>NZ_CP149586.1:127500-4927500 GCF_037903935.1 Pseudomonas idahonensis | reverse complement strand
TGCGTGATGATGGCAAAAGCATCCCCTTGGGCGCGCAAGTACTCACTGCCGGCGGTGACGCTTTGACTCAGGTAGGGCAAGGCGGCAGTACCTTTTTGAGGGGGCTGGAGGGGCAAGGCCGGTTGCTGGTCAAGTGGGGCGAGGGGGCCGATCAGCATTGTTCTGTGCCTTACAGTATCAGTCGCGGTGAGAGCGCCAACGATGATGAGTATTACGAAGTGCTGAAACTGCCTTGCCACCTGTCGTTTAAAACCCAAGAGGGACGCGATCATGATGTTTAACAGTTTGCTGAGCCCTTGGAGAGTATCGTCTCAGGCCTTGCTGGGTGGGTGTTTGTTGTTGCAGTGCATAGTGGCCAGCGGGGCTGAATGTTCTGGGGGCACCATGACGAACGATATTACCAGCCAAGATATCGCGGCGATGAGACCACCCCGTGACGCGCCGTTAGGTAGCACGATATATATCCAGGAAATCGACAGAGGAAAAATCAATGTTTCCTGCAGTGCTTCCCCTACCACCGGTAACACGGTTTGGTTCGATCACGGTTATAGGGGGAATCCTGCAAAGACGGATTACCCGAATGTGTATGAGACCGGAATACCAGGAATCGGAATGCGCATATATTGGCACGAGGGTGGGGGTACGTTCATGCAGGCCGTTCGCCATGAACGTACAATCGGTCCGTGGAAATATACGCCTCTGCACAAGTTCACCTTCGAGTTGGTAAAGATCGGCGAGATCAAGTCGGGGGTTTCCGGCAATCAGATGGCTGATGTCTACTATCACAACCACTTAACCCACAAGGTAACGTTCCGGAACGTGTCTTACACAGCCATCAATAGAGGCTGCACAGTTGCCAGGCCCACCGATACCATCAGACTGCCCGATGTCCACCAGTCAATGTTTACGCCAACTTCCGGAATGGTTGGCCCGAAAAGTTTCAGCATCGATCTGACGTGTGACAAAGGCGTCAAGGTCGCCTATCGGATTGATGGCATAAATACCATCGATAATTTTCTGGTAAATGACATCGGGGATGATATGGCCACAGGGGTAGTGCTGATTCTGGCGCAGGGCGATGCCGGTAGCCAAACGGTGCAGAAACTCGGTGTTCGCACAGAGTTCAAAACTTCGCAAACCACGGTGGATCGTGAAGCACTGAGTATTCCACTCACCGTGGGATACGTAGGGTTCAACCCCACGGTGAAGGCTGGGAAAGTCTCGGCAAGTGCGACCGTTACATTTTTCTATGAATAAGGAACTGAGGTTTGCATAGTTGTTTTCTCTGCGCCAGAAAGGTAATGAGCGTTGCTCGTTAGCTGTTAGTGCTAGAGCATGAACGAGAGGTGACACCAACAGTGCCACCTCTTATGCGCTTATTTAGCGGTCATTTCATATCCTCCCCAGTAGCAGTAGCACCAGCAGCACCACCAAGACTACCCCAATAATTCCGGAAGGGCCGTACCCCCAACTTCTAGAGTGCGGAAATACTGGTAGGCCGCCAATCAGCAGCAGAATCAGAATGACGATCAGAATGGTGCCCATGACGACTTCCTTATTTGAGTGGTGTTGAACAACGCAGTTGTTCAAGGACAACTTGGCTTTATGGATAGAGCCAAGCGCTTAATAAATCCGACTCTGCGCTTCTCGAGAAAATTCCAATTTTATTAAAGCTTTCCGCTTCCTGGGTTATTTCCTTTGGGTCTGGCCAGGTTTGCACTCTGTTGTCGGCAGCGTTCACCCGGCCAGCGGTTTGCCCGGGGCATTCAGCACCCTGATGGTGCGTGGGTGGCGCAGGGGCCTTCGCTACACTGCGGCCCATCTTCCCCGGAACAACAAGGCAACTCTTATGCAAAATCGCATGATGATCACTGGCGCCGGCTCCGGCCTGGGTCGCGAAATCGCTTTGCGCTGGGCCCGCGATGGCTGGCGGCTGGCCTTGTCCGATGTCAGCGAGGCGGGCCTGCAGGAAACCCTGAAGCAGGTACGCGCCGCCGGTGGCGACGGCTTCGTGCAGCGTTGCGATGTGCGTGACTACAGCCAGTTGACCGCCTTCGCCCAGGCTTGCGAAGTGAAGTTCGGCGGCATCGACATCATCGTCAACAACGCTGGCGTGGCGTCCGGCGGGTTCTTCAGCGAGCTGTCCCTGGAGGATTGGGACTGGCAGATCGCGATCAACCTGATGGGCGTGGTCAAGGGCTGCAAGGCCTTTCTGCCGCTGCTGGAACAGAGCAAGGGCAAGATCATCAACATCGCCTCCATGGCCGCCTTGATGCAGGGCCCGGCCATGAGCAACTACAACGTGGCCAAGGCCGGAGTGGTGGCGCTGTCCGAGAGCCTGCTGGTCGAGTTGGCGCAGCAGGAAATCGGCGTGCACGTGGTCTGCCCGTCATTCTTTCAGACCAACCTGCTGGACTCCTTCCGTGGTCCGACCCCGGCGATGAAGGCCCAGGTGGGCAAATTGCTGGAAAGTTCGCCGATTACCGCCGCCCAGATTGCCGATTACATCCACACCCAGGTCAACGCCGGCCAGTTCATGATCCTGCCCCACGAGCAGGGGCGCATGGCCTGGGCCCTGAAGCAGAAAAACCCTCAGGCGCTGTACGACGAAATGACCCTGATGGCCGACAAGATGCGCGCCAAGGCCAAACAAGGGGCCCACTGAGCTTGCTCCACCGCCATGGCCTCGTTAGGGTTGCCGGCACCTGGCAATCCTGACGAGACCTTGCATGCTCAATTACCTGTGGTTCTTCCTCGCCGCGCTGTTTGAAATCGCCGGCTGCTATGCCTTCTGGATGTGGCTGCGCCAGGGCAAGAGCGCCTTGTGGGTGATTCCCGCCCTGATCAGCCTGACCCTGTTCGCCCTGTTGCTGACCAAAGTCGAAGCCACTTATGCCGGGCGCGCCTACGCCGCCTACGGTGGCATCTACATTGTTGCGTCCATTGGCTGGCTGGCGGTGGTGGAGCGGGTGCGGCCCTTGGGCTCGGACTGGCTGGGGCTGGCACTGTGTGTGATCGGGGCCAGTGTGATTCTGTTCGGCCCGCGCTTTTCCAACGGTTAAGCATCCCGGCCCAAAGGTTTGGGCCGGTCCAGGCATCAGTCGAACAGCTCCTTGGGCACGTCGTGCTTGAGCATCAACTGGCACTGTTCGCTGTCCGGATCGAAAACGATCACCGCCTGGCCCTTGCTCAGGGCCTGACGAACCCGCAGCACGCGGGTTTCCAGAGGCGTCTCATCGCCGTTGTCGGTGCCCTCGCGGGTGACGAAGTCTTCGATCAGACGGGTCAGGGTGTCGACTTCAAGTTGGTCGTGGGGAATCAGCATGAGGGGCCTCCGAAAAACAATCCCGGATGCTACTGCGCCCGGGGGCGTGCCGCCAGTTGTAGCGCGCACAAACCCCGGGTCGCGGTTCAGGACTTGTTGCCCACCAGGCTGTCCACCGAGGGCACCCGAGTGTCGCTTTCCATCTGTGTGTCGTGTTCCAGCTGATGACTGAAGCGGTCCAGGGAGCCCTGGGCTGGCTGTGCATCGCTGGCGAACACCGGCGGGCTGAGGATATAGGCGCTGAGCAAGCGGCTGAGCGCCGCCAGGCTGTCGATATGGGTGCGCTCGTAGCCGTGGGTGGCGTCGCAACCAAAGGCCAGCAAGGCGGTGCGGATGTCATGGCCGGCGGTGACCGCCGAATGGGCGTCGCTGAAGTAGTAGCGGAACAGGTCGCGGCGCACCGGCAGTTCGTGCTCGGCGGCCAGACGCAGCAGGTGCCGGGACAAGTGATAGTCGTACGGGCCGCCGGAGTCCTGCATGGCCACGCTCACCGCATGTTCGCTGGAGTGCTGGCCCGGTGCGACCGGAGCAATGTCGATGCCGACGAATTCACTGACATCCCAGGGCAGGGCCGCCGCCGCACCGCTGCCGGTTTCCTCGGTGATGGTGAACAGCGGGTGGCAGTCGATCATCAAGCTTTCACCGCTGTCGACAATGGCCTTGAGCGCCGCCAGCAAGGCGGCGACGCCGGCCTTGTCATCCAGGTGCCGGGCGCTGATGTGGCCGCTTTCGGTGAACTCCGGCAACGGGTCGAAGGCGACAAAGTCGCCCACGCCTATGCCTAAGGATTCGCAGTCGGCGCGGGTGGTGCAGTAGGCGTCCAGGCGCAGTTCGATGTGGTCCCAACTGATGGGCAACTCGTCCACCGCGGTGTTGAAGGCGTGGCCGGAGGCCATCAGCGGCAGCACGCTGCCGCGCAGCACGCCGTTGTCGGTGAACAGGCTGACCCGGCTGCCTTCGGCAAAGCGGCTGGACCAGCAGCCCACCGGGGCCAGGGTCAGGCGGCCGTTGTCCTTCACTGCACGGACGCTGGCGCCGATGGTGTCCAGGTGCGCCGAGACGGCCCGGTCGGGGCTGTTCTTCTGGCCCTTGAGGGTGGCGCGGATGGTGCCGCGTCGGGTCAGCTCGAAGGGGATGCCCAGTTCTTCCAGGCGTTCAGCGACGTAGCGCACGATGGTGTCGGTAAAGCCGGTGGGGCTGGGAATAGCGAGCATTTCCAGGAGGACTTTCTGCAGGTAGGCGAGGTCCGGTTGGGGAATCGGGCGGGTCATGGAAACTCCTGATGAAAAAAGGCCATCGATGGTTTCGATGAGGGTATGGATGGAGGGCCTGGGGCGCCTTCGCTGGCGAGCCAGCTCCTACCAATGGGGCAGGAGCCGGCTGGCCGGCGAAGGATCAAGGCGCCGGTTGGCTGTGGGGAAACAGCAGATCGATAAAACGCTCGGCGGTGGGCTGCGGTTCGTGGTTGGCCAACCCGGCGCGTTCGTTGGCTTCGATGAACACGTAGTCCGGCTGGTCTGCTGCCGGCACCAGCAGGTCCAGGCCGACCACCGGAATGTCCAGGGCCCGGGCCGCGCGGATGGCGGCGTCGGCCAGGGTCGGATGGAGAAGGCCGGTGACGTCTTCCAGGGTGCCGCCGGTGTGCAGGTTGGCGGTGCGCCGGACGAACAGCCGCTCGCCGGCCGGCAGCACGCTGTTGTAGTCGTAACCGGCGGCATGCAGGGTGCGCTGGGTTTCCGCGTCCAGGGGGATCTTGCTTTCGCCGCCGGTGGCCGCCCGGCGTCGGCGGCTGCGGGCCTCGATCAAGGCGCCAATGGAATGCCGACCGTCGCCGATGATCTCGGCGGGACGGCGGATGGCCGCGGCCACCACTTCAAAGCCGATCACCAGGATGCGCAGGTCCAGCCCTTCGTGGAAGCTTTCCAGCAACACTCGGCTGTCAAAGCGGCGGGCCTGGTCGATGGCGCACTGCACCTCTTCAATCGTGCTCAGGTCCACGGCCACGCCTTGTCCCTGTTCTCCGTCCAACGGCTTGACCACCACCCGCTGGTGCTCGTCGAGAAACTCCAGGTTGTCGTCGGCGTTGCCTGCCAATTGCTGGGCGGGCAGGTTCAGACCGGCACCCTTGAGCACCTTGTGAGTCAGGCTCTTGTCCTGGCACAGGCTCATGCTGATGGCGCTGGTCAGGTCGCTCAGGGATTCCCGGCAACGCACCCGGCGGCCGCCGTGGCTGAGGGTGAACAGCCCGGCGTCGGCGTCGTCCACTTGTACATCGATGCCGCGGCGATGGGCCTCCTCGACGATGATCCGCGCATAAGGATTGAAGTCCGCCTGGGGGCCGGGGCCGAGGAACAGCGGCTGGTTGATGCCGTTCTTGCGCTTGATGGCGAAGGTCGACAGGGTGCGAAAGCCCAGCTTGGCGTAGAGGTTCTTGGCCTGGCGGTTGTCGTGCAGCACCGACAGGTCGAGGTAGCTCAGGCCGCGGCTCATGAAGTGTTCGATCAGGTGCCGCACCAGCACTTCGCCCACACCCGGACGGCTGCAATCGGGGTCCACCGCCAGGCACCAGAGGCTGCTGCCGTGTTCCGGGTCCTGGTAGGCCTTGTGGTGGTTCAGGCCCATGACGCTACCGATCACCGCGCCGCTGTCTTCGTCCTCGGCCAGCCAGTACACCGGACCGCCCTGATGGCGCGGAGTCAGCAGCTTCGGATCAATGGGCAGCATCGCCCGGGCCTGATACAACTGATTGATGGCCTGCCAGTCGGATTCGCTCTGGGCCCGACGGATACGGAAGCCGCGAAACACCCGGGTGGCCTGGCGATAGTCGCTGAACCACAGACGCAGGGTGTCGGAAGGGTCAAGGAACAGTTGCGCCGGTTCCAGCCCGAGCACCTGTTGCGGCGCCGCCACATACAGAGCGATGTCGCGTTCGCCGGGACGCTCGTTGAGCAACTCCTCGGCGAGGCGGGTGGGGTTGGGAAAGGTATGGCCGATCAGCAGTCGGCCCCAGCCGCAATGCACGGCGATGGGTTCATTGCCGGGTTCGCTGCCGTCTTCGGCAAAGCGCGCTTGCAGACGTTCATAGGACGGCGCCTGGCCGCGCAGCAGGCGTTGGCTGTATGCCGTGGCGTGAGCTTTCATCGATCAGATTCCTTGTTCGCTGAGCCACAGGTTCAAGGCCGCCAGTTGCCACAGCTTGGAGCCGCGCAGGGGCGTCAGTTGGCCCTGGGGATCGGTCAGCAGGCGATCAAGCATGGCCGGGTTGAACAGGCCGCGATCCTGGCTCGGGTCCAGCAGCAGTTCACGCACCCAGTTCAGGGTGTCGCCCTGCAGATGCTTGAGGCCCGGCACCGGGAAGTAGCCTTTCTTGCGGTCGATCACCTCGCTGGGGATCACCCGCCGCGCCGCTTCCTTGAGTACCTGCTTGCCGCCGTCCGGCAGCTTGAAACGCGCCGGCACCCGGGCCGACAGCTCCACCAGGCGGTAGTCGAGGAACGGCGTGCGTGCCTCCAGGCCCCAGGCCATGGTCATGTTGTCCACCCGTTTGACCGGGTCATCCACCAGCATCACTGTGCTGTCCAGGCGCAGGGCCTTATCCACAGGCGCATCGGCGCCAGGCTGGGCGAAATGCTCGCGGACGAATTCACCGGCGGCGTCGTGCTCGATCAGCCACTGGGGTTGCACGGTGGCGGCATAGTCGTCGTAGCTGCGGTCGAAGAAGGCATCGCGATACGCCCTATAGGGATCGCTGGCGCCGTCCACTTGCGGGTACCAGTGATAGCCGGCGAACAGTTCGTCGGCACCCTGGCCGCTTTGCACCACCTTGCAGTGTTTGGCCACTTCCCGGGACAGCAGATAGAAAGCGATGCAGTCGTGGCTGACCATCGGCTCGCTCATAGCACGGAAAGCCGCGGGCAGTTGCTCGATGATTTCGTGCTCGTCGATGCGCAATTGGTGATGTCGGGTGCCGTAGTGTTTGGCAATCAGGTCCGAGTACTGGAACTCGTCGCCCCGTTCGCCGCCGGCATCCTGGAAACCGATGGAGAAGGTCGAGAGATCGTCCACCCCCACCTCCCGCAGCAGGCCTACCAGCAGGCTGGAATCGACACCGCCAGAGAGCAGCACACCGACGTCCACCGCCGCCCGTTGCCGAATGGCCACGGCATCACGGGTGCTGTCCAGTACCCGGTCGCGCCAGTCTTCCAGAGTCAGGTTGCACTCGTCGGCGTGGGGGCCGTAAGGCAGTGTCCACCAGGTCTGCTGTTCGGTACGGCCGTCTGCCTCGATGCGCATCCAGGTGGCCGGTGGCAGTTTCTCAATGCCCGCCAGCAAGGTGCGCGGCGCCGGGACCACAGCGTGGAAGTTCAGGTAGTGATTGAGCGCCACCGGATCGAGGATCGGCTTGATATCGCCGCCCTTGAGCAAGGCCGGCAGGGCCGAGGCGAAGCGCAGCCGCTGGCCTGTGCGCGACAGGTACAAAGGCTTGACCCCGAGGCGGTCGCGGGCGATGAACAGGCGCTGGGCATCACGCTCCCAGATAGCGAAGGCGAACATGCCGTTGAGCTTGGGCAGCAGCTCGGCGCCCCAGGCGTGATAGCCCTTGAGCAGCACTTCGGTGTCGCCACCGGAATGAAAGGCGTAACCCTGGGCTTCCAGTTCGGCGCGCAATTCGGGGAAGTTGTAGATCGCGCCGTTGAAGGCCAGGGACAGCCCCAGCTGGTTGTCGATCATGGGCTGCGCCGAGCCGTCCGACAGGTCCATGATTTTCAGCCGCCGATGGCCGAGGGCGATCGGGCCCTGGCTGTGAAAGCCCCAGGCGTCGGGGCCACGGGGGGCCAGGTGGTGAGTGATTCGTTCAACCGCTGCCAGGTCGGCAGGTTGATGATCAAAGCGTAATTCGCCAGCTAATCCGCACATAAGTCCTTACCGGTTTTTCCGTTGGGGAGAGTCAATCCGCAGTCGCCAAAAGGGCGGCTACCTGGAAACTGACCTGTGCATAACTCGGGAGTTTTAGATCGATCGGTTATAAGCAGTTGAGCGGGGGCGGGCTGTTGGATGGAGTCGGTCGTGCTGGCTAGCGGTCATGGGCGGCGCTGAAAAATCAGCGCCGCCGCTCTGCTTCAGGCCTGGCCGCGAATCAGGCGACGCAGGGCGAAGCGATTGGGATGGCAGGCCTCGGCCACGCTCCTGGGCAGTGGCAGCGGCTCGTTTTCCAGCCAGGCGGCCAGCAGTTCGCCGGACAGCGGCGCGGTGATCAGCCCGCGAGAACCATGACCGCTGTTGATGTACAGGCCGTCGAGCCAGGGGCAGGGCAGGTCCGGCACCTGGCGCGCATCTTTGCCCAGGGCGGCGTAGGTGTCGGCGAACGCTTCCGGGTCTGCCAGAGGACCGACGATGGGCAGGTAGTCCGGGCTGGTACAGCGGAAGGCTGCGCGGCCTTGCAGGCGGTCCAGGGGCAACTGTTCGGCGTTCAGGCGTTGCAGCAGGTCGCTGGAAATTTCCCGCAGCATCGCAAGGTTACCGGCATGTTCGGCAGTGGTCGGCGTCAGGTCCTGGCTCTTGAAGTCGAAGCTGGCGCCCAGGGTGTGCTCGCCCAGTCGCGGCGGAGCGACGTAACCCTCGGCGCAGACCACGGTGGCCAGGCTCTGGCTTTGCGCGGTCTGTGGCAGGCGGGTGATCTGCCCGCGAATACGTTTGAGGGGCAATTCGGCGCTGGCCGGGAAGCGTTTGATTTCGGCGGCACCGGCAAGGATCACCACCGCCGCACTGGCCAGCATCCGTTCGCCGTCCCAGGCTTGCCATTGCTGGTCGACCCGGCGTAACTCCAGCACGTCCTGATGAGTCAGGACCCGGATCTGCGGATGCTTGGCCTGCCACTGGCACAGGGCCGGCGGGTGCACCCAGCCACCTTCGGGATAGAACAGGCCGCCGTGGTCCAGGCCGATGCCGGCCAGGGCCTGGGCCTCTGGCTGATCCAGCAGCCGCAGCAGGTCGGTGGGGAAGGCCGCGGCCAACTGCGCCTGGCGTTCGGCCTCCTTGGGATTGAACGCCAGTTGCAGCACCCCGCAGGCGTCCCAGTCCTGGCCGCGTTGCAGGTGTTCCAGCTGGCGTCGGGTGTAGCCGAAACCGCTGAGGATCATCTGCGACAGTGCCGTGCCGTGGGCTGAAAGCTTGAGGTAAAGCACCCCTTGCGGATTGCCCGAGGCTTCCTGGGCCAGTTGCTCATGGCGCTCCAGTAGTTGCACCTGCCAGCCGCGGGCAGCGAGGCTGGCGGCGCTGGAGCAACCGGCCAGCCCGCCGCCGATCACCAGCGCGGTTTTGGCCTGGACCGGCGGGCGGGCGAACCAAGGCTTGGCTCGGGCTGGCGGCGGCGTGTCTTCCGGCCAGCCGAGGAAGTCGCCGCGCAGCACTTCCCATTTGCGACCGATGCCCGGAGTGCGCTTCATCTTGAAGCCCGCCGCGTTCAATAGGCGACGTACCCAGCCGGTGCTGGTGAAGGTGCTGAGGGTGGAGCCCGGCGCCGCCAGGCGCGCCAGTTCGGCGAACAGTTCCGGGGTCCACATGTCGGGGTTCTTTGCCGGGGCGAAGCCGTCGAGAAACCAGGCGTCGATCTGCGCGTCCAGTTGCGGCAACTGCTCCAGGGCGTCGCCGATCAGCAGGGTCAGGGTGACCCGGCCATCGTCCAGCACGATGCGCTGGAAGCCAGCGTGCACGGCGACGTAGTGCTTGAGCAGCTGCTGGCTCAGGTCCGCCAGTTCCGGCCACAGGGCCAGGGCCCGTTGCAGGTCGGCCGGACTCAGGGGGTACTTTTCCACGCTGACGAAATGCAGCCGGGCAGTGGCCGGCGCCTGCTCCTGGAACAACTGCCAGGCGCAGAGAAAATTCAGCCCGGTGCCGAAGCCGGTTTCACCGATGACAAGTTTTTCGCCTGCCTCGAGCGCGGCAAAGCGCTCCCGCAGGCGGTTCTGTTCGATGAACACATGGCGGGTTTCATCCAGGCCCGAGTCGCTGGAGAAGTACACATCATCGAAGACCCGCGAGCGCGGGCGTCCTTGGTCGTCCCAGTCGAGCTGGGCATGGGGCAGTTCAGGTGTCATGTTCGGCTCGTTTGGCGCAAGGCGGCCATTCTAGCCGATCACCGCCCCGGTGCCTGATCCACGGCAAGCCGCGGCGGGTTCAGGGATTTGTTTTCCTTGGCCGAGGTCCATCCGCTAGTCTTGGACAATTCTTGGAAGGGAGCCACCCATGTTCGAATCCGCTGAAATCGGTCACGCCATCGACAAAGAAACCTACGATGCCGAGGTGCCGGCCCTGCGCGAGGCCTTGCTCGAAGCCCAGTTCGAGCTACGCCAGAAGGCCAAGTTTCCAGTGATAGTGCTGATCAATGGTGTCGAGGGCGCGGGCAAGGGCGAGACGGTCAAGCTGCTCAACGAATGGATGGACCCGCGGCTGATCGAGGTGCGCACCTTCGACCAGCAGACCGACGAGGAACTGTCCCGGCCACCGGCCTGGCGCTACTGGCGGATGCTTCCGGCCAAGGGGCGCATGGGGGTGTTTTTCGGCAACTGGTACAGCCAGATGCTCCAGGGCCGGGTGCATGGCGAGATCAAGGACCCGCGCCTGGACCAGGCAATCAATGGCGCCGAACGCCTGGAAAAGATGCTCTGCGATGAAGGCGCGCTGATCTTCAAGTTCTGGTTTCACCTGTCCAAGAAACAGATGAAGGACCGCCTCAAGTCCTTGCAGGATGACCCGCTGCACAGCTGGCGCATCAGCCCGCTGGACTGGCAGCAGTCGCAAACCTACGACAAGTTCGTCAAGTACGGCGAGCGGGTGTTGCGCCGCACCAGTCGTGACTACGCGCCCTGGCATGTGATCGAGGGCGTCGATCCGCATTACCGCAGCCTCACTGTGGGCCGGATTCTGTTGGAAGGATTGCAGAATGCCTTGAGCCGTCAGCCATTGAAGCCGACCCAGGTCAACGCCGCGCCGTTGCCGACAGCGGTGGATCAACTGAGTCTGCTGGACAGCCTGGACATGACCCAGCACCTGGACAAGGACGACTACGAGGAACAGTTGATTACCGAGCAGGCGCGTCTGGCCGGTTTGCTGCGGGACAAGCGCATGCGCAAGCACGCCCTGGTGGCAGTGTTCGAAGGCAACGACGCGGCCGGCAAGGGCGGCGCCATTCGCCGCGTCGCGGCGGCGCTCGACCCGCGCCAGTACAGCATCGTGCCGATTGCCGCGCCCACTGAAGATGAACGGGCGCAGCCTTACCTCTGGCGTTTCTGGCGGCATATTCCGGCGCGCGGCAAGTTCACCATCTTCGACCGTTCCTGGTACGGCCGGGTGCTGGTGGAGCGGGTCGAGGGCTTCTGTCAGCCCACTGACTGGCTGCGGGCCTACAGCGAGATCAACGACTTCGAAGAGCAGTTGGCCGATGCCCGGGTGATCGTGGTGAAGTTCTGGCTGGCCATCGACAAGGACACCCAACTGGAGCGCTTCCAGGCACGGGAGGCGATTCCCTTCAAGCGCTTCAAGATCACCGAGGACGATTGGCGCAACCGCGACAAGTGGGGTGACTATCGCGCCGCTGTCGGCGACATGGTGGACCGGACCAGCACCGAAGTGGCGCCCTGGACGCTGGTGGAAGCCAACGACAAGCGCTGGGCACGGGTCAAGGTCCTGCGCACCATCAATCGGGCCCTGGAGACCGCGTTCGAGCGTTCCGACAAGCACGACAAGAAACAGAAGAAGGACAAGAAGTAGACCGATGGTCGCGCATACGCCCAGTGAATGATTGTCGCGGTGGGCGAGGAGGGGGATCTATGCTCGATGCTCTTTCCTGCCGCCAACAACAGTGAGGTGCGTCATGCGTGAAGTGGTGATCGTCGACAGCGTACGGACTGGCCTGGCCAAGTCCTTTCGCGGCAAGTTCAACCAGACCCGTCCGGATGACATGGCCGCTCACTGCGTCAATGCGCTGCTCGCCCGCAACGGCATCGCCCCGGCCAGTGTCGAGGACTGCATCGTCGGCGCCGGCTCCAATGAAGGCGCCCAGGGTTTCAATATCGGTCGCAACGTTGCCGTGCTCTCGGCTCTGGGCACTGGCACCGCGGGCATGACCCTCAACCGGTTCTGCTCTTCAGGCCTGCAGGCGATCGCCATCGCCGCCAACCAGATCGCCTCCGGCTGCAGCGACATCATCGTTGCCGGTGGCGTCGAGTCCATCAGCCTGACCATGAAGAGCGTCAATACCGACAACCTGATCAACCCGCTGCTCAAGGAGCAGGTGCCGGGCATCTACTTCCCCATGGGCCAGACCGCCGAAGTGGTCGCCCGGCGCTACAACGTCAGCCGCGAGGCCCAGGACCTCTACTCCCTACAAAGCCAGCAACGTACCGCCCAGGCCCAGGCTGATGGCCTGTTCAGCGACGAGATCGTGCCGATGACGGTCAAGTACAAGGTCGAGGACAAGAACACCGGACAGGTGCAGATGGTTGACGGCGTGGTGGATCGTGACGACTGCAACCGCCCCGACACCACTCTGGAGAATCTCGCGGCGCTCAAGCCGGTGTTTGCCGAGGATGGTTCGGTCACCGCGGGCAACTCTTCGCAGCTGTCCGATGGTGCCTCGATGACCCTGGTGATGAGCCTGGAGCGGGCCCTGGCCCTGGGTCTCAAGCCCAAGGCGTTCTTCCGCGGCTTTACCGTGGCCGGCTGCGAGCCTGATGAAATGGGTATCGGCCCGGTGTTCTCGGTGCCCAAGCTGCTCAAGGCCAAGGGCCTGACGGTGGATGACATCGACCTGTGGGAACTCAATGAAGCCTTTGCGTCCCAGTGCCTGTATGCCCGCGACCGGCTGGAGATCGATAACGCCAAGTACAACGTCAATGGTGGCTCGATTGCCATCGGCCATCCGTTTGGCATGACCGGTTCCCGTCAGGTGGGGCATCTGGTGCGTGAGTTGCAGCGGCGCAACCTGCGGTATGGCATCGTCACCATGTGCGTGGGGGGCGGCATGGGCGCCACCGGGTTGTTTGAGGCAGTCCGTTAGGTTTGTAGTGCATCACCGACCAAGCCGGCCCCTATGGGGGACGGCTTGTGCTGTTTGCGACCGGCACAATCGTGTTTGCGCTTTGCTGCCAACTGTCTCTGTGTCGGCCCCTGGCCCGGGCCTAGAATGTGGACCTTGCTCGTCAGGCTTTGTGGGGTTCGCATGCATGTCTCGTCCGGTCGTTGGGTTTATGGCTTGTTCCTCGCCTTATTGACCGCGTTGTTGTGGGGCATCCTGCCCATCAAGCTCAAGCAAGTGCTGCTGGTGATGGACCCGGTGACCGTGACCTGGTTTCGCCTGCTGGTGTCCGGCGGCTGTCTGTTTTTCTATCTGGCGGCGGTGCGGCGTTTGCCGCGCTGGCGCGCGCTTGGTCCCAAGGGTGTGTGGCTGGTGCCGATTTCGGTCTTGGGGCTGGTGGGCAACTATGTGTTGTACCTGATGGGCCTGAACCTGCTGAGCCCGGGCACGGCGCAACTGGTGGTGCAGATGGGCCCGATCCTGTTGCTGATCGCCAGTGTCTTTGTGTTCAAGGAGCGCTTCAGTCTGGGGCAGGGCCTGGGACTGCTGGTGCTGTTGCTCGGTTTCGGGCTGTTCTTCAATCAGCGCCTGACCGAGCTGCTGACCTCCCTGAGTGACTACACCGCTGGAGTTCTGACCATTCTCGCGGCTTCGGCGGTCTGGACTTTTTATGCCCTGGGCCAGAAGCAATTGTTGAGCGTGTGGAATTCCTTGCAGGTGATGATGGTGATCTACCTGTTCTGTGCCTTGCTTCTGACGCCTTGGGCGCATCCGCTGGAAGCCTTGGAACTGAGCCCGTTGCAGGGCTGGCTGTTGTTGGCCTGTTGCCTGAATACCCTGATCGCCTATGGCGCCTTTGCCGAAGCCCTGGCTCATTGGGAGGCGTCGCGGGTCAGTGCGACCCTGGCGATCACGCCCCTGGTGACCTTTGCTGCGGTGGCCTGGGCGGCCTGGCTCTGGCCAGAGTATGTACACGCCGAACAGATCAATGGCCTGGGTTATGGCGGGGCGCTGCTGGTGGTACTGGGGTCGGCCTTGACGGCGTTGGGGCCGTCGCTGATGGCGGGGTTGCGCGCCCGACGGCAGCGGATCGCTGCGGGGTGAGTTTCGCTGGCAAGCCAGCTCCTACAGAAGTGTGGCGGTAGGAGCTGGCTTGCCAGCGAAAAAGACGCTGCGCTAACCCTGTTTTCCAGCCTCCAGCATGTTTTCCGGTCGCACCCAGGCATCAAACTGCTCATCCGTCAGGTACCCCAAGGCCAACGCCGCTTCCCTGAGGGTCAGGTTCTCGGCATAGGCCTTCTTGGCGATTTCGGCGGACTTGTCGTAGCCGATGTGGGGATTGAGCGCGGTCACCAGCATCAGGCCTCGTTCCAGGTGCTCGGCCATCTGCTGGGGATCGGGCTCCAGCCCGGCGATGCAGTGCTGCTGGAAGTTGCTGCAGCCATCGGCCAGCAGGCGGATCGATTGCAGCAGGTTGTGAATGATCACCGGCTTGAATACGTTCAGTTGCAGATGGCCCTGGCTGGCGGCAAAGCCGATTGCCACGTCGTTGCCCATCACCTGGCAAGCCAGCATCGATAGGGCTTCGCATTGGGTTGGGTTGACCTTGCCGGGCATGATCGAGCTGCCCGGTTCGTTGGCCGGCAGCTTGACCTCCGCCAGTCCCGCCCGCGGGCCAGATCCCAGCAGGCGCAGGTCGTTGGCGATTTTCATCAGGCACACGGCGAGGGTTTTCAGCGCGCCGGACAGCGTGGTCAGCGGCTCGTGGCCGGCCAGGGCGGCGAATTTGTTGGGGGCGGTGACGAAGGGCAGGCCGGAAAGGGCGGCCAGTTCGGCGGCGATGGCTTCACCAAAACCGTGGGGTGAGTTCAGTCCGGTGCCCACGGCGGTACCGCCCTGGGCCAGCTCGCACACCGCAGGCAAGGCGCTGCGGATGGCTCGTTCGGCGTATCCGAGTTGGGCGATAAAGGCAGAGATTTCCTGGCCAAAGGTGATCGGGGTGGCATCCATCATGTGGGTGCGGCCGGTTTTCACCAGCTTCATGTGCCGGGCCGACAGCTCGGCCAGGCCACCGGACAGTTCGCTGATCGCTGGCAGCAACTGGAACTGCACGGCCTGGGCTGCTGCGATGTGCATGGCGGTCGGGAAGCAGTCGTTGGAGCTTTGCGAGCGGTTGACGTGATCGTTGGGGTGTACCGGGGACTTGCCGCCGCGTGGGTTGCCTGCCAGTTCGTTGGCCCGGCCGGCCAGCACCTCATTGACGTTCATGTTGCTCTGGGTGCCGCTGCCGGTCTGCCACACCACCAGGGGAAACTGGTCGTCATGCTCGCCGGCCAGTACTTCGTCGGCGGCCTGTTCGATCAGCCGGGCAATGTCGGCGGGCAGGTCGCCATTGCGATTGTTGACTCGGGCGGCGGCTTTCTTGATCAGGGCCAGGGCATGCAGCACGGATAGAGGCATGCGCTCGTTGCCGATGGCGAAATTGACCAGCGAACGTTGGGTCTGTGCGCCCCAATAGGCTTGTTCCGGGACTTCAACCTGGCCCAGGCTGTCGGTTTCGATTCGATTCATCGTGGCATTCCTCCAAGTCTGACTGGCCAGTTTAGGCCCTGATCTGCGGCTCGGGTTCCGTGGAAGGGGTTTTCCGCCCGCCGCTCGGGCAAAACCAGGGGGCGCCAGGGGGTGGGGTTGAGGGACGCGGATTAATAGGCGCAGAATGGGCGCCCTTGGGGTTCTACCTCGCCTGCTAGATAAAGGAAACTCGATGACCCGTTTTCGTGCCATCTGTACCGCGGTTGTTCTGGTGTGTGCCAGCGGCCAGGTTCTTGCCGATACCGCCAGCCACAACGCCAGTGCCGAGGCCTTCCTGACCCTGGCCCATGCGGACAAGCTCGGTACGCCGGTGTACATGCAAGTCCAGCAAATGTTTGCCCAGCGTTTTGAGCAGACCAAAGCCCCGGAATCCAAACGCGCCCTGCTGGAAACCTACCAGGCCAAGGCCAACGCGGCCCTGGACCAGGCCATTGGCTGGAACAAGCTGAAGCCGGACATGGTCAAGCTCTACACCAGCAATTTCAGCGAATCCGAGCTCAAGGAGCTGGTAGCGTTCTACCGGTCGCCACTGGGCAAGAAAGTCCTGGAAAAAATGCCTCAGCTGACTCAGCAATCGGCGCAGATGACCCAGGCCAAGCTGGAAAGCGCGGTACCGGTGGTGAACAAGCTGCTGGCCGACATGACCGCCGAGCTCGAGCCTAAGGCTGCTCCGGCGAAGAAGAAGTAAGCGGAGCCTGCAATGACCATGCAACAACGTATCGAAACGGCGCTCGGGGCCTTGCAGCCCGAGCACCTGCAAGTGCTGGATGAAAGCCACATGCACAGCCGTGGCCTGGAAACTCACTTCAAGGCGGTACTGGTCAGCGAGCAGTTCGCCGGCCTCAACAGCGTCAAGCGTCATCAGAAGGTCTACGCCACCCTGGGTGAGCTGATGGGCCAGTTCCATGCGTTGGCGCTGCACACTTACACACCCGAGGAATGGTCGAAGATCGGTGTGGCTCCGGCTTCGCCGACCTGCGCCGGAGGCAGTAAGCATTAATCGCGGTTTTTTTGATAGAATCCGCAACGCGCCGCTTATGCCGGCGCGTTTTTTTTTGCATCCGGTTCACCCTTTACGAGGGTAGCCACCTGGAGAGATTTCCCATGACACAACCCATTGTCGTGGCGGCACTGTACAAGTTCGTCACCCTCGAAGATTACGTCAGCCTGCGCGAGCCCCTGCTGCAGGCCATGCTCGACAACGGCATCAAGGGCACCCTGCTGATCGCCGAAGAAGGCATCAATGGCACGGTATCTGGCAGTCGTGAAGGCATCGACGGGCTGCTGGCCTGGCTGAAGAACGATCCACGCATGGTGGATATCGATCACAAAGAGTCGTATTGCGACGAGCAGCCGTTCTATCGCACCAAGGTCAAGCTCAAGAAAGAGATCGTCACCCTGGGTGTGCCCGGCGTGGACCCCAACAAGAAGGTCGGGACTTACGTCGAGCCTCAGGACTGGAACGCCCTGATCAGCGATCCCGAAGTGCTGCTGATCGACACCCGTAACGACTACGAAGTGTCCATCGGCACCTTCGAAGGCGCCATCGACCCCAAGACCACCAGCTTCCGCGAGTTTCCGGACTACATCAAAGCCCACTTCGACCCGAGCAAGCACAAGAAAGTGGCGATGTTCTGCACCGGTGGCATCCGTTGCGAGAAGGCGTCGAGCTACATGCTCAGTGAAGGCTTCGACGAGGTGTTCCACCTCAAGGGCGGGATCCTCAAGTACCTCGAAGAGGTACCGCAGCAAGAGAGCAAATGGCAGGGCGACTGCTTTGTATTCGATAACCGGGTCACTGTGCGCCACGACCTGAGCGAAGGCGACTACGATCAATGTCATGCCTGCCGTACTCCGGTGAGCGTCGAGGATCGGGCTTCCGAGCACTATGTGCCGGGCATCAGTTGCCCTCATTGCTGGGACAAGCTGAGCGAGAAGACTCGCCGCAGCGCCATCGATCGGCAGAAACAGATTGAGTTGGCCAAGGCCCGCAACCTGCCGCACCCGATTGGTTACAACTACAAGCAATCACCTTCCGAGGCTTGAGCCATGTCTGCCCGCCTGCTCTATGTGATGGACCCGATGTGTTCATGGTGCTGGGGCTTTGCGCCCGTGGCCCAGGCCCTGGCGGAGCAGGCCCAGGCCGCCGGAGTCGAGTTGCATCTGGTGGTGGGCGGCTTGCGCACCGGCAGCGGGGCGGCACTGGAGCCCAATACCCGGCGCTACATCCTTGAACACTGGCAGGCGGTGCATCAGGCCACCGGCCAGCCGTTCACCTTCGAGGGTGCCTTGCCCGATGGCTTTGTCTATGACACCGAGCCGGCTTGTCGCGCCATCGTCACTGCTCGCAGCCTGGCTCCGGACTGTGCCTGGAAACTGTTGGGGTTGATCCAGCGGGCGTTCTATGTCGAAGGCCGCGATGTCACCCTGGCCAGTGTGCTGGTGGAGTTGGCGGAGCAGGCCGGGGTTCCGCGGATCGAGTTCGCCGAAGCCTTCGATCGCGCCGAGCAGCATGCCGCCACGGCGGCGGATTTCACTTGGGTCCAGGACCTGGGGATTGCCGGATTTCCCACCTTGCTGGCGGAACGCAACGGCCAGTTGGCCTTGCTGACCAACGGCTATCAGCCGCTGAGCGAGTTGTCGCCGTTGCTGGGACGCTGGTTGGAGCGCGCCGCCTGTGCCTGATTCAGTCGATTCAAGCACCACCGGTAAAACCGTAGATCGTTTGAGCTGGGGGGAAATCCGTCGCCTGGCCCTGCAACATAGAAAGTCGCTGTGGATTGCCAATGGGGTGGCCGTGCTGGCGACCCTGTGCAGTGTGCCGATTCCGCTGTTGCTGCCGTTGCTGGTGGACGAGGTGCTGCTGGGCCATGGCGATGGCGCATTGCAAGTGATGAACCGCCTATTGCCCGATGGTTGGCAAACTGCGGCGGGCTATATCGGGTTGATGCTGTTGATCACCCTGATCCTGCGTTGCTCCGCCCTGGTGTTCAACGTGGTCCAGGCGCGGCTGTTTGCCGGTTTGGCCAAGGACATTGTCTATCGGATCCGTGTGCGCCTGATCGAACGGCTCAAGCGCATTTCCCTGGGGGAGTACGAAAGCCTGGGGGGAGGCACGGTCACTACGCATCTGGTCACCGACCTGGACACGGTGGACAAGTTTGTCGGTGAAACCCTGAGCCGATTCCTGGTGGCCATGCTGACCCTGGTGGGCACGGCCGGCATTCTGATGTGGATGCACTGGAAGCTGGCGCTGCTGATTCTGCTGTTCAACCCGTTGGTGATTTTTGCCACGGTGCAACTGGGCAAGCGGGTCAAGCACCTGAAGAAGCTGGAAAATGACAGCACTTCGCGTTTCACCCAGGCCCTGACCGAGACCCTGGAGGCGATCCAGGAGATCCGCGCCAGCAACCGCCAGGGCTACTTTCTTGGACGCTTGGGCCAGCGTGCCGAGGAGGTTCGGGACTACGCCGTGGCCTCGCAGTGGAAAAGCGACGCCTCGGGCCGGGCCAGTGGTTTGCTGTTCCAGTTCGGTATCGACATTTTTCGTGCGGCGGCGATGCTCACAGTGCTGTTCTCCGACCTGTCCATCGGCCAGATGCTGGCGGTGTTCAGCTACCTGTGGTTCATGATCGGCCCGGTGGAGCAGTTGCTGAACCTGCAATACGCCTATTACGCCGCCGGCGGGGCCCTGACTCGGATCAACGAGTTGCTGGCGCGGGCCGATGAGCCGCAGTACAGCGGTGGCGTGGATCCGTTCCAGGGGCGCGAAACCGTCGGTATCGAGGTCCGCGGCCTGAGCTTCGGCTACGGCGATGAGCGGGTGCTGGACAACATGAATCTGTCGATCGCGCCTGGTGAGAAGGTGGCCATTGTCGGTGCCAGTGGTGGGGGCAAGAGCACCCTGGTGCAGCTGTTGCTGGGGCTGTATACGCCGCAGACCGGGGTGATCCGCTTTGGCGGTGCTACTCAGCAGGAAATCGGCCTGGAAACGGTACGGGATCACGTCGCCGTGGTGCTGCAGCATCCTGCCTTGTTCAACGATACGATTCGCGCCAACCTGACCATGGGCCGTGAGCGCAGTGATAGCGCTTGCTGGCAGGCCCTGGAAATTGCACAGCTCGAACCCACCGTCAGGGCGCTGCCCCAGGGCCTGGACAGTGTGGTCGGGCGCTCAGGTGTGCGTCTTTCCGGTGGGCAACGCCAGCGCCTGGCTATTGCGCGGATGGTACTGGCCGAACCCAAGGTGGTGATTCTTGATGAAGCCACGTCCGCTCTGGACGCAGCCACCGAGTACAACCTGCATCAAGCCTTGACGCGTTTTCTGCGTGGGCGGACTACGCTGATCATTGCTCATCGCCTGTCGGCGGTTAAGCAGGCTGACCGGGTTTTGGTGTTCGATGGCGGGCAGATCGCCGAAGATGGCGACCATCAGCAGCTGATTGCTGATGGCGGCCTTTATGCCAAGCTATACGGGCATTTGCAGCAGGTTCGATAGTCTTGAGTTTTGTCCGGGTTTCTGTGTTTAGTGCTTGAATTTCCTGGTGGAATAACCGCTTCGGCTTGAGAGAGCGGCCGTTTCCCCGTGAAGGTTCGCCCCGGACGCTGCCCAGCCTGCGTCGGAGCTATGGAAATTCGCCTAATCTGTGCTGTCTGAGTCGGGACTACTGGGTGTTCATTTGGCAGTGCGCAAGCAAGGACCCTCATGAAGCAAAAGCGGACTTTCGCAACCCCGCGGTTGTTGGGCATCGTCTGGCCCTTTATCGCCGTGGTGTTATTTCAAGCGCTGTTGGGCGGCCTCAGCCTGTATGTCCTGTCGGCAGTGCGTGGCTATGTTGCCGGTGAGAGCTTGTGGTCCAAAGGCCAGAAAGACGCCATCTACTACCTCAATCTGTACGCCGACAGCCGCGACGAAGGCACCTTCCTCAAGTACCAGAACGCCATAGCCGTACCCCAGGGCGGGCATGAGCTGCGGGTGGCCCTGGATAGCCAGCCGCCGGATCTTGAGGCGGCGCGCCTGGGGATTCTCAAGGGCGGCAATCACCCGGATGACGTTCCTAGCCTGATCTGGCTGTACCTCAACTTCCGCCATTTCAGCTATCTGGAAAAGGCCATCGATTTGTGGACCGTGGGCGACGGCTACCTGCTGCAGCTCGATACGGTAGCCCGAGAGATGCACAAGGGGATCGGCAGCAACAGTGCCAGCGAAGCCGACGTGAAACGTTGGAAGAGCCAGATCTTTGCCATCAACGATGGGGTCACGCCGGCGGCCAAGGCCTTCAGCGATGCCTTGGGGGAAGGCTCGCGGGTGATCCTGCGCCTCTTGCTGGTGACCAACCTGGCCACAGCGCTGATCCTGATTGCCCTGGCCTTGCTGCGTACCCACAAGCTGCTGGCCCAGCGGCATGCCTTTGCCGACGCGTTGCAACTGGAGAAGGAGCGCGCGCAGATCACCTTGCAGTCCATTGGTGACGGGGTGATCACCACGGATGTCGAGGGCGCTATTGCCTACATGAACCCGGCGGCGGAAGAACTGACTCGCTGGAAGGCCGAGCAAGCGGTGGGGTTGCCCCTGGCGGCCTTGTTCAATCTCTTGGACGAAAACGCCCAGGCCGACGGCTTCACTCTGATCGAACACATCCTCAGTGGCCAGCTCAGTGGCGGCAGCGAGCATTCCAAGCTGATCCAGCGCCTGGATGGCAGTACGGTGTCGGTGACCCTGGTGGGCGCGCCGATCCGCAATGCCGGGAAGGTCAGTGGCACGGTACTGGTGTTGCACGATATGACCCAGGAGCGGCAGTACATCGCCAATCTGTCCTGGCAGGCGACCCACGATGCCTTGACCGGCCTGGCCAATCGCCGGGAGTTCGAATTCCGCCTGGAGCAGGCGTTGCACGGCTTGATCCGCCAGCCCGCCAGGCATGCGCTGATGTTTCTGGACCTGGACCAGTTCAAGCTGGTCAACGACACCTGTGGCCATGCGGCTGGGGATGAGTTGCTGCGGCACATCTGCGCGTTGCTGCAGTCGGGGCTGCGCGAAGGTGACACCCTGGCGCGATTGGGCGGGGACGAGTTCGGGATTCTTCTGGAGAACTGCTCGCCGGAGGCGGCGGAGAAGATTGCCGAAGGGCTGCGTCAGACTGTGCAGAACTTGCATTTTGTCTGGAAGGGCCGGCCATTCGTGACCACCGTGAGCATTGGGCTGGTGCATATCGCCCAGACTCCCACCACGCTTGAGGCGTCGTTGCGGGCAGCGGATATGGCCTGTTACATGGCAAAGGAGAAAGGTCGCAATCGGGTGCAGGTCTATCATGCCGACGATTCAGAACTGTCCCTGCGATTTGGCGAGATGGCCTGGGTTCAGCGGCTGCACATGGCCCTTGAGGAAAACCGCTTCTGCCTCTATTCCCAGGAAATCACCGCCCTAGGTCGTACCGAGCATGATGGTGGGCACATCGAGATTCTTCTGCGCCTGCACGACGAGGCTGGCCGGATGATCCTGCCGGACAGCTTCATTCCGGCGGCGGAGCGTTACGGCCTGATGACCTCCCTGGACCGCTGGGTGGTACAGAACGTATTCAAGATCATCGCCCAGTGCATTGCCGAGGGCCGGGAAGGACCAATGGCGATGTGTGCGATCAATCTGTCGGGCACCACCATTGGCGACGACGAGTTTCTCGACTTCCTGCGAGAGCAGTTCGTTGTCTATGGCGTACCGCCGAAGATGATCTGTTTTGAAATTACTGAAACCAGTGCAATTGCCAATTTGGGCAGTGCGATCCGTTTTATAAATGAACTCAAGGGTTTGGGTTGCCATTTTTCCCTGGATGACTTTTGTGCGGGAATGTCGTCGTTCGCTTATCTCAAACATTTGCCTGTAGACTTCCTCAAGATCGATGGAAGTTTCGTAAAGGATATGCTGGACGACCCGATTAACCGCGCCATGGTCGAGGTGATCAACCACATCGGGCATGTCATGGGTAAGCGCACGATTGCCGAGTTTGTTGAAACACCGCAGATCGAGCAGGCCCTGCTTGAGATCGGCGTGGATTATGCTCAAGGCTACATTGTTGAACGTCCGCAATTGTTCACCTGTGACAGCTTGCAGTGTCGCCCCGTGCGGCCACAGCCGCTGTTGTTCAAGGCGCCCGGCACGTTCCGTTGAAACCTCTTTTGGATCCGCATATCACAATCAAAAGGAGCCCGACAGTGATCGACACATTCAACCGAACCGGCCCGCTCATGGAAGCTGCCAGCTACCCCGCCTGGACTCAGCAATTGATCCGGGACTGCAGCGAGAGCAAGCGCCGTGTGGTGGAGCATGAGCTGTATCAGCGCATGCGTGACAACAAACTCAGTGCCAAAGTCATGCGTCAGTACCTGATCGGCGGCTGGCCTGTGGTTGAACAGTTCGCCCTGTATATGGCGCAGAACCTGACCAAGACCCGTTTTGCCCGTCACCCTGGCGAAGACATGGCGCGTCGTTGGCTGATGCGCAACATTCGGGTCGAACTCAATCATGCCGATTACTGGGTGCATTGGAGCCGGGCCCATGGTGTGACCCTGGAGGATTTGCAAGCCCAGCAAGTGCCACCGGAGCTGCATGCCTTGAGTCACTGGTGCTGGCACACCAGTTCGGCGGATTCGCTGATCGTGGCGATCGCTGCAACCAACTACGCCATTGAAGGGGCGACGGGCGAATGGTCGGCCCTGGTCTGTTCCAGCGGCGTCTATGCCGCTGCGTTCCCGGAAGAAGATCGCAAGCGCGCCATGAAGTGGCTGAAGATGCATGCCCAGTACGATGATGCTCATCCCTGGGAAGCCCTGGAAATTATCGTCACGCTGGCGGGTTTGAATCCGAGCAAGGCCCTGCAAGTTGAGCTGCGCCAGGCCATCTGCAAGAGCTATGACTATATGTACCTGTTCCTGGAGCGCTGCATGCAGCAGGAAAAAACCACAGTAACTCGCGAGCGCCTAGCGCTGGCTGAAGGGTAAGTCGGGCGGGGGCTTTACGGGCAGGTCGATTGTCATGGGCAAGGGGTGCCTGAGGCAGTGGAGTTGCCCGTGATTGATATACAAGTGCGAGGCCTGCTACCTAGCCCGCCATTGCCAGCCGATTGCGTCCTTCCCGCTTGGCCACGTACAGCGCGCTATCGGCGCGGCGCAACAGGCTCTCTGCGGACTCACCCGGCAACAGGGTCGAGCAGCCCAGGCTGACGGTGAGTTCGATCAGTTTGCCGTCAGCCTGGTATTCCTGGGCTTGGGCGGCATTTCTCAGCCGTTCGCCCACCATCGCCGCTGCGTCGCGCCCGGTGTTGGAGAGCAGGATCAGGAATTCTTCCCCGCCAAAGCGAAAGACCATGTCCACATTGCGCAGTTGCCCCTTGATCGAGGCGGCAACGGCCTTGAGCACTTCGTCGCCAGTGCTGTGGCCGTAGCTGTCGTTGATGCGCTTGAAGTGGTCGATGTCCAGCATCAGCAGTGACAGTGGGAGTGAGTGGCGGCGAGCCATCTCGATTTCCCGTTGCAGGGTTTGGTCCATGGCAATCCGGTTGCCGGTATCGGTCAACGGATCGCGCAGGGCGCTGCGGGTTGCGGCGCGATACAGCAAAGCGTTGCGCATCGGGTACAGCAGGGTTGAGAGCAACGACTCCAGGTGACCCTGTTCGGTCTCGCTGAAGCGTTGGCTGCGGCGGAACACCAGCTCGCCCATGGACTCGCCTTCGTGGCTCAGGTTGTAGCTGATGGAGTGGTGACCGCGCTGGCCGAACTCCAGGCGCAGATCGCTGAGGGGGTGCTGGTAATGGAGGGCGTCGAGGGGGACCAGGCGTTGCACTTCGCGAAAGAACAGGCCGAGGATGCGTTGCGGCTCAAGGCTGGTTTGCAGTTGCAGTCCCAGTTGTTGGCGCAATTGTCCGAGGCTGACGGGCTGTTTGATCAGCGGTGTCTGTTGGCCAAAGCCCAGGCGTTGCAATTTGGCGCTATCGAAGTCAATTGCGTTGGTCTGGGTCGGTGTTTTCATTTGAGCTTGAGCCCCCTGAGCACTATTTACGGTGTTTCTGCCTAGGTGAGAGCGGCTCTGAGCTGCGCGTCATACTGTTCCTTCAGTCCCGTAGGACAATCGCGCATATTTTAGGCCGCTTCGCCTTTGGCTATAAAGCCCTCGGCACAAGCCGTTTCCCGCAGCGTCAATGCACCGTGGGTTGAGTGTTGTTAGAGCGAAACTCGTGCCATTCGGTTCATACGAATAAAACTTGTTTGAATTCAAATGGTTGGTGAGTGTGCGGGAGCACGACTTATCTTGGCCGACATTTGTTTGGCTGGAAACCCGTGGGGGATTGGGCTTGCCAAGGCGTCGCGACAGTATTCTGTCGCGACGAACGGAGAGGGTTACTGTGCGTTGAAAGCCTGGCCGTTGATTCCGGTGCTGTCCGGGCCCATCAGATACAGGTAGACCGGCATGATCTCTTCCGGTGTCGGGTTGTTGCTGGGGTTCTCGCCCGGATAAGCCTGGGCACGCATGCTGGTACGGGTGGCGCCCGGGTTGATGCTGTTGGCACGGACCGGCGCCACAGTGTCCAGCTCATCGGCCAGGGTTTGCATCAGACCCTCAGTGGCGAACTTGGACACGCCGTAGGCGCCCCAATAGGCCCGACCCTTGCGGCCGACGCTGCTGGAGGTGAACACCACCGAAGCATCCTGGGACAGTTTGAGCAGGGGCAGCAGGGTGCTGGTCAGCATGAACATGGCGTTGACGTTGACTTGCATCACTCGCATGAAGTTTTCCCCCGACAGCTGCTCCAGCGGCGTGCGAGGGCCAATGATCGAGGCATTGTGCAGCAGGCCGTCGAGGTGGCCGAACTCGGTCTCGATCATCGCTGCCAGTTCGTCGTACTGGTGCGGCAGGGCGGTTTCCAGGTTGAACGGAATCACTACTGGCTGGGGATGGCCAGCCGCTTCGATGGCGTCGTAGACCTCGGTCAGGTTGGCTTCGGTCTTGCCCAGCAAGAGTACAGTGGCGCCGTGGGCGGCAAAGGTCTTGGCGGCGGCGGCGCCGATGCCACGCCCGGCGCCGGTGACCAGAATGACCCGGTCCTTGAGCAGTTCAGGGCGAGCGGAATAATCAAACATAAAAGGCCTCAACAGAAATTCGATCGTCTCCGGCGCTTAGCCGGGAATTGCTGCCGCTTAGCAGCTGCACAATGCGTTATCCAGAACCTGGCGCAGCTCCAGCGGATGGTTGACCACCACGTCGGCGCCCCAGTGCCGGGGATTATCGTCCGGATGGATGTAGCCATAGGTCACGGCGGCGGTCTTGGTGCCGGCGTCGCGGCCGGATTCGATATCCCGCAGATCGTCGCCGACGAACAGTACGGTGGACGGGTCCAGCTCGAGCATCTTGCATGCCAGAATCAGCGGCTCGGGGTCGGGCTTGCTGTTCTTCACATGGTCGGGACAGATCAGCAGTGCCGAGCGTTCGGCCAGCCCCAGCTGCTGCATGATCGGCTCGGCGAAGCGCAGTGGCTTGTTGGTTACCACCCCCCAGATCAGATTGGCTTTTTCGATATCGGCCAGTAGCTCCGCCATGCCGTCGAAGAGCTTGCTGTGCACGGCGCAATGCTTGAGGTAGCGCTCGAGGAATTCCAGGCGTAACGCCTCGAATCCCGGGGATTCCGGGTCCATGGAAAAGGTCACGGCTACCATGGCCTTGGCGCCGCCCGAAACTTCGTCGCGGATATGTTGGTCGGCAATCGGCGGCAGGCCGCGATCACGGCGCATGCCCTGGCAGACTGCGATGAAGTCGGGCGCGGTGTCGAGCAGGGTGCCATCCATATCGAAAAGAACGGCTCTGATGGCCATGTCTCACTCCTCTCGCAGGGTCTGGATCATGTAGTTGACGTCAACGTCCGCTGCCAGTTTGTAGTGCTTGGTCAGGGGGTTGTAGGTCAGGCCAATGATGTCCTTGACGGTCAGGCCGGCAGAGCGGCTCCAGGCGCCGAGCTCCGAAGGACGGATGAACTTCTTGAAATCGTGGGTGCCGCGAGGCAGCAGTTTCATGATGTATTCCGCACCGATGATGGCGAACAGGTAAGCCTTGGGGTTGCGGTTGATGGTGGAGAAGAACACTTGGCCGCCGGGCTTGACCATGCGGAAGCAGGCGCGAATCACCGATGAAGGGTCAGGGACGTGCTCAAGCATCTCCAGGCAGGTAACCACGTCGAACTGCTCAGGCATCTCCTCGGCCAGGGCTTCGGCGGTGATCTGCCGGTACTCGACATTTACGCCGGATTCCAGCTGGTGCAACTGGGCGACCGCCAGAGGTGCCTCACCCATGTCGATCCCGGTTACGGTGGCGCCGCGCTGAGCCATGGCCTCGCTGAGGATGCCGCCGCCACAGCCGACGTCCAGTACCTTCTTGCCGGCCAGTCCGACCCGTTCGTCGATCCAGTTGACCCGAAGCGGGTTGATGTCGTGCAGGGGCTTGAATTCGCTTTCGCGGTCCCACCAGCGATGGGCCAGGGCTTCGAATTTGGCGATTTCAGCGTGGTCGACGTTGCTCATGGGTGATACTCCAAAGCTAAGAAATTCTCTGTTGGGCCTCGAGCGTCCGCTCAAGGTCCGGGTTATTGGGCGTGGCCGCTGATGCGCTGGCCCCAGCTGCGGGCGGTGGCGCTCAGCTGTTGTTCGTCCTGGCGAGTCAGGCGCCGGTCATCCAGCAGTTGTTTGCCGGCGACCCACAGGTGTTTCACGCAGTCCCGGCCAGTGGCGTAGATCAGTTGCGACACAGGGTCGTAAATCGGTTGCTGGGCCAGGCCGGACAGGTCGAAGGCCACCATGTCTGCGGCCTTGCCGATTTCCAGAGAGCCCACTTCGCTTTCCAGTCCCATGGCTCTGGCGCCATTAAGGGTGGCCATGCGCAGGGCGCGATGGGCATCCAGGGCGGTTGCCGAACCAGCCACGGCCTTGGCCAGTAGTGCGGCGGTACGAGTTTCCCCCAGCAGGTCCAGATCGTTGTTGCTGGCCGCACCGTCGGTGCCTACCGCGACGTTGACCCCGGCCTGCCACAGGCGCTCTACCGGGCAGAAGCCGCTGGCCAGTTTCAAGTTGGATTCCGGGCAATGAATGACACTGGTGTTGGTTTCTACCAGTAAAGCCAGGTCGTCATCGCTGATTTGGGTCATATGAACCGCCTGGAAGCGCGGCCCCAGTAGGCCCAGTCGAGCCAGGCGCGCCAGTGGGCGCTCGCCACGCTGCTCCAGGGATTGCTGCACTTCGAACGCGGTTTCATGCACATGCATGTGGATCGAGGCGTCGAGTTCTTCGGCGATCACCCGGATCTTTTCCAGATTCTCATCGCCTACGGTGTAGGGCGCATGGGGGCCGAAGGTGATCTTGATCCTTGGGTGGTGCTTGAGATCACCAAACAGTTCGACGCCCTGACGAATGGCTTCGTCGGCGTCGTGGGCTCCAGGAATGGGGAAGTCGAGGATTGGTATGGCGAGTTGGGCGCGTATGCCGCTGTTGTGAACGCGCTCGCTGGCAACCTTCGGAAAGAAGTACATGTCAGAGAAACAGGTGATACCGCCTTTGATCTGCTCGGCGATGGCCAGGTCGGTACCGTCACGGACGAAGGCTTCATCCACCCACTTGGCTTCGGCGGGCCAGATGTGCTTTTCCAGCCAAGTCATCAGTGGCAAGTCGTCGGCCAGGCCGCGAAACAGCGTCATGGCTGCGTGCCCGTGGGCATTGACCAGTCCCGGGCTGAGCAGCATGCCGGGCAGTTCGCGAACTTCGGTGGCGCGAAACTTCAACGCCTCGGCTCGCGGGCCGATGAACAGAATGCGTCCGTCGCGGATGCCCAGGCCGTGTTCCTTGAGGACGACGCCGGCTGGCTCCACTGGCACCAACCAGGTCGGTAACAGCAGCAGGTCGAGCGCAGTCTCACGGTTCGGCATCGAATATCGGTCCAGGGCTTCATATAAAGGATGGCGAAGTATACCCGAGCGTCTTGGCGGGGGGATCGCTATAATCCGCGGCTTTTGTTCATGAGTACGGGGTGAGGGATGCGCGATCGTCTGTTGGCTGCGGAGAAGGTCAAGGCCATTGATTGGCGGGATAACACTCTGTACCTGCTCGATCAGCGGAACCTGCCCTTCGAGGAGACCTGGGTTGCCTGCGACAGCGCGGCCAGGGTCGCCGAAGCGATTCGTTCAATGGTGGTGCGCGGCGCTCCAGCCATTGGCATCAGCGCAGCTTATGGTCTGGTCCTGGCGGCTCGTGCGCGCTTTGCCGCAGGCGGCGATTGGTTGGCCGCTCTGGAGGCGGATTTTGCCCTGCTGGCGGAGTCCCGCCCGACCGGTGGCAATCTGTTCTGGGCCTTGAATCGCATGCGCGAGCGCCTGGATCGGGTCAAGGACCTGGCTGAGCCGTTGACGGCACTGGAAGCGGAGGCCATGTCGATCCATGAGAGTGATCGTGAGGCCAACCTGACCATGGCTCAACTGGGCGTGGATTTGATTCGTCGGCACCAAGGCAATCCCCAGGCCTTGTTGACTCATTGCAATACAGGCGCTCTTGCGACCGGCGGCTTCGGCACGGCTCTGGGGGTGATTCGTGCGGCTTGGCTGGAAGGCATGGTGGAGCGAGTTCATGTCGATGAAACCCGGCCCTGGCTCCAAGGGTCGCGCCTGACAGCCTGGGAGTTGGCCAGTGATGGCATTCCTGTGACCTTGAACGCCGACGCTGCCGCCGCCCACATCATGAAGACCAAAGGTGTGACCTGGGTCGTTGTCGGTGCTGACCGAATCGCCGCCAATGGCGATGTGGCGAACAAGATCGGCACCTATCAGCTGGCGGTCAATGCCATGCATCACGGAGTGCGCTTCATGGTGGTGGCCTCCAGTTCGACCATCGACATGAATCTGGCCAGTGGGGACGACATTCCCATCGAGGAGCGCGACGCCGCAGAGTTGCTGGAGCTCGCTGGCAAGCGTGTGGGGGCGGATGTGGAGGTCTTCAATCCGGTGTTCGATGTGACGCCCGCGGACCTGATCGACGCCATCGTCACCGAAAAGGGTGTCGTCGAACGTCCGGATGCCGCAAAGATGGCGCAATTGATGTGCCGTAAGCGCTTGCATTGATGTTCGGCCTCGAAGGTCGCTGTCCATGACTTCCGAGGCGGGCCGCCGAGTCGGAAAAAACACATAAATGTGTGCGAATTTGGCCTCTGAGCCTCTCTCGTCTCTTATCAGGCTGTCACCGGTCAACTAACTATGCTCCATGCGCGTCAGGGGGATAGGTGCGTGGCGGCGATTGTGATAACATCCGGCGGTTTCCAAGGCGGTCCGATGCGACTGCCTTCACTGCGCAAATCCATGGCATAACTTGTTGATTTGTCGTAAGTCGGTGCATGGCACTAGGCCTGCAGCGGCGAGCTTCGTTCGTCCCATATGGATGTGACGAAGTTTCACCAGAAAAAGGAATCAGGCTTCTCATGGGCGAACTGGCCAAAGAAATCCTCCCGGTCAATATCGAAGACGAGCTGAAACAGTCCTACCTCGACTACGCGATGAGCGTAATCGTCGGGCGGGCACTGCCTGATGCGCGCGATGGCTTGAAGCCCGTGCACCGGCGTGTGCTGTACGCGATGAGCGAGCTCGGTAACGACTGGAACAAGCCGTACAAGAAATCTGCCCGTGTTGTCGGTGACGTGATCGGTAAGTATCACCCGCACGGTGATACCGCGGTGTACGACACCATCGTTCGTATGGCCCAGCCATTCTCCCTGCGCTACCTGCTGGTAGACGGCCAGGGTAACTTCGGTTCGGTCGACGGCGACAACGCGGCGGCCATGCGATACACCGAAGTGCGCATGACCAAGCTGGCGCACGAGCTGCTGGCCGACCTGCACAAGGAAACCGTGGACTGGGTGCCGAACTACGACGGCACCGAGATGATCCCGGCGGTCATGCCGACCAAGATCCCCAACCTGCTGGTCAACGGTTCCAGCGGTATTGCCGTGGGCATGGCGACCAACATTCCGCCGCACAACCTCGGTGAAGTCATCGACGGTTGCCTGGCGCTGATCGACAATCCCGAGCTGACTGTCGACGAGCTGATGCAGTACATCCCCGGCCCGGACTTTCCGACCGCAGCGATCATCAACGGTCGCGAAGGCATCATTGAGGCCTATCGCACCGGCCGTGGCCGCATCTACATGCGTGCCCGCTCGATCATCGAAGATATCGACAAGGTGGGTGGCCGCCAGCAGATCGTCATCACCGAGCTGCCTTACCAGCTGAACAAGGCCCGCCTGATCGAGAAGATCGCCGAGCTGGTGAAAGAGAAGAAACTCGAAGGCATCACCGAACTGCGCGATGAGTCCGACAAGGACGGTATGCGCGTGGTCATCGAGCTGCGTCGCGGCGAAGTGCCCGAGGTGATCCTCAACAACCTCTACGCCCAGACCCAGTTGCAGGCCGTGTTCGGCATCAACATCGTGGCGCTGATCGACGGCCGTCCGCGGATCCTCAACCTCAAGGATCTGCTGGAAGCCTTCGTTCGTCACCGTCGCGAAGTGGTGACCCGTCGTACCGTGTTCGAGCTGCGCAAGGCGCGTGAGCGCGGTCACATCCTTGAAGGCCAGGCTGTTGCCCTGTCCAACATCGACCCGGTCATTGCCCTGATCAAGGCCTCGCCAACACCGTCGGAAGCCAAGGAAGCGCTGATCAGCACTCCATGGGAATCCAGCGCGGTGATGACCATGGTCGAGCGTGCCGGCGCGGACTCCTGCCGTCCGGAAAACCTCGATCCGCAATACGGTCTGCGTGATGGCAAGTACTTCCTGTCCCCGGAGCAGGCGCAAGCCATTCTGGAGCTGCGTCTGCACCGCCTGACCGGTCTTGAGCACGAAAAACTGCTGGCCGAGTACCAGGAGATCCTCAACCAGATCGGCGAGCTGATCCGCATCCTCAACAGCGCCACGCGCCTGATGGAAGTGATCCGCGAAGAGCTGGAAGTGATTCGTGCCGAATACGGAGATGTGCGTCGCACCGAGATCCTCGATGCACGTCTCGATCTGACCCTGGGCGACATGATTCCGGAAGAAGAGCGCGTGGTGACCATTTCCCACGGCGGCTATGCCAAGACCCAGCCACTGGCTGCGTACCAGGCTCAGCGTCGTGGCGGTAAAGGTAAATCCGCTACTGGCGTCAAGGATGAGGACTACATTGCTCACCTGCTGGTAGCCAACAGTCACACCACGCTGCTGCTGTTCTCCAGCAAGGGCAAGGTGTACTGGCTCAAGACTTACGAAATTCCTGAAGCATCCCGCGCTGCTCGTGGCCGTCCGCTGGTGAACCTGCTGCCGCTGGACGATGGCGAGTACATCACCACCATGCTGCCGGTAGAGGAATACACCGAAGGTCACTACATCTTCATGGCCACCGCCAACGGCACCGTGAAGAAGACCCCGCTGGAATCCTTCAGCCGTCAGCGTAGCGTCGGTTTGATCGCCCTGGAGCTGGACGAAGGCGATGTGCTGATCAGCGCTGCGATTACCGATGGCGAGCGTGAAGTCATGCTGTTCTCCGATGGTGGCAAGGTAACTCGCTTCAAGGAGTCCGACGTGCGTGCCATGGGCCGTACCGCCCGTGGTGTACGCGGTATGCGTCTGGCCGAAGGCCAGAAGCTGATCTCCATGCTGATTCCGGAAGAGGGCAGCCAGATTCTCACCGCCTCCGAGCGTGGTTTCGGAAAGCGCACGGCCATCAGCGAGTTCCCAGAGTACAAGCGTGGCGGTCAGGGCGTTATCGCCATGGTCAGCAACGAGCGTAACGGTCGCCTGGTAGGCGCGGTCCAGGTGCTGGACGGAGAGGAGATCATGCTGATTTCCGATCAGGGCACCCTGGTTCGTACCCGTGTCGACGAAGTGTCGAGCCTGGGCCGTAACACTCAGGGCGTGACCCTGATCAAGCTGGCCAGCGATGAAACCCTGGTAGGCCTGGAGCGGGTGCAGGAGCCATCGGAGATCGAAGGCGAAGAGTACGAAGGTGAAGAGGGCGCTGAATTCGAGGGTACCGTGCTGGATACGGTAGCCGAGCCGGATGATGCAACCGATGGCCAACAGGCAGACGCCGCAGGCGAAGAAGAGTCGAAAGACTAAATAAATCGTAGCAGGGCAGAGTGTTTGCTCTGTCCGCTACCGTGAATGCATAGCGAGAGTGGATGTGAGCAAACGAGCCTATAACTTCTGCGCAGGTCCCGCTGCGCTACCTGAAGCTGTCCTGTTGCGTGCCCAGGCCGAATTGTTGGATTGGCATGGCAAGGGCCTGTCGGTCATGGAGATGAGTCATCGCAGCGATGAGTTCGTCTCCATCGCCACCAAGGCCGAGCAGGATCTGCGTGATCTGCTGAATATCCCCTCGAACTATAAAGTGCTGTTCCTGCAAGGCGGCGCCAGCCAGCAATTTGCCCAGATTCCACTGAATCTGCTGCCTGAAGGCGGTAAGGCCGACTATATCGACACTGGTATCTGGTCGCAGAAAGCCATTGAAGAGGCCTCTCGTTATGGTCAGGTCAATGTCGCGGCCACTGCCAAGCCTTATGACTACTTTGCAATTCCCGGCCAGAACGAATGGCAGCTGTCGAAGGACGCGGCCTACGTGCATTACGCGCCGAACGAAACCATTGGTGGCCTGGAGTTCAGCTGGATTCCAGAAACCGGCGACGTTCCCCTGGTGGCCGACATGTCTTCTGACATCCTCTCGCGCCCCGTGGATATTTCCCGTTTCGGCATGATCTACGCCGGTGCGCAGAAGAACATTGGCCCCAGCGGCATCCTGGTGAACATCATTCGCGAGGATCTGCTGGGTCGTGCCCGTTCCCTGTGCCCGACCATGCTCGACTACAAGGTCGCGGCGGATAACGGCTCGATGTACAACACCCCGCCGACCCTGGCCTGGTACCTGTCCGGCTTGGTGTTCGAATGGCTCAAGGAACAGGGCGGGGTGGAAGCCATCGCCAAGCTCAACGAAGTCAAGCAGCGCACCCTGTATGGCTTCATCGATGCCAGCGGCCTGTATAGCAACCCGATCAACAAGTCCGACCGCTCTTGGATGAACGTGCCGTTCCGTCTGGCCGACGATCGCCTGGACAAGCCGTTCCTGGCTGGCGCCGAGGCTCGTGGCCTGCTCAACCTCAAGGGACACCGCTCGGTGGGCGGCATGCGCGCCTCCATCTATAACGCCGTGGACATCAACGCCGTCAATGCGCTGGTGGCTTACATGGCAGAGTTCGAGAAGGAACACGGCTGATGTCTGAGCAAGAACTCAAGGCCCTGCGCCTGCGCATTGATGCTCTGGACGAGAAGGTCCTGGAGTTGATCAGTGAGCGTGCGCGCTGTGCTCAGGAAGTTGCCCGGGTCAAGATGGCTTCCCTGGCAGAAGGCGAAGTGCCGGTGTTCTATCGTCCCGAGCGCGAGGCTCAGGTGCTCAAGCGGGTGATGGAGCGCAATCAGGGGCCGCTGGGCAATGAAGAGATGGCGCGTTTGTTCCGCGAAATCATGTCTTCGTGCCTGGCGCTGGAGCAGCCGCTGAAGGTGGCTTATCTCGGTCCCGAAGGCACTTTCACCCAGGCTGCGGCCATGAAGCATTTCGGTCATGCGGTGATCAGCAAGCCGATGGCGGCGATCGACGAAGTGTTCCGCGAAGTAGCGGCCGGTGCGGTTAATTTCGGCGTGGTGCCGGTGGAAAACTCCACCGAGGGCGCGGTCAACCATACCCTCGACAGCTTCCTCGAACACGATATGGTTATCTGCGGCGAAGTCGAGCTGCGTATCCACCACCATCTGCTGGTGGGCGAGAACACCAAGACCGACAGCATCAGCCGTATCTATTCCCATGCCCAGTCCCTGGCCCAGTGCCGCAAGTGGCTGGACGCCCATTATCCGAATGTCGAGCGCGTGGCGGTGTCCAGCAACGCTGAGGCGGCCAAACGGGTCAAGGGTGAATGGAATTCGGCGGCCATCGCTGGGGATATGGCAGCGGGTCTGTATGGCCTGACGCGACTGGCAGAGAAAATCGAGGATCGTCCGGACAACTCCACGCGCTTCTTGATGATCGGTAATCAGGAAGTGCCGCCGACTGGCGACGACAAGACCTCGATCATTGTCTCCATGAGCAACAAGCCCGGTGCGTTGCACGAGCTGCTGGTGCCGTTCCACGACAACGGCATCGACCTGACGCGCATCGAGACCCGACCCTCGCGCAGCGGCAAATGGACCTATGTGTTCTTCATCGACTTCGTTGGCCACCACCGTGATCCGTTGATCAAGGATGTGCTGGAGAAGATCAGTCAGGAAGCAGTGGCACTCAAGGTGCTGGGTTCCTACCCGAAAGCGGTTCTCTGAGGCTTTAACAATGAGTGGCGACTTCCTCGCACTGGCACAACCAGGCGTGCAACAACTTTCGCCTTACGTTCCGGGCAAGCCCGTGGACGAATTGGCTCGTGAGCTGGACATCGATCCGGCCACTATCGTCAAGCTGGCAAGCAATGAAAATCCGTTGGGCGCCAGCCCCAAGGCGCTGGCAGCGATTCGCGACGAGCTGGCGGAGCTGACCCGTTACCCTGATGGCAACGGCTTTGCTCTCAAGTCCCTGTTGGCCGAGCGCTGTGGTGTGGAGATCCAGCAGGTAACCCTGGGTAACGGCTCCAACGACATTCTGGAGTTGGTGGCTCGCGCCTATCTGGCGCCAGGCCTGAATGCCGTGTTCAGCGAACACGCGTTTGCCGTCTACCCCATCGTGACCCAGGCGGTCGGTGCCCAGGCAAAAGTAATTCCCGCCAACAACTGGGGGCACGATTTGCCGGCCATGCTCCAGGCGATCGATGAGCAGACCCGTGTGGTGTTCATCGCTAATCCGAACAACCCGACAGGGACCTGGTTCAGTGCCGAGGCGCTGGATGAGTTTCTTCAGGACGTGCCTGCCCATGTGCTGGTAGTGCTGGATGAGGCCTATATCGAGTACGCCGAAGGCAGCGACCTGCCGGACGGTTTGGACTTTCTGGCGGCTTACCCGAACCTGCTGGTGTCACGGACCTTTTCCAAGGCCTATGGTCTGGCGGCCTTGCGGGTTGGTTATGGTCTCTCGACCCCGGTGGTGGCGGATGTGCTGAATCGGGTGCGTCAGCCATTCAATGTCAACAGCCTGGCTTTGGCGGCGTCCTGTGCCGCCTTGCAGGACGAGGATTACCTGGCTGAGAGCCGTCGATTGAATGAGTCGGGCATGCAGCAGCTGGAGGCGGGTTTCCGCGATCTGGGGTTGAGCTGGATCCCTTCCAAGGGCAATTTCATCGCCGTGGATCTGGGGCGTGAAGCTGCGCCAGTGTTCCAGGGGTTGTTGCGTGAAGGTGTGATTGTGCGTCCGGTGGCTAACTACGGCATGCCGAACCATTTGCGGGTCACCATTGGCTTGCCTGCGGAAAACACTCGTTTCCTTGAGGCTTTGGCCAAGGTTCTGGCCCGTGGTTGATGTCATTCCAATGCAATCTGCTGTGCCTATGATCGGTCGCCTGGTGGTGATCGGCCTGGGGTTGATTGGTGGCTCCTTTGCCAAGGGGTTGCGCGAAAGTGGTGTATGTCGCGAAGTGGTCGGTGTCGATCTGGACCCGCAGTCCCGCCAGTTGGCGGTTGAGCTGGGGGTGGTGGATCGCTGTGAGGAGGACTTGGCTCTGGCTTGCCAGGGGGCCGATGTGATTCAGCTCGCGGTACCGATTCTGGCCATGGAAAAACTGCTGGCACTGTTGGCCGGCATGGATCTGGGGTCGGCGGTGCTGACCGATGTTGGCAGTGCCAAGGGTAATGTGGTGCGTGCGGCGCAGGCGGCCTTTGCGGGTATGCCAGCTCGGTTCGTCCCGGGGCATCCTATTGCCGGCTCCGAGCAGAGCGGCGTCGAAGCCTCTAATGCGCAGTTGTTCCGTCGTCACAAGGTGATCCTGACGCCTCTGGAGCAAACCGATCCTGCCGCGCTGGATCTGGTCGACAAGCTTTGGCGTGAGTTGGGGGCTGATGTCGAGCACATGCAGGTCGAGCGCCACGACGAAGTTCTGGCAGCGACCAGTCACCTGCCGCACTTACTGGCATTTGGTCTGGTCGACTCCCTGGCCAAGCGCAGTGAAAATCTCGACATCTTCCGTTACGCTGCGGGCGGGTTCCGCGATTTCACGAGAATCGCCGGCAGCGACCCGGTCATGTGGCACGACATCTTCCTCGCCAACCGCGAAGCAGTTCTGCGCACACTCGATACATTTCGCAACGATCTCGACGCCTTGCGCGACGCGGTCAATGCAGGGGACGGGCATCAGTTGTTGGGCGTATTCACTCGCGCCCGGGTTGCCCGCGAGCATTTCGGTAAAATCCTGGCCCGCCGGGCCTATGTGGACGCTATGAACTCCAACGATCTGATTTTCCTGGCAAATCCTGGTGGCCGCCTGTCTGGGCGGATTCGTGTACCGGGCGACAAATCGATTTCCCACCGTTCGATCATGCTTGGCTCCTTGGCTGAAGGCACCACCGAAGTTGAGGGGTTCCTCGAGGGTGAGGATGCTCTGGCCACGCTGCAGGCCTTCCGCGATATGGGGGTGGTCATCGAAGGTCCACACCATGGGCGTGTGACTATTCATGGTGTTGGTCTGCATGGCTTGAAGCCAGCGCCGGGCCCGATCTATCTGGGTAACTCCGGCACTTCGATGCGCCTGCTCTCCGGTCTGCTGGCTGCGCAGAGCTTCGACAGCACCCTCACGGGGGACCCCTCGCTGTCCAAGCGTCCGATGAATCGCGTGGCCAACCCGCTGCGGGAAATGGGTGCGGTGATCGAGACAGCGGCCGAAGGTCGCCCGCCAATGGTGATTCGTGGTGGTCACAAGCTCAAAGGGCTGACCTACACCTTGCCAATGGCCAGTGCCCAGGTTAAGTCCTGTCTGCTGTTGGCTGGCTTGTATGCTGAGGGGAAGACCACAGTCACAGAGCCGGCACCGACCCGCGACCATACTGAACGTATGCTGCGTGGTTTTGGCTACCCGGTGAGTGTTGACGGTGCAACTGCATCGGTTGAGTCGGGCGGTAAGCTCAAGGCAACTCATATCGAAGTCCCTGCAGACATTTCTTCTGCGGCGTTCTTCCTGGTAGCTGCTTCCATCGCCGAAGGCTCTGAGTTGGTGCTGGAGCATGTGGGAATCAACCCGACCCGTACTGGCGTGATAGATATCCTGCGCCTCATGGGCGCTGATATTCGTTTGGAAAACCAGCGCGAAGTCGGCGGTGAGCCGGTTGCCGATTTGCATGTGCGTGCCGCCAAGCTCAAGGGGATCGAGATTCCTGAAGAGTTGGTTCCATTGGCGATCGACGAATTCCCTGTGCTATTCGTGGCTGCCGCCTGCGCCGAAGGGCGTACTGTGCTGCGTGGCGCGGAAGAGCTGCGGGTCAAGGAGTCCGATCGTATCCAGGTAATGGCTGATGGCTTGCTGACCTTGGGAGTCAAGTGTGAGCCGACTCCTGACGGCATCATTATTGAGGGTGGCCAGATTGGGGGCGGTGAAGTGCATGGTCATGGTGATCACCGTATCGCCATGGCATTTAGCGTTGCTTCGTTGCGTGCCAATGCGCCGATTCGTATCCACGACTGTGCGAACGTTGCTACCTCGTTCCCGAACTTTCTTGCGTTGTGCGCGCAGGTGGGGATTCGTGTCGCGCAAGAGGCTCAGTCGTGAATATCAAGGCGCCCGTGATCACCATTGATGGGCCAAGTGGTTCAGGTAAAGGCACCATTGCTGGCAAGCTGGCCAAGCATCTGGGGTGGTGCCTGCTGGACTCCGGGGCTCTTTACCGGCTGCTGGCTTTCGCCGCACGCAATCATGGCGTTGACCTGACTAACGAAGAGTCGCTGAAGTTGTTGGCGGCTCATCTGGATGTGCAGTTTCTCGGTGCCACTGAAAATCATCCACAGCGGATCATCCTCGAGGGCGATGATGTGACCGACGACCTGCGCAATGAGCAGGTTGGAGCCTGGGCGTCTCAAGTGGCAGCGCTGCCGGCTGTGCGTGATGCCTTGTTACAGCGTCAGCGTGCATTCCAAGAGCCGCCGGGCCTGGTTGCGGATGGTCGCGACATGGGCACCGTGGTGTTTCCTGATGCGCCATTGAAGATTTTCCTGACTGCCAGTGCCGAGGAGCGTGCTCGTCGGCGCTACTTGCAGTTGAAGGGAAAAGTCGATGGTGTTAGTCTGTCGAGTCTGCTAGATGAGATACGTGCGCGCGACGAGCGCGACACCCAGCGAGCGGTAGCCCCGCTCAAGCCGGCGGCCGACGCCATACAGCTGGATTCCACGGAGTTGTCCATCGATCAGGTGTTGCAACGCATCTTGAGTGAGATCGCCATCCGCGATATCGCCGGGTGAACAAGGAGGGTCGCGGGGGGACCAGTCATAGTCCTGCGATCTTTCTTTTATATGAACGTAACCCACATTGTCTGGGATGTGGCAGATGGGCGTATTCTTCGCCCTTATCAACAGGAATTAAAATGAGCGAAAGCTTTGCGGAACTCTTTGAAGAAAGCCTAAAAACCCTGAACCTTCAGGCAGGCTCCATCATCACCGGTGTTATCGTCGACATCGACTACCAAGCGCGTTGGGTAACCGTTCACGCTGGTCTGAAGTCTGAGGCACTGATCCCGCTTGAGCAGTTCTACAACGATGCTGGCGAACTGTCCATCAATGTTGGTGATGAAGTTCACGTTGCTCTGGATTCGGTTGAAGACGGTTTCGGTGAAACCAAGCTCTCCCGTGAAAAAGCCAAGCGCGCTGAATGCTGGATCGTTCTGGAAGCAGCCTTCGCAGCTGAAGAAGTGGTCAAGGGCGTTATCAACGGTAAGGTTAAAGGCGGCTTCACAGTCGACGTTAACGGCATCCGTGCGTTCCTGCCAGGTTCTCTGGTTGACGTCCGTCCAGTGCGCGACACCACGCACCTGGAAGGCAAAGAGCTCGAATTTAAAGTCATCAAACTCGACCAGAAACGCAACAACGTTGTCGTTTCCCGTCGTAGCGTCCTCGAAGCCGAGAACTCCGCTGAGCGTGAAGCTCTGTTGGAATCCCTGCAGGAAGGTCAGCAAGTCAAAGGTATCGTCAAGAACCTCACCGACTACGGCGCATTCGTTGATCTGGGTGGCGTCGATGGCCTGCTGCACATCACTGACATGGCTTGGAAGCGTATCAAGCATCCTTCCGAAATCGTCAACGTTGGCGACGAGATCGATGTCAAGGTTCTGAAGTACGATCGCGAGCGCAATCGTGTTTCCCTGGGCCTGAAGCAACTGGGCGAAGATCCATGGGTTGCTATCAAGGCTCGTTACCCAGAAAGCACCCGCGTTACCGCTCGTGTAACCAACCTGACCGACTACGGCTGCTTCGCTGAGCTGGAAGAAGGCGTGGAAGGCCTGGTGCACGTTTCGGAAATGGACTGGACCAACAAGAACATCCACCCTTCGAAAGTCGTACAAGTCGGCGACGAAGTGGAAGTTATGGTTCTGGACATCGACGAAGAGCGTCGTCGTATCTCCCTCGGCATCAAGCAGTGCAAGTCCAACCCATGGGAAGACTTCTCTGGCCAGTTCAACAAGGGCGATAAGATCTCCGGCACCATCAAGTCGATCACCGATTTCGGTATCTTCATTGGTCTGGACGGCGGCATCGACGGTCTGGTTCACCTGTCCGACATCTCCTGGAACGAAGTGGGCGAAGAAGCCGTACGTCGCTTCAAGAAGGGCGACGAGCTGGACACCGTTATCCTGTCGGTTGACCCAGAGCGCGAGCGTATTTCCCTGGGTATCAAGCAACTGGAAAGCGATCCGTTCTCCGAGTACGTTCAAGAGAACGACAAAGGCGCAATCGTTAAGGGTGTTGTAAAAGAAGTTGACGCCAAAGGCGCCATCATCACCCTGGCTAACGATATCGAAGCTACTCTGAAAGCCTCCGAAATCAGCCGCGACCGCATCGAAGATGCGCGTAACGTCCTGAAAGAAGGCGAAGAAGTTGAAGCCAAGATCATCAGCGTTGACCGTAAGAGCCGTGTAATCCAGCTCTCGATCAAGTCGAAAGACGTTGAAGACGAGAAAGAAGCTATCCAGAGCCTGCGCGACAAGCCAGCTGCTTCGGATATCGCTGCTGGTCCTACCACTCTGGGTGACCTGCTGCGTGCACAGATGGAAAAGCAGAACTAAGTTCTGTCAGACCATAAAAAGGGCGACTTCGGTCGCTCTTTTTTTTGCTCCAAAATCGTTAGTTTGAGAGTTCTCCGCAAGGGAAACCAACACGTACCGTGAGCTGTCTCTTTCTTAGGTGGCCGGCTGCATATTCGGAGCTAGGCTTTGCCTTGGATGTGCATCATTCGAGCAGCAGGGGCTGCTATAAGGAAGAGCATGAGCAGGCTGGTTATGACTGTTTTGGTTATTTTGTTGGTTGGTTGTGCGACCAATATAAAGACTCATGCTGTTCGTGGGGTCAGTGGTATTGAAATCGATTGTTCAGGTTTGGGGGCGGATTGGGGGCAGCGCTACAGGCGCGCTGCGAGCGAATGTAAGGCTAGTGGTTACAAAATCATCACTAAGTCGAGCGACGCCAAAGACGAGGAGGGAGATTATCCCTTCGGCTGGAATCCGGCGGGGTACCTCACGCGTACGATGCTCGTGATGTGTCGATAGGAAGGCTTGGGTTTACATTTCTGCGTCCCTATCACTGGCAACAGAAGTTTGTGTTAGCAACGCAGTTCTTGGGCTGTTCAAAACCTTCAGAGCATGCTAAAACCTTTTGAGCACTGACCTAGCTGCTTGAAAAAGAAGGGAAAAATATGACGAAGTCGGAGTTAATCGAACGAATTGTCACCCATCAAGGGCTGCTGTCATCCAAGGATGTCGAGTTGGCTATCAAGACTATGCTTGAGCAAATGTCTCAGTGTCTGGCTACTGGGGATCGGATTGAAATTCGAGGATTTGGCAGCTTCTCGCTTCACTATCGTGCTCCTCGGGTAGGTCGGAACCCAAAAACTGGTCAGTCAGTTAGCTTGGATGGGAAGTTTGTGCCCCATTTTAAACCGGGTAAGGAGCTTCGCGATCGGGTAAATGAAGAGGAAGGAGATGGGCTCTAAGCATGTAAACTAAGGATTTACCGCTATTCTGATTTTACTAAAGAAGAGTTTTTAGTTTATTTTTCTGATCGCTTGTTAGCGAAGAAGGTTTATATAGTTTTTAGTTTTTATAAGTTGTTTTTTTTTGCTAGATTGTTTTTTATGAGCTTTATATTTGGTGTTTTTTTTAGGCTTGTATTTTGTGAGATTGTGGCATTAGCAATTATAAATCGCGGGCTTTTTTGATATTGGATTATGGTTCATTAGGGCTCTATAAGTGCATAATGTCGTTTTTAGAGCGCTTCAGATACTACCCTGTAGCGCCAGTTCAAGAAGGTACAGTAGGAAATGAACAGGATCCTTTTGACAGGAGCATCCGGTTTTGTGGGAGGGGCTGTTCATGAATGCTTGTCTAAAATCTCAACTCAGAAGCTAACCTTGGCAATACGTAAGCCAATGCAAGGGTTGATATCCTCTACGATCACTGCTCAGATTGATCAGATTGATGGATTTACTGACTGGACTCAGGCCCTGTTGGATTGTGATGTCGTAATACACGCGGCTGCTCGTGTCCATGTAATGCATGATTCCTCCCTTGATCCACTCGCTGAGTTTCGAAAAGTTAATGTTGACGGAACGCTGAATCTTGCGCAACAAGCTGCGCAAAAAGGGGTGCGTCGGTTCATATTCATTAGTTCCATAAAGGTCAACGGTGAGGAAACGTCACTTGATGAGCCCTACACTGCAGATGTTGAGCCAGCTCCGGTGGATCCCTACGGAATTTCCAAGATGGAAGCGGAAAAGGGGCTTGTGACCATAGCATCACAAACTGGAATGGAGGTTGTGATCATTCGGCCTACGCTTGTTTATGGCCCCGGAGTTAAGGCGAATTTCTTGAGTATGATGCAATGGTTGTATAAAGGCATTCCTTTGCCTTTTGGTGCTATATACAATCGCCGCAGTTTAGTTGCGTTGGGCAACTTGGTAGATTTGATTGTTACTTGTATTGATCATCCCAAAGCCGCAAATCAAACATTTCTGGTTAGCGATGGTGATGATCTATCAACAACTGTATTGCTCGAGAAAATGGGCGCAGCATTGGGGAGAACTGCTCGCTTGTTACCTGTGCCGAGTGGCGTTTTGAAGTTTGGTGCTGCTATGTTGGGGAAAAAATCGTTGTCTCAACGATTGTGCGGCTCGCTTCAAGTTGATATAGAGAAGAATCGCGAGTTACTGGGGTGGAGTCCGCCTATAACTGTAGATGTCGCGATTGGTCTTACTGCCAAGCATTTTATTGATAGTCATTCCTGAATCCTCATGTTTGTCAGGAGTGTTTTTTCAAGAGGCTTTCATTTTTTAGGTTGAGCAGTTCTAGTTGTGCTTGCTCTCTAGTTTGGAATTAGGGAAAAATATACATGGCAATCTGGTGGTTAATGTTGGCGGTGCTCGGCATTTCGCTTTTGTTGACTTGGGTGCTACGTCGTTATGCGCTTGCCCGCAGCCTGATGGATATTCCCAATAACCGTAGTTCTCACTCGGTACCTACCCCAAGAGGGGGGGGCGTTGCAATTGTTTTGAGCTTTCTTGTGGCCAGCCCTCTTCTGACTTTTCTTGTTGATGTGCCTTGGTCGTATATTTGGGCTCTATGGGGAGCTGGTGCGCTTATTGCGGTGATTGGCTTTCTGGATGATCATGGACATATAGCTGCACGTTGGAGGCTACTTGCTCATTTTTCTGCCTCGATTTGGGCGTTAGCGTGGCTCGGTGGCTTGCCCCCTGTAAAATTGCTAGGAGTGGACTTCAACCTTTCATGGGTTGGTCATTTTTTCGCTGTTTTCTATTTGGTCTGGATGCTTAATCTATATAACTTCATGGATGGTATTGATGGAATAGCCAGTGTGCAGGCAGTGAGCGCATGTCTTGGGGCATGCGTTATCTATTGGTTGTCTGGAGACGTATCTTTGATCTGGATGCCGCTACTATTAGCTGTGGCAGTACTTGGGTTTCTTTATTGGAATTTCCCCCCAGCACGAATTTTTATGGGTGATGCGGGCAGTGGTTTTCTCGGGCTTATTTTGGGTTTGTTTTCATTACAGGCTGCTTGGACCTCTTCACGTTTTCTTTGGGTTTGGTTGATTCTTCTTGGAGTATTCATTGTTGATTCAACTTTTACTCTGGCTCGTAGATTGTTACGTGGAGATAAAGTTTATGAAGCTCATCGCAGCCATGCTTATCAATTTGCCTCCCGCCAATTTGGTCGACATCTGCCGGTGACTCTGGCGGTTATGGCGATTAACGTATTTTGGCTGCTGCCAATTGCTATGTGCGTGGGGTTATTCGACTTGGATGGTAGTATGGGCATGGTATTGGCTTATGTGCCTTTGGTGCTCCTTGCTATAAGGTTTCATGCGGGAGAGCTGGAGAAAGCCGGCTGACAGGGCTTGATGTTAGGAGTAGGCAAATGAATGCTCCACATTAGTGTGTAAGATAGATCGAGGCTAGGGGCCGGGATTCGAAAAAGCGATTATGGATACAATACGAACATGTCTGTTAAAGCTTCCACGCCGACAGAAGCGAGTCCTGCAAGTCATCACCGATATTTTGTTAGTGTGGGCTGCGCTGTGGATGGCGTTTGTCGTCAGGCTGGGTTTTGATGACCTAAACAATCCCTTTGTCGTGCATTTCTGGCTTTTTGCTAGCGCACCCATCGTTGCCATACCTTTGTTTGTACGGTTCGGGATGTATCGTGCAGTCATGCGCTATTTTGGTAACGATGCCCTCATAGCAATAGTTAAGGCTGTGACGTTGTCTGCCTTGGTTCTTGCCTTGGTCGTTTATCTGTATAGCAATCATCAAACAGTGGTGCCACGCTCAATTGTGTTCAACTATTGGTGGTTGAGTATGGTGATGATCGGTGGGCTCAGGCTCGCTATGCGCCAGTACTTTCTGGGGGATTGGTTCACTGCAGCCCAGCATGTGCCCTTCACCAATCGGGATGATGGTTTACCCAAGGTAGCCATTTATGGCGCGGGGGCGGCAGGTAATCAACTGGTTGCAGCGTTGCGATTGGGACGACTGATGCGGCCGGTGGCATTTATTGATGATGACAGCAGTATCGCTGACCGGATGATCGCCGGACTACAAGTATACAAACCCAAGCATTTACAACAGATGATTGACGAAACAGATGCAGAAGAGATACTTCTTGCTATCCCTTCGTCCACTCGTAGTCGCCGAAGAGAGATTCTGGGTTATCTGGAAGGTTTTCCCCTTCATGTTCGAAGTGTTCCTGGCTTTATGGATTTGGCCAGTGGGCGAGTGAAGGTTGATGACATTCAAGAAGTAGACATTGCGGACTTGCTTGGGCGTGACTCTGTGCCTGCTCAAGGCGATTTGTTGGCGCACTGTATAAAAGGGAAAACTATTCTGGTGACAGGTGCCGGCGGATCTATTGGATCTGAGCTGTGTCGACAGATTTTGTCCTTGGGCCCCACCGCTCTGATTCTGCTCGATCATAGCGAGTTCAATCTCTACAGTATTTTGTCTGAGCTTGAACAGCGTGTGGCGCGAGAGGCTCGTATTGTAAAATTGCTCCCTATACTAGGCTCTGTGCGTAACTACGAAAAGCTGTTGTCTGTCATGAAAACCTGGAGTGTCGAGACGGTTTATCATGCTGCTGCTTATAAGCATGTACCGATGGTAGAGCATAATATTGCTGAAGGTGTACTTAATAATGTGATGGGTACGCTCAACACGGCGCAGGCCGCTTTGCAATCCGGTGTGGCTAATTTTGTACTGATTTCTACTGATAAGGCTGTTCGCCCAACTAACGTAATGGGCAGCACGAAGCGTTTAGCGGAACTTACTCTGCAGGCGTTGAGCAAAGAAGTGGCGCCAGTGTTGTTTAATGACTCTTCAAATATTTCGAGGGTAAATAAAACCCGTTTCACCATGGTGCGTTTCGGTAATGTATTGGGCTCTTCAGGCTCGGTCATTCCACTGTTTCACAAACAGATCAAATCAGGTGGTCCGCTGACGGTCACTCATCCGAAGATTACGCGCTATTTCATGACTATTCCGGAAGCTGCTCAGCTGGTTATCCAGGCTGGATCGATGGGACAGGGCGGTGATGTTTTTGTGCTGGATATGGGTGAGCCGGTGAAAATCGTCGAGTTGGCGGAAAAGATGATTCATCTCTCTGGGCTGAGCATCCGCTCGGAAAAAAATCCTCATGGCGATATCGCTATCGAGTTTACCGGCCTTCGTCCTGGTGAAAAGCTTTACGAAGAGTTGCTGATTGGCGACAACGTAGTGGCGACTCAACACCCAATGATCATGAGCGCCAATGAGGATCATCTGTCTTGGGATTTGCTTAAGGCCAAGCTCAGCGAACTCCTTGAAGCGCTTGAGTTAGATGATTATGCAAGAGTTCGACAACTGCTTCGTGAGACGGTGAGTGGTTATACCCCGGACGGTGAAATCGTCGACTGGGTTTATCAACAGCGGCGTCTCAAGCCTTGAATCTACACAACCGGTAACCCTCCTGCTTTTGACTTGCCTGCAGCATCACCTAGGTTTGGAAGGCAGCTTCGGAAAAGCTGCTTTCCTTACTCGATGTCATGGAGCGTCACTATGCGTAACTCTTATCTCTCCTCGCTGATCTTTGCCGTTCTAGCCAGCCTTTCGCTTGCAGCTCAAGCAGCGCCTGCTGTCAAGGCGCAGACTGTTGCTCCTGAGGCAGTGGAGCAGGCAATGCCTCAAGTCAGCAAAATCAACCTCAATACCGCCGATATGGCTGTCCTGCAGCGCGAGCTATTTGGAATTGGCGAGGCCAAGGCCAAGGCGATTGTCGCTTATCGTGAAGAGAATGGTCCCTTTGCTTCGGTGGATGAACTGCTTGAGGTCAAGGGTATCGGCAAGACTATCCTGGAGCGCAATCGAGACAAGCTCGTCGTCAACTGATTTGATCGAGTAGCAATCGAAGGTCGGTCAGTGACCGGCCTTCTGTATTTCGGGCGGATTTGGTGCCTAGCCATGAATCTCTATCAACGGGCAATTTTTTCATGGTGCTGCAAGAGTATTGTGTATGTAATATTTTTCGCTCTCCGGATGTTCCAATCGGAGGCGTCCATTACTTTCAAGATTGTCAGGAGCAGCCGCGACGAGTTTTTTCGCGGCCGGGCGCAGGGCGATCATCAAAATTGTCTCGGTGGTCGCGTTAATCCCGGAGCGTTTCAATGCGACTTACAGTGCCGCCAAGGCTTACGTGCTCAGCCTGACTCAGTCACAGCAGGCTGAGTTGAAAGGCAATGACGTTCAGGCTCAGGGGAGCTTGCCTAGCGTTACTTGTACCGAGATCTGGGGGCGTTCAGGCTTGGAGGCTAAGGCCATCCCCCTAGAGATGGTGACGGAGGCGACTGAGATTGTGGACGCGGCATTGAATGGTTTCGACCAGAGAGAGTTGATCACGCTGCCTTCGTTTCCCGCTCCGGCGGACTTGCAGGCACTGGTCGCCGCACGCCTGGCCTTGGGGGCCAATCTTTCCAGGAACAGTGCCGCCGCGCGTTCCAAGTAAGGCGGCCCATGGAGCGGGTTGTATTATTCCTGCTCCTGTTTCTTCAGGCCCTCACTGACGACTTCCAGTATCTGTACCGCCAGTTCAGGACTTTCCACGCTGCGCGAGAGCATCAACGCTCCCACCAGGGTCGACATGATCATCAGGCTGCGTTGCGCCTTATTTTCACCTTCCAGAGTCGCTTCCACTTGGGCAAGTCTGGCATTGAGCACTGCATCGGTGGTGGGGCTGGGTTGGCCGCGCTGGCCGAGTTCCGAACTCATTGTTGGTAGTGGGCAACCTTGATGGGGTGAGCTGCGATGCCACTCGGAAAGGTAGTTGTCGATAAATGCCTGCAAGGGCTGTTCTTGTGTGAACAGGGTTGCGCAGTGGGCATCCAGGTCTTGCGCAGCTGCGCAAAGGGCTTCTTCTACCAGCTCATCCTTGGACTTGAAGTGGGAGTAGAAACCGCCATGGGTCAGGCCCAGTGCCTTCATCAGTGGTTGTAATCCCGTTCCCCCTATTCCATCACGACGAAAACGTTCCGAAGCTTCTTTGATAATGCGTTGATGTGTCTGGGCTTTATGGTCTGCTGAATAACGCATTTGAGAAACCTCCACAACTAGAGCGTTATTTTAACCAAGGATCATCAGATCACGCCCCTACTTATCAGTGGGTGTTTTGCGTATTTACAGCGTTCCGACAGGTAGGGCGAGTGTTTGCTGGGCGCTCAGGAATTGGCACGATAAGTGATTAAAGTTTGATCATGAATTGTTGAACAATCTCGAGGTGTTGCCATGAGCAACGGTTTATCCCTTGCGGACCAGATTAGGGTGGAACTGCGTGCCGACATTATCGGTGGTCGCCTTTTGCCTGGCATGCCGTTGGTAGAGAGCGATCTGGTCAACACCTACAACGCTTCGCGCAACACCATACGTGAAGCGTTGCACGGCTTGGGCCAGGAGGGGTTGACCCACTATGTCCGTTATAAAGGCGTGGTGGTCAGACGCCTGAGCAGCGATGAGGTAAAGGATCTGTTCCGAGTACGTCGGACTCTGGAGTTGCAGGCGATCGCCAGTGCAAGGCCGCTGAGCGAGTGCCAGGCTGATCGTATGCTCGACGCCATAGAGGCGGCCCAATTGGCCCGAGATCGCGAGGACTGGCGTGCTGTCGGGACCCATGGTTTGCGCTTTCATCAGCAGGTGGTAAGGCTACTGGATTCCCCCTTGTTCGATGAATTTTTCACCAATGTAGTCGCGCAATTGCGTCTGGTGTTTTGCGCCGCGCCGGATGAAGCGTTGTTCCAGGCGCCCTGGCTGGTTCGTGACCGGCAGATTCACCAATGGCTGGTGGAGGGTGACAAAGCCCGCGCCGGCGAGGCAATGGAGGCATACTTGGACGACTCCGAGCGCCTGCTGCTGAACATGTTCAGCCAATCCTTGCGTCACTGAGTGAGGGCGATACCCCATGTACAAAGACTATCCAGCGGCTTATCAGGTCAGTAAAGGCTCGGCGCTGCAGGTGGATACAACCTTTTATGAACGTATCCGTGATAACCGGGCACAACGTACGCTGATCGAGCAGTTCGAGGTGCCGATTCGTACGGGCCGGGCCTGGAAGGTGCCTGCCGGTCATGTGTTTCGAGTGACCACGCCGGTAGGCCCGCAAGTGGGGGACTTCAACGTCTGGAATGCCAATGACCCGCGAGAACGCCTATGGGCCGCACGTACCCGGCAGTTGCAGGGAGCCCATGTCAGCACCCATGACCGGCTCTGGTCGAACCTGCCTTTTTTGCGGCCGCTGGTCACGATCACCGATGACAGCCTGGCGAATTATGGTATCGATGAGCATGGCGGGCGCCTGCACGATTTATTGGGTACCCGTTGCGATCCCTATGTGAACCGAATGCTCACAGGCGAGGATTTTCATCATCACTGTCACTCCAATCTGACACGGGCGGTTCTGCCCCATGGCCTCACCGAATTCGACGTGCATGACGTATTGAATATCTTTCAGTGCACCGGCCTTAATCATGACGACATGTATTTCATGAAGGCCTGTCCGGCGCAAAAGGGCGACTATCTGGAGTTTTTTGCCGAAATCGACCTGCTGTGTGCATTGTCGACCTGCCCGGGGGGCGATCTGTCCTTGCCGATGTGGGGCCCCGAGGCTCAGGACCCCTTGAGTGTTTGCCGGCCACTGGGAGTGGAGATCTATCGTCTCGAAGAGTCACTGCTTGAAGGCTGGAGCCAGCCGGAGCGGGCGGCCTACAAAGGTCTGCACGGTTTGCACATCGCCAAGGCCGAATGGGAAAAGTAGGGCCTTGAGCAGTCCCTTCAATGCAGGACGAAGGGGCTGACGGGATTAACGATCCTGCGCTTCTTTGGCATCCATTTCCGCGTTGCGTTCGGCTACGCGTTTACGTTGCTCATCAGTCAGTTCCACCTTGTGGGCGGTGTCGCGCAGCATCATTAAGCCGCCGACGATCGAACCGATAGCAACCACCAGAATCAACCAGGCATACCAGGGCATAGGGCTCTCCTTGAACGGCAGTTTCCCGAGGACGAAGGTTCGCCCTCGGGACTGCCTGTAATGCTTTGAGTTAAAGCGTTTCGCACTGGTTCCATTGTATGCCTGATTGTTCTGGCCAGTAGTGCCCGATGCTTACAAACCGGTGAGCATGGCATCCGCCGGGGCATCGGCCCGCAGTTGTGCGGTGAGCTGAAAGTAAATGAAACCCAGCACCATGAAGCCGAGGAAGATCAGGCCAATCAGCGCGTTGAACCAGGCCATGGCCACCAGGCACACCAGCGCCAGTACCAGTGCGATGGCGGGTACCAGCGGGTAGCCCGGGGCGCGGAAGCTGCGTGGCAGGTCCGGTTCGGTCCGGCGCAGTTTGAACAGGCTGAGCATGCTCATGATGTACATCACGATGGCGCCGAATACCGCCATGGTGATCATTGCGGCGGTCAGGGTCATGCCGCCCAGGTTGATCAGGCCATCGCTGTAGATCGCGGCGATACCGATCAGGCCGCCGGCGATGATCGCCCGGTGTGGCGTCTGGAAACGTGACAGCCTGGCCAGGGATGCTGGCAGATAGCCGGCACGGGCGAGGGCAAAGAACTGCCGCGAATAGCCGAGGATGATCCCGTGGAAGCTGGCCACGAGGCCAAACAGGCCGATCCACACCAGCATGTGCAGCCAGCCGGAACTGTCGCCCACCACGGCTTTCATCGCCTGGGGCAACGGGTCGTTGATATTGGCCAGGGTGCGCCAGTCACCCACTCCGCCAGCGAAGAACATCACCCCCATGGCCAGCAGTACCAGGGTCAGAATGCCGCTGATGTAGGCCTTGGGAATGGTGCGTTTGGGGTCCTTGGCTTCTTCGGCGGCCATGGCCGCACCCTCGATGGCCAGGAAGAACCAGATGGCGAAGGGGATGGCGGCGAACATTCCGGCAATTGCCGGGGCACCGAAGGTGTCGGCTCCGGCCCAGCCATTGAGGGCGAAATTGCTGAAGCTGAAGGCCGGTGCTACCACGCCCATGAATACCAGTAGCTCTGCCACCGCCAGTACGCACACCACCAGTTCGAAGGTAGCCGCCAGTTTTACCCCGAGGATGTTCAGGCCCATGAAGACGAGGTAGGCCCCCACGGCAGCATGCTTGGGGTCCAACGCCGGAAACTGCACATTCAGGTAGGCGCCAATGGCCAGGGCAATCGCCGGTGGCGCAAAGACGAATTCGATCAAAGTGGCCAACCCTGCAATCAAGCCGCCTTTCTCACCAAAGGCGCGCCGGCTGTAGGCAAAGGGGCCTCCTGCATGGGGAATAGCCGTGGTCAGCTCGGTGAAACTGAATATAAAGCAGGTATACATGGTGGCGACCAGTAAAGAGGTCACGAGGAAACCAAGGGTTCCGGCCACGCCCCAGCCATAGCTCCAGCCGAAGTATTCCCCGGAAATCACCAGACCGACCGCGATACCCCATAAATGCAGCGTGCCCAGAGTGGGCTTGAGTTGTGTGTTCATCGGTTGCTCCCTGAACGGTTGGAAGTGCTCGGGACTGGCCTGTGCAGCGCCCATGCCAGTCTCGTGGCGACCGTCGTAAAGCCAGGAAAGCGGTCGTATCGAGGATGTTTTCCAGGTTTTTGTCGTCGATCGATATCAGTGTGGTGCATCCCGGTGCCTTCGATTGGGGCAGGGGAGCATAGGGGCAGCCGCTGTCGTCTTTCAACTGCCCAGGTAAACGCCGCATAAAGCCAGTCTTTACGCTTTCTTTATGGGCCTCCCACCCCGTCGATCTCGTTCCTTTACAGGCACCCTGCGGACAATGGCTGCATTCGCGGCAATCGCCGTACCTCGGAGACATTCCATGAACATTCTGGACGCGGTGTCATTGCTGCTGGCAGTGGGCCTGTTCGTTTATCTACTGGTTGCGCTGCTGCGCGCGGATCGGAACTAGGAGCTGCGGTTATGCACAGTTATGACTATTGGCTGCTCCTCGCCTTCTTTGCCCTGGTGCTGTTGCCCGCGCCCTGGCTGGGACGTTTCTACTACAAGGTCATGGAAGGCCAGCGCACCTGGCTGACCCCGGTGCTGGGGCCGGTGGAGCGTGCGTGCTACCGGATTTCCGGGGTCGATCCACAAGACGAGCAGAGTTGGCAGAAATACACCCTGGCCTTGCTGGCCTTCAACCTGGCGGGTTTTGTCCTGCTGTTTGCCATCCTGCTGTTTCAGGGGTATCTGCCACTCAACCCGCAGAATCTTCCGGGACAGGAATGGACCCAGGCGTTCAACACCGCCGTCAGTTTCATGACCAATACCAACTGGCAGTCCTACAGTGGTGAGGCCTCCCTGAGCTACCTCAGCCAGATGGTCGGCCTGACCGTGCAGAACTTTGTCAGCGCTGCTACCGGGCTGACGGTGCTGGTTGCCTTGTGCCGCGGCATTGGCCGGCGTTCGGTGCGCACCCTGGGCAACTTCTGGGTCGACATGACCCGCGCGACTCTCTATGGCTTGCTGCCGCTGAGTCTGTTGCTGGCGTTGTTCCTGGTCTGGCAGGGCGTGCCCCAGACCTTTGCCCACTACGTGGATGCCCTTACCTTGCAAGGTAACGACCAGGTGATTCCCCTGGGCCCGGCGGCGAGCCAGATCGCCATCAAACAGTTGGGCACCAATGGTGGTGGCTTCTTCGGTGTCAACTCGGCTCACCCGTTCGAGAATCCCAGTGCCTGGAGCAACCTGTTCGAGTTGGTGTCGATCATCCTGATTCCCGTGGCCCTGGTATTCACTTTCGGCCACTACGTCAAGGATCTGCGCCAGAGCCGCGCGATCATTGCCTGCATGTTTGCCCTGTTCCTGATTGGCGGCGCCACCTCGTTGTGGGCGGAGTACCAGCCCAATCCGGCGTTGCAGAATGCTGCGGTGGAGCAGGCGGCACCTCTGGAAGGCAAGGAAGCGCGCTTCGGCACCACTGCCACGGTGCTCTGGTCGGTGACCACCACGGCCGCGTCCAATGGCTCGGTGAACGGCATGCATGACAGCCTGAATCCTCTGAGCGGCATGGTGGCGCTGATCAACATGATGGTGGGGGAAGTGATCTTCGGCGGTGTCGGCGCGGGTCTCTACGGCATGCTGTTGAACGTACTGATCGCGGTATTTCTTGCCGGGTTGATGATCGGTCGCACCCCGGAATACCTGGGCAAGAAGCTTCAGGCCAAGGAAGTGCAATTGCTGGTAGTGACCCTGATGGTCATGCCCATTGGCGTCCTCGTCCTCGGTGCCCTGGCCGCCAGCCTGCCTGGCCCGGCCGGAGCCATCAGCAATCCAGGGCCTCACGGTTTCAGCCAGTTGCTGTATGCCTACACCTCAGCCAGCGCCAACAACGGCTCGGCCTTTGGTGGCTTCAGTGCCAACACCCCCTTCCATAACCTGATGCTGGGCCTGGGCATGCTGATTGGACGTTTCGGCTACATCCTGCCGGTGCTGGCCCTGGCTGGCAGCCTGGGGCTGAAGAAGCCCGCCCCCATCGGCCAGAACAGCTTTCCCACTCACGGCCCGTTGTTCGTGGCCTTGTTGACCGTGACCATTTTGCTGGTGGGCGGCCTGACTTTCCTGCCGACCCTGGCGTTGGGCCCAATCGCTGAACACTTGAGCATGGGCTTCTGAGGACCTGATGATGAATATGCATGTTCCTGCCTCGAACAAGGCTGTTGACTCGGCCGCCAAGGCCAAGCGTACCCAGGCCGAATCTTCGAGCACCGCGATCTCTGCTCTGTGGCGCCCGGCGCTGATTCAGGCCTTCGTCAAGCTCGACCCTCGCCAGTTGCAACGTTCGCCGGTGATGTTGGTGGTGGAGTTGACGGCAATCCTGACCACTGTGCTGTGTTTCGTGCCGGATACCTCGGTATCGACGTTCGTCGCGGCACAGATAGCCCTCTGGCTGTGGTTCACCGTGCTTTTCGCCAACTTTGCCGAAGCCCTGGCAGAGGGCCGTGGCAAGGCCCGGGCCGACAGCCTCAAGGCCGGCAGCGAAGGCTTGAGTGCTCGCCGTCGCACCAGCGAGGGCACCTATCAGGTGGTGCCGGCGATCAACCTGCGCAAAGGCGATGTGGTGCGGGTTGAAGCCGGGGAAATGATCCCGGGGGACGGCGAGGTGATCGAGGGCATTGCCGCGGTCAACGAGGCGGCGATTACCGGTGAGTCGGCACCAGTGATCCGCGAGTCCGGTGGCGATCGCTCAGCGGTGACCGGCAACACCCGGCTGGTTTCCGATTGGCTGCTGGTGCGCATCACCAGCAATCCCGGCGAGTCGACCCTGGATCGCATGATCGCCCTGGTGGAAGGTGCCAAGCGGCAGAAGACGCCCAACGAAGTGGCCCTGGATATCCTGTTGATCGGCCTGACCCTGATCTTCCTGCTGGTGGTGGTGACCCTGCAGCCCTTCGCCCACTTTGCCAATGGCAGCCTGCCGCTGGTGTTCCTGGTGGCGTTGTTGGTGACCCTGATTCCCACCACCATCGGTGGCCTGCTGTCGGCCATCGGCATTGCCGGGATGGATCGTCTGGTACGCCTCAATGTGATCGCCAAATCCGGGCGTGCGGTGGAGGCTGCGGGGGATGTGCATGTGTTGTTGCTGGACAAGACCGGCACCATCACCTTCGGCAACCGTCGTTGCAGCGCCATTCATCCGGCTCCCGGTGTGAACGCTCGTGAGCTGGCCGAAGCAGCATTGCTGGCTTCGCTGGCGGATGACACTGCCGAAGGCAAATCCATCGTCGAGTACTTGCGCGAGCTTTATCCACAACCTGAACCGGCTCCTGAAGTCTTGACCGCCGTGCCATTCAGTGCGGAAACCCGCCTGTCCGGCGTCGATTACCAGGGCCGGATCTATCGCAAGGGGGCGGTGGATTCGGTGCTGAACTTTGTCGGCCTCAAGCGCAGCGACCTGGCGCCGGCTCTGTCCCGGGAAATCGACAAGATCGCCCAGAGCGGTGGTACTCCACTGCTGGTGTGCGGCGAAGGCCGGATGCTTGGGGCCATTCACCTCAAGGATGTGGTCAAGCCGGGTATCCGCGAGCGTTTCGCCGAGTTGCGCAAGCTGGGGATTCGCACTGTCATGGTGACCGGCGACAACCCGCTGACCGCTGCCGCCATCGCCGCTGAAGCCGGGGTCGACGACGTACTGGCCGAAGCCACGCCGGAGAAGAAACTGGCGCGCATCCGTCACGAGCAGAACGACGGACGCCTGGTGGCGATGTGCGGCGACGGTGCCAACGACGCCCCGGCACTGGCCCAGGCCGATGTCGGCATGGCGATGAACGACGGCACTCAGGCGGCCCGCGAGGCGGCCAACATGGTCGACCTGGACAGTGATCCGACCAAGCTGCTGGACGTGGTGCAGATCGGCAAGGAGCTGTTGGTGACCCGTGGCGCCCTGACCACCTTTTCCATCGCCAACGATGTCGCCAAGTACTTCGCCATTCTGCCGGCGCTGTTCGCAGCGATTTATCCACAGCTGGGCGTGCTCAACATCATGCACCTGACCAGCCCGCAGAGCGCGATTCTCTCGGCGATCGTATTCAACGCCCTGATCATCGTGGTGCTGATCCCTCTGGCGTTGCGCGGGGTCAGGGTCCAGGCCGCCAGTGCCGCCCACCTGCTGCGGCGCAACCTGCTGATCTACGGTGTGGGTGGGATCGTGGTGCCCTTTGTCGGGATCAAGCTGATCGACATGCTGCTGACTGCCTTGCACCTGGTGTAACTCGCCTGCGGCATTGAATGAATCGAGGATTGAGAAATGACTAGCGTATTGCGTCCGGCCTTGAGCCTGATTGTGTTGATGAGTCTGATTACTGGCGTGGCCTATCCATTGGTGGTGACCGGTGTGGCTCAGGTGGCGTTCCCGGATCAGGCCAATGGCAGCCTGGTGCGTGATGCCCAGGGCAAGGTGCGTGGTTCGGCCCTGATTGCCCAGGATTTTGTCGGTGATGCCTGGTTTCATCCTCGCCCATCGGCAGCAGCCTTTGCCACGGTGTCCAGTGGTGCCAGCAACTTGGCGCCGAGCAACCCGGCCCTGGCCACGCGGGTGATCGACGATGCCCAAAAGCTCCAGGTGCCAGGTCAAGGGCCGGTGCCGCTGGCCTTGCTGACCACCTCCGGCAGCGGCCTTGATCCGCACTTGCCACCCGAGGCGATTGACTATCAACTAGCGCGGGTCGCGGCGGCGCGCAATCTGCCGGCGGCTAAGCTACAGGCGCTGGTGCAGGCACATATCGAGCGGCCGCTGGTGGGGCCGCCGGTGGTCAATGTACTGGCCCTGAACCAGGCCCTGGAGAATCTGTAACCGCTGCCGTTCGTGCGGGTGGCAGCGTCTAGAGTGCGGATTGAACCGATTGTTTTGTTGCAGAGAGATAACCCATGAGTGATTCCGGCCGCGCCGACGCGCTGCTAGCTGATCTGCCCCGGGATGGCCGCGGCCGGCTCAAGGTCTTTCTTGGCGCCGCTCCCGGCGTCGGCAAGACCTACGCCATGCTTCAGGCTGCCCACACGCAAATGCGCCAAGGGGTCAAGGTGCTCGCCGGGGTAGTGGAAACCCACGGTCGTGCCGAGACCGAAGCGCTGCTGAGCGGCTTGCCGCAGCAGCCCCTGGTGCGCTCGGAATACCGTGGGGTGGTGCTCGAAGAGATGGACCTGGATGGCCTGTTGAAGGCCCGGCCCAAGCTGGTGCTGGTGGACGAACTGGCCCACAGCAATGCGCCGGGCAGCCGGCATGCCAAGCGTTGGCAGGATATCCAGGAGCTGCTGGCGGCGGGTATCGACGTGTTCACCACGGTCAACGTCCAGCACCTGGAGAGCCTCAACGATCAGGTGCGCGGCATCACTGGGGTCCAGGTCCGCGAGACGCTGCCCGACTGGGTACTGCAGGAGGCCTATGAATTGCTGCTGGTCGACCTGCCGCCGCGGGAGCTCCTGGAGCGCCTGCGGGATGGCAAGGTCTATGTACCGGAGCAGGCGCGGGCGGCCATTGATGCCTTTTTCACCCAGACCAACCTCACCGCGCTGCGGGAGTTGGCGATGCAGACTGCTGCGGCCCAGGTGGATAACGACCTGGCCCTGGGCTATCGCCAGTTGGGGCAGGCGGCTCCGGCGGTGCGTGGGCGTTTGCTGGTGGGCATTGATGGCGATGCCCAGGCCGAGCGCCTGGTACGCCATGCCAGTCGTGTGGCCCAGCGTCGGCATTTGCCCTGGAGCCTGGTGCATGTGGACAACGGCCGGCTGCGGGACGAGCAGTCGCGCCTGCGCTTGCAGGCGGCGCAGCAATTGGCTGAGCGCCTGGGCGGGGAGGTGGTCCTGCTGCGGGCTGGCGAGGTGGCCAAGACCCTGATCCAGCACGCCAGCGAACGCCGCGCCAGTCTGTTGCTGGTGGGGCAATCCAGCCGCCGCTGGCGTCGGCGCTGGTTTGGTGGTGGCCTGGCGGCACGCCTCCTGCGTAATGCCGACGGCCTGGAAATCAACGTCCTGGACAGCGAGCCACAACCCCATCAGCCGGGTTTGCGAGCCAAGCATTCGCTGTTGTGGTTCGACTATGCCCTGGCGCTGTTGGCGACCGTGTTGGCCAGTGCCCTGGCCTGGGGGGTGGCCAGTGTGCTGCCGTTGCCGAACATTTCCCTGGTGTTTCTTGCCGCAGTGTTGCTGGTGGCCGTGCGCAGCAGCCTGGGGCCGGCCCTGGCTTGCGCGGCGCTGTCGTTCTTGTGCTATGACTTTCTGTTTATCCCGCCGAGTTTCTCTTTTGCCATCCAGCGTGAAGAGGATGTGCTGACTCTGCTGTTTTTCCTGCTCATGGCTGCGCTCACCGGTAACCTGGCGGCGCGCCAGCGGCGGCAGTTGCAGGCCCTGCGCGAGACCCAGGAGGAAACCGGTGAACTGTTGGACCTGTCACGCAAGCTCACCGCTGCCACTGACCGGCAAGCGGTGATCAGTGCCGCAGCCCAGCACCTGCATGGGCGTGATGAGTTGCGTATCTGCCTGCTCAATCGCGACGGGCAGGGGGGCTGGAAAGTTGAAACCGGTGGCTCGCCGCAGTTCTCCGAGGCTGAGCGTGCGGCGGCCGATTGGGCCTGGCAGCACGATCAGCCTGCGGGGCTGGGGACCGGGACCTTGCCCTTCGGGCGCTGGTGGTGGTGGCCATTGTCGGTGGATGACGGCCCCTTGGGTTTGTTGGGTGTCTGTCCCAGGGAAGGCGAAGAGTTCAGTGGCCAGCGTCGCCGCCTGCTCACCGCCCTCAGCCAGCCCCTGGCCCAGGCGCTGGCTCGGGCGCGTCTGGCGGAGGATTTGGAGGCGGCGCGACTGCGCGGTGAAACCGAACAGTTACGCAGTGCCTTGCTGGCCTCGGTGTCCCACGATCTGCGCACACCGCTGACTTCGATGCGCGGCAGCATCGACAGCCTGTTGGCGCTGGGGGAGGCGATTCCCCTGGAAGACCGGCGTGAACTCCTGGAAGGCACGCGGGATGAGGCCGAGCGCCTGGATCGCTACATCCAGAACCTCTTGGACATGACCCGGCTCGGCCATGGTGCGTTGAAACTGGCTCGCGACTGGGTCGCGCCTGGGGACATAGTTGGCAGCGCTCTGAACCGCCTGCGTGCGGTGCTGGCGCCGCTGCAGGTGAGCACCGAATTGCCAGCGGACCTGCCGTTGCTCCATGTGCATGCCGCCCTGATCGAGCAGGCACTGGTCAATGTCCTGGAGAACGCCGCACGCTTTTCGCCAAACCAGGGTCGCCTGCAACTCAAGGTCAGTGCCGATGAGCATGAATTGAGCTTTGCCGTCAGCGATGAGGGCCCGGGGATTCCCGAAGAGGAGCGGGCGAAGATCTTCGACATGTTCTATACCGCTGCCCGTGGCGATCGGGGAGGGCAGGGAACGGGGCTGGGCCTGGCGATTTGCCAGGGCATGGTTGGTGCCCACGGCGGGCATATCAGTGTCGCCGATGGCATTGACGGCCATGGCACCTGCATCACCTTGCACTTGCCATTGCAAACCCAGCCGGAGCTTGAGCAGGATCTGTGAATACCTGTAGAACGCACTCATACCTCGCAACGCAAGCGCTACCGGGATTACCGGAGCAGCCTTGCGCTACTCTTTTGCCTCTTATTTGTCTTGAATTGAACCCATGAGCCAGACCGCGACCATCCTGGTCATCGACGACGAGCCGCAGATCCGCAAGTTCCTGCGCATCAGCTTGGCGTCCCAAGGATACAAAGTGATTGAAGCCGGTACCGGTACCGAGGGCCTGGCCCAGGCGGCACTGAACAAGCCGGATCTGCTGGTGCTCGACCTGGGGCTGCCGGACATGGATGGCCAGCAGGTACTGCGCGAGTTTCGCGAGTGGTCGACGGTGCCCGTGCTGGTGCTTTCGGTGCGTGCCAGCGAGGTGCAGAAGGTCGAAGCCCTGGACGGTGGCGCCAACGATTACGTGACCAAGCCTTTCGGCATCCAGGAGTTCCTGGCACGCATCCGCGCCCTGTTGCGCCAGGCGCCGGTGGGGGAGGTGCAGGAAGCGGCGTTGCAAGTTGGGCCGCTGACGGTGGACCTGGCCTACCGTCGGGTACTGCTCGATGGTCAGGAAGTGGCCCTGACGCGCAAGGAGTACGCTGTGCTGGCGCAACTGGCACGACACCCCGGTCGGGTGATCACCCAGCAGCAGCTGCTCAAGGACATCTGGGGGCCGACCCACACCGAGGACAGTCATTACCTGCGGATCGTGGTCGGGCATTTACGCCAGAAACTGGCGGATGATCCGACCCAACCACGGTTCATCGTCACCGAGGCGGGGGTTGGCTACCGTCTCTTGGGGAGCGAGCCCTGAGCCTTAGAGGGCTGGAATGTCGGGGCTTGCTATTGTTCCTGTTCGTAGCGGTCCAGGGTATCGCTGGCGATTTCACGACCCAGGGCGATCAGTTCCGGGGCCTTGTAGAACTCGAAGAACCGGCACACGCGCTTGGGCACGTTGATCAATATGTCCGGTGGATAGCCGGCGATCTTGTATTGGGCCAGGGACGTCTGCATGACCTCGAAGCTCTGGTTCACCAGGTCCAGTAGCGAGGCCGGACCGACGTTGTCGATGATGAACGAACCGCTGGCGGACTTGGGCGCGCCGTCGGTTTCTGGCGCAGCGGCCGGTTGCTGGGATTCCGGTTCGGCACCTTCGACCCAGGGATTGATCTCGGCGGCTTGGCTCTTGAAGGCCTCTTGTTCCAGCAGCAATAGTTGTTCGGCCTGTTTACGCCGGAACGGCAGGTGCGAGCCCAGGGAGTTGATCAGGCTGTCAAAGCGGCTTTTGAACGCCGGGGGGCGCTGGATCACTGGTAACTGATAATGGCGCTGGTTGGTGGAGTTGAGGTTGACCGCGATGATCAGGTCGCAATGGCTGGAGACCACTGGCACGATCGGCAGTGGGTTGAGCAGACCGCCGTCCACCAGCATGCGGTTACCCTGCATCACCGGGGTGAACAGGCTGGGGATGGCTGCGGACGCGCGCATGGCTTGATGCAGACAGCCTTCCTGGAACCAGATTTCCTGTTGATTGGTCAGGTCAGTGGCTACCGCAGTGTAGGGAATGCGCAGCTCTTCGATATTCACTTCACCGACGATCTTGCGGATCTGGCCGAAGACTTTCTCGCCGCGAATCGCCCCTAGGCGGAAACTCACGTCCACCAGGCGCAGTACATCAAGGTAATCCAGGCTTTCGATCCACTCCCGATACTCGGCGAGCTTGCCTGCGGCATAGATGCCGCCCACCACGGCGCCCATGGAGCAACCGGCGATGCAGGCGATGTCATACCCGCGTCTTTCGATCTCCTCGATGACCCCGATATGGGCGTACCCGCGAGCGCCTCCCGAGCCGAGTACCAATGCGACACGTTTGTTCATGATTCGTCCCTTCGCCAAACAGGTTGCAACAATGCACCCATAGCGGCCTGGGGTTCAATTGCTGATGTAAGGCCGGACCTGTCCGGTGTTTTTTCCTTGGGGGGCTCGGGCCGCGCGGCTATGCTCCTGCGGCTATATTTTCCAAGGGTTGCGTCAGGCACTTTTTTACGCTGCCATCGTCTTAACCTGTACGACTGTTTTCTTTTCTTGAGGTGTCATTGATGAAAGCCTGGATCTGCTTGCCCCTGATGGCATTGGTACTGACCGGTTGCGCAGGCAAGACCGCCTACCGCGACAGCTGTGGCACTCAGCTGGACGCCGCCTGGCGCGAGCTGGACCTGGCCAAGGCTGAAGGTTTCGCCGGCACTGTGAGTTATTCCAAGGCCTTGTCGTTGCTAACCGGGGCCAAGACTCAGCAGCAATTCGAGGCCTTTGAAGGGTGCACCAAGAAAGCCGAGAAGGCGCGCTTCTATATTCGTGAGTCCCGCGCCGGGCGCTGAGCCGCGCCAGCCGCTACGCTGAAGCGGTGAATCTCCACCCTGGACCCCAATGATATGGCGCAACGCCGTTCTTGGGCCTGGGGTGTCATTCTTGAGTCGGATAAGCCCATGTAGGGCTTGTGAGCCGTATTGGGGAAAGCCTGATGTCTGCCTTGGTTGATCGATTGGTGGTTCAGATCCTGAGCCTGGAAGTGAGCTTGCTGGCTTGTCAGGCGCGACTGGCTGCCGCCACTGATGCCGAGGCACTGCATGACTTGCGTATCACTGTGCGCCGCTTGCGCAGCTTGTTGCGTCCATTGCGCGGTTTGCCTGGTGTCGAGCAGTTGGAGGCTGCAGCCAGTGAGGTCGGACAGCTGACGACGCCGATTCGTGACCGCGAAGTGTTGGCCGCTTATCTGTATCAGCATGGCCTGCACGCTGCCGCCGAGTGCCGTACCGCTCAGTTGCAAGGGGAGTATTCGGCGATCGCCGGCGGGCCGCCGTTGGCGCAGTTGTTTCTGGTACTGGATGCGTTTCCGCGGTTTCTACGGGCCTCCGAGCGTCAGGGGCTGCTGCGTGGTTTACGAGGAAAGATTGAAAAACGCTTGTCCAAGCAGTGGAAAGCCCTGGGTGAGGCGTTGCGTGATCCGGCCCACGACCGGCATCGCCTGCGACTGTTGATCAAGCGTGTGCGCTACGCCGCCGATGCATACCCCGAACTGGATCGTTTGCCACCCCAAGCCATGAAACGCCTCAAGGCAGCCCAAGGGGCATTGGGGGATTGGCATGATTGCTGGCAATGGCTGGCCCAGGCCGAACAGCAGAAGGACTTGCTGCCCTGTGTCGCCACCTGGCGTAAAACCATGCACAAGTCCCAGGCCCGCGCCGACCAGGTACTGGACAAGCTTCATGGCGATTGCTTCAGGAACTGACTACCGTTGTGCGGCTTATCTGTCCGCTGCTTTGGCCAGAATAGTGGCTGTGCGGCTCCGCGACGCTGGTTAAGATCCTTGAGTCTATTTTTTGCCCCTTGAGGTTTTCATGCGTTTTTACGATTTGCTTGAGGCCGTACGCGGCCAGCCCCAGGCGTTGACCATTCCGGCCGAGTGGGCTCAGGGGCGTGCCAGTTTTGGTGGCCTGGTGGTTGCCTTGCAGTACGAAGCGATGCGGGCCAAGGTCCCGCTGGACCGACCGGTACGTTCCTTGGCGGTCACCTTTGTCGGCCCAGTGTCACCGGATGTGCCTGTCAGCTTTGAAGTGGATGTGCTGCGCGAAGGCAAGGCTGTCAGCCAGGTGCTGGGGCGCGTCATGCAGGACGGCCAAGTGGTGACCCTGGTGCAGGGCAGCTTTGGCGCTTCCCGCGAGTCTGTGGTCAGTGTCGGCGCCCTTCCGGCCCCTGAGATGAAGCATTGGGAGGAGTGCCAGGAACTGCCCTACATCAAGGGCGTGACGCCGGAATTCATGCGTCATTTGGCAATGCGTTGGAGCGTCGGCGGCATGCCCTTCACTGGCAACCGTTCCCGGGACATGGGGGGCTGGGTGCGCCTGCGGGGGGATGTCAAAGAGGAGCCTGTGACCGAGGCGCATATCCTGGCGCTGGTGGATGCCTGGCCACCGGCCCTGTTACCGCATTTGAACAAGCCTGCGGCGGGCAGCACCCTGACCTGGACCATTGAATTCGTCCAGCCGTTGTTGTCAATCAGCACCCTGGACTGGTGCAAGTACCGGGTGGAAATCGAGCATGCCCGCGATGGCTACGGGCACGCTGCCGCCGCGTTGTGGAGTCCTGAGGGGCAACTGATTGCCCTGAGTCGGCAGACGGTAACCATCTTCGCCTGATCCGTCAGTGACGGTGGCGTTGCCGCCAGGCACGCCACCAGGCACCGCTGAGGACAAAGCGTGGAAAGGTCACGAACTGCTCCATTAGCAGGCGATGCACTGCATCTTTGCGATCGCTGAATGGTTCGCCGGCTTGTGCCTCCAGGCTATGGCCGTGACGCTGCAAACCGAGGGCAGCCAGCACTCCGAGCACGCCAATGGCCAGGCTCAGGAAACTCAGGGAGAACACTCCCGAAGCAATCAGCAGAAAACCGACAATGAACAGCGGGACGGCGATCAGGTGCAAAACCAGGTTGGTCGGATGCTGGTGGCTGTGCGGGTAGACGCGCCATTGCCAGGCGGGGAGGTTGGGGTGACGTTTGCCCATGATGATCATCCTTAGTGCTTGAAAACTCATGGACCAAGAATAGGGCTCAGTCGGTTTGGCGGCGAATCAAGGCTGGCTATCGGTTCGATAGCCAGTGGGGTGAGGGCAGGTGGTTGCTATGGGGCAGCGGCTCATGCTGGCGGATCAGAGCTTCAACTGGCCGATGGCCTTGCTCAATTCGCCGGCCAGGGTCGCCAGTTCACTGCTGGTCGTGGCGGAAGCAACGGTCTGCTGCACGGTGTTTTCGGTAACATCGCGAATGCTGACCACCGCTCTATTCATTTCTTCGGCCACCTGGCTCTGCTGTTCCGCGGCGACGGCGATCTGAGTGTTGCTTTCGCGCATCTGTGCCACTGCGCCGGTGATTTCCGCCAGTGCCGCCCCGGCTTCCTGTGCCTGCTGCACGCAGTCGTCGGCTTTGAACGAGCTTTCCTGCATGAAGTCCACCGCATCGCGGGTACCGGCTTGCAGGGCGGACACCATGCCGGTGATTTCGTCGGTCGAGGCCTGTACGCGTTTGGCCAGGTTGCGTACTTCATCTGCCACCACGGCAAAGCCGCGACCCATTTCGCCGGCCCGTGCGGCCTCAATGGCGGCGTTGAGCGCCAGCAGGTTAGTTTGCTCGGCGATGCTGTGGATGACGTTGACCACGCCGTTGATTTTCTGGCTGTCCTCGGCGAGTTTCTGAATCATCTCGGCAGTTTGTTGCACGCCACTGGACAGCCCAGCGATGGATTTCTGCACTCGGCCGACCACTTCATGGCCAGTGCCGGCCAGGGTGTCGGCAGTTTGCGACAGGTCACGAGTGGCACCTGCATGCTGGGCAATGTGGTAGACGGTAGCGGACATTTCGTTGATGGCGGTGGCGGCCTGATCGGTTTCGCTCTGCTGGCCGAGCATGCCGTGGCGTACATCATTCATGCTTGAGGCTAGGCGCGCGGCGCCCTGATCCAATTGGCGAGCGGTATTGGCCACGGTATTCACCACCCGTTGGTAGCCGGCCTGCATGGCGTTGAACGCGCTGGCCATCTGGCCCACCTCGTCCTTACAGGAGAGCGGTACGCGGGCAGACAGATCGCCGGTCTTCTCAACATGCAGCATGACGTCCTTGAGGGTATTGAGTTGGCTGAGGAGAAAGCGAATCAGCAACTGCGAGGCGCAGAGCATGGCGAACATCAGGATGAATACGGCCGCCGCATAGTTGGTGAAGCGGTCACTGAAGACCTGGGCCAGGCTTGGAGCGTGGGCCAGGACTGCGACCTGCTGGCCGTCGGCGCGATGGACGACTTCGGCGCCCAGCAACGGGTTGGTACCGAACAGCGGCATGTGGTTGATCTCGATCCAGCCGTTGGCGCCGTTCAGCTCGGGCAACGCCTGGTCGTTGAAACTGGGCGTCTGTCCCTGGGAGAAAGTCAGTAGGTGTTCATCGGTGGGCAGGGGCTGTCCTGCAGGCCAGGCATTGAGCAGCAGGGCCTGGCTATGGGCGGCGGCCTGGGCGGTCTGGCTACGTGCCTGCTGCTCCAGTTGCACGGCGTACAGCACCAATAGCAAGGTGGTGACAAAGGCGACCGCATTGACCGCCCAGAATTTGTATTTCAACGAGATATTGCTAAGCCAGGCACCCATAGAAGGTTTTCTCTGATTGAGCGGAACAGTATTGGCAAGGTGCCATTATTGTGCCGTCATGATCTCGGAAAAATCTTGATATGAGTCAAGCAATCTCTGGCAAGCGGAAGAAAGCTCTGGAGCAGGCGGTGCTGTGGTTGGCCAGGTCTTTCGGGGTCTCTTCCCGGTGCAGTGCCACTTCCCTCAAGACCTCGGTCAGATAGGCCGGTTCGTTACGGCCGTTCTTCGGTTTTGGTCGCAGGCTGCGCGGCAGCAGATAGGGGGCATCGCTTTCCAGCATCAAACGCCCGCAGGGAATGTTGCGTACCAGTGGGTGCAGGTGGGTGCCCCGGCGTTCGTCGCAGATCCAGCCGGTAATGCCGATGTGCAGGTCAAGATCAAGGTAACTGAACAGCGCCCGTTGTTCACCGGTGAAGCAATGCACCACGGCTGCTGGCAAACGGTCACGAAAGTCCCGCAGGATATCCAGCAGACGCTGATTGGCGTCGCGCTCGTGGAGGAACACCGGCAGTTGCAGCTCGACCGCCAGCGCCAAGTGTTCTTCCAGGACTTTTTCCTGTTGTGGGCGGGGGGAGAAGTCGCGATTGAAGTCCAGTCCGCATTCGCCCACTGCACGTACCCGTGGTTCGCTGAGCAATGCGCGCAAACGCCGCGAGCTGTCGGCATTCCAGTCGCTGGCAGCGTGAGGGTGCAGGCCCGCGGTGGCGAACAGTCGCTGCCCGTTGCTGTCCAGTTGCTGGCACAGTTCCAGGGCCTGTTCGCTACCTTCGACGCTGGTTCCGGTCAGGACCAATTGGCAGATCCCAGCCTCATAAGCACGATCGAGAACGGCTTGGTGTTTTTCGGCAAAACAGGGATTGGTCAGGTTGACGCCGATATCGATGAGTTGCATGGTGCTATCTCCGCCTGCGGCCGGAAAGCATATCAGAGCTGTAGATTTATAAGAAAAACCAAGAACTACAAAGAGTTAACGCTGTCTTTTGCTGCCGGAAGAACGTAATGCTCAGGCTTTTTACTGTCATTGCGTTTGTCTTTCGCACCTTGCCAGTGCTCATGGCGCTCTGTTTCTGTCGATCAATTCTTCAAAAAACGACGAAGGGTTGAACAGTATTCTTTGCGGAGAACGGATGACCCGACCCTCGATATTGCTCGCGCTGTGCCTGACGTTGCTACTGCCATTGCCGGCCATGGCGCGCTTGGCGGGGCCGTCGGAAACCCAGGCTGCGGGAAAGGTCCGCGACCTGGCGGAGATCCGCAGCAGTCGGGTTCTGCGGGTACTGGTCAACCAGAGCCGCAATAGTTCCGGTGAAGTCCAGGGCCAGGCCATTGGCGTCGAGTACCATCGTTTGCGCTCGTTCGAGCAGTATCTCAACGGCCATGCCCGTGACGGTCAGGAAATCAGCCTCAAGATCATTCCCAAAGCCAAGGATCAACTGCTTGGCGCCTTGCAGCGAGGAGAAGGGGATCTGGTGGCTCCCGGTGAGTTGTTGGAGGCTCAGCCAGGGCATGCGGTCAGTTCCAGCGATCCGATCGTCAGCAATGTTCCCTTACTGCTGGTGGGGATCAAGGGCGAGCGTCGTTACACGCGTATCGAACAGCTGTCCGGCAAGACCCTGACCCTGACCACCGGTAGCGCCGCAGGGGATGCGGTGAGTCAGATCAATCAGAAACTTGCGTTGCACAAGCTGGCGCCGATCAAGGTCGAGTGGGTGGACCCCAGTCTGGCGGTGGAAGATGTGCTGGAAATGGTCCAGGGCGGGATCTTCCACCTGACCATTGTCGAGCAGCCGATTGCCGAGCGTTGGAGCAAGATCCTGCCCAAGTTGCGTTTTGACAGGCAATTGAAGATCAGTGAGCCGGGAGAGGAGCACTGGTTTGTCCGGCGCGATGCCTCGATGTTGCGGGCAAGTATCGATCGTTTCCTCAAGACCTATAAGACTCCGGCGGACCAGGATGTAGCCTTCTTGCGCATCTATCGTCGCCAGTACCAGGTGCATTACCCCCTGGCTAGGGCCGATCGTCAGCGCCTGGAAAAACTGCGGCCGGTGTTGCAGAAGCATGCGGGGGAGCAGGGTATGGACTGGCTGAATCTGGCGGCCCTGGCTTTCAAGGAGTCGGCCTTGCAGCCCAGCGCCAGGAGCGGCAGCGGTCCAACCGGGCTGATGCAGATCACGCCTTCGGCGGCGCAAAGGGTCGGGGTCAACAATATCCAGTCTCTGGACAACAATGTTCAGGCCGGTGCCAAGTACCTGGCGATGATCCGCCGCAAGTTCTTCTCCAGCCCCAAGCTTAACGAACGCGAGCGCATGGCGTTCGTCCTGGCGGCCTACAACATGGGCCCGGAACGGGTACAAGGAATGCGCAGCGAGGCCCGGCGCCGTGGACTGAATCCCAATCAATGGTTTTTCCAGGTTGAGCGTATTGCCATGGAGCAGGTGGGCATGGGCGCGGTCAGCTATGTTAATAGCGTCAATAAATACTATCTGGCCTTTGACCGCGAGCGAGGCTCTCTGGAGCCTCAGGAGCGAAAAGTTGCGTCTCGCAAATAATCGAAAAAACTGATTTTTATCTTGGGTTTTTTGCGCTTTTAGCATGATAAAAATTGATTAATATGGCGACCAACTTCCCCACCATACACAGGACTACAGAGCATGAGCACATTGATCAAAAACCTACTGAGTACTCGCGCCGGTTACGGCTTGAGCGTTTTGCGGATCTTCGTCGGCATCATCTTTGCGGCCCACGGTTCGCAGAAACTCTTCGGCTGGTTCGGGGGAGGCGGTCTGGCGGGAACGGCTCAGTGGATGGAGAGCATTGGTCTGGCTCCTGGGTATCTGATGGCATTGTTGGCAGGTGGTACCGAGTTCTTCGCTGGTTTGGCGCTGGTCATTGGCTTGCTGGCGCGTCCGGCAGCTCTGGGCTTGTCCTTTACCTTGTTGGTGGCGATCTTCTCGGTGCATATCGGCAATGGTTTGTTCATGGCCAATAACGGCTATGAGTTCGCCCTGGCTCTGCTGGGCGGTACTGTCGCGGTCCTGTTCGAAGGTGCTGGCAAGTTGTCTGTGGATGCAGCAATAACCAAGTGATTTGACGAGCTCGATTCATCCGTCAAGTTGGTCTTCGGCGGCTCTGGATCAACTGCCAGGAAAATTTCCAAGGCCTGCCAATGCAGGCCTTTTTCGTTGTTGGGAAATCTTGACACTGACCTGCTGGCTTCTCTAGGATGCTGCTCATGCGCCGATTTAAACAGCTACTTGCGGGGCGCCAAGTGAGTCGAAAGATCACTGTTAGAAGCTATATTCTGGCTTCGAAATACCGCTAAAGCGCTGGTTCGGTGTTGCCTCTCACCTGCCCGGCAGAAACTTGAGGCAGAGACACAATACGATGAATGCACCACGCCCCCTTGTACGTCTTGCGCCGATTACGGCGAGCCTTTCCCAGCGCAACCCGAAAATCCTTCTTGGCGGCAAACATCAACCCACCTTGTTGCGTTACCTCGACGGCTGGCCACGGCGTTCCCCGGGCCCGGCGGCCTTTTTGATTCAGTTTGTTGAAGAGGGCGAGTCTCTGGCACGTTTTGCCAGCGATAGCTTTGATCTGGCGGTCATTCCGGCCCCCAGTGCAGCGGATGCTGCTGAAGTCATCAAGCAACTGACCCGCGTCGCTCGCCAAGGCCTGATCATTCGCCGCTAGTTGCATAGAGGTTTCGGCGGCGCTGTACAGTTTGTTGCTGAACTGCGCCGTATTCAGATTGTGACCCCACCTAACAAGCACTGATTGGGATAGTCCCGGTTGCAGTTACTGCTGGTCATGAGTCAAGCGACAACGGGTTAATGTTCAAACTACGGCGTTACGTTTTGCCAGATCGGCCAGCGCCACGAGGTTGGAAATGTTGAAGCGCTTGAGTAAGCGAACCTTGTAGGTACTGACGGTCTTGTGGCTGATCAACAGAGCGTCGGCAATCTGCTGGTTGTTGAGGCCGCTTGCCAGGAGCTTCAGCACCGTGATCTCGCGATCGGTCAGGCGCGAGATCAACACGCTCTCCTGACTGGCGGCATTGGTGTTTTGCTGCAGGATATTGATGGTGTCTTCCGGGAAGTAGCTGTACCCGGACAGAATGGCTTTAACCGCATTGGCCAGTTCGTGAAGGTTTTCAGTCTTGCACAGAAAACCCGCGGCTCCCGCTTGCAGGCATCGCAGGGCGAAGTTCTTCGAGTCACTGGAAGTCAGGACTAGGGTTTTTACAAGCAGGTCCGCAGACTTGATATGGGCGATGACCGAAAAACCGTCCAGGTTGGGAATACCCAGGTCGAGGATCAACAGGTCCGGCATGTGCTTTCGCACCAGTTGCACCGCGTCCGCACCGTTGTCGGCTTCGGCAACGATGGTGTGATGGTGGGGTTCCAGCACCGACCTGATGGCCAGTCGAATCAGAGGATGGTCATCGACGATAATGATGTTGCCCATTTAGTGCGTTCCCTTTGTTTTTAGAGGTGTTGGTCAGTATTGGCGGGTGCTTTGGATAAGTAGGTTTCAAGTTGTGCCTCAGGCTGGGTGCAAACACTGTTACTTAAGGTGTGTCTTGTGCCGTAAGCCTCAGCTATTTGGCTCTATGATTGGCTGACCTCTCTGAAATCTAAATCGGACAAATCTGATAGTGCTGCCTGGCTGGGTGAGGGGGGGCAACAACCCTCCCATGACGGGCCGAGTGCATCAGCTCATTCAAATAACAGAACAGCATGTACAAGGCTGGAAGGTGACAAGCCAATTGAGTACTAAGCTCATCACACAGGATGGTTACGACGCTCTGAAGCAGGAGTTGGATTATCTGTGGCGGGAGAAGCGCCCGGATATTACCCAGAAGGTCACTTGGGCCGCGTCATTGGGTGACCGCAGTGAGAACGCGGACTATCAGTACAACAAAAAACTCTTGCGGGAAATTGATCGCCGGGTGCGTTACATACGCAAGCGTCTGGAAGACATGAAGGTGGTTTCCTACGCGCCAGAGCAGGAAGGGCGAGTGTTCTTTGGCGCCTGGGTAGAAGTGGAAAACGAGGCTGCCGAGATCAAGCGCTTTCGTATCGTTGGATACGACGAGATCTATCTGCGCAAGGACTACATTTCCATCGACTCGCCCATGGCCAGGGCGCTGCTGAAGAAGGAAGTGGGCGACGAGGCCATTGTTCATACGCCGGCTGGCGAAACCTGCTGGTGGATCAATCAGATCGACTATGAGAAGTAGGCTCGCCAGCCTGTGCTGGTGAGCTGTTGCTCTTCACCCTTCGCGCAGGACGCTCAACGGGCTGGCGTTCAATGCCCGGCGGGTGCCGAAAACCCCGGCCCCACCCACCAACAGCGCGCCTATCAGCGGCAGCAGCAACAGCCAGGGATGTGGGTGCCAGGGCAGGTCGAAGGCGAACCGGTAAAGCACCAGGCTGACCAGTTCGCTACCCAGGGCCGCCAGCAGGCCGCTGACTGCGCCGAGAAGACCGAACTCGATCCGCCGAGCCTTGACCAGCAACCGCCTCTCGGCACCGAGCGCGCGTAATAGGGCGCCTTGGCGAATGCGCTCGTCCAACGTGGCCTGCAGGCCGGAAAACAGCACTGCCATTCCGGCCGCCAGGACAAACAGCAATACATACTCCACTGCCAGAGTGACCTGGGCCAGGATGCTGCGCAGTTGCTCCAGCAAGGCCTCCACTTGAAGAATAGTCACCGCTGGAAAGGCCCTGGATAGCTCGATGACCTGCTGGTCGTGTCCCGGGCTCAGGTAAAAGCTGGTCAGGTAGGTGGCAGGCAGGTCTTTCAGGGTGCCTGGCTGGAAGATCATGAAGAAGTTCGGTTGGAAGTTGTCCCAGTTGATGCTGCGCAGGCTGGTAACCCGGGCTTCCCGATTAACGCCCGCGACCGTGAAGGTCAGTTGGTCGCCCAGTTTCAGTTTCAAGCTTTGTGCAACCTTGGCCTCCACCGATACGCCGGGCACAGCGTCGGCGGGCTGTGCTGACCACCAGTTGCCTTCGGTGATGCGGTTGCCGGCCGGCAGGTCGGCGGCCCAGGTCAGGCTCAGGTCGCGCTGTACCGCGCGGTCGCCACTGGAGTCCTTGCTGACTATCTCCCTTACAGGCTCGCCGTTGATGCTCACCAGGCGTCCTGGAACCACTGGATACAGCGGCGCCGAAGGGGCCGAAAGTTGTACCAGGCGTTCGCTAAAAGCCTGTTTTTCGGCGGGTAGGATATTCAGTGCAAAGTAATTGGGGGCATTTTTCGGCAACTGGTTCTGCCAGGTATCGAGCAGTTCGCCCCGCAGCAGGGCAATCAGTGCCATGGACAGCAGAATCAGACCAAAGGCCAGGGACTGTCCGGCTGCCGCCAGGGGATGCCGCAGCAACTGGCCCAGTCCCAGGCGCCAGGGCAGGGAGGAGCGGGCCAGCAGACGACGCAGGCTTTGCAGCACCAGAAGCAGTAACCCACCCAGTACCAGTGCCGCTATCAGTCCACCGCCGAGCAGTGCAAAGGTCAGGATCAGATCCAGACTCAGGCGCCACATGATCAGGCCCAGGGCAAACAGGGCGGCGCCGTAGATCATCCAGGTACTGGAAGGAATTGGCAGCAGGTCACGACGTAACACGCGAAGTGGCGGGACCCGCCCCAAGGCAGCCAGGGGCGGTAGGGCAAACCCTGCCAGGGCCACCAACCCGGTGCCAATACCGGCAATGGCCGGGAGCAGGCCACCTGGAGGCACATCGCTGGGCAGCAGGTCATGCAGCAGATAGAACAGGCCAAGTTGGGCCAACCACCCCAGCAGTGCGCCGCTGACGCTGGCCAGGAGCCCCAGAAGTCCCAATTGCACGCTGAACAGCAACATGGTTTCCCGTCGCGACAGACCGAGGCAGCGTAGCAAGGCGCTGGCATCGAAGCGCCGGGTTGCGAAACGATTGGCCGATAAGGCGACGGCGACCCCGGATAGCAACACGGCTACCAGACTGGCCATGTTCAGGTAACGCTCGGCCTTGCCCAGGGCGCCGCCAATCTGCTGGTTGCCATCGCGGGCATCCTGCAGTCGCTGGTTGGGCGCCAGCCCCGGCTTGATCAGTTGGCGATAGCTCTCTAGGGCCGGTGCCGGGCCGCGCCAGAGCTCCTTGTAGCTGACCCGGCTGCCCGGCTGGACGACGCCGGTGGCTTGCAGATCGTCCAGGCTGATCAGCACTCGAGGCGTCAGGCTATAGAAGTTGCCGGCTCGGTCGGGCTCATAGGTCAGGACCCGAGCCAGCCGCAGGGGTTGCGTGCCGACATCGATGCTGTCGCCGATCTTCAGATTCAGCGCGGTCAGCAGGCGCGATTCGACCCAGGCTTCACCGGCCTTTGGACCGCCACCGGGCTCTTCAACGCCGTAGGGCGCTGCCGCACTCTTGAGTTGGCCGCGTAGTGGGTAGGCATTGTCCACTGCCTTGATACTCGACAGCTGGATGCCAGTGTCGGTGGCGATAACGCTGGAGAATTCGACGATGCGCGCATGATCGAGTCCCAGTGCCTGCCCGCTGTCGATCTGTTCCGGGCGTGCCGGTGAGCTGCCCTCCAGAAGCAGATCAGCCCCGAGAAACTCGGTGGCCCGCAGCAGCATGGCTCCGTTGAGTCGGGCGCCGAAATAACCAATGGCGGTGCTCGCCGCCACAGCCACCAGCAAGGCAAAGAACAGCACCCGTAACTCCCCGGCGCGGGCATCGCGCAACAGCTGGCGCAGGGCGAGGCTGAACAGACGCAACAGCGGCAGACGTGCCATCAAGGCTCCAGAGGGGCGACCAGCAAGCCCGCTTCAAGACGGATCAGGCGCCGGCAACGATGGGCCAGGCGTTCATCATGGGTCACCAGCACCAGAGTCGTGCCGCTCTCCTTGTTGAGTTCGAACAGCAGGTCGCTGATGCGTTCACCGGTGTGGCTGTCGAGGTTGCCGGTAGGTTCGTCGGCAAACAGCACGTCGGGTTCGGCGGCAAAGGCCCGGGCGATGGCGACTCGTTGTTGCTCACCGCCGGAAAGCTGGCGAGGCGAGTGGCTCAGGCGCTGGCCGAGGCCGACCCGTCGCAGCAACTCGGTGGCGCGCTCACGGGCGTCGCGGCGGCCATCCAGTTCCAGGGGCAGCATGACGTTTTCCAGGGCGTTGAGGCTGTCGAGCAACTGGAAGGATTGAAACACGAACCCAACGTGCTCGGCCCTGACCCGTGCTCGCTGATCTTCATCCAGGCGACTCAAGGCCTGGCCGGCGAGGGTGACCTCACCACTGCTGGGCAGGTCGAGTCCTGCCAGCAAACCGAGCAGTGTGGATTTTCCGGAACCCGAGGCACCGACTATGGCCAGACTGTCGCCCTGGTTCAGCTCCAGGCTGAGTTCATGAAGGATGGTCAGTTCACCTTCCGCGCTAGGAACCACTTTGCTAAGGTTCCGCGCAGTGAGAATGCTTGCGCCCATGGAGAATCCGATGCGTGTATGGTTTTTGAGTGCCGGCCTGGCCTTGATGTGCATGGCCCAGAACGCAGCGGCGGGTACGGTCCTGATCGTGGGCGATAGTATCAGTGCGGCTTTCGGCCTGGATACCCGCGAGGGGTGGGTGGCTCTGTTGGAGAAGCGGCTCAAGGACCAGGGTTTCACCGACAAAGTGATCAACGCCTCGGTCAGTGGCGACACCAGTGCCGGTGGCCTGGCGCGGCTGCCGCCGCTGCTTGCAGAGCATAAGCCTGAGGTGGTGATCCTCGAGTTGGGCGGCAACGATGGCCTGCGCGGCCAGCCGCCTCAGCAATTGCAACAAAATCTTGCGTCGATGATCGACAGTGCCCAGGCCAGTGGTGCCAAGGTGCTGCTGTTGGGCATGCAGTTGCCGCCCAACTATGGTGTGCGCTACACCCAGGCGTTCGCTCAGGTTTATGGCCAGTTGGCCAGTGACAAAAAGGTGGCGCTGGTACCGTTTTTTCTTGATGGGGTCGGTGGTCATCCCGAACTGATGCAGGCAGACGGTCTGCACCCTACAGCCGCGGCTCAGGACAAGTTGCTGGAAAATGTCTGGCCGACGCTAAAACCGCTGCTTTGACGCTTTTCTAGTGGCAGTGTTTCGGCTAATGTGGCGCCCCCGATTTGGAGCCCCCGATGCCGCGTCCCGCCTGGTCCCTGTTTGCCTATCAACTGATCGAGCCTGATGAACAGCTTGACCTGTTCGCCTGCCAGGAAGTTCGAGTGCATCTGGTGACGCGTCAGCTGGAGTTGGGTGGTTCTGCCGATCGGACCTTGTGTGGCACTTTGTTGCCCGCGCAGCCGCGCTGGTCGAGTGTGGATCGGACGATTTTCCAGGATCAACGACTCTGCCCTTTGTGCCGGGCAATCCTGGAGTCGCAAAAGCGCGGCACCCCGCCGATCTGGCCGGAGTTGCGCTTCGAGCTGTAGGCGGTCGATAGCGAACCGTTTCGACAGGGATTTCATGTGCCTGCGCTTGTGTCTCCCGCTTGGCTCCCGCAGCCAGGGGGCGGGGTGTACAATCGCGTTTCTATCACTCGTTTTTCATGCGAAGGATTATCCGGATGTTGCCGCGTCTCCCCGTCGTCACCCGCTGCCTGACACTTGCCGCATTGTGTGTGGCCGGCCCCGTTGCAGCATTGGAATTGCCTCTACCGCCGCCCGGTGAAGATATTGTCGGTCAGGTGCAGGTGATCAAGGCCAAGTACGAAGACACCTTCGCCGACCTGGGCACTGCTCATGACCTGGGGTATCTGGAGATGGTGGCGGCCAATCCGGGAGTCGACCCCTGGTTGCCGGGGGCGGGGACCGAGGTCATCTTGCCCACCCGTTTCATCCTGCCTCCCGGGTCCCGTGAGGGCATCGTGATTAACCTGGCGGAGTATCGTCTTTACTACTTCCCCAAGGGGCGGAATGTGGTTTACACCTTCCCGTTGGGCATTGGACGCGAGGGTTGGGGGTCGCCGATCGCTCATACCAGTATTACTGCGAAAACCCCGAATCCAACCTGGACTCCACCGGCGTCGATCCGGGCCGAACATGCTGCCGATGGTGATCCGCTGCCGAGCGTGGTGCCGGCAGGACCGAATAACCCGCTGGGGCCGTTCAAGTTCACCTTGGGCACGCCTGGTTACCTGATTCACGGTTCGAACAAAAAGTTCGGCATCGGCATGCGTACCAGTCATGGCTGTTTCCGTATGCTCAACAACAACGTGCTGGAAATGGCCGGGATGGTTCCGGTAGGAACTTCCGTGCGTATCATCAACGAGCCGTACAAGTTCGGTATCAGCGGTGGCAAAGTCTATCTGGAGGCGCATACCCCTTTGGATGACAAGGGTAATCCTTCAGTGGTCGACAAGCACACTGCGGTGATCAATGCTTTGCTCAAGCGCGAAGATCTGGCCAACAACCTGCGCATGAACTGGGATGTGGTCAGGGATGTAGTGGCGGCCGAAGATGGCTTGCCAGTGGAGATCGCAATACCGACCACGGCGCCTGCAACATCATTGTCCAGTGCTCCGTTCGATCTGCAGCAGTAAGGGTTAGAACAACAACCCGTCGAGACCTGCCGGTGTCGACGGGTTTTTTATTGTCAGTGGAAAATCCCAGGCAATAAAAAAGCCGATCCAAAAAATGGATCGGCTTGATAACAATCCCGAGGGACTATTACTTGCGGCTAGCTTTTTCCAGCATACGCAGAGCGCGCTCGTTAGCTTCGTCAGCAGTCTGTTGTGCTTTTTGAGCAGCAGCCAGAGCTTCATCAGCTTTACGATAGGCTTCGTCTGCACGAGCCTGAGCACGAGCTGCTGCATCTTCAGTAGCAGTCAGACGAGCTTCGGTTTCTTTGGATACGCTGCTGCAACCGGTAGCCAGAACTGCGGCCAGAGCCAGAGCAGAGAATTTCAGAACGTTGTTCATCGTGTTCCCCTTCAAGGACTTTCTATTAGTAGCTATCACCTCAGAGTGAGGAAATAGCCGGCGTACATACTACCCATTACTTGTAGTAAGTAAACTGACGTAGCGCAAGAAGCAAAAAAAATTCTAGGCGGTGATTCTTTTTCGAGCAACTTTTTAAGCGATTGTATAAAAAACATTCAGCGGCAAGGCTCTGTCAGAGGGTGCTGGTTGTTTGCCAGCATTCTCCAGGCGCTGTTTCAGAGTCTAGGCTAAAGTGGGCCTATATTCTGTCGATGGCACTTTTCTTCAGAATCTGCCCAGCCTTGGCCTATCTTTATCCATCTTGCCGGTGACTTTAAGAAACGGTGCTCGTCTTAAGTTTCAGCATCCGGCGATGTATAGCCTCAACGCATTTTTACACTGGGCCTGACGGTGCTTTCTGCAAGGCTTGCTGAGGGCGTTTTACGTTGATCTGTGACGAGTGTGGCTTGAGCATTTATGCCCAAGGCGCCTACTATTTTGTAACGTGCTCGCGATGTAAGGGGGATGCCTTCTACGGTGGTGTCCGACAGGCACGAGGTGGCGTAAGTTGTTCCTTCGCCGGAAAAACATCGGTAAGGTATGGGTCAGCATTCCAGACCCGCAAGGAGTAGTGATGAGCGAGGCGTTGTCCATCCACCATGACCAGGCTGGTCATCAGTTCGAGACCAATGTGGACGGTCATCGTGCCTACCTGACCTATATGGACCTGGGTAAGCAGACTCTGGATATCTACCGCACCTTCGTGCCCAACGCATTACGTGGGCGCGGCATTGCCGCGGCGTTGACCGAGCAGGCGCTGGAGTACGCCGAGCGTATGGGTTACACAGTGATTCCATCCTGTTCTTATGTAGAACGCTACATGGAACGCCATCAGCGTCACGCAGCAAAGCTCTGATCGGGGCGACCCAAAAAAACGCCGGGCTTGGCCCGGCGTTTTTGTGTCTGGCGAAAAGGATCAGCTGCGATCGCGTTTCGGCAATACGTCCTTGAGCTTGGCGTGCATGCTGCGCAGGGTTTTCTCGGTACTTTCCCAGTCGATGCAGGCGTCGGTAATCGATACGCCGTACTGCAGGTCCGACAAGTCTTTCGGAATCGCCTGGCAACCCCAGTTCAGATGACTTTCCACCATCAGACCGATGATCGACTGGTTGCCTTCCAGGATTTGGTTGGCAACGTTTTCCATGACGAGAGGTTGCAGCGCCGGGTCCTTGTTGGAGTTGGCATGGCTGCAGTCGATCATGATGTTCGGCTTGATCTTGGCCTTGCTCAGGGCTTGTTCGCAGACAGCGACGCTCACCGAGTCGTAGTTCGGCTTACCGTTGCCGCCACGCAGCACCACGTGGCCGTAGGCGTTGCCTTTGGTGGTTACGATCGATACGCCACCTTGTGGGTTGATCCCCAGGAAGCGATGCGGGCTGGATACCGATTGCAGCGCATTGATCGCCACGGTTAGGCCACCGTCGGTGCCATTCTTGAAGCCCACGGCCGACGACAGGCCGGAAGCCATTTCCCGATGGGTCTGGGATTCAGTGGTGCGTGCACCGATGGCCGACCAACTGATCAGGTCCTGCAGATATTGCGGGGAGATCGGGTCAAGGGCTTCAGTGGCGGTAGGCAGGCCCATTTCAGCCAGGTCCAGCAACAACTGCCGCCCGATATGCAAACCGTCCTGAATCTTGAACGAGTCATCCAGGTAAGGGTCGTTGATCAGGCCTTTCCAGCCAACGGTAGTACGGGGTTTCTCGAAGTACACCCGCATTACCAGATAGAGAGTGTCAGAGACTTCCGCCGCCAGTGCCTTGAGACGTTCAGCGTACTCGTGCGCTGCCTTGATGTCGTGGATCGAGCAGGGCCCAATGACGATAAACAGACGGTGATCAGTGCCGTCGAGGATGTTGCGGATCACTTCGCGACCCTTGGTCACGGTGCGCAAGGCGGTGTCGCTAAGGGGGATGTCTCGCTTGAGTTGATCAGGGGTGATCAGGGTCTCGTTGGAGGCGACGTTAAGGTCGTTGATCGGTAAATCAGCCATCGTGTTACTCGTCAGGTCACGGGTGCCGGCCGCCAGCGATCCCCGCGCGGCGGAGCACAGCGGATTTGAGCGCGTCGGGGAGCGGAACCTTAGCGCGTTACCCGGTGACTCTACAATGGGCAGGCGGCGGTTTTATTGGGCTAAGGCTGCACAAAAGCCTGGTGTACGCGGTCCTCGGAATAGTCCTCTGCGTGCTGCTCGACCCAATTCAGGGCCAGGGCCTCGATGCATTGTTGTTCGCTCTGAGGTTCATGCAGGCGGCAGTATCGGGCGATCTGGCACACCTGTTCGCCCATGCGGGCGCCGAACAGCGTTTGCTCATCGACGAAAGCGATCCCCACCAGGTAGCCGCGCTTGCGCTTCAGGCACCAGGCGACATAGCCGTTGTAGCGCGCATTTTCCCCCAGCGTCGGCATATACACCTCTAGTGCGGTGCCGTGGCGCCAGGCGCGGTGGTAATTGCACGCCATGCCACCGAGGCTGATAGTGTGCAACCGCTGACGCGAAATGCAGGCGTATTTACGCAGGGTCAGTTCAACCGGAACATCATCAGGATGAGGCAAAAAACGTCCCATGACCGCAGACTCCGAGTGTCGTCCATTTGACATTGTTTCCCCCAGTATAGTGGTCGAATTGGAACTGACAGACTTCGATATTGACCAGCAATTGCTGGGCCTGGATGGTGTTTCCCTGGTGGTTTTCACCAGCGTTGGCTGTTCCAGTTGCCGTTGGGCGCGGGCGCAACTGCCGGGGCTGGGCTTGCCGGTCGAGCGGTTGTGCTGGGTCGATGCCGCTGACAACGGAGGCGCCGTGGAGCGCTATCAGGTGTTTCACCTGCCGGCCCTGTTTGTGGTGAGCGACGGTGAGTTTTATGGGGCGTTGCAGTCGCGGCTGACGTACAAGGAGCTCACTGAGGGCTTGCGTCAGGCGCTCAATCGAATTCCAGAGGAGTTGCCTTGATGGATGCAGGTCGTAAACCGCGTGTGGGCATTATCGGGACCGGAGCGATCGGAGGTTTTTACGGGGTGATGCTGGCGCGCGCCGGTTTCGACGTGCACTTTCTATTACGTAGCGAGTTCTCGACGGTGGTGGAGCAGGGGCTGCAGGTCAACAGCGCTCAGTACGGGGCGTTGAGCCTGAAACCGGTGCAGGCATACGCCAGCGCTGAGGAGATGCCGCTTTGTGACTGGCTGCTGGTGGGAGCCAAGACCACCAGCAACCTCCAGTTGGCGCCGGCGATCATTCAGGCGGCGGCGCCTGATGCCAAGGTTCTGTTGCTGCAGAACGGCCTGGACGTTGAAGATGGCCTGCGCGCCGTGCTTCCTGAGTCGCTGCACCTATTGGGTGGCTTGTGCTTTATCTGTGTCCATCGTGCGGGTCCCGGCCAGATCGAGCACCAGGCTCTTGGTGCAGTCAATCTGGGTTACCACAGCGGTCCGGCAAGCGCTGATCCGGTGTTGAGCCAGGCTATTGTCGAAGAAGGGGCGGCGTTGTTTCGTGAGGCCGGGCTTGATTCCAAGGTCATGGGCAACCTGCAGCAGGCGCGTTGGCAGAAGCTGGTGTGGAATGTGCCTTACAACGGTCTGTCGGTGCTGCTCAAGGCCAGCACCACGCCGTTGATGGCCGATCCGGACAGCCGCGAGTTGATTCAGAACCTCATGCAGGAGGTGCTTCTGGGGGCCGCGGCTTGTGGTCATGTCATTCCAGATGCCTACGCACAGCAACTGTTCAAGTCCACCGAGCACATGCCCGACTATTGGCCGAGCATGTACCATGATTTCCTGCATCAGCGTCCTCTGGAGTTGGCAGCCATCTATGCCGCACCTTTGGCGGCAGCCAGGGCCGCTGGCTGTGAGCTGCCGAAAATCCAGGCGCTTTACCAAGCCTTGAGTTTCATCGACCGGCATCACGCTTGAGCTGATTACCTGAAGGGGACGGAATATGGCAAATGGCCTGGATGGCAAGCTGGTGGTGGCGATTTCGTCGCGGGCGTTGTTCGATCTGAGCGACAGCCATAAGGTCTATCTGGCCCAGGGTGTCGAGGCTTATAGGCAGTATCAGATCGAACACGAAGAGGAGATCCTCGAACCGGGCGATGCCTTCCCATTGGTGAAGAAACTGCTCAGTCTCAATGCCAGCCTGGGACGTGCGCGGGTCGAGGTGGTGCTGGTTTCACGCAACAGTGCTGACACCGGCCTGCGGGTGTTCAACTCGATTCAGCATTACGGCCTGGGTATTTCCCGTGCGGCCTTCGTCGGCGGTCGCAGTCCCTATCCCTATCTGGCGGCCTTTGGCAGCGATCTGTTTCTCTCTACCCATGCCGACGATGTGCGCAGTGCTCTGGAGGCCGGGTTTGCTGCTGCGACCATCCTCTCCGGCGGCGCCCGGCGTGCCGCCAATGGCGAGTTGCGCATCGCCTTCGACGGGGACGCCGTGCTGTTTTCCGATGACTCGGAACGGGTCTATCAAACCGGTGGCCTGGAGGCCTTTCAGGCCAGTGAGCAGCAGTCGGCCCGGGAGCCATTGCCGGGCGGACCGTTCAAGGGCTTTCTGGCGGCACTCAATCTGCTTCAGGGCGAGTTTCCCAACGATGCCTGCCCGATTCGCACGGCCTTGGTCACGGCCCGTTCGGCGCCGGCCCATGAACGGGTGATCCGCACCTTGCGCGAGTGGGACATTCGTCTGGACGAGTCCTTGTTTCTGGGCGGCCTGGAGAAAGCCGCCTTTCTTGAAGCCTTCGCCGCCGATGTTTTTTTTGATGATCAGGCCGGTCACTGCGAGTTGGCCCGCGAGGTGGTCGCCACCGGCCACGTGCCCCACGGCATCAGCAACGAAGCCAGGGATTGAGCCCTAAAATCCCTGGCTTGGCGTCGAACCTCCCACAGTTCCAGGCACTGCTAAGCTGAATCAATCTCCGCCATCTTGGCAGTTGAGGAGGTCATATGATTCGTTCGATGCTGTATGCCACCGACCTCGGTCTGTATGCGCCCTTTGTCATGCAGCATGCCTTGGAGCTGGCTCGAACGTTCAATGCCGACTTACATGTAGTGCACGCAGTGGAACCCATGGGGCTATTTGCCGAATCGGTGTTGCAGAGCTATCTGGATGAGCAATCCTTGAACGAGTTTCACCGCCAGGGCTTGAGCACGGTAATGGCCAATATCGAGCAGCGGGTGCTGGACAGTTTTCGCGAGGAGTTGGGGGAGGGCATGCAGGACCTGACCTTGATCCAGTCGGTGCGGGTGCTTCAAGGGGACCCATCCCAGGTGATTCTGGATCAGGCGGCGAAACTCTCGGTGGATTTGCTGATCGTAGGAAGTCACAGCCACGGGGGCGGTGCGCAAACCCCTTTGGGGCGTACGGCCGCACGGGTTTTACAGCTGGCCAAAGTGCCGGTTTATCTGGTGCCGCTGGTGCAGCGTCGGCGTCAGGGGGATGTCTGAGGGCGGAATGGAAAATTCTGAATAAAAGTTCTAGATTTATTCTCCTGACCATTAATATAGTTATATACCGTCGCTGATACCCGTGGCGTCTACCTGCTTTGAGGGATTCATATGAAGCTTCAACAATTGCGCTACATCTGGGAAGTGGCGCACCACGACCTCAACGTCTCCGCTACCGCTCAAAGCCTTTACACCTCACAACCGGGTATCAGCAAGCAGATCCGTCTGCTCGAAGACGAGCTTGGGGTCGAGGTCTTCGCTCGCAGCGGCAAGCATCTGACCCGTGTGACCCCGGCCGGTGAGCGAATCATCACTACCGCTGGCGAGATCCTGCGCAAAGTCGAGAGCATCAAGCAGATCGCCCAGGAGTTCTCCAACGAGAAGAAGGGCACCCTGTCCATCGCCACCACCCATACCCAGGCACGTTACGCCCTGCCACCGGTGATCAGTAGCTTCATCAAGCAGTACCCCGATGTGGCCCTGCACATGCACCAGGGCTCGCCGATGCAGATCGCTGAGATGGCCGCTGACGGCACTGTGGATTTCGCCATCGCCACCGAGGCGCTGGAGCTGTTCGGTGATCTGGTGATGATGCCGTGCTATCGCTGGAACCGTTGCGTGGTTGTGCCTCAGGGCCACCCGCTGACCAAGCTGCCGAAGCTGACCCTGGAAACCCTGGCCGAATACCCCATCGTTACCTACGTGTTTGGTTTCACTGGCCGTTCCAAACTTGATGAAGCCTTCAGCCATCGTGGCCTGACGCCAAAGGTGGTGTTCACTGCGGCTGACGCCGACGTGATCAAGACCTATGTGCGCCTGGGGTTGGGAGTGGGTATCGTCGCCAAGATGGCGGTCGACACCAAGCTCGACAATGACCTGGTGGTACTGGACGCCAGCGAGCTGTTCGAGTCGAGCATCACCAAGATCGGTTTCCGTCGCGGTACATTCCTGCGCGGCTTCATGTGCGACTTCATCGAGAAGTTCGCCCCGCACCTGACGCGCGAAGTCATGGCCAAGGCGATTCAATGCCATAACAAGCAGGAACTGGAAGAACTGTTCGACGGCGTCGAACTGCCGGTTCACTGATTTCAGCTAGCGGACCTCGGTGACAGTGAACTGTTGCCGGGTCCCCGCCACCACGATCTCCACCTCGTCGTCCTCGAACTTGCCCATCAGGCTCTTGCCCAGCGGTGACCGCGGGGTGATGACGGTCACCAGTTGTCCCACCACATAAACCTTCAAGCCTGCCCCGTCTGGGCCAAGAAACAGCCACTGTTCGTGGCCGTTTTCATCCTCCAGCCCCAGCAACGCACCGACCTGGATTCCGGCCTGTGGGTCGTAGGATCGCAAACTCAGGTTCTGCCAGAGATTCAATGCCTGACGGATTTCCTCGACCCGCCGAGCCTGGCCGGCCGCCAGGTAGGAGGCTTCCAGCCCCAGGGTGTCGTACTTGTTCTCGGCGATATTCTCTTCGTGAGTGGCGGTTTCGTAGGCGGTTTGCGCTGCGCGCACCGCGATCTCCAGATCCTCTTGGAGCTGTTGCAGAATCAGTTGGCAGACAGACTGTTTATTCATGATCAATTACAGAACTGCAGGACGTTGGCGCGACTCTTTTCGCTGGGCGCTGTCTGGTCCTGTTGCAACCAGAACTGGCATTTGGGATTGGACAGGTTGCGCGAGTCGCTGCGAGCGTTATCCAGGGATTGCAACTCTTCGTTCTTGCGCAGGTTTTCCTGATACTGCTCGAACAGCCGATTGGGCGGCTCAGGCGCAACCACCGGCGGCTTCGCCAATTGCTGCACGGCTTGCGCTACAGGAGCCAGTTGCTGGCTGAAGAGAAAGTGCGAGGCTAGCCAGCAGGTCAGGGCAATCGCCAGAAAACCCAGCCACAGGCCCAGGGCAATGCTGCCGCTGAGCGCCAGGGCATTGAAGCTGATGCGCAAGGAGCGACGAGCGGGCGGGCGATAAGACATGGTTGCCTCCTGGCGGGCGATAGTGGGCGAGGGCTGATTGTCGCATGAAGATTAATCGAGGTTGGCTCTTCTGCGCAGGAGCATTTATGCGGACAATCGGCGCCTTTGCCAATCGGGGACTGGAATGAAAGCCTCCTGGGATATTTTTTGCAGCGTGGTCGACAACTACGGCGACATCGGCGTGACCTGGCGCCTGGCCCGACAGTTGGTGGCCGAGCATCAATGCACGGTGCGTTTGTGGGTCGATGATCTGCGGGCCTTTGAAAAGATCTGTCCAGAGATCGACTTCCAGCGACTCAGCCAGTATCAGGATGGGGTCGAGGTGCGCCACTGGCCGGCCCACTGGCAACCTGAAGCTGCAGCCGATGTGGTGATCGCTGCGTTTGCCTGTCAGTTGCCCCATGCCTATATGGAGGCCATGGCCGAGCGCCAGCGTGCACCCTTGTGGCTGAATCTGGATTACCTGAGTGCCGAGGACTGGGTCAGTGGCTGCCACGGCCTGCCGTCAGTGAAGTTTCGTGGCGTACAGAAGTACTTTTTCTTCCCCGGATTCCAGGCTGGCACGGGCGGCTTGCTGCGCGAAGCCGGATTGCTCGAGCGCCGCCGGCAATTTCAGGCCGATCGCCAGGTCCAGCTGGAGTTTCTTCAAGGACTGGGAGTCACTCCCGCCGCCGGTAGCCGCTTGATGTCACTGTTTGCCTATGAGAACGCCAGTCTTGGTGGTTGGCTGGATGCCTTGGCCCTCGATACGCAACAGACCCATTTGCTGGTGCCCGAAGGGCGCATCCTGGGAGATGTGCAGCGCTGGCTGGGAGACGCGTCGTTGAGTGTGGGCAGCCTGCAGATCCGGCAGTCCCTGACGGTCCAGGTCCTGCCTTTTGTTCGCCAGGAAGATTACGACCGTCTGTTGTGGTGCTGCGATTTCAACGCGGTGCGTGGAGAGGACTCCTTTGTTCGGGCGCAATGGGCCGGGCGGCCGATGCTCTGGCATATCTACCGTCAGGACGAAGACATTCACCTGGACAAGCTCGAGGCCTTTCTCGCCTTGTACACCCGGACTCTTTCACCTGACGCCCAAGCGGCGGTGCGGGCCCTGTGGCAGGCCTGGAATACCGAGGCGGCGATGACCGAAGCCTGGAAAAACCTGCTGCAACACTGGCCCGAAGTCGCCGCGCACGCCGAACAATGGTGTCTGGAACAAGGCTTGCAAGCCGATCTTGCTGCGGCGCTGGTGCAGTTTTACCTAAATTGGATATGATACGCGGCCTAGATTTTTGTAAATCCCATCCAAATTCGGATATTCGCAATGAAAACTGGTAAAGAACTCAAACCCGGTACCGTGATCCGTATCGACAACGATCCTTGGCTGGTTCAGAAAGCTGAATTCACCAAGTCCGGTCGTAACAGCGCGATCATGAAGACCAAGCTGAAGAACCTGCTGACCGGTTACAAGACCGAAACCGTTTACGGTGCGGACGACAAACTGGACGACGTGATCCTGGATCGCAAAGAAGCGACTCTGTCGTTCATCAGCGGTGACACCTACACCTTCATGGACACAACCGACTACACCATGTACGAGCTGAACGCCGAAGACATCGAGGCCGTTCTGCCGTTCATCGAAGAAGGCATGACCGACGTTTGCGAAGCCGTGTTCTTCGAAGACCGTCTGGTTTCCGTTGACCTGCCGACCACCATCGTGCGTCAGGTTGACTACACCGAAGGTTCCGCTCGCGGCGACACTTCGGGCAAGGTGATGAAGCCTGCCAAACTGAAAAACGGTACCGAGCTGAGCGTTGCGGACTTCATCGAAATCGGCGACATGATCGAGATCGATACCCGCGAAGGCGGTTCCTACAAGGGTCGCGCCAAGGTTTAATCCTGGTTCGATCTTGTCGATGAAAAAGCCCGACCTTGAGTCGGGCTTTTTTATGCCTGGCGTTTACTGTTTCAGACGTTCACGTGCAGGCGTACATCAACATTGCCACGGGTGGCGTTGGAGTAGGGGCAGACCTGATGTGCGGCATCCACCAGGCTTTGCGCCTCTTCCTGAGCCAGGCCGGGCAGGCTCACATGCAGATCGATATCCAAGCCAAAGCCGCCAGGGATCTGACCGATACCGACATGGGCGGTGATCGAGGCGTTGTCCGGGATCTTGCGCTTGCTCTGGCTGGCAACGAACTTCAGGGCACCGATAAAGCAGGCCGAATAGCCGGCGGCGAACAGCTGTTCCGGGTTGGTCGCCTGCCCACCGGCCCCGCCGAGTTCCTTGGGGGTGGCCAGTTTGACGTCGAGGATGTTGTCACTGGAAACAGCGCGGCCATCACGGCCACCGGTGGCGGTTGCAACTGCGGTGTAGAGAGTTTGCATGGTGAAAGCCTCGTGCTGGGTTGTTTTTGCGCTAATTGTTTGCGCGCTAAGTAAGTGCGAAATAAATGTATCGCTCAAATATTTAGTGCGCAAGATAAATTTTATGCAAACTATTGCCCGAAGCCCTGTTTCTGGCTCAACTCATTGTTTTTTAAACATATATTTTTTTCTCAAAACCAGCCCCAGCCATAGGCGCTGGCTTGTCGGCGAAGCCTTAGAGACTGTCCTGCAAATGCCCCCGCAGCACCTGCAGATCTTCCTGCAGCTGCCGCAACTGCTCCACTGTCCGACCGCTGGCGCCGAGGATGCACTGTGGGATGTTCCGGGCTTGTTCGCGCATCGCTCGGCCCTGTTCCGTCAGCTCGACAATGACCACTCGCTCATCTTCCCGGCTGCGAGTGCGGCTCAGCAGACCCTCGGCTTCCAGGCGCTTGAGCAAGGGAGTCAGCGAGCCGGGGTCGGTCAGCAGGCGCTGGCTGATTTCGCCGACGGTCAGGCCATCCCGCTCCCAGAGCACCAGCATTGCCAGGTACTGCGGATAGGTCAGCCCCAGTTGCTGCAGCAATGGTTTATAGACCTTGGTCAGTAGCAGCGATGTGGAGTGCAGGGCGAAACACACTTGGTTGTCCAACAGCAGCTGTTCGCAGGTATCCGGGGTAGAGCGGTCGGTGGTCATGTCGGGGGCCTTGGTCGTTAATGGTCCTGAATCTAGCGGGCGAGTCTTTAATGCACCAGATAATTTTCTTCGACGTCAGTTCATTGCACTCTGCAGTGCCAGGTCCCATGGCGGAACCGGACTGAAGCGACTTTTCAGGTACTCCAGCAGCAGGCGGCTACGGGCATTGGGATGCTGCTCCATGCGCAAGGCATAGATACCGGCGGTTTCCGGCTTGGGCAGACCGTTATCACAGAACAACGGCACCAGTTCTCCGCGCAACAGGTACTCACTCACCAGCCAGGTGGGCAAGTGAGCAATTCCCAGCCCAGCCAAGGCTCCCGAAAGCAGGGCTTCGGCATTGTTGGCGCTGAGGCGGATGCGTTGTGGGCGATGACTGTGCAGCTGTCCGTCCCGTTCAAAGCGCCAGGCGAACAAGGGTGCCAGGCCATCCCAGTCGAGGCCGTCGTGCTGGCTGAGCTCAGCGGGTTGAGTCGGGGTGCCACGGCTCTTCAGGTAGGACGGACTGGCGCAGGCAATGCGTACGATGCTGGCCAGGGAGGTGGCCACCATCCGGGTATCCACCTGTTGCCCGGCCCGCAGTACCAGGTCCACTTTGCCCAGGTGCGAGCCCTGCATGTCGACGAAGCTGTCGATCAGGTGCAGTTGTACATCCAGGCCGGGATAGAGCACCAGGAAGTCGGCGATCGCCGGTGCCAGATGACGGCGGCCGAAGGCGGCCGGGGCATCGATGCGGATCAGGCCTTCCGGCGCATGGCTCAGAGACACCGCCTCGGCCCGGGCCAGTTGCAGTTCAGCGACAATGCGCCGGGCCCGTTCGGCGAAGGCCAGGCCAGCGGCTGTGGCGACCACGGCATGGGTGGTGCGCATGAACAACGTGGTGCCCACGGCACTTTCCAGGCTGTCGATACGCCGGGCCACGGCGGAGGGCGTCAGTGGATAGCGGCGAGCCGCGGCGGAAAAACTGCCGGCTTCCAGCACATCGAGAAACAGCCCCAGTTGTTCGGTGAGAGTGTTGGGATTCATGGTCAGAGCGCTTATGCGAAAACGGCACAGCCATTGTGCGTTGCTGTGCGTTTCCGTGCCAGGGCCGACTGCGTAGCATGCAGCTCTCAGGTGAGGAGAGCGGCTGTGATCGAGTTAGTGATGTATCTGCTGTTGGGCGCGGCCCTGGGCACTGTGGGTGGTTTGTTCGGTATCGGCGGCGGCTTGATCGCGATTCCCGTGCTGGGGGTGTTGTTCGGCCTGGATCAGCAGATTGCCCAGGGCACTGCACTGGTGATGGTGGTGCCCAATGTGATGCTGGCGCTGTGGCGCTATCACCAGCGCAACCGGATTGAATTGCGCCATGCCTTGCCCCTGGCAGTGATGGGCTTTTGTTTCGCCTGGCTCGGCTCGATCTGGGCGGTGGGCATCGACGCGCAGAAGATGCGTATCTGCTTTGTCGTCTTTCTCCTGGTGCTGTCGGCCTATAACCTGCTGCGCATGTTCATGAGCAGCGCGCCGGCCAGCACGCGGATGCGTTATTCCTGGCCTTGGCTGGGGGTTCTGGGCGCCGCTTCCGGGGCCATGGGCGGGTTGTTCGGCGTAGGCGGAGCGGTAGTGGCCACGCCAGTATTGACCAGCGTCTTTGGTACCACCCAGGTGGTGGCACAAGGGCTGTCCCTGGCCCTGGCGTTGCCGAGCACCGGCGTGACCCTGGTGACCTACGGTGTCCATCATCAAGTGGACTGGATGATCGGTCTGCCGTTGGCGGTCGGCGGCCTGTTGAGCATCAGCTGGGGAGTGAAGGTGGCTCATGCTTTGCCCGAGCGCCTGCTGCGGGCGCTGTTCTGCGGTTTCCTGGTGGTGTGCGCGGTGATGCTGGCCTTTAAAGTTTGAAGCCTTCGACAATGTGCTCCGCTAGGCACTCGGTGATGGGGGAGGGCGTATTGAGGTTGCGCAGCAGCATGATGCTCGCCTCCGGCAATTGGGGCAGGCCCTCAGCCTCGCCGAGAATGCGCATGTCCGGTGTGATCAGGCTTTCCAGTTGCGCGGTGATTGCCAGTCCGGCACTGACCACGGCCATCAACGCCGCCAGGCTCGAGCTGTTGTAGGCAATCCGGTAGTCGAGTCCGGCTGCGTCCAGGGCGTTGCAGGCCCAGAGTCTGCAAAAGCAGTCGCTGTTGAACATCGCCAGGGGCAATGGCGATTGCTCGTGGGGATTGAAGCCCTGGGCCACGGCCCAGACGAAGCGCTCCTTGCGCAGCAGTTGGCCGATTTCGCTGCCCGGCTCGCGGGTGACGATGGACAGATCCAGATCCTGGCGTTGCAGCAACTGTTTGCTGGATTCGCAATGCACCTCGATCTGGATCAGCGGGTAGCTTTGGGCAAAGCGCGACAGGATTCCCGGTAGAAAGCGCATCACATAATCATCCGGAGTGCCGATGCGAACCAGGCCCACCATGTGCGGTTCGCGCAAGGTATTGAACACTTCACTGTGCAGTTTCAGGATGCGTCGGGCGTAGCCCAGCAGCACCTGGCCTTCGGCGGTGAGCTTGACCTGGCGCCCGTCGCGCTGGAACAACTGGCGTTGCAGCACATCTTCTTCCAGGCGTTTCATCTGCATGCTCACCGCCGACTGGGTGCGATTGACCCGTTCGCCGGCCCGGGTAAAACCGCCTTCATCGGCGATGGCGACAAAGGTGCGCAGGACTTCGGTGTCGATGCTGGGGAACTGGGACATTCCATCAAATCCTGAGATGAATTACATAAGAAACATTCGTTGGATTGATCTTAATCCTAGGCAGAGACTGGCGTCATCCCCACTGGAGGGCAAGATGATGAAAGGTCAAAAGGGTTATGTGCTGGTCCACAAGCTGTCGTTTCAGGCGCTGTCATTGAGCGGCTTATGGCGCAGGGTCATGCGCTGGTATGAGCTTGGGCGTGAGCGCCGGATGCTCGCCGGGCTGAGCGATGAGGCGTTGAAGGACCTGGGTCTGACGCGGGCCGATGTCGAGCATGAGCGGGTCCGCCCGTTCTGGGACGACCCGATGCATAAATAGCGGCAAGAGTGCTACACAAGCCACTTCCCGGTGCGCTAGCGTGCGGGCAGACAAGGAGAACTCCCATGCCCGCACAATGCTCTTTCTCTCTCAAACAGGCTCGACGTCTGGCGCTGGCCGCCCAGGGTTTCGGCGGGCGCCAGCCGTCGGCAACGATCAAGGCCGCACGCCTCAATCAGCAGATAGAACGCCTGGGCCTGTTGCAGATCGATTCGGTCAACGCCTTGGTGCGGGCCCATTACCTGCCGCTGTTTTCCCGCCTGGGCAGTTATCCACAGGCGTTGCTCGATCAGGCCGCCTGGAGTCAGGGCCGGCAACGCACGTTGTTTGAATACTGGGGGCATGAGGCGTCGTTGCTACCCATGTCCATGTACCCGCTGATGCGCTGGCGGATGCAGCGGGCAAAACAAGGGCAGGGTATCTACTCCCAGTTGACGCGCTTTGGTCAGGAGCGCCAGGCCACTGTCCGTCGGGTAATGGCCGCAGTTGAAGAGCAGGGCGCGCTAGGCGCCGGCAGCCTGTCCAGCCGTGAGGAGCGTGCCGGGCCCTGGTGGGATTGGAGTGAAGAAAAGCATGCGTTGGAATGGCTGTTCGCGGCCGGTGAGGTAACGGTGGCGGGGCGCCGCGGCTTCGAGCGCCTGTACGATTTGCCGGAGCGGGTGATCGCGCCGCAGATCCTTCGGCAACCGCTGCTGGATGAGGCTCAGGCCCAGCGTCGCCTGATGCTGCATGGCGCAACCGCTCTGGGTGTGGCCACGGAAAAGGACCTTCGGGATTATTTTCGTCTCGATCCAGGCGACAGCCGTGCACGACTCGCCGAGCTGGTGGAGTCCGGTGAGTTGCTGGCCTGCGAGGTTCAGGGTTGGCGTCAGCCGGCCTATTGCCTGCCGCAGGTCAAGGTGCCGCGCAAGGTCGAGGCCAGTGCGCTGTTGTCACCGTTCGACTCACTGATCTGGGAGCGCAGCCGCACTGAGCGACTGTTCGATTTCCGCTATCGGCTGGAGATCTATACGCCCCGGCACAAGCGGGTCTATGGCTATTACGTGCTGCCGTTCTTGCACAACGAGCGGATCGTCGCTCGGGTCGATTTGCGGGCGGAGCGAGCTCAGGGGCGTTTGGCGGTGCATGGGGTGCATGAAGAGCAGCCCGGTCTGGACGAAGAGGGCATCCGGGCATTGGCCGTGCAATTGCGCAAGATGGCCGATTGGCTGGGGTTGGAGCAGATTCAGCTCAATTGCCAGCGTGATGCTGCGCGACATCTGCGTGAGGTGCTGGAGTGAAGCGCTTCGCGGGCAAGCCCGTTCCTACAGTGGCCTTGCAGGAGCGGGTTTGTCCGCGACAGCGCTTTTAGCGTTTGACCTGCTTCAAAGTCTCGGCAATCAGGAAGGCCAGTTCCAGGGACTGGTCGGCGTTCATCCGCGGATCGCAATGGGTGTGATATCGATCCGATAAGCCGTCTTCGGTAATGGGTCGTGCGCCGCCGATACACTCGGTGACGTTCTGACCGGTCATCTCGATATGGATGCCACCGGCATAGCTGCCTTCGGCCTGGTGCACCTGGAAGAACTCCTTGACCTCGGTGAGGATCTGCGCGAAATCCCGGGTCTTGTAGCCGCTGCTGGCCTTGATGGTGTTGCCGTGCATCGGGTCCGAACTCCAGAGCACCTGCTTGCCTTCGCTTTCTACCGCACGGATCAGTTGCGGCAGATGGTCGCCGACCTTGTGGGCGCCCATGCGCACGATCAGGTTGAGGCGCCCGGGATCGTTGTCCGGGTTGAGGATGTCGATCAAGCGGATCAGCTCCTCGGTGTTCATGCTCGGGCCGACCTTGACCCCGATCGGGTTGTTCACGCCCCGCAGGAACTCGACGTGGGCACCGTCGAGTTGGCGAGTGCGGTCGCCGATCCACAGCATGTGCGCCGAGCAATCGTAATAGTCGTTGGTCAGGCTGTCGCGGCGGACAAAGGCCTCTTCGTAATTGAGCAGCAGCGCTTCGTGGGCGGTGAAGAAGCTGGTCTCGCGCAGTTGCGGCGAGCTGTCCATGCCGCAGGCACGCATGAAGGCCAGGGTTTCATCGATGCGGTCCGCGAGCTGGCTGTATTTCTCGGCCAGAGCCGAGTTGGCGATGAAGTCCAGGTTCCACTTGTGCACCTGGTGCAGGTCGGCAAAGCCGCCCTGGGCGAAGGCCCGCAACAGGTTCAGGGTGGCCGTGGCCTGGTGGTAGGACTGAAGCAGGCGGTCCGGGTCCGGTATCCGGCTTTTTGCATCAAAGCCGATGCCGTTGACGATGTCACCGCGATAGGCCGGCAAGGTCACGCCATTGATGGTTTCGTCGTTGGCCGAGCGCGGCTTGGCGAACTGGCCGGCCATGCGTCCGACCTTGACCACCGGGCAGCCGGCGGCAAAAGTCATGACAATGGCCATCTGCAGCAGCACCTTGAAGGTGTCGCGGATCTTCGCGGCGGAGAACTCAGCGAAGCTTTCGGCACAGTCGCCGCCCTGCAGCAGGAAGGCGCGGCCCTGGGTCACTTCGGCAAACTGGCGGCGCAACTCCCGGGCTTCACCGGCAAACACCAGCGGTGGATAACTGGCCAGGGTTTGCTCGACCTGCAGCAGATGCGCAGCGTCGGGGTACTGGGGTTGTTGCTGGATCGGCAAAGCGCGCCAGCTGTCGGGGCTCCAGGGTTGGCTCATCGCGGACTCGAGTGCGTTACGGTGGGAGGGGCATGTTAGCAGCAAATTAGTGCGTGACCTGCTCCTCTCGCTTGGCCGACAATCGCGCCTTTCCCGCTCGCTGCCGAGCGGTTGGTTTATCGCGCCGGCCCGATTGCGAGCCCCGCGACTAGGAGATGAAATGACTGAGGAGCGCGTCGAGCGTGTGCTCGCCGAGGTTCATGACCAGTTCGGCATGATTCGGGTATTGGAAGTGGCGGACTACCGCTTCCTCGAATTTGGCGACGCCATCGAGCAAAGCTGCGTGTTCACCGCCGACCCCAGCTGGCTGGAGTACGACTACACCCGGGCCATGCTGATCGGTGCCCTGTGTCATGAGGCGCCGGAGAGCGCACTGTTTCTCGGCCTGGGCGCCGGGACCCTGACCCAGGCCTGCCTGAAGTTCCTGCCCCTGGAAGACGTCGAAGCCATCGAACTGCGCCCGGATGTTCCACGCCTGGCCATCGAGTACCTGGGCCTGGACGATGATCCACGTCTTTATATAAGAGTCGGTGACGCCCTGGAGTTGCTGGACAGTGCCGAATCCGCTGACCTGATCTTCGTCGACCTGTACACCGATGTCGGCCCGGGCGTCGGTCATCTGGCCTGGGGCTTCCTGGAAAACTGCCAGAAGCGCCTCAATCCCGGAGGTTGGCTGGTGATCAACCAGTGGGCTACCGATGACGGCAAGCCTCTGGGCGCAGCCTTGTTGCGTGGCCTTTATCACCGCCACTACTGGGAGCTGCCGGTGAAGGAGGGCAATGTGATTCTGATCGTGCCATCCGACCTGGAGCAGGACCTGGATCTGCCGAGCCTGACCGCCCGGGCTGAAGCCCTGGCCCCGCGCCTGGGCTATTCCCTGCAGTCGCTGATCAAGGCCATTCGTCCCGCCACCTGATACTTGCGCAGGAGCCGGTTTATCGGCGAGGACGATCTGCCGGCCTCCTGGATCAGCAACCCTTGAACACCCCCGGTCGCCTCTCGATCATCGCCCGCACGCCTTCCTTGGCGTCCTCACTGTTCATCAGTTTGTGTATCAGCGGTGGCAAGCCCTGAGCGGCCAGCGTCTCGCCTTCTAGCCTGGCCTGGCGCGCCGACATCAGCGTCGCCTGCACCCCCAGCGGCGCCTGTCGGGCAATCCGCTCGGCCAGTTCAATGGCCCGTGGCAGCAGGTCCTCACTGGCCATCACTTCCTGGACCAGCCCCAGGCGCAGGGCTTCATGGGCATCGAACTCGTCACCGGTCAGTAACCAGCGCATGGCATTGCCCCAGCCGGCCAGTTGATGCAGGCGCAGGGTTGCGCCGCCGAAGGGAAAGATGCCGCGCTGCACTTCCATCTGGGCAAAGCGCGTATTGCTGGCGCAGAGGTTGATGTCCGCCGCCAGCATCAGCTCGATGCCGATGGTCAGGCAGTAACCCTGTACGGCGACTATCACGGGCTTGCTTACCCGTGGTCCGGCGAACACGCCCCAGGGGTCGCAGCCGCCGGGCGGTGCCTGCCAGCCCTGAGCCAGGGCAGCGCCGACATTGGCCAGGTCCAGCCCTGCGGTAAAGTGTTCGCCGTGGCCGAACACCACGGCGATCCGCGCTTGGCTGCTGGCTTCGAACTCGCCATAGGCCAGGCTCAGCTGGTTGAGCAGCTCCAGATCGAAGGCATTGCGCTTGGCGACCCGGTCCAGGCCGATCAGGAATAGATGACCGCGCAGTTCGCGGCTGACACGGCTGGCACTGGGCTGATTCATGAGCGCGATCCTCAAGGGGGGGAGGAGGGAATGGGCAAGACGGTTTTCAAGCACCAGGGTGAATCGTTTTAGCGGTGGCGACCAACAACGGCGGGCTCAAGCAAAATAGCGCGCCCTTCGAGTCTGCGCAAAGCCCGTGACCATCGGGCGTTCAGCGGATTTTTCCGATAAAAAAAACTCCCTTTTTTGAGTAATTCCGGTATAGTGCGCGCCGGCCTTTAGCCGGGCCACGTTTAGGTAATGCAATTCCCCGAAGTCAGCTTCGGCTGCTTGTCCGCTGCGCGGACTATCCTTGACGATCCATTCATCCAATCGTTTTCGCAAATCCCCGCCGACAAAGCTGCCAGGGTGACTCTTGAGTCTTACACGGCATGCGCAGCTTTGGAGCATGGGTCTTTGCGGATGCACTTAGAGGCAGACCCATGACCCAGGAAATCGGCGGCTTCGCCGCTCTTGAACTTCATCCCAATATTGTCGCTGCAGTAGTCGCTACCGGCTATGAAGAGCCTTCGGCTATTCAGCAGCAGTCGATCCCGATCATCCTTGCCGGTCACGATATGATTGGCCAGGCGCAAACCGGTACCGGTAAAACCGCTGCCTTTGCCCTGCCTATTCTGCACCGCATTGATCCGTCCAAGCGCGAGCCGCAAGCTCTGATCCTGGCCCCAACCCGTGAGTTGGCGCTGCAAGTTGCAACCGCTTTCGAAACCTACGCCAAGCAAATGCCGGGCGTGACTGTTGTGGCCGTCTACGGCGGTGCGCCGATGGGCCCACAACTGAAAGCAATCCGTAATGGCGCACAGATCGTTGTCGCCACTCCGGGCCGTCTGTGCGACCACCTGCGTCGCGACGAAAAAGTGTTGGCCACCGTGAACCACCTGGTTCTCGACGAAGCCGACGAAATGCTCAAGCTGGGCTTCATGGATGACCTGGAAGTCATCTTCAAGGCCATGCCTGAGTCCCGCCAGACCGTACTGTTCTCGGCCACTCTGCCGCAGTCGATCCGGGCCATTGCCGAGCGTCACCTGAAGGACCCGAAGCACGTCAAGATCCAGAGCAAGACCCAGACCGTCACCGCGATCGAGCAGGCTCACCTGCTGGTTCACGCTGACCAGAAGACCTCTGCTGTTCTGAGCCTGCTGGAAGTTGAAGATTTCGACGCCCTGATCATGTTCGTGCGCACCAAGCAAGCGACCCTGGACCTGGCCAGTGCCCTGGAAGCCAAAGGCTACAAAGCCGCTGCGCTGAACGGTGACATCGCCCAGAACCAGCGTGAGCGCGTGATCGACTCCCTCAAGGATGGCCGTCTGGACATCGTTGTGGCCACCGACGTCGCCGCTCGTGGTCTGGACGTACCGCGTATCACCCACGTATTCAACGTGGATATGCCGTACGACCCGGAATCCTACGTGCACCGTATCGGCCGTACCGGCCGTGCCGGTCGCGAAGGCCGCGCGCTGCTGCTGGTGACTCCGCGTGAGCGCCGCATGCTGCAAGTGATCGAGCGTGTGACCGGGCAGAAGGTTGCCGAAGTTCGCCTGCCGGACGCCCAAGCTGTTCTTGATGCGCGCATCAAGAAGCTGACCAACAGCCTGTCGCCGCTGGTAGCTGATGCTGAAGCCACCCACGGTGAGCTGCTGGATCGCCTGACTGCCGATATCGGTTGCAGCCCGCGCGCCCTGGCCGCGGCCCTGCTGCGCAAGGCCACCAACGGTCAAGCGCTGAACCTGGCAGCCATCGAGAAAGAGCGTCCACTGGTGCCCAACAGCGCGCCACGTGGCGATCGTCCTGAGCGTTCCGGCGATCGTCCTGATCGTGGTGACCGTGAGCGTCGCGCGCCAATGCCTCTGGGCGAAGGCCGTGCTCGCTGCCGTACCGCGCTGGGTGCCCGTGACGGTATCGCTGCCAAGAACCTCTTGGGCGCGATCCTCAACGAAGGCGGCCTGGCCCGTGAAGCCATCGGTCGCATCCAGGTGCGTGACAGCTTCAGTCTGGTCGAGCTGCCGGAAGACGGTCTCGACCGTCTGCTGACCAAGCTCAAGGACACTCGCGTTGCCGGCAAGCAGCTGAAGCTGCGTCGCTACCGCGAAGATTGATCCGCCCTCGGGCTGATTGATCAGGCATAAAAAATCCCCGACTGGTTCGGGGATTTTTTTTGCCTGGAGTTTGGGTCGGGACTGTTCGCCGGCAAGCCGGTTCCTGCGGGGTTGTGTAGCAGTCTTGCCGTTGAGGCGTCAGCCAAAGCGGTAGATGTCCATGCCCAGGGCGCCCAGGGTGAAGCCCTGGTGGGCCACGCTGAATTCGCCACCGGCGCCTCGGGCGAAGTACAGCGGTAGCAGGTGTTCATCGCTGGGATGGCTGCGCACGGCATTCGGTGCTTGCTGCCGATAGTCATGCAGGGCTGCTTCGTCGTCGGCCGCCAGTTTTTCGATCATCCAGTCACGAAAGGCCTTGGCCCAGGGCTCGACGCTTTCCGGCCCGGCGTGCCAGTCCAGTTCCCGCAGGTTGTGGGTAATGCTGCCGGAACCGATCAGCAGCACGCCTTGTTTCCTCAGGTTCGCCAAGGCATGACCGATGCGGGTCTGCAGGGCGGGGCCCTGGTGACTGGGCAGTGACAACTGGATCACCGGGATGTCTGCTTGTGGATACATCAGCGACAGTGGCACCCAGGCGCCGTGGTCGAAAGGCCGCTGGTTGTCCAACTGCGCCGGCAGGCCGTCGGCCTTGAGCAACTCCACCACTTGCGCTGCCAGTTCAGGATCGCCGGGAGCCGGGTATTGCACGGCAAACAGTGCGGCAGGAAAGCCGCCGAAGTCATGCCAGGTTTCCGGATGAGGGTGGGAGCTGACCCGCAGATCCTGGCTTTCCCAATGGGCTGAAACCACCAGGATCGCCTTGGGGCGTGGCAGCTGTGCCGCCAGGTTGGCCAGGGCAGGACCGCTGGCACCGGGCTCCAGGGCCAGCATGGGAGAACCGTGGGAGATAAACAGGCTGGGGAGCATGAGAAGGTCCTGAAGGTTAAGATGCGCCATCTTCAATCAGATCATTGATCTAAATCTAATATAAGTTTTAGGGCTATTTGATCGAATTTTAAGGGCTTCTCATGCACGCGGACTTTTGGCAAAAACGCTGGGAGCAGGATCAGATCGGTTTTCACCTGGCAGAGGTCAACCCCTACCTGCAACGGTACTGGCCGGGTTTGGGCTTACCCACGGACGCGCGGGTGCTAGTGCCTCTGTGCGGCAAGAGCCTGGACCTGATCTGGCTTGCCAACCAGGGTTTTCAGGTTCTGGGCATCGAGTTGGCGGAGAAGGCCGTTGAAGGCTTCTTTCGCGAGCACAATCTAGAACCGCAGCTCAGCCAGCGAGGTGGCTTCAAGGTCTATGCCCATGGTCCGATCCAGCTCTGGTGCGGTGACTTCTTTGCCCTGACTGTCGAGGACGTTGCGGGTTGTACTGCACTGTACGACCGTGCCGCGATGATCGCCTTGCCCCCCGAAATGCGTCAGCGCTACGCCGCGCACCTCAATAGTCTGTTGCCCGCGGGCAGTAAGGGACTGTTGATTGCCATGGATTACGATCAGTCTCAGCTGGACGGTCCGCCATTTGCGGTGCTCGACGATGAAGTCCGTGAGCGACTGGGGAGTGCCTGGCAGCTGGAGGTAGAGGTTGAGCGTGACATTCTGGGGGAGAGCTGGAAGTTTCTCCAGAATGGAGTCACGCGGCTGGTGGAGCGAGTCTATCGTCTGGAAAAGCAGGGCGGACGCTGACAGGTGTTTTCCCGCAGCATGCAAAAGGGCGACTTGCGTCGCCCTTTTGGGTGTTTCCGGTTGGCTGATCAGCCGCGACGACGCAGGGCGTCGATACGCTCTTCCAGCGGCGGGTGGCTCATGAACATGCGAGCCAGACCCTGTTTGATGCCGCCATTGATGCCGAAGGCGTTCAGGGTGTCGGGCATATGCACCGGCAGGCCCTGTTCCGAACGCAGGCGCTGCAGGGCACCGATCATGGCGTTGGTGCCGGCCAGGCGGGCACCGGCTTCGTCGGCACGGTATTCACGCTTGCGCGAGAACCACATGACGATGGCGCTGGCGAGAAAGCCCAGGACCAGCTCGGCGAAGATGGTCGCCACGTAGTAGGCAACGCCCTGGCCTTCTTCGTTCTTGAAGATCACCTTGTCGACGAAGTTGCCGATGATCCGCGCGAAGAACATCACGAAGGTGTTCACCACGCCCTGGATCAGCGCCAGGGTCACCATGTCGCCGTTGGCAACGTGACCGATCTCGTGGGCCAGTACGGCTTTCACTTCATCGGGCGAGAAGCGCTCCAGCAGGCCCTGGCTGACCGCCACCAGAGCGTCGTTCTTGTTCCAGCCGGTGGCGAAGGCGTTGGCCTCGTAGGCCGGGAAAATACCCACTTCGGGCATCTTGATCCCGGCTTCGCGGGACAGTTGCTCAACGGTTTGCAACAACCATTGCTCATGGCGGGTGCGCGGTTGAGTGATGATCTGCGTGCTGGTGCTCATCTTCGCCATCCACTTGGAGATGAACAGCGAGAACAGCGAACCGGCAAAACCAAAGACGGCACAGAAAATCAGCAGCTGATTGAGGTTGAGATCAACCCCATTGGCCGCCATGAACCCGTTGAAGCCGAAAAGGCTCAGGGTGATGCTGGCAATCAGCACGACCGCAAGGTTAGTGGCCAAAAACAGCAGGATTCGCATCATGGTTGTAGAAATCTCCTCAAGCTAAAGATGTAGCGTACTGCGGGGTATATAAGGTGCGGCAACGGCCTATTCAATACGGCTTCTATTTCAAACTGTGTCGTCTAGCCCCGGGGTTAGACGCTTGCATGGACGCGGCGCGGGCGATTGTCGGATGGGGCAATCAACCGGCTGCGGTGCAGGATTTGTGACAATGGGCCGGACGGAAAGTGCAAGCTTATAGAAGGGGCGTGGTGCAGGGCAGCGAAGATGTGTTGCTGAATTAATCGCAGTGCGACCGGGTAAGGATCGCACTGCGTGATTCGGATTACTGGCGGTAGGACTTGAGGAAACTTCCGATCCGCCCAATGGCCTGTTCCAGGTCATCGACCCGCGGCAGGGTGACCACGCGGAAGTGATCCGGCCAAGGCCAGTTGAAGGCGGTGCCCTGGACCACTAGGAGTTTTTCCGAAAGCAGCAGGTCGAGAACGAACTTCTCATCGTTATGGATCGGGCAGACTTTCGGGTCGATCCGGGGGAAGGCATACAGCGCGCCCATGGGTTTCACGCAGCTGACCCCGGGAATGTCGTTGAGCAGCTCCCAGGTACGGTTGCGCTGTTCCAGCAGGCGGCCGGGCGGCAGTACCAGGTCATTGATGCTCTGGTAGCCGCCCAGGGCGGTCTGGATCGCGTGCTGGCTGGGCACGTTGGCGCACAGGCGCATGTTGGCCAGCATGTCGATGCCTTCGATATAGCTCAGGGCATGCTGCTTGGGACCGGAAATGGCTACCCAGCCGGAACGGAAGCCCGCCACCCGATAGGACTTGGACAGGCCGTTGAAGGTCAGGCACAGCAGGTCTGGCGCCAGGGAAGCGGTGCAGATGTGCACGGCGTCATCGTAGAGGATCTTGTCGTAGATCTCGTCCGAGAACACCACCAGGTTGTGCTGGCGAGCCAGCTCCAGCATGCCCAGCAGCACCTCCTTGGGGTACACGGCGCCGGTGGGGTTGTTCGGGTTGATGATCACCAGTGCCTTGGTGTTCGGGGTGATCTTGGCCTTGATGTCGGCCAGGTCCGGCCACCAGTTGGCCTGCTCGTCGCACAGGTAGTGCACCGGGTTACCGCCGGCCAGGCTCACCGCGGCGGTCCACAGCGGGTAGTCCGGCGCCGGTACCAGCACTTCGTCGCCATTGTTGAGCAGGGCCTGCATGGCCATCACGATCAGTTCGGAAACACCGTTGCCCAGGTAGATGTCTTCAATGCCGATGCCTTCCACCTGCTTCTGCTGGTAGTACTGCATCACCGCCTTGCGCGCACTGAACAGGCCCTTGGAATCGCTGTAGCCCTGGGCGGTGGGCAGGTTGCGGATCACGTCCTGGAGAATCTCGTCCGGCGCCTCGAAACCAAAGGGCGCCGGGTTGCCGATGTTCAGCTTGAGGATGCGATGGCCTTCCTCTTCCAGACGCTTGGCGTGCTTGAGCACTGGGCCGCGAATGTCATAACAGACGTTGGCGAGCTTGTTCGATTTGCTGACCTGCATGGCGATGTGTTCCCGAAAATGAACGATCCAGGCGGAGGATGAACTACCGTACTGGGAATCCTGCCGTGTCACACCGGCCTGTAGCCCGCACCGGCGTGGCAAAATCCGTTTGAATGGGTGTAACGCGGCTGCCAGACTGGCGTCTGACGAGGCGCAATCATACGTGCCGCCCGATCCGTGGAAAAGACACAGATCGGGCTTTTTCCGTTGCAGAGGAAGGACCATGGAAAAGCTGGAAAAAACCCTGGAAGAGTGGCGGGCGATGCTCGATCCGGAGCAGTACAACGTCTGCCGGCTCAAAGGCACCGAACGGCCCTTCTCGGGCAAGTACAACGGCACCAAGACCGATGGGGTCTATCATTGCATCTGCTGCAATGAACCGTTGTTCGACTCCAAGGCCAAATTCGACTCGGGGTGCGGCTGGCCGAGTTTCTTTGAACCCATCGCCGACAGTGCCATGGTCGAGATTCGTGACGTGAGCCACGGCATGATCCGGACCGAAGTGGTCTGTGCCAAATGCGATGCCCACTTGGGCCATGTTTTCCCGGACGGTCCGCCGCCCACCGGCTTGCGTTATTGCATCAATTCGGTTTGCCTGGATCTGGTTCCGCGCTAAGCACCAGGGCGATTCTTTGGAGTCGCCCTTTGTTCAATTAAATTGCGTGCAATTTAATTGATCGCTATTTTTACTGCCTCTTATCTTGAATGGAATTGCTGCCATGACCGATTCGCTGCTGACTATTCCCTGCACCACCATCAAGGGTGAACAGAAGACCCTGGCGGACTTCTCCGGCAAGGCCGTGCTGGTGGTCAACACCGCCAGCAAATGTGGCTTCACGCCCCAGTACAAGGGACTGGAGGAGTTGTGGCAGACCTACAAGGACCAGGGCCTGGTGGTACTGGGGTTTCCGTGCAACCAGTTCGGCAAGCAGGAGCCGGGTGACGAAGGGGCGATTTCCGAGTTCTGCGAGCTGAACTACGGCGTCAGCTTCCCACTGTTCAAGAAGATCGAAGTCAATGGCGCCGCCGCTCACCCGCTGTTCGTCCAGTTGAAGAAGCGTGCGCCTGGGGTCCTGGGTTCCCAGGGCATCAAATGGAATTTCACCAAGTTCCTGATTGGCCAGGACGGCAAGCTGGTCAAGCGTTTCGCACCGACGACCAAGCCCCAGGACCTCGGCCGCGAGATTGAAGCCCTGCTCAAATGAACGACCTGTCGGCGGATTCACTGAAACTCGATTCCCAGCTGTGTTTCAAGCTATACGCTGCCTCGCGGGCGGTGGTTCGTGGCTACAAGCCGATGCTCGACCGCCTGGGCCTGACCTATCCGCAGTACCTGGTGATGCTGGTGCTGTGGGAGTGGCAGGCGGTGCCTGTGCCGCAGCCGACGGTGAAGGCGCTGGGGGAGCGTCTGTCCCTGGATTCCGGCACCCTGACCCCATTGCTCAAGCGTCTTGAACAGCTGCAACTGGTGCAGCGCCAACGCTCAGGACGTGATGAGCGGGAAGTGCACCTGAGCTTGAGTGAAACGGGTCTGGCGCTGCGCGATCAGGTGCCGCCACTCAAGGCGGCGCTATTGTGCGAGAGCGGCGTTGACCTCAACAGCCTGGACCAGTTGCGCGACGGCCTCGATCACCTGCTGCAGCAGATCAGAGCCTTGTCGTAGTGGGCACCCACAGATCCAGCAGGGCGATCAGTTCCTCGCGGCGAAATGGCTTGGCTAGGTAGTCGCTCATGCCCGCCGCTCGGCAGCGTTCGCGCTCCTCGGGCATGGCGTTGGCGGTCAGGGCAATGATCGGCAAGTCCGGCCAGCGCCCACTGCGGCGGATCTGTCGGCTGGCTTCATAACCGTCCATGACCGGCATGTTGCAGTCCATCAGCACCAGGTCGAAGCGGTTGTGCTCCAGCTGGTTGAGGGCCTCGGCGCCATGGACGGCCACGGTCACGGCACACCCGAGCTTGCTGAGCATGCCTTTGGCCACCAGTTGATTCACCGGGTTGTCTTCCACCAGCAGAATGTCTGCCCGGCGGATCTGCGCCGGCATTTCCAGCTGGGCGTCATTGAGGGTAATGGTTTCCGCCAGCAACGAGCGGCGCAGGGTCTGATACAAGGCATTGCGCGCCAGGGGGCGAGCCTGTTGCTGCAGCGGCGCCAGGGCGCTGGCCTCTTCGCTGGGCAGGAAGCTGCCATAGGCGGTCACCAGCAGGATCGGCGCGGTAATGGCCGGGCGCAGGCCGAACAGGCATTCCGGGCAATCCGTGATCAGCAGGTCGGGGTCACGCCCGGCCAGCGAGTCCTCGATGTCGTAACGCTGGTAGTCGAGCCCCCAGGTCGGCAGCAGGGAACCCAGCAGTTCAGCCAGGCCGCTGCCGGCGTCGGTGATGGCGATGATCTTGCCGGACAGCGCCGGCGGCGCAATGGCCGGGGTGTGGCAGGGCAGCGGCAGATCGGCGCAGAACTGACTGCCGAAGCCCACTTCCGAGCTGATGCTCAAGCGCCCGTTCATGGCCTCGCAGAGGTTGTAGGTCAGGGCCAGTCCCAACCCCGTGCCGCCGTATTGGCGGGTTATACCGGCGCCCGCCTGGGTGTAGGGCTGGAAGATCCGCACCTGGGCTTCCTGGGCGATGCCGATCCCGGTGTCGCAGATTTCGATACGCACCCCGTCGCCCTGGGTGCTCAGGCGCACATCGACGCGGCCGAAGCGGGTGAACTTGAGGGCATTGGACAGCAGGTTGCTGACGATCTGTCGTACCCGCATCGGGTCCCCCAGCACCAGGGCCGGAAAGTCCGGGGCGATCAGGCAGGCCAGTTCCACGCTGGCTGCCGCGTTCTGCGATAACAGGTTGGCGGTGTCTTCCACCAGCACCCCGAGGTCGAAGGGGATGCGCTCCAGCTCCAACTGCCCGGCGTCGAACTTGGACATGTCGAGAATATCGTTGAGCAGCTCCACCAGGACTTTGCCGGAGTCGTGGGCGATAGACAGTTGCTGGCGCTGTTCGGGGGTCAGCGGGCTGTCCAGGGACAGGGCGATCATCCCCAGCAGGCCGTTGAGCGGGGTGCGGATCTCGTGGCTCATGTTGGCCAGGAATGCGGCGCGGGCCTGGGCCATGTCCAGGGCAGTGCGCCGGGCGATCTCCAGCTCCTCGTTGGACTGGCTGAGCCGGGCGTTGCTGGCCTTGAGCTCGGTGGTGCGTGCCGAGACCATGTTTTCCAGCTGCCCGAGGTATTCGGTCAGGCGGTTCTCGGCATTGCGTCGTTGCTGGATCTCGGTGGCCATGATCTCGAATTGCTGGTTGGCCACCTTGACCAATACCCCGACTTCATCGTTCTCGTGGCCATGGGGAAACTCCAGTTTGGTCTGTTGCGGGCTGCGCGGGTCACGGCTGCTGAGCTCGCGGATCACCCCCACCAGAGGCTTGGTCAGCATCACGTAGAACAGTGCCAGGAGAATCCCGGTGAGGATCAGGCTACGGGCGAAGCCGTTGATCAGGGTGACCTCGGCGCGGCGCAGGAAGCGGCTGCCGAAGGCATAGGTGTCGACGTCCAGATGCAGGGTGCCGAGGGACTCCTCGGGCAGGTGGCTGAGGTACAGGCGATTTTCGAACTGCCGGTCGGCACCGAACAGGAAGTCGCTGAGGGCCCGGTAGGGGCTCTGTTGCGCGGGCCGTTCGACGTTGGCCAGCAGGGTATTGTTGTTGTCGATGAGCTGCGCACGAATGATCGCCGGGGAACGCAGCAGACCCAGGGTCAGTTCCTGGGCCAGTTCGGAGTCGATGTTGTAGGCAATGCGTGAGGCCGGGTTGTGACTGATTTCCAGCAGTGACTGAATTTCACGATTGATGGAGGCATCTTCGCTGGCATAATCGATGCCGATTTGCAGCAGACTGAGCGCGGTCCCCAGAATGAAACCCACCAGCACGGTGAGCCGGGCCTGTTTATAGGACAGGCGATTGGTGAACTTGATATCCATGGGGGGCTGAACCACTTTCGTTTCCCTTCGCTGCGCAAGCATAGCTGATCATCTTTGGTTGCCGGCCTGGCCTGGCAGCAGCTGATAAGGCAATAGACCCTTTGATCAGGACGGCGTTTGGTCTGTGTGACGCATCATTACCTTGAACGTGCCTGAGGAAAAGTCGTGGATGCCCGATTGAATGCATTTCTTGAACGTGCCGATGCCGTCCTGGCCCGAATCGAACCGCTGTTACCTGCCTTGCGTCAGAGCATCGACTGGAATCACTGCCTGGCAGCCCGCTGGCAGCGTGAAGGCCGCAGTGGCTTCCTGCTGCCCCTGGAAGTCAGCCTGGATATGCGCCTGAGCGATCTGATCGGGGTCGACAAGCAGCGCGAGCAGTTGGCGCGCAATACCCAGCAGTTTCTTGACGGCCTGCCGGCCAACCATGCCTTGCTCTGGGGCTCGCGTGGCACCGGTAAATCCTCCCTGGTGCGAGCCTTGTTGGCCGAGCACGCCAAGGGCGGCCTGCGGTTGATCGAGATCGAGCGTGATCACCTGGCGGACTTGCCACGGGTGGTGGAGCAACTGGTCAAGCTGCCCCAGCGTTTCGTGCTGTTCTGCGACGACCTGTCGTTCGAGGCCGGCGAGGGCGACTACCGGGTGCTCAAGAGCGTACTCGACGGTTCCCTGGAGCAGGCTCCGGAAAACGTGCTGTTGTACGCCACTTCGAACCGCCGGCACCTGGTGCCGGAAAAGGAAAGTGACAACGAGAACTGGAAGCGGGTTGACGGCGAACTGCACCCCAGCGAAGCGGTGGAAGACAAGATCGCCCTGTCGGACCGCTTTGGCCTGTGGCTCTCGTTCTATCCCTTCACTCAGGAACACTTTCTCAATGTGGTGGAACACTGGATCGGCGAACTGGCGCGCAAGGCCGGCTTGAGCTGGCAGCGCACTGAAGAGCTGGACATTCTGGCGGTACGCTGGGCCACGGGCCGTGGCAACCGCAACGGCCGATGTGCCTATCAATTTGCCCGCTATTGGGTGGGCTTGCAGTTGTTGGAGCAAAAAGCATGATCGATTTACAAAGTGCCGGCCAAGGCCTGGATGGCTATGGGCTGCTGTGTGCCCAGCTGGAGTCGCTGCTGGCCGATGAGCGTGACTTCATCGCCAATGCCGCGCAGTTCTCGGCGTTCCTGTTCAGCCAGCTCGATGACCTGAACTGGGCCGGCTTCTACCTCAATCGCAACCAGGAATTGGTGCTCGGCCCGTTCCAGGGCCAGATCGCCTGCGTGCGGATACCCTTCGGTCGTGGCGTTTGCGGCACTGCCGCGGCCACCCTGCAGACTCAACGGGTAGAGGATGTGCATGCCTTTGCCGGACACATCGCCTGTGACAGCGCGTCCAACAGCGAGCTGGTGGTGCCTCTGGTCAAGGACGGCCGGTTGATCGGCGTGCTCGACCTGGACAGCCCGAAACTGGCCCGCTTCAGCCCGGCGGACCAGGCCGGGATCGAACAACTGGCGGCGATCTTCCTGCGCCTGAGTGACTGCTGACCGCCATCAGGCGGTCAACCCTGCCTTTTTCAACAGAGCGTCACGATCCACGGCATCGATCTGCTGTGGCACCAGGAAGCGCTCGGCGTAGCGCTGATAGATCTGCTCCTGAAGAAACAGCTCGAACAATTCGGGATCGATGTGGGCGTCGCGGCACATCATGGCCATGATGTTCAGCGCTTCGCTGAGGGTCTTGCCCTTCTTGTAGGGGCGGTCTGCCGCGGTCAGTGCCTCGAAGATATCGGCAATCGCCATCATCCGCGCCGGCAGGCTCATCTGTTCACGCTTGAGCTGTTTGGGGTAGCCGCTGCCGTCCATTTTCTCGTGATGGCCGCCGGCGATCTCCGCCACGTTCTGCAAGTGGCTGGGAAAGGGCAGGTGGTTGAGCATGATGATGGTCTGCACGATGTGGTGATTGATCACATAGCGCTCCTCGGCGGTCAGCGTGCCTCGGGGGATGCTCAGGTTGTACAGCTCGCCACGGTTGTACTTGTGGGCCGGTACCTGGAGCTTGAAGCCCCAGGGATTGTCCGCGGTCATGATCTCCACGGCGCTGCGTTCCAGCAGGTGTTCCGGCTTGTCCGCCAGCAGATGCTCCTGCACCGGCAGGCTGGGCGCCGGGGTGCGGTTCTGACGCTGCAGCTCTTCCCAGGAAACCCCCAGGCGATCGTCCAGGGTCCGGCTCCAGGTGCGCTGGGCGATGATCTGCAGGCGCTGCTGGTCGGCCTCGGCCATGAACTCGGCCCCCAGATTGCAATGCGCGACAAAAGCGAAATCCTCGTCCAGGGCCCGCAGGCGCTCGTCGCGCTCGGCGGCCTGGGCGGTGGCCTCGGCCCCTTCGGCCACGGCCCGCCAGTAGTCGATCCAGGCATCGCGCTTGAGCACTTCGAAGCGGGTGCGGATTTCATGAATCCGGTCATTCAGGGTTTCCAGCTTGGTGGCTTTGTCCACCACGTATTCCGGGGTCGTGACCTTACCGCAGTCATGCAGCCAGGCGGCAATATGCAAGGCTTCCCACTCGTCGTCGCTGGGTTGATAGGCGGCGAACCTCGGGTCCTGGCTGGCGGCAGCGGCTTCGGCCAGCATCAGGGTCAGGGCCGGCACGCGCTGGCAGTGGCCGCCGGTGTAGGGACTCTTGGCATCGATGGCCCCGGCCAGCAACTGGATAAAGGCGTCCAGCAGATGCTTTTGCTTGTTCTGCAGGCGCTGGCTCTCAATGCACAGCGCGGCGGTGGCGGACACCGCCTGGATAAAGGCGATACGGTCCGGGCTGAGTTTTTCCAGGTCTGCCTCGGTGCCGCTGTCCACCAGAAACAGTAGGAGCATGCCCACCGTTTCGTTGTGCCGATTGCGCAAGCGGATGCCCACCAGATGGGAGCTGGGACTGTCCAGGGCCAGCAGCACGCTTTGCAGGCTGCCGGCCTGTTCGAAGCCCAGGGTAGTGACCACGTTGTCGTTGTCGGTCAATTGATGCAGCCAGTCCGGGAGCCTCGGGTCCGTCAGGTCTTTGGTGGCGATATCGAAGCGCTGCAGGTCCTGGAGTTGTCCATCGATGATCAGGCCATAGGGTTGCAGGCGCGAACCCTTGCTTTCCGTGAGGTAGATCAGCCCGGCCTGGGCCTGGGCGATCTTCACGGTCTCGAACAGCACCCGTTGCAGCAGGGGATCGAAGCGGGTTTCGGCGGACAGGCTGGCGTTGATCTCGAAAAAACTGGCCAGGGTATCTTTCATCCGGGCCATGGACAGGCTCAGTTGGTCCACCTCCAGCACAGGTGAGCGCCGCGACACCGGGTAGTCGAAATTGAAGCTGCGGATGGCGTCCGCTTCCTGCACCAGAGCGTGTAGTGGCCGCACCAGAATGCGCGAGATCAGCCAGCCCAGGGGCAGGCACAGCAGCAGGGTGGTCAGCGTGATCAAGGCCCCTTGCCAGCGCAGGCGGTAGGCATCGACCAGCAGTTCGTCCTCGGGCACCAGCAATGCCAGTCGCAGTCCGCCGGGCCCGCCTTCGGCGATTTGGCTGCTGGCGACTATCCAGTCGCGTCCCAGGGCCTGCAAGTGACCGTCAACGGTCTGCCCCTGCAACAGGGCGTCGAGCATCGGGTTCAGGTCATTGCCCTTGATCAGGCGCGCGCTGCGCTGTTCCAGCAGCAGCTTGTGGCTGTCGGGGTAGGCCACGACGTTGCCCTGATCATCCAGCAGCGCCACCTCGGTGGCCGGTGTGACCCGGTTCTTGGCCAGGGTCGATGACAGTTGTTCGAGGGTCAGATCGGCACCGATCACTGCCATTCTGCCGCTGCGCCGGGCCAGGGTGGTGCCGACGTTGAGGGTGGAATAAAACACATAGGGCCGGGTGGTGATCTGGTCGGCATCGCCCCGGGCGCTGGAGAACCAGTCACGGGTTCTCGGGTCGTAGCGCTCGTCGGCGTGGTGCCGACGGTCGATCAGGGACAACCCGGCGTCATAGAACAGCGACTGTGAGTGAACCTGGCCGCTGCTGGCATTGCGCTCGATGCTCCAGATTTCGTAGGCGCTGTCCGGCGGGGCATGGCGCTTGTCCTTGATCTCGGCGTTGCGCAGCGGACGCACCATGAAGAAGTCGCCATTGGCATATCCCAGGTACAGTGAGGCCATGTTCGGGTTGTCCTGCAACGACTGGCTGAACGGCTTGAGCAGCGCCAGACGCTGTTCCAGGTTTGAAGCCTGGGCCGCCGGGTTGTCCGCCAGCAGGCTGAGCAGGTGGCGTATGGGGTCATAGGTGGATTTCAGGTCGCTGCGCACATCCTGTTCGATGCGCTGGAAGAGTTTTTCACTGCTGCCCAGGATGATGCGGGTGGTCTGTTGGTAGTTGTAGATGCCCAGCACCACGCCAGTCAGGAGCAGCAGCAGGGTGAACATCACGCTGATATGGATATGGAGAGGAAAGCGGCGTTGTGTAGGTTGTGGCGTGCTCGGCATTCCAATTCTCTCCAAGGGCACATCAGGCATAGCTCAGGAACCAAGCATAGTTAAGGTCGGTATTCTCTGCCTTGGCTTTGCCTGGGGATTGAGGATGTCGTGAAGTCCATGGGCACGGACCCCATAGAGGTGGACTACTGCGCTGAAATACTGGCCTTTTGATATATGCCTGGCAAGAGGCTTGATCATCGGTGATCAGCAAGGTTCCAAGAAGCCTCCGGGGCCACGGCGGGGCAGGTGGCAGCCGGCGTCCGTTGCCGGTGCTGGTCCAGATGCTGCAGCAGGGATTGAGTAAAGCGCAGCAGGGCCCGGTCCAGGGCGTTGCTTGCGGCGCTACAGGCCTCGATCCCGGCATTGTCCTGGCAGACCCGCTCCAGGGCTTCGCAACAGGCCAGCAAAGAGGTAGCGCCGAGCATTTTCGCCGAGCCCTTGATCTTGTGTGCCAAGGCTGCCAGCGCTTGGGAATCGCCGGTCGGAATCAGTCCCAGGGCGAGGCGGTCCTCGCGACAGCACTGCAGGAGCGTCTTGAGCATGCGCAGGGCAAGCAGTGGCTGGTTGCGGGTCAGGGTGCGCAGGGTCGATATGCTGAAACTGTCCGCCCTGGGCAGCGCCTTGAGTGTCTCCAGTGTCTGGCTCAGCAGGTTCAGATCCAGGGGTTTGAGCAGGCAGTCGTGCATGCCGGCATTCATGCAGCGCTGGATCGTCTGGGTATCGTCGCTGGCGCTGCAACCGAGGAGTGTCACCGGCGGCCGTTGCTGCAGCGCTTCATGTCGACGGATGGTCTCGGCCAGTTGATAGCCGTTCATCAAGGGCATGTTGCAATCGACGATCAGCAAGTCGAAATCGCCTTCTTGCCATTGCTCGTAAGCCTGCACTCCATCCACCACGCAGGTGACCCGGTGCCCGAGGTACTCCAGTTGTTCCTGCAGCAGTGTCAGGCTGGCGCGGTGGTCGTCCGCCAGCAGGATGTCCAGAGGCAGGCGGGTGGCCTGGGGTACAGGGGCCGGACTGGCCCGGGCTGCCCCCTCCCGCGCGGCCAGGGGCAACTCCACCCGGACTTCGCTGCCGGGGCCGCGGCGCCCGTGCAGGCTCAGCTTGCCCCCCATCTGCTGGCACAACTGATGGCTGATGGGCAGCCCGAGCCCGGTACTGTCCCGTGGCGACTGGCTGTGCGGGTCAACCTGGGCAAAAGGTTGCAGCAGCCGTTGCCGCTCCTCCCGGGGAATGCCTATGCCGGTGTCCAGCACCTGCAGTAGCAGCTTGTAGTGCCCCTTATGCATCGTAAGTTGCAGTTGCAATCTGACCAGGACCGCACCCTGGTGGGTGAACTTGATTGCATTGCTCAGCAGATTTGCCAGCACCTGCTTGAAACGCAGGGTGTCGATCAGCACCAGGGGTTCTGGCTCAGGGGCCTTGAACTCAAGGCTGAGGTCCAGGTTCTTCTGCCGGGCCAACGCCTGGAACACCCCCATCACCCCATCGACGCTGCCCCGCAGGCTGCTCCAAGTCGGGTTCAGTTGCAGGTGGCCGGATTCAAGCCGGCTGATGTCCAGCAGGTCTCCGAGCAACTCGCGCAAATCCCTGGCGGCGCCCAGGGCCAGTTCCAGGGAGGCGTGGTTTTGTGGATGGTCCCTGGTTCGTTGCAGGATCAGTTCCAGCAGGCCGATGAAGGCGTTCAGCGGAGTACGGATTTCATGGCTCATGCAGCCCAGGAACTGGATTTTGCACCGGTTGGCTTCTTCGGCTTGGCGCTTGCCGGTTTCCAGTGCCGCCACTGACTGTTCCAGCCTCCCGGATTGCTGCCGAAGACTGTGCCTTTGTCGGTAGAGTCGGGCCTGGTTCAGCCATGACGCCAGCAGCAGGACCAGCAGCGTGATAACGCCGGATGGCGAGAGCAGGACCTCGATCATCGCCGCGGCGCTCGACGGGGCCAGGGCAAGAGGAGCTGGCGGTTCATATCAGTTCATTGCGCTTGGCCATGTCCACCAGTTCATTCATGGAGGTGGTGGCGAGTTTTTGCATGATGCGCTTCTTGTAAGTACTGACCGTCTTGTTGCTGAGAAACATGCCCGTGGCAATTTCCTTATTGGTTTGGCCCATTGCAAAAAGCTTCAGAACCATTAACTCCCGATCATTCAGCGAGTTGAATTGTGCCAACTCCAAAGTTTCACCAAGAGCACTTCGATCAACTTGCAGCGCCTGGCTGGGAAAGTAGTTGTAGCCACTGCAGATGGCCTTGATGGCGCTGAGCAATTCACTCAGGTCTTCCTGTTTGCAGACATAGCCGCTGGCCCCGGCGCGCATGCAGCGATTGGCGAACAAGGCCGCCGACTGGGCGGTGAGGACCAGGATTCGCAAGGGCCTGGGCATGTTGCTCAAGCGCTCCAGCAGCTCCAGTCCGTCGAGTTTTGGGATGCAGATATCGAGTATGACCAGGTCCGGTTCGCCTTCACGAACCATTTGCAAGGCATCGACTCCATTATCGGTTTCCCCGAAGACTCTATAACCCTCGTGTTCCAGCAGAATACGAATGGCCATGCGTATGACAGGGTGATCATCAACGATAAGTACTGTGCCCATACTGGTCTCCTACCGATAAATGGAAGTTCGAACAGTAGCCCAGCTGATGGAATGGAAGTAGCTGTGAAAGTGTGGAAAAACCCAATCTAAGACGGGTCCTACAGCGAATAAGGGGAGGTATTACAGCCAGTTGGCATAGAAGGGAAGTTAAAGCGGGATTGACCTGCATCGGGCTGCCGGGTACAGCGGTAAAAAGTCGGCTGGCGAATGCCATCGCAGGCCGCCCCCCGGGAGGAGGGCGGCCTGAGCCTCATGGTGTTTTCTTATCGATACCGGCTTGCAGCAGCTGGCTGTCACTGTGGGCGCCGACACGCAGCGGGCCGAGGTTGAACAACTGGTCCTTCTGGGTGGCGTCATCCTGTTTGCGGGTCAATTCGGCCACGCTGCCGGTGGCAATGTTGACCGGTGACTTGGACAGGTTGGCGCCGACGTCCACGCGCAGTTCCGAGCCGGCCAGGTCGGTTCTGTTGACCTTGGATCCACCCAGCTCGACGCGGCCCTCGCTGGCCCCGATGCGTGCACCGGTAAGATTGGTTTCACCGCCGACCCGCAGGTTGACGCCCTGCTGGGTACTGATCCCCGAGGCCTGTTCCACGCGGTTCTTGCTCTCGTGGCTGACGTTCAGGTTCAAGGTCGGGGTATAGGAGGTCTTACCGCTCTTGTCGCCAAACAGCACGCCTTCAGCGGTATTGGCCACTTTGCTGCCGGCGGTGTTCTTCTCGCTGACCGAATAGCTGTCGCTGGTTTTTGGCCAGAAGCGCTCTTTCAGGCTGGAGAGACGATTGCCCACGGCGTCGGCCTTGTCGGCCAGGTAGTGCTTGGCCTTGTCCACGCCGTTGCCAATGGCGCCGCGTGGTTCAGGGTTGACATCGTAGCTGCCGCTGCGGCTGAGTTTCTCCCCCAGGCGTTCCTTGGCTTCGCTGGCTTTGGCGACCACGCTGTCCTTGGCCGAGCTGACCTTTTCCACCCCTTTGTCGACGGCGTTTTCCAGCTTCTCGCGGTGTTTGTCGAAACCTTTCTCGGCCTTGGCCTTCAGGTCGTCCTTGAGCGGACCGGCCGGCTTGGCCAGCTTGTCCACCAGCCCTGGCTGGTTCTTCGCCACTTCCAGCTTGGCGTCGATATTGACCTGGGTGTTACGCAGCCGGTCCTGACGGCTTTCGATGTTGAGGTCGCCACCTATGGCCCCGTCGAGCCGTTGCGCGTCGATGTTGGCGCCGGCCAGATGCACGTTACCGGCACTGTTGAGGGTCACCTGATCGGCCTTGATCAGGCTGTTGTGCTGAGTCGTGTTCTGGCGCTGATCGACGTCGATCTTGACCCGGGCATTGATCCCGCGATCGACTTTCGGCGTGTCGTGCTCACTGGCGTCGGCCAGGGTGGTCTTGCCCATGCTGCCACCGGCGCCCAGGGTCAGGCCCCAGTTGTTGTGGGCCTGGGTGGATTGCGCCGACTCCTGGTAGATGCCGCCCTGGGCCGCATCCAGCACCACCTTGGCGGCGTCGATGCGCGTGCCCTGCAGGTGAATGGCGCTGTCGCCCTCGGCTGCGCTGCCCAGTCGCACCTGGCCCTGGCTGTAGAGTTGGGCGCCGCGCTGGCTCTGGTCGTTTTCATTGACCCGGCCGATGTTGAAGTTGGCGCTGAGGTTGACGCTCTTGCCGCTGCTTTGCTCGCTGCTGGTCTTGCTGCCACCGGCCGTGAGGCCGCCACCGAGGTTGCTGCCCTGGCTGTGGTGGGTGTCCACCGCTGCTTGCAGGTCGAGCTTGCCGCCGGCGTCCAGGGTGATATCGCCGGCCGGCCGCGCGGCGTTGCCGATCTGTGTGCCTTGCAGCGTCAGGTCGCTTGCACTCTTGAGGTTGACCGGCCCCTGGCCCTGGATGCTGGCAACCCGCGCCTGGCTGTCCTGCTGCTCGAGGCTCTTGTGATCCAGTTGCAAGCCGGCGCCGACGTTGAGGTTGGTGCCGCTGCTACCCGGAGTGGTGCCCAGGGTCAGGGAGGCATCGCCACGCAGGCTGGAGTTGCTGCTGCTCTGGCGATCATTGGCCTGATTGAGTGCCAGCTTGCCGTCGGTCTTGATGTTGACGCCGCCCAGGCCGCCATTGAACTGGCTGCCTTCGAAGCTGGCATCGCCACCGACCTTGATGTCCACGCCCTGGCTGCCGGCGTAGCTGCCGACCTGGGCCTTCTCGGAGCTGCTGGTGACGTTGCTGCTGCCACCGGCACCGCTGCCACGGATGTTCAGGTCTTCACCGGTGTTGGTGTAGACCCGTACGCCGGCCTTGGCGTCCACGGCCTGTTCGCTGCTGCTGTGGGTATCGCTGGCGGCACTGGCCACCAGGCTGCCGGCGCTGATCTGCACGGCGCCGTCGGTGGCGCGGTACTGGGTGCCCTGGTCCTTGAGTTGCCCATCGGCCTTGACCGCGACCTGGGCGCCGCTCAGCTGGCTGACCACGGCGGTGCTGGCGTTTTCGCTGCGTTGGCGGTTCTGGTGGCTGACATCCACATCGAGCCCGACATTGGGCTGTTCCAGGGCATCGAGTACCCCAGGCTGGTGGAACTTGCGCTGGGCCACGCCCTGGATGGCTTTTTCGATGGGGCGGGTGACGCCCTTGTATTCGACGTTGGCGCCGACATCCACCGCCCAGTTGTTCTCCTTGTGGCTGCTGCTTTCGTGGTTGTGCGCGGCCTGGTTGTCGATCTCGGCTGCATTGACCTGCAATGCACCGCCGGCCTTGACCTGGGCGCCTTCGGTGGTGAGGCGGTTGCCGGCATTGATGGTCAGGTTGCCGCTGGCAGCGATGTTGCTGGTCTGGGCAGTGCTCTTGCTGCTGCTGTCCTGGCTGCTGGTGTGGGCCACTTCCAGGCCATTGCCGGCGCGGTCCAGGCCGCCGGTGTAGTAGAAGCCGCCACCGGTGGTGGTGCTGTCGCTGTGCTTCTGGGTTTGGTTGTCCGCAGCCAGCAACTGCACATTCTTGCCGCTCAGGCTGGCATCGCCGGCCGTGGCCGCAAGGTCGCTGCCTTGCACCTTGAGGTCCTCGCCGGCGGTGACCGCCAGGGTGCCGCCAGTGAGGCTGGAGGCCTGTTGCCGGGTGCTGTCGCTGCTGTCGTTGCGCTGCTCATCCTGGTAGCGCACTCCAGCCCGGTACTGGCCGGTGCCCGGGGCGTTTTCCTTGGCGTAGGCGTCGAAGCCGCGCTTCTGGGTGCTGCTGCTGTCGTGCTGGGTGTCTGCCGCGGCCGCGACCTTGATCGTGCCCTTGGCGCTGGCGTCCAGTGCTCCCGCAGCGGCCACCTGGGAACCGCTGATGGTCAGGTCCTCGGCACTTTGCAACTTGAGGTTGCTGTCCGAGCGCACCTGGCTGCTGACGGTGGTGCTGTCCTTGTGCTGCTGACGGCTCTCATCCTTGGTGATGCCGAAGAACTTGCTGTCCTTGCTGTGGCTGTTGCGGTGGGAGGTGTCCTGCACGCCGTCGATGGTCAATGAACCCTTGTCGCTGATAACGCTGGCCTGGGTGCCGCCCCGGGCCTGGCTGCCGCTGATGCGTACGCTGTCGGCGCGCACGATCAGCTTGCCGTCGGCGATGACCTTGCTGCCCTGGTTCTCGGTCTTGCCCTGGTCCCCGTCGGCGTTCTTGCCGAAGAAACCACCGCCCACCAGGTCACCGGAGTAATGCTGGTTGCTCTGGCTTTGCCGGCGGCTGGCGCTGTTGATGTCGACGTCCTTGGCGGCCAGTTGGATGTCGCCCTGGCTGTGCAGTTCGGCGCCCTCAAGGCGCAGATTCTGCTGGCTGTCGAGTTGCAGTTGCTTGCCGCTCTTGAGCTGGCTGGTGACGCTGCGCTGCTGGCTGCTGGCGTTGTCCCAGTTTTCCTTCCACAGGTGCTTGCGGTGCTTGCCCTGGTCGCGCTGGGTCTGGGTTTCGGTGGCGGCAGTCAGTTGCAGGTCGCCGCCGCTGCGGGCGCTGAGGTTATGACCGGCTTCGACGCTGCTGCCCTGGATCTGGGTATTGGCGCCGGATTTCAGCTCGGCGTCATGCTGGGCCAGCACCTTGTTACCGTGCTGGCGTGTTTCGCTATCGGTCTGGGTAGCGTCGTAGGTCTCCCAGGTGATGCCGATGGTGCTCTTGTCCCACTGCTGGCGTTTTTCCTGGAGCTTGCGGCTTTCGATACTGCTCAGGGTCAGGTTGCGCCCGGCATCGAGCTTGACGTTGCGGCCGCTGACGTCGGTGGCGGCCAGGGTCAGGTCCTTGGCACCGTGGAGTTCGATATCACCCTGGCTGCGAACACCGGCGCGCGTGGCGTCGAGGCTGTTGGCCACGGCCTCGCCGCGGATGTCCAGATCACCGGCGGAGCTCAGCTTGACTCCGTCGCGGCCATCCACCTGGACGGCGCCCACCCGGACTCCGGCACCTTCAGCGGTGCTGACGATGTTGATCCGCCCGGCCTGCATGGCGCCGAACAGGCTGGCATCGATGCGCTGGTCCTGGGTGTGGCTGGTCGGGGCGACCTTCAGCACCTTGCCGCTGGGGTAGTCGAGCTGATTGCGGCCCACGGTCACGTTCAACTGGTCCCGGGCGGCGAGGCTGCCTTTGCTGTCGATGCGTGGGGCGATCAGGTTGATCGAGCCTTCGGCATTGCGCAGACCGCCGCCGTGGATATCCAACTGGCCCCGAGCGTCCTGGGTGTTGAGCCCCTGCAGCTTGCCGTCCTGGAGTTCCGGGCGACCCACCACCAGGCTGGCATTGGGGGTGTTGATGAAGCTGCCGCCATTGACCGAGATGCCGTTGGGGTTGGCCAGCACGAAGTCGGCGGCGCGGCCGAAGATTTCCTGGGCGCCATTGAGTTGTGAGGCGTTGCGGCTGATCACCTCGTTGAGGATCACGCTGGCCGCCTGGCCCTGGAGTTGCGCGTTGGCCGCCAGTTGTCCGGCCAGTTGCGACTGCCCGGCCTGCAGGGCGTTGTTCAAGACCACGCCTTGTTGCCCGACGTTGTAGTCCAGGAACTGGTTATGGGACAGGCCACCGGCATTGGGCGCGACGATGTTGACGATGGGCACGCCGCCCTGGTTTTGCAGTTGCGGGGTGCCGCCGGGGCCTTCGACCACGGTGATTCCGCCGGCCAGGGCCAGGGGCAGATGGGACACCAGCAGCAGGCCGGCGATGGTCCAGCGCAATGTGCCCTGGGGTGAAAGGTTGAATCTATGAGTGTTGTCAGGCATGAGAACCTCGTGCTGAGTGGGTGAGCCGGGCGTTGCTTTCTTGGGTGCAACGGCGCGTTGTGCTCAGGTTCATCGGGTGTTTCAGGCTAATCGGCGGTTGATCAAATCTGCAGGCTGAACCTGGCCAGCCAGACTTCCGGTTCCGTGCGAAAGCCCTGCGGGTTGGTGAGGCTGTGTTGGTAATCCAGGTCGACCTGGAGGTTTTTCCAGGCCAGGTTGAGGCCCAGGCTGGCACCGCCGAGATGGCGGCTCTGGGCGCCGTGCTCGGCCTTGATCCAGCCGTTGTCCAGGCCCAGGCGTGGGGTGATCTTGACCGGCAGGTCGCTGTTGAGCGGCAGACGCAGCGTGTTGCGCCACACCGCGCCGATGGCGCCGGAGGCACTGTTGACGCGGTAGCCGCGCACGGCCGAGTCATCGGTGCCCAGCAGTTGTTCGATGGCCGGCAGCGGGTCCGGGCTGTATTGGGCCGAGAGTTGGCTCTGCCACTGCCAGCGCTGGTTGCCCCACTGGCCGTTGCGCCACTGGCTGAGGCCGGCGCGGTACTTGCGGAACTGCGCCTGGGGCAGGTTGCGTTGCACCTGCTGCGAGTCACGGTCGGCGCCGAACCAGGTCAGGCCCTGGGCGTAATTGACATCCAGGTTCCATACCGCGCTGTTGAGCCAGAACAGGTTGAGTCCTGCCTCGGCCACGGTCAGGGTCGGGCTCTGGATCTGCAGGTGGGCTTTTTGCAGATAGCTGTCCACGTCCTTGTAGGCCAGTTGCAGGTTGGCGCTGAGCTGGTGGCTCTGGTCGCGCCACAGCACCCGGTCGGCGCGGCCGCTGACCATGTCGGTGCGGCCGCTGTTGTACAGGGTGGTGCGGGCCAGCTTGAGCGGGGCGCGGTATTCGGCGTGGCTGGCGAACAGGCTGTAGGTCCAGTAACCGTAGGGCACCGAGTAGAACAGGCTGCTGCTGCGGCTGTAGCGCGGGCCGTGGTTGAGGGTGTCGCTGTAGTTCAGGTTCAGCGCGTCGTTGATCTGCAACGGGCTGTCGAGATTGAGGTTGATCGACTGCCGGTCGCGGCCGGTGCCGGCGCTGCCGAGGTTATCCACACCCAGGCCGAGGCCCCAGCGTGCGGCGCTGCTGCGCGAACGCAGGATGATCCGCGAGGCGCCGGGCTGGCTGCCCGGGGCGATATCGGCGGTCAGGTCCAGGGAGCGCAGGCGGTTCAGTTGATCCAGGCCCTGCTCCAGGTCTCGCAGGTTCAGGGGCTTGCCGAGCATGCCGGGGAAGGCCCCACCCAGGGACACCGGCAGGCTCTGGTCGGCCAGTTCGATGGCTTCGACGTAGCCTTCTTCCACCAGGATATCCAGGCTGTGGCCGGCGGCCGGAGTGCTGGCCAGGTAGGGGCGGCTGGCGATGTAGCCGGCCTCGACGTAGAGACGGGTGATGGCGGCCAGCAGTTGGTTGATCTGGTTGACCCCCATGCACGGCGCCACGTACGGCTTGATGGCGTCATTGAGCCGGGTTTTGCTGAACAGGCTGACGCCGCCGATGCGGGTGCCGCTTAAGGGCCAGCAGCGGCTGTCGCTGGCGGTCTGCTCCGGCAGGTTGGGCGTGGCCGGGGTGCTGCTGAAGCTGCCGCGCTGCATCTGCCGCTGGCGCTGCTCCAGTTGCAACTGTTGCAGGTCCCGTTGCTGTTGCTGCTGCAGGCGCAGGGCTTCCTGACCCGGTTGCAGATCGTCGGCCAAGGCCGGGGCCAGGCAACTCAGACCCAGTACCAGTCCCAGGCACCAGCTGCCGGAGTGGGCAAGAAGGGAGCGGTCGGTGCGTGATGAATAGGGCACTTGGCATCCTTACTGTAAAAAGACCAAGTGACGAACAACAGAAAAGCCGATCGTTGAGGCTCAACTAGTGACGTCGCTTTAAGTTCTGCACGATGAATATGAGGTGCCGTCGATTGCTATATCGGGGGCCTATGTTCAAGTGCTCGCGAGTGACAATTCCTGAGTGAGAGCCGGGTGCTTCAATCTAAAATCAGGTATGACAAAAGGGTTGAGTGAGTTGCAGTGCAAACGTTACAGCGCAGTGTGAAATTAATTTTTCCGAGGGCGGTCAGCGGGGAAATATCTTGTTGAAATCGAGACTATCCGAAACTAAAAACTCGATTTGTACGTAAATTGTAAATGCATAGAAGGCTAACAAAAATTCCTGGCGGCCTTGATTGGCAAGGGGTTCAGGGAAATCGTGAGAATCTGCAAAGGTAGGATGTTTGGTTGAATCAAGAACAGGTGTTCGAATTTGTGAAAGCAGCGCAATATCTGCGCCCCGCACACCAAGTGTTTACGGCTAGTTGCTCTTTCTACCTGAGTAGTTGCTCTAGTCGTGTTGTTCGTTAATTGAAGTCATGTTGGTCGGGGAATGCCTTAGAGTCGGACTCTTGAATGAAATGCCCGTAGCGCCGAGTGTTTTTCCCCTTGTACTGGCGTATATCCGGAGTTTGTCGGCTGCTGTTGCGGCGGCCTGGCTAGGGGAATCCCTTAGTTGTCGATTGGATGTTGCAGGTCATATCAAGTGCCTGGCGCAGCGGCCAGGCACTTGATGAGCGAGGGTCATTGCGGACTTGAGCGTCCGGTCATTTCCCGGGCCATTTCACTGGCGTAGCTGTCGGTCATGCCGGCGATGAAATCGATCATGCGCAGGAACGAGGTGTGCAGCGGCCAGTTCGGGTCCGGCGCGTTATTGCCCAGCAGATCGAGAATCCGCCGGTTCTTGAACGACGGGGTCTTGCCGCCGTGCTGCTCCAATGCCGCGCCGCAAAACGAGTTCAGGAGAATTTCCAGGGTGGTGTAGGCGCCGATCTCGTGCAGGGTCTTGCGCTTGTCCTGGAAGATCTTGCGCCGCGCCACGTCCTTGGCATTGAGCACGCAACGCTTGGCCGGGCCATGCATGTGCTCCACCAGATCGCCGTGCAGGGTGCCGGCCAGCAGTGCGTCCTGCTGTTCGACAAAGGCCCGGGCGGCGGCGTTGGTCAGGTGCTCAATGGCCTTGCCCCGCAGGATCGCCAGGCGGCGCCGGCGCGAATCTCCCGGGCCCAGCTGGCGATAGGTTTCCGGCAGGTCGTCGCCCACCAGCCCCAACAGCAGGGACTCGACTTCGGCGTACTCCAAAAGGTCCATCTCCAGGCCGTCTTCCAGGTCGATCAGGGCGTAGCAGATGTCGTCCGCCGCTTCCATCAGATACACCAGCGGATGCCGGGCCCAGCGCTGTTCCTCCAACTGCGGCAGGCCCAGCTTGTGGGCGATCTGTTCCAGCAGCGGCAATTCGCTCTGGTAGCAGCCGAACTTGTGCTTCTTGTAGCCCAGGGAATCGGCGTGGCGCGCGGTCCAGGGGTACTTGAGGTAGGTGCCGAGGGTGGCGTAGGTCAGCCGGGTGCCGCCATCGAACTGGTGATATTCAAGCTGGGTCAGGACCCGGAAACCCTGGGCATTGCCTTCGAAATTGAGGAAGTCCTGGCGTTCGGCCTCGCTCATCGCGTCCAGCCAGCCACGCCCGGCGGCCTGCTGGAACCAGTGGCGGATGGCGTCTTCGCCAGAATGGCCGAAGGGCGGGTTGCCGATGTCGTGAGCCAGGCAGGCCGACTGCACGATCATCCCCAGGTCGCTGGGGTCGCACCAGTCGGGCAGGGCGCCGCGCAGGGTCTCGCCGACGCGCATGCCCAGGGAGCGACCGACGCAACTGACTTCCAGGGAGTGGGTCAGGCGAGTGTGGATATGGTCGTTGCTGGACACCGGGTGCACCTGGGTCTTGCGCCCCAGGCGGCGGAAGGCGCCGGAGAAGATGATGCGGTCATGGTCTTTATGGAAAGGGCTACGGCCGAGTTCTTCCGGGCTGTGCACTGGCTTTCCGAGGCGTTCGCGGTTGAGCAGGGTCTGCCAATCCAAGGCGGGGTCTCTCCGAAAAAAAACTGAAGGGCAGAGCTTCCGGGTTCCTGGGCGTGGCCGCAAGAGGCGCATGGTCTGCGCTGGTGCATCTATAGGGCCGACGCCTTCGCTGGCAAGCCAGCTCCTACGCGGAAATGGCGTGGCCTGCGCCCCACCTGTAGGAGCCGGCTTGCCGGCGAAAGGGCCCGCAGCCCGTGCACCCATCGTGTCGCCGCGCTCGCTGCGCTCGCCGGCAAACGGGACGGGGCTACAGGCCGGCGGCGTCGATATCGATCAGCAGCAGGCGCTGGCCGTTGTCGAAGAACTGGCCGGCAGTCAGGCAGTACTGGTTGCTGGTGGCGTCGCGGTAGGTGTTGGACAGGGTCAGGCGGCGCTCCTCCCAGCCTTCGGCCAGCAGGTGATAGAAGTACGGGCGCCAGGACCAGTTGTGGCCCACATAGCTGCTGTCGGCCTGCCAGCGGTTATGGCGCCATTCCAGATTGGGCGTCAGTTGGGTGCCGTGGCGGTCGCACTGGTAGAAACGCAGCAGCCAGGGAAAGGCCTCCACGGCGGGCAGTTGGCTGATGGGAGCCTGAGCCTGGGCCCAGGCCTGCAACAGGTTCATCAGCTCTGCCAGTTGCAGGCGCATGCGCATCAGGCGGTTGCGTTCGGCCAGCTTGTGCCGCACATAGCGCTCGCGCAGGCGGGCGAAGGGCTGGACGAAGGCATCGCTGGCGAACAGCTGTTCCTCGGCCCTGGCAAACAGGAAGCCCTGTACGTAACGCGAGCCGCACTCCAGGGCGAAATCCAGTTCGGCCTCGGTTTCCACCCCTTCGGCGATGATCCAGCAGCCGGTTTTTTCCGCCATCTGTGCCAGTGCCTTGACCACATCGCTGCTGGGCCCGCCCCGGGCTGCGGCCTGGAACAGGCGCATGTCGAGCTTGAGGATGTCCGGTTGCAGCGCCAGCACCCGGTCCAGTTGCGAGTAGCCGGCGCCGAAATCGTCGATGGCGATTCGCGCTCCCGCCTGGCGATAGCGCGCCACCACCTCGGTCAGGCGCTGGCTGTTGCCCCCCAGCTCGGTGATCTCGAAGACGATGCGCCGCGGATCGACCTCGTTTTGCTGCAACTGCTTGAGGCTGGGCAACGGCTGTCCTGGCCGCAATCGACTGATCCAGCGTGGGGAAATGTTCAGGCTCAGGAACCAGTCCGCCGGGGCTTCGTGTAGGCGGCGCAAGGCATCGTCGCGGACCAGGCGATCAAGACGCCGCAAGGCGCTGGAAGGGGTGCGGGGATCGGCGAACAGCGGCCCCACCGACGCCAGTTGCCCATTGCCCTGGCGCAGGCGGCCCAGAGCTTCGACTCCGGCAATGCGCCCGGTAGCGGTATCGATGAATGGCTGGAAGCAGGCGAGCGGTTGCCCGTCGATCACAGGGCCTCCTTATAGAGTCTTGTTGGTAGGGGGCTGTGGCTGTCGGGTAGACAGACAGGCGTCCAGGCTGGGTGAACATTGCCGCGTTCAGCAATATGGCGTTTTCACCCACCCTGGGTCGACCCCTTGGTAAAGGGGCCGATCCGGGTTGCTTAGCAAGAATGCAGCCAGATCAGCCGTTGCCTGTTGCAGGCGCTTGACGATGCTCGCTCAGGGTTTGCGCGAGGCGCCTTGCAGCGCCAGTCTGATCAGTGGCAACAGGCTGGTGCCCAGGCGTATCAGGCGGGTGAGGCTGCTGGTGCCGCCGCTCTTGGCACCCTTGCCGGTGATGAACCCCAGCAGGGTCACCGCCGCCACGCCCCAGAGTGGGGCGTGCTTGATGCCAAAGCCTTCCTGCCAGCTTTGCCCAAGGCCGCGAACCCGTTGCAGGGGTTGCAGCAATTGCTGGGACTCGTGACGGATTTCCTGGCGGTGCATTTCCATGCGCAGGCGGATCAGTACCTTGCGCATTTCCCGGCGTGAGGTGTTCTGCGGAATGTCCGGCAACTTCATGGCAGCAGGCGCTCCCGATCATTGGCCAGCTCTTCGAGCGTGGCGTGGAAGGGCGAAGATTCATCAAAGATCGCCGACTTCAGGCGCAGGCCGCAGAACACTGCCGCCAGGGTATAGAACACGCACAGGCCGATGATCCCGGCCAGGCGATAGCTGTCCCACAGCAGGATCAGCACCAGCGCCGACAACCCCACCAGCAACAGCAGGGCAAACACCAGGGCCAGGCCGGCGAACAGCAGCAGGCTGACGGTGCGGGCTTTCTGTTCCTGTAACTCGATGCCGAACAATTCGACGTGGCTGTGCAACAGGCCCAGGACAGCGGCCCCCAGGCGCCGCGAGGACGCGCTTGGACCGCTGCCGGACGAAGTGGATTCGCCGATAGCCATATCAGCGCCGCGTCGCCAGCAGGCCGATGAGAAAGCCGACGCCGGCAGCAATCCCGACGGACTGCCAAGGGTTGCTCTGTACATAGTCTTCAGCAGCCGTGACTGCAGCCTGGCCACGCTGGCGCAGGGAGTCCTCGGTCAGTTGCAGGGTTTCCCGGGCCTTGAGCAGGCTGTCGTGGATCTGCTCGCGCAGTTCATCGGCCTGGTCGCCGGCCAGGGTCGCGGTGTGTTCCAGCAGACGCTCCGTGTCACTGACCAGTGCCTGAAAATCCGCCATCAGTACTTCTTGAGCCGTCTTCGCCGTTTTGCTGGCCATGGTTGTTTCTCCGTTGATTGCGTGTGTGAGCTATGAGTGTGAGCCCCGAGTGAAGGTTCACTGTAATTGTCTGGTACAGCTTTTGCTTTGTCCTGGTGCGCAAGGCGTGAGGCTTGCGCCGAAAACGAGCAAGGGTGGCGCTGCAGCCCGCGTAAACCCTGGCCAAAAAAATCACAACCTCAGGTCAATCTCCTTCCCGTGGTTTCGCGTGCGGCCCCTGGCGCGCCAAAACGGTTCACCGATTACGCGTGATGGCGTGTCCCGGAGCCAATTTGGTGCAAGGCCGGCCGTGAAGCCGGGGAGATGATGGCCGATTTCGGATCTGCCTACTCCATGGAAAATCTGCAAAGCGCTGTGGACACCCTGGTCCACGGTTCCAACACCCTGTTCATTCTGATCGGGGCGGTCATGGTCCTGGCCATGCACGCCGGTTTTGCCTTCCTCGAAGTGGGCACGGTCCGGCAGAAGAACCAGGTCAATGCCCTGTCGAAAATCCTCAGCGACTTCGCCGTCTCGACCCTGGCCTATTTCTTTATAGGCTATTGGATCTCCTACGGCGTGAGCTTCCTGCAACCGGCGGCGGTGATCAGTGCCGACCACGGCTACGGTCTGGTGAAGTTCTTTTTCCTGCTGACCTTCGCCGCAGCGATTCCGGCGATTATCTCCGGCGGCATTGCCGAGCGTGCGCGTTTTGTACCGCAATTGTGCGCCACGGTGCTGATTGTGGCGTTCGTCTATCCATTCTTCGAGGGGCTGGTGTGGAACGGCAACTTCGGGGTGCAAGCCTGGTTGCAGCAGCGTTTTGGCGCCGGCTTCCATGATTTTGCCGGGTCGGTGGTGGTGCATGCCATGGGCGGCTGGCTGGCGCTGGCGGCGGTGCTGTTGCTGGGGCCGCGCAATGGCCGTTACCGCGACGGCAAGCTGGTGGCGTTCGCGCCGTCGAGCATTCCCTTCCTGGCGTTGGGCTCGTGGATCCTGATTGTCGGCTGGTTCGGCTTCAACGTGATGAGCGCCCAGACCCTGCAAGGGGTGAGCGGGCTGGTGGCGGTGAACTCGCTGATGGCCATGGTCGGCGGCACCGTGGCGGCGTTGATCGTCGGACGCAACGACCCGGGCTTTTTGCACAATGGGCCGCTGGCCGGGTTGGTGGCGATCTGCGCCGGCTCCGACCTGATGCATCCGGTGGGCGCCTTGGTCACCGGGGCGATGGCCGGGGCCTTGTTCGTCTGGTGCTTCATGGCCGCCCAGAGCCGCTGGAAGATCGACGATGTGCTCGGAGTCTGGCCGCTGCATGGCCTGTGCGGTGTGTGGGGCGGGATTGCCTGCGGGATCTTCGGCCAGAGTGCATTGGGTGGGTTGGGCGGTGTCAGCCTGGCCAGCCAGTTGATTGGCACCGGCCTTGGGGTACTGGTGGCGCTGCTGGGCGGATTCGCCGTGTATGGCGTGATCAAGGCCGTCTGCGGGCTGCGCCTGACCCAGGAGCAGGAGTATTACGGCGCCGACCTGTCGCTGCACAAGATCGGTGCGGTGAGTCAGGACTGAGGGGCCACCGGCCCAGGCAGCGAACTGCTCAGGGCCGGGGCGGGACGGCCTCAACCGCCCTGCAGGCGTGCTTCGCAGGCCTCGATCGCGGCCTGGGAGCCGGACACCAGTATCCGGTCTCCGGCTCGCAGGCGCGGGGCCGGATTGAGCGGCAGTTCGCTGCCATTGCGTTGCACGCCTTGCACATCCACGCCCAGTGCTTCCAGTCCCAGCTCTTGCAGCAGTCGGTTGCAGGCGTGGGCGTCGGCGTCGAGGTTGACCGCGTGCATTTGCACCGCGGGTGGCTCGTGATTGTCCTGGGTGCTGCTTTGCGCCCCATGGTAGAAGCCGTGCAGCAGGCGATAGCGGCTGTGACGCACCTCGTCCACGGTGCGTTGTACCCGTTGCTCCGGCAGGCCGAGCATGATCAGGGCGTGGGAAGCCAGCATCAGGCTCGACTCTAAAAGCTCTGGCACCACTTCATTGGCGCCGGCGGCCTTGAGTTCCGCCAACTGGCTGTCATCCCGGGTCCGCACCAGGATCGGCACGTTGCGATCCAGGCGTCGCGCTGCCTTGAGCACCGTCAGGGCAATGTCGGTCTTGTCCACGGCAATCACCAGCAGGCGGGCCCGCTCCAGGCCCACGGCGGCCAGCAGGTCGCCACGGCGGCAATCGCCGTAATGCACGCAGCTCTCTGCCGCCGAGGCCTCCTGGACCCGCACCGGATCATCGTCCAGGGCGATGAATCGCAGTTGCTCGTGACGCAGGAAGCGGCCGATGGACTGGCCGACCCGGCCATAGCCGCAGATCACCACATGGCCCTGCAGTTCGGCGTTCTGCGCGCTGATTTCCTCCAATTGCGCGGTTTGGTTGGGCTTGCGGTGCAGACGCGCGGTGATCACCGGCGCGGCGCGCAGCAACAGTGGGGTCAGCAGCATGGAGCTGAAGGTGGCGGCCAGCAGCAGGCCACTCAAGTGCGACGGGATCATCTGGGTCAGTTGCATCTGCGCCATCAGGGCGAAGCAGAACTCGCCGCCCTGGGCCAGGGCCAGGCCGCTGCGCCATGCCGTCTCGCCGTCGCTGCCGCGCAGCTTGAGCAGGATCGCCACCACGCTGCCCTTGATCAGTAGCAGGGCCATGGTCAGGCCGAGGATCAACAGGCTGTGGTCGATGAACAGTTGCAGGTCGATGAGCATGCCGATGCTGACGAAGAACAGCCCCAGGAGAATGTCGCGGAACGGACGGATATCGGCTTCGATCTGGTGCCGGTAGTGGCTTTCTCCCAGCAGCATGCCGGCAAGGAAGGCCCCCAGGGCCGGCGACAGGCCCAGCAAGTGGGTGAGCCAGGCGGTCAGCAGCACAATCACCAGGGCCAGCAATACGAACAGCTCGGCAGAGTGGGAGGCGGCGACTTCGTGGAACAGCCGGGGTAGCAACCAGCGGCTGGCCAGCAGCAGGCCGAAGAACAGCACCAGGGTCTTGCCCAGGGTGACAGGCAGGGCCCAGTACCAGGCCTGGTCGCTGTGGCCGGCGAAGACCGGCACCAGGGTCAGCAACAGCACCGCCACCACGTCCTGGAACAGCAGCACGCCGATGGCATTCTGTCCGTGGCTGCTGAAGATCTCGCCGAGGCTGGTCAGCTCCTTGCTGACGATGGCGGTGGACGACAGGGCCAGGCCGGTGCCGAGCATCAGCGCCGAGGTCAGGGGCATGCCGAACAAGGCCAGGAGCACGCCGAGGATCAGGCCACTGCACAGCACTTGCAGGCTGCCCAGGCCAAACACCACGCGGCGCAGGGCGAGCATCTTCGACAGGGAGAATTCCAGGCCCAGGGAAAACAGCAGGAAGACCACCCCCAGTTCCGCCAGGTCCGGCAGGTCCTCGCTGTCATTGACCCAGTCCAGGGCGGTGGGCCCGACCATCAGCCCCACCGACAGATAGCCCAGGACCGGTGGCAGGCTCAGGCGCCGGAACAGCGCAATGACCACCAGTGATGAAGCGAGAATGATCAGCAGATTGGCAAACAACGGGCATCTCCGGACAAGGGGGCGGGCAGGGCAAAGCCTAGAGGCAAAAAGGCCGCGAGGATCGCCCGGTTGGCGGTAAATAATTCTGACTCATGTCATTTTTTGTTGAGAATTTCGCATATTCGCGAGCCTTGGCCAGGCTCAGAAGGTGCCTATCGAGGTGCTGTACGCCTGTCGGAGCATTCTCTGCGCAGGGCCGCAGAGGGGCATGGGGCCTCGGCATATCTGGACAGAGGCGGGTCGACGGCTTTCGCGCTCGGGCCTAAAATAAGCACCCGTTCTTCACACGGTTGCCCTGTCATGCCCCCTGAATGCCAATTGTTCGGCACCCTTGGTTGCCACCTGTGCGAACTGGCCGAGGCCGAGTTGATGCCGCTAGTGGAGCACGGCCTGATGGTCGAGCTGGTGGACATCGCCGAGAGTCAGGAACTGTTCGAAAGCTATGGCCTGCGTATCCCGGTGTTGCGCCGGGTGGACAATGGCGCCGAGCTCGGCTGGCCTTTCGACGCCGAGCAGGTGGTGGCGTTCCTGCGCTGACACTTGGCTTGCAACATCCGAGCTTCCGCCTGTCGCCCATGGTCGGAATTCATTGGCGAGATCTGTCGATTGGTTTACTGTATGCATATACAGCTATCCAGGAGTCTCGCCATGTCTCTCACTTTCCTGACCGGTACCGAACGCTCACAGCCGTTGCCAACCTGTTTTCTGGAACTGGGTGACAGCGGCTGCGCTGCCGTTGCCAATGAGCCCACCGGTAGCGGCTTTTCCCTAGATCGGACCCTGGGTCTGGGGTCTCCCCAGATCCACGGCCTGTTGGTGGACGACGACAACCTGCTGGGGTTCGGCATCTACCCCGGGGACCGGCTGATCGTCGATCGCTCAGCCAATCCGGTGGTGGATCAGTACCTGGTGGTACGTCCCCAAGGCGCCCATGAATACTCGCTGCGCCTGCTGGCTCCCGATCCTCGTGGCGGTCTTTTGCTCAAGGCGGCGCGCCCTTCCATCCCTTCCCTGGTGCTGGATGACCTGGGCTCGATCGAGATCTGGGGCGTGGTGTTGTGGGTGGTCAGTTATGTGGGACGCAAGCAGCCCTGATGGATATGGCGGACGCTTCAAACGGTTAAAGGAATAAATGATGGTCAATGTCGAACAACTGAAAAACAGCGTGAACAGCATGTCCACCGATGTGCTCCGTGAGGCGGTGCTTGAGTTACGCCTGGATGGGTTGGTCACCGAGGGCAAGACACCCTTCAACAAGCTGCACTTCAATACCTGCTTTGCCGAGATCGAAGCCCTGTTCCAGCGAGCGGGTTACCACCGGCAGCTGGATGTGGTGGGTTATCAGGGGCTGCTCTATGCCCTCTATGATCCGGGTCGCTGGGAGGCTGTGGATGTGCTGCGCTGGCTCAAGGAGTTCACCGAGGCAGCGGCCCAGGCCAAGCACTCGTGTGCCTGAGGTCGGGCAAACTGCTTCTAGGTTCCTAAGGGGCGCTGTTGGATAATGCCGCCTTGCATTGATCTTTCGAGCTTTTGTATGTCCACCGCGAGCTTTTCCGCTGCACAGCATCAGGCCAGTACCTTGTATCTGCCCCCTGGCTCCTGGCCGACGGTGCTGGATTGCCTGTGTGATCATTTCAAGGCCATCAGTCGTGAACAATGGCTGGATCGTATCGCCCGCGGCCGAGTGCTGGACGGGCAGGGCCAGCCCATTAGTTTGGACCTGGCCTATCGCGAAGGCTTGCGGATTCATTATTTTCGCGAGGTGCCGGATGAGAAGGTGATCCCGGTGCAGGAGACCATCCTCTATGCCGACGAGCATCTTGTGGTGGCGGACAAACCGCATTTTCTGCCGGTCACCCCTGCGGGCGAGTACGTCGAGCAGACTTTGCTGCGTCGCCTTATCCGCCGCCTGGACAACCCGAATCTGGTGCCCCTGCATCGCATTGACCGGCATACGGCAGGGCTGGTGCTGTTTTCTGCCCATCCCGGCAGCCGCTCGGCCTATCAAGCGTTGTTCCCTACCCGGCAGATCGAGAAACGCTATGAAGCCATTGCCGGCGCCTTGCCACACCTGAGTTTTCCCCTGGTGCACAAAAGCCGATTGGTGGACGGGGAGCCCTTCTTCCGCATGCAGGAAGGCGAGGGGGCGAGCAATACCGAAACCGCCATCGACGTCAGGGAAAGGCACGGCGATCTGTGGCGCTATGCCTTGTACCCGGTGACGGGCAAGAAGCATCAGTTGCGGGTACACATGAGTGCCCTTGGAGCGGCGATCTGCAATGACCCGTTCTACCCCGAGGTGCTCAAGGACGCCGAGGATGACTATGACAATCCATTGAAGCTGCTGGCTCAGGGCCTGCGCTTCATCGATCCGCTGACTGGGCAGGAGCGCGAGTTCGAAAGCCGTATCAGCCTGCAGTGGTGAAAAACCGTCTCGCAGAAACAATAAAACCCGCAACAGGCGGGTTTTATTACATCAGAGCAACCACCGTCGGACTTACAGCTCCTTGACGGTACGAACCTGATCCTTGTTGATGCGAGTCTGTTTGCCGTCCAGCTGTTCAAACTCGTAGAAGCCGGAATCCTTGTCGTATTCAGGGGTATCGACGGCCTGGATTTCGCGACCGTCATTCAGGGTGATCACTGTCGGCGAGGCGCAACCGGCGAGAGTGGCCAGGCCCAGTGCGAGCATGAGAGTGGCGAGGGTCCGTTGAGTCATTGTGTGTCTCCGAAATGAGTACTTTTGAGTGCTGGTCTTCAGACGTATACAACGTCTGCAAGTTCCTTGGCCAGGGACATTCTGTCACGTTGCCGGGCGGATCGCAGGCGTTGGCGGCTGCAGCTTAGCTCACAGCGCCTGTTTGTCCGCGGTCTGGCTTTCTCGACGGCTGGACTGCGTGTGCTGGCAGTCCGGGGCAAGGTGAAGGCCGGCCCCGCAGCGGCGCCGGATCAAAGCGCTGTGATATAACACCGGGCTGTGTCTCCTACCTCTGGATCGAGCCTATGAAAGCCAAGGCTGATGTACCTTTTGCTCCCCTGAATATTGCGGTGCTGACCGTCAGTGACACCCGCACCCTGGAAACCGATACCTCCGGCCAGGTCTTCGTCGAGCGCCTGGGCGCCGCGGGCCATCGTCTGGCTGCGCGGGTGTTGCTCAAAGACGATCTGTACAAGATCCGCGCCCAGGTCGCTACCTGGATCGCCGATGACGTGGTGCAGGTGGTGTTGATCACCGGCGGCACCGGTTTTACTGGTCGCGACAGTACTCCGGAAGCTGTGGCCTGCCTGCTGGACAAGCAGGTCGATGGTTTTGGCGAGCTGTTCCGGCAGATATCGGTGGCGGATATAGGTACTTCCACTGTGCAGTCCCGTGCCTTGGCCGGGCTGGCCAATGGCACCCTGGTGTGCTGCCTGCCGGGTTCCACCAATGCGGTACGTACCGGCTGGGACGCAATACTGGCCGAGCAGTTGGATTCGCGGCATCGGCCGTGCAACTTCGTCCCTCACCTGAAACAGGCGGCGCCTTGTGAATCCCGTGGGTAAGCCGGGCAAGCAGGGGGCCTTGATGCCGGTGGAGCAGGCATTGGCGCGCCTGTTGGCCATGGCCGAGGCAGCGCCCATTGTCGAGCGTGAACGACTGCCATTGGCAGCCACTGAGGGCCGGGTCCTGGCTGAGGCGCTGGTATCCAGCCTGGATCTGCCGCCTTGGCCCAACAGCGCCATGGATGGATACGCCTTGCGCGTGGAGGACTGGAAGGGCGAGCCCTTGCCGGTCAGCCAGCGGATTTTCGCCGGGCAGTCCCCCGAGCCCTTGCAGCCGGGAACCTGTGCGCGGATCTTCACTGGCGCTCCGGTGCCGGCGGGGGCGGATTGCGTCGAGATGCAGGAAAACACCCAGGTTCAGGATGATCAGCGCGTACGTTTTACCGAGCCATTGAAGGTCGGCCAGAACATCCGTCCCCAGGGCCAGGAAACCACCATAGGCGAGCAGGTCTTGGCTGCCGGTACGCGCTTGGGGCCCATCGAGCAGGGCCTGGCAGCGTCCTTGGGATGTGCCGAGCTTGAGGTGCTGCGTCGAGTCCGTGTGGCGTTGTTGTCCACCGGCGACGAACTGGTGGAGCCTGGTCGGCCTCTTGGTCCGGGGCAGATCTACAACAGCAATCGAGTGCTGCTGTGCAGTTGGTTGAAGCGCCTGGGTTGTGAGGTGCTGGATGCGGGAATCCTTCCCGACGATCTTCCCGCGACCCGTCAGCGCCTGGCGGAGCTGGGGGATGTGGACCTAATTCTTTCCACCGGTGGTGTCTCGGTGGGGGAGGCGGACTTTCTCGGCATCGCCCTGCGGGAGGCCGGTGAGCTGGCCCTGTGGAAACTGGCGATCAAGCCTGGCAAACCCCTGACCTTCGGACATTTTCGTGGGGTACCGGTGATTGGCCTGCCGGGCAATCCGGCATCGACCCTGGTGACTTTCGCCCTGCTGGCGCGGCCTTATCTACTGCGGCGCCAGGGCGTGCAGCAGGTGCAACCATTGAGCTTCCAGGTGCCGGCAGGCTTTGTCTGGCCCCGTCCCGGCAATCGTCGCGAATACTTGCGTGGCCGCCTGGAGAATGGGCGAGCGATCATCTATCGCAATCAGAGCTCTGGCGTACTGCGCAGCGCTGCCTGGGCGGAAGGTCTGGTAGAGGTGCTGGAAGGTCGGACCCTGGAGGAAGGTGACGTGGTCAATTTCATTCCTTTGAGTGAAGTGCTGGATTGATCGGCCACGGGCCCGGTTAGGCGCCGGGTCCGTGCCTTGCTTCAGCGCAGCAGCAATAACAGCAGCAGTCCGAAACGGCTGTGGAAACCCCAGGTCACCAGCCCTGCCATTACCGAGGCCGCAAATGTCAACCAGGCCAGGCGCTTGATTATCGATAGCGGCCTGGAATGAGGCGGATGTGCTTCGGACGAGAGTGGCAGATCGAACTCCCGAAGTGGAGGAGCCGCCAGCCAGGAGCTGTCGTTGATGCGATTGAGCGTTGAATGCCCTTGTGGATAAAACCCCTTGTCGTTCATGACGGTGCACTTCCTTGTATGAGGCGTCAGCGCCTGGCATGCACAGTCACTGATTGGCTCCGCAGGGTCAATTCAGGCAAATCTCATTCTTCGGTCAGAAAATTCACTTTGAGTCCTACGTCTCTTTTCAGGCGCCTGTACTGAGGCTGCCCGACCCGTGGGCTTGGGTTTATTTATCGGGCGAGTTGCCTGACGAGCAGCGTCGTCACTTGCCGTTGTGACAGATTCACGGGGCCAACGCTGTTTCAGGTGCTACCGGGGGCGGCAGGAGCTCGGCCATAAATGTCGTTGAAGCGCACGATGTCGTCTTCGCCCAGGTACTCCCCGCTTTGCACTTCGATTATTACCAGATCGATCACCCCGGGATTGCTCAGTCGATGAGGGCGACCGGGCTTGATAAAGGTCGACTCATTGGTGTCGAGCAGAAACTCGTCTTCTCCGTTGGTCACCCGGGCCATGCCGCTGACCACGATCCAGTGCTCACTGCGGTGGTGGTGCCTTTGCAGCGACAGCGAGGCGCCGGGTTTGACCTCGATACGCTTGATCTTGAAGCGCGGTCCTTCCTCAAGCACGGTATAGGTGCCCCAGGGGCGGTTCACGGTGCGGTGCAGGCGGTAGGCGTCGTGGCCCAGGCGCTTGAGCTCCTGGGCGATCAGTTTGACCTCCTGGCTGCGCTTGCCGTCGGCGATCAGCAGGGCGTCCGGGGTGTCGATGATGATCAGGTTGTCCAGGCCGATACCGCCCACCAGGCGCTGGCGTGAATCGATGTAGCAGTTGCGGACATCATGCAGCACGGTCTCGCCGTTGCATTGGTTGCCGTGTACGTCCGCCGGGCTCAGCTCGCGCACTGCTTGCCAGGAGCCGATATCACTCCAGCCGAGCTGGCAGGGCACCACGGCGACCTCCTTCGAGCGCTCCATCACCGCGTAGTCGATGGAGATGTCCGGCGCCAGGGCGAAGCTGTCGCGGTCCAGCTCCACTTGTACTTCGCGTTGGCCTTGCCTTTGGTGGCTCTGTTCCAGGCAGCGCTCGACGGCAGTGACCACCTGCGGCGCGAATTTGCGCAACTCACGGAGGATCACATCAGCGCGCATGCAGAACATGCCAGCGTTCCACAGGTGTTGGCCGTCGTCGACGTAACACTGGGCAGTGGCAGCATCGGGCTTTTCGACGAAACGGCCGACCTGGAAGCTTTCACCGTGCAAGCCCAGGCCTTTCTCGATATAGCCGAAACCGGTTTCGGCATGGCTCGGCTCGATACCGAAGGTCACCAGCCAGCCTTGCTCGGCCAACTGCCGGGCGCGCGCCACCGCGGCGGCGAATGCCTGGAGGTCATTGATCAGATGGTCGGCGGGCAGCACCAGCAGTTGTGCGTCAGCGCCGTAGTGCTGGTTGACGTGCAGCGCGGCGGCGGCAATGGCCGGCGCGGTATTGCGGCCGAAGGGTTCGAGGATGAAATCCAGCTCAAGCTGAGTCTTGTTCAGCGGGCGGTAGTCATCCAGGGTGCGAAAGAGCACTTCACGGTTGGTCACCGTCAGCAACCGGCCGACGTCTTTCAGGGCCGTGGCGCGCACGAAGGTCTTCTGCAGCAGGCTCTCGCCGTCCGGCAGGCGCATGAAGGGTTTGGGCATCGCCTCGCGGGACACCGGCCACAGGCGGGTGCCGGCGCCGCCAGCAATGATGCAGGGAATGAGCGGGCTCATTTAGAAGGCCTCGTGGATCATGATGACGGACGCAATGGTGCGGAGCAGGATGTGCAGTTCAAGCCAGGCTGACCAATTTTCGATGTATTCCAGGTCGAATTCGACACGTTTTTTGATTTTTTCCAGGGTATGAGGCTCGTCACGGTAGTTATTGACCGGCGCCAGCCCGGCAGCGGCAGATTGCACAGGATCAGTTGCAAGCGCAGCCGGTTGTCGAAGAGCGACTCGGCGTACTAGCTATGAAAGATTTTCCTCGTTGGCAGGCTAATCTGGGTCATGAGTGGTGAGGTACGAGCCAGGCTGGCTTGGGCAAAAAAATAATCGATGGGACAGACTTATTTCGCTGTGCCCGAGGTCAACATCCCTCAAGGAACCCATAACCGGAGTCATGGTTGATGAATGAGCGCAAGGCACTGTTGATACTGCACGGCAAGCAGGCCCTCAACGATGAGGTGCGCGCTGCGGTTGAGGCCAAGCGTGCTGCCGGCTGGGAGGTTTCGGTGCGTCTGACCTGGGAGGCGGGAGATGCCCAGCGTCTGGTGAGCGAGGCGCTGGACGCCGGGCATACCCGGCTGATCGCCGGAGGCGGCGACGGTACGCTGCGCGATATCGCCGAGGCCCTGGCCAACGCGTCGACCCAGGCCAGTCTGGCGCTGCTGCCATTGGGCACGGCCAATGACTTTGCCCGGGCTGCCGGTGTTCCCCTTGACCCGGCGGCGGCCCTGGAACTGCTGGACGTCCCGGCCCGGACGATCGACCTGGGGGAGGTTGGCGGGCAGATTTTCCTCAATATGGCCACCGGCGGCTTTGGTAGCCAGGTCACTGCCAATACCTCTGAAGACTTGAAGAAAGTCCTTGGCGGTGCCGCTTATCTGTTCACCGGGCTGTCGCGCTTTGCCGAGTTGAGTGCGGCTTATGGCGAGTTGCAGGGGCCGGATTTCCATTGGCGTGGTGAATTGCTGGCCCTGGGCATCGGCAATGGTCGGCAGGCGGGAGGCGGGCACGAGCTTTGCCCGGGAGCCATGGCCGACGACGGCTTGCTGGATATCAGCATTCTGCCGGCGCCTCAGGAGCTGGTGGGCACTCTGAAGAGTCTGCTGGCCGGTGGCCTGGGGATCGACAATATGTTTGTCCGCGCGCGTCTGCCCTGGGTCGAGATCAAGGCCTCAAGAGGCCTGGACATCAATCTTGATGGCGAACCGCTGCAGGGCGACACTTTGCGGTTTACCGCCCGTCCTGCGGCTTTACAGGTGCATTTGCCGGCGGATTCGCCGTTGCTCGGCGCCGCTCGCTGAGTCAGTCGTCGAGGCTGATGATGCGCTCGCGCACGGCGAACAGCACCAGCCCGGCGACGTCGAAGATCTGCAGGCGTTTCATGATCTGCGAGCGATGGGTTTCCACGGTCTTGATGCTCAAACCCAGGCCCAGAGCGATCTCCCGGGTGGACTTGCCCCGCACGATCAGCCGCAGTATTTCCAGCTGGCGAGCCGTCAGGTTGTGGTTTTCCGTAGGCTGGGGCTTGTGCTTCTGGGCTCGGGTCAGCGCCTGGTTGATCACGGTGTGAGCAATGGCCGGACTCAGGTAGCGTTCGTTGTTGCGCAAGGCTTCCAGGGCGTGTTCGAGTTCGGTGGCGGTGGTGTCCTTGAGCAAATAGCCGTGGGCGCCGGATTCCAGGGCCTGCATGATCAGGGAGGGATCGGTATGCATCGACAGAATCAGGACTTTGCTCTGGGGCCGCATTGCCTTGAGCCGGCGCAGGGCGTCCAGGCCGCCGATGCGTTTCATCGACAGGTCCAGCAGGACGATGTCCGGATGCAGTTTCTCGACCATTTCCAGCAGTTGCGCGCCATCATCGGCTTCACCGATCACCGCGTATCCGGGAATGTCCATGACCAGGGCACGCACGCCAGCCCTGATAAGCGAGTGGTCATCCACCAAGAGTAAATTACAGGTCAATGTGAAACCTTATTCGTGCTGGCCCGCTCAAGGGTGCGAGGGGCCCAGGGAAAGAGTGCTTCGATCTGGGTGCCTTGGTCGAGCTCGCTGGTGACCTGCAACAGGCCACCCAACTGGCTGATTCGTTCCTGCATCCCGGCCATGCCGCGCTGGCCCAGGGCGCCGGGATCGCTGGCCGGGGCGAACCCCTGGCCATCATCGCTGATGAACAGCGAAAGACCTTCCGGCAGTCGCTGTATTCGTACCAACAGGTTTTTCGCCTGGGCGTGGCGCAGCATGTTGGTGACCGCTTCCTGGGTGATGCGGAACGCTGCGACGGCCATCTCTTCCGGGATTCCCGACAGGCGCTGGCGGCATTCCAGGCTCCAGTGCACCGAGGTGTTTTCCAGGGTCTTGAGCAGGTGGGCGCGCAGGCTGGCCTCCAGTCCCAGGCTGGCCAACTGCCGGGGATTGAGGATTGCGGACACGTCACGCACTTTGGCCAGGGTCTCTTCCAGAGTGGTGCCGAGCACCGCGCAGGAGTCCTGCAGGTCGTCCGGCAGGCGACGCTTGAGCCAATCGGTCTGCAGTTTTGCCGCTGTCAGCAACTGGCCGATGTCATCGTGCAGTTCACGGCTGAGGCGGTGTCGCTCATTTTCCTTGACCTCTAGCAGGCGTTCGGCGAGCTCCTGGGGCTGGAAACGGATGGACTTTCGCGAATAGCCGTATTGCACCCAGATACAGGTCAGGGCCGCGATATTGAGCAGCAGCAAGATCAGCGGCAAGGGCCGGTCCAGGCAATAGATCAGTGCGTTGCCCAGGGTCGAGCAGGAACACAGCAACAGGCTGAGCCAGCGCAGATGATCTAGAGAGAGGGGCCAAGAGAAGAGTGACTTGAGGCTGGCGTACATAGCGGATGGAGCCAATGAATGTTCGCTGCGAGAGCCCTGTCAGAAGTGGATGACGAGGCTTGTTTGAGAAACGGTGTTATTTGAATACTGGGTTTCAATCAACGTTGTCTGTTTGTCTTGTACAAGCCGAGTAGTGACTGTCGACATTGGAATCAAAGTGCCATTACTGTGGCCGTTTATGGGCGACATAATACCACCGAAGATACCGTTGGTCGCGTTTATACGCACAGTTATATATGTCCTGAAAGTCAGGAACATGGATCTGCTGCACGTTTGTTCCATTTCCTCCATGGACTTCGGGAGGGGTAATGAAAGCGCGGGATGTGGGCGATGTTGCGGGCCCATACAGGGCTCTGAACAGTAAGTCCCGGGGCTGGCGCTAGTTGGAGTTGTTGAATCGATAATGTCGCTCTTGGGTATGAAATACTCAATAACGACCAGATAGTTGACCCTGAGCCTGAAGTTCTACTGATATTTCGGGTTGGCTATTGTAACTGCGGGTTTTATCTGCCAGCCAGCGGCACAAGTGCAACTTCAATGGGTGCAGGATGGATAAGCGCAGGTACAGTTTTGCGCCACTTGATCGGTCAGTTCGTTGATCAGCAGGGCCTGTTCGCTGTCATCCAGATTGAGTTGGCCGTTGTGCGGGTCGATCAATTCCAGTTGCCAGGCCATCAGGGTCAGGCAGCTTTTCAAGGCGTCGAGGATCGGATCGTTGAGGTCCACTGGATGTGCTGTACGTTTCAACACGCCATGAATGTGCAAGGCGAATTCGGCCAGCGGGCTGATGGAATGGCGTGCTGCCGTCTGGGCCAGGCACAGCAGGCTGGCGAGCAGGCAGTTGATCGCTTCTTCGTCATTCCTGATCAAGTGCAGATGGCTCAGGCAATCTTCCGATTTAGCCAGTAGAGCCTGAGCTTCAAGCAGGAACTCAGGCAGGGGGGGAGCGCACTCATGGCCGTCCTTTAGCATGCTTATCTCCATGACTTCGAGTCCGATGGCGGGATAGGGCCTTGGCTGAACGGTTTTAAGGTATGACGCGTTTTTTGCGTTTGTATATCAGATAAATCTGATTTTTTTTCAGGTGGCGCGAGCGGCTGTGAGAGTGGTTGTTCATCGCTTTTGCAAGCAACCCGAATGCCGGCCACAGCAATGCGGCGCACTTGCGCTGGGGCTTGATGGGCGTGGGTACTGAGGCTTGAAAGGGTGCTGGGCCACCTTTCTGCGATCACAAACAAAAGCCTGACTCCGTTCATGCAATGAGAATGGCGTCACATTAATGGCTATTGGATATTGCGAATATCAGGATGGTCCTGATTGTTGCTAGGGGAAACCCTTAGGCGCGGGAACTTCACGCCGCGAAGAAGGTCGCGCCGTCGGAGAGTCGTGCTGATGAATTGACCGGCTCAGTAAAGCATGATGTTAATGTGACATCAATGGCTTTCATGTGGCAATTTGCATGCGAGTCAAGATCCGGCGGATCCCGCCGATATCTGTCTTTAGTGAATTCATCAGAACAAGCCCAGGAGTCATTAATGGCCGGCATTCTCGACACGGTAGATCAACGCACGCAGCTGGTGGGTGAGAATCGCCTGGAAATCCTCATGTTCCGCCTGGCCGGTCGGCAGCTGTTCGCGATCAACGTCTTCAAGGTCCAGGAAGTCCTGCAACTGCCCAAGCTGACCCTGATGCCGCAGCGCCACCCGTTCGTTTGCGGTGTGGTCAACCTGCGTGGCCAGACCTTGCCGGTCATCGACCTGTCCCAGGCCATCGGCATGCGCCCGCTGGTTCCGGGGCCCAACAGCACCATCATCGTCACCGAGTACAACCGTTCGGTGCAGGCGTTCCTGGTGGGCGGCGTGGACCGCATCGTCAACATGAACTGGGAAGCCATCATGCCGCCGCCCACCAGCGCCGGGCGCCAGCATTACCTGACGGCCATCAGCAAGGTTGACGAGCAACTGGTGGAAATCATCGACGTCGAGAAGGTCCTGGCGGAAATCGTGCCCTACAACGCCAAGGTTTCCCGGGACAAGCTGGAAGATCCTGTGCTCGAACGTGCTCGCGGCCGTGAAGTGCTGCTGGTGGATGACTCCAACGTGGCGCTTTCACAACTGCGCGACACCCTCGGCCAGTTGGGGGTGAAGATGCACATCGCCAGCGATGGCCTCAAGGCTCTGAACATGCTCAAGGCCTGGGCCGACACCGGGGTCGACATGACCGACAAGTTGTTGATGGTATTCACCGATGCGGAAATGCCGGAGATGGACGGCTATCGCCTGACTACCGAGATCCGCAACGACCCGCGCCTGCGTGGGCTCTATGTGGTCCTGCACACATCCTTGTCCGGCAGTTTCAACGAATCGATGGTGAAGAAGGTCGGTTGCGACAACTTCCTCTCCAAGTTTCAGCCGGACAAACTGGTGGACGTGGTCCGTCAGCGTTTGATGCTGGATGAAGTCAGCGTCTGATTCATGAGGATGTCCGGCTGCTTTTCCCTTGCACCTTTGTTTCGTCGAAGCGCTGGTATAGGGTGAGGCTTTTTGCCCACACAGGGAGCTGGACATGCGTCTTAGCGCGCTTTATCGATACCCGTTGAAATCCGCAAAGGGCGAAACCCTGCAACAGATCGGCCTGGACAAGCTCGGCCTGGAGGGGGATCGCCGCTGGATGCTGGTGGACGAGGCCAGCGGGCGCTTCCTCACCCAGCGTGCCGTGGGCCGCATGAGTCAGCTCTCGGCGCTGTGCAATGACCAGGGTGGCCTGACCCTCAGCGCTCCCGGGTTTTCCACCCTTGATGTGCCCCTGCCAGCGGCCGATGCCGCACTGCGCGGCGTGACCATCTGGCATGACAGCCTGCGGGTGCCTGATGCCGGTGACGAAGCGGGCGCCTGGGTCAGTGAGTTCATCGGCAAGCCCACCCGCCTGGTGCAGGTACCTGCGGAACGGGCGCGGAGCACCGCAGCCGGTTACGGCAGGGACGATGATCAAGTGGCGTTCGCCGATGGTTTTCCACTCTTGTTGATTGGCCAGGCGTCCCTGGAGGACCTGGCCGGTCGCGTCGGGCGGCCTCTGGAGATGCTGCGTTTTCGACCCAACCTGGTGATCGAAGGCAGCGAGCCCTTTGCCGAGGACCAATGGCGGCGCATACGGATTGGCGATGTCGAGTTTCGTGTGGTCAAGCCGTGCTCGCGCTGCATCCTGACCACCATTGACCCACAGACTGGCGAACGCAGCGCCGACCGCGAACCCCTGGCCACTTTGCAGAAATATCGCGCCCAGGCTGACGGGGCGATGTTCGGGCAGAATCTGGTCAACGACGGCAATGGTCGCTTGCAGGTGGGGATGCCAGTGACTGTCCTCGAATAGCGTTTCTTGGCTCCATGAAAAATGCCCGTCTCTTTAGGAGACGGGCATTTTTTTGTCAGCGCGACAGCCGTGACAGGTGAATCAACCGCGGTATTCGCACAGGTAGGCGGTTTCCACAGCGACTTTCAGTTGGAACTTGCTGTTGGCCGGTACGTTGAACTGGCTGCCGGCAGGAAAGGTTTCCCAGTCGGCGCTGTCGGGCAGGCGCACGGTCAGGGCGCCGGACACCACGTGCATGATTTCCCGTTGCGCCGTACCGAACTCGTATTCGCCCGGGGCCATGACGCCAATGGTGGCTGGACCTTCGGCCGTGCCGAAGGCAATCGACTTGACGGTGCCGTCGAAGTACTCGTTGACTTTAAACATGGGCGATTCCTCAAGAAAGGGTCAAAAAGGTCGGCCAGTATGCACAAGGCCTCAAAGGCCGTCACCTGCCGCCATCATGGAAGAATCAGCGGCAATAAGCGCGCTGTATTGCGTGCATCTTCCAGGGCTCGATGCTGCTGGCCGTTGAACTGCATGCCGGCCAGCTGCAAGGCTGCATTCAGGCCCAGGGGGCGCTCCAGACGCCGGGCCTTGGCAAAGCGCTGCTTGAGGTTCATGTGGGGGACGTCATTCAACAGGCTGTGCAGTTGCTGGTTGTGCCACTCCAGTTGCAGTTGCTTGCGGTCATAGTCGCCCCAACTGGCCCAGCCCTCCAGGCGTGACTGATGCTGGCCCAGCCAGCGTTCGAACAGGGTCCAGACCTCGCTCAACGGTGCAGCGCTGTCGATATTGGCCTGGGTGATATGGGTCAGTTCGCGACAGAACGGCGTCAGCCGAGGGCGTCGCAAGGGGCGGACGAAACGCTGGAAATGGTCCTGTTCCCGACCCTGGCGATTGACCAGGGTGGCTCCGATTTCGATGATTTCCATCTCGCTTACCGGCCAGCCCCCTTCATCCGTCGTGGCTTCCAGATCTATTACCAGCCAGTGGGGCATCGCTAATTCCAGCCTTCAAACTCCTGATGAGGCTTGAGCGTAGCCAAAGCTGACGCATCCGCCTAGTGCTCCATTTCCGCGGCGGGGCCGGCTTGCTCCACCTCCAGCAGAATCTGCCGGTTCTTCACCTGATCCCCGAGGTTGACCTGGACCCGGGTGATCACTCCGTCGATCCCGGCCTTGAGCGGGTGCTCCATCTTCATTGCCTCCAGCACCAGCAGCAGTTGGCCCTTGCTGACACTCATGCCCTCGCTGACCAGCACGTCGACTATGGCCCCGTCCATGGGCGCCTTGAGGGTGCCGGAATCGGTGCTCAGTTGACTCTGTACCGGCGCATGGGTGCGGTCCTGCAGATGCAGGCTGCCCTGGCGGCTGCTCAGCCAGAGTTCGCCGTCTTGCAACTGATAGGCGTAGTGCCGGCGAATGCCCGCGACCTCCAGCGTGGCCCGACGGCCATCGGCGGCCATGACCTTGATTGCCCACACGTCATCCCCCTGCTGTACGTGCAACAGGCCTGATGTCGAAGGGCTCAGCTCCAGCGACCATTGACGGTCATCCAGACCGATGCGGTAGCCCAGGGGCACACTGGCGTTATTGCGCCAGGCACTCAGGTTTGAGCGGTGTGCGCTGGCGCTGTGGTGATAGAAGAGCGCAGCGGCGATGGCCAGTTCCTCAAGGCTGGGGCACTGCGGTTGCAGGCTTAGGTCCTCGGCAAAATGTTCGGCGATGAACGCGGTGCTGAACCGACCGCTGGCAAATACCGGGTGCCTGAGCAGACTGGCCAGCAGCCGGCGATTGCTCTCAAGCCCCAGCAGCACACAGTCCTCGACCCCGCGCAACAGCTTGCGCCGGGCTTCCTCGCGGGTGGCACCGTGGGCGATCAGCTTGCCCAGCATCGGATCATAGAAGGGGCTGACCCATTGGCCCTCCTGCAAGCCGTGGTCGGTGCGTATCCCCGGCGCCGGCTGCCAACGCAGGACCTGGCCGGTCTGGGGCAGAAAGTTCTGCGCCGGGTCCTCGGCGTACAGGCGAACTTCGATGGCATGGCCGTTGAGCTGCACCTGCTCCTGGGTCAGGGGCAGGGGCTCGCCGGCAGCGACTTGCAACTGCAGGGCCACCAGATCCAGGCCGGTGACCAATTCCGTGACGGGATGCTCCACCTGCAGACGGGTGTTCATTTCCAGGAAGTAGAACTGACCGCGGGCGTCCAGCAGGAACTCCACAGTGCCGGCACCGACATAGTTCACCGCGCGCCCGGCCTTGAGCGCCGCTTCGCCCATGGCCCGACGCAGTTCCTCGGTCATTACCGGGCAGGGCGCCTCCTCGATGACCTTCTGATGGCGGCGCTGAATCGAGCAGTCCCGTTCACCCAGATAGATCAAGTGACCGTGCTGGTCGCCGAAGACCTGCATTTCCACGTGCCGCGGCTCGATCAGCGCCTGTTCCAGAATCAGCTCGTCGCTGCCGAAGGCATGCAGGGCTTCCGAGCGCGCGGTACGGATCTGCTCCAGCAGATCTTCGTGCTGCTGCACCAGGCGCATGCCGCGTCCGCCACCGCCGGCGCTGGCCTTGATCATCAGCGGATAGCCGATGCGCTGGGCCTCGCGCTGCAAGGTGGCGTCGTCCTGCTCCTCGCCCTGGTAACCCTGGATGCAAGGCACGCCGGCTTCGAGCATGGCGATCTTCGAGCGGCGCTTGCTGCCCATCAGTTCGATGGCGGCGGCACTGGGGCCGATGAAGGTGATACCGGCGGCGGCACAGGCCGCGGCGAACTCGGGGTTTTCCGAGAGGAAGCCGTAGCCCGGATGAATGGCGTCGGCACCGCTGCGCCGGGCAGCGTCGAGGATCGCCTCGCTGTTGAGGTAGGACTGCTGCACCTGGGACGGGCCGATGTGGATGGCTTCGTCGGCCATGTGCACATGCAGGGCCTCGGCGTCGGCGTCGCTGAATACGGCCACGGTGCGATAGCCCAGGGCCTGGGCGGTGCGCTGGATGCGGCAGGCGATTTCGCCACGGTTGGCGATCAGGATCTTGTTGAAGGTGGGCATACAGGCTCCCGGGAATCGGTGGGGGGCGTTCGCCGGCAAGCCGGCTCCTACAAGGGCTCAGCTGGCCCAGGCCGGTTTGCGTTTCTGCACAAAGGCCAGGGTGCCTTCGAGGCCTTCCGCTCCGGTGACAGCCTGGGCGAAGTCTTCGGCGGCCTGATCCAGCAGGGGCCCCAGAGGCTGGTCGACGCTGGCCAGGAGCAGGGCCTTAGTCGCAGCGTTGGCCCCGGGCGCGCAGCGCAGGACCTGCGACAACTGCTGTTCAAGGCGTTCTTCCAGGGCCCGGGGATCAGCCTCGACAAAATGCACCAGGCCCAGGTGCAGGGCCTCGGCGCCGTCGAAGCGGGCGGCGGTCAGGGTCAAGCGTCGGGCCTGGGTCAGGCCGATGCGCTGCACCACGAAAGGGGCGATCTGCGCCGGCAGCAGGCCGAGGCCGGTTTCCGGCATGCCGAACTGCGCACTGTGTTCGGCGATGGCGATATCGCTGACACACGCCAGGCCGAAGCCGCCGCCCAGCACCGCTCCTTGCAGCACGCAGACCAGCACCTGGGGCGTCTGCTGGGCTTCTTCCAGCAGCGCACCGAAGGCCCGGTTCAGTTCACGGTAGGCAGCGCTGCCTCGGGTGCGGGCGCCGGCCATGTCCTTGAGGTCGCCACCGGCACAGAAATGGCCACCGGCGCCCCGCAGGACCAAGGCGCGGATACTCCGCCGATCTCGCACGGCAGCGAGCACGGTGCGCAGTTCCGCCACCATCTGCAGGCTCATGGCGTTGCGGCTCTCGGGGCGGTTGAGGGTGATGAACAGCACACCATTGCGCGGTTCCAGCAGCAGGGTCTGGCAGGTCGGGAGCGGGCTCATTTCTTTTTCCCCGGCAGGATGCCCATGAGTTTGCAGATGATCCCCAGCATGATTTCGTCGGCGCCACCGCCAATGGAAACCAGGCGCACATCGCGATAGGCGCGGGCCACCGGGTTGTCCCACATGAAGCCCATGCCGCCCCAGTACTGCAGGCAGCTGTCGCTGACTTCGCGACCCAGGCGCCCGGCCTTGAGCTTGGCCATGGAGGCCAGGCGAGTCACGTCCTGGCCGCGCACATATTGCTCGGTGGCCTGGTAGACCAGGGCCCGCAGGCACTCGATCTCGGTGGACAGTTCGGCCAGGCGGAAGTGGATCACCTGATTGTCGATCAGCGGGCTGCCGAAGGTGCGGCGCTCCTTGCAGTACTCGATGGTGCTGTCGACGCAGTACTCCAGGCCCTTGATCATGTTCGCCGCACCGAACAGCCGCTCTTCCTGGAACTGCAGCATCTGCATCATGAAACCGGCGCCTTCATGACCGATTCGATTGCGCTGGGGCACCCGCACATCGTCGAAGAACACCTGGGCGGTTTCCGAACTGCGCATGCCGAGCTTGTCCAGATGCGAACTGAGGCTGATGCCCGGGGTGTTCATCGGCACCATGATCAGCGACTTGTTGATGTGCGGCTTGTCGTCCGAGGTATTGGCCAGCAGACAGATGAAGTCGGCGCTGGGGGAGTTGGTGATCCACATCTTGCTGCCGTTGATCACGTAGTCGTCGCCGTCCTTGCGCGCATGGGTCTTGAGCCCCGCCACATCGGAACCGGCGCCGACTTCGGAGACGCCGATGCAGCCTACCTGCTCGCCCGTGATGGCCGGGCGCAGAAACTCGTCGCGCAGCTCATCGGAACCGAAGCGCGCCAGGGCCGGGGTGCACATGTCGGTCTGTACGCCGATGGACATGGGAATACCGCCGCAATGGATGGTGCCGAACTCTTCGGCGGCGACGATGGAATAGCTGTAGTCCAGGCCCATGCCGCCGAATTTTTCCGGTTTGGAGATGCCCAGCAGCCCCAGCTCGCCGGCCTTGCGGAAAATCTCGTGGATGGGAAAGCGCCCGGCTTTCTCCCATTCCTCCACATGGGGGTTGATTTCGCGGTCGACAAATTGGCGCACCGTGCGCCGCAGTTCTTCGTGTTCCTGGGTGAAGATCATTGTTGCTCTCCTCAAGTGGGGTCAGACCGCGAAATGCCCTATCAAAACCGCGCCACGCCGAAACTGTTGGGCTGCAAGACCCGGGCCTCGGCCTCATGGCAGATGTCCAGCAGGTAGCCCAGCAGCGTGCGGGTATCCCGGGGGTCGATCAGGCCGTCGTCCCACAGGTTGGCGCTGCCGTACAAGGCCGTGGACTGGCTGTCGAGCTTCTGCGCGGTGACCTGCTCCAGCATGTCGAGCATCTTCGGGTCGGCTTCCTGGCCGTTCTTCGCATGCTTGGCCTCGGTGACGATGCGCAGCACCTTGCCGGCCTGGGCGCCGCCCATCACCGCGGTACGGCTGTTGGGCCAGGCGAAGATGAAGCGCGGGTCCAGGCCACGGCCACACATCGCATAGTTGCCGGCGCCGTAGGAACCGCCGACGACGATGGTCAGCTTCGGCACCCGGGCATTGGCCACCGCCTGGATCATCTTCGCCCCATGCTTGATCACCCCTTGCTGCTCAGATTCGGTGCCCACCATGAAGCCGGTGGTGTTGTGGAAAAACAGCAGCGGGGTGCGGCTCTGATCGCAGAGCTGGATAAACTGCGCCGCCTTGCTCGCGCCCTGGGGCGTGATCGGGCCGTTGTTGCCGATAAAACCGCAGGGCCGGCCCTGGATCTGCAGGTGGCCGCACAGGGTCTGGGCATCGAACTCGCCCTTGAATTCCAGGAACTGCGAGCCGTCCGCCAGGCGGGCGATGATTTCCCGGGCGTCATAGGGCTTTTTCGGATCAGAGGGAATCAGTCCGAGCAGTTCGTCGATGGGATACAGCGGCTCGCTCCAGGTTCTGGCGGGCTGTACCGGCAGTTGAGCGTTCCATGGCAACAGGCTGACGATCTCGCGGACGATGCGGATGCCGTCGGCGTCGTTCTGCGCCAAGTACTCGGCGGTGCCGGCGACCTGGGCGTGCATCTCAGCGCCGCCCAGTTGTTCATCGGTGGCCACCTCGCCGGTGGCGGCCTTGAGCAGTGGTGGCCCGGCGAGAAACAGCTTGGCCTTGCCGCGTACCACCACCACGTAATCCGAGAGCCCGGGCTGGTAGGCGCCACCGGCGGTGGCCGAGCCGTGGACCACGGTGATCTGTGGCAGGCCCATGGCCGACATCCGCGCCTGATTGGCGAAACTGCGCGCGCCCTCGACGAAGATCTCCGCCGCGTAGTTGAGGTTGGCGCCCCCGCTTTCCGCCAGGGTTACCACCGGCAGCTTGTTCTCCATGGCGATCTGTTGCAGGCGCAGGGACTTCTTCAGGCCGCTGGGGGAAATGGTCCCGCCCTTGATCGCGCTGTTGTTGGCCACCACCAGCATGCGCACCCCGCACACGTAGCCGATGCCGGCGATCAGGCCGCCGCCGGCCTGGCTGCCGTCCTTGTCATCGTGCAGCTTGTAGCCGGCGAGGCTGGCCAGTTCAAGAAAGGGCGCGCCGGGGTCCAGCAGCAGGTTGAGGCGTTCCCGGGGCAGCAGCTGGCCGCGCTTGTCGAATTTGGCCTTGGCCTCGGCCGCCTTGTTCAGCAGGTTTTGCTGCAGGGCCTGCAACTGTTGCAAGCCCGCCAGCATCGCCTCGCGGTTCTGCGCGAACTGCGGGCTGTGGGGATCGAGCTGGGATTGGATCACCGGCATGGCTCAGTCCTCGCCTTTGAGCACATCGGGCAGGTAGGCCCGATGAAAACCGTTGTACGACTCACTGTTGCGCGCCTTGGCCAACGGCCAGGCGCGGCTGCCGAGGCTGGCGGCGCCGTCGATGCGCAAGGTGCTGCCACTGACAAAGGCCGCACCGGGGCTAAGCAGAAAGACGATGGCCGCGCTGACTTCCGATTCCGTACCGATGCGTTTGAGCGGCACGTGCTCGCGCAGGGTGGGAATGATTGCCTTGAACGCGCCTTCGTAGGTGTCCATGCCACTGGAGGCGATCCAGCCCGGTGCCACGGCGTTGACCCGGACCCCGGCGTGGCCCCATTCGTAGGCGGCGGTCTTGGTGAAGTTGTCCATCCCCGAGCGGGCCGCGCCGGAGTGGCCCATGCCGGGCATGCCGCCCCACATGTCGGCGAGCATGTTGACGATGCTGCCGCCGTGGCGGCTCATGGATTGGTTGAACACTTCCCGGGCCATCAGGAAGCCGCCTACCAGATTGGTGCGCAGCACGGTTTCGAAACCTTTCTGGTTGATCGAAGCCAGGGGAGCCGGATATTGGCCGCCGGCATTGTTGACCAGGCCGTGGATCGGACCAAAGCGCTCGACCAACTGCCCTACCAGGGCCTTGACCGCTTCCTCGTCGCGAATGTCGCAGGCCTGCCAGTGGGCCTGGCCACCGTCCTCGGCAATCTCCCCGGCAACCTTCTGCAGTTTCTCCGCCTTGCGCCCCACCAGCAGCACCTGGGCACCCAGGGCCGCCAGCTCATGGGCCGTGCAACGACCAATGCCGCTGCCACCGCCGGTGACGATGATGGTCTGGCCGGCAAACAGTTGCGCTTTGAAAATCGAGTCGTACACCACGGCAGCTCCTTTAATTGACGGCATCGGCAATGCTCTGCGGCACCGGGATCTGGATTTCCAGCAACTGCTGGGCGAAGGCCTTGCCTTGCGGGTCGATGCGCAGGCTGGCGACACCGCCGCCGCCCAGGGCGTTTTCCAGCAGGAAGTTGAGGCCATGAATGCCCGGCAGGTACCAGCGCTGGACTCGGCCGTGGACCGGGTCCAGCACATGCCCCATCCAGTCCACCAGCACTTCGGGGGTCAGGGCTTCGGCGATCCATGGCAGGTAGTCGGGATGGCGCGCCAGCACACCGATGTTGCTGTGGTTGCCCTTGTCGCCTGAGCGCGCCACCGCCAACTTGACCAGAGGCACGCTGGCATCGGGACGGCCTTGGGGCTTGGGCAGTGAATGCGGGGCGGGCAGGGCGCTGGCGTCCAGGCGGTCGACTTCGGGCAGGGCGCAAGGATGACGCTGGCCGGCGAGGTCGATTTCCAGGTGGCAGGCGTTCTTGTCCAGCAGGAAAGAAAACAGCCGGATCACCGGATACACCGTGGGTCGTCCACCGACGATGCCGGTCAGCCCTGGAGCCATGCCGGTGGCGGCCTGGGCAATCTCCCTGGAGAACAGCACCAGCGCCGCCTTGTGCGGATGGCGCACCGCCAGCTTGATCACCACTTCGCGGCTGTCCTGGCGACGGCCATGGGGGCCGTAGGTGGCTTCGCTGCCCAACAGTTCGATGTTGACTTCGCTGTAGTCCGGCCAGCCGCGCTGGCTGAACATTTCGCGGGTCTTGTCGATGATCGCCTGGCTGACCCGGCGTGCCTTGGCCACCGCGTCGATCCCGGCCATCAGGCAACTGGCGGTGCAACGGAAGCCGTCCGGGTAGGTGGCGCTGACCTTGTACTGGTGGCTCGGGGGCAGACCCCTGGCGCCCTGGACCCGGACTTCATTCGGTGCCGACTGCTGCACCTGCACCTGGGAGAAATCGCACACCACATCGGGAAGCAGATAAGCCCGTGGATTGCCGATTTCGTACAGCAACTGCTCACCGACCGTCAGCGGACTGATGAGCCCACCGGTCCCCGGAGCCTTGCTGACCACGAACCCGCCGTCGGCGTCGACCTCGACGATGGGAAAGCCGATGTGCTCGTAGTCCGGCACCTCGCGCCAATCGGTGAAGTTGCCGCCACTGCACTGGGCGCCACACTCGATGATGTGTCCGGCGAGGGCCGCCTGGGCCAGGCGGTCGTAGTCCCGCCAGGACCAGGCGAATTCGTGGACCAGGGCGCCGCTGACCACCGCGCTGTCGACGCCGCGACCGGTGATCACGATATCCGCTCCCAGGCGCAGGGCCTCGACGATGCCCGGGGCGCCGAGGTAGGCATTGGTGGAGACGCACATCGGTGGCAAGGGGGCGTCACTGAACATTTCCTTGATTCCGGCGCCGGCCAGTTGCTTGAACTGCGGTTGCAGGTCGTCCCCCAGCAGCACGGCGATCTTCAGTGGCACCCCGGCCTGCTCGCAGGCGCTGCGCAAGGCACTGGCGCAGGCGTGGGGATTGACCCCGCCGGCATTGCTGATCACGCGGATCTGCTGTTCGTGGATCGACGCCAGCAGCGGCTTGAGCACCTCGACAAAATCCGTGGCGTAACCCGTGTCCGGGTCTTTCATGCGGGCCCCGGCCATGATCGACAGGGTGATCTCCGCCAGGTAATCGAACACCAGGTAATCCAGGCGTCCACCTTCCACCAGTTGCGCGGCGGCGCTGCTGGTATCGCCCCAGAAGGCACTGGCGCAGCCGATTCGTACGGTCTTGGTCATGGCAGGGCTCTCGAGAAAAGAACTGCGAGGAGGCTACCAAGCAAGCGCTTGGTTTGTAAATGGGCGAGTGGATTCTTCGACCCAAGCGCTTGCTTGGTAGCAGTGAGGGGCTTAAATTGCGCGCGCTACAGCCGGTTTCCGGCTGAGCTTTTGACGAAGTGACGGTAGGAGAACACCGGTGGATGAGCAAAAAGCCTTGCAGGTAGTACGCGAGCTGATCGCCAGCGGACAAGTGACCGATCCCGAGAGCGCCCGGGGCAAGCTGTTGCAGACTGCCGCGCACCTGTTTCGCAACAAGGGTTACGAACGCACCACGGTGCGCGATCTGGCCGGCGCGGTGGGCATTCAATCCGGCAGCATCTTCCACCACTTCAAGAGCAAGGACGACATCCTGCGCGCGGTGATGCAGGAAACCATTCACTACAACACCGCCTTGATGCGCGCCGAACTGGCCGAGGCCGGCAGCGTGCGCGAGCGAGTGCTGGCGCTGATCCGCTGCGAACTGCAATCGATCATGGGCGGCAGCGGCGAAGCCATGGCGGTGCTGGTCTATGAGTGGCGTTCGCTGTCTCCGGAAGGCCAGGCTGCTGTCCTGGCATTGCGGGACATCTACGAACAGATCTGGCTGCAGGTGCTGGGCGAGGCCAAGGACGCCGGATTCATCAAGGGCGATGTGTTCATTACCCGGCGCTTCCTCACCGGCGCCTTGTCCTGGACCACTACCTGGTTCCGCGCCCAGGGCAGCATGACGCTGGAGCAATTGGCCCAGGAAGCCTTGCTGTTGGTGCTCAAGGATCATTGAGGCGCTGATTTATTCTCTGCCGCGAGATTGTCGAAGCGCCTGAAAACGCCTAGCTTTACGGCATTCCTTTTCTTTTCTCCGAGGTGTGTTGCCTTGATGTCCTTGCCGCTGCGGTCAGCCTTGCGAATGCTCTTGCTGGCGCTGGCAACACTTTGGGTCTGTCCGGCCTTCTCGGCGCAGCTGGTGCGGGTCGCGGCGGCGCATTTTCCGCCCTATACCGTCCGTCCTGAAACCGGTGCCGATACCGGTTTGCTGCCGCAGTTGGTGGAAGCGCTCAACCAGTCCCAGAACGACTACCAGTTCGTCCTGGTTCCCACGTCGATTCCCCGGCGCTTCCGAGACTTCGAACAAGGTCGGGTGGACCTGGCGATCTTCGAGAATCCGGCCTGGGGCTGGGAGAAGATTGCCCATACCAGTGTCGACATGGGCCTGGAAGATGCGGAGATTTTCGTTGCGCAGCGCGAGCCCGGTCGCGGCCAGGAGTATTTTGCCGAGCTCAAGGGCAAGCGCCTGGCACTGTTCAGCGGCTATCACTACGCCTTCGCCCAGTTCAATGCCGACCCCAAGTACCTGGCCGACAGCTACAACGCCACGCTCACCTATTCCCATGACAGCAACCTGCTGATGGTGCTGCGAGGCAGGGCGGACATGGCCCTGGTGACCCGTTCCTACCTCAGCGACTTCCTGGCCCGCAATGCCCAGAGCAGCGGCCAATTGCTGGTGTCCCAGCGCATCGATCAGGTCTACCACCACTACACCCTGATCCGGCCCAAGGCGCCCATCAGCGCCGAAGACTTTGCCGGGTTCCTGCAAAAACTGCGGGACAACGGCCAGATGCGCAAAATCTTCGATCCCTACCGCATCGTCGTGATGCCCGTGCCCCACGCCTGAGGCCCGGTTTTTCCCGCTTCTGCGGGGAGCGCGCCTAAATTTCTCCCGGCGGCCCACGTCACTTGGTTGAATGCCCATTGACGGTGAGCCTTGCCATGTCCCTTGTGAATCCGCTGAGTGTCGAGGCTGTGTCCGCAGGCAGGGCGCCGGTGATCGACGAGGTTGCCGGCCGGCAGCGGCTGTTCGAATGGATCTGTGCCCGAGGGGCGGCGCCCACCGATGCCCAGTCCGTCGAAGCGGCCCGGCAGGACCGGCTGGCATTCTGGTTGTCGGCGCAGGTGCACGCGCTGTACCTGGACCCGCCGGGCACGCAAGCGCCCCCGGCATTCGCCCACGCCCCCGCCTGTGCCGGGCATAACCGTTGTCGGTACTGCCAGCAGGAGTTCGATCTGTTGCACAAACGTGCGGCATTGCTGGTGCTTGGCCAGAGTGGCCTGCTTGAGGTGTGAACACGGTTCAAGCCAGGTGCTGCAGGGTGCCGGTCGCAGGTCAGCGGCGGGCGAAGGTGTCGGGTCGGTTGCCCGAGACTTTGCGGCAATGCACCAGGGCATCGCGAATCATGAAGTTCACCAGGGTCGGCGAGACCCCCAGTTCCTTGGCGATGTCCTTTTGCGGAACGCCATGCAGGCGGTACATCTCGAAGGCGTAGCGCGTGCGGCTGGGCAGTTCGGTCAGGGCTTCGGCGATGTTTTCCAGGGTGGAAAAGTTCATGTGGGAGGTTTCAGGTGAAGCGCCATGAATGACCACATTCAAGCCTTCCTCTTCAGTGCCTGAATACTTCTGCTCCAAGGCCTGCTTGCGGTAGTGATCGATGGCCAGGTTGCGCACGATCTGGAACAGGTAGCTGAGCTGGGCCTTGAACGAGGAGGTGATTTGCGGCGCCGACTGCAGGCGGAAAAAGGCATCCTGGACCACATCTTCAGCCCGGGATCGGCAGCCGGTAATACGGGCTGCGATCTTGACCAGGATCAGACGGTTGTCGACAAAAGCCTGGAGTAACGGTGAATCGCACCTGCTTGTGGATACTTGTTCCGTCATGGAAATCACCTTGTTGCAAAGAGGTAAGTGGGACGTCAGAAAAATCCGACCTGTCCTACACATCGAGCGACAAATTAGGCTGAATGATAATGATTGTCAATTGAGAAAAAGAACTAATGCTCTCTGCCGGTGAAGATTGAGAACGGCTGCTCGTTCATGGGGTGGATCAGGGCCTTGAAGGGCAGCATGCGGACTAATTATTTCAAGACGTCATCCGTTCTCATTGGAGAAAGATTCCGGGCAGCAAGCCCGGCCACGGCGCCTTCCGGATGCCCATGATTTACTTATAACTATTTGATTTATAGATAGTTTTTTAGGTTATGGCAGAGCAGGGCCCGATCTCCATTGCAAGCATAATCCTGGCAGGAAACCCCATGACGGACGCGTTCGAACTCCCCAGTACCCTGGCCCAAGCCCTTCAACGCCGGGCAGTCCTGGCACCTGATCAAGTGGCGTTGCGTTTCCTCGCTGAAGAGCAGGCGCAGAGCGTGGTCCTCAGTTATCGGGATCTGGACCTTCGCGCGCGGACCATTGCGGCCGCCCTGCAAGCCAATGCCCGGCAGGGGGATCGGGCGGTCCTGCTGTTCCCCAGTGGTCCGGACTACGTCGCGGCATTTTTCGGTTGCCTGTATGCCGGGGTGATCGCGGTGCCGGCCTACCCGCCGGAATCGACCCGTCGTCATCACCAGGAGCGCCTGATCTCGATCCTCGCCGACGCCGAGCCACGGCTGCTGCTGACCAGCGCCGGGCTGCGCGATGCGCTGTTGCAGATGGACGAACTCAAGGCCGCCGGCGCGCCGCAACTGCTGTGCGTGGACACCCTGGACGCCAGGTTGGCCGAAGACTGGCAGGCGGTTGAGCTTGAGGACCACGACATCGCCTTCCTGCAATACACCTCCGGTTCCACCGCGCTGCCCAAGGGCGTGCAGGTCAGCCACGGCAACCTGGTGGCCAACGAGCTGTTGATCCGCCGCGGTTTCGGCATTGATCTCAATCCGGACGACGTGATTGTCAGCTGGCTGCCGCTGTACCACGACATGGGCCTGATCGGTGGCCTGCTGCAACCGATCTTCAGCGGCGTGCCCTGTGTGCTGATGTCGCCGGCCTACTTCCTGGCCCGCCCCGTACGCTGGCTGGAAGCGATCAGCGAATACGGCGGCACCATCAGCGGCGGCCCGGATTTCGCCTACCGCCTGTGCAGCGAGCGAGTCAGTGAATCGGCCCTGGAGCGCCTCGACCTCAGCCGCTGGCGCGTGGCCTATTCCGGTTCCGAGCCGATCCGCCACGACACCCTGGAAGGCTTTGCCGAGAAGTTCGGCGCCAGCGGTTTTTGTCGCGACAACTTCCTGGCTTCCTACGGCCTGGCCGAAGCCACCCTGTTCGTCGCCGGCGGCGTGCGCGGCCGCGGCATCCCGGCGTTGCGTCTGGACGACCAGGCCCTGGCGCAGAACCGTGCCGAGCCGGGGCAGGGCAGCGCCATGATGAGTTGCGGCTTCAGCCAGCCGGAACACGCCGTGCTGGTGATGGACCCACAGCAGCTCAGCGAACTGCCTGACAACCGCATCGGCGAAGTCTGGGCCGCCGGGCCGAGCATTGCCCACGGCTACTGGCGCAATCCCGAAGCCAGCGCCAAGACCTTCGTCCAGCATGCCGGCCGCACCTGGCTGCGCACCGGCGACCTGGGTTTCATGCGTGATGGTGAGCTGTTCATCACCGGGCGCCTGAAAGACCTGCTGATCGTGCGCGGGCACAACCTGTACCCCCAGGACATCGAAAAGACCATCGAGCGCGAAGTGGAAGTGGTGCGCAAGGGCCGGGTGGCGGCGTTTGCGGTCAGCGACCAGGGCCAGGAAGGCATCGGCATCGCTGCGGAAATCAGCCGCAGCGTGCAGAAGATCCTGCCCCCCGAAGCGCTGATCAAGGCCATCCGCCAGGCCGTGGCCGAAGCCTGTCAGGAAGCGCCCAGCGTGGTGGTATTGCTCAACCCCGGGGCCCTGCCGAAAACCTCCAGCGGCAAGTTGCAGCGCTCCGCCTGTCGCACACGGTTGGCCGATGGCAGCCTGGATTACTACGCGCTGTTCCCGCAGGCCGGCAGCGAACCCGCCCGCGTCGGTGAAGGTTCTGACGATGAACTGCAAAACCTGATCGGGCGAATCTGGCAGGAGCAACTGCAATGCGCGGCAGTGGCCGCCGACGATCACTTCTTCCTCTTGGGGGGCAACTCCATCGCGGCCACCCAGGTCATGGCCCGCCTGGGGCAGGAACTGGGCCTGGAGTTGAGCCTGCGCCTGTTGTTCGAAGCGCCGACCCTGGGTGAATTCAGTGCCGCCGTGGCGCGCCTGCAACAGGACGGCGGCGTGGCCCAGGGCAGCATTCAGGCCCTGTCGCGCCAGCAGCCGCTGCCCCAATCCCTGGCGCAGAACCGCCTGTGGATCACCTGGCAACTGGACCCGCACAGCAGCGCCTACAACATTCCCGGCGGCCTGCGCCTGCGTGGCGAACTGGACGAAGACGCCCTGCGCACCAGCTTCCAGCACCTGCTCCAGCGCCACGAAGCGCTGCGCACGCGGTTCTTCGAGCGCGACGGCCAGGCCCTGCAACAGGTGGACGCCGCCGGTGAATTCAACCTGCAAGTGATCGACATCAGCGACCTGCCTGTGGCCGAACGCGAAGCCCGGGCGCAGCAGATTCGCGAAGACGAAGCCCGCACCCAGTTCGACCTGGAGCAAGGCCCGCTGTACTGGGCGACCCTGGTGCGCCTGGACGATGAAGAGCACCAGTTGCTGCTGACCCTGCACCACATCATCGCCGACGGCTGGTCGCTGAATGTGCTGATCGACGAGTTCTCCCGGCTCTACGCCGCCGCGGCCCAGGGCCAGAGCCTGGAGCTGGCGCCCCTGAGCTTGCAGTACGCCGACTACGGCAGCTGGCAGCGCCAATGGCTGGCCCAGGGCGAAGGCCAGCGCCAGCTGGACTACTGGAAGCAGCAACTGGCCGATGAGGCCCCGGTACTCAGCCTGGCCACCGACCACCCGCGTTCGGCCCAGGTCCGCCACAGCGCCGCGCGCCACAGCCAGCGTCTGAGCGTGACCCTCAGTGAGGCGATCCGCCAGACTGCCCAGGCCCAGCAAGTGACGCCGTTCATGCTGTTGCTGGCCACCTTCCAGACCCTGCTGCACCGCTACAGCGGGCAGACGGACATCCGCATCGGCGTGCCCAACGCCAACCGTCCACGCCTGGAAACCCAGGGCCTGCTGGGCTTCTTCATCAACACCCAGGTACTGCGCGGCCAGCTGGATGCGCGCCAGACCTTCGCCGAGTTGCTGCAGCAGACCCGCCGCATCGCCCTTGAAGCCCAGGCGCATCAGGACCTGCCCTTCGAACAGTTGCTCGAAGCCTTCCCCGACGCCCGCGAGCAAGGCCTGTTCCAGGTCATGTTCAACCACCAGCAGCGCGACCTCAGCGCCTTGCGCCGCTTGCCGGGGCTGCTGGCCGAAGAGCTGCCGTGGCACAGCCGCGAGGCCAAGTTCGACCTGCAACTGCACACCGAGGAAGACCGCAACGGCCGCCTGAGCCTGGCCTTCGACTACGCCGACGAGCTGTTCGACGCGACGACCATCGAGCGTCTGGCCGGGCACTTCATCAGCCTGCTGGAGCATGCGTGCCAGCAGCCGGACAGCGCCCTGGGCGACTTGCCGTTGCTCGGCAAGGTCGAAGCGGCGCAACTGCAACAATGGAGCGTGGCGCCTTGCGCGAACGCCGAACGCTGGCTGCCGGAACGCCTGCATGAACAACTGCAGCAGACCCCGGAGCGCACCGCGCTGATCTGGAGCGGCGGCCAACTGAGCTTTGCCGAACTCCATGCCCAGGCCAACCGCCTGGCCCATTACCTGCGGGACAAGGGCGTCGGCCCGGACGTGTGCGTGGCCATCGCCGCCGAGCGTTCGCCGCAACTGCTGATCGGCCTGTTGGCGATCATCAAGGCCGGTGGCGCCTACGTGCCCCTGGACCCGGACTACCCCGCCGAGCGCCTGGCCTACATGCTCGAAGACAGCGGCGTGCAACTGCTGCTGACCCAAACCCATTTGCTCGGCCAGATGCCCGAGGCCCCAGGCGTCAGCGCCATCGCCATGGACAGCCTCAAGCTCGACAGCTGGCCGAGCCAGGCTCCGGGCCTGCACTTGGACGGCGACCACCTGGCCTACGTGATCTACACCTCCGGTTCCACCGGCCAGCCCAAGGGCGTCGGCAACACCCATCGCGCGCTGATGGAGCGCCTGCAATGGATGCAGGACAGCTATCAATTGCAGGCCGACGATGTGCTGATGCAGAAGGCTCCCATCAGCTTCGACGTGTCGGTGTGGGAGTGCTTCTGGCCGCTGATCACTGGCTGCCGCCTGCTGCTCGCCGCCCCCGGCGAGCACCGCGACCCGCATCGTATCGCTCAGCTGGTGCAGGAGTACGGCGTCACCACGCTGCACTTCGTGCCGCCGCTGTTGCAGCTGTTCGTCGATGAGCCACTGAGCGCCGAATGCCACAGCCTGCGCCGGGTGTTCTCCGGTGGCGAAGCCTTGCCCGCCGAACTGCGCAACCGGCTGTTGGAGCAGTTGCCGAACGTGCAACTGCACAACCGCTACGGCCCTACCGAAACCGCGATCAACGTCACCCACTGGCAGTGCTCGGTGGAGGACGGCGAGCGCTCGCCCATCGGCCGCCCGCTGGGCAATGTGCTGTGTCGGGTGCTGGATGCCGAGCTCAACCTGCTGCCCGCGGGGGTGCCCGGCGAGCTGTGCATCAGCGGCCAGGGCCTGGCCCGGGGTTATCTGGGACGCCCGGCGCTGACCGCCGAACGCTTTGTGGTCGACCCGCTGAGTGAGGAGGGCGCGCGCCTGTACCGCACCGGTGACCGCGTGCGCTGGTGCGCTGACGGCGTGCTGGAATACCTCGGCCGCCTCGACCAGCAGGTCAAGCTGCGGGGTTTTCGGGTTGAGCCGCAGGAAATCGAAGCGCGGCTGCTGGCCCAGGATGGCGTGGCCCAGGCCGCGGTGCTGGTGCGCGACACCGTCGCCGGCCCGCAGTTGATCGGCTACTACACCGCCCAGGCCAGCGACGAAGATGAAACCGAGCAACGCGCTCGGCTGACAACCGCCCTGGCCGCCGAACTGCCGGAGTACATGGTGCCGGCGCAACTGCTGCGCCTGGACGCCATGCCCCTGAGCCCCAGCGGCAAGCTCGATCGCCGGGCCCTGCCGGAACCGCAATGGCAGGTACGCGAACACGTCGAACCGAGCACCGATCTGGAACGGCAGATCGCCGCCATCTGGCGCGAAGTGCTGGGCCAGCCACGGATCGGCCTCAAGGACGACTTCTTCGCCCTGGGCGGGCATTCGCTGCTGGCCACCCAGATCATTTCCCGTACCCGTCAGGCCTGCGATGTCGAGCTGCCGCTGCGGGCGCTGTTCGAAGCCAGCGAGCTGGGAGACTTTGCCGAGCAGGTGCTGCTGATCCAGCAGTCCGGCGCGCGCAACCAGCAGCCGCCGATTGCCCGGGTCGACCGCAGCCAGCCGGTGCCGCTGTCCTACTCCCAGCAGCGCATGTGGTTCCTCTGGCAGATGGAGCCCGACAGCCCGGCCTACAACGTCGGCGGCATGGCGCGGCTGTCCGGGGTGCTGGACGTGGGGCGCTTCGAGGCCGCGTTGCAGGCGTTGATCCTGCGCCACGAAACCCTGCGCACCACCTTCCCCAGCGTCAATGGCGTGGCCCATCAGCAGGTGCATGCCGACACCGGCCTGCGCATGGCCTGGAAGGACTTCTCGGCCCTGGCTCCGGATGCCCGGCAACAACGCCTGCAACAACTGGCGGACAGCGAAGCGCACCAGCCCTTCGACCTGGAGACCGGCCCCTTGCTGCGTGCCTGCCTGGTCAAGGCCGGCGAGCAGGAGCACTACTTCGTCCTGACCCTGCACCACATCGTCACCGAAGGCTGGGCCATGGACATTTTCGCCCGCGAGCTGGGCGCGCTGTACGAAGCCTTCCTCGACGACCGCGAATCGCCCCTGGAACCGCTGCCGGTGCAGTACCTGGACTACAGCGTGTGGCAGCGCCAGTGGCTGGAATCCGGCGAGCGCCAGCGCCAGCTGGACTACTGGACCGGGCAACTGGGCCGCGAACACCCATTGCTGGAACTGCCCAGCGACCGGCCACGCCCGGCGGTGCAAAGCCACCAGGGCGAGCTCTACCGCTTCGATTTGAGCGACGAGCTGGCGGCCCGGGTGCGGGCCTTCAATGCCGAGCACGGCCTGACCCTGTTCATGACCATGACCGCCGCGTTGTCGGTGCTGCTCTATCGCTACAGCGGCCAGAGCGACCTGCGCATCGGCGCGCCGGTGGCCAACCGCATCCGCCCGGAAAGCGAAGGGCTGATCGGCGCCTTCCTCAACACCCAGGTGCTGCGTTGCCAGCTCGACGGGCAGATGAGCGTCGGCCAGTTGCTGGAGCAGGTGCGCCACACCGTGATCGAGGGCCAGTCCCACCAGGACCTGCCCTTCGACCAGCTGGTGGAAGCCTTGCAACCGCCGCGCAGCACCGCCTACAACCCGCTGTTCCAGGTGATGTGCAACGTCCAGCGCTGGGAGTTCCAGCAAAGCCGGCAACTGGCGGGCATGACCGTGGACTACCTGGTCAACGATGCCCGGGCCACCAAGTTCGACCTCAACCTGGAAGTCACCGACCTGGATCAGCGTCTGGGTTGCTGCCTGACCTACAGCACCGACCTGTTCGATGAACCGCGCATTGCGCGCATGGCCACCCATTGGCGCAACCTGCTGCAGGCCCTGATTGACGATCCGCAACGACGCTTGTGCGAACTGCCGCTGCTGCACGCCGAGGAACAGCAGCAACTGCTGGACAGCCTGAGCGTCGAGCCCGGCGAGCACCGTCTGGACCAGTGCATCCACCACCTGTTCAGCGAACAGGCCCTGGCCCGTCGCGACGCCCCGGCCCTGACCTTCGCCGGGCAGACCCTGAGCTACAGCGAACTGGACAGCCGCGCCAACCGCCTGGCCTGGATGCTTCGTGAGCGTGGCGTGGGCCCGCAAGTGCGGGTTGGCCTGGCCCTGGAGCGTTCCCTGGACATGGTCGTCGGCCTGCTGGCGATCCTCAAGGCCGGTGGCGCCTACGTGCCCCTGGACCCGGAATACCCCCTGGATCGCCTGCACTACATGATCGAAGACAGCGGCATCGGCCTGCTCCTCAGCGATGCGCGGATGTTCGCCGCCCTGGGTGAGTTGCCAGCGAGTGTCGGTCGTTGGTGCCTGGAGGAAGACGGCGCGCGACTGGCCGACTACCCGGCCGGCGAACTGCCCTTTATCAGCCTGCCCCAGCATCAGGCGTACCTGATCTACACCTCCGGTTCCACCGGCCAACCCAAGGGCGTGGTGGTGTCCCACGGGGAAATCGCCATGCACTGCCAGGCGGTGATCCGCCGCTTCGGCATGCGAGCGGACGATTGCGAGCTGCACTTCTATTCCATCAACTTCGACGCCGCCACCGAGCGCCTGCTGGTGCCGCTGCTCAGCGGCGCCCAGTTGGTACTGCGGGCTCAAGGCCAGTGGGACGCCGAGGAAATCTGCCAACTGATCCGTCAGCATCGCATCAGCATCCTTGGTTTCACCCCGAGCTACGGCAGCCAGTTGGCCCAGCATCTGGCCACCCAGCAGCAGACCCTGCCGGTGCGCATGTGCATCACCGGCGGCGAGGCCCTGACCGGCGAACACTTGCAGCGCATTCGCGCGGCGTTCCAGCCGAGCCTGTTCTTCAACGCCTACGGCCCCACCGAAACCGTGGTCATGCCCCTGGCCAGCCTGGCGCCGGAGCACTTGGCCGAAGGCGTGGCCAGCGTGCCCATCGGCAGCATCGTCGGGGCGCGGGTGGCTTACATTCTCGATGCCGATCTGGCGCTGGTGCCCCAAGGGGCGACCGGTGAGCTGTATGTCGGCGGCGCCGGCCTGGCCCAGGGTTATCACCGTCGCCCGGGGATGAGCGCCGAGCGTTTCGTGGCCGATCCGTTTGCCAGCGATGGCGGGCGCCTGTACCGCACCGGGGACCTCGTGCGCCAGTGCGCCGATGGCCAGCTGGAGTACATCGGCCGGGTCGACCATCAGGTGAAGATTCGCGGTTTCCGCATCGAGCTGGGGGAGATCGAAACCCGTCTGCTGGATCATCCGGCGGTGCGCGAAGCGGTGGTGCTGGCCCTGGACACCCCGGCCGGCAAACAGCTGGCCGCTTATCTGGTGACCGAGGTGGCCGGGCACAATGAGGCGCAGCAGGCCAACCTGCGTGAAGCCCTCAAGCAGCAGCTGAAAACCCAGCTGCCGGACTACATGGTGCCGACCCACCTGATCCTGCTGGAGAGCATGCCGTTGACCGCCAACGGCAAGCTCGACCGCCGGGCCCTGCCGATGCCGGACCCAGAGCTCAACCGCCAGCAGTACGTGGCGCCGAGCAATGATCTGGAGCAGACCCTGGCCAAGGTCTGGGGCGAAGTGCTGAACGTGCAGCAAGTGGGCCTCAACGACAATTTCTTCGAACTGGGGGGCGACTCGATCCTGTCGATCCAGGTGGTCAGCCGTGCCCGCCAGTTGGGGATTCACTTCACCCCGCGGGATCTGTTCCAGCACCAGACCGTGCAGACCCTGGCCCGGGTCGCCAGCCACACTCAGCGCGTCAGTGCCGAGCAGGGCCAGCTCAGTGGCGAAGCGCCGCTGACGCCGATCCAGCACTGGTTCTTTGACAGCCGCATTCCCCAGCCGCAGCACTGGAACCAGGCGCTGCTGCTGGAGCCGCTGGGCGTGCTCGATGCTCAACGGCTGGAGCAAGCGCTGCTGGCGGTGCTGGAGCAGCACGACGCCCTGCGCCTGCGTTTCTCTCAAGCGGACGGTCAGTGGCGCGCCGAGTACCTGCCGCTGTCCGACGCGCCGGTGCTGTGGCAAGTGCGGGTGCCGTCCATGGCCACCTGCGAGGCGCTGTTCGCCGACGCTCAACGCAGCCTCGATCTGGAACACGGACCGCTGCTGCGAGCGGTGTTGGTGGACGGGCCGGAAGGCGAGCAACGCTTGTTGTTGGCCATCCACCACCTGGTGGTGGACGGTGTGTCCTGGCGCGTGCTGCTGGAGGATTTGCAGAACGCCTATCGTCAGCTGGAAGCCGGGCAGGCTCTGAACCTGCCGGCCAAGACCAGCGCCCTGCGGGACTGGTCGAGCCGCCTGCAGGCCTATGCCGGTAGCGAATCCCTGCGTGAAGAACTCGGCTGGTGGCAGCAGCAACTGGCCGGCCCCGCCGCGCAACTGCCGGGCTTGAATGCCGCCGGTAGCCAGCAGCATCAGCAGGCCCGCAGCCACAGTGTGACCCTGGATGCCGAGCGCACCCGCCAGCTGTTGCAACAGGCCCCGGCGGCCTACCGCACCCAGGTCAACGACCTGCTGCTGACCGCCCTGGCCCGGGTGCTGTGCCGCTGGAGCGGGCAGCCTTCGGCCCTGGTGCAACTGGAAGGCCACGGCCGCGAGGCGCTGTTCGACGAGATCGACCTGACTCGTAGCGTCGGCTGGTTCACCAGCGCCTATCCGCTGCGCCTGACCCCGTTGCAAGTGGAAGAAGCGGCCGGGCAGGGCGCCTCGATCAAGGCCATCAAGGAACAACTGCGGGCCGTGCCGCACAAGGGCCTGGGCTATGGCGTGCTGCGCTACCTGGCCGATGACGCCTGCCGCGAGGCTTTGGCGGCGCTGCCGCTGGCGCCGGTGACCTTCAACTACCTGGGCCAGTTCGACCAGAGCTTCGGCGCCGACGCATTGCTGCGTCCGCTGGATGAATCCGTCGGTCCGACCCATGCACCTGAAGCACCGTTGCCCAACGAGCTGAGCATCGACAGCCAGGTCTATGGCGGCGAGCTGGTGCTGCGCTGGACTTACAGCGGCGAACGTTTCGACGCCGAGTTGATCGGCGAACTGGCGGACGCCTACCTGGGCGAGCTGCAGAGTCTGATTGCCCATTGCCTGCGCGACGATGCCGGTGGCCTGACGCCGTCGGACTTCCCCCTGGCGCGCCTGACCCAGGCCCAGCTCGATGGCCTGCCGGTGCCGGCTGTGCAGATCGAAGACGTCTACCCGCTAACCCCGATGCAGGAAGGCATGCTGCTGCACACCCTGCTGGAGCCGGGCACCGGCTTGTATTACATGCAGGATCGCTACCGCATCAACAGCGAACTGGACCCCGAGCGTTTCGCTCAGGCCTGGCAGGCGGTGGTGGCGCGCCACGAAGCCTTGCGCGCGTCTTTTTGCTGGAATGTCGGCGAAGACATGCTGCAGGTTATCCACAAGCCGGGCCGCACCCCGATCGAGTTCCTCGACTGGAGCGCGGTGCCCGAAGCCGAGCAGGAACCCAAGCTGCAAGCCCTGCATAAACAGGAGCGCGAGGCCGGTTTCGATCTGCTCAATCAGGCGCCGTTCCATCTGCGGCTGATCCGCGTCGGCGCGGCCCGTTACTGGTTCATGATGAGCAACCACCACATCCTCATCGATGCCTGGTGCCGCTCGCTGCTGATGAACGACTTCTTCGAGATCTACACCGCCCTCGGTGAAGGCCGCGAGGCACAGCTGGCGGTGCCACCGCGTTACCGCGACTACATCGGCTGGTTGCAACACCAGAGCCTGTCCGAGGCGCGGCAGTGGTGGCGGCAGAACCTTGAAGGCTTTGAACGCACCACGCCGATCCCCAGCGACCGGCCATTCCTGCGGGAACACGCCGGTGACAGCGGCGGCATGATCGTCGGCGACTGCTACACCCGCCTGGATGCCCGGGACGGCGCGCAACTGCGCGAGCTGGCGCAGCAGCATCAGCTGACCGTCAACACCTTCGCCCAGGCGGCCTGGGCCCTGGTGCTGCGGCGCATGAGCGGCGATCGCGACGTATTGTTCGGCGTTACCGTGGCCGGGCGCCCGGTGGACATGCCGGAGATGCAACGCACCGTCGGCCTGTTCATCAACAGCATCGCCCTGCGGGTCAAGCTGCCCGAGGAGGGGGAGCGCTGCAGCGTGCGCCAGTGGCTCAGCGGCTTGCTCGACCGCAACATGCAGCTGCGTGAATACGAGTACCTGCCGCTGGTGGCGATCCAGGAAACCAGCGAACTGCCCAAGGGCCAGCCGCTGTTCGACAGCCTGTTCGTGTTCGAAAACGCCCCGGTGGAAGTCTCGGTGCTGGACCGCGCCCAGAGTTTGAACGCCAGTTCGGATTCCGGCCGTACCCACACCAACTTCCCGATCACCGCCGTGTGCTACCCGGGGGATGACCTGGGCCTGCACCTGTCCTACGACCAGCGCTACTTCGAACAGGCGACCATCGAGCGCCTGCTCGGCGAGTTCAAGCGCCTGCTGCTGGCCCTGATGCAGGGCTTCCATGGCGACATGGCCGAACTGCCGCTGCTGGGTGAAGAGGAGCAGGACTTCCTGCTGGCCGGCTGCAACCAGAGCCAGCATGAGTACCCGCTGGAACGCAGCTACGTGGAGCTGTTTGAAGCCCAGGTGGCGGCCCATCCACAACGCATTGCCGCCAGTTGCCTGGACCGGCGCTACAGCTACGCCGAGTTGAACCGCTACAGCAACCGCTTGGGTCATGCCTTGATCGCCAACGGCGTGGGCTTTGATCAGCCGGTGGCCTTGCTGGCCGAGCGCGGCCTGGAACTCTTGGGCATGATCATCGGCAGCTTCAAGGCCGGGGCCGGCTACCTGCCCCTGGACCCGGGCCTGCCAAGCCAGCGCCTGGGCCGCATCATCGAGCTCAGTCGCACGCCGATCCTGGTCTGCAGCGCGGCCTGCCGTGAACAGGCCCAGGCCCTGCTGGACGAGTTCGCCTGTGCCGGGCGTCCGCGGCTGCTGGTCTGGGAAGAGCTGCAAGCCGCCGGGCATGCCGAGAGCAACCCGGGCCGTTACAGCGCGCCGGACAACCTGGCCTACGTGATCTACACCTCCGGTTCCACCGGCCTGCCCAAGGGCGTGATGGTGGAGCAGCGCGGCATGCTCAACAACCAACTGAGCAAGGTGCCGTACCTGCACTTAAGCGAGGCTGACGTGATCGCCCAGACGGCGTCCCAGAGCTTCGATATTTCGGTCTGGCAGTTCCTTGCCGCGCCTCTGTTCGGTGCCCGGGTCGACATTGTGCCCAACACCATCGCTCACGATCCCCAGGGCCTCTTGGCCCATGTCGAGGAGCAGGGCATCACGGTGCTGGAGAGCGTGCCGTCGCTGATCCAGGGCATGCTGGCCCAGGACGCCATCGCCCTGGATGGCCTGCGCTGGATGCTGCCCACCGGCGAGGCCATGCCACCGGAGTTGGCGCACCAATGGCTGCTGCGTTATCCACAGATCGGTTTGGTGAACGCCTACGGTCCGGCGGAATGCTCCGATGACGTGGCCTTCTTCCGGGTGGACCTGGCTTCGACCCGGGGCGCCTACCTGCCCATCGGTACGCCCACCGACAACAACCAGCTGTACCTGATGGACGAAGCCCTGGAGCTGGTGCCCCTGGGCGCCGTCGGCGAGCTGTGCGTAGCGGGCACCGGGGTCGGCCGTGGCTACGTCAGCGACCCGTTGCGTACCGCGCTGGCCTTCGTGCCCCATCCGTTCGGTGGGGCGGGCGAACGCCTGTACCGCACTGGCGACCTGGCACGCCGGCGCAGCGACGGCGTACTGGAATACGTCGGCCGGATCGACCATCAGGTGAAGATCCGTGGCTACCGTATCGAACTGGGGGAAATCGAAGCGCGCCTGCACGAACAGCCGGAACTGCGCGATGCCGCCGTGGGGGTGCAGGAAGGGGTCAACGGCAAGCATCTGGTGGGCTACCTGGTGGCCAGTGACTCAAGCCTGAGCCCGAGCGAATGCCTGGAGCGGATCAAACCGCGCCTGCGCGCCGAGCTGCCGGAATACATGGTGCCGCTGCACTGGCTGTGGCTGCAGCGCTTGCCCCTCAATGCCAACGGCAAGCTCGATCGCAAGGCCCTGCCGGCCCTGGAGATCGGCCAGTTGCAGAGCCAGGACTATCAAGCCCCGAGCAGTGAGCTGGAGCAAACCCTGGCCGATATCTGGGCCGAGGTGCTCAAGGTCGAACGGGTGGGCGTGCGCGACAACTTCTTCGAATTGGGCGGGCATTCCTTGCTGGCCACGCAGATTGCCTCGCGGGTACAGAAGACCCTGCAACGCAACGTACCGCTGCGGGCCATGTTCGAATGCAGCACGGTGCAGGAGTTGGCCGCGTACATCGACGGCTTGGCCGGGAGCGAGATCAGCGAGGAGAAGGTCGACCGGCTGAGTGATCTGATGGCTGAGTTGGAGGGCTTGTAACCCAGGTGTCGGCTTCGCTGGCAAGCCAGCTCCTTCAGGAGTCGGGTTGACGGTACATAGGCCCTTGGACCCTCTGCTATGATCGCGCCCGGCCCAGGTCCAAGCACCTGCGCCGGGCGTTTTCATTCAAGGACCGGAACCATGGCAGAGCCGCTTTACTGGCACGACATCGAAGATACGTTGGGCAACTGGAGTGGCCTGGGTGTCGACGTGCAGCCGGGTGCCACGGACAAACCGCCGCTGTACCTGCGCACCGGCGCCAATGCCCGGATCAAGCTGATGCACCACGACATGCCGTTGTTCTGGGCCACCCTGGCCCGCGACCACGGCGGCGTCTGGCTGGTGCGCAACCCGTTGGCCGAGGGCGCCGAATGCCGGTTGCTGGCACCCATCGACTCACCCACGGTGGAGCAGCACGCGGCGCTGGCGCCCGAGCGGCGGATCAAGGCCTGGAGCCGCTATTTCGTCAGCCATCTCAGTGAAAGCGCCCGGCACTTCCTCACCCCCGGTTTCTGGCTGGCCCAGGGCCTGCTGCCGGAGCCTGAGAGCACCGCGCGCGGCCTGGACAACTGGCGCTTCAGCTCCCGCGAAGATGCCCTGACCCACGTGCCCAACTGGCGGCTGTACGGCGAGGATTTTCTCGACAACCTGCAACCCCAGACCCTGGAGTGGATCGACTGGTGGCACGGCGGCGGCAAGCTCATCGGCCTGCACCGTGTCGACCCCGAGGCTGGGCGCTTGAAGTGGTGGCGTAAAAAGGCTCGCGAAGGCAGCCTGCCGCCGGTGCTGCTGTGGTACGTCGGCGGGCTGGCGTCCTATGTGGTGATCGACGGCCATTACCGTCTGCAGGCGGCCCTGGCGGAAAATCTTGCGCCGGCGTTCATCGTCCTCAGCGCCACCCGCGTGCGCGACTTCGCGCCCAGCCCCGAGCACCAGCAACGGGTCATGGACTCGTTGCGCAAGCGCGGCGACGCGGTGCCGCGCAACCAGGCCCTGAGCACCGATAACCTCAACCGGGTGTTGATCCAGGCCTTCGATGACCGGCCGCAGTACCGCAGCGCCACCCAGGCCTGGGCCAGCCATGAGCCAGAGGCGCAGTGGTGCGACGAAGTGCGTCAGTGCTTGAGCGGGCAGGGGCTGGCGGATGAGGTGGACGCGGTCATTGCGCGCGATGGGTAAAGCGCTGGCCGCCTTCGCTGGCAAGCCAGCTCCTACAGGCGAAAGTGTCCTCCAGACATCTGCTATATTCGCGCCCGCCTGCCGCAGGGCCGGTCATTGATCAAGGATTAGGGACAATCGTGGAACAGATTTTCTGGCGTGACATCGAGGATTTGGCCGGCCAGTGGAACGGCCTCGGCGTAGACCTCAAACGCCCGGCCAGCGGCAAGCCCAACCTGTGCCTGCTCAGTGGCAACAACTGCCGTATGCAGTTGGTGCTCGGCGACCAGACCCTGCTCTGGGGCACCATGTCCCGCTGCCTGTATGGCGTGTGGCTGGTGCGCAATCATCTGCCGGAGCAACTGCCGCAAACCCTGGTCGGCCCCATCGACTCGCCTCAGGTCGAGCAACAGGCGCGCCTCGACCCGGCCCTGCGCCTCAAGGCCTGGAGCCGCTTCTTCGTCGAGCAACTGATGCAGCACCAGCCGGACTTCTTCTACCCCGGCTACTGGCTGGTGCGGGCCCTGCGCCCGGCATCGCAGAAGCCGCTGCGGCCGCTGCTGGAGGGCATTGATGTCTGGTACTTCAAGGGCGGCGAAGACGCCCAGAGCCATATGCCGCAGTGGGCGATCTACGGCCGCAACATCCTCGACAACCAAGAGCCCGGCGCGGCGCGCTGGGTCGAGTTGGGCGAGGGCGGCGGGGCGGTGGTCGGCCTGCATGCCGTGGACCCGTATTCCGGGCGCTTGAAGTGGTGGCGCAAGAAAGCCCGCGAAGGCAGCTTGCCGCCGATTCTGCTGTGGTACGTCAGCGGCCTGAACTGTCACCTGATTCTCGATGGTCATTACCGCCTGCAGGCGGCCATCGATGAAAACCTGCCACCAGAGTTCCTGGTGCTCGGCTCGCCGCGGCTCTACCGCTATCGCCCCAACCCGCAAGAACAGCAGAAAGTGCTAGGGGCGCTGCAAATGCAGGTCCAGCGCAACAAACTCGACACCGGACGCTTCAACCAGTTGCTGATCAGCACCTTCGACGACCGGCCGTATCACGGCTTCGGCAGCCAGTCCTGGGCGGGGATTGCTTCAGAGCAGGTGTGGATCGACCAGGTCAGCGGCATTCTCAAGGAGCGCGGTGACCTGAGCGACCTGGAGGAAATCCTCGAACGCGAGGCGCCGGAAGAATACCGCTGAGTCATGCTTGCGGCTGATGCCAATCGCTTTTTTGTAGCCGCTGCCGCAGGCTGCGAACGGCTGCGCAGCAGACGCGGCGATTTCAAGGCCGCCTCAGGTCTTTGACGGGAGATCGCCAAGCAAGGTCCTGCGGACCTTTTCGCAGCCTCGCCAAGGCTCGACAGCGGCTACAGTACCCCCTGGCGACCCTGTAGCCGCTGCCGCAGGCTGCGAACGGCTGCGCAGCAGACGCGGCGATTTCAAGGCCGCCTCAGGTCTTTGACGGGAGATCGCCAAGCAAGGTCCTGCGGACCTTTTCGCAGCCTCGCCAAGGCTCGACAGCGGCTACAGTACCCCCTGGCGACCCTGTAGCCGCTGCCGCAGGCTGCGTACGGCTGCGCAGCAGACGCGGCGATTTCACGGCCGCCTCAGGTCTTTGACGGGAGATCGCCAAGCAAGGTCCTGCGGACCTTTTCGCAGCCTCGCCAAGGCTCGACAGCGGCTACAGTACCCCCTGGCGACCCTGTAGCCGCTGCCGCAGGCTGCGTACGGCTGCGCAGCAGACGCGGCGATTTCAAGGCCGCCAGCGGTCTTTGACGGGAGATCGTCAAGCAAGGTCCTGCGGACCTTTTCGCAGCTTCGCCAAGGCTCAGCAGCGGCTACAGGTCCGCAGGGCCATAGGTCCACAGGCCAATGCCGATTGGGGCAAGGTGGTTTCGGAAACGGGCTGGAAGGTCGCTGGGATGGCGTTTAGTCGCTTTCTTTTGTAAGGCAAATCCGAGAAACTGCGGGCCGCTTGAATGCGCCTGGTGGGCGGGCTAGGGTTCCGGAGCCATCGCCCAATCGATGGCTCGGATGTGCAAGTCCGACTGTTACCAGACGCATAAGCGCTCAGTCATGCCTGAGCGATTTCATGTTCGCCGTGTTATGGCGGCCGTGCGCGGGAGATCTTCGGATCTGCCGGGGTTCTGGTAACTCGGTCTTGCACACCCGCGTACGGCTGCCACCTTATTCGTGTGCAAGCGAACGGTGTCAGCTCCTTGTCATTACCAGGAGTTTGACCATGAAAAAGCTCGTCCCCGATCCCCCCACGTCCTATCGCGATCCCGCCCTCAAGGAAGCCAACGCCACCCTACGCGTGGCCCTGGCCCGGCAACCGCTGGACCCCGCGCTGTTCCAGCTCACGACCCAAGCCAACCCCGTTTCCCCCGACTCGCTGTTCAGCGTGCGCGAAGGCGTTAGCGCCGAAGAAGCCCTGGTGCATGTGGCGCTGCTGCTCAAATGCGCCGAAGAGGTCTGCGATGAAATCACCCAGCAGGGCAGCGGCCTGGAGCGCGGGCTGATCTGGTCCATGGTGCATTCGGTGGAGATGGCCCGCGCGGTGGTGGAGGCCTTGCTCGACGGGCGCCGCAGCCCGTGATGCTCGGGCCGCTGTGGCGGCCCCAGCCACTCAGGGTGTCAGGCATTCACTGCATCAGTTTGGCGGTGCCGGGGATCAAGTTGCCCTCGTCGTCTACGCGGGTGAACTCGACCTGTGCGCCGGCCTCGCTGTGGATGCTGCCAGGCTGCTTGAACGGCAGTGTCTGTTGGGCGAAAGGCGCGATCATGCCGTCTTGTACGGCCAGATCGGTGGCGCCGATTTTCACCTTGATCGTACTCAGCGTGGCGAAGTAGGGCGTTGGGTTGTCGATGCGCAACGTGGGCGTACTTGCAGTGTTTTGCAGGGTGAACTGCAACTGTTGGTTGATGGTGTGCGGGGCGCTTTGCAGCTGCACTGGACGAAACAGCACTTTCATCTGCGTGCGCAGGGTTATGGTGAGGCGCGTGGCGTCAGGCGACTGGGGGGCGTTGGAGCGCGGGGGGATTTCATAGAGGTTGAGCCAGAACAACGATTCGCGGTCCTTGGGCAGTGCCTCGCCACTGTAGATCAACCGCAGATTGCGTTGTTCACCCGGCTCCATGCGGAAAATCGCCGGCAGCGGGATGATCGGCGCCTGGGTTGTATCCGGTGTCGAACTCATTTCGCCGTCATCGACCCAGGTTTGCACTACCACGGGGTAGCTGTTCTGGTTCAGCACTTGCAATGAGGCTTCGGAGTTTTTTGCGGAAAACACCACGCGGGTTTTTTCCGCCGTGACCCCGGCGCAGGCGACGCCGACGGGCCCTAGCAGGCAAAGGGCGAGGAGCAACGGGTGACGCATTGCCTTACTGGACACGAATAATCACCTGCGCGGTCGCTTCCACTCGTCCCGCCGTTACCGTCTCGGAACTCAGTTTGTGCAAGATCGCAGTAAAGACTTCCGAGTAATAATTGATACCCGATTGGCTGCCCAGCAACGTCGACCTAGGCCCCACGGCTGGATACCAGCCACCCGCGTTGCCGCTCATGGTCTGCTCGCTGCTCAGCAGGTTGATGATCTTGCCGTTGCGTATGATGCGGATGCCCACGCCCGAGGCAATGTCGCTATCAAAGTAGCGGTCGGACAGCAGGTAGTTAAGGCTGCCGTCAGGGTTGTGCAACCACAGGACTTCAGCGGCGGTCAGGCTCCAGGGAGAGGGTAAGAAGCCCATGGCCATGGTGCCGTTGCTGACTCCGGAAACGATCGCGGCTTCGCACTTGAACTGGAGAGTGAAGGGCAGCGACAGCACCTGGCCGGCATTGAGTTCGGTGATCGAGATACTCGGAAAGTTCACCACGGGGGTGACGTTTATCACACTGCAGGTTGAAGAACGGGTGATGCTGACTCTGCCGTACATACCAATGGTGCCTGGCCAGTAAGCGGCCCAGCCCGGATGCTCAGTGAGGTGGTTGGTACCCGCTACCGGCCCACTGATGCCGGGCCCCGAGAAGGCGATGTAGGCATTGGGTTGCTTGTAAGTATAGGTCCCCAGGGTCGTGGCCCCAATCCCATTGGGCACCGCGACACGAAACAGTTCGGTGCGTATCCGGCTCATATTCTTGGCCTTGACCAGCAGGAAACCACGGGAGTCTCTGTCCAGGCCTGTCAGGCGGCGAGCCTTCCAGATGTGGGTGAAATACTCGCCTGTTTCCAGGTTGGTGATGCGGCTGATCACGTCCTTCCAGTAGGTGGCATAGCCGGCGGTCACGCCGATAGTGGTGCCGTACTGATAATCCTGGTGGCCGCTGTAATTGTTGTCGCCGTTGGTCGAGTACATCTCGAAAAGACTGGCGGCATCTTGAATCTCGCAGCGAAAGAAAACCGTGTCCGGGCTATCCGCCACGTTGTTGCCATATTCCATGAAGGAGGCTGTGCCTGAGGCAAGCAGGGTGCCCGGCAGCTGGAAGTCCGCGCTGGTGACGTTAATCACGCTGGGCAGGCCCATGGACCCGTTACAGGTATCGCATGAGTTGATCGCGCGAGCTGTTCCCTCACCTGGACGGATTTCATTGTTCTGGACGGTGTTTGAGGTGCCCACCTTATCCACTCTGTAGCACTTCGCGTGAGAGGCTTGACTCAGCCCCAGAATCAAGAGTGCGCACAGCTTCCAGTGCAGGGCGCGGCGGTGGATCTTGCGGTTAGCGGGGAGGTGCATAAGCGTACCTTTCAATCAACTGGGAGGCCTGGCAGGCAGATGGCGTTAAGGCGGCTCAAGGCTTGGTCGGGGGTGCTCCCGTGGAGGTCGTAGGGGATGTGGCAATCTTCGCCCGTGTCTTCGTCCTTGACCTGCAGGTAGCCTTGGTCGCCTGCCACGCGGGCGTAGATCTGGCTGGCCTGGCCGACCATGCCGATGACATTGCCTTGCTCGTCCATGACGTTGGCGCCCAGCGGCAAGGGATCACCGTTGGGGTGGGCCACCTTGATCAGCAGAGCCTGGCCGACCAGGGTGCGAAACTGCACCTTGACTGCGGCGCCAGCATAAGGCGCCACGCGGCGCTGATTGTCTTGCAATTCGGCGTTGTGGTTGATGCCGTTGGAGTTGAGGCCGATGTCGTTGTAGCGGTAGGCGCTCAAAGAGGGAACCAGGGCATAGCCGTCCGTGTTGATGGTTGCTCCCTGGCCGTTGCGCACTTCGGCGCCATTGGCACCCTTGGCTTCGATCAGGCCGAAGGTGTCGCTGAGGTAAGGCCCTAGCGTCAGGCCTTCGCTGTGCAGGACCGCCGAGCCTCGGGCGTTGGCGCTGGCCTGCCAGTAGTTCTTACCCTTGGAGAAGTTGCCGCCGATGCTGGCCAGCGGGCGACGTTGTTGCAGACTGCCGCCCCAGTAGGTGACCTGTTCGCTGTCGTTGCGTGAAGCGTCCACGCCGTAGCTGAGGTTCTGCGCCTCGTCCAGGGTGCCACTGATACTGGACTGATAAGTGTTGCCGTTCGTCGAGTTGTTGCTGACCGAGCTGAACAGGCTGGGCGAGCGCGGGCTTGAACCCAGTGGCATCGACAGGCTGAGCATCATGGTGTTGGTCTTGCTACTGGTGTTGCGGGTGTAGGTGCTCTGGGATTGCTGGTCATCGTTGATCAGCATGATCTGCTTGGACTCCTGGCGACTGACCGAGAGGTTGTAGCTCAGTTTTCGCCAGCTGTTGGAGTAGCCCAGTTGCAGTTGGGTATCCCGACTGCTGTTGTTGTAATAGTCGCTGGTGGAGCCCGAGACGTAGAGTTGGCCGAATCGTCCCAGCGACTGGTTGATATTGGCTGTCAGTTGGGTGCGTTGCTGGTAGCTGCCGGAGGTCCAGGTTTCGTTGTTCCTGAGGCTTTGACGCACGCCGATCACATCGCTGAGGTCGCGATAGCCCTCGGTGGAATAGCGGTAACCGGCCAGCGATACGGTGGTTGAGGTGGGCTGGAAGGTTTTGCTGTAAGTGCTTTGCAGGCGCCATCCGGAGCTGCGCTGATCGTTCTCTACGCGTGCAGTGGAGAAAGTGCTGTTGAGGCCAAAGGCACCGTAGGCCGTGGCGATAACCCCACCTCCCAGCAGGGCCATGTAATCGTCCGCGATTCGCACGCCACTGTTGAGTGTCAAGATGTTGTTGAGACCGCGTTGATAGGTGAAATCCGCGAACAGATCGTTGTCGCCGATGTTGCGAGCCTGGCCCAGGGTTATGTCGTACCGCGAGACGCCAGGGCGCATGGAGTCCGGGACGGCGGTAAAAGGCACGGTAAAGGTCGAGACGCGCCCGTCGGCCTCGATCACCTCGATCTCCAGGTCGCCCTGGTAGCTGGTGCCATAGAGGTCGTCAATGATGAAGGCCCCCGGAGCGACGTTGGTTTCGTAGATGGTGCGGCCATTCTGCTTGACCAGCACCCGTGCGTTGGTGGCGGCGATGCCCCTTACCTGGGGGGCATAACCGCGCAGGGATTCGGCTTTCATGCGGTCGTCGGTGCCCAGCTGCATCCCGCGAAACGCCATGCTGGCGAACAGGTCACCGTTGGTGAAGCTTTCGCCCAGAGTCAGCTCGCTGTCGATGGGTGGAATGGCGCGTTGTACGTAGGTGCGTATGTTGTTCCATTGCGTCTGCGGGGCACCGCTGTTGCTGTACCGCACATTGGACTGTTGACGCAGGCGCCAGAGCCCCAGGTTGATCCCCGAATTGAGACCCAGGTAGGCGGTGTCGGCGCTGGCCATGCTGCTGGAATAGCTGGAGTGGTAGTAGTTGGTGTTGTAGTTGAAGAACGCCATGCTGTTGCCAGCGTCCCACTCACTGGGGGAGACGTGGTTGCGTGGGATTTGGGTCAGCAGGCTCTGGGCAATCGAGAGGTCCAGGCGCAAGCGTGAAAAGTCGAAACGGCTTTCGACGACGCCGTTCAGGCGTTGGGACAGCGGCGCGCAGTTGGGTTGCGTGGCCTGTGCCGTGGCTACTGTTGGCAGCACCTCAAGGGAGGTCTTTGCGTTGCTGTGGCCATTCAGGCTATCGGGCTTGATCCCGGCATCGAGGAGAAACTGATCGCTCAGGCACGGCGAGACGTCGGCATCGTTGAGCGATTGAAAGTCCACCACCGAACGCGCAACGAAGTTGTTGTTCAGGTAGATGTCGACCTGATAACGCCCAGGCTGAATGGCGTTGGCCCGGTTGAAGCGCGAGAGATTGGCTTTGGCCCGTCGGCCGAGGGTCAGGTCGTCATCGAAACTGTAGTTCGATGGCGCTTGCTGTTCATCGCACCACGCCGTGGTAGGCAGGCAGCAAGCCACCAGCAATGCCGCCACGTGCCTACCTCTGAAGCACAAAAAGCGGCTCATCTCAGCGAGTGACTCCATACTCGCGAAGGACTTGTCCGCCGAAATCGTTGACCAGGGCCGCCCTGATGCGCAACGGGCCACTTGGCAGGGTCCCGGCATTGACCAGGCGCCATTCGGCCTTGCTGAACGGGGCCAGCATTTCGATTGGGAGGGCTACTGCGTGTTTTTCAGTCAGTACCTGCCCTGCCATCAGCGTGGCGAAATAACCGGTAGGGTTGTACGCGGTTATCAACCAATCCCGACCTTGCTGGGTGATGTGAAAACTCAGCTGGGATTCGATGTCGCTGGGTTTTCCGGCGATCTGGTTGGGGCGATAAAACAGCTTCAGGCGGTTGCGCAGCGTCAGTTGAAGGCGGTTCTGAGCATCGTATTCGGCGGATTTTGGCGGTATTTGCAGGGTGTTCAGGTAAAATACCGACTCGCGATCCTGAGGCAAACGCTCAGCGGTGAGCATGATCCGCACGGTCTGACCGGATTTTGGCTCCATACGAAAAATAGGCGGCGTGATGATAAATGGCGCGTCGGCATTTTCTGGGTCCGATTGCGGGTTGTCGATGTCCGCCCAGACCTGGATGAGGTTGGGGTGCGCATCCGAATTGCTCAGTTGCAGGCTGACTTCTCTGGCATCGGCCGGATAGATAATTCGCGTTGCCTGCACGATCACGCTGGCTGATGCAGGAAGTATCAGGGCACAATAACTAAGAAGTATGCCCTGAATGAATAATCTCATGGTCCTGTTCAAAAGGCGGTGTTGTATCGTCATGACATTGACCTTATCTGGATGTTGCAAACAATGTCGTCAGGTTCGACACAGGCACATCAATTGAGAAAGTGCATGGCAAGGTATTCAGGGTCGTAGCAAGTACGCTGTACATTTGAAATGTAACTTTCATTTTGCGAGGGAATTAATGGCCATCAATAAGATAGCGATCCTATTGATGGCGATTGTTGCTTTTTTATCCAGGGACAGTGCTTGGCACAAGTTGCCAATGCGTGTTACGGATAACTGATGGAATATTGCATGGACCCTGCAACGGTACCCACTGTGGTAGCACCCGTGGCGTAGTAGCGCACGAAGTAGTCACGTTCGGCAGAGGTGCTGCCGGCCAGTAATGTGATGCCATCGGCCGCAGTCTGCGAGGTCCAGTTGCTGAGGTTGAGGATGGTGCCGTTGGACAGGCTCGATACCACCAGTTCGACGTTGGTAGCCGTGCCCGTGTTCATCATGTGGCCTGTGGCGTTGACGTTGTTACCGACAAAACCGACCTTCAGCACTTTGTCGGCGGGATCGGAAACGCAACCTGAAACACCGACGGTGAAGTTGGTCTCCCCAGCGGTAGCGCCGGTAGTGCCCAGAGCAGCGGCTGAAACTGTGGGCAGTACTACTATTGCGGTGGCAGTGTTGTTTACCGTAACCGAACAGGTCGAAGTGTTAACTAGTCCCTGGAACTTGATGGTGTTGGATGCCATGGCCAGCCCCGGCATGCCAATGATGCCGAGAGCGAGTAAAGCTGTCTTGAATTGCATGTGCTATTTAGTCCTTTATGTGGGGGGCATCAGTACTTTGGTGGATCAGCTGTAATGGTTAGATGCTAACAAGCATGTATTGATATAGGTTTGAGAATTTTCCTAAAGTCAAAATAAAACAATGACTAGAGAAAGCCGGATCAACTTTTTTCCTACTTCGCTGCAAGTTTTAACCTCGGCAGTGCTTGAGCCTGGTTTTCGCGGAACAGCCCCTGCACAACGTCTGGCCGGACTGTTCAGCCCATTTTCCGGGTCCGGGATAAGTCATTGAGGGCGGTCTGATCTGCTTTGTTGTTGCATCGCATGAACAGGTCGCGGCAGCGCTAGGTTTTCAGGGGACGGCGGTTGTGGATTCTGCTTCCCGGTACTTCCTGAAACGTTTTTTTGGTAGGGAGTGATTGACTGAGCCTGTTGCGCCTAACAGTCTGCCGGACCTTTTTTGTCATCCTCGTTCAGGAATTGCCCAATGCCCTTTGCCACCCTCGATGGTCAAACGCTGCACTATCTCGACCAGGGGTACGGCCCCGTGGTGCTTCTGGCCGGCAGTTATTTGTGGGACACCGGCATGTGGGCGCCGCAGATCGAGGCGTTGTCGGCGCAGTACCGGGTGATTGCCGTGGACCTGTGGGGCCATGGCCAGTCCGGGCCGTTGCCGCAAGGCACCGCGTCGCTGGACGATGTGGCGCGGCAGATGCTGGCCTTGCTCGACCATTTGCACATTGAGCGGGTGACGTTGGTGGGCTTGTCGGTGGGCGGCATGTGGGGCGCCCGTATGGCCCTGGCGGCGCCGCAGCGCATCGACGGTCTGGTGCTGATGGACACTTACCTGGGCGCCGAGCCTGAGCCGACCCGGCAGTACTACTTTTCCCTGTTCCAGCAGATTGAGGACAGCGGCCTGATCGCCGAGCCGCTGCTGGATATCGTGGTGCCGATCTTCTTCCGTCCGGGTATTGATCGGCAGTCGGCGCTGTTCCAGGATTTTCGCGCCAGCCTCGCGGCGCTGCCGACCGAGCGTTTGCGCGCGAGCGTGATCCCCATGGGGCGCATCACCTTCAGTCGGGCGAATGTTCTGGATCAGCTGGAACGCCTGGATGGGCGCAATACCTTGCTGCTGTGTGGTGATCAGGACCAGCCGCGGCCACCTGCGGAAACCATCGAGATGGCCGAGCGCATCGGCTGCCCGTATCAGTTGGTGCCTGAGGCGGGGCATATCTCCAGCCGTGAGAACCCGGAGTTCGTGACCCGGGCCTTGTTGGCGTTTTTACAGCGCCACGGTTGAAGCCCGATTCTTCCTTTGTAGGAGCTGGCTTGCCAGCGAAGAGACCCGCAAGCCGGACGCCAGCCTGACGGACGTTTTCACCGGCAAGCTGGCTCCTACGGGTGGGGATACGCGTTGTAGGAGCTGGCTTGCCAGCGAAGAGGCCCGCAAGCCGGGCGCCAGCCTGACAGACGCTTTCGCCGGCAAGCCGGCTCCTACGGGGGCGGGGTTATTTCGGGCCGAGAATCTGCGGCAGCTTGCCCGGGGCCGGGGCGCCTTGCTGTTGTTGCAACTCGCCCTTGTCGTCGAGGTAGAAGATCGCCGGGGTCGCCGACAGCTCCAGCTCTTCCATCAGTTTCATGTTGGCGTCGAGCTTGGCCTGCACCGCCGCTGGAATGCTCGCCAGGGGTTTCAGGGCGCTGGCCTTGCCGGCTTTCTCGTGGTCCTGCAGGGCCTGTTGCGGGTCCTTGGCGGCCAGCAGGGCGGCGGATTTGCCCGGGCTGTCTTCGCGGATGATGCCCACCATGATGTGCCGCAGTTGCACCTTGCCGGCGTTCACCCAGGGCCGCGCCTGTTGCCAGAACATGTTGCAGTAGGGGCAGTTGGGGTCGCTGAACAGGTAGACGATGCGCGGCGCATCGGCCTTGCCGTCAGCGATCCAGTTGCTCTTGTCCAGGTTGTTCCAGACTTCCTTGGCCATCGGTGCGTAGACCAGTTTCTGCAGCGGCTCGGCGCTGAGGTCCTTGCCGTCGGCGTCGTACAGGTTGCCCAGCAGCACGTGCTTGCCGTCCGGGGTCAGGTACAGGGCCATGCCTCGGTTCTGGTACTGCGCGGCGTAGCCCTTGAGGCCATCCGGGGCATCGAAGCTGCCGAGGATCTTGGCGCCTTTTTCTTCGATCTTGCGGATCGGCGCGGGCAGTTCTTCGGCGTGCAGCAGCGGCGCGCTGAGCAGGGCTGCGCCCAAGGACAGGCTCAGCAGGTGGCGGATGAAGGGCATGGCAGTTTCCTTGCAGGGGCGACCGGGGTCGGATGGGCGTCGTCGAAGTTTTCCAGGGCACGGGCCAGGCTGGCTTCCGAGAGTTCACCCAGGTGACTGCTCAGCAGACGGCCGTCGGCGCTGTAGAACAGTGTAGTGGGCAGGGCCATGGAGCCCACGGCCTGGCCCAGGCGGCCGCCGCTGTCGAACAGCACGTTGTTCAGGTTCAGTTCCTGGGTGGCGAGGAAGGTGGCCACGCTTTGCATGCTTTCACCCTGGTTGACGAACAGGAAGGTCAGGTCCGGACGTTGCTGCTGGGCGCGCTCCAGGACCGGCATTTCTCGCCGGCACGGCGGGCACCAGGTGGCCCAGAGGTTGATCACCAGTGGCCCACCCTGGTAGTCGGTGAGCTGCACGGTGTCGCCGGTGGCATTGCGCAGGGGCATTTCCGGCAGGCGGGTGCCCTGGTCGTAGAGCGTCAGGGACAGGCTGGCCAGCAGCCAGAAGGCCAGGCCGCTGGCGATACCGGCGCCCAGCGGGCGGCGCAGCGGTGGGCGTTTCCAGCCCCAGGCCAGGGCTGCCAGAAGCATGATGATGACCCCCGGCCAGGCCAGGAAGCCGCCGTCGCGCAGGTCGATGATCAGCCACAGGTTGTGCTGGTAGTGCTTCCAGTAAGCGATGACGAAGCAGATCCGCGCCGCGAGCATGCCCAGCAGGAACAGCATGAACAGCACCGATTCCGGGTTGTCGCCGCCGCGCTTGGCCACCCGCCAGCCCACCAGGGTGGCCAGGGCCAGGGCACTGATCAGCAGCAGGTGGTTGAGGGCGATGGCGAAGGTGCCGATGGTAAAGGTCAGCATCAACGGGCTTCCCGGGTCTGAGTCCAGCGTTGCAGGAAGGCCGTGGCATCGACTTCGCCGGTGATGCGCTGGCTGCGGCGCTCGCTGCCATCCGGGCCGATCCACAGGAAACTGGGTGGGCCGGGCACTTTGTAGCGGCTGAGCAGTTCGCGGCCGTCGGCGTTGTCATGGGTGACGTCCAGGCGCAGCAGGCGCACGTCCTTCAGGGCGTCGAGGACTTGGGGCTGGCCGAACACGGTTTTCTCCATGATCTTGCAGGACACGCACCAGTCGGCGTAGTAGTCCAGCAGCACCCATTGGCCCTGGGCCTGGGCGCTGTCCAGGGCACGTTGCAGTTCCGCAGGCGACTTGACAGTGGTGAAGGCATCGTGGGCCGTGGCGCTGCTGGCCACGCTGCCACCGCTGTAGACCTTCAGCGGTCGCCACAGGTCATCGCTGCCACCAGCGGCGCCCACCAGCAGCACGCTGCCCCACAGGCCAAACAGCACGGCGGCGGCGCCAAACAGGTGCAGTAGGCGCCCGGCGATGGCGCGTTGCTGCCAGGCGCAATAGGCCAGTACCAGGGCCAGGGCGCCCCACAGACCGATCCACAGGCTGGTGTCGAGCACCGGGCGCAACATATAGATGGCGGTGCCCAGGAACAGGAAGCCGAACACGCCCTTGAGCAGGTTCATCCACGGCCCCGGCTTGGGCAGGAAGCGGTTGCCCACGGTCACCAGCAACAGCAGCGGCAGGCCAATGCCCAGGCCCAGGGCGAACAGCGCCAGGCCGCCAAACAGGGCATTGCCGGTCTGGGCGATGTACAGCAGGCCACCGGCCAGGGGCGCGGTCATGCACGGACCTACCAACAGCGCCGACAGGGCGCCGAGAGCGCCACAGCCGATCAGGCTGCCGCCCTGGCGCTGGCGGCTGGCGCCTTCCAGGCGGTCGCGCAGAAACGCGGGCATTTGCAATTCAAAGAAGCCGAACATCGGCAGCGCCAGCAGCACGAACAGCGCGGCAAAGCTGCCCAGCACCCAGGGCTGTTGCAACCAGGCCTGCAGGTTGCTGCCCAGCAGGGCGGCGATCACCCCCATGCCGGCATACACCAGGGCCATGCACAGCACGTAGCTGGAGGCCAGGGCCAAGCCCCGGCGCGGGCTGGCGCCGCTGCCGACAACGATCCCCGCGAGGATCGGCAGCATCGGCAGTGAGCAAGGGGCGAAGGCCAGCAGCAGGCCGAAACCGAAGAAGGCCAGCAGGCCCAGGCCCCAGGATTTTTGTTGCAGGTCGTTGGCCAGCAGTTGGTCCTGGGCTGTGCCAGGGCCGGCGGCGGCCGGGCTGCTGGCGGCGGGCGCACCACCCAGGTCGAGTTCCAGGGTTTGCGGCGGGTAGCACAGGCCGGCGTCGGCGCAGCCCTGCCAGCCCAGCTTGACCTTGCCGCTGGCGGCAGGCGGCAGCTTCACTTCCAGGCCCTGGCGATACACGGTCTGCTCGCCGAAGAATTCGTCGCTGTGGTGTTCGCCGTCCGGCAGCGTCGGCTGATGCTCCTGGGCCAGGCCATCGAACTTCAGGCGTTTCTGGTACAGGTAGTAGCCGTCGGCAATCTGCCAGAACAGCTGGGTTTCTCCGGAAGGCAGGCGCTCGGAGGTGAAGGTGAAGGCCTTGTCCACCGGCAGGAAGTCGGGCTTGACCTCGAACGGATTGTTGCTGGCTTCTGCCAGGGTGGTGAACAGCATAAACAGCAAAATGAGCAATCGACGCATGGTCAAGCCTTAAACCGGTGCAAGTGGGATGCACAATGGCGGGTCCTGATTAACCGATGATTAACCATACTTGGGTTGTTGCACGGCGGTGGCGGGCATAATGTCCGCTTAATCCGCCGCCTGTCTAATCAACGCCTTTGTTACAGGACCGACCATGCACGTACTTGTCTGTGAAGATGATGAGCTGATTGCCAGCGGAATAGTCGCCGGCCTCACGGCCCAGGGCCTGACGGTCGAGCATGTGGCCTCCGCCTCGGCGGCGCGGGCCATGCTCGGCGTGGCCGATTTCGACGTGATGGTACTGGACTTGGGCCTGCCGGATGAAGATGGTTTGAAGTTGCTCAAGCAACAGCGCCAGCAGGGCCTGGAGATTCCGGTGCTGATCCTCACCGCCCGCGATTCGGTGACCGATCGGGTCGACGGCCTGCAGGCCGGGGCCGACGATTACTTGCTCAAGCCGTTCGACCTGCGGGAGTTGGCGGCGCGTCTGCATACCCTGTTGCGCCGGGTGGCGGGGCGCAGCGTCAACCTGATCGAGCACGGACGCCTGACCTACGACCCCAGCACCCGGGAAACCCGCCTGGGCGGCGAGCCGGTGGATCTGTCCCGGCGCGAGCAGGCGCTGCTTCAGGCCCTGCTGCACAACCGCGGCCGGGTGCTGTCCAGCGAACAGCTCAAGGACAGCGTCTACGGGTTCAACGACGAACTGGAAAGTAACGCCCTCAACGTGCACATCCACCACCTGCGGCGCAAACTGGGCAACGGCATCGTCGAGACGGTGCGCGGCCTGGGTTATCGCCTGGGGCCGGCCGATGGCCAGGAGCAGTCCTAAGTGAGGAGCCTGCGCCTGCGCCTGAGCGTGACCCTGGGCGCCGCCTTCATTCTGATCTGGACCCTGGCCGCGGCCTGGATGCTCAGCGATCTGCGCAATCAGATGATGTTTTCCCTGGATCAGCGGCTGGTGGCTTCGGCGCGCATGGTGGCGGGTCTACTGGAACAGATGCCGGCGCTGCCCTCCGACACCCATGCCCATCCGATTGCCAGCGCGGCTTTGACCATTCCCGGGGGCATGGCCTGTCAGGTCAGCTCCCTGCGCGGGCAGGTCCTGGCCCGCAGCCACAGCACTCCGGAGCACACCCTGGAAGCCGAGAAGCTGGGCTTTCACGACCAGATGATCGACGGCGCGCCCTGGCGCACCTTCACCCTGGTGCGCGGTGATCTGCGCATCACCACCGCCGACCGCCAGGTGGAACGCGAGGCGCTGAACATGTCGGTGCTGCTGGCCGCTTCGGTGCCGGTGGGCGTGGCCTTGCTGGGCTGTCTGTGGCTGTTGTGGCTGGGCATCGGCCAGAGCCTGGCGCCGCTGAACCGGATTCGCGACGCGCTGATGCGCCGCAGCGCTGACTCCCTGGAGCCGTTGCAGATCCGGCCCATGCCCAGCGAATTGCGGCCGCTGGTGGACACCCAGAACCAGCTGTTCCAGCGCATCGCCAAGACCATCGAGCGCGAACGCCGTCTGACTGGCGATGCCGCCCATGAACTGCGCAGCCCGCTGACCGCGATCAAGACCCACCTGCAGGTGGCGCGCATGACCGACGGCGCGGCCCGGGATCAATCCCTGGCCCGGGCCGAGGAGGGCGCCGACCGCCTGCACCGGACCCTGGAGCAACTGCTGTTGCTGGCTCGGGTCGAGGGCAGCCTGTCGTTTGATGACGGCGTGCACTGCAATGCCGAGCAAGTGGTTCGCCTGGCAATCCAGGATGCCGCCGTGGGCGCCCGGCAGCGGGTCAAGGTGCACCTGGGAGAGCACACCGCCGAGGCCCCGGTGGCCATGCCCTCGACCCTGGCGATTGCCGCCTTGCGCAACCTGTTGGACAACGCCCTGCGCCACACCCCGCAAGACTGCCCGGTGGAGTTGAACCTGGAGCTGGTGGCCGGTCGCCTGCGTTTCCAGGTGCGTGATCATGGCCCGGGGATTGCCCAGGAAGACCTGCAACACCTGACCCAGCGTTTCTGGCGCAACAGCCAGAGCACCGGGTGCGGTCTGGGCCTGGCGATTGTCCAGGCCATTGTCCAGCGTTGCGCTTGCGAGCTGCACTTCGACAGTCTTCCTGATGGCCTGCGGGTCGAGCTGACCCTGCCTGCCCACCGCGCCTGACCCATCACCGTCCCCTGTAGGCGCTGGCTTGCCAGCGAAGAGGCCCTTGAGGCCGCCTTCGCCAGCAAGCTGGCTCCTACAGTGCCTTGTACGTTCCCCCCTGCCCGCCGCAGAAGCTGGCTTGCCAGAGAAGAGGCCCCTGAGATCGCCTTCGCCAGTAAGTTGGCTCCCACGGGGCGGTATGTGCAATTTCCTCGTCCTGGGGTGTAAATCCCGACCGCGCTGATGCGTTTTTAGAACAGGAAAACCTGTCAGTGCGCACCCGCGCTTGGGCTGCGCATCCGGCCGGTGGTCGTTTTGCTCAAATTGCAGCGCGAGGGTTCGAGACATGTCAGCCGTTACCAGCCTTATGGACGATCAGCCGGTGGGCCTTGCTCCCGCCCCGGCCGAGGCGCTTTACCAGTTCGAGGAGTCGCCCCTGCTGGCCCGTCAGAGCCGTCAGGAATCCAATGCCCGCAGCTATCCGCGGCGCATTCCCCTGGCCCTGAAGCGGGCCAGTGGCATTCATGTCGAGGATGTCGAAGGCCGGCGTTTCATCGATTGCCTGGCCGGGGCCGGGACCCTGGCCCTGGGCCACAACCACCCGGTGGTGATCGCTGCGATCCAGCAGGTGCTGGCCGATGAACTGCCGCTGTTGACCCTGGACCTGACCACCCCGGTCAAGGATCAGTTCGTCCAGGACCTGTTCGGCCTGTTGCCCGAGGCCCTGGCCGCCGAAGCCAAGATCCAGTTCTGCGGCCCCACCGGCACTGATGCCGTGGAGGCCGCGCTGAAGCTGGTGCGCACCGCCACTGGACGCAGCACCGTGCTGTCGTTCCAGGGCGGTTACCACGGCATGAGCCAGGGCGCCCTGAGCCTGATGGGCAGTCTGGGGCCCAAGCGTGCGTTGGCGGGACTCTTGAACAATGGTGTGCAGTTCCTGCCCTTTCCCTATGACTACCGCTGCCCGTTCGGGCTGGGGGGCGCCGAGGGGGTCAAGGTCAACCTGCATTACCTGGAAAACCTGCTGAGCGATCCTGAAGCGGGCGTGGCCCTGCCAGCGGCGGTCATCGTCGAGGCGGTGCAGGGCGAGGGCGGGGTGATTCCGGCGGACCTGGATTGGCTGCGAGGGTTGCGGCGCATCACCGAGCAGGCCGGGGTGGCGCTGATCGTCGATGAAATCCAGAGCGGCTTCGGTCGCACCGGCAAGATGTTCGCCTTCGAGCACGCCGGGATCATTCCCGATGTGGTGGTGATGTCCAAGGCCATCGGCGGCAGCCTGCCGCTGGCGGTGATGGTCTATCGCGACTGGCTCGACACCTGGCAGCCGGGGGCACACGCCGGGACCTTCCGTGGCAATCAGATGGCCATGGCCACCGGTTCCGCGGTGATGCGCTACCTCAAGCAGCACCGGCTGCCCGAGCATGCAGCGGCGATGGGCGAGCGCTTGCGCGAGCACCTGCTGATCCTGCAGCGGGACTTCCCGCAACTGGGGGATGTCCGTGGCCGTGGCCTGATGCTTGGCGTCGAGCTGGTGGACCCGGCTGGCGCCCCGGATGCCCAGGGCCATCCGCCGCAACATTTGCGCCTGGCGCCGCTGGTGCAGCGTGAATGCCTCAAGCGCGGCCTGATCCTTGAACTGGGCGGGCGCCATGGCAGCGTGGTGCGCTTCCTGCCGCCGCTGATCATCAGCGCGGCGCAGATCGATCAGGTGGCGGACATCTTCAGCAAGGCAGTGGCCGCCGCGGTGGCCAGTCTTTAATTTTTCGCGGCCCTGGTTCGTTCCTTCTACACAACTGCCACGCCTGGGGCGCGGCACACCTTATTAACGACGGAGACAAGCAATGACTTCAGTATTCGACCGTGAGGACATCCTGTTCCAGGTAGTGGTCAACCACGAAGAGCAATACTCGATCTGGCCCGACTACAAGGCCGTGCCCCAGGGCTGGCGCACCGTGGGCAAGAGCGGCTTCAAGAAAGAGTGCCTGGCCTACATCGAAGAAGTCTGGACCGACATGCGGCCCCTGAGCCTGCGCCAGAAGATGGACCAGCAGGCCGTGGCCGGCTGATCTGCAAGACCTGTAGCCGCTGCCGAGCCTGCGAGGCTGCGCAAAGGGCCGCAGTCCCTTCAGCGTTCTCAAGAGCAGCGCCTCCTGCGGAGCCGTTCGCAGCCTGCGGCAGCGGCTACAAAAAACCGGGTCGAGATTGTTGTGTAGCCGCTGCTGAGCCACGGCGAAGCTGCGCAAAGGGCCGCAGGCCCTTCAGCGTTCTCAAGAGCAGCGCCTCCTGCGGAGCCGTTCGCAGCCTGCGGCAGCGGCTACAAAAAACCGGATCGAGATTGTTGTGTAGCCGCTGCTGAGCCACGGCGAAGCTGCGCAAAGGGCCGCAGGACCTTTTGCGTTCTCAAGAGCAGCGCCTCCTGCGGAGCCGTTCGCAGCCTGCGGCAGCGGCTACAAAGGCGCTGGCGTCTTGAGCTTGCCGGGTTTTTCATGCCCGGCGATCAGGCCAGGCGCTTGACGGCTTGCAGGGTGTAGCTCAGTGGCAGGCGCCATGGCGCTTCCTTGAGTCGCCATTCGCCGCGTTCATCAACGACCATTTGCCCGGGCAGGGCCTCCCAGGGAATGCTCTGGTGTTCCACCAGTCCGGTGATTTCCAGGCCTTGGGCCAGCAAGGCGCTGATGATTTCACCCAGGCCGTGATTCCACTCGTGGGTCACCGTGGCCTTGAGGCTGCTCTCGGTTTCCACGTAGGTGGTGTCCTCGTCCCAGACCAGCGGCTCGCTGCGTTCGAAGTAGGGAAACGCCACTTGCAGCGAATCGCGCTGTTCTTCATCCAGGGCCCAGAGCATTGGATGCCCCTCGCGGATAAACAGCCGGCCACCGGGCTTGAGCAGGGCGCCGACGGTCTGTGCCCAGCGCTCGATGCTCGGCAGCCAGCACAGCGCGCCGATGCCGGTGTAGACCAGATCGAATTCGCCGCGGGGCAGTACGTCGGTGGCCGCGAACACGTCCGACTCGTGGTAGTCGATAGGCGTATTGCAGCGTTGGGCCAGGGTCCGGGCTTCAGCCAGGGAGGCCGAGGAAAAATCCAACCCGCTCATCCGCGCGCCCAGGCGCGCCAGGGACAGGGTGTCGGTGCCGATATGGCATTGCAGATGCACGCCGCGCAGGCCCTGGATGTCGCCCAAGAGAGGGCGGTCGAACTGCACGACTTCGGAGAGAAATTGCGGGTCGTCGACAAAGCGCTGCACCGCGTAATCCGCCGAGGCCGCGTGCAAGGGCGCGCGTTCGTCCCAATTGGTCTTGTTGAGTGTCAGGTAGTCGCTCATGGCCTGGTCTTCCTGTCTGGGCATTGTTGCGACGCGCAGACTAGCACCGGGAAATGACCGCGATCTTGAGCAAATATGTAAGCGGTCCCGGTCCCCCGACCCCGACTGTAGCCGCTGCTGAGCCATGGCGAAGCTGCGCAAAGGTCCGCAGGACCTTGCTTGGCGATTGCTGTCGAGCGCCGCGTCCCTGCGCCGGAGTGTCGCCCAGACCGTTCGCAGCCTGCGGCAGCGGCTACAAAAGCCCGGATCGAGATGGGTGCTGTAGCCGCTGCTGAGCCATGGCGAAGCTGCGCAAAGGTCCGCAGGACCTTGCCTGGCGATTACTGTCGAGCGCCGCGTCTCTGCGCCGGAGTGCCGCCCAGGCCTTTGCAGCCTGCGGCAGCGGCTACAGGGCCTGGGTGACTTTTTGCAGGTTGCCTTCCAGTTCGCTGAGCGGGTCGGCGCCGTCGGTTTCAAGGACCAGCAACTGGCTGCCACCGGCGCTGATGGCGGCTTTCAGTGCCTCGGACGGCTGGCGGTGGTGCAGGACCAGGGCCACGTCGTTGTCCTTGAGCCGGGCTTGCAGCTTCTGCAGCGCTTCGGGCGTCCATTCGTTGTCGGCGCGGGCGTCGACTCCCACCAGTTCCAGGTTCAGGCCACTGACCAGATAGCCAAAGTGCTCGGAGAGGCTCAGCACGCTGAGGTTGTCGGCCTCGGCCAGGCGCGCTTCGCTGTCGGCGCTGAGTTTGAGCAGGCGTTGTTTGATTCCCGCCAGGTTGCGCTCGATCTGCGGCTTGGCTTCGGGCGCCAGGCGTACCAGGTCGGCCGCGAGCACGTCGGCCATGCGTCCCAGGTTGTTGCTGGACAGCCAGGGCTGGGCATTGAGCCCGTCGCTCTGGCCCGGTTGCAGGGCCACCCCGGCCAGGGCGCCATCCACCGGGCGCGCGGCATCGATCTCGACGATACGAATATTGCTGCGCCGGGCATTGGGGTACAGCGGGTCGTCCGGCCAGATCGAGCGCAGGCCGATCACCGCGTCGGCATCCAGCGCCAGCTTGCTCAGGGCTGCAGCGCCGCGCCCGGTGAAATAGGCGGTCTGCCGCGAGCCGGGAAGATTGGCCGGGGCCGCCCGTTCCAGCTTGACGTGGGTGCCCTGCAGCAGGATCTGCCCCAGGCCGAAGGTCACCGGCAGCGAGGCCAGCACCGTCAGCGGTTTCTGCGAGGCGGCGCTGTGCAGCGCGGTATTGCCCATGCCGTGGCTGGCCACCACGCGCATCGGTTCGAAGTGGTCGCGCTCGGCCAGGGCCGGGCTGCTGATCAGGCCGCCGAGGATCAGGGCCAGGCTCAGTTGAGGCAATGACAAGTGACGCAGTGAACTGTGCATTTATCCGATATTCCCTTTCAGGCTGGGGACGGTGCCGCGGGCGATGGCGGCCAGGGCGAAGGCCACGCCGGCTACCAGGATGATGGCCGCGCCGGAAGGCACCGGCAGGTCGAAGACGATGGGCAGCAAGATGCCGCACAAGGTGCTGACGGTGGCGATGCTCACCGAGATCCAGAAGAAGCCCTTGAGCGACTGACTGAGCAGGCGGGCCGCTGCGGCCGGAATCACCAGCAGCGCGCCCACCAGGATCGCGCCGATGACCTTCACCGCGGCCACGGTGATCAGGGTCACCAGGACCACGAACAGGTAGTCCAGGGTCTTCACCGCCACTCCGCGCACGGCCGCCAGCTGCGGATTGAAGCTGGCCAGCATGATGCGGTTGTACAGCGGCAGGCTCAGGCCCAGCACCAGGGAGCCGACGATCAACAGCACCAAGAGGTCGTTGCCGTTGACCGTGAGCACCGAGCCGAACAGCACGTTTTCCAGAATGTGCACGTTGATCTTGCCGGCCAGGATCAGCAGCAGGCTGGCGCCCAGGGCCAGGGACACCGAGAGGAACACCCCGATCAGGGTGTCCGGAGCCAGCCCGGTGCGGTTGCGCAGGTAGTTGAGGAGGATGCCGAACAGCAGGCAATAGCCGAACAGGCTGCCGTAGGGGCCGGTGTAGGGTTCGCCCAGCAGGATACCGATGGCCACCCCGGTCAGCGCCGCATGGCCCACGGCTTCGGAGAAGAAGGCGAAGCGCTTGACTACGACAAGTGTGCCCAGGCCGCCCAGGACCGGTCCGATCAGCAGGCCGGCCAGCAACGCATTGACCACAAAGCCATAGGCCAGGGCTTCGGGCAGGTAGCCGGCCGAGGCCCAACCCTGGACCATCAGGCGAAATGCTTCATAGGTCATCAGGCAGCGCTCCCGGCGGTTCGTGGATGGGTGGAGAACAGACTGAGCAGGCGCTCCGGAGTCAGGGTTTGTTGCGCCGGACCGTCGAACAGCACCCGGCGGTTGAGGCCGGTGACCCGGTCCGCCAGGCGGCCCACCGCCTCAAGGTCGTGCTCGATCCACAGCAGGGTGATGCCGCTCTGGCGCCAATCGTGGAGCAGGCGTTCGAAGACCTGGATCCCGGCTTCGTCCAGGGCCGACATCGGTTCGTCCAGCACCAGCAGTTGCGGCGCCGGGATCAGGCCCTGGGCCAGCAGCACGCGCTGGCGTTCGCCCCCGGACAGGGCGCCCATGCGCCGTTTGCGCTTGTCTTGCATGCCGACCCGTTCCAGGGCCTCGCCTATGGCCTGGGCGTAATGCCGGCTCAGGCCAAGGAAGGCCGGGCGGCGCTGGCACATGGCAGCCATGAAATCGTCCACGGTCATCGGCAGGCCACGGTCGAACTCCAGGGCCTGGGGCACGTAGCCGATGGTGCCGGGAGCGCCGGGCCATTGCAGGCGCAGTTGGCCCTGGTGCGGCATCTGCCCCAGCAGGGTCTTGATCAGCGAACTCTTGCCGCCGCCGTTGGGCCCCACCAGTGCGTGCACGCTGCCGGGCTGCACCTGGAAGGTCACGCGGTCGAGGATGGTGGTGCGGCCCAGGGTCAGGCTGACCTGGTCGAACTCGATGGCCGGGCCCCGCAGCAGGGTCTCGATGGCGGTCATGCCCCGGCCTCCTGGATGGCCCGGACCACGGTGTCGAGGTTGCCTTTCATTTCCTTCTCGTATTTCTCGGCGCTGTAGTCGCCGTAGGAGATGTGCGACAGCGGGTAGAGCTTGACCCCGGATTCGCGCTGGATGGTCTCGACGTAGGTGGAGGGGAAGTCCATCTCCGAGAAGATCACCTTGACGTCCAGTTCCCGCAGTTGGTCGATGGTCTTCTTCAACTGGCTGGGGCTGGGCTCGATGCCGTGGGCCGGTTCCACCACCGCGGTGACTTGCAGGCCGAACTCGCGCAGCAGGTAGTCGTAGGCCGCGTGTACCGTGGCCACCCGCAGGTCGGCGTTGGGCGCCTGGGTCAGCTTGGCCAGGGCGTCGGCGCGCATCTGCCGCAGGCGCTTGCCGTAGGCCCGGGCGTTCTGGGTGTAGGTCTTGGCGTTGGCCGGGTCCATCTTGCCCAGCTCCCGGGCGATGTTGTTGACCTGGGCGATGGAGGCGCTGATGGACAGGAAGGTGTGCGGGTTGACCACTTTGCCGGCGCCCCGGGCGGCGACGCCGGTGGCGGCCAGCAGCGGCACGTTCTCGTTGGCTTCGATCACCGGGATGTCCGGGCGCTCGCTGGCGGCGATCATGCGGTCGGCGAAGTCATCGTGGCCCACGCCATTGAGCACGATCACGTCCAGGCTGCCGATGCGCTTGATGTCTTCGGCCCGGGGCTCGTAGGCGTGGGGGTTGAAGCCGGCGGGAATCAGCGGCACCACCTCGGCCTTGTCGCCGACAATGTTCGCCACGTAGCTGTAATAAGGGTGCAGGGTGATACCGATGCGCAGGAGCTTGGCCGGGTCGGCGCTGACCAGGGGGCTGAGCACCAGGGCCAGCAGGCTGACCAGCAGCACCCGCAGGAATGGGCGGCGTTGCGATGAAATGGGCATGGCTAGCGTTCTTCTCTCGGGTGAATGCAAAAAGATCAGTGACGATGCTGGCGAGTCACCCCGGCATCGAATTGCGCGACCACCTGTTGCCAGCCGGCGGCGGCCAGCGTCGCGTCGCTGAGATCGACCGGCACGGCGACGGACGGGGCGCGGTTGAGCCAGATGTCCACCTTGGCCTGATCTTCGGTGTCCAGGCGCATCAGGAAGGAGCCGGCCACTTGCGGGTTCTGGCTCAGGCCCAGGTAGGCCTGGTCCTGCAATTGCCAGGCATGGCCACCACGGCTCACCGAGCTGGCGTCCTGGGCAAAGGGGGCGAAGCCTTCCTCGGCCAGTTGCTCCGGGCTCGGCAGCGTCTGGCTTTCGGCCTGCAGCAGATGGATCTCGTCGAGGGTCACTCGCAGGTCGGCGTAGATGCCTTGTTCGCCGGCGCTCAGATCGCGGCGGGCGTCGAGCTGGTGGCTGGCGACGCTGGCGGTTTCGACTGTTTCGCCGCGCCACAGCACCACGCTGCCGGCGACACACAGAATCAGCAGGCACAGCAACAGGACGTAGAGGGTTTCGTGACCGGCGCCGGCGGGGCGCACGACCTGGGTGGTGGCAGGAGTCATGGGGTCTCGATATCCGCTTGGTCGATCTCGACCACGTGACCGGGGCCGGCATCGAACAGCACGTAGAACTCGCTGGAGGGTTTCTTGAAGGTCAGGGTCGAATCGCTGCCGAGCTTGCCTGGCACGAGGATGGTTTCGTCGTAGCCGATCACGTCCAGGGTCACCCCCGGAGCGCCGCTGCCATCGGAAAAACCGCCGGTGCAGCGGATCTGCTCGGCGTCGATGGCCTTGCACTCGCACATCGGGTTGTGGGCCAGGGCGCTGTGGCTGAAGGCGGCACCCAGCAGCAACAGGGCAGCGGCGCCGAGGCGCCGGGTGGATACTGCGCGAATCATCATTTGCCTCCTTGTTTTTCGAGCCAGGCCACGGTGGCGGGGGACGCCTGGCTCAGGGGAATGGATGCCTGGTGCATGCTGCCGTCCCAGCCTTCCAGGGTGATCCACAGCTCAGCGTCGGCTTTGGTCTTTTGCGGAATCGGCAGGCTGGCCCCCATGCGGTACGGGCTGCCGAAGAAGATCACCCCGGCGGCCCGCAGGCTGCGGGGTTTGCCGATGCGCAGGTAGGTCGCCTTGACCGGTTCGATGCAGGCCTGGCACAGGGCGGCGTTGAAGCTTTTCAGGTAGCCGGCGGGGCCATCGCTGCGCGGCGCTTCGTTGCGCATCTCGGCCAGGCGCAGGCTCCAGGGGCCGACCTGGATTTCACCGATCTCCCGTTCCCCCAGGCCGCTGTCGCCGCGAAACAACGAGGCATCGGCGAGGTACTTGGGCATGAAGCCCAGGGGGATCAGCAACAGCAGGATGTTCAGGTGAAAGCGCCATTTATGCCAAAGCCGGCTCAGCTGCGAAGGCGCGGTTGCGCTGTGGGTCTGGCTCACGGGTGGCTCTCCGAAGTTTCGATGCTCATGGCCGGGGTGGGCGTCGGCACGGGTTTGCTCGCGGGACGCGCCCGAGCGGCCTTCTCCTCACGCTTGAGGGCGTTGGCGGTGGCCAGGGCGGTGCGCTTGGTCCAGATCAACAGCCCGCTGAGGACCATCATGCTCAGCACCAGACCGAAGAAGAACCAGATCAGCTTGACCCAGATCCCGCCAAAATCACCGGTGTGCAGCGGGCGCATGGACTCGGTGACGAACTCCAGGGTGCTGCGGTCCCCCAGCAGGTGAGAGGTGTCCAGGGAGCCGGTGTAGGGGTTGATGTTGGCGGTCTGGTACATCAGCGGGTACCAGCCACGACCGCCTACGTACAGGTGGCTGTAGGCATTGCTTGGCAGGCTGACGAAGCTGATGTCGAAACCGGGGATCTTCTGGGTGGCGATGCCGATGGCCTGGTCCAGGCCGATCATCGGCGCGGGGCTGCCGTCGGTGGTGGTCGGCACCTGCTCCCGGGCGATGACCGGAACAATGGGTTGGCTGGAAATGCTGATGTGGTTGTCGGCGAGCACGGCCTCGATCAGGAACCAGATACCGGTGATCGAGATCACCGTGATAAACCAGATGGACCAGATGCCGCTCAGGCGGTGGAAGTCGCCCCAGAAGATCCGTGCCCCATGGCGCAGGCGCAGGGTCGGCTTGAGAAAGCCCTTCCAGAACTTCTTGTAGACCACCAGCCCGGTGATCAACGAAATCAGCAGCGGCAGGCCGAGGAACGACACCAGGTACCAACCCCAGCTGTAGCCGTTGGTGAAGGGCACCAGCCACCAGCCATGCAGGGCCCGGGTGAAGCCCTGGAAGTCGAACACTGGGCTGGTGCCCTGGATCGCCCCGGTGTAGGGGTTGACGTACAGCGTTGGGGAACGGCCGTCCGGGTAGCTGACGCTGACACTCAGGGCGAAATGGCTTTCGTCCGGGGTCACGATGGTATCGATGCGTGTGCTGGGGTCGGCCTGCTTGATGGCCGCCACGATCTGGTCGTAATTGAGCGGCTGGGCATCATCGCTGGGTTTACTGGCTCGGATATCCGGATTGGCCAGCCATACGATCTCCTGGCTGACCACCGCCAGGGTGCCGGTGACACAGACGATCAGCACGAAGAACCAGATGGGCAGGGCCAGCCAGCTGTGCACCAGAAACCAGATTTTTGAACGGGACTTCTTCGACATGGAGTGGGCGTCTTGATTCGAGGAATGGAGCGGCACTGGAACCCTGGGCCGAGCCCGGCGCAAAGGTGCCGGGCATAGCCTTGGCCAACGCGGCCTGCTGCATCTAATTAAGACGAATGAGAATCGTAAATCCTGAAAGGCGATATGAAAGTAAATGTTACGAAGCCAGGGAAGCCCCGTAAAAATGCGGTTTTTCCTGGGCTTTCGGTTTGTGCATCAGGGGCGGCTGACCGGTGTAGGAGCTGGCTTGCCAGCGAAGGGGAGCGTGAGATCACCTTCGCCGGCAAGCCGGTTCCTACGGTCTTGGGCGCCAGGGCGTGTCAGTGGGGTTGTTGCTGGAACATTTCCTGCGCCCGCCGGCTGATTTCCTCGGTACTCAGGTCTTCCTTGCGGCTGGCCAGGAACCACACATGGCCGAACGGGTCACGCAGGCTGCCGCTGCGGTCGCCGTAAAACTGGTCCTTGACTGCCGACACCTCGGTGCCGCCGACGGCCAATGCCCGGGCGAAGCTGCGATCGACATCCTCCACATACAGATGCAGCCCAACCGACGTCTTGTGGCTGTCCGGGCTTTCCATCGGGGTTTCCTCGCAGGGGCTGCCGAGCATGATGGCCGAGCCGCCGATGCGCAGTTCGGCATGGCCCACGCTGCCGTCGGGCATCTCCAGGCGCATGGTTTCCACCGCGCCGAAGGCCTGCTTGTAGAACTCGATGGCCTCGGCGGCGCGCTTGATGCCCAAGTAGGGAGTGACGCCGTTGAAGCCTTCGGGAATGGGTTTGACGCTCATCTGGGTTTCTCCTTGATGTTGTTGGAAACGGGTCCGTCGCTGGATCGAGCAGCTTTCACTCTATACCCGGGAACCTTCGGTACCGGTGTGGGCTGACGAGGTGTCGTCCAGGCAACAGCGACTCACTGTTGGCCCAACAACAGCCCTCCAGCAATTTGTCTGGCGGCCCGCTGGGCAACCGCCAGGAACGGGCTGTAAGCCCTTGAATTCACAGGGCTGATCTTTCGGCACAGAAGCTGCAATGGCGGGGTGGAACCTTCATTCGCCCGAGAGCGCTGTATGTCTTCATTGCCTGAATCTGCCTTTTATCCCCTGCATACCCCGGCCGCCCATGTGATCCGCGATGGCGCCGAAGCGTTGATCGTGGCCCGGCGCGTGGCTGCCGTCCTGCTGGAGCAGGACGCCGAGCGCGACCGCACTCGTGAGGTGCCGTCGCAGGTGGTCGACCTGTATTCCAACAGTGGCCTGTGGGGCATCAGCGTGCCCCGGGAATATGGCGGTGCACAGGTGTCCTACGCGGTGCTGGCCGAGGTGATCGCCATCATTTCCGCCGCCGATCCGTCCCTGGGGCAGATCCCGCAGAATCACTACTGCCTGCTGGAAGACATCCGCCTGCAAGGCACCCCGGAGCAGCAGGCGCATTTTTTTGCCCTGGCCCTGCAAGGCCACCGTTTTGCCAATGCGCTGTCGGAAACCGGCGGCAAGAACGTTCAGGACATTCAGGCCAGCATCCGGCGCTCAGGTGACGGTTACGTGATCAACGGCCGCAAGGGTTACTGCACCGGTTCGCTGTACGCCCACTGGCTGGCGGTGCTGGCCCTGGACGAGCAGGGCCGCGGGCAACTGGCCTTTGTGCCCCGGGGCAGCGAAGGGCTGGTGGTGATCGATGACTGGGACAGCATCGGCCAGCGCACCACGTCCAGCGGCACGGTGCTGGCGCAAAACCTGCTGGTGCCGGCCTTCAACCTGTTCCCCACCTATCGCTCCTATGAAAGCCCGACCCTGGCCGGGCCCTTCGCCCAGCTGACCACGGCGGCCATCGACGCCGGCATAGCCCGGGCGGCGCTACGGGACACCATCGCCTTTGTTCGTCAGCACGCCCGGCCGTGGATCGACGCCGGGGTGGAAAAGGCCAGTGAAGATCCACTGACCATCATCCAGGTGGGGGCCCTGGAGATCCGCCTGGAGGCCGCCGAAGCCCTGCTGGAACGGGCCGGCCTGGCCCTGGATGCGGCGCGTCCGGCACCTGATGAAGACAGTGTCGCCCGGGCTTCCCTGGCGGTGGCCAAGGCCAAGGTGCTGACCACCGAGATCGCCATCGAGGCCAGCAACAAGCTGTTCGAGTTGGGTGGCACCCGCTCGACACTCAAGCGCCACAACTTCGACCGCCACTGGCGCAATGCCCGGGTGCACACCCTGCACGACCCGGTGCGCTGGAAGTACCACGTGGTGGGCAACTGGCTGCTCAACGACATCAAGCCACCGCGCCACGATTGGTCCTGATGCCATGGCCGAGTGGTTCAAGAACATTTATTGGGCCGATATCGCCCAGGCCTGTCTCGACACCCTGAGCATGCTCGGTGCGGCCCTGGGCTTTACCGTGCTATTGGGGCTGCCGCTGGGGGTGCTGCTGTTTCTCACCGGCCAGCGCCAGTTGCATGAAGCCCAGGGCATCTATCGAGTGCTGTCGGTGCTGGTCAACGTGCTGCGTTCGTTGCCCTTCATCATCCTGCTGATCGTGCTGATTCCCCTGACCACCCTGCTGGTGGGCACCTCCCTCGGCGTGCCGGGCACCATCCCGCCGCTGGTGGTGGGCTGTACACCGTTCTTTGCCCGGCTGGTGGAAACCGCCCTGAGGGAGGTGGACCGTGGAGTGGTGGAGGCGACCCAGGCCATGGGCGGCAGCACCTGGCAGATCATCCGCCACACGTTGTTGCCCGAAGCCCGAGGTGGCCTGCTGGCAGCGGTCACGGTGACCGCCATCGTGCTGGTGGACTACACCGCCATGGCCGGAGTGATCGGCGCTGGCGGGCTGGGGGACCTGGCCATTCGCTACGGCTACCAGCGTTTCCAGACCGACGTGATGCTGGTCACCGTGGTCTTGCTGCTGGTGCTGGTGCAGGCCCTGCAGATGACCGGCGACCGTCTGGTGGCGCGCTACAGCCGACGTTGAATCAAACCCGTGAATAACAAACACCCAAAACACACGGCCCACGTGCGCCTCACGACGGCTGTCAGTCATCTGCCTTAGGAGCAACTTCATGAAAAAGACCCTGGCCGTATTGGCCGCTGTGCTGTCCTTGAGCGTGCATGCCAACGAGAAGCTGGTGGTGGGCGCCACCCCGGTTCCTCACGCCGAGATCCTCGAATTCGTCAAACCCGAGTTGGCCAGGGAGGGCGTGGACCTGGACATCAAGGTCTTCACCGACTTCATCCAGCCCAACCAGCAATTGGCGTTGAAGAACCTCGACGCCAACTACTATCAGTACCGGCCGTTCCTCGATGACTTCAACAAGACCCGGCACACCGACCTGGTGCCGGTGGTGGGGGTGCACATCGAGCCCTTCGGTGCCTATTCCACCAGGATCAAGCACATTGCCGAGCTCAAGGACGGCGCCACGGTGTCGATTCCCAACGACCCGGTGAACACCGGTCGTGCCCTGGTGCTGCTGCATGAGGCGGGGCTGATCAAGCTCAAGGACCCGAGCAACACCCTGGCCACCCCGCGTGACATCGTCGACAACCCCAAGCACCTGAAGATCCGTGAACTGGAAGGCGCCTTGCTGGCCCGTTCGGTGAGCCAGGTGGACCTGGCGTTCGTCTTCGCCAACTACGCCCTGGAGGCCGGGATCGACACCAACAGCGCCTTGATCGTAGAGAAGGGCAAGGACCTGTACATCGAGTTCCTGGTGGCCCGCCCGGACAACCGCAACGACCCGCGGATTCAGAAACTGGCCAAGGCGCTGAACTCCGACGCTGTGCGCCAATTCATCCTGACCCGCTACAAAGGCCAGATCGCCCCCGGCTTCTGAGCATCGCCCCATCCCCGGCCGTAGGAGCTGGCTTGCCAGCGAAGAGGCTCGTGAGATCGCTTTCGCCGGCAAGCCGGCTCCTACGAGGGAAGCCGGCTACCGGGTGGTGGCGTCGGGCTCCAGCAGGCGAGCGCCCGGGCCGGCGTCTCCCAGGGCATCCCCATGGTTGCGCAACGGACACCCTTCCATGGACAGGCAGCCGCAACCAATGCACTGGTTCAGCCGCTCGCGCAGCAGGCTCAGTTGGCGGATGCGTTCGTCCAGTTCGCGGCTCCACTGTTCCGACAGGCGCTGCCAGTCCGCGGCAGTGGGCGCGCGGTCGGCGGGCAGGGTCGCCAGGGCCTGGCCAATCTCTGCCAGGGGAATGCCCAGGCGCTGGGCCACCTTGATCAGGGACACGCGACGCAGCACCGAACGCGGGTAGCGCCGCTGGTTGCCGGCGTTGCGGTTGCTCTTGATCAGTCCTTTGCTTTCGTAGAAGTGCAGCGCGGTCACGGCCACGCCGCTGCGGGCCGAGAGCTGGCCCACCGTCAGTTCTTTGTGGAGGGCGTCGGGTTCGATCATTAAAGGGCACCAGGATGAAAAACAGGCTTGACCTTGACTTAACTAGAGGTTTTACCCTGCAGCGCATTCAATCGCAAGATTCTGTCCGACCGCTGTAAGGAGCTGTTCATGACCGCATTTGAGAGAAACCGCAGTTTCACCCAGTTGATCGAGTTCGAGATCGAACCGCACCAGCAGGTGGCTCTGGTGTCGGCCTTGTCCGCGCAGACCGAGCGCCTGGCCCAGGGCTATGACGGCTTTCTCAGTGCCAGTGTGCAGGCCAGCGACGACGGTCGGCGGGTGCTCAATTACCTGCAATGGCAATCCCGGGAAGCCGGCGAGGCGGCCTTCGAGCGTTTCGAGAGCGGCGAGCAGGATTTCTGGCAGTTGATCCTGACCCATCAGGCCAAGACCGTGACCTTCGGTTCGTTCCAGGTGCTGAGCAGTATTGCCCGCAGCCAGGACAATGCCTTGCACTGCAACCTGCTCTAGATCGACAACTGCAGGGTGCGTTCGCTGTGGGCGTCCACCGGGCGCCGCTTGTTGACCGCCAGTTCGCCGATCTTGATCAGCCGGGTGCGGGTGACGTTGCGGCTCAGGCCCAACAGGTTGGCGGTGTGCACCTGGTTGTAGTGGCTGAAGTGATAGGCCGCCCGCAGCAGGGCGTCCTCGACCTTTTCATGCAAGGCGCCGGCCTGTTCGGCGAAGAGTTTCTGGAAGGCCCGGTCCAGCAGCGCTTCGGCGGAGTCGTCGTGGCTGGGATGGCTGTCGTCGGCACGCTCGATGCGCATGTTCGACAGGCGCAGGTCATCGCGCTCGATCACGCCGTTGCGGCAGATCAACAGGGTGTGGTGGATGACGTTTTCCAGTTCGCGAATGTTGCCCGGCCAGCTGTAGCTCTTGAGTTTGTGTTCGGCCTCTTTGCTGATGCTGATGCTGCCGTAGCCCAGGCGCTGGCTGTAGGCCTCGATGAAATGCCGGGTCAGGGGCAGGATGTCGCCGGGGCGTTCGCGCAGCGGGCTCAGTTCCAGGCTGACCACGTCCAGGCGGTAATACAGGTCCTCGCGAAAGTGCCCGGCGTTGATGGCCTTTTCCAGTTGCACGTTGGTGGCGGCCAGGACCCGCACATCGATGGGAATGCTTTTGCGCGAGCCCAGGCGCACCACTTCGCGCTCCTGCAGCACCCGCAGCAGCTTGACCTGGATGGCCATGGGCAAATCGCCGATCTCGTCGAGGAACAGGGTGCCGCCGTCGGCCTCTTCGAACCAGCCGGCCTTGGCGCTGAGGGCGCCGGTGAAGGCGCCTTTTTCATGGCCGAAGAGTTCGGCCTCCACCAGGGATTCGGAGAAGGCGCCGCAGTTCACCGCCACGAACGGCCGGTTGCGCCGGGCGCTGAGGTTGTGGATATGGCGTGCTACCAGCTCCTTGCCGGTCCCGGTTTCACCGATGATCAGCACGCTGGCTTCACTGGGTGCCACCTGTTGCAGGTGCGCCAGCAGGGCCTGGGATTTCGGGTCCTCGAACACCTGGGCGGTGGCGCGGATCGAGGTCGCCAGGGCGGGCGAAGGCGGTAGGGTCAGCAGCTGCATCGGCACTCTCCGTGAACAAAAGGGCTAGGAGTAAAAAGTCGGGGTCGGCAGGGACTGGTTCAGTGCCCAGTCACCCAGTTCGTGGAGCTTGTAGTCCAGCGGGTCGTGCAGGGTCTGGGTGCGCAGGTTGCGCCAGTGGCGGTCCAGGCGCAGGGAGGCGTGGGTCGAGCGTGCGCCGGTGACTTCGAACAGCCGGCTGCACAGGTCCAGGCCCTGGCGGCTGGCGGCAACCTTGGCGGTGGCGATCGCCGTGGCCAGGTGCCCGCGCTCCTCGGCACTGAGGTTCGGGCCTTTGGCCCAGGCCTTGTCCAGCAGCGCGGCGGCCCGTTCCACCAGCAGGCGGATGCCTTCCAGGGCCACCCAGAATTCGCCGTAGTGGCTGAGGATGTAAGGGTCCTGGCGCACATCCTGGGCGCTGGATTTATGCCAGACCCGGGTTTCGCTCAGGGTGTATTGCCGGGCTTCCTCGAAGGCGCCTTCGGCAATGCCGAGGAACATGTGGGTAAAGGTCAGCTGGGCGATCAGCGGGCGCAGGCAGGCGAACGGGGTGCTCAGCGGGCCCGGGTCCAGCAGCAGTTCCGACTCTTCCACCCTGACCCGTTCAAAGGTGGCGCTGCCGCTGTCGGTCTGGCGCTGGCCCATGTTGTTCCAGTCGTTGTGCAGGGTGATGCCGCTGCGACCACTGGGAATGGCGGCGATCAGCAATTTGCCGCCGTTGCTCTCATCCACCGCCGAGGCGATGAGCATTTCCGAATCGCTGGCCCCGGAGCAGAAGCTCTTCTTGCCGGAGAACTCGCGCCAGCCGCCGAGGTTCTTGACCAGGGTGCGGGTGTCCAACGGGTTGAGGGCGTTGCCCCAGAACCAGTTCTTGCGCGCGGTCTGTTCGAACCAGGGTTGCCATTGTTCGGGCTTGGCGAACAGGCGCACGGTGGCCAGCATCAGGTGATGGAAGCCGAAGACGTGGGCGATGGAGCTGTCGACCCGAGCGAACTCGCGGACGATGTTCAGGGTTTCGCTCCAGGGCGCGCCGAGCCCGCCGAACTGGGTGGGGATGCTCAGGGCCAGCAGGCCACTGTGGCGCAGTGCATCACGCTCGGCTTTGGGGGTGCCGCCACGTTCATCGCGTTCGACGGCGGTGAGGGCAAACTCGGCGGCCAGTTGGCGGGCGGTCTGCAAGGGGGACAACAGGGCGCTTTGCGGTTTGGCAGTCACGCGGTGTTCCTCGTTCGTGGCCGTTGCGGCGGCCGGGAAAAGGTGCTGCGAGCTGTAGGAGCTGGCTTGCCAGCGAAGAGGGCCGGAAGATCGCCTGCGCCGGCAAGCCGGCTCCTACAACAGCTTTGGGGATTTCAGCGGCTGTTGGGCAACACGTCATTGGCGATCATTTCGCCGAACGGCCCGGTGAGGTTGGTCACACCGCGGCCGGCCAGGCTGGCATAGGGTTCCGGCAGCAGTGGGAACACCAGTTCGGCGAAGCGGTAGGCCTCTTCCAGATGCGGGTAGCCAGAGAAGATGAAGCTCTCGATCCCCAGGTCGGCGTATTCCTTGATGCGCTCGGCCACTTGTTGCGGGTTGCCCACCAGGGCGGTGCCGGCGCCACCACGCACCAGGCCGACCCCGGCCCAGAGGTTGGGAGCAATCTGCAGTTGATCGCGGCGACCGCCGTGCAAGGCGGCCATGCGCCGCTGACCTTCGGAGTCGAAGCGCGCGAAGGATTGCTGGGCGGCGGCGATGGTGTCGTCACTGATGTGTTCGATCAGTTTGTCCGCCGCTTTCCAGGCTTCGTCCTCGGTTTCGCGGACGATCACGTGCAGGCGAATGCCGAACTTCACCGTGCGGCCCTTGCGCGCAGCGCGTTCGCGCACGTCGGCCAGCTTTTGGGCAACCGCCGCCGGAGGCTCGCCCCAGGTCAGGTACACGTCCACCTGATCGGCGGCCAATTCGTGGGCGGCCTCGGAGGAGCCGCCGAAGTACAGTGGGGGGTAGGGTTTCTGCACCGGTGGATACAGTGCCTTGGCGTTCTGCACATGCAGGTGCTTGCCTTCGAAGTCCACGGCTTCGCCTTGCAGCACCCGGCGCCAGATCTGCAGGAATTCGTCAGTCACTTCGTAGCGTTCGCTGTGGCTGAGGAAGCTGCCGTCGCCACGGTTCTCGTCCGGGTCGCCACCGGTGACCACATTGATCAGCAGGCGGCCGTTGGACAGCCGGTCCAGGGTGGCGGCCATGCGCGCGGAAACAGTGGGGGAGATGATCCCCGGGCGAATCGCCACCAGATAGCGCAGGCGCTCGGTCAGCGGCACCAGGGCCGAGGCGATGACCCAGGAGTCTTCGCAGGAGCGTCCGGTGGGAATCAGCACGCCGTGGTAACCCAGGCTGTCCGCAGCCTGGGCGACTTGCTTGAGGTAGTTGAGGGTGACCGGGCGGGCGCCCTGGGCAGTGCCCAGGAAGTGGCCGTCGCCGTGGGTCGGAAGAAACCAGAACACATCCATGACAAGTCCTTAAGCGATTTTCAGCAGGTTTTTCGGGTGAGCGCCAAACAGCGGCGCGGCCCGTTCGGCGGCCAGCTGGATGCGGGCTTTCAACAGTTCGCTGGTGATCTGGTAGTGGCTGAAGTCGGCTTCGGTGGCGTACACGCCAATCGGCAGGGTCAGGGCCTGGAAGAAACTGAACAGCGGACGCAACTGGTGATCCAGCACCAGGGCGTGGCGTTCGCTGCCTCCGGTGGCGGCCAGCAGCACCGGGGTATCGATCAAGGCGTTCAGATCGATGAGGTCGAACAGGTGCTTGAGCAGCCCGGGGTAGGAGCCGCGATAGACCGGGGCGGCAACGATCAACAGGTCGGCGTTTTCGATGGCCTGGAGCTCGGCCTCGACCTCGGCCGGCAGTTCCTGGCGCGACAGGGCTGCGCCTAGCGGACGGGCAATATCGCCCAGTTCGATGAGGTGGCTGTTGATCGGCAGGTGCCCGGACAGTTCGTCCAGCAGGGCCTGGGTCAGCACCAGGGTGCGGGACGGGCGCCAGGTTCCACCGGAGAGGGCAACGACGTTCAAGGGACGGGACATGATCGGTTCCTTTTTAAACAGTGGCTCTACGAGCAATGGCAGGTGTCCTGGATCGGGAGCAAGAGCTGTACCAACCCGTTAAAGCCTTGTATTACGGAGCTTTCCGGCGATCCGGTGCGGATTGGCTGCTGTTGCGCAGGCACTGTTTTGTTGATCGACTGTTGCCGGACGAACAGTTGCCAGGGCAACAGTTGGGCAACGCAATGCAGCTGTTATAAAGGCTTGCTGTTATTCCTCAAAAGAGCTTGTTTCCATATTTATAGGTCTTTATGGAATATAAGGAGCGACTGCCAAGGCCTTGGAACGGTCAATAGCGACTATCGAGCTGGATGATTTTTGTCAGTGCCGGGGCGCGAGTAGCCTTTGTTCATTGTTCGCAACCCGCTCCAGGTGCTCGCCATGAAGGCTTCCTCCGTTGTTCTGTCGATGTTGGTTTTTAGTGTGCTGGCCGGCTGTGCCAGCCCGGGCACTCCTGAGCTGCGTCCCTACACGGCCGAGGAAACCCGCGAACTGGCGCTGGAAGCCTTGAATCGCCGCGGCTTGTCATTCGATGAGTACCAGCAGAAAAAGGCCGAGTTGCTTGGCCGTCCTGCGGCGTTCGACCGCCAGGGCGAGATGAGCGCCCAGCGCAATATCAGTCGACACCATCCGGCCAGTTGAAGAGAACTGTACGGGTCGAAGTTTTGCGTAACTGTCCGTGGGTTTCAGGCAGGCCCTGAGTTAGGGTCGAGGCCTGATCGCCCTTGCCCAGGACCTTGCATTCATGACCCTTTCCGTTGACCTGCTGTTGGCGTTCGCCCTGTTTGCCCTGGTCACTTCCATCACGCCCGGCCCTAACAACACCCTGTTGCTGGCCTCGGGGGTGAACTTCGGCTTCAACCGTTCCATTCCTCATATCCTCGGCATCAGCTGCGGTTTTTTCGTTCTGGTGCTGGCGGTTGGCCTGGGCCTGGGGGCGGTGTTCGAGGCCTATCCGTTGCTGTACAGCGTGCTGCGATATGTCGGAGCGGCGTACCTGCTGTACCTGGCTTGGAAGATCGCCCGTTCCGGGCCCATATCCGAGGAGCAACAGGGCCAGGGGCAACCTTTGGGGTATTGGGGGGCTGCGGCGTTTCAGTGGGTCAATCCCAAGGCCTGGGTGATGGCGGTGGGGGCCATCAGCACTTACACCCCGTTGCAGGGCTACTTCACCAATGTGCTGGTGATCGCGGCGGTGTTTGCTTTGATCAACGCCCCTACGGTCAGCCTCTGGGCCGCGTGCGGCAGCCTGTTGCGCAATGTGCTGCGCAATCCTCGCTGGCTGCGCCTGTTCAATCTGGGAATGGCCGGATTGCTGGTGATTTCCCTGGCGCCCTTGCTGCTGGAGAACATCAGTTAAGCGGCGCTTCAACGCGTTGCCCCGAGCCTGTTAAGCTGCGTCCCAGGAGCGTTCCTACGCACTTTTAAACGAAGGTGTTCTTCTTTAACTGCATCCGATCGCGTATTGCTCAGTGCCCGCTGTTGACGCGCCGTTCTTGTACGGCGCGCTTGTGCATCATCTTCTCTGAGCCAATGCCGATCCTGGAACAAGCTCTGCGGGTCTTCAGTCATGAACAAACGTCCTCTTTATTTCGACTACGCCGCCACCACGCCGGTGGATGAGCGGGTCATCCAGGTCATGCTGGAATGTCTGGGTTTCAACGCCAATTTCGGCAACCCGGCGTCCAGTTCCCATGCTTTTGGCCAGGAGGCGCGGCGCAGTGTCGAGCGCGCCCGGCAACAAGTCGCACAGTGCGTGGGTGCGCAGCCTGAGCAGATCGTCTGGACTTCCGGCGCCACCGAATCCAACAACCTGGCGCTCAAGGGCGTAATGCAGGCCCGAGGCCTGAGCGGTGGGCACATCATCACCAGCCAGATCGAACACAAGGCGGTGCTCGACACCGCCCGCCAGTTGCAGGAAGCCGGCGTGGCGGTGACCTATCTGGTGCCCGACGCCGACGGGTTGATCACCGCCCAGGCGGTCAGTGAAGCCTTGCGCGACGACACTTTTCTGGTGTCGTTGATGCTGGTCAACAACGAACTGGGCACCCTCAACGACATCCCGGCGATTGGCCAGGTGGTGCGTGAGCGAGGTGCGCTGCTGCATGTGGATGCGGCCCAGGGGGCCGGCAAGGTGGCGATTGATCTTGGGCACTGGCCGGTGGACCTGATGTCGTTTTCCGCCCACAAGGTGTATGGCCCCAAGGGCATCGGCGCGCTGTATGTCGGGCCGCGGGCGCAGCAGCGGCTGCTGGCACAGATTCATGGCGGCGGTCACGAAGGCGGATTGCGTTCCGGGACCCTGGCCACCCATCAGATCGCCGCGATGGGCGCGGCCTTTGCCCTGGCGGGTGAGTTGTTCGAGGAAGAAACCGCGGCCATCGTCCGCTTGCGCCAGCGACTGCTGGAGCAACTGGCGGGCATTGCCGGCCTGCGCTTGAATGGCAGTGTCAGCCAGCGCATTCCCCATACCTTGAGCCTGACTTTCAGCGAGGGGGGCTTCGACTCGGCAGCACTGAGTGCGTCCCTGGCGTTTTCCGCGACCTCGGCCTGCAATTCGGCGAGCAATGCGCCTTCCCATGTGCTGCTGGCCCTGGGGCACGATGCATTGCAGGCCAGTCGCACCATTCGCTTGAGCCTCGGGCGTTTTACCACCGAGGAGGATGTGGATCGCGCCGCACAATTGATCAAGGCGTCATGCGCCACTGCTCCGGCGTTCTGGGCCGGAGCCCAGTCTTGAGGGTCGAGTGATCTCGATCTTCCATAACAATGAATAAGCCGGTTAAGGAGACACAATGAGTACCCAGCCTTCGACCCAGGGAGTGGTCCCCCAGCGCTTGGCGCACGTCCGTCAGTTGATGAGCCGCGAAGGCATTCATGCCTTGTTGGTGCCGTCGGCCGACCCGCATCTGTCGGAATACCTGCCGGGTTACTGGCAGGGGCGCCAGTGGCTGTCGGGCTTCCATGGCTCGGTGGGCACGCTGATCGTGACCGCGGATTTTGCCGGAGTCTGGGCTGACAGCCGTTACTGGGAACAGGCCAGCAAGGAGCTCAAGGGCAGTGGTATCGAACTGGTGAAGTTGCAGCCGGGCCAGCCTGGCCCCCTGGACTGGCTGGCGGAGCAGACTCCGCAAGGCGCGGTGGTGGCGGTAGATGGCGCGGTGATGGCTGTGGCCTCGGCCCGCACCCTGAGCGCCAAGTTGCAGGAGCGCGGAGCCCGTCTGCGGACCGACATCGATCTGCTCCAGGAAGTGTGGAGTGATCGTCCCGCGTTGCCGGATCAGCCGGTGTATCAACACTTGCCGCCACAGGCGACGCAGAGCCGTGTGGAGAAGCTCGGCAAGCTGCGTGAAACCCTGAAGGAGCGTGGCGCGGATTGGCATTTCATCGCCACCCTCGACGATATCGCCTGGCTGTTCAACCTGCGGGGGGCGGACGTTTCGTTCAACCCGGTGTTTGTGTCCTTCGCCCTGATCAGCCAGCAGCAGGCCATTTTGTTCGTGGCCTTGAGCAAGGTCGATGACCACCTGCGTGGGGTGCTGGAGGCGGATGGCGTGAGCCTGCGGGACTATTCGGAAGTGGCGGCGGCGCTGCGCGCAGTGCCTGAAGACGCGACCTTGCAGATTGATCCGGCACGGGTCACCAGCGGCCTGCTGGACAATCTGCTTCCCGGGGTGAAGCTGCTGGAAGGGCTCAATCCCACTACCTTGGCCAAGTCGCGCAAGAGCCTGGCGGACGCCGAGCACATTCGCCAGGCCATGGAGCAAGACGGCGCGGCCCTCTGTGAATTCTTCGCCTGGTTGGAGAGTGCCCTGGGGCGTGAACGAGTCACCGAGCTGACCATTGATGAACACCTGACCGCCGCCCGTGAGCGGCGTCCGGGTTATGTCTCCCTGAGCTTCAATACCATTGCCGCATTCAATGCCAATGGGGCGATGCCTCATTACCACGCCACGCCTGAAGAACACGCGGTGATCGAGGGCGATGGCCTGTTGCTGATCGACTCCGGCGGCCAGTACCTGGGCGGCACCACCGATATCACCCGCATGGTGCCGATCGGTAAACCGAGTGCCGAGCAGAAGCGCGATTGCACCCGAGTGCTCAAGGGCGTTATCGCCTTGTCCCGGGCGCAGTTCCCTCGGGGCATTCTTTCGCCGCTGCTGGATGCCATCGCCCGTGCGCCGATCTGGGCCGAAGGCGTGGATTACGGACATGGCACCGGGCATGGTGTCGGCTACTTCCTGAATGTGCATGAGGGGCCGCAGGTGATTGCCTATCAGGCCGCACCGGCGCCGCAAACCGCGATGCAGCCGGGGATGATTACCTCCATCGAACCGGGGACCTATCGTCCCGGGCGTTGGGGGGTGCGGATCGAGAATCTGGTGTTGAACCGTGAGGCAGGTACGACCGAGTTTGGTGAGTTCCTGAAGTTTGAAACCCTGACGTTGTGCCCGATCGACAGCCGTTGCCTGGAACCGTCGTTGCTGACTCAGGATGAGCGCGAGTGGCTCAACGCTTATCACGGTGATGTTCGCCGGCGTCTCAGTCCGCTGTTGGAAGGGGCGGCGCTGGAGTGGTTGCAGGCGCGCACTGCAGCGATCTGATGCAAGGCCTCACCCGCGCAACGCGGGTGAGGTGGCTGCGGCGACTCAAGCGTTGCCGCAGATGCCGGTGGTCACTTGCTCAAGGCTTCCCGGACGAAGTCGAGCCGATCCTGACCGAAAAACAATTCCTCACCCACGAACATGCTGGGAGCACCGAATACTCCCCGCTGCAACGCCTGTTCGGTGTTGTTCCTGAGAGCGGTCTTGACGTCTTCGGCATTGCTCAAATCGAGGATCTGCTGTGGGTCGAAACCGCCTTGCTCCAGGACCTGGGCGACGCTGGCGGCGTCGTTGAGGTTGCGTTTGTCGACCCAGAGTGCGCGGAACAGGCAGTCGATGAAATCGATGAAGCGTTCCGGTAAATGCATCTGCACTCCGGTCGTGGCGCGCATCAGCAGCAGGGTGTTGATGGGGAAGTGCGGGTTGAAATTGAGCTCCACCTGATAGCGCTGGGCGAAGCGCGCCAAGTCCTGCAGCATGTAGCGGCCTTTGGCGGGGACGCTGATGGGGGACGCGTTGCCGGTGGTCTTGAAGACGCCGCCCAGCAGCATGGGTTGGTAGACCAGTTGACTGTCGGTCTGGGCACAGATCTTCGGCAGTTGGGTGTAGGCCAGGTATGAAGTCGGGCTGCCCAGATCGAAGAAGAACTCCACCTTTTTATTCATGATGCAGATTCCCTGATTGTTGTTATGGAAGGGGATTACCAGCGTTCGTTCCAGGGGCGCAGGTCCAGTTCGAAGGTCCAGGCATCACGGGGCTGGCTGTGCAGGTACCAGTAGTTCTCGGCGATATGCTCGGGGTTGAGGATGCCGTCCTGATCCTTGAGGGCATATTTCTCGGGAAAGCTGGTGCGGATGAAGTCGGTGTCGATGGCGCCGTCGACGATGATGTGGCCTACATGGATGTTCAAGGGCCCCAGCTCCCGGGCCATGCTCTGGGCCAGGGCGCGGATACCGTGCTTGGCGCCGGCAAAGGCGGCAAAGCCCGCAGCGCCGCGGACCCCGGCGGTAGCGCCAGTGAACAGGATGGTGCCGCGCTTGCGGGTGACCATGCGCTTGGCCACCTCGCGGGCATTGAGGAAGCCCGAAAAACAGGCCATCTCCCAGATCTTGAAGTATTTGCGTGCGGTTTCCTCAAGGATGCTGCAGGGCACGTTGGCGCCGATGTTGAAGACGAAGGCTTCGATCGGACCGATCTGGGTTTCGATCTGTTCGATCAGTGCCACCACGTCTTCTTCTTTGCGCGCATCGCAGGCAAAGCCATGGGCTTGGCTACCGGTTTGCTGGATGGCCTCCACCAGCGGCTGCAGTTTGTCCGCGCTGCGTCGGGTCACGCAGGCAGTAAAGCCTTCTGCGGCGAAACGCTTGGCAATGGCACCACCGGTGGCATCACCGGCACCGACCACCAGTACGACTTTGTTCTTGTTCGAGGCTGTAGTCATGGGAGGCTCGCTATTGGGTAAACGATCGTTAACTAAACGAACGTTATGCTATGATTTTTCTGTCGTCAAGCGAGCAGGGGAGTCCATCAGGAATGCGTTATTCAGTCGGCCATAAGCAGGAAACCCGTGAACGCCTGCTACAGAGCAGTGCCACCCAGGCCAAGAACAACGGTTTTTCTACTGTCGGTGTGGATGCGTTGATGAAGGCCATCGGCCTCAGTGGCGGGGCTTTTTATACGCACTTCACGTCCAAGGACGAGTTGTTCGGTTCCATCGTCGAGCGCGAGTTGAGCCAGAGCCTGGAGCGCTTGGGCGGGGAGGGGCGGCAGAATCAGGCAAAGCTGCGGCGCTGCCTGAAGCAGTACTTGAGTGTGGCGCATCTGCAGCAGCCGGGAGCGGGCTGTGCGTTGCCAGCGTTGGGTGCGGAGATTGCTCGGGGCAGTGTCGAAGTCCGACAGGAGGCGCAAGACTGGATCTGCCGTTTGCATCAAGCTTGGGCGCAGACTTTAGGTAGCGAAAGCCTGGCCTGGTCGATTCTGTCGCAGTGTGTCGGCGCGTTGGTGGTGGCGCGAATGCTGGTGAGCCCGAGTATCCAGCAGCAGGTGCTGGCGTCGAGTCATGAACAGATCATTGGGCAGCTGGAAGGGCTGCCCGAAGATTGAACGGCGCCACTATTTGCAGATGATGATCATGCTGCGGCTGGTGTAACCGGCTGGGTTCAGGCCGAAGGGGTAATCCCCCGGGTCCTCCACGGCATCACCAGATTTGGCGATCACCTTGTAGCCTTTGGGGCCGCAGGACTGGGTGGCCTTGGTGTAGCACTTGTCCCAAGAAGAAGACAAACCCGAGCAGTTGATGTGGAGTCCTTTCTTACCCCGTTTGACTTCAGTTTTCGCGGTCGCAGCGCAGCCTGCAATGGCAAGTACGGCCAACATTATCAAAAATCGTTTCATCCCCGTCCTTATCGCTAGCCCCGGATCTAACGCCCGAGTGTGACTGCATTAGCTATGGTCTTTTGCGTTTGCGATATCCCTGTCTGACAACTCCATGGCTGACGTTGAGTAGCCGACTAAACATGGCCTAATTGAACGGCAATTACCAGAGTTGAATCTCAATCAACCGCAACTAATGGTTTGGACTCGCGGCGCATGGTCAGGGTTGCCCCTACGGAAGCAAGGATGATGCAGGCGATGGCCATCCATTGCGCGAGGGAAAGGTATTCGTGCAGGAACAGCAGGCCGGAAAGTGCACCGAAAGCGGGTTCGATACTCATCAGGGTGCCAAAGGTGCGCGCGGGCATGCGAGTCAGGGCGACCATCTCCAGACTATAGGGAAGCGCGGTAGACAAGATGGCCACGCCCAGGGCTACGGGGATCAAGGAAGGTGTGAGTAGTGCGGCGCCGGCGTGGACGATGCCAATAGGGGCGACGAAGAGTGCCGCGATCATGACTCCCAGGGCTGCGGTCTGGATACCGTTTTCGGCCCCGGCCTTTTGCCCGAACAGGATGTACAGTGCCCAGCAGACTCCAGCCCCGAGTGCGTAGCCTGCGCCCACTAGGTCGATGGCGGTTTCGGTAGCTCCAGTGGGAATCAGCAGGAGCAGTCCGACGATGGCCAGGGCGATCCACAGGAAGTCGATAGCCTTGCGTGAGGCGTAGATGGCCACCGCCAATGGGCCGGTGAACTCCAGAGCGACAGCGATTCCTAGGGGCACGCTTCTCAGGGACATATAGAAGAGGAAGTTCATCCCGCCCAGGGCCATGCCGTAGACAATCACGGTGCGCAGGGTATTGGCGGTGAACTTGGCGCGCCAGGGTCTTAATAGAAGCAGCATGATGATGCTGGCGAAGATTAGGCGCAGGGTGGTCGTGCCTTGGGCGCCAACGACGGGGAACATGCTCTTGGCCAGGGAGGCGCCTGATTGAATCGAGGCCATGGCAATGAGCAGTAACCCCACCGGAAACAAGGTCGAGGCAAGGCTGCGCGGTTGGTCGTTCATGCGGGGAGTCATCCAGAGTCTGAGGGGAGGAGCACGTGGGTCATGATGCTTAACTAATGCTCGATGAGCAATATAGTGCGCAAAGTCTTTTTTGCGCCTCTATATAGACGCTGCCGGTAGGGCTTTTTGCGTTGAATCATAGAAAATGCAAATTAAGTGTTGACGGCAGATTCTACAGGTCTATAATTCGCCCCACTTCCGGCGCAGTCGAAACGGAAAACTCCTTGAGATTCAACGAGTTACGCGGTTTTCGGCAGCGGTTACGCTTCAGTTCATCGAAGCCAGAAGCAGTTGGTAAGGCAGTGTGTTTTCGCCTTATTAACGATTCGATCCTCTCGGTCGAAAGCGGTTAAAAAGAGGTGTTGACAGCAGCGTGTAACGCTGTAGAATTCGCCTCCCGCTAACGAGAGATCGGAAGCGCAAGTGGTTGAAGTTAAAAAGGAAACTTTGAAAACTTCTTAAAAAAATCACTTGACAGCAAGTGAGGCTGCTGTAGAATGCGCGCCTCGGTTGAGACGAAAGATCTTAACCAACCGCTCTTTAACAACTGAATCAAGCAATTCGTGTGGGTGCTTGTGGAGTCAGACTGATAGTCAAAAAGATTATCAGCATCACAAGTTACTCCGCGAGAAATCAAAGATGTAACCAACGATTGCTGAGCCAAGTTTAGGGTTTTCTCAAAACCCAAAGATGTTTGAACTGAAGAGTTTGATCATGGCTCAGATTGAACGCTGGCGGCAGGCCTAACACATGCAAGTCGAGCGGCAGCACGGGTACTTGTACCTGGTGGCGAGCGGCGGACGGGTGAGTAATGCCTAGGAATCTGCCTAGTAGTGGGGGATAACGTCCGGAAACGGGCGCTAATACCGCATACGTCCTACGGGAGAAAGTGGGGGATCTTCGGACCTCACGCTATTAGATGAGCCTAGGTCGGATTAGCTAGTTGGTGAGGTAATGGCTCACCAAGGCGACGATCCGTAACTGGTCTGAGAGGATGATCAGTCACACTGGAACTGAGACACGGTCCAGACTCCTACGGGAGGCAGCAGTGGGGAATATTGGACAATGGGCGAAAGCCTGATCCAGCCATGCCGCGTGTGTGAAGAAGGTCTTCGGATTGTAAAGCACTTTAAGTTGGGAGGAAGGGCAGTTACCTAATACGTGATTGTTTTGACGTTACCGACAGAATAAGCACCGGCTAACTCTGTGCCAGCAGCCGCGGTAATACAGAGGGTGCAAGCGTTAATCGGAATTACTGGGCGTAAAGCGCGCGTAGGTGGTTTGTTAAGTTGGATGTGAAAGCCCCGGGCTCAACCTGGGAACTGCATCCAAAACTGGCAAGCTAGAGTATGGTAGAGGGTGGTGGAATTTCCTGTGTAGCGGTGAAATGCGTAGATATAGGAAGGAACACCAGTGGCGAAGGCGACCACCTGGACTGATACTGACACTGAGGTGCGAAAGCGTGGGGAGCAAACAGGATTAGATACCCTGGTAGTCCACGCCGTAAACGATGTCAACTAGCCGTTGGGAGCCTTGAGCTCTTAGTGGCGCAGCTAACGCATTAAGTTGACCGCCTGGGGAGTACGGCCGCAAGGTTAAAACTCAAATGAATTGACGGGGGCCCGCACAAGCGGTGGAGCATGTGGTTTAATTCGAAGCAACGCGAAGAACCTTACCAGGCCTTGACATCCAATGAACTTTCTAGAGATAGATTGGTGCCTTCGGGAACATTGAGACAGGTGCTGCATGGCTGTCGTCAGCTCGTGTCGTGAGATGTTGGGTTAAGTCCCGTAACGAGCGCAACCCTTGTCCTTAGTTACCAGCACGTTATGGTGGGCACTCTAAGGAGACTGCCGGTGACAAACCGGAGGAAGGTGGGGATGACGTCAAGTCATCATGGCCCTTACGGCCTGGGCTACACACGTGCTACAATGGTCGGTACAAAGGGTTGCCAAGCCGCGAGGTGGAGCTAATCCCATAAAACCGATCGTAGTCCGGATCGCAGTCTGCAACTCGACTGCGTGAAGTCGGAATCGCTAGTAATCGCGAATCAGAATGTCGCGGTGAATACGTTCCCGGGCCTTGTACACACCGCCCGTCACACCATGGGAGTGGGTTGCACCAGAAGTAGCTAGTCTAACCTTCGGGAGGACGGTTACCACGGTGTGATTCATGACTGGGGTGAAGTCGTAACAAGGTAGCCGTAGGGGAACCTGCGGCTGGATCACCTCCTTAATCGACGACATCAGCTGCTTCATAAGCTCCCACACGAATTGCTTGATTCATTGAAGAAGACGATAGAAGCAGCTTTAAGCTCCAAGCTGATAGCTCCAAGCTAACAGTTACAAGCTCGAAATTGGGTCTGTAGCTCAGTTGGTTAGAGCGCACCCCTGATAAGGGTGAGGTCGGCAGTTCGAATCTGCCCAGACCCACCAATTTTGTTATGGGGCCATAGCTCAGCTGGGAGAGCGCCTGCCTTGCACGCAGGAGGTCAGCGGTTCGATCCCGCTTGGCTCCACCATAAACTGCTTCTGAAAGCTTAGAAATGAGCATTCTGCTTGAATGTTGATTTCTAGTCTTTTGATTAGATCGTTCTTTAAAAATTTGGGTATGTGATAGAAAGATAGACTGAACGTTACTTTCACTGGTAACGGATCAGGCTAAGGTAAAATTTGTGAGTTAAATTGCAAATTTTCGGCGAATGTCGTCTTCATAGTATAACCAGATTGCTTGGGGTTATATGGTCAAGTGAAGAAGCGCATACGGTGGATGCCTTGGCAGTCAGAGGCGATGAAAGACGTGGTAGCCTGCGATAAGCTTCGGGGAGTCGGCAAACAGACTTTGATCCGGAGATCTCTGAATGGGGGAACCCAGCCATCATAAGATGGTTATCTTGTACTGAATACATAGGTGCAAGAGGCGAACCAGGGGAACTGAAACATCTAAGTACCCTGAGGAAAAGAAATCAACCGAGATTCCCTTAGTAGTGGCGAGCGAACGGGGACTAGCCCTTAAGTGGCTTTGAGATTAGCGGAACGCTCTGGAAAGTGCGGCCATAGTGGGTGATAGCCCTGTACGCGAAAATCTCTTAGTCATGAAATCGAGTAGGACGGGGCACGAGAAACCTTGTCTGAATATGGGGGGACCATCCTCCAAGGCTAAATACTACTGACTGACCGATAGTGAACTAGTACCGTGAGGGAAAGGCGAAAAGAACCCCGGAGAGGGGAGTGAAATAGATCCTGAAACCGTATGCGTACAAGCAGTGGGAGCAGACTTTGTTCTGTGACTGCGTACCTTTTGTATAATGGGTCAGCGACTTATTTTCAGTGGCGAGCTTAACCGAATAGGGGAGGCGTAGCGAAAGCGAGTCTTAATAGGGCGTCTAGTCGCTGGGAATAGACCCGAAACCGGGCGATCTATCCATGGGCAGGTTGAAGGTTAGGTAACACTGACTGGAGGACCGAACCGACTACCGTTGAAAAGTTAGCGGATGACCTGTGGATCGGAGTGAAAGGCTAATCAAGCTCGGAGATAGCTGGTTCTCCTCGAAAGCTATTTAGGTAGCGCCTCATGTATCACTGTAGGGGGTAGAGCACTGTTTCGGCTAGGGGGTCATCCCGACTTACCAAACCGATGCAAACTCCGAATACCTACAAGTGCCGAGCATGGGAGACACACGGCGGGTGCTAACGTCCGTCGTGAAAAGGGAAACAACCCAGACCGTCAGCTAAGGTCCCAAAGTTATGGTTAAGTGGGAAACGATGTGGGAAGGCTTAGACAGCTAGGAGGTTGGCTTAGAAGCAGCCACCCTTTAAAGAAAGCGTAATAGCTCACTAGTCGAGTCGGCCTGCGCGGAAGATGTAACGGGGCTCAAACCATACACCGAAGCTACGGGTATCACGTAAGTGATGCGGTAGAGGAGCGTTCTGTAAGCCTGTGAAGGTGAGTTGAGAAGCTTGCTGGAGGTATCAGAAGTGCGAATGCTGACATGAGTAACGACAATGGGTGTGAAAAACACCCACGCCGAAAGACCAAGGTTTCCTGCGCAACGTTAATCGACGCAGGGTTAGTCGGTCCCTAAGGCGAGGCTGAAAAGCGTAGTCGATGGAAAACAGGTTAATATTCCTGTACTTCTAGTTATTGCGATGGAGGGACGGAGAAGGCTAGGCCAGCTTGGCGTTGGTTGTCCAAGTTTAAGGTGGTAGGCTGGAATCTTAGGTAAATCCGGGGTTCTAAGGCCGAGAGCTGATGACGAGTTACCTTTTAGGTGACGAAGTGGTTGATGCCATGCTTCCAAGAAAAGCTTCTAAGCTTCAGATAACTAGGAACCGTACCCCAAACCGACACAGGTGGTTGGGTAGAGAATACCAAGGCGCTTGAGAGAACTCGGGTGAAGGAACTAGGCAAAATGGCACCGTAACTTCGGGAGAAGGTGCGCCGGTGAGGGTGAAGGACTTGCTCCGTAAGCTCATGCCGGTCGAAGATACCAGGCCGCTGCGACTGTTTATTAAAAACACAGCACTCTGCAAACACGAAAGTGGACGTATAGGGTGTGACGCCTGCCCGGTGCCGGAAGGTTAATTGATGGGGTTAGCTAACGCGAAGCTCTTGATCGAAGCCCCGGTAAACGGCGGCCGTAACTATAACGGTCCTAAGGTAGCGAAATTCCTTGTCGGGTAAGTTCCGACCTGCACGAATGGCGTAACGATGGCGGCGCTGTCTCCACCCGAGACTCAGTGAAATTGAAATCGCTGTGAAGATGCAGTGTATCCGCGGCTAGACGGAAAGACCCCGTGAACCTTTACTATAGCTTTGCACTGGACTTTGAATTTGCTTGTGTAGGATAGGTGGGAGGCTTTGAAGCGTGAACGCCAGTTTGCGTGGAGCCATCCTTGAAATACCACCCTGGCAACTTTGAGGTTCTAACTCAGGTCCGTTATCCGGATCGAGGACAGTGTATGGTGGGTAGTTTGACTGGGGCGGTCTCCTCCTAAAGAGTAACGGAGGAGTACGAAGGTGCGCTCAGACCGGTCGGAAATCGGTCGTAGAGTATAAAGGCAAAAGCGCGCTTGACTGCGAGACAGACACGTCGAGCAGGTACGAAAGTAGGTCTTAGTGATCCGGTGGTTCTGTATGGAAGGGCCATCGCTCAACGGATAAAAGGTACTCCGGGGATAACAGGCTGATACCGCCCAAGAGTTCATATCGACGGCGGTGTTTGGCACCTCGATGTCGGCTCATCACATCCTGGGGCTGAAGCCGGTCCCAAGGGTATGGCTGTTCGCCATTTAAAGTGGTACGCGAGCTGGGTTTAGAACGTCGTGAGACAGTTCGGTCCCTATCTGCCGTGGACGTTTGAGATTTGAGAGGGGCTGCTCCTAGTACGAGAGGACCGGAGTGGACGAACCTCTGGTGTTCCGGTTGTCACGCCAGTGGCATTGCCGGGTAGCTATGTTCGGAAAAGATAACCGCTGAAAGCATCTAAGCGGGAAACTTGCCTCAAGATGAGATCTCACTGGGATCTTGAATCCCCTAAAGGGCCGTCGAAGACTACGACGTTGATAGGTTGGGTGTGTAAGCGCTGTGAGGCGTTGAGCTAACCAATACTAATTGCCCGTGAGGCTTGACCATATAACACCCAAGCAATTTGCGAACTCGAAAGAGACCAGATTGCGGTGTGTGAAGACGAAACAAACCGAAAGTTTGCACAACACACAAATCTATTACATACCCATTCGCTGGCACGTTGCATGAGCAACGGACTGGCTACCGAATTTCTTGACGACCATAGAGCGTTGGAACCACCTGATCCCATCCCGAACTCAGAAGTGAAACGATGCATCGCCGATGGTAGTGTGGGGTTTCCCCATGTGAGAGTAGGTCATCGTCAAGATTAAATTCCGAAACCCCAATTGCGAAAGCAATTGGGGTTTTGTTTTTGCGCGGAGAAAAAGCCAAGTCCTACAGCGACCAGAAAGAACATTGCCCACGCATAGCCCCACAACCGCAGTGAGGGCCAGCACCATTGATCACTCGTGATGGAAATCCCCTCAAAAACAGTGAGTGGTTTTTGCTATGGTGCAGCTCTTTTTAAGGACTTGAGTTCACCCGCACGGATCAGCGTCGACCTCTATTCAACGAGAAGTTGTAGCAATGCCCGAAGCGATTCCGATCAAGGACCACGAAAAAGAGAACCGCCTGGTCAACAAGCGCCTGCTCGCCTGCGCTATGTTGGTGGTGGCCATTACTTGCGCCTTGGTAGGGCGTATGTACTTCCTCCAAGTGGTGGAGTTCGACTATCACTCCACCGTCTCGGAAAACAACCGTGTCCACGTGCTGCCGATCACCCCGACCCGCGGGCTGATCTATGACCGCAATGGCGTGGTCCTGGCGGACAACCGCCCCAGCTTCAACCTGACCATCACCCGCGAACGCACCACCGATCTCAAAGGCGAGTTGGACACGGTGATCGACCTGCTGCACCTGCCGCCAGAGGATCGAACCCTGTTCGACAAGGAAATGAAGCAGGCCCGCCACCCCTTCGTCCCCGTGACCCTGTTCTACGAGCTCACCGAAGAGCAAATCGCCGTCCTTGCGGTCAACGAGTACCGCCTGCCAGGACTGGATGTGCAAGCCCAGTTCGTCCGCCATTACCCCATGGGCGCACACTTTGCCCACTCCATCGGCTACGTTGGACGGATCAACGAGAAAGAAGCCAAGACCCTGGACTCGGTGGAATACCGTGGCACTCAGTCCATTGGCAAGACGGGCGTCGAGAAGTTCTATGAGTCCGAGCTGCACGGTCACGTCGGCTATGAAGAGGTGGAGACCAACGCCCAGGGGCGGGTCATGCGCGTGCTCAGACACACCGATCCTATCCCCGGGAAGAACATCGTCCTGAGCCTGGATATCAAGCTCCAGGAAGCTGCCGAAGAGGCGCTGGGGGACCGTCGCGGCTCAGTGGTGGCCCTCGACCCTGCCACGGGCGAAGTATTGGCCATGGTCAGCAAGCCAAGCTTTGACCCCAACCTGTTCGTCACCGGCATCAGCTTCAAGCAATACGCCGCGCTGCACGACTCCATCGACCGCCCGCTATTCAACCGGGTGCTGCGCGGCCTCTACGCACCGGGTTCCACCATCAAGCCAGAAGTGGCGATTGCCGGCCTCGACACCGGCGTGGTGACCGCCTCGACCCGAGTCTTCGATCCCGGTTACTACCAATTGCCGGACTTCGATCACAAATACCGCAACTGGAACCACAGCGGCGATGGTTGGGTGGATATGGACGCAGCGATCATGCGCTCCAACGACACCTACTTCTACGATCTGGCCCACAAGCTCGGCATCGACCGCCTGCACGACTACATGGCGATGTTCGGTCTGGGTCAGAAAGTCGCCCTGGACATGTTCGAGGAATCCCCCGGGTTAATGCCATCCCAAGCCTGGAAGCGCGCCACCCGCCGCCAGCCCTGGTTCCCTGGGGAAACCGTGATCCTCGGCATTGGTCAGGGCTACATGCAGGTCACGCCGCTGCAACTGGCACAGGCCACAGCGCTGATCGCCAACAAGGGCGTGTGGAACCGCCCGCACCTGGCCAAGACCATCGATGGCGTGGCTCCGGTGGATGAGCACCCGATGCCCAACATCCTGCTGAAGAATCCCCATGACTGGGATCAGGTCAGCCACGGTATGCAGATGGTGATGCACGACCCGCGGGGCATCGCCCGCGCTGCCGCCGCCGGTGCGCAGTACCGCATCGCCGGCAAGAGTGGTACCGCCCAGGTGGTGGCGATCAAGCAGGGCGAACGCTATGACCGCCTCAAGACCCGCGAGCGCAACCGCGACAACGCCCTGTTCGTCGGCTTTGCCCCCGCCGAGCACCCACAGATCGTGATCGCGGTCATGATCGAGAACGGTGAGGCCGGCGGCCGGGTCGCAGGGCCCGTGGTGCGACAGATCATGGACGCCTGGCTGCTGGACCAGAACGGCCACCTCAAGCCGCAATACGCTACACCCGCCAAGGCCCCTGGCGATCCCCACGTCTGAGTCGTTGCAACACCGGGCTGCCCGGCATCTTGTGAGTCCGCCCGAGCGTCCCTTGCGTCACTGAGCGGTGAGGCGTTCCTGCAGCAGCTCCAGGAACAGCACCTCGGCACGGCTCATGCGTTGTTCACGGTTCCACAGCAGATGGATGTCGACATCGGCGATGCCGTCGTGGGGCGGCAGGCGCCACAGCAGCCTGGCGTCGACATCGGCCGCCACCACGTGCTCTGGCAGGCAGCCGATGCCAAACCCGGCGATCACCAGGCGCCGTACTTCCTCCAGGCTTGGCGAGGAGGCGACGATGCGCCCGCTGAAGCCTTGCTGGTCACGGAAGATGGTCAGTGGCGAGAGCATGCCGCCGATCTGGTCGCTGGTGAAACTGACGAAATTCTCCCGCTGCAGATCGCCCTCGGCCACGTCCTGGCGCCCGAACAATGGATGATGCTTGCCGCAAAAAAATGCGTAGCGCTGCCGCAGGAACAGCCGTTGTTCCAGGCGTGGCTGTGGCCGCCGATTAAGGCTCAGGCCCAGGGTCGCGGTCTTCTCCTGCAGGGCACTGACGATATCCGAACTGCGCATCACCTCGACCTCCAGGTCGACGCGCGGATGCTGGCGATGGAAGTCGGCCAGAAAGTCATCGAAACGCTCATTGAAGATCCGGCTGATGATCAACAGTCGCACCTTGCCGATCACCTCGTCGGCGGGCTGCTCCAGCACGCTGCTGACCTGGGACATCTGGCCGTAGATTTCCCCGGCCAGGGCAAAGATCTGTTCGCCCACTTCGGTCAGGGCAAAGCGCGGCCCGCGCCGGGCGATCAACTGCCGCCCCAGTTGTTCCTCCAGACGTTTGAGGGCTTGGCTGACCGCCGGTTGGGTCAGGTGCAGGCGCGCCGCTGCGCGACTGATGCTCAGTTCCTGGCCGATCACCCGGAAGGTGCGCAGCAGGTTCCAGTCGAGGCGGTCATTGAGCAGGCGTCGGGCATCGCGGTCGGACATGGCAGGGCTCTGGATCGGGATCTAGGCGAATAATAAGCCAGGATAATAATCGAGATAACCAATAGAAAATTGAATAATTATCTGGCGAAACGGATAAATCCCTCCCAGACAGGCGCCCACAGAAGCCCCTGCACTTGACCCTTTCTCCTGCCACAAAAATAACCAAAGGAGCCAACCATGAAGCCTTCCGCTTCGCCGCAGCCACGCCGGGCCGCGGCCGCCGCCTTTATCGGCACCATGATCGAGTGGTACGACTTCTACATCTACGCCACCGCTGCGGCGCTGGTGTTCGGTGCCTTGTTCTTCCCCTCCGACGACAAACTGTTCAGCACCATGGCCGCGTTCGGGACCTTCGCCGTGGGCTTCTTCGCCCGGCCCCTGGGGGGCATCATCTTCGGCCATATCGGCGACCGTATCGGCCGCAAGAAATCCCTGGTCATCACCTTGCTGATGATGGGCGTGGTCACCGTGGGCATCGGCTTGCTGCCGACTTATGCACAGATCGGCGCCCTGGCCCCGGTGCTGCTGATCCTGCTGCGCATCGTCCAGGGCATTGCCGTGGGTGGCGAGTGGGGCGGGGCGGTGCTGATGGCCGGCGAACATGCGCCCAAGGGCCGGCGCAACTTCTTCGCCTCCTTCGCCCAATTGGGCAGCCCGGCGGGTTTGATTCTCTCGCTACTGGCCTTCAGCGCCGTGACCCGCCTGCCCGAGGACGCGTTGATGAGTTGGGGCTGGCGCCTGCCGTTCCTCGCTAGCGCGTTGTTGCTGCTGGTAGGCCTGGCGATTCGCCTGGGGGTCAACGAGTCGCCGGAGTTTCTCGCCAGCCGCGAGCAGGCGGCCAAATCGCTGCGCAAGGAACAGGCACCTGTGATGCAAGTGCTGCGCACGGCCTGGCGTCCGCTGCTGCTGTGCATCGGCGCCAATACCCTGGGGATCGCCGGGGTGTATTTCACCAACACCTTCATGATTGCCTACACCACCCAGCAACTGGAGATTCCCCGTTCGCTGATTCTCGAATGCCTGTTCGTGGTGGCAATCATCCAGTTCTGCATCCAGCCCCTGGCGGCCTGGACCGCCGAGAAAATCGGCGCCACGCGCTTTCTATGCCTGGTGTCAGTACTGGCCATGGCCTCGCCCTATCCGATGTTCGTGCTGGTGAGTTCCGGCCAGGCGCCGCTGATGATCCTCGGCATCGCCCTGGCAGTGGTGTGCATGGCCTCCTTCTACGCGGTGATCGCCGGTTACGTCAGCGGCATGTTCGAGACCCGGGTGCGCTACACCGCGATCTCCCTGGCCTATCAAGTCTGCGGTGCCCTGGCCGGTGGCCTGACCCCGCTGATCGGCACCTGGCTGGCCCACAGGTTCATCGGCCAATGGTGGCCGATGGCGCTGTTCTACAGCCTGATCGCCGCGGTATCGCTGATCTGCGTGCTGGCCCTGTCGCGCCGTCACGCCCACGCCCATCGCCTGGAAATGGCGTCCCACGCTTGATTGTCCGGAGACACGATCGATGTTGAAAATCAATGGCCAACGCCTCTGGGCGAGCCTGATGGCCATGGCCGAAATCGGCGCCACCGCTCGCGGCGGTAGCTGCCGTCTGGCCCTGAGCGATGAGGACCGGGCCGGACGCGAACTCTTCGCCCACTGGTGTACAGAAGCTGGCATGACCCTGAGCGTCGACCCCATCGGCAACCTGTTTGCCCGGCGTCCCGGCAGTGACCCGCACGCAGCCCCAGTGATGATGGGCAGCCACCTCGACACCCAGCCCGAGGGCGGGCGTTTCGACGGCGTCTACGGCGTGCTGGCCGGCTTGGAAGTGCTGCGCACGCTCAATGATCTCGGAGTCCAGACTCGCAAGCCTCTGGAGCTGGTGGTGTGGACCAACGAGGAAGGCGCGCGTTTCACCCCGGCGATGTTCGGCTCGGCGGTGTTCACCGGGGTCATGGCCCTGGACGCCGCCCTGGCGGTGCGCGACGCCGATGGCATCAGCGTCGCCGAGGCCCTGCAACGCACCGGTTACGCCGGCAATCGGCCTTTGGGCGGGGCAGTGGATGCCTATTTCGAAGCCCATATCGAACAGGGCCCGATCCTTGAAGACAACGCCAAGAGCATCGGCGTGGTCAGTGGCGGTCAGGCGATCCGCTGGCTCGACGTTCAGGTTGAAGGCATGGCCGCCCACGCTGGCACCACGCCGATGCCACTGCGCAAGGATGCCCTGTATGGCGCCGCGCAGATGATCCTCGCCGTGGAGCAGGTGGCAGCGGATTTTGCCCCGCAAGGCCTGACCACTGTCGGTGAGCTGAGCGTTGCCAAGTCATCGCGCAATACCATTCCCGGGCGGCTGACCTTCACCGTCGACCTGCGCCACCACCATGATCAACAGATCGCCGCCATGGAGCAGCAGGTTGAGGAACGCCTGGAGCGCATTGCTCGGGAGCGCGGGCTCAAGGTCCGCATCGACCGCCATTGGCTCAGCCCGGCCACGCCCTTTGATGCCGAGTGCGTGGCGGCGGTGCAGCAGGCGGTGGATGGGCTTGGCTATCCTCAGCAGTCCATCGTCAGCGGCGCGGGCCACGATGCCATCCTGCTGGCGCGCTATTGCCCCACCGCCATGGTGTTCATTCCCTGTGTCGGAGGCTTGAGTCACAACGAAGCCGAAGATGTGTTGCCCGAGGACGTGTGCCAGGGCGCCGATGTATTGCTTAACGCCGTGCTGGCCCGTGCCGGCCGGGTGGCCTGAGGAGACCTTGATGCGCAGTTTTTTCCACCCTGAACAATTGCTTCACCATCCCCGTAGCTACTATTCCCGCGGCCAGATGCGCACGCCCCAGGAAGTTCCCGAGCGTGCCGAACGCCTGGTGCAGGCCGCGCACTCCCTCGGGTTCGAGGTCAGGCAACCGGAGGACGCCGGCCTGCAACCGCTGCAGGCAGTGCACGGCGCGCCGTACCTGGTGTTCCTTGAAGAGGCCCATCGACGCTGGAAGGACATCCCCGAGGATTGGGGCGATGAAGTCATGTCCAACATCTTCGTGCGCGAGCCCAATGCCCTGCGCGGCATCCTTGCCCAGGCAGCACGTTACCTGGCGGACGGCAGTTGCCCGGTGGGCGAGCAGACCTGGCGCTCGGCCTACTGGTCGGCCCAGAGCGCCATTGCCGGGGCCCGTGCCCTGCTGGATGGCGAGCCGGCGGCCTACGCTCTGTGCCGCCCGCCGGGGCACCATGCCCGGGCCGAAGCCGCCGGTGGTTTCTGCTACCTGAACAACGCGGCGATTGCCGCCCAGGTACTGCGGGAGCGGTTTGCCCGGGTGGCTGTGCTCGATACCGACATGCACCACGGCCAGGGCATTCAGGAAATCTTCTACGAACGTGCCGACGTCCTGTATGTCTCGGTGCATGGCGACCCGACCAACTTCTACCCGGGGGTGGCCGGCTTCACCGAGGAGCGTGGCAGTGGCGCGGGGGAGGGCTATAACCTCAACCTGCCGATGGCGCATGGCGCCAGCGAAGCGGATTTCCTCGCCCGCCTGGAACAGGCCCTGGCTGCGGTGAAGGCATTCGGCGCCGAGGTGCTGGTGCTGTCCCTGGGCTTCGACATCTACGAGCTCGACCCGCAAAGCAAGGTCGCGGTGACCCGAGACGGCTTCGCCATCCTTGGCCAGCGCATCCGCAGCCTTGGCCTGCCGTGCCTGATTGTCCAGGAAGGGGGTTACCACCTGGACAGCCTGGAAGACAACGCCCGCGCCTTCTTTGCCGACAGCGCCGCCTGGGCCCTTTAGGACCAGCCGGGCGGTGTTCCGCTCAATGCCCTTTTCGCTGGCCAGCCAGATCCTGCAGCAGGGGCTGGGAGGAGGCGTGGGGTACTTGCCATTTGCTTTACGTTAACGTCAAGATGCTCGGGCGCCCGTTCCACTGGCGCAGGTTTTGCTTGATCTCGAATGACAGGGTAAGCAATGCAGGGCTGCCCGATGATCCGGACAAAGCCCCTTTACTGCTCTCTGAACCCGGTGTAGACATTGACCACGGCTTGCGTGCCTCGCGCAATCCAAGGGAGTGGAGCGGGTACAGCGGGCGGACCGATTCGGAGCGCTTGATGACTCTTATAAAAACAACAAAGGGTGAGCAGCAACACGAAGCCCGGCTGGCCCGGGAGCGGCTGCACCTGGAAGGCGAGATCCCCGACGGGGTCCTGCGTGCGGAAATCGATGCCTCATGGCGGCGCAGCCTCAGCCATGGCGTGCACTTTGGCAGTCAGCATCAACTGACCCTGGAATCCAGCGCGAGCCTCGAGGTGCTGCTGGCCAGCAACCGCCTGTTGCTGGACGCGGCAACCCCGGCCATCGACTACCTGACCCAGCATCAGGGCCAGGATGGCCTGATCATCCTCGCTAACGCCGACGCCACCATCCTGGCCATCGAAGGCCGGGCCGACCGGCTCAAGGACAGCGGCGTGCAGGACATCACCCTCGGCGCCTGCTGGAGCGAGGCCACCCGTGGCACCAACGCCCTGGGCACGGCCCTGGTGGAAGCCCGGCCGACCCTGATCGATTGCGGCGAACACTACCTGGATCGCCTCAGCCATTTCTCCTGCACATCGGTGCCCATCCAATGCCCCCAGGGCGAGATCCTCGGCGTTCTTGACCTGACCCGCGAAGGCCCCCTGGGCCGCGTTCAGGACAGCACCGCGCTGTTGTCCATGGCGGTCAGCCAGATCGAGGCGCGAGTGTTCCACGCGTCCTACCCGGAGCAGATCGTCCTGGCCTTCCACAGTCGTCGGCAATACCTCGAATCGCCCTGGCAAGGCCTGCTGGCCCTGAGCCTGGGCGGGCAGATTCTTGCGGTCAGCGGCCAGGCCTGCCAGTTGCTCAACACGCCGCGCGCAGCCCTGGTGGGGCGGCGCTGCGAAGAGTTCCTCGGGCTCGACGGCCTGCAACTGCTGGCCCGCCTGCAGCAAGGCGCCGTGGGCAGCCTGCAGACCGCCAAGGGCGAGCTGTTCTACAAGGCCCTGCGTGCGCCTCAACCGTCTCTGAACCTGCATCGCGCGCCCCGCAGCGCGCAGAAAACTACGCCCATGCCCCAGGACCTGGAAGCCCTGGCCGGGGGCAACAGCCGCTACGCCCGCACCCTGCGCATGGCCCGCCAGGGCTTGGCCAACGGCTTGCCAGTGCTGTTGCTGGGAGAAACCGGCACCGGCAAGGAAGTCCTGGCCCGGGCCCTGCATCGTGCGGGCAGCCGCGCCGAGAAACCCTTTGTCGCGGTCAACTGCGCGGCGATTCCCGAAGGCCTGATCGAGTCGGAGCTGTTCGGTTACCGCGAAGGCGCCTTCACCGGCTCGCGCCGCGGCGGCATGATCGGACGCCTGCAACAGGCCCACGGTGGCACCTTGTTCCTCGATGAGATCGGCGACATGCCCCTGGCCCTGCAGGCCCGCCTGCTACGAGTGCTGCAAGACCGCAAGGTAGCGCCCCTGGGAGCTGGTGAGGAGCAGGACATCGACATTGCCCTGATCTGTGCCACCCACCGCGACCTCAAGCAGCAGGTGCAGGAGCAGGCCTTTCGCGAAGACCTGTTCTACCGGGTCAACGGCATCAGCGTGCTGCTGCCGGCCCTGCGTGAACGCGAAGACCTGCAGCCGCTGGTGGACAGCCTGCTGGCCAGGCTCGGCGGCGCCGACGTGAGCCTCAGCGACGAACTGCGCCGGCTGCTGACGGACTACCACTGGCCGGGCAATATCCGCCAGCTGGAGATGGTCCTGCGCACCGCCCTGGCCCTGCGCGAAGAAGGCGAGTGCCACATCGGCCTGGAACATCTGCCCGACAGCATGCTCGACGATCTGCAGGCCAGCGAGCGGCCGCAGACTGGGAGCATCCGCGAGAACGAGCTGGAGCTGATCCGCAGTGCCCTGGACAACCATCAGGGCAATGTCTCGGCGGCAGCGGATGCCCTGGGCATCAGCCGCGCGACCCTGTACCGCAAGCTCAAGCAGTTGCGCGCCTGATGCGGCGCCTGATCACCCGGCTGGTGGACAGCCGCGACCCCCAAGCCCTGAGTGCCGCCCTGGGCTGGCTCTACAGTTTCGTGCGGCCCCATCGGCTGGCCATCGGCGGCCTGCTGGGGCTGTCGGTGTGCGCCTCGTTGCTGGTGCTGGTGCAACCCTGGCTGACCAAGCTGCTGATCGACGACGGCCTGCTGGCCCGGGACTTCTCCAAACTGGTGCTGATCGCCGGCTTGATGATCCTTGCCGGTCTACTGGGCACGCTGCTGTCCGGGGTCAATCGCTACCTGCATACGCGCCTGTCCGGACGCATCCTGTTCGCCCTGCGCGACGACCTCTATCGCCATCTGCAACGGCTGTCGCCGAGCTTCTACGGGCAGCGGCGAATCGGCGACCTGATGTCGCGCCTGGACGGCGATGTGGCGGAGATCCAGCGCTTTGCCGTCGACTCATTGTTTTCCGCAGTGTCCAGCGTGATCGGTCTTGTCGTCGCCCTGGCCATGCTCCTGACCCTGTCCTGGCAACTCTCGCTGCTGGCCCTGGTGTTGATTCCCCTGGACGTGCTCTGGCTGCGCTGGATGCGGCGCAAGGTGGAGCGCGATGTACGCCAGTTGCGCGAGCGTTCCGCGGACATGTCCTCGTTCATGGTGGAAACCCTGCCGGTGATGAAGTTCATCCAGAGTGCCGGCCAGCAGCAACGAGAGGCTCAGCGCCTGGACCGCCTCGGCCAGGGCTACATGAACCAGTTGCTCAAGCTGCAGGTCACCGAGTTTTTTACCCAGGCGGTGCCCGGCACCCTGACCTCATTGTCCCGGGCCTGCGCCTTCCTGATTGGCGGTTACTGGGTGGTGCAGGGCACCTGGCAACTGGGGGCGCTGATTGCCTTCTCCACCTACCTGGGCATGGCGGTGGGACCGGTGCAGAGCCTGCTGGGACTGTATGTGGCGATCCAGCGCATGACCGTGAGCCTGGGCCGGGTCATGGAACTGCGCGGTGAGGAGCCGGGCATCAGCGCCCCCACAGCGCCGTTGCCGGTGCCGGACAATGGCGAGCTGCACTTCAAGGATGTGCACTTCAGTCATCCGGGGCGCGACTCGACCCTCAAGGGCATCGAAGCGCGGATTCCCTATGGCCTCAAGGTGGCCCTGAGCGGCACTTCGGGGGCCGGTAAAAGCACCTTGATCGACCTCTTGCAGCGCCATCACGACCCCCAGGCCGGGCAGGTGCTGCTGGGGGGTATCGACCTGCGTCAACTGGACCTGGCGCAACTGCGCCGCCAGGTGGCGGTGGTCAGCCAGGACATCGTGCTGTTTCGCGGCAGCCTGGCGGACAACCTGGCCTACAGCGTGCCCGCTGCCAGCCGCGAGGCCGTGGCCGAAGTGGCGCGGCTGGCGCAACTGCAGGGGCTGATCGAGTCCCTGCCCGAGGGCCTGGACAGCCCCCTGGGCGAGCGTGGCCAGCAGCTGTCCGGCGGGCAGAAACAACGCATCGCCATCGCCCGTGCATTGCTCCAGGACCCGATGATCCTGGTGCTGGACGAAGCCACTTCGGCGGTGGACGAAGCCACCGAGCGCGAGGTGATCGAAGCCATCGACCGCCTGTTCGCCGGGCGCACGCGCATCCTGATCAGCCACCGGCCTTCGACCCTGGCCGACGCTGACCTGCGTTTCGAGTTGCTAGATGGGGTATTGCACAGCGTGGTGGTGGCCCATGAAGCCTGAGCTGCGCATTGGCGTGATCGACAGCGGCCATGCCCCCCATCAACGGGTGGCGGCCGGCCGGCGTTTCTTTCTGCTGGCGCAAGGCTTGGGCGAGGGCGAGTTGCAGCAGGACGCCCTCGGCCATGGCAGCGCGATCATCGAGGCCATCGAGCAGCGCGCGCCCGAAGCCCAGCTGTATCTGGCCCAGGTGTTCGATCAGCGCGGGGTCACCAGCGCCGCGCAAGTCAGTGCCGCCCTGTATTGGCTGCTGGAACAGGATGTACGCCTGATCAACCTCAGCCTCGGGCTGCGCCAGGATCGCGATTCACTGCGCGCCGCCTGCGCCGAGGCCGTGGCACGCGGCGTGCTGCTCTGTGCGTCCAGCCCGGCCCAGGGCGAGCCGGTATTCCCGGCCCGCTATCCCGGCGTGTTGCGGGTTACCGGCGATGCGCGTTGCAGTGCGCAGCAGTGGTCCTGGCTGAACACGGCCCAGGCCGATTTCGCCGCCTGCGTGCGCGCCGCCCGCCCGGGGCCATCCGGTGCCAGCCTGGGCTGTGCTGCCTTGAGCGGGCATATCGCCGCCTACCTCAAGACCCAGCCCGGCGCGAGCAATCTGCAGGTGCGCCAGTGGCTGCAGGAGCAGGCCGCCTACCAGGGGCCCGAGCGCCGGAGCGTGCCATGCAATCGATCCTGATCCTGGGTGCGGGGCCGGCCGGCGCGGCGGTGGCCCTGGGGCTGCGGCGCCTCGGTTACCCGGTGACCCTGATCAGCGACTGGCGGCGTTTTGCGGCGCTGGAAGGGGTCTCGCTGCGGGTGCTGGAGGCCTTGCGCGGTGCCGGTCTGGAGTCGGCGCTGGCCCAGGCCCTGCATCCTTCCCAGCGGCAAGTGGCGTGGAACGGCGCGCAGCATGCGCAGAACATCGAATACCTGCTGGATCGACCAACATTCGACCGTGGCCTGCGCGATGCCCTGCATCAGGCCGGGGTGACGCTGATCCACGGCCGTGTACTTAGGGTGCAGTCCACGGCGCTCGGGCACCGGGTGCAGGTGCAGGGGCACGAGGAGCAGCTCGGCGAGTTCCTGGTCGAAGCCCGCGGGCGTCAGGCGCCTGCGCTGGACAAGGCGCTGCAGCAGGGCGTCGGGAATGGCCGGCGTGGCCCGGAAACCCTCAGCCTGCTCAACCGCTGGCAAGGGCCGTCTGGCACTGCCGCCAGTGCCGTGCACAGCCTGGAGGACGGCTGGGCCTGGATGGCCCGGCGCAGCGACGGCCAGTGCTACTGGCAACTGACCCTGGATGTGGCCAGCGCCGCACTGCCGGGCAAGGCGCAGTTGCTGGAGTACTGCCGCCAGCGCCGTCAGGCGTCTGCCCTGGCCGCGGATTTTTTTGCCGGCGCTGCCGAACAGGATCTGCAGCTGCACGCCCGTAGCAGCACGGCGATTCTCTGCCCCCAGGTGTGCGGCGCTCACTGGCTGCGGGTCGGGGATGCGGCCATGGCGGTGGACCCGCTGTCTGGCAATGGCATCTTCCAGTCCCTGTCCTCGGCCCTGCAGGCGCCGGCGGTGATCAACACCCTGTTGCAGCGTCCGGAGCGCAGAGCCCTGGCCGGGCGCTTTCATCAACAACGGGTGGAGCAGCTGTTCCTGCGGTTTGCCCGCATCGGCCGGGATTTCTACGCCGACGAGCAGCGCTGGCCCGAGCAACCGTTCTGGCAGGCCCGCCGGCACTGGCCGGACCAGCAGCCGGCGCACGCGGCCGTGGACTTTGCAGCCTTGCGTATCGAGCACGCCCCGGTACTGCGCGATGGCCTTGTGGATGAGGCCGAAGTGGTGATCACCCCGGACCAGCCCCTGGGCATCTGGCATGTGCAGGGCGTGGAGCTGGCGCCGTTGTTGCGCCGCTTGCAGCACCAGCCCCCGAGCCAGGCCCTGGCGGACCTGAGCCCGGAGCAGGGGCGGGTGGTGCGGGGCTGGTTGCTGGCCCAGGGCTATCGACCCTGAACCCGCCGTGCACAAGCGAGCGGGCTCAGGTTCACTGCCCTGAGGGCAGGTTCAGTTAGCGCTGGTACACCCGCTGGCCGCCTTTCCAGGTCTGGTAGACCTGGATGTCCCTGATGCCGGTAGCCGGGATGTTTTCGTCGAGCGGGTCCTGTTCGAGAATCACCAGGTCGGCGAAGTTGTTGTCCTGCAAGGACCCCATCCAGCGCTCGGCGTGACATTGCCAGGCGGCATCGTAGGTGATGGCTTTCAACGCCTCTTGGCGAGTCAGGCATTCGCCAGCGTTGAGCACCGGGTAGTCTTCAGGGTTCTGCAGGACCGGATACGGCGATTGTGCGCTACGGATGCCCTCCATCTTGCGGGTCACGGCCTGCTCCATGGAGCGCAGCGGGCCCAGTGGGGTGACCGTGCAGTCGCTGTGCAGGGAAATGCGCAGATTGTGCTTGAGGGCCGATTTGCACAGGTCGAGCATGGTCTCGGCCCGCTGCTCGAAAATCGCCTGTTGGAAGGAGTAGCCCCAGTAACCGACATGCCCGATCAGGAAGCTCGGTGACAGCCCCAGCTGGTTCATGCGCTCAAGACTGTCCGCGTTCAGCAGCGAGCAGTGTTCGATGCGATGGCGCTTTTCCAGGCCGTTGCCGTCCTTGAAGGCCCCTGCGTAGGCTTGCAGGGTGAAGTCGATGGCTCGGTCGCCGTTGGCATGAATCATCAGGGGCCAGCCGGTCTCGACCGCTTTGCTGACCAGGGTCTGGTAGGCCACGGGGAGGGTTTGCGGCTCTGGCTGCTGCTCGTCGCAGACATTGAAATTGCCCCGGCGGGGGGTGGTTTCACAGCAATAGTCCACGCTCTGGTAGCCGGTCAGGCCCTGGTTGGAGCCGTCTGATACCAGCTTCACCGAGCCCTGGTAGATGCGTTTGGCTTCTTCGCGGGTGGCGGGTCGATAGGGTGGCAGGCTTTGCAGGCTTTTGGCGGAGCCGTCGCAGGCGGCGGCGTAACCGATCCGCAGATTCCTGGGATGAGTCAGGAAGTAGGCGTCCAGCACCAGTCTTGAGATGGGGTCCATCATGGCGTCGTACAGTAGGGTAATTCCGCGTTGCGTGGCGGTGTTGAAGTAGTCTTCGAGGTGCTTGAAGATCTTCAGCATCTGCAACTGCTGCTGGATCGGAATGGAGCGAATGGCGTGCAGGATTTCACGCTCCTGCAACAGGCCTTTGTTGGCTTTGACGCCGGTCTTGCGAAAGACCGCTTCGCTCGCCGCACTGTTCATGTAGGCGGTGTGCATCGACGCACTGATCAGCAGGATCGGGCGTTCGGCGTCGATGCTGTCCAGGTTACCGACCTCTTCATCGAAGCCGCAGCCCAGGGTAATGAGCTGGTTCAGGCCACCTTCCACCTTCTTGAACGGCATCAAGGCCGGATCGACCATGCGCCCGAGAATCCATGACGAAGGGTCTTTGACCGGGGCACTGCGCAGGGTCTCGACCAACCAGTTCCAATCGTAGGTTTCTCGCAGGCGTTGTCGCTCTTGATCGAACGCGCCCACCGGTATCCAGTCTTCCATGGCGCAGCTCTGCACGATGTGCGCGTGGGGCTCGACCAGGCCCGGAAGCAGGGTCCTGCCTTCCAGCGACTGGACCCTGTAGGCGATGCCCAGGGCTCGCAGGCGGGATTCGACGTCGGCCAGGGTGCCTGAGGCGACCACATCGCCGGCGTGGATGCCCAGTGCCTCGACCCGCTCGTCCATGTTGCCGTTGCGTAGCGGATAGATGTGGCCATGGGTGAAGACGATGGATTCGCCACCCGTCTCAAGGCCCGGGCCATGGGCGTTGGCAGGCTGGCCTGTCAGGTGGCTGGCTGGGTCCAGGCTGTGCTTCAAGGCCTCCCAGATCGGGTTGTGGCATCCACACTGGATGTGGTCGTGATCATTTCCATTCGATCCCATGATGCGTTCCTCGGCGGTGCGGTGGTATGAGGGGTGCAGGAAGAGGGGCCGGGCTCCTTGTACCAGCTGTCGAGCGGGCCCGGGCTGAGCGTAGCAGCGCTTTGAGTGAAGGCCGGGGGGCGTCGAAAAAAATCTGGCGCCCCTGGCGAGGACGCTGAACGTCCGGAGGGGGGAGGTTGTGCTGACCGTGGATCAGAGCTTGATCAGCACCGATTTCAGTTCGGTGTAGTGCTCGATGGCTGCATGGCCCATTTCCCGACCAACCCCGGACATCTTGTAGCCGCCAAACGGCAGTGCCGGGTCCAGGGCGCTGTGGCAGTTGACCCACACCGAGCCGGACTTGATCTTCGGAATCATCCGGTGCACCGCTGCCAGATCGTTGGACCAGATGCTTGCGCCCAGGCCATAGGGGCTGTCGTTGGCCATGCGCAGGGCGTCGGCCTCGTCGTCGAAGGGAATCGCCACCAGTACCGGGCCGAAGATTTCTTCCTGGACCAGCGAGTGCTTCTGGTCGACATCGACGATCACTGTCGGTTTGACGAAATACCCCGGGCCGAACTGCTCGCCGCCACAGGCAATGGTGGCGCCGCTGTCCCGGCCCATCTCGATGTAGCGGTAGACCCGTTCCTGCTGGCGCGCGGAAATCAGCGGGCCCATCTCGACGCTGGCGTCCAGGCCGTTGCCCAGCTTCATGGCATTGGCGATGCCGGCAATGTCGGCGACCACGTTGTCGAAGTGCTTGCGCTGCACATACAGCCGCGAACCAGCGCAACAGACCTGGCCTTGGTTGAAGAAGATCGCACTGGCGGCCCCGGCGGCGGCACTGCCCAGGTCGGCGTCGGCCATGACGATGGTCGGCGATTTGCCCCCCAGCTCCAGGGTGACCCGGGTCATGGAGTCCATGGCGATCTTGCCGATTTCCTTACCCACGGCGGTGGAGCCGGTGAAGGTCAGTTTGTCCACCAGAGGGTTGTGGGTCAGGGCGCTGCCGGCGGTGATGCCGGTGCCGGTGACCACGTTGAACACGCCGTCGGGGTAACCGGCTTCCTGTACCAGTTCTGCCAGTTTCAACGCACTGAGCGGGGTTTCATCCGCCGGCTTGAGCACCAGGGTGCAACCGGTGGCCAGGGCCGGGCCGAGTTTCCAGCAGGCCAGCAGCAAGGGGAAGTTCCAGGCGACGATGGCGCCGACCACGCCCAGCGCTTCGCGACGGATGAAACTGTGGAACTGATCGTCGGGCATCAGCGGCAGCGAAACCTCGACGCTGGTGCCTTCGATCTTGGTGGCCCAGCCGGCCATGTAGCGCAAGAAGTCGATGGACAATTGCACGTCCATGGCCTGGGCCACAGCGGCGCTCTTGCCATTGTTCAGGCATTCCAGTTGGGCCAGCAGTTCGGCGTCGCGCTGCATCAGGTCGGCGAGTTTCCACAGCAGGTTCTGCCGCTCCCGGGGGCGGGTGCGGGTCCAGGGCGAGTCGTCGAAAGCCTGGCGCGCTGCCAGCACTGCGCGATCGACATCATCCACCGTGGCTCGGGGCACCAGGCACAGCTGTTCGCCGGTGGCGGGGTTGCGCAGGGGCATGGTCTGGCCATCGGCGGCCTCGACCCAGTGGGCGCCGATCAACATGCGCGGGGCGCGCTGGATAAACGCCGTGGTAGCGGCGAGCAGTGGGGCAATAGCCATGGCGAAGCCTCTTGTTGTAGGTGAGGCAGGGGCTTTCGCAATGGCTATGCCAGTTCCGTCGTGGCGGCGTGGCCTCGGGATTGCGGGGGCTTGGGCGCGCTGCCGAGGCTGGCGCGGCGGCGGCTTTTCGCAAACTGCGACAGCCCGGTGAGATTCAAGAGACGCACCGGTTCGTCGGTCTGGGCCCATGACCGCAAGCCTGGAGCGAAGCGGCTCAGAGTGAAAGTTGACCATTTCGCGATAATTGAAAGGAGGTTCTCGTTAGACGGTCGCCAGTGAGGGTTTCTACAGTAGCCGCTTTGAATCCGTGAGTACTTCCCATGCCCATTTACCCAAGGCCTGCATGGGCCCTGTGCGCCCTGTTGGCCGGCTGCACCCTGGGGCCGGACCAGCCGCCCGGCAGCACCGTGCCCCTGCCTGTGAGCGGTCTGGATATGCACGCCGAGCAGGGGCTCGACCAGTGGTGGCAGCTCTACCGTGACCCGGAACTGAACGCCGCGGTGCAGGAGGCCCTGAGCCAGAACCGCGATCTGCGGATGGCCGCGGCCAACCTGCTGCAGGCCCGGGCGCTGCTGCGCGAGACCGATACCCTGCGCCAGCCCGCCACCCAGGTGACGGCCCGGGCCGGCTACGGCAGTACTGCGGATGACCAGCTGGAAGCTGCCTTGCAGGACAGCGAGCGGATTCGCACCGGCAGCCGCTATGGGGTTGGCCTGGATGTGCAGTGGGAGGCTGACCTGTTCGGCCGCCTGCACGGTCTGGCGGATGCTGCCCGGGCCGATGCCGAGGCGGCGCGGGCCGCCGAAGATGGCCTGCGGGTGGTGGTGGCCGCGGAAACCACCCGCGCCTGGTTGCAGGCTTGCAGCTACGGCCAGCGCCTGCAGGTGGCCGGCGAGTCCCTGGCGCTGGTGGAGCAGGGCCGGGCCCTGAGCGCCCAGCTGCATCAGGCCGGCGCCGCGGTGACTCTGGATGTGGTGCGCGCCGAGGGCCTGGTGGGCCAGGTGCAGGCCAGCCTGCCGCCGTTGCAGGCCGGGCGGCAGCGGGCCCTGGCTGAGCTTGCGGTACTGCTGGGGCGTCCCCCGGGCGATGCACCGGCGGCGGCCAAGGCTTGTCACCAGGCCCCGCGCCTGGGTTCGCCCATGCCCCAAAGCGATGCCCTGGCCATGCTGCGCCGGCGTCCCGATGTGAGCCTGGCCGAGCGCCGGCTGGCAGCGGCCACGGCGCGCATCGGCGTGGCTCGGGCCGACCTCTATCCGCGGGTCAGCCTGGGGGCTGGGGTCTACACGTCGGCGCACCAGCCCTCGGGTTTCGACGAGCGCGACGCTTCGGTCTGGCAATTGGGGCCGCTGCTGTCCTGGAGCTTGCCCAACCTCAATGCCGCCCGCGCGCGCATCGCCCAGGCCGACGCCCGGGAAAGCGCGGCACTGGCGGATTTTGACCGCAGCATCCTGGCGGCCTTGAAGGAACAGCAGCAAGCCTTGAGCGACTACCAGGCCGCGTTGCAGCGCCAGGAGGCCCTGCACCTGGCGGCCGAGCGCGACCATCAGGCCTTGCACCTGGCCGGGCTGGCCCGCGCGGCCGGTGCTTCCAGCGCCCTGGATTACCTCGACGCCCAGCGCAGCGCCGTGCGCACCCGGGCCGCGGCGGCGCAGGCCGATGCGGCCGTGATCGATACCCAGGTGCTGGTGTTCAAGGCCCTGGGCGGTGGCTGGCGCAGCGCGCCGCCGATTGTCCTGCCGCCGCCGAACCGGGCGGCGGCCAACCCTTTCCTGCGAACTTCCGACGAGCCTGTGCCATGACCCACAATCCTGTTCCCGTTTCCCCGGCGCAAGCCGTCACCCGCCGTCGCTTGCTCGGTTATGCCGGGTTGGTGCTGGTGTTGTTGCTGATCCTGGCCTGGTGCCTGAACTGGTGGTTCAGCGGGCGTTTCCTGGTGGAGACCGACGACGCTTACCTGCGGGCGGACATCGTCACCATTGCGCCCCGGGTGGCCGGTTACCTGGCGACGGTCGAGGTCCAGGACAACCAGCCGCTCAAGGCCGGCGACCTGCTGGCACGGATCGATGACAGCGACTATCGGGCCCGGGTCGAACAGGCCGAGGCGGCGCTGCGCGAGGCCCTGGCCGAACAGCGTGCCGGGCAGGCGCGGCTGGCCAATCTGGCAGCCCGTCAGCAACAGCAACAGAGCCTGATCGCCGAGGCCCAGGCCCGGGTCGGCGCTGCCGAGGCCGAGGCGCAGCGGGCCGGCCAGGAAGGGCGGCGTCAGCAACACCTGGCCAGCCAGCAGGTCAGCAGCGTGCAGCAACTGGAAAACGCTGCGGCCCTGGCGCGTCAGGCCGATGCCGCACTGGGTGCGGCCCGGGCTACGCTGGCGGCACGACGTCAGCAGGTACTGGTGCTCGATACCGAGCAGCAAAGTGCCCGGGCGCAACTGGACAAGCTCGCAGCGGGCGTGGCCCGGGTCACCGCGCAACGGCAGCTGGCCCGTATCGATCTGGCGCGCACCTTGATCCGCAGCCCGGTGGACGGTATCGCCGGCCAGCGCCGCCTGCGCCTGGGGCAGTATGTCGAAGTCGGCGCGCCGCTCTTGGCGGTGGTGCCTGAGGACGCCTATGTGGTGGCCAACTACAAGGAAACCCAGGTCGACGGCATGCGCCCCGGGCAGCCGGCGCGGGTCGAAGTCGACGCTCTGGGAGGCCACGTGCTGCTGGGCCGGGTGGAGAGTTTTGCCCCGGCCTCCGGCGCCGAATTCGCCCTGCTGCCGGCGGACAACGCCACCGGCAACTTCACCAAGATCGTGCAGCGCATGCCGGTGCGCATTCGTCTTGATCCGGGGCAGGCGCGACAGGCGGAACTGCGCCCCGGAATGTCGGTGGTGGTGAGCGTGGATACCCGTCATGACTAGTGCCCAGGCGGTACAGGACAGCGCGGGCGAGGCTGGCGTGCAGGCGATTTCCCTGCGCACCTGGGTGGCGGTGCTGGGCAGCGTGGTGGGCTGCTTCATGGCCGGGATGAACGTGCACGTGACCAACGCTTCATTGCCGGACGTACGCGGTTCCCTGGGCGCCACCTTCGAGGAGGGCTCGTGGATCACCACCGCCTACCTGGTGGCGGAGATCATCATCATTCCCATGACCGGCTGGCTGGTCTCGGTGTTTTCCATGCGCCGGGTGCTGATGGTGGGCACCGCCGGTTTCGTGCTGTTCTCGATTGCCTGCTCCCTGGCACCGACTATCCACAGCCTGATCTTCGCCCGGGTGCTGCAAGGGGCCTTTGGCGGGGTGCTGATTCCCTTGTCGTTCCAGCTGATCGTCACCGAGCTGCCGGCGGCCCGGCACCCCATGGGCATGGCCCTGTTCGCCGTGGCCAACAACGTGGCCCAGGCGGCGGGGCCGTCCCTGGGCGGCTGGCTCACCGATGCCTATTCGTGGCGCTGGATCTTCTACCTGCAAGTGCCGCCGGGGCTGTTGCTGCTGGCGGCCATCGGCTGGTCGGTGCGGCCCCAGCCCATGGTCCTGGCAACGTTGCGCCACGGTGACTGGGGCGGGATCGCCAGCATGGCCGTGGGCCTCTCGGCGTTGCAGATCATGCTGGAGGAGGGTGGCCGCCATGACTGGTTCGCCTCGGGCTTCATCCTCAATTGCGCGGTCCTGGCCACGGTCGGCCTGCTGGCCTTCGTGGCCATCGAACTGCGCCGCGAGCAGCCGCTGATCAACCTGCGCCTCTTGGGCCGCTACAACTTCGGCATCGCCAGCCTGATGCAATTCACCTTCGGTGCGGTGGTGTTCGGCGTGGTGTTCCTGGTGCCCAACTACTTTGCCCAGATCCACGGCTACAACGCCCGGCAGATCGGTTTGATGATGATTCCCTATGGCCTGATCCAGTTCGTCATGTCGTTCGCCACTCCGCGCCTGATGCGCTGGACCAGCGCCCGTACCATCATCATTGCCGGCTTCGCCATCACCGGCATCGGCTGCCTGATGAACATCCACCTCAACCCCTATGCCTCGGTCAACGTCATCGTGCCGTCGCTGGTGGTGCGCGGTATCGGCCAGTCGCTGGTGGTGGTGGCGCTGGGGGTGATGGCGATCCAGGGGCTGGAAAAGGACCAGGTGGGCTCGGCCTCCGGGCTGTTCTCCATGGTGCGCAACGTGGGTGGGGCGATTGGTATCGCGCTGTCCAGCCAGATCGTGGTGGAGCGCGAGAAGCTCCATGCCCAGCGCATTGGCGAATCCATCAACCTGTTTGCCCAGGCCACCCAGGAGCGTTTGCTGGAGCTGGTGCGGCTGCTGGCCCAGGCGCCGGTGGAGTCCGCCAGGGCCCTGTACTCGGCGGCGCTGGCGCCGTTGCGTCAGCAAGCCCTGGGCCTGATGGACAAGGTGCTGCACCGCGACGCCTTGCTGCTGGCCTACAGCGATGCCTTCCTACTGGCAGGGCTGGCCATGCTGTTGTGCGTGGTGGCCGGCCTGCTGCTGCGCCGGGCCTGAGCCTTCAGCGGTAGAACTCCGACGGCGGTGTGCCGAACTGGCGCTTGAAGGCGGCGGCGAAGGCGCTCTGGCTGTCGTAGCCGTGTTGCAGCGCCACTTGCACCACCGGCATGCCCTCGGCCAGGCATTCCAGGGACATCAGCAGGCGCGCCTGCTGGCGCCAGCGGCCAAAGGTGATGCCGGTGTGGCGCTGGAACTGGCGATGGAAGGTCTTGGCGCTCATGGCCAGGCAGTCGCTCCATTGCTCGGCGGTGCGATTGTCCGCCGGGTCATCCGCCAGCGCCTGGCACACCCGCAGCATGCGCGGCTCATGGGGCCAGGGCAGACTGAACGGCAGCACCGGCAGCGAGCGCATCTCATCGAGGATCAGGCGCATCAGGCGGCCGTCGCGGCTGTCCGGCGCATATTGGGTGCCGACCTGGGCGGCGGCCAGGATCAGCTCGCGCAACAAAGGCGAGACCTCGATCACGCAGTCATGCTCGGGCAGGCCATCTATGGCATCAGCGTTGATGAACAGGCTGCGCATGCGCACTGCGCCGCGCATCCGCACCCGGTGTTCGACGCCCGCCTGCAGCCACACCCCGCGACTGGGCGGTACCACCCAGCGTCCGGATTCGGTGTCGATCACCAGCACGCCTTCGATGGCATAGGCCAGTTGTGAGCGAGGGTGACTGTGGGCCGGTATTGCATGGCCGTTGGGGTAATCCACGGCGATGCTGGTGACCGGCAGCGCCAGGCTATCGATGGACGAGACAACCAGCAGATCGGACATGCAGCGCAGCGCCTCCGGAGCGGAAGGGATCATGGGGCGACCATCATAAATTCAAATGTCCATTTCGCGACAATAAAAGGCTGTTTAGCGCAGTACATTCAGATGGCAGCCCCCTAGACTGCCGGTCACTCCTTTCTTCCAGACGGTTGCCACCGCCCATGAATCCCCGCTTCCTGACCCTGCTACTAGCCCTACCCCTGCCTTACGGCCGGGGTCTGCCGGTGCTGCCAGGAAGCTGGCACCCAGGCTGATCTCCCCCAGACTCCGGCCTCGAAGCGCTTTCCATGCTGAAAGCGGGGGAGATCCATCGCCTTCTCCATGCTTCTTTCGAGGTCAGTATGCTCACCCATCCCCATACCAAATATCGTGCCCTTGCCCCTGTGGACCTGGACTCGCGCCAGTGGCCGTCACGCACCATCACCCAGGCTCCGATCTGGCTCTCCACCGACCTGCGCGATGGCAACCAGGCGCTGTTCGAGCCGATGAACCGCGAGCGCAAGTTGCGCCTGTTCGAGGAGCTGGTGCGCCTGGGCTTCAAGGAAATCGAAGTGGGATTCCCCGCCGCTTCGCGTACCGATTTCGAGGTGGTTCGTGAGCTTGTGGAACAGCAACGGATTCCCGCCGACGTCACGCCCATGGTGATGACCCAACTGCGCGAGGACCTGATCCGCGAAACCGTACGCAGTGTGCAGGGCGCGCGCCGGGTCATCGTCCACCTGTACAACGCCATCGCCCCCGTCTGGCGGCGGGTGGTGTTCGGGCTTTCGGTGGACGAGGTCGAGGCCCTGGTGGAGCGCCATGTAAGGCTGTTGCGCGAGTTGACCGACCAGCAGCCGGAAACCGAATGGGTGTTGCAGTACTCCCCTGAAACGTTCTGCATGGCCGAGCTTGAGGTGTCGCTGCGCATGTGCAACACCGCGATCCGCACCTGGGACGCCGGCCCCGGGCGCCCGATCATCATCAACTTGCCGACCACCGTCGAGGTGGCGACCGCCAACGTCTTTGCCGACCAGATCGAATGGATGCACAAGCGCCTGGAGCGCCGTGATCAGGTGACGTTGTCGGTGCACCCGCACAACGATCGGGGCACCGGCGTGGCCTGCGCCGAGCAGGCGCTGCTGGCCGGGGCCCAGCGGGTCGAGGGTTGCCTGTTCGGCAATGGCGAGCGCAGTGGCAACCTGGATCTGGTGACCCTGGCCCTGAATCTCTATACCCAGGGCATCAGCCCCGGGCTGGATTTTTCCGATATCGCTGCGGTGGCCCGGGTTGCCGAGGCGTGCACGGCGCTGCCGATCCACCCGCGCCATCCCTATGTCGGCGATCTGGTGTTCACCGCCTTTTCCGGCTCGCACCAGGACGCCATCGCCAAGGGCTTTGCCGCCCAGGCGGCCGACGGTTTCTGGGAGGTGCCCTACCTGCCCATCGATCCGCAGGACCTGGGGCGGACCTACGACAGCATCGTGCGCGTCAACAGCCAGTCCGGCAAAGGCGGAATCGCTTTCCTGCTGCAGCGCGACCACGGCATCGTCATGCCCCGGCGCATGCAGATCGAATTCAGCGCCATCGTGCAGAAGCTGGCCGATGCCAGTGATGCGGAGTTGAGCAGTGACGCTTTATGGGAGGTGTTCCAGCGCACCTATCTGGCTTGCACAGAGGCAACGGCCGGCCTGCAGTATCTCGGTCACCGATTGTTCGAGGCCCCCGAGGGGCAGGGCATCGAGTTGCGGATCGCCATCCCCGGAAACCCGGCGCTGTGCTTGCGTGGAGTGGGCAACGGACCTGTCGCCGCGACCTCGGCCGCCCTGGGCTTGCCGCTGCGCATCGACAGTTTTGAAGAGCGCAACCTGGCAGCAGGGGCCGATGCCCAGGCGCTGGCCATTGTTGAAGCGGCGTGGCCAGGGGTTGCCGGTTCCCGCTTTGGCGCCGGGTGCCATGCCAACACCGTCACCGCTTCGGTGCAGGCGGTGATCAATGCCGCGGCGCGGTTTTATCCGGAACGAGTGCTGAGGTTCACCCCAGCCTCGGAATCCGTCCTGGAGCCCGTGACTCGCTGAGCGACTCGGGCCCGCGGTCGGCACCCTGTTGTGCCGGCCGCTGGATGCCCGGACAAAAAAAAGCCCGCTATAGAGGCGGGCCAAATGGGATTCGTTCAGGAGTAGCCATCAATCTAAGGGAGGCGAGGTGAAAGTCCTGTGAAAAAAAGGTCGTGCTGAGGAAAAAGCCTAAAGTCATTTGTCCAGATCGCACGGCGTTTTAGGATCTGTCCGATAGGACCGTCCCCAGCACCTGCGTATATTCCTCCCTGCTCGCCCAGCCAAAGGGGGTACTTCGGCTTAGGTGCCACTGCCGAAGTGATGGGCGAGCACTTTTTTCTTCCTGCTTTTTCCTGCTTCTCGTTTCCCACCTGCTGTTTCCCACCTGTTTGCTTCCCAGCTATCGCTCCTCACCTGTTGTTTCCGCTCTGATTGGCCTGCGCCAACCGTCCCGCTGCACGCTCCAGCGACATTCCTTTCAAGACCTGATCCATGCTCAGTGCCTTTATGGGCACCCGATTTCGTGGCGGCGCGCCCTTCAGGCCAGGTTGAGGCGGCGATGAATCTCGGCCCACAGTTGCGGGTCGTCGAAGTCCTGGATCACCCGATGGGCGCCGGCATCCAGCAGGGTCTGTGGTTGCTGGCTGGTGGCCAGGCCGAAGGTGCAGATGCCGGCCTTGACTGCGGCGGTCAGCCCGGGGACCGAGTCCTCGAAGGCCAGGGAATGCTCGGCCCTGGCTTGCAGGCATTCCAGGCCGCTGAGGTAGGGCAGGGGATCGGGCTTGGCCCGGGGCAGTTCCTCGGCCACCAGGACCGTCTGGAAACGCTCCTCAAGGCCCAGCACCTTGAGCATGTGCTCGGCGTTGGCCCGCGGGGCGTTGGTCACCACACACACGCCAATGCCGTGCTCGGCGGCAAAGTCCAGCAGGCGCAGCAGGCCGGGCATGGGCTTGAGTTGGGGGGACAATTGACGAAAACGCACTTCCTTGCGTTCGGCGAAGGCTTCATGTTCCGCCACGCTGCGCTCGGGGAACAGGTAGCGGCACATGTTGGCGTTGGCCTGGCCACTGACGTGGGCGGCGAACTCTTGCTCGGTGAACACCCGGCGGTCTTCTTCCCACAACAACTGTTGCAGGGCCAGCAGGTGCAGGGCGTCAGTGTCGGTCAGGGTGCCATCGAGGTCGAAAAGCAGAGCGTTGAGCATGGGACAGTTCCTGTCGGGCCCCATCCGGGCCGGTTGGCTGAATCGATCAAGCCCGCATCCTAGCAGGCTTGATCCCAACCGTGACCGGTGGCCTCAGCCCTGAGCGTTGTCGCCTTCGCCCTGGTCTTCTTCTTCGTCCGGTTGTGGGCAGTGCTCCTGTGGGTTGGCCGGCCACAGCACCTTGTCCTGGCCGTCACGCACCTGCTCGGCGCCGCATTCTACCTGGCTGACCTGGAAGCTCGGGGTGCCGTCCAGGCGATACAGGGCCTTGAGGCTGCGGGTCTGGTCGTCGCCCAGGCCTTCCACGGCATAGCCGAAGATCGCGCCGCGGGCTTGGTCCACCACCAGTTCCTGCCACTTGCTGGCGATCAGGCGCTTGCCCTTGAGGTCATACAGGGCCGAGGTGGCCAGGGGCGAGGTGTCGTCGGTGGCCAGCAGGTAGTGGCCGCTGGCATCCAGGTGGATGTCGACGTACTGGCCCGGCTCCACCAGCACCTTGCCGCTGGCGTCCATCAGGCCCACGGTGCGCACTTGGGTGGCCTGGCCGAACAGGGTGGCCTGCTTGGTCGGGCTGTTGGCGGTGCTGAACACGAACAGGTCGGCGTTGATCGCACCGATCTGGGCGTAGGTGGGCTTGAACAGCTCGACGCCCTTGTCCACATCGAAGATGCCGAAGGTGGCGCTGAACACGTTCTGCAGCACCGCGACCTGATTCAGCCCCGATACCTGCTTGAACATCCCCAGGGGGCTGAAGCCGGCTGGGTCTGCCGAGTCATAGACCGGTTGTACCTTCCACTGGCCCTGGCGGTCGATGAGCCCGGCCTTGCCGGAGCTGCCGTCGGCGTTCTTGGCGGTGACCAGCGCGCCCTGTTTGCCGAACACCTGGCAGGTGCCGAACTGGGCCTGGATCACGGTCTTGCCCTGGAAGTCCATGTAGCCGCAGGGGCTGTCGTATTGTTCGCGGAAGGCCACCAGGCCGTCACCCGGCTCGCCCATCCAGTTGTAGGTGGCGGCGCTGATCAACTGGGCCTTGGCATCGGCCAGGGCCTTGCCCTGTTCGGTGCTGACCACCAGATGCTGGTTGGCAAAGTAGTCGATGCTGTCGAAGTCGATCTTTTTCTGCTCGCCGGTCTTGAGGTTCAGCGCCCACTTGTCGCTGCCACGCTCGGCGATCATCCACCAGCCGCGCTTGGCGAAATCGTCGCGGACCATGCTGCTGTCGAACACGGCTTCGGTGAGCACCTGCCCGGTGGCGCTGAGAATGCCGCGCTTGCCGCCGATCTCGTAGACGATGAAATCATCGTTGCCGCCCACGTACAGATCGTCGAAGCGCGGTGGCTGAATCTGCTGGCCGGCCTGGTCGATTATCCCCAGCTTGCCGTCCTGGCCGAAGCCGAAGAGGCCGGGGGTCAGCAGACGCAGGTCATCGGTAAAGTCGGCCTTGATGATTTGCTTGCCATCGGCGCTGGCCAGGTTCCAGGTGCCGTCCTTGGCGAACAGGAAGCTCTTTTCCAGGGGCATGGCGACCACGGCGTCGTAGTCATTGTCGGCGCTGACCAGTACCGCACCGTTCTGGTCCAGTACGGCGCATTCGCCATTGGCGCAGATCGGCATGACCATGGCCGCCGGAGCCGGGGCCGGCGCGAGGGTGGTGGTTTTGGGACTGGAGTCTTCCTTGCATCCGACCAGGGTCAGAGCAGACAACGAGAGGATCAGCGAGCCGAGACGGGCACAGGCGCTTCTATCCATGAACTTCAGGTTCCTTGTAAATGAGGGGTAGTGCAGAGCGCCTCGAAACTCGGGGCGGGCAAAGCGCGGGTGATTCTGCGGTGGCGCCGGATAAATGCAAGATCCAATTGCAAAGAAAACCACAGGTACAGCGCTAAACCCTGTCTCAGACTGAGACGTTTGTCGCGAAATTGTACGTCGAGTAACACCCAGCAGCCCGATGGCGCCCCGGGCATCTGTCTAAGTCATTGATCGGGCGCTGGTTTGTAAGCTGGCACGCTCCGTGTATTGCATAGCTTCAGACGTTTCTCTTGCCTCCATGGCCGGTATCGCCGGACATGGCAGAAACCATAAAAACGACTCGCTAAAAATAAGAAAGCACCGTGGGAGGTTCGACCCTGATGAAGAGAAAACTCCGCCTGAGGCTGAGCGCCAGCCTGCTGGCCATTGCCACCTGTAGCGCCTTGCATGCCCCTTCGAGTTTCGCCGCCCGGGATGCGCAGAGCATCCTCAAGGAAACCTGCCAGGGCTGCCACACCCCCGAGGCCGGGGGCGCCCTGAGCCGTATCAGCCATCAGCGCAAGACCCCGGAAGGCTGGCTGATGAGCATTGCCCGCATGCAGGTCATGCACGGTCTGCAAATCAGCGATGACGACCGCCGCACCCTGGTCAAGTACCTCGCCGATACCCAGGGCCTGGCCCCCAGCGAGACCGACGGCGTGCGCTACGCCCTGGAGCGGCGCTTGAACACTGTCGAGCATTTCGACGAGCAGACCACCCAGATGTGCTCCCGTTGTCACTCTGGCGCGCGCATCGCCCTGCAACGGCGCCCGGCCCAGGAATGGGAGCGCCTGGTGAATTTCCACCTCGGCCAGTGGCCGTCCCTGGAGTACCAGGCCCTGTCCCGGGACCGCGAGTGGTTGCCCACCGCCCTCAAGGAAATGGTGCCCTTGCTGGCCCAGCGTTACCCCCTCGACAACCCGGCCTGGAAGGCCTGGCAACAGGCCCGCCCGCAAGCGGCGGCACTGGCCGGCGACTGGAGCTTCAGCGGCCACCTGCCGGGCAAGGGCGAACTGGCCGGGGTGATGAGCGTCAGCGCCGGGGCAGGCGATCAGTTCAAGGTCAGCGTCAAGGGCCAGTACGCCGATGGCAGCCCGTTCAATGGCCAGGGCAGCGCGATCCTCTACAGCGGTTATGAGTGGCGCGGCAATGTCACGGTCGACGGCGTGGTCATGCGCCAGGTGTTGGCGGCCCAGGGCAACGCCCTGCAAGGGCGGATGTTCGAGGCTGAGCACGACGAGCGCGGCCTGGACTTCATCGCTGCCAAGCAGGGCAGCAGCCGGCTGCTGGCGGTGCAGCCGGGTTACCTGAAGGCTGGCGAGGAGGCCGAAGTGACCCTGGTGGGCGCCGGCCTTGCGGGCACTCCGAGCTTCGGCAAGGGCGTCGAGGTGGTGCAGGTGCTGGAGCAGAGCCCGGAGCGCATCCGCCTCAAGCTCAAGGCGGCAGCCAGCGCCCAGCCGGGGCTGCGCGAAGTCAGTGTCGGCAGCCTCAAGGGCGCCACGCTGGCGGTGTACAACCGCATCGCCGAGGTCAAGGTGGTGCCGGCGTTCGCCGTGGCGCGAGTGGGTGACGGCGGCGGTTCGACGCCCAAGGTCCAGGGGCGTTTCGATGCCGAGGCCTGGGGCCAGGGCGCCGACGGCAAGGCCTATCGCATCGGCGTGATGCCGGCGCAATGGAAGGTCGAGGCCTTCGACGAGCAGGCGGCCAAGGACGAAGACGTCAAGTACGCCGGCAGCATGCAGGCCGACAGCGGGGTGTTCACCCCCGGCGATGCGGGACCCAACCCGCAGCGCAAGATGTCCACCAACAACGCCGGCAACCTCAAGGTGATCGCCGCCGTGGATGACGCCGGCAAGGCCCTGACCGGCGAGGGCCAACTGATCGTCACCGTGCAACGCTGGAACAATCCACCCATTCCCTGAGGGCCGTCGAACGCTACCGACAGACACTTTCAGGCAATGACCGCAGGCCCCGAAAGCGGGGCTTGCACAGGAGGTTGTAATGGGCGCAATTCTGAATCTGGTGGAGCGCAACCTGCATGAAGTGCAGGTGGACGCCGACCGCATGCTGTTCCATATCCCCAGCAGTTCGCTGTTCGCCAGCGATGCCTTGACCTGCAGCATCATCGATGCCCTGCGCGGGCCCGGCTGTACCCCGGAAGACTTGATCCAACAGCTGGCTGGCGCTTACGACGGCTTGGATGTCAGCGACACCCTGCGTGAGCTGATCGCCCTGGAGCTGGTCAGCGACGGCTCGCCCTTGACCCCGGAAATCGGCGTCAAGCGGGTCGAGCGCACGGCGATCAATACCGTGGTGCTCAACGTCAACACTGGCTGCAACCTGAGCTGCACCTACTGCTACAAGGAAGACCTGGACAAGCCCTCGGCGGGCAAGAAAATGGGCCTGGACACGGCCATCGCCTCGGTGGAGATGCTGCTCCAGGAATCCCCGGACGAAGAGCGCTACACCGTGGTGTTCTTCGGCGGCGAGCCCCTGAGCAACCGGCCGCTGATCGAGGCCATGGTGGACTACTGCGAACAGCGTTTTCGCGCGGCCGGCAAGTTCGTCGAGTTCGTCATGACCACCAACGCCACGCTGCTGACCGAGGAGGTAGTGGATTACCTCAACGCTCATCGTTTCGGGCTGTCGGTGAGCATCGACGGGCCCAAGACCGTGCACGATCGCAACCGCATCACCGTGGGCGGGCAGGGCACCTATGACGTGGTGCGGCGCAAGGCGCAGATGCTCCTGGAACGCTACAACAGCCGCCCGGTGGGGGCGCGGGTGACCCTGACCACCGGGGTCACCGACCTTGAGACCATCTGGGACCACTTGTTCAACGAGCTGGGGTTTGCCGAGGTGGGATTCGCCCCGGTGACCTCGGGCGACATCAGCAGCTTTAACCTCAGCAGCGAGGAGTTGATCGAAGTCTTCGCCAGCATGAAGCGCCTGGGGCGGCGTTATCTGGAGGCGGCGCTGGAGCACCGCAATATCGGTTTCTCCAACCTGCACCAGCTGATCACCGACATCCACGAAGGCCACAAGAAGGCGCTGCCCTGTGGCGCGGGGCTGAAGATGCTGGCGGTGGACCACAAGGGCGAACTGAACCTGTGCCACCGCTTCACCGGCTCATCCTTGCCGACCTTCGGCAACGTGCATGACGGCGGGGTCAAGCAGGTGCAACTCAACGACTTCCTGTCCCAGCGCCTGGACCGGACCCACACCGGTTGCGACAGCTGCCGCATCCGCAACCTGTGTTCCGGTGGCTGCTACCACGAGAGCTACGCCCGTTACGGCGACCCGGCGCACCCGACGTATCACTATTGCGAACTGATGCGTGACTGGGTGGATTTCGGCATCGAAGTCTACAGCCGGATCATGGCGCACAACCCTGCGTTCATCAGCAGTTACATCACTCCGCGCAAGGCCCACTGACATGAAACATCTCAAGCCAATCAATAACAAAGCTCAGAAACTGACCGAGGCTGCGGCCCAGGACCGGATCGAAGACGTGCTGGCGATGAACTCCGTGGCCGGTTGCGCTTCCACTACCGACCCAGGCTGGGAAATCGACGCCTTTGGTGGCGTCTCGTCCCTGTGCCAGCCGATGGAGGCCGACCTCTATGGTTGCTCCGACCCGTGCTGGTGGCCGGCCCAGGTGCCCGACATGATGAGCACCTACCCCGACTGGAACAAGGACGCCCAGGCCTCCAACGACAACTGGCGCAACCTCGGCACTGTCTTCCCCAAAGACAAGTGATGAACAAGAAGAAGGATTCCAGCATGCACAGCATCAAAGCCTGCGGCCTGGTCGCACTCGCGGTTCTCGGCGCCTGCTCGTTCAGCGTTCTGGCCGATGAAGGCCTGGCCCTCAACAGCGGTCACGAATACATGGTGACCACCAATTACCCGAACAACCTGCACGTCATCGATCTGGCCAGCGACAGCCTGTACAAGACCTGCAAGATGCCCGACGCCTTCGGCCCCGGCACCGTGCAACTGTCGCCGGACCGCAAGATCGCCTACGTGTTGAACAACCACTATGCGGATGTCTACGGCGTCGAGCTCGACAGCTGCAAGCAGGTGTTCCACGCCAGCATCACCCAGCACCCGGGAGAGAAGGCGCGCTCGATGTTCGCCTTCACCGTCAGTCACGACGGCAAGGAGCTGTACACCGTGGCCAACCCGACCTTGCTGCTCAATGATCGCTACGAGGTCAAGGAACCGCGGCTGGATGTCTACGCCACCGACGCTGGGCTCAATGCCAAGCCGGTGCGCAGTTTCCCCGCGCCGCGCCAGCTGACCATCATGCAGAGCGGCGATGACGGCACCCTGTATGTGGCCGGGCCGGACCTGTACAAGGTTGACGTCAAGACCGGCAAGTTCGAGGTGCTGATCCCCAGCCGCCATTGGCAACGTCCCAACTACAGCGCTCCGGACGTGCTCTACGTGTGGAACCAGCAAACCTACCGGCATGACTTCTCGCTGCTCTACACCGCCGCGAAGTTCAAGGACAAGCAGCAGGACCCAGCCACCGCCGAGCCGCTGTACGGACTGTTCAGCGTCGACCTTGCGACCGGCAAGACCGAGACCACCGACTTCGGCCCCCTGACCGAAATCTACTTCAGCGGCATGCGTTCGCCCAAGGACCCGAACCTGATGTTCGGCGTGCTCAACCGCCTGGCCAAGTACGACATCAAGCAGAAGAAGCTGCTCCAGGCCGCAACCCTGGAACACTCCTACTACTGCATCTCGTTCAACCGGGCGGGGACCAAGATCTACCTGTCGGGGACCTTCAACGACGTAGCGATCTTCGATGTGCAGAGCATGCAGCAGATCGGCAAGATCACCTTGCCCGGGGGCGACATGGCGATCACCACCGCGCAGATCTTCATCCGCTGACTGCGTCTCCCGCCGCCGGCTCCTGTGGTAGGCGCCGGCTGGCCGGCGAACAGGCCCGCACGCTGTGGGGCGTCCTCACCGATGCTTTGCGGGCAAGCCCGCACCTATTGCCTGGGCACCGGGCAGCTCAAATCGCCTTCCTCGCACTTCAGGTATTGCTTGAAGCTTTCCACCCGAGTCTTGGTCAAGGCCGTGATGCAGTTGCTGTAGGCCACCGGATACAGGCTGCCACCTTCCACCCCCGAGGTGGAAAAACGGCACTCGGCATCGCGAAACGCCAGCCAGGCGCGTTGGACGCTGACCAGCAGCTTTTTGCTGTGTGGCTGGTCTTTCAGGCGCTGGTTGATCTGTTGGTAAAGGGTATTCAGCTCCTTGTCCGCGGCCTTGTTCAGGGCGTTGGCGCACAGGGTCATATCGGTCTGGGTGCTGCTGTTGCAGTCATAGGCCTGGGCCAATGGAGCCAGCAGCAGCGGCGCAAGGGCCAGAAGCAGGATCGGACGCATGGAAAGTCTCGCAATCGGTCAATGAGAAAAAACAGTCTAGCCGCGGCTGGGTTGCCACTCGGGCCAGCGCTCCAGCGCTTCGTCGGCCAGCCAGGGCACATCGTGGGAGGTCCAGATATGCACCTGTGGCGTCTGCCCCGGATCATCGTCCAGGGTCGCCACCCGCAGGATCACGTGGGGCTGGTCCGGCCGCTCCGCCAGCAAGTGAGAGCCGCAGACCGAGCAGAAGTGCCGCAGCTTGCCTGGCGAGGACTCGAACGCCCTCAGCAGCTCCTGGCCCCGGGTCCAGCGAAAGTGTTCGCGCATGACTCCGGCGGTGGAGGCAAAGGCCGCGGCATGGGCTTTGCGGCAGGTCTGGCAATGGCAGTGGCCGATGGGCATGTCCAGGCGCTGCACCTGATATTGCACGCCCTGGCACAGGCAGCTGCCGTTGAGTGGTCGGGCAGATGCGTGGCGTTGCGAGGCTTGTAGCAGGTCGTCGGCCATGGCCTGGATGTCATCGCCCATGTGCAGCCGGGCCAGCCAGTGCGGCGGTATCCCCTGGACCCCATAAAAGGCTCCGGCCAGCTGACCGACGATGGCGGCAGTGGTGTCGGCGTCGTCCCCCAGATTAGTGGCGGCGAGCACCGCTGCGGCGTAGCTGTCACTGTGCTGGAAGCACCACAGCGCGGCCTCCAGGGAGTCGACGCAGTAGCCGCTGCCGCGAATCTGCTCGCGGCTTTTCTCCAGGTAGCCGCCCTGGGCCAGGGCTGTGACCTTGGGTTGGCTGAAAGCCTGATCATCGAGCTGTTGCAGTTCCACCTTGCTGGCGCCACCCAGGGCCTTGGCGATCAGCCCGGCGAACAACTGGCAGCATTCGACGGCTTCGGCGGCGCCGTGGGTGGTGCGGGAACTGGCGCCGGCAAATTCACGGACCCGGGCCAGGTCGGGGTAGTGAAACAGCACCACGGGCGCCAGGCGCATCAACGAACCATTGCCGGCGGTTTGCGGGTCGGTTGCGCCGGCGAAGGGCTGGCCGTGTTCCTGGAAGTCGCTCAGGGCCTGGCGCACGGTCATGCCGATATCGAAGCACTCGCCGGTGGCGCTCAAATAGCCCCATTGCCACCAATTGAGGTAGCGGCCCATCTGGTCGGCCGGGTCGAAGCCGTCCTTGCGCAACAGGCTTTCCCCCAGGCACAGGGCCATGGAGGTGTCGTCGGTCCACTGTCCGGGCTTGAGGTTGAAGGGGCCGCCGCCCAGCAGATCGGTGACTGGCGTGAAGCTGCCACGGGGCTTGAATTCGACGCTGGTGCCGACGGCGTCGCCACAGGCCAGGCCCAGCAGGCTGCCGCGGTAGCGGTCGATAAGGGAGAGGGGCATGGCAGATCCTTTGCAAAGTAGAGGTGCAGTGGCGCCGGCGACAGTAGCATTTTTCGTTGGGGACGATCAGTCGCGCCTTCGGCCAGATAAAGGTTGCGCTGGACTCACAGAGGTCTAAGGTCTGTACGAAAACCCGCCGAACGAAGATCAGGTAGTTTCCGTACAGAGCTAGTGCTCATCACTGGAGGTGATCCATGAACTCTTCAGATCGCATCGAACGCAAGATCCTGCTGCATGCCAGCCCGGCGCAGGTATGGGCGGCACTGAGTGAAGCCGAGACCTTCGGTCGTTGGTTTGGCGTGGCCCTGCAGGGCCAGCATTTCGCTCCCGGCCAACGCACCCGGGGGGCGGTCACTTACCCAGGTTATGAACACCTGACCTGGGATGTGCAGGTGGAGCAGATGCTGCCCGAAGAGCTGTTTTCCTTTCGCTGGCATCCCTACCCCGTTGACCCGGCCCATGACTACTCGGCGGAGCCCACCACCCTGGTGCAGTTCGAACTGGAACCGCATGGCGGCGGCACCTTGCTGCGGGTGGTCGAATCGGGCTTCGATGGTATTCCCAGCGAGCGCCGGCTCAAGGCTTTTCGCATGAACAGCCGTGGTTGGGACGAGCAGATGAGCAACATAGAAAATTACTTGCAGCTGCGCTGAAGTCGTTTGCGGCAAGCGGCACGTTGCGGATCGAGTCGTGGTGTTTGAAACTTGCCGCTGACCGCTTGGAGCTGTTCTTTTGTTCGCAACCTATCTCGAACGTTGGCGTCTGCTGCCCGATGGCGAGGCCATCATCACCTTGGGCAGCCGTTTGCTGCCCGTACGCCTGGAAGACGGCGCGCTAGCGATGCTGAAACTCGCCCTGGATGAGGACGAGCAGGGCGGTAACCGCCTGATGGCCTGGTGGGCCGGGGAGGGCGCGGCGCAGGTTTATGCCCAGGAGGATGAGGCGCTGTTGATGGAGCGTGCGCAGGGCTCGCGTTCATTGATGCGCATGGCCCTGGCGGGCGAGCACGACGCCGTCAGCCACATTGTCTGCGCCACGCTGGCGCGCCTGCATGCGCCGCGTGCGCAACCCTGGCCGGCGTTGCTGCCCCTGGATCATTGGTTCAAGGATCTGCGCGAGGCAGCGCAACAGCAGGGTGGCTTGTTGCTCAATAGCCTGGCCATGGCCGAGCAACTGTTGGCTGCGCCTCGGGACCTCGTGGTACTGCACGGCGATGTGCACCACGACAATGTGCTGGACTTCGGCGAGCGCGGCTGGCGGGTGATTGACCCAAAGCGCGTATACGGCGAGCGCACCTTCGACTTTGCCAACCTGATCTGCAATCCGGATTTGCCCAGCGCCACCGATCCACCGCGCTTTGCCCGGCAGGTGCAGGTGATCGCCGCGGCGGCGCAGCTCGATCCTCGACGCCTGGTGCAATGGGTGCTGGCATTCAGTGGCCTGTCCGCCGCCTGGTTCCTCCAGGATGACCACCAGGCCGGAGCCCGCCACCAGCTCAAAGTCGCGGCTTTGGCCATTCAGGCACTGGCGTGTTGAGCTAGGGGTTTGCGTAAGTGAGCTATAGCGAATTTCCTACACGCGCTGTAATTCAATGCGCCTTCTGCGCACCGGGCTTTGTGTTTAATCTTCTTTCCCACAACTGCAGCGCAGGAAGCGCTCAGGATCAAGGAAGATCGACCATTAGCACGGATGCTGCAGACAGGAAGTCATGATGGTCTTGGAAAAAACCCGCTTCGGCGGGTTTTTTTTCGTCTGTCGATAACGGCCAAGGCGGCTTGTCAGCTGTGTTGTGCGGCGGGTGCTTTGGTGTCCCGGGGCGCATAGACTGGATCAGTCTGGGCGGGCCAGGTGCTTTTCGGCAATGGCCGGCTTGCTACTTGGAACAGCGGAATATGGCCATGACAAGTTTTTTCTTTGCTGCACTTTTTAGCGCCGTCGTAAGTTTTTTTCTGCCCGGCAAGACAACTGGGCGCGTGCGCAACTGGGGGCGAGTCAGCTGGTTTTGGGGGCTGACCATCGTGCCTCTGCCCGCGTTGGGATTGGGGGGAGGGAGTTGCACAGGCCCGAATTGTCCGACCTTGATGGAGACGCTGATTCATCTGGTGCTGATGTTTGTCGGGCTCAATGTGCTGGGGGCGCTATGGATGATTGCCCAGAAAATCCGCTCGATCTGGCGACGTTGGCTCGATCCGCAGGCACCTGTCTCGACACAACAGACGGATTCGCAGGAACCTCCCAGCTCGTGAGCCGAGAGGCTGGGTCAAAGCTATCTTGCTTGATGCAAGCGCTGCGCCGCTCTTAGGGTGATCTCCCGGCGCTTGTGCAGGGAGTCCGCTGCCCGGCTGCGGGCCTCTTGCACCACGCTGGCCGGGGCGGTGTCCGGGCTGCCGGCCTCGAACGGCGGCGCCGGGGCGTACTCCAGTTGCAGTTGCACCCGCTGCGCAGTGGCGGCGTCGAACAGTTCGGCGGCCAGGGTCAGGGCGAAGTCGATGCCGGCGGTGATGCCGCCGCCGGTCAGCAGGTTGCCGTCACGCACCACCCGCTCGCGCACCGGGATCGCCCCCAGGGGCGCCAGCAGTTCGTGGTAGGCCCAGTGGGTGGTGGCGCGCTTGCCCTGCAGCAGGCCGGCGGCGCCAAGCACCAGGGAGCCGGTGCACACCGACGTCACATACCGCGCCCGGGCCGCTTGCCGACGGATGAACGCCAGGGTCTGGGGATCTTCCATCAGGGGCCCGACACCGGCGCCCCCGGGAATGCAGAGCACATCCAGGGGCGGGCAGTCGGCAAAGTTCGTGGTGGCCTGCAGCACCAGGCCGGAGCTGGCGATCACCGGCCCGGTTTCCTTCCAGAGCAGGTGCAGCTGTACGTCGGGCAGCGATGCCAGCACGTCGTGGGGACCGGTCAGGTCCAGTTGTTGAACCTCTGGAAACAACAGAAAACCTATCTGCACTGTCATGGCCTGTTCCTTGTGTGGGTGGGGTGGACGGCTTGACTCTAGCGTTCTAGGATTTGGCGCATACGCCAACCTGCCCTCGATTTACGCCAATCATGCCCAGCTCCGCGAAAAACGTGTTTGTCCTGGCCTTTGCCAATGCTCAGTTGCTGGATGTCACCGGCCCGTTGCAGGTGTTTGCCTCGGCCAATGACCGGGCCCGTGGCCTGGGCTTGCCCTTGCCCTACAACCCTCGGGTCATTGCCAACCCGGGCGGGGCGACCCTGAGCTCATCGGGGCTGGCGCTGCTGGCCGAGGCCCTGCCGGCGCCGGAGGTGGCCTGCGATACCTTGATCATTGCCGGCGGTTGGGGCGTCTATGAGGCGGCTCGGGACCCGCAGTTGGTGGCCTGGGTCGCGCAGCGCGCAACGGTCTCGCGGCGGGTGGCCTCGGTCTGCACTGGCGCTTTTTTGCTGGCCGCCAGTGGCTGGCTGGACGGGCGCCGGGTGGTGACCCACTGGACCCGCTGCGATCAACTGGCCGAGCAATACCCGCAGCTGCGGGTGGAGCCCAATCCGATCTTCATCAACGATGGCCCGGTATGGACCTCGGCCGGAGTCACCGCCGGTATCGACCTGGCCCTGGCCCTGGTGGAGGCCGACCTGGGGCGCGAGGCGGCGCTGGATGTGGCCCGGCAACTGGTGGTGTTTCTCAAGCGCCCGGGCGGCCAGTCGCAGTTCAGCGTGACCCTGTCGCTGCAAAACAAGGGCGGGCGTTTCGATGGGCTGCACGCCTGGATTGCCGAGAATCTCAGTCGCGAGCTGACTTTGCCGATCCTGGCCCAGCAGGCGGGTATGAGCGAGCGCAGCTTCGTCCGTCACTACCGCGCCGACACCGGCCAGACCCCGGCCCGGGCCATCGAACTGATCCGCGTGGAAACCGCCCGGCGCCTGCTGGCCGATACCGGCCTGCCGATCAAGCGCATCGCCGCCCAATGCGGTTTTGGCAGTGAAGAGACCCTGCGCCGCAGCCTGCTGCGGGCCCTGGGGGTGACGCCCCAGGCCTACCGCGAACGTTTTGCCAGCACCGAGCAGGCCTGAGCCCGGGGCGCGCGGTTCAGCCTTCGACCAGGCTCAGCTGGCCGTCGCTATACAGCACTTCGCGGCCGACCCAGGCCGGGTCCACTTGCGGCAGCACCGCCGACGGCTTGCGCAGTTCCCGCAGTAGCGTGGAGCCGTGGGACAGGCGCCCACCCATGCGCGCGATCACGGCCCGGGCCGCTTGGTAGTGAGCGTGGCGCCCGGGATCGAGGGTGTCTTCCAGGAGGATATCGACCCCCAGCACGCCCTGGACCTGCCCCGGATAGATCATGAAGCCCGCGGCCTGCTCGCTGCCTTCGCGGCCGTCCTGCCAGAAGCTGCCGCCGCGGCTGCGCGGATGCTCGTGGGGGGCGAACCAGTAGTCGCGATCGGCCTCGGGCACGGCGTGGTGCAGGCGGAAAAAGATCCGCATCAGGTTGTCCCGGTACCACTCGCGCACTTGCAGGTAGTAGCCGCGCATGCCCGGCAAACCCAGGCGGTGGGCCAGGGTGATGGCCGGGCTCCAGTGCGGGAAAGCCTGCAACGGCAACTCGGCGCACGGCGGGCGCGGGGTGCCGGGGTCGGTTTCCCAGGGCAGGCGATGGGGGCTGTTGTCCAGGTTGTCGTAGGCGGTGGGCGGGCGCCCCAACAGCGCGCCGCCGCTGCTGGCCAGGGCGGTGGCGATGCACAGGTTGCCCTGCACCACGAACACATAGAAACGGCTGAACCAGTCCGCCAGTTGCTGGCCATCGGCAGCGCTCTGGTGCAACTGCGCCAACTCGTCATCGAAGCGCCGCAGGCCGCGTTCCAGGGTCAGCAGATGGCCTCGTGCGACGTGCTGCATGCGCAGGAAACGCGGCAGTGAGCGCAGCAGCCGCAGCGGGCGCAGGGGCAGCTCCGGGGTGGCGCCACCGACTTCCCCGGCGTAGCTGGAGGAGGGCAGGCCCCAATCGGCCAGGCGCGCCAGGAACAGGTCGTTGTTGATATAGGAGGCGCCGCCGAACACCGCGGTGAAGGGTTCGTTGTCCTGCAGCACCCGGCTGTCCCAGCGGGCCATGATCGCCGGGATGCTCGCCGCTGCCCGGCGCTGGCCGTACTCGACGAAGCGGCTGGGTTGCGGCGGCAGGATCTCGGCGATATTGGCCGCGGTCAGGTGCCGGCGCCAGCCGTAGTCGCTGATGGGTCGGTATTGCAGCAGCCAGAGTTGCTGGCCGTCCCAGGCCCACTCCACATCGCCGGGCACATAGTGGAAGACCTTCAGCACCCCTTGCAGGAAGTCCCACAAGGCACTGGCGTCGAGTCCCTGGGTGCTGGCGAAGTGGCCACTTTCCCAGGCACTGCCCAGCCGCGACAGCACCGCCCGCTGGGGGCTGACCTGACCGTCGGCGAGGCTTTCCAGATGGCCTTCGACCCACTCCAGCTCCACCGCGAGATGACGCACGAAGGCGATCCCCGACAGGGTCGGCTGGATGAAGCGCTGCACCACCACTTCCTCGACGCTGGCGTCCCGCAGTTCACCGATGCGCGCTGCCACCTGATCCCGGGGGACCCGCAGGTAAGTGGTGCTCAGCCCGGCATTGGCCGAGTCGGCCTGATCCTCGCCGTAGCTGGAAGAGCGCACCGCCCATAAGGCCTCCGGCTGGCTGGCGAGCAGGGCCGGCAGGCGCGGGTCGCCGGCGCTGTCCAGGGACAGTGCGCTGGGCACTGGCTGCCCGGCCAGCTCCGCCAGACGCAGGCGGCCGCCCTTGGTGTGGGCGACAAAACCCGGGTCGCCGGACTCCAGCCAGGCGACGAACTCGGCCGGCGCATCGATCCAGGGGTAATGGCCCCAGCCCGGCTTGAGGCTGATCCGCAGATCGGCCCGGGCCAGGATCGCCGACCAGGCCGCAGCCTGGGCCATCCCCAGCAGCCGGTCCTGGTCGCCCCAGACCAGTTGCACCGGGTCCTTGATCCATTCCAGCAGCGGCAGCGCGGTGTCGGCCCGCAGCTGTTCCCACAGGGGCACGAAAGCCCGGCAACGGGCATAGCCCGAGCCCATGCGCAGGTACTGCTGCGGCGTCCACGGCTGGCGCGAGAATTTACCGGCGAACAAGGTCGGTTTATGGCTGAGCAAGCCATGAATCAGCAGGCGCGCCGGCAGCGGCGACATCAGTGCCGGCAGGCGCCGTTGCCAGAGAAAGGCCCCCACCGGCGACAGCAGCACACTGCGCGAGAAATGCCCGGGGCGGCGTTGCAAGGCGTGCAGCACGATCAACGCGCTGACTCCCACCGCGACAATCCCCTGGCCCGGCTCGGTCATGCCCAGCAGGGCCTCGGCGTACTCAGCGAGGTCATTGCAAGGAGGCAGCGGGTTGTCGCCAAACCCCGGCAGTTCCAGCGGCTGTACCTGATAGCGCTGAAAGTGCGGCAGGGCATCGTCCCACCAGTCGGCGGCGCTGCCATTGCCCGCCAGCAGGTACAACAGGGGCTTGCTCATGGGCATTCCTCAGCTCAGGTCAGGTCGCGCAGGGCGGCGTCCAGGGTCGGGTAACGGAAGCGGTAGCCGGCCTGCAGCAGACGCGCGGGCACCACCTTCTGGCCGTCGAAGAACAGCTCGGCCATTTCCCCGGCCAGGGCCCGCACCGGCGCGGCCGGCACATGCAGCCACACCGGACGCTTGAGCACCTTGCCGACGGTGGTGGCGAAGGTGCCCTGGCTCACCGCTTCTGGCGCCACCATGTTGTAGGTGCCGGATAGGGACGCGTCGTTCATCGCCCGGGCCATCACCTGCAACACGTCGTCGCGGTGCACCCAGCTCATGATCTGCTGGCCATCGCCCATGCGTCCGCCAAAGCCGAAATGGAAGGGCAGCAGCAGGGGTTTCAAGGCGCCGCCGGGACCGAACACGATGCCTAAGCGCAGCACCACCTGGCGCACGCCGAAGCGCGTCGCCGGTTCCGCCGAGGATTCCCAGCGCGCGCACAGATCGGCCATGAAGCCTTCACCGCGCTCGGCGTTTTCATCCAGGCTCTGGCTGGCGTCGCGCACCCCGTAGAAACCGATGGCCGACGCCTGGATCCACAGCTCCGGCTTGTGCTGGGCGTGCTGCAGCCAGTTGAGCAGGGCTTCGGTGGTGTCGACCCGGCTGGCCAGCAGTTGCGCCTGGCGCTTGGCCGACCAGCGCGGCCCGGCCACCGGGGCGCCGGCCAGATTGATGATCACGTCGAAGGCCTCGCCGTGGCCCAGCTTGCTCAACGAGCGCAAGCAGCGGGCACGACCGTCGAACAGGTAGGCGGCGCGCAGCGGATCACGGGCCAGCACGCTGACGGTGTGCCCGGCATCCAGCAGTTGGTTGACCAGGGTTTCACCGATAAAGCCGGTGCCACCGGTGACCAGCACCCGTTTGCCGCGGCCACCGGCAAAGGGATTGGCGCCCTGGCCCTGGCGTTGCAAGCGCAACGCCGCCAGGCCGTCACGAATGCCCGACGCTGTCACGCCGACGGCAAACAGGCTCAGGGCCCAGCCTTGCCAACCCAGATCGATGGGGTTCAAGGCGCTGGGCAGGCGCGACCACTCCAGCAGTTGCAGGCCATACAAGGCGAAGAAGGCCCCGGCATTGATCGCCAGCACGGTGTGCATGATGCGTTCGATGGCCGGCAGCTTGCGGCTGCGGTCCTCGACCACGAAGTCCCACAGGGTCAGGCCGATTTCCAGGGCGAACAGCACGGCGATCACCAGCGCCCAGATGCCCTGGAACGCCAGGTGGGCGATGCCCATGAACAGTACGCCGTAGAAGCACGAGCGCAGGGCATGGATCGCCAGCTCCTTGCGCGCGCCGTGGCGTTGCGGCAGGGCCACGGTGAGTTCGTGATGGTAGATCGTGTCCAGGGCGCCGAGCACGCCCTGGGCGAGCAACAGGGCGATGGCCCACTGCAGGATTGGCAAATCAGCCACGATGGTGAAGTCCTTTTACGAGGGAAGACGAGAGGTACGGCGGTCGTGGCGCTGCAGCCACAGTAACGGTGGCAGCAGCACCAGCAGGGCGAAGCTGTCGATCCACAGGTGCGCGGTCATGTTCATCTGCCACGACAGCCACATGTCCTGGGGCGCCCACAGCACAATCCCGGCCATCAGCCAGGCCCAGGCCGCCGGTGCCCGCAGGCGGTTGCCCAGGTGCACCAGGCCCAGCAGGTACAACGAATAGCTTTGCAGGGTGGCGCCGAACAGACCCAGCCACCAGACCTGCTGGGCCCGGGCCGGCGCCGGTGCGGCGGCGCCCCAGAAGGCCTGTTCGATGCTGGCCAGGTAGTCGTTGAACAGGCCGCTGTGGCCGGCCCAGGTCAGCAGCAGTCCGGCCAGCAGGTGGCCGGCACCTACGGCGTAGAGCCAAAGCACCAGGGCCCGGCGCAGGCCGGGCCGGGGGGAAGTCGTGGCGGGAAACATTCCATGTCCTGTGGGGGATCAAAGGCGCGAAGTGTACCGATTTTTCCCCGGCATGGCGTGCAGCCTGCTGCTCTTCTCAGGCGTTCTGGAGCAACTCCAGCAGCGCGTCGAGGGTGGCTTGCGGGGCTTCCTGGGGCAGGTTATGGCCGACGCCGGGCAGGATCCTGCGCTGATAGGGCCCGCTGAACAGGCCGATATCGGGGTCCGGCTCGGTGGCCGGGCCGACCCCGTCATCGGCGCCACAGAGGGCGATGGTCGGCACCTGGATCGGCGGTTGTGCCTGCAACGCCTGCTCGATGCTTTCCAGGCTGGGGTCGCCGGGTACGTAGCCGAAGCGATGGCGGTAGGAATGGATCACCACTTCGACAAAGTCCGGGTTGTCGAAGGACGGCGCGCTCAGGCCATAGCACTGCGGTCCCTGGTTCCAGGTCGGCGACCACTGGCGCCACAACAGCTCGCAGAACGCCCGGCGATTGGCGGTCAGCCCATCCACCCCGCGCTGGGTGTTGAAGTAGTACTGGTACCACAACCGGTGCTCGGTCTCTGGCGCCCTGGGTTCGCAGGCCCCGGGGATGTCCTGGATGTTGTAGCCGTCGGCGCTCATCAGGCCCTTGACCCGCTGCGGCCACAGGGCGGCGACGATGCAGGCGGCGCGACCGCCCCAGTCGTAGCCGGCGAGGGTGGCTTGGGGCAACTGCAGTGCGTCCATCAGCTCCAGCAGGTCCCGGGCCAGGGCGGCCTGCTGCCCTGAGCGCATGATCTGCTCGCTGACAAAGCGCGTCGGGCCGTAGCCCCGCAGGTAGGGAACGATGACCCGATAGCCGCGCTCGGCCAGCGGCGGGGCGATCTCGTCGTAGGCCCGCACGTCGTAGGGAAAACCGTGGAGCAGGATCACCGGTTCGGCGTTGGCCGGGCCGTGTTCTTCATAGGCAAGGTGCAGACTGGGGGTCGTGACCTGACGCAGGGAGACTGAGCTGGGCATGGTGGCTCCGGGGTTCGGTGGCTTGAAACACCCTAGCTCAAAACGGTTACGGCTGATCTAGAGCGACTCGTACTGGCCGTCCTGGTCGACGTAGAACACCTCGCTGAGGTACCAGCGCTGGCCGCTGAAGATCAGGTGGTAGTGGTAATCGGCGGCAAAGCCCTCGCCGGGGCTGATCGCCCGGGTTTTCACTAGTGCGCGATCCGCGGTTCGGCTGCTGGAGAGGATCTGCTCATACGCCGTGCCGTGGCTGGCCGGGGAACTGAAGGCAATGGGCTGGCCCTGAAAGCCCTGCAGGCAGAACTTGGCCAGCAACCGGGCGTACTCCTGCTGCGCCAGATCCATCGATTGCATGGGCGCGTTGTCCGCTTGGCGTGCACTGGCCCTGTCGCTCCACTGTTGATAGTCGGCGATGAACTGCCGGACCAGCGCTTCGGGCGAATCGCTGAACGAGGCGCACAAGGTGGGGTTGCAGAACAGCAGGGCAAGCAGGGCGACAAATTTTTTCATGGGTGGGGAGTCACTTGCGTTTTGCTAGGCGAACGGCGCGAAGGCGCGGAGTCTAGCGCTGCTTGGCACCTGGCGTATCGATGGCCTCACACTGCCTTTGCCGGCACGCCGGCTTCTACAGTTCGTCGCTGCGGATCAGGTGCTTGAAGTGATGCCGCCACAGGTCAATACCCAGGCCGCCGCTGCGGTCCAGGGATGAGCCTACGGTCAGGTCGGTGAGCAGGGTCGGCTGCAATCCGGCATCGAACAGGGCAAAGCCGGCGGCCAGCACGCAGGTGTCGGTCTGGATGCCACACACCAGCACGCGTTCGGGACAGAGGCTTTTCAGGTAGTCGAGTATCTCTGCCGTTGGCCCATAGCCGTGCTTGATGAAAACCTTATCGGCGGCCACCAGGCTCTGGTCGTCCGCCGCCGGTTGCCAGCCTAGTTGCCGGGCGAAGGGCGTGCGGCTTTCATCATGGCGTTCCACCGTGGCCACCGAGGGCATCTGTCCCAGCAGTGCGTTGATGCCTTCCACCAGCCATGGCGGTGGGTTGAAACAGGGTTGCACATCAATGATCAGCAGCACCTGATGCATGCCGTTTCTCCTTGGGGCTCGGGTGAAAAGCTCGTCAGTGTGCCGCCAGTTAACGCGTCAGGCGAGCGTCGCTGGCTGGCGCAGGCCAATGCAGTTGCCCCAGGGGTCCTGCACCTGGCAGATCCATTCACCGCCTTCGATGGCCAGGGGGCCGCGATACAGGTGCCCGCCCAGGGCCACCAGGCGCTGCACCTCGGCGGACAGGTCGCTGACCTGCCAATACACCACTGTGCCCGCCGGGCCCTGGACCACCTTGGCGTCGCTGGGGACGATTTCCAGGGACAGGCCATCGAGCTGCAAATGGCCGAAATCATCCGGCTCGTGCAGCACCCGGCGGGCCTGGGGAAAGACCTGGGCGTACCACTGGGTCGCGGCGCGCCAGTCGGCGGCGTGGATCATCACGGCGATGATCGGAGAGTCGGGCATGGGGCCAATTCCGTTTCTGGCGGGCACTAAGGGCTGAGCGCTTCGGTCAGCACCGGAGCCGGGCTCAGGGTGTCAGAGCGTTCAGTTCGGTTGCTGCCGCCGCAGCCCGCGCAGCAGCAGCTCAAGCCCCTGCAGCGACTCATCGAGGCGGGCCTCAGGCTGCTCGGCGGCGGCAATCCACAGCGCTGCCTCCACCAGGCTGCCGTTGATCAATCGCGCCAGGGCCTGGGGCGACGCCGGTTCGATCACCTGCTCCTGGATCAGCCGGCTCAGCAGGGCGCCAAGGGTGTCGATGCACTGATCCTCGCCGGCCTGGGTGACGTCCCCCAGCACCGCCCGTGCGTCTTGCAGGACGATACGTTGGATTTCCGGCTCCAGCGCCATCTCCAGATAGGCCTGGCAACGCTGGCAGAAAGCCTCCCAGGGATCGGCAACCTCGCGGGAGATGGCCTCCAGGCGTTGATCCATTTCCCCGTCGATCTGCTCCACCACCGCCGCCAACAGGCCCTGCTTGTCACCGAAGTGGTGATACAGCGCGCCGCGGGTCAGGCCGACTTCGGCGGTCAGGTCGTCCATGGACGTCTTGGCATAGCCCAGGCGGGCAAAGGCCTGGCGCGCGCTGGCAATCAGCCTGGCGCGGGTGGCTTCGATCATCTCGGCGCGAGGGCGGCTGCTCATGATCACAGTTCTCCAACAAAGGGTGGGTTGACATACGCAGCGTATGTTTACATGATTTTTGACATACGCGGCGTATGTATTTCTACTGCGCGAGCACTTTGTGGCAAGTTGCAGCCCCCCAAGGAGTCGTTGTAAATGGCAAACCCCTATCGCGAACTGTTCAAGGCCCCCGGCAGCCGGGCGTTCGTCCTGGCCGGAATGATCGCGCGCATGCCGATCTCCATGACCGGCATCGGCCTGATCACCATGCTCGCGCAGCTCCATGGCGGTTATGCCCTGGCCGGTTCCGTGGCGGCCACCTTCGCCTTGGCCACGGCCTTCTGCGCGCCCCAGGTGTCACGCTGGGTGGACCGCTTCGGCCAGGGCAGGGTGCTGCCCCTGGCCGCGGGCCTTGGAGGTGGCGCCTTGCTGGCCCTGCTGCTGTGCACGCGTTTGCAGGCCCCGCACTGGACCCTGTTCATCTGCGCCGCCCTGGCCGGCTGCATGCCCAGCATGTCGGCCATGGTCCGCGCCCGCTGGACCGAGCTGTACCGTGGCCAACCGCAGTTGCAGACCGCCTACGCCCTGGAATCGGTGCTCGATGAGGTCTGCTTCATCATCGGTCCCCCGGTGTCGGTGGGCCTGTGCGTGGGGCTGTTCCCCGAGGCCGGGCCCCTGGCCGCGCTGTTGATGCTGGCCCTGGGGGTCAGTGTGTTCGTCATGCAGAAAAGCACCGAGCCGCCGGTGCACCCCCACGAGGAGGGGCATACAGGCTCGATCATTCGCTCCGCTGAAATCCGCCTGTTGATCCTGTTGATGGTGGCCATGGGCACCATAGTCGGCGTGGTGGATGTGGTCAGCGTGGCCTTCGCCCAGCACCAGGGGCAGCCGGCGGCGGCGAGTGTCGTGCTCTCGGTGTACGCCATCGGCTCGTGCCTGGCGGGCATTGCCTTCGGCGCGCTGAAACTGGCCACGCCCTTGCCCCGGCTGTTCATGTACGGCGGTATCGCCACGGCCCTGGCCACCTTGCCGCTGCTCTGGGCGAGCAACATCTTTGGCCTGTCCCTGGCGGTGTTCGTCGCCGGGCTGTTTTTCTCCCCGACCCTGATCGTCGCCATGGCCCTGGTGGAACGCATCGTGCCCCCGGCCAAGCTCACCGAGGGCCTGACCTGGCTGGTCACCGGCCTGAGCATTGGCGTGGCCCTGGGGGCGGCGGGGTCCGGGCTCCTGGTGGACCATTTCGGCGCCCGCAGCGGCTTCTGGCTGGCCCTGGGCGGTGGCGCGGTGGTGCTGGGGGCGGCGTTGCAGAGCTATCGACGCCTGATGCGCGATGCCCCTGAGCCGGATGCCACCTGAGTCCGACGTCAGCTGAATCCGACGTCGCCTCAAAACCACCAGCAAGCGTGTGGCCTGAGTGGGCGCCTCCTGCTGGCGTGTGCCTGAGCGTGGTCGGTGCGTTCATCCGGCCAGGCGAAGTGGGTATTTCCCGACCATACTTTCCCCACGTTGCCTGACCTGTGCGTCGCGGCCGCGTTTTTTCTGGCCGGGAATTGCACATGAATTATTTCAGCATACGAGCACGGCTCATTGTTCTTATCGTTCTGATGCTGGTGGGCAGCCTGGCGATAGGGGTTTCGGGTCTGCTGGGGGTAGAGGGGGTTCTGGGGCGGCTCAACAGCGTCTATCTGGATCGTGTAGTGCCCTTGCGGGACTTGAAGCAGGTGGCTGATCTGTACGCGGTGAATATCGTGGACAGCAGTCACAAGGCTCGCAATGGCAGCTTGTCATTCAAGGAAGCTCTGCAGCGGGTGGAGGAGGCCGAGCAGCAGGTCGCGGACATCTGGAAGGCCTACAAGGCCACGTTGCTGATCGATGAAGAGGTGCGCCTGATCGAGCGCATCGAGCCCTTGATGGCCCAGGCCAAGCAGCCATTGCACAAGCTCAAGACCTTGCTCGGCAGCGAAGACAAGGCCGGCTTGGCGCTGTTCACCGCCCAGGAACTGTATCCGGTGATTGATCCGCTGTCAGAGGACTTCAATCAACTGATTGCCGTGCAACTGCAAGAGTCGTCTCGCAGTTACGAACAGGGCAAGCGGGTCTACGAGAACAATGTGCTGTTCACCTGGGGACTGCTGCTGATTCTCCTGTGTGGCGGTGGCGGCTTTGCGTGGTTGCTCAGCCGCAGCATTACCCAGCGCTTGGACGGCCTGCAAAAGACGGTGGCCCGCACCGCCTCGGGGGATTTGCGTGAGCCGGTGAAGGTCGCCGGTCGCGACGAGATCAGTCAGGTCCAGCTGTCGCTGCAGAGCATGCAGAACACCTTGCGCGATACCTTGCAGGCGATTCAGGCCACCGCTACGCAATTGCACAAGCAAGCCCAGGGGCTGCGTGTGACCGCGACCAGCAACAAACAGGGCATCAGCCAGCAGAACCAGGAAATCGAGCTGGCCGCTAAAGCGGTCAACCAGATGTCCCTGGCGGTGGATCAGGTCGCTCGCAACGCCAACCTGACCTTCGACTCCACCCGTGATGCGCAGCGCGAGGCCCGTTCAGGGCGTGAACAGGTGGGGCAGACCTGCCTCACCATCGAACAGCTGGGACAGCGGCTGCAGACGACGTCGGGCACCATCACGCGGCTGGCCGATGAAGTGTTGTCCATCAGCCGAGTGCTGGAAGTGATTCGCGCCATTGCCGAGCAGATCAACCTGCTGGCCCTCAATGCGGCCATCGAGGCCGCCCGGGCAGGCGAGCAGGGGCGAGGGTTTGCCGTCGTCGCCGACGAAGTCCGAGCGCTGGCGCAACGCACCCAGAGCTCCACTGCGGAAATCGAAGGCATGATCACCTCCGTTCAGGCCACCAGCCGTGAGGCGGTGCAGGCGATGGTCGCGAACAATGAGTACGTCGAACGCAGCAACGCGAAGGCGTTGGAGGCTGACGGGGTGCTGGCGCAGATTGCCGAGCGCATCGTTCAGATCAACGAAATGAACCAGGCGATTGCCAGCACCGCAGAGCAACAGGCGCTGGTTTCCCGGGAAGTCGATCAGAATCTGCTGGCGATTCGCGACGTGGCGGCACACAACGTCGACAGCGCGGCACAGACTTCCAGCGTCAGCGACCACTTGGCGAGCCTGGCAGGAGACCTGCATGGCCAGGTCCAGCGCTTCCAGCTATGAGCACCTTGGGCCGGCTCGCCACGCTTACGCTGCGGCGCAGACAACCGGTTAGCGCCGGCCCATGGGTTGCCGTCCGCTTGCCGGGGGCGAGCGCGCCCTAATTTGTCCGCCTTGCACTGCGTTTCCTTAACAGATCATCTGTCGAGGGATAAACCGTGACCCAATTGAACCTGCTGTGCCTGCCGTATTCCGGCGCCAGCGCCATGGTCTACAGCCGCTGGCGGCGCAAGCTGCCCCAGTGGCTGCACCTGACACCCGTGGAACTGCCCGGGCGCGGCGCCCGTTACACCGAGCCCCTGCACACCGACATGCGGGTGCTGGCGATGCAGCTTGCCCGGGAAATCCAGAGCACGTTGCGCGCGCCCTATGCCCTGTTCGGCCACAGCCTGGGGGCCTTGCTGGCCTGTGAGCTGGCCCACGCCCTGCGCGCCCTGGGGTGTCCGGAACCGGTGGCGCTGTTCGCTTCCGGGACAGCGGCACCGACCTTGCGCAGCGAATACGACCGAGGGTTTGCCGAGGCCAAGACTGACCAACAGCTGATCGAGCAGCTGCGCACCCTCAATGGCACCAGCGAAGAGGTGCTGGCCAACCAGGAACTGATGAGCCTGACCTTGCCGATCCTGCGGGCCGACTTCCTGCTGTGCGGGCGTTTTCGTCCGCTGCAGCGCCCGTTGCTCAATTGCCCGGTGCATGTGCTGGGGGGCACGACCGACCGCGCCACCACCGAACAACTGATTGGCTGGAGCCAGGAAACCTGCGGCAGCTTCTCCGTGGACATGCTTGCGGGCGGGCACTTCTTCATTCACGAACAGGAAACCAAGGTGCTGAGCCTGATCAAGGGCCACCTGGAAGTGCACCGCCGGCGCCACCTGCAACCGGTAGCAGGCTTCCTGTAGCCGCTGCCGCAGGCTGCGCACGGCCCGCAGGGACGCAAAAAAACCTGAGGGCTCCAAAGGTTCGACTGGCGATCGCCAAGCAAGGCCCTTCGGGCCTTTGCGCAGCCTCGCGGGCTCGGCAGCGGCTACAGGGAAGAGGGGGCGGTTGCTGGGGGCTCAACCCAGGGACATACCCAGGCGCCAGTAACCCATCAGGGTCAGGTTGCGCCGCTCCTGGCCGCGCTCGTTGATCAGGTGGCGGCGGATGCTCATCACCGTCGCCGACTCGCCGGCTACCCAGGCATAGAAATGGTTGTCTGCCGGCGCTGCGGTGTCCCAAAGCCGTTGCGCGTCGTGGCGCTCGGAGACCTTGAGCGGCCGTCGGCCGCTATTGGCCGGCGGCAGCTCGGCCAGCTCCCGGGCGGCGTGGATCAGGGTTTCACCGTGTTGGGCATTGAGCACGTCCCGAGGCAGCCAGTTGACCCGGGTCTGCGGATTGCAGCGCAGGTCGATGCAGTCGCTTTCGTAGGGCACCTCGATGAACACCTGCACGTCCGGGTAATCCGGGTAATCCTGCAACTCCTCCAGAATCCCGGCGATGGCGGGCAGGGCGGTTTCATCGCCCATCAGAAGCACCTTGCGAATCCCCGCCGGCGGCAACCACTCATAACCGCCGGGGTCGCCGCTGTAGGCCTTGTTCGGCACCACCATCTGCAGGCGGTCGCCGGGCCGGGCGTGGGTGGCCCAGGCGGAGGCCGGCCCGTTGACCCCGTGCAGCACGAAATCCACATCCATCTCTGCCGGCTGCATGCGCAAGGCACGAATAGTGTAAGTGCGCATCGGTGGCTGCTGCTCGGCCGGCAACTGGCGCCGGGCCGCTTGCCAGTCGCCGTCCACTGGCAATTGCGCAGGCGTGCCGTCGGCCCCGGGAAACAGCAGCTTGATGCGCTGGTCCGGGGCCAGGGTGCGGGCCTGGGCGATGTCCTCGCCGCCGAACACCAGGCGGGTCATGGAGGGGCTGAGGTCGATGCGTTGCTTGAGTTCGACGTTGATCAGCCGGTAGCTCCGGGGTTGTTGGGCGCCGGCACCTACCAGCTTGCGCAAGCCATTTGCCAGTGAGCTGGCCAGGGAAGTGGCTGAGGACATGATCGCGACCTTATTAAGGGGAAGGTCCTGATTTGACGAGCCGCAAGCGCTGGAATTTACCGTGCAAGCCCTGATCTGCCTGTCGCGCAGAGGGTTAATTTTTCACCAGGCCCATCCGTTTCGTAGGGATAGCCGAGCCAACGCTCGATACCCAACATGTACGGATGAATCCAGATGAACGCTGAAAAGTCCCTGAAACTTGCACGCCGATTTATCGAGCTGCCGCTGGAGAAGCGCCGGTTGTTCCTCGATAGTCTGCGGGCGGAAAATATCGACTTTTCGTTGTTTCCAATCCCGGCCGACGTGGCCGTGGAGGACCGTCAGGAACTGTCCTACGCTCAGCGGCGCATGTGGTTCCTGTGGCAGCTGGACCCCGAGAGTGGCGCCTACAACCTGCCGGGGGCGGTGCGTCTGACAGGGGCGCTGAATCACCAGGCGCTGGAGCAGGCATTCGCCGCCCTGGTGGCGCGCCACGAGACCCTGCGCACGGTGTTCAAGCGCCACGCCGACGATCGTCTGGAGCAGGCTGCGGCAGAGGTCGAGCTGGCCGTGCAATACCTGGATCTGAGTGCAACCGACGCATCGGAACAGGAGCAGGCGGTGGCGGCACAGGCGCAGCAGCAGTCGCTGCAGCCGTTCGACCTGGCAACCGGTCCGTTGCTGCGGGTCAAGCTGATCAGGCTGGCCGCCGAGGAGCACGTGTTGCTCCTGACCTTGCACCATATCGTCTCTGACGGCTGGTCGATGAACGTGCTGATCGACGAGTTCATCCGTTGCTACGACGCCTTCGAACGGGGCGATCAGCCGCAACTGCCGGCGTTGCCAATCCAGTACAGCGACTATGCCCTGTGGCAGCGGCGCTGGCTGGAGGCGGGGGAGCAGGCACGGCAGCTGGAGTACTGGCAGGCGCAGTTGGGGAGCGAGCATCCGGTGCTGGAACTGCCCACTGACCATGGACGCCCGGCGATGCCCAGCTACCGTGGCACCCGCTATGACTTTGCCGTGGCGCCGGAGCTGGCCGAGCAGCTGCGGGCCCTGGCCAAACAGCACAACGTCACCCTGTTCATGCTGTTGCTCGGCGCCTTCAATGTGCTGCTGCACCGTTACAGCGGCCAGGGCGATATTCGCGTCGGCGTGCCCATCGCCAACCGCAACCGTGCCGAGGTCGAAGGCCTGATCGGCTTTTTCGTCAACACCCAGGTGCTGCGTACCCAGCTCACCGGCCAGACCCGGGTCAGCGAACTGCTGCAGGCCGTCAAAGAAGCGGCGCTGGGTGCCCAGGCTCATCAGGACCTGCCGTTCGAGCAACTGGTTGAAGCCTTGAAGCTGGAGCGCAACCTGAGCCACACACCGCTGTTCCAGGTGATGTACAACCACCAGCCCCAGGTGGCGGATATCAGCACGGTACAGACGGCGTCCGGGCTGGAGCTGGGCCTGGTGCAATGGCAGAGCCGCACCACCCAGTTCGACCTGACCCTAGACACCTACGAGAAGTCCGGCAAGCTGCACGCCGCCCTGACCTACGCCGATGATCTGTTTGACGCCGGCACCATCGCGCGCATGGCGCGGCATTGGACCGCGCTGCTGCAAGGCATGCTGGAGGATGCCGAGCAGCGCATCGGCGAGTTGCCGATGCTCGATGCCCGGGAGCGCCAGACCCTGGTGCACGACTGGAACGCTACGGCGCAGGCTTACCCCACCGGGTTGAGCATGCCGCAACTGATCGAAGCTCAGGTCCGGCGTACCCCCGACGCCTGCGCCTTGGTGTTCGGCGAGCAGCAACTGAGCTACGCCGAACTGGATGCCCGAGCCAATCGGCTGGCTCGCTTGCTGCGTGAGCAGGGTGTGGCGGCGGATGTGCTGGTGGGCATCTGCATCGAACGCTCCATCGAAATGGTCGTGGGCCTGCTGGCGATCCACAAGGCCGGTGGCGCCTACGTGCCCCTGGACCCGGAATACCCCCGGGACCGCTTGGCCTACATGATCGAGGACAGCGGCATCCGCCTTTTGCTGAGCCAGCGTTCGCTGCTGCCGCTGCTGGATTTCCAAGCCGATGAAGAGGCGCTCAAGGTCATCCTTCTGGACCAGGATCAGGACGCGCTGCTGGCTTATGACAGCGGCCCGCTGGAGACGCTGGTCGACCCGCTGAACCTGGCCTATGTGATCTACACCTCGGGTTCCACCGGCAAGCCCAAGGGGGCGGGCAACAGCCACGCGGCGCTGGTCAACCGTCTGTACTGGATGCAGCAGGCCTATGGCCTGGACGCCAGTGACGCGGTGCTGCAGAAAACCCCGTTCAGTTTCGACGTCTCGGTCTGGGAATTTTTCTGGCCGCTGATGACCGGTGCCCGGCTGGTGGTGGCGGCCCCGGGGGCTCACCGTGAGCCGGCGCGCCTGATCGACACCATCATCGACCACGGCATCAGCACCCTGCACTTTGTGCCCTCGATGCTCCAGGCCTTCATCCATGAGCAGGGCGTGTCGGCCTGCGCCAGCCTCAAACGCATCGTCTGCAGTGGCGAGGCCTTGCCCCTGGATGCCCAGCAGCAGGTCTTCGCCCGATTGCCGGGCGCTGGCCTGTACAACCTCTACGGCCCGACCGAGGCGGCAATCGACGTCACCCACTGGACCTGTGTCGACGAAGGCGCAAGCAGCGTGCCGATCGGCCAGCCGATCGCCAACCTGCGCACCCATGTTCTGGATGCCCAGTTGCAACCGGTACCGGCGGGTGTTGCCGGTGAGCTCTATCTGGGCGGCCTCGGGCTGGCTCGCTGTTATCACCGGCGCCCGGCCCTGACCGCCGAGCGCTTTGTACCTTGCCCCTTCCACCAGGGGGCGCGGCTGTATCGCACCGGCGACCGGGTGCGCCAGCGGGCCGATGGGGTGATCGAATACCTGGGCCGCCTGGACCATCAGGTCAAGCTGCGGGGCCTGCGCATCGAGCTGGGTGAAATCGAAGCCCGGCTGATGCAGCACCCGAGCGTGCGCGAGGCCGTGGTGCTGGTGCAGAACGCCAAGCACCTGGTGGCGTATCTGGTGTTGCAAGAGGGCGCCCAGGCCCAGGCTCAGGCCCAGGGGTGGACCGACGAACTCAAGGCCTGGCTGGCCAGCAGCCTGCCGGAGTACATGGTGCCCCATCACCTGCTGGCCCTGGATCGCTTGCCGGTGACCGCCAACGGCAAGCTCGATCGCAGGGCCTTGCCGCTGCCCGAGGCGGCGCCGCAACTGGCCTACGTGGCCCCGGAAAGCGCCATGCAGAAGGCCCTGGCGGGCATCTGGTGCGATGTGCTGGGGCTGGCCCAAGTGGGTCTTGACGATAATTTCTTTGAACTTGGCGGTGATTCGATCATCTCGATCCAGGTGGTCAGTCGCGCCCGTCAGGCCGGGGTCCGTCTGGCGCCCCGGGACCTGTTCCAGTACCAGAGCGTGCGCAGCCTGGCCCAGGTCGCGGTCCTCGACGATCAGCCGCAGATCGACCAGGGACCAGTGACCGGTGAGGTGCCGTTGACCCCGGTACAGCACTGGTTCCTGGCTCAGGAGGTGCCTCGACCGGGGCACTGGAACCAGTCGTTGCTGCTGGACCCGCGCCAGCCCTTGCAGCCAGCGCTGTTGCAGGCGGCGCTGTTGCAGGTGGTCAATCATCACGATGCCTTGCGCCTGCGCTTTGTCGGCACGCAGCAGGGTTGGCAGCAGGCCTATGCCGAGCCTGCCAGCCACTTCGACCTGTGGCAGTGCCGGGTCGAGCATGACCAGGCCCTGGCGGCAGTGTGCGACGAGGCCCAGCGCAGCCTGGACCTGCAAGCCGGCCCGCTGGTGCGCGCGGTCCTGGTGGAGCGCGAGTCGGGTCGCCAACAACTGTTGCTGGTGATCCACCACCTGGTGGTGGATGGGGTGTCCTGGCGGGTGCTGTTGGAGGACCTGCAACAGGCCTACCGGCAGTTGGCGGAGGCTCAGGCGGTGCAACTGCCGCCCAAGACCAGCGCCTATCAGGCCTGGGCCCGGCGTTTGCAGGAGCATGCGCCGCAGCGCGAGACCGAAATGCCGTACTGGCTGGCGCAGCAGAGCGGAGCCGGCGACTTGCCCTGCGACAACCCGGCGGGCGGCCTGCAGAACCGTCATGGCCGCAAGATCGAGTCGCGACTGGATGTGGGATTGACCCGCAAACTGCTGCAGCAGGCTGCGAGCGCCTATCGCACCCAGGTCAACGACCTGCTGTTGACCGCCCTGGCTCGCGTACTGTGCCGCTGGACCGGGCAGGCTTCGGCCCTGATCCAGTTGGAAGGGCATGGCCGCGAGGACCTGTTCGACGATCTGGACCTGACCCGCACCCTGGGCTGGTTCACCAGCCTGTACCCGGTGCGCCTGCAGCCAGCCGAGCAAGCCGGGGCCGCGATCAAGGGGATCAAGGAGCAGTTGCGCGCGATCCCCGGCAAGGGGCTGGGCTACGGCTTGCTGCGCTACCTGGGCAGCCCGGCCCAGCGTCAGGCGCTGGCGGCATTGCCGCAGCCACGCATCACCTTCAACTACCTGGGCCAGTTCGACCGCCAGTTCGATGAGCAGGCGTTGTGGACGCCGGCCAGCCAGAGCAGCGGGCAGGCCCAGGACCCACAGGCCCCCTTGGCCAACTGGTTGACCCTGGAGGGCCAGGTCTACGGCGGCGAACTGGCGTTGCAGTGGGGCTACAGCGAGGAAATGTTCAGCGACGCCAGCATCCAGCAGCTGGCCGATGACTACCTCGCCGAGCTGCGCCTGCTGATCGAGCACTGCTGCGGGCTGGACCAGGCTCAGGCTACGCCTTCGGACTTCCCGCTGGCACGCATCTCCCAGCAACAGCTCGACGCGCTGCCGGTGCCGGCGGCCGCCATCGAGGACCTGTATCCGCTGACGCCGATGCAGCAGGGCATGCTGTTCCATACCCTCTACGAGCCCCAGGAACAGGCGTACATCAACCAGTTGCGCCTGGACATCCACGGCCTTGATCCCCAGCGTTTTGCCGATGCCTGGCAGAGTGCCCTGGATCGCCACCCGATCCTGCGCAGCAGCGTGCACTGGGAAGGGCTGGACTCTGCCCATCAGTTGGTCAGGAACCGGGTCAAGGTGCCGTTGCAGGTCTTGGCATCGGCCCCGGCGGATCTCGATCGATTGGCCGCGCAAGAGCGTTCCCGGGGGTTCGAGCTGGACCGGGCGCCCTTGCTGCGCCTGCTGCTGGTGCCCATCGTCGACAACCACTGGCACCTGATCTACACCTGCCACCACCTGCTGCTCGATGGCTGGAGCAATGCCAGCCTGCTGGCCGAAGTGATCCAGTTGTACGGCGGGGCCCGCTTGCCGGCGCCCCAAGGCCGCTATCGCGACTACCTGGGCTGGTTGCAGCAGCAGTCGGCCCCGGCTGCACAACAGTTCTGGAGCGAGCGCCTGCATGCCATGGACTCGCCGACCTTGCTCGCCGACGGAGTGCGCAGGCCGGTGTCGGGCAGCGGCCATGGGCAGTACCTGGAAGGGTTCGACCAGGCGCTGACACAGCGCCTGGGCAGCTTTGCCCGGCAGCAGAAGGTCACCCTCAACACCGTGCTGCAAGCCGCCTGGGCGCTGTTGCTGCAGCGGTACTGCGCGCAGCAGTGCGTAATCTTCGGTGCCACCGTGGCGGGGCGTTCGGCGCCGCTGCCGGGTATCGAGCAGCAGTTGGGGCTGTTCATCAACACCTTGCCGATCATTTGCCAGCCACGTTCGCAGTGCAGCGTGGGGCAATGGCTGGAGCAGATGCAGGCGCTCAATCTGGGCCTGCGCGAACACGAGCACGTGCCGCTCTACGAGATCCAGGGTTGGGCCGGGCACCAGGGCGCCCCCTTGTTCGACAGCCTGCTGGTGTTCGAGAACTTCCCCGTGGCCCAGGCCCTCAAGGAGGGGGCTCCGGCAGGGCTGCAATTCTCCGGCCTGGCCAACCACGAACAGACCAGCTATCCGCTGACCCTGGGCATCGAGTTGGGCGAGCACCTGAGCCTGGACTTCAGCTATGACCGCAGTCGTTTCAGTGCCGATCAGGTCCAGGGCTTCTGTGCCCAGCTGCGGCATTTGCTGCTGCAGTTCATGGCCGATCCCGGCGCGGCCCTGGGGGGCTTGCAGTTGTTGAGCGAACAGGCGCGCCAGGACTTGCTGCAGCACAGCCAGCTGGCCGAGGTGGTGCCCGCCCAGGCGCCGCTGGTGCACCAGCGCATCGCGGCGCAGGCGGCGGCCACGCCCGAGGCGCTGGCGCTGGTGGTTGATGGCGAGTCACTGGACTATGGCCAGTTGAACGCCCAGGCCAACCGCCTGGCCCATTGTCTGCAAGCCCAGGGGATTGGCCCGGGGGATCGGGTCGGCCTGGCACTCAAGCGCGGCCCGCAACTGATCGTCAGCCTGCTGGCGGTGCTCAAGAGTGGCGCGGCCTATGTGCCCCTGGACCCGCAATACCCGCAAGAGCGCCTGGCGTTCATGATTGCCGACAGCCGCCTGAGCCTGCTGCTCAGCGACACCGGCACCTGGGCCGCGCCGCTGCTGCCCGACAGCGTGCTGCATTGGGATCTACCGAGCCTGGCGCAACGCTTGAGCCATTGCTCCGGCGCCGATCCGCAGAACCGCGCCAGCCCGCAAGACCTGGCCTATGTGATCTACACCTCGGGCTCCACCGGGGTTCCCAAGGGCGTGGCCATCGATCACCGAGCCTTGTCGGCGTTCTGCGAAGCGGCGGCTGATTATTCGGCGCTCACCGCTACCGACAAGGTGCTGCAATTCGCCACCTTCAGCTTCGACGGTTTCGTCGAGCAGTGTTACCCAGCCCTGTGCCTCGGCGCGGCCCTGGTGATGCGCGGCGACGAGCCCTGGGCCGTCGAGCAACTGGCGGCGGTGATCGTCAGCCAGGGCGTGACCCTGGCTGACCTGCCGGCGGCTTACTGGCACTTGCTGGCCAAGCAGTGCATGGCCGACGGTATCCGCAGCCTGGGGCGCCTGCGCCAGGTGCATGTCGGTGGCGAGGCGATGTCGGTGGAGGGCTTGCGCCTGTGGCACGCCGCTGGGCTTGGGGGTGTACGCCTGCTCAATACCTACGGCCCGACCGAGGCCACCGTGGTCTCCAGTGTCCACGACTGCCGGGAGCAGGATGCCAGCGAGGTCTACGGCATCCCGATCGGCCAGCCGATCATCGGCCGCGCCCTGCGGATCATCGACGGCGACCTCAATCTGCTGCCCGAAGGCGGCACCGGGGAGCTGTGCATCGGCTCTGCATCGAGTCTGGCCCAGGGTTATTTTGACCGGCCGGGACTGACTGCCGAACGCTTCATTCCCGACCCCTTTGCCGGTCAGCCCGGCGCCCGGCTGTATCGCAGTGGCGACCTGGCGCGTTACAACCCGCAAGGGGCGATCGAGTACATCGGCCGCATCGATCATCAGGTGAAGATCCGCGGCTTCCGCATCGAACTGGGGGAAATCGAGGCGCGCCTGTCGGCTCGGCCAGATGTGCGTGAGGCGGTGGTGCTGGCCGTGCCGGCCAACAACGGCATGCAACTGGTGGCCTATGTGGTGCCCTCTGCGTTGCCTGGGGATACCGACGACGGCCTGGGCAATGCTCAGGCACAGGCCGAGCGTTGCGCGCTGATCAAGGCCGGGCTCAAGGAAACGCTGCCGGATTACATGTTGCCCAGCCACGTGCTGCTGTTGCCGCGCCTGCCCCTCAACCCGAACGGCAAGCTGGACCGCAAGGCCCTGCCCAAGCTGGACTTGAGTGCCTTGCAACAAGCCTATGTGGCCCCGCACAGCAAACTGCAGCAGCAGGTGGCGGCGATCTGGCAGGGTGTGCTCGAAGTCGAGCGGGTCGGCCTGCAGGACAACTTCTTCGCCCTGGGCGGGCACTCGTTGCTGGCCACCCAGGTCATAAGCCGGGTGCGGCATGAGCTGGGCTTGCAGGCGGCGCTGCGAACCCTGTTCGATGCGCCCGACCTGCAGGCCTTTGTCGCCGCCCTGGGCGTCACTGAGGCTCCGGAGGCGGCCCCGGCCTTGTGTCGGGTGGATGACTCGCGGCCACAGCCGTTGTCCTTTGCCCAGCAGCGCTTGTGGTTCCTCTGGCAGTTGGAGCCGCAGAGCTCGATGTACAACATCGCCCGGGCCCTGGAGTTGCGTGGCGAACTGGACATCGAGGCAGTGCGGCAAGCCTTCGAATCGCTGATGCAGCGGCATTCGGTATTGCGTACCACCTACAGCGAGGTCGAAGGCGAGAGCTGGCAGCACGTCCATCGCCACCTGCCGCTGTCGTTCGTGTTCGATGACCTGTGCGCCTTGCCAGTGGCCGAGCGCGAGATCATGGCCCAGCAGCAGTTGCAGCAACAGGCCGCGGAGCCCTTCGACCTGATCGCCGGTCCGCCGATGCGTGTACGCCTGCTGCGGCTGGAGCCGCAACGGCACCTGCTGCTCATGACCCTGCACCACATCGTCGCCGACCACTGGTCGTTCGGCATTCTGCCGACCGAGTTCGTAAGCCTGTATCACGCCCATCGGACCGCCACGGCCAGCCCGTTGCCGGAGCCGGCCCTGCATTACGTGGACTTCGCTGTCTGGCAGCGGCAATGGCTCGAAGGCGGTGAACTGCAGCGTCAGCTCGATTACTGGCGTGATGTCCTGGGCGATGACCATCACCTCACACGCTTGCCCGCCAGTGCCACGGTGCAGCCAGGGCAGGCGCCGTCACCCTTGTGCGATCTCCACGAGTTCCATTTTTCGGCGGCTCAGAGCCAGGCGCTGCGTGCCTTTGCCAGTGCCCAGGGGGTGACCTTGTACATGCTGCTGCTGGCAGGTTTTGCCCTGGTGGTGGGGCAGCGCAGCGACAGTTCGCGGGTGCGTCTGGGGACCGATATCGCCAACCGCAATCACGCCGGCGTTGAAGATCTGGTGGGCTTCTTCGTTAACCAACTGGTATTGCAGATAAGTGTCGAGGAACAACAGTGCGTCAGCGACTTGTTGCAGGTGACACGGAGCACGGTCATCGGTGCCTCGGATCACCAGGACCTGCCTTTCGAGCGCCTGGTGGAGGCGCTGCGTGTGGTCCGGCGCGCCGGTCGTTCGCCGTTGTTCAGCATCAAGTTCATCTATCAGGAAAGCCTCGATCAGCCCTTGTCGATCGACGGCCTGGACGTGCAGCCGGTGGCTGCCGGCAGGGCCGCGGCGGAGCTGGACCTGGTGGCCGAGTTCGTCAATGCGCCACAGGGCATCTACCTCGGCCTGAAGTGCGATGCAGGGCTCTACACCGCCGCGGACATGGCGTGCCTGTTCGAGCAGTTGCAGGCGGTGTTCGAGTTGATGGTGATTGATACCCAGGCGCCGCTGGCGGCGTTGCTGAACCAGGCACGGGATATCCAATACCTGCGTGAGCGAGACCAGCTGCAACAGCGCCAGGCCCTGCTCAAGCAACAGCACCCGATTCAGCGGCGCCGTCCAGGACGGGTGCCGGTCGAGTGAAGCCATATTGAAGAATCATGCAGGCGCGTGCGATCGCCGCGCCTGATACCGCGAATCGGAGGTGGGTCATGTCGAAATTCGAGTCTCAAGCCATACCGGCATTGGGCAAGGGACGGCGCAAGAGCTTGAGCCTGGACCAATCCAGCCTGGTGACGTTTACGCCGCTGTTCGAGAACAGCTCGATTCCCCTGTTGTGTACGCCGAACGTTCCTGGCGTGGGGCTGGCGCAGTGGGCCGGGGAAAACCGCGAGCTGCTCCAGGAAAAGCTCGACCGGCACGCAACGTTGTTGTTCCGCGGCTTCGCGGTGCAGGACATCACCGAATTCAACCAGTGCGTCGATTCGATTTCCGGTGGGGCCCTGGAGTACCTGTTCCGGGCCTCGCCGCGGACCCAGATCACCAAGAAACTCAATGTCTACAGCTCCACCGACTACCCGGCCGTGGAAAAGATCTTCCCCCACAACGAGCACTCCTATTCCCCGGTGTTTCCGCTGCACCTGTATTTCTACTGCGACGTGCCGTCGACCACCGGCGGCGAGACGCCATTTGGCGACACCCGGCATTTGCTGGCGCGGATCGATCCGCAGGTGCGCGAAGAGTTCCAACACAAGCGCGTGCTCTATGTGCGCAACTATGGCGACGGCATGGGGCTGCCCTGGCAGACCGTGTTCCAGACCGACAACCGCGCCGAGGTCGAGGCCTATTGCGCGAAGATCGGCGTGACCCCTGAGTGGAAATCCGGCAACCGCCTGCGCACCCGGCAACAGGGCCCGGCCATGGTCCGGCATCCGCGTACGGGCGAGAGCGTGTGGTTCAACCATGCGACGTTCTTCAATGCCCTGACCCTGCCAGAGAGCATCCGCGACAGCCTGCTGGCGGAGTTCGCGCCCGAGGACCTGCCGCAAAACACCTTCTTTGGCGATGGCAGCCCGATCCCCGATGACTACATCACCCATCTGCAACAGCTCTATCGCGAGGTGATGGTGGAGTTTCCCTGGGAGAAGGGCGACGTCGTGATGCTCGACAACATCCTCACCCTGCACGCCCGCAACGAATATTCAGGCCCGCGCAAAATACTCACAGCCATGGCCGTCCCGCTGAAAAGCACCGACGTGGCCATTGGTTAAGGACATCAGCATGACCGACTTTTCCCCAGCAGAGACGTTTCAGATTTCGGCCCAGCAGGCCGCGATTCTTTCCCAGCAGCAGTACCTGGGCCAGCCGCTGGCGGCGCAGGCGCTCCTGTCCTTCGACACGCCGCCCGAGCGTGCTGTGCTGGAGGCCGCACTGAACGAGGTGTGCCAGCGCCACGAAATCCTGCGCACCCGCTACCGGCAGGTGCCCGGCTTCAAGCAACCGGTGCAGGAAATCACCCCCCAGGTGCGCCTGCGCCTGTCGCTGGAAACGGGGCGCAGCCTGCAACAGGCCCGTGCCGAGGATCGCCTGGCCCTGACCGAGGTGCCCCTGGTGGCCTCGCTGCTGGATCGCCAGTTGCTGGTCAGCGTGGCCCTGGCCAGCTGTGACCGCCAGTCTTTGGCATTGCTGATGACCGAACTGCAGCAACTGTGCGCGGGAGGGCAGTTGCCAGCGTTCGACAGCCTGCAGTACGCCGATTACGCGGCCTGGCAGAGCGAGCTGGGGGAGGAGGCGATCGGTCGCGAAGGCCTGCAGTTCTGGCGCACTCTGTATGCCGGACAGCAGCCGGGCGTGCGCCTGCCGTTCGAGCGCCGCCTGGACTTTACGCCGCAGTTGCAGGAATGCCGCCTGGACACCGATCTGGCACCGGCATTGCGCCAATTGGCCAGTGCGGCCGAGCTGAGTGTCGAGGACAGCCTGTTGTTCCTCTGGGCCGGTTTCCTCGCCGGGCTGAGCCAGCAGGACTCGCTGTTGGTGGCGCTGACCGTGGACGGTCGCAGCGACCAGTTGCAGCAGACCCTGGGCCATTTCAGCCGGCGCCTGCCCGTGGCCGTCACGTTGCAGCCCCAAGCCACCTTGCAGGACAACCTGCAGGCGTTCCGTCATCAGCTGGACCTGAGCCGCTCCTGGCAGGATTGCCTGAACGAGCTGGAAGCGTTCGGCGCCGAGCAACCCCGTCCCCTGGACCTGGGTTGCTCCTACAGCGAAGGCGCCGAGGTGCAGGAGCTGTTCCTCGATCAGGCGTGCTTCGAGAAGTTGCACCTGCAGGCCCGGGCCGAGGCCGACCAGCTGTCGCTGCAACTGAGCTGGCAGCCCCATCTGCTGGCCGACGGCCTGCCAGCCGCCTGGCTCGAACAATTCGCCCAGTGGCTCAAAGCGGCCGCTGCGGACAGCAGTCTCAGCCTTGAGCAATTGCCGTTGGTCAGCGCTGATCAGGCGCAACGCCTGTTGCAGGATTTCGATCGCAGCACGGAGCTGAGCGCCGCCGATGCACCGCTGCTGCACCAGCTGTTCGAAGAGGCGGCCCGGGCCTTTCCCGAGCGTGCCGCGATCCATGTCGATGGCCGGGAAATCACTTACGCCGAGCTCGACCGTCAGGCCAATCAGCTGGCCCACACCTTGCGCCAGCAAGGGGTTGCCAGCGATGCCATCGTCGGGGTCTATGGGGCGCGTTCCATCGAAATCGTGGTGGCCCTGCTGGGGACTCTCAAGGCCGGTGGCGCCTACCTGCCGCTGGACCCGGCCTATCCCAGCGAGCGCCTGTCCTTCATGCTCGAGGACGCAGCGGTGCGCTGCCTGATCAGCCTGCAACCCTTGCACCCGGACATCGTCTTGCCGGCCGAGCTGCCCCAGATCAGCCTGGACCCGCAGCTGTTGAGCGGCAGCGCCCAAGCGCTGCCGAGCCGCAGCACAGGCGATAACCTGGCGTACGTCATCTACACCTCGGGCTCCACCGGCAAACCCAAGGGCGTGATGGTGTCCCACACCAATGCCAGCACCTCGACCCTGGCCCGCGGCGCGTTCTACCAGGCGCCCCTGGACCGTTTCCTGATGCTGTCCTCGTTCTCCTTCGACAGCTCCGTGGCGGGGATCTTCTGGACCCTGAGCCAGGGCGCGACCTTGTACCTGCCCAGCGAAGAGCAGCACAAGGACCCGCAGCAGGTCGCCGAACTCATCGACGCGCAGCGGATTTCCCACTTCCTGGCCCTGCCATCGTTCTATGCGCAAATCCTCGAAGCCCTGCAGCAGCCATCACTGCGCTGTGTGATCGTGGCCGGCGAAGCCTGTCCGGTGGAGCTGGCCCTGCGGCACCGGGAACGGCTGCCCGAGACCTTGCTGGTCAATGAATACGGCCCTTCGGAAAGTGCGGTCTGGTGTTCGGCCTTCGCGGTGGAGCAGCCGCCTGTGGATGAGCGGGTGGCCATCGGTGGCGCTATCGCCGGTACGCGCCTGCGGGTGCTGGATGAAGAAGCCGAACTGGCCGGTATCGGTCGCGAGGGCGAGTTGTTCATCGGCGGTCCGGGCCTGGCCCGTGGCTACCTCAAGCGTCCGGCCCTGACTGCCAGCCGCTTCCTCCCTGACCCGTTCGCCAGCACCCCCGGCGCGCGTCTGTATCGCACCGGGGATCGGGTCAGCAGCTTGCCCCAGGGCACGCTCGACTACCTCGGCCGGATTGACTTCCAGCTGAAGATCCGTGGCTTTCGCATTGAGCTGGGCGAGATCGAGAGCCTGCTCGGGCAAGCTGCCAATGTGCGCGAAGCCGCTGTCGTGGCCCGGGACACGGCGGCCGGCAAACAGTTGGTGGCCTATGTGGTGCTGGCCCAGGTCGACGACCGCGAGGCCCAGGAGCAGGCCCTGCTGGCCCAGCTGCGCGAGCAGTTGCCCGAGTACATGGTGCCGTCGTTCCTCAGTGTCCTGGAGCGTTTCCCCCTGACCCCCAACGGCAAGCTGGACCGGAACGCCCTGAGCGCCCTGGAGTTGCAAGGCAGCGCCTATGTGGCGCCGCGCAACGAGCTGGAGGCCACCCTGGCCGCCATCTGGCAAGAGGCGCTGCAACTGGAGCGGGTCGGTGTGCATGACAACTTCTTTGCCCTGGGCGGCCACTCGCTGCTGGCCACGCGCATTCGCTCCAAGGTGCAAAGCGAGCTCAACCTGTCCTTGCCGCTGCGGGTGTTCTTCGAGGGCGAAACGGTGGAGCTGCTGGCCCGACAGGTCGAGCTGCATCGTGATTCCGGGGTGACAGGGGACAAGGTCGATGCCTTGGAAGCCCTGTTTGCGGAGGCCCAGGAGTGATGAATCCGTTACCCGAGCGCATGCTGGCGCTGTCCAAGCGGTTCGCCGCGTTCAGCCCCCAGGAGCGTAGCGCCTTGCAGCGCAAGATGATCGAGCAGGGGCTGTCCCTGGACCTGTTGCCGATCCCTGGGCGCAGCCAGGACCAGACGCTGATGTGCGCGTCCTATGCCCAGCAGCGCCTGTGGTTTCTCTGGCAACTGGAGCCGACCTCCAGCGCCTACAACCAATTGGCGGTGCTGCGCTTGCAGGGCGACCTGCAGGACGCCGATCTGCAACGCAGTATCCAGTACCTGATCGACCGCCATGAAGTGCTGCGCAGCACCTTCAGCCTGCACGGCCAGCAAGTGATGCAGGTGATTCATCCGCAGCGCGAATTCCTCCTGCAGCGCCTGGATTACAGCCACCTTGAGGACGCCGGCCCACAGGTGGCCGAACAGGTGGCGGAGCAGGGCGAACGCCCCTTCGACCTGGAGCACGACCTGCTGTTGCGGGCGACCCTGATCAAGCTCGGGCCCCAGGAACATGTGCTGCTGTTCTGTACCCATCACATCATCAGTGATGCCTGGTCGCTGCCGATCCTGGTGGGCGAGGTGACCAGCGCCTATGAGCACTGGCGCCAATACCAGCGCGCGCCGGACCTGGCGCCGCTGGCGGTGCAGTACGCCGACTTCGCCGTTTGGCAGCGCCTGTGGCTGGAAGCCGGTGAAGCCGAGCGGCAGTTGCAGTACTGGCGCGAGCGCCTGGGCAGCGAACCCTTGACCCTGGAACTGCCTCTGGACCGGCCGCGCCCGCCGGTGCGCAGTGCCCGGGGCGGGCGTCACGCCATGGTCTTCGATCAGGACCTGGACCGCGGTGTGCGCGAACTGGCCGCGAGTACCGGTTGCACCCTGTTCATGGTGCTGCTGGCGTCCCTGCAGGTGCTGCTGCAGCGCTACAGCGGTGCCCGCAGCATTCGCGTGGGCACGCCGGTGGCCAACCGCACGCGGGCCGAAGTCGAGGGGCTGATCGGCTTTTTCGTCAACACCCAGGTGCTGCAGGCCGAGATCGACCCGCAGCAGTCATTCAGTGCCTTGCTGGCCCAGGTCAAGACCCGGGTGCTGGAGGCCCAGGCGCATCAGGACCTGCCGTTCGAGCAACTGGTCGATGCCCTGCAGCCTGAGCGCAGCTTGAACCAGAGCCCATTGTTCCAGGTGCTCTACAACCACCTGGCGGGGGACAATGAAGGCGCGCGGGTGGAGATTCCCGGGCTGAAGATCGAGGCCCTGGCCAGCGACAGCGAATCCGTGCGCTTCGACCTGACCTTCAACACTCATGAAGAAGGCGGGCGCCTGCAGGGGGCGCTGGTCTACGCCAGCGACCTGTTCGACCCGCAGACCATCGAGCAGATGGCCCGGCATTGGCACAACCTGTTGCAGGCGGTGGTGCGCGAACCGCAGCGTCGCCTGGGCGAACTGCCCATGCTCGATGCTGCAGAGCGCACGCAGATACTGGAGCAGTGGAACCTCGGCAGCGCCTTTGAGCGTCCACCCCTGTCGGTACCGGCCTGTGTCGAGGCACATGCGCTGCGCAGCCCCGATGCGCCGGCCGTGGTCTGCGCCGGTCAGCAACTGACGTATCAACAGCTCAATACGCAGGCCAACCGCCTGGCGCGTCAGCTGCGCGAGCGCGGCGTGGGGCCGGATGTGCTGGTGGGCATTGCCGCGCAACGCTCGATCGAGATGATCGTGGGCCTGCTGGCGGTGCTCAAGGCCGGCGGCGCTTACGTGCCTCTGGACCCCGAATACCCCCAGGAACGCCTAAACGGCATGATCGAGGACAGCGGGATTACCCAGTTGCTGGCCCAACAGCAGCTGATCGGGCGTTTTGCCGATCTGCCCGGGCTCTGTATCGAGCCCCTTGAGGATTCGCCGGCACGCCAGGCCCTGAGTGGCGACAACCTCGAACCCCTGACGGCTCCCGGGCACCTGGCGTATGTGATCTTCACGTCCGGCTCCACGGGTCGGGCCAAGGGCGTGACCATCAGCCACGGCGCCCTGGCCAACTACGTGGCGGCCATTCATCAGCGTCTGCCGCTGGCGTCGGCCCGCAGCATGGCGCTGGTGTCCACGCCGGCGGCGGACCTTGGGCACACGGTGCTGTTCGGTGCCCTGTGCGGCGGCCAGGCGCTGCATGTGATCAGCGCCGATCTGGCGGTGGACGGTGCGGGCCTGGGCCAGTACCTGCAACAGCAACAGATCGATGTGCTGAAAATTGTCCCCTCGCACCTGGCGGCGCTGTTGGGTGAGGACAATGGCGCGGTGTTGCCACGTCAGTGCCTGGTGCTGGGTGGCGAAGCCTGCCCGGTGAGCCTGGTTGAGCGCATACAACGCCTGGCGCCGCAGTGCCGGATCGTCAACCACTACGGGCCGACCGAAAGCACCGTGGGCGCGCTGACCCAGGCCGTGGAGGGCGACTGGTCCCAGGCCGCGTCGATTCCCCTTGGCCGGCCACTGGCCAATGTCCGCGCCTATGTGCTGGACAGCGAAGGCCAGCCGGCCGCCGTCGGCAGCCTGGGCGAACTGTATCTGGCCGGTGCCGGACTGGCCCGTGATTACCATCGGCGTCCTGAGCTGACCGCTGCCAGCTTCATCCCCGATCCTTTCGACCCGCAGGGCGGTGCCCGTCTGTACCGTACCGGCGATCAGGTGCGCTACCGCCGCGACGGCAGCATCGAGTTCTGCGGGCGCATCGACCAGCAGATCAAGATTCGTGGCTTCCGGGTCGAGCCGGGAGAGATCCAGGCTTGCCTGCACAGTCATCCCTGGGTGCGCGAGTGTGCGGTACTGGCTCTGGATGGACCCCAGGGCAAGCAGTTGGTGGCCTATCTGGTGTGCCAGCCCGGGCTCGACCCGGATCAGTGCAAGGAAGGGCTCAAGCAGCACATGAATGCGCAGCTGTCGGCCCATCAGGTGCCCAGCCACCTGCTGTTGCTGCCGGCGCTGCCCCTGAGCCCCAACGGCAAGCTCGATCGCCAGGCTCTGCCGCGCCCTGAGCAGGGTCGTCCGCAGGACCTCTACCGTGCGGCACAGAACCCCGTGCAACAGACACTGGTGGATATCTGGCAGGAGGTCTTGAACCAGCCGCGGATCGGTATCAACGACAACTTCTTCGAACTGGGTGGCGACTCGATCATTGCCATCCAGATGGTCAGCCGGGCACGCCAGGCGGGCTTGCAGATTTCCTCCCGGGACGTGTTCCGCTGCCAGAGCATTCTTGAACTGGCAGCGGTGGCCAAGCAAGGCACGGCCTTGCTCATCGATCAGGGACCGGTGCGTGGCCCGATGCCGCTGACGCCGATCCAGCAGGTGTTTTTTGCCAGTGACATTCCCCAGCGCCAGCACTGGAACCAGTCGCTGCTGCTGACCCCACGCGAGCCGCTGCAGGTGCCGCTGCTGGAGCGCGCTCTGAACCAACTGCTGGTGCAGCACGATGCCTTGCGCCTGAGGTACCGGCAGCACGCCGGCCTCTGGCAGGCCGAACACCAGGAGCATCCCGAGCCGGTCAGCCTCTGGCGGCAGCGGGTGGCGGATGCCGCAGCGATTCAGGCACTGGGCCAACAGGCCCAGAGCAGTCTCGACCTGGAACAGGGACCGTTGTTGCGCGCGGTGCTGATGGACCTGGACGATGGCAGCCAGCGTTTGTTGCTGGTCATTCATCACCTGATGGTGGACGGCGTGTCCTGGCGGATTCTGCTGGAGGATCTGCAAAGCCTTTATCGGCAGTTGGCCGAGGGGGCGGCGCCGGTCCTGCCGTCCAAGACCAGTGCTTTCCAGGATTGGGCCGTGCACCTGCAAGACTGGGCGCAGCGCCTTGGGCACACCGACGAACTGGATTACTGGTGCCGGCAACTGGAGCAGGCGCCTCAGGGCCTGCCCCTGGACTATTCCGCCGGGGCGAACCTGGCGTGCCATGGCACGGCGATCAACGCCCGGCTGCCTCGGGAACTGACCAGCCAGCTGTTGCAGGAGGCCCCCAAGGCCTATCGCACACAGATCAACGATCTGTTGCTGGCCGCCCTGGCGCGGGTGATCTGCCGTTGGACCGGGCATTCGCAGATGCTGGTGCAGTTGGAAGGTCACGGGCGCGAGGAACTGTTTGCCGATGTCGACCTGTCGCGTTCGGTGGGCTGGTTCACCAGCCTCTATCCGCTGTGCCTGACGCCGGCGCAGTCACTCTCGGATTCGATCAAGGCGGTCAAGGAGGACTTGCGTCGGGTTCCGGCCAATGGCCTGGGTTACGGCGCGTTGCGTTACCTGGGGCAGGACGCGGTCCGCGAACGCCTGCAGGGGCTTGCGCAGCCGCGGATCACCTTCAACTACCTGGGGCAGTTCGACCAGAGCTTCGACTCGCAGTCACTCTTGGCTCCGGCGCCGGAAGCGGCCGGTGACGAACGTCACCGCGAGGCGCCACTGAGCAATTGGTTGACGGTCAACAGCCAGGTCTATGGGGGCGAACTGTCCCTGAGCTGGAGCTTCAGCCATCAGTTGTTCAAGCCGCAGACGGTTCAGCGCCTGGCCGATGATTACCTGTTGGAACTGCAGGCACTGATCGAGCATTGCACCCTGGACACCTCGGCTGGTGTCTCGCCGTCGGACTTCCCCCTGGCCGGGTTGAACCAGGCTCAGCTGGATGCGCTGCCGGTGGCCCCACGAACCATCGTCGACCTGTATCCCTTGTCGCCGATGCAGCAGGGCATGCTGTTCCACACCCTCTACGAGCAGGCCAGCGACGATTACGTCAATCAGGTCCGGGTGTCGGTGCAGGGCTTGGACCCGCAGCGTTTCCGCCGGGCCTGGGAAGATGCCCTGCAGGCTCATGACATCCTGCGTACCTCTTTCCACTGGCAAGCGGAGCTGGAGCAACCGGTGCAGATTGTCCAGCGTCAGCTGGCGCTGCCGTTCCGGGTGCTCGACTGGTCGGCCGGGCAGGCCACCGAGCCGGCCCTTGAAGCGCTGGCCGGCGAAGAGCGCAGCCTGTGTGCGCATTTCGATCGTGCACCGCTGTTGCGCCTGTGCCTGGTACAGACCACGGCCCAGGACTACCAACTGATCTACACCAACCACCACATCCTGATGGATGGGTGGAGCAGTTCGCAGTTGATGAGCGAGGTCCTGCAACGCTACGCCGGGGTGGTGCCGCCACAGGCTCCGGGGCGTTATCGCGACTACATCCAGTGGCTGCAACGCCAGGACCTGAGCGCCTGTGAAAGTTTCTGGCGCGAGCAACTGGGGCGTTTGTCGACCCCGACCCGCCTGGCGGGCAGCATCGCCCTGGAGAACCCGGGCGCGGATGCCGGCCATGGCGAGTTCCACCATGATTGGACCCAGCCGTGGACCGAGCGCCTGGTGGCCTTCGCCCGGCAGCAGAAAATCACCGCCAACACCCTGTTGCAGGCGGCTTGGCTCCTGCTGTTACAGCGCTATACCGGACAGAGCACCGTGGCCTTTGGCGCGACGGTGGCGGGGCGTCCTTCGGAGCTGCCGGGGATCGAGCAGCAGATCGGTCTGTTCATCAATACCTTGCCGGTGATCGCCACCCCCGATGCGCAGATGAGCGTGGCACAGTGGCTGCAACAGGTGCAGGCGCACAATCTGCAACTGCGCGAATACGAACATACGCCGCTCAACGATATCCAGCGCTGGGCCGGCAGCAGCGGTGAAGCGCTGTTCGATACCCTGCTGGTCTTCGACAACTACCCGGTGGCCCAGGCCCTGGAGCAGGAGGAGGCTTCCAGCGTGCGCTTCGGTGCCGTGCAGAGTCGTGAACGCACCAACTATCCGTTGTCGGTGGCGGTGGCGCTGGAGCAGCGCCTGAGCATCAGCTACGGCTATGCCCGGGAGGCCTTCAGCGCGGCGGTGATCGAGCGCCTCAACGGCCATCTGCTGCACCTGCTGGCGCAGCTGATTGATAACCCCCAGTTGCAACTGGGCGCCATCGAGCTGCTGACCCCGGCCGAGACGGCGAGCCAATGCGTAGCGCCCGTCGCGCCGGGGATCGAGCCGGCGGTACACGAGAGCATCGGTGCCCTCGCACAACGCTGGCCGGAGCGTCAGGCGGTGCTGTTTGCCGGGCAGCGCTTCACTTACGGTGAACTGGATCGCCGGGCCAACCGCCTGGCCCATGAACTGGTGGCCCGCGGGGTCGGCCAGGAGGTCCGGGTCGGCGTGGCCCTGCCCCGGGGCGAGGGGCTGCTGGTGGCCTTGCTGGCGGTGCTCAAGGCCGGCGGTGCCTTCGTGCCGCTGGACCTGAGCTACCCAGCCGACCGCCTGGCCTACCTCATGGCGGATTCCGGCATGGCCCTGTTGCTCAGTGACAGCGAGTCGTTGCAGCGCCTGCCTTCGGCCGCCGGTCTGGCGGTGCTCGATCTGTCGCGCCTGGAGGTCGGGCAGCATCCGCTGACCGCGCCTGCGGTGACGGTGGCGCCAGAGAGCCTGGCGTATGTGATCTACACCTCGGGCTCCACCGGGCAGCCCAAGGGCGTGACCGTGGCCCATGGTCCGCTGGCGATGCACTGTCGCACCACCGGCGAACGCTATGGCATGACGCCCGATGACTGTGAACTGCACTTCCTGTCGTTTTCCTTCGACGGCGCCCATGAACGCTGGCTGACCGCCTTTGTCTGCGGTGCCAGCCTGCTGCTGCGTGACGACAGCCTGTGGACCCCGGAGCAGACCTGTGAAGCGATTCGCAGCCATGGCGTGACCATGGCCGGCTTCCCGCCGGCGTACCTGCATCAGTTGGCGGAGCATGTGCAGCGGGTCGGCAATCCGCCGCCCATGCGCCTCTACAGCTTTGGCGGCGATGCCATGCCTCAGGCCAGCTTCGAGCTGGTCCAGCAGGTGTTGCGTCCCCAGTACATGATCAACGGTTACGGGCCCACCGAAACCGTGGTCACGCCGCTGGTGTGGAAAACCGCTGCCGGTGAGCCTTGCAAGGCTGCTTATGCGCCCATCGGCCATTGCGTCGGCGAGCGCAGCGCCTATGTCCTGGATGCCGATCTCAATCCCTTGCCAGTGGGGGTCGCCGGAGAGCTGTACATCGGCGGCAATGGCTTGGCGCGAGGCTACCTGAAGCGTTTCGCCCAGACCGCCGAGCGCTTTGTTCCCGATCCCTACAGCCCCTTGGGGGGACGCCTGTATCGCACCGGGGATGTGGTGCGCCAGGGCAGTGACGGGGTGTTCGAGTACCTGGGGCGTATCGACAACCAGGTGAAGATCCGTGGCTTCCGCATCGAGCTGGGTGAAATCGAAGCGCGGCTGATGGCTCATGAGCAGGTCAGCGAGGCGGTGGTCCTGGCCCAGGACACCGCCCATGGCCGGCGTCTGGTGGCTTATCTGGTGACGGCCGCGACCGCGCTTGAGGACGAGCAAGACCAGGAAAGGTTGCGTGAAACCCTGCGCCAGACGTTGAAGGCCTGCCTGCCCGATTACATGGTGCCGTCCTATTGGCTGTTCCTCGAACGCTTGCCGCTGTCGCCCAATGGCAAGCTGGATCGCAAGGCGCTGCCCATGCCGGAAATGGCCCAGGCCAGCCACGCCTATGTGGCACCGCGCAGCGATCTGGAGAAGCGCCTTGCACAGATCTGGCAGGACGTGCTGAAGCTGGCGCAGGTCGGTCTGACCGACAACTTCTTTGAGCTGGGCGGGGACTCGATCATCTCCCTGCAGTTGGTCAGTCGAGCGCGTCAGGCCTCGATCCGCTTTACCCCCAAGGACCTGTTCGAGCAACAGACCATCGGAGGGCTGGCGGCGGTGGCGCAGTGCGGGGTGCAGGACGACATCGACCAGGGACCGGTGACCGGCGACATGCCGCTGCTGCCGATCCAGCGTCTGTTCTTTGCCGAGCCGATTCCCCAGCGGCACCATTTCAATCAGTCGGTGCTGCTGATTCCGGCCACGCCCTTGAACCCGCTGGCCCTGAAGCAGGGCTTGCGGGCCTTGCTTGAACATCACGACGGATTGCGTCTGCAGTTCCAGCAGGGGAGCGCAGGCTGGAGTGCCAGCCATGGTTCGCTGGATCAGTCCGGGCCCGGTCCGGACCTGTTGTGGCAGGCCGAAGCCGCCAACGCCGCCGAGCTGGAGCAGCTCTGCGAGAAGGTCCAGTGCAGCCTCGACCTGCAGCGCGGGCCTTTGTTGCGGGCGCTGTTGGTGACCCTGGCGGACTCCACTCAGCGCTTGTTGCTGGTGGCCCATCACCTGGTGGTGGATGGCGTGTCCTGGCGCCTGCTGTTCGAAGACCTGCAAAGTGCCTACACCCAGGCGCTGGCCGGGCAAGCGCTGCAGTTGCCTGCCAAGAGCAGTTCTTATCAGGCCTTTGGCCGACGCCTGCAAGCGTATGCCCATGGGCCCGAGGCCCAGGCCGAGCTGGCCTACTGGCGCGCGCAACTTGCGGGCGCACAGGCATCGTTGCCTGGGGTCGAACCCGGCACCCAGGCCTTGAGCCGCGACGCCGGCAGCGTGCAGGTCCAACTCGATGCCGCGACCACGCAACGCTTGCTGCAACGCGCTCCGGCCGCCTACCGGACCCAGGTCAACGACCTGTTGCTGGCGGCCCTGGCCCAGGTCATGGGGCAGTGGACCGGACAGCCTTCGACCCTGATCCAGCTGGAAGGCCACGGGCGTGAGCAACTCTTCGAGGACCTGGACCTGAGCCGTACCGTGGGCTGGTTCACCTCGGTGTTCCCGGTGCGCCTGAGCGCCGGGGACAGCGCCGAGTCTTCGATCAAGCGGATCAAGGAACAGCTGCGGGCGATCCCCAACAAGGGGATCGGCTACGGTGCCCTGCGTTACCTGGGGGATACCGCCAGTCGCGAGGCGTTGCAGGGGCTTGCCCAGCCTCGGGTCACCTTCAACTACCTGGGGCAGTTCGACGGCAGTTTCGATGATCCTCAGGCGCTGTTCATTCCGGCGCCCGAGGCCCATGGCGCGGATGCCAGTATCGATGCGCCCCTGGGCAACTGGCTGTCCATCAGCGGCAAGGTGTACGACGGTCAATTGCGCCTGGACTGGAGCTTCAGTCAGCGCATGTTCGACAGTGCGCAGATCGAGTCACTGGCCCAGGACTATATCCAGGCGCTGCAGGCACTGGTGGAGCATTGCTGCCAGGCCCGCGGCGGCGTCACGCCATCGGACTTCCCGCTGGCGCGGCTGACTCAGGAACAGCTCGACGCCCTGACGCTGGTGCCGGCGCAGATCGAGGACATCTACCCATTGGCGCCGATGCAGCAGGCCTTGTTGCAGCATGAGTTGCAGGACCATGAGGCGGGGGATTTCGTCAACCAGATGTGCATGGATGTGCAAGGCGTCGACCCGCAGCGACTGCGTCAGGCCTGGCAGCAGGCCATGGATACCCATGAGATCCTGCGCAGCCGTTTTGTCTGGGGCGGGTCCCTGGTGCAGCCACTGCAGGTGGTCCACAAGCAGGTCGAGGTGCCGTTCCAGGAGCTCGACGGCACTGTGTTGAGCAGCGATGCGCTGGAGCGTCTGGCCCTGGCTGACCGGCTCAAGGGCTTCGACCTGGCCCAGGCGCCGTTGCTGCGTCTGCAGGCGATCAAGCTGGGGGAGGGACGCTACCGGCTGATCTGTACCAACCATCACATCCTGTTGGACGGCTGGAGCGGGTTCCAGTTGTTCAACGATGTGCTGGCGGCCTACACCGGGCAGGCAATCAGTCACCGACCGGCTGGCTACCATGACTACATTGCCTGGCTGCAGGCCCGTGACCAGCAGGCCGACGAACGCTTCTGGCGTGAACAGCTCAAGCCACTGAAGGTGCCGACCTTGCTCAGTGCCTGCGCGATGGCCCAGGGTGATCGGCAGCGGGGGGGGCATCGCCAGCATTACTTCGAATTCGACGAGGCCCAGACCGAGCAACTGACTCGTTTCGCCCGGCAGCAGAAGATCACTGCCAACACCCTGGTGCAGGCGGCCTGGCTGTTGCTCCTGCATGTGCATTGCGGTCAGTCGACGGTGGCCTGCGGCGCCACCATCGCCGGACGCCCGCCACAGCTCAAGGGCATTGAGCAGCAGTTGGGGCTGTACATCAACGATGTGCCGCTGGTGGCCCGTATCGAGCCAGAGCAGTGCGTGGGTGACTGGCTGCAAGCGCTGCAAGGACGCAACTTGCTGATGCGTGAGCATGGCTACAGTGCCTTGAGCGATATCGAACGCTGGGCCGGGTTGCCGGGCGGGGAGTTGAGCGACACGGTGATCGTGTTCGAGAACTATCCGGTCAGTGCGGCGTCGGCCGGTGGTGATGTCGGTGATTTGCGTCTGGAGAGCATGCACAGTTTCGAGCAGACCAGTTCGGCGTTGACCTTGTATGTCGAGCTCAAGGGGCAGTTGCAGTTCCACTATGACCATCGGCTTGAGGCCTTTAGCGAGGCGGCGGTGCAGGGGGTGAATCTGCAACTGGTGCAGTTGCTTGGGGTGTTGGCAGATGGTTCGCCGGCGCGCTCGCTGGCGCAGGTGTTGGCGCAGCTGGGTGGGACTCGGTCTCAGCGGGAGGTGCGGGTGGGGGCTTAGGTATAGGACATTGGAGTGAAGGGCGGGAGGGCAGGTGACTGTTCTCCCGTTTTTTTTGGATGGGGGAAATCTGGTGGTGGTTGGGCTTTTGCGGCGGGGGTTGGAGTGCAGATCCATTGCTGCGGGGGTGCTGGCTGGCGGTTAGGGGGCTTATCCATTGCTGCGGGTGCGGCGGCTGGCGGTTTTGCCCTTACGGCGAGTCACTTTGGGGCCCCAAAGTAACCAAAGGGCTTTGCCCCTCCACTCGGTGCCTCGCCTAGGCTCGGCATGCCCGAACGCAGGCATTGATCCGTGGGCCGCCGCCACCGGCCATCCTTGGCCGGGTGGCGGCTAACCCGGCATCCCTGCCGGGTTACCCACGGCTCAATGCCTGCGTTCGGCCATCGTGGTTAACGGGGCGTTCAGATCAAGAGCGTGACGGCGGCCTGCCGGCCGGCCTGAAGCTAAGGGTGGGGTGCGTTTGTGTAGGAGCTGGCTTGCCAGCGAAGGCGTCCGCCCAGGCGACGCATGACTTGCGGGCCTCTTCGCCGGCAAGCCGGCTCCTACGAAAATCCAATACCAATGCGTATGCCGAAGACTGAGGGCGAGACATCAGGTCGATGCTGGCGCCTCGGGCAAAAAAAATCCCCGCACCGGTGACCGGGGCGGGGAGGGGTTCAACCAAGGGGAATCAGAAGCTGTATTTGACGTTGAACATGACGTTGCGCGGGTCGCCGTAGTAGACCGAGTTGTAGGTGCCGATACCGCTGTAGTAGTTGCGGTCGAAGACGTTGTTCAGGTTGACCGTGGCCTTGAGGTTCTGGTTGAAGTCGTAGCTGCTCATCAGGCCCACCACGGCGTAGCTGGCACGGGTGAATTTGTGGCTGGGCAGTTGGTTGTAGGCGGCATCGACGAAGCTGTTGTCGACGAAGGAGGTCGAGCTCTGCCATTGCATGTTGCCGCCTACGGTGACTTTGTTCAGTTCGGCAGGCAGGCGATAGGTGGTGGCTACCTTGAACAAGTGCTGTGGCTGGGTGGTGGCCACGCGCTTGTTCTTGGCGTCGTAGGATTCCTGGTAGACGTAGCCGGCGTTGACGTTCCAGTCCGGCAGCACTTCACCGGCCATTTCCAGTTCGATGCCGTTGGTGGTGGCGCCCTTGATCGCGCGCATGGCCTCGAAGCCGTCAACGCCCATGACGCCGGTATTCTCGCCCAGGTTGTCCTGCTTGAGCTGGAACAGCGCCAGGCTGGCGTTCAGGCGACGGTCGAAGTATTCACCCTTGACCCCCACTTCGTAGCTCTGCCCGGTGAGCGGCTCCAGGGACTTGCCGCTGACGTCCAGGCTGTAGGGCTGTGGCTTGAAGATGTCGGTGTAGCTGGCGTAGACCGTGTGGTAGTCGTCCAGGTCATAGGTGATGCCGGCATAGGGAATGACTTCCCCGGAGTTGGTGGTGGAGATGCGCGGCAGTTGGCGCAGGGCGTTGACCCGATCGATCTGCCAGTCGTAGTCGGTGACCCGGGCACCGAGTATGAAGTTCAGGGCGTCGGTGGGTTTGAGGATCACCGCTGCGTAGGAGACTTTCTGGGTGCTCTTGATGTCGAAGGTCGACCACCAGGCCCAGTCGGTCGGGTAGGGCATGCTGTTGTTCCAGTTCAGCACGTCGTCGATGACTCCAGTGGTGGTGCCGTCGATACGCTTGGAGCGGGTGGTGGCGTGGGAATAGTTGTAGCCCAGCACCAGTTCGTGGGTGCGCCCAAACAGCGCGAACGGACCCTTGGCGTAGGCATCGAAGGACTTCTCGTCGCTGTTGGAGCCGAAGTTGGCCACGCCGCCCGGCGGCAGGTAGCCATAGTCCTGGCTGTTGTCGAGGTTGACGTGCTCGCTGGACATGCCGGCGATGATTTCCCGCGAGGTGTACTTGCGTGTGTTGACCGTCGCCTTGAAGGTCCAGTCGTTGTCGAACTGGTGATCGAGGCCGACAAAGGCGTGCTGGGTTTCCTGGTTGCGGTAGGCGAACTTGTCCGCCGGGTTGGTGGAACGGGAGAACTTGATCCGATTACCGTTCTTGTAGAACACCGGCAAGCTGGTGTTGGTCGTGGCGTCGTTGTTGTTCTTCTGGTAGTCGTAGCCGACGCTGAGGGTGGTGGCGTCGCTCAGGTCGCCTTCGAGAATGCCGTAGAAGACGTTCTGCTCACCTTTCTGATAGTCGATGAAGCTGTTGCGCTTGCCGGTGCCGGCCACCATCCGTCCGCGTATCGCACCGCCTTCCACCAGCGGGCCGGAAACGTCCACTTCGCTGGTGTAGCGGTCCCAGGAACCGGCGCCAGCGGCGACGTGGCCCTGGAATTCCCGGGTGGGGCGCTTGCGCACCATGTTGATCACCCCGGACGGATAGCCGATGCCGTTGACCAGGCCGGTGGCGCCCTTGAGCACTTCGATGCGGTCGTAGATCAGGGTGTTGCCGATGCTGTAGTTGTCGCGGATGTTGCCGCCGTCGGTGCCCAGGCTGGGAATGCCGTCGTACTGGAAGTTCTGGATTTCAAAGCCCCGCGAGTAATACACGTAGCCTTCGGAGCTCTCGCGGTTGACCGTGATCCCGGGGGTCTGCTGCATGACGTGCGCCAGTTCGGTCAACCCTTGGTCATCCATCTGCTGGCGGGTGATGACGCTCACCGACTGCGGCGTTTCACGCAGGGACAGGTCCATGCGCGTGGCCGAGTTGCTTTGCCCGGTGGTGTAGGAACCAGTCCCCTCAGTGGTGCTCCCCAGCCCCTGAGTGGAAATGTTCATGGTCCCCAGCTCCACAGCCCCACTGCTTTGCACCAGGGTCACGGTGTTGCCTTGGCGCTGATAACTCACCCCGGTCCCGCGCAGCAGTTGCGACAGGGCCTGGTCGGGCTGCAAGGCGCCTTTGATCGCCGTGCTGCGCTTGCCCTGGACGCTGTCCTGGTTGTAGAGCACTTGCAGGTCGGCTTGCTGGCCGAATGTCTGCAAGGCGCTGCCCAGTGACTGTGCAGGAATATCGAAATTGGCTTGCTGGGCCTGTACCTGGGCGGCACAGGGCAGCGCCAATACGGCCCCAAGCAGATAGGGACGCAAGCTCGGCCGCAGCGCATGGCGCATGAGCAGGGCTGTTTTCAGGGGGGTGAGTCCAAGAGGTGCTGGCATGTTCATTTGCTCTTATTAAGCGGCAATGGGAATTCGTTTTAAATGTGAATGTTTCTCAAACTTGTTATGAGACGTTCGACTTCCCGAAAACCGGAAAGCCGAGACGAAAAAAATCAAGCCGGTTCGAGTTCGCAACTGACCTTGCCCGCTTCCATGCGCACCAACTGGTCGGCAATGTCGAAATAGCGATCGTCGTGGGAGATGACGATGATGGTCTTGCCCAGGCGTTTGAGGTCCGGCAGCAGCTCGGTGTAGAAAATGCGCCGGAAGGTTGGGTCCTGGTCGGCGGCCCATTCGTCGAACACCAGCACCGGGCGTTCTTCGATCCAGGCGTTGACCAGCGCCAGTCGCTTGCGTTGCCCGGTGGACAGGTCGGTGGTGGTGAAGGCCCCGTCGCGGATGCTCACCTTGTGCCCGATCTCCAGGCGGCGCAGATATTGTTCGGCCTCTTCGGGCAGTTGTTCGCCGCCCTGGACCAGGTCGTCGAACAGGTAGTAGTCGGCAAAGATGGTGGTGAACAGTTGCCGATAGTCGTCGCGGGTCTGGGCGGTGACCGCGTGGCCGTTGAGGCGGATCTCGCCTTCCTGGGGTCGGTACAGGCCCAGCAGCAGCTTGATCAGGGTGGTCTTGCCGCAGCCGTTCTCGCCAACGATGAAGACGATGTCGCCCTGCTTGATTCGTAGGTTCACCGGGCCTAGGGCAAAGGGCGCGCTGCCTTCGACGGCCGGGAAGGCGTAGCGCACATCGTGCAGTTCCAGGCTGTGCACAGTCTGGGCTTGGCTCGCGGTTTCACTGAGCAGCAGGTGCGGTTCGGGGGAGGAGAAGCGCTCGGACAGTTCGGCGATGCGGCGGAAGGCCACCTGGGCGCGGCTGACAATCGGCAGGTTGCCGATCAGCAACTCCAGGGGGCCCTTCATGTACAGCAGCACCAGGACGAAACCGCTCATCACTGCGCGGTCGTTGTTGGGCCAAAAGGACTGCAGGGCCAGGGCCAGGCCGATGACCACGAAAAACAGCATGGAGCCGAAGGTCTTGGCGACGATGAAAATGTTCACCGACTCGATCTGTTTGTTGCAGATGTGCTCGGCGCTGTGCTTGATCCGCTGGTTGAACATGCGGTTGCGGCGAGGCCGGTGGATGCGCAGTTCCTTGGCGCCGTCGGCAATGGCGTTGTAGTGCTTTTGCAGGTTGTCCTCTTCATCCCGGGCGTCCATGAAGCCCTTGATGCCCTTGGTCTGCGCGACAAACTGCACGCTGCAGCCAATCACGATGGCTACCAGCATCAGCAGGAACATCGGCCATGAGAGCAGGGCCAGGTAACCCAGGCAGCCCAGGGTCACGGTCAGGGAAATGGCCAGTGGCGCAAAGGCGAAGGCGAAGTCGCTGATGGTGTCGATGTCGTGGGTCAGTACCGGGATCAGGCGATGGCTGCGATAGCGTTCGATCTGCTCGATGGGCGCGCTGAGGACTTTTTCCCCCAGGTCTTTGCGCAGCTTGCTGATGATGTGCTGGCCGACGTAGTTGCTGCCGATGTCCGACAGAATCGAACACAGCAGCGCCAGCAGGCACAGCCCGGCGAAGGTCAGGACCACGCCGCGACTGAGGCCGTCGGCGCCGTTCAGGGCCTGGTTGATGGTCGCCAACAGGACGGTGATGCTCAGGCCGCCGATGATGCCCAGCACGATCGATACGGCCACGGTGGGCCAGAAAGGTTTGAGCAGGCCCAGCAGGTCACGGATGGCGCTGCGGCTACGCGGAGGGCTGTTCATGATGACTCCTGGTTCAAGCACGGATAAGGGCGGGTGAGAGGCGGTTTGCGTTGAGGCATGGGGGCCGGGGTGCAGCCGTCGGGTTCATCTGGTGCGCTTCCTCTGGAATGGATCGAGATACGGGCAAGGGGCCGGGGTGCACAGCGCGACGCGGCGTGCAGTGCCGTGCGCTTCAATGCCGGGCTTGAGGAGGCTGTCGCGTTCGGGACGGGGCTTGACTCAAGACCGTTGCAGAGAAGACGAAGTGGCGCTGGGGGGATTTAGCGCAGGCCTGGCGTCGCGCCGTGCGTCGGTCGCTGCAGGGAGGCTGCAGCGACCGCTGGATCAGCTCAAAGTGGTCGATCGAAGAAGAACTCGCGTTCCAGGCGCAGCAGAGCGGCTTTCTTGTGGGCCAGTTGAATGTCCTTCAAGTGACCGAAGCCCTGGGACTTGAGGAAGTCGATCTGCCGGTCATGGTCGATGCGCGGTTCGCCAAGGATGCGCTGGGTGCGTGGATCATCCAGGAACATGTAGTGCATCAGCGAATTGAACCAGCCCTTGAGCTTGCCGATGCCCTGGTGCTTGTTCTCGCCCACCACCACGTGCCAGCCGCGGTCGTGGTCCTGCACGTCGTAGTAGGGGGCGATGCGGTCTTCCTTGCACCAGTAGACTTCGAAGTAGGCGAAAGGCTCGTCGTCGTAGCAGCCGATCAACGGATGGACCCGCGGGTCGGCGAGCATGTCTTGCAGATAGGCGGCGTGCTCGTCGAGGCTGCCGGCCTGCTCCCAGAAGAACGCCACCTGCTCCAGGTTCATCCAGCGATTGAAGGCTTGCAGGTCACGGTCTGGATCGATGGTGCGCAGGCTGAACTCGGTGTTGAGCCCCGGCAGTCGACGGCGGTATACCTCGCCCTGGGGCAGTGGCGGGCGTTGTGGGTGACGTTTCTCGCCGCTGAACTGGTAGAAGGGCGCGGTGTGGGCGCTGGCCGGAGCGCTGAGCCAGGGCAGCGGGTGCTGCCAGAAGGTGCTGCGTCGGCACTGTAGCTCCACCTGGTGGGCATCGGCGGCGAGCAAGGTGTCAAAGACCCCCTGGCGGATGGCTGACACGGCAAAGTCACGGCTGGCACGCAGGCGAACCCGCACCTGGGCGGACTTTTTCTTGTAGCAGAAATGCCCGCCCAACAAGGCCAGCAGCGCACTGGCCGGGTAGTTGGGGGCAATCTCGCCGGCGATCTCGATCAGTTCGCCATCGCTGCGAAAGTTCAGTGCCGCGAAGCCCTCGGTGTGCAGGCTGCCCTGGTTCTCTTCGGCGTCATGCACGCTGGCGGTGGAACCGTCGCTCAGCGACAGGGTGAACAAAGCTGCTTTCATGATGTGTCTCCGTCAGGCGATGAGGGGGAAGGTCAAAGGTCGCGGGCAACCCGGAACCCCAGCCAGTCACCACGATCGGTGGGGTAGATGTTGTTGCGGTTGCCTGAGCGGGAAAAAATCGGCGCTTCGGTCCAATCGTTGCCGCGCATCTGCAGGACGCTGCAGTTGGGCTCGGTCCAGGCGCTGCCGTCGGTGGGGGCGCCGACATAGTTTTCATGCCAGCAGTCGGGGGTGAACTCGTAGACATTGCCGTGCATGTCGTAGACGCCGAAGGCGTTGGCGGGGAAGGAGCCGGCTGGTGAGGTGAAGCTGAAGCCGTCTTCCGGGCCGTAGGTGTTGGCGTACTTGGCGATGCTGTACTCCTTGCCCTCGTCGAAAGGGAAGGGGAAGGGGCCGGTACTGCCGGCGCGGGCCGCGTATTCGCGCATGGCTTCGCTGACGATGAAGTAGTGCTGGCCGGTGCGCTTGGACAGCCAGGCGGTGTAGGCCTGGGCTTCGTTGAAGTCCATGCATACCGCCGGTTGGCGCGGACCGACTTCGTAGCGGGGTTTGCCGGCCTTGCATTCGCGGCCAGGGCGCGTGTCGCCGTCGGGCATCTGGTAGCCGGTTTCCTTCAGGTAGGTCGCCCATTCGCCGGCCAGGACCTGGAAGCGTCCGATGGCGAATGGCTTGGCGAAGGTCACTTCATGCATCGGACCTTCGTCCTCCTGGCGGCCGACCTCGTCAGCGGGGGTGCCCATGGTGAAGGTGCCGGCGGGCAGCACCACCATTTCCGGACAGTCCTTGCAGTCCTTGAACACCTTGCCCGGCTGGGGCGAGGCGGCGGCCTGGGCGGCGGTCGGCAGGAACAGGCTCAACAGCAGGGCCAGGGAGAAGCTGGCCAGGGGCGGGCGGAGGGCGGTGCTCAGTGAATGCTGTTTCATCATGACTCTCTTTTTAAAAGTGACGCAGGGCGCAAGGAGGAGCGGTTTCAGACCTTTTTGCGCAGCAGGTCCATGAAGCGATCGATCTGTTGTTCGTCGTTGAGCAGGCCAGGCGCGGTACGGATCACCGGACCGACGTCGCGGTCCACGGCATCGACCACCACCCGATTGGCCATCAGGTAGGCGGCGAATTTGTCGCAGTCCTGATTCTTGATCCGGAAGAAGGTGAAGCCCGCTGACAGCTCGGGGCTCAGGGGGGTGACCAGCTCCACTTGGGGCAGCTCCTGCAGACGTTGCTTGAGGTAGCTGTTGAGGGCGTGGATGCGCGCCTGGACCTGGGCCTTGCCCAATTGCAAATGCAGCTTGAAGGCTTCATCCAGGGCCCAGCGGTGTTCAAAGGCGTGGTAGCCGCCGGGGGTCATGCTGGTGGCGAAATTGTTGTCCTCGGAAAAGGTCGGCACGCTGGGGGTAACGTCCTTGAGCTCCTCGGAACGGGCACAGATGATCCCGGTGCCGCGAGGGCCGAACATCCACTTGTGGGTGCCGGAAATGAAGTAGTCGCAGTGCATGTCGGGGAAGTCCAGGTTGTCCACGCCAAACCCGTGGACCCCATCCACCACATAGATGATTCGGTCTTTGTCGTCGCGGTTGCGGTTGAACTCGTCCACCAACTGGCCGATCTCGCCGATCGGCAGTTTCACGCCGCTGCCCGACTGCACCCAGGTCATGCCCAGGACTCGGGTATTGGGGCGGATACTGCGCTTGATCGAGTCGAGGATTTCATCTTTGGACACCCGGTGCGGGTCCTTGAACAGGCTGATCTTGCGCACCTGGGTGCCTTGCTTGCGCACCCGGTATTCCAGGCTGTACTCGGTGGCGTAGTGTTCGTGCACCGTGGTCAGGATCTCCTGATCGGGCCGCACGTGAAGGCCGCCATAGATCATCGCCAGGCCTTCGCTGGTGCTGCCGGTGAGGGCGATCTGGCCGGGCTTGGCTTGCAGGTAGCGACCCGCCCATCGACGCACCTCGGCCTCGCGTTTCCAGGGTTCCTGCAGGTCCCAGTCCATGGCCAGCCCGGGGTTGCGGTCGATATTGGCGCGATGCCGTTCGATGGCTTCACGCACGGGCCTTGGGTGCGAGGTCACCAGGAAGTTGGAAAAGTGAATGGAGTCCGGGTCCTGGTCGAACAGCAGGCGCAGTTGCGCCCATGGGTCCTTGGGCGTGGGCGCCGGGGCGCTAGCGCTGGTGCCGGACGCGGCCAGGGCGCCGGCGCCCAGAGGCAGGCCGGCGGCGAGGATGCCGGCCTGTTTGAGAAATGTACGGCGATCGGTCATGAGCTCATTTCACTGGTTGGCAAAAGGGGGGATCAGCGATTGGCCAGGGGCTTGGCGGATTTCTGCACCTGCTCCCAGACCCGCAGGAAGTTGCCGCCCCAGAGCTTGGCGATATCTGCTTCGCTGTAGCCGCGCTGCAGCAGTTCGGCGGTGACGTTGCGGCCCTCGCTGACATCCTTCCAGCCGTCCAGGCCGCCGCCGTCGTTGAAGTCCGAACTGATGCCGACGTGGTCGATGCCGATCTTCTTCACGGCGTAATCGATGGCGTCGCCGAAGTCCTTGAGGGTGGCCTTGGGTTCCGCTTCGACAATGCTGTACAGCTCGCCGGCGTATTCGCCGAAACGCTGTTCGGGCCACACGGTGATGATGGCGTCGCCGGGCATCAGGGCCATTTCCAGCCCGGTCAAGGGTTGCAGGTCGAAACGCGCGCGCAGGGCGTTGAGCTTGTCCCGGGTCGCTTGGCTCAGGGGGCGCAGGTAGGTGGGGAAACCGACGATCTGCACCACGCCGTCGCTGTCCTTGATCAGCTGCATTTCCTTGTCGCTGAGGTTGCGCGGGATATCCACCAGGGCCCGGGGCGCCGAGTGCGAAGCGACGAAGGGCGCGCGGCTGAGCTGGCTGACCTGCTCCAGGGCCTTGGTCGACATCTGCGAAACATCGATGATCACCCCCAGGTCGTTGAGCCGGCGCACGGCCTGCCGGCCCAGGTCGGACAGGCCGCCGAGGGCGTCCGGGGTGTCGTTGAAGAACGGCAGCGGGCGCGAGGAGTCGGACCAGGCGTTGTTGCCCACGTAGCTGAAACCGAACATGCGCATGCCCCGGGCCGCCCAGAGATCGAGCTGGTCGAGATCGGTGCCCAGGGGGTAGGCGTTGAGCATGCTGAGGAACACCGCGAACTTGCCTTCACCATTGAGGCGGCGGAACTCTTCCGGGGTGTGGGCAATGGCCACCTGGTTGGGGAAGTCGCGGACCATGCCGGTGAGGATCTTGTAGCGCGCTTCCTGCTCGTTGCGCGCGGCGTCGACAAAGCCCGCCGTGGGACGATGAGGGGCATTTGCGCCGTTCCAGATTTCCGGCCAGCCAAAGATCGCCAGGGCTGCGCCGGACAGGCGCCCGCGTCCGGCCTTGGCTAGGTCGAACTGGCCGCTGCCGTCCTTGTCGGCCTCGTTGCCGGCACTGCCGAAATCGAGGGGCACGGTAATGTGGCTGTCGAAGGAGAGGATGCGCTCCTGCAGTTCTTCTGCCTGCTTCATCACCTTGACCGGGTAGCCCGGGTTGTCCCTGAACCAGTAGTCCCAGGCCAGGAAGCCGGCGCCGGCGCCAATCGCCAGGGCCAGCGGCAGGCCGATGTAAAGAGCCTTCTTCGAACGTGGTTTTGTCATTGCCATCTCAGTCGGTTTCGCCGTCAAGGTGCAGGCACAGGGGCCTTTGCTATCTGGGAAGAACGAGCCAGTGACGAAGAAATTTAAGCCCCCTGCGCGGGCGGTAAATTTCCGTGGGCAATAAACGTTCTAGCTTGGATAAAGCCTGCATCAGGGCTGACACAGGTAGGGCAATGACGATTTCTCGACGAGGGTTCATGGCGGGCTTGGCGCTGACTGGCGCTGCAGTGCCGGCGGCGTTTTATGTGCATCGCGAGTTGACGCGTGAGGAATTCCCGATCACCCCGGGCGAGGCCACAGTGGAGCTGGCGGATACCGCCGGGCAACGCCTGGCGGACCAGTTGCGGGGCATCTGGAGCATTCGCTTTGAAGGTGCCGATGCCGGGCTCGATGGCTTGGGGCGCCAGGACTTGGAAGTGTTTCTCGACATCGCCCAGCGCGGGCGTGGCCTGCGCGGTTACCTGGACACCGCCGAGGGCCTGCGCGGCGCCGCCGAGCCGCGCTACCGGATCGTTGCCGACCTGGTGAACCCGCAGCCGGGTGAAATGTACTGGCGGTTGATTCCTGCCACGGCGGTGGACGGTGCCGCCACTTATGAGTTCAAGATGAGCCTGGATGAAGTCTGGGCCGATTTCGCCAACGCCGGCAGCGGCACCCTGAGCGGCCGGGTCGAGCGCCTGGACCGGCCCCTGGCGCTGCCCGCCTTGGACAACCGCTTTGTCGCCACCAAGCAGATGTTTCCCGAAGCCCGCCAGCGTATCGGCCTGAACCCGACGCTGCAGGCCTGGCTGGTGTCGCCCGAGCATCGGTTGTTCCACCAGCTGTGGCACGCGACCCGGGACAAGTGGCACCGGCTGTCCGAAGAGAAGCGTGACGCCCTGCGCGGCATCGGCTGGCAGCCCGGTCCCCGGGGGCAGGAGCGCGATGCGCGCGGTCCGAAGAAGGATCGCAACGGCTCTGGCATCGATTTCTTCTTCATGCACCGGCACATGCTGGGCACGGCGCGTTCCATGCAGGATTTGCCGTCCTGGCAGCATTTCCCCCTGCCGCAGCCGGAACTGCTGCGTGATCGCCTGGGTTTCGCCCGCTATTTCGACAACCATGACGGCGGTTCCCTGCCGCCGGCGTGGCTGGCTGATGACGATGACGACTACAGCCAGTGGGTCAGCGACATCAAGGCCGGCGAGACCTACCACAGCAACTTCCAGGTCTGGGAGTCGCAGTATCGCAACCCGCGCTACCTGGCGAACCTGACCCTGGGGCAGTTCGGCTCGGAGATTGAACTGGGCCTGCACGACTGGCTGCACATGCGCTGGGCCTCGGTGCCGCGTGATCCTTCCAGCGGTGCACCGGTGCCCATGGCCCGCGATCCGGCGGACTTTTCCCCGCGCTGGTACCAGCCGGAAAACGACTTTCTCGGCGACCCGTTCTCCTCCCATGTCAGCCCGGTGTTCTGGCGTTTCCATGGCTGGATTGACGACCGCCTGGAGGACTGGTTCCGCGCCCACGAGCGTTTCCATCCCGGCGAGCTCAAGCGTCTGGAAGTCAATGGCGTGCCCTGGTTCGCCCCGGGGCGCTGGGTCGAGGCCGGCGATCCCTGGCTGGGGCCGGTGACCCACGGTTGCAGCACTATCCCTGGATTGCAGACCGGCAAGACCGTGGAGATGGACCCGGAAACCATGAAGCTGGCCCTGCGCATCACCTTTATCGAGGATGAAAAGCAGTTGGCCGATCTGCTGCGCAAGGTGCCGCGCCGGCCCTGGTATGCGCGGCATTTGAAGGTCAGGCAGCGGCTGCTGTAGTGGCGCCGGGCTGATCGCGAACTTCGAGTCTGGAGGTCGTTGCTAGGGGTGTTCAGATCGAAAGGGCCACTTCCGCCAGGAAGCTGAACAGTTCTGGGTATCCGGTCTGCTGCCATGCTTGGGTTTCATGATCAAAAAAGCACACCTCTGCCAGGCATTGGTTTTTTTCAATCCGGAATCCGTAGAAGTCGCCGCAGCCGTTCTCTGAAAACAACAGATGACACTTGCCAATCAGTGGGTGTTGTCGATTGATTCTGGCCAGGTTGAAATCGCTGTCTCTGTCCAGTGAGTAGACGATTCCCAAGGCAAAGTAGCCGCCCCCATATTTCTGCAGGAACTGGCTGTACTCGACAGGAAGTTGCAGCGCCAAGTCATTTTGAGTCTCGGTGATGTCCTCCTCGGTGGCGGCGCTGTCCGAAGGGAGCTCAAACCAGATCGGATGGAGGTTCTTCTTGGCATTCAGCAGTTGTTCAAATTCACTGAAGTTCATTGTCCTGGTCTTCTTGAGGGGCGAGGCATCAGGTGTCGGCCAGTGTTTCAGACGCTCCGTGATGGTTCAGGAGCCGAGTTAGCGATGCTATCTCCTGAGCTTTCGGTTTGTTGCTGGTCACGGCCTCGTAGATCTCGTTGAGGACCAGATCCGGGTCCTTGTGGGTGAGCTGTGAGATGACATTCGCCAGGTTTCGATCTGACAGATGTTCATATAGCGCTGCCAGAAGAGGGCGGTAATCGGTTGGGCTGACTCCGTTCGGGAATGCTCTTTTCAGCATCGACAGTACGTCTGCCAGGGAGGCGTCCAGCTCGGTTCCGATGGGCATGGTGGGGGTGTTGCTCGCGTCTGTTGGTGGTCGGACGATTCTAGGTCATCAGCGCCCTGGCCGTCGCTGCGACGATGGCCAGTGGTGATACCGCCGGCCATGCGAGACTTTGGTGATTCATTGATTCCAGCCGCCGCCCAGGGCCTTGTACAGGGCAATGCTCGACTGCAGCCGTGACAGCCGCAGTTGCACGTTCTGATCCTGGGCGGCGTACAGGGTGCGCTGGGTTTCCAGCACGGTCAGCAGGTCTTCGGCGCCGGCCTGGTAGCGGCTCTGGGCAATCTCGAAGGCCCGTTGCGCCTGATTCAACTCCTCGCTCTGCCACTGGCGTTGCTGGTCCAGGCCGCGAATGCTGTTGAGGGCTTTTTCCACATCGGCAAAACCATTGATGATCGCCCCCCGATAGCTTTCCAGCAGTTCTTCTTGGCGGGCCGTGGCTTTGTCCCGTTCGGCGCTCAGGCGTCCGGCGTTGAAGATCGGCGCCACCAGCCCGGCGCCGAGGTTGTAGAAGGGACTGCGCAGCAGATCCGGGGCGTGGCTGGCACCGGAGCCGAGGCTGGCGCTCAGGGTCACGCTGGGCAACATGGCCGCCCGCGCCACTTTGACGTCGGCCTGGGCTGCGGCCAGTTTGGCCTCAGCACTGGCAATGTCCGGGCGCCGGGTCAGCAGGTCGCTGGGGACGCCGGCATTGATGCTCGGCCATTGCAGTTGGGCGAAGTCCTGGTGACCCAGGTTGAGCGCCTGCACCGGTTGCCCGAGCAGGGCGGCGAGGGTGATCCGGGCTTCCTCGGCCTGTTGCTGCGCCAGGGGCAACTGGCGTTGCTGGGCGGCGACCAGGCTGCGTTGCTGGGCCAGTTCCAGGGCGGTGGCCGAGCCCGAGTCGTAGCGGGTCTGCACCAGCTTGAGCACGTTCAGGGCGTTGTCCAGATTCAGCTGGGCGATCCGGCTTTGTTCGCTCAGCGCCAGGGCCTGGGTGTAGCTGTTGGCGACGCCGCTGAGCAGGGTCAGTTCCACGGTGGCCCGGTCGAACTCGCTGGCCTTGACCCCCAGCAGGGCGCTGTCGCGGGCGGCGTGGCGGCCGCCCCAGAAGTCGATCTCGTAGCTGGCGCTGAGGCTGGCGTCGAAATAGTCCACGGCCTGGTTGTCGCTGGTGGCGTCCAACTTGCTGTAGCCCTTGCCGCGCAGCAGTTTCTGCCGGTTGGCGTTGAGCCCGCCCTTGAGCTCGGGCAGCAGTGGCGCGCCGGCGATCACGGCGCTGGCCTGGGCCTGGCGTACCCGCGCCATGGCCGCGGCGAGGTCGAAGCTGCCATCGCGGGCCTGGGCGATCAGGCGGTCCAGGTCCGGGCTGGCGAACTGGCTCCACCATTGCCGGTTGTCGGCCTGGGCGGCGGGGGGGGTGGCTGTTTGCCAGGTGGCGGGTGCGTGCAGGCCGCTGTCCGGGCGCGGTGCGGGGCTGCTGCAGGCGGCCAGCAGGATGCAGGCGGCCAGAAGGCTCAGGGGTGTTTTCATCGATCGATCATTCACTGGTAAGGGCCGTGACCGGGTCGAGCCGGGCAGCTTTGCGGGCCGGCATGAAGCCGAAGATGACGCCGGTGACCAGGGCGCAGCCGAAGGCGCCGAGGACGGCGACCAGGGAGAAGGCGATCGCCACTTCACTGAGGATCAGTACGCCACCGATCAGCAGTGCCAGGGCGATGCCGGTCAGGCCGCCGACCACCGAGAGCATCACCGCTTCGGTGAGGAACTGGCGCAGGATGTCGCGCTGGCGAGCGCCGGTGGCCATGCGGATGCCGATCTCCCGGGTGCGTTCGCGCACGGTCATGAGCATGATGTTCATCACCCCGATACCGCCCACCAGCAGCGAGATCGCGGCAATGGCGCCGAGCATCAGGGACAGGGTGTTCTGGGTGCGGGCCTCGGCCTGGATCATCGCCGCGTTGTTGGTCAGCTCATAGTCGCGCTTGCCGTTGTGCAGGCGCAGCATCAGTTGGTCGATGGCTTGCTCGGCTTCCTTGACCTTGCTGGCGTCCGCCGCGGCGATGGCCACGTACTCTGGATTGCGACTGCCGAACAGGCGGGTGCTGGCGGCGGAGTAGGGCACGGCGATGCGATCGTCGCTGTCCTGGTCGCCGGAGCTGGCGCCTTTGCCCATCAGTACGCCGACCACCTGGAAGGGGGCGTTTTCGATCAGGATGTACTGGCCGATGGGGTTGGCAACGTCCTTGAGCAGTTTTTCCCGGACCTTCTTGCCGATCACCGCGACCGCGGCGCCGGCTCGTTCGTCGGCCTCGGTGAAGTAGCTGCCTTCGACCACCGGCCAGTTGAAAATGTGCGGGAAGTTGGTGTCGTTGCCCCCTACGTAGCTCATGTGATCGGCATTGCCGAAACGCACCACGGCTTCCGATCCATTGACCGGCATGATGCGCTTGACCTGGGGCAGGGTGGCCACGGCGGCGACGTCGTCGAGGCTGATGACGCCTTGCGGTGCGCGCGGGTTGGGCGCGTGTCCGCTGAGGTAAAGGATGTTCGAGCCGAAGGCGCCCATCTGTGCCATCACCTGGCGTTTGCTGCCTTCGCCCACGGCCAGCATCACCACCACCGAAGCGACGCCGATGACGATCCCCAGCAGGGTCAGGGCGGTGCGGAAGCGGTTGATCCACATCACCCGCCAGGCGGCCTGCACTGCTTCCAGCAGCTCGCCTTTCCAGGCGCCGGTGGCTTCGCTGCCGTCGGCCAGGCGCTGGCGCAGGTCCACTGCCTGCAGGGCGCTGGCGTTGGCGCTCTGTTGCACCGACGGGTCGTGGTGGGCGGTGTCGCTGATGATTTCGCCGTCGCGGATTTCGATGATGCGCTTGGCCCGGGCCGCCACTTCACGGTCGTGGGTGATGAGGATCACCACGTGGCCCTGGCTGGCCAGTTCGTCCAGCAGGGCCATGACTTCGGCGCCGCTGTGGCTGTCCAGGGCGCCGGTGGGTTCGTCGGCGAGGATGATGTGGCCGCCGTTCATCAGGGCGCGGGCGATGGACACCCGTTGCTGCTGACCGCCGGACAGTTGATGCGGGCGGTTGCCGCTGCGACTGGCCAGGCCCAGGCGTTCCAGCAGGGCGGCGGCGCGGGCGTGGCGTTCGGCGGTCGGGGTGCCGGCGTAGATGGCCGGCATCTCGACGTTTTCCTGGGCCGAGGCCGAGGGGATCAGGTGGTAGCCCTGGAACACGAAGCCAAAAGCTTCGCGGCGCAGCCAGGCCAGTTCGTCGCTGTCGAGCTGGGCGACGTTCTCTCCGGCAAACAGGTACTCGCCGGACGTCGGACGGTCCAGGCAGCCGAGGATGTTCATCAGGGTCGACTTGCCGGAGCCCGAGGCGCCGACGATGGCGACGAATTCCCCAGCGTGGATCGACAGGTCGATGCCGCGCAGGACATCGACTTGCGGGCTGTCGCCACCGCCATAGGATTTGCGGATGTCTCTGAGGTCGATCAGCGGAGTCTGCATTCAACCCTCGCTGCTGTTGGCCGGGCCGATCAGCAGGTGATCACCTTCGTTCAAGCCGTCGAGGATCTGGATGCGCAGGCGGTCACTGATACCGACCCGGACCTTGCGCTCGTCGATCGAACCGTTCTTGGCCACCACCCGGGCAATCTGCAGGTCCGGCTCAGTACTGCCCTGCAGGGCGGCGATGGGGGCGGTGAGGACATTTTTTGCCTGGTTGGCGACGAAAAACACCTGGGTGGTCATTTCCGCCATCAGCGCGTTGTCGGCGTTGTCCACGTCCAGCAGCACGGTGTAGAGCACCACCCGGCCGCTGCCGCTCTTGCTGGTGCTGGTGGGGCTGCCGCTGCCCTGGCTGGTTTCGTTCAGCGGCTTGGGCGGAATGGGCAGGATCTGCCGCACGGTGCTGGTCCAGCGCCGGTTGCCACCGCTCAGGGTGGTGAAGTAGGCCTGCATGCCGGGTTTGACGTGGCCGATATCGGCTTCCGAGACTTCGGCCCAGACGGTCATGGGCGAGAGTTTGGCGATGCGCAGGATCAGCGGCGTCTGCTGCTGGGCGTTGAGGGTCTGGCCTTCGCGGGCATCCACCGCCACCACGGTGCCGGACATGGGGGCGTAGATGCGCGTATAGCCCAGCTCCGCCTGGTCGCTGCGCAAACTGGCCTGGGCCTGGCGGATCTGCGCCTTGTACATGTCGATGCGTGCCTGGGTGGCCTTGAGTTCGGCCTGTGCGGTCTGTACGTCCTCTTCGCGAGTGGCGCCGCCGGCCGCCAGGTTCTGCTGGCGCTGGTATTTCTGCCGGGCCAGCTGGTTCTGGGCGTACTGCTCCTGCAACTGGGCCTGCAGGTTCTCGATGGCGAAACGGCTGGCGTCGAGCTTGGCCTGTTGGGTGGCGGGGTCGATCTCCACCAGCAATTGTCCTTCCTTGACGGTGTCGCCGGCCTCGACGTGGATCTTGCGGATCTGCCCGGAGGCCTGGGCGCCGACGTCGACATAGCGTCGGGGCTGCAGGGTGCCCAGGGCGGTGACGCTGCTTTCGATATCGCCACGGCTGACTTGCACCGTCGCGAACTGATCGCGTCCAGGGGGAATGAAGGTCCAGGCAGTGATGGCTACAACGGGAATCAAGCAGAGTGCTGCAAGCAGGGCGCGTCGGGTATGTCGGGGACGTTTCATGCAGGGTTCCGGCCAGGGGAAATCGGCCCGTCATCCAGCCGTTGCTGCTTCATGAGGCAAGGCCGGGCGCTGCCGTCGGGGCGGCAGATACGGGGAGCTGTCAGGTAAACGAGAAGCGCGTGGGGGAATTTAACTCCCGACACATGGGGTTACAGCTGCTTGAACACGAAATATCAGCGTATCGCAGCAGCAGTACTTTAAATCTATATGAGAATTACTATAAATTACGTCGCTCCTAAACTGCCATCATTGAATGACTGGATCAGTCCACTTGCCACGGATCTTGTTCAAGGACAGAAATCACCCACCTGGGTCGGGAGTCATGTTGGAAAGTTACTACCGCGAGCTGATGGGCTTCCTCAACGCCAGGCTTGGCAACCGCCAGGTCGCCGAGGACGTTGCCCATGACGCCTTTGTGCGGGTGCTGGAGCGCCCCAGCGCTCCTCCCATCGAGCAGCCGCGGGCCTTCCTTTATCGCACGGCGCTGAATCTGGTGATCGACGACCATCGGCGTAACCAGCTGCGTCAATCCGAACCCCTGGAAGCACTCGACCAGCAAGAGCACTGCTTCAGTCCGTCACCGCAGGCGAGCCTGGATCAGGGGCAGCGCCTGGAGATGCTCCAGCGAGCCCTGGCGGAACTGCCCCGGCTGTGCCGCGAGAGTTTTCTGCTGCGCAAGCTTGAAGGTCTGTCCCATGTGCAGATTGCCGAGCATCTGGGCATTTCCCGCAGCCTGGTGGAAAAACACATCGTCAATGCCATGAAGCATTGCCGGGTGCGCCTGCGTCAGTGGGAAGCTCAGTGACCAGCGGCGCACGCTGGCGGCGCTGAGCCTGGTGTAGTGGCGGCTGACTTTTGTTTGCCGGACCGCCGGGGCAGTGGGTTAAATTTTTTTTCATCGTCCTCGTTCCTACTCAACAGACGACCTGTTGGCCCTCAGGGGCCGGCCAGGTCACCGGCGTAATTCCCCGCGTTGAGGGGCTTCTCCAGAGGACACTGGACATGACACAGGCAATGGCATCGGCCATCGTTCACGATTTGATTGGTATCGGTTTTGGTCCCTCGAACCTGGCGCTGGCCATTGCGCTGGAGGAGCGCGGCCAGGTTCAGGGTCCTCTGGACGTGCTGTTTCTCGACAAACAGGCCGATTATCGCTGGCACGGCAATACCCTGGTGACCCAGAGTGAACTGCAGATTTCCTTCCTCAAGGATCTGGTCACCCTGCGCAACCCCACCAGCCCTTACTCGTTCGTCAACTACCTCAAGCACCATGGACGCCTGGTGGACTTCATCAACCTCGGGACCTTTTATCCGTGCCGCATGGAGTTCAACGACTATCTGCGCTGGGTCGCCGCTCAATTCAAGGACCAGAGCCGCTACGGCGAGGAGGTTCTGGCCATCGAGCCGCTGCTGCACAACCAGCACGTCGAGGCGCTGCGGGTCATCTCGCGCAATGCCCAGGGGGAAGAGTTCATCCGCAGCACTCGCTCGGTGGTGGTCAGCGCCGGTGGAACACCGCGGATTCCCGAGACCTTCAAGGCGCTCAAGGGCGACCCTCGGGTGTTCCACCATTCTCAGTACCTGGAGCGCATGGCTGAACAACCTTGTGTCGCCGGCAAGAAGATGAAAATCGCCATCATTGGTGGCGGTCAGAGTGCGGCGGAGGCCTTCATTGATCTGAATGACAGTTTCCCGTCGGTGCAGGTGGAGATGATGATCCGTGGCTCGGCACTCAAGCCAGCCGACGACAGTCCCTTTGTCAACGAAGTGTTCTCGCCCGAGTTCACCGACCTGGTGTTCCAGCAAGCCAGCAGTGAACGTGAGCGCCTGGTCAACGAGTACCACAACACCAACTATTCGGTGGTGGACATCGACCTGATCGAACGCATCTACGGGATCTTCTATCGCCAGAAAGTCTCGGGGATCGCCCGTCACGCATTCCGCACCCTGACCCTGGTGGAAAAAGCCGTGGCTACCGATCAAGGCATCGAGTTGGTGCTGCGCAACAATGCCACCGGCGCCTGCACCACTGAAAACTACGACGCGGTAGTGCTGGCCACCGGTTATGAGCGCCAGATGCATCGGCAGTTGCTGGCGCCTCTGCAGGAATACCTGGGCGACTTCGAAGTGGACCGCAACTATCGGGTGATCACTGACGAACGCTGCAAGGCCGGTATCTACATGCAGGGCTTCAGCCAGGCCAGCCATGGCCTGAGCGACACCTTGCTGTCGGTGCTGCCGATTCGTGCCCAGGAGATCGCCGATTCGCTGTACGAACATGGCAAGACCCGCGGTCACAGTCGCTCGGTCCGCGACCTGCTGCTGGCCACCGCCAGCTGACCGGCGCCACGGCCGCTCTTGCGTGGCCTGCGCGGACGGGCGCCAAGGCATTCTTGCAGAGCTCTTCGCCGGCAAGCCGGCTCCTGCCGTTCGGGGTTATCCCGGGTGTTTTTTGCAGGAGCCGGCTTGCCGGCGAAGGCGTTCCTGAACCTTGGCTCGAGAATTTTTCGATTCCTCTTGCCGCGTCGTGGTGGCCAGCGGCAAGTTTCGGGTTTGCGGCGTACTGCTTGTAACTTGCTGCTTGTAGCTTGCCGCTAGTCGCCAAGAGGATTTTCGCCATGCAGGCCCTGCACAACATCAACCTGGACTCGCTGATCGATACCCTGGTCAGCCTCAGCGCGGCTTTTATCCTTGGTGGCCTGATCGGCTTTGAACGCCAGTACCGGCAGCGCACCGCGGGCTTGCGCACCAACGTGCTGGTGGCGGTGGGCGCGGCGATTTTCGTCGACATGGCCAACCGCCTGGGCGGTGCCGACGGCGCGGTGCGGGTGGTGGCCTACGTGGTGTCGGGCATCGGCTTTCTCGGCGCCGGGGTGATCATGCGCGAGGAGGGCAACGTCCGCGGGCTGAACACCGCCGCCACCCTTTGGGCTTCGGCGGCGGTGGGCGCCTGTGCCGGTGCCGATCTGGTTCTTGAAGCCCTGCTGGGCACCCTGTTCGTGCTGGCCGCCAATACCCTGTTGCGGCCCATCGTCAACAACATCAACCGCCAGCCACTGGACGTGATCTCCGCCGAGGTCACCAACATCGTCTACGTCATTGCCCAGCGTTCGAACCAGAAGGCCGTGTTCGCCTTGCTGGAAGCCGAGCTGACGCGCAGCAATTACCCGGCCAGCGATGTCGATGTGCATGCTTTTGGCAACGCTGAAGTGGAAATCGAGGCGACTCTGGCCAGCACCTCGGTGGACGGTGAAGAACTGGATGCGCTGGTGGCGCGGCTGTCCACTTCGGCCCTGGTGCAGCAGGCATTCTGGAGCCCGAGCACCACCGAGTGATAGGGGCTCGATGATGGCTGGCCTGTTGTCTTTTGCTGTTCTCAGAGACCTGTGGTGGGTTCTGGGAAAAGCCTTACAAAACAACAAGACCTTTCAGTCTCCTACCCCTCTGCTAAAAAAACCGGGCGGCGATTAAGGTAGTCAGCGACTTAGAAAGAGCTAGCGGTTGTGCTTGTGCAGTAGCTGACTTGTCCGAAAAAACTACGGCAAGAGCATGCTGGGCGTGGTTTTCAGATTAATCCTAGAGAAAACCTACAGGCACTTCCCTAGCCTTCTAGCGACCTAGGAGGAAAGGCCGGCAGCCGCCGGTCGTAGTCTCAAAAGCAGGATCCAGAAATGTCCAATAGAGCGCTGCGCATACTGATTGCCGATGATCAACATTTTCATCGGATGCAGATCGAACGAACCTTGAATCAACTGAGTTACTACCGCATTGCCCCCGTGCACACGCTGGAGGAGCTGCTTTCGCTGGTGGAGTACGCCTGCGATCCGTTCGACCTGCTGATCATCAACGGCAGCCTGGCCATCCACAGCGGTTTCGATCTGCTGGACTTCTGCCTGGACAACCCTCAGCTCGGTCACGCCTTGATCTATGACAGCCAGCGCTTTCCACCCATCCCCAGCAGCCTGCGGCACCGGATCCAGGCCAGCCGCGCCCAGTTGCCCGACAGCGAGGCGATCCGCCGCTTGATGCTGCAGATCGATCCCCCAGTGTTCAGGGGCGCCAGATCAGGCATTCAGTGGCTGCCGGAATTGCAGCACGGCGGCTGGCGCGCCAGTGCCAATTGATTGAACCGCGCTCTATGCAAAACGGCATCCCCAGGGGATGCCGTTTTACGTTGCGCTTCGGGCAAGGCGTCGCTGAGCAGGCGAGGCCGGGTTCAGGCCATGTCGCTATGGCTGAACTCCTCGCCGAGAAAGTCGATCAGGCTGCGTACCGAAGGCAGCAGGCCGCGGCGTGACGGGAAGATGGCGTGGACGATCCCGCAGCGCGGCGCCCAGCCGGGCACCAGTTCCAGCAGGCGCCCGGCGTCCAGGTCCTCGCGGACCACCACCTTGGGCAGATGGGCGATGCCGACGCCCGCCAGCACCGCATGGCGCAGGGCCAGCAAGTCGTCGGTGACCATCCGCGGCCGATGGCGGATCAAGGCTTCGGCGCCGTCGGGCCCCAGCAACTGCCATTGGTATTCGCGTTGCGCCGCTCCCCAGTGCAGGCTCGGCAGGCCACTGAGATCTGCCGGTGTGGCCGGGCTCGACAGGCGCTGGAGAAAGTCCGGATGGCCCACCAGGCTCTGGGTGCTGTTGCCCAGTACCTTCATCACCAGATCGGTGTTTTCCAGGGGCGGGAAGCGCACTCGCAGGGCAATGTCGAAGCCCTCGTGGATCAGGTCGACCCGGCGGTTGGTGCTTTCGATGAACAGCTCGACCAAGGGGTACTTGAGCATGAAGCGGGTAAGCATCGGCCCGACCCAGGAATTGAGCAGGGCCGTGGGGCAGGCCACGCGCACCAGGCCTTGAGGTTCGGAGCGATTGCGTTCGATGACTTCCGCCGCGCCCTCGGCTTCCACCCGCATGGCCAGGCAGCGCTGGTAATACTCCTGGCCGATCTCGGTCAGCGAACAGTGGCGGCTGGTGCGCTGGATCAGGCGCACGCCGAGGCGCTCCTCCAGCTGGGCAATCCGTCGGCTGAGCTTGGACTTGGGCATGTCCAGGGCGCGCCCGGCGGCGGCGAATCCTCGGTGCTCCACCACTTGGGTGAAGTAGTAGAGGGTGTTCAGGTCTTCCAAGATCGTTCTCCAAATAGAACGCTAAGGGCGATTTTTGCAGTCTAGCGCGGCAAAGGTGTGAGTTTTAAGGTGTGTCCATCAGATAGTTCTGGAGGACGACATGAAAAACATCATCGGCATCTACACCAGCCCCCGGCCTCATTGGGTCGGTGACGGCTTCCCGGTCCGCACCCTGTTTTCCTACGACAACCTGGGTCAGCACATCAGCCCGTTCCTGCTGCTGGATCACGCCGGCCCCGCCCAGTTCAGCCCCACCAGCACCCGCCGTGGGGTCGGTGAACATCCCCATCGCGGCTTCGAGACAGTGACCATCGTCTACGACGGCGAAGTGGAACACCGTGATTCCACCGGCAGCGGCGGCAAGATCGGTCCGGGCGACGTGCAGTGGATGACCGCCGCTTCGGGGATTCTCCACGAGGAGTTCCACTCCGCCGATTTCGCCCGGCGTGGCGGCAATCTGGAAATGGTCCAACTGTGGGTCAACCTGCCGGCGAAGGACAAGCTCGCAGCCCCCGGTTACCAGACCATCGTCGCGGCGGATATTGCGCAGCTCCCGCTGCCCGGCCATGCCGGCAGCCTGCGCCTGATCGCTGGTGAGTTCGCCGGCCAGCGCGGCCCGGCGCGGACCTTCACCCCCATTGACGTCTGGGACATGCGCCTGCTGGCCGGCAAACACCTGGAGCTGCCCCTGCACCCGGGGCGCAACACCGCTTTGGTGGTGCTGCGTGGCACGGTGCAGGTCAATGGCCAGGAGCGGGTCGCGCAAGGACAGTTGGCACTGTTGGAGCGCGGGGGCGACCTGATCAGCCTGCAAGCCGACAGCGACGCGATTGTGCTGTTGCTCAGCGGCGAGCCCATCGACGAACCCATCGTCGGTCACGGCCCGTTCGTGATGAACAGCGAAGAGGAGATTCATCAGGCCTTTGTCGATTTTCAATCGGGACGCTTCGGCCAGATGGACGCTACCGGTCACTGACCGGCAGCGCTGGCGCGGCGCGCTTGGCCGACTAGGCTCTGCGAGTCGCGCGCTACCCCCCAATGTCCGCCCTCACGCAGCAGGCGCGGCCATGGGTTTAACCCCAGCCGGGTTACCCGGCATCGATCATTAACGAGGGCTTACCATGACTAACGCCTACAAACGTCTCGACAAGGAAAATGCCGCTGTTCTGCTGGTTGATCACCAGGCCGGCCTGCTGTCGCTGGTCCGCGATATCGAGCCTGATCGCTTCAAGAACAACGTGCTGGCCCTGGCCGACCTGGCCAAGTACTTCAAGCTGCCGACCATCCTCACCACCAGTTTCGAAACCGGCCCCAACGGCCCGCTGGTGCCGGAGCTCAAGGCGCTGTTTCCCGACGCGCCGTACATTGCCCGTCCCGGCCAGATCAACGCCTGGGACAACGAAGACTTCGTCAAGGCGATCAAGGCCACCGGTAAGAAGCAACTGATCATTGCCGGGGTGGTCACCGAAGTCTGCGTGGCGTTCCCGGCACTCTCGGCCCTGGAAGAAGGCTTTGAAGTCTTTGTGGTCACCGATGCCTCCGGCACCTTCAATGCACTGACCCGCGACTCGGCCTGGAACCGCATGTCCAACGCTGGCGCGCAATTGATGACCTGGTTTGGCCTGGCCTGCGAGCTGCATCGCGACTGGCGCAACGATGTCGAAGGCCTGGGCACTCTGTTTTCCAACCATATCCCCGACTACCGCAACCTGATGACCAGCTACAACACCCTGACCCAAGGCCAGTAAAGCCCCGGCAGCGGCGGGCATCGCGCCCGCTGTTGCGTGGCATGGCCTGAGCCCCATGCAGACGGCGCCCTGGCCGGACGATGTGCCGTTGCACCTGGCGGCCATCGGTTTGCAGATCGGCTGGCGGCAGGGGCGGCCAGCGATCACCTGTTCATCATCGAGTCCGGCGTGGTGTCGGTGACCATGCAGCGTGACGGCCAGCCCTTCGAAGCCGGGCCCATGAGCCCGGGTGAAGTGATTGGCGAAGCGGGCGCGGTGGCCGAGAGGGCCACGATCGCGCAGTTCTCGGCGAAGACCTTCTGCAGCCCCCAGGTCTGAAGGCGCGGTTTCTCATTTGAAGTAGGCCCGGGGCGTGGTGCCGGTCATGGCCTTGAAGAAGGCGATAAAGATGCTGTCACTGGCAAAGCCCAGTTCGAAGGCCGTGTAGCCGATGCTGCGGCCGGTGGCCAGCAACTCGATGGCGCGCATCAGCCGCCATTGCTGACGCCATTGCTGGTAACCCAGGCCGGTCTCGCGCTGAAAGATGCGGCCGATGGTGCGGCTGCTGGCGCCGACCCGGGTGGCCAGCACCTTTAGCTCCGGTGGCAGGTGCTGCAGGTCTTCCAGCAGCGGCTGCAGGCGCTTGTCCCGGGGCAGCGGCAAGGACAGCGGCTGGTGCAGCGCAGCGCCGATTTCCTCCAGGCACAGGCCCAGCAGGTGTGGGTAGCGGCCCTGGCTCCAGTCGCAATCGAACGCCGCCAGGGCCATGGGTTCCAGCACGGCGCGCAGCAGGGGACTGACATCGATCACCGCCACGTCCGCCGGCAGGCGCGGACTGAGTTCGACACTGAAATACAGCGAGCGGTAATCCACGCTCTGTTGCATCTGCGCCCGGTGCTGCACCCCACCGGGAATCCAGGCCGCCCGCGAGGGGGGCAGCAGGCACAGGCGGTCGGCGAGGGTGATCCGGGTGCAGCCCTTGCGGGTGTACAGCAGTTGCCCGCGACGGTGCCGGTGCAGGCCGGAGTCATGATCGCCGAGGGTGGCGGCAACGCCGATCACCGGTGCGCTGAAGGGGTCCGGGTCGAAGCGTGCCTGGGGATCGAGCCATGCCATCTTTGTCCGATTTCCACTGTTTATTGGCCGGATTGCGATAATACGCCAGCCGCGCCTGCCTAGAATCGCCGGCATGTTTTTTTGCCGAGCACCCACCTGATGAATCCCCGTTCCCTGTTGCCCCTGGCCATGGCCCTGCTGATGTTCCCGCAGATCGCCCAGACCCTCTTCAGCCCGGCCCTGACCGATATCGGTCGGGCCTTTGGCGTCCCGGCGCAGCAGGCGGCCCAGAGCCTGTCGGTGTTTATCCTGGGGTTCGCGCCGGGGGTGGTGCTCTGGGGACGCCTGAGCGATCGCTGGGGGCGGCGCCCGGCCTTGCTTGGCGGGCTGGCGCTGTATGCCCTGGCGCTGGTCCTGGAGTTGCAGGCCCGCAGCTTTGCCCAGCTGTTGCTGTGCCAGGGCCTGGCGGCCCTGGGCGTGGCTGCCGGTTCGGTGGTGACCCAGACCCTGCTGCGGGACCTGTTCCAGGGTCGCGAACTGATCCGAGTGTTCTCGCTGATGGGCATGGTGCTGGCGGCCAGTCCCGCTATCGGCCTGTTCGCGGGAGCGGCCCTGAGCCGCGCTTTTGGCTATCAGGGCGCACTGACGGGGTTGCTGTTGCTGGCCCTGGCGTTGTTCGGCTGGTGCGCCCGGGCCTTGCCGGAAACCCGTCCGCCTGCGCAGCCTCTGGCGCCCCTGGCCGGCACCTTGTGGCAGATGCTGCGGGACCCCGCGATCTGGCGCTCGGCGCTGCTGGTGGCGGTGTTCAACCTGGCCTTGCTCAGCTATTACAGCCTCGGGCCCTTTGTGTTCCGTAGCCTGGGGCAAGGCGCGCAATGGTTCGGTTACAGCGGCGCGTTGCTGGCCCTGGGCTCCGGCCTGGGCGCCTGGCTCAATCGCCGGCTGTTGGGCCGGGGCTGGTGCAGCGAGCGGCTACTGGTATTGGCAGCCCTGGCGGTGTTGGCCGGAGGTGGCGGGGTCTTGGCCTTGCAGCACAGCCTGTGGTTGGTGCTGCCGATGCTCGGGGTGGTGCTGGGCTTTGGCCTGGCGATCCCGAACATTCTCGGCTCGGCCCTGGCGGCCTACAGCGACCGGCTGGGCAGCGCCGGAGCCTGGTTCGGCTTGTTCTATTACCTGCTGATCGGCGCCGGCCTGCTGCTGGTGGGTTGGGGGCAGGCCCTGGGCCCGCGCCTTTGCCTGTGCGGCGCGGTGGCTCTATTGCTGTGCCTGGGTGCACGCCGCCGCACATGAAAGCCGGGTTTGCGACACGCGGTCGCCGCACCGTCCCTGAAGGGTCCATTGTTTGACCATGATCAAGCCGTTGCCCGGCGCATCCGCGCAGCCTGTTGGCAGATCTGTGCAACGGCGCAGCCCCTTCCCGGAAATGGAGATCGGCAACATGGCCAAGATGAAAGCTGCGGTATTCGTGGAAAAGAACCGCATCGTCCTGGAAGACAAGGACATCCCCGAAATCGGTCCGCTGGACGCCCTGGTGCGCATCACCACCACGACGATCTGCGGCACCGACGTGCACATCCTGCGCGGCGAATACCCGGTGGCCAAGGGCCTGACCATCGGCCACGAACCGGTGGGCGTGATCGAGCGCCTGGGCTCCCAGGTCCGCGGTTTCCATGAGGGCCAGCGGGTGATCGCCGGGGCCATCACCCCCAGCGGCCAGAGCTACGCCTGCCTCTGTGGCTGCGGCTCCCAGGATGGGCCTGACACCCGCCATGGCTTTCGCGCCACGGGCGGCTGGAAGTTCGGCAACACCATCGACGGCTGCCAGGCCGAGTACGTGCGAGTGCCGGACGCCCTGGCCAACCTGTGCCCGATTCCCGACGGTCTGAGTGACGAAGAAGTACTGATGTGCCCGGACATCATGTCCACCGGCTTCTCCGGCGCCGAGCGCGCCGAAGTCAATATCGGCGACAGCGTCGCGGTGTTTGCCCTGGGGCCCATCGGCCTGTGCGCGGTGGCCGGGGCCCGGCTCAAGGGCGCCACCACCATCATCGGCGTCGACACCGTGGCCGCGCGCATGAGCGTGGCGCGCGGGTTGGGAGCGACCCATGTGGTGGACTTCAAGCAGGGCGACGTGGTCAAGCAGATCATGGACCTCACCGACGGCCGCGGGGTCGATGTGTCGATCGAGGCCCTGGGCACCCAGGGCACCTTCGAGTCGGCGCTGCGGGTGCTGCGCCCGGGCGGCAAGCTGTCGAGCCTGGGGGTCTATTCCTCCGACCTGCGCATCCCGCTGGATGCCTACGCCGCCGGCCTCGGCGACCTGAGCATCCTCAGTACCCTGTGCCCCGGCGGCAAGGAGCGCATGCGCCGCTTGATGGAGGTGGTCGCCAGTGGCCAGGTGGACCTCAAGCCCCTGGTCACTCACCGCTTCAAGCTCGATGACATCGAAGCCGCCTACGAACTGTTCGCCAGCCAGCGCGACGGCGTAATGAAGATTGCCATCACGCCATGATCCGAGCACCGGGTGGCCTTGATGCATATCAAGGCGCCCGGGGCCGTCTGCCTCGACACTCAGGCCCATCAACGTCCAAGGAGGTCAACCATGAGCCAGTACCAGCGTCTGTTGCTGATTGCCGATCCCCAACAGCATCAGTCTCCCGCGGCGCGCCGCGCTGCCGCCCTGGCCAAGGCCAGCGGAGCGGCCTTGCATGCCCTGGTGTTCGTCGAACCGCCGGCGCGTACCTACCTGTGGGAAGAGCACCTGGAAGAAAGTGAACGCCAGGCCTACCTGCAACGCCATGAGCGCTGGCTGCAGGTGGAAGCCGAATGGATGCGCGAGCAGGGGGTGGAAGTCACCACCCAGGTGATCTGGAGCACCCAGGTGCTCAAGGACATGCTGGCCTACATCAACGAATTCCAGCCTGACCTGCTGATCAAGGACGTGACCCTGGAATCGGCCCTCAAGCGGGTTTTCGTCACCCCCCTGGATTGCCACCTGCTGCGTGAAGCCCCGGTGCCGGTGCACCTGGTCAACGACGCCCCGCACAAACTGCCCCGGCGCATCGTCGCCGCCGTCGACCCGGCCCAGTCCGACACCCAGATCAGCGGCCTCAACGGCCTGATCATCCAGACCGCCAACGCCCTGGCCCTGCAATGCGATGCGCAATTGCACCTGCTGTATGCCTACGACCTGATGCCGATGCTCGACGGCGTCGCGCCGGTGGCGTCCACCGCCTGGAGCGTCAACTGCCTGGACGAGTTGCGCGATTCCCTGCACAAGGAGTTCGAGCGCCTGGGCGATGAACACAACGTGCCCCAGGAGTTTCGCCATTTCATCATGGGGCCGCCGGTGCCGGGCATCGCCCAGTTCGTCGACGAGTACCTGGTGGACGTGGTGGTCATGGGCACCGTGCACCGCACCGGTTTTGGCCGGCTGATCGGCAGCACCACCGAGCGTGCCCTGTACTCGATGCCGGGCAGCATCCTGGCGGTGAAGGCGCTGAGCCCGAACTGAAATCCCCGCTCTGACCCCGCCAGCGGCGAGCCTCAGCCCGGCTCGTCGCGCTGGCTGCCCGGCAGGTACGGCAGCAGCCGCGCGGTCTCCTTGCGCACCACCGCGTAGCACTCGCAGCTGTGCTGTTCCAGGCGCGGCCGGTCGAGGACGTTGATGCGTCCCCGGCTGTACTCGATGATGCCCTGGCGCTGCAGTTTGCCGGCGGCCTCGGTGACCCCTTCACGGCGCACCCCGAGCATGTTGGCGATCAACTCCTGGGTCATTACCAGTTGGTTGCCCGGCAGGCGGTCCAGGGACAGCAGCAGCCAGCGGCACAGTTGCTGGTCGATGGAGTGGTGGCGGTTGCACACCGCGGTCTGGGCCATCTGGGTGATCAGCGACTGGGTGTAGCGCAGCATCAGCAGGAGCATCTCGCCGTGGCGGTTGAACTCGTCCTTGAGGCGCTGCCCGGGCAGGCGCAAGGCATGCCCGGCGCTTTGCACGATGGCCCGGCTGGTGGTGCTCTCGCCGCCCATGACCAGGGACACGCCCACCAGCCCTTCGTTGCCCACCACGGCGATTTCCGCCGAGGCGCCGTTCTCCATCAGGTACAGCAGCGACACCACCGCGTCCGTGGGGAAATACACGTGGCGCGGGATATCCCCGGACTCGTAGAGCACCTGGCCCAGGGCCAGGGGCACCGGCTTGAGGTGGGGCAGCAGGCGCTCCTGCACCTCGGCCGGCAGTGCGTTGAGCAAGTGATTGGGCCCGAGCCCAAGGTTGTCGAACATCTCAGAACCACCGGATGGCAAGGCGTCAGCGCTCACTCAGGGTAGTCCAGGGCGTTGCCCGGTGTCTGTCATGGCGCCGACTCGGTGATGGCCGCTGTCGGGGAATGCCCGGTCTGCGACGGTGGGACACTGACAGGCCAGGTGAGCAACACCCGGCGCGTGGTGCCGTCGTCCAGCAGCGGGATGGCCAGCCCCGGCAGGGGGCGGCCGTCCAGGCTCAGGCTGAGGCTGGCGCCTGGAGTCTGCTGCACCTCGATGTGGTAGACCGTCGCGCCAAACCGGTAGTCCAGGCTGTAGCCCGGCCAGTGGGCCGGGATCACCGGTTCGATGTACAGCTGCTCGCCTTCGCGGCGCAGCCCCAGCAACGACTCGACGATCAGTCGGTACATCCAGCCCGCCGAGCCGGTGTACCAGCTCCAGCCGCCGCGTCCGGTGTGGGGCGCCACGCCATAGACGTCGGCGGCCATCACATAGGGCTCGACTCGGTAGGTGGCCACCTGCTCGGCGCTGCGTCGGCTCACCGGGTTGATCATGTGCAGCAGCTCCCAGGCCCGGGCGCTGTCCCCCAGGCGGGCGAAGGCCATGCTGGCCCAGATCGCCGCGTGGGTGTATTGGCCGCCGTTCTCCCGCACCCCGGGCACATAGCCCTTGATGTAGCCCGGGTCCAGGGGGCTGTGGGCGAACGGCGGGTCCAGCAGCAGCACCACGCCGCTGTCGCGGCGCACCAGATGCCGGTCCAGGGACTCCATGGCCTGATGCTGGCGGACGTCACTGGCGGCAGCGGAAAGCACCGACCAGCTCTGGGCGATGGAGTCGATGCGGCATTCCTGGTTGTCGGCGGAGCCCAGGATCTGGCCGTCGTCGAACCAGGCCCGGCGATACCACTGTCCGTCCCAGGCCTGGCTGTCGAGGGCGGCGCGCAAGGCCAGGGCCTGCTCGCGACAGGTCCGGGCGAAGGCCGGGTCGTCGTGCTGTTCGGCGGTGACGGCGAACCGCTGCAGCACCTCGTGGCTGAAGAACCCCAGCCACACGCTTTCCCCCAGGCCCCGCTCGCCGACCCGGTTCATGCCGTCATTCCAATCCCCGGTGCCCATCAGCGGCAAGCCGTGGACGCCGCGCCGGCTGCCGTGCTCGATGGCCCGTTGGCAGTGGCGATAGAGGCTTTCCCGCAGCCCGGAGGCCTGGGGCAGGTCGTAGTAGGACTCTTCCCCGGGATTGAGCTGGCGACCTTCCAGGTAACCCACTTCAACCTCCAGCACACTGCGGTCGCCGGTGATCTGCACGTAGCGGCTGGTGGCCAGGGGCAGCCAGAGGAAGTCATCGGAACAGCCGGTGCGCACCCCGCGATTCTGCGGCGGGTGCCACCAGTGCTGGACGTCGCCCTCGGGGTACTGGTGGGCGGCGCACAGCAGCAGGTGCTCGCGGGCCAGGGCCGGCTCGGTGTGGATCATTGCCATGCTGTCCTGCAACTGGTCGCGAAAACCGATGGCGCCACCGGACTGGTAGAAACCGCTGCGAGCCCAGAAGCGGCAGGCGATGGTCTGGTACATCAGCCAGCCGTTGGCCATGACATCGACGGCCGGGTCCGGGGTATGCACTTGCAGTGTGCCCAGACTCTGCTGCCAGTGCTGGTGCACGGCGGCCAGTTCGCTCTGCGCCATCTGCGTGCCGCGGTACTGCAGGACCCGCCGGGTTGCGGCCTTGGCATCCACCTCGGCCCCCAGGCGGAACAGCACTTCCTGGCTCTGGCCGTCCGCCAGCTCCAGCGCCACCTGCATCGCCGCGCACGGATCGAAACCGGCGCCGGAACGCCCGGACAGACGCCCCCGAGTCAACGCGGCCGGCGCCGCGAGACTGCCGTTGCGGCCAATGAACTCGCTGCGGTCGCCGGTGAAACTGCGTACCGCCGAGTCGGTGTCGAGAAACGCCACATGCCCGGAAAACTCCATGTTGTAGGGGTTGCGGGCGAACAGGGCGCCACTGACCGGATCGCTTTCAGTGACCACATGCATGGCCGAGCGGCCGCGCAATTCCCCCAGCACCCATTCCACGTAGCAGGTCACTGTGAGGCGCCGTGGCCGGCCGCTGCGGTTGCGGATCTTCAACCGCGAGAACTTGATCGGCGCCTGCAGCGCCACATAGATCGTCAGCTCGCTGTGGATGCCGTTCTCCTCATGCTCGAACACGCTGTAGCCGAAGCCATGGCGGGTGCGATAGCTGCCGTTGCCGGGGCAGGGCTGGGGAGTGGGTGACCAGACCTGGCCGCTGTCTTCGTCACGCAGGTACAGGGCTTCGCCGCTGGGGTCGCTGACCGGGTCGTCGTGCCAGGGGCTGAGGCGGTACTCGTGGGCGTTTTCGCGCCAGCTGTAGGCGCCGCCGCTTTCCGAGATCACCGTGCCGAACAGCGGGTTGGCGAGCACGTTGGCCCAGGGCGCCGGGGTCGGTTGCCCGGGATTGAGGGTGATCAGGTATTCGCGGCCGTCGTTGCTGAAGCCGCCGTAGGGCGTTTCCAGGATCAGTTCCGGCAGCGGGGCTGGCGGGGCACTGCTGGCCATTTGTGGCAGGCGCACCAGGGGCGCTTCCAGGCGCGGCAGCGACGGATCGGCGCGGCGCCGGTGGACCTGCTCGGCGAGGCTGCCGCGGCTGTCGCTGATCACCAGGCGCGCCACCGCCAGCATCAACACGCGGTCTTCGCCCGACAGTTGCTGGGCCGGACGCACGAAGATGCCCCCGGGACGGTCGATCAGGCTGGCTTCGCTGCCGGAGGTCACCAGGCCCATGATCAGGTCCTGGAGCTGCTGGCGGTAGCCGACCTGATCCTCGTTCCAGATCACCAGGTCCACCGCCAGGCCTTTCTGCCGCCAGTAGGCGTGGGCCTTGATCAGTTGCTGCACCAGGGTGATGTTGGCCAGGTCACCCACTTGCAAAAGGACGATCGGCAGGTCGCCGGAAATGCCCTGGCCCCAGAGCCCGGACTGGCTGCGGCGGTTGGCCAGCAGCAGGCTGCTGTCGGCCCGCAGGCTGGCGTTGGCGTAGAGCAGCGAGGCGGCCATCTGCTGGAACAGCCGGGCTTCGGCCAGCGAGGCGTTGAGCTGGCGCAACAGCACCTGGCTGTGGGTCCAGGCCAGGTCGAAGACCCGGTCCGCCAGGTGCCGGTCACGGTATTTGTGGATCAGTTGCAGGCAGTGTTCGCGGCTCTCGGCGACCCCGGTCACCAGGTCGATGGTGGCGCTCTGGCCGGGGTCGAGGGTGATCCGGCAGCGGATCGCCACGATCGGGTCGAGCACCGGTCCATCGCTCCCCGAGAGCCGTTCGACCTGCGGGTCCAGGGCCTGGGGCGCGGCCAGATCCCGGCCGCGGCCGATAAAGCGTGCGCGGTCGGTTTCATAGGAGATGGCGTCGATGTCCACGCCGTGGGCCGCCAGCAGGTGGCACAGCCACGGCACTGGCTGCTCCTGGGCCCGTGGCCGGCGGCTGCAGACGATGGCCTGCAGGCTGGGCAGCAGTTCGGTTTCGATGAACAGGTTGCTGAAGGCCGGGTGGGCCGCATCGCTCTGGGCCGGGGCCAGGACCACCTCGGCGTAGCTGGTGAGCTCGATGCTGCGGCGCCCCCGGGCCCGGTTGCACAGGTGCAGGCGGCGCAGTTCGATGGGGTCCTCGGGGGACACGACGATTTCCAGGTGGCTGTCGAAGTCCCGTTCACGCACGCGGAATTCGGCCCGGGCATCGGTGAAGATCGCCTCGAAATGCTCTGGGCGGTGGCGGGTTGGCTGGTAGGCCGCGGACCAGAAGTCGCCGCTGGCCACGTCCCGCAGGTAGCAGAACTGCCCCCAGTGATCGCGGGTCGGGTCTTCGTGCCAGCGGGTCACTGCCAGTTCGTTGCAGCGGCTGTAGCCGCCACCGGCACTGCTGAGCATCAGGTGGTAGTGACCGTTGGACAGCAGTTGCACGGCCGGGCGCTTGCGGTCCGGGTCGGCGAATACCCGCAGTTTGTTTTCATGGGCCCGGGCCGCTTCGTCGGCTTCCGGAGCACCGGCGGCGTGCAGGTACTGGGCGGCGGTTTTCGGCACCCGTTCCTGCAGCAGCAGGGCGATGGCCTGGAACTGCGGATCGGATTCGAAGCGCCGTTGCATGGGTTGATCCAGCAGCAACCAGGCCAGGGCCAGCAGGCTCATGCCCTGGTGGTGAGCCATGAACGACCGCACCACGGCATGGTCCTGGCCCCGGGGCAGGCGCGACTCGGTGTAGTCCACGGCTTCATAGAGGCCGAAGCGTCCACCCAGCCCCAGCTGTGCCAGGCGCTGCAGGTTCTGGCAGGCGGCCTGGGGCGCCACCATCAGCGCCAGGACACTGGCGTAGGGCGCCACCACTCGTTCCGCACCGAGGCCACGCTTGAGCCCCAGGCCCGGCACGCCGAACGCCCGGTACTGGTAGTTGAACTGACTGTCGAGGGTGTTGTAGCCCGACTCGGACACGCCCCAAGGCAGGCCCAGTTGCTGGCCGTGCTCGATCTGCAGGGCCACCGCGGCGCGGCAGGTCTGGTCCAGCAGGGTGCCCTGGTAGCTGGGCATTACCAGCATCGGCATCAGGTATTCGAACATCGAACCGGTCCAGGACAGCAGCACCGGGGTGCCGGCGCTGCTGGTGAGCAGGCGGCCCAGGGCGAACCAGCTTTCCTGGGGCAACTGTCCCTGGGCGATGGCGACAAAGTGGGTCAGGCGCACTTCCGAGGCCAAGAGGTCGTAGTAACCGGCATCCAGGCGGTGTTCATCGGCGTTGTAGCCGATCACCAGCAAGTGACGACGGGTGTCGTAGAGAAAGCCGAAGTCCATCTGCGCCATGCTGGCTACCGCTTCCAGCAATCGACTGAGGCAACTGATGCGCTCTAGGGCCAGCTCGCGCACGGCGGCGATCCGCTCGTGGTGCATCGGCAACCAATACCCGGCGTCCAACTGGGCCAACTGGCGCCAGCTCAGGGTGCCGAAGCGGCGGCCATCGGCCATGGGCGGCAGGCAGCGCCATTGCAGTTCGTCATGCAGGTCACGGCATTGCGCGGCCAGTGCCTGGCGCCAGAAGTCCACATCGTCCGTTGTGCCGGTCTGCGCCTGCTCGACGCTGTCGGCAATCCGTTGCAGCAGCCCGAGCAAGGCATCCGGAGCCACATCGGCATGCAGGCTCAGGTGCTCATGCACGGCGCGGGTTTCCAGGCGCCAGCGCAGCACTGGGGCGGTGTCCTGGCCGGCCGCCGTGAGGGCGTCCTGGAACACATCGAGGCTGTCCAGCAGGCCGTTGGCGATCTGCAGCAGCGCCGGAGGACTGTCCACCAGGGCTTGCAGGCCGGGGCGCAGGGTCAGCAGCATGCCCACCAGGTTGCCGCTGTCCACGGTGGACACATAGCGCGGCGGCAAGGGTTGCAGGCTCTGGGTGTCGTACCAGTTGTAGAAGTGCCCGCGATAGCGTTCCAGCCGGCCCATGCTGGCCAGCATCTGCTCCAGGCGTTGCATCAGCCGGCGGCTGCTCAGGTAGCCGAAGTCGTGGGCCGCCAGATGGGCCAGCAGGGCCAACCCGAGGTTGGTCGGCGAGGTGCGATGGGCGATGCGCTGCTGGGGCTGTTCCTGCAGATTGTCCGGGGCCAGCCAGTTGTCATCGGGGCCGACGTACTGGTCGAAAAAGCCCCAGGTGCGGCGGGCCAGGCTCTGCAGGAAACGCCGTTGGCCGCTGGAAGGCTCGAACGCCACCTGGCTTGCCGGGCGGCTGAGCCACCAGGCCAGGGCCGGGCCGGCCAGCCAGGCCAGGAGCAAGGGCGCGGCCATCAGCAGTTGCGGCCGCGGCCACAGCAGCCCTGTCAGCAGCAGGGCCAGCAACGGGCCGATCCACATCCGCCGGTACAGCTGCAGCAGGTTGTCATCCGGGCCGCGCTCGGCTTCCCGGGACGGTTGCCACTGCAGGCGATGAGCTTTGCTGATGCCCATGCGCCACAACGCGCGGGCCATGGCGTCCAGGCTGTAGGCGACCTCATAGGGCAGCCAGGCCAGGGGCAACAGGGCCCGGGACAGGTGCTGGCCGGCGCTGCCCAGGGCGGCGTTCAGTTGTTGCAGCAACGGCACTTCCGGGGTGTTGTGCACCAGCTCGCGCAAGGCGGCGGACAGGGGTAGCACCAGCAGCACAATCAGCACCGCCAGGGTCCAGGCCAGGGGCTGGGTGGAGCCCAGCCAGCCCCACAGCAGCATGCTCAGCAAGGCCAGGGGTTCGAGGCTGCGACGCAGGTTGTCGAGGATTTTCCAGCGTGCCAGCGGGCTCAGGCGATTGCTTTCCAGGCCGCCGGCGGCCTTGGGCGACCAGGGCAGGAGCCAGGGCAGCAGTTGCCAGTCGCCGCGAATCCAGCGCTGGCGGCGCTTGACGTCGGCGCTGTAGCGCGCTGGGTATTCCTCGAACAGCTGCACATCACTGAGCAGCCCGGAACGGGCGTAGCAGCCCTCGATCAGGTCGTGGCTGAGAATCCGGTTGTCGGCAAAGCGCCCGCCCAGGGTCTGCTCGAAGGTGTCCAGGGCATAGATGCCCTTGCCGACGAAGGAGCCTTCCTGGAACAGGTCCTGATAGACGTCCGACACCGCGCGGGTATAGGGATCGATCCCGGCATCGCTGGCGAACAGTCGGGAATAGGCGCTGCGCGCGGTGCTCGACAGGCTGATGCCGACCCGCGGCTGGAGAATCCCGTAGCCGCTGACGATGCGCCCGCTGAGCGGGTCGGTCTGTGGGCGGTTCAGCGGGTGGTCCATGGCGCCCACGCATTGCTGGGCCACGTCCCGGGGCAGTTGGGTGTCGCTGTCCAGGGTGATGACGTAGGTGATCTCGGGCAGGGCCTGGATATCGCCGACGATCAGCGAGAAGCGTTCCTGGCCCCGGCCGCGCAGCAGGGCGTTGAGGTCTTCGAGCTTGCCGCGTTTGCGCTCGTGGCCCATCCAGCAATGTTCGGCGGCGTTCCACAGCCGTGGCCGGTGCAGCAGGTAGAAGCGATCCACCGCCTCTTCGGGGTACTTCAGGTTCAGCGCCTCAATGCCTTGTCGGGCCAGTGCCAGCAGGGCGGTGTCGCCGTCCTGGGTTTCGCTCGGGGCGTCGAGAAAGTCGCTGAGCAGGGCGAAGTACAGCTGGGCATCGCGGTTGGCCAGAAAGCGCACTTCCAGGCCTTCCACCAGCTCTTCGACATCCGCCGCGTTGCCGAACAGGCAGGGCACCGCCACCAGGGTCCGGGCCCGGGGCGCAATGCCTTCGCTGTAGTCCAGGCGCGGCAGAATGCCCGGGGCCACGGTCAGGGTCACCAGGCCGTTGATCAGGCCGATGGCCAGGCGGCTGGCCAGCAGCAACGCCGGCACCGCCCACAGTGCCAGCCAGTAATGGCCGGGGCTGGCTTCCTGATACAGGGCATCGAGAAACGGCCAGGCGAACAGCGCCGAGAGCAGCATCACCGGCCCCAGGAAAAAGCCCAGGGGCGCCTGGGTCAGCAGGCGCCGGCCGCGTTCGGCCAGGGGCACTCGGGCGCCGATCTGTTGTTCCAGGGTGCGGCGTCCGGCGCCGATCAGGTAATGCCCGACATGGCCGGCCACGGCTTCCGGGGCCTCGGCGCGGTAGTGGGCCCGGGCCAGTTCGATGCACTGGCGGGCCACCTGGTCTTCATTCAGGGGGCAGTGGCGGGTCAGGCGTTCGAGCACATGCCGGTAATGGTCGCGGGTGGCGAAATCCATGCGCCTGTAGACCTTGGCCGGGTCGTCCTGGAGCACCTGTTCGACCCGGCTCATCAGTTCGACGAACTCGCGCCAGTTGCTGGCCGAGAGCAGGCGCAGGCTGGAAATGCTGTTGCTGATGGACACCTGATCGGCGGCTTGCTGTTGGGCGTCGAGCTGCACCAGGCGTTCGATGTTCAGCCCGGTTTCCCCCAGCAGTTGCTCGATCCAGGCCAGGGGCAGCACCAGGGCGGCGTTCTGGCCCTGCAGGCGCCGCGCCAGTTCAGCGACGAAGGCGGCACTCATGGGCGGTGCCGAGCGGGCCATGTCGGCCACCGCCAGCACCACGCTCTTGGCGTCCTGCTCGGCGGTTTCCATCAGGCGGTCGGCCCAGTCGTTGGCCAGATTGCGCTCGCTCCAGTTGGCCATGACCCGGAAGGCCACGCGCCGCAGGTTCTCGATCAAGGCCAGGCGCAGCATGATGGGAATGGCCCACAGCTCGCCGAGCTTGAGCGGGGTGACGCTTTGGTAGCTGTCGACGAAACGCCCCAGGCTTTCGCTGTCGACCCGGCCGTCGCCGTGGGAAATGGTTTCCAGGGCGATGTCGTAGACCCGTGGCAGGCCCGCCGACTGGCCGTTGGCCAGGCGCGGCAATTGCCGACTGTAGCCCCGGGGCAGGTGAGTGCGGGTGATGCGGATCTGTTCTTCCAGCAGGTAGTAGTTGTCCAGCAGCCATTCGGCGGCGGGGGTGGCCCGGGGCGAGCTGCCGGTGGCGGCCGTCAGGCTTTTGCAGCAACTGGCCAGGGCGCTGGCGTTGTCCGACAGGCGTGCCAGCAGCCAGTCGGGGTTGCGGCTTTGGCTCAGGCGGTGCTGGTGCGCCAGCAGGGTGCCGTGGCTGGCCATCTGTTCACTGCTGAACAATTCCGAGCGCAGCGGCGCTTCGTATTCGACGCTGTTGCGCGAGGCCTTCCATTGGCCGTATCTGGCGGCGGGCAGACGGCAGAACCTCAGGAATGTGTGGGTCCAATGACTGTCCATGTTTTCCTTGGCATAACAGAGCCGTCCCTCGGCACGGGGTGCGAGGGAGGGCCGGGAGCGGGGCGTGCGGTCAAATCGATGCACCGTCGCGACGAACGTTTCAGGCAAAAAGCTGCAACCTTGACGGTGGCGGGCGTGGGGGAGGGTGTCTGTGCGTTGGGGCACATAGGCGGGCGATAGGCATTTCTGTTGGGTGGGGGGCTTGTTGTGGTGAGGGGTGGGGGCCTGTTTGGGGGCGTGGTGGTCGTGGAGCATGAGGGGGCGGTCTTGTTGGTGGGCATGTCCGTTGCTGCGGTAACGACCACTTATGGTTTCGCTCTTACAGCGACTCACTTTTGAAAAGCGCAAAAGTAAGCAAAACGCTCTGCCCCTCCACTCGGTGCCTCGCCTAGGCTCGGCATGCCCTCACTCCGGCATTGATCCGTGGGCCGCCGCCACCGGCCATCCATGGCCGGGTGGCGGCTAACCCGGCATCCCTGCCGGGTTACCCACGGCTCAATGCCTGCGTTCGGCCATCGTGGTTAACGGGGCGTTCAGATCAAGATCAAGATCAAGAGCCAGACGGCGGCCTTGCGGCCGGCCTGGAGCGGGAATGGGGGGAGCACCTTCCCTTGTAGGAGCTGCCGAAGGCTGCGAACGGGCGAGCATCGCCCGGCCAGTTGGCGCGGTGCATCAGGTACATCGCAGATACGAAAACAATGCGGCGGGACGGTGAGCGGGCTGGTTGCTGACAAGCTAACCCGCCGGGGGAAAACGCTATCGCCACAAATCTTTGGCTGTTTCAGAGAGTGCTGAAAGGTGCTTGGAACTACGCCCATTCGCTTTCTTTTGTAAGGCAAATCCGAGAAACTGCCGGCCGCTTGAATGCGCCTGATGGGCGGGCTAGGGTGCTGGAGCCATCGCCAAATCGATGGCTCGGATGTGCAAGTCCGAACTCTGCAAAGGCGCACAAACGATCAGCACTGATTGGTCGTTTTCATGTCCGCTGCGTTATGGCGGCCGTGCGTGGGAGATCTTCGGATCTGCCGGGTGTCCTTGCAGACTCGGTCTTGCACACCTGCGTACGGCTGCCACCTTATTCGTGTGCAAGCGAACGGTGTTGGCTCCTTTTATCTGCAAGGAGTTAGACCATGAAAAAGCTCGTCCCCGATCCACCCACTTCCTATCGCGATCCCGAACTCAAGGCCGCCAACGCCACCTTGCGCGTGGCTCTGGCTCGACAACCGCAGGACCCCGTGTTGTTCCAGCGCAACACCCAAGCCAAACCTGTTTCTGCCGACTCGCTGTTCAGCGTGCGCCCAGGCGTCAGTGCTGAAGAGGCGTTGGCGCATGTGTCGTTGTTACTCAAATGCGCCGAAGAGGTCTGCGATGAAATCACCCAGCAGGGCAGCGGCATCGAGCGCGGGCTGATCTGGTCCATGGTGCATTCCGTGGAGATGGCCCGCCCGGGCGGTGGTGGAGGCGTTGCTGGACGCTAGCCCGCGAGGTGTCTGCTCATGCTCGGACGAGCCGCGCTCGTAAAGCCCGAGTCCCCCGGTCTTCTTGAACTTAGAGTGTGGTGGCCGTCGGCGAAGTGGCGACAAGGATGGGGAGACATACCCGTTGCTGCGGTAACGCCGGCTTAAGATTTCGCCGCTAAGGCCAGCCCTTTCAGGGGCTTTGCTCAAGGCTGCTTCTGCAGTATTGCAGCCTTGAGCATCCGGTCATTGCCATCGCTGTAAGGCGTCGATACCGGACGCAGGCGAATTGAATCGATGATGGCATCCCACAGCGCAAGTGCTGCTTTATCAGACTTGAAAGCCGGATCTGGTAGGGTGCCATCGTCATCGACGTCAGCTTCCTCCACGCTCAGTTCCGCCTTGAGATGGGGCTCGTAGACCGACTCGTCCTTACCCTGGGCTTCCCAGAGGAAGGTGTAGGTGCGTTGCCCCTTTGCGCTGCCTGCCAGCAGGTACTCATCGGCGGGAATGGCGCCGCCACGCTCTCTTTTGCGCAGGGTCTCGATGCCCGCAACCATCTTCAGCGCGCCCATCAGAAAGCCACTCACTCGATCCAGTAACCGATCTTCTTCGGCTCCGGTGCTGGATCTGAATGACAAAAAGGTTCTAGGGTGTTCCGGGAAGGTCACGCCTATATCGAAGTCTTCACTTTGAAAACTGTCACCCGCGATATAGGCCCGGTCGATACAGAATCCTGGTTCGATGGGGATTTCGTTGGGGGCACGAGAGCGTAGGTTGCGGGCTAAATCATTAACTATTTCTAATCCTCTTTTCTCTCTGTCATAAGTAACTTCTCCCGAATAGTAATAGACAGAGCCTTTTTGTGGTGTCACCAAATATGAATCAACTCTGTATGACAAGGTGCTAGCCGTTGAATCCCATGACCATAGGCTAACTGAACCATTTTGATGTTCAGTCCGCCTTAGAAACATGCCCTCTTGTGTTTTGCTATGGCGTTCACTTTTCAGCTTCTGCTCACGCTTGTCGATTCTGGCTGCTAAGGCCTCAGGGCTATCGTCGAGCGCTTCGATGTTGTCGCCCCACAGATAATATCCAGCATTGATCTTTGCCTGTGGCGGCAGATCGATCAGAAAGCGTCCGTAGCAATGAGTAATCCATCCACTCTTGTCCATGGCCGGGCTCCGAGAGGAAAAAGTCGATGTGCAACTGATAACGTTAGTCATGGCGATAAGACCAAGGGTCGTTAGTAGGCAATGAGTGCGCTTCATAAACCCTCCTTGGCACCCAGCTGGCAGTCAGCCAATTGAGTGATCTTGATCACGTCAGATAATGCGGCCCATTGGCGAGTGTGCTGTGGTCGCGCGCTCTTCCTTAGGAAAATCACAAATCATCCATCCAGTTATCTTTAGGCTTCAGCTCAGCGAGGAACTCTTCCAGGGCGTAGTCATCATCTACCGATGGATTGTTGGCCATCCGTTGCGGACCATTAGGCGGGGAGGGGAGGCCGGCATTGTTGTCGCGTCCAGGAGCCGATACCGGGCGCAGGCGAATCGAATCGATGATGGCATCCCACAGTTCCAGTGCGGCTTTATCGGACTTGAAAGCGGGAGCCGCTGGCTTGCCATCGTCATCGTCATCAGCTTCCTCCACGCTCAGTTCTACCTTGAGATGGGGCTCGTTGATCGACTCGTCCTTGCCCTGAGCTTCCCAGAGGAAGGTGTAGGTGCGCTGGCCCTTTGCGCTGCCTGCCAGCAGGTACTCATCGGCGGGAATGGCACCGCCACGCTCTCTTTTTCGCAGGGTCTCGATGCCTGCAACCATCTTTGCCGCACCCATCAGAAAGCCACTTACTCGATCCAGTAACCGATCTTCTTCGGCTCCGGTGCTGGATCTGAATGATAAAAAGGTTCTAGGGTGTTCCGGGAAGGTCACGCCTATATCGAAGTCTTCACTTTGAAAGCTGTCACCCGCGATATAGGCCCGGTCGATACAGAATCCCGGTTCGGTGGGGATTTCGTTGGGGGCACGAGAGCGTAGGTTACGAGCCAGAGAGGTAGCGATCTCAATGCCACGGTGCTCTCTATCAACTGATATTTCTCCTTTTCGGTAGTATGTCCGCCCTTCTGGTTTAGACACCAGGTAAGTGTCTAACCGATACATTTCCGTGCTGGCATCTGAGCTCCAAGAGAGTAGTCCTGTAGCTCCTTCACCAAGATCTACTCGGCGAAGAAACATGCTGCTCTGTATCGTTTTATGTCTTTGATTCTTCAGCTCTATCTCGCGTTGATCGATCTTGGCCGCTAAGGAGGTAGGAGTGTCTTCAAGCCCCTCAATTTCTATTCCCCATAAGTCATATCCAGCGTTGATCTTTGCTTGTGGCGGAAAATCGATCAGGAAGCGTCCGTAACAGTGGGTGATCCATCCACTTTTATCCATGGTGGGGCTCCGAGAAGATGAGAACGAAGTACAGCTGGCCACACTGGTTAAAGCGACCAGGCCAAGAACGGTAAACAAGCGACGAGTGAGTGTCATAAGCCCTCCTTGTCATCAGGGTGCCAGTCAGCCAACTGAGCGATCTTGATTACGCCATAAAGCGCGGCCCATTGGGCTCGTTTGTCGTTGTAGCTTTCTTGGTGTTCGTAGCCCTTTTCGGTGTTGTACTGTCCCGCGCCTTTGCTGCCCTGGCGGAAGCTGGCCTTGATACCCGCCTTCTTGTGGGCCTGCCCGGAGTCGGTTGGCACCGTGCCGTCGCCACCACTGCCAGACTGGTCCTCTTCTTTGTCTGTCCAGTTTTCGAGCGTTGGCACAATGGTTGGCAAGCCACGGCGAAACCAACTGCTGTAGCTGCCAGTCTCGTCATCCTTGAGCGCGGAGCCTGGTGTTTCCAGAGGAGTGGGATTGCCTTGCCAAATCATGTTTCGCCAGCTGTGACGAGCATCATCTGCCGCATAGTGGGCATAGGTTTCAGGGTGGTAGCTTGCTGCAGTTAGTTCACGATGGAACACAGCAACCGCATCAATCCGCTTGCTGAATTCATGTCGAGGGCTTTTTTCAGTATTGGTATTAGTCTTTTCCGACATATCCAAATACTTAGTGTTCTGCTCCGGCACCAACCCATACCAGGCGGTGCTCTTATAGATTTCCTCGTAGGGGTCCTGGTTCTGCGGATAGGCGCGGGGTTTACCGTCCATATCCTTGATGACCTGCCCCTGGGCATCGCACAGGAACAACCAGGGGCGACCTTCCCGATACTCGTTGCTAGGCGTCAGTTCCAGCGCCCCTGGGGCATTGGCCACCACCGCGGTCACTTCGCCTGCGTTGTAGCCAAGGATGATGCTGGCAATACCTTCATAGCCGCAGCGCATGTGGTGGTAGATGGCCGATGAACCGATTGACGGTTGCACGCCATGGACCACGCCAAGCACTCGTTTGTAACCGTGCAATTGGGTCAGGGAGCGTGCAACCAGCCCGCCCATTGAGTGGGTGACCAGGATGACCTTCATCTGATCCGCCTGCTCAGGGCTGACGCTTGCGTGTTCGCGGTAGTGGGCGAGGACGGTGTTCTCGATGTAGTCACGCACATCCAGGGCGGACTGCCGGTTGGATTGCAGCCAGTTGTAACCGGCGCACCAGACGTCGAATTGATACTTGCCCGCCTGTTTCAGTTCATCTTCGCTGAGGGGCGTCGCCTGCCCCAGTTCTTCGCCATAGGCTGCGGGTTCATGCAGGCTTTCAGTGTTCCACCATTGCTGGATCTGTTGTCGGCTGACGATGCTGTCCAAGCGGCCCTCCATCAGGGCCATGAACGGGTTGTAGGCGCTGCGCATCACCGTCCCCCAGCCACGAATGCGCGCCGCCTCTTTGCTCAGGCCGGATGAGCACGTATCAATCGAGCCTCGATCATCCACCTCGACTTTTTCCGGCTTTAGCAGCTTCTGTCGATCCTTGGGGCCGCGGCCCCACCAGACAGCCAAGGCTGCGAGAGCGGGGAGGGCATCAGTGGGCCAAAAGCTGGCATTCGGCGGACTCCAGATCTTGTTCTGGTTCTTCTTGTTGCGCAGGTTGCTGCCCATGATGCCTGGAATGAAGATCACCGGAATCGGCGCGGCCTGCCTCGCCAGCAGGACCTTTTCACGCTGGTCCTCGGTACGGGTCAGTTGGGTCTTGTAGACCGGTCGCCCCAGATTGTCGCGCGAGCGAGGAATGATGACGTCCTCAGTGTTATCGGCTGCTTGGCTGCTCATGCAGTGGACTCCCTGTCGTCGTTGGAGCTATTTCCCTTGGCCAGAATGCGCATCTGGACTTGATCCATGGCCAGGTCCTGCTGCCTGGGCAGACGGCCTTGTCCATCGGTCGTGAGGGTGGTGACCCCACCGTCGCCGCGCCGCAGTTCTACGGTGGTGTTTGCCAGAGGCTCAAGGGTGATTTCATCACGCAGCACATAGGCGTCATTGAACGGGGTCGACTCCCATGAGTTGAACGTGGTCGAGGCATGTGCGGGACCGATAGAAGAGTGCTTGGCTGCCTTGACCGTAAAATTCCCCGGCATGCCCAACTCGATATTGCCGCCCTTGAGCGTCAGGTAAGCCCCGCCGCACATCAGGGTGATGTGCTCCTTGGCAGACACCAGTACGTGCTGCTGGCCCGCGCTGACTTCCACGCTCTGATCCGCTTCCAGGCGAATGCTGTTCTGTTGCGCCTGCAGCAACATCGGCCCCTGGTGGGTGATGTGGCGCATCTCGCCGCTCTGGGCGAACAGGCCCAGGTCGCTACCGGCGTTGACCACAAATTTCTGCCCCGAGGTGAGCTGCTGATTCTGCTGGGCGACGCTGTCGATATGCTCGCCCGCCGCCAGGGTGACGCTCTGGGGAGACACCGCGGCGATGCCCGCCTGGCCACTCAGGGCGATGGCCGGGTTGCCGCCGTTACTCTGCTGCGACTCGTCGTTGGCGCCATGCCCCAGGTCGCGCACCGCCTCACTGAGGGTTTGCTGCGGTTGGGTGTCGTGCCCGACGCCTTGGTGGTCTTCGGCGTAGTCGCCCAGCCCCTTGGCCAGTTGCAGCGCGGCTTCCAGCACCTGGATGGCCGCGCCACGCTGCAGCTGCCCGGCATTGGCCTGCAGTTGCGCTTCAGTGCTGAGCAGCAGTCCCCTGGCCGCGCGCAAGGCGCCGCGCTCGTCGGTGCGCAGTTCAAAGCCTTCGCCACGGGGTGCGCCCCCTTCGGGCCGGGGATGGGTCAGGTACCCCAGGTGCAAGGCGCTGCTGCCGTGGTCGCTCATCAAGGCTGCGCTGATCTGCTGGGTGGTGTCATCGATGCGCAGTTCGTTGGCCCGGCTGCCCTTGTGTTCCTTGCTCTTGAGGGTGTTGAGCGTCTTGTGATCCGGCAGGCGGTAGGGCGGCATATGGCTGGCCCGATAGGTGCGTCCGGTGATGATTGGCTGGTCACAGTCGCCATCCAGGTAGTCGACTATGACTTCCTGGCCAATGCGTGGGATTGCCATATGGCCCCACTGCGCCCCCGCCCAGTTCTGTGAGACCCGCACCCAGCAGGAACTGAAGCCGTTGTGCTTGCCCTCGCGGTCCCAGGGGAACTGAATTTTCACCCGGCCATATTCATCGGTGTGGATTTCCTCGCCTTCCGGGCCCACCACCGTGGCTATCTGCGGGCCGTCAATGACCGGTTTGGGCAGTGGCCTCGGCCGCCATTCGCAGTCCTCGGCAATGATCTGGGCGCGGAAGTCGTAACTCACGCCCATCTCGGCGCCAGCGGCCTCTTCTTGCTGGCTGGCGTGCTGTATCCCTTTGTGGGTGATGCGCACCGAGCGCCACCAGCGGTTGAAGTCGCCCCGCGGGTGCCCGGTCAGTTGGAAGGAAAACCCCGGAATCAGCCGTGGATCATCCCCTTCCACCGTCGCCACCCGGGCATCGCGACGATGGCCCAACAGGCGGTTTTGGGTAAAGGGTTGGCCGACGGCGCTGCTCTTGTAGCGGCCTGGGTAATCGTAGCGCTCATAGTGCTGGGCCTGATGTTCAAGGTCATCGCCGAGCATGCGCTGCTGCTGGTCGAAGGCCGGGCGCTTGAAGCTGTAGTCGCGCTGCGTCTGCTCGGCGGTACGCACGTTTTCCGTGTAGCTGAAGGCGTACAGCACCGGTTGCGGGGCATCCCCGGCCGGTTGGGTGGAGTACAGCACCGGCCCGCCCTGGATGCGCTCCTGGACGTACAACTTGTCACCCTGGACCAGGGTGTGGGCGTTGGCATCGTGTTTGAAGAAATAGAACAGGCCTTCCTCGGTGGACAGGCGGTCGAACAGATAGAGGTCGGTGTCACCGGCCTGGACGCAGTATTCACGCGGCGCATGCGGGGTGTGGATGTAGGGCTGGTAATCAAGAACGCCGTGCTCGTCGAGCACCGACTTGAGGATCTCGGGCACCGTTTTCTGCTGATAAATACGCCAGTCGGAACTCAGGGCCAGCCGAGCCAGTTGCGGCTCCACCAGCAGGCGGTAACGGGTGCGACGAAACCCGGTTTTACCCTGGGTGAAGCTGCTGACCAAACCATGAACATGCCGCACCTGCAGGCCGCCTTGCCAGATCGTCAGCAAGGCCGGCTGGTCGAGGATCTGGCCAAAATCGATGGCACCGTTGTCGCTGGCCAGTTCGAGCGTCAGGCGAAAAGGCTCGGACAAGGCTTCTTCCAGGGTGAACTCGACAACCTCGAACGCCACCTGTGCGGTCAGCACGGAAAACGTGAACTGCAAATCCCTTTGACGCATGACACACACCTCCACTTCGTGAAGTGCTCATCCCCCCTGACAGCACGAGCGATCAGGGAGTGTGCAGTCGGTGCTCGGTTTTCCCGAGCCTCATCCCATCCAACGGATGACCGGTGTGCCTCCTCAGGCGTGCCTGGGAGCGCGAACCCCATCGATCAGCCCGGCTGACCGATGGGTTGGAACCTGCCGCTGGATTTAACCGGCGACCGGGGTACGCCAGTCATCGGAGCCGGAAGTGCCCGACACTTCGTGGGTCCAGGTGATCTTGCGGTAGGTGAACTCGACGTCCTCCAGGTGGGTGAAATGCGCGTTCGACGGGTCCTGGCAGTTGTGCATGTAGTCCTTGATGTCGACGATGATCGCGTCTTCCAGGGTGGTGGTGAAGTAATGCTCCTGGGTGCCGGCGGCGGAGGTGCGGAACCACTGGATTTCGATCTTGCTCAGACGCTCACCGGAGGTCAGGGCCGCGAGCAGCAGCGGTGAAGCCTTGTCGAAAACCTTGGTGATCTTCACCGGTTTGTGTACCCGCTGGCCGGTGGGCTGACCGGACTGCGGATCGCGGGGGATGATCACTTCATGGCTGAAGCCCTGGACCATGACCTGATCTTCGTGACCTTCCTGGTAGGTGTTGCCAACGGAGTCAGCGGTGAAGGCACCGGCGGTGATCAGACCTTGTTTGGTACCGGTGACGGACATGTACGCTGGGGTTGCCATTGTTGCTCTCCTTGCTTGGATATACGGAAAACCCGGAGGCCTGAATGGCCGGCCGGGCTCCAGGGATATCTCAAGAGTCATGCCAACTTGCCAATACCCTTTGCCAATCAATCACTTGATGGAAATTCAAGGTTCAACAGGCTGTTTCCAGCCTGAATTCCTATAGAAAGTGCGCAAGAAGTTGCGCAGTACTGCGCAACTTCTTGCGCACTCCTCTGTAGAGCCCTGACCGTCATGCTTACAGCGATGTGCCCACAGGCTTACTCACATTTGAGTGCGCAACTTCTTGCGCATCAAGGCTAAAAGCCATCATGGGCATAGGCGGCATTGTTCCGCCCAGGCGCGGGCTCACCTGGCGACTTTAGTTCTGGTCCGATCCTTCGCGCTTCGCGAGTCGGCTATAAAGCTCGCCACAACCTCACCGCAGGCGGGCCCATGAGTTTCGCTCGCCATGCATGGGTGATTTTCCAGTGCGTTTTTCACTGTTAACCTTGCCGCCATGACCCATTCTTCCGCACATCGCCCTCACATTGCCTGGACGCTGTATTTCTGCGTGCTGTTCAACGTGTTCGTCTGCGGTCTGGGTCATGGACAGATGGCTGCACTGGAAATCACCGGCGTGGGTGGGCAGTTCTGTCACGCCCTGGGCGAATCTGCATCGACCCTGGATGACAGCTCCAGCGACAAGACTGGCCCCAGCACCATGGGGGCTTTTGTCTGCCCCCTGTGCTCGGCGGTGAGCCTGGGCCTGGGGCTGCTGTTCTGTCTGGCCTGGCTGCTGCTGGGGCGGCACTCGGCGCGGGTCAAGGTCGAGCGGGGCAGCAAGGCGCCGCCGCGTTACTCCTGGCCGTCACTCAATCCTCGGGCTCCCCCTCTGAGCGCCTAGCGCTGCTTCGCGATTGCCTTGGCGTCGCGTCTTTTTCATCTCCCGGTACTTAAGTCTGCGGTCACGATGGCGACGGTGGCCGGGGTGTTTGATGATTTTTTCGAGTCCGAGTCCATGAAGTTCCTGTATCGCTCCCCCAGTTGCGCGGCGCTGTGCTGTGCCCTGTCGTTCAATGCCCTGGCCGAGGGCACGCTGCAATTGCCGCAAACGCGCATCAGCGCCGATGAAGTGCAACCCACTGGTCTGCAACTGGATACCCAGACCACCACCGGCTCGCGCCTGGGCCTGACCCCGCGGGAAACCCCGGCCACGGTCAATGTGGTCAACCGCCAGCAGATCGAGCAGCGCGGCGCCGCCAACACCCAGGACATACTGGCCAGCGTGCCGGGGATGAACGCCGCGGCATCCCCGGGCATTCCGGGGTTCGTCTCCTATCGCGGGTTCTCCGGGCCGCAGATCACCCAGCTGTTCAACGGCATCAGCGTGCAATACGACTCCATCGCCGCCCGTCCCGTGGACAGCTGGATCTACGACCGGGTCGAGGCGGTCGGCGGGCCGTCGAGCTTTCTCTACGGCACTGGCGCGGTGGGCGGTTCCATCAACTACATCACCAAGCTGCCTTCGCGTACCGAGTCGTTCAATGAAGGGCGGGTCAGCTATGGCTCCTTCGACAGCCGCGAAACTTCCTTGGGTTTCAACCATGCGCTGAACGACGGCGCCGGGCCGCGCCACTACGCGCGTTTCGATGTCAGCCACACCACCAGCAACGGTTATGTCGACCGCGAACAGCGCGATGCCTGGACCACGGCGTTTTCCCTGCTGACGGATTTCAACGACCAGCTGTCCCACACCCTGGCCTACGAGTACCAGAACGAAAGCGTCGACAGCCCTTACTGGGGCACGCCGGCGCTGAACCCGCTGGGGGGCAAGATGGAGGTGGACAAGAGTCGGCGCTTCGAGAACTACAACGTCAGCGACGGTCGCTATGAACAGCGGGTGCAATGGCTGCGTTCGATCATCGACTATCAGGTCAATGACCGCACTTCCGTGCGCAACACCCTGTACCACTACAACGCCGATCGCGAATACCGCAACCTGGAAAACTACGCCTACAAGAGTGACAACAGCCAGGTGGTGCGCTCTGGCATTCTGCTCCAGCGCCACGCCCAGGAACTCAACGGCAACCGTTTCGAACTGCTGCACCACAACAGTCTGTTCGGCCTCGACAGCCAGTGGTCGGCGGGCATCGACTACAGCCACAACGTGATGAGCAACTACCCGCGCTCGGTATCGGGCTCACTGCCTGGGGTCGATCCGGACGCTTTTGCTCCGGGCAGCTTCTGGGACTTGCCAGGCATGCAGCGCGGCTTTGAAAAAAACCGCCGCAACCAGGTGAACACCTGGGCCCTGTTCCTGGAAAACCGCCTGCAACTGACCGATCGCCTGTCCCTGCTCAGCGGCCTGCGCCACGATCAGATCGACCTGCAAGTGACCAATTACCGCGCCGTCACCGAGGCCAATCCGGCGTTCTTCCAGCGTAAATACCGGCCCACCACCGGGCGCCTGGGGCTGGTCTATGAGTTGACCCCGGCGGCCAACGTCTATGTGCAATACAGCACCGCTGCCGATCCGCCGGCAGGCATCCTGACCACCGCCAGCTACGGTCAGGTGCGCGACTTTGACCTCAGCACCGGCAACCAGTGGGAGATCGGCAGCAAGTTCGATTTCCTCGACGGCCGTGGTTCGGCGACCCTGGCCGCCTACCGCATCGAACGTAAGAACCTGTCCACCGCCGATCCGAGCAACCCCGGCAGCAGCCAGCCGGTGGGTCAGCAATCGTCCCGGGGCGTGGAGCTGGCGGGCTCGTTGCAGGTCACGCCCAAGCTGTTGGCCGAAGGCAACTTCGCTTACGTCGACGCCCAGTACGACGAGTTCTATGAAAACGTCGGCGGCCGGCCGGTGTCGCGCAAGGGCAACAGCCCCACCAACACCCCGGACAAGGTAGGCAACCTGTGGCTGAGCTATGACATTGCGCCGTCCTGGCAGGTCGGTAGCGATGCACGCTACGTGTCGTCGATGTACGCCAATGCGGCCAACACCCGCTATGCGCCGGCCTATACGATCTTCGGCGCCTTCGTCGGCTACCAGTTGAATGCCGATACGCGGATCACCGGCCGGGTGCGCAACCTGACCGATCAGGTTTACGCCCGTACTACCGCGCCCACCCAGCTCTACCTGGGGGCGCCGCGGACCTTCGAGCTGGCGCTGCAAACGCGCTTTTAACCTGAGACCGCGGGGCGTCCGATGGCGCCCCGCGCATTTGCGAGCAGCCTGTGATGAAGCGTTATCTGTACCTCTGGCACCGCTGGTTGGGCATTGTTGCCTGCCTGTTCATGGCCCTGTGGTTTATCTCCGGGGTGGTGATGCTGTATGTCGGCTACCCCAAACTGACCCCCGCCGAACACTGGTCACGCTTGCCTGTGCTGCAACTGGACGATGCACCCATTGAGCTGAAACAGGTGCTGCACGCTGCTGATCCCGAGCTGGCGCCGTCAAGCATTCGCTTGACCACGGTGGCCGGCGCCCCGCGCTATATCCTCGAATACCCAGGACCGCGCAAGGTGGCGATCGAGGCCGATAGCGGCCTGCGGGCGCTGCCCACTGACCGGGTCGAGGCCCTGGCCGCGGCCCGGCAGTTTGCCCCCGGTGTGGCGGTGCGTGATCGCGGGACAGTGAATGGCGACATGTGGAGCCAGTCCCGGGCCTTGGACGCCTACCGCCCCTTGCTGCGGGTGGCCACCGCCGATGCCGAACGACGCCTGCTGTATGTCTCCGGCACCACGGGCGAGGTGGTGCGCGATGCCACTGCCACCGAGCGTGGCTGGAACTGGATCGGTGCTTGGCTGCACTGGCTGTACCCGCTGCGGGGCATCGGCATCGATGGCGCCTGGGGGCCGATCGTCACTTACCTGTCCCTGGCCGCGACCCTGATGGCCGTGCTCGGCCTGGCGGTGGGCGTGCTGCGCTGGCGTTTCAAGCGCACCTATCGCAATGGTTCGCACTCGCCGTACCAGGGCTTTGCCCGCTGGCATCATGTGGGCGGCATGCTGTTCGGCGTGCTGCTGATCACCTGGATCTTCAGCGGCCTGATGTCGATGAACCCGTGGAAAATCTTCAGCAGCTCCCAGCCCCTGTCGGTGGCGGCCTATCAAGGCGCACCGCTGCACGCCGCGGCCTTTCCCCTGAACGCGGCCCAGGCCCTGCAACGCTTTGCCGATGACGGCCTGCAGGCCCGGGAACTGGAGTGGCGGATGATCGGCGGCAAGGGTTATGTGATCGGCTACGACGGTGCCGGACGCACGCGGATTCTGGCCATGGACGATCAGCAGGTGCTGCGCCAGTTCAACCCCGACACCTTGCGCCAAGCGGCCTGGGCCATTCGCCCCGAGCGGCCGATGGTTGTCCAGCAATTGGCTGCCTACGATTTCTATTACTACGCCCGCGAGCCCCACAGCATGATGGGCCACTTGCAGCAGCGCCTGCCGGTACTGCGGGTGCGCTTCGACGACCCGGCCCAGACCTGGCTGCACCTGGACCTGCACACCGGCGCCATCGTCGGGCAACTGGACCAGCCGCGCCGCGCCTCGCGCTGGCTGTTCGGCCTGCTGCACAGCTGGGACTGGCTGCCGCTGCTGGCCAACCGCCCCTTGTGGGACCTGTGGATGATCCTGTTCAGCGCCGGAGGCTTGCTGATCAGCGTCAGCGGTGTGGTGCTGGGCTGGCGCCGCCTGGGGCGTGCATTGCGTGCGCGTCGGCGTTGAGGCGGGGGAGGGCGCAATACCGCGACCTGGATCAGGGTTATGCAGTATTTCTGCCCTTCGCCGACGATTTAAGCCACCGCTCCCGGTCCCAGCGGTGATAATGCCCGCCTGCTCATTTCCCTACTGCTTCCGGAGCCCATCGCACCCATGTTCGTCATCACCCCGCAGGACCCCGAACTCTACCGTCGGCAAACCCGCCGCAGCACCCTGATCATCGCCCTGGTGTTCATCGCCCTGGCCATGCTGTTTTCCAGCGCTGCGGTGGCGGTGTTCGGCCAGCCCGGTGGCGATAACCTGGTGTGGAATGCCGGCGGCGTGTTCACCGGGCTGGTGATCAGCGCCGTGCTGTTGCGCACGGTGTTCTGGACCCAGCCGTGGATGGCCTCGGCGGTCTATGGCTGGCGCCTCAAGCGCAGCCTGATGCGGGTGACCAATGTCATGCATCATGTCACCGCCGGGGTGGCGGCGGGCGATCCGGCGGCCCTCAAGCTGCTGCGTTTCTATCACCTGGGGTTGACCCAGATGCATCAGCTGGACGCCAACTCCAGTGCCCACGGACAGATGCTGGGTGAAGTGGAGCGCCACCTGGCGTTGCTGGCCGAGCAGGGCATCGACCCACAGCAGGAGCGCCTGGAGGCGCAGTGGCTGGAAGCGGTCAAGGTGCACCAGCCGCGCTGAGGTTCAGGTTGATCCGCTGGCCCTTCCTCAAGGCTGCGGATCATCCAGGTAACGCCACAAGGCCTCGGCCATTTCGTTGGACTGGCCACTGCGGCCAAACAGCTGCTGGCCGATATGCAGCCCCAGCTGGCGATAACTCTCGAACTGCGCCTCGTCGAAGAACTGATCCACCGTGCTCTGGTTGGGAAAGCCCGGGTTGGCCCGGGCGTAGTTGACGACGTCCGGTGTCAGCCCGGCGATCAGCCGCGGCTTGAGCACCAGGATCCGGCAGTGGGGCGTGGCCGCGATGTCCGCCTGGGTGTCGGGGCTATGGGCGTAGACGTTCAGCAGCAAGGCGCACTTGTGACTGTCGGCGCTCGGTGGCTGGCGAAACTCTTCCAGGCTGCCGAACAGCGCCTTGAGTTGGGGGTGGGCCAGTACCCCCGGGTCTTCGCGGATCTCCAGGGCCTGGTCGATGCGCGCCAGGCGCACCAGATTGGCCAGGTCGTCGAACTGGTAATCCGGATCGCAGCCGCTGTCGCAGGTGACGATCAGTTCCACCCCGCGCCCCTCACGCAGCAACTCGTAGGTGGCGGTGTTTTCGAAATGCCCGCCGTCGGACAGGTACTGGTAGTCGCGTCGATGTCCATGAAACCGCGAGGTCAGCTCATAGAACAGGTAGGCCTGGGTGCCGAAGTAGGTCCAGGGCTTCAGGTCACGGGGCTTCCAGTGCTGTTGCCCGGGATCGAGGAAGTGGCTGGGCCACCAGATGCCCAGGCGTATGTTGGCCAGCCCCAGGATCAGCGACATGCCCAGGCTGTTGGCTCGCCCCAGGCCGGTGCTGAAGGCGGCGCCGGAGACGCCGATCCACTGGCCCAGGCTCAGGGGGCTCATGATTTCCGAGGCCGGGCCCTGGCTCAGGTCACGGCGGTAGGGCTTGCCATCGAGGGTGTAGCGTTCCGCCGGACCGTCGCTGGCGACGCTGCCTTCGGTTGACGGGGCCCAGTTCGGCGCGATGCACAACGGCTTGCCCTTGCGGTCGCGCTGCACCAGTTGCTCGGCGGGGTCCACCGTCAGGTTCATGGTGACGTTGATCAGGTGCACCGGCCCGGCACTGGGGGTGGCGTAGTACTGCTGCAGCGACAGGTCGTCGCTGGACATCGGCTCGGCCACGCTGAGGTAGGTGCGGCGCTGCTGTGGCGGGCCGTTGAAGCGCCGGCCATTGGACGCGCCGAGGTAGGCGCGGGTCAGCCGGGCGCTGTAGAAGGCCTGGAGCGACGAGGTGTTGAGAAAGCCGATGAAGCGCCCGCTGACGCAGACCAGCAAGGCGGTCACCAGGCTCAGGGCCAGCAGGCGCCAGGCAGCGGCGGCGCTGTAGCTGATGGCGCCAGCGTCATGGGCGACCCATTGCACCAGCAGCGCCCAGCACAGGCACAGCAGGCTCATCAGCAGGCATCCGGCAACCAGCGCCAGGACATCCAGGGGCAGTTTGCGCATCCAGTCGGGCAGCGGCTTTTCATCCTTGAGCAGCACCAGGCGGCGCACCAGCCACATCAGCAGCGCCAGCAGCAGGGGCGTGGCCAGGGCCTGATAGTCCAGCAGGTAGCGATACAACGCTTCGGCACCGGTCACCAGCAGGGCCAGGAAAGCGAGAATGGCCACTGCCGCCATGGCTCGCCCCAGGGCGCGGGTGATCTGCACCCGGTAGTTGCGCACGCAGTTGTTGCAGGTGCTGTCCTTGGCCGGGTCTCGGTGATCCGCCAGCCGACGGACCAGCCGGTGGGTGATCAGCAGCGCGTTGCTGCCGACCAGGGCGGCCCCAAGGGCCAGGGTGCCCACCACCTGCCATTGGGCCACGTCATAGGCCAGGGCGCCGCCGATCCACAGGCCGGTGACGATCGCCAGCATGAAGCGCAAGGCCGGGTTGCCAAGGTTTGGCGGCTGGTCCAGATCGCCTTGGGGGATCACCAGCCAGTACGCCACGGCGCAGGGCAGGGCGAACAGCAGGGCGGCCATCAGCGGCCACAACAGCAGGCTGGCCTGACTCAGCACCTGGAACAGGGTCAGCAGGCTGAGCATCAACAGGATCGGCATGCCGATCATGGCGTGCAGCGACAGCCAGTTGCGCCAGGTCATGGCCAGGGCATAGAGCATGTCGCCGGAGCCGGTGGGCGTCAGGTAGCGGCCGTTTTCCCGCAGCCAGGCGCCCGGGCCCTGGCCCACGGGCTGCTGGGCGTAGTCGACGCCGGTGCTGATACGTCCCGGCGGCTCGAAGCGCAGCGCCTGGTAGGCATCGCGGGCGGCCTGGCCCACCGGGTCCTGGGGATCGGGCTCACGCAGGCGGCCGGGAAGGAACAGGCTGGAGAAGAAGCTGCCGATATAGCCGCCGCCACTGACCGTGGACAGGTAGTCGATGCGTGACAGCAGACTGTGCTCGGTGGCGGTTTCAGGCGCGGGCTGGAGTGGGGCCGTGGAGGCCGTCGCCGGTGCCGGCGCCCGGGCCATGGCTTGCAGGACGCCGAGGCAGAAGGTGGCGCTGCGGATGCCGCCCCCGGACAACGCCAGGCCCCAGTTGCCACGCTGCGGCGTGCTGGGTCCGGGGGCTTGCTGATGCAGGCTCAGGCGTCTGAAACGGATGCGCTGTTGCTCGATCTGGTAGAGGGTCGAGTCGGGTGTCATGGGCCTTCCTTGGAAAACGAAAGGGGCGGGACCTGAGTGAGCTCAGGATCGGTTGCCCCGGCGAGCGCCCAGCAGAATACCGGATGCGCAGGTTGCGGTGTATGTCACCGGGGGGTCAGGGAGGGCTGGATGGGTATGTGGCGGATGCAAGGGCAGCGGGCGCTGGATGCGTCTGGTGCATGGAAAAAATGGCCCTGGTTATAACGTTAGATTTTATTCATATAAATGGACATAAGCTTTAGCCGCTATGCTGCCGCCAGTTTTTTACCTGGCCGTGTGATTTGTAGGGTTTTATTGATGGATGTGGGTAATTTCGGTTTTGTCATCGCAGGCCTGGTAGTGGGATTCATCGTGGGCATGACAGGGGTGGGCGGCGGCTCGCTGATGACCCCGATCCTGCTCTGGTTCGGCATCAACCCGGCCACCGCCGTGGGCACTGACCTGCTGTACGCCGCCATCACCAAGTCCGGTGGGGTGCTGGTACATCAGAAGAACCGCAATATCGACTGGCGCATCACCGGCTGGCTGACCCTGGGCAGCGTACCGGCGGTACTGGCCACCCTAGGGTTCCTGAACAACCTGGACTCCGATCCCCAAGCCTTGAACTCGGTGATCAAGCAAGGGCTGGGCTTCGTCCTGCTGCTCACGGCCCTGGCCATCGTCTTCAAGAAGAAGCTCATGGCCTTCGCCCAGCGTCACGGCAGCGACTATCAGCCAAGCCCCCGCGGCCTTAACGGCCTGACCGTGGTCACCGGGCTGATCCTCGGCACCATGGTCGCGCTGACCTCCATCGGCGCCGGCGCCCTGGGCACTGTGGCGCTGTTCATCCTCTATCCGTTCCTGGCCACCAAGCGCCTGGTGGGCACCGAAATCGCCCACGCCGTGCCCCTGACCCTGGTGGCCGGCCTGGGTCATGCCAGCATGGGCAACATGGACTGGCACCTGCTGGGGTTCCTGTTGATGGGCTCACTGCCGGGGATCTGGATCGGCAGCCACATGACCGGGCGGATCTCCGACGAGATCCTGCGCCCATGCCTGGCGGTCATGCTGTTCTCCATCGGCTACAAGCTGGCCTTCTGAGGCCCACAGCTGGGCCATGCTCGCCGTCACCTGCTAACTTCCGTGGATTCCAGGGGTCAGTTATCCTGCGCAGGCCTTTGATGGGCGGCGCAGCCCCTTTTCCCCTTGTGTGATGCAGTCCATGACTATTTCCTCTGCTGATGGTGCCGCCCCCCAGACCTGGCGCGGCGGCGAGACCGGTGCCGCCATCCGCCAGTTCGATTGGTCGCAGACCTCGGTGGGCCCTCGGGAGCACTGGCCCAGCCTGCTGCACAGCACCTTGAGCCTGGTGCTCGAATCCCCTGAAAGCCTGTACCTGCTATGGGGCCCGCAGAAGCAGTTCTTCTTCAATGACGCCTATCGTCCGGTGCTGGGGCCGCGCCTGGCCCATGCCCTGGGGCAGACCATCGAGACGCTCTGGGCCGATGCCTGGCCGGATGTGCAGCCCATGGTCGAGCAGGCGTTTCGCGGCCAGGCCTGCCGTCATGAAGACCTGCCGGTGAACATGCAGCGCTATCCCGGAGAGGAACTGACCTGGTGGTCGTTTTCCATGAGCCCGATATTCGACGAGCGCCAGGAGCAGGTGCTGGGGGTGCTTTGTCACACAGTGGAAACCACCGCGCGGGTGCGCCTGGGGCTGCACGCCCGGCTCACCGAGTCGCGCCTGCGCGAGACCCGCGAGCTCAATACCCGGGTGCTGGCCAGCAGCAATGACTGCATCAAGGTGCTGGATCTCGATGGTCAGTTGTCGTTCATGAGCGAGGGTGGCCTACGGGTCATGGAGGTCAGCGACTTCAACGCCATTGCCGGCTGCCCCTGGCCGGACTTCTGGCAGGGCCAGGGCAACCTTGACGCCCAGGCCGCCATCGCCGCTGCCCAGGCCGGGGAATCGGCGCGGTTCCAGGGCGCCGCCAACACCCTGGCCGGCAACGCCAAGTGGTGGGATGTGCAGGTCACGCCGATGCTCGATGAGGCCGGTCAGCCGGAGAAGATCCTCTGCATCTCCCGGGACATTACCGCCACCCGCGAGGCCGAGGAGCAATTACGCCGCCTCAACGAGTCCCTGGAGCAGCGGGTCCAGGAGCGCACCCAGGAGCGCGACCGGATCTGGCAACTGTCCACCGACCTGATGCTGGTGGCGGATTTCAACGGGCGCATCGTCGCCGTGAATCCGGCCTGGACCCGACTGCTGGGCTGGCAGCGGCACGAACTCGAAGGCAGCAGCTTCTACGATTTCATCCACCCCCAGGACAGTGTGGCGGCGGTCAACGCCTGCACCGAACTGGCGCTGGGTCAGAGTTTTTCACGGGTGGAAAACCGCTTTCGGCACAAGGACGGCAGCTATCGCTGGGTGTCCTGGAGTGCCGTGCCCGACCCCCAGCACCTGCATGCCGTGGGGCGTGACATTCAGGCCGAGCGTGAAGCCGCGCAGGCACTGCGCAAGACCGAAGACATCTTGCGTCAGGCACAGAAGATGGAGGCGGTGGGGCAACTGACGGGTGGGGTCGCCCACGACTTCAATAACCTGCTGACGGTGATCCGCTCGTCCACCGACCTGTTGCGACGCAACCTCAGCGAGGAGCGCCGGCAGCTGTACATCGATGCGATTTCCGACACCGTGGACCGCGCCAGCAAGCTCACCGCCCAGCTCCTGGCCTATGCCCGCCAGCAGAATCTGCGCCCGGAAACCTTCGACGTCGGCGTCAGCGTGCAACTGCTGGCACAGATGATCAATCCGCTGATCGGCGCCTGCATCGAACTGCGTATCGAACTGCCGCAGCAAGCGTGCTGCATCCATGCCGACGCCGGCCAGTTCGATACCGCGCTGATCAACATGGCGGTCAATGCCCGGGACGCCATGCAGGGCGAGGGCCTGCTGGTGATTGCCGTGGAGCGGGTGGCGCAGATTCCCGCCAGCGCCAGCCAGGGCGCCCAGAACGGCGACTTTGTCGCGGTGTCCCTGACCGACACCGGTGCCGGCATCGACCCGCAGCAGATCGAGCGGATCTTCGAGCCCTTCTTCACCACCAAGGAGGTGGGCAAGGGCACTGGGCTGGGCCTGTCCCAGGTGTTCGGTTTTGCCAAGCAGTCTGGCGGTGGCCTGGTGGTCCACAGTCAGCCGGGGCAGGGCACGCGCTTTACCTTGTACCTGCCGCGCTCCGAAGCTGTGGTCAGCCCGGTAGCGGCCCCTCGCCCGGGGCCGCTGCAGGTGGATGGCCAGGGGGCCACGCTGCTGGTGGTGGAAGACAATCCCGAGGTGGGCGTGCTGCTGGCCCAGGCCTTGAACGAGCTGGGCTACCAGACCGAATGGGCCACCAGCGCTATCGAGGCGCTGCGTCGCCTGAGCCAGGAGCCGGGGGTGTTCCAGGCGGTGTTTTCCGATGTGGTGATGCCCGGCATGAGCGGCATCGAACTGGCCACTCGCATCCGCAGCGATTACCCCGGGTTGCCGGTGATCCTCACCAGCGGCTATAGCCCGGCCCTGGCCCAGGGCCAGACCCGGGAGTTCGTGTTCCTGCAGAAACCCTACTCGGTGGCGGCCCTGGCCCAGGCCTTGAGTGCCGCGATCGGCAACGACCCGCCGCTGTGATGCGGGCCGCCGCCGTCTATGGCTGGTGGCTGCCCTTCATCCACTCCTGGGCCGAGCGCCACAGGCAGATCCCCAGGAAGTAGGCGGAAGCCGCCAGCCACAGGCCCATGATCGACGGGCTGTGCAATGGGTGGCTGAGGATCAGCAGCGCGCCACTGAGCAGCCAGACGAAGGTCACGATGATGTTCAGCCCCATCCACTTGCGCACCCGGAACGGATGCAGGAACTGCACCCGAGTGGCGGTCAGCAGGGCCAGGGCGAAGATGCTCAGCAAGCTCAGCCAGGGGCCGGGCTCGATCAGGTAGAAGCACAGGGCGACCACGTTCCAGGCGGCGGGAAAACCCTGGAAGTAGTTGTCGTGGCTCTTCATGTTGACGTTGCAGAAGCACAGCAGCGACGACAGCAGGATCAGCGAGGTGGCCAGCAGCGCGCTGTACTCCGGCAGGGGAATGTAGCGGTAGATGAACAGCGCCGGGATGAACACATAGGTCAGGTAGTCGATCACCAGATCCAGCACCGAGCCGTCGATATTGGGCAGCACCGAGCGGGTGTTGACCTTGCGCGCCAGGGAGCCGTCGACGCCATCCACCAGCAGCGCCACCCCCAGCCACAGCAGGCAGGCCTTGGGCTGGTTTTCAAACAGTGCCAGGGTGGCGAGCAGGGCGCTGACCACGCCGGTGGCGGTGAAGCCATGGGCGCCCCAGGCTTTGATTCTGGCGATTTGCAGGGTCGATATCACGGGGCATTTCTCCGGCGGCTGTGGTTCCCGGACACCCCGCGGTGTGCAAGCGGCGGCGTTGGTCCAGGTTGCAGTTATCGACCGGAAAGCCTGGCAGAAGGTTCAGCCCCACCCCTGAATCAGGCTCAATGCGGGCCTTGTCGCCCTCCAGGGAATCGGGTGTTGCACAGCTGGCTGAGGTCAACGGTCGAAGGGGATTTCCTGAGTCTAGGCGCCATCGCCCAAGCAACAAGAAAAACGCCACCTGGCGTTGCAAGCCGGTGGCGTTTTTTATCGGGCGCCCCTGGGGACACGCTGCTGTGCAGCTCGGTTACTTTGCCGCCTCCAGGGCGCTGAGCAGCGCATGGGCGGCCTTGATCCGTTCCTCGTTGGGGTAGTTCTTGTTGGCCAGCAGGACGATGCCGATCTGCTGGCTGGGGACAAACAGTACATAGGCGCCGAAGCCGCTGGTGGAACCGGTCTTGTTGTACAAGGCGTCGGCCTGGGGCGGTTGGGCCGGAGTCAGCCATTCTACCGGGTGCGGTTCGAGGGCCATTGGCGTCGAGTTGCCCGCCACCAGCCGCGCCAGCGGCACCGGGTAGGCGTAGCGCTCCCAGCCCAGGCCCTGGGTCAGGTCGCCGACCCGGTAATAGCCGCTCTGGGTGCTGGCGATGGCTTTTTGCAGCGTGTCGTCCAACGGCTGCGGTTGCAGGTTGTCGGCAATGAACTGCAGCAGGTCCGGGGCACTGGTCTTGACCCCGTAGGCCTCGGCGTCCAAGGGGCCTGGGCTGACCCGGATCGGCTTGTTCTGCTTGTCATAGCCCTGGGCGTAGTGGGCCTGCTGGTCCTTGGGCACCTTGATGTAGCTGTGCTTGAGCCCCAGTTTGGGGAACAGGCTCTTTTCCAGCAGTTGATCGTAGGGCTGGCCCAGGCTGCGGGCGGCGAGGTAGCCGAGCAGGCCGATGCTGGGGTTGGAGTACAGGCGCTGGGTGCCCGGGCTGAAGGTGGGCTTCCAGGTGTTGTAGTAATCCAGGATCTTGTCTTCGCCCTGGACCTCATCGGGGAACTGCAGCGGCAGGCCACCGGCACTGTAGGTGCCCAACTGCAACAGGCTGATGCCGTCGAAGGCGCTGCCGCGCAGGGCCGGCCAGTACTGGCTGGCGTGGTCCTCGAGGGCCAGCTTGCCGCTGGCCTGGGCGTAGCCGGCCAGGGTCGCGCTGAAGGTCTTGCTCACCGAACCCACTTCGAACAGGGTGTCGTTGTCCACCGGCTGTTGATTGTCCTTGGAGGCAAGGCCGTAGTTAAAGTAATGTCGCTTGCCGTTGGCGATGATCGCCACTGCCATGCCGGGAATGCCCTGCTGCTGCATCAGCGGACGGATGGTGGCATCCACGGTGGTTTTCAGATGGCTGTCCTGGGGGTTCTCGGCCAGGGCGTCGACGCTGCCGAGGAGCAGTACGCAGGCGCTGATGATGCCTAATCCGGTTGAGGTTTTATGGCGCATGATGGGCTGTTTTCCATGGGTTCTGATTTTTTTGCCGCCTATTCCCAGCAGCTTTCCGGCTTCGGGGTTCTTTGCGGGAACCCCGGGGCGCAGTGCTCGCGAAGTCTTCCCGACAAGGGAGAACGTGGTCAGCGCTGCGCGAGCGAGGCCAATGTAGGCAGTCTGCGCAGGATCGGCAAACGACGATATTTCGCAGGAGCCATTAGAAAAACTAGGGAATGCCCATGCTCCGTCCACACCTGCCCTTGAACGCGCTGCGGGCTTTCGAAGCCTCGGCCCGTCATTTGAGTTTCACCCGCGCCGCCATCGAACTCTGTGTGACCCAGGCGGCGGTCAGCCATCAGGTCAAGAGCCTGGAGGCCCAGCTCAACGTCACCCTGTTCAAGCGCTTGCCCCGGGGGCTGATGCTGACCAGCGAAGGCGAGACCCTGCTGCCGGTGCTGCGTGAGTGCTTTGATCGCATCGCCCAGACCCTGGGGCGTTTCGAGGGCGGGCACTACCGCGAAGTGCTGACGGTGGGGGCCGTAGGCACCTTTGCCGTGGGCTGGCTGTTGCCACGCCTGGGGGATTTCCAGGCGCGCTATCCCTTTGTCGACCTGCGCCTGAGCACCAACAACAACCGTGTCGACGTGGCCGCCGAAGGCCTGGACTACGCCATCCGTTTTGGCACGGGAGCCTGGCACGGCATCGAGGCCCTGGAGCTGTTGCAGGCGCCGCTGTCGGTCTTGTGCATACCGCAGATCGCCCACCAGTTGCACAGCCCGGCGGACCTGTTGGGCCAGACCCTGTTGCGCTCCTATCGCACCGATGAATGGCCGCAATGGTTCCAGGAGGCGGGACTGGGCGGCGGCAGTCCCTTGCCCCAGAGCATTGTCTTCGACTCCTCCCTGGGCATGCTCGAAGCGGCCCTGCAAGGCCTGGGAGTGGCCCTGGCGCCGCCGCTGATGTTCGAGCGGCAACTGGCCAGCGGGGCGGTGGTGCAGCCGTTCGACATCGGCATCGTCACCGGCAGCTATTGGCTGACGCGCTTGCAGTCGCGGGCGCAAACCCCGGCCATGAGCGCCTTCAAGGCCTGGCTGCTGGAGGCGGTGGCCGCAGGCCCTCATCAATAGCGCCAATGCCCCGGCGTCCAGAGCCGCTGGCCGGTGTGGCCAGTGGCTTGGCTCAGCCCCGTGGGCCCGGCACAATCCTCGACCTTGCAGGGCAGGCGCCGGCATCGTGCCGATGGCCGGCATGCCCTGGGAGTGTGGAGGAAGGTGGATGCCCGTCTTGAAACAGCAGGACCAGGACCCGGACGCGATTGCACGTCCGGTATGTGCCCTGCGCATCTCGATGCAAGAAGAGCGCTGGGAACGGCCGTGGCACAGCCATCGCAAGGCCCAGTTGCTGTTTCCCGCGGGTGGTGTGCTCAGTTGCGAGAGCGCCGAGGGCCTGTGGCTGGCGCCGCCGCAGTGCGCGGTGTGGATTCCCAGCGCGATCGAGCATCGGGTCCAGGGGCTGGAGAACGCCCAGGGTTATTGCCTGTTGGTCGAGCCCGAGCACGCCCGGTCGTTGCCGCAGGCCTGCTGCACCCTGGTGATGTCGCCGCTGTTGCAGGAGTTGCTCAAGCGCTGTGCGCAACTGCCGTTCCTGTATGACCAGGACGGCGCCGCCGGGCGCCTGGTCGCGGTGACTCTGGATGAGCTGGCGGTCGCGCCCCGTGAGCAGATCCACCTGCCCATGCCCCGGCACGCACAGCTGCGGCGTCTGGCCCAGCAGATCCTTGAACAGCCGGAACGGCGCCTGAGCCTTGGGCAATGGGGCGAGCAGATCGGCCTCAGCGAACGCAGCCTGAGCCGCTTGATCGTGGCCGAGACCGGCCTGAGTTTCGGCCGCTGGCAGCGCCAGTTGCACATCCTCCTGGGACTCAAGCAATTGGGCCGGGGCGACTCGGTGGAGTGTGTGGCGCTGACCCTGGGCTATGACAGCGCCAGCGCCTTTATCCGCATGTTCAAGAAAGCCGTGGGCCAGCCGCCGGGGCGATTTTTTGCCGAGCGTCGCCAAGCCCTGGAAAACCAAGCCCTGTAGCCGCTGCCGAGCCCGCGAGGCTGCGAAAAGGCCCGCAGGGCCTTGCCTGGCGATGCCTCGTCAAACTCAAGATCGCGGTGGCCGCGACGTCGGAGTACCGCCCAACCCGTTCGCGGCCCAGGCGGTGGTGACATTTGGCTGGATTAATCAATCTCTTGTCGATCTCGGCTGATGCGGACAATGGTTGGCGGGAAGATGATAAGCATTCTTGTTTGTCAGCTTCTGGAGGTGTTCCCATGTACTTCGATCATCAGCATTTTCCCCTGGTCTGGATGCGTCGCGCCGAAGGCGCAGGACAGCCGGTAGTCGACCCTTACCAGCAGTTGGAGGCGCTGACGCAGCGTGCCCAGGCTTTTGTCCTGATGAGCGATCTGATACCTGAGCCCGAGCAGCGCAACAGCGCTCAGGGCAAGGCGTTGCTCAAGCAGGGCTCGATATGGACCAAGTGCAACAAGGCGGCGATCCGTCGCTGGATCAAGGCGATGATCGTCATCGCCCCGCAGCCGGAGAACCAGGCGCAGGTCGAGGCTTTTGCCAGGACCTATGAACAGTTCTGGGGCTACCCACTGCTGCACAGTGCCTCGCCGCTGGCCGCCGTCAGTCTGGCCCAGCAACTGCTGGCGCCGCCGCGCAGCAACCTGCACAACTGGTGAAGGCGGCGAGGTTGCCGTCAGCCGCTCCGGTGCTCGGGGAGGTTGGCGGTGATCACCTTGCCCATGCTGACCCGGGGTTCAATCTTGGTGGCCCGGCCAGGTTTCGGTTGGGAAATACGCCTCCAGGCCCGGCTCGCGGTGGTCCACCCCGTCCTTGGTCCAGTAGCAAGACAAGCGCGAGTAGTTGTCCAGGTCACCGCGCACCAGGCAGGTGGCGGCGTGCCCTGGCCAGTTGAAACGCAAGACATCGGCCTCGGCCATGCGGGCACGTTCCACTTTGCCGATGGCGGTGGTGGTCTTGCCGTTGACGGTCTTGACCAGGGTCAGGGCCTGGTTCTCGTAGCGGATCTGCGCAGTGCCGGAGTAGGTCGGGCCGCCGTCCGGCTGCTTGCCGATCAGCATGAACTGGCCGGGCACCATGCTGTAGTAAATGTGCGGCTCCTGGTCCTGCTTTGGCGCGGCCTGGGTCGCGAGGCTGGCCAGCAGCAGGCCGAGAAGGGGGGCGCGGGAGAACGGCGGCATCGGTGCTCACTCCTGTTGAGGCGGGGGGCCATGATTCCAGACTTGGCGTGGCAGATAAATGCCTGGGCGGTTAGCGATGTTCGGTAGGTGTTCCACGGTGCACGGCAAATGAGGCTTAGCGGCAAGCGGCAAGCTTGGAGTCTGGAGTCTGGAGTCTGGAGTCTGGAGCTTGCGGCTGAGGCGGGCTTAAAGGTTGTTAGGGCGGGGTTTGGTCGCTTTCTTTTGTAAGGCAAATCCGAGAAACTGCGGGCCGCTTGAATGCGCCTGGTGGGCGGGCTAGGGTGCCTGGGCCATCGCCAAATCGATGGCTCGGATGTGCAAGTCCGAATTTTGCTAAGGCGTAGAAACGCTCAGCCATGCTCGGGCGTTTTTCATGTCCGCTGCGTTATGGCGGCCGTGCGCGGGAGATCTTCGGATCTGCCGGGTGTCCTAGCAAACTCGGTCTTGCACACCTGCGTACGGCTGCCACCCCTATTCGTGTGCAAGCGAACGGTGTCGGCTCCTATTCTTAGCTAGGAGTTTGACCATGAAAAAGATCGTTCCCGATCCACCGACTTCCTATCGCGATCCCCAGCTCAAGGCCGCTAATGCTTCGTTGCGTGAAGCGCTGCCCCGGCATCCGTTGGACCCTGCGATGTTCCAGTTCAAGACCACGGCCCAGGCCGTTGCTCCCGACTCGCTGTTCAGCGTGCGCCCGGGGGTGGGCGTCGAGGAGGCGCTGGTGCATGTGGCGTTGCTGCTTAAATGCGCGGAGGAGGTCAGTGATGAAATCACCCGGCAGGGTAGTGGCCTGGAGACCGGGTTGATCTGGTCCATGGTGCATTCGGTGGAGATGGCGCGGGCAGTGGTGGAGGCGTTGCTCGATGGCGCTCCGAAAGACGCTGTTGGCCTGGGTTCTCCGGCGTTGTTGGAGTAGGCGGAGGTTGTTGATGGGCGGCTAGCTCGGCATCCATGCCGAGCTGCCCCCTGCGCAATGCCTGCACTCGGCCTCCTGAAGGGGCAGGAAGATCAAAAGCCACAGTCACAGTCACAGCCGCAAGCCGCAAGCCGCAAGCTTGGAGCTTGGAGCTTGGAGCTTGCTAGAGCTTGAGCACTCTGCCGCTGGCGGCCACCGCTAGCAGCAGGACCGCGATCAGGCCGAAGGCCGCGCTCAGGCTGCTGCCATGGGCGATGAAGCCGATCACCGCCGGGCCGGCCAGGATGCCGGCATAACCCAGGGTGGTGATGGCTGGCACGGCGATGCTTTCGGGCATGACCTTCTGCTTGCCCACGGCGGTGTAGAGCACCGGCACGATGTTCGAGCAACCCGCGCCCACCAGGGCATAGCCCAGCAGCGCTGCTTCCCAGGCCGGGGCCAGGGTCGCCAGCAGCAGGCCGGCGGCCGCGGTACTGCCGCCGATGATGATCACCCGCCGGGCGCCCAGGCGATGGACGATGGCATCCCCGGTCAGCCGGCCCAGGGTCATGGTCAGGGCGAAGGCGGCGTAACCGAGGCCGGCGTAGGCCGCATCCAGGTTGCGCTCGGCGCTGAGAAACACTGCGCTCCAGTCCAGCACCGCGCCTTCGGCGAGGAACACCACAAAGCACAGGCAGCCAATGAACAGCACCACACCGTGGGGCACGGCAAAGGCCGGGCCCGAACTCTGGCTGCCGTAGGGCAGCATGTGCGGCGCGGCCTTGAGCAGGGCCACCAGCATCAGGGCAATCACCACCAGGGTTGCCCCCAGAGGCGACAGGCCCAGGCCCAGCAGGGCGCTGACGCCGGCGGCGCCGACAATCCCGCCGAGGCTGAACAGCCCGTGGAAGCCCGACATCATGGTCTTGCCGCTGGCGCGCTCGACGATCACCGCTTGCAGGTTGACCGTGGAATCCACACCACCCAGGCCGGCACCGAACAGGAACAGCGCGGCCATCAACAGCGGAATCGAGGTGAGGGTCGCCAGCAGCGGCAAGGCTAGGCAGATCAGCAGGGTGCCGCCGGCCATGACACGGCGACAGCCAAAGCGCCCGGCCAGGGCCCCGGCGATCGGCATCGCCAGGATCGAACCCACGCCCAGGCACAACAGCAGCAGGCCCAGGGTGCCTTCGTCGAGCCCGGCCCGGGCCTTGGCGTAGGGCACCAGCGGGGCCCAGGCGGCGATGCCGAAACCGGCGATGAAAAAGGCGATGCGCGTGGACATCTGTTCGAGGCGGCCGGGGGTGGCCTGCAGGTGAGTGTTGCTGGCAGTCATAAAAATCCTTGGCGGTCAGGTGCCAGCGAGGGGGGCAACGCTGGCTGACCGGTTGTGCTGTCGCACCGATCCCTTGTTCGTGCAGCCTGGTATCGGTGGCGCCTTCAGAAGGCTTCGAGGGTGGCCGGGGGGATTGTGACAAAACTATCGGTTGAAGGTTGCAGAAAAACCCATCCGGGCCCATGAACGGAACATTCGTCGCCGCCTCGGCAATGCTTGAGGCATTCCACGGGCGCTGCTGTTGGCGGAAATATTAGTGCGCAGGGGGCGCATCTATTGCGCATAATCGGCGGCTTTTGCACAAAAACATTCCACTGTGCGCCGTTGTTTTCCGGAGTTGCGCCGTTCATGAACACCAGTCTCGATGCCTATGACCTGAAGCTGCTCGCCGAGCTGCAACGCGATGCCAGTACCGCACAGAGCGAACTGGGCCTGCGGGTCAACCTGTCCACGGCGGCGGTCAATCGGCGGCTCAAGCGCCTGATGGACGAGGGTGTGATCGAGCGCTACACCGCGCAAGTCGCCCCGGATGCCCTCGGCCATGAGCTGAGCATCATCGTCGAGGTGGAAGTGGAAAGTGAGCGCATCGACCAGATCGATGCGCTCAAGCGCAGCTTCCAGGCCTGCCCCCAGGTCCAGCAGTGCTACTACGTGGCCGGTGAATGCGATTTCGTGCTGATTTTCTGCGTGCGCAACATGGCCCAGTACACCCAGCTGACCCGTGAGCTGTTCTTTGGCAATGACAACGTCAAGCGCTTCAAGACCCTGGTGGCGATGAACCGGGTCAAGGTCGGGCTTCAGGTGCCCACCGACGGTTGAGGCTCAAGGGGTCTGCAGCGCCTCCACCAGAAAATCGATGAACACCCGGACTTTCTGTGACAGGTGGCGCTGGCTGGGATACAGCGCGTAGATCTGGCGGCTGGGCAGGCGTTGTTCCGGTAACACGCGCAGCAGTTGGCCGCTGTCCAGGAGCGGTTGGGCGACAAAGCCGGGCAGGGCGCCGATGCCCAGGCCGGCCACCAGCATGTCGCCGAGCAGCAGGCTGTTGTCCACGGCAAAGTGCACCGGCAGCTCCAGTCGGGTCTGGCCTTCCGGGCCCTCCAGTTGCCAGCGCCCGGGATGCTCCGCCAGCCGGTAGGCCAGGCAGCGGTGTTGATGCAGGTCGGCAATGGCGCTGGGCGTGCCCTGGGCCTGGAGATAGGCCGGCGCGGCGCAGATCACCTGCTCAACCTGACCCAGGTGACGCGCGATCAAGGTCGAATCCTCCAGTTGTCGGCGAATCCGCAGGGACACGTCGAAGCCTTCGCCCACCACATCCAGCACCTGATCGTTGAGGGTCAGGTCCACCTGCAATTGCGGGTAGCGCTGCATGAAGGCCACCAGGATCGGCGACAGCACCTTGAGCCCGAAGGACAGCGGCGCATTGATCCGCAGGCGGCCACCGGGTTCGTGGCTGCCGGCCTGGGTGGCGCGCTCCAGAGCGTCCAGCTCATCCAGCAGATGACAGCATTCATTGAAGTAACTCTGCCCGGCTTCCGAGAGGCTCATGCGTCGGGTGGTGCGCAGGATCAGCAGGCTGCCCAGGCGCTCTTCCAGTTGCCGCACCTGCTTGCTGACGGCGGCGGTGGATTGCCCGAGGTCACCGGCGGCCTGGCTGAAGCTGGCCCGTTCCACCACCCGGCGAAAGGTGCGCATGGCCATCAGTACGTCCATATTGTTTCCCCTGGGTTGAATATCTATCCACGAATCGGCTGATTATCTCTGATTGATCCCTCAATACCATGGGCACTTCATTTCACAGGAGTGTTGTCATGGCTCATCACGCAATGTCGAAGATCCTTCCCGGGGTGCTCGCCCTGGCCCTTTTCAGCGGTGGTTGCAGTGCCGCCACTGTGGCCCGTGCCGAGGTGGGGATCAGCCCTTGGGGGCCCAAGGATGAGATCGGTCGCTTGAACCTGATCACCCCCGAGTCCCGGGCGGCGATCATGGCCCGGGTCAGCGGCGAGCAGGCCTACGACCTGGCCGTGGATTATTTTGTCGGCATGCCCAGCTGGCAGGCCGCTGGAGATCCGCCCTATCAGATGTGGATGACCCACACGCCCCACGGCAATGTGGTCGCCGATCCGATGCAGGTCGGCGAGCCGATGAACCAGCACGTCAGCTACAGCGGTTCGGCGGTGTCGATGTACGCCCATATGGGCACCCATATCGACGCCCTCAACCACTTTGGCCTCAACGGCAAGATCTGGAACGGCTACCGCGCCGATCAGCATCTGGGGGATCGGGGCTGGAACGTCACCGGGGCGGAAAAACTGCCGCCGATCATTGCCCGCGGAGTGCTGATCGATGTGGCTGCGGCCAAGGGGCTGGAACAGCTGGCGGACAGCTACCGGGTGACCCGCGCCGACCTGCAACAGGCCCTGGCCAAACAGAAGGTGGCGCTGGAGAAGGGCGACGTGGTGCTGATCCGCACCGGGCGCATGCGTGACTACGACAATGCCCAGCGCTATATGGCCAACCCGCCGGGGCTGAGCCTGGATGCGGCGAAGTTCCTGGTGGAAGAGGGCGGTGCCATGGTGGTGGGGGCGGACAACCTCAGCTTCGAAACCTTCCCTTCCGAGGTCGAGGGCAATTACCTGCCGTTGCACACTTACCTGCTGGCGATGCAGGGCGCGCCGATCCTGGAGCTGGTGAACCTGGAAGGCTTGTCCCGGGACAAGGTCTATCAGTTCGCCTTTATCGGTGCCTCACTCAAACTGCGGGGTGCCGACGCGGCGCCGATCCGGCCCATGGCCTTGCCCATTCGCTAGCCTGGCGGATGGTTGTTCTTCAGCTGCGCGCGATGTCCACCCAGGTTGCTTAGTCCCCTCTGGTCGAGCCGCTGGATTGCCCGTAATGTCAGCGGCTCGGTTTTTTTCTGGAGGCGGTGTGATGGCGGCGTTCTACGATGCCCGGGGCAATATCTATGGCGTGGTGTCGCCCGAGGCGCTGCGCAGCCTGGGCATTGCCTTGCCCGATACGGCGGCGCAGGCGGCCCTGGACCGGCGACGGTGGGCTGTGCAGGCCATCGCCGCGCTGTGTGACTGGGCGCCGGGAGCTCGGCCGCAAGGGGCCAAGGCTCATCGCTGTGACGGCTTGTTGGTGGGGCCGTTCCAGGCCGGTGCGCCTTTCGATCTGCTGATCGTCAATACCGACGGCACCCTGGCCGAGCGCAGCGGCAATGGCCTGACGATTTTTTCCCAAGCCCTCACCGAACAAGGGCTGATGGCGGTCGAAGGCGAGACGCTATTGCGGGTGCATCATGACCAGCCCGGTGGCGACTCGCCGGTGATCACGGCGGTGGAGCCGGCGCGGGTGGCGGGGGTGCCGGGGTTCTGGCTGGACCTCGGGCAGCCGAGCTTCGGACCTGAGGCGGTGGCAGCTGATGGGGTGCAAAGCCTGACCTTCAATGGCTGCCAACTGAGCCGGGTCGCGCCCTTGCAAGCGTTGAATGCTCAGTGGCAGCACAGCCAGTTCGTGCGCATCGGCAATCCCCATTGCGTGACCCTGGTGGAGGCGGCCGATGCGTTGCCGAGCAACCCGCAGATGTTCGAACCACCGCTGTTCGAGGGCCTGACCCGTATCGCGTTCGCCCGGCCCATCGGCAACGGCGAGCCCTGCCCGGCCGGGGTCAACTTGCAATGGGCCATGCGCGCAGGTGAAGGGCGCATCGCGGCCCGGGTTTTCGAGCGTGGCGAAGGTCCCACCGCGTCGTCCGGCACCAGCGCCAGCGCTGTGGCTTGTGCGGCCTGGCGGGTGGGCTGGGTCCAGGCCGGACGGGTCGAAGTGCTGATGCCGGGCGGCACCGCGCCGTTGCTGTTGCAAGAGACCGATGGGGTGTTAACCCGGGTGAGCCTGTTTGGCACGGCGCGGGCCCTGGCTGACTGAGCAGGGCGCCGTCGTGGCGCTGGCCGGGTGCAAAACGGCTGGGGTTTATGTAGCGTGACGGCAGTCGTGGCCTATCTCCCGATACCGCCCGCATTCATGGAAGGGATTCGACATGCAAAAAGGAATGCCCCGCCGCGCCTTGCTCAAAGGCTCGGTTATGGCACTGGGGGCTTTAGTCGCTGGCAGCCTTGGCGGTTGCCTGACCAGCCAGCTGTACGAAAGCCGCGCCAGCAATGAGGTCTATACGGAAACCGTCAGCCAGTTCTACATCACGGCGGACGCGCAGAGCTTTGTCATCCTGGGCAAGAAGTACCACTACTTCGTGATAGTCGATCCTGAGTTGCTCAAGGCCATCAAGTCGGACCTGCACGGAAAAATGCAGGCCGAGTTTTCGCAGATCCTCGTCAATGCGGGGCAGAACCTGGACGGTAAACTGCTCCTGAGAATTCCCGGGTTGGACCAGCTCGACGCCCAGCAGATCGAGGCAGCCAAGGCCTTGGGTTTCGTGGTGGCGAGGTCGCAGAACGCCCTGTTGCACCGCTATGCCATTCGCGGCAGCCGCTTTAAGTCCAAGCGGGATATCAGCGCCTATCAAGCTAACCCGTTGAACAGCACCTACACCTTGCAGTTCTCGGCGTACCGGGAGAAGAGCAAGGTCGGCCAGGTGCTGCTGACGCCGGTGACCCTCACCGCAGACGGGGTGTTGACGATCCTCGCCCTGCCGCTGTTGCCGGTGGCGTTCATGGCGGCCCAGCCGTTTCGGGTCAAGTAAGCATCGCCACGGGTCAGTCGTCGGCCAGGTGCACCTGGGCCATCTGCCGTTGCATCAGCACCTTGCCGTGGCGGATCGAGTACAGCGGCAAGCCCTGGCTGCGGAGCATTTCGTAGTCGCTGTCGGCAGACAGGATCAGCAAGTTCGCCGGGCGACCTTCTTCAAGGCCGTAACCCTCGCCCAGGGCCAGGGCCTTGGCGCTGTTGTCGGTGACCAGGTCCAGGGCGCTTTGCAGGTTGCTGTAGCCGAGCATGTGGCAGATGTGCAGGCCGGCTTCCAACACCCGCAGGATGTTGCCGTTACCCAGGGGGTACCAGGGGTCGACGATCGAGTCCTGGCCGAAGCAGACGTTCATCCCGGCATCCAGCAGCTCCTTGACTCGGGTCACGCCGCGGCGTTTCGGGAAGCTGTCGAAGCGCCCCTGCAGGTGAATGCTCTCGGTGGGGCAGGAGACAAAGCTGATGCCGGAATGCCCCAGCAGGCGGAACAGCTTGGCGCAGTAGGCGTTGTCGTAGGAGCCCATGGCGGTGGTGTGGCTGGCGCTGACCCGCGAGCCCATGCCGCGGCTGCGGGCTTCTTCGGCCAGCACTTCGAGAAAGCGCGAGTGCGGGTCGTCGGTTTCGTCGCAGTGCACGTCCACCAGGCAACCGGTGCGTTCGGCCAGGTCCATGAGGAACTTCACCGAGCTCACGCCCTGATCCCGGGTGTATTCGAAATGCGGAATGCCGCCCACCACATCGGCGCCCAGGCGGATGGCTTCTTCCATCAGCTCGCGACCGTTGCGGAACGATTCGATGCCCTCCTGGGGGAAGGCGACGATCTGCAGGTCGATCAGGTGCGCGCTTTGCTCGCGCACTTCCAGCATGGCCTTGAGGGCAGTGAGGTCCGGGTCGGTAACGTCGACGTGGGTGCGCACGTGCTGGATGCCGTGGGCCGCCAGGGCGCGGATGGTCTTGTGGGCGCGGGTGCGGGTGTCTTCGGCGGTGATGCTGGCCTTGCGTTCGCCCCAACACTCGATGCCTTCGAACAGGGTGCCGCTCATGTTCCAGCGCGGCTCGCCGGCGGTGAGGGTGGCGTCCAGGTGAATGTGTGGTTCGACGAAGGGCGGCACCACCAGGTTGCCGCCGGCATCCAGGTGTTCGGGGCCGAAGGCCGGGACGGCGCCGGAGGTGTCGGCGCCTTGCAGGACAATGCGGGCGATGCGGCCGTTTTCCAGGTGCAGTTGGTACAGACCTTCACGGTGGCGCAGGCGGGCGTTGGTGATCAGCATCGGAGCAGTTCCTCGGGTCGGGCAATCAGTGGTTCAGCCGTCGGATCAGGGCAGGTCCTTGTCCCACGGTCGTTGGACGGCCCCCGGTCAGGCGTTAATGCGCGGTGCGGCAGGGGGCAGGGTGTTGCGTGACCGGGCCATGATAGACCCGGAAGGTGCCAGGTGAGCAAATCAGGCCTGGATGTCGGCGGCCTGGGGCGCGCGCGCGCCCAGCATCGCGCTCAACAGGATGTAGCTCAGGCCGGCAGCCGCGATGCCCACCAGGGGCGCGACCCAGGGCGAGCAGAAAGCCGCCAGGGTGCCCAGGCCATAGGCGCACAGCCCTGGCCAGTTCCAGGCCGGCAACTGGCTGTCGGCCAGGCGCGGGTAGCGGCCGCGCCAGCGATAGAAAAAGTCGGCCATGATCACCCCGCCAATCGGCGGAATCACCGTGCCCAGCAGCACCAGGTAGGGCACCAGCAAGTCGTACATGCCGAGCATCGCCAGCAAGGTGCCGATCAGTGCGCCCACCAGGGTCACGGTCTTGCGCCGCTGGGTGCGCAGCAGGTTGCAGCCGGCCACGGCGAAGTTGTAGATGGTGTTGTCCTGGGTGCTCCAGATGTTCAACAGCAGCATGGCCATGGCCGCCATGGCGAAGCCTTGCAGCAGCAAGACTTCCACCACGTCCGGCTGCTGGTAGACGATGGCGCCGTAGGCACCGATCAGCACCATCAGGCCGTTGCCGATGAAGAAACCGATCAGGCTGGCGCTCACCGCCACCCGCGCCGAGCGGGAGAAACGGGTCCAGTTGGTGGCCTGGGTCGCACCGCTGACAAAGGTGCCGAACACCAGGGTCAGGGCGGTGGACAGGTCCATGGTGGCGCTGGGGCTGAGGGCCAGCAGGCCGTCGAGACCGCCGACCTGAATGCTTGCCACCCCCATCGACAGCACCAGCAACAGGCCCATGGCCGGCACCGCGATCCACGACAGGATCTCCAGGCCGCGATAACCGACGTAGGCCGTGGCGCAAAAGGCCATGCCGAACAGCAGCATCAGCCCCAGCACCGCGCCTTGATCCAGCTGGAAATACTTGCCCAGCACCACCGCCGCGGTGGCGGTGCCCCAGGCGTACCAGCCCACCTGGGTCAGGCCGAGGATCAGGTCGCTGAGCTTGCTGCCCCGTTCACCAAAGCAGAAGCGCCCCATCAGCACCGTATTCAGCCCGCTCTTGAAGGCGATGTAGCCCAGGCTCGCGGCATAGACCCCGAGCAACAGGTTACCCAGGACGATGACCGCCAGCAGGGTCGGGAAGTCGAACGCCACCCCCAGCTTGCCGCCGGCGAACATGGTGGCGGTGAAGAAGGTGAAGCCCAGCAGCACCATGGCCATGGAGGCCAGGCCCTTGCGGGCGTGCGCTGGAACTTCGCTCAAGGGGTAGTCGTTGCCGGGTTCGTGCTGGGTCATGGGCCTGTCCCTGGTCGGAGTGATAGCCGGTTGTTGCAGCCAACGTGCCAAGCGGCCTGACAACCGGGGGCTGCCCGGCAGGTATAGACGATGACAGGTATTCAGCCACAGGTAAGCGCCGGCACCGGCACGAAAGCGGTGCAGACGGCGTCATCTTGAGTCATGCCACGCGGGGTGCGGATCAGTCGAACATGACCTGGGTGGTCCGGCCCTGATGAAAGTCGAAGGCTTCGCGGATATCCCGTTCCACGGTGCGGCCCTGGGACAGGGGCGGCAACTGGTCGAGGGCGAAGAAGCCGGCCTCGGTGGCTTCACTGCCGGCCAAAGGGGCCTGGGTTCCCTGGCGTTCACAGATAAAGTACAGCTTGTAGAAGTCGCGGTGATCAGCCTTGTAGGGGCCCTTGGCCTTGTGCCGGACGCCGTACAAGGCGCGTACCGATACCTCAAGCCCGGCTTCTTCGTGGATTTCCTTGATCACGTTTTCGCTGGCCGACAGGCCGACATCGGCATAGCCACCGGGCATGGCCCAGAGGCCGTCGTGCTGTTCGCGCACTAGCAGAATCTTGCCGTCCTCGATCAGCGCGCCGCGCACTTCCACCATCGGCGTCGAATAGCGCTGGGCAAAGTCCGAGACCAGATCGGTGATGCGCTCCAGAGGCACGTTGCCCAGCTGCGCCAGCATGCCGTGGGCGATGTCGGCGATTTCCTGGTAGCGCTCGCGGTCGTGCACGTCCTTACAGAAGTGCAGGCCGGTGGAGGCGATGGCTTGCAAGCGTTTGGCGTGGGTCAGCCAATGGCTTTCCATGGGTGGGGTTCCTGCAACGTCAGAGAGAAGGCGCTTGTTTTAAGCCCTTGGCGAGCAGGGAGCAAGCACCACGCCGCGGCCGGCGGCGTGGTGCGCTTGGATTACCCAGTGAGGTGTTGCAGATGGCAACGCACTTGCTGCGTCGCATCGCCCAGCAGCTGTTGCGGCTGTTCGCAGCCCGGGCCGCGCCGGCTGCAGCGGTCGAAGAAGAAGCAGCCGGCGGGCAGCTTGCGGTTGCCCGGCAGTTCGGTGGGGGCCGAGACCTGGCTGTCCGCCAGGGGCGCACCCAGGCGTGGCACCGCATCCAGCAGCAGTTGGGTGTAGGGATGGCGCGGTCGCTCCAGCACTTGCTCGGCGCTGCCCAGTTCGACGATCTGCCCCAGGTACATCACCGCCACCCGGTCGGCCATGTGTCGCACCACCGAAACGTTGTGGGAGATCAGCACAAAGGTCAGGCCGCGGCTGCGTTGCAGGTCTGCCAGCAGGTTGAGGATCTGCGCCTGCACCGAGATGTCCAGGGCCGAGGTCGGTTCGTCGAGGACGATGATGTCCGGGTTCGACGCCAGGGCCCGGGCAATGGCGATGCGCTGGCGCTGGCCACCGGAAAACTGGTGCGGGTAGCGCTCCAGGTATTCGCCGCGAATGCCCACCTGCTGCGCCACCTTGGCGGCGATCTCGCGCATCTGTGCGGCCGGGGTGGTGCCCAGGGCGAACAGCGGCTCGGTGATGATCTTCCAGATCGGCAGGCGCGGGTCGAGGGACGATTGCGGGTCCTGGAACACGATCTGCACGTGGCTGTGGCGCTCGCGGTCGCTGGCGTAGGCCCAGCGCAGATCGCCGCTGCTGGGTTGGACCAGGCCCATGAGCAGTTGCGCCAGGGTGCTCTTGCCGCAGCCGGACTCGCCGACGATGCCCAGGGTTTCCCCGGGGCGCAGTTCCAGGTCGATGCCGTTCAGCGCGTGGGCGAAGGCCCGGGGCCGGCCCAGCCAGTCATTGCTCAGGGGGAAACGCACTTGCACGTCGTTGAGCCGCAGCAGCGGCGCGTTACCGGTTTGGGAGTGGGTGGCGGTCATTGGGCGGACTCCGGGGCGGCCAGCCAGCAGGCGCTCTTGCGCTGCTCGCCGGCGTTGATCGAATGCAGCGGTGGCCGTTGGGCACACACCGCCATGGCCTGCGGGCAGCGTTCGCGAAAGGTGCAGCCAGCGGGCAGGTGGGCGAGGTTCGGCACCTGCCCGGGAATGGTCAGCAGTGGCGCGCCGGGGGGCACCTGTTCCGGCAGGCCGCTGAGCAGGCCGCGGGTGTAGGGATGCTGCGGGTCGAGCATGACCTGGGCGGTGCTGCCTTGCTCCACCACGGCGCCGGTGTACATCACATAGACCCTGTCGCAGAACTGCGAGACCACCGCCATGTCGTGGGTGATCAAGAGGATCGCGGTGCCCCGTTGCCGGGCCTTCTCGCGCAGCAACAGCAGCACCTGGCGCTGCACCGTGACGTCCAGGGCGGTGGTCGGCTCGTCGGCAATCAGCAGTTGCGGATCGCAGGAAAATGCCAGGGCGATCATCACCCGCTGGCGCATGCCGCCGGACAGCTCGAAGGGGTAGGCCTGGAGCACCTGCTCGGGGTCGGCGATGTGCATGTCCCGCAGCAGGGCAATGGCCTTGGCCCGGGCCTCGTCCTGGCTCAGGCGCTGGTGATGGATGATCACGTCGAGCATCTGCCGGCCGATGCGCCGGGTCGGGTTGAGGGCGGTCATCGGCTCCTGGAAGATCATCGCCGCGTCGCGGCCACGGATCTGCAGCAGCTGCTTTTCCGGGGTGGTGAGCATGTCCCGGCCCAGTAGCGACAGGCTGCCGGAGGTGATGCGGTAGCTGCGCTCGGGCAGCAGGCGCAGGCTGAGCATGGCGGTCACCGACTTGCCCGAACCGGACTCGCCGACCACGCCGACGATTTCCCCCGGGTTGACGTGCAGCGACACGCCGTTGAGGGCCTGCACGTTGCTGCGGTAGGCGGGGAATTCCAGGCTCAGGTTGTCGATGTTGAGAACGGCGGATGAGCTCATGGTCATTTCCCCTGTTGCCGTGGGTCGAGCAGGTCACGGATGCCGTCACCCAGCAGGTTGAAACCGGTGGCGGTGAACAGGATCGCCAGCCCGGGAAAGGTCGAGTACCACCAGTTGTCGAGGATGAAGTTGCGTCCGGTGGCCACCATCGCCCCCCATTCGGCGGTGGGCTGTTGCGCCCCCAGGCCGATGAAGCCCAGGGCCGAGGCCATGAGGATGGCGCTGCCGATGTCCAGGCTCAGTTGCACCAGCAACGGCGGCATGGCGTTGCGCCCCACGTGCCAGCTGACGATGTGCCAGCGCCCGGCGCCGTAGGTCTGGGCCGCCTTGACGTAGCCCATCTGGCGGATGCTCAGGGCCTGGCCCCGGGCCAGGCGCACGTAGAACGGAATGCGCACCAGGGTGATCGCCAGCATGGCGTTGAACAGGCTCGGGCCCAGGGCGGCGGCCAGGGCCATGATCAGCACCAGGGACGGCACCGAGAGCATGATGTCCATCAGGCGCATGATCAGGCTGTCGAAGCGCCCGCCGATGATCCCCGACAGGCAGCCCAGCAGGCCCCCGGCCAGGCACGAAGCGAAGGCCACAAACAGGCCCACGCCCACCGACTGGCGGCTGCCGTGGAGCACCCGGCTGAACAGGTCGCGGCCGACTTCGTCGGTGCCGAACCAATGGGCGGCGCTGGGGGCGGCCAGGCGTTGGGCCAGGTTCAGGGCATTGGGATCATGGCTCGACAGCCAGGGGGCGAAGGCCATGCACAGCAGCACCAGCAGGGTCATGCACAGCCCGGCGATGGTCAGCGGGCTCTGCCGCACGCGGTAGCCCAGGTAGGCCAGGCGCGCGCGCCAGCCGCTGGCTTGGGCCGCCGGGACTGGCAGGGGAACGATCAAGGGAGCGGACATCTCAATTTACCTCGCCAATGCGCGGGTCGATTACCCGGTACAACAGGTCGATCGCCATGTTCAGCAGTACATAAATGAACGACACCAGGATGGCGAAGCCCATCACCGCCGGGAAATCCAGGGCCTGGATCGACTTCACCACGTAGGCGCCCATGCCCGGCCAGGCGAACACCGTTTCGGTCAGCACCGCGCCGTACAGCAGATCGCCCAGGGTCAGGCCGAGCACCGTCACCGAGGGGATCAGCGCGTTGGGCAGGGCGTGGCGCAGGATCACCGCCCAGCGCGACAGGCCGTAGGCCCGGGCGGTGCGGATGTAGTCCTCGCCGAGCTGGTCGAGCATCGCCGAGCGGATCTGCCGTGCCACCACCCCGAGGTTGACGAAGCCCAGGGTCACCGCCGGCAGGATCAGGTGCTGCAGGGCATTGAGGAACAGCGGAATATCCCCGGCCAGCAGCGAGTCGATCAGGTAGAAGCCGCTGATGGTTGGCGGCGGCTCCAGGCCTTCGTCCAGGCGCCCGCTGCCGGGCAGCCAGCCCAGGTTGCCGTAGAACAGCAGGATCAGCCCCAAGCCCAGCCAGAACGCCGGGGTGGATATCCCGGTGACCGCCAGGGTGCGGGCGATCTGGTCGATAAATCGGTTGTGATAGACCGCCGACAACACTCCCAGCGGCACGCCCACCAGCACCGACAGCAGCAGCGCCGCCAGGGCCAGTTCCAGGGTGGCCGGGAAGAAGGTCTGCAGGTCCTCCAGCACCGGGCGGCTGGTGCGGATCGAAGTGCCCAGGTCGCCGTGCAGCAGGTCGAGCATGTAGCGCCCATATTGCTGGTACAGCGGCAGGTCCAGGCCCAGTTGGTGGCGGATGTTCTGCACGATGGCATCGCTGGCCCGGTCGCCGGCGATCAGCCGCGCCGGGTCACCGGGAATCAGGTGCGAGATGGTGAAGGTAATCAGCGAAACCCCGATCACGACCAGCAACAGGCCGAGCAGGCGTTTGCGCAACATATTCAGGAAGGCCATGAGGCAACCTCGTTAACGCTTGACGAACGGCAGGGGCAATAACGGCCCCGCAGCGGGGACACGGCAACCCGGCGCCGGCCCGGTTCAGGGGCTGGCGACGGGGATCGCAGGGCCGGTCCTACTTGCTGATTTCGGCGATGTTGAACACCTGTTCCAGCATCGGATGGAACACGTAGCCCTTCACCGAATCGCGCATCGGCAGGCTGTAGTTCTTCTGGTACAGGTAGGCGTAGACGTTGTCCTTGAGGACGATTTTCTGCGCCTTCTGGTACAGCTCGATGCGCTGGGCGGTGTCGTTGGTGGCCGCCGCTTCACGGATCAGGCTGTCCACTTCCGGGTTGCTGTAGAACGAGCGGTTGCCCGGCAGGCCCTGCAGGCTGGAGTCGAACCAGAAGTTCATGAACATGTAGGGGTCGGCGAAGTCCGGGCTCCAGGAGCCGATGGCCACGTCGTAGTCACCCTTGCCGACCCGTTCACGCATGGTGGCGTTGGCCAGTTTTTCCATCTTCAGGTTGATGCCCAGCGGCGCCAGGCCCGCTTGCAGGGTCAGGCCGATGGACTCCCAGTTGGCGTCCTTGTCCGAGTACAGGTAGGTCAGGTTGCTGATCTTCTGCGGCACCTTGGCCAGGCTGGCCTTGGCGCCGTCCAGGTTCTGCTGCATCAGCGGCAGGCTCGGGTCGTGGGCCCACATGCCGTCGGGGATCGGCCCGTTCATCAGCTTGGCCTGGCCCTTGAGGATGCCGTCGACGATGCCTTTGTAGTCGATGGCCTGGACCAGTGCCTGGCGCGCTTCGACGTTGTCCAGGGGCGCACGCTGGTTGTTCAGGTAGAGGTAGTTGACCCGCAGCGAGGGGAAGGTCTGGATCACCACCCCGGACTTGCCGGCCAGGGTGCCGAGCTGGTCTTCGGGCATGTCCTCGATGATGTCCAGGTCGCCGCGCTCCAGTTGCAGGCGGCGCACCGAGGCTTCGCTGATGATCTTGATCACCACCTTGTTCAGGCTTGGCTTGGGGCCGGCGTAGTAGCTGTTGGGCTCCAGCGTCAGCGACTGGCCCTTCTGCCAGTTGCTCAGGCGGAAGGCCCCGGAGCCGGCGGTGTGGGTCGAGAGGTAGGCGTTGACGTCCTCGCCCTTGTTGGCCACGTCCGGGTTGATGATGCCGCCGCCGTTGTGGGCCAGGGTGTAGAGGAAGGGCGCGTAGGGCTTCTTCAGGGTGAAGCGCACGGTCAGCGGGTCGACCACGGCCACGCTCATGTCATCCGGGAAGGCTCCGGACGGGCCCTGCTTGAGCTGCATCAGCCGGTCAAAGGAGAACTTCACTGCCGCAGCGTCAACCGGCTTGCCGTCATCGAACTTGTTGCCGGGCTTGAGCTTGAAGTCCCAGGTCAGGTTGTCGGCGGAGGTGCTCCAGCTCTCGGCCAGGTCGCCCTGGACTTCGGTGCTGCCCTTGCCGTTCTCGACCTTGTAGGTCACCAGCTTCTGGTAGGCCGGGTAGGTCACGGCCCAGTCGTTATTGTCGATGGTCACGGCCGGGTCGAGGGTCTGCGGGTCGGCGGCCTTGCCGATCATCAGGGTGTCCTTGGGCGCGGCGGCGCTGGCCGCCTGCCAGGTGCCCAGGCTCAGGGCGGCGCACAGCAGCGACAGGGCGACACGGGTGGACAGACGCACATCAGGGTTATTGCGCAGATTGGGGGTCATGCCGGTTTCCTTGATCATTCGATGTTGGGAAGTTCGTCAGGTTTTTTATAAAAGCTATAACCGGGCAGTTGGAGCTGAAGCGGTGTTGCAGTACGACCGGCTTGGGGCAGTGAGCTGCCTGTTGTTGTGGCCGGCTGGGGAACGGGAGATCAATGTTCGAAGGGCTGGTCGTGCTCCTGGATCAGGGGGAAGTCTTCGGCGTTGGGCAACTCGTAGTGCCACCACTCGGTGGGGATCGCCTCGAAGCCGGCGCTGAGCATGATCCCCAGCAGCATCAGGCGATTGCGCTGCACCTGGGGCGGCAGGTCGCTGTAGAACTGGTGCGACTTGGGCTCCATGGCATCGAAGGCGGTGCCCATGTCCAGCGGTTGGCCGCTTTCATCCACCAGGGTCAGGTCCACGGCCACGCCGCGGGTGTGGTGCGAGCCCAGGCGCGGGTCGCGCACGTAGTCCGGGTTGGGCAGGGCCTGCCACAGCAGTTGCTGGGCGTAGGCCGGGCGATAGGCGTCGTAGATGCGCAGGCCCAGGCCGGCCATGCGCGCCAGCTGGCTGGCCTTGTACAGGCAGGCCGCGGCGTCCTTGTGCAGCAGGCAGCGGGCGTTGCGGTAGATCACCTGGCCGGCCAGGTTGTCGGCGCTGGCGTAGACCAGGTCGATTTCTAGCTGATGGCGCTGGGCGTCGATTTCGACAAGGGGGCTGTTGTTCACTCACTCACTCCATCTTGGGGCACGCTTGAAGGTCAGGATTCGAACTGGCCGAAGGCTTCCTGCAACGCTCGGTTCTTCGCCAGGCGCTCATCCAGGCGCTCGCCATAGCCCTCGGCCACCGCGGACACCATCAGGTTGAACAGGCAGGTCAACGGCGCCAGGGAATCCCAGAACTGGCCGACATCGGTTTTCAGTTGCAGCAGGTCCAGCGGGTAGTCCCGGGCCCAGGGGCATTGCAGGTCGGTGACCAGGGCCAGGGGCAGGGTGTTGGCGTTGGCTACTTCACAGAAGGTCTGGGTGACGGCGGAGTAGGCGCGAAAATCGGAAATGATCGCGTAGGGCTTGGCGAAGCCCGAGTTCAGGGTTTCCGCATAGATGCCCGACAGGCCATCGACGTAGTAGACCTTGGGCCGGATGTATTCCAGGTGGCTGTGGAAGGCGTTGAGGATGCCCCGGGTCGACTGGATGCCGATGATGAACACCGCGTCGGCCTCGACGATCTGCCGCACGATGTCGGCGAACACCTGGCTGCGGGCCAAGGCGTAGGCGTGCTGGATGGCCTCGATCTCGCGATGCATCGAGCGCTCCAGGGCGTCGTCCTGATGGGCTTCGCTGCGAAACGCGCCGAGCCGGTCGGTGATCAGCCAGGAGGCCGGGGCATCGCCGCGCAGGCCTTGCTTGACGTCATCCAGGTTGCGGTAGCCCAGGGAGCGCAGGAAGCGCCCCACGGAAATGCCGGTGGTGCCGGCTTGCTGGGCGATGCTGTCGGCGGTTTCGAAAGGCAACTGCTGGAGGTTGGCCAACAGGTAGGTGGCGATGCGCTTGCCGGTGGGCGTCAGGCTTGCAAACTGCTGTTCCAGGGTGATTTGGAAACTGTTCTTGTCCATGACCATCTCGCCAGGCGTTCGCGGAAAATGTTATTGAAGTTTCATTTTTGTAATTAGTGTTAGAAACATAACATCGGCTTTCGCGACAAAACAAGGCTTTTGTCCGACGGGGTCGTTTTCGGCAGAAAGTGACGCTGCTGGTTATCTTCAGTGGGCCGCAGGGGCTGCGTTCAACCAGTGCCCGAGGTCACGGATGGCTGTTTCCACACAGGTGCTGCGACCGCTCCAGGTGCAGGCCAGCATCAGGTTGCGCGGCAGGTTGAAATCTTCCACCGCAAAGCCCTGGGCATCGCGGCCCTGGGCGTCGTGGGGTACTTGCTGGCGCAGGGTCGCGGGGCCGCTGAAGTAGGCCCACACCGGCTTGCCCAGGGCGATGGCCGCGCCCACTTCGAAAGCGGTGCCGGAATCCGGCTCCAGGCCGCGAAAGTCGTTGAGGTTGGCCAGCAGGGCGTCGCAGTCGCGGATCATGGCCAGGTTCTGCTGGCAGATCCACTGCGCGGTGGCTTCTGGCGAGAGGTCCGGCGGGGCCTGGTTATCCAGGGGGAACAGACCGTGCAGGCCCTGGGCGCTGCACAGTTGCTTGAGGTAGTCGCCATGGGCCTGGGCGTCGGCGCGAAACACATCGAAACCGGCGAGGTAGATACGTGGGCTCATGGGGCAGCTTCCTTGCGACCTGTAGATGGCTCGGCTTACTCGCCGCGATAGATGCAGCCGCTGGTGCAGGTTTCGTGGATGCGAATCGCCGAAAGCTCCGGCAGCAGCGGCTTGAGTTCGTTCCAGATCCACTTGGCCAGGACTTCGCTGGTGGGGTTTTCCAGGCCGGGGATGTCGTTCAGGTAGTTGTGGTCCAGGCGCTCGTAGAGCGGCTTGAAGATGGCCTTGATTTCCGAGAAGTCGCGAATCCAGCCGGTGTGCGCGTCGACCTCGCCGCTGAGGTGGATCGCCACCTTGAACGAGTGGCCATGCAGGCGGCCGCACTTGTGGCCCTCGGGCACGAAAGGCAGGCGATGGGCGGATTCGAAGGTAAATTCTTTGAAGATTTCCACAGTGTCGGTCAGCTCTGTCAGGTGGCGTCGCCCGGGGGGGCGAGTTGAGGCAGGCGGCGAGTTTATCAGCTTGGCTCCCGGGCTGCGGAAAAACCCTGACTAAAGGGTCAGTGCGCGGCCAGGGACAGCCTCACAGGCTTTGCAGGCGCTCGCCCAGGCGGTTCTGCGCCGCCAGTTCGAGGAATTCATCGCCCAGGCGCCGGCTTTCGTCCATGGCGCTGCGCCAGTATTTTTGCCGGCCGGCGTCATCGCCCATGAAGCGCTTGAAGTCGTTGCGGTCCGGCAGCTTGCCGTAGGGCAGGCGCGCCAGGTATTCCTTCGACGGCGCCAGCAGCAGGACGTCGCGCAGGCGCTCCGGGCTGGCCCGGCGCCAGGGCAGGGTCTTGTCGAACCAGCCGGGGATCACCCGGTCGGTGAAGTGCGGGTAGAGCACGATGTCGCTGCCGCTGTAGGGCAGGTCCAGGTGGTAGTCCAGCAGGCCGCCGTCGCGGAAGGTGCCGGCCCCGGCGCCGGGCAGTTCGCGCACGCCCTGCATGACCATGGGGATCGAGCCCGAGGCCAGCAGCGCCTGGCGCAGGTTGCTGCGGTCCAGGGGCACGAAGCGCGAAGGGAAGTCTTCCAGGGCGTGCAGCGGCGGAGCCAGGCGCGGGTCATGCAGCACCAGGCGTTCGAAGTGCCGCGACAGGCGCGCACGGCCGCGCAGGTTGTCGGCGATCACCGAAGACAGGCCCAGGCCGAGGCGCCCGCGGTGATCGTCTGCCAGCAGGCCGTGGCTTTTGACCACCATGATGTTCAGTCGGTAGTGAGGGTTGTCGAGGATCGCCGCGTCGCGGCCATCGAGCAGCTCATCGAGCATGCGCTGGGAGCTGTGGCTGATCTGCGCCATGGTCACGCCCTTGGCGAAACTCTGGGCGTTGTACAGCTGACCGAGGCGGCGGATGCCTTCGGCGGCGTCCGGCAGGCAGGCACTGGCAAAGCGCCAGGAACCCACCGAGGCGCCAATCAGCGAACGCTCACGGGGCACCGCCGGCAGCCATTCACCGAACAGCGCCAGGTCCAGGCCCTGAATGCCCAGGGCCTTGGGGCCGCCGGCAGCGCCCGGCAAGGTGCCGACTTCGCCGGCGTGCAGGCCTTGGCGGCGGATGCGGGCCAGGGCGCGGGGGCCGGCCTTGAGGGTCAGGGCGGGAAACTTGATATGGATGGCGGTCATACCGGGCTCACTCTTGAATCAGCCGCCGAGTATAGAGAACCCGGGCGCTTCGGGCCGAGTGAAACTTGTGTCAGGGCCATGATGGCGATTCAGTTTCAATTAAGTTGCCTTGGGTATCGTCGGCGCCATCGGCCTTTGGCCACTGACCTTGGAGACCTGTCATGAAAACCCTGACCGCGCTGTTCAGCGCCAGCCTCATCGCTCTGACCACCAGCCTGGCCGCCAGCCTGGCCCATGCCCGCGACCTGGGCCCCGACGAAGCCCTGCGGCTGCGCGACGCTGGTACCATTGTGTCCTTTGAAAAACTCAATGCCACGGCCCTGTCCCGGCATCCTGGGGCGAGCATCAGTGAAACCGAGCTGGAAGAGGAGTACGGCAAGTACATCTACCAGGTTGAACTGCGTGACCCGCAAGGGCTGGAGTGGGACCTGGAGCTGGACGCCGTGACCGGCCAGGTACTCAAGGATCATCAGGACACTTAATGAACTCGACGATGCGCGCCGGCAGCCGGGTGGCCCTGGCGCTGTTGCTATTCTGCTCCCTGGCAGTGGCCCGTGACCTGGACCAGGACGAGGCCCTGCGCCTGCGCCAGCGGGGGGTGATCCTGCCCCTGGAGCAACTCCTGCAGCAAGCCATGGACCGCTATCCCGGCGCCAAGTTGCTGGAAGCCGAACTGGAAGAAAAACATGATGTGTACATTTATGAGGTTGAGCTGTTGACCCTGGACGGCGTGGTCCGCGAGCTGGACCTGGATGCCGCCACTGGGCGCCTGTTGAAAGATGAGGAAGACGACTGATGCGCCTGCTTGTTGTGGAAGATCACGTATCCCTGGCCGATGAACTGCTGGAGGGCCTGAAACTCCAGGGCTACGCGGTGGACTGGCTGGCCGACGGCCGCGATGCCCTGTACCAGGGTGCCAGTGAACCCTATGACCTGATCATTCTCGACCTTGGCCTGCCCGGGGTCCCGGGGCTTGAGGTGCTGCGTCAATGGCGCGCCGGTGGCCTGGCGACCCCGGTGCTGATCCTCACCGCCCGCGGCTCCTGGGCCGAGCGCATCGAGGGCCTGAAGGCTGGCGCCGACGATTACCTGAGCAAGCCTTTTCACCCCGAGGAGTTGCACCTGCGGGTGCAGGCGCTGTTGCGTCGCTCCCACGGCCAGGCCAATCAGCAGACCTTGCAGGCCGCCGGGCTGCACCTGGATGAAGGTCGCCAATGCGTGGTCCGTGATGGCCAGGACGTGTTGCTGACCGCCGCGGAATTTCGCCTGTTGCGCTATTTCATGCTGCACCCGCAGCAGATCCTGTCCAAAAGCCATCTGGCCGAGCACCTGTACGACGGTGAAACCGAACGCGACTCCAATGTCCTTGAAGTCCACGTCAATCACCTGCGGCGCAAGTTGGGGCGCAGCGTGATCGAAACCCGCCGCGGCCAGGGCTACCTGTTCGGCGGGAGTGATTCGTGAGGTCGATCCAGCGGCGCCTGAGTCTGGGCCTGATCACGGTGATGCTGGTGGTCGGCCTGGTATTGGCGCAGACCAGCCTCTGGCTGTTTGAGGTGGGCCTGCAGCGTTACCTGGAGGCGGGACTTCAGGAAGACAGTGAAAGCCTGCTGCTGGCGCTGGTCCGTGGTCCTCAAGGTTTGCAACTGGACGAGCGTCGTCTGTCGCCTGCCTATCAACGGCCCTTTTCCGGGCATTACTTCCGTATCGATTTCGCTGATGTGCATTGGCGTTCCCGTTCCCTGTGGGATCAGGAGCTGCCGCAGCTGCAGCGCGCCGGCCTGCAAAGCGACCTGCAACTGGGGCCGGAAGGCCAGCAACTGCTGGTGCTGCGCAGCGACTACAAGCGCCTCGGGCAATCGATCTCCATCAGCGTGGCCCAGGATTACACCCCGGTGCGCGAGAGCTTCCAGCGCATGCGTCAGGTCGGTCTTGGCCTGGGGCTGGCCGGGTTGCTGCTGATTCTGCTGCTGCAGCGGATTACCGTGCGCCGCGCCTTGCGTCCCCTGGAGACCGCACGGGAGCAGATCGCCCAGTTGCAGCAGGGCCAGCGCTCGCAGTTGGACGCCCAGGTGCCGGTTGAACTGGAGCCGCTGGTGGCGCAGATCAACCATTTGCTGGCCCACACCGAAGACAGCCTGAACCGCTCGCGCAACGCCCTGGGCAACCTTGGCCACGCCTTGAAAACCCCTCTGGCGGTACTCCTGAGTCTGGCTTCGGGGCCCAAGCTCGAGGGCCACCCCGAGGTACGCAGGGTGCTGCTGGAGCAATTGCAGCAAGTGCAGCAACGCCTCAATCGCGAACTCAACCGCGCGCGGCTGGCGGGGGATGCACTGCCCGGGGTGCTGTTCGAATGCGATGCCGAACTGCCGGGTTTGCTGGCGACCTTGAACATGATCCATGGCGAGCACCTGGACTTGAGTTACCAGGCGCCACCGGGGCTGCGCCTGCCTTGGGACCGGGAAGACCTGCTGGAGCTGCTGGGCAATCTGCTGGACAACGCCTGTAAATGGGCCGATGCCCAGGTGCGCCTGAGCGTCGAGGAGCGGCCGCAGGGCTTTTGCCTGCGGGTGGAGGACGACGGCCCGGGCATTCCCGAAGCGCGGCGTAACGAGGTGTTCAGTCGTGGCGCACGGCTGGATGAACAAACCGATGGCCACGGGCTGGGCCTGGGCATCGTGCGCGACATAGTCGACGCCTGCGGCGGCACGCTGAGCCTGGGGGACAGCGAGTGGGGCGGCTTGCGGGTGGAGGTCGAACTGCCCAAGCGCTGAACGCGCCGGGCGCTAGGTTCGGCGCCCGTGACGGCTGTCGATCAACCGTCGAACCTTGGCGCCCTCTGTAGCCGCTGCCGAGCAACAGCGAGGCTGCGACAAGGCCCGAAGGGCCTTCGGCGTCCTCAAGGGCGGTGCCCTCTTGGGGGCCATCGCAGCCTGCGGCAGCGGCTACACCAACCCGGTTCGACCCCGATCTATAACGGCGAGGCTGCGACAAGGCCCGAAGGGCCTTCGGCGTCCTCAAGGGCGGCGCCCTCTTGGGGGCTATCGCAGCCTGCGGCAGCGGCTACAGGTCAGACGCGGAACTGGTCCATCAGGCTCTGTTGCTGGTTGGCCAGGCTGTTGAGGGACTGGCTGACCCGCGCCGATTCATTGGCCTGTTCCGACAGCGATTCGGTGACGTCACGAATGGTCGCCACGTTGCTGTTGATCTCCTCGGCCACTGCGCTCTGCTGCTCGGCGGCGCTGGCGATCTGCAGGTTCATGTCGCTGATCACCGTCACCGCGTCGCCGATCTGTCGCAGGGCGGTCACGGCTTGACCCACTTGTTCAACGCTGCCCTGGGCCTGGCGGTGGCTGCTGTTCATGGAGCCCACCACGTCCCGGGTGCCGGTTTGCAGTTGCTCGATCACTTGGCGGGTTTCCTCCACCGATTCCTGGGTGCGTTGGGCCAGGTTGCGCACCTCGTCGGCGACCACGGCAAAACCGCGCCCGGCCTCTCCGGCGCGGGCCGCTTCGATGGCAGCGTTGAGGGCCAGCAGGTTGGTCTGCTCGGCAATCGAACGAATCACTTCCAGTACCGTGCCGATCTGTTCGCTGTTGGCGGCCAGACCTTCGACCTGGGTCATGGCGGCGCTCATGTCGGCGGCCAGTTGATCGATGCTGCGGGTGGTGCGGTCGATCACGGTCAGGCCCTGTTGCGTGGCCTGGTCGGCATCCCGCGCCGCCTGGGCCGCCTGGGCCGCACTGCGGGCCACGTCCTGGGCGGTGGCGCTCATCTCGTGGGAAGCAGTGGCCACTTGGTCCACCTGACGATACTGCTGTTCCATGCCGGCGCTGGTCTGGGTGGCGATGGCCGATGACTGGTCGGCGGTGCCGCGGGCGTCCTGCACCGAGCGTTTCACTTCGGCAATGATCGGTTGCAGCTTGTCGAGGAAACGGTTGAACCAACCGGCCAGTTGCCCCAGCTCGTCCTTGTTGTTGTACGCCAGGCGCCGGGTCAGGTCGCCTTCACCGCTGGCAATGTCTTCGAGCATGTGGGCCACGCCGAGAATCGGCCGGGTCACGCTGCGCGCCATCAGCCACACCAGCAGCAGGCCCACCACGGCAGCCAGCAGGCCCAGGCCCAGCTCCATCAGGGTGCCGCTGTTGTTGCTGGCGTCCAGTTCGCTTTTCAAGGCTTCGGCCGGACCCACCAGGACCTTTTCCGGCACATCCAGCAGCACGCCCCAGGGCTTGCCGCCAGGGATCGGGGTGAAGGGGGCGAGGACCTTGAGTTTCTCCTGGCTGTGCAGGCTGTGGGTCTGGGTGCTATCGGCCAGTTGGCGGATCAGTTCGGCGCCGTTGACGCTGTCGACACTGTCCAGGCGCTGGCTGAGCTTGCTGGCATCCGGGCTATAGCCGGCCAGCAGGCCTGCGGGGCTGAGGATACTGACGCTGGTCTGGCCGGCGTAGAGCTTCTGGCTGGCATCTCGGCTGATGGCCTGCAGGCTGTTGAGGTTGATGTCCACCGACAGCGAGGCGATGACTTTGCCGTTGACCAGCAGCGGGAAGACGATGCTGGTCATCAGCACCTTCTGGCCGTCGATGTCATAGAAGTAGGGCTCGATCACGCAGGGCTTGAGGGTGCTGCGCGGGCAGGTGAACCAGGCATTGGCCGGTTGGCCGCTGGGTCCGCTGCGGGTGTCGCTCATGTCGCTTTCCGGCAACGCCATGGAGGTCAGCTGGCCCGGGGTGGGCTGGGACCAGTACAGGGCGAAGCGGCCTTTTTCGTTGCTGCCCAATTCGCTCTGGCCGCTGAACAACTCGTCCTTGCCATCCAGGGCGTTGGCTTCGAACACCAGGGACAGGCCCAGCAGGTCGGGGTTGGCCTGCAGCGCCGACTTGACCTGGCGGGTCAGGTCTTCACGCAGGTCGAAGGCGTCGAGGAAGCGTTTCTCGGCCTGTTCCCGCAGGAACAGCACCTGGCGGGAAAAGCCGTGGCCGTATTGATAGGCGTCCATGAACTGTTGGCGAATGCCCAGTGCCTGGACTTCACCCTGGGCTTCGATCCGCGCCTGGGCTGCTTCGTTGAGCATCTCCATGCTCGACGCTTTCACCAGCTCGGAGCTGTGCTCCATGCGATACAGCGAAAGCCCCACCAACAGCGACACGATGCCCAACAGGCAGAGTCCGGCCAGCAGGGTGATCTTCCATTGGATGGAAAGTTGTCTGAGCGACATGGAGGCGTCCTTTATTCGATAAATATCTGAGACTTTGCACTGTAACGGCCGACGAACGGCGTTCTTTAAACGCTTGTTCGAAATAAGCCGTGAGGCTCTGGGGCTGCTGTGCAGCCCGACGGGAACGAGCGTCCTCGCCACGGGCACGGGGTGGGTCTTGGGGGCTTTGCGGGCAAGCTTGCTCCTACGGGCGGCGGGGTGCGGGTTTTGACAAGCTGGTTGCGCTGCTGCAAAGTGCGCGCCCTCTAATAAGAACCTCTTTCATCTCGATGTCGGCAGCCCGCTGCCTTCCGGTCGGTCACAGGCTTTTGCGCCTTTTTTAGCGGCGCAGTAATGAGGTAACGATGATTAACGCAGTAATTGCCGCGGTTGGCGTGATGCTGGTGCTCAGCCTGTCCCGCGTGCATGTAGTGATCGCCCTGATCATTGGTGCCCTGGTGGGCGGTTTGACGGGTGGCCTGGGGATCGAGGCTACCCTCAAGGCGTTCAACAGTGGTCTGGGTGGCGGTGCCACCGTGGCCCTGTCCTACGCCTTGCTCGGCGCCTTCGCCGTGGCCATCGCCAAGTCCGGCCTGGCCCATGCCCTGGCGGACAAGATCCTGATATTGGTGGATCGCCAGGACGCCCACGGCGGCGGCCAGGTCAAATGGCTGCTGATCGGCCTGTTGTGGGTGGTGGCGATTGCTTCGCAGAACATTCTGCCGATCCACATTGCCTTCATCCCACTGCTGGTGCCGCCGCTGCTCTATGTACTGACCAAGTTGCAACTGGACCGGCGGTTGATCGCCTGCGTCATCACCTTCGGCCTGATCACCCCCTACATGTTCCTGCCGGTGGGCTTCGGCAACATCTTCCTCAATGAGATCCTCCTGGCCAACGTGGCCCGCAGCGGGGTGGATATCAGCCAGGTCAACGTCACCCACGCCATGGGCATTCCCGCCCTGGGCATGCTCTGCGGCTTGCTGCTGGCCTTTGTCAGCTACCGCAAGAAGCGCGTGTATAACCTGGATCGGATCGAGAAAGTCGAGCAGGTGGCGGTGCAGTACAACCCGCGGACCCTGCTGGTGGCGGGGGCGGCTATCGTCGCTGCGTTCGTGATCCAGTTGCTGCTGGACTCGATGATTATCGGGGCTTTGTGCGGCTTCCTGATTTTCTCGGTGTCGGGCATCGTGCGCTGGCGCGAGACTGACGACCTGTTCACCGAAGGCATGAAGATGATGGCCATGATCGGTTTCATCATGATCGCCGCCTCCGGGTTCGCCGAAGTGATGAAGGCCACCGGCGAGGTCAATTCCCTGGTGCAAGCCTCGGCGGCGTGGATCGGCCACAGCAAGGGCGTGGGTGCCTTGCTGATGTTGCTGGTGGGGCTGTTGGTGACCATGGGCATCGGTTCGTCGTTTTCCACGGTGCCGATCCTGGCGGCGATCTTCGTGCCCTTGTGCGTGCAGCTGGGTTTCAGCCCGTTGGCGATTGTCTGCATCGTGGGCACCGCCGGGGCGCTGGGTGACGCAGGCTCGCCGGCCTCGGATTCGACCCTGGGCCCGACCTCGGGGCTGAACATCGACGGCCAGCACCATCACATCTGGGACACCGTGGTCCCGACCTTCCTGCATTACAACCTGCCGCTGCTGGCCTTTGGCTGGGTCGCGGCCATGGTCCTCTGATTATCTCGCTCTCCTAGAAGCCGGGGGTTGTTGTAGGAGATGGCTTGCCAGCGAAGGCGTCGACAAGGTCGGTGCAAGGCTCAAGGGCCTCTTCGCCGGCAAGCCGGCTCCTACGGGTTCGGGCTCAACTTTTGTTTTGGTGTGCCGTTAACGCGGTTATCACGCCAATAAAAAACCAAGAGTGAGCCCACTATGCGCTTGAGCCTGAAGGCCAAAGTCCTGTCCCTGGCGGTACTCCCGGTACTGCTGTTCGCGCTGGTGATCAGCCTGAGCACGGTGTTCATGTTGCGCCAGCAGGCCCAGAAAGAGGTTGAGGAAACCCGTAGTCGTCTGCTGGGCGAGGCCAAGACCACGCTGCAGAGCTATGTCGAAGTCGCCCTGAATACGGTCAAACCCCTGTATGACGCGGCGGCGCCCGGGGATCAGGCGGCGCGGGCCGAGGTGGTCAAGCTGCTGTCCAACATCACTTACGGCAAGGACGGCTACTTCTTCGGCTACGACTCCGAAACCGTGCGCCTGTTCAAGGGCAACAGCCCGGACGGCGTGGGCAAGAGCTTCAAGGACAATCGCGACCCCAACGGCGTTTACGTCAACCGCGAACTGGTGCGTGTGGGCAAGGACGGCAGCCATTACGTGCAATACAGCTCGACCCAGCCGGGCAGCGATGTGCTGGTGCCCAAGCTGGGTTACACCGAGTACCTGCCCAAGTGGGACATGGTGCTGGGCACCTCGGTCAATCTCGACGGCATCGACGCCCAGGTGGCGGCGGTCCAGGACAGCGTCAACCAACGCATGGAAGGCATGGTCCTGAGCATCCTCGGGATCGCTGCGGTGGTGCTGCTGGTGATTGCGGCCCTGGGCATGCTGGTGGCCAACACCATGCTGCGGCCGCTGAACCTGATGAAGGCCAACCTGGATGACATCGCCGCCGGCGAAGGCGACCTGACCCGGCGTCTGGCGATCACCAGCCAGGACGAACTGGGGGAACTGGCCGGTTCGTTCAACCGTTTTGTCGACAAGATCCACGGTCTGGTGCGCCAGATCACCGAGATGACCGGGCAGCTCACCGAGCTGGTGACCCAGGTTTCGGATCAGGCCCAGCGTTCGGAACAGGCCATGGAGCGTCAGCGTCACGAGACCGATCAGGTGGCCACGGCGATCAATGAAATGTCTTCGGCTGCCCAGGAAGTGGCGCGCAGTGCCCAGGGGGCGGCGGTGGCGGCGCAACAGACCGATGAGGAAGGCCAGGCGGCCAAGCGCGTGGTGGATGGCAGCATCCAGCAGATCCATGCCCTGGTCAGCGATATTCGCAACAGCGGCACCTCTCTGGACAGCTTGCAGCAGGACGTGGCGTCGATCGTCAGCGTGTTGGATGTGATCCGCTCCATCGCCGAGCAGACCAACCTGCTGGCCTTGAACGCCGCGATCGAAGCGGCCCGGGCCGGGGAGGCCGGGCGCGGTTTTGCCGTGGTCGCCGACGAAGTGCGGGCCCTGGCCAGCCGTACCCAGCAAAGCACCCAGGAAATCCAGGGCATGATCGATCGCCTGCAGCAGGGCACCCGGGTGGCGGTGGACGCCATGCGCCGCTCCAGCGACGCCGGCGATGGCACCTCGGTGAAAGCCAACGAAGCCGGGGCTTCGCTGGACACCATGGCCCAGCTGATTGGCACCATCAATTCGATGAACGCGCAGATTGCCAGTGCCGCCGAAGAGCAGACCGCAGTGGCCGAGGAGATCAACCGCAGCGTGCATCAGATCGCTGTGGCGGTGGATAGCGTGGCCGATGAAACCCAGCGTGGCGCCCAGACGTCCCGCAGTCTGGCGGACCTGGGGCAGCGCCTGGGTCGGTTGGTGGGGCAGTTCCGGATCTGATGTTGTGCTCAGCCAGCCGCCTGGGGCGGCTGGCAAGAGCGCTGCCCCTCAGGCGCTGATGTCGCGCATCAACAGACCAAAGCGCAGGTCCACCTGATCGGGGATCGGCAGGTACACGGTGTGGCCATCCCCCGGGGCGACTTCGATGGTTTCGCCCTTGGCGTTCTGCAGTTCGTGCAGATCGAAATGGAAGTTGCCCTTGGGGGTCATCAGTTCCATGTGATCGCCCAGGGCGAAACGGTTCTTCACCTTCACTTCTGCCAGACGGTCACGGCGTTCGCCGGTGAGTTCGCCGACGAACTGCTGGCGTTCCGACACCGAGCTGCCGTTCTGGTAGTTCTGGTACTCGTCATGTACATGGCGCCGCAGGAAGCCTTCGGTGTAGCCGCGCTGGGCCAGGGACTCCAGATCGTTCATCAGGCTGCGGTCGAACTCGCGCCCGGCCGCCGCGTCGTCGATGGCCCGGCGGTACACCTGGGTGGTGCGCGCGCAGTAGAAGTGGGATTTGGTCCGGCCCTCGATCTTCAGCGAGTGCACGCCCATGCGGGTCAGGCGCTCCACGTGCTGCACCGCCCGCAGGTCCTTGGCATTCATGATGTAGGTGCCGTGCTCGTCCTCGAAGGCCGGCATCAGCTCGTCCGGGCGATTGGCTTCCTGGAGCAGGAACACCTGGTCGGTGGGCGCCCCCAGGCCCAGGGTCGGCTCTGGCTGGAAGGTCTGGACGATGTCCCCGAGGTTGTTCTCGGTGGCTGCTTCGGCCTTGTATTTCCAGCGGCAGGCGTTGGTGCAGGTGCCCTGGTTGGCGTCGCGCTTGTTCATGTAGCCCGAGAGCAGGCAGCGTCCGGAATAGGCCATGCACAGGGCGCCGTGGACGAAGACTTCCAGCTCCATGGCCGGCACTTTCTGGCGGATTTCTTCGATTTCTTCCAGGGACAGTTCCCGGGACAGGATGATCCGGGTCAGCCCTTGCAGTTGCCAGAATTCGACGCTGGCCCAGTTCACCGTGTTGGCCTGCACCGAGAGGTGGATCGGCATGGCCGGGAAGTGCCGGCGCACCAGCATGATCAGCCCCGGGTCGGACATGATCAGCGCATCCGGGGCCATCTCGATGACAGGCTCCAGGTCCTTGAGAAAGGTCTTGAGCTTGGCGTTGTGCGGGGCGATGTTGACCACCACGTAGAAACGCTTGCCCTGGGCCTGGGCCTCGCGGATACCGAGGGCCAGGTTGGCGTGGTCGAATTCGTTGTTGCGCACCCGCAGGCTGTAGCGCGGTTGGCCGGCGTACACCGCATCGGCGCCGTAGGCGAAGGCGTAGCGCATGTTTTTCAGGGTGCCGGCGGGGGCCAGGAGTTCGGGCTTGGCGAGGAGCGTCATGGGGCTGTCGGTCGCAAAAGGTCGCGAGGGTAAGCCAGTGCTGGCGGGCATTCATTGATCTGGATCTATGTCTGATGCAGAAAAAAACGCACTCGGCATCACGGCTGCGGACTAACCTCAGGACGCCGTGATGGGGCGTTGACTGATCTGGATCGGACATGAATCAAAACAACCTGCAAAACAAAAGCCTGCTGCTGTTACTGGTCCTGGTGACGGTGGCGTTCATCTGGATTTTGCTGCCGTTCTACGGAGCACTGTTCTGGGCGGTGATCCTGGGCATCGTCTTTGCTCCCTTGCAGCGCCGCCTGCAATTGAAGTTCGGCTGGCCGCGCAATCTCACGGCCTTATGCACCCTGCTGATCTGCCTGGTGATCGCCATCTTGCCGGTGATCATCACCAGTGTGTTGCTGGTCCAGGAAGGGGCCGAGCTGTACAAGAAGATCGAAAGCGGTCAGTTGGACATCGCCGGCTACCTGGCCCAGTTCAAGCACAGCCTGCCACCCTACTTCCAGCACTTGCTGGATCGCTTGGGCCTTGGCGAGCTCAAGGGCTTGCAGGAGAAAACGGTCAAGAGCGCGATGCAGGGCAGTCAGTATCTGGCGACCCAGGCGTTCAGCTTCGGTCAGGGCACCTTCGAGTTCGTGGTGAGCTTCTTCATCATGCTCTACCTGCTGTTCTTCTTTTTGCGTGATGGCGCCGAACTGGCGCGCAAGATCCGCACCGCCGTGCCCCTGGCCGAGTACCAGAAACGCCGGCTGCAACTGAAGTTCAATCGGGTGGTAAGGGCTACGGTCAAGGGCAATGTGCTGGTGGCGGTGACCCAGGGCGCCCTGGGGGGAATGATCTTCTGGTTCCTGGATATTCCCAGTGCCCTGTTGTGGGCGGTGCTGATGGCGTTTCTGTCGTTGCTGCCGGCGGTGGGGGCGGGGATTGTCTGGGGGCCGGTGGCGGCGTACTTCCTGATCAGCGGAGCGATCTGGCAAGGGGTAGTGCTGGGGGTGTTCGGGGTGTTTGTGATCGGCCTGGTGGACAACCTGCTGCGACCCATCCTGGTGGGCAAGGACACCAAGATGCCGGACTACCTGATCCTGATCTCGACCCTGGGCGGGCTGGCGATCTTCGGCCTCAACGGCTTTGTCATCGGGCCCTTGATCGCCGCGCTGTTCATGTCCAGTTGGGCGCTGTTCGTTGAAACCCGGCCTCGGGTGCAGTTGCCCTAGCAGTGGACCCTGTGCAGATCGAGTTGCCTGGACAGGGCCTGGGCGGCGGGCAGGGAGGTCAGCGGGCCGCTGACGGCTTCGCCGTCGCGTACCAGGTACCAGCAGGCCAGCAAGCCCAGTTCCCTGAGCGACGCGGGGACGGCACTGCCGATGACGGACATGATCTGGACCTTGGGCATGACAACCTCCTCGATGGGCGAGGAGTTACCTTACAAAGCCTCAAGTGCTACGAAAAATCACCCAGTCTGATAGTGGACATTGATGCCGGTGCTAGCGGTTGCGGTGGTTCAGTCCACCACCTGATCGAGCATGTGCAGCACCTCCTGCTCATTGAGCAGGCCCTTGCGCACCAGATTCTGGGCCAGCAGCGAGAGAAACTTGGCGCAGCGATGGCCTTCCAGATGCTTGAGTTCGGTCAGGGCGTCGTACACCCGGCTGGAGGTGCAGAGGCCTTCGACGCGGTGGGGGTTTTGCGTGGGCATGGGGTCGTCCTTGTTGTTATGGGCCTGTGGCGAGCGGACTGGGTCGATCTTGCAGTCCTTGAATGACACAAACATGACAGTCCCGCGTTGCTCAGGGCCGTCGTGGGATCAGCACACTATTCCCGGATTTGCAGGCAAATACTGTTCCAGTCGCGACATTGTTCGGGATTATTCAGACATCCGGGTGATGGCAAAATGCAATAGGCCCCGCTTCGAGGGCGGGGCCTGTGGCTGTTTCAGTGGACGGTTACCAGCGGCCGGGACGTGGGCCGTAGTAGTAATGAGGGTGGCCGTAGTAGCCCCGTGGCGGGCCGTAGTACACCGGCGCCGGGCGGTAGTAGACCGGTTGTTGGACATAGACCGGTGCCGGCTGGTAGTAGACCGGCGGTGGTGGCGCGGCATACACCGGCTGGGGTTGCACATACACCGGCGCCTGCTGCACGTAGACCGGACGATCCTGGTTGGCGATCACCGAGCCCACAACGGCTGCACCGACAACTGCGCCCAGTGCCGCGGGGCCGGCCCAGCCACCACCGTGGGCCGATGCCTGGCCGGCGACAGCCAGTGCACCTATGAGCAGGGCAATCTTGGGGATTTTGGAAATCATGATTGGTCCTCGGTTCAACCCCTGCGTTTATGGTCTGCACCAGACTCAAGAACTGACGCGGGGATACTGCTAAGACAGCGGTTTCTGGAAAATCTGCACAGCCGCTGAGTAAATATTGTGTAAGGTCTGTACCGGCCTCTTTACCGTCATCCCTGGGCGCTGCAGGGGCCTGCAAACCAGCGCCGATATGATCAGGCACAAGGGGCTTGGCTGACCAAGCCCGTCTATCCGAAAGTGCCCAGCGAGGAGATGAATATGCAAATGAACCCCAACAAAGACACCCAGTTGTGCATGTCGCTGTCCGGGCGTCCGGGGAACTTCGGCCTGCGTTTTCACAATCATCTGTATGAGCAGTTGGGGCTCAATTTCTACTACAAGGCCTTCAGCAGTCAGGATCTGCCTGGTGCGGTGCGGGGGATCCGCGCGTTGGGGATTCGCGGCTGCGGCGTGTCCATGCCGTTCAAGGAGGACTGCATCGCCCTGGTGGATGAGCTGGATGCCTCGGCCAGGGCCATCGCTTCGATCAACACCATCGTCAATACCGACGGTCACCTGAAGGCCTACAACACCGATTACATTGCCGTGGCTCAGTTGTTGGCCGAGCACGACGTGCCACGGGAATCAACTTTCGCCCTGCGCGGCAGCGGCGGCATGGCCAAGGCGGTGGCCAGTGCCTTGCGTGATGGCGGTTATGCCCAGGGCGTGATCGTCGCGCGCAATGAAGTCACCGGGCGCGCCCTGGCCAGTGCCTTGGGATATGAGTGGCGGGCGGAGTTGGGCAGCCTGCGGCCGCAGATGCTGATCAACGTGACCCCGATCGGCATGAGCGGTGGCCCGCAAGCGCAGCAGCTGGCGTTCGAGGCCGAGGCGATTGCTGCGGCGGACCGGGTGTTCGATGTGGTGGCCGTGCCGTCGGAGACACCGTTGATCCTGCGGGCCAGGGCCGAGGGCAAGCAGGTCATCACCGGGCTGGAGGTGATTGCGATTCAGGCCCTGGAGCAGTTTGTGCTGTATACCGGCGTGCGCCCGAGCGAGGAGCAGTTCCACAAGGCGGTGGCCTTCGCTCGGGCTTGAGCCGGCATTGTCGTCAGCGGCCCATGGGGACGCGTCAGCTCAGCCTTCGAGTTGGGCCAAGCGTTCTTCCAGGGCGGCAATCCGCGCTTCCAGTTCTTCGATGCGTTCCACTGAAACCGCGCCGCCGGCACTGCGCTCCACCGGGTTGCCGCGGGCGGCGAGGATCGCTTCGATATCCGCCGGGTCGCCCAGGGCGTGGGTGTAGCGGTCCTCGCGCTGGCCGGCCTGACGCGGGATGTGCAGGGCCAGGCCCCTGGCAATCAGGCGTTCGAGCTGGTGCAGGACCTGTTCGCTGTCTTCGAAATCATGCATGCGCCCGCTGCGAGTCAGCAGTTCGTTGACCGTCTGCGGACCGCGCAGAAACATCAGGCCGCACAGGATCAACTGCGCCGGCACCAGTTCCAGGGCCTTGTCCAGGCGCTGTTCCCAGCGGTCGGCGCGGCTGCCCATGACCAACCGAGTGAAGCCCCGGGCCTCAAGGGCGCGCAGGCTCTGGCCGACCTGGCCCTGGGTCAGGTTCATCACCGGTTCGCGGCTGGTTTTCTGATTGCAGGCGATCACCAGGGCGTTGAGGGTCAGGGGATAGGTTTCCGGGCTGGTGGCCTGCTTTTCGATCAACGAACCCAGAACGCGGATGTCGGTACTGCTCAGGCGCAGTGCTTCGCTGGGGGTGTCGTGCTCGTTGCTCATAAGTGCTGGTCCCTTGGTCACTGATGGATGAGGTCGTGGAAAACCCGGTGCATGGCGCGCTAGGGCGGTCTTGAGTTTTCCGTGGCCGAGTCGGCCTTCTTCGAGGGGCTCTGTTTTACCTTCACAAGCCGGTTCTGACCATCAGAACTTGGTGGGGCGGAGATCGGGTTGTGGCTTTCAAGCAAGGCAAGGCCGCCGCGCAGTCGGCGCGGCGGCAGGTTTCAGCTGGATTGCGCAGCTTGTGCCGGTTCGGCTGCGGCCCGCGGCGTGGACGGCGTTGGGGGACTGGCGACGGGTTCCAGGCACCGCTGGGCAAACCGGGCGATGCTGCGCAGGGCGTTCCTGGCAGAGCGCAGATAGAAGGCCTGCAACTGGAAGACATGCCAGCGCCCGTCGTGAATTTCCAGCTGGCAGGGTACGCCGGACGCCCGTGCCCGTTCGGCCAGGCGGAGGGAGTCGGACAACAGCAGTTCCTGGTCGCCGACCTGGATCAGCATCGGCGGCAGGCCGCGCAGGTCCGCTTCCAGGGGGCGATGTGAAAGCGTCTGCGCAGGGACGGCGTAGGCCTTGAGGGCCTGCTCCAGCCAGTCGCGGCGGATCATCGGGTCGACCGCGGTTCGGGATTGAAGGCGGTCTGCGCCCAAGTCGGGATCGGTAACCGGCGAGAGCAATATCAGCCCGGCCGCGAACGGCTCGCCGCGTTGCTTCAAGGTCAGCGCCAGTGCCAGCGCCAGGGCGCCCCCGGCAGAGTCACCGGCAATCAGCAGCTGTTGCGCCGGGCAGCCCTGGGCACGGATGGCGTCATAACAGGCCAGGCAGTCGTCCAGCGCGGCCGGGTAGGGATGCTCCGGTGCCAGTCGGTAGTCGGGCGCCCAGACGCGGCAGCCAGTCTCCCTGGCCAGGCGGCTGGTGACGCTGTAGTGGGTGTCCGGGTTGCCCAGGCAGAAGGCGCCGCCGTGCAGGTAGAGGATGACCGCGTTCGAGGTCCGGGCCTTGGGCTCGACGCGCTGCACCGCCAACTGACCCAGGCTCGTGCGCTTGCGGGTTACGCCCAGGCCACCGGGCATCAGCCAGGAGAGGGCGTTGACGAGCTTGCGCTGGCTCACCAGTTGCCGCGGCGGGCCGATCAGGGTCCTGAAACTGGCTCTCAGGAAAAGCCGCAAGAAAGCCGCGTTGCACCGTTCCAGCCAATCCCCGGGTGGGGCCACTCGCTGTCCATCGCTGGGCGAAAACGGCGCGTCCAGGGGGCTGGCAAATCGGTAGGCGGACAGTCCGCCATAGCGGGTCAGCCATCTGTAGCTCCAGGTGAAACCGGGCCAGTTGGTGCTGTTGTGCCCCTGTGCGTCGACATACCAGCTCTGGCAGCCGCTCCACACCGAAGTGGCCAGGCGGCGCTGGATGCGCCACTGAAAACGCTGGTAGGGCGACTCGTCCACCTCCAGCGTTTTCGCCGCGCTTTTGAGCAACGCCCGGCGGGCCTTGATCACGTGGGATATCTGGCTTTCCAGCATGTGGATGATGGAGTTGTGGCCCAGGTTGGTGTTGGGCCCGTAGAGCATGAAGAAGTTGGGGAAGCCGGGCACGCTGAGCCCCAGGTAGGCTGCCGCGCCATGTTGCCAGGCCTGGTTCAGGTCGACCCCGCCGCGGCCGCTGATGTGCATCGGCGAAAGGAATTCGGTGGCGGCGAAGCCGGTGCCATAGATGATGGCATCCACCGGATGCTGCTGGCCGTCGAGGGTTGTGATGCCGTGCTCGGTAATACGCTCGATGCCCTGGGTCAACAGCTCGACATGGGGGCTGGCGAAGGTTTTCAGGTAGTCGTTGGACAGCAGGATGCGTTTGCAGCCGATGGGATAGTTCGGGGTCATGCGCTGGCGCAGTTCGGGGTTGGGCACCGAGGCATTCAGCAGCTTGTGAAAAGGAATACCGACCACCCATTGGGTCAGGCTCTTGAGGCGGGTAAAGCCCAGGGCCCGGGATTCGAAATGCAGGTAGTGGGCGGCGCGCACCAGTTTGGCCCATAGCGGATGGCGGGCGAATCGCTGTTTTTCCTCCGGGCGGTAGGCGCGGTCGGCCTTGGGCATGATGTAGGCCGGGGAGCGCTGGAAGACCTTGAGCGCGGCCACCTGATCGGCGATCTGCGGAACGAACTGGATGGCCGAGGCGCCGGTGCCGATCACCGCTACCCGCTTGTTGGCCAGAGGGTAGTGATGGTCCCAGGCTGCGGAATGGAATACATGCCCCTGGAAACTGTCCAGGCCCGGCAGATTGGGCAGGGCGGGGCGGCTCAGTTGGCCAGTGGCGCTGATCAGCAGGCGGCTGAAGTGCGCCTGGCCATCGCGGCAGATGACCTGCCAGCAACTGCTGGCTTCATCGAACCGGGCGTGGCGCACTTCGCTGCCAAAGTGGATGTGGCGCAGCAGGTCGTAGCGCTGGGCGCAATGCTGCAGGTAACCGTGGATCTCTGCCTGGGGGGCGAACACCCGGGACCAGTTCGGGTTGGGCTCGAAGGAAAACGAGTACAGGTGCGAAGGCACGTCGCAGGCGGCGCCGGGGTAGGTGTTGTCGCGCCAGACGCCACCGACGTCCTGGCCTTTCTCAAGAAGGATGAACTGATCGACCCCGGCCTTGCGCAGGGCGATGGCCATGCCCAGGCCGCCGAAGCCGCTGCCGATGATCAGGGCCTCAAGGGGCGCGGTTGAGCTGGAGGGTGGGGTACAGGCAGGTGCTGATTGGGGCATGACGACCTCGTTGTTATTGTTGTGCGGCACTGGGTTGATCCTCCCGAGGCCACGTCCTTGTTTCTGTGGTGCAGCCCCGATCAGTGAAGCATGCAGGGAATAAAGTGCAGGCCCCATGCTGTAATGGGACAAGTGCTTTAGTATTTGGGCCAAATCAGCGGTTCATGAGTGCGGCCCATGAGTATCCAGACCTACACCCGAGGACCTTCCAGCGCCTTGCTGCTGGTGAGCTTCGGCCGCGAAAAGGGCTTGCCAGTGGCGAGTTTGCTGGCCGGTTCTGGGTTGTCCCTGGAGCAGTTGCAGGACCCCAACAGCCTGTTGACGGCGGCTCAGGAACTGCAACTGGTGAGCAATCTGCTGGGTTTGCTGGGCAATCCCCGGGGCTTGGGTTACGTCGTGGGCGCGCGCTATCACTTCTCCAGCTACGGCCTGTTTGGCTATGGCCTGATCAGCAGTACGACCGCGGCGGATGCCTTGAACCTGGCCTTGCGCTTCTTACCCCTGACTTATGCCTTTGCCACGATCGGCTATCGAGTGGAGCAGGAGCTGGGCGTGCTGACGTTTGCTGAGCCTGCGGTGGCGGACCCGGCGGTACGGGAGTTTCTGCTGCAGCGGGACATGGCCGCTGCGGCGGTATTGATGAAGGAGATTGTGGGCCCGGACTTTCGCCTGACGCGGTTTACCCGGTGCAATGGCCGTCCTGTGGCGCGCAGCACGGGGGAGGTGGAGCAGATCCTGGGCCTGAGTCCCGCCTATCGGGCCGAGCAGCATGGCCTGGCCTTCGACCGGCGCTTCCTGACCCGGGCCTTGCCCCAGGCCAATCCACTGACGGTGTCGATGTGCGAGCAGATGTGTGCACAGTTGCTGGAGCGTCGTTCAGCGCCTCAGGGGGCTACGGCCCTGGTGCGCCAGTATCTAGAGGCCGCCCCCTCCGGCAGCGTACCGGACCTGCCGAGCATGGCGCGGTTGAGCCGGACCAGCGTGCGCACCCTCAAGCGTCGTTTGCAGGAGGAGGGCACGTCGTACCGGCAATTACAGAGCCAGCACCGCAGCGCCCGGGCCTTGGAGCTATTGGGCAACCCGGCCTTGAGCCTGACGCAGATCGCCGAGCGGCTGGGCTTCAGCGACCTGTCGAGTTTTTCCCAGAGCTTCAAGCGCTGGTTTGGCGTCGCACCCAGCGCCTATCGCCAAGGGCCGCCGGGATAAAGGCCCCGGGGTCGGCCGCTGTGGCTATAATCGCTGCTCGTTGTATTTCCGCCATCCATGTCGAGACTGTCATGACTATTTCCCTGTACGCCGCTTCCGTTCCTGTCTTCAAGCAAATGCTCAACGCCTTGAGCGATGTACTGCACAAGGCCGAAGCTCACGCCACGGCGAAGAATATCGAACCCAATGCCCTGCTCCAGGCGCGCCTGTATCCGGACATGTTCCCGCTGGTGCGTCAGGTGCAGATCGCCGTGGACTTCGCCAAGGGCGTATCGGCTCGCCTGGCCGAGGTCGAGCTGCCCAAGTACGACGACACTGAAGTCACCTTCGCTGACCTGCAGGCGCTGATCGCCAAGGTCCTGGCCTTTATCGAAGGCATCCAGCCTTCGCAGATCGATGGCAAGGAAGGCATCGAGATCGTCACCCGTCCGGGCACTCCGAAAGAGAAGCGCTTCAGTGGCCAGTCCTACCTGCTGACCTACGGCCTGCCGCAGTTCTTCTTCCACGTCACCACCACCTACGCGATCCTGCGTCACAACGGTGTGGAAGTGGGCAAGCGCGACTACATGGGCGCGTTCTAAGGCGTCCTGCTGAAGAGCGGCACGAGCCTTTCAGCACGCATAAAAAAGCCCGGCCAGGTTGACCCTGGCCGGGCTTTTTAGTGGCCGTGAATCAGGCTGAGGCTTGCGCCTTGTCTTCCTGGGCCATGCACGCGGCGGCGGTGAAGAGCACGTCGGTGGAGGAGTTCAGCGCAGTTTCCGCCGAGTCCTGCAGCACGCCGATGATGAAGCCCACGGCCACCACCTGCATGGCGATTTCGCTAGGGATGCCGAACAGGCTGCAGGCCAGTGGAATCAGCAGCAGCGAGCCACCGGCGACACCGGAAGCGCCGCAAGCGCAGATCGCCGCCACCACACTGAGGAGCACGGCGGTCGGCAGGTCGACGGCGATGCCCAGGGTGTGCACGGCGGCCAGGGTCAGCACGGTGATGGTGATCGCCGCGCCGGCCATGTTGATGGTGGCGCCCAGGGGGATGGACACCGAATAGGTGTCTTCATGCAGGCCCAGGCGCTTGCTCAGCTCCAGGTTGACTGGAATGTTGGCCGCCGAACTGCGGGTGAAGAACGCGGTGATGCCGCTCTCGCGCAGGCAGGTCAGTACCAGTGGGAAGGGGTTGCGGCGGATCTTCCAGAACACGATCAGCGGGTTCATCACCAGGGCCACGAACAGCATGCAGCCGATCAGTACCGCCAGCAGGTGCAGGTAGCCCAGCAGCGCATCGAAGCCGGAAGTGGCCAGGGTCGAGGCAACCAGGCCGAAAATCCCCAGGGGCGCGAAGCGGATCACCACACGCACGATGACGGTGACCCCATTGGACAGGTCGTCGAGCACCGTGCGGGTGGTCTGGCCGGCGTGGCGGATGGCCACGCCCATGCCGATGGCCCAGGCCAGGATACCGATGAAGTTGGCGTTCATCAGGGCGCTGACCGGGTTGTCCACCACACTCAGCAGCAGGCTTTGCAGCACTTCGCTGATGCCGCCGGGAGCGGTGATGGCGACGTCCTGGGTCGACAGCACCAGGGCGGAAGGGAATAGGCTGCTGGCGATCACGGCTACCACGGCGGCGGCGAAGGTGCCCAGCAGGTAGAGCACCAGGATCGGCCGGATATGGGTTTCCTGGCCGTGCTTGTGGTTGGCGATGGAGGCCATCACCAGCACGAACACCAGGATCGGCGCCACGGCCTTGAGCGCCGAGACGAAGACCTTGCCAATGAAGGTGGTGGACTTCGCGGCCTCTGGAGCCAGCAGGGCCAGGGCGATACCGGCAATCAGGCCGATAACGATCTGCGTGACCAGGCTGAGGCGTTTGAGGGATTGCAGAAAGGAAGGGGGGGAAGCGCTCATAGCGGTATCTCTGTTTATTTTAATGTGCAGTGCATGCCGGGTACCCAGGGCCTAAAGTGGCCCGGGCTGCAGCGGCACCCATGGCTGCGGTGGTCAATGGCAACCGGCGATCGGGCGACTTGAGTGGCAGTGCGCGATCAGGCCTGTTTTTGGCAGGGGGCGGACTTTATCACAGCAGCTAGGGCTTCCCGCGTCGATGTGACGATCTGCCACTTGGCGCAGCAAGAAAAGCGGCGACGTGGCGGTTGCCCTGACCCGTACTCACTCTGTTAACATTCGCCACCCCCTTTTCCTATCCAGTCAGCGGGCCCTTCGGGCTATCGCTGCTGTCGCCGTTTCTGGAGTTCTTGATGTTGTTGCCCATCCTGCTGTTGTCGGCCGCGGGTTTTACCGTGCTGACCACGGAATTCATCATCGTCGGCCTGTTGCCGTCGATTGCCCGGGACTTGCAGGTCAGCGTGTCCCAGGCCGGCTTGCTGGTGACCCTGTTCGCATTCACCGTCGCCGCTTTCGGGCCCTTCCTGACCGCCTACTTCGCGCGTTTTCCGCGCAAGCAGCTGTTTATCAGCGTGCTGTTGATGTTTGGCCTGGCCAATACCCTGGCGGCGCTCGCGCCGAATATCTGGGTGATGTCCCTGGCACGACTGGTGCCGGCCCTGGGGTTGCCGGTGTTCTGGGCCCTGGCCAGCGAAACGGCAGTGGATATCGTCGGCCCGGACTATGCCGGGCGCGCCATTGCCAAGATCGGCTTCGGCATTGTCTGTGCCACGGTGTTCGGGATTCCCGTGGGCACCCTGATCGCCGATGCCTTTGGCTGGCGCAGCGCCTTTGGCCTCCTCGCTGTGGTGGCCTTCGGCAAGGCCTTGCTGCTGTGGGTCTACCTGCCGACAACCACGCCGCATAACCAACAGGCGAGCCTGCGTTCGCAGTTTCGCATCCTGCGCAGCCCGCTGATGCAGGGGCATGTACTGCTGTCGATTCTGGTGTTCAGCGGCATGTTCACTGCCTATACCTACCTGGCGGATATTCTCGAGCGCCTGGCGGGCTTCAACGGCACCGTGGTGGGCTGGTGCCTGATGGGCTTTGGCGCGGTGGGGTTGATCGGAAATTCCCTGGGCGGCCGGGCTGTGGACCGGCATCCGCTGATCGCTTCCATGGTGTTCTGTGGGTTGATGATCGGCGGCATGCTGGCCTTGGTGCCGAGCATTCATTCGACCCTGGGGTTGGCGGCAGCCATGGGTGTCTGGGGCGTGACCCAGGCAGCCCTGTTCCTGGTCAGCCATGTGCGGCTGATCAAGGCGGCGCCGCAAGCGCCGGCGTTCGCTGCGTCGCTGAACATCGCCGGGGCCAACCTGGGGATCGGCCTGGGGGCTATGGTCGGCGGTCGGGTGATCGACACCTTGGGGCTGGGTAGCCTGGGGTTCGCAGCGTCCTGCTTCATTGTGCTGTCCATTGCCCTGGCGTTGCTGCTGATGAAGCTCAAGGCGCCGCACGCCTGTCTTTCCTGATCAGTGGTTGATGGAGGTGAACAGTTCCCGTCGGGCCCCTTCGGTAATGGCGACAATGCCGGGGTGCTTGACCTTGCGCTCCACGGAAATGGCGTAGAACGATTCGGTCACGGCATCGGTCTGGCCAATCAGATGCACGCCGTACTGTTGCCGGACCTCATCGGCAATCACGCTGGGGGCGATAAAGATCCCACTGCCGGACTGGCCGAAGGCCTGCATCAGAGCGCTGTCATCGAATTCGCCGATGATGCGCGGTTGCAATTGCTGTTCGGCGAACCAGCGCAGTAGGCGGCTGCGGACCACGGTTTCCTGGCCCGGGATCAGCAGCGGGGCGCCGTGCAGGCCCCGGGGAAAGTCCGCGCCGTGCAATCGCGCCAGTTCCTCGGTGGCGAAGAAACTGACGCCACATTCTCCGAGTTTCTGGCTGTAGCCCTTGATGTCCAGATGCGAGGGCATGGGGCTGTCGGAGATCACCAGGTCCAGGCGCTGGATGGCCAGGTCTGCCAGCAGGCGCTCTAGTTTGTCTTCGCGGCAGGTCAGGCGAATCGGGTCGCTGAGTTCCATGGTGGGCGCGATCAGGCGATAGACGATGGACTTGGGCACCACGTCTGCCACGCCGACGCGGAATTGGATCTGTTGCTCGTCGGGTCTGGCCCGAAGCATGGCTTCCAGTTCACCACCGAGCTGGAACATCTGTTCGGCGTAGGGCAGGGCCTGGCGCCCGGCTTCGCTCAGTTCCAGTTGGCGTCCGACCCGGTGAAACAGTTCGATGCCATAGGTCTGCTCCAGCAGGCTGATCTGGCCGCTGATGGTTTGTGGAGTCAGGTTGAGCTGCTCGCAGGCGCGGACGATGCTGCCGGTCTTGGCTACAACCCAGAAATAATGCAGTTGTCGGTAGTTGAGCATGGCGACTATCAGTTCGTGAAAATCGAAGTATAACTGCTAAAAATACGAATTTTCCTGAAGTATTACTCTCCTTAGAATGCCCCGCTATCGACGGGGCCCCACTTGGCCACGCCCGTTCTATCGAGGAATACGGTATGTCATTCAAAAAACTGGGTGTAGCGTCGCTGCTGGCACTGACTATGCTGACCCTGGCAGCTTGCGATCAGGCGGAAAAAAGCGCGCAACAGGTGCTGGACAAGGCGGCCGAGACTGCCAAGCAAGCCATCGACGATACTCACAAGGCCGCAGAGCAAGCGTTGAGTGACGCCACGCAAAGTGTGACCGGCAAGGAAAAACCACAGGAAGACGCGGCGAAGAAGCCGGAGTCGTCCCAGGAAATCTGATCTTTCATACAACCGATTCAGGATTGACCCATGGATTACCTCTTACAACTCGCTGCTAGCCCCACTGCTTGGGTCGCCCTGGCCACCCTGGTGGTGATGGAAATCGTGCTCGGCATCGATAACCTGATCTTTATTTCCATCCTCACCAACAAGTTGCCGGAAAAGCATCGGGCCAAGGCGCGGCGCATTGGTATTGGCATGGCGTTGTTCCTGCGTCTGGCGCTGCTCAGCACCATCGCCTTCATCGTCCAGCTCACCGAGCCGGTGATCGACGTCATGGGGCAGAGCTTCTCCTGGAAGGACATGATCCTGATTGCCGGTGGCCTGTTCCTGGTGTGGAAAGCCACCACGGAGATTCACCACAGCATGACTCCGGAGCCTGAGGCGGACAAAACCCAGACATCGGGCGTGGCGATCGGCTTTGCTGCTGCGATTGGCCAGATCCTGTTGCTGGACATGGTGTTTTCCATCGACAGCATCATTACTGCCGTGGGCATGACCGAGCACTTGCCGATCATGATCATTGCCGTGGTGGCGTCGGTACTGGTGATGCTGCTGGCTGCCGAGCCGTTGGCCAAGTTCATTAATGACAACCCGACCGTGGTGATGCTGGCCCTGGGCTTCCTGATCATGATCGGCATGACCCTGATCGCCGAAGGTTTCGGCGCCCATGTACCCAAAGGGTATGTGTATGCGGCGATGGCGTTCTCGGCAGCCATTGAAAGCCTGAACATACTGGCCCGTCGGGTCCGCCAGAAGCGTCAGGCGGCGCAGGCCGAGGGCTGATTCGCAACCATGACGAACGGCCGTCTGTACTCCTTGGAGTCAGGCGGCCGTGTTGTTTTTGGCAGGGCGGGAATGTTGATCAGTGAGCAGTGGCTGGGCGCCGGGCGGCTTTTCCAGTCTTGATGTCAGGGGTGGACTGCTGGGGCCGATGATGGTGACGGCGGGTGATGCGTAGCACGCCCCAGAGCATTGCGGCGGCTACGGCCAGCCAGCTCAGGATCAGCATCACTATCGTCGTTGTCAGGCTCATAAGTGCCTCCTTGATGCCCTGTCCAGGGCACACACTCTTACCAATGGTTAGTCTAGTAGTCTCTGTGTTTCAGGCTATTGACCAATAGTCGAGAGTCTTCGAACACTTCGCTCTATGGTTTTCAATTAACTGCCGCCTAACGCTATACCCTCGCCCGTGAGCGCCCTATGATCAAGGCCCCAGCCGGGACCGGGTCGTCCGGCGTTTGAATATAGAGAGCGATGATGGTGCGGGTATTTCCTCGATTTCGAGCGGCGTTGCTGGTCAGCGCCTGTGTCTTGAGCCTGGTCGGTTGTGCCGGCAGCGTGCAACCCGAGATCCAGCGCCTGCCGGAGCGGGTAGAGCTCAACAGCGTGCCGTTTTTCCGTGGAGAGATGTACCAAAGTGGCCCCGCAGCCTTGGCCGGTATGTTGTCGCAACAGGGCATCGTGATTACTCCGGGGTTGCTGGACAAACCCTTGCACCTGCCTGGCGCCGAGGCGCAATTGCAGCAGAACATGCTAAGCCTGGCGCGTGAGTACGGCATGGTGGTCTATCCCCTGGACGATCATCTAGCGTCCCTGCTGACCCAGGTGGCGGCAGGTTATCCGGTACTGGTGCGCTTTACCGAAGGTTCGACGTTCTGGGCTGAGCCGCGTTATGCGGTGTTGGCTGGCTACAACCGGGACAAGCAAACCGTGTTGCTGCGTGGAGCGAAAAGCCGTCGGCAACTGATGAGCTTTCGTGAGTTCGAGTCGTCCTGGAAGAGCGCCGGGAGCTTTGCGGTATTGATTCAGGCGCCCAACCAGTTGCCAGCCAAGGTCGATCGCCAGCGCTGGTTGAAAGCCGCCAATGACCTGGGGCAGGCCGGTCAGGAACAAGCAGCAGCCAGGGCCAGCAAAGCGCTCGATAGCCACTGAAGCCTGCAGACAACAACGGCGCCATTGGGCGCCGTTGTTGTGCTTGAGTATCAGTGCGAGGCTTGAGGGGCTGCAGTCTGGCGGTTCTTGAGGTTCTTATCGGCCTTGTAGCGCAAGGCAACGTCCGGTACCGAGCCGCTCTTGCCGGTTTCTACCCAGTTGCGGATGCGGCTGGCGTCGGCAAAGTGGGTGTGCTTGCCGAAGGCATCGAGAATCACCAGGGCTACCGGGCGATTGCCCATGCTGGTGACCAGCACCAGGCAGTGACCGGCCTGATTGGTGAAGCCGGTCTTGGTGATCTTGATGTCCCATTTATCCTTGTTGACCAAGTGGTTGGTGTTGCGAAAGCCCAGGGTGTAGTTGGGCTTGCGGAATGCCACGGTCTTTTCCTTGGTGGTACTCAGCTCGCTCAGTAGAGGGTACTTGCGGGCAGCCACCAGCAATTTGCTCAGGTCGCGAGCCGTGGAAACGTTATGGATCGACAGGCCGGTGGGTTCCACATAGCGGGTGTGGGTCATTCCCAGTGACTTGGCCTTGGCGTTCATGGCGGCGATGAAGGCCGGATAGCCTCCCGGGTAATGATGGGCCAGGCTGGCCGCGGCGCGGTTTTCCGAGGACATCAGGGCAATCAGCAGGGTGTCTCGACGGCTTAGTTCGCTTTTGAGCTTGACCCGGGAGAACACGCCCTTCATTTCCGGGGTGTCGCTGATGTTCATGGAGATGTGTTCGTCCAGCGGAAGCTTGGCGTCCAGAACCACCATGGCGGTCATCAGTTTGGTCACCGAAGCGATGGGCACCACAACGTCCGGATTGCTGGAATAGATGACTTTGTTGGTTTGCAGGTCCAGCAGCAGGGCGCTGCCGGATGCGATATGCAATTGTGAAGTGTCTCTTGGCGCCGCGGTGGTTTCGCTGGCGTCGACGCTGTGCGCGATCAAGGTGCCGGACACAGCAAACAATAAGCTGAGGATGGAGAGACGAATTTTCACGCGGGCGGACTCGATAATAATGGATATGCCGTTTGGCAACGGGCTTTTTCGGAAAAGCGTTACATTTTATGAGTATGGCTGAAGAACTGTCGATTGTTCTTCAGCGGTCAGTCGAAAACCCTTAAAAACCAAGAAAAAACACCGTTTTTTCCTGAGCGGTACTGCGGTTTCAGAATAGGCTGAGCGGGGTCCTGAACGCTAAGATTCAGGGGCGATAAAGAGCGCCGGGACGTTGTAGCGTTGGCGCATAAAAAAACCCGCCATTGGCGGGTTTTTGTGCGCTGTCGAAAACTCAGCTGTGCAGCGATTCTGCGGCGTACAGGGTGTTTTCCAGCAGGCAGGCGCGGGTCATGGGGCCTACGCCACCAGGCACTGGAGTGATCCAGCCTGCGCGGGGCAGGGCGGTTTCATAAACCACGTCGCCCACCAGCTTGCCGTCTTCCTGGCGATTGATGCCGACGTCGATGACGATAGCGCCTTCCTTGATCCACTCGCCCTTGACCAGGCCTGGCTTGCCAGCAGCAACGACGACCAGATCGGCACGGCCGACATGGCCAGCCAGATCCTTGGTGAAGCGGTGAGTGACGGTCACGGTGCAGCCAGCCAGCAGCAACTCCATGGCCATCGGGCGCCCAACGATGTTGGATGCGCCGACTACTACTGCATCCATGCCATACAGGTCGGCACCGGTGCTTTCCAGCAGGGTCATGATGCCTTTGGGAGTGCAGGGGCGCAGCAGGGGGATGCGTTGGGCCAAACGACCGACGTTATAAGGATGGAAGCCATCCACGTCTTTGTCCGGACGAATGCGTTCTAGTAGTAGAGAGGCATCCAGGTGCTCAGGGAGTGGCAGCTGTAGCAGGACACCGTCGATGTTCGGGTCATCATTGAGGCGATCAATCAAGCCCGCCAGTGCTTCTTGAGTGGTGTCGGCGGGCAAGTCATAGGCTTGTGAAAGGAAGCCGACCTCTTCGCAGTCTTTACGCTTGTGCGAGACATAAACCTGAGAGGCCGGGTCGCTGCCGACCAGAATCACCGCGAGGCCCGGAGTACGCAGGCCTTGCTGGCGACGCTCGGCGACACGTTTGGCGATCTGCTGGCGCAGGCTAGCGGCGATCGCTTTGCCGTCGATTAGTTGTGCAGTCATGACGCGTGATTAACCATCGAGAGGGAGAGAAAAAGAGAACGTATTCTCGCATGTCGGAACGTGAGGGCAAAGGCGCTTGGTCTGCAAATTCCCCTAACTCCTTTAATTAAATGAATTTTTTTCAAAAAAGAGTTGACGACCTAAAGGCTCGCCTATAACATTCGTCGCACTTGTCGGGCACAGCCTAGCACTGGTTAAGAAAGTCGGGCAGAGTTGATGTTTAGCTCGTAACGACTGAAAGCAATTAGTTTGTAATCGTTAAAGAATACAGATTAATAAGGCGCCCGTAGCTCAGCTGGATAGAGCATCCGCCTTCTAAGCGGATGGTCGCAGGTTCGAGTCCTGCCGGGTGCGCCATTAGGCAGCTTTGGCACAAGTAACGCAATATGGTGGGCGTAGCTCAGTTGGTAGAGCACAGGATTGTGACTCCTGTTGTCGTGGGTTCGATCCCCATCGTCCACCCCATATTCGAAGAAGGCGCCAGATTAATAGTCTGGCGCCTTTGCTTTAAAAGATTGTTAAGCGGACGTGGTGGAATTGGTAGACACACTGGATTTAGGTTCCAGCGCCGCAAGGTGTAAGAGTTCGAGTCTCTTCGTCCGCACCAATAAAGTAGCTAGTTAATAGCAGATTACGGCGCAGCACCTGAAAAGGGCTGCGCCGTTTTCGTTTCTGGGTCCGATATGTCTGGTGTTTCCACGAGCGGTGGGGCAGCTGGGTTGGGCAATGGTTGGCCTTTGGTCGCTGGATGCTGGGATCTTGGCTATTGGTTGGTGTTTGTCAGGGAAACTCTGGCCGGCTCCTTCTATATATAGACGGGTTGGTGTAGAGGCTCTGGTTGGATTCGTAGTATTTGCTCTCATGGCGAGGCTCAACCCTTTGTCCTCGCCTTCACATTGTCGGCCTTTTTTTACCCGTTTTCAGTAGGGTGACTTCTTGAGTTTGACCCACTAGAATGCATGCCCTTGATTCTGGGGTCGGAAAACGGCCGGCTAACGTCTGTGCAACGAGGAATATCCATGCAAGTTTCTGTTGAAAATACTTCTGCTCTTGAGCGCCGCATGAGCATCACCGTGCCGGCTGAGCGCATCGAGAGCCAGGTCAACAAGCGTCTGCAGCAGACTGCCCAAAAGGCCAAAATTGCGGGCTTCCGTCCTGGCAAGGTTCCAATGAGCGTGATTCGTCAGCGTTATGAGGCTGATGCGCGTCAAGAAGCAGTGGGTGATGTGATCCAGGCTTCCTTCTATGAGGCAGTTGTTGAGCAGAAGCTGAACCCAGCTGGCGCTCCTTCGGTCGAGCCTAAAGTGCTGGAGAAGGGCAAGGATCTGGAATACGTTGCCACTTTCGAAGTCTTCCCAGAGTTCACGGTTGCCGGTTTCGAAAACATCGCTGTTGAGCGTCTGAGCGCTGACGTAGCTGATGCTGATCTGGACAACATGCTGGAGATCCTGCGTAAGCAGAATGTTCGCTTTGAAGTTGTTGATCGCGCAGCGCAGAACGATGATCAACTGAACATCGACTTCGTGGGTAAGGTTGATGGTGAAGCTTTTGCAGGCGGTTCGGCTAAAGGCACTCAGTTGGTACTGGGCTCCGGCCGCATGATCCCTGGCTTCGAAGACGGTCTGGTTGGCGCCAAGGCTGGTGAAGAGCGTGTCCTGAACCTGACCTTCCCTGAGAACTATCAGAACCTGGATCTGGCCAACAAGGCTGCCGAGTTCACCGTGACTGTTAACAGCGTTTCCGAGCCTAAGCTGCCTGAGCTGACTGAAGAGTTCTTTGCTCAATTCGGTATCAAGGAAGCCGGTCTGGAAGGTTTCCGTGCCGAAGTTCGCAAGAACATGGAGCGTGAGCTGCGTCAGGCCATCAAGTCCAAGGTGAAGAATCAGGTAATGGACGGTCTGCTGGCCTCCAACCCGATCGAAGTGCCAAAGGCGCTGCTGGACAACGAAGTTAATCGTCTGCGCGTTCAGGCTGTCCAGCAATTCGGTGGCAACATCAAGCCGGATCAGCTGCCTGCCGAGCTGTTCGAAGAGCAAGCCAAGCGCCGCGTAGTGCTGGGCCTGATCGTTGCTGAAGTTGTTAAGCAATTCGATCTGAAGCCTGATGAAGACCGCGTTCGCGAGCTGATCCAGGAAATGGCTTCGGCTTACCAGGAGCCTGAGCAGGTCGTGTCCTGGTACTACAAGAACGAGCAGCAATTGAACGAAGTCCGTTCGGTTGTGCTGGAAGAACAAGTTGTGGATACTGTTCTGCAGAAAGCTAGCGTGACCGACAAATCGGTCTCTTACGAAGAAGCGGTCAAGCCGGTAGAAGCACCTCAAGCCGACTGATTTTCTTCTCGTTCGAAGCACACACCATAAGCCAGCCTTCGCGCTGGCTTATGCGTATTCAAGACGTGACTATTTGGGAGTGACTGCAGAGCATGTTCCGTAATTCTTATATTCAGCAGAACTCTGATATCCAGGCCGCAGGCGGCCTGGTCCCGATGGTTGTCGAGCAGTCCGCTCGTGGCGAGCGCGCCTACGACATCTACTCGCGCCTCCTCAAGGAGCGAGTGATCTTTCTCGTAGGTCCTGTAGAAGACTACATGGCCAACCTGATTTGTGCGCAACTGCTATTCCTTGAAGCGGAAAACCCGGACAAGGACATCCATCTCTATATCAACTCCCCGGGCGGCTCGGTAACGGCAGGCATGTCGATCTACGACACCATGCAGTTCATCAAGCCTAACGTTTCAACCACCTGTATTGGTCAGGCATGCAGCATGGGCGCCTTCTTGCTGACGGCCGGTGCCCCTGGCAAGCGTTTCTGCCTGCCAAACTCCCGAGTGATGATTCACCAGCCCCTGGGCGGTTTCCAAGGCCAGGCGTCGGATATCGAAATCCATGCCAAGGAAATCCTCTTCATCCGTGAGCGTCTCAACACGCTGATGGCCAAGCATAGCGGGCGCACTCTGGAAGAAATCGAGCGCGATACCAATCGTGATAACTTCATGAGCGCCGAAGCAGCGCGTGAGTACGGGTTGATCGATGAAGTAATCAACCAACGCCCCGCTTAAAATAAGCAGCTCAAAATAGGCTTGGTCAGTTGTTCTGATCAGTGGCGGGCTTGAAAAAGCCCGCAATAGCCTTCATCTTGTGTTGCAAGCCTATCGGATTTGGATCGAACGAATGACTGACACCCGCAACGGCGAGGACAACGGCAAACTGCTTTATTGCTCCTTCTGTGGCAAAAGCCAGCATGAAGTACGCAAATTGATTGCCGGCCCCTCGGTCTTTATCTGCGACGAGTGCGTCGACTTGTGCAATGACATCATCCGTGAGGAGGTGCAGGAAGCACAGGCCGAGAGCAGCGCGCATAAACTGCCTTCGCCTAAAGAAATCAGCGGCATCCTTGATCAATATGTGATTGGTCAGGAACGTGCAAAAAAGGTTCTAGCTGTAGCGGTGTACAACCACTACAAGCGTCTGAATCAGCGTGACAAGAAAAGTGACGACGTCGAGCTTGGCAAGAGCAACATCTTGCTGATCGGCCCTACAGGTTCGGGTAAGACGCTGCTGGCGGAAACCCTGGCCCGTCTGTTGAATGTACCGTTCACGATCGCCGACGCAACCACCCTGACCGAAGCTGGTTATGTGGGTGAGGACGTCGAGAACATCATTCAGAAGTTGCTGCAGAAGTGCGATTACGACGTAGAAAAAGCTCAAATGGGCATCGTCTACATCGATGAAATCGATAAGATTTCCCGCAAGTCTGACAACCCTTCGATTACTCGGGATGTTTCCGGTGAAGGTGTTCAGCAAGCCCTGTTGAAGTTGATTGAAGGCACGGTTGCTTCCGTTCCGCCACAAGGTGGTCGCAAGCACCCGCAGCAGGAATTCCTGCAAGTCGATACTCGTAACATCCTGTTCATCTGTGGTGGCGCGTTCTCCGGGCTGGAAAAGGTTATTCAAAACCGCTCTACCCGTGGCGGCATTGGTTTCAATGCTGAAGTGCGTAGCAAGGAAGAGGGCAAGAAGGTTGGTGAGTCCCTGCGTGAAGTCGAGCCTGACGATTTGGTCAAGTTCGGTCTGATCCCGGAGTTCGTTGGCCGTCTGCCAGTCCTGGCGACCCTGGATGAGTTGGATGAAGCTGCATTGATTCAGATCCTCACTGAACCGAAGAATGCCTTGACCAAGCAGTACGCCAAGTTGTTCGAGATGGAAGGTGTTGATCTGGAGTTCCGCACTGACGCCTTGAAGTCAGTCGCCAAGCGCGCACTTGAACGCAAGACAGGTGCTCGTGGCCTGCGTTCGATTCTCGAAGGTGTTCTGCTCGACACTATGTACGAGATCCCCTCGCAATCCGAGGTGAGTAAAGTAGTGATCGATGAAAGCGTCATTGAAGGCAAGTCCCAGCCACTGTACATCTATGAAAACAGTGAGCCGACGGCCAAGGCGGCGCCAGACGCGTAAGCGTCGCGCTGTTGGATTGAAAGAAGGGGCCTTCGGGCCCCTTTGCTTTTAGCGTCTTAAAGTGCTGTCTTTAAGCTTGTTTTTTTTACAGGCAGCCCCCATCTTGGTTTCAAGCTTACTTCCATCTGTTTACGGCCGTACGGCCGCCGTAGAGGCGAAATCATGAAGACAACCATCGAATTGCCTCTCCTGCCATTGCGTGATGTTGTGGTTTATCCGCACATGGTTATCCCGCTGTTCGTGGGGCGCGAGAAGTCGATCGAAGCCCTCGAGGCAGCGATGACGGGCGACAAGCAGATTCTCTTGCTGGCACAGAGAAACCCTGCTGATGACGATCCCGGTGAAGATGCACTCTATCGCGTAGGTACCATTGCAACTGTCTTGCAGTTGCTCAAGTTGCCTGATGGCACCGTCAAGGTGTTGGTTGAAGGCGAGCAACGCGGCGCTGTCGAACGCTTCAGTGAAGTTGATGGTCATTGCCGTGCCGAAGTCTCCCTGATTGACGAAGTAGATGCTCCTGATCGTGAGTCAGAGGTGTTTGTTCGCAGTCTGCTGTCCCAGTTCGAGCAATATGTGCAACTGGGCAAGAAAGTTCCTGCCGAGGTGTTGTCCTCCCTCAACAGTATCGACGAGCCAAGCCGCCTGGTGGATACCATGGCCGCGCATATGGCGTTGAAGATCGAGCAGAAACAGGAAATCCTCGAGATCATTGATCTGTCTGCTCGGGTCGAGCACGTCCTGGCATTGCTGGACGCCGAGATCGACCTGCTGCAAGTTGAAAAGCGCATTCGTGGCCGCGTCAAAAAGCAAATGGAACGCAGCCAGCGCGAGTACTACCTGAATGAGCAGATGAAGGCCATTCAGAAGGAGCTGGGCGATGGTGACGAGGGGCACAATGAAATCGAAGAGCTGAAAAAGCGCATCGATGCCGCCGGTCTGCCAAAAGATGCGATGACCAAAGCTCAGGCCGAGCTCAACAAGCTCAAGCAGATGTCGCCGATGTCTGCCGAGGCTACGGTGGTTCGCTCCTATATTGATTGGCTGGTTCAAGTGCCTTGGAAGGCCCAGAGCAAGGTGCGTCTCGACCTGGCGCGTGCCGAGGATATTCTCGACGCCGATCACTATGGTTTGGAAGAGGTCAAAGAGCGGATTCTCGAATATCTCGCCGTACAAAAGCGCGTGAAGAAGATTCGTGGTCCGGTGTTGTGCCTCGTCGGTCCTCCTGGGGTAGGTAAGACCTCTCTTGCGGAGTCGATCGCCAATGCGACCAACCGTAAGTTTGTGCGTATGGCGCTGGGTGGCGTACGTGATGAAGCGGAAATCCGTGGACATCGTCGAACTTACATCGGTTCGATGCCAGGAAGATTGATTCAAAAGATGACAAAGGTTGGCGTTCGCAATCCGCTGTTCCTGCTCGACGAAATCGACAAGATGGGCAGTGATATGCGTGGTGATCCGGCGTCGGCGTTGCTGGAGGTTCTGGACCCTGAGCAGAACCACAACTTCAACGATCATTATCTGGAAGTTGATTACGACTTGTCCGATGTGATGTTCCTTTGCACCTCCAACTCGATGAATATTCCCCCAGCATTGCTGGATCGGATGGAGGTGATTCGTCTGCCTGGCTACACCGAGGACGAGAAGATCAACATCGCGGTCAAGTACCTGTCGCCCAAGCAGATTCAGGCCAATGGACTGAAGAAAGGCGAGCTGGAATTCGACCCCGATGCAATTCGCGACATCATCCGCTACTACACCCGCGAAGCCGGTGTGCGGGGCCTGGAGCGTCAGATCGCCAAGGTCTGCCGCAAGGCGGTGAAAGAGCATGCGATGGAAAAACGCTTCTCTGTTAAGGTCACTTCCGATCTGCTGGAACACTTCCTGGGCGTGCGTAAATTCCGCTACGGCCTGGCCGAGCAGCAGGATCAGATCGGCCAAGTGACCGGCCTGGCCTGGACTCAGGTAGGCGGTGAGTTGCTGACGATCGAAGCCGCTGTGGTTCCAGGCAAGGGTCAGTTGATCAAGACCGGCTCCCTGGGCGATGTCATGGTCGAGTCGATCACTGCCGCGCTGACCGTGGTACGCAGTCGTGCCAAGAGCCTGGGTATTCCCTTGGACTTCCACGAGAAGCGCGACACCCACATCCACATGCCGGAAGGGGCTACCCCTAAAGACGGCCCTAGCGCGGGCATAGGCATGTGCACGGCGTTGGTTTCGGCGCTGACCGGCATTCCGGTGCGGGCTGATGTAGCGATGACAGGGGAGATCACCCTGCGCGGTCAGGTATTGGCCATCGGCGGGCTGAAAGAGAAATTACTTGCAGCTCATCGGGGTGGAATCAAGACGGTGATCATTCCTGAAGAGAATGTTCGCGATTTGAAAGAAATTCCTGACAATATCAAGCAGGATCTGCAGATTAAACCAGTTAAATGGATTGACGAAGTCCTGCAAATTGCGCTGCAATACGCGCCGGAGCCCTTGCCGGATGTGGCTCCCGAGATAGTTGCAAAGGACGAAAAACGCGAGTCTGACTCTAAGGAAAGAATTAGCACGCATTAGTACGCATTAGCCTGGGGGGCTTCCTTGACAGCTTTTTAGAGCCCTTGTTATAAAGCGGCTCTTAAGTGTCTGTAGGCCATTCAGCACTCGTTTTTGCTTTCACCAAAAAACTTAGAATCATACTCATAGATATGTAAGGGGACTTAGAGTGAACAAGTCGGAACTGATTGATGCTATCGCTGCATCTGCTGATCTCCCGAAAGCTGCTGCTGGCCGTGCGCTGGACGCAGTAATCGAATCCGTTACTGGCGCTCTGAAGGCCGGTGACTCTGTTGTTCTGGTTGGTTTCGGTACTTTCTCCGTAACTGATCGTCCAGCTCGTATCGGTCGCAACCCACAGACCGGTAAGACTCTGGAAATCGCTGCTGCTAAAAAGCCAGGTTTCAAAGCCGGTAAAGCACTGAAAGAAGCCGTAAACTAAGTTTCTTCAGGGTCTTTGCCCATCCGGGTCGGGGTCATGCCTGATCTGGCAGCGGGGCGCCAGTAGGCCGGTGCATCACCGGCCAATGCCGAGGGTCGCAGGTTCAGCTCTCGTCCGCTCCGCCAGTTACGAGAAGGCGCATCCTCGGATGCGCCTTTCTTCTATCCGGACTCTACCCACACTCCACGGTTGCTTAAATTGAAGTACAGCCGTTTCTGGGGGACGCATGCTGCAGAATATCAGGGACAACTCACAAGGCTGGATTGCCAAAACCATCATCGGGGTCATCGTCGCATTGCTGGCGTTGACCGGTTTCGATGCCATTTTCCAGGCCACTACCCATAACCAGGACGCGGCCAAGGTCAACGGCGAGGAAATCACTCAGAACGAGTTGAGCCAGGCCGTCGACATGCAACGTCGTCAACTGATGCAACAGTTGGGCAAAGATTTCGATGCCTCCCTGCTGGATGAGAAGATGCTGCGCGAAGCCGCTTTGAAAGGGCTGATCGACCGCAAACTGTTGCTGCAAGGTGCACAGGATTCCAAGTTTGCCTTCTCCGAGGGCGCGCTGGATCAGGTGATCCTGCAAACGCCAGAATTCCAGGTTGAAGGCAAATTCAGCCCTGAGCGTTTCGATCAGGTGATTCGTCAGTTGGGCTACACCCGTCTGCAATTCCGCCAGATGCTGGCTCAGGAAATGCTGATCGGTCAGGTGCGTGCCGGTCTGGCGGGCAGTGGTTTCGTGACCGATGCTCAGGTACTGGCGTTCGCTCGTCTGGAAAAACAGACCCGAGATTTCGCTTCACTGAGCATCAAGGCTGATCCGGCAGCGATCAAGCTGACCGATGACGAGGTCAAGGCCTATTACGATCAGCACGCCAAGGAGTTCATGACTCCCGACCAAGTGGTGATTGATTACATCGAGCTGAAGAAGGCTGCCTTCTTTGATCAGGTCAGTGTCAAGGACGAGGACCTGCAGGCGCTGTATCAGAAGGAAATCGCCAACCTGTCCGAGCAACGTCGTGCCGCGCACATCCTGATCGAAGTCAACGACAAGGTGAACGAGGCTCAGGCCAAGGCCAAGGTCGAAGAGATCCAGGCGCGTCTGGCCAAAGGCGAAAGCTTCGAGGCACTGGCCAAGGAATTCTCCCAGGATCCAGGCTCGGCTAATAACGGTGGCGACTTGGGCTACGCCGGTCCAGGTGTTTATGACCCAACCTTCGAGAAGGCGCTGTATGCGCTGAATAAGGATCAGGTCTCGGCTCCGGTGCGTACGGACTTCGGTTTCCACCTGATCAAGCTGTTGGGCATCGAAGCACCGGAAGTGCCGAGCTTCGCCAGTCTCAAGGACAAGCTGACCCGCGACTTGAAAACTCAGCAGGTCGAGCAGCGTTTCGTCGAGGCGACCAAGCAGCTGGAGGACTCTTCGTTCGAGGCCTCCGATCTGGCACAACCGGCTCAGGAGCTGAAGCTGACTGTTCACACCTCCGCGCCATTCGGCCGTGACGGTGGCGACGGTATCGCTGCCAACCGTGCAGTGGTGCAAGCAGCGTTCAGTACCGAAGTCCTCGACGAGGGTTCCAACAGCACCGCCATCGAACTGGACCCGGAAACTGTCGTGGTGCTGCGAGCCAAAGAGCATCGCAAACCTGAGCAACTGCCTCTGGAAAGTGTCGCCAGTGCCATTCGCACGCAATTGGCCAAGGAGCACGCCAGTGCTGCGGCCAAGACCAAGGCTGAAGAGCTGATTGCCAGCTTGCGTGACGGCAAGACCGCGCTGAACAAGCCGGTTGATGGCCAGAACTGGAAAGTCGCACAAGCGGTGACCCGTGGTCAGGATGGTATCGATCCAACTGTTCTGCAGGCGTTGTTCCGCATGAGCAAGCCTGAGTCCAAGGACAAACCGACCTTCACTAGCGTGACCCTGCCTAACGGCAATTTGCTGGTGCTGCAGCTCAATGCCGTCAATGAAGCCGCTGCGCCGACCGAGGAAGAGAAGGCTCAATACCGTCGATTCCTGGCCTCGCGGGTAGGGCAGCAAGATTTTGCCGCCTACCGCAAGCAGCTGGAAAACCAGGCGGACATCAAGCGTTACTAATGCCTGAACCGCAGTGTTGAAAAGACCCCGGCCGCAATGCCGGGGTTTTTTTTGAGCTCGGATAAACCTCAGGTGCCGGTGGTGTGCCAGCGCTTGCGCGCATGCAGATAGGCCGCCTGATCGTTGTAGCCCAGCTGTAGCGCAATCTGCGTCCGGGATTCGCCTTGCAATTCCAGATGCATTTCCAGCTCGGCGCGGGTCTGGTCCAGCAACTGGCGAAAACTCAGCCCCTGTTCCGCGAGACGTCGCCGCAGCGTGCGTGGGGTTTGATGCAGATGGGCACAAAGGCTTTCCAGGGTTACGGGATGGCCCGCCGCCAGGGCCTGACGACAGGCCCTGGCCACCTTGGCTGCCCAACCGCTCAGCCGTTGGTGCAGGGCCACCCGTCGATCCAGCTCTTCGCTCAACAGGTCGAGCATGCCGGCGTGGCGGGTCTGCAGTGGCAGTTGCAGGCTGTGCGGGTCGAAGTAGAAACGGTTGGCCCGGCAATCGAATTCGATACGGTCGCCAAACCAATGCTGGTATTGCGCGTGATAGTCGGGACGCGAATGGCTGAAGCAGGCCAGCACGGGCCGAACCGCAAGACCAGTACCACGCCGCAGTTGAGTGATGGACATGACTCCATAGTGTTCGATCAGGTAGCGGCTCAACTCCGCCGAGGTGTCGATATGGATTTCAACACCAGAACCTCGGGCATCCGTCACCCGTTGCACGCGATCGGTGTCCGAGCCCAACGGCGCATAGCGAACCCAGAATGCCATGGACGCGGCAACATCCGGGCAGTAGAGGCTGGCGTGGGCAATAACGTGCCAGTCCTGGGGCGTGAAGCGTTCGAACAGTTTGAGGCCTATGGCCGGCTCCAACGCCGCCGCCGCGCGCCATAGCTGTTCCAGGTGCAGCAGGTTGTAGTCCTGGTGCGTGGCGGCGCTCTGGTCATTGAGGAAGCGTTGCAAGACTTCACCGAGGCGTCCTCGATGAAAGCGCGGGGCCGCTCGGTTGGCCGGATCTCGCTGGATTCTGTCCATTTCGCGCATAGAGAGGGCTGCCTTGCTGATCTCTAATGGTCGGGCGTTGCCCATAAGGATAAGAGCGAGAATGCCATGAACCACGATCTGATGACCAACAACCCCCTGTTGATCGTTTCGGCGATCTTTGTGTTTTTCATCCTCCTGGAAATAGCTTGTTCAGCCTTTCGCCAACCCCGTGGCCAGCGCCGCGACGTGCTGATCGAGGCGGTGGGCTCAAGCCTGTTGCTCGGCGTGACCTTTCCCCTGGTGATGTGGGCCAGCGGTGCGCTCATGGGCCTGGCACTGCCACAAGCCAAGGGCATGCTGGCGGATACGCCCTGGGTGCTTGGTCTGCTGTTGTTCCTGATCTTCGATGACATGACCCAATACTGGTGGCACCGCCTGACCCATCGTCTCCCCGCGCTGTATGCCCTGCACCGGGCTCACCATTCAGCGCCCTACATGAGCATTCGCATCGTTTATCGCAACAACAGCTTCTATTACCTGCTGATGCCCGGAATCTGGTTCTCCGGGGTGCTGATCTACCTGGGGCTGGCGCCGGTCTATTACGGTTACCTGATTCTCAAGATGACGGTGATCTTCGCCGCACACAGCAGCGTGGCCTGGGACGACAAGCTGTACCGCATCGGTTTTCTCCGGCCACTGATGTGGCTGGTGGAGCGAGTCTTTTCAACGCCTTCGACCCATTCGGCTCACCATGGCCTGAGCGCCGAGGATGGAGTGACCCACTACAAGGGCAACTTCGGTAACTTGCTGTTCCTCTGGGATGTGCTGTTTGGCACCGCGAAGATCACCCGCCGCCGGCCCGTTACCTTCGGTATCGAGCACTTGGCGCCGGTGAGCTGGAAGGAGGAGCTGTTCTGGCCGTTGGTACGCAGTCGCAAAGCCCGATCCGCTGCGCACGCAAAAGTGGATACTGCTTTGCAGACTGGCGCTTCGGCTGAAGGCTAGCGACCTGGCAGGCTCCGTTGCCGCGGGAACGCCCGGTTGCCAAGGCTTGGGTCGAGGATCAGCGTCTGACTGGAAAGCCCTGGTGCCGGGCGTTCACCGCCACCACCAGGCTGATCAGCAACAGCGCGGCGATCACCCAGGGGAAGATCGCCACTCCCGGCCCTTGCAGCAGCAAGGCGCCACCCAGGCCGCCACCGGCGATCGCCAGGTTCCATAGGGTGACCAGCATCGACTGCGCGGTATCAGCGTGCTCGCCTGCGGCCTTGGCCAGTGCGGTTTGCAGCAGGGTGGCCATGCCGCCGAAGGACAGCCCCCAGATAGCGGTCGCCCCATAGATCGCCACTGGCCAGTCACCCAGCAGCCCCAGCATCAGGGTCGAGCCGATGAACAGCAGGCAACTGACCAGCACCAGTTGACGCAGCCAGCGATCGATCAGCAGGCCCACCAGCCAGATGCTCAACAATGCAGCCAGGCCAAACACCAGCAACACCCGCTCGATCTGCTCACCAAGCCCGACCGGCTGAAGAAAGGGCGCGATGTAGGTGTAGAGAATGTTGTGTCCCAGCACATAGGCAAAAGTCACCAACAGCACTGGTCGGATCCCCGGCAAGGCCAGGACTCGAGCCAGCGACAAGCGCTTCTGTGCGCGCAGCCCCGGGAAGTCCGGCACCTGAACCAGTACCCAGCCAATTAGCCCCAGGGTCAGCAAGGTCATGACAGCAAAGCTCATGCGCCAGCCCACCAGGTTGCCCAGCCAGGTTCCAGCGGGCATTCCCACCGACAGAGCCACCGGCGCGCCGAGCATGGCCAGCGTGATTGCCCGTCCTTGCAAGTGGGGCGCCACCATACGGCTGGCATACCCGGCCAGCAAGGCCCAGAGCAGGCCGGCGAAGACTCCGGCGAAAAAGCGTGCCACCAGAATCAGGCTGTAGTCACTGGAGAGGGCGGTAACACTGTTGACCAGGGCAAAGCCGGCGATGGCCAGCAACAGTAAGGGGCGCCGCCGCCAGCCCTGGGTGAGGATGATCAGCGGGATGGCGGCCAGTAGCGAACCCAGGGCATAGAAGGTCACCAGTTGGCCAATCAGTGCAGGTGAGACGCCAAGGTTGGCACTCATTTGTGGCAGCAGCCCGGCCGGCAGGGTCTCGGTCATCAGGGTAATGAAACCGGCGCTGGCGAGAGCCAGCAGGCCGCCGACAGGCAGGCGTTCGCGGGTCTCGGCGGGTGCTTGTAGCAGTTCACAGGCATTGGCGGAGTTGCTCATGGTCGGGCACCGTTGTGCAGGGGCAGAAATGAAGCTCACAGGGTAGGGTTCTGTGCATGGCGGAAAAATAGGCTAAGGTTCCGAACTTATCGGACACAGAAGTCCTTAATCGGAGGAGGCAGAATGGACTGGCTGGGCAGTATTCCGGTGTTCATGCAGGTGGCCGAGACACGTAGCTTTACCGAAGCGGGGCGGCTATTGGGAGTGTCCTCTTCAGCCGTGGGCAAGAGCATCGCGCGGCTTGAGGAGCGTCTGGAGACGCGCCTGTTCCATCGCACCACCCGCAGTATCAGCCTGACCGCCGAGGGGGCCGGGTTCCTCGAGCGCTGCCGCCGGATAGCTACCGAAGCGGAGGCTGCGGAGTTCCAGCTGTGCGATTCCGCCAGTGCGCCTGTAGGTAAGTTGCGGATCAGTGCGCCCCAAGTTCATGGGCTGTTGATGCCGGTACTGGCGGAGTTCATGCAGCTCTATCCACAGATCGAACTGGACGTGGACCTTTCCGATCGCATGGTGGACGTGGTGGAGGAGGGGTTTGACCTGGTAGTGCGCACGGGCAATCCCAAGGACTCCCGGCTCCTGGCCCGACAATTGGGGCGCTTTCATATGGTGCTGGTGGGCAGTCCCGGCTATTTCAAGCAGCGCGGCCTGCCGCAATGCCCCCAGCAACTGCGCGAGCACGCCTGCCTGCGGCACACCTTTCACCACACCGGCAAACTTGAGCCGTGGCCGTTCAAGCCCCAGGCCCACTTACCGGAACCGCTGCTGCCGACCCGCTTGACCAGCAGCTCCATCGAGGCTGTGGAACACGCTGCCCGCAGCGGTTTGGGTATCGCCTGTTTGCCGGATTTCATGGTGCAGGCGGCGGTTCGCCGGGGAGCGTTGCAGACAGTGCTCGACGAGTACCTGGAACACAGCGGCACGTTCTGGGTGCTGTGGCCATCGAGCCGGCATGCAGCGGCCAAGCTGAGGGTGTTGATCGAGCACTTGAGCGAGCGACTTTTTCCGGCAAACAACGGTCAGTAAACTTGTGTGAAATTTAAGACACCAATTACCTGCGCGGTGTGGCATTGATCTGTTGCACAATACGCGCCGGAGCGTTTTCCTCAGGATTTTCGATGTTTAGATCATTTCATCTGCGCGCCGCAGCCGCGGCATTGCTGCTGTCCGCTGTCGCCGGTTGTTCGACGCACAAGACCGCCATCTACGAGCATGAAAGCTTCGATGATTCCGGCACTTTTTCGCGCAATTACCCGGTCAGCGATACCGCTTCCTGTGAAGCCGCACGCCGGGCTCTGCTGAGCCAGGGCTACATCATCACCAGCAACGACCCGAAGCTGGTCAGTGGCCACAAGAGCTTCCAGCAGACCGGTGAGACCCATCTGGAGATCAGCTTCAATGTGGTCTGTGCCCAGGATGGCAGCGGCGACCAACGTTCGACGGTGTTTGCCAACGCCTTGCAGGACCGTTATGCACTCAAGAAGGTGAACAACTCGGCGAGCCTGGGCGTCGGAGTGCTGGGTTCGGTGTCGATGCCGATCGGTTCCACCGACGATTCCATGGTCAAGGTGGCCAGTGAGACGGTCTCGTCCGCCAAGTTCTATGAGCGCTACTTCGCTCTGGTCGAGCTGTTTTTGCCCCAGGAAGTGAAGAAGGCTGCACATATCGAAGAGAAGCCCAAGGCTGATCTGGGGGTTCCTGAAAACAAGCCCGAGGCGGAACCCAAGCCTGAGTCCAAGCCACAGAACCCAGTGATCGAGCCGAGTGCTGTGGTCGCGCCGCTGGTGCCCGCCAATGAGCCTGAGCCAACGCTCTCCCAGCCCGTGGCTCCACCAGCGGAAGTCGCGCCGATTGTGCCGGCTGCCAGCAGCGAGCTGGCGCCTGCCAATCAAGCCGTCACTGCGCCCCCCGCCAGCAGTCTGCCGCCGCCGACCGAGCCGATTCCCGCTCTGCCGGGCAGCGGGCACTGATCGGTTCTAGGGTGCTCGGGCCGACTCTTTAAAGTCGGCCCGATGTTTACATCGCGCTCGCCTTCGACTGCAATCATTGCCGTTGCATAGGTATCCACCGCTTAAATTTCTCACGGGCTGTTACGTTTTAACGACATAAATCTTGACCGGGGGGGTAGTATTTTTTCTGTCATCCCGGCACTTTATGCTGGTCCCGACAGTCATTAGGCACAGGGTTATTCAATCAACGGAAAAGGAGTCCGCCATGGACGAATACCAAGAGGAACTGCTGGAGTATCAAGCTTTCGAGCTCGATCCCCTGGAACCAGCAGAAGACGCCACCGAGCTGTAACGCCGGTGGCGTTTTTTTTTAGCCGAATTGTCGGTGGCTGCGCCGGAATTCCCCCGGGGTCTGCCCGTTCCAACGCTTGAAAGCCCGTTGAAATGCCTCGGCTGAGGCAAAGCCCAACAGATAGGCGATCTCGCCGAATGCCAGTTCGGTATCGCGGATATAGGTCATGGCCAGGTCGCGGCGAGTGTCGTTGAGAATCGCTCGAAACTGCGTCCCTTCTTCCGCCAGCTTGCGCCGCAGGGTCCAGGTCGGCAGCTTCAGGCGCATCGCCACTTCTTCCAGGTCCGGCTCACGGCCACCGTTGAGCAGAGGGCCCAACAGCTGAATGATGCGTTCGCGCAGGCTGCGGGTCCGGGTCAACTGTTCCAGTTCTCTTTCACATAGCTGCACCAGATGCCGCCAGGTGCTGGGGCAATGCTCCGGATTGCGCAGGGCCAGGTTGGCCTGGCTCAAGCGCAGCTGGTTCTGTTCAGCACCGAACTGGATGGGCGTTGGGCCGAGCAGGGCATAGGCGTCGTGATAGTCCGGGCGCTCGAACTCGATGTCGATCTGCTCGGCATGAATGGCCTGGCCGCAAAGGCTCGACAGCTGCTGAAGCCAGCCGGACATGATCGAGTCCACGACGAAACGGTTGTAGGCGTTGTAGGGGCTGATGGAGTAAAAGCGCAGCCAGGCACCCTTGGCGTCTTCGTGAAAGCTCGACTGGCCGCGATAGTTGGAGCCGTACAAGGCCTCGAAACGGGTCAGGCAGCGAGCTGCTTCGCGCACGGTAGGGGCTTGCGCGGCAGTCACCCCAGCAAGGCCCATCTGGCTCAGGCGACTCAGGCGCCCCATGCGCAGACCCAGTGCCGGGTCACCGGTCAGCTGGATCGCCCCGTGGCCCAGGCGCATGTAGCGGGGGATCGACAAGCGTGCCCCGGCTTCCCCCAGCCTGGCGGCGTCCAGTGCGTATTGTTCCAGCAACGGTGTCGGGTCCAGCCCATGACTGCGTACCGCGTCCACCAGGCTGTGGACGAACCCCACCGAGAGGTCTCCCAGGCGCATCGGCGGCGTCTTCATCGACTACAACCAGATGTTCAGCAAGCGAGCACCCCGGGTGCCCTCGTCGGCAAAGGTCTGGCCATTGCTGTTGATAAAGCTCTGGCCGCTGCTGCGCTGGTCCCAGAACTGGCCACGCAGGAACACGCTGACCCCGGCACTGGCCAGGCTGCTGGGCGGGCGGGCAGTGAGGGTCAGGCGATGCCAGGCCTCGCCTTCGCTGGCTTCCTCGGGCTTGAGGCTGACTTCACTGGGGGTGGCGATGCTCTTGTAACCGCGCCAGGGTTTGTCCCAGCCGTCGCGGCCCATGACAAAGGCCGGAACTGCCACCAATTGAGTGCTCTGCTCATTGAGCTTGCGATAGTTTTCCGGGTACCAGCTGTCGCTGCCGATCAGTACGCCGAGCCGTCCGGCGGGGGTATCGATCACCCGTAGCGCTGTATCGGTATCGCCCTTTAGGTAGCCGCTTTCGGCATAGGTCGGATAGATCTGCCGCTGGGGCTGGCCCATGGGCAGGCCATCGCTGCCGAACACCAGGCTGCTGTTGTACAGGGCGCCGCTGCCAATCTGCAGGGTGCCCTGACTGACACTGGGCTCCGGCAGAATGATGGTGCCGGCCACCAGGGTCACCTGGAACTCCTTGGCCAGGCCGCCGAACAGCCACTGATAGTCCTTGGCCATTTTCTTCGCCTTCATGCGCAGATACGCATCGTCCAGGCGACTGTCGCCCCTGGCGCTGATCAGCGCCTTGAGAAACGGCAAGGGGTTGCTCACGGCCAGCCAGTTCATCGCTTCTTTCAAGGAGGCGGCCTGGTACAGCTCGTTCTTTTCACCACTGACCATCAGCCAGGTGCCGATATGCTCCGGTAGCACGACGATGGTCTTGGCGTTGACCAGGCCTTTGTCAGTGGCTTGCTGCAAGTAGGCCGCCAGCTTGCGATGCAGGCGTTCGATGTTCTGGTAGTCGGTGGGGAACAGTTCAGGCTGAATCGCCAGCAGGTTGCCATGATCGGCTGGCACGCCTTGATCCACCGCGAGCTGGATGCGCAGGTCCGACAGGTAGTGCGCCTCTGGACGGTCGCGAGTCCAGATTGCGTAGCGGGTGGCGGCTGCAAGCAGGGCCAGAGTGAGGATGATGTAGAGAAGTTTGCGCATGGGGAAACAGTCAGCGGCCGTGTGCAGGAGTCGTCGACTAGGGTAGGGCCCGGGCCGACGCTTGCCAAGGGGCGCTGTGCGTTTGGATCAATAAGTTGTCAGTTACGGTCATTGAGCACCGGGTACTGTGCTCTTAGTCTGTGGAGCACTACCGATGGAAGACGCAGAGCTTCCACATTTTCCGTGATTGCCCGATCTGGAGTGACACCATGGCTGCCGCACCTTACCCGCACTTGCTGGCCCCCCTCGACCTGGGGTTCACCACCCTGCGCAACCGTACCCTGATGGGGTCCATGCACACCGGTCTGGAAGAGAAGCCCGGCGGTTTCGAGCGCATGGCGGCGTATTTTGCCGAGCGTGCCCGCGGCGGCGTAGGCCTGATGGTCACCGGCGGTATCGGTCCCAACGACGAGGGCGGGGTGTATTCCGGCGCCGCCAAGCTGACCACCGAGGAAGAGGCCCTCAAGCACCAGATCGTCACTCGTGCGGTGCACGAGGCGGGTGGCAAGATCTGCATGCAGATTCTCCACGCCGGGCGTTATGCCTACAGCCCCAAGCAGGTCGCCCCCAGCGCGATCCAGGCGCCGATCAACCCGTTCAAGCCCAAGGAGCTGGACGAGGAAGGCATCGAGAAGCAGATCCGCGACTTCGTCACCTGCTCGACCCTGGCCCAGAAAGCCGAGTACGACGGCGTCGAAATCATGGGCTCGGAAGGTTATTTCATTAACCAGTTCCTGGCAGCCCACACCAACCACCGTACCGACCGCTGGGGTGGCAGCTATGAAAACCGCATGCGCCTGCCGGTGGAAATCGTTCGCCGGGTGCGTGAGGCGGTCGGTCCGAACTTCATCATCATCTTCCGCCTGTCGATGCTCGACCTGGTGGAAGGCGGCAGCACCTGGGAAGAAATCGTGCAGCTGGCCCAGGCCATCGAACAGGCCGGCGCCACCCTCATCAATACCGGGATCGGCTGGCACGAAGCACGAATTCCCACCATCGCCACCAAGGTGCCTCGCGCCGCATTCAGCAAAGTCACGGCCAAGCTGCGCGGTTCGGTGAGCATTCCGCTGATCACCACCAACCGCATCAACACCCCGGAAATCGCTGAGCAGATCCTCGCCGAGGGCGATGCGGACATGGTTTCCATGGCTCGGCCGTTCCTCGCCGATCCAGACTTCGTCAATAAAGCCGCCGCCGGTCGCGCCGACGAGATCAACACCTGCATCGGCTGTAACCAGGCGTGCCTGGACCATACCTTCGGCGGCAAGCTCACCAGTTGCCTGGTCAACCCCCGTGCCTGCCACGAGACCGAGCTGAACTACCTGCCGGTCACGCAGGTCAAGAAGATTGCCGTAGTGGGGGCCGGCCCCGCGGGCCTGTCCGCCGCGACCGTGGCCGCTGAACGTGGCCATCAGGTGACCCTGTTCGACTCCGCCAGCGAGATCGGTGGCCAGTTCAACATCGCCAAGCGGGTGCCGGGCAAGGAGGAGTTCTATGAAACCCTGCGTTATTTCAAGCGCAAGCTGCAGACCAGCCATGTCGAGCTGTGCCTGAACACCCGGGTGGATGTGGAGCAACTGGTGGCCGGCGGTTTTGACGAAATCATCCTGGCCACCGGTATCGCCCCGCGTGTGCCGGCGATTCCCGGGGTGGAGCATTCCAAGGTCCTGAGCTACCTGGACGTGCTGCTCGAGCGCAAGCCGGTCGGCAAGAGCGTGGCAGTGATCGGTGCCGGTGGCATTGGCTTCGACGTCTCCGAGTTCCTGGTGCACCAGGGCGTGGCCACCAGCCAGGACCGTGAAGCGTTCTGGAAGGAATGGGGCATCGACACCCAGCTCGAAGCCCGTGGCGGCGTAGCGGGAATCAAGGCTGAGCCCCATGCACCGGCCCGCCAAGTGTTCCTGCTGCAGCGCAAGAAAACCAAGGTCGGCGACGGCCTGGGCAAGACCACCGGCTGGATTCACCGCACCGGGTTGAAGAACAAGCAGGTACAGATGCTCAACAGTGTCGAATACCTGAAGATCGACGACGCCGGCCTGCATATCCGTATTGGCGAGGCAGGAGAACCCCAGGTGCTGCCGGTCGACAACATTGTCATCTGCGCCGGTCAGGACCCGCTGCGTGAGCTGCAGGACGGCCTGCTGGCCGCAGGGCAGAATGTGCACTTGATCGGCGGCGCCGATGTGGCCGCGGAGCTCGACGCCAAGCGTGCCATCAATCAGGGCTCGCGCCTGGCGGCACAGCTGTAACGGCGTCAGCGACACGCAGCGGGCAAAGAGGCGCACTGGTAGACTGCGCCTCTTTGCATGTTGAACCTGACGCCGATGTCCTTTCCCGATTCCTTCGATTGGCTGCCCCAGGCACCGCTGCAACGGCTGGACCTGGACTGGCTGTCTCAAGCCGGGGTCGAGGTGGCGGTGCTGCGCCTGGACCTGATCGATCCGCTGATCAGCGGCAACAAGTGGTTCAAGCTGACCGAACACCTGGCAACCGCACGTCAGTGTGGTGCCGCCGGCATCATCAGCCTGGGCGGTGCCCATTCCAATCATCTGCACGCCCTGGCCGCTGCCGGTCGGCGTTTTGCCTTCCCCACGGTCGGGCTGTTGCGCGGCCATCCACAAGACACCCCGACCGTGCGCGACCTGCAGCGTTTCGGCATGCAGGTGCACTGGCTGGGTTACGCCGGTTACCGGGAGCGCCATGCCCCCGGTTTCTGGGCGCCTTGGCAGGCGCAGTACCCCGAGCTGTATCCGGTGCCCGAAGGGGGTGGTGGCCTGGCGGGGGCTTCAGGCTGCCGGCCGTTGCTACAACAGGTGCAGCAACAGTTACCGGCCTTGGGCTGGAGCGACTATCACGGTTGGTGGCTGGCCGTCGGTACTGGCACCACCCTGGCTGGGCTGGTGCTGGCGGAGGCTGGCGCGCATCCGGTGTATGGCGCACTGGCGGTGCCTGCGGATCACGGGGTGGCGCAGCAGGTTGCGGATATTTTGCAGGAGGCCGGGCTGAACAATGGCCGTTATGAGCTGCTGGACAGCAGTCGTGGCGGTTTTGCCAAGGTCGACGCAGAGCTGCGGGAGTTCATCCAACTGAGTGAGCGATACAGCGGCTTGCCATTGGAACCGCTGTACACCGGCAAGGCCCTGCTGGCCTTGCAGGCGCAGGTCCTGGCCGGGCGCTTTGCCGCGGGTAGCCGGTTGATCTTCGTGCATACCGGCGGCTTGCAAGGCCGCCGTGGATTCGCCGATCAGGCCTGATCCGCTTTGCGCCACATGCGTTGCAGGGTGTTATCGCGCATCACGTAGTGGTGATAGAGCCCGGCCAGGGCATGCAGTCCGATCAGCCAGTAACCCAGGCTACCCAGCAGTTCGTGCCAGCCCTGAAGTTGTTTGGCCAGGTTTTTGTCCTCTGCCACCAGCAGCGGCAGATCGAAACCGTAGAACATCACTTGATGCCCCTTGGCGCTGGTGGTCAGCCAACCGAGCAGCGGCATGGCGATCATGAACAGGTAGAGCGCCCAGTGCATGAGCGTCGCCAGCAGCCGTTGCCACTGGGGCGGGTTGGGCACGATCTTCGGTGCTACGCCCTGGGTGCGCGCGAACAGCCGCAGCCAGACCAGCACCAACACCGTCAGACCGAGCATGAAGTGGGCTTCGACAATCAGCGTGCGAGCGCCGCTGCCCTTGGGAAAGATGCCGCGAAATTCGATACAGGCGTAAACCACCGCCAATAGCACCAGCATCAACCAGTGCAGGGTGATCGTCATGCTGCTGTAGCGAGACTCAGTGTTTTTCCAGGGCATACGGGACATCCTCGGTCATCAGGTCTGAAGCCTCCGTTCTTGCATGACGGAGTGCTGTAACTGAAATCCGCTATCCGAGGGTTTGCCTGAGTCGACAGGGGCTTTTATCGCCCTTGCCAGGGCCCTGGCGGGGCAATGCCCGATAAAAAACGGCGGTGCCAGGAGCGCCGCCGTTTAGTTGTGGAGCTGGGGCCTGATCAGTGGCTCTGGGGCATCTCTCCTCGGGCCAGGCGCTGGTTGATGTCGGCGATGACCTGAGGCAGATCGGCAATGGTGTCGATCATGTAGTGCGGGCGCGAAGCCTCGAACAGTTTATGGATGCGCTTGCGCTCGCTGGCCAGGGTGTCGCTGGCCAGGGCTCGGAAGCCGTCATAGCTCAGGCCCAGGGCGTTGCCCGAGCAGATCAGGGCCACGGTCCACATGCCGGCGCGACGGCCTTCGAGAATCCCTGGCACGGTGTCGTCGATCTTCACGCAGGCGGCAACATCATCGATGCCCAGGGCGATCACATTGGCCAGGGCCTGGGCCGGCCAGGGGCGACCGTTGGGCACTTCGTCGGTGGCCACTACATGGTCGGCGACGTAGCCGTTGCTGGCGGCCAGGGCCACCACCTTGTCCATTACCTGCTTGGGGTAACCGGAGCAGGAACCGATCTTGATGCCTTGCTCGCGCAGCTTGGCAATCACTTCCAGGGCGCCGGGAATCAGTGCCGAATGCTCGGCGATTTTCTCGATCTGCAATGGCATGAAGCGCTCGTAGATGGCTGTGACGTCGGCATCGGTGGGCGTACGGCCGAAGACTTTGCGGTAGCGCTCGGCCACCTCCGGCAGGTCGCACAGGGTGCGGATATGGTCCCACTTACCCATGCCCATGGGGCCGCGGGCTTCTTCGATAGATACCTGCACATCGAATTCGGCAAAGGCTTCGACAAAGATCTGCGTCGGAGCGAAGGAGCCGAAGTCCACCACGGTGCCGGCCCAGTCGAGGATCGCCGCTTGCAGCTGAGAAGGGTTGCTGTAGTTCATGGTTTCAATGCCTGTGTAGGAGCGAGCTTGCTCGCGAAAAAAGGTTCGGGATCGCATCGCCTGTTTCGCGAGCAAGCTCGCTCCTGCAGGCACGGCGGGGAGTCAGATGTTCTGGACTTCCATTTCCTGCAGTACCTCGGCGATGGCGGCGACGGCGGCCTGCATGCCACGGCGGTCGACGTGACCGATGCAGCCCACGCGGAAGGTTTCGACTTGGGTCAGCTTGCCCGGGTAGAGGATGTAGCCCTTGGCCTTGACCCGTTCATAGAAATCCTTGAACTGGTAACGCGGGTCTTGCGGGGCATGGAAGGTGACGATGATCGGCGCCTGGATCGCTTCCGGCAGAAAGCTGCGCAAGCCCAAGTTCCCCATGCCTTCCAGCAGTGTCCGACAGTTGTCGGCGTAGCGCGCATGGCGTGCCGGCAGGCCGCCTTCCTCGTTGTACTGCAGCAGGGCTTCATGTAACGCAGCAACCACGTGGGTCGGCGGGGTGAAGCGCCACTGGCCGGTCTTGGCCATGTAGCTGTGCTGGTCGTGCAAGTCCATGGCCAGGGAATGGGCGTTGCCCGCAGCCTGGGCCAGGGACTCCTTGCGGGCGAAGACAAAACCCATGCCGGGCACGCCTTCCAGGCATTTGCCGGAGGCGGCGATCAATGCGTCGAAGGGGATTTCCCGGGCATCGATGGGCAGGGCGCCAAAGGAGCTCATGGCGTCGATGATCAGGCGTTTGCCGTGGCGGGCCACCACCTGGGCGATCTCCGGCAGCGGGTTGAGGATACCGGTGCTGGTTTCGCAGTGGATCAGGGCCACGTGGCTGATGCGGTGGTCGGCCTGGAGCAGGCGCTCGACGTCGGCGGCGGTGGTGGGTTCGTCCTCGGCGGTTTCAAAGGTGCTGAAGTCGCGGCCGAGCACTTCGCAGATTTTCGCCAGGCGCTTGCCGTAGGCACCGTTGATCAGCACCAGGACCTTGCCGTTGCGGGGCACCAGGGTGCCGATGGCGGCTTCCACGGCGAAGGTTCCGCTGCCTTGCAGAGGGACGCAGTGGTGGCTGTCGGCGCCGTGGACGATGGCCAGCAGTTGCTGGCACAGGCTGGCTGTCAGTTGGTTGAAGCGGTCATCCCATGAACCCCAGTCCACCAGCATCGCCTGGCGGGTGCGGGCGGATGTGGTCAGGGGCCCGGGGGTAAGCAGGATTGGCTCGGCGATGCTCATGCTGTGTCCTCGAAAGTGATGGGATGAAGCTACGGGGACTAAATTGCAGTTTGCCTTGTCATCAATCAAATTGTTTGTTGTTATGCCAGCCATCAGTGAGGCCGATAGCTATGAACCTGTTTCAACTCCGCGCATTCGACGCCGTGGCCCGTGAAGGCAGCTTCACCCGGGCCGCCGGGCGGCTGTTTATCAGCCAGCCGGCGGTGACCGGGCATATCAAGGCCCTGGAAGAGCATTACCAGATCACCCTGCTGCGGCGCACTGCGCGCCGGGTGGAGCTGACCGAGGAAGGCATCAAGCTGGCGGCCATCACCCGGGCCATGTTCGGCCTGGCCGAAGAGGCCCAGGCCATGCTCGAGGCCAACCGGCAATTGCTGACCGGGCGCCTGGAAGTGGCGGCGGACGGCCCGCACATGGTGATGCCGATGCTGGCCAGCCTGCGGGCGAAGTATCCGGGGGTGACGGTCAACCTGCGCCTGGGCAATGCCCAGGAAACCCTGGCGGCGCTGCTGTCGGAACACGCCGACGTGGCGGTGCTGACCGAAGTCGAGCCGCGCAAGGGCCTGCACCTGCAAAGCCTGGGTGAGTCGCGGATGTGTGCCCTGGTGCCCCAGGGGCATCCCTGGCTGGAGCTGTCTGAAGGCATTGCCATCGAACAACTGGATCAGGTGATCATGGTGCTGCGCGAACCCAGTTCCATCACCCGGCGCACCTTCGATGAGGCTTGCGTGTTGGCCAGGGTCCAGCCCCGCGTGCTGCTGGAACTGGACAGCCGCGAGGCGGTGACCGAAGCGGTGGCGGCGCAGTTGGGGGTCGGGATCGTCAGTTCAGTGGAAGTGGGGCACGACCCGCGGGTGTGCACGGTGCCGATTCGTGGTGCTGGCCTGATCAACCGGCACATGCTCGGTTGCATGGAACGGCGCCGTGACCTGCGCCTGATCCAGGCGTTTTTCGCCCTGGCTCCTTGACCGCCCTGTAGGAGCTGGCTTGCCAGCGAAGAGGCCCGAGGGATCGCTTTCGCCGGCAAGCCGGCGCCTACGGAGCGGTGGGGGAGGCCAGGCTTTCGCGTACCAGGTCGAGAAAGGTCGCGACGATCCGCCGTGAACTCTGCTCGCGCAGGCACACCAGGGTTTCGGTCATGCGCCGCTGACAGTCGATGATCGGCAGGGCGCAGACCCGGGAGTCGGCGCCGAACTCCGCGGCCGAGACCACCCCCACGCCAATCCCCACCACTACCGCCTCCCGCGCCGCTTCCCGGCCCTCCACCTGGATGGTCGGGCGTATCCGCAGGCCGGCCCGATTCATTTCCTCTTCCAGGGTCTGCCGGGTTACCGAGCCGACTTCCCGCAGCACCAGGGGCGTGTCATCCAGGTCGGCCAGGCAGATGGACTGGCGATCGGCCCAGGGATGATTGCGCGAGACAAAGGCCACCATCGGGTCGTTGCGCAGGGTCAAGGACAGCAGGCGCTCGTCGTCCACCTCGCGTCCCAGCAGAGCCAGGTCGGCCTGGTAGTTGAACAGGCGCAGCAGGGATTCGTCGGTGTTGCCGGTCTCGATCTTCACATTGATCCCGGGGTACAGCTCGCAGAACCGGGCGATCTGCGGCAGCACATGCACCGGGGCATCCACCGCCAGTACCAGGCTGCCGGTCTGCAAGGCCTGGGAATCCTGCAACAGTTCCTTGGCTTCGGCCTCCACCACGAACAGGCGCTGAGTGATGGCCAACAGGCGTTCTCCCAGATCCGTGAGGCGTACCGAGCGCTTGTTGCGATGGAACAGGATGACGCCGAAGCGCTCTTCGAGCTTGCGCACCTGATCGGAAATCGCCGGCTGGGTGAGGAACAGGCGTTCGGCGGCCTTGGTGAAGTTGCCGTGCACGGCCACCGCATGAAAGGCCTTCAACTGTGCGTGGGAAACCGACATGGGCAGATCCTCTTAAAAGCTGGGCTTATATTTGAAATACGATAAATCGATTTCACTTATTAGTTGGTAATTGCTTCCATCTTTCAAGGCCGGGTGACCCGTCAGTCGACCCGTACCCGGCCCTGATGCCTGTGCGTGCACCCCCAAGTCCCGAAACAGGGAAAGCAACAGGACTCATCTGACCAGCAGTGCCTGCCTCAAGGGCTCTGCTGCAGTGCTCAACAATAAAAAACACAGGCGTTTGCTCCTCATTCTGCCGGCACACTCACCCTGAGGTCAGAACCACAATGAATAAGCACAACGGCACCATCAAACGTTGGCGCGTGCAGATTTTCGCCATCACCTGGATCGCCTACGCGGCGTTCTACTTCACCCGCAAAGCCTTTTCCGTCGCCAAACTGGGGATCGCCGACGATCCCGACTTCACCCTCGACAAGATGGCCATGGCCAACCTCGACGCCATCTACCTGGCGGCCTACGCCGTGGGCCAGTTCACCTGGGGAATCTTCGCCGACCGTTTCGGCCCGCGGGTGGTAGTGCTGGGCGGCCTGCTGATCTCCGCGGCCGCGGCCCTGGTCATGGGCAGCTTCGCCACCTTGCCGGTGTTCGCCACGTGCATGCTGATCCAGGGCCTGGCGCAGTCCACCGGCTGGTCCGGGCTGTGCAAGAACATGGGCAGTTTCTTTCCTGCCCGGGAGCGTGGCCGGGTCCTGGGGCTATGGAGTTCCTGCTACGCCTTTGGCGGGCTGGTGGCGTCGCCCTTTGCCGGCTGGTGGGCCTATACCCTGATCGGCACCTGGCATGCGGCGTTCATCTCCAGTGCCGTGGTGGTGGGGCTGACGGCGGTGCTGTTTTTTATCTTCCAGCGCAACACCCCGCAGGATGTGGGTTTGCCGGCGGTGGAGCCATTGGCGCCACAGAGTGCCGAGGAGGAGGCCGCCGAGCGCCGCCTGAGTGTCTGGGAGCCGTTGCGGGAGATCCTGCGCAATCGCACGGTGCTGGTTCTCGGCCTGTCGTACTTCCTGCTCAAACCGGCGCGCTACGCGATTCTGCTGTGGGGACCGGTGATCGTTTATGAGCAGATGCCGTCGGTGGGCAAGGTGGGGGCGGCGATCGTGCCCACCACCTTCGAGCTGGCCGGGCTGCTGGGGCCGATCATGATCGGCCTGGCCTCGGACAAGCTGTTCGGTGCCCGGCGCATGCCGGCCTGTGTCCTCAGCCTCTTGGCGCTGACGGTGTCCCTGGCGCTGTTCATGGGGGCGCTGCACACCGGCAGCGTGCTGCTGGTGATGCTGCTGCTGTTTTTCATGGGGCTGACCCTGTACGGGCCGGACTCGATGATCAGCGGCGCGGCGGCCATTGATTTCGGTTCGGCCAAGGCCGGGGCCACGGCGGCAGGCTTCGTCAATGGCTGTGGCTCGGTGGGGGCGGTACTGGGGGGCTTGTTGCCGGGCTATTTCGACACGGTGACGGTGTTCATCGTGTTTGCCGGGTGTGCCCTGGTCTCGGCGCTGTTGCTCATGCCGTTCTGGAACAGCCGACCCCATGGGGGCGAGCCGGTGCGCGGGCTCGTTCCCAATGGACCGTTGTTGATCAAGCCGTTGCGTTCCTGACTTTTCTGCCCCTTCGCCGGCAAGCCGGCTCCTACGAAGTGTTGTAGGCGCTGGCTTGCCAGCGCACCCACTTGCCGTTTTTTTCCTGGAGACTTACCCATGCGACCTTTCTGGCTGGAACAGGCCCTGCAACAGGAAACCCTGGCCCCCTGTCCGCCTCTGCAAGGCGATACCACCTGCGAGGTGGCCATTGTCGGCGGCGGCTACACCGGTTTGTGGACAGCCATCATGCTCAAGGAGCAGAACCCCGGGCTGGATGTGCTGCTGATCGAGGCGGATATCTGCGGCGCCGGTGCCAGCGGGCGCAATGGCGGCTGTGCGCTGTCCTGGTCGGCCAAGTACTTCACCCTGGAGCGTCTGTTCGGTATCGAGGAGGCGGTGCGCCTGGTCAAGGAGTCGGAGCGCAGCATCCATGCCATCGGCGCATTCTGCGAGCGCTATGGAGTGGAGGCTCACTATCGCCTCGACGGTACCTTGTACACCGCCACCAACCAGGCCCAGGTCGGCTCCACCGACGGGGTGATCGCGGCCCTGGAACGCCGGGGCATCAATTCCTTCGAGAAGCGTCCCTTGGCCGATGTGCAGCGCATGGCCGGTTCCAGCCAGCACCTGGAAGGCTGGTACTCGCCGGCCGCCGCCAGTGTGCAGCCGGGGTTGCTGGTGCGTGGCTTGCGCCGGGTGGCCTTGCAATTGGGGGTCAGAATCCATGAGCACAGCGCCATGACCGGATTGGAAGAAGGGCGCCCGGCGCTGTTGCGCACCCCTTTGGGACAGATCCGTGCCCAGCGCGTGGTGTTGGCGATGAACGCCTGGATGGCCCGGGCCTTCCCGCAGTTCGAACGCAGTGTGGCGATTGTTTCCAGTGACATGCTGATCACCGAGCCGCGTCCGCAGTTGCTGCAGCAGATCGGCTTGACCAGCGGGGTGACGGTGCTGGATTCGCGGATCTTCGTGCACTACTACCACAACACCCCGGACGGCCGGATCATGCTCGGCAAGGGCGGCAACACCTTTGCCTACGGTGGACGCATGCTGCCGGTATTCGACCAGCCATCGCCCTATGCCGGTTTGTTGCACAAGAGCCTGGGGCAGTTCTTCCCGGCCTTTGCCGAGGTGCCGGTGGCTGCGACCTGGAACGGTCCGTCGGATCGCTCGGTCACCGGGTTGCCGTTCTTCGGCCAGATGAGCCGCGCTGGCAATCTCTTCTATGGGTTCGGCTATTCCGGCAGCGGCGTGGGCCCCTGTCATATGGGAGGGCAGATCCTCGCTTCCCTGGTCCAGGGCCTGGACAATCCCTGGACCCGTTCGCCCCTGGTCAACGGTCCCTTGGGTTACTTCCCCCCGGAGCCGATCCGCTACCTGGGCTCGCTCATGGTGCGCAACGCCATTCGCCGCAAGGAGCGGGCCGAGGATCATGGGCGTCGGCCGCGGCATCTGGATGTGCGTCTGGCGCGTTTCGCTGCGGCCGCCGGCAAGGCCGACAAGGGCTGAAGCCTGGCGGGGTAGGGCCGGTCGCTGACTTTTTGGTCGATCAGGGCCCTGAGGACGTATAAACTTGCCCATCGCGTCGGCCAAATCCAACTCGACGCCATAGATCAAGAGAGTGAGTAATGGGCGCACAGTGGAAGGTTAAACACAAAGAAGCGGCAGCCAACGCCAAGGGCAAGATTTTCGGCAAGCTGGTGAAAGAGATCACCATTGCCGCACGTAACGGCGCTGACGTCGCCACCAACGCCCACCTGCGGCTGGTGGTGGAGCAGGCGAAAAAGGCTTCGATGCCCCGCGAGACCCTTGAGCGCGCCATCAAGAAAGGTTCGGGCCAACTGGGCGAGACCGTGCAGTACCACCGCGTGACCTACGAAGGTTTTGCCCCGCACCAGGTGCCGCTGATCGTTGAATGCGTGACCGATAACATCAATCGCACCGTGGCGGAAATCCGTGTGGCGTTCCGCAAGGGCCAACTGGGCGCTTCGGGCTCGGTGTCCTGGGACTTCAACCACGTGGGCATGATCGAAGCCTCGCCGGACAGCCCGGACGCCGATCCGGAACTGGCGGCCATCGAAGCCGGAGCCCAGGATTTCGAGCCGGGCGAAGAGGGCGCGACCCTGTTCCTGACCGAGCCTGCGGACCTGGACGCGGTACAGAAAGCCCTGCCCGAGCAAGGTTTCACCGTGTTGTCGGCCAAGCTGGGCTATCAGCCGAAGAACCCGGTGAGCGGCCTGAGCGATGAGCAGATGGCTGAAGTCGAGGCCTTCCTCGAAGGCCTGGACAACCATGACGACGTGCAGGACATGTTCGTCGGCCTGGCGGGTTAAGACCGTGATTCGCCGGCCAGCCGGCTCCTGCATACCTCTGTAGGAGCCGGCTGGCCGGCGAAGCTGTTTTAAAGCCCCGCCAATTCCTCACAGACCTGGGCAAAGTCCGGTCGTGCCAGCACCTCTGGCCGACAGCAGCGCTGCACCAGCGCCGCCAGTTTCTGCCGCTGTTCCAGGCTCAGCGAGCCATCCCCACGCTCCAGTAATTCCTCCAGCAAGACACCGAAGGCCCGCACTTCCAGGCGTTGCAGCGCCCGGCTCTCTGGGGTGTCGTCCTTGGCATGGAAGGACGCCGCGCCAAAATCCCCCAGCAGGCAGTCGCCTTGTTCATTCCGCAGGGTGTTGTGGCCGTAGAGGTCGCCGTGGGTAATGCCCTGGGCATGCAGGTGGGCGCCCACCGAAGCGATGCCGCGGGCGATTTGCAGAATCACGCCGGCACGGTAGTGCGCGTTATCCGGGTAGATATCCCGGGAGCAGGAATCCAGGCTCGGCAGCGCCGCAAGGTTGCGGTAGCTGGGGTCGATCAGTTGCATCACCAGTCCGTTCTGGCCCTGGGGATGCTCGACAATGCGGCCCTCGACCCGGATCAGGTTCGGATGCAATCCGGCACTGATACAGGCGTTCATTTCGTGCAGCGGCGAGCCGTCGCTGGTCATCTCGCCCTTGTACAGCTTGACCGCCACCGCGCGCGGCGGTTGCCCGGCGGGTTGCCACTGGGCCTGGTGAATCACTCCCGAGGCGCCTTCGCCCAGGCGCTGCTCCAGGGTCAGTTCGCTCCAGGGAATGCTTGGCGTGGATGCCAGCGCCGTGGCGTCGGCTTCCGACTCCAGCGGATTGCCGGCGTAGGCCAGCCAGGTCAGGCGTGGCAGGGCCAGGAGGAACGGCGGCAGCTCGGTCAGGCGGTTGGCGGCGATCCGCAGCAGCTCCAGGTTGTGGCACTGGCCCAGGCTCTGGGGCAGGGCGGTCAGGCGGTTGCCGGCCAGCATGAGCTTTTGCAACAGCGGGCGCTGGCCCAGCTCTTCGGGCAGTTCGGTGATGCAGTTGTCGGTGAGGATCAGCCAGCGCAGCTGCGGCGGTAGGGCGGCGGCCGGCACCCGTTCGATGCGGTTGGCCTTGAAGCCAATCATGCTCAGTTGCCCACATTGGCCGAGGCAGGCCGGTACTTCACTGAACTGGTTGTCCGAGCAGAACAGGATGCGCAGGCGAGTGAGCCGGTGCAGGTCGTCGGGCAGGCTGCTCAGGGCGTTGCCGCTGAGGTTGAGGATCTCCAGGGAGTCGGCGAGATCGAAGATCTCCCGGGGGAACTCGGTCAGTCCACAGGACAGGTCCAGGCGCTTGATTCCGGCCAGCTGGCCGGCCCGCAGTTGAGCAAGGGTATCCATGAACAGCGTCAGTACTCGAAAGAAGGAAAAGGGCGGGGAGGATAAAGCAGATCGGCCGGTTTTGCTGCCTGGGCGGCGGTTTGCGTTTGCGCAACTGCAGAAAATCGGTGTCGAGCACCGACAGCATCAAGAGCTGGGGTAGCCCGCTTCAGCTTGCAATGGTGACGCTTCATACCTTCGAACAAGTCCTGCGCAGCTTTTTTGTACTTCGCTCAATTGCCCGCCAGCCCAGCTCGCCGTCACTGTGAATGCTCGATAAACATCGGCAGGATCAACGATGCAACGATCTCTCTGGCTACAAGAATTAGCGGATGAGCTCAGTCCAGCGCCTGCGCTGGAAGGCCACTGCAATGTGGATATCGCCATCATCGGCGGAGGCTTTGTCGGGTTATGGACAGCCTTGCACATTCGCCAACTGGCTCCCGAAAAAACCGTAGCCATCCTTGAGCAGGACATCTGCGGCGCAGGTGCCTCAGGGCGCAATGGTGGCTTCGTCATGTCATGGTGGCCCAAGATCAGTTCCCTGACTGCGCTGTGCGGCGCAGCAGAGGCACTGAAACTGGCTCGAGCCTCCGCACAGGCCATCGAAGAAATTGAAATATTCTGCGAGCAACATGCGATTGATGCGCACTTCGTGCGGTCAGGCTGGCTATGGACGGCCACAACCGAGGCCCAACGTGGCGCCTGGCAAAGCGTGCAGCACACCTGTGCAACATTGGGCGAGGACGTGTTCCGCAGCCTGAGCAACGCCGAAATTGCTCGCCGCTGCGGTTCCCCCATGCACTTGGAAGGTGTATTCGAGGCGGGCAATGCCACAGTGCATCCGGCTCGCCTGGTACGCGGCCTGCGCCGGGTGGCCCTGGAACAGGGGGTGCGCATTTTCGAAAACAGTCGGGTTCGGCAAATGGAACGCGGCCAACCCACGCGCCTGCACACTGACCACGGTCAGCTCCGTGCTCAACGCGTAGTCCTGGCCACCAATGCCTGGTCTGCCGAGTTACCGCAATTGCGCCGCAGTGTGTTGCCGGTCAGCAGCACCATCATCGCCACTGCACCGATCCCCGAGCGCTTGCAGGCCATCGGCTGGACCGGAGGCGAAGCCATTACCGACTCCCAGCAGATGGTCGACTATTACCGCACCACCCAGGACGGGCGAATCATCTTCGGCAAGGGCACCGGCCTGATGTCGTTTGCCAGCCGGGTCGGCACTCGCTATGACCAGTTGCCACAGTTGCATGCCGAGGTCGAAGAGGACTTTCGGCGCCTTTACCCGCAGCTTGCCGACGTGGCTATCGAACATCGCTGGTCGGGTCCCATCGACAGGACCTATGACAGTTTGCCCATGTTCGGCCGTCTGCAGGATGCGCCGCAGATCATCTACGGCGTGGGCTGGAGCGGCAATGGGGTCGGACCCAGCCATCTGGGGGGACAGATTCTCGCCAGTCTGGCTCTGGACCTGAACAACCAATGGAGCCGCTGCGGCCTGGTCAATCGCTCCGTGCGCCGGTTCCCACCAGAACCCTTGCGCTACTGCGGCGGCCTGCTAGTGCGCAATGCCGTCAAGCGCAAGGAGCGCGCGCAGGCATTGGGTCGTGCGCCATCCTGGCTGGCCCATTCGCTGAGCAAGCTGGCCCCCGCCGGTCTTGAAGACAAAAAACCTTGAATCAAAGGAGCCGTCATGAGCGCCCCGATTATCTTCAGCAACACTTCAGGCCTGGCGTTGGGAATGCCGGTTGACGTCAAACAACCCATCGGCGAGTTGGTGGCCAGGACTCGCATAAGCATGGAGGATGCTGGCGCGTCGTTACTGACCGGGGTCTGGGAATGCTCGCCTGGACGCTGGCGCCGCCAGGTACTGGAGCGCGAGTTCAGTCACTTCATAGTCGGATACGGCTTCTTTGTACCCGACCACGGCCCGACGATAGAGATTCACGCCGGCGATGCGGTATTTTTTCCCGCAAACTGCCAAGGCGAGTGGGACATCCGCGAAACCGTCAGAAAGAGCTTCGTGATCATTCCTTGAAGGCAGCGATACGTTCGTGCACCCCGGCGACCTCGGCGCTGCGCAGGGCAAACCAGAGAATCGCCACGTCCTCGGTGTGATCCAGAGAGCGTCCGGTAATTTCCTCGATGCGCCGAATGCGATAGACCAACGTCTGCTTGTGCACATGCAACACCTTCGCGGCGATCAGCCACGAGCGATTCTGCTGCAGGAATACCTGCAAGGTACGCAGCAATTGCGTGCCTTGCAGTTGGTCATACTCCAGCAGACTGCCCAGTACCCGTTGAAACGTCTGTTGCGCACCCTCCAGGCTCTGCGCCAGCCATGGAGCCATCGTCTCGGTCTGCTCGTAGCAAGCCAGGGGCTGCTCGGCGCTGGCATGCGCCAAGGCCAAACGTGCCTCTCGCAAAGCCTCAAGGCCGCGTTCGGCATGCCCCAGTGGATTACTCAGGCCCAGGCACCTGTGCAAACGCACCTGAACGGTCCGGGGGCTGTGCTCCCCCCACAGCAGCAGTATCAGCTCGTCACCCTGCACGCGCATCAGCACCTTGGCCTCGGTCCGTGACAACAGGTCGTCCAGCTCGGCCAGTTCCCGACCGTCGTTGTGCATCACCGCAACGCGCAGATGCTCCGGCGACGCGCCGAACGTTCGCAGACGCTCGGTCAGTTGACGAGCCGACAAGCGTTGCTGGAACAAATCATCGAGCAGTTCCGAGGTCAGGCGCAGATGCCGTTCCCGCTCGACCTGCAGTCGCTCCAGCTCGATACCCAAAACCGCCGCCATGTGATGCAACAAACCATAGTCCGGCAGGTTCTCGCCCTGCGCCACCAGGACACAAGGACGGCGACTGGGCATCAACATCAGCAGTACATCGTCGTCACCTGAGCGCCAGCGTTGCACCACAGGCACATTGCCCGAAGGCTTCAAGCGCTGCTGCAGCGCTGAGCGTTGTACGGCAACGACTTCTGGAAGTCCTGCCAGATAGGGCTCCAGGGTGTGCGGATCGAGCAGCCTGAGGCTGGCTTTGACGTCTTTTTCCAGGCGGTTCAAGAGCGCTTCGAGCCCCAAGCCCTGAATGCCCATGCGCGCACTCTCGTAGAGCCGAGTGATGGCCTGCCGACGCTCAACTTCTTCCTGTTGAGTGGCCTCGACAATGGCCCGGGTCACCGAGGAAAACGGCACGCCGTACTCGGTCATCAGCAATGCGAAGCCCAAGGCATCGGCAGCGTCCTGCAGGCCTTGCAGATCCTCCGGTGCCTGCATGCTTTCGCCAATCATCAGCCCCGAGAGTCCGGCCGCCTGCAAGCGATGTACATAACGCCACTGTTCCTGCGGCCCTGCGGGGATGCCCATTCCGGTGCTCATCAACAGCTCCCCGGGCCCCAGCCATTGAGCCGGGTCATCCAGCTCGCAGACGTGTGCCCAGCGAACCGGTCGGTCAACCCCCCGAGCTCCTCCGATGAGGCGCGTGCGCAATGCTGGAATCTGAATGATGTCGCTGACGGTCAATGACATGGCGTGTTCGATCAGGCCCGGGACTTGAAGGGCCACAGCATGCCACCCCGACACCCACCAGCAAAGCCCGCTCATACGAACGTACCAAGGCCAGTCGCGGAATTCTAACTTGGTACGATTGCCGACGCGGCAGGCGACACTAAAACTCGTCCAGGTAGCAGCAGATCCTTTTTTGGACCTAGGCCTCAATCATCTGGAGACGCAAATAATGACTAAGAAACCGACTCTGCCATTGATGCTGCTGGCGTTGTCCCTCGTGACCACTTCGGCCCTTGCCGACCTCACCGTGGTATCCCACGGAGGCGCGAACAAGGACGCCCAGGTTGCAGCGTTCTACAAGCCCTATCAGGCTGAACACGGCACACGGATTATCGCTGGCGAGTTCAACGGCGAACTGGCCAAGATCAAAGTCATGGTGGACACCGGCAGTGTCTCCTGGGACGTCGTTGAAATGGAGCTGCCCGAGCTGGCTCGCGCCTGTGACGATGGCTTGCTGGAAGAATTCAGCGTCGACCCGAACCTGGCGAAAGACCTGCTTCCCGGTGCGCTGCAAAACTGCGGTGCGGGCTTCTTCGTCTGGTCTACGGTGCTGGCCTACAACGCCGACAAGCTCACCAGCGCCCCGACCAGTTGGAAAGATTTCTGGGATGTGCAGAAGTTTCCCGGCAAACGCGGCCTGCGCAAGGGCCCGATGTACACCCTGGAATTCGCGCTCCTGGCAGATGGCGTAGCTCCGGAGGAGGTCTACAAGGTGCTGGCCACCGAGGCGGGACAGGATCGTGCATTCCGTAAACTCGATGAAATCAAGTCCAGTATTCAATGGTGGGAAGCCGGAGCCCAACCTCCTCAGTACCTGGCCTCTGGCGACGTGGTCATGAGCTCCGCCTATAGCGGCCGAATCAGCGCCGTACAGGGGCAGAGCAACCTGCGCATCGTCTGGAATGGCGGCCTGTATGACATGGACGCCTGGGCCATACCCCGTGGTGCGAAGAATCGTGAGCAAAGTCTCAAGTTCATCAACTACACCCTTGAAGCCGAGCAACAAAAAAATTATGCGCAGCACATTGCCTATGCACCGGTAAACCAGCGCGCCAACACCTTGCTCAGCGAGCAACGGCTCAGCGTACTGCCCGATCTGAAACAGCAGGTGGCAATGGATCCGACCTTTTGGGCCGACCATGGCGAGCAGTTGCACCAGCGCTTCAATGCCTGGGCTGCCAAATAGCGCTTGTTACATCGTTCAGGCAGGAACGGCGCGCCGTTCCTGCCAGACGCCAACTCGATCGACATCCATCTACTCTTCCCCGAATGCTTCCAGCTACTCGATGAATTGCCCATGAAGGGTCGGGCTGATGCCAAGCGCCGATCACCGGGTCGGCCCGTCACCCTGGAAGGCTTGCAAAAGGCTGACGGCCGTTCGATAGAGCACACGGCATTTACAGGCCAGCGTGCATGGCTCTGGCCAACCTGCGGAATGCGGTGGGATGCCTGAGGTTTCGGGTCTCGCTTGGCATCCACTCCAGGCTGTAGTGTTCAAAGGTCTTTTTGACTGACTCGGTGGCCATCCTGCCCGAGGGGTTGCTTGAGTCAAAGTCGCTTTCCAGGGTGGCAATCAGATAGGCGCCTCTGGCGCTCCATTGGTTGAAACGCATCACATGCCGGTCATCCAGAATCACTGCGCCTTCTTTCTTGTCGTGCGAGAAGTAAAAGGCCAGGCTGTGGCCCGGCTCGGTCCCACCTTTGAGGTACTTGAGCAAGGTTGTAAGGCGGACGCCGCACACCAGGTTGAAGCCACTGTCAATCCGTTGCTGGCCGAAGAAGTAGCACTTGAAAATCACCTCCAGCGTTCGCTGGTGGTAATCCGTCAAGTGGCTCTTTTCGTAGAAGTGAAAGTCCGTGGGCTCGCCGATCAGTTCGTAGCCCTTTGCCGCGAATTCGGCGGGGGAGAACGCCAGCAGGCCAAACCGGCACGGATGTTCGAGCGTCAAGTTGCTCAGGTGCAGGTCAAGCAGCTGGAAAAAAGTCAGCGGCAGCCTATGCATGCAGGTGTGCGCTGGCTCAGTCATGGGCCGGCTCGGGACCGATTTCCTGCAACTGCCCGAGGCGGCTGCGGGTGCGCGCCAGGTCGATGGCGTGGCCGCCCAGGCACTCGTGCAGCGGGCGCTGGCCGATCAGCAGCAGGCGTTTGTCCTGGTCGTAGAGCACGTCGATCAGGTTGATGAAGCGTTGCTGGGCGGCGATCGAGCATTCTCCCAGCTCCGGCAGTTCGTCGATGATCCAGGTGTCGAAGTGGCGACTCAGTTCCAGGTAGTCCATGACGGCCGTGGGCTGTTCGCACACATCGTTGAATTCAAAACGGATGCTGCGCTGCTGGATCTGGCGCACGGTCAATTGCCGGGCGCCTACTGTCAGTTGCGCCGCCGCGGCATGGCGCTCGGGCAGTTCCAGGGCCTGGCGCTGGGCCGGGGTGCCGGGCCACACATAGTGACCCTGGGTGAAGAGTTGCTGATCGTGGGTGCGGGCCTGGCTCCGGTAGTCGTGGGGGCCTCCCACCTCCATCACCTGCATGCGCCCGTTGATCAGTTCGATCACCGGCTTGAAGCGGGCGTGGTACAGCGGGTTGGGCAGCAGGCCCTCGGGGGCGTAGTTGGAGGTCAGTAACAGCGTGATGCCGCGGTTGAACAGGGCCTTGAACAGCCGGGTGATCAGCATCGCATCGCCAATGTCATGGACATGGAACTCATCGAAGCACAGCACTCGGCACTGGTTGAGCAGTTCATCCAGGGTGGCTTCCAGAGCGTCGGCCTGCTGCTGATGGCGGAACATGCCCTGGTGCAACTGGGCGAAGAAGTCGTGGAAGTGCAGGCGCTGTTTTTCGGCGATGGGCAAGGCGCGGAAGAAGCCGTCCAGCAACCAGCTCTTGCCCCGGCCGACGGCGCCGTACAGGTACAGGCTCTGGGCCTTGCCGGGGGATTGCGTCAGGTCGTCGGCCTGCCGGGCCATGCAGTCGATCACCCGCAATTGGCTGTGGCTGAGGGTGTATCCCAGGTCCAGGGCCTTGTGGCGAAAGTAGTCATGGATCACGCCACCGGCACCGTTCGGGCGGCGCAAGGCTCGGGCGAACAGGCGTCGCCAGGGTGATTGAGTCTGTGCAGGTGTTGGCGGTAAAGCGGCCAATGGTGGTTACCCCGATGATTCCAGGCCGCCTACCTTAAAAGCGGCGCGACAATTTAACCAATAGAAACCCCAACAGCCAGTGATCTCGAAAAGGCATGGCGGCGATAGACGGTCATTCACACCGGGCAGGCCGATTAATACGCTAACTGGCAGTTTCGCCCGCGGTTGCTAACCTGATTTCAGCGAATGCTCCTCATAAGGATTGAGGCCTTGAATGGATATAAGGGTTTGGCAGTCATGAGCGCGTTGCTCAGCGCGACGGCAGGGGCCGCGGATTTGCAGGTGCAGGTCCGGGTCGATGTGCAGCGTGGCTGCCAGTTGGTGGGTCAGCAGCGGGAGGCGGGTGTCGAGCAACTCGGTACCTTGGACTTTGGCAGTGCTGCGCGCCTGAACGATCCGGCGGGGCCTTTGGCTGCGGCATTGGTCAGTGGTCGTCTGCCACGCCTGGAGTGCAATCCCGATACCCCTTATCAGATGCGCATCGACGGTGGCCTGCATGGCGGTGTCGGCGAGGTGCGTTACCTGGCCAGTAACAGTGCGTTGGGCAAACCCATTCCTTATCGCCTCTACCAGGACTCGGCCCGGCGCATTGCGTTGCCGGTGAATGTCCCGGTCAGTGGACGGGTGCCTGACTCCGGCACTGTGGATCTGCCCCTGTACGGGCGCATTGAACCTCTGGCCGAGATTCCCCGGGCCGGGGGCTATTCCGATGTATTGAAGGTGACCCTGACCTGGTGAGGTCGGGGGTATGACAGCTGCCACGGGGGACCCGGGCAGAGCAGGGACAGCCGTTCAGGTTGAACGGCTTACGTGGGAGTCCTGATGGAACCGGGATGGGTGCAATGAAAGGCAGGACCTGGACGATCGTCGCCCTGGGCTCGCTGTGTCTGCTGGTTGATGATACCCAGGCGGCGATCAGCGGGCAGATCCAGGCGCGCCTGGTGATCACTGCCAGTTGTCAGGTGAGCAGTGGCGGCAGCGCGCCCTCCACGAACCCCATCAGCAACCTGGGCATGCTCGACTTCGGGCAGCAGGGGCCGACCTGGGTCAACCCCATCAAGGCCAGCCTCACCGACAGTGCCGAAGGCCAGTTGCAGGTGGCCTGCAATCCCTCGGTCACCGGTTTCACCGTGACCATCAATGGCGGCCTCAACGGCGACGGTACAACCCGGCGTTTGAGCAACGGACGCCAGACCATTCCCTATCGATTGTTTGTCGATGCATCCGGTAGCGACAGCTACAGCATCGGCCAGCAGCGCAATTTCGCAGTGAGCAGCGGCAGGCGGATTCCCATTCCGGTGTTCGGCTCTGTGGTCGCGAATACCCGCGCGGTTCCGGCAGGGGTCTACACCGACACCCTGACCATCACGCTGGATTGGTAACTCACGAGAGGACGCACATCATGCACGCGCTTGTATCCAGGATTGGCTGGCCCTTGTTGGGACTGGTCATGGTTTCCACGGCCAACGCCGCCACTACGGTCACCGGTCAGATCAGCTCGACCCTGATCCTTACCAGCAGTTGCCAGGTCAACGGGGTGGGCGGCAGCACCGGTCTGAACTTCGGCGCCTTGAACTTCGGCACCACCAACAGCCTGTTTACGACGGCCACTGGCCAGGTGCTGGGGGGCGGTGGCGGGGCTCTGTCGATTCTCTGCTCCAGCGGCACCACACCCAGCCTGACCATCCAGGGCGGCAACAATGACGGTATGTCCTCGGGTGGCACCCGGGCGTTGTACGACGGGGTGGCCAACTATGTGCCCTACGACCTGTACACCGACTCCGGCCACTCGCAGATCGTGGCGATCAATGGGGTGATCAACCTGGCGCCGAGCACCGGGGTCGCGCAGACCGTGAACCTCTATGGTCAGGCCGTGGGCAAGGCCGGGCTGCCGGCCGGCACCTACACCGATACGGTGTCCGTGCAGCTGACCTTCTGATGCCATGGCCAGCCAAGGTCTTGCGCTGTTTGCCCTGATCTGCGCCAGTGCCTGGCCGGCGTGGATCTGGGCGGCCACCAGCCAGAACTTCCAGGTCAGTGCCACCATCACCGCCGGTTGTCTGGTGGTAGGCGGTGTCAGCAACTACGGCAGCCTGTCCTTCGGCAGCCAGTCGGCGCTGTCCACCAGCACCGTGCGAGTGGCGTTGATCGGGGGCGTGCAATTGCAGTGCACACCGGGAGTGGCCCTGAACATGACCGTGGACGGCGGTCAGTACAACAGCAGCGGGCGACATATGCAGCTCAATAGCGGCAGTGCCCGGGTGGCCTATCAGTTGTTTCGCGATGCGGCGTACAGCCAGAGCCTGGGCATAGGCCAGAGCGTGGCCGTGGCTTACAGCGATGCCAATAACATCAGCCTGCCGATTTACGGGCAGGTGCAGTTGCCGGGCAATCAGCCTGGGGGGACTTACAGCGATGTGCTGCAGGTGCAGCTGTCGTGGTGATGGGGCGAGTCGACAACCAGTCGGCAGGCGGACAAGGAGTAGCAGTATGCATTTACCTTTGCGGGGCCTTTGGGCCACCGGTTACCTGATACTGGCCGGCGTGTTGTCCGGCGTGCCCAGGGTCCAGGCCGCCAGCTCGGTGCTGATCTGGCCGATCGATCCGGTTCTGGAGGCGGATCAGCAAGCCAGTGCACTGTGGCTGGAAAACCGCGGTACTGAAACCGCCAACCTGCAGATCCGGGTGTTTGCCTGGAGCCAGAGCGGTTTTGCCGACCAGTATCAGAACCAGCGCGACGTCATCGGCAGCCCGCCGGTGGCGAAGATCGAACCCGGGCAGAAGCAACTGGTGCGCCTGACCCGAACCCGTGAGGTGCCGCCGGGGCAGGAGCTGGCGTACCGGATCATCATCGACGAGATTCCTTCGGCCAAGCCCATCACCCCGGAAGAGGGGGCCAAGAGTGCGGCGGCGATCCGCTTCCAGATGCGTTACTCGGTGCCGTTGTTCGCCTATGGCGCCGGGCTCTGGAGCAAGGAAGACACTTCCCGCCCTCGCGATCCCAAGGGCGCCGGGGTGCCGGACCTGAGCTGGCGCAAAGTGGCGGTGGACGGCAAGACGTTTTTCGAGCTGCGTAACCAGGGGGCAGTGCACGCACGCCTGACCGATGTGGCGTTCAAGCAGGGCGGGCAGACCCGGCCGCTGGCGCCGGGCTTGCTCGGTTACGTGCTGCCCGGGGCGGTCATGCGTTGGCCGGTGACGGACCCCCTGACAATGGATTCGACCCTGCAACTGCGGGTCAATGGCGCGCCGCAGGTGCAGAGTCTGGCGCCTGCGCACTGATCCACTGCAGTCATGCAAGCGCCTGCCAGGTGGCGGTCGGAAGAGGTACGGACGGATGTGAGCGCGGTGACGCATCCGCCTTGGGATGGAGATGTCCATAGATGGACTTGAACCCGCCATGAGCCAGGACGCTGCTCGTTGTTTGCGCTGCTGGAAAGGACTGATGGCTGGCCTGTGCGGTCTGATGCTGGCGCCTTTTTGCCAAGCTGGCGAGCTGCCGCCACCGCCCAGCAGCCTGGAGTCGCTGGCCGATGCACAGTTGTTTCTGGAACTGGTGATCAATCAGATGAACACAGGGAAGGTGGTGGCGGTGGAGCAGCGTGCCGGACGATTGTTCATGCCGGTGCAGACGCTGCGGGAAACCGGCATCAAGCTGCCGGAGGGGCTGGGCAGCGAAGTCGATCTGGACAGCCTGCCGGGCCTGCACAGCGATTACGACAGTCAGGGCCAGCGCCTGCTGATTGATGTGCCGCCGGATTGGCTGCCGGAGCAGTTCATCGGCAGTCGCCAGGCCTATCCGCGGACACCGGCCCTGAGCAGCTTCGGCGCGCTGCTCAACTACGATCTGTACCTCAATGACACCGATGAAGGCGGCACCTACTTGGCGGCCTGGAATGAAGTGCGGCTGTTCGATACCTGGGGCACCTTGTCCAATACCGGGCAGTACCGGCGGACCTTGTCCGGCGTTGCCAGCACCTCTTTGAACAATGGGTATCGGCGTTATGACACCACCTGGCGTTTTTCCGATGAAGAACGCCTGCTGACCTATGAGGCGGGTGACGTGGTGAGCAGCGCCTTGCCCTGGAGCAGTTCGGTGCGTCTGGGTGGGGTCCAGCTGTCTCGGGATTTCGCCGTGCGCCCGGACCTGGTGACCTATCCCTTGCCGCAGTTTGCCGGTGAAGCGGCGGTGCCATCCTCCCTGGACCTGTTCATCAATGGCTACAAGTCCAGCAGCAGCGAGGTGCAGCCGGGGCCCTACACCCTGACCAACATTCCCTTTATCAACGGGGCGGGGGAGGCGGTGGTGGTGACCACGGACGCCCTGGGGCGGCAAGTGTCGACCACGGTGCCGTTCTACGTCACCAGCAGCCTGCTGCAGAAGGGCCTGACGGATTTCTCGGTGGCCGCAGGGAACCTGCGCCGGGACTACACCCTGCGTGATTTTGGCTATGGCCCGGGTGTCACCTCCGGCAGCCTGCGCCATGGCCTGAGCGACAGCCTGACCCTGGAAGCGCATGCCGAGGCCTCGGACTCCCTGACGCTGGGCGGGGTGGGCGGCAATCTGCGCCTGGGCAACTTCGGCGTGCTCAACACGGCGCTCAGCCAGAGCCGTTTTGACGGCAGCGGCGGTCAGCAGTTCAGCTTCGGCTACCAGTACAACAACCAGCGTTTCAGCCTGGCGTACCAGCGCATGCAACGTCGTGACCAGTATGCCGACCTGACGGTGGTCGACAGCCCCTACATCAGCCTCAGCCAGCGCAGCGAGCAACTGACCCTGAGCCTCAACCTGGATCGCTACGGCAGCCTGGGGGCCGGCTACTTCGATGTGCGGGCCGCCGATTCGAGCCGCACCCGATTGTTGAACCTGACCTGGAGCAAGCCGCTGTGGCACAACAGCAGCTTCTACCTGTCGGCCAACCGGGAGATCGGCGACAGCCAGTGGGCGATGCAGGCGCAGCTGGTGATTCCCTTCGACTTGCACGGCAGCCTGAGCCTGAGCAACGAACGCAGCAAGACGGGGGAAAACCGCCAGCGGGTCAATTTCAGTCGTTCGGTGCCCCTGGAGGGCGGGGTTGGCTACAACCTGGGTTATGCCACGGGCAGCAGCGCCGACTATCGCCAGGCGGATGTCACCTGGCGCCTGCAGTCGGTGCGCCTGCAGGCGGGGGTCTATGGCACCCGCGATGCCGAGACCCGCTGGGCCGATGCCAGTGGCTCGCTGGTGTGGATGGACCGCCAGGTGTTCGCCGCCAACCAGATCGACGATGCCTTCGTGGTGGTCAGCACCGATGGTTACCAGGACATCCCGGTGCGCTATGAAAACCAGTTGGTGGGGCAGACCGACAAGAACGGACACTTGCTGGTGCCCTGGAGCAGTGCCTATTACCGGGGCAAGTACGAGATCGATCCGTTGAACCTGCCGGCCAACGTCCAGACGCCGAATGTGGAGCAGCGAGTGGCGGTGCGTCGTGGCAGCGGCTATTTGCTGGAGTTTCCACTGACCCGGATCATCGCCGCCAGCGTGGTGCTGGTGGACGCCCAGCAACGGGAACTGCCCCTGGGCAGCACCGTGACCCATGAGCAGAGTGGGGCTCGGGCGGTGGTCGGCTGGGATGGGCTGGTGTATCTGGAGAATCTTTCGCAACACAACAGCCTGCAAGTCAGCCTGGCTGATGGCCAGAGCTGCCGTGCGCAGTTCGACATGGATCTGCAACAGCAGCAGGTGCCGTTGATCGGCCCGCTGGTCTGCCAGTAGTTGTGGCGTCACGAGGCAAGGGAGTGCTGAGGGTGGACAGGTTCAAGGGATGGCAACAGACAATAGTGGGGCTGCTGGCGAGTCTGCTGACGCTGCAGGCCCAGGCGCTGTGCAACACCGTCAGCACCGCACCGGCGGGGTTCGGCAGCGTCAGCTCGATCCTGGTGCGTACCACTTCGCAGCCGGCTTCCACCACCAATGCGGGCTTGAGCTGCACCGGCTCGTTGTTGAGCCTGCTGGCCAGCAACGACCACTTCTACGCCACCATCACTTCCAGCACCAGCGGCATGGTCGGACCCACAGGCGATGTCATCGGCTACACCCTGTACGCCAACAACAGCACCAGCTATCCGATCACTCGGGGCGTGCAGTTCGACTTCGCGCGCAACTCGATCATCGACCTTCTGGGCTTGCTGGGCAGCTCCACTGTGGCCAAGACCGTGCCTATCTATATGGGGACCATCACCGGCAGCAACGTAGCGGCAGGGGTCTACACCGAGAACCTGAGCATTTTCTGGAGCTGGAACTATTGCGCCGGGATCGGCGCCCTGGGGATCTGTCTGGGACGGGACATCGGCAGCGGCACCCAGGCCCTCACGGTGAACATGACGGTGTCCAACGATTGCGTGATCACCGCGCCGAACATCAGTTTCGGCAGCGCGCCGGTGGTCAGTGCGTTCGCCACGGTCACCGGGCAGACCATCAACCTGTCCTGCACCAAGGGCAGTGCCTATACCGTGGGCTTGAGCGACGGCCAGCAACCCGTGAGCGCAGGAGGGCGACGGCGGATGATTTCCGGCAGCAACTACCTGGCCTACGACATTTTCAAAAGTGCCGGCAACACCCGTTGGGGCAGCGTTGGCAGTGCCCGACGTTCCAGCACCGATGCCGAAGTGAACCCGGGCAATGGCTTGGGTACCGGCAGCCAGATCTTCAACTACAACGCCAGGATCTACACCGACCAGAATACGCCCCCAGCCGGCACCTACATCGACAACGTGGTGCTGGACGTGGGGTTCTGAAGGCCTACAGGGGAATTTCCACCGGGCCGACCATGGCGTAGTTGTAGCCCCCGCCGGACCAGTACTGTGCCTGCAACGGGCCGTCACGGCGGCTACCACGAGGTAGCAGGGTGTTCTGCGGTCCTGGCGGGCGGATGTAGAAGCTGACTTTGCGTCCCTCGCGATCCTGATACAGGACCATTGCCGCCGGCCCTTGCTCGGTACTGAGCAGGCGCCCGCTGACCGCTTTGAAGCCAGCGTCGTGCAGGTCCGGCAGCGGGCTGGCCCGGGTGAAGTAGCGATCCAGCCAGGCTTGCATGGCGCCGTTGTCCTGGACCTTGAAGTCCGCCGGCAGGATGCCTTGCTCGGCAAACAGGCGATACGCCTGGAGGGCATCGGTCATCGGCAGCACGCTGTTGCCGGTCAGGGTCAGCTCCCGGGCCTGCCAGCCGCTCAGACCGCCAACCCCGACCGCCACGAGCAGTGCCGCGGCACTGGCCAGGCGCCGCAAGCCCCGCTGCTGGTGGCGCGCACGGATCAGCGTCGGCTCCAGCGCCGGGTTGGGCGCTTGCAGCAGGGCGCCACCGAGGGCGGCCCGCAGGTGCTGGGCATCCTGCTGCCAGGCCTGGACCTGGGCTGCCGTCTGCGGATGGTTGGCCAGGTAACTGTCCAGCACCCGGCGGTCCGCTTCGCTGAGTTGGTGATCGACGTAGGCGTGCAGGTCGCTGTCGCTGGGGGGCAGGCTGATCATTTGAGTATCCGTAGAGAGGGGCTGCTGATTTCGCCGTCGCTGAGTTGGCGCAGCGCCTGGCGGGCCCTGGACAGGCGCGACATCACGGTGCCGACGGGGACCTGGAGGATCTCTGCCACTTCCTTGTAGCTCAAGCCCTCCACCGAGACCCAGAGCAGCAGGGCGCGTTGCTCGGCGTTCAGGCGGTCGAAGGCTGCCAGGGTCGACTGGGCGACTACGGTGCGCTCCACCGAAGGCTGGGCGTCGTCACGGCCGGTAAAGAATTCGAGCATGCGTGCGTAACGCCGGGAGCGTCGGTGGGCATCAAGAAACTGCCGGTAGAGGATGGAAAACAGCCAGGCTCGCAGATCGCCTTCGGGGCGTTTATGGGCCCGACTCGACAAGGCGCGCTCCAGGCAGGACTGCACCAGATCGTCGGCGCTGCTGGGCTGGCGCGTCAGGGACAGGGCAAAGCGCCTGAGGCGGGGGAGCAGCAGGCGTAGCTGTTCGTCGAAATCGTTCATGAAGTCCTGCAGGTGCTGGGCCAGTCACTAGGCTTGGGACTAGGAAGACGCGCCGTGCTGCAGGTTATTCCAGTCGCGGAAAAATAAATATCGGCGTCTGGAATAACCGGTACCGGGTTGCGTCTGACAGGTCCTTGCCCCTGTGGCCCCGCATACTGGAGATATCCATGGTTGCCCCATCCTCGCCACCCGATCGTCCGCCCTTGAGTGCTGTCAGCCTGAGCTTGCGCCTGGGCGCCATTGCCTGGGTGGTGGCCGCCGCTGCCGCGGCGCTGGCCTACGTGCACGGCAATTTCGACCCGCAACGCCTGACTCCCAACGCCCTGGTGGATGTGCTGGAGACCAATAACGGCGTGCATCCGGGGTTTCGCCGCAACCACGCCAAGGGCGTGTGTGTCATCGGTTACTTCCAGAGCAGTGGCGAGGCCCGGGCCTACTCCACGGCACAGGTGTTCAGCGAGGCGCAAACGCCGGTGGTGGGGCGTTTTGCCCTGCCCAGCGGCAACCCCTATGCGCCGGACAGCAGCGTGCCGATCCGCAGCCTGGCGTTGCGTTTCCTCCAGGCCAACGGCCAGCAGTGGCGCACGGGAATGAACAGCATGCCGGTGTTTCCGGTGGGCACTCCCGAGGCGTTCTATCAACTGCAGCAGGCCAGCTCCCCTGATCCGGCCACGGGCAAGCCGGACCCGACCAGGGTGCCGGCGTTCTTTGCCGCCCACCCCGAGGCTGGGCCCTTCCTGCAATGGGTCAAGAGCGCCAAGCCTTCAGCCAGCTACGCCAGTGAAAGCTACAACGGGATCAATGCCTTCTACCTGGTCAACGCCAGTGGCCAGCGCCAGGCGGTGCGTTGGGGTGTGGTCCCCGAGACCGGTGAGGCGCCAGCTCCGGGCAGTGCTCCGCAAGGCGCGGACTACCTGGAACAGGACCTGACGCAGCGCCTGGCTCAAGGGCCGTTGCGCTGGCGTTTGCAGATCACCCTGGCGGCGCCCGATGACCCCACCAATGACGCCAGCAAGGCCTGGCCCGCAGAGCGTCCGGTGATCAATGCCGGGACCCTGGTGCTGCAAGGCACCCAGCCGCAGAACAGTGGCCAGTGCCGGGACATCAATTACGACCCGCTGATTCTGCCCAATGGCATCCAGGCCTCCGATGATCCACTGCTGGCGGCACGTTCTGCCGCCTACGCCAGTTCCTACCTGCGTCGCACCAGTGAAGTCAGTCAATTGCCCTCCGCCCAGGAACCGCGTCCATGAATAGCCAACCTCAACACTTCGCCCCGCTGGCGCGTCTGCTGCACTGGCTGATGGCGCTGATGATCATTGCCATGCTGTTTATCGGTGCCGGCATGGTGACCTCGGTGTCCGCCCGTCATGAGTGGCTGATCCACCTGCACAAGCCGTTGGGCATCGCCATTCTGCTGTTGGCGGCGGTGCGCCTGTTTGTGCGTTTTTCCACTCGACAACCGCCGCTGCCGGCAGACTTGCCGGGCTGGCAGGTGTTGGCGGCCAAAGCCTCCCATGTGCTGCTGTACGCCCTGATGCTGGGCTTGCCGGTACTGGGCTGGGCCATGATTTCGGCGGCCGGGGACCCGGTGATGCTGAGCGGTTCGTTGCAGTTGCCGGCGATCCTGCCGGCCAATGCCCAGGTGTTCGCTCTCTTGCGCAAGGCCCATGGCTACCTGGCTTATCTGCTGTTCCTGACGGTGTTGCTGCATCTGGCGGCGGCACTGTTCCATGGCTGGGTCCGCCGAGACGGGGTATTGCAGAGCATGCTGCGGGGGCGTGGTTGAGTCTCCCTTGAGCAAGCCTGCTGTGTCGTTCAAATGGCACAGCGAGCCTCGGCCCGGGCTTTCCCGGGGTTCAGGCTCCACAGCCAATAGACCAGTGCCAGGCTGTTGATAGCGGCTCCCAGCAGGCAGACCCCGATCCAGCCAGCCCAGGCGTAGGTGGCGGTGGCGGCAATCGAGCCACCGGCGCTGCCCAGGGAGTAGAACAGCATGTAACCGGCGGCCAAGCGGCTCTGGGCTTGCGGGCGCACGCTGTAGATCAGGCTCTGGCTGGTGACGTGGACGGCCTGCAAGCCCAGGTCGAAGGTGATGACTCCCAGTAGCAGTGCCCACAGGGACGATTGGGTAAAGGCGATGGGCAGCCAGGACAGCAACATCAACGCCAGGGCCAGGCCGCTGGTCCACTGTGCCAGGCCGCGATCCGCCCAGTGCCCGGCCCGTGCTGCGCCCAGGGCGCCGGCGGCCCCGGCCAGGCCGAACAGGCCGATTTCGGTGTGAGACAGCGACAGCGGCGGGGCGCTCAGAGGCAGCACCAGCGGGGTCCACAAGACGGTGCCTGCGGCGAAGATCAACATCGCCAGCACCGCACGGTCGCGCAGTACTTTTTCTTCCCTGAACAGCTGCAACAGTGAGCCGAGCAATTGCCCGTAGCGTTGCACCGCGGGAGGCTGTTCAACTCTGGGCAGCACTCTCCACAGGGTCAGGGCCACCAGCAGGGTCAAGCCGGCCGACAGCAGATAGACCGAACGCCAGCCGGCCAGATCGGCCATGGTTCCGGCCACGGTGCGGGCCAGCAGAATGCCCACCACGATGCCGCTGGTCACCATGCCGACCACCTGTCCACGCTGGGCTGTGGGTGCCAGGTTCGCGGCATAGGCCACCAGAGTTTGGGTCACCACCGCCAGCAGGCCGGTGCTGGCCATGCCCAACAGCAGCCAGGCGCTGCTGGGGGCCAGGGCCACCATTAGCAAGGCCAGCACTGACAGCAGAGTCTGGGTGACGATCAATCGCCGGCGGTTGAGCAGGTCGCCCAAAGGCACCAGCAACAGCAGCCCCAGGCCGTAGCCCACCTGGGTCAGGGTGATGATGATGCCCACCGTGGCCGGCGGCAGGTCGAAGGTTCGGGCCATGGCGTCCAGAAGCGGTTGGGCGTAGTAGACGTTGCCCACCGCCAGGCCACAGGCGATGGCGAACAGCAGCACCACCCTTGGTGAAAGAGTCGAGGGGGCAGGAGGGGAAGGATCGCGTGACATGTCGGGCTCCGTATCTGGTTTCGTTATAAAACCAGTTGTACGGTAGAGGCCGTGGTTTTATATTGCAACCACTTTTCTGTGGCCCGAACGGAGACTGCCCAGCATGGTTAAACGCACCAGCCTGCAAGATGCCGAGTGCCCGGTGGCCCGCTCACTGGACGCCATCGGTGATTGGTGGTCGTTGCTGATTGTGCGGGATGCCTTTGACGGCATCCGTCGCTTTGGCGAGTTCCAGCGCAACCTCGGCATGGCCAAGAACATTCTTGCCGCACGTTTGCGCACCCTGGTGGAACACGGGGTTTTTGAAGTGGTGCCGGCCTCGGATGGCAGTGCCTACCAGGAGTACGTGCTGACGCCAAAGGGCAAGGGGCTGTTTCCCCTGATCATCGGCTTGCGCCAATGGGGCGAGGCGTTTTTCTACGAGGAGGGCGAGGCGCATTCGCGAATGGTCGACCGGGAAACCGGGCAACCGTTACGTGCGCTGGAACTGCGTGCGGCGGATGGGCGCTTGCTGGGGCCGGAGGATTGCCGACGGGTGCCGGCTGGCGCCGATGAGTGACGACTGCGCACAGGCTCGCGCAGCCGTCAGTCGGGTTCAGCGCAGGTGGTCCACTAGGTCGGCGAGGGTGCTCATGACATCCTTGCCCAGCTGCATGGAGCGCTTGCCGGACCAGCCGGTGACGGGGTTGGGGTTATCGTCGTGGTCCTTGAAAGGCATCTCCAGGGTCAGCGCCAGGCAGTCGTATTTCTCCCCGACGGCATTGCAGGCCAGGGTCATGTTGGCCTCTCCGGGATTGTCCCGGGCGTAGCCGTGGGTAGTCTGGAAGTCTCGGGTCTGGCGCTTCAAGTGGCTGCGAAAATGCTCTTCGAGTCCCGCCAGGCGTGGCGTGTAGCCCGGGTTGCCCTCGCAGCCGGCGGTGAAGACGTGAGGAATTTCTTCATCGCCGTGCACATCAAGAAACAGGTCGACACCGTACTTTTCCATCTGCTGCTGGACGAACAGCACTTCCGGGCTCAGTTCCTGGCTGGCGTTCTGCCAGGCGCGATTCAGGTCCTGGCCCTTGGCGTTGGTGCGCAGGTGGCCGTGGAACGCGCCGTCCGGGTTCATGTTGGGCACCAGGTACAGATCGGCCTTGGCCAGCAGCGAGTTGAGCTCCGGGTCATCCCGGTGTTGCAGGCGCTCGATCACACCTTCCATGAACCATTCGGCCATGTGCTCGCCGGGATGCTGTTGGGCAATGATCCAGATCTTGCGCTGCCCTTCCTTGCCGCTGCCCTTGCGCAGAAGCTGGATATCCCGGCCTTCGACGCTTTTGCCCACTGCCAACAGTTCGGTGTCGGCCTTGCTCAGGGCTTGATCGATCAGCCAGTCGTGGCGCCCGCGACTGTAGGGCTCGAAGTAGGCGAACCAGGCGTGAGTCTGGGTGGCCTCCAGATTGAAACGCAGGGCGTCACCTTCGAAGATCGTCGGTACGCGAAACCAGTTCACATGGTCATAGGAAGCGACGGCCTGGTAGCCGGTCCAGGCTTTGTTGTAGGAGGACTGGCTGGCGTTGGTCAGGCGGAACCAATGTTCCTGGCCGACATGCAGGCCGCTGACCTTGAAGTGAAACCACTGGAAGTGCGGACTCTGGGTATCCGGGCGGATGGCCAGCAGTGCCTGCAGCGGATTGCTGATGTCCAGCACGTTGATATTGCCGCTGTCGAAGTCGGCAGTAATTTGAAACGAAGTGTGATTACCCACGGTCATGGTCGGTCCCTGTATAGGATTGTTATGACCGCTACTCTACACACTGAGGGGGGTAATAGAAGGGGGGGGCGTCGTCCTTGACGCAGAAGCAGCTTAGTGGCTATGCGATTGATTCTCAAGCGCTACTTTTGTCTTTCCTGGCCATTTAGCACGGCTGCTATCTTGCAAAAGGACATTCTTTTGCTATCATCGCCGCCATTATTTTAGCTGCATCCACGTCTTCATTAGCCTGAAGCCAAGCCAGAAAACTGGCAAAAAAAAGACCCGGCAAAAAGCCGGGTCAAAAACCGTGATTAGCCTGATGAGGAGATAATCCAAAGGTCCGACCTAAGGTCCTTTGGGCTATCGACTGATCTCGCGATCAGTTGCTTGCAATAATAATCATTATCATTTGCAAGTCAAATGTTTTTCCCTGCCCTTTGGAAAATATTTTTCCATTTCTCCTGTTTCCGCTGTTTATTCCTTGCCGGCGCCTCAGCTGGACTCAAAGCGCTGACTTTCCAGGGACTTGTCCACCAGGGCTTTGGCCAGGTCGATCATGTGCACCACGGAAAAAGCCAGGTCACGCTTGGCCCCCCGCAGATTGTCGGCCGCGTCATAGGCGGTGGCTGCTGCACAGCGCAGCAGATCGGATGCATGGATCATGGCTTCCTCGCTGCTGAGGTTGCGCCTGACCTCGAAAAACTTCTCTTCCTTGTCCGATCCGGTTAGCGCGGGCTTCAAGTAGTAGTCCATCGCCCGTCGTGCTGCGTGGCTGCCCTTGAGTGAATTCAATGTGGTCTCTGTATCGAGCTCCGGCACGTCCTTGCTGCTTGCGTTCATAAAGTGTTCCGTCCTGTTTGAGAAAAGGAAAGAGGGGTATGAACTAGATTAATACGTATTGTAATTGTGACGAGATTTCAAATACTACAAGTTGTGTGTTGAGGCCGGAAATACACAACGTATTGTTCAGTCCATGGACAAATGGATCGAGTTGGTCAAAGCCAACATGAAAGGCCGCAAGGTCACACAGGAAAAACTCGCCGAGCGTCTGGGCATGTCTCAAGGTGGTATCGGTCATTGGTTGAGCAAACGCCGTCAGCCAAAGATCGAAGACATGAATCGGGTGCTTGAAGAGATCGGCATGGGCTTTCTGGAAGTTGCCCTGGTGGTCCGCGAGAAACCCATGCTCGGTGACGATGGCGAACCCCTGGTGAACGAGCCTTCACTGTTGCACAAGTACAATCCGTATTTCCGTTATCCGGTGAGCGATTGGCGGGCTGCTGGGGAAGTTCGTGAAGATGGCAAGTCAGCCTATGTACCGGAGCGCTATGAGCTTTCCGATTATCAGGCTCAAGGCGCGGCGTTCTGGCTGGTGGTAGTCGGTGACGCAATGATTGCGCCCAGCGGCTTGAGCATCAGTCAGGACATGCTGATTCTGGTGGACCCGGCTATTACCGCCGAACCTGGGAAGTTGGTGGTCGTACAGTGTCCCGGTAATGCCGAGGCGATCTTTCGTAAGTGGGTGAAAGAGGGCAGTCAGCATTATCTGGTTCCCCTCAATCCCACCTATCCGAAGATGCTCTACAGCGACGAGTGCCGGGTTATTGGTGTAGTCGTACAAGCTACTGCGAAGTTTTAACTTGCTTGAAAGGCCCCTTCCTACAGCTAGGAAGGGGCTTTCTTATTAGTGGGTTTACTCCAACTCTACCAACGCACTGCCTTCACTAACCATTTCGCCTTCCTGGCAATACAGTGCCTTGATGACGCCTGCCTGGGGCGCGCGGATGCTGTGCTCCATCTTCATCGCCTCCAGCACCACCAGTTGCGCACCGGCTTCGACGCTTTGCCCGGCGCTGACCAGCACCCGCACGATGCTGCCGTTCATGGGCGCAGTAAGTCCGCCCTGGTGGCTGTGACTGGCATCGGCTGCAGCAATCGGATCGTAAGCCGTGACGCTGTGCATCTCGCCCTGCCAGTGCAGGTACAGAGTGTCACCACGGCGAATGGCGCGATGTTCACGACGCAGCCCTTGTTGCTCTACCCACAGGTGTTCACCTTGCAACTGGAAGGCTGGCGAGCGAGCGCCCAGGCTGATGGCGTGATCCTGTCCGGCACAGCTCAGGTGCAGGCTGGTCTGGGCCGGTAACGCGCTGCGCCAGCCATTGACTGCCGACCAAGGGGACTGCAGGTCGTCGCTACGCACCCGTTCCGGCTGGCTTTGTGTAAACGCCTGTGCGGCCGCTTGCCAGAAGTCCGCGCCGAGTTCGCTGGGCGCTGGCAGTAATTGTTCCTGATAGCGTGGGATAAATCCGGTATCCAGTTGCGCCTCGGCGAACGCTGGATGGGCAATGATGCGCTGCAGGAACGCCAGGTTGGTTTTCAGGCCACCGATGGCGAACTCGTCCAGCATGCTTAGCAGGCGCAGACGAGCCTGCTCGCGGTTTTCGCCCCAGGCGATCAGCTTGCCCAGCATCGGATCGTAGAAGGGCGACACGCTATCGCCTTCCTCGACCCCGCTGTCGACCCGACGGCCCGGGCCAGCGGCGGATTCGCGATACAACTCCAGGCGCCCGGTCGCGGGAAGGAAGTCGTTGCCCGGATCTTCGGCATACAAGCGCACTTCAATGGCGTGCCCCAGCAGCGGGACCTGTTCCTGGCTGATGGGCAGGGCTTCACCCTGGGCCACGCGTATTTGCCAGGCCACCAGATCGAGGCCGGTAATGGCTTCGGTAACCGGGTGTTCCACCTGCAGCCTTGTATTCATCTCCATGAAGAAGAATTCGCCGCGAGCATCCAGGAGAAACTCCACGGTGCCGGCGCCGACGTAGCCGATGGCCTGGGCCGCGCGCACGGCGGCTTCGCCCATGGCCTTGCGCAACTCGGGGCTGAGGCCGGGAGCGGGGGCTTCTTCGACCACTTTCTGGTGACGCCGCTGGATCGAGCAGTCGCGCTCGTTGAGGTACAGGCAGTTGCCGTGTTGGTCGGCGAACACCTGGATCTCCACGTGGCGGGGCTTGAGCAGGTACTTTTCCACCAGCATCCGCGAATCGCCAAAGGATGATTGGGCTTCACGTTGGGCCGAGGCCAGGGCTTCGGCCAACTGGCTGACGTCTTCGACCACTTTCATGCCCTTGCCGCCGCCGCCAGCGGTGGCCTTGAGCAGTACCGGGTAACCGATGCGCTCGGCGGCACTGCGGAAGGTTTCCAGGTCCTGGGCTTCGCCGTGATAACCCGGCACCAGAGGTACGCCGGCGGTTTCCATCAGAGCCTTGGCCGCCGACTTGCTGCCCATGGCGTCAATGGCCGAGGCGGGCGGGCCGAGAAAGATCAGGCCCGCCGCTTCGATGGCTCGGGCAAAACCGGCGTTTTCCGAGAGAAAACCGTAACCGGGGTGGATGGCCTGGGCGCCGCTGGCCTTGGCTGCAGCGATCAGCTTGTCGATTTGCAAGTAACTGTCGGCGGCCTTGCTGCCCCCCAGGTCGACGCGGATATCTGCCTCGCGGCTGTGCCGGGCATCGCGGTCGGTGGCGCTGTGCACGGCCACGGTGGTCAGGCCCAAGGCCTTGGCGGTGCGCATCACGCGGCAGGCGATCTCGCCACGGTTGGCCACCAGTAAAGTGTCTAGAACAGGGGCGCTCATCAGCGGGACTCCTTGGTCGTGGTCTCGGACTGCCAACTGGGCGGGCGTTTTTCCAGGAAGGCCCGCAGGCCTTCCTGGCCTTCGGCGCTGACCCGAATCCGCGCGATGGCATTTTCGCAGTAGCGACGCAGGGCTGTGGTGAGGGCGCCATTGCCCACTTCTCGCAGCAGGTCCTTGCTGGCACGCATGGCTTGGGGGCTGTTGAGCAGCAGATTGTCGATCCATTGGGTGACTTGCTGTTCCAGCTCGGCAGCCGGGTAACTCTCCGCCAGCAAGCCGATTTCCCGTGCCCGTTGGCCGCCAAAGCGCTCGGCGGTGAGGGCATAACGTCGGGCGGCGCGCTCGCCAATGGCCTGGACCACAAAGGGGCTGATGACCGCTGGCGCCAGGCCAATGCGGACTTCCGACAAGCAGAACTGCGCATCGTCGGTACCGATTGCCATGTCGCAGCAACTGATCAGGCCCAGGGCGCCACCAAATGCTGCGCCTTGCACCACGGCCAGGGTCGGGATCTTCAGCTTGGCCAGGTTGTACATCAACTCCGCCAGTTCCCGGGCATCGTCGAGGTTGGTCTGGTAGTCGAGTTCGGCGGACTGCTGCATCCAGGCCAGGTCGGCGCCGGCACTGAAGTGCTTGCCGCGTCCGCGCAGCAGCAAGAAGTGCAGGCTCGGGTCGCCCTGCACCTGATCCAGGGCCAGGATCAGCTCGCGGATCATCTCGGCGTTGAAGGCGTTGTTCTTGGTTTCGCGGCTGAGCCACAGGGTGGCGAAGCCACGAGGGTCACGCAGCAGTTCCAGGGTATTGAAGTCGCTCATGTTCTTCTCGCGCAGGATTACATGCGGAACACGCCGAAGCGGCTCTGTTCGATGGGGGCATTAAGGGCCGCAGACAGGGCCAGGGCCAGGACGTCACGGGTCTGTGCCGGGTCGATGACGCCGTCGTCCCACAGCCGGGCGCTGGAGTAGTAAGGGTGCCCCTGGTGCTCGTATTGATCGAGGATCGGCTGTTTGATCTCGGCTTCCTGGGCGGCGTCGAAAGGGTGTCCGCCGCGTTCCGCCTGCTCGCGCTTGACCTGTACCAGCACCCCGGCCGCCTGTTCGGCACCCATCACGCCAATCCGCGCGTTGGGCCACATCCACAGAAAGCGTGGATCGTAGGCGCGACCGCACATGCCGTAGTTACCGGCCCCGAAGCTGCCGCCGATGATCACGGTAAATTTCGGCACCTTGGCGCAGGCCACCGCAGTGACCAGCTTGGCGCCGTGCTTGGCGATGCCGCCAGCCTCGTATTTCTGGCCCACCATGAAGCCGGTGATGTTCTGCAGGAACAGCAGGGGAATCCCGCGCTGGCAGGCCAGTTCGATGAAGTGCGCGCCTTTTTGCGCGGCTTCGGCGAAGAGGATGCCGTTGTTGGCGAGGATGGCGACAGGGTAGCCATGCAGGTGAGCGAAACCGCAGACCAAGGTGGTGCCGAACAGGGCCTTGAACTCATCGAACAACGAGCCGTCCACCAGCCTGCTGATGACTTCGCGTACATCGAAGGGCTGCTTGGGATCGGCCGGCACCACGCCGTAAAGCTCTTCACGGGCATACAGCGGAGCAATCGGGGTGCGTTGCTGCAACTGGCCCTGCTTGTGCCAGTTGAGGTTGGCCACGCTGCGCCGGGCCAGGGCCAGGGCGTGTTCATCGCTGTCGGCGTAGTGGTCGGCAACCCCGGAAATCTTGCAGTGCACGTCGGCGCCGCCCAACTCTTCGGCACTCACCACCTCGCCGGTGGCGGCTTTTACCAGGGGCGGGCCGGCGAGGAAGATGGTGGCCTGTTCACGAACCATGATGGCTTCGTCGGCCATGGCCGGCACGTAGGCGCCGCCGGCGGTGCAGGAACCCATGACCACGGCGATCTGCGGGATGCCCTGGGCGCTCATGTTGGCCTGGTTGAAGAAGATCCGGCCGAAGTGCTCGCGGTCCGGGAATACTTCGTCCTGGCGCGGCAGGTTGGCGCCGCCGGAGTCCACCAGGTAGATGCAGGGCAGGCGGTTCTGTTGGGCGATGGTCTGGGCCCGCAGGTGTTTCTTTACCGTCAGCGGGTAGTAGGAGCCACCTTTCACCGTGGCGTCGTTGGCCACGATCATGCATTCGATGCCTTCTACCCGGCCGATGCCGGCAATCACGCCGGCGGCGGGCACGTCTTCGCCATAGACCTCGTAGGCGGCCAGGGGGCTGACTTCAAGAAACGGCGAGCCAGGGTCGAGCAGGCGGTTGATACGCTCGCGCGGCAGCAGTTTGCCCCGGGAAGTGTGGCGCTCCTGGGCCTTGGTGCCGCCGCCTTGCTGGACCTGGGCGAGCAGGGTGTGCAAGGCGTCGACTTGGGCCAGCATGCTGGTCGCGTTCTGCGCGAACTCGGGGGATTTCGGGTTGAGCTGAGACTTCAGAATCATGGGAGGGCCTACGGCAGCTTCAAGCGACACGCTTCAAGCTGCAAAAGTAAGTCGGTATTACGGCAGCTTTGGCTTGCCGCTCGTAGCTCGCAACTTGCGGCTGCTCTTACTTGGTTTCGTTGAACAGTTCGCGACCGATCAGCATGCGGCGGATTTCGCTGGTGCCGGCGCCGATTTCGTAGAGCTTGGCGTCACGCAGCAGGCGGCCCGCGGGAAATTCGTTGATGTAGCCGTTGCCGCCAAGGATCTGGATCGCATCCAGGGCCATCTGGGTGGCACGTTCGGCGCTGTAGAGAATCACCCCGGCGGCGTCCTTGCGGGTGGTTTCGCCACGCTCACAGGCCTGGGCCACGGCGTACAGGTAGGCGCGGCTGGCGTTGAGCTGGGTGTACATGTCGGCGATCTTGCCCTGGATCAACTGGAACTCGCCGATGCTCTGACCGAACTGTTTGCGGTCGTGGATGTAGGGCACCACCAGGTCCATGCAGGCTTGCATGATCCCGGTCGGGCCGCCGGAGAGCACTACGCGCTCGTAGTCCAGGCCGCTCATCAGCACTTTGACCCCGCCGTTGAGCACGCCGAGGATGTTTTCCTCCGGCACTTCCACGTCATCGAAGAACAGCTCGCAAGTGTTGGAGCCGCGCATGCCCAGCTTGTCGAACTTGTTGCTGCGGCTGAAGCCTTTCCAGTCACGCTCGACGATGAAGGCGGTGATGCCGTGGGGGCCCTTTTCCAGGTCGGTCTTGGCGTAGATCACGTAGGTGTTGGCGTCGGGGCCGTTGGTGATCCAGGTCTTGCTGCCGTTGAGGACGAAGTGGTCACCGCGCTTGTCGGCGCGCAGCTTCATCGACACCACGTCGGAGCCGGCGTTGGGTTCGCTCATGGCCAGGGCGCCAATGTGTTCGCCGCTGATCAGCTTGGGCAGGTATTTGCTCTTTTGCTCATGGTTGCCGTTGCGGTTGATCTGGTTCACGCAGAGGTTGGAGTGGGCACCATAGGACAGTGCCACCGAGGCGGAGCCGCGGCTGATCTCTTCCATGGCCACCACGTGGGCCAGGTAACCCAGCCCGGCGCCGCCGTATTCTTCCGCTACGGTAATGCCCAAGAGACCCATGTCGCCGAACTTGCGCCACATGTCGGCGGGGAACAGGTTGTCGACATCGATCTGTGCCGCCCGAGGAGCCAGTTCCGCCTTGACGAAGGCCTGGACCTGTTGGCGCAGCATGTCAATGGTTTCACCGAGGGCGAAGTTCAGGGTCGGGTAACTCATGGCGGGGCACCTTCAAACTTGTTTTTATTGAGGGAATGGGCTGCAGAGAGCGGCGCTGTCTAGCTCTCACCTTTACGTTAACGTAAACCTGCGACCGAAGGCTGTCAATCGCCCTTTACGTAAACGTCAACTTGCGCCAGAGTAGCAGGGCTTTCGATTGGAGCCAGGCTTTTTCGCACCATCGGCCAGGCTCCTGAACACCCACTAATAAAGACAATAGGGGTCGTCATGGAACACTCGGGTTTCCAGCCGGATCGCAGTTACACCCGTGGTACGCAAGACAAGCCATTGCTGGCGCTGACCATCGGTCAGGCCTTCGACAACACCGTCGCTGCCTATCCCCAGGGGGAAGCCCTGGTGGTGCGTCATCAGCAGTTGCGCTACAGCTGGCAGCAACTGCGCGAGGCAGTCGACCTGCATGCCAGGGCGCTGCTGGCCTTGGGGCTGAAGACGGGGGATCGACTGGGGATCTGGGCCCCCAACTGCGCCCAGTGGTGCATCGCCCAATTTGCCAGTGCCAAGATCGGCGCGATCCTGGTGAACATCAACCCGGCCTATCGCAGTTCCGAGCTGGAATATGTGCTCAAGCAGTCCGGCTGCCAGTGGCTGATCTGCGCCGGAGCCTTCAAGACCTCTGACTACCACGGCATGCTGCAGGGGCTGATCCCCGAGTTGGCGGAGCAATCCATCGGTCAATTGCACTGTGAGTGCCTGCCGGAGTTGCGTGGAGTGATCAGCCTGGATGTCCAGCCGCCCTCCGGCTTTCTGCCCTGGTCGCAACTGACGGCCCTGGCCGCTGGAGCCACCGCCGAGCAATTGCAGGCGCGCCAGGACAGCCTGGATTTCGATCAGCCGGTGAATATCCAGTACACCTCCGGCACCACCGGTTTCCCCAAGGGTGCGACCCTGAGTCATTACAACATCCTCAATAACGGTTACATGGTGGGAGAGAGCCTGGGCCTGACCGCGGCAGATCGGCTGGTGATCCCGGTGCCGCTGTATCACTGCTTCGGCATGGTCATGGGCAACCTGGGCTGTATCACCCACGGCACCACCATGATCTACCCCAACGATGCCTTCGACCCGTTGCTGACCCTCAGTACCGTGGCCGAGGAGCGGGCTACCGGCTTGTATGGGGTGCCCACGATGTTCATCGCCATGCTCGACCAGCCCAGGCGTGGTGAGTTCGACCTGTCGAGCCTGCGTACCGGGATCATGGCCGGTGCCACTTGTCCGATCGAGGTGATGCGCCGGGTCATCAGCGAGATGCACATGAGCGAGGTGCAGATCGCCTACGGCATGACGGAGACCAGTCCGGTGTCGTTGCAGACCGGTCCTGCCGACGATCTGGAGTTGCGGGTCACCACCGTGGGCCGTACCCAGCCGCACCTGGAGAGCAAGATCATCGACGAGGCCGGCAATCTGGTGCCCCGAGGCACCATCGGTGAACTCTGCACCCGGGGTTACAGCGTCATGCTCGGTTACTGGAACAATCCCCAGGGCACCAGTGAATCCATTGATCAGGCGGGCTGGATGCACACCGGCGACCTGGCCACCATGAACGAGCAGGGTTATGTGTGCATTGCCGGGCGCAACAAGGACATGATCATCCGCGGTGGCGAGAATATTTACCCGAGGGAGCTGGAAGAGTTTTTCTTCACCCATCCCGCCGTGGCCGATGTACAGGTGATCGGCATTCCCTGCGCCAGGTACGGTGAGGAAATCGTCGCCTGGATCAAGTTTCATCCCGGGCATTGCGCCAATGAAGTCGAGCTGCAGGCCTGGTGCAAGGAGCGCATCGCCCACTTCAAGACGCCGCGTTACTTCAAGTTTGTCGAGGAGTTTCCGATGACGGTAACCGGCAAGATCCAGAAATTCCGCATGCGCGAAATCAGCATCGAGGAGTTGCGCGAGCAGGTGAGCAGGGTGTGAGCATTGCTGGAGCGTGCATCTGGACGGGTGCACGCTTTATGGGCGAGAAGGGCAGGCAAAAGCTAAATCGCAGAAAGCACAAAGGGGAGCCGAAGCTCCCCTTTAATTTGTCGTTGCGTGCTCTTTTTTTATTATTGAGGGGCGGTCTATTGTTGTTTTTGGCAACCGTGGCCCTTTACCGCTGTTTTTGGCGATCCCCATCCGGGATCAAGAGCAAACGTATTTTTTTGAGCGCTGATCTAACGTGTCGCCAGGGCGATCCAACCAGTTCGGGAGCTACCTCAGGGTAGTTTTATTGTTCTCTGACCGGTTGCGGGTGGCTCTTGCAAGCCCTCCTGCACATCACATCCTCTCCAAAAAAATCTGTTAGCTGCGTCTCTGCCGTGTTGTTTTTGTTATGTCAGAGTCGTTACGTCTTATTTTTATTAGGTTTGCTGCTTTTTATTCTTGTTATGCCATAGAGATAGCAGAAGCCGTGCCAACTTTTTAAAGTCCTTTAAAATCAACAGCTTGATGTTTTTGTAGGACAATCTGCATCGCAATAAAATCGACAAACTGTTTCCGTGTTACTCGTTCCCGCCACCGTTTAGAGCGGCCGGTAACACCCGGCCGCACATTGGCTCACCCGGCGCTACGTGCCTTGGCCACACGAGAACCGCTGGGGCGGCCCAGCACCGTGCAGATCTGCCGGCCAGCATCGATCAGGCGATCCATGTCGATACCGCTGTGTATGCCCAGGCCGTTGAGCAGGTACAGCACATCCTCGGTAGCAACGTTACCGCTAGCGCCCTTGGCATAGGGGCAGCCGCCGAGGCCGGCGATCGAACTGTCGAACACCGCGATGCCCTCCAGCAGACTGGCGTAGACGTTGGCCAGGGCTTGGCCATAAGTGTCGTGGAAGTGGCCGGCGAGCTTCTCCCGTGGCACCTGGGCGCCCACCACTTCGAACATTCTGCGGGTGGCGCCGGCGGTGCCGGTGCCGATGGTGTCGCCCAAGGACACTTCGTAGCAGCCCATGGCGTACAGCTCACGGGCCACCAGGGCCACTTGCTCCGGGGCTACCTCACCTTCGTAAGGGCAGCCCAGCACACAGGACACATACCCGCGCACGCTGACGTCATGCTGCTTGGCGGTCTCCATGATCGGCACGAAGCGCTGCAGGCTTTCGCTGATGGAGCAGTTGATGTTGCGCTGGGAGAAGGACTCCGATGCGGCGGCGAACACCGCGACTTCCTTGACCCCCGCCGCCAGGGCGTCTTCGAAGCCCCGCAGGTTCGGCGCCAGCGCGCCGTAGACCACCCCCGGCTTGCGCTGGATGCGGGCGAAGACCTCGGCCGAACCGGCCATCTGCGGTACCCACTTGGGCGAGACGAAACTGCCGACTTCTATATAGCCCAGGCCTGCCGCCGTCAGGGCATCGACCAATTGCACCTTGTCCTCGACGCTGATGGGCTGGGCTTCGTTCTGCAGACCGTCGCGGGGGCCCACTTCGATCAGGCGTACATGGCTGGGGAGTGACATTCAGGTTCACCTTCTATGAGTGAGGGCGGATGCCGGCGCGAGCGGCGCAGGTGTCCCAAGGATTATTGTGCGGTGCTTTTCTGGTTCTGGATGGTTTGTTCCAGCGCCTGGGTGCAGCGCTCTTCGGCGGTGTCCAGTTCCAGCTTCATCTGTTCGATGTCGAGCAACTGCTGTTCGAGCTGCTCACGGCGCTCGCCGATTTTCGCCAGCATGCTGTGCAACTGCTTCAGGTTGCCGCTGCTGGGGTCGTAGAGCTCGATGAGTTCACGGCATTCGGCCAGGGAAAAGCCGATGCGCTTGCCTCGCAGGATCAGCTTCAGACTGACTTTGTCCCGAGGGGAGTAGATGCGTTCCTGGCCGCGACGCTCAGGGGCCAGCAGGCCCTGCTCTTCATAGAAGCGTATGGCCCGGGTGGTGATGTCGAGCTCGCGGGCGAGGTCGGAGATGCTGTAGGTCTGGCTGCTCATGGAGGCGCTCAAGGTGGGACTTGGCGCTAAGCTAAAGGCAGGTTTACGTATACGTCAAGCAATCCGCGTCGATCCCGTTCGCCGGCAAGCCGGCTCCTACAGTGAGGGCTTGCCGGCGAAGGGGTCAGGCTGTCTGCTGGTCGAGTTTCTTTTCGTGGGCGGTCACCTGTTGGCACAACTCGATCATCTGTTCGCGCATCCAACGGTTAGCCGGGTCCTGGTCGGTGCTTTCGTGCCAATAGAGGTGGGTTTCCACCGGTGGTACATCATTGACCGGCAGATTGAAGGCCTGCAGGTCATGGCGTCGGGCAAAACGTTCCGGGACGGTCATGACCATGTCGGTTTGTTGCAACACTTGTGAAGCCATCAGGTAGTGCTGGGAGCGCAGGGTGATCTTGCGCTGGATGCCCATCTTGCCCAGCGCCAGGTCGACATGGCCCAGGCCGCTGCGACGGCTGGAAATATGGATGTGGGTCAGGGACAGGTAGTCGTCCAGGGTGAACTTTTCCTTGCCGGCCAGGGGGTGGCCCTTGCGCATGGCGCACACGTAACGGTCTTCCATGAGCTTGACGTGGCGCACCTGGGGGTCGGTGTTGAGGGGGGCGTCCACGGCAAAGTCCAGGCGCCCGGCTGCCAGTTCCTTGGTGGTCTCCCGGCGCTTGGAGAGGAAACTCTCGATGATCACCGCCGGTGCCAGGCGACGCAGGCGTTGGAACAGGGGGGGCAGGATCACAGCCTCGGTCAGGTCGGTCATGCTGATGCGGTAGGTCTTGACCGCTTGCAGAGGGTTGAAAATCCGACTTTCCTGGACTGAAACCCGCAGCAGTGACAATGCATTGCGCACCGGGCCGATGATGTTCTGTGCCATGGGGGTGGGCACCATGCCCTGGGCGGTCCTGACGAACAGCGGATCATTGAAGGTCTCGCGCAGACGCGCCAGTGCGTTGGACACCGCCGGTTGGGTGATGCCGACGATCTGCCCGGCGCGGGTCAGGTTGGCTTCGGTGTAGATCGCGTCGAAAACGATGAAGAGGTTGAGGTCGACCTTGCTCAGATTCATGGCGCTGCACTCTTATTGTTAGGGCCTGTGAGGGAGGCTCGGAGGCCTTTCGGATCAGCCGATCATATATCGGTGATGAATGTTAATACACGCCGAGAATAGGCTAGGTAAATTTTCGTAGCTGATCTAGCATCGATTTCAGTCCCCCAACACCCGTTCTTCACAAAGGTAGAACTGCCCATGGAATTCGCCTATTCCCCCAAGGTTCAAGAGCTGCGTGAGCGCGTCACCGCGTTCATGGATGCCTATGTTTATCCGGCTGAAGCGGTCTTCGAGCGTCAGGTTGCCGAAGGTGATCGTTGGCAGCCGACCGCCATCATGGAAGAGCTCAAACTCAAGGCCAAGGCTGAAGGTCTGTGGAATTTGTTTCTGCCTGAGTCGGAACTGGGGGCCGGCCTGACCAACCTTGAATATGCGCCACTGGCGGAGATCATGGGCCGATCGCTGCTGGGTCCCGAGCCGTTCAACTGCTCGGCGCCGGATACCGGCAACATGGAAGTGCTGGTGCGTTATGCCAGCGAAGAACAGAAGCAGCGCTGGCTGGAGCCGCTGCTGCGTGGCGAGATCCGCTCCGCGTTCGCCATGACCGAGCCGGATGTGGCTTCCTCCGACGCCACCAACATGGCGGCCCGCGCGGTGCGCGACGGCGATCAGTGGGTCATCAACGGCAAGAAGTGGTGGACCTCGGGCGCCTGTGATCCGCGTTGCAAGATTCTGATCTTCATGGGCCTGAGCAATCCGGATGCGCCGCGTCATCAGCAGCACTCGATGATCCTGGTGCCGGTGGATACCCCCGGGGTGAAGATCGTCCGTCCACTGCCGGTGTTTGGCTACGACGATGCGCCGCATGGTCACGCCGAAGTGTTGTTCGACAACGTCCGCGTACCTTATGAGAACGTGCTGCTGGGAGAGGGGCGTGGTTTCGAGATTGCCCAGGGCCGCCTCGGCCCGGGCCGCATTCACCACTGCATGCGTTCCATTGGCATGGCCGAGCGGGCGCTGGAATTGATGTGCAAGCGTGCGGTGAATCGCACTGCGTTCGGCAAACCGCTGGCTCGCCTGGGGGGCAATATCGACAAGATCGCCGACTCGCGGATGGAGATCGACATGGCTCGGCTGCTGACCCTCAAGGCGGCCTACATGATGGACACCGTGGGTAACAAAGTGGCCAAGAGCGAGATTGCCCAGATCAAGGTGGTGGCGCCGAATGTGGCCCTGCGGGTGATCGACCGGGCGATCCAGATTCACGGTGGGGCCGGGGTATCCAATGACTTCCCATTGGCCTACATGTACGCCATGCAGCGCACCTTGCGCCTGGCCGATGGCCCGGATGAAGTACACCGCGCGGCCATTGGCAAGTACGAAATCGGCAAGTATGTGCCGAAGGAAATGCTGCGCAGCAGCCATTGATGATCATGCAGCCGGCCTGCCGGGCGACGCCTGTGGCAGGCCGATTGCTGTGTATTCAGTACACCCAGACTTCTACGCGCCGGTTCTTGATCCGGCCCTCGTCGGCGTTGTTGGCCGCCACTGGCAGCTCAGCGCCGAAACCGCGGATCTCGCGAAACACCACGCCGCTTTTCACCAGTTCCCTGCGCACTGTCATGGCCCGCAGCTTGGACAGCAGTGCAGCGCGTGCCGGGTCGCTCTTGGCATCCCCGAATCCGGCCAGAGTGACGTGCCGGTTCATCTTGCCGTGCTGGCGCAGGTAATCCAGGACGCGATTCAGGTCCTGGCGTGCCTTGTTGTCCAGATTGGCGCTGCCCTCCTCGAAGCGAAAGTTCACGCTCAGGCGTTGCGCGTCCCGGCTCAGTTGCTGGTAGGCCTTTGGCATCTGTGGGCTGGGCGTTACCCGCATGGCTTGCACGGTCTGGGCGACAAAGCCGTTGGAAGCGACGATGGCCTGGCCTTTGGCGCTCTGGGCAAAACTCACCAGGGCGTCCGCCCAGGGGTTCTGCCCATTGGGCGGCAAGTACAGGTACAGACGCCGCGACAGTGGGTAGTCCTCAGTGGCGATCAGACTGTTGAGGGGCGGCATGGGTTGGGAGTCACCGTCGATAATCGCCACGGCCTTGGCCTGGCGTACGTAGGGCAAGCCGATGAAGCCGATGCCTTGAGGGTCCCGGCTCACCGCGTCAGACAGCTGTTCGCTGGATTCGAAACGCTTGGCCGCCGGGTTCAACGCCTTGCCGCGACGGCTGAGGACCAGCTCCTTGAAGGTGTCGTAGGTGCCGGACTGATCATCCCGGGCATACAGGTGGACCGGCCCGCCCGTGCTCCCCAGTTCTTCCCAGGTCTTGATCTCGCCACTGAACAGGCGGGCCAGTTGCTCGGTGCTTAGCTGGCTCAGCGGATTGCGCGGATGAAGGATGATTGCCAGACCGTCGATGGCGATGACCTGTTCGGCGCCAGGGCTTTTCAGGTCTCCCAGGCTTTCCAGCTCCACCAGTTCGCTGTCCTTGATCGGTCGGGAGGCGGCCGCAATATCGGCCTGGGCGTTTTTCAGTGCGCTAAAGCCGGTACTCGAACCGTGGGCGGCAACGTCCACTCTGACTGTCCGACCTTGGGCGCTCTGTCCTAGAACGCGTTTCTCATTGTCCTTGCCACCGCCCTCGATCCTGACGTTGTGCAGACCCTGTTGTTCAAGCAAGCCCTTGACCAGCGCCGGGCCAAGCTGGGCGCCGATGGTGTTGGAGCCCTGGATACGCAGCACGGCGGCATTGTCGGGCGCCAGGGGCAAGGCGGCAAACACCGACCAAGGCAGGGCATAGCAAACAAAGCCGATCAGAAACAGGCTGATGGTCCGGCACCAGATATCTCGTTCACTGACGGTGGAAGCGCGGGGCATGGCGGCACTGGCCTTCTATTGAGAAAGAGGAGAGTGCTGGCGAGATTAAGTCAGGGAGGTGACAGGTATGTGACGGGCGGCACTTTCTGGCGATAAATGGCGAAAGTCCTACATCGTAAATAGCTGTTTTCTCTAGATTTTTTGAGAATTTTCCTAAAGACCAGTCTTCGGAGGCTGCGTAGAGTTGGCAACTTTGTCTGGCGGGGATTGGGGCGACTGCCAACGCGTCATCCCCCCGCAGATGCCCCGGCAGTGTTGTGCTGCTATTTCGTAGTAAGCAAAGGAGTTACAAATGAGTGCTTGGTTCGAGCTGAAGCAGTATGGCAGTGGTGCATGCAGATTCTTGCTGAAGACAAAGGAGGCGCAGACCATGCTTCAAAGCGACCGATTCCCTTGCCGGGACAGTGCCGAGGCGGCTCTCGGCCTGTTCCGCGCACACTGCTCTTCTCCCGAGCGTTACGTCAAGAAAATTTCATCGGGCGGTAAACCTTTTTTCAAGCTCAAGTCTGGCAAGGAAGTGATTCTGGTCAGCCACTTGTACGATTCGGAAGCCACACTTGAAAGCGCCATCAGCGCCATTGCAGCAGCCGGCACCACTGAGCGGGTTGAAGTGGTCCACATGTAAGCGGTAGTAAAAAGCCCATCTTGCGATGGGCTTTTTTGTGCCTGTGAATCAGCTCAACTCGAGCCAGATCGGCGCATGGTCAGAGGGCTTTTCCATGCCCCGCAGTTCATAGTCGACGCCGGCGTCCTTGACCCGGGGCAGCAGCCCCTGGGATGCCATGATCAGATCGATGCGCAGGCCACGCTTGGGTTCGTCCTCGAAGCCGCGACTGCGGTAGTCGAACCAGCTGAAGCGATCGTTCACCTCGGGGTTCAGGTGACGGAAGCTGTCTACTAGACCCCAGTTCTTCAGGCGTGCCATCCACTCGCGCTCTTCCGGCAGGAAGCTGCATTTGCCGGTCTTGAGCCAGCGCTTGGCATTTTCGGCGCCGATGCCGATGTCGCAGTCTTCCGGGGAAATATTCACGTCACCCATGACCACCAGGGGCTGGTCGTTGCTAAAGCGATTTTCCAGCAGGTGCTGCAGGTCGCTGTAGAAGCGTTCCTTGGCCGGGAACTTGGTGGGATGGTCGCGGCTTTCACCTTGGGGGAAGTAGCCGTTCATGATGGTCACCGGCGTGCCGTTGGCATCGGCGAAAGTACCCCAGATAAAACGCCGCTGGGCGTCTTCGTCATCGCCCTCGAAGCCTTTATGCACGGCCAGTGGTGCCTGGCGCGAGAGCAGGGCGACACCGTAATGGCCCTTCTGGCCGTGGTAGTGCACGTGGTAGCCCAGGGCCTGGACGTCGGCGAGGGGAAACTGCTCGTCGGCGACCTTGGTTTCCTGCAGGCCGATCACGTCCGGCTGGTGTTTGTCGATCAGCGCCGCCAGCTGATGGGGGCGGGCGCGCAGCCCGTTGATATTGAACGAGACGATCTTCATGGTCGGCGGTCCTGGCAAAACAGCGATGCTAGCTGACTACGCCCGGGTCGACCAGCATGGCAGCCCCGCGAATGCGCTGCTAATGTCCTTGAGCGTGGGAACGATCAGCGCCGCGCCAGGTTCGTAATAACAAGAGTGCGGCCATTCGAGCCGGGCCTAGGGGAGAGTGACCGACATGCCTGATACCGCCAACGCCATCGCCGATATCCATATGCTCGACAGCGGCTATTCCCGTGAAGCGCGGTCGCTGCTGTACCAGGCCTATCGCCATGAGCCGACCTTCGGTTTCATTTTCGAATCCGAGCGTGCCGGTTATGAACAGCGGGTGCGGGCCACGGTGCGTGAGCTGGTGAAACAGCATTTTCTGCAAGACCTACCGGCCATCGGCCTACTGGTCAACGACCGCTTGATCGGCATTGCCCTGATCGCTCCACCGCAACGCCGCCTGGGCATTACCGAAAGCTGGGCCTGGCGGCTGCGCATGGTGCTCAGTACCGGGTTTCGTTGCACGCGGCGCTATCTGGAGTACCACGAGTCGGTGCAGGCCTGCCTGCCCGGCGATGCGGTCCATGTGTTGCCGTTGCTAGGCGTGCACCCGCAATTCCAGGGACAGCATTTCGGCGAACAGTTGCTGGAGGCGGTGCACAATTGGTGTGCTGTGGATGAGCATTCCCAGGGCGTGGTGCTGGATACGGGTAATCCGCGCTATCTGGAGTTCTATAAACGCCAGGGTTATGAAGAGATTGGAGAGATCGCGGTAGGGCCGGTCCGCGAGCACGTATTCTTTCATCCGAACCCGCAACTCTTACAAAGAGCAACAGCCTGATATAGAACTTTCCCAGCACTTGAGCGCTCTATCGCCCCCCCAAGCTCGTGATAGCATCCGCGCCTATGAAGTTTCCAGGAAGATTTACCAGCGGCTTTTTGCTGTTGTTCACAAGCTTTGCGGCGCTGGCGCAGAGCGAATTGGATGTCAGGGTAAAGCCCGCCAATGACGAGCTGAAAGCCAATGTGGAAGGTTACATTGGCGGTGTCGGTGATCGCGATGAAGAAGCCCTGCTGCGATTCAGCCGGGGCGCCGAGGAGCAGGCGAAGAAAGCCGCCCAGGCATTGGGCTACTACCAGCCCCGTATCGAAAGCGAAGTGCGCGGCGGCGAGAAACCCCGCCTGTTGTTGCGTATCGACCCCGGTGAACCGGTGCATCTGCGCAACGTGACGATCCGGGTCGAAGGCCCGGCAGCGTCCCTCAAGTCCTTCCGCACCCCTGACAGTGACCAGCTCAAGCCTGGCGCTGTGCTCAATCATGGCCGTTACGAAGATGCCAAGCGCCTGATCCAGAACCAGGCCTCGCGCTACGGTTTTTTCAGCGGGCGTTTTACCCGCCAGCAATTGTCGGTAGACCCTCTGGCCGGGGTGGCGGACATCGAACTGGTGTATGACAGCGGTCCGCGTTACGCCCTGGGCAAGGTCAGCTTCACCGGGGATTCTTTGTTCGACGAAGACCTGTTGCGGCGCATGGTGCCCTTCAAGAGCGGCGCCCCCTACGACTCCGAGCTGATTGCCGAACTCAACCAGGCGCTACAGTCCAGCGGCTATTTCGAGGGCGTGCGGGTCGATGCCGCGCCCACGGCTGCCGAGCACGAGGTGATTCCAGTGGCGGTCCGGCTGGAAACCCGCAAGCCCCGGACCATGGGGCTTGGCCTGGGTTACTCCACCGACGTCGGCCCCCGGGTCAAGGCCAACTGGACCCGGCACTGGGTCAATCCCCAGGGTCACAGTTATGGCTGGGAGGCCGAAGTCTCGGCGCCCCGGCAGAACGTCGGCCTGTGGTACGACATTCCCCTGGACCCGCCGCTGACCGACAAGCTGCGCTTCGCCGGTGGTTATCAGAATGAAGAAATCTCCGGCACCGATACCCTGAGTAAGCTGCTCACAGTGGGCCCCGAGTGGCACAGCAAGTTGCCCAGCGGCTGGCAGCGCGTGGTCTCGCTGAAGTATCAACGTGAGGAGTATCGCCTTGGGGACGACTCGGGCCTGAGTAATCTGCTGATGCCTGGCCTGACCTATTCCTACCTGCGCAGCGACAATCGTATCGATCCGCACAATGGTTATCGCATTCAATTCGATACCAAGCTGGCCAAGGAAGGCGTGGGCTCCGACACCAACCTGTTGTACGGAACGGTCCTGCTCAAAGGCCTGACCACGGCCTGGGACAATCACCGCTTTCTGGGGCGTGTGCAGTTTGGAGGCAGCGCCACCAACGGTTACAAGTCCATTCCGCCGTCCTTGCGCTTCTTCGCCGGTGGCGACCAGAGCGTGCGTGGTTACGACTACCAGACCCTGTCCCCGAAGAACTCCGAAGGGGATCGCATCGGCGGGCGTTACATGGTGGCTGGCAGTGTTGAGTATCAGTACTCCATTGCCGAGAAATGGCGGATCGCGACCTTTGTCGATCAGGGCAACTCGTTCAACAAACTGGAGCTACCGAACCTCAAGACCGGGGTTGGTGTGGGGCTGCGCTGGGTGTCGCCGGTAGGGCCGATCCGGGTCGACCTGGCCCACGCGATGAATGACGACGGTGGGATTCGCTTGCACTTTTCCATGGGGCCAGAGCTTTGAAGCGCACCTTGAAGATAACGCTGCTGGCGATTCTTGCGCTGGTGATCCTGACCCTTCTGGCCTTGACCACGGTGCTGGGGACCCAGGCCGGCAGCCGCTGGGCACTGGGCCTGGTGCCGGGGCTGACCCTGGACAATTTCCAGGGCCATCTGGGTGGCCAATGGAGCACAGACCATCTGCTCTGGCAGCAGGACGGCAGCCAGGTCGAGCTCGATTCGGTGAAATTTGCCTGGTCTCCTGCCTGCCTGTTGCGCATGACCCTGTGCATTGAGCAGTTGGAGGCCGATCAGGTCAGCCTTCAGTTCGCTCCCAGCAACGATACCGAAGAAAGCACAGGGCCCATCAGCCTGCCGGAACTGCGTCTGCCCGTGGCCATCGAGCTGGGACAGGTACGGGTCGGCCGCTTGTTGTTCAACGGCAGTGAAGAACTCAAGGGGCTGCAACTGGCGGCGCACTGGACCGCTCAGGGCTTGCAGATCGACTCGGTGCACCTGCAGCGCGATGACCTGAGCCTCGACCTGTCCGGCCTGTTGCAACCCAGTGGCGACTGGCCCCTGACGGCTCAGGGCACCCTCGGCTTGCCCGCTCCTGGCGGTGCTCCTTGGGCCCTGGCTATGCAGGTCGAAGGCGATCTGCTCAAGACCCTGAAACTCAAGGCCGACAGCAGTGGCTATCTGCAAGGGCAGTTGAGCGGTGAGCTGCAACCTCTGGTGGAGAACCTGCCGGCGCAAGTGCGGATCATTGCCAGTGGCTTCAAGGCCAGCGCCGACTTGCCGGACACCCTGCAACTGGATCAGTTGGAACTGACCGGCAAGGGGGACTTGAAAAACGGCTATCAGCTCGACGGCAAGGCCAGTCTGCCGGCGGAGCAAGGGCCGGTGGCTCTGCTGTTGCAAGGCAAGGTCGACGCCAAGGGCGCGCAGATCGCCACGCTGGACCTGCGAGCCAACGACAAGCAGAGCCTCAATCTCAGCGGTCAGCTTGATTGGAGCCAAGGCTTTTCGGCCGAGGCCAAGCTTGCCTGGCTGGATTTCCCCTGGCATCGCCTTTATCCATTGATCGAAGAACCGGCCGTGGCGCTGCGCAGCTTCAATGCAGAAGTGGCCTACCGGGATGGCAACTACCTGGGCAATTTCAAGGGTGACCTGGATGGCCCGGCAGGCGCCTTCAGCTTGAGCAGTCCCTTCAGCGGCGACCTGAGCAAGATCTTCCTGCCGCAATTCCAGCTCACGGCTGGACAAGGCAAGGCCCAGGGGCACCTGAACCTGCAATTTGCCGACGGTGTGGCCTGGGATACGGCGCTGGAACTGTCGGCCATCAACCCGGCCTATTGGCTGGCCGAGTTGCCCGGTACCCTGGCCGGCCCCTTGCGCAGCCAGGGGGAAATGAAGAACGAACAGCTCAAGGTCACAGCCGACCTCGACCTCAAGGGGCGCCTGCGGGGGCAGCCGGCCGTGCTGCTGGCCAAGGCCGACGGAGCAGGGGAGCAGTGGAACCTGAGTGCCCTGGATATCCGCCTGGGGGACAACCGCATCAATGGCTCCGGTAGCCTGCAGCAGAAAATCGCCGGCCAGCTGGACATCAAGCTGCCGCGTCTGGGCCAGCTATGGCCGCAGTTGCGCGGGCAACTCAATGGCCGGGTAGATCTGGCAGGCACGCTCAAGGCGCCACAGGGCAAGGTGGACCTCTCGGGGCAGCAACTGGCCTTTGTCGACAACCGCCTGCAAAGCCTCAAGCTGGGGGCGACTCTCGACGGCGCACAACAGGCCCAGGTGGATCTCAAGGGCAGTGGGATTCAGGCGGGAGACACCCAGCTTGGCACCCTGACCCTGGCCGGCCAGGGCGATATCAAGAAACAGAAACTGCAACTGGACCTGCAAGGCCCACTGTTGAAACTGGCCCTGGGGCTGGATGGCGTGCTGGATCAGGGCAACTGGCGGGGGCGCCTGGCCAGTGGCGATGTACAGACCGGCGGCCAGGACTGGAAACTGCAGAACCCGGCGAAGCTGGAGCGTTTGGCCAATGGCACCCTCAACTTTGGCGCCCATTGCTGGACCAGCGGCGATGCCAGTCTGTGTGGCGAAGACCAGCGATTGATGCCCGATCCGAAGCTGCGTTATCACCTCAAGCGTTTCCCCATCGACAGCCTGGCTCAATGGCTGCCCAAGGATTTCGCCTGGAAGGGCATGCTCAATGCCGAGGTACAGTTGGACCTGCCGGCCAGCGGTCCCAAAGGCCAGATCCTGCTGGATGCCAGTGGTGGCACCCTGCGGGTCAAGGACAAGGGCCAATGGCTGGACTTCCCCTATCAGGCGTTGAAGCTCGATACCCGCCTCAACCCGCGGCGCATCGATACCCAGCTGCAGTTCGACGGCGGCAAGTTGGGCGAACTGATGGTCCAGGCACAGATCAATCCGTTGCCCAAAAGCAAACCGTTGTCCGGGGAGTTCCGCCTCAGTGGTCTGGATCTGTCCGTGGCACGGCCGTTTGTGCCCATGGTGGAGAGACTCAGTGGCAACCTGAACGGCAGTGGACGCTTGTCTGGCGGGCTGTTGGCGCCTCAGGTCAACGGCAATCTGCAACTCAGTGGCGGAGAGGTCTCTGGTTCCGAGCTGCCCATCAGCCTTGAAGACTTGCAATTGAGCGCGCAGATCATGGGCGAGAGCGTGCAACTCAACGGCGGCTGGAAAAGCGGCAAGGCCGGGCAGGGCAACCTCAATGGCAATATCGCCTGGGGGCGAGCCTTGGCGGTGGACCTGAGCCTCAAGGGCACGCAGTTGCCCGTCACTGTCGAGCCCTATGCCGCGCTGGAAATGGCTCCGGACCTGAAGATCTCACTGCAAGACGACAAGCTGGCAATCGACGGCAAGGTGCTGATCCCCAAGGGGCAGATCACCGTACGCGAATTGCCGCCCTCGACGGTCAAGGTTTCCGATGACACGGTCATCGTCGGCCAGCAGACCGACGAGGGTAAGAAGCCCATGGCCATGGCGATGAACATCGATGTGGAGGTGGGCCAGGACAAGCTCAGCTTTGCCGGGTTCGGCCTTACCGCCAACCTGCGGGGGCATGTGCACATTGGCGACAACATGGATACCCGCGGCGAGCTGTGGCTCAACGACGGTCGTTACCGGGCCTATGGCCAGCGCCTGACGGTGCGTCGTGCACGGTTGCTGTTTGCCGGCCCCATCGACCAGCCGTACCTGGATATCGAGGCGGTGCGCCAGACCGACGACGTGATTGCCGGCATCCGCCTGAGTGGTAGCGCCGAGCAACCGGCGACACAGATCTTCTCCGAACCGGCCATGAGTCAGGAACAGGCCTTGTCCTACCTGGTACTGGGGCGGCCGCTGAGCTCCACCGGTGAAGACAACAACATGCTGGCCCAGGCCGCCCTGGGCCTGGGGTTGATGGGCAGTGCCGAGCTTACCGGCGGCATTGCCAAGAACCTGGGCATCCAGGACTTCCAGCTCGATACCCAGGGCAGTGGCAACAGCACCAGCGTGGTGGCCAGCGGCAATATTTCCGAGAAACTCAGCCTGCGTTATGGCGTCGGGGTGTTCGAACCTGCCAGCACCATTGCCTTGCGCTACAAACTGAGCAAGAAGGTCTACCTGGAAGCGGCCAGCGGCTTTGCCAGCTCCCTGGACATCTTCTACAAGCGCGACTTCTAAGGCTCGCTGCCAAAGGGGGCATGGCCCCCTTCTTGTCCACGCCACCTCTCCCTGATCGAACAAGGCACCCGCCGGTTTTCAAACCGGCGGCGCTGCGCCGTTGATCAACCAAATAAACAGCAAGCTAATCACTGCGTTGACATTGGCTGCCTAGGCAGTAATATCTCGACACACACTCTCTGCCTAGGCAGCTAACTGGTGGTCAGATGAAGCATTTCAAACCCGACGACTTTCACAATTGCCATCTCGGCTTGCTGCTGGGGCGTGCCGCCCTGCTCAAGGACCGGATCATTGACACCCACATGGAGCCCCACGGCATCACTGCCGCGCAGTTCAAGGTGCTGATCATCATGGCCCAGTTCGGCGTCGATACCCCGGCCGAATTGTGCCGCCACCTGTCCCTGGACAGCGGTTCGATGACCCGCATGCTCGACCGCCTGCAGCAGAAGGACTTCCTGGCGCGTCAACGCTCGGAGGACGACCGGCGCCAGGTGCGCCTGGTGCTGACCGAGGAAGGTCGCAAGCTTGCTGATCGGCTGCCTTACATCGGTGCCAATGCAATGAACCAGTTGGCGGGTGCCATCTCTCCCGAGGAGTTGCGCACCCTTGAGCAGATTCTCAAGAAAATTTTGCTGGCTGCCGGTGACCCGATCACCATCCTGCGTTTAGGTGAAAAATGAGCAGTAAAACCTCGCGTACCCGCCTCAGCCTGGTGCTGTTGGCCATGAGTCTGGCCGGTTGTGCCAATTACAGCGGCCTGGATACCTCCGGCGTAAGCCTTGAGGCGAAAAGCCTCGCAGCGGGACAGTCTCTCAACGGTGTGACTTTGTCGCCGGCAGCCTGGCCACAAAGTGACTGGTGGAAAAGCCTGGGCGATACCCAGCTTGACGGGCTGATCCAGGAAGCCCTGCGGGACAGCCCGGACATGCAGATCGCCAGTGCCCGTGCCCATCAGGCCAATGCTGCGGCCTATGCCGCGGATGCCGAGCGGATGCCGACCCTGGATGCCAGTGCCGGTATCAGCCGCTCGCGCCTGGCCCGTGACCAGGACCCGCTGGGGCAGGGCGGGGCCTATTCCACGGTGCGCAACATTGGCGCCAGCTTCAATTACAACTTCGATCTCTGGGGGGGGCAGCGCGCGGCCTGGGAAGCAGCGCTGGGGCAGGCCCGAGCCGCTGAAGTCGACCGCCAGGCAGCGAGTCTGACCCTGGCCGCCGATGTAGCGCGTGCCTACAGCGACCTGGGGCGTGCGCATATCGTGTACGACCTGGCGAACGAGGACCTCAAGCGTACCCGGCAGATGCTCGACCTGAGTCGCCGTCGCCTGGACTCCGGGATCGACAGTCAGTACCAGTACCAGCAGACCGAAAGTCTGGAGGCCAGCTCCCAGGCCAGCCTGATCGACGCCGAGAAGCAATTGCAGAGCGCGAAGATCGCCTTGGCCGTGTTGCTCGGCAAGGGTCCGGATCGGGCCGATGACATCTCCCGGCCCAAGGTCCTGCAAGCCAGCGCCGTAGCCCTGCCTTCGACGCTGCCCGCTGAACTGCTGGGGCGCCGGCCTGATCTGGTGGCGGCTCGCTGGCGGGTGGAAGCGGCGAGCAAGAACATCGATGCCAGCAAGACCCGTTTCTACCCCAACCTCAACCTCAGTGCGCGAGCGGGCACCGAGGCGTTGCTGGGGGATGCGCTGTTCGGTTCCGCCAGTCGCTTCTTCAGTATCGCGCCGACCGTCTCGCTGCCGATTTTCGACGGCGGGCGGCTGCGGGCTGACCTGGACGCCCGGGATGCCGACTACGACCTGGCAGTCGCGCAATACAACAAGACCCTGGTGGCTGCCCTGGGGGATGTCAGCGACAGCATCTCCCAACTGCGGGAAATCGGACGGCAGATCGTCGCCCAGCAGCACGCCACCGACATCGCTCAGGACTCTTACAACACCGTGGTCCAGCGTTTCGGCTCCGGGATCGGCAACTACCTGGACGTGCTGAGCATTGAGCAGCAACTGCTGCAGGCCCAGCGCCAGCTGGCCACGCTGAATGCTCAGCAGATCGATCTGTCGATTCAATTGATGCAGGCGTTGGGGGGCGGCTTCGGTGCCCAGAACCTGGCTTCGGCCGACCCAGCCCCAGCTCCTCAGACTAAATAATTCGAGGTATTTGTCATGGCCACTGCCGACACTCAAGCAACCGAAAACACCCCGGACGCCGGTAACTCCCGCAAGCGCAAAGTCATGCTGCTGGGGCTGACGGCCATCGTCATTCTCGGCGGTCTGGGCGTGTTCGCCTGGCACGAACTTTATGGGCGCTGGAATGAAAGCACCGACGATGCCTATGTCAACGGCAACGTCGTGGAGATCACCCCGCTGGTCACCGGCACGGTGGTCAGCATCGGCGCCGACGATGGCGATCTGGTGCATGAGGGCCAGGTGCTGATCAACTTCGACCCCAACGATGCCCAGGTCGGCCTGCAAAGTGCCGAGGCCAATCTGGCCCGCACCGTACGCCAGGTGCGCGGCTTGTACAGCAACGTTGATGGCATGCGGGCCCAAGTGGCGGCGCAGAAGGCCGAAGTGCAGAAAGCCCAGGACAACTTCAATCGCCGCAAGAACCTCGCGGCCAGCGGAGCGATTTCCCAGGAGGAACTGTCCCACGCTCGTGATGACCTGACCTCGGCGCAAAATGCCCTGGCCAACGCCCAGCAGCAGCTCAACACCACCAATGCCCTGGTGGACGACACCGTAGTCTCCAATCACCCGGATGTGCAGGCCGCGGCCGCACAGTTGCGCCAGGCCTACCTGAACAACGCCCGCAGCACGCTGATTGCGCCAGTGACCGGCTATGTGGCCAAGCGCACCGTGCAACTGGGCCAGCGGGTCCAGCCGGGCACTGCACTGATGGCGGTGATTCCCCTGGACCAGCTGTGGATCGACGCCAACTTCAAGGAAACCCAGCTGCGTGACATGCGCATTGGCCAGCCGGTAGACATCGAGGCCGACATCTATGGCAGCGATGTGAAGTACAGCGGCACCATCGATAGTCTCGGCGCCGGCACCGGTAGCGCCTTTGCCCTGTTGCCGGCGCAGAACGCCACCGGTAACTGGATCAAGATCGTGCAGCGTGTGCCGGTGCGTATCCACATCAATGCCGATGAGCTGGCCAAGCACCCGCTGCGGGTCGGCCTGTCGACCCTGGTGAACGTCAACCTGCGGGATCAGAGCGGCCCGGTACTGGCCCAGCAACCACCGCAAAAGGCTTCCTTCAGCACCAACGTCTATGACCGTCAGTTGGGCGAGGCCGATGCCCTGATCGCCCGTCTGATCCACGACAACAGCGCGACCATCGGCAAGACGGCCCAGCGCTGATTCGCCAATCCGTCAACCCTGGTGTCGTCTAGAGACCAGGGTGCCAGCCCAGTTCCTAAGGATTCGCGATGAGCAATAACGCGTCTTTCACGCCTCCCAGCCTGCTGCTGAGCACCATCGGCCTGTCACTGGCGACCTTCATGCAGGTGCTCGATACCACCATCGCCAACGTGGCGTTGCCGACCATCTCTGGCAACCTCGGGGTGAGTTCGGAGCAGGGCACCTGGGTCATTACCTCGTTCGCCGTGAGCAACGCCATTGCCTTGCCACTGACCGGCTGGCTGAGCCGGCGTTTCGGTGAAGTGAAGCTGTTTATCTGGGCCACCCTGCTGTTTGTGCTGGCCTCGTTTCTCTGCGGTATTTCCACCTCGATGCCCGAGCTTGTTGGCTTTCGGGTGCTGCAAGGGGTGGTAGCAGGTCCCCTGTATCCCATGACCCAGACCCTGCTGATTGCCGTCTACCCGCCCGCGAAGAGGGGGATGGCCCTGGCGCTGCTGGCCATGGTCACGGTGGTGGCGCCGATTGCCGGGCCGATACTCGGTGGCTGGATTACCGACAGCTACAGCTGGCCGTGGATCTTCTTTATCAATGTGCCGATCGGCCTGTTTGCTGCCTGGGTGGTTCAGCAGCAATTGAAGGCGCGACCGGTGGTGACCAGTCGCCAGCCGATGGACTATATCGGCCTGCTGAGCCTGATCGTCGGGGTCGGTGCCTTGCAGATCGTCCTCGACAAGGGCAACGACCTGGACTGGTTCGAGTCCAACTTCATCATCGCCGGCACGCTGATCTCGGTGATTGCCCTGGCGGTGTTCGTGATCTGGGAAATGACGGATCGGCATCCGGTGGTCAACTTGCGGCTGTTCGCCCATCGCAACTTCCGCATCGGCACCATCGTGCTGGTGGGCGGTTACGCCGGGTTCTTCGGGATCAACCTGATCCTGCCGCAATGGTTGCAGACCCAGATGGGCTACACCGCCACTTGGGCCGGTCTGGCCGTGGCACCGATTGGCATTTTGCCGGTGCTGATGTCGCCCTTTGTCGGCAAGTACGCCCACAAGTTCGACCTGCGCCTGCTGGCTGGCCTGGCGTTCCTGGCCATTGGCCTGAGCTGCTTCATGCGTGCCGGATTCACCAATGAGGTGGACTTCCAGCACATCGCCCTGGTGCAGCTGTTCATGGGGATTGGCGTGGCGCTGTTCTTCATGCCGACCCTGAGCATCCTGATGTCCGACCTGCCGCCGCACCAGATCGCCGACGGCGCTGGCCTGGCGACCTTCCTGCGGACGCTGGGGGGTAGCTTTGCGGCGTCGCTGACGACCTGGATCTGGATTCGTCGGGCGGATCAGCACCATGCCTACATGAGCGAAAGCATGAGCATCTTCGATCCGGTCACCCGGGATGCGTTGAACAACCTCGGCGGTGCCAGCACCCAAGCCTACGCGCAGTTGGACCAAGTGCTCACCAGCCAGGCGTACATGCTCTCGACCGTGGACTATTTCACCTTGCTGGGCTGGGGCTTCATGGGCCTGATTCTGTTGGTGTGGCTGGCCAAGCCACCGTTTGCCGCCAAGGCCGGCCCGGCGTCGGCGGGGCATTGATGCCCTTCGCCGGTAAACCAGCTCCCTTGTAGGCGATGGCTTGCCAGCGAAGGCGTCCCCAAGGCTGATGCAAGGCCCGAGGCCCTCTTCGTCGGCAAGCCGACTCCTACGGTCGTGGAAACGTTGTAGGAGCTGGCTTGCCAGCGAAAGACGCGAAATTCAAGGCGAACCGGGCAGTGCCAACTGAGTCGGTGCGAAATCGAACGCCGCCAACTGAAAGCCTTGCTCGTCCACCTGCAATGCCCAGCCCTGTCGATCCCAATCCCCCAGCACGATGCGTTTGGCGGCCTGTTGGCCAATCTGCAACTTGTGAATCGCCGGGCGGTGGGTATGGCCATGAACCAGGGTGCCCACTCCATGTTCGCGCATGACCCGCGGTATTTCGTCCGGGGTCACATCGACAATGTCGTTGGCTTTCATGCGCGTCTGGGCGCGGCTTTCGTTGCGCAGCTTGCGCGCCAGCTTGCGCCGGGTGCGCAAGGGCAGATGCCGCAGAATCCACAGGCTCAACGGGTTGCGCAGGTAACGACGCATGCGCATGTAGGCTTCGTCGCGGGTGCACAGGCTGTCGCCGTGCATCAGCAGTACCGGCTCACCGTAGAAGTCGACGACGCTGGGGTCCTTGAGCAGGGTGGCGCCGGCTGCCTTGCAAAAGGCCTGGCCGAGCATGAAGTCGCGATTGCCGTGCATCAGGAAGACCTGCGTGCCGCTGTCGCTGAGTTCGCGCAGTGCCTGGCAAATGGAAAGCTGGTAGGGGGTCATGGCATCGTCGCCGATCCATACCTCGAAGAAGTCCCCGAGGATGTACAGCGCCTCGGCGGCGCGGGCGCGCCCACCGAGTAAATCCAGAAACGCCCGGGTAATGTCCGGGCGTTCCTCTTCCAGATGCAAATCTGAAATCAGCAGTATCACTCAATGATCTCGGCTTTCTCGATGATCACGTCTTCTGCGGGTACGTCCTGGTGGCCGGATTTCATGGTGGTGGCCACGCCTTTGATCTTGTCGACCACTTCAGTGCCGGCGATCACTTTACCGAATACTGCGTAGCCCCAGCCTTGAACGGTCTTGCCGCTGTGGTTGAGGAAGCTGTTGTCGGCGACGTTGATGAAGAACTGCGCGGAGGCCGAATGCGGCTCCATGGTACGGGCCATGGCGACGGTGTACTTGTCGTTGGAAAGGCCGTTGTCCGCTTCGTTCTGGATGCTTGGACGCTTGTCTTTCTTTTCTTTCATGCCAGGTTCGAAGCCGCCGCCCTGGATCATGAAGTTACCGATGACGCGGTGAAACACGGTGTTCTCGTAGTGCCCGGCTTTCACGTATTCGACGAAGTTGGCCACGGTCAACGGGGCTTTCTCGGCGTTCAATTCCAGCACGATCTCGCCGTGGTTGGTGGTCAGTTTGACTTGGGTCATGGTCGGTACTCTTTATAAGGAGAAGCGTTTTCAAGAAAATCCTGGGTAGCGGGGCACGCATGCGGTCCGCACCGATTTGGCCATCCTGCAGCCAAGGAGCGCAGTTTAGCGTGACCGCCATGAATTTCGAGGCTGTTTTTTCACTTGCACGCTATTAATAGCCGCAGTTTTAAAGCTGCGCTCTGTCAGGCACTTGACAGCATCGGCTATGATACTCGTTTTGATTTATCAGGCCGCACCCGGCCGCGCACTTGTACGTTCAAGGATCCTATGAGCAAGCCCACTGTCGACCCTACCTCGAATTCCAAGACTGGACCGGCCGTACCGGTCAACTTCCTGCGCCCGATCATCCAGGCGGACCTGGACTCGGGTAAGCACACACAGATCGTGACCCGCTTCCCTCCGGAGCCCAACGGTTACCTGCACATCGGTCACGCCAAGTCGATCTGCGTGAATTTCGGCCTGGCTCAGGAGTTCGGTGGTGTCACCCACCTGCGCTTTGACGACACCAACCCGGCCAAGGAAGACCAGGAGTACATCGACGCCATCGAAAGCGACGTCAAGTGGCTGGGCTTTGAGTGGTCCGGTGAAGTGCGCTATGCCTCGCAATATTTCGACCAATTGCACGACTGGGCCGTGGAACTGATCAAGGCAGGCAAGGCCTACGTCTGCGACCTGACTCCCGAGCAAGCCAGGGAGTACCGCGGTAGCCTCACCGAAGCGGGCAAGAACAGCCCGTTCCGCGAGCGTTCGGTTGAAGAGAACCTGGACTGGTTCGCCCGCATGCGTGCCGGCGAATTCCCAGACGGTGCACGGGTGCTGCGGGCCAAGATCGACATGGCCTCGCCGAACATGAACCTGCGCGACCCGATCATGTATCGCATCCGCCATGCCCATCACCACCAGACCGGTGACAAGTGGTGCATCTACCCCAACTACGACTTCACCCACGGTCAGTCGGACGCCATCGAAGGCATCACCCATTCGATCTGCACCCTGGAATTCGAAAGCCACCGTCCGCTGTACGAATGGTTCCTCGAGCACTTGCCGGTGCCGGCGCACCCGCGTCAGTACGAATTCAGCCGCCTGAACCTGAACTACACCATCACCAGCAAGCGCAAGCTCAAGCAACTGGTGGACGAGCAGCACGTGAATGGTTGGGACGACCCGCGCATGTCGACCCTGTCGGGCTTCCGCCGCCGCGGCTACACCCCGGCATCGATCCGCAATTTCTGCGAGATGGTTGGCACCAACCGCTCCGACGGCGTGGTCGATTACGGCATGCTGGAATTCAGCATCCGCCAGGACCTCGACGCGAATGCCCCGCGCGCCATGTGCGTGCTGCGTCCGTTGAAAGTCGTGATCACCAACTACCCGGAAGACCAGATCGAGAACCTCGAACTGCCGCGTCATCCGCAGAAAGAAGAACTGGGCGTGCGCAAGCTGCCGTTCGCCCGTGAAATCTACATCGACCGTGATGACTTCATGGAAGAGCCGCCAAAGGGCTACAAGCGCCTGGAACCCAACGGTGAAGTACGGCTGCGCGGCAGCTACGTGATCCGTGCTGACGAAGCGATCAAGGATGCCGAGGGCAATATCGTCGAGCTGCGTTGCTCCTACGATCCGGACACCCTGGGCAAGAACCCTGAAGGCCGCAAGGTCAAGGGCGTGATCCACTGGGTGCCGGCTGCCGCCAGCGTCGAGTGCGAAGTGCGCCTGTACGATCGTCTGTTCCGTTCTCCGAACCCGGAGAAGGCCGAGGACAGCGCGAGTTTCCTGGACAACATCAACCCTGACTCCCTGCAAGTGCTCACTGGTTGTCGTGCCGAACCCTCGCTGGGCAACGCACAGCCGGAAGACCGTTTCCAGTTCGAGCGCGAAGGCTACTTCTGCGCGGATATCAAGGACTCGAAACCCGGTGCTCCGGTATTCAACCGTACCGTGACCCTGCGCGACTCCTGGGGTCAGTGATTCAGTCAAGGAACTAACGTGCTAACGATCTACAACACGCTCACCAAGAGCAAAGAAGTCTTCAAGCCTTTGGATGGCAACAAGGTGCGCATGTATGTGTGCGGCATGACCGTGTACGACTACTGCCACTTGGGGCACGGCCGCAGCATGGTGGCCTTCGACCTGATTACCCGCTGGCTGCGTTTCAGCGGTTATGACCTGACGTACGTGCGCAACATCACCGATATCGATGACAAGATCATCAATCGTGCCAATGAGAACGGTGAGTCCTTCGAGGCCTTGACCGAGCGTATGATCGCGGCGATGCACGAGGACGAGGCGCGGCTGAATATCCGCAAGCCGGACATGGAGCCGCGGGCCACCGACCATATCCCAGGCATGCACGCGATGATCCAGACCCTGATCGACAAGGGTTATGCCTACGCTCCGGGCAATGGCGACGTGTACTACCGCGTCGGTAAGTTCATGGGTTATGGCAAGCTGTCGCGCAAGAAGATCGAAGACCTGCGCATCGGTGCGCGGATCGAAGTGGATGAGTCGAAGCAGGACCCGCTGGACTTCGTGCTGTGGAAAGCCGCCAAGCCGGGCGAGCCGAGCTGGGAGTCGCCGTGGGGTGCTGGTCGTCCGGGCTGGCATATCGAGTGCTCGGTGATGTCCACCTGCTGCCTGGGTGAGACCTTCGACATTCATGGCGGTGGCAGCGATCTGGAGTTCCCGCACCACGAGAACGAGATTGCCCAGAGCGAGGCGGCGACCGGCAAGACCTACGCCAATGCCTGGATGCACTGCGGCATGATCCGCATCAATGGCGAGAAGATGTCCAAGTCCTTGAACAACTTCTTCACCATTCGCGACGTGCTCGACAAGTACCATCCGGAAGTGGTGCGTTACCTGCTGGTGGCCAGCCACTACCGCAGCGCCATCAACTACTCGGAAGACAACCTCAAGGACGCCAAGGGCGCGCTGGAGCGTTTCTATCACGCGCTCAAGGGGCTGCCAAAGGTCGCTCCGGCCGGTGGCGAAGCCTTCGTCGAACGTTTCACCCAGGTGATGAACGACGACTTCGGTACTCCGGAAGCCTGTGCCGTACTGTTCGAGATGGTGCGTGAGATCAACCGCCTGCGTGAGAGCGATATCGATGCGGCGGCGGGTCTGGCAGCGCGTCTGAAAGAGCTGGCCAGCGTGCTGGGCGTGCTGCAACTGGAAGCCGATGACTTCCTGCAGGCCGGTGCCGAAGGTCGGGTCGATGGGGCACAGGTCGAGGCGCTGATCCAGGCACGTCTGGCAGCCCGTGCCAACAAGGATTGGGCTGAGTCCGACCGTATTCGCGATCAGATCACCGCCATGGGCGTGATTCTGGAAGACGGCAAGGGCGGTACGACCTGGCGCCTGGCTGACTAAGCTGGCGTTTGCTGCAACAAGAAACCCGCCTGGTGCGGGTTTTTTGTTGCCCTTCGAACAGTGCCGGATCAGGCCAGCGAGGCGAGGCGCTCCACTGTGTCCGGGTAGCGCTCCACCAGGCGCATCAAGGTCGTGGCCTGGGCGTTGGGTGTGGCGCGGCCTTGTTCCCAGTTTTCCAGGGTACGGGTGTTGGTGCGCAGGTACATGGCGAATACTGAACGCGAGAGGTTGAGTTGCTGGCGGATGTTCATCACCTCGGTAGCAGTGATGGGGGGCAGTTTGTCCAGCTTCACTTTATGGCTGCGCAGGGTGATCTTGCCCTGGCGCTCCTGGGTGAGGGCGTCGATGCCTTCTACCAGTTCGGAAAAGATGTCACGTTTGGTCATGTCTTCTGGCCTCGATTTCACGTTCCAGCAGTTGTTTGAGCTGTTGTCGCTGCTGCGGTAGCAGGTCGTCCATCTGCTCCTTGTCGAACAGGGTGAAGAGCCAGAACTGCGCCCCTCCGGACCACCAGTAATAAATCACTCTCAGCCCGCCACGCCTGCCCTTGTTGCGTCGCTCATCGACGAAACGCATCTTGCGCAAGCCGCCAGTGCACTGAATCAGAACCCCCGCGTGCGGGTGGCGCAGCAACTCGATCTGCAGTTCGCAGAACAACTCGTCGTCAAGGAAGTCCTTTCGGTATCGTGCAAATGCCGGTAGTTCAATAAACAGAGCATTCATTTCATACGCTTCCTGCGTATAGAATGGATGGCGCTGCAGCTTTGGTCAAGGCCCGCTGAGCGCCGCGTTTGATCTGGCAACAGTCTATGCCTGCGGCATTGGGCTGAATGTCGGAGCGAGCCGACGTGACAGGAAGGGCGATTCCGAGTTTCGCTGGGAATAGGGGAGGGCAGGGCCCTGAAATGCAAAACGGCACCCGAAGGTGCCGTTCTGTTTGTTGCGTTGAAACCTAAGCGATCAACCCGCCAGGCCGGAGTGCTGGACCAGGGTCAGCAGCGGCTGTGGGTATACGCCGAGGAAGAACGCCAGGACTGCGATGGCCAGCAGCATGACGCCACCGGCTTTCTGTTCCCAGTGCAGTTGGGCATCGACGCGACGCAGGTTCGGCTCGATCAGGTACAGGGTGACCATCACTCGCAGGTAGTAGAAGACGCCGATGGCGCTGCCCATGACCAGGGAACCGACCAGCCACCATTGGTGCGCTTCGACACCGGTAGCGATGATGTAGAACTTGCCGATGAAGCCCGCGGTCAGCGGGATACCGGCCAGGGACAGCATCATCACGGTGAGGACGGCGGTCAGGTACGGACGGCGCCAGAACAGGCCACGGTACTCGTACAGGGCGTCGGCATCACGGCCTTTGTACGGCGAGGACATCAGGGTGATCACACCGAAGGCACCGAGGCTGGTGATCACGTAGGTGACCAGGTACACGCCGATGGCTTCCATGGCCAGGCCCTTGCTCGCCACCAGGGCGATCAGCAGGTAACCGAAGTGGGCGATGGACGAGTAACCCAGCAGACGCTTGAGGTTGCTCTGGGTCAGCGCCAACAGGTTGCCCACCAGGATCGAGGCGATGGCGATCACGGTCAGCACGTTGCTCAGGACACCGCTGCTGGCCACTGGCGAGAGCTGGAACAGACGCACCAGTACCGCGAACACCGCCACCTTGCTGGCGGTGGCCAGGAAGGCGGCGACCGGGGCCGGGGCGCCTTCGTAGACGTCCGGAGTCCACAGGTGGAAAGGCACCAGCGACAGTTTGAAGGCCAGGCCGATCAGCATCATGCCCAGGCCCAGTTGCGCCAGCGGGCTTGGCAGCCCAGTGGCGGCCAGGGCTTGACCGATGCCGCTGAAGCTCAGGCTGCCGGCTTCTGCGTAGAGCAAGGCCATGCCGAACAACAGGAAGCCCGAACCGGCGGCCGACAGCACCATGTACTTGATGCCGGCTTCCAGGGAGCGCTTGTTGAAGAAGGCATAGGCCACCAGGCCGTAGACCGGTACCGAGAGCAGCTCCAGGCCGATGAACAGGCCGGCCAGGTTCTGCGCGCTGACCAGCACCAGGCCACCGGCGGCGGCCAGCAGGATCAGCAGGTACAGCTCTTCACGGTTGCCCGGGTAGCCGCTGCTGCCGTCGCCCAGGTAGGCGTGGGCCAGGGTGACGCAGGCCAAGGTGGCCACCAGGATCAGGGCCATGTAGAGGCAGGCGAACTGGTCGATCTGCAACAGCGGGGTGACCGCCAGGGGTGCCACTTTCAGCACCGGGAAGATCGACAGCAATGCCAGGTTCAGACCGGCCACCGACAGCAGGAAGGTCTGGGCGTGGTTGCGCCGCCAGGCGATCGCCAGCATCACCACCACAAGGGTGGCGCTGGTGATCAGCAGCGGCGCCAGGGCTATAAAGTGTTGAATCGTAAAGTCCATAGCGCTCTTACCGGGCCGAAGCGAGTTGAGTGAAGGCGGTGCTGAGCCATTGCTGCACGCCATGCATGGTGGCGGCAGAGGTATCGAGGAACGGTTGCGGGTACACGCCGATGTAGATCAGCAGGACCGCCAGTCCCAGCACCATGATCAGTTCGCGAGCATCCATGCCGTGCAGCACCGCGTCCGACTTGGACGGGCCGAAGTAGGCACGGTGGATCATGATCAGCGAGTAGACCGAGCCGAACACCAGGCCGGACGTCGCGATCGCGGTGATCCATGGCGCACTGACGAAGGTGCCGATCAGGATCAGGAACTCGCCGACAAAGTTACCGGTGCCCGGCAGGCCCAGAGAAGCGGCTGCAAAGAACAGGCTGATGGCCGGCAGGTAGGCGATACGCGACCACAGGCCGCCCATTTCACGCATGTCGCGGGTATGGGTGCGCTCGTACAGCTGGCCGCTGAGGATAAACAGCGCGGCTGCCGAAACACCGTGGGCTAGCATCTGGATCACCGCGCCCTGCAGGGCCTGCTGGCTGCCGGAGTAGATCCCGATCAGCACGAAGCCCATGTGGGAAACGCTGGAGAAAGCGATCAGACGCTTGATGTCGGTCTGGGCGAAGGCCAGGAAGGCACCGTAGAAGATGCCGATCAGACCCAGGGTCATGGCGATCGGCGCGAACTCTGCCGAAGCGTTGGGGAACAGCGGCAGGGCGAAACGCAGCAGGCCGTAGGCCGCAGTCTTCAGCAGGATACCGGCCAGGTCCACGGAGCCGGCGGTCGGTGCCTGGGCGTGAGCGTCAGGCAGCCAGGAGTGGAACGGCACCACCGGCAGCTTTACCGCGAAGGCGATGAAGAAGCCGAGCATCAGGATGTACTCGGTGGCGGTGGACATCTTGGTCTTCAGCAACTGGGCGTAATCGAAGGTGATCACCCCGGTGTTGTTGAAGTTGACCAGCACCAGCCCCAGGATCGCCACCAGCATGATCAGGCCGGAAGCCTGAGTGAAGATGAAGAACTTGGTTGCTGCGTAAATCCGGGTTTTCTTGCCGTCTGCCGAGCTGTGACCCCAGAGCGCGATGAGGAAGTACATCGGCACCAGCATCATTTCCCAGAAGAAGAAGAACATGAACAGGTCCAGCGCCAGGAACACGCCGACCACACCGCCCAGGATCCACATCAGGTTCAGGTGGAAGAAGCCCACGTGACGCTGAATCTCTTTCCAGGAGCAGAGTACCGAGAGGATACCCAGCAGGCCGGTCAGCAGGATCATCAACAGCGACAGGCCGTCCAGCGCCAGGTGCACGTTGATGCCGAAGCGCTCGATCCACACATGCTTGAACTCGATGGCCCAAGTTGGATCGGCGCCAGGCGCCGGAGCAAATGAATAGTTACCGTGGGCCCACAGCCAGAGGCCGAGAGCGAGTTCCAGGGTCATGGTCAACAGCGCAATCCAGCGCGGGAGGGTGGCGCCGAAGCGCTCACCCAGCCAGCACAGCAGGCCGCCGATGAAGGGGATCAGGATTAGCCAAGGCAGAATCATGACGGGCTCAATTCCTTTCGCAAGTTCGCAAGGTTCATATCAGACCGCTACCAGCACAATGGCGCCGATGACCAGCACGGCACCGGCTGCCATCGAGGCGGCGTACCAACGCAGTTGACCGGTCTCGGTACGGCTCAGGGAGTTGTGACCCCCTTTGGCCATACGCGGGATCAAACCGATGGTCTGATCGAGCGGGTCCTTGCGCAGTACATGGCTGATGGCCAGGTATGGCTTGACGAACAGTTTGTCGTAGATCCAGTCGAAGCCCCAGGCGGCGAACCACCAGGCCGAGAGCAGACGCCCGATGCCGCTGTTGGCGATGGCGGTCACAACGCGACGCTTGCCAAGGAACAACAGGGCGGCCAGCAGGATACCGGCCAGGGCGATGGCGCCCGAGGCGATTTCCAGGCTGTGCTTGGCTTCGCCACCGGCATGACCGACGCTCAGCGGCAGTACACCATGCAGGGGCGGAGTGATCATCGCGCCGATCCCGGTGGACAGCACGATCAGCACCACCAGCGGCAGCCAGTGGGAAATCCCGTGGCCGGCGTGGGCTTCGGTCTTGGCTTCACCGTGGAAGGTGATGAAGATCAGGCGGAAGGTGTACAGCGAGGTCATGAACGCACCCACCAGACCGGCATACAGCAGGCCATGGTTGCCACTGGCGAAGGCTTCCCAGAGGATCTCGTCCTTGGAGTAGAAGCCCGCGGTCACCAGAGGCAGGGCCGCCAGGGCGGCGCCACCGACGATGAAGCTGGCGTAGGCCAGAGGCAGTTTCTTCCACAGGCCGCCCATCTTGAAGATGTTCTGCTCGTGGTGGCAGGCAACGATCACCGCACCGGAAGCCAGGAACAGCAGGGCCTTGAAGAAGGCGTGGGTCATCAGGTGGAAAATCGCGCCGTCCCAGGCGCCAACGCCCAGGGCCAGGAACATGTAGCCGATCTGGCTCATGGTGGAGTAGGCGAGGATCCGCTTGATGTCGGTCTGCACCAGCGCGGCGAAGCCGGCCAGTACCAGGGTCACGCCGCCCACCAGGCCTACCAGGTGCAGGACTTCCGGTGCCAGGGTGAACAGACCGTGGGTACGGGCGATCAGGTAGACGCCGGCGGTGACCATGGTCGCGGCGTGGATCAGTGCCGAAACCGGGGTCGGGCCGGCCATCGCGTCCGCCAGCCAGGTCTGCAGCGGCAGTTGCGCGGATTTACCCACGGCGCCGCCCAGCAGCATCAGGGTCGCCAGGGTGATCCAGAAGTCGCCGGCCTGGAATTTCTGCGGTGCCAGCACCAGCAGTTCCTGGACGTTCAGCGTGCCCACCTGTTGGAACAGAATGAACAGGCCGATGGCCATGAACACGTCGCCGATACGGGTGACGATAAAGGCCTTGAGTGCGGCGTTACCGTTGTTGCGGTTGCTGTAGTAGAAACCGATCAACAGGTAGGAGCACAGGCCCACGCCTTCCCAGCCGAAGTACAGGAACAACAGGTTATCGCCCAGCACCAGGAACAGCATGCTGGCGATAAACAGGTTGGTGTAGGCGAAGAAGCGCGAGTAGCCGGCTTCACCGCGCATGTACCAGGACGCGAACAGGTGGATCAAAAAGCCCACGCCCACCACCACACCCAGCATGGTCACGGACAGACCATCCAGGTACAGGGCGAAGTTCGGCGCGAAACCGTCCACCGACATCCACTGCCACAGCACCTGGGTGTAGTGACCACCCTCAGGCGGCGTAACGTTGAATTGCCAGATCACGTAGGCGGCCACGATGGCCGACAGGCCAATGGAGCCGACGCCGATCAGGGCCGAGAGGTTTTCCGAGAGGCGTCCCCGGGAGAACGACAGCAGCAGGAAACCGATCAGGGGGAATACGAAAGTCAGAAAGAGAAGGTTCATCCGCGCATCTCGCTGGCTGCATCGATATCGAGAGTGTGGAAGCGGCGGTACAGCTGCAGCAGGATCGCCAGGCCAATACTGGCCTCGGCGGCTGCCAGGCTGATCACCAGGATGAACATCACTTGTCCATCCGGTTGCGCCCAGCGGGCGCCCGCAACGATGAAGGCCAATGCCGAGGCGTTCATCATCACTTCCAGGCTCATCAACACGAAGAGGATGTTACGGCGGACCATCAGGCCGACCAGACCGAGGCAGAACAGGATGCCGGCAACTGCCAGGCCATGTTCCATCGGGATAGTACCGAGAGGGATAGTAGGCATCGTGTTACTCCTTCGCCTCGTTGCGGCCCAAGTGGAACGCCGTGACGGCTGCGGCGAGCAGCAGCATCGAGGCGAGTTCGACCACCAGCAGGTAAGGGCCGAACAGGCTGATGCCCACGGCCTTGGCGTCGACGGTGGTTTGACCGATACCGGCACCGCTCTGGTGGCTGAACAATACGTACAGCAGTTCAGCCAGCAGCAAGGCGGCGAGAATCACCGGGCCGATCCAGATGCCGGGCGTGAGCCAGATGCGCTCCTGCTGAGCCGCGGCCGGGCCGAGGTTGAGCATCATCACCACGAACACGAACAGCACCATGATGGCGCCGGCGTAGGCGATCACTTCCAGGGCACCGGCGAACGGTGCGCCGAGGCTGAAGAAGGTCATGGCCACGGCGATCAACGAAATGATCAGGTAGAGCAGGGCGTGCACAGGGTTGGTGTTGGTGACCACGCGCAGCGTGGAAACAACGGCAACACCTGATGCGAAATAGAAAGCGAATTCCATCGTTCTTCCTTAAGGCAGCAAGCTCTTCACGTTGATCGGCTCGGCTTCATTCTGCGCGGAGCCTTTTGGCTTACCGGCAATGGCCATACCTGCAACACGATAGAAGTTGTAGTCAGGGTTCTTTCCGGGACCGGAGATCAAGAGATCCTCTTTCTCGTAAACCAGGTCCTGACGTTTGAACTCGGCCATCTCGAAATCCGGTGTCAGCTGGATTGCGGTGGTCGGACAGGCTTCCTCGCAGAGGCCGCAGAAAATGCAGCGCGAGAAGTTGATGCGGAAGAAGTCCGGGTACCAGCGACCGTCTTCGGTTTCAGCTTTCTGCAGCGAGATGCAACCCACAGGGCAGGCCACGGCGCACAGGTTGCAGGCTACGCAACGCTCTTCGCCATCGGGGTCGCGAGTCAGGACGATACGGCCACGGTAGCGTGGCGGCAGGTACACCGGCTCTTCGGGGTATTGCAGGGTGTCGCGTTTGCGAAAGCCGTGACCGAACACCATCACCAGGCTGCGCAACTGGGTACCAGTACCCTTAACGATGTCGCCAATATATTTGAACATGGGTCAAATCCTCACTGAACCGCGCCCGCAGGCGTGTTCAACAACACAAGCGCAGCGGTCACCAGCAAATTGATCAGGGTCAGCGGCAGGCAGAATTTCCAGCTGAAGTCCATCACCTGGTCATAACGCGGGCGCGGGATAGAGGCGCGCAGCAGGATGAACAGCATGATGAAGAACGCGGTCTTCAACGCGAACCAGACGAAGGACAGTTGCGGCAGGATGCCGAACGGACCGTGCCAGCCACCGAAGAACAGGGTGACCAACAGTGCCGAGATCAAGATGATGCCGATGTACTCACCAACGAAGAACATGCCCCATTTCATGCCGGCGTATTCAATGTGGTAACCGTCGGCCAGTTCCTGCTCCGCTTCCGGCTGGTCGAAGGGGTGACGGTGAGTCACGGCCACGCCAGCGATGAAGAAGGTACAGAAGCCGAAGAACTGCGGAATGATGAACCACAGGTTCTGCGCCTGGTACTCGACGATGTCGCGCATGTTGAAGGAACCGACCTGAGCCACGATGCCCATCAGCGCCAGGCCCATGAACACTTCGTAGGACACGGTCTGGGCCGAAGCCCGCAAGCTGCCCAGCAGGGCGAACTTGTTGTTACTCGACCAGCCGGCGAACAGCACCGCGTAGACCGACAGACCGGCCATGGCAAAGAAGAACAGCAGGCCGATGTTCAGGTCCGCGACGCCCCAGGTCGGGGTGATCGGGATGATCGCGAAGGCGATCAGCAGGGCGGACATGGCGACCACTGGTGCCAGGGTGAAGATCACCTTGTCGGCAAACGGCGGGGTCCAGTCTTCCTTGAAGAACATCTTCAGCATGTCGGCGGCGATCTGGAACATGCCGAACGGGCCAACGCGGTTCGGACCGTAACGGTCCTGCCACCAGCCCAGCAGGCGACGTTCGACGAAGCTCAGCAGCGCACCGGCGATTACTACCGCCAGCAGGATCACGACGGCCTTGACGACCGTCAGGATCACGTCGATCACTTCAGGGGTAAACCAACTCATTGCGCCGCCTCCTGCAGACCGTCAACGGATTTGCCAAAGAACGCCGGAGGAATCCCCGCCAGACCGGCAGGCAGGCCCACCAGGCCAGCACCCAGCTCTTCGTTGATGCGCAGTGGCAGACGCAGGGTCTGGCCGGCTACGTTCACCGCGAGCAGGGCACCGTCGTTGACACCCAGGCGATCGGCTTCGGACTTGGCCAGGGCCACGTAGGCCGCCGGAATGCGTTCCTGTACCGGAGCGGCTTTCGAAGAGTTCTCTTCGCTGCCGAACAGGTGATAGAACGGCACCGCTTGCCAGGTGCCCTGAGCCGGAGAGAAGGCCCGCGGTACGCTGGAGAACCAGTTGAGACGGTCGCCCTGGCTTTCGATCAGGCGAGTACCCGGATCACCGGCACGCAGATGGCCGCCGACTTCGTCCTGGAACTTGTTCCAGGCTTGCGGCGAGTTCCAGCCCGGCGACCAGGCGAACGGCACTTGCGAGCGCGGTTCGGCGGAGCCCGAGTAACCTTCCATGGAGTAGGCGAAGGCGGTATCCGGGTCTTGCGGGGTGCGCGGTTCATGCACGCTCTGGTTGGCGCGCATGGCGGTACGGCCGCTGTAGCGCAGCGGTTCGCGGGCCAGTTTCAGGCCTTTGATACGGAACGCTGCGGAAGGTGCCGCGTCGATGATGGAAGCCAGTTGCGGGGTGCTCGCGGCGCAGGCAGCGGTCACGTGGTCCAGCTGGGTCCAGTCCACTGGCTTGTTCAGCAGAGTGCTGCGCAGGGCGTGCAGCCAGCGCCAGCCTTCGTGGACCATGATGCTGGCGTCCAGGTAGGTCGGATCGAAGACCTGGAAGAAGCGCTGGGCACGACCTTCCTGGCTGACCAGGGTGCCGTCGCCTTCGGCGAAGCTGGCCGCCGACAGCACCAGGTGCGCGCGCTCAAGGGTGGCGGTCTGTTGATGATCGGCAACGATCACCACCTTGGCCGCGTTCAGTGCGGCATCCACCTTGGCTGCGTCGGTGCGGGTGTACAGGTCGTTTTCCAGCACCACGATGGCGTCGGCCTTACCGTCGATCACCGTCTGCAGGGCCGCGTCCACGGATTCGCCACCGAGCATGGCCAGGCCGAGGCTGTTGGCCTCTGGCACGACCAGGCTGATGGAGCCGGCTTTCTCGCGCAGCTTCAAGGCCTTGGCAATGTTCGCTGCGGCTTCGATCAGCGCCTTGGAGCCCAGGGAGGTACCGGAAATGATCAGTGGGCGCTTGGCCGCCAGCAGAGCGTCGGCAATGCGCTTGGCCAGTTCCAGGGCTTCACTGTCCAGGCCTTCCACGGCAGGGGCGCTGGCGTCGATGGCGTGGGCCACGGCGAAACCGATGCGCGCCAGGTCGTCTGGAGCGGCGTGTACACACTCCTCGGCCACGTCGTCGAGCTTGGTTTCAGCCAGGCTGGCAATGAACAGCGGGTTCAGCGCGTGCTGACCGATGTTCTTCACGGCGGCGTCGAGCCAAGGCTGGACGCGCATGGCGTCGGCCATTTCCTCGGCCTTGCCCTTGACCGACTGGCGCAGGGCCAGGGCCATGCGTGCGGCGGTTTGGGTCAGGTCTTCGCCAAGGACGAAGATGGCATCGTGGTCTTCGATCTCGCGCATGTTCGGAACCGGCAGCGGACTGTCGTTCAGAACCTGCAGAACCAGGCGGATGCGCTCCAGTTCAGAAGCTTCGATACCACTGTAGAAGTGCTCGGCACCGACCAGCTCACGCAGGGCGTAGTTGCTTTCCAGGCTGGCGCGAGGCGAGCCGATACCGACGATGTTGCGACCGCGCAGCAGGTCGGCCGCCTGGTCCAGCGCCTGGTCCAGAGTCAGCTGGGTGCCATCGGCCAGGCGTGGCTGGCGCGGACGGTCCTTGCGGTTGACGTAGCCGTAGCCAAAACGGCCACGGTCGCAGAGGAAATACTGGTTCACCGAACCGTTGTAGCGGTTCTCGATGCGCCGCAGCTCGCCGTAGCGCTCGCCCGGGGAGATGTTGCAACCGCTGGAGCAGCCATGGCAGATGCTCGGCGAGAACTGCATGTCCCACTTGCGGTTGTAGCGCTCGGAGTGAGTCTTGTCGGTGAACACACCGGTCGGGCAGACCTCGGTGAGGTTGCCGGAGAACTCGCTTTCCAGGGTGCCGTCTTCAACGCGACCGAAGTACACGTTGTCGTGGGCGCCGTAGACGCCCAGGTCGGTGCCGCCGGCGTAGTCCTTGTAGAAGCGCACGCAGCGGTAGCAGGCGATGCAGCGGTTCATTTCGTGGGAAATGAACGGGCCGAGGTCCTGGTTCTGGTGGGTGCGCTTGGTGAAGCGATAACGGCGCTCGTTGTGGCCGGTCATCACCGTCATGTCTTGCAGGTGGCAGTGACCGCCTTCCTCACAGACCGGGCAGTCGTGGGGGTGGTTGGTCATCAGCCACTCGACAACACTGGCGCGGAAGGCCTTGGATTCTTCATCGTCGATGGAGATCCAGGTGTTGTCGGTGGCTGGGGTCATGCAGGACATGACGATACGACCACGGGTGTCGTTCTCGTCGGTGTACTGCTTGACCGCGCACTGGCGACAGGCACCGACGCTACCGAGTGCGGGGTGCCAGCAGAAATAAGGGATGTCGAGGCCTAGTGACAGACAAGCCTGTAACAGGTTGTCCGCCCCATCGACTTCGAGCGCTTTGCCGTCTACGTGGATAGTGGCCATGGTTCAAAGTTCTTCGTTGGCCCGGTGTCAGCGGGCGTGGCTAATGGAATCTTGTTATGCGTGCGAATCAACACAGCCGTTCACGGCGTCATCGCACGTCGAGCGCAGGGCACGGACCCTGCGCCCTCATCTAAGCGTTACGCGCCGACTACGATCGGTCGGGCCAGAGGCGGGACGGCGGCGCTGGTGGGCGCGATGCCGGCTTCGAACTCTGGACGGAAATACTTGATGGCACTGCCCAACGGCTCCACGGCACCCGGTGCGTGAGCACAGAAGGTCTTGCCTGGGCCGAGGAACCCCACCAGACCCAGCAGGGTCTCGATGTCGCCTTGCTGGCCCTGGCCGTTCTCCAGAGCCATCAGCAGTTTGACGCTCCATGGCAGGCCATCACGGCAAGGGGTGCAGAAGCCGCAGGATTCACGGGCGAAGAATTGCTCCATGTTGCGCAACAGCGACACCATGTTGATGCTGTCGTCCACCGCCATGGCCAGGCCGGTACCCATGCGGGTGCCCACTTTGGCGATGCCGCCGGCATACATTTGCGCATCCAGGTGTTCTGGCAGCAGGAAGCCGGTACCGGCGCCGCCTGGCTGCCAGCACTTGAGCTTGAAGCCGTCGCGCATGCCGCCGGCGTAGTCTTCGAACAGCTCGCGTGCGGTCACGCCGAAGGGCAGCTCCCACAGGCCAGGGTTCTTCACTTTGCCGGAGAAGCCCATCAGCTTGGTGCCGTGGTCTTCGCTGCCTTCGCGGGCCAGGGATTTGTACCACTCCACACCGTCGCCGATGATCGCCGGCACGTTGCACAGGGTCTCGACGTTGTTCACGCACGTCGGCTTGCCCCACACGCCTACGGCAGCAGGGAAGGGCGGCTTGGAGCGTGGGTTGGCGCGACGGCCTTCCAGGGAGTTGATCAGTGCGGTTTCTTCACCGCAGATGTAACGCCCGGCGCCGGTGTGGACGAACAGCTCGAAATCGAAACCGCTGCCCAGGATGTTCTTGCCCAACAGGCCTGCGGCCTTGGCTTCTTCCACGGCACGCCGCAGGTGCTTGGCGGCGGTGGTGTATTCGCCCCGCAGGAAGATGTAGCCGCGGTAGGTTTTCAGTGCACGGGCACTGATCAGCATGCCTTCGATCAGCAGATGGGGCAGTTGCTCCATCAGCATGCGGTCCTTCCAGGTGTTAGGTTCCATTTCGTCCGCGTTGCACAGCAGGTAGCGGATGTTCATGGACTCGTCTTTGGGCATCAGGCCCCACTTCACGCCGGTGGGGAAGCCCGCACCGCCGCGGCCCTTGAGGCCGGCATCCTTGACGGTCTGGACGATGTCGTCCTGTGACAGGTCAGCGAAAGCCTTGCGGGCCGCCGCGTAGCCGTTCTTGGCCTGGTACTCGTCGAGCCATACCGGCTCGCCGTCGTCACGCAGACGCCAGGTCAGTGGGTGGGTTTCTGCGGTACGCGCAATGCGGTTCGCAGGGCCGAAAGAGGTCAGGGTCATACGTAGCCCTCCAACAGTTTGGCCACGCCAGCAGGCTGTACGTCGCCGAAAGTGTCGTCGTCGATCATCAGCGCCGGGGCTTTGTCGCAGTTGCCCAGGCAGCACACCGGCAGCAGGGTGAAGCGGCCGTCGGCGGTGGTCTGGCCGAGGCCGATGCCCAGCTCGCTCTGAATCTGGCTGACCACGGACTCGTGGCCGCCGATGTAGCAGACCATGCTGTCGCAGACGCGAATGATGTGGCGACCCACTGGCTGACGGAAGATCTGGCTGTAGAACGTCGCCACGCCTTCAACGTCGCTGGCGGGGATGCCAAGGATCTCGCCGATGGCGTAGACCGCGCCGTCCGGCACCCAGCCACGTTCCTTCTGGACGATCTTCAGTGCTTCGATCGACGCCGCGCGCGGGTCTTCGTAGTGATGCATCTCGTGCTCGATGGCCGAGCGCTCGGTTTCGCTCAGGGCGAAACGGTCTGTCTGGATAAGCGTGCTGTTCATGCTTAGCGGTCCACGTCGGCCATAACGAAGTCGATACTACCCAGGTACGCGATCAAGTCCGCGACCATGCTGCCGCGGATCACCGAAGGGATCTGCTGCAGGTGGGCGAAGCTTGGGGTGCGAATCCGGGTGCGGTAGCTCATGGTGCCGCCATCGCTCGTCAGGTAATAACTGTTGATGCCCTTGGTCGCTTCGATCATCTGGAAGGATTCGTTGGCCGGCATCACCGGACCCCACGAAACCTGCAGGAAGTGCGTGATCAAGGTTTCGATGTGCTGCAGGGTGCGCTCTTTCGGCGGCGGCGTGGTCAGCGGGTGATCCGCCTTGTACGGGCCTTCCGGCATATTGCGCAGGCACTGATCGATGATCTTGATGCTCTGGCGCATCTCCTCGACGCGAACCATGCAGCGGTCGTAGGCGTCACCGTTGGCCGCCAGTGGAACTTCGAACTCGAAGTTCTCGTAGCCGGAGTACGGACGAGCCTTGCGCAGGTCGAAATCGCAGCCGGTGGAACGCAGGCCGGCACCGGTGACGCCCCACTCCAGGGCTTCCTTGGTGTTGTAGGCGGCAACGCCGATGGTCCGGCCTTTGAGGATGCTGTTCTGCAGGGCGGCCTTGGTGTATTCGTCGAGGCGCTTGGGCAGCCATTCAACGAAGTCCTTGACCAGCTTTTCCCAGCCGCGGGGCAGGTCGTGGGCGACGCCGCCGATGCGGTACCAGGCCGGGTGCAGGCGGAAGCCGGTGATGGCTTCGATCACGGTGTAGGCACGCTGGCGGTCGGTGAAGGTGAAGAACACCGGGGTCATGGCACCGACGTCCTGGATGTAGGTACCCAGGAACAGCAGGTGGCTGGTGATGCGGAAGAACTCGGCCATCATGATGCGGATGACGTCGACCTTCTCCGGTACCTTGATGCCGGCCAGCTTCTCGACCGAGAGCACGTACGGCAGGTTGTTCATCACCCCGCCGAGGTAGTCGATACGGTCGGTGTAAGGGATGAAGCTGTGCCAGGACTGACGCTCGGCCATTTTCTCGGCACCACGGTGGTGGTAGCCGATGTCCGGAACGCAGTCGACGATCTCTTCACCGTCCAACTGCAGGATGATGCGGAAGGCACCGTGGGCCGAGGGGTGGTTCGGGCCCAGGTTGAGGAACATGTAGTCCTCGTTGGCACCGGAACGCTTCATGCCCCAGTCTTCCGGACGGAAGCGTGCGGCTTCTTCTTCCAGCTGCTGCTTGGCCAGGGTCAGGCTGAACGGGTCGAACTCGGTGGCGCGGGCCGGGAAGTCCTTGCGCAGCGGGTGACCTTCCCAGGTCGGCGGCATCATGATCCGCGAAAGGTGAGGGTGACCGGCAAAGTCGATGCCGAACATGTCCCAGACTTCACGCTCGTACCAGTTGGCATTGGGCCAGATACCGGTGACGGTCGGCAGGCTGAGATCGCCTTCGGACAGGGCCACCTTGATCATCACGTCGCTGTTACGTTCGATCGACAGCAAGTGGTAGAACACGCTGAAATCGGCACTCGGCAGGCCTTGACGCTTGGTGCGCAGGCGCTCGTCCACGCCATGCAGGTCATAGAGCATGACGTACGGCTTGGGCAGGTTGCGCAGGAAGGTCAGGATTTCAACGAGTTTGGAGCGGGTAACCCACAGCACCGGCATGCCGGTGCGGGTGGCCTGGGCGGTGAACGCCTCAGGGCCAAAACGGTTATTGAGTTCGACGACCACATCCTGGTCGTCAGCCTTATAAGGCGGGATGTACAGAGCACTGCCTGTAGTCATGGTTTTTTATCGCTTTCGGTCAACGTAAAGAGTGAAGCCAGTGTCGTTTCTTTGTCAGAACAGATCTGGATCAGACTTCGTCAGGGCTGCGCAGGTTGGTGACCTGAATACGCTGTTCGCGGCGCTGCTCCTTTTGCGACGGCATTTCGGCGCGGTACACGCCTTGATCACCGACGACCCAGGAAAGTGGGCGACGCTCCTGGCCAATGGATTCTTGCAAGAGCATCAAGCCTTGCAGGAACGCTTCAGGGCGGGGCGGGCAGCCAGGTACGTAGACGTCCACGGGCAGGAACTTGTCCACCCCCTGAACTACGGAGTAGATGTCGTACATGCCACCGGAGTTGGCGCACGAACCCATGGAGATAACCCATTTAGGCTCGAGCATTTGCTCATAGAGACGCTGGATGATCGGCGCCATCTTGATGAAGCAGGTGCCGGCAATAACCATGAAATCCGCCTGACGCGGCGATGCCCGGATAACCTCGGCGCCAAAGCGCGCGATGTCGTGGGGCGCCGTGAAGGCAGTGGTCATTTCCACGTAGCAGCAGGACAGACCGAAGTTGTACGGCCACAGGGAGTTCTTACGCCCCCAGTTGACCGCGCCGCTCAGCACGTCTTCCAGCTTGCCCATGAAGATGTTTTTGTGGACCTGATCCTCTAACGGATCGGAAACGGTTTCCCGTTCGCCGATCGGGTACTGATCGTTAGGAGCATCGGGGTCGATCCTGGTGAGATTGTATTGCATCGCCAAAGCCTCATTGTTTTAGCTTCGCCTGCCGCTTACGACGACCTTCCGGAGCCCAGTCAAGAGCCCCCACTCGCCAAAGGTAGACAAGACCTGCCAACAGAATTGCTATGAAAACGAGAGCTTCGACGAATCCGGTCCAGCCGCTTTCGCGGACGGACACAGACCAGGCAAAGAGAAAGAGGGCTTCGATATCGAAGATCACGAAGAGCATCGCGACCAGATAGAATTTGGCTGAGAGCCGCAAGCGGGCGCCACCGGTAGGTAGCATGCCGGACTCGAACGGTTCGTTTTTGCTGCGGCCCCAGGCTTTTGACCCGAGGAGGCTGGAGACGCCGAGCATGAAGGCGCAAAGGCCGACAACACCCAGAAGGAAAATGGCAAAGCCCCAGTTGTGGGCCATGAGTCCTGTCGCTTCGGGCATGCTGGTAATCCTTAACAGAGAGCAAGAGTCTCTGAGCTTGATAAAGAAATAAAGCAGTGACGATATGTCGCAGCGCAATCAATCGCGCTGATTTTATGGCTAAACACCGGGCAAGTAAAATTTCTAAAGCGAAATTGTTTATCGTAATAAGGACATAGCTCACCCCTGTAGCCCCGTAAGCCGCGGCCTGTGGGCATTAGGGGAGGTTTTGTTAATTATGTTTTGTTGCTGCTGCAACGAAAGTTACAGTGGCTAAATGATAATCAATATTGTTTAGGTGTTGTTTTAATCTGCTTCCCTTCGGGGAGTGGGAAAGTTGCTTGTTATATCCCTGTTACTGCAAGTAGCAGGGGCGCACCTTTTAACCTGTTTCGCTCTGGGTAGCACCGCTCTGGATCAATGTTTGGCGAGCTTTTTTGCAGGGGGCGGGTGTCTCGAGGTTTTCGAGGGGGGCGCAGGGGAGCGGTTCGCCGGCAAGCTGGTTGCTGCAGGTTCGGCGGGCAAAAAAACGCCCCGAACCAGTCGGGGCGTCAGTTGTACAGCAATGCAGTTGTTTTTACCGGGCCTGCATTGGCCGCTCGATCAAGGCGCGAGGCCTGGAATCAGTGGAACTGCTCTTCTTCGGTGGAACCGGTCAGAGCGGTTACCGAGGACGAACCACCCTGGATCACGGTAGTCATGTCGTCGAAGTAGCCGGTGCCCACTTCCTGCTGGTGAGCCACGAAGGTGTAGCCTTTGGCGGCGTCAGCGAATTCCTGCTCTTGCAGCTTCACGTAGGCGGTCATGTCGTTGCGGGCGTAGTCGTGCGCCAGGTTGAACATGCTGTGCCACATGTTGTGGATGCCGGCCAGGGTGATGAACTGGTGCTTGTAACCCATGGCGGACAGTTCGCGCTGGAACTTGGCGATAGTCGCGTCGTCCAGGTTTTTCTTCCAGTTGAAGGAAGGCGAGCAGTTGTACGACAGGATTTGGTCCGGGTATTCCTTCTTGATTGCTTCGGCGAAGCGACGAGCTTCGTCCAGGTCCGGCTTGGCGGTTTCGCACCAGATCAGGTCGGCGTACGGAGCGTAAGCCAGGCCGCGGGCGATCGCTTGATCCAGGCCAGCTTTCACTTTGTAGAAGCCTTCCTGGGTGCGGGTGCCGGTCACGAACGGCTGGTCGTACGGGTCGCAGTCCGAAGTCAGCAGGTCAGCAGCGTTGGCGTCGGTACGGGCCAGGATGATGGTCGGTACACCGGCAACGTCGGCCGCCAGGCGGGCAGCGGTCAGCTTCTGTACGGCTTCCTGGGTTGGAACCAGCACCTTGCCGCCCATGTGGCCGCACTTCTTCACGGAAGCCAGCTGGTCTTCGAAGTGAACGCCGGCGGCGCCCGCTTCGATCATGCTCTTCATCAGCTCGTAGGCGTTCAGTACGCCGCCGAAACCGGCTTCAGCGTCGGCCACAATAGGTGCGAAGTAGTCGATGTAGCCGTCGTCGCCCGGATTCTTGCCGGCTTTCCACTGGATCTGGTCGGCACGACGGAACGAGTTGTTGATGCGCTTGACCACGGTCGGAACCGAATCCACCGGGTACAGCGACTGGTCGGGGTACATGGATTCGGCGGAGTTGTTGTCCGCAGCCACTTGCCAGCCCGACAGGTAGATAGCCTGGATACCGGCTTTAACCTGTTGTACAGCCTGGCCGCCGGTCAGGGCGCCCATGCAGTTGACGAAATCTTTATCAGGACGGAAGGACGGCTTGGCACCTTGGGTGACCAGGTTCCAGAGCTTCTCGGCGCCCATGCGTGCCAGGGTGTGCTCGGGTTGAACCGAGCCACGCAGACGGACCACGTCGGCAGCGGAGTAGGTGCGAGTCACGCCTTTCCAGCGCGGGTTTTCAGCCCAGTCTTTTTCAAGGGCTGCAATTTGCTGTTCGCGTGTCAGTGCCATGGAGATAAACCTCGTCGCGTCTTGTGTAAAAAGTCGTTCTTGGTTGGAGAATTCCGGCTCCGCCGATCACGCGTCGTAACGTTGCGTGGAAGGCTGCTCGCTGACCAGGAAGCTTAGGCGGTCCAGTCGGGTCTGGCGGGGATGGCGACGGGTGAACGATGGGCTCGAGGGGAGAGTGAGCAGGTGAAGGCGAGCTGCGGTGCGCATGCGGGCGTCGTGGGCCTTGGTGCGTTCCATCAGTGTGTTGCCGATCGACCTAAATACGCTTCCGTCCCTCGGGACAACTTCGTTCCAGTCGCAATCTCGTCAAACACACCTTGTGGGCAGTACAGACACGAATCGGCTCAGGTGGGTAGGTTAGAGCTGCGATCCGAAGGCCCTTGCCAGGGCCCCTGATTAGCGGGAGCGAGGCCATCATGCCCGCGGTTTTTTGGCTCGTCAAATGTTTTGTAGTGCTTTTTTTGTGGCACTACATCTTTGGTCTAATACGACTAATCAGTCAGTTTTTGGTGCTTTAGTCCAAGGCGTCGACCTTGACGCGCAAGGTCATGTCATCCCGTCCTTGAGTCGAGTAGCTGCGGCCCAGGGCCTGCTTGTCGGCCTGGGTCTGGCGATTGACCCCGGCCAGGGTGATCCACTCGCCGAGGCGCCCACTGACAGTTGTGTCGGTACTTTGCACGTTCACTACATCAGGTCGTTCCTGGCTCATGCGGTCGCGGTTGGTGCTGATACTCAGGTGCACGGTCTCGCCGGTGACGCTGGCTGTCACGTAGAAGCCCTGGGTGACGTTGCGGTATTGAGTCTGGTTTTGCAGGCGACCGTAAGGATCGGTCTGGGTGGTGGTCAGCGGCACGCTCTGGCCAACCTGGATCAGCGCCGGCACGCCTTCGCTGGCCTGGACCTGTTGGATGCCGCCATCGCGGCTCTCGGTGCTGCGATTGATGATGCGCGTTTGCGGTGCACCATTGACCGAATAACCCTGGTTGTCCTGGAAGTTGTTCTCGTTGGTGTCGACGGTGATCAGCAGACGCTTGGCCGCGGTATCCAGTTGCGCAATGAAGGCCCGCAGCTCGGCGATCTTGCCCGGCTCGGCGTTGACGATCAGTTGGTTGCCATAGGCGCTGACCTTGCCGTCCTTGCCCAGAAAATTCTGCGCCACCGGCAGCAGGTCAGCGCTGGTGCGGTTGTTGAGGGGCACGATCTCGGTGGCGGCCATGACCGAGCAGCTGAAGGTCAGCAGCAGCGTCGTGAGCAAGGTGCGTAGGGACATATCCGTTATCTCCGCGAGTAGCTGGCGTAAAGCCTTGAGTTTGACACTTTGTCGGCTTTGGGTGGGGCAAGTTGAATCCTAGACGGCAAAACGCCCCGGCATCCTGGTCTTGCGCCTGGTGGGCGCAAGGGGATGGCGGGGCGTTCGCTCTGGCCATTGCCGCTGGGGCTTGTCGGTCAGGCGCCGCGAACCATGTCGACGTGGGGGATTCCCGCTTCGAGGAATTCCTCGCTGACAATCGAGAAGCCCAAGCGCTCGTAGAACGGCGTGGCCTGGACCTGGGCGCTGAGCATCTGTTGCTTCAGCCCGCGCTTCTCGGCTTCGTCGATCACTGCACGCATCAGCGCATCGCCGACCTTGAGGCCGCGCCAGTCCTTGAGTACCGAGACCCGGCCGACATGGCCGTCCGGCAGCAGGCGCGCGGTACCGATAGGGAAATCACCCTCGCAGGCCAGAAAGTGCACCGCGCTGTCGTCGTCGGCATCCCACTCCAGCTCGGGCGGAACCGATTGCTCGGCAATGAACACTGCTTCACGAATGCGCCGGATCTCGGCGTTATCCTTTTGCCAGTCTGCGACACGTACGTGAATCTTATTCATCGGCAAACCCCAGGCTCCCTTGCTTGACCAGTTCACACAGCAGGCCGCGCCCATCTTCATCCGCCAGCCAAGGGCCGAGGTTGTCGATATGCAGGGCGTCGGCGGCGCAAATCATTTTCAGCAGCTCGCGCAGTTTACCGGGAAGCAGGCGACTTTGGCCGCTGGCGAACAGCAACAGGTCTTCATCGACCTCCGACCAGGCCAGGCGCGCGCTTGGATTGCGGATCAGGATAGCGCCCTGTTCCAGGCTGCCCAGCAGGTCGTCCTCTTCCAGTTCCGGGCCGACCACCAGTTCCGGGTAGCGTGGCTCGGTCATGAACTGGCCGAACCAGGTCAGCAGCAGGCGTTCGTCGCTCATGTGCTCGGCCAGCAGGCCTTTGAGGCGATCGAGGGCATCCTGCTGGATCTGGTGCGGGTCGCTGGCCGGCTGCACGTCGGCGTCGGTGTAGCGCTCTTCGTCCGGCAGGAACTGGCCGAGGAAGTCGGTGAAGTGAGTCAGCACTTCAGCGGCGCTCGGGGCGCGGAAGCCCACCGAGTAGGTCATGCAGTCGTTCAGCGCGACACCGTAGTGGGCCAGGCGTGGGGGCAGGTAGAGCATATCGCCCGGCTCCAGGACCCAGCTTTCGGTCTCTTCGAATTCGGCGAGGATGCGCAGGTCCGCGTGCTGCAGCAGCGGGCTCTCGGAGTCGCACATCTGGCCGATCTTCCAGTTGCGCTTGCCGTGGCCTTGCAGCAGGAACACGTCGTAGTTGTCAAAGTGCGGGCCGACGTTACCGCCCGGTGCGGCGAAGCTGATCATCACGTCATCGATGCGCCAGCTCGGCAGGAAGCGGAAGTGCTCCAGCAGCTCGGCGACTTCCGGGACGAACTGGTCCACGGCCTGGACCAGCAGGGTCCAGTCGCGCTCCGGCAGCTTGCTGAACTCGTCTTCGGCGAACGGGCCGCGACGCAGCTCCCAGGGGCGTTCGCCTTTCTCGATCACCAGGCGCGATTCGACTTCTTCTTCCAGGGCCAGGCCGGCCAGTTCGTCAGGTTCGATCGGGCTTTCGAAGTCAGGCAGGGCCTGACGGATCAGCAGGGGCTTCTTCTGCCAGTAGTCACGCAGAAATTCCCGTGCAGTGATGCCGCCCAGAAGTTGAAGAGGAATATCAGGATTCATGTGTAACCTATTGAAAAAATGTACTTTTCTAGCAGGAATAAAAACGCCCGGCGCGGCCGGGCGTCAAAAGGTCGAGCAGTCGGTCAGATGCGCTTGGCCTGGGCCGCGGCATTACCGATGTAGCTGGCTGGGGTGAGCTGCTTGAGCTCGGCCTTGGCCGCGGCGGGCATGTCCAGCCCGTCGATGAAAGTCTGCAGCGCTTCTGGGCTGATGCCCTTGCCGCGGGTCAGTTCCTTGAGCTTTTCGTACGGATTTTCGATGTTGTAGCGACGCATCACGGTCTGAATCGGCTCAGCCAGGACTTCCCAGCAAGCGTCCAGGTCTTCGGCGATCTTCTGGGCGTTGAGCTCCAGTTTGCTGATGCCTTTGAGGCTGGCTTCGTAGGCGATCACGCTGTGAGCGAAGCCCACGCCCAGGTTGCGCAAGACGGTGGAGTCGGTCAGGTCGCGCTGCCAGCGGGAGATCGGCAGCTTGCTCGCCAGGTGCTGGAACAGGGCGTTGGCGATGCCCAGGTTGCCTTCGGAGTTTTCGAAGTCGATCGGGTTGACCTTGTGCGGCATGGTCGAGGAACCGATTTCGCCGGCAATGGTGCGCTGCTTGAAGTAGCCCAGGGAGATGTAGCCCCAGATATCGCGATCGAAGTCGATCAGGATGGTGTTGAAGCGGGCGATGGCGTCGAACAGCTCGGCGATGTAGTCGTGCGGCTCGATCTGCGTGGTGTAGGGGTTGAAGGCCAGGCCCAGTTCGTCTTCGATGAAGGCGCGGGCGTTGGCTTCCCAGTCGATGTCCGGGTAGGCCGACAGGTGGGCGTTGTAGTTGCCCACGGCGCCGTTGATCTTGCCCAGCAGCGGCACTGCGGCGACCTGAGCGATCTGACGCTCCAGGCGGTACACCACGTTGGCCAGCTCTTTGCCCAGGGTGGTCGGCGAGGCCGGCTGACCGTGGGTGCGCGACAGCATCGGCACTTCGGCGAAACGGATCGCCAGTTCGCGGATGGCGTTGGCGGTCTGGCGCATCAGCGGCAGCATCACTTCATCACGGCCTTCGCGCAGCATCAGGGCGTGGGACAGGTTGTTGATGTCCTCGCTGGTGCAGGCGAAGTGGATGAATTCACTGACGTTGGCCAGCTCAGGCAGCTTGGCGGCTTGTTCCTTGAGCAGGTACTCGATGGCCTTGACGTCGTGGTTGGTGGTGCGTTCGATCTCTTTGACACGCTCGGCGTGCTCCAGGGAGAAGTTCTCCGCCAGGGCATTGAGGACGGCGTTGGCTTCGGCGGAGAACGCCGGCACTTCGCTGATGGCGCTGTGGGCGGCCAGGCGCTGGAGCCAGCGCACTTCAACGAGGACGCGAGCACGGATCAGGCCGTATTCGCTGAAAATGGGGCGCAGGGCCTGGGTTTTGCCGGCGTAGCGGCCGTCAACAGGGGAAACCGCAGTGAGCGAAGAGAGCTGCATGGGGTGTTCTCGGACAGTCGGGCAACGAAATGGGGCGCGTATCATACATGAAAATATCCGCAGGTCCGTTGCCAACTGACCAGCGTCTTACGCGCAGCTCTTGAAAAATCAGGCGCAGCTCAGCTGCTGCGCATCAATGGATAAAGCTCTTTGAGCAATTTGCGCCGGCTGATCACCAGTTGCCAGCGATGGCCGCCCAACTGGCGCCACAGGCGTGCGGAACGAATGCCGGCCAGCAGCAGGGCGCGAATTTTCGAGGCATTGCTCGGTTGCTGCAGGTTGCGCATGTCGCCATGTACCTGAATGCGCTGGCGCAGGGTGCTCAGGGTGTCCTGGTACAGCCCGCCGCACGCGGCAATGACGTTTTCGTGGGCCGGGCCGAAGTGTTCGACCTGGGACTGGATCTGCGGCAGGCGCTTGCCGATGGTTTCCAGCAGGTCTTCGCGCTTGGCCAGCTGACGTTCCAGGCCAAGCATCGACAAGGCGTAGCGCAGCGGCTCGCGTTGCAGCGTGCTGGGGTCGCGCTCCAGGGCGCCGATCAGGGCGCGGTAGCCCTCGCGCAGGTTGATGTCGTCGCCGCCATAGACTTCCAGGGCGTCCTTCGGATCACGGATCAGCAGGCTGCCGAGCATGCAGCTCAAGGCCGCTTCGCTGACTTGACCTGTCTTGGCAATACGATCCACCAGCACTGCTGCGAGGAATACGCCGCCCAGTGCCGTCAGTTGCTCCTGAATCGGGCTCATGGACGGACGTCCTTGCTGCTCCAGGGTTCGGCCACTTCGATGACGCCGCCACCGAGGCAGATTTCACCGTCGTAGAACACCACCGACTGGCCGGGAGTTACGGCGCGTTGCGGGTCGTCGAAGGTGGCGCGGTAGCCGTTGGCGGTCTTTTCCAGGGTGCAGGGCTGGTCGCTCTGGCGGTAGCGCACCTTGGCGGTCAGGCGCCGTGGCTGGCTCAGGTCGATAGGGTTGACCCAATAGATGTCGGAGGCCAGCAGGGCGCGGGAGAACAGCCAGGGGTGATCGTTGCCCTGGCCAACGATCAACTCGTTGTGCTCCAGGTCCTTGATCAGCACGTACCACGGCTCTTCGCCGGCGTCTTTCAGGCCGCCGATGCCCAGGCCCTGGCGTTGGCCGATGGTGTGGTACATCAGGCCGTGGTGGCGGCCGATGACTTCACCTTCGGTGGTCTTGATCTCGCCGGGCTGGGCCGGCAGGTATTGCTTGAGGAAGTCGCTGAAGCGCCGCTCACCGATAAAGCAGATGCCGGTGGAGTCTTTCTTCTTTGCAGTAGCCAGGTCGTGTTTCTCGGCGATGGCGCGTACTTCGGGTTTTTCCAGCTCGCCCACCGGGAACAGGGTCTTGGCGATCTGCTCGCCGCCAACGGCATGCAGGAAATAGCTCTGGTCCTTGTTCGGGTCCAGGCCCTTGAGCAGTTCGGTGCGGCCGTCGATGTCGCGGCGGCGCACATAGTGGCCGGTGGCGATCAGGTCGGCGCCGAGCATCATGGCGTAGTCGAGGAACGCCTTGAACTTGATTTCGCGGTTGCAGAGGATGTCCGGGTTCGGCGTGCGACCGGCCTTGTACTCGGCCAGAAAGTGCTCGAACACGTTGTCCCAGTACTCGGCGGCGAAGTTGGCGGTGTGCAGCTTGATGCCAAGCTTGTCGCACACGGCCTGGGCATCCGCCAGGTCGTCCATGGCGGTGCAGTACTCGGTTCCGTCGTCTTCCTCCCAGTTCTTCATGAACAGGCCTTCCACCTGGTATCCCTGCTCCATCAGCAGGAGGGCGGAAACGGAAGAATCCACGCCGCCGGACATGCCGACAATGACGCGCTTCTTTTGGGTGTCAGAAGGGGCTGGATCACGCATAGGAATTCAATGGGTGTCTTGAAAAAGGACGCGATTCTAACAGGCTGAGGCCTGCAAGGCTAAAACTGCGGTTAAAGCATTGGTCGGATCAGCGCCAGGCTGTGCAGTTGGCCGTCCAGGTAGTCGTCCAGGCACTGCAGGATCAGCTCACTGCGCCAGTTGGCCCGTTGCTCCAGCAGTTGCTCGCGGCTCAGCCAGCGTGGGCCGATGATGCCGTCGTCCAGTTGATAGTCCGGATGATGGCGCAGCGGCTTGGCGGCAAAGCACACGCGCTGGTAGGTCACGCCGTTGCTGGGGGCGGTGTACAGGTAGATGCCGACCACGCCGGTCAACTCCACGTCCCAGCCGGTTTCCTCCAGGGTTTCGCGGATGGCCGCCTGGAGCAGGCTTTCATTGGCATCCAGGTGCCCGGCAGGCTGATTGAGCACGGCCTGTTCGCCCGAGTACTCCTCGACGAATAGGAAGCGGCCCTGGTCCTCGACGATGGTGGCGACAGTGATATGCGGTTGCCATTCCATAAAGGCACTCCTTTATAAAGGGTGAGCATTGTAGGAGCCGGCTTGCCGGCGAAGCGAGCGCTGTCTGTTTCGTCGGCAGGCCGGCTCCTGCGGACTCCAGAAGCACAAACCCCGGCGCGGGGCCGGGGTTCGTGTGTTCGCTCGTGCTTACACCAGCGCAGCGATGGCCGCGTTGAGGGTGGCGCTCGGGCGCATGGCCTGGCTCACCAGCTCAGGGTTGGCGCTGTAGTAGCCACCGATGTCCACAGGCTTGCCCTGTACGGCGTTGAGCTCGGCGACGATGGTCGCTTCGTTCTCGGTCAGGGTTTTGGCCAGGGTGCTGAACTGTGCTTGCAGGGCAGCGTCCTCGGTCTGGGCGGCCAGGGCTTGTGCCCAGTACAGCGCCAGGTAGAAGTGGCTGCCGCGGTTGTCGATGTTGCCGACTTTGCGCGATGGCGACTTGTTGTTGTCGAGGAACTGACCGGTAGCCTGGTCCAGGGTCTTGGCCAGTACCAGGGCTTTCGGGTTGTTGTAGGTGTTGCCCAGGTGCTCCAGGGAAGCGGCCAGGGCCAGGAACTCACCCAGGGAATCCCAGCGCAGGAAGTTCTCTTCCAGCAGCTGTTGCACGTGCTTCGGGGCCGAACCGCCGGCGCCGGTTTCGAACAGGCCGCCACCGTTCATCAGTGGCACGATCGACAGCATCTTGGCGCTGGTGCCCAGTTCCATGATCGGGAACAGGTCGGTCAGGTAGTCGCGCAGTACGTTGCCGGTCACCGAGATGGTGTCCTTGCCGTCGCGGGTGCGGGCCAGGGTGAACTTCATGGCTTCAACCGGGGACATGATGCGGATGTCCAGGTCGCTGGTGTCGTGATCTTTCAGGTAGGCCTGAACTTTTTCGATCATCACGCCGTCGTGGGCGCGCATCGGGTCCAGCCAGAAGATCGCTGGGGTGCTGCTGGCGCGAGCACGGTTGACGGCCAGCTTGACCCAGTCCTGGATCGGCGCGTCTTTGGTCTGGCACATGCGGAAGATGTCGCCGGCTTCGACTTTCTGCTCCAGCAGCAGCTTGCCTTGGCTGTCGGTCACGCGAACCACGCCATCAGCCTTGATTTCGAAGGTCTTGTCGTGGGAACCGTACTCTTCGGCTTTTTTCGCCATCAGGCCAACGTTCGGCACGCTGCCCATGGTGGTCGGATCGAACGCGCCGTTGGCTTTGCAGTCTTCGATCACGGCCTGGTAGATGGTGGCGTAGCAACGGTCTGGGATCACCGCCTTGGTGTCGTGCAGCTGGCCGTCGGTGCCCCACATCTTGCCGGAGTCACGGATCATGGCCGGCATCGAGGCGTCGACGATCACGTCGCTCGGCACGTGCAGGTTGGTGATGCCTTTGTCAGAGTTGACCATCGCCAGGGCAGGGCGGGCTGCGTAGACCGCCTGGATGTCGGCTTCGATCGCAGCTTGCTGCTCGGCCGGCAGGGCCTTGATGCGGGCGTACAGGTCGCCGATGCCGTTGTTCAGGTTGAAGCCGATTTCCTGCAGCACAGCGGCGTGCTTGCTCAGGGCGTCCTGATAGAACTCGGCAACGATCTGGCCGAACATGATCGGGTCGGAGACTTTCATCATGGTGGCTTTGAGGTGCACCGACAGCAGTACGCCTTGCTTCTTGGCGTCTTCGATTTCAGCGGCGATGAAGGCGCGCAGGGCCTTTTTGCTCATCACGGCGCAGTCGAGGATTTCACCGGCTTGCACGGTGGTTTTTTCTTTCAGGACGGTGGCTGTGCCGTCTTGGGCGATCAGTTCGATCTTGACGCTGTCTGCGGCTTCGATCAGGGCGGCTTTTTCGCTGCCGTAGAAGTCGCCGTTGCTCATGTGGGCAACGTGGGACTTGGAGTCCTTGGCCCAGGCGCCCATCTTGTGCGGGTGCTTGCGCGCGTAGTTCTTCACCGACAGCGGAGCGCGGCGGTCGGAGTTGCCTTCACGCAGAACCGGGTTCACGGCGCTGCCCTTGACCTTGTCGTAACGCGCCTTGGCGTCTTTGTCGGCGTCGCAGGTCACGGTTTCCGGGTAGTCCGGCAGGGCGTAGCCCTGGGCCTGCAGTTCCTTGATCGCGGCCTGCAGCTGCGGTACCGAGGCGCTGATGTTCGGCAGCTTGATGATGTTGGCTTCCGGGGTGACCGCCAGTTCGCCCAGTTCGGCGAGGTGGTCCGGTACCGCTTTGGCACCCAACTGCTCAGGGAAGCTGGCGAGGATGCGGCCGGCCAGGGAGATGTCGCGGGTTTCCACGGCGATATCAGCCGAAGCGGTGAAGGCTTCTACGATAGGCAGCAGGGAATAGGTGGCGAGGGCCGGGGCTTCGTCGGTGAAGGTGTAGATGATCTTCGAGCGGGTGGGCATATTCGGATTAACTCTCTTCTTTGCTAAAGCGTGCGCAGAAACTCGAGGTGCGCCGGGTAAGCGCTTTCGTTCAAAGGTCATCCATGAGCCGAATGTCGAGGTTTCTTCGCGGTGATGTTGGGTGCATCAGTCGAGCGTCAAGCGGGTGGGCTGCGGTAACAACCCGGCTTTGGGCGGCCATTCTCGGCTTGTTTTTTTCGGTAGCAGAGCGTTCGGCCGTCGTGACTCTGTGGTCAGCGGCGGCATTATACATAGGTAGCTAGCAAAACGCCGATGCTTCATAGGAGCCCGTTCTCGTCCATTGGTCTAAAGGTCGCAGGCGGGGGGTAGGCGTAGAGTCGCTCGAGGTGCTCGATTTTGGCACTTTTCCCTTTGCTTTCAGGCTTGTAGGCCGCGAACTGTGCAGCTTTCACGGCATATGGGTGGAACATGAGGTTCCCGTCCAGATTCAACTGGGTTACGCTCGAACGCAGCCAGATGTTCAATCCACACAACGGAGTTCAGCATGGGATACAAGAAGATTCAGGTTCCAGCAGTCGGCGACAAAATCACCGTCAACGCAGACCATTCTCTCAATGTTCCTAACAACCCGATTATTCCTTTCATCGAAGGCGACGGTATTGGTGTTGATATCAGCCCGGTCATGATCAAGGTTGTCGATGCTGCGGTTAAGAAGGCTTACGGCGGCGAACGCAAGATTTCCTGGATGGAAGTGTATGCCGGGGAAAAAGCGACTCAAGTGTACGACCAGGATACCTGGCTGCCTCAGGAAACCCTGGACGCGGTAAAGGACTACGTGGTTTCCATCAAGGGCCCGCTGACCACTCCGGTCGGTGGTGGCATCCGTTCCCTGAACGTGGCCCTGCGTCAACAGTTGGACCTGTATGTGTGCCTGCGCCCGGTGCGCTGGTTCGAAGGCGTGCCTAGCCCGGTGAAAAAGCCTGGCGATGTGGACATGACCATCTTCCGTGAAAACTCCGAAGACATTTACGCCGGTATCGAGTGGAAGGCCGGTACGGCAGAAGCCACCAAGGTCATCAAGTTCCTTAAAGAAGAAATGGGCGTCACCAAGATCCGTTTCGACGAAAACTGCGGCATCGGCGTCAAGCCGGTTTCCCTGCAGGGCACCAAGCGTCTGGCGCGCAAGGCGCTGCAGTATGTAGTGGATAACGACCGCGACTCGCTGACCATCGTCCACAAAGGCAACATCATGAAGTTCACCGAAGGTGCCTTCAAAGAGTGGGCCTATGAAGTGGCGGCTGAAGAGTTCGGCGCAACCCTGCTGGACGGCGGTCCTTGGATGCAGTTCAAGAACCCGAAAACCGGCAAGAACGTCATCGTCAAGGATGCTATCGCTGACGCCATGCTCCAGCAGATCCTGCTGCGCCCGGCCGAATACGATGTGATCGCCACCCTCAACCTCAACGGTGACTACCTGTCCGACGCCCTGGCGGCGGAAGTGGGTGGTATCGGTATCGCGCCGGGTGCCAACCTTTCTGACACCGTGGCCATGTTCGAAGCGACCCACGGTACCGCGCCCAAGTATGCCGGCAAGGACCAGGTCAATCCGGGTTCGCTGATTCTCTCCGCGGAGATGATGCTGCGCCACATGGGCTGGACCGAAGCGGCCGACCTGATCATCAAGGGCACCAACGGCGCCATCTCGGCCAAGACGGTGACTTATGACTTCGAGCGTCTGATGGAGGGCGCGACCCTGCTGTCTTCGTCGGCATTCGGTGATGCACTGATCTCGCACATGTAAGCGAATTTGGGCTGAAAGCAAACCGGCCGACTCAATCCCTTGAGTCGGCCGGTTTTTTTATGACTGGATGTTGGATGAATCAGCTCAGGGCGCTTTCGGTCTGGACCTCGGCGATGACGATTTCGCCGGGTACCTTCAAGGCGCTGATTTTGATTGCATGCAGCCCCTTGGGGCCTTGGATGATCTCGAAGCTCACTGCCTGCCCGGCTTTCAAGGTCTTGTAGCCATCCATATCGATGGCCGAGTAATGGGCAAACAGATCGTCAGTCTTGCCCTCCTCATTAATAAAGCCATAGCCCTTGGCATTGTTGAACCACTTGACCTTACCGCTAGCCATACTCATATCCCTCTGCAACAGACTCCATCACTGGAGTATCATCCAGTTCATCCGCCGCCAAACTTGGTAAAAAGGTTGACGCCGCGGACGTTTATTACCCAATGTGGGCCCTATTGGTTGTAACACCGTTTTGCCGATAGTCAAGGTGACCCGGCGGTCGGAGTTGAATTCCGTCCAGGGCGCCCCCACCACTGTATTTGCACAACTGACGAACCTTTCTTTCCATGCATGCAATCAGCCAGATTCGACTAACATTCAATCAGGATCGCCCGGACTTGCACGACGACGATTCCGCTGGCTTGGCTGTACAGGAAGCTAAGCCTGCGTTACAGGCGCCGCCGATGTACAAGGTGGTTTTGTTCAACGATGACTACACCCCGATGGATTTCGTCGTCGAAGTGCTCGAGATGTTTTTTAACCTGAATCGCGAGCTGGCGACCAAGGTCATGCTGGCCGTCCATACCGAAGGGCGGGCAGTGTGTGGATTGTTTACCCGCGACATCGCCGAGACCAAGGCCATGCAGGTCAACCAGTACGCCCGGGAAAGCCAGCATCCGCTACTCTGTGAAATCGAGAAGGACGGTTAACGCCGACCACTTGGGTATGAGGTGAAGCTATGTTAAACCGCGAGCTCGAAGTCACCCTCAATCTCGCCTTCAAGGAGGCCCGTTCGAAGCGTCATGAATTCATGACCGTCGAGCACCTTCTGTTGGCTCTTTTGGATAATGAGGCCGCCGCCACCGTTTTACGTGCCTGCGGAGCAAACCTCGACAAACTCAAGCACGACCTGCAGGAGTTCATCGACTCCACCACGCCGCTGATTCCTGTGCACGACGAGGATCGCGAGACTCAGCCAACCCTGGGTTTCCAGCGTGTGCTGCAACGTGCTGTCTTTCATGTACAGAGCTCGGGCAAGCGTGAAGTCACCGGCGCCAATGTGCTGGTGGCAATCTTCAGTGAGCAAGAGAGTCAGGCCGTGTTCCTGCTGAAACAGCAGAGCGTTGCCCGTATCGATGTGGTCAATTACATCGCCCATGGCATTTCCAAGGTGCCTGGGCATGGTGATCATTCTGAAGGTGAACAGGATATGCAGGACGAAGAGGGTGGTGAGTCGTCTTCTTCGGGCAATCCTCTGGATGCCTATGCCAGCAACCTCAACGAATTGGCCCGTCAAGGGCGGATTGATCCGTTGGTGGGTCGCGAGCAGGAGGTCGAGCGCGTTGCGCAGATCCTCGCTCGTCGACGCAAGAACAATCCGTTGTTGGTGGGTGAGGCGGGTGTGGGCAAGACCGCCATTGCCGAAGGCTTGGCCAAGCGCATTGTCGACAATCAGGTTCCAGACCTGTTGGCCAACAGCGTTGTCTACTCCCTGGATCTCGGGGCGTTGCTGGCGGGTACCAAATACCGTGGCGACTTCGAGAAGCGCTTCAAGGCGTTGCTGGGCGAATTGAAGAAGCGTCCCCAGGCGATTCTGTTCATTGACGAGATTCATACCATCATCGGTGCCGGTGCGGCCTCCGGTGGGGTAATGGATGCCTCGAACCTGCTCAAGCCGCTGCTGTCCTCAGGTGATATCCGTTGCATCGGTTCGACCACCTTCCAGGAATTCCGTGGGATCTTCGAGAAGGACCGGGCCCTGGCTCGGCGCTTCCAGAAGGTCGATGTGTCCGAGCCTTCGGTCGAGGACACCATTGGCATCCTGCGCGGTCTCAAAGGTCGCTTCGAGCAGCATCACAGCATCGAATACAGTGATGAAGCCCTGCGTGCCGCGGCTGAACTGGCTTCGCGCTACATCAATGACCGGCATATGCCGGACAAGGCCATCGACGTCATCGACGAGGCGGGCGCCTACCAGCGTCTGCAGCCGGCCGAGAAGCGCGTGAAGCGCATCGAGGTGGCTCAGGTCGAGGATATCGTGGCGAAAATTGCCCGTATTCCGCCAAAACATGTCACCAGTTCCGACAAAGAGCTGCTGCGCAACCTTGAGCGCGATCTCAAGTTGACGGTGTTTGGCCAGGATGCGGCGATTGATTCGCTGTCTACCGCCATCAAGTTGTCCCGTGCGGGTCTGAAGTCTCCGGACAAGCCGGTGGGTTCGTTCCTGTTCGCCGGTCCTACCGGTGTCGGCAAGACCGAAGCGGCTCGGCAGTTGGCCAAGGCCATGGGTATCGAACTGGTGCGCTTCGACATGTCCGAGTACATGGAGCGGCACACCGTATCGCGCTTGATTGGTGCGCCTCCCGGCTATGTCGGTTTCGACCAGGGTGGCTTGCTGACCGAAGCGATCACCAAGCAGCCGCATTGCGTATTGCTGCTTGATGAAATCGAGAAGGCGCATCCGGAAGTCTTCAACCTGCTGCTGCAGGTGATGGATCACGGCACCCTGACCGACAACAACGGGCGCAAGGCGGATTTCCGCAATGTGATCGTCATCATGACCACCAACGCCGGTGCTGAAACCGCGGCGCGAGCTTCTATCGGCTTCACTCATCAGGATCACTCTTCCGATGCCATGGAAGTGATCAAGAAGAGCTTCACGCCGGAGTTCCGCAACCGTCTGGACACCATTATCCAGTTCGGTCGCCTGAGTCACGAAGTGATCAAGAGCGTGGTGGACAAGTTCCTTACCGAGCTTCAAGCGCAGTTGGAAGACAAGCGCGTACAGTTGGAAGTGACCGATGCCGCTCGCAGCTGGCTGGCCGCCGGTGGTTACGACGTGGCCATGGGTGCACGTCCGATGGCGCGTTTGATCCAGGACAAGATCAAGCGTCCCCTGGCCGAGGAGATCCTGTTTGGCGAATTGTCCGATCATGGCGGTGTGGTACACATCGACATCAAGGATGGCGAGTTGACCTTCGATTTCGAGACCACGGCGGAAATGGCTTGATGGCCGCGTAACGCAGCAGTACCGCCAAAGGCACCGGAGGGTGCCTTTGTGCTATCTGGGATTTGAACAGTTTTTTGCAGACGAACAAAAACGCCCGGCATAACCGGGCGTCTTGTATTGACTTGCTTAGCGAGCGCGGTAAGTGATGCGCCCTTTGCTCAAGTCATAGGGCGTCAGCTCGACGCGCACTTTGTCACCGGTAAGAATACGAATGTAGTTCTTGCGCATCTTGCCGGAAATATGCGCGGTTACGACGTGCCCATTTTCCAACTCCACACGAAACATGGTGTTGGGCAGGGTGTCGACGACAGTGCCTTCCATTTCGAAGCTGTCTTCTTTCGACATGCAGTAAAGCCCTCGGTGTCCAATGAATGGCCCGGTGCAACTGCGCCAGGCAAAAGCGGCGTGCATTGTGCCCGAAAAGTGGGGTTTAAGCCAAGACCTTCTAGTTGAGGATCACCCATCTCTGGTTAACCAGCAGCTCTATGGGGCGATATTGGGTCTTGTAGTTCATCTTTTTGCAGTTTTTGATCCAGTAGCCGAGGTACACCGCGTCCAGCCCCAGGCGCAGGGTTTCGCCGATTTGCCAGAGGATCGCGTAGCGCCCGAGGCTGCGGCGCTCTTCATCGGGTTCATAGAAGGTGTAGACCGCCGAAAGCCCGTTGGGCAATAGGTCGGTAACGGCCACCGCCAGCAGGCGCCCCTCCAGGCGGAACTCGTAGAAGCGGGAAAACGGCAGGTCACGCACCAGGAAGGTCGAGAACTGGTCGCGGCTGGGGGGGAACATGTCGCCGTCGGCGTGGCGTTGCTCGATGTAGCGTTGGTAAAGGTCGAAGTACTCTTCGCTGAAGCCAGGTTTGGCCGCTTGTACGCTCAGGTCGCTGTTGCGTTTGAGAATGCGTTTTTGCTGACGATTGGGTAGGAACTGCGCCACTGGAATGCGCGCCGGGACGCAAGCGTTGCAGTTTTGGCAGTGGGGGCGGTACAGGTGATCGCCGCTGCGACGAAACCCCATTTCCGACAGATCTGCGTAGACATGCACGTCCATGGGCTGGCTGGGATCGAGGAACAAGGTGGTGGCCTGTTCGTCGGGCAGGTAGCTGCAAGAATGGGGTTGAGTGGCATAAAACTTCAGGCGCGCCAACTCGGTCATGAGTCAACCCTCGGAATAAGCTTTGAAATTAAGTGTAAGCCACAGCCGTCAAACCCGCCTAGGAAACCCATATGGCGCGGCTCGGCTGATCCAGGTGACGCGCGAGGTAGTCGGCGAACTCGGGTCGGGAAATGGAGCGTGCACCCAGGCTGTGCAGATGCTCGGTAGGCATCTGGCAGTCGATCAATACAAATCCCCACTCCTTCAGATGCTGTACCAGAGTGGCGAATCCGAATTTCGAGGCGTTGTCGGCACGGCTGAACATCGATTCGCCAAAAAACAGTTGGCCCATGGCCAGGCCGTACAGCCCTCCCACCAACATGCCTTGATCCCAGACTTCCACCGAATGGGCATAGCCGCGCTGATGCAATTGCAAATAGGCCTGTTGCATCGCCTCGCTGATCCAGGTGCCGTCGGCATAAGCCCGAGGTGCTGCGCAGGCACTGATGACTGCGGCGAAGTCCTGGTCGAAAGTCACTTGATAGCGCTGTTTGCGCAACAGCTTGCCCAGGCTGCGGGAGACATGCAGCTCGTCCGGCAGTAGCACGGTGCGTGGGTCAGGGGACCACCAGAGGATCGGTTGACCCTCGGAAAACCAAGGGAAGCAGCCGTGACGATAGGCCTGAATCAGGCGATCGGCGGACAGATCACCGCCCGCAGCCAGCAGCCCGTTGGGCTCGCGCATGGCCTTTTCCAATGGGGGGAAATCAAGCTTGTTGCGTTGTAACCAGGTCAGCATGGCATCCAGACTTACGGCAGGGGAGGGCGGTGGCGGGCCGATGATGGCCCGCCACAAGCGTAGGGCGAGGGCTTAGTTGTCGTCGAGGAATTTTTCTGCATCCAGAGCTGCCATGCAGCCGGCACCGGCGGACGTAATGGCCTGGCGGTAGACGTGGTCGGCCACATCGCCGGCGGCGAATACTCCCGGGATGCCGGTGGCGGTGGCATTGCCTTCGCTGCCACCCTTGATCAGCAGGTAGCCGTCGCGCATCTCCAGTTGTCCCTGGAACAGCTCTGTATTGGGCTTGTGGCCGATGGCGATAAACACCCCAGCCAGTGCCAGATCCTTGGTTTCTCCGCTGTGGCTGTCCTTGAGGCGGGCGCCGGTCACGCCGCTGGCATCACCCAGCACCTCGTCCAGATGCTGGTTCCAATGCAGGCGGATATTGCCGTTGGTGGCCTTGTCGAACAGTTTGTCCTGGAGGATTTTCTCTGCGCGGAGCTTGTCGCGGCGGTGCACCAGGTGCACTTCCTTGGCGATGTTGGACAGGTACAGGGCCTCTTCCACGGCGGTATTGCCACCACCCACCACGGCCACCACCTGATTGCGATAGAAAAAGCCGTCGCAGGTGGCGCAGGCGGAAACCCCTTTGCCGGCAAACGCTTCTTCCGATGGCAGGCCCAAGTACTGCGCCGACGCGCCGGTGGCGATGATCAGCGCGTCGCAACTGTAGGTGCCGCTGTCGCCGATGAGGATAAACGGCCGTTGCTGCAACTGAGCGGTGTGGATGTGGTCATAGACGATCTGGGTGTCGAAGCGCTCCGCATGTTTCTGCATGCGCTCCATCAGCACCGGGCCGGTCAGGCCTTCGACGTCACCAGGCCAGTTGTCGACGTCGGTGGTGGTGGTCAGTTGGCCACCGGCTTGCAAGCCGGTGATCACTGTCGGTTTGAGGTTGGCACGCGCGGCATAAACGGCGGCGCTGTAACCGGCAGGGCCAGAGCCCAGAATGATCAGGCGTGAATGCTTCGCTTGGTTCATAAAAACACCTCATAAGCCTTTGTCACAAAAGAGAATGCATGCTCCAATTGAACAGTGCGTATTACGCAATTGGCTATGCTTAACAGACTGTTCTGACGTGGCATGGTGTGAACAAACCCGTACAATACGACGATGTACCAGGCTTATTCAGAATTGCACCGTTTCAGAAGCAAGGGGCAGAGTGTTAAAAGTAGCCCCAGTTACGCCGGTCAACTTTATTTACCTGCTCTGATTGAGCAGTATCTTGTAGTCAATCACCCGTTGGACGCGCTTATGGCGCAGGAAAAGACGCGTTTTGAAGAAATCCACCGCAGCACCTAAACCTGTTGTTCCGCTCTGGCGTCAGCAATTGCACTACCGGCTCAAGGAAGGTGCATTGATCGCCATTGGAGCCCTGTGCCTGTTCTTGATGATGGCACTTCTGACCTACGGTAAAGATGATCCGGGTTGGAGTCATAACAGCAAGATCGAAGATGTGCAGAACTTCGGCGGTCCCGCAGGCTCTTACAGCGCCGATATCCTGTTTATGGTGTTGGGTTACTTCGCCTATATCTTCCCGTTGCTGTTGGCGATCAAGACTTACCAGATCTTCCGCCAGCGCCATGAACCCTGGCAGTGGAGCGGCTGGCTGTTTTCCTGGCGGCTGATTGGCCTGGTGTTCCTGGTGCTGTCCGGCGCTGCCTTGGCACATATTCACTTCCATGCTGCCACGGGCCTGCCGGCCGGTGCCGGTGGTGCTCTGGGCGAGAGCCTGGGCGACCTGGCCAAGAATGCACTGAACGTGCAGGGCAGTACCCTGATGTTCATTGCCCTGTTCCTGTTCGGCCTGACGGTGTTCACCGACCTGTCGTGGTTCAAGGTGATGGACGTCACAGGCAAGATCACACTTGACCTGTTCGAACTGTTCCAGAGCGCCGCCAATCGTTGGTGGGATGCTCGCGTCGAGCGCAAGCAACTGGTGGCGCAATTGCGCGAAGTGGATGCCCGGGTCGATGAGGTGGTGTCCCCGAGCATTGCCGACAAGCGCGAGCAGGCCAAGGTCAAGGAGCGTCTTATCGAGCGCGAACAGGCCTTGAGCAAGCACATGTCCGACCGCGAGAAGCAGGTGCCACCGGTGATCACTCCAGTGGTCACCAAGGCGCCGGAGCCGAGCAAGCGCGTGCAGAAAGAGAAGCAGGCACCGCTGTTCGTCGACAGCGCGGTGGAAGGCACCTTGCCGCCGATCTCGATCCTCGATCCGGCGGAAAAGAAACAGCTCAATTACTCCCCCGAATCCCTGGCGGCCGTCGGCCATCTGCTGGAAATCAAGCTCAAGGAGTTCGGCGTCGAAGTTGCGGTGGATTCCATCCATCCCGGCCCAGTGATTACCCGTTACGAAATCCAGCCGGCGGCTGGGGTCAAGGTCAGCCGTATCGCCAACCTGGCCAAGGACCTGGCGCGTTCCCTGGCGGTGACCAGTGTGCGCGTGGTGGAAGTGATTCCCGGCAAGACCACCGTGGGCATCGAGATCCCCAACGAAGACCGGCAGATCGTGCGCTTCTCCGAAGTGCTCTCGACCCCGGAATACGACAACTTCAAATCCCCGGTCACCCTGGCCCTGGGTCACGACATCGGCGGCAAGCCGATCATCACCGACCTGGCGAAAATGCCTCACCTGCTGGTGGCCGGTACCACCGGTTCCGGTAAGTCGGTGGGGGTCAACGCGATGATCCTGTCGATCCTGTTCAAGTCCGGCCCGGAAGACGCCAAGCTGATCATGATCGACCCGAAGATGCTCGAGCTGTCGATCTACGAAGGCATTCCGCACCTGCTGTGCCCGGTGGTCACCGACATGAAGGACGCGGCCAACGCCCTGCGTTGGAGCGTGGCGGAGATGGAGCGCCGCTACAAGCTCATGGCCAAGATGGGCGTGCGCAACCTCTCGGGCTTCAACGCCAAGGTCAAGGAAGCCATTGAAGCCGGTACGCCGCTGGCTGACCCGCTGTACAACCGCGAAAGCATCCACGACGAAGCGCCGCTGCTGACCAAGTTGCCGACCATCGTGGTGGTGGTGGACGAATTTGCCGACATGATGATGATCGTCGGCAAGAAGGTCGAAGAACTGATCGCTCGTATCGCTCAGAAGGCCCGTGCTGCCGGTATCCACCTGATTCTCGCGACCCAGCGGCCGTCGGTGGACGTGATCACTGGCCTGATCAAGGCCAACATCCCGACCCGCATGGCGTTCCAGGTGTCGAGCAAGATCGACTCGCGGACCATCATCGACCAGGGCGGCGCCGAACAACTGCTGGGCCACGGTGACATGCTCTACATGCCGCCGGGCACCAGCCTGCCGATTCGCGTCCACGGCGCCTTCGTCTCCGACGATGAAGTGCACCGCGTGGTGGAGGCCTGGAAACTGCGCGGCGCGCCGGAATACAACGACGACATCCTCAACGGTGTCGAAGAGGCGGGCAGCGGTTTCGAAGGCAGTAGCGGCGGTGGCGACGGCGATGATCCGGAAGCCGACGCGCTCTACGACGAAGCCGTGCAGTTCGTCCTGGAAAGCCGCCGGGCCTCGATCTCGGCGGTACAGCGCAAGCTGAAGATTGGCTACAACCGCGCTGCCCGAATGATCGAGGCCATGGAAATGGCCGGGGTGGTGACGGCGATGAACACCAACGGCTCCCGCGAAGTGCTGGCGCCGGGCCCGATGCGCGACTGATCCCTGTTTCGTTTTCAGCGGCGTGAGGCCACGCCGCTCGCATACCCATCCAATTTATGAGGAATTCCATGCGCCTGATTCGCATGTTGCTGCTGCCGGTACTGGCTGTGACCTCCCTGTCGGCCCACGCCGACCCCAAAGATGTGGCCCGCCTGACCCAGTTGCTGGAAAAGTCCCAGACCCTGACCGCGCGTTTTTCCCAGCTGACCCTGGACGGCAGCGGCACCCAGTTGCAGGAAACCGCCGGCGAGATGTCCCTGCAGCGCCCAGGCCTGTTCTACTGGCACACCGATGCGCCACAAGAACAGTTGATGGTTTCCGATGGCCAGAAAGTTTCCCTGTGGGACCCGGACCTGGAGCAGGTGACCATCAAGAAGCTCGACCAGCGCCTGACCCAGACCCCAGCCTTGCTGCTGTCCGGTGACGTGTCGAAGATCAGCGAAAGCTTTGACATCACCTCCAAGGAGGCCGGTGGCGTGATGGACTTCACCCTCAAGCCGAAAACCCGCGACACCCTGTTCGACAGCCTGCGCCTGTCGTTTCGCAACGGCATGATCAACGACATGCAGTTGATCGACAGCGTCGGCCAGCGCACCAATATCCTGTTCACCGGGGTCAAGGCCAACGAAGCGATCCCGGCGTCCAAGTTCAAGTTCGACATCCCCAAGGGTGCCGATGTGATCCAAGAGTAAGCAGCCGCAACCGCAAGGTTTCGAAGGTAGTCCATGGACCTGTTTCGTAGTGCCCCGATCGCCCAGCCACTGGCCGCACGCTTGCGTGCGACCAACCTGGACGAGTACGTCGGTCAGCAGCACCTGCTGGCTCGGGGCAAGCCGCTGCGTGAGGCCTTGGAGCAGGGTGCCCTGCATTCGATGATCTTCTGGGGCCCTCCGGGAGTGGGTAAGACCACCCTGGCGCGGCTGCTGGCGGAAGTCTCGGATGCCCACTTCGAAACCGTCTCGGCGGTGCTGGCCGGGGTCAAGGAGATCCGCCAGGCGGTGGAAATCGCCAAGCAGCAGGCCGGGCAATACGGGCGGCGGACCATCCTTTTCGTCGATGAAGTGCATCGTTTCAACAAGTCCCAGCAGGATGCCTTCCTGCCCTACGTGGAAGACGGCACGCTGATCTTTATCGGTGCCACCACGGAAAACCCGTCCTTCGAACTCAACAACGCCTTGCTCTCCCGGGCCCGGGTCTATGTGCTCAAGAGCCTGGATGAAGCGGCCCTGGGCACCCTGGTACAGCGCGCCCTGACCGAAGAACGCGGTCTGGGCAAGCGCCAGTTGCGCCTGAGCGACGAAGGTTTCCAGATGCTGCTGTCGGCGGCCGATGGCGATGGCCGGCGCATGCTCAATCTGCTGGAGAACGCCTCGGACCTGGCCGAAGACGGCGGCGAGATCAGTGTCGATCTGTTGCAAAGCCTGTTAGGGGATACCCGCCGCCGTTTCGACAAGGGCGGCGAGGCGTTCTATGACCAGATTTCCGCGTTGCACAAATCCGTGCGCGGCTCCAACCCCGACGGCGCCCTGTATTGGTTTGCACGCATGCTTGATGGCGGTTGCGACCCGCTGTACCTGGCCCGGCGCGTGGTGCGCATGGCCAGCGAAGACATCGGCAACGCCGACCCGCGGGCGCTGAGCCTGTGCCTGGCGGCCTGGGATGTGCAGGAGCGCCTGGGCAGCCCCGAAGGCGAGCTGGCGGTGGCCCAGGCCATTACCTACCTGGCCTGCGCGCCGAAAAGCAACGCCGTGTACATGGGCTTCAAGGCCGCCATGCGCGCCGCTGCCGAGCACGGTTCCCTGGAAGTGCCGATCCATCTGCGCAACGCCCCGACCAAGCTGATGAAGCAGTTGGGTTACGGCGACGAGTACCGCTACGCCCACGACGAGCCGGATGCCTACGCCGCCGGTGAAGATTACTTTCCCGAAGAACTCGAACCCTTGCCGCTCTACCAGCCGGTGCCCCGTGGCCTGGAACTGAAGATCGGCGAGAAGCTCAAGCACCTGGCCGCCCTGGACCGGGCCAGCCCCCTGCAGCGGAGAAAACCTTGATCCCCCTGATCCTCGCAGTTTCCGCCGGCGGCGTGGCCGGTACCCTGTTGCGCTTCACCACGGGCAACTGGATCAACGCCAATTGGCCGCGGCACTTCTATACCGCGACGCTGGCCGTTAATATCGTGGGCTGCCTGCTGATCGGCGTGTTGTACGGACTGTTCCTGGTCCGTCCGGAAGTGCCGATCGAAGTGCGTGCCGGTTTGATAGTGGGCTTCCTCGGTGGCCTGACGACTTTTTCATCCTTTTCACTGGATACCGTGCGTCTGCTGGAAAGCGGACAAGTGGCGCTGGCCCTGGGCTATGCGGCACTGAGCGTATTCGGCGGGCTGCTTGCTACCTGGGCCGGCCTGTCCTTGACCAAACTTTGATAAACGAGAGAACGACATGCTCGATTCCAAACTGTTACGTAGCAACCTCCAGGACGTAGCGGATCGTCTGGCATCCCGGGGCTTTGCCCTGGATGTGGCACGCATCGAAGCGCTGGAAGAACAGCGCAAGACCGTGCAGACCCGCACCGAGCAACTGCAGGCTGAACGTAACGCGCGCTCCAAGTCCATCGGCCAGGCCAAGCAACGCGGCGAAGACATCGCCCCGCTGATGGCCGACGTTGAGCGCATGGGGAACGAGCTGAGCACCGGCAAGGTGGAGCTGGAAAACATCCAGAGCGAACTGGATTCGATCCTGTTCGGCATTCCCAACCTGCCTCACGAATCGGTGCCGGTCGGCGAAGACGAAGACGGCAACGTTGAAGTGCGCCGCTGGGGCACCCCGACCACCTTCGACTTCCCGATCAAGGACCACGTGGCCCTGGGCGAAACCCACGGCTGGCTGGATTTTGAAACCGCGGCCAAGCTGTCCGGCGCGCGCTTCGCCCTGTTGCGCGGCCCTATCGCCCGTCTGCACCGCGCCCTGGCGCAGTTCATGATCAACCTGCACACCGGCGAGCACGGCTACGAAGAGGCCTACACCCCGTATCTGGTGCAGGCTCCGGCCCTGGTGGGCACCAGCCAGTTGCCGAAGTTCGAGGAAGACCTGTTCAAGATCACTCGCGAAGGCGAAGCCGATCTGTACCTGATCCCGACCGCCGAAGTGTCGCTGACCAACATCGTGGCCGGTGAGATCCTCGATCCGAAGCAACTGCCGCTGAAGTTCGTCGCCCACACCCCGTGCTTCCGCAGTGAAGCCGGTGCTTCGGGCCGCGACACCCGCGGCATGATCCGCCAGCACCAGTTCGACAAGGTCGAGATGGTCCAGGTGGTCGAGCCGTCGACTTCGATGGAAGCCCTGGAAGGCCTGACCGCCAACGCCGAAAAGGTCCTGCAACTGCTGCAACTGCCGTACCGCGTACTGGCCCTGTGCACTGGCGATATGGGCTTCAGCGCGGTCAAGACCTACGACCTGGAAGTCTGGGTGCCGAGCCAGGACAAGTACCGCGAGATCTCCTCGTGCTCCAACTGCGGCGACTTCCAGGCCCGGCGCATGCAGGCACGCTTCCGCAACCCGGAAACCGGCAAGCCGGAGCTGGTGCACACCCTCAACGGTTCCGGCCTGGCCGTGGGCCGCACCCTGGTGGCGGTGCTGGAGAACTACCAGCAGGCCGACGGCTCGATCCGTGTGCCGGACGTGCTGAAGCCTTACATGGGCGGCCTTGAGGTCATCGGCTAAATGGAATATCTGCCGCTGTTTCACAACCTTCGCGGCAGTCGTGTGTTGGTGGTCGGTGGAGGGGAGATTGCCTTGCGCAAATCCCGTCTGCTGGCCGATGCCGGTGCGCAGCTGCGAGTGGTCGCACCTGAAATAGAAGCGCAATTGCAGGAACTGATCGTCGCCAGCGGCGGTGAGTCCCTGCTGCGCGGGTATGTCGAGGCCGACCTCGACGGCTGCACCCTGATCATCGCCGCCACCGACGACGAATCCCTCAATGCCCAGGTTTCCGCCGATGCCCATCGGCGTTGCGTCCCGGTCAATGTGGTGGACGCGCCGGCCCTGTGCAGCGTGATCTTTCCCGCTATCGTCGACCGTTCGCCGCTGGTCATCGCGGTCTCCAGCGGCGGCGATGCACCGGTGCTGGCGCGGTTGATCCGGGCCAAGCTGGAAACCTGGATTCCTTCCACCTACGGCCAATTGGCCGGGTTGGCGGCGCGTTTTCGGGCCCAGGTCAAAGGCCTGTTTCCGGATGTGCAGCAGCGCCGTGCGTTCTGGGAGGACGTATTCCAGGGTCCTATCGCCGATCGCCAACTGGCGGGGCAGGGTGCGGAAGCCGAACGTCTGTTGCAGGCCAAGATTGCCGGCAAGGCGCCCCATGCGCCGGGCGAGGTGTATCTGGTGGGTGCGGGCCCGGGTGATCCGGACCTGCTGACCTTTCGCGCCCTGCGCCTGATGCAACAGGCCGACGTGGTGCTCTACGACCGTCTGGTGGCACCGGCGATTCTCGACCTGTGCCGCCGCGATGCCGAGCGCATCTACGTTGGCAAGCGCCGCGCCAATCATGCCGTGCCTCAGGAGCAGATCAACCAGCAACTGGTGAACCTGGCCCGGCAAGGCAAGCGCGTGGTGCGGCTCAAGGGTGGCGATCCATTCATCTTTGGTCGTGGCGGCGAAGAGATCGAAGAACTGGCGGCCCACGGCATTCCATTCCAGGTGGTGCCGGGGATTACCGCGGCCAGTGGTTGCTCGGCCTATGCCGGGATTCCCCTGACTCACCGCGACTACGCGCAGTCGGTGCGCTTCGTCACCGGTCACCTCAAGGACGGCACCAGCAACCTGCCTTGGAGCGACCTGGTGGCACCGGCCCAGACCCTGGTGTTCTACATGGGCCTGGTGGGTTTGCCGACCATCTGCGAGCAACTGATCAAGCACGGGCGCAGCGCCGACACGCCGGCGGCCCTGGTTCAGCAGGGCACCACCAGCAACCAGCGAGTCTTCACCGGCACCCTGGCCAACCTGCCGACGCTGGTGGCGGAGCACGAAGTGCACGCGCCGACCCTTGTGATCGTTGGCGAAGTGGTCCAGCTACGCGAGAAGCTGGCCTGGTTCGAAGGCGCTCAGTCCGAGGTCTGAAAAGCTTCGCCGGCAAGCCGGCTCCTACACATCCCACCGTTGTAGGAGCTGGCTTGCCAGCGAAAGCGTTCTCAACCCCTGCACCAAACCCCTTGTCCGCTCAACCGTTGCCGATCATGTGCGCTGCTGAAGTCCTGTAACGGCCCCTTTGGCACGATCCCGGTCGGATTGATGGTGCTATGGCTGGCGTAGTAGTGCCCCTTGATATGGGCAAAATTCACCGTCTCGGCAATCCCCGGCCACTGGTAAAACTCCCGCAGCCAGTTCGACAGGTTCGGGTAATCGGCAATCCGCCGCAGGTTGCACTTGAAGTGGCCGTGGTACACCGCATCGAAACGGATCAGCGTGGTGAACAGCCGCACATCGGCTTCGGTCAGGTACTCGCCGGCCAAGTAGCGCTGCTTGTCCAGCAACGCCTCCAAGGCGTCCAGCTCGGCAAAGACATCATCGAATGCCGTCTCATAGGCTTGTTGTGAAGTGGCAAACCCGGCGCGGTACACGCCGTTGTTCAGCGCGGGGTAGATGCGTGCGTTGAGTTCATCGATGCGTGCGCGCAATGGCTGCGGATAAAAATCCAGGTCATTGCCGGTCAGGCCGTCAAAGGCGCTGTTGAACATGCGGATGATCTCCGCCGATTCGTTGCTGACGATGCGCTGTTGCTGCTTGTCCCACAGCACCGGCACGGTGACGCGACCGGTGTAGTCGGCGCTGTCGGCGGTATAACGCTGGTGCATGAAGTCGAAGTGATCCAGAGCATCACCGCTGGAGCCGAAGGCGCTGTCGAAGGTCCAGCCGTTCTCGCGCATCAGCCAACTGACCACCGAGACGTCGATCAGCGGTTCCAGGCCCTTGAGTTTGCGCAGGATCAGCGTGCGGTGGGCCCAGGGGCAGGCCAACGATACATAAAGGTGGTAGCGCCCGGCCTCGGCGGCAAAGCCGCCTTCGCCACTGGGGCCGGGACTGCCATCGGCGGTCACCCAGTGGCGGCGTTGCGCCTGTTCCCGTTGGAAGGCGCCGTCCTTGCCGCTTTCGTACCACTGGTCATGCCAGCGTCCATCGATCAGCAGTCCCATTGAATGCTCCTCAGCTATTTCGCGTTGGAGTGCAGTCTATGCCGCTGGGTTCGAACAAAAAGCGCAAAGCGTGGGCGGTTTTGATCGATTAAATCGATCTGTCCCGGGCATCCCAATACTGCTGGGCCAGCGCGAAGGCCTGCTCCCGCGGCGTGCCCAAACCGCGCAAGGCCAGGGCCATGGTCGCCAGTAGGGCCAGTTGCGGGTAACTGTCTTCAACATCACCGCGCCACAGCGCCAGGAGGTGCTCGGGTTCCAGGCTGGCCGGCTTCACATGGCGTTGTGCCGACAATGCCGGCCACTCTTCGTCCCAGCTGACGCCACCGGTGCTGCCGTACAGATGGCTGGTGGTATCCGGGTTGATCTCGATCTCGCCGCCGTCGCCCTTGATCACGATGACGTTGTCCCCCAGCAGGCCGCTGGCATCGCGGTGCACTGCCTGGTAGCCGGGGTGGAAGATGCTCTGCAGGCCGCAACGGGCGCCCAGGGGATTGAGAATGCGCGCCAGGGAATGGATCGGTGAGCGCAGGCCGAGGATGTTGCGCAAATCGATCATCCGTTGCAGCTGGGGCGCCCAGTCGCCTAGCGGCATGAAGGCCAGGTTGCCCTGGTCCAGTGCCTGGCTGACCGATGACCAGTCACGGCACAGGGGGATCCCCAGGGGCTCCAGCAACTGTTCGGTGTACAGGCGCCCGGCGGTGTGGGCGCCGCCGCCGTGCAGCAGGATGCGCACGCCGTTCTGCGCCAGGCACTTGGCCGCCAGCAGGTACCAGGGCAGGTGGCGCTTTTTGCCGGCGTAGGTCGGCCAGTCGAGGTCCAGGGCAATGGCCGGGGTGTTGAGGCGTTCGCGCAAGGCCTCGGTGAAGCCCGCCAGCTCTTCCGGGCTTTCTTCCTTGTGCCGCAGCAGCATGAGGAAGGCGCCGAGCTGAGTGTCCTCGACCTTGCCGTCCAGCAGCATGCCCATGGCTTCCCGGGCTTCTTCGCGGGTCAGGTTGCGCGCGCCGCGCTTGCCCTTGCCCAGAATGCGCACGAACTGGGCGAACGGGTGCTCTTGCGGGGTCTGGGTGATCAGGGGGGCGAAATCGTTCATAGGCAATTGGTCGGCTTCGGCAGGCCCGCCAGCTTGGCGGCAAGTTTGGCGGGAGTGCCTTTGAACAGACGGTTCAGGTGCAGGCTGTTGCCCTTGTCCGGGCCCAGCTTGAGGGCGGTGTACTTGATCAGCGGGCGGGTGGCCGGCGACAACTGGAACTCCTTGTAGAAGCCCTGCAGCAGTTCGAGGATTTCCCAATGCTCCGCGCTCAGCTCCAGCTCTTCGTTGGCGGCCAGGGCTTGGGCCACGTCGGCGGACCAGTCGTCGAGGTTGACCAGGTAACCGTCCTTGTCCAGTTCGATGGCGCGAGCGCCCACAGTCAGGGTACTCATAGCCAGGTGTTGACCTTGTCATGCTCAATCGACAGCTCGACGAAGCCCGGGTAATCCACCGCACGGGCCCAGGTCGGCAGCTCCAGGCCCCGGGCTTGCAAGTCCTCTTCCAGCACATACAGCTTCAAGCCGCTGCGGGCGCCCAGTTCGCCGTAAAGAGTGGTGCCCGGCTGCAGGGCATAGGCGGCATCACCGCACAGCAGCAGGCCATCGGCGCTGCCCAGCAGACGCAGGCAACTGCTCAGGCGGGTGTCGGTGAAGGGCGAGTGGGACAACACGTGCAAGGTCGACATCAGAGGGTAATCACCTGGTCAAAACGGTCGATGATCCCGGCCAGTTCCGGGGCGTTGAGCAGCTGTACCGCGTCAAGGCTCAAGGTTGCCGGGTCCAGGCCACGAGCAGCTAGGCTGGCGCTGCAGGCAAACAGTTCGTCGACGCCGAACAGCGCCAGTGCCTGCAGGTTGGCGCTCAAGTCCTTTTGCCGTAGCAAGGAAGCCTTTTGCCCCGGCGCCAGTTGCAGCACGCCATCGTCGAGAAACAGCAGGCCGATCGGCAGGTCGAAGGCGCCGCCGGCCAGGACGATATCCAGGGCCTCCCGGGCACCAGGGCCGGACCAGGGCGCCTGACGGCTGATCAACAACAGGGATTTGGCCATCTCACGCCCCTCCAAAACAGATCAGGCGGTCGGCGGCCTGTACCGCGTCATGCAATTGCCCGAGCCCCGACAGCTCCCACGGCGCCTCGACGCTCACCGCCGTGCGCTGATAGCGCTGGGCTTCGTCGGCATTCAACACACCCCGACGCAGGGCCGCGGCGATGCACACCACGCCATCGAGCTGATGCTGCTCGACAAATTCGCGCCATTCCCGGGGCAGGTCCTGTTCGTCCTGGGGCGTGACGATGCTGTTGGCGGCGTTGTAGACGCCGTCCTGGTAGAAAAACAGCCGGACAATCTCATGCCCGCCTGCCAGCGCCGCCTGGGCGAACAGCAGGGCGCGGCGCGAGGACGGCGCGTGAGCGGCGGAGAACAGGGCGATGGCGAACTTCATGACGGACTCGATGGATAAAACTGCGGCCATGATAAAGCTTTCTCCGTGGATCGGCTAAACCCCTTTCGCCCCGAAGGCTCTGGCTCCGGGAGCCCAGGACATATCGGGTAAAGCTTTGCCCGGGCCCTGAAGCGGCAACCAGGGATAGACTCGCGCCTTCATTCAACCTAGGACAAGGAGCAAGGGATGATGGATTTGAATTCGGCGGTGGTGGTGATCACCGGTGCCGGTCGTGGTTTGGGCGCGGCACTGGCCATCAGTCTGGCGGACCTGGGCTGCAAGCTGATTCTCTGTGGGCGCAATGCCGAGGCCCTGGCGCAGGTGAGTGCGGCCATTGAGACGCGCACCGGCCAGGCTGCCGATTGTGTGGTGGTGGATCTGGCCAGCAGCGATAGCGTCAAGGCGGCCCTGGCGGAGATTCATGTGCGCCAGCCCCAGGTGGACATTCTGATCAATAACGGCGCCATGTGGTTGGAGGCCAGCGAGCAGCCCCACAGCGCGGCCGAAGTCACCGGAGTGATCGATGCGGCCCTGACGGGCACCTTCCTCCTGACCCAGGGCCTGATGCCGGCGCTCAAGGCCTCCACGCGTCCGGACATCGTCACCATCGGCTCCATCAGCGGCTTGCCCAATGCACCCCTGCACAGCGTGTCGCTGCCGTTCTACGCGGCCAAGCACGGGCAACTGGCCCTGGCCGACGGTCTGCGCCAGGTGCTCAAGGGCACGCCGGTGCGCTCGCTGTGTGTGCATCCGCCGTATCTGGAGGACATTTCGCCGCTGGACCCGGCCTGGCAGCAGGTTCCGGCACGACAGAAGGGCGAGCAGGGCACCAACCGCGACGTGGTGGAAGCGGTGGTCTTCGCCCTGACCCGGCCGCGGCACATCAGCCTGTCATCTATCGTCATCGATACCGACAGCGGCGGTCTGTTCGACTGATGGAAGTACAGGTCAGCGGGTCTTGTAGCCCAGTTGCCAGCGGCGCGGAATCTTCAATGACGCCACCCCTAGCAACGCTGCAAACAACCCGCTGACATACAGCGCCTTGAGCCCCAGGTGTTGTTCCAGCAGGGCACCCAGCACCGCTCCGGCGAACATCCCGCTCCAAGGCACCAGTTGCACTCGCCAGCCGTTGCGCCGATCACCGAGCATCCAACGCCCCAGCCCACGGCCAAAGCGCGACAGGGCCCCGGTGACATAGGTCAGGCCAATGGGCAGGCCGTTCACTTCCTCCACTGCCGCATTGAGCATGCCCATGGCGATAATGGCCGCCAGCAGGGCCGGCAGATGCTGCTCGAAGGGCCAGGCGGCGGACGCGCAGAGCAATGCGCCGATGCTTAGCAGCAAGGGCAGGGCGCGGTGCCCGGCCAGGCGGCTGACCACCACGCCCAGGGCGTTGCCGACGATAAAGGTCGCCACCAACAGCAGCAGGCGCAGCACCAGGCCCAGCTCGCCATCGCTGATGGCCACCGCCATGCGCGTGGTGTTGCCGCTCATGAAAGACACGAAATCGCCAGTGGCCATGAAGCCGATGGCGTCGGTCATGCCAGCCAGCACCGAAAGGCAAGCCACCAGCCCGAGGCCGACCCGCCCGCGCCATTTCTGCGTGTGCTGCAGGGCGGCGCTGGCCGATTGGGTGGAAGTCGAAGGCAACATCGTCGGTTCTCCTGAACAGGGACTACGGGGGACGCGTGCGGGTCAAGGTTGTGGATCGAGAGGATGCAGGGCGCAGTATTCATCCCACGGCATGCCGGCCATTTCCGCCACTTCCCTGTGCACTTCAAGGCGCTGGGCGTGGAATTCCTCGGGGCTGGCGGCGGTCAGTTGCAGGCTCAACTCCCAGGCGAACAGCCCCAGGCGCTCGGCTTCGGCTTCAAAGGCTTCATGCAGGCGTTCGTTGCGGTACTGCTCGGGCGTCTCGCCCTTGACCTGGGCCTCCAGCGGATTGAGCTTGTCCAGGGCTTCGCGCAGTTCGGGGCGGGCGGCGAGAAATCTTTCCAAGGCTATTTCGTGGTGCAGGGCATCGGCGGGCATCGGGGCTCCTTGAGGGGAACGGGCAGTCTTCAGGCATCAAGCCCGGGACAGGGGATGTTCTGGCATTTCACTGCGTATCTGCTGCAGATCCTTGTGCGGGATCACGTAGGTGCGGGCGAGCATATCGCCTATTCGCTGGCAGCGGCTTGATTCCGCACAGGCCATCAGCGGGACAAAGGCAAACGCGGCCTCCAGATGGCGGGTGGCGCTTCTGATCAGTACCTGGATCAGCGTCGGCGGCGTCCCGGCGGCGTTGATCACCACCAGGCCCAGGGCGCACTTGCCGGGCGTGCGGCCCTTGAAGAAATACTCCCAGGCCACGAAGTACAAGGGCCAGACCAGCATGAACAGCATTGAATGGAGGTAGGGCTCCAGCCCCGTCTGTTGCTCGAGGTCGAGCAAGCGTCTGACCGGCTGCAACGCCAGCACCCCGTGCAGGCTCAGCGACAGGAGCACATACACCGCCAGCGCCAGCACCTGGTCGAGCATGAAGGCGGCGGCGCGGCGCAGGATCAGTTGGGTTCTTGAGACTTCCATGGTCGATTCCAGACTTTTTTCCATCATATCGGGCGCAGTGTAATCCCCGCAGGGCGGGGTGTAGCAGTGGTTTTGACGGGGGCCTACTGCACCCGCACCGAGTCAGCTGACCACGGGCTGTTCGCGACCCATCTCGCTGCGCAACTGGGCAATCAGGTGCAGGCAGTGGGTGAGCCCCGGCGACGGCTCGCCGACCCGGCGGCTGAGGATGATCGGCGAAGTGGCCTCGGGTTCCTGCAGCGGGCAAAAACCGATGTCGTCGCGATGCAGCACCTGCACCGAGGCCGGCACCAGGGTGATGCCGATGCCGGCGCCCACCAGGCCGATGGCGGTCTGCAATTCGTTGGTCCACTGGGCGATCTTCAGGTTCAGGCCGCGGGCACTGAACAGCGCGATCACATGGTCGGCGTAGCTCGGCCGCGGATTGGCCGGATACAGCACGAAGGGCTCGTTGGCCAGTTGCTCAAGGCTCACCTCTTGTCCCAGCAAGGGATGGCCGGCGGGCAGGGCGACCACCAGCCGATCCTCGGTCAGCACCCTCTGCACGATGGCCGGGTCGTCGATATGGATCCGCCCGAAGCCGATATCGATGCGCCCCGCCTTCAAGGCTTCCACCTGTTGCAGGGTGGTCATTTCCGACAATCCCAGTTCCAGCTCCAGGGTTTCGTTGCTGCGCAGGCGGCGGATCAGTTGCGGCAGCACGCCGTACAGGGTCGAGGGGGCAAAACCGATGCCCAGCCAGGTCTTGTGGCCCAGGCCAATGCGCCGGGTGTTGTCGCAGACCTTGCCCAACTGCTCCAGCACCCGGTTGGAATGTTCATAGAAAAACCGCCCGGCGGCGGTCAGGCGCAGCGGTCGGCTGCGTTCCAGTAACAGCACCCCCAACTCGTCCTCCAACTGCTGGATCTGCCGGCTCAAGGGCGGCTGGGCGATGTGCAGGCGTTCGGCGGCGCGGGTGAAATTGAGGGTTTCCCCCAGCACCTGGAAGTAGCGCAGATGACGCAATTCCATGACAGCTCCCCTGTAGAGAAATACATACCTTTAAGGTATCAAGCCAGACCAATTCTATATTGGAACCCCGTAAAAAGCCGGGACAGAATCGAGCGCAGAACTTCAAGAACCTGACGGGTATGGACATGCACGCTTCTGCCATTGAATCGATCGAAACGATCATCGTCGATCTGCCGACCATTCGCCCCCACAAGCTGGCCATGCACACCATGCAGAACCAGACCCTGGTGCTGATCCGCCTGCGCTGCGCCGACGGCATCGAAGGCCTGGGGGAATCCACCACCATCGGTGGCCTGGCCTATGGCAACGAAAGCCCGGACAGCATCAAGACCAATATCGACCGCTTCTTCACCCCGCTGCTGATCGGCCAGGACGCCAGCAACATCAACGCCGCCATGCTGCGCCTGGAGCAGAGCATCCGCGGCAACACCTTCGCCAAGTCCGGCATCGAAAGCGCCTTGCTCGACGCCCAGGGCAAGCGCCTCGGCCTGCCGGTCAGCGAACTGCTGGGCGGCCGGGTACGCGATGCGCTGCCCGTGGCCTGGACCCTGGCCAGCGGCGACACGGCCAAGGACATCGCCGAAGCCGAGAAGATGCTCGACCTGCGCCGCCACCGGATCTTCAAGCTGAAGATCGGCGCCGGTGAAGTGGACCGCGACCTGGCCCACGTGATCGCTATCAAGAAGGCCCTGGGCGATCGCGCCAGCGTACGGGTCGACGTCAACCAGGCCTGGGACGAAGCCGTGGCCCTGCGCGCCTGCCGCATCCTCGGCGGCAACGGCATCGACCTGATCGAACAACCGATTTCCCGCAACAACCGCGCCGGCATGGTGCGCCTGAATGCCAGCAGCCCGGCGCCGATCATGGCCGATGAATCCATCGAATGCGTGGAAGACGCCTTCAACCTGGCCCGGGAAGGCGCGGCGTCGGTGTTCGCCCTGAAGATCGCCAAGAACGGCGGCCCCCGCGCCACCCTGCGCACCGCGGCGATTGCCGAGGCAGCGGGCATCGGCCTGTACGGCGGCACCATGCTCGAAGGCGGCATCGGCACCCTGGCCTCGGCCCACGCCTTCCTGACCTTGAACAAACTGAGCTGGGACACCGAGCTGTTCGGCCCGCTGCTGCTGACCGAGGACATCCTCGCCGAGGCGCCGGTGTACCGGGATTTCCACCTGCATGTCTCAAGGGCACCGGGCCTTGGCCTGAGCCTGGACGAAGAGCGCCTGGCGTTCTTCCGTCGCGACAAAACCACCCCCGTGCTGCATCACACCTGAGGAGGGCTGCATGCTATTCCACGTGAAAATGACCGTGAACCTGCCGGTCGACATGAACCCCGAGCGCGCCGCGCAACTGAAAGCCGAGGAAAAGGCCCTGGCCCAGCGCCTGCAGGCCGAAGGCAAGTGGCGTCACCTGTGGCGCATCGCCGGGCTGTACGCCAACTACAGCGTGTTCGACGTCGACAGCGTGCAGGAACTGCACGACACCCTGATGCAATTGCCGCTGTACCCGTACATGGCCATCGAAGTTAACGCCCTGTGCAGGCATCCTTCGTCCATTCATGAGGATGACCGCTGAGTTCGCATCAGCCCGTTCACCACTCTAATAAATACAAGATGAGGATTAATCATGAACGTCAGAATTTCCCAGACTGCCAGCGCCCAACGCTTTCTTGAAGAAGCCAGCGGCCAGTTCACCGAAGGCGGCAACCCTCGGGCCAAGGCCATCGTCTACCGCATCCTGCGGGACACCGTGAACATCATCGAAGACCTGAACGTCACCCCGGAAGAATTCTGGAAAGCCGTCAACTACCTCAACGTCCTCGGCGCCCGCCAGGAAGCCGGCCTGCTGGCCGCGGGCCTGGGCCTGGAACACTACCTGGACCTGCTGATGGACGCCGCCGACGAACAGGCCGGCAAGACCGGCGGCACCCCGCGCACCATCGAAGGCCCGCTGTACGTGGCCGGCGCGCCCCTGAGCCAGGGTGAAGCGCGCCTGGACGACGGCCTCGACCCGGGTGTGGTGCTGTTCATGCAAGGGCAGGTGACCAACACCGCCGGCCAGCCCCTGGCCGGCGCCATCGTCGATGTCTGGCACGCCAACACAGGCGGCACCTATTCCTACTTCGACGGCAGCCAGTCGGAATTCAACCTGCGCCGGCGCATCGTCACCGACGCCGAGGGCCGCTACCGTTTTCGCAGCATCGTGCCGTCCGGCTACGGCTGCCCGCCAGAAGGCCCGACTCAGCAACTGCTGGATCAACTGGGGCGTCACGGCCAGCGCCCGGCGCACATCCACTTCTTCATCTCGGCCGATGACCATCGCCACCTGACCACCCAGATCAACCTGGACGGCGATCCGTACCTGCACGACGACTTCGCCTATGCCACCCGCGACGAACTGATCGCCAAGATCACCTTCAGCGAAGACCAGGCCCGGGCCAAGGAACTGGGCGTGAGTGGCCGCTTCGCGGAAATTCACTTCGACTTCACCCTGCAGTCTTCGGCCCAGCCGCAAGAGCAGCAGCGCCACGAACGGGTGCGTGCCCTGGAGGCCTGACCCCAGCACGGCAAGACCGAGCCACGGACGCCTTGTGCGGCCCGTGGCTTTTGTCGTTGTCGGCCTGGGCTTTTTGACCTTGCGTGATTGCCTGTCTGCGCGGCCTGCCACCGCGCGGTGCAGCCCCAACAAGAACAATCAGAGTGACCCGATTATGCAAATGCATCTGTTGAGTGAACGCAGCCGCGTGTTTGTTCAAGCCGATCCCCATGCCGTGTCCGGTTACGTCAATCAGCACGTGGGCAGCCACTGCATCCGCCTGCCGCGTGCCGGCCAGCCCCAGGCCAGCCTGCAGCACCGGGCCCTGGCCAGCCTGGATTTGTGCAGCATCAGCTACGGCGGCAGCGTGCGCGTCACCTCGCCGGCCCTGGAAAGCATCTACCACCTGCAAGTGCTGCTGCGGGGTCACTGCCTGTGGCGCGGCCGTGGCCAGGAACACTACTTCACCCCGGGGGAACTGCTGCTGATCAACCCCGACGACCCGGTGGACCTGACCTATTCCGACGACTGCGAAAAATTCATCATCAAGATTCCCACCCGCCTGCTGGAAACTGCCTGCCAGGAACAGCGCTGGCAGTACCCGGGGCAGGGCGTGCGCTTTCTGCGCCAGCGCTATCAACTGCAGGAACTGGAAGGCTTCATCCCCTTGCTGAGCCTGCTATGCCAGGAAGCCGAAGCCCTGGAAAGCATGCCCAAGGTCCAGGAGCACTATGCGCACATCCTGGTGGGCAAACTGCTGGGGCTGATGCAGACCAACGTGCAGCGTGGTGCCTTGGGCGCCTCGGCGGCGACCTTCGAACGGATTGCCGACTACATCGAACGCAACCTCAAGCACGACATCGGCTGCGAAGAACTGGCGCAACAGGCGCGCATGAGCCTGCGCTCGCTGTACGCGCTGTTCGAACGCAACGCCCGCACCACGCCGAAGAACTACATCCGCCAGCAGAAACTGCAACGGGTGCACGCCTGCCTCAGCGACCCGCAAAGCCCGGTGCGTAACGTCACCGAACTGGCCCTGGATTTCGGCTTCCTGCACCTTGGGCGTTTTGCCCAAAGCTACCGCCAGCAATATGGCGAACTGCCCTCCGACACCCTCAAGCGCCGCCACTGACCGGCCCGCCCCGCTATGGGCATTCGTTCCGACCTGTGCCTGGCGATCACCCGGCAGACCTTCGGCGTCCTCGGGCCCCCTGCGTCTCCTGCGGAGCCGTTCGCAGCCTGCGGCAGCGGCTACATACCCCTGTAACCGCTGCCGAGCCTGCGAGGCTGCGAAAAGGTCCGCAGGACCTTGCCTGGCAATCGCCAGTCGACCCCCCAGGTTGCGTCTCCTGCGGAGCCGTTCGCAGCCTGCGGCAGCGGCTACACACCCTTGTAGCCGCTGCCGAGCCTGCGAGGCTGCGAAAAGGTCCGCAGGACCTTGCCTGGCAATCGCCAGCCGGACTTCCAGCGGCCTTGAGATCCTTGCGTCCCTTCGGGCCGTTCGCAGCCTGCGGCAGCGGCTACACACCCTTGTAGCCGCTGCCGAGCCTGCGAGGCTGCGAAAAGGTCCGCAGGACCTTGCCTGGCGATCGCCAGTCGGACTTCCAGCTGCCTTGAGATCCTTGCGTCCCTTCGGGCCGTTCGCAGCCTGCGGCAGCGGCTACATACCCCTGTAGCCGCTGCCGAGCCTGCGAGGCTGCGAAAAGGTCCGCAGGACCTTGCCTGGCGATCGCCAGTCGAACCTCCTGCGGCCTTGAGATCCTTGCGTCCCTTCGGGCCGTTCGCAGCCTGCGGCAGCGGCTACAGAGCAATCTGCAGAAAACGGATACAGGTCTGCACGCATTGGCTATTGCCCGTTCCAAGCCCGCCCTAGCATGGCCCTGCCTGAATAAAAACAATGGAGGCGGCGGCCATGTCCCTGCGACCCGAATACCTGCATTCCCTGCTTGAAGAAGACCCCGACCAGGGCGTCTACCGCTGCAAGCGGGAGATGTTCACCGCCCCCCGGCTGTTCGACCTGGAGATGCAGCACATCTTCGAAGGCAACTGGCTGTACCTGGCCCACGACAGCCAGATCCCCAACCCCAACGACTACTACAGCACCACCATGGGCCGGCAATCGATCTTCATTGCGCGCAACAAGAACGGTGAACTCAACGCCTTCATCAACGCCTGCAGCCATCGCGGCGCCATGCTCTGCCGGCACAAGACCGGCAACAAGGCGTCCTTCACCTGCCCGTTCCACGGCTGGACCTTCAACAACACCGGCAAGCTGCTCAAGGTCAAGGACCCGGCCGCCGCCGGTTACCCGGCCAGCTTCAACTGCGAAGGCTCCCACGACCTGACCCGCGTCGCGCGCTTTGAGTCCTACCGTGGCTTTCTGTTCGGCAGCCTCAACCCCGACGTGCTGCCCCTGGTGGAGCACCTGGGGGAGTCGGCGAAGATCATCGACATGATCGTCGACCAGTCCGCCGCCGGCCTGGAAGTGCTGCGCGGCTCCTCCAGCTACATCTACGAAGGCAACTGGAAGCTCACCGCCGAGAACGGCGCCGACGGCTACCACGTCAGCTCGGTGCACTGGAACTACGCGGCCACCCAGAACCAGCGCAAGCAGCGCGAGGCCGAGGAAGACATCCGCACCATGAGCGCCGGCACCTGGGCCAAGCAGGGCGGCGGTTTCTACTCCTTCGACAAGGGCCACATGCTGCTCTGGACCCGCTGGTCCAACCCCGAGGATCGCCCGCTGTACGAACGCCGCGACGAGCTGGCCCGGGACTTCGGCCAGGCCCGGGCCGACTGGATGATCGAGAACTCGCGCAACCTGTGCCTGTATCCGAACCTCTACCTGATGGACCAGTTCAGCTCGCAGATCCGCATCGCCCGGCCGATCTCGGTGGACCGCACCGAAATCACCATCTATTGCATCGCGCCCAAGGGCGAGAGCGACGAAGCGCGGGCCCGGCGCATCCGCCAGTACGAGGACTTCTTCAACGTCAGCGGCATGGCCACCCCGGACGACCTGGAGGAATTCCGCTCCTGCCAACTCGGCTACCAGGGCAGCAGCACGGCCTGGAACGACATGTCCCGTGGCGCCGAGCATTGGGTCCAGGGCGCGGACGACGCAGCGAAAGAAATTGACCTGCAGCCGATCCTCAGCGGCGTGCGCACCGAGGACGAGGGCCTGTTCGTGATGCAGCACAAGTACTGGCAGCAAACCCTGCTCGCGGCCCTGGAGCTTGAGGCCTCACGGCAGATCGATGTGGAGGCCGTGCAATGAATATTTCCTACGATGTCGTGCGCGATTTCCTGTACCGCGAAGCCCGCTACCTGGACGACAAGGACTGGGACAGCTGGCTGGAGCTCTACGCCCCGGACGCCACCTTCTGGATGCCCTCCTGGGATGACCGCGACCAGTTGACCGAAGACCCGCAGCGGGAAATCTCGCTGATCTGGTACGGCAACCGCAGCGGCCTCGAAGACCGGGTGTTCCGCATCAAGACCGAGCGCTCCAGCGCCAGCATTCCCGACACCCGCACCTCCCACAACCTGAGCAATATCGAGCTGCTGGAGCAGGGCGACGGCCTGTGCAAGCTGCGCTTCAACTGGCACACCCTGAGCTTTCGCTACAAGACCGTGGACAGCTACTTCGGCTGCAGCTTCTACATCCTGGATGTGCGCGGCGAAAACCCGCTGATCCTGGCCAAGAAAGTCATCCTGAAGAACGACTACGTTCGCCAGGTCGTCGATATCTACCACCTCTGAGGCGACCGCCATGAGTCATCAAATCGCACTCAATTTCGAAGACGGCGTCACCCGTTTCGTCAACGCCAACCCGGGCGAAACCGTGGCCGACGCCGCCTACCGCCAGGGCATCAACATCCCCCTGGACTGCCGCGACGGCGCCTGTGGCACCTGCAAGTGCTTTGCCGAAGCCGGGCGCTACGAGCTGGGCGAGGACTACATCGAAGACGCTCTGAGCGCCGATGAGGCCGAGCAGGGTTTTGTCCTCACCTGCCAGATGCGCGCCCTCGGTGATTGCGTGGTGCGGGTGCCGGCTTCGTCCCAGGTCTGCCGCGCCGGGCAGGCCATCTTTCAGGCCAACATCAGCGCGGTGCGCCAGCTGTCCGACAGCACCATCGCCCTGTCGATCAAGGGTGAAGCCCTGAGCCAGCTGGCGTTCCTGCCGGGGCAATACGTCAACCTCGGGGTGCCCGGCAGCGAACAAACCCGGGCCTATTCCTTCAGCTCCTTGCAACGCGACGGCGAGGTCAGCTTCCTGATCCGCAATGTGCCCGGCGGCCTGATGAGCAGCTTCCTCACCGGTCTCGCCAAAGCCGGTGACAGCATGACCCTGGCCGGGCCCCTGGGCAGCTTCTACCTGCGGGATATTCGCCGGCCCTTGCTGTTGCTGGCCGGCGGCACCGGGCTGGCGCCGTTCACCGCCATGCTGGAGAAGATTGCCGAGCAGGGCAGCGAGCATCCGCTGCACCTGATCTATGGCGTGACCAACGATTTCGACCTGGTGGAACTGGAGCGCCTGGAAGATTTTACCGCGCGCATCCCCCTCTTCAGCTTCAGCGCTTGCGTGGCCAACCCTGAAAGCCACTACCCGCGCAAGGGCTACGTGACCCAGCACATCGAACCGGCGCACCTCAACCAGGGTGATGTGGACGTGTACCTGTGCGGCCCGCCGCCGATGGTCGAGGCGGTGAGCCAGTTCATCCGCGAGCAGGGCATCGCCCCGGCGAATTTCTACTACGAGAAATTTGCCGCCAGCGCCGCCTGAAGGGCGCCTCGCCGCTGTAGGAGCTGGCTTGCCAGCGAAGGCGTCCACAAGGGCGCTGCTAGGCTCAAGGGCCCTTTCGCCGGCAAGCCGGCTCCTACGTCGGGTGGCGTTCTCTCCATCTTTTTGCACTCACGAGGTTTCCATGAACCGTTTCCACAACCAAGTCGCCCTGGTCACCGGCGCCGCCCAAGGCATCGGCCGTCGCGTTGCCGAACGCCTGGCCGAAGAGGGCGCTCGCGTGGTGCTGGTGGACCGCTCCGAACTGGTCTTCGAACTGGCCGCCGAACTGAGCCCCCGCTACCCGGTCCTGGCCCTGACCGCCGACCTGGAGCAGTACAGCGAATGCAGCCGGATCATGGCGGCGGCCATCGCCCACTTCGGCCGCCTCGACATCCTCATCAACAACGTCGGCGGCACCATCTGGGCCAAGCCCTTCGAACACTACGAACCGGCGCAAATCGAAGCCGAAGTCCGGCGCTCATTGTTCCCCACCCTGTGGTGCTGCCACGCCGCCTTGCCGCAGATGCTGGAGCAGGGCAGCGGGGCCATCGTCAACGTCTCGTCCATCGCCACCCGCAGCCTCAATCGCGTGCCTTACGGCGCGGCCAAGGGTGGGATCAACGCACTCACCGCCTGCCTGGCCTTCGAAACCGCCGGGCGTGGCGTGCGGGTCAATGCCACCGCCCCGGGCGGCACCGAAGCCCCGCCGCGGCGCATTCCGCGCAACAGCGCTGAACAAAGCCCCGAGGAGCAAGTCTGGTACCAGCAGATCGTCGATCAGACCCTCGACAGCAGCCTGATGAAACGCTACGGCAACGTCGACGAACAAGCCGCAGCCATCCTGTTTCTGGCCTCCGCCGAAGCCTCCTACATCACCGGCACAGTGCTGCCGGTGGGCGGCGGCGACCAGGGCTGAGGGGCAACCTCCTGCTGAATGACCGACCTGTAGGAGCCGGCTTGCCGGCGAATGCGTCCGCGAGATCGCTTTCGCCGGCAAGCCGGCTCTTACGGTAATCGCGTATTGGGTTGGCTTGCGCACGAGAGGTAGGTTGGGGATTGTGTGCGCCGAAAATTAATCTTATGGATTTATTATTAATCCAATGGTTTAATTTTATCGGCAGATGGTTCTCAATGCACCACACAGGCAGCGGCTATTCATGGGAATCCCCGGCCGGCCGTGAATGCTCAAGGACGCGAGGCATACATGAACCCAACCCTTCCTTTGTTTCATCAGCAACCCTACCTGCAAACCGTGCAATGCCAGATCCATCGGCTTGAACGGGACGATTCGGGTGCGCCCTTCGCTCTATTGAGTGAGACGGTGTTCTATCCCCAGGGCGGCGGCCAACTGGGGGATCGGGGGCTGCTGACCCTCAGCGAACCCGGGGCCGGTGATGTGCCGCAGGTGATCGAGATCACCACCACCAAAAGGAAGGACGACGAGATCAGGCATTACCTGAAGCTGGATGACGCCGGGTTCGGGCAGTTGCAATCACTCGTGCCGGGGCAGAGGGTGACGGCGACCCTGGATTGGTCCCTGCGCTATCAGCAGATGCGCATTCATTCGGCCATGCACCTGATGCACTGCCTGCTGGAGCAGACGCTGGGGCGCTCGATTCCACACCCGGTCCGCTCGCCGCTGAATGACCAGGGCGGGGAAAACCACTATGAGTTCATGGGCGAGTTCGATGAGCAGAGCCTTGAGCGTGCGACACAAGAGTTGAATCGCTTTTGCGCGGCCGGTCATGCCGTCAGAACCCAGGCCGATACCGGCAAAGGTCCAGGCTATCGCTGGTGGCAGTGTGGCGAATGGTCAATCCCCTGTGGCGGCGTGCATGTCGGCAATACGCGAGAGATAGGGGCCGTCACTGCCAGCATGAAAATCAGGAAAAACACCACCCGGGTCGCCGTCTCGTTCGCGGTAGAGGTTGAGTAAGTGTCGGAGAACCAACAGGCCTTTGGCGCGTTTCTCACCCAGTTGCGCCTCGAAAGCGGCCACCTGAAAATTTCAACTTTTCTGGAAACCGTGAACATTCCGTTTTCCGCCAACCACTACCGGGACGTCGAGGCAGGGCGCAAGCACCTCAGCCTTGAGTCAGCCGTCGAACTGCATGACCAGCTGGGTATCGTCCCCGCCAGCAAGTCGAGCTTCGATTACTACTGGCATTACTTTCGTGACTTGTTGCCGGCCCCCGTGCACGAAATGCTGTTTGGCAAAGGGGTGGAGGTCAAGGATCTTTCCGCCATGCTCGAGGTGCGCGAGCACGACTCCAAGCTACTGCGCCGCGCCTTGAGCTTGAGCCGCTACGAACGTGAGTTCATCGTCACCGAAGAGATCATTGCAGCCTTCAAGGAACACTTCGAACTGCTGCCGTTGATGACCTATCTGTACATGGTGGACAGCGCCTCGGTGGCCGAAATCCAGGCGGTGTGCCAGCAGCTCGGCCTGGCCTACGACGCGCGTACCGAAGCCTTCCTGAGCCTTGTGGCCAAGGAGCGCAGCACCCCGCAGTCACCCTTCGTGCGCCATGCCCCGACCTTGAGAATGCCCAGAACCGCAGAAGCCCTGGCGCTCAAGGACCGGTTCCTGCGTCACGAGATCGACCGATCGTTGACCAAGCCCGAGCAAAGCGAATATTTCAATGTGTCCGGATCATTCAAGTACAGCGCGATGGTCACGCTCAAAGCGGCGGAAATCGAAGAGATCCAGGACCGTCTTGTCGATCTGTTTTCAGTGATCGAAGTGCACAACAAATCTTCCGGACAACTGGAAGACCCAGGGGCTGATCCCTACTTCTTCGGGCTGGTGGTGTCGGGCCGCCCGGAATATGACGGGCGCGCGGGGCGATCGAAGAAAAAGAGCCGGGGATGAAGCGGACTAAGGCCGTTGCAGCCAATGGCCACAGCCGAACAGCGGGTGGAGACGGCCTCGGCGGCGCTATGACCTGTTCTGGGGAATGGCATAGGGCAGGGTGATGGGCGGCGCGTCCTGCAAAGGCCGCGAAGACTTCGCCATCAGATAACCGATGATCTGCGCCGAGCTGAGCTCGATATGCAACAGGTCTTCATCGTCAAACCACGCGTTGGGCCAGAAGATCAGGTCCGAGGCATTGGCCTCGGGGAAGTTGGTTTCCAGCAGGCCCAGAGCGTAGTCCGTATCAGACTCCGTGCCTTCGCACTGGCAGATGAAATCCGCCACGGCGCACGCTTCGTCGAAGCTCAGGTCATCAACGTAGCGCTTCTGATGAAAGGCGGTGCGCAGAAAGTTCTCCGCGCTGGTATGGCTGTGCATGTCGCGAAATTCGTGGAACTCGAAAGGCCGGCCGGCGTGGCTGTTCCACTGCTGGATCAGCGCACTGATCTCGGGGCTTTCCCGTTCCTGGTTGTCCCAGATCCGGTCGAGGATCTGCTTGAGCAAGTCTTTCATCAACGCCCGTATTTTCGGCGTCGCGGGTGTTGGTTTCAGCCGTTCCGGCATGGCCATGGGTATCTCCTTGATTGTCATTTCATACGGCTGGTGGAGGGGAGCGCGAGATCGCCTTCGCCGGCAAGCCGGCTCCTACGGGGGGATGGTGCGTGCTTGTGTAGGAGCTGGCTTGCCAGCGAAGACGCCCGCCAGACCACCCCCATTCCCGAGCGGCGCACAGGATAGGCCCTTCGCGCCGCCGACTAAAGCGCTGGCCCCAGCAGCAACAACGCACACAACCCGCCCTCAGGCCGATTGCGCAATTCCAGACGGCCACCGATCTTGCTGACGATCATCTGCACAATCGCCAGTCCCAGCCCGGCGCCATGGGCATTTCCCTGGCTGTAGAAGCGCTCCAGCAAACGCCCGCGCTCCTCTTCATTGATGCCGGGCCCAGCGTCCTCCACACACAGGTGCATCGCGCCATCCGCCTGGGGCCGCAGGCCGACCCGCACCTCGCTGCCCGCGGGGGCAAAGTTCAGGGCGTTGGTCACCAGGTTTTGCAGGGCAATGGCCAAAGCCACCGGGTCGGTGTCGATCAGGCAGCCTTCGTCGCCTTCCAGCACCAGTTCAACATCCTTCTCCAGGGCCAAAGGCGTCAGTTCCGCCAGCTCCTCGCGTACCAGGGCGCTGAGGTCAATGCGGCTCAGGCGCGGGTTGCTCAGCTGCGGCTCGATGCGCGCCATGGTCAGCAGCTGACTGCCGATGCGGGTGGCGCGGTCGACGCCGCTCACCAGAAAATCCAGGGCTTCCTGGCGTTGCTCCGGGCTGCCGGCGCTCTGGGCGTTCTGCGCGTGAATCCGCAGGATCGCCAGGGGCGTGCGCAGTTCATGGGCGGCGTCGGCGATAAAGCGCCGCTCGCGCTCCAGCAGGCTGTCGATCTGGGCCAGTAACTGGTTGAGGGCGGTCTGCATCGGTTCCAGATCCTGGGGCAGCGGCTTGAGACCGAGGGGTTGCAGGGTGTCGCTGCTGCGCCCGCGAATGGCCCGGGCCATGGCCCGCAGTGGCGCCAGGCCCCAGCCGATGGTCAGCCAGATCAGCAGCGCCAGCAGCGGCACGCCGATCAGGGTCGGCCACAGGGTATGGCGGACGATGCGCTGGATCAGGTCCTGGCGGATGTCATCGCGCTCGCCAACCCAGATCAGCAAGCCCTGTTGCGTGTCGGCCAGCAGAAAGGCGCACCAGTCCTTGCCGTTTTCCAGGATGTCGTGGGCGCCCAGGGTGGTGGGCGGCGCCTCCAGCAGCGGGGCCTCGGCGGAGCGCATCAGCAACTGGCCGTCGTCGCGCCAGACCTGGAAGGTCAGGCGGGTTTCATAGGGGTGGGCGGCGCCGTCCACGCCGACCCGGCTCATGGCCTGGTCGAAGGCCTGGTGCAGGCGCTCCCAGTCCGCCGCGTCCGGCTTTTGAGCCGGGTCGCGCTGGCGCAGCACCCCTTGCAGAAGGCGCGCGCTCTGGGCCAGCTGGGCGTCGTAGACCTCTTCGATTTCATGGTGGCTGTCGCGCAGCACCAGCCAGCTGATCAGCAAATCCCCCAGCAACACCAGGACCAGGACCGGCAGCAGAATCCGCGTGCGCACCGAGTTCATGGCTTGAGCGCCAGCACGTAACCGACGCCGCGCACGGTGCGGATCAGCTCGCTGCAGAGCTTCTTGCGCAGGTTGTGGATCAGAACTTCCAGGGTGTTGCTCTCGACCCGGTCCTGCCAGCCGTACAGCGCCCGGGACAGGCGCTCGCGGGTCACCACCTTGCCCGGGCGTACCATCAGCTGGTGCAGCAACTGGTATTCCATAGGCGTCAGCACCACTTCGTTGTCTTGGTAGTGCACCTGCTGGTTGGCCGGGTCGAGGCGGATACCGGCGTGTTCCAGCAGCGGCTGGGCACGGCCCTGGCTGCGGCGCAGCAGGGCGCGGACCCGGGCCTTGAATTCCTCGACATCGAAGGGCTTGACCAGGTAGTCGTCGGCCCCGGCATCCAGCCCGGCGATGCGCTCGGCGGTGCCGTCGCGGGCAGTGAGAATCAGCACCGGCAGGTCCTGCTGGGCGGCGCGCAATTGCTGCAGCAGTTCCAGGCCGTCGAGCCGCGGCAGGCCCAGGTCCAGCAGCAACAGGTCGAAGCTTTCCGTGCGCAGGGCGTGCAGGGCGCTGGCGCCGTCCTGCAGCCAGTCCAGGGTGTAGCCTTCGGCGCTCAGCGCCACGCGGATGCCCTGGCCGAGGGCACGATCATCTTCGACAAGCAGCAGGCGCATGGGCGTTTCTCGGTCGGGCGAGGGGGCAGGGAAGGGGCGCATGATGACGCCGGCCAGGGTCCGTCGGCAGGGGTTTTTAGCGGGGAAAATGTTACCGCGCGTTGCCAACTAAGCTTTCACTAAGCTTGGTTTTGCACAGTGCAATCTCCCCCATTACCGGAGCGTTTCTCTATGCGCAAAGTCCTGCTGCTGTCCCTGGTTCTCGCCAGCCCCCTGGCCATTGCCGGCCCGCAATGCACCACCGCCGAACGTTCGCAATGGCAAGACCCGCAAGCCTTCCAGGACCAGCTCAAGGCCCAGGGCTACCAGATCAACAAGTTCAAGGTCACTGACGGCAACTGCTACGAGATCTACGGCTTCGACAAGGACCAGCGCAAGGTTGAGATCTACCACGACCCGGTCACCGGCAAGGCGGTGAAGACCGAGATCAAAGGCTGATGCCGCACGCTTCCCTGCGGCTGTGGGACCCGCTGGTGCGACTGTTTCACCTGTCCATCGCCGGGGTCTTTATCGGCAACTACTTCTTCAACGAAGCCGGTGACGACTGGCACGTCTGGCTCGGCTACTACGCCATGGCCTGGCTGCTGTTGCGCACGCTGTGGGGATTTATCGGGCCGCGCAGTGCGCGCTGGTCCGACTTCTGGCCGACCCGGGCCCGGCTGGCGGGGCATCTGCGCTCGCTGCGGGCCGGGCGCCCCGAGCATCGCCTGGGGCATTCACCCCTCGGGGCCTTAGTGATGTTGCTGATGTTGTTGGCGCTGTTGCTGATCGGCATCAGCGGTTTCTTGATGGAAGAGGTCGATGCCCTGTGGGGCGCCGACTGGCCGCTGCAAGTGCACGAAACCAGCGCCGATGTGCTGCTGGGCCTGGTGCTGCTGCATGTGTGCGCGGCGATTTTTGAAAGCTTCCAAGTGCGCGACAACCTGCCGTTGTCGATGCTCACCGGCCGTCGCCGACCCTTGCCGGACAGTGATCGGCACTAATGGTTTTTCCCTTGTTCCCACCATGTATTTGCCACGGGCTCCTGTATGCGTGCGCTGTCCTTTCGCCTGAGCTTCATCTGCAGCAGCCTGCTCTTGGCCGCCGTCTTTATCGCCGCCTGGCGCAGCCATCCTCCCCATCAGCTGGCGCCGTTTGCCCAGGCTGCGGTCAGCAGCGATACGGCTACGACCAACAGTACGCCGCAATACAACAGCCGCTTCGTCTCCTCGGACCTGGATGACTTCGTGCATTCCTCCTCGGTGACCGCCTTGCCCGGCGGCGACCTGATGGCCGTGTGGTTCGCCGGCTCCCGGGAAGGCGCCGCCGACGTCCAGGTGCGCAGCGCACGCTTTGACGCCAAGACTGGCGAGTGGGGCGTCGAGCAGGTGCTGGCCACCCGCGAATCGACCCGTGACGGCACCGGGCGCTACATCCGCAAGCTCGGCAACCCGGTGATCGCCCTGGGCCCGGACCAGCGCCTGTGGCTGTTCTACGTCTCGGTATCGGTGGGCGGCTGGGCCACCAGCGCCATCAACCTGATGGTTTCCGATGACCTGGGGCGCAGCTGGTCGGCGCCGCGGCAACTGATTACCTCGCCGTTCTTCAACATCAGCACCCTGGTGCGCGCCGCGCCGGTGTTCCATGCCGACGGCTCGATCGGCCTGCCGGTGTACCACGAGTTTATGGGCAAGTTCGCCGAGTACCTGTACCTGAGCGCCGACGGCGCGGTGATCGACAAATTCCGCATCAGCCGTGGCAAGCACTCCCTGCAACCGACCATCGTGCCCCTGGACGAACGCCGCGCCATAGCCATGCTGCGCTACGCCGGCGACACCCACCACAAGGTCCTGGCCAGTCGCACCGAAGACGCCGGGAAGACCTGGAGCGAGCCCTATCCGCTGCAACCGTCCAACCCCAACTCTTCCCTGGCGGCGGTGGGCACCGACGACCAGGGCCTGCTGGTGGCCCTCAACGACTTGCAGGACGGGCGCTTCAAACTCAGCCTGTACGGCACTGACGCCGGCCTTAGCCAATGGCGCCCGCTGGTGGAACTGGACCAGTCCCCCGACCCCCTGGGCCAGCCGTTTTCCCACGAGGCCTACAAGGACATCATCGGCGAAGGCTTCCGCGCCTCCAGCGGCGCCCGCCGCCTGCCCCTGGAACAGCGCTTTCTGAGCAACCTCGACTACCGGGTGTGCAAGCCCCAGGGCTGCGACTTCGAGTACGAATACCCCTACTTCAGCCGCGGGGCGGACGGCCTGTACCACCTGGTCTATTCCTGGAACAACACCTTTATCAAGCACGTCAGCTTCAACGCGGCGTGGCTGGCGGAGCGCTTGTGATGATGTCGCTATGGCAAGCCCATCTGAGTTTTATCCTCCTGGGCTTTGTGCTGCTTGGCAGCCTGCGCCTGACCGCGCCCTGGCGGCCCTGGCTGCTGCCCGTGCTGGCGCTGGTCAGCTTTATTCCACTGAACCAGCTGCCGCTTGCGGCCTATGTGCGCAGCTTCACCGATGATTTGGCCATCAGCACCCTGGTGCTGCTGGGCTGGGTCAGCCTGCGGCACTTGGGGGTGATTGCGCCCTTGCCAGCCAAACACCGGGTGCAGGTTTTGCTGCTGTTTATCGGCCTGACCCTGAGCCTGTACCCCGCGACCCTGGGCCTGACCTACCTCGACCCCTACCGCTGGGGCTACAACCCACGGCCGATGATCGTGCTGATGGGCCTGGCGGCGCTGGTGCTGCTGTGGCAGCGCAACCTGCTGGGGGTACTGATGCTGGCAGCCGGGACCCTGGCCTTTGCCCTGCGCCTCAAGCCTTCGGAAAACTACTGGGACTACCTGCTGGACCCGCTGCTGGCGGGCTACTGCCTGATCGCCGGCAGCGGCGGTCTGCTGCTGTGGCTGTGGCGCCGCGTCACCCAGCGCCGCCGCGGGCAGCCCCTTGCCGGCTAAACCAACCGGCCGCGCCGCGGCCTTCGATAACACCACACAGAGGTCAATGATGGGCGGGTTGCAATCACGCCGCCTGCGCTACGGCGTGGGCGCAATCGGGCTGGTATTCGGCTTGCTGGCACTGCTGCGGCTGCTGTTCGCCGTGGGTTTTTCCGGGGTGGACCTGAGCGCCGCCGACCAGCGCGAAGCCATCCTCCAGACCCTCGGCATCGGCCTGCGCTTCGACCTGCGCCTGACCCTGCTGCTACTGCTGCCCCTGGCGCTGTTGGCCTGGCTGCCGCGCTGGAACCTGCTGCGCCTGCCGGCCTTGCGCTGGCTGGCCCGGGCCTACCTGCTGCTGGTGCTGGGCGGGGTAGGGCTGCTGTACATCATCGACTTCGGCCACTACGCCTACCTCGGCGTGCGCATCAACGCCACGGTGCTGCGCTACCTGGACGACGCACAGATCTCCCGGCAAATGCTCTGGGAAAGCTACCCGGTGCTGTGGATCGTCCTCGCCTGGGGCAGCGCCCTGAGCCTGTGGTGCTACGCCTTGCTGCGCCTGGAACGCCTGACCCTCGACCGCCCGCCGCAACCCCTGGGCCGCTGGTCCCTGGCCAGCGTCAGCGCCCTGGGCATCGCCGCCGTGTTCCTCGCCCTGCTGGGCCGGGTGGAAAACCTCAACCTGGAAAACCCCGTGCCCCTGCGCTGGAGCGACGCCTACTTCTCCGGCAACAGCCAGATCGCCGCCCTGGGCCTGAACCCCGTGCTGTTCTTCTACGACACCCTCAAGGCCGGCCAGGCCCAGTACGACGAAGCCCAAGTGCGCCAACACTACCCGGCCCTGGCCCGCTACCTCGGTGTCGACCACCCGGACCCACAGCGCCTGAACTTCACCCGCCAACAAGGCGTGCAGCCTTACCGCATCGACCGCCCCCGGCCGCCCAACGTCATCTTCGTCATGCTCGAATCCCTCGGCACCAGCGCCGTGGGTGCCTACGGCAACCCGCTCAACCCCACTCCCAACCTCGACCGCCTGGCCAGCCAGAGCTGGTTCTTCAAACACTTCTACGTCCCGGTCACCGGCACCGCCAAGACCGTATGGGCCAGCATCACCGGCGTACCCGACGTCACCCGCCAAGAGACCGCCACCCGCCAGCCCCTGATCACCCGCCAACACAGCCTGATCAACGCCTTCAGCGACTACCACAAGCTCTACCTGATCGGCGGCAACGCCGGCTGGGCCAACATCAACGGCCTGATCCACCAGAGCATCGACAACGTGCGCCTATACGATGAAAGCCACTGGCAATCGCCCCAGGTGGACGTCTGGGGCATCTCCGACCTCGACCTGTTCAAGGAAAGCGACCACCTACTGCGCGCCATCCCCCAGGACCAACCGTTCTTCGCCTACCTGCAAACCTCCGGCAACCACCGCCCCTTCACCATCCCCAAGGACAACGACGGCTTCCAAGCTCAAGACCTGCCCCTGGAACAAGTCCAGGCCGCCGGTTCCCGCAGCCTGGAGCAATACAACGCCGTGCGCCTCTTGGACTTCAACATCGGCCGCCTAATGGAGATCGCCAAAACGGGGGGCTACTACGACAACACGATTTTCGTGTTTTTCGGCGACCACAACACCCGCATCAGCCAGATCCCCCACATGGCCCCCGCGTTTGAACAGCTTGGGCTGGAAAGCAACAACGTACCGCTGCTGATCCATGCCCCGGGGATGTTGCAGCCCAGAGTGATCGAAGAAGCCGTCGGCCTCGCCGACCTGCTGCCCACCGTGGCCGGCATGGCCGGGATGCCCTTCACCAATGGCGCCATGGGGCGGGACATTCAACAGCCTGCGCCGGAGGGGGAGCGGGTGGTGCCGCTGGTATTGAGGGAAGGGACCTTTCCGGTGATTGGCGGCGTGACCAAGGACTTTTTGTTGCAGATGCAGCACGACGGTAGTGGTGCGACCTTGCATGATTTAGCGTCGAGCACCCCGCGAGAGGATGTGGCGCAGGAGCATCCGCGGGAGTTTGAACGGTTGTTGGAGTTGACGCGGGGGATGCATGAGGGGGCGCGGTTGATGTTGTATCGCAATGTTCGGTGACCCCGCACAGCCATCGGCTGACGCCAGCCCGTGTAGGAGCTGGCTTGCCAGCGAAGGCGGCCGCAAGACCGCCTGAGCTCTATTTAATAGGTAACCAGTTCAAGGCTGAAGCTGCTGGTGGTTAGGCGATTGAGCGCTATATCAAGCGTCTGATCATCGAACAGCCTGTTCTTGCGAGCAGCAGAAGTTAGAGGGAGACGGGGTAAATCAGGTTTATTTTAAAGTACATATCTGTCTCCCCTCGTGTCCTCCCAGGCCAGTGCTGCGTGACATTATCCGCGCCTTCGGCGCATGGACAGCTGCGTTGGGTGCCTGATACCTTATCGAAAGGTAATACCTTTAGATAACAAGGGTTCGGCTATGGCCACTTCTATCAAGATTGATGACGAGCTGAAAAAGCGCATTCAGCATCTGGCGGGACTGCGTCAACGTTCGTCCCACTGGATTATGCGCGAAGCAATAGCGCAGTACGTCGAGCGCGAGGAAGCCCGTGAGGGCTTCAAACAAGAAGCCTTGGCGTCTTGGGCGGCGTATCAGGAAACGGGTCGGCATCTGACCGGCGAAGAAACTCGGGCCTGGCTCAATACCTGGGGTACCGAGGCTGAGGCGGAGCTGCCTAAGTGCCACGATTGATTCTCACCGAAGGTGCTGCGCAAGGATTGGAGCGTTGTCGCCAGTTTCTAGTCGAGAAAGGCCCGCTGATCGCTCAACGAGCTGCCCAAGTGATTGAGCGTCAAATCGCTCGACTGGAGGAAGACCCAGAAATCGGTCGTCCCTTTCCAGAACTGCCGGAGCTGCGCGAGCTGATTATCGAGTTCGGTGATTCGGGTTATGTCGCACTTTATCGGCATGAGCGTGCGGATGATGCTGTTTACATACTTGCCTTTCGGCACCAGAAAGAAGCCGGTTACTGAGTTTTAGTCGCAAGCTGTTTAGTGCTTCAGTCAGATGGCAACGGGGTAAGTCACGGCTTACCCCGTTTTCTCCTTCCTCAGCTTTGCTGAATGTTTTCTGCCGGTCTATTGGCATCCAGCAACGAATCCACCACCGCTCTAGCCATTTCCACCGAATGGATCATCGACCAAATCAACCCACGCTCCACACCGCTGGCGCGTTCGGTGATTTCATCGCTGACCTGTACCGCACAGTCCAGCAGCAACGACACATGCACCAAGGCCTCTTCGGCATTGATACCGGGGCGGACACTGAACATGGAGTGATGACCTACGGATGTAGGCACGGTGTCTTTCAGGCTATTGAGGATCGAGGTTTCGGCGCTATGCGCGGCCAAGGCCAAGCGAATTCGCTGGGTATCGATATCGTGTTCGGGGGTTCTGAATTGTCCAGGTAAGGACAGGGGCGGATCGGGAACGAGCTTTTTCATGGTGCATCTCCAATGTGAATGGAGCTGCCAGCTATCGCTGCTAAACGAAGGAGTGGCAGCTGTACGCAGGTTAGCAGACCGGTCACATTGGAAACCGGCGCACCCGAAGGTGCCCTGCGCACAGCCACCATAAAAAGCAGAAGAAAAACTCTGCCAACAGGTGACGTCGATGCGCCCAATGTGATGATTCGAGCTGCTAAACCCGATCACTGATATGCAGTGATGAACCGAGCCTAGCCAGCCGAAGTATCAGGCGCAAGCGGGTTGGATTCTCTAGGAAAAGTCGCTCAATAGAAAGGGACTAACCTTACAAAGAGTTGTGAATTGGACGGTGAAAATGGGCTAGACGTCGGTGGATATAGACTTGTGGTGTTGGCTTGTGAACGAAGGCGGCCGGGAAATCCTTATTCGTTACGGTTCGACTTATCCTTGCCATGCTGTGATAGAAACTTGGTCAGTAGTGTGCTGACCAATTTCATATACATGTCGAGCTTCCCTTTATTCATCATCAAAGTAGTCACGATCAATTGCAGGTAGCTTCAGTAGTCGTGAAGTGACTCCTACCTCATGATCCATCATCAAATGCACCAGACGATTACCGTCCACTAGCACGATGCCTTCGACAGATTTAGCAAAGTCGATCGCGTGGGCAGTGAAGCCTGAAGTAGTGATAAATACACCGCGTTTCGCCTTCTGACCTGCCAGAGCACCATAGAATGCTTGCAATTCAGGTCGCCCCACTGTGCTCTGCCAGCGTTTGGCTTGAACGTAGACTTTCTCTAACCCCAGTTTGTCCAACGAAATAATGCCGTCAATACCTGCGTCGCCTGAGCCACCGACTCTTTGGAGATCACTGCGACTTGCGCCATACCCTAGGCGATGAAGTACATCCAGCACGATGATTTCGAAGCGACTGGGACTGGTTTGCAGCAGGTTATCCAGGAGGTCTGCTGCCGTGGCTGCACGCAATTCCTGCAACGCTTGTTCAAGACGGTCATCTGGGCTTGCAGTAGCGGAGGTAGCGTTGGGCTCAACCACAGGGACCTCATCGAGTGGCGCAGCGTCGGCAGCCACTTTCAGCTTCACATTCATGTAGCCGATGGCTAAATGTTCCACTTCACTGGGCGACAAGGGAGCTGGATGCTCTTTAGAGTAGGCCACGCCCGCATCAGTCAATTTCCAATACCCGCGTTTGGCACTGCTAGAAAGGCCTGCACGCTTGAGTCGGTCATGGGCCCATCCCAGTCTGTTTTTATAGGTGGCCTGCCCGCTAGCTATTAGTTCTTCACGTTGCTCTGTGGTCAAGCGCAACATTTTGGCTGCCGCTTCATGGGCATCCCGGGCGGGTGCACCATCGGGCCTGGTAGCGAGAAAGCGCAGAATAGGCTCGATGAACTGATCGAAAGTTGGAACGGACATAGACACTTCCCTGTAATGACAACGTTTTGTGCTGATCGGCGGGTGAGTATAAATTAAATGTTCCTTATGTACGCCTATCGGATGGCGAGTCAGCGAAGGCGGACGTGAGAGCGTCCCGGCTCATAAAACTAGTCAATCTGGCTCGCTAATGCAGGGTTTAGTAACATTAGATATGGCTCTGCTTTAGATTGGATTGAGACCGAACCTTCACTCCAGTCACTTACGTTGCGAATGTGCGACCGGATGGCAATTGGTACACAAACACATTGCAGAGTTTTTGTTTGAATTGCGCGCAGGCCCTGTTTTTGTTGGGTAGCAGGTACTGTGGGGGTTGGGTAGCGGCGAGTTGTTCATTACGTGTTCTATTACTTTCAGCGACGCTATTATTTGGCGGTTGAGCTAAAGGTCGGAAAGTTAAAAATCAGAGCATCTGAAGTGGTTTGGGTTCTATATGGTCGTTGTGAATTGGCAGGTCAAAAATCGAACACAACAAATCCGCCATCGGACTATTGCTGTGTAAGCTCAAAAAAAGGTAGTGGTTGAGTATGCCCTAGGTGATAAGAGCCAGCCGATGGGCATTGCCGAATTTAAATTACTAGAATCATTGTCTGCCGAGCGGAAACCAGACTGTCCAGTATCGAACAGTTCGAGCGTGATCTAGTGAGTAGCTCTCTATCTGTGGAGGACGACACGCAATGATCATTCCAGCACCATCGCCACCCATGGCTACGAACCTTCCATGTATGCGTGTGAGCGGTACCTGTTGATCAAATCGTCCCTGTGTTCTGCGCACTGATATTGGTCGCTCTGTCGTAAGTTGCAAGCTAGGGCTGGCAGCAGGCTACTGTCGTGGTGTCGGAGTGCTGTCTTATGGGATTAAGGGACTGCATAATCTGAGTGCTCTCAGTAAAGTGTTGATTTTTAATGTTAATATCGTTTTTTTGCTCCGTGAGCAACGGCACTCCACTTGGCTGCTCATTTGTATTTGATCTGCCCAGCACGCGTGGTAATCATGATTGGTTGTGAACTACCCATAGCTGCCGATGGTAATCTGCAGAGCGCGGTCAGAAATGGATGGTCGCTGCCCGTGAAGAGTCCCTGTGTAAGCTACCTAGCCCGTGATATATCCGTGATAGGGGGAGGTGGTTTTGACAAAGACGGTATAGCCCAGACCGAGCTCCAGGAGATTCCGTTCACCGTGTAGCGCGAGTCTTGACGGAGCGGGGCTTGTGCTAAGCGTACGCCGTAGCAGCTCTATCCCACGGTAGCGATCGCGGCAACCGCAAAAAAAGTATGAGCATCGTGCAGCTCAACTACTCCTACGTACAACGAACGTAGGCCTTTTCCAGCTAACACGTGGTGATTCGCAATAGTCATGTTTTACTACGGGCCATATGAAAAGCACAGAGCACCCTCAATGAGTGAGCAAAAAATCGAGCAGGGCTTCATCGACAAGCTAATTGAGCTCAAGTACACCTACCGCCCCGACATCACCGACCGTACCTCGCTAGAGCGCAACTTTCGCGAGAAATTCGAGGCCCTCAACCGCGTTCGCCTCACTGATGGCGAATTTGCTCGCCTGCTCGACGAGATCGTTACCCCTGATGTGTTTGCTGCGGCGCGTACTCTGCGCGAGCGTAATGCCTTTACCCGAGAAGACGGCACCCCGCTGAACTACACACTGGTCAATATCAAAGACTGGTGCAAAAACTCCTTCGAGGTGATCAGTCAGCTGCGCATCAACACCGATAACAGCCACCACCGTTTCGATGTGGTCATCCTCATCAACGGTGTGCCGTGCGTTCAAGTTGAGCTGAAAACTCTGGGTATTAATCCGCGCCGCGCCATGGAGCAAATCGTCGAATACAAAAACGATCCCGGCAACGGCTACACCAAAACCTTGCTTTGCTTCCTGCAGATGTTCATCGTCAGCAACCGCGACAATACCTACTACTTTGCCAACAATAACGCCCGTCACTTCTCGTTCAACGCTAATGAGCGCTTCCTGCCCATCTATCAGTTTGCTGACGAGGCGAACAAAAAGATTACCTACCTCGACCGCTTCGCCGAGACCTTCCTAGTCAAATGCACGCTTGGCCAAACAATCAGCCGCTACATGGTGCTGATAGCGAGCGAGCAGAAGCTCATGATGATGCGTCCGTATCAGGTCTATGCCGTCAAAGCCATTGTCGACTGCATTGAGCAAAACTGTGGTAACGGCTATATCTGGCACACCACCGGCAGCGGCAAAACACTCACGTCCTTCAAAGCGTCCACCTTGCTCAAGGACAACCCGGAGGTCGAGAAATGCCTCTTTGTAGTGGACCGCAAAGACCTTGACCGCCAAACCCGTGAGGAATTCAATAAGTTCCAGGAAGGTTGCGTCGAAGAAAACACCAACACCGCTGCGTTGGTGCGTCGGCTGCTGTCCGAGGACTACGCAGACAAAGTCATCGTCACCACCATCCAGAAGCTCGGCCTCGCCCTGGATGAAAACAGTAAACGCAACAAGCAGCGCCAGCGCAACAACCGGCCCACCTACAAAGAACTGTTGGCCCCACTGCGCAACAAACGCATTGTCTTTATTTTCGATGAATGCCACCGTTCCCAGTTTGGCGATAACCACAAAGCCATCAAAGAATTCTTCCCCAAGGCCCAGCTGTTTGGCTTTACCGGCACGCCCATTTTTGAAGAGAACTCCTCACGGGTAAAAGTGGAAGACCAGCAGGCGTCTTACCAAACTACGGATGAACTGTTTCAGAAGCAGCTACACGCTTACACCATTACCCACGCGATTGAAGACGCCAACGTGCTGCGCTTCCATATCGATTACTTCAAACCAGAAGGCAAGAGAACACCCAAGCCTGGGGAAGGCTTAGCAAAGCGAGCAGTGGTTGAAGCCATTCTCGCCAAACACGACATGGCTACCACCCAGCGCCGTTTCAATGCCATTTTGGCGACGGCCAGTATCAACGACGCCATCGAATACCATAGCCTGTTTGCCGAACTGCAACACGCCAAACAACTGGCCGACTCTGACTATCAGTCGCTGAATATCGCATGCGTATTCTCGCCGCCTGCCGAAGGCAATGCGGACGTCAAACAAATTCAGGAAGACCTACCGCAAGAGAAGCACGACAACGAAGAAGATCCGGAAGGTAAAAAAAAGGCGCTCAAAGCCATCTTGGCCGACTATAACAGCCGCTACGGCACCAACCACAGCATCAGCGAGTTCGACCTTTATTACCAAGATGTGCAAAAACGCATTAAAGACCAACAATGGCCAAATGCCGACCACCCGCATGCGCAGAAAATCGACATCACCATCGTGGTCGATATGCTGCTAACCGGCTTCGATTCCAAATACCTGAACACCCTGTACGTGGATAAAAGCCTCAAGTACCACGGTTTGATCCAGGCCTTCTCGCGTACCAACCGTGTGCTCAGTTGCACTCAGGCACCCGACAAGGGCCCTACTGGGATAAAACCGTTCGGCAACATCCTCGACTTTCGCCATCAGCAAGAGGCAGTGGATGCAGCCATCAGCCTATTTTCTGGTGAAAATTCCAGCCCGCAGGCCCGCGAAATTTGGCTGGTGGACAAAGCCCCCGTGGTGATTGAAAAACTACAGGCTGCCGTACAAAAGCTAGATGATTTTATGCAATCGCAAGGCGTGGCCTGCTCACCTGAGGCCGTATATAACTTGAAAGGCGACGATGCCCGTGTCGCTTTTATCAGCCACTTCAAGGAAGTACAGCGACTCAAAACCCAGCTCGACCAATACACCGACCTCACCGCGGACAACGCTGCTGCCATCGAACAGATTCTGCCTAAGGAAAGCTTGCTTGGCTTTCGCGGTGCTTATCTGGAGACGGCCCAACGCCTTAAGGCCCAGCAAGATAAGAGCGGTAATAACGAAGATGGCAAAACCGATGCAGTGGACCAACTCGATTTCGAGTTCGTGCTCTTCGCCTCTGCAGTTATTGACTACGACTATATTGTGGGGTTGATGTCGCGCTTCTCGCAGCAAGAGCCAAGCAAGCAGAAGATGAGCCGCGATCAGCTTATTACCCTGATCCAGGCAGATGCCAAATTTATGAATGAGCGCGAAGACATTGCCGCCTACATCGCCACCCTCAAGGCCGGTGAAGGCCTGAGCGAAACCGCGATTCGTGACGGTTATAGCCGCTTCAAGCAACAGAAAGACGCCACAGAGCTCGCCGAGATCGCTAGCAAGCATCACCTGGACCCATCAGCGTTACAAGGTTTTGTGGATGGCATTCTGCAACGCATGATCTTCGACGGCGAACAGCTCAGTGACCTTATGGCTCCGCTCGACCTAGGCTGGAAAGCCCGCACCCAAGCTGAACTTTCCCTCATGGAAGACTTACAGCCCCTCCTTACCAAACGCGCCCAAGGCCGCGACATCTCAGGACTCAGCGCGTATGAGTAGTAAAATAAAAACGACAGACACAAAGGTAGCTGGCAACCCCGCGTTGTTGCCGAAGCTGCGCTTTCCGGGCTTCGACAAACCATGGTCATATGACCCGCTCTCGAAGACCCTTAAAGAACACAAAATCAAGAACACCGCTGGCCGTGATGTTTTTTCAGTTTCAATGGAATACGGCATCGTCAACCAGATCGAACTCTTGGGCCGCAGTTTTGCAGCGGCTGACACCTCTCGCTACACCATCGGGCGGCGGTTTGATGTCGTCTACACGAAAAGTCCGTTGAAGGCGTTCCCTTACGGCATAGTGAAGCAGTGCAAATTCGATGAAGAGGTCGCACTCTCCCCACTTTACGGCGTCTTCACTCCGGCCAATCCGTATCTGGGTTTAATAATAGAAGCTTATTTTGAATCGCCAAACCGGTCGAAGGCCTTTCTTTCGCCGCTTTGCCAAAAGGGTGCGAAGAACACGCTTCAGATTACAAATACGACTTTTTTGTCTGGATGTTTGCCGCTTCCGTCGCAACCAACTGAACAACAAAAAATCGCCGATTGCCTTAGCTCGGTCGACAATCTGATCGCCGCGCAAGCCCGTAAAGTGGAAGCGCTTAAGCTCCATAAGAATGGGTTGATGCAACAGCTTTTCCCCCGAGAAGGCGAAACTCAACCCCGCCTCCGCTTTCCCGAATTCAAAAATGCTGGCGAATGGGACGAAGACACTCTCGAAAATTTGTGCACAGCCAAAATCTCTTATGGCATCGTTCAAGCAGGAGCACATATTCCAGACGGAATGCCATATATAAAAAGTTCAGACTTAAACTCTGAGCTTTGCCTCGCCAATCTGGCCCGCACGTCTGATGTTATCGCCGAAAAATACCGAAGATCAGAAGTAATGCCGGGCGATATTGTGTTTTCTCTCAGAGGAAATATTGGCGTAGCTCAGATCGTCCCTAAAGACATACCAGTTGCTAACTTAACGCAGGGAACCGCGAGGATTAGGCCCCAAGGTCCCTCTGAGTTTCTTCTTCAAGCGCTTCGATGCCAATCTGTTCACGGCCGAATTCTTGCCGTTAGGAAAGGCAGCACATTTCAAGAAATCTCATTGGAAGCCTTGCGAAACATCCGGCTGCTTCATCCAGCAATTGCCGAACAACAACGCATCGCCGACTGCCTCTCCACCCTTGATGCCCTGATCACCGCACAAACCCAAAAGTGCGAAGCCCTAAAGACTCACAAGAGGGGACTAATACAGCAGCTTTTTCCGTCCATGGAGGAGGTTGAGGTATGAGAAACAAGCCAAAGATCAATAAGTATGCCAACCTAAATACACTCGCAAGGAAGCTGCGCGACGACCTAGGTGGGGCAGATCTCATCCTCGTCTATGCTTACAATCGCACCGGCAAGACGCGGCTCTCGATGGAATTCAAGGATATTGGAAAGCGTAAGACAAAAAAAAATCCGGATGGTCTCGCAGATACCCTTTACTTCAACGCCTACACCGAAGATCTGTTTACTTGGGACAATGACATTGAAAACGGCACCATTCGCGGCCTAGAAATAAACCAGGCATCGCGGTTCTTTGATGGTTTCAAGAACGAGCCTTTAGAACCGGCTATTGATGAGTACTTAAAGCGCTACGCAGACTTTGACTTTGATTTCACATTCCAAGAAGTGCAGCAGGGCAACGAATTCTTTTCCAGACCTGTGTTCGTTAGCTTCCGCAAAGGCGAGCAGTCGAATATCAAAATCTCCCGTGGTGAGCAGAATATTTTCATTTGGTGCGTCTTCATGGCCATCTGTGAACAGCTTTTGAAATATCCCGAAGGTTATCCGGCGGTGAAGCACGTCTATATCGACGACCCGATTTCATCATTGGACGATAATAACGCCATCTCCGTCGCCTGCGACCTCGCCAAACTTCTTCGTCGTGCAGCGAGTAGAGAAGGCCAGAATGGCGCAGTGGCTCCCATAAAGATTGTTTTTTCCTCCCACCACGCCCTCTTTTTCAATGTCATGTGCAATGAGATTGGGCGGGCTAAGGAAGGGGAGCCGAAGGTGTCTCATAAACGTTACTACCTGCACCGTGCGAATGGTGAAGGTAGCTTTACCTTACAGGCCACTGAGGATACGCCATTTTTCCATCATGTTGCGGCCCTCTCCGAACTACAGGTGGCCGCCGATTACAACTCAGGCAAGCTCTACACCTATCACTTCAATGCGTTGCGCAGCATCATGGAAAAAACGGCCTCGTTCTTTGGCCATGCCGATATTTCTTTCTGCCTTAAAGCACTCGCGAGTGAGGAAGACACAGCGCTCTACAACCGTGCTCTCCAACTGCTGAGTCATGGTAAATACGCCATCCATGAACCGACCGAGATGGGTGAGGACAACAAAGAGCTGTTTCGCCGCATTCTCAGGGACTTCATCAGTACATTTAAATTTGCCCTACCTGACTTATTGGGTGCGGAGCTAGCCTCGACGGCTGCTGCACCAAACCCAGACCTATAAGCGAAACCAGCACATGAATGACACCAACAGAAAACAACTCGGCCAAACTCTTTGGGCCATTGCCGATCAATTGCGCGGAGCTATGGATGCGGATGATTTCCGCGACTACATGCTGTCCTTCCTCTTCTTGCGCTATCTCTCGGACAACTACGAGATAGCGGCCAAGAAGGAACTCGGAAAAGACTATCCAGGGTTGCCCGTTGACGTTTTGCTAAGAACGGGAGCGTCGACTCCTCTGCAAGTCTGGTATGAGAAGAACAAATCGGATATCCCTGCTTTCGAGAAGCAGATGCGCCGTAAGGTGCATTACGTCATTGAGCCGGTACACCTGTGGAATAGCATCGCCAATATGGCCCGCACCCAGGACGACGAACTACTAACTACGCTGCAAGCGGGCTTTAAATACATAGAAACCGAGTCCTTTGAGAGCACCTTCCAAGGCCTTTTCTCGGAAATCGATTTAGGCTCCCCCAAGCTGGGGAGGAGCTATACGGAGCGCAACGCCAAGCTCTGCACCATCATCCAGAAGATCGCTGAGGGTCTGGCAGATTTTTCCACGGATATTGATGCGCTTGGCGATGCCTATGAATACCTGATAGGCCAATTTGCCGCTGGATCAGGCAAGAAGGCGGGCGAGTTCTATACGCCCCAACAAATTTCCGACATCCTTTCCACCATCGTTACCCTAGACAGTCAGGACCCTAAGACTGGAGCCAAAAAACGCTTGGAGAGCGTGCTGGACTTCGCCTGTGGCTCTGGCTCACTGCTGCTTAACGTGCGCAAGCGCATGGGGCCGCAAGGCATTGGCAAGATTTACGGCCAGGAAAAGAACATCACCACCTATAACTTGGCCCGCATGAACATGCTGCTGCACGGGGTGAAGGACACCGAGTTCGAGATTTACCACGGCGACACCTTGAGCAACGACTGGGACATTCTGCGCGAGCTGAACCCCGCTAAAAAACCCACGTTCGATGCCATCGTCGCCAACCCGCCCTTCAGTTACCGCTGGGACCCAACAGAAGCCATAGCAGATGACATGCGCTTCAAAAACCACGGGTTGGCCCCCAAATCGGCTGCCGACTTTGCCTTTCTATTGCACGGCTTTCACTTTTTGAAAGACGAGGGTGTGATGGCCATCATCCTGCCCCACGGGGTGCTGTTCCGAGGCGGTGCTGAGGAGCGCATCCGCACTAAGCTGCTAAAAGACGGCCACATCGACACGGTGATCGGCTTGCCCTCCAACCTGTTTTATTCAACAGGTATTCCGGTGTGCATTCTCGTGCTCAAAAAGTGCAAGCAACCGGACGATGTGTTGTTCATCAACGCGGCTGAACACTTCATCAAAGGTAAACGCCAGAACCAACTGACCGATGAGAACATCGCCAAGATTATCGAAACTTACCAGTTCCGCAAGGAGGAGCCTCGCTATGCCCGTAGGGTAGAGATGGAGGAGATCGAGAGGAACGGCTACAACCTGAATATTTCTCGCTACATCAGCACGGCGAGCGTAGAGGCTGAGATCGATTTACAAACCGTGAATACCGAACTGGTCACATTGGAAAAAAACATTCAGGTGGCACGGGACAAACACAATGCCTTTCTGAAAGAGCTGGGACTGCCACCCTTAGTGTGAACCGCAAAGCGATTTAATGAGGCCGTGTAACAAGGCACTGCACGAACAGCAATGCCTTGTTATGCGTTTATAAATCACTGAAAGATAAAAAGGGGACGATTTGGTCGCTTTCGACCTGTCACTATTAACTGGGTTGGGTTGCTTTTGCCATTGCGGTACTGTTGCTCTAACAGGTTGAACAGCAAGAGAGCGTCAATGCCGAGCGTCGCTTAGGGGCCACTTTCTTTACCCGTAAAACCAGAACTATTTTGCTATCCTGCGCCCCTTTTCCCCATCGCAAGGAGCGCAGGCATGACCCGGCCCATCGGCAGCAGTACGCAAACAAGGGCTGACAAACCGAGTTATCTGCATCGCCTGCAGCACCTCCTATCCCGCCTGACCACAGCGCTTTTGCTGGGTATCACGCTGCTAGTTCCAACCGCCCAAGCCAACCCCACCACCACCTACCGCGGCACCCTCGGCGACACGCCGGTTGAACTGGCGCTCACCTACGACTCCCAATACGGCGGCGGCATGTCCGGCTATTGGTTCTCCGAGTCCGAGCGCTTGCCCATGGCGTTGGAATCCACGCCTTTCCATTCCGGCTCCGCGCTCTTGATCAACATCATGGACAACCCGACCCTGCCGGCGACGGCGGTGTCGTTGCAGCCGTTCGCCGAGGGGGCAGAGGCGCTGCAGGGCAGTCTGGTGGATTTGCGCACGGGCACGCAGCAGCCGTTGCAGTTGCAGCGGGTGACGCGCTTTGGCGACAGTCAGCGGGAGGCTTTTGAGGGGGAGTTGTTGCAGCCGGTGTTTGATCGGGATTTCTATTTCAGTGTGCATGCCGCGCGCAAGGCCGGGGAGGAAGTGGCGCAGGTGGACAGTATCCGGGTGATCAGCCGGGCCACCGGTAAGCGGGTGCAGGAGATTAGCGGGCAGTGGTGTCTGTCGTCCGTGGGCACCAGGACGCTGACCTTCGGGCATTTTCATGCCGAGGCGCGGATGGACTTTCAGGTCCAGGGCTATCGCGTGGGGGAGGCGGATGGCCGGGTGTGGTGCTCGCCCACGCAGTACTACCTGTACAGCCGGGATCTGCGGACCTATCGGCGTCATCCGCAGTTGGAGCAGTTCGCGGTGGACGGTGATCTGCGCTTTTCCCCCAGTGGCCAGATGGAGTTCAGCAAGCAGGACTTCATCAACTACGACAAGCGCACTCGGCGTTGGGATTATTACCGGGTGATCACCCCTGAGCGTTTGGAATATCTGTCGTCGGGCGAGGAGCGTTTCTGATGCGTGGGTTTGATTTTGCTCGGGGGCTGGCGGTGCTGGTGTTGGCGCTGTGGCTGTTGCCGGCGCAGGCGTCCCATGGGGTGTATGAGGGGACCTTGGGCAAGCAGGCGATTGTCTTGACCCTGGGTAGCCAGAATGCGGTCTACCAGGGCACCTATGCCTATCAGCGCTATCGCACGCCGATCCGCCTCAAGCCGACCTTCAGCTACAGCAACAAGACGCTGGCCATGGATGAGCTGGACGAGCAGGGCCTACCGGTGGCTCGTCTGCAGTTCAATGACTTGCTGAACTCCCGCCAGCAGGAGCAGGTGCGCGGCACCTGGACCAGTTATCGCACGGGCAAGTCCTTGCCCATTGCGCTGAAGCTGGTGGGCCTGGTGGATTCGGATCGCTCGTGGCCGCAGCCGGTCACCACGCTGTTGCAGAGTGCTTCCACCAAACGCTGGTATTTCCAGGTGCCGATGCCGGGCAATGATCAGCGGATCACGACGGTGGAGGTGATGGACAAGGCCAGTGGCAAGTTGCTGGTGAGCCTGGCGATCGCGGCACCGGGCTGTCCGAATCAGGGGGTGGATACCTTGCAGTTGCAGGGTGAGGGGGAGCAACTGCGGATTGTTTTCAAGGACTGCACGTTTCCGGGGTTTCGGTGGAATGAGGGCGGTGGGAGCTTTGCGCCGTTGCCTTGAGGCAGGGGGATGGAAGCGCTGGGTAACGGAACAAGGATCAGGTGTTGAACCTGGAAACTGTGGAGCCTCGTATGGATGACAAGCAATCCCCTGTGTTGATCCAGGTGTACATGGCCGATGACGATGGCGCCGTTCGCGAGGAGTTGCTGGCGCGGCGCATCGATGAGGATACCTACGAGTTGCTGTCTTCACCGGGGCTGGCACAGAACCTGGCGCGGGGCGATATCGTTTCAATCCGCAATCCCGATGCGCCGGCGCAAGTGCTGAAGCGGGGCGGGAATTTCTGCATTCAGATTTATGCCGACTACATTGATCCGGCGGTGGTCAGTGCGCTTGAAAACGAGGTCGCTGGTGAGCTGGGCGGAACCCTGGATGGGCTGTTCGAAGGGAACCTGTCATTCGCTGTTCCCGCGAGGAATGGCATGGACCCTATCAACGCGGTGTTCGATCGCTTCCGCGAGCAAACCGGGATCGAGTGGTACTACGCCAATGTCTATAAAAACCTCGACGACGATGAGGACGAGACGTTGTTGAACTGGTGGTTGGACGTGTGATCCTCCTTGGGGCTGCCGCCAGAGCGACCAAGTAAACGACCAAGTAGCCGATCAAGTAGCCGATCAAGCAGGTTGGCAGCTTCGAGTCATTGCAGAGTGATGCACCGTGGCTTACCACGGCTCTCTTGAGGACACCTTCGCCTGTAAATCGGTTCCGAGCCTGTAAGGCAAATCTGTATTTTCGGTAAGCAGTGGCTGCCCTCGATGATTGCCGCCACCCTCGGTGATGAGTAGATCAAACGTCCACCCCTTGCGATGCCTGGTTGCGGCAGGAGTATTGGTTTTTCCAGCGCCAGCAGGTTGTGTCGGACGGATGCCTGTCTGTTCGTCTGTACGGCCTTGCCGTAGATGGTGGAGCCATGTATACCGTTATCGAAACCGAGGTCTTCAAGCGCTACGCCGAGCCGATCTGGAATGACACCGAGCGCTTGGAATTCATCACCTGGTTGGTCGCAGACCCATGGGTTGGAGACGTCATCCCCGGTACTGGAGGGCTGCGCAAGGTGCGCTGGTCTTGCAGTGGCATCGGCAAGCGCGGCGGCACACGAGTCATCTACTACAACCTGCTTTCGGAAGGTCTTATTTGGTTGCTGATTGTCTACACCAAGGCGAAGTTAGACAATCTGCCCATCGGCTTTCTGAATCAATTGAAAGAGGGAATCAGTCATGGACCATGAACTGCAGCAGTTTCAGAAGGATTTGCTGACTTCGGTGGGCCAGATGAAAGCCGGCAAGGCGGCGCGTGCAACGGTGGTAAAACTGTCCGGGGCGGCAGAGGCCCGGGCTAAGGTGGGGCTCTCTCAGAGTGCGTTCGCCACGCTGTTGGGGGTCAGCCTGCGTACACTGCAGGATTGGGAGCAAGGCCGGCGCCAGCCGACAGGCGCGGCTCAAACGCTGCTGCGTGTGGCCAGCCAGTACCCTGAAGCCTTGCGGGCTTTGCAGCCGGTTTGATGGCGAGCAGACCAGGCGCTGACAAGCCGGTCTTGATGACCGGCTTTTTTGTGCATGCCTGACAGATTCGCATAGTCACTGGTTTGCCAGCGAGGGTGTCCTTGAGACCGCCTTCGCCGGCAAGCCGGCTCATACAATACAGGGGCTAACTTGAGAGGCGTATTCTCGCTAGGCGGTTGGCGCTGCATCAGAAATTCACCGAAGCACTCAACCGCGCCGTCAACGGCGCGCCCTGGAACAGGTAGTCGTCGCCCATGTATTCCCCTGCATCGCGCCAGTAGCGTTTGTCGAACAGGTTGTCCACGGTCAGGCGGAACACGGTTTCGTAGCCATCAATGCGCGTGCTGTAGCGGCTGCCGATGTTGAAGATGGCGTAGGCGCCGGTGGCGACGTTGCCCTGGCGGTCGGCGTATTTGCTGCCGCTGTATTGCATGCCGCCCAGCAGGGCCAGGCCGTCGAGCCAGGGCAGGGCGTAGTCGCCTTGGAGGCTGGCCCGCAGGCGGGGGACGTTGAGGGTCTGGTGGCCTTCGTAGGCCGGGGTGCCGGTGCCCTCGACCCGGGAGCGGATCGCCGCGACGCTGGCGGCAATCTGCAGGCGCTGGGTGGCCCAGCCGTTGGCGGAGAGCTCCAGGCCGGTGTTCTTTTGCTGGCCCTGCTGGACGTAGGTGAAACCGCCTGCAGCGTCCGGGCGCGAGTACTGGTAGGCCTGGCGCATCTGGAACAGGGCGGCGGTAAAACTCATGCGCTGCCAGTCGTATTTGATCCCGGTTTCGATTTGGCGGGAGACGGTGGGGGCCAGGGTGTCGCCACTGTTGCTGGCGAACCAGGGGGCCTGGCCACCCAGGCTCAGGCCCTTGCTGTATTGGGTGTACAGCGACAGTTCGCTGATCGGTTTGTAGATCAACGCGGCCTGGGGCAGGAATACATAGCGCTGGGTGTGGCGATCGCGCACGCCGTCCTTGTCGAAGCTCTCTTCGTCGAGGCGTACTTCGCGTCCGCCGAGAACGGTCTGCCACTGTTCGTTGAAGCTGATGCGGTCGCTGAGGAACAGGCCGTATTGGCGGCTGTCGAGGCGTTTGTGGGTGTCGTTGAGGGCGCCGTTGTAGCGGTCGAAGTTTTCCGGCTCGCTCTGGATATTGCCCGTGCCAACCCATTGATTGATGGACTCGCGCCGGTCCACCACGCGGCGAAATGCACTGGTCCCCACGCTCAACTCATGGCCCAGGCCTGCGGTGTCGAAACGACCGTTGAGCACCGCCTGGACTTCATCGTTGCGCCGGGTGTCGTCGGGGCTGCGGAAGTCGTAGATGTCGTAGTTGCCTTCCGGGCTGAAGTAGTTGCCGTTGGCATTGGTGCAGCCGGTGGTGCAGCCGCCCCAGGCAAACGAACTGTAGTCATCGATCACCACCCGGCTGCGGGACGCACTGAGGTTGCCCTTCCAGTTGTCGTTGAAGCGGTACTCGAAACTGCCACCGATGTTCAGCGATTCATTGGTCACCGGCTTTGAGCCGCTCTGGTGCCCCAGGAGCTTTTTCGGCGAGGCGTGGTGGGGCAGGCTGGAGCCGCCCAGCAGTTGATAGCCCGGGGCCGAGCGCTGTTGCTTGTTCTGGTATTCGATATCCAGTTGCAGCAGGGCATCGGGGCTGATGTTCCAGTCCAGGGCCAGGGAGGCGAAGTCGCGCTGGCCGTTGGTGTGCTCGACGTAGGAGTGCAGGTCTTCATGGGCCAGGTTGGCGCGCAGGCCGAACTGCTGTTCGCTGCCGAACCAGCCGCCGACGTCGGTGGCCAGGTAACCGCTGCCGCGATCGTCGGTGGAGACGGTCACCGAGCGGATATCCGTGGGCCGCTTGGTCACGTAGTTGATCAAGCCACCCGGTTCGCTGACCCCGCTTTGCAGGCCGGAAAGGCCCTTGAGCAATTCCACCCGCTGTTTGTTTTCCAGGGCGACGTTCTGCTCGCCGGTGATGGTGCGGTTGTTGATCTTGTAGCTGCTGGCCGCGTTCAGGGAGAAGCCGCGCACCTCGAAGTTTTCGTAGTAGCCCACCGGCGCGTAGCTCTGGCCCACCGAGGCGTCGTTCTTCAGTACTTCGCTGAGCAGCCGGGCCTGCTGGTCCTTGATCAGCTCTTCGTTGATCACGCTGATGGAGGCCGGGGTGTCCAGCAGCGGTGTTTCGCTGAAGCCGCCCACCGAGGCGCTGTCGGCGCGATAGCCGTATTGCTCTTCGCCACTGACGGTCTGGGTCGGTAACTGGGTGCCGCTGGCGTTGGCCACCGCGTGGCTACCGGCCAGCAACAGGCCCAGGGTCAGGCGATTGAAAGGCAATCCTGTGGAGCTGGCGCGTGTGGGGGGCGTCGGGTGAGTCCGGCTCATGAACAATCCTAGAAGGCGACGCGGTCCCCATGGCAGAAGCCGGGGGAGGTTCCTGAGAAGGCTACGATCGTCGACCTGAGTGTGTAGTGAGGAACAGCGCGGGAGCCCTGCGGGCATCAGGCAAGGGCCTGGCGGTTGCCGCTGGGTGCTGTCGGGCAGGCGCCATCATACAAGCTGCGGCGCGGGGGTAAAGGCACACATACACAGGGCCGGTAGGCGCACGCCGGCCCTGCTGGAGGGAGATGTTACGGGTTACGGGTTTGACTCAGGAGGATTCACTTGCAGGGATTCGATCTGCTGTTCCAGGGATTCGATCTTGCTCAGCAGGATAGTGATGAGTTTTTCGTCGTGGCCTCGGGCGTCGGTGGCGACCAGTGACTTTTCCAGTCGGTCGACGATTTCATTGTTCATGCTGCGGTTTTCCTGCTTGGCGATGCGCTTGACTTGGGTGTGAAGCTCACCAGGCAGGCGAACGATGAATTTTTGAGCGGGGGCGCACATGCCGGACCTCGGGTGATATCAAAAAGAAACATCATAGAAAGGTCGGGGCAGGCAGGGCTTCAAGAAAATTCTGAAAAAACAGCAAGATCGGGCTTAGTTTCGCTGAGCAGGGTGGGCGACTCGCTGAGCGAATCAGGGCATTGCGCTGCCTAAAGCCATGCCGCTCAATCAAGAACTGGCGCAGAGGGTGTCAGCCCCCTCGCCAGTGCTGAATGTCCGTTGGCATCAGGGCCTGGCCGGCGGCTCAAGCCCCGTGCCCGGCCTTAACGCCGATCCAGCCACACCGTCTGCGCATTGCAGAACTCGCGCACGCCGAAGTGCGACAGCTCGCGACCGAAGCCGCTTTTTTTCACCCCGCCGAAGGTCACCCGAGGGTCGCTGGCGCTGTAGCCGTTGATGAACACGCCGCCGGTTTCCAGCTCGTCGGTCATCTGCCGGGCCCGTTCCAGGTCCTGGGTGAAGATCGTCGCGGTGAGGCCGAACTCGCTGTCGTTGGCCAGCTCCAGGGCGTGCTCGGCATCGCGGGCGCTGATGATGGCGGCCACTGGGCCGAACAGCTCCTGCTTGAAGGCGGTCATCTGCTCGGTGACGTCGGCCAGCACCGTGGGCTGATAGTAGTTGCCGGCGCCTTCGACCTTGTCGCCCCCCAGCAGCAGGGTGGCGCCTTCGTCCAGGGTGGCCTGGACTTGCTGGTGCAGCTCGTCGCGCAGGTCGAAGCGGGCCATGGGGCCGAGGTAGGTGTCGCTGGCCAGCGGGTCGCCCATTACCAGGGCGCGGGTGGCTTCGACGAATTTGCGGGTGAACTCCGCGACCACCCCTTGTTCGATGATCAGGCGCTTGGCGGCGGCGCAGACCTGGCCGGTGTTCTGATAGCGGCCGATCACTGCGGCCTTGACCGCTTCGTCCAGATCGGCGTCGTTGAGCACGATAAAGGGATCGGAACCGCCCAGTTCCAGCACGCATTTCTTCAGCGCAGCGCCGGCCTGGGCGCCGATGGCGATGCCGGCACGCACGCTGCCGGTGAGGGTCACGGCGGCGACGCGGCGGTCGGCGATGGCGCGGGACACGCCGTCCGGGGTGACGTTGAGCAGCTCGAAGACGCCTTCAGGGAAACCGGCGCGCTGCATGACGTCCAGCAGCAGGTAAGCGCTGCCCATGACGTTCGGCGCGTGCTTGAGCACGTAGGTGTTGCCCGCCAGCAGCGCCGGCACCGCGCCGCGCAGCACTTGCCAGATCGGGAAGTTCCACGGCATCACCGCCAGCAGCGGGCCCAGGGGGCGGTACTCGATGCGCGCCTTGTTGTTTTCCACCAGGGTCGCTTCCGGGGCCAGCATGGCCGGGCCGTGCTCGGCGTACCACAGGCACAGCTGGGCGCATTTTTCGATTTCGCCGCGGGCCTGGGGCAGGGGCTTACCCATTTCCAGGCTGATCATCCGTGCCATGGCCTCGCTGTTGTCCCGCAGGGCCTGGGCCAGTGCCGTCAGGTGCGCGGCGCGGGCGGCGACGCTCTGGCGTTTCCACTGGGCGAAACCGCGGGCGGCGCGCTCCAGGGTGGCGTCCTGTTCCGCTTCGGACTGGTAGGGGTAGGCGCCGATCTGCTCGCCGCTGGCGGGGTTGATCGACAAGGCGTGGGTGTGACTGGAAACAAGGCTCATGGCACCGTCCTGCAGGGTGGGAATGACGGCAGGTTACGGTGCTGGCTCTTTGCTGAAAACTGAATAATATTAAGCGAGTCGTTCACGTTTGGAGAATGAAGTGGATCTGGTCCAGCTGGAAATTTTCAAGGCCGTTGCTGAGCAGGGCAGCATCAGCGCCGCCGCGCAATTGATCCACCGGGTGCCGTCGAACCTGACCACGCGGATCAAGCAACTGGAGCAGGACCTGGGGGTGGAACTGTTTATCCGCGAGAAGAGCCGCCTGCGCCTGTCGCCCGCCGGGTGGAACTTCCTCGACTACGCCCGGCGCATTCTCGACCTGGTGGCCGAAGCGCGCTTGACCGTGGCCGGCGAGGAACCCCAGGGCCCGTTTGCCCTGGGCTCGCTGGAAAGCACGGCGGCGGTGCGCATTCCGGCGCTGCTGGCGGCCTACAACCAGCAATACGCCAAGGTCGAACTGGACCTGTCCACCGGCCCCTCGGGGACCATGATCGAAGGCGTGCTCTCCGGCCGTCTGGTGGCGGCCTTCGTCGACGGCCCGGTGCGTCATCCGGCCCTGGAAGGGCTGCCGGTGTTCGAGGAAGAAATGGTGCTGATTGCGCCCCTGGGGCACGCGCCGATTACCCGAGCGCGGGAAGTCAACGGCGAAAGCATCTACGCCTTTCGCGCCAACTGTTCCTACCGTCATCACTTCGAAAGCTGGTTTACCCAGGACGCCGCGGTGCCGGGCAAGATCCACGAAATGGAGTCCTACCACGGCATGCTGGCCTGCGTCAGCGCCGGTGCCGGGCTGGCGCTGATGCCCCGCAGCATGCTGGAAAGCATGCCCGGCTGCGCCACGGTCAGCGTCTGGCCGCTGTCGCCGCGCTTTCGCTTCCTGCGCACTTGGCTGGTCTGGCGGCGCGGCACCGTGTCCCAGAGTTTGAGCAGTTTTGTGAAGTTGCTGGAAGAGCGTGGAGCGGTGCTGGCTGAGGTTTGAGGGGAGCGATGTTCAACGCCTGCTCAAGGCCAGGCGAGCCGCGAACAGCACGAAGATCATCCCTGTGGTGCGGTCCATCCACTGGATCACCTTTTCCCGCTGCAGCACCCCGCTCAGGGAGCGGGTGGCGCCAATCAGCAGCAGGGACCAGATCAGCCCCAGCACCACGTGGATGCTCACCAGACCGAAGGTCCAGAGCACCAGCGGCTGTCCCTGGGGAATGAACTGCGGCAGAAAGGACACGTAGAAAACCCCCACCTTGGGGTTGAGCACATTGCCCAGCATGCCCTTGAGAAACCAGTTGGCCCCGGGATTGCCGTCTGCGTCTGCCGGAGCAAACGAGCGGCGTGGGCGCAACAGCATGTTCAGCCCCAGCCAGGCCAGGTAGGCCGCGCCGCAGTATTTCAGCAGGTTGAAGGCCAGTTCCGACACCGCAATCAAGGCCCCCAGGCCGAAAGCCACGGCCGCGCCCCAAAGCAGGCAACCGGCGTTGATCCCCAGCGCCGCGCGTAGCGCCTGTTGCTTGCCTTCCACAGTGGCGGTGCGCAGCACCAGGGCGGTGTCCAGTCCCGGGGTCAGGGTCAGCAGGGTAGCGGCCAGGGTGAAGGCCAGGAGGTTGTCGGTGATGGACATGGGCAGGGTTTCAAGCCGGGACGTTGGCGAACGTTAGCACAGCCGCGAAGCACTGATGCGCTCCACGGCGGTGTGGGTAAACCGCAGCGGTTTGGGCTCTGCAGGCAAGCCTCAGGCCTTGCACCGGACCAGTGCCAGATACACCCCCGAGCCTTTCCCAGGTTCGATGTAATTCGCGCTGTCCAGATTGGTTATCTGGGTCGGTTTCATCTCCAGTTCCAGCTCCGGTGCGTCGGCGTACCACTCGTTGTTGTCGTTCAGGCCATTCTCGAAAGCGTCGAGAAACGCCTGGCAACTGTCGAACTTGCCATAGCTGTAGTTGCCTTGCTGGTCACTGTAGAAGCGTGAGTAGCTCAGCAGCACGATGCCCCAGCGCTCGATGCGCTCATCGGGACTGGTGCGGGGTATCTGCTTGACCAGGTCCTTGCGGATTTCCCAGATCTTGTAATAGGCGTTCTTGTTGTTGTGCACCACCTTGAACTCGATGGCGGTCGAGGCCTTTTCGCCGTAGCTGTCCTCGACCCAGATATCCACCTTGCGCCGCTCGGCGGCGATCAGCCAGCGCGGGACGTTGCAGCGAGGAACGCTGATGTGGCTGGGGCGGTAGTCGTCGCGTTCATCCAACTGGCCGCCGAGGCCGAAATGCTCGCGATTGATGTCCAGCAATGCCGCCGATTCCAGGCTCAGCCACAGTTCCGGAGCGACGCTGACAACAATCGATTTGAGAATGCGCTGGCGTTCTTCCTGTTGCAGGTGCGTCAGCAGCAGTTCGGTAAAGCGGGGAACAAAGGACATGGGATCTCCTTATCAGGTCAGAATAGTTGGAACGGTCAGATTAATGCCCATCTGTAGGAGCGAGCTTGCTCGCGATGCTTTCCAAAGCGCCGCCTATCCCCTGCCAGTGCGCGTTATCGTTGAGGTTCTTGGCGAGCAAGCTCGCTCCTACGAGAGGGCGGCGTTCAGTACGGGCCGCGGGGTTCAGGGATGCCCAGTTGCTGTTGTCGGGCTTCGAGCTGTTTATCCACGGCGCGTTTGCCACTGAGCAGCTTGAGGTGCTGGACGCTGGTCGGTAGCTGGCTGTCGATCAGTGTCAGCAGATCCATCTGTGGGGCCTTGATGATGCGCAGGTCAGCGATGTTCGAGGTGTTCAGGCCGCTGAGTTCCCCCAGGCTCTTGAGGTTGATCAGGCTCAGCTTGTGCAGCCGCGCCAGTCCGGCGAGATCCAGCTGGCGCAGTTGCGCCTGGTCCTCGATCTTCAGCACCTCAAGCTGTGGAAAGCCATCCAGTTGCAGTTGGTGGAGGCCGCGCACCCGCAGGATCTCCAGATCCGTGACCTGGGGGTTGTGCAACTCCGGCATGCTCTCGCGGCTGCCGAAACTCAGCGCCAGGCGGCGCAGCCCGGCCATGCCGGCCACCATGCCCAGGGTGGTCTTGGCCGGCAGGCGATGCAGGCTCAGGTGCCTGATGCTCGGGCACTGGCTCAGCACATCCAGCTGATGGCTCTGCACGCTGATGCTCAGGCTGTGCAACTCGGGCATCCAGCCAAGCGGCGCCAGTTCAATCGCCGGGCCCTTGTCCAGGGACAGCCAAAGGCTGTGCAGTTGCTCCAGGTTGGGCAGGCTGAGCAGTTCAGGCAGGTCGGCGCTGATCACCTGCAGGGCAAACTCCCGAAGCAGGGGCAGGCGGCCGATGGCCTCGTAGTGATCCAGGGTGTCGAGGCAGTCCAGGCTCAGGGACTGCACATGGGGCAGGGCCAGCAACACCCGGGCATCAAACGCACTGCCCGGGTAATGGCTATAGAAACGCACGGTGAGGCGTTCACCGAAACGGGCGCAGAGCGTGTCGAGCTGACTCAGCAGTTCGCCGTCGTACTGTTCGGCCTTGGCGAACTGGACGATGACCTGGGCCTGGTCATCGGCCTCCAGGCGGACGCTAACCTGCAGTTCCAGGTCGGCCTGGCTGGGGGCTTGAATTCGATGGGGAAACATCAGCGGTCCTTGATGATTTTCGCCGCGGCATCATGCCATTGCGCACGCTTCATCGCCATCTGCGCGCAGGCCCGGCAAGCTGCCGGGCCGCCTTGCAGGAAAGGTTACGGGTCGACCTGGCCCATCAGCTCGGCCACCGATTCCGGACGCTTGGCGTAGCGCTGGGCCAGCACCGCGCAGACCATCAGCTGGATCTGGTGGAACAGCATCAAGGGCAGAATCAGTACGCCCATGGTGCTGCCGGCGAACAGCACCTGGGCCATGGGCACGCCGGTGGCCAGGCTCTTTTTCGAACCGCAGAAGAGGATGGTGATGCGGTCTTCCTGGTCGAAGCCGAACAGCTTGCCGAGAAAGCTCGAGGCCAGCAGCACCAGGGCCAGGAGGATGCAGCAGGCCACCAGCAGCCCGCCCAGTTCCCACAGCGGGATCTGCTGCCAGATGCCTTCGTTCACCGCCTCGCTGAAGGCGCCGTAGACCACCAGCAGGATCGAGCCCTGGTCGACGAAGCGCAGCCAGTTCTTGTTGCGCCCGACCCAGGCACCGATCCAGCGCCGGGCAATCTGCCCGGCGATAAAGGGCAGCAGCAACTGCACGCTGATCTTGACGATGGCATCCAGGGTCGAGCCGCTGTCGCCGTGCACGTTCAGCAGCAGGGTCACCAAGAGCGGGGTGAGGAAGATCCCGAACAAGCTCGACGCGGCGGCGCTGCAGATGGCCGCCGGGATATTGCCCCGGGCCAGGGAGGTGAAGGCGATGGCCGATTGCACCGTGGCCGGCAGGGCGCACAGATACAGCATGCCCAGGTACAGGTCGTTGCCCACCAGCGGCGACAGCAGCGGCTTGAGCGCCAGCCCCAGCAGCGGGAAGAGCACGAAGGTCAGGCTGAACACCAGCAGGTGCAGGCGCCAGTGGCCGGCTCCGGCGATGATCGCCTCGCGCGACAGCTTGGCGCCGTGGAGGAAGAACAGCAGGCCGATGGCGAGGTTGGTCAGCCAGCCGAAGCCGACCGCCACCTGGCCGCTGGCGGGCAGGAAGCTGGCCAGCAGCACCACGCCGATCAGGGTCAGGGTGAAGTTGTCGGGCAAAAGACGCGAGCGAGTCATAGCGGGATCATCCGGGGGTTGCCAAGTGCGGTGGGGCGACTCTAACGTGGCTGGAATTTACCGACTAACGCCAAGGAGCCCATTAATGCCGCCTAAAGGACATGAGAAAATCGTCCGCCGCAGTATTCCCGGGCTGCCGAGTCTGCCGCGACCGGTGTACGGGCGCACCGAATCCTTGCCCAACCGCGCCTTGACCCGGCGCCACAGCCACCCCTGGGTGCAGTTGTCCTACGCGATTGCCGGGGTGCTGGAGATCCAGACCAGCGCCGGGCGCTTTGTCGCACCGCCGCAGCGCGCGGTATGGATTCCCGCCGGGGTGCCGCACCGGGTGTTCAGCTCGCCGCGCACCGAGATGCGCAGCCTGTACCTCGATTGCAGCGTTACCACCTGGGCGGCGCCAGACAGCTGCCAGGTGCTGGCGGTCAGCAGCCTGCTGCGGGAGCTGATCCGCGCCTTCAGCGAATTGCCGGTGGAGTATGTCGAGGACAGCGCCGACGGGCGCCTGGCCCAGGTGCTGCTGGACCAGCTGGCCGCCGCGCCGCAACTGGACCTGATGCTGCCGCTGCCCCTGGACCCGCGCTTGCGGGCGATCTACCGCAGCTTGCAGGCGCACCCGGAGCAGCCGACCACCCTGGGGCAATGGAGCCAGAAGCTCGGGGTCACGGAGAAGACCCTCAGCCGCCTGTTTCTCAAGGACACCGGGCTGACCTTCCGTGCCTGGCGCCAGCGTCTGCGCCTGCTCGGCGCGCTGACCCCGCTGGAGCAGGGCGAGCGGGTCACCGATGTGGCCCTGGCCTGTGGCTATGACTCGACCTCGGCGTTTATCGCCGCGTTTCGCCAGCAGTTCGACGCCACCCCCGGCGAGTTCTTCCGCGACCTCTGAAACCCCGCGATTCCTGTAGCCGCTGCCGCAGGCTGCGAACGGTCGCGAAGCGGCCGCTGCGTTATATCAGCAAGCCGGTTTGGGTCTGCTGCGCAGCCCATCGCAGCCTGCGGCAGCGGCTACAGGGTGCCACGATGCGGCAGGTGCGGCAGCTCAGGCCCTGGATGGGCGCAGCAGTTCGATGCGCTCCGGCGGCACCAGGGTGCGCAAGGTCTTGTACAGGGCCCGGGTTTCCAGCAGGTTCCAGATCCGCAGCAGGGTCTCCAAGGCATCCAGCGGCTTGCTGATGAAGTCCCGGGCGCCCAGGGCCAGGGCCCGCAGGCGGGTGTCGCGGGTGGCATCGGCGGTGAGCACCAGAATGGGCAGGTAGTCGTTGGCCGGAATCCGTCGGTTCAGTTGCTCCAACACCGCAAAGCCGTCGAACTCGGGCATGTGCAGATCGAGAATCACCAGGTCCGGTTCGAAGCTGTTGAACAGTTCCAGGGTGCGCAGCGGCTGGGTGCTGCTCAGGACGTTGTGCAACCCTTCACGGGCCAGCAGTTGTTCCATCAGGTCGAGGTTGGGACGTTGGTCGTCGACGATCAGGATGCGCATATCGGCAGTCATACGGGCTCCGCTAGGCAGGCTTGGAGGTGGGCAAGGAACGCCGGTACATGGATCGGCTTGGTGAGGATCGCCGTCGCCCCGGCTTCTCGCAGGGTGCGCTGGGTCAGCTCGCTGGCGTCGGCGGTAATCATCAGGATCGGTGTGCTGGCGGTGATGGCGGAGGCTCGCAGGCGTTGCAGCACTTCCAGGCCCTGCAGGTCCGGCAGGTTGACGTCCAGCAGGATCATCTGCGGTGCGTGCTGGCGGGCCAGATCCAGGCCCATCTGCCCCTGCATGCTCGACAGCAACTGAATCCCCGGCCGGCGCTGCAGCAGGGTTTCGATCAGCGCCAGGCTTTGCAGGTTGTCTTCGATGCAGAGGATCTTGCCCTGGTGCCGGGCCGGCGCCTGGGGCGTCGGCAGGCTCAGTGCCGGAGCGGCAAAAGGCGTTGCGGCGGGGGCATCGGGCAGGCGCACGAAGGGCAGCTCCAGGCTGAAGCGACAACCGCTGCCCAGGGTGCTCTGCACGCTGAGGTCGCCGTCCATCATTTCCAGCAGGCTCTTGCTCAGGGCCAGGCCCAGGCCGGTGCCTTCGACCTTGGGGTCGGCATCCAGGCGTTCGAACGGCTTGAACAGGCGCTCCAGGTGATCGGGGGCAATGCCACCGCCGGTGTCGATGACGCTGATACGCAGGCGCGGTCCGTTGATCGCCACCTCGATGCTCACCTGGCCGGCGCTGCGGTTGTACTTGATGGCATTGGACAGCAGGTTGAGCAGCACCTGGATCAGCCGCTGGCGGTCGGCGATCACTCCGCTGTCCACCGGCAGTTCCGGCAGTGGTGCCAGGTGAATGCCGGCGTCGGCGGCCATCGGCGACACCAGGGTCAGGGCTTCATGCAGCACCGCCGCCAGGGGCATGGGCTCGACGTTCAGCGGCAGGCGCCCGGCTTCAATGCGAGCGATGTCCAGCACCTCGTTGATCAGCGCCAGCAGGTGCTGGCCGGCCCGCAGGATATGCCCGACCTGGGGCCGCTGGCCGGCGCTGGAATCCATGTCCAGCAGTTGCGCGAAACCGAGGATGGCATTGAGCGGGGTGCGCAGTTCGTGGCTCATGCGCGAGAGGAACTCGCTCTTGGCGCGGCTGGCGCTTTCGGCTTCTTCGCGGGCGGTGCCCAGGGCGATTTCCGCGGCGCGGCGGTCGGTGATGTCCCGGGTGATCTTGGAAAACCCCCGCAGGGCACCGCTGGCGTCGTATTGCGCGGTGATCACCACGCTGGCCCAGAAGCGGCTGCCGTCCTTGCGGCAGCGCCAGCCTTCTTCCATGTAGTGGCCGTGGGCGGTGGCTTCGCGCAGGGCCATGTCCGGGTGCTGCGGGCATTCTTCCGGCAGGTAGAACAGGGAGAAATGGCGGCCGATGATTTCCTGGTCGCGGTAGCCCTTGATCCGTTCGGCGCCGAAGTTCCAGGTGGTGACCATGCCGGCGGTGTCCAGGGCGAAGATCCCGTAGTCCTTGACCCCGTCGATGATCAGGCGCAGGCGTTCTTCGTTGTCGCGCAGGGCACGCTCGCGTTCGGCCAGCAACTGCCCGGCCTCCACCAGGCGCGTACCCAGCTGGCCGATTTCATCCAGTTCCGGGGCTTGCGGCAGCAGGGGCTGACCCAGGGCCAGGCGCTGGGCGTTGCCCTGGACCTGCTGCACCCGAGTGACGATGCCCCGGGACAGCAGCAGCACCGCAACGATGGCGCCAAACAGCCCGCAACCGGCGGCCAGCAGGGTGGCGAACAGCAGGCGCATGCGGGTTGCCGCCGCGGCCGCGGTGCGTTCGGCCAGCAGCGCGTCCTCGTGGATGCGCATGGCGCTGATCTGTTCACGCAGCACGTCCAGCACCTGTTTGTTGTCGATGAGGATCGCGGTCACGGTGGCGCTGTCGTCGCGGCTGCCGTTGCGCAGGGCCACCAGGCCTTCGAGCTTGGTCTGGATCAACGGGGTGATGGTGTGCAGGTACTCGCGCATGCGCGTGTCGCGCACGTTGCGGTCCAGGCGTTGCAAGGCGGCTTCGATCTGCGGGCGGGCCTGGAGGTAGGCGGGCAGGAAGTCCTCGCTGCGGGTCAGCAGGTAACCGCGCACGCTGGCCGCGGCCTCGGCCAGCAGGGTGTGCACGGTCTGGATGTCGCCCTGCACCAGCAGCACCCGGCGCACGTCTTCTTCGGCGCGGGCGGTCTGGCGTTCGGCGCTGTAGATCAGCACCAGCGACAGCAGCAGGATGACCAGGGGCAGGGAGATCACCACCAGCGCCTTGCCCCGCAGCGGCAGGTCGGCCCAGCGCCGGGCGCTGCGCAGGTTCATGGCCACTGCCCGCTGGGCTGGGTCACCAGCCCCAGGGCGATGCCGCGCACAGCCGCCTGGGTGCGGTCGGAGGCGCCGAGCTTGCCGATCACCCGCTCGACGTGGGCCTTGGCGGTGCCGGTGGTGATGCCGAGCTTTTCGCCAATCTCGCGGTTGCTGAAGCCGCCGGCCACCAGCCCCAGCACCTGGCGCTCGCGGGCGGTCAGGGCCTGGACCTGGGGCGCCTGGCCGTTGCCGCGTTCGGTCATGCGCCGCAGCAGGCGCGCGCTGACCGCGCTGTTGAGGGCTTCCTCGCCCTGGGCCACCCGTTGCAGGGCGCCGATCACTTCGTCGCGGCTGGCGTCCTTGAGCAGGTAGCCCACGGCGCCGGCGGTCATGGCCGCTTCCAGGTGATCGGGGCTGTCGTCCATGGTGAAGATCACCACCTTGACCTCGGGCTGGCGCTGCTGCAGAAGGCGCGCGGCCCCCAGGCCATTGAGCCGCGGCATGCGGATGTCGAGGATGGCGATGTCCGGGCGCAGTTGCTCGCACAGGGCCAGGGCTTCTTCACCGTCCCTGGCCTGGCCCACCACTTCGAACTCCGGATTGCCCGCCAGCAGGGCGACGAAACCGGTGCGGGTCACTTCATGATCATCCGCCAGGACCAGGCGTATCAGCGTACTCATAGCGCTGGCTCCAAGGGCTGGACGGGAACCCGGGCCAGTAGCCGGGTGCCATTGCCGGGCCGGCTGTCGCAGCTGAAGTAGCCGCCCAGCAGATGGGCGCGTTCGTGCATGGCGACCTGACCCAACTGTTCGGCCACCGGGGCCGGCGAGCTGATGAAGCCGCAACCGTCGTCGCTGACCCCGAGCAGCGCCTGGCCGTCCTCCAGGGCCAGGCTCAGGTGCACCTGTGAGGCCCGGGCGTGTTTGAGGACATTGTTGATGGCTTCCTGGGCGATGCGGAACAGGGCGATTTCCACCGCGTCGGGCAGGCGCTGCGGTGCGCGCTGGCCCCAGTACACCAGCAGACCGGCGTCGCGCAGGCGGTCGGCCTCGCGGTCGATGGCCCGCAGCAGGCCGAAGTCGTCGAGCACGTGAGGGCGCAAGCCGCCGATCAACTGCCGGCCTTCGCCAACACAGCCCTGGGCCAGTTGCAGGATGGTCTGCAGGTCCTGCTGCAGCTCTGCGGACAGCGGCGGACAGCGCCCGGCGAAGCCCTGCAGGCGCTGATGGAGTCCGGCCAGGGTTTGCGCCAGGCCGTCGTGCAGGTCATAGGCGACCCGCTTGCGTTCGTCTTCCTGGGCGCTGAACAGGCGCTGCACCAGTTCCGACATGCTGCGCTCCCGGGCTTGCAGGTCGCGCAGCAGGCGCTGGTTTTCCAGGTGCGCGGCCAGCAGGGTGGCCAGCAGTTGCAGGGATTCCAGGTCTTCGCTGTCCGGGGGGCTGATGGGCACGCTGTTGGCCAGCAGCAGGGCGCCGAAGGCCCGGCCGTCGGCGCGGTGCAAGAGCACGCGCAGCACGGCGCTGTCCGGGGTCGGCGGCGGCTCCGGCCACTGCGGGTGATCGGCCAGGGCGCGCAGGCCTTGCAGGCGCTCTTCATGACCCTGGGCGGCGCGGGTGTGGATCACACCGTCTTCGGCCCATTCCAGCAGCAGCCCGTGGTCCATGGCGGCAAAGGCACAGGCCCGTTGCACCACCCGCTGGCGCATCTGCTCGGGGGGCAGTTGCAGCAGCTCCTGGCCGGTGTCCACCAGCAGTCGCAGGCGCGCGGCGCGGCTCTGGGACTGTCGATACTGGCTGCGCAGGGCCAGGGCGCTGGCGGGGTCGAAGGATGGGGTGGACATGGCGGGGCTCCAGTGTGGCGGCGCTGCTGTTGAACAAAAGCGGGCATTAGACCCGCTGCTGCACGTCACGCCTATCTGCCAAATGGCATAGGCCAAAAGCTCCAGTTGGCCGATGGCGCGGGCGACGGCGATGGGCAAAGTGTGGCTCATTGAAACCCACTGGAGAAATCGTATGAAACTGAAAACCACTGCCCTGGCCCTGTTTTTTGCCTTCACCGCTCCATTGGCGGTGGCCGCCGAGGTCAAGCCCTATGTCTATAGCGCCGTTGCCGAGCAGCCGCAAGCGGCCCAGGACCGCGAGATCGCCGGCCTGTTCGATCGCTGGAACAGCGCCTTGCAGACCGGCAACCCGCAGTCGGTGGTGAGCCTGTATGCACCGAACGCGGTCTTGCAGCCGACCGTGTCGAACCAGGTGCGCAGCACTCACGCACAGATCCAGGACTACTTCGAGCACTTCCTGGCGTCCAAGCCGGTGGGGCAGATCAACTACCGTGAAATCCGTCACCTGGGCCCCGATGCCGCCCTGGACAGCGGCGTCTACACCTTCACCCTGACCGATGCGTCGGGCAAGGCCGAGAAGGTCCAGGCGCGCTACACCTTCCTGTACGAGCGCATCGATGGCCAGTGGAAGATCCTCAACCATCACTCCTCGGCGATGCCGCAAGTCCAGCCGCAGCTGGCCGCTCACTGATCCACCTTGCGTTCCCTTCACGCCGAGCTTTCGCTCGGCGTTGTCGTTTCCCGCGGCTCACTGCTCGCGGTAGCGCCCCGGGGTCATGCCGAACCAGCGCAGGCAGGCCTTGTGAAAACTGCTCTGGTCGCGAAAGCCCAATAGCGCGCCGATGTACTTGACGCTGCGCATGGAGTTGCGCAGGAAGCTGTGGGCCAGCATCAAGCGGGCTTCGTCCAGCAAGGCGGAGAAATGCACGTCTTCATGGCCCAGGCGGCGTTGCAGGCTGCGGGTGCTGACCCCGACGATCTGGGCAATGTTCGGCAGGTCGCTCGGCGCGCCCTGGGCCAGGCGTTCGGACAGCGCTCGGCGGACCCGGGCGGTCATCGAACCGTTGTGCAGCAGGTTGAGGCGATTGCGCGCGTACTCCAGGTGCAGCACATCCAGGGCCGGGTCGGCGGTGGGCAGGGCAATGGCGCAATCCTGGCTGCTGAAGGACAGGCTGTTGTAGGGCGCGCAAAACTGCAGGTTGTCTCCCAGCAGCTGGCGCAGTGACCCGGTGTCCAGCGGCTCCTCGTAGGTGAAGGTGGCCGCCAGGGGCCGCAGTTTGTGCTGCGGCAACAGCCAGTGCAGCAGGCCCAGGGTCTGGGCCGCGCCGGCGTCGATAAAGGCCCGGGGCATCATCGAGGGTTCGCTGGCCACGTCGAAGCCGATCAGGGTCAGCATCTGCGGTTTGCGTTCCAGGCACATGCAGAAGCCGTTGCTGATCAGCGCGTGGTAATCCACCAGGCGTTGCAGCGCGATGCCCAGGGTGGCGCAGGACATCACCGCATAGCCCAATGCCTCCAGGTTGGCCGGATGGGCCTTGCTGTAGGCCAGCAGGCCCAGGTCCGGCTTGCCGGTGCGGCGCACGGCTTCCTGTATCACCTGATAGACCAGTTCCAGCCTCACGCCCTTGGGGTTTTCATACACATCCCGCAGGCTGCTGCCCAATTGCTTGAGCAAGGTTTCGACGTGGGCGCCGCCCTCATTCATGACATCGGCAAGCACCCGAAAGCTGGCGCTGGTCATTCTATGCATAGGTCTTCCTGGACTGATGGCTAAGTGATATCGGAGAGGCCATTGGCATGATTGCAATAAACACGGGGCCACAGACGATTCGGCAGTGCCGCGCGTTTCCGAGGACAAGCGAAAGGTATCCAGGAACACTTCCTCAAGGCCTGTGCCAGGGTCGATCATGCTCGGCCAGGGCCCTTGGGAAGGGTGACGGCCAGCGCGTCGCATCCGGTTCGCCGCGAGGGTGCCGTTGTCTTGCCCGGGGAGTTGTCATGCAAAGCGTCAGAGACTTTTATCGTGAACTGGCCCAGGGCCGCCTGATGCTGGCGTTCCAGCCGGTGGTGTGGCTGCCCGACAGCAGCCGGGTGCTGTACCACGAAGGCTTGCTGCGCCACATCGATGCCCAGGGCGGCGAAGTCTATCCTCTGGCGCTGCTGGAAAAACACCAACTGATGCGCGAGCTCGATCACAGCGTGGTGCGCTGCGTGATCGAGGCGCTGCACCGTGATGAACGCCTGCGCCTGGGCTGCAACATTTCCGCCCAGAGCGCGATCATCGACGGCTTCTGGTTGCCGATTCTGCAGGTGCTGCGCGACTCACCTTCAGTGGCCGCGCGACTGGTGATCGAGATCACCGAAAGCGCCACGCCGCCGAGCATCGAGGCGGCCAGCGAATTCGTCCTGTGCCTGCGCGAAATGGGCTGCCGGGTGGCCATCGACGATTTCGGCGCGGGCCTGGGCACCCTGGAGTTCATTCGCCAGACCCGGCCGGACATCGTCAAGATCGACAAGGGCTACATCCAGCGTGCCCGTGGCGAACTCAACAGCGCCCAGACCCTCAGCCACCTGGTGCAGCTGTGCAAGACCCTGGCGCCGTGCGTGATCATCGAAGGGGTGGAGACGGGCAGCGACCAGAACCTGGCCACCGCCTGTGGTGGCGAGTGGGGGCAGGGCTATCTGTTCGGTCGCCCGCAGGTGGATCGGCTGGGGCGGCGCTGCTGCCTGGAGCAGCGCAGGGCAGCGCTGTGCGCGTCGGATCAGGCGTAGCCCGGTTGCGCCAAGACACGGCGCATGCCCGCCTGAAGGGGGTCAGTCAGCCTGCGGGGTGATGGGCGGGGTGTGGGCCGTTGGGTCTTGCACCTCGGCACTGATGGGCAATGCCGGCAGGTCTTCCTCGGGAATCTCCTTCTTCTTCACGTGCCTGTTGCGCTTGGGCCGTTCCGGCTGGAACGCGTCGTAGGGCAGCAGCACGGTGTCGAGCGCCGCATCCAGGGGCAGGCTGGCGATCATCAGGATCGGGCACACCACCGTCACCCAGCAGCCGCCGGTGATCATGCGTGCGTAGCCCATGTCATAGCCGGTGAGCACTTGGGCGTTGGTCTTGACGCTACGGTAGTAGCGGTCGTCGCGAAAATCCAGGGCATTGCCGCGAGTCATGTAGGTGCCGCAGCCGGACAGCAGCAGGGTGTTGAGCAACAACAGGTAATGGAGGATTCGGATGGTCGGGCTTCCACGCAGGGGCGAAACAGGGTCGGGCGCGAATCAGTGATTCATCGCGTCATAGGGCAGCAGCGCGGTGTCGGCCACGGCATCCACCGGCAGGCTGACGATGGCCACCACCGGGCAGACGATGCTGACCCAGCAGAAGACCGTGGCGTAGCCGTCATAGCCACTGGAGCCACGCATGGTCAGCAGCTCGATATTGGCCTGGGTGCCTTTGTAGTAGTCGTAGCCGCTATGGGCGTTGGGCGTGCGGGCGATCAGGGTGCCGCAGCCCGTCAGGGATATTGCGGATAACAGAAGTACAGCGTTGAGGGCTTTGATGATGCCATTCCTTAGCGAGCAGATTTTTGCCGCGCGCATCGTCGCAGAAGCCTGGGGCACACGCTAGATAGGCTCGAATAAATAATCGGCGCCCGATCAGAGCGCTGATGGAATCAACAGCAGCAGATCGGTATCGCCGATGTCCACGCCGGCTTGGGTCAGCAGTGTGCTGGCCTGGCCCCGGTGATGGGTCTGGTGATTGAAAAAATGCACCAGCAGGGCATACACATTGCGCTCGGCGACCACGCCCCGGGTGTTGGTGTAATGCAGGCTGCTGTCCAGGTCGGCGTCGCTCAGGGACTGGCTGAAATCCAGGATCAACTGGTCCAGCCATTGGCGCTGCTGCCAGAGCCCGTCGAGGTTTGGGAACAGCAGGGTCTTGAGGTCCTGGGGCAGGGCCACCTGCTGCAGTGGGGCCAGCGCCGGATGCTGCGTCGGGTGTTGGGCAAAGCGCTTGAGCCAGATGGTGTCACCGGCCAGCAGGTGATTGAGGGTGCCGAGGATCGAGCCGAAAAACGCCTGGCGGTCGAGGACGATCTGTCCCTCGGGCAGGCTCATGGCGGCGTTGTACAGCTTGGCGTTCATCCATTGGTTGTAGCGGGCCATCAGGCCCAGGTGCTCGGTGCGGTTCATGGCCGTTCCTGGTGGTGGTGTGGGGCGCTCGATCAGGCGGTCGTCAGCTTCGCAAGGTGCATGGCCGGCGCGCAAGGGCGGCTTGAAAATCTCCGTGCGATGGGCGTTTTCCCGGCCGACGAGGCATTAAAAAAACCGCCCCTTTGGCCCCGATAACATCGTTTCTCGGGGCTTGGGCTTTTCTCTATATTGGCCACCAGATCCAGCGCGGCAACAGGCCGCGCGCCCTCTATGGTGAGCCGTTGCAATGAATAAAAAACCTGAACGCACAGGGCTGGAAAATCCCGGGACCGCCACTCGAGTGGTCTGGGGCGGGGAGCAGATCCGTCATCCCTACAACGCCACGCAAACGCCGATTGTCGCCAGTGCCGCCTATGGCTACGACGACATCGACCAGTGGTATGACGTGGCCCTGGGCAAGGCCCCGGGCTTTATCTACAGCCGCATGAGCAACCCCACGGTAGAGACCCTGGAAGCCAAGCTGCGGGACCTGGAAAACGCCGAGTCGGCGGTGGCCTTCAGCAGCGGCATGGCAGCCATCAGCGGCGTGCTCTACAGCTTCCTGCGCCACGGCCAGCGGGTGGTGTCGACCAAGGACAGCTACGGCGGCACCAACAAGATCTTCGAGGAATTTCTGCCGCGCATGGGCGTGGCCGTGACCCTCTGCGAAACCTTCGACCAGCAGCAGATCGAAGCCGAGATCGCCCAGGGTTGCGACCTGCTGTACCTGGAGACCCCGACCAACCCGACCCTGAAGATCGTCGACATCCAGCGTCTGGTGAGTGCGGCGAAGAAGGTCGGCGCCCTGGTGGTAGCGGACAACACCTTTGCCACGCCGCTGAACCAGAACCCCCTGGCCCTGGGCGTGGATGTGGTGATCCACAGCGCCACCAAGTTCCTCAGCGGTCACGGCGACGTGCTCGGTGGCGTGGCCTGCGGCAGCGAAGCGCTGATGAGCCAGGTGCGCCATTACCGGGAAATCAACGGCGCCAGCCTCGATCCGTTCTCGGCCTACCTGATCATCCGCGGGATCAAGACCCTGGCCCTGCGCATGCGTCAGCAACAGCACAGCGCGGCGCAACTGGCGCAGTTCCTGCTCAACGAGCCGCTGGTGGAAGCGGTGAACTACCCAGGGTTGCCCAGCCACCCGAACCACGCCGTGGCCTGTGCGCAGATGCGCGGTTTCGGCGCCATCGTCAGTTTTGTCCTGGTGGGCGGCATGGACAGCGTCAAGCTGCTGTTGCCGCGCCTGCGCTACGCCCACTGCGCCGGCAACCTGGGGGCGGTGGAAACCATCTACGGCCCGGCGCGCACCACCAGCCATGTGGAGAACACCCTGGAAGAGCGCCAGGCCCTGGGCATTTCCGAAGGCCTGGTGCGGATCTCGGTGGGCATCGAAGACACCGACGACCTGCTGGCCGACCTGCAACAGGCCTTCGCCTGGCTGCGCCAATCCCTCAAGCACAACCCGGCGCCCGGCGCCGTCCCTTCCCTGAATACCCGGGCCGAGGTCGCCCACTGAAAGAGCGCGCAACACCCCCACAGCAAGGCAGCCCGTGGGGGCTTCATGAAGAGGAATAACAATAAAAACCTGGTGGCATCCGATTTGTTTTCTGCCCATTTCCACAGTCGCAGAAATTGAGACTTGCCCTGACAACTTTCATGAGAACCATCATGTCCCTACAAGAACAACAGACCGACTTGCGCGGCGGCTTCAAGCAAGAAATGCAGACCCGACACATCGTCATGCTCGCCCTCGGCGGGGTGATCGGCACCGGGCTGTTCCTCACTTCCGGCTACACGGTGAACCAGGCCGGCCCGCTGGGTGCGGTGATCGCCTACATCATCGGCGCGCTGATGGTGTACATGGTGATGATGTGCCTCGGCGAGCTGGCGGTGCAGATGCCCGAGACCGGCTCCTTCAGCACTTACGCCACGCGCTTTCTCGGCCCTGGCACCGGCTACACCGTAGCCTGGCTGTACTGGCTGACCTGGACCGTGGCCATCGGCTCGGAATTCACCGCCGCCGGTATCCTCATGACCCGCTGGTTTCCCGACACCCCGGTGTGGATCTGGAGCGCGCTGTTCGCCCTGGTGGTGTTTTTGTCCAACGTGGTCTCGGTGCGGCTGTTCGCCGAGACCGAGTTCTGGCTGTCGCTGGTCAAGGTGATCACCGTGCTGGTGTTCCTGGTGGTGGGTGGCGGGGCAATCCTGGGCCTGTTGAACATCGATCAGGCCCACAGCATCGGCTTGAGCAACTTCACCCGCGAGGGGCTGTTCCCCACCGGCTTCATGCCGATTGCCATGACTCTGCTGGCGGTGTCCTTCGCCTTCTCCGGCACTGAGCTGATCGGCATTGCCGCCGGTGAAACCCGCGACCCGCAACGCAATGTGCCACGGGCGATCCGCACCACGGTGCTGCGCCTGGCGATCTTCTTCGTCGGCACCATCTTCGTCCTCGCCACCCTGTTGCCCCGGGAGCAGGCCGGTTTGGTGGAAAGTCCGTTCGTCACGGTGTTCACCTACATCGGCATTCCGTACTCGGCGGACATCATGAACTTCGTGATCATCAGCGCGCTGCTGTCCGCCGCCAACTCCGGGCTGTACGCCGCCTCGCGGATGCTCTGGACCCTGAGCGACCAGGGCCACCTGCCCAAGCAGTTCTCGGCCCTGACCCGCATGGGCACGCCGCTCAACGCGATCATCGTGAGCATGGCCGGCGGTGCGGCCTCGTTGCTCAGCAGTGTGTTCGCCCCGGACACCATCTACCTGGCCCTGGTGTCGATTTCCGGGCTGGCGGTGGTGGTGGTGTGGATGAGCATCGCCGCCAGCCAGATCGCTTTTCGCCGTCACTACGTGGCCAATGGCGGTGATGTGCGCGAGCTTAAGTTCCGTGTCCGCGGCTACCCCTGGGTGCCGCTGGGGGCCTTGTTCTGCTGCGCCCTGGCCTGTGTCGGCATCGGCTTCGACCCCGAGCAGCGGGTGGCCCTGTACTTCGGTGTGCCCTTCATCGCCTGGTGCTACTTCGTGTATTACATTACCCGCAGTAGCCGCCAGCGGCGCCTGGCCCTGGCACCTCTGGCACGCTCGTCCGATGCCCTTCAGGGCTGAAGAACGGGAGCGGTCTCCAGGGTGTCCATGAGAGTCAGGCCATGAAGCAGAAAAGCTTGCCCCCGCTGAACTGGCTGCGCGCCTTCGAAGTGTCCGCCCGCTGCCTGAACTTCACCCACGCCGCCGAGGAACTGTTCCTCACCCAGGGTGCGGTGAGCCAGCAGATCCGCCAACTGGAAAGCCACCTCGGGGTAGCGCTGTTCAAGCGCCTGCCCCGGGGCCTGGACCTGACCGAGGAAGGGCGCTCCTACCTGCCGGTGGTGCAGGACGCCATCACCCGGCTGGCGGTGGGCACCAACGAGATCTTCGGCCAGCACCAGCACCGGCCGATCAAGGTGCGCGGCAGCCTGGCGTTCTTCGTCCACTGGCTGGCGCCCAAGCTGGTGACCTTCCAGCAGGCCCAGCCCCAGGTGGACCTGCGCTACATCAGCAATATCTGGGTCAAGGAACTGGACGGCGAGGACGACATGGAGATCCGCTGGGGCCGCGGCCACTGGCCGGGGCTGGTGGCCCAGCGCCTGACCTGGGACAGCCTGTTCCCGGTCTGCGCCCCGGCCTTGCTGGCGCGCTTGCCGCTGCAGGTGCCGGACGATCTGGCCCGGCATCAACTGCTGCATGTACTGGGCTATGAGGAGGGCTGGGGCTACTGGCTCAAGCGCGCTGGCGCCAGTGGCGTGGACTCGTCCCGGGGCATGCAGTTCGACACCCTGATCTCGACCCTGCGTATGGCCGAACTGGGCCAGGGCGTGGCCCTGGCCCGTTCCTCGATGGTTGCTGAAATGCTGGCCGACGGGCGTCTGGTGGAGCCTTTCGAGCAGCGTATCGAGGCCAGCGAATCCTTTTATCTGGTGCGCGGCGCTGACGCCGAGCAACACCCCGATGCGCTGAAGTTTTCCACCTGGCTGGTGGAGCAGGCCCATCGCTACAAATGACTGGCCGGAGCCAAGCATGCGTTATGTGAGTACCCGCAGTGCCACCGAGCAGGTGGATTTTGCAACCGTGGTCCTGTCTGGCGTGGCTGCCGATGGCGGGCTTTATGTGCCGCAGCAACTGCCGAGTTTCAGCCCCCAGGAAATCGCCAACTGGTCGACCCTGGATTACCCCGAACTGGCCTTTCGCGTGCTCAGTCCCTTTGTCGGCGACAGCCTGCCCGAGGCCGACTTCAAGCATCTGCTTGGCCAGGCCTACAGCGGTTTTGGCCATCGCGCGGTGGCGCCGCTGCGCCAGATCGATCGCAACGAATGGCTGCTGGAGCTGTTTCATGGCCCCAGCGGTTCGGCCAAGGACTTTGCCGCACGCCTGCAGGCCCAACTGGTGGGCTACTTTCTCCAGCGCCGGCAGCGCGCCGGGGTGCTGGTGGGAGCCACCAATGGCGACACCGGGCTGGCGGCCATCGAGGCCTTCAAGGACTGCCCGCAGACGCGAGTGCTGGTGTTCTATCCGCAGCACGGCGTGCCGGAACAGCAAGGGCGGCAGTTGCAGGCGGCGCACCACCCGGGCCTGTGGCGCTTCGCCGTGGAGGGCAGCTTCGATGATTGCCAGACCCTGGTCAGCCGCTTGCTGCGCCAGTGGCCGTTGGCCGAGCACGAGGTGATCGGCTTCAACTCCAGCAACTGGGTCGGGGTCATGGCCCAGCTGGTGCTGTACTTCCATGCCGTGCTGCAACTGGGCGGGGGCCAGCGGCCCATCGGCTTCAGCGTACCGGCGGCCAGTTTCGCCGAGGTCTATGCCGGCTACATCGTGCAGAAAATGGGCCTGCCCATCACCCAGATGATCGTGGCCACCAACCGCAATGACGCCCTGCACCAACTGTTCCTGAAGAACCAGTATTTCCGGGGGCAGGCCAGCCAGAGTCTGTCGCCGGCCATGGACCTGTCGCTGTTCGCCAACCTGGAGCGCCTGGTCTGGGAACTGTATGGCCAGGACCCGCAGGCGGTGGCGGCGCTGATGCAGGGCTTCGAGGACAGCGGCGAGATGACCCTGGACAACGAGGCCTGGCTGCAGGCGCGGATGATCATCGACTCCTATTCGGTCAGTGATGAAGAGACCGGCAAGGAGATCGTCAGCCTGTACCGGGACACCGGCTACGTCATTGATCCCCATGCCGCCACCGGCGTCCTGGCGGCGCGCCTGTACCGCCGCAGCCTGGTGGCACCGATGGTCACCCTGGGGGAGATTGCACCGGCCAAGTCGGCGCGCCTGCTGAGTTCGCTGGGCCTCCCCGGGTTGCCGCAGGAGCCGGTGGCACCGCCTTCGACGCTGCAGTGGCAGACGCTGGCCGCGGATGACTTTGGCGCGCTGCTGCACTGCCTGGAGTCCTGGTGATGGGCCGGTGCAAGGTGAGCCCATGAAGCGGATTCTTGATCCTCTGGACGAGCGCATCCTGGCCGAACTGACCCTCAATGCCCGGGCCGCCCACGCCGAGCTGGCGGCCAAGGTCAACCTGTCGCGCAATGCCGTGCGCCAGCGCATCGAACGCCTGGAGCGCGACGGCGCGATCCAGGGCTACACCATTCGCCTGGGCGAGGGGCGCGGGGCGGAGACCCGGATCAATGCGCTGATCTTTGTCTACCGCTACGACCGCATGCGCGGCGCCGAGGTATTGCAGGCCTTGCGGGCGATGCCGGAGATCGTCCAGTGCGAAGTGCTCAGCGGCGAGTTCGATGTACTGGTGCGGGTCAGCGCCGCCAGTGCGGAGCGGGTGCACCGGGTGTGGAATGACATCGCCGCCTTGCCTGGGGTGGAAAATACCGTGACGTCCTTTGTTTTGTCCTCTGTGGCCTGAGCGCAGAGCCGGATCTTCTGGCCTCCTGTAGCCGCTGGCGCAGCCTGCGAAAAGGCCCGAAGGGGCTTCAGCGTTGGTGGGCTCGCTGCGGGCCCAAGGCCTGTTCGCAGCCTTCGGCAGAGGCTACACGATCTATAGCCCCAGCAATCCCTGTAGCCGCTGCCGAGCCTTAGGCGAGGCTGCGAAAAGGGTCGAAGGACCTTCCTGCGCCGTCAATCAGCATGTTGCGATGAATGGAACCCTGTGTGTTGTCCTGATGGGCCGCACCGCCAGGTTTGGCGTCTCCTGCGGAGCCGATCGCAGCCTTCGGCAGCGGCTACAGGGGCAGCCTTGGTTGCGGGTTTTGCGTAGCCAGCGCCCGTGAGCGCAGCCTTCGGCAGCTGTCACGGGCGCTGGGCAAAATGCTCAGTAAATACAGCAAAACGGCATATTTCACTGCCCGGGCCAGCCCCCTAACCTTGTGTCCATCAGCTTCTCAACCCGGATGGAACACAACAAAAATGACTGAATACAACATCGCCCTGGTGGGCTTCGGCGGGGTCAATCGGGCCCTGGCGCAATTGATTGCCGAGCGCAATCAGGCATGGAAAAAACAGCTGGGTTTCAGTTTGAAAATCGTTGGTGTCAGCGATCTGTTCCTCGGCTCTATCGTTGCTCCCCAGGGACTGGACGCCGGCTTGCTGAGCCAGCTGCCAGCGACCAAAGGCGCTTTGGCGCAACTGCCCGGCGGCCAGGTGGAGGCGCTCAACGAGCAGGTGATCAAGGACTCTGGCGCCGACATCATTGCCGAGGCCACTTTCACCAATCCGGTGGACGGCGAGCCGGCCACGACTTTCTGCCGCTGGGCCCTGGAGCAGGGCAAGCATGTGGTGACCACCAACAAGGGGCCGATTGCCCTGCACGGCGCCGAGCTCAAGGCTTTGGCCCAGCGTAATCAGGCGGCCTTCGAATACGAGGGCGCGGTGATGAGCGGCACTCCGGTGATCCGTCTGGCCCAGCAGTCCCTGGCCGGCAGTGAGCTGCTGGGTTTCGAGGGCATTCTCAACGGCACCTCGAATTTCGTTCTGACCCGCATGGAAGGCGGACTGGGCTTTGCCGAGGCGGTGGCCGAGGCTCAGGCCCTGGGGTATGCCGAGGCTGATCCGACGGCGGATGTCGAAGGCTTTGATGTGCGCTTGAAGGTGGTGATCCTGGCCAACGAGCTGCTCGGTGCACAGTTGACCGTCAGCGATGTCAGCTGCCGGGGCATCTCCGGCCTGACGGCGGCGGACCTGGAGCAGGCTCGGGCCGAGGGTGCGCGCTGGAAGCTGATCGGTTCGGCCCAACGCCTGGCCGATGGTTCGCTGCAGGCCAGCGTCGAGCCGCGGTTGTTGCCGCTGGCCCATCCACTGGCGGGTATTTCCGGGGCGATCAACGCGGTGTCGTTCAACACCGAACTGCTGGGTGCGGTGACGGTGTCCGGGCCGGGCGCCGGGCGTATCGAGACCGCCTTTGCCTTGCTCTCGGACATCATCCACATCCACCAGTCGCGCTCGAGCCGCTAGGAGCCTGCCCATGAATCTGTCACGCCTGGCGCCGGTCGCCGATTCGATTGACGTCTGCAGCCCTTTCGATGGCCGCGTCATTGGTGCGGTGCCACGCTTTGAGGCCGGTGCCGTGCCGTACCTGTTGCAGCAGGCCCGCGAGGGCGTAAAGGACTGCGCTGCGCTGCCGCGTTATCAGCGGGCGAGGATTCTGGAGCGGGCGGCCTTGAACATCGAGCGCGACGCCGAGCATTTTGCCCGGCTGATCGTCGACGAAGCGGGCAAGACCCTGAAGCAGGCGCAGAAGGAGGTCAAACGTTGCGTCAATACCCTCAAGCTGTCGGCGGAAGAGGCCAAGCGCAATGCCGGCGAGGTGCTGCCGTTCGATGCCTATGAAGGCTCGGAAAACCGCCAGGGCTGGTTCTCTCGCGAACCTCTGGGGCTGATTCTGGCGATCACCCCTTACAACGATCCGCTGAACCTGGTGGCGCACAAGCTGGGCCCGGCCATCGCCGGGGGCAACGGGGTGATTCTCAAACCGTCGGAGTTGGCGCCGCTGTCGGCGATCAAGCTGGTGGACTACTTGCGCGATGCCGGGCTGCCGGCTTCGGTGGTGACCCTGGCCACCGGCGGCGCGGAGCTGGGCAAGGCCCTGGTGGCGGCGCGCGAGGTGCGGATGATTTCCTTCACCGGCGGCTTTGTCACCGGTGAGCAGATCGCCCGCAGCGCCGGCCTGAAGAAGCTGGCCATGGACCTGGGGGGCAACGCGCCGGTGATCGTCATGGCCGATTGTGATCTGCAGGCCACGGTACAGAGCTGTGTGTCGGGGGCGTTCTGGGCGGCGGGGCAGAACTGCATCGGCACCCAGCGCCTGCTGGTCCAGGCCTCGATCTATGAGGCGTTTCGCGAGGCCTTTGTGCGCCTGGCCCGGGAGCAGGTCAGTGGCGACCCATTGGCCGACAGCACGGATATCGGGCCGATGATCAGCCTGCAGGCGGCACAGAACGCGCAGAAGGTCGTGGATGAAGCGCTACAGCAGGGCGCTCGGCTGCTCTGCGGGCATCAGCGCCGGGGTTCCTGCTACGCCGCCACGGTGCTGGAGAATGTCGACCATGGCAGTCGCCTGTGGCAGGACGAAGTCTTTGCGCCAGTGGTGGTCTTGCAGCCGTTCGACGATCTGGATCAGGCCATTGCCCTGGCCAACCAGCCCGAATACAGCCTGCATGCGGGGATTTTCACCAACGATCTGCGCACCGCCATGGACGCTGCGCGGCGGATCGAGGCGGGCGGGGTGATGATCAACGATTCGTCCGATTACCGTTTCGATGCCATGCCGTTTGGCGGCTTCAAGTACGGCAGCCTGGGCCGCGAGGGGGTGCGTTTTGCCTATGAGGAAATGACCCAGCCCAAGGTGGTGTGCCTCAACAGTCTGGGCTGAGGCCGATTGCAGCAACACGACAGGTCGTCGGGCACCGGGCAGGTTTGGTCACCTGCCCGGTGTTTTTTGCCTGTGGCCAAGGCACGGCCGTGGCCATCCGGGGGGCGCGGATCAGACGACTTCGTCGATCAATGAGGTTTTTGGCGCCGTGACCGTGACCGGTGGCTGAGGCTGTTCCTTGGCCTTGTCTCTGAGTTTTTCCAGCGCCTCTTTCTGTTCCGCCGTCAGGGGCGGAGGGGTCAGCACCTTGCCCGAGTCAGGCAGCTTGATGCCGGGCTGGGAGCCGCCGGCGGTCAGTGGCGGGAGGGGACGGTTGTTTATTTCCATGTCACTGCATCCTTGAGTGGGGTGAATAAAAGATAACGACCGCTTTGCGCTGATCTTTAGAGCCAATGCTCTAGGCCGCCAGCTGAACCTTCTTTCGAGGGGGGCTTGATTTGATGTTGATAATTATTCTTGTTTGCAAATAAGATATGTTATTACGTTTTGAAATCACCCCAAGGAGCCTCTCCCATGAAAGTCCTGTCCTCCCTCAAAGAAGCCAAGAACCGTCACCGCGACTGCCAGATCGTCAAGCGTCGCGGGCGGATCTACGTGATCTGCAAATCCAACCCTCGCTTCAAGGCGCGCCAGGGCGGGGCGAAAAACCGCAACAAGGGCTGATCCGCCGCTTGCTCCTGTCCAGGACAGGGCGCCCGATACGTGGCAAGCACCGTCGGGCGCCTTGGCGGCTTATCTGCCGAGGCGGGCGATCAGGGGCTCAAGCGTCGGGCGCTTGCTCTGCCACTCAGCTTTGGTGATGCCCAGCAGGACCACGTCCATGCGTTGGCCATCCTTGAGAATGTTCTGGCGTCGCAACCCCTCCTGTTGGAAACCGAATTTCAGGTGCATGTTGATCACCGCAGGGTTGCTGGCCAGTACCTCGCAGTTGAGTTTTTCAAGACCGGCTTCGGTGAAGGCGTAGTCCAGCATCCAGAACTCGATCAGGCTGCCCAGGCCTTTGCCTTGCTGCGTGGCGTCCAGGTAGAACGCCCAGTCGGCGGTTTTCTGTCGGGCATTGATGGCATTCAGCGAAACGATGCCCAGGGCCTGGCCTTTGCCCATGACGACAAACACCGCCTGGGCCGGATTGCCCGGCAAGGAACTCAGCCAGTGCTGGTGTTCCTGTTCACTGATTTCATGGGAGGTGTACATGTACTTGCGCACCTCTTCCTGGTTGCGCAGCGTGCGCACATGGGCCTGAGTGGCGGGATCGGCATCGACTAGCGGGATGAACTGCATCCTGATGTCCTTCTCGGATGGGTGAGCGGTGGTGGCGCATGATGGCATATCCACTGCCATCGCATGGATTTGTCTCCCGGGGCAAGAACCGGTAGAAAGAACCCTCGCATTCAGAAAACAGATACCTGCATGAGCGATATTGAGAAACCCAATAGCCGCCTGTTCGACCTCGACTTGCTGCGCGCCATGGTCACGGTGGCCGATTGCGGCAGCTTCACCACGGCCGCCAGTCGCCTGCACTCGACCCAGTCCACCGTCAGCCAGAAGATTCGCCGCCTGGAAGACATGGCCGGGCATCGACTGCTGGAGCGCGGCAACCGCGACGTGCTGCCCACCGATGCCGGCGAGACCTTGCTGGGCTATGCCCGGCGGCTGTTGGCGCTGAACGACGAGATGCTCGAGGCACTGTCCGGGGCCACGGTGGCGCTGACGGTGCGTATCGGCGTACCGGACGACTTCGCCGCGGGGCGCACCACAGAGCAACTGGCGGCGTTCAACCGGCGCTACCCCCAGGTCAAGCTGGAAGTCACCAGCGGCATGAGCCGCGACCTGAGTGGCAGTTATGACCGTGGCGAACTGGACCTGGTGGTGCTCAAGCAATTGCGCAACAGCCGTGAGGCCGTGGCGTGCTGGCCCGAGAAGACCCGCTGGGTGGACAGTGCGAAAAACCCCTGCATCGACCTCGACCCGTTGCCCATCGTCACCTTCCCGCCTCGCGGGGTGTATCGCGATGAAATGATCAATGCCCTGGAAACCATCGGCCGGCGCTGGCACATCAGTTTCACCAGCTCCAGTCTCAGCGGCCTGCAGTCGGCCATTGCCGATGGCATGGGCATCGGCCTGCTGCCGCTGCGGGCGGTGACGGCGGGGCATGAGGTGCTGCCCAAAAGCATCGGCCTGCCATCGGTGGATGTGTTCGAGGTGGCGCTGCTGCACCGCCCGGCGGCCGATCCCATGGTCAAGGAGCTGGCGCGGGTATTGTCACGGGTGCTGGCCCAGGACACCCGTGGCTGAATCCGCTTGGCATTCGATAAATGAATATGCCGTAGTTCGGTATTTAATTTGTGCATGAAAGCGGCGCTGGATATCGTGGTGGCCAGCAGCGATCCGCGGCATTGCCTGGCGCGTCGCTTCGCAGATTTGTTCACCCCGGCGGCGTTGCGGCACGGGGCAGCAAAACAACAATGAGGAGAGTCTCCATGTCCAAAACCACTTATTACGCGCCCCACGGCGGGCACCCGGCGCAGACCGAAATGCTCACCGACCGCGCCATGTTCACCGAAGCCTATGCGGTGATCCCCAAGGGCGTGATGCGTGACATCGTCACCAGCCACCTGCCGCACTGGGACAACATGCGCATGTGGGTCATCGCCCGTCCGCTGTCGGGTTTCGCCGAAACCTTTTCCCAGTACATCGTGGAAGTGGGCGCCAACGGCGGCAGCGACAAGCCCGAGCAGGACCCCAACGCCGAAGCCGTGCTGTTTGTCGTCGAAGGCGAAGTCAACCTGACCCTGCAAGGCCAGGTGCACGTCCTCAAGCCCGGCGGCTATGCCTTTATCCCACCGGGCGCCGACTGGAAGCTGCGTAATACCAGCGGCACCGAAGCGCGTTTCCACTGGATCCGCAAGCACTACCAGAAAGTCGACGGCGTGCCTTACCCGGACGCGTTCGTCACCAACGAGCAGGACATCGAGCCGCGGGTGATGCCTGACACCGAAGGTCGCTGGAGCACCACCCGTTTCGTCGACATGAGCGACATGCGTCACGACATGCACGTCAACATCGTCAACTTCGAGCCGGGCGGTGTTATTCCCTTTGCCGAAACCCACGTCATGGAGCACGGCCTGTATGTTCTGGAAGGCAAGGCGGTGTATCGCCTGAACCAGGATTGGGTCGAGGTCGAGGCCGGCGACTTCATGTGGCTGCGCGCGTTCTGCCCGCAGGCCTGCTACTCCGGTGGCCCGGGTCGCTTCCGCTACTTGCTGTACAAGGATGTGAACCGCCAGATGCGCCTGACCCTCAACGCACCGCACTGATCCGGTCGCCGGGCAGGGGCGCTCAAGGCCTCTGCAGCGGCGAGGGATGAAAACCGGCGATTATTCGCCGGTTTTTTTTGCTTCGCAGCAAGGCAGGCACCGGATGGTCGCGCCAGGTTGTTTCGCGTCGAGGTTCACTTAGCAATTGATGATTAGCACGGCCTGTCGAACTGAGGGCCGAAAGTGGGCTCGGACAAGTAAAGGGTTATTCAGGGGAGTTGCAACTTATCAACGTTGAGCCAAGGCCGCCGACGGCAGCCTTGGCTGCTGTTAGTGCCTTAGGCAACCGGGTGAATAGTCTCACCGTGGTCTTTCACGGTGCTGCTATCAACTTCGATCTTGCTCGTGGCCTGGACATAGTAAGGCGCCTGGGTGCCGTTTCTTTTCAGGGACAACACAAAGCCACGGTCGTCCGATCGGTCCCAGCTTTCCTGCTTGCCGCTGTCGACTCCAAAGAAGGTGGTGTCGCCGTCGCTGCCCCATTTGTTGATCGAGACTTCAATCTTTTTCGATGATTTGTTGGTAACGGTAATACCCATCTCTATATTCCTTTTAGATTGAGGTTTAGTTGATCTGGCTATTGACTGCTATCCAATACTTACAGTCGTTATGTTGTTCCATACAACCTAACTAGAACTGCCAGTCAATGCAGGTGAAGCGCCCTGAAGTCTAGATACTATTTTGCTATCAGCAAGGCAGTGGTCAGCCCGTTTGTTTATTCGCTGTACTCGGCCGGTTCGATCAGTTCGGGCCCCTGATTCCTGACATTGCCAACCCGCGGGTTGGCCTTGAACCATGCGAAAGACTCCGCTGGCTCGCCTTGAGTGAGAGCCATCTGCTCGGCACGTTCCTTCGGCGTGGCCGGATCGAGCCATTCCCTTGCCAACTGCGGCGTCAGGACCACCGGCCGCCGGTCATGAAGGTCGACCATGCCGCCCTGGGCGTCGGCGGTGATGATCACAAAACCGTCATGCTCGCCCTGGCCTTCATCCGGAGCTGGCAGCTGTCCGATCGCGGCACAGAGGATGGGTGAGCCGTCGTGGTGGCGGATCAGGTAGGGCTGCCTTTTCGGGCCGCCTTCGTCCACCCACTCGAACCAGTTGTCGATCGGGCATATCGCCCGGTGTGGCCAGATCTGGCGGAAGAAATGCCCGTGGGCGACCTTTTCGATCCGGGCATTGACGGGTGCGACGCGCTCAGTTGCCCAGTGCGGCCGCCATCCCCAGCGCACGGCGTCGACGTATAGCCTGTCTGCGACAACGTGGAAGAGGGCAAGCGGCAGGGTCGGCGCCGCATTGAAGTGTCCCAGGGGCTGGTCGCCCACGCTGTTGACCAGCGCCCCTGGCATGCTCAGGACAGCAACGAAGTCGTGGATACCGCGATACTGAGAGAGTCTTCCGCACATTGCTGTGCCCTCACGCTAAGAGCCTAAGCATAGCGCTGCCTGTGGGCTTCTATTTATCAGCGCGCTCAGTGGTGAAGAGCTGTGGCATGGCGCCGCTTGGCTTGAACATCAATGGCACTGAGGAGGTCGACGGGGCCCTATATGCGCAGTCGGGGTGGTGTCGCGTCGAGTGGCAATGTGGTGTGTGTTTTTGTTCGGCAGGACGCCGGAGGAGGGTTAGTTATGGAACACGCCCACAATAGTTATGGAACGCTTTAAGTGGAATGGCGACAAGCCTGAACCCCAGACACAAAAAAGCCCTGAAAAATCAGGGCTTTCTCGTTGAGATTTGGCGGAGGCGTAGAGATTCGAACTCTAGGACCTGTTACAGTCGGCGGTTTTCAAGACCGCTGCCTTAAACCACTCGGCCACACCTCCAGATCGCATTGCGGGCGCCATAATACCCGAATGAAACACACTGTCAAACTCTCTGCATCGCGAGTTACAGAGCCTCTGTTATCATCCTTGCCACTAAATGTTTCCCCCAACAGGAGTGTCGCCATGCGCGAACAGGATTACGCAGTTAACAACGGCGTGCAGGCCGAGCAGCTAGAGGTTAGCCGCGTCCTGCGCAACACTTATGGCTTGCTGGCTCTGACCCTCGCGTTCAGTGGTGTCATGGCTTATGTGGCGCAGCAGATGCGCGTCGGCTACCCGAACATCTTCGTGGTGCTGATCGGCTTCTACGGTCTGTTCTTCCTCACCAACAAACTCCGTGACTCGGCCTGGGGCCTGGTCTCGGCTTTCGCCCTGACCGGCTTCATGGGCTTTTTGCTCGGCCCGATCCTCAACCGTTACCTGGGTATGCAGGGCGGCGCTGAAGTGGTCAGTTCGGCCTTCGCCATGACGGCGCTGGTGTTTGGCGGTCTGTCGGCCTACGTGCTGATCACCCGCAAGGACATGAGCTTCCTCGGTGGTTTCATCACCGCTGGTTTCTTCGTGTTGATGGGCGCCGTGCTGGCCAGCCTGTTCTTCCAGATCAGTGGTCTGCAGTTGGCGATCAGCGCCGGTTTCGTGCTGTTCTCCTCGGTGTGCATCCTGTTCCAGACCAGCGCCATCATCCATGGCGGCGAACGCAACTACATCATGGCCACCATCAGCCTGTATGTATCGATCTACAACCTGTTCGTCAGCCTGCTGCAGCTGTTCGGCATCATGGGCCGCGATGACTGAGTCCGGTTGTTGAGCCAATAAAAAAAGCCCGCTTCGGCGGGCTTTTTGTTGTCCAGGTTTCAAGGGTGACAAGGTTTCAAGGGCTGTGCAGCTGCAAGCGTGCGCTGGCCATGGCGTCCTTGTTGACCTCGATGGAGAACGACAGCACGGCGACTTGCTGCTGCTCCAGCTGGTCGATCCAGGTGATCAGGCCGTTGAGAGGCCCCTCCAGACTGAGGTTGACCCGTCCTTCATCCTCCTGGTCCATGCGTTCCAGGTTGAGCCCGGCCTGGCTGCTGGAGCGTGCCAGCATGCCCGGCAGGGCATCACCGGAAATGACTGGGCCACGAAGTGCGGAGGTGCTGACGGGCAGCCGTTGTAGATCTAAAAGCAATTGCGTTTCCTCGGTATAGCGTTGCTCGGCCAGGGCCAGAGCCTGTTGTTGCGGTTGCCAGAGTAGATAGAGGCTGGTCAGTCCAGCGAAGACCACCAGGGCTTGTACTGCCCGTTGTTCGCGCTTTGCCAGACGCTGCCAGCGTTGTCGGAGTGGGTTCGCCAGGGCGGTGCTGGTCGGAGTCGTGGCGCTGGATGGATTCACGTCTTACTCCTTGATTTGAAAGCGCGCGGAGACGCCTTGAGCGTCCCGCACGGATGAGTCGGTGCTGACGCTCAGGCCCTGGTTGATCAGGCCCTCGCGCAGCATTTGCAGATCGGCAAAGGCCGGGGCGCTCACTTGCAGGCTCCAGCCTTCCTCGGCCTGGTAATCCAGACGCTGGATCATCGACAGCGCGCCGCCACTGGCGACCCATTGCTCCGCCAGTTGCGACAGACGCAGGGCCACGCCCGGTGTTTCCTGCACCTGTTGGCGTTGTTTGAGCCGCACCTGACGCGCCAGGTCGGCGGTAACCGGTTCATCGGCAAAGCGCTCTTGCCACAGACTCTGGCTGGCGGCGTGCAACTGGTCGCTGCGTTGCTCCAGGTACAGCCGGTGCCCGATGTTCTGCAGCAGATGGGCGCCGCCGGCAATCGCCAGCACCAGTAGCGCCAGGCGCCAGGGCCTCGCTTTGCGGGTGCGACGCTGGAATTGCCCCTGGCACAGGTCGATTGCCTGCAGGCTGCCCTGGCTGAGCACTTGCCAAGGCTGCTCCTCGACCTGCCAGTGCTGCGGTTCCAGGCCGTCGATGCCCGGGGCCTGGGCGCCTTGCCAGAGCAGCCCATCCGGCACCAACCGATTCAGGTCACCGAGCTCCTGGTCGCTGAGGGTCAGGCGCAGTGGGGCACTGCCGCCCAACAGCCAGCGGCCGTCCCAGGCCAGGGCTCGTGGCCGGTCCTGGGGCAGGCAGTCGGCATCGATGTGCATGCGCGACGGTTGCAGTCCGTGTTCGGCCAGGCGCTTGAGGCAACGCTGCAGGCGCTCGCGATTGATGATCAGCACCGAGCAATGACGTCGCTCGCGCAACGGGCCATGGGCCATGTGCAAGTGCTCGACGTCGTCGATCAAGTGTTCTTCCAGGGCACTGTGCAGCGCCTGGCGCAACCAGCGACCGCTGCGCGCCGGGACGCTGACCTGATGAAAACTGGCCATTTCCATCGGCAGCAGCAGGACAAATCCATGCTCGCGAAGCTGTTCGGCGGCCTGTTCCAGGCTGCCTTGCTGGGGCGTGCTGCCGGCTGACCACCAGTGGCAACGCCACGGTGTGTCGCCGGTGGTATGGGGCGAAAGGTAAAGCCAATGGCTCATCAATGGTTACTCGGTAAGCAGATGGGCGTTGGACGGTCCGGGGAGCAGCGTGCGCTGTTGCACCCGGACCTGTTCAGCGTTCATGACGCGCAGGTCGCTGACCAGGCGCAGGCGTCGGCCATGCAGTTCAACGTCGATGGTGGCGCGGAACTGGCGACTGTTGACGCTCAGCCCGCGAGGGGTAATGTCCCGGCCCTGGAGCATGGGGTTGGCGAGGAACGCGGCGACCGTGGGATAGCCCTTGCTCGGGCGCGATTGGGCCAGGGTCTGGGCGGTCGGCAGGTCAATGCCTTCGATGCTGGCCAGCACCAGGGCGCTGGCGGTATTGAGGTTGATGTGGGCTTGTTCATAGGCCGCGACCAGTGGCGACAGGCGTTGCAGGGTGTCACGGTCGACTTCCGGCAATTGTCGCAGCTCGCTGATGTCGCTCAGGGGCAAAGGGCGGCCCAGGCGATCAAGAGGGCGCGACAGCGCCACCGGGTCGTGGGGCTTGATCTGGGCCAGGGCCAGCAGCCGCTGGTAGCGGGCACGGGGGATGACATCGTCCTGCACCAGCGCGCTGTTGAGGTTGAAGCGCGCGCCCAGATCGACGATCTGGATCGCAATCCTGCCACCCTCGATCGGGAACGCCGGGGCCGGTCGGGCCCAATGCTGGCCCAGATGGGTCACCAGCAGGCCGCCTTCGCTGAGGGCATCTTCCTGCAACTGGCTACGGGCCCAGCTTTCGCCACTCAGGGCCAGTTGCCAGAGCTGCTGGTGTTGCACCAGGTGGCTGCTGCTGGCGAGGCTGAGCCGCTGACGGGCGAGCATATTGCTCACCACCAGGGTCACCAGCGCGGTGATCAGCAACACGCTGAGCAAGGCAACGCCGCGCTGTGCACGAGGCTTATTCACGGGGTGCGTCCTCGTCCACTTCGGCGCCGCCGGGCAGCAGAATGACCCGGCGGATATGCGGGAAGCCGGGCGCGCTCAGCTCAATGTCCACGGCGGCCGGCAGGCTCAGGGCCTCGCTGCCGATGGGCCAGCTGTCATGGGGCTGGCCCAGGGCGTCGATGAAGCGCAAGTGGACCAGCTCGACCCCACTGAGCAAGGGTTGCACCTGGCTGAGGCTGTCTCGTTCCAGGCCCTGGGTTTCGCGAATCCACGCACCGTCGCTCAAGCGATGGTTGACCTGCAACAGATCGCTGCGCGGAGCATCCAGGGGGTTGCGCCAGCCGCCGCGCAGCAGGCGCAGCCCCTGATGCTGGCTTATCAGCGCCTGGCTATGGCTGTGGTCGTCCTTGAGGGCGTGACGCTGCACTTGCACCAGATCACGCTCCAGCAGACTCAGGGCCCGTTGCAGGTGGCGCAACTGCTGTTCCTGGTTCTGGATGCGCTGGTCGCTGCGCATCACCCGATCCAGCAACTGATAGGTCGCCAACCCCAGGAGGCTGAAGATGGCGATGGCCACCACCACTTCCAGCAAGGTGAAGCCGCGCTGGTTCATGGGTTGGCCTCGATGTAACCCAGCAGCTGCGCGCGGCTGTATTGCCGGGCCCGTTGCGGGTCCTGCTCGGCCGAGACCCGCAGGTTGACCTTGAGCAACCGCGAGTCCGGGGCCGCTTCGATCTCGCTGAACAGCCACCAGTTGCGCCCGCCAAACTCGACCTGCCGTTGCTGGCGCCCAAGGGTGCGCGGCTGCATGCCGCAGCGCAGTTCATTCAGGTAGTTGTCGGCAATCCAAGTGGCTTGGGTGCGTTCGGCCAGATTGCCGCTGTTGATGGCCACATGCTGAATAGCACTGAACAGCGCAATCGACACCGTGGCGAAAATCGCCAGCGCCACCATGACTTCCAGCAAGGTAAAACCCTGCTCAGTTCGAGGTTTCAAGTCGAGGCTCCTGTATGCCATCGCTGGACAGGGTCAGCAACGGAGTGTTGCGGTGCTCGATCCACAGGGTGAAGGCGCTGGTTTCATCGCTGGACAGCACCAGCAGTTGGGGCAGGGCGCTGCGACTCACCGCCTGGCCCAGGGCCGGGCCGGCTTCGGCAACCTCAAGGCGCAGGCGCAGGTTGTCGGGCAGGCTCTGGGCCCGCCAGTCGCGGTCGGCCAGCCACTGCCCCTGTTCATCCAGGCGCAGCACGGAGTAGGCGTCGGGTTCGATGCGCAGGCCGTAGTCGCTGTTGCTCAACACCGCCTGCTGGCGCAGCAGTTGCAGCAGCGCCAGCAGGCGATCGCCTTCACGGCGCGCCTGACGGCTGGCGGAGTCGGGGTTGATCAGGCCGATCATGCCCGCGGACAGGGCGATGATCAGCACCACCACCAGTACTTCGACCAGAGTGAAGCCCTTGGCGTGGGAGCGTTGCACCGCTCAGCGGTCCCAGTTGCCGATCTCGGCGTTCAGGCCGTCACCGCCGAGCTTGCCGTCGGCGCCAAAGGAGAACAGGTCATAGCCCGTGCCGCGGGCGCCTGGCACGCGGTATTGATAGGCATTGCCCCAGGGATCGATGGGCAGGCGCTTGAGGTAACCGTCGGGGTTCCAGTTGCGTGCCGGCGGGTTGCCGCTGGGCTTGCTGACCAGGGCTTCGAGCCCTTGCTGGCTGCTGGGGTACTGGTGGTTGTCGAGCTTGTAGATGTCCAGGGCCATGGCAATGGCCTTGATATCGCTCTGGGCGGCGGCGCCCTTGGCCTGGTCGGGACGGCTCATGATCTGGGGCACCACCAGGGCCGCGAGGACCCCGAGAATGACCACCACCACCATGATTTCAATCAGGGTAAAACCGCGTTGTTTGTTCTGAGTCTGCACGTAGGGGGTTCCGCATTCAGGTAATCAATTGGTTCAGGCTGAGGATCGGCATCAGGATCGCCAGCACGATGATCAGCACCGAGGCGCCCATGAACACCAGCATGGCCGGTTCGAACAGGCCCACCAGCAAGGCAATGCGGTTGGCCAGTTGTTCTTCCTGCTGCTTGGCGGCGCGTTCGAGCATGCTGTCCAGCTCGCCGGAGCGTTCACCGCTGGCGATCATGTAGAGCATCATCGGTGGGAAACTGCCGTTGAGTTCCAGGGCCCGGGTCAGGCTGATACCTTCGCGTACCCCCCGGACAATGTCTTTCAGACCGGTACGAATTTTCTGATTGGCCACCACTTCGCTGGCGATGGACAGGGCGTCCAGCAGTGGCACGCCACTGCGTCCGAGAATCGCCAGGGTGCTGACAAAACGCGTGCAGTTGCTGGCCCGGATCAGCCGGCCCAGCAGTGGCAGTTGCAGCACCAGGGCATGCCAGCGCTCGCGGGTGGCCGGGTTGCGGACGGCGCCGCGGGCGGCCAGGACCAGGGCCGCCATCACCAGCAGCATGAGCAGGCCATAGTCCTGCAGGAAGGCGCTGCTGGCGATCAGGCCCCGGGTCAGCAGCGGCAGTTCCTGACCACTGTCGATAAACACCTTGACCACATCGGGCACCACGAAGCCCAGCAGGAAGCCGACGATGCTCACGGCCGCCAGCATCAGGATGCTCGGGTAGAGCATGGCCAGCTGGATCTGCTGACGGGCCGCTTGCTGGGCCTCGGTGTAGTCGGCCAGGTTCATCAGCACCTGACCCAGGTGTCCGGAGCGTTCGCCGGCGGCCACCGTGGCCCGGTACAGATCCGGGAAGGCTCGCGGGTAGGCCGCCAGGGCCACCGCCAGGCTATAGCCCTCCAGGACCCGGGAGCGGATGGCCAGGAGCATGCTCTTGATCCGCTGTTTCTCGCATTGCGCGGCGACCGCCGCCAGCACCTCCTCCAGGGGCAGGGCGGCTTGGACCAGGGTCGACAACTGGCGGGTGAGCAAGGCCAGTTCGGCGCTGCTCAAGCCGCCGCCGGACACCTGCAGCAAGCCTTTGCCACGCACGCGCTTGCTCTGCGCGACGCTGACCTTGAGGATCACCAGCTGGCGCTCGCGCAACAGTTGCCGGGCATGGCGCGGGCTGTCGGCTTCCACCACGCCGGTGGATTTTTTGCCGGCGGCGCACATGGCCAGGTATTCGTAAGCGGCCATGATCAGTCCCTCTGGGTCACGCGTAGCAGTTCTTCCAGGCTGGTCTGCCCTTGCAACACCATGGCCTGGCCGTCGTCGAACAGGCTGGCGCTGTGCTTGCGCGCGTGTTCCAGCAGTTCGTACTCGCCGGCGCCGGTGTGGATCAACTGGCGCAAGGTGTCGTCGAACAGCACCAGTTCATAGATGCCCCGGCGCCCGCGATACCCCGAGTGCTGGCAGGCGCTGCAGCCTTTGGGTCGGTACAACTGCGGCGCTGCGTCGGCGCTCAGCCCCAGGCGTTCGCAGGCGGCGGCATCGGCGCTGTGGGGCTCCTTGCACTCCGGGCACAGCAGGCGCACCAGGCGCTGGGACAATACCCCCAGCAGCGAGGTGCAGAGCAGGAAGGGTTCGATGCCCATGTCCACCAACCGGGTCACCGCGCCGATGGCGCTGTTGGTGTGCAGGGTCGAGAGCACCAGGTGTCCGGTGAGGGAAGCCTGCACGGCAATTTCCGCGGTTTCGCGGTCGCGGATCTCGCCCACCATCACCACGTCCGGGTCCTGACGCAGGATGGCCCGCAAGCCCCGGGCGAAAGTCATGTCGACCTTGGCGTTGACCTGAGTCTGGCCGATCCCGGTGAGGTGATACTCCACCGGGTCCTCGATGGTCAGGATGTTGCGCTCCAGGCTGTTGAGGCTGGCCAGCCCGGCATACAGCGTGGTGGTCTTGCCGGAGCCGGTGGGGCCGGTGACCAGGAGAATGCCGTGGGGTTTGTGCAGGGCGATTTCCAGGCGCTGGCGCACCGTCTCGTTCATCCCCAGGTGGCTCAGATTGAGGCGCCCGGCCTGTTTGTCCAGGAGGCGCATCACCACCCGTTCGCCATGACTGGAGGGCAGGGTCGAAACCCGCACATCCACCTCGTGGCCGGCAATGCGCAAGGCGATCCGACCGTCCTGTGGAATACGCTTCTCGGCGATGTCCAGCTTGGCCATGACCTTGATCCGCGACACCAGCAGGGTCGCCAGCTCGCGGCGCGGGCGCAGCACTTCACGCAGCAGGCCGTCGACCCGCAGGCGCACCGACAGGTGTTCTTCGAAGGCTTCCAGGTGCACGTCGGAGGCCTTGCTCTTGACCGCCTCGCTGAGGATCGCGTTGATCAGGCGGATGATCGGCGCGTCATCTTCCTGTTCCAGCAGGTCGGTGGTCTTGGGCAGTTGCTCGGCCAGGCTGTTGAGATCGAACTCTTCGTCGAACTGTTCGCCCAGGCCGTCGGCCACCTGCTTGGCGCCGTTCTGCCCGTCGCGGTAGTGAGCGGCCAGGCGCTGGGCGAAGGCCTCGTCGTCCAGCACCTCGCTGCGCAGCAGCGCACCGTTGAAGCGGCGCACTTCGGCCACCACCGACAACGGCGTACTGGCGCGGCAATAGAGCACCGCGCCGTCCGGCTGATGGTCCAGCACCACACCGTGGCGGCGCGCGTAGGCAAAGGCCAGACGCGCGTCTTCGGCGGTGGCGATCATGGTTGCCGCTGGGCGCCGGGGGCGCGCATGTCGATCAGGCCCGCATCGCTCTGGCGGTTGGCGTCGAACAGGCGGTTGGCGTCAGCAGGCAACTGGCCGCCGGTCTTGCCGTCCGGGCTGCGCAGCGAGCGCATGTTGTTGTACTTGTGCTGGCTCATCTGCTCGGTGCTGGCGGCGTTGCGCAGCAGGGTTGGACGCAGGAACACCATCAGGTTGGTCTTCTCGTTGACTTCCTTGCTGCTGCTGAACAGACGGCCGACCCAGGGAATGTCCCCCAGTAGCGGCACCTTGCTGACCTGGACCTTGACGTTGTCCTTGATCAGCCCGCCGAGGACGATGATCTGCCCGTCGTTGGCCAGGATGGTGCTCTTGACCGAGCGCTTGTTGGTGATCACGTCGCTGGTGTTGATGCCCGGCGGCGCGGCGGCCAGTTCGGAGCTTTCCTGCTCGACGTTCAGGCGCAGGAAGTTGCCCTCATTGATATGCGGCGTGACCTTGAGGGTGATCCCCACATCCTTGCGCTCCACCGTGGTGAAGGGGTTGCTGGCACCGGCGGTGTCGGTGGTGTAGGAGCCGGTCTGGAACGGCACGTTCTGGCCGACGAGGATTTCCGCCGCTTCGTTGTCCAGGGTCAGCAGGCTCGGGGTGGACAGCAGGTTGTTGTTGGAGTCGCTGGACAGCGCGGTGATCAGCGCGCCGAAGTTGCTGCCGCCGATGCCGATGATCGCGCCATCGGGCAGGTTCGGGCGCTTTTCGTCCTGCAGGCTGTTGAGCAGGGTGCCGATGGACAGGCCAGCACTATTGAAGTTGGCAGCGGCGGACAGCTTGCCGCGGTTGCCGGCCCATTGCACGCCCAGGGCCTGGTTGATGTCGCCGCTGACTTCGACGATCGCCGCTTCTACCAGCACCTGGGCCCGGGGCCGGTCCAGCTCGTTGATGATGCTTTCGAAGGTCGCCAGCTGGGCCGGCGAGGCCATCAGCACCAGGGCGTTCTGGCTGGTGTCGGCGCTGACCAGCACCGGGCTGTCCGGCTTCTGGCTGTCGCTGCCACGGTTGCCGGATTCCATGCGCTTGCCAATGCCGCTGAGCAGTTCTTCGAGCTTCTTCGCATCGCTGTGGTTGAGGCGGCGTACCCGCGCGGTGTCGCCGACATTGGTCGGCACATCCAGGCTTTGCGCCAGACGCTGCATCTGCTGGCGGATCGGCGCCGGGCCCACCAGGATCAGGCGGTTGCTGCGCGAGTCGCCAATGGCCTTGGCGCTGGTCATCGCACTGTTGCTGTCGGCCAGGCTGTCGGTCAGGGTCTTGGCCACTTCGGTGGCCCAGGCGTGCTTGAGCTGCACGATGCTGAACTGCCGTCCACCGGCGTTATCCAGCTCGTTGATCACCAGGCGCACCCGCTCGACGTTGTTGGCGCTGTCGGAAATCACCAGGGCGTTGGAGGTGGTGGAGGGCGCCATGTAGGCGTCCGCGGCCACCAGTGGGCGCACCGCGCTGGCCACTTCGCTGGCGTTGGCGTTGTTCAGTTCGATGACCTGGGTCACGAACTCTTCGCTGGCGCCGCTGGGCTCGGCGTGGGCCTTGGTCTTGGCTTCGGCCACCGGCAGGATCAGCACTCGGTCGCCCTGGTCCATGGCGACAAAACCCTGGCTGCGCAGGGCGGTGAGAAACAGTGAGTAGATGCCCTGCTGATCCATGGCGGTGCTCGATTGCACCGTGACCTTGCCGTTCAGGCGCGGGTCCAGAATCATCGTCTTGCCGGTGATCTGGCCCACTTCGTTGACCAGGTCGCGCAGCTCGGCGTCCTTCATGTTCAGGGTCCATTGCTGGGCCGCGGCGGTTTTTTCCGTGGCGTACACGGGATTGATCAGGGTGCCCAGGGTCAGCAGGGACCCGGCGATAAATGCTCGATTCATGATGCTCCAGGGGGTTGCAGAGACGGTTGCAGCAGGCTCCCGCTGCCTGGCTGTGGATGGGGTTGGGCCGCGGCGGTGTCCTGGTCCTGCGGGGTCAGCAATGGCGTTTCGTGCTGGGGCAGGCTCAGGATCAGTTCCTCGCCAAAGCGTTGCACCCGCACTTGGTCGGTGCCGATCTGGCGCAGGCTGCCACCGCCGGGCAGGGGCTCGCCGATGCCATAGAAGCGGCGACCTTCGGGCGATTCGATCAGGGCCCGGGACTGTTCCGGTTGCCCGGCCACCAGGCTGGCTACCAGGCTCAGCGGCACCCGGGGCAGGTCGCTGGAGTGCTCCGGCAACTGCACGCCGAACAGCCGGGCGATGGCTTGCGGGTCGGGCTGGGCCCGGGGCGTTGGCGGCGCGACGGAGGGCGCCTGCAGGCTCGCCGGGTTCAGGCTTTGCCGGAACTGCCAGCTGCTGTAGGCCAGCCAAGTCAGCCAGGCCGCCAGAAACGACAAGGCGCCGACCAGCAGGCCAGCGCGAAGCGAGGGGCGAAGGGCGCTCATAAGCACAGGCGCCTCGGCAGGTTTTCACCCTGCCGGAGCAGGGTTCTTGAATAGGGGGTTGAGCTCATGGGGGGGCTTGACCGCTAACGAGGAGCGTGGCGCCGTGGCGCCACGCTCGGGTGGTTGACGCGATTGAGTTACTTGACGTTCCAGGCCGACTGCCAGGCGAAACCTACGCCCGGCTCGTAGGCGTTGGCGCCGCTGGTCCACTGGGTGCACCAGCCAGCGACTGGGCCTGGCTTGCACTCATAGGTCTTGCCGTCCTTGGGTTGCAGGACCACGGTGCCGGCCTTGTAGGATTTCAGGCCATTGGGGAACACGTAGTCGTACTGGGCGCCTTCGTTACCGCCGTTGCCGCCTTCGTTGCCACCTTCACCACCGCCGGCTTCGGCCTTGAGGGTGAAGCGGGCGGATTGTTGCAGCACTTCGCCTTTCTTCGAGGTGGCCACGACCACCAGGTCGTAGTCGCCAGCGCTGACATTGTTCAGCGGCAGGGAGAAGTGCGGGGTGTTGCCGGCCGGCGCTTGCTGGAAGGCCACGCTTTCGCCCTTGGCGTTGAACACGGTGGCTTTCACGGTGTATTCGCCGTTCTTGGCAATGGCGTTGAAATGCAGCTCGACCTTGCCGTCCTTCAGGGTGTACTCGGACTGCATGCCGGTGATGGACAGCTCGCCCGGCTTGGCTGCCTGTTCCTTGGCGATCATCACGTTGACGATCTCGCTGCCCTTGTTGACCAGGATGTTGTTCTGGCCGTAGCTGGGCACCACTTCATCTTTGTCGTTGAGCATGCCGATCTGGTAGCCCAGCTTGGCGGCGTTGACCTTTTTCGCCAGTTCGTGCGGCCAGACGTCGGCCTTGGCCAGCTCGGCGGAGTTGATGTCCAGCACCACTTGCTTGGCATTCAGCTCGCCCTTGGCGTTGAACACGCGGGTCTTGACCTTGTCGCCGATGGTCAGCGCTTCAGGCTGCACCGAGCCGACGGTGACCCAGTTCGACGGGATGCCGGTGTCGTTGTCGATGTCCATGTCGACCACCTGATAGAAGGTGGCGTCGGTGTCGTGGACCTTCCAGGTCGCCAGCAGGACGTGGTAGCCGCTACGGTCGGACGGAATGGTCACGGTGTGATGGGTCTTGCCCATGGCCGGCGCCGGGGTGGTGAGTGAAGGCCATGGCTGATCGAGCAGCGGGGTTTTTTCGAAGGAGTCGCGGGTCAGTGGCTGGTTCGGGTTCCAGTCTTTCTTGGTGATGTAGAACTGCCAGTAGCGGGTGGCATGGCCGGCGGTGTAGTGCCAGGTGAAGTTCTGCGGGCCCGGCTTGACCTTGACCTTGGTCCAGCGGCTGGCGGTCTGCTCGTTGAGGCCGGAGAAACGCAACAGGCCACCGGCCGGGATGGTGCCGTTGGCCGGGCCGCATTGCAGGAAGTCACCGGTACAGGCTTGAGCATTGCTCGGGAAGTGGGAGAAGCCCGACTCGTTGGGGCGGCCGATGTATTCGGTGCTTTGCGGTTCGTAGGTCGCGTCGCCGCAGTTCTTGTTCAATGCGCCGCCATCGGAATGGCACATGAAGGCGCGGGACTTGGGGCTCTCGATATAACCGTGGGCGGAAGCTTGCTGTGCGGCCAGTCCCGCCGTCGCCATGGCGATGACGATTGGCAGCTTGAGGAAGGAGCGAGTCCGGTTGGAGTTGATCATGGTGTATGCCTTGAGCAATTAAAAAATGAGTGTTGAAGCGCTGCGAGGGGCCGGTGATGGGGCACAGGGACACCCGTGATGTCCGCTGCTCCGGCAGCCTTGCCAGCGAGCACAGGCTACGTGCTGCTCCGGGGTGTTCACATGGGACGAGTACGAGAGTCAAAAGGCTCTGGAACAAGTGTTTGCCGGATTTTCCGCGGGTCTTTACGGCCCTTCGGGCGAGACACTTCAGGCTTGCGCAAGCGGGCCGGTCGGGAAAAAAAATGAGCGTGACGCTTGCGCGTCACGCCCCAAGGAGCAACTGGGGAGTTGCTGAATTACTGGCGGGTCCAGGCCATTTCCCAGTGAGAACCGATGCCCGGCTCGTAGTGAGTCGCGCCGGCCTTCCACTGCACGCAGTAGCCGCTATAAGGGAACGGCTTGCACTGATAGGTCTTGCCGTCCTTGGGTTGCAGCACCAGCGTGCCGGCCTTGTAGGCCTTCAAGCCCTCAGGGAACACGTGGTCGTACTTGCCCGGGGTCTCGGGGGTGGTGCCGCCATCATTGCCGCCACCGCCCGGGGTTTCCTCGACCACCGGCTCGGCCTTGAGGTTGAAGCTGATGGTCTGTTGCAGCAGCTCGCCTTTCTTCGACTTGGCCACCACCACCAGATCGTACTGGCCCGCTGTCAGGCCTTTGAGCGCGAGGCTGAAGTGCGGCGTATTGTTGCCACTGTCGGCTTGCTGGTGAGCGACGGTTTCACCCTTGGCATTGACCACGCTGGCGGTGATGGTGAAGTCGCCGTTCAGGGCGATGGCGTTGAAGTGCAGGTCGACCTTGCCGTCCTTGAGGCTGTACTCGGACTGCATGCCGGTGACCTTGAGTTCGCCCGGCTTGGCGGCTTGTTCCTTGGCGATCAGCACGCTGTTGATGTCACTGTTCTTGTCGACAAAGATGCTGTTCTTGCCGAACTGCGGCACCACTTGGTCCTTGTCGTTGAGTTCACCGATCTGATAGCCGAGCTTGGCCCGGTTGACCTTCTCGGCCAGGGCCTTGGGCCAGATGCTGTCCTTGGCCAGTTCGGCGCTGTCGATGTTCAGGGTGACCTGCTTGGCCGACAGTTCGCCCTGGTCGTTGAACACCCGGGTCATGACCTTGTCGCCGATGCTCAGGGCCTGGGGTTGAACGGCACCGATGTTCTTCCAGTTCGAAGGCGCGACTTCGCTGTTCTCGATGTTCACGTCCACCACCTGATAGAAGGTGTTGGTGTTGTCGCCCACCATCCAGGTGCCGAGGACGATGTGGTAGCCGCTGCGGTCGGCCGGAATGTTGACCTTGTGGCTGGTGGTGCCGCCGGTCTTGGTCGGCAGGGTGTTGTTCCAGTTGTCGGTCAGCAGTGGCACCGGTTCGAACGAGTCGCGGGTCAGCGGCTGGTTGGGATTCCAGTCTTTCTTGGTGATGTAGAACTGCCAGTTACGGGTGGCGTGCACCGCGGTGTAGCGCCAGTCGAAGGTGTTCAGTCCAGGCTTGATGTTGACCTTGGTCCAGCGGTTGGCGGTCTGTTCGTTGAGGCCGGCGAAGTTGCGCAGGCCACCGGCGGCAATGGTGCCGTCTGCGGGGCCGCACTTGGTGAACTCGCCGTGGCAGGCCTGGGCGGTGCTCGGGTAGCCGTCGCGGCTGCCGTTGGCCAGGTATTCAACGCTCTGCGGCTCGTAGGTCACGCCGCCGCAGTTGCTGTTCAGGTTGCCACCCAGGTTGCTGCACATGAAGGCGCGGGATTTCGGTTTTTCGATGTAACCGTGCGCCGCCGCCTGTTGCGCGCTGAGTGCCGCCAGGCCGATGGCCATCGCCAGCGGAAGCTTGAGGAATGAATGGAGGGTATGCCGCGTGATCATCGATTGTTCCCTGATTGGACGTTATTGGATTCAACAAGCAATCGAGAGCTGGCGTAGCGACTCACCGGGAGTCTGGCGCCATTGACTGTCAGTACTCGAAAGCCGGCGCAAGGTTAGGCAGGCGGGGGCGGCGGTTGAATGAGACAAGTACGAGAATGGCGGCAGTGCCGGGCCGGGGCGCGCAGCCCGGCGCCCCGGCGTCCGCCTCAGGGAGGCTAGCCCTGGACCTGGGGTGTCTGGGGCAGAGGCGGGCTGTCGGCGTCGGGCGCTTCGCGCAAGCTGGCCAGCTGCTTGCGGGCCTCTTCGTAAACCTGCTCCATGGCGTTGAGCAGCGCTTGCTGGCAGTTGCGCACGGACGGCAGATGGGTCACGTCGACCTTTCTCAGGGCGTCGCAGGTTCTGGCCATGTCCTGCGCGTTGATCAGGCAGGCCACGCCGCTCAGGCGATGGGTCAGGTCGTTGATCAGGTGCGGGGTATTGGCCAGGACGCAGGTGCGCAGTTCGGCGATTTCCTGCTGCAGGTTCTTGGTCAGCTCGTTGAGGATGCGCCGGTGCAGGGTCGGACTGTTTTCCCCCAGGTCCCTGAGGTGGTCGATGTCGAAGGCGCGCACCCGCTCTTCGCCGGCGCCGGTGTGACTGCCCAGCACTTCCTGCAGCCGGGCCAGGGTCACGGGCTTGATCATCAGATCGTTCATCCCGGCGTTGGAGCACTGGGTCGCTTCGTTGCTCAGGGCGCTGGCGGTGTAGCCGACGATCAGGCGCGGCGGGGCACCGCTCTGTTGTTCGGCTTCACGCACCGCACGGGCCAGGCTGTAGCCGTCCATGCCCGGCATGTTGCAGTCACTGATCAACACGTCGTAGTGGCGGTGGCGCAGTAACTGCAGGGCTTCTTCGCCACTGCTGACGTGTTCTGCAACGTGGCCGATGCGCTCCAGCTGCAGGGTCAGCACCAGGCCATTGGTGGAGACGTCGTCCACCACCAGCACCCGCAAGGCTTTGCCGGTGATCGGTTTCACCTCCGGTTGTTCCGCCACTTCCGCGTTCGCCGTCTGCCAGCTCACCGGCAGTTCGACGTGAATGCAGCAGCCTTGTCCGGGTTCGCTTTCCAGCCAGATGCGGCCCCCCATCAATTGCACCAACTGATGGCAGATGCTCAGGCCCAGTCCAGAGCCGCCGTACAGGTGTGCCGTGCGCGCGGTGGCCTGGCGGTAGGGTTCGAAAATCCCCGCCTGATTGGCCAGGGGAATGCCGATGCCGGTATCGCGCACACTCAGGGTCAGCAGGCTGTTGCTGTTCTGTACATGGGTTTCGCGCAGGGTGACCTGGATGTGGCCGCGGTCGGTGAACTTCAAGGCATTGCTCAAGAGGTTGTGCAGAATCTGCTGCAGGCGTAGCGAGTCGACCCAGTACAGCCGGTTGGGGCTGGCCTGATAGTCGAAGTTCAGTTGCAGGCGTTTCTCCCGGGCCTGCACGGCAAACAGCCCGAGACCGTTGGCCAATAGGGGTTCCAGGGCGGTGGGGTGGGGCGCTAGTTGCATCAGGCCACTCTCTATTTTGTCCAGATCCAGGATGTTGCCGATCAGGTCGATCATCGAGGTCGCCGATTGCTGGGCAACCCGCAGATTGTGCGAGGGCGCCTGGCTGGCGCTGGTCTCCAGTTCCAGCAGACCGACCAGGGCATTGAGCGGGGTGCGCAGTTCGTGGCTCATGGAGGCGAGGAACTCGCTTTTGGCGGCACTGGCTTTTTGCGCAACCTGCTTGGCTTCGCGCAATTTGAGTTCCAGGTTCTTGCGCTCGGAGATGTCCAGCCAGCCCCCCAGCAACCCTTGCAGGACTCCGCGCGCGTTGTAGAACGGCACCAGCCATTGGTACAGGCAGAATTGCTGCTCGTTGATCCACAGGCTGGTGTCGAGAAAGCGGGGCCGGTGATTGGCCAGCAGCAGTTGATGCTCCTCTTGCAGCACCTCGGCGAACTCGCGCGGCATGTTCGGCTGCTCGGTGGGCAGGCAGCCCTCGACCTGTTCCTGGGAGGTGGCGAAGAACTCTTCATAGGCGCGGTTGCAGGTGCTCAACCGGCCGTCCAGGTCGCAGACATACAGCGGTGTCGGCAGGCCATTGAGCAGGGAGAACTGGAAGGCCAGCTTGTCCTGCAGGCGGGTCTGCGCGCAGATGGTTTCCCGCACCTGGATCTTTAGGCGCCAGTTCCAGATCAGCGACAGTACGAAAATGATCAGGATCACCACGCCCACATGCCAGGCCTGCTCGGCAACCCAGCTCCAGAGCGCGGTGCTGGAGTGTTGTTCGGCGATCAGCTGGATGTCGCTTTGCGGATTCCTGGCCATGGAATCGAGCAGCTTGTCGAGCACGCTCAGCAACTCTCTGGAACCTGGGGCCACGGCAAAGCGATGGGGTGTGGGCAGGGCGTCGAAGGCCAGGCCGAACTGCAGCCCGGAACCGGACAGCGCCTCGGTGCCCACCGGAGTATCCAGGGTGGCGTCGACCTGACGTTGCAGCACTAGATTCAGGGCCTGGCGATGATCGTCGGTGAGCACCAGGTGGATGTCCGGGTAGCGCTGTTTCAGGTGTTCGAGCAGCGGGTGGTTGCGCGGCAGCGCCAGGTGCCGCCCCAGCATGGCGTCCAGGGAACTGGGGGAGCTGTCGCCATGGCGCACCACAAAGGCCCAGTTGCGAGTGCCGTAGCTCTGGCTCAGGCCGATGCCCCGGGCATTGTCGGGCAGACCCAGGTCGCGGGTGGTCAGGTCGGCGTTGCCGGCGGCCAGTTGTTCCAGGTCATCGGTCCTGGAGCGACTGGGCAGGATGTTGAGTTGCAGGCGAAACGAGTCGGCCAGGGTGCGCAGGATATCGATGCTCAGTCCGGCCCATTGGCCCTCGGCATTGCGGTAGATGTAGGGCGGCGCTTCTTCCACCAACAGATTGATCTGCCGGTGCGCGGTGAGCCAGCTCAGTTCGCTGGGGGTCAGGGAAAACGACTCGGTCGGCGCGAAGGGAAAGGGCTCCTGGCTCGACTGGTTCTGGATCTGGCGCTTGTGCTCCTCGGGAATGGCGTTGAGCACGTAGTCGATCAGTGCCCGCAGGGTGGCATCCTCGCGTCGCACGGCGAAGGCGAAGCCGGCGTCGGGCAATTGCGCAGAAAACTTGCTGTGCAGCCGCAGATCCGGGCGGGCCTGCATGTACAGGGTGGTGCGGAAGCGGTCGCTGATAAAGGCGTCGGCCTGTTTGCCCGCCAGTTGCTCAAGGGCCAGGGCGGTGGTGTGCACGCCGCTGACGTCGGCCCGTGGATAGGTCTTTCTGACGGTCTTGAGGTCCAGGTAGTTGTCCAGTACCAGCACCCGCTTGTCTTCCAGGTCCGGTGGCAGGCTCTTGTCGTTGATGCGCCCGACAATGATCGGCTGGTTGTTCAGGTACGCACGGCTGAGGGACAGGCCGGGGTTCCGTGCTTCAAGCGCGGTGGCCCGTGGCAGCAGGTCGATACGGTGTTCGAGCAGGGCTCGGATCGCGTCCTGGGGCGAGGCCAGTTCGACGTACTCAAAGCGCAGGTCAAGCTGCTTACCGATGAGCTTGAGGTACTCGTCGGAGATCACTTTGAGCACCTGGTTGCCGGCACTTTCCAGAGGCCGCTCAGGGGGCACGATGGTTGCTACCCGCAGCACCTTGTGGGGCAGGGCGCTGCGCATGTCCAGCAGTCGGGTCAACGACGGGTTGCCAGGCTCTTGCGACGTGGCGCAGTGCGCGGGCAGGCTGAAAAACAGGCTGACCAGCACCATGAAGCTGAACAGCAGGCAGACACGTATCAGCCTCCAGAACTGGGGGGGGCGGGAAATCAGGGGCATAGGGGGGAAGCTCCAGAATTTTTCAGGACAGCTCAGCTCAGGCCGTGTTCCTGGATGTACAGAAACAGGCTGGCCGAGGTGTCCAGGCCTAGCTTGCGCATGGCGCTGCTCTTTTGCGTGCTGATGGTCTGTTTACTGCGGCACAAGTGTTGGGCGATGGCGCCGATGCTCATGCCGGTGCCGTACAGACGCAGCACCTCGATCTCTCTGGCCGACAACTGCTCGGGCTGCAGTAGCGGCTTGCCATGCAAGGCGGTGCTGGTGTCCAGCAGATGCTGGATCGACGGCGACACGAAAGGTGCCCGCGGGTGGGCGGCAATCGCCTTGGGCAGGTCGTTGAGCAAACCGCGCTTGCTCACCAAGCCTTGGATTCCGAGCTTGAGCAGGCTGCTGATCAGCGCCGGGTTGTCGAGCATGGTGATCACCACGATGGCCAACTCCGGGTAGCGTGAACGCAGTCGCCTGATCAGACGAATCCCATCCACCTGATCGCCGCCGGGCATCATCAGGTCGGTCAGCAGCAGGTCGCAGGGCTGGCGCTGCAGGTTTTCCAACAAGGCTTCCACGCTGTGGGCCTGGGCAACGATTTCCAGTTCGGCGCGGTTTTCCAGCAGGGTATGAATCCCAATCAGGGTCAAGGGATGGTCATCGGCTATCTGGACGCGGATCGGCATGGGTTCTTGTACTCGGCTTTTCGACAGGCATGAGCCCACAACAATGCGCAGCTTCCGCAAAGGAGCAGGCATTTTGCTAGTGGGGTCGTCAGAGGATTCGCAGGGTATCACTGAAATTGACGCCAAAAAGACGTCTGGGGGATTTTAAGAATCGTCTTATGTCTGATGGGAAGCTTTCTGAAAAGCGGCCTAGAAGTCGGGTAAGTTTTTGTAAGAAACGCCTCTAGAACGGCCTCTCCAGAGGGAAATTTCTTGCTTGTTCCAGGGGCTTTTTCTGGGGTGAAGACGCCCAATTTACGGTCTTAATCCAGGGGTGGCAAACGCCGCTTGATCGGCGATTTCTTGATGATCGCGGTGTTGGTTTCGGCGAAATGGTTGAGGCGGTCCAGCAGGCTGTCCAGCTGTTCCATGGAGCGCACTTGAAGGCGGGCGATAAAGCAGTCGTCACCGGTGACCTTGTCGCATTCGGTGAACTCGGCAATCGCCAGGATCTGCCGTTCCACTTCCTGCAGTTTGCCCGGCAAGGGGCGAATGCGGACGATAGCCTGCAACTGGTAGCCCAGAAGTTTTGGATCGATCTCCAGGGTATAAGCGCTGATCACGCCGCGTTCTTCCAATCTTTTCAAGCGCTCGGCAACGCTGGGGGCGGATAGCCCACTGATCTGCGCCAGGGCCTTGAGGGAGCGGCGGGAGTCCTGCATCAGGGCACTGATCAGTGCCTGGTCGATGGCATCAAGCATGGCGATCTCGTTAGGTGGGATGGCTGTTCTGCCTTGATAAAAAAGGCCTTGATTGAGTCTAGCCTAGGTTTTGAACTGGCGACGGGCAGGTTGCGCTGGGCATAATTTGGCCACTGTTAGAGGAGATTGATGATGGATGCACTGACGCGCCGCGGCTCGCTGGAAATGACCGCCGCCATGCTGATTTCCGGAACCATCGGCTGGTTCGTCCTGGTGTCCGGGCAACCGGTGCTGGACGTGGTGTTCTGGCGTTGCCTGTTCGGCGCCGGGACTTTGCTACTTATTTGTGGCGCTTTCGGTTTTCTTCGTAAGAACATTCTGACCAAGCGTGCGCTGATCCTGGCGGTGCTCAGCGGCGTGGCCATTGTCGGTAACTGGGTGCTGTTGTTCGGCTCCTATTCCCGAGCCTCGATCGCCATCGGCACCGCGGTGTACAACGTCCAGCCTTTTATCCTGGTGGCCCTGGGGGCGCTGTTCCTGGGGGAGAAGATCACCCCGCAGAAGCTGTTCTGGCTGTGCCTGTCCTTTGCCGGAATGCTGGCCATCGTCAGCGCCCACGGCACCCAGGGCGAAACCGGCAACGACTACCTGCTGGGCATCGCCCTGGCCCTGGGCGCGGCCTTGCTGTACGCCTTTGCCGCGCTGCTGATCAAGCGCCTGAGCGGCACGCCGCCACACCTGATCGCGCTGATCCAGGTGTGCACCGGGGTGCTGTTGCTGGCGCCCTGGGCCAACCTCGGCGCACCGCCCCAGCAGGCCACGGCCTGGGCCAGTCTGCTGACCCTGGGCATCGTGCATACCGGGGTAATGTACGTGCTGTTGTATGGAGCGATCCAGAAGTTGCCGACGGCGTTGACCGGGGCCTTGTCCTTCATCTATCCGATTGCGGCGATCTTCGTCGACTGGCTGGCCTTCGGTCATCGCCTGGGCCTGCTGCAATGGGTGGGCGTCGGCGCGATTCTGCTGGCCGCCGCCGGCATGCAGCAGGGCTGGACCCTCAAGCGTCGGCGCAGCGTTTTGCAGTAACTGCGGCAGGTTTCCGCACCACCAACCGCTCGGTCAGCCGGCTGACACCGGGCTGTAGATCCGTGGCGCATTGCGATGGGGCACATGGATCAGGTTCAGGTGGTGCTTGTTGGCCCATTGCACGGTCAGTGCGGTGGGCGCCGACAGGCTGACCAGGGTGCCGAGGCGGGCGCGCACGGCCTTGTGGATCAACTCCAGGCTGCAGCGGCTGGTGACCACGGTGAAGCCCTGGCGGCCATCGATCCCGGCGTTCAGCAGGGCGCCGATCAGCTTGTCCAGGGCGTTGTGGCGGCCGATGTCTTCCTGGCACAGGCGCACTTCACCCTGTTCGTCGAAATACAGCGCCGCATGCAGGGCGCCGCTGCTGCGGGCCATGTGCTGGGCCTGTTCGATGCGCTCGCGCAGGCCCTGCAGATGCTCGGCGGGGGGCAGCGATGAAGGTTCGAGGCTCTGCAGTTGCGGCAGCGCCTGTTCCAGGGCTTCCACGCCGCATAACCCGCAGCCGCTGGTCCCGGCCATTTGCCGGCGATGGTCCTTGAGGGCCCAGAAGGCCCGGCTGGAAATCTGCACATCGGCCTGGCAGGCCTGGGGAAAGTGGCTCAGGCGGATGTCGTAGATTTCGCTGAGGTCGCTGACGATGTCGTTGGTGATGCTGAAGCCGCGAATGAAATCCTCCAGGTTGCCGGGAGACACCATCATCACCGCCTGGCTCAGGCCGTTGTAGGTGATGGCCAGGGCAATCTCCGCGGCCAGCGGCGCCTCGGCCACTCCGCCCTCGGGGCTGTATTCGCGATAGGTCACGCGCTGCGGCGCGGGGGCCGGTGCATTGGCCTCGGGCTGTTGCTCCGATTGTTCGATACGGCAAACCATGACGACACCTCAATACAGTCGATTCACTCCGGGGCACGCTGGCTCCGGGGGCGTTCATTCGCCCTTGGTGGCAAAGAGTTTCCTGGCTTCGGCAAAGCACTTTTCGGCAATCGCCGAGCGCGGCTCGGTCTTGCGCATCACCAGCCCCAGGGGCGCCAGCACGCTGGCATCCGGCAGCTGGATGAAGGCCAGGTTGTCGATGGGCGAATCCAGGCCGCTGTCCAACGGCATGATCGAGCAGCAGAAGCCTTCGTGAATCGCCTGGAACAGCTGGTAGGTGGAATCGCTCTCCAGGATCGGCGTCGGGTTCAGGCCACGGCTGCGAAAGCTCAGGTCGATGGACTTGCGATAGTGCATGCCGGTGCTGAGCATACCCAGGGGCAGCTCGGCGGCGTCCTCCCAACTCATCTCGCTGCCTTGGAAATGAAAGTGCCGGGTGTCGTAGAGCAGGCCGACCCGGGTCTCGCCGATCTCGAAGAAGTCCAGGTAGTTGGGGTTGACGTGGTCCAGGTAGCAGACCCCCAGGTCCAGCTGGTTGTTGCCGATGTCCTCGATGATCCGGTCGGAGCTGGCGGACGACAGGCTGAACTTGAGTTCGGGAAAGCTCGCCGAGAGCTTCTGTACATAGCTGATGGGGTTGAAGCCGCTCAGCGGTACCAGGCCCAGGCGCAGGTTACCCACCAGTTGCCCACGGCAGGCGGCGGCTTCGGCGAACAGCCCGTCATGGGCCGCCAGCAGGGTCTTGGCCCAGGCCAGGACCCGCTCACCGGCCTCGGTGAACCCTTCGAAGCGCTGGCCCCGGGTCACCAGGATCAGGTCCAGTTCGTCCTCAAGGTTGCGCAGGCGCATGGACAGGGTCGGCTGGGTAATGTGGCAGCGCGCGGCGGCCTGGCCGAAGTGCCGGGTCTGTTCCAGGGCGATGAGAAACTTGAGTTGCTTGATGTCCACAATGGCACCTGTGGTGAGAAAAACGGAGTCAGTAGTAACGCAGGTGTCCGGTCTGTGGAAAGACGTTCAGTCTTCCCGAGCCAGACCCTCGGGGCACACCTTCGGCGTTCAGGCCAAGGGCCCGGAGTCTGTTTCAGACAGTAGTTCAGGGGTGTTGAAATTGCTCAGTCGCGGGTCGTCCACGGCGCAGGGCAGGGCGCTCAGTCCGTGGGGCGCCAGGGCCCGCAGCAGGCTGCGTTCACCCAGGTTCCAGGCTTGGCGCAAGCTCGCTGCCAGCGCCGTGGGAATCAGGCTGAACATGGGTTGCCAGTAGCCGGCCTGCTGCACCATCAGCGGATGAGGGGCGTGCGCTGCGCGGGCATCCAGCAGGGCCTGGATCAGCGCGCTGTCGATCCGCGGCGCGTCGCAGGCCAGCACCAGCAGCCAGGGATGCCGGGCCACTGCCAGGCCTGCCAGCACGCCCGCCAGAGGGCCGGGAAAGTCCTCCTGCTCATCCGCCACCAAGCGATCGGCATAGGGCCGGTACTGCTCGGCGTTGCGGTTGCAGGAAATGATCAGGTCATCGCTGAAGGGCCGCACCACCTTCTGCACATGGGCAATCAGCGGCTGGCCGTGCCAGGTCACCAGGCCCTTGTCCTGGCCGCCCATGCGCGAGCCGCGGCCACCGGCCAGCAGCAGGATCGAGCAGGGCGTGGAGGCAGTCGGGGCAGAGCGGGTCGGGGTCATGGTCGTGCGCATGTCAGGTGGGTGGCGCAAACGATGGCATTGTCCTTCGGGCACGTCCAATCGGAAGTGTTGAATGGCCGATTGATGGGCTTTATCAACCGCCACGCCAAACCGCGGTTGACGATAGAGCGCCTCGATAATCCGGTCAGCCAGAACGATTAGACAGCCGCGGTTTCGGGCCTTTAGCCTGCATCCATGGTTTTTATCTTGCCGGTCGGAGAATGACATGAGCGTGAAGTCGGATGCGTTGTTTGTACCCTTGAACATGGCCGTGCTGACGGTCAGCGATACCCGGGAATACGCCACGGATACCTCCGGGCAACTGCTGGTCAGTCGCCTGCTGGAAGCCGGCCACACCCTGAGCGAACGCAACCTGCTCAAGGACGATCTGTACAAGATCCGCGCCCAGGTGGCGACCTGGATCGCCGACGAGCGCATCCAGGTGGTGCTGATCACCGGCGGCACCGGCTTCACCGGCCGCGACAGCACTCCCGAAGCCGTGAGTTGCCTGCTGGACAAGCATATCGACGGTTTCGGTGAGCTGTTCCGCGCCATCTCGATCCTCGATATCGGCACCTCCACGGTACAGAGCCGGGCCCTGGCCGGGCTGGCCAATGGCACCCTGGTGTGTTGCCTGCCGGGCTCCACCGGGGCCTGCCGCACCGCCTGGGAAGGCATCCTCGCCGAGCAGCTGGATGCCCGCCTCGGCCGTGCAATTTCGTGCCGCACCTCAAGCCGGTGCAGGCCTGCGAGTCCCGGGGATGAGCCAGAGCCACTTGATGCCGCTGGAAGAAGCACTGGCCAGCCTGCTGGCCATGGCCGATACCACTGCAGGTGGGCGACGCGGCGCGTTTCATTCTCTTTAGCGAGTTGTTTTAAATCTTCCAGTGCCGGGCGCTTTTGGCCAGTCGCTGGCGCATTTCGCCCAGGGTCGCGGCCAACTGCCGGGTGAGCAGCCGGTAACCGTCAAGGGGCGAATACACCGGCGCCTCCAGGGCCTTGTCGGCATGGCCTTCCATGGGTTTGTCCAGGCGCTGGGTGCCCCCCGTTTGCAGGGCCCGGGCCATGCCGATCAACTGCACGCGGATCTGCCGGTGTTCGGCCTTGAGTGCCAGTTGCATCTGCGCCATGGCTTGCCGGTCGCTGGCATCGGGGCGGGTGTTGCCGAGGATCTCCAGGGTGCTGATGCACATCCGCAGATTGCGCTGGATGGCGTCCAGCTCGGTCATGGAAATCCGCACTTCCTTGGACACCGAAGGCATCAGCGAACGCAGTTGCAGCATGGCGGCGTTGACCCGGCCCAGGAGCTTGAGGTGTTCGTCGTCGGTCACCGACTGGCCCTGGATGATCCGTCCGTACAACTGGGCGCAGTCGCGCAGGGCGCTGGCCAGGGTGTAGCGCCAGGAATACACCGCGTACAGCGGAATGGCGAAGGAAAACGCCAGGGCCAGGGCAATGCCGATGAGAATGTCCACCGCGCGCCACAGGCCGTCGCTGATCTGGTTGTCGCCATGGCCGGCGACGATGAACACGGTGATCGCTGCCAGCAGCGCGGTATACCCGCCCTTGCCGATGGCGTGGTAGGAAAAGTAGCCGCACACCGCCGACATGCCCAGGTAGGTCAGCCAGGGATGGCCGAAGTACGCCTGCTGCACCACCAGCACCAGGCCGACCCCGGCGCCCACCAGGGTGCCGATGGCCCGCTCGGCGGCCTTCTTGCCGATGTTGCCGTGGTGCTGCAGGCCGCCGATCACCACCAGCATGGTCACCGACGCCCACTCGCCGTGGGGCAGGTTGAGGCCGGTGGTCAGGAGAATGGTGGCGATCAGGCCGAGGGCGACCCGCACCGCATGGATCAGGCGGGCGTGACGGTAGCGCCGGTACGGGTCCAGCAGGGGACGCAGCAGGCGCTGCAGCAAGGGCGGCAGGTGGATGCCCCGCAGGTGTTTGAACGGGCCCAGACCGGTTTCTCCAATAGCTGATGAGTGGCTGAATCAGTAGCCGCGACTCGCCGCGTGGCGAGCCCCGGCCAGGCGCTTCAGAAAATGTAGTCGGTGGTCAGGAAGCTGGAGTCGCGATTGCGGATGATGTCGCTGATCAGCTGTTTGTTGCGCTCCTGGAACTTGGTCGCCACCAGGGTGCGGATCGAGAAGGTGCGCAACGCATCATGCACCGACAGCGTGCCCTCGGCGGAGTTCTTGCGACCGTTGAAGGGGAAGGTGTCCGGGCCGCGCTGGCACTGGGCGTTGATGTTGATCCGCCCGACCTGGTTGGCGAAGGTGTCCACCAGCCGGCCGATCACTGCCGGGTCGCTGCCGAACAGGCTCAGTTGCTGGCCGAAGTCCGATTCCAGGACGTAGTCGATCACCGTGTCCAGGTCGCGGTAGGGCACGATGGGCACCACCGGGCCGAACTGTTCCTCGTGGTAGACGCGCATCTGCGGGTTCACCGGGTACAGCACCGCCGGGTAGAAGAACGACGCCCGGGACTCGCCGCCATGGGGGTTCACCACCTGGGCGCCGTGGGCCTGGGCATCGGCCACCAGGGCGTGCAGGTAATCGACCTTGGTGTTTTCCGGCAGTGGCGTCAGGGCCACGCCCGGCTCCCAGGGCATGCCCGGCTTGAGGCCTTGCAGCTTGGCGTTGAACTGCTGGATAAAGCGCTCCACCACGCTTTCATGGACGAACAGGATCTTCAGCGCGGTGCAGCGCTGGCCGTTGAACGACAGCGCGCCGGTAACGGCCTCGCTGACCGCGTTGTCCAGGTCGGCATCGGGCAGCACGATTCCCGGGTTCTTCGCGTCCAGGCCCAGGGCCGCGCGCAGGCGGTGCGGCTTGGGGTGGAGTTTCTTCAGGTCGCTGGCGGCCTTGTTGGTGCCGATGAAGGCGAAGATGTCGATCTTGCCGCTGGCCATCAGCGCGCTGACGGTCTCGCGGCCGCTGCCGTAGATGACGTTGATCACCCCGGCCGGGAAGCTGTCGCGGAAGGCTTCGAGCAACGGCCGGATCAGCAGCACGCCGAGCTTGGCCGGCTTGAACACCACGGTGTTGCCCATGATCAGCGCCGGGATCAGGGTGGTGAAGGTTTCGTTCAGCGGGTAGTTGTAGGGGCCCATGCACAGGGCCACGCCCAGGGGCACGCGGCGGATCTGGCCGAGGGTGTCCTGTTCCAGTTCGAAGCGGCTGGAGCGCCGGTCCAGTTCCTTGAGCGCGCCGATGGTGTCGACGATGTAGTCGCAGGTGCGGTCGAACTCCTTTTCCGAGTCCTTGAGGTTCTTGCCGATTTCCCACATCAGCAACTTGACCACTGCTGTGCGCTGTTCGCGCATGCGCGCCAGGAAGGCTTCCACGTGCTGGATGCGCTCAGCCACGCGCATCGTTGGCCAGGCGCCCTGGCCGCGGTCGTAGGCGCGCACGGCGGCGTCCAGGGCGGTGAGGGCGGTATCAGCGTCCAGCAGCGGCGTGCTGCCGAGAATCACTTGCTGGTCGCCGTCGGCGCCGCTCAAGTAGATCGGGCTGCGGACCTGGGCCAGGGGGCCGTTCCAGGTGCGCAGTTCACCGTCTACCAGGTAGTCGCGCTGCTCCACCGGATCGGGCAGGCGATAGGCTTCGGGGATGTCGGCGGCAGCAGGAAACAGGTTGTTGAGGACATTGGCTGTGGTCATGACTCTACCCCGTGTTGGAAATGGCTGCGGCGCGGATGACAGTGGCGCCATCGCTCCAAGGTTTATACGCCTGAATGGCCTGCGGCTTTAGCGCTTTGTGCAGTTGGCACACCCGCGGTCATGGTTCGAGGTTAAACGTTTCAGCTGTCGCCCAGCAACTGCCGGATCAGGGTCGGGGTGCTGCCGGTCCAGCGCTTGAAGGAGCGGCGGAAGTTGGCCGGGTCATTGAAGTTCAGGTACTCGGCCACTGCCTCGTTGCTCCAGCCCTTGATCTGGTACAGGTACAGGGCCACGTGTTTGCGCACCCGATCCACTTGCTGCTGGTAGCCGCTGTGGTGCTTGCTCAGCTTGCGCTTGAGGGTCGCCGGGCTCATTACAAAGGCCTGGGCCGCCTGTTCCAGGCTTGGCGCACTGCGCACATTGGCTTGCAGGTAGCGGTACAGGGCGTCGAGGAAGCTCGTGGAAAACCCCAACTGCCGCAGGTGCTCGGCGGCTTCCTGGCGCGCCACTTGGCCGGCGGTGGCCGAGGTGCCGGGCCAGGGCCGGGTCAGGTATTCCCGAGGAATGCGCATCAGGTCCAGGGGGCGCTGGAACTGGGTCTGTTCCCCCAGGTGCACCCAGTACTGCTCGACGTAGCGCGGCTCGGCATGGCTGAAGCTGCATTCCCAGGGCAGGCGCTGGCCGGCCAGCCACTGACTCATGGCCACCAGCGAAGTCATGCTGGCTTCCAGCAGGAAGCGCCCGTGCTCGCCGGCGCCGCAGCTGTCCAGCCAGTAGCAATAGGCATGCTGCTCATCCAGCACCAGGCGTGGGCTCAGCAGGGGGCTGAGCAGGGCCTGCTGCTGCACCAGGGTGTCCAGGGCCTGATGCAGGTTCTGGGCATGGCGCAAGGCATGGCTGGCGGCGCCGTAGTGCCCGGGCAGCAGGCGCTGGCCAAACAGGAAACTGCTGTCGTCGGCGTCCAGCAGGCGCCGGCTGTTGCCGATCAGCGCCAGGAACTGCTGCGGGCTGAGACGGGTCTGGCCGGCGAGGATGTCCTCGTGGAACAGCCCGGTGCCGCGCAGCAGGCGATGGCTGTCGATGTCCCGCGACAGCGCCAGGTCGATCAGCGCCGCCGGTTGATAGTGCCCGGGGATGAAGCGGGTATCGGCTTCGTACCAGTGGGTCTTCACGGTCATGATGGCGCCTCAGGCGGTTTTCGCCAGGGGCTGCTTGGCTCGGGCCAGGGCCAGATTGAGGCGTTTGAGCAGGACCTCCGGGGTCTCCTCCAGGGCCATCACCACCGCGGTGCTGGCCGCCAGGTGCAGGCGCTCGCCGTGTTGCCGGGTCTTGTGCGCCAGTCCCTGAACCGCCTGTTGCAGTTCCAGGGCCAGCAGTCGCGCCTGGCTCTCGCCGGTGTTGGGCAGCAGCACCACGAAGCGGTCGCCGGCCAGCCGGCACAGCAGGTCCTGGCGTCGCAGGTTGAGCAGCAGCACATGGCTCAGGGCTTGCAGCACCGCATCCCCTTCGGCGTGGCCGTAGTCCTGGTTGATCGCGGCGAAGTGGTCCAGGTCCAGGGCCAGCAGCGACAAGGGCTGCTGTTGGCGGCGACTGTCTTGCAGGCTGGCGGCCAGCTCGCGCTTGAGGTAGTCGGCGCCGGCTAGCGGGGTGAGCTTGTCGAACTGGCGGTGCTCGCGAAACAGCCGTTCCTTCTTTTCCATCTGCGCGCTGATGGCCAGCTGTTCGCGGTGCCAATGGTAGATGCCGATGGTCAGCAGGATCATGCCGATGGGCATCGGCGCCGATTCCAGCCAGTGGTCCCAGGTGATGCTGGGAGGCAGGCGGATGAACTCGTCGAGGCTGTCGATCCACCAGGAAAAGAAAATGCAGCTCAGGCCCAGGGCCAGGTAGTGGGTGACCCGCCCGGCAGGGCGGCTCTTGAGCACCAGCGCGAGCCAGACCAGGGCCAGCAGCGCCGAACCGCCTTCGCCGATGATGTCCAGCCATTGCCACTCGCTGACCGGTTTCAGCGTGCCGCAAGCCAGATGCAACAGCAGCCCGGCGTTGGCCGCCAGCAACAGCGCGGCCAGTTTCCAACGGTGGGGGTTGAGCACGCAGAACATGGCCGCGATCCTTTTGCCGGGAGTGAGAGGGCGCCAGCACAGCAGATGTTTGTGACAGTGCGGTGACGTCGGGAGAAACCGCTGAGAGGTCGAATCAGCTCACGCCGGTGGCGTTTTTTTTGCCGACACAAGCCTCGCTGAATTCGCCTTAGGTGGCGAGGATGCCTGCTCATACTGGCGTGCGCAGCGCACCTAAAGCCTGCCCGCGACTGCTCCAGCCAGCCCCCGCAATTGCCCGGCGGCCGCCGCGGCGCAAACGGTCGCGAGCCCAGTCCCAGTCTGCTATCAGACGCTGAATCACAGGTCATTTCAGCTCATTGTGCCGACCGATCTGCGGGCAAAAGGGTGTTTACGTTACCCGTCGCTCGACCCTGTCACAGAACCGTCATTCGCCATCCCTAGCGTGCCCTCCCAGTTGCCGGGCCCCTTGCCCGGCGTTAGCGGACTCTTGGGGGAGGACCATCATGTACAAGCGCAGCAGTCCCGGGCTTGTCAGCTTTACCTTGACCGCGCTGGCCATGGCCATCGCCAGTGAACGCTTGAGCGCCGCCGAAACGGCCGCCACCGAGCACGTGCAAGTGGTAGGCCAGGCGGCCAGCATCGATCAGGCGCTCAAGGAGCAACGACGTTCGGACAGCATCGAAAGCGTGGTGCACGCCGACGGCGTGGCCCAGTTGCCGGACCAGAACGCCGCCGAGGCGGCGCAGCGCCTGCCGGGCATCAGCATCGAGCGCGACCAGGGCGAAGGGCGCTTTGTCAGCGTCCGCGGCCTGGGCCCGGACCTCAACAGCGTGACCATCAACGGCACCCTGGTGCCCTCGCCGGAAAGCGCGCGCCGCGCCGTGGCCCTGGATGTACTGCCCTCGGAGCTGGTGCAGTCGCTGTCGGTGATCAAGACCCTGACCCCGGACATGGACGCCAACTCCCTGGGCGGCACCGTGGACGTGAAAAGCCTCTCGGCCTTCGACCACAAGGGCCTGTTCTACAGCGGCAGCAGCGAGGCCAGCTACGACCAGAACACCCGCCAGACCAGCCCGAAATTCTCCGGCGCGGCGAGCAACCGCTTCAGCCTCGGCGACGGCATCGACAACTTCGGCGTGGCCGCGGCCTTGAGCTGGCAGAAGCGCGATTTCGGCTCCGACAACGTCGAGACCGGCGGCGCCTGGGACTTCGAACAAGGCGCCAAGCTGCAGGAATTCGAGCAGCGCGACTACGCCATCAGCCGCGAGCGTGCCGGTGGCGGCCTGAACTTCGACTACAAGCCCGACGACAGCAGCAGCTACTACTTGCGTACCCTGTACAGCCGCTACAAGGACAGCGAAACCCGCAACTCCACCAGCATCGAATTCGCCGACCCCCTGGCCGCCGGGGAGCGCGGCGACGCCGAGGCCAAGCGCAAGCTCAAGCAGCGCGAGGAAACCCAGGAGATCCAGTCCTACGTGTTCGGCGGCGAGCGCCAGCTGGGCCTGTGGACCCTCAGCGGCCAGACCGGCTACAGCCGCTCCAGCGAAGACAGCCCGGCGCATATCGCCGGGGCCACCTTCAAGGGCAACAGCGATTTTTCCGACAGCGGCTTCTACGACAACGGCAAGCCGCGCCCGGTGATCGGCGCTGGCTTCTACGACCCGGCCAACTTCACCCTGGACAAGGTCGACTGGGAACAGCAGAAGACCACCGACACCGAGAAGAACCTGCGCCTGGACCTGGCTCGGGACTATGACCTGAGTGGCTACGCCGCGCAGTTCAAGTTCGGCGGCAAAGTCAGCCGGCGCAACAAGGACAACGACCTGGAAGCCTGGGTCTACAAGGACTTCGACACCCTGGGCTTTACCGACCAGCAGCTCAACCTCGGGCAGTTCCAGAAGGGCAACGTGGACTACTCCCTCGGCCGCTTCGGCCCGGGCATCAGTGGCGGCGCCATCAAGCAGTTGATCGGCGGCCTGAATCCGGCGGCCTTCTACGACGAGGAAGAATCCCGGGTCAACGACTTCAAGATCCGCGAAGACATCAACGCCGGCTACTTCATGAACACCCTGGACATCGACGACTGGCGCTTCATCGCCGGCCTGCGCTACGAGGGCACCGAGTTCCAGGCCAAGGGCACCGGGGTCACCGACGGCGCCTTCACCGCCACCGACACCCAACGCCGCTACCAGCACTGGCTGCCGGGGCTGCATGCGCGCTACCAGCTGGACAAGAACACCCAGCTGCGCGCGGCCTGGACCAAGAGCGTGGTGCGCCCGACCTTCGGCCAGCTGGCCCCGGGCTTTGTCATCGACGGCGACGAGGCGACCTTCGGCAACCCCGACCTCAAGCCCCTGGAGTCGAGCAACCTGGACCTGGGCATCGAGCACTACATGGGCCGCGCCGGCAGCGTCTCGGCCTTCGTGTTCTACAAGGACATCCAGAACTTCGTCTACAACACCGACCTGGCCGGCACCGGTGCCTGGAGCGGGTTCTCCGAGGCGCACACCTTCGCCAACGGCGACAGCGCCAAGCTGTACGGCCTGGAACTGGCCTATTCGCAGAAATTCGACTGGCTGCCGGCGCCGTGGAACGGCCTGCTGCTGGGCGCCAACAGCACCTTCAGCCGCTCCAGCGCGAGCATCGAGGGCTTCGACCAGAAGGCCGGGGTCAACCGCAAGCGCGACATCGACCTGCCCAACCAGTCGGACACCGTGGGCAACCTGATGCTCGGCTGGGAAGACGACAAGCTCAGCCTGCGCCTGTCGGCCAACTACAAGTCGGCTTACCTCTATGAGCTGGCCTCCATCAGCGACAAGGCCCACGACCTGCACGTGGATGCCCAGACCTTCGTCGATTTCAGCGCCAAGTATTCCCTGAGCAAAAACCTGCAACTGAGCTTCGAGGCGCAGAACCTCACCGACCAGCCGTACTTCGTCTACACCGGCAACCGCTCCTACAACGCCCAGTACGAGGAATACGGCCCGACCTACAAGCTCGGCCTGACCTTCACCCATTTCTAAGTAGCGGGCCCTTGCCCGACAGCACACTCAAGGATTGTGATGAGCACTGTATTGACCGCAAGAAACCGCCTGCTGGGCCTGTGCATTGGCTTGACCGGTGGCGTCGCCTTGGCCAGCAGCATGGCCCTGGCCGCCCCCAGCGTGCCGGGCCTGAACCTCAAACCCTGGGCCGAGCAGACCTCGGGCGTCACCGGCCTGGGCTTTGTGCCCGCCGGCACGGGCACCGACCGGTTGCTGGCCAGTGAACGCGAAGGCCTGTTGCTGCTGGATGAACAGGGCCGCCAGCTGGCCCGCTTCAAGGGCTCGTTCAACGGCCTGGACAGCCGCGCCGCCGGCCAGCAAATACTGGTGGCCAGCCTCGACAACCAGCGTCAGCAAGCGCTGCTGGTGAGCCTTGATCCGGCCACCCGCACCTGGGGCCAGCCGCTGTACCTGCCCACCCGGGACTACCCGGTCAACGGCCTGTGTCTGTACCGCGACGAGGCCAGCAACCTGTTCCTGTTTCTGGTGGGCGAGGAGGGCAAGGGCGAGCAATGGCTGGTGGGCCATGGCGCGCAACTGAGCACCGAGCCGCAGCGGGTGCGTGGCTTGCCACTGCCGCCAGAGGCCAAGTTCTGCCAGGTGGACGACGCCGCCCAGCAACTGCTGGTCAATGAACAGAATGTCGGCTGGTGGGCCTACCCGGCCCATGCCGAAGCCGACACCCTGCGTCAGCCGGTGGCCCTACGCGCGCCTTTCGGCGAGATCAAGAAAAGCGCCGGGGCCATGGCCCTGGTGCCGGGCGGGGTGCTGGGCCTGGACCCGAAAGCCGCGCAACTGCACCTTTATCAGCAACAGGAAAAGGGTTGGGCCGCCCAGGCCACGCTGCCCCTGAGCGGCCTCAAGGAGCCGGAAAACATTGCCCTGCGTACCAGCGCCAAGGGCCTGCAGGTGCTGCTGCGTGACGATGAAGACGGGCGCCTGTACCAGGGCCAGTTGAACTGGCAGGCCACCCCGATGGCCTTGCCGCCGGTACTGCCCATCGTGCAGGCGGCGGTGCAGAGCGAGCCGGTGGGGCGCCAGGGCGATGCCGCTGATGATCCGGCGATCTGGGTCCACCCGCAGCAGCCGTCCCTGAGCCGAGTGCTGGGCACCAACAAGAAGCAGGGCCTGCTGGCCTACGACCTGCAGGGCAAGCTGCTGCAGGAACTGGCAGTGGGGCGTTTGAACAACGTCGACGTGCGCCCCAACTTCAAGCTCGGCGAGCAGGCCGTGGACCTGGCCGTGGCCAGCAATCGCGATCACAACAGCCTCAGCCTGTTCGCCATTGACCGCGCCAGCGGCGAGTTGCGCGAAGCCGGGGAGATCGCCACGCCGCTCAAGGACATCTACGGCATTTGCCTGTTCCAGCCCGCCAGCGGCGAGCTCTATGCCATTGCCAACGACAAGGACGGCACCTTCCTCCAGTACCGCCTGAGTGCACCGTCCGGCATTGCCCAGGGCGAGCTGGTGCGCCAGTTCAAGGTGGCCAGCCAGCCCGAGGGCTGTGTCGCCGATGACCAGCGCCAGCGGCTGTTCCTCGGTGAGGAGGATGTTGGCGTCTGGGCCCTGGACGCCCGGCCCGAGCAGCCGGCGACCCTGCACAGCGTGATCAAGGTCGGCGGCCTGTTGCAGGCCGATGTCGAGGGCCTGGCGCTGTATCAGAGCAGCGCTCGGGATTATCTGGTGATTTCCAGCCAGGGCAACGACAGCTACCTGGTGCTGGACGCCGAGCCACCGTACGCCTCCCACGGCGCGTTCCGGGTCAGCCTCAACGCCCGTGCGGGGATCGACGGCGCCTCGGAAACCGATGGCCTGGAAGTCACCTCGGCCAACCTCGGCGGGCCTTGGAACCAGGGTTTGCTGGTGGTCCAGGACGGGCGAAAGCGCATGCCCGAGCAGACCCAGAACTTCAAGTTCGTGCCCTGGGCCGAGGTTACCCAGGCCCTGAAACTGCCCTGAGCCGGTTGTCATCACCCGGTCATTTGAATGTCATCGAATAGCCCCGCCAGCCCTGGCGGGCAGCCGAGAAGGAGTTTCACCATGCAGGCCACACTCGAACACATGAGCATCTGGGGGCTGATCAGCGATGCCAGTTTGTTGGTCAAGGCGGTCATGCTGACCTTGCTCCTGGCGTCCCTGCTCAGCTGGTACCTGATCATCCAGCGCGGCGCCGTGCTGCGCGCCTGTGAGCGCCGCTGCAACACCTTTGTCCAGCGCTTTCGCGCCGCGCCCGAGCTGCTGCCGCTGTACCGCGAAGTGGCCCCGCAGGCTGATGGCGAAGGCGGCGTGGAGCCGATCTTCGTCGCCGGCTACCAGGAATTTGGCCACCTGTGCGGCCAGTCCGGCGGTAACGGCGAAGGCGTGCTGGAAGGCGTGGAGCGGGCCCTGTACGTGGCCATCAGCGAACAGGAAACCCGCTTGGAACAAGGCCTGCAGTTTCTCGCCACGGTGGGTTCGGTGAGCCCCTATATCGGCCTGTTCGGCACCGTGTGGGGGATCATGAATTCCTTCCTCGGGCTGTCCCAGGTGCAGCAGGCGACCCTTTCCACCGTGGCCCCGGGCATTGCCGAGGCGCTGATCGCCACCGCCATCGGCCTGTTCGCGGCGATTCCCGCGGTGATCGCCTACAACCGCTTCTCGGCCCGCAGCCAGACCCTGCTGACTCGCTACTACGCCTTTGGCAACGAACTGCAGGTGCGCCTGCACCGCACCTTGCAGGGCACCCCGAGCCACTTGGCCGTGGCGGCCTGAGAGAAGGAGCAAGCCGATGTTAGTCAGGCCGCAACGCAAGCACGGACCCAAGGCGGAAATGAACGTGGTGCCCTATATCGATGTGATGCTGGTGCTGCTGGTGATCTTCATGGTCACCGCGCCGATGCTCACCCAGGGGGTGAAGATCGAATTGCCCAAGGTCGCCAGCGAGGCCCTGGCCACCGACAGCCGCCAGCAGATCCTCACTCTGTCGGTGAAAGCCGAGGGTGGTTACTACTGGAACCTGGGCAGCGAACTGGACACTCGGCACCAGACCGACAGCGCCGTGGACCTTGAGCAGATGCGCGCCAAGGTGGCCCAGGTGATTGCCCAGCGCGGCGATACCCAGGTGTACATCCGCGCCGATCAGGACGCCGCCTATTCCAGCGTGGTGGCGGCCATGGCGGCGTTGCAGCAGGGCGGGGTGCACAACCTGGGGCTGGTGACCGAGGCCCCGCAATGACGGCGATGATCATGCACAACCCCACCGCGATGCCCCTGCGGCCCGAGGCATCCGGCTTCTGGCGCAACAGCCTGGCGGCCAGCCTGGCCCTGGCCCTGCACGCCGGAGTGCTGGTGGCGCTGGTGCTGGGCTGGTCGGTGGACAAACTGCAGGTCGAGGCGCCGGCGGTACTGACCACCCAACTGGTGATGCTGGCGCCGCCTGCCGCCCCCGCGGAACCGCTGCCGGCGCTGGCCGAGGTGGCGCCACCGCCACCGCCACTGCCCGCGGCTGCGCCGGAGCCGGTCAGGCCCCGGGTAGACCCCCAGGTGCAGGCGCAGAAACTGGAGCAGGCAGCCCTGGCGCGCAAGCGCGTGGAAGACAAGAAGCGTGAGCAGGTGCAGGAGCAGCAACGCCAGCAGCGCGAGCGCCTGGAGGCCGAGCAGCGCCAGCGCGATACCGAGCAACGTGTGGCCCAGGAACAAGCACAGGCCCAGCGCGCCGAACAGTCGCGGCTGGCCGCCGAGCGCGCGCGCCAGCAGGCGGCCCAGGCCGCCGCCGACAGCCGCCAGTACCAGCCTCTGAGCAAGGAGGCACCGGACTACCCGCAGCGGGCCCTGGACAAGAACCTGGAAGGCGACTGCACCGTGGAATACAGCGTCAATCCCCAGGGGCGGGTGGAGAACCCCAGGGTCATCGACGGTTGCCATCCGCTGTTCATGCGCCCGTCCCTGGCGGCGGTGGCGACTTTCCGTTACCAGCCACGGCTGATCGATGGCCAGGCGGTGACGGTGCCGGCGGTGCGCAACACCTTCCACTATCGGATCCAGTAAGGCGCGGGGCGGCGTGCGTCCGTTACCGTCCAGGCAGCCTCCTGGCGGACCGACTCAGCTCCCTTGGCTGGCCGACCCTGCACCCTTGGCTGGCCGCCAATGCCCTCAACCCCAGGGGGCGGGTGTCTTAGTGTTGCTCAATAGGGGCCGCCTCTGTTGTCGGGGCGGGCCCTTTGCCCTGGCCGCACTGAGGACCACCGATGCCCACTGTCACCCCCGCCTGTTCGCGCCCGTTGCGGCGTCCCTCTTGCCTGCTGATTCGCCGCGCCCTGGGCCTGCTTCTGGGCTTGCTGCTGAGCGCTTGCGGCGAGGCTGAACCGCCTGCCGCCGTGCGCCTCGACGCTGCGCCACTCGACGCTGCGCGTCTGAGCCCGGCCGACCCGGCCCTGGCCCAGGTCTACGCCAGCAGCTGCCAGCTGTGCCACGCCAACCCGGCCTCCGGTGCGCCCCTGGCCGGCGACGCCAAGGCCTGGGCCCCGCGCCTGGCCCAGGGTGCCGATACCCTGCTCGATCACAGTATCAACGGCTACCAGGGCATGCCGCCCATGGGCCTGTGCATGCAGTGCAGCGAAGCGCAGTTCCTGGCCCTGATCAGCTTCATGTCCGGCCATTCATTCCAATAAAAAGACAAGGTCTTCGTTTATGCACATGCACCTCTCTCGACGCCGGCTGCTGCAAGGCGCTGGCGCCCTCGGCGCCTTCGGCGCGCTGTGCAGCAACCCACTGCTGGCCGAGCTGGCCCGGCCCTCGCGGCTGATCCCTTGGCGCAATTGGTCCGGCGCGCAAAGCTGCCTGCCCGAAGCGCGGCTGGCGCCCAAGGACCTGGATGAGTTGCGGCAGGTGATCCGCCAGGCCCCGGGCAAGGTCCGTCCGGTGGGCTCCGGCCACTCCTTCAGCGCCCTGGTGCCCACCGACGGCACCTTGCTGTCCCTGGCCTATTTCAACGGCCTGCTGGCCCATGATCCGCAGACCCTGCAAGCCGAGTTCGCCGCCGGCACGCCGATGTCGCTGATGGGCCCAGCGCTCAAGGAGGTGGGGCAGGCGTTGTGGAACATGGCGGATATCGACTACCAGACCCTGGCCGGTGCCATTGCCACCTCGACCCACGGCACCGGGATCGGCTTTGGCTCCTATTCGTCCCAGGTCTGCGGGCTGCAACTGGTGACCGCCAGTGGCGAGGTGCTGGACTGCGATCCCCAGCGCAACGCCGAGGTGTTCCACGTCGCCCGGGTGTCCCTCGGGGCACTGGGGGTGGCGACCCGGGTGCGCCTGCAGAACCGCGCCGCCTATCGCCTGCGGGAAAAACAGTGGATTGCCAGGACCGATGAACTGCTGGAAGACATGGCCAACAACCTTCGCGACAACCAGCACTGGGAAATGCTCGTGGTTACCCATTCCGACTACGCCCTGGCGGTGGCCCTGAATGAGACCGGCGACCCGGCGACCCCGCCCAGGGACCCGGCCGAGGAGGGCGGCAACGAGTTCGTCAGCCTGATCGAGAACCTCGATAAGTACGTCAGCGACTTCCCCGAGACTCGCCGCCACCTGCTCAACAGCCTGCGCTGGCTGGCCCGGTTCGATGAGCGGGTGGGGGATTCCTATCAGGTCTACGCCAATGTGCGCAGCGTGCGCTTCAACGAGATGGAGTACTCGGTGCCGGCGCACTTGGGGCCGGCGTGCCTGCGCGAGATCCTCGCGCTGATCCGCGACAAGGACCTGCGCACCTGGTTTCCCATCGAGTACCGCTACGTCAAGGCCGACGACATTCCCCTGAGCATGTTCGAAGGTCGCGACAGCTGTTCGATCTCGGTGCACCAGCACTACAGCATGGACCACCACAACTTCTTCGCCGCCGTGGAGCCGATCTTCTGGAAGTACCAGGGGCGTCCGCACTGGGGCAAGCACCACAGCCTCAATGCCCGCACCCTGCAGGGGCTGTACCCGCAATGGTCGGCCTTCGCCAAGGTGCGCCAGGCGCTGGACCCGCAAGGCAAATTCATCAACGCCCACCTGGCCTCGGTGCTGGGTGTGGCTTGAACAGGAGATCAGACCCATGAACCGTCGTCATTTCATGGCCGGCACCCTGGGGGCCGGTGTGTTGCTGGCCGGTGTCGGTGCCTGGCTGCGGCCCGGCGACCGGGGAGCGCCCTACAGCCCCTATTTCGCCGAACTCAATCGCGAGCTCAAGGCCAACGGGCCGATGCAGCCGGTGATGCTGATCGACCTGGATCGCCTGGACCACAACATCGATGTGGTCATGCAATCGGTGCAGCGCGGCGGCAAGCACCTGCGCCTGGTGGAAAAATCCCTGCCGTCGCCGGGGCTCCTGGCCTATATCGCCCAGCGTGCCGGCACCCGGCGCCTGATGTCCTTCCACCAGCCGTTTCTCAACCACGACGCCGAGGTGTTTGCCGACGCCGATATCCTCCTGGGCAAACCCTTGCCGATCCGCGCCGCCGAGCGCTTCTACCAGCAGCTCAAGGGCCCGTTCGACCCGCGCCGGCAACTGCAATGGCTGCTCGATACTCCCGAACGCCTGCAGCAATACCTGGGGCTGGCCCAAGGCCTGGGCACGCGGATGCGCATCAACATCGAGCTGGATGTGGGGCTGCACCGTGGCGGCGTGGCGGACCACGCCGTGCTCGGGCGGATGCTGGCGCTGATCAGCGCCAACCCCCGGCACCTGGAGTTTGCCGGGTTCATGGGCTACGACCCCTTTGTCGACATGGGCGTACCGGGGATTCTCGGGTCGCCGCAAAGCCTGTTCGATAAGGTCATGCAGCGCTACAACGGCTTTGCCGATTTCACCCGTCAGCAGTACCCGGCGCTGTGGCAGGCCGAGCTGACCCTGAACACCGCCGGCAGCCCCAGCTATCGCCGGCACGAGCAGGAACGCCTGAGCAGCGAGGTCTCGGTGGGCACTGCGCTGCTCAAGCCCAGTCACTACGACCTGCCCTCCCTGGAGCAGCATGTGCCGGCGGCCTTTATCGCCACCCCGGTGCTCAAGAGCACCGGGCCGGTGCGGATTCCGGCCCTGGACGACCAGTCGCGGCTGTTGTCCTGGTGGGACCGCAACCAGCGCCAGACTTTCTTTATCTATGGCGGCCACTGGCTGGCGGATTTCGAATCGCCGGCGGGCTTGCAGAGCAACCAGCTGTTCGGTCGCAGTTCCAACCAGGAGATGGTCAACGGCTCCCGCGCCGTGGGCCTGCAGGTGGACGACCAGGTCTTCCTGCGTCCGCAGCAGAGCGAAGCGGTGCTCCTGCAATTTGGCGACCTGCTGGCGCTGCGCGGCGGGCGCATCGTCGACCGCTGGCCGGTGTACTGATCCCACGCCCTGTAGCCGCTGCCGAGCTTTGGCGAGGCTGCGCAAAGGCCCGTAGGGCCTTGCCTGGCGATCTGCCGCCGAACCTCGAGCGGCCTCAAGATCCCCGCGTCTCCTTCGGAGCCGTTCGCAGCCTGCGGCAGCGGCTACACGAAGCGCGGCCCGGCAACCGCCTGTAGCCGCTGCCGAGCTTTGGCGAGGCTGCGCAAAGGCCCGCAGGGCCTTGCCTGGCGGCCTCTCGCCGAACCTCGAGCGGCCTCAAGATTCCCGCGTCTCCTTCGGAGCCGTTCGCAGCCTGCGGCAGCGGCTACACGAAGCGCGGCCCGGCAACCGTCTGTAGCCGCTGCCGAGCTTTGGCGAGGCTGCGCAAAGGCCCGCAGGGCCTTGCTTGGCGATCTGCCGCCGAACCCGTAGCGGCTTCAAGTCTGCCGCGGGTTTCACAGGGCAAAAGGAATGCTCAGCTTGGCCCAGAGCATGTCGCCCTCGGGGCGGTTTTCCACGTCGAATTCCTTGGCCCAGCGGATTTCGGCGCTGGCGTATTCAAGAAAGCGCAGGTGTAGCGCCGGGCCGATGGCGAACACTTGCCCGCGCACCCCGTCACTCACGTCCTCGCCCATGAAGGTCACGGTCTTGCCGTATTGCTTGTCGTCGCTGGTCTGCTTCAGGTAGTAGCCGTTGAGCCCCAGGCTCAGGTTGTCGGTCAGGCGGTAGCTGGCCGAGTAGTCGAAGTGGAAGATCTGCCCGGAACGGTAGTCGGTGGCGTGGTTTTCCCGGTTGAAGCTGTAGGTGGTCTTGAACGACAGCTCGGTGCGTTCGCTGGGCAGCCAGGTCATGGAGAACAGCGGCTTGTAGGTGGTGAAGTTGTTGCTGGTGTTGGCCAGCCGCTCGGCATCGTATTGGCCCGTGGGCAGGGTCACTTCCACGGCCGCGCCCAGGGTCAGGCTGGGCCCCAGGTCCCAGAGAATGATCGGCGCGAAGGTGGTGTCGCCCATGCTTTCGCGGCGGTCGCTCTGGCCGTACAGCGACACCTGTTGGCGCAGGTAGGGCTGCGCCACGTAGCCCCCCAGGCGGCCGCCGAAGACCCGCAGCGGGCTCAGGTAATCCAGGCGCGGGATGATCGCGTCGGAGGTGATCTTGACTTCCTGCACCTTGCCGCCAAAGGCGCTGATGTCGAGCTTCTTGGCCTGGTAGTGGTTGTAGTAGAGGTTGAAGGCGAACATGTGTTCCGGGAGCTGGTCGGGGCTCAGGGGCAGCACGTAGAAGCCGTCGGTGCCGGGGCCGATGTTGTCGACCCCGGATTCGCTGGCCAGGGCATTCAGGCTGGCGCAGGTGGCCAGGGCTACGCCCAGGTGCAGGGGCAGAGAGCGAGTGAGGCGGGTCGGGTGCATGGTTGGGCTCATTCTTATTGTTAGTGAGGAGCGCGGCGGCAGGCGCGCCGCAGGCCCCATAGAAATAAGCCTTGGGCCGGGCGTGGGGCAGGGTATTGGCGGACAGGGAGGGGAACTTTGTCGGACAGGCCGCAATGCTTTGTTACATTCCTCCGTAAAACCCCGTGGGACGGGATATGCTGCAGCGGTCGGTGATGCCTTGGCACCGGCCGTAGCAGACAATAAAAACAGCCGCTCAAGCGGCCCGGAAGCCGATACCCATGCACATCAAAGCCGTCGATCCCCACGACCAGTTGGCCCTGGTTTCACCCTTCCTGTTGCAGACCCTGGCGGACGTCGCCACTGACAAAGGGATCAGCGCCGAACGCCTGTGTCGCGGCCTGGGCTTCACCCTGGAAGACCTGCAGGACCCGACCCTGCGCATCTCCTACCGCCAGGCGGTGGCGATGATCGAGCGCGCCCTGGCGACGCTGCCCCAGCAAGGCCTGGGGCTCTGGGTCGGCAGCCGCAATGTGCTGGGCACCCTGGGCTTGCTGGGGCATGCCCTGTCCCTGTGCCGGACCCTGGGGGACGCCTTCGAGCTGGGCATCCGTCATCAGCACACCTCTGGGACCATCGTCAGCGCCGATCTCGGGCGTCAGGGCCAGGAGTTCTTTGTCGAACTGCAATGCCGCCTGCCCTACGGCGAGGTGCAGATCTTTGCTGCGGAAGAGTTCTTCGCCAGCCTGCTGATCTATGGCCGGGCCCTGCTGAGCAGGGATTTCCAGGCCCTGCGGGTGGAATTCATGCATGCCGCGCCGGCCTACGCCGAGCTCTACGGGCAGTTGCTGGGCCCCCATGTCCGCTTCGGCTGCCTGCACGCGCGCATGGTGATCGAGGCTCGCTGGCTGCAGATGCCCTTGCCCAATCATCACCCAGTGGCCTTGCGCCAGGCCCTCAAGCTGCTGGAGCTGGAAAGCGCCCAGGTGCACCAGAAGATGGACCTGATCCAGGCGGTGGAGCGCGCCCTGAGCCGTGACCTGCGGGCCGGCAGCCATATCGAGCAGGTGGCGGGGGACCTGAACATGAGCGGGCGCACCCTGCGCCGGCGCCTGACCGAACACGGCCTGACCTTCGAAGCCCTGCTGGAGCGGGTGCGCCAGGCGCGGACCCTGAACCTCTTGGGCAACCCGGAGCTGTCCATCGAACGCATCACCGAAGAGGTGGGTTACAGCGACGTGCGCAGTTTCCGCCGGGCCTTCAAGCGCTGGACCGGGCTGAGCCCCAGCGCCTTTCGCGAAGAAGCGGCGCTGCATTGAAGACCGCCCCTGTAACCGCTGCCGAGCCTCGGCGAGGCTGCGCAAAGGCCCGCAAGGCCTTGCTTGGCGATCGCCCGTCGAGCCTCTAGCGATCTCAGGACTTTTGCGTCTCCTGCGGAGCCGTTCGCAGCCTGCGGCAGCGGCTACACAGATCCCGGCCCGGCATTTTCACCACGACCTTGCATCGCCGCTGCGCGCCTGTCTGTATCGACGCTGACGCCGACAGCTCAGGGCGGTAAACTCGCGGCCTTTATTCAGGAGTTCCCATGAGTTACTACCAGCCCGGCATCCTCGCTGCACCCGTTCCGTCCCAGGCCCGTCACCTGTTCTTTGCCCTTGAGTCCATCGAGGCGTTGCCCCAGGCCCTTGACCAGTTGCTGGCACGGGTGGACGGCGCAACGGCGGTCGCAGGCTTTGGCGCCTCGCTGGTCAAGGCCCTGGGCGCTCGGGTGCAAGGGCTCAAGGCATTCCCGGCACTGACCGGCGTCGGCGTCGACAACCCTTCGACCCAGCACGCGCTGTGGGTCTGGCTGCACGGTGACGAGCGCGGCGAGCTGCTGCACCGCAGCAACGAGCTGGAGGCCGCGCTGGCCCCGGCCTTTCGTCTGGTCGGCATGCAGGAAGCTTTCCGCCACAAGAGCGGTCACGACCTGACCGGTTATGAAGATGGCACCGAGAACCCTCATGAAGAGGCCGCCGTGGCCGCGGCGCTGGCCGAGGGTGAAGACGGCCTGCGCGGTGGCAGTTTTGCCGCGATCCAGCAGTGGCAGCACGACTTCAAGGGCTTTGCCGCGATGCCCCAGCAAGAGCGCGACCACATCATCGGCCGGCGCCTGAGCGATAACGAAGAACTGGACGATGCCCCGGAATCGGCCCACGTCAAGCGCACCGCCCAGGAAAGCTTCACCCCGGAGGCCTTCATGGTGCGTCGTTCGATGCCCTGGATCGAAGGTGACAAGGGCGGCCTGATGTTCCTCGCCTTCGGTCACAGCCTGAACGCCTTCGAAGTCCAGCTGCGGCGCATGAGCGGCCTGGAAGACGGCATCGTCGACGGCCTGTACCGCATGAGCCGGCCGATCACCGGTGGCTACTACTGGTGCCCGCCGCTGCACAACGGTCAGCTCGATCTGCGCGCGTTGCAAGCGCCGAAATGAACACCGAGGTCGGGTCGCTGCCCACCGTACGCTGGGGCATGATCGGTTGCGGCAGTGTCACCGAGCGCAAGAGCGGCCCGGCCTTCTACAAGGTTCCGGGTTCGGCGCTGGTGGCGGTGATGGGCCGCCGCCCCGAGGCGGTGCGCGACTATGCGCAGCGCCACGGCATTGCCCGCTGGTACACCGATGCCCAGGCCCTGATCGACGACCCCGAGGTGGACGCGGTGTACATCGCCACGCCCCCCGACAGCCATTACGCCTACAGCCTGCAAGTGGCCGCCGCCGGCAAGCATTGCTGCGTGGAAAAGCCCATGGCCTTGCATGCCGGGCAGAGCCTGGCCATGCAGCAGGCCTTCGAGCAGGCCGGGCTGCACTTGTTCGTGGCCTATTACCGGCGTTCCTTGCCGCGTTTCCGGCAGGTGCGGCAATGGCTGGCGGACGGGCGCATCGGTGAGGTCCGGCACCTGCACTGGAGCCTGAGCAAGGCCGCCTCCGAGGCCGACCGCAGCGGCGCGGCCAACTGGCGGACCGACCCACAGATTGCCGGTGGCGGTTATTTCGCCGACCTGGCCAGCCATGGCTTGGACCTGTTCCAGTACCTGCTGGGCGACATCGTCGAGGTGGCCGGCATCAGCTCTCGCCAGGCCGGGCTGTATGCCGCCGAGGATGCAGTCAGCGCCAGCTGGCGCTTCGCTTGCGGGGCCCTGGGCAGCGGCGCCTGGAACTTCGTCGCCGACCGCCGGGTGGACCGGGTGGAGATCATCGGCAGCCAGGGGCGCATCAGCTTTTCCGTGTTCGACGAGCATCCGCTGCAACTTGAAGCCGAAGAGACCCTGAGCCTGGTCATCGACAACCCCGTGCACATCCAGTGGCATCACGTGCAGGGCATGAACGCCCATATTCGCGGCCAGACCCGGCACCCGGCCCTGGCCAGCGAAGCCCTGAAGACCGATTGGGTGATGGACCAGATCCTGCGGCGCGGCTGATCCCGGGGCGCCTGCCTTTCTGGCGGCTTCGCCGGCAAGCCGGCTCCTGCGGGGGGGGCGATCATTGGGCAGGCAGGTGCAACTGAACGTCCATGGCGTCATGCAGCAACCTGACCACTTCGATCAGGCTCTCATCGATCACTCGATAAAACAGGACATGTCGTGGTTTCTTGACCTGGGCTTGAGGGTGCCGGGAGTGTTGGCGGGAATGGAACAGGTGGTAGCTGCGAAGGCCCGGTGCGATGTCGTCACGCTCGTGGCTGCCAACGTGCTGTGGGTTGCTGGCGAGATCGTGCAGGGCTCGCAGGATCAAGGCCTGATAGCGGACCCGGGCCGCTTCGCCAAAGTGCCTTTGGGAAAACCGCAGTGCGTCGACGATGTCGGTTCGGGCGGCATTGGAAATCCGCTACTGGACCCTCTCAGTGTTGCTCTTGATCCGTGGCGACCGCTTCCAGTCCCAGCTCATCCAGGTATTGCTGCAGGTTTTCTTCCCGCACCTGGCTGAAGCGTCCTTGTTGCAGGTCCGCGATACCGATCGCAGTGGCTTGGCGCAATGCCTCGATTTTCGCCGCGTCCTCGGCAACCCGTTGTTCCAGCAGACGCAAACCTTCGCGCATGACCTCGCTAGCGTTCTGATAGCGACCGGATTTGACCAGGTTGTTGATGAGCTGCTCTTGGTGGGCGGTGAGGACAACGTTTCGCGTTGGCATGCCGTGCTCCTGGGCTGGGGGTTTGAGGAAAGGCGTTGGCATATTATGCCAGCTGGCGGCCGGATTCAGCCTTGAAGGGCGCTTGACGACCGGTGGCTGAGGGCGTTCATCGACTTCTACGCTGGTTTCCTGGCAGGACTGATTGGCGGTTCTTGTCAGATAAATCCGAGAGGAGTACAAATGTACTCCATGACGACTTTATCCCCCCGCCGCAGTGCCATCCTGACCTTTATTCGCGAACGCATCGCCGATCATGGCCAGCCCCCAAGCCTCGCTGAAATCAGCGAGGCGTTCGGTTTTGCCTCGCGCAGCGTGGCGCGCAAGCATGTGCTGGCGCTGACCGAGGCCGGGTTTATCGAGGTCAACCCCCATCAGGCCCGGGGCATTCGCCTGCTCAATCAGCCGCGGCGCCCGGAGCTGCTGGAGATCCCGGTGCTGGGGCGGGTGGCCGCCGGTGCGCCGATTGGCGTCGATGCCGAAATACACGGTCAGTTGTGGCTGGACCCGGGGATGTTCTCCCGCACTCCGGATTACCTGCTGCGGGTCCAGGGCGATTCGATGATCGATGACGGCATCCTCGACGGCGATCTGGTGGCGGTGCGCCGCAGCAGTGAGGTGCGCAACGGCCAGACGGTGATCGCCCGACTGGACGGCGAGGTCACCATCAAGCGTTTCGAGCGCAAGGGGCAGGGCATTCGCCTGTTGCCGCGCAACCCGGCCTATCAGCCGATCGAGGTTACCGACGACCACGAACTGTTTATCGAAGGTGTGTTCTGCGGTCTGGTGAGGCCAGGCTGATGGGCGCCGTGGTCGCACTGGATACCCTGTTCAATGGCGGACGGGTGTGGAAAGGCCGCCCTGCGGCTGCGCCGGTCAGCCTGCACCCGACGGGGCATGCTGCTTTGGATGCGGTGCTGCCCACGGGCGGCTGGCCGGAGGCGGCGCTGACGGAAATCCTTATCGCCGCCCAGGGCCTGGGCGAGCTGCAGTTGCTGTGGCCGAGCCTGGCGCGGCTGACCATGGCGAGGGAGCGGGTGGTGCTGGTGGCGCCACCGTTCGTGCCCTATCCCCAGGCCTGGCAGAACGCCGGGGTGGATGTGCGCCAGCTGTCGATCATCCAGGCCGGGGAGCGCGATGCCCTGTGGGCCGCCGAGCAATGCCTGCGTTCTGGCAGTTGCGGCGCGGTGCTGTGCTGGCCGCAACAAGTCGACGACCGCGCCCTGCGGCGCTTGCAGGTGGCGGCGGAAAGCGGCCAGACCCTGGCCTTCGCCTACCGGCCCCTGGACGCCGCGCACAACCCGTCACCGGCGGCCTTGAGGATCAGCGTGCAGGGCCGCCCTGTGCAGTTGCAGGTGCTCAAGTGCCGGGGCGGACTGGCCCATCCGGCGCCTATTGCCTGGCCCGCCGGGCACTGAGGTTGGCATGCGTTGGGTGTGCATTCTGTTCCCGCAATTGGCGCTGGACGCCGTGCTGCGTCAGCGCGCCGAACCCGATGCGCCCCTGGCGCTACTTAGTGGCACCCCACAACGCCGGGTGATCCAGGCGGTGAATGGCGCCGCCCGCGAGCTGGGCCTGCGCCCCGGGCAATCCCTGACCGCTGCCCAGGCCCTGACCAAGGCTTTTGCCAGCGCCGAATACGACCCGCAGCAGATCGAGCACTGGCAGCAGTTTCTGGCCGCCTGGGCCTACGGTTTCAGCTCCCAGGTCAGCGTTGCCTACCCCCGTACCCTGGTGCTGGAGATCGAGTCCAGCCTGGGCCTGTTCGGCCCCTGGCCGCAGTTGGAGGCGCGCCTGCGCCGGGAGTTGCAGGCCCTGGGTTTTCGTCATCGCATCGTCGCCGCGCCCAACCCGGCGGCAGCCCGGGTCCTGGCCAATGCCTATGACGGCTTGGCGGTGGCCGACTGCGCGGCCCTGGTCCAGGCCCTGGGGGCCATGCCCATCGAGCGCCTGGGCCTGGCCCCGGAGCAGGCCACGGCCCTGTCGCGCATGGGGGTGCGCAGCTTCGAGCAACTGCGCGAGCTGCCCCGGTCCAGTCTGGCCCGGCGTTTTGACGGCCGCTTGCTCAAGCACCTGGACACCTTGCTCGGCGAGCGTCCGCTGGGGCTGGCGTTCTATCAGCCGCCGGATCGTTTCGACCTGCGCATCGAGCTGAATTTCGATGTGCTGTCTCATCAGGCGCTGCTGTTCCCCTTGCGTCGGCTGACCGCCGATCTGGCGGCCTTTCTCTGTGGCCGCGACAGCGGGGTGCAGCGTTTCGCACTGCACCTGGAACATGCCGAAGGCGCCGACACCCTGATCCCGGTGGGGCTGCTCAGTGCCGAGCGCGACCCGGCGATGCTGTTTGAACTGGCCCGCGGGCGCCTGGAGCAGATCCAGGTGCCGGCGCCGGTGCGCAACCTGCGGCTGGTGGCCGAGGACTTGCCGCTGTTCGTGCCCCAGCACACTGAACTGTTCGATCCGCGTCCGCAGCAGAACCTGCCCTGGGAGCAGTTGCGCGAACGCCTGCGGGCCCGCCTGGGGGATGACGCGGTGCAGGGCCTGGGGCATCGCGCCGATCACCGGCCGGAGCGCAGTTGGCAGACCCAGACTGATCCGCGCCCCTGTCCGGCCAGCCCCGGATTGCGCCGTCCTGGCTGGCTGTTCACTGAACCCCAGGCCCTGAACGAAGGCAGCGTGCGGATTCTCATGGGCCCGGAGCGCATCGAGTCCGGCTGGTGGGACGGCGCCGACGTGCGCCGCGACTACTACCTGATCGAAACCTGCGCCGGCCAGCAGGGCTGGGCCTATCGTCAGGTCGGCGAGTCCGGGCCCTTGCTCCTGCAAGGCTGGTTCGCATGAGCGCTTACGCCGAGCTGCACTGCCTGTCCAACTTCAGTTTCCAGCGCGGCGCCTCCAGTGCCGCCGAATTGTTCCAGCGCGCCGCGGCCCTGGATTACCAGGCCCTGGCGATCACTGATGAATGCACCCTGGCGGGGATTGTCCGGGCCTGGCAGGCCTCACGCGACAGCGGCCTGAAGCTGATCGTTGGCAGTGAAATGCAGGTCGAGGACGGCCCGCGCCTGGTGCTGCTGGTGGAGGACCTGGCGGGTTACCAGGGCCTGTGCCGGTTGATCACTCGGGCCCGGCGCCGGGCCGAGAAGGGCAGCTATCGCCTGCTGCGCGAAGACTTTGCCGAACCGCTGCCGGGGCTGCTGGCCCTGTGGCTGGCGGACGATGGCCCGGCGCCGGACCATGGCCACTGGTTGCGCCAGATATTCCCCGAGCGCCTATGGCTGGCGCTGGAACTGCATTGCGGCCAGGACGATGCCCAGCGCCTGCAACAGCGGCTGGCCCTGGCCTCGCAGTGGGGGCTGCCGGCCGTGGCCTGTGGCGATGTGCACATGCATGTGCGCGGGCGCCGGGCGCTGCAGGACACCATGACCGCGATCCGCCATCACCTGCCGGTGGCCGAGGCCGGGCAGCGCCTGTTCGCCAATGGCGAGCGTCACCTGCGGCCCATCGAAGTGCTGCAAGGGCTGTATCCCCAAATCCTGCTCGACGAGTCGCTGACCATCGCCGGGCGTTGCGCTTTCGATCTCGGCCAACTGCGCTACCAATACCCCCGGGAGCTGGTGCCCGAGGGGCATGACGCCGGGTCCTGGCTGCGGGTGCTGACCCAGCGCGGTATTCTGCGCCGCTGGCCGGCCGGGGCTCGGGCCGAGGTGCTGAAGCAGATCGACAAGGAGCTCACGCTGATTTGCGACCTGGGCTACGAGAGTTATTTCCTCACCGTGCACGACATCGTCGATTTTGCCCGGCGCCAGCACATTCTCTGCCAGGGCCGGGGTTCGGCGGCCAACTCGGTGGTGTGTTTCGCCCTCGGTATCACCGAGATCGATCCGGACCGCTCGACCCTGTTGTTCGAGCGCTTCCTGTCCAGGGAACGCAACGAGCCGCCGGACATCGACGTCGATTTCGAGCACGAGCGCCGCGAAGAGGTGCTGCAGTACGTGTTCCAGCGTTACGGCCGGCATCGCGCGGCGCTGACCGCGGTGGTCAGCACCTACCACGGCGCCGGGGCGGTGCGGGATGTGGCCAAGGCCCTGGGCTTGCCGCCGGATCAGGTCAATGCCCTGGCCGACTGCTGCGGCCATTGGAGCGATACGCCGCCCAGTGTCGAGCGCCTGCAGGAGGCCGGGTTCGATCCCGAGAGCCCGGTGCTGCGCCGGGTCCTGAGCCTGACCGGGCAGTTGATCGGCTTTCCCCGGCACCTGTCCCAGCACCCCGGCGGCTTCGTGATTTCCGAGCAGCCCCTGGACCATCTGGTGCCAGTGGAAAACGCGACGATGGCCGAGCGCACGGTGATCCAGTGGGACAAGGACGACCTGGACATGGTCGGCCTGCTCAAGGTGGACATCCTGGCCCTGGGCATGCTCAGCGCCATCCGCCGTTGCTTCGACCTGATCCATGGCTACCGCGGCCAGCGCTACAGCCTCACCAGCATTCCGGCCGAAGACCCGGCCACTTACCAGATGATCGGCCGCGCCGACACCATTGGCGTGTTCCAGATCGAGTCCCGGGCGCAGATGTCGATGCTGCCCCGGCTCAAGCCGCAGAACTTCTATGACCTGGTGATCGAGGTGGCCATCGTCCGCCCCGGGCCGATCCAGGGCGGCATGGTGCATCCCTACCTGCGTCGGCGTAACCGTGAAGAGCCGGAGACGTATCCGTCGCCGAAGTTGGAAGCGGTGCTCAAGCGAACTCTGGGCGTGCCGCTGTTTCAGGAGCAGGTGATGCAGATCGCCATTGTTGCTGCCGACTACACCCCGGGGGAGGCCGACCAGTTGCGCCGTTCCATGGCCGCCTGGAAGCGCCATGGCGGCCTGGAGCCGCACCGCGAACGGCTGCGCAAAGGCATGCGCAAGAACGGCTACAGCGACGAGTTCGCGGCGCAGATCTTCGAGCAGATCAAGGGCTTTGGCAGCTACGGCTTTCCCGAATCCCATGCCGCCAGTTTTGCCTTGCTGACCTACGCCAGTTGCTGGCTCAAGTGCCACGAACCGGCGGCCTTCGCCTGCGCCCTGATCAACAGCTGGCCGATGGGCTTCTACAGTCCGGATCAAATCCTCCAGGACGCCCGGCGCCACGGTCTGCAGATCCTGCCGGTGGATGTGAGCGCCAGTGACTGGGACTGCAGCCTGGAGCCGCTCCCTGCCCAACCCGGACGCGCTGAAAAGGGCCTGTCCGGGCAGCCGGCCGTGCGCCTGGGGCTGCGCATGATCAAGGGCTTTCGCCAGGAGGACGGCCAACGCATCGAGAGCGCCCGCCGGCAGCGGGCCTTTGTCGATATTGCCGACCTGGCCGAGCGCGCCCGGCTGGATGTCCGCGCCCAGGAGCTGCTGGCGGATGCCGGCGCCTTGCGGGCGCTGGCCGGGGATCGCTACCGGGCACGCTGGGAAGTGGCCGGGGTGGAGAAGCAACTGGGGCTGTTTGCCGAGCTGCCACGCCAGGAGGAAGCCCCGGTGAACCTGCCCCGGCCCAGCGTCGGCGAAGACTTGCAGGCCGATTACCACAGCCTCGGCACCACCCTGGGGCCCCATCCTTTGGCGCTGCTGCGCGCGCAGCTCAAGGCCCGGCGCTGCCGCAGTTCCCGGGAACTGCTGGAGGTGGAGCACGGGCGTTCGGTGAGCGTGGCCGGGCTGGTCACCGGACGCCAGCGCCCGGGCACTGCCAGCGGGGTGACCTTCGTCACCCTGGAAGACGAGTTCGGCAACGTCAATGTGGTGGTCTGGCGCGACCTGGCCGAACGCCAGCGTCGGGTACTGGTGGGTTCGCAGTTGCTTAAGGTCGACGGCACCCTGGAAACCGTGGGTGAAGTGCGCCACCTGATTGCCGGGCGCCTGACGGATCTGAGCCCGTTGCTGGATGGCATCAGCGTGCGCAGTCGGGACTTTCGCTGACTGCCGCCGAGTCTCTAGCGGTCTCAGGAATTTTGCGTCTCCTTCGGAGCCGTTCGCAGCCTACGGCAGCGGCTACAAAAGCCTGGCTCGGCACTGGCCTGTAGCCGCTGCCGAGCTTTGGCGAGGCTGCGCAAAGGCCCGCAGGGCCTTGCTTGGCGATCTGCAGCCGAGCCTCTAGCGGTCTCAGGACTTTGCGTCTCCTACGGAGCCGTTCGCAGCCTGCGGCAGCGGCTACAAAAGCCTGGCTCGGCACTGGCCTGTAGCCGCTGCCGAGCTTTGGCGAGGCTGCGCAAAGGCCCGTAGGGCCTTGCTTGGCGATCTGCCGCCGAGCCTCTAGCGATCTCAGGACTTTGCGTCTCCTGCGGAGCCGTTCGCAGCCTGCGGCAGCGGCTACAAAAGCCTGGCTCGGCACTGGCCTGTAGCCGCTGCCGAGCTTTGGCGAGGCTGCGCAAAGGCCCGCAGGGCCTTGCTTGGCGATCTGCCGCCGGGCCTCTAGCGGTCTCAGGACTTTTGCGTCTCCTGCGGAGCCGTTCGCAGCCTGCGGCAGCGGCGACACAGATCCCGGCCCGAGGTTTTGCGAGCGATCATAGGTGGACGCTAATGATTTTTTATTCCTTTTCGGCATGATGGCGCTTTGGCATAATCGCCGCCGATGATGCCCCCTGCATCAAGTTTCAGAACGTCCCGCCGATGCTTTTCGAGCCCGCACAGACTTGGGCCAGAGACTTACGGCAGGGCGAAAGTGCATCTACACGGTGCACCCAAATGGATACTCAAAAAGGAACCTAGAGTGAGAGTGATCTCGAAGTTGATGTTGTCCGCTGCAGCACTGGCGGTGCTGACGGGCATGAGCGGTTGCGCCACCGAAAGCTCCCGCGCTTTGCCGGTGGAAAAGGTCCAGAGCGCCAGCCAGGTGTGGACCGGGGCCCGGGTGCCGATGGCGGTGGGCAAGTTCGATAACCGTTCCAGCTACATGCGCGGGATTTTCTCCGACGGCGTCGACCGCCTCGGCGGTCAGGCCAAGACCATCCTCATCACCCACCTGCAGCAGACCAACCGTTTCAACGTGCTGGACCGCGACAACATGGGCGAGATCCAGCAGGAAGCGGCGATCAAGGGCCAGGCGCAGAAACTCAAGGGCGCGGATTTCGTGGTCACCGGCGACGTCACCGAGTTCGGCCGCAAGGAAACCGGCGACCACCAGCTGTTCGGTATTCTCGGCCGCGGCAAGACCCAGGTGGCCTACGCCAAGGTGGCGTTGAATATCGTCAATATCAGCACTTCCGAAGTGGTGTATTCCACCCAGGGTGCCGGCGAGTACGCCCTGTCCAACCGTGAAGTGATTGGCTTTGGCGGCACCGCTTCCTACGACTCGACCCTTAACGGCAAGGTGCTGGACCTGGCCATGCGCGAGGCGGTCAACCGCATGGTCGAAGCCATCGATACCGGGGCCTGGAAACCCGGCCGCTGATCAACACTGCTAACAGGGAGATGTAAGCATGTTCAAGACCATCACCGCGCGGCCACTGCTGGCCAGCGTCTTGTTGGGTTGTGTATTGCTGGCCGGTTGCAGCGGGCCGAAGACGCTGTACCAGTGGGAAACCTATCAGGCCCAGACCTACGAATACTTCAAGGGCGAGGAAGCCCGCGAGGCCCAGGTCGAGGCGCTGGAGCGCGACCTGCAGAAGATCAAGTCCACCGGCAAGGCGGTGCCGCCGGGTTACCACGCCCACCTGGGCATGCTCTATGCGGGCCTGGGCAAGGATGACCAGATGGTGCAGCAGTTCAATACCGAGAAGGCGCTGTTCCCCGAGTCTGCCTCGTACATGGACTTTCTGTTGAAGAACGCCAAGCAGGGAGCCGCCCAATGAACTTCACCACCTTGCGCAACCTCCTGGGCCTGTTGAGTGTCAGCTTGCTGGTGGGCTGCGCCGCGCCCAAGACCGTGGACTATTCGGCCTACAAGCAGGCCCGGCCGAAGTCGATCCTGGTGCTGCCGCCGCTCAATGAGTCGCCGGACGTCAAGGCCACCTACAGCATGCTGTCCCAGGTGACCTTTCCCCTGGCCGAAGCCGGTTACTACGTGATGCCGATTGCCGTGGTGGATGAAACCTTTCGCCACAACGGCCTGACCAACCCGGCGGACATCCACGGCCTGTCGCCGGCCAAGCTCAACCAGATCTTCGGTGCCGACGCCGGGCTGTACATCACGGTCAAGGAATATGGCACCAGCTACATGCTGATCAGCAGCGAGACCGTGGTCACCGCCAGCGCCACCCTGGTCGATCTCAAGACCGGCACCACCCTGTGGACCGGCAGCGCTCGCGCCTCCAGCGAGGAAGGCAACAGCGGCAACAGCGGCGGCCTGGTGGGCATGCTGATCACTGCCGCGGTGAAGCAGATCATCAACACCTCCACCGACGCCGGGCACCCGATCGCCGGCATCACCAGCCAGCGCCTGCTGTCGGCCGGGCAACGCACCGGTCTGCTGTACGGTCCGCGCTCGCCGAAATACGGCACCGACTGAGGTCCTTGCGGGCGGGCAATCCGCCCGTTGTCCGGGAGGCGCTTGCTGGCGTCCTCCTGGACTGGCCGGGATCGCCTATCCTGTCTCTTCAGTGCTGTTGAACCGGGCGTGTCCAGGTTTTCCGGTCCAGGGCTGAAAACCGTGAAACCATCCGCCCGGGCCGTGCTCAAAGGCTCTGGAGGCTGTGCGCAACCTCTTGAAAATCCATGCTGTATCACGTTTTTCGTAGAGTCCGTTCATGCCGTTCTTATCAGATCATCACGGGTGCCAGGGGTGGAAAGGCGAGATGGCCGAACGCATCCGTGCCTTCGACTGGTCCGTCACCAGCCTGGGTTCATTGCAGCACTGGAGCCATAGCCTGCGCAGCACGGTGCAACTGATGCTCGGCTCGCCGGTGCCGATGGTGATGCTCTGGGGGCCGCTGGGCTACATGATCTACAACGATGCCTACGCGGTGTTCGCTGGCGGGCGCCACCCTTATCTGCTGGGCTGCGCGGTGGAGCTGGGCTGGCCGGAAGTGGCCGAGTTCAATCGCGGCGTGATGAACACCTGCCTCAGTGGCGGCACCTTGTCCTACCGCAACAAGGAACTGGTGCTGCTGCGCAACGGCGAACCGGAAAACGTCTGGCTGGACCTCTACTACAGCCCGGTGGCCGGTGACGACCAGGCACCCGCCGGGGTCATTGCCATCGTCGTGGAAACCACCGCCCATGTGATTTCCGAGCAGCGCCGGCAGGCCGCCGAAGATGATCTGCGGCAAATGACCCGCAACCTCGAGCAGAGGGTGCTGGAAGAGGTCAATGCACGGCTGAGCGCCGAGGAGCAGTTGCGTCAAGCACAGAAGCTTGAAGCCATTGGCGGCCTCACCGGTGGCGTGGCCCATGACTTCAATAACCTGCTGCAAGTGATTTCCGGCAACCTGCACCTGCTGGCCCGCCATGAGCCGGACAACGCCAATGTGCAGCGCCGTACCGGGGCCGCACTGGCGGCGGTGGAGCGCGGTGCCAAGCTGTCGGCCCAACTGTTGGCCTTTGCCCGGCGCCAGCCGTTGTCGCCGGCGATCTACAACCCGCGCCATCTGTACGAGGGGCTGGGTGAACTGCTGCAGCGCGCCCTGGGTGAAACCATTGCTATCAAGGTGCAACTGCCCGACCAACCCTGGTGCATCCATGTGGACCGCAATCAGTTGGAAAACGCCGTGCTCAACCTGGCAATCAATGCCCGGGACGCCATGGGCGGCGAGGGCACCATCAGCATCAGCGCGGAGAATCTGCTGCTGGACCGCAGCTTCTGTACCGGCAAGGACATCAACCCCGGCGAGTACCTGCGCCTGACCGTGGCCGACAGCGGCAGCGGCATGTCCCCTGAAGTGCTCAAGCAGGCTTTCGAGCCGTTTTTCACCACCAAGTCCGACGGCCATGGCACGGGCCTGGGCCTGAGCATGGTGTTCGGGTTCGTCAAGCAGAGCGGCGGCCATATCGACATCCTCAGCCTTCCCGGGCAAGGCACCCGGGTGCAGATGTATTTCGCCCGCAGTGTCGCTCAGGAGGCCCAGCGTGCATCGGCCTGCCCGGCGCGTGGGCCAACAGGGCAGGAACGCATCCTGGTGGTGGAGGACAACGCCGATGTGCGCAGTGCGGCGGTGGAAATGCTCAAGCACGAGGGCTACTGGGTGCGTACCGCGGCCAATGGCGATGCCGCCATGCAATTGCTGATGGCAGGGCTCAAGGTCGACCTGATCTTCACCGACGTGGTGATGCCCGGTCTGATCAAGAGCACCGATCTGGCCACCTGGGCCAGGACCCAGGCACCGCCGATTGCGGTGCTGTTCACTTCGGGGCACACCCGGGACATGATTTCGCGCAATCATCAGCTCAGCCCGGACACTCATCTGTTGAGCAAGCCTTACGGCCCCGAGGACCTGAGCGCCATGGTGCGCTCCTTGCTGGGGGCCTGAGTCCTTTCCGCGCCGCCGCTTCAGGGCTTGCCCCGGCACCTGCAGGTTGTGTGATGATCGCCGCTCGCGCCGTTTGCGACACTTCCCGAATTTCGACTCCAGGCAGGTCCATGACTTCTTCGCGCAACGCCCCCCGTGATCCCCTGACGAGCACGCTGCCCACCCACAGTTCCGGCTTTGTCCGGGTGCGCGGCGCCCGCGAACACAACCTGAAGAATGTCGACGTGGACATTCCCCGGGATGCCCTGGTGGTGTTCAGTGGGGTGTCCGGCTCGGGCAAGTCGTCCCTGGCCTTCTCGACCTTGTATGCCGAGGCCCAGCGCCGCTACTTCGAATCGGTGGCGCCCTATGCCCGACGGCTGATCGATCAGGTGGGGGTGCCGGATGTGGACCGGATCGACGGCCTGCCGCCGGCGGTGGCCCTGCAACAGCAGCGCGGTACGCCGAGCACGCGTTCTTCGGTGGGCAGCGTGACCACTTTGTCCAGCCTGGTGCGCATGCTCTATTCCCGGGCCGGCAGTTACCCGCCGGGGCAGGCGATGCTGTACGCCGAGGACTTCTCGCCGAACACACCCCAGGGTGCCTGCCCCGAGTGTCACGGCCTGGGCCGGGTGTATGAGGTCAACGAAGCGACCATGGTCCCGGACCCTTCGCTGACCATCCTCCAGCGCGCCGTGGCCGCCTGGCCTCTGGCCTGGCAGGGGCAGAACCTGCGGGACATCCTGGTGACCCTGGGCTACGACGTGGACATTCCCTGGCGCGAACTGCCGAAAAAGCAGCGCGACTGGATTCTCTTCACCGAGGAAACCCCCACGGTGCCGGTGTACGCCGGGCTGACGCCGGAGCAGACCCGCGAAGCCCTCAAGCGTCAACAGGAGCCCAGCTACATGGGCACCTTCAGTGGTGCCCGGCGCTACGTGTTGCACACCTTCACCCACACCCAGAGTGCGCTGATGAAAAAGCGCGTGTCGCAATTCATGCGCGGCAGCTCGTGCCCGCTGTGCGCGGGCAAGCGCCTCAAGCGCGAGGCGCTGGCGGTGACCTTTGCCGGGCTGGATATTGGCGAACTGTCGCGCCTGCCGTTGCTGCAACTGGCCGAGGTGCTCCGGCCTGTGGCGGCGGCCGACTACCTGGAGCAGGCGGCGGCCGGTGATGAGGTGCTGAGCCAGGCGCAGACCCGGGCTGCGCGCCAGCAGCGCCATGCCCAGGGTGCCCCGGAGCACCGTGGCGCGCCGGATGTGCGGCATACCCCCAACCTGTCCCTGGAGAAGCGCCTGGCCGCGCAACGCATCGCCCAGGATCTGCTGGAACGGGTCAGCACCCTGACTGACCTGGGGCTGGGTTACCTGGCCCTGGAGCGCAGCACCCCGACCCTGTCGTCCGGCGAGTTGCAGCGCCTGCGCCTGGCCACGCAATTGGGGTCGCAGTTGTTCGGGGTGATCTATGTGCTGGATGAGCCTTCGGCGGGCCTGCACCCGGCGGACGCGCAGGCCCTGTTCGAGGCCTTGCAGCGACTCAAGGCCGCGGGCAACTCAGTGTTTGTGGTGGAGCACGATGTGCAGACCATGCGCCGCGCCGACTGGCTGGTGGACGTTGGCCCGGCGGCGGGGGAGCGCGGCGGCCAGGTGCTGTATAGCGGGCCGCCAGCCGGGTTGGCAGCCGTCGAAGCCTCCCAGACCCGGGCCTATCTGTTTGCCGAACAGGCCCCGGCCCGGCGTACTCCGCGCCAGCCCCGGGGCTGGCTGCGCCTGGAGGGCATCACCCGCAATAACCTCAAGAACCTGGACGCGGCGTTTCCCCTGGGCTGTTTCACCGCCGTGACCGGGGTTTCCGGTTCCGGTAAATCCAGCCTGGTGAGTCAGGCCCTGCTGGAACTGGTGGGGGCCCACCTGGGTAAGGTGGCCGGCGGCGAGGAGGCGCCGCAGCTGGACCTGGAAGACGATGAACCGCAGAGCAGCGGCGGCCGGGTCAGTGCCGGCCTGGAGCAGATAAAGCGCCTGGTGCAGGTGGACCAGAAACCCATCGGCCGTACCCCGCGCTCCAATCTGGCGACCTACACCGGGTTGTTCGATCAGGTGCGCAAGTTGTTTGCCGCCACCCCCGCCGCCCGGGAGCGCGGCTTTGACGCCGGGCAGTTTTCCTTCAACGTGGCCAAGGGCCGTTGCTCGGCCTGCGAGGGCGAAGGCTTTGTCAGCGTCGAGTTGCTGTTCATGCCCAGCGTCTTCGCCCCGTGCCCCACTTGCCATGGGGCCCGTTACCACCCCGAGACTCTGGCCGTGACCTGGCAGGGCCTGAACATCGCCCAGGTACTGCAACTGAGTGTCGAGCAGGCCTTGCCGGTGTTCGCGCAACAGCCCGGCATCCGTCGCGCTTTGCAAGTGCTGCGCGACATCGGCCTGGACTACCTGCGCCTGGGCCAGCCGGCCACCGAGCTCTCCGGCGGCGAGGCCCAGCGCATCAAACTGGCCACCGAGCTGCAGCGCAATGCCCGGGGCGCCACCCTGTACGTGCTGGACGAACCCACCACCGGCCTGCACCCACGGGATGTGGACCGTCTTCTGGAACAGTTGGACAAACTGGTGGAGGCGGGCCACAGCGTGGTGGTGGTCGAGCATGACATGCGCCTGGTGGCCCAGGCCGACTGGGTCATGGACATCGGCCCGGGCGCGGGCGACCAGGGCGGCACCCTGGTGGCCTGCGGCACGCCGGCGCATGTGGCCACGCAGCGCAACAGCCGTACCGCGGCGTTTTTGGCCCAGGCCCTGGCCGGAAATTGATCCAGAACAGGGGCCCGTGACGAACGGTTACCGCTGGTCTGATTGGCGGTCGACAGACCCGGGGCGCCAAGCCCATTCTGATCACTGGCAGGGGCGTAATGAAGCCCTTGTTGCCATCAACCACGGAGGTGTTCCATGCCGGTGATCCACGACCTTTACCAGGACCTGAGCTGCAGCAAAGAGGACATTCAACAGCGTCGGGCCAGTGACCCCCACCTGAATGCGCTGTTCGACAAGTACACCAGCATCGACAACCAGGTGCTCAAGGCCGAAGCAGCCGCCGCCGCAGACGACGAACTGAAGAAACTCAAGGAAAAGCGCCTGCTGATCAAGGATGAGATCTCCGAGAAACTCACTGCCCGTTCCTGAGCCCCCCTGTGACAAGGGCCTGACAACGTCAGCAATCCTTCGCGCAATGACAGCGGCCCTAATCGATAGTGAGCCGCTGGCAGGGGCAAGGTAGCGAGTGGACTTGTTCCTCTCAGGTCGCAGAGCTGATAGCCGGATCGCAACAAAATATGCTGCAGCGCATCACCTACGGTGGCATCCAGTCTGGGAGGGATAGTGACTTCCACCACTTGCTGCAGTAGGTCGCGCTGGTGATGCTCTGGAACCAGCTCGACGAGGGTGTAACGTCCGTAACGGACCACGGGCACGGTACTCTGGATCGCTTCCTTGACTGTTTCGAATGGAACAATGTCGGCTGAAGATGATGGGAACTGAGGTGCCACGCATCCGGACAGCAAGCACAAGCGGAGTAATGGGATGAGTGAGCGAAAGGCGAAGGTGCACATGCGGCAAATACCCGGGATCGGTGATGTGCCACCATCGCTCTCTATGTGTTAGTCATCAGTAAACAATGGGTATTTCTGATGATCCGGATTATTGCCACGGGGCTGGAGGGGTCGTACGAGCACTAGCTGATTACGGAACCCTTGGGGCCACTCGCAATCAAGCTGGCGCCACAAGCGGTTTTCATGCCGTCCAGAGCTACAGGTGTACCGTCCACGCTGTAGGTACTACTGCCTTCTGCTATGGGGAATACGCCCTTGCATAATGGGCAGCTAACCATGTGACCAACGCCCGCTATGGGCTTCCCATTGAGGTTGGTTTGGGAGAAGGCTCCAAGTACCGTTCCACCGTGGGTGGTGGAATCGCCTAAACGAATGATGTCTTTCATACACACTCCGTCAGAAGGTTATTCAGATTCTCCACTGTGAAAGTCTATAGCGGTCTGAATATTATTTTGTTTGCCTGTTTAAATTGTTCAGATCAGTGTTTGCTTGGTGTTTGGAATGATGAATCATTCACTCGGTAAACTAGCTGCAAGTACTAATTATCAAAGTTTGATTGATTTAAAGTTTCGTGCGTGTCAACTATTCTTACGAAAGCATAGCATTATCTGACGGTGGTTACTGTTTGGCGACGTGCCTGTAATTGGGTGATTAATTTTTTTCGCCCGCTGTCCGAAAGTTGATCTACACTACCAACGCAATCGAGAGCATCAACGCTCAGTTGCGCGGGATCATCAAGCTCCGAGGGAGCTCCCCAACCGGTTATGCTGCGACGAAGTTAATCTCGTTTGGGTTGCACAACATTACCGCTAATTGGGATAGCGCTGCTCACGACAAGAAAAGCGCAATGAATCAATTTACGGTCTCTATGTAAAGCGGTCGTTTTATCAGACCGACCATGGTGAAATGAAGACCTGCCCTCCAGACTTAACATATGGTCCACATAATTCCTCACTTACTATTTGTCGAAGCCCCAATGGCTTCCATCAATAATTTAGGACATTTCTCAAGTACTTCCACCAATTCGAACTCTTGTATGATTTTATCCTTTTCAAAAAAAATAGAGCCTAGCGAATCAGAAATATCAACTTTGTAATGTACTCCGTCACTTGATGAGATTTCGAGAACAATTTCATCGCAGTCCTTTCTTTTGATGATCTCTTCGTTTAACAGGATGCTTAAGTAAAATCTAGAAAAAAAACCGAGAATTTTTACCTCTATGGAGGTTGATTTAACTTTGCTTGATTGGATATGTGAGCGGATTGTATAAAGGTTTTTAAAGGCTAATTCGTCTTTATTCATTTTATAGGCACTTGCATGAGTTTTTAACAATCTTTGTGTATGGAGACAAGGTCTCGGTTCCCCTAGTGTCCGCCGACTCTTTTAACTTTCGGGTTCCGGGAACAACGGAATAAATTGCTTATGCACTCATAAAATACCATTTGGACAGTGAGCTTCTGATTGGGGATGTAAAAATACTCAAACGAGAGAATGAGTCCGCCCATAAAATTACTGTAGGTGTCAAGAATTTCTTTCGTTCACTCTATCGAAGCGCTCATTTTATTCCCCTGTTGGGGGGCATGCCTGCTGGAGTTTTGCTCCATTCAGGAGAAATCCTGTTAGGCTCTAAATGAGGCTGCCAAGAACATGAATCACGTAATGCTTATAATAGGGTCATATGGTATTTACAGAACTCAGAAAGAGTTTGCTGGTTTTTAGTGTTTTATGTCTGTTTCTTTGTTTTTAGTAGCTCTTGTAGTTTTGCTATTTCTTCAAGTAGCATTGGGATGTCCTGTCTTGCTCCTGCAATAAAGTCCTGGTCTGCCATTGTTCCGCCTGATATTTCTATATCTTCGTTTTCTGTTCCTAAAGCTCCTGTTTTTATGAAGTTCGAGCCGCTTTCGTGATTTCGCCCTTCGATAAAAGAGATCCAGGGTCCGATTGTTGCTGCATCGCATCTTGCTTTGATATTTTTTAAAGTTTCATTATCCATTTGTTCTACCTGTTAGGGTTATTAACTGTAGGTGTCATTAGAACTTCTGCTTGTTCCGCTGTGATTCCGGACAGCGTTGCATGGTCTTTGTTGTTTCGTGTGGGGGATGAAATCACATCTCTACCTTTGGCTCGAATTTGTCCTGCCGTAGTGATCCCTACTTTGCTATGGGGAATACCTTCAGTTAGTTCGGATAGGGTTTTATTTGGCGCACTATTTACAGAGGCTCCTTCTGGTTTTTTATCGTTGTCTTCGGTTACACCAGAACCCTGAGAGAATTTCTCAGCGGTGCAACTCCCACCTCTGCATACAATGGCTTTGTCAGGTAAAAGTGTACCGCAGCGGCACTTTTCTAGTGATTTGGTAAGGCCAAGTGGATCACTCCATTTGATCGGGCTCGGAGTATATTGATAGAGGTTTAATCCAACTTTGTATTTTACCGGGTCCTTACTAACAAACCGCCGCACCTCCGGATCATAGTACCTATACCGGTGGTAATGCAGTCCCGTCTCATGATCGTGATACTGCCCCTGAAACTTGATCGGGTTACTAATTCCTTGCTGCAAAGCGCTGCTTGATCGCTCTTCTTTTATCCCGCCCCAAACTTTGCGATGCCAGGGTACTCCTGCAGTAGATTGTTATCGCAGTGTTTGTTGTTTTGGATTAAATTCATATGCAGTCATGTGTAAAATATCAAGGGAACATTAAGGTGTCGCATAATAAACGCTCTGCTGGTTTGTTGAGTGTGATTTTGTTGATCATGTTGTTAGTTTAAGTTTTCCTGTGTCTTGCGTTTCTTTTATGTGTTGGATGGCAAGCGTGAGTTGTTTTGGGGATGCAAGGTTGTAGTTGTGATTTTTTAATATTAAATTAAGTGGTTCTATTGATGAAAAGTATGTTTCGAGTCTCCAGCTATCTAAGAGGTCTGGTGAGTTTTCTATGTCAGTATGGGCGTCTATTTCGGCATTTGTTTGTTGGTTTTTAAAGTATACTCCCGCGCTATGTTTTCTAAATAACCATGTTTCACCGTTGTAAAAAATTTTTCCGGTTTTAGCCCAGGTTTTCCCATTGGGGTTGATGGATAAGTATCTTTCTAGCAGTTTTTTTTGAGTTGTTGATAATCTTTTTAGAATGTCAATAAGCTCTAGCGGGGTTATGTCTTTCATTTGCACCTCGAATCAAACATGTCATCCTCAAGTCTGGTGGCGGTTGTTGGGTCAACGTCGTGAATTACAACTGGAACCTTCTCTACTCGTGATCTTACGGTAGCCTGGCTGCGGTGATGCCCATCAATAATAATCAATTTTCCATCTACTTCGGCTACATCAATTGGGTGGTTTTCGTCAAACCCTTCGCTCCTCATTTTTTCGTTGATTAATGAAAAGTTGCATAGGGTTAGGTGGTACGCCCCGTCGACTATTCAATCCATGAAGGCTCATCCTCATAGCAATAAAGGATTGCGTATGCACTTAAGCTTTCACCTCCAAAAAGTATTTTTTTACGCAAGGCAGTGATTGGTGTAAAGGTAAATCCTGCCTCACGCATATATTTCAGCAATGGAAGTCTAAAGTCTGTTGAGGTTAGATCGTATTCAGGTTCAGACTGACTGCCATCTGAAAGAATGGATGCCAGATAAAAATATGGGCCGACAAGTGAAACCTGCAGCACGGCCTCATCTTTGCCTTTTTTCAGGATGAAGCCGTAGCTAATATCAGTGTTGGGCTCTGTATCCTCTGAAAATAGGTAATTCTCTTTTATGAACTCCAGCATGTCTGGATATTTTTGCTCCTTAAACCATTGATGAGTAAAGAAGTACTTAGGGTTCTCGAAACTACCGTATGACTCAATTACACAACTAGAAAACCTATTCCAATCAAAGTGAGGTTCACTTGGTTTCGGGGCCTTTGGGGTGTCCATGTATTTTTCCTGCGTTGTCTTGGTGAACACGCACTGAGGTCTGAGTGCCACCGTTGGGGCCAAAACCTATAGGTGTCTTAAAGTCGTGATCTCTCACATTAGGGCGCTTAGGAACTGGAACTCCCTTATCCCAAGCTTCATCTGTGTACTGTATTGCATCATCCCAATCACAAAAGCATGAGGTCGCCTTACCTTGCTTTACACGATTGTCGTACTGTGGCTCACCCAAAACATGCCCAGCCTGTTTCTGTTGTGACATGTGTGGTGGGACACGATGCTTCTTCTGCAAGCCAAGCGGATCAATCCATTCAACCGGGTTCGGTGCATACTGGAAGACGTTTAATCCACCTGTGTATCCAATTGGATCTCGACTAATAAACCGCCCCACCTCCGGATCATAGTACCTATACCGGTTGTAATGCAGCCCAGTCTCTGGATCGTGATACTGCCCCTGGAACCTGAGCGGGTTGGTAATCCCTTGCTGCAATGCGCTGCTTGATCGCTCTTCCTTGATCCCACCCCAAGCCTTGTACTGCGCACTCCAGACTACTTCACCCGTCTGATCAGTCAGCTCTTGCGGTGTTCCCAGGTGGTCGCACTGATACCAGGCCAGTGCATCGATCTCCATGGGTTTTTGCGCATCGGCCCAAAGCGGGTCGTTTTCCTGTTGGTAAAACGCTCCGTATTCGGGCTCCGGGATCAGCGGAATAAATCGCTTGTGCACTGCCTGGGCCACTGGCACGAAACTGCCCGGTTCATAGAGGTAATGCGTGGTGCGTGCACCTTCTCCGGCCTTGTCCGCTGCCCGACTTTCCCAGGCGAGGGTATCGCCATCCCAACCGTACAGCGTCACGCCGCAATCGAACTGACGATTGCGTTTCAGGCGCTCCATCCGATTGAACTCGTAGCCGGCTTCAGACCGATCCCTGTAGTTGATAAACAGAGTTCAATAACGACTCTAGCAAACTATCTCTAGACACTTTTCCACGCAAGGTTTTTTATCAAAGATGTATGGAAAGCTTTCGAGGTTTATTCTCTCATGCTCTTTTGGGAATATAGTCGTTTGTCCTGTGTCAATGTACCCGACGACGCATGAAATGATGCTGTTGTTTTTGGTTCTTTCGACAATGAAATTAATTAACTCACTCCGGGCGCTTGTTCCTCTTTTAAGGAAATAGTCATTGGCACTCTGCTTGCTGAGGTCGGTGATTATTGAAGCTTTATGTACTTTGCCGTTGCGGTTGATAAGAATGGTGCCCCCATAAATTTTCTTTGGCATGATAAAATTTCCGACATCAGTAAACCCGTTGTAGTCTTGGGATTGTTTGTTATTTATTTCGAAGTAAGCCATGAAATAAGACATATTCAGTTCTTCTTTGGGTAAAAAATATGCGCTGAGCCCACTATTCCATCGTGATTGTTTGGATGCACATGCGGCAGGCGGCCTTCTGTGCTCCCAGTACTTCTGTCCGGGTGCGCCTCATGCTTCATCAGGGGGCCACAAGCGCAACGTTTCCCGAGGCTAATGGCATCGCTTCTGCTTGCGGCATGAACATCCTCCCCCCGTTGAAGACGAGAAATTGCTTGCTTATCTGTCAGGTTCCTTCCGAGCTCCACTCCCCGGTCAGTCCTTGTCGCTGTTCGATGGCCAGCTAATCCAAATGGATCAATCCATTCAATCGGGTTCGGTGCATATTGGAATAGGTTTAACCCACCCGCATACCCAATCGGATCCTTACTAACAAACCGCCCCACCTCCGGATCATAGTACCTATACCGGTTGTAATGCAGCCCAGTCTCTGGATCGTGATACTGCCCCTGGAACCTGAGAGGGTTGGTAATCCCTTGCTGCAATGCGCTGCTTGATCGCTCTTCCTTGATCCCACCCCAAGCCTTGTACTGCGCACTCCAGACCACTTCACCCGTCTGATCAGTCAGCTCTTGCGGTGTTCCCAGGTGGTCGCACTGATACCAGGCCAGTGCATCGATCTCCTTGGGTTTTGGCGCATCGGCCCAAAGCGGGTCGTTTTCCTGTTGGTAAAACGCTCCGTATTCGGGCTCCGGGATCAGCGGAATAAATCGCTTGTGCACTGCCTGGGCCACTGGCACAAAACTGCCCGGTTCATAGAGGTAATGGGTGGTACGTGCGCCTTCTCCGGCCTTGTCCGGTGCCCGGCTTTCCCAGGCGAGGGTATCGCCATCCCAACCGTACAGCGTCACGCCGCAATCGAACTGGCGATTGCGTTTCAGGCGCTCAAGCCGGTTCAGTTCGGAACCATCCTCCGGCCGGTCCTGGTAGTGAGCCTCGGTCTGTTTGTACAAACGTCGGCCCAGAGCGTCGTAGGCATAGTTCGCTTGTAGACGGTCGTCGCGGTAGCTCACCAGGCGGTCGAACAGGTCCCAGGTGAAGTGGCTGCGCTGGCCGTCACGCAGGCGTTGGATTAGGTTGCCGCGATCATCGTATTGGTAGTGGGTGCCGGCGTACTCGCGCAACAGGTTGTCCAGCAGGCGGCTGCGGGGCAGGCCGCGTTGTGGAAGATCCGCTGTTTTGGGGTCGAGGAGGTTGCTGGCGGGGTCGAAGGCAAAGGTCTCTTGCCCAAGGCGCGATGTTGCGCTGAGCAGGCGACCCACTGGGTCGTATTGGTAGCTCAGCGAGCCGCGGCGATTGTCGTCGATTTGCAGCAGTTGGCCGATAGCGTCGTATTGATAACCACGCTTGATCAATGTGCTTTTGCCGTCGCCGCTGCCCAGCCATTGTTCCTGGAGACGTCCGAGCGGGTCCCACTTTTGCGTCTGGAGCAGCTGGTTGCCTTGGTGTCGGGCCACTTCGCGGTGCAGATTGTCGCGTTCGTAGGCCAGTAGTTCATGCGCGTCCAGACGCATGCCGAGCAGGTGCCCGCTGCCATAGGTCAACCAACTGACCTTGTGGCCATCAGGGCGAACGGTGGCGATACGTTGGTTGAGGGCGTCGTACTGGTGCTGCCAGACCGCGACCTGGGGTTGTTTCAGGCAGCTGTAGTGTTGATGCTCGCGTGTCAGGTTGCCGGCGGCATCGTGGAAAAACTGCAACTTACTGTCGTTGTTGCTGGCCAGCAGCAAGTTGCCATTGCCATCGTAGGCATAGCGTTCAAGCTGCTCCTTGGCTTTCGAAGAGTCGGTGCCGTCAATGCTTAGGCTTGCCCGGCGTTCGGTCAGTCGGCCCATGGGGTCAAACTCGAGGCTGATGACACGCTGGCCATCAATTGTCCGGGCGAGTCGGCCTGTTTCAGGGGCGTATTCATAGCGGGTGTTGTGCCCGTCGAAACCTGCTTCTTTAAGCAGGCGACCGACCGGGTCATAAACGAAAGTGGCGTATTGCTCGTTTTCGTTTTGCAGGCGCTGCAGTCGCCCGAGCCGGTCCCATTGATAACGCAGGGTTTGTCCGGCGGCATCGATGCGTTCGGTCAGCAGTCCCGCTTCGCTGTAGGACCAGGAAGTGGCTTGACCCAGGGCGTCGATATGACCGAGTAGCCGGCCCTCGGCATCGCGCTCAAAGCGTTCCTCGGTCTTGTCGGGATGAACAATGACGGCCAACTGGCCGGCTTCATGGTGGTAGCTGGTTTTTTGACCCAGGGCGTCGGTGAAACAGATCAGTTGACCTCGGGCATCGTATTCCCAGGCGCTGGCTTTGCCGGAGCAGTCGACATAGTCGGTAAGCTGCCCGCTGTCGTTGTACTTCAGCTTTTTTTCATTGCCATTGGCATCGGTAATGGCAGTGGGCAGGCCCATCTGGTTGTATTTGTATTCGGTTTTGTTGCCGAGAGGATCGACGGCCTCGGTGAGGTTGCCGCGCAGGTCGTAGTCACGGCTCCATTGACCCCCTTCGGCGTCGCTGATCTTGATCAGTTGGTCCTGGGCATCCCAGGCGTAGTGCACGGTGTTGCCATCTGCTTGCGTATGCTCAAGCAGGTTGACCCCTCGCTCGTCATAGGCATAGCGATCCTCGCTACCGTCGGTGTGAACGTGACGAACGATGTTCTTGGCATCGTCGCGGAAGAACCATTCCGAGATGCCATCGGGGTGTCGGACACGATAGGGGTAGCCGAGGCTGTCGTAGTAGTGCCAGGTTTCGTGGCCATTGGCGTCTGTGACGTAGGTCAGACGGATATTGCGGTCCCACTCCAGGCGCGTTTCGAAACTGCCATCGTCGGCCCATTCATGGACGGCGCGAGCATCGGGGCCTTCGCCTTGCCAGCGCAAGTTCATCCCGCGGCCGCTACGGTCCGTGTAGCGGGTCACCAGGTGGTGCTGGTACTGATAGGTCCAGGTCGCGGCGTTCTCGTCCTGGGCGAGAATCAGGTCCCCGGCGTCATCGTATTGATAAAGACTCAGGCGACGCTGGGGTTCTTTTTCACCCATCAGCCACAAGCCAGTAATGCGCCCGTCTTCATCCACCAGTGTGCCGAGGTGGGTATGCACCTGACCGGGCTCGTCCTGATAGGTCATCAAGTCGGACAGCACAGCCTTTTTGCCCATGCGGTGTTCATAGCCCAGCAGCATGCCGGCACCGCCACGCAGTTCGATTTGCACGAGCAAAAAACGCTCGCCATCGCGGCGATAGGTTTCCCGCCGATCGAAGCCGCGACAAAGGGCAATTTGCACATCGCTGACGCGAATCAGCGTGAGGTTTTCCACTCGATCATCGTGGGCCTCACCCACCTTGGGCAGTGGGTAGTCGAAACTGCGCCCATCGGCCGCGTGGTAGCGCAAACCATCACCAATCAGGTCCAGACGTGTGGTGAAGGGGGTGATCCAGCGTGCGCCCAGTTCATCGTCGTCGTAGGCACTTAGGCTGGAGCGGTACGTCCGGGTCCAGTCGATGGGGAAGGGGCCGGGCAAGGTGAAATCGGTATGGGAAATGATCTCGCTGCCCATGGCAAAACTGATGCTGCCGCAGGTGCCGGTGCAGGTGCCGGCCTTTTGAGGGGATGGGTCCTGGGTGGCCGGCCCTTGCCGGGATTGGCTTTCCAGCTGGTTGCCACTGCGCTGATCCCGAGCCTCGCTGGTTCCCTTGGGCTTGATGTTGGTGCTGTGCCCATGGGCGCCGCGGCTACGCCAGGCAGTCACGGATGCGGAGAGAATCTTCAGCAGGTTGCCGATGCTATTGACGGTCTCGGGGTCACCCAGGCTGGCCACCTGCTCGCGCAATTCAGGAGCGAACTCTCGCAGTGCCCTGGTTTTGCTCAGTGCCAGTTGTCGTTGTTTTTCGTCGAGCAGGTTTTTCGCAGCGGTGTTTGCTGCAGCTTTGCCGACGGCCTTGTAAGCGCTCCAGACTGCGCCGAAGAAGTTGCTGATACTGGTCTTGGGATCATGTAACAACTGGTCGCCAGCCTCGCGCATTTGCTGCGCGGCAGCCTCGGCATCTCCTTTGGCATCAAGTTTTCCCTGAACCAGAGCTTCGAGTCCGCTGGCAATTTCGACAACGGTATTTTGCCCCAGCTCGCCGGCATCACTGAGGATGCCGCTGATCTTGCCCTCGGCTTGCTGCACGAAGTCGTCGATTTCACCGACGATGGTCGCGTTGAGGTGAGCCAGGATCACGCCAATCAATGCATCGCCCACCAGGCTCTTGCCGGTGGCCTTGAGTTCCTGACGCACCAGAAACAGGCTGGGACGCAGGCTCATGCGAGCCGCCGCCATGGTCGGTGGCGCGGGGAGCACGCCGATCAGGTTGATCCCCAGGCTGACCCAATCGAGCATCTCGCGCTTGCTGGCCCGGCTGAGGGTGACGATGTCACCCAATGCATCGACCAGCGCAATGATGTTGCCCACCACAGGCAGCGCACCGGCAACGCTGCGTATGCGCTCCAGGGTGACAGTGTCATTGCTCATGGCGCGTAGCCAGGCGTCGAATTGGGCGGCGCCTTGGCCCACATCGGCGGCGTCAATGGTGTTCAATGGCGCGACGGCAATCTGGGGTTCGCGAGGGGCTTGTTCTTGATCGGTGCTGTCCATGCTGCTTACTCAAGGGATGAGAAGGGCTTGGCCGCATCCATCTGGCGATGGCGGCCTTGCTGAGTTTCAAAAAGGAGAGGGGGCAGGATTATGGCGGTGCTGTCTGACGCTGTTGCACACCTTTGCTCCAGAGCAAAGTGCCGACCTTGAGCGCTTCGCAGAGGATCAGAAGGCTGATGCCGAGCACCGGATTGCTCGTAGCCGCTAGCGGCACAATCCAGGGGATGAAGGGCAATGACGGCATGACGAAAATCAGTCGAAATGGCACTTGGACATAGGCCAGTGCAGGAGCAAAACGACTGCCACTGAGAAACAGCCAGGCCGAGACGATTATCGAAACCAGCGTCAGAAGTCCAAGGCTGAACAGTGGCAGGGCCAGCGGGCCGGGATCGCTCAACTGAACTTGTTGAAATGCCAGAAGATCGTCGTAGATCGGGATTCGGCCCTTGGCTAGGTTGACCCAGACTTGGTGAGCTACGTAAAGCAGGTCCATGCATCCCCAGAAGACGAAAGTTGCTGTTCGCTTGCTCACGGTTTCTCCTTGGGCTCGAACACTTGGTCGGCGGTCACCGGTTGCCAGTGCCACGAGCGGCCTTCGACGCGTAATGGATCGTCACCTTCAAGGTAACGTTGCTTGATCTTCCGGGTTTCGCCATAGGTATGAGTGGCCGAGTTGTCGGTGGCCCACTTGTTTGCATCCCCAGGAAGTGGTTGCCACTCCTGGATTTTGTCCCGTGTGGTGTTCATGTAGTCCTTGCCATCGGAGCCGAATAAACGACCTTCATCACCCATTGAGGTGAGTCGGTTGATCAGCATGACGCCGAGGTTCTGGGTGCCATGATAGTCATTGTCGATGGTGACCCATTGTCCCGGCCCTTCTTTGGGGGCTGCTTGCAGGGCCTGTGCTATCAGTGTCTTGGTCTGTTCCGAAGCCGCGTTCGGCGGTGTGTGTGGCCAGTCCTGGGTGCCGATGAAGCTCCCTTCGGACCATGTGTCTGCGGGGTCCATGCCGAATGTGACGCGTGCAGGCCCTGGCGCGGCGCCCGCTACCAGCGCGTGCCCACTGGCGTCCAGGTGGCCTTTGAAAATTTTTCCCAATGCATCTTCGACCTGAAAGCTACCGCCCTGAACCGCTCTTCTGTTGGCCGTGTAGTTGTTGAACAGCTCAAGCTCGCCCTTGCCGGGTTTGGGTGGTGCAGGGAAACGCGCAGCCCGACTTTTAGGGCCGCTATAGCTGAAGTCGGCGGCATGGGCTTTGTACTGGCCAGTGGTCTGGTGGGTGATGCCTCCTGCGTTGTAAACGGTGGCGCTGCCGCCGCCGTTGATGACCAGCTCGGTCTTGGCGGTGATGGTGATGCGGTCGGCGGTTTGAGTGATATCGAGCTTGGCCAGCAGGTTGATGCTGTCCTTGAGTGCACGAATGTCGATGTTTCCTGCCGCGGCTACCAGTCGCCAGCCCATGTTCTGCACAAACAGCCGCATGCCCCGACTGGCGCTGGCCAGCAGCCGGTTGCCGATGGACAGGCTGGTGTGTTCGGTGCTGCTCAGTGCCAGGTGCTTGCCACTGGCAATGTGCGTGGAGCCTGGGGTGGATGAAGCGATTCCCGCCGGGCTGGCGAGCACCAGGTGAGGGTCCTCGAACTCAGGGTAGTCGTTGGCTTCAGCTCGTCCTGGAGCATCCCTGAGGATGCCTTTGTTTTGCGCTTTGAGGGCTTTGGCGACGGTGTCCTGATCCCCTGATTCCTGGGCTTGTACCTCGCGGGCCATGATGCCGAAACCATCCTGCTGGTTCTCTGCCACGTCCAGACGCAGGGCGGTTTCCTTGAGATCCTTGTGGTGCTGCGAAGCATGATGCCGAGGCTCGGTGGTCAGCAGCAGGCCGGCTGCGGCACGTACCGCGCCGTGTCTGTCGGTGCGCAGCTCAAAGCCTTCGCCCCGGGGTTTGCCGCCACTGGGGCGCGGATGGGTCAGGTAGCCCAGGTTCAAGGCGCTGGCCGCGTGATCGCTCATCAGCGCCGCGCTGATCTCGCCGGTGGTGTCGTCGATCCGCAGTTCGTTGGCCCGAGCCCCTTTGTGCTCATGGCTCTTGATGGTGGTCAGGGTTTTGAAGTGGGGCAGTTTGTAGGGCGTGGGGTGAGTCGCCGGGTAGGCGCGTCCGGTAATGATGGGTTGGTCCGGGTCGCCATTGAGGTGGCTGACGATGACCTCATGGCCAATCCGGGGGATCGCCATATGCCCCCAGTTTTGCCCCGCCCAGTTCTGGGATACGCGAACCCAGCAGGAACTGTGGTCGTCGTGCTTGCCTTCGCGGTCCCACGGATATTGAATTTTGACCCTGCTGAATTCATCACAGAAAATTTCCTCTCCGGCCGGGCCTACCACGGTGGCAATCAGCGGGCCATCGATTCTGGGCTTGGGAGGGGAGGCGGGCCGCCACTCGATATGGTCAGGAATGAGTTCCGCTACATAGCTGTAGTGAGTGCTCTGCTGGGCATCGGCGCTTTCTTCCTGCTGGCTGGTGTACTGCTTGCCGCTATGGACCATGCTCACGGTGCGCCAGCCACGGTTCATGTCTGCGCGTGGGTGTCCGCTCAGGTCAAAGGCCAGGCCCGGCAGCAAACGGGGGTCGTCGCCTTCGACCCTTGCGGTTCTGGCATCACGACGCAGGGCCAAAAGCCGGGTGTTGGTAAACGGCTTGCCGCTTTGGTCGGTTTTGTAACGCCCGGGATAGTCGTAGCGTTCATACTCGTCCTGGTGCTCCAGCTCGCTGGCCTCACGCTCTTGGTGCTGCTCGTAGCGGGGCTGCTTGAAGGTGTAATCACGCTGCACCTGGCGCGAGGTGCGGACTTTTTCCTGGTATTCGAAGCGCCGTAGCGCGGGCTCCTGCTGGGCGCCTCCGGGCTGGTGGTTGTACAACACAGCACCGCCGGTGATGGCTCCATGTACGTAAAGGCGATCGCCATGGATCAGCCGGTGGCCTTGGGGCGAGTGACTGAAGGCATAGAAAAAACCCTCTTCTGCGGCCAACCGATCAAGAAACGTCAGGTCGGTTTCATCAGCCTGGACACAGTACTCGCGGGGCACGTGGTGCGATTGGGTGATGACTTTGTCGTAGTCGGTAATGCCGTGGGTCTTGAGTATGAACTGTATGATTTCCGGCACTGACTTCTGCTGGAAAACCCGCCAATCCGAGCACAGGGCCGTTCGTGCCAACTGGGGTTCGACGGCTGCACGGTAGCGGGTGCGTCGAAAGCCCGTGGTGCCCTGGCTGAATTCGCTCACCAGTCCGTGAACGTAGCGCACCGGTTGTGTCCCCTGCCAGATGGTCAGCAGCGCTGTCTGATCCAGAACCTTGGCAAAGTCGATGGCCGGATTGCTGCTGGCCAGCTCAAGGTCCAGGCGATACAGGTCGCAAAGCCCTTCTTCCAACCTGAACTCGACGACATCAAGCTCCATGCCGTTGATGTCGAAGGTAAAGCGCAGATCGATTTGATGTGACACGAGATTCCTCCCTGGCTAAAGCGTCGGCTGTTTGCCGGTGCGCATTGGCCATTCGTAAGCTTCCTTGCTACGGCTATTGATGACTTTCAATAGGTGAAAGGAGTGTTTGCTGGCGTACATGGCGAAGAAGTGGCTGAGCACCGTGGCGAACAGAAAAAGGTCGCCGTCCCCGGCAAAGCCTGTCGGGTCGATGTGCAACACAGTCTTGTAGCCCCGCACAGGGTTTCCGCGAATCAACCGGTCGATGGTCTGGGTGTTGACGGGGCCAATGCTGTGCAGCCGCCCTTTGAGCTGACGGGCGTGTTCAATGTTGTGCCCAGAGCAAAGGTCGTAGGCTTCGAGGACTTCGCGCATCGGAGCACTGTCGGCCAGTGACTGCTGATTGAGGGCGAAATTGGAGATCAGTTGCCACTGCTGCTGACCATCGAGCACTGGCCTGTAGGTGGGGGTGGGCGCAGTGATGTTGCTGAAGTTTGCGATCACCGGCGTTTCGCTGGTGGGCAAACAGATGTCGCCAATACCCAGTGCCGCTGGCAGGTTGTTGTTGGTGCAAGTCAGTGTCAGCGAGGCAATTTCAGTCTCGGCGTGGTAAGGACGACCGTCGCCATGAACGAAAGCCACGTAGTGCAGTGCCTGCTGGGAGACCAGATCGGATTCGATACGTTCCTGGTAGTAAAGATCGACCTTGTCACGCTTTTCATCGCGGGATATATCGTGAAAAGCGTGGAACAGGTAGACCGGCATATCGTCCTCGGCGTCGTGTTCGCGCTGCATCCCCTGGGCTTGATCAATACTGAAAATTTCGCATGCAGCCTCCGGCAGATCCGCTGGTTGGACGAGTTGCTCCCGATCCAATTCGCCTAATGCCAAGGGGATAGCATCGTGCTGGAATAAATTGATGGCGGGTACGCAGTACAGGGCCAAGTCATCAATGTTCAGATGCAGATCAGTCGGCATCGGTCGATTGAAACGAAACTCAAAGCGAACTTGCTCGGTCTGTTCGGCAGGCCATAGGTTTTTCAGGTTGATCAACCGAAAACAGAGGAAGCGTTCGGGAAAGGTGAAGTAGTCCTGGAGGATGCGATAGCCGTCGAGGCTTGCGTCTGGTGCGGGCAACAGGGCGTCGTCAGGAGCAAAGCCGGGAAACTCGACATGCTGTGCTGTGACGCTGGTGGCCCTGCCGTTGAATTCCACGCGAATCTCGCTCAGATACCTGGCCAGCCACAAATACACCTGCAGTGCCGTGGCCTTGTCCCCCGTGAACTGGAACTCCAGTTGATCGCAGTTGAAATCGCCCAGGCTCAGCTTGCCGTTTGGTCCCAGGCCAATATGCAGGAGTGAGTGATCGTGTGAATGAGTCTCCCTGACCTGATCAATGCGCAGTGGATACAGAATCAAGTCCTTGCAGGTACGAAATTCGCACTGAACGTCACGGATCGGTCGGGACATCAGGCGTGTCCCTTTGGGAATGATGTGTCGTTGGTCGAGCGCCCCCTCGACCGGGTTAAAGCGCACCAGGGTTGTGCTGGGGAAAGGGCGCAGATAGTGAGGCCATATCCGCTGTAGCAGCGGGTGGGTCAGCTCCGGGAGAGGGGCATCAAGGGTCAGGTGCAGGCGTGCAGCGAGAAAGGAGAAACCTTCAATCAGGCGCTCGACATCTTTGTCGACGCCCCTGGTGCTGAGGAAGGGAGCAAGCGCCGGATTCCTGGCGACCAACGTCCGGCCGAATCGACGCAGGCTGTCCATTTCCTTGAGGAATGAATCCTTTAGCGGCACTGACTGCCCCTCCCTGGGACCTATACCTGGATACGTCTATCGATCTGAATGAGTTGTGGACCCAGAATCAAAAAGCTGCGTAATTAAAGACAGGCTGTACTTAACCCACGGTTGGTCGATATAGGAGAAATCCGAAACTTACTTAGGTGGGTTCTGGTTTGATTTCTATGCGGGAGGGTGAAACTGCACTCGTCTAAAAGTCACCATGTAAGGCCTCTGGCCCTGTGATAGGGAACAGGTTTCACCTCCAACAAAAGAGCGCGCTTATTCAGGTCTCTACTGGCAACGCGTTTCGTGCAATTTCATGGATTTGGATAGTGAGCAGCGGCTGTTCGCTGTAGCAAGGAGGCTTGTTGAGGCAAGGGAGCTTGCTCCCGCTGGAGGGCATAGCCGCCCTGACGTCCGCCGTGCTGTCCCCATTGCACGCTACAGCGCACCGCTCTCATCCCCTCAAGGCGCCAGCGCCGCCTTCAATGGCAGCCGCGCCATATGGCTGGCACTCACGGAGCCCAGGTACAAGTCATCTCCATATTCGCGCACCGTGGTGATCGGCGAGTAGTTGTCGCTGCTGCCATCCTGTAGGTTGGCAATCACCCGGCCCTGGGTATCCAGGCCCAGGACAAAGCCGCGCTTTTCCACCGGTTTGGGCAACACGGTCATGGCCCGCACCAGCATCTTGCGCACGAAGGGATAGGCCGCGGTGCCATCGAGCAGGGCATTGCGCGGCGCATACAGGGCCACCCAGAAGCGCTCCCGGCCATTGAAACTGAGGTTGTCCGGCAGCCCCGGCAGGTTGTCGATGAACAGGTCATGGCTGCCCGCCTTGTCGCCCTTGAGCCAGTAACGACTGATGCGGTAGGCCCCGGTTTCATTGACCAGGACAAACGCCTCGTCCGGCCCCAGCGCAATGCCGTTGGCAAATTCCAGGCCTTCCAGCAGCACCTCGGTGGTGCCGCTTTGGAAGTCGTAGCGCAACAGGCGGCCGTCGCCGCCATGCTCGATCACCGCCTCGCCGTCGTGGCCATAACCCCAGCGGCTGCTGGCGTCGCTGAAATAGGCATAGCGCCCGGCGGCGTCCACCGCCACGTCGTCGGTGAAACCGAATTTCAGGCCATTGGCTTCGGTGCTCAAGGTCTGCAACTGGCCTTGCGGGTCCAGGGCCAGCAGGCCCTTGATGGCATCAGCGATGATCAGGCGTCCATCCGGATGCCGGGCCAGGCCCAGGGGCCGGCCGCCGGTGTTGACCAGCACCTTGAGGGCGCTGCCGTCGAGGCTGGTTTGGATCACCCGACCGTCATGCAGGCCGGTGATCAGTTGGTCCTTCTCCAGAAGCAGGGCCTCGGGCCCGTCGATGTCCCGGGCGCCCACGGGCTGCACCGCCTTGAGCTTGTGGTTCTCGGCATAGGTGCCCTGGCTCAGTGAGGGGGCGGGGGCGGGGGTCCAGGCCACCGGCTGGACCCGGGTCGGTGCCAGTAGCAGGAACGCCAGGATCGCGACCACCAGCAGCAGGAGGAGGCGGCCGGGGGAAAAACGTCGGGGGGCAATCTGATTCATGCAAGGACTCCTGTCAGGGTCGGCTTCAGGATGGGCTGCTGGCCGGGGCGGTGGTTGTCAGTGGGATGGCCTGTTGGGCCGACTCGCAAAATACCAGCAATGACGCGGCGGATTCTCGCTCTATCCGCCGTTTGAATAACAGCTGATTGCCCAGGCGCATCAGCAGGTTGTCGAAGCGGTATTCCAGGGTCCGCACAAAGCGCGTGCGTTCGCCCGTCAGCGCTTGGCACTCATAGGTCACTTGCAGCTCCAGGCCATGATCGCCCCGGGCGGTGGCACGCCAGCGGTGCCCCGGCAGGTACTCCCGGACCTGCCAGCTCAGGTGGCCGCTGCGTCCGCCGGCATGGATGTCTTCCTCGAAACCCTGCCCGGCGAACAGGGGGCCATCGTCACCCAACACCTTGAGAGAGGATGGATGCCATTGTGGCCAGCAGCGTGGGCTGGCGGCGTAGGCCAGGGTGGCGGCGGCGCTGCGGGGGATCTCGATCTGATGCTGCATGCGGGTCATGGGCGTGGACTCGTCAGGAAAGGGAGCGGGTGCCGGTACTTCTTCCGGTTGCCAGTGCAAGGTGCCGAACAGCCAGTCCATCAGCGGCAGGACGATGTTGAAGTTGCGCTCCTGCATCAGTTCTCGGCGGTGATGCAGTTCGTGCAGGCGGCGCATCTGCCGCACCCAGGGCAGGCGCGCCAGGGGATGGCTGGCGGGCAAGTGCTCGCAGGCATGGAAAATTTCATAGGCCAGGTAGCCGACCAAGGTGCAACTGGCGAACAGCGCCGCGACGTTGCCGTTCCACAGGCGCAGCAGCGCCCACAGCGGCAGGGCGAACAGCAGGCTGTGGACCACGATCAGCCAGGCCGGAAACAGAATCACCCGCCAGTCTTTGCGGCCTTCATAGGTCATCAGTCCCGGGGTGAAGAAACTGTGGTGGTCGCCGGTATGCCGGGCATAGAACAGCCGGGCGAAAGGCTGCTTGTGATGCCCCAGCCAGCGATGCACCACGTAGATGCACAGGTTGAAGAACAGCAGCGACACCGGCACCGCCAGCCATTCCAGGGGCTGCACCCGCTCCAAGGTGCTGCACAGCACCGCAATGCACAGCGCGCCGTAGGCGAGGACGAAGCCGCCATGCAGCCAGGGGTTGTAGCGCGGACTGACCGCGGCTCGATACTGCTCGCGAAAGTGTTGGGTGGTGGTTCGCACAGTGCTGTTTCCCGTTGTTGTTCTTGTGGGCAGCAGCGTAGCCGTCGACCCTTTATCCAGCCAATGGACAGTGGGATTGAGCAGTATTCATCAAGCTGAACCGGCGGTGAAAAGCGGTGCGGGAAAGGGGGGCGAGGCGGTAGCGGGGTGAATGAAAGATTGACGCCAGAATAGTGGCTATTTAGTATTTTGCTATCAAATTGATATCACTTTTGCTGATGTTCTGTTTCTTTTGACCCGCTTTTCTCTGCTGCGGATCGATGGATTACCAGTTCGATCTTGCCTCGCGAAATCAATTATCGCTCGCCGTGGGCCTTCGGGATGAAGGCCTTTGGGGTTTTTTGCTCCTGCATTGTTGAGAGACTGACATGGACGTTCGCCAACTCGCCTTTATGGCCCGCCAGCCTTCGGCTGCCCTGCAATCGCGTGACTCTTTCTGCGGCTTTTCCAAGCGCAGCCTGGCGTTCATTCTCGCCAACATGATGTTCTGGCAGCCGCTGGTGGTGATGGCCGACGGCATCGTGGTCAACGGCAGCGGCACCACACTGGGTCAGGCCGGCAATGGCGTGCCCATCGTCAACATTGCCGCGCCCAATGGCAGCGGTCTGTCCCATAACACGTTCAGCGATTACAACGTCGGCCAGCAGGGCGTGATCCTCAACAACGCCACCAACCGTACCCAGTCCACCCAATTGGGGGGGATCATCCTCGGCAACGCCAATTTGGGTGGCCGCGCGGCCAATGTGATCCTCAACGAGGTCAACGGCGGCAGCCCCAGCCAGCTCAAGGGCTACACCGAAGTGGCCGGACAATCGGCCCATGTCATCGTTGCCAACCCTTACGGGGTGAGCTGCAACGGCTGCGGCTTCATCAACACCCCGAAAGCCACCCTGACCACCGGCAAACCGGTGATCGAGAACGGCCAGATCCAGCGTTACCAGGTGGACCAGGGCAGCGTCGCCATTGAAGGCGCGGGGCTCAACGCGAGCAATATCGACCAGTTCGAAATCATCACCCGCAGCGCGAAAATCAACGCCGAGATCCAGGCCCAGCACCTGGCGGTGATCGCCGGGGCCAACGACGTTGACGCCAATACCTTGAACGCCACGGCGCGGACCGCCAACCCGGCGGGTGCACCGCAACTGGCCATCGACTCATCCGCCCTGGGCGGCATGTACGCCGGGGCCATCAAGTTGGTGGGTACTGAGGCCGGGGTCGGGGTCAAGCTCGACGGAAAGCTGATCGCCAGCGGCGGCGATATTCAGCTGGATGCCGACGGCCAGTTGCGCATGGCTGACGCCACCGCCGAAAAGGGCGCAGTGGCGATCAAGGCCGGCAGCCTCGATGCCCAGGGTGCGGTCTACGCCGGCAGCGAGCTCAAGGTGCAGACCCGGGGCGACCTGAGCAGCCAGAAAACCCTCGCCGCCCGTGACCGCATCAGCCTCGACAGCGGTGGCCAGTTGACCAACCAGGGCATCATCGAGGCCGGGGTCAATGCCGACAACAGCCGCAACCCCGACGCGGACATCACCCTTACTGCCCAGAATCTGGACAACCGCGGCAAGAGCATCGTCGCCAGCCGCGATCTGACGATCACTACCGCCCAGACCCTGGACAATCGGGGCGGGACCTTGAGCGGGCAACGTCAGGTGACGCTCGGTGCCGGCACCCTGGACAACCAGAATCAAGGCCGGGTGCTCAGTAGCGATGCGTTGGTGCTGCAAGCCGGGCAACTGCTGAACCACAACGCCTTGATCACCAGTGATGGCGAGCTCAAGGCCCATGTCGGCCGCCTGGGCAATGACCAGGGTGAGCTGAGCAGCCTGACCCAACTCACCCTGCAAGTGACCTCGCTGGACAACGTCGCCGGGCTGGTGATGGCGGGCGACACCCTGGACATCAGCGCCAGCGGGAAGATCAGCAACCAGGGCGGGGCCCTGGGGGCGGAGCACCAGCTAAAGGTGCGTGCGGGGGCCCTGGACAACAGCAAGGCCGGCAATCTGCGCAGCGAGGGGCGCCTCAGTGCCGAGGTCGCCGGGCGTCTCGACAATCAGGACAAGGGACTGATCCAGGCCACCGGAGTCGTTGAGGTACAGGCCGGGCATCTGGATAACCGCAAGGGCAGGATTTCCACCGGCGACACCTTGCAGGTCAGTGGCGAGACGGCGGACAACCGCGGCGGGGTGATGCGGGCGGACCAGGCCCTGAACCTGTTGAGCCGGGAGCTGGACAACCGGGACAAGGGCCGCCTGGAAAGCCAGTCCGCAGCGACGGTAGAAGGTCGCCGGCTGGACAACAGCGGCGGCCTGCTCAGTGCCACCTCCGGCCTGGAGCTCAAGACCCGGGAAGTGCTCAACAACGGCGGCCGGATCGCCAGCAAGAGCGACCTGCAGGCCCAGGTCGACAGCCTGCGCCAGCAGGGCGGCGAACTGGTGGCCGAAGGTGACCTGCACCTTACAGGCCAGCACCTGGACAACCGCGACAAAGGCCTGGTGGCGTCCCTCAAGGCCCTGACCCTGGACGTCGCTGAGGTGGACAACCGTGGCGGTGCGCTGTCGGGCCGGGGCGAGCTGCAGATCAACGGCCAGGGGCTGAACAACAGCGACGGCGGCAAGGTCCTGGCCGATGATCGCCTGCTGCTCAAGGTGGCCCGGGTGATCAACCAGAACCAGGGGCTGCTGTTCAGCAAGCAGGGGCTGAATCTCAGCGGCAGTAGCCTGGACAACAGCGGCGGCCAGCTGGTGAGTCAGCAGCCCTTGCTGCTGACCCTGAGCGCAGCCCTGGACAACCAGCGAGGCCTGATCAGCGGCGAAGACCTGCTGACCCTCAAGGTGGGCAGCCTGGACAACCGGGGCGGCCGCCTGACCGGCGCCCAGGCCCTGAGCATCGACAGCAGCGGGGCGCTGCTCAACCAGGCTGGCGCCATCGTCGCCGAGCAAGGCCTGGCCCTGGACAGCGCCAGCCTGAACAACAGCGCCAAGGGTGTGATCAGCGCCAAGGCCGACGCGCGCCTGAGCACCGGGGACTTCGACAACAGCCAGGGCGGTAGCTTCACCAGCGCCGGGCAGTTGCGCCTGACCACCGCACAACTGACGAACCACCAGGGTCGGATCGGCAGCGATCAGGCACTGAGCGCCAGTGTCAGCGGTCTGGATCAGCAGGGCGGCGAGCTGTTCAGCAACGCCGACCTGACCCTGGACCTCAATCACGGACAGTTGAACAACCAGGGCGGCAATCTTCACACCCCCGGGCAACTGCTGTTGCGCAACCTCGATCAGGTGGACAACCGCGGTGGCGAGATCTCCGGGGCCAAGGCCTTTAACCTGAACGCGCGGCAACTGGACAACAGTGGCGGCAAGGTCCTGAGCAACCAGGCGCTGACCCTGCGCATTGAACAGGCCCTGGTCAACGTCAAGGGCCTGATGGCGGCAGCGGCGCTGGACAGCCGCAGCACCCGCCTGGACAACCGCGAGGGCGAGCTGCACAGCCGTGGCGACCTGCAGTTGCAGGTCACCGAGGCGGCCGACAACCAGGGCGGAGTGATCCTGGCCGACACCCAACTGACTCTCAAGGCCGGCACCCTGGATAACCGCCAGGACGGCCTGCTGGGGGCGACCCGGCAGCTTGACCTGAACATCGGGCAACTGGACAACCGTGGCGGTGAGCTGTCCAGCCAGCAGATCGGCCTGGTCGGCGAGCGCCTGGACAACAGTGCTGCCGGGCGGGTACTGGCCAGCGGCGACCTGACGCTGACCGTGGCCCAGGTCATCAACCAGAGCCTGGGGCTGATTAGCGCGGACCAGGGCCTGAGCCTCAACGGCACGAGCCTGGACAACCAGGGCGGGGATCTGGTGGGGCTGCAGCGCCTGGACCTGGCGCTTGCCGGCGACCTCGACAACCATCAAGGCCGCATCAGCAGCGAAGGCGGCCTGGACATCCAGGTGCGCAACCTCGGCAATCGCCAGGGCAGTCTGTCCAGCGCGGGCGCCCTGCAGATCAGCGCCCGGGAGGCCCTGGACAACCGCGGCGGCAAGCTGCTGAGCGACGCTGCGCTGACCCTGTCCAGCGCGCGCCTGGACAACCAGCAACAGGGCGTTATCAGCAGCAAGGCCAAGCTGGCACTGGACACTGGCGAACTGGACAACAGCCAGGGCGGCAACCTCAACAGCGGTGATGCACTGAACCTGACCGCGACCCAGGTCAACAACGACCAGGGCAGCATCGGCAGCGCCAAGGCCTTGCAGGCCTCGGTCAGTGGCCTGCAGCAGCAAGGCGGCAAGCTGTTCAGCAAGACCGCCCTGAGCCTGGACCTCAATCACGGCACGCTGAACAACCAGGGCGGCTTCATCAACGCCCCCGGTCCACTGGTGCTGAGCAACCTGGGCACGGTGAACAACCGCCAGGGTGAAATCTCCAGCGAGCAGGCCTTCGAACTGGCGGCGCAAAGCCTGGACAACAGCGCCGGGCAACTGCTCAGCCATCAGGCGCTGACCCTGCGTATCGACGGCGCGCTGACCGCGCTCAAGGGCAAGATTGCCGCTGCCGCCCTGCAGATCGATGCTGGCAGCCTGGACAACAGCGGCTCGCTACTCAGCGACCACGACCTGGGCCTGAGGGTCGCCGGTCCGCTGCACAACCAAGGGCTGATCCAGTCCGCCGGGCATTTGCAACTCAGCGCCAAGGGCCTGGGCAATCAGGGCGGCAAGCTGTTGGGTGGCACGGGATTGAGCATCGACCTCGGACCGCAGACCTCGGACCTGGACAACCGCGAGGGCCTGATCAACACCCAGGGCGTGCTGAGCATCGCCCACCTGCGGGACCTGCAGAACCGCGAAGGTGAAATCTCCAGCGCCCAGGGCTTCAACCTGGCCGGGCGCAATCTGGACAACAGCGCCGGCACGCTGATCAGCCAGCAGCAGCTAGGGGTCGAGGCTGCGCAGCTGACCAACCAGCAGGGGCTGGTCTCTGGCTGGCAGGGGCTCAACCTCAGCGGTGGCAGCCTGGACAACCGCCAGCAAGGCACCTTGTCGAGCCTGCTGGGGGAGCTGAATATCGACCTCAGTGGCGCCTTGCTCAACAGTGCGCAAGGCGGGCTGGCCAGCCAGGGTCGGCTGACCCTCAAGGCCGCCAGCCTGGACAACAGCGACAAGGGCATCGTCACCAGCAAGGGCGAGCAGCAACTGATCCTCGGCAGTGGCGGTTTGAACAACGCTCGGGGCGGGCTGATTGAAAGCAGCGCCAGCCTCGACATCGGCGCCGGCGACCTGGACAACCAGGGCGGCCGCCTCAGCGCCATGGGCGCCCTGAACTTCACCGGTAATAGCCTGAACAACCAGGGTGGCAACCTGCGCAGCGAAGGCGCGGTGACCCTCGACCTGCTGGGCGCCCTGGTCAATGCCCAGGGCCAGTTGGCCGCCAGTGGTCCGCTGCTGCTCAAGCGTTCGAGCCGGATCGACAATCAGGGCGGGCAACTGATCAGCCAGAACCTGATGACCCTGTTCAGCGCCAGCCTGGACAACAGCAATCGCGGCACCCTGGCCGCCAACGGTGCGCTGCAAGTCACCACCACTGGCCAATTGAGCAACCAGGGTGATGGCCTGATCTATAGCCGCGATGCCGGTTTGAGTCTCAATGCCGGCAGCCTGAACAATGCCCAGGGAGCGATCCAGAGCGCCAAGGCCCAGAGCTTGACCATGACCGGGGACATCGACAACCAGGGTGGCAAGCTGATCGCCGAAGACGGCGACCTGCGTATCCAGGGCGCCAACCTGGACAGCCGCGGCGGGGTGCTGTCGAGCCTCAAGGGGCTGTTTGAGGCACGTGTCAGGGGGCAACTGAACAACCATGGCGGCCAGGTCGAGGCCCGGAGCCTGGACCTGCAGGCCCTGGCCGGGATCGATAACGGTGGCGGGCGCATGGCGGCCAAGGGCGGCGACCTGCTGCTCGATACCGGTGGCGCGGGGGTGGATAACAGCAACGGCGGGCTGTACGCCAGCGGGCGAGTCAAGGCCAGCGGCCACTTGTTGAACAACGGTGTGGGGCAGATCAACGGCCAGCACATCGACCTGGACTTCAAGGGGCCAGTGAACAACCGTGGCGGCCTGATTGAAAGCCGCGAGAGCCTGGCCCTGCGAGGTGCCAGCCTCGACAACCAGGGCGGCAAGCTGCGGGCCCTGGCGACCGGGGGCAAGACCGAACTGCAGATCGGTGGCCAGTTCGACAACCGCAACGGCCTGCTGGAAACCGCCAACACCGACCTGACCCTGGCGGCGTCGGACTTCCTCAATCAGGGCGGCAGCCTGCTGCACCTGGGAGAAGGCAACTTCGATATCGCCACCGGCAATGTGATCAATGCCGGCGGCAGCCTGATCACCCGTGGCGGCCTGACCCTCACTGCCGACAGCTGGACCAACAGCAGCGTGATCCAGGCCGGACGCCTGAACCTCAACGTCAACCAATTCGCCCAGACCGCCAGCGGCCAACTGCTGGCCAGCCAGCACTTGCAGGCCCGGGGCGGCAACTGGAGCAACGACGGGTTGCTGGCCAGCGATGGCAGCCTGGACCTGCAGATCGGCGGCACCTATTCCGGCAATGGCCGGGTGTCCAGCCTGGGCGACATGACCTTCGCTGCTGCCCAGGTGAACCTGGGCAGTGCCGGCAGCATCGCCGGCGGCGCTGATACCCGGGTCAACATCGGCGGGCAACTGGTTAATGCCGGGCGCCTGACTTCCAACGCCACACTCACGGTAAATGCCGGCGGCGTGCTCAACACCGGCACCCTGGGCGGCGCCCAGGGCCTGAGCCTGACCACCCCGACCCTGGTCAACGACCATGGATTTGTCTTCAGCGGCCAGAACGCCAGCCTCAACGTCAACACCCTGACCAACAGCTATGGCGAGTTCTATAGCCTGGGCGGCCTGACCGTGGCCGGCATGGCAGCCGGCACCTCGGCCCAAAGCCTGAAGAACATCTCCGGCAACATCCAGAGCGGTGGCGATATCAATATTGCTGCCCTGGATCTGGTCAACGATCGTGAAAAATACGAGGCCAGCCAGCAGATCACCGATGGCCGCATGACCATCCGCTGTGCCCAGCACTGTGGCGGCGGCGCCAGTTGGGTCCGGGGGCCGGTGTTTATCTACCGGACGGTGGAAGGCGTGGTGACAAGCGACTCGCCGCAGTCGACCCTGAATGCGGGGGGCAACCTGACGGTCAACAGCAGCAGTTTCCTCAACCGCTACAGCACCGTCTCGGCAGGCAATGACCTGACCATCACCAGCGGCTCTATCACCAACCAGGCCTCCTTGGTGGCGTCCGGTTCTTCCGGCTATGAAGTCGGTGCTGGGGTCAAGATCAAGCGCGGGCTGTTCTTCCAGCTGGCCCGTGACGTGCAGGCCTATGATCGGGCGCACCCCCAGGGCAGTGCCTTCAACCAGCAGGATTTCGCGGCCCTGGTGGCCAAGTTCAACCCGGGGATCTTCTATGGCATCGACCGGCCGGTAGAGACCTCGACCCTGAGTTCATCCTCCGCGCCGGCCATCATCCAGGCCGGCGGCAAGGCCCGGCTCACGGCGGCCAACGACATCAGCAACATCAGCGTGATCAAGAGCGCCATTGCCGTGGGCGATCGCGCCCGGGACACCGGCGTGGGGGCGGCGAGCAAGCCGCTGATGGTGGTGCTCAACTCCCAGCTGCCGCCGGACCTGGCGCAGCAGCAGGTCAATCCCCTGAGCCTGCCGAACTTCAGCCTGCCTTCGGGGCAGAACGGGCTGTTTCGCTTGAGTGGCCAGGGGGGCACCGCGCAGCCTGCGGGCCCGGCGCAAAGCTGGAACATGGGCGGTGCCAGCCTGGAACTGACCTCGCGTCAGGCCGGGCCGGAGCCGATCCGCCCTCGGGACCTGAGCAGTCAACCGCTGCCGCAGGTGGCCCTGGGCGCCCGTGAGCTGAATCTGCAGGATCACCAGGCCACCGGCGTCGATGGCCGCACCGCCGCGGTCCAGGTCAGCGCGACGGCGGCGGACTCGCCGCTGGGCGTGCTGCCCGTGGGCGGCACCGGCAACCAGAGCGTCAGCCGGGTCCAGGGCCTGCCGGACAGCAGCGTGCGCAGCAATCCCCACAAATACTTGATCGAAACCAACCCGCTGCTCACCGACCTCAAGCAGTTCATGAGCTCCGACTATCTGCTGTCCAACCTCGGGTATGACCCGGACCAGAGTGCCAAGCGCCTGGGTGACGGCTTCTATGAGCAGCGGCTGATCCAGCAGGCGGTGACGGCGCGCACCGGCCAGCGGTTCCTCGATGGCCAGAACAGCGACGAAGGCATGTTCAAGTACCTGATGAACAACGCCATCGCCAGCAAGGACTCGCTCAACCTCGCGGTGGGCGTGACCCTGACCTCCCAGCAGGTGGCGGCCCTGACCCACGACATCGTCTGGCTCGAAGAGCAGGAGGTGAACGGCGAGAAGGTGCTGGTGCCGGTGCTGTACCTGGCCAACGCCAACAACCGCCTGGCGGCCAACGGCGCCCTGGTCCAGGGCCGGGACGTGACCCTGATCGCCGGCAAGGACCTGGTCAATTCCGGGACCTTGCGTGCCAGTGAGAACCTGAGTGCCACGGCGGGCAGCGACCTGCTCAACAGTGGCCTGATCGAGGCCGGCAATCGCTTGAACCTGCTGGCCGGAGACAACCTGGTCAACCAGGCCGGCGGTATCATCGCCGGACGTGACGTGACCGTCCGCGCCCTGGCGGGGGATGTGATCAACGAGCGCAGCATCACCACCTTCCAGAGTAACCCTGGGAGCACCACCCAGCGCCTGGACTACGCCAACAACGCGGCGCGGATCGAGGCGCGCAACGACCTGAACGTGGGCGCTGGGCGCGACATCAACAATGTCGGCGGCGTGTTGAGCAGCGGTGGCGACACCACCCTGATCGCCGCTCGTGACGTCAATCTGGTATCGGCCCAGGAGCATGACAAGCTCACCCGCGACCGCTATCTGAACGAAAGCATCACCCAGCACGGCTCCAGCGTCAGCGTTGGGCGGGATCTGGCGGTCAGCGCCGGACGCGACCTGACGGCGGTCGCCAGCCAGATCGAGGCCAAGCGCAACATCGCCATGGATGCGGCGGGGGACATGACCCTGGCCTCGGCGGCGGATGAGCAGCACAGCTACTCCAAGACCAAGAAGGTCACCCGCCAGGAAGACCATGTCAGCCAGGTAGGCACCTCGCTGACCGCCGGCGCCGATGTGGTCCTCAGTGCGGGCAAGGACCTGAGCCTGATCTCCAGCCGTATCAGCGCCGGCAACGAAGCCTACCTGGTGGCCGGTGACAACCTGGAGTTGCTGGCGGCCCAGGACAGCGACTACTCGCTGTACGACATGAAGAAGAAGGGCAGTTGGGGCCGCAAGAAGACTCGCCGTGACGAGGTGACCCAGGTCACCAACATCGGCAGCGAGATCACGACTGGCGGCGACCTGACCCTCAAGAGTGGCGGCGACCAGAAGTACCAGGTGGCCAAGCTGGAAAGCGCCAAGGACCTGACCCTGGACAGTGGCGGCGCGATCACCTTCGAGGGGGTCAAGGACCTGCACGACGAAAGCCACACCAAGAGCAACAACAATGCCTTCTGGAATTCCTCCAAAGGCCGCGGCAACACCGATGAAACCCTGCGCCAGAGCAGCCTGGTGGCCGGCGGCAGCCTGACCATCAAGGCCGTGGAAGGCTTGAAGATCGACATCAAGCACATCGACCAGAAAAGCGTCAGCCAGGCCATCGACGCCATGGTCCAGGCCGACCCGCAACTGGCCTGGCTGAAACAGGCCGAGGCCCGGGGCGACGTCGACTGGCGCCAGGTCAAGGAGATCCACGAGTCCTTCAAGTACAACAACTCGGGTTTAGGCCCGGCAGCGCAGTTGATCATCGCCATCGCCCTGGCGGCGGTGATGGGGCCGATGATGGCCGGGATGAACACCATGCTCCAGGCAGTGGCGGTGAACGCCGCCACCAATGCCACGGTCAGCACCATCGACAACCGCGGCAACCTGGGCAAGGTCCTCAAGGACGTGACCTCCAAGGAGAGCATCAAGGGCTACACAGTGGCCGCGGCCACCGCCGGAGTGGCCCAGGGGTTGAACTACAACCCGAGCGCCATGGGCCTGGATGCCAAGAGCCTGCAGACCGTGGCGGTCAAGGTCACGGCCGATGCCTTGATCAAGACCGCAGTCTATGGCGGCAGCTTCAAGGACAACCTGGCGGCTTCGGCAGCCGGAACTGCGGCCAGCATCGGCGGGGCGTATGGCGCCGGCAAGATCGGCGACCTGGGCCTGACCGAGGGCGGCCTAGCGAAAATCGCCCTGCATGCCGGGCTCGGCGGCCTGCTGTCTGAAGCCATGGGCGGTGATTTCCGCACCGGCGCCATCGCCGGTGGTGCCAACGAGTTGCTGGTGGGGGTGCTGGGGGACAAGCTGCTGCCGGACAACCTGATCCCCGGTTCGCCGGAGTACATCCAGGCCCAGGCCAACCTGATGGCCCTGTCGCAGATTGTCGGGGTCCTCGGGGCGGCCGCCGCCGGCGGTGACATGAGCATCGCCTCGACGGTGGCGGCCAATGGCACCCAGAACAACTACCTGACGCACCAGGCCTTCGACGAGTTGGGCAACTGCCTGTCGGGACGTACCTGCTCCACCGATGAGCAGAAAACGGCCGCTGTGACCAAGGCCGAGAAACTCAGCGAGTGGCTGGACTCGGAGATGCGCAGCATCTGCGACAAGGCGCCAACCGGCGACGGTTGCCGGGCGGCGGTCAACGCTTCGATCAAGTACGTGGCCATGAAGGATGCCTGGAAAATCATGAACAAGGACGTGGTCCGTTCCTCGAAGAACACCTTCGACTACCTCTACAACACCGAAGGGGCGGCGACGCGCCTGGTGGCCTACCTGAACACCATCGACAACCGGGCCAACTTCTTCGGCGCCAGCAATGTCTATGAGCAGAATCTGGGCATTGGTGCCAAGTGGTTTGGCGGTGCGGAAGAGGTGTCCAGGGCCTTTTTGACCGGGTTGGGTGCCGATGGCGATGGCAGCTATCTGCCTTCCTACATCACCTTCGCTGCTGGACGAGTAGTGGCGCCGGTCTATAACTGGCGCAAGGCGGCCGGGGATGCGTTGATCACCGGTGGCTTCGATAATTTCAAGAATCTCTACAACAAGGCCACCACCGATCCGGTCGCCTGGGATATCAAGCAGTTGAAAGGCGAACAGACTATATTGCAGCCGGTTCATGAGAAGTACCTGGGGGGCCGTGATCTGTTTCAGTCGATGTCGGGCAAGGCCACCAATACTTCAGGAATAGCAGGGCACTTTATTGAGGAGAGGCAGGGTGTTCCAGGTGGAATCAATATTCTGGATTACGCCTCCAGGGTCGAGTTTGGTTGCAAGCTGCTGGGTTACTCAAAAAGTCAGGGATGCACTCCATGACTGAGGTGAAATACCCACGTCTGAAGGTGTTTGCAGTGTTTGTGCTGTGTCCCCTGGTACCGGGTTTTGTTGCCGGCCTGGTGAACTTCGTGTTGCTGCTCGCTCATCTGACCAGCAATCCGCGCTTGCTCGGCGAAGTCAGGGGAGGGGAGCTGTTGCTGATGCCCGTGTTGGCGCCGCTAGTGACGCTGTTGCTGTTCTTCCTGCCCTTCTTCGGGCTGGCCCTGGGGGTGGCGCTGATGAAAGTCAGGCGCAGCGCGTTCAGTTGCATTGCTCTGTCATTGATTGGCGGCAGTCTTGCCATGGCATGGGCTCTGCTGTTTATACGCGAAGTGGTCAATGACATTGCAACGGCCCGCTACTCCGATTACCTGCTGGGGCTGTTGCTGATCTTCCTGGCCGCCGCCATGACCTGCTGGCTGACCGCGCGTTTGTTCCTGCCGCAGCAGGATCCTGGTCCCGCTGTGGCCAAGTGATTCACGTGCCCCCGGTTGCCGTTACGGACAGCCAGGGGGGGGGCGAGGCCGAACGTCTTGATGGGCCTCCGGTTTGCAATCAAGAACCTTCTCGGTCGCGCCCGAGAGTCGTCCTATCTCATTCACAAGTTAACGTTTGTAGGCTTTCCAGGCCTTGAGGAACAAGGCAAACGTCAAACACGAGATAGGTATAAAACCCACGAAACTCATCAAGTCCGCACTGTCTGTCGCTGTCTGCTGTGTCGCTGCCCAGGCTATGGCGGCAGACGGCGAAATCAACTTCACCGGCTCGATCACCGCCAGCACCTGTTTGGTGAGTGTCGGCGATCTCAATGGCGCTGCTGGCACGAATGTGTCCTTGGGCAATGCGCCGTCCCTGTCGCTGAAAATTGGCGCAGCAGCGCCCAATGCTCCCTCTCTCCTTATTGGGCAAGGCAAGTGTCCGTGCTGATTTAATATTCAATTACCGCTAACCCCTGCGATTGCCCGCTTTTAGCAAGTAACTGGTCACCATCGGAAATATCCAATCTAAATTTAAGAAGTGTCCTGAGTTCAGTTGAAGCTGTTTTGGATAGGATGCTTTTTTCTCCGGAGCCGCTTTGATGTCGACGCTGAGCGTACTGCTGCTGTGTTCGAACGCTTTTCGCGTTCGACGGTTTTCCAGAATATTGGCAGCTTCGGGCTTTGCCCGGGTGCAGGTAGTCAGCCAGGAAAATGACTGGACCCAATTCCCACCGGAACTGGGTGAACTGGACCTGGTGATCTGCGATTCGCTGCACTCCCTGACGGCCATTTATTACCTGCGCCGGCTCTGCGAACACTACGGTTTCTTCTCGATGATCGAGTGCGAAGCCCTGGAAGCGCCCATTCGCTGGGGGCTGGCGAACTTTCGCGTGCGTTCCGGCAAGTATTGCGTCGGCAGCTACAGCGATCTGGACACGGTGCAGATCAGTGGCTTGTTGCTCAAGGCGCTGACCGTCAAGCGCACGGTAAAAAATCACTCGCGCAGCAGGCTGGCGGCCGATCGGCGCGCCCCTGCCAGCAATGACTGGAGGGCGCAGCTGGATGTTGCCCAGGCGCTGGAACAGCAACAGATCGTTGCCTATTTCCAGCCCCAGGTGTGCCTGAAGACCCGGCGTATCACCGGCGCCGAGGTCCTGGCCCGTTGGCAGCATCCGCACAGGGGCGTGCTGGGACCGCAGTCGTTCCTCGATCTGGTCGACAGCCCGGAGCGCCATCGACAGCTGTTCGACTGCCTGTTGCAACAGGGCCTGATGCTGCAGCGGCAACTGCAGGCCCACACCCAGGGTGATGCCCTGGTGTTCTCCTACAACATCGAGGCCAGCCAGCTGACTGATCCCGAGTTTGCCGCCCAGATGCTGCTGCAGGCCGAGGAGGCGGGTGTGCCCAAGAAGCAGGTCACCCTGGAAATCACCGAGCGCCAGGCTCTGGTTCTGGACATGCAGAGCATCGAAAACATCAGCGTTCTGGTCAAAGGCGGTGTGCGCCTGTCCCTTGACGATTTCGGTACCGGTCACTCGTCGATCATGCGCCTGGCGGGTATTCCCTTCGGCCAGATCAAGCTCGACTCGGGTTTTGTCGCCAACGCCCTGGGGCTCAAGGAAACCCGGATCATCGAGGCGGTGGTGGGGCTGGCGCGTTCGCTCAATCTGGAACTGGTGGCTGAGGGCGTCGAGACGGAGAAACAACGCGCGCATTTACAGCGCCTGGGGGTCGATGCGGCCCAGGGCTATCTGTTCCACAAGCCGATGCGGGGTCAGGCGCTGCTCCAGGTACTGAACGCGAGCCACGCGCCGCTGCGGCTGATTCGTCAGGGCTAGCTGCGCAGCGGGCCGGCGCTCCTCATATCAGGTTCAATTGCCTGGCGATGGTGGCCAGTTCGATGGTGGTCCGCACCCCAAGCTTTTTCAGCACGTTGATCTTGTGACCGCTGATGGTCTTGTTGCTCAGGTTGAGCTTGGTGGCGATCTCCAGGTTGGTGTGGCCGTTGGCAAGCAACTGCAGGACCACCAACTCCTTGTTGGTCAGGTTGCTCAGCGCATCGCTCGGGTCGTGGCCGGTTCCCCGGTACATCTCCAGCACTTCCTTGGGAAAGTACAAGTAGCCGTCGGCCAGGGCATCGAGGCCCTTGACCAGTTCCTTCAGTCCGGCGCTCTTGTTGATGAAGCCCATGGCCCCGGCTTGCATGCAGCGCACGCCATAGGTACTGGCGCGGCTGGCGGTGAATACCAGGGTCTTGACCTCCAGTTGGTCCACTGCAATGCGTTGCAGGACCGACAGCCCATCCAGGTTGTCCAGGGAAATGTCCAGCAGCATGTAGTCCGGGCGCAGCTTGTGAATCTTGTCCAGTGCGTCGAAGCCGTCGGAGGATTCACCGATGGGCTTGTAGCCGTTCTCTTCAAGCAGCTCGCTGACCGCGGCGCAGATGATGGGATGGTCGTCGACGATAAGCACGCGTCTTTTTTTCATGGGGTCCTCGGAAGAAACCCTGGTCAGAGCTGTTAGGGCTCGTTGCGTAAAATGGGTCACTCGGCAGTCACTGCTTTTATTGTGGAAGTCATAGGCCCAATGACTCTTTTGCATGGGGTCAACGATGTTTTGCAGGGTCGCGAAGAGCGCGGCATAACCCCAAGAGAGTGAAGGCTTGGTAAACAGCGCAAGCATGTTAGTTCAGAAAAACGGGCAAAAGATTGGCGCAAGAAGCGACTGGTAAATATCCAAGACGCTTCTTGCCAGGGCGCGCGCGCAGTCTATGAGGGCTGTACTCAAGTGGGAAGTTTGCGCAGTGTCCTCAGCCGCTCGGGGCTGAGGATGGCGGGGCGACAGGTCCTGGGCGCCGTTCAGGCTTTTACGGCGCCTTGAGCATCACATAGGCTTCACCACCACGGCGATCGTGCATGATGATGAACGTCTGGCCCTCGAGGGTGATCCGCGCCGGCACGCTCTGCGCCACCGGTGTGCTGGAAAACTTGCCGACGCTGCTCAAGAACTGCTGGGTCAGCGAGCTGTCGTTCTGGCTCGGGGTGGTGATCGCACATTCCTTGTTGGCCTGGACCTGGACCCCCAGGGTTTGATCCTGGTCCATGCCCATCTTGGCGAAACCGGCGTCGGTAAGCTCAACGATGCCATAGGACCGCGCGGCGGTTTCAGCACCGGCGAAAGACGGAGCGGACTTCAGGCAGATATCGCGAAAGGCCAGGATGCCGGCGGAGGTGATGGTGGGTTCAGGGTCGATCTTGCGGGTGACACTGGAGCAGGCGCTCAGCAGCGTCAGGGCTGCGAGCAGCAGGGCTAGCGGTGCAGTGTGGGGCAGCGTAGTCATGGAAAATCCTTGGCAACAGGTCGGCAGGGGCGCCGGAAGTGGTTCGTGTGCCATTGCGCAATCGGCTGTTTAGCAGGGTAGGCATGGCGGGCGCGCAGATCAATATTTTGTAGGCGGGCGCCGGGGCATTCCAAGTGCTCTGGCGCAGTAATTGCGTGTTTCACGGATCTGTTCAGCGATGGGGCGAGCGACCATGCAGTTACGAGCGTTGCGTTATTTTCACGAGGTGGCCCGTTGTGCCTCCCTGCGCCAGGCGGCGGAGCGGCTGTACGTGACCCCCACCGCCGTGAGCCGGCAGATCGAGCAGTTGGAGCACTTCTTCGGTACCGCGCTGATCGAGCGCGGCCCGCGGGGCATCCGCCTGACGGTGGAAGGCGAGTGCCTGGCCGAGCAGGTCAGTTCCACCTTGCGCGGCTTCGATCAGGTGCGCGACGTGATCGCCAGCCGGCAGAGCCAGGTAGCGGGTAACGTCAGCATCCATGTGTCGGAAAGTATCGTTTCCAGCGTGTTGGCGCCGGTACTGGCGGCGTTCAACCGGGCCCACCCCAAAGTCACCTTCAACATTGTCATCGCCAGTGCCGGCGCCACCCTGGATGCCCTGTGCAGCGGCGAGGCCGATCTGGGCCTGGCCTTCTACCTGCAAGAGCGCGCCGAGGTCGAAGTGACCGCCCATTGCCAACTGTGGCACCGGGTGCTGGTGAGTGCCGAGCACCCGTTTGCCCAGTGCCCGAGCATTCGCCTGGAGGACCTGCAGGGCCAGCCCCTGGCCATTCCCGATTCGGCCTACGGCGTGCGCCAGGCCCTGGAGGGTGCGGCGAAGAAGCGTGGGGTGAATATCCTGCCGGTGTTTACCACCAGTTCCCTGGAGGTACAGAAAAGCCTGGCTCGCCAGCGCGCGGCGGTGCTGATCCTGCCCCAGGTGGATGCCGAGGCGCGGGACCTGGGGGATGGCTTGGTGGCCGTGCCGATCGATGACGAACACCTGGAGCGGATCCGCGTGGATCTGTGCGTGGTGCGCAACCGCCCCTTGTCGGTGGCCACCCTGAAATGCCAGGAAATGCTTGCCCGGGCGATGCAGCACTACGCCCTGGTCGATTGACGGCCTGGAGGAGGGGCCGCGTTGCCTGGGGGCCGCCTGCCGGCTGCCGCTGGCGGCCTTGAGATCGCCGCGTCTGCTGCGCAGCCGTACGCAGCCTGCGGCAGCGGCTACAGGATTGCCAGGGGTTGCTGTAGCCGCTGCCGAGCCTGCGGCGAGGCTGCGCAAAGGCCCGCAGGGCCTTGCTTGGCGATCTCCCGTCAACGACCTGAGGCGGCCTTGAGATCGCCGCGTCTGCTGCGCAGCCGTACGCAGCCTGCGGCAGCGGCTACAGGGTTGCCAGGGGTTGTTGTAGCCGCTGCCGAGCCTGTGGCGAGGCTGCGCAAAGGCCCGCAGGGCCTTGCTTGGCGATCTCCCGTCAATGACCTCTGACGGCCTTGAGAACGCCGCGTCCGCGGCAGCGGCCATGGGGGCTCGCGCTGCAGCGTGTTTCAGAACAGGTTGAACGGGAAATTCCCCACCAGGCGGAATTCGTCGTAGCTGCCGTCGATCTGCCCGCCGCTAGCGCGATGGTTGTAGACGATGGTGCGCAGCACTGCGTCCTTGAGTCGCCCGGATTGCACCACATACGCCAGCATCAGGCCGTTTTCGTTGTGCTTGGCACCGTCCAGGCCGCGCACGTTGTAGCCGCGGTTGCGGCCATCGCGATCACCATCATAGTGCGTGCCGTCGATGCCCCAGCCCTTGGCGTGCCACAGGCTGGCGCTCAGCCCCGGCACGCCATAGGCGGCAAAATCCAGGTCATAGCGCAGCTGCCAGGACTTTTCATTGGGGCCGTTGTAGTCCGAGTACAGGGAGTTGGCCATGTAGTTGCCGGTGGACTCCCAGACATAGTCGAAGTACTCGTTGCCGAACACTTGCTGCCAGGCCAGGGTCAGGCTGTGGGCCTGATGGCTGCCGGTCAGCGCCAGGCTCAAGGCGTCGTTGTCGATGTAGCCCAGGCGCTGCTGGCCCTGGTCCCGGGTGTGGTAGTAGTTGAACGCGGTCTTCAGCGCCAGCTGGCTTTTGTCTCCGGCGCGGTGGGTCAGGCCCAGGTAGTACTGGTCCCACATGTTCTCGAAGCGCGAGGCGTAGAGGCTGCCTTCCAGGCCCAGGCCGGGTTTGACGGTCGCCCCCAGGTAGCTGATGCGCTCGCCGCTGTAGGCGCGGTTGCCGAAGGTGGTGGTCAGGCGCTCGCTGCCGGTGCCGGTGCGCGGGATGGCCCGGTCGAAACTGCCGGCCTGCACCGACAACCAGTCGGTTTCATTGCTGTACAGGCCCACGCCCTGAAAGCTTGAGGGCAGGGCGCGGTTGTCCTTGTAGCGCAGCACCGGGTTGTCGGTCATCAGGCGCCCGCCCTTGAGCTCGGTGTTGGACAGGCGCAGGCGCACATCGCCGATGCCCAGGCGGCTCCAGGTGGGCAGGGCGTCGCCGTCGCTGTCCACCAGCACCCGGTCGCCACCGTTGGCCACACGGCCGTGACCGCGTTCCAGGTTGACCGCGCTGAACAGCGCCGCATCCACGCCAAAGCCGATCAGGCCCTGGGTGTAGCCCGAGCTGTACTTGAGCATGCCGGTCTGTACCCAGGTTTCCCTGACCCGGGTGCGCTCGATGCCGTCGGGCTTCTTGATGCTCAGGTAGGTGTCGCGCTGGGTGTGCTGGTTGGAGTAGTAGTGGCGCAGGTTGAGGTCCAGGTGGCTGCCCTCGATGAATCCCGGCGCCAGTTCCTGCTGGCTCGGGCGCGGGTTGTCCTGGGCCAGGAGGGTGCTGCTGGCGCTCATGGCCAGGAGGCAAAGTGCGAGCTGTTTCATATTGCTTCCCCACAAATCAAAGGCGTCAAGCCACCGCCCGACCGCGGCTGTGCGCGGCCGGCAGGGTAGAGAAAAACGCGGTGGCGCAAAAGAGTGCTGGGCAGTGCCAAGCGGGATCAGCGGGCGCGGGCTTCTGCGAGCCGTTGGCCGGGGTGGCTGCGCCCGGGTGTTTGCGGGCGGGTTTCCTTGGCGAACCAGGCCGCGGTCAGGCACACCAGGTTGGCCACCAGCAGGTAGCCCACTGGCGACATCGGGTTGCCGGTGGTGCCGATCAGCCAGGTGATGATGATCTGCGCGGTGCCGCCGAAGGCCGCCACGCCAAAGGCGTAGACGATGGAGAAACCGGTGGAGCGCACCGCCTTGGGAAAACTCTCCACCAGCAGCACGATCAGCGCCGCGCCGCTCATGCCGTGCAAGCCGGAGAGCACCGCCAGGGTCAGCAGGAACGTCGCCGGGCTGGGATGCTCGGTCATCAATTGCAAGGCCGGGAACAGCACCAGCAACAGCACCACTCTTGGCGCCATGAGGATGGTGCGGCGGCCGAAGCGGTCGCAGAGCATGCCGCCGGCAATCGCGCACACCGCCATCGCCGCGCCGGCCACCAGGGTCGAGAGCATGGAGATGCTGGTGGGCAGTTTCAGTTCGGTGAGGGCGAAGGTGGTCATGTAGTTGATGAAGTACTGGGTGATGGTGCTGCCCGACAGAATCAGCAGCCCCAGCACCAGGGCCCGGCGATGTTCGCCGAACACCTGGCGCACCAGGCTGCCGGTGCTGGCCTCTTCGCCCTGGCCGTGGAAGGTTTCCGCCAGGTTGCGGCGAATGTAGATGCCGATTGGCAGCACCAGCAGGCCGAACACGAAGGGCACGCGCCAGCCCCAGGTGTTGAGGTCTTCGGGCGACAGCACCTGGGTCAGGGTGTAGCCCACGGTGCCGGCGGCCATGGCGGCCACGCCCTGGGCCACCACCTGCCAGCAGGCATAGGTGCCGCGCTTGTGCGGCGGTGCGGCTTCAAGGATGTAGGTGGTGGCGGGGCCGGCCTCGCCGCCCCAGGCCAGGCCCTGGATCAGCCGGGTGATTACCAGCAGGATCGGCGCGGCGATGCCGATGCTCTCGTAGCTGGGCAGGATGGCGATGCTGCCGGTGCCCACGGCCATCATCACCAGGGTCAGGAGCATCGCCGGCTTGCGCCCGACGCGGTCGGCGTAGGCGCCGATCAGCACGGCCCCCAGGGGCCGCACGATAAAGCCGACGCCGAAGGCGGTGACCGACAGCATCAGGCTGACAAAGGCGCTGTCGGAGGGAAAGAATGTGTGGCCGATCATCACCGCAAAGGTGGCGTAGACCCCGAAATCGAAGAACTCCACGGCGTTGCCGAGGATCACCGCGAACACGCTGCGCTTGCCCCCCGCCGCGTTGGGCGTTTCGGGCTCGGGTGTGGCGGATGGATTGGACGCTTGGCTGTGCATACTGGCCCCTCGAATTTTTATTCATAGGTTGCCCAGGCCCCGGGCGGCGGGGCCCGGAGCTGGGGTGAAGGTGGCAGTTTCGGTGTGTCAGTGAGACGGCGGATTCGGCCAGCTGTGGATTGCTCCGCGCCAGCTCTCATAGGTCTTGGCCACTTGCAGCAGCCATTGATCGGCAAAGCGCGGGGCGATCATCTGCAGGCCGATGGGCAGGCCATCGGCGGCGAAACCGCAGTTGATCGACAGCGCCGGTTGTTCGCCCATGTTCCAGGGCAGGGTGAAGACGATGTGCTCGAATGGTTGCTGCGGGTCATTGCTCGGCGACGGCCACTGGGCGGGAAAGCGGTTGATCTGGTTGGTCGGCGAGAGCACCAGGTCGAACTCGCTGAACACCTGGGCGGCGCGGCGACGCATCTCGAAGGTCTGGTTGAAGCCCAGCACCGCCTCGACCCCGGACAGGTCGGCCCCCGGCGCTGCCCAGTCGCGGATATAGGGCAGCACCTTGGCGAACTGCTCGGCACCCAGGGCCGAGAGTTCCGCCCATTGCCGGGCACGCCAGAAACGGTCCAGGCCGTCCAGTTGCGCGCGATCCATGATCGGCGCCAGGCTGCGGAGCTGGGCGCCGTGGCTCTCGAACAACCGCGCGGCCTGTTCCACCGCCGCGCAGACAAAACCTTCCGGTTGCAGCCCCGCGCCGGGTTCCAGCATCAGGCCGATCTTCAAACCGTTGACCGACACCGGCGCATCGCTCCAGTCGCCGGTCAAGGGCGGCAGGCTGGTGGCGTCCCGGGCATCGGGCTTGGCCAGGTAGCGCATCATCAGCACCGCGTCGTCGACGCTGCGGGTCATGGGGCCTGCGCAACGCCCGGTGTAATACGGGTCGATGGGAATCCGCCCCAGGGTCGGCTTGAACCCCACCAGCCCGCACCAGGCGGCCGGCAGGCGCACCGAGCCGCCGATGTCGGTGCCGATGTGCAGCGGCCCGTAACCGGCCGCGGCGGCCGCAGCGGCGCCGGAACTGGAGCCGCCGGTATTGCAGGTGGTGTTCCAGGGGTTGCGGGTAATGCCGTGGAAGCTCGACAGCCCCGAGGACAACATGCCGAAATCCGGCACCGTGGTCTTGGCCAGGATGATCGCCCCGGCTTCACGCATCCGCGCGGCGGGTGGCGCGTCCTGCAACGCCGGCTTCAGCGTGGTGGCCGCGCTGCCCAGGGGAATCGGCGTGCCTTGGGTGGCGATCAGCTCCTTGATCGTCAGCGGAATCCCGTCCAGCGGACCGTTGGGGGTGCCCTTGTTCCAGCGCTCGGTGGCGGCCCGGGCCTGCTGGCGTACCTGCTCCGGATCGAAGGCGTAGAGCGCACGGATATGCGGCTCCCAGCGCCCGATATGGGCCAGCAGGTGCTCGTAATAGTCCAGGGGCGAGAGGGTGCGGCTGGCGAATTGCGCCAGCAGCTGGGTGGTGGATAGATCGTGCAAATCAGTCATCGAACGCATCCTTGTGTCGGGCGTCAGTCGGGTTGCTGATGACCCGACTGTAGCGCTTGCACCTTAGCCCAACCATCACAAAGGACGCAGTGTGGTGTTGCGTTTTTGTGAGCACTGCTGGGGCGTATCCCTCGGCCTGATTGAAGGCGGCCCCACCCAATCGCGACGTTCTGTAGGAGCGGGCTTGCCCGCGAAGGCGGCCTCAGGGTTTGTACAAGACTCGCGGGCCTCTTCGCCGGCAAGCCGGCTCTTACGGGATTTTGTGCGGGTCAGTGTCGCAGGACGGGGGCTTGGGGGTGGGGGCTGGGGAACGCTTGCTCATAGGCCCTGCACAAGCGCAGCACTTGCTCATCGGCAAAGCGTGCGCCGACTACGTGCAGGCCCACGGGCAGGCCGTCGTCGGCAAAGCCGCAGGGCAGTGAAGCCGCCGGTTGCTGGGTCAGGTTGAAGGGGTAGCTGAAGGGCGTCCATTCCATCCATTCCCCCAGGCCCGAGCCCGGTGGGACGTTGTGTCCGGCGGCGAACGCGGTCAGGGGCAGCATCGGTGAAACCAGCAGGTCGTAGCGCTCATGGAAGGCGGCCATGTGCGCCACCAGGGCGGCGCGAGCCTCCAGGGCGGCGCTGTAGTCGCTGAGGCTGATGCCTTCGCCCTGTTCGGCGATGCGCAGCAGGCCCGGGTCCAGCAAGGCGCGCTGGGCGGGGCTGAGGGCAGCGGTCAGGCGCGCCGCCCCGGAGAACCACAGGGTATTGAACAGCTCCAGGGGATCACTGAAACCGGGATCGACCTGCTCGATCTGTGCCCCCAGTTGCGCCAGGCGCTCCACGGCCCGGGCCACCACTCGCGCCACTTGCGGGTCGACCTTGACGTAGCCGAAGTCCGCGCTGTAGGCGATGCGCAGGCCCTTGAGGCTGGCATTTTCCGGTAACCAGGGCGTGCTGCGCGGTGCGCCGAGCAGGCCGTCACGGGCATCCGGACGGGCCACGGTCTGCAGCATCAGCACGGCGTCATCGACGCTGCGGGTCATCGGCCCCAGGTGCGAGAGGATGTTCATCGCGCTGGCCGGCCACTGCGGCACGTAGCCGAAGGTCGGCTTGATGCCGAAGGTGCCGGTGAAGGCGCAGGGAATGCGGATCGAGCCCCCGGCATCGCTGCCCTGGTGCAACACGCCGAGGTTCAGCGAGGCCGCTGCCGCTGCGCCACCGGAAGAACCGCCGGCCGTCAGGCGGGTGTCCCAGGGGTTGCGGGTGATGCCGTACAACGGGTTGTCGGTCACGCCTTTCCAGCCGAACTCCGGGGTGGTGGTCTTGCCCAGCAGCACCGCGCCAGCTTCGCGCATGAAACCGGAGAAGGGCGCGTCGACCTCCCAGGGCCCGGTGGCCGAGGTGGTTTTCGAGCCCTTGCGGGTGGGCATGCCGCGGGTCAGGGTCAGGTCCTTGATCGACGCCGGCAAGCCGTCCAGGGCGCCGCAGGGCTGGCCCTTGAGCCAGCGCTGTTCGGAGGCCCGTGCCGCGTCCATGGCCCCTTGGTGATCGATATGGCAGTAGGCGTTGACCAGCGGATTGAAGCGCTCGATACGCGCCAGGGCGTCTTCGGTGACCTCCACCGGTGACAGGCGCTTGTCACGGTAATGGCGCAGCAGTTCGACGCCGCTCAAGGCGGCGATGTCAGTGGCTTGCTTCATAGCGATTGAGCTCCTTGAGCGGCATTGACCATGGCCCGCAGCAGGACCGCGCAGCCGTCGGCCAGGTCCTGGGGCGCAGCGTTTTCAATTTCGTTGTGGCTGATGCCGCCCTCGCAGGGCACGAAGATCATCCCTGCCGGGCCCAGCTCGGCGATGAAGATCGCGTCGTGCCCGGCGCCGCTGACGATGTCCATGTGGCTCAGCCCCAGGTGCTCGGCACCCTGGCGCACGGCGGCCACGCAGGCGGGGTCGAAGTCCAGCGGCGGGAAGTCGGCGGTGGCGGTCAGCTCGAAGCTCAGGCCGTGCTGGCGGCAGCTGTCTTCGATCACCTGGCGCACTTCATCGACCATGGCTTGCAAGCGGTCGGCGTGCAGGTGGCGCAGGTCGAGGGTCATCTGCACCTGTCCGGGGATCACGTTGCGCGAGCCCGGGTGCAGGTTCAGGCAGCCCACGGTGCCGCAGGCATGGGGCTGATGGGCATGGGCGATGCGATTGACCGCGCTGACCACTTGCGCCGCGCCCACCAGGGCGTCCTTGCGCAGGTGCATCGGCGTCGGCCCGGCGTGGGCCTCGACCCCGCTCAGGGTCAGGTCGAACCACTTCTGGCCCAGGCAGCCCATGACCACGCCAATGGTGGTCTGGCGGTCTTCCAGCACCGGCCCTTGCTCGATATGCGCTTCGAAATAGGCGCCTACCGGATGGCCGAGTACTGCACGCGGACCGGCATAGCCGATGCGCTGCAGCTCGGCGCCCACCGACAGGCCCTGTTCATCCTGCTTGGCCAGGGTGTCGGCGAGGTCGAACTTGCCGGCGAACACCCCCGAACCCATCATGCACGGCGGGAAGCGCGAGCCTTCCTCGTTGGTCCAGACCACCACTTCGATCGGCGCCTGGGTTTCCAGGCCCAGGTCGTTCAGGGTGCGGATCACCTCCAGCCCGGCCATCACCCCGTAGCAGCCGTCGAACTTGCCGCCGGTGGGCTGGGTGTCGATATGGCTGCCGGTCATCACCGGGGCGCGGTTCGGGTCACGCCCGGCGCGGCGGGCGAAGATATTGCCGATGCCGTCCACGCTGACGCTGCAGCCGGCCTCTTCGCACCAGCGCACGAACAGGTCGCGGGCCTGGCGGTCGAGGTCGGTGAGGGCCAGGCGGCACACGCCGCCCTTGGCGGTGGCGCCCAGTCGGGCCAGGTCCATCAAGGACTGCCAGAGGCGCTCGCGGTTGATCAGCGGGGCATTGCTGTGCAAGGACTGCAGTGGGTCCAGTCGGCTGTTCATGGCATTTCTCCCGTCAGGCGCTCAGGGCCAGGTAGCGGTTCTTGATGGTCGGGTCGGCGCGAAACTCGGCGGCGCTGCCCTGGTAGACCACGCGGCCCTGTTCGAGCACGTAGTGACGGTCGGCGAGCTTGTCGCAGACCATCAGGTTCTGTTCCACCAGCAGCACCGGCAGGCCGTCTTCCTTGAGGGTGCGCAGGATCTTCACCAGCTCGTCGACGATCACTGGCGCCAGGCCCTCGGTGGGTTCGTCGAGGATCAGCAGCTTGGGGTCATTGAGCAGGGCGCGGGCGATGGCCAGCATCTGCTGTTCGCCGCCGGACAGGGCGTGGCCGGCGTTCTTGCGGCGCTCCTTGAGCCGCGGAAACATTCGGTAGACGTCGTCCAGCTGCCAGCGGCTGCTCTTGCGTTGGGCGATGCGCAGGTTTTCCTCGACGCTGAGCAGGCGAAAGATGCCCCGGTGTTCCGGCACCAGGGCCAGGCCCTGGCGGGCGATCTCGAAGATCTTCTGGCCCACCAGCTGCTGGCCGTTGAAGTGGATCTGGCCCTGGCGCGGGCAGATGATCCCCAGAATGCTGCGCAAGGTGGTGGTCTTGCCCGCGCCATTGCGGCCCAGCAGGGTCACCAGCTCACCGGCTTCCACCTTGAGCGAGACGCCTTCGAGCACGTGGCTCTTGTCGTAGTAGGAATGGATGTTCTCGACGGTCAGCATCAGGCGGCTTCTCCCAGGTAGGCGACACGCACACGCTCATCGGCGCGCACCACATCCGGCGTGCCCTCGACCAGGATCTGGCCGTGGCTCATCACGGTGATGCGCTGGCTGATGGACATGACGATGCTCATGTTGTGTTCGATCAGCAGCACCGTGTGGTCGCGGCCCAGGTCGCTGATCAGTTGGGTCATGATCGGAATGTCGTCGATGCCCATGCCCGAGGTGGGCTCGTCGAGCATCAGCAATTGCGGTTTCGAACAGATCGACATGCCCACCTCCAGCACCCGTTGCTGGCCGTGGGACAGCTCGCCGGCCAGGGTCTGGGCCCGGGCCGTGAGTTGCAGGCGTTCCAGCACTTGATCGGCCACCTCCAGGTGCTCGCGGCGGCTGTCCACGTGGCGCCAGAAGTTCAGCGCCCCCAGGCCGTCGCGGCCCTGGGCGGCCAGCCGCAGGTTCTCCCGCACGCTGAGGTTCTGGAACAGGCTGGTGAGCTGGAAGGAACGCGCCATGCCCAGGCCGACCCGGCCGTGGGCGGGTTTCTTGATGATATTCTTGCCGTTGAAACGGATGGCCCCGGCGGTGGCCTGGCGTTCGCCGGTCAGGCAGTGGAACAGGCTGGTCTTGCCGGCGCCGTTGGGGCCGATGATGGTGTGGATGGTGCCGGCCTCGACCTTGAGGTTGACCCCGTTGACCGCGTGGAAGGCACCGTAGGCCAGCTCCAGGTTCTGGGTTTCCAGCAGGTACTGCGCAGGCTTGCTCATGAGCGTTTCTCCTCGGCCAGCAAGGCCGTCTTGCGTGAGCCTTTGAGGCGTTCCGCCAGGCTCGACAAACCGCCCCACAAACCGCCACGCATGAACACCACCACCAGGATCAGGATCACTCCCAGCAGAATCAGCCAGCGTGGCCACAGCTCGGAGAGGAACTCGCCCAGCAGCACGATGGCGCCGGCGCCGAGCAGGGAACCGAACAGCGAGCCGGTGCCGCCGACGATGGTCATGATCAGGATGTTTTCCGACATCGCCAGGTCGATGTTCGACAGCGGCACGAAGTGCAGGAGCATGGCGTACAGCGCCCCGGCAATCCCGGTGACCGCGCCGGAGAGCATGAACACCAGGATCTTGAAATGCCGGGTGTCGTAGCCGATGGCGGCGGCGCGGGTTTCGTTCTCGCGGATGGCCATCAGGGTGCTGCCGAACGGCGAGGCGATCACCCGCCGGGCACCGATGAAGATCAGCAGGAACAGCACCGCGACGAAGCCGTAGAAATAGCGCGCGTCGGCCAGGGACAGCAGCACCGTGTCACCGATGCGGATCTCCGGGCGCGGCACGCTGAGCAGGCCGTTGTCGCCGCCGGTCCAGTCGCTGAGGGTGTAGGCGATGAAGTAGGCCATCTGGCTGAAGGCCAGGGTCAGCATGACGAAGTAGATGCCGGTGCGGCGGATCGCCAGGGCGCCCACCAGCAGTGCCAGCAGGGCACCCACCAGCGCCGCGCCGAGCAGGGCACTGAACAGCCCCAGCTGCAGATGGATCATCAACAGGGCGGCGCAGTAGGCACCGGCGCCGAAGAAGATGCCCTGGCCGAACGACAGCAGCCCGGTGTAGCCCAGCAGCAGGTTACAGGCCAGTGCGGCAAGGGCGAAGATCAGGATCTCGCTGGCCAGGGTCGCCGACGGCAGCACCAGGGGCAGGCCGATCAGCACCGCGATCACCAGCCACAGCAGGCCGCGCGATTGAGTCTTGGCAAAGGGCAGGGGGTTTTTCTCACTCATGATCATGCTCTCCCGAACAGGCCGTAAGGACGCACCAGAATGACTGCCGCCATGGCGCCGTAGATCATCAGGCTGGCGCCCTGGGGCCAGAGGCTGGTCATCAGGCTTTGCACCACCCCCACCAGCAGGCCGCCCACCAGGGCGCCGCCGAACGAGCCCATGCCGCCGATCACCACCACCACGAAGGCCACCCCGAGAATCTCCGGGCCGACAAAGGGCTGGGCGCCGCGCAAGGGCGCGAACAGCACCCCGGCGATCCCGGCCAGGGCCACGCCGAGGGCGAAGGTCATGGAAAACAGGCGGAAGATATTGGTGCCCAGCAGCGACACGGTCTCGGTGCTTTCACTGCCGGCCCGCACCAGGGCCCCGAAGCGCGTGCGCTCCAGCAGCAGCCACAGGCCCAGCCCCACCAGGGCCGAGAACAGGATCAGGAACAGGCGGTAGTAGGGGTAGACGAAGTCGCCGATCACCAGCACCCCGCGCAGCAGTTCCGGCACCGCCACGGCCTTGCCCACCGGGCCCCAGATCATCACGCTGGCTTCCTGGATGATCAGCGCGATGCCCAGGGTCACCAGGATCTGGAACATGTGCGGCAAGTGGTAGATGCGCTGGATCAACAGGCGCTCGATGATCCAGGCCAGGGCCGCCACCACCAGGGGCGCGAGCACCAGGGCCAGCCAGAAGTTGCCGGTCAGGCTGACGGCGGTGTAGCAGATGTAGGCGCCGAGCACGAAGAACGCGCCATGGGCGAAGTTGACGAAGTTCAGCAGGCCGAAAATGATCGTCAGGCCCACCGCGATCAGGAAGTAGATCATCCCCAGCCCGAGGCCGTTGAGGATCTGGAACAGGTACAAATTAAGCATGCAGGAACCCTCGGCAGGGAGCCCGTGGACGGAGCCCGCTGCCTGTAGCCAGCGATAGAAGTGTCGAGCGTCAGGCCAGGGCGCAGCCGGTGGCGCTGACATCCGGGAACGAGCGACCGGCGCTGAGCACTTCGGCCAGGTCGTCCTTGTCGCGCATCGTGGCGGCGGCCTTGCCCACCAGCAGGTAGTAATCCTTGATCACCTGATGGTCGCCGGCGCGGATGCTCTCCTCGCCGGTGGGGCCCTGGTAGGTCAGGCCCTGCATGGCCTTGGCCACGGTAGCGCCGTCAAAGCTGCCGGTGGCGGCAATGGTGTCGAGGATGATCTTGCTGCCGATGTAGTCGGCGGCCAGCGGGTAGGTGGGGTTGATGCCGTACTTGGCCTGGGTCAGCTTCACCAGCTCGCGATTGAGCGGAGTGTCCACCTGATGCCAGTACTGCGCGCCGAGGTAGACGCCTTCCAGCACGTCGCTGCCCAGTTCCTGGAACTGATCCAGCCCGGCGGACCACACCAGCAGCACCTTCATGCGTTCCTTGATGCCGAAGTTCACCGCTTGGCGCAGGGCGTTGGACGACTGGCTGCCGAAGTTCAACAGCACCAGCACATCGGGGCGGGCGGCGATGGCGTTGGTCAGGTAGCCGGAGAACTCCTGCTCCTGCAAGGAGTGGTAGCTGTTGCCGATGTGTTCGATGCCGTGTTCGGCACACACCTGTTTCGCCCCTTCGAGCAAGGCTTCGCCGAACACGTACTGCGGGGTGATGGTGTACCAGCGCTTGGCCTCGGGCAGCAACTTGATCAGCGGCACCATGGTTTCGCGGATGGCGCCGTAGGTCGGCACCGACCAGCGAAAGGTCGAGGCATTGCAGTCCTTGCCGGTGACCTCATCGGCGCCCACCGGGGTCATGAACACCCCGCCGACCTTGCCCACCTCCTTGGCCACTGCCAGCGCCGAAGACGACAGGGTGCAGCCCTGGAAGAACCGCGCGCCGTCCTGGGCAATCGCCTCCTGGACCCGGCGCACCGCCTTGCCGGCGTTGCCCTCGGTGTCGATCACCTTGTAGTGCAGCGGTCGGCCCAGCAGGGTCGGGTACTGCTCCACCGCCAGGCGCGAGCCCATGTCGGCGAACTTGCCGTAGCTGGCAAAGGCGCCGGACATCGACTTCAGTCCGTAAAAGGTCAAGGGTTCGGCGGCAAAGGCGTTGCGCACCCCCAGCCCGAGGCTGAGGGCACCGCTAACGGCCAGACCGGCTTTCAACAACGTACGACGCTGCATGGGGTAACTCCCTGGTTTAGTTATTGGCAGGAGTGGCAATGGCGAATCGACGTAGCAGCCTGTGTTCAGGCTTGTTATTGGCAAAGCGGTGGACTGTGCTCGCGATCAGTGGTGGTCGAACTCCAGCAGGAAGTGCTGGGTGACTTCGCCTTCCAGGGCGGTCATGTGGTGCTCGGCGTCGCACATGTGCTCGTGCATCAGCTGGCGTACTGCGCGTTCATCTTCGGCGCGCAAGGCCAGCAGCAAGCGTTTGTGGTAATCCAGGTTGGCGGCGTCGAACTGCTTGCGCTTGGGCTTGTAGGCCTTCTTCAGCACCACCAGGTCGCGCAGCAGATCGTTGAGAAACTGCGCCATGAAACTCAGCAGCGGGTTGGGGCAGGCCCGCCCCAGCAGGTTGTGGAATTCCAGCTCGGCGATGCGCTGTTCACGTTGGCCGGCCTCGCTGTCCTCGGGGTGGCTGCAGAAGTCGATGTTGTCCTGCAGCGCCTGAAAATCCGCCTCGCTCAAACGCCCGATCACCGACACCGCCAGCTCCACCTCGATCACCTTGCGCAGCTGATAGACCTGCTCGCCGTCCATGTGCTGGAAGTGCAAGTAGTTGCGCAGCGCGCGGCTGGCCGGCTCGGTGCCGGCCTGGTTCAGATAGGCGCCGCCGTTGGGCCCGGTGCGGGTATTGACCAGGCCTTCCACCTCCAGCGCCTTGAGCGCCTCCCGGGCCGAGCCTTTGGAGCATTGGAAGCTTTCCATCAACTCCTTCTCGGTGGGCAAGCGGTCCCCGGGGCGCAGGGCATCGGTGACGATGGAACGCTTCACCGACTCGACAATCACGTCGGAAAGCTTCTGGCGTTTGCGGCGAACGGGGCGTTTCAGCATGGGCGGCTATTTATCGTATTAATGCGGATAAATAGTAATAAATAGAGATGGGCGTGGCGCGTCAACTGCCTGGGGTCAGGGGGTGTCGTTTTTGGTGTTGAGGGGTCGTAGCTGGATAACCGAGCGGCCGCCACCTTAGTTCAATGCCCTACGAAACCCTTGGGGCTTGCCAGTGAAGGTGGCGGCTTGCGGGCCTCTTCGCCCGCAAGCCGGTTGCTACCGGTTCAAGGGCGCTGCGCGTGCAGCTGGCGGCCCAGTACATCCAGCACATCGCAGCCATCGCGCAGCGGAATGGCGCAGATCAGCGCCAGCTCTTGCAGCACCACGGCATCGCCGGGGATGTCGGGGCGGGCGGCGAAGTTTTCCAGCAGTTGAGTGACGGCGCGGATGCGATAGGCGGCTGCTTCGTACAGCACATCGGCAGGGGCCTGGGTATCGATCAGCAGGGAGGGAATGGTGCAGTCGTGGCCGGTGATCGGCATGTAGCGATTCATGAGTCCAACTCCATTCTGGGGTGAGCGCCGCTACTCATTTGTCGCCAAACAAAAGGGTGGCAGCTGTACGCGGGTTGGCGAGCCGGGAATGGAAGAACCGACAGACCCGAAGGTCTCCCGCGCACAGCCGCCATCAAGCGGTCATGCGATAACACGGGCCCTGACCAATCTGGCAGAGCTTCGCTTCATTCCATTCATCGGGTCGCCAAACCCGTTCGTCATCAGGACGAGCCGGGACTATAGGCATGTACCCCGAAACGGAACAAGGCACTGGCAGGGCAGGACTTTCTGAGTTTGCTGTAGGACTCAGGAGCGCGAGTGTGGATCAAGCGCGCCACAGGTTCAATGCCAGGCCTCAGTCGAAGCCGATGCTTGAACTGTGGCGGGTTTCGCGCTCGTGCAGCTGGTCGATATTGGTTTCGTAGGTGCATTGGCCGCTGCAGCGGTGCTCGTATTTCACCTCGGGCTTGAACTGCAACTTGAGTGCCGGCGTGGCGCTTTCAGGCGCTGGCGCTGCGGCATTGGCCGCTGCCAGCGGTGGCTCTGGGTAGCTCAGGTCCAGGCCTTCGGCCTGGGCCGAAAACGCCAGGGTCGCGAGCAACAAGCTTGGGAAAAACGCTTTGCAACTGAACATCATCGAATCCGCATGGCCATAAAAGGGTTGCCGATTATAACGAGCCCGGCGCCGAAAATTTAGCGACAACGGCTCTGGAACCAGCTTTTGCTGCGGTTTAACCGGTGTTAGTGCTGCGCACCATGAAACATATGTCATGAACCGGCGGGGCGGGTCGCTCCTACACTGCAACTCACTTCCATGACCAAGGACACCCTCCATGACGGCAAGTCCCCCAGCGAGCATTCTCGACACCTTGGAAGGCCAGCGCCTGCAGGGCAGCGATGCCGAGCACTGGCGCCAGTGGGGCCCGTACCTGAGTGAGCGGCAGTGGGGCACGGTGCGCGAGGACTACAGCGCCGATGGCGATGCCTGGAACTATTTTCCCCACGAACACGCCCGCAGCCGCGCCTACCGCTGGGGCGAGGACGGGCTGGCCGGGTTCTCCGACAAGGCCCAGCACTGGTGCCTGGGGCTGGCGCTGTGGAATGAACACGACAGCATTCTCAAGGAGCGTCTGTTCGGCCTGAACAATGCCGAGGGCAACCACGGCGAGGACGTCAAGGAGCTGTACTTCTACCTCGACGGCGTGCCCAGCCATGCCTACATGCGCATGCTCTACAAGTACCCCCAGGCGGCCTTTCCCTATGCCGATCTGGTGGCGGAAAACGCCCGGCGTGGTCTGTCTGATGCCGAGTACGAGATCCTCGATACCGGGGTGTTCGAGGACAATCGCTACTTCGATGTGACGGTGGAATATGCCAAGCACAGGGCCGATGACATTTTCATGCTCATCACCGTGCACAACCGTTTCCACCAGCCGGCGCGGCTGCGGGTGCTGCCCCAGGTCTGGGCGCGCAACACCTGGAGCTGGGGCGGCGACGCGCCGCGACCGAGCCTGCGCCTGGAGGGCGACCGGGTGCTGGCGCGGCACGGGCAACTGCCCGAGCGGCAGATCACCGCCTGGGGCGCAGAGCCTTGCCAGTGGCTGTTCTGCAACAACGACAGTAACTTCCCCAAGCTGGACGGGCTGGCGGCGCCGGGGCCGTTCAAGGACGGCATCAACGACTATCTGGTGGATGGGCAAGCCAGTGCGGTGGCCTTGGATGGCGGCACCCGGGTGGCGGCGCATTTCGTCCTGGAGCTGGCGGGCGGCGAGAGCAAGAGTCTGTTCCTGCGGTTCGCCCCGGCGGGCAGTGAGCAGGTCAGTGCTCGCCACGTGTTTGAACAGCGTCGGCGAGAGGCTGATGAGTTCTACGCGGCGTTGCAGCAGGGCATCGCCAGTAGCGACGCGCGCAATGTCCAGCGTCAGGCCCTGGCCGGGCTGCTGTGGTCCAAGCAGCTGTATTACTTCGACGTCAACCAGTGGCTTGATGGCGATCCCGGGCAGCCGGCACCGCCGATGGAACGCGAGCATCTGCGCAATACCCATTGGCGCCATCTGTCCAACTGCGACATCGTTTCCATGCCCGACACCTGGGAATACCCCTGGTATGCCTCCTGGGACCTGGGTTTCCAGGCGGTAGCCTTTGCCCTGATCGATCCCGGCTTTGCCAAGCAGCAGTTATTGCTGTTGGTGAAAGACCGCTTCATGCACCCCAACGGTCAGTTGCCGGCCTACGAGTGGCGCTTCGACGACGCCAATCCGCCGGTACACGCCTGGGCCTGCTGGCGGGTCTATCAGCAGGAAAAGTCCCTGACTGGCGTGGGTGACCTGGATTTTCTCGAACGCATTTTCCACAAGTTGCTGCTGAACTTTTCCTGGTGGGTCAACCGCAAGGACGCCGAGGGTCGCAACCTGTTCCAGGGAGGCTTTCTCGGCCTGGACAATATCGCCCTGTTCGATCGTTCCGCACCGTTGCCTGATGGCTTCACCCTGGATCAGGCCGACGGTACGGCCTGGGTCGCGGCCTATGCCCTGGACCTGATGCGCATCGCCCTGGAGCTGGCCAAGCGCAACGGCGTGTACGTGGACATTGCGGTGAAGTTCTTCGAACACTTCCTGTATATCGCCGGGGCCATCAACCGCGTGGATGAAAGCGCGGAGGGGCTGTGGGACGAACAGGACCAGTTCTTCTACGACGTGCTGCACCGGCCCGACGGCGACAACGAACCCCTGCGCCTGCGCTCCATTGTCGGCCTGATACCGCTGTTCGCGGTGCAGGTGCTGGAGCAGCACGAGCACGAGAACCTGCCGGGACTGGCTCAACGTCTGCTGGGTTTTTTGCATCATCGTCCGGACCTCGCGAGCCTGGTGTCGCGCTGGTACGAGCCGGGCAAGGGCAACCGCATGCTCTTGGCGCTGTTGCGGGGTGAACGCACCAAGGACCTGCTCAAGCGCATGCTCGATGACAGCGAGTTCCTCTCGGACTTCGGTATCCGCTCCCTGTCCAAGGCCTTCGAGCAGCCGTTCGCCATGCAGGTGGACGGCAAGCAGTTGTGCGCCCGCTATGAGCCGGCGGAGTCCGATTCACGGCTGTACGGCGGCAACTCCAACTGGCGGGGGCCGCTGTGGATGCCGATCAATTACCTGCTGATCGAATCCCTGCGCGAGTTTCATCGCTACTACGACGTCAACTTCTCGGTGGAGTACCCGCGGGGTTCCGGGTATCTGGCGTCCCTGGAGGAAGTGGCCGACGGTTTGAGCCAGCGTCTGACGCGGCTGTTCTTGCTGGATGAAGAAGGGCACAGGCCGTCCATGGGCGGCTACCCACAGTTGCAAGTGGAGGCGGAGGATCGCGAGCTGGTGCTGTTCCATGAGTACTTTCATGGTGAAACCGGGCGCGGTCTGGGGGCTAGCCACCAGACCGGTTGGACGGCGCTGGTGGCGATGCTGCTGCAACCTTAGTTGCAGCAGCAGGAGAGGGCGTGCAGCGGGGTTCAGTTGCCTTGCTGCGCCTTCAGTTTTTCCGCGACATCGGACACCACCCAATTCAGCGTGGCGATCGGAACCGTGATCGCCTTGCCATCGGCGTAGAGCGCACAGAAGGATGCCGAGCACTGCATGACCCGGTAAGTGCCCTTATGCCCATCCGGGTCGTTGACGGTCACTTGGGGTGAGTCTTTGAAGCCGTTTTTCAGATCCTCGGCCGCCGAGTCTTTGCCGATCAGTACAAAGGGGGTGATGGTGATCATCAAGATAAAGGAGATGAAAAACATCGCCACAAACAGGCCGTAGCTGGGGATGAAGATGTACAACGCACATTTGCCTATCTCCTTGAAGAAGGAGGGGGCGGCAACGGTGGCCTGCGGTGGCTTGGCGGACTGCTTCTTGTCAGTGATTTTTTTGTTGAACAAGGCGATCAGATAGTTGAGGCCGCCGAACACCAGAATGCTCAGTACGCAGACGATTGCGGCCCATAGCCAGTGTTGTCCGATGAACTCCAACCCGCCTTTCAAACCGTTGGTCATGGCGTGATACCAGGCCAGAACTGCGTTGACGAAGGTGGTGGAGGTGTCCATGGGAAACATCGAGGTTTCCAGCTGAAAGTAGCCGAGGTAACCATCGTGGTAGGCCTTGCCGTTCAAATAGAAGAACGGAGTGGTGATTGCCAGAATCACCGAGCCGATCATGCCCCAGGCAATCGGGCTTTTACCGGTCTTTTCCTGGGCTTCTTCTGTGTTCTTGACCTTGGCGTTCATCGTCTTTCCTTAGATTTTTCCAATGGTGTCTTCAACTCTGCGATCCGCGCGGGGCGAAATCGTGGCAGCGGCTTTCTTTCTTGCTATCAGGCAAACGGGGGGAAGCTGGGGCAGCAGGCTGGGATGCGTCGCCTATCAGCAATACCAATGAGGCACATCCCTGGAAAAACCGGCGAAATCTTCCCAGACCTTTTGTGTGCGTTGCAGGCTGGCGTGGATTTCCTGCTCGCCGAAGGCCATGGCCCAGAGCACGCTGAAGAAGCTGTCAAACGCGGCGTAGAAGGCCATGCGGGTGAGAAAAACCGGCTCGGGATGGCCTGCACAGTAGCCGTCGATCTGGCCGCGGGCGAAGTCGCTGCTGAGGTTGCAGGAAAACAGCGCCAGCCGATTGAAGTCCCGCGCCGGATCTCCGAAACGGCAGCGGTTGAAGTCGATGATCGACAACTGGTCATCGGCGCCCACGATCATGTTGTTCAGGTGATAGTCACCGTGGAGAAACACCAGCGGCGTGTCCGCCAGCAGATGAAAGTGCTGTTCGAGAAACTGCAGGAAGTCTTGCTCATGGGCCACCTTGTGGCCACAGCTCCGGTACTGTTCGAGCTTTTTACGGTAGATGGCACGCATCTGCTGTTCGGCGTTTTCAGTGCCTTCAGGCGCAGCAACGCTGTGGATCTGCTGGAGTATTTGACCGGCTTGCAGGCCAAGCTCATAACAGGCGGCGGCGGGCTGCTCGGCAACCCATTGCGCGCCATCCTTGCCTTCGATCCACGACAACAACGAGTAAACCTGGCGTCCTGAATCAAACAGACCGAAGTCCAAGGGTTGGGACATGGCGATGCCCTTTGCCGCCAGATGTTGGGTCCACTGGAACTCGTCGCGTTTGTTGACGTATTGGGATGAATCGTTGGTGCGCAACAGCAGGTGTTGGCCTTGTTCGTCGACGATATGAAAGACTCGATCGCTGGACCAGCCCTGGGTTTGTGCTTCGATGCTGCGCCACGTGGCGTGGCCTGGAATGTCTTGCATGCTCGCCTCCTTGCAAACGATTGCCGCCCCTGGGGGCGGCAACAAAAGGCGGCGAATGGTACGTGGCCTGGCGGTGCTTTGAAAGCCTGCCGCTCAGGCGGTGAATCAGCCCACCAAGGCGATGTCCTGGGGCTTGGCCCAGGCTTCGATCAGTCGCTCCGGGGTGCAGCAGGTCTTGCGCTTGTAGACGAAGTTGCTGCACTTCTCGGCGAAGCCCTTGCGGTTTTGCACCATGTCCATGTGCATCTCTTCCAGCTCGGCGTTGCGGCAGTGCTGCATCAGCTGTGGGTCGGCATCCAGCTTGCGCTGGCGCAGGTGCTGGTAGCGCGGGTCGGTGAGGACGCCATTGGCCCGTTGCAGCAGCCACAGGCCGAACTCGTCCGGGCAGCGCGGGCCAATCTCCTGGACCATGCCCATCTGCAGGGCCTGGAGGGCGCTGATGGGCAGGCAGGCTTCGGTCAGTTGCTTGGCCATGGCCTGGCCGACGGCGCGGGGCAGGCTGTAGGTCCAGTATTCGGAGCCGTACAGGCCCATGCTCTTGTAGTGCGGGTTGTACACGGTGTCGGCGCGGGCCAGGACCACGTCCGCCGCCAGGGCCAGCATCAGGCCGCCAGCGCCGGCATTGCCGGTCAGGCCGCTGACCACCAGTTGGCGGGCGGTGAGCAGTTCCAGGCAGACGTCGTCGATGGCCTGGATATTGGCCCAGGCTTCCAGGCCCGGCACTTCGGCGGCCTGGATCACGTTCAGGTGCACGCCGTTGCTGAAGGCGCCGCGGCCACCGCGTACCAGCAGCACCTGGGTGTCTCGGGCCTTGGCCCAGCGCAGGGCGCTGACCAGGCGCTGGCATTGCTCAGTGCTCATGGCGCCGTTGTAGAACTCGAAGGTCAGCTCACCGACTCGGCCGGACTCGCGGTAGCGGATCGGCTGGTAGGACTCGGTGCTGAACGGGCTGCTGGATACCGACCAGTCCAGCACCGGTACATCGGCCAGGCGCTCGCCGAGTACGTGGCGGGCGGGGCGCTTAAAGGTTTCTTCGCCGGGCTGAGGCTTGAGGCGCAGAGAGCCGATCCACAGGCTGTGATCGCCGCAGGCCACCAGCACCGCATCGTCGTGCACCGCCAGCAGTTGCCCGGGCATGCCGGTGCGTGAGTCCAGGTGGGCGTCGTAGACGTAGTACTGGCCGCCGGCGAGGCTGGCCAGGACGCCGGGCTGGCCGTCAGCGGCGTCGATGCTGCGCTTGATGAACTGCGCGCTGTCGTGCCAGCTGAAGGTGCGGTCGCACTGCTTCATGTTCGGTTGCAGGCGGCCAAGCACCGCGGGGTTGTCGTAGTCCAGGGGCACAGGACGGAAGCCGTTGCGGAATTTTTCCACCACGTCGCGGATGCAATGGATGGCGGCGTCGCTGACCAGGCCGTTGTACAGCTCGGATTTGCGCAGTCCGCTGGGCAGGTTGAATTCATGGGTCGACCAGATTGGCCCGGCGTCCATTTCTTCCACTGCCTGCAATGCGGTGACGCCCCAGCGCTTGAGCTCCTTGCTGATGGCCCAGTCCAGGGCGCTGGCACCACGGTCGCCGACGATGCCTGGGTGAATGATCACCACCGGACGCTTGGCGTTGCTCCACAGCTGCTGCGGTACCCGGTCCTTGAGGAACGGGCAGATCACCAGGTCGGCCTCGGCTTCTTCGATCTGCCGGCAGACCTCTTCTTCACCGGTGAACAGCACCACGCTGGGGCGGTGCCCGGCCTGGCGCAGGTCGAGCCAGGCCCGTTGGGTCAGACCGTTGAAGGCGGTGGACAGCAGGATGATCTTCAGTGATCGCATAAGCGGACTCTTCCGTGAGTGATAGCGGTGTGGCAAAGGGCTCCGGCTGTGCCGTCCCTGGCCGCGATGGAGGCGCAAGAGTAGAGGGGGGGTGCGAGGCACAAACTGACCGAGATCAATCAAGCGTGCGGCCGGAAGACTGAGCCGCCCAGTGGTATTGATCCAGGGCAAAGCGGCGGGCTAGAGGCGTTGCGTGATGCAGAAACGACAAATCCCGCCTCAGGGGCGGGATTTGTCTACAGCCGGACCTTGCGGGGTCTTAGGCTGGGAACAGCTCGCTCAGTTTCATGGCCAGCATCATGTCGCCTTCGGCGCGCAGTTTGCCGCCCATGAAGGCTTGCATGCCGTCGGTTTCGCCGCTGACGATACCGTCCAGGGTTTCGCCGTCCATCACCAGGGTGACTTGTGCGTCTGGGTTCTCGCCTTCCTTGAGTTCACAGGTGCTGTCCTTGACGACCAGCGAGAAATGCTTGGAATCATCGATGCGGAAACCGAAAACCAGGTCCAGGCCGGCAGCGGCAGCTGGGTTGAACTTGGCTTGCATGGCTTGTACGGCGTCAGCTACGGAGGTCATGGTTCGATCCTTTTATGGGTGGTTACAGCAAGGGTCACAGTAAGCCGGGCTCAACGGAAAGTGATGAGCTCCGGGGCCTTCAACAGTTGCAGATGGGCATGACCGTTGAAGGAAGCCAAAGACACCTCGCGCCCGCGGAACTTCAGCTGGTTGAGCGAGGTGTTGACGATTTGCCAATTCAGTTCGAACGCCTGCTGGGCAGGTATCCGGGTGATCAGGTGCAGCAGGGCGGTAATGGTGCCGCCGGAGGTGAACACGGCGATCTTGTGCTGGTTGTCCGCTGCTTCGAGAATCCGCTGCAGACCGCCCTGGACGCGCTCGACGAATCCCAGCCAGCTTTCCAGCCCGGGAGGATCGTAGGTGCCGGCCAGCCAGCGCTGGATGATCAGGGCGAAGATGCGTTGGAACTCGGCGCGGTTCTGCGCGGCGTTGCGCAGGATGTTCAGGGCTTCGGGTTCCTGGGGCAACAGGTCGGGGAGCAGGGCGCGGATGATGGCATCGGCGTCGAATTCGTTGAAGGCTGAATCGATTTCCAATGGCGGGTGGTCAAACCCGGCGGCACTCATCTGTTCCATCGCGGCCTGCGCGGTGTGCTGCTGGCGCCGCAGGTCGCCGGACAGGCAGCGATCAAAGCTGACGCCCAGCGCCGCCAGATGCTCACCGAGCACGGCAGCCTGGCGCACGCCGGTGGCGGACAGCACGTCGTAGTCGTCTGCACCGAAAGAGGCTTGGCCATGTCGAATCAAATAGATGCTGCCCACGTCCGTGTCGTCCCGGTACGTTGAAAGTTTTGCGAGGTTATGAGGATGCCAGTGAGCTGTCAATGAAAAAACATACGCTTGTTTGAAATGCTTGTTGGAGCCTCGTAACACGAGGTTTCGCGACTGGTGGCCGACCGGTCGCGCCGGTATGCTTGAGCCCATTGCGCTGCTGGTTGGCAGCGGTTCATGTTTGAGGAGTCCCTGTGGAGTTTTTCGCCGAATACGCCAGTTTCCTGGCCAAGACCGTGACCCTGGTGGTCGCTATCCTGGTGGTGCTGATCACTGCCGCTGCGCTGCGCAGCAAGGGCCGCCGCAAAGGCACCGGGCAGTTGCAGGTCAGCAAGCTGAATGATTTCTACAAGGACCTGCGCGAGCGCCTGGAGCAGAGCCTGCTGGACAAGGATCAGCTCAAGGCCTTGCGCAAGGCCCAGGGCAAGACCGAGAAGAAACAGAAGAAACAACCGGCCGAGGCCAAGCCCCGGGTGTTCGTGCTGGACTTCAATGGCGATATCAAGGCTTCGGCGACCGAAGGCCTGCGCCATGAGATCACCGCCTTGCTGAGCCTGGCCACGCCCAAGGATGAAGTGGTGCTGCGTCTGGAAAGCGGTGGCGGCATGGTGCACAGCTATGGCCTGGCTTCGTCGCAACTGGCGCGTATTCGCCAGGCCGGGGTGCCTTTGACCGTGTGCATCGACAAGGTCGCGGCCAGCGGCGGCTACATGATGGCCTGCATCGGCGAGAAGATTATCAGCGCGCCGTTCGCCATCCTCGGCTCCATCGGCGTGGTGGCCCAGTTGCCCAACGTCAACCGCCTGCTGAAAAAGCACGACATCGATTTTGAAGTGCTCACCGCCGGCGAGTACAAGCGCACCCTGACGGTGTTTGGCGAAAACACCGAGAAGGGCCGGGAGAAGTTCCAGGAAGACCTGGATGTGACCCATCAGTTGTTCAAGAACTTCGTGTCCCGCTATCGCCCGCAATTGGCCATTGATGAAGTGGCCACCGGTGAAGTCTGGCTGGGCGTGGCGGCGCAGGAGAAGCTGCTGGTGGACGAGCTGAAAACCAGCGATGAGTACCTGGCGGACAAAGCCAAGAATGCCGAGGTTTTCCACCTGCACTATGCCGAGCGCAAGAGCTTGCAGGAGCGTGTCGGGCTGGCGGCCAGCGGTTCCATCGACCGCGTGCTGCTGACCTGGTGGAGCCGCCTGACCCAGCAGCGGTTCTGGTAAGCCCCGAATCGCAAGCGCCGGTTCTGTAGGAGCTGGCTTGCCAGCGAAGGCGGCTGCCAGGTTTGTACAAGGCTCAAGGGCCCTTTCGCCGGCAAGCCGGCTCCTACGGTGGAAGTGGTAGGCGGCACAAAAAAGCCCTGAACCGGGAAACCGGTTCAGGGCTTTTTGTTGGCGCCAAGGCTTAGCGGCGACGGAACAGCGGCAGCGGTTCGTCAGTGGCGGCCTGGTAGGTCACCGAGAAGTCCTTGAGGCTTTCCAGGGCTTCGTAGGGGTCCTTGTCGGCCCGCAGCGCGTAGGCGTCGAAGCCGCAGCGGTGCAGGTAGAACAGCTGGTCGCGCAACACGTCGCCAATCGCTCGCAGTTCGCCTTTGTAGCCATAACGGTCACGCAGCAGGCGGGCGTTGGAGTAGTTGCGGCCATCGGTAAAGGCCGGGAAGTTCAGGGCAATCACCTGGAAATGCTCGACGTCGTCACCGATTTCCTCGGCTTCTTCGTCCGCATCCAGCCACACGCCCAGGCCGCCATCGCGAGCCTTGAGGGCATGGGCGTGATCGCGCCACAGAGCCAGCGGCACGATCAGGTCGTCGCAGTTGGAGATGCCGTCGAGGGTCGCGTCCTTGGGCAGCAAGTGCCAGGTTTCGTCGATGACCTCGTTGTTCTTAATGATTCGCTGCATAGACGCGCTCCTTGAAGAGGTCGATGCCAATACGTTGATAGGTGTCGATGAAGCGTTCGTCTTCGGTACGTTGTTCCACGTACACGTCGATCAGCTTCGAGATCACGTCGGGCATGTCGTCCTGGGCGAAGGACGGGCCGAGGATCTTGCCCAGGCTCGCGTCGCGGCTGGCGCTGCCACCCAGGGACACCTGGTAGAACTCCTCGCCTTTCTTGTCTACCCCGAGGATGCCGATGTGGCCCACGTGGTGGTGACCACAGGCGTTCATGCAGCCGGAGATGTTCAGGTCCAGCTCGCCGATGTCGAACAGGTAGTCCAGGTCGTCGAAGCGGCGCTGGATGGATTCGGCGATCGGGATCGACTTGGCGTTGGCCAGGGAGCAGAAGTCACCGCCCGGGCAGCAGATGATGTCGGTCAAAAGGCCGATGTTCGGTGTGGCAAAGCCGTTTTCACGCAGCTCGCCCCACAGGGTGAACAGTTGGCTTTGCTCGACGTCCGCCAGAATCACGTTTTGCTCGTGGGACGTGCGCAACTGGCCGAAGCTGTAGCGGTCGGCCAGATCGGCGATGGCATCGAACTGCTTGTCGGTGACATCCCCAGGCGCTACGCCGGTGGGTTTGAGCGACAGGGTGACGGCGACATAACCCGGCTTCTTGTGGGCCAGGGTATTGCGTGCGCGCCAGCGGGCGAAACCGGGGTGCTGCTGATCCAGGGCTGCCAGTTCACTGTCCTGGTTGCTCAGGGTCTTGTAGTCAGGGTCGACGAAGTGCTTGGCCACACGGTGCACTTCGGCTTCGGTCAGGGTGGTCTGGCCGCCGCGCAGGTGAACCATTTCCGCCTCGACCTTCTCGGCGAACACTTCCGGCGTCAGGGCCTTGACCAGGATCTTGATCCGCGCCTTGTACTTGTTGTCACGACGGCCGTAGCGGTTGTAGACCCGCAGGATGGCGTCGAGGTAGCTCAACAGGTCCTGCCAGGGCAGGAACTCGTTGATGAAGGCGCCGACCACCGGGGTACGGCCCAGACCGCCACCGACCAGCACGCGGAAACCCAGCTCGCCGGCTGCGTTGTACACCGGCTCCAGGCCAATGTCGTGGACCTCGATGGCTGCGCGGTCGGAAGTCGAGCCGTTGATGGCGATCTTGAACTTGCGCGGCAGATAGGCGAATTCGGGGTGGAAGGTGGTCCATTGACGGACGATCTCGCACCAGGGGCGCGGGTCGATCAACTCGTCGGCGGCGACACCGGCAAACTGGTCGGTGGTGACGTTACGCAGGCAGTTGCCGCTGGTCTGGATGGCGTGCATCTGCACGGTGGCCAGCTCGGCCAGGATGTCCGGCACGTCTTCCAGGGCTGGCCAGTTGAACTGCACGTTTTGCCGGGTGCTGATGTGCGCATAGCCCTTGTCGTAGTCGCGGGCGATCTTGGCCATCATCCGCGCCTGGCGCGAGGTCAATTGGCCGTAAGGCACGGCTACCCGCAGCATTGGGGCAAAACGTTGGATATAAAGGCCATTCTGCAGGCGCAGGGGACGGAATTCCTCTTCGCTCAGCTCGCCTGCCAGATAGCGTCGGGTCTGATCACGGAACTGCTTGACGCGGTCCTCGATGATCCGCTGATCGTACTCGTCGTATACGTACATATAGGTCCAGTTCTCAGGCTACAGGTGGCGCCAAAGCGCACTTGGCAAATACTGCGGTGAACGGCTTCGGTACGTTGCTTCGACTGGCGTCGACCGGGGCTTGTCGCCGGTTTCACCTCGTCCTGCCTTCGTTCTCGCTCAACCCCACCCATGTAAGCAAATCTGCGCGCACGGCCGCGCACTCCGGTCGGAGCCGCCGAACGATACCAGTTTGTGGTTATGCGCAAAAGTGATGTTTGAGTATATGCAAAGAACCAAAACGACTAACGGTAGGGGTATATGAGTATCCACATTTGAGGTGGGGACAATCCTGGTCTTAACTGTGGTCGTGTCTTTGAGCAGTCACCGACAAAATCTACTAGAGGCGATGCTATGAGCCATCCAACCAAAGTAAGGAAAAGTGACAGTAGCGTTGATGCTTGGGCCATTCTCTTTCTGATCATACTGGTCGTGGGTACGGCCGTGTTTTGGGTCAGCCACCAGTAGTCGAGCGTAAAAGAAGAGCCCGAATTGTCGGACAATCAGGACAATTTGCCGCCGTTGGCCAGCAATTTGCCAGTTATACTGCCTGGGATAATCCAGGGGCTCTTTTCACAATGTTCAAGGTTCTGTGCAAGTGGGTGATATGTCTGAGTTTGCCGTTCTGGGCGGTGGCTCAAGCAACGTCGGTGGTGTTTCTCAACCCCGGTAATTCAACGGAAACCTTCTGGGTCAGTTATTCGCGGTTCATGCAGGCAGCCGCCCGGGATCTGGGCATGGACCTGCAAATTCTCTATGGCGAACGCAATCCCCAGAACTCTCTCGATCAGGCTCGGGAGCTGTTTCAGCGAGCGCAAAAGCCCGATTACCTGATATTGGTCAACGAACAGTATGTCGCTCCGCAGATCCTGCGCATGTCTCAGGGTTCCGGGGTCAAGCTGTTTATCGTCAACAGCCCACTGACCGAGGATCAGCGGGCGTTGATTCGCCAAAGCCGCAGCAGCTACTCCGACTGGATCGGCAGCATGATGAGCAACGATGAAGAGGCCGGTTATCGGATGCTCAAGGAGTTGTTGCGCCAGCATGGCCCTTTGCCTGCCGGGCAAACAATCGATTTGCTGGCCTTTTCCGGGGTGAAAGTCACACCGGCGGCGCAGTTGCGCGAGCAAGGGCTGCACCGGGCCCTGGCGGAAAATCCTCAGGTGCGTCTGCGCCAGCTCGTGTATGGCGAATGGAACCGGCAGCGGGCGCACGAACAAGCACAACAGCTGTTGCAGCGCTATCCACAGACGCAACTGATCTGGTCGGCTAACGACGAAATGGCTCTGGGGGCCATGCAGGCTGCCCGGGAGTTGGGCCGCAAGCCGGGGGGCGATCTGCTGTTCAGTGGACTCAACAGTTCGCCCGAAGCCTTGCAGGCCTTGATCGACGGGCAATTGTCTGTGCTGATGGCCGGCCATTTCACGATTGGTGGTTGGGCCCTGGTGGCCCTGCATGACGACGCACTGGGGCTCGATGCCAGGCGCCTGGGTGGGCCGGACTGGCAATTGTCGCTGTTCCAGTCATTGACCCGAGCTCAGGCCCAGCAACTGCTGCGGATGGGCAATCAGGTGGGTGCCCGGTTCGATTTCCACGGGCTGTCCGCCCAAGGCAAGCCGGACAGCTACCGCTATCCCTTCAGTTTGCAGCTGCTGCTGCACTGACGCCGTTTCAGACTCCCGCCAGGTGCATCGCCAGGTTGGCGATACCCAGCAGCACCAGCACGAACAGGGTGGTAAAGAGAATGCCCAGCACAATGAAGTGACTGGGTTTGCCGTGACTGAAGTCCCGGGCGCGATTTTTCCCGCTTTGTACGCCGAAGGCGGCCGCCAGCACGCTTTGCAGCATCTGCAGGAAGGTTGGGGGCTGATTGTCGCTGCTTGGATCGTCCATAAATCCCTCGACACGGTTGGGTGTCAACAGAGCATAGACAATGTCGCCTGTGATGGCGGGCTGGTGTAGGAGCCGGCGGGCCGGCTCCTACAGAGTCTGGGTCAGTTGTCGTAGCCCAGGTTCGGCGCCAGCCAGCGCTCGCTTACGGCCAGGTCCTGGCCCTTGCGCTCGGTGTAGCTCTGCACCTGGTCCTTGTCGACCTTGCCCACCGCAAAGTACTGCGCCTGCGGGTGGGCGAAGTACCAGCCGCTGACTGCAGCCGCCGGGAACATGGCGAAGTGTTCGGTGAGGAACACGCCACTGCGGCCGGCGCGGCCTTCGCTGGCCTCGGGGTCGAGCAGGGCGAACAGGGTGCTCTTCTCGGTGTGATCCGGGCAGGCCGGATAACCCGGGGCAGGGCGGATGCCGCTGTACTGCTCCTTGATCAGCGCCTCGTTGTCCAGCTGCTCGTCCTGGGCATAGCCCCAGTAGTCTTTACGCACCTGTTGGTGCAGCCATTCGGCGCAGGCTTCGGCCAGGCGATCGGCCAGGGCCTTGACCATGATCGAGTTGTAGTCGTCGCCGGCATCCTGGTAGGCCTTGGCCACTTCCTCGGCGCCGATCCCGGCGGTGGTGATGAAGCCGCCGACATAGTCAGTGATGCCGCTGTCCTTGGGCGCGACGAAGTCCGCCAGGGAAAAGTTCGGCTTGCCGTCGGTCTTGATGATCTGCTGGCGCAGGTGATGCAGGCGCGCCAGGGGCTGGCCGTCGTCGCCGTAGACTTCCAGGTCGTCGTCCTGCACCTGGTTGGCCGGCCAGAAGCCGAATACCGCCCGGGCGCTGATCAGTTTTTCATTGATCAGCTTGTCGAGCATCTCCCGGGCGTCCTTATACAGGGCGGTGGCGGCTTCACCGACCACTTCGTCTTCGAGGATGCGCGGGTACTTGCCGGCCAGGTCCCAGGAGATGAAGAACGGCGTCCAGTCGATGTACTCGGCCAGCACCTTGAGGTCGATGTTGTCCAGCACCCGGGCGCCGGTGAAGGTTGGCTTGACTGGCTGGTAGTTGGCCCAGTCGAACTGTGGCTTCTTGGCGATGGCTGCGGCGTAGCTCAGGCGCTCGGTACGGGCGCTGCGGTTGGCGGTACGCTCGCGCACCTCCACGTACTCCTCCCGGGTCTTCTCGACGAAGCCAGCCTTGAGCTCCTTGGACAGCAACTGGGTGGCCACGCCCACGGCGCGGGAGGCGTCGGTGACGTAGACCACCGCGTCATTGCTGTACTTGGGCTCGATCTTCACCGCGGTGTGGGCCTTGGAGGTGGTGGCGCCACCGATCATCAGCGGCAGGTGGAAATCCTGGCGCTGCATCTCGCGGGCGACGTGGACCATCTCGTCCAGGGACGGAGTGATCAGCCCGGACAGGCCGATGATGTCGCACTTCTGCTCCTTGGCCACCTGGAGGATCTTCTCCGCCGGCACCATCACCCCGAGGTCGACGATGTCGTAGCCGTTGCAGCCCAGGACTACGCCGACGATGTTCTTGCCGATGTCGTGCACGTCGCCTTTTACCGTGGCCATGAGGATCTTGCCCTTGGCCTCCGGCTTGTCGCCTTTCTCCAGTTCGATGAACGGAATCAGGTGGGCTACTGCCTGTTTCATCACCCGGGCGGACTTCACCACCTGGGGCAGGAACATCTTGCCGGCGCCAAACAGGTCGCCGACCACGTTCATGCCGGACATCAGCGGGCCTTCGATCACTTCGATCGGGCGGCTGAAACTCAGGCGCGACTCTTCGGTGTCTTCGACGATATGGCTGGTGATGCCCTTGACCAGGGCGTGCTCCAGGCGCTTGTTGACGTCCCAGCTGCGCCATTCCTCGGTTTCCGCTTCCTTGACGCTGCCATCGCCCTTGAACTGGTCGGCGATGGCCAGCAGCGCGTCGGTGCCGTTTGGCGTGCGGTTGAGCACCACGTCTTCCACCGCATCGCGCAGCTGCTGTGGGATCTGGTCGTAGATCTCCAACTGGCCGGCGTTGACGATGCCCATGGTCAGGCCGTTGCGGATCGCGTACAGCAGGAACACCGAGTGGATCGCCTCACGCACCGGGTTGTTGCCGCGGAACGAGAACGACACGTTGGACACGCCGCCGGAGCTCAGGGCATAGGGCAGTTCGTCGCGGATGTAGGCGCAGGCGTTGATGAAGTCCACCGCGTAGTTGTTGTGCTCCTCGATGCCGGTGGCCACGGCGAAGATGTTCGGGTCGAAGATGATGTCTTCCGGCGGGAAGCCCACTTCATTGACCAGAATGTCGTAGGAGCGCTTGCAGATTTCCTTCTTGCGCGCCTCGGTGTCGGCCTGGCCGACCTCGTCGAAGGCCATCACCACAACGGCGGCGCCGTAGCGCTTGCACAACTTGGCGTGGTGAATGAACTGCTCGACGCCTTCTTTCATGCTGATGGAGTTGACGATGCCCTTGCCCTGGATGCACTTGAGGCCGGCTTCGATCACTTCCCACTTGGAGGAGTCGATCATGATCGGTACGCGGGAAATGTCCGGCTCGCCGGCGATCAGATTGAGGAAGGTGACCATGGCCTTCTTCGAATCCAGCATCCCTTCGTCCATGTTGATGTCGATCACCTGGGCGCCGGCTTCCACCTGCTGCAGGGCGACTTCCAGGGCCTCGGTGTAGTTGTCCTCGCGGATCAGCCGGGCGAACTTGGCCGAACCGGTGATGTTGGTGCGCTCACCAACGTTCACGAACAGCGAGTTGCGATCGATGGTGAAGGGCTCCAGGCCCGACAGGCGGCAGGCCTTGGGAATGTCCGGGATCTGTCGCGGGGCATAACCGGCCACGGCTTTGGCGATGGCGGCAATGTGCCCCGGGGTGGTGCCGCAGCAGCCGCCGACGATATTCAGGAAGCCGCTCTGGGCGAACTCCTCGATGACCTTGGCGGTTTGCTCCGGCAGTTCGTCGTATTCGCCGAATTCGTTGGGCAGGCCGGCGTTGGGGTGCGCCGAGACGTGGGTGCTGGCCTTGTTCGACAGCTCTTCCAGGTACGGACGCAGCTCGCTGGCGCCCAGGGCGCAGTTCAGGCCCACCGAGATCGGCTTGGCGTGGGCCACGGAGTTCCAGAAGGCCTCGGTGGTCTGGCCCGACAGGGTACGGCCGGAGGCATCGGTGATGGTCCCGGAAATCATGATCGGCAGCTCGACGCCCAACTCCTCGAACACGCCCTGCACGGCGAAGATCGCCGCCTTGGCGTTCAAGGTGTCGAAGATGGTCTCGATCAGGATCAGGTCGGCGCCGCCTTCGATCAGGCCCTTGGTGGACTCGGTGTAGTTCTCCACCAGTTCATCGAAGGTGACGTTGCGGTAGCCGGGGTTGTTGACGTCGGGCGACAGCGAGCAGGTACGGCTGGTCGGGCCCAGGACGCCGGCGACGAAGCGCGGCTTGTCCGGGTTCTCCTGGGTCTTGGCGTCGGCCACCTTGCGGGCCAGGCGTGCGCCCTCTACGTTTAATTCGTAGGCCAGTTCTTCCATGCCGTAATCGGCCATGGAAATGCGCGTGGCGTTGAAGGTGTTGGTTTCCAGGATGTCGGCGCCGGCATCCAGATAGGCTTTTTCGATGCCACCGATCACGTCCGGACGGGTGATCACCAGCAGGTCGTTGTTGCCCTTGACGTCGCTGGGCCAGTCGGCGAAACGCTTGCCACGGTAGTCCTGTTCTTCGAGCTTGTAGCTCTGGATCATGGTGCCCATGCCGCCATCGAGAATCAGAATGCGCTCTTTGAGGGCTTGCTGGAGAGCGTGGAGGCGAGCACTGCGATCAGACATGAGAACTACCTGGTAGGGCCATAACGAAGGGCGTGGATCATAGCAAACCTGCATGGATTTGCGGCATGTACGGGTTTTACATGAATATCGCTCATGTTGGTCGTGGGGCGAGATCGGTAGAATTGCGGCGTTTTTTCTTTCGGGACCAGGGACATGCCGTTTCGTTTTATCGTCAGCAGCGCGCTGCTGCTTCTCAGTTCAGTGTGCATGGCCCAAGGTCCGGCTCCGGCGATTTCCTACACCCGCGACATCCAGCCGATCTTCACCGAGAAGTGCGTGGCCTGTCATGCCTGCTACGACTCCGCCTGTCAGCTCAACCTGGGCAGCGGCGAAGGGGCCGGTCGCGGTGCTTCGAAGATTCCGGTGTACGACGGCGAGCGGAGTCAGGCGCAGGCGCCTACCCGGCTGTTCTATGACGCCAGCGGCAAGGCGGCCTGGCAGCGCCATGGTTTTTTTTCGGTGCTCGACGCCCAGGGCAGCCAGGCCGCACTGATGGCGCGCATGCTCGAACTCGGTCATCGCACCCCGCTGCAGCCTAATGCCAAGTTGCCCAGCGAGATCGTCCTGGGCCTGAGCCGGGAGAACATGTGCCCGCAGCCGGCGGAGTTCGACGCCTATGCCGGTGCGCACCCGAAAGAGGGCATGCCCCTGGCGGTCACCGGTCTCACCGAGCAGCAATACCAGACCCTGCAACGCTGGTTGGCCTCCGGTGCGCCCATCGACGAGCAGGGCCTGGCCCCCAGTGCCCGGGAAAGCCTGCAAGTGGCCCAGTGGGAGAACCTGCTCAACGCCCCTGGCGCTCGGGAAAGCCTGGTGGCGCGCTGGCTCTACGAACACTGGTTCCTGGCCCATGTCTATTTCGAAGGCGGCGAGCCGGGGCACTTCTTCCAGTGGGTGCGCTCGCGGACCCCCAGCGGCCAGCCCATTGACCTGATCAACACCCGTCGCCCCAACGACGACCCGGGCACCCAGGTGTATTACCGCCTGTGGCCGGTGCAAGGGGTGATCGTGCACAAGACCCACATCACCTACCCGCTGAGCGCGGCGAAGATGGCCCGGGTCAAGACCCTGTTCTACAGCGGCGACTGGCAGGTCAGCGCCTTGCCGGGCTACGGACCAGGGCGCCGGGCCAACCCGTTTGAAACCTTCGAAGCGATTCCGGCCAAGGCCCGCTACCAGTTCATGCTCGATAACGCCGAATACTTCGTGCGCACCTTCATTCGTGGTCCGGTGTGCCGCGGGCAGATCGCCACCGATGTGATCCGCGACAACTTCTGGGCGCTGTTCCAGGCCCCGGAACACGATCTGTACATCACCGATCCGGCCTATCGCGGCCAAGCCACGCCGCTGTTGGCCATGCCCGGGCAAAACGACGATGTCGGCAGCGTGCTCAGCCTGTGGCTGTCCTATCGCGACAAGCGCAACGAGTACGAAGCCCTGCGCCGCGACTTCTATGCCGATTCTCCGGCCCCCAGCTGGTCGACCCTGTGGGCCGGCAACGACAACGCGCTGCTGAGCATCTTCCGCCACTTCGACAGTGCTTCGGTGAGCAAGGGCCTGATCGGCGAGGTGCCGCAGACGATGTGGCTGTTCGATTACCCGCTGCTGGAGCGCACCTATTATCAGCTGGCGGTGAATTTTGACGTGTTCGGCAACGTCTCCCACCAGGCCCAGACCCGGTTGTACTTCGACCTGATCCGCAACGGTGCCGAGCAGAACTTCCTGCGCCTGATGCCCGCTGGCAGCCGTGAGGATTTCCTCGACGATTGGTACCAGAACAGCGGCAAGTTCAAGATGTGGCTGGATTACGAGTCCATCGACGACGACAAGCGCAGCGCCCTGAAACTGGACCCCAAGGACCCTAAGAAAGACTTCGCCCATCAGTTGCTGGCCCGCTATGGCGAGCTCAACGCCAAGCCGGACCCAATCAATCGCTGTGACAGTGCCTATTGCTCGCGGCCCAATATCGACCCGGCGTTGCAGGATGCCGATCAGGCCCTGAGCCGCCTGGCGTCGCGTCCGGCAGCGGGACTCAAGGTCATCGAGCAGTTGCCGGAAGCCACCTTGCTGCGGGTCCAGGCCCCGAGCGGCAAGCGCGAGTTCTACAGCATGCTGCGCAATCGCGCCCACAGTAACGTGGCCTTCATGCTGGGCGAGTCGCTACGCTACCAGCCGGGCCTGGACACCCTGACCATTTTTCCGGGCATTCTCAGCAGTTATCCGAACTTCATGTTCAACGTTCCAAGCGAGCAGGTGCCGGCATTTGTCCAGGCCATGCAAGCGGCCAGGGACGCCGCCGGCTTCGAGAAGATCGTCGATCGCTGGGGGATTCGCCGCAGTCATCCGCAGTTCTGGCAGTACTTCCACGACCAGACCCGTTATCTGCAGGAAGTCGACCCGGTCGAGGCCGGAGTCATGGACATGAACCGTTACGAAAACCTCTGATACAGGGCCGCTATCTGTCCTCGGGACGCCCGCTGGCGGGCCCCGGGGAAGCCCTATACCAAGGTCTATCCCGACAAAAATACTAGGACTTTGTCAGCGGCGTCGATTGGCGTAAACTGCGCCCACGTCTGCGAGGAACCACCATGAGCGCCATAACCATTACCGACGCCGCCCACGATTATCTGGCTGATCTGCTATCCAAGCAGAACACCCCGGGGATTGGCATCCGCATCTTCATTACCCAGCCAGGGACTCAGTACGCCGAGACCTGCATCGCCTATTGCAAGCCGGGCGAAGAGAAACCCGAAGACAAGGCCCTTGGCCTGAAGAGCTTCACCGCCTACATCGACGCCTTCAGCGAAGGTTTCCTCGATGATGCGGTGGTCGACTACGCCACCGACCGCATGGGCGGCCAGCTGACCATCAAGGCGCCCAACGCCAAGGTGCCGATGGTCAATGCCGACAGTCCGGTCAACGAACGCATCAACTACTACCTGCAAACCGAGATCAACCCGGGGCTGGCCAGCCACGGCGGTCAGGTCAGCCTGATCGACGTCGTTGACGACGGCATCGCCGTGCTGCAATTCGGTGGCGGTTGCCAGGGTTGCGGCCAGGCCGACGTGACCTTGAAGGAAGGTATCGAGCGCACCCTGCTCGAGCGCATCCCCGAGCTTAAGGGCGTGCGCGACGTCACCGACCACACGCAGAAAGAAAACGCCTACTACTAAGGCGTTCGCTGCGAACAAAAAACGGCGCCCCGTGAGCGCCGTTTTTTTATGCCCACAAACCAGCGCCTCCCGAAATAAGCCTCCGTAGGAGCCGGCTTGCCGGCGAAAGGGCCCTTGAGCCTTGCGCCAATGCCGAGATTGCCTCCACTGGCAAGCCAGCTCCTACAAGGCGTCCAGCGCGCCAACATAGGGGGTTCAACCACGTAGGAGCTGGCTTGCCGGCGAATGGGCCCTCAAGCCTTGCACGATGCCAAGACCGCCTTCGCTGGCAAGCCAGCCCCTACATAGGGTGTGTGTCAGGGGCGATAGAGGTGCGCGTGCCCGGCGCGGTACAGCGATGATTCGCTGAACGCGTCCGTGGCCAGCACCCGGCCCACCAGGATCAGCGCCGTGCGCCGGAAACCCTTGGCCGCGACTTTATCGGCAATGTCCGCCAGGGTGCCCAGGACCCAGTCCTGGTCCGGCCAGGTGGCTCGGTGTACCACGGCAATCGGGCAGTCGGCGCCGTAGTGCGGCAGCAGCTCTGTGACTATCTTCTCCAGGTGGTTGACCCCCAGGTGAATCGCCATGGTGGCGCCGTGGGCCGCGAGGCTAGCGAATTCTTCACCGGCCGGCATGGCGGTCTTGTCCGCATAGCGGGTCAGGATCACGCTCTGGGACACATCCGGCAGGGTCAATTCGGCTCCCAGCAGGGCGGCACAGGCGGCGGTGGCGGTGACGCCAGGGATGATCTCGAAGGGAATACCCAGCTCCCGCAGGCAGCGAATCTGCTCGCCAATGGCGCCATACAGGCTCGGATCGCCGGAATGTACCCGGGCTACATCCTGACCCTGGTCGTGCGCGTGCTTGATCGCCTCGATGATCTGTTCCAGATGCAGCTCGGCGCTGTTGATCACTCGTATCGCGCTGTGGCCTTCGAGGACAGCCTCGGGCACCAGGGAACCGGCGTAGATGATCACCGGGCAGCGATGGATCAGGCGCTGGCCCTTGACCGTGATCAGTTCCGGATCGCCGGGACCGGCACCGATGAAATAGACAGTCATGGCTGTCTCCTGTGAAAAAGGGGCTGGAGCCAGCTTCAAATGAAGATTGCTCATGATCAAGGCGGCGGATTATCGAGGATTTTACCGGCAAGCGGCCATTGCCAGGGTGGCCTGGGCGAATTTCTGACGAGGGATCAGCAGTTTGGCCGGGCCGGGATGCAGCTGTTCAGCCATGGCCAGGGCGGCACTTTCGGCAACGCCGTAGCAGCCGGTGCGTTCAAAGGCGATCTGTGAACGGTGGCTCAGGCGCAAAGCATAAGGCGCCAACTGCGTGCTGCTGAAACAGGTCAGCGGCAATGCCAGTTGTTCGGCCAACTCCAGCAGTCCGGGCTCAGCCCGTTTCAGGTCGATGCTCGCCAGGGCGAAAACCTGCTGCGTATCGATGCGATGGGCTTCCAGCACCTGATCCAGCAGCGCGCGCAGCGTGGTCGCCGGGCAGCCTTTCTGGCAGCCCAGGCCGACCACCAGGGTCGACGCTGCGCGCACCTCGATCATGCCGAGTACGGATCCGTGTTCTTGCGCCGGAACAGCCAGGCGCTGATCAGCCCGAGGGCCAGCCAGAAGGCGGCGTTGGTCAACTGTGAAGCGATTTTGAACTGGGTCTCCAGTGCTTGCGGGGCCAGCATCGAATGCACTTCCGGTTGTGGTGCGCCGATCACGTGAGGCACGGCGATGATGGCGGCGCCCAGCAGTTTCAGCAGCCAGTTGCCAGCGAACACGATCAGGGCAAGGCCCACGGCGGTGGAAGCGGCAGCGCCGATCCACCAGACCTGGCGCTGCACCAGATCGGCGGCAGCGGTGCCCGGCAACTCCGGCGGCAGGCCCAGGGTCGGCGCCAGGCAGAAAGTCGCATAACCGGCCAAGCCCCAGAGCAGGCCCTGGGAAGTGCGGCTGGGCGCCCGCAGGGTATAGAGTCCGGCCAGCATCAGGGCGAAGCCGACGGCCACCACCAGGTTGCCACCGGTGGTGGACAGCACCCGCTGCCAGCCATCTTCCGGTTCCCAGGCTTCGGCGTCGTGGCTGTGGCCGGCCATGGCGCCTGCGGCGTGTTCATGAGCCTCCACGGCCGGGGCCTGTTCATAGGTTTCCGCCTGCAGAATCAGCGGGGCCACCCAGAAGCTCTGCAGCAGGGTCAGCAGCAAGGCCGCCAGCAACCCGCTGAAGCCTGCGGTTTGTGCAATACGCTTGATCATGTCGGCAGGTCTCAGTGGCAAGGGAAAGCAGCGCTGTGACGAGTATCGTGGGCAGCGTTGTGCACCGCTTCGATATGGGAGAAACCGGCGAAATACACCAGGCAGGCGCCCAGCAGCGAAGCGCCGATGGCGGCCACCAGGCGCTGGCTCAGGGTGGAGGTGCTGCTGGCGGAGTGGCTGGTGCTGCTGATGATCGACATGGCGCTTCCCTTTGGAGTGTCGGCGGGGGAGGAGCGCAGGAAAACCCCGCGTGAGGAGCACGCAGGGTTTGCAACAGCGCCCGCCCACCGCGGGTTTGTTATGTGTGTGTTGCGGGCCGGTCTCCGGGCTTGCGAGGGGCAGGGCATGTGTCATGCCGTGCCGACAAGTGTCGCCTTCCCATGCCTTGGCACAGTGGATCTGACACTTCGCTCGCTTACCGTTGCGGGGGCAGCACCGGACTGGTCACGACTTTTTAGTAAAGCACGTGATTCACCGGTTTCCCGTTTCACCCTGTGAAGGGCACCCGTAACAAGGCGCGTAGCAAATCATGGGCGGGGTAACGTCGTCAATTGCGGATGCCGGTGTATTGCCGATTGACCGTCCCCCGCGCTCTGCGTAGCCTTGCGCCTTCGAGGTTCTTCGGCCAGCGGTCGAAGCTAAGAAGGGAACGCGGTCGATGCCGCGGCTGCCCCCGCAACTGTGAAGGGTTTCATTTCTGCAAGGCCACTGCATTGGCGTTCGTAACGCCTGCGGGAAGGCGCAGAAACCGCCAGTCCAATGACTGGCAAGCCCCCAGCCAGGAGACCTGCCTCGATCCCAGATTCTCACTACAACCGGGCGGGGTGATCCGGTGGCGAAATCTCCGCGCGCCTCTGCGCTGCGGCTCTCGTCCCGTATGCCCGCCACCTTTGCCAAGGGGCATCCGATGAAAACACTGGCCAAACTTCCCGTCACCATCGTCACCGGCTTCCTTGGCTCGGGTAAGACCACCTTGCTCCGGCACATGCTGGACAACGCCCAGGGCCGGCGCATCGCGGTGATCGTCAACGAGTTCGGCGAGCTGGGCATCGACGGCGAGATCCTCAAGCAATGCTCCATCGGTTGCACCGAAGAAGAGGCCAGTGGCCGGGTCTATGAGCTGGCCAACGGCTGCCTGTGCTGCACCGTGCAGGAAGAGTTCTTCCCGGTGATGCGCGAACTGGTGGCGCGCCGTGGCGACCTGGACCACATCCTTATCGAAACCTCCGGCCTGGCCTTGCCCAAGCCCCTGGTCCAGGCCTTCCAGTGGCCGGAAATCCGCAGCGCCTGCACCGTCGACGCGGTGATCACCGTGGTCGACAGCCCGGCCGTGGCCGCTGGCACCTTTGCCGCGTTCCCCGATCAAGTGGACGCCCAGCGCAAGCTCGACCCCAACCTGGACCACGAATCGCCGCTGCACGAGCTGTTCGCCGACCAGCTGTCCAGCGCCGACCTGGTGATCCTCAACAAGACCGACCTGATCAACCCCGAAGACCTGGCCAAGGTGCGCCTGGAAGTGGCCGAAGAGCTGCCGCCGGCGGTCAAGGTCATCGAAGCCAGCAGCGGCCGCCTGCCCCTGGACGTATTGCTGGGCCTGGGTGCCGGCTCCGAGGAACACATCGACGGTCGCCACAGCCACCACGATCACCACCACGACGGTGACGACGACCACGACGATCACGATCACGACGCCTTCGACTCCATCTCCATCGAACTGCCCCAGGCCGACGAAAGCCTGCTGCTGGACGCCCTGACCCAGCTGGTGGTCAAGCACGGCATCCTGCGGGTCAAGGGCTTTGCCGCGATCCCCAACAAGCCGATGCGTTTGCTGATCCAGGGCGTGGGCACGCGCTTCGACAAGCACTTCGACCGCAAGTGGGGCGCTGACGAAGCCCGGACCACGCGCCTGGTGCTGATCGGCCAGGAACTGGACGCCGCCCAACTCGAAGCGCAACTGCGCGCCGCCCTCAGCGTGTAAGCCATGCACCTGCTCAGGACCCAGCCCGGCGGTTTCGTGTCGGATGACAACATTGCCGACCTTGGACAAACCCCCGCCGAGCTGGTGATCCTGTGCAGCGGCGACTCCAGCCTGGCGCTGCTGGCGGATGCCGCCGAGCAGTTGCCCGAGGATTACCCCAGCTTTCGCCTGGCCAACCCGATGCAGGTGCAGAACCACGCTTCGGTGGATCTGTATGTGGATCAGGTGCTGCGCCACGCCAAGGTGATCCTGATTTCTCTGCACGGCGGCATCGGCTACTGGCGCTACGGCGTCGAGCGGCTGGTGGAGCTGTCCCAGCGCGGGGTGCAGCTGATTCTGGTGCCGGGGGACGATCGCCCCGACCCGGAGCTCAGCGACCTGAGCACCGTGGGCCCCGTCGAGCGCGATCGCCTGTGGCAGTTCCTGCGCCAGGGCGGGCGCGACAACGCGCTGAATTTCTACCGCTGCCTGGCCAGCGGCCTGCTGGGGCGCGACTACCCCTGGAGCGAGCCGCAGACCCTGCCACGCACGGCGATTTACCACCCGCACAAGAGCCAGGCCACTCTCAGCGACTGGCAGGCCGATTGGCAGCAAGGGCAAGCAGTGGCGGCGCTGTTGTTCTACCGCTCCCACCTGCAGGCGGCCAACACCGGCTTTATCGACCTGTTCTGCCAGCGCTTGCAGGCGGCGGGGCTCAACCCCTTGCCGATCGCCGTGGCCAGCCTCAAGGAGCCCGGCTGCCTGAGCCAGGTGGAAGAGTGGCTGGAGGCAACCGCGGCCGGGGTGATCCTCAACACCACCGGCTTTGCCCAGTCCAGCCCCGAAGCCCCGCACCTGCGGCCGTTCCAGCGCAACATTCCGGTGATCCAGGCCATCTGCGCCCAGGACAACGAGCCCGGCTGGCGCGACAGCGAGCAAGGCCTGGGACCGCGGGACCTGGCCATGCACATCGCCTTGCCGGAACTGGACGGGCGCATCATCAGCCGGCCCATCAGCTTCAAGGACCTGGCCTGGCGCAGCGAGCGCAGCCAGTCGGACGTGGTCTGCTATCGCGGTCAGCCCGAGCGCATGGACTTTGTTGCCGAACTGGCCCGGCGCTGGGTCGAGCTGGGGCGCCTGGACAACGGCCACAAGCGCATCGCCCTGGTGCTGGCCAACTACCCGACCCGCGACGGGCGCATCGGCAACGGCGTCGGCCTGGACACTCCGGCTGCGGCGCTGAACATCCTCAAGGCCCTGCACGCCGAAGGCTACCCGCTGCCGGCCGAGTTGCCCGCCAGTGGCAGCGAGCTGATCCGGCAACTGCTGGGCGGGGTCAGCAATGACCTGGACAGCCTCGACCAACGCCCGTGTCAGCAAAGCCTGGCCCTGGACGACTACGCGCTGATGTTCCAGGCCCTGCCCGCCGCCAACCGCGAGGCGGTGCTGCAGCGCTGGGGCGCACCGCAGCAAGACCCGATGTTCCGCGACGGGCGGATGATGATCGCCGGCCTGCGCTTTGGCCTGACCTTTGTCGGCATCCAGCCGGCCCGGGGTTATCAGGTGGACCCCAGCGCGGTCTACCACGACCCGGACCTGGTGCCGCCCCACGGCTACCTGGCGTTCTACTTCTGGCTGCGCCAGACCTACGGCGCCCATGCGCTGATCCACGTCGGCAAGCACGGCAACCTGGAATGGCTGCCGGGCAAGGGTGTCGGCCTCTCGGAGAACTGCTGGCCGGATGCGTTGCTGGGGCCGCTGCCGAACATCTACCCGTTCATCGTCAACGACCCGGGGGAGGGCGCCCAGGCCAAGCGCCGCACCCAGGCGGTGATCATCGACCACCTGATGCCGCCCCTGACCCGTGCCGAAACCTACGGCCCGCTGCGTAACCTGGAGCTGCTGGCGGACGAGTACTACGAAGCCCAGCTGCTGGACCCACGTCGCGCTCGGGAGCTGCAACGGGACATCCTGCAACTGGTGCGCGAGACCCACATCGACCGTGAGTTGCAACTGGGCGAACAGCTGGACAGCGACGCCGACGCGGCGATCTGGCTGCCGCGCCTGGACACTTACCTGTGCGACCTCAAGGAATCGCAGATCCGCGATGGCCTGCACGTGTTCGGCGAATCCCCCGACGGCCGACTGCGCATCGACACCCTGCTGGCCCTGCTGCGCATTCCCCGGGGCGATGGCAAGGGCGCTCATGCCAGTCTGCTGCGGGCCTTGGCCAAGGCTTTCGACCTGGGCTTCGATCCGCTGGACTGCGCCCTGGCCGAACCCTGGACCGGGCGCCGCCCGCAGCCGTTGCGACAGCTCAGCGATGCCTTGTGGCGCACGGCGGGCGATGTGCGCGAACGCCTGGAGCTATACGCCGCAGCATTGATCGAAGCCGCGCTCCAGGGCCCGGTGGCGCAGTTGGATGAGCCGGGCTGGGAGCCGGTACGGGTCATCATCGACGCCTTGCGCGAAGTGGTCGCGCCGCGCCTGGACGCATGCGGCCCGGCGGAAATGCGTGGCCTGCTGGACGCCTTGAACGGGCGTTTCGTCCCCGCCGGACCCAGCGGCGCGCCCAGCCGCGGGCGTCTGGACGTGCTGCCCACCGGGCGCAACTTCTATTCGGTGGACGTGCGCAACCTGCCCACCACCACCGCCTGGCGCATCGGTTTCCAGTCGGCGAACCTGATTCTCGAACGCCACCTGCAGGACCACGGCGATCACCTGTTGCAACTGGGCCTGTCGGTCTGGGGCACGGCCACCATGCGCACCGGCGGCGACGACATTGCCCAGGCCATGGCCCTGATGGGCGTGCGCCCGGTGTGGGCCACCGGCAGCCAGCGGGTGGACGATTTCGAGATCCTGCCCCTGAGCCTGCTGGACCGGCCGCGGGTCGACGTGACCCTGCGGGTGTCCGGGTTCTTCCGCGACGCCTTCGCCAACCTGATCCGCCTGTTCGACGCAGCGGTGCAAGCGGTGGCGGCCCTCGATGAGCCTGAGGACATGAACCCCCTGGCGGCCAGGGTTCGCGCCGAGCGCGAGGCCTTGATCGCCTCCGGCCTGGAGCAGGACGCGGCCGCGCGTCAGGCCGGCTGGCGGATCTTCGGCGCCAAGCCCGGGGCCTATGGCGCCGGGGTCCAGGGTGCCATCGACGGTCGCCTGTGGCAGAGCCGCGAGGACCTGGCCGAGGTCTACCTGAACTGGGGCGGCTATGCCTATGGCGGCAACGACGAAGGCACCGCCGCCCGCGAGCAGTTCGCCACCCGCCTGAGCCAGGTGCAGGCGGTGTTGCAGAACCAGGACAACCGCGAGCACGACCTGCTGGATTCCAACGACTACTACCAGTTCCAGGGTGGCATGTTGGCCGCGGTGGAAAGCCTCAGCGGGGCCAAGGCTGCCAGCTACCACGGCGACCACAGCCAGCCGGACCTGCCGAAGATCCGCACCCTCAAGGAGGAACTGAACCGGGTGATCCGCTCCCGGGCGGCCAATCCGAAGTGGATCGAAGGGGTCAAGCGCCATGGCTACAAGGGCGCCTTTGAAATGGCCGCGACCCTGGACAACCTGTTCGCCTTCGACGCCACCACCGAGCTGATCGACGATCACCAGTACGCCTTGCTGGCAGACGCCTACCTGCTGGACGACTCGACCCGCGAGTTCGTCCGCCAGCATAATCCCCACGCCCTGCGCGACATGACCGAGCGCCTGCTGGAAGCCCAGCAGCGCGGCCTGTGGCAAGAGCCCGGCGATTATCGTGAAGCCCTGGAGCACCTGTTGCTGGATATTGAAGAAGACAGCTGAGCCTGTAGCCGCTGCCGCAGGCTGCGAACGCCGACGACGTCGACGTCACCTGCTACCGCCCCGAACCTCTTCGCGACGGCTCTGCGGTGCCGATCACAACTTGTAGCAGCGGCCACCCCCTGATGTTTGCACAACCCTTGAGCGAGACCCCGACATGAGCGACACCCCCCATTTTCCGCTGTCCGCCGTGGTCGGCGCCGAAAGCCTGAAACTGGCCCTGTGCCTGACCGCCATCGACCCGAAGATCGGCGGTGTGCTGATCGAAGGTCCGCGGGGCATGGCCAAGTCGACCCTGGCGCGGGGCCTGGCCGATCTCTTGGCCAGCGGCCAGTTCGTCACCTTGCCCCTGGGCGCCACCGAAGAGCGCCTGGTGGGCACCCTGGATTTGGACGCCGCCCTGGGCGAAGGCCGGGCGCAGTTCTCACCGGGGGTTCTGGCCAAGGCCGACGGTGGTGTGCTCTATGTCGATGAAGTCAACCTGCTGCCCGATCACCTGGTGGACCTGCTGCTGGACGTGGCCGCCAGCGGCACCAACCTGATCGAGCGCGACGGTATTTCCCATCGCCATTCGGCGAAGTTCGTGCTGATTGGCACCATGAACCCGGAAGAGGGCGAACTGCGTCCGCAACTGCTGGACCGCTTCGGCCTCAACGTCGCCTTGAGCGGCCAGCCCGCGCCGCAGGAGCGCGGGCAGATCATCCGCCGACGCCTGGATTTCGACAGCGATCCCCAGGGTTTCTGCGGCCTATGGGCCGAGGCGCAAACGGCGTTGCGCGAGCGTTGCCAGCAGGCCCGAGCGCTGCTGCCGGCCATCGCCCTCGATGACCTGTCCCTGGAGCTGATCACCGAGCGTTGCTTCGCCGCAGGCGTCGACGGCCTGCGCGCCGACCTGGTGTGGTTGCGAGCCGCCCGGGCCCACGCCGCCTGGCGCGGTGCCAGCGCCATCGCCGAGCAAGACATCGACGCGGTCGCCGAGTTTGCCTTGCGCCACCGCCGCCGAGAGACGGCGCCCAGTGCGCCGCAATCGGAGTCCAGCCCCCAGACGCCGGCGTCAGCCAACGCCAACCCCAGTGAAGGCCAGGGCCAATGGGGCGAAATGCCGGCCCAGGCGTTGCCCACCGGCGCCCGGCGTGAAGTGCCCAGCTGGCCAAAAAAGCCCTAGGCATTCGTCCCCGCACTGATCGGGGGGCGGATGCCAAGCCCCGGGCGGGGCACCTGGATCATGGCCGGCAAGGCAAAGGCCGCGAGGCCCGCGCCGGTTCCATCAACTGGCCCGGCACCTTGCTCAAGGGCCGGCCGCGCTTGCGCCAAGACCTGCTGTTTCGCCTGCGCAGCCGCGCGCCCCATGAACTGTGGCTGGTGATCGTCGACGCCTCGGCCTCGACCCGCCGCCACAGCGCCCTGAGCGACGCCAAGGGTTTGCTGGCACAACTGTTCGACGACGCCTACCGCCAGCGCGCGCGCCTGGCCCTGCTTACCGCCAGTGGCCGCGCACCGAGCTGGCAGGTCCAGGGCCTGAAAGCCTCCAAGGACCTGCGGCACTGGCTCGATGGCCTCGGTGCTGCTGGCGGCACGCCCTTGCCACAAGCCCTGAGCGAAGCGGCCCAGTGGCTGGAACAGCGCCAGCGACGCCTGCCGGCGGAACAGCAGCGCGTACTGCTGATCACCGACGGCCGCCTGAAAACCCTGCCGCTGTTGCAGCCCCTGAACTGCCCGACCTTATTGCTCGACATTGAACGCGGCCCGATCCGCCTGGGCCGCGCCCGCGAACTGGCGACACGCCTCAACGCCGCCTACCACCACCTCGATCTGTAGCCTTTAACCCCGTAACCCCGTAACCCCGTAGCCGCTGCTGAGCCTGCGAAGCTGCGACCGCCGACGCAGTCGGCGCAAAGGCCCCCAATCCTTCCCAGAAACAACGCGGAGCCTGCCCCTGCGAGCCCTTCGGGCCCGTTCGCAGCCTGCGGCAGCGGCTACACTGCCAGCGCCAACACAGGAGTGAAGCGATGCGGGTACTGGTGCGTAACGATAAGGACGATTTCCGGGTCAAGGCCTATGCCGGGACCAATGGGGTGTTGCTGGCCATGGATCTGGATGCGTCACGGCGCAAGGGGCTGCTGGGCTTCGCCATCGAGAAGCAGGTCGGCAGCAAGCCCTGGCTGTTTCTGTTCAATAGCCTGACCTTCCCCGGCAAGACCCATACCTTCCCCCAATACAACGCCACCCCCAGCGATCAGGCGCCGCTGCAGAAGTTTCGCTGGGCCGACTACGCGGTCCGCCCCGGCACCACCCTCAACTATCGGGTGCATCTGGCCTACGGCAGCCCCGATGCGCCGCAACTGGGGGAGGCCCTGGAACTGAGCATCACCGCCGACAACGGCCAGCCGCCGGGGCAGCAGGTGATCTTCAACCGTGCCGTGGCCGCCAGCCAGGCCTTCTCGCGCAAGTTTCCGGAACTGGATGCGTTGCTCAGCAACAACAAGAAACTGCCCATCGAGTCCTGGCCCGACGCCCCGCGGCAATGGCTGGAAAACGGTCTGCTGGAGGCGCTTCTGGGGTTTATCCAGCGCGCCACGGATGCCAGCTGGAGCCTGGACGTCGCCATCTACGAGTACCAGTTGCAGGCCGTCGTTGACGCGGTCAACGCCGCCTTCGACCGTGGCGTGCAAGTGCGGGTGCTTTACCACGCCGGCCCCGGGGACGACGACACCACGCAGAACCAGGCCAGCCTGCAGCACCTGCCCGAGCACAGCAAACGTGGGCGGGTGACCCACGGGATCTTCCATGACAAGTTCATCGTCCTCAGCCGCCTCGACGCCGCCGGCCAGCGTCAGCCCGAAGCGGTGCTCTGCGGCAGCACCAACTTCACCGCCAACGGGGTCTACCGCCAGGCCAATGTGCTGCACAGCCTCGATCACCCGGACATTGCCGGGCGCTATCTACAGGTGTTCGAGCAGATCTGGCAGGCGCCGACGGACGTGGGGGCCACGCGCAAATGGTTGACCCAGGACAATCCCATGCAGCCGGATGCACCGCTGTTCGCCGGTTTTTCCCCGCGCAGGGGGCAGGGCGATCTCAGTGAGTTCGTCGACATCATCAACGGCGCCCGCCGCGACCTGCTGTTCGTCACCGCCTTCGCCTTGCCCGACAGGATTCTCGACGCCTTGCTCGGCCAGCCCCACGACGATGTGCTGCGTTATGGCCTGCAAAACACGGCCAGTCGCATCACCGGCTTCCACGCCGATCGCACCGCCGAGTTTGCCGCCACCGCGTTGCTCAACAAGGGCCTGGAAGGCTGGCTCAAGGAGGGTCTGAAGGGCCAGAGGGGCAACCTGCTGGTGCACACCAAGGCACTGGTGACCGACTTCACCAGCGAGGCTCCGGTGATCATCAGCGGCAGCCACAACCTCAGCGTCGGCGCCAGCCAGAGCAATGACGAGAACTACCTGATCATCCGTGGCGACACCGATCTGGCGGATCGCTACGGCCTGGAACTGCTGCGCTTCTATGAGCATTACCGGTTTCGCTACTTCGCCAGGCAGTTGGCCCTCAAGCAGGTCCGGCCCCTGGCGGTGGACGACCACTGGAGCGATGACTATTACCTGGAAGGCGACCTGCGCCAGCTGTCGCGCCTGCGTTTTTCCGGGCGCTGAACCGAGCCGCCGAACGGCCTGCCATCGGTCCGCTTTTACCGAGGCCGGGCAGGCAGATTGATATCACCTGATCTAGCGTTGCCAGCGGAGCGAGCGCTCCCTCCGCAACGGAGCCTTTTCAGGGAGATAAATCATGGTTTATATACGGCGTGATGTAGGGAAATTGAGCGGCGATTGGGACCCGACCCTGTTGTGGTATGCCAGGGCGGTGGGCGTCCTGCTCCAGCGCCCGATCACCGATCGCACCAGTTGGCGATTCCTCGCGGCAATTCACGGGTTCTCCGAGTCGTGGTGGAGGATGGACGGCTACCTCAAGGCCGGTGAGGCACTGCCCAACGAAGCGGAACAGCTGCTGTACTGGGACCAGTGCCAGCATGGCAACTGGTTCTTCCTGCCCTGGCACCGCGGTTACCTGGCGTCCTTCGAACAGATCGTCCGCGATGTGGTCGTCCAGCTGGGTGGTCCCAAGGATTGGGCGCTGCCTTACTGGAATTACAACGAGGGGCAGCAGTCCCTGCACCTGCCCGCGTGCTTTGACGCCAAGACCCTGCCAAACAATGAGGGGCCCAACCCGCTGTATGTTGAAAAGCGCTTTGGCCTTTTGGGCGACGGCAACGTCGTGCTCGATGGCAGCCTGATCGGTCTCGGCTGTCTGGACGACCCGAGGTACGAGGGCGGCAGCGAAGGCAGCCCGCCCGGCTTTGGCGGTACCCCGAAAACCCTGCTTAGAAGCGGTGTCACAGGCGGCCTGGAGTCGTGCCCGCACAACGTCGTGCATACCGAAGTCGGTGGCCGCGATCAGGTGCGAACCGCTCCCGACGGTTCTCGGTATACGGTTCGTGGCCTGATGAGCTATCCCAATACCGCCGCGCTGGACCCGATCTTCTGGCTGCATCATGCCAATATCGACCGCTTGTGGCAGGTCTGGCTGGACAGCCCCGAGGAGCACAGCAACCCCGACAAGTCCAACTGGTACAACGGCCCCGACAAACTGAGCCGGCCCTTTATCGTGCCCCAGGTCGATGGCGAACCATGGAAGTTCAAGGTGGCGGAGGTGCTCGATACCCTGGCGCCCAGGCTCAACTATCGATACGACACCACGGCTCCCGCCAAGAGCCAGGGCAACCGTCTGCACCAGCGCTTGCAGCGCCTGGGGCTGGCAACCGATCAATTGCAGAACTTCAGCGCCAGCGGAGCATTGATGGCCAAGGAACCGGAAACAGAAGTGATAGGGGCCAATCGTGCGCCGCTGGAAATCGTCGGGCACTCGGTGCAGACCTCAGTGCAACTGGACAAGCAGGGCGCGCAACAGGTGTTCAGCAGCCTGAAGTCGAACCTGTTCGCTGCCAGCCTTACGCCGCCGGACCGGGTATTTCTCAACCTGGAAAATATTCGCGGCAACAGCGATGCGGTGTTGCTGGAGGTCTATGTCAACCTGCCGGCCGATGCCGATCCGGCTCAGCATCCGGAGCTGCGGGCCGGGGTCTTGTCGTTGTTCGGCGTGAGCGATGCCAGTCGTACCGACCACGAGCACGGCGGGCACGGCATCACCGAGGTGTTCGAGATCACCGATATCATCGATGCCCTGCACCTGGGGGGCATCACCTCGGCGGATCAGTTGAATATCCGCCTGGTGTCCAGGGCGGCGGTGCCTGCCGAGGACCAGATCACGGTAGCGCGGGTCAGCCTCACCCGGCTGGGCGGTTGAGGGGCGTGCTACGTGGCCTGCGACCCTTGGGCCAGAACCCGCGGCCGTGGTTGCTGCTGATCAGCCTGGTGGGGTGGGGGTGGTTGCTGGGGTCGACGGCGATGCTGTCGATTCCGGCGTTCTGCGGCAGCCTGCCGTTGTCCGGTTATGCCTTGGGCTGGCGGGGCATCGAGCAGGCGTTGCTGTTCAATCCACCGCAGCAATTGTTGCAGGGCTGGTGGCTGATGCTGCTTGCCATGCTGCCACTGCTGTTGGTGCAGCCCTTGCTCTACGTCTGGCACCGTAGCTTGCGGCGCAAGCGTTGGCAGGGCGTTGCCCTGTTCGTGCTGGGCTTCGGCGCGGTCTGGAGCCTGGCAGGCGTGGTGCTGATGGGGCTGGTGGTGGCGGTCCGGGTGTGGTTCGGCCTGAGTGCGTGGCAGGGTTTTTTCGCCGTGTTGCTGTTGTGCCTGGTCTGGCAGGCCTCGCCGTTCAAGCAACATTGCCTGAACCAGTGCCACCGGCAGCCGCGGATCTGTGCCTTTGGCCTGGGCTATCTGAGGGACTGCCTGGGTTTTGGCCTGTCCGCCGGGGCTTGGTGCGTAGGTTCCTGCTGGCCGCTGATGCTGTTGCCGGTGCTGCTGGAGCAGGGGCATGTGGCGCTGATGCTGCTGGGCATGCTGTGGATGCTCTACGAACGCCTGTTGCGGCCTCGGGGCTTGCGCTGGTACTGGCCCTGGCCTCGTCATCCGCGTGGTTTGTCCTAGTCGTTGCCTGAGGTTGCCCAGGGGCAGGATCGCCCGCGGTTGCGATCCCGCCCCTGGTAGCCTTTGCCTCAGGCCTACAACCGCGGCGCCGGGCTCACCGTGGCATTGCGCCAGGCGGTTTGCAGTTGTTCTTCGAGCAACGCCGGGACCTGTTTGCCGGGCTGGTTTTCCAGGCTCAGCTTCAGGCCGTTGAGGGAGCGGCCGCTGAGGCGGTTGCCCGCCAGATCCTCACGAAACACCTGTTCCGCCTCGGTATAGCGCTTCTGCGCCAGCAAGGCATAACCCAGGGACTCGCGCAGGGTGTAGTACCAGTCCGGCGGCTCGTTGTAGGCCAGGGCGTCTTGCACCTCCACCGCCTTGCGCCAGGCGGCAATCTGCTGCTGGCCGGCATCGCCGGTCAGGGCCTGCAGGTCAGCGTTGAGGCCCTCTTTGGCGTTGTTGAATACCTGGTTGCCCAGGTTTTTGAAGGCTGCGAGATCCAGTGGGCCGGCGGCACGGGTCAGGGCGCGGTCGAGCAGGGTCAGGTTGGCGATGCGCAGCAGCTGCAGCGCGGGATTGTTGCCATATTGCAGGGCGTCCTTGCCGGTCAGGGGCTGGGGCGAGGTGGCGACGGCCTGCCAGAAACCCTTGAGGGCATCACGGGCCTGGTCCTGGTTGAGGTTCTGGGCGCTCAGTTGCCGGTACGCCAGGGCATAGGCCTTCATCAGTTGGGTGTAGGGCTTGGTCAAGTCCTGCCAGGGCTTGTCCGTTCCCTGGTTGGCCTCGCGGCAGGTCTGGTTGAGGGTGGCCAGGCCGGCGTCGATCTTCGGTTCGATCCGTGCCAGGGCGTCCCAGTCCTCGAAGCGCACGGCGAAGTAGTAGGGCACCGCGTAGAAGTAGTCGCTCTTGGTCTTGAGCTCTTCGGGGTACTGCTGGCAAAGGAAGGGCACGGCCGCGTAGCGGGTGGTGTTTTCCACCAGTTCCTCGGCCATGTTCATGGATTCGTTCTGCCGGCCTTCGATGGACAGGGTCCAGGTCAGGAAGTGGATGTTGTGCCCCAGGTAGTGCAAGGCATAGGGGCTTTGCGGCTGGACCTGATGGGCGTAGGCGCGGTCCACCGAGACGGCGGTGTAGTTGGCCACGCTGGCCAGGTTGTTGTTGCCGGTGCGCTGGTAGATGTGCGAGGCCATGTGCACCAGATGGCCGATGGCCGGGTTCTGGTCGCGGAAGCGATTGGCCATGGGCAGGCCGCTGTCGGGGAAGGGTGATTCCTCGATGGCGTGGATGTAGAAGTGATTGGCTCCGGTGTGCTGCTGGTCCTGGACCAGCACCCGGTTGAGCACTTGCAGGGCCTCGTAGGCGGCGTCGGTCGGCTTGACCTGATTGGATACGGCCTCGGTGCCGTCCCACCATTTCCACGGGTCGCGGCTGAGCAGGGCGTCGGCGTACAGGGTCGCGGCATCCAGGTCGTCAAAGTAGTCTTCCGACAGTTTTTTCATGGCGTCGGCGTAGCGCTTGTTGCCCTCATCGCCAAGGCTGACCTGGCCGTCCTTTTCGCTATACAGGCTCAGCAGCGCCTTGGCGTAGTCCACCTCGCGCTGCAACTGACGCTGGCTGAAGGTGGCTTGTGCGGCGCTGTCCTTGAGCCGGGCGCTGGCGTGCTCCAGGGCGATCTGAACCGAGCGGTAGGCCAACTGGTTGCAACCGGTGGTGGCGACACTGTTGATGTTGGAGTTGGCCGACAGCGCGATGCCCCAATAGGGCATGGCCGAGCCCTCGTCGAAACGGCTGGCCTGGTAGAAGGCGCGGATCGCCGCGGAGAAATTGAAACCGTATTGCAGGGCCATGCCCTGGCTGTAGAAGGCCTGGACCTGCTCCGGCTGCTTGAGGCTGACCAGGGGGTAACGGGTGCCGCCCAGGCCCGAGAGCAGTTGGTCGCCCTCGGTGTCCTGGGGGCTGACGCATTTGTGCAGCACTTGCAGGTAGGGCGTGTCCGGCGGCACGGGGGTGAAGCCGCCACTGTGTTCATCGCTGCCGTGGTTCATGGTGTGGGCCAGGGCGCTGGCGCTGGCCAGCAGCAGGCCGGCGGCCAGGGTCGAGCGCAGGAAGGGGACGTCCATGCTGTGTTGCTCCTTGCAGGAAACGCTGGGTTGGAGCCGGCTTGCCGAGGTGTGGGCTGGCAAGCCGGCTCTTGCAGCGCGAGGGTTCAGTCGTTGTCGTTGTCGTGGCTGTGACGGGCGACGAACGACGGGCCGTCCGGCTTGGCCAGGCGCTTGATCTGCGGTGCCAGGTCCTGCCGGGGAATCACCACCTGGATCAGCGCCGGGCGGTCCTTGATCTGCAGCAGTTGCGGCAGCAACTGTTCCAGCCCGGCCCGGGTCGAGACCTTGAAACCCTCGGCGCCAAACCCCTTGGCCAGGGCCAGGTAGTCCCAGGTCGGCAGGGTGTCGAACGGGGCGAACTGGCCGCCGGGCTCGAAGGCATCGATATCGACGAACGCCTGTTCGATGGCGTAGACCTCGTTGCTCATGACGAACACCAGGGCGTTGATCCGGTTGCGTGCCAGGGTCGACAGCGACTGGCAGATCATCATGAAGCCGCCGTCGCCGGCCACCACGATCGGCCGCCGACCGCTGCCCATGGCCACCCCCAGGGCGCAGCCGGTTTCGTGGCCCAGGGAACCCCAGATGGCATCGGCGACAAAGCTGTCCCGAGGCAGGCCGTTGATGTTGCTGGCGGCATACAGGGCCGAGCTCTCACCGAGGATCAGGCTGCTGCCCGGCCACAGGTTCTGTTGCCGGGCAAAACCGTCGAGGATCTCCAGGAACAGGTCATAACCCAGTGCATCGTCGGGTGCGCCCTGTTGCAGCAGCGGCGGGCGCGCGGGTTCCGGAACGTGGTTGCGCAGGGGGTAGTCGCTGTCCAGGCCCAGGGCCCCCAGCAGCCGTTGCACGTACTCCGGCAGCGGTACGTGGGGGTAGTACTGCAGGCCGGTGCGGGCCAGTTGGCTGTTGACCAGGATGATCCGGCTGAAGTCCTGGTTCAGCAGTTGCAGGTAGTCGTCGGTGAAGATCACCCCCAGGGCGAGGATGCAGTCCACGTCCTGCATGAAGGCCTGGGTCCACAGGCGCGAAGCGGTGCCGGCGTAGGTGCCGATGAACTGCGGGTGACTTTCGTCGACCACGGTCTTGGCTTCCAGGCTGGTGGTGAAGGGCAGGCCGCTGGCCTCGATCAGGCGCATTACCTGCTCCTGCAGGCCGTAGCGGGCCACCTCGATGCCGAGCATGATCAGCGGCGAGCGGGCGCTGCCCAGGCGCAGCAGGCTGGCCTCGATGGCGGCGCGCATCGAGTCCTCGTCGCAGCGGGCGGGCAGCGGTTGCAGTTCGCCCTGAGGGCGCGGGCAAGGTTCGCCCCAGACGTTCTGCCAGGCTTCCAGGTAGATCGGCCGGCGCTCGCTGATGGCCTTGACCAGCGCCTCGTCGATCAGCGCCGGGGCGCGCAGGCTGTCGTCAAGGATCAGGCTGGCCACGGTCACCGGCTCGAAGACCTTGCGGCCCACATCCAGATCACCGGTGGAGTGGTGGAACAGCACATCCTGGGACCAGATCAGGTCACGGTTCTGCGCCGACGGGCTGGCGCTGATCAGCACCAGCGGATTGCGTTCGACATAGGCGCCGGCAATGGCATTCAGGGCACTGAAGGTGCCGACGCTGTATTGCAGCGATACCGCGCCGATCCCGGTGTAACGGGCATAGCCGTCGGCCGCGTAGGCGGCGGCCATCTCGTTGACTTCGCCCACCGCGTCGATGCCGTCGAAGTCGTCCAGGGCCGACATGAAGTGCGAGACGTAGTCCCCCGGCACCTGGAACACCTTGGTCAGGCCCAGTTGCTGCAGGCGGGTCAGCAGGTAGTCGGCGACGCTGAAGGGGTCATTGCTGGCCATGGGCGATCCCCTCGTAGGCGAACTGGGTGACGCCGTCCAGGGTCTTGGCGCAGTTCTGGCAGGGCAGCGGCTGGTCGCCGGGCAGGGTGCAGCCGTCCGGGGTCGGCACCGGCAGCAGGGCATAGTCCTTGGGCAGCCAGTTGGGGCGCTTGAGGCCAAAGAAATCCTGCAGGGTCGACTCGGCCACGGTCAGCGCGCCTTCCACCCAGCCCTGGCCCATGGAGTAGGCCTCGCCGACGATATGGATCTGCTGGTCGGCCACCGGTTTGCGCATGCGGCACAGGATCTGGTCGATCCGGTAGTTGGCCTTCCATTCGTGCCAGCCGCCGCCATAGGGATCGGCATCCCAGGCGTGGTAGACCGCCGAATAGGGACGTGGCAGCTCCACCTGGTCATGCAGTTGAGTGACTTGCATCTGCGCCACCCGGACCATTTCGTCGCTGACCTGGAACTCGCTTTTGGGCACCACTGCTGCGGCTTGCAACTGCCCGGCGAGGCTGGCCGGCACATGGCCGACAAAGGGCGCACCGCCTTCGAGGCCTTTCCAGAAGGGCACGGTGCCGATGTCGTTGTAGGAGGCCATCAACAGCGAGTTGAGATTCGGCTGGCCGCCGGGCTGTTCGCACTCGGTGCCCATGTAGTAGACCTGGCGCACCGGCAGGTCGGTGACCGAGCGCCCGGCCACCAGCCCGAGGCTACGCCACCAGGGCTGTTCGTAGGCCAGAAACAGCTTGAACGCCGACTGCATCAGCACCGAGCCGAGGTTCTCCTTGAGCCAGGGATCGTCGAACAGCGGCGCATCGATCAGCTCCAGGGCACGACGGGGCATGGCCAGGATGATCTGCTTCGCCTTGACCACCTGGCTGCCGTCGATGTCCCGGGTGCTGCCCTGTTCGGTGACGGTGCTCTGGAAATGCAGGCGATAGGGGAAGTCGCGGTCCTTGGCGTAGCTGATCTGCACCAGGCGCTGGTTCATCTGCACCCGTTGGGCGCCGGGCAAGATTCCCGGCAGCTTGCGGAACTTGGCCTCCAGGGTCAGGGGCAGGCTCTGGAAACCCTTGGTCAGGGTGAGGAACTCGGTGTCGTCGCTGTATTCGGTGGCGGGCAGCTGGGTGACCGCGCTGGCGTTGGCGACGTTGGCGTCGTAGCCGCCGGCGTCCTTCATGAACTGGTAGCCCTCATTGCTCATGACCCGGTACAGCAGGTCCCAGAAGCCGTAGCGCCAGATTTCCTTGCCGAACACCTTGACCTGCATCTGCTGGCACAGGCTGAGCTGGTCGAAGCCCGGGTAGACGTAGTTCATCACCTTGACTTGCAGGTCCTCGGGGCCGAAGCCGCGTTCGGACCAGGCCAGGTCGTAGGGGATCTTGTGTGGCGCTTCCTTGAAGTCGCGATAACGAAAGCGCTTGCCCCGCAGGTAGAACAGGTTGTTCAGCGAGCCCACCGGGGGCGGCGCGCCCATGGGGAATTTCTGGCTTGGCAGGCGCAACTGCTTGACCAGGCTGTCCACCAGCACATGGCCGGTGGGGCCGGGGATATAGCGCATGCCGCCGACTTCCGCGACCACGTTGGGCAGCCCCGGCAGGTTGATGCTGAACAGCCGGCCGCCGATGCGGTCGCCGTATTCGAACAGGCCGATACGCAGTTTTTCACCTTGTTCATGCTGCAGGCGCCAGGCGCTGTAGGTGCCGGACACACCCCCACCGACCACCGCGACATCGAGTTCGAGTTCTTGAGGTTTCATGCTGAAGTCCTTTTCGCTGGGAGGCGGACAGGGAGGTCCGTCGCGACCAGTATTGTCCAGTTTTGGCGAAATGCCAGTTTGCCATTAGTGCATGTTTCGGCCCGTGTATACGGGGCTTTTACAATTATTGTCGGACAATATACGGGCCTGCTGGCGGGGCGCTCTGCGAGGGGCTTGAAGCGTCGCAGCAGCGTTGGACAGGGCGGCGCCAACTGCGTAGTTTTCACGGACTGCGCACAAGGACTCCGCCATGTCTCCGGACCTGACTTCCATCGAGCTGTTTCTCAAGGCCCTGACCCTGGGCAACCTGTCCCGGGCCGCCGAGCAGTCGCACCTGTCGCTGTCGGCCGCCAGCCGGCGTCTGTCGCTGCTGGAGCAACACTTCAAGGTGGCGCTGCTGATCCGCACCTCCACCGGGGTGCAGCCGACGGCGGCGGGGCAGGCCCTGGCCGAACATGCCCGCAGCCTCCTGCGGGCGGTGGATGTGATGCACGCTGACCTGGCCGACTTTGCCAAGGGCGCCACCGGCCGGGTCAGCCTGTACGCCAACAGCTCGGCGATGAGCCAGGAACTGCCCCGGCAATTGACCCAGTGGAGCGACCTGCACCCGGGGATTCGCGTGGACATCCGCGAAGAGCGCAGCCGCGAGATTCTTCTGGCGGTGCGCGACGGCATCGCGGATGTGGGCATCGTCACCACCTTGCCCCAGGCCCGGGACCTGTACTTCAAGCCCTATTGCCGTGACCGTCTGTGCCTGATCGTGCCCCAGGCTCATCCGTTCAAGATGAGCCATGCGCGTTTCCAGGACTTGCTGGGCTACGACTTCGTCGGCCTGGAAGACAACGCCGCCATCACCCCGTTGATCACCGAGGCTGCGGCTGCGGTGAGCATGCCCCTGCGCCTGCGAGTGCAGGTGCGCAGCTTCGAGGCGGTGTGCCGGCTGATCGCCGCCGGGCAGGGCGTGGGGGTGTTGCCCCAGGGCGCGGTGCAGATCTTTCGCAAGGAGATGGCCTTGCGTTTTATCGAAATCGACGACCCCTGGGCCGATCGCCAGATGTTCCTGTGCCGACGCCGGGAGCAACCTTCCCTGGCCAGCCGCGAGCTGTTCGACTACCTGGCTGACTGCGATCGCAGCGCGGCGCCGCCGCCCTAGTCGCGGGCCCCTGGCAGCTTGGCGCCGCGAGCCTTCGAATTTTGCGAAGGCGGTTTCCACAATGAGCAATTCCCCTGGGCGCTTCCCCGTGCCCAGAATGGGCTCGCCCGTGCGCTTGACCTGCCTCGATAACAACAACACGTCAGACCAGGAGATACGGCTTGTCCAGGATCAATCCCGCTGTAAAACCTCCCCATCGCATCGCGGTGATCGCCGGTGACGGCATCGGCCGCGAAGTGGTTCCCGAAGGCCTGCGCGTGCTGGAAGCCGTCAGCCGGCGTTTCGGCATCGATCTTCAGTTCGATCATTTCAACTGGTGCAGCGAGCACTACCAGGCCCACGGCAGCATGATGCCCGAGGACTGGGCCGAGCAGATCGGCGACCACGAGGCGATCTTCTTCGGCGCCGTCGGCGCCCCGGACATCGTCCCCGACCATATTGCGGTCTGGGATTCGCTGCTGAAGATCCGCCGCCAGTTCGACCAATACGTGAATATCCGTCCGGTGCGCCTGATGCCCGGGGTGCCGTGCCCGCTGGCCGGGCGGGTGCCGGGGGACATCGATTTCATCGTGGTGCGGGAAAACACCGAAGGCGAATACTCCAGCGTCGGTGGCCGCATGTGGGAGGGCACCCCGCGGGAGATTGCCTTGCAGGAGTCGGTGTTCTCCCGTCACGGCGTGGACCGGGTGGTGAAGTACGCCTTCGAGCTGGCCAGCCGCCGGCCCCGGCGCAATCTGGTGGCGGCCACCAAGTCCAATGGCATCGCCATCACCATGCCGTTCTGGGACGAGCGGGTGGAGGCGCTGGCCAAGGCCTATCCCCAGGTCGAGACGCGCAAGTTCCACATCGACATTCTCTGCGCGCACTTCGTCCAGCATCCGGACTGGTTCGATGTGGTGGTGGCTTCCAATCTGTTCGGCGACATCCTCTCCGACCTGGGCCCAGCCTGCACCGGCACCATCGGCATCGCGCCCTCGGCCAACCTCAACCCCGAGCGTCTGTACCCTTCGCTGTTCGAGCCGGTGCATGGCTCGGCGCCGGATATCGCCGGGCTGGGGGTGGCCAACCCGATTGGTCAGATCTGGTCGGCGGCGCTGATGATCGAGCACCTGGGGCAGGGGGATGAGCTCTACCAGCGGGCCGCGGCAGCGATGGTCGAAAGCATCGAGACGGTGCTCGCCGAAGGCCCGCGCACCCGGGAAATGGGCGGCAATGCCAGTACCGTGGAAGTCGGGCGGGCCATAGCCGAATGTCTGGCTGGAAACAGGAACTGATGAACATGAGCCTCGAACACTACATCGACAACCAATGGCAAGCCTCGTCCTGGGCCGAGGACATTCCGGTACTCGACCCCAGCACCGGCATCGCCTATGCGCGTATCGCCCGGGGCACCGCCGAGGACATCGACCTGGCGGTGCAGGCCGCGCAACGGGCCCTGGGGGACAACTTCGACGGGCCCTGGGGCAGCCTTTGCGCCCTGGAACGCGGGCGCCTGCTGGCGCGCCTGGGCCAGGCGGTGCTGGAGCACCATGAAGAGCTGGCGCAGATCGAGGCCCGGGACACCGGCAAGGCACTGAAGGTGGCCCGCGCCGACGCCACCGCCCTGGCGCGCTACTTCGAGTACTACGCCGGGGCCGCCGACAAGCTGCACGGCGACACCTTGCCCTATCAGGCCGGTTACACCGTGCTCACGGTGCGCGAGCCCCACGGCGTCACCGGGCACATCATTCCCTGGAACTACCCGATGCAGATCTTCGGCCGCAGCATCGGCGCCGCCCTGGCGGCGGGCAACGCCTGTGTGGTCAAGCCCGCCGAGGACGCCAGCCTGTCGCTGCTGCGGCTGGCGGAACTGGCGGCCCAGGTGGGTTTTCCGGCGGGCACGATCAACGTGGTCAGCGGCTATGGCCACGAAGCCGGCGCGGCGTTGTGCGCTCATCCTGGCGTCGCGCATATCTCCTTTACCGGTTCCACCGGCACCGGCGCCCGGGTGGCCAAGGCCGCCGCCGAACGGCATTGCCCGGTGACCCTGGAGCTGGGGGGCAAGTCGCCGCAGATCGTGTTTGCCGACGCCGATGTGGAGCGGGCGCTGCCGGTGCTGATCAACGCCATCGTGCAGAACTGCGGCCAGACCTGTTCCGCCGGCAGCCGCCTGCTGGTGCAGCGCAGCCTCTATGAACCGCTGCTGGAACGCCTGGCCCAGTGCTTTGGCCAACTGCGCGCCGGGCCCTCGGAGCTGGACCTGGACATGGGCCCGCTGATCAACCAGAAGCAGCTGCGCCAGGTGCGCGAATTCGTCCGCGAAGCCGAGGCCGCCGGTATCCCGGTGGCGGCGCGCGGGCAGGTGGTGCCCGAGGCCGGCAACGGCGGCTATTTCCAGGAGGCGGTGCTGTTTCGCGATGTGCCGCCAGACAGCCGTCTGGCCCGGGAGGAAGTGTTCGGCCCGGTGCTGGCGGTGCTGCCCTTCGAGGACGAAGCCGAAGCCATTCGCCTGGCCAACGACAGCGCCTTCGGCCTGGTGGCCGGGGTCTGGACCCGCGACGGTGCGCGGCAGTTGCGCATGGCCCACAAGCTGCGCTGCGGCCAGGTGTTCATCAACAACTACGGCGCCGGTGGCGGTGTCGAACTGCCCTTCGGCGGGGTCAAGGCCAGCGGGTATGGCCGGGAGAAGGGCTTCGAGGCGCTGCTGGGTTTCACCACCTTGAAGACCATCGCCATTCGTCACGACTGATGGCCGCCACGACGGCGGCCCATAACAACAAAAACAGGAGTCACTCCCATGCGTCTAGCCAACAAGACTGCCATCGTCACCGGCGCCGGTTCCGGCTTTGGTGAGGGGATCGCCAAGACCTTCGCCCAGCAGGGCGCCCGGGTCATCGTCGCCGACATCAACGCCACGGGTGGCCAGCGGGTGGTGGACGAGATCCGCGCCGCCGGCGGCCAGGCCCACTTCATCGAGGTCAACGTGGCTCAGGACGCCAGCGTGGGCGCCTTGCTGCGCAATACCCTGGAGCACTACGGCGGCCTGGACATCGTGGTCAACAACGCCGGCACCACCCATCGCAACCGGCCGATGCTGGAAGTGGACGAGGCCGAGTTCGACCGGGTGTTTGCGGTCAACGTGAAAAGCATCTATCTGAGCGCCAAGCACTTCGTGCCGCATTTTCGCGGCCAGGGCGGCGGGGTGTTCATCAACATTGCCTCCACCGCGGCGATCCGGCCGCGCCCGGGGCTGGTCTGGTACAACGGCAGCAAGGGCGCGGTGGTAGTGATGAGCAAGACCATGGCCGCCGAGCTCGGGCCGGACAACATCCGTGTCAACTGCGTCAACCCGGTGGTCGGCGCCACGGCCCTGCTCAGTGAGTTCATGGGCGTGCCGGACACCCCGGAAAACCGCCAGAAATTCATGGCGAGCATTCCCCTGGGGCGCTTCTCCACCCCCCAGGACGTGGCCAACGCCTGCCTGTACCTGGCCTCCGACGAAGCCGCGTTCATCACTGGCACCTGCCTGGAAGTGGATGGTGGACGTTGCGTGTGATGATCTGTAAAACCCTCCAGGCCCGCGGCTAATCCGTGCTTTGTGTAGCCGCTGCCGCAGGCTGCGAACGGCCCGCAGGGCCGCAAAGTTCCAGCGGGCGCCTGGGGTTGACGGTTGATCGCCGGGCAAGGCCCTGCGGGCCTTTTCGCAGCCTCGCCGTGGCTCGACAGCGGCTACAGCCAGTGTCAATCCGGACTGGTGTAGCCGCTGCCGCAGGCTGCGAACGGCCCGCAGGGCCGCAAAGTTCCAGCGGGCGCCGGGGCTTGACGGTTGATCGACAGGCAAGGCCCTGCGGGCCTTTTCGCAGCCTCGCCGTGGCTCGGCAGCGGCTACAGCCAGTGTCATTCCGGGCTGGTGTAGCCGCTGCCGCAGGCTGCGAACGGCCCGCAGGGCCGCAAAGTTCCAGCGGGCGCCGGGGCTTGACGGTTGATCACCCAAGCAAGGCCCTGCGGGCATTTTCGCCCGTTTCAACCCAATCAATGGAGTGCATTCGACATGTGTGGGATCGATAACAACACCAGCCACCCCAATACCAAGCAGCTGCTTGAAGGCCTGCCAAAGAACTGGGGCAAGTGGGGCCCGGACGACGAGGTCGGCGCCCTCAACTACCTGCAACAGGCCGAGGTGCTGCGCGGTGTTGCTGCGGTGCGCCAGGGCAAGACCTTCACCCTGCAGGTGCAGATCGGCCACCCCGGCGGCGACCCGATGTGGCCGGCGCGCAACCCCTCGATGCGCTTCAACACCCTGGACCGCAGCCACTATCAGGCCGGCAAGCAGCCGTCCATGACCGGTGGTGCCGAGTACTGCGACGACGTGATCTTCATGCAACTGCAGGGCTCGACCCAGTACGACGCCCTGGGCCACGCCTGGTACGACAACCAGTTGTGGAACGGCTACGACGCCAGCAGCACCGTCGGCGGCATGGCCAAGGCCAGCGTGCTGCCGATTGCCGAGCGCGGCGTGGTAGGCCGCGCGGTGCTGATCGACATGGCCCGGCACCGCGGCAAGAAGTACCTGGGCCGCGGCGAGACCTTCAATCACCTGGACCTGCTGGCCGCCGCCAAGGCCCAGGGCGTGGCCATCGAGAAGCGCGACATCCTGATCATCCGCACCGGTTCCATGGGCGCCTTCTACGAGTACGGCAAGACCGAGTTCTTCAAGGATCTGGTGGAGCCCGGGCTGACCTACAGTCGCGAACTGGTGGACTGGTTCAACCAGATGGAAATCCCCAATCTGGTGACCGACACCATCGCCAACGAAGTGATCACCGACCCGGTGTCCGGGGTGCAGATTCCGCTGCACTGCGCGTTGATGCGCAACCTGGGGATCGCCTTCACCGAGATCGTGCTGCTCGAAGACCTGGCCGAGGATTGCGCCGCCGACGGTCAGTGGACCTTCCTCTACACCGCCGCGCCGTTGAAGATCGTCGGCGGCAGCGGGGCGCCGGTGAATCCCATTGTGATCAAGTAGCCGGTACCTGCTGGTTTTGCAGTGGGCGCAAGGTTTATCCTGCGCCCCCTCGCCAAGACCGATAGGGATCATCGACCGATCATGCATGACGATTCACATTCGCCAGACTGCAGTTGCTGCCTGGATCACGCCAGCGCCCATCAGGGCGTGCTCGACACCCTTGAACTGATGGCCGGCCAGCCTGAGGCGTCAGAAGACCAGATCGTCCAGTGGCTGCAGGAGCGCGGCTACTCGGCCATCACTGCGGAAAAGCTCAACGCCTTCGTGCCTTCGGCCCTGGCCTGGATCGTGCTCAAGCGCCTGGGAGTGGAACAGCTGCCCAACCATTTCATCGCCCTCGATGAGGCCGGTGAGGACGTACGGATTCCGGTGGCCGGCCAGCACTACTTCACCGCCGCGCTGACCCTGGCCTACGACACCTTTGAAAACGGCTGGAGCGAGGTGCTGCCGCGCAAGACCTACGAACTCGTCGCCAACAGAAGCGCCGAAATGGCCGCTGCCAATCAACTGCTGTTTGCGGGCGAATCCCTGCAGGGCACCACGCTGGGGGCTTCGCGTCTGCTGCGCCTGAGCGCCGGCGAGCTGCTGGCTTAGCGGCAGGCGCCCCTGGGTGGCGCTTCAACGGATGTAGATGATCTTCGACACCAGCTCGGCGCTGTTCTTGGCCTGCAGCTTCTTCATCAGCCGGGCGCGATGGACTTCCACGGTGCGGTGGGAAATCGCCAGTTTGCGCGCCACTTCCTTGCAGGTCAGGCCGTTGACGATGTGCAGGGAAATTTCCCGCTCGCGAGGGGTCAGGCGCACGGTCGGCGCCAACGGCCGGTCCAGGCGTTCGAAGTGCCAGATCATCAGCCCGAACGGGTCGTCCGGGGTCAGGGAAAAACCGTGGGCCCGGGCCCAGAACACCTCGCCATTGCGGTGCTGCATGAAGCGTTCGTCGGTATAGGACGCGCCCTGGCCGTTGCGCAGCCAGTGTTCGCTGCGTTCGCCAATGCTCTGGTAATCGGCCTGGGAGGGATACAGCAACAGGGTCAGGTGATCCAGCAGCTGTTCGCGCTCATAGCCGAACAGGCGCAGGAAGGCCTGGTTGCAATCGAGCATGCGCCGATGCCCGGTGATCAACTGCGGTGCGGGTGAAACCTGAAAGGCCAGGCGCTCGAGGTCCTGGAGCTGCTGGGCATATACGGTCATGGGGCATCCTGCCTCGTGGAAGTCGGTGCGCCGCTCTGGCGAGCGGGGTACTACTTACTGCTGTACGTAGTTGCCCCAACTAGCGTCTGATTTCGGCGCTCGCCATTGTATGGAATGCCCGCTTCAAGCACAGAAGAAAATCACCATGACCCATGCTTCCGTATCCATTGTTGCTGCTGCCCACACATCTTTCGGCCGTCTGCAGGGCTCGACCCTCGAGGACCTGATTGTCCAGGTCACTCGTGAAGCCCTGGCGGATGCTGCGATTGACGCCGCCGAGATCGACGCCCTGTTCCTCGGACACTTCAACTCAGGCCTGGTGCCGGACGGTTTCCCGGCCTCGCTGATGCTGCAGGCCGACCCGCAATTGCGCTTCAAACCGGCCACCCGCTGCGAGAACGCTTGCGCCTCGGGCTCGGCGGCGATTCAGGCCGGGGTCAATGCGATCCGCAGCGGCGCCGCTGAACTGGTGCTGGTGGTGGGCGCGGAAAAGATGACCGGCAACTCCACCGCCGAGGTCACCCAAGCCCTGGCCGGAGCCGGTTACCAGAACGATCCGCAGGAGGCCGGCCTGAGCTTTGCGCAGCTGTTTGCCCGGGTCGCGCAGCAGTACACCGAGCGCTACCACAGCCCGTTGGCCTCGATGGCGGCGATTGCGGTGAAGAACCACGCCAATGCCATGGCCAACCCGCTGGCGCAGATGCATCGGCCGATGGACTTCGAGCATTGCAACAATGTGTCCCAGAGCAATCCGCTGATCGCGCCGTCGCTGCGCCTCACCGACTGCTCGCTGATCAGTGACGGCGCGGCGGCCATTGTCCTGGCGTCACCGCAGCGCGCCCGCTCGTTCCGGCGCGAGGTGGCGATCCGCTCCCTGAGCCAGGTCAATGACCTGCTGCCGATGGCCAGTCGCGACATCCTCGCCTTCGACGGCCCGCAGCGGGCCATCCACGGCGCCTTGCGCGAGGCCGGGGTGAGCCTGGGGGACATGAACTTCGCCGAGGTCCATGACTGCTTCACCATCGCCGAGCTGTTGATCTACGAGGCCATGGGTCTGGCGCCCAAGGGCGAAGGCCATCGGGCGCTGGACGAGGGCATCGTGCGCCAGGGCGGTCGTTTGCCGGTCAACCTGTCCGGTGGGCTCAAGGCCAAGGGCCACCCGGTGGGCGCCACCGGGGTCTCGATGCATGCCCTGGGCTTTCGCCAATTGATCGGCGAGCCCATTGGCCTGGGCGTGCCCCGTGCCGAGTTCGGCTTGCTGTTCAACATGGGCGGGATGGCGGTGGCCAACTACGCCTCGGTCCTGCAAGCGGTCAGGACCTGAGCATGAACATCGCTCATTGGCTGCTGGATGCGGCTCAACGCTGGCCTCAGCGTCCAGCGCTGTTCGAGGGCTGCCGCCAGGTGGCCGACTATCAGGACTTCGCAACCCGGGTCCGGGCTCGGGCCCTGCAGTTGCGCCACGGCCATGGCATCGCTCCGGGGGAGCGGGTGGCGTTGCTGATGAAGAACAGTTGCGACTACCTGGAACTGCTCTACGCCATCTGGTGGAGCGGGGCGGTGGCGGTGCCGGTCAACAGCAAGCTGCATCCGCGGGAGGCGGCCTGGATTGTCGGCAACGCCGGGGCTCGGGCGATCTATACCGACAGCGGGCGGACTTTCGAGCTTAAGGACTTGCCGGACAACTGCCGCGAGTTGCCCGGTTACGCCAGCCCCGCGCCGACGGTAGCCCCGGACCACGAGCTGCTGGAACCCTGTCCGCGCAGGGACGATGATCTGGCCTGGCTGTTCTACACCTCAGGCACCACCGGCCGTTCCAAGGGGGTGATGCTGTCGCACGGCAACCTGATGGCCATGTCGCTGTGCTACCCGCTGGATGTGGACCCGGTGCAGGCCACTGATGCGGTGGTCTATGCCGCGCCGATGTCTCACGGGGCCGGGCTCTACAACTTCATTCACGTGCGCTGCGGGGCCCGGCATGTGGTGCCGGAGTCACGGGGGTTCGATGCGCAGGAGCTGTTCGGGTTGGCGCAGGAACTGGGGCAGGTCAGCCTGTTTGCCGCCCCGACCATGGTCAAGCGCATGGTGGAGCAGGCCCGGCAGCAAGGCTATGACGGCGCGGGGATCAAGACCCTTGTCTACGGAGGAGCCCCCATGTACCTGGCGGACCTGGGCCAGGCCCTGGATACCTTCGGCCCGCGGTTGGTGCAGATCTACGGCCAGGGCGAGTGCCCGATGACCATCAGCGCCCTGTCCCGGGAGCTGATCGCCGACCGCGAGCATCCCGACTGGCCCGCAATCGCGGCCTCGGTGGGGCGGCCGCAGTCCTGTGTGGAGGTGCGGATAGTCGATGCCGATGGACAGCGCCTGGGCCCCGGCGAACCCGGGGAAATCGCTGTGCGCGGGGCCCCGGTGATGCACGGCTACTGGGACAACCCATCAGCTACTCAGGCGACCCTGGTGGATGGCTGGTTGCTCACCGGCGATATCGGCTTTCTCGACAGTCGCGGGTTGCTGACCCTCACGGACCGCTCCAAGGACGTGATCATTTCCGGCGGCAGCAATATCTACCCACGGGAGGTGGAAGAGGTGCTGATGCAGCATCCCGGGGTGTTCGAGGTCTGCGTGGTGGGGCAGGCGGATGCCGAGTGGGGCGAGTCGGTGGTGGCTTTCGTGGTGCTGCGCTGCCCAGGCGGCCTCGATGCTCAGGCACTCAACCAATGGTTCGTGACCCGCATGGCCTCGTTCAAGAAGCCCAGGAAATACCTGTTTTGCCGCGAGCTGCCCAAGAACAGCTACGGCAAGATTCTCAAGACCCGCTTGCGCCAGTGGTTGCAGGACCCCACAGGGTCCATCGCCGACCTCTGAAAGATTTTTTCCATGGACAGCAATACGACAGGAGTCTCCCAACATGGACATGACCTCTTGCAATCCCCAGCGCCAGCGGCGCCGGGCCTTTATCGGCGCGACCTCGGGCCACTTGATCGAGTGGTACGACTACGGCGTCTATGGGTTCCTGGCGCTGTACATCGGCAAGGCGTTCTTCGTCTCCGATGACCCCACCAGCAGCCTCTTGGCGAGCTTTGCGGCCTTTGCCCTGAGCTTTTTCATCCGTCCCCTGGGCGGGCTGTTCTTCGGCCCCCTGGCGGACAAGATCGGGCGGCGCAAGACCCTGATCACCGTACTGATGCTGATGGCCGGTTCCACCTGCCTGCTGGGCCTGCTGCCGACCTACGCCAGCATCGGCATCGCCGCGCCGATCCTCCTGGTGCTGATCCGCTGCGTGCAGGGGTTTTCCGCCGGAGGCGAGATCGGCACCATCACCAGCTTCATTTCCGAGTACGCCGGGCCCGGGCGCCGGGGCTTTGCCACCTGCTGGCTGATGGTCACCGCGGTGCTCGGCCTGTTGCTGGGCGGCGCCGTGGCCAATGGCATGACCTGGGCCCTGGGGGCCGAGTTGATGCAGGACTGGGGCTGGCGAATTCCGTTCCTGATCGCCGGCCCCCTGGGGTTCATCTCGCTGTACATCCGCCTGAAGCTCGAAGACAGCCCGGAGTTCCTCGCCCTGGTGCACGCCGGAGAGACCTCCAAGGCACCGCTGCGGGAGGTCTGGCAGTGGAAACGCTCGATTGCCCTGGTGTTCTTCATCATCACCCTGCACAGCTCGATCTTTTACCTGGTGCTGACCTTCGCTTCGACCTACATGTCCAACACCCTCAAGTTCGACAGCGGCACTACCTTGCTCTATGTGTTCGTCGCCAGCCTCTCGGCGGCGCTGGTCATGCCCCTGGGCGGCGCCTTCACCGACCGCTACGGACGCAAGCCGTTCCTGATGGTGATCGGCACCCTGGCTACCCTGGCCATGTACTGGTTCTTCAAGTCGGCGCCCAACGCCACCCCGGCCACGCTGTTCTGGCCGCTGATGGCGGTGGCGATCCTGTTCGGGCTCTACGCCTCCTCGACCTACGCCCTGATGAGCGAACTGCTGCCGACCCGCATCCGCTCCACCGGGATTGCCGTGGCCTACAACATTCCCGTGGCGGTGTTCGGTGGCAGTGCACCGCTGATCTCCACCTGGCTGATCAAGCTCACCGGCGACATCACCTCGCCCTGGTACTTCTACGTGGCCACCGGGGTGGTGTCCCTGATTGCCCTGGTGGTGCTGCGCAAGGAGGACTTCGTCGCCTGCGCTCCCGGCTTGCAGAACCAAGACAGCCTGGCACCCTCGTTGATGGTCAATCCGGCGCCCTGATGCGGCCACCAACCGCCTGGCGATTCCTCCGGCACCGGTCCGTCGAGCCGAGCCCCGGTTTACTGGAACTCCCCGGACTCCAGGCAGAACGCGACCAGGGCCTGGTCGCTGTCCAGGTTGAGTTTGCGGATCGCCGAGATCTTCTGCGCGCTGACGGTCTTGACACTGCGCTTGAGGTTGGCGGCGATCTGCATCATCGACTCGCCACGCACGAAGTGCCGCAGCACCTCGTATTCCTTGGGCGTGAGGCTACTCAGGCCGTCGGCCATGGAGCGCACCGGGGTGCTGTGGAATTCACTCTGCGCCGTTAGGCTCGGCGGGTGATGGATGCGCCCCCGCTTCACGTTCTTCAGGGCGCTCAGTAGTTCGCTCATGTCATGGCGCTTGAGCAGTACTGCGCGCACGCCCAGGTCGTACAGCGCTGCGACGATCATCGGGTTGGACATCATGGTCAACACCAACACCTGGACCCGCGGAAAGTGACGGATCAGGTAGGTCAACAGCCGGATGCCGTCGCCGAACGTCTCGTCGCCCTCCATGAAGTAATCGGTAATCACCACGTCGATTCGCGGATCGTCCGTGAGTTGCTGGATCAGTGCGCTGGGGGTGGTAACGGCAGCCACCACTTCGTATTGGCCGGTCTTGTGCAACAAATCGCCGACTGCAGCCAGCACCAGAGGATGATCGTCAGCCAGGGCAACTCGGGTTTTTTTCATGGTGGATATGATCCATTTTCGTCGAAGGAGATGCACAGGAATGTGGGTGCGGAGAGAGGTCAGCCGGGCTGGCTGATGTCCTGCAAGGCATGCAACAGCGTCAGGCCATTCGTGCGCGTGGTGGCTGTCAAACCGACTTCTCGCAGGCTCTGTCCCAAGTCTTCCAGTTGAAGGATCAGGGCTTCGTAGCCGGCTACCGCCAGCGACCCGCGAATCCGGTGCAGAAGGTGGAAGATGCGTTCGTAGTCTTGTCGGTCAAGGGCTTGGTGCAGTTGTTCAATGTCCAGTTTCATGGTGCTGGTGAAAATCTGCAGCAGGTTGGGCGGCAGGTCGTCGAACGCCTGTGCTGGCGTTGCGTTGGGAGGCGCGGGTTGATCGTCCAGCGGGGCGAGCTGGGTGAGCCGCGCCAGGCTGGCACGCAGGGTCTGAAGTGGCACCGGCTTGACCAGCCAGGAGTCCATGCCGGCGGCCTGGCAACGGGCTTCCTCGTCGCACATGGCGTTGGCGGTGATGCCGATGATCGGTCGGTCGTCTCCCGAGGCACGCAGGATGCAGGTCAGCTCATAACCGTTCATGCGCGGCATGTTGACGTCGGTCAGCAGCAAGTCGTAGTCGCCTACCCGCCACAGGTCGAGGGCTTCCGCGCCATCGGCGGCCAGGGTGTTGCGGCAGCCTAGTTGCTGTAATTGATGGCTCAGGGTCGCCTGGTTGATCGGGTTGTCCTCGGCCACCAGCACGTTCAAGCCCAAGGCCGGCATGCCACTCAGGTCAGTTGGTGACGGCTCGCTAGGCTCCGGCGCGCGTCCCAGGCGGCGTTCGATCAGACGACTGATGGCCATGAAGTCACAGGTCTCGGCCAGGCTCATGCCGGGGGCCTGGTGCTGCTCGCCGAGGTCGATACGCAGCATGCCCGTGGCCAGCGGCGCTTCCTGGCCATCGTCCATCAGGCGCAGCAGGATACCCTCGCCTTTGGGCGTGGCGGCCGAAGCGTCCAAGGGGGTGGCCTGGGCGCCCCATTTTTGCAGCCACAGGCACAGGTTGTCGGTCAGCTCGTGGTGTGGGCTTTGGACATGAATTTGCGTGCCGCCGAGATCCGGCACAGGAGCGATTGGCACATCAAAGGCCTCCGGCAGTTCCAGGCTCATGGTGAAGCTGCTGCCCAGGCCCAGTTCGCTGGTGAGGTGGATCTGGCTGCCCATTAGTGCCGCCAGCCGGGCGCAGATCGACAGGCCCAGCCCGGCGCCGTGCACCGTGTGGGAGTGGGCATCGATCTGGTAGAAGGGGATGAATAACTGCTGCTGTTCCTCCTGGCCGATGCCGATTCCGGTGTCCACCACCTGTAGAGTCAAGCGCACCTGCCCTTGGCTGCCGGGCTCGCTGCGGGCCCGCACGATCACGTGCCCGGAATGGGTGAACTTGACCGCGTTGCTGATCAGGTTGGTGAGGATCTGGCTGATCCGCCCGGGGTCGCCGAGCAAAGGCGGCAGGGCTGGGTCGACCGAGGCAAACAGCAGCAGTCCCTTGTTTCGAGCCGCGTCGACAAACGCCGCGGTACAGCGTTGCACCAGCGCCCTAGGGTCGAACGACTGATCGGCCAGGGACAGTTGGCCGGATTCGATCCGGGTGATATCGAGGATGTCACTGATGATCTGCAGCAACAGGCCCGAGGATACCTGGATGCGTTCGAGCAACTGGCGTTGCTCGCGGTCCAGGTCGGTCAGGCCCATCAGCTCCAGCGAACCGAGCACGCCATATAGCGGCGTGCGGATCTCATGGCTCATGGTCGCCAGAAACACCGACTTGGCGCTGTTGGCCTTGTCGGCCGCCTGTTTTGCCTGGGTCAGTTGCTGTTCCATCTGGGCCCTGACACTCAGATCGGCGAAGGCGCAAACCAGCACCTCCTGGTTGCGATAAAGAGTCGGAGCGTAGGCGATGTAGAACGAGTGTCCGTCGTGGCTCTGATAGTTTTCGATTTCACCCGGTTCTCTGGCCTGGCTGATCCGCTCCAGCAGCTCCAGTTCCAGGCCGCTGTTCTCAAGGCTTTGGCCAATCTGGGTGTTGAACCACTTCAGGGCCAGGGTGTTGGCGAAGACAATCAGGCTGCGCTCACGGCTGAGCACGCACAGGGCCACCGGGGTGGTTTCCAGCAGGGTCCTGTTGAACTGGTCGCTTTGTACCAACTCGCTGTGTGCCCGCTGCGCCGGCGCGATGACCAGGCGCTGATACCAGCGAACATAGGCGCGGCCGACTATGGGGCTGAGCACCAGCAGCATGAGGACCACCACCAGAGGCCAGGAGTGGCCGAGGAACAGGGTCTGGTAGCTCAGCAGGTAATAGCCGGTCCAGGTGGCATGCTCGTCACTGATGCGAAATAGCAGGCCGTCGCTGCGCAGGCTGACCTCCTGATCCACGTCCGCAGGTTGCGGTCGTTCCCCCAACAGCAGCCCATCGTGCTGGTTTTCCAGCCAGAAGGCGTCATAGAAGGTCGATTGCATGGGCCGGGACAGGACATTGATGCGCTGACGGTCGGTCAGGGCTGCGGCGTATGTGCTGGCATCCGTTGCGCCGTTGGTGAAGTGTGGGTTGCTTAGCGGGGTAAAGGCCAATACATGATTGGCGAACCCCGGTAGGCGGATCCAGCGGACTTCATCACTGTTGCTGCCGTGGCCGCTGTTGCGTATGGCATGGATGCTGGCCATTACCTGGGCGGCGGAGAGTTGCGGCTGGCGAGTGTTGACGGTGGGCACTGTATAGCTGCTGCCTGTACTGGCATCGACCACCAGCAACGCCGAGGCCGGATAGCTGGAGCGGACCCAGAAGCTGGAGTAAAGGTCCGTCAGATAACGGCCGAAGCTGGCGGCCCGTGCACTGTCCAGGGGGCAATGGAGCATGTCCTCGCAGACCAGGGTGAAGGGCGTTTCCACGTGCGACGGACTGCCCTGGAACAGGGTCGCGCCGAGTGCCTGCTGCTGATCCATCAGGCGAAAGATGCGCGCCGGACTCTTCGAGTCTTCGTCACTGAACTGCTCGCTTTTCAAGCGTTCGAGCAGGGCTCTCTGTTCGCCCATGTAGCGGGTCAGTAACTGGAAGTCCACGGCAACCCGTTCCTGTTCCTGGCGAATGATCCGTTGGCCACCCCAGAACAGGGCGCCGCCCATGATCAGCAGCAAAGGCAGGATGACGAACAGGATCAGGTTCAGTCGTCGGAAGTTCTGTGCAATGCGTCGTAGCGGGATGTCTGGCATGGGATTGGAGAGACGGGCCGGGTCGGTGAAGAAACAAGGGGGGTGACACTGCATCCCAGCAATTGTGTAAAAGCGTCCAGCTCCAATGCCGCCGAAATAAGGTAGCCCTGGGCGCTGTCGCAGCCAATCAAGCGCAGAAACTCCAGGTCACGGGCCAATTCTACTCCTTCTGCCACCACTTCCAGGCCTAATTGCCGGCCTAATTGCACCGCCGCTACCAGGGCCGCGGCACGGGTTTCGTCGGCGGCGGCGCCATGGACGAAGTGGCGATCGATTTTCATCTCGGTAAATGGCGTGGAAATCAGTGAGTACATAGAACTGTAGCCCATCCCGAAGTCATCCTGGGCCAAGCCGAAACCCTTCAGGCGCAGGCGGCTGGCGCCCATGTGGTAGTGGCCGGGGGACAAGGGCCGTTCGGTTTCCAGCAGCTCGAAGCACAAGTCGCTGGTGGACAGCCCCGCAGCGACGGTCAGGCGCTGCAACTGGTCCGGCAGGCCGGGATCGTCCAGCAACCCGGTGGGCAGGTTGACCGAGACCTTGAGGCGATACCCCAGCCGCTGCCAGTGTTGCTGCGCCTGGATCGCGTCGTCGAGCATCAGCAGCAACAGTTGATGGTCCAGCTGGCAGCGGCTGATCGAGGCCAGGAATGAGTCGGGCATCAGCAGGCCGAAGGACGGTCTGTCCCAGCGCACCAGGGCCTCGGCACCGATAATTCGGCCAGTGCTCAGCGAGCGCCGAGGCTGAAACCGGGCCTTGAGTTCGCGCCGTTCGATGGCTTGCTCCAGTACCAGGCGCTCGAACACCGCGGCATGTTCGGGCTGGGGGCGCGCGCCGGGGCCCTGGCCCTGGCTGTTACCTATGATGGTGCTGATCTGCTCGACGTGTGCCGCTTCCAGCGGTTTGGTGAAGGTCCCGAGCACCGCCAGGCCTTTCTCCTTGGCCATCAGGCTGACGCTGTTCATCAGCCGTCGCGAGCAGGATGACACGATGGCAAGGATCGGCACCTGTTCGATACCGGTCAGGGCGTGTATGAACTGCACCCCATCCATTTCCGGCATATGCAGATCCACCAGCACCAGATCGTAGACCTGCCGGTGCAGCATGGCCAGGGCTTGACGCGCGTCCTGGGCGCAGTCCACCGGGCCGAACCCTGCCTGCTGCAGCAGTTGCCGGGCCTGCATACAGTGGATCGGGTGGTCGTCCAGCACCAGGACGCGCAGGGATTTGGGCACGCTCACATGACTTTCCTCTTGATGGATTGCAGTACTTCGCTCAAGGCGTCCAGAGGGACCGGCTTGATGAGCAGTTGGCGTATCCCAGCCTTTTCGCTGCGGCTGCGCATCACTGGCGAGAGTTCGCCAGTGATGCCGATGATGGGGCCGCAGAACCCGCGCTCGCGCAGGGTACGAGCAAACAACAGGCCGTCCATGTGCTCCATCTGCAGGTCGGTCAGCACCCCGTCGAAGGACAGCAGGTCGTTGAGTTTCAGGGCGTCGATGGCACTGGCGCACGCCACCATGTGGTTGCCCAGGTAGCGTCCCTGCTGAACAATCACCTGCAGCGACAATGGGCTGTCGTCCACCGCCAGCAGCTTGAGGTCCAGGCTCGGAACCAGGGCCTTGGGGGAGGCGAAGCAGCGCTCGGTGACAATGCCGGATTGGGCCTGTGCCACCGCATTGCGCAGGCTGTCGAGGCTGAAAGTGCGGGCGATCCAGCTGTCGCTGGCCTGGCGCTGTGGCGGGCCCATGCCGGGAGCGTGCATGATCACTCGCGGGCCACTCCAGGTCACCGGCCGCGATGGGCCGAGAAAGGCCTCTACTAATACCGCCTTGCGGGACGGCGGGGCGCGTTCGGCGACATAGGGGATCGCCAACGCGCCCCAGTGGCGCAACCAGTGGCACAGATTGAGATTTACTTCCCGGACGTCACCGCGCACATACACCGGGGTCACTCCCAGGCGCGGCAGATCGGGCGCCGGCGCCGAGTTGCTGGGTTCCAGGGTTAGGCTGAAACTGAAACTCGAACCCAGTCCGGGCTCACTGATGGCGCTCAACTGACCTCGCATCATGTATGCCAGCCGTTGGCAGATGGCCAGGCCAAGCCCGGTGCCCGAGGTTTTCTGGCCGAGCCAGCTGGGTACGCGGAAATAGGGCTCGAACAGTTTGGCCTGGAACTCCGGGGCTATCCCGGGGCCACTGTCCACCACCTGGAAACGTAGGCATGGAGTCTGGCCTTGCTGCTCCTGGGCTTGCAGGCGCAGTATCACGTGGCCAGATTCGGTGAACTTGATTGCGTTGCTCACCAGATTGTTGAGGATCTGGCGAATGCGCTCACCGTCTCCGAGTACCTGCTCGGCGACATTCGGGTCCAGGATCACGTACAGGCGCAAGCCCTTGCTACGGGCCCGTGCCGAGTAACTGAGGGCCACTTCCTCCATCAGTCTCACCGGGGAGAACGGTGCGAGGTTCAGGCTCAGGCGTCCGGACTCGATCAGCGACAGGTCGAGGGTGTCGTTGATGGTTCGCATCAGCGCCGAGGAGGCTTGCTGGCTGGCTTCCAGATAGTCGTTCTGCTGGGTGCTGAGGGCGGTGGTGCGGAGCATTTCCAGGGAACCGAGGATGCCGTACATTGGCGTGCGGATCTCGTGGCTTAGGGTGCCGAGAAACAGGGTTTTCTCACGGTTGGCCTGGTCCGATAGCTGTTTGGCCTGTAGCAGCGACTGCTCGGCCATCTTGAAGTCGGTGACGTCGCTGATGCAGCACAGCACCGCTGCCACGCCGTTGTAGCCAGTGGGCGCGCAGGTCAGATGGATGAACGTGCCATCCTCCAGTGCATGGTCGATGACGTGCACGCGGCTATGCGGTTCGCCGAGAATCTGTTCGCGTAAGCTGGGGACTGATCTCAGCCAGCGCCGTCCGGATTCGTTGCAAAGGATCAGTCGGCCGTTGTCGCGGCGCATCAAGCACAGGCCCACTGGTGCTACCTCAATGAAGCGCCGGTTGAGCGAAACGCTGTCCGCTAGGGCGCTGTAGTGCTGCATCGCCGGGTCTACCAGACGCAGCCGGATGTAGCGCGCACCGAGGAAGATGGCCGCGAACAGCAGCAAGGTCACCACCAGGGTGCTGTACAGCAGAGCGGAGCTGTCTTGCAACAATTGGCTGATTGGCGCGTAGTACACAAGGCGCCAGCCGGCGTTGCCCACGGATTTGTTGAGCTCGATGTAGTCAGGTAACCCGCCTAGACGGTGAAGGCCGAAGGAGTCTTCGTCGGCCTGCAGGCGCGACAGGCTACCGGGCACTTGCCAGTTGGTGCTGTGCAGCACCAACGCGCCTTCGGCGTCATAGAGCAGGTACTTGCCCTGGTGCAGGCCCAGAGGGGCGAGGGCCTGATCGATTTTGGTGAGTTCCAGACCAAGCCAACCCTCGCTGGCCTGGTGTTCGTCCACCGGGCGAAGCAGGTACACCTGTTTGTTGGCGTTGGCGCCGGTCCAGTACCACAGGGTTCGCGCTCCTGGGGGCTGGGTCAGCAGGTTCTGTGCTGCGCGCTGGTCAAGCAGCTTGAGCCAGGGGGTGTTGCTCGCACTGCCGGAATGCGCATCGGGGCCGCTGTCCGTCGGCTCGTAGAGGCTGCTGACTATCCCTTGTTCCGGCGCCAGATAGAGCAGTTGACTATGGGTGTTGTCGATTTCGATCAGATCGCGGGCGGTGAGGACCAGGGCCCAGCGCGGCGCCGTGGCATTGCCCAATGGCAATACACGTAATTGCTCATTGCTTGTCAGAAAGTTGAGGTTGTAAGAGCTAAGTCGATTGTCACTAGTGTGTATCGCTGAGGAAGCAATCGCTTTTAAAAGGCTATCTCGTTTATTGAAAAATTGTTGGGCGTTAAAAGCCGCAGCGTTCATCTGTCGGCGATAGTTGGAAAGTGTTTCATTAAGTGACCATTGAATGATGAAGCCAGCGATGACCAGGATGCATAAAAGCAGGCTGTACATGAAGAGTCTTAGCATTAAAGCCGGAATATAGGAGCCGGAATATTGGCTTATAGGAGCTATAGAATGAGCTTGTGTATGCATGAGCCCATGGTAATAAGAACTTTCTACATCTATCTTAAGAATATTCTTAGTGGTCGAGGGTTTAAGAAGATTCTCATTTGTTAGTTTGCCTCGTGACTCGTCCATTCGTGCTTATTGTGCTTCAAAGCAAAAGCTTGGTGGTTATGGTTAAGGAAACGCTAAATGTCGCGGTCGGTTCCGTTTTTTCGTTTTTGACTCTTGTTACTCCCTGCACAGTCGCCGCCGATTATGAAAAAAACGACATCTCTTCCGCCCTAGGTGAATCGCTAACCATGGATAATGTGAGTGTTGATCATTCCGGCAGTGGCCTTGCTGTGCTCGTAAGCGGTTTGCAAAATCAGTTGCAGGTCAACGGATATGCTATCAACGCCACGGCGGGCGGCCCTGACAATTCGGTGGTGGGCGTGCAGGTGGATGCCGGCGGCAAGGTCTAGTTGTCTGATGTGATCCTCACTACCGGCGGCTCCGATTTCGCCACCGGCGCCACCTCCACCGGCAGTCAGCTGATCCTCAGTGACGTGATCCTCACCACCAGAGGCAGCCAAAGCAGCGGTGTGATGGTCTCTGCCGGTGGCCAGGCAGAGCTGTCGGGGGCTTCATCAGCGCCTCGGACTACCGTGCCTCGGCGCTGTCTGGCAAAGGCAACGGCTCTGCCATCAAGGCCTCGAATCAGCACCGTGAGCGGATCTTTCTCAATGGTGCGGGCCCAAGATGGCGCGTTCATTGAACTGGACCGGGTTGACATCCGCTCCCTGGGCTCTTCTCAGACAACGTCTGCCGAGGGCCTGGGGTCCACCATCAATGCCAATGGCGTCGACATCAGTGCTAGCACCGGGAGAGGCATGTTAGTCAGCAGTGGTTCCCTTACCTTCAGCAACGGCTCCATCAATGCCAGGGAGGATGGCATCACACTTGAACAGTGTGTACCAGCAGCCGGGCGGCGCGGCGGTAGTCAGCAACAGCCAGATCGCCTCGCAAGTTAGCAACGGCATCAACGTCAATGCCGGCCAGGCTGCGGCCGATCCGGATGCCGTGCAGATCACCACCAAGTGCGACTTCGGTGCGGCGATCTGTATGCCGGGGACCAACACCCGTGTGGACGCCAAGAACATCCTTCTGGAAACCAAGGGAGATGCGGCCACGGGCGTCTGCAACCGAGCAGGCGTATTCACCATGGACGGCGGCTCCAATGCCCTGTACGCATCTGCGTACACCATGAACAGCCCGGGGGCAGTCTTCAACGTCCGCTGAGCGCTGATCGAGACGTCAGGCGCTGGCGCGGATGGCGGGAGCCAAGATCACCCTCAACGACAGTCGCATCGTGACCCGCGACGACTTCGGCTATGGCCTGTTTGCGTCTGGCCTGGGTGCCAGTGTGCAGTCGATTGATAGCGATGTGCTGACCTTCGTGGGGAGAGGCCCATGGCCTGTCCATTAACAACAACGCCAACTCGCTGCTCCAGTGGGCGACCCTAAGCATCAGCGATCCCAAGGCCAACGGTATTATTAGTTATGCCAGCAGAGCCGGGGTGGTTAACGAGGTTCAGGTCACCGCCAGTCACATACAGACTCAGGACGGAGTGGGCATTCTGGTCAACGGTGGCGGCTTGAACACGCGCTTCACCGATAGCACCCTGACCGGCCGCAGCAGCGGCCAGCAGGGAACCGCGTTGTGGATCACCAACCGCACCTGTGGTGCGCTGGCAGAGGCTGTGAATCTGGAGGCTGTCAGCTCCAATCTTTTGGATGACGTGCAAGTGGATGGCGGTAGCCTGCAGTTGTTCCTGGCTGATCACTCCAGTCTGGATGGGGCTATTCTGGGGGGACCCAGCTGTCTTTGGACGACAGCAGCGCCTGGATCTTGCGTGGCGATTCGCAGCTCACGCGCCTGAGCAACAATGGTGTGGTGGAGTTTGCCGACCCCACGCTGGCGGGCGCTTTCAAGCAGCTGCAGATCAGTGGTGATCTTAGCGGCGATGGTCACTACATCATGAACACCGACCTGGGTCGGCAGCAGGGCGACCGCCTGATCGTTGGTGGCCAGGTGACCGGCGAAAACAGCATTCTGGTCCGCAACTCCGGGTCTGAACCCGGGGCCGAGGGGCAGAGCCTGACGCTGGTACAAAGTGCGGGTGGCTCGGGTTCGTTCAGCCTGGTCAATCGTGATGGCGTGGTGGACGCCGGAACCTATCGCTACGGCTTGCAGGCCGATACCCAGGGTAACTGGAGCCTGGTCAATGTCGGTCGCCTGCAACCGATGCCGGGGCCTGACAATCTCTCCACTGGCGCCAGCGCGGCCATCAACAGCAGCGCCATCGCCACCTTGCGCGCCACCTGGGACGCCGAGCGCGCGACCCTGGTACAGCGTCTGGGCGACCTGCGCCAAGGAGTGGATCGTCAGGGACTGTGGATTCGCGGGTTCGGCCAGCAGCAGTCGCTGGACAATGGTGTCGGCCGTGATTTTTCCCAGCAGGTGCAGGGCACTCAGTTGGGGATGGATACCCGAGTCGACACCGCCGGTGGTGCTTTGGTGCTGGGCGCGCTGGCCGGCTACAGCCAGAGCGACCGCGACTTCAAGCGCGAGGGCAGTGGCAAGCTCGACAGCTACCATCTGGGCGGCTACGCCACTTACATTGATGATTCGGGCTGGTACACCGATACCTTGCTGACCCTGAACCGCTGGTCCACCCGCCTGGACGTGTGGGGCACCGACGGTACCAAGGTCTCCGGGCACTCGCACAGCAAAGGCACAGGGCTGTCGGTGGAGGCTGGCAAACAGATCGATCTGGGCGAGCGCTGGTTCGTCGAGCCCCAGGTGCAGGTTTCCATGCTCTACGCCCGTTCGGACAACTATCGCCTGGACAACGGGCTGCAAGTGGAGCCCGGTGATGGCTTGTCGACACAGGTCCGCACCGGCGCTCGGGTCGGGCGCAACCTGCAACTGGACAGTGGCACGCGCCTGCAGCCCTACCTCAAGGCCGGTTGGATCGAGGATCTTTCGGCGCAAAACAAGGTGCGCACCAACGGCATCGGCAGCCGTCCCGATGGCAGTGGTGGCGGTTGGTACGCCGGTGCCGGAATCACCGGGGAACTGACCCGCAACCATCAGGTGTATGCCGAGGTCGAGACCAGTGAAGGTTCGAACATCGATCGGCCCTGGGCGGCCAATGTCGGTTACCGCCTGAGCTTCTGAGGTTACTTTATGGCTGTTTGCCGAAAGCCTGCTGATTGCCAGATGCTCCTGAAAGTGACTTATCACATGAGCCGCAGCCTTGCGGCTGAAGATGTGCCACAGCACCTGCGGAACAAGCTGCGCATCAGCGCCGCGCAGCCGGCGGAGTTGGTGGCGCAGTTGCGGGGCGAAGGCTGGAAGCGGGCCTATATCGATGGCGGTGCGGTGATCCGGGCCTTTTTGCAGGCGGGGCTGATCCAGGAACTGACCCTGACCCGGGTGCCGGTGCTGCTCGGCAGTGGACGGCCCTTGTTTGGCGGGCTTGAAAGCGACCTGCGACTGCACTGCGTCACCTCGCGGCAGTATCCCGATGGGCTGGTCAGCACCCGCTATCGCGTCGAGGGGAGCCGCCCTGATGAGTGAAAGTGTCAAGCGCAGCGGTCGTCCTGCTGCCGGTCCTTCGCTGAATCTCTATCTGGTCCTGCAGGCCGGACTGACGTTGCTGGAGGAACTGGGCCCCGAGGGATTCGGCGTCCGGGCCTTGGCGCGACAGCTGGGGATCACCCCGCTGTCGGTGGCCTATCACGTGGGCGACCAGCACAACCTGATGCGCCTGCTGGTGGAGCGGGTGCACGGCGTGCCACTGCCGGAGCCGCAAGAGGACCTGCCGGCTGCGCAACGGGTTCAGGAGCTGCTTGGTCATTACATGGCCCGGGTCCGTAGCCACCCGGCCCTGACCCTGTGCGTGCTCAGTGATCCGCAGCTGTTCGGTGGCTCCCTGGCTGCCTTCAGCGGGCGCTTGCGTGAGGTCGTACGGCAACTCGACGATGACCCGGTGCTGTTCGACCTGCTGGTGGACTACACCCACGGCCACGCCTTGGCACTGGCTCTGGCCGGGGAGGGCGCGCAGGGGCTTGAGGGCGCTTTTGAAGCGGGGCTGCGGTGCTTGCTGCGCTGCGCAGTGCTCAGTCGGCAGCGCCGAGCATGGCGGCAAAGCGCTGCGCCGACCACGCCTTGCGGTCCGATACCTGACCGTCTCCCAGTTCCACCAGACGCAGCACGCCGTCGGCCCGCAAGACCACATCCACCGAAAAAAACCGGCTGTCGATCAGCGCAGCGCACTCGTTCACCAGTGCCGGCACCTCGCCTTGTGCAGCATGGGCCTTGCCGTTGAGCACGAAGTAGCGCCGTTCGCTGTCCTCCAGGTAATCCTCCCGGCGCCGGACACAGATGCCTCCCTCGATCTGGCCGCGATACTGACGCATGCGCTCTACCAGTGGGGCTATGTCTGCTGGCGAATCCACCAGACTGCCGCTGCCGGTGTTCAGCGACTTGACGTAGTCCTTGATGAAATAACCCGGCCAGTTCAGGTCTGCCAGTGCCTGGATAAAGTCGGTGTCGGGCGCCAGTACCCGGGTCTCGCTGGTGTACCGGGCCAGCAGCGGATACCACTCTGGCAGGTGATGGCAGTGCCGGTAGTGGGCCTGGGAGGTGAACTCCTTGGCGTCCTTGGCGTGCAAGTGCTCGAGCAGTGCGCCGTAGCCCTCGGGCGTCAACATCCAGCCGCGGTAGAGCACTGGCTCGTCGTCTGGCAGGGCCGGGGAAGCCTTGAAACGGCCGCTTTCGAAATCCTCGAAAGAGAACAGCGAGGCGTTCAGGCCAGCGGCCAGCACCGCCTCGTACTCGTCCAGGTAGTGCTCGTCCGGGCGTTTGGGGTCGAACGGGTCGCTGGGATACAGCAGGTGCATGGCAGGTTCCATCGAGTGAAAGTGGGGCCGGGTCGAGGGGCGCGGTGAGGATGGCGTTCGAGCGGTGGATGATAACGGCATTTTTGCAGGCTTTGTTCCTGGGCCTGCAGCGCCTCATATCCCTGCACGTTTATTCACAGAAAATCACTGACTGCAGACAGATTCCAATGTTTGCCATGGTGATACTGGTGCGCCTTCCGAGGAGCCTCCCAAGGAGCCTGAAGGATCGACGTGACCAGAGGAAAACCCCATGCGTTCCATGCTTGCAACCTTGCTGATCAGCACCTTGGGCGCGATGCCCCTGGCCCATGCCACCGAGCCTCTGGCGTTTCACGAGGTGTTCGACGACATCAAGCCTGACCAGCCCGGTTGCGCCGCCGGGGTGATGCGCGGCGCCAAAACGATCTGGAGCGCAGGGTACGGCGCTGCCGACCTGGCCACGGGCCGGGCGATCCAGGCCGATACCCTGTTCAACCTGGCCTCGGTGTCCAAGCAGTTCACCGGTTTTGTCATCCTTGAGCTAGAAGCCCAAGGCCGCCTGGATCTGGATGACTCGATCCGGCGCTTTGTGCCGGAGCTGCCGGCCTATGCCGAGGGCATCCAGATCCGTCATCTGCTGCACCACACCTCGGGCCTGCAGGACTACATGCTGCTGGCGGAGTTGGCGGGGATTCCCCTGACCCAGCGCTTCACCCAGCAACAGGCCCTGGATCTGCTGTTCAAGCAGAACGCCCTGATGTTTCCCCCTGGCAGCGAATTCAGCTACAGCAACAGCGGTTATGTACTGTTGTCGAGCATCGCCGAGCGAGCCGCCGGCATGCCCCTCAAGGACTACAGTCGAGCCCATCTGTTCGAGCCCCTGGGCATGAGTCGCTCGAGCATTGTCGATCAGTACCCGGTGCAGTTGCCGAACCTGGCCCAGGGCTATGAACAGGGCGAGCCGTCCAAGGGCCCCGAAGCCGTGGACGCCCGCTGGGAGCAGACCGGCGACGGTCAGGTGCACAGCACTGTGGCGGACCTGATGCTGTGGTTGCGCAACCTGTCCACGGGGCGGGTCGGGGGCACGGCGCTGGTGGAGAAGATGCGCCAGACCGAGCCCTTCAACGACGGTGACCCGGGCTATTACGGCATGGGCCTGGCCAACCGCAGTTATCGGGGCCTGCAAGAGGTGTCCCACAGCGGCAGTTGGGCCGGTTTCAGCACCGATGTGGCCTGGTACCCGAAGCTGGATGTGGCCACTGTGGTCCTGTGCAACAGCACGGAAGGGGAGGCGTCGGAGCGCGGGCATCGCTTGCTGGATGTCCTGCTGGGCCCGTCCAGGTTGCCCCGGGACACGGGCATTCCGGCGCCGCCGCCGAGCATCAAGGCGGTGCCCAAGGCGTTCTTGAATACCTTGGTGGCCGGCACCTACCTGGATGATCTCGGTCATCAGTTCCAGCTGCAACGCACCGGAAAGGGGTTTGTCCTGGACACCTTTCATGAGGTCCTGCCGTTGCTCCGCCAGAGCGATCAACTGATGGTGGCGGACAACGACGGCATCCCGATCTATCTCGCGGCGGCACCGGGGGCACGGATCGTCAGCAACAACCCGGCCTCGACCTACGTCCTGGCCTCGGCTTGGAAACCCGAGGATATTCGTCGTTATGTCGGCCTCTACGCCCTGCAAACCAGCCCCGGACAGCTCAAGGTCTACCCCCGGCAAGGCAAGCTCTACGTACGTATCGGCCAGCACAGCTACCCTTTGCAGCCGCTGACGACGGAGCGCTTTCGCGCCGGTGAACTGGGGGTGATCAGCTTTGCCGAGGAGGGTGCCGTGTTGACCAGCAGCGTGGCGCGCAATCTGCGCTTCAGGAAGGTGACGGGGCAATAGCCTCGGGCCGCATGTTGGTAACGGACAGTCGGGGCCTTCTTGCAGCCTTTTGAGGCGAGCATTTTAGACCTGGAAGCCCCACCACCTGGCCAGCACCTCGGACCAGGACCTTTGGGGGACTACCAGTGGTCAACCAGTTGCTTGACCTGCGACGCATCGTGGCACCGCAGCAGCGCCTGACGAAAGCGTGGATTGGAGAACAGCCGGGCAGTGTCCGCCAGCAGTTCCAGGTGTTGCTGATCGGCGGGGGCGGGCACCAGCAGCACGAGGATATCGCTCACCGGCTGCTGGTCGGGTGCGGCAAAGGCCATGGCGGTCTGCGGCCGCAGGTACAGCGCATGGATGCTGTCGAGCTCGGCGAGCCGCGCATGGGGCACGGCCACACCATCGCCGATGGCGGTACTGGCGGCCAGTTCCCGGCGCCACAGACTGGCCGTGACCCAATCGCCGGGCAGTTGCCGGGTCTCTTGAAGATGCTGGCCAACCTGATCGAACAGGCGCTGTTTGTTCGAGATATTGACGTCGAGGAGGATGTCCTCGACCTGCAGATAGCGGGCAAGCTTGCTCATGGGCTTCTCCGGGCGTTTCAGGCTTGGCTCAAGGAGAATTGAAGCGCATTTGCCTGGCTGGGTCAGTGGCGGCCGGGCAGTCTTTACGAACTCTTTAGGTGGGGGCTGGCGGATGGCAAGGGAGTGGCCGAGGAGGGTGGAGTTCTTGTGGGGGATCTGTTCAAAGACGATGGCGCCGTTGGTGTAGATGGGCGCGGCTTTGCGCGGTTGTTCGCTGCGCCATAGGTACTCTTCGCCGATGATAGGTTTTTCGCTGTGGATTTGGCCTTCGCTGAGCAGGTTGAGGGCGTTGTCGTAGCACCACTGTTGTGGCTGGCCCTGGCCCAGATGGGCGGCGATCAGTTGCTGGTTGGCGTTCTAGCGGTACTAGCTCTGGCCCCAGCGGTTGTTGTCGATCTGGACCGGGTTGAGGGCTTTGTCGTAGCGGTAATGGCGTTCGACAAAGGAGGTTGCGGCTGCGCCGGCCTTTTGCTCGGTCAGCAGGCTGAGGCTTTTGTAGTGCTGGTGCAATTTGAAGCCAGCCGTGCTGCTGCACTGGATGTCTCATACTCTTAAATTGATAATTATAAATTTATTTAGGCTCACAAATAAAAATCCAACAAATCGGTTATTGATTTTTCAATAATCCTCCGTCTGCGATTGCACCTTATAGCTTTAAGGTGAGGTGATATTTCTTTGCTTAACTCCCAAACCAGTGATTCCATGTTCTGATTCAGTTCGTCAAGTCTATTGTCTGACATGATTGCTAAATATTTTTCCATCAGGCAGTACTCTGCATGATTCGGCTCTTTGATCAGGTCTAAGTTTTCGTCAACTGACTCGCAAAGGTAACGGATAGGGTTTTTTAACCGATATCCGCAATATTTATTTTCTGAAAAGATAAAGCTAAAGTCTTTTTTTATATGTATGTGAGTAACGCTTGAAGAGGGGGTGAAGTTTAGGCAGGTCAATTCTTTTCTTTCTGCGCTAAAATTTCTTAGTTTTGTAGGTTCTAATAAGAAATGTTTTGGGTTTCTAAGTTTTACTTCACCCCAGCAAGATGAGTGCTCACTTGAAATGTTTTTTGTATTTTCATTGGGGATGGAGAGTTCAGTTCTTACGAGGTCACCATCAATACTAAACAAAAAAAGCTCTGAGTTTTCAGAAAGCCAATGCTCAGAGCCAATACCTGACTTTCCATTTGAAAGGGAGATGACTGATGAGTTTCCCCCGAAGGCATACTTTATTCTAAAATTTTTATAAGTGGGTTGAGGTGAGGGGTAAGTTTTAATTTGCATGCATGAAATATTAAACATGTTATATCTTCGTTGCTGGGGGTAGAAAACCGCCATTAGGTTTGGGGATATTTCCTGATGTAATCATTTCAGACGTTATCGGTATTCCGGGGTCAGAAGGCGTGCCTCCATAAATGGCGGCTCCGCTTTCACCACGCGGACCTCCTTGACCGTAACTAGTAATTACGTTGCCTTGAGCCCCACCCTTACCATGAGTAACAACAATGTCCCCGTCTTTGTGGAAGACTAAATTTCCATTTTTGGCTTGATAGACATTTTCTGGACTACTAAGGATGTCCAACTCAGCATCATGCCCCAACCTCCCGTGATAGTCTTTTCCTCGTCGAATTTTCCCATTTGAGGCATTTTCTGTGATTTTCGCTGCGGCTTCTTTTGGGCATGTTGCCAAACCCAACGGATCAACCCAACTCAACGGATTATCCACATACCCCTGCGGCCGAGTCCCTCCCCCCAGCCCCAGCGGATCCGGACTCAAATACTGCGCCGTCTCCGGATCGTAGTACCGATGCCGATTGTAGTGCAGCCCACTCTCTTCGTCGTAGTACTGGCCCGGAAAGCGAATCGGGCAGGTGGTCTTGTTGATCGGCACCACGTTGCTGCTGGCGAACTCGTCATTCGCGGCTTGCCATAGCCGTGTCTGGCCCCAGACGTTGGGGCTATTGCTCCAGCCCAGTTGGCCGCTTTCGTCCAGTAGCTTTCGGGGCGTGCCGAGGTGGTCGGTGACGATGTACCAGAGTTTGTCGCCTTGCTGTTGCGCCAGCGGGGTGATGCCGCCCGGGGCGTAGCTCCAGCGGGTGGCGTGTTCGAAGGCGGCGGTGCCGTCGGCGTAGATGGGCGCGGTTTCGAGCAGTTGTTCGCCGCTCCACAGGTATTCCTCGCCGATGATGTGTTGTTCGCTGTGGGCGTAGATCGAGTTGCGTTTGTTGCTGCGGCTGAAGTTGAACTTGCGCGTGCGGCGGCCAAAGGCGTCGTACTCGTAGCGCCAGTGTTCGTTGTTGGGGGTGTAGAGGTCGGTGAGGCGGTTGTCGCTGTTCCAGCGGTATTGCCAGCGCTGGGGGCGGAAGCCGTGGCGGTCGACGATTTTCTCGGCCAGGCGGCCGCAGGGGTCATAGCGGTAGCGGTTGGCTCCGGATTTGACCACGCGCCCGCCTTTTTGCTCGGCCTTGACGCCCATGCCCTTTGCGCTGTGGATCTGGCCTTCGCTGAGCAGGTTGAGGGCGTTGTCGTAGCACCACTGTTGTGGCTGGCCCTGGCCCAATTGAAGTGTTCTCAGTACAACAACCCCGCTCACCACAAGTAACTAAACGAGGTAGTTACTATGGCTAAGCACGATTCTAAGTCAGACGCTGCTATAAATAAATCGGCTAAAGCAGAACGTTATTGCCGGGGGGGTATTGCCCCAATGGCGGCACTAAAAAGCCCGCACCACAACTGATTATTAAGGGGTATTGGTTTGGAGTAGCACGGTTTTTTAACTGGCCAGCCAGTAATGGTGAATATTGAACAGGGTAGATTAATTATTCAGGTGGGGATCATGTATGAACGGCGTTAATATGACAGGCACCACCACCGATGAGGCGGAGATTAAATGGTTATTATTGTAGGTGAGCGCTCAGCCGCATGTCGGCGTTGACTGGCTGACACAAAGCTGCCTGACCGGGCAACCGCTGGATATCAGCGTGATGCCCTGTCAGGTGGTGAATCGGGCAAAAGTAACTAAACATATGGATATTTTAAATTCTTCAAGGCTATAAATAGAAATGCCGGAAAGTGCAAAATAATCCACCGGCATTTTATTGGTTACAGTTTATATGAAAAAATAAAAAGACTCATCATTAATAGATACGACATAACTGGGGGACTCATCGAAAACTGGTGATATCAATAGATTCCTCAAGTCATTGCTTTCGATTGATTTTGCTAAAAAATCAATCAAATCGTTCCTGTATGAAACGACTAATTCACCATTAAATAAAACCTTTTTTCCTTTGCGAAAAACAAGATTGTGGGCGATGTAATATTGATTGTCAGACAGTTTATCTTCCAGCTCGACAAACGTATCCACTGGGTATACAGCACCACACTTGGTTAACTCCAACATAGAAAAGAACAAATCACTCTTGTTCGAACCAGAGTAGATTTCCTTTCTCGTAAGAAGCTCAAATGAATAATTATTTTTCATCATTAATTCGGTATATCATAGAAAATATGACCATCCGTTTCATTGTTGTACCACTTGATATGTGGTGAGTCGCCGAATCCGCCTTCCGGCCCCATATGTTGTTCATAACCTTTAGGGTACTTTGGAATACCATCAGCACGTGCACTTTGTGTATGGGCTTTATAACGGTTCATGTTGCCTTGAGACTCTTGTAAAAATGCTTTTGCGTCAGTACTTGACTGCACTTTAACCTGGAATTTATCACCATTAGCAAGAGCGCTTTTCGAATCTTTTATCGCTTGATTCCATTCTTTACTTCCTCTAACTAATGGCTTCATTTCGGAAGCTTTGCTACTGAGTTTTCCTTTATATGCACTACACCCAGCTAGCCCCAGTGGATCAACCCAACTCAACGGATTATCCACATACCCCTGCGGCCGAGTCCCACCACCCAACCCCAGCGGATCCGGACTCAAATACTGCGCCGTCTCCGGATCGTAGTACCGGTGCCGATTGTAGTGCAGCCCACTCTCTTCGTCGTAGTACTGACCCGGAAAGCGAATCGGGCAGGTGGTCTTGTTGATCGGCACCACGTTGCTGCTGGCGAACTCGTCATTCGCGGCTTGCCATAGCCTTGCCTGGCCCCAGACGCTGGGGCTGTTGCTCCAACCCAGTTGGCCGCTTTCGTCCAGTAGCTCTCGGGGCGTGCCAAGGTGGTCGGTGACGATGTACCAGAGTTTTTCGCCTTGTTGTTGCGCCAGTGGGGTGATGCCGCCGGGGGCGTAGCTCCAGCGGGTGGCGTGTTCGAAGGCGACGGTGCCGTCGGCGTAGATGGGCGCGGCTTCGAGCAGTTGTTCGCCGCTCCACAGGTATTCCTCGCCGATGATGTGTTGTTCGCTGTGGGCGTAGATCGAGTTGCGTTTGTTGCTGCGGCTGAAGTTGAACTTGCGCGTGCGGCGGCCAAAGGCGTCGTACTCGTAGCGCCAGTGTTCGTTGTTGGGGGTGTAGAGGTCGGTGAGGCGGTTGTCGTTGTTCCAGCGGTATTGCCAGCGCTGGGGGCGGAAGCCGTGGCGGTCGACGATTTTTTCGGCCAGGCGGCCGCAGGGGTCGTAGCGGTAGCGGTTGGCCCCGGATTTGACCACGCGCCCGCCTTTTTGCTCAGCCTTGACGCCCATGCCTTTTGCGCTGTGGATCTGCCCTTCGCTGAGCAGGTTGAGGGCGTTGTCGTAGAGCCATTGCTGTGGCTGGCCCTGGCCCAGGTGGGCGGCGATCAGTTGCTGGTTGGCGTTGTAGCGGTAGTGGCTCTGGCCCCAGCGGTTGTCGTCGATCTGGATCGGGTTGAAGGCTTTGTCGTAGCGGTAGTGGCGTTCGACAAAAGAGGTTGTTGCTGCGCCGGCCTTTTGCTCGGTCAGCAGGCTGAGGCTGTTGTAGTGCTGGTGCAGGTTGAAGCCGGCGGCGCTGCTGCGCTGGATGTCGCGGCCCAGGGCGTCGCGGCTGATCTGCAGCGGTGCATGGCCGGCGATCAGCAGTTGCGCCAGGCCGCCATTGCGGTCGTGCTGCCACTGCACCTGGGGCAGGGCGGCGAAGGCTTCCTGGGCGTTGGCCTGTTCGGCGATGGCACCGGCTTGCTGGCCGATGGGCAGGCCACTGGCGGGGTCGTACTGGTGTTCGATCAGGCGGCCATTGATGCGTTCGCTGAGCAAGCGGCCCACGGCGTCGCGTTGGTATTCGATACGGGCGCCCGGGCTGTTGACGCCGATCAGGTGTCCGACGTCGTTGTAGTTGAACTCGGTCTGTTCGCTCAGTTCGCCGTTGGCCCGGTAGTGAGCGATGTTCAGCAGGCGCGCACTGGCGATGTCGTAGTGATAGGCCACGCGGGCGCCGTCGGCGCAGTGTTTTTCGCTGAGCCAACCGACGGCGTTGTAGCAATAGCGGGTGAGGGTGCCGGCGAAGTCGCGTTCGGCGATCAAGCGCCCGGCCTTGTCGTAGGCGTATTGATACACGTCGCCGACGCCATTGGTCAGGCGGGTCAAGCGGGTGAGTCTGTCGTAGCCCAGGGTCAGGCTTTGCCCGCCGGGGTAGGTGAGCTTTTCCAGAAGGTCGAAGGCGCCGTAGGCGTAGCGGGTGCGATGACCTTCGCCATCGATGAAGCTGGCCAGTCGGTGTTCGCTGTCGTAAGCCCAGTGTTGTTCGGTGCCATCGGCCAGGGTCACGCCGCTGAGGGAACCTCGGGGATGGGCGTGCTGGCTGTGGTAGGCATAACGGGTGATCTGGCCCAATGCGTCTTGCTGTTGGAGAGGGCGGCCCAGGGTGTCCAGCTGTACGCTGCTGATCTGGCCGTCCGGTTGCTGGATTTCGCTCAGGCGCTGTTTGCGGTCGTAGCGGTAAAGGGTCTGGGTGCCCTCCGGCCAGGTCTGGCTCAGCAACTCGCCATGGGCCCCGTGTTGGTAAGTGGTGGTACGCCCATCGGGGTCTTTGACGCTGCTGAGGTTGCCCTGGGCGTCGTACGCCATTTGCCAGGTGACACCGTCGGCGGCGACGTAGCGTGTCAGCAGGCCTTGGGTGTTGTAGTCAAAGGTGTGCCGGGTGCCGTCCGGGTTGATCTGAGTCAGCAGCTCGCCGAAGTCGCTGTAGCGGTAGGTGGTGGTGCGACCCAGAGGGTCGGTGGTGGCGACCTTGTTGGTGTATTCGTCCCACTCGGTCAGCCATTCGTGGCCCAGCGCATCGATTTTGCGCACCACCAGGAAGTTGCTGTTGTAGTAGTGCCGGCTGCTACCGCCTTCAGCGTCGTGGTAGTCGGTGCAGCGGTTGGCCTCGTGGTACTCGAAGCGGTCGGTGTAATGCCCGCTGTCGGCATGGGTGCGAATGACTCGCCCTTTGGCGTCGTAGGCAATGTGGAAATGGGTCTTGTCGGTGTCGTGCCACTGGGTCATGTGGCCGGCATTGTTGTAGGCGTGATATAGGGTGCCGAATTGATGGCTGGCACAGTCAGTCAGCATGTCGTGTTGCGCATAGCGGCAACTGAGCAAGCGGCGCGGGTGTTGTTCGCCGTCGTGCAGGGTGACGCCTGTCAGATGGCCTGTGCTGCTGAGCTCGATGTGCAACTGATAGCCGTCGCTGTGTTCGACGCGCTGCAACCGCTGCTGTGGACCGTAGATAAAGCGGATGCGGTTGCCGTTGCTGTCTTCGATCGCGGTCAGGGGGCGAGTGTGGTTCGGGCTGTGGGCAAAGCTCAGGGTCTGCTGGGTCGCGCGGTCATACAGGCGCAAGGTGCCCGAACGTTGGCCTCTGAGCAGGTAGCGCCCGTTACGTCGGTTATGGGCCTGGACTTCGTCGTCCGGCGCCTCGTAGTCCAGGGTGCTGCCGTCGACGGTGTGATAGGTAATGCGCTGGTGATCGAGCACCAAGTGCTGGGACCAATCGTCCGCCCATTTCCACCCGAATAGCCCGCGAAAGTCTGCCCGCGAGCGATACAGGCGCGAGAGTTTCAGCGGGAGGCTGCCGGGGATCTCCAGCACTGGCCAGGTTTGCAGGTAGTCACCGGTAGCGACGTCCACCGGCTCGCCTTCAAGACTGCATTTGCTGGTTTCGCAGTTTTTGCCGCTGTCGGAGGTCCTCCCGGTTTTCACGTCTTCTGCGCTGCCGTGGGCGGCACCTTGGGGTCTGACGTGAACGCCGTCGCCGGCATGGGCGACGGTTTCAGTGCGGTTGGCGTTTTTCAAGGCATTGGCGGCTTTGGCCGCTTCCGCAGCCTTGCCTGCCTTGAACAGCGTCCAGGGCAAGGTCAGGATCTCCACGCCCGCCCGGGTCACGGCCTCGATGTGATTGCCCTTGGACCAGGCATCGGTGACTGGTTTGACCAAGGCAGAACCCACGGCCTTGGCTCCGTTGCTGATGCTTGTTCCGACAGTCCCCGGGGTGATGTTGCCCAGGCGCATGTTCTCCGCGAGGATCTGCGCATCCAAGGCACGGCCGCGCAGACCATCGGCGGTGTAGTTGCTCTGCAGGCTCTTGGCTTGATGCTTGGCCCCGGTGTAGGCCAGTTCGCCGATTCCCATGACCGTGTCTTTGGCAAACCCGGTCACGCCACGGGTGACTTGCGCATCGGCGTCCGCCACCGCCGGAAAGTAATGGGCAATCAGCGGACCCATGGGCGTCGAGCCCAGCACCGCCCCTTGCTTGATGCTGGCGATGCCTTCATCGGCGCTTTTGTTCCAGCCGTCAAAATCGATGTACTTATCCAGCCCATCGATGTCGAGTTGCTGCTGTTTCAGGGCTTCGCGCTCGGCCTCCAATGCTTGCAGGCGTTCGCTGGTGCGTTCTCCGGGAGGGGCCAGGTCACTCGTCTCGCTGGCAACCGCAGTGGCCGACTGGGCCGTCGTCACAATCTTGCCCAGGGTGCCGCCTACACCGGCGGCGTTGCAGTTGATCAGGCAGGCGCTGTCATGCCGGGCCAGCGGCAGGCCATTGACCTTGACGTTGCCATGTCCCTCCAGCAGCTTGACGTTGCCCGCGCCCAGCGAGGTGCCGGCCACCACATGTGCGCCGGCATCGGCCTGGACCTGATTGAAGAGGTCCCCCAGCCGATAGACCTTGGTGCCACGGGCCTTGACGTCGCTGGAAGCCAGCACCGGTTTGTCCAATGTCGCGAACGAGTCGAAAGCCACCACCACCGGTCCGACCCAGCAGAAGTCCGGCACACTGCACACGGCTTGCCATTCACTGCTGTCATGGGCGACGTGGCGCTTGCTGCCCCCTTTGGCGGTGGCGGCCGCGTCCCTATCCACCGGCGCCGACTCGGCGGCTACCGCTTGAGTGGCGGCGGCTTTTTGCGCGTCCAGCTCAGCTTTCAGCTGCTGCAACTCACTGAGCCTGCGCTCATCCATCAAGCGTTGTTCCGCTGCCGCATCATCGGCGCTGTCGGAGATCGTCAATCTGTCCGTCATGTTCAAGCCTTCCCTGGCAACGCGGCGGTGCCAACCAGCGCCATGGTTATCTGGCTGATACCCGCCGTCACGGGCAGGCGCCAGAGCAGCACGGCCTGGCGCTGGTCCAGGTCAAGGCGCAGGGTGTCGAGCACCGGTACGCTGACGTAGGGCTCAGCGTCCGCGCTTTCACACACCACCAGCGGTGCAACTCCGGGCAACTGCATGAGGTAGTCACCCTCGCTCAGGCAGCCCTTGAGCCGCACGCTCTCATCACCGGTCAGATAGGGCACGGCCACCTGATCGGCCGGGGCGCTCTGGTAAAAGCGTGGGTCGAAGTCGTCCGGCAGCAGTGGATAGCGTTCAGCGAGCCATTGCGCGTCCAGCGTGCCTTGCAAGCCCACGCGCGGCTGCCACCAGCGCGCCAGCGCGGTCAGGCCCACGGGCTGCAAACGCTGCGAGGGGGCTTTGTAGGGATGTGCTGGGTCTTCAATCTGAGGGGCGGGCAGGCTGTCCAACTGCGCGATCTGTGCTTCGATGCGTTGGCGCACCGAAGCCTCCAGGGTGTTCAATTCAGCCGCGCTCGGCAGCCAGCCACAACCGGCGGTGTTGCTGGGGTAGCTGACGCTGGGAATCGGCGTCTGCCCGGGTGACGGCTCGGGGTCGTAGAAGCAGCCGCCAAACGCCAGGCGGTAATCCAGCGCGACCTTTTCCACTTTATCGGGGGCACTCAGCGTCCAGCCCATCAGCCCCTTGTGCACGGTGCGCGGGCCATGGACCTGCAAGCTCTTGCGCACCGCTCCGACCTGCACCTCGACCGGCCAGTTCGTGCGCCACTGCCCCTCAGCACTGTGCACGCTGCCTTGCAGCAACACATCGGTGCCGGGCTTGCCCAACAGCAGATCGCCTTCTTCGGCGATCACCGCCTGCAAGGGAAAAGTGGCTATCGGTCCATCGAAGCGATCGCCGAGGACAATCGCGCTCTGATCTGCACTCAAGGGCATGGCCAAGCCCTGCGCAAAATCAAAGGTGCCGCGAATCACCAGGATGTCCATGGGCACGCCCGCCGGGGTGGTTTTTTCATACAGCAGGTGTGGCAGCCCGGTGTGGTTCTCGATGTGGATGACGCCCATCACCAGCTACCGTCGATCAAGAGCGGCATGGCATCGGTCACATCCAGGCCTTTGAGCTGGGTGGTTTCGGCGTCCACCGGCAGGTTCGGCGCCGGTTGTGCGGTGCCGCTGTTGAGGTGCACGTCTGCGGGGGCATCGGCGTTGACCGTGTTGCCTGCCACCAGATGAATGTCCGGTCCGTCGAGGTAGATCCCGGCATCGGTGATCACCACTTTCGAGCGTCCGACCTGCAAGGTGATGCTTTCACCGTCCAGCTTGATGCTCGATCCTGGTCCGCTGGCCTCCGGCGCAGGCTCCTCACCCGCAGGCGGTGCGGCACTTTGCACGCTGCCATCGCCGACCTTGAGGCTGTAGGACGTGCCCACCACCGTGCTCTGGCTACGGCCCACCTGGGTGCTCTGGTTGATTCCCACCAGGGTGTTCATGTGCAGGCCGACGTTCTGGCTGTAGACCGTGCCGATGTTCATCATCTTGGCCAGCCCGACGTTTTGCAGAGAGGCCAGGTTGATGGTCTCGGTCTTGAAGCAGTCGACATTGATCGACCAGTTGCGCTTGATGCGATCACGTTCGTGGCGGTCGATGGTCTTGGTGCGATCACGTCCCACCCAGTGGGTTTCGTCGTGTTCGACTTCGATGTTCTGATCCCTCTCCGCGTGGACGTAGATCTCTTCGGCGCCCTTTTTGTCCTCGATGCGCAACTCGTTGGAGCCATTGCCGCCCAGGCTGCTGCGGGTCTTGAACACGCTGCGGGTCTTGTTCGCCGGCAACGGATAAGGCACGGGCGTGTGCTGGTTCGGTACGCAGCCGGTCACCAAGGGCTGTTCGGGATCACCGCCGATAAAGCTGACCAGCACTTCCATGCCGATCCGCGGGATGATCACGTGGCCAAAGCCTTCACCGGCCCAACTGGTGGCCACCCGCACCCAGCAGCTGGAGAACTCGTTGCGCTCGCCTTCGCGGTCCCAATGAAATTGAATCTTTATCCGTGAGAATTCGTCACACCAGATTTCCTCACCGGCAGGACCGGTCACCAGCGCGGTCTGGCTGCTCAGGCGGGGCTTGGGGGCGGGCTCTTGCGGCCGAAAGAAGGTGTCCCAGGGGATGGCGCTGAAGCGGTTGCGGTAACCCTGGGTAAAGCCGCCGTGGCGATCGTCGCTGGTGACCGACTCTTCCAGCACCTGCGGTTGTCGACCCTCATGCTCAACGCTGACCAGCAGCCACATCTGGTTGTATTCGCCGCGCGGATGCTCGCTGAGGGTGACCAGATGGCCGCAGCGAAAGCTCGACAGATCGCTCTGCCCCTTGGCCAACTGGTAATCGGCGCGATGGCCTTCAAGGGCGATCTGGCTCAGTTGCTGGCCCACCGCGCCGGTGCTGTAGCGGCCCGGGTAGCGATAGTCCTCAAGGATGGGGAGCGCCTCGCTCTGTGCGCAGCTGTGCAGGGTGCTGGGCACCGGATCGAGCGGGGCGCCGCTGGAGGCGCTGCGCGGGTCGGGCTTTTTCAGGTTGTAGTCGCGGCGCACCACCTGGCTGGTGCGGGTGCTGAAACGCATCGCGAAATGGCTGACCACCGGGTCTTCGGCGGCCAGGCCACTGCCTTGCTGATAGCGCGCGGTGGGCAGGATCGGGTAGTCGGTCTGGTTGTCGGAAAATACCAGCAGGTGCTGGTCGAGGCTGTGTTCGTGGTGCCAGTGAATGCCATCTTCAAAGCACAGGCGTTGCACAAACTGGAAATCCGTCTCCCCGTATTGCACGCAATACACCCTGGGCACCGAAGGCTTGGGAGCGATGTTGAAGCGGTATTGGTCGGCGAGGATGCCGTGTTCCTTGAGCACCTTGGCAATGATCTGCGGCACCGTCAGGTTCTGATAGACCCGTTGGTTGTGGCGGTGCTGCAACTGATAAAGGTGAGGACGCAGGATCAGGTGATAGCGGGTCATGCGCTTGCCGCTGTCGCCGATTTCGATGTCGTCGATCAGGCCGTGGATGCCTTCACCCTTGAGGCCGAACTGCAGGAACGCCGGCTGGTTGAGCAGGCTTTCCAGATCGACATTGGGGTTGTCCGAAACCAGCTCGATGTGGATCGCATACAGCTCGCTGATGGCTTCGCGACCCTTGAAGGCCAGCACCTTGAAGTCGTGGCGAACGGCAGGGATGGACAGCACGAAATGCGCAGTGTCGGCCGGCGCGAACATAGGCTCATCCTTAAGCTTGAGAGAGGCCAGACCCGCGCCGTACCTGGCCCGGGTGCAAAGTGGCGCTCAACCTAGCAAAGGGTGCGCAAAAACTAATATGGGATGAGTCTGGAAAGTCGCTTGAAATTTCCGGACCTGACTTTGCTGTCCGCAACCAGGAGCCAGGGATGGCTGAGCCACTCAGGTCATGACCCGGCTCAAGCTCACGGGTGGCTTGATTCGAAGAACGGACGACCGATGACGAGCCCGCTGAACCCCGTCAGCCCAGGCGTGCCGGGCGGCACGAGGCAAGCTCGGCAGAGCATTGGCCCAGCAGCAACTCCTGGCTGACCAGGCGGCCGACGGTGGGCGCCAGGGTCACCCCGGCATGCATCACCGCCAGGTACAGGCCCAGGTACTGCTGGCTCGGGCCAATGATCGGCAACTGATCACAGGGCATTGGGCGTTGACCGACCTCAACGCTGCGCAGGGCTATCTTCTCGGCGCCGCGGAACAGGCGGCGGATCGTGGCCATGGCTTGCTGCGCTATGGCCTCGGGCCCTTGAGGACCGCTGTCGTCGATGTAGTCTTCCGCCGCCAGCAGGCTGCCGTCCGCCGCTTCGCGAATCTCCAGCAGGCTGTTGGAAACCAGGGTCTTGACCAGGCCGCGCGGGGCATCGAAGCGGATCAGGATCGACGGCGAGGCCTGCACCGGCAGTTGGATTCCCAGGGGCGCCAACAGGGCAGGGGTGGCGCAGCCCGCTGCCAGGACGATGTGCTCGGCTAGGTAAGGCCCGGCCGCAGTGGTGATGCCGAGCACGCGCCGGCCCTCCACCAGCAACCCCTGTACCGGCGTCTGGGTAAGCACCCGGGCGCCGTGGGCCCGGGCCCCTTCGAGCAGCGTCTGGGTGGTGGCTACCGGGTCGAGGCTGCCTTCGCCGGGGGCGTACCGGGCTCGTTGCGGTAGTTCCTGCAGATTGGGTTCAAGTTCACCGATCCGGTCACGGTCGATCCAATGGGCGGACGACATCGGCCCCTGGGTATCGGTGTCTGTCGAGTCCGGGCCGGTTTCGGCATAAGTCAGTGCTCCGGTCCATTGAATCTGCAACTGGGGCAACTCCTGCTGCAGGCGTCGATAGTCCGCCAGCGCCAGGGAGCGCAGCGGCCGAGCGGCTGCCGGGAATTCGCCGTGTGGGTTGATCCAGGCAAAGGAATGGCGAGTGACCCCGGAACCGGGACTGGCTTGCTCGACCACCGTGACCTGCGCGCCCTGTCTGGCCAGGTGGTAGGCGATGGATGCACCGACGATGCCGGCACCGACCACAATCACGTTTGTAGGCTTCACACTGACCTCGTCTGCTGAAGACCGTACCTTAGCCGGCCATTTGTTGTTCAAGCCATTTGTTTATTGTTCTGAAATTGCAAGCAGCGGGCCGCTGCCCATCTTGGCGGCGGCCCGAGAGCCAATCGGCATCCCCATGCTTCATTGGGTTTTCAGCACCAGGCCTTGGGCCTGGGGCAGGGGGTTGCGCATCAACCGGCCCACCACCAGGGCCCCCAGCAGGGCGAGAATGCCTGCCACCGTCAGTACCAACCCGAAGCCGCCGACAAAGGCTTGCTGGGCCAGGGGTTCAATCAGGGCGCGGGTGCTTTCCGGCAGGCTCGCCAAGGCGCCCTGCATATCCCCGGCCACCACCCGCGAGGCGATGTCCGGCGCCTGGGCCAGCCAAGGCCCGGGCACCTGGCTGAGGCTGCCTTGCAGCCGTTGCAGGGTATGGCTGGCCAATAGCGCACCGAACACGCCGATGGCCAGCATGATGGCGCTGAAGCGCATGGTGGTGCTCATGCCCGAGGCCATGCCGGTGCGTTCCCGGGGCACGCAGGCCATGATGTTTTTCTGCGTGTCGCCGTTGAGCAGGCCGGCCCCTGCACCGGTCACGGCAATCGCCGCCGCGAAGCTCAGGTAGCCCCCGGCATGCACCGCCCAGGCACTGAGCAGGTTGCCGCAGCCCACCAGGGTCAGGCCAGCGGCCATCAGGGCGGCGGGGCTGTAGCGCCCGGCGAGGCGGGCACCGATGCGTGGGCAGATCAGCATGGTCAGGGCAAAGGGCAGCATGCCCAGGCCTGAGGCAATGGCGGAGAAGCCCAGACCGTTCTGCAGGTAGAAGGGCAGCAGGGTCATCATCACCTGGGCACAGCCGGCGTAGGCGAACATGCCCAGCAGGGCGCCGATGAACCGCGGATGGCGAAACAGTTGCAGATCGACCATGGGCCGGCGTTGCAGGCGCTCGATCAGCACGAACAGCCCCAGCAGCGCCACTCCGGCCAACAGGCGGGTGGAGGTGGCTGGGTGGCTCCAGCCGATGCGGTTGGCTTCGATCAGGCCCCAGATCAGGCACAGCAGGCTGGCGCTGAAGGCCAGGCTGCCCCAGGGGTCCAGGCGCGCCGCCTGGGTATCCCGGGATTCCGGCACGTTGCGCAGCACGCTCCACAGCAGCAGGGCGCCTACTGGCAGGTTGAAGTAGAAGATCCAGCGCCAGCCGAAGTACTCGGTGATCAAGCCGCCGACCGTGGGCGCGGCGGTCATGGCCATGCCCATGCAGGCCCCCCAGAAGGCCCAGGCCTTGGCCCGTTCCGCTTCGTCATGGAAGGTATGGCCGATGGAGGCCAGGGCCGAGGTTAGAAGCAGCGCCGCGCCCACGCCTTTGAGGGCCCGAGCGAGGTCCAGCAGCAGGGCGTTTGGGGCGGCGCCGCAGCCCAGGGAGGCAAGGATGAACAGGCCCAGGCCGCAGAGCAGGGTCCTCTTGCGTCCGAAGCGGTCCGCCAGGCTGCCCGCCGGCAGCAGCAGGGCGGCGAAGGCCAGCATGTAGGCACTGACCACCCATTCGATATCGGCGAAGTTGGCCCCCAGGTCGCGGGCGATGCTCGGCAGGGCCACGGCGACGATGTTGGTGTCCAGGACGATCAGCGAGCAGACCCCGGAAGCAGTCAGCAGGGTCAGGCGGGGATTGATGAGGCGGCTCATGGCGCTGTCCGCCGACTGAGGATGGACAGTGCTGTCAGTTCGATGCTCGCCACCACCGGTACCCCGTCATCGAGGATGACCACTGCACAGGGGCAGCCTTTGGCCTGGGTGGTCTGCTGGCCGGCCTTGAGCGGGACTGGGGGGCTGTTCAAAGGCAGGATTGCTTTGTGGGCAACGTTGGCTTGGATCTCTGCGGCCACGGCGCTCTGCAGGCAGCAGCAGGCGATCATTGCCAGAATCAGGGGTTTGACGCGCATGGCAAAGGCTCTCTACTGTGAAGGTCCGCTCAGCTTATCCCGGCCTTTGTGGGTCTTTGTTAGCTGCTGGCGGTCAGTTCGTTACCTTTGAGCTAATGCCTTTTATGGAAATTCGTCACTTTCGCTACTTCCTGGCGGTGGCCCGGCAGCGCAATTTTACCCGCGCGGCCGAGCAACTAGGGATTGCCCCGCCGACCTTGAGCCGACAGATCCAGGACATGGAGAAGACCCTCGGTACGCGGCTGTTTTTGCGCCAGCAGCGCGAGGTCAGTCTCACCGAGGCCGGTGCCACTTTGCTCCTGGAAGCCGAAGCCACGGTTCGCCAGTTCGAGTTCGCCCAGCGCAACGCCCAGCGCGCCGGGCGCGGAGAGATCGGCCACATCGAGCTGGGCTATGTGGCCTCGGCGGTGTATTCCGGGTTGTTGCAGAAGCAGGTGCAGAGCTTCAGTCGTGACTGTCCGGACGTCAGCCTGAATGTGCGCGAGTGTCCGATGGCAACCCTGCCGGCGCGAATTGCCGACGGACGCCTGGACGTCGGCTACATTCGTTCGCCCATGACCCTGCCCGACGGCGTGGAGGCCATTCGCCTGGACGCCGAGGGGTTTGTCCTGGCGCTGTCCGCCGAGTCCTGGCTGTGCCGGCTGCCGCAGATCGCCTCCGAGCACCTGCTCAATGAAACCTTCATCCTTCCTGAGCAGATCAGCGGCACCTTGCAAGTGGCGGCCCAGGGGGCCTATGCCCCCAAGCTCGGTGCCCAGCCCGGCGGTCTGGTGGCGGTGCTGGCCCTGGTTTCCCTGGGGCAGGGCGTGGCGGTGGTGCCCGAGTCGGTGGTGGGGCATTTGAGCCTGCCCCATGTGATGTACCGGCCGATCGGCGGCAGTTCGGCGTGGTCCTGGCTGTCGCTGATTTACCGGCGTTTCGAGCAGGCGCCGGCGGTGGTGCGCTACATCGACCAGGTCAAGCGCGAGTACCGGCGTTCGGCCTGATACGGCATGTTCAGCACTGCGCCCGGCGAGCATAATCCGCCGGGCTATTTCTCTTCCTTCAGGAGCTGCGTCCTCGATGATCGACCAACTTGACCACCTGGTACTGACCACCATCGATCCTGTGGCCGCCGAGGACTTTTACGTTCGGGTGCTAGGTATGCAACTGCAAACCTTTGCCGGCGGGCGCAAGGCCTTCAAGTACGGCCAGCAGAAGATCAACCTGCATGTGCGTGGCCAGGAATTCGAACCCAAGGCCCACCTGCCGGTACCGGGGGCGCTGGACCTGTGCTTTATCGCCTGCGTGCCCCTGGAGCAGGTGATTGCCCATCTGCGCCGAGTCAACTGGCCGATCATCGAAGGCCCGGTGGCGCGCACCGGAGCCACGGGACCGATCCGCTCGGTGTACCTGCGGGACCCGGACTTGAACCTCATCGAGATTGCCGAGCGGGTGTAGGCGGTTTGAGGGGGTGTCCCGGATAAACTTTTGTAATGATTTCCCGCTGGGGAAAAGTGCCGCTGCCCCTGTAACCTCCAAGTCCGTTTTTTCACTCAGGACTTGCATGAACACGCTCTCGGAGCCCCCCAGTCGGCGCTCTTTCTTCGCTTTGCCCCATGACTTCTCGCGCCATCCGGCCCCATTGAGACGCAGACGCTCAGGCAGTCATTCTTCCGGCCGCACATCCCCGGCCTTTGCCACTTCCCGCACTGACCAGCCCGTCACCCAGGTTGCAATTGTCCTGCACCTTGGTGCTTCGTCGCGCCTGGCCGTTTGAATTTTCTGGAGAACTTGAGTCGTCATTATGGAATGGATCGCAGACCCCACGGCCTGGCTTGGCCTTTTGACCCTGATCGTCCTGGAACTGGTGCTGGGCATCGACAACCTGGTGTTTATCGCCATCCTCGCGGACAAGCTGCCGCCGGAGCAGCGTGACCGCGCCCGCTTGATCGGCCTGTCCCTGGCATTGCTGATGCGCCTGGGCCTGCTGGCCAGTATCTCCTGGATGGTGACCCTGACCCAGCCGCTGTTCGAGGTGTTCGACAAGAGCTTTTCCGGCCGCGACCTGATCATGCTGTTCGGTGGTGTGTTCCTGTTGTTCAAGGCCACCATGGAGTTGCACGAACGCCTGGAAGGGCATGTCAGCCAGCGGGCCGGCAGTGCCACCTACGCCTTGTTCTGGCCGATCGTGGCGCAGATTGTGGTGCTCGATGCGGTGTTCTCCCTGGACGCGGTGATTACCGCCGTGGGCATGGTGGAGCATCTGTCGGTGATGATGATCGCGGTGGTGGTTTCCATCGGTGTGATGATCGTCGCCAGCAAGCCGCTGACCCGTTTCGTCAACGAACACCCGACAGTGATCATGCTGTGCCTGGGCTTCTTGATGATGATCGGCTTCAGCCTGACCGCCGAAGGCCTGGGTTTCCATATTCCCAAGGGCTACCTGTACGCGGCCATCGGCTTCTCGATTCTGATCGAGGTGTTCAACCAGATCGCCCGGGCTCGACGCAAGAAGTCCATGCAGGGCCTGCGCCCGATGCGTGAGCGCACGGCCTATGCGGTGATGCGCCTGCTGGGTGGCCGCAAGCTGGCGGCAGAAGAAGTGGGTGAGGAAATCGCCGATTTGCTGGAAGACGGTGATGCACCGAGCAGCGAGCTGTTCGACCGCCGCGAACGGGTGATGATCAGCGGCGTACTGCAGTTGGCAGAGCGGCCGATCCGTACGCTGATGACGGTGCGCGCCGAGGTCGACTCCATCGACCTCACGGACAGCCCGGAAAGCATCCGGACCAAGTTGATGCACTCGTCCTATTCGCGCCTGCCACTGATTCGCGATGGTGCGGTGGATGAGCCGCTGGGCTTCGTGCACAAGAAGGAGTTGCTCAAGGAATACCTGGCCGGCAACGAGCCGAACCTTGAGCACCTGGCGCGCAAGACCATCAACCTGCTGGACAGTTTTTCGATCCTCAACGCCCTGGAACAGATGCGCAAGGCGTCGACCCACATCGCCTTCGTGATCAACGAGTTTGGCGACTTCATGGGCATCCTGACCATGACCGACATTCTCGAATCCATTGCCGGCGAGCTGCCGGATGCCAGCGAGGTCGAAGGGCCGGACGTGGTGGAAGACGAGGGTAGGTTCCTGGTCAATGGCGCCCTGAACCTGCCCCAGGTGCGCCAGCGTACCGGCTTTGGCGCCGAGCCTACCGAGGACTACCAGACCCTGGCCGGGCTGGTGATGAGCCTGCTGGACCGTCTGCCGGTCAAGGGCGACCGCCTGGAATGGGAGGGCTGGAACATTCAGGTGATGGCGGTGGAAGAGCGCCGCGTGACCCAGGTCCAGCTGTCTCGGCAGGTGCCTGCCTGACGGGAGAAGTCCTGGAGTTGGCGCTGCAAGGTGCTATGCCGTTGCGTGGCTTGAGCGCAGAGGTTCAGGCCCAGGTTCATGCCCTGCCACGCAGGGCTTTTGCCTCCAGCCAGGTGTACAGGCGGCGAGCGATGCGTTCACTGGCATGTCCCCCCTCCTTGGGTGCGATGCGATCGGAACGAAGGTTGAATCAAAGCAGCGGGAACTGCTCTTGTCCAGCCAGGGCGTTTGGGACAAATGCCTGGAGCTGGTTGGCGGTCAATGGCTCCAGGCGTTGAGTCGCATCAATGTGGCACAGGTTTTTGTACACATCTGTTGCTGTCTGTATGCTCTCGGTCCGGTGAATGAAGTGATCTGCTCCGGGGCATCGGAGCGGATGCAATCCACCATGTCTTGCCGCTCCCTATCATGCGGAGGCGGTCCGCTGGAGAAAATCAATCAATGTCCGGGCCAACTGTCAGGGTGCTGTTGCCGCGCAAGATCGATGGCGTGGTCGAAAGCTTGGTGCGCGCCTGCTTGGCCGAGGTTGCGGATCAGCCCTGGGCGGGTAGGGGGGCGTTCTTTATTGAAGGCAGCCCCATGCTTTGCGCGCTGGGGGCCGACTATCCGGAGGAACTGGCGGAATATGCCGGGCTGGCCGGGGAGCTTGGATGGCTCCCTGAAGGCATCCTGAGCCTGGCGGCCATGGATAAAGATCAGTTGGATCACCAACGACTAGGACAGGCGGCGCTGGCGTTGGTCCGTCGTCTGGATGGCGTGGTGGCCTTCTGCGCCAGTATCCATACCTACACTCGGGATGCCGAATTTCTGGCGGGGCTGGCGATCATCGAGCATGAGGGTGAGAGCATTTTCAGCGCCGCGGACTTTGCGGCTTGGTTGGGCCACCGGGATTTCCGACTGGTGAAATAGTCCACGGCTACATGCCCGCACTGCCGCCCCACCCACCACCTTCCGTAGGAGCTGGCTTGCCAGCGAAGGCGGCCGTGAGATCGCTTTCGCCGGCAAGCCGGCTCCTACAGGTGAGAGGTCAGATCTTCTGCTGGTGCTCGGCGGCATGCATGCCGAGGTAGGCGCGAAGGTTGTCGTCGCTGATGCCCAGGGTGCCGAGAATCTGCGCCATGAAACTCACCGGTGCGCTGCCTGGAGCGGTGATCACGCGCTGGTCCGCTACCGCGTGGGGCACATCCTGGTAGTGCGCGGCGCCGGCATAACCCACTGCCAGCAGGTTGGCCGCCGAATTGGAGGTGTGCTTCACCGCGTCCAGCACCCCGGCCCGAGCCAATTCGCGGGTGCCGTCGCAAATGCCGGCGATCACAAGGTGGCGTGCCTGGGCGGCGCGCAGCAGGTCGCCGATGTCCGGTGCGTTGGCGCTTTGCCAAATGGTGCCGCCGCACACCATCAGCAGGTCGACCTCATCCAGATGAATGTCTTCCAGCGCCAGGTCCGGGGTCACCCGCAGGCCGCCCATGGAGGTCACGATGGCGCCCTTGGGGGACGCGTAACGGCAGTCGAAACCGTAGAAGCCACGGCCGGTGGCGTTGATCAGGGCGGTTTCCCAGTCGGCGAAGTTGTCACTGATGAGGGTGATGGCGCGGGTCATGGAGCTTCCTTGCTTGGGGCGATGAGCGGGTGGGGAGCGCCAGGGTAACCCGTTTTTGCCGGGCACCTGGAGAAGCTTTTACAGCTTTGGCGACAATCGCCGGCTTGGAGGAGCGATGGTCATCGCCGGCAATTGTCGTTGGCTTTCAACCAGCGAGCGGCCTTAGGATCCAGGGCAGATACTGGGTTTTGCGCTCAAGCAGGGCAAGGTGCCGCCGATCCATGCCAGCGTGTTTTACACGCCGTGAAAAGGCGGGCCGAAGCCACACTGACGTCACGTCGCCAGGCAGGCGCCTCGTCAAATAATTGCTCCCCGGCTCTTTACATCCACGCCGTCATTCCCCATTATCCGCGCCGTCTAAGTTTCGCTGCTGACCAGACAATTCCAGCCACCAAAAGGGTGGTTGTTTTGTTGCGTCCAAGAAAAGCAGTTGAAAATGACCAAGACTCCTCTGAAAAGAATTCAGCACAAGCTCGCCCGTTCCGGGGTGGCCATCGAACGCCTGAATTCCAATTCCCTCTCTATCTCTTCGATCAATGACGCCGGGCTCAAGGTGGATCTGCTGCTGCCCGATAGCTTTGCCATCGAAGAGAAAGCCATCCTCCAACTGATGGATTTCGCCAAGGTCGCCCACCCCCATGGCGGTGAAGTGAAGTGCGCCTGCGCCACGCCGGACTTTCACACCGGTAGCCCGATCCCGGTGGGCAGTGTGATTGTCACCAGCCACGACATGGTGGTGCCGCAAGCCATCGGCACCGACATCAATTGCGGCATGCGCCTGCACAAGCTGGGGCTGAACTACGAACAGTTCATGGCGCAGAAAGCCAAGTGGACCGCCCTGGTACGTGGTGATCTGCTGGAAGGTACGCGCAACATTCCCACCAGCCCAACGGCCATGACCGCGCTGTTTCAAGCGGGACTGGGGGACTTCTGGGCCCAGGTGCAGCAGCAGGACCCCATCGGGCTTTTCGCCGGGGCGGATTTCGCCCAATTGCAGCGAGAGCTGTCGGGCCTGCATGAGTCGTCGTTCGCCCGCGGCAGCGCCGACTATGCGCCGGAAGCCTTGCAGGACCGCTCGCGGAAAATCCTTCGCGACCCGGGCCTGGGCTCCCTGGGCGGCGGCAACCACTTTGTCGAGATCCAGGTGGTCACCGAGTTGGTGGATCGTCAGGCCTGCTTTGCTCAGGGCCTGTCCGTGGGGCAGGTGGTGATGATGATTCACACCGGCTCCCGGGACGTGGGCTTCTATGTGGGGCGACGCTGGATGGACAAGGCCAAGGCCCTGTGGCCAGAAGGGATCAAGCATCCCGACTCGAAGATCTTCGCCCTGTTCGGCGAGATGGCCGACGAGTACCTGCTGGCCATGCACAGCGCCGCCCATTACGCCGACGCCAACCGCGCGCTGATCGCCGAGATGGTCCGCCAGCGTACCCGGCAAGTGTTTGGCGCGGGCATCGAAGCGCCGCTGATTGTCGATGTGCCGCACAACATCGTGCTGCGCGAAGAGGGCGGCAATGTGCATCGCAAAGGCGCGACACCGGCCTATGCCGGGCAGCCGCTGCTGATTCCGGGAAGCATGGGGCATGACTCCTACCTGCTCACCGGGCTGGGCAATGAGCGCTGGCTGCGTTCGGCCAGTCATGGCGCCGGGCGCTCGATGTCGCGCAGCGAGATCGTGTTCAAGGCCAAGAAGGACAAGGCTTTCCTCGGCTTGCAGGGCGTTGAGTGCATCACCACCAAGGAAGAGCGGATGATCGAAGAGGCGCCAGGGGCCTACAAGGAAATTGGCCAGGTGATTCGTTCCCAGGTGGAAGAAGGGACGGTATCGGTGATGGCGCGGTTTTCGCCGATCTTGACCTTCAAGGCATAAGCACGAAGGAGCTGTGGGGCGGGGATGGTTTTCGGGTTTGCCGTGCAACAGTGCGGCCGATACATTGTCGTCCCCCCGGCCTGGTCGTTCTGAGTGGTGCCGTTGAAGTTATCTGTGGAAGGGACGTCATCAGATCGTGAAGCGGGTTAAAAAAGCTGTTTGGTTTGTGTTGTGCATGGGGTCGATGCTCTCGATGGGCGCTGGCCTTTATCAATTCATGCTGCCTAAAGGTGATCCCAGCCTGGCGTTGATGCTGGTGCTGATTGCGCTTATTTCTGGTTTTTATCTGCGGCCGCAAAAGCCCAGGGCACGGTAGTTGCTCTGGTGGTTGCCTGTTTGTGGCCAAAGTCGGGTGCTCGATCATGAATCAAGATGAAAGTCTGAAGCGCGATGCTGTAGCGCCATTTACCGGTGCCAGCGAGTTTGTCGTCGACAAGCAACCCCTTGTCGAACTGCTTGCCGTGCTTGCTCAGTGTGGCGAGGTGGTGTCCAGCTTCTTCAAGCCAGATCCCTCAATCAAGGCGTTGGATGAGAGAACGCGACTGGCCGAGTTTCTGGAGCGTTTCAGCAACCTCGCCACGTCTACGGCTATTGGGCAGATCGAGCCTGAGTTCGGGCCCTTTTCCGTGTTGAATCGATATGAGTTCGAGGGCTCGTTGCTGGCGGTGGTGCTGCGGGGCGGGTGTCATCACTCGACCCGTGGATTGAGTCTGGCCGACGCTCGGAAGTTGGTGGGGGAGGCGCTGGAGGCGGTGTTTCCGGCTCCGTTTTCCGAGCTGGTGGTGTATCGGTTCGATAGTTCCGATTGGTCTGAGTTGACCAGGGATTCGACTATTTCTTCTGCCTATGTCGCCTGCCAGGGGGCGCGGAATCTTTGGTGGGTGTTGTGCGTTGCTGACTTTGATTGAGGCCTTGTGGGTGCCAGGCTTTCTATGGGGGAAGTCGTTCACCCACATGGGTAACAGTTTGGTTCAGGCACAGGGGTGACACGCACGATGGGGCTTCTTGTGTAGGAGCTGGCTTGCCAGCGAAGGCGGCATCGCGGACACCGGTGGATTGGGTGTTGTGTAGGTAGCGGTTGCTGCGCTGTCATCCAGTCGTCAGCCATGGCCACACAAGCGCTGTGGCGAGGGAGCTTGCTCTCGGTCGATCGGCTGGCGTTTTGGCGCGCGTAAACCTGAGTCTCCGATTTGGCAGGTGTACATATCCGTTGCTGCGGGTGGGGCTACTGGCGGTTTCGCCCTTACGGCGAGTCCCTTTTTACAAACGCCTAAAAAGGAACCAAAAACGCTTGCCCCTCCACTCGGTGCCTCGCCGAGGCTCGGCATTCCCTCTCTCCGGCATTGATCCGTGGGCCGCCGCCACCGGCCGTCCCTGGCCGGATGGCGGCTAACCCGGCGTCCTGCCGGGTTGCCCACGGCTCAATGCCTGCGTTCGGCCATCGTGGTTAACGGGGCGCTTAGGATCAAAAGCCAAAGCAGAGCAAATCTGAGCAGAGCAAAGCAGGAGCCGTTGCTGTGCCTTGGGTTACTGCTCCGGCAGTTGCAGCGCTTGTTGTTCCGCCACGTGCAACACATGGATATTCGGACGACCAAACCCGGTCGCGGGCTGTCGCGACGCAACGGGATGTAGAAGGTGGCGAGCGTCGTCACAGGTCACTTGAGCGTGTTCTCCGCAAATACAGAAATGCCTGACATAGGCTGACGACTGTTTCTAATACTCTCTCGTTCCTCGTTGCGGAAAGTTTTGCCATTCCCTCTGTTATCTCCTTTGTTCTCCATGGCACACTCGGGCACGAATTCCGTTATTTCATATTTTATTCCGCTGTAGCGGAATATTTTAGGCGGAGTTTCTTTGTTTAGAACCTTGGCGTTTTCCAGGCCATCGTTGTTTTCTGCGGTATTGACTGCGCAGCAACGCACGGTGAGTGGGACAGCGTTCTTGGGCATGGCCGTCAAGATGGCCAACCTTCAACCAGGAGAATCTCTCATGAGCATCACCCGTTACGGCACCGGCAGCACCGCAGGCGGTGGCCAGCCGCGTCCTTTCGCTCGCGCCGTCGAAGCCGATGGCTGGCTGCATGTATCCGGCCAGGTGCCGGCGCTGGATGGCGAGATCATTCACGGTGGGATCGTCGAGCAGACGCATCAGACGATGCGCAATCTGCTGGCCATTCTCGAAGAGGCCGGGTACGGCCTGGAGGATGTGGTGCGGGTTGGCGTGTGGCTGGAAGACCCGCGGGATTTCTGGAGTTTCAACAAGGTGTTCGGCGAGTACTTCAAGCCCGAACACGCGCCGGCCCGGGCCTGTGTGCAGGCCAGCATGATGGTGGACTGCAAGGTCGAGATCGATTGTGTGGCCTACAAGAAGAAGCCTTGAGTGCGCTTCTGTAGCCGCTGCCGAGCCTGGGCGAGGCTGCGATCGACCGCAACGCGGGCGCAGGGTGATGAGATCGCTGCGGCCCCTGCGACGGCGTGTCGCTCAGGGCGTTCGCAGCCTGCGGCAGCGGCTACAGGGATTGTGTTTTGCATAGGGGTGGGTAGATGACTGAAGACAGCATCAAGCGCCGGGCCAAGGGCCTGGATCGGGCGTTCGATATTCTCGATTTCCTCAAGGAGATCGGCCAGCCGCTGCGACCCAACGATATCGCCAAGGGCATTGGCAGTCCCAAGTCCACGGTCTATGAGTTGGTGGCGTCCTTGCTGGAGCGGCGGGTGCTGGAGCCGGTAGGCAAGGACGGTCATGTGTACCTGGGCCGCCAGCTGTATTTTCTCGGGCAGGCTCATTTGCGCCATTTCGATCTGAGCCGCGAGGCTGATCAGGCGTTGCAGGAAATTGTCAGTCAGACCCGGGAAACCGCGCAGATGTGCCTGCTCAACGGGCGCAAATACACAGTGGCGCTGATGAAGGAGGGCGAGCGGAATTTCCGCATTACCTCGGACATTGGCGAGAATGCGCCGATCCCCTGGACCGCTTCCGGGCGGTTGCTGTTGGGGCATATGAGCGATGAGCAGATCGTCGAGATGATCGATGACCAGGACTTCATGCTGCCTAATGGTGAGCGGCTGCCGCTGGAGACCTTCCTCAAGGAAATCCGTCAGGCCACCGAGGAGGGGTTCTTTTCCTTCGACAGCGTCGCCGACACCTTCACCCATTGTTTTGCCGCGCCGGTACGCGATGAGCACGGGGTGTGCATCTGCACCCTGTGCATCGTCGCGCCCAGGGCCGATGCGCAGAGCCATTACCAGGACTATCGCCGGGTGCTGATCGACAGCGCCAACCGCCTGGCCCGGCGTATCAACGATTGATGACTTTGTCGCGGCTGTGCGCAGCCGCCTTGATAAGGAGTGCCAACATGTCTTCTGCTTTGAATCTGCCCCTGGTGGAAAAGGGCGCCGCTGCTATCGGCGCGAGTCTGCTGAGCGACGTCAGCCTGCCGGCCCTGGTGCTGCACCGCGAGGCGCTGGAACACAACATTCGCTGGATGCAGAAGTTTGTCAGTGACAGTGGCGCCGAGCTGGCGCCCCACGGCAAGACCAGCATGATGCCCGCGCTGTTTCAGCGGCAGTTGGACGCCGGCGCCTGGGGCATCACCCTGGCCACGGCAGTACAGACTCGCGCCGCCTACGCCCATGGCGCGCGCCGGGTGTTGATGGCCAACCAACTGGTGGGGGCGCCGAACATGGCGCTGATCGCCGAGCTGTTGGCGGACGCGGATTTCGATTTCTATTGCATGGTGGATCACCCGGACAACGTGGCCGATCTGGGGGCGTTTTTCGCCCAGCGTGGCGTCACCCTCAAGGTGATGATCGAGTACGGCGTGGTGGGCGGTCGTTGCGGTTGCCGCAGCGAGCAGGAAGTACTGGCCCTGGCCAAGGCGATCCAGGCGCAGCCAGCTTTGGCGTTGTGCGGTATCGAAGGTTACGAAGGGGTGATCCACGGCGACCAGGCCATCAGTGGTATTCGCCAGTTTGCCGATTCCCTGGTGCGTCTGGCGGTGGATCTGCACAACGATGGTTTGTTCGCCATCGAGCGGCCGATCATCACGGCTTCGGGTTCGGCTTGGTACGACCTGATCGCCGAGTCTTTCGAGACCCATAACGCCAAGGGGCGTTTCCTCAGCGTGCTGCGTCCGGGCAGTTATGTCGCCCATGACCACGGTATCTACAAAGAGGCCCAGTGCTGCGTGTTGGATCGACGCAGTGATCTGCACGAAGGCCTGCGTCCGGCGATGGAGGTCTGGGCCCATGTGCAGTCGCTACCGGAGCCGGGCTTTGCGGTGGTGGCCCTGGGCAAGCGCGATGTCGCCTATGACGCTGGCTTGCCGGTGCCGCTGCGACGTTACCGCGCGGGAGCCGAGGCCGGTGCCGGTGATGATGTCGCGGCGTGCAAGGTGACGGCGGTGATGGATCAGCACGCGTTTCTCACCGTGGCGCCGGGAGTGGAGCTGCGTATTGGCGACATCATTTCCTTTGGTACATCGCACCCGTGCCTGACCTTCGACAAGTGGCGCACCGGTTTGCTGGTGGATGAGCGCCTGCAGGTGATCGAGAGTCTGGAAACCTGCTTCTGAACGTAGCAGCCGGCCCGCCGACGAACAGACCCTGGGTTAGGGCGCAACTCTGAGGGCGCTTTCGTTGGCAAGCCAGGTTCTACAAGGTGGTGTGTGCTTTGAGGGGAGGTCAAGAATATGAACGGGAAGCAGCGCATTGCCGCCATTGGCGAATGCATGATCGAGCTGCAACAGCGTCACGACGGCAGTCTGCAACAGAGCTTTGGTGGCGATACCTTGAACACTGCGGTGTATCTGTGCCGAGAGCTCGGGCAGCAGGCGCAGGTGGATTACGTGACTGCCCTGGGCTACGACAGCTTCAGCGATGCCATGTGCCAGAGCTGGGCGCAGGAGGGTATCGGCCTGGGAAAGGTTCAGCGCCTGCCAGGGCGTTTGCCGGGGTTGTATTGCATTCAGACCGATGCCCGGGGGGAGCGGCGTTTTCTGTATTGGCGCAATGAGGCGGCGGTACGGGACTGCTTCAACACCGCGGCGGCGGGGCCGATCCTGGCGGACTTGTGCGATTACGATGTGTTGTATTTCAGCGGCATCACCCTGGCGGTGCTCGGGGAGGTGGGACGCAAAAAGCTGATTGACCTGCTGGTGGAAGCGCGCATCCGTCGGGCGCAGATCGTGTTTGACAACAACTATCGGCCAAGGCTCTGGGCCTCGGTGGAGCAGGCGCGAGCGGCCTATCTGCAGGTACTGGAGCATGTGGATCTGGCGCTGTTGACCCTGGAGGACGAGCAGGCACTGTTTGGCCATGACTATGCCCATGGCGTGTTCGCGGCCTACCCGAACATTGCCGAGGTGGTGGTCAAGCGCGGGGCGGATTCGTGCCTGGTGCGTTGCGGCGGCGAGAGTCATGAGATACCGGCGCTGCCAGTGGCGCAGGTGGTGGACACCACGGCGGCGGGAGACTCCTTCAGCGCGGCTTATCTGGCCTGTCGTTTGCGCGGCGGCAGCCCGGTGCAGGCCGCAGAGGCCGGGCATCGATTGGCGAGTCGGGTGATTCAGCATCCTGGGGCGTTGCTTCCCCGGGAGGCGGTTTTGTAGGAGCCGGCTTGCCGGCGAAGAGGCCTTTGAACTGGGCGCTGTGCGTGAGGGCGCGTTCGCTGGCAAGCCAGCTCCTACGGCGGGGAGGTACGGGCTGGTGCTGGGGCGTCAGTCGCGGAAGAACACCTGCACCAGGTGATAGCCGAATTTGCTCTTGATCGGGCCGTGCACGGTGCGCAGGGGCTTCTTGAAAATCACCTGATCAATGGCGCCGACCATCTGCCCCGGACGCACTTCCCCCAGGTCGCCGCCGCGCTTGCCCGACGGGCAGGTGGAGTATTTCTTGGCCAGCACGTCGAAGGCTTCGCCCTTGGCGATGCGCTGCTTGAGCTGCTCGGCTTCTTCGGCGGTTTTCACCAGGATGTGGCGGGCTTGGGCTTTCATGATGGCGTGACCTTGTAGCGGGAAATCGGCGGCCGCGGATTATGCCTGAATTCAGGACTCGCGGCCGATCATCTGGCGAATCTTCTGCGCCAGTTCTTCGATGGAAAACGGCTTGGCCATCAGGTCCATGCCCGGCTCCAGAAAGCCCTGGCGCTCGGCGGCCTTTTCCGCGTAGCCGGTCATGAACAGTACCTTGAGCCCCGGGCGCTGTTGGCGGGCTATTTCCGCCAGTTGTCGGCCGTTCATGCCCGGCAGGCCGACGTCGGTCACCAGCAGGTCGACGCGCAGTGGCGACTCCAGCAACGGCAGGGCGCTGCGTGCATCCTCGGCCTCGATGGCGCGGTAGCCCAGTTCGCTGAGGACGTTGAGCACCAGCATGCGCACCGCCGGGTCGTCCTCCACCACCATCACGCTTTCCCCGGCCATGGCCTGGGGCGCCTCGCTGCTGCCCGTGGGTTGTAGCGGCTCCAGGGGCGCGCTGTGCAGGCGCGGCAGGTACAGGCGCACACAGGTGCCCTGGCCCGGCTCGCTGCTGATGGTCACGTGTCCGCCGGACTGCTGGGCAAAACCATAGATCATCGACAGCCCGAGGCCCGTGCCCTGGCCGATGGGCTTAGTGGTGAAGAAGGGGTCGAAGGCCTTGGCCAGAATCCGTGGGCTCATGCCAGCGCCGTTGTCGCTGACCCCCAGCATCACGTAGTCGCCGGCCTTGACCGGCTCCAGGGTGCTGATGTCGCTGCCGTCGAGGTAACTGTTGGCGGTCTCGATCAGCAGTCGGCCGCCGTCGGGCATGGCGTCGCGGGCGTTGATCACCAGATTGAGCAAGGCGTTTTCCAGCTGGCTGGCATCGGTGTTTACCGGCCACACCTCGTCCGCCAGTTGCATCTGCAGCTGGATGTGTTCGCCCTTGGTGTGGTTGAACAGCTCCTGCAGTGAGCGCACCAGCTGGTTCGGGTCCAGGGGCTGGCGGTCCAGGGACTGGCGTCGGGAGAAGGCCAGCAGGCGGTGGGTCAGGGACGCGGCACGTTTGGCCGAGGACATGGCGGCTTCGGTGAAACGACCGATCTCATCACTGCGGCCGTTGTCGATGTAGCGCTGCATCAGGTCCAGGCTGCCGATGATGCCGGTGAGCATGTTGTTGAAGTCGTGAGCGATGCCGCCAGTGAGCTGGCCCACAGCCTCCATCTTCTGCGCGTGGCGCAGGGCGTCCTCGGCGCGCTCGCGCTCGAACATTTCGTTCTGCAGGCGCTGGTTGACGGCGGCCAGCGCCTCGGTGCGGCGGTTGACCCGTTCTTCCAGGGTTTCGTTGAGGTTGCGCAGAGCCTCCTCGGTCTGTCTGCGCTCGGTTTCATCGATGACGAAAATGTAGAAACCGTTGATGGCACCGTCGGCGCCATGGCGGGGCAGGTACTTCATCAGGGCGTGGCGCGGGCGGCCGTCGCGGTGGGGCGAGTTGGCTTCGAAGCTGCAAGGCTTGCCCGCCAATGCGGCGGCAATGTTCTCGGCGCGGGTGGCGTAGATCTCGTCGCCCACCACTTCGCGGATGGTCTTGCCGTACAGCTCCTGCGGGGTCAGGCCGTACCAGTCCAGATAAGCGCTGTTGTTCAGGCGAAAGCGCTCTTCGCGGTCGACATAACCGATCAGCACTGGCATGGCGTTGATGATCAGTTGCAGTTCGGTCTGGCTCTGACGCAGTGCTTGCTCCATCTGCTTGCGCTCGGTCAGGTCCAGGGCGGCGCCGAGAAAGCGCGTCGGCCGGCCGTGGTGATCCTTGTAGCAGCGACCCCGGGCGAACACCCAGCGTACCTGGCCGTCGGCCAGTTGCAGGCGGTATTCCTCGGCGTATTCGCTGCCCTGGGTGATGCAGTGCTTGATGCTCCGGGCCACCATGGCCCGGTCTTCCGGGTGCACGCCTTTGAGGTACTCACTGATGGGCAGTTGTCGGGATAGCTGCGGGTCGACGCTGTGCAGCTGGGCAAAATGGGTATCGGCGATAAAGCGATCTTCGCCAATGTCCCAATCCCAGGTGCCCACCGCATCGGTGGCCGCCAGGGCCAGTTGCAGGCGCTCCTCGGTCTCGTGCTGGGCCCGCAGGCTGTCGTCGGAGCGCTGCTGCAGTTCGAGGGCGATGCGCCGGCGCTCGTTGGTCTCGATGGCGGTCACCAGGATTCCGGCAACGTCGCCGCGTTCATCGCGGATCGGGCTGTAGGTCAGGTCCAGCCACAGGTCGTGTGCAGTGCCGTCGCTGCGTTGCAGGCTGAAGCGCTGCTCGCTGAAGCTGCGCACCTGGCCGTTGAGCACCGCGCGGTAGACCGGGTCGGTGAAGTCCATCAGCTCTGGCCAGATCAGGTGCGCCGGCTGGCCGAAGGCCTGGGGGTGCTTGTTGCCTGCCAGCAGGGCGAAGCCGTCGTTGTAGATCTGGGTCAGCTCGGAGCCCCACAGCAGCAACATCGGCATCGGCGAATGGATCACGATGTCCACAGCGGTACGCAGGCTCTGGGGCCAGTGGCCGGATTCACCGAGGGCCGTGGCGGACCAGTCCAGACGGGCTATCAGGTGGGCGGCTTCGCTGCCGGAGTGGGGGGCATTCATGTCGGGTGTGTCCTGGGCGCAGCGGTGTTACGCGGCAAGGTCATGGCTCGCGTACTGGAAAAGTCGCATGGACATGCCGTGCATATTCAAACGGATGGATTGTAGGTGTTTCTGGCGGGGTTATTTTCACCTGCTTTTGCGGCAGATGACCAGTCTAGAGGGGCTGAACGGTCTCTGTAGCCGCTGCCGCAGGCTGCGAACGCTCTGGGCGGCACTGCGTCGCAGGAAGCGCTGCTCTTGAGATCGCTGAAGGTCCTGCGGCCCTTTGCGCAGCCTCGCGGGCTCGGCAGCGGCTACAGGTCCTGCGTCGCGAAGGGCTGCGCCGGCGGTGGTTGGCCGTCGTCAGTGGCGCAATTCCTCGCGGTCGCGGAACTGCTCCAGGGCTTCGGGGTTGGCCAGGGCGTCGGTATTCTTCACCGGCAGGCCATGCACCACATTGCGCACCGCCAACTCCACAATCTTGCCGCTGATGGTCCGGGGAATGTCGGTCACTGCGAGGATCTTCGCCGGCACATGGCGCGGTGTGGTGTTGCTGCGGATCACCTGGCGAATCCGCTCCTGCAACGGCTCATCGAGCACCACGCCATCCTGCAGGCGTACGAACAGCACCACCCGCACGTCATGTTCCCAGCTCTGGCCGATGGCCAGGCTTTCCAGCACCTGTTCCAGTTTCTCCACCTGGCGGTAGATTTCCGCGGTGCCAATCCGCACTCCACCCGGGTTGAGCACCGCATCCGAGCGTCCGTGAATCAGCCAGCCGCCATGGGGCAGCTGTTCGGCGTAGTCGCCCTGGGCCCAGACCCCGGGAAACAGGCTGAAGTACGAGGCCTTGAGCTTGCTCTGGTCCGGGTCGTGCCACAGGCTCACCGGAATGCTCGGAAAGTGCCGGGTGCACACCAGTTCGCCTTTTTCGCCGGTCACCGGCTGGCCCTGGTCGTTCCACACTTCGATGGCCATGCCCAGGCTCTTGCCCTGCATCTCGCCACGGCGCACCGGCTGGATCGGGTTGCCGGCGACGAAGCAGGCGACGATGTCGGTGCCGCCGGACATCGAGGCCAGGCACAGGTCGTTTTTGATCTCGCGGTACACGTAGTCGTAGCTCTGTGGCGACAGCGGCGAGCCGGTGCAGAGCAGGGTCTTGAGGCTGTCCAGGCGGTGGCTGAGGCGCGGTCGGCTGCCGGCCTTTTCCAGGGCGGCCAGGTACTTGGGGCTGGTGCCGAAGACGCTGATGCCTTCGCTATCGATCAGGTCGATCAGGCGCTCGTTGGTGGGATGGAAGGGCGATCCGTCGTAGAGCACCAGGCTGGCACCGGTGGCCAGGGCCGAGACCAGCCAGTTCCACATCATCCAGCCGCAAGTGGTGTAGTAGAACAGCCGCTCGCCGGGCCCCAGGTCGGTGTGCAGGCCATGTTCCTTGAGGTGCTGCAGCAGCACCCCGCCAGTGCCGTGGACGATGCACTTGGGCACCCCGGTGGTGCCGCTGGAATAGAGGATGTACAGCGGATGGGCGAAGGGCACCGGGACGAATTCGGGTTCGCCGCCGGGCTGATAGAAGTCGTCCCAGAGGCTGATCCGGGCCTGGGTACGGTAGTCCTCGACCCGGGCTTGCGGACGGGCGTAGGGCACGATGAGCAACTGCTCCAGGGACGGCAGGCGCTCAAGGATCTCGTTGACCTTGGCGGTCTGGTCGATGTCCTTGCCGGCGTAGCGATAGCCGGCGCAGGTGATCAGCACCTTGGGTTCGATCTGGCCAAAACGGTCGATCACCCCCTGGGTGCCGAAATCCGGCGAACAGCTGGACCACACCGCGCCGAGGCTGGTGCTGGCCAGCATGCCCACCAGGGTCTGCCAGGTGTTGGGCATGCAGGCGGCAACTCGGTCGCCGAGGCCGACCCCGGCAGCCCGCAGGCTGCGCTGCAGGCCGGCGACCTGGGCCGCCAGTTCGGCGTAGGTCAGTGGTTCGCGCTGGCCGTTCTCGTTAATTGCCACCACCGCCACGGCGTCGTCCCGGCGCTTGAGCAGGTGCTCGGCGAAGTTCAGCGTGGCCCCTGGAAACCATTGGGCGCTGGGCATTTGCGGGCCTTCGCGCAGCACAGATTCAGCGGGCTGGTGAAAGCTAACCTCGAAGAAGTCGACGATGGCCTGCCAGAAGCTTTCTCGCTGGTCGATGCTCCACTGGTGCAGGGCGGGAAAGTCGGCCAGGTTGAGGTCGTGACGGTGGTTGACCAGGCGCCGGAAGGCTTCCATACGGGTCTTGCTGATGCGCTCGGCGCTGGGTTGCCAGAGTATTTCGGACATGGGATGCCTCTTGTTTTTCTTACTTTGCACGCAAACCGATTTTAATGCCGGATGCAGGGCGCGGGGTTATTGCGCCAACCACCCGCCATCGATATTCCACGCTGCGCCACGCACCTGGGCGCCGGCTTCGCTGCACAAAAATAGCACCAGCTCGCCCAGTTGCGACGGGGTGACGAATTCCAGGGACGGCTGCTTTTCCGCCAGCAGATCATGCTGGGCCTGTTGCGGGTCAGCCCCGGCCGCCACCCGGTCGTCGATCTGCTTCTGCACCAGTGGGGTCAGCACCCAACCGGGGCAGATGGCGTTGCAGGTGACGTTGCTGGTGGCGGTTTCCAGGCCCACTACCTTGGTCAGCCCGATCACCCCGTGCTTGGCCGCGACATAGGCGGCCTTGCCCACCGAACCCACCTGGCCGTGCACCGAGGCGATGTTGACGATCCGTCCCCAGCCCTTGGCGCGCATCCCCGGCAGCCCCAGGCGGGTGCTGTGGAACACTGAGGACAGGTTGATGGCGATGATCGAATCCCAGCGCTCCACGGGGAATTCCTCCACCGCCGCCACGTGCTGGATGCCGGCGTTGTTCACCAGGATATCGACGCCGCCAAACTCCCGTTCGGCGTAGGCGAACAGTTCGGCGATCTGTGCCGGGTCGCTGACGTCCGCCGGGTGATGGCCGACCTGGCCGCCGAATTGTGCGACCTCGGCGATGGCCTTCGAGGCATCGCCAAAGCCGTTGAGAATCAGCTTGGCCCCGGCCTTGGCCAGGACCAGGGCGATGCCCAGGCCAATGCCGCTGGTGGAGCCGGTGACCAGGGCGGTCTTGCCAGAAAGAGTGGTCATGAATACCTCACACAATGCCGGTGGCGTAGAAAGTGGCGATGACGACGAAGACCGCCAGGGTCTTGATCAGGGTGATGCAGAAAATGTCCTTGTAGGCTTCGCGGTGGGTCAGCCCGGTGACTGCCAGCAGGGTGATCACCGCGCCGTTGTGGGGCAGGGTGTCCATGCCGCCGCTGGCCATGGAGGCCACCCGATGCAGCACTTCCAGGGGGATGTTGGCGGCATGGGCGGCGCTGATGAAGCTTTCGGACATGGCCGCCAGGGCGATGCTCATGCCTCCCGAGGCCGAGCCGGTGATGCCCGCCAGCAGGGTCACGGTAATGGCTTCGTTGACCAGTGGGTTGGGAATGTTTTTCAGCCAGTCCGCCAGCACCAGAAACCCTGGCAGGGAGGCGATTACCGCACCGAAACCGTATTCAGAGGCGGTGTTCATGGCGGCCAGCAAGGCGCCGCTGACCGCGCTTTTGCTGCCTTCGGCGAGCTTGCTGCGAATCGCCGAGTAGCCGCACACCAGCACCATCACAATGCCCACCAGCAACGCAGCCTGCACCGCCCAGATGGCGGTGAGCTTGGCGATTTCACTGGTGACCGGCGCCGCCATGCCCGGCAGGCTGAGGCTGTGGGTCTTGCCGTACCACTGGGGAATCCAGTGGGTGAACAGCAGGTTCATGATGCCCACCAGCAGCAGCGGCGACAGCGCCAGCCAGGGGTTGGGCAGCTTCAGGTCCTCGGCGGTTTCCGGCTCGTTGCGCAGCTCGGTGCCGTAGCCTTCACCGGCCTTCTGCGCCTTGTTGCGCTGGCGCTGGAGGAACAGCATGCCGGCGCAGAACACGAAAATGGTACCGATCACTCCCAGCCAGGGCGCGGCCCAGGCGGTGGTGTTGAAGAAGGTGCTGGGGATGATGTTCTGGATCTGCGGGGTGCCGGGTAGCGCATCCATGGTGAAGGAGAATGCACCCAGAGCAATGGTGGCCGGGATCAGGCGCTTGGGGATATTGCTCTGGCGGAACATCTCGGCGGCGAACGGGTAGACCGCGAACACCACCACGAACAGCGAAACCCCGCCGTAGGTCAGCAGGGCGCAGACCAAAACGATCACCAGTATCGCCTGGCGGGTGCCCAGCAGGCGGATCGCGGCGGCGACGATGGAGCGGGAAAAGCCCGACAGCTCGATCAGCTTGCCGAACACCGCGCCCAGCAGGAATACCGGGAAATACAGTTTGATGAAGCCGACCATCTTCTCCATGAACACCCCGGTAAAGGCGGGCGCCACGGCAGAGGGATCGGTGAGCAGCACCGCGCCGAGGGCGGCGATGGGGGCAAAGAGGATAACGCTGTAGCCACGGTAGGCAGCCAGCATCAGCAGCGCCAGGGCTGCCAAGGCAATGATCACACTCATGGTGTGTCTCTCCAGGATTGTTATTTTTGTCGGGTGTTGCGTGTGGAGAGCGTTATAGCGAGAACTGTGCCAGATGGATAAGTCATTGAAATATATGAGTATTTTTTATTTTTTTGAGTGTTGTCCAGATTTTATTCTCCAAATGGAGACAGTGAGTCGAAGGTGCAGGCTCCCGCTGGAGTGCGCGGCACTCCCAGGCTGGTCGTCGGGTTGTATCAGAAAGTCCGCAATCAAGGGGTTTGGGGGCACTGTCCGGCCCAGTGAGAGTAAACCCCTCGCGACAAAAGCAGCTGTCTCTAAATCGGGATCTATGTCTCGTTATTGAGACTCGACGATTCCCAGCGCCGCCATCTTCTTGTACAGCGTCGAGCGCCCCAGCCCCAGGCGTCGGGCCGCTTCATCCACCTTGCCGGCGCATTGGGCCAAGGTGGTGCTGATCAATTGCCGATCGAATCGCTCCCGGGCCGCGGCAAAGGTGTCCTGGTTCGGCGACTCGGCCGGCACCGGGGCCGCATTGCGTTGCACCGGGCTGAAGCTGCCAATCGCCGCGCGAATGTCCGCAGCATTGAGTATCAGGTCGTCGCTGAGCAGCGCCGCGCGCTCCAGCACGTTGCGCAGTTCGCGGATATTCCCCGGCCAGGCATGTTGCGCCAGCAGGGCCAGGGCTTCGCGATCCAGTTCATGCTGGCTGCGCAGCTCTTCGAGAATCCCTTCGCTCAGGGCCGGCAGATCGTCCAGGCGTTCGCGCAGGGCCGGCACCTGGATGGGCAGCACGTTGAGCCGGTAGTACAGGTCAGCCCGGAACTCGCCGCGCTTGATCGCCGCTTCCAGGTCGGAGGAGGTGGCGGCGATCACCCGCACATCGCTATGAATCACTTCGTTGGAGCCCACCGGCTCGAACTCTTTTTCCTGCAGCACTCGCAGCAACTTGCTTTGCAGGGGCAGGGGCATGTCGCCGATTTCATCAAGGAACAGGGTGCCGCCCTGGGCGATCTGCAACTTGCCGGCGCGGCCCTTGCGGTCGGCGCCGGTGAAGGCCCCAGGGGCGGTGCCGAAGAACTCCGCCTCCAGCAGCGCCTCGGGAATCGCCGCGCTGTTGATGCTGACAAAGGGCTTGTGGGCACGGGGCGACGCGGCGTGGATGGCCTGGGCCAGCAGCTCCTTGCCGGTGCCGGTCTCGCCTTGCAGCAGTACCGGGGATTCGGCACTGGCGCTGCGTCGGGCCCGGCGTTTGACTTCCAGGCTGGCGGCGCTGGTGCCGATGAAATGGGCGAAGTTGTACTTGGTCTGCCGGGCCCGCAACAGAGAGCGGGTGGAGGCCAATTCTTCCTGCATGCTCAGGTAGCGCTTGAGCATCGGCGACAGGCTGCGCAATTCGTCGAACAGGGCAAAGCCGATGGCGCCGATCACTGTGCCGGCGGCGTCGTGGATCGGTAGGCGCATCACCACCAGCGGTTCCTTGGGGGTGTCCTGCATGTCCAGCAGGATCGGGCGGCCGGTGCGTACCACTTCCCGCAGCAGGCTGCCGGGGATCACGCTTTCGCAGGGCTTGCCGATGGCGAAGGCCGCCGATTCCAGGCCGAAGCGCCGGGCGTAGCGCTCGTTCATCCAGACGATATTGGCGTCGCGATCGACGATCACCGTGCCTTCGCTGGACTGCTCGATGATCTCGAACAGCGAACGGATCGCCAGTTGGCGCACACGCTGGTAATCCTTGAGGCTTTCGCTGTCGTTCATGGCGGCATCCTGAAAATGGGCGCGGCGATTATGCCGCAGTCTGCCCCGGTTGTTGCGCTGTAGCCGCTGCCGAGCGCCAGCGAGGCTGCGCAAAGGGCCGCAGGACCTTCGGCGGCCTTGAGGGCAGCGCCTGCTGCGCAGTCGTTCGCAGCCTGCGGCAGCGGCTACACGATGCAGCATCTGTAGCCGCTGTCGAGCCTTGGCGAGGCTGCGAAAAAGGGACGTCGGCGACGGGTCAGCCGGGGTGGGCGGCGGCCAGCAGTTCCTGGGTGTAGGGGTGTTGCGGGTTGGCGAATACTTCATGGCTGGCGCCGCGCTCCACCACCTGGCCGTCCTTGATCACGATCATGTCGTGGGCCAGGGCCCGCACCACCGCCAGGTCGTGGCTGATGAACAGGTAGGTCAGGCCGTACTTTTCCTGCAACTGGCGCAGCAGGGCCACCACCTGTTTCTGCACGGTGCGGTCCAGGGCCGAGGTCGGTTCGTCCAGCAGGATCAGCGCCGGTTTGAGCACCAGGGCCCGGGCAATGGCGATGCGCTGGCGCTGGCCGCCGGAGAACTCGTGGGGGTAGCGGTGGCGGCTGCCGGGGTCGAGGCCGACTTCCTCCAGGGCACGGATCACGTGTTCGTCGCATTGGCGAGCGTCGTACTGGCTGTGCACTTCCAGGCCTTCGCTGATGATCTGCGCCACCGACATGCGCGGGCTGAGGCTGCCGAAGGGGTCCTGGAACACCACCTGCATCTGCTTGCGCCAGGGCCGCAGTTGCTTCTGGTTGAGGCCGTCCAGGGCCTGGCCCTGGAAGCGGATGCTGCCTTGGGAATCCAGCAGCCGCAGGATCGCCTGGCCCAGGGTGGACTTGCCCGAGCCGGACTCGCCGACGATGCCCAGGGTCTTGCCTTGCTCCACGCTGAGGCTGATGTCGTCCACTGCCCGCAGGTATTCCTTGCGCCGGAACAGGCCGCCGCCTATCTGGAAGTCAACGCTGAGATTGTTCACTTCCAGCACGGTTTCGCGGCTGTCGCGGCACAACGGTCGGCCCTCGGGCTCGGCGTGCAGCAGTTCGCAGCTGTAGGGATGTTGCGGGGCGTTGAACAGGGTGTCGCAATCGGCCTGCTCGACGATTTCCCCAGCCTTCATCACGCACACCCTCTGGGCGATGCGCCGCACCAGGTTGAGGTCGTGGCTGATCAGCAGCAGGGACATGCCCAGGCGCTGTTGCAAGGATTTGAGCAGCAGCAGGATCTTGCGCTGCACGGTCACGTCCAGGGCGGTGGTGGGTTCGTCGGCAATCAGCAGCTCCGGCTCGCAGGCCAGGGCCATGGCGATCATCACCCGCTGGCGCTGGCCGCCGGAAAGCTGGTGCGGGTAGGCCTTGAGTCGCTCCTTGGGTTTCTGGATGCCCACCAGTTCCAGCAGTTCGAGAATTCGCGCCTGGGCCTCCTTGCCCCCCAGTCCCCGGTGCAGGAGCAGGGTTTCGCCGATCTGCTTCTCCACGCTGTGCAGCGGGTTGAGGGAGGTCATGGGCTCTTGGAAGATCATGGCGATGCGGTTGCCCCGCAGTTTTTGCAGGGTTGCCGGATCGCAGCCCATCAGCTCCTGGCCGCGGTAGCGCACGCTGCCGGAGCTGCTACAGCCGGTCTGCGGCAGCAGTTGCAGGATCGAGTGGGCGGTCACCGACTTGCCCGAGCCGGACTCGCCCACCAGGGCCAGGCATTCGCCGGGGCGGATGTCCAGGCTCAGGTCGCGGACCACGATCTGTTCGCCGAAGGCGACCTTGAGCTGGCGGATTTCGATAAGGTTGTCAGGCATTTCTACAGTCCGCTTCAAGATCGTGGATCAAAGGCATCGCGCAACGCTTCGCCGATAAACACCAGCAGCGAAAGGATCAGCGCCAGGGTGAAAAACGCCGTTAGCCCCAGCCATGGCGCCTGCAGGTTCTGCTTGCCCTGGCCGATCAGTTCGCCCAGGGAAGCGCTGCCCGCGGGCATGCCGAAGCCGAGGAAGTCCAGGGCGGTGAGGGTCGAGATGGCGCCGGTGAGGATGAACGGCAGGTAGCTCAGGGTGGCGTTCATGGCATTGGGCAGGATGTGCCGCAGGATCACCTTGCGGTCGCTCAGGCCCAGGGCCCGGGCGGCCTTGACGTATTCCAGGTTGCGCCCACGGAGGAACTCGGCGCGCACCACGTCCACCAGGGCCAGCCAGGAAAACAGCGCCATGATTCCCAGCAGCCACCAGAAGTTCGGCTCGACGAAGCCCGAGAGGATGATCAGCAGGTAGAGCACCGGCAGCCCGGACCAGACTTCCAGCAGGCGCTGGCCCAAGAGGTCGACCCAGCCGCCGTAATAGCCTTGCAGGGCGCCGGCGGCGATGCCGATCAGGGCGCTGATGGCGGTCAGCGCCAGGGCGAACAGGATCGATACCCGGGCGCCGTAGATCACCCGCGCGGCCACATCCCGGGCCTGGTCGTCGGTGCCCAGCCAGTTGACCTGGCTCGGTGGGCTGGGGGCCGGCTGGGTCAGGTCGTAGTTGGGCGTGTCTTCGCTGAAGGGGATCGGCGGGAACAGCAGCCAGCCACCGTCCTTGCGGATCAGCTGCTGCACGTAATCGCTGCGATAGTCGGCCTGGAACGGCAGTTGGCCGCCGAATTCCTGCTCGGTGTAGCGCTTGAACACCGGGAAGTACAGCGAGCCCTGGTAACTGGCCACCAGGGGTTTGTCGTTGGCGATCAGCTCGCCGCCCAGGGTCAGGATGAACAGGCCGATGAACAGCCACAGCGACCACCAGCCGCGGCGGTTTTTCTTGAAGCGGTCCAAGCGTCGACGGGCGACGGGAGAAAGCTTGAGCATCAGGCATTCCTCGCGGCGAAGTCGATACGCGGGTCGACCAGGGTGTAGCACAGGTCGCCGATGAGTTTTATCAGGAGGCCAAACAGGGTGAAGATGAACAGCGAACCGAACACCACCGGATAATCTCGCGACACCGCCGCCTCGTAGCTCATGCGCCCCAGGCCGTCGAGGGAGAAGATCACCTCGATCAGCAAGGAACCGGCGAAAAACACGCTGATAAAGGCCTGGGGAATCCCCGAGACCACCAGCAGCATGGCGTTGCGGAACACGTGGCCATAGAGCACGCGGCGCTCGCTCAGGCCCTTGGCCCGAGCGGTGACCACGTACTGGCGGGTGATCTCGTTGAGGAAGGAGTTCTTGGTGAGGATGGTCAGGGTGGCGAAGCCACCGATCACCAGGGAGCTGACCGGCAATACCAGGTGCCAGAAGTAGTCGGCGATCTTGCCCAGGGTACTCAGCTGTTCGAAGTTGTCCGAGACCAGGCCGCGCACCGGGAACCAGTTCAGCGAGGTGCCGCCGGCGAACAGCACGATCAGGAACATGGCGAACAGAAAGGCCGGCATGGCGTAGCCGATGATGATCGCGGTGCTGCTCCAGATGTCGAAATGGCTGCCGTGGTGCACGGCCTTGCGAATCCCCAGGGGGATCGACACCAGGTAGGTGATCAAGGTCGCCCAGAGACCGAGGGAAATGGTCACTGGCATTTTCTCCAGGATCAGGTCGGTGACCGTGGCGCCGCGGAAGAAGCTCTTGCCGAAGTCCAGTTGGGCGTAGTTCTTGAGCATCAGCCACAGGCGTTCATGGGCCGGCTTGTCGAAGCCGTACTGTTTTTCGATGTCCTGGATCAGCTTGGGATCGAGCCCGCGGCTGGCCCGGGAGCCGCTGCTGCTCATGGCATCGGCGGAGCCGCCGACGCTGCCGCCACCACCAATGCCTTGCAGGCGGGCGATGGCCTGTTCCACCGGGCCGCCGGGGGCCGCCTGGACGATGACGAAGTTGACCAGGAGGATGATCAGCAGGGTCGGAATGATCAGCAGCAGGCGCCGCAGAATGTAGGCCAGCATCAGTGGCGTCCTCCGGGTTTGCCACGGCGGATCAGCTCGGCGGCCATTTGTTCATTGGTCAGCGCGGTGCTGCTGACTTCCCACCAGCTTTCAATGGCTTCGTCGTTGCTTGCCGGCACCTTGGGCATGCCGAAGCGGTTCCACCACACCGTGGAGGTGCCGGGCGGGTAGTAGTTGGCGATCCAGTAGTAGTTCCACTGCAACACCCGGTCCAGGGCGTGGGCGTAGCGCAGCATCTCCGGCTGGCTGGTGGCCTTCACCAGGCCGTTGAGCAGGCGGTCCACTGCCGGGTTCTTGAGCACCATGTAGTTGTTGGAGCCCGGATCGTTGGCCGCCGCCGAACCGAAGTAGTTGTACAGCTCCATGCCCGGCGAAGTGGTCACCGGGTAGCCGGTGACGATCATGTCGTAGTCCCGGGCCATGAGGCGGTTGACGTACTGCGAGGAGTCGATGCGGCGGATGTTCAGGCTGATGCCGATCTGCGCCAGGTTGCGCTTGTAGGGCAGCAGTAGGCGCTCGATGGAACCTTGGGTGATGAGGAAGGTGAAACTCAGGGGCTCGCCTTCGGCGTTGACCAGTTTGTCGCCTTCGGCTTTCCAGCCGGCCTGTTCCAGCAGGGCCAGGGCTTGCAGTTGCTTGTCGCGGATCACGCCGCTGCCGTCGGTTTTTGGCGCTTGGAAAACCTGGGTGAAGACTTCGTCGGGGATCTGTCCGCGCAGGGGTTCGAGGATCTTCAGCTCCTCGGCGTCCGGCAGGCTGCGGGCGGCCAGGGGCGTGTTGGAGAAGAAGCTCTGCTGGCGGATGTAGAGGTTGCGCATCATCTGCCGGTTGCTCCATTCGAAGTCCCAGAGCAGGGCCAGGGCCTGGCGCACCCGGCGGTCCTGGAACACCGGCCGGTCGAGATTGAACACATAGCCCTGGGCCGGTTGCGGCGCCGACTGAGCCAGGTGGGCCTTTTGCAGGCGGCCGTCGTTCAGGGCCGGACTGTCGTAGCCGATGGAGTAGCCGGTGGCGGAGAACTCGCGGTTGTAGTCGTAGGCGCCGCCGCGCAGCACCTGGCGGGCGACATCGATGTCGCCGAAGTACTCGACGCTGAAATGATCGAAGTTGTACAAGCCGCGGCTCACTGGCAGGTCCTTGCCCCACCAGTCGGGGTTGCGGGCGAAGGTGATGCTGTTGCCCGAATCCACTTTGGCCACGCGATAGGGGCCACTGCCCAGGGGGGCTTCGTAACCGCCGCCGCCCGCGAAGTCGCGACTCTTCCACCAGTGTTCGGGGAACACCGGCAGGGTCGCGATATCCAGGGGCAGGGTGCGGTTTTCATTGCTCTTGAAGTCGAAGCGCACCACTCGTGGCGATTCCACGGTGACGCCTTTGACGTCCTCGAACTGGGTGCGGTAGCGCATGCTGCCCTGGGTCATCAGCAGGTCATAGCTGTAGCGCACGTCCTCGGCGGTGATCGCGGTGCCGTCGGCAAAGCGCGCCTTGGGGTTGAGGTAGAAACGCAGCCACAGGCCGTCTTCGGCACGCTCCATCTTTTCGGCCACCAGACCGTAGACGGTGTAGGGCTCATCCAGGGAGCGCAGGGCCAGGGGCGAATAGACCAGGCCGTCGAGCTGGGAAACGCCGATGCCTTTGTCTATATAAGGCAGCACGTGGTCGAAGCGCCCGATCTCGATGGCCGAGCGGCGCAGGGTCCCGCCTTTGGGGGCTTGGGGATTGACGTAGTCGAAGTGGCTGAAGCCCTGGGGGTACTTGGCTGGTTCGCCGTAGACGGTCATGGCGTGTTGCGGGGCCGCCTGGGCACCCGAGGTCGCCAGCAACAGGGCGGTGAAAAGCACGGTGGGGAAAAGCAGTCGCATTGTCAGCCTTACGAGCCGGGTGATCGATGACCACGATTTGTACGCTAGCGGCGCGTGACTGGCCAGCCGCTTTCACAAACACAACGGCCCACCAGGAGGCGGGCCGTTGAGCAGACGCAGTCGCGAGGGGATCAGTCCTGGCGGCTGGTGACTTCCAGCAGGTGGTAGCCGAACTGGGTTTTCACCGGACCTTGCACGACGTTCACGGGAGCGCTGAACACCACGGTGTCGAATTCCTTGACCATCTGGCCCGGGCCGAAGGAGCCCAGGTTGCCGCCGTCACGGCTGGACGGGCAGGTGGAGTTCTTTTTCGCGACTTCGGCGAAGTCGGCGCCGGCTTCGATCTCGGCTTTGAGTTCGTTGCACTTGGCTTCGCTGGCAACCAGGATGTGACGGGCAGTGGCTTTGGCCATGGATGTTGCTCCTTTCAAGAAAGTTGAGAGCCTACCGGATTCAGGTGGCTATTTCTTCTCAAAGTTCCTTCAAGGCGTTGCCGTCTGGCGCCTTCGCGGGCTGCCACGCTCCTGCGGGCGCGGTGGGTGTTACAGAAGCCGGCTTGCTGGCGAAGAAGTCGCTGCTCTTGGGGACGTCTTCGCTGGCAAGCCAGTGCCTGCAGCAGGGGCGGTCAGGCGGGGACGGCAGCGACCTTGTGTGCGTGCTGCAGTTGTTGCGCGGCATTGCGCAGCAATTGCTCGGTCGCGCTCCAGCCCAGGCAGCCGTCGGTCACGGAGACGCCGTAGCGCAGTTGGCCGCTCAGGGGCTGGCAGCCTTCGAACAGGTGGCTTTCCAGCATCACCCCTATCAGCGAGGTGTCGCCCTGCAGGCGTTGCTCCAGTACGTCGTTGAATACCGCCGGTTGGCGCAGTGGGTCCTTGCCGCTGTTGGCGTGGCTGCAGTCCACCATGATCCGCGCCGGTATCTTCAGCTTGTGCAGGTCGCGCTGGACCTGGGCCACGCTCTGGCGGTCGTAGTTCGGGCCGCTGTGGCCGCCGCGCAATACCAGATGAGTGTCGGGGTTGCCCGGAGTCTGGATGATCGCCGGATGGCCCTGGCTGTCGACGCCGAAATGGCGGTGGGGGTGGGCAGCCGAACGCATGGCATCACAGGCGATGGCGACGCCGCCGTCGGTGCCGTTCTTGAAGCCTACGGGCATCTCCAGGCCGCTGGCCATCTCGCGGTGGATCTGCGATTCGGTGGTGCGGGCGCCAATGGCGACCCAGCTCAACAGGTCGTCGAAGTAGCCGGCGGCCATGGGCTGCAGCAATTCGGTGGCAATCGGCAGGCCCAGGCGCAGCATTTCGCGCATCAGCTCCCGGGACAGGGTCAGGCCGCCGGCCATGTCGTCGCTGCCATCCAGGTCCGGGTCGTAGGCCAGGCCTTTCCAGCCCACGGTGGTGCGGGGCTTTTCGACGTAGGCACGCATCACCAGGAGCATCTGGTCGCTCACCTCTTCGGCCAGGCGGGCCAGGTTGGCGGCGTATTCCAGGGCTGATTGCGGGTCATGGATGGAGCAGGGACCGACGACTACCAGCAGGCGGTGGTCTTGTCCTTCGAGAATGGCGCGTATCGCCAGGCGGTGGTTGGCGACCTGCTGGCTCAGGGCCAGTGACAGGGGCAATTGCTGCTTGAGCTCCAGAGAGCTGGGCAGGCGCTGGGTCAGGGTTTCGTTGGCGCTGACTTGGGCGGACAGGGGCAGAGCGGATACGGACGAGTTCATGTTCGGTCTTCCTGGGCGGGCGGCGGGTGATGTCCCGCGCGCGGCCCTACTGGGGTGTTCGACAATTGGCCGTACTGGCCACAAGTGTGCAATTGCCACCGGTAGGTGACCGATCGGAGGCGGCAGGCTGTCCCGAGCGGAGGCTGCTAAATCGCCAGGTGGAGAACATGTCGTAGCGGTAATAGGTGGCGTAGTTCATGGGGCAAATCCTCGGTAAGTTCGGTGTGTTGCTGAAAGTCGTGGTTAAAAACGTCGAGCCTGAAAAAACAAAACCCCCGGTCGGGAGGCCGACCGGGGGTTGAGAATTCTCTGGTAGGCGACCCGTTAAAGTGGGCGCCGGTTGGGTATCAGGCGCGCCAGTGGCTAAACCAATACCCAAAATAAAAGCTCGCCGGAGCGCTGGTGCCGTCGACCCGAGCAGCCGCAACCGAACGCAGTGCGCTGGCGGTGTGACGATGCAGGGAAAGGGTCTGGGACAACATGAGTTTCTCCGTGAAGTGGGGCGAGCTTACTAGAGGCCGGGGCCGCGATTCAATCAGTAATTTCTATGGAAGCTGATGCAATGAGCCATGGATTAAGCCGTGAGAGGATTTATGCCACACTCGCCGCTGCCTCTCGTTGTCTCGCCAAGGAACGTTCATGACCGTGCTGACCCTCGCTGCCGCCCAATCGGTGTCCATTGCTGGAGACTTGTCGGCGAATCTGGCCCGACATCAGCATTTGATGGGGTTGGCAGCGCAGCAGGGTGTGCAGTTGCTGGTGTTTCCTGAGCTGTCCCTGACTGGTTATGAACCGCAGTTGGTCGCTGAACTGGCGCTGCCGCCCGACTCCCCGCGGCTGCAGCCACTGCGCAATCTGGCCCGCGAGTTGAAGCTGACGACGGTGGTGGGCATGCCGATTCGCTTGTCCGTCGATGGACCGGTGCTGATTGGCGCACTGGTGCTGGGGGCGGACGGCTCGCTGGCGGTTTATAGCAAGCAGCATCTGCACCCTGGAGAGGAGCGGGTTTTTGCTCCGGGTAGCGGTGGCGCGCCGTTGCAGTTGGGGAATGAGGTCCTGGCCTTGGCGGTATGCGCGGATTTCTGTCATGCCAGCCATGTGCAGGCTGCGGTGGACGCTGGCGCCGGCATCTACGCCGCCGGGGTGTTGATCAGTGAAGGCGGGTATGCCGTCGACAGTGCTCTGTTGCAAGGATATGCCCGGGACCACGGGATTCTGGTGCTGATGGCCAACCATGGCGGCCCCAGCGGCGGCTGGTCCTGTGCCGGGCGCAGCGCAATCTGGGGCGCCCAGGGACAATTGCTGGGTGCTGTGGAAGGTGTCGGCGAAGCGCTGCTGATCGCCCAGCGCGATGGGGGGCAATGGCGGGTCGAAGTGCGGGCGGTTGCGGGTTGATGAGCGCCTTTCAATTGCGTCCGGCAGCTGAGGCGGATTTGGCCTTCGCCCGGGATCTGACGCGTTCCACAATGCTGCGCTATTACATTCGCAACGATCTGTTGTGGCTTGATGAGGCGTTTGATGTGGCGTGGGGCGGTCGCGAGAATCTTTTGATTTGCTCGGGAACCGAGGTATTGGGGTTTGTCAGCCTTAGCAGGGACCTGCGCGCCGTCTACATCCGTGAGCTGCACGTACTGGAGGCGTGGAGGGGGCGGGGCGCCGGAGCCTGGACGCTGTTGCAGGTGATGGAAAAGGCCCGTTCGGAGCGGCGGGGCTTGTTGCGTCTGACTGTGTTCAAGGGCAACCCGGCACAGCGTCTATACGAGCGGGTGGGGTTGAAGGTGGTGGGTGAGGAGGAGTGCTTTTTGCGGATGGAATGCTCATCCGCCTCAGATCCTCTGGAAGGCTCCTGCGGCAATTGAGCGCAACCTTGTGGGTTCAATCCCATTTGCTGTTCTTGCAGCCCGCCAGAGGTGGGAAGGTATGCGCGGGATCGAGCCTCTGCCAGTGGGAAAAGTGTTGAACCGATTTACCTTGAAGTTCGCGCCTGGCTTGGCTTGTGCGGCAATGCGGATACCGGGCATAGTTCAAAACCGTTCAAATTGCTGGAGGGTACTGTTCAAGGACGATCAGAGGGCAATCTTTCGTCTGACCAGGACCCTGGCGAGTTGTCGTAGATCCAGAGTCTGCGCAAAAAGCCCCTGATCGCCGAGCCCTGAAGCCAGAGCGTTTTCTTGCTTCTGGTTGGCGGCGTCTCTTATCGCTTGCCGATGTTTTTTATATAGCGCTTGTGATTAGGTTTGTACGTCGCTTTTTGCTAAGGTATCCGGCAACCTATAAAGACCAAATCGCGAGGTGTCTGCTTGATTAGGGTGCTAGTAGTCGATGACCATGATCTCGTTCGTACGGGCATTACACGAATGTTGGCTGACATCGATGGCCTGCAAGTAGTCGGGCAGGCGGAGTCAGGGGAAGAATCCCTGCTCAAGGCTCGGGAGTTGAAGCCCGATGTGGTCCTGATGGACGTAAAGATGCCCGGGATCGGCGGCCTTGAGGCCACGCGCAAATTGCTGCGCAGTCATCCGGATATCAAAGTCGTGGCGGTGACTGTCTGCGAGGAAGATCCGTTTCCGACGCGGTTGCTGCAGGCCGGTGCGGCGGGCTACCTGACCAAGGGCGCGGGCCTCAATGAAATGGTTCAGGCCATTCGCCTGGTTTTTGCTGGTCAGCGCTACATCAGCCCGCAGATTGCTCAGCAACTGGTGTTCAAATCGTTCCAGCCTTCCAGTGATTCCCCGTTCGATGCCTTGTCGGAGCGGGAAATTCAGATTGCGCTGATGATTGTCGGTTGCCAGAAGGTGCAGATCATCTCCGACAAGTTGTGCCTGTCGCCGAAAACCGTGAACACCTACCGCTATCGTATTTTCGAGAAACTGTCGATCAGTAGTGATGTCGAGTTGACGCTACTGGCGGTTCGTCATGGCATGGTTGATGCCAGCCTCTGAAATGACTGACCTGTTTGATCCCAGTGCTTTTCTTTCTACCTGCAGTGGCCGTCCCGGCGTGTATCGCATGTTCGACAGCGATGCACGCCTGCTTTACGTGGGCAAAGCCAAGAATCTGAAAAACCGGCTGTCCAGCTATTTTCGCAAGACCGGCCAGGCACCGAAGACCGCAGCCCTGGTGGCGCGTATCGCGCAGATCGAAACCACCATTACCGCCAACGAGACCGAAGCGCTGCTGCTGGAGCAGACGCTGATCAAGGAGTGGCGGCCGCCCTACAACATTCTCTTGCGCGACGATAAGTCCTATCCCTATGTGTTTCTTTCGGATGGCGATTTTCCGCGTTTCAGCATCCATCGCGGGGCGAAGAAGCACAAGGGCAAGTATTTTGGGCCATACCCCAGTGCCGGTGCCATTCGTGAAAGCCTCAGCCTGTTGCAGAAGACCTTCATGGTTCGCCAGTGCGAGGACAGCTATTACAAAAACCGCACGCGGCCCTGCCTGCAGTACCAGATCAAACGCTGCAAGGCACCTTGCGTCGGTCTAGTGGAACCCGAGATCTATGCCGAAGACGTGCGCCACTCGGTCATGTTCCTGGAAGGGCGTAGCAATGCCTTGACCGATGAACTTTCCAGTGCAATGGAGGCGGCCGCCGGCACTCTGGATTTTGAAAAGGCCGCCGAGTTGCGGGACCAGATTTCCCTGCTGCGCCGAGTCCAGGACCAGCAAAGCATGGAAGGTGGCACCGGTGATGTGGATGTGGTCGCGGCCTTCGTCAACCCGGGTGGCGCCTGCGTGCACCTGATCAGCGTGCGTGGCGGTCGGGTGCTGGGTAGCAAGAACTTCTTTCCCCAGGTGGGCATCGAGGAAGACGTGGCGCAAGTCATGTCGGCCTTTCTGGGTCAGTATTTTGTCAGCAGTCCTGAGCGCGATCTGCCTGCGGAGTTGATCGTCAACGTGGTGCACGAAGACTTTCCGACGCTGGTCGCCGCCATTTACGAACTGCGGGGCCGCGAGCTGACCATCAGTCACCGGGTCCGTGGCACCCGTGCCCGCTGGCAGCAACTGGCGGTGACCAATGCCGAACAGGCTCTGAGTGCACGCTTGGCCAACCGCCAGCACGTAGCCGCGCGCTTTGAAGCCCTGGCTGAAGTTCTGAATCTGGACGAGCCGCCCCAGCGCCTGGAGTGCTACGACATCAGCCATTCCAGCGGCGAGGCCACAGTGGCTTCCTGTGTGGTTTTCGGTCCGGAAGGGCCGCTGAAATCCGATTACCGCCGTTACAACATTGAGGGTGTCACCGCCGGAGACGACTATGCGGCCATGCATCAGGCTCTTACCCGGCGCTTCAGCAAGCTCAAGGAAGGCGAAGGCAAGCTGCCGGATATCCTTCTGGTGGATGGCGGCAAGGGGCAGTTGTCCATGGCTCGCGACGTGCTCAATGAACTGGCGGTACCAGATCTGATCCTCCTCGGCGTAGCCAAGGGGGCGACCCGCAAGGCGGGTTTCGAGACCTTGTACCTGAATGACGCCGCCCACGAGTTCACCCTCAAAGGCGACTCACCGGCGTTACACCTGATTCAGCAAATCCGCGATGAGGCTCACCGCTTCGCGATCACCGGTCACCGTGCCCGACGTGGCAAGACCCGGCGTACCTCGACCCTGGAAGGGGTGGCGGGCGTTGGCCCGAAGCGTCGGCGGGACCTTCTTAAACATTTTGGTGGATTGCAAGAACTGTCTCGTGCCAGCATCGACGAGATAGCCAAAGCACCGGGAATCAGTAAAAAGCTCGCAGAGTTGATTTATGCAAACCTGCACAGCGAGTAGAATGCCCAATCACCTCGTAGCCAGTTGTGCCGATGAATATCCCTAATCTGATCACCGTTCTACGCGTCCTGCTCATCCCGATTTTCATATTGCTGTTCTATTTGCCCTATAGCTGGAGCTACATGGCGGCCAGTTCAGTCTTTGCCTTCGCGGCTGCCACTGACTGGTTAGATGGCTACCTAGCGCGACGCCTGCAGCAGAGCACGCCGTTTGGCGCGTTCCTCGACCCTGTAGCCGACAAGCTGATGGTGGCGGTGGCCCTGGTGCTGCTGGTGCAAGAGCACGGCAACCTGTGGCTGACCTTGCCGGCAGCCGTGATCATCGGTCGCGAGATTGTTGTTTCGGCACTGCGCGAATGGATGGCCGAACTTGGCGCCCGGGCCCAGGTGGCAGTGTCCAATATGGGCAAATGGAAAACAGCAGCGCAGATGCTGGCGCTGGTGATCCTCCTGGCCAACCCTTCGGACTTCAGCTTCTGGGTCTTGGTGGGCTATGCCTTGCTGCTGGTAGCGGCGGGGCTAACCTTGTGGTCGATGCTGCAGTATCTGCGGGCCGCCTGGCCGCATCTGAAAATCGACAACGAGAAAAAATAAGTATTTTTGAATCAAAGGCTTGACGCGCATTCGGATTTCTATAGAATGCGCAACACCAAGACGATGCGGGAATAGCTCAGTTGGTAGAGCACGACCTTGCCAAGGTCGGGGTCGCGAGTTCGAGTCTCGTTTCCCGCTCCAAATATAGCGTTGTAGAATTCAGTTGATTTCTACTGCGATCGAAAAAAGGACCTCCGGGTCCTTTTTTCGTTTCTGTGGTTTTCACTCAAATGCAGCACCATCCAGTGCGTTTAAGTCCAGAATTGAGTACGTTTCAAACGCTCAAATCTGGTCAAGTGCTTAATACGGTTTGTTGTCGGCGCATACCGATTTAGGTTATCCCCGCCCATCAACTCAATCGGACCTTGCGTGGGAAATCGCCCCACCGCGGGATCGTCTTACTGAAGGTTCTGTAGTTCAGTCCTCTTTCCCAAACGTGATCCCCCCTGAAAACACAGATTCTGCTCCATCCGATTCTGCGATAGCGTTCTCCTCATGCTTTGTAGTACGCGCGACACCTCGAGCCCTCCGACATCGGTCATTTCCTGCGGTGTGCCGATCTGGTTGGTATGGAAGTTGTAGGCCTGGCTGGGAAGGCCGAGGGCGTTTTCGATGCGCGGCTGATCAGATCGCCTCATGGCCAAGTCTCTCGCTGGCATAGCGGGTCATGCATTTACCGCAGTCGCCGATTTCGATGATCGTCGATCAGGCCGTGGATGCCTTCACCGTCCAGGCCGAACTGCAAGGACGCCGGTTGGTTGAGTAGGCTTTTCAGCTCGACATTAGGCTCTGTCCGAACGAAGGTCAGGCAAGGCGAAAATGGCCGAGGAACGGCCGGGGTCGCGTTCGACTTTACTGGGTGTAAATGAGCATTCCGATCGGACTCGCGCACGAGACCGTTTTCAACGCAGCATCACCGAGTATCAAGGGTTTTCGTACAAAGCCTAGGGTTGTCCGAAATCAGCTCGATACGGATCGCATACAGCTCGCAGATGGCTTCGCAACCCTTGAAGACCAGCCCCTTGAAGTCGTGGCGAACGGCAGGGATGGACAGCACAAAATGTGCAGTGTCGACTGACGCGAACATAGACTCATCCTTAAGCTTTAGAGAGGCCAGACCCGCACCTTGCCTGGCTCGGATGCAAGATGGCGCTCAACCTGGCAAAGCGTGCGCAAACGCTAATATGAGACCGGTCTGTAAAGTCAGTTGAAACTTCTGAGTCTAAAAGCTGCCCTCAATTAAGAACGGTGATGTTTAGGCCTAGGGCTCCGCCCAACATTCAAACGCCATGACCAAACAACACATCAGGACCATTTTGGGTAAGTAAAAACATGGCCCATGTCCGGTGCTACAACAACGCAAAGCCAGCACTCTCATAATGAATCGCCGAGCAGTTTCCATTTTTTTGGAAGCTGTTGTACCGCTATTTCAGGGAGTTACACCTTGAGCCGAGTGTTCCTCTTGTTGGGCGCGACCTTTAAAGGAGGTTGTGTTTTGGTTTCTAAGTAATTTTCTTATGTTATTGATAAATATGAACTAATTATATTTCTCTCTCGGTGCGCCGTTAGCTGAATAAGGTTGTCTCGCCCCGATTTTACTTTCTGATACAGCATGGTTAATGGAGGTATATATCTGTGGCAATGCATCGTGACGGCACTGCATCAGCGAAAAGGCCGGTAACAAAGGTCCTAGCGCGGAGTGCGCTTGTAGGAAAAATTGAAACGGTAAGGGAATTATTCTCGTAAGTTTAGGATTTTTCTTAAATTAATACTTATGGGTTAGGGGTTATATTTTTAAAGCTCTAGCCATTTGTTCTGCGGCAAAGCTTTAAACAGGTCATGGATGAACTACTCAAATAAACTGTCTGCTCATTATCTTGAGATCGCCAAAGTCTCTATTTCCAAAGAGAGTTTTGCGGGCGCGGATGTTCGCTTTTCGAGTGAATACGAAGCCCTTGAAAACGAGTTGGCCAAAGCCCAGTCCATGCATGAAAGCGGTCAGATCGACTGGCTGAAAGTTCTTGAAAACAGTGAAAACCTGCTACGTGTGCAGTCCAAGGATCTGCGGGTGGCCGCCTGGCTCACTTGGGCGCTGTATCAGCGCGAGTCCTTCGCAGGATTGCTTGCGGGTTCCGGCCTCTTGCAGTACCTGTGCGAACAGCATTGGGTCGAGGTCCACCCCAATAAACTGCGTACCCGTGGTGCCGCCATCAGTTGGCTGGTGCCTCGACTGGAGCAGGCGTTAAGCGAAAACATCGCGATCAAGGAACAGTTACCGCTGTTTCGTCGATTGGTGCTGAATCTGGAAAAGCTTGATGCGGTACTGACCCAGCATCTTGGCGATGACGCTCCTTTGTTGCTGCCCATCTGTCGGCGGCTGTCGAGCATGATCCAGCGTGCCGTCGAGCATCAGCCAGAGCCAGGCGCCGTCGGCACCGTGGTAGCACAGGTCAAGCAGGCAGCGACCCAGCTCTTCTCATCGGCCTCGTCGATCGATAACGAAAAGGATGCTCAGAGGGTCCTGCGTGCGCTGCAGGAGCATGCCCGACCTCTGTGCGCCTGGTGGCTCAAGCAGAAGGCTACCGACGTACGCTCCCTGCGCCTGAACCGCACCATGCTGTGGTTGCCCATCGATAGTGTCCCGGAGCGTAACGCTGAACAGGTCACGGGATTGCGAGGGCTGCCAGGGGACAAACTCAAGGCTTACCAGGAACGCTTTGCCGGTGGTCAGTTCGCTGATTTGTTGCTGGAGCTCGAAGCCAGCCTGTCCAGGGCACCCTTTTGGTTCGACGGGCAGCGCATGGTCTGGGAGTGCTTGCAAGCGTTGAACGCCGATCAGGCCATGCGTGAAGTCGAATTTCACTTTGCGCTCTTGCTGCAGCGTCTGCCGGGAGTGGTGGAGTTGCGCTTTCACGACGGCACTCCCTTCGCCGATCCGGCCACTCGAAGCTGGATCAGCGCCCATGTCATGCCTCACCTATCCGCCACCAGCGCACCGCGTCAGGTCGACGCCAGCTCCAGCCAGCCGATTTGGGAGGAGGCCCTGGAAGAGGTCTTGCCGATCCTGCGCAAGGATGGCCTCAAGGCGGCGGTGCAAGTACTCAAGCCAGGCCTGCAGAGTGCGCGTGGCGGTCGCGTGAGGTTCTTCTGGCATTTCAGCCTGGCGCGGCTGTGTTTCATCGCCAAGAAGTACGAGCTGGCCAAGACCCAGCTGGAAACCCTTGATCAAGAATTGCAGAACTCAGGCTTGCACGCCTGGGAGCCGGATCTTGCGTTGGAAGTGCTGCACCTCCTGCATAGCTGCTGTGAGTTGTTGCCGCAGAACCACGCAGTGCGAGAACGCAAGGAAGAGATTTATCGCAGGCTGTGCCATCTCGACCTCGAGGTGGTACTCGAATAGGCCCACGGGCCGACAATCGCAAGGAAAGGACCATGGCCAAAGAAGGCTCTGTAGCCCCTAAGGAACGCATCAACGTCACCTTCAAACCCGCGACCGGCGGAGCTCAGGAGGAGATTGAGCTACCGCTGAAACTGCTGGCGATCGGCGATTACACCCAGCGTCCGGATGAACGCAAGGTGGAAGATCGCAAGCCGATCAGTATCGACAAAATGACCTTCGACGAAGTCTTGGCCAAGCAGGATCTGAGTCTGACGCTCAGCGTGCCTAACCGTCTTCAGGAGGACAGTGACGCTGATGAGCTGGCGGTCAGTCTGCGGGTCAGCTCGATGAAGGACTTCAACCCGGCCAGCTTGGTAGAGCAGGTGCCCGAGTTGAAAAAGCTGATGGAGCTGCGCGATGCCTTGGTGGCACTCAAGGGGCCTCTGGGTAATGCCCCTGCGTTTCGCAAAGCCATCGAAGGCGTTCTCGCCGACGACGAATCCCGCGTTCGCGTGCTCGGTGAGCTGGGCCTGAACGCCGCCGCCCCAGACGCCTGACCCATCAGACAAGGAAGCCACAACACATGACTACCCGTGCCGCGCAACACCAAAGCAACGAGAGCAGCGAGTACAGCATTCTCGACGGCATCATCGCCGAAACCCGTCTGACTCCGAACGACGAAGCCTACGATATCGCCAAGCGCGGAGTGTCAGCCTTCATCGAGGAGCTGCTCAAGCCGCAGAACAGCGGCGAGCCGGTCAAGAAGGCCATGGTCGATCGCATGATCGCCGAGATCGATGCCAAGCTCAGCCAGCAGATGGATGAGATTCTCCACCACGAAGACTTTCAGTCGCTGGAGTCCGCCTGGCGGGGGCTGCAGTTACTGGTGGAACGCACCAATTTCCGTGAAAACATCAAGATAGAAATCCTCAACGTCTCCAAGCAGGACCTGCTGGACGACTTCGAAGATTCGCCGGAAGTGATGCAGGCCGGCCTTTACAAACACATCTACACCGCGGAGTACGGTCAGTTTGGTGGCCAGCCAGTCGGCGCGATCATCGCCAACTACTTCATGTCGCCCAGTTCTCCTGACGTGAAGTTGATGCAGTACGTCTCCAGCGTTGCCTGCATGTCACATGCGCCGTTCATTGCCGCCGCAGGCCCGAACTTCTTTGGCCTGGAAAGCTTCACCGGCCTGCCGGACCTGAAGGATCTGAAGGATCATTTCGAAGGCCCGCAATTTGCCAAGTGGCAGAGTTTCCGGCAATCGGAAGACTCTCGCTACATTGCCCTGACCTTGCCGCGGTTCCTGCTGCGCAATCCCTATGATCCGGAAGAAAACCCGGTCAAGTCCTTCGTCTACAAGGAAACCGTTGCCAACAACCACGAGCACTACCTGTGGGGCAATACCGCATATGCGTTCGGCACCAAGTTGACCGACAGCTTCGCCAAGTTCCGCTGGTGCCCGAACATCATCGGTCCGCAGAGCGGTGGCGCGGTGGAGGACTTGCCGCTGCACCATTTCGAAAGCATGGGTGAAATCGAAACCAAGATCCCGACTGAAGTGCTGGTTTCAGATCGTCGTGAGTATGAACTGGCCGAGGAGGGCTTCATCTCCCTGACCATGCGCAAGGGCAGTGACAACGCCGCGTTCTTCTCTGCCAACTCGGTACAGAAGCCGAAGTTCTTTGGCATCAGCGCTGAAGGCAAGACGGCGGAGCTGAATTACAAGCTTGGCACCCAACTGCCCTACATGATGATCGTCAACCGCCTGGCTCACTACCTGAAGGTGCTGCAGCGTGAACAGCTCGGCTCATGGAAGGAGCGTACCGATCTTGAGCTGGAGCTCAATAAATGGATCCGTCAGTACGTGGCTGACCAGGAAAACCCCAGTGCCGAAGTCCGTGGCCGTCGTCCGCTGCGCGCTGCGCAGATCATCGTCAGCGATGTGGAAGGCGAGCCGGGCTGGTATCGCGTGAGCCTGAACGTGCGCCCGCACTTCAAGTACATGGGGGCCGACTTCACGCTTTCTCTGGTTGGCAAACTGGATAAAGAGTAACCGGGAGCCAGGTCATGAGCGGATACGGCAGCCTGTTTGAACGCCTGAGCGCAGAGGCCGACCAGCGTGTCGGCTGGAGCCGCGAGGTCGGCGCGATGGCATCGGTGGCTGCCCATCTGGGCAAGATGCTCAGCACCCGTGCGGGGAGCGTGCAAACGCTTTCCGACTACGGGTTGCCCGATCTCAACGACATGCGCTTGAGCTTGCACGATGCCCTGAGCCAGGCCCGTTTGGCCATCGAGCACTTCATCGAAGCCTACGAGCCGCGGCTCAGTCAGGTGCGTGTCGTTTCTCTGCCGCGTGATCATGACCCGCTCAAGCTGGCGTTCAGCATTGAAGGCTTGCTTGAGGTGGAAGGGATCAAGCGTCAGGTCAGTTTTTCCGCCTGCCTGGATGGCAGCGGGCAAGTCAAGGTCAGTTAAGGAGACGACGATGACAGCAAACCACGCAGTCTGCGCCAGCCGGGTTGTTGGCTGCCCAGGCCACGACCTTTGTTGGCTATCCGGTACGCGTAGCGAACACGGCAAGGATCTTTGGAGAGTGGGGTAACGCGGCGCGGCTACTGGCAACGCGTTCCACCGCAGTGATCCATGACTCTTACTACCAGGCACTGAGCCCATGTCCTTTAACCACTACTACCAAAGTGAGCTTACCGCGCTGCGCCAGCTGGGCCGTCGTTTCGCCGAGCGCAGTCCGGCCTTGGCACCTTTTCTGGGGGAGGCCGGACGAGACCCGGATGTGGAGCGCCTGCTCGAAGGGTTTGCGTTTCTGACGGGACGTCTGCGCCAGAAGCTCGACGACGAACTGCCCGAGCTGAGCCACTCGCTGATGCACCTGCTGTGGCCGAACTACATGCGGCCATTGCCAGCGTTCAGCATCTTGCAGTTCGACCCCCTGCAGCAGTCCGGACCCGCCCAGCGCATACCGCGAGATACGCCGGTAGAGAGCAAGCCCATCGATGATGTCTGCTGCCGATTTCGCACCTGCTATCCGACCGATGTGCTGCCTCTGGATCTGAAGGCATTGAGTTACTCGGTCAAGGGTGACGGTGCACTGTTGAGCCTGCGTCTGGAAATGAGTTGCGACGGTCATATTGGTGAACTGAACCTGGAGCGTCTGCGCCTGCACCTGGCCGGTGAGCGCTACATCAGTCAGATGCTTTACCTCAGCCTGCTGCGCAACCTTGAAGGCATCGAGCTGGTGCCGTTGGGGGTGGACGGCGAGCCGCTGGCCGGAGTCAACGGCGTTGGGATGTCCTTCAAGATACCGGGCAATCGTGTACAGCCTGTGGGCTTTGCTGAAGAAGAGGCCTTGATCCCGTACCCGCTGAATACCTTCCGCGGGTATCGCTATTTGCAGGAGTATTTTGCGCTCCAGGATAAGTTCCTGTTTGTCGATCTCAGTGGTCTGGATCTGCTGCAGAGGTTGGCCCAAGACATCCTTCAGCGCATGCACGGCCTGGAGTTGCGCTTCGATATTCGCAACAGTGGGGTGCAACGTCTGCGTCCGACACTGGACAACGTGAAGCTCTACTGCACGCCTATCGTCAACCTGTTCAAGCACGATGCCTTGCCGATTCGTCTCGACGGCAAGCAGGACGAGTACCTGCTGCTGCCGGCCAAGTACGAACTGGAACATTGCGGCGTGTTTTCCATTGAAAGCGTCACCGGCTGGAAGCCGGGCGGCCTGGGTTATCAGGCGTATGTACCCTTCGAGTCGTTCGAGCATGATCCGAGTTTCGACGTGCCCCACAGCCGTCCGCACTACAGCATTCGCCAGCGCTCATCGTTGCTGCACGACGGCCTCGATACCTACCTGAGCTTCGGCATCCGTCACACCGATGCTCAGGAAACCCTGTCGATCGAGCTGATGTGCACCAACCAGAACCTGCCGCGTCGGCTCAAGCTCGGCGACATCAACCAGTTGTGCGAGGAAACCCCGGAGTTTCTCAGCTTCCGCAATATCACACCGGTCACGTCGAGCTACGCGCCGCCGCTGAACCGCGATTTTCTGTGGAAGCTCATCAGCAACATGTCGCTCAACTATCTGTCGCTGGCCAACGTCGATGCGTTGAAGGTGATCCTCGAAACCTACGATTTGCCACGCTACTACGACCAGCATCTGGAGAAGGTCAGCAAGCGTTTACTGGGCGGGCTCAAGTCGATACGTCACGAGCACGTCGACCGCCTGCACCGAGGCTTGCCGCTGCGTGGATTGCGCACCGAGCTGAGTATCGATCCCCAAGGCTATATCGGTGAAGGCGACCTGTTCGTTTTCGCGTCGGTTCTTAACGAGTTTTTTGCTCTTTACGCCAGTCTCAATTCCTACCATGAGCTGCGGGTAAAAAGTACACAGGGAGAGGTGTACAAATGGGCTCCACGCATGGGGCTGCAGCCCCTGCTTTAAGCAGACTGAGCACGGTAATACGAGAGTATTCGCTGTTTCAGGCCGTACTGTTGGTCGTCGATCGCTTGCGTGATGCCCATCCGTACCTGAGTGAAGAGGAACTCTACGATCAGCTGGAGTTCCAGGCCAATCCGAGCCTGGGTTTCCCTGGCAGCGATGTTGATCGCGTGGAGTTTTTTGAAGAGCGCGGCCAGATGCGTGCACGTTTGCGTTTCAACCTGATCGGGTTGTTTGGCGCGGGCTCGCCCTTGCCGGCCTTCTATGGCGAGCAGGCCCTGGGCGATGGCGAGGAGGGCAACCCGACACGCAACTTCCTCGATCTGTTCCATCACCGCCTGCAACGCCTGATGCTGCCGATCTGGAGTAAATACCGCTACCGCGCCAGCTTCAAGAGTGGTGCCCTGGACCCGTTTTCAGCTCAGTTATTTGCCTTGATCGGCCTGGGTGGCGAAGAGATCCGCAAGGCCAAGGAACTGAACTGGAAACGCTTGCTGCCATACCTGGGATTGCTCAGCTTGCGCGCCCATTCGGCGGCGCTGATCGAGGCGGTGCTGCGCTACTACTTCAAGCACGCAGACCTGGTGATCGAGCAGTGCATCGAGCGCCGGGTAGAGATTCTCGACGAGCAGCGCAATTGCCTGGGGCAGGCCAACAGCCTGCTCGCTGAGGACCTGGTACTGGGTGAGCGGGTGCGCGACCGCAGCGGCAAGTTCCGCATTCATATCAGCCAGCTCGACTGGCAACGCTTCCACGAGTTCCTGCCGATCGGATTCGGTTACCAGCCCTTGTGCGCGCTGGTGCGGTTCACCCTGCGCGATCCGCTGGACTACGACATTCGCCTGGTGCTGCGCCAGGAGGAAATCCGCGAACTGTGCATCGGTGAACAGAACACTTGTCGTCTGGGGTGGACCAGTTGGCTCGGTCATGAAAAGGCCGACGGCGTGGTGACCTTGGGCAGCAAAATTCATTAAGGACAGATGACCCATGATCAACCTAGACCTGCAACAACTTATCCAGGCACTGGACGCTGAAACCCGCCGCGACCTGGAGCGTTCCGCTGAGCGCTGCGTCGCCCGTGGCGGCAACAAGGTGCTGGTCGAAGACCTGCTGCTGGGTTTGCTGGAGCGTCCCCAGGGTCTGCTTGCCCGGGCGTTGCAGGACGCGCAAGTCGAGGCCGGCGAGTTGATTGAGGCACTGCAATCGCAAGTCGGCGATAGCGGCTCGCGCAGCCCGGTGTTCGCTCCGGAATTGGTGCAGTGGCTGCAGGACGCATTGCTGGTGGCCAATCTTGAACTGGGTCAAAGCCAGGTCGAGCAGGCGGCCTTGATTCTGGCCTTGCTGCGCAACCCGATGCGTTATGCCGGCAGTCGCTACCAGCCGTTGCTGGCGAAGCTGGACATCGAACGCCTGAAGGATTTTGCCCTGTCACAACAGCAACGAACCTCCGGCGGCGGGCCGGCGGCAGCGGGGGAGTCGCTGTTGCAGCGTTTCACTCATAACCTCACCCAACAGGCGCGAGACGGCCAGCTCGACCCGGTGCTGTGCCGCGACGATGCGATCCGGCAGATGGTCGACATCCTCGCCCGTCGCCGCAAGAACAACCCGATTGTGGTCGGTGAGGCCGGTGTCGGGAAAACCGCGGTCGTCGAAGGCCTGGCCTCGCGCATCGCCGCCGGAGAAGTACCGCCCGTGCTCAAGGACATTGAGCTGCTCTCGCTGGACATGGGGCTGCTGCAAGCGGGCGCCAGCGTCAAAGGTGAATTCGAGCGGCGCCTCAAAGGGGTGATTGACGAGGTCAAAGCCTCGCCCAAACCGATCATCCTGTTCATCGATGAGGCTCATACCCTGATCGGCGCGGGCGGCAATGCCGGAGGCTCCGATGCGGCCAACCTGCTCAAGCCGGCCCTGGCCCGCGGTGAGCTGCGTACCATTGCGGCCACCACCTGGAGCGAATACAAAAAATACTTCGAGAAAGATCCGGCCCTGGCCCGGCGTTTCCAACCCGTGCAATTGCACGAACCCACCGTTGCCGAGGCAGTGACCATTCTGCGAGGCCTGGCCCAGGTCTATGAGAAGAGCCACGGTATCTACCTGCGTGATGACGCAGTGGTGGCCGCCGCCGAGCTCTCGGCCCGCTACCTCGCCGGGCGCCAATTGCCGGACAAGGCCGTCGATGTCCTCGACACCGCCTGTGCCCGGGTTCGCATCAGCCTTGCAGCGGCGCCTGAGCGTCTGGAGCGTCTGCGTGGCGAGTGTGCTGAGGGACGGCGTCAGTGCCAGGCTCTGCGGCGCGATGCCGAAGCCGGACTGAAGATCGACCAGGAGGTCCTGGACAGCCTGGAAGCGCGGCTGGCCGATGCCGCGGAGCAACAGCAGGCCCTGGAAACACTCTGGCATGAGCAACGTACATTAGCCGAGCGCCTGCTGCAGTTACGTGTGCAATTGGCCAGGGCCCGCGACGCCAGCACCCTGCGCTCGACACAGGACAGCGAAGGCTCGCCGGATGCCGGCCGGGAGACTGATGTACAAGCCGGGCCTGGCGTGGTGGAGCTGGAGTTGGCACTCAACGACACCCATCGCGCCCTGAGTGATGCACAAACCCGGGAGCGGCTGGTCAGTTTCGAGGTGTGCCCACGCCTGGTGGCTGAAGTCATTAGCGCCTGGACCGGCGTACCACTGGCGCAACTGGCCCGTGAGCACAACGCCAAGGTGGCGAGTTTCGCCACTGACCTGAGTGCCCGTATTCGCGGTCAGGACCAGGCGGTACAGGTTCTGGATCGTTCGATGCGTGCCGTGGCCGCAGGCCTGAATAAACCAGACGCACCAGTCGGCGTATTTCTCCTGGTGGGCCCCAGCGGTGTGGGCAAGACCGAAACCGCCCTGGCCCTGGCAGACCTGTTGCATGGCGGTGAGCGTTTCATCACCACCATCAACATGTCCGAGTTCCAGGAGAAACACACCGTTTCGCGTTTGATCGGCGCTCCGCCGGGTTATGTCGGCTATGGCGAAGGCGGCATGCTCACCGAAGCGGTGCGGCAAAAGCCCTACTCCGTGGTGCTGCTCGATGAAGTCGAGAAAGCCGACCCGGATGTGCTCAACCTGTTCTATCAGATCTTCGACAAGGGCGTAGCCAACGATGGCGAAGGGCGTGAGATCGATTTTCGCAACACGCTGATACTGATGACCTCGAACCTGGGCAGCGAGCGGATCAGCGCGCTGTGCGAGAACGGCGAGCGCCCGAGTGTCGACACCCTGGAGCAGACGATCCGTCCGGTATTGAGCAAGCATTTCAAACCGGCGCTGCTGGCACGTATGCGCGTGGTGCCTTACTACCCGGTGAGTGGTCCGGTGCTGCGTGAACTGATCGAAATCAAGCTGGCGCGACTGGGTGAGCGGCTGAACGCTCGGCAGCTGGAGTTCAGCCACTGCCAGGCGTTGGTCGATCACTTGGCCGAACGCTGCACTCAGAGCGAAAGCGGTGCACGCCTGATCGACTACTTGCTCGACCTGCACGTCCTGCCATTGGTGGCCGACCGCCTGCTGGCGGCCATGGCCACCGGCGAGAACCTCAAACGTGTGTACGCAACGCTCGATAGCAGCGGTGGCGTGGCCTGCGAGTTCGCCTGAGGTGGGCATCATGTTCACTCGGGTGCCGCAGCCGCTGGCTTATGCAGAGGCACTGCTGGCGCAATTCTCCGCTTTGTCCCGGGCGGCGCAAGGCGCTGTGCTGCTTGAAGACTTTGTGCGAGGCGCAGCACAGCTCAGTGGCTGTGAACTGAGTCAGCTGTATCTGCTCGATGCCACCCATAGCTGCCTGCAACTGCGCGCCGAATGCCTCGGCGGCCTTTTACAACCGCGGGAAGTGATCAACCTGCCGAGCGATTACAGCGGTGAGCAACTGCTGCAGTTTGCCCTGTGCCAGAACCGGGTGGTGAGCCTGGTGGGTCTGAACCACAGCCTCCACGACACCAGCTTCCTGCCCGTGCACAGCGCTGCGTGGCAGTCACTGTTATGCGTACCGCTGGTCAACGCGCGCAAGGCTGTCGAAGGCTTGCTGTTGTGTGCCAGCCCGCAACAGCAAGACCTGCAAGCCTTTGCCCAGTCGTTGGGCCAACTGGGGGCGTTTGTCCTTGGACAATGGGCGTTGCTCCAGCGTTTGCGTCTGCCCGCGGGCGAGCCTGCGCCGCTTCTGCCCCCCGAGGTCATCACCAGTGGTTATGGCCTGATCGGCACCAGTCCGGCGATGCGCCAGGCCTATCAGTTGATCAGCAAGGTACTGCACAGCCCTTACACCGTGTTGCTGCGTGGCGAAACCGGTACCGGCAAGGAAGTGGTGGCGCGTGCCATTCATGATTACGGCCCGCGTCGTTCCCAGGCATTTGTGGTGCAGAACTGCGCGGCGTTTCCGGAAAACCTGCTGGAAAGCGAGTTGTTCGGTTATCGCAAGGGGGCGTTCACGGGCGCTGACCGCGATCGCCCCGGACTGTTTGATGCGGCCAATGGCGGCACTTTGTTGCTGGACGAAATCGGCGACATGCCGCTGTCCCTGCAAGCCAAACTGCTTCGGGTCCTGCAGGACGGCGAGATCCGCCCGTTGGGCTCCAACGACACGCACACCATCGACGTGCGGATCATCGCCGCCACCCACCGCGATCTGGCGGCGCTGGTGGGTGAGGGCAAGTTCCGTGAGGACCTGTATTACCGCCTGGCTCAGTTCCCGATCGAGTTGCCGGCTTTGCGACAGCGTGAAGGCGACATTCTCGACCTGGCCCGGCATTTCGCCGACAAGGCCTGTGCCTTCCTGCAAAAGGACCCGGTGAGCTGGTCGCCGACGGCCCTCAATCATCTGTCCGGTTACGCCTTTCCAGGCAACGTGCGCGAGCTCAAGGGGCTGGTGGAGCGTGCAGTGCTGCTCTGTGAAGGCGGTGAACTGATGGCCGAGCATTTCTCCCTGAACGTTGAAGTCATGCCCGAAGAGCCGGGGCTGAACCTGCGCGAGCAGTTGGAAAAAGTCGAACGCCACCTGTTGCTCGATTGCCTGCGCAAGAACGACGGCAATCAGACCCTGGCGGCACGGGAGCTGGGATTGCCCCGTCGCACGCTGCTGTACCGCCTGGGGCGCCTGAACATCAATCTTGACGACTTTGTGGTCTAGCGAGGCATGCAGCCTTGGCTGGTTTTTTGTACTTCTGGGCGCGCCTGCAAGGGAGGGCGTTTTGTGCACTGTCTACCTATGGAGACCTTCTGATGTCTGTTCGTCACTGGCAAGCCGTCCTCTTGACCCTGGTTGTTGTGGTCGGCCTCGGCGCCTGCAGCGGCAATTACAAATTCAACGATGACACCTATCGCCCGCTGGGTGATCCGCAGGCGGTCAATCGCGGCAAGTGAGCGCAAGGAGCAGCATCATGGAACTGGTTTTTGAAGTGCTCAATGCCAAGCAATTCGTGCCGGCGGACTTGAGCAGCAAAACTTTCAGGCGGGCGGGTGGCACCATCGGCCGGGCAGGGGATTGCGAGTGGCAGATTCCGGATAGCAACCGCCATCTGTCCAACCATCATGCGCTGGTCAGCTATCGCGATGGCCAGTTTTTCCTCACCGATACCAGCAGCAACGGTATTCAGGACCGTGGCAGTGGCGCGCGTCTGCGCAAGGGCCAAGCCCAGCGTATCGAGCAGGGCAGTGTCTACCTGCTGGGGGATTTCGAGATCCGTGCACGCCTGGTGCAAGCCCCGGAGGCCTTCGCCGTTGAAGCCGGTCGTCCACAACGGGCCGGCAGCATCATTCCGGATAACGCATTCATAGACCTCGACCCGCTCAACGCATTGGACCAGCAGGAACACAGTGGGGCAGAGCTTGACGAGCTGAGCGCGCTTGATGTGCCACACCAGGAGCCTGAGCAGCGAGCTGACTATGCCCGCATCGATAGGGAATGCCTGTTGGTCCCGGAACTGGTGGCCCCCCCCGAGCCGCAGGCGCTACCCGAGCCCAAGGCACCGGCCTGCCAAAGTGAGGCTTTCTGGGCGCGTTTTGGCGCGGTCCTGGGGGTGGATCTGCAGGCGCTCGATAACGATCAGCGCGAGGCCTTGGCAGTCAATGTCGCGGGGCTGTTCAAGCAGAGCATGGGGGGCTTGCAGCAGAGCTTGCGAACCCGTAGCGAGCTGAAAAACGAGCTGCGCCTGGCCCTCACCACGGCCCAGGGCAACAGTCAGAACCCGCTCAAGTTCGCCGTGGATTGCGAAGCGCTACTGGGCATCCTGCTGCTGGACCACAAGCCAGGGCAATTGTCTGCCGAGCAGGCGATCTCCCGCGCTTTTCGCGACCTGCAGGCGCACCAGGTGGCGCTGCTCAGCGCCAGCCGCGCCGCAGTGCGTAGCACCCTCGAACACTTTTCGCCGCAACAGCTGACGCTACGTTTCGAGCGCGATGGCCAGCAACCGTTGCTGGCGACTTCCGGTAGCCGCTGGCGAGCGTACCGCCGCTATCACCAGGCGCTGTGCCAGGACGACGACTGGAACGAGCGCCTGCTGGCGCGGGATTTTGCTCAGGCCTATGAAGAGCAGATCCGCCTGATCTCCACCCTCCACCTCGATGATCAAGGATGACCTGCATGTCTCGCCGTACCCACCCATTACTCAAGGCCCTGACACTGCTCATGGCCTTGGCGCTGTTGACCGGCTGCGCATCGATGTCGCCGTATTCGACCCTGACCAAGCTGAACCTGAAGCTCAGTGCCAGCGACCGGCTCAACCCCGACCTCAATGGGCGTGCGTCGCCGATCGTGGTGCGGTTGATGGAACTCAAGCATCCCGTCGCGTTCGAGAACGCCGACTTTTTCAGTCTCTACGAGCGCGCCAGGGAGTCCCTGGCACCGGATCTGGTGGCCAGTGAAGAGCTGGAGTTGCGCCCGGGGGAAAGCCTCGAATTCAAGTTGCGGGTCGAGGACGGGAGCCGTTTCGTCGGCGTGCTTGCGGCTTATCGTGATTTGCCGGAAAGCCAGTGGCGTTATGTGGTGCAGCTCACCCCGCAGGAGGTGACCGAGGTTGGCCTGATCCTCGACCAGTCCGGCATCCGCAACAGCAACGATGTGTCCACCCAAGCGGATGACAATTGATGAACGTGCATAAAATCATTTGGCAGGAAGGCATGTTGCTGCGGCCTCAGCATTTCCAGCACAACGATCGTTACTACGATTACCAGATGAAAACCCGTACCCAGCTGCTGGGTAGTTACAGTTGGGGGTTTCTGGCGCTGGAGATCGATCTGCAGTTTCTCAACATGGGCAAGCTGGTGATCAGCCGGGCCTCCGGTATCTTGCCGGACGGCAGCCTGTTCGAGCTGGGGGACGATACCGAGCCACTGGCCCTGGATGTACCGCCCAACACGGGGAGCACGCCGGTCTACCTGGCTTTGCCGCTGGTCACGGGCAACCACATCGAAGCGCGGCGCGCAGAGCAATCCGATGTGCTGGCGCGCTACATCGTCTACGAGGCGGAAATCGCCGACTCCAACGCCGGTGATGATTCCAGCAGCCAGCTCAGCTGTGCCCGTCCGGACTTCCGTCTGCTACTGGGCGAGCAGCAGAGCGGGCAGGCCTATGTGAAGTTGAAAGTCTGTGAAGTGATGGATGCCACCTCCGATGGCGTGATCAGCCTCGATCCGGATTTCGTGCCGACCTTCCTGCACACCCATGCCAGCACCTATCTGCTTTCGTGCCTGAAAGAGATCATCAGCATGCTCAGTCATCGGGGGGACACCATCGCCGAGCGGATTCGCTCCAACGGCAAGGTCGGTGGTGCCGAGGTGGGCGACTTCATGATGCTGCAACTGATCAACCGCACCGAACTGCTGTTGCGCCATTACCTGGATCTTGAACATGTCCATCCGGAGGAGCTCTATCGCTCGCTGCTGGTCATGCTCGGGGAGCTGGCGACTTTCGCCAGTGACAGCAAGCGCCCTCGGCTGGACAGCCGCTATCAGCACAGCGACCAGGGGGCGAGCTTTCGCAAACTGATGGACGCCATTCGCCAGGTACTGTCGATGGTGCTTGAGCAGCACGCCATCGAACTGGTGCTGCAGGCCCGTCAGTACGGGGTGCTGGTGTCGCCGCTGCATGATCACAAGCTGTTGGAGTCGGCGTCGTTCGTGCTTGCGGCCAGTGCCAACTGCGACTCTGAAGAACTGCGTCATCGCTTGCCGTCGCACCTCAAGGTCGGGCCGGTGGAAAGCATTCGGCAACTGGTCAACCTGCATCTGCCGGGGATCAAGGTCCGGCCCCTGCCGGTGGCGCCGCGACAGATCGCATTCCACTCCAACAAGACCTATTTCATCCTCGACCTCAGTCCCGAGGACTTGGCGCAACTGGAGCGTTCGGGCGGTTTCGCCTTCCACGTCTCCGGTGAGTTCGCCGAGCTTGAACTGAAATTCTGGGCCATCAGGAACTGAACGACATGATCAAGGATCTGGAACACCCTCAGGACGATAAAACCGTTTTGCTTGACCGCCTTGGGCATGGCCCGGCGCGCAACCCGCTGACCGACTTCGCCGATCCCCCCCGTTTCGAGCAGTTAGAGGAACGGATGATCTATGCCGCACGCCTGGGCCCTGCGCAATCCTTCAGCGTCAGCCTCAACCCGCTCGTGGCGGCGGCGTCCGACCTGCTGTCGGAAGTGGTTCGCCTCAAGCACAGCGAGGCGGCTGAAGACTTGCGTGCACTCAATACGCGCCTGAGTGCCGGCCTCAGGCAGTTCGACGCGCGAGCCCTGCAGGACGGTGCGCTGAGCAGCCAGGTGATGGCCGCCCGCTATGTGCTGTGCACCGTGGTCGACGAGGCGGTGGTGAGCACCTCTTGGGGCAATGAAAGCCAGTGGTCGCAAATGAGTCTGCTCAGCAGCTTTCACAACGAAACCTTCGGCGGCGAAAAGTTCTTCCAACTGCTGGATCGGCTGTCGAAGAACCCGGTCAAGCATCTGCCGATGCTGGAGCTGATGTACCTGTGCCTGTCGTTGGGGTTCGAGGGCAAGTACCGGGTCATTCCCCGCGGCGTGCTCGAGCTTGAGGGGATTCGCGACGCCTTGTACCGGCAGATCCGCCAGCTGCGTGGCGATGTGCCTCGTGAGCTGTCGCCACATTGGGAAGGGCTCGGCGATCAGCGTCGCAGCCTGGTGCGCATTGTGCCGGGGTGGATGGTTGCGCTGTTCACCGTGGTTTGCCTGCTGGTGATGTACTCGGGGTTTGCCTGGGTGCTGGGCCAGCAGCGCGAAAGCCTGTTGCAGACGTATCAACCGCTTGACCCGGTGGTGGTCCAGCCCCAGCAGTAAGACAGGGACGTGTGATGAAAAACTTCTTCAAGAAAGCCGGCGCCTTGCTGCGTCAGACCTGGGTCTGGACGCTGCTGTTGGTGCTGAGTGTGGCATTGCTGGTGTGGTTCGTCGGGCCGCTACTGGCCGTCAACGACAACAAGTTCTGGGCCAGCGCAACCTCGCGTCTGCTGACCATCAGTGCGTTGTTCCTGATCTGGGGCCTGGCGATGGTCTTTGTCAGTTGGCGCGCCGGTGTCCGCAAGAAAGCCGTCGAAGACAGCGAGGCCGGACAGCAGCGCATGCAGCGCGACGAGTTGATCGACCAGGAGCACAAAGAGCTCCATGAGCGCTTCAAGGACGCGCTGCGCACCCTCAAGACCTCAAGCCTGTACCGCGGTCGCAGCGAGCGTTGGCGCAGTGACCTGCCCTGGTACCTGCTGCTCGGTCCACAAGGCAGCGGCAAGACCAGCCTGCTGGACTTTTCGGGCCTGGAGTTTCCACTCAACAAAATGGGCCGCAAGCTGACCCGCGACACCAGCGGCACCCGTCACTGCGACTGGTACTTCGCCGAACATGGCGTGCTGATCGACACGGCCGGCCGCTACCTGAGCCAAGGCGCCGCCGACGTCGACGCCAGTGCCTGGAACACCTTGCTGGGTCTGTTGCGCAAGCGTCGTCGTGGCCGCCCGCTCAATGGTGTGCTGGTGACGGTTCCGGTAGCGGCACTGCTGAGCGCCGACGAGCAGGAACTGGAGACCCTGGCGCAGCAGGTGCGTATGCGCTTGCAGGATGTTCATCAGAAATTGCATGTCGATGTCCCGGTCTACCTGGTGCTCAGCAAGGCCGACCAACTGGCGGGGTTTGACGAGTTCTTTGATCACATGAGCCGTGAGGAAAGCGATCAGGTACTCGGCGCCAGCTTTGGCAAGGAACAAAGCGGCACCGATGTGGCAGTACTTCGCCAGGAGTTCGAGGAGTTGCTGCGGCGCTTGAACAGCCAGGTGATCATGCGCATGCATCAGGAGCGAGACACCCAGCGGCGTGGGCGCATTCTCGACTTCCCACACCAATTGGGACAGATCGGAGAGCGCTTGTGCCTGTTCGTCGACATGGCATTCACCGGCAACCGCTATCAGCGGCCCAGCCAGCTGCGGGGCTTCTACCTGACCAGTGCGCCGCACCTGATCGAACAGCTCGATCAAGACACGGCCAGTATCGGCGCGACCCTGGGCATGTCGGCTGCCGTCCTGCCGACCCTGCGCGGCGGTCGCTCGCGCTTTATTCATCACTTGTTGAGCCGGGTGATTTTTCCCGAGGCCGATTTGGCCGGCCTGGACCAACGCGAGCGCCGACGCATTCACTGGGGCCAGCGTGCCCTGTACGTGGGCGCCCTGGTGGCCCTGGCGGTGTTTGGCATGCTGTGGGCGGGGAGCTTCTCGGCCAACCATGGGCGCCTGGAGCAACTGCGTTCACTGGCGCAGAGCTGGAGTGAGCAACGCGCGGCCTTGAGTGCGCGGGATGACGCGCAGGCCCTGCTCAAACCCCTCGACACTCGTTATGCGGCCACCCAGGTCTTTGCGCCCGGGGGCGAGGTGCCGCTGCATGAGCGTGTCGGGCTGTATCAAGGCGATGCCAGTCGTCCGGTGCTCTTGCGTGCCTATGAGCGTGAGTTGCAGGAGCAACTGTTGCCAAGGGTTGCGCAGATGCTCGAAGGGCAGGTTCGCGCCAACATGCGCGATCGCGAACGCCTGCTCAACAGCTTGCGCGCGTATCTGATGCTGAACCTGCAGGATCGCCGTGATCCGTCCTTGCTCAAGGACTGGGTGGCGCGAGAATGGTCGAACCGCTACGCCGGCAACAGCGCCTTGCAGAACGGTCTGAATGGACACTTCGAACGCCTGCTCCAATTGCCATTCAGCTATCCGCTCAACGAGGCTCTGGTGAGCCAGGCCCGTCAGGTGTTGCGCAGCGAATCGTTGGCCAACGTGGTCTACCGAGTGCTGCGCGAGCAGGCTCGCAGCTTGCCGCAATACCGTCTGAGCCAGCACCTGGGGCCACAAGGCAATCTGTTTGTCGGCACTGACTATGTGATCCCGGGTTTTTATACCCAGCAGGGTTATCAGCAGTATTTTTCGATCCAGGGCACGGCGCTGGTCACCGATATCCTGCGTGACAACTGGGTGCTGGGCGAAGGTTCGGGAATCAGTGGCATGGATCTGCGTCGGCTGATGGTCGAGCTGGAGCAACTGTACTTTCGCGACTACGCCAACCACTGGAGCGAAGCCCTGGGTCGGGTCAGCCTGCCGCCGTTCAACGATGCTGGCGATGGGGCCGAACAACTGGCCAGTCTGACCGCGGCCAACTCGCCGCTCTTGCAATTGCTGGTGGAGATCCGGGAGAACACCCGCTTCCAGAGCGTGCTGGAGCCTGCCGACGAGACGGCGCAGGCTGGCAAAACCGGGGATGCAGCGCCGGGTGCGCAGGGCGAGGGGCTGGCTGCTGTCGCAGGGAAGGCCCGACAGGCTTTGGCCAAGAGTCTGCCGGATACGGCGAAGAAGGCGCTGCAACGTCGCTTCGAGCCGCTGCACCGGTTGCTGGATGACAACAACGGCCCGGCGGCGGACCTGACCCCAGCGTTGCTGGCAATCAACGACCTGCAGCTGCAGTTGTCCAGCCTGGCGCGGGCCAGCCAGCCTGATCAGGCTGCCTTTGAAATGGCCAAGGCGCGCATGAGCGGCCAGCGCGATGCCCTGAGCAGCCTGCGCAATGCCTCGGTGCGCCTGCCGCGTCCGGTGAGCCTGTGGTTCAACACGCTGGCCGAGGACGCCTGGCGCCTGGTGCTCAATGATTCGTACCAGTACCTCAACCAGCGATACCAGAGCGAGCTGTACAGTTTCTACGGTAAGGCGATCCGCAAGCGCTATCCGTTCAATGCCCATAGCACCAGCGATGTGGCCATCAACGATTTTCGCGAGTTCTTCAAGGCTCAGGGCATCGCCGAGCGCTTCTTCGACACCTACATACGACCTTTCGTCAGTGGTGATCCGGGTAGCTACCGCTTGCGCAGCATCGACGGCCAAAGCCTGCCGATCAACAAGGCGTACCTTGAGCAGATGGTCGCCGCGCAAGTGATTCGCCAGGGATTCTTCGCCGAGAACCCGGCCGAGCCCCAGGTGCAGTTCAGGCTTGAGCCCTACACCCTCGACCCGGCGGTGAGTCGTGCCGAGTTCCGTTTTGGCAACCGGCAACTGGAATACCGGCACGGCCCCATTGTGCCGATGTCCTTCAAGTGGCCCACCGATGCTGAAGAAGGGCGTGCCAGCCTGGTGTTGGACAAGATGGTCGGCCGGCCCATCGGTATCGAGAAGAACACCGGGCCCTGGTCGTTGTTCCGTCTGCTCGACCTGATGCAGACCGAATACCTGACCGGTCGTGATGTGCTGGTACTCAAGGCTGAGCTGGGTGGCTTGCGTGCCAACTATCTGCTGCTGAGCCAGCGCACGCCGAATCCGTTCGACATGGGCGTGCTGCGCTCATTCCGTATGCCGGCGCAGCTCTGATGTCGGTTGCCGGCACCTGGCGCAGCGCCGCACGGACCGACCCGGGCAAGGTGCGGCTGCGCAATGAAGATGCCTTTCTCGATTGCCCGGAGCAGGGGCTCTGGGTGGTCGCCGATGGCATGGGCGGTCACCAGTGCGGAGATGTTGCCAGCCAGCTGATTGTCGCCAGCCTGGCGGAGTTGTCGCTGCATGACAGTTTCGAGGGGCGGCTCAATGACTTGCGCCAATGCCTGCACTGGCTCAACCGGCGCCTTGGCCAGGAGTTGACGGTCAGTGTGGGGCGCCAAGACAGCATTGTTGGCAGCACCGTGGTGGCGCTGTTGCTGCAAGGCAACCGCGCGGCCTGTATCTGGGCGGGCGACAGCCGCTGTTATCTGTGGCGTGGGCAGTGCCTGTATCAACTGTCCAAGGATCACTCGCTGAGGCAGCAATTGGTGGACGAGCAGCGGATGAGCCCGGAGCAGGCCAGTGCTCATCCCGACGCCAATGCCCTGACTCGCGCGGTAGGCGCCAGCGAGCGGTTGGCCCTGGATGTGCTGGAGTTCGAGGTCCATGCGGGCGATGTTTTTCTGCTGTGCAGCGATGGTCTTTACCAAGGACTTACCAGAGATGCCTTGGGCCGGGCGCTGAGCCTTGCGTCGCCACGGATTGCCCTGGAGCGCCTGTTTGAAGGGGCATTGCGCGGCGCAGCCAGAGACAACCTGACGGCCGTGGTGATCCGCCAATGACGGATATGAAGCCCGATATGCAGCGCATCCTGGCCGGTGAGGCTGAGGCCGGCGACCTGACCTATTTCGCCTTCGTCAAACCCCCACCTGCTGCGCCTGCCGTGGCGCGTCCCAGGGGCAAGGGCCGCAGCCGGGCGCGAAAGCGTGGCAAAGCCAAACCTGCGCAAACTGCGCCGTTAGGTGCGTTGCCGCTATTGCTGGCGGGTCGCTATCGTCTTGAACGGCTGCTCGGTGCTGGAGGCATGGGCACGGTTTATCGCGCGCGCGACCTGCTGCATGAACAGTTTGGCGACCCCGACCCCTACATCGCCCTCAAGGTGTTGAGCGAGGAGTTTTCCGAGTCGCCGGATGCGGGCCTGGTGCTGTATAGCGAGTTCGCCCTGACGCGCCGCTTGCGCCACCCGAACATCGTGCGTTTGCACAGCTTTGAAGTGGATGCCCAATGTCACTGTGCGTTCATCACCATGGAGCTGATGCGCGGGCTGACGCTGGACAAGCTGCTCTGCGAGCACCCGACGGGCCTGCCGTGGACAGCCTTGCAGGAGGTGGCCGTGCCGCTGCTTGACGCCCTGGCTTACAGCCACGGGCGCGGCGTGCTGCATGGGGATCTGAAGCCGAGCAACGTGATGCTCGGTGAAGAGGGCGTGCGCCTGTTCGACTTCGGCCTGGGTCAGGCCGAGGCAGGTGTCTTGCCTGGCCTGCCTCACTTGAGCCGCAGTCGCTTCAATGCCTGGACGCCGGGCTACGCTGCCCCCGAATTGCTGGAGGGCGGTGCCTTGTCGGCCGCTGCCGATCTGTATGCCGTTGCTTGCGTGATCTTTGAACTGGCCTCTGGCAAGCATCCCTTCCGAGGCTTGCCGTCGACCCAGGCGCGTGATCAGCGACTGGAGCGCACCCTGCAGGCGCCCAAGCATCTTCCGGGGCATTGCTGGCCCGCCCTGCGAGCGGCGCTGGCCTTCAATGTGGAGGAGCGTAGCGACGGCCTTCAGGCACTGCGTGAGGCGCTGGGCGCGCAACCGTCCTGGATATCGCGCTGGATGTCGCGATGCAGAAGATAGCCCGTGAGTGGGGAGGGTTCCGGTCTTTTTCGTCGGGCTCGGAAGGCCAATGGTTCTCTAAGTGGAGATGTGTGTCATGCGTCAAAGGGATTTGCAGTTCACGTTTTCCGTGCTGACCGCACAGGTGGCGTTCGAGGTCGTCGAGTTCACCCTGGAAGAGGCCTTGTCCGAGCCTTTTCGCCTGACGCTCGAACTGGCCAGCGACAACGGTGCCATCGATTTTGGCCAGATCCTCGACCAGCCGGCCTTGCTGACGATCTGGCAGGGCGGCCTGCAGGTGCGGCATGTCCATGGTTTGGTCAGCAGCTTCACCCAGGGTAAAACCGGGTTTCGCCGCACCCGTTACCGCCTGCTGGTGGAGCCGCAACTGGCACGGCTGGCCCTGAGTTCCGACTGGCGTATTTATCAGCAGAAAACGGTGCCCGAGATCCTCAAGTCGGTGCTCGACGAGCACGGCGTCCTTGATTACCAGCCCTATATCCACACCCCGCATGCGCCGCGTGAATACTGCGTCCAGGCCGGTGATACCGACCTCTATCTGTTCGACCGCCTGTCCACCGAGGAAGGCCTGTTCTATTTCTTCAAACACGATGCCAACGCCCACACCCTGGTCCAGGGTGACAAGTTGTACGTCCAGGAGCGCATCCAGGGCGGGCCGGTGCTGTACACCACCCAACCGGCCGGGGATGCCCCGCAACCGGTGCTGTACGCCTTCAGCTACACGGAAAACGTGCGTACCGCCGAGCAGACGCAGCGCGACTACAGCTTCAAGCGCCCGGCCTTCGACCAGCAGCAGCGAATGCTCGGCGATGACCTTGAGCATCAGGCCCAGCGCTATGAGCGCTACGATTATCCGGGCCGCTACAAGAGCAGCGCCGTCGGCCAACCCTTCACCCAAAACCGCCTGTTGGGCCATCGTCGCGATGCCCGGGTGGCGACGGTGGAAGGGGATGATCCGCGGCTGATTCCGGGGTTTTCCTTCCAACTGACCGGGCACCCGCGGGGTGACTTCAACCGCTGGTGGCGCTCGGTGCGCATCATCCACAAAGGGATTCAGCACGCCAGCCAGCAAGAAGAGGCCGCTGGCGCCGAGATGGGCGTGAGTTACGACTTCCGCGCCCAGATCATTGCCGAGGACTGCGAATGGCGGCCGAGGCCACTGCCCAAACCGGTCATTGATGGCCCGCAGATAGCCACAGTGGTAGGCCCGGAAGGCGAGGAAATCCACACGGACGAATATGGCCGGGTGAAAATTCAGTTCCCCTGGGACCGCGAGGGCAAGCACAACGGCTTCAGTTCCTGCTGGGTGCGGGTTTCACAGAACTGGGCGGGGGCGCAGTGGGGCCATATGGCAATCCCACGCATTGGCCAGGAAGTCATAGTCGATTACCTGGATGGCGACTGTGACCAGCCAATCATCACCGGACGCACCTACAGGGCCAGCCATATGCCGCCCTACCGCCTGCCGGATCACAAGACGCTCAACACCCTCAAGAGCAAGGAACACAAGGGCAGCCGGGCCAACGAACTGCGCATCGATGACACCACCCAGCAGATCAGCGCCGCCTTGATGAGCGACCACGGCAGCAGCGCCTTGCACCTGGGGTACCTGACCCATCCCCGGCCTGAAGGTGGCGCACCCCGTGGCGAAGGCTTTGAACTGCGCACCGACGAGCGCGGCGCCTTGCGCGCGGCCAAGGGGCTGCTGCTCAGTACCGAAGCGCAACTGCAGGCCAATGCCGGGCAGCTGCAGCGTGGCGCGGCCATTCAAGTGCTGGAAGCCGCGCTGCAACTGGCCAAGGGGCTGGGCGACTACGCCGAAGACCACCAAGGCGTCGGGCACGACACCCAACCGCAGCAAACCCTCAGCGAAGCGGTGCACGACTTGGGGCATGGCGCCAACGACGAGTCGCAGCAGAGCAACGGCGGCAACCCGGCCATCGCCCTGAGTGGCCAGGCGGGCATCGCCGCGGTGTCTCCCCAGAGCGTCACCCTGGCGGCGGGCGAGCATATCGACAGCGTCGCCCAGCAGAATCAGCAGCTCACCTCGGGGCAGAAATTCGTGGTCAACGCCGGTAGCGACCTGGGCCTGTTCGCCCAGAGCGGCGAGATGCGCCACATCACCCACCAGGGGCCGATGCTGCTGCAGGCGCAACAGAACAGCATTCGCCTGGAGGCGGATCAGAGTGTGGAAGTCAGCGCGGGCCAGCAGCACGTGCTGGTGTCTGCCAAGGAACACATCACCCTGATGTGCGGCGGGGCCTACCTGACGCTCAAGGGCGGCAATATCGAGTTGGGTATGCCGGGGAATTTCACGGTCAAGGCGGCCAAACATAGTCTGCTGGGCGGGGCCAGTCTTGCGGCGCAGTTGCCGAACTTCAACGTGGGCGATACCCAGCGGCGCTTCAAGCTCAAGCAGATTGATGGTCAGTCGGCCATGCCCAACGTGCCCTACAAGATCACCCTGGCCAATGGTGAAATCGTCGAAGGCGTGACCGATGCGCAAGGCGCAACGCAGCTGCTGCAGAAAGATGCCATGAGTATTGCCAAGGTGAGCATGAAGCGTTCGAGCAAGCCGCTGGTCGCGGCCGCTGCAGCAGTGGGAGCGGCCGCTCTCGTGGCAAAGGTTTTCTCCGAACCTGATAGTGAAAAAGGGCGGGCCCTGACGGAGGGAGAAATCACTCTGGCGAAACGTGTGTTTGGCGACTCTATCGATTACGACAAGGTGCGATTGCGTGATGAGGACTATGTGCCGTGGCAGGGCAAGAACTACGTAATGGCCCCCAACGGGCACATCTACTTTGGGGAGGACTTGCGAGGTGTGGCCGACTGGAGCCTGCTGCCGGCCGATGAGCGGGGCTTGTTCATTCACGAAATGACCCACGTATGGCAACACCAGCACGGCGTCAATGTGCTGTTGGTAGGCGCCTATCAGCAGGCAAAGCAGTTCCTGATAGGAGACCAGTACCAGTATCAGGTGGAGCCTGGGAAGACGCTCAAGGACTACAACATCGAGCAGCAAGGAGACATTGTGCGTGATTACTACCAAGGCCTGGAATCTGGAAACACTCAGGTACTGACAAAGCTCAAGCCTGTATTGGGCAACTTCCCGGCGGGGTATTGAACGATGAAAGGCCTGATGTTTGCTGTGTTCTGTGGGGTTTTGCTGATGCCATGGCCAACATGGGCCGTGTCCAAACGTCCTCCGGAAACTCCAGTGACGATCAATTCCGGTCGTCCAATAGCGGACCTTCGACCTCTGTTGGCGGACACCAACAACCTGGAGATCACCCATGTGTTTCTCTGCCGTCGGACCGCCAGCAAGTGTTACGAAACGCTCTGGGATATTGACCTTCCCGACGGCTGGATTCAGCCGCAAATAGAGTTGTTGGGCGACTACCCCGGTGCTCTGGTCAGAACGCAGAACCGCAAAGCGCTGCAGCCGGGGGGTAGTTACAACCTCAATATTCATTTCAAGGAGCGCGGTCGTTGGCATAAACAAACAGTTTCCAGCACCTTTTTGGAGTTTTGTCTGATAGACGAAGGGGAGGGGGTAAAAGTCCAGGAATCGGCGCTTTGCCTGGCTCGAAGAAATGCCGAAGAGCGGCAATCACTGCCCTGAATCGATGGGGTGTAGCCCGTAATCTGGATGCTTGCTGTTCATGCCTCAATGAGGATAAGCACGATCAAAGATGAGCTGCAGATGAGGGCTGCCGACGTCGGCCAAAGGGGCAACTGAGTCCTTGGCAAAAATCGAATTCACATTGAAAAAACTGCGTCAGGGTACCAAGTCATGAAGTCTGATATATCGCCTTTATTCTTGTTGATCGCCCTGATCGCAACCTCTGTCCAGGCCGTTTCCAGAATGCCGTCAGCGACCCCAGTCTTGATCAGGGATAACCAGCCTGTCGTTGATCTGCGTCCCCTGTTGGCTGAAACCAACAATCTAGAAATTACGCATGTGCTTCTCTGCCGCCTTGGTGCTCAGCGTTGCGATGAAACGATATGGGACATTGCGCTCCCCGCTGGTTGGCAGCAGCCGGATCTCACCTTGTTTGGCAACTACCCGGGAGCAACCGTAAGGGTTCTCAGACATGAGGCTTTACAACCAGGAGGCAGTTACAACCTGTTCATCCATTTCAACGAGCGGAGCCGACTGCACCAGCAGACGGTCGACAACACCGTTACCGAGTTTTGCCTGGAAGAAAAATCTGACGCCTTGCGCGTCCTGACCCGCGCAGACTGTCGGGCTCGAAGGATCGCAGCGCAACATCAAGGAGGACCTGCACGATGAATGACGCCGTACGGATGAGGACCATTTGCACCGCTGAAGCGATCACCCTGCCAGGCGGTGGCGATGTGCACCTGATCGCGCCACCCCCCAAGCCCTGCGTGACCATCGTGGTGCACGGCGTCAACGACCTGGCCGGTTGCTACGAGCGCATCGAGCGCGGCCTGTGCGAGGGGCTCAACGAGCGCCTGGACATGGCGCCGACCCTGCCCAATGGCGTGAGCAATCCGGGCTTTCTGCGTCCGGCCAGCTACAGCTTGCCCGAGGACGATGAGGGCAAGGCCAGCAACCCTGACGCGGTGTACTACCGACGCAAGTTCGCCGCGGCGGCCAATGGCACCGACGCCCGCAGCGTGGTCATTCCGTTCTACTGGGGCTTTCGCGAGGAAGAGAAGCACATCATCAAGGATGCGCCCCACGGCGAGTGGATGGATCGTAACAGAAACCGCCTGGACAAGGCGGGCACCCTGGAGGGTGGGCACTTCGTCAATGCCACCACCAACCTGCCGGACATGTGGGGCAAGGGCTTCAACGGCAAGCTGTTTGGCTTCATCTCCCTGAATCTGCTTGCCGGCGAGCTGACTCACCCATTGTTCTCCGCGCCTGGACGTCGCTACATGGTGCTGGCGGCGATGCGTCTGGCGATGCTGATCAGGATCATCCGCAAGCGCTACCCCAACGACACGGTGAATGTGGTGGGCCACAGCCAAGGCACGCTCATCACGTTATTGGCCCATGCCTTTCTCAATGATGACAAGGTGCGGCCGGCCGACGGCGTGGTGATGATCAACTCGCCCTACAGCCTGCGCGAACCCAACATGGAGAAGCTTCAGGGCTTCGGCGCGCAGCAGACGGCCGAGGCCCGCCTGGCGACGCTTGACGCCATCCTGAAGTTCATTACCGCAGCGCCCAATCCGTACCCGGCCTTGTCGAGCATCGCCCTCAAGAACTGCCAGGGTTATGGCGCTATTGGCGGGCCTGGCTGGAGCGGCGGCAGCGCCTGCGAAACCACGATTGACGCCAAGCGCATTGCCTTCAACGAGCGCGACAACCGAGGCAGTGTCTACCTGTATTTCACTCCACAGGACCAGACCGTTGGCCTGGCCAACGTCCAGGGAATCGGCTGGCAGGGTGTTGACGAGCAGCTGTATGGCAAGCCATTGCGTCGTACCTTGCCGCTGAGTTTCCACCAGCGAATCTTTACCCTGCGCAAGCGCGGTGGCGAAAAGGAACTGATCGGTTTGCACACGCCGCCCCATGCCTACCCATTGCTGCTTCAGGGGGAGGACACCTGGGAAGACACCGGTCTGCCTTGCCTGCAGCGGATGTCCGTGGCCCGCGCCTCCCTTGAGCAAGGGAAGTCGGTGATGCTGACCGCACCGTTATTGCCAGTGCCCGTTGAAACCAACTTTGACGCCGATGGCACAGTGGTCATGCCGGGAGCGGACTCCAACAGCGGTGTCTATCAGATCAAGGACAAACTGGCGCCCATCGACGCCGCGATTGCGATCAGCAATAAAGCCTGGACCCCCGAAAGCACCCGGCACAGCCGGCTGGAGGCGATCGATGAGGCCGTCGCCTTCAAGCACGGACGCGACATTGCCAGCGTTCAAAAGGCCCTCAACGAAGGCAAGGAGATATCTGAAACCACCCACGTGTTTGCCGCCCGAGCGACCGATGACGGCAAGGTGCTGGTGACGCGTTCGGAAACACCCTACGAGGCACGCATGCGCTTGCAAAGTGGCGGCAAGGACAAGGAGCACGAAGAGGCGCTGTCTTTCCACTCGGCCATTCCAAACAACCCTGAACACAGCCGTCGAGTGCTGGCGTATGACGTGGCGATTGGGGCGGGGGAGAGCGTGGATGATGTGACGTTTTATGCGTATTTGTGTCGGGTGGCGGATTGGCGGTTGGATTGGGAAAACACGAAAGCAAAGGGAAGGAGCCAAGTTGACTCGGAGGTTGACCACGACTTTCCAGATGAAGCGGTGGAGATGCTTTATCAGAAAGAGGAAGAGAAAAATCGAGACCTTATCGATGCCACAGCTAGATACCGAACAACTGGCACGCTACCAACCACGGTCGTGAACAACATGCCCTCCTTGGTGTTCTCGCAGACCTTGGCGGAGCGAAAAGCTGGCAAGCCTATTGGCCAGGGAGGCGAAGTAATCTGATGCGCTCGATATTTATCAGTTTGAGTATTGCCAGCCTGCTGCTGGTCAGTTGTTCAACGTTGGCCGGGCAAACTCCATTAACGCTGACCCGCTGTTTTGCCAACCCGGCGACGCCCGTGCTTGCCTACCCTCTAACCAAGAAGACCGCTGATATGTCTGCTGATACTCGCTACCGAGCACCGACTACCTCACCTCGTCTAGAAACCCTGGATGTGCTCAGCATCGGCATAAGCCTGGATGTATTTCGTCAAGGGCAGACCTGGCAGGCTTTGCAAGAGCAGAGTGCGAAGCAAACGGAGTCACTGCACGTAGGCAGTATCTTGCCCATGGATCCAAAGAAGTACCCAGTCACTGCTGATGACAAAGATACGGCCTCTGAAAAACGTGAAGCCGATGCGCTTGAGTTAGGGCTCAGGGACTTTCTGGAGAAATGGCCGATTCCTACCGTCACTGTGGTTCGAGGTTGGAACCCTAAAACACCGAACCTTCGCTTCTCGCCTGAAAGAACTCAGCGCAGCTTGTCTGTCATGGTCAATAACATGCGAACCCCTGCTGGACTACATTGGCATCGTATTCGTAACTTACAGGACGGCATTGTCTGCAACGACACTCCCGAGGGCGTCATGGAGTCCCTGTTCCAACTATTCGAACAGCACCCAGACCTCCCGGCGCTGCTGGTGTACGTCAATGAAGGCTTCAACATGGCGCTGTCATTGACAACGAAAGGCAATAAGCCAATAGGACTTGGAACCGGCCCTCGACAACCTGGGGAGCTCACAGATTCAATGGTCGCCCTAGTCGTCGGCCGCCCCGAACGTGTCGAGTGGCTGCGCTATTACGCTCCCTTCACCAAGGTCAACCAGAACAAGATCGATCCCGAGTTCACCGGTTGGGGCTGGCGTAAACCTGCTTTCGAGTTCCAACCTTCGGAGTTCATCCCGCAACCCTGGACCGAGCGCGCTTTTGAACAATGGGACGCCTTGCCGGTGCTGGCCAGGATTCATCGCCCGGTCACGGTTTCCCTGCAGCGCCCGGACAACGGCGAGCGCCTCAAGCGTGAAGCCTTGACCGCTCAACTGGCCACTGGCTGGAAAAAAGCCACTGATGCCGTTACACCTTCACCGGCCCGGGTGTTCTACGACGGCGGCCTGAACAGCACGCCACTGGCCGAGTTGCTGCCCGCGTTGACGGCTGCCCGCAGCTCGCTGGATTTGCTCGACTCCCGCGAGGGCTACGACCTGACCCAGCGTTTGGGTGATACCGGCGCCGCCTCGCCGTTCGTGGGCATCGCGTTGGCCACCATGGCCAGTTACCAGAATGCCGACACCAGCGTGGTCATGCCTCTGCGTCGCAAGGATCAAGCGACCCTCATCACCATCACCTCGCCGACACCTGGGCAAAAGCCCGTTGGCAACAAATTTGGCATCAACCTGATGCCCCAAACCGCCAGCCATGACGACGGCGCCTCGGTAAAACCCGCGCCGGCTGCTCCTGCCGCATCGCGGATGCCGGTTGTGGAAGAGGACTACACGCTGGAAGAGTTTCTGGCTGAGCTGAGGCCCAAGGACAACTGGATGGATGATCTCTAGCGCTGGCTGATCAAGCTGCGCTGAAGACCCGGGTCAAAGGGAGAGGGCTGTTTCGATGCACCGCATATTGTTGTTGATGGGCTGCCTGTTGTTACTCAGTCACTGGGTTCAAGCCGCTGAACTACCCCTGACTTCTGGTCGTTGCTTTGCCAGTTCGGCCACGCCCGTGACGGCCTATACCCCAGCCAGGAAGGCTTCCACCATGACTGTTGATACTCGTTACCGTGCACCGACTACTTCACCGCGATTGGAAACACTGGATGTGCTCAGCCTCGGCGTGAGTCTGGATGTCTTTCGCCAGGGAGATATCTGGAAAACCTTGCAAGAGCAAAATGTGAGAGAACCGGCGTCTCTGCACGTTGGCAGTATCCTGCCCATGGACCCGAAGAAGTATCCGGTGACAGCTGATGACAAAGATATTGCTTATGCAAAACGCAAAGCGGATGCATTGGAACTGGGACTGCGTAACTTCCCGGAAAAATGGCCGGTGCCCACCATCACAGTGGTCCGTGGTTGGAATTCCAAAACGCTGAACTTGCGCTTGAGACCTGAAAGAACCCAGGAAATGCTTACCAGTATGGTGAACAGTTACCGAACAGATGCGGGCTTACATTGGCATCGCATCCGTAATGTACGGAATGGGGTTGTCTGCAATGACACTCCCGAAGATTTTCTAGAAAGCTTGTTCCAACTCTTTGAGCGTAACCCTGATTTGCCTGCTGTGCTGATCTACAACTTGGAAGGCTTCAATATGGCCTTGGCGTTAACCACGAAAGGCAAAGACAACCAGCCTATAGGTGTAGGAACTGGTCCCCGACAACCTGGTGAACTCACCGACGCCATGGTCGCCCTGGTCGTCGGTCGCCCCGAACGTGTCGAATGGCTGCGCTATTACGCCCCCTTTACCAAGGTCAACAAGAACAAGATCGATCCCGAATTCACCGGTTGGGGCTGGCGTAAACCGGCGGTGGAGTTCCAACCTTCGGAGTTCATCCCACAACCCTGGACCGAGCGCGCTTTTGAACAGTGGGACGCCTTGCCAGTGCTGGCCAGGATTCATCGCCCGGTCACGGTTTCCTTACAGCGCCCGGACAACGGCGAGCGCCTCAAGCGCGAAGCCTTGACCGCTCAACTGGCCACTGGCTGGAAAAAAGCCACTGATGCCGTTACGCCCGCACCGGCCCGGGTGTTCTACGACGGCGGCCTGAACAGCACGCCACTGGCCGAGTTGCTTCCTGCTCTGACGGCTGCCCGCAGCTCCCTGGACCTGCTCGACTCCCGCGAAGGCTACGACCTGACCCAGCGCCTGGGCGATACCGGCGCTGCTTCGCCATTCGTGGGCATCGCGCTGGCGACCATGGCCAGTTACCAGAATGCCGACACCAGCGTGGTCATGCCTCTGCGTCGCAAGGATCAAGCGACCCTTATCACCATCACCTCGCCGACACCCGGGCAAAAGCCCGTTGGCAACAAATTTGGCATCCACCTGATGCCGCAGACCGCCAGCAGTGATGACGGCGCCTCGGTAAAACCTGCGCCGGCTGCTCCTGCCGCATCGCGGATGCCGGTTGTGGAAGAGGATTACACGCTGGAAGAGTTTCTGGCTGAGTTGAGGCCCAAGGACAATTGGATGGATGATCTCTAGCGCTTGCTGATCAAGCTGCGCTGAAGACCCGGGTCAAAGGGAGTGGGCTGTTTCGATGCACCGCATATTGTTGTTGATGGGCTGCCTGTTGTTACTCAATCACGGTGTTCAAGCCGCTGAGCAGCCCCTGACCTCTGGACGTTGCTTTGCCAGTTCGGCCACGCCCATGACGGCCTATACCTCAGTCAGGAAGGCTTCCACCATGACTGTTGACACTCGTTACCGCGCACCCACTACGTCGCCTCGTTTGGAAACCCTGGATGTGCTCAGTATTGGCATAAGTCTGGACGTATTTCGGCAAGGACAAACCTGGCAGGCTTTACAGGAGCAGAGTGCAAGACAGACAGAGGCTCTGCATGTGGCCAGCATTCTGCCCATTGATATAAAGAAGTATCCCCAGACTTCTGATGATAAAAACATGGCATGGAACAAACGCATTGTCGATGCATTGGAACTGGGGCTGCGAGACTTTATGGAGAAATGGCCGATCCCCACCATCACTGTTGTGCGAGATTGGAGCCCTAAAACACCAAACCTGCGTTTCACTCCAGACGAGACCAGAGAGATGTTGACTAGCACAGTGAACGATTACCGTACCGATGCTGGGTTGCATTGGCATCGTATTCGTAATGTGCAGGATGGCATTGTCTGCAATGACACCCCCGAAGGTTTGGTGGAGAGTCTATTCCAGTTGTTTGAGCGTAATCCCGATCTACCGGCTGTTCTGGTTTACAACCTCGATGGCATCAATATGGCTGGCGCTCTATCAAGCAAGGACATTTCCTTAAAATCGCTTGGGGCTGTCGCGGGCCCACGCCAACCTGACAAACTCACCGACGCCATGGTCGCCTTAGTCGTCGGCCGCCCCGAACGTGTCGAGTGGCTGCGCTATTACGCTCCCTTCACCAAGGTCAACAAGAACAAGATCGATCCTGAATTCACCGGTTGGGGCTGGCGTAAACCTGCCGTCGAGTTCCAACCTTCTGAGTTCATCCCGCAACCCTGGACCGAGCGGGCTTTTGAACAGTGGGACGCCTTGCCAGTGCTGGCCAGGATCCATCGTCCGGTCACTGTCTCCCTGCAGCGCCCGGACAACGGCGAGCGCCTCAAGCGCGAAGCCTTGACCGCTCAACTGGCCACTGGCTGGAAAAAAGCCACTGATGCCGTTACGCCCGCACCGGCCCGGGTGTTCTACGACGGCGGCCTGAACAGCACGCCACTGGCCGAGCTGCTTCCTGCTCTGACGGCTGCCCACAGCTCTCTGGACCTGCTCGACTCCCGCGAGGGCTACGACCTGACCCAGCGTTTGGGCGATACCGGCGCCGCATCGCCGTTTGTGGGCATCGCGCTGGCGACCATGGCCAGTTACCAGAATGCCGACACCAGCGTGGTCATGCCTCTGCGCCGCAAGGATCAAGCGACCCTTATCACCATCACCTCGCCGACACCGGGACAGAAGCCTACGGGCAACAAATTTGGCATCAATCTGATGCCCCAAACCGCCAGCAGTGATGACGGTGCCTCGGTAAACCCTGCACCGGTTGCTCCTGCCGCATCGCGGATGCCGGTTGTGGAAGAGGACTACACGCTGGAAGAGTTTTTGGCTGAGCTGAGGCCCAAGGACAATTGGATGGATGACCTTTAAGGTCGCAAAGGAGTGGACATGGACATTATTCGACTTGGGGACAGTACCAGTCATGGCGGTACTGTCATTGAGGCATTCAGCCAAACCGACTTGAACGGTAAACCCATGGCGGGTGTCGGGCACAAGGTTGTGTGCCCGTTGTGCAAAGGGGTTTTTCCTATTGCAGAAGGCAGTGCCCTGTTGGATGTCGGTGGTATTGCAGTGGCCCTTGACGGTATGAAGACCGCGTGTGGCGCCAGCCTGATCGCGAGCGGTCCCAAAGCAAGGGCTGCGCGTTAGCCGGGTAACGGCGGCGAAGTGTTCAAGAGCGCTGGGGGGCTGGCGCTGATCGATGAGCCACGGTCACGGCTTCTCAGGCCGGGCCATAGAGTGCCGTGATGCTTGCCTTTTACTGAGCTGACCGCTCAATGGGTCATGCGTGGTAACGATGCCAGGGATGAGCATTGCGATTGTCGTTCGAAGTCGATCCCGTGATGCTGCAGGCAGGCGTCTTCATAGGCAATCTGGTCATCGTCAGCGATCGAGCAAAGGTAGGCGTCTATAGGTTCGAAGCGGCACGCTGGCGCTATATCAACCGAGAAGAGCGACAGGCTATGAGTCACTGAACAGTGGGCACCCAACTGTTGCAGTGCCTTGATGATGTTGGCTTTGTCCTGTGCATTTTCAGCGAAGACTCTGAGGGTGGAGTGGCCTCCTTGTTGAATGACGACGGTAGTGATCAGCTCGTTGTTTTCCTGTCGCGTATCAATCAGGTCGCCTTTGCTGAGCCCATAAATGTAATAGGGAGTGTTGTCGACGATGTAGGTCGTTTCGCCTTGTTTGATGCCCCAAAGGGATTCGGCAGCGACGGGTGGGTAACCGTCATCGTCCTGTTTCAGGAGGATGGTGATCTTGTGAAAGACTTCTGGGTGATGCTGTTTCATGCCCATGGGCTCCGCCCGCTCGAACGTGTCCGACAGTGGTGATAGCTGATTCGTGCCGAAGAATACCTTATCCAATCGCTCCCTCAGGACAGATTCCAGCGGCTATGTGGGGGGCACTTCAATGGTGCTCCTGAAGAATCCGGGGTCTCGAATCGCAGCGGGGTCCAGCGACTGCGTTGGCCATCACACGGGGCGCACTTGGCGTTTGAATAATCTCGGGAATAATGCTGTGATTGCGCCCGTCGCGCCCCCGGGTGGCCGCGCTTTTTTCAGAGATTCAGTGAAATGGATAGCCAAGCAATGACAACCAGGACGTCGCAGCTGCCTCCCGGCAGCGACAGGCGCGAGCGCCTGGTGGGTATCGCAGCCCATACCGCGCTGGTGTTGGAGACCAACAACCTGCGTGGCGGCAAGGACGCACAGGAGGCCTTGAACAGCCTCAAGCGGCTGATCGCACGCCTTGCCCTGCAGAGTCTGCCACCCCAGAATTTTGCCCAGTGGGTCATCACCCACGATGGCCTCGATCCTGTGGCGCGCCAGGCCCTGTGTGCACTGGCCGGACGGGAACTGGACTTCGTCGAGATCGATACCCTCACCGGTTACTACGATGCCAAGAATGTCGGTTTCGACGCGGTCGACCAGGGGCGCTGCCAGTACGTGGTCTTTGCCGATGCCGATTGCATTCCCTGTAGCCATTGGCTGGAGCAGTTGCTCGTGCCTTTCGCCGAGGACGACGCGCCGTTGGCGGTTGCCGGGCGTACCAGTTATGCGCCCAGCGTCGCCGGCAGTGCCCTGACCGCCATCGACTTCATGTACTTCCCCAGCCCCTTGCGCCACGGCGCCACGCGTAACTTCTACGCCAACAACGTGGCCTTTCGCTGTGACACCTTCGAGCAATATCGCTATGAGCCGCTCGATGGCATCTATCGCGCCCATTGCCAGGTCATGGGCCTGCGCTTGCAAGCGGCGGGGGTGGCGGTGGTCTATGCGCCAGGCGCCCATACCGAGCATCGACTGCCCGACAGCCAGGGCGAAGTGCTCAAGCTGCGCTGGCTCAGGGGCGGTGACAGCGTCGGCCTGACCCCCTATCTGGTCCGCGCCTATATGCCGGGCTGGCTGCAATGGCTTGGGCGCAGCGGTCCGATCGGCCCTCTGTGCGTGATGCTCGGGCGCCTCGGCTACAGCCTGCGGGCCCTCAACCATCAGGACTTGCCGCCCTTGCGCGGGCTCCGACGTCTTGGGGCGATGCTGGTGGTCATCGGCATGTCGTTGCTCGACACCGCCGGCGCTGTGGTGCGTGGCATGGGCATCAGTGTCGGGCGTCGGAGCGCCGGTCACAGTGAAGCCTTGTCGTATCACCGCAACCTGGATTGATCCCCGTCGCGCCGTATCTTCGCACGCAGGCTGCGTGCCCATAGGACTCCCCCATGAAAACACCTTCGCTCGCTTCATTCGGCTACTCCCTGGCGTGCCTGGCACTGCTGGCATTGAGCAGCCAGGCCAATGCCGCGCCTTCCGAGTTCAGTGGTCGCGGGGTGTTTCACTTCGCCTCGGACAGTGGCTGCGCGACCGTCACTCGCAGCGCTGACCTCGACTGCAACCGGATTGCCCTGGATGTGGCGGATGCCCAGGCCAGCGTCGACCCGCAAACCCACGCCATCGTGATTGGCGCTGACGACCATCATGACAGCAAGACGGTGATCGGCGACGTGCTGCTGCACGGCAGTGGCATCGCCGCCGATGGCCAGCGCGTGCCATTGAGCCTGCAGGTGCTGTTGCGGCGTTCGGGCACGAAGTGGAAGTCCGACACCTATGTGCACTCGCCCGTGCGCGGCAAGTTCAGCGACATCGTCCTCGACCCCTATCAGATCAGCGTCCGCGAAGGCGCCGGCGAGCGTGTGCTGTTCACCGCCGAGCAGGCGCGCAAGGTCCTGGCGCAGCCGTCAATCGCCGCGCGAGTGGCCAGTTACTTCGTGGTCGTGCGTCCCAGCGATGCCCAGAACCCGGCGGCCGACGACATCACCATCGGCCTGGGTGTCGGGCGACTGTCCAAGTCAGTGATGCGTGCCAGTTTCACCGCGGCGCAACCGGGCACTGGCGAACTGGATGCGTTGCTGGCAACGGGCACCTGGAACCTTAACCTGCAGGCCCTGAGCGGCCAGATTCCGTTGTGGGTGGTTCAGCGCCAACTGTTCGTGTTCGGCCTTGAGGACAGTCCTCTGCTCAAGGCGGTGCGCCAACGCGGCCTGAACAAGCGCGACACTCTGGAATTGGGCGCGGTCAACGGCAAGGGCTACCTGCGTTACAACGGCCATGAGCAACCCTTTGCCAATGCCGGGGCGTCCGGAACGGCCTTTATGCGTGACAGCTTTATCGGCCTGATCCTGGCCTGGCATCGCAGCCAGCAGGTAGCCACGGTATCCGCCACTGCCCCGCAGCCTGCGCAATGAGTGGGGGTGAAGCAGTCGCCACCGAGGCGGACTTCAGCTGCCTGAGCATGCCTCAGGCCCAGGGCCTGGGGGCGGTGCAGGCGCGCCTGGTGGATCGCATCAAGCGCGCTGCGCTGCGGCGCCTGCACCGTAGCCCCCGCGGAGAGCGCTTGTTGTTGCGCATGTACCTGGCCGGCGAAGACGCCACCGAGCGCACGCTGCTGGAAGACTTGCTCCCCCAGTCGCCGCCCTGGCTTGAGCGCCAGGTGCAACAGCACCTGGCCGATGAGCGTCGCCATGTGACGCTGTTTGCCGACGCTTTGCGCGGCCTGGGCGACGACGGCTCGGTGCGCCTGGAACCGGACTGGCTCAGCCGGCGCAAGATCCGCCGCTGGCAGCGCCTGGCCCATCGCTATGCGGCACATTTCGAGCATGGCCTGCTGGTGCCGGCCTACGCCACCGGGCTCTGTGCCGAGCAGATGGCCCAGCGGGTATTGAGCCGCCACTGTGCGGTGATCGGCACCGGGCATGAGCTGTATCCGTTGCTGTCGCGGGTCCTGACCGACGAGAAGGCCCACGTGCGCTTGTGCGAGAACACCTTGCGCCGCATCGTCGCGCCCCATGAGTCTGTACACCTGGACCTGTTGCTCAAGGACATTCGCGCAGTGGATGCCAGTTTCGGCGTGACCGGTGCCCTGGCCATGTACATCGCCGGTTGGGTCCTGGGCGGTGTGGGCAGCGCGGCCCGATGAGTAAACGGATTCTTTATCTGGCGACCGCCGATGCCCGTGGCCACCTGATGCGCGCGCAGTTGCTGGTGCATGCCCTGCGTGAGGCGGGGGCCCAGGTCGAGGTGCTGACGACCTCGGAGCAGGGGCAGCACTTTCTGCAACGCTTCGGCATCGAGGCCGAGTTGCTGTCCAGGCACTATGCGGTGCAGTTCGACAGCGAGCAGAACATGCTGCGCCAAGCCACCAATCGCAATGTCGCCCATTACCTGTTTCGTCCCGGGCGGATGCTGCGGGACATTCTGCGTCTGGGGCGCAGGTTGCGCAGTGTGGATCTGGTGATCAACGACTCCTTCCATCCGGCGCTGCTGTACATGGGCATGCTGCCGGGATGGCGACGCAAGGTCGTGCACGTGTACGGCGCGAGCCTTAAGGTGGCGCTGCTGAACAATTTCGCGGGCATGTGGCCGCGGCAGTTCGGGCGGTTGTTCGGCTGGATTGTCGACCGCCAGATCAACGCGGCGCGAGCCCGCATCGAGCATGATTTCGCCTATGAAGTGGACGACGCCCAGGCGCCGTTGCTGTATCGCCTGCCGACTCCGGTGGCCCTGGCGGCGGTGATGCCGGAACCTGCGGCCCCCGGGGCTGCGGTGTACCTCAATCCGCATTTCAGCGAGCCCAGCCTGGCCGATGCCTTGGGTGCGGGCCTGGAGGACGCCGGCCTGGACGCGCATCGGGTGGGCGAGGGCTATGCCGGGCGCCATGGCTGGCTCGGGGTCGACCCGCACTGGGCCAGCCGCGCCGCCCAGGCCCGGCTGATAGTGTCAGCGCCGGGCATGGCGGCACTGTCCATCGCTCGGGTCTATCAGCGGCCGATCATCCTGGTGCTCAGCGATCAGCCCGAACAGACCCGCAATGCGGCGCGTGCCGCCCAGCTACAGCTGCTGCATCGGGTGGTGACCTGGCGCGGCGACGCCGCGGATTTTCGCCGCCAGGTGACTGCGGCGGCGCAGCAATTGACCGCAGCGGCGGGGGCCGAGTCGACAGCGGCTGCCGGTCGGGCGCGGGCCCAGGGGCGGATCGACGCCTGGGTCAGCCGCCTGCTCAGCCTGTGAACACGCCGCTGTGGGCCGTGATCCACTCTTGCATCCACTAAGCGAGCAGCCATGAGCAATCCCTTGCCCAGCCCGACCCCGAGAGCCAACTATCGACAGACGCTGGTTGCGCTGCTGGGCCTGTTGCTGGGCCTGAGCATTTTCATCGGCGTGCAGCGACTGATCACGCCGCGCTACACCTGGGTCACGCCGCTGGATGAATGGATTCCTTTCATTGCCCAGTCCTGGTGGCTGTACGTGCTGTTCTTTCCCTTCGTGCTGCTGGCGGCGACCTACGCCAGTGCCGAAGCGTTCAGGACGTTCAAGAACGCCACGGGGATGGCCTTCGCCATTGCCCTCCTGTGTTTCTGGCTGTTCCCCGAGCACCTGCCCAGGCCCGATCTTGGTAGCCTCGACAATGCCTTTTTGTATCAGCGCTTGAGCCGCATGTGGCAGCTGGACCTGGCGTCCAATGGCTGCCCCAGCCTGCACGTGGCGGTGACGTGCCTGGCCTGCCGCGCGCTCTGGTCTCACTCCGGCAAATGGCTGATCGGCATCACCGGCCTGTTGATCTGCCTGTCGACCCTGACCCTCAAGCAACACACGCTGCTGGATGTCGCAGGCGGCCTACTGCTGGCCCTGGCCTGTGCCCTGGCCACCCAACGACAAGGAAGCCATGCCCGTGTCCCAGCCTAATGCCCGCGCCGGCGACAATCAGGCGCTGCATGCCTTTGTCCCGGCCGCCGAGCTGTTTGTCCTCAAGCCCTGGATCGGGATGCTGGCGCTGTTGGCCGACTGGGCCCTGATCGTTGTCGCGTTCGTCTGTGCCGCACGCTGGCCGCATCCCGTCACCTACCTGTTGGCGGCGCTGATCATTGCCCGCAGCCAGCTGGCCCTGGCGGTGATCATGCATGAGAGTGCCCACGGCCTGCTCCTGCGCCGACAGGCACTCAATGATGGCGTGGGGCAGTTGTTGGCGGCCGGCCCGCTGTTTCTTTCCATGGCCACCTACCGCGCCGGCCACCTGAAGCACCACCGGCAACCGATGCTGCATGACGACCCGGTGATGGCGGTGTTTGGCATGGGGGACTACCCGCTGCCTCGGGGCAAACTGGCCAGGCGCTTGCTGGCGGATCTATTCGGGGTGGGCTACTTAATCAGCGCCTACAGATTTGCCCGGGGTGATTACCGCACCGTCATGCCCAGGGTCGACAAGTCCGCAGGGCAGGTGTCCTGGGAGATCTGTTCAATGCTGATCGGCAACGGCGTGCTGTTCGGCTTGCTGAGTGCGTTCGGGCACCCCTGGCTCTACCTGGATTTGTGGTTGTTGCCGGCCATCACTTTGCTGCCGTTGATGGGCCGGGTCCGGGCGCTCATGGAGCACGCCGGATTGCCCGCCCATGCTGACCAGAGCCAGAACGCCCGCAGCATCGTGCGTCCGAACTGGCAGACTTTTTTCTTCGGTCCCCATGGGATCCACTACCACATCGAGCATCACCTCTATGTGCGCGTGCCGTTCTACCATTTGCGCCGTCTGCATGAACAACTGGCAGCGCGGCAGTTGCTGCCTGCGGCGAATCTCTATGGCGGTTACATCGGGGTACTGCGGGATGTCAGCTACCCGGCGTTGAAGCCGCCGGCGGCCTGACTGCTCATGGCGTTTGCGCACGGATGATCGAGGCTATAGGAAGGGAGGTATAGAAGGCGCTGGGCAATCAATCGGAACAAGGTCATCGGACCCGCCATTGCAGCGGGTCCGACAGGTGTGTCAAAGCTTGGGCAGTTGCCCGATACGCCCGACCATCTCGGTGACGATCTGCAAGTCCAGGAGGAACTGATCCACGGTCTTGAACTCGTTGTCGGTGTGGCCGGTGTACTTGACTTCGGGCCGCGCCAGGCCGAATTGCACGCCGTTGGGCAGTTCATGCACCGAGGTGGCACCGGCGGAGGTGCCGAACTGGTGTTGCATGCCCAGGTTCTCGCTGGCCACCGCCAGCAAGGCCTTGACCCATTCGCCTTCGGGGTTGCGGTACATCGGTGCGGCGATGGAGGTGTCGAGCGTCACCGCCACCTGGGTCTTCTTGCTCCAGGCCGCCAGCTTGTCGGTGATTTCAGCCTTCAGCACGTCCGGGGTCTTGCCCTTGGGCACTCGCAGGTTGACCGCCAGCTTGAAGGCTTTGTCATCCACGCCGACGAAGGTCGGGGAGGTGGTCAGCGGGCCCATGAAGGCGTCGGCGAAACCGATGCCCAGCTTGTTCCCCAGGTAGTCCAGGCCCCAGTTGTCGGCGGCGTAGCGGGCACCGTCGGTGAACGCGTTGTGCTTGAGGGCGATCTTGCCGTCGAGGCTGTTGATGAAGTCCAGCATCCGCGCCACCGGGTTGACCCCGGACTCGGGTTCGGAGGAGTGGGCGGACACGCCGGTGACGGTCAACTGCACATCCTTGTCCACCACCTTGGCGGTGACCTGGAAGTTGCCGCCGTTGGCCTTGGCATAGGCGGCACCGGCTTGCTGCAGGCTGGCCACCAGTTCGGCGGGTGTGTCGGTCTTGAAGGTGGCCACCGAGGTGGAAGGAATCTGGTTGGTGGCCAGGCCACCGGTCAGCCCGGTCATTTCCGCGCCCTTGCCTTCGGCGGCACGCCGGGCAAAGGTCGCCATCACCGTGCCGTAGCCTTTCTCGGCGATCACCACCGGGTAGCCGCCATCCAGCGCCAGGTTGTAGTTGGGCGTCGGGTTGCGTTCGAAGTAGTAGGGGATGGCGTCGCCGCTGGTTTCCTCGGTGGTGTCCACCAGCAGTTTGAAGTTGCGCGCCAGGGGCAGCTTCTCTTCCTTGATGATCTTCATGGCGTAGAGCGCGACCACGATGCCGTTCTTGTCGTCCTCGGTGCCGCGGCCGTACATGCGGTCGCCGATCAGGGTGACCTTGAACGGGTCGAGGCGGGTGCCGTCTTCCAGCACCCAGTTTTCCGGGGTCACCGGCACCACGTCGGCGTGGGCGTGGATGCCGACCACTTCGTCGCCGGTGCCGTCCAGGGAGATCTCGTAGACCCGGTTGTCGATGTTGCGAAAGTTCAGGTTGAAGGCCTTGGCCAGGCCCTGGATCTTCTCGGCGATCTTGAGAAACTCGGGGTTCTTGTACTGCGGCACACCGTCGATGTTGAAGGTGGGAATGGCCACCAGTTCACGCAGGGTCTCGGTGGCGGCCTTGCCGTACTTCACCCGGGCGTAGAGGCCCAGCAGGCGATGGATTTCGTTCTGCTGTTCGGCGGACAGGCTCTTGTTGTCGAGAAAGGCGCTGATGGCCGGGCCCAGGTTGGCGTTCTTGCCCGCTTCGCTCTTGGCCAGGCTGCCGAGGAACTGACGGAAGTCGCTGACCGAGTGGTCACTGAAGGACTTGAGGATGGCCGCGCTCTGTTGCGGGGTGATATTGGCCTGGGCGGCGCTGGAAAACGCGGACAGGCTGGCGAGCATCAGGGTGGCCGCAGCCAGGTGCTTGAGAGAAAAATCCATTGTTGAGGGCATTCCTTTGCAGGTGATGAGTGGGAAGTGTCTGATGTTTCAGACAGAAACGTTCCCAAGCTAACACTACGAAGGAGGGCGGCGGGAGTCCCGGATGTGGGATCTGTCGCACAGAAATGCAAAAGCGGCGCACAAACGAAAAATGTTGCAGGGCGGGGAACAGCGGGCGCCTGGGTCGGCGCCCGCTGTGGGTGGGGCAGGATCAGATGGCGGCGTCCCAAGGACGGTCGCCATGCTCGTCCTTGATACGGGTCGGCAGGCCCATCACGTCCAGCGCCTTGAGGAACGGCTTGGCCGCCAGCTCCTCGACGTTGACCATGCGTTGCACGTCCCACTCGCCACGGGCGACCAGCAGGGCGGCAGCCACTGGCGGTACACCGGCGGTGTAGGAAATGCCCTGGCTGTCAGTCTCGGCGTAGGCTTCTTCGTGGTCAGCCACGTTGTAGATGAAGACTTCGCGCGGCTGGCCATCCTTGGTGCCCTTGACCAGGTCACCGATGCAGGTCTTGCCGGTGTAGCCCGGGGCCAGGGAGGCCGGATCAGGCAGCACGGCCTTGACCACTTTGAGCGGCACCACTTCCAGGCCTTCGGCGGTCTTGACCGGTTGCTCGGAGAGCAGGCCGAGGTTGCGCAGCACGGTAAACACGTTGATGTAGTGCTCGCCGAAGCTCATCCAGAAGCGCACGTTGGGCACGTCGAGGTTTTTCGACAGCGAGTGCACTTCGTCGTGGCCGGTCAGGTACAGGTTCTGCGAGCCGACCACGGGCAGGTCGTCGGTACGCTTGACTTCGAACATGGTGTTGCTGGTCCACTGGCTGTCCTGCCAGCTCCACACCTGTCCGGTGAATTCGCGGAAGTTGATTTCCGGGTCGAAATTGGTGGCGAAGTATTTGCCGTGGGAACCGGCATTGACGTCGAGAATGTCGATGGAATCAATGCGGTCGAAATGTTCTTGCTTGGCCAGGGCGGCATAGGCGTTGACCACGCCCGGATCGAAGCCCACGCCGAGAATGGCGGTGACTTTCTTCTCCTGGCATTCCTCGAGGTGCTTCCACTCGTAGTTGCCGTACCAGGGTGGGGTCTCGCAGATCTTGCCCGGCTCTTCGTGGATCGCGGTGTCCAGGTAGGCCACACCGGTATCGATGCAGGCACGCAGCACCGACATGTTGAGGAACGCGGAGCCGACGTTGATGACGATCTGCGACTCGGTCTCGCGGATCAGCGCCTTGGTCGCTTCGATGTCCAGCGCGTTGAGGGCGAAGGCTTTTATTTCAGCGGGCTGTTTGAGGCTGCCCTTGGCCTTGACGCTGTCGATGATGGCCTGGCATTTGGAGATGTTGCGCGACGCGATAGCAATACGACCGAGTTCGTCGTTGTGCTGCGCGCACTTGTGGGCCACCACCTTGGCGACACCTCCTGCACCAATGATAAGAACATTCTTCTTCAATTTATTTACTTCTCCTCGTGTCTGTCCGCTCAGGAAAGGCTGGACAGGTAGTCTTCGAAACCAAACTCGCGCACTACGTCGATGCTGCCATCGAGTTGTTTCACGACAATGGACGGCATTTTCAGACCGTTGAACCAGTTTTTCTTGACCATGGTGTAACCCGCAGCGTCGATGAACGACAGTCGATCGCCGATGGCCAGCGGACGATCAAATTGGTATTCGCCGAAGATGTCCCCGGCCAGGCAGGATTTGCCACACACCATGTAGGTATGTTCACCCGTGCTTGGTGACAGCTTGGCGTTCAAGCGATAAATCAGCAGGTCGAGCATGTGGGCTTCGATGGAGCTGTCCACCACTGCCAGGTGCTTGCCGTTGTACAGGGTGTCGAGCACGGTCACTTCCAGGGACGCGCTCTGGGTGATGGCGGCTTCGCCCGGCTCCAGGTAGACCTGCACGCCGTACTTCTCGGAGAAAGCCTTGAGGCGCGCGCAGAAGGCGTCCAGGGCGTAGTCCTCGCCGGTGAAGTGAATGCCGCCGCCGAGGCTGACCCATTCGACCTTGTGCAGCAGGTGGCCGAAGCGCTCTTCGATGGTGGTCAACATCTGGTCGAACAGGCCGAAGTCGCCGTTCTCGCAGTTGTTGTGGAACATGAAGCCGGAGATCTGTTCGATCACGCCTTCGATCTTCGCCGGGTCCCACTCGCCCAGGCGGCTGAACGGGCGCGCCGGGTCGGCCAGCAGGTAGTCCGAGCTGCTCACCTGGGGGTTGACCCGCAGGCCGCGGACCTTGCCGCTGGAGGCATCGGCAAAGCGCTGCAGCTGGCTGATGGAGTTGAAGATGATCTTGTCGCAGTTGGCGAGCATGTCCTCGATCTCATCGTCGGCCCAGGCCACGCTGTAGGCATGGGTTTCGCCTGCGAACTTCTGCCGGCCGAGCTTGAGCTCGTACAGCGACGAGGAGGTGGTGCCGTCCATGTACTGCTGCATCAGGTCGAACACCGACCAGGTGGCGAAGCACTTGAGGGCCAGCAGGGCCTTGGCGCCGGACTGCTCGCGCACGTAGGCGATCTTCTGCATGTTGCTCAAAAGCTTCTGCTTGTCGATGAGGTAGTACGGCGTCTTGATCATTTCAGGGTCTCCGGCAGGGCCAGCCAAAAAGGTAGGCATTGTGCCCTCAGTGCCTGCAGATCGAAAGCACGGAAATGCATTTTCGCCGGGTAATCATCTGAACGGCCAAACTGATCAGTCTGATGGCCGCGGGTTAACGCCCGTACGTCCCCGATCACAGTCCGGCCTCGTGCAATCCGTGGCCGCAGGCCCTCGTGCTGCCTCGTTTTTTCTTATCCAGGGAGCACATTTTTAGTCATTTTCCTTCGCCGACGTCTGTCGCACCATCTGCTGCATCCGACTCACACCCGGGTTCTGAACCAGGTGTCCAGCGCTTGCGCTGACGCCCTTCGTCTTGCAGAAGGACACACACATGACCGTAGAACAAATACAAGTGGATACCTTGGTGGTCGGCGCGGGCCAGGCCGGCGTGGCCATGAGCGAACACCTGAGCAAGCTCGGGGTGCCCCATCTGGTGCTGGAGCGCAGCCGCATCGCCGAGGCCTGGCGCACCGGACGCTGGGACTCGCTGGTGGCCAACGGGCCGGCCTGGCATGACCGCTTTCCCGGCCTGGAATTCGATACCCCTGCCGATGCCTTCCCGGCCAAGGATCAGGTGGCGGACTACTTCGAGGCCTATGCCCGCCAGTTCAATGCACCGATCCGCACCGGTGTGGAAGTGCGCAAGGTGCAGCGCAATGTCGGACGCCCCGGCTTCACCGTCGAGACCTCCGAGGGGGTGATCCAGGCCCAGCGCGTGGTGGCCGCCACCGGACCTTTCCAGCGCCCGGTGATTCCGCCGATTGCGCCCAAGGATGCACGGGTTGAGCAGATCCATTCCGCCGCCTACCGCAATCCGCAGCAACTGCCGGCGGGTGCGGTGCTGGTGGTGGGGGCGGGTTCCTCCGGCGTGCAGATCGCCGATGAGCTGCAGCGAGCGGGGCGCCAGGTCTACCTGTCGGTGGGGGCCCATGACCGTCCGCCGCGGGCCTACCGTGGCCGGGACTTCTGCTGGTGGCTCGGGGTGCTGGGGGAGTGGGATGCGGAGATTGCCAAACCGGGCCGGGAGCACGTGACCATTGCTGTCAGTGGTGCCCGCGGCGGCCAGACCATCGACTTCCGCGCCCTGGCCCATCAAGGCATCACCCTGGTGGGGCTGACCCAGGCCTTCGACGGTGAACGGGTGACCTTCCGGGCGGACCTGGTGGACAACCTGGCCCGAGGCGACGAGAACTACCTGGCGCTGCTGGACGCGGCCGATGCCTATATCGCCCGCAACGGCCTCGACCTGCCGCCGGAGCCCGAGGCTCGGCAGCGTGTCCCTGATCCGCAGTGCGTGAAGCAGCCGATCCTGGAGCTGGACCTGCTGGAGGCGGGGATCACCTCGATCATCTGGGCCACCGGCTATGCCGTGGACTTTTCCTGGCTGCAGGTGGACACCTTCAGCGAACAGGGCAAGCCCCTGCACCAGCGCGGTGTGTCCCGCGAGCCCGGGGTCTATTTCCTCGGCCTGCCCTGGCTGTCGCGTCGGGGTTCCTCCTTTATCTGGGGCGTCTGGCACGACGCCAAGCACGTCGCCGATCACATCGCGACCCAGCGCAAATACCTGGCCTACAGCCAAGCCCGGCAGTCCTCGACGCAGACTTCAGCGCAACCAGAGACACCGATCCACAACCTCGACAGCGTGGGAGCCCACTGATGCCTACTCATACCCGTATTCGCATGTTCAACACCAAGGACACCTATCCCAACCAGTCCCTGGACAATGACCTGTGCCAGGCGGTGCGTGCCGGCAACACGGTGTACGTGCGCGGTCAGGTCGGCACTGATTTCGACGGTCGGCTGGTGGGCCTCGGCGACCCGCGAGCCCAGGCCGAACAGGCGATGAAAAACGTCAAGCAACTGCTGGAAGAAGCCGGCAGCGACCTGTCCCATATCGTCAAGACCACCACCTACCTCACCGACCCGCGTTATCGCGAGCCGGTCTATCAGGAGGTGGGCAAGTGGCTCAAGGGCGTATTCCCGATTTCCACTGGCCTGGTGGTCTCGGCCCTCGGCCAGCCGCAGTGGCTGATGGAAATCGACGTGATCGCGGTCATTCCCGAGTGACCCCTGTGCGGTTGTTTCCAGCGGCGCCGAGTCGAGCGTCCATGCAGGCCCAGTGGGCCAAGGAGTTGCCATGACTTTTTCCATCGTTGGCCGCTGTGCCGAAACCGGCCAGTTGGGCATTGCCATCAGTTCGTCGAGCATCGCCGTCGGCGCTCGTTGCCCCTGGGTGCGAGCGGGAGTGGGGGCGGTGGCCACCCAGAACGTGACCCTGCCGGCCCTGGGGCCGCAGATTCTCGACCTGCTGGAGAACCACAAGCTCGATCCCGGCACGGCCCTGGACAAGGCCCTGGGCAGCAACGGCTGGAGCCAGTACCGCCAGGTGACGGTGATCGACGGCCAGGGGCGCACAGCGCTGTTCAGTGGCCAGCAAGCCCTGGGTCTGCACAACGCGCTGGCGGGCGAACAATGCGTGGCCGCCGGCAACCTGCTGGCGGGCACAGGAGTGATCGAGGCCATGGTCGAGGCGTTCGAACAGACGCCGGGCATTCTCGTCGAGCGTCTGTTGGCGGCCATGCACGCGGCCATGGCTGCCGGGGGCGAGGCGGGGCCGGTGCATTCGGCGGCGCTGAGCGTGGTGGATGACCTGACCTGGCCCATCGTCGACCTGCGGGTGGACTGGGCCGATGAAGACCCCATCGGTCAGTTGGCCGGCCTCTGGCAGGCCTATCGGCCGCAGATGCAGGACTACCTGACCCGGGCCCTGGACCCCACGGCGGCGCCCAGCTACGGAGTGCCGGGCAATGAGTGAGCATTCGAGCCGCGAGCTGCTGGCGCGGCTGGTGGGGTTTGCCACAGTCAGCCGCGACTCCAACCTGGAGCTGATCGGTTTTATCCGCTACTACCTGATGAGTCATGGGGTGGACAGCGAGCTGATCTACAACCCGCAGCGCACCAAGGCCAATCTGTTTGCCAGCATCGGTCCCAGCGATCGCAGCGGTGTGGTGCTGTCCGGGCACACCGACGTGGTGCCGGTGGATGGCCAGGCCTGGAGCGTCGAGCCGTTTGTCTTGAACGAGCGGGAAGGGCGCCTGTACGGCCGTGGCACCGCCGACATGAAGGGCTTTATCGCCTCGGTGCTGGCGGCGGTGCCGGGCTTGGTCCGGCGAGAGCTGCGCATACCGATCCACCTGGCCTTTTCCTATGACGAGGAGGTGGGCTGCCTGGGCGTGCGGCCGATGCTCGAACGATTACAGCAGCGCCCGCACAAGCCGCTGCTGTGCCTGATCGGCGAGCCCACCGAACTGCGCCCGGTGCTGGGCCACAAGGGCAAGCTGGCCATGCGTTGCCAGGTGCGTGGCGCGGCCTGTCATTCAGCCTATGCGCCGTATGGGGTCAACGCCATCGAGTACGCGGCGCGGCTGATCGGCAAGCTGGGGGAGATCGGCGGCCAACTGGCCCGTCCCGAACACCACGACCCGCGCTTCGATCCGCCGTTCTCCACGGTGCAGACCGGCACCATCAAGGGCGGCCGGGCGCTGAACATCGTGCCGGCGGACTGCGAGTTCGATTTCGAGGTGCGCACCCTGCCGGAGTTCGATGCCCAGGCCGTGGTGGATGAACTGCAGCGTTATGCCCAAGACCAATTGCTGCCGCAGATGCAGGCGGTACAGGCCGACACCGGGATCGCCCTGCAACCCTTGAGCGCCTACCCCGGGCTGGCCACCGCCGCCGACAGCGAAGCCGCCGAACTGCTGGCGCTGCTCAGTGGTTCGCGGGCGTTCGGCACTGTGGCGTTCGGCACCGAGGGCGGGCTGTTTCATCAGGCCGGTATCCCCACGGTGGTCTGTGGCCCGGGCAGCATGGACCAGGGGCACAAGCCGGACGAGTTCATCAGCCTTGAGCAGTTGCACGCCTGCGACGCCATGCTGCTACGCCTGGGGGATTGGCTGGAGCGTCCGACCTGACCTTGCCCAGCGGTTGACGGGCTCCGTTTCACGCCCCAGGCCATCTCCCGGATGGCCTGGGCGTTGGCGTTTGTGCGGCCCGGCCCAGGGCCTTGGCTACAGAGCTTTTTCATGGTGCCGGAGCATATTTTTAGTATTTTTCCTCTCGCTCGCGGTGACGCACCATCCTCCCTACCTACCTAACAACCAGGCCGTTACAACGGTCGACGAGGGAGTGCAGCGTGTTCGATCTCGGTTACTGGCAGCAGCGAGCTGCCCGGCAAACATTCATTGACCAGGCGCTGATCGGCGGCCAACGGTTGTCCGCCCAGTCCGGCGCCACGTTCGATGCCATCAACCCCGCCACCAATCAACGCTTGGCCCGGGTCAGCGCCTGTGGCGCCGCCGAGGTGGACCTGGCGGTGGCCGCCGCGCGCCGGGCCTTCGACCAGGGGCCCTGGGCGCGCATGGCCCCGGTGGAACGCAAGAAGGTGCTGCTGCGTCTGGCCGAGCTGATGCTCGCCCACCGCGAGGAACTGGCCCTGCTGGAATCCCTGAACATGGGCAAACCGGTGATGGATGCCTGGAACATTGACGTGCCCGGCGCCGCCAACGTCTTCGCCTGGTACGCCGAAAGCGTCGACAAGCTCTACGATCAGGTGGCCCCCGGCGCCCGCAACAGCCACGCCAGCATCAGCCGTGAAGCCTTGGGGGTGATCGGCGCCGTGGTGCCCTGGAACTTCCCCCTGGACATGGCGGCCTGGAAGCTGGCACCGGCCCTGGCGGTGGGCAACTCGGTGGTGCTCAAGCCCGCCGAGCAGTCGCCGTTCTCGGCCCTGCGCCTGGCCGAATTGGCCCTCGAGGCCGGGGTGCCGGAAGGGGTGCTCAACGTGGTGCCGGGCCTGGGCGTCGAGGCCGGTCGGGCCCTGGGCCTGCACCCGGATGTGGATTGCCTGGTGTTCACCGGCTCCACCGAAGTGGGCAAGTACTTCATGCAGTACTCGGCCCAATCCAACCTCAAGCAGGTCTGGCTGGAATGTGGCGGCAAGAGCCCGAACCTGGTGTTCGCCGACTGCCAGGACCTGGACCTGGCCGCCGAGAAGGCCGCCTTTGGCATCTTCTTCAACCAGGGCGAGGTGTGTTCGGCCAACTCGCGGCTGCTGGTGGAACGCAGCATTCATGACCAGTTCGTCGAACGCCTGCAAGCCAAGGCTCGGGACTGGCGGCCGGGCAATCCCCTGGACCCGGCCAGCCGTGCCGGGGCCATGGTCGATGCCCGCCAGACCGCCAGCGTCATGGGCTATATCAAGGGCGCCCGGGAGCAGGGCGCCGAGCTGGCGTGCGGCGGCCGGCAACTGATCATCGATGGCAGCGACAACTACATCGAACCGACCATTTTCACTGGCGTGGATCGCCAGATGACCCTGTTCCGCGAAGAACTGTTTGGCCCAGTGCTGGCGGTGACCCCCTTTGACCATGAGGAACAAGCAGTAGCGCTGGCCAACGACAGCGTCTATGGCCTGGCGGCGTCGTTGTGGAGCGATGACCTCAACCGTGCCCACCGGGTGGCCCGGCAGCTGCGGGCCGGCACCGTGTCGGTGAACACCGTGGACGCCCTGGACGTCACCGTGCCTTTTGGCGGCGGCCGGCAATCGGGGTTTGGTCGCGACCTGTCGCTGCACGCTTTCGACAAGTACACCCAACTGAAAACCACCTGGTTCCAGTTGCGCTGAGCCATGCCTTGCGACCTGCTCGCCAGGTCCAGTGCCGCGCCGTCAAAGCGCGTCTTTACCTGCCGCTTCGGCGGCAGGCCCACAACAATAAAAAGCGGAGTGTGTGCCATGACTGCAAGTGTCTCCATCGGGGCCGCAAGCCCCTTGCAACGCGGCGGTTTGCGCCGGGTCCTGGGCCTGGGTTCGCTGGTCTCGGTGGCCGTCGGCCTGGTGGTGTCCCAGGGGGTGATGGTGCTGATGCTGCAAGGGGCGGGGATGGCCGGGCTGGGCTTCTTCATGCCCCTGCTGCTGGCCTATCTGATGGCCCTGACCTACGCGCTGTCCTTTTCCGAGCTGGCGTTGATGGTGCCTCGGGCCGGCAGCTTGAGCAGCTACACCGAAGTGGCCATCGGGGACTTCCCGGCGATCCTCGCCACCTTCTCCGGCTACATGGTGGTGGCGATGTTCGCCCTGTCCGCCGAACTGCTGCTCCTGGACCTGATCATCGGCAAGGTCTACCCCGGCGCGCTGCCGCCGATGCTGGTGGCCTATGGCGTGCTGGGCACCTTCACCTTGCTCAATCTGCTGGGCATTGACGTCTTCGCCAAGCTGCAGACGGTCCTGGCGGTGGTGATGGTGGTGATTCTGCTGACCCTGGGCCTGGGCGCCATCGGCAGCGCGCAGGCGGATCTGCAACTGCCGCTGGATCAGGGCTGGAACCCCATGGAAGTGGGGGCGCTGGCGTTGGCGGCGATGGCCATCTGGGGCTTTGTCGGTGCCGAGTTCGTCTGCCCGCTGGTGGAGGAAACCCGCAACCCGGAACGCAATATCCCGCGCTCGATGATCATTGGCCTGAGCATCATTTTCCTGGTGATCACTCTGTATTGCCTCGGCGCACTGCTGTGCATTCCCCGGGAGCAACTGGCGAGCAACCCGCTGCCGCATTTCCTTTTCGCCACCTCGGTGTTCGGTGAGGCCGGCAAGCTGTTCCTGGTGGGCGCGGTGATCACCGCGACCTGCAGCACGGTCAATTCGTCCCTGGCGGCGCTGCCGCGCATGCTCTACGGCATGGCTCAGAACGGCCAGGCCTTTCCCCAGTTCAAGCGCCTGAGTCCGCGCACCCGTACGCCCTGGGTGGCGGTGCTGTTCATTGCCGCCCTCACGGGCCTGCCGATCCTGCTGCTGGGCCAGGACCCGGATTCCATCAGCCTGCTGCTGTTGGCCGCGGCCCTGGCCTGGCTCTTGGCCTACATCATCGTGCACATCGACGTGATCGCCCTGCGGCGTCGCTACCCCGAGGCGCCACGGCCGTTCCGTTCACCCTTCTACCCCTGGCCCCAGGTGCTGGGCATCGTCGGCATGCTGTTTGCGATCTATCACGTCTCACCGTCGCCGCAGATGACCGCGCGGATCTTCGGCAGCGCCGGGGTGGTGCTCGGGGTGATCTCGGTGATTGCCGTGCTCTGGATCAAGCTGGTGATGCGCAAGCCACTGTTTGTTCCCGAGCCGCTGTTGCCCCTCGAACCGGGGCCCGCTGCAACCTCTTCCCTTGAACCCACTTGCCGTGCAGGAGAATGACCATGAGTGCTTCCAACCCTCAGCCAGACAACGCCCCGCAACGCAGTACCCAGGACTACCAGGCCGCCGACGCCGCGCACCATATCCATGCCTTTCTCGACCAGAAGGCGCTGAACGCCGAAGGCCCGCGGGTCATCGTCCGCGGCCAGGGCCTGCACCTGTGGGACAACGACGGCAAGCGCTACCTGGACGGCATGTCCGGCCTGTGGTGCACCAACCTCGGCTACGGCCGCAAGGACCTGGCGGCCGCCGCCAGCGCCCAGCTGGAACAGCTGCCGTACTACAACATGTTCTTCCACACCACCCACCCGGCGGTGGTGGAGCTGTCGGAGTTGCTGTTCAGCCTGCTGCCGGGGCACTACAGCCACGCCATCTACACCAACTCCGGTTCCGAGGCCAACGAGGTGCTGATCCGTAGCGTGCGCCGCTACTGGCAGATCCTCGGCCAGCCACAGAAGAAGGTGATGATCGGCCGCTGGAACGGCTATCACGGCTCGACCCTGGCGGCCACCGCCCTGGGCGGGATGAAGTTCATGCACGACATGGGTGGCTTGATCCCGGACGTGGCGCATATCGACGAGCCTTACTGGTTCGCCCACGAAGGCAACCTGACGCCCGCCGAATTCGGTCTGCGCTGCGCCCGCCAGCTGGAGGAGAAGATCCTCGAACTGGGGGCCGAGAACGTCGCTGGTTTCATCGCCGAGCCGTTCCAGGGCGCGGGCGGCATGATCTTCCCGCCGGACAGCTACTGGCCGGAGATCCAGCGCATCTGTCGCCAGTACGACGTGCTGCTGTGTGCCGACGAAGTGATCGGTGGTTTCGGCCGTACTGGCGAATGGTTCGCCCACCAGCACTTCGGTTTCGAGCCCGATACCCTGTCCATCGCCAAGGGCCTGACCTCGGGCTACATCCCCATGGGCGGCCTGGTGCTGAGCAAACGCATCGCCCAGGTGCTGGTGGAGCAGGGCGGGGTGTTCGCCCATGGCCTGACCTACTCCGGGCACCCGGTGGCGGCCGCCGTGGCCATCGCCAACCTCAAGGCCCTGCGCGATGAGGGCGTGGTGAGCCAGGTCAAGAACGACACCGGTCCCTACCTGCAGCAATGCCTGCGCGAAGTGTTCGGCAAGCATCCGCTGATCGGCGAGATCCAGGGCACCGGGCTGGTGGCGGCCCTGCAGTTCGCCGAGGACAAGGCCACGCGCAAACGCTTTGCCAACGAGAACGACATCGCCTGGCGCTGTCGCACCCTGGGCTTCGAAGAAGGCGTGATCATTCGCTCGACCTTCGGGCGCATGATCATGGCCCCGGCCCTGGTGGCCACCCGCGGTGATATCGATGAGTTGATCGACAAGACCCGGCGCGCGGTGGAGCGCACGACCCAGGAAATCGAGGCCGGGCAACTGCCGACGGCCTGAGGACTGCTGCTGGATCGAGCGCTTGTCGGCGCTGTTAAAACACAACACCCCGCCAGAGTCGGACTCTGGCGGGGTGTTGTTTTGTTGCCGTGGCTCAAGGGGAGCCATTTCCATCTGTGGGGTTCAGCCCTGGGCCACTAATCTGTGGCCAGGGTTCAGAACTTACCGTTGAGACCCAGGCGGAAGGTGTCGTTGCGTTCGTCCGAGCCCAGGGCGGTCTTGTACGAGACGCCCAGTTGCCAGGCGCGTCCTAGGTTGAAGTCCACCCCCATGTCCAGGCTGGCGAAATCGCTGTCCAGGGCATCGGGTTTGAGCCGGTACAGGGTGCCTTCGTCGCCCTGGTCGGTGTAGCGCATCTTGTAGTCACTGCTGTTACTGAAGTTGTGGCCCCAGGCCAGGCCGACCTTGGGCGTGACCACACCGATAGGGGTCATCAGGTCGTAGCCCGAGCGCACGCCGAGGTAGGAGGTGAAGTTCTGCTGGCGCTGCTCGTCGTAGGACAGGCCATAAATACCACCGCCACTTTCACGGTAGGCGTCCAGGCGGGTGGTGCTGGCATTCAGGCGGCTGTAAGGGGTCAGCGACAACGGACCCTGGCGGTACTCGTAGCTGGCGGTCAGGGAGGCGAACAACTGGTCGGCATCCCGCGAGCCACGGGCATAGTCATCGGCACTGCCGGTGATGTAGCGGCGTGAGTCGAAGCTGATGCGGTTGTAGCCCAGCAGGCCGTCGACATACACCTGCGGGGCCAGGTTCAGGCTCAGGTAGGTGGCGATGCCGATGGCGTCCGCGTCGCTGCGGGTGTGGTTCTTGCCGATGTCACTGCGGTCGTTGCCGTAGCCGAAACCGATCCCGGCAACGGCCGTGGGCGACAGGCGATAGTCGACCCCGGCGCTCAGGCCCAGGGTGGTAAAGCTGTTGTCCCGGGCGCCCCGTGCGTGGGTCGAGCCGACGTTGACGAAGCCGTCGCTCCAGAACGCCAGGGCATCCTGTTGGCAATTGTCTTTGAGGGCGGCAGCGGCTTCGCGTTTTTCCTGCTCGGTCTGGTTGGCCGAGGCCCCCAGTTGGTCCTGGACGGCCTTGGCGATCTCGCCCAGCGGCACTTCGCGGCCTTCCTTGCGCAGGCTGGCGTTGAACGAATTGCGGTCGCAACTGATCTGGTGCAGTTGCTCCAGACGCCGGTTGAAGTTGTCCATCTGGGTGCTGGCAAAGCGTTCCGCGGCCCGGGTCTGGGCGTTGAGCAGGCCAATCACTTCGGCGTCCTTGGTGGGGTCCGAACGTTCCTGGATGGTGAAGGTGATGGTGCTCGAGGCGCTGGAGCCGCTGCCATTTTGCAGGCTGAAGCTGACGATCGCGGTGCCGGCGAAAGCGGCCGACGGTACGAAGCGCATCGAGAACGGGCCCATCATCCTCGCCTGGCCGGCCGAGGCCGGGGTGACCGAGCCCAGGACGGCCTGGGTGAATGGACCGCCGGTGGCGCCTTGGGTCAGGTCGACGGTGGCCGACTGGCCCGCAGCGAGGATCTGGCTGGAGGCGGGCACGCTGATTGCCACCGCGGCGATGGTGATCGAGTAGGCCTGGGAGCCGGTAGCGCCGTTGGCATCGGTGGCGGTGATGGTCAGGTTGGCAGTGCCGCTGGTGCTGGGCGTACCGCTGATCAAGCCGCTGGCGGTGTTCAGGCTCAGGCCCGCCGGCAGGCTGCCGCTGCTGATGCTGTAGCTGTAGGGTGCCGTGCCGCCGGAGACGCTGAGGGTCGCGCTGTAGGCACTGCCCGCGGTACCGGCGCCGAGGGAGGCTGGGGTCAGCACCAGGGTCGGCGCGCTGACGGTGATGGTCACCGTGGCCGGGCTGGAAGTGCCGCTGGCGTTGGTGGCGGTGTAGGTGAAGCTGTCGGCGCCGGAGAAGCCGGCGGTCGGGGTGTAGGTGATGCTGGTGCCGCTGGCGGTGGCGGTGCCATGGCTGGCTGCACTGGCCACGGCCACGCTGGTGGCCGCGCCGCCGCTGAGGTTGAGGGTGATCGGGTTGGCGCTGCTGTTGGCCGAGACCGTGGCGCTGACGGCGCCTGCCACCGGTGCCTGGGCGCCGATGGTGATGGAATAGGCCTGGGAGCCGGTGGCGCTGTTGGCATCAGTGGCGGTGATGGTCAGGTTGAAGGTGCCGCTGGCGCTCGGCGTACCGCTGATTGCACCGGTGCTGGTGTTCAGGCTCAGACCGGTTGGCAGAGTGCCGGCGGTGATGGCGTAGCTGTAGGGCGCGGCGCCGCCGGAAGCACTGAGACTGGCGTTGTAGGCCGTGCCGACAGTGCCGTTGCTCAGGGAGCCGGGGCTGAGGACGATGCTCGGCGCGCTGACGGTGATGGTCACCGTGGCCGGGCTGGAAGTGCCGCTGGCGTTGGTGGCGGTGTAGGTGAAACTGTCGGAACCGGAGAAACCGGCGGTCGGGGTGTAGGTGATGCTGGTGCCGCTGGCGGTGGCGGTGCCATGGCTGGCTGCACTGGCCACGGCGACACTGGTGGCAGCGCCACCGCTGAGGTTGAGAGTGATCGGGTTGGCGCTGCTGTTGGCCGCCACCGTGGCGCTGACGGCGCCTGCCACCGGTGCCTGGGCGCCGATGGTGATGGAGTAGGCCTGGGAGCCGGTGGCGCTGTTGGCGTCAGTGGCGGTGATGGTCAGGTTGAAGGTGCCGCTGGCGCTCGGCGTACCGCTGATTGCACCGGTGCTGGTGTTCAGGCTCAGACCGGTTGGCAGAGTGCCGGCGGTGATGGCGTAGCTGTAGGGCGCGGCGCCGCCGGAAGCACTGAGGCTGGCGCTGTAGGCCGTGCCGACGGTGCCGTTGCTCAGGGAGCCGGGGCTGAGGACGATGCTCGGCGCGCTGACGGTGATGGTCACCGTGGCCGGGCTGGAAGTGCCGCTGGCGTTGGTGGCGGTGTAGGTGAAGCTGTCGGAACCGGAGAAACCGGCAGTCGGGGTGTAGGTGATGCTGGTGCCGCTGGCGGTGGCGGTGCCATGGCTGGCTGCACTGGCCACGGCGACACTGGTGGCCGCGCCGCCGGTGATGTTCAAAGTGATCGGGTTGGCGCTGCTGTTGGCCGCGACGGTGGCGCTGACGGCGTTGGCAACCGGCGCCAGGCCGTTGATCACCAGACTGTAGGCGCGGGAACCGGTGGCGCTGTTGGCGTCAGTGGCGGTGACGGTCAGGTTGTTGGTGCCACTGGCGCTCGGCGTGCCGCTGATCACGCCTGTGCTGGTGTTCAGGCTCAGGCCGGCCGGCAAGCTGCCGGCGCTGATCGCGTAGGTGTACGGCGCGGTACCGCCGGTGGCGCTCAGGGTCTGGCTGTAGGCTGCGCCCTGGGTGCCGTCGGGCAGCGTCGTCGGCGTTATCGCCAGGGTCGGCGGGGTGACGGTGATGGTCACCGTGGCCGGGCTGGAAGTGCCGCTGGCGTTGGTGGCGGTGTAGGTAAAACTGTCGGAACCGGAGAAACCGGCGGTCGGGGTGTAGGTGATGCTGGTGCCGCTGGCGGTGGCGGTGCCATGGCTGGCCGCGCTGGCCACGGCGACGCTGGTGGCCGCGCCGCCGCTGAGGTTGAGGGTGATCGGGTTGGCGCTGCTGTTGGCCGCCACCGTGGCGCTGACGGCGCCTGCCACCGGTGCCTGGGCGCCGATGGTGATGGAGTAGGCCTGGGAGCCGGTGGCGCTGTTGGCGTCGGTGGCGGTGACGGTCAGGTTGAAGGTGCCGCTAGCGCTCGGCGTACCGCTGATTGCACCGGTGCTGGTGTTCAGGCTCAGGCCGGTTGGCAGAGTGCCGGCGGTGATGGCGTAGCTGTAGGGCGCGGCGCCGCCGGAAGCACTGAGGCTGGCGTTGTAGGCCGTGCCGACGGTGCCGTTGCTCAGGGAGCCGGGGCTCAGGACGATGCTCGGCGCGCTGACGGTGATGGTCACCGTGGCCGGGCTGGAAGTGCCGCTGGCGTTGGTGGCGGTGTAGGTGAAGCTGTCGGAACCGGAGAAACCGGCGGTCGGGGTGTAGGTGATGCTGGTGCCACTGGCGGTGGCGGTGCCATGGCTGGCCGCGCTGGCGACGGCGACACTGGTGGCAGCGCCGCCGGTGATGTTCAAAGTGATCGGGTTGGCGCTGCTGTTGGCCGCGACGGTGGCGCTGACGGCGTTGGCAACCGGCGCCAGGCCGTTGATCACCAGGCTGTAGGCGCGGGAACCGGTGGCGCTGTTGGCGTCAGTGGCGGTGACGGTCAGGTTGCTGGTACCACTGGCGCTCGGCGTGCCGCTGATCACGCCTGTGCTGGTGTTCAGGCTCAGGCCGGCCGGCAAGCTGCCGGCGCTGATCGCGTAGGTGTACGGCGCGGTACCGCCGGTGGCGCTCAGGGTCTGGCTGTAGGCTGCGCCCTGGGTGCCGTCGGGCAGCGTCGTCGGCGTTATCGCCAGGGTCGGCGGGGTGACGGTGATGGTCACCGTGGCCGGGCTGGAAGTGCCGCTGGTGTTGGTGGCGGTGTAGGTAAAACTGTCGGAACCGGAGAAACCGGCGGTCGGGGTGTAGGTGATGCTGGTGCCGCTGGCGGTGGCGGTGCCATGGCTGGCCGCGCTGGCCACGGCGACGCTGGTGGCCGCGCCGCCGCTGAGGCTTAGGGTGATCGGGTTGGCGCTGCTGTTGGCCGCCACCGTGGCGCTGACCGGGCCGACGGTAGGGGCCGGCACGGTGTAGGTATAGCCATTGGTCAGGGTGGCGCTGCCCCCCGGTGTGGTGACTGCAACGTTGACCGCACCTGCAGCATGGGCCGGGGTGGTGGCGGTGATGGTGGTGGCGTTGTTGACGATGTAACCGGTGGCGGCTGTCCCGCCAAAGCTCACCGCTGTGGCGCCGGTAAAATTGGTGCCGGTAAGGGTGACGGAGGTGGCGCCTGCGGTGCTGCCGGTGTTCGGGGTGACCGAGGTCAGGGTCGGAGTCGCGGAGCTGGTGACCAGCAGGTTGTAGGTGGCGACCCCGCCATCGTTGTTGCCGTCATTGAGGGTGATGCTGAAGGTGTAGTTACCGGCGGTGGTCGGGGTGCCGTGCAACACCGTGGTCGCGTTGCCGGGGGACGCATCGAGGATCAGGCCCGGTGGCAGGCAGGGGGTCACACCATCGTAGTCCGGATCGTTGGCGTCGCACTCCACCCAGCGGTCCAGGGGCATGGTGCCGCCGACAGAGCTGATGGTGATGCTCATGCTCTGACCCACCGCGATGGTGGGCAAGGTGCTGCCGGAGGCCGGGTTGGTGATCACGGGGGCAACCGCCATGGCCTGGCTGCTCATGCTCAGCATGACCAGCAACAGAAACAGTGAAATCAGCGGGCGTGTCAGCCAGTTACCTGGCGCGGTCAGCGGTGTTCTCATGAGGGCTTCCTGCCTTGCGACCGGTTTGAGGGTCGTGTCCAGCGTAAGTGTTAATAAAGGTCCAGCGGTTACAGCACGGCTACAGCCGGCCCCTTGGGGGGCAGGTATTACTTGATGCTCAGGGACTGTCGATCTCTTCCCGGGCGGCCATCCGCGCGGGACGCTGCATTTGGGTGTACAGGCCACTGTCGGCACCGGCCCGGAAGCCCAGCCGCTCATACAGCCGGCGGGCACGGCTGCCCTGTTCGACGCTCAGGCTGCAGCTCTGACGCTGGGCGTCGGCCTTGGCCAGTACCGTGCGCAGCAACTGGGTGCCGATGCCCCGGCCATGCCAGTCCGGTAGCAGGGCAATATCGACAATGCGCACATCGTCGGCCGCGTACTGCACACACAGGCGCCCGATCGGGCTGCCGGCCTGTTCGACGATCAGAAAGTCCGCGGCGGGAAAGTGTTTTTCATAATGCTGGCGTTGCAGCTCGGCCTGGGAGTGCAGGAAAGCCCGGCGCTGGGCGTCGTTCCAGCCAGGCACTGCACTGACTTCGGCCCAGCGGCGTGAGGCGTACAGCGCCTGGAGAAATCCCAGGTCATGGCTGTTCTGCTTGCGCAGTACAGCCACGTTGCCTGCCGGCAAATGGAGAGCGGTGATGTGAGTCATGAGCTTCTGATCGGGTACTCGCCATCCAGGCAGATGCAGTAGGACAGTGTCTGGAAGGGTTGCATGGTGTTGCGCAAGGCCGTCGACGTTGCGCCGCTACCGGTGTCGCCCACCGTGGTGGCCGCCAGTGTCTGGTTTGTCGCCGTTGGTGCGGTGTTGTTGTACAGGCGGACGTTGCGCGGTTGTGCCAGGTAGGCGGTGTTGTTGGGAATATCCAGAGCGGCCGCCGATTCGCTGCCGTCCTTGGCCAACACCTGATGGGTATGCGGGGCGAAGTTGCTGGCCACCATGGTTATCCGGTCGGCTCCCACGGCCGTGCCAACGGGCCTGTCGGTCAGCCCGGGGCCGGGCCCGGCCCCCATGGCCACGCGCCCGTTGAGATTGGGCAGATTGAAGTTCTGTCCGGGGGTGCCGCCATACAGGTTGCCAATCACCGAATAGAGGGCTGGATTCTGCTGGACGGTGATGAGCGAGCCATCGCAGTACGCCCAGTTTTGCGGGACGAAGTTGTAGGGGAACAGTCTGATTTCACCGGTAAAAGCGTCCATGATCGGTCATTCCAGATTGAGTGAGGGGGTCACTGCTGTCGGGTCGGATAGAGGCCGACCAGGCAAATGATGTAGTTGATCGCCAACGAACCCATCAGGTTGCTGTGGGGGGTCGTGGCGCCACCGCTCGGGGTCAGTGCCGAGTCGAGAAACTGCGGGTTCATCGCAACGGTGACGGATGTTCCGGTTCCTGCGCTGTACAGTCCGGTGATGATCCCCGCGCCCGGGAATTTGCCAAAGGTCATGCTATTGGCCGTTGCGGCTGGGGATGGGGTCGGCGACGTGGCATCTTGGGCGCTCACCATAAAGCCATGGGTGTGGGGGGCAGTGTTTTCCGGCCTCATGGTCACGGTTTCCACGCCAAACTTCTGCGTTAGTGTCCTTGGGGTCAGTCCGGTGCCGGCGCCTTGGCCCACGGGGAGCCGGCCACGGTAGTCCGGGAGACCGAAGTTGGTGCTGCCGTTGCCGCCGTACAGGGTGCCCAGTAACGAGTAGAGGACCTGGAAGTTGCTGATGGGCATCAGCGAACCGTCACAGAACGCCCAATTCTCTGGCGCATAGTTGCCGGCGAACATGCGGATTTCTCCGACGAAAGCTTCAGACATGTCAGTTTCCTTGCTTGAGGGTCTGTAGACAGCCGTTACTGGCGCGGCGGGTAGATGCCCGTCGTAGCGATGCAGAAATAGCCCACGATGGAGGGCTGCACATTCGGCATGGGCATGCCTGGCGTTGGGGTGACGGTCGCGCTGTTGAGGGCGATCAGAGTGCCGGTTGCCGGGGTATAGGTCGGTTTTGCCGGGACCCCCTTGGTGTTCGAGCTGACAGCGGGAATATTGCCGCCCGGGTCATCGTTGCCCGGATCGTTGGAGACGTGCGTGGCGTGGTTATGCTTTGCCACCGAGTTTTGCGGCATCGTCACGGTTTCGCTACCGCCTTTGGTGCCCAGCGCGTGCACATCCATGATCGGATCGACAGTGGAGGCCCTGTAGTTCTGCCCCAGAGCGACCCGGCCACGCAGATCCGGCAGGCCGAACGTCGTACTGCCGTCACCGCCATAGGTTCTGCCCAGCAAGGAAGCCAGCGCCACATGGGTGTTGATGGGTAGAACCTGGCCCTCGCAAGGGAGCCAACCCTCAGGTGCCCAACCCCAGGGGAACAAGCGAATTTCTCCGATAAAGGGATCCACGTTCTTATCTCCTTGAACAAGTTTTTGACGCCGGGAATCCGTCTCTTACTAATAGACTAGCAAGGGCGTAGGCGCACAATAAACAAAAGTGAATTTAGTGTGCAAATGTTATTTCAAGTTGTTTGGTGGTAATTAGCGGAGGGGGTGTCTATTAGCAGGTAGTTGACTATTTGGCTAAGAGATTTCAAGAGGGAAGTCTTTCACAGTGTTACTGGTTGTCGCTCGCTCTTGGTCGTTTGGTCCAACGGTGGCGGGGGGTGGGGCTGGCTGTTCAGCTTGGGGGGGGAGGCTTGCGAGTTCGGTTTGTCGGACTTGTAAGTTAATTGCTGAGGAACTAAGCGTGCTAACGATCTACGCCTAAAGTATCGATTGTCTAGTCTGGGGGTGGCGGATTTACAGCGCGCTTTAAGTGTGGCGGTAACATGTCTTAGTTACTGTTGTGGGGTGGTTATTCCCAAGTTGCCAACTAGGTTATTTTTTTTGGCGGGAACGGCGTGGTAAAGTTTTTTTACTCTAAGACCATGTTTTATTTGAAGTTGTTGTTTTTGACACCTGCGGGACGCCGCTCCCGGGGAGGAGCGGCGCGCCGTTACCGGCTTACAGCCCGGCGCTTTCTGCCGCTACGCTCTTGGGCTTGCCGTAATGCCATTCATAGACCACGAACTTGAAGTCCTTGAGGTCGCCTTTCTCGTCGAAGCTCAGGTCGCCGGTGGGGGTCTTGAAGGTGCCTTTGTGGATCGCCTCGGCGACTTTCTCCGGGTCTTCGCTCTTGGCTGCGGCGATGCCCCCGGCAATCACTTCCACGGCCGAGTAGGACGGCAGCACGAACGGGCCGCTGGGGTTTTCCTTCTTGGCTTCGAAGGCTTCCACCAGGGCCTTGTTGGCCGGGTCCTGGTCGAAGGACTTGGGCAGGGTCACCAGCATGCCTTCGGAGGCGTCCTTGGCGATCTGCGAGATCGAGTCGTTGCCTACGCCTTCAGGGCCCATGAAGCGCGCGGTCAGGCCCTTTTCCTTGGCCTGGCGCAGCAGCAGGCCCATTTCCGGGTGGTAGCCGCCGAAGTACACGAAATCGACATTGGCCTGCTTGAGCTTGGCCAGGATCGACGAGTAGTCGCGCTCGCCGACGTTGATGCCTTCGAACATCGCGACCTTGATGCCTTCCTTGCCGAGGATGTCCTTGACCGAGCTGGCGATGCCTTCACCGTACTGCTGCTTGTCGTGCAGCACCGCCACATTGGTCGGTTTCAGCTGGGCGATGTAGCGTGCCGCCGCCGGGCCCTGGGCGTTGTCCAGGCCGATGGTGCGGAACACCATCTTGTAGCCCCGGGCCGTCAGCTCCGGGCTGGTGGCCGCCGGGGTGATCATCACGATGCCTTCATCTTCGTAGATGTCGGACGCCGGCTGAGTGGAGCTGGAGCACAGGTGCCCGACCACGAACTTGACGCCGTCATTCACCACTTTGTTGGCCACGGCCACCGCTTGCTTGGGGTCGCAGGCATCGTCGTATTCCACGGCCACCAGTTGCTTGCCGTCGACGCCACCCTTGGCGTTGATCTGCTCGATGGCCATGCGCGCGCCGCTGAACTGCATGTCACCGTATTGCGCCACCGGGCCGGTCTTGGCCCCGGCGATGCCGATCCGGATGCTGTCGGCTGCCAGGGAATGGCAGGCGAGACCGGCAAGGATCATGGCGCTGAGCAGTTGGGTGGCTTTGTTATTGATACGACTCATATGTTGTTCCACTCCTGTGGGTAACGATTCAAAGGGTGTTGCGGGTGTTGCTTGGATGCATGATGCGCCGCAGGCAGCGGCGCATCGGCAACTCGGGGTTGTAGACCGGACAGCCCGGAACGGCGTTGACCCGGCTCAAGGAAGGGCCTTGCCGATCCTGGCCACCGCGTCGACGGCCGGTAGCGGCGCCGCGGGTTCGACACAGGCATCCAGGGCCTGGGCGAGATCGGCCAGCAGGTCGGCGATGTCTTCCAGGCCCACCGACAGGCGCACCAGGCCTTCGGCGATGCCGTGTTCGGCCCGTTCTTCCGGGGTGTAGGTGGAATGGGTCATGCTCGCCGGGTGCTGGGCCAGGGACTCGGCGTCCCCCAGGCTCACTGCGCGACTGAACAGTTGCAGGGCGTTCATGAAGCGGCTGCCGGTGGCCAGGCCGCCCTTGAGTTCAAAGGCGAGCATGCCGCCGGGCAATTTCATCTGCTGTTGCGCCAGGCCGTATTGCGCGAAGGACGGCAGGCCGGGGTAGGCGACCCACTGCACCCGCGGATGCTCTTGCAGGTACTCGGCGATGATCTGGGCGTTGCTACAGTGGCGCTCCATGCGCAGGGCCAGGGTCTTGAGGCCGCGCATCAGGAGAAAGGCGTCCTGCGGCGAAAGCACGGCGCCGGTGAGGTCCTTCAGGCCCTGCAGGCGAATGCGCTCCGCCAGGCTCTGGCGGGTGACCACGATACCGGCGGTGATGTCGCCGTGGCCGTTGAGGTATTTGGTCGCCGAATGCACCACCAGATCGGCCCCCAGCTCCAGTGGACGCTGCAGGTAAGGGGTGCAATAGGTGTTGTCCACGGCAAAGGTGATGCGCGGATGCTGGCGGGCGATTTCGGCCACGGCGGCAATGTCCACCAGTTGCATGTTGGGATTGGCCGGGGACTCGCAATAGATCATGCGTGTGGCCGGGCTGATGGCGGCCCGCAGGTTGCCCAGATCGCTCATGTCCACATGGCGCACCTTGACCCCGAACTCGGCCAGGCCGTGGTGCAGGAGCGCGAAGGTGCAGCCATACAAGGTCCGGCAGACGATGATTTCGTCGGTGGGGCGCAGCAGGGTCCACAAGGTGGCGGCAATGGCGCCCATGCCGGAACCGAAGGCCACTGCAGCTTCGCCATTTTCCAGGGCCGCCATGCGCGCTTCCAGCAACGCCAGGGTCGGGTTGCCGATGCGGGTGTAGAAGTAGCCGGGTTCTTCGCCGGCAAAGCAGCCAGCGCCATATTCGGTGGTGGCGAAGGTAAAGGTGGAGGTCAGGTAGATCGGCGGAATCAGCGCGCCCTGATGCTCCTGAGGGTTATAGCCGTGGTGGATGGCTCGGGTGGAAAAACCAAGGTCACTGTTTTTATTGTTCATGGTGAACACTCTCGGATTTTCCCTAATGCTATGCTCAAATCCGGCACAATAAATTCTAATCTGGCTCAAAAAAAAGCACTTGATTGGAATAAATCATCATAAAAACAAGATAAAGAGGCAAAACATGCCCCAGAGCCTGGATCGTACGGACAAAGCCCTGCTGATTGCCCTGCAAGACAATGCCCGGCTGACCAATGCCGAGCTGGCGGACAGCGTGGCCCTCACCACCTCGCCGTGCTGGCGCCGGGTCAAGTTGCTGGAAGAGAGCGGGGTGATCACCGGCTACCAGGCGATCCTCTCGCCCAAGGCGCTCGGCTATGGGGTCACTGCCTTTGTCAGCGTGATGATGGAGTCCCATTCCCGGGAGACGGCCCGGGCTTTCGAGCAGCGGCTGCTGGAAATCCCGGAAATCATCGCCTGCCACAACGTCTCCGGGCGCTATGACTTTCTTCTCGAGGTGCTGGCCAAGGACCTGGAGTCCTTCGGCGAATTTGCCCGAGAGGTGCTGCAGACCCTGCCGGCGGTAAAGGAAATCTACTCGAGCTTTTCCTTCAAGTCGGTGAAGCCGTTGCGGCAGATTCCGGTACAAGAGTAAGGGGGAGGTGCGGCCGTTTGGCGGCTATCGGCGGCGTCGTGGTTCGGCACTATCGCCAAGAGGCCGCGGCAACCGCGTCTGTCTGATTCGCAAGCAAGCCAGTGGCCTGCAACAGGCCCTCAGCGAAAGGGCACCGCGCAGCTCAAGGCTTCAAACCGAGCCATGGGCTGCGAGGTTGCAATACTGCCCTTTGAAATACAGCAATGGCTGCGCAGCCGCCGCTTGTTGCAGGTTCAACGCTTTCACTTCACCAATCACGATCAGGTGATCACCTGCGGCGTGTTCGGCGTGAATTTCACAATCCAGCCAATGCAGGCTGCCGGCAATGATCGGATTACCCAGCGGCGATTCCTGCCATTGGACGCCATGCCACTTGTCCGTGCCTTTGCGAGCGAACTGGTTGGAAATCCTGACCTGCTCACCGGACAGGATATTGACCGCGAATCGACCCGCCTGGCGAATCTTGGGATAGCTGGCCGAGCCGGACATGACGCTGAATGACACCAGTGGCGGGCTCATCGACACGCTATAAAACGACTGGCAGGTAAAACCGATCGGCTCGCCAGCAACCTGCGAGGTAATCACCGTGATACCGGATGCGTAGTGCCCGAGCGCTTCGCGAAAGCTCAATGGCTCGATAGCCGTTCTGGGAAGTGACATGGAGGGTCCTAAATATCGGGTGCTGCTCGAAAGTGTCGAGGAGGGCCTGAAGCAGCCCGGTAACTTTTTAATCCACTGCTTCAATCCTCCCGCACAGCATTTCCGGCTTCAGCTCAGCACGGGTTCGAGAGTTCTCTTCGGATAATGTCTGCACCAGCGCTTAACGCCTTTAGCTTGCCTCTTGCCACTCCACGAGCTAATGGCGCCATGCCACAGTTGGTGCATGGATAGAGTTTGTCGGCCTCTACGAACTGCAGTGCTTTGCGTAGGGTATTGGCCACTTCCTCTGGTGTTTCAATGGTGTTGGAGGCCACGTCAATGGCCCCGACCATCACTTTTTTGCCTCTGATGAGTTCAATGAGATCCATTGGGACATGAGAGTTGTGACATTCCAGCGAGACTATATCGATACTGGATTCTTGCAGCTTGGGGAAAGCCTCTTCATATTGTCGCCACTCTGATCCCAGAGTCTTTTTCCAATCTGTGTTGGCCTTGATGCCGTAGCCATAGCAAATATGGACCGCCGTTTCACACTTGAGGCCTTCAATGGCCCTTTCCAGGGTGGCCACTCCCCAATCATTCACCTCATCAAAGAAAACGTTAAAGGCGGGCTCATCAAACTGGATGATGTCCACACCGGCAGCCTCTAACTCTCGGGCTTCCTGATTGAGGATCTTGGCGAATTCCCAAGCCAGTTTTTCGCGACTTTTATAATGGCTGTCATAAAGCGTGTCGATCATGGTCATGGGGCCTGGCAGCGCCCATTTTATGGGTTGTTTGGTTTGCTGACGTAAAAACTTGGCATCTTCAACAAATACCGGTTTTTGCCGAGCAACAGCACCCACCACCGTTGGCACGCTCGCATCATAGCGATCACGAATTCTAACGGTTTCACGTTTTGCAAAATCAACGCCGCTGAGGTGTTCAATAAAGGTAGTGACAAAGTGTTGGCGCGTTTGTTCGCCATCACTGACGATATCAATACCGGCCTGTTGTTGTTCCTGCAGTGACAAACGTAAAGCATCGTGTTTGCCCTCGACCAATTCCTCGCCTTGCAACTTCCAGGGCGACCACAGTGTTTCAGGTTGTGCAAGCCAGGAGGGTTTGGGCAAGCTGCCGGCAGTTGAGGTGGGTAACAGTTTTTTCATCATCAATGGCCTTGTGATTTCAATGAGTCAAAGAGCGCAATGGGCGGACCACTGCTCAAGGATGGCCTGGTACGGCTTGATGAAGTTCTCCTCAACAAACTGCCCCTGCTCAATAGCCAGGCGGCTACGTTCCTCTCGGTCATAGACGATACGAGTCAGTGAGTAATCCTGGTGTTTCAGACTTGGTTGATAGGATTTTCCTGCCGCAGAATTGGCATTGTAGATTTCAGGGCGGTAAATCTTCTGGAAGGTGTCCATCGTGCTGATGGTGCTGATCAACTCAAGATTGGTGTAGTCACTGAGCAAGTCGCCGACGAAATAGAAAGCCAAAGGCGCAACGCTGTTTGCAGGCATGAAGTAGCGAACCTTCAATCCCATCTTCTTGAAGTACTCATCGGTTAAAGAATATTCATCCTGCTGGTATTCAAAGCCCAAGACAGGGTGCTGGTTCTCAGTCCGATGATAGGTTCGGCTGCTGGAAACACTGAGGCAAATAACCGGTGGTTTGTTAAAGTTTTCTTTGTAGGCGCTTGAGTGGATGAAGTGCTTGAACAGCTTTCCATGCAGCTCTCCAAAGTTGTCGGGAGTGCTGAATTCTGGCTGGTCCTTGTTGTGGTTCAATAACAGAACGCTAAAGTCATAATCTCGTACGTAAGAGGAGAAGTTGTTTCCGACAATGCCTTCCAGGCGTTCATTGGTCTTTCGGTCGAAAATGTTCGTTTTCAGTATTTCAATCAAAGGGATGGCGTTGCCACTGTTTTCAGTATCAATGTCCATTTCAACGGAAACGATTTCAAGTTCGACAGCGTAACGATCGCCTTTGGGGTTGTCCCAATGCGCCAAGGCATTGAAACGGTTGTCAATCATTTTCAACGTGTTGCGCAAGTTGTCTTGGCGGCTTTTGCCACGGGCCAAGTTAGCGAAATTGGTAGTGATACGGGTGTTTTCGGAGGGGTGATAATTTTCGTCGAAGCAAATGCTTTTGATGGTAAATGTAAGCTCTTTGTTCATGGCGTCCTGGTTTCCGAGATGGAACCTGAGTTTATTTATCGGTTCTCTGTACTTTCCAATGTTATTGCTAGGTTCTTTTGCTTAGTGGTGTTTCTAAGCTATCGATCATTGAGCTGCAGTTTATGCTGGGCTATTAATTGAGGGGTAATGAATTGATTTCACTGAGTCTTTAGTCACATTCATGATGTGCTGTTCATTCAGTTGTAGAAGGCTATTGCCCGCAGGACTCATTGATAGGCGAAACCAACAACTGAACGTGTGCGAGCTGGCGAGTGTGTGGAGAGCGCCATGCGCTTCCCGTTCATGTACCCGGCGCGTTCGCGTTTGCAGAACGGCGCCATCCCTGGCAAGCCAGCTGCTACCGGTGATCAGCCCGCCCCCAAAGCATTTTCCGCACACCGATGATTGACGTGGCAACAGCGGCTCCCTATTCTTTGTCGATCAACAAAGAATAGGGAGCAATTCGATGAAAACCCTCAAGGGCCCCAGCCTGCACCTGGCACAGTTCAGTGCCGATACCGCCCCCTTCAACAGCCTGCCGGGCATTGCCCAGTGGGCTGCTGATCTGGGTTTCAAGGCACTGCAGATTCCTGCCTGGGATGCGCGTCTGTTCGACGTCGCCACCGCGGCGGACAGCCAGGATTACTGCGATGACCTCAAGGGCCAGCTGGCGCAAAAGGGTCTGGTGATCAGTGAGCTGACCAGCCATATCTTCGGCCAGCTGGTGGCGGTGCATCCGGCCTACGACGCAATGTGCGACAACTTCGCGCCCCAGGCGCTGCGGGGCAATCCCCAAGCCAGAACGGCCTGGGCCATAGAGCAGATGAAGCTGGCGGCCAAGGCTTCGCGCCGCCTGGGGCTCGGTGACATGGGCACCTTTTCCGGGTCCCTGGCCTGGCCTTATCTGTTTCCCTTTCCGCAACGTCCAGAGGGTTTGATCGAAGCCGCTTTCGAGGAGCTGGCGCGACGCTGGCGGCCGATCCTCGATGTGTGCGACGAGCAGGGGGTCAACCTGTGCTACGAGATCCATCCCAGCGAGGACCTGCACGATGGCACCAGCTTCGAACGCTTCTATGAATTGGTCGACCGTCACCCGCGCTGCAACATCCTCTTCGACCCCAGCCATTTCGTGCTGCAGCAGTTGGACTACCTGAGTTACCTGGACATCTACCACGAGCGCATCCGCATGTTTCACGTCAAGGATGCCGAGTTCAATCCCAGCGGCCGCCAGGGCATCTACGGCGGCTACAGCTCCTGGGTCGAGCGGGCCGGGCGCTTCCGTTCCCTGGGCGACGGCCAGGTCGACTTCAAGGGGATCTTTGCCAAGCTGGCGCAATACGACTACCCGGGCTGGGCGACCCTGGAGTGGGAGTGCTGCCTCAAGGATCAGGAGGACGGCGCCCGGGAAGGTGTCGAGTTCATCAACCGCCACATGATCCAGGTCACCGAGCGGATCTTCGACGACTTCGCCGGGGCCGGGATCGACCGCCAACAGATCAACCGCATGCTCGGCATTGCCTGAACCCTTCATCAAGAGAACCCCCATGACTGCATTCACCGACAACACCCAGGCCGACACTGGCGGCCTGACCCATCGCTATGTGCGCATCGACGGCCAGCGCATCCACTGTGTCAGCGCCGGCACGGGCCGGCCGGTGCTGCTGATTCCCGGCTGGCCGCAGACCTGGTACGCCTGGCGCGAAGTAATCCAGGCCCTGGCTGCCCGGGGCTTCCAGGCCATTGCCGTGGACCCGCCGGGCAGCGGCCACTCCGACCGCCCGGAGCAGGGCTACGACACCGGCCATGTGGCCGGGGTGCTGCACCAGGTGATGGGGCAGTTGGGCTTCGAACGCTACAGCGTGGTCGGCCACGACGTCGGCATGTGGATCGCCTACGCCCTGGCCAGCGATCATCCGCAGGCGGTGGAGCGCCTGGCGCTGACCGAAGCAGTGATCCCGGGACTGGCGGCGGCGCCGCCGATCTTCGTCGCGCCAGAGCAGAACATCTTTCTCTGGCACTTCATGTTCAACCAGCTGCGGGATTTGCCCGAAGCCTTGATCGCCGGACGCGAGCGGGCCTACCTGAATTACATCTTCGATCACTGGTCCCATCGCCGCGAGGCGGTGGCCGCCGAGGTCTATATCGAGGCCTACGCCGCGCCGGGCGGCCTGCGTGCGGGTTTTGCCTACTACCGGGCGATTCCCGAGACCGTGCGCCAGAATCAGTTGCGCGCGCAGCGGCCGCTGGCAATGCCGGTGCTGGCCATCGGCGCCGAGCACGCCACCAACGATGCGCCCTTGCTGACCCTGCAGGGCCACGCCACGGATCTGCGCGGCGCCATCGTGCCCGACTGCGGGCACTTCATCATGGAAGAGGCGCCGGAGGAGTTCCTCGCTCACCTGCTGCCCTTTCTTCAGGAGGGCGCCGACTGAAGAAAGGGCAGGCGGTCCCGGGCCATGGAAAATGGCCGGGGCCGGTGCAAATCTAATATCATTTCGTCGCGGCGCCTTGCGCCAACCCACTGACCGGCCCCTGCCGGTCAGTTTCCTTGTCCTGACGAGATACCCGACCCCCATGGCTGGAAGACCCCGCGAATTCGATCGCAACCAGGCGTTGCGCCAAGCGCTCGAGCTGTTCTGGGCCCGTGGATTTGAAACCACCTCCATGGCCGATCTGGTGGCGGCCCTGGGGATCGCCTCGGCGCGGATCTACGCCGCCTTCGGTTCCAAGGAGGCGCTGTTTCGCGAGGCCATCGAACTCTATGAAAGCCACGAGGGCGGTTTTGCCGACCAGGCCCTGGGCGAAGCCAGCGCCTATGTCGCCATCGAGCGCATGCTCAAGGAGGCGGTGGCGCTCTACACCCGGGCCGGTCATCCCCAGGGCTGCATGGTGGTGTCCTCGGCGGTGAACTGCTCCAGCGACAATGACGGCGTGCGTGAGTGGCTGGCCGAGCATCGCCGGGCCCGTACCGCGAGCATCATCCAGCGCCTGGAAGCGGCGGTGCAGTCCGGCGAACTGCCGGCACACACCGATGCAACTTCCCTGGGGGATTATTACTCTACGGTGCTGCACGGGCTGTCGGTACAGGCCCGGGACGGGGTCACCCAGGCGCGCCTGCTCAAAGGGGTGGCGCTGGCCATGACGGTCTTCGAGGCGGCGCAGGGCAACTGACCAGGCGCCTGCCAGCCTGTGTCGCGCAAAAAAACAAGCAGCGACACCGCGCGCCAGCTGCGCAAGCGGGCAGCCCCCGGTCATGGTTCCTGGCCCGGGTTGTGCATTTTTATCGGGTCCTGGACCTGTTCGATCATCGATAGAGTATTACGACCCGCCCATGAGCAACTCCGCGGCTACACCTCAAGGTAACTGGCAGCCGGTCATCGCGTTGGCGCTGGCGGCCTTTGTCTTCAACACGACGGAATTCGTGCCGGTGGGGCTGCTCAGCGCCATCGGCGCCAGCTTCGACCTGCCTACCGCGCGGGTCGGGCTGATGCTGACCATCTACGCCTGGATCGTGTCCCTGACCTCGCTGCCGGTGATGCTGCTGACCCGCAACGTCGAGCGGCGCCGGTTGCTCACGGTGCTGTTCGGGCTGTTCATCGTCAGCCATGTGCTGTCCAGCCTGGCCAACAGCTTCGGCCTGTTGATGCTCAGCCGCATCGGCGTGGCGCTGGCCCATGCCCTGTTCTGGTCCATCACCGCGTCACTGGCGGTGCGCCTGGCGCCGCCGGGCAAGCAAGTGCAGGCCCTGGGCCTGCTGGCCACCGGCACTTCCCTGGCCATGGTCCTGGGCATTCCCCTGGGGCGCCTGCTGGGCGAGGCCCTGGGCTGGCGTACCACCTTCGGCGTGATCGCGGCCATGGCCGGCTTGCTGGTGCTGTGGTTGATCCGCACCTTGCCGCTGCTGCCCAGTCAGAACTCCGGCTCCCTGCGCAGCCTGCCGCTGCTGTTCAAACGCCCGGCGCTGGTGGCGATCTATGGGCTGACGGCCCTGGTGGTCACCGCGCAGTTCACCGCCTACAGCTACATCGAGCCGTTCATCAAGGTAGCGGCGGGCCTGGGGGGCGATGTGGTGACCCTGATCCTGCTGGTGTTTGGCGGTGCCGGGATCATCGGCTCGCTGTTGTTCAGCTGGTTGCACCGCCACAGTCCCCAGGGCTTCCTGCTGACGGCGGTGACCCTGCTGGCGCTGTGCCTGAGCCTGCTGCTGCCCCTCAACGGCCATGTCTGGTCCCTGGTGGCGCTGAGCGTGGTCTGGGGCATGGCGATCATGGGCTTCGGCCTGGCCCTGCAATCCAAGGTGCTGGTGCTGGCGTCGGACGCCACCGACGTGGCGATGGCGATGTTCTCCGGGATCTACAACATCGGCATCGGCGGTGGTGCGTTGCTCGGCAGCTGGGTCGGCGGACAGTTGGGTTTTGCCTATGTCGGGCTGGCGGGCGGCGCCCTGGCGGGCCTGGCCTTGCTGCTCTACAGCCTGGCCCTGCGGCGCATGGCCCGCAGCAACGTGTAGCCGCTGCCGCAGGCTGCGAGCGGACGGCATTGTGACCTGGCAGACGCGGCGATCTTGAGGCCGATAGAGGTTCGGCGGGAGATTGCCAGGCAAGGTCCTGCGGACCTTTTCGCAGCCTCGCCACAGGCTCGGCAGCGGCTACAGGGACCGCGTTGCCTTTGTCATGTGTAGCCGCTGCTGAGCCCCGGCGAAGCTGCGAAAAGGCCCTGCGGGCCTTGCTTGGCGATCGACCACCGAACCTGTTTTGTCTTGCAGATCTTTGCGAGCGCTATGTCGGAATGCCGCCCAAGCCGGTCGCCCGCCAAGGTCAGCGGCGTCGGGCCTCAGGCCAGCACGCCACCAGCAACAACAGCAACGCCGCCAGCAGGTAGGGCAGGCGCGGCTCCACCGCGTAGATCAGGGTGCCCGCCAAGGGCCCGACCACCACCCCCAGGCCCTGGGCGGCACCGACGGAACCGGCGGTGGCGCCTTGCTCGGCAGCGTCCACTGCGTTGCTGGCCAGGGCAGCGAAGGAGGGGAAGATCCAGCCCATGCCGGCGGCCGAGACAAAGAACCCCAGCCACAGCACCCAGGCGTGAGCGGCGAGGATGCTCGCGGCAAAGCCCATTGCAGCCACCAGGGCGCCGACGCGGATCATCCGCAGTGGCGGCCACTCCAGCTTGCGCACCAGCAGTTGCGAGGCAATCAACGCCAGCCCCACCAGGGTCAGGGCGACACCGGCGGTCTGCGCCGCCTCCGCCGGACCCATGCCCAGGCGGTCGAGGGCGAAGAAGCCGACGGTGATCTGCGCCATGGCCACGCACAGCATCGAGACGAACGCCACCAGCAGCGGCCGGCGCAGGCGCGGGTCCGTCAGGCTCACCGACTTGGGCGGTTGCTTGAGGTGCAGCTCCTGACGCGGCAGCCGCGCCTTGAGGAAGGCGAAGCCCAGCAGCGGCAGCAGCGCCAGCACATAGAACGGCAGGCTCAGGCTGTAGCGGGCCAGCAGCGCGGCAATCGCCGGGCCCAGGACCAGGCCGCAAGCGTTGGCCGCCCCCAGCGAGGCCATGGCCCGGGCCCGGTGCTCGGGCTCGATGTTGTCGGCGATCAGCGCGTAGCCGCCCACTGGAATCGCCGCGTAGAACACCCCGATCAGACCGCGTCCCAACAGCAGCCCGGCAAAGGCCAGGATGGCCGAGGGCAGGGCGTGCAGCGCCAGGTCGATGAAGAGGCTCAGGGCGAGAAAGGCCAGGGTGAAGCCGCCGGTGCCCAGCAGCAGGATCTGCCGTCGGCCCAGGCGGTCACTGGCCCGGCCCCAGGGCCGGGCCAGGAGCATCCAGATCACCCCGGAGACGGTCACCGCCATGCCTGCTTGCCAGGTGGCCAGGCCAAGAATCCGTGCGATGGGACCGATCAGCGAGACAAAGGCCATCATCGCCATGGTGCAGGCCAGGTTGGCCACCAACAGCGGACGCAGGTCGAAGGCCGGGGCGGCCTGGGGCGTGTCCAGGGTGTCGAGGGGCAACTGTTGTGAGTGGGTCATGGTTTATCCCAGGGCTGAGTGAAAGGGCAGGCGGCTGTCGACCATCACCAGCGGTCGACCGCGCACCTGTTCCAGGCGCCCGTCGACGCCATAGACGTCGCGCAGCAGCTGTTGGTTGATCACCTCCAGGGCCGGTCCGGCGGCGGCCAGACGGCCGTTGTGCAGGACCACCACCTGCTGGCTGAAACCCAGGGCCAGGTTGATGTCGTGGACCACCACCAGGGTGATCAACTGGCGTTCGCGGGTGGCCCGGGTAATGGCCTCCACCACCTGGCACTGGTGGTACAGGTCCAGGGCGCTGGTGGGTTCGTCCAGCAGCAGTACCCGAGGCTGGCGCACCAGGGCCTGGGCCAGCCCCACCAACTGGCGCTGGCCGCCGGAGAGGGCATCGATGGGACGGTCGGCCAGGGCGGTGAGGTCCAGGTCCCGGAGCACCTGTTCGACCCCGTGCAGCACCGCGGCGCTGGGTCGGCCGGGGGCGAAGCCGGCACCGCGATGCCCGGCCATGGCCGCGCTGAGCACCGCTTCGAAGGCGCACAGGCGCGTGCGTTCCGGCAGGCTCTGGGGCAGGTAGACGATGTGCTGCGCGCGCTCGACCTGGGGCAGGCGGTTGAGGTCGACGCCATCGAGCAGCACCTGCCCGGTGGTTTTCTGCAACCCGGCGATGCCCCGCAGCAGGGTCGATTTGCCCGCCGCGTTGGGGCCGATCAGCGCGGTCAGGGTGCCGGGGGCCAGGGGCGGCAGGCTCACGTCGCGCAGTACCTGGTGGCTGCCGTAATGCATGTTCAGGCCGGCTGTGCACAGCCCTGGTGTGGAGGGGGCGTTAAGGCTCACAGGACACCTCGGCGGTTGCGCATGACGATGGCCATGAAAAACGGAATGCCCACCAGGGCGGTGACGATGCCGACCGGCACCAGCACCCCGGGGATCAGGGCCTTGCTGGCGATGGAGGCCATGGACAGGATCAGCCCGCCGCTGAGCACGCTGGCCGGCAGGAACAGCCGATGGTCCTCGCCCACCAGCAGCCGGGCGATGTGCGGGGCGATCAGGCCGATAAAGCCGATGGTGCCGACAAAGGACACCGCCAGGGCCGACAGCAGGCTGATGCGCAGCAGCGCCAGCAGACGCAGGCGACCGACGTCGATGCCGAAGCTGCGGGCCCGTTCCTCGCCCAGGGTCAGGGCGGTCAGGGCCCAGCTCTGGCGCAGGGAAAACGGCAGGCACAGCAACAGCGCTACGGCCAGCACCGCAAGTTTTTCCCAGGAGGCCCGGGCCAGGCTGCCCAGGGTCCAGAACACCAGTTGCTGCAGGCTGTCCTGGGTGGCGACGAATTGCAGCAGGGCCACCAGGGCGTTGAAGGCGAACACCAGGGCGATGCCGAACAGCACCAGGCTTTCCACGCCGAAGCCACGCCAGCGCGCCAGCAGGTAGAGCAAGGCCACCGAGGCCAGGGCAAACAGGAAGGCATTGGCCGAGATCAGGTACTGCGCCGGCACCCCGGGAAGGCCCAGGCCCAGGACAATGGCCAGGGCCGCGCCAAAGGCTGCGGCGGCGGACACGCCGAGGGTGAAGGGGCTGGCCAGGGGGTTGTCGAGCACGGTCTGCATCTCCGCTCCGGCCAGGGCCAGGGCGGCCCCCACCAGCACCGCCATCAGGGCGTAGGGCAGGCGCACGTTCCACACGATCACCGCTTCGACCCGGGGCATCGAGCCCGGGTCCCAGAGCACCTGCAGCAGGCGCGAGAGGCTCATGCCCGAAGGCCCGGTGGTGATGTCCAGGGCCAGGGACAGCAGCAAGGCCAGGGCCAGAGCGGACAACAGCAGCACCCGGCGGCCATGGCGTCTTTGGTAATGCCCTGAGGCAACGCGCTCCTGCACGTCGGTGGCAGCCTGGGTCATGGTTGCAGGCTCGTAGCGAACACGCCGCTGGCGGGAATCGGCATGAAGCGCTGGTACAGCTCGCGGCGGGTCTGGTCCGGGTCCAGGTCCTTGAACAGCTCCGGGTGCAGCCACTTGGCCAGGGCCTGGACCGCGATCAGGTGCTCCGGCGAGTCATAGAAAATGTGCCACAGGCCGTGCACATTGCCCTCGCGCACTGCTCGCAGCTCGTTCAGCGGCGGGCGCTGGGCGGCCTGGCGCAGGCTGTCCCGAGCCTGTTGCAGGGTGGCGGAATAACCCAGGGTCACGCCGCCCTGGCCGGCAGCGAACACCCCGGTGGCCACGTACACATCCGGATCGCTGGAAAGGATGTACTCCACGTTGAGCACGCCAATGGGCCCGGGAATGCGCCCGTCGGCGATGTTGCGCCCGCCCGCCAGCTTGATCATTTCGCCGAAGTTGCCGGTGCCCGGGGAGCCGCAGCAATCCTGCAAGCCGGCGAGCATGTCGACGAAGATCTTCGGCTGCGGGAGCTTGCCGGCCTTGGCCAGGGTGTCGCTGACCCGGGCCAGGGACTGCTGGTAGAAGGCGATGAACGCCTCGGCCTGCTGTTCACGGCCCAGGGCCTGGCCCAGCAGGCGCATGCTGGGCACGGTGTTGCTCAGGGGATGGTCGCTGAAGTCGACGAAGATCACCGCCACCCCAGCCGCTTCCAGCTGCTTCACCGCTTCGCTGTCGGGGCTCGGCCCGTGGCCGCCGCTCAGGGCCATGATCGCCAGGTCCGGGTGCACCGCCAGGGCCTTTTCGACGCTGAAGGTTTCGGCGGACGTGCCGCCTACCAGCGGCACCTTGTCCGCCTCGGGGAAAGCCTTGTGGTAGGCCTCGTAGCCCTGCACGTCGAGGCCACGAAAGTCCCCTTGCCAACCGGCGAGACGGGCGAAGGGATTCTGGCCTTCGAGCAGCGACAGGGAATAGATCATCCGGCCTTCCCCCAGGAGGATGTGTTCGACCTTGTCCGGCACCTGGACCTGGCGTCCGGCCAGATCGGTGAGGGTCGCGGCGCTGGCCGTGGCGGCCCACAGCAGGCCCAGGGGCAGCAGGCCGAGCAAGAGCCCGCGCTGGGCGCGGCGCAAGAAATCACGGTGTGTCATGTAAGGTTTCCTTGAACGATTGAACGGCCCGGCGAGCGACGCGCTTGCGCCACCACAACAACAGGCCGGTGATGTACAGCAGGGGTAACGAAATACCGCAGAGAAAAGCCAGCCAGGCGCCGGGTGTGCCCAGCAGCAAATGCCCGTGGGCGGCGGAGAACAGCGGCTTGACCGCCATCGGCGTGGCTGTGAGCCAGCCAAACAGCTCCGGGCGCGCGAGCCAGGCACCGCTGGCGGCGATCAGCAGCAGGGGCAGGCACAACCACGCGGCGGCGAGGTTGTGCCATTCGCGCAGGCGCCGGGTGCCCTGGCTGCCGGGGCGCAGGCTGGCGGCTTTCCACCAGCTGCGGCGGCCCGGCCACCACAGGTACAGGCCGCTGCCCAGGGAGCCCAGCAGCACCAGGCCGCACACCAGCACCAGGGTCGAGCCCAAGGCCTGCGGCAACAGCAGGCTGCGGTGCAGCGCCACCAGCTTGGCCAGCCACAGGTCCTCGAAGACGAAGAAGCCCCGGGGCGCGCCGTTGTAGGGATCGATCATGGCGATGCCGGTGCCGGGACGCTCCTTGAGGGCACCGAAGACGATCACGTTGTCCGATTCGAGAAAGCCCTGGCGCGGAGGGGCTGCGCCGAAGACTTTGTGCAACTGCGGGTAGGCGTCGGAGGCGGCCTTGATCCAGGCGTCCTGTTCCAGCCGCGTGCCGTGCTCGCCGGGGGCCAGTTGCAGCATCGTTGCACCGACCTCCCAGCGCAGGATCGGGCCCTTGAGCTCCAGCAAGGCGCCGCTCAGGCCCAGTAGCGCCAGGAGCAGCCCCAGGCTCAGGGCCAGCCAGCGATGCAGCCGCAGCCAGAGTTCACGCATGGGCAGCATCGGCGGCTTACCAGCGGTAGCGCAGGCTGGCGATGACGCTGCGGTCATAACCGGCGCTGCAATTGGTCAGCGAGCAGCCTTCGTAGTAGCGCTTGTCGGTGAGGTTGGTGGCGTTCACCGCCAGGCGCAGGCCCTTGGCCGCCGGGATCAGCTTGTCGAAGTCGTAGTGCACCGCCGCGTCCAGCAGGGTGTAGGAGGGCACGCTGACGGTGTTGGCGGCATCGGCTTGGGTAGACCCGATGTAGCGCACGCCGGCACCAAAGCCGAGGCCGCCGAGCGGGCCTTCGGGCAGGGTGTAGTCGGCCCACAGCGAGGCCATCTTTTCCGGAGTGTCGGTGGGGCGCTGGCCTTTCTCCAGCGGGTTGTTGCTCTTGCTCACCTCGGCGTCGTTGTAGGTCAGCGCCGCCAGCAGGTCCAGGCCCCGGGCCAGGCTGGCCTTGCCTTCAAGCTCGATGCCGCGCACGTTCACCTCGCCGGTCTGCAGGGTGTTCAGGCGTTGGGCCGGGTCGGCGGTCTTGACGTTTTCCTGGGTCAGGTCAAACAGCGACAGGGTGATGTAGCTGTCGATCCCCGGTGGCTGGTACTTGACCCCCACTTCCGATTGCTTGGCGCTGGTGGGCTTGTACGGCGTGCCGTAGAAGTTGGTGCCCAGTACCGGGTCGAAGGACGTGGAGTAGCTGATGTACGGCGCCAGGCCGTTGTCCGCCAGGTACACCAGGCCGGTGCGGTAGGTGAACTTCTCGTCGTTCTGCTTGCTGCCGCTGTCGTTCATGCGGTTATCGGTACGGGCGCTGGAGCGGTCCTGGCGGCCACCGACGCTGAGCACCCAATGCTCGTCGAAGGTGAACTGCTGCTGGGCGTAGACCCCGACCTGATCGGCGCGCTGCACGGTGTTGGTGAACGGCGTGTTGGGGTTGAACACGCCGCCATGCACCGGGTTGTAGATGTCGATGGACGAGGCAGCGCCGCCGCGCAGGTAGTAGTCCTCGCGGGTGCGCCGGTAGTCGACCCCCAAAAGCGACACCATGTGCGTATTGCCCAGGTTCCAGCGGGCCTGGAGGTTGTTGTCCAGGGAGTAGGTGTCGCCGACGATGCGGAAGCGATAGGCATCGCGTTTCAACGTGCGCAGATCGGGCTCCAGGGCTCTGCCGCTGGCGGTGTTGGTCAGCAGGTTGACGTGGCCGTAGCGGGCGCTGGAATTGAGGCTCCAGACATCGTTCAGACGCTGCTCCAGCAAGTAGCCCAGTGAGTACTGGGTGCGGTCGTTGTCCAGCCCCGGTTCATCGAGGAAGACGTTGTGCTTGAGCTTGCCATTGGGGTTGCCGAGCAGGGTACCTTGGGCCGGCAGGGACACCCTGGGCGCGCCGAACGCATCCTGGGTGTAGTCGGCCAGCAGGGTCAGGCGGGTGTCGTCGTTGGGCTTCCAGGTGAAGGAGGGCGCGAAGTACTGCTTGTCGTCCTTGATGTGCTCGAACTGGGTGCCGCTGTCACGTTCCAGGCCCACCAGGCGGTAGAGGAACTGCCCCTCATCGTCCAGCGGGCCGCTGAAGTCGAACTGGCCCTGGGCCCGATCGAAGCTGCCGCCCTGGATCTGCACTTCATGGTAGGGCTGCTCCAGCGGTCGCTTGCTGATCTGGTTGACCACGCCTCCGGGCGAGTTCTGGCCGAACAGCACCGAGGCCGGGCCCTTGAGCACATCGATGCGTTCCAGGCCATAGGCTTCGACCTTGGGCCAGGCCTGGGCGGTGTTGCCCTTGAGGCCATCGCGGAGCATGCCGGTGGTGACGTCGAAACCGCGGATCGAGATGGTGTCGAAGCGCTGGCTGGCGGCGGTGGTATTGGCCTGCACCCCGGCGGTGTAGCGCAGCGCCTCGTTCACCGACTGCACCTGCTGGGCATCCATCTGGTCGCGGGTGACCACGGAAATCGACTGGGGAATCTCACTCAACGAGGCATCGGTCTTGGTCCCGCTGAGGCTGCGCTTGGCCACGTAGCCGCTTTGCTGGCCAGTAGGGGAGTCGACCTGGGTGGCGCTGATCACGCTGGTATCCAGGGTCAGCGGCTGCTGCGGCTCGCGCTCGGCGTCCGCGGCCAGCGCGCTACCGGCCTGGGTTAACGACAGGCCCAGGGCCAGGCCGTGGATCAGGCACGCCAGCGGACTGCGGCGCAGGGGCGGGCGAGGAACTGCAGAATCGACTGGCCAACCTGAGGTGTTTCGGTGCGCAACGCTGGTGCCCATGCTTCACTCCGTGATGGGGATTAAATGAGAATGCAAACGTATCTCATTTGTGAGCATGGGTTAGGGCCTAAAACTTTGGCTTGAGCGATCATTTCTTTCGTTTGCGGTACGGCGGGGCAAGGTCAAGGACAAGCGCGCCGGACTCAGCGCAGGGACTTGGGCGAAACCCCGAAGCGCTTGCGAAAGGCGGTGGAGAAATGCGCCGGGCTGTAGCCGACCCGATAGGCCGCGCTGGAGACATTGGTCTCGCCACTGGCCAGCAAACGGTAAGCCTCGCCCAGGCGCTGCTCCTGCAGGTAGGCATAGACGCTGGTGCCGAACACCTGGCGAAAGCCGGCGGTGAGCTTGCGCGGATTCAGACCCACCTGACGCGACAGCTCCGACAGCGACGGCGAGTCCTGCAATGAGTTGAGCAGCAGGTCCCGGGCGGCGTGGATACGTTCGATGTCCGCCGCGCTGCCGGGGCTGTCCTGCAGCGGCCGCGACTCGGCATGGGCGAGGATGCCCTCGACCCCCAGGGCGGTGAGCTCCAGGGCCTTGCCTCCCAGGTAGAAGGAGCGGGTCGGGCCTTGCAGTGGGCAGGTGAAGATTTGCTGGGCCAGGGCCAGCAGTGGCTTGCTGGCCGGCTGGCAGAACAGCATCGGCCCGCCGCCTCGCGGGTCCAGCAGGCGCTCGGGCTCCAGGCCGGCATTGCGGATCGACGGGAAGTCCAGCTGCACCGTGGTGTAGCGCACCGGTACGCCACGGGCGAACAGGTGGTCGCCGCAGTGCTCGCCCTGGTTGGCCACGGCGCACAGGGTCGGGCCGCGAATTTCCACTTCCGGCTGGCCCTCGACCCGGCAATTGAGCTGGCCGCTGAGCACCAGGATGATTTTCAAACCTTGCCAGAGCGGCTCTTGCATCCACATCTGGCTGTCCATCAGCACAGTCCCGGTGGACAAAGTGATTTCCGGCACCACCGCCGCCGTGCCGGCGTGCTGCGGATTGGGAAACTGCAGGGTGAAATCCCTTTGGACAGGCTGCGGCGCAGCGTGGGGGCTGAGCATGGCGAACTCCCTGTGAACCCGAAAAAGAGGCCATAAGCTATCAGGAAAATCCGCCCCTGTAATTAAGAATGATTATCCTTTAGCTTTCCACCCCGTCCTGTCAGGGCCTGTCGGGGCCGCGCCGCGCAATCAAAAGAAAAAGCCGCGCAAACGAATGTCCTGCCGATTGCCGGGCTTTGGAAATTGCCGGTTAATAATCACTCTCATTTGCAAGCACGGCAGCCCTTCATGGACGACACCCCACGCAACAGCACCGCAGGAGCGCCTGTGGAGCTTCATTTCCTTCCGCGCTGACGACGTTTTCCCGTTCATTCCAAGGGCCTGGCACCTCAGGTCCAGGGCCGCTTTTTGCGTCAAAAAACTCAGGAGACAGCATGTCCACTTTCGATGATCTGCAGGATTGCCCCTCTTGGCCCGAGGCGTTTGCCCAGCGCTACCGCCAGGCCGGTTACTGGCGCGAGGAAACCTTTGGCGACCTGCTGCGGGTGGCGGCCCAGGCTTTTGCCGAGCGCGAGGCGCTGACCGATGGCGAACAGCGCCTGAGCTATCGGCAGTTGGACCTGCGGGTCGATCAACTGGCCGCCGGCCTGTACCGCCTGGGCTTGCGGGCCGGGGACAATGTGGTCCTGCAATTGCCCAATCGCAGCGCTTTCGTCGAAACCTGCTTTGCCCTGTACCGCCTCGGCGTGCGGCCGATCTTCGCTTTGCCGGCGCACCGGCATCTGGAGATCGGTCGTTTCTGCGAATTCGCCCAGGCCCGGGCCTACCTGTGCACCGACTGTGACGCCGGCTTCGATTACCGGGCCATGGCCCGGGATCTCAAGGCCGGTCATCCGCACCTGGAGTGGGTGATAGTGGCCGGCGAGGCCGAGGAATTCACCGCCCTTGATGGCCTGTATGACCCGGCCCCGTCGCCGGCTTTCCCGGCGCCGAGTGCCGATGCCGTGGCCTGCTTCCAGTTGTCCGGCGGCTCCACCGGGATTCCCAAGCTGATCCCGCGGCGGCACAACGAATACCTCTACAACCTGCGGGCCAGCGTCGAGCGCTGCGGTTTGTCCAGTGCCAGCGTGTACCTGGCGGTGCTGCCCATGGCCCACAACTTTCCCATGTGCTGCCCGGGGTTCATGGGCACCTTGTCGGTCGGCGGGCGCGTGGTGCTCGGCCACTCGCCGAGCCCGGAGGTCTGTTTCGAACTGATCGAGCGCGAAGCCGTGACCCATACCGCCCTGGTGCCGCCCCTGGCCCTGGTCTGGATGGAGGCGGCCCAGGCTCGCGGACGAGGGCTTTCGTCGTTGCAGCTGCTGCAGGTGGGCGGGGCCAAGCTCAGTTTCGAGGCGGCGCGGCGTATCGAACCGGTGCTCGGTTGCCGCCTGCAGCAAGTGTTCGGCATGGCCGAAGGGCTGATCTGCTACACCGACCCGCAAGACCCGCCCCAGCGGGTGCTGCACACCCAGGGCCGGCCCCTGTCACCGGCGGACGAAATCCGCGTGGTGGACGAGCAGGACCGGCCCGTCCCGGTGGGGCAGGTGGGCCAGTTGCTGACCCGTGGCCCCTACACCATCCGCGGCTATTACCGCTATCCCGAGCACAATGCCCAGGCCTTCACCGCCGACGGCTTCTATCGCACCGGTGACCGGGTGCAGCTCACCGCCGACGGCTACCTGATGGTGGAAGGGCGGGACAAGGACCTGATCAACCGCGGTGGCGAAAAGATCGCCGCCGAAGAAGTGGAGAACCTGCTGCTGAGCCATCCGGCGGTGGCCGACATCGCCCTGGTGGCGATGCCCGACGCCTTCCTCGGCGAGCGCACCTGCGCCTTCGTCATTGCCCGTGGCCAGGCGCCCCGGGCTGTGGAATTGCTACGCCATCTGCGGGCCCAGGGCCTGGCGGCGTTCAAGCTGCCGGATCGCTTCGAGTTCATCCCGGCCTTTCCCCAGACCGGGGTCGGCAAGGTCAGCCGCAAACACCTGCGTGAAGCCATTCAGGCCTTGTACTTCGGTGCTGAGGCCCAAGCCCGGGTGGGAACTGATGCTCGTGGCTGAACAACCAGGATTGACTGAACTGTTGCAACCGGTGCGCGGGCGTCTGCTGGCGGCGATGCTGCTGCAGGTGCTGGCGGCGCTGGTGGGCCTGCTGCCGCTGATCGCCGTGGCCGAACTGGCGCCGTTGCTGCTGGCGGGTGAGCTGGACGTGGACCGCGCGGGCTTCTGGCTGCTGGCCGGGGGCGGGGCCTTGCTCCTGCGTCTGTTGGGGCTGGCGGCGGGGTTGCAGATTACCCATCTGGCCGACAGTGACCTGCAGCGCCATCTGCGCCAGCGCATCGCTGCCCATCTGGCGCGGGTGCCCCTGGCCTGGCTGGATGGGCAGCGGCAAACCGCCGAGCGGGTGTTGCTGGAGGATGTCGGCGCCCTGCATCAATTGGTGGCGCACCTGCCCAACAATCTGGTGGCGGCCCTGGTGGTGCCCTTGGCCAGCCTGATCTACCTGCTGACGGTGAGCCTGCCCATGACCCTGGTGGTGCTGGCGCCGCCGCTGGTTGCGCTGTGGCGCCTGCGGGTGATGCGTACCCCGGCGTACCACGCCGAGCGCCAGCGCTTGGGCGCGGCCATGGGCGCGCTGTCGACGGCGACCCTGAACTTTGTACAGAGCATCGCCATGGTCAAATCCTTTGGCCGGGTGGAGCGGGTGCAGGACGACTTTTTCAAGGCTGTAGAGGATTTCGGCCGTTTCTTCTCCCAGTGGGTCGAGCGCTGGGCCGGCCTGGGGGCCAGTGTCGAAGTGCTGCTCTCGCCTCTGCTGGTGCTGGCCCTGGTGCTGGTGGGCGGGGTGGCGCTGATTGCCGGCGGCTGGTTGCAGCCGGCGCAGTTGCTGGCGTTTGCCTTGCTGGGCCCGGCCCTGGCGGCGCCGGTGGCGGCCCTGGGCCATGGCGCCGATTCTCTGGTCCAGGGCCGGGCGGCGGCGCAGCGCATCAGCGCGGTACTGAGCACGCCGGTGCTGGCGCAGCCGGCGTTCTCCCGAGAGCCCGAAGGCGCCCTGGTGACCTTCGATTCTGTGGACTTCAGCTACCCCGACGGCACTCAGGTGCTGCGGGGCATCGATCTGCGCCTGCAGCCCGGCACCCTGACCGCCCTGGTGGGGGATTCCGGGGCCGGCAAATCCACCCTGGCCACCTTGCTTGCGCGCTTTGCCGATGTCAGCGCCGGGGCGATCCGCATCGGCGGTGTCGACCTGCGGGACATGGACAGCGCGACCCTGTATCGCCAGGTGGCCTTTGTCTTTCAAGAGGTGCGTGTGCTGCGCGCCAGCGTCCTCGATAACCTGCGCCTGGGGCGCCCCGAGGCCAGCCTCGCAGAGGTCGAAGAGGCGGCTCGGGCCGCGCAGATCCACGAACGCATCTGCGCCTTGCCCGAGGGTTATCACACCCTGCTGGGGACCGGCGTGCAGTTGTCCGGCGGCGAGGTCCAGCGCCTGGGCATTGCCCGGGCCATGCTCAGCCAGGCACCGATCCTGGTGCTCGACGAGGCCACCGCGGCCAGCGATCCGCAATCGGAAGCGGCGATCCAGCAGGCGCTGTCGCGGTTGGCGGCAGGGCGCACGGTGCTGGTGATCGCCCATCGCTTGAGCAGCATCCAGGACGCCGACCAGATCGCCGTGCTCCAGGGCGGGCAATTGCGCGAGTGCGGTCGGCACCAGGCCCTGCTGGATCAGCAGGGGGTGTATGCCGGGCTGTGGGCGGCGGAGCAGTTTGGCGCGGCCCCGTTGACGAGGGCGCTGTCATGATCGCTGCCCTGTTACGCAGCTTGCAGCCCAAGGAAGCCGGCCTGCTGCGCCGGGCGCTGCTGGCCATGGCGGCCAGTGCCTTGGCCCAGGGCCTGGCGCTGGCCTTGCTGCCCATGGCGTTTGCCGGGGTCTTCGACGCCGCGTCGGGCAAGGCGCCCTGGATCTGGGCTGGGGCTTTTACCGGGTTCGCCGGTCTGTGCCTGGGGTTGCGCCGCCATGCCCAGCTGGCCGGCTACAGGGCCGGTGCTGCGGCCGCGCAGTCGCTGAACCTGCGCATCGGCCAGCAGTTGGCGCGCCTGCCCCTGGAGTGGTTCGTCGAGCGGCGCGGCGCCGAACTCAACCGTCTGGTGACCCACACCGTGGCGCAGATCATGAGTGCCCCGGCGCACCTGCTGCAGCCCATGGCCAACGCCTTGCTCACACCCCTGGCGTTGCTGCTGGCGCTGTTCTTCTACGACCGCTCCATGGCCCTGGCCGCCTTGGCCAGTGTGCCCCTGTTGCTGTTGTTCTATCACTGGGGCGTGCGTTGGGGCGGGCAGGCCGAGCGCCTCAGCGAAGCGGCGGCCGGCGAAGCGGCGGCGCGGGTCCTGGAGTTCCTGCGGCAGCAGCCGCTGCTGCGCTCCAGCGGGCGCAACGGTGAAGGCTTCAGCCTGCTGGGCGAGGCTTTGCAGCAACAGCGTCAGGCCCAGCGCCAGGCCCACTGGCGCACCTTTCCGGCAGCCCTGGGGTTGGTGGTGGTGCTCCAGGCCGGCTACACCGCGGTGTTGCTGTGCGGGCTCTACGCGGTCCTCGGTGGCAGTCTCGGGGCCGTGCAGTACCTGGCCCTGGCGGTGCTCGCCACTTGCCTGGTGGAGCCCATGGGCGCCTTGGTCAATCTGGGCACCACCTTGCGCCAGACCCGCCACGGCGTGGACAGCCTGTGCCAGTTGCTGAACCTGCCGCCCCTGCCGGAGCCGAGCGAGCCCCAGACGCCGCAGGGGCAACGGGTCGAGGTGCGGGAGCTGGGGCTGGTGCGCCAGGGCCGAGCGCTGCTGCAGGACATCAGCTTCGAGCTGGAGCCGGGCTCCCTGAACCTGCTGGTGGGGGCCTCGGGCTCCGGCAAGTCGAGCCTGTTGCGCTTGCTGGCGCGCTTTTGCGATGTCAGCAGCGGCGCCATCCTGCTGGGGGGCGTGGACCTGCGCCAGCTCTCGGCCCGGCAGCGCGACCAGGACATTGCCCTGATGTTCCAGGACTGTCCGCCGCTGGCCGCCAGCCTGCTGGACAACCTGCGCCTGGGCCGCCCCGAGGCCAGTGAGGCACAACTGATGAGCGCGGCCCACGCCACCGGCCTTGACCGCCTGGCCCAGCGCCTGCCCCAGGGCTGGCAGACCCGGGTGGGCGAGGGCGGCGTCAGCCTCTCCGGCGGCGAACGCCAGTGCCTGGCCCTGGCCCGGGTCATGCTCAAGGACGCCACGCTGATCCTGCTGGATGAACCCACCGCCGCCCTGGACGCCATCAGCGAGGCGCGGGTCAACCGCAGCCTGCTGCAACTGGCGCGCAAGCACACGGTGCTGCTGGTGACCCACAAGCCGACCCTGGCCCCCCACGCCGCGCAGATCCTCCTGCTGGACCAGGGCCGCCTGGGCCAGCGCGGCACCCATGCCCAACTGATGGCGGCTACCGGCCGTTATCGCGAACTGTTCCACGAGCGCGAGGCGATCAATCGCTGGCGCTTGCGACCTACCCCTTCCGTACCCCATAGGACCGTCCACCATGACTGATAACCCAGCACTGGCACGCGCTCATCCAGCGCACGCCGGCCTGAGTCATTCACCCCAAGGCCTCTGCGCGGGCATAGCCCGGCTGCTCGACTACGCGCCCGAGGAGCTTGAGGCGGATGTTTCGCTGATCGAGCAGGGTCTCGATTCGGTGAGCATCATGCGCCTGCCGGCGTTGCTGGCCGCCGAGGGCGTGACCCTGAGTTTTGCCGAACTCATCCAACAGCCGACCCTGGACGCCTGGTGGGCGCTGATTGAGGCCCGTCGCGGCCTTGCGGCGCCAAGCCTGCAGGCGGTAGCCGACGCCGGCGACGACGCTGATTTTCCTCTGACCCCGCTGCAACAGGCGTACTGGTTCGGTCGCGATCCGGGCATGCCCCTGGGGGGCGTGGGTTGCCACCTGTATCAGGAACTGGATGGCCATGGCCTGGAACCCCAGCGCCTGGAGCAGGCCGTGCGCCGCCTGTGCCAGCGCCACCCGATGCTGCGGGCCTGTTTCATCAATGAAACCTGCCAGCGCATCCTGCCCCACAGCCCCTGGCCCGGGCTGACCGTCCACGACCTGCGCCAGGCGTCCCGTGTGGGCGCCGCCGAGGTCCTGGAACAGATCCGTGAGCAACTGTCACACCGCTGCCTGGAGGTCAGCAGCGGGGAAGTCTTCGATGTGCAACTGAGCCTGCTGCCCGAAGGCCGTAGCCGTCTGCACCTGAACATCGACCTGCTGGTGGCGGATGTCCTGAGCATCGGCATCCTGCTGCGGGATCTGGCCCTGATCCATGCCGGTCTCGAACAGCAACTGCCGGTGCTGGAGTGGGACTTTGCCCATTACCTGAAAGCCGAGCAGGCGGCCCGGGCGCCGCAACTGGCGGCGGCCCGGGACTACTGGCTGCCGCGCCTGGAGGAGTTGCCCGACGGCCCGCAATTGCCCCTGGCCCAGGAGCCGCAGCAACTGGGTAGGCCACGCTTCCAGCGTCTGGCCATGCGCCTGGATACAGCCCAGTTGCAGGCCCTGGAGCACAAGGGCCGGCAGCACGGCCTGACCCTGGCCAGCGTGCTGGCCTGCACCTATGCCCAGGTGCTGGGGCGCTGGAGTGCCAGTCAGCATTTCCTGCTCAACGTGCCGCTGTTCAACCGTCAGGAATTGCACCCTTGCGTGCCCCACCTGCTGGCGGACTTCTCCAATCTGGTGCTGCTGGAAGTGGATCAGCGCCAGCCCCTGGATTTCTGCCAGCAGGCCCTGGCGCTGCAGGCTCAGTTGCACCGGGATATCGCCCACAGCGCCTGGCCCGGGGTCGAGGTGCTGCGCGAGCGTGCGCGCCTGCGTCAGGGCGGCGGTCAGGGGGCGCCGGTGGTGTTTGCCTGCAACCTGGGCCCGGTCTTTGTCGATGACACCTGCCGCCAGCAACTGGGCGAGCCCGGCTGGGCGCTGTCGCAGACGCCCCAGGTGTGGCTGGATCACCAGAGCTACCCCATGGCCGACGGCCTGCTGCTGAACTGGGACGCGGTGCAGGGGCTGTTCCCCGAGGGCCTGCTGGAGCAGATGTTCGAGGCCTATCGCAATCTGCTGTTGTGGCTTTGCGAGCATGACTGGCAACAGGTGGCGCCGTTGCCCCTGCCGGCCGACCAGCAGCGGGTGCGCAGCGCGGTCAACGACTGCCGGCACGCGACCCCGGCCCGGCTGTTGCACCAGGGCTTCTTCCAACAGGCCCAGGCCCATCCCGAGCGGCTGGCGCTGGTCTGCGACCAGGGCCAGCTGAGTTATGCCGAGCTGGCCCGGCAAGCCCTGCAACTGGCGGGCGCCCTGGTGGAGTGGGGCGTGCAACCCGGCGAGGCGGTGGCGATCACCCTGCCCAAGGGCCGCGAACAAGTGATCGCGGTGCTGGGGATTCTCGCTGCCGGTGCGGTCTACGTGCCGGTGGGCATCGAGCAGCCGCCGGCCCGGCGCGACATGATCTATCAGCGTGCCGGGGTGCGCGTGGTACTCACCGACACGGCTCACCGCGACGGCGGCATCTGGCTCGCCGCACTGCGGGTGGTGACCCTGGCCCAGGCGCGCCCGGCAGCCGCCCTGGCGCAGCCTTTGCCGCTTGCGGCGGATGCCCTGGCGTATGTGATCTTCACCTCTGGCACCACCGGTGAACCCAAGGGGGTGGAGCTGTCGCACCAGGCGGCGATGAACACCATCGAGGCGCTCAACCGGCGTTATCGGGTCAGCGCCGAGGATCGGATGCTGGGCGTCTCGGCCCTGGATTTCGACTTGTCGGTGTACGACCTGTTCGGCCTCTTGAGTGTCGGTGGCGCCCTGGTGCTGCCGGCCGACGCCTTGCGCAAGGAACCCCAGGAGTGGCTGCGCCTGATCCGCGAGCAGCGGGTCACCCTCTGGAACTCGGTGCCGGCGCTGCTGGACATGCTGACCTTGCAGGTACGGGACGCTGGCGGCCTGGCGGCGTTGCGCCTGGCCATGGTTTCCGGGGACTGGGTCGGCCTCGACCTGCCACGCCGTTTGCGAGAGGCGGCGGGGCGTGAGCTGCAGTTCGTGGCCCTGGGCGGCGCCACCGAGGCGGCGATCTGGTCGAACTGCCAGGACGTGGACGCGGTGCCCGGGCACTGGCGTTCGATCCCCTATGGCCGGCCCCTGGACAACCAGTGTTTCCGGGTGGTGGACAGCCAGGGCCGGGATTGCCCGGACTGGGTGCCCGGCGAGCTGTGGATCGGCGGCGCCGGGGTTGCCGCGGGCTATCGCGGCCTGCCCAGCCTGAGTGCCCAGCGCTTTGTCGAGCATGACGGCGGGCGCTGGTACCGCACCGGCGACCAGGGTCGCTACTGGGCCGACGGCACCCTGGAGTTCCTCGGACGCCTGGACCATCAGGTCAAGGTCCGCGGCTTTCGCATCGAACTGGCGGAAATCGACCTGGCCCTGGAGCGCCACCCGGCCATCAGCCGTGCCCTGAGCCTGGTGCTGCCCGGCAGCGAGCCGCAACTGGCGGCGGTGCTGGTGGCCAACGAGCCGCTGCCGCCGACCCAGGCCCTGCGGCAGTGGCTGGGCCAATGGCTGCCCGAACACATGCTCCCGGACAGCTGGCTGACCCTGGCCGAGCTGCCGCTGAGCAGCAACGGCAAGGTCGATCGCGCGGCCTTGCTGTGGCTGCTGCAGGAGCAGCGGCGCGGCATCGCGCCGCACAGCGCCGAGCCTCCTCAAGGGGAGTGGGAAGAGGCCGTGGCCGCCCTTTGGCAGGAGTTGCTGGAGGTGCCACAGGTGGGCCGGCACCAGGGCTTTTTCGCCCTGGGTGGCAACAGCCTGCTGGCCGCCCGCTTGATCGAACGCGTCGCTCGGCAGTTCCAGCTGGAACTGTCGCTCAAGGACTTTTTCAACGCGGCCACCGTGGCCCTGCAGGGGCAGTTGCTCGCCTCGCGCCGGGAACAGCGGCCCGTCACTCAGAACGCAATGGTGGAGGGCGTGTTATGACGCTGCAGCAACTGCAACAGGATCTGCAACAACTGGGCGTGGAGCTCTGGGAAGAACAGGGTCGCCTGCGCTATCGGGCCCCGGCCGGGGTCATGGACGACGCACGCCTGCAGCAACTTCGGCAACACAAGGACGCGTTGCTGCAACAGCTGCAGGCGGCGCAGATGCCGACCCTGGAGGCCGACCTGCCGGCCCGGGAAGAACCCTTCCCGCTGACCGATGTGCAGGCGGCCTATCTGCTGGGCCGCACCACGGCCTTCAGCTTTGGCGGCGTGGCCTGTCACGGTTATCTGGAGTTCGCCCAGCAGGACCTCGACCCGCTGCGTCTGGAACAGGCCTGGAACCAGCTGATCGCCCGTCACGAGATGCTCCGCGCCGTGGTGCTGGAGGAGGGCTACCAGCGCATCCTGCCCCAGGTGCCCCATTACGCCATTGCGAACCACGACCTGAGCCAGGACGACGGCAGTGCCTTGCAGGCCCTGCGCGAGCGCATGGAACTGCGCCGCGCCACGCCTCAGCAATGGCCCTTGATCGAATTGTGCGTGAGCCAGGGCCGCGACACCTCGCGCCTGCACCTGTCGGTGGACCTGCTGGTGTGCGACTACCAGAGCGTGCGCATGCTGCTGGCCGAGTTGCAGCAGCTGTACCGCGGTGAGGCCCTGCCGGCACCGGCGCAGATCAGCTTCCGCGACTACGTGCTGGGCGAGCGGCGCCTGCGCGAGCAACCGCGCTACCAGCGCGACCGTGACTACTGGTGGGCGCGGGTCGACAGCCTGCCGGGGGCACCGGAGCTGCCGTTGCTGGGGGCACCCACCGGGCCACGCTTCCAGCGCCGGGCCATGAGCCTGGAAGCGCGGGACTGCAACGCCCTGCGCCTGAATGCGGCCGCCGCCGGGGTCGGCGTGTCGGCGGCGATCCTCTCGGCCTATGCCGAAACCCTGGGCCGCTGGAGTCGGCGCGGACACTTCTGCCTGAGCCTGACCCTGCTCAATCGCCTGTCCCTGCACCCTCAGGTCGACCGCTTGGTGGGGGATTTCAGCTCGGTGGAACTGCTGGAAGTGCAGACCCTGCAAGGGGGCAGTTTCGGCCAGCGCAGCCAGCAGTTGCAGGAACGGCTGTGGCAGGACATGGACCATCGCCTGTGCTCGGGCATCGAAGTGCTGCGCGAGCTGGCGCGGCGCAAGGGCCAGGATGCGGCGCTGATGCCGTACGCCTTCACCAGCACCCTGGGCGCAGGTGGCGAAAGCGGCGGCGGGGCCTTCATGCCAGGGGCCGAGCTGGTGTTCGGCATCAGCCAGACGCCCCAGGTGCTGATCGATTGCCAGGTCAGCGAACGGGACAACGGCCTGGCGATCAACTGGGACATTCGCGAAGGGGTATTCAGCGAGGCGCTGCTCGACGACTTGTTCGATACCTTTGAACGGCTGCTCAAGCGCCTCGCCCGGGAACCCTCGGCCTGGACCCTGGACGATTGCCTGGAATTGCCGGCGGCCCAGCGCCTGCAACGCGAGCTGGTGAACCAGACAGCGGCGCCGTTGCCCACCGGCGGGCTGCATGAGCCGTTCTGGCGACAGGCAGCTGCTGCGCCCCAGCGTGTGGCCTTGATCCAGGGCGCCGGGCAACTGAGCTACGGCGAGCTGGCCGGGCGCGCCGAAGCCGTGGCCGAGGCCCTGCTGAACGCCGGCTGCCAGCCGGGAGAGCGGGTCGCGGTGTGCATGGACAAGGGCCTGGAGCAGGTGATCGCGGTGCTGGGCATTCTGCGGGCGGGGGCGGCCTATCTGCCCCTGGACACCAACCAGCCCGAGGCCCGGCGCCAGTTGATCCTGGATAACGCCGAGGTCGGCCGGGTGCTCAGTCAGTCCTGGTTGAGCGATGAGTTGTGCTGGCCGGCGCGGGTGACCCAGGTGATCCAGGTCGATCAGGGCCCGCTGGCGGCGCAAGCTCCGTTGCCGGTGCTGGACATCGATCCGCAGCAGCTGGCCTACGTGATCTATACCTCCGGCTCCACCGGGGTGCCCAAGGGCGTGATGATCAGCCATCAGGCGGCGCTCAATACCATCGTCGACATCAACCAGCGCTTTGCCATCGGCGCCGAGGATCGGGTCCTGGCCCTGGCCAGCCTGGGCTTCGACCTGTCGGTGTATGACCTCTTCGGCCTGCTGGCCGTGGGCGGCGCCCTGGTGCTGCCCGACCCGCAACACCGCGCCGATCCTTCGCACTGGGCGGCGTGTGCCCGGGAGCATGGGGTCACGCTGTGGAACTCGGTGCCGGCGCAATTGCAGATGCTTACCCACTACCTGCAGGCGGTGCCGTCCATGGCCCCCGGAACCCTGCGCCTGGCGCTGCTGTCGGGGGACTGGATTCCCCTGAACCTGCCGGCGGAGGCTGCCCAGCTGTTGCCGCAGTTGCGGCTGATCAGCCTCGGGGGGGCCACGGAAGCGGCCATCTGGTCGATCTACTATCCGATCACCCAGGTCGATCCGCAGTGGCGCAGCATTCCCTACGGCGCGCCCCTGGCCAATCAGCGCTTCATGGTCCTCGACGAGCAGGGCCGCGACCGTCCTCAAGGGGTGGCCGGCGAGCTGTACATCGCCGGTAGCGGCCTGGCCCTGGGTTACCTGGGGGACGCCGAGAAAACCGCCGAGCGCTTTGTCGATCACCCTCGCAGCGGCGAGCGTCTGTACCGCACCGGCGACCTGGGCCGCTACCTGGAAGATGGCCTGATCGAGTTCCTTGGTCGCGAGGATTTCCAGGTCAAGGTGCGCGGTCATCGCATTGAGTTGGCGGAGGTGGAAAGTGCACTGCTCAGCCATCCCCATGTGGAGTCCGCGGTGGTGGTGGCCGCTGGCGAAGGGGCCTTCGAACGGCGATTGCAGGCCTGCCTGCGGGCCAGTTTGCGGGACATGCCGCTGGCCTGGCCGGAGCAGCTGGAGGCGCGTACCCAGGCCGCGGCCCAGGCCGTGCGCGGTGATCTGAGCGATGCCCTGGTCAGCGAGATGTCGGCCTGTGTCGAGCGCGCCGCGCTGCTGTCCATGGGCCTGGCCCTACAGCGTCCCGGGCTGTTCCGGCAGGCGGGGCAGCGTCACTCCCTGGAAGAAGTGTGGGCCTTGAGCGAGGTCGCGCCGCGCAACCAGCGCTTGATCCGGCGCTGGTTGCAGGCCCTGGCCCAAGAAGGGCTGGTGCAGCATGACCGGCAGTCCGGTGGCTACTCGGACCTGCGGGTGCAGCGCGAGGAATACCTTCAGCTGTGGCAGCGCATCGAAGCCTTGGAGCCTTGCGTAGGCTGGGGCGCCGAGGTCCTGCGTTATCTGCGCGAGAGCCAGGAGCAACTGCCGGCGCTGATGAGCGATCAGCTGGACCCGCTGCACCTGCTGTTCCCCGAGGGCCGTACCGATACCGCCGAGGGCGCCTACCGCAAGAACCTGATCAGCCAGTACCTGAACCAGGCGGTGTGCGCCGCGGTGCAGGAGATCATCCGCCAGCGTCCTGCCGGCCAGCGCCTGCGCCTGCTGGAAATCGGCGCCGGGGTCGGCGGCACCAGCGCCGATTTGATTCCGGCCCTGGACGGCCTGCCGGTGGACTACCAGTTCACCGACCTGTCGCAGTTCTTCCTCAACGAGGCCCGGGAACATTTCGCCGCCTATCCCTGGGTCAGCTACGGGCTGTTCGACCTCAACCAGGACCACTGGGCCCAGGGTGTGGCCGCCAACTCCTTGGACGTGATTCTCTGCGCCAACGTGCTGCACAACTCGCGGCATGCCAGCCGGGTGCTGGCGCGGCTGCGGGAGATGCTGGCCCCGGGCGGCTGGCTGATCTTCATCGAGGCCACCCGCGACACTTACCAGATCATGGCCTCCATGGAGTTCAAGGAAGGCCTGACCGCGTTCGAGGACTTCCGTGCGGAACTGGACACCACCTTCATCCGGCGCGAGCAGTGGCAGCAGTTGCTGCTGGAGGCCGGGGGCGAAACCCCGCTGTGCCTGCCCAAGGCCGATGACGCCATGTCGCAGATCGGTCAGCACCTGTTCATCACCCGCTTCAAGAGCGAGCGCCAGACCCTGGAGCCCGAGCCACTGCGTGCCCATCTGGCCCAGCGTCTGCCGGACTACATGATCCCGGCGGACTGGCAGATCCTCGATGAGATGCCCCTGACCGCCAACGGCAAGGTCGACCGCCAGGCCCTGGCCCGGATCGGCATGGCCGGGCCCGAGCAACAGGTCAACAGCGGCGCGGCGCCGGTGGACGATCTGGAACGCAGCATCGCCGAGGTCTGGCAGACCCTGTTGCGGGTGCCGGCGGTGGGCCGCGAGCAGGGCTTCTTCGAACTGGGCGGCGACTCGTTGCTGGTGGCGCAAGTGGTGGGTCGCCTGCGCGAAGCCTTGCCCCAGGCCCGGCAGTTGCCCTGGAGCGACTTGCTGCGGCAGTTGATCAACCAGCCCACCGTGGCGGCCCTGGCCGACTACCTGCGCGGGCAGGGGGGGCAAGGCGATTCACCGCTGGTGCGCATCAGCGACAAGGTGCAGGGCCCGACGCGGATCTTCGTCCACGACGGCAGTGGCACCCTGGCGCCGTATCGCGCGCTGTTCGCTGCCCTGGGGGAAGACGCGCCCCTGGAAGGGCTGGTGCTCAACGACGTGCCGGGGTATCTGGCGCTGGAGCCGGCCACGGCGATTCGCCGGTTGGCCGAGCGCTATGCCGACACCCTGCAGGCCGAAGGCCGGCGCCAGGTGAGCATCGTCGGCTACTGCCTGGGCGGGTTGCTGGCCACCGAACTGGCGGCATGCCTGGCGGCGCGTTCCATCGAGGTGCTGCAGCTGAGCGTGATCAGCAGCTACCGGGTGCCGTTCATGATCGAGGACGACCTCTTGGCCGAGTACGTGTTCGCCCGGGTGATGCAGGCCGATCCGCTGGTGCTGGGGTATCCCGAGGACGAGCAGGCCATGGAGCGCAGCATCGCCCGGGTCCTGGCCCAGACCCCAGGACGGGTGCCCCAGGGTTCACTGTTGGCCTTGAGCGACGATGGCCAATGCACCTCGGCCCTGGCCTGTCTGCGGCGCCTGGCAGAGAAGACCCCCGAGCAGCGCCTGCAGGCGATTGCCGAAGCCATGCGCCACGCCGGTTCGCAGTTGAGTGACCTGGACTGGCTGCGCGAGCAATTGCAGGTGTTGCGTCACAGTCTGGCGGCGGTGGCCCTGCATGAGGCCACGCCGTATCAGGGCGACTTGCTGTTCATTCGCCAGAGCGGCGAGGTCCAGGTACTGCCGGGCATGCACCGCGACATGAGCGCTTACTGGCAGGCCCTGTGCCTGGGCGAACTGCGGGTGGTGGATGTGCCTGGGGATCACTTCAGCTGCATGCAGCAGCCTCAGGTGCAAGCCGTGGCCCGGGCCTTCGACGCCGCCGAGGTGGCGGCATGAGTGGGGCGCTCATTGGTCTGGTCGGCGCGTATGGCAGCGTCGGCCGTCAGGTGGCGCAACTGCTGGCACCCAGGCTTGCCTTGCGCCTGGGCGGACGCGACCGTCAGCAGGCCGAGCAGTTGAACCAGCAGTTGGGGGCGTGCGCCGACGTGCGCGCCCTGGACCTGTGGGATGAGCAAAGCCTGGCCAGCTTTTGCGCCGGCTGCACCCTGGTGATCAACTGCGCCGGGCCCAGCTACCGGATTCTCGATCGGGTGGCCCGGGCCGCGCTGGCGGCGGGCGCCGATTACCTGGATGTGGGCGGCGACGACCCGGTGCACGAGCGTCTGGCCGGTCAAGTGCCCGCAGGGCGTCGGGTGCTGTTGTCGGCGGGCATGCTGCCGGGGCTGTCGGGGGTGTTCCCGCAGTTGCTGGCGCAGTCTTTCCAGCGAGTGGACGAGATGCGCTGCTATGCCGGCGGCCTGGGACGGCTGTCCGTCACGGCCGCCGAGGACTTCCTGCTGAGCCTGGGCAATGGCTTCGGCCAGGCCCAGTGCGGCTGGCGCGAGGGACAGGTGGTGCGCAGCACGGGCAGTGCCCGGCAGCCTCTGCAACGGGACTGGCTGCCGGTGGCCGGGGTACAGGCCTATCCCTACCTGAGCACCGAGCAGCAGCGCTTGTTCAGTGACCTGCAAGTGCCTCACGGCCAGGGCTTCAACCTGTTCGAGGGCGGGCAACTGGCGGCGACTTTGCAGCGTATCCAGGGCTCGGCGCCAGAGGCGCGCAATACGCCGCAGAACATCGCCGCGCTGGTCCAGGCCAGTGCCCTGGATGTCGCCGGACGGCGGCCGTACCAACTGCTGGCGGTGGAGGTCGACGGCCTGCGTGATGGCCGCCCGCAGCAGGCCAGTGCCTGGTTGCGTGCCGGCGACGGTTCGCGGTTGACCGGCAGCGTCGCGGCGTTTTGCGCGCTGCATTGGCAGCTATTGCCCCAAGGCCTGCATTACGCGGCCCAGGTGCTGGATGCTCAAGCCTTCCTGGAGCAGGTCTGTCAGTGGTTGCCGGACACCCGGGTCAGCCTGGGCCTGGGCGCCGGTACTCCGCTGGCCGAGCTAGAGGAGGGTGTGCTGTGAGAAAGGCTCCCAGTGCCTGGCTGCGCCGTTACCCGCAGCCGCAACCGCCGCGCTGCCGGCTGGTGTGCCTGCCCCATGCCGGGGGCAGCGCGAGTTTTTTCAATGACTGGCGGGCGGGGTTGCCCGCCGATATCGAGTTGATCAGCGTGCAGTACCCGGGGCGTGAAGAGCGCCTCAACGAGACCTGGCCCGGCAGCCTGGAGTGGATGGCGGGCACTATCACTCGGGCCCTGTCGGACCTGGTGGACCGGCCCCTGGTGCTGTTCGGCCACAGCATGGGCGCGGCCCTGGCCTATGAAGTGGCGGGGCGCATGCAGCAGCAAGGCTCGGCCCCTCAGCGCCTGATTGTGTCGGCACACCCGGCGCCCCATCGCCAGCGCCACAGCGAGCTGCACCTGGGGTCGGACGAGGCGTTGCTGGCGGATGTACGGCGCCTGTCCGATGGTGCGCCGTCCCTGTTGGACGACCCGACGCTGCGGGACCTGTACCTGCCGGCACTGCGTAACGACTATCGGCTGATCGAGTCCTATCGCGGCGACATCGGCCGCGCCCTGGACCTGCCCCTGAGCGTGTGCCTGGGGGGCCAGGACCCGGAAGTCGATGCGGACGAAGCCTATGCCTGGGCCGAGGTCAGCGCCCAGGTCACCGACTTCCAGAGTTTCCCCGGTGCTCACTTCTATCTGCGCGAGCAGCAGGCCGAAGTGCTGCGGCACCTGACCCGGCTGCTGGCCGGCCACGGCGAGCAGCCGTGGCACTGCTGGCCCTCGACCCCGTGAATTTTCCCTTGGTAGTCATCAACATGAAAACCCCCGAGCAATGCAGCGCCCTGGAAGACATCCGCTGGGCGATCGACACCCTGGACCAGCAGATCATCCAGGCCCTCGGCCAGCGCCTGGCCTACGTCAAGGCGGCCGCGCAATTCAAGCCGACCCAGGACAGCATCGCCGCGCCGGAGCGGGTCGCGGCGATGCTCCCGCAGCGTCAGCAATGGGCCGAGCAGGCGGGCCTGGACCCGATGTTCGTGGTGCCGCTGTTTGCCCAGATCATCCACTGGAACATCGCCCAGCAAGTGCGCCACTGGCGCGTTCAGCGCGGGCTTGAGCAAGGAGTCGGTAATGAATGAGTCGTGCCTGTCCGGGCTGACCCAGGCCCTGCGTGAAGGCGAGGCCCAGGCTCGGCGCAAGAGTCGCGCGGTACTGGTGGTGTTCAGCCTGGCCGCCGAGCGCCTGGAGCCACTGCGGCTGTTTGCCGCCAACCGCCAGGTGTTCGGCCAGAGCCTGTTCTGGTCCAGCGACCAGGGCGCTCTGGCCCTGGCCGGGTTCGGCTGCACCGAGGAAATCAGCCCGCCGGCCGCCGAGCGCTTTGCCGCCAGTACCCAGGCCTGGCGCCAGCTGCTGGAGCAGGCCCATCAGGTCGGTCCGCGCAAGGCCTATCTGTGTGGCGGCTTCGCCTTCGATCCCCAGGCGCCGCGCAGTACTCAGTGGCAGTCGTTCGCCGCCACTTCCCTGGTGCTGCCACGGATTCTGTTGTTGCGTGAAGGCGAACAGCAGCACTGGCTGTTCAGCCTGTGGATCGAGCCGGGCGCCGATGTGGCCCATTGCGCTGCCGGCCTTGCGGCGGAATGGAACCTGCTGCAGCTCCGCTATGCCCATGCACCGTCACTGCAGGTGCCGGTGGGCACCCGGCAGGACGACGACGCCCTGGGCGCCGAGCAGTGGCAGGCCACCGTCGCCGGCGCCATCGGCCGGATCAACGCCGGTGAACTGAGCAAAGTGGTGCTGGCCCGGGAAGTCTGCTTGCGGGCCCCGCGCAGCATTCCCTGCGGCCCCTTGCTGGAGAACCTCAGGGCGGCCTATCCCCAGGCCTTTCTGTTTGCCTTCAGCCGCGGCGACAGTTGCTTCCTCGGCGCCACCCCCGAACGTCTGGTGCGCGTGGCCCGGGGCACCTTGAGCACCGTGGCCCTGGCCGGCACCTGCGCCCGCGGTCAGCACGAGCAACAGGACGCCGAACTGGGCCAGGGCCTGATGGACAGCGCCAAGGATCGCCACGAGCACGCCCTGGTGGTGCAGACCCTGCGCGAAGCGCTGCAGCCCTATTGCGCCATGCTGGAGATTCCTGCGCAGCCGCAACTGCACCGCCTGGCCCACGTCCAGCACCTGCTGACCCCGGTGCTGGGGCGGTTGCGGCCCCAGGTGGACCTGCTGCAACTGGTCGACGCCCTGCACCCGACCCCGGCGGTGGGCGGCCTGCCCCGGGCCAAGGCCCTGGGGTATATCCGCGAGCATGAGCAACTGGACCGGGGCTGGTACGCCGCCCCGGTGGGTTGGCTCAACGCCGAGGGCGACGGCGAATTTGCCGTGGCCCTGCGCTCGGCCTTGATTCGCGGCAACCAGGCGCACCTGTTTGCCGGCTGCGGGATTGTGGGCGAGTCGGACCCCGAGAGTGAATACCAGGAGACCTGCCTGAAGTTGCGCACCATTGGCGACGCGTTGTGTCCGCCAGCGGCCTTGCCGAGCGTGGCAGTGAGCGCCGGACAAAGCACCTTGTAGACGCTGGCGCAGGCTCGCAGCGATCCTGAGGGCGCCGAGGCCCCTTCGGTGCCTTGCGCAGCCTGCGGCAGCGGCTACACAGAGGGTTTCCTGTAGCCGCTGCTGAGCCTGCGAAGCTGCGAAAAGGCCGGGCCGCGTTCGGTACGCAGGGCCTTGCCTGGCGAGCGCTTGGAGCCCTGGTCTGCAGGTTCAGCCAGTGGGCACCGTGACCGCTGCCGGGCCGGCGATGCTGGACGCCGGCCTGGTCCGCAGCAGGGCGTTGATGGCTTGGCCGTAGTCCTTGCCCGCCAGGCGCATGCTGTTGTTGTGGGTGCCGCCGGGCACCAGCAACAGCTTCTTCGGCTCCAGGGCGGCCTTGAACAGGTGCTGGCTCAGGCGCGGCGGTACGTAGTCGTCCTTCAGGCCATGGACCACCCGCAGCGGCATGCCGATTTCGCGGATGGTGTCGATGGCGTATCGTTGCGCCTCCCTCCCTTCGAGCTCCCTGGCGAGTACCCATGAAATTCGACGCGTTGACCGACACCCTGCTAAAGCTCGAAAACGCCTTCAACGACCCTGGCGAGAACCTTGCGCGGCGCATCGACGCCTGCATCGCCGAGGTGGCCCAGTTGGCCGACCCGGCCAGCATTGGCCCGCTGTTGTCGTTGCTCGACGATGAGGCCGAATATGACGAGGTGATGTTTTCGCTGATTCACGCCGCCGAGCATTTCGATGATGCTGTGTATGTGCCGGCGGTGCTGGCGGCGCTGCCCGGCTTGCAGGAACACAGCCCGAGGTGGGCGCAGACGCTTTTCACGCGGGTGCTCAACAGCGAGCCCGCGCGCCTGGAGATGGTCCGTGCCTTGCGCGAAGCGGCGCCTGCGGTCAAGGCGGCGGCCCTGGAGTTGGCCGATTCGATCAATCAGCAGTCTCCGGCGTTCCTGGCCAAGACCGTGGTGGTCATGGTGGCGGCTCAGCCGGCTGCGTGAGGGCCATCTAGGGACAGGTTTTTTGCAGGTGCCGCGCGCCCATTCGCTGGCAAGCCAGCTCCTATACAAGCCAGCTTCAGCTGGTGGGGGCGGCTGTGGTGGGCGGGCCGGCGAATTTGTGGCTGGGCTTGGCACGCAGCAGAGCGTTGATGGCCTGGCCGTAGTCCTTGCCCGCCAGGCGCATGCTGTTGTTGTGGGTGCCGCCGGGCACCAGCAGCAGTTTCTTCGGTTCCAGGGCGGCCTTGAACAGTTGCTGGCTCAGGCGCGGCGGTACGTAGTCGTCTTTGAGGCCGTGGACCACCAGCAAGGGCATGCCGATCTCGCCGATCTTGTCGATGGAGTCGAACTTCTGTGACAGCAGCCAGCGTACCGGCAGCGAGGTCTTGGTCGCTGCGGCAGCGGCATCGGCCAGGGTGGTGAAGGTGGATTCGACGATCAGCCCGCGAGCGGCAATCGGGGTCTTTTCGGCGGCGGCATTGCGCCCCAGTTCGGCAGCCAGGTCGATGGCCACCGCCCCTCCCAGGGAGTGGCCGTAGATCAGGCGTTTGTTGGCATCGGGTTGCAGCACCTTGAGCCGCTCCCAGGCGACGCGCGCGTCTTCATACACGCTGTTTTCCGAGGGCAGGTCGCCATGGCTCTGGCCGAACCCCCGGTAATCGATGGCCAGCACCGAGTAGCCCAGGGCGTGCAGTTGCTCGATGCGAAACAACTGGCCGGTGAGGTTCCAGCGCACGCCGTGCAGGTAGAGGATCGCCGGGGCATCGGCGCGTTTGGCCGGCCACCACCAGGCGTGGATGTTCTGTCCGGGCTTGAAGCTTTGCGGTTTGAGTTGCAGTTCCTGCACTGTGCTGGGCAGACCGCGATACCAGCCGGCGTTGCCCGGCTCGATGCGAAACACCAGTTGGCGCTCCTTGTGTTCGAGCACCGCACAGCTCACCGGCAGGCCGACGATCAGTGTGGCCAGGCACAGCAGCGCAAACCAGCGACGGCGCAGGCGCTGGGACAGGGATGGGGACATGCAGGGCTTCACCACAGGACGGACGACAGCGCGTTTTTAACAGATGTGCCGGGATGACGGCACTCATTTTCAGCGCAGCGGTCGGCGGCAAAGGTTAGAAAATGCTACGGGGGGAGGGGTAACAGACGTCGTGGCCAGCCGCTGGTGGGACGGGCCACGACGAGGGGGCTGCTTTAGAAGTTCCAGCGAGTGCTGAGCATCACATTCCGCGGGTCGCCGTAGTACGACGAGTTGTAGAAGCCGATGTTGGTGAAGTACTTCTTGTCGAACAGGTTGTTGACGTTGAGGGTGGCCGAGACGTTCTCGGTGATCTGGTAGCGGGCCATCAGATCCACCAGCCAGTAAGGGGCCTGGGCGAATTTTTCCTCGGTGCCCTTGCCGTAGTTGCTGAGTATCTTCCACCCGGTGCCCTGCCAGCGGACGCCGCTGCCCAGGGTCAGCTTGTCCAGGCTGCCGGTCAGTTTGTAGCTGGTGTAGAGGTTGACCTGATCTTCCGGTTCCCAGGTGGAGACCTTGGCCCCGCTCTGGTCGCGAATGATCTTGTGGGTGTAACCGGCCTGCAGCTGCCAGCCGGGGGCGAGCTCTCCGGAGATTTCCGCTTCATAACCCTTGGCCTTGGACTTGATGCCCTTGGAGGCATAGTCCAGCCCGGGGGTGGTGGGGTTGGCGTTATAGGCCAGGTCATCCACGGGCCGGTTTTCTTCATGCACCTCGAAGTAGGCCAGGCTGGAGTTCAGGCGACCGTCGAAGAACTCGTCCTTGAGGCCCACCTCGTAGTTGGTGCCTTCGTCGGGCTTGAGCACCTTGTCGTTGCGGTCGCGGTAGTCGTCCTGGGGCAGATAGATCTCGGTATAGCTGGCATAGACGGAGAAGTTCTGGTCGAGGTCGTAGACCACCCCGGCGTAGGGAATGACCTTGCCGGTGTCCTTGGTCCGGCTGGTGCCGCTGACCTCGTAGTTGTTGACCCGGCTGCCCAGCAGCAACGAAAGATCATCGTTGAGGCTAAAGCGCGCGGTCATGTAGCCGGCACTCTGGCGGGTGGTCTCGTCGTTCTTTTTGGTGATGCGGCCCCAATCGGGCTTGGGGCTGTGCCCGTCCCAGTTGAAGTAGTCGTAGAAATTGTTGTGATTGGTGGCGCTGGTGAAGTCCCGGCCTTTCCAGTGCGAGTTGGAGATCGAGGCCCCGACCACCAGCTGATGCTCGCGCCCCAGCAGGTCGAAGGGCCCCGTAGCGTAGAGGTCGCCGCTGTCGCTGACGGTCTCGCCGGTGTACTTGCGGGTCAGCAGCGAGGCGATGCCGGTCTCGGCATTGGGCGACATCAACGAACCCAAGGGGGCGTTGTAGCCATTGATCTGGTGGTTGTACTGGGCCTTGGCCACCCAGCCGTTGGCAAAGCTGTGCTCCAGGGTGGTGAACGCGGTACGGGTGTATTGCGACCAGCGGCTCCAGCTCGCGCCGTTGTTGTAGGAGCGCGAGGTGCTGATGGCATTGCCCTTGGAGTCGTACAGCGAGCTGCTGCCCGACCAGCTGGAACCCTTGGGGTCGTTGTCCTGATAGTCGGCGCCGACGGTCAGCAGGGTGTCCGGTGACAGGTCGAACTCCAGGATGCCGTAGTAGACGCTGGTCTGGCGCTGGTAGTGGTCAAGGAAGGATTTCTTGTCCTGATAGGCGGCGACCATCCGTCCGCGGACATTGCCGCTGTCGGTCAGGGGGCCACTGACATCGACCTGCGAGCGGTAGTTGTCCCAGGAACCGGCCCCCAGGTCGATATGCCCGGCGAATTCGGCGGTGGGTTTCTTGCGCACCATGTTGATGGTGCCGCCGGGGCCACCGGCACCGGTGAGCAGGCCGGTGGCGCCCTTGAGTATTTCCACGCGGTCGTAGATCACCGTGTCGGTGAGGGTGTGGCCCGAGGAGTACTGCGCGTCCTGCAGGATCGGAATTCCGTCGTACTGGAAGTTCTGAATGGCAAAGCCGCGAGAGAAGTAGCTGGTGCGGTCACTGTCGTAGGTGGCCACGGTGATGCCCGGGGTATGGCGCATCACGTCGTCGATGGAATTGAGGCCGAAATCGTCCATGGCCTGGCGGGTGACCACCGAGATCGACTGCGGGGTTTCCCGGGGTGTCAGCACCAACCGGGTGGCGGTGGCGATGGTGCCGGGGGTGTAGGAGCCGGAGCCTTCGGTGATGGTTCCCAACTGGTTGGTGCTGACGGTGGTGGTGCCGAGTTCCACGCGTTCGCCGCCGGCCCTGAGCACTCGATAGCCCGCCCCTTCGGCCACCGCTTGCAGGCCCAGGGGCGCCAGCAGGCGTTGCAGGCCTTCACCGATGGCGAAGCGGCCGCTCAGGCCTGGGCTGTGCTTGCCGGCGCTGAGGCTGGCATCGACGGCGATCATGGCCCCGGATTGCTGGCCGAAGGCGCCCAGTACCTGATCCAGGTTGCCTGGGGCGATTGCGTAGTTGTGGCGCTGGCTGTCAGCTACTTCGGCGTTGGCCTCGGCGGCCAGCAGCGGCAGGCTGGTGCTGGCGATCGACAGGCCGATGAGGAACGGGCGCAGGGCCGCGGCAAGGGGCGTGAGGCGGATGTGCATAAGAAAGTCCATGGGTTGGGAAGGGTTGGCGCTGAGCTGTTTTCCAGCTTCTTCCCTGGTCTTGATGCGTGAGATTGGAAAAACTGCCGCCTTCCTGGAAAAAAATCAGGCCGCCGTCACTGAGGCCCAATAGCCCATGACCCGCTGAATGCGAATGGGCAGGGTCCGGGCCAGCAAGTCGAGGCTGGCGTCCGGCTGGTCGAGGGAGAACGAACCGGACACCCGCAGCCCGGCGACCTCGGCGGCGCAGCGCAGCAGGCCCGGACGATAGCGGTCGAGTTCGGCGATCACCTCGCCCAATGGCATGCGTTCGGCGATCAGCAGGCCCTGGGTCCAGGCGCTGGCTGCGGCGGCCACTGGCGTTACGGGGCTCATGCGTTGCTCGATGTCCACCTGCTGGCGCGGGCCCAGGACCTGTCCGGGCCCCTGAGCCAGGCTGACCGAGGCACTGCCGCTCAGCAGTTGCACCCGGGTGCCACGGTGTCCCGGCAAGCCGACGCTGACCATCAACTGCGACAGCGGTGCCAGGTGGATCCTGGCTTCGGCGGTGACGACCCGCACTGGCGCGGCGTTGCCCAAGGTCAGCAGCAGGCGTCCACTGTTGAGCCGTAGTTGCGGTCCTTGCACACGGTCCTGAAGATCCAGAGTGGTGCGGGTGTCCAGCTGCAGCGCCGTGCCGACCGCCAGTTGCAGTTGGCGGCGTTCGCCGGTGGCGGTGTGGTAGTCGCTGAACAACTGCGGCAACAGCAGCCGCTCGCGCACGCTCCAACTGCTGGCGGCCACCACTCCAAGGCCGACGACGCCCTTGAGCAAGGTGCGCCGCGAAGGGTGGCTGCGGGCCTGGAGCAACTGCCGGGTGCGAGCGGCGGGCAGGCTGCGGGTGCTGTCGCGCAGGTCCTGCCCGAGCCCGGCCAGGCGTTGCCAGGCCAATTCATGTTGCGGGTCGGCCCGGCGCCAGGCCAGGCACCCGGCCTGTTGCTCGGCGCTGCTGGTGCCCGACTGCAGGAGCACCAGCCATTCCAGGGCCTGATCCAGTACGCGGTGATCCACCGCGCCCTGATCGTCCATGGGCTTAAAGGCGCTCATGCCGGGTACACCGCCGCGTAGCAGTGGCGGTAGGCCTTGAGCATGGCTTTCTGTACCACGTTGACCGAGAGCTGCAGGCGCTCGGCAATCTGCGGGTAGGTCAGGCCTTCGAGCTGGGACAGCAGAAACACGTCCCGCACCCGATGGCCCAGGCCGTCCAGCACCTGACCCACGGCGTCCAGGGCTTCGAGCACCAGCAGGCGGGTTTCCGGTGAGGGCTGGTGTTGCGGGTCCAACTGCGCCAGGGATTCAAGGTAGGCCCGCTCCAGGGCCTGGCGGCGGAAATACTGGCCGCACAGTCGGCTGGCCACGGTGTTCAGATAGGCCCGGGGTTCACGCAGTACCGGCAGTTGTTCGCTGCGCAGAATCCGCAGGAAGGTGTCCTGTGCCAGGTCCATGGCCTGGTCCTGGTTACCGAGCTTGCGTCGCAGCAGTTGCACTACCCAGTTGTGATGCTGGACGTAGAGCTCGCCCACGGCGTGCTGTAGCGAAGAGTTGGGCACCATCGATAGGGGTTCCGGGACCGAGGCGGGCGAAAAGGGTGTTTATGGTAATGCTTCTCATTAGTGGGCGCTCAAGTTTTTATCGCTGCCGGCCAGGGCCCGAGCACGCGGGGCTTGTTGGTCATATAGTTGTAGGTTACAACTAAATATTCCACGAGAGAGGTCACCTTTATGTCGAGCCCATCCGCAGGTTTCATCCCGCAATTGCGTCAGGCTTCCCGGCAGATGGTCCGTGAGCTGGGCTTCATGCACAGCACCCTGGCCGCCACCGACTACTCGCCCTCGGCAGTGCATGCGTTGCTGGAGATCGGCCAGGGCAATGCCTTGACCGCTGGCGATCTGGTGACGCTGCTGGGGCTGGAAAAATCCAGCGTCAGTCGTCTGGTGCGCAAGCTGGTGGAGGCCGGCGAGATCCGCGAACAGGCCGATGCACAGGATGCCCGCTCGAAGCGCCTGCACCTCACCGCCCAGGGACGCCAGACCCTGAGCGGTATCGACCGTTTTGCCCAGGCCCAGGTGGCCGCAGCCCTGGTGCACCTGAGCGCGGACCAGCAGCTTTGCGCCTCGACGGGCATCGCCGACTACGCCCGGGCACTGCGTGCGGTGCGCCTGGGCGAGGCGCCCGAGCCGCCCGCGTGCTGGTCCATCGCTCGTGGCTATAGACCGGGGGTGATTGGCCGTATTGCCGAAATGCATGCCTGCTACTACTCCGCCCGCGCCGGTTTCGGCCAGGCCTTTGAAAGCCTGGTGGCAGCGGACATGGCTGAGCTGATGGGACGTTTGCACAACCCGCGCAATCAGGTCTGGGTGGCGCTGCAGGGTGAGCGGATTGTTGGTTCCATCGCCATTGACGGGGAGGGCGCGGACGGCGAGGCGATCCTGCGTTGCTTCATCCTCGATGATTCGGCGCGTGGCCAGGGTTTGGGCCGACGGCTGCTGGTCGAGGCCCTGGGGTTCTGTGACCAGTGGGGTTTTACAGCCACCCGCTTGTGGACCTTCAAGGGTCTGGATGCGGCGCGCACGCTGTATGAGCAACAGGGTTTCGTCCTGGTGCAGGAGCAGGTGGGCGAGCAGTGGGGCGCGGCGGTGACCGAGCAGTGTTTTGTGCGAGCCAGGCGGGCGGAGCACGCCGGAACTCGCTGAGCGTTGTAGCCGCTGCTGAGCCCGCGAAGCTGCGCAAAGGCCCGCAGGGCCTTGCTTGGCAGTCCCGAGCCGAGCCTCTAGCGGCACTGAAAACCTGCGTCTCCTGCGCAGCCGTTCGCAGCCTTCGGCAGCGGCTACAGATAGCCGGTATTGGTGGTAGGGTTAGCCCCCTGATGATTATCGATCTGTGGAGAAGCATCCCATGCAAGCCATCAAGCTCAGCCTGCCGGCATCCCTGGACAACCTTAAAATCGTGGAACTGGCCGATCCCGGGCAACCCGGCGCCGGGCAGATCCGCGTGCGTCTGCATGCCTGTTCCCTGAATTTCCACGACTACGCGGTGGTGACCGGCGCACTGCCCACCGCCGACGGGCGGATTCCCATGGCCGACGGCGCCGGGGTGGTGGAAGCGGTGGGCGCCGGGGTCACGGAGTTCCAGGTGGGGGATTCGGTGGTCTCCTGCTTCTTCCCCCACTGGCATGACGGTGGCCCGGCGATTGCCGATTTCAGCACCACCCCGGGCGATGGCGTCGACGGTTATGCCCGTGAAGTGGTGATCCAGCCCAGCCACTGGTTCACCCATGCGCCCAAGGGCTACAGCCATGCCGAAGCGGCGACCCTGACCACCGCCGGTCTCACGGCCTGGCGTGCCCTGGTGGTGGACGGCGGGCTCAAGGCCGGGGAAACCGTGCTGGTACTGGGCACCGGCGGCGTGTCGATCTTCGCCCTGCAACTGGCCAAGGCCATGGGCGCTACGGTGATTGCCACCTCTTCGTCGGACGCCAAGCTGGCCAAGGTTCGCGAGCTGGGCGCCGACCACACCCTCAACTACCGCACCCAGCCTGAATGGGGCAACGAAGTGCTCAAGCTGACTGGCGGCCGAGGCGTCGACCATGTGGTGGAAGTCGGTGGTCCGGGCACCTTGCCGCAGTCCATCACGGCTTGCCGCATCGGCGGGCATATCGCCCTGATCGGCGTGCTCACCGGTTGGGCCGGACCGGTGCCGACCGCGGCGCTGATGGCCAAGCAGCAGCGCCTGCAGGGCTTGATCGTCGGCAGTCGCCAGCACCAGGTGGAGATGATTCGTGGCCTGGAGGCGACGGGGATCAAGCCAATCATCGACAGCACCTTCCCCCTGGCCGAGATCGCCAAGGCCTTCGCCCATGAAGCCTCGGGCGCGCACCTGGGGAAAATCTGCCTGACGTTCTAAGGCGTCGTGCGCGGCAACGCCCGGGTGGCTCTGGACGTTGCCGCCGCCCAGGTGTGGCGTTGGCTCGCATTGCCGCCTCGGCTCAATGCGCCGGCTTGAGTTCGGGCGTGGCGTTGGCCCGGGCGATGACGGTGAGGATCGACAGGGCGGCGATGACCAGCCCTGGCGAGGTGGCCAGCAGGACCCCGGCGGTGCCGGCGCCGGCGGCGAGGATCTGCCCGGCGGCCAGGGGCCCGGCCACCGAGCCCAGGCGTCCGATGGCCACGGCAGCGCCGACGCCGGTGGCACGCACCGCGGTCGGGTAGGAGGGCGGTGCCAGCGCGTAGAGCACCAATTGCGCGGCCATTACGAACAGCCCGGCGGCAAACCCGGCCACGGCCATGGGCGCAATGCCCACCGACAGCCCGACCCCGGCCAGCGCCGCCAGCAACCCGGCGTAGACGAACAGCACCACCTTGAGCCCGTTGCAGCGGTCCAGCAGCAGGCCGCCGAGCAGTGAGCCGAGGGCACCGCCGATGTTGAACAGCATCTGCACCAGGCCCGCCTGGGGTTTACTGAAGCCTTGTTCGAGCAGCAGCGACGGCAGCCAGTTGAGCAGCATGTACATCACGGTCAGGGTGAAGAAGTAGCTGAGCCACAGGGCCAGCGTGGTGCGCGCGCGACCTTCGCCGAACAGTGCCTGGGTGGTGGAGGCTCGGCGGCTGTCGGCGCTGGCGCTGTGTTGGCGAAAGGCAGTGGATTCCGGCAGTAGCCAGGCCATCAGCGGCACCACCAGCAGCGGCGCCAGGCCGCCGATGATGAAGGTGGTCTGCCAATGTTCACTGGAGAACATCGCCACCACCGCCGCCAGCGCGCCGCCCAGGGGCACGCCGCAGTACATGACGCTGATGGCCGTGCCCCGGCGGCGTTCACTCACCGCTTCGGCGCACAGGGCGATCAGGTTGGGCAGCGCCGCGCCCAGGCCGAGGCCGGTCATGAAGCGCACCAGCAGCAGGCTCGAATAGCTCTCGACGTAGGCCGTGCACAGCGAGAATAGGCCGAACAGCAACACCGCGCCGACCAGGATCTTCTTGCGCCCGATACGGTCGGCGACCCAGCCGCCGAAGAACGCCCCGGGCAGCAGGCCGATGATTCCGGCGCTGAACACCCAGCCCATCATCTTCGGGTCCAGGGCGAAGCTCTGGCGCAATCCGGCAGCGGCGGTGCCGGCCGCCTGCAGATCGAACCCCTCGATCAGTGCAACGATAAAGCACAAAGCGATGGTCAGCGTCGAACGACGCGATGGACTGTCCATGGGCAAACCTCATTGTTGTTTTTGTTGTGGTGGCCAACTGGACGCCGGGCCTGAACGCGCCGGCGTTGGTGGCTGGCGATTAAGATAACAAAGATAACTAAAAAATGAATAGCGCCTTAATTTCATCGATAAACGTAAATAAAGGAATTAAAATCAGCTAGTTAAATCAATAATCATGATTCGACGTAAAAATAGATAATATTATTAATGTTCGATTATCGGTCATTTGAGGTTGACGTAAGGCTTGGGCTGTTTCCATTCTCTGTCCGTGACGTCGGCTGCCAGGCCCGCGCTCGACACCTAAAACAACAACAAAAAATGGACATCGGACATGCCAAATCTCCCAACCAACGCCGTTGCGGCGGCGTCAGCTTCCTGTATGCCCAGTCTCCCCACGCGGCTGGCTCTGGCCGTGCTGGGCTTGAGCCTGTTGCCCGCTCCACTCTGGGCGGCGGGTTTTATTGACGACAGCCACGGCACCCTGACCCTGCGCAATTACTACCTGGATCGCGACTACCAGGACGGTGGGGCGAAGACCGCCGCGCGGGAGTGGGCCCAGGGTTTCATCATGAACATGGAGTCGGGGTTCACCGAGGGTCGCGTCGGTTTCGGCCTCGATGTGCGCGGGCTGCTGGGGGTCAAGCTCGACTCCTCGCCGGACCGCAGCGGCACCGAGCTGCTGCCGGTGTCGGCCAGCGACAAGCGCGCCGTGGATGAATACTCGCGGCTGGCGCCCACCGCCAAACTGCGCTTTGCCCGGACCACGGTGAAGACCGGCGATGTCTCGATCTTCCTGCCGTTCGCCTTTGCCAGCCCGTCGCGCCTGCTGCCGCAGACCTTTCGCGGCACCACCCTGAGCTCCACGGACATCGACGGCCTGACCCTCAATACCGGCTATATCGACCGCATCAACAAGCGCGACTCCACCGACTACCAGGCCATGACCATTGCCTCGCCCAACCGGCGGTTCAATGCCACGGCCAGCACCTCGCACCTGGCGTACCTGGGGGGCGATTACCAGGTCAACAAGGCGCTCAGCCTGCGCGCCTATCACGCCGAGGTGGTCGACCTCTACCAGCAGGACACTCTGGCCCTGCTGCACAACCTGCCCCTGGGCGATGGCGTGCTGAGCAGCGATCTGCGCAGTTTTTTCAGCCGGGAAGACGGCAGTGCCAAGGCCGGCCGGGTCGACAACCGCAACCTCTCGGCGCTGTTTGGCTACAAGTTCGGCGGGCACCGGGTGAGCCTGGGCTACATGCATTCCAGTGGCGACACGGCCACGCCCTACATCTCCGGCACCGAGTTGATGGGCATGAGCGAGCTGACCATGAGTTCGGACTTTCTCAATGCCAAGGAGCGCACCTGGCAAGCCATCTACGACTATGACTTTGCCGCCTCCGGCGTGCCCGGGCTCAAGAGTCGGCTGCGTTACGTGCGCGGCGACCATATCGAGCTGGCGGCCTTCAATGCCAGCGAGCGCAAGGAGCGCGAGTTTCAGATGGAGTTGGGGTACGTGCTGCAGAGCGGCCCGCTGAAGAACCTCGGGCTGGTGGCGCGCAAGTCGATCTATCGCAATGACTTCCCGGCGGGCGCGGCGTTTCGCGATGAAAACCAGACCCGCTTCCTGGTGCTCTACACCTTGCCGATCTGGTAAGCCCGCCAGCAGCCTGGCTGCCTCAGCGTGCCGGCCCTGTGCCGGCACCTTGGCTTCAGTCCTGGTACACCTTCTTCAGCAGGCGCAGCAGCTCTTCGCGTTCCTCGGCGCTCAAGGCCGAGGTGGCGTCGACGTCGCTTTGCGCGGCGATCTGCTTGAGCTCCTTGAGCAGGGTTTCGCCGGTCTTGCTCAGGAATATCCCGTAAGAGCGCTTGTCCGGCTTGCAGCGCACCCGCACCGCCAGAGCGCGGCTTTCCAGTTTATTGAGCAGGGGCACCACTTGCGGCGGCTCGATGGCGAGGGCGCGAGCCAGGTCGGCCTGCATCAGCCCCGGGTTGCTGTCGATGATTGCCAGGGCCGAGAACTGCGCGGGGCGCAGGTCGTGGGCCGAGAGCCGGCCGATCAGGTTCTGGAACAGCTTGAGCTGGGCGCGACGCATGGCGTAGCCAATCAGTTCGTCCAGCGCCGAATCCAGCGGCGCCTGAACCTCGGCGTTGGCGGGTGGGGCCTCGCGCGGGTCGGCGAGGGGAGCGGGCTTGGCCATGACAAAAACATCCTGGGTCGGTTAACAAGGCTATCCAGTTTGCCGGGGTCGGCCGCTGATAGCTACGTTTGCCTGTGCTGGCAGTCGCTGCAGAAGGATTTTATCCAGGGGTAGGAAAATGGTTAATTCAATTAATAGTTAATTGACATAACTAATTTCGCGGTTTAATTTCGATCCATCTTCAAGCCAGAACAAGAGAGCATCGCCATGAGCAACTACGAAGGTCGCTGGACAACGGTCAAGGTCGAAATCGAAGACGGCATTGCCTGGGTCATTCTCAATCGTCCGGAAAAACGCAACGCCATGAGCCCGACCCTGAACCGGGAAATGATCGACGTGCTGGAAACCCTGGAACAGGACCCGGCCGCTGGTGTGCTGGTGCTGACCGGCGCCGGCGAGGCCTGGACCGCCGGCATGGACCTCAAGGAATACTTCCGCGAGGTGGATGCCGGGCCGGAGATCCTTCAGGAGAAAATCCGCCGCGAAGCCTCCCAGTGGCAGTGGAAACTGCTGCGCATGTACGCCAAGCCGACCATCGCCATGGTCAACGGCTGGTGCTTCGGTGGCGGCTTCAGCCCGCTGGTGGCGTGCGATCTGGCGATCTGCGCCGACGAGGCGACCTTCGGCCTCTCGGAAATCAACTGGGGCATCCCGCCGGGCAACCTGGTGAGCAAGGCCATGGCCGACACCGTGGGCCATCGCCAGTCGCTGTACTACATCATGACCGGCAAGACTTTCGGCGGGCAGAAAGCCGCCGAAATGGGCCTGGTCAACGACAGCGTGCCCCTGGCTCGATTGCGTGAGGTGACCATTGAGCTGGCGCGCAACCTGCTGGAGAAAAACCCGGTGGTGCTGCGTGCCGCCAAGCATGGCTTCAAGCGTTGCCGCGAGCTGACCTGGGAGCAGAACGAAGACTACCTGTACGCCAAGCTCGATCAGTCGCGCCTGTTGGACACCGAAGGCGGCCGCGAGCAGGGCATGAAGCAGTTTCTCGACGACAAGAGCATCAAGCCCGGCCTGCAGGCGTATAAACGCTGAGTCCGGCCGGCGAACGGCGGGCGCCTCCCGCTGTTCGCCGCGCCACTGCTACACCGCTGTGCTGCATTCCCGACAAAGACAACAAGAGGAATCACCATGCTGGACGTGCCCCTGCTGATCGGTGGCCAGTCGCGCCCCGCCGGCGACGGTCGAACCTTCGAACGCCGCAACCCGGTGACCGGCGTTGTGGTATCGCGCGTGGCCGCCGCGACCCTGGACGATGCCGACGCTGCCGTGGCCGCAGCCCAGGCTGCATTCCCCGCCTGGGCGGCCCTGGCCCCCAACGAACGCCGCAGTCGCCTGCTCAAGGCCGCCGAGCAGTTGCAGGCCCGCAGCGGCGAGTTCATCGCCGCCGCCGGCGAGACCGGGGCCATGGCCAACTGGTACGGCTTCAACGTGCGCCTGGCGGCCAACATGCTGCGCGAAGCGGCGTCGATGACCACCCAGATCAACGGCGAAGTCATTCCCTCTGATGTCCCCGGCAGCTTCGCCATGGCCCTGCGCCAACCCTGCGGCGTGGTGCTGGGCATCGCCCCGTGGAACGCCCCGGTGATTCTCGCCACTCGGGCCATCGCCATGCCCCTGGCCTGCGGCAACACTGTGGTGCTCAAGGCCTCCGAACTGAGCCCGGCGGTGCACCGGCTGATCGGCCAGGTGCTGCAGGATGCCGGCCTGGGCGATGGCGTGGTCAACGTCATCAGCAATGCCCCGGTCGATGCCGCGGCGATTGTCGAGCGCCTGATCGCCAACCCGGCGGTGCGCCGGGTCAACTTCACCGGTTCGACCCATGTCGGGAGGATTGTCGGTGAACTGGCGGCGCGCCACCTCAAGCCGGCCCTGCTTGAACTGGGCGGCAAGGCGCCGCTGTTGGTGCTGGACGACGCCGACCTGGACGCCGCCGTGGCGGCCGCAGCGTTTGGCGCCTACTTCAATCAGGGGCAGATCTGCATGTCCACCGAGCGCCTGATCGTCGATGCCAAGGTCGCCGATGCCTTTGTCGCCAAGCTGGCGGCCAAGGTCGCGACCTTGCGTGCCGGCGACCCGTCGGCCGCGGACTCGCTGCTCGGCTCGCTGGTGGATGTCAGTGCCGGGGCACGCATCAAGGCGCTGATCGACGACGCACTGGAGCAGGGCGCGCGGCTGGTGGTGGGCGGGCAACTGGACGGCAGTATCCTGCAGCCGACCCTGCTCGACGGCGTCACCGAGTCGATGCGCCTGTACCGCGAGGAGTCCTTCGGACCGGTGGCGGTGCTGCTGCGTGGCAGCGGCGATGAAGAGCTGTTGCGTCTGGCCAACGATTCCGAGTTCGGCCTGTCGGCGGCGATTTTCAGCCGCGACACCGGGCGTGCCCTGGCCCTGGCGCAACGGGTCGAGTCGGGTATCTGCCATATCAACGGCCCTACCGTGCACGACGAAGCGCAGATGCCGTTTGGCGGCGTCAAGTCCAGCGGCTACGGCAGTTTTGGCGGCAAGGCCTCGATCGAGCACTTCACCCAATTGCGCTGGGTCACCTTGCAGCACGGCCCGCGACACTACCCGATCTGATCCGTCGCCACGGGCGCGGTGCTTTTGCGACCGCGCTCGTGTACAGGCCAGACAACAATAACAAGGCCGCAGCCAGCGGCTGCCACGCTTGCCAGCTGTCGCCCCCGAGTGCGCGGCGCAGGCGTGCCTTGATGGAGGACATGTACGTGAGTTGCCAATCCAGAGCGCCATCCCCACCCGTGGCCGAGCCGCCGCGTTATCGCCAGGTGTCCATTGGCCGGCCGGCGGTTGCCGTCAGTGAAGAGCAGGGCGTGCTGCACATGCGCTCGCTGGAGCCGCTGGCGCCCTTGCCCGATCGCTTGCTCGATCGCCTGCTGCACTGGGCCCGGGTGCGCCCCGAGCAGACCTTCATTGCCGCCCGCGAGGCCGGTGGCGACTGGCGCCTTGTCAGCTATGGGCAGATGCTCGACAGCGTGCGCGCCATCGCCCAGGGCCTGCTTCGTTACGGCCTGTCGGCCGACAAGCCGCTGGCGCTGCTCTCGGGCAATGACATCGAACACCTGCAACTGGCCCTGGGCGCGATGTACGCCGGGATTCCCTATTGCCCGGTGTCGCCGGCCTATTCGCTGCTGTCCCAGGACTTTGCCAAGCTGCGCCATGTCTGCGACCTGTTGCAGCCGGGGCTGGTGTTCGTCAGCGACGCCAGCGCCTACCAGCGGGCCATCGACGCGGTGCTGCCGCCCGAGACGCCGCTGATCAGCGTGCGTGGCCAGGTGCCGGGGCGGCGCCAGGCGAGCTTCGCCAGCCTGCTGGCCGAGCCCGGTGGCGCCGAGGCCGATGCGGCCTTTGCCGCCACCGGCCCTGACAGCATCGCCAAGTTTCTCTTCACCTCGGGCTCGACCAAGCTGCCCAAGGCGGTGATCACCACCCAGCGCATGCTCTGCGCCAACCAGCAGATGCTGCTGCAGACCTTTCCGGTGTTCGGTGAAGAGCCGCCGGTGCTGGTGGACTGGCTGCCGTGGAACCACACCTTCGGCGGCAGCCATAACGTCGGCATCGTGCTCTACAACGGCGGCACTTTTTACCTGGACGAGGGCAAGCCCACGGCCCAGGGCTTCGCTGAAACCCTGCGCAACCTCAAGGAGATTTCCCCCACCGCCTACCTGACCGTGCCCAAGGGCTGGGAGGAACTGGTCAACGCCCTGGAGCTGGATGCCGAGCTGCGCGAGTGTTTTTTCAAGCGCATGAGCCTGTTTTTCTTCGCCGCCGCCGGGCTTTCGCAAAGTGTCTGGGATCGCCTGGACCGGGTCGCCGAGCAGCATTGCGGCGAACGCATCCGGATGATGGCCGGGCTCGGCATGACCGAGGCCGCGCCGTCTTGCACCTTCACCACCGGGCCGCTGTCGATGGCCGGTTACATCGGCCTGCCGGCGCCGGGTTGCGAAGTGCGCCTGGTGCCGGTGGATGGCAAGCTCGAAGGGCGTTTTCGCGGGCCGCACATCATGCCCGGCTACTGGCGCGCGGCGCAGCAGACCGCCGAGGTGTTTGATGCCCAGGGCTTCTACTGCTCGGGGGATGCGCTCAAGCTCGCCGACGCCGCCGACCCGCAACTGGGGCTGATGTTCGACGGGCGCATCGCCGAAGACTTCAAGTTGTCGTCCGGGGTGTTCGTCAGCGTCGGCCCGCTGCGCAATCGCGCGGTGCTCGAAGGCGCGCCCTATGTCCAGGACCTGGTGGTGGCCGCCCCCGACCGCGAGTGCCTGGGGGCCCTGGTGTTCCCGCGCCTGTATGAGTGCCGGCGGCTGGCGGGGCTGGGCGCCGAGGCCAGCGAGGCCCAGGTGCTGGCCAGCGCGCCGGTGCGCCAGTGGTTCGGCGACTGGTTGCAGCGCCTGAATCGCGAGGCCAGCGGCAATGCCAGCCGCCTGGAGTGGATCGCGCTGCAGGTGGAGCCGGCGTCCATCGACCGTGGGGAGATCACCGACAAGGGCTCGATCAATCAGCGCGCGGTGCTGCAGTGGCGCGCCGAGCAGGTCGAGAACCTGTATCGCGGCCGCGAGCCGTCGATCCTGCGCGCCGAGCCCAAGCCATGAGCGGTGCCGGGCAGTACAGCGGGTTTGCCGATGTGGCGATCCTTGAGGCGGTGCGCACGCCCTGGGTCGACCTCGGCGGGGACTTGGCCGAGATCTCGCCGATCGACCTGGGGATCAAGGTCGGGCGCGAGGTCCTGGCCCGGGCCGGCATCGAGCCGCAGGCGGTGGACAGCGTGCTGGCCGGTTCCATGGCCCAGGCCAGTTTCGACGCCTACCTGCTGCCCCGGCACATCGGCCTGTACAGCGGGGTCGGGCAAGCGGTGCCGGCCCTGGGGGTGCAGCGCATCTGCGCCACCGGTTTCGAGCTGTTGCGTCAGGCCGCCGAGCAACTGCGCGGCGAGGTGCAACTGGCGTTGTGCGTGGCCAGTGAGTCGATGTCGCGCAACCCGATTGCCGCCTACACCCATCGCGGCGGCTTTCGCCTGGGAGCGGCGGTGCAGTTCAAGGACTTTTTATGGGAGGCGCTGTACGACCCGGCGCCGGGGCTGGACATGATCGCCACCGCCGACAACCTGGCGCGGCGTTACGGCCTGACCCGCGAAGCCGTAGATGGCTACGCCTGCGACAGTCATCAGCGGGCCCTGGCCGCTCGGCAAGCGGGCTGGTTCGCGGCGGAAATCGTCGCCGTGAGCCAGCAGCGCTTCGAACTCGACGGCTATCAAGCGCGCGGCATTCGCCTGCCGCGCGGGGTCGAGAGGGTCAGCCAGGACAGCCATCCGCGCCCCAGTGAACGGTCTGACCTGGCGCGATTGCGAACCATCCACGAAGGCGGGGTGCAGACCGCCGGCAACAGCTGCGCGGTGGTCGATGGCGCGGCGGCGGCCCTGGTCGGGCGGGCCTCGGCGTGCAGCGACCGGCCCCTGGCGCTGTTGCGGGCCAGCGCGGTGGTCGGGGTGGCGCCGGAGTTCATGGGCATCGGTCCGGCCCCGGCGATCCGCCTGCTGTTGCAACGCAGTGGCCTGAGCCTTGGGCAGATCGGTCGCCTTGAAATCAACGAGGCCCAGGCAGCCCAGGTGTTGGCCGTGGCCCGGGAGCTGGAACTGGACGGCGATCGGCTGAATGTCCAGGGCGGCTCCCTGGCCCTGGGCCATCCGCTGGCCGCCAGCGGCCTGCGCCTGGTGCTGACCCTGGCCCGGCAACTGCGCGAGCACAACCTGCGCTACGGCATCGCCGCGGCCTGTGTGGGCGGTGGCCAGGGCATGGCGCTGCTGATCGAAAACCCGGCCTGGCGCGCTTGAGCCCGATCGGCCCGCCGTCCCTGGCGGGCCACTCTATTTCTACTCGATGAGGTGTCCCCATGTGGAGCTACCAGGCGCCGCTGCGCGATATGCAATTTGTCCTTGAGCACTGGCTGGAGGCCCCCGAAGCCTGGCGTCGCAGCCCGGCGTTCGAGGCGTTGGACCTGCCCCTGGCGCTGCAGGTGCTGGAGCAGGCGGCGCGTTTCAGCCAGGGCGTACTGGCGCCGCTGAATGCCAGCGGCGATCGCCAGGGCTGCCGGTGGGCGGATGGACAGGTCAGCACCCCAGAGGGGTTTGCCGAGGCCTATCGGGCCTATGTCGAGGGTGGCTGGCCGGCCCTGGCCTGCGCCGAAGCCTTGGGTGGCCAGGGCCTGCCGCAACTGCTGGACGCGGCGCTGCAAGAGATGCTCTACGCCAGCAACCATGCCTGGGCCATGTACACCGGCATCGCCCACGGCGCCTACCTGTGTCTGAAGACCCACGGCGCGCCCTGGCTCCAGGAGCGCTACCTGCCCGCGATCATCAGCGGCGCGAGCCTGCCCACCATGTGCCTGACCGAGCCCCAGGCTGGCAGTGATGTCGGCCTGCTGCGTTGTCGGGCCGAGCCGCAAGCCGATGGCAGTTATCGCCTGAGCGGCAGCAAGCTGTTCATCTCCGGTGGCGAGCACGACCTCACCGACAACATCCTGCACCTGGTGCTGGCCCGGTTGCCGGACGCGCCCGAGGGCAGCCGGGGGATCTCGCTGTTCCTGGTGCCCAAGCGCCTGGAGCAGGGCCAGGACAACGGCGTGCGCTGCGACGGCATCGAACACAAGATGGGGATCAAGGGCAGCGCCACCTGTTCCCTGGTGTTCGATGCGGCCCAGGGCTGGTTGGTGGGCGAGGCCAATCGCGGTCTGGCGGCGATGTTCGTGATGATGAATTCGGCGCGTCTGCACGTGGGTCTGCAAGGCCTGGGGCATGTCGAAGCGGCGTGGCAGAACGCCCTGGCGTACGCCGGTGAACGCCAGCAGATGCGTGCGCCATTGCGCCCCGCCGGGGGCGCCGCCCAGGCTGCCGATCCGATTCGCTACCACCCGGCCATGCGCCGCGTGCTTCTGGAATTGCGCGCCACCAGCGAAGGCTTGCGGGCCATCGGCTACTGGGTCGCGCACCTGCTGGATCAGGCCGAGCATCACCCCGAGCCACTGGCCCGGCGCCAGGCCGATCAGCTGGCGCAACTGCTGACGCCGATCATCAAGGCCTTTTTTACCGAGCAGGGTTTTCGCCAGGCCAGCAACGCCTTGCAGGTCTTTGGCGGCTACGGCTACGTCGCCGAGTTCGCCATCGAGCAGACCCTGCGCGACAGCCGTATCGCCATGATCTACGAAGGCAGCAACGAGATTCAGGCCAACGATCTGCTGCTGCGCAAGGTGCTGGGGGATGGCGGGCAGGGCTTCGCGCTGTTGCTTGAGCAACTGCGCGATGAGGCCGGGCAGGGCGCCGCGGTGGCCGGATGCGCGGGCTTTGCCCGGCCGTTGACGGATCTGGCCGAGGCATTGCAGGGGCTGGTAGGCGAGGTGCAACAGTGGGCGCTGGAGGATGCCGAGTACCCGTATCGCGCGGCGGGGGATTTTCTCGCCTTGTGTGGCTTGAGCCTATTGGCGCTGGCCTGGGCCCGGGCGGCGCGGGTCTCGCGAAATCTGCCCGAGGGCGATCCGCTGCGCGGGGCCAAGCTTGCGACGGCGGGGTTCTTTTTCAGCTACCTGTTGCCCCAGGTCGAGCAACGGATGACGGCGGTGCGCAGCGCGCAGGCGGCGCTGGCCTTTATCTGAGGTGATGCGGGTTATTGGATCCAATGTAGAGTGCCTGAACCGAACCTTGTGGTGAGGGAGCTTGCTCCCGCTGGGGTGCGCAGCGCCCCCATCTGCGGCCTTCGAGGGTTTTCCGGCCTGGCGTGCCAGCAGCCTTTGCGCCGGCTGCGCCACCGAACGGGAGCAAGCTCCCTCGCCACAGGCTTGTTTGGCCGTGAGCCTGGTAGTGGGGCTCGTCGCCTGCCCGAACGGTGCTGGTCGATAATCGCCCGCTAATCCCGGTGCCTTGTCGGGTACCTAAGCATTTGATCCCTATGGAAATTAACCCCGACCCTGGTTGGCCTGGGACCTTTTGCTCAGCCGTTTCAGCCCGTTCGTCTCTTGTTATTGGATCCATTAAGCGCTTTATTGGCGACCTGGCGATGGCAGGAGCCCTCCTGGCCGTCGGCAATAAAAACAACAAAAAGGGTTTCGCCATGAATGTCTTATCGACGGCGTGCAGCCGCCTGGCTGGCGCGCGCTGGCTGTCTGTGTGCACAGGTTCTTTGGGTGTTGCGCTTCGGGTCCTGGCCGAACGGCAGGTGCGCCCATGAACCACGATCTCAAGCAACGGGTCGACCAGGGCCCGATGGGCGCCTTCCAGTGTCTGGCGATCGGCATCTGCATCGTCCTCAACATGATCGACGGCTTCGATGTGCTGGTGATGGCCTTCACCGCCGCTTCGGTGTCTGCCGAGTGGCAGCTCAATGGCGCGCAGGTCGGCCTGCTGCTCAGTGCCGGGTTGTTCGGCATGGCCGCCGGTTCGCTGTTTATCGCGCCCTGGGCCGACCGCTTCGGCCGCCGGCCGCTGATTCTGGGGTGCCTGTTGCTGTCCGGTGTCGGCATGTTGCTTTCGGCCACCAGCCACAGCCCCTTACAACTGGCGCTGTTGCGCGGCCTCACCGGGCTGGGCATCGGCGGCATCCTGGCCAGCAGCAATGTGATCGCCGCCGAATACGCCAGCCGTCGCTGGCGTGGGTTGGCGGTGAGCCTGCAATCCACCGGCTATGCCCTGGGGGCAACCTTGGGCGGCTTGCTGGCGGTGTGGTTGCTGAGCCATTGGGGCTGGCGCTCGGTGTTTGTGTTTGGCGGCATCGTCACCTTGCTGGTGATCCCTCTGGTGCTGCTCTGGCTCCCTGAATCCCTGGACTTTCTCCTGGCCCGGCGCCCGGCCGACGCTTTGTTGCGGGTCAATCGCCTGGCCCAGCGCCTGGGCCACCCGGAACTGGCGCGGCTGCCCGCTGCGGCGCTGCGCGAGGAGGGCGCTGTCAGTGGCTTTGGCCAGCTGTTCGCCGGGCCGATGCGGCGCACCACGCTGCTGATCTGGCTGCTGTTTTTCCTGGTGATGTTCGGCTTCTACTTCGTCATGAGCTGGACCCCGAAACTGCTGGTGGCCGCTGGGCTTTCGGCGCAGCAGGGGATCACCGGCGGGGTGCTGCTGAGTGTCGGCGGGATCTTCGGCGCGGCGCTGATCGGCGGCTTGTCCTCGCGCTGGCCGCTGACCCGGGTGCTGTCGCTGTTCATGCTGGTGACCGCCGGGCTCCTGGTGCTGTTTGTCGGCAGTGCTTCGTCGATTGCCGCGGCCCTGGGCCTGGGGCTACTGATCGGGCTGTTCGCCAACGGCTGCGTGGCCGGGCTCTATGCCTTGTCGCCGGTGGTCTACGACGCTTCGGTGCGGGCTACCGGGGTGGGCTGGGGGATCGGCATCGGGCGCATTGGCGCGATTGTCTCGCCGACGGTGGCCGGGGTGCTGCTGGATGCCGGCTGGCAGCCCCTGCACCTGTATGGGGTGTTTGCCGTGGTCTTCGTGCTGGCGGCCGGTTGCCTGTTGTGGCTGCGACCGGCGTCGCCGCAGGCGCAGGCAGCCCTGGCCTAGCCCGCGAGACTGGAAGCGGCAGCGGGCGCCGCTTCAAGACTGGCCGTCGATGATCGCCGCGGCCACGGTCTGGCGGAACCAGGTCAGGGCGGCGGAGCTGTCGCTGTTGGGGTGCCAGTGCAGGGACACGTCGAATTCCCCCACCGGGAACGGCAGATCCAGTTGCTGCAGGCCGCCTTCAAGGATGAACAGGCGGGCGATCTGCGCCGGCAGCACCGCCAGCAGGTCGGTGCCGGGCAGGATCTTGGGCAGCACCGAGAAGTGCGGCACCTGCAGGCTGATGCGGCGCTTGGCGTTCATCTGCTTGAGCACGTCCTCGACGCTGCCGTGGCCGGTGGTGCGGGTCACGGCGATGTGCCGCTCGGCGAGGAACTGCTCCAGGCTCAGCTGGGTGCCGATGCGCGGGTGGCGGTCGCTGAGAAGGCACACGTAGCGCTCGCGGATCAGCACCTGGCTGCGGGTGCCGGTCAGGGGCTTGCGGCAGATCAGCGCGTCGACCTTGGCGCTGCTCAGCCATTCGCCGGCCTGATCCACCTGCAACGGCAGGACCTCGACTTCGGCCTCTGGCGCTTGCTGGTTCAGGCGCGCCAGGATCAGCGGCAAGAAACCCATTTCGCCGAGGTCGGAGAGGGCGATGCGAAAGCGTCGCTCGGTGGTGGCCGGGTCGAAGCGGCGGGTGCTGTGCACGGTGTTTTCGATCCGCGTCAGGGATTGGCGAAGGGGCGGGTACAGCTCATCGGCCAGTTGGCTGGGCTGGATGCCGTCGCGGGTGCGGCTGAACAGGCCGTCGTCGAACAGCTCGCGCAGCCGCGCCAGGGCGTAGCTGACCGAGGGCTGGGTGACGAACAGGCGCTCGGCGGCCAGGGTCACGCTGCGGGCCTCATAGAGGGTGACGAAGGTGCGGATCAGGTTCAGATCGATGTGGCTCATGTTGCCTCATGGATATAGATGGATCTTATTTTTAATAAAAATAGTATCGATTTGATCAATTTCATCGCGGCTGCAAGAGTAACTCAAATTCTAAAAAAGCAGCGGCAAAGGTCCCTATGAAAACCGTCCATAGCGCTTCCTACGACATCCTCCGGCAACACGGCCTGACCACGGTGTTCGGTAACCCGGGTTCCAACGAGCTGCCCTTTCTCAAGGGCTTTCCTGAAGACTTCCGCTACATCCTCGGCCTGCATGAAGGCGCGGTGGTCGGCATGGCCGACGGCTTCGCCCTGGCCAGTGGCCGGCCGGCCTTCGTCAACCTGCACGCGGCGGCGGGCACCGGCAACGGCATGGGGGCGCTGACCAATGCCTGGTACTCCCACAGCCCGCTGGTGATCACCGCCGGCCAGCAGGTGCGTTCGATGATCGGTGTCGAAGCCATGCTGGCCAATGTCGATGCCGCACAGCTGCCCAAGCCCCTGGTCAAGTGGAGCCATGAACCGGCTTGCGCCGAGGATGTGCCCCGGGCCCTGAGCCAGGCCATCCATATGGCCAGCCAGGCGCCCAAGGGCCCGGTGTACCTGTCGATTCCCTACGACGACTGGGCCCGTCCGGCACCGGCCGGGGTCGAGCATCTGGCCCGGCGGCAGGTGGCCAGCGCCGGGCTGCCCGCGGCGGCGCAATTGCGCCATCTGGTGCAGCGCCTGGCGGCGGCGCGTAACCCGGTGCTGGTGTTGGGGCCGGATGTGGACGGCAGCCAGAGCAACCACCTGGCGGTGCAACTGGCGGAACGACTCGGTATGCCGGCCTGGGTCGCGCCGTCCGCGTCCCGCTGCCCGTTTCCGACCCGCCACCCGAGCTTTCGCGGGGTGCTGCCGGCCGCCATCGCCGGCATCAGTCGCTGCCTGGCGGAGCATGACCTGATCCTGGTGGTGGGCGCCCCGGTGTTCCGTTATCACCAGTTCGCCCCGGGGGACTACCTGCCCGAGGGCACTGAGCTGCTGCACATCACCTGCGACCCGGCCGAGGCGGCGCGGGCGCCGATGGGCGATGCGCTGGTGGGGGACATCGCCGAGACCTTGCAGGCCCTGGTCTGGGCGCTGCCGGAGTGCGACCGGCCGCAGCCGGCAGCCTTGCCAGCGCCTGCGCCGGTCGCGGAAAGCGGCGGCCTGCTGCGCCCGGAAACCGTGTTCGATGTGATCAACGAGCTGGCGCCCAAGGACGCGATCTACGTCAAGGAATCCACCTCCACCGTCGGTGCCTTCTGGCAGCGGGTGGAGATGCGTGAACCCGGCAGTTACTACTTTCCGGCGGCTGGTGGCCTGGGCTTCGGCCTGCCGGCGGCGGTGGGGGTGCAACTGGCCCGGCCCGAGCGGCGGGTGATCGGCATCATCGGCGACGGCTCGGCCAACTACGGCATCACCGCGCTGTGGACCGCGGCCCAGTACCAGATTCCGGTGGTGTTCATCATCCTCAAGAACGGCACCTACGGCGCCTTGCGCTGGTTCGCCGATGTCCTGCAGGTCGATGACGCACCGGGGCTGGATGTGCCCGGCCTGGACTTCTGCGCCATCGGCCGCGGCTATGGCGTGCACGCGGTGAAGGCCAATACCCGCGAGGAATTTGCCGAGGCCTTGAGCGCGGCCTTGGCGGGCCAGCGCCCGGTGCTGATCGAGGTGCCGACCCTGACCATCGAACCCTGAGGACTGTCTTGTTGCCGGGCCAGCTGCCCGGCCGTGCCCACCGCAGCTTGCGGACTCACCAGAAGAATAAAAAGAGGTGGTTATGAACACGACTACGGTCATTGCAGCGATCGACAATGCGCCCCAGCCGGCGCGCTCCGCTGCCTCCCATGCCGACATCGGCACCTTGCTCGACCATGGCCCCTTCACCGGCATGCAGAAGCTGGTGGTGTTCCTGGCGGCGCTGTCCATCGTCATGGACGGCTTCGACGGCCAACTGATCGGTTTCGCCATTCCGCTGATGATCAAGGAGTGGGGCATCACCCGCGAGGCGTTCGCCCCGGCGGTGGCGGCCGGGCTCATCGGCATGGGCATCGGCAGTGCCTGTGCCGGGCTGTTCGCCGACCGTTTCGGCCGGCGCATGGCGGTCATCGCCAGCGTGTTCGTGTTCGGCGCGGCCACCTGCGCCATTGGCCTGGCGCCCAATGCGCTGGCGGTGGCGGTGCTGCGCTTTATCGCCGGGCTGGGCATCGGTGGCGCGCTGCCCAGCGCGACCACGGTGACGGCCGAATTCACCCCGGCGCGGCGGCGCACCCTGGCGGTGACCGCGACCATTGTCTGCGTGCCCCTGGGCGGGATGCTGGCGGGGCTGTTCGCGTCCCATGTGTTGCCGCTGTATGGCTGGCGCACGCTGTTCTTCATTGGTGGCAGCCTGCCCATCGTGCTGGGCTTCGTGTTGCTGGCGACGCTGCCGGAGTCGCCGCGTTTCCTGGCGCGTCGACCGCAGCGCTGGGTTGAGTTGAACGCCCTGCTGGGGCGCATGGGGCGGCCCATGGCCTCGGGGGTGAGCTACAGCGATGCCCTGGAGCAGAAGAGCGAGAAGCAGGGCGGTTTCCGCGCCTTGTTCGCCCAGGGCTACGGACGCGACACCCTGGCCCTCTGGGTGGCCTTCTTCATGTGCCTGACCGCGGTCTACAGCGCCTTCAGCTGGCTACCGACCATGCTCCTGGCCGAAGGCCTGGAGCTGTCGGTGGCCGGTTCCGGGTTGACCGCCTACAACCTCGGCGGGGTCATCGGTGCGCTGGTCTGTGCGCTGGCCATCACCCGTTGGGGCTCGTTCTGGCCGCTGCTGATCTGCTGTGCCGGGGGCGCGGCCAGCGCCTTCCTGCTGCAGGTGGTGGATATCCACCAGAACACCGGTCTGCTGATTTTCGGTTTCGGCGTGCACGGCCTGTTCGTCAATGCGGTGCAGTCCACCATGTACGCGCTGTGCGCCTTCATCTACCCGACCGGCGTGCGCGCTACCGGCACCGCTTCGGCCCTGGCCTTCGGGCGCCTGGGGGCGATCCTCAGTGCCTTCGCCGGGGCCCTGGTGATCACCCAGGGCGGGGCCCATGGGTACCTGACTCTGCTGGGCTCGGTGATGCTCATGGCCTTGCTCGCGCTGCTGATCGTGCGCCGGCACATTCCCCGGCGCCTGCCGGGCCAGTCATGAACGCAGTCCTTGAAACGGCCATTCAATCAGGAGGTTCGATGCACATCACCATTCTCGGCGCGGGCGCCATGGGTTCGCTGTTTGGCGGCCTGCTGGCGGAAAGCGGGCAGCAGGTAACGCTGCTGGACATCAATGACGCGCACCTTGCGGCGATCCAGCGCGATGGCCTGTTGCTGGCGACCGACCACGGCGAGCGGCGCATCACCGGCCTCAATGCTTGCCGCCCGGAACAGGCCAGCGGGCACCCGGACCTGTTGCTGGTCTTCACCAAGACCCTGCACACCGACAGCGCCTTGCGCAGTGTGGCCGGGCATATCGCCGGGCACACCCGGGTGCTGACCCTGCAGAACGGCCTGGGCAACGCCGAAGCCTTGTCGCGGCATGTGGCCCCGCGGCAGGTGCTGATCGGCATGACCAACTGGCCGGCCGACATGGTCGGGCCGGGGCAGGTGCATTCCCACGGCCAGGGCATGGTCCGGATGCTGGCCCTCGACGAGGGTGAGCGCCAGGCCAGCACAGAGGTGGCGGCGGTGCTGGACGCGGCCGGGCTCAACTGCGCGGTGGACCCCGAGGTCTGGACTTCGATCTGGGAGAAGGTCGCCTTCAACGCCGCTTTGAACAGCCTGTGCGCGGCCACTGGTTGCACCGTGGGCCAGTTGGACGTGGCGCCGGAAGGCGTGGCGCTGGCCCGGGCCATCGTCATGGAGGTGGTGGCCGTGGCCGGCACCCGGGGGATAGTGCTGGATGCCCAGCGCTGCCTGGATAGCGTGGCCTTTGCCATGGCCAACCACCGCACCCACAAGCCCTCGATGCTGCAGGACGTGCTGGCCGGGCGGCCCACGGAAATCGGCGCGATCAACGGCCAGGTAGTGGCCCGGGCGCGAGAGGCGGGGGTGGCGGTGCCCCACACCGAAACCCTGCTCGGTCTGCTGCGGCTGATCGAACAACGCGCTGCCGTGTAGATACCGGCTTGCCGGCGAAGAGGGCCTTGGGTCTTGTGTGTTTCTTGCGGGCGTCTTCGCTGGCAAGCCAGCTCCTACACAAGCCCGCGCCCATACAAGCCGGTTTTTGGGTGACACATCGGTTTATGCATGCTGTTCCATGAGGAGATTTTTCATGAGTGAATCCAACGCGGTCTATCGCGATCTGCATCTGCAACCCATCGCCGGACAGTGGCGCGCCGGTGCCGTCGGCAAGACCCTGGCGGTGACCAATCCGTTTGACGGCGCGCTGTTGCTGGAAGTGGCCCAGGCCAACCGCAGCGACCTGGATGCGGCCTATGCCAAGGCCGCCCAGGTGCAGCCGCAATGGGCGGCCCTGGGCCCGTCGCAGCGCGCGGCGGTGCTGCATCGGGCGGTGGCGATCTTCGACCAGCGCCAGGAAGAGATCGTCGACTGGATCATCCGCGAATCCGGCAGCACGCGGATCAAGGCCCTGGCCGAATGGGGCGCGGCGCGGGCCATTACCCTGGAGGCAGCGTCGTTCCCGGCGCGGGTCCATGGGCGGATTGTCGAGTCCGATGTGCCAGGCAAGGAAAGCCGCGTCTACCGCAGCGCCCTGGGGGTGGTGGGGGTGATCAGCCCGTGGAACTTCCCGCTGCACCTGACCCAGCGTTCCATCGCCCCGGCCCTGGCCCTGGGCAACGCGGTGGTGGTCAAGCCGGCCAGCGATACCCCGGTGTGCGGCGGCCTGCTGCTGGCCAGGATCTTCGAGGAAGCGGGGCTGCCCGCCGGGGTGTTCAGTGTGGTGGTGGGGGCCGGCAGCGAGATTGGCGATGCTTTTGTCGAGCACCCGGTGCCGGCGCTGATCACCTTCACCGGCTCGACCCCGGTGGGGCGCGGTATCGGCCGCATCGCCAGTGGTGGCGAGCATCTCAAGCATGTGGCTCTGGAGCTGGGAGGCAACAGCCCGTTCGTGGTGCTCGACGATGCTGACCTTGAGCAAGCGGTGAACGCCGCGGTGTTCGGCAAGTTCCTGCACCAGGGGCAGATCTGCATGGCGATCAACCGGATCATCGTCGATGAACGGCTGTACGACGCCTTTGCCCAGCGCTTCGTGGCCCGGGTCAAGCAGCTCAAGGTGGGTGATCCGCAATCGCTGGAGACCGTGATCGGCCCGGTGATCAACGCCCGCCAGTTGCAGGGCCTTCAGGACAAGATCGCCCTGGCCCGCGAGCAGGGCGCCGAGCCACTGTACGAGGGCGGTGCGAACGGCAATCTGCTGGCGCCCCATGTGTACGGCGAGGTGCGCGCCGACATGGACCTGGCGCGCCATGAAATATTCGGCCCGCTGGTGGGGCTGCTGCGCGCCCGGGACGAAGCCCATGCCCTGGAGCTGGCCAATGCCAGCGAGTTTGGCCTGTCCAGCGCGGTGTTCACCGGCAACCTGGAACGCGGGGTGAACTTCGCCCGCCAGGTGCGCGCCGGCATGACTCACATCAACGATGTGCCGGTGAACGATGAGGCCAACGCGCCTTTCGGGGGCGAGAAGAACTCCGGGCTGGGGCGCTTCAACGGCGACTGGGCGATCGACGAATTCACCCGGGACCACTGGATCAGCCTGCAACACCGGCCGCGTCAGTATCCCTTCTGATCCGGCCCTCTGAATAACCCCCGGCCGCCCAGGCCGGGTTTTTTGCGCATCCGTGAGTGGACGGGCCGTTGCCGGCCTGTCGGGGCACGGCTGCGCCTATGCAAAGCGGAGAACAATAATAATGAACACCCGTCATCCGATGCTGTGCCGTTCCCTGGTCGGGGCTTGCCTGTCTGCGGGCCTGTGCGGCCCTTCCTGGGCTGGCGACGACAGTGGTTTCTTCGAGGGGAGCAAGACCGACCTGCTGTTGCGCAACTACTACTTCAACCGGGATTTTCGCGACCACGACGCGCCCAAGGGGCAGATCGAGGAGTGGGCCCAAGGCTTCATCCTCAAGTTCAGTTCTGGTTACACCCCAGGCACCGTGGGGGTTGGCCTGGATGCCATCGGCCTGTTCGGCCTCAAGCTCGACAGCAGCCGCCAGGTCAGCGGTTCGGAGTTGCTGCCGGTGCACGACGATGGCCGCGCCGCGGATAATTTCGGCCGCGCCGGGGCGGCCTTGAAGGCGCGGATTTCCGCCACCGAGTTCAAGCTCGGCGAACTGCTGCCGGATGTGCCGCTGCTGCGCTATGACGATGGCCGCCTGCTGCCGCAGACCTTTCGCGGGGCCATGCTGGTGTCCCGCGAGATTGACGGCCTGGGCCTGCAGGCCGGGCAGTACCGGGCCGTGAGCCTGCGCAACTCGTCAGACATGCAGGACCTGTCGGCCTGGGCCGCGCCTGGGGTGAAGTCCGATGGTTTCAACTATGTGGGTGCCGACTACCGCTTCAACCAGCAGCGCACCCTGTTCGGCGCCTGGCATTCGCAACTGCAGGACATCTACCGCCAGAGCTACTTCAACCTGCAGCACAAACAGCCGGTGGGCGATTGGGTGCTGGGGGGCAACCTGGGTTACTTCATCGATCGCGACGATGGCAGCGCGCGCATCGGCCGCATCGACAGCCACACCGCCTATGGCCTGTTCTCCGCGGCGAGGGCCGGGCACACGCTGTACCTGGGGGTGCAGAAGGTCAGTGGCGACAGCCCCTGGATGTCGGTCTACGGCAGCAGCGGCCGGACCCTGGGCAACGACATGTTCAACGGCAACTTCAGCAACGCCGGCGAGCGTTCCTGGCAACTGCGCTACGACTATGACTTCGCCGCTTCCGGGGTTCCCGGGCTACTGGCCATGGTGCGTTACGGGCGTGGCGACAACGCCACCACCAAGGCCGGCAAGGATGGCCATGAGTGGGAGCGCGATACCGAAATCGGCTACACCCTGCAGAGCGGCAGCCTGAAGAACCTCAGCCTGCGGCTGAACAACGCCACCAACCGGCGCAGCTTCAACAGCGACTTCGACCAGACCCGGTTGATCGTCAGTTACCCGCTGTCGTTGTGAAAAACCTGTAGCCGCTGCCGAAGGCTGCGAACGGCTTGGGCGGCATTCCGACGCAGCAGGCGCGGCGATTCCAAGGGCGCTGGAGGTTCGGCGGGAGATCGTCAGGCAAGGTCCTGCGGACCTTTGCGCAGCTTCGCAGGCTCAGCAGCGGCTACAGGGTGTGTCGGGATGCGTGTTGTGGTGGGCTCTGCGTTATGATGGCCGCCCGTTTTTTCAGGAAGCTGCCCGCATGAGTAAACCCGGTCAAACGGTGCTGGTCGCGCTGCGCAAGATGATCGCCTCGGGCGAGCTGGCGGCAGGCGAGCGCTTGATGGAAGTGCCGACCGCCGAGCGCTTCGGGGTGTCGCGCATGCCAGTGCGCATGGCCTTTCGCACCCTGGAGCAGGAAGGCCTCTTGGTGCGTTTCGGTGGCCGCGGGTTTCAGGTGCGCTCGGTCAGCGCCGAGGACATCGCCGGGGCGGTGGAGGTGCGTGGTGTGCTGGAAGGCCTGGCGGCGCGCCAGACCGCCGAGCGCGGGCTGTCGGCCGAGGGCCGTGCGATCCTTGAGCGCTGTCTGGTCGAGGGCGATGCGCTGTTCGACAAGGGCTATGTCAACGAGGAAGACCTGGAGGTCTATCACGACCTCAATATGCGTTTTCACCAGGTGATCGTGGCGGGCAGCGGCAACCCGGCGATCGCCGATGCCCTGGCGCGAAACGACCATCTGCCGTTCGCCTCGGTCACCGCCCTGGCGGTGGATCGCCAGGACATGGCCCGGGAATACCGGCGCTTCAACTACGCCCATATGCAGCATCACTCGGTGTTCGACGCCCTGGTCAACGGCCAGGGCGCGCGGGCCGAAGCGCTGATGCGCGAGCATGCCAACGCCACCTTGCGTTACGCCGAGATCTTCGGCTCGGCGCTGGCCGATGAGCGCATGAAGCTGATCCTGCCCTCGCCGTGAGTGGCGCTAGAGGTCCAGCACCAGCAACGGGGTTTTGGCCCGGGAGCAGCAGGGCGTGAACTGATCGTTGCGCGCCTGTTCGTCCTCGGTGAGGAACAGGTCGCGGTGCTCCGGCACCCCCTCCAGCACCCGGGTCAGACAGGTGCCGCAGATCCCTTGTTCGCAGGAAATCGCCACCTCGATGCCCTGGTCCTGCAGCACCTGGACCACGTTGCGATCGGCCGGCACCTGGAACACCTGTCCGCTGCTGGCCAGCCTGACCGCAAAACTGCCATCGGCGCTGTGGTCCACGGGCGCGGCGCTGAAATATTCGCGATGCAGGCAGTGTTCCTTCCAGCCCAGGGCTTGGGCGCTGTCCAGCACGTATTGCATGAAACCGCCGGGGCCGCAGACATACAGGTGCACATCATCCTGTGGCTCGGCCAAGGCGTGAGCGATATCCAGGGCAGTCTCGGGCTGTTCGTCGAAATGCAGGCTGACCCGCTCGGCGAAAGGCGATTGCCGCAGGCGCTGGACAAAGGCTGCGCGCTCGGCCGAGCGCGCGCAGTAATGCAGCTGGAAATCCGCGCCGTTGTGGGCCAGTTGCTCGGCCATGCTGAGGATCGGGGTAATGCCGATGCCGCCGGCGAACAGCAGGCTGCGCCGCGCGCCGGGGGCCAGGGCAAACAGGTTGCGCGGCGCGCTGATGCGCAGGCGCGCGCCCACCTGCAGCTCTTGGTGCAGGCTGCTTGAGCCGCCTCGCGAGGCGGGATCCTTGAGCACCCCGATCAGGTAGCGGTGGCGTTCTTCGGGGTGGTTGCACAAGGAGTATTGGCGCACCAGGCCGTTGGCCAGGTGCACGTCGATATGGGCGCCGGCGCTGAAGGCGGGCAGGGGGCTTGCGTCGGCCGTGGCCAGTTCGAAGCTGCAGATGTCCAGGGCTTCGTCGTGGCGCGCGACCACCAGTACGTCGATCATCATCGGTCCTCGCCGGTGGCGGCATCCGCGCCACCAGCCTGTCGGGTTCGGGGGAGGGCTTAACGGCTTGCCGCGATCAGCGCTTCTCGGGGCTCGCGCTCCTGGGCGATCAGGCGTTCCAGCACCCGTCGCGACTGCACGCCGCCGGCGTCGATGTTCAGCTTGAGCAGGCTGCGCTGGGGTTGGGCGAGCAGGTTCTGCTGCTGGCGTTCGAGCATCTCCAGGTCTTCGCTGAAAATCTTGCCCTGGCCTTCGCGGATGCTCTCGGTGAGCGCCTGGTCCTGGGGATTGAAGTTGCGCGCCATGCCCCAGAAGTACCAGATCGAGGTGTCGCTTTCGGGGGTGATGAAATCCACCACGATGCTCGACGCCTTGTACTGCGCAGGGGCGTCGTAGCCACCGTGGCCGGCATGGGCCACGCCGACTTCGATCAGCACATGACTGGGCGGGCTGAAGCGGCAGATCTGCCAGCGGTCCACCGGCACGTCGTCGGCCAGCTGGTTGCCGCGCAAGGCCATGCGCCAGAAGGGCGGCGGCATGACGTTGTGCATGTGCCGGGCGGTGACCACCTGATCGCCGTCCACTGTGGTCTGTGGTGGCGCCTCGTCGATCTCCTTCTGGCCGATGCTGGAGGCGTGGACGTAGGTTTCGTGGGTCAGGTCCATCAGGTTGTCGATCATCAGCCGGTAGTCGCACTGGATGTGGAACAACCCGCCGCCATAGGCCCACTGATCGTTGTCGGCCCATTCCAGGTGATGGATCAGCGCCGGGTCGGCCAGGGCCTGATCGCCGGGCCAGACCCAGATGAAACCGTAGCGCTCGACCGCGGCGAAGGTCTTGTTGCAGGGGAAGCCGCGAACCCGTTGGCCGGGCATCTCCACGGTCTTGCCGTCGCAGCCCATCACCAGGCCGTGGTAACCGCACACCAGGTTGCCGTTCTCGACATAACCCAGCGACAGCGGGGCGCCACGATGGGGGCAGAAATCCTCGACGGCGGCGACCCGACCTTCATGGGCGCGGTAGAACACCATTCGTTCGCCGCAGATCTGCCGGCCCAGGGGCTTGTCCTGCAATTCATCGGGGGTGCAGGCAACGTACCAGGCATTCTTGGGGTACATGACGTCTCTCCAGGCGTTTGTTGTTTTTATTTAATGGATCCATTAAATGGTTCGCGCTCTGATGGTGTCAAACAAATACGTTGATTTAGTGTTCGGTAATCGGCTGTTTATCGGGACTTTTAGGTTTATGGATCCATTGAGCGTGTAGCTGGGCATGGTTCGCGCCAGGGTCGGGGCGGGGCGGCGTGTGGCGTGGTGCAGGCAGGGCGCAGCGCCAGGGGCGGGAGTCTGGCGGCTGCGGTAGCGGGAGGCGGCTGTGGGAGGTGGGGCGCTCAGCGCCGTTGCAGGCTGTCCTGCAGGCGCTGGATGCCTTCTTCGAGCATGGCCCGCGGGCAACCGAAGTTCAGGCGCACGAATTGCCCGCAGTCGTCACCGAACTCGAGTCCGGCGCTGAGGCCGACCTTGGCTTCCTTGAGGAAGTAGTCGTGGGGATCGTCCAGCCCCAGCTCGCTGCAGTCGAGCCAGGCCAGGTAGGTGCCTTGTGGGGCGTGCATGCGGATGCCCGGCAAGCGGGTCTGCACCGCGTGCAGCAGGTAGTCACGGTTGTCCTGCAGGTAGCCGAGCAGCGCCTGCAGCCAGGGGCCGCCGTGGGTCAGGGCGGCCTGGGTCGCCTCCAGGCCCAGGGGGCTGACGCTGTCCACCATGCCGGCGCGGGCGTTGTTGAAGGCCAGGCGGGTGGCCGGGTCCTGGACGATGGCGAAGCAGGTCTTCATCCCGGCGATGTTGTAGGCCTTGCTCGCCGACATCAGGGTGATGGTGCGCCGGGCGATCTCCGGGCTCAGGGACGCGGTGGGAATATGCCGGCGTCCGTCGAAGCACAGCTGGGCATGGATCTCGTCGGAAATGATCAGTGCGCCCTGATCCAGGCAGGCGTTGGCCACGGCTTGCAGTTCTTCCCGGGGGAAGACCTTGCCCAAGGGATTGTGGGGGTTGCTCAGGAGCATCGCGCCAGCACCTTGCAAGGCCTGGCGCAGTGCGTCCATGGGGGTGACATAGGTGCCTTGCTCGGTGAGCTGGAACGGCACTTCGACCTTGTCCAGGCGCCAGTTGTCCGGGGCCATGCGCAGCGGGCGGTAGTTGGGGGTCTGTACCAGCACTTTTTGCCCGGGCTGGACGAAGGCGTGCAGGGCCATGTTGAACCCGGGTTCGACCCCGGGCAGGAAGATCAACTCGTCGGGCTGCACGCGCCAGGCGTACTTGTTCCAGAGGTCGGCGACCACGGCTTCGCGCAGTTCATCCCGGGCCACGCTGTAGCCCAGCAGCGGGTGCTCGAGGCGTTGGTGCAAGGCCTGGAGAATGCCGTCCGCCACGGCAAAGTCCATGTCCGCCACCCACATGGGCAGGACGTCCTCGGGGTAGCGGCTCCATTTGGTGCTGCCGGTGCCCTGGCGCGGATGCAGGGTATCGAAATCGAAGCTCATGAGCGGGTCTCGTCGAATCGCATGGGGAAGGTGGAGGGATTCTAGCCTTCCCTGAGGGTGGCCGGCAGGCTGGGTTGGGCCAGGCCCGGGCAAAGGGGGGATTCAAGGTGAGGGAGTGGGTGCGAACAATGTGGGTTGTTTGCAGGCTGAAATATAGAAGTTGAAACGGGTGTTTATTTAAAGCGGAGTATTGTTTTTCTTTTGTTTTATGGGGTTTGTGTCAAGGCACTTTTTTCTGATTATTTGTCATTGTTTGTTTCTGGATTTTTTAAGGATTGTCTTAGGTTGTGTTTTTTAGTTGGTGTTATATGGTGTGGCGGTTATTGGAGTTGTTCAAGGTTTAAACCTAAGTGGGTATAACAATAATCGAACCGCCAAGGAGCAGGACAATGACGGCTGAAAGTGGAATTCGCTATCGTGATTATTCGGTCCCCTATCTAGTGGATGAAACCCTTCGGGAAGGAATTGAACGCACGGCCTTTCCCATTTCCGTGGACGCCAAGGTGGCGCTTCTCAAGTCCATGGCAGCAGCAGGCTTGAGAGATTTCGTGGTGGGCTGCGGGCCTGAAGAGCCGCTGGTCTGGGACCGTCTGCATCAGGCCCGGGAAGCCCATGAACTGCCCGCCGATACCCGCGCCACCTTCATCATTCTGCTCAACTGCTGGGAGACTGCTTTCGCTTACTTCCAGTCCCGCCAGCAACATCGCCAGTGGATCGCCGACACCGTGTTCAGCTTCGGCATGATCACCTACAGACAGGGCGAGCGGGAGTTCGAGCGGGCCATCGAGGCGTTCCGCAGCATCGGTGCCGTCCGATTCAAGGCCAGCGTGCTCAATAATTTTCGCCAGGGCGTGTCTGAGCCGCGCTATGGCGAAATCTGCCGGCAAATCGACTGGGCTGCCAGCCTGGGGGTGGAGATCATCAGGATCAACGATTCGGTGGGCTCGCTGCAGCCCCATGTGACCCAGTGGCTGTGTTCGAAGCTGGTCAAGGATTACCCCCGGCTGGTGTTTTGCCTGCATGCCCATAACGACAACGGACTGGCCCTTGCCAATACCATGCAAGCCATTCACTCGGGCTTTCAGATGGTTGAAGGGGCGCTCGCCGGTTTTGGCAATAGATCGGGTATTGCGCCCTTGGAACAAGTGGCCAAGTTGTGCAAGACCAATAATATAAGTCTGGGCTCCTGTGAACTTGATTTGGATAAGTTGATCGATGCAGCTCATCAGTGTGAAGACGCCTTCTTGCAAGTGCCCAGTGTTTATCGGCCGGTGAGTGGCAAGTTGGAAACACTTTCCAATTACGGTGTTCTGAATATTCCGGACTTTCTTGAAACTCAGGATGAGAAGAGTTACTTCGTCAACTATGTCGGCCTGCATCCGCAAACCATTCGCCAGGCCCTGAGACACTATTCAACGGCAGGGCTGAATGTGGCGACGATGGCCGATGCGGACCTGTGGCCCATAGTGGAGAGCCTGAAAGTGGAGATGCGGGCCTCGATGAAGGACATCGAGTCCCACTATCGGCGGGTCATGGGCGGGGTGATGGATTTCTACCGCGCCTCGACCTACACCCCCCGGCAACTGGCGCAGTATGCCGAACGGTGGATTGTTCGGGGGCATGCTGCTCATGGATAAGGTCTTTACGGTGGTGATGCCGTTGTTTGCCATGATCTTCGCCGGCTATTGGATAGTGCGGATCGGGGTCATCGGCAAGGAAACGGTAAAGGGCCTGGTGGGCGTCGTGTTCTGGCTGTTCCTGCCATGCTTCATTTTCATCAAGACCCTGGGCGCTCGGGACCATGGCGAGCTGGATTGGGGGCTGCTCAGCGCCTACTACCTGGCTTGCCTGGTGACCTTCATCATCGCTGCGGTAGGTGGCTGGCTGATCTGGGGCGGCAATGGGCGCATAGCCGGCCTGCGTGGGTTGTCGTCCATCTCGGGGGTGGTGGGGTACATGGGCTTGCCCCTGATGGTCATGGCCTTTGGCGATGAGGCGGCCTTGCCAACGTTGATGATCACCATGGCCGACAACCTGGTGATCCTGGCGGGTGGCGCATTGATCATGGAGCTCACCGCGCAACAGGAGGTGCAGGCCAAGCCGGATATCGGCCGCGTGCTGCTCACCACGACCCGTTCCATTGTCACCAACCCGCTGATCCTGGCGGTGCTGCTGGCCGTGCTGTTCATTGCCCTGCAATGGCAGTTGCCCAGTCCGCTGCAGATTTTCGCCACGCAGATGACCAACGCCACCGGGCCTTTGGCCCTGGTAGCCCTGGGCGCCGCCTTTGCCGTGCATCGCAATCAGAGCCTGATCAAGGGCGACGCCCTGGCGCTGGCACTGTTGAAGGTGGTGGTGCTGCCGGTGCTGGTGTTCGTTTCCGCCCGGTACGTGTTTGGCCTCAGCGACTTTCTGATCAAGATTGCGGTGATCATGGCGGCGTTGCCGGTGGCGGTTAACGTTTTCATCCTGGCGTCGCGCTACAAGACCTATGAGACGGAGGTCTCCAGCAGCATGCTGCTCTCCGCGGTGATGGGCATCGGGGTGATCTCGGGGTTGCTGGTCGTGCTGGACTGATGCTCAAGCCTGCCGGCACATGACCGGCCATTGCACCCTGCAAGCGTTAGGCGCTTGCGGGGTGTTTTGTTTGCCTGTCCTGCGGCGTTCGCTGCAGGGCTGATGATCCCTGCGAAAACCTGCAGCAGCTTCCCGCAAAGCAGCTTTTCCCTTGCCTGTGCCTCACAAAAACCTCGTTTCGCAACGTTCCGGGTTATGGAAACAATGAACCCCTGCATAAGCCTGCCCGACTGCCACGGGCACCTGCGGCGATGCACTGCCGATCGATTTGTTCTTCCTACAAAAACAACAGGGAGCAAGCGATGAACCGCCATTCGAGCAAGACCGCGTCCGCTCACCCCGGACCGGTTGCAAACACTCCAAGCGAACGGGGCCACAGAGCCCGCAACGGTGACGATCCGGCTACCCGGCCTTTGCTGCCAGGCGCCTTGCACCGCTGACCAAGACTCGTAGTGCCTGGTGCAGTACCGCCCGTGAATACGGTCGCTTCCAGGCTCCTGCTGTGCGGGTTCGTGCGGGCGAGCCGGCTTTCTTTGAGGATGGGTTTCATGTCCAACACCTTGCGTTGCGGCGTTGCATTGTCGTGGGTTCTGCTGTGCGCCGGGGCTTCGGCCCAGCCGCAGAATCTCACCGTCATTTCCTTTGGCGGAGCCACCAAACAGGCTCAGGAAAAAGCCTATTTCCAACCCTTCAACCAGAGCGGGGCGGCCCGGGTGTTGGCGGGGGAGTACAACGGTGAACTGTCGAAGATCAAGGCCATGGTCGATGTCGGCAAGACCAGCTGGGATGTGGTCGAAGTGGAGAGCCCGGAGCTGTTGCGCGGCTGTGACGAGGGCTTGTTCGAACCTTTGGACCTGGCTCGCTTTGGTGATCCGGCGCAGTTCGTCCCGGGCACCCTGAGCGAGTGCGGCGTGGCCACCTACGTCTGGTCGATGGTCATGGCCTTTGCTCCGCAAAAGCTGGCCAAGGCGCCCGGGTCCTGGGCCGACTTCTGGAACCTCAAGGACTTCCCCGGCAAGCGCGGTTTGCGCAAGAGCGCCAAGTACACCCTGGAAATCGCCCTGCTGGCGGACGGTGTGGCGCCGGCCCAGTTGTATCAGGTGCTCAACACCCCGCAAGGCGTGACCCGGGCCTTTGCCAAGCTGGATCAGATCAAGCCCTACATCCAGTGGTGGGAAGCCGGGGCTCAACCTCCGCAATGGCTGGTGGCCGGTGATGTGGTGATGAGCGCGGCCTACAACGGACGCATTGCCATGGCCCAGAAGGAGGGCATGCAGTTGAGTATCCTCTGGCCCCAGAGCCTGTACGATCCGGAGTACTGGGCGGTAGTCAAAGGCTCGCCGAACAAGGCCCTGGCCGAAGATTTCATCCTGTTCGCCAGCCAGCCCCAGGCGCAGAAGGTGTTCTCGCAGAACATTCCCTATGGACCGGTGCATCGTCAGGCACTGCCCCTGTTGCCTGAGGCGGTGCAGCAGCAACTGCCGACCTACGAGGCCAACCTGCGGGGCGCGCGGGCGGTGGATGCGGCGTTCTGGGTCGACCATGGCGAGGAGCTGGAGCAGCGCTTCAACGCCTGGGCGGCCCGTTGAATGCATCACTGATGCACTGAGGAAAAAAGGGCCTGCACAAGCTGTGCAGGCCCTGGTCCGATTTCCGGGATCTGACGACGTTGCCGGGGCGGCGGCGAGCTGGACACACCCGTCGGCTCAATGGGCGGGGGCTTGAGGGCGCTGGGTCAGCCAGTCGATAAACAACGAAAACAGCTCCGCCTGGGAACTGATGGCCAGCTTGGTATAGAGATTCTTACGGTGCATGCGCACGGTTTCCGGAGAGATTTCCAACACCTTGGCCGTGGATTTCACCGAGTGACCGCGCAGGATCAGGTGGGCGATCTCCCGTTCACGCACCGTCAGTAGCGGAGTGCCGAAGCTCATGAAGGCGGCTTCGATCTGTTGGTTGAGGTCGGCCGGTGCCAGGGCCGGCAGCGAACCCTGAGTCGCGTGCCGCACCAGTTGCTGCAGGCCGCCGGCACTGCCGAAACGACGGATCAGCTCGCGCACCAGCGGCTCCACCGCCCGCAGTAGCGCCAAGGGTTCGCTGGCGAAGCGTGCGCCACTCAAGCCTTGGAACATGCACAGGGAGATCTTGCTGTGCGGGTCGAGGTCGACGATGTAGTAACTGTCTTCGGCGCCCCCGGTCTTGAGGTAGTAGGTCTTGTAGTACTCGCTGGCGAAGAAGTCGTCCGGGGCGATTTCCGAGAGGTGGTAGAAACCTTCCGCCAGACCGTTTTCCACCGCCAGGCAAAAGGGGTCGAGCAGGTAACCGCGGGAGAAATAGCGGTTGATGATCTCGTCGCGGTACGTGCCGACAATGCCTTGCTCATGCAGCAACTGGGGTGGCAAGCCTTTGCGTTCCAGGCTGATCATCATGGATTCGATGGGGGTCAGGGCATTCAGCGCTGCCGCCAGATGACTGAGGAAGGCCTCATCGTCCACGCTCTCGAATGCCTTGGCCAAGCCGGCATGCCAGGCCTGCAGGGCATCGAGGGATAGTGGGGCGTTGGGGGGATTGGCAGATGCGCTCATGCCCGGCAGTTTAACTGCCGGGCGCAGGCCGGGTAAGACCCCGATTCGCAGTGCTGTCGGTGCCCGTTGTCGATTCATCAACCCAGGTACTGGCCGTCACGGCGCAGCTCGGCTGCAGCCTCGAGGATGCATTCGCGCAAGGTATCGACAATCTCGTCGATCTGCGCGCGGGTAATGATCAGCGGTGGCGACATGACGTTGAGATGGCCGATGGGACGCACCAGCAAGCCCTTGGCCTGGGCTCGCAGGTGGATGCGTTCGGCAATGTTCAGGGCCTCCGGCAACAGGCTCTTGCTGTGCTTGTCGGCGACGAACTCGACGCAGGCCATCAGCCGCTTGCAGCGCACATTGCCGACCAGGGGCAGCTCCGCCAGGCTTTGCAGGCGTTGCTCCATGTAGGCCCCCACATCCTCGACATGGGCCAGCAGGTTTTCCCGCTCGATGATCTCGATGTTCTTCAGCGCCGCGACGCAACTGACCGGGTGCCCGCTGTAGGTGAAACCGTGGGTGAAGCAACGGCCCTTGCCCGGCTCGCCGATCACCTGCCAGATGCGCTCGGAGAAAATGCAGGCCCCCAGGGGCAGGTAGCCCGAGGTCAGGCCCTTGGCGGTGGTGATGATGTCCGGCTGCATGCCGAACACGTCCTGCGAGGCGAAAAAGGTTCCCAGGCGACCGAACGAGGTCACCACCTCATCGGCGACATACAGCAGGTCGTAGCGCTGGCAGATTTCCCACATCCGTCGGTGATAGCCCTCGGGAGGAATGATTACTCCGCCGGAACCCATGATGGGTTCGGCGAAGAAGGCGGCCACCTTGTCCGGGCCGATGGTGAGGATCTTGTCCTCGAACTCGGCCACCAGAAAATCGAGGAAATCCGCCTCGCTCATACCTGCCGGGGCACGGTAGTAGTTGGGGCAGGAGATGTGGTGAAACAGGTCGCTCATGAAGTCGAATTCGGGAGCTCGGTCGGCGGCCTTGTTGCCGATGGACATGGTCAGGAAGGTCGAGCCGTGGTACGCATTGATCCGCGAGATCACATGCTTCTTCTCATGCTTGCCACGACTGTTCTGATAGAACTGCACCAGGCGGTAGGCGGTGTCTACTGCAGTGGAGCCGCCAGTGGTGAGGAACACGTGGTTCAGGTCCCCCGGTGCCAGGCTGGCGAGTTTTTCACAGAGCTGGATGGCGCTGACGTTGGCCATGTCGCAGAACGGATTGGAGTAGGCCAACTGCCGTACCTGATCGGCAATCGCTTCAGCCATTTCCTCACGGCCCAGGCCGATGTTGGTGCACCACATGCCGCCGACCGCATCCAGGTAGCGCCGGCCGGCGGTGTCATAGATATAGGCACCGTCACCGGCAGCGATGTTCAGCGAGCCCTGCTCGCGGTGCTCGTCGAACATATGAAAGCCGTGCATGTAATGGGCCTTGTCGGCGGCCACCAGTTGTGGGTCGTCGAACTGTTGAAAAAAGGCTTCGGGTTGGATGGCCATGGGCTTCACCTCGGGTTGAACCATTGGACGCAACGTCCGTGGAATGGGTAGGCATGGATCACTTGCCGATCTTCACCATGTTCCAGGTGCGGGTGATCAGGCGGGTGCTGGCGGGAGACTGGATTTTCTGGGTGAACAGTCGCTCCCGGGTCTGGGCATCGGGGTAGATCGCCGGGTTGTCACGCACCTCGGCAGCGAGCAACGGGGTGGCCTTGAGGTTGGCATTGGCATAGCGGATGTAGTCGCTGACCTCGGCCATCACCTGCGGCTGCAACAGGTACTCGATAAAGGCATGGGCATTGGCCACATTCGGTGCATCGGCGGGAATGTAGAAGTTGTCGAACCAGATCAGCGAACCTTCTTTGGGAATGAAATAGTCGAGCTTGACCGGTGCCCCCGCTTCATTGGCCCGGGCCTGGGCGGTGGCGTAATCGCCGGACCAGGTCGCACTCAGGCACAGGTCGCCATTGGCCAGGCCATTGAGGTAGCTGGTGGAGTCGAACTTGCGGATATAGGGCCGTATGGCCATCAAGGCATCTTGCGCGGCCTTGAGGTCTGCGGGCTCGGCGCTGTTGGGATTGCGCCCCAGCCAGGCCAGCACCAGCGGCAGAATGTCCGTGGGCGAGTCCTGCAGCGTCACTCCGCAATCAGCGAAGCGCGACACCACCTTGGGATCGAACAGCATTGCCAGGGAGCCGATGGGCGCGTCCGGCATCCGCTCACGGATCTTGTCGACGTTATAGGTCACCCCATTGCTGCCCCAGGTATAGGGCGCCGAGTACTGCACCCCGGCGTCGTAGTTCTCCAGGCTTGTCAGCACCTGGGGATCGAGATTCTGCCAACTGGGCAACCACTGCTTGTTCAGCGGCTGGAATACCTGCGCCTTGATCAAGGGCGGCACCAGCGCCGCATTGAGCACCACCAGATCGTAGCCGGAGCGCCCGGGCAGCAACTTGCCCTGGACGGTTTCATAGGAATCGAAGGTGTCGTAGATCACCTTGATGCCGCTGGCCTTCTCGAAGCCGGCGAGGGTGTTCTCGCCGATATAGTCCGACCAGTTGTACAGCCGCAGCGTCTTGCTTGCAGGCTCCTCGGCCTGCACCCAGGCCGCCGCCACCATCAGAACCACGCCAAATACCGCAGGGAATGCTGTACGCATGCTGGAATTCCGCCTTGAACCTGATGGGAGGAGCCCGGGTCGAGCCGTTGGCGCTACTGTCCGCGAGCGGCCGCACACACGCCATAACCCGATCGGGTAGGTGAGTGAGGAACAGGCAAGGGCGAGCTATCGGACTTGATTTATGCAATCATCCAGCCCCGTCGGCGACTTCGAGGCGTATTTGCCCACCCGGAAACCTGTAGAAACAGCCCGGCAGAAAAAATATCGAATAGGAGTTGCCAGGAATGGAAAACATGTCCATAATTGCGACCATTCCTCAGCGAGGAAACGGAAAAACTCTTTAGAAATCAAAGAGTTGCGAGATGAGGTTGATCTCGAAAACCGTTCTAGTTTGTATGTGGCCAGTGTTGTTTTTCAGGCATTGGACATTTGGGGCCGAGTAGCAAAATGGTTATGCAGCGGATTGCAAATCCGCCTACGCCGGTTCGATTCCGACCTCGGCCTCCACCCTTGAAAACCCCGTAGATTAACGTCTACGGGGTTTTTTATTGCCCGCTTGAAAGTGCTGGCGTACCAAAACTTTCCTATTTCGTCGGCTTCGCGATGACGCCCATGCGAGCGTAAATCTTCTTCGAAGTCTCCTGTTTCGAGTGTCCGAGAAACCGGCTTGCATCGCCTGGATCGAGAATTTTAAGCGCTTACGCAAACATCTCGACACATGCAAAGGCTCTGAAGGCATGGGAGTTTGTGACCTGGCTGGTGCCGCCAGAGCCAGATGCCTGCGACTCTTATTCAGCCCAAAAAAGAAAAAGAAGAAAGGTCGCAGTGTGATCACTGTCGGCGGCGGTGCTTTCGGTCTTGGGAGGAGGCCGCAAGCAATAAATTAGTCAGTTTCCTATTTGCTCTTCAATGCTGCAGGCGTCGCCCTCCGTGACCGGTGGTGGCAATTTGATTTGGGTTGGGGGATTACGGGAATCCGTCGATTTAGAGAATTCAAATTGTCATAGGAGCCGGCTAGATCCGTTCTACCGACTCCTGCTTTCGCAACTGGCTCCGCGCCCACCCTTGACCCTACAACGAGCCGCTCAGGCACAGAAAGCGAGGCGCCGTCCTTTGGGGAGTCCTCGCCTCTGATGGGTGAACACCGAGGGAAAGACGCAACTATAGGTGGAAATCGCCCGCAGCTTCCGGCTGGTAAAGCACTTTCCTGATCTCAATCCGGCGGGTCCGATCAGAAATCCGCCAGTCGATGGTGTCCCCCTCCTGATAGCCAAGGATGGCGGCGCCTATATCGGAATACACTGAATGCTTCCCTGCGTTGCTGTCCGCGTCTTCCGGGTAGACCAAGGCCACTTCGATCTCTTCGTCGTCCAGTTGCAGCAAGGCCTTGGAGTTCATCGTGACCACATTGCGTGCAACCTGCTGCGGCTTGACGACAATGGCTCGCTCAAGCTCATGTTCGAGTTCAAAAACGGCCGGGCCTTGCTCGAGCGCGATCAGGCTCTCGAGCCTGGCCTTGTCAATTTCGGTGATGTAGATCTCAGTGGCGTCGGAAACGGTACCTTCGCGCAATAACTGGAGATAGCGCCCGGCCGTCATGGAAAATGATTTCAATGTCGGCGTTTCGCTTTCAAGCAGAAAGCCGCTGCGCTGAAAGGCTTTCAGCGAGCGCGTGTTATCCGGGTGGATCTTGGCGATGAGCTTCTCGGCCCGCATGTCGAGGAAGGCCAGTTTCATGCCTTCGCGGATGGTGCGAGCGCCAAGGTTTCGGCCCCATTTGTCGCTGTCTCCGATGACCAGAACTATCTCGCAATTGGAGCCGGTCTTGATCAGGCGGACAAAGCCCACCGGCGCGTCATGCCGGTCATAGGCCATGAAAAATCGGCCGCCCCGGTTGAACAGATGGGTCAGGATCGGCAATTGAGTTCGATCGATGACTTGCTCGATGGAGCGAGAGACATCGCGTGAATCGCTCAGATAGCAGGTAACGCGCTCATCCTCCAACCAATCCATCAACGTCAGCGCGTGCGCCCGAGTAATTTCAGGGCACAGCGAAATGAAAGGCTTGTTCATCTTAACCACACTTATTAATGGAAGCCCTCGATGGCTATGGTCATTACGGTTCGTCGGCAGCCGGCCATTCTAAGATATACCGCGAGTAATGGCGAATATCCCGGCGAGTTCGAGGAAATCATCGTTTTGCCGAGCACGAGCCAGTCAAGCGCTCAAGCCTCGATGAAGCCGACTACATTCAGAATGATCAGCTCTGTATCGTTCTGCCCCTTGATGCGGTACCACACCAGCCGAGACACCTTTCTGGTGGAAGTCGGCAAGAAAATGAAGTTCGGCGAAGAGAGGACTCGTCAGCTCTGGAAAACCTGCATGGCATGGATGGACGGTGCTCTGGAGGTTCGTCGAGAGGCCGCGTAGTTCCTTTCAATTATGATCTTTGAGTGGAGTTTTCTATCAAGGGAGGGAAGGGGAATGTCCAGTTCAGGAGGGTCGTCAGCCAAATATCGAAGGCAAACTTTTGGCGCAGCCTCGGTAGGCCGGGCAAAGCCACGAGCGGCAAAGCCCTTGGCTCCGTCACCATCACCCGCGGCGACGTGAGCCGCTATCAGTTCCGCCTGGCTGCGTTTCAGCGCAGCACCGCCGATGTGCGCCTGGAGATGCCCGGCCTGGCCGATCTATCCAGTGCTCTTCAGTTTCAAAGCAAAAAAGAACACAGCGTATGAGAAACGCAAAGTTTTCATCTGATTGACGGTGCTGTTTTTCTACCGCCCAGAGTTCTAGCGCAAGCTTTCTCCGGAGATCTCCATCACTTTCTATACGCTCTCGCAGGATACTTTCTTCGATATATGGAATCAGCACCTTCAACTTAGAATCAGAAATGGTAGCAAGTACACCACCGTCAATCAGACTGAGCAAATAGCGAGCGTACTGACGTGTCATTTCGCCGAAAGACACGCTCGCTTCAAGTAACGCCTCCTCAAGGCAATCAAACTCTTGAACCTCCAGGCTATCAATCATTATACAGCTCCATCTTTTACTCTCATCGCGCGGCAGCAATCGGCCTAAAGCGGCCTGAGCAGATTCGGGAAGGGGTTCGAATCCCTATTTTTGCAACCCTTGTTGCATTTGGCGAACTGGTTGTTGGCTAGGGAGGTGAGGTTGTGGGGCAAAAATGAGCAATCCATACGCCAAACTGAATCGCCCCTGTGCATCGTGCAGCTCGGGCACCGTCGATGTTGGTTAGAATGCCGTGTTGAAGTCTATTGCTCGCAAGGGAATCCAATGAGCACTGAAAAGCCAGAGCTTTTGTTCATCCTTCAAAGGTTTCTAGATAATGTTTATGAGAGGGCTTCGAAAAGTCAGAGTGTTTTACTCAAAAGGAATCATGGCCACTACACATACGCGGATGAAATACTCTTCGTCTACGTGACGATCTTCCCTAAAGAGGTTGAGCTTGTTTTTGAGAGCAAGCAGGTAAGTAGCGGGGTTTTTAGTATTGCTTTGGATATGTGCATGTCCAGTGGAGAAGTACTGGCTGGCGACCTGCTGTCTCTGAATGGGAGATGCGAGGAGATCAGCGCGGCATTGGCTTCGCAAGAAGACTGGGTGTTGGCCCTGTTGTTAAAGTGCTTGGGCAACTGAGTCTTTTTTCAGGAGCGTGGACAACGCAGGCTTTCCGGTTTGCCGGTTCGCCTACGTGGAGTTTATGCAGTGACCGCTCCTGGCCCAGAGTGTGTAAAAACAGCTTCCAAGACCGACGAAGTATGTTTCAGGAGAGGAGTTGAAAACAGCCTGGAAATTCTTGGTATGGTGCGAGAAGGCTTCCTCTTATTAGGACAAAAAATGATTTCACATGTATTCATCGGAGTGAATGACTTCAATCGAGCACTTGTGTTTTACCAAGGGGTCATGCAGATACTCGGACTTGAGCTCAAGTTCACAGACCTTGAACGCCCATGGGCGGGCTGGAAACACCCCGACACTGCACGCCCTCTTTTCGTGGTGGGCAAGCCGTTCGATGGCGAGTCTGCGGCGCTAGGCAATGGACAAATGATTGCTCTGCTGGCACCTAATCGACAGATCGTAGACAACGCCCATGCCCTGGCGTTGGCATTGGATGGAACATGTGAAGGCGCTCCGGGCTTGCGACCCGAATACCACCCGAATTTTTATGGGGCGTATTTTCGAGACCCTGAAGGAAACAAGCTTTGCGTCTGTTGTCACGATCCGGAGTAGGTCAAGTGTAGGATCTATTTTTGGCCTGAAATCGTGAACAAAACATTGTCGAGAACCCCGGCGCCTGGAGCGAGAGGCTCAACGCAATTTCACCAGGCCAAACTGAAGCGGCGAACGGAAGAAATTGAATCGAGCATCAACCGTTACCTGACGGCACTTGATGCTGCCGATCGGCAGGAACCAACAGTCTCCGAGCCCAACGCCGTGCGGCTGGAAGAGAAAATCGCCAAGTTGAAGACGCAAATGAAAGAGCTTCAAGCAATTGAAGTTCAGCTCAACGAATCGCCGGACCTGAAAGCAGCCGTTCATGACTGACCCCTTTTGAGCATTGGAAGCCCCTAAGAAATCAGTTCCGCAATCAAAATCCTGCCCCGCATACCTCCGGACTTGCCTTACTTGGACAGCGACAACGGCACACCCCAGATGGGATCTTCCATGCCTTGTTTGCCCAGCGGCGTGATCTGCATGGGCTGGAGCCTGGACAGCAGTTGCCGGTGCTTCTCGCTCAGGTTGCGCTGCTCGATGAGGTGCTGCGAAAAGCTCATGGGTGCCGGCCAGGTGTAGACGGTCAGGTTGTCGAGCGGACACTCGATTTTTTTCGGATCGATCGCTCGGCACTTCGACTGCTGGTACTTGTAGCCAGGGGTCTTCAGATGCATGCGCGGGGCCAGCAGCAATTGCCCGCCCTGGATGGTGAAACTGGCGAGCGCCTTGTCGACCGGCAGGCGCGCCTGGACCTTGATCGCGGGAATGTCGCGAGAGTCGGTCTGTTGGTAATAGCCGGCCGGGGAGCCCGCCGTCGTCTGGGTATATTGCTGTTCACCCCAGCTCACGCAGGCACCCGAGGCCCTGACTACAGCGGTACAGACACGCTCGGTCTTGGTCTCGCTGCCATAGGTAGCGTCCTTCCAGACCTCTTCCCTGTAGTACTCGCGATACAGTTCGGGGGACAGGTAGGCGGTCCCGTTGGCGCCACGGCCCGAACCGGGTGGACCGCTGCGGGCGCCGACCTGGTCAAGCAAACCGCGGAGCTGGTAGTCATCGCCGCCGGTCAGCAAGTATTTGCCGGGAGGCAGGATATGCACCTCGAAGGCCTTGAACAGGTAGGTTTCGCCAGGCGGTCTCTGCAGCGCGTTGGTCTGGAACTTGCGGCCGAAGGTCACCTTCGGATCTTTCTCGTATTCCCAGATCACCGTTGGCGTCCATTGCGTCATGGTCAGCGCATCGCTCAGCGACTTGTGCGGCATCACGTCCGCCACCAGCACTACCGCCATGTTCGCCTTGAGTGCTGCGTCCACTTGGTCCAACAGCTGCGCGTAGCGCGGATCGTCCATGCTGCCGTAGGCACCCGAATCGAGATCGGAGACGCAGCCGCAGAGAGATAGAGAGAGAAGCAACGCCGTGGGAAGGGCAAAACGCAGTCGGAACAGTCTCATGTATCAGTCCTTGAACTATCTATGTCGGGCCAGCCACTAAGGCGCCAAGGCCACGCCCGTGCAGCGGCCACGAATGGAGAAGTCCTTGATCTGTCTGGCCTTGTCGACAGTCATGGAGAGGGTGCAGCCGCTCGTGTGAGTGACATCGTCCCAGTAGTTGGTGTGGACCATCACGCCGCCCTGCATCTCACTGGAGCTGCCGACCACTTCCTTTTTCACGTAGGAAGTGTCGCGGTACCACTGCATTTGCACTTCGCTGCGGTCGGGCGAGGGCTGCATTCGTCCGGGCGGGCCGAAGAAGTCGATGGCTTCCTTGGCATCGCGTCCCTTCCATTGCTGGCCGGCCCTGTATTCCGGGAGGGTGGGAATGCAGCCGCTCAGCAAAGGCAACAGCAGGCCGAGGGCAAGTAGGTGCCGGGTCATGACGGCCTCCTTCATTGCGGGCTGTTGCCGAGCATTGCGTCCAGGCTCTGCACGGCCTCGCTGTTGGCCTGGATGCCGTACAGTTGCTGGAACATGGCCTGGACGGTCTCGACCATGCGGCCGGCGGCCATTTTGCCCATTGGCAGCATCTGGTTGTTTTCGCGGTTGCCTGCTGCGCAGACGAAGGCGAAGGTGCGTTGCAGCCAGTAGTCTTTCGGGGCGATCCAGCCCTGGGCAGTGGTCACGTCCTTCATGGCGTGATCGAAGCGGCGCATGGCGCGGGCGCTGTCGAAGCGCACTTTGCGCTCCTTGCACTTGTACTGGATCTCGTAGGCCGCCAGCACGGGCATCGCCGGGTCTTCGAAGATCTGCATGATCATGGCCGACTGCACCCCCTGGGGCTTTTGCAGGATGCCGGCGGCATCGGCGACGAATACCTCGTTGTGGTAACGCTCGCCCTTGCCGTAGACGATCCAGTATTCACCTTGAGGCGTGGCGAGTGCCGTGCCGCTGGTACACAGCAGGATGAGTGATAGCGGCAACCATCTGGCGCGGGGGAATGGAATCGCCATGATATTTCCTTCCTTGATGGGGCTTGTCCGTGGCCGCATGGGACCGTCCAGAAGAAGGAATATAGGTCTGGCCGGCAGTAGCGGTCGATTAGGGCGGATGTGCTAATGGCGCATTGCCGTTATCGATCGGGTCAACGAAACCTGTGAGTGGCGGTCGTCTGCATGATCAGAACCTTGGGCATGCACAGGTGCGGAGTTAAAGTGCCGCCACTGAAAAGGTAGAGCGGATGCGGGGCCGGATACTGGATATCTCGACCGAGGTCGAATCGTTGCTCCTGCAACTGGGTGCATCAGGCCGAGGGCTGCATGAAAAACTGAGTTCCATTGAGGGAATGATCAGCCCGCCAATGGCGAAAAAGATCCGCTGGATTGCGAGCGTGCGCAACAAGGCGGTTCATGAGCGTGTTGTCGAGGTGGATCTTGAAGACTTCAGCAAGGGCGGGGCGCAAGTAGTCGCTTATCTGAAGCAGCTTGTTGCTTCGATCACACCTAAGCATACCCAGCACAAAGAACCGCAAGGTTCGCCTGAGCCAGGCAAGTCCTGGGCCGAGAAGGATGGTTGGGAGAAGACCAAGACGGTCGGTACCTATATGGCGGCCGGTGCAGCTGTGGTCGCTTGGTTGTTCATGTCCTCCAAATGAGTCTTCACGATTGCTTATGGCCCGGTTCTCTTGCCGGGCTTTTTCGTTTCCGGCGGCCTGATGCTGGAAACTGTGGTTTTGGAAAGACGCGGTATTGCTGAGTATTGGGCGTTGTGTCACTGAGTGCTGAGTTGCCTGGCCATCACATCTCAATGGTCGGCATGGTGCTTTTGCCGCAACTTATCAGTTGTCCCGCCGTGACCTGCAGTCCAGTTGTTGGTTTTGCCGCGTACCCGGCAAAGAAGCCGACGGACACCAAGGCAATGTAGAGGACGGTTTTTCTCAGGGCCATGCTGGCACTCGCTCACTGTTTGATAGGGAAATGCCCAGCACTGATCCTCATTGAGGAAAAAGGTTCCAGGTGAACGATGTTGCGCGTGCTTCACTAGGGACGATGCAAGTTTGGCCATTGGCGGTGATTCGGCCCTGGGCTCAACTTGCCACGGGGTGGCAAGTTGCTCTATTCAGCAAAGGCTATCGGCTGGAGAGGCTAGGGAAAGGGGTGGAAGGCCCATGTCGCGAATGGCCGCGGCGAGTTTGTCCTGATAGATCGTCAGAATCGAGTAATCCAGCTTTTGGGTGATGTTGGCGCCGCCTGCGCAATTGGCCAGGAGTTCATCCAGGGCGCCGGCCACCAGGTCTGCGGTGACTTGCAGGACATTCAATCCAAAGCGGTTATCGACAATGACCAGATTCGTTAAGTCGTACATACAGCCCCTATGGTCACTGTGCTTATGAGTAGTGGCTATGAGCCATGATTATTTTAACTAAACGGCAGGTGCGCTGTCATCGGGAGAAGATGGGCGGTGTCGCGGGCTGATAGGCGTTTGCGCTTCTGAATTTTCAGCACGCCTGTGGCAGCCCTGTGTACCATTGTTGCCCGCGAAAAAAGCACCAGAGGCAATCTGCATGCTGATATTGAAAAAGGGCGACAACCAGGGCTTGAGGGTAGGGCCGCGCTGGCCGTCCGCAAAGGTGTTGATGGAGCGCGAAGTCTTTGTGCAACTGCTCAAGGTCCAGTCCAGCCTGCCGCGTTCGGTGCAGTTGCTGGTAACCCGGGGCTACGAGCGCAAAAGCAGTTACCTGGGGTTTTTCAGGACGCTGTCACGCTGGCTGGGGATCAGGTTGTTCTGCCTGTGTTATCCGGGGCGTAAAGAGGAGCTGGAGGATATCTTCGGTTCCAATGGCCATGATGTGGATGGCACTCATATCGATGTGTCCATTGTCTTCAATGGTAAGCGCCTGCGCTTTTTGCCACTGGGGGTGTTTACCCCGCCGGCGCGCCAGCAACAGTTGCAAGGGCGGTACTCGGCTGTCGTTGATGAGGTCAAGAACCTGTTGAAGCGTCACGGTTTCGAGATTCATCGCAATCACACGGAAAGCCTGCAGATTCATTGCGACTACAAGGCCTGATAGCCAGGAACCGTCGTCCTGGGCTCGGCTGCCGAGTCCATAGCGCTCATGTCATGAACGTAATAAGGAAGTTATGTGTTGCGAAGTCTGTTGTTGCTGGTGTTGATCTTTGTCTTGAGTGGATGCACGGCCCTGATGACTCGCACTACTCCCATGAGTTGCCCCTATATCGGCGTGCGCATGGATTGGGCATTGGCTAAGGAGAACAACGGTGTGCTCTGGCCTTTTCTGGCGTTGGATGCTCCATTCTCCGGCGTGGTGGATACGCTGATGTTTCCCTTCGAGTATCAGTACAGCTGCACGCTTTGATCTTGAGCTGGCCGATGACCTGCCGCTCACTCATGGCGGCCTCTATGTGTCTGACCTTCGATCACTGACAGAGACGACCGTCTACAGTTAAGTGTGACCTCGGCTTCCCAAAGAGAACCGACATGCTCAAGTCTCGCTCGTTGATCGCTGTTCTTGCCGGCGTGCTCCTGGCTGGCGCTTCCCCTCTGGCATTGGCCGACCCCGGAAATGGCAAGGGGCAGGGGCATTCCAAACACAGTTCTCAGGGTGACCAGGGGGGCATGGCAAGGGGAAGAAGTCAGGCGCCGATGACTGGAGTCATGGCCCCAGTGTCGATCGCGGCAGTGTCCTGGGCATATTGGGTGGGCACCGTGACTACTGGAGCCCGGGACCGGCACTGCCTCCAGGCATTCAGAAAAACCTGGCTCGGGGCAAACCTCTGCCCCCGGGAATTGCCAAGAAGCTGGACCACCGGCTATTGGGGCAGCTTCCTCGCTATGACGGTTATGAATGGCGGCAGGCCGGAACCGACCTGATTCTGGTGGCTATCGCCAGCGGGATCATCTACGAAGTGCTCAGTGACGTCCTCAACTGATTGGCGGGCCTGTTGAGGTTTCAGCCTGTCGTGGCTGAAATCTCAACATCGAGTCCGTCTTCTCGAAGCGTTATTGCCAGCGCTTGAACAGCACGCTGGCATTGACCCCACCAAAGCCGAAACCATTGGACAGTGCGTATTCCATGGCCATTTTGCGTGCCTGGTTGCGCACCAGGTCAAGGCCCTCGGCGGCGCTGTCCGGGTTGTCCAGGTTGAGGGTTGCAGGTGCGATCTGGTCACGCAGGGCGAGGATGGCAAAGATCGCCTCGATGCCGCCGGCGGCACCCAGCAGATGCCCGGTGGCGGACTTGGTGGCGCTGATGGCCAGGCCGCTGTCGGTGCCGAATACAGTCCTGATGGCAGCCAGTTCGCCCTTGTCGCCCACTGGCGTGGAGGTGGCATGGGCATTCAGGTACTGGACCTGAGAGGCTTGCACGCCGGCCTGGCGCAAGGCTTGCTGCATGGCACGCCGGGCGCCGTCGCCATCTTCCGGACCCGCGGTCATGTGGTAGGCGTCGGCGCTGGTGCCATAGCCCACCAGCTCCGCGATGGGCTGTGCGCCCCGAGCCAGGGCATGTTCCAGCTCTTCGATGACCAGCAGTCCGGCGCCTTCACCCATGACAAAGCCATCCCGTGCCTGATCGAAGGGGCGTGAAGCCCGTTCCGGGGTGTCGTTGTACTCGCTGGACAGCGCGCGGGCTGCGGCGAAGCCACCCAGGCTGACCCGATGGATCGCCGCCTCAGCTCCACCACAGACAGCGATGTCGATTTCACCGGCGCGGATCATCCGCGCGGCGTCGCCAATGGCCTGGACTCCGGCAGCACAGGCAGTGACTGGCGCTCCCAATGGTCCCTTGAGGCCGTGGCGGATCGAAACGTGACCTGCCGCCATATTGCTCAGGAATGACGGAATGGTGAACGGCGACAGGCGCCGCGGGCCCTTGCTGTCGGTGGTTCGCACGGCATCGGCGATGGCCGGGAAGCCGCCTACACCAGAGGCAATGATGGTGGCTGTACGTTCCTGTGCCTGAGGGCTATCGGGTTTCCAGTTGGCCTGGGCCAGGGCTTCTTCGGCCGCCGCCAGGGCGAAGAGGATGAAACGGTCCATCTTGCGCTGTTCCTTGGGGGCCAGCAGCCGGTCCGGGTCGAAGCCGGCCTGGGGATCCTCGAGCGCGCCGGGCACCTGGCCGCCAATGGTGGTGGGCAGATCCTGGATAAACTCTTCGGGCAATTGACGGATTCCGGATTGTCCCGCCAGCAGGCGCTGCCAGACCTGCTCGACCCCACAACCCAGTGGAGTGATTGCGCCCATACCGGTGACTACGATGCGTTTACTCATGCGGGTCCTGCTCCTTCGTTGGTTTGCGTGGGGAACAACGAAACGTGGACGATACTATCATCATGAAAGTAACATCCGAATCCACAAATACTGAGGTGCATCGCAGGAGCCAGCCATGCAACGAAAAAGTCTGATCGACGCTGAATGTCCCATTGCCCGCAGCCTGGAGCGAGTCGGCGAATGGTGGAGCATCTTGATCATGCGCGACGCGCTGCATGGCCTGAGGCGCTTCGACGAATTCTCCCGCAGCCTGGAGATCGCCCCGAACATGCTGACCCGACGCTTGAACTCACTGGTGGAGGCGGGGCTGTTGGAGCGCCAGGCCTACAGCGAGCGCCCCTTGCGCTATCAATATGTGCCTACAGCCAAGGGCGAGGATTTCCGTGTCGTACTCATGGCCTTTGTAGCTTGGGGCAATCGCCACTACGCGCCCGAGGGCGAAAGCGTGCAGCTGGTCGAGCGTGAGAGCGGACGACCTGTGCAGCCAGTGATGGTGGATGTTGCCGATGGTCATCTGGTGCCGTTGCAGGCGTGCACGGTACAGGCGGGACCTGCTGCCAGCGTCGGCATGCGTCAGCGACTGATGGCTATGGTGGAGTGAGTCCGGTTTGGGGCTGGTTCCGTGGAGCGGCTGCGCTGCCGGGCGGCTCGCTCTGGACGGTGGGTCCCGGGAGAAGGACGGAAGGATTGAGGTTACTGGGGATCAATTTGCCCACCACGTAGCCGCTGTGGCTGATCAGGGCCAGCAACAGCAGTGTGTTATGCAGTTTCGGCAACACCTCCAGCACCCAACTACCTGAGCCCAGGCTATGGCCGACGGCGGCGCCATAGACAAACACCACCACCATGGTGATCAGCAGCATCTGCAGGCGTGGCAGGTCGACGATGACGCCATTGCTCACGTCCTCGCCGCGAATCAGGTCGGCCAATCGCGCATCCTTCGGGTCACTCTTCATCAGTACCTGGCCCTTGGCCGACGGCAGGGCGACCAGGCTCTGGCTGTCGAGCAACTGCTGGCCGGTGGTTGCCAGAGCGCTGGTGTCTGCAGGCTGCTCGGCCTTGCGGTTCAAGGCCATGGGGGCTGTGACGAAGCTGGCCAGGCTGAAGCCCATCAACGCGATCAGGTTGTAGTCCAAGTCCACCATCAGCGCTGTAGTGGCGTTTCCCCGAACAATGTTGCCGATGTACACCGTATACAGAGTGGCCAGTACCAGCAGTGTCCACAGGGTCATTTGCAGGCGTGACAGCGAATACCGGTTGCGCTCGTCAATCAGCACCCCAAGTACCCGGCCGCGAATTCGCAGACCGGCGAGGACGAACAAGACGAACAGGCCGGCCAGGCAACTGGCCCAGGCGCCCAGGCGTGGCCAGTCCAAAGCAGGTGCAACTGTCAGGTACGGGGGAGGGCTGGGGTGACTCAGAAGTAGGGCGGCGGGTGCGCCGGTCGCGAGCAACACGGCCAGCGTACGCAGCAGATAGCCATTGGTTTTCATCGTGGCAGGCCCTCTCCTTGTATAGGCGGCTGTTTTTCCTTGGTCTGCGAGGCCGCTCTTGTCCCCAGGCTGCTTGACGTCGCGGGCGCCCTCCGGCTCATGGCCGCTGGGGCGCCTGCTGTTGGGTATAGCGAATCTTTTTCCTGGCCGTTTGCCGTTGGTCGGGTGTTTTGTAGGGGGCGGCGGGTGTCAGCGAGCACCAAGCCCGCGGCGCCAGGCCGGGTGGAAGTGTCGCCAGTGGGCGTCCTGTGCCGCCGCCAGGAGCTCGCGGTCACCCCGGGTATCGCCCCAGGCCCTGAGTCGATATTGGTTCAATGGGCCGTAGACACTTTCCAGGCGCAGTACCTTGTTTTCGCAACGGCAATTGTGGCCGGCGATGCGGCCGGTCAGCACGCCATCGACCACCTCCAGTTCGGTTCCGATCAGCCTGATGCCCAAGCGTGTGGCGAAAGGCTGCAGCACCAGGGCCGGCGACGCCGAGCACAGGGTCACCAGCGCTCCGGAACGCAGTTCCCCGGCTACGGCTTGCAGCCCACTCGGGCGCATCAGTCGGGTCCAGGATTTCAGACAGAAGGCTTCGGCCTGTTGCTGGAGCCACGCCGCCTCGATGCCCTTGAGAAAGGTGCTGATCAATTGCGCCTTGAGTCGGTCGCGGTCAACGCGACGAGTCAGGTAGCCCAGACTGGGTAGCGCCAGCTTGAGTATCCGTTGGTTGAACCCGCGTTGCCCGAAGGCAAACTTCAGAAAGGGCACAAAACTGTCGTGGCGAGTGAGGGTTCCGTCGAAGTCGAATACCGAAAGCACTGGGTTGGCATCGGCGTTGAGTCCAACGGCGTCCGGGGGTAGCGGCTGTGTTTCAGCCTCAGCGATCAGGGGCGGCAGGGTCTTAGGGTGGGGCGACATAGCTGTTCTCGGTGGTTGCAGCCGCTTGATTCGCGGCCGGTATTGCCAGTAATGGATGCAGTTTACGCGCTCCAGCCTTTAGCCGCGGGCCGGATAGCCGGAGGATCAGAGGCGCAGCATGGGCAAAGGTTTCCAGGGGCGGATCAGCAGTTGCTTGAAAGACAGCTGAGCCAGGCGCAGATGAAAGCCTGCATCAGGAAAGGCTGAAAATACCCGGCGGCGATCGTCTCGCGAGAGGCCGAAACTCAACATTCCCAGCGACACATCTATCCAGTCGGCTCGGCGAAAACTTTCCACCAGGCTGCCTGGGTGTGGGGCGGCGGTGATCTTGTGGTGCTGTTCGATCATTGCCAGCACTTCGGCTTTCCACTCGGACCTGTCTATTTCATCCAGGTGGTTTTCAGCCAGGCGCAGCGATGGCGGTAGGTAGTCGAACGTCTTGGCGGTCCAGATGCCCAGGTCGTGGAAGGCGCCGGCTATGGCCAGTTTCTGCAACTGCTGGGCATCGGCATTGATGAGCAGGTTGCAGAAGTTGATGACCCGGTACACATGGTTGCGATAGCCAGTGAAGTCCTTGCCCAACTCTTGGCGATAGCGTTCCAGCAATTGATCCAGCGGTTCCAATCGTGTCAGCAACATTGCTTTTCCCTTGCAGGACTGGCGCTGGGGCCGGTCATTGATATCCGGGCAGTGGCTCATTGGGTTGCAGAGGTGCTGGCGCGTGCTCTTTCAACCATGGCCACGATGGTGGCGCAGAGTTCTTCCTGGGCTTGTGCGGGAGTGATTTCTCCCAGCGCCGCCGCGTGGGAAACCGCTTCGGCCGCACCCAGCATGGCGCGCAGCCCGGCCCTTGCGATCACGGCTCCGGCGGCGAAGGGTTCCAGAGCATGACGGCATTTCTCAAGGAATATTGCCTGGTAGTCGCGCTTGATGATCTCAAGCTCCGGCGAACTGGCCAGGGCGGCAATCACCCCAGGGATTTCGCGGCCCTGCAACAACACGCAGTCGACGTAGGACGTGGCAATGACCGCTGCGCGGGCGGCAAGGGTCGGTTCGCTGGTTTGCAGGGCCTGTTCCATCAGCAGCGTCTGGCGCTGGTCGAAGTCCTGATACAGCGCCGCCAGGAGCACCGCTCGAGTGCCGAAATGGTCGTAGACCACCGGCTTGGTGACGCCGGCCTGTTCCGCCAGATATCCCAGGGTCAGCGCCTCGGTGCCGTGCTCACGGACAATCTGCCAGGCTACGGCCATCAGTTGTTGCAGGCGTTGCTCCCGCGACAGGCGCCGTCGCGGCGATGAAGTGGAATCGGTTTTCTGACTGCTTGACATGGCTATATACCAAAAGTAACTTATCGGCAGTAACTTACTAAAAGTATATAAAGCTCAATCCCCCAGCGCAATCCGTCCGCAGGAGTACTCGCCATGCATGCACTTATTGTTGTCGCCCATCATGATCCCAAGTCTCTCACCCATAGCCTTGCGGCGCAGATTGCCGAGGGGGTGGGGCGCGGTTCCGGGCATTCATTCGAGATTGCCGATCTCTGGGCTGAAGGGTTCGAACCACGCTTCGGTGCTGCCGATATTGCTGTGCATCGTACCCAGGTGCTTCCTCCCGCCGATGTGCTCGCCGAACAGGCACGGATCGACCGCGCCGATGCTCTGGTGCTGGTCTATCCGGTTTATTGGTGGTCCATGCCGGCGCTGCTCAAGGGCTGGATTGATCGCGTGTTCTCCAATGGCTGGGCCTTCGATTTTCGCGCGGACGCCAAGCTGGAGAAGAAGCTAGGGCGTCTGAGCGTGCACCTGATAGGCGTTGCCGGGGCTGACGTTGGCACTTATGAGCGACATGGTTATCTCGGCGCGATGCAGACCCAGATCGACCATGGAATCTTCGACTACTGCGGCGCCAGGGTGCTGACCTCACAACTGATGTTTGACTCGGAGAGCGGCGATGTGGCGCCTTGCCTGGAGCGGGCACGAGCGCTAGGGCAGGCACTGTTCAGTACCAGCGCAGTCGTCGAGTCGGCGTGAGAAGGGAGCTGGAACCGTTTTCAACGCAGCATCACCGAGTATCAAGGCTATTCGTACAAAGCCTAGCCCCAGCAACACCAGGCAAAGGTGGACAGGCACAGCATCAGGGGCAGAGCGTCGAGAAAGTCATTCATACCCACACATTCCATTCAGGCAAGTGCCGGCAATTTAAGGTGAGCAACGTTGTCTGTCTGTTGCGATTCTGTGAATTTTCAGCGCATTTTCGTTTAACGGTGGACGGGCTTTCGCACTGCGGTGATGGGCAATTCAGGCGCATCATCTTGGCGCCTAAAAAGGTGCGAGAAGGCGTGACATGAAACTCAAATACTCAAAAAAAGTGTGGATATTTAATGACTTAGGTGATTTTATTTGCGTTTTTTTCTTCAAAATATCTTGTTACAGAATGTACTGTTCCGTTACTATAGCCCCGCGTTCACCTACCACGGTTTATGCATTTTTAGCCCCAAGTGTCCATCAGCTACTTGGGCTTTTTTTTGCCTGAAATTTGTCTCCGCCGCCTTTCTCGACGCACCCTTCCTACGCAAGCTTCAGAAGCCGGCCCGGCATCGCGGGCGACAATCCCGCAATTCAGTGCTCCAGGATGTGCAGTCCTTCTTCCGTCTGTGGAAGCTCGAAGTAACGGCAGATCAGCTCGAATTGTTCCTTGCTGGTACTAAAGGGGTGATCTCCCAGGCTGTTACGTTCCCGCAGTCTTGTCAGGCAGACATCCTCATCGACATTCAACAGGTGCAGTCGATGCTCGACCTGTGCTTGATCTGCCAAGGCTCGCAACCAGGCGCGTTGGGCCAAAGTATTGGCGGGGAAGTCCAGCACGACATTGTTGCCACCACGCAACAGACTGATCAGCAAAGGCTCCAGTGCGTTTTTCAGGCGCTGGGCATGCAGCGCATAGTCAGCAACTGAATGAATAAGGCCCGGATACAACTGCGCCAGCCATTGGTCCTCACAGATCAACACGCTGCCGGGTGCCTGGGCCAGTCGCTTGGCTAGTGTGGATTTACCCGAGGCGATCTTGCCGCACAGCAGGTGTAGAACAGCAGGGGATGAGTGGCTCATGCTTGTCTCCTGGGGATTTTCGCTTCAGAAGACGGGTGATAAAACCCGCCTCTGAGGCGGGTTGATTAGGGGTTGAACGACCGCTAGCCCACCTTGCTGGTGCAGGCGGTCATAATCGCGGCGGGGCGGGACTGAAGATTCAGGTTCATAGGCTTGAAACTTACACAACTGACGGAAAAAAGCACAGCGCAGAATAACGCTGGAGAAGCAGGTAGGCCCAGGCGATCAGAGCGTGGCCTGGCGCAGAAACTGCGCAGTAGAACTGAGAGGTAGTTAGCATTTGTTGTGTGTTTTTTCGATACAAAGGATCAGGTGCTGACCTATTCTGAATGGGAAAAATCCACAAAATTCCACACAGGCGATAAGCCATGCTCTCCACCAGCGAGCTTTGTCACATCTTGGAGTCCGGCTTTCTCCCGCTTTCCTGCGTCTGCAGCGTGCATCCCAGCGGCTCCCTGACGATCAAGATCTACGATGCCGATTCAGGCCGGGTGGATTTATTGTTAACCGGAGTCTCGACTGCCGAACTCACCAGTGTGCGCGACATCTCCAACCTGATCGGCGAGTTGCGTACTGAGCTGCGGGCAGGGCGCAGAGGCTTTGCCGGTGGTTTTACCAACTACGCTGGTTAACATCCCCCGGTTGTCATTGGTGACAGTTGAACATGTCATTCTGAACGCATAGTTTTGTGGCGTTCGCCCGGTATCTATGACTCTTTACCGGTTCATGGATGGCGAGGTCATGTGTACTGGGCGAACTCCGTTGGCTATCGATGTGCTTATTTCCAGCCCAGAGTCTGTAGTATCCCATTGCAGCGTCAGTATCTGGTCAATGAACCGGGACGCGGCATGCCATGACTTTTGACTCTTCGATCTGTCCTTGCGGATTGACTCGATATCAAGGAAGACCTCCATGAACATAGGCAATACGCCTCCCGCCAATTACACCTACGCACAACTGTCAAAGGTGCTGGAAAACAACCGCACAGTGACCCAGGTCAAGGGCCCCGAGGCGCCAGTGGAACAGGCGTTTTCGACTCACCTGGAAACCGAGTTGGCCGCCCCCCAGGACGACCCGCTTAAACTCAAACTATCGTTGAATTTTCTGGCTGGAGCTTGAGACCTGCCAAGGGCCCGCTTCGCGCTGAACGCATTGCATGGTTTGACTGGCGCCCCTCTCGAATGAGCCTATGGCTGGTGATAAGTCTTTATAAATCAGTTGGTTGGATAAATTCTCCGTGTTAGTCTTGGCGCCGCTTAACAAGTCGACGCGATGTTTGGTGACCCTATCCAGGATGATCAGACCGCCGCTGTAGGCTGCTGATTTACTGTGTTTTTTTACACAGAGCTCAGAGTGAAGGGAGAGGTTTTTTTGCCTGCTTCGACCTTGCTTCACAAGGACTGGATGTATATATTCCACACCCTGCTTTAAGCACTGGCCGGCCTGATGCCGATTGACTGTTCCAGTGCCGCGTGATCGCGCTACCGCCCGAATGGCGAAACTGGTAGACGCATGGGACTTAAAATCCCCCGCTCGTAAGGGCGTGCCGGTTCGATTCCGGCTTCGGGCACCATCTAAAATCAAGGGTTTACGGGCTATAGCCAGTGTAAATGCCTGTATCTTTCCGGTCCGCAATTAATCCAATGGTCCGCAATTCACTTTGTCGGTGAGACCTTCTTGCCTTTGCGGTTGCGGATGTACTGCTCGGTCATTACTACGGTGGTATGCCCAAGTTGATCTTTGGCCTGCATGATATCGCCGCTCGATTCCGCCTTGTCTGTGCCAGCCTTGGCGCGCAAATCACGCATCTGGAAGTCGGCTTTCTCAACTCCTGCGGCCTCTCTGGCCATATCAAACCTCCTTCGTAACATCGCCGCCGTCATCGGGGTACCATCTTCTGTCACGATCAGCCGCGTCGAGCGGACTTTGTGTCCGGACTTCCGGGCCTTGATTCGATCAATTAAAACCTTCAGCTCACCCGTTACTTCGATACGCCGCTTGGCCTTGGTTTTGCCCTGGAGCACCCAGATCTGGCAGTCGCGCACGTCTCGCTCATCCATGAGACGTGTGTCTGTCACTCGTTGACCGGTCAAGTAGGCTAAATCCATCGCATCGCGCAGCCCGGCGTCGGCCTTGTCGTGCACGCGCTTGAACAGCTCGTCCTCGACATAGGTGTCTCGGCCGGTCTCTTTGTTGCCCTTAATTCCGGAGCATGGGTTGGCCAGCGATGTGTAGCCCTTGTCCCTGGCGTAATTCCAGATGGCGCTCAATAGAGCTTTTTCCCGGTTTGCACGGACCGGTGCGGATTTTCGCCAAGTCAGATACTGGCGGACATGGAGCGGTTCAATAGTTTCTAGGGGAGCCGGTGGGTCGTCGAAGAACGCCATTAGGTTTTTCAGCTCGCGCAGGTTGTCCTTTTGGGTGTTTTCCGCCTTATCGGGCACCACTTCGACCATGTATTTCTCGGCCACGTAGCGAAACGTTACTACCTTGGCGACCAGGTCTACCGCGGTACGGTCGCGCTCCAGTTTCGCGTATTCCATGATTGCCAAACCGTAGTCGCTCCCCAGCGCTATCTCTTTGCGGTCCTTTCCTCCGGTGTCGTAGTAATAGTAGATGCGGCCGCTTTTCTTTTTGCGCTCACGCAGCCGGGCAATGGAGCCCGGCTTGGTTGGTCTTCTTCCCATCTCAACTGGCCTTTCTTGGCGTCCAAACAGGTTTTTCGGGCTCGAATGATCCGACGGCAGTAATGGCTTGTGTCGTAACTGCCGGCCAGCCGTTGCGCTTGATCGAGTGCCGGATTCCGTTCTTCTTCAGGTTCAGGATTTGTCCTGCTTTTGTCCGCGCGCCGGTCAGCTCGCAAACCTCTTCGTGCGATAAAAATTTTATGTTCATGAGCGATCCACGCCGCGATGCGGCAGAGGGTGGGTTAGGGCTTGGCGGGGAACCATTCGGTGTCGTATTCGAACTGGGTAACCAGCTCCGGGGTCAGGCTCGGCAGCTGGCGCTCGAAAACCAGATAGCCGAACGGCTTTTTGATCCAGTCCGGTGCGGCCTTCATGAATTCGCCTTTGTAGATCCGCAGCAGGTGATCAACTGCTTTCTCGAAGTCCTCCTCGCGGTAATTCCCCTCGCAGAGGGTGCCATTGCTTACCCGCCACACGGTGCGCTTTGGCTGGGCCTCGGCAGCCTTGATCTTCTCGGCCATTTGGTCACGGGCGTAGCGCATCTGGTCCAGGGTTAGGGTGGCGACCCAGGCATCGGTCCCGATGCTCTGGGTATGGCCGTATTCGCATTTGATTTCGGGCATAGGAATTCCTCGCCCGCCATCGCCGGCAGGCTTTCCGATTGTTGAGTGGGGTGTTTAGAGTTGTTGCAGGATTCGCTGGCCGATCCAGCGGACGACGGTGACTGCCTTGCTGTTACCGATCGCCTTGTAGCGTGGGCCGTCTGGGCACTCGCTGGCAGGCTCGCCGCGCCAGGGGATAAGGGTGTAGTCGTCGGGCATGCCTTGGAGGCGTTCGCACTCAAGGGGAGTTAGGCGTCGAACCTGAGCGGGGGTCAGCAGTGCCGGTGGTGGACTACATGCGTCAAGGGATGCTGTGTACTCCTCGTACCATTTTCCTGCGCCGAGTGCCGCGGTGTGGTGCAGTTTTGTCGAGTAGGCCAGTACAGCGTTCTCCTGGCCGCTATTGCGGCCCAAGGTATGAGCCTGGTTGATGCTGACGCAAGGATCTTGTGTGCCGTGCACAACCAGGTGGCTATGACCGTGATTCGCGTCCTGGCCTGAGCAGCCCTGTAGGCGTCCATAGCTGGCGTCTAGAGTTGCGGCAACACACGGCACATCGTCGTAGCTGTAACCGCCATTCTTGCGGGCGCCGCCGGCCAACGTCGGTGCGACAAAGAAGGTTTCACTTTCGATATCGAGCCGGCTGTCCTTGGCGGTGAGCGTTGCAGCGCGCTCGATTGAGCCGCTCAGGCTGTGGCCGCCGAACGCTGGTATCCCGCCGAACATCCCGACCGCCGGCCCTTCGTCCCCCTCGCAGTTGGGGCAGCCAAACACACCTAGGGATTCGGCGAAGACGTATCCGCATCCACACTGGAGTGCAGGGCCGAAAGGAGCTGTTCCGGTAACGTCTTGCCCCTCGCCTCGGCGCGGCGCAGTATCCCGGCGCACGCCTTCGCGCTCAAAAAGTACCTCGGTGGGATCGAACCCGTCTCGAGCACTTGCGACAACGAACACACGACGGCGTCGTTGGGCCAGGCCGAAATATTGGGCGTCCAGGACCCGCCACGCGATTGTTCTTTTGGGTCCATACACACAACCAGCGTCCTGCCATTTCTTCCCTGGAGGCTGCAGCTCGCAGTCTTCCCCAGCAAGCGCGCCAAGAAAGCATCCGAAGGCGTTCCCTTTGTCACTGAGGACGCCGGGGACGTTCTCCCAGACGACGATTGAGGCGGCCTTTCGCTGGCCGGCTCGAACATAGTCAACTGCATCTGCAAGCTCCACGTATTTGATGGTGAGGGCGCCGCGGGGATCGGTGAGGCCTTCGCGCATGCCGGCTACCGAGAAGGCCTGGCACGGGGTGCCGCCGACCAGAACGTCCGGCGCCGGAATCTTGCCGGCCAGCACCAGGGCTGCCAGCTTTGTCATGTCGCCGTGGTTCGGCATGTCGGGGTAGTGGTGGGCCAGGACCGCCGAGGGGAACGGCTCAATCTCCGCGAACCAGGCTGCGCGCATGCCCAGCGGGTGCCACGCTTGTGTTGCAGACTCAATTCCGGAGCAGACCGATCCGTAAGTTATGGGCATGCTGGTTCCTCGCCGGTATAGTAAATGGAGTTTCTTATAGGGATATATCGATGTCAGTTGAATTAGATGCCAAGAGCGGAAAACTACCTCTTTTTGCAAGGCCTGAGATACAAGAAGTAGCTTCTGTTGTTCTTAATAAGATTGAGGGTGAGCTGACCAGTAGGGGTAGTGGGGAGCGCACGGCAATCGATTTTATGAAGCGCTTTGTGTTTCTGGCGTTGCGCGATTTTCAAGTTAGGTCGGAGGAATATGACCGGGAGTGCCAATATAATAAGTCTGTATTTCACAGTAGGTTTATTGACTTTCTTCTAAACTACGATGGTGGCGATAGTAAGCTTGCCTCACTTTTTTGTGTTTGCTATCGCTTCGTGTGTGAGTTTGAAGTTGTATCGCCCACGGATCTTTCGGGTTCGGTTTCCAGTGCGAAGATGAATTTAGTTGGAGTGGACTTCGAGGAATATCAGGAAGCTAAAGAGCAATATCTTTGGGCGAACAGTCAAATGCTGGTGCAAATTCTTCGGCGTTTTTTTAATAATCCAGATGTCAGAGGTTTTTCCAGCTTTAGCGAGAATATTAAAGTCGCTAAATCTGAAATAGAACGTTTTGACGCCGCGTATATTAAAAAAGTCGAAAGGATTTCCGAGCTTGAACAACGTCTCCAACGGAGTGAGCAGGGATACAATTTCGCTAACCTGAATGAGGGGTTCTCTAGGCTGAAAATCTCTAAAATAAGAGAGAAAAATGTCACTTTGATATTGTTATGGTTTTCGGGTTTGGCATTGTTAAGTGGCCCGTTGTTTAAAATATTTGGGTTGCTACCCGAGCGTTTGGGCGAGTATGCTCTTGTGGTTGATTTCTTGGTGATATTAGGTTTTGAATTGCTTTTGATATATTACTTTAGGATTTTTCTTCACAATTTCAGGTCGTTAAAGCTTCAAATATTGCAAGTAGATCTCCGTATGACCTTGTGTAGTTTTATCGAGTCTTATTCAGATTTTGCGGTAAAAACTCGCAAGGATGATAAAGAGGTATTGCTAAAATTTGAGCAAATAATTTTCAGTGAAGTATCTTCCGGTGATACTGCAATTCCTTCTGTCTTCGATGGGATAGAGCATGTGAGCTCTGTTTTTGGGAAAATAAAAGCGAAATAATTCAGGAAGAAATCTTCAAAAAATCAGAATGCCAATCGCTCATACGGTTGTGTAGGGCCATAAGGTGAGTGGTCTTCTGAAGCTTTGAAGGTAGGGGCGATAAAGGTATTACGGGTGACCGGCATGGAGCCGGGTTAAGGAGAAATATTTATGGAAATTCTTCGACAGGGCGCGAATAGAAAGACCGGCTGGGCGCTAATCAGGGCAAAGAAGCCGCCATTGGTATCTGTGGAGTCAGATCCCAAGAAAGGGACAAGGGTGACCCTAAGCCTTAAACGAACCTCCGATCCTGATCGAGACGGCGAGTACGATCATGAAGTTCATCTAACTCTATCGGATGTAGCGGCGGTGATTGATGCACTGGCGAGGCTTGGTCTTTCCAAATTTGGCGCGGAGGTCTCAAGCGAGCTTTCTGGCTCGGTTCGCTCGCTACACCGTTTAGCAGCTGCTGCCAGCGGCATACAGGTTCTTTCTGATTCTCCGAAGAAATGAAGCCGCCTGTCTCTGCGCACTTGCTCATGGATTATCTCCAGTCAGGCGCCGCCCTCCGTAGTCGTATCCGGTGGCGCGAAGTGAGTTTGTGGGCTATTGGTTGATAGTCCGGCATGGAGCCGGAATTTAGGAGAAGCTGATGGGCGTAGAAGAAATGCGGGATGATGAGTTCAAACCGACCTGTCCGAAGTGTTCCGGCATTGAATTTGTGGCCGTTTCTAACCGCTATGTTGCAAGGACTTCAGAAGCAATTAGCATGGTCGTCTGCGCAGATTTAAAGTGCCAGACCGTGGTCGGTGTTCTACCTAAGGCAGAAGTATTCCCAGATTAACCATGGTTATCGCTCTTACCTGGGCAAACTCCTTTAGGTGAGGGCGGGTCAGGCGCGTCGGACTTTGAAGTGCAGCATCGCCTTGATGCTGTGGCAGTAGTCCTGAAGCAGCTCCCAGGCTTTGTACTTGGCCTGTCCTCTGGTAGCTGCCCACACTCTGACCAAGTCTTCTCGGGCGTTTCGACTCCAACTGAGATCATCCCAGTCATGGTTGAACGGCAGGACCAGCCACTCTTTGAGCGGGAGCGTTTCGGCCATCTCGCCGTACTGCATTTCCCAGGTTGGATGGTAGTTCCTTATGCGCTTCTCCAGGTCGCTGTCGAGGATGACGCCGATGTAGTGGCCGCGGTCGGCCATGATCACGCCGGGCTCACCGTTGGCGATCACTCGACGCCTGATTTCGGCCGGCACACCGTAATGGCGGCGAACGTAGTCGCAGCTGTAGTTGCTCATGGCTTTCTCCATGCATGCGCCGCCCTCCGTTACCGATGGTGGCGTGATTTGTGTTTGTGGGCTATTGCTTCATGGCCCGGCATAAAGCCGGATCAAGGAGACTGAGATGAATGGAGACCGACCTGTAGGCGAATTCGTGAGACTGAAAAATGGTAAGCAGGCTCATGTTTGTTATTCGTGGGCTGACGGCCCAAAAAACGAGGTGATTCGAGCTGTTGTTTTGGTTGATGAAGGGGGCGCTTTTTCAACGATTGCAGGCCATGTTCAGGGCCCTGTAAGTCAGGATGACGCTAATTCACAGGGAATAATCGTCGCAAATGCCTGGTATGACCGACAAAACGGGTAGGTGCCGCCCTCCGTAGCCGTATGCGACAGGTGGTAGGCTTGAGTTTTATCAGTCGGAGTAAGCTATCAATACCGTTCAGCTGAAAGGTATTCGCTATGATCCCTAGAACCCAAAGCAACAATGCAAAGATGGCCAGGGCGATGAGCTTGTCCGATTCGAGGCCCTGGTCAGAAAGTGATGCAGGTAGGTTCGTAGTTGCCATCGTTGCTAAGGCAGACAATTCCGGATACTTGCTCCACATTCATCAAGATATGCAGGGTAGCCAACGACTTAAGCCCGATAGGCTTGGCTACAAGTGGATAGTCGAAACAGGGCCAATCGACTTTGATGAGTAGGATTCAAGCCTCCTCGGCATCGAGTCGTGATGCTTTCCGTTGTCCAGCGGCCTGAATCATCCGCGCCACGTTTTCGCTAACATTTATTTTGTGGCGCGGACTTTCGATTGCCTGGTAGGAAAGAGTCGGACCCAGGGCGTGAGCATTCAGGATCAGGTTCTGGATTGCCTCGCTGATTTCTTCAATATCATTCCAGGCCATCAACTCTTCAAGCTTCTTCCGGGTGCCCAGTCGCAGCCTGTGCCGCAGCTCCTTCTCGTCGTACTCGATCCGCTTCTCGGCGGTTTTCGCCGATCGCTCTTTTCCACTCTTGGCCATGGCCTACCTCTTCAATTCCGCTGGCCGGTATCGTCGACCAGGTTTGACGTTTGCGCTGTTGCGGGCGGTGGCTGAAGCGCCTCAAGCTCGCTTCTCCCAGCGCTTCGGAAAGTTGAAGTCGTAGTCGAGCACCAGGCGGTTCAGTAGGGTGTCAGAGATCCCGACCTTCCTGCAGGCAGCGATACGTGACACTCCAGCGTCCCGCAGGGACGCCAGGCGCTCGATGAGCTTCAAATCCCGCTCCCTATCAACGACCTTGCTCTTGAACGTGAAGCCACCTTCATGGGAGGCCCGACGCATGGCTGATTCCGACTTCCCGGTGGCGGCCATGGCCTGGTCGATGGTCATGGTCTTGGCGAGCTCTCGGATCGTGTCGACGTAGGCCTTGCGTTGGGCGAACTGGTCTTCGTAGGTTCGCTTGGGCTGCGGGCGGGTGGCGCGTTTGCCATTCTGGCCACCCAGGTCCTTGCGTGGCCGGCGAGGCAGGAACCTGAAAGACTCCAGCACCTGGACCTTGTTGCCGGACATGAAGAAGGCAGCCTTAGCTGCCTCCAGTTCTGCCTGGCGCTCGGAGCAGACCAGGATGAAGTTGTTGCTCATGGTTACCTCACTTGATGCGAATCGAGCTCTCGCCGCGCTCCAGGTGGGCCCAGCTTGGTTCTTCCAGAAGTTCGGCTTCCGCGTCCTCGCCGGCGGCCATTCGCTTGCGCACCGCCTCGTTGTGATCGCGGATTTCCTTGAGCCGGACGGCGATGGTTTTCTTGTCCGGGGTGATCACGCTCTTCAACGACACGAACTCGTCAGGCACGGCCTTCTCGTCATCGACGATCACCTTCTCTGGCGAAAGGGCGAGGGTGATAGTGAACAGCGGGCGCTTGATCGACTTGATATCCGCGGCCTCCATGTTCCGGCGCAGGTAGTCGCTGATCTGGTCGACGGTGTTCTTCTTGATGCGCTTGAGCTCGTTCAGGCGGTCGACTTCCTTATCGATGGCGTCGATGTCCCCCTCGATATTCCGGCGCAGCATGACGATGCTGTCGGCCTTCACTTCGAACTCGCCCTTGATGCCGTCCATGGTGTCCTGAATGGCCTGACGCAGCCCTTCATCATCGGTATCTGCCAGGGCGGCGAGTTCGGCCATTTGGCCAGTCAGTGCGTAGAGCTGGGTCATGCTGCACCTTCCATAGAGTCTTCAAGGTCCGCTTTGCGGGCGTCCTTGGCACGGGTGAATTTGAGTTTGTGGGCTTCGCGCTCTGGATCGTTTTGACGAAGGTCCAGCTTGCGCATGGCCGACTTGTAGAGCTGCTGCAGCTCGTTGAGCGACTGCGCGGTACCAATCAGATGGAGCGTCTCAGCCAGCCATTCGCGGTACTCGGCGGCCAGTCGCTCCTTCGCTTCGATCTTGTCTTCGGCGCGCTCGATCTCGGCTTCACCCAGGCGCTCGTTGACGTAGTGAATATCGTCGTAGAGACCCAGGCGAACGTCGGCGGAGAAGCCAAGCTGGCTCAGGCATTTGCCTATCGCATCGGTAAGGGACTTCTTCGGCGCGTCGAAGTCGGTACTGATACCGAAGCGGTTCTGTGTGATGAAGGGCGTGTGCCCGTAGTGCGTGATCGTCTTGCGTTCACCGTCGTCGCCCAGGTACCACAGGGCGACTTTCAGGGTGTGCACCTGGGCGTGTGCCAGCACTACTCCTTCCTTGTTCAGCAGTGGGCCACCGATGTCGAAGCGCTCCTCGATCACGTCATAACCCCAGCCGGTACCGCATGGGCCGAACTTTTCCGTGGCGCGCTTGGCCAGGTACTGGGCATTCACCGCGGTACCCGTGAAACCACCGGGGCCGGTGTATTCCTTGGTGAACTTGGGGTCGGTCTTTTCGACTTCTTCCCAAAGGGCGAGGTTAGGTATAGGCATGACTATCTCCCGCCGCGCAGGTGCGCAGCTTTGAAAGATGTGGGTTATTGGGGGAAGTGATCGGCGAGGGTGCTGATCAGCATTGCGGCGGTGCAGAGGGCGAGGGCAGGGAAGGAGCTACGCCAGAAGAGAATTGCGATCACGACTCGACCAGCGAGAGCAGGCGCTCGCCCAGGATGATCTTGGCGTTGACCTGCTCCTTCTTGATGCCGGTTGCCTGGGCCACCTCGGAAAGGGACAGGCCTTCTCGACGGAGTTTCGCGCAGCGGATCGCCAGCTGCTGACCACGCTTGTGTGCGCCGGCGCCGCTCATTGCCGCTGCTCCAGCTGGGCCACGCGATAGCGAAGAACCTGCAGCACCCGGCCGCGATAACCTGGCTCCGCGTACTGTTCAACTGGCGGCCCGAAGAAGCCCCGGCGCTCAGCCAGGCTGTACGCATCGCGCAGGTTGTGTGCGGTGATGTCTTCCAACTGCTCATCAATGAGCGACTTGACTGGGGAAGTGGTCATTCTGCCTCCTTGCGCCGGTGACAGGCTTCCATCAGGCGCTTGCAGTAGTGGGTGAATTCGTCAGTGGTGATTGCCCCGTCAGTGAACAGGCGGGTGATCAGGCCCTGTACCAGGACATCGATGTCGGACTGGCTGTTGGGATCGGCAACGCCTTCGAGGGCTTGGTCGATGAGGATGTGAGGGCTCAAAATCCGCACTCCTGCTCTAAGCGTGCCTGCTCCTGCTCGAAGGCTACGGCTGCCTCTGCGTGGGGCTTCAATAGCTCGAGCGCGATGTCCTTCAAGGCTGACTTCTTACCAAGCAGGTACACCGCCAGATCCATCAGGAGCCCCGAGCTGCGAAAGCCCATGGCATTGATCACCAACTGGCCGAAGGCGTCTTGCTGATCCTCACCGTCGATCTGGCGCTGGTTCAGATGGTCCTGCACCGCCCTTGCAAAGTCGGCCTGGGTGACCTCGCCGCGCTCTGAAGGTTGGTAGCCCCAAGAGATCCGGTAACCCATCAGCAGGCGCTCGGCGTTTGCCTCAAGCCATTCCGATTCGGCCAGGTCGTCATCGCTCACCGGTGGCGGCATACGGTTGTCGTATTCGAGCTGTGCCTTGCGTAGTGCTGACATGATTGCCTCCAGAGTGGCGGGTGCTGGTCCAACAAAACTCGGCTGCACTCATCCGCTCCGCTGGTTGCCGATGGGCGCGTAGGGGAGTGCATGCGAGTGGTGTCGGAGGGGAGTCGAAGGGCGGTGTTCTGTTAAAGTAAGTCGCTGAAAAGGCGACCATTTAAGGTTGTGCAAAGGGAGAGCAAAGGTTGCGAGCGATTTGGAGTTGCCTGAAAAAAATCTGGATCTTCTTGAGGGCAGTTCCGGGAAAGCTGATTGAGCTACTGCTGATGATTACCGGGATTCCATGGCTGTCAGGTCAATCTAGTAAGTGGTTTGCTCGAAGGAAGAGGTTCATGCTCGCGGCGATATGCGCGAACCTTCTGTTTCTGGTTTTTATGGGGCTCTCCATTTGGGGGATAACAGCACACTGGAGTGACTGGCAAATGCTCCAATTTGTTAGCGCCTTCTTGTCTCTTGCCTATATGTTGTTGCTATTCACTGATGCGGTTCAAAAATCGTACAAAGGCTTTAAAGAGCCAAAAGTGATCAGCGACACCTCGCCAAATGACGGTTCGAGCGGCTGACCAAGCAGGGTAATGCGCCCGGTCCTGCGACTGGCGTCAGACCAGGGTTGTTGCGTCAGCGATGTTGGCCAGTTACCCGCCGCTGATTGCAGGGCTGGCCGATCTTCGTCGGTGTGGGCTTCGAGCTTCCTCCCCGTGGCGTCAAACAGCATCTGTTCGCCACGGATCACAGGTCCTTGCAACATGCACGCTACAGCTCTGAATGCCCGGCTGAGTGGGGCAGGGTGCATGAGGTCCGGCGTCCCCAGCCGAGGCTGTCGGGGGCGCTAAATTTTGAATCCGTTTCGCGCCTCCTACCGGGTCATTCGCCAGTTCGGTCAACACCTCGTCCGCCGTCGCAGTTCTGCGCGTTGGTAGCCTTTCGGGGCTATCGGATCGCCGGTCGCCAGTAGTGGCAGCGCGATTTTGTTCACCTGACTTTCTCTCGCCCCACAGGTGTGGCCGGGGCTGACCTCCCAGCGAAACGCCGGGTAATCGTTAATGGCGCATGTTGTTAAAGAGCGGCGCGGCTTTCGCTGCTGGGCCGGTGTTGCGTTGGCTTGGGAATAAATATAGGCAAACCCATATTAAGTGTCAACGGGTATTCCCATATTGTTGCGTCTACCCGTATTAATGGGCGAAAAAAAGCCCGCGCTAGGCGGGCTCTGATAGGTCGGCGGGTCAGTCAATGATCGGTGGGTACTTGCCGCTCACCGAGTCTCTGTAGACGATATCGCCAAAGAACTTGTAGCTTTCATGGAGCTTGGCCAGCGCCTCGCGAGCCTCGCTTTTTGATTCGTAAGGTCCGGCTCCCCATTGGCCCTCTACCATGTTGACCAACGGCAGGCCCAGGGACCGGACAGCCTCGTGAAACCGATCAACGTCTTCGGGCTTGCAGGGGATGGAGGCCACCCAGCCATTTCTGAGTCTTGGGGCTGCAACTGGCTCAACATCAGCCCCGCAGTGCCTGCACTTGATCGCGGCATTCTTGATGGCTTCCGCGCAAGCGGGGCAGGGGCGGGTATCAGTTGCAGTGGTTGCTGACTGGGCAGAGCCTTTACCACCGAGCAGCACCATAAGCAGGCCGGCGAGGGCGATCATCCCGCCAACGATGGTGTGTAACTGACGGTCAGCCATAAGCCCCAAGTTGTTCACTCTGCCGCCAGATCCAGTAGCGACAGATACGTCCATGCTCAGTGCGAACACAGCCCAGCAAATACCCACCACCAGGGCAAGCGTCCCAATTCCTTTCATTGGACTACTCCTCAAATAGATCTGGAATTTTACCACCCACTACACCCGGCCTCCATTGACGAGGCCTATTTGGTTGTTGGCTGATCGAATTGATGACAGGGCAGGGGCGAATAACAGTCTGGATTACAGCCTCAAACGCTGGGTAGCGTTGACGCGCCACCTGGAAGACGGTGCTGTGCCCATCGACAACAACCAGATCGAGAACTTGATCCGGCCATGGGCGCTTGGACGGTCGAACTGGTTGTTTGCCGGGTCGCAGCGTAGCGGCAAGCGGGCGGCGGCAATCATGAGCCTGATCCAGTCGGCGCGTATGAATGGTCATGATCCGTATGCGTATTTGAAGGGCGTGCTGGCTCGTCTACCGATGCAGCGGGCAAGTGAGATTACGGAGTTGCTGCCGCAAAACTGGCAGCAGCCCACATCACGCTATGGGTAGAGAGCACCTCAGAGTTTCAAGATCTTGTGTAGGTATATTGAAGCTTTGCAAAAACAGCATGTTACCGTTTGAAAGCTGCCATTCGTAGAAGTCTGAAAAGTCTCCTATGGCCAGTGCTCTGACTACTTTTGCAACGAAGCCGTGTGCTACAAGCAAAACAGTTTTGGAGGGATATTTCGATTCCAGCTCAGCTAAACCGTCTCGCACTCGTTTCACAACGTCAGAGATCGACTCACCATCGGTCGGCCCAGCATCCCAAAGTCGAGTGATGTTCTGCGACCAGAGTTGCGGATAGCGCTTCTTGGCATCGCCTTGGGTCAACCCCTCGAAAACGCCGACATCCCGCTCTCTGAAGCAGTCCATTATTTCAGGCGAGAGCTTGAGGCGTTCGTTCAGAATACTCGCGGTTTGTACCGCCCTGATGCGTGGAGAAACGACAAGTACATCAAGGCTTGCGGGCAATTGCTCGCAAAGCGTTTGAGCTTGCTGGCGGCCCAGCGCGGTAAGTTCTGGATCAAGAGATCCAAGGTATCGATGTTCGGCATTAGCCCAGGTTTCACCATGCCGCACGATGTATAAATGCATGAAATCCGTCTCAGCGAAATATAAGAGATAGATTGTACCTTTCCATCGCCAGTGAACGCATCAAGACCGGGTTTTGAGACAGGTGTATTCCCCAGACGCTTACGAATAACAAGGACTTTGGGCAAGAAACAAAAAGTCGCTGTCGGAATTAGAGCGTTGCAGGCGAACACATAGACTGGATTGAGGTATTTGAACTAGCTGACGCAAAGAGGTTGGCTGCGTAAGTTCTTGTCGCTTTTATGTAAGGTAAATGTTTTTTTACAATTGGACCTTGGTATAGGTTCATCTTTTCGGAAAAATCCGGATGAGTGGTAGGTTGCTCGAATATCCGACAATGCTGACATTATGTAATCTCGCCGTCCTTCAGCACCGTGCGACTTGAGGGCTTAGGGGTGGAGGACAAGGAACAGAATCTGGTCATTCTCGACTGGGCGGGGAGGTATCTTGGGGCGGGTCCGCTAAGCGAGTCTGAATACGATGCGGCCTTGCTCGTCGCCCTGAGGCTTCAGCACTGTGGCCTGGTAACCTCATCAGAGTGGGTCGCGATGGTGCGTCAGGCTAACGCCGCGCTATTGATGTTCGCTGAAGACGAAGCGATTACGCCTCGCTTGCCCATACAGAAAGAGGAGTGGCCGCGGGGACAAGCGGGCTAAGTGCTTCGGTGTCACAGTGCTCCCTCAGGCATGCGAAGGGAGGTACAGCTGATAGCAAATCCACCGCTCCGCAGTCTCCTTGGTCTAAGTGGAGAGATTAAGTCGCTGAAAGGCTAAGGGCAGATACAAGAAGCCCAGCGCTGGGCCGGGCTTTAGATTTTTAATTGCTCGAACTTTCCAGGTGCGGTAAATCGCCATGCAACCCTAAAGGCCGCTCCGCCGCTTATCAATTCTGATTGCTGAATTATCGCCGGCCACCACTTCACGAGGTTCTGCGCCTTGCTCCAATAGGGTTCCTGCCCCCATTGTTTTGCCAGGCAAAAAATGGGTAAACCGCACTCGCGAAACGCCCTCCGTTCCGCGTCACCCTTGGTGAACTTGTCTTGCGATACGACAGTCCAGCGCCCTTCAGTTTTCAACTCTGAAATCCAATCGATGTCGATGGTGTTTTGCTTGAACTTATCACGAAGCGCTATAACTTGGTGCCCCTCTAGCTTGCACAATTCGTGAAGAGCTCTTGCTATTGCGGGAGGGAGATTGTTGTCAATCAGAAAATTCAAGCAGCAATCCTATGCTCAAAAGTTACTGCCGCATCCACTGCGGAAGCCGTAATTTCAAAAATCATCGAGACACGTTTTGCATCCTGGCCCTCGGCCAAATATGCATGGTAAATCGCAGCTGTATCGACGCCAGTGGACGACAAGACGGGCTTGCCAAAATTACGATTTGGGTCCAGTACAATTGCCTTGCTTCGCTTTACTGGGTACCAGCGTTGTGCACGCCCTTCGCCTGTGTAATCAATACCCTCATAGAGGGATGGGCCGATTACCTGCCTGAACGCATACTGTCGTTTCGCAAGGTCGAGAATAGCTTCGTCGCCGGTCTCGTCGAAAACGGTCGCAAAAATACTTCTTCCGTCGGTTTGGAACCGCTTGCAAGTGAACGGGTAGCGTTGATCAAAAATCTCTGCGGCCTGCCTGGATGCCGAGCGAATAGCCTGAAGGCTTACGCCATGCTTTCGAAAAGCGTGCACAAACCTGATTTCTAACAGGTCGTGAAAGCCTAGGAGTTTTTCCTCGGTCGAGTCTATTTCTGGCGTCCAAAGCCCAGCGTGATCGACGCCATCGGCTTTGTAACCAAACATCCATCTGCGGATGTCTTTTGCAGGTATGCCCGTGTACATGGCCGCCTCTGCAGGCGTATATATCCCCACCCCAATGAGGTGGCTTGCGTTCTCGAATCTTTTCATGCGCCCCCCTTGTCCGTGGGTTAACCAAAAAATCCATTTTGGGGATGAACGAGGCTTCGTTCAACACATCTTAGACGGGCTGCTGCAAAGAAGGTCACTATCCCACATCAAAATTTTCGTATCTGCGCCTTCTCAGCATCCCCCTCCCCGCAAAACTCTCCTGACCTTCACATCTTCCGCATACCCCGCCAGCTTGTCCTCGGTTTCCTGGAAGGAGAGGGCGATCTTGATCAGGGCGTCGGCGCCTTGCTCATCCGCGTCGGCCTAAAACCCGCCCCACCAAACCAAGTGATTGCTCAAATCTCTCTACACAGCCCCAAGCACCAGCCAGGTTGCCCATAGAAATGGCTCAACGTCATCAGCTCAAGCACGACAACCATCACACAGAAAGCTACAAACCCACGTGTGAATACGCGGCGAGGTTTTTGATAGGGTTGGTAATTGCAGAGTGAGCTGCAAAGATTTCCCAAGAACTCTAGAAACTCCATCAGGAATTAGCCCTACCTCATCAACTCACCCAAAAAGCGCGCGCTGCCATTGCTGCTCGCCGATGATGGCGATAGGTGTTCCAGCCTCTCTCAACTCCACCGCCTTCATTATTTTTGTCCCATAGGAGCTGTGGCGCCATTGGTCATTTCCAATGCTGCCAACCACTAGGTAGTGAATCTTTTTGCTCACCCCTCCACCGATGATGCCGCCACGCTCTTCTACTAAGGCCTGACAGTCTTTTCGAGGTCCGTAGGCCATGATTCCAGTGAAAACGAACAATCTACCGTCCCAAGTGAGATCTGGTTCTGGACGATTGAAGGGAAGGTCGTTGGGCGTGCTGAAGGTCTGATCGCTAGCCTTTGGCTTTTCGGCACTCAGGCCCGAAAAGCTCTGCAGCAAGCCGATAAGCTCAAGGGATTCCTCTGGGTCTAGCACCCCATCCAAGAGCATGTTAGAGAGCCGCGAATACAGCAGGTTGATGACAGGATCATCAAGGTGAGTGAGATTCGTTTCAAGCCAGTCCTTGAGGAATAAGCCTTCGGCGGTAGACACGACACCGTCGGCGGCGAGGCCTGCTGCCAAGCCAACGAGGGCGTCAGCTGAGCGTCTATCTATCCTGGAGCTATGGAAGTATTTGCTCTGCTCGAATTCACTGTGAATGTCAGTCATCTCAATTCCTTTTAGATGATGCGCGATAGCGACTATAAATCCCTGCAACGACAGACGATTCCATCCAGCAGAGGGCATCTGTAAGCCTCAATGCTTTTAACTATATTGAGTCTCGCTCCTTAATGAAGCGTCCTAACCTTGCGACTTTCGCCGATCCTGATTCGATCCAAGGCCCTGTTTAATCCGTCTAGCGCGTCCAGGAGGGCTTTTGCTTCGACCTCCCTACCATCCCCCCAAAGCCGTTCAGCCATTTTGTTGAGGGTCTGGATGGATCGCTCGATATCAGCAGCAGTTGCTGCTTTGCTGTTTGATGGCTGTTTCTTTAGCATTCAACACTTCCGCGGCGCTTGAGAATCAGCGAGCAAACATTCCCCACCAGAACACGTGACCCAGGATCGAGATCTGCTGTTCCTGGATCTCTTGGAACGTGTAGTCCTCATCCGGATGCTCGTCACGATTGAAGCTTCGCAGACGCAAACCAGTGGGCAGGCGATAGACCTGCTTCACGCGCAGTTGGCCGTTGTGATTGATCGCGTAGAGGTCGCCATCGACGATATCGCCAAGCGAGTTCTTGCCGGTGTTCACGCCTACCGTGGCGCCATCGCGCAGCACAGGGAACATGCTGTTGCCGCGGGCGATCACGCATTTGGCATTATCGAACTGCACGTTGTTGCGGCGCAGATCGCTCTTGAAGAAGCGCAGCTTGGCGGTATCACTTTCCTCGATCACAAACCGGCCAGAGCCGGCTGCCAGCTCTACTTCGCGCAGGAAGGGGACGTAGACCTCGTCGTCAGGGAGCGGGGTTGTGTCATCCCAGGTCTCGATGTTGGCGAGCTTGACGCCTGGCTGGGCGTGCGCTGATGGCTCTGCACTCGCCCCTTTAAGCATCTCCCCGACACCTTCAGCGAGCCACATCGGGGAGACGCCGCACACCGACGCTATCTGAGCAGCAAAGGCGGTCGCCTTCGACTTGCCGCGCTCGAGGTCGGAAATTGAGGTTTGCGTGAGGCCAGCGCGCTCTGCAAGCTCGGTTTGATTGAGCTTGGCGTGTCTGCGGGCTGCTTTGAGTCTGTCTTTGAATTCCATCTTGCGAGTATTACGGGTGCTCCCATAGCCTTGCAAATCGGCATTCCCATAACCTACTATATGGGTATTCCCGTATGGAGGGGCATCATGAACGCAATTTACAAGGGCCTCGTTGATTACTTCGGCACCCAGGAGGCCACCGCCGAAAAGCTCAAGGTTGATCAAAGCACCGTTTCCGGCTGGGTTCGGGGGAAGCACGGCATGTCTCCGGTTATTGCTAAGCGAGCGGAGGCGCTGACCGAAGGCGCTTTCAAAAAAGAAAAGCTTTGTCCGTCGTTTCCCTGGGCCGAGATGGCCGCCTAAGCGACATCCCTGTCCGCCGATCCATTGAGCAAATGATCGCTTCTGCACCGGCAGGGCGCCACGGAAACAGAACTGAGGTTTTACGAATGGAAGATTTTCTGCGGTCCTGCCAGAGCGCTGTGCTGGACAACGAGGCGAAGGCTTTGGCCGCCAAGATGGGGGTTCCACATGTGAGCCTGCTGCAGCGCGCCAACCCGGACAACGATGCACACCACCTGACGGTTGAGCATCTGTTCGGGATCTTGCTTCACACCGGGGATATGCGGCCCCTGGCGGCACTGGCCAGTGAGTTTGGCTTTGACCTGGTGGCTCGTACCGCGCCGAAGCCGCAGGCCCTGACCAAATCACTGATCAGCGTTGGCAAGGAAGTGGCTGAACTGACCATCGCGGTACATGAAGCCCTGGATGACAACCACGTCAGCGCTTTCGAGAAGTCCCAGATCCGCCAAGAGATTCAGCATGTCCGCCACAGCCTCGACGTGATGGATGCGTCGGTGAAGGCAGCCTAAATCCCGGGCACAAAAAAGCCGGGATTGCGCCCCGGCTGATTCATTACCACTTGATGAGGCCGATTATGCAGAGCCAACCCAATTCCAGCAATACCCCTACCAATATCGCGCCACGTTTTCAGAGTTCGCAAAACGTGGCGCGGACTATGTCGTCTGTTGAGATCGCCGAACTGACCGGAAAGCTGCACAAGAACGTGCTGGCTGATATCCGTTCGATGCTCGCTGAGCTCGAAATCGACTCGGCTGATTTTTCAGCCCAGTACAAGGACAGCACCGGGCGCTTCCTGCCTTGCTTCAACCTCAACCGAGAGATGACCGACACGCTACTGACCGGCTACAGCGCCAAGATGCGCCTGGCCGTAGTTCGCCGCTGGCGTGAGCTGGAAGCAGCAATTGCCCAGCCACGCGAGCTTTCCCGCATGGATCTGATCCAGCTGGCCTTTGAGGCTGAGCAGGCACGACTTCAGCTGACCATCCAGGTCGAAGCCCAGGCTACCAAGATCCACTCCCTGGAAAACCTGTTCAAGGAAGGCATGACCCACACCCAATTCTGCAAGGGCCTCAACGGGGTCAACGTGATGCAGGTGGGCAAGTACCTGGAGAGCCGGAACTGGCTCTATAACGAGAGCAAGTCCGGCCTGCGCCTTCGCGTGGCTTCCTACGCTCGCGACAAGTACATGACCGAGCACCAGCACGAAGTCACTCCCCACGGGAAAGAGGCCTTTATTTCCTTCACGCCGGTCTTGCTCAAGAAGGGCGCGGTGCGCCTGTACGACCTGTATCTGGCTGGCGAGCTGCCTATGAAAAAGACCTGGGACGGCCTGTTCACTCACGACAAGGCCTTGCGAGGTGCCGCGTGAGCATGGTGCCTACGACTTCATGCCCAGTATGTGGCGACTCCAGCCAGGAAGCTCGCAACGCCATGTACTGCTATTCCCTTGAGGTGCCAGGTGCCTCTGTCTGCGGAGAGTGCGCCGAACGAATTGCGAACGCCTATAGCAAGAAGCATGGCGGTACCTGGCTTACCTGGCCGAACGAGGAGGCGCCAAGGCCTAAAAAAGCTGTTATCGGCCAATCCATAAGAACCCAGGTTTTCGAGCGCGACCTGTATCGCTGCCTGCGCTGTGGCGATCACAGAAACTTGCGGGCTGATCACATTTACCCTGAAAGCTTGGGCGGGGAGGCCGTTTTAGAGAATCTCCAAACACTCTGTGCCAGCTGTAATAGCTGGAAGGGCGTGAAGGTCATTGATTTCCGCGGATCGGCGGAGGCCTGAAATGCAGTTCACCATCACGATCAACCAGGTGAAGGCGCTTGAGTGGGGGCTGAACTCTCAGCAGGCCCTGCTGTTCGCCTTTATCTACGGCTGCCCGAGCTGGACCAAACCGGTCAAGACTGACGACGGGATCTTCTTCGCGCTGAGCAAGGCCAAGATCATTGAGGAACTGCCGCTGCTCACCGACAAGCCAGACACTGCCTATCGCATGCTGAAGGCCCTGGAAGAGGCTGGTTTAATCGAGCTTTCCAGCACTTCTAACATCACGCTTTTCCGACTGACCGAAAAGGCTGTCGAATGGAACCAGAAGCTTGATGGGTCGGAAAAATATCCGACCCCAGCAGAAAACAAAGGTCGGAAAAAAATCCGATCTACCTCGGAAAAATCTCCGAGCAAGGTCGGAAATAAATCCGAGCAAGGGTCGGAAAAAAATCCGACAAATCAGGATACCAATCATCAGGGTACTAATCAGGATACCAGTCAGGACTTGAACGGCGGCTCCGAAGAGCCGGCCGTATCCGGTGGGTTGGTGGTGCTTGATCGCATCGAAGTACCCCGAGTCGAAATTCCCGCCGACATGCCGGGCCCGAAAGACCAGACCTGCAAAACCTTCAAGGCCTGGGCGAACTACGCCATGGCCTACCGCAAGCGCTACAGCACTTGGCCGGTGTGGAATGCCAAGGTCGGTGGCCAGCTCGGCCAGCTGGTCGACCGCCTCGGCGCCGATGTCGCCCACCACGTTGCGGCTCACTTCCTGAAGAACAGCGATGCCGGAGTCGTGCGCAAGTGCCACAGCCTCAACGAGCTGCTGGTCAACGCCGAGAGCTACCACACCCAGTGGGTCACCAATCGCCAGATGAACGGGACCACGGCTCGGCAGATCGAGCAGACCCAAACCAACTTCAGCGCCGCCGAGCAGGCCCTTGAAGCGCTCCGAGCCAAGAGGGCTGCAGCCCATGCTGAATGACGCACAGCAAGAACGACTGCTCCTGTCCCTGTTTGCCACTGCTGAGGTGATGGGGCAGCAGCTCACCCAGGCTGCAGCACTGTTGATGGTCGAGGATCTGCGCGAATACACCGAGCCCGTGCTTACTGCAGCGCTTCGCAGCTGCCGTATCGAAGGTGGTCGACTCACGGTTGCTTCGATTCTGAAGCATGCCCAATCGGCCGATGGGCGCCCGGGAAAGGATGAGGCTTGGGCCATTGCCATGACCACGAACGACGAGTTCGAAACCGTGGTGCTGACCGACGAGATCCAGCTGGCCCTGGCTGCGGCGAAGCCCATCTTGGATGGCGGCGACAAAATCGGCGCACGTATGGCGTTCATCGACGCCTACCAGCGGTTCGTGAGTCAGGCCCGCGAGGATGCGAAGCCAGTCAACTGGCACGTGTCTGTTGGCTTCGACGCGAACCGTCGCATCCAGGCTGTGACCAAAGCGATTGAGCTGAAACGCATCCCGCGCGAACACGCCCAGAAGTACCTGGCGGACCTGAGTGTCGAGCCGGTTACCGAAGACGGACGCGCCATTGCTGGACTGCTGACTGGGCACGTAACCCGGCCAAAGCCCGCGCTCCGCAAGAAGCTTGAGCTGGTGAAGAGCTCGATGATGGAAATGCGCAGCGCCAGTGCAGAGAAAAAACTCGAAATGCGGATTAAAGCGGCCAACGAATTGGCTGATCGACGGGCTCTGCTGGTCAAGCAGGCGCAGGAATTGGAGCAACGGCCATGACTGACTACACCGAACTGAAGCGGCTAGTAGATCGTGTGCTGACGGATCGACGTTTCTGTGGCGACGAAAACCACAAGGCTCTTGCTGATGGCGTCGTGGCCCTGATCGCCGAGAACCAGGCTTTTAAAGGTCCGCACGACTGGCTGGCTGAAGACCTGATCAAGGAGCTGGTCGATAACGCCCAGGCGTTTCAGGAAAACTCGGACCATGGCGACAACGATCCATTCGCCATTGTTCTTCTGGCGGCGGCATCGCGCATCCGCAGACAGGAAGCGAGCATCGCCCAGCTCAAGGCCTATAACGAGCGGCTTGAGGGCGCTCTTGAGTTCAAAGCAATCGACGTGAAGACCTACAGGGATGCATATCAGCGGTTCCAAACTGAGAACGAGGCGCTGCGCAAGGCTCTGTCCGAGTGCGCTGACTCACTGCACGGGGAAATGCTCCAGAAGTTCGCCGGCCAGCAGCCTGAGGACATGCACCCTGTGACGCGCCGTGACTACGACCGAGACATGGCCGAGGTTGCCGGATACCGCTCCGCCCTGTCCAAGGGAGAGCAGCCATGAGTTGCGAATACTGCACTAATCCTGATGGCGTTCCATGTTTTCCGATCTATGGCCTGGGGCGGCACAGTCATCCTGCGCAAGGCGGAACAGTCTTTTCCGAACCACAAGAAGCTGAAGGATTCACTCCATCCAAGGATGAGCCAGGAATGGGCATTTGGTGGTGTCCAAAATGCGGAGACGGGAAGCCATGACGAACATCATTCATAAACCTCGCCACTTCTGGTCGTCGGGGCCGGCCCGAATCCGCGACGTGTTCAAGCTTGCATACCTCTTCGCAACCGAGCTATCGGCCATCGGCGCCGTCGAGATTATCGTCCGCCCAGTGAAGTCCCGGCGCACCTTGGACCAGAACGCCAAGCTCTGGGCAATGCTTGGCGACATCTCCCGCCAAGTCGAATGGCCGGTCAACGGGATCATGCAGAAGCTCGACAGTGAGGACTGGAAGGCGCTGATGACCGCTGCAGCCCGCCAGGAGATCCGCATGGCCCAGGGTATCAACGGAGGGGTAGTGATGCTCGGGGAGAGCACCAAGCGCATGACCGTAGCCGAGCTTGGCGACGTGATCGAGTGCATGTATGTCTTCGGCGCCGAGAAGGGCGTGATCTGGAGCGAGCCAAAGGGCCAGATGCCCGAGCAGTGGGAGCAAGCCGCATGAGCCATCAATTCAAGCCGGGCGACCTGGCGCTGATCATCGGGGCGATCACCGAAGCTGGCCGCGACTTAATTGGAAGAACTGTGGAGCTTGTCCACAAGGCCCCAGGTGGAGAGCACATTAGATTCGATGGTCGTCATTGGCTCGCTAAAGGCAAGGACTCTTGGATAGTAAAAGGGGATGGCCTTATCACCGTGTTCGGCGATGGTCGCGTTGCTCCAAGTGATGTCTGTCTATGTGCAGAGGAAAATCTTATGCCCCTGCGCGGCGACTTTTCTCCTGAGCAGCAGAAAGCCAAGGAGGTGGTGGCATGACCATCTACAACGAAGATATCCAGAAGTGGATCAAGCGCAGCAACCGCAAGAAAGCGAAGCTGGTTCGCACTGAGGGCCGCCACCACTACATCGTGTACTTCGACAAGGGGAAGGCTCGTGTTGGCGTTGTCAGTGACGGGATGTACTGCCGCTATGGCGTGAGCTGTTACGGAGCGATGCCAAACACCGATCCGTTTCACTGCTGGCAGTCTGGGCCGGGTGCTTGTGACGAGTCTGATGTAAAAGTCATGACGGATTACCTCAATGGGGTCTGTGATCTTCCTGACTTCGACTTCGGGTCGATTAAGGAGCTGAAATGGTGATCGCTGCCAAGCAACCCAGGCCCAAGACCTGCAAGAACCCAGCATGCGGAGAGAAGTTCGTCCCGCAGCGCCTGGGGCAGGTCGTGTGCAGCTACCCCTGCGGCTTGGCGATCAAGGAAGTGAACCAGGAGAAGGCGCGGAAGTCGCTGGCCCAGGTCCAGCGCCGGGAGATCAAGGTCCGCAAGGAGAAGCTGAAGAGTAGGGCGGACCACCTCCGAGAAGCCCAGGCCGTGTTTAACGAATGGGTACGCCTGCGCGACGCTGATCTCCCTTGCGTCAGCTGCGGACGGCACCACGACGGCCAGTACCACGCCGGCCATTACCGCACCGTAGGCGCGAACCCAGAAATCCGCTTCGAGCCCTTGAACGTCTGGAAACAGTGCGCCCCATGTAACACGCACCTGTCCGGCAACTTGGTGAATTACCGGCTTTCGCTCCTGCAGCGAATCGGCGCCGAGAAACTGGAGTGGCTGGAAGGGCCACATCCAGCACGCAAGTACACCATCGAAGAGATCAAGGCCATCAAGGCCGACTACCGCGAAAAGATCAAAGAACTGAAGAAGGGGATCGCAGCATGAAGCTGATCAACGCAAGGCAGGTATGGACAGAGGCTCAGCACGAATCGAACGCGTCGATCAGCGCTGTGGCAATTGAGCGGGCGGAGTCTGCTCCGGTGAAGACTGGTGGCCGTATCGGTAAGCGCGAGGCACAGTTCCCGGCGCTGGGCAGTGACAAAGGGGAAGAGGCGGCGCGCTTTGCTGTACCTGGGCAGCGCATCAGCATCAGCGAGACACGCCGCACGCCGATTGGCCGGTCCACAGCCCGCGCTGCCCACTTGGCCACGATCGGTAAGGTTCTGCGCGCCATCGATACGCTGCCGTTCCAGGTGCAGCAGTTCGGGCACTACCTGTACCACCCGGCAATGAACATGCGGCACCTGCTGAACGCGGTGCTGTTGGTCACCGCCAAGGCTCAGTTGCCAGACCTGACCTCGGCCAAGCGTGTGAAGGCTCAATACTTGGTAACCCTGGCCCTGCAGTCCTACAAGGGTGAGGCGCACGGCGCGGCAGAGTGGGGGCCGGCCCGGGTTGCCTCTGAGATGAAGGCGTTCTTCGGTGTCACCATCGAGCCTAAGCATTGGAGTCGTGACTGGCTCGCCTTATGGGAATCACTGAAAGAAGTGATCAAGGAAGTGGATATTCAGGCTCAGCAGCCGATCTGGCAGGTGATTCACTCGGAAAATGACGAAAGAGCGGCATAAAGATATTGACATGGTGGGGTTTTGTGCGTACTTTTCCCATAGTGCACAAGTAACGCGAAACGCACACGACACACTAAACCCGGCCAAGCGCCGGGTTTTTTATTACTCCTATTTCACCTGTAGCCAGGTTGGCTCTCGGGATAGCCTGGAGATCAATAGCCGGATAGTGCGACGTACGGAATCAACGCCGGCAGCACGCGTACTCTGACCTCACATGCTTGTGGAGTGACGCGATCGATGGGATAGGGCGTCGGCGCCGGGAACGTTATCGGTAGATTGAGATTTGTAGGGATGGGGAATAGCGCACAAAATACTGTTTGCATGTACAGTATTTTGCTGAGATAGTGATCCCACTCCTCGTGTTCCTAAGTAGCGAAAGCCAGCTTGCTGCTGGTACTGAGCTCTTGGATCGAGTGAAAGCCATGAGCTTCGAGCCATCGCCTGTGAGCGACATGAAAGCGGAATCCTCCGCAAGTAATCATTCGACACAAAGGTGAGAAAATGGACGAAGTAAAAATTGGCAAAAACTACACTACCATCAGCCCTCTCAAGGGGGTGGTTCAGATCGTAGCCCCAGCACAGAACGTTGCTGGTGTGGTGATCCGTACGTCGTGTATTGCGTCGGGTAAGGGGACTATCAACGTCATTGCGGGCCCCAAGACGCCGACCGGGATCACCGATATCAGCCAGGCCATCATCTTTGGTGCAAACGGCAATACAACATCACCAGGCCAAAGCTACGAGGCATTTATGCCTTACCCATTGTTTATTCCTGCGGGCCAAGGTTTGTGGGTGGTTGGCGATGATGCTGGTAGCTCAGCTATCGCCCTCACTTGGGACATTTTGAACTAAGTGTTTTTCAGCAAGGGCTGAGCTTATGCTTGGCTCTTTCTGAGCTTTGGTGGCATTCCGCACTGAAGTTGTAATGTGCCGTAGCTGCACCCTTAACTCTCAAGGGCTCACCATTTCGGTGGGCCTTTTTTATTGCATCCTCTAACCACTATCACTCTCCCCGAAAGGGAGGAATCGAGTATGTCCAACATGCCAGAAAAGAACCCTGACCTGTGGGCGGCAGCACTGGCATGGTTTGCTGTGCATCAGCCACAGATCTATGCAGGTGGTACGGCTGCCATTGTTGCCGTTTTCCGCGTGATCTATGGCGGTGGTAGTGGTCGCAAGATGGTGCTGGAAGCTGTCATCTGCGGCCTGATCGGCTCCAGTCTGATCCCTCTGCTTGAGTACTTCACGCTCCCGGCCAACCTGGCCACCTTCGCTGGCTGCATGGTCGGCTTTGTTGGAGTAGAGAAGCTGCGGGACTACTCCGATCGGTTCATGAGCCGCAAGGCTGAGGGCTGATCCGCGCCACGTTTTCGAATGCGCCAAATCGTGGCGCCAAATGAGGAACGCCCCATGAGCACCATCAGCGCCGAGTATTACCAGATCAAGGGCATGGTCAGTGACATGACGCCCGAGGAGCAGGCCGAGGTCGCGCGGGTTGAGGCCCTAGTGGTTGAGCTGGCCAAGTCGTCCCAGTCTGCGGCCCTTGGCGTGATTCTGGCCTCTATCAAGCTGTCACTGGAAGTCTGAGTTGAGTTCGGGAGTAGTGCCAGAGTGATGAAGATGATTGCTCGAGGGAATGGCTTCATTATCGATTTCCTGTAGTTGGAGGATTCGATACCCATTATCAGGACCTATAAAAAGCGTTCCATCCAACTAGGTGCTTTTACCCCCCACCCTTACTAAATGCTCAGCCCTGAGGCTACACAATGACCACCAAGCAACCCGACTGGGAGGCGATCGAACGAGCCTACCGGGCCGGCGCGCTTTCCATCAGAACCATCGCTGAGCGCCAAGGCGTGAGCGATACCGCAATCAGAAAGAAGGCCAAGGCCCTGGGATGGGCGAGAGACCTTTCTGAGCAGGTGCGGAAAGAGGTTCGCAGCAAGCTGGTTCGCGGAGAGGTTCGCAACGACCAAGGCGCGAACCGCGAACTTGATGCAGAAATCATTGAGGAGGCCGCGGAGGAAGGCGCACAGGTTGTTCGCAGTCACCGCCGTGATATTCGCAAGGCCACGAATATTGCGAACCTGCTGATGGATGACCTGTTCACCACGATCAAGCGCCGCGAAGAGATCGAGGACGCCATCGCTGAAGAGACTGCCGATGATGAGAGTGGCTTTCGTCGTAGCTCGATGTTTGCAGCCGTGGCCCTGCCCAGCAATGCCAAAACCCTTTTCCAGTTGTCCTCGGCTATGAAGAACCTCCAGGTGCTCGAGCGTCAGGCATTCGGCCTGGACGAGAAGGAGAAGACTGACGAAGCGGACGAACTGTCCAAGTTGATGGATGAACTATCGAAGGAAGCCTGACCCATGAAACCCGAGCACCTGAAATTGCTCCGGGATCGGTTCTGGCGGCTGAACAACCTCTACTTCATCACGGACAAGCAGGGCAAGAAGGTCCGCTTCCGCATGACGCAGGAGCAGGTCGATTACTTCCAGGGGATGCACACCCGCAACATCATCCTCAAGGCCCGGCAGCTGGGATTTACCACTCTGGTCTGCGTCGTCCAGCTGGATGCCGCGCTGTTTGAGGCCGCCAAGTGCGCCTTGATCGCCCATACCCTGAACGACGCCAAGCGCCTGTTCCGGGAAAAGGTGAAGTACGCCTACGACAACCTGCCGAAAGAGATCCGCGCGGCCAACCCTGCGCGCAACGATGCCGCGGGCGAGCTGGTGTTCAGTAAGGGCGGGTCGTTGTACGTGTCGACCTCCTTCCGGGGCGGGACGCTGCGCTACCTGCATGTGTCCGAGTTCGGGAAGATCTGCGCCAAGTTCCCGCACAAGGCCCGTGAGATTGTCACTGGTGCTTTCGAGGCTGTGGCCGCTGAGTGCTTTGTTACCATCGAATCGACGGCTGAGGGCTGGGCCGGGTACTTCTTCGACTACAGCCAGTCTGCCGAGAAGCAGCAACTGGCCGGCGTGCCCCTGGGCCTGCTGGACTGGAAGTTCTTCTTCTTCAGTTGGTGGCGTAATCCGCTGTATTGGCTCGACTCGACCGACGTCACGATCCCGGATCGTCTGACCAAGTATTTCGACGAGCTGGCTGCCAAGCACGGCATTGTCACCAACCCAGGCCAGCGCGCCTGGTACAGCGCCAAGGAGAAGACCCTCGGCGACGACATGAAACGGGAGTACCCGTCGATACCGGCTGAAGCATTCCAGCAGTCGATTGAGGGTGCGTACTACGCCCAGCAGTTCACCAAGCTGTATGCCGCTCAGCGCATCGGCTCGATACCAGACAACAGCCACTTGCCGGTGATGACTTTCTGGGACATCGGCGTCGGCGACTCCACGGCCATCTGGTTTGTGCGCAAGGTTGGCGAGCAGTACCACGTCATCGACTACTACGAGAACTCTGGCGAGGGCCTGCGGCACTACATGAAGGTGCTGAAGGATAAGGGTTACACCTACTCCGAGCACTGGGGGCCGCACGACATCGATAACCGCGAGTTCGGTAGTGACGCTAAGACCCGACGAGAGCTGGCCCGTGAGGGCTACGACATCGACGGCGAGAAATACAGCATGACCTTCGAGGTTGTCCCAAAGCTTGGCGTCAACGACGGCATTGAACAGGTTCGCGAAATCCTGCCGAGATGCGTATTCGACGAGGCCAGGTGTGAAGAAGGGATCGGCTGTCTTGAAAACTACCGAAAGGAGTGGGACGACAAGCGCGGCTGCTGGAAAGACAAACCGCTTCACGACTGGACCTCTCACGGTTCCGACGGATTCCGGTACTTCGCTGTAGCGAAGAGCGCCAGGAAGCTGGCCACCTCTATAAAAATGGGATACGCCCGATGAGCAACGACGTCTCTTTCAAACGGGCGGACTACATTGATGCGCTGGCCCGCTGGGCGACAGTCCGCGACGTCTGTGCCGGTCAGCACCGGGTTGTCGACCGGCTTCCGTACATAAATGCACACGACAAGTCGCCGGAGAACCAAGACCGGAACCGCGCCTATCGCGAGCGCGCAGTGTTCAAGAACGCCACCGGGCACACCCGAAATGGGTTGCTGGGCCTGGCGTTTCACAAAGACCCGACACTGGTGGTATCGAAGAAGCTGGAGTACCTGCAGGACAACGCCAACGGCTCCGGGGTAAGCATCTATCAGCACTCCCAGGGCACGCTTGAGAAGGTGCTGGAAGCCGGAAGACACGGCCTCTATGTCGACTATCACCAGGACGACGGTATCGGTGGCCACGCGGTGATCCTGTCCTACTGCGCTGAAGACATCATCAACTGGCGCACCGGGATGGTGAATGGCCACAGTGTGTTAACCCTGGTTGTGCTTCGAGAGGCACCGGAGGAAGAAGACGGCTTCGGCTTCAAGGTGATTGAGCAGTATCGAGAGTTGGCATTGGAGCCCGAAGGCTTCGTCTGCCGGGTCTGGCGTCGATCTGGCCCGAAAGGCGGCGGTCCGCTGGCTGTCGTTGAAGAGTTCAGGCCGGAAGGTATCACCGGACGGTTGAAAGAGATCCCGTTTACTTTCGTCGGCGCGCAGAACAACGACCCAAGCATCGACGAGTCGCCGCTCTACGACATCGCCATGATCAACTTGGGGCACTACCGAAACAGCGCTGACTATGAGGACAGCGTCTTCTGGTGCGGCCAGGCCCAGCCGTGGATCTCAGGTTTGACCGAGCAGTGGGTGAAGCTGCTGGAGGAAAAGGGCGTTTACGTCGGCTCTCGTGCCCCGATGCTGCTGCCGGTTGGTGGTGAGTTTGGTTATGCGCAGCCGGAACCGAACACGCTGGTCAAGGAGGCCATGGCCGACAAGAACCAGATGATGATCGAGTTGGGCGCTCGCATGGTCGTAGCGTCTCTGTCGTCAAAGACCGCAACCGAGGCCCGCGGCGATCAGTCTGCATCGACTTCGGTCCTCGCCGGATGCGTGGCCAACGTCAGTGAGGCTTACACCCGGGCGCTCATGTGGTGCTGTTCCTACATGGGCATCACCGACAAGAAGGTCGCCTACCAGGTCAACCAAGAGTTCGTGGAACTGACAGCAGATCCGCAGATGATCACCGCGCTCGTCGGGCTCTGGCAGAACGGCGGGTTCGCGAAGGCTGACCTGCGGGCCTACTTGCGCAAGCTGGGGCTGATCGCTCCTGAACGCACGGACCAGCAGATCGATGGCGAGTTGCAGGAGCAGGGCGACGGCCTGGGCCTGGACGACGAGGACGAACCAAATGGCGGCAAACCAAGCAATCCTTGACGCCACGATCCGGCACGCGGTCTTTCTCGAGAAACTGAAGGCGGGGGAGGTGAGCAAGTTTGCTCCCTTCCTCAAGGAGATTGATCGCTCGATCCGGGATCAGCTCACCCGGTCGGACCTGACCGAGTACAACGTCAAGCGCCTTGAAGCGCTGCTGAAGGAGGTCGATAGCCTGCTGCTGGGCATCTTCGACCGCTACAGCACGCAACTGAACCTCGACCTGGTAGACATTGCCAACTATGAGGCTGAGTTCGAAGCCGCCAGCCTTGCCCGGTCGGCGCCGGTTGGCGTATCGCTGGATGTGGCGGCGCCTACCGTTGCTGCGGTTCGCACCGCAGTCCTGACAAACCCGCTCAGTGTGCGCGGCACCGGTGGCGGGAAGCTGCTGAAGGCCTTCATCAAGGGTTGGACCACTGCCGAGCGCGAACGCGTTACAGGCACGATCCGGCAGGGCTTCTTCGAAGGACAGACGAACTTTCAGATCATCCGCAACATCCGCGGTACCAAGGCGGCCGGCTACAAGGACGGCATTCTGGCCACAACTAGCCGCAATGCCAGCACTGTAGTTCACACCGCAATTCAGCATGTGTCCTCCCAGGCGCGCATGGAGGTGGCCAAGGCCAACACGGACATAGTGTCCGAGGTGGAGATGGTCGCCACGCTGGACAGCAAGACCAGCCAGACCTGCCGATCGATGGATAAGCGGCGGTTTCCGGTGGACTCCGGCCCCCGGCCGCCGTTTCACCCGAACTGCCGGACGACCTTCGTTCTCATCACCAAGCTGAGTGCGGTTTTCGCCAAGGGCGCTACCCGGGCCTCTGTCGGTGATGGCGGACCCCAGCAGGTCAGCGCAAGCCTGGACTATTACCAGTGGCTTCAGCAGCAGCCTGCGGCGTTTCAGGACGTGGCAATCGGGCCTGTCCGGGGCAAGTTGTTCCGGGAGGGAGGATTGACCGTGGAGCGGTTCGCAGAGCTGCAGCTCGATCGCAATTTCGCGCCGTTGACTCTGGTACAGATGAAGAGTTTAGAACCGCTGGCTTTTGAACAGGCAGGATTGTTATAAACCGCCTCAGCATTTAATGGGGTGACTTATGGCAAAGGGATGGGCGCTGTTTTTAGCGGGGCTTGGACTGGTTTTAGGTGGAGTTGCTGGGTTCTTTTTTGCAATTCACATGAATCCTGAAACGGCAGATCGGTATGTGCTTGATCTGGGATCAGTAGGAGAGTGGTTTTCAGGTTTGGGAGCCTTCGCGGCTGTGGTTACAGCCTTAGTCATCGCTGACAAGCAGCGCAGGGATAATGCCGAAAAGGTGTTACTGAGCTGTCGATTAGTGAGTGCAATTGACGGAACTGAACTATACGACGCTAAAGATATTGTGATTGAGGTCGTATCTGCTGGAAATCGACCCGTCAGATTACAGAGCGCAAAAATCTGGGCCAATCCAGGCGAGTCTGGCTTTAGAATTTTCAGTGCTGGTGCGGCAGGCGCCGGGTTTCCTATCGAACTGAATTACGGCGAGAACACGGATATTCGATTGGAGTTCCAGCGCGCAAAAGATGTGTGTGACTACTTCCAAAGAGAGCATGGAGGTGATTTCTCAAGCGCCAGAATCACGGTGTGTTCCACCCTCGGCTCTTGGGAACTTTCCATTGCGAGACAGTTAGTCGAATGGAAAGCGTTACGAGCGAAAAAGTAACGCGAAAGTTATAAAATAGAGCCCACAAACCTCGGCTATTGCCGGGGTTTTTTTATGCCTGCAAAGCGGGCAACACATACCCGAGGGGTGCATCAACGTGGCAGAAGAAAACGAAATCGACCTGGAAAACCCGGCAGTCAAGGCCGCTATCGCGACTGCTGTTGAGGCATCCGTTTCCGGGTTAAAAACCAAGAACTCCGAGCTGTTGGGCAAGCTGAAGGAAACCACCGGCAAGCTGACCCAGTTCGAAACCCAGTTCGAAGGCATCGATATCGACGCGGTCAAAGGACTGCTGAGTCGTGCCGGCCAGGATGAAGAAACCAAGTTGCTGACTGAAGGCAAGGTGGACGAAGTATTCAACCGCCGCACCGAGCGCCTGCGTGGCGACTACGACAAGCAACTGAAGACTGTCACCGCGCGCGCCGAGAAGGCCGAGGCATTCGCCGCCAAATTCCAGGGCAAGGTTCTGGGCGATTCTGTACGCGGCGCAGCACTGAAGGCCGGCGCACTCCCTGAAGCAACCGACGACATCATTCTGCGCGCCAAAGGCGTGTTCACCCTGAGCGAAGAGGGCGAAGCCGTTGCCGTTGATGAATCTGGCGAGATCATCCTAGGCAAGGACGGCAAGACCCCTCTGACACCGCTCGAATGGGCGGAGTCTCTGCGCGAAAGCGCACCTCACCTGTGGCCAAGGGCTTCAGGTACACAAGCCCCGGGCGGGGGTAGCGGCCAGGCTGCATTTAAGCGCTCCGAAATGACTGCCGAGCAGAAGCGCGACTACCAGCGCAAGCACGGCCAAACCGCGTACCTCGCATTGCCCAAGTAAGGGGATTCATCCATGCCAACCACTGTTAACAGCGACCTGATCATCTACAACGATGAGGCGCAGACCGCATACCTGGAGCGTGTCCAGGACAACCTGGACGTGTTCAACGCATCCTCCAATGGTGCGATCGTCCTCGACAACGAGCTGATCGAGGGCGACTTCCGTAAGCGTGCCTTCTACAAGATCGGCGGCTCGCTGGAACACCGCGACGTCAACTCCACCGGCAAGGTGACCGCCAAGAAGATCGGTGCCGGCGAGGCGGTGGGCGTCAAGGCTCCGTGGAAGTACGGCCCGTACCAGACCACCGAAGAGGCGTTCAAGCGTCGCGGCCGTCCGGTGGACGAGTTCTCCCAGATCATCGGCGCCGACGTGGCTGATGCGACCCTGGAAGGCTTCATCCAGTACGCCACCGCTGCCCTGCGGGCCTCGATTGGCTCCAACGCCGGCATGGTGGTCACCGCCAACATCGAAACCGACGGCAAAAAGACCCTGACCCGCGGCATGCGCAAGTTCGGCGACAAGTTCGGCCGCATTGTCTTGTGGGTCATGCACTCCAGCGCCTACTTCGACATCGTCGACGAGGCCATCACCAACAAGGTCTACGAAGAAGCCGGCGTTGTGATCTACGGCGGCCTGCCGGGCACCCTCGGTAAGCCCGTACTGGTAACCGACACTGCGCCTGCGGACGTGATCTTCGGTCTGCTGCCGAATGCTGTGGTCATCACCGAATCCCAGGCCCCGGGCTTCCGCTCGTATCCTGTGAACGATGAAGAAAACCTGGGCATCGGCTACCGCGCCGAGGGCACCGTGAACATCGATGTTCTGGGGTACAGCTGGAAGGAGTCTGCTGGTGGTGCCAACCCAACCCTGGCCGCTGTAGGCTCAGCCGCCAACTGGGCCAAGCACGCGGACAGTAACAAGGTCACCGCCGGCGTGATGATTACGCTGACCCCTACGCCACCGGCTGGTGGTTGATACCTGCCCCTGGAAGCGGTCAGCAATGGCCGCTACGGAGATTTCCATGGAACTGATTTACACGAACCAGCTTGAAGGCTTCGATCCGGACAAGCGGTACCGGACTGCAAGCCTGTTTCGCGGCATTGAGCGCGATGCGACGGCGGTGGTGGTCGTTGGCGACTATCCGGACATTGTCGCTGCCTATGAGGCAGCAGGTGTTGATGTTTCGGTTGTCGAGGCCTCGGCCGTACCTGCCCCAAGCGTCAAGGCGCCGGCATCTGGTGAGCTGGCAGACGAAGTTGCAAAGCTGCGAGCTGAAAATGGCGCGGTCATTCTCCTGCTTGATGGTCTGGATGCTGGCGAAATCCAGCAACCCGGATCTGGCGAGCTGGCTACCCGCCTGTTTGAATCGCTGGGCATCATCCATGCCTCAGTCGGCGAGCTGACAGCTGAGCGCGATGGCTTGCTCCTGACTGTCGACGCACTGCGCGGTGAGGTCGAAGCTCTGAAGAAGGTCGCACCTGCGCCGCAAGCTGACGACGCTGGTGAAATCGCGGCGCTCAAGGCCAAGCTTGACGCCGCGAACGTGCAGTATCGGGCCAACGCCTCGAAGGAATCGCTTGAAAAGCTCATCGCTGAGCTGCCCAAGGCCTGATACTGCTGGCTGCCGTTGATCCGGCAGCCAATCTTCACCAATTCCAGCGAGTTGACGCATGACACTCATCATCGAGGACGGCACCGGGAAGCCTGACGCCGAAAGCTACGCATCCGCCGAGGACCTGGCCATGTACGCCGTGAAGTTCGGCGTCGTCATCCCCGCTGAGGTGCCTGCCCAGGAAGCCTTGCTTCGCCGCGCGGCTCTGGCAATGGATGGCATGACCTGGAAGGGCCGCAAGACCAGCAGCGAACAGGCTCTGGCCTGGCCGCGCCGGGAAGTGCTGTTGGATCAGGAGATCAAGCCAAATCACTACCTGCCGGCGCGGATTCAGTACGGCCAGATGGCCCTGGCTGCCGAGATTCATCTGGACGATATCGACCCGGTGGAGAAGCGCAAGGGTGCGGTGCTGCTGGATCGTGTTGAGGGTGCAGTGACGCGGCAGTATGCGGCGATCCCGTGCACCAGCAACAGGCTCTTGCCTGCGGCGCCGGACCGGCCAAGTGCTACGCAGTTTGCAGATTATTTGCAGCGGCGCGGGCTGTTTGCCATACGCTCCTAATCAGTACCTTTGTGCATGATCCACTAGATATTGTCCGAATACGTCATAAAGCATCTCGTCTGTGCTTTGAGCTATTGAGTTGCATAGCGCATTGAATTTGGTGTGATCAAAAGGTTGGGAGCGATGAACAAAGTCGTCGCATATTTGCTCCAGATAATTCTGTGCACATGTGCTTTCAAGGAGAGTAACTAGCTCCTGCCGAAGTCTTATTTTCACAATTAGCTTTTCGGCAGAGAACGTTGCTGTAGCGAGTTCAACAACGTCTCCTCCCAGTCGAAGACGTTCAGCAATGTCAGCATTATCCATTTTCATTCCTGGCGAGGGGCTTAAAGTGTCATTCTACTTTGAGATGGCTGCGGTTGCTCTTGAGATGATTTCCGAGTTCGGCCAGCCCGTAACCATCCGCGACATCAAGCCCGGCGAGTACGATCCTGATACCGACTCGGCCGGCCCTGACACTGTCATCGAGCAAACTGCTCAGGGCATCCTGCTCGACTTCACAGGCTTGGAGTTCCAGAGCAACAGTCTCATCAAGCAGGGCGACAAGAAGCTCAAGATCGCGGCCCAAGGGCTGGAGTGGGCGCCTGATCTACTGAACAAGGTGGTCATTCAGGGGCGGACTTGGTCCATCATTCCGCCTCTGAAAGAGATCAGCCCAGCCGGTACGCCGATTCTGTACGAACTGCAGGTGCGGTCATGAACCGGTACGCGGGCAGGAACGGCAGCTTCGCCGAGAACATCCGCCAGTTTGCCGAGCAGGCCCAGGCCGGTATTGACGCCACCTTTCGCGAGATCGTGATCGAGATCGGCAGCAGCGTGATTCGCATGTCACCGGTGGGTAACCCGGAGATCTGGGCTGCCAACGTGGCGCACCGTGCGGCCAGCACGCGGGCAGCCGACGACTACGACTTCAAAGTCTCGGTGCGCAACACGCTGATCAACCTGGACGAAAGCAACTTCACCAAGGCCGGCAAACTGCGCCGCGGCGTGAAGTACGCAAAGCCCCTGACCAAGACCGAGCGCGACCAGAACTTCAGCGTGAACGGCCTGGTGGCCGGCAAGGACTATGTCGGCGGTCGCTTCCGGGGGAACTGGCAGTTCTCAATCGATACACCCGCCGACGGCACGCTGGATCAGGTCGATCCTTCTGGAGGTGTGACCCTGGCCAAGCTGCGGCTGCAGGTAGGGCAGCTGACCGCCGGCCAGACAGCCTACATCGTGAACAACCTGCCTTATGCGGTACCGCTCGAGTACGGGCATTCCAAGCAGGCCCCCGGCGGCATGGTTCGAATCACGCTCGCCAGGTTCCAGCAGATCGTCGACGAAGCCATCAGGAACAACCAGGTATGAGCCATAACGTGATCGCCACGATCTACCAGGCCCGGGTTATCGCCTGGGCGAAAGCCAGGGTTCCGCCGTTGAAGGTGGTGGTTGAGAACGAGGCCTACACGCCAAAGGAGGGAGAAACCTACCTCCGTGCCTACACGCTGCCGGCGGATACTGCGAGCAACACTCTGGGCGGCGATCACCGGTTGTACACCGGCGTCTTCCAGGCCAGCGTAGTAGTGCCATCGGGCAAGTACCGCGGTCCGGCCGGCGGCCTGGCTGACGAGATCAGCGCGCTGTTTCCGCTGTATGAGCGAAGTGAGAAGGGCGGCCTGACAGTGATCACCATGACACCACCAGACCAGGGCCCAGGCATTCAGGGAGACACCACCTACACCGTGCCCGTGTCCTTCCAGTACCGCGCCGATACCAACTGATTCCGCCCATCGGGCAACCCCACAGACCCGCCATTGAGCGGGTTTTGTTATTTCTGAAGAGAGGAAACACCCAATGGGCTACAAAATTCCCAATGGCGGCACCTTCCAGCACGCTGCGACTTACGCCACAGCTCTGTCTTTCACCGCAATTTCCAACGCCTCCGAGGCGGTCGCCACCGTTCTGGGCGCCGACCTGGACGCCGGCGACATCGTGCTGCTGACCTCCGGCTGGAGCAAGCTGGACAACAAGGTGGTGCGCATTAAAGCCGCGACTGCCACGGCGATCACCCTGGAAGGGATCGATACCACCGATACGCAGCTGTTCCCGGCTGGCAACGGTGCAGGCACCATGAAAAAGATCCTCACCTGGGTACTGATTCCGCAGGTCACCGACCTGGCTTTCTCCGGCGGCGAGCAGAACTATCTCGACGTCACCTTCCTGGAAGATGACCAGGGCAAGCAGATTCCGACCGACAAGTCGGCTGCCAGCATGGTGCTGACCATCGCCGACGATCCGGTCCAGCCGTTCAACGCGGTACTGATGGCGGCTGACGCCGGCAAGAAGGTGCAGGCTGCGCGCCTCAATCTCCCGGGCAATGACACGCTGCTGTACGGGGCCTACACCTCGTTCTCCAAGCAGCCGGCGGTATCGCGCAACAACCTACTGACCCGCACCGTCAACCTGGCGCTGCAGTCCGAGCCAACCCGCTATCTGACCTCGGTGTAACCCATGGCAAAGTTCTCGCTGATCCAGAATCCAACCTTCAGGGCTGACGTGCTGATCCCCCAGCTGGGCGGCGAGCCGGTGAAGGTGGGGTTTGAGTTCAAGTACCTGGACCGGACCGGCCTGGCCGAGCTCTACGCTGAGTGGGGCGAGCGCCACAAGGCCCTGGGGTTGAAGGCTGACGAGATGGACCTGAAAGCCTTCACCGCGGCCCAGATCGACCTACAGGTGGATCAGGTGAAGGCTGTGGTGGCCGGCTGGGACTTCGAAGAAGAGTTCAACGACCAGAATATCCGCATCCTGGTCACCTCGATTGTCTCGATACCCAGCGCGGTATTGGCCGCATATTCCGAGGCGTTCAACCAGGCCCGCCTGGGAAACTCCTAAGCGCCGCGCGCACACTCTACGAGCAGGGGCCTTCGGCTGAAGAGCTGAAGACCTTTGGCTTTCTGGTGGGTGATCTCACCGGCCAGGACTGCGAGGTCTGGCCAGACAACTGGCCGGCCTTCATTGTCTTTGAGGCGATGTACACCCAGTGGCGGGTCGGCGCGTGCGGCGCTACCGGTCTGGACTACGGCGTCCTGCCGAGCGTCATCCGAATGTGTGGTGTGCCGGCTGGCTCCAGGCCAAGCATTTTCAGTGACATCCGGCAGATGGAGGCTGAGGCCCTGGCCGTAATGGCTGAACAGAGAGACAACAAATGAGCACTACCTTCGCTTCGCTTGGCATTGCGGTTGAGTCGTCTCAGGCGGTCAAGGCTGCCGATGACCTGGATAAACTGGTCGACGCGGCCGAAGGGGCAGAGAAGGCCGTCGATGACCTTGGCAAGGCTGGGGAGGGCTTGGCCAACACCGGCAAGAAAATCAGCCAAGCTGAGGCGGAGGCCGCCCAGGGCATCGATAAAGCGACCAGTGCGAAGGAGCGCCAGGTCGACGCGAGCCGCAAGGCCGGGACAAGTGCCGCCAGCGAAATCGCCATCATCAGCCAGCTCGACAGGGCGATGACCGGCAATATCGACAGCATGGAGAAGCTGGTCCAGGCAGAGGGATTGCTTGAGCGAGCCCGCAAGGGTGGGCTGGTCACCATCGAGCAGCAAGAGGCCTATCAGGAACGTCTCGGCAAATCCTTCGACAAGATCGAGAAAGCCGAAGCCAAGGAGACGGCGCAGAAGCAGCGCCTGATTGACGCCGAGAACCGGCAGATCGAAGCGCTGAAGCGAACGGTCAACAGCATCGACCCGGTAACGAAGGAACTGGCCAAGTTGGAGGCGCAGGAGAAGGCGGCGCATGAAGCTTTCCGTCTTGGCGCAATCAACGCGGAACGCTACAGCGAGGCCCTGGCCAAGGTAGGCAAGGATCGGGCCGGCATCACTGCTACAGAGGGCGCATTCGATAAGCTGAAGCTCGGCACCCGCCAGGCTCAAGAAAACGTCATGCAACTGGCCAACGCCTTGCAGTCCGGGGATTGGGGGAGTGGTGCACGGGCTGTTGCACAGCTTGGTGCTGGAGCCGGGGCCTCTGCGGCCAGTCTACTTTCTATGGCTGCACCAATTGCGCTTGCAGCCGCTGCCGTTGGGACCCTTGCAGCAGCTTACTTTCAGGGGGTTGGCCAAGCTGAAAAGTTCAATGACGCACTGATAGCCAGCGGTGGTGCGGCCGGAAAAACCACGGCACAACTTACAGCAATGTCATTGGCGCTTGGCAAAGGGGGGAATCTCAGCCAGGCGTCAGAGGCACTGCTCGCGATTGTGAGCTCAGGCGAGCTTACCGGGAGTACTTTTGACTCCGTTGCTCGTGCCGCCACTGAGCTTTCAGTTGCGACTGGGCGAAGCTCGGATGAAATTGCAAAGCAGTTGATCAGCAATAAAGGCGATGTTGCGGCCCTTGCGGCTGAGTACAACAGGCAGTACCACTTCATGAGTGCGGAGACTTACTCTCACATTCAGGTACTGCAAACCCAGGGCGACGAGATGGGGGCTCTGGAGCTGCTGACCAACCAGCTTGCCGATTCAATGGCAAAGCGAAACAAGGACATTGAAAATTCTGCTCGTGGTGTTGTTGGTGCCTGGCGCGACGCTAGGAAGGCGTTCAGTGATTACTGGGGCGAATTTACGAGCCGCGCTGGTGCGGATCAGGACACATTCACCCTTCAAGTAAAGCAAGGTCAGCTTGAGGATGTTAGAGCTCAGCCAGAAAGCAGCCTTCGCACCAAAGCGATTGCAAATTTAGAGAAAGAGATTGCTCTGATTGAGCAGCGCCAAAGCGCAAAACAGAAGGAGCTCGAGCAAGGCGCGAAGAGCGATGCAATTACCCAGAAGGGGATTGATGCTGAGCGAGAGCTTGAAGGAATTCGAAAGGCCTCGTACACAAACAAGCAGAAGCGCGACAAGGAAGAGGAAAAGTACCTACGCAACATTGCTGATCTTAGGGAGGCCAATCCCAACAGCCCACTCCTGGATCAGAAGCTGATTGATCGTGATCTTGAGAACATTCGTAGCAAGTACAAGGACACGAAGACTGCCGCCGGCGCGGTAGACCTGACGGCCTTCAACAACTCGAAAAACAACCTCACCGGCATCCTGTCCGAGTACAAAAACGCCCAGAAGGAACTGGACGCAGCGCAGAAGGCTGGACTGGTGTCCCAGGCTGACTATCTGCTCAAGCGTGAGGCCATGATCGGCAATGAGCGGGACGAGGTCACTGCGGCCTATGAGGCGGAAATTGCGGCACTTGAGGCAGCCAAGGGCAAGGCCAGCACCTCTGCCGCCCAGCGCATCCAGCTGGACCAGAAGATCGCCGATGCCCGCGCCGCCATGGTCAAGGCTCAGCGGGACGCTGACACCGAGCTGAGCGTGCTGGCAAAGAACGAAGAGGGCCGGCTGAAGAAGCAGGAACTGGCGGTCAAGACCTACACCAGCGCCCTGCAGCAGCAAGTCGATACTCTGCGCGAGCAGGGCATGCGTGCTGCCGCTGGCCTTGGCCAGGGTGATCGCCAGCGCGACCTGACCAACCAGCAGAACGCGATCGACGACCGCATCAACCAGCAGAAGCTGGACCTGGCCAACCAGTACGGCGATGGCTCCCGGGGCATGAGCCTCGACGAGTACACGCAGAAGCTGCAGGCGCTGGAGGCCACCCAGCAGAAACTGCACGACACAGTGGTCAGCAACTACGACGATATGTCGGCTGCCCAGGGCGACTGGACGAATGGAGCGTCCTCGGCCTGGCAGAACTACCTGGAGTCGGCGCGAGACGTTGCCGGCCAGACCAAGAGCCTGTTCACCAACGCCTTCGGCTCCATGGAAGATGCGATTGTGCAGTTCGCCATGACCGGGAAGCTGTCGTTCGCTGACTTCGCGAAGTCGATCCTCGCAGACATGGCCCGAATCGCTACTCGTCAGGCCAGTTCCGCGGCGCTCAGCTCGCTGTTCGGCATGGCAGCCTCTGCTGCTGGGTCGTATTTCGGCGGCGGGGCGGCCTCCGCCGGCTCAACGCAGGCTGGGTACACCGGCGTCGACTTCTCCAGCTATCAGGCCAACGGTGGCGGATGGGATGGCGGTGTTCAGTTCTTCAAGGATGGGGGTGCCTTCACGAACAGCGTGGTCAGCAAGCCTACTGCCTTCGGGATGGTTGGCGGCCAGGCTGGAGTGATGGGCGAGGCCGGGCCCGAGGCGATTGTACCGCTGGCCAGGACGTCAGGCGGCCAGTTGGGTATTCGAGCCGTTGGAGGTGGAGGCGGCGGGGTAAGCATCAGCCTCAACATGCCGATCGTCCTGAGCGAACAGGAGGCCGGTCGACCAGACGGCGCTGAGTTCGATGCTGAGTTGTTCCAGCGGAACATGGAGTCGCGTACGCGGCAGATTGCAGCCGAAGAAATCGCCAAGTCTTGGCGCCAAGGCGGCGTGAGCAGCCGAAACCTAAAAGGATGATCTATGGCACTCGAACGATTCACCTGGGCAACTGAAAAGGGCGCCGAGGGGGAAGTCACTCAGCGCGTCCGGACCAAGCAGTTCGGCGACGGATACGCCCAGTCCGTCGAGGACGGGATCAATAACAGGTCCCAGTCCTGGCCGGTGACTTTTACCGGGTTGAAGCCCCGCATCAAGGAGATCATGGCGTTCCTTGATCGGCACAAGGGGGCAAAAGGCTTTCTCTGGGAGCCGCCTCTGGGCGAGCTTGGCCTCTACAAGTGCAGCGGCTACAAACCGGTTCACCGCGGCGGCACCGCTTACGCCATCACCGCCACCTTCGAGCAAACCTTTCACCCTTGAGATAACTGCCCATGGCACTGATCACGGACATCCAGAAACTGGAGCCCGGCGGCGAAATTCGCCTGTTCGAAATTGACGGAACCGAGTACGGCGCTGATTACCTGAGGTTTCACGGTCACGCTATCCCGCACACGCCGGAAGAATTGCTGGCCTACGCCGGACTGGAAGAGGACCTGCCTGCCAAGTCGATTTGGTGGCAGGGCGCGGAGTACGCCGCCTGGCCGGTGCAGATCGAGGGCATAGGCTCCAGCAGTGACGGCACGGCCACAAGGCCAACCTTTGCCGCCGGCAACGTGAACGGGCGAGTCACCGCGCTGTGTCTGGCCTTTGATGACCTGCTGAAGTTCAAGCTGACGCTCCGCGAGACCCTGGCCCAGTACCTGGATGCGGCGAACTTCCCCGATGGAAACCCAACAGCCGACCCAACCCAGGAAGCGCTTGAGATCTGGTACATCGACCAGAAAACCAGCGAAGACGGAGAAGCTGTTGTTTGGGAGCTCTCTTCTCCGGGTGAGATCGACAACCATGGACTGCCAGGCCGGCAGATGACGACGTTTTGTCACTGGGCGATGACCAACGGCTACCGAGGGCCTGATTGCGGTTACACCGGTGCGGCCATGTTCGATGATGAAGACAATCCCACGGACGACCCGGCCAAGGATCAGTGCAAAGGCTGTTTGTCGTCTTGCAAGTTACGCTTTGGCGAAAACAACGAGCTCTCTCACGGCGGATTCCCGGCCGTATCTCTGATTGCCAGGAGCTGATCATGCGCAAGCACATCTTGAGCGCGATACAGGCGCATGCCGCAGCTGAGTACCCTAAGGAGTGCTGCGGCCTGATTCTGGCCATTGGTCGCAAACAGCAGTACTTCCCCTGCCGAAACATCTCGACCGAGCCGAGCGAGGAATTCCGGCTTGACCCGGAGGACTATGCCATGGCGGAGGATCTGGGCGAGGTGATCGGCATTGTTCATTCGCACCCAGACGCCACCAGCAGGCCGTCACCTCGGGACCTGGCTATGTGCGAGGCCACAGCCTTGCCCTGGCACATTCTGAGCTGGCCTGAGGGCGATCTGCGCACGGTTACCCCATCGGACTCTACGCCGCTTCTCAGGCGCCCATTTGTGCATGGCGCCTGGGACTGCTGGCAGGTCTGCGCGGACTGGTACAAACGCGAGTGGGGCCTGGAGTTCGAAGCGTTCCAGCGTACCGATGGCTGGTGGGAGGATCCAGCAGGGCCCAGCCTCTACGAGCAGGCCTATGAGACCGCAGGTTTCTACCGGGTGGATCAGCCGCAGCGCGGAGACATGATCGTAATGAACGTGGGCCGTACGGCGCACCCGAACCATGCCGGGATTTACCTCGGCACAGAACCAGCGCTACCAGGCGAGGATGCCGAGGTGTTCGGTCCGGGGCCTTTCCTGCTGCACCACCTGTACGGTCGCCCGAGCGAGATCATCGTTTACGGCGGTCCGTGGCACCACAGAACTCGCCTGATCCTCAGGCACAAAGAAGCACAACCAACAACATGACGCGGCCAGGCCGCAGGAGAGAGAAATGAGCCATTTTGTTTTGGACTGTTTGAAGAACTACATCAAGAGCCAGGCTAAAGACTCCGAGGGGAACCCCGCCTGGCTGACGAGCAAGAAGAATGGAGCTATTGTCCTTTCGAGGCAGTTCGTAAAGGATGGCTCAGTACAGATGCTTAAGGTTACTGCCCTTTAGGCACTGGAATGTCCAGAGAGTAGGTGGCAGGAAGATCCTGACCTGGGAAAACTTTCCTGTAAATCTGGTGCACAAACTCGTCGCCGGCACCATTCTCGCGAGAAGCGAGCACGGCCGCCCCTAAATACTTCTTGGCCTCTTCGGGGTTGGTAATTGCAGCCAGTCTAGCCAGTGCCAGCAATGTGTTATTTATCTGATTGATTGCCGCGGTTGGGTCGATAACTTTTTGCTCGCTCACATTGACCTCCTAGGTCTTGATACCCCAGTCCATGGGCTTTCCGGCAACGGACTGGAGCAGTTCGTTGGGAGGCGCAACGCTACTATGGCCAAGGTCAGGCTACGTACTGGCTTTTCATACAGCTAGAAGCCGCTCGTGTCAGCCGGTAAAGTGTAAACCTTCCAGTTTATTCAGTAGGCGTAGAGAGCGGTGTAAAGGACTATGGCAGAGCTTGACTCCGCGTCCGATGATAGCGACGCGATATTAGTTAAAAATGAAGGCGCCAATGAGAAAAGAGCCTTATCAAGAATCGAGAGAATTCTGAGCGATGACGAAATGTCACATTCTGGAGTTCAAAAAATGATTTTAGATAGGCTTGATGTCGCAGAAGATAAAGTTGTAGTGTTAGAACGGGTCAGGGATGAGTTTTACGATGTTAAGAGAGAGTTGGCTGTTGCTAAAGCAACAATAGAAAGAGTTGCCTCTCTGGATACAATGCAGTCAACCATGCTTGGGGTTGGATGTTTAATTCTTGGATACATTCCTACCGCATGGGGTAACGTGTCTCTTACTATATTGGCATGTGTCACGGGTCTAGGCCTGGTCGGAGGAAGCTATTCTTCAAAGAGGAAAAAGGTATGAGACTCGAAATCGGGAGTTTTATAGAGTCCGGTAACCTCGAAAAAGAAAGGCTTATACTCATCGCCAAGGAAGACGTCGATATTGGGAGCTATGTTGTTCTTCGCTCTAAGCGTGGTAATACAGGTAATCCAATATCTGGAAGTAAATCCGCATATTGGCTGCCTGATGTCGAACTTAAAGCTGGAGATATTGTTGCTCTGTACAGTAAGGATGGAAGCCCTCGCAAGAAAACCTTGGAATCTGGGAAGAAAGTCCATTTTTATTACTGGAAGTTGAAAAATCCAATATGGGGTGAGGGCAGTGCAAATACAGCTGTTCTATTGGAAATAGGCAAGTGGTCTCATAAGTCACCTGTGGTGTGACTTTAGATTTTGGCTTAACTGGCCCAGCCCCGCGCTGGGCTTTTTGCATCCCGAATCAGTTCTGGCGTAGCTCTTGCGAGCGAAGCTTCTGAGTACCATGAATCACGGTCTGAAAGGTCTTGGCCAACTCTAGGTCGCCCCCGCCATGAATCCATCCTACGAGGTAGGCATGAGCAAGATGGAAGCGGTTGTGTAAGTCCTCATCTGAACCAGCCAGAGCGATGTAGCTCTGCAGCTTCATGAAAAACTCATTTGCTTGCTGTGGATCAAGCGCATTGGGTTGCAGCGGTTCCTTGAAAGGGTTCATTCGAATATCTCCAAAAATTGAATTCAAGGTTGTCGAGCAGTCATGTTTAAGTTGCGTAGCTAAGAAGCCTCGCTGGCAGTCGAGGCGCTTGGCCGGGCTTTATTGGGGGGGGCGTCAGGCAGCTGATAGTCGCTGCACTTCTTCGGCAATTTCCGCGCCATGCTCTTGCTCGGCTTTTCGCAGTTCGTAGGCTGTTTGCAGGTTGAGCCAGAACTCTGGAGTGGTATCCAGACAGACAGCCAGGCGCAACGCCATGTCTGCGGAGACGCCGCCGCGCTCAAGCAGAATGTTGTTTACGGTTGGGGTAGCTACGCCAAGCGCACGGGCTAAGGCGGCGGCGCTAAAACCCATTTCGTTCTGGAAGTCCTCGCGAAGGACCTCGCCAGGATGTACTGGCCGCATGCCGTTCTTAAACATGATGCACCTCAGTGATAGTCAACAATTTCAACGTTTTCGGGACCATCCTCGGTCCACACGAAGCACACTCGCCATTGCATGTTGATACTGATGCTGTGCTGGCCTTGCCGGTCATCCTCAAGAGGGTGGAGGCGATTGCCAGGCGGTGAGCGCAAGTCTCGAAGCTCTTTCGCTGCATCCAGTAGGGCCAGCTTGCGCTCTGCGACTGACTTAATGTCGGCCCAGCGCCTTGTCCTACCAGTCGTGAAAAGCGCTTCCGTGTCGGCACATGCAAAGCTTCGAATCATGGCGTTGAATGCTTAACGTTATTCGTTAAGGTCGAGTATACGCCGGTCGCGCTTAAATACAAGCATCCACTAGCAGTAGCTTGTAGTCCTGCTGGGCTTTTTCGTTTCAAGCCCCTGGATGCTATCGTCTGCCGATCTCACAAGGAGCGGAATTTATGCGAGTTTTGATAGGGGCGCTGGCATTGGCGATGCTGGCGGGGTGCATGGCTCCGACCATGAATGAGACGCGCCAGACAGGGCCGTATAAGGTGCTGATCTCGAAGAAAGCCGACGCCGCGTTGGCAAAATGTGTCCAGTACGAATGGCAGAACCAGCCGATCTTCGGCGGCACGCCTGGGGCAACGCTTCAGCCGGGGCGTGACACCGGATATACAGTGTTCACTGAGGGTTCTCAGTACTTCGTTGATATTCAGCCAAAGGGCTCAGGTTCTGAGGCAAAGTATTACGTAGTGGTTGGCAACTGGATTGCCAACAAACGACTGACCGCGCTACAGGGCTGCCTGTAGCGGCACATTAAATTGTTCAGGGCTCGCTTAGGCGGGCCTTTTTATTGCCTGGAGAAAAGCAAATGGCGGCACTTGCTATCAATTATCAGCCTATGACTACGATCCTGCTCTATGGTCAACTCCGGCAATTTGGGCGGTCCTTTCGGATGGCAGTGAGGAGCCCTGCCGAGGCGGTGAAGGCCCTGTGTGTGCAGATTCCCGGCTTCGAGCGCTTCTTGTCCAATGCCAAGTCCCGTGGGTTGGAGTTCGCTGTATTTCGCGGCAAGACAAACCTGGTGGAGAAGGAACTTGATTTTGCGGGAGAGGGTGATATTCGCATTGCTCCAGTGATCACCGGCAGCAAGCGCGGTGGCGCCCTGCAAACCATCGTGGGTGCAGTTCTGGTTGTTGTCGGCCTTATCATCACTGGTGGGACTTTCGGTGCTGGCGCGCCATTTGGTTCCGCGTTGATCATGACGGGCGGGTCGATGATGCTGGGCGGTGTTATCCAAATGCTCAGCCCCCAACCTGGCGGCCTCAAGACCAGCGCAGCACCAGAGAACACGCCCGGCTACGCCTTCGGCGGCGCCAAGAACACCACTGCTTCTGGCAACCCGGTCCCGCTCTGCTACGGCAAGCGTCGTGTAGGCGGTGCGATCATCAGCGCTGCCATCTATGCAGAAGACCAGATGTAATCGTCGCTCGCAGCACCGCAGCCGCCCATGAGGCGGTTTTTTATTGCCTGGAGGAAAGCATGGGCGCAGTACAAGGTATCGAAGTCCACGGCGCCAAGGGCGGCGAAAAGAAACCCAAGGCACCGATAGAGGCGCCGGACAGTCTGCGCTCTGTAGCCATAGCCAAAATGCTGATTGCAGTGGGCGAGGGCGAATTTGAAGGCGTGCCGACTGCGCGCGATATCTACCTCGACAACACCCCGCTGCAAGACCCGCAGGGAAACATGAACTTCCCGAACGTTAAATGGGAATGGCGTACCGGGGCAGTGGACCAGGCCTATATTCAGGGCATCCCATCGGTCGAGAACGAGACCACCATCAGCACCGAGTTGCGCAGCGGCACCCCGTGGATTCGTGCAATCAACAACGTCCAGCTTTCGGCCGTGCGCCTGCGCTTTGCCTGGCCGATGCTTCAGTCCATTGATGCGGCTGGCAACATCAACGGTTACCGGATTGCCTACAAGGTCGAGGTGGCCACCGACGGCGGGGCTTATCAGGAGGTTTTGAACGAGGCAGTGGATGGCAAGACCACCAGTGTCTACGAGCGTACCCGACGCATCAATCTGCCGGCAGCTACCAGCGGCTGGCTGCTCAGGGTGACCCGCATCACCCCGAACCAGAACAACAACAAAATCGCTGACACCATGCAGATCGCGGGTTTCACTGAGGTCATCGATGCAAAGCTGCGCTACCCGAACACCGCGCTGCTCTACATCGAGTTCTCAGCTGAACAGTTCCGCAGCATCCCAGCCGTCACCGTGGAGACCAAGCTGAAGAAGGTCCTTGTGCCGGCCAACTACGACCCTGTGGCCAGGACCTACTCCGGTATCTGGGATGGCAGCTTCAAGCTGGCCTGGACTGACAACCCAACCTGGATGACCTACGACATCACTGTCAGCGACCGCTTCGGTTTGGGCCGTCGCATCAAACCGTGGCAGGTGGACAAGTGGGAGCTGTACCGGATTTCCCAGTACTGCGACCAATTGGTACCAGACGGGAAGGGCGGAACAGAGCCGCGCTTCATCTGCAACTTGAATCTCCAGAGCAAGGCCGATGCCTGGACGCTGTTACGCGATATCTCCGCCATCTACCGCGGCATGACCTATTGGGCCCAAGGGCAGGTCTTTACCCTGTCCGATATGCCGCGTGACACCGACTTTGACTTTGCCTACACGCAAGCGAACGTGATCGACGGCAAGTTCACCTACTCCAGCGCATCGGAGCGCACCCGGTACACGCGCGCTCTTGTCAGCTACGACAACCCGGCGAACAACTACGATACCGATGTCACTGCAGTGACCGACCAGAAGCTGCAGCGCCGTTATGGCGATAACCCGCTCGAGATCAGCGCGATTGGTTGCACCCGCGAATCCGAGGCCCAGCGCCGCGGCAAGTGGGCATTGCTCACCAACTCCAGGGATCGAGCGATCACGTTCAAGGTGGGCTTGGACGGGCGCATTCCGCTGCCTGGCTACGTCATTCCCGTTGCTGATGAGCTACTGGCCGGCAGGCCCGTAGGCGGGCGTATCGCGGCTGTGAGCGGCAAGGTGATCACCCTAGACCGTGATACCCAGGCCAAGGCCGGCGACCGGCTGATCCTGAACCTGCCAGACGGTAAGTGCGAAGGGCGCACCATCCAGGTGGTCAGCGGTCGGCAGGTCACTGTGACCACTGCTTATTTCGCAGTGCCTGAGCGCGAGTTGGTGTGGGCGTTGGATGCTGATGACCTGGCTATCCCTCTCTATCGCGTCACAAGCGTGGCCCGACCGGAGCCCGGGGTGTTCGAGATATCAGCCGTTCAGTACGACCCGAGCAAGTTTGCGCACATCGACACCGGCGCCCGACTGGAAGAGCGCCCAATCAGCGTGATTCCGATCACTGTCGTCCCGCCGCCGTCGAGCGTCACCCTGACATCGAGTTCCGCGGTAGACCAGGGCATCGCAATCAGCACCATGAACATCTCCTGGCCAGCTGTGAGCGGCGCTGTGGGCTACGACGTGGAATGGCGCAAGGACAGCGGCAACTGGGTCAAGCTGCAACGCACAGGCTCAACCAGCGTGGACGTGACCGGTATTTACGCCGGTGCCTATCTGGCTCGTGTACGGGCGGTGAGTGCGTTTGACATCTCTTCGATCTGGAAGAGCTCCGAACTGACGAATCTCAAGGGCAAGGAAGGGATTCCGCCGGCGGTTGCGTACTTGAATGCCACAAGCGAGCTGTTCGGCATTGGCTTGAAGTGGGGCTTCCCGGCCGGCGCAGAGGATACCCAACGGACGGAGATCTGGTATGGCCCAGGCAACAGCCTTGAGGACGCCACAAAGCTGACGGATCTGGCCTATCCGCAATCCGACTACGGCCTTCAGGGGCTGACGGCGGGTGCTCGGTTTTTCTTCTGGGCTCGCCTGGTGGATCGGACTGGCAACGTGGGGCCGCTTTACCCGGTGGGGAGCGGGGTTATGGGGCAGGCGAGCGCTGATGCCGGCCCGATCCTTGATCTGATTAAGGAGAAGGTCGACGAAAGCATCATCAGCAAGGAACTGAACGAGCGAATCGACCTGGTCGATGGTGATGGGCCCGGATCGGTCAACGACCGGATCAATCAGGCGGTCAAGGACATCACTGATGCCCTCGTCTACGACCCGGCCAAGGCCTATGCCAAAGGCGATGTTGTGCGCCTGGGGCAGAAGATCTATCAGGCCCAAGGGCCTGTTGCCGTGGGAGTCGCGCCGCCTGCGGAACCATGGCAGGACATCGCCGCCATCCTTGAAGAGGCCGGCGCACTGGCTGGTGAGGTGCACAAGAACACGCTGGATATTTCGGAACTGGACGGCGTCGTTACTGCCCAAGCGGAGAAGGTCGACGGGGTGTTTGTCCAGCTCAACCCACTGTACTCCGGTGACACCGGCAGCTATGCGGGCGACAACACCACCAGCGCCGGAGTCTGGTCGGTCTGGTCCGCCATCGGCGAAGGCGACTATGCCCAGGGCAAGCGAACTGACCGAGTTGAGGCCAAGGTAGGAGAGAACACGGCGGCGGTTCAGGCAGAGCGCCAGGCACGAATCGATGCCGACGGCGTTCTGGGGCGCGAGATCAGTACCGTTCAGACGAACCTCAACGGCGCGACCGCGGCGATCGCAGAGAACAAAGAGGCGATCCAAGATGTTGACGGGAAGGTCTCGCTGACTTGGTCGGTTCGCCTGCAGTACGCATCAGCCACTGGTGAGTACAAATGGGCAGGTGTCGGGCTTGGTCTCGAAAACGGGCCGGGGGGATTGCAATCCAAGTTCGTCATTGATGCTGATCTGTTTGCCATTCAACAAGGCGGCATCGTGCCGTTCGCTGTTGAAGGGGGGCAGGTGTTTATGCGCTCTGCATTTATTCAGGATGGGTCAATCGACATGCTCAAGATCGGCAGTAACTTGCAGTCGAGCAACTATGTCCCTAATGAGTCGGGGTGGGCGTTCTTACCGGATGGAACCTTCCAGATGATGGGTAATGCCCCAGGAGGAGCAAGGCTCATGATCAATAACAAAGGGCTGTTTGTGTTCCATCCGAATGGCGTCAAAGCCATCGACTTGAGCGTGGATGCGACATGACGGTCGGGCTGATAACGCGTGATGCAAGCGGCAACATCACAACCAACATGACTAGAAAGCTGAGCCAGGGGGCTGGCTCGGTCATCACCAACCGCAGCAACGGGTCGATAGCCATTTCGCTGCCGGCCGGAAGATCGTACTTCTACGTTGTTCAGCCGCTGGAAGACTCGCAGCGGACAGCGGGCAAGAAGCCTGGCGTCACGATTACGCAGAACAGGCTCGAATGGGGGTACGTGATACCGGGCGGCTTTGCGATGAACTGCGAAATTTTCTATGGGTACTACTGATGAACACCGCACTCATAGTCCGCGACGAGAGCGGCAATGTTCTCTATGACACCTCGAAGTCGATTTACGGCCTGATAAAGAGCGGGCCCGTCACCTATCACGGAGGATGGCAGAGGCTTCAATCAGGCGGAGGGTGGAGCGTCTTCTACGACAACATCTACAAGTTCGAGGTTGAGGGCGCAATCAGCCCGCTCGTGTTCGTGACTGGCGCGAGCAACAAGCCGTTTCAGTCAAAGGAGGGCAACAAGACAGTGTTCTACTTCGCTGGCCAGGTCGACGGCATCAAGGTTTACTGCTTTGACATCATGCGGCCAATCTTTACCGGTCCGGCGCTCAAGACGCGAAAGGAAGACGGAGGGTTCACGTTCAACAGCCTGCAGCGACCGCTGAACGTTGTTGGCACGTCGACTCCGCCGGGCCCTGTGACCTTTCCCAATGGAATGCAAACGCCGTTCTCTGGCGGTTCTGTTGCAGTGCTCATCCCTCAGCCGACGGGCTCGAGACTTGGCGGCGTGTTGTGGGCGCATTACACGGTTAACCTCAATCCAAGCAAGACATATGCCGCGCATATTCCATGGGACCGCGGCTGCGGCTTTGTGAGTCAGCTCGGCAGCAGCACTGTCTTCAGGGGCGCCGTTCACGAGGGCTGCTACGGACAGCAAGGGTCAATTGTGCACTGCATGTGGAACTCTCCGGAAACCACGTACGACGGTGTTCACAGCACGACCCCCCAGGGATTCATGTCGCTGCTTTCAAACCGCATGCCTTCTTGCTCGTACATAGACACTTCTGAATACCCATACCCCTTTAATCCACAGCTGTAACTACAGCGTTCGAATGCGCCCGCCCTGAGCGGGTTTTTTATTGCCTGGAGAAAAGCATGGCAAGACAGGAAATCAATCTTGGAGCTCTGCCAAACGGAGTAGGTGGAGACACCCCTAGAGTGGCGAACACCAAAATCAACGACATGACCCGGGAACTGTACACCAAGACGGAAGGTATACAGCCTGGCGCAACAAAGAACGACACGGATGCAAACCTAAAGAACCGGGCGAATCATACCGGTACACAGTTGGCCGCAACGATTGGCGACTTTTCGCCGGCTGTGAAGGCGGTTGTCGGGGCCTATGGTGTGGGATCTTTGGATAATATGCCGTTTACTGGGCTTAACCTGAATCCAGATACCTATAGGACTGGCGGGTATGCAGCGGGTCAGTTCAACCTAGTTCCATTTGGAGCCATGACCGGAACTTTGATAACTCAGGCCGGCGTCAGTAACGCGACAGGCTCACAGCAGTTCTCTGACTGGAATAGCGGGCGGCTATACAGCCGATGCATGCAGGGCGGTGCATGGGGTTCCTGGCGAAGTATGTTGAGCGTTGGTGACTACGGCGTTGGTTCGAAGGGTGAGGCGATCAATTACTTGGCAGATGCAAACGTTCCGCCTGCATCTGGAAAAGCTAGGGTTCGCCCTGAAACCGCAAACGGGCCAGGGGTCTACGGGACTCTTGAGCAGTCTTACCTCGACACCGGTTCATGGACTCAGACAGTCACAAGCATCATCGACGGGACCGTGTTCGCAAGATCCAAGGCTGGCTGGCTACCAAACCCGACAGAATGGACCCGACAGACACCGGAGCTAATCACCAACGCGAACGGCCAAGCTACAAAGTTTCCTGACGGTACGATGATCTGTAGAACTGTCAGAAAAGAATCTGGCGCAGCAAGCAACGCGATTGGTGGCGGCCTGTTCTCTAGTAATGGTGTTTCGTTCCAGTGGCCAGTCGCCTTCGTGGGCGATGCCCCTACGGCTATTCCTTCATCTGAATCTTACTCGGTAGGATTTAGCTGGGCAGCGTTAAACACAGCTCCAACACTAACCGGGGCGCCCGATGTTCGTATTGTTTCGACTGCCACCGGAGCGCTGGCTAAAGTTACTGTTTTGGCTTTAGGAAGGTGGAAATAACATGGTAAAGATCACCTTCTCCCCGGTACATGCGCCGGACTGGCAGCCCCTTGAGTCGGTAGACGTCAAAGGCTACATGCTGACCATCAATGGCGAGGTCTTCGATTTCTCGCCTCTGGAAAAAGGCTACGAACTTTCGCTTGATGCCATCGGTTCCGATCTGTTCGCCGACAAAGCAGTCATGTCCGCCGATGGTGTTTTGTCTGTCGCGCTGCTCATGCCTTACGACGAAGCCACGGTTACCGATGCCATTCGCTTTCCTGAGCCAGTGATGGTGACCGCCGATGGCCCCGTGGACATTCCCACCGATCACCCAGCACAACCTCCTGAGATCCCAGCCATTGAAACTATCGAGGACAACAATGGACTTCTCGCAGAGCAAGAAAACGTTCACTGAGCAGGACCAAAAGGCGCAAGAGGCCAGGGAGTACCTGCGCCAGACTGACTGGCTTGTGGTGCGCAAGCTTGAGACCGGCAAGGAGATCCCGGCAGATATCGCCGAGAAGCGCGCCGAGGCACGCAACCTGATCTAGACCTGCAACACCCGACCCAGCCCGCCAAGTGCGGGTTTTTTTGTGCCTGGAGTTTGACAATGACCATTCAAAACGCCCGCGGTGTCCGCAACCGCAACCCCGGCAACATTGACTACAACCCCCGCAACCAGTGGGAGGGCCAGCTCGGCAAGGAGCCGAACGGCCGCTTTGCCATCTTCGACACTGCCGAGAACGGGATTCGTGCCCTGGGCAAGCTGCTGCTCAACTACCGAGGCAAAGACGGTATGCCGGGAGTCGGCGGCCCAGGCATCGACACCCCCCGTGAGTTCATCACTCGCTGGGCGCCCGGGAACGAGAACGACACCGAGGCCTACATCGCCGCAATCGCTAGGCGCCTGGGTGTGAAGGCGAACGACGCGATCGATATCAAGAACCCGGCGACCCTGCGCGCCGTGATGCTCGGGGTCATCGTGCACGAAAACGGCGGCAACCCTTACTCGAGCGAGGTATTCGAGGAAGGCCTGCGCAGGGCCCTGAAGTGAGCGCCGGCGCCTGGCGGGTGGTTGGCATTCTGCTGGCCGTCGTCCTGGTGTTGGCCGCCGGCGCTGCCCTGGGGGGCTGGATGGCTTCCAGGCATTACCGGCCGCTACTCGACACTGCCCAGGCGGAACTGGCCACGGTAAAGGCTGGCCGCGACAACCTGGAAGCCCTGGCGGGGGAGCAGGGTCGAAAGCTGGGTGACTTAGTGCTGGCTGGCCAAGAGCGTGAGCGCCGAGCCGCCCAGGCTCAGGCCGACGCCAAGGAGCTGGCCCAGCACGACTACTCGGCGGCGAATCGCCTACTGCAGGAACGTACCGGCGGTGACCCGGCGCCGGCGGCCGAATCGATCATTGATCAGGAGCTGGGCTTATGAAGTGGTTGCTGCTGGGAATTGTGGTTGCGCTGGTGGGGTGTGCGGCGCGGGAGCCTGAAGTGCGCACCGTGCGGGTGGAGGTGCCTGTGCAAGTGCCGTGCAGGGCGCCTGTGGTGCCCGTGCCAGCCTGGGCCACGGGCAGCCTCAAGAAGACCGACAGCCTGGAGCTGAAGGTACGGGCGCTGCTGGCAGAGCGGCGGCAGCGGGTCGGGTACGAGCGCGTGCTCGTTGCGGCAGTCGCAGCTTGCCAGTGATCAGCAGATGCTGATCAAAGCCGGAGCAGGGGAGTGACGTGTGAGCAGGCCTATGACGGCCTGGTGAAGTAACTGGAGAACTGAACTTCTCCCAGTAAGCGCTTAGCGAATTATCGGAATCACCGACGACGGCGACCAAGGACTGATCGCGCTTGGCACGTTCCAAACCTATGTCAAATAAGTTGCCACAGAAAAGTAGTAGTTGTTTTTGAATGGTGTGCCAAACTTAGCACTCAGTCGAAAAAAAAACTCCTGCTGAGCAAGTCAAGTGGGGGCTCTTAGTGTTACTTTGCACTGGAATGACCAACATCAAGTCCGATGTTGGTCATTTGGTGTGTGTTTTTATTGGTTTCACAGCTTTTCGATATTATTCATTTTTAAAAAGATAGTTTGGTAATCGGCTTGTCGTTGCTCTTTACAGCGTTGTCTTCTATGGTGATTTCGCTGTCATAGGCGATGTAATATACACCGATGTTTTTTATGTCCATCAAGTAACCTCTTGCATCCTCGCGTCTCCATTCGCCATCAGTGTTGGGTTTCAGTACGTAATAGGTATCGCTGACATCGCCGGGTTTACCATCTGTATGCCAGTAGTTGACTGCGACTTCGACTTCTGTGTGGCGTTTGTTTTTGATTTTGATGCTCATATTCATATTCCTTTTTGAATTGAGTGTTCCATGAGTTGGCTCCCTATCTAAAACTCTGCAGACTTGCCACTGTTACTGGTAATCAGTGGTTAGGTTGACTCGTGGAGGGCTTTTATTTACGGAGAAGAGAGTAGAATTCTATTTCTTTTTAACCTGTCACTCTTGTTGCATTGCACAGTTAAGACCATAGACGAGTGAATGCAAGGCGCTCTATGATTTTTTAATTCTTGTGTTTGCCAGCATACTCAATTGCGCCGATCAGGTACTGGTCAGATGAATGACTTGCGAGCAGTCCTAGACGTACTAACGATCGGGCTTTCAGCCGTTGTTCACGATGTCGCCGCCAGCGGGCCTGTTTAGACGCGCTATCAGTTCCGGCCCGTGATTCTTCACGTTGCCTACCGCGGTACTGACACGGAACCATTCAAAGGCATCCGCCGGCTCGCCCTGATGCAGGGCCATCTGCTCCGCACGCTCCTTCGGCGTGGCCGGATCGAGCCATTCCCGGGCCAAGTTCGGGGCCAGGACCACCGGCCGGCGGTCGTGAATATCGACCATGCCGCCCTGTGCGTCGGCGGTGGTGATCACAAAGCCTTCGTGCTCGCTTCGGTCCTGACCAGGCAATTGCCCGATCGAGGCGCAGAGAATGGGTGAGCCGTCGCGGTGCCGGATCAGGTACGGCTGTTTCTTCGGGCCGCCTTCGTCTACCCATTCAAACCAGTTGTCGATTGGGCATATGGCCCGGTGCGGCCAGATCTGGCGGAAGAACGGCCCGTGGGCGACCTTCTCGACGCGGGCATTGATCGGCGCCGCGCGGTCTTTGGCCCAGTGCGGCCGCCACCCCCAGCGTACGGCGTCGGCGTGCAGTTTGTCTTCTACGACGTGGAAGAGGGCGAGCTGCATCGTCGGCGCCGCGTTATAGCGCCCCAGGGGCTGATCACCGACGTTATTGATCAGGGCCCCGGGCATGCTCAGGGCTGCAACGAAGTCGTGAATGCCGTGGTATTGCGAAAGTCGTCCGCACATAGACGTTTCTCCCTGCAGAGGAGAAAGCATAGCTCCGTCTGTCGGCGTCAATTCGCTTGCGCGCCAAGTGGTGAAATACTGTTTATACATACAGTTATAGCGCGATCACCCCCATGACTTTTCTTATCGTTCGCCGCAGGGAGCGTGGCGCAGCAATACCTTCAGAAAGGCTCAGCAAGATCCAGCCTGTCAAAGGAGACATCCATATCCTGGAGAGCCACAGCCAGGCGCTGGGACGACCTTGCGTTCAGGCTTGGATATTCAAAAGCGATCCAGGCCCTGATGTGTTCCCGCGACTGCTCGATGCAAAGGTCAACGGCATGGCGCAGTTGGGGATGAACATCAATGGCGTTGAGGAGGTCGACGGAGCTCTATATGCGCAATCGTGGTGGTGTCGCGTTGAGTAGCAATTGGGGGTGTTTTTGTTTGGCAGGACGCCGGGGAGGGATTATGCGTTATCGGCATAATGTGGCGAGAAATGGGATGCGCCATTCCGCTTTCGTTAAAGTCGTGAGAGCTATTTTTCTGCATCTTTTTTGGGCCGCAACGATTCATAACTATCTGAAAACATTGCGATAAATTGCGCAAAAATTTACAAGATTGCGGACCGGAAAATGACGTGAAAGCCGCAGCCAGCTTGATTTTATATTGGGACTTAAAATCCCCCGCTCGTAAGGGCGTGCCGGTTCGATTCCGGCTTCGGGCACCATCTATTTCAAGGGCTTGCACGGTTTTTTTGAGTGAGCCTTATCCTGAACTGCTCCGCAATTTCAAATACTGCTCCGCAATTCACTTTGTAGGCGTGACCTTCTTACCTATCCGATTGCGAATGTAATGCTCGGTCATGACGACAGTTGTGTGCCCAAGCTGGTCGCGTGCCTGCAGAATATCTCCGCTAGCTTCGAACTTGTCCGTGCCTGCTTTTTGCGCGCAGATCCCTCATCTGAAAATCAGCCTTTTTAACCCCGGCCGCCTCTCGAGCAAGGTCGAATCTTCTTCGTAGCATGGCCACCGTCAATGGTGTGCCATCTTCCAAAACGATCAGCCGCGTCGAGCGGAATTGGTGGGAGTCCTTCCTCGCCATTATTCGATCAAGAACAATCTTCAGTTCGCCAGTGATTTCGATGCGGCGCTTTGCTTTGATCTTTCCTTGCTGAACAGCTAAGCGGCCATCGCGAATATCGCGTTCATCCATTTTCAATGTGTCGGCAATGCGCTGACCGGTCAGATAGAAGAGGTCCATTGCGTCCTGGAGCTCGACATCAGCTTTTTCGTAAACCCTCTGGAATAGTTCGTCTTCAACGTAGTTGTCTCGCCCCGTCTCCTTGTTACCCTTGATCCCTGTGCAGGGGGTGGCGAGAGCTGTATAGCCCTTGTTACGGGCATAGTTCCAGATTCCACTAAATAGAGCCTTCTCCCGATTGGCGCGTACAGGCGCCGATTCAGGCCTGGTCAGATACTGCCTAATGTGTATCGGCTCGATGTTATCGAGTGGGCCTGGTGGATCATCGAAGAAGGCGAGAAGGTTTTTCATCTCTCTGAGGTTATCCTTTTGGGTGTTTACGCCCTTTGTCGGAACAATCTCCACTAGATATTTTTCCGCCACATATCGAAAGGTAGTGACCTTTGCTACGGCAGCTGCTGAAGTCCGATCTCGCTCGAGGCGAGCGTACTCCATGATTGCAACCCCGTAGTCCTTTCCCAGGTAAATCTCTTTGCGCGGCTTGCCACCCAGGTCGTAAGTGAAATACACCAACTTGCCGCGCTTCCTTGTTTTACGACTCAGCTTGCTTGGGCCGTGACGGTTTTGTTGAACTTAGGTAACTTGGCATTTTCCCTTCACGGATGACGGACTCATGCCAAGAACGAATCGTATTGCAAAAAATGCCCTGAGCATCTCGCTGCTGGGCCTACTAGTCACTAGCACATTGGCCTTGGCAAAAACTCAAAAGGTGACCGATCTGCTAAGCAGTGGCTATGAGATCAAAGCCGCCTACCAGTCGCCAGCAAGAGTCGGCACGGTTCACTTTCTAATCTTGCAAAAAGGCTCGTCTGCGTTCCAATGTATGAGCTACGGCTCCGAATTAAGGCCGAAATTCTTCGACTATTCCAACACCTACTCTTGCGCAGAAGTTCAGGATCTGATTCCCGTCCAGCCTAACCTTGGGCAATGAACCAAAAGTGCATTTACGGTTATGGGTAACGCTGGATTTGGTCTAGGCCGCGCAGGTTCGGCAACGTCATTCATGGCCTTGGCCCCGTGTAGATCAGGTAGAGCATGTAGAGGGCGGGGAGGATCATGGCTGCACCCTCCGAAACTCGACGACCCAGACCCAGGGGTTGGCGTCCCAGTCGCCGCCGGTGGACTCCCACAGTGCCCGGAAGGCCATCGGGTACCAGTCCCTGTAGTTGGGCGACACGTCGTCGCTGGCCAGTTCAGGCGGGCACTCCAGGCCTTCGGCGCGAATGTCCGACCGACTGATCACCTGTAGCCGCTCGACGCGGACGTCGGTGGTCTCCAGAAGGATGCGGCTGTAACGCCGGTGCAGGCGGATGCTTGGCACGGATCGCTCGGGCAGCAGACCGTCATAGCTTGGGCCTGTCTGAGCATCCTCATCATCGAACAGCGAGCACAGATAAACCGTTTCGCCATGCTTTCCGCCGGCGGCGAAATAGTGACCGTATTCGCAGTCATAGCCGAGGCTCTCGCGCACCCACAGCCGGTCACCGGGCTGGCCGTAGGCGCAATCGGCAATGATCTGAGCTTTGGCATTTGGGTAAAGCCAGTGGCCGCCGCGCTTGTTTTTGAACGTCAGCATTGGACCGATTATGTCGACCTCGCGCACTTCAGGCTGCGGCTTCACAGTGCAGCGCGTAACCGTCCTCCGGCCTTCCAGGATGGCGGGCACCATCGGCGCCGAGAACAGGATCGGCCGTTCTTTTATTTCAGGCATGACTTCGTCCTTGGTCGTTATAGCGGCTGACTTGAATGTGGGGGAGGGGTTACTGCTGGGGAGGGTTGGGCAGCCGCTGCTAAGGGGAATTAAGAGGTGGTGAAAGAGGGCATGTTTCGACAAAAAACCACCCTGGAACTAATGTGATTGAAAGCGTCAAGGGTGGTCTCATCATGTTCAATCAATATCCAAATCAAAAATTTGCTCGGCGGTTGTTCTTTTCAGGGGGGCTATTGATGCTGGGCGTAGCGATCGCCGTCCTTGTTAGTACTGATTGGATTGGATTTTTATTGACTGTTGTGGTTTCGAGCATCTTTTTCATACCCGCGTTCATCCTTAGCGAAAGGGCCTTTGAACGCTTTGTAAAATCGATGGACAAGATCAGCTTTCTGGCTCCCGTCATTCGATTTTTCAGCGGCTGAGTTAGATGAGAGTTCGATTTTTATGGGTGGAGTACAAATGTACTCCTGTCAGGATTTGGCTGGTTCAGCTTTCACGGCCAGGCCCTCTACCGCCTTGCTGTAGATGAACTTGATCTGGTCCCACGGGACGGTGTGTTTTTGCCCGTACTCGCCTTCAGCGTTGCAGATGTCGCAGCCCTCTGTGGGTTCCTCCAGCTCGCAGCATTCAGGGCATTCTGTGATAACTCGAAGCTTGAACTCCCCAAGTAGCAGGGCCTTGGCGCCGTTCTCCGCTGTAAGGTGGCGGGGCATGATGCGGTAGCCGTCGGGCACCACCGCAACCGGCGCGCTCGGCTCTGCGCTGTAGAGCGCGCCACACTTCACGCAGTCGCTACGAAGCGGAACGAACTCATGAGCTCCTTCTGCGCAGAGGTCGTTGATCGGCTCTACGCTGGCGGATAGTGCGGTGTGCACAACCGTGCCATCTTCAATGAAATCGGGCTCATCGCCGCACCAAAGGATATTCAGCGGTTCTCCGCCTACTGTGTCCCAGTTCCCACTCTCAAAGTGGTAATGCTCCCGGTCGGCGTAGAATTTCAGGGCCTTGCGCAGAGCCTCGACCTCCTTCTCCAGCCGCTTCGCTTCATCGAATCATTAACGCCGTGACAGCTCGCGGTCGTTGTCGCTGAAGGTCAGAGCGCCTATCTGCTCGTCCTTGGTGTTCAGGTCGGACTGAAGGGCAGCTACTCGATGTTCCAGGTGTTGGGTTTCTGTGGGCATGGGGCGTCCTATCCGGGGCTTGCCCGGGTGGTGTTGTGGGGGGACGGAAGGCCGGAACGAACTAATTGCGCATACGGACTTGCGTTTTTGAGATCAGAGATACCCTTACAAGTACGAGCGGTTTTTACCGGTTAGCTTAACGAGGGGCTCTATGGTGATTATTCGAATCTTTGAAGATTTGCTTAGCGGCTACATCGCTTCCGGTAAATGGGATGAGAAAGCTCATCAGAAAGCTGCAGCAACTGCCGATGAAATGCTCAAAGAGCATGATCGTCGCGTAAGGCGAGCGGGCAGTTAAGTTTTCCTCGTAGTGACATAAGCCCAGCCATCGTGCTGGGCTTTTTCACATCTGGAGCCACCATGGCCTTCTACGACGAAATGGCCGTGATGGCTCTGGAGATGATCACAGAGTTCGGCCAAACCGTGATCATCCGCGACATCAAGCCCAGCGAGTACGATCCTAATACAGACTCGGCCGGCCCTGACACGTGATATTGCCGCTCGACTCCACCTTGTCTTTGCCAGCAATGGCGCGCAAATCACGCATCTGGAAGTCGGCTTTTTCAACTCCTGCGGCCTCTCTGGTCATATCAAATCGCCTGCGTAACATCGCCGCCGTCATCGGGGTGCCATCTATTGCCACGATCAGCCGCGTCGAGCGGAGCTGGTGGGATTTCTTCCTTGCCATTATTCGATCAAGAACAATCTTCAACTCGTCAGTGATTTCAACATGGCCTTTAGCCCTGGTCTTTCCTTGCTTAACAGTCTGACGGCCACGCACGACACCTTCAAAGTGGAGCATTCCCTTGAGCTGACGCTTGCTGAAGTCACATAGCGCCGCACCAGCGCGGCATATGTTCATTGTTACCCCAGACACGTCCATCGGCGGCGACCCAGCCGGCCACGGTCTAGATGCTCGCGGCTTCTGAGGATTGCTGCATCACGACTTTTTTCAGAAATGACTTCGTCCTTGGCCGCTATACCGTCTATGCAGTGGAGAAGGGAGGGAGGTATCGTGTCCTTGGGCAAACAGCAGCTGCGAGTTGGTTGCTATAACTTCGTCACTCAATATTAAGGATTGATCTTGTGCCGAACTCAGTGATTATCAAGAGGAAGGTGTTGTTCGGCGACTGTGATCCGGAGGGGATTGTCTATACACCTAGGTTTTCGTACTTTGTGGTTGAGGCCGTTCATGATGCACTTACAGTTTGGCTGTCCGGTCCCGGATTAAGAACGCTGCTAGGTTTTAATTTACTGCCTCCAGCAAGGGCCTTCTCGCTAGAGTTTCTTCATCCGGTCACTTGGGATGACGAGCTTTCAATTAAGGTAAGTGTTTCTAGTGTTGGGCTTCATTCGTTCACATTTTTAGTGGAGGGCAGTTTGACGCCAGATGTTATGGTATTTACTTCTAGCCTTACACACGTTTGCGTCTCACCGATTACCAGAGAAGTTATTGAGGTTCCTTTGCAACTGCGGGCGTTACTCCAGCCATGAGCGTTATAGTCGATTGGACGAGACAGAGTGGGCGTGGCGCGTGCGGGCTTAACCTTTTTTCAGCCCACCCAGTTTCCTGGCGTGCAGCACGTCACCACTGAATTGCGTGCTGCTGATGACGTCGGCCAGTTCTAGAGGGGATTGTTCATTAGCCTTTCTGGACGATCGTTGCACGCAAGAGCGTCTCGAAGGAGAATGGCGGGCTTCTAATCACCGTCATTAGGATCAGTTCTGTTAAATCAACGAGCTGATATCAGGCTAGTGGTCGGGCATGTCAAGCGAAATACCGTTTGGTCTGAAGTTTACTTCTCGGGGGGTAAGCACCTTGCTAATGAATAATCTCGGTCTAGATGTTCTCGAGAGAGTTGAATGTTGTAGAGGTATGACCGGGGTTTTCCTGCGATTCAGATCTTGTTTGTCCAATAAGGCCACATAAAAAATGAAAGCAAAAGTATTGCTCATCGTTTCGCTAGGGGTTATGTCGTTGATTCAAGCATCCCTATCCTTCGCGGATAATGCCAATGGAAAAAATCTCTATCTACAGCGATGCGCTATGTGTCACGGAGCAGATATCAAGGGGACGGGGCCATTGGCAAATAAAAGCAATCCGCCCACGCCTGATCTAACGACATCCGCATTTAAAAAGCGCCTAAATGATTATCCAGGCGTTATTGTTTCATCAGTAATACTGCGACCCAATGGCGACTTGATTCCAAGAACTTTACGGGAGAATGGTGTAAAGCTATCGCCATTCTCTTGGCGGGTTAATGATTTTCGCGATTTAAATCAATATATGAGTGGTGTGATTTTAAAAAGCCGATGATTTTTAGAGGAGGCGCGGGTACAGAGCTCTAAGGGGGCGCGGCATCCTTCATTGCCAGTGACTGATCATGTACAAGTGCATGAGATACTCGGGTGTGCAAGGCTCACAGATCTATGGTGAGTGCTCTGCTGGAGTCAAGGGCTCACGAGCAACCGAGATTGGTTTGCGAGAAGTCCAGGTTCGCGGTGAGCTTGAAATAGACAGGAAGTGTATTGGTGGTGCATAGCTGAATGCTCCTGTATGTGAAATGCAAAGCCCGGCCAAATGCCGGGCTTTTGTATTAATCAAAGCGACTCGGCTTCTCTATTTTGTAGAGCAGGTACTCTTGAGTGCGATCAGTGAGTTGTCTGATGGCGCGATGGGAGAGGCGCCCGCCGATTTTTTCCATGGCGCGTTGAGAGCGAACGTTCTGGCTGTCAACGTGAAACCAAACAGTGTCCACCCATTGAAATGCATGGGGCAGCATTAAATGTTTCAACTCTCTATTGGTTTCGCCTCCCCAACGATCACGAGCCAGGAAGGTGTACCCGATCGTCACTTCTCGTTTCTTCTCATCGAATTCGTAATAGCGAGAGGAGCCGATCACTTGGTTATGGCAGCGATCGATAACGATAAGCGCGCCTTTTGAAGCAAGTGCCTCGTTAAACCAATGGTGAAAAACGGACTCCTGATAGCGCGTTGGACAAGGTCTTAGCCTATCCGATAGGAATGATGACTTCGGATCCGCTTCGCCTCTGGCGCGACAATACACCGCACTGGCGCAACCGACGTGACTGGTCTTTTCTGTTTCGGGTCCTTTGGCGTGCTCGCGGACCGATCTGGCGGTAGGTGCGTGAGGGACGGGTGTTTGAGCCTTCAGCGGGCAATGGCCTGGCTACAGGGGCGAACACGGATAGTTATCATCGTTTCGATCAAGGAGATCACATTGAAAAGGAAAATGTTGGCGGCTTCGCTGCTGTTGTGGATGTTCTCACTGACGGCGCAGGCGGATTGCGCGGTACTGGGGCCTGGGGAAGATCCCTGTGCGGGACCGGTTCTAGGGCCTACGGTTTGCGAATGTCCCTGATATTGGCTTGTGCCCTCGACAGGGGGGCATGGATTGCTCGTCTACTGACCAGGAGGTTACAAATGAAGAAAGTCATGTTGGCTGTACTGCTGCTTTGTGGTTTTTCCCTGACTGCCCAGGCCGCGTGCCCGGTATTTGGCCCATCCAAGGACCCGTGCAGTGGCCCGGTGTTTGGTCCGTCTACCTGTGAATGCCCTTAGGCAGGTCATCTGGCAGGTCCGGTTGAATCCGGACCTGCTTGCTGAAGCCGGTACTGTCCACTCCCGAGCAGGCTTTTAAGCGGCTCCCTTAGAACCCGCCCTGAGCGGGTTCTTTATTGCCTTGAGAAAACATCGGCAGGCGCTCCAACCGAGCGCGGTAGACGGTATGTGGTGTTGACTGCACTTAAACGGAGAGTTTCTGATTAAATGAGGCTGATTTTTTCAGGAGGTTCTTTTGTTATGGAAAATGTGTTACGGCAGCCATTGTTCGTAGTTGGCATGACCTTGCTTGCTGTAGGGATGGGAACCTCGAACCCCGGTTTTTGGATACCCGGGAGCGTCTTTATGATTATCGGTTGGTCGCAACGGCAGAAGGATTGAGGTGGCTGCTGTGTGAGTGCGTTGACAGTTACGCGCTAGTCAGAGCTCATCAGGTAGTTGTATCGGCAAATCGGTCCTGCTTTTCACTGAACCTCATTCACGGAGCAAAACATGAGTGCTATCAACCGCGCGGTCCTGGACGACCTTGCACCGCAAGGCGTGCTGCGGGCCGCGATTAACTTTGGCAACCCAGTCCTGGCGCAAAAAGGTAGTGATGGCTCGCCACAAGGTGTGTCGGTCGCTTTGGCAGAAGCTCTGGCTGAAGAGCTTGGCGTAAGTTTGCAGTGCGCCACTTTCGATGCAGCCGGCAAGGTCTTTGCGGCGCTGGAGGCGGGCGTCTGGGATGTCGCTTTTCTGGCTATCGAGCCGGTGCGTGAGGAGCAGATTGCCTTCAGCGAGCCATACGTCATCATTGAGGGCACCTATCTGGTGGCGAAGGATTCACCTTTCCAGGCGGTCGAGGATCTCGACCAGCCAGGCCTGCGGTTGGCAGTGGGCAAAGGCGCGGCCTATGACCTGTTTCTGTCGCGTACGTTGAAACATGCTCAGCTTGAACGGGCGGAAACCTCGGCGGGCGCGGTCGATCTTTATCTTCACCAGCATCTGGATGCGGCGGCCGGCGTGCGCCAACCCCTGGAGCAGATGGCGGCCAACACTCCGGGTTATCGTGTACTGGAGGGTGCGTTTACGGCTATTCGTCAGGCCATGGCAGTGCCGCGGCAGCGGGAAGCAGGCGCGACCTATGTCAGGGACTTCATCAAGCGCAAGAAGGCCGAAGGATTCGTCAAGGCCGCATTGGCCCGGAGCGGGCAGGCCGATGTGACTGTCGCGCCTCTTCAATAGCGGCGTATTGGTCATATCAGGTCCATGTCGACGGCAGGTGCGTTTCCCTTGCAGGACCTGTGGGGGAGGGGAGTGACTGTTGGAGACGTCCTCCCCATCAGGATTTCAAGAGCGTTCAACCTTCTTCGCAACTCAGGGCTTTTTGCGTGAAGGCAGCAGCATGCCAACCTGCTGTTGATAAGCCAGGTACTGCTTGCCAAAGACTCTGGCCATGTCTTTCTCTTCGAGATGGGTTCCCACGAATATGTAAGCGGTGCAGGTCAATGCGAACACGAGGTGTCCGACAGTCATCTCTGGCGTTGCCCAGAAGGCGATGAGAAAGCCCAGATACATGGGGTGGCGAACAACTTTGTAGAGACAGGGAGTAATGAAGTTCAGGGGCTCGGGCTGAGTTTTGTAGAAACCACGGAAAGCCTGTTTCAAACCAAACAACTCCAAATGACTGATCAGAAACGTCGTCAGTAATGCGAGTCCCCATCCCGCCCAGTACAAGCCGTTCAACAACGCCCTGAGCACCTCGGACTGAGCGCTCCATACCTTGGCCGGGATGGGTTGCCACAGGATGAACAAGAGGATCAGCATCAGGCTGCTGCATAGAACATAAGTCGCTCGCTCTATGGGGGCGGGAATGAGCCTGGTTATTTTTTTCTTGAAGCCTTCGCGGGCCATGACGCTGTGCTGGACCGCGAACAGGGTGATAAGGGCGATATCTATAACTGTTGCAACCAGCCCATGGCGATATACCCCTGAGTCAATGTTTTTTGGTACCAACAACGAACCGAGAAAACCAATCAAGTAGAGGAAGGTCAGGAGAAAAATCACGTAGCTGCAGAGGCTGTAGAGCAGATAAAGCAGGTTTTTGGCAGTGTTTCCGGTTGTTTTTTTCGGTTTGTAGTCCGCGTTCATGAACGATTCCTTTCGGTCATGGCGGAGACTGCAAACTTGCGCCCAAAGTGGAAACTCAATTAATCGACGCTTAAACCTAGCACTGATTGTCGCTTGCTGTTCCTTGGCTGTTTCAGCGTTGTCCCGGATCCGGCTGCACTAGATGCCGCCAGGGAAATACTTGCCGGGCAAAATGCTTTACGTAGCCGCCGCCAGTGGCTTGGATCACCATGAACTGCAATGCAGGGCGCAGGTGTTGCAGGCTCTCGAGCTGTTCCAGGCTCAGGCAGGTGTTGCGCAGGCGCAGCACGCTCAAAGGGTCGCAGGCAGCACTGGCGAATAGTTGTTCATAGTCGGCGAAGGAGGTGACGGACTGTTCTTCGCGCTGATCCGCCCAGTTGTTCTGCAGCGCGCTGGACTCGGTGAAGTCCAGGTTGCTCAGCCGCGGCAGATTGTCCGAGCCGGCCAGGTTGGCAATGAAGTGCTGGGTGTCCCAATGGCCGCCAATGCGCAGGTGGGAAAGGTGCGGCAGATGGACCTGGAAGAAGCTCGAGTCGGGGGCGTTGGGCAGGGTCAATTCGCTCAGGTGCGGCGCCTTGGCGACAAAGCGGGCGATTTCTCCTGCTTCCTCCATCAGCATGCCGGCTTTCTGGATCAGCGAGGCATTGTGATCCTGGGGCTCGCTGGGGCGAACCGACAGCGACCTGAGAATGGGAAAGTTCACGTCGCTGTCCAACAAGGGCGTGAACTCCCATTCGCGGGTGCCGTTTGCCCCCTGGTCCGGGCCGGAAAAGGCCAGGGAACTGAGGGTGTCGGCCACTGCCTGGTCGGCGAGGCATTCCAGGGTCCAGGCAAAGGGCTCATCCCACAGCTCGCCATGAAACTCCAGATGCAGGCCACCACGTATCGGGGCCAGGGCCAGGTAGTTGTAGTCACTGACCCACAGCGGCCCCGTCAGGTCCTCGGGGTTGTCGTCGCGCTCGGTTGCCTGGTCCCGGGTGAAGTCATGGATGCGTTGCTGCAGGGCCAGCAAACGCTGGTAGCCCGGCGAAGACAGAGGGGTGGACATGGTTGGAATCCGCTGCTGGGTGGGGCCGGGCTGAGCCGCTGGCGAGGGGCGTCGATGATAAGTCCTGGTGCCTGCCTGAGTCTTGGTCTGGCAGAGTGCCTTACACCTTTTTTCAACAAATTAACCATGTCCTCGGGGGCGCAGGGAGCGCTAGGATCGCCTTTTCATGCTCGGGTCTTGTGGCCCTTTCGGAGCGTTACCCCATGCAACAAGGACCATTGCCTCATTCATCCACTGGACTGTTAGTCAGGGAGATCACCTTGTTGGATGTCGAGCGGTTGCAGGCGTTCTTCGTGGAGAATCCGGACTACTTCCATATTGTTCACGGCTGTGCACCGCAGCCGGACGAAGCCCGCGATGAAATCGATGACCGCTTGCCAGAGGGCTGGTCCTTCACTCGCAAGTGGAAGATCGGTTACTTCGACGGGACAGGTGCCCTGGTGGCCATGGTCAGTATCGTCAGCGATCTGCTGGCGCCCGGGGTCTGGCACATGGGTCTGTTCATGGTGGCCAGTTCGCTGCGGGGCCGGGGCATTGCCCGGCAGCTGCATCGCGAGCTTGAAGACTGGGCGGCCGGAATGGGCGCGCGCTGGCTGCGCCTGAGCGTGGTGTTCGCGAACGTGCGGGCCGAGGGCTTCTGGAGAGCTTGTGGCTATGTTGAGGCTCGTACCCGCGATGGGATCGAGCTAGGCCAGTTACGGCACCGGGTGCGCATCATGATCAAGCCGCTGTCCTGGAACGGTTCGCAGCGCAGGGTGAAGCCTCTCGGGCATGAACTAAAATCGCTGTCACCAGTCCCATGGAGCATCTTTGACCATTCGGGGGAAATACCGTGAAAACTCGTCTCGCAACGCTCTGCGCCGCAGCTCTGGCTTCGGCCCTGCCGATTTTGACCGAGGCTGCCCAGGCGCAGGCGCCCGCCCCTGAGCCGACCTATCAGAGCCAGGTGGCGCGCTATCAGTGCGAGGGTAATGTCCGCATCGATGCGGCCTACCTGAATATCGACAATGGCACCTCGTTTGCCACGCTCTACTACAAGGACCAATTGATTCCCATGCACATTGCTCGCTCGGCTTCCGGCGCGCTGTATGTGGCAGACGACGAACAGAACAGCTTTCGCTGGCACACCAAGGGCAAGCTGGGCGTGTTGTCGTTCCTGGAGGCCGATCACACCGCCAAGGAGCAGCAACTGCTCAAGGACTGCCAGGAGATCGATCCGCAGTAACAGCTCCCTCGCAGAGGGGCTTGAGGCAAAAAAAGCCCGCGCGAGCGCGCGGGCGAACTGTAGTTGCTTGAATGAGCGAAGCAACTATACACAGACGGAGTTAGCGTCTGGGTGAAAGAAGTTTCATCTTGCTCAGGGTGTGTTTTGTCGGCAAAAACGAGCCGTTGCCGGATCTGTTCTAACCTGAAATGGCGAGTTAAAAATCCCTTCAGGAAGAGAGGTGGGCATGGCAACACAACAGCAACGCCCTTATGAGCAGGAGCGCAGTGACGAGGCGGCGCAGTACCAGGTCGAACACAAGGAGCCGCCACCGCAAACCTGGAAACACCCGGACGATGGCAAGAGCCTGTCGGAACTGGACGAAGAACGTCCCTTGAAGCCCTGATCCCAAGCCCCGCTCCAGAGCGGGGCTGTTGTGTGTGGCGACGCCATTGTTGCCCATGACCGACCCTCTCCGTCGCTCTGATACCATCGCCAGCCTTAATGTCCCGGGAACTCGGGACGGAATGTCTGTTCAAGGGAGAAATACATGATTGTCACCACCACCGCCCATATCGAAGGTCGGGAAATTGCCGCGTATCTGGATATCGTCAGTGCTGAATCCGTCCAGGGTATCAACGTGGTCCGCGATCTCTTTGCCGGCATGCGCGACTTCTTTGGTGGTCGCTCTCAGACCTTGGAGCGCGCCTTGAAGGAGGCGCGGATCCAGGCCACCAGTGAAATCAAGGAGCGGGCCCGTCAGTTCAACGCCGACGCAGTGGTCGGCGTGGATTTCGAGATCAGCATGCCTTCAGGGCGTGGCGGCATGGTGGTGGTGTTTGCCACCGGGACCGCCGTCAAGCTCAAGTAACGTTCTGCCCGACTTCCTGCTGCCCGACTTCCTCCCGCAATCCCTGGACTCAAGCACCCACTGGGGTGCAGAGCTCCACCAGGGTGCCATCCGGACAACGCACGTAGGACACCGTCTGCCCCCAGGGTTTGCTGCTGGGGGCCGCAAGTTCCTGGGCGCCCTGTTCCAGGGCTCGGGCATGGGCTGCATGGACGTCGTCGGTCACCAGTCCCAGTTCCATGCCCAGGGGTTGCGGCGAGGAATGGGCGGCGACGTGGCCGGCCTTGAAGTTCAGTTCTGCCAGGTCGTGGTCAGCGAAGGCCAGGGTGGTGCCACCGGTTTCCAGTTCGCCGTAGGTGCCGGACTCATGGAGAAACCGCCGCTTGAAGCCGAAGGCCTGCTCAAAGAAGGCCAGGGAATCTTCAACCTTGGGTACATAGATGATGGTGTAGCCGAACTGCATGGCGTGACGCTCCTTGTCTATGGATAAGAGGACGTGAATCTAGCATGGTCGCCCGCCTGTCCGCGGTTTTTTGCGGTAAGGCACTGTGTTATTGGCGACGCTCCAGTAACTCCCAGCCCCGTGGGGACCATTGCAGCTCATGGGTCGGTGCCAGGGCCTGGAGGAAGTCCTGATCGTGGGACGCCACTACCAGTGCCCCGGGGTAGTCCCGCAGGGCTTGTTCAAAGGCCTGTACCGATTCCAGGTCCAGGTGATTGGTTGGCTCGTCGAGCAGCAGCAAGCGCGCCGGGCTGTCCCCCCACAATGCCAGCGCCAACGCCGCTTTCAGTCGCTCTCCGCCGCTCAACAGGGCGCAGGGTTGCTGCACCCGCCGAGCATCCAGTTGCAGGCGTGCCAGGCAGGTGCGCAAGGCACTTTCCTCCAGTGGTGTAGTGGTCTTGGCCAGTTGCTCCAGCAATGAGGTGCCGGGGGCCAGTTGCAGCAGGTGCTGGTCCAGGTAGGCGCTGTTCACCGTCACCCGGCAGTCGCCGCTCAGGGGTTGCAATTGACCGGCGAGCATCTTCAGCAATGTGGATTTACCACAGCCGTTGGGGCCGACCAGGGCAATGCGCGCCGGGCCGCTGATGTTGCAGGTGAGATAGGACGCCGGCGACCGGCGGTCCAGCCAGGGCAATTGCGCCTGCTGCAGGTTGAGCACTGGCTGGCCTGCCTGCAGGGTGGTATCGGGCAGGGTCAGCAGGGTCGGTTGTTGCGCGGCAACCCGGGCATAGGCACTGCGTACTTGCTCATCAAGGGCGCTCTTGTGCCCCTGATGGCTGTGACGCACCTGACCCATGATGTCCCGGGCGGCGCCCAGTATCTTGGCTCGCTCGAAGCTGGAGATGTTGGCGGTCTTGGCGTATTTACGCGATGTAGCGGCGTGGCGCTGGATGGTGTCGTGCTCGCGTTGCAGACGCTTGTGTTCACGGCTGCGCTGGGTGCGGGCGTGTTCCAGTGCCGCCTGGGCGGCATCGTCATGGGCCTGACGCTGAGCCTGGTACAGCGCGTAGTTGCCGCCGTAGACCTGGGCTCCCTGGGGACTGAGCTCAACGATGCGTTGTACCTGCATCAGCAGCTGGCGGTCATGGCTGACCAGGATCAAGCCGCCGCGCCAGTGGCGCAGTTGCTCCATCAGCCAGCGGCGTCCGGCACGGTCCAGGTGGTTGCTGGGCTCGTCGAGCAACAGCAGCTCGGCGTCGCTGAGCAGAGCACCGACCAGCACCACTCGGGCCAGTTGCCCGCCGCTCAGGTTCGCTGCCGGATGATCCGGTTCCAGGTGTTGCAAGCCGGCCTCATCCAGAGCCTGACGCAGGCGCTCGGCCAGGTCCCAGCGGTCATCCACCCGCAGCAGGTCCTCCGGGTCGGCGTTACCGGCTGCCAGGCGCTGCAGGGCCCGCAGGGTTTCAGCGACGCCTGCGACCTGGGCCACCGTCTGCTGCGTAGCAGGCAGCGGGTCCTGGGGGACATAGGCGAGGCTGGCGGCGTAATTGAGGCTGCCGGAAGAGGGCTGCAGTTCTCCGGCGATCAGGCGCAGCAACAGGGATTTACCCATGCCATTACGCCCGACTATGGCCGTGGGCAGGCGATCGAAGCTGAGGGTCAGGGCATCGAGCAAGGTTTCGCCATTGGCGAATTGATAAGTCAGCTGGTTCAGTGAGACCAGCGCAGGCAGCCGGGTGACGTGAGTCATCAGCACCTCCGGAAAATGTGTTAGCAGGCCAATGAGCACTTGCAGGGCTCATTGCGAAGACATTTTGGGAAGGCTTAGTTGTTCACGTCGGCAATCGTCCAGGGACGGGAAAGAAGGTGCGTAGCCTAACCGCGGAATTATCTGACTGACAAGCCCGCTGATTCGCCGACGGGAACTTTCATATGGATTGCGCCGTTTGCTTCAGGTCCCGCAGAAGGCTCCTCAGCCCTGGAGCGAGACTGGGAATTATCAATGTGAAAGTTTTTTTATTCTTTGTTGTTATTGTTTTAATTGCAGTTTTTTGATCTTTGAGTTGTTCGGGTTTTGTTGGTTTGACTAAGTTTGAGGTGCGAACTTTAATTCAGGTGGTGGATCTCCGGAATTTATTGTTCGAGGTAACTGACATGCAAAACAACGTTATTAATAATTGTGAAGAATGCTCATCCAGTAGTAGACGTACGGTGTTGAAAACAGCGTTGGGTTTGACTGCTGTCAGTATTGTCGCAGGGGCAGGGCTGGGTATATCAAGTTTTTCCTATGCCGCGTCCTTGAGCAAGGAAGAGCGCGATAACATGACGCCGGATCAAGTCATTGCCGGTATGAAGGAAGGCAACCTGCGCTTTCGCAACGGAAAAATGGATCAACACGACTATCTGGCACAGAAAAGAGCCAGTGCGAGTGGGCAGTTTCCGGCGGCGGTGATCCTCAGTTGCATTGATTCACGGGCGCCGGCGGAGATCATTCTGGATGCCGGGATTGGCGATACCTTCAATGCCCGTATCGCCGGGAATGTCGCCAACAGTGACCTGATCGGCAGTCTGGAGTTCGCCTGTGCGGCCGCCGGGGCCAAAGTCATTCTGGTGATGGGGCATACCGCATGTGGCGCCATCAAAGGTGCTATCGACAATGTCGAATTGGGTAGCCTGACCGGGCTGCTGAATAAGATCAAACCGGCCATCGGTGCAACTAAGTATGCTGGAGAACGCAGCAGTAAGAACGATGAATTTGTGGATGCAGTGGCCAAGACCAACGTGCAGAACACCATCAATGAAATTCGCCAGGAAAGTTCCATACTGAGCCAGTTGGAAAAAGAAGGGAAAATAAAAATAGTCGGTGCCATGTATCACTTGAACGGCGGAGTGGTTGAATTTACTACCTGAACTATTTCCCTCTGAAACAGTGTTGTCATTTGTCGTGGTTGCTCGATGGATCGAGACTCCCGGGCAACTACGATGAAGTGATCGAACTCGTTCTAGTGTAATGAGCTCTTTTTTATATCCAGGCGCATTTCAACGTGAAGCTCAGGCGATCGCTGCCGGTTCGGCGCGCATGCCAGAGGGCTGGCTTGCCCGGTGTCACGCCAGTACCGCCACCGCCTTGATCTGCGCCCAGAGTTGTTGGCCGGGGTGCAGGTCGAGCTGATCCCGGGAGTAGCGGGTGATGCGGGCCAGCAGCGGGGTGCCGGCCGCGTCCAGGCGTACCAGGACGTGGGCGGCGTTATCTGCGGGAATCTCGTCGCTGACGGTCACCGGCAGGCGATTGAGAATGCTGCTGTGTTCGCTGGCCTGCAGGCTCAGGCTGACGTCCCGGGCCTGGACCTTGAAGCGCAGGGACTTGCCCAGCGCCAGAGGCTGGTGGGCCACGCGCACCTGTAATTGACTGTCGGGCAGTTGCAGGGTCAGCAGTTGGTAGGTCGCGTCATAGTCGCTGACCCGGCCTTCCACCACGACCCCGGCGTCATCCCCCAGAGCCAGGGGCAGATCCAGTCGTGCCAGGGTTTGCCCGATGGGACCGCTGGCCAGGGCGCGGCCGTCGCTGAGCAGGACGATATGGTCGGCCAGCCGCGCCACTTCATCCTGGGAGTGGCTGACGTACAGCACCGGGATATCCAGCTCGTCGTGCAGCCGTTCCAGATAGGGCAGGATTTCACCTTTGCGTTTCGAGTCCAGCGCCGCCAGGGGTTCGTCCATCAGCAGCAGCCGTGGGCTGGTGAGCAGGGCTCGAGCGATGCCGATGCGCTGGCGTTCGCCGCCCGAGAGGTTCTGCGGGTGGCGCTGGAGCAGGTGGCCGATGCCCAGCAACTCGGTGGCCTGGGCCATGTCCACCCGGCGCTGCTGCCGGGGAATGCGTCGCAGGCCGAACTCCAGGTTGGCCTGGACCGACAGGTGGGGAAACAGGCTGGCCTCCTGGAATACATAACCCAAGGAGCGCTTGTGGGGCGGGACGAACAGCTTGCGCTGGCTGTCCTGCCAGATTTCATCGTTGATCTGGATCCGCCCGCGTCCGGCCTTTTCCAGGCCGGCAATGCAGCGCAGGCAAGTGGTCTTGCCCGAGCCCGAATGGCCATAGAGCGCGGTGACGCCGCGCCCCGGCAGTTGCAGGTCGAGGTCCAGGGCGAAGTCGTGGTAGTCCAGGTTCAGCTTGACGTGAATGCTCATCGACTCAGCTCCAGCCAGCACGGGTCTTGCGGCTGGAGTACAGCGCCAGCAGCACCAGGAACGAGAACACCAGCATGGCTCCGGCCAGCCAGTGGGCCTGGGCGTATTCCATGGCCTCGACGTGATCGTAGATCTGCACCGAGACCACCCGGGTCTTGTCAGGGATGTTGCCGCCGATCATCAGCACCACGCCGAACTCGCCGACGGTGTGGGCAAAGCCGAGAATCGAGGCGGTGATGAAGCCCGGCCGCGCCAGAGGCAGGATCACCGAGAAGAAAGTGTCCCAGGGATTGGCGCGCAGGGTGGCGGCCACTTCCAGAGGGCGGCTGCCAATGGCAGAAAAGGCGTTTTGCAGCGGTTGCACCACAAAGGGCATGGAATAGATCACCGAGCCCAGCACCAGGCCGCTGAAACTGAAGGTCAGGGTGCCCAGCCCCAGGGACTGGGTGAACTGGCCGAAGAAGCCGTTGGGCCCGAGGGCCAGTAGCAGATAGAAACCTATCACCGTAGGTGGCAATACCAGGGGCAGTGCCACCACGGCGCCGATCGGCCCGCGCAACCAGGAGCGGGTGCGCGACAGCCACAACGCAATCGGAGTACCGATGACCAGCAGGATGAGGGTCGTCAGGGACGCCAGTTTAAGGGTCAGCCAGATGGCGGAAAAATCGGCACTCGAAAGGCTCATTTACAGTTGATAACCGTAGGACTTGATGACGGCGGCGGCTTTGGGCCCCTTGAGGTAGTCAACCAGCGCCTTGGCGGCCGGGTTGTCCTTGCCCTTGTTGAGGATCACCGCATCCTGCTTGATTGGATCATGCATCTGGGCCGGGACTATCCAGGCTGAGCCGCTGGTGACTTTGCCGTCTTTATAGATCTGCGACAAGGCGACAAAACCCAGTTCGGCGTTGCCGGTGGAGACGAACTGATAAGCCTGGGTGATGTTCTGGCCCTCGACGATCTTGGCCTTGACCTTGTCGGTCAGGCCCAGCTTGGCCAGCACCTGGGTCGCGGCCAGGCCGTAAGGCGCCGCCTTGGGGTTGGCAATGGACAGGTGCTGGTACTGATTGTCCTTGAGTACCTGGCCTTGGCTGTCGACGTAGCCGTCCTTGGCCGACCACAGGGCCAGGGTGCCGATGGCGTAGGTGAAGCGCGAGCCCTTGACGATGTCGCCCTCGCTTTCGAGTTTCTGCGGGGTGCTGTCGTCGGCAGAGAGGAAGACCTCGAAAGGCGCGCCGTTCTTGATCTGGGCGTAGAACTGCCCGGTGGCACCGTAGGCGGCCACCAGCTTGTGGCCCGTGTCTTTTTCGAAGTCGGCGGCGATGGCCTGGATCGGTGCGGTGAAGTTGGCAGCGACCGCCACCTGGACTTCAGCGGCCTGGGCCGAGCCGAAGGCGAAGAGGGCGAGCAGGCTAGCGAGGCAAGTCGGGGCAAAACCTGAAGCACGAAGGTTCATCGAACAGCTCCATTGGAGAGAAGGGCGCGTTGGGCAGCGAATGCTCGGAGGGAATCTGCACCCGGGGCAGCGAGTGTCGCTGTATAGCGAAATATATAGCGAATTCTCGATCAGCGGAACTGTGCCGCAGGCCTCGCTGGCAAAGGGCTGCAACCGGCACATTAACCGGTGCGGCAACCAGCACCGCGACCGTGGTCGCGGCGCCGGCCGGTCAGCGCCGCTTGAGTTGCGCCAGGGCCTGTTCGGCCAGACGCAGGGTCAGCTCGTAGGCCGGCAGCTCCACGCCCAGGCGCAGGGCCTGGCCGGACCAGAGATTGGCGAAGTCGGCATCGTCCTTGGCCTTCAGCGGCAGCAAGGCTCCGCCGGCGCGGGGAAACGCTGGCGCCAGGGAACTGATGGGGCCGATTTCGCGCATCACCCGGTTGACGATGCCTCTAGCGGGGCGACCGGTGAACAGGTTGGTCAGCGCGGTCTGGCTTTCCTTGGCGGTACGCAGGGCCCGGTGATGGGCGGCGCTGATGTTGGCTTCTGGCGTGAACAGGTAGGCAGTGCCCAGCTGGACCGCCGACGCGCCCAGAGCCATTGCCGCGACAATGCCCCGGGCGTCGCCGATGCCGCCGGCGGCGATCACCGGCACCTTCAGTGCGTCGACGATCTGCGGCACCAGGGCCATGGTGCCCACCTGGGTGTTGAGGTCGTCGCTGAGGAAGATTGCCCGGTGGCCACCGGCTTCGTAGCCCATGGCAATCACCGCGTCGCAGCCACGCGCTTCGAGCCATAGGGCTTCGTCCACGGTGCTGGCCGAAGAGAGCACCCTGGCCCCGGTGGCCTTGACCCGGGCCAGCAGCGCCGGCTCCGGCAATCCGAAGTGAAAACTCACCACCTCGGGCCGCAGCTCTTCCACCAACTGGCAACCCGCTTCGTCGAAGGGCGCCCGATTGCTGACCGGCGTCGGTGCATCGAAGTCGGCGCCCAGTTCGCGGTAGTAGGGTTGCAGGGCGTTCTTCCAGCGACTCTCCTGCTCGCTGTTCACGGCCTGTACCTGATGGCAGAAGAAGTTCAGGTTCAGCGGCTGCCGAGTGGCCGAGCGAATGACCTGCACTTCCTGGCGGATCTGTTCCGGGGTGAGCATGGCGCATGGCAACGAGCCCAGACCGCCGGCCCGGGACACGGCAATCACCATGGCGGAGCCGTTGGCGCCCGCCATGGGGGCTTGAATGATGGGCAGGTCGATGCCCAGCAGATCGAGGAGGCGACTATCGGTCCATTGGCTCATGTGCATGATTCTCCGGCGGCAGGATTGGACGAGGCAGCCGGTGGTTTTTAGCAGGAGAGGGGCGTCCTCGGCCAGCTGACTTTTCCCGGGGGCGCTCAAGATCGGGCATTTGCCACGGACTTTGAGGTCTATACCAGCGTCGACTCGCTGGCGATCTACATCGGGATTCAGGCCTCGGACAGCGTTTCGCGTTCCAGCAACTGACGCTTGCGCTCCACGCCCCAGCGGTAGCCGGAAAGATTGCCGTCGCTACGCACCACCCGGTGGCAGGGGATCGCCACCGCCAGGGTGTTGGCCGCGCAGGCCTGGGCCACTGCGCGCATGGCCTTGGGGGCACCGATGCGCTGGGCGATCTCGGCGTAGCTGGCGGTGCTGCCGACGGGAATGCTTTGCAGGGCCTGCCACACTCGTTCCTGGAAGGCGGTTCCGCGCAGGTCCAGCGGCAGGTCCAGGCCGATGGCCGGCGCCTCGACAAAGCCCACGACCTGGGCGACCAGGCGTTCGAAATCTGCGTCGGCACCGATCAGGTTGGCGCGGGGAAACTTGTCCTGCAGTTCCTCCACCAACGGGGTGGGGTCGTCCCCGAGGAGGATGGCGCAGACGCCCCGGTGACTCTGGGCCACCAGGATCGCGCCCAGGGAGCACTGGCCCACGGCGAAGCGAATATCGGTATTGGGTCCGCCGGCGCGGTAGTCACTGGGTTTCATGCCCAGCAACTGGTCTGCGGCTTCATAGAAGCGACTGTTGGAGTTGAAGCCGGCGTCGTACAGGGCGGTGGTCACCGTGTGCCCGCTTTGCAGATGGCTGCGGACTTTGCGCGAGCGTTGCGCATTGGCGTAGCCCCGCGGTGTAAGCCCGGTGGCGGCTTTGAATACCCGGTGGAAGTGGTAGCTGCTGACGCCCGCATGCTGCGCCAGTTGCTCCAGGCTGGGGGCCGACTCGGCGGCCTCGATCTGCCGACAAGCCGCGGCCACCAGGGCCGCATGGTGCGCGGCCACCTGGGTCTGGTCGCTGGCCTGACGCTTGCTCGGACGATAACCCGCCGCCTCGGCCTCTTGGGCACTGTCGAAGAACTCGACGTTTTCCGCCTTTGGCAGACGCGACAGGCTGCTGGGGCGGCAGTACACCCCGGTGGTCCGGACGGCATAGACGAACGTCGCATCGGCGCGGGCGTCGCGTTTGAGCACGGCTTGCCAGCGAGGGTCCTGTTCAATCTGTTGTTTGCGTGTCAGGGCATTCATGGTTGGTGCTCGGCGCGGAGTGGCGGCCAGATTAACGGCCCGGTGCCTGATCGGCACTCCGGGGCTTGCGGTTGAACTCTGCCTCGGAACCGGCACGGCGAAAGGTCAGGTTGATCCGTTGCTGGCCGAGCAGGGGATGGCTGCCGTCCTTGAGGGGCAGCACCCCGTGATAGCGCAGGCGATCGACGCCGCCCCAGACCACCACATCGCCATGCAGCAATGGCACCCGCTGGCTTTTGTCTTTGCGCTGCTGGCCGCCGAAAAGGAACATTGCCGGCAGACCCAGGGACAGGGAGACGATGGGGGCACTGAAGTCGCGCTCGTTCTTGTCCTGGTGCAGGGACATCTTCGCGCCGGGCCGGTAGCAGTTGATCAGGCACGAGTCGGGGTTGAAGCCTTTGAAACCGGCGGTTTCGGCTGCCGTCTGCGCCAACTGGCGGAACACCTCGGGCATTGCCGGCCAGGGACGCAGGCTTTGCGGATCAATGGGGCTGTAGCGATAGCCGTTGCTGTCGCTGGTCCAGCCCAACTGACCGCAACTGCTCAAGCCGACGGACATGGTAAAGCCGCCGGGCGTGATCATGTGGCGAAACGGCGCCGCGGCCAGCACTTCCTCAAGTTGTGGCAGTAGCCCTTCGATCGACGGCAGGGCGAAGCCGCGCAGGACGCGTGACTGGGGGCCAAGCACCTCGATGCGTGCTGGCTGTTGCAGATCGCTTTCATCGAAAAGCCCGAGGCTGCCGGGCGGCTCATGGCTACAAGGCATCGTGAAAAATCACTCCAAGGGTGTGGCGCTGGCCGCTGTGCACGCGACTGACACCATGGCGCAGGGTGACTCGATAGTACCCGCGGGAACCTTTTACCGGCCGATGATGCACGGCGAATATCACCCCATCACCTTGCTTCAGACCAATGACCTGTGGCCGTGACTGCATACGCGGACGCTGCTCGGTGAGCACCAGTTCGCCGCCGGTGAACTCCGTTCCAGGCTGGGACAGGAGGAAGGCCGCTTGCAAGGGAAATACGTGCTCGCCATACAGATCCTGATGCAGGCAGTTGTAGTCCTCGGGGCCGTACTGCAGCAACAGCGCAGTGGGGCGCTGCTGTCCCGCGCTCTGGCAACGCTGGATGAATGCCGAATGTTCTGCCGGGTAGCGGATGTCGATATTCAGGCTCTGGTTCCAACGATTGGCCTGGTCCACCAGATACGGATACAGCTGCTGGCGCAACTCGGCGACCGGTTCCGGCAAGGGGTAGCGGAAGTACTGGTACTGGCCACGGCCGAATCCATGGCGGGCCATTATCACTTTCGAGCGAAACAGCGCAGGGTGTTTGTACAGGTCCCTGAGGGACTGGCATTGGCCGGCAGTCAGCAGGCCTTCGAGGCGGGCGCAGCCGTCCTCGTCGAGGGCCTGCTCAATACGGGCCCAGTCCAGTTGTCGCAGGCGATCCTGGAGCGAGGAAACAGGCATGGCGGGAGTGTCCTGGGTGCAAGAGATTTCCTCCAGTCTGGGGCTCAGGCACCCCATGCACACTCCGCTGCTTGCGCTTGAATCGGTCTTGGGCAAAGACGGCCTACAAGGCCTTGCTGACACTGACGTCGCTGATGACGTCGTCAGACTGGCCATGCAGGGCTTCCAGGGCGGCCCGGGCCTCTTCCTGGGTACCGTTTTCAAGCTGGGCAAATTCGAAGCGGCGCTCACCATTAAGCTTGTATTTGATGACGTATTTGGTGGTCTGAGGCACGGGGTTACCTGTTGTCGCGAGGAGGTTGGGGCTTAGCGCAGTTTCGAGCTGGAGCGACGAATGATGCGGATCGAGTGAGTCAGGTTCGGCTTGCGGGTCACGCTGATGGGGCGCCGGTTGACAGTGTCGATGGTGATGTTCCAGAAGCCGGTGCTGGGGGCGGTGATCTTGGCGGGGAACTTGTCGAAGGCTCCGCCGTGATAGGTGTGACGACCGCCATTCTTGAAGCTGCGGAAGTTGGCGTCGCTCATCAGGCGAATGTTGCAGACCTGGGAGCATTCGATGACGACGATATCGTCTTCGTTCAGGTGCTCGCGCTGGTGGATGAATTTCATGGGCGCCTCCAGAAGGGCTATATCTACAAAAACAAAACGTTGGCGTGGGCGATGGCGCAGTTTATCAGGCCCAAAGGGTTATTATTCGGCCCCGGCCTCGGGCTTTGACAATTTAAAACAGTTATTTGGATTTTTATCGGCGATAAAGCCGTGCCTCTGGAGAAAAGCAGCGCTTGTGCTGTCGGATGGATTTTTATTGGAGATTTTATATGAAGCGCTGGGTGTGGGTTCTGGCCATGGCCATCAGCGGTTGTGCCTCCGTCTCGGATATCAACCAGACGCCGCCGACCCTGAGTGTCATCTCTGGCAAGAAGCCCCAGGAGTACGCCAATTGCCTGTCCGGGAAGCTTTCCGGCAGCCGTGGCGCACTGCAGGTTGAGCCGCGCAAGGAAGGTTACCGGGTGATCGTCCCGCAGAGCCTGTCGGCGGCTCCGGCGGCGGTGTTCTACATCGATGAGCGCTCCGGCGGCAGCAGCATCAAGCTGCACGAGCAAATGTCCAACAACCCCCTGCGGCCACAGGATGTGCGCAAGGCGGGGGAGGCCTGCATCTCCGGCTGACCCCAAGCCCAGGGCCGCGCCAGGGCTCGAAACGGCTCTCGTGAGCAGCATCAGATACCTGCACCAATTTCGCATTGTCGCTATGGATCGATTGCCCTACTATTTGTGTGCTTATGCCCGCTGGGTCTAAGCATATAACTAGAATAATGGAGTCCATATGATCCCACTGGATCGAATGCTATTGAGTGGCCTGATGCTACTGATTGCGCAATCTGCCCACGCCGTGGATGGGCAGAAAGTCTTCACCCAAGGCGGCACCCAGCCAGGGGCAACAGCTTGTCTGGCCTGTCATGGAGCGGACGCGATGGGCCTGGCCCCCGCCGGGTTCCCGCGTCTTGCCGGCTTGCCGGCGGGCTATCTGGCCAAGCAGTTGCACGACTTTCGCAGCGGTGCACGCAGCAGTCCGGTCATGCAGCCTCTGGCCAAGGCGTTGAGCGAAGACGAAATCACCGCCGTGACCGGTACCCTCGCAGCCATGCCCGGGCCGAAAACCCAAGCGATCGGCCGTAGCCAGGCCGCCAGCGGTGTCGGTGAGCGCCTGGCCTTGCGGGGCGCCTGGGAGCGGCAGGTTCCCGAATGCGTCAGTTGTCACGGGCCTGGCGGTGTCGGTGTCGGTGTGGCTTTTCCGCCCCTGGCCGGGCAACCGGCCGGCTACCTGGTCGCGCAACTCAATGCTTGGCGCGATGGCAGTCGGCACAACGACCCCAATGACCTGATGGGGCATGTCGCCAAGTCCTTGAGTGCCGAAGAAGTCACCGCAGTGGCGGACTACTTTGCCAGCTTGCAACCTCAGGAGGCGCGGCCATGAAACTATTGATTGCCGGGCCGTTGATGGCATTGCTTGCCGTTCAAGTTCAGGCCGCCTCCATCGCCATGGAGGATCAGTCGCAGATACCGGCGCCAAGCGCTTCCGCTCATACCCAGTACTTCCAGCCGCCGGCCGAGAGCGAGTTGCCGGACAATGCCTACGGCAAGCTGGTGCGCGAAGGTCATGCCTTGTTTGTCGACACCAAGCGCCTGGCGCCGCAGTACGTGGGCAACGGGCTCAATTGCAGCAACTGTCACCTTGACCAGGGCCGCCTGGCCAACTCCGCGCCGCTTTGGGGCGCCTATCCGATGTATCCCGCCTACCGCAAGAAGAACGACAAGGTGAACACCTTTGCCGAGCGCTTGCAGGGCTGCTTCCAGTTCAGCATGAATGGTGGCAAGCCGCCGGCGGCGGACAGTCCGGAGATTACTGCGCTGTCGGTCTATGCGTACTGGCTGGCGAGCAAGGCGCCCCTGGGCGTGGAGCTGCCTGGAAGGGGGTATCCGGATGTGGCCCAGCCTGCCAAGGGCTATGACCTGAAGCAGGGCGCGGCGGTGTATCAGGCGCAATGCGCGGTCTGCCATGGCGAGCAAGGTCAGGGCCAGAAGGCTGGTGCGGACTATGTGATGCCGCCGCTCTGGGGCAAGGATTCCTACAACTGGGGCGCGGGGATGCATCGGATCAATACGGCGGCGTCCTTTATCAAGCACAACATGCCCCTGGGCAAGGGCGGCAGCCTGAGCGACCAGCAGGCTTGGGATGTGGCGGCCTTCGTCAACAGCCACGAGCGGCCCCAGGACCCGCGTCTGGTGGAGGGCTCCATCGAGAAGACCCGAATCAAGTTTCACGCCAATGACGGGGTAAATTTGTACGGTCAGACAGTAGAGGGCGTGCTGATAGGCCAGGGCATCCGATAAACTATCCCCTATCGTCAACGATGCCGCCCGGGTTCAAGCCTTGGCGGCATCGTCTTTTTGGGAGAAAGCATGAAGCGGGAACACGTCAGGGAAAAGCATGCAGAGGGCTTGATCTCTGCCACTCATGTGATTCAGAACCCGGCCAACTCCGGGGAATGGATTGTGTTTTTCAAGAAGAGTGCCGGACGCAGCTACTTTCTGGTGGATGAGAGCGACGAGGTGGAATCCTTTTCCCGTCTTGACGATCTGATCGAAACCATTCGCGGCCTGGGCATCAAGTTTGCCGAGATTCACATGTAGTGGGGGGTTTGCCCGCTACTTGCAGACGACTACCACGCTGCGGCTTTTGTAGTTGCCAACGTCGACTCCCAGGGTCTTGTCGCTTTCCTTGGGGGCGGGTGTGCCTTCGGTGCTGACGATCTGATAGCCCGTGCCGGCGCAGGACGCTTCGGCTTTTTCATAGCAGCTGGTCCAGGAGCCGGCTTCCCCGGAGCAGTCGATGCTCAGGCCTTGTTCGCCATTGGTCAGATAGGTGTTGGAAGCCGTGGCGCATCCGGTCAGAGCCAGTACAGCGGTGACTGCGAGAAGTCTGTTCATGGGGGGATTTCGTCGTCTGGGAGGGGGATGTGTTGGGAGGCGGGTATCGATGTGGCGATGCTATAGCTAATGGCCATTTCGGTACAGCGCATCACCTTAGTCCGCAGACATTGCCGAAAAGTGCCGCATCTGGATATGGCAGCTCTTGTGTCGGGAATCCAAGGGTTATTTCGCCGCCGTCGACGGTGCCATCAGTGTTGCTTGGACAATGCAATTGTCTGTGCCTTTGCGGGCTCGCATGGGAAGCATCTCGATCTGGCTGGTCAAGGCTCCAGGCGGCGGTTTACAAGCCCTGTGAGGTGATGAAGGTTTACGCCGTGCGCTATCTGGAGGATGCTGCGGAACTATCTGGCGCTTTATTTCTCTATGATGGCAGCGGTTAGCCAGCGCGGGGCATTGTAAGGTGCACGCGGCCTGATTAGACTGCGCCGAAACTCGTACGCACAGCCTTTTTAAGGACTCATATGATCAAGAAATGCTTGTTCCCAGCAGCCGGTTACGGTACTCGCTTCCTGCCAGCGACTAAAGCCATGCCTAAAGAAATGTTGCCGGTGGTGAACAAGCCACTGATCCAGTACGGCGTTGAAGAAGCGCTGGATGCTGGACTGACTGAAATCTCCATCGTGACCGGCCGTGGCAAACGCGCCCTCGAAGACCACTTCGACATCAGTTACGAGTTGGAAAACCAGATCAAGGGCACCGATAAGGAAAAGTACCTGGTTGGTATCCGCAAACTGCTGGATGAGTGCTCGTTCTCCTACACTCGCCAGACCGAAATGAAAGGCCTGGGCCACGCGATTCTGACCGGTCGCCCGCTGATCGGTGATGAACCCTTCGCCGTGGTACTGGCGGACGACCTGTGCGTCAACCTTGAAGGCGACGGCGTACTAACCCAGATGGTCAAGCTGTACAAGCAGTTCCGCTGCTCGATCGTGGCCATCCAGGAAGTCGACCCGCAGGAAACCAACAAGTACGGCGTGATCGCCGGCGAGATGATTCGCGACGACATTTATCGCGTTCACAGCATGGTCGAGAAGCCAAAGCCGGAAGACGCTCCGTCGAACCTGGCGATCATCGGTCGTTACATCCTGACGCCGGACATCTTCGATCTGATCGAGCAGACCGAGCCGGGCAAGGGGGGTGAAATCCAGATCACCGACGCCCTGATGAAGCAGGCGCAGAACGGTTGTGTAATGGCCTACAAGTTCAAGGGCACGCGTTTTGACTGCGGTGGCGCCGAGGGTTACATCGACGCGACCAACTTCTGCTTCGAGAACTTCTACAAGACCGGCAAGGCGTACTGATACTCGCCTCGCGGGGTTGTCGGAAAAAGCCACCTTCGGGTGGCTTTTTCATTGCCCGCCCTTATGTAAAGCCACGGCGCTGACCCGATCGCCATCTGCGGTTATGCTGTCAGTCTGCCTGGGAGAGTGAAATGGCCTACGATTTTGATCTTTATGTAATTGGTGCCGGTTCCGGCGGTGTACGTTGCGCACGCTTTGCTGCGGGTTTCGGAGCGAAAGTCGCGGTGGCCGAGAGCCGCTATCTGGGCGGTACCTGTGTCAACGTCGGCTGCGTACCCAAAAAACTCCTGGTGTACGGAGCCCACTTCGCCGAAGACTTCGAGCAGGCCTCGGGTTTTGGCTGGTCACTGGGCGAGGCGAACTTTGATTGGGCGACCCTGATCGCCAACAAGGATCGCGAAATCAATCGCCTTAATGGCATCTACCGTAATCTGCTGGTCAACAGTGGCGTGACCCTGCACGAAGGCCATGCCAAGTTGATCGACCCTCATCAGGTGGAAGTCAATGGCCAGCGCTACAGTGCCAGGCACATCCTGATTGCCACAGGCGGCTGGCCGCAGATTCCGGATATTCCCGGCCGCGAGCATGCCATCAGTTCCAATGAGGCGTTTTTCCTCAAAGCTTTGCCAAGGCGTGTCCTGGTGGTGGGCGGTGGTTACATTGCGGTGGAGTTTGCCGGGATCTTCCACGGCCTGGGTGCCGATACCCAGTTGCTGTATCGCGGTGATCTGTTCCTGCGTGGCTTTGATGGCGCGGTGCGCAAGCACTTGCAGGAAGAACTGACCAAGCGCGGCCTGGGGCTGCAATTCAATGCGGATATCGAACGCATCGACAAGCAGGCCGATGGCAGTCTGGAGGTCACCCTCAAGGACGGTCGCAAGCTAGCAACAGATTGCGTGTTCTACGCCACTGGGCGTCGGCCGATGCTCGACAACCTGGGGCTGGAGAATACCGGTGTCAAACTCGATAAGCGCGGCTTTATCGAGGTCGACGACCAGTACCAGAGCAGCGAGCCGTCGATCCTGGCCATTGGCGATGTAATTGGTCGCGTGCAACTGACGCCTGTGGCCCTGGCCGAAGGCATGGCTGTGGCTCGGCGTCTGTTCAAGCCGGAACAGTATCGCCCGGTGGATTATCGGATGATTCCGACGGCGGTCTTCAGCTTGCCGAATATCGGCACTGTTGGCTTGACCGAAGAGCAGGCGCGCGAGGCGGGGCATAAGGTGCAGATCTTCGAAAGCCGTTTCCGGCCGATGAAGCTGACCCTGACCGACTGCCAGGAGCGCACCCTGATGAAGCTGGTGGTGGATGCCGAGAGCGACAGGGTGCTGGGGTGCCACATGGTTGGACCTGATGCCGGGGAAATCGTCCAGGGCCTGGCGATTGCCCTGAAGGCGGGAGCCACCAAGCGCGACTTCGACGAAACCATCGGCGTGCATCCGACGGCTGCCGAAGAGTTCGTTACCCTGCGTACCCCTGTCGCGGACTGATCACGCGTCTGCAGGCGTGTCTGGCTGCGCCTTGGTTGTCGCAGCCAGGCGTAGCGCCTCAAGGCCGGCCTCGGCCTTGGCGGCGCGCAACTCCATCTCCTTGCTCAATCGAGCCTGTTTGTCGGCTCTTTCCTTGAGTGCCTGAATCTCCTCCGAGGCTACGCGCAAGCGTTCCTGGAGCAGGGTGACGGCGCTGTCCTGACGCGCCAGCTGCTCGCTGAGCAGTGCCTGCGATACGGTGCTCTTGCTCGCGGCGTCCTGGGCCAGCTTAAGCTCCTTGTGGGTGACTCGCTGCTCGCTGAGCAGACGTTCATTGTCACGATGCAGTTGGGTGATTTCGTCCTGGCGTACCAGTGCGCTCTGCTGAGCCTGGCGCAGCTCCATTTGCACCTGTTGGATCTGGCCTTCGTGGCGACGCTGTTCCTGTTCGCGTTGTTCCTTGCTGGCGGCGCGATAGTGCTCCAGGGCGTCCCGGGCATGCAGGTGCTTTTCTTCCAGGGAGCGGATCTGCTGCTCCTTGTCTTCCAGGCGCAGATGGCAATCCTTCAAGGCTTGATTGAGTTCGGCGTTGCGGGTCTGTTCGCTCTGCAGCATGGAGCGGGTGTCTTGCAGGGCGGCACTTTCCCCGGCCAGGGCGCTGGCCTGGATCTGTAGCTGCTGTTGCAGTTGCTCTTGGGTCTGCCGCGCTTGCTCCAATTGCTGCTCGAAGGCCTGCTTCTGTTGTTCGGAGTGGGCGAGGGCCTGTTCCAGAGGTTCCTGGGCCTGCTCCTGCAGGCGTTGAGCCAGTCGTCCCACCAGTTCGCTCAACTCTCCATCCAGCGGCATCGGGCCCGCATCTCGGCGGCTGGTGCCGTCATCCAGTTCCTTCAAATAGCGGTGGATGGTGGTTTTCGAACCGGTATTGCCCATTTCTATGCGTACTGCATCGATGCTGGGGTGTTCGCCGCGGGCAAGAATCGCCTGACGCGCTTTCTTCACCACCGCCTTGTTTATGCCTCCGCGAGCCATGGCTCCTCCAACGATTTGATACTGTGATACATGGTATGTAATTGATGATAATTGTACAGATGTATGAAGCTGCTAGATAGAGAAAATATGGCCTGGGATATTGTAGTATTACCCCGTGTCACGGGGCATGCGGCGCTTCTTTGTCTTTTATGGCCGTACATCTGCCGGGGTTGAATTGTCATGAGTGAACTGGATCGTTACCTGCAAGCCGCTACCCGCGATAACACCCGTCGCAGTTATCGGGCAGCGATTGAGCATTTCGAGGTGCAGTGGGGCGGGTTCCTGCCGACGACGGCGGAGAGCGTGGCCCGTTATCTCGCGGCCTACGCCGGGGAGTTGTCGATCAACACCCTGAAGTTGCGCCTTTCTGCCCTGGCTCAATGGCACAACAGCCAGGGCTTTGCCGATCCGACCAAGGCGCCCGTGGTACGCCAAGTGTTCAAGGGCATTCGTGCATTGCATCCAGTGCGTGAGAAACAAGCCGAGCCCTTGCAGTTACGACACCTGGAGCAGGTGATTGGCTGGCTTGACGAGGAGGGCGCAGCCGCTGCCGCCGAAGGCCGTCAGGCCGACCTGTTGCGAGCACGCCGCGACCGGGCGCTGATCCTGCTGGGGTTCTGGCGGGGTTTTCGCAGTGACGAACTGTGTCGCTTGCAGATCGAGCATGTGCAGGCTGTGGCCGGTTCCGGCATCAGCCTCTATCTGCCGCGCAGCAAGGGTGATCGCGACAATCTGGGGCGCACTTTTCACACGCCGGCGCTGCAGCGCTTATGCCCGGTGCAGGCCTATGTCGACTGGATCAACAGCGCCGCACTGGTGCGCGGTCCGGTGTTTCGCAGCATCGACCGCTGGGGCCACCTGAGCGAACAGGGGTTGCACGCCAATAGCGTGATTCCATTGCTGCGCCAGGCCCTGGAGCGCGCTGGCATTGATGCCGAGCATTACACCAGCCATTCGTTGCGCCGTGGTTTTGCCACCTGGGCCCATCGCAGCGGGTGGGACCTCAAGTCCCTGATGAGCTATGTGGGCTGGAAGGACCTGAAGTCCGCCATGCGCTACGTGGAGGCCAGCCCGTTCATGGGCATGGCGCTGATTGACCCGCAGCCGGTCCGTCGGTAGTCAAAGGTTTCTTCTATTAATACTGTCGGCTGATAGTCAAAGCCAATCGATAGCATCAGGTTTGCCAATGAGCCAAGCGGCAAGTCATTGGTTAGGATTCTCCCCATCAAGTTTTCACCCAATGTTTTCAACCACTGATGGAGAGTCAACGATGCCTATCATCAACAGCCAAGTTAAACCGTTCAAAGCTACCGCATTCAAAAACGGCGCATTCGTCGAAGTGTCGGACGCTGATCTGAAAGGCAAATGGTCTGTCGTGTTCTTCTACCCGGCTGACTTCACCTTCGTTTGCCCAACCGAGCTGGAAGACCTGGCCGACAACTACGCCGAATTCCAGAAGCTGGGCGTTGAGATCTACAGCGTTTCCACCGACACCCACTTTGCTCACGCTGCCTGGCACAACACTTCGCCAGCCATCGGCAAGATCCAGTACACCATGATCGGCGACCCGACCCTGGCCATCTCCCGCAACTTCGACGTGCTGATCGAAGAAGCCGGTCTGGCTGACCGCGGCACCTTCGTGATCAACCCGGAAGGCCAGATCAAGATCGTTGAAATCAACGATGGCGGCGTAGGCCGTGACGCTTCCGAGCTGCTGCGCAAGATCAAGGCCGCTCAGTACGTTGCCGCTCACCCAGGCGAAGTCTGCCCAGCCAAGTGGAAAGAAGGCGAGGCCACTCTGGCTCCGTCCCTGGACCTGGTTGGCAAGATCTAAGTCCATGCATTACCCAAGGGCGGTGATCCGCACTTAAGTCAGCTGCACCCGCCCCCAAAACGCCCGGGCGAGATTCGCTCGGGCGTTTTTTTTTACCGAACCATCTCTTTATTCAGAACATGGAAATCGCCCGTATGTTGGACGCCAATCTTAAAGCTCAGTTGAAGTCATACCTGGAACGGGTCACCCAGCCGATCGAGATCGTCGCCTCCCTCGACGACGGTGCGAAATCCCAGGAAATGCTCGCGTTACTCAAAGACATTGTCAGTCTTTCCAACCAGATTACGTTGCTCGACAACGGTACCGATGGGCGCAAGCCGTCGTTCACGTTGAATCGCCCAGGAGGCGATATCAGCCTGCGTTTCGCCGGCATTCCCATGGGCCACGAATTCACTTCCCTGGTGCTGGCCCTGCTGCAAGTGGGCGGCCATCCGTCGAAAGCCAGTGCTGAAGTGATCGAGCAGATTCGCTCGCTCAAAGGCGAGTTCAACTTCGAAACCTACTTCTCGCTGTCCTGCCAGAACTGCCCGGACGTGGTCCAGGCCTTGAACCTGATGGCGGTGCTCAACCCGAACATCCGTCATGTGGCGATCGATGGCGCGCTGTTCCAGGCCGAAGTCGATGAGCGCAAGGTCATGGCGGTGCCCAGTGTCTACCTCAATGGCGTGAACTTCGGCCAGGGCCGCATGGGGCTGGAAGAGATCCTCGCCAAGCTCGACAGCGGTGCGGTAGAGAAGCAAGCGCAGAAGCTCAACGCCAAAGAGGCCTTTGATGTGCTGGTGGTCGGCGGCGGTCCAGCCGGTGCTTCGGCAGCCATCTACGCCGCTCGTAAAGGCATTCGTACCGGGGTCGCGGCCGAGCGCTTCGGCGGCCAGGTACTGGATACCATGGCCATCGAGAACTTTGTTTCGGTGAAAGAGACCGAAGGGCCAAAACTGGCCGCGGCACTGGAAGAGCACGTCAAGCAATACGACGTCGACATCATGAACCTGCAGCGAGCCAGTGCCCTGGTGCCGGCCAAGGAAGTGGGCGGCCTGCATGAGATTCAGTTTGAAAGCGGCGCTAGCCTGAAGGCCAAGTCGGTGATCCTGGCGACAGGTGCCCGCTGGCGTGAAATGGGTGTGCCGGGTGAGCAGGAGTACAAGGCCAAGGGCGTGTGTTTCTGCCCGCACTGCGATGGTCCGCTGTTCAAAGGCAAACGGGTGGCGGTGATTGGTGGCGGTAACTCCGGCGTCGAAGCGGCTATCGACCTGGCGGGTATCGTCAGCCACGTCACCTTGCTGGAGTTCGACAGCAAGCTGCGGGCCGACGCCGTGTTGCAGCGCAAGCTGTACAGCCTGCCCAACGTCAAGGTCATCACCAGTGCCCTGACCAGTGAAGTGAAGGGTGATGGGCAGAAGGTCACCGGCCTTGCCTACAAGGATCGCGATTCGGGTGAATTCCACACCGTGGACCTGGAAGGCATCTTTGTGCAGATCGGCCTGCTGCCCAACACCGACTGGCTCAAGGGCTCGGTAGAACTGTCGCCTCGTGGCGAGATCATCGTCGATGCCCGTGGCGAGACTTCGCTGCCCGGCGTATTTGCTGCCGGAGACGTGACCACAGTGCCCTACAAGCAGATCGTGATTGCGGTGGGCGAGGGCGCCAAGGCTTCCCTCAGTGCATTCGATCACTTGATCCGCACATCAGCACCGGCTTGATCGGCCGCTGAACAAACAAAACCCCATGAGCCTGGCTCATGGGGTTTTTTTATGGCTGCCTGGGTCGGCGCCGGTTTGCCAGTGAAGAGGCTGTTGGGCCTGGCGCAGTCCTTGCGGATGCGTTCGCTGGCAATCCAGTTCCTACGCAGGCCAGCTCTGCACCTGCATCGGGTTACAGCGGCGCTGGCTGGATGATCTCGACCCAGTAGCCATCCGGGTCCTTGATGAAGGCCAGGCTCTTCATGCGGCCGTCATTCAGGCGCTTCTGGAAGTCGCAGCCCAGGGTCTCGAAACGTTCGCAGGCGGCGACAATATCCGGCACCGAGATGCAGATATGGCCGAAGCCGCGCGGGTCGGTGTTGCCGTTGTGGTAGGCGAAATCCGGATCGTTCTCGGTGCCGTGGTTGTGGGTCAGTTCGAGAATCCCGGGGATCGACTTCATCCATTCGGTACGGGCCGCAGCGTCGGCCGGAATCTGTGACTTGTCCACCAGTGCGAGGAAGTACAGGCTGAATTCGGCTTCGGGGAAATCACGTTTTTCCACCAGGGAAAAGCCCAGGACCCGAGTGTAGAAGTCCAGGGAGCGAGTGATGTCCTTGACCCGCAGCATGGTGTGGTTGAAGACGAAACGAGCAGTGGCTGCGTCCGGTTGGGCGGTCACGCCAGGGAAAGTGTTGAGTTCGTTGAGGCTCATGGGCCCTCCAGAAGAAAGTGCGGCAAAGGCTGCCCGCGAGGGCGGGGAAGTCCTTGTCTGGCAATGGTTCGGACATCCTTGGAAGCGGGCAATGATACGCAACTGGACAGGATGGCGCCAAACCCAAAGCTCCTGATCTATTGCCCATTCCTGGCGCCGGGCTCAGACTTCAAGGCCAGTTTCTTTAGTGTGCCAATCCATGATCGAGTCGCTTAGAACCCAGGCTGTGGCCGTTTTGCTGTTGATGTTTGCGGGCGTTGTCCAGGCGCAACCGGAGGTGGCCTGGCCCGAGGGCTGGAGTGTGGAGCCAGTGCCGGTCCAGGAGGCGGATCAGGCTGCCCAGGTTTCCCGGCAGCGGGCGGTGAAGAACGATGCCGCGGGCAATCCGCAACTGGTCATGGAGTTGACCATGACCCAGGTGGAACGTGGGCATGTAGTCAATCTTCAAGGGGTATTGCTAGAGATGCGCAAGTCAGTGCAGAAGGACTTTGCCCGCAGTGGATATCAGAGTGTCTGTAACAAGATTCATGCTGCGCAGTTGAGTCGTCTGGACGCTCTGGAGACCACTTGTACCATTACCCAGAATGGGCGACATGTGTTGTCGCAAACACTGGTGGCGGCACTGGATGAGGATAAGGCTTATGTACTTTCATACGCCGGTCAGGCGGCGGCTTATGCCGATAGTCAGGATCAGATACTGGCTGTACGAAATAGCCTCAAACTCTAAGGAAAAATCTGAAACAGTCGGTTTGCTTTTCGCGTGTAGCGAGTTCGTTTTCGTGAAAGGCATTAAGCGAGTAGTTGCTTTGGGGGCTGGCTTTATAGCAAGGCCTATCGCGGGATGGCTGATTGCCATCGGTTGGGCTGGATCTTCCCTTAGATTCAAGTCGTAATAAGAATATTCTTATCAATGTAAAAGGCCCTGCATATGCAGGGCCTTTTTCAGGTGGCGGCTTTGTTCAAGCGCGCAGCCAGGAATCCACAGTGGCAGCACCGTACTGTTCTTTCCAGGCTTTCAGGCCGCGATGATTGCCGCCCTTGGTTTCAATCAGTTCACCGGTGTGCGGGTTCTGATAGACCTTCACCACGCGTGCGCGGCGCTGTTTAGGGGCGTTGGCTTGTGGCAGGCCACTTTTGCCCAGGTTGGGATCAAGGATTGCGATGATGTCACGCAAACTCTTGTCGTAGGATTTCATCAGGGCCTGAAGTTTCTCTTCGAACTCGATTTCCTTTTTGAGGCCGGCGTCGTTCTTCAGGGATTCAAGCTGCGCGAGCTGTTCTTGAAGTGCTTTTTCTGCAGCACGAAATTCAGCAAGTCTGGACAATATCTTCACTCCAATAGTCTATTTTGGCTGATACAAACCACAAACAAAGCTATAAGCCATAAGCCGGTTAAGGCTCGATTAAGTGGCCTACCTGTGAATCTTGTACAGGCGGGAAAAATTGTAGTAGTTAATGGCGCAAGAGTAAATCAGGTTGTTCTTGTTCAAGCCTGTATTTGCCAATTGAATCAAATTGGTGCGTATCCCGAGTTACCGTAGTCGAGCACTTAATGTTCTGACATGGCTATTTAATGGCGCGCCAGGGCCGCAACAAATTCTGCACTGGGCATGGGGCGCCCAAATAAATAACCCTGCAGGAAATCCACGCCTTGAGCCGCCAGGTAATCCCGCTGCTCGGCAGTTTCAATACCTTCGGCGACGATGCCCAGATCGAGTTTGGCCGAGAGTTGAATAATGCTGTCGAGTATATGCAGCGACAGTGCGTCGGCACCGATCATGGCGACAAAGCTTTGATCGATCTTCAAGTAATCGACATTGAACTGACGCAGATAACCCAGGCTGGAATGCCCGGTGCCGAAGTCGTCGATGGCGATCATTACCCCGAGTTCATGCAGAGCGGCAAACAGCTGCTGGGTGGTGGTCGTGGGCTCGATCAGTTCGCGTTCGGTCAACTCCAGCACCAGGATCACCTTGCCGGGAGGGAAGGCGGCGAGAAACTCCCGGCAGTCCTCCAGCAACTGCAAGTCATGGCAGTGACTGGCAGTGATGTTGATGCCGATATGAAAACCGTCGGTGAAGCTGGCGGCGTGGGGAGCCAGCACCTGCATCGTCTGCTGCATCAGCGAACGGGTCATGGGCACGATCAGCCCCGAATGTTCGGCGAAAGGGATGAACAGGTCCGGACGCACGACTCCCTCTCGCGGATGTTGCCAGCGCATCAGCACTTCGATACCAGCCCATTGCAGCGTGTCACCGCGCACCACCGGCTGAAAGTATGGAATGAACTCCCGGGCTTCCAGTGCCCGGCGCAATTCATGGCTGGGAGAGGCGGAGCGCTTCTGTAACCAGTGGGCCAGGACACCAGCGCCGGCACCGAGAAAGACCAGCAGGCTGAACAACGCCGGGTACTGGCTTTTCATGTATTTCCAGATGTCCCCCTCGGGAAATCCTGTACTGACGCTGTAGGGATAACGCGATGAACTCAGATGCTGGGGGGCCACTGCTGCCAGTGGCGGTGCGCCGTCGTGGACCCCGCCATCACTGGACAGCCAATGCTCGCCCACCTGCAGCCGCAAATGGGCGAAGCGGCTGATCAGGCGCAGGGCGTTGGTCAGGTGATAACCGTCGATGGTCGCCAGGGCCGAGCGCTCCCCCTCACTCAAGCGGTAGACCAGCAGCGCGGTGTTGGGGGTGACGGGATTGCCATTCATGAGCCAGAGCCGGCCGTCAACGTAATCCCGGGGATCGAGGGGCACCGGATAGCTGCCCAGCAATGAACTGCAATAGTTGTTGTTGCGCCACACCAGGTTGGTCGAGCGCACGAATGGTCGGCGAGTCACTTGGTCCCTCAGGGCCAGTTGCCGCACCTCGTCGCACTCCAGGCCTGCCTGGGGCAGCAGCGCCCTGGCGGCAATATCGGTGTTGTCCAGCATCAGGTCGAACTGGCGGATGGCTTCCTCGGCGGTTTCCAGGCTGCTGCGCACCAGCGCTCGTTCGGCCTGGGCGTAGAAAATGACGGCCCCCAGTCCGATGGGAAGCACAATCGCCAACACTGTCCAGAGTCTGCGGGTAGAACGCTTGAGCGGACCTTTGGCGGTCAGGGGCATGGATCGAACCTGTGGCGGAGGAGGGGCGGGCCAGCGTCTGGCTGCCGCAGCGGGGGCGGCAGCCTCCTGACGTTGTCTGGATCATCGCAGGATAGACGGCTTTGGATGACGATACAGACGTTGCGCATGCTGGATGAAGGCCAGTGTCGCCGGCGATGCCTGGCGCCGATCGAGCACGGCGATCCCCACTTGGCGCCGCACCGGCGGCGACAGGGGCTTGCTCCCATAGCGGGCGTCCGCAGTCGGGGGCAAGGACAGCTCGGCCAGAATGCTCAAGGCGTCACCCCGGGCCACGGTTTCCAGGGTGCTGAGCAGTTGCGAACTGCGGTAGCGGATGTTGGGGCTCAGGCCGGCGCCGATGAACAAGCGCGTAACCAGCTCGGCCGAGCCGGCTTCGGTCAGCACGAAGGGATCGTGACACAGCTGTTCGAGGCGGATCTCTTGCTCCCGGGCCAGGGCATGGCCTGCGGGAATCAGCGCCATCAACTGGTCCTCGATCAGGGCGAAGGTGTCGAAACGCTCCTCGGGCAACACCACGAAGCCCACGTCGACCCGTCGCTCCTCCAGCCATTGCAGCACCTGGCGATCCGGCCCCTCGTCGATATGCACCTCGATTCCCGGATGCTCGCGCCGGTACTCCTCGAGGATGGATGGCAACAGGCGCATGGAGGAGGTGGGGCCAAAGGAGCCGATGCGCAAGGTGCCGCGCTTCATGCCCCGAGCATCGGCGGCCTCCTGTTCCAAGGTCGCCGCCAGCCCCAGCATGGCCCGGGCCCGCAGTAACAGTTGGCCACCAATATCGGTGAGTTCGACCTGGGCCTGATGGCGGCGGAACAGTTCGACCCCCAGTTCCTGTTCCAGGGACTTGATGGCGTGGGACACGGCCGACTGGGTGATGCCCAGGCGCGTGGCGGCGCTGGTAAAACCCGCCAGTTCGGCCACCCGGGAGAAGATCTCCAATTGGGTCAGGGTCATGAGTAAAAGCTCATTTTACGATGATGAGCTATTAGACAAAGAATGACCTCACAGCACAAATTCACGACCCCAGAGCAGCATGATCATGAGTGAAAGCAGTATTAGCGGCCCCCTGGCGGCCGATCGCGGGGACCTGGCGGTCTATTGCAAACTGGCGGCAGTGACCATGATCTGGGGCGGCACCTTCGTCGCCGGGCGTTACCTGGCCGGCGGGCTTTCCCCCTGGCTGGCTGCCAGCCTGCGCTTCTTGCTCGCCAGCCTGGCCCTGCTTGGCTTCATGGCGGTGGCGCGCATTGCCCTGGCCCGACCCAGCCTCAAGCAGCTCGGCCAACTGGCGCTCCTGGGGTTCTTCGGCATCTTCTTCTACAACCTGTGCTTCTTCCTCGGCCTGCAACAGGTCAACGCCTCGCGGGCGTCCTTGATCGTGGCGCTCAATCCTGCGGTGATTGCCCTGGCGTCCTGGGCACTGTTCAAGGAGCGCCTGAGCCGGCGCAAGTTGTTGGGCATCCTGTTGTGCCTGAGTGGCGCGGCCCTGGTGATCTGCAGTCGCGATCCTTCGGCCCTGGCTGCCGGGGCAGGGGGCTGGTATGGCGACCTGCTGATACTCGGCTGCGTCCTGGGTTGGGGGGTGTACTCGCTGTTTTCCAAAGGCCTCAATCAGCACCTTGGCCCGTTGCAGACCGTTACCTATTCGATCCTGATGGGAACCCTGATGCTGTGGGTTGCAACCCTGGCCCGGGGCGAGTTCGACCTGCATGCCATTGTCCGCCTGGACCTGAGCCAGGGCTTGAGCCTGCTGTACCTGGGCGTCCTGGGGTCCGCGCTGGCCTACATCTGGTACTACGACGGCCTGCGACGCATCGGTGCCACCCGCTCCGGAGTGTTCATTGCCCTCAACCCGCTGACGGCAGTGCTGCTGGGCGCACTGTTGCTGGAAGAGCAACTGAGCCTGGTGATGGGATTGGGCGGGGTGTTGATTCTCGGCGGCATCTACCAGTGCAACAAACCCCTTGCGGGCCAGGCGAAAAAGGCGATTTTATAGAGAATGCGGACAAAGGCTTTTACGCTGTGTAGAATCCGGTTACGCATACAATAATAAAGTCTTCTGGCAGCAGAAGCCTCGTCCCCCAGCCTGTAAGACAGGGTCGAAATGAAGATTCTCGGGTTTCAACTGATCTACGGTGACTTCCTCGCCCGCAGCGTGCGGGGCATCTCCTGCGCACCGCCTTCTTTCCTCAGCATTGATAGCAACTAACGATCCGTTAATTCTAAAAATATGATGAGGCGCCAACCATGGCAGATATCTTCGAAAACCCAATGGGCCTGATGGGCTTTGAATTCATCGAATTCGCATCGCCTACCCCCAATACCCTCGAACCGATCTTCGAGATCATGGGTTTCACCAAAGTCGCGACCCATCGTTCAAAAGACGTGCATCTGTACCGCCAGGGTGCGATCAACCTGATCCTCAACAACGAACCCCACAGCGTCGCCTCGTACTTCGCCGCTGAACACGGCCCGTCGGTATGCGGCATGGCGTTCCGGGTCAAGGATTCGCAGAAGGCCTACAAGCGTGCCCTGGAACTGGGCGCCCAGCCGATCCACATTGAAACCGGGCCGATGGAGTTGAACCTGCCGGCAATCAAGGGCATCGGCGGCGCGCCGTTGTACCTGATCGACCGTTTCGGTGAAGGCAGCTCGATCTATGACATCGACTTCGTGTTCCTCGAAGGCGTGGACCGCAACCCACCGGGTGCCGGCCTGAAGATCATCGACCACCTGACCCACAACGTGTATCGCGGGCGCATGGCCTATTGGGCCGGCTTCTACGAGAAGCTGTTCAACTTCCGCGAGATCCGTTACTTCGACATCAAGGGCGAATACACCGGCCTGACCTCCAAGGCCATGACCGCTCCGGATGGCATGATCCGCATCCCACTGAACGAGGAATCGTCCAAGGGCGCCGGGCAGATCGAAGAGTTCCTGATGCAGTTCAACGGCGAGGGCATCCAGCACGTGGCCTTCCTCACCGACGATTTGGTGAAGACCTGGGACGCGCTGAAGAAGATCGGCATGCGCTTCATGACCGCGCCGCCGGAAACCTACTACGAGATGCTCGAAGGCCGCCTGCCGAACCACGGCGAGCCGGTCAACGAGTTGCAGTCCCGCGGCATCCTGCTGGACGGCTCTTCGGAAGCTGGCGACAAGCGCCTGCTGCTGCAGATCTTCTCGGAAACCCTGATGGGGCCGGTATTCTTCGAATTCATCCAGCGTAAAGGCGACGATGGTTTCGGCGAGGGCAACTTCAAGGCACTGTTCGAATCGATCGAACGCGACCAGGTGCGTCGTGGGGTACTGGCCACCGAGTAACCCTCGGCAGGCTTGAACACAGAGCCCGATCAGGTCCTGCCTGATCGGGCTTTATATTGCCTGTCGGTTGGCGATAGTGAATGTGTTAATGTTTGCACCTTTGTTTCCCAGCCCTTGACCGATGCCTCGATGAACACACCCAGACCGTCCCTGACCTTGACCCTGTTGCAGGCCCGTGAGGCCGCCATGGCCTTTTTCCGCCCCTCGCTGAACCAGCACGACTTGACCGAGCAGCAATGGCGGGTCATCCGCATCCTGCGCCAGAACGGTGAGCTGGAGAGCCACCAGCTGGCAAAGATGGCCTGCATCCTGCCGCCGAGTATGACCGGCGTGCTGACCCGCCTGGAGCGTGACGAGTACGTCAGCCGCCGCAAATCCCCGGAAGACCAGCGCCGCCTGTTCATCACCCTGACCGATAAGGGCCAGGCGTGTTTCGAGTCCATGAGCGGCGACATGGAAATCAACTACCAGAAAATCCAGCAGCAATTTGGCGAGGACAAGATGCAGGCCTTGCTGGCCCTGCTCAATGAGCTCAAGCAGATCAAGCCCTGATCCCCAGCGGCGCCCGAACCTGGCCTGCCCAGGCCCATGCGTGCGCGTCGATCAGTTGCGGCGCTGGCGCAGCAGGTGCCTGACCCCTTCGAGCACCAGCACCAGCACCGCCAGCCAGACCGGAATGTAAGTCAGCCATTCCCCGGCCTTGATGCTTTCCCCCAGCAGCAGGGCGACAAACAGCAGCAACACCGGCTCCACATAACTGAGCAGGCCGAACAGGCTGAAGGCCAGCAAGCGACTGGCGATGACGTAGCACGCCAGCGCCGAGGCGCTGATCACCCCCAGCAGAGGAATCAGCAGGTACAGGCCGGGATGGCTGTCCACCACGGCAAATCCCTGTTCGCCGCCTTGCACAAACCACAGTGCCACCGGGATCAACAGCGCCATGTCCAGCCACAGGCCACCCAGATGATCGGTGCCCAGGCGACGCCGCAGGACGAAATACGCCGGGTAGCCCACGGCCACCACCAGGGTCGCCCAGGAAAAACTGCCCACTTGATACAGCTCGTTGAGCACCCCGAGGCAGGCCAGCAGCGTGGCCACTTTCTGCAGGCGCGATAGACGCTCGCCATACACGATGCGTCCGGTCAGGACCATGGTCAGCGGCAGCAGGAAGTACCCCAGTGACACATCCAGGCTGTAGCCGTTGAGTGGCGCCCACATGAACAGCCAGAGCTGCACCCCCACCAGGGCCGACGACAGCAGCAGCACCAGGCTCAGCAGCGGTTTGCTTGCCATCTGGCGCAGCACTTGGCCGACCCGGTGCCACTCGCCGCTGAAGATCATGAACAGGGTCATGCAGGGCAGCGTCAGCAGCATCCGCCAGCCGAAAATCTCCACCCCGGTCAGGGGCGTCAGCAGGGAGGTGTAGAAATACATGACGGCAAACAGCACCGACGCCAGGACCGATAACGCAATTCCTTTAGACACACTGTCCTCGTAATACCCGAACGCTCGGGACACATAGAAATAGGGGGGAGAAGCGAGGGGGAATATAGAGGGGCAGGCGCGAGTTTTTTGCTCTGATTGCGCCATCGTGGCGGGATTTTTTCTCGTTTATGGCCACAGTGCCGCCGAGCCTGCTGAGCCCAAGGCCGGTGGCGCGCGCCTTTGCGCCGCCACCGGTAGCGTTCAGCCCAGGTGCGGAAAACGACCGGAGACGAAATGACTCACATCGTTGAAGCCCGGGGTCGAGGCGTGCCCCGGGGTCACCAGGGCGTCGATGAAGGCTTCGTCCTCAGGGCTGATCTTCACCTGAAGGGCCCGGGTGTAAGCGTCCCACTGGGCTTCGGTGCGCGGGCCGACAATGGCCGAACTCACTGCCTGGTTGTTCAGCACCCAGGCGATGGCGAACTCGACGATGCCGACCCCGCGGCCCTGGGTGTATGCCTGGATCTGCTGGGCGATGCGCAGGGATTCCACTCGCCACTCGGTCTCCAGGATGCGCTTGTCCTGGCGTCCGGCGCGGCTGCCGCTGTCCGGGGCCACGTCCGGCGCGTACTTGCCACTTAGCACGCCACGGGCCAGGGGGCTGTAAGGCACCACGCCGAGGCCATAGGCCTTGGCCGCGGTGATCTGCTCGCCCTCGGCCTGGCGGTTGACGATGTTGTACAGCGGCTGGCTGATGACCGGGCGGTCCACCCCCAACTGGTCGGCCACGCGAACGGCCTCGGCAATCCGCCAGCCCCGATAGTTGGACAGGCCCCAGTAGCGGATCTTGCCCTGGCGCAACAGGTCACCAATGGCCGAGATGCTCACTTGCAGAGGGGTGTTGTGGTCTTCGCGATGCAGGTAGTAGATGTCCAGGTAATCGGTGCCCAGGCGGGTCAGGCTGGCCTCGATGCCGTTGAAGATGTGCTTGCGGCTCAGGCCGCTGCGGTTGGGCAGACCATCCACCGGGCCGAACCCCACTTTGGACGCCAGCACCCACTCATGGCGGTGGCGGGCGATGGCTTCACCGACGATTTCCTCGGAGCGGCCCTGGGTGTAGACGTCCGCGGTGTCGATGAAGTTGATCCCCTGGTCCCAGGCCTTGTCGATGATGCGCAGCGAGTCTTCGGTGCTGGTCTGCTCGCCGAACATCATGGTGCCCAGGGTCAGGCTGGAAACCTTGAGACCGGAGTGGCCGAGGGTGCGATAGCTCATGGGCGAAATCCTTGTGCTAGAAGGGTGGCCAGGGCATTTCCGGCCATTGGGGGCGACCATCAGATACCACAACGCCCGGGTTCTGCAATGCCTGAATGGCGCTTCCTCGCAGGAGCCCGCCTGCCGGCAAAGGCCCCCGTGAGATCGCCTTCGCTGGCAAGCCAGCTCCTGCAAGGAGGTTCTGTAGGAGCCGGCTTGCCGGCGAACCGCGCAGCGGCCAGCCGCCCCGGGCCGGTGCTGGTCAGGGGCACAGCGCCCGACAGCGCTGCAACACAAAGCTGTGCAGCAGGCGCACCCGCTCGGAAACCTGCAGGCGATGGGGACACAGCAGATTGAACGGCGCCAGTTCCCCTTGCCAGTCGTCGAGCAGCGGCACCAGGCGCCCGGCGCGGATATCCTCGGCCACATCCAGCCGGGCCTTGTAGACAATGCCGTGGCCGGCCAGGGCCCAGCGCCGCGCTACTTCACCGTCGTCGCACAAATAGTCGCCGCGCACGGGCACCTCGCGAGTCTCGTCGCCACGGCTGAAACGCCAACTGTCATAGGGCTGGCCGTTACGCAGGTAGAGCAGGGCACTGTGGTGCGACAGGTCTTCGGGTGACTGCGGGGTGCCGCAACGGGCCAGGTAAGCCGGGCTGGCGCACACCAGGCGGCGATGTTCAGGGAGGATCGGCAGCGCCACCAGGCTCGAGTCCGCCGGCACGCCAAAGCGCAGGGCTACATCCACGGTGTCGCGGAACAGGTCGGCATGGCGATCGTTGAGCCGCAGTTGCAGGCGCAGTTGCGGGTGCTCGGCCTTGAACTCGTCAAGCCAGGGCAGCAGCGCGTTGCGTCCGAAATCCGAGGGCGCCGACAGTTGCAGCACACCGGCCAGGCCCTGGCTCTGCTGCTTGAGCGCCTGCTCACCGTCCTCCAGGTTGGCCAGGGCCAGACGCACGCTTTCCAGGTAGCGGCGCCCCTCTTCGGTCAGGCGCATGCTGCGGGTGGAGCGCGCCAGCAGGCGGCTGCCGAGGCGGGTTTCCAGGCGTTTGAGGGCGATGCTGGCGGCCGCGGCCGTCATGCCCAGGGAGCGGGCGGCGGCGGAAATGCTCCCGGAATCGGCCGTGCGCACGAAAATTTCCAGGTCGAGGATTGAGCTCATTAGTAAAAATCCTTTAAAGATCTTTGCGTTTTAGCGGGATTTTTCCTCGATTGGCAAACTGTGAAGATGCAATCACCTTTACATGACCCAGGTGATCGCAATGACTCTTTCCAATCCAAGCTTGCAGCACAAGACCGTGGTGGTGATTGGCGCCGGCAGCGGCATCGGTGCTGCCGTGGCCCGTCAGGCGGCCGCACGCGGGGCCAAGGTGGTACTCGCCGGGCGCAGCCTCGAAGCCTTGCAACGGCAGCAGGCGCAGTTGCCGCCCTCAGCCCGCAGCCTCGCCGTGGACATCACCGACGCCGCCAGCCTCGGTGATCTGTTCAGCGCCGTGGGCGCCTTTGAACATCTGGTGATCAGTGCCGGTCCGGCGATCACCGCCAAGCCCCTGGCCGACACCGATCTGCTGGATGCCCAGCGGGCGTTCGAGGTGAAGTTCTGGGGCGTGTGGCGCGCGGTCCAGGCGGCGCTGCCCCATCTGGCGGCTCAAGGCAGCATCGGCCTGACCTCAGGTTTGCTGTCACGCAAAATGGTCCCCGGACAAGTGCTCAAGACCACCCTCAATGCCGCCCTCGAAGCCCTGGGCAAGCACCTGGCCAAGGAGCTGGCGCCACGCCGGGTGAATGTCATCAGCCCTGGGGTCACCGCCACCGAAGCCTATGCCGGAATGTCCGAAGAGGCGCGTCAGGCGATGTTTGCGCGCACCGCCGCCAGCCTGCCGGTGGGCCGTGTCGGCCAGCCGGATGACATCGCCGCAGCCTTTATCCTGGCCATGGAGAACGGCTTTATCAGCGGCAGCCTGATCGACGTCGATGGCGGTGGCCTGCTATGAGCTGGCGCTTCGATCACCTGGCGTTCAACTGTGCCGAGGGCCAGGCGTTGCAGCAGGCATTCGCCGATCTGTTGGGCCTGCAAGCGGGACGGCGTCCACCGTTTCCCTTTCCCGGACGCTGGCTGTATCAGGACCGGCAGGCGCTGGTCCACGTCATCGAACAGGCCGATAGCCCAGAGCCGCAACTGAGTCACATCGCCTTCAGCACCCAGGACGCGGCCGAAGCCGTGTTGCAGCGGGTGCAAGCCAGTGGCCTGGAGCATCAGGTGGCGCAGGTCCCGGAAGACGGCATCTGGCAGATCTTTGTCCGTCTGCCCGGCGGCCTGGTGCTGGAGCTGGATGCTCCGGCGGCGGGGGAGTTGAGCATCAGCCACGACTACGCCCGGCACGGTGGTGCCCCGAGCTGAGGCCGGCCATGAAAAAGCCCGTTGGAGCAGAGGCTCGAACGGGCTTTTTTCGTTGCTGGGCTGTGTGTTGCCGGGGTTCAGCGGTTCAGGGTGCGGGTCATGCGCAGCGCCAGCAGGCTACCGCCGACAATCACCCCGGCCAGCAGGTACAGCGCGGCATCGGTGGAGCCGGTGCTGTCCTTGACCCAACCGACCAGGTAGGGGCTGAGGAAGCCGGCCATCTGGCCCATGGAGTTGATCAGCGCCAGGCCACCGGCCGCGGCTCCGGCACTGAGCAGGGCGGTGGGCACCGGCCAGAACATCGGCAGGCCGGTGAGGGCACCCATGGTGGCGAGGGTCAGGCCGAGGATGGCCAGGGCCGGGGTGCTGGCGAAGTTCACCGCGATCAGCAGGCCTACGGCGCCCATCAGCATCGGCACCACAAGGTGCCAGCGGCGCTCCTTGCGCAGGTCCGCCGAACGGCCCACCAGCAGCATGAACACCGCCGCCAGCAGGTAGGGAATCGCACTCAGCCAGCCGATCACCAGATTGTCGGCAAAGCCCAGGTTCTTGATGATCGACGGCAGCCAGAAGTTGATCGCGTAGACCCCGCTCTGGATGCAGAAATAGATCAGGCCGAAGGCCCAGATCGCCGGATTCTTGAACACGGCCGCCAGGGAATCGCTGGCGGTTTTCGGCTGGTTGGCGGCGTCCGCGGCCTGGTCGGCCTCCAGCACCGCGCGTTCAGCCGGCGTCAGCCACTTGGCGTGGGCGAAGCTGTCGCTGAGCAGGAAGAACGCCAGGGCGCCGAGTACCACCGTGGGAATGCCCTGCAGCAGGAACATCCACTGCCAGCCGGCGAGGCCGCCTTGTCCGGCCGCGAAGTGATTGAGAATCCAGCCGGAAAACGGGCTGCCCAACAACCCTGAGACCGGGATCGCCGACATGAACAGGGCCATGATCCGGCCCCGGCGGAAGGTCGGGAACCACTGCGAAAGGTACAGCACCACCCCGGGGAAGAAGCCGGCTTCGGCGGCTCCGGTGAACAGGCGCAAGGTATAGAACTGGGTCGGCGTGGTGACGAACAGCAGGCAGGTGGACAGGGTGCCCCAGCTGATCATCATCAGCGCGATCCAGCGCCGTGGGCCGAACCGGTTCAGCGCCAGGTTGCTCGGTACGCCGCACAGCACGTAACCGATAAAGAAGATCCCGGCGCCCAGGCCGTAGACCGTTTCACTGAATTTCAGGGCATCGAGCATCTGCAACTTGGCGAAGCCAACGTTGACCCGGTCGAGGTAGTTGAACAGATAGCAAACGAAGATGAAGGGGATCAGGCGCAGGGTGATGCGCTTGTAGACGGCGTGCTTGTCGTCAGCCTGGGCCAGTGGGGCAGCGGCGCTCTGTGACATGGAGTGTCTCTCTTTATTATGATTTTTTGCGGTGCAAGGGTAACGTTGACCGCCCCGAGAGTCTCAGTCACACCGAGGTCGCTGTCTTTGTGCCGGCGCACAGCGATTGGCCGCCGACCCTGTGCCACTGAACAACGTCCAAGGACCTTCCCTCTATGTTCGAACTCGATCATGACCTGGCGCAGGACATCGTCGACCGCACGATGGCCATCCTGCCCTACAACGTCAACGTCATGGACAGCCAGGGCTTGATCCTGGGCAGCGGCGAGCCGGAGCGCATCAACACCCGCCACGAAGGCGCGCAACTGGTGCTGGCCAACGGCCGGGTGGTGGAGATCGACGAGCCCACCGCGCGCCAGCTCAAGGGGGTGCAGCCGGGGATCAACCTGCCATTGCTGCACGACCAGCGGCTGATCGGCGTGCTGGGCATCACCGGCGATCCGGCCTTGCTGCGCACCTACGCCGAACTGGTGCGCATGACCGCCGAGATGCTGGTGAGCCAGCGCCACCAACAGGCCGAACAGCAATGGCGGCGCCAGCGTTGTGACGATCTGCTGGCCCTGCTGTTGAGCGACAGCGGCGACTCGCCACGGCTGGTGGATGAAGCCCGGCAGATGGGCCTCAAGCCGCAATTGGCGCGCACCCCTTACCTGTTCGAACTGGCGCCGGAGCAGCCCGTGGGGCAGGGCGTCGAGACCCTCAGCACCTGGCTGATGAGCCGCTACCCGGACAGCTGGTGCGTCAGTTCGTCAAAGACCTCCCTGCTCTGGTGTCGCCCGGCGAACTTCAGCCTGGACAACCCGCGCCTGCTGGAAAAACTCGACGGCCAGGGCTGGAACATCCTGCGGGTTGCCGTGGGCGGGCAGGCTGAGGGGCTGGCTGGATTGCGCCGTTGCTATCGTCGGGTCGGCGACCTGTTGGCCTACGGCCGCGACCTGCTGCCGGACTCGCGCCTGCTGACCCTCAACCGCTACCGTCTGCCGGTGATGCTCTGGCGCCACCGCAACGACGACGCCCTGGACGAGTTGCTGACACCGTTGCGCAAGGTGCTGGCCAAGGACAGCAACGGCCAGTTGCTGGCGACCTTGCGCAGCTGGTGCGACCACGATGGCCAGAGCCAGGCCTGCGCCGACGCCCTGGGCATTCACCGCAACAGCCTGCGCTACCGCATGGAGCGGATTGCCGAACTCAGCGGCGTCGACCCCTTGCGCCTGGACGGCATGCTGGCCCTGTACCTGGGGGTGCAATTGCTGCCCCCCAACACCGCTCAACACAATCCCCTGTAGCCGCTGCCGAGCCATGGCGAGGCTGCGCAAAGGCCCGCAGGGCCTTGCCTGGCAATCTCCCGTCAAACCTGCATCGCCTTCAAGCCCCTCGCGAGCGCTCCGCGCCCGTTCGCAGCCTGCGGCAGCGGCTACAGAGTCCAGGAGGATTTAACTGGTGTAGCCGCTGCCGAGCCATGGCGAGGCTGCGCAAAGGCCCGCAGGGCCTTGCCTGGCAATCTCCCGTCAAACCTGCATCGCCTTCAAAACCCTCGCGAGCGCTACGCGCTCGTTCGCAGCCTGCGGCAGCGGTTTCAACGCTAGGCGAGGTTGCGCCGTTGTAGCAATGAACAATAAAGCGCCCCCGGACTTGTGCAGCGGACCGGGGCCAGCGCCTGCGCCAAGTGGCAGCATGGCGGCACAAGAACCGGAGAACACCCCATGAAGATCATCATCGCCCCCGACTCGTTCAAGGACAGCCTGAGTGCCGAAGGCGTGGCCCAGGCCATTGCCCTGGGGCTGGCCGAGGTCTGGCCCGACGCCGAGCTACGTCAATGCCCGATGGCCGACGGCGGCGAGGGCACGGTGGAGTCGATTCTCGCCGCTTGTGACGGGCAGCTGCGCAGCCATCGGGTCCAGGGGCCGCTGGGGGCGACGGTCGAAGCCCGCTGGGGCTGGCTGCCCCAGAGTCACACGGCAATCATCGAAATGGCCGAGGCCAGCGGCCTGCAATTACTGGCGCTGGACCAGCGCGATGCCTGCAACAGCAGCACCTTCGGGACGGGGGAGCTGATCCTGGCCGCGCTGGAGGCCGGGGCCCAGCGCATCATCCTGGCCATCGGCGGCAGCGCCACCAACGACGGTGGCGCCGGTGCCCTGCAAGCCCTGGGTCTCAAATTGCTGGATCGCCAGGGTCAGGTACTGCCCCGGGGTGGTCTGGCCCTGGCTGATCTGGCCGGTATTGAGCTCGATGGCATGGACCCGCGTCTGGCCCAGGTGCGTTTTGAAATCGCCGCCGACGTCAACAACCCGCTGTGTGGCGAGCACGGTGCCTCGGCGATCTTCGGCCCGCAGAAAGGTGCCTCGCCGCAACAGGTGCAAGCGCTGGACCGGGCCCTGGGGCACTTCGCCGACCTGTGTGCCCAGGTGTTGCCCAAGGACCTGCGTGACGAACCCGGCAGCGGCGCGGCGGGCGGCCTGGGGTTTGCCGCCAAGGCGTTCCTCGGCGCGCAATTTCGCCCGGGGGTGGAAGTGGTGGCGGAGCTGGTGGGCCTGGAGCAGGCCATGCAGGGCGCCGATCTGGTGATTACCGGCGAAGGGCGTTTCGACGCCCAGACCCTGCGCGGCAAGACCCCCTTTGGCGTCGCACGTATTGCCCGGGAGCAGGGCGTTCCGGTGATCGTGATTGCCGGCACCCTGGGCGAGGGTTACCAGCAGATGTACGCCCACGGTGTGGACGCAGCCTTCGCCCTGACCAGCGGCCCCATGAGCCTGGAACAGGCCTGCCGCGAGGCCCCGCGCCTGCTGCGCGAACGCGCCGCCGACATCGCCCGGGTCTGGCGCCTGGCCCGCAACGCCCGCTAGATACTCGCTGGAGCTGGTCAGCGAAGTTGGTTAATTAGGGCCGGTGGTGGGCATATCCGCTGCTGCGGTAATGGCCGCTTAGGGTTTCGTTCTCACGGTGGCGGTTTGGGGGGCATATCCATTTCTGCGGGGGCGGCGGCTGGCGGTTTCGCCCTTACGGCGAGTCACTTTGGAGCCCCAAAGTAACCAAAGGGCTTTGCCCCTCCACTCGGTGCCTCGCCTAGGCTCGGCATGCCCGAACTCCGGCATTGATCCGTGGGCCGCCGCCACCGGCCATCCATGGCCGGGTGGCGGCTAACCCGGCATCCTTGCCGGGTTACCCACGGATCAATGCCTGCGTTCGGCCATCGTGGTTAACGGGGCGTTCAGATCAAGATCAAGATCAAGATCAAGAGCCAGACGGCGGCCTTGCGGCCGGCCTGAAGCAGGGGGGGCGGGGTGTTCCCAGTGAGCTGGCTGGCAAGCGAAGAGGCTGCCAGCCAGCGTTCGTCAGTAGACGCCGCCTTCGCTCGTGGGGGCGTCCAGGGTCTTGTACTGGCCGACCAGGCTCTGCAGGCCTTTCATCAGCACTGTGGTGTCTACCCCCACGGCCACGAAGTTGGCCCCCAGTTCGATGCAGCGCCGGGCCAGACGTTGATCGGCACTGAGAATCCCCGCAGCCTTGCCCGCCTGACGAATTCGCACGATGGCGTCTTCAATCGCGGCCACCACCTCGGGATGCCCGGGGTTGCCCCGCTGGCCCATGGCCGCCGACAGATCCGCCGGGCCGATAAACACGCCGTCGACTCCGTCCACCGCGAGAATCTCATCCAGGTTGCGCAGGCCTTCGAGGTTCTCGATCTGCACCAGCAGGCACATCTGCTCGTCCGCCTGATCCAGGTAGCCGGCGATGCTGTTCCAGCGCGATGCCCGGGCCAGGGCGCTGCCGACCCCGCGCACCCCCAGCGGCGGATAGTGCATGGCGCGCACCAGCTGACGTGCCTGTTCGGCGCTTTCCACCATGGGAATCAGCAGGGTCTGGGCGCCGATGTCCAGCAATTGCTTGATCAGCGCGGTATCGCCAATGGGCGGGCGGATGATGCCCTGGGCTGCATAGGGCGCGATGGCTTGCAGCTGCGCCAGCAGGCTGCGCAGATCGTTGGGCGCGTGTTCGCCGTCCAGCAACAGCCAGTCGAAACCGGCGTTGGCCGCCAGCTCGGCGCAGTAGCCGTCGGCCAACCCCAGCCACAGGCCGATCTGTGGTTCGCTGTGTTGCAGGCGTTGTTTGAACAGGTTTATCGGCATGTCCATGGCGGTCTCCTCAGACAAAACGGCAGGCGATGCTGCCCAACTGATCGTAGTCCACGTGGAAGACATCCCCAGGACGGGCGGCCACCGGGCGCGTGAAGGAGCCGCCAAGAATGATCTGCCCGGCTTCCAGGCCGACGTCGTAGGCCGCCAGCTTGTTGGCCAGCCAGGCCACGCCCTTGGCCGGGTGGTTGAGTACCGCGGCAGAGACCCCGGACTCCTCGATCACGCCATTGCGGTAGAGCACCGCCGGCACCTTGCGCAAGTCCACATCCCCGGGACGCACGGCGCGGCCACCCATTACCACCCCGGCGTTGGCGGCGTTGTCGGAAATGGTGTCGAACACCTTGCGGGTGGCCTGGGTCTGCGGGTCCAGCTGCTGGATGCGCGCGTCGATGATCTCCAGGGCCGGGATCACCCAGTCGGTGGCGTCCAGCACATCGAACAGCGTGCAGTGGGGGCCTTTCAAGGGTTTGCCGAGGATGAACGCCAGCTCCACCTCGACCCGGGGCACGATAAAGCGCTGAAAGGGAATGTCCGTGCCTTCATCGAACAGCATGTCGTCCAGCAAGGCGCCGAAATCCGGCTCGGTGATGTTGGACGATACCTGCATCGCCCGGGACGTCAGGCCGATCTTGTGGCCCACCAGCTTGCGGCCGTCGCGGATCTTCTGCTCCACCCAGCTGCGCTGGATGGCGTAGGCATCCTCGATGCTGATGTCGGGGTATTGCAGGGACAACTGGCCGATCTGTTCGCGGCTGCGTTCGGCAGCGTTGAGGCGCGCGGCGGCTTCTTGGATATCCGAAGGGCTGAGCATGGTTATTTCTCCCGAGGGTTGACGATATGGGCAGGCACCCGCAGCACCAGCCAGGCGCCCAGGGCGATCAGCAGGGCCAGGGCATAGAGGGCGAGGCTGGCGCTTTGGGTGGCGTCGCGCACCACGCCAATCAGGTAGGGCGCGAGGAAGGCGGCCACACTGCCGAAGGAACTGATCAGGGCAATGCCCGCGGCCTGGGTGCTGCTGGCCAGAAACGCCGGCGGCAACTGCCAGAACATCGGCAGCGCCGCGCTGGCGCCCATGCCCGCCACCAGCAGGCCGAACATCACCAGCCACGGGTCGCCCGGGGCCAGCCCAGTGAGGGTCAGGCCGAGGCTGGACATCAATAGCGGTATCGCCAAATGCCAGCGGCGCTCGCGCAGGCGGTCCGAGGAACGGCCAACGCCGAGCATGAACAGGCAGCCGGCCAGATAGGGCAGGGCGCTGAGCAGGCCGACGTTGCTGTCCCGGGCGATGCCGGCGTGGTGGATCAGGGTCGGCATCCAGAAGGCGATGGTGTTCACCGCCAGCATCACCGCGAAGTAGATGCACACCAGCAGCCAGACATGGCGGTCGGTGAGGATGTCGCTGAAGCGGTTGATGGACTTGCGCTGTTCTTCCTGTTGCAGGGCCTGCAACAGCTGGGCTTTCTGCGCCGGGGTCAGCCAGTCCACCTGCTCGATGCTTTCCGGCAGGGCCTTGAGCACCACTAGACCCAGCAGCACCACGGGCAAGCCTTCAATGAGGAACATCCACTGCCAGCCGCGCAGGCCGCCGACGTCGTGGAAGCTTTCCAGAATCCACCCCGACAGGGGCCCGCCAATCACCCCGGCCATGGGCACGGCAATGGCGAACAGCGCGGTCACCTGACCGCGGCGGCTGGCCGGGAACCAGCGGTTGAGCAGCACCAGGATGCCAGGGAAGAACCCCGCCTCGGCGACCCCCAGCAGAAAGCGCAGCACATAGAAGCCCCAGGCGCTGTCCACCAGCATCAGGGCACTGGACAGCAGGCCCCAGACCAGCATCAGCAAGGCAATCCAGCGCCGCGGCCCGACCCGCTCCAGGGCCAGGTTGCTGGGCACCCCGAACAGCGCGTAGGCCACGAAGAACAGCCCGGCGCCGAGGCCGTAGACGCTGTCGCTGAAGCCCAGGTCCTGGGTCATCTGCAACTTGGCGAAGCCGATATTGATGCGGTCTAGGTGGGCGAAGATGTAGCAGACGAACAACAGCGGCATCAGCCGCCAGGTGATCTTGCGATAGCACTCGTTGACCTCGGCCACAGGAGCCTCGGCGATTGCGGGATGGGACATGGGGAGATCTCGTTATTGTTCTTGTGTGGGTCGGCTTGCCAGCGAAGTCTGCCTCGGGGCTGGCGCCTGGCTTGCGGGCCTGTTCGCTGGCAAGCCAGCTCCTACGGGTGGCATGGGCGTTGTGTAGGAGCCGGCTTGCCGGCGAAAGGGCCGGCACAATGCTCAGGCCTGTCCGCGCAGAAACTCATGCACGTTGTTGTGCTTGAAGTTCAGCTCGGCATCCAGCTCGCTCATCTCGAACGACAGGGCCAGCAAGCGCTGGGCCTGTAGCTCGGCAAAGTGCGCCTTGATGATGTCGAACAGGCCCTCGGCGACCTCGCGGCGGGTCGCCAGGTCGCGCCCGGCCCCCACCAGCAGGCGCATATGAACAAAGGCGTAGTCATGCTTGCCGTCGGCCATGCGCCAGGTGTCCAGGCGCACGCCGCGGCTGCGAATGCCCCCAAGGGGAAACACGCCCGTGGCGCCCAGGTAGTCATGAACCTTGCTGAACAGCCCCGGCAGATCGGCGGCCTGTTCGATGTTGTCGGTGTACTCAGCGATGAAATGCGGCACGGGAAGCCTCCTTGGGAGGCAGCGGCAAGCGCCAAGCTGCAAGCCACAAGAGCGGACTCCTGTGACTTGAGGCTGGTGGCTTGGCACTGCTTTCGATTGTGTCTTGCAGCGAGTGGCTGGAACCTGCCGCTGCTTCTAGAAGATGGCGTTGATCTGGCCGGTGCCGGAGCTGCCGAACAGCGGCGTGATGATCTCCGCCGGGCGCTGGTGTTCCGGCCCGCCCAGCAGCCCCAGGAGCATTGCCGTGTCGTGCATGCCGCCCTCGCCGTGGCAGCTGGCGGCGTAGTCCGGGAGCATGGCGCAGAACTCGCGAAAGCGACCTTGCTGCCACAGTTCCACCACCCGCTGGTCCACCTGCTTGTCGAATTCCCGGGTCCAGTTGTGGATGTTGGCTTCGGCTTCGCGGTCGTTGGAGAAACGGTGGGACAGCGAGCCGGACGCCAGCACCAGGACCTTGCGCTCGCTCTTCTCGATGGCGCGGCGCACGGCGGCGCCGAAGGTGAAGCTGTCTTCCAGTTTGTGCCAGGCGCACCAGGCGGCGATGGACACCACCTTGAAATGCTCGGCGGCGGGTACATCCATGTGCATGTAGCGCATGGGCACCAGGGTCCCGTACTCCAGCTCCAGGCTGGGGATGTTGTGGGCCAGGGTGCGCACGTCGGCGGCGTTGGCCTCGGCGGCGATCAGTTCCCCCAGCTCCGGGCAGCCCTGGTAGTCGTAGGTCATGTTCTTGATGAAATGCGGCAACTCGTTGCTGGTGTAGGTGCCGTTGAAGGCTTCACCACAGTTGATGTGGTAACCGCTGTTGACCAGCCAGTGCACATCGAACACCACCGCGGTGTCGGCTCCCAGCGTCCGGGCGCGGCGAGCAATTTCCTTGTGCCCGGCAATGGCCGCCTCACGGCAGCCGTGGTGCTTGCCCGGCAGTTCGGACAGGTACATCGATGGAACGTGGCAGACCTTGGCGGCCATGACGACTTCGCCCATGGTGCTTCTCCTGAAACATCTTCTTGTTGGCGTGATCCGGACGGTTGTAAACCTTACACGCCCCAGCGCGGGATGTGATGGCTGCCCATGGAGAGGCAGACGTTCTTGATCTCGGCAAACACTTCGAAGCTGTATTCGCCGCCTTCGCGGCCGGTGCCCGAGCCCTTGACGCCACCAAACGGCTGGCGCAGGTCGCGGACGTTCTGGCTGTTGATGAACACCATGCCGGCCTCGATGCCCCGGGCCAGGCGATGGGCCTTGCCGATGTCCTGGGTCCAGATGTAGGAAGCCAGGCCGTACTCGGTGTCGTTGGCCAGTTGCAGGGCCTGGGCCTCGTCCTTGAACGGGATCAGGCACACCACCGGGCCGAAGATCTCTTCCTGGGCGATGCGCATCCGGTTGTCCACGTCGGCGAACACCGTAGGCTGGATGAACTGCCCGCGAGCCAGGTGTGCCGGCAGGTTGGCCGGGCGTTCCAGGCCGCCGGCCAGCAAGGTCGCGCCTTCTTCCAGGCCGATGCGGATGTAGCCGGTGACCTTGTCGTAGTGGGCCTGGGTGATCATCGAGCCGACCTGGGTCTTGGGGTTCTGCGGGTCACCGACGATCAGGCGCTTGGCCCGGGCGGCGAATTCCTTGATGAACTGCGGGTAGACGCTTTCCTGGATGAAGATCCGGCTGCCGGCGGTGCAGCGCTCGCCGTTCAGGGAAAAGATGGTGAACAGCGCGGCGTCCAGGGCCCGCTCCAGGTCGGCGTCCTCGAAGATCAGCACCGGCGACTTGCCCCCCAGTTCCATGGAGTACTTCTTCAGGCCGGCGGTCTGCATGATCTTCTTGCCGGTGGCGGTGCCGCCGGTGAAGGAGATTGCCCGCACGTCCGGGTGGCGCACCAGGGCGTCGCCGGCAGTGGCGCCGTAGCCCTGGACGATGTTCAGCACCCCGGCGGGAATCCCGGCCTCCAGCGCCAGCCGGCCCAGCTCGTTGGCGGTCAGCGGCGACAGTTCGCTCATCTTCAGCACCGCGGTATTGCCCAGGGCCAGGCAGGGCGCGGTCTTCCAGGTGGCGGTCATGAACGGCACGTTCCATGGCGACACCAGGGCGCACACGCCCACCGGCTGGTACAGGGTGTAGTTGAGCATCTGGTCGTCCACCGGATAGCTGTGGCCATCCATGCGGGTGCAGACCTCGGCGAAGAAATCGAAGTTGTGCGAGGCCCGGGGAATCAGCACGTTGCGGGTCTGGTGGATCGGCAGGCCGGTGTCCAGGGTTTCCAGCTCTGCCAGGTGCGGCACGTTCTCCTCGATCAGCGCGCCCAGGCGGCGCATCAACCGGGCACGTTCCTTGGCCGGGGTATTGGCCCATTTCGGGAAAGCATCCTTGGCCGCGGCCACGGCCAGGGCGATTTCCTCGGCGCCGCCGCTGGCCACCTCGCCAATGGCTTCACCGGTGGCGGGGTTGTAGTTGGTGAAGACTTCACGGCTTTCGACTTCGCGGCCGTTGATCCAGTGCTTGATCATTTATGCGTGCTCCTTGGCCACGGCGGTGGGCTCTGGGTGGGCGTGATGGGCGAAGAATTCGCTTTCGCTGACGATACGGTTGACCAGCCGGCCGACACCTTCGATTTCCACCACCACCTCATCGCCGGGCACTACATCGCTGAGGCCTTCGGGGGTGCCGGTGGCGATCATGTCCCCCGGTTGCAGGGTCATGAAGCTGGACAGGTATTCGATCAGGTAGGGGATGTCGAAGATCATGTCGGCGGTGCTGCCTTGCTGGCGCAGCTCGCCGTTGACCCAGGTGCGCAGGGTCAGCTTGTTGGGCTCCGGCACTTCGGCGGCGTCGATGATCCACGGGCCGACCGGGGTGGTCGCGTCGCGGTTCTTCACCCGCAGGTTGGGCCGGTAGTAGTTCTCCAGGTAATCGCGGATCGCGTAGTCGTTGCACAGGGTGTAGCCGGCCAGGTAGTCCAGGGCGTCCTCGCGCTTGACGTTGCGCGCAGTCTTGCCGATCACCGCCACCAGCTCGCACTCGTAGTGCATGTAGGCGACGTTGTCCGGGCGCCAGGTCACCTGGTTGTGTCCGGTGTAGGTGCCAGGGGACTTGATGAACACCAAGGGCTCGGTGGGGGGCGTGAAGGCCAGTTCGGCGGCGTGGTCGGCGTAGTTCAGGCCCAGGGCGAACATGGTCCCGGTGGCCGGGGGCAGCCACTGCACCTGATCCTCGGCCAGGGTCCGGCCGTCTTCCAGTTGCAGGGTATTGGGGCCGGTGACCCGAGCGTCGTGGACCTGGCCCTGATAGCGGATGCGCGCGTGTTTCATGTCGGTTCCTTATTCGGCAACGATGCTGTTGGCGAGGCGGCCCAGGCCGCTGATCTGTACTTCGACCCGGTCGCCGGGGCGCACATCGACCCGGCCCTCGGGAGTGCCGGTGATCAGCACGTCTCCGGCATGCAGGGTCATGAATTCGCTGATCTCGGCAATCAGCTGGGGGATGCTGCGCACCAGGTTGGCGGTGCTGTTGTGCTGCACCCGCTCGCCGTTGACGAACAGCTCCAGGCTCAGGTCGTGGGGATTGCTGATCTGGGCGGCCGGCACCAGCTGCGGGCCGATGGCGCAGAAGCCGTCCCGGCACTTGGCCTTCACCGCAGGACGGTAGTAGCTGTCTTCCGGCAGGCTGAACTCGTTGACGATGGTGTAGCCGGCCACATGTTCCAGGGCGTTTTCCAGGCTCACCCGGCTGGCGCGCTTGCCGATCACCACCCCCAGGGCCGGGCCCGGTTGCAGGCGTTCGACGTCCTTGGGGAACACCACGGGCGCTTCATGGGTATTGCGGGTGTTGGGGGTCTTGATGAACAGCACCGGCTTCACCGGAGGCTTCTGGTAGGGCGGCTGGGTGAAGCTTTGCAGATGGCTGTGCAGCAACCCCTGGTAGTTCAGCGCAACGCCGAACAGGGTGCCGCCGGCGTGATCGTTCAGTGCACGGCTCATCGAGCGTCTCCTGGTTCCTGGTGTCGGGGCCCGCAGTGGCGCTTGCCGCTAGCGGGGCGAATTCGTTAATGTATTAACGTTATATTTAATATGTTAATGATCGTCAAGCGCCAGCCTGAACGATTGCGTCTTGCCCTGGCGGGCAAGCCGCGAATCGCGCAGGATGCCAACGCTCTGCGTGCTGAAAAATAAAAAACAGAAGGGTGCCATGAACCCACGTCAACCCATTCCCAACATCAACATCGGCCAGGTCTACGATCAGCGCTACGCCGATGCCCAGGTGCATTACGACAAGCTGAGCAACCTCGCCGGCTTCTTCGGGCGCAACATGCCCGTGCATCGCCACGACCGCTTCTTCCAGGTGCATTACGTGCAAAGCGGCGCGGTGCGGGTCTACCTCGACGACCAGCAATACCTGGAGTCGGGACCGATGTTCTTCCTCACTCCGCCGACCATTCCCCATGCCTTCGTCACCGAAGCCGACAGCGAGGGCCACGTGCTCACCGTGCGCCAGCAACTGGTGTGGGAGTTGATCGGTGCCGATCCGACGCTGGCCCCCGCGCCCCAGGTACCGCCGGTGTGCGTGGCACTGGCGCGCCTGGGGCCGGAATTTGCCAATGAAGTACGGCGCCTGGAGTTCCTGTTCCAGGCGTTGCAGCAGGAAATCGGCGGGCAGGGGGCTGGGCGCGAGCCGGCCCTGGAAGCCCTGACCCGGTTGCTGATGATCAGCCTGCTCAGGCTTTCGGCCAATTCCCTCAAGGCCCGTCCGGCACGGCATGAAGACTTGCAGATCTTCCATCGCTTCAACGAGCTGATCGAGGCCCGCTACCTGGAGCACTGGCCCCTGGCGCGCTACGCCAGCGCCTTGGGGGTCACCGAAGCGCGGCTCAACGACGTCTGTCGGCGCATCGCCGACCTGCCGTCCAAGCGCCTGGTGTACGAACGCCTGATGCAGGAGTCCAAGCGCCTGCTGCTGTTCACTGCCAGTTCGGTGAATGAAATCTGCTACCAGCTGGGCTTCAAGGACCCGGCCTATTTCAGCCGGTTTTTCCAGCGTTACGCCAAGCTCGCGCCGGGGGAGTACCGGGCACGCCAGGGGCAGACCAACCCGCCTGCGGCCGAGACGCCGAAGCGCCCCTGAGCCCCGGCTCAAGTGCATGTTGCGCCTTGAGGCATGCTGCGCGGTTGCGCGGGTGCCGTACCCAGCAATAGGTCCGCGGCCTTTTCGCCGATCATGATCGCTGCCGCGTTGGTGTTGCCGGTGATCAGGCTCGGCATGATCGAGGCATCCGCCACCCGCAGCCCCTGGAGGCCGTGGACCCGCAGTTGGTCGTCCACCACTGCCAACTCGTCGTGGCCCATCTTGCAGCTGCCCACCGGGTGGAACACCGTGCCCAGGTGCTGACGAATCCACTGCTCGATCTGCTCCTGGCTCTGTACCTGCGGGCCGGGCACCAGTTCGCCCTTGAGGCGCTGGGAGAAGGCTCGGGTCGCGGCCAACTGGCGCACCAAGCGCAAGCCGGCCACCAGCTTGCGCAGGTCCTCCGGGTGGCTGAGGAAGTTGGCCTCGATCAGTGGTTTGTCGTGCGGGTCGGCGGAGTTCAGGCGCACCCGGCCGCGGCTTTGCGGGTGCATTACCGCCACGTGCAGGCTGATGCCATGGCCCACGGGAATCAGGCGCTGGGGCTGGTTCTTCAGGGCCGGGGCGACGATCAGCCCCAGCTCCGGCACCGGGTCCTCGGGCGTAAGGCGCAGAAATGCTCCGGACTCGACGGTGTTGGAGGTCAGCGGTCCCTGGCGCCGGGTCAGGTACTGCCAGGGCGAACGGGCCAGGGGCAGCAGGCCCTTGGGCGAAAGACCGTAGCCCAGTTCGGGGTCGCTGCGGTACATCAGCACGATGTCCTGGTGGTCCTGCAGGTTCAGGCCGACCCCCGGCAACGGGTGGCGCGGCAGGATGCCGTGGGCTTTCAGTTCCTCCGCCGGGCCGATACCGGAGAGCAGCAGCAACTGCGGCGAGTTGATCGCCCCGGCGCAGAGGATCACTTCCCGGCGCGCCTGCAACTGGCGGACCTGGCCGTTGTGGCTGATCTCCACGCCGCTGGCGCGAGTGCCTTGCAGCAGCACCCGGTGGGTCAGGGTGCTGCTCAGCACGGTCAGGTTCGGCCGCTGCAGGATCGGATGCAGGAAAGCCCGGGCGGCGCTGCAACGCTCGCCGTTGATCTGGGTGACATGGAAGGGCCCGAAACCTTCCTGTTCCGGGCCGTTGAAGTCCGGGTTGTAGCTCCAGCCCAGCTCCGTGGCCGCCTCATAGAACACCTGATTGACCGGGCTCGGGCTGCGCTGCTCGGCCACGTTGAGCTCGCCGTGCTGGCCATGCCAGGGCGAGTCGCCGGGTTCGAAATGCTCCGAACGCTTGAAATAGGGCAGCAGCTCGTCGTGGCTCCAGCCCTGGTTGCCGGCGGCGGCCCAGCGGTCGAAGTCCTGCCGGTGACCACGGATGTAGATCATGCCGTTGATGGCGCTGGAGCCGCCCCAGACCCGGCCGCGGGGGCAGGGGATGGGCACCTCGCCGCTGCCGGCCTGGGGGCTGAACCGGTGCATCCAGTTCCAGCGCGGGTTGGCGATCAGGCGGATGATCCCCGCCGGGGTGCGCACATAGGCGGCGGGCAGCAAGGTGCGGTCACTGGGCCCGGCCTCGATCAGGCACACCTTGAGCTTGGGGTCGGCGGACAGACGGTTGGCCAGCACGCAACCAGCGGAGCCGGCGCCGACCACGATGTAGTCGAAGGTTTGCGTGGTGTGTTCAGTCATGGGGATACCTCTTTGGGCAGTCACAAAAATCCATCTCACAGCCCCAGCAGCGAGCCGACGTCGAGGGTCACTTGCAGGCCGACGACAAAGCCGTTGCCGCTCAGCTCGCGGGCCTCGGGGTTGTAGAAATTGTCCGGGTTGATCAGGTACTGGACGCTGGGTTCCAGGGCTAGTTGCCGGGTCAGGGCGATATGGGCGTTGGCTTCCAGGGCGTAGACATTGCGCTCGCCCAGGCGCGGGTCGCCGCCGTTGGCCAGGCGTGCCTGCTGCTGGAAACGCATCTGGTGGTCGTTGAGGCGCAGGTAGCTGGCCTTGACGTTGAGCTTGTCCCGGGGCCGGTCGAAGGGCGCCATGTAGGTCAGCCCGGCCTCGGCGAAGTGGCTGAAGGGCTGCTTGTCATCGGCCGCCGCCGACAGCGAGCCGAACAACAGCAGGGCCTGGGGCGCGCTGCCCGATCCGGCGTCGGCGCGCCACAGCGACTGCTGGAACTTGAAGAAGGCGCCGCCGCTGCCCCATGCCGTGGCCCCGGTCAGCGGGTCCTCCTGCTTGGAGGTGTTGTAGTAGCCGTTGAGCTCGTAGTGGGAGCTGTAGGCGTCGCGGTTCTGGCTGCCGATGCCCAGCAGCAGGCTGGTGCCGCTGGCATCGTCGGTGCTGAGGTCCAGGCCCTTGCGCTCCTTCAGATAGTCCACCGGGTTGGATTCGAAGGCGCCGCCGTGTACGTACCACTGGGGCGTCAGCTGGTACTTCAGGTAGCCGCCCCAACTGCCGTAGGGCGGCGGCAGGATGCCGGTGGAAGAGTCGATGATCGGGTCGTTGCAGGTGATGGTGCTTTCGCAGTTGTAGATGTAGAAGTAGCGCCGGGCGTTGGTCCGCCCCAGGCTCAGGTCGACCCGGCCATCGAGCCAGGTCTGCTGGTAGGTCAACAGGCTCAGCTGGTTGCTGGTGAGGTCGTTGTGGATCGGCGCGCCGCCAAAGTAGCTGCCGGCGGCCCCTTGCCAGTTGCGTGAGGTGGGTACGCCGGTCTGGTGATCGAGGATGAACAGGGTCTGCTCGAAGTGCAGCGCCGCGCCGTCGAGCCCGGCGAAGGTCCCCAGGTTGATGTCGGCGCCGACGAACAGATCGCCGCTGTTGCCGAAGCTGTGGGGGCGGGGGCCGGTGTCGAGGTTCTTCATCGCCAGGCTGAGAAACTGCACGTGGGGCGTAATGCCCTGGTCGGCCAGGTAGTCGCCCAGGCCGGACAACGGCCCGCTGCGGGGCGCAGCCGGGGCATCGGCGAAGCCATCAAGGGGCAGCAGCAAGGCTGCCAGCAGCGGGCACAGCGCATAGGAAGCATTCATGTCGGGTACTCGTTTCTTGTTGTTTTTGTCTTGAGTGTTGAAAGCGAGGGGTCAGGCCTCGGCCAGGGCCGGCGTCGGGTTGACCAGCACCTTGATCTGGCTTTTGTCCTGCAACAGCGCCTCGAAGCCCTGTTCCACCGCCTGCTCCAGGGCCAGGCAGCGGGTCACCACCCGCGACAGGTCCAGGCGTCCGCTGGCCAGCAGCTCGATCAACTCGGGATACACATGGCGGTAGCCGACGCTGCTGAGCAGGCGCAGTTCGTTGTTCACTAGGTGGAAGGCGTCGACCTGCACTTCGCCCATCAGGCCCACCAGCACGGCTTCACCGCCCTTGCGCAGGCAGTGCAGGGCATGGCTCAGGGTCTGCTGGGTGCCGGCGGCCTCAAAGGCTGTGTCGAGGCCGCCGTCGCTCAGTTGCCGCAGGCGCTCCTGCAACTGTGGGTCGGCGCCGTCCAGGGCGGCGCTAGCGCCGAGTTCCAGGGCCAGGCGCCGGCGCTCGGGGTCCAGGTCCACGGCGTAGATGCGTTCCACGCCCCGCAGCCGGGCCAGCAGGACCAGCAGCAGGCCGATGGGGCCCAGCCCGAACACCACGCAACTGTCGCCGGCCAGCAGGCTGCTCTGGTTCAGGGCGTGGTAGGCCACCGCTGCCGGCTCCAGCACGGCGGCCTGCTTGAAGCTGACGCGCTCCGGCAGCCGGTGCAGCATGTAGGCGGGCACCAGCGCCTGTTCGGCAAAACCGCCGTCGCCCATCAGGCCGATAAAGCCCATGGATTCACAGAGGTTGTACTGGCCCATGCGGCAGTACTGGCATTCGCCGCAGCGATACTCCGGCTCCACGGCCACCCGTTGCCCCAGCAGGCTCGGATCGACGTCGGGGCCCAAGGCCACCACCTGGCCGCAGAACTCATGGCCCAGGGTCAGTGGCGCCCGGCAGCCGGACAGCGGATGGGCCGCGTGCTGGGGAATCGAGTGCGGCCCATCGGCGTACTCATGCAGGTCACTGCCACAGATACCGCAGTAGGCCACCTGCAGCAGGACTTCCCCGGGGCCGGGCTGGCGCGGTTGCACCTGGCTCAGGCGCAGGTCTCGGGCGGCATGCCAACGCAGTGCGTTCATGGCTGGTTTCCTTGCAGGACAGAGGAGGCGTGCTGGCGCTGTTGACGGGCCAGCACCGCTGGGGCGGTTTCCTTGAGAAACAGCGCCAGTACCGCTGCCAGCAAGGCGCCGCCACAGGACATCCACATGACGATGGACAGGCCGAAGCGGTCGGCGGCGAACCCGGCGATGGTCGGGGCGACGAAGCCGCCCACCAGTTCACCAATGCCCATGATCATGCCCAGGGCCGTGGCCATGACTTCACGGGGCACGGTCTCTGCCGGAATGGTGGCCATGAACAGGGTGAAGCAGCCCAGGCCGGTGTAGGTCAGCAGCATCAGTACGCCGAGCATCCAGGGCGAAGATGCGTAGAGCAGTGCCATGGGGCAGCAGGCGGCGATCAGTGAGAACAGCACCAGGGTCGGGCGTCGACCGATGCGATCGGAGATCGCCGGCACGCCGAAGCCCCAGAGCACCCAGGCGCCGCCCAGGCAGCTCATCACCGTGCCCATGCTGGCCGGGCTGTAGTCGCGGACCTTGACCAGAAAGGTCGGGGTGAAGGAAATCAGAATGATGAACCAGGTCAGGAACACGCAGCTGATCAGGGTGCAGAGCACGATGTTGCGGCTTTTCAGCAAGGCCAGCCGATGTCCGCCGCCGTTGCTCGGTGCGGCGTTGGTTCGGGGCTCGCTCCGTGGCGGGTCCGGGTGTACATAGCGCCAGATCAGCAGGGCGATCAGCAGGCCGGGAACCAGCGAGATGATGAAGGCATGGCGCCAGCCATAGGCTTCTGCCAGGGCGATCAGCACCGGTGGTCCGATCACCGCCCCCAGCAAACCGGCGGCCGAGCCTTGCAGCAGCCCCATGTTCAAGCCCCGGCGCTGGGGCGACGAAGCCTCCACCATCAAGGATTGCGAGAGCGGCAGGATCGGCCCTTCGGCCAGCCCCATGATGGCGCGAAACAGCAGCAGGCTGAGGAAACCGGTGACCAGCCCGGAAAGGGCCGAGCACAGGGAAAACAGGATCACCGCGACAATCAGCAGCGGCTTGCGCATGCCACGGCGGTCCGACCAGGCGCCCACCAGGGCGCCGGACACCGCCCAGGCCAGGGCCAGCACCGACGACAGCATGCCCAGGTGGCTGTTGCTCAATTGCAGTTCGTCGGCCATGAACGGGAACAGGAAGGACAGCGCCAGACGATCGAAAAAGACGAAGCCGAAGGTCAGGAACAGCACCCCCAGCAAGGTGTTCTCGTAACCGGCCTTGTTGTTTTTATAAGCCATGGTGGTTCTCCGAGGAGGCGTGAGCAACGTCGATCAGCGAAACAGGGTGTCGATATGGGCCGCGCCCAGGCCGATCTTTTCGTAGTGTTCGCGGCACAGGGCGATGTAGGAGTGCACGTCGAAGTAGCCGTCGGGCTCGCCCTGTTCGTCGAGCCAGATCAGCGGGCCCTTGACGATGAAGAACACCCGCATCGGCTGCTCGTGCTCGTAGGCCACCAGGGTGTGGCCTTCGCCCGGGGTTTCGTAGACGAAGTCGCCAGCGGTGGCTGTCCACTCATGCTCCAGGTAGCCCCACTTGCCGGACAGGGTGTAGGCGAAGACTTCGTGGGGGTGGTAGTGGCGGTTGACCAGCCCGGCGCTGCGGGCCATGAGGATGTCGCACCAGCGGTTCTCGCTGGGGGAAATCCACAGCGGTCGCGAAGACACGGTTTCGGTGAAGGGCACGTACAGGCTCAGGTCGTCGCTGGCGGCATTCGGCAGGTAGACCTCGGGCTTGGCGTCGGGTTTGAAACAGTGGGCGATGGGCTGCAGGTCTTTCCAGAACTCACGGGTGGCGGCTTCAGGCATGGTCGACCTCGATTGTTGTTATAGGGGGCGTCATGGGGATGACTGAGGCGACTTTAGGCCCACGGCTGGACGCCGGTTTGATTGAATCGGACCGATTTGTTGTCTGTTTCGGACGGGGATTTTTCCTACCGAAAATAGCGAGGTGACGAGGCGGTTCCGGCGAACGGCTCTCACTGCGTTTCAAGTTGACAGGCTATATAGTTCAGATGTTAATGAATGGCCGCAGCCCGCAGATCATGCGGCCCCAGGTGCCCGGACACGGCCTTGCCGTCCGGGGAATATCCAGCCGCCCATGAGAAGAACAACAATGTCTCCATGCGCCTTGCTCGAAACCCGGCACGCCAGCACCCAGGCGGTCGACCCGGATCACCGCCTGAGCTTCTGGGAGGACTACAACGCCAGCACCCTGGTGGGGCTCAAGTGCAACTCCTACGCCGACGACGGTTTCACCGCCCGCCAGGACAACCTGCAGTTGGGTGCCATGCGCCTGGCGCGCATCGTGGGCAATGAACACGTGGTGGAACGCGACACGTCGATGATCCGCGGTGTACCCAAGGATTCGATCTTCGTGTCCCTGGTCACCGGCAGCGGTTCGTTCTTCTATCAGGACGGCGCCTGCCAGGTACTGGAACCGGGGGAGCTGGTGGTCTACCGCACCGACAAGCCTTACCTGTTCGGCTTCTGCGGGGCGATGCGCCAGTTCATTTTCGACATTCCCCAGGAGCAGTTTGCCGAGCGCTGCCTGAAGCGTTTCGACCGGACGCTGAAGATCAGCGCGCACAGCGGAGTTCAGCGCTTGCTGTTGCGCACCCTTGGCGAGCGCACCCGGACGTTTTTCCAGCAGCCGCTGTGTGGCGAGGCCGAGGCCTACCAGGAGCAGGCCTTCGAACTGCTGGCCAGCATCATCGCCGGGCAGATTGGAGAACGGCCCATCAATGCCCTGAGTGCTTCCTACCTGCTGGCGGCCAAACAGTGCATCCATGAACAGTTGGGGGACCCGTCCCTGAGCTGCGAACGGGTCGCGGCCCAGACCGGCATTTCCACCCGGCACCTGGCCCGGCTGTTCGCCATGGAGAACACCGTGCCCAGCCGCTTCATCCTGGAAAAACGCCTGCAGCAGGCCCGCCAGCTGCTTTGCAGCAGCCAGGGGGCAAGCCTGGACATCAGTGAAATCGCCTACCGTCATGGCTTTGTCAGCCAGGCGCATTTTGCCCGGGCGTTCAAGGCCCGTTATCAGCAGACACCCAGTGAGGCCCGGGCCCTGGAGCCGTTATAGCCAGGGCATTGCCCGCGGTGCTTCAGTCCGCCGGTTCCGTCGGCGGCGTGCTCCCGGCGGCCCCGTGCCCGGGTGGCGCAGCCTGTTCGGAACCGCGACGCAGTGCGGCCAGGCCGCAGCTGTGCAACAGATCGTCCAGCGGTTCCTTGGCGGTATCGGCTACGGTGGTTTCCCTTGGGCCAGGGGGAGGTTCGTGAAGTTGTGCCGCTTGCTGCAACAGGCGGGCGCGGGCCCTCTGCCAGAAGTAGATCTCGTCGAGGTATTGCTTGGTCTTGCGGTCCATGGACATCTCCTTTGTCTCAGCGGATAGGCAAGCCCCCGATCAGTGGGAAATCCCGGCAACCGGGGATAGCGGGCAAGCAGACGGACAGGCCCCGGCGCACGACACACCCGATCCCGAAGGCAAAGGCGCGTTGCTACGGCACGCGAGAGTTCTTCCTGGGGTGAACGGCGAAAAAAAACGGACCCGTGGGTCAGGTTATTGAGGAGAGAATAGAAAATCTTTGGCCATGTCAGGGCGAATGTGTCGCAGGGCTGCGCGAGGCAGCAGGCAGAGGAGCGGGGCCGCGGCTCTTGGCGTGGCGCAATAACGCGTGCGAGAGGTGATAAGGCAGGCAGTGGCTGATGTCCGGCGTCAGGCCGCTGAACATCAGCCCTGTGAGGGCGCCGGGCGGGTCAGCGAGCGGCGGTCGCTATGGCCACGGCCTGACGGTCCAGCAACTGGCGCTGAAAGGCCGCGAAGTCCTGCTTGGGCTGCTGCTGGCGCACGAACTCCAGCATCGGGTCCTGGACCGCGGTACGGATGCCCGACAGTGCCTCCAGGGTCGCCAGCCCGCAAAAAGGCACATAGGCCTCGGAGTAGCCGCCTTCGTGCACCAGCACCAGGCGTCCCCGGCACAGGCGTTCGGCCGCGTCGCGCAGGCATTGGGTCATCTCGCGGAAGGAGTCGCTGTGCAGCAGCATTCGCGCCAATGGGTCCACGGCGTTGGCGTCATAGCCGCAGGCGACGATGATCAGCTCGGGTTCGAAGCGTTCCAGGGCCGGCACCACGATGCGCTGCATGGCGTACAGGTAGGCATCATGGCCACCACCGGGCAGCAGCGGGACGTTGATGTTGCAGCCCAGGCCAGCGCCGCGGCCATGGTCTTGCTCACCGCCGTAACCCGGTGGAAAGCAGCCGTCCTGGTGCAGGGACAGGGTCAACACGTCGGCCCGCTCTTCGTAGATCGACTGGGTGCCGTTGCCGTGGTGCACGTCCCAGTCGATGACCGCTACCTTGCCCAGGCCATGGCGGACCTTGGCGGCCTCGATGGCAATGGCGATGTTGGCCAGGAAGCAGAAGCCCATGGCCTGGTCGCGGGTGCAGTGGTGTCCCGGTGGACGGGACAGCGAGTAGGCGTTGTCGGCTTCACCGCTGAGCACGGCGTCCACGGCGGCCAGGGCCAGCCCGGCGGACAGCTTGGCGATTTCATAGCTGCCGGGCCCCACAGGCGCCTCGTCGCCCAGTTGACCACCGCCGGCATCGCTCAAGGCCTTGAAACGTTGCAGGTAGGCGGCACTGTGGACCCGTAGCAGATCGTCCTCGGTGGCCGCAGGGGCACTGCGCAGATGCAACTGTCGGGTCAGGCCGGAGACATCCATCAGGCTTTTCAGCCGGCGCTTGGTTTCCGGTGATTCAGCATGCCCCGCGGCAGACGGCGGCTGGACCCAGCCGCCTACCGGGAGCGTCAGGACGTGGGGGCTGCCGCTGTGCCACAGGCAGCGTTCATCGAAGAAAAAAGCCGTTCTACAGGTCATGGTGATATCCATTTTTCAAGGAAAGTGTTGTTCAAGGACGCGCTGGCAGTCATCGCCCCTGGGGCTGGGAAGGGGCCTGGAGGGCGGGCCGGCAACTGAGTACCAGCGCCAGGGACAGCAAAGTGATGACGGCCCCCCCCAGCAACAGGCCCTGGAAGCCGCCGCTGCTTTCGATCAGGCGCCCGGCGAGGGTCGGGCCTATGGCCAGGCCGGCGCTGATCACCAGATTGGAGGCGTTCATCAACCGCCCGCTGCGATCCATCTCGGCCATGCGTGCCAGGATCAGCGGCAGGATGAAGGTCCAGGTGAACTTGAACACCAGCGCCGCCAGCGCGAAGCGCGCCAGCTGCGGCTGGCCCAGAAGCGCCAGCACCGAGCCCGCCATCAGGCCGTAGCCCAGCAGGAGCAGGGCGCTGCGGGGCAGGCGGTCGCCGAACAGGGTGGCGCACAACGCGCCGACGATGCCCATCAAGGTGGCGATGGCCAGGATGTCGCCGTTGGTCTGCGCCGAGAGGCCGGACTGGCTGCCGATGGCGCCGATGAAGGTCCAGACCCCGCTGAGGCTGATGTAGAAGGTGAGGATGCCGAGTATTCCCAGGCTCGCCTTGAGCCAGGAGATCGCTGGGGCTTGCGCGGCGTCGGCGGCCGGGCGCGCAGCGCCTGCTGGAAAACAGCGGGCCAGGGGCAGGCACAGGGTCATCAGCAGCGCCAGGATCAGGTAGCAGGCGCCCAGGCCGAAGCGTTGGAAGAGCATGGGCAACAGGCTCAGGCCGACCGCGCCCAGCACCAGCTGGCCCATCACCCAGAAGCCGTAGGCCCGGCTGGGACTGGGGCTGGCGGCGGCGCTGGCCAGGCAGATGATCATCAGCGAGCCGCCCGCCAGTGCGCTGCCAAAGCGCGCCATCAGCAACAATGAATAGTCGTGGGCCAGCATCGACAGCAGGTTGGCAACGATGAACAGCACGGCGCTGCACAGTGCGGCGCGCCGCCAGTCGATGTGTTTCAGCCACCAGATGGCCGGCAACGTGGCCAGGCTCATGGCCCCCAGTTCGGCGGAGAACAGGTCGCCGATCTGTGTGGGGCTCAAGTGCCACTGGCTGGCCAGTTGGGCGGCAATGGCCGGGGCCATCAGCAGTACGGCGGGAGTGATGGCGGCGAACAGCACTATGGCGGCCAGCAGCCCCAGGGGTTGGCGAGTAGCTGGCGCGGTGGCGCTCAAAACGGCGTTCTGGGTGTTCATGGACAGGCTCCAAAGGCAAGGGGTTCAGAACACGTGGACCAGGCGCAGCAAGGCGTCGGTGCCGGCAAAACCGTTATCGGTGGCGACGTTCTGCGACAGGCTGAACATCAGCTGGTTGCGCTTGTCCAGCCAGTGCCCGACCTCGAATCCGGCCTGGGTGTAGCGCTTGTGGGTGTCGTTGATCCGTCGGTCGTTGATCCGCAGTTCGCCGCCATCGGCGTGGATCAGGCGCAGGGCGCCGTAGGTCGCAGGGGTGAAGTCGTAGGAGGCGAAGGCTTGCAGGCGATACAGCGGGTCCTGCTTCAGGTCGCTGCCGAAATAGTCGTCGTTGGTGCCGTACAACTGGGCTTCGAGGTTGGCCTCCAGCACCCATTTTTCCCCCAGGCCCTGGGTGTAGTTGTAGACAAAGGTCGCGCCCCAGCGATTGGCCCCCGGGGAGACGTCCGGGTTGCGGCTGTGGTACTCGCCCAGCGGCAGCGTGATCAGGGTCAACAGGCCGCTGTAGGTGCGGGTTTGCGGCTGGTTGATGAAAAACAGCGTGCCCCCCACCTGAGGATCACCGAAACCGCTCTCCCCGGTATGGCGTTCGGCGCCGGGCAAGCGAGCGTTGATGTCGGCCAAGGGCACGATGAACTGTGGGGTGCACAGGGTGCCGCACAGGTCGCTGAAGAACACCTGGCGGTAGGCCATGGCATTGACTCGCAGCTCGGCCTTGCCGGTGCTGTCGGCCGGGCCGTGAAAGTCGCCGGCACGGGTGGCCGGGAGGTACAGCACCCCCAGGCTGGTGCCCACAGGTGCGGCGAAGAAGTCCCGGGCGTTGAGGTCCGCGGCGTTGAGTGACAGGCTGGCCAGGGTGCCAGCCAGGGCCAGGGTGGTGCGGGTAATGAGCCTTGTCATGGGCGGTGCGTCTCTTGTTGGAGTTGTTGTTCGGCGAAGGGCTCGCCGGCACACGGCAGTGGGGCAAAAAAAGGGCAAAGGCTGCCCGTGGCCGTCAAATACGACGGCGCAAATCAGCGCAGGTCAGGGGTTGGGGTCAGTCGGGCGGGGCGTGGAGCAACTGGGCGATGCGCGCCTTGTCCTTGACCCCGAGCTTGCTGTAGATGGCGCGGATGTGATGGCGCACGGTGTTGGGCGACATGCCCAGGTCCCGAGCCACTTCCTTGTAGGTCTTGCCATCACCGAAGCACTGGGCGACGGCGTTTTCCCGGGGGCTGAGCTTGGGCAGCAGGCTGCGGCTGCGGGCCGCCAGCAGGTACAGGTCGCCCACGGCCGAGCAGTCGATCTGCAGGCGCTTGCCCTCGAAACCGTTGCCATCGAGCGTCATGGGCAGTTGCGGACCGTTCCACTGCGGCCATTCATGCAGCAGCAGATCGACAAAACCGCGCTCGGCGCACTGCAGCACGCCGCGCTGGTCGCACACGGCCAGGGCCAGATTGCGTGGGCGGGTGAGTTTCTCGCGCATGGCCACCAGGGTGCGGATCTGATTGGCCGACACCGCTGCCACCAGGTGCAGCATCAGGTTGTTCAGCACATGGCAGTCGTCCCGGGTAAAAGCCGGGGCGCCAGGGGCACGGTACAGGGCCAGGTGGTTGCTCAGTTGGGTATGGGGATCGATGTGCACCACGCATAGCAGCTCGCCGATGTTGTACTGGCGCCCCAGCCAGTTGAGCCCGGGGCCGTTGTGCGGATCGGTCATGTCGACGATCACCGCCCGTCCCGGTACTTCGTGCACCCGGTTCACGGTGACGTCGATGTGGCGGATCGATTGCCAGTCCGCCAGGTAGCTCGGTGGCAGGCGGTACAGGTAGCAACTGTGTTCATCCGGCAAGCCGTCGACCAATGCGGCGCGGCCCCACCAGGCACTGTCGAAGGGCAAGAGTTTGCAGATGCGCGCCAGGGCATGCTGGTGAAGGTTTTCGATGTCCTTGTTCTGCGCCAGTTGTTGCAGTTCCAGGGTCAGCTCGCTGAAGGCCTGCAACAGGCTGGCCGGAGCGTGATCGAGTCGGTTCATGGGTCTGTACCTCTGTGCGACGTTGTTATTGTTTTCGTCACGGAAGGGGTTGAGGACCATTACGCCTGGGGGACGTGGGCAGGGCCTGGTGCGAGTATCGATGGCTTGGCAACACCGCGCCATCCTACAGATGCAGGAGGTGGCCCATGGCCCGGATGCGGCGAGGCAGCCGGGCGTTGGCAGGGGAGGAGTTAGGGCAGGATCAAGCGGCGGGGCAAGGGTGCTGCAAACGGTGAAAGCAGCGGCTGAAATACACCAGCGAGTCGCCTTGCTCGCGCACGCTGATTTCATCCAGCTCCACCAGCATCACCGAGTGGGTGCCGATTTCCTGGACCTCGGTGATGCGTCCCTGGAGGCTGGCCAGGGCGCCGTCCAGCACCGGCAGGGCCTGCAGACCGTCGCGCCAGGGGTGCAGGCCGAAGCGCTGGTCCATGGCCACCCCGGTCATGCCGGCAAAATGCCGCGCCACGTCCTCGTGTTCGCCGCTGAGGACGTTGATGCACAAATGGCCGTTGCCCTTGAACACCGGGTTCAGGGCACTGTTGCGGTTGACGCAGACCATCAGGGTCGGCGGGCTGTCGGTGACCGAGCAGACCGCGGTGGCGGTGATGCCGCAACGCCCGGCGGGGCCGTTGCTGGTGATGACGTTGACCGCAGCGGTCATGTGAGCCATGGCGTTGCGGAAGGCGAGTTGCTTGGGATCGAGTACAGACATGACGAATTCCTCGTGGGCGCAGGGCATTGCGCTGCAGGAGCCAGCTTGCCGACGAAGAGGACCTTGTGGTGCTCTGGCGGGCGCTTTCGCTGGCAAGCCAGCTCCTACGACAACAGGTGGACATTGGCCTTTTCCGTAGGAGCCGGCTTCGTGGCTACTGGCGGATGCGGTCCAGCATGTTGATGTCGTCGGGGTTGCTCAGGTGCGGCACGGTCCAGCCATCGAGGTCGTAGTCGCCCAGGCATTTGTCCACCAGGTCGGTCATGGCCTTCATCGAGCCGCTGGCCTGGGCGTGGCGCAGGCACTGCATGCGGATCTCGTCCTGGCTGCCGGCATAGTTGATCTCGTACAGCTCGTGGCGACCGCCGAACTCGGTGCCGATGGCATCCCACAGCAGCTTGAGGATCTTGATCCGCTCTTCATGGCCCATGCCCCCCGAACCGCGGCAGTAGGTGCCGAGGTACTGGTTGAGCACCGGGTCCTTGAGATCGCGGGAGCCGGAGGGCAGGTAGATCAGGCCGCTGGCCACCACCTGCTCGATGATCTTCTTGATGTCGGTGTAGGCCTGGGGCGCCAGCACCCGGTACGCCTGCAGGGCCTGGGTGCTGGGCAGGTAGACGCCGTTCATCCATTCGCTGGCGTTGCCGTGCATGGCGTCGGTCAGCGACCAGAACAGGTTGCGCCAGGCCACCACTTCGCCGACCTGGGCCTGGACCCCGCGAAACTCCAGGGAGCCGGTGCATTGCAGGGCCTTGACCAGCAACCCGGTGATGAAATCGAGCTTCACCGCCAGCCGGGTGCAGCCCTGCATCGGGAACAGCCGGCCGAAACCGCCTTGCGGGAACCACTGGCGGCAGCGCTCGAAGTCGCGGTAGATCAGCACGTTCTCCCAGGGGATGAACACCTTGTCCATGATCAGGATCGCGTCGTTCTCATCGAAGCGGCTGGACAGCGGGTAGTCGAAGGGCGAACCGGTCATGCCGGCCTGCAATTCGTAGGAAGGGCGGCAGATCAGCTTCATGCCGCGGGTGTTCATTGGCGCGATGAACATCAGGGCGAAGTCGGTGTTGTCCCCCAGCAACTGGGCCGAGCCCTGGCCGACGAAGTTGTAGTGGGTCAGGGCCGAGTTGGTGGCCACCACCTTGGCGCCGCTGACGATGATCCCGCCCTCGACTTCCTGGTCCACCGAGATGAACACGTCCTTGACCTGATCCACCGGCTTGTCGCGGTCGATGGGCGGATTGACGATGGCGTGGTTGAGGTACAGGCAGGCTTCCTGGATGCGCTTGTACCAGGTGCGGGCGTTGTCGGCGAAGCGCCCGTAGAACTCCGGGTTGGCCCCCAGGGCACTGCCGAAGGCGGCCTTGTAGTCGGGGCTGCGGCCCATCCAGCCATAGGTCAGGCGCGACCAGTCGGCGATGGCATCGCGCTGCTGGCGCAGTTCATCGGGGCTTTTCGCCGAGCGGAAGAATTTGTGGGTGTAGCCGCCGTTGCCGGTGTCGGTGTCCCAGCACAGTTGTGACTGGGTGGCCGGGTCGTGCAGGGCGTCGTACAGGCGGGCCATGGAGGCCGCCGAGTTGCGGAAGGCCGGGTGGGTGGTGACGTCCTTGACCCGGTCGCCATAAATGTAGATTTCACGATCATCGCGCAGGCTGGCCAGGTATTCGGCACCGGTCAGCGGGCGGTGGGTTGCGGCACGAAAGTCTTCAGGTTTCATATCCAGTCTCGGCGTTGTTTTTATTGACTGGGGCCATGATGGGCAGGGGCGGGCGCTGAAAAAATGGCTTTTACGGCGAATGAATTGCACTTTTCATAGGGCGCGTTGGCGCTCTCGGGCGGGGTACGGCGCACTGTTCTGGAGCGGCGAATCACGGCTTTATCGATTCACTTCGCGTTGTCTTGTCTCAGGCCTGAAACAGGGGGCACATTTCGAAATATTTTTGCCAATCAGACAGATGAAAGCTCAAGTTCGGCCGATATCTCTGATAGGCCCATGGACGCTCTTTCCGTGGTGTCCCTCGTCGATGCAGTCCTGATGCGTCGGCCGATCAAGGGCATGGATGCTCGCCGCCCCGTTCTCCTTCGAGACTCGTCCTATGTCCTTGCGTAACCTGAATATCGCCCCGCGTGCTTTCCTCGGTTTTGCCTTTATTGCCTTGCTGGTCATGGTGTTGGGCGTGTTTGCGGTGAACCGCATGTCGATCATCCGCGACGCGTCCCTGGAAATGGAAAGCAATCAGCTGCCCAGCGTCGGGTATCTGGGCAACCTGACCGAGAACGTCCTGCGCTTGCGGATTCTGTCATTTCGCGTGCTGGTGAACCGCGAGCCGGCCGGCCTTGCCGAAGCCCAGACCCGCATCGGCGTGCTGGTGGACAAGGCCAGGCAGGCCCAGGCCAGCTACGCGGCGTTGCCGGCGGGCCCTGAGGAAGTGGCGCTGTACAAGACCTTCAGCGCGACCCTGGACAATTACCTGCAGGCGCAGAAGGAGATGCTGGAGCTGTCACGCCAGGACAAGCTGGAAGAGCTGCGCACCCTGATCAACACCCGGATCAAGGACGGCACCGACCAGATGGGCGAGCAGTTGAACAAGCTCATCGCGATCAATGCCGCGGGCGCCAAGAGTGCCTCCAAGGCGGCCGGCGAGCACTACGACAGTGCCATTGCCGGGATCGTCATCGTCGCGCTGCTGGCCGCATTGCTGACCATCGTGCTGGCGCTGTTGTTGACCCGCAGCATCGTCACCCCCCTGAACAAGGCCCTCAACGTCGCCGAGGTGATCGCCGGCGGCAATCTGCGCCAGGCCATCGAGGTCGACGGTCAGGACGAGCCGGCACGCCTGTTGCGCGCCCTGGCGCAGATGCAGGCCAGCCTGCGCCGCACCATCGAGCAGATCGCCGGTTCGGCGACCCAGCTGGCTTCGGCCTCGGAAGAACTCAGCGCAGTGACCGAGGAAGCCTCTCGCGGCGTGCAGCAGCAGAACACCGAGATCGAGCAGGCCGCCACCGCAGTCAACGAAATGACCGCAGCGGTGGAAGAGGTGGCACGCAACGCAGTGTCCACTTCCGAGGCGTCCCAGCAGTCGACCCAGGCCGCCCGCGAAGGCCGCGACCGTGTGGTGCAGACCGTCGAGGCGATCCAGACCATGGCCCATGACGTGCAAAACACCTCGGTGATGATCGAAGGCCTGGCGACCCAGGGCCGGGACATTGGCAAGGTGCTGGACGTGATTCGCGCCATCGCCGAACAGACCAACCTGCTGGCGCTTAACGCCGCCATCGAAGCGGCCCGTGCCGGCGAGGCCGGGCGTGGCTTTGCCGTGGTGGCCGACGAGGTGCGGGCCCTGGCCCATCGCACCGCCCAGTCGACCCAGGAAATCGAGAAGATGGTGGCCGGTATCCAGAACGGCACCGGCGAAGCGGTGGAGTCCATGCAGCAGAGCAACCGGCGGACCCAGAGCACCCTGGAGCTGGCCCGCGCCGCTGGCGAGTCCCTGGAGCAGATCGCTGAATCCATCAATCAGATCAACGAGCGCAACCTGGTGATCGCCAGTGCCTCGGAAGAACAGGCCCAGGTGTCCCGCGAGGTGGACCGCAACCTGGTGAACATCCGTGACCTGGCGATCCAGTCGGCGGCCGGGGCCAACCAGACCAGTTCAGCCAGTCATGAACTGTCGCGCCTGGCGGTGGATCTCAACGCCATGGTGGCGCGCTTCGTGGTCTAAGGGCGCGAACGGTGGGGCCGGGCGCTCGACGAGTGCCCCGCCAGCACCTAGGGTTTTGGCTGAAGCATCTTTCATGGAGAAAGCGATGCGCTACTCAGCCCTGACCCAACGGATTGTCGGAGAAGGTTCCGCAGCCTGGAACATCCACTACCGGGCCCTGGCCCTGCGCGAGCAGGGGCGGGATGTGTTGCTGCTGACCATCGGCGACCCGGATTTCGATACCCCCAAGCCCGTGGTCCAGGCTGCGATCGACAGCCTGCTGGCCGGCGATACCCACTATTCGGACGTGCGCGGCAACCTGGCGCTGCGCAGCTGCATTGCCCGGCGCCATCATCAGCGCTGCGGACAGATTGTCGACGCCGAGCATGTGGTGGTTTTGCCGGGCGCCCAATGCGCGGTGTTTTCCGTGGCCCAGTGCCTGCTCAATCCCGGGGACGAGGTTCTGGTGGCCGAGCCCATGTACGTCACCTACGAAGGCGTGTTCGGCGCCTGCGGGGCCCGCATCGTGCCGGTGCCGGTGCGGGCCGAGCAGGGCTTTCGCGTCGATCCGCGGGACATGGCGGCGCGGATCACCCCGCGCACCCGGGCCATGTTGCTCAACAGCCCGAACAACCCGTCGGGCGCGAGCCTGTCCCTCGACGACTGGCAAGCCCTGGCGCGGCTGTGCTTTGCCCACGACTTGTGGCTGATTTCCGATGAGGTCTATTGCGACCTGCTGTACGAGGGCCAGCACTTTAGCCCCGGCAGCCTGCCGCGCATGGGCGAGCGCACGGCCACCATCAACAGCCTGTCCAAGTCCCATGCCATGAGTGGCTGGCGGGTGGGCTGGGTGATTGCCCCGCCGACCCTGGCCGGGCACCTGAGCAACCTGGCCCTGTGCATGCTGTACGGCCTGCCGGATTTTGTGCAGAACGCCGCAGTGGTGGCCCTGGACAGCGACCTGCCGGAGCTGGCGCAGATGCGCGACGAGTACCGACGGCGCCGGGACCTGGTGTGCGCGCTGCTGGGCCAGTGTCCGGGGCTGACCCCGATCTGCCCGGATGGCGGCATGTTCGTCATGGTGGATGTACGCCGCACCGGGCTGGACGCCCAGCGCTTTGCCGACCGCTTGCTGGACGACCATGGCGTTTCGGTACTGGCCGGTGAAGCCTTCGGCCCCAGCGCCGCGGGCCACATTCGCATCGGCCTGGTGCTGGACTGCGAGCGCCTGGCCGAGGCCTGCCGGCGCATTGCCCGCTGCACCGAGCAGATTCTCGAACAACGCCCCGCAACCCTCCACCTGTAGGCGCCGGCTTGCATGTCATGCACCGCCCTGGCGAACGCGTTTGCCGGCAAGCCCGCGTCTGCAGAGGTGCTCGCCAGGGGCACGCGGCGGTTAGGCCTGGCGCTGTGATGGAGCGGTCCAGGCGGCGGTGTTCACCAGATTGGCTGGGCGCTGCCCCGACAGGGCCGCCAGCAGGTTGTCCACCGCGCAGCGGGCCATGGCTTCACGGGTTTCGTGGGTGGCCGAACCGATGTGCGGCGTGGCCACCACATTGGGCAATTGCAGCAGCGGTGAGCGGTGGTCCAGCGGTTCGCGCTCGAACACGTCCAGCCCGGCGCCGCGTATCCGTCGTTCCTGCAAGGCTTCGATCAAGGCCGCTTCGTCCACCACCTTGCCTCGGGAAATATTGATGAAGATGCTTTGCGGGCGCATCAACGCCAGTTCACGACGGCCAATCAGCCCTTGGGTTTTCTCGGTCAAGGGCAAGGTCAGGCAGATGAAGTCGGCCTCTTGCAGCAGTTGCTCCAGGCTGCGGTAGCGGGCATTGAAACGTTGCTCCACCGCCGGCTTGGGGCTGTTGCTGTGGTAGATCAGCGGCATGCCGAAGCCGAAATGCCCACGCTGGGCCAACGCCTCGCCAATGCGCCCCATGCCGATGATGCCCAGGGTCTTGCCGTGCACGTCGCTGCCGAAATGCAGCGGTCCGATGTTGCGGTTCCATTGCCCGGCGCGAACCATGTTGGCCAGTTCCACCACGCGCCGGGCGGTGGCCAGGATCAGGGCGAAACCGGTGTCGGCGGTGGTTTCGGTGAGCACGTCCGGGGTGTTGCTCAGCAGAATCCCGCGTTGGGTCAGGTAGTCGATGTCGTAGTTGTCGACCCCCACCGAGACACTGGCCACCGCTTGCAGGCGCGGCGCCAGGTCCAGCAGCTCGGCGTCCAGGCGCAGGCTCGCCCCCAGCAGGCCATCGGCGCTGGGCAGGGCCTGGCGCAGGGCCTTGAGGCCGGTTGGGCCCAGGTCTTCGATCAGGGTGACCTCGGTCTGTTCCTGCAGGCGCGCCATCAGCGACGGCGAGAGTTTCTTGTACAGCACCAGGTGTTTTTTCATGACGGTTCTCTGTGGCAGTTCAGGAGTGGGCCAGGCGGCGCGGCAGGGGCAGGCCCTTGGCCCGAGGCGCTCCGGCGCCGGGTGTCAGCAGCAGGGTCAGCAGCACCGAGAGCAGCAGGGCGCCGCTCATCAGCAGGTAGGACATCCCCGGCGAGCCGGTGGCGCTGTTCAGGTAACCCACCAGATAGGAGCCGCCGAAGGAACCCAGGGCGCCCATGCTGTTGATCAGCGCCATGGCGCCGCCGGCGACGTTGGCCGGGAGAATCTCCGGAACGATGGCGAAGAACGGCCCATAGGGCGCGTACATGCAGGCTCCGGCGATTACCAGCAGCCCGTAGGACCACCAGAAGTGTTCGGCACCCAGCAGGTAGGAGGCGTAGAAGGCGATGGCGGCCACCAGCAGCGGCGGCCAGACGAAGCGCTTGCGTTTCTGGGTCCGGTCCGAGCCCCAGGACACCCCGAGCATGGCGATCACCGCCGCCAGATAGGGCAGGGCCGAGAGCCAGCCGGCCTCCACCATGTCCATTTGCGCGCCGTGCTTGAGGATCGAAGGCAACCACAGGACGAAACCGTAGACCCCGATGCTCCAGCAGAAAAACTGCAGGGCGAGGATGATCACCTTGGGCGAGCGGAAGGCTTCGGCGTAGTTCTTCACCGCCTTGATGCCTTGCTGTTCGGCGGCCAGGGCGCTTTCCAGGTCCTGCTTCTCCTGGTCGCTGAGCCACTGGGCCTGGCTGGGCCGGTCATCGGCCAGGCGCCACCAGATAAAGGCCCAGAGCACCGCCGGCAAACCCTCGATGATGAACATCCAGCGCCAGCTGAAATGCTCCACCAGGTAGCCTGAGACCACCGACATCCAAAGCATGGTCACTGGGTTGCCGAGGATCAGGAAGGTGTTGGCCCGGGAGCGTTCGGCCCGGGTGAACCAGTGGCACAGGTACACCAGCATCGCCGGCATCACCGCGGCCTCCACCACCCCGAGCATGAAGCGAATGGCGATCAGCGTGTAGGCGTTGGACACGATCCCGGTGAGGGTGGCCAGGCCACCCCAGAGGATCAGGCTGACGAAGATCAGCTTCTTCACACTGCGTTTTTGCGCGTAGATCGCCCCTGGCACCTGGAAGAAGAAGTAGCCGAGGAAGAACAGTGCCCCCAAAAGCGAGGACAGCCCCGGGGTGATCTGCAAGTCGTTGGCCATCCCGGAGGCGGCGGCAAAGCCGTAGTTGGCGCGGTCCAGGTAGGCCAGGCTGTAGGTGATGAAGACGATGGGCATGATGTACCACCAGCGGCGGGCGGCGAGTTTGAGCGTGTCCATGAAAGTTCTCCTGAGCTTGTTGTTTTTGTCGCAACAGGTGGTTCTGGGTGTTCGTTCGGATGCGCAATGCTGTTGTGTAGGAGCCGGCTTGCCGGCGAGGAGGCCCTCGAGCCTTGCATCGCCCTGGCGGGCCCCTTCGCTGGCAAGCCAGCTCCTACGAGGCGCAGGCGGTTTTCAGGGGCGCTGCCTGGTCGGGCAGTTCGTGGCGTCTGGGCAGGCCTTCCATGTCGCCACGGCTTTGTACTGCGCGGCTGCCCAGCCAATTGGCCCGCTGCACCGCCTCGCTCACGCTGAGGCTTTCCAGCAGGGCGCTGATCAGGCCCACGGCGAAGGCATCGCCGGCACCTACGGTGTCCACCACCTGGGCCACCGGCACACCGTCGACGAAGCCGGCGTCCAGATGGGTGCGGTAGTAGGCGCCATGGGCCCCGAGCTTGATCACCACCGCTTCGGCGCCCTGGTCCAGGTAGAAGGCGGCGATGTCCGCCGGGTCGTCACGCCCGGTGAGCAGGCGTCCCTCGCCGAGGCCCGGCAGCACCCAGTGAGCCAGGGCCGCCAGGCGGTTGATCTCGCGGATCATCTGGGACTCGCTGGGCCACAGGCCGGGACGCAGATTGGGGTCGAAGGACAGGCTGCGGCCGCTGGCGCGCTGGGTCTGCATCAGGTGGCCGGACAGTTCCCGGGCCGAGTCCGAAAGGGCCGGGGGAATGCCGGTGGCGTGCAGATGGCGAGCCTGGAGCAGGGCCGGGGCCAGGTCGTCGAGGCTCAGGTGGCTGGCGGCTGAGCCGCGGCGGAAATACTCGACCCGCGGGTCGTCGCCGGTTTCTTCCCGGGACTTGAGCTGAAAGCCGGTAGGGTGCAGCGGGTCGCGGCGCACGAAGCGACAGTCCAGGCCCTCGGCCTGCAAGGTGTCGAGCACGAAGCGTCCCAGGGAGTCGTTGCCGACCCGGCTCAGCCAGGCCACCTTGAAACCCAGGCGCGACAGGCCGATGGCCACGTTGCTGTCGGCCCCGGCAATGCGCTTGTGAAAGTGCTCGACCCGGGCCAGGTCGCCGCTGTGCTCGGCGACGAACATGGCCATGGTTTCCCCGAAGGACAGAACATCGATCTCAGACATGGGCTGGCTCCAGTCGCGACTGGCCGAGGCGGGCCAGCAGGCCGACCTGCTCGGCGCTCACCTGCAGCAGGTCGTCGCCTTGCAGGGGGTATTCCACGGCCCGGGTAATACCTTGAGTCATGTGCTGCAGCAGGTGTTCCCACTGCTGCAACTCCGGGGCGCCGGGCGGTAGGGCCACCCGCTTGCCGTCGCCCCGCAGGCGTACCGCCTTGCAGTGCACGTAGTCCACATGCCGGCCCAACAGGCGCGCGGCCGTCAGCGCCGACTGCTCTTGCCACTCCCAGTTGCCGATATCGAAGGTCATGCGCAGGGGCAGGTTCCACCCTTGCACGGCGTTGAAAAAAACCTGGAAGGGCTCGATGCGCCCGCCATGCACGGTCTGGTCGTTTTCCACCAGCAGGGCGAGGGGCTGGCCTGACAGCAGGCTGGCCAGGCTGCCCAGGTCGTGATGTTCGGTGAAGTGACCGAGGGACACTTTCAGATGCTTGGCGCCGAACGCCCGGGCCCGTTGCAAGGTGGTAGGCAGCTCGGGGTTGGGTTCGTAGCCCTCGGCCAGCCACAGCTCCAGGGGTGAGGAAAATACGCTTTCCAGGCCGTGCTCCCGGGCGCTGCGGGCCAGTTCCTCGGGCTTCTCGTGGGTCAGCAGTTCTTCGCGCCACTCGATGCACGAAGCGCCGGCGGCGGCCACCAGGGGAATGAAATGGCCCTGGCCGTGCTGGCGGACCAGATCCGCGCCGTAGCTGGACAGGCTGATGGAGACGGGTGATTGATGCATGCTTCAGACCTCTGAAACCGGTTTCATTTTTATTCGAGAAAACCCGGGACACGCTGCGATGCAGGGTGCTCGGGATTACACAGGGTGTTTTCGGGTGGAGCCGCGAACCATCAGTTGCGCCGCAAAGTCCAGCACCCGCGCCGGGCCGGTATCGCCTCGCAGGCGCTTGAGCAGGCATTGGAAAGCGGCGGTGCCTATGGCTTCGGTGGGCTGGGCCAGGGCCGTGATGCCGCTGCCCACCAGGGGGTACCAGTCCAGGTCGTCGAGGGCGATCAGGCCGATGCCTTCGAACAAGGGGCAATCCAGTTCACGCAGGACCCGGGTCGCCGCCAGGGCCGCCACGCCGTTGGCGCAGAACAGCGCCTTGGGGCCAGGGCCGGGAGCGTCGAGAAAGTCTTTCAGGTGGCGGGCCAGGGCCGCGCCGGTCTCCAGTGACTGGCCGCGCAAGGCCGGGCGCCGGGCGACTTCGTCCTGGAAGGCGGCGCTGCGTTCGAGCCGCGAGCTGGTGCCGTCATGGGGTTCGCTGACCAGCAGCAGGTCGCGATAACCCTGCTGCTCCAGGTGCTCGATGGCGCTGTGCACCGCCGCCGGGTTGTCCAGGCCCACCAGATCGGCGTGCAGTGATTCAAGCTTGCGGTCCACCAGGACCATGGGCATTTCCTGTTGCAACTCCAGCAACTGCTCCAGGTGATGACCCAGGGTGTTCACGATCAGGCCTTCGATGTTGTAGGCCCGCAGGTTGGCCAGGTGCTGGGCTTCCTGCTGATCGTCACGGTCGGTGTTGCACACCACCAGGCTATAGCCGTGCTGGCGGCAGGCGGTTTCCACGCCATGCATCACGGCAATCGAGTAGGGGTTGCGGATATCGGCCACCAGCATGCCGATCAGGCGGGTGCGCCCGCGTTTCAGACCGCGGGCCATCTGGTTCGGGCGGTAGCCCAGCGCGCTGATGGCCTGCTCGATGCGCAAGGCAATGGCATCGGAGAGCAGGGCGCGGTCTTCGCCGATAAAGCGCGACACGCTGGCCTTGGAGACCCCGGCGTGGCGGGCGACATCGAGCATGGTGACGCGGCTGCGCTGGGCGGCGGAAAACTGATTCACGGGCGACGACCTTATTCTTGGAATTATCGGTTTGCAGTGCTTCCGGGTACGGTGCTGAAACCGGTTTCAGGAAACCGCAAAACCCATTCTGCCGTCAAGGGCGCAACGTCGATAAATTTGCGTCAGGACTGAAGGTGGCTGACCAACGGTAGGGGCTCAGGCTGGCTCAAGAAACTCGCGCAGGGCCCGCAGCAGGGCGTCGTACAGCCCATCGACTTCCGCCGCCAGCCCTCTGGCCCGCAGGCAGCCATGCACCAGGCCCAGGCCCGGGTACAGCTGGCTGGCGACGCCGGCCTGCAGCAGGCGCTGGTGATAGCACTGGCCGTCGTCGCGCAAGGGGTCGAACTCTGCCTGCGCGATAAAGGCCGGCGGCAGGTGACTGAAGTCCTCTGCCAGCAGCGGCCGGGCATAGGGCGAGGTGGGTTCGGGCTCCGGCAGGTACAGCGCCTGGAAACACTCCAGGTCACTGCTGCTGAGCAGCGGGGCATCGGCGCACTGGCTGCGCGAGGGCAGGTTGGCGGCACCGCCCAGCCCGGGATAGACCAGCACCTGTGCGGCGGGCAAGGGTTCAGCGGCATCCCGCAGGGCCAGGCACAGAGCGGCGGCCAGATTGCCCCCGGCGCTGTCGCCCATCACCAGCCGACGGCGGTGATCCAGAGGCACAGGGCCCAGCCCCTGCTCCAGAGCCCGCCATACCGCCAGGCAATCGTCGAAGGCGGCCGGGAACGGGTGTTCCGGGGCCAGCCGGTAGTCCACCGCGATCACCAGCGCCTGCAACTCGTGGGCCAGATGGGCGGTGATGAAATCGTGGGAATCCAGGCTGCCCAGCACCCAGCCGCCACCGTGCAGGTACAGCAGCCAGGGCCAGCCACACTCCGGGACGACGCGGTCGGGGTGATAGAAACGCAGCGGCACCTGGGCCAGTTGCCGTTGATGCACGGCGAGGCCGGGCGGATGGGCCGGAGTGAAATCCCGGCACATGCGCTCATAGCTGTCGCGCAGGCCCTTGAGGCTGCTGTCGGCGCTGGTGTAGCTCAGGGTGCGCTGGACGAAGGCCGCCAGCTCGGCAGAAAGCGGGTAATGGCTCATGGATAGCCTCACAGGGGTAGGAGCTGGCTTGCCAGCGAAGAGGTCCGTGAGACTGCCTTCGCCGGCAAGCCGGCTCCTACAGGGGCGGTTACAGGTTCGCTTTGACCGCAGCCACACCGTCGCGGCCGTCGAAAGTGGTGACCCCCGTCAGCCAGCGCTGCAGGTCTTCGGGGTGCTCGCGCAGCCACTGGCGGGCCACGTCCTGGGGCGCCTTGCGCTGCATGATCGGCACCATCAGCTGGCTTTCCTGGGCGGCGCTGAAGGTCAGGTTCTGCAGCAGCCGATGCACGTTGGGGCAGCGCTCGGCGTAGTCCGGCGCGGTGACTGTGGACACCGTGGCCGCCCCCTCGTTGGGGCCGTACACGTCTTCGCTGCCGGTGAGGTAGGTGATGGCCATGTTGATGTTCATCGGGTGCGGGGTCCAGCCGACGAACACCACGAACTCCTTGCGATTGATCGCCCGTTGCACCGCCGCCAGCATCCCGGCCTCGCCGGATTCGATCAGCTTGAAGCCCTTGAGGCCGAAGTGGTCGGTGTCGATCATGGTCTTGATCGTGGTGTTGGCGCCGCTACCGGGCTCGATGCCGTAGATCTTGCCCCCCAGCTGCTCCTTGAAGCGGGCGATGTCGGCGAAGGTTTTCAGGCCCGCCTGGGCCACGTAGTCCGGCACCGCCAGGGTTGCCTGGGCATCGACGAGGCTGGGCTGGGCCATGACCTTGACTTGCCCGGCCTCGAGGAAGGGCGCGATGTTCTGGTCCATGGCGGGCTTCCAGTAGCCGAGGAAAATGTCCAGGCGCTTGTCGCGGATGCCGGCGAAGATGATCTGCTGCACCGCGCTGGTCTGCTTGCTGTCATAGCCCAGACCACCCAGCAGCACATCGGCCACAGCGCTGGTGGCGATCACATCGGTCCAGTTGACCACCCCCATGCGCACGGTCTTGCAGGACGCAGGCTCGGCGGCCCAGGTGGGGGAACTGAGCAGTGCAGTGGCGCAGAGGAGCAGGAAACAACGCTTGAACGGTGTTTTCATCAGAGGATCTCTTCCGGCAGGTGGCTTGTTGTTCAGAGCGGCGTCTTGTTGCGCCGTACTGGCCACCTTACGTGGCCCTGATGGTCCGGGAAGCGCTCTGTAGCGACCGGCTTTTGCACTGAGACGACTGCCTGGATGCGTCTCACGGGCACAGGCTTATCCAGCCTTTGTGTCAGGGCTCGGATTTAGGCGTTTTGTGCCGTTTCAGCTGAACAGTCCGGCGGCGATATTGATGGAGAAACCCAGGATCGCGGTATTGAACACAAAGCCGATCAACGATTGGGCGAGGACGATCTTGCGCAGCTCGCGGGTGGCCACGCCGACGTCCGAAGTTTGCACCGCCACGCCGATGGTGAAGGAGAAGTAGAGGAAGTCCCAATAGTTCGGCGTGGTCAGTTCCTCGGCAAAGCGCAGGGCCGGTTCCTTGCCATTCCAGGTGTAGTAAAGGCGGGCGTAATGCACGCTGAAGATCACCCCCACCAGCAACCAGGAACCGATCACCGTGAGCCCGGTGAAGCCGTAATGCAGCAGACGCTGAGGGGTATCCAGGTCCTTGCTGCCCACCAGCTCCAGGGTAATGGTCACCAGACTGGCGATGGCGGCGACGCAGACGATCAACAGCACCAGCCCGGCGTTTTCGTCCTCGGTTTCGGCGATGCGTTTCACGTCCTCGGCCCGGGCCCGCACGGTCAGCCAGAACATCAGCGCCAGGTAGGTCCAGACTGCGGCGTTCCAGCCGATGAGGAGCTTGCCGGTCAGGGTTTGCGCGGGGGCGAGGATGCCGACGGCGCAGCCGATCAGCACGCCGAAGGTCAGGCGGGGGTGGGTTCGGATCACGAAAGACATGGGGGCTCGCAGCTTCTGGGCAGTGGGGGAACACTAGCATGTGGGGGGATTTTGAAAGGGGGGGGATAGCGGTTGCTGCGGGGGTGGCGGCTGGCGGGTTTGTCTTGATGGTTTGGGGTTTGGGTACATATCCATTCCTGCGGGTGCGGCCACTTAGGGTTTCGCCCTTACGGCGAGTCCCTTTTTTTCAAACGCCAAAAAAAGGAACCAAAAAACGCTTGGGTATGACTCACCCACATAGGTAACAAACCAGTTCAAGCACATAGGTAACAGTTTTTAACTGGCAGGGTCGATTCCGAGGATCTGACCATGCCGTGGCGAGAGCTGAACCCTATGGACCTTAAAGTGATGTTCATTGCGGACTATTTATTGGGACGCTTTAACTTCAGCGAGCTGTGTGCGGCACACAGCATCAGCCGAAAAACGGGTTACAAATGGGTAGCCCGTTACAACGCAGACGGTGTGCGTGGCCTGGATGAGAAGAGTCGAAGTCGACATTGTCAGGCGCATCTCATTCCCTTTGAAATCAAGGCCGCGATTATCGAGTTGCGCTCAAAAGGTCCTACAACGCCGGGGCCCAAGAAGATCCAGGCTTCTTTGGCCGAACGTTTTCCAGGACAGGAACCGCCCTCTAAAACCAGTATCTACAACATCCTCAAACAAGCAGGCCTGGTGACGCCTAGGCGGCTGCGTCAGCGTGTTGCGATTTATCCAAGTCCTTTGAAAAAAGCAGATGTTCCCAATCAGTTATGGAGTGCTGACTACAAGGGGCAGTACCTGACGGGAGGAGGTGTTTGGTGTTACCCGTTGACGGTTATGGACCATGCGAGCCGTTTCTTATTGGCCTGCGAGAGCATGCCCAGCACCAACTTCAAAGACGCCAAGACTGCCTTTGAGCGATTGTTTAGAACCTATGGGATGCCTGAGCGGATACGTACTGACAATGGAGTTCCTTTTGCCAGTGCAGGGCGTGCTGGGTTGTCGTTGTTGTCTATCTGGTGGCTACGTTTGGGCATTATTCCCGAACGAATCCAGCCGGGTCGTCCCGAGCAAAATGGTCGCCATGAACGGATGCATCGCACACTGAAAAGTACTCTGGCCAGCCCTCCGGAAATCGAATGGGGCGCTCAGCAAAAACACTTTGATCTGTTCATGCAGCACTACAATCATGAACGGCTGCATGAAGCACTTGGACAGAAAACACCGGCTTCTTGTTATTGCAGTTCGCAGCGTACTTATCCGGCTCGGTTACCCGTAATGAGATACCCGAGTCATATAGAAGCCTATGTTGTTGACTCTTGTGGTGTGGTCAACAGAGGTCGTCTCAGGATCTATGTCGGCAATGTTCTCAAGCGCGAAACTGTTGGCTTGGAACGCATTAGCGAGGGAGTTTGGGAGGTCATATTTGGTCCAATCAAGCTGGGCCGCTTTGATCTGAAAGACGCCAAGGATGGTTACATCAGGCTCAATACGGCAGTGCAGGCCTGATTGGGTGTTACCGATGTGCCTGAACTTTTCTGTTACCTATGTGGTTGTCCCGTTCACTTGCCCCTCCATGGGCCCCTCGCTGGGGCTCGGGGTTCCCTCTCTCCGGCATTGCTCCGGGGGCCCGCCGCCAACCGGCCATCCATGGCCGGGTGGCGGCTAGCTCGGCATCCATGCCGAGCTGCCCCCTACGCAACGCCTACGCTCGGCCGGCTGGGAAGGGGCCTGAAGATCAAGATCAAGATCAAAAGCCAAAGCCAAAGCCAAAGCCAAAGCCAAAGCCAAGGTGCGCAGGCCGGCTCCTTGTAGCCGCTGCCGAAGGCTGCGAAACCAGGCGACGCGATATGTCAGGAATATCGGGGAGGCAGGTTTAGCGTCTCCTGCGACGGAGTGCCGCCCAGAGCGTTCGCAGCCTTCGGCAGCGGCTACATTAACGCGAACGGCAATGAAACAGGCCGGCCGGCAGGCCGCCGTCAGATTTTGATCTTGCTCTGGCTTTTGATCTTGATCTGTTAGCCCCGTTAACCACGATGGCCGAACGCAGGCATTGATCCGTGGGTAACCCGGCAGGGATGCCGGGTTAGCCGCCACCCGGCCATGGATGGCCGGTGGCGGCGGCCCACGGATCAATGCCGGAGTGAGGGCATGCCGAGCCTAAGCGAGGCACCGAGTGGAGGGGCAGAGCGTTTTGCTTACTTTTGCGCTCTTCAAAAGTGAGCCGCTGTAAGAGCGGAACCGTAAGCCGCCGCACCCGCAGGAACGGATATGTACCCAACCCCGCTGTAAAAGCGAAACCACCAGAGGCCACACCCGCAGCCCCGGATATGTACCCAACCCCACAACAAAAACTCACGCCAAAGTCTTGGCCATGACCCCCACAAACAACTCCGATTCAAGAAACCCCCGCAACCACCCCTGCAACGCACGATAAGGCGTCTGCGCAAACCACTCCCGGTCCACATGAGCAAACTGGCGAACAAACGGCAGCAGGGCCATGTCCGCCAAGCTCGGGTGCGCCGCCAGCAGATAGCGTCGCTCCTGCAGCAGGCGATCCAACTGCGCCAGAAACACCTCGCCCTGGGCCCGGTAATGCTCCATGGGCGCTTCGGGATAACGCTCGGCGTACTTGTAGCGATTGAGGTGCACCTTGAACACCTGATCATTCTCGGCAATCAAGGCCGCCATCTGCGTCTGGGCCTCGGGGGCGCCGATGAGCCGCCAGTTGTCCGGATCATGCTGCTCTAGCGCCCAGTGCATGATCTCCAGGCTCTCATCGATCACCCGCCCCTGCAGATCCAGCACCGGCACCGTGCCCTTGGCCGACAGCGCGAGCATCTCGGGTGGCTTGGCCTTGAGGCTGACCTCGACGATCCGCACCGGCATCCGGGCATAGCGCAGCGCCAGGCGTGCACGCATGGCATAGGGGCAGCGGCGGAACGAGTAGAGGGTCGCCTCTGGCGTGTCCATGCTGCTCATTTCACCTCCAGGGTGCTCAGGCCATTGCCCTGGCGGCTGACCTTGATCTGCACCGGAATCCGTTCGTGCATTTCCTGCACGTGGGAGATCACCGCCACTTTGCGTCCCTGGGCCTGCAGGCCGTCGAGGGCGTCCATGGCCAGTTGCAGGGACTCGGGGTCGAGGCTGCCGAAGCCTTCGTCGATAAACAGCGACTCGATCTTCAGGGTGCTGGACGCCATGGACGCCAGCCCCAGGGCCAGGGCCAGGGACACCAGGAAGGTCTCGCCGCCGGACAGCGAGTGCACCGAGCGCAGTTCGTCGCCCATCTCGGTGTCCAGCACCAGCAGGCCGAGCATGCTGCCGCCGCGCTTGAGGCGGTAGCGCCGCACCAGTTGGCGCAACTGGGCGTTGGCGTGGTGCACCAGCAGGTCGAGGTTGTAGGCCTGGGCGATCTTGCGGAAGGTGTCGCCGGTGGCCGAGCCGATCAGGGCATTCAGGCGGGCCCAGCGCTGCCAATGGTTGTAGGCCTCGTTGATGCGCTGGCTCAGGGCCTGGTTGGCTTCCTGGCGGCGCTGGTCCTCGCTTTGTCGGGCGCGCAGTTCCGCTACGTGCTGCTCGCTGGCGAGGGCTTGTTGCTGCAGCTGTTCAAGGGCCTGGAGCAGTTGTCCGGCTTCCAGGTTGCCGTTGTGCTGGGCCTGGTGCTGTTGCAGGCGCTGCTGACGCTCCTGGAGCAGGACCTTGGCTTGTTCGATGGCCTTGTCGTTGGCCTGCAGGCGCTGGCGCAGTTGCTGGATCTGGTCCTCATCCAGTTCCAGCAACTGTTGCAGGCCGGCGTCATCCAGTTCCGGGTGCTGGGCGCGCCATTGCTCGATGCTGCCGGCCAGTTGCTGCTGTTCGCTGTCCAGGGCTTGCAGACGCTCTTGCCGGGCCTTGAGCTCGGCGCTCAGTTGGATCAGTTGCTGCTGCAGCTCGTGCTGCTCGTGCTGGGCCTTGGCCTGGGCGGTGCGGGCCTGTTCCACGGCTTGATCGAGCTGTTGCTGCCAGAGTTCGGCGCTAGGGTGCGACCCCAGCAGGGCGGCCAGCCGGTCCTGGCAGGCCTGCTGCTGTTGGCTCAGGGCGTCGAGCTGCTGCTGAGCGTCGCTCAGTTGCTGCTGGCGGGTCAGTTGGCGGTCCTGTTCCTTGTCCAGCAGCAGTTGGCGCTGCTGTTGTTCTTCGGTTTCGTCCTGGCGCTCGCGCAGTTGTTCGATGCGCTGCAGGACCTGCTGGTCCAGTTGCATGAAGGTGCTGGCCGGATCACGGCGCAGGCCTTCGAGCACCTCGGCCGGCAGCAGGTTGTTGAAGCTGGCCAGTTCTTCCTCCAGACGCTGCTGGTCGGCGGCCAATTGCTCCTGCTGCTTGTGCAGTTGCTGGGCTGCCTGCTGGCTGGCGTCTTGTGCTTGCTGCAACTGCTGCTGGAGCCGCGTGGCGTCCTTTTGCAAGGTCAGCAAGGCATCCAGGCGGCTCTCATCCTGGGTGATGCTCTGTTGCAACTGTTCCAGTTGCTGGCGTAGCCAGGCATCGCGTCGAGCCGGGTCCTGGTCCAGCAGGCTGGCACTCTGCGGGTGGGCTTGCAGGCTGGGGGCCAGCGCCTGTTGCTGGCTGGCCAGCTGTTCCTGTTGCTGGAGGAATTCCTTCTGCTGGGCGATCAGGCCCTGGACCTGGGCCCGCAGTTCGTTGAGCTGTTCCTTGAGCCTGTCCACCGCCTGACGGGCGTTGGCTTCTTCGCTTTCGTCATGGCGCCCCAGGCTTTGCAGCAGGGCTTCGGGCTGGTGATAGGGGTGCTCGACGCTGCCGCACACCGGGCAGGGCTGATCGTCCTGCAACTGCTCGCGCAGTTCCTCGACACTGGCACTGCGGGCCAGGCGCTGACGCTCCAGCAAGGCCTGGGTGACGCTCAGGGTCTGCTCGGCGACGCTCAGTTCGGCCTTGGCTTGCAGGCCGGCCTGGTTCAGTGCTTCACGCTGGGCGGCCACGGCTTGTTGCTTGTCTTGCAGGGCCCGGCCGCGCAGGTCCAGTTCCTGTTGCTGGGCCCAGAGCCGTGCCAGCTCTTCGGTGGCCCGTTGTTGCTTGCGGTTGTCCTTGAGCAAGCCGTCCAGCAATTGGATCTGCTCGGCCACGGCCTGGGGTTCGGCACCGGCTTCGCTGTAGAGCAATTCAAGGTGGGTACGTTGTTCGGCCAGTTGCTGAGCCGCGCTGCCGGCCCGCTGTTCCAGGGCCGGCAGTTCGCTTTGGCCCTGATTCAGGCGGTTGCCGATCAGCATCAGTTGCTGCAAGCGTTCGCGGTAGAGCGTCCAGGCTTCGCTCAAGGGGGCGAGGGCGGCGCTGTGCGCCAACTGCCCGGCAATCCGCTCCAGGCGCTCACCCACCAGACGCTGCTTCTGCAGCAGTTCGGCAATGCTTTGCTGGCCTTGGGCGCTGACGCTTTGCGCGCGGTCACGGGTTTCGCCGGCGTCGCTCAGGCTCTGGCCAAGACGGCTCAGGTTGCCCTGTTCGGCAAAGGCTTCGCGCAGCAGCGGGACGCTGTCGCTGTGCTGGCCCTGGGCCTGGGTCAGGGCGCTGTCGGCGTCGAGCACTTGCTGTTGCAGCTGTTGGTGACGTTGTTGCAGCTCAACCTGTTGCGCGGCCTGCTGCTCGATCTGTTGGCGCAGGGGCTCCAGCGCTTGGCGCAGCTCGATCTGGCGCAGGAATTGGTGACGCTGCGGCGCCAGTTGCTCCAGCCGTTGCAGGCGCAGGCGCTCCGGAGCCAGGGTCTGAGCCTCCTGCTCGGCCTGTTGCAACTGCTCGGTGGCGTCCTGCTGCGCCTCCTGCCATTGGCGCAATTCCTTGAGCCAGCTGTGCTGGGCTTCCAGTTGCTTGAGCTGGAGTTGCTGGGTCTTGAGCTGTTGCTGGGCGTCGTTGAACTGCTGGTCAAGTTCGGCCCGGGCCTCGGGGTCCAGGGGGACGATGCCGCTGGCCTGGGCCTGGAGCGCCTTGTGGGCCTCGTCGGCTTCTTTGCTCTTGCTGTAGGCCCGGCGCCCCAGCTGGCTGTAGATCGCGGTGTTGGTGAGCTTTTCCAGCAGCTCGCTGCGTTCCTTGTCGTCGGCCTTGAGAAAGGCGCTGAACTCGCTCTGGGCCAGCATCACCGCGCGGGTGAATTGCTCGAAGTTGAGGCCCAGCTTGGATTCGATCAGCTGTTCGTAGTCGCGCTTGCTACTGGCCAGCAATTGATTGCTGTCCAGGTCGGTGAGGCTCTGCCGGCTGGCTTGCAGCTTGCCGTTGGCCTTGTCGCGGGCGCGGTTGGCTTCCCAGCGGGCGCGGTAGCGGCGCCGGTCGATGCCGACAAAGTCCACTTCGGCGAACCCGCTGCCGGTGCCACGGCGCAGTAGGGTGCGTGGGTCGCCGGTGGAGATATCGCTGTCGACCTCGGGAACCTTGTTTTCCTTGGCGATCTTGTTCAGCCGCGGCACCGCGCCGAACAGCGCCAGGCACAGGGCGTCCAGCAGAGTGCTTTTGCCGGCGCCGGTGGGCCCGGTAATGGCGAACAGCCCAGCGCTGGCCAGGGGCTCGGCGGTGAAATCGATTTCGAACGGGCCGGCCAGGGAGGCCAGGTTCTTCAGGCGGATGGCCAGGATCTTCATGGCTGTTCACCTTCTTGCTGAACGTCCTGCAACAGCAGGGCGAAATCCTTGAGGGTGGCGTCGTCCACCTCGTTGGCGTAGGCGTCGCGCCAGGCCCGGCGGAACAGTTCTTCGGGGCTCAGTTGATCCAGTTCGATCAGCTCGGCAGTCTCGTCCTCGCCATCGCGGCCGCCATTGCCGGCGTATTCGGCGGCAATCCGTACCAGACGCACGGCCTTGCCTTGCAGGGTGCTTTCCACTTGCTGGCGCAGGTCCGGTTGCGGTTCGTCCAGGCGCACCCGCACTTCCAGCCAGGGCTGGCGCTGTTCTTCGGCCAAGAGGTCGATGTCCGGCAGCTCGCCGAGCTGGGTCAGGATCTGCCCCAGGGGCGCCGGGCCCAGGCGTTGCAGGTTGACCGCCCGGGGAATCAGCCGCGGTTCGACGCTGACCAGGGTCTGGCCGTCCAGGCGCACATCGAGGATCTGGTGCGGGTAGTCGATTTCGGAAAACGACAGGGGAATCGGCGAGCCGCTGTAGCGGATGCGCTCCTCGCCATTGACCTTCTGCGGCTTGTGCAGGTGCCCCAGGGCCACGTAGCTGATGTCCGCGCCGAACAGGCTGGCGGGCAGGGCCTCGGCATTGCCGATGATCAGGCTGCGCTCGGAGTCTTCGGACACCGAGCCGCCGGCCATGTGCGCGTGGCTCACGGCGATCAGGGCCTGGCCCGGCTTGCGCTTGGCATTGGCCGCGGCGATCAGCCATTCATGGACCTGGGCGATGCCCTTGAGGTAGTCGTCTCCCAGCTGCGGGCCGGTGACTTCCGCCGGACGCAGGAAGGGCAGGGCCAGGCACCAGCCGACAATCGCGCCGCTGGCGTCGGGCAGGGGCAGCAGCAGGCGCTCGGCGTCCAGCTGGCCGTCGTCCAGCCACAGCACCCGGCCCAGGGCGTGGGTGCGCAGGCGGCGCATCAAGGGGGCGGGCAGTTCGATACGCGAACCGGAATCGTGGTTGCCGGCGATCATCACGATGGTCAGGGCCGGCTGCTGCTCGTGGGCGCTGACGATGAAGTCGTAGAGGCGTTCCTGGGCTTTGACCGGCGGGTTGACGGTATCGAAGATATCGCCGGCGATCAGCAGCACGTCCGGTTGCTCGTGCTTGAGCTGGCGCAACAGCCACTCCAGAAAGCAGGCATGTTCGAAGTCGCGCTCCTGGCCGTGGAGGTTCTGGCCCAGGTGCCAGTCGGAGGTGTGAAACAGACGCAAGGCAAACTCCGCATGAAAAAGGCTGGCCGCACAGAAGATGACCGCGGCGAAAGGGTCGAGAGTTTACTGGCAAACGCGTGTTTATGCCCGACGCTGCGGCAAATGCAGGCGCGATTGGCCCAGCGGCTTGGCTCCAGGGAGGTGGCTGTAGGAGCTGGCTTGCCAGCGAAAGGGCCCGCCCAGGCGCGGCATGACTTACGGGCCTCTTCGCCGGCAAGCCGGCTCCTAGGCGGCAGGGGGCTGCACGGCTGCTGTTACTTGGGGTACAGCGGCGGCAGGCTGGTGGTGTCCGCCACCGGGTCCTGCACTCGCTCGTTGATGGGGATGGCGCGGATCGCTCGCCAGAGTTCCTCACCTTGCCAATATTGGCCGGTCTCGCTGTAGAGGGCGCCGTTGAGGCCGTCCAGGGCATCGGACAGGGGGATGAAACGCGCGGCCATGTCGGCCAGGGTTTCCGGTTGCTGGCGCGCCCAGGCATCCAGGGCCTGGCGGGTGGTCTGTGGGTCGTTGGCCTGGCAGGCGCGCTTGAGGTCGTCCAGCAGCGAACGTGGGCTGGGGCCGGTCTGGGCCGCCCGCAGCACCGCCGGTTGCGATCGCGCGCGCCACCACAGGCCAAAGCCCAGCAGGGTGGTGCAGGCCAGCAGCAGGGTGCTCAGCTGCCACAGCCACAGGTCGCTGTTATCGACACTGGCCTGGGGCGTGCCGGCTGGGGTGTCCACCACCAGGCTGGGGTTGTTCGCCACTTGCAGGGTTCGCGCCGGCAGGCTGGTCTGTTCCAAGCGGTCTTCCAGGGTGTTCCACCAAGTGATCTCCAGGGCCGGCAGTTCGAGGTCGCCGGTGCGGGTCGGCACCAGGGCCTGGCGCTCTTCGCGAATCCCCAGCAGGCCGTGCTCGATGTGCTGGTTGCTCAGTTGCGGCTGATCCGGGTAGCTGCGCAGGCCATTGATCTCGGCCTGGGGCAGCGGTGGCAGTTGGGCGCTGGACAAGCCCTCGGCGCTCAGGGTCAGGCTGCGAGTCAGGGAGTCGCCGACCTGCGGGTGATCGGGCTCCGGGCTCCAGCTTTCACTCAGGCTCAGGCTGCGGGCGGGCAGCCAGGGGGCATCGGCGGGGTAGGCGGCAGGTTTGGCCAGCACTTGCAGGCTCAGTTCGGCGGAGCTGACGTGGATCAGCTTGCCGGGCTTGGGTGCCTGGGACGTGGGCTCTTCTGTGCCTGTGCCCGGGTTGGCCGGGGTGGCGGTGAAGGTCAGCGCCGGGATCAGCAGTTCGCCGCTGCGCTGGGGATAGACGGCGTAACGCATCTCGATCACGCCATGGCGCACGCCATTGATGAGTTTTTCGTAGGTGCGCGGCTCTCCCAGTTGCTCGATCCGGGCATCGCTCAGTTGCAACGGGCTCAGGCTGCTGTCGTCGAACAGCGGCACCGAATGGTAGATGTGCAGGGTCAGCAGGGCCTGGGCCTGGACATAGACCTTGGGCTGATCGAGTTCGGCGTGGATGAACACCGGTTCCAGGCGGCTGTCCTGATCCTGCACCGGGCTGGCGTTGACTTGCAGGGTCAGGGCCTGGCTCTGCAGGTTGCCCAGTTGCAGCGGGGCGATCTCCAGGGTGCCGGTGTGGCGCGGCAGCAAGGTGACGATCCAGCGGGTGCTGGCGTGGCTGTCGCCAAGGCTGTTGAGCTGGTTGACCTGGCGCGTACCGCGCACTTCGAACTGGCTGTCCAGGGACGTCAGGTCGGGCTTGCCGAACTGGGTGACGTCGGTGGACTCCAGGGTCAGCTCGACAGTCTCGCCGGAGTTCACCTGGTTGCGGTCCAGGCTGGCGAGCAGCCCGGCAGCCTGGGACGCCGAGGTCCAGAGCGCGAGGGCGAGCAGAAGGGCGGTGCAGCGGGTCATCGAAGTTTTCCCTGATCCTGATGTTGTTGCTGTTCGTACCAGAATTTACGCCTCAGCAGTTCCCCCGGGTCGTCCGGGATCTTGCGCAGCCATTGCTCCAGTGCCTGCTGGTGTTCGGCGTCCAGGCTGTCCTGGGCCGGACGCAGGGGCGTGGTGGTGTGCTGGTCGTCCAGCTCACTGCCGGGCACTTCACTGTAGCCGTTGCGCTGCGGGTCGGGCGCTGTGGCCTGGCCCTCGTTGGCCGCAGGCTGTCCGGGGTTGTCCGGCGGGGCGCTGGCGGTGCTCGGCGGGGTGGCCGTCGCGCTGGGTCCGGGGGTGTTGCTGTCGTCGCTGTCGGGGTTTTCCGGCTGCTGCGGCGGTGTTGGCGGGGTGGCTTGCTGCTGTTGCAACAGGCTTTCCACCAGGGCCTTGTTGTGTAGCGCCGGCTGCAGCTCGGGCTGGCGTTCCAGGGCCTGTTCGTAGGCGTCGATGGCGGCTTCCAGCTCACCACTGCGCGCCAGGGCATTGCCGCGATTGTAGTGGGCGCGGGCGTCGTTGCCTTCGGCAAAACGCTCGGCGGCGGCATTGTAGTTGCCGGCCTCGTACAAGGCCACGCCTTGCCATTGCGGGTCCTGGAAGTGTCGTGCAGCCTCGGCCGGGCGCTGCTGTTGCAGCAGGCGCTGGCCTTGCTGGTCGGGGCGCAGCCACAGGTCGTTGAAGTCGAAGGCGTAGCTGGGTTGCGGCGCGGCCAGTAGCAGCAGCGGCAGGCAGAACAGCCAGCCCCGGCGTCCGGCGCAGGCCGCCAGCAGCAACAGGGGCAGCAGCAGCCAATAGCCCTGGTCGGCCCAGGTGTCCAGGCGCAGGGTCTGGCCGTCGCTGCGCACGCCTTGCGGCCCGCCCGTCAGACCCAGGCCCTTGAGGTCGCTGTCGTCCAGGCGCGCCTGACGGTAACGGCCGCCCACCTCGCCAATGAACTGCTTGAGGTCCGGGCTGTCCAGGCGCGATACCAGGATCGCCCCCAGGTCGTCCTTGAGGTAGCTGCCGTCTTCCAGGGTCACCGGGGCACCGTCGCGGCTGCCGAGGCCGAGCATCAGCAATTGCGGTGTTTCACCGTCAAGCGCCTGGCGGATGCCCTGGCGTTCCTGTTCGCTGAGGGAGGAGGCCATCAGCAACACCCGGCCCTGGCCCAGGGCGCCCTGGTCCAGCAGCTTGAGGGCCTTGAGCAGGGCCAGGTCGGCGCGCTGCCCGGCCTGGGGCATGATCGATGGCTTGAGGGCGTCCAGCAGGTTGCGGCTGGTGGCCAGATCATCGGACAGCGGCACCAGGGTGTGGGCGCTGCCGGCGTAGACCACGATCGCGGTCTGGGCGTCGCTGCGCAATTGCAGCAGGTCCAGCAGTTTGTGCCGGGCCTGTTCCAGGCGATTGGGCGGCACATCGTTGGCGAGCATTTGCGGGGTCAGCTCCAGCAGCACCACCAGCGGGTCGGCGGGTTTCTGGCTGGTCTGTTCCACCCGCTGCCAGCTCGGGCCGAGCAGGGCCAGTACCGCCAGCAGCCAGGCCAGGCCCAGGGCCACCCAGGGCAGTTTGCTCTCGCGGCCGTTGCCGCCGCTGAGCAGGGCAGCGTGAAAGGCCGGTGGCAGGATCATCTGCCAGCGTCCGGCGCGCTTCTGCCGGTGCCAGAGCTTCCACAGCAGCAGCGCCAGCAGTGGCAGCACCAGCAACCATCCGGGCCGGAACCAGTGAGGCCAGAGACTGATCATCGACGCCTCCGCAAGCGCAGGCGCTTGAGCCGCTGGCGCCAGTCATGGGCAGGCAGCAGGAAGTTCGACTCGGTGAAGAAGCGCTGCAGCGGGTTGTGCGGCCAGCGCTCGCGCAGCACCAGCAGCACGCTGAGCAGCAGCGCCGTGGCCAGCGGCCAGTGGTACAGGGCCTGGGCCGGGCGGGCCTGGGTCGGTTGCTGGGCCACCGGCTCCAGTTGGTCGAGGGTGTCCTTGATGGCTTGCAGCTCCTGACCGTCACGGGCACGGAAGTAGCGCCCGCCGGTGACTTCGGCCAGTTCCTTGAGGGCCGGCTCGTCCAGGTCCAGGCTCGGGTTGAGCCCCAGCAGGCCGAGGGTCGCGCCCTGGTCCGGGTCGGCCCCGATGCCGATGGGGTAGATTTTCACCCCTTCCTCGGCGGCCAGGCGTGCAGCGGTAATGGGCGGGATTTCGCCGCCGTTATTGGCGCCGTCGGTGACCAGGATCAGCACCCGGCTCTGCGCCGGGCGCTGGCGCAGGCGTTTGAGGGCCAGGCCGATGGCGTCGCCAATGGCGGTGTTCTTGCCGGCGATGCCGATCTTCGCTTCATCCAGCCAGATCCGCACCGTGCGCCGGTCGAAGGTCAGGGGCGCTTGCAGGTAGGCCTTGCTGCCGAACAGGATCAGGCCGACCCGGTCGCCTTCGCGGTGTTCGAGAAAGTCTCCCAGCAGGTGCTTGACCAGGCTCAGGCGGCTGACGTCTTCGTCCTGCCATTGCATGTCGGGAAAGTCCATGGAACCGGAGACGTCCACCGCCACCAGCAGGTCGCGGCCGCTGGCGGCCACCGGCAGCGGTTCCCCCAGCCATTGCGGGCGTGCCGCGGCCAACAGCAACAGGACCCAGAGCAGGATGAAGCGGGCCTGCTGGCGCCAGGCCGGCAGGTGGGCCCGGGCCCGGCGCTTGGACAGGCCCTCCAGGTCACTGAGGAAGCTCACCTTCAGCGCCGGCTCGCCGCTGTCGGCCACCGGCAGCACCAGGCGCAGCAGCCAGGGCAGCGGCAGCAGGGCGAAGATCCACGGCCAGGCGAACTCAAACATGCTTGCGAATCCAGGTGTCCACCGCCTGGGTCAGGCCGGCGATGGCTTTGTCGTCGAGCTTGCACTCGGGTTTGTAGGCGCCTTCCACCAGCACCATCCAGCGGGTCAGGCCGGCGGCCGGGCAGCGGTTGTCGAGAAACGCCAGCCACTTGCGGCCATTGAGGGTGTGGCTCTGGCTGTAGGGATAGTGGTTGCGGCACAGGCGCTTGAGCAGGGCGTTGAGGGCCTGCAGCCAGGCGCCGGCGGGGGCGCCGTCATAAGGCTTGGGCAACAGCGCCAGTTCCGCCAGGGCGGCCAGGCGCACCGGGTCCAGGGGCTGTTCGCTGCGCGCGCGCGCGGCTTTGCGTGGCCACAGATGACGCCAACGCCAGGCCGCGAAGCCGAGCACCGGCAGTAGCAGCGCCAGCAGCCACCAGCCTGGTGCTGGCGGCCACAGGCCGATATCGGGCGGCAGCAGCAGCGGTTGCAGTTGTTCCAGGCTGCTCATCGGCCGGCTCCCGGACGCTGCGGATTGAGGTACTCGCGCAACTGCTCGACCATTTCGCTCTGGGTGCTCAGGGGCATCAGCAGCACCCGCAGTTTTTGCGCCAGGCGTTCCCAGCGGGCGATCCGCGCTTCGCTCTGGGCCCGGTAGGCCTGGCGCAGTTCGTAGTTCAGGGTGTCCAGTTCCAACTGCGCGCCGCGCTCGGCAAAGCGCAACAGGCCGGCGGCGGGCAGGGCATGGTCCAGGGGATCGGACAGCGGCATCAGCAGCAGGTCGCAGTGCCGTGACAGCAGGCTCAGTTGCTGCTCGGCGGCGTCGCTCAGGGCGCGCTCGTCGCAGATCACGATCACCAGGCTGCCCGGGCGCAGCACTTCACGGCCGCGCAGCAGCGCGGTGCCCAGGGCATCACGCTGGGGCTGGGCTTCGCTATGCAGCGACTGGTTGACCCGCACTAGGCGGTTGAGCAGTTGCAACAGGCTCTGCTTGCTGCGTCGCGGTTTGATCTCGTAGTGCTCGTCGTCGCCGTAGACCAGGCCGCCGACCCGGTCGTTATGACCCAGGGCGGCCCAGCCGATCAGGCTCGCGGCCTGGGCGGCGAGCACCGACTTGAACATCAGCCCGGAACCGAAGAACAGCTGGCGGCTCTGCTCGACCATGATGAAGATCGGCCGCTCGCGCTCCTCGTGGAACAGCTTGGTGTGGGGTTCCTGGGTACGGGCGGTGACCCGCCAGTCGATGGTGCGCACGTCGTCGCCGGCCTGATAGACCCGCACCTGATCGAAGTCCACACCGCGTCCGCGCAGCTTGGAGTGATGCAAGCCGATCAGCGGGCTGCGCTGGCTGGGGGTGGAGAACAGCTGCACCTCGCGCACGCGATGGCGCATCTCGATCAGCTCGCCGAGGGTGATGCGAATGCCGGGTTCGGCGATGGCTTGAGTCATGGAGATCAGGCGACGGCAACGACGTCGAGGATGCGCTGTACCACACGGTCCTGGTCGATGCCTGCCGCTTCAGCCTCGAAGGACAGAATGATGCGGTGGCGCAGCACGTCGAACAGCACCGCCTGGATGTCTTCCGGGCTGACGAAATCGCGGCCGGCGAGCCAGGCGTGGGCCCGGGCGCAGCGGTCCAGGGCAATGGAGCCGCGGGGGCTGGCGCCGTAGGCGATCCACTCGGCCATTTCCGGGTCGAACTTGGCCGGGGTGCGGGTGGCCATCACCAGTTGCACCAGGTATTCCTCCACCGCGTCGGCCATGTACAGGCCGAGGATTTCCTTGCGCGCGGCGAAGATCGCCTGCTGGCTGACCCGACGCTCGGGCTTGGTTTCGCCATTCAAGGCTTCGCCGCGGGCCTGCTGGAGAATGCGGCGCTCCACGGCGGCGTCCGGGAAGCCGATCTTGACGTGCATCAGGAAGCGGTCGAGCTGGGCTTCGGGCAGGGGATAGGTGCCTTCCTGCTCGATGGGGTTCTGGGTCGCCATCACCAGGAACAGGGGCGACAGTTCATAGGTGCTACGCCCGACACTGACCTGACGCTCGGCCATGGCCTCCAGCAGCGCCGATTGGACCTTGGCCGGGGCGCGGTTGATTTCGTCCGCCAGCACCAGGTTGTGGAAGATCGGGCCTTGCTGGAACACGAAGCTGCCGGTTTCCGGGCGATAGATCTCGGTGCCGGTGATGTCGGCGGGCAGCAGGTCGGGGGTGAACTGAATCCGATGGAATTGCGCTTCAATGCCTTCGGCCAACTCTTTGATGGCCTTGGTCTTGGCCAGTCCTGGAGCGCCTTCGACCAGCATGTGGCCGTCGGCGAGCAGGGCGATGAGCAAGCGCTCGATGAGTTTTTCCTGGCCGAGAATCTGCGTTGAAAGAAAGGTTCGCAGCGCCAATAGCGCTTCACGATGTTCCATCGGTGACTGTTCCTGGAGAGGGTGCGCCCCGGGCGTTGAACTAACGTCGGGGCTGGGGGCGATACTTTAATCCATAGCGGGGGTCGGCGACTAACGGGGAAAACCTGATTTAGCCAATTAGTCGAAAAAAAACACCGCCACCCACCGATTCCCGCGGGCGGTTCCTGTAGCCGCTGCCGCAGGCTGCGCACGGCTCCGCAGGAGACGCGGGGATCTGGAGGGCCGCCGAGGTTTGGCGGGAGATCGCCAGGCAAGGTCCTGCGGACCTTTTCGCAGCCTCGCCATAGGCTCGGCAGCGGCTACAGGCGTTGCCAGGATGTGGGGCTGTTGTAGCCGCTGCCGCAGGCTGCGAACGGCTCCGCAGGAGACGCGGGGATCTGGAGGGCCGCCGAGGTTTGGCGGGAGGCCGTCAGGCAAGGTCCTGCGGACCTTTTCGCAGCCTCGCCACAGGCTCGGCAGCGGCTACAGGCGTTGCCAGGATCGTGCGGCTGTTGTAGCCGCTGCTGCAGGCTGCGAACGGCTCCGCAGGAGACGCGGGGATCTTGAGGGCGCCGCAGGTTCGACGGCGGCTCAGGGCAGTTGGCTGATGTAGGTGCCGGTGCCCTTGAGGATGTTCTGCAGGGTCAGTTCCACTTCGGCCAGGTCCGAGGCGGCGGTGCTGTGGCGGATTTCCAGGTGGTCGGAACCGTTCAGGGCGTCGGCGTCGGCCGCGGCGATTTCGATCAGCAGGGTGGTCGGGCTCAGGGTGACCTTGACGCCATCGAGGGTCGAGGGCTCGCCGTCGAGGGTGATCTCCAATTCGTCCTCGTCCGGGTAGCGGCTCATCAGGAACATCTCGCCCTGGCTGCTGTGGCAGCAGAGCATGGCCATGTTGTCTTCTTCGTCGTCGCAAGGGTTGGCGATCAGGTGGGCAGTGGTCATGAGCATGGGGGCATTCCTGGGGCGGGGGCCGGCAGCGGCCGGACAGGGCAAAAAGAAACAATTCTGCCAGCCCGAGGGAATTTCTGCTGGCTTGTCTGTCAGAGAACAGGTCGTGAACAGTCATCACCTGCAGCGTCACTTCTGGTACGCAAGTACCGCGAAACCGGGGAAAAACCCTGGTTTTTCTCCGTCGCCTGCTAGTGTTGTTCAGGGCACCGTCCGCCAGTTGCGTGCCGTTGACCGAATATGTCGCAGCATCGCAAGCAGCTGTCGCGTTCCACTCGTTAAGCTGCGCAGCGGACAATTTGTTCTCAAGTGCAATAGGTTGCGTCTGATTTGCGATGGTCACCTGTAAAGGCATTGCGCGCTCTGAAAGCGCCAGTCGTTTTTGCAGATGCCCATCCCGGGAAGGTGAATGTGACCTGTGCGTCTCGTCCAGCTTCACCCACCTGGCATCCTGCAACCTCTGCCCGAGACCAGGAGCAGGATGCACCACCGCCCCGCAAGGGGTTTGCACGCGACGCTACCATCAATAACAAGCCCAAGCGGAGTACCACAGATGGCGTTCTTCACCGCAGCCAGCAAGGCCGACTTCCAGCACCAACTGCAAGCGGCACTGGCCCAGCACATCAGTGAACAGGCACTGCCACAAGTGGCGCTGTTCGCTGAACAATTCTTCGGCATCATTTCCCTGGACGAACTCACCCAGCGTCGCATGTCCGACCTGGCGGGCTGCACCCTTTCTGCCTGGCGTCTGCTTGAGCGCTTCGATCACGCGCAACCGCAAGTGCGCGTCTACAACCCCGATTACGAACGTCATGGCTGGCAGTCGACCCACACCGCGGTGGAAGTCCTGCACCACGACCTGCCGTTTTTGGTGGACTCGGTCCGTACCGAGCTCAACCGTCGCGGCTACAGCATCCACACCCTGCAGACCACCGTGCTCAGCGTACGTCGCGGCAGCAAGGGCGAGCTGCAAGAAATCCTGCCCAAGGGCACCCAGGGCGAGGGCGTGCAGCAAGAGTCGCTGATGTACCTGGAGATCGACCGCTGCGCCAACGCCGCCGAACTCAGCGTGCTGGGCAAGGAGCTGGAGCAGGTACTGGGTGAAGTGCGCGTCGCCGTGGCCGACTTCGAGCCGATGAAGGCCAAGGTCCAGGAACTGATCGAAAGCATCGACAACAGCCAGTTCGCCATCGCTGCCGATGAAAAGACCGAGATCAAGAGCTTCCTGGAATGGCTGGTGGGCAACCACTTCACCTTCCTCGGCTACGAAGAATTCGTAGTCGGCACCGATCAGGAAGGCGGGCATATCGACTATGACCCAAGCTCCTTCCTCGGCCTGGCCAAGCTGCTGCGCGCCGGCCTCACCAGCGATGACCTGCGCATCGAAGACTACGCCGTCAACTACCTGCGCGAACCGACGCCGCTGTCGTTCGCCAAGGCCGCGCACCCCAGCCGCGTGCACCGTCCGGCCTACCCGGACTTCGTCTCGATCCGCCAGATCGACGCCGACGGCAAGGTGATCAAGGAATGCCGCTTCATGGGCCTCTACACCTCCTCGGTGTACGGCGAAAGCGTGCGAGTGATTCCCTACATCCGCCGCAAGGTCGAAGTCATCGAGCAGCGCTCGGGCTTCCAGGCCAAGGCGCACCTGGGCAAGGAACTGGCCCAGGTCCTGGAAGTGCTGCCACGGGACGATCTGTTCCAGACCCCGGTGGACGAGCTGTTCAGCACCGTGATGTCCATCGTGCAGATCCAGGAACGCAACAAGATCCGCGTGTTCCTGCGCAAGGACCCTTACGGCCGTTTCGCCTACTGCCTGGCCTATGTGCCGCGCGACATCTATTCCACCGAAGTGCGGCAGAAGATCCAGCAAGTGCTGATGGATCGCCTGCAAGCCACTGACTGCGAGTTCTGGACCTTCTTCTCCGAGTCGGTGCTGGCCCGCGTGCAGCTGATCCTGCGAGTGGACCCGAAACAACGCATCGACATCGACCCGCTGCTGCTGGAAAAAGAAGTGGTGCAGGCCTGCCGCAGCTGGCAGGACGACTACGCCAGCCTGGTGGTGGAAAGCTTCGGCGAAGCCCACGGCACCAACGTGCTGGCGGATTTCCCCAAAGGCTTCCCGGCCGGCTACCGCGAGCGTTTCGCCGCGCACTCGGCGGTGGTGGACATGCAGCACCTGCTGAGCCTGACCGAAGCCAACCCGCTGGTGATGAGCTTCTACCAGCCCCTGGGCCAGGTCTCCGGCCAGCGCGAGCTGCATTGCAAGCTGTACCACGCCGACACCCCGCTGGCGCTGTCCGACGTGCTGCCGATCCTGGAAAACCTCGGCCTGCGCGTGCTGGGTGAGTTCCCGTACCGCCTGCGCCACAACAACGGCCGCGAGTACTGGATCCACGACTTCGCCTTCACCGCCGCCGAAGGCCTGGACCTGGACATCCAGCAGCTCAACGACACGCTGCAGGACGCCTTCGTCCACATCGTCCGTGGCGATGCCGAGAACGACGCCTTCAACCGCCTGGTGCTGACTGCCGGCCTGCCATGGCGCGACGTGGCGCTGCTGCGTGCCTACGCCCGCTACCTGAAGCAGATCCGTCTGGGCTTCGACCTGGGCTACATCGCCAGCACCCTGAACAACCACACCGACATCGCCCGCGAGTTGACCCGGTTGTTCAAGACCCGTTTCTACCTGGCGCGCAAGCTCACCAGTGAAGACCTGGAAGACAAGCAGCAGCGTCTGGAACAAGCGATCCTCACTGCCCTGGACGACGTTCAGGTGCTCAACGAAGACCGCATCCTGCGACGCTACCTGGACCTGATCAAGGCCACCCTGCGGACCAACTTCTACCAGACCGACGCCAACGGCCAGAACAAGTCCTACTTCAGCTTCAAGTTCAACCCGCACCTGATCCCCGAGCTGCCCAAGCCGGTGCCCAAGTTCGAAATCTTCGTCTACTCGCCACGGGTTGAAGGCGTGCACCTGCGCTTCGGCAACGTGGCGCGCGGCGGTCTGCGCTGGTCCGACCGTGAAGAAGACTTCCGTACCGAAGTCCTGGGCCTGGTAAAAGCCCAGCAAGTGAAGAACTCGGTGATCGTGCCGGTGGGCGCCAAGGGCGGCTTCCTGCCCCGTCGCCTGCCACTGGGCGGCAGCCGGGACGAGATCGCGGCCGAGGGCATCGCCTGCTACCGCATCTTCATTTCCGGCTTGCTGGACATCACCGACAACCTGAAAGACGGCGCCCTGGTGCCACCGGCCAACGTGGTGCGGCATGACGACGATGACCCGTACCTGGTGGTGGCGGCGGACAAGGGCACTGCGACCTTCTCCGACATCGCCAACGGCATTGCCATCGACTACGGCTTCTGGCTCGGCGACGCCTTCGCCTCCGGCGGTTCCGCCGGCTACGACCACAAGAAGATGGGCATCACCGCCAAGGGCGCGTGGGTCGGCGTGCAGCGCCACTTCCGCGAGCGCGGCATCAATGTCCAGGAAGACAGCATCACCGTGGTCGGCATCGGCGACATGGCCGGCGACGTGTTCGGCAACGGCCTGTTGATGTCCGACAAGCTGCAACTGGTGGCGGCGTTCAACCACCTGCACATCTTCATCGACCCGAACCCGGACCCGGCCACCAGCTTCGTCGAGCGCAAGCGCATGTTCGAGCTGCCGCGTTCGGCCTGGACCGACTACGACACCAGCATCATGTCCGAAGGCGGCGGCATCTTCTCGCGCAGCGCGAAGAGCATCGCCATCTCGCCGCAGATGAAAGAACGCTTCGACATCCAGGCCGACAAGCTGACCCCGACCGAGCTGCTCAACGCCTTGCTCAAGGCGCCGGTGGACCTGTTGTGGAACGGCGGTATCGGCACCTACGTCAAGGCCAGCACCGAGAGCCACGCTGACGTCGGCGACAAGGCCAACGACGCCCTGCGCGTCAACGGCAACGAGCTGCGCTGCAAAGTGGTGGGCGAGGGCGGCAACCTGGGCATGACCCAGCTGGGTCGTGTGGAGTTCGGCCTCAATGGCGGCGGTTCCAACACCGACTTCATCGACAACGCCGGTGGCGTGGACTGCTCCGACCACGAAGTGAACATCAAGATCCTGCTCAACGAAGTGGTGCAGGCCGGCGACATGACTGACAAGCAGCGCAACCAGCTGCTGGCCAGCATGACCGACGAAGTCGGCGGCCTGGTGTTGGGCAACAACTACAAGCAGACCCAGGCCCTGTCCCTGGCCGCGCGCCGTGCCTACGAGCGTGCTGCCGAGTACAAGCGCCTAATGAGCGACCTGGAAGGCCGCGGCAAGCTGGATCGCGCCATCGAGTACCTGCCGACCGAGGAGCAGCTCACCGAGCGCGCCGCGACCGGCAAGGGCCTGACCCGTCCGGAGCTGTCGGTGCTGATTTCCTACAGCAAGATCGACCTCAAGGAAGCCTTGCTCAAGTCCCTGGTGCCGGATGACGACTACCTGACCCGTGACATGGAGACCGCGTTCCCGCCGAGCCTGGTGGCCAAGTTCTCCGAGGCCATGCGTCGCCATCGTCTGAAGCGCGAGATCGTCAGTACTCAGATCGCCAACGACCTGGTCAACCACATGGGCATCACCTTCGTGCAGCGCCTGAAGGAGTCCACCGGCATGAGCCCGGCGAACGTCGCCGGTGCCTATGTGATCGTGCGGGACATCTTCCACCTGCCGCACTGGTTCCGTCAGATCGAAGCCCTGGATCACCAGGTCTCGGCCCAGGTGCAACTGGAGCTGATGGATGAACTGATGCGTCTGGGCCGTCGGGCCACCCGCTGGTTCCTGCGCAGCCGGCGCAACGAGCAGGATGCCGCGCGCGATGTCGCGCACTTCGGTCCGCACCTGGCGGCGCTGGGCCTCAAGCTCGACGAACTGCTGGAAGGCCCGACCCGCGAAGGCTGGCAGAACCGTTACCAGGCCTATGTCGAAGCCGGCGTACCGGAGTTGCTGGCGCGCATGGTTGCAGGCACTACTCACCTGTACACCCTGCTGCCGATCATCGAGGCGGCCGACGTGACCGGTCAGAGCGCGGCCGATGTGGCCAAGGCCTACTTCGCCGTGGGCAGCGCCCTGGACTTGCCGTGGTACCTGCAGCAGATCAGCGATCTGCCGGTGGGCAACAACTGGCAGGCCCAGGCCCGTGAAGCCTTCCGCGATGACGTGGACTGGCAGCAACGGGCGATCACCATCAAGGTGCTGCAGATGGCCGATGCGCCGGACGACATGGAAGCCCGCGTGGCCCTGTGGCTGGAGCAGAACGCGAGCATGGCTGATCGCTGGCGCGCCATGATGGTGGAAATCCGTGCCGCCAGCGGCACCGACTACGCCATGTATGCCGTGGCCAACCGGGAACTGCTGGACCTGGCCATGAGCGGTCAGTCGGTGCTGTAACGGCCTGACCCCGCCCTGAACAAAAAAAGCCCCGTATCGCAAGATACGGGGCTTTTTTATTGCCTGGCGTCGGTGCCGGCAGGCGGTTGTCGGGTAAGGCTTAGCGGGTCTTGGCCGAGGCGTCCTGCTCGACCACCATGTCCAGCACGTAGACCGTGGACGGGGCGTCGGCAGGCGGGTTCTTCCATTCGTATTGCTTGACCCGCAGCACGTTGCGCACGCCGTCCTGGTGCTCGTAACCCTCGATGGACTGGTACAGCGGATGCCAGGCGTCCTGGGTTGGCAGTTGCAGGCCGGCGGCATCGTAGCGGCGCTCACGCACTTGCAGGCACTGGAAGTCGGGGATCAGCGGGTGGCTGCATTTGACGGTCTGGGCCGCCACTTCCAGGAAGCGCGTCTGGCCCTGGCTGCCGTAGCGGGTCTCGGGGGTGGGCTGGCCTACGAACTTGAGCTGGGTGCCGTCCTGGGTGGTCAGTTGCAGGGTCGGAGTCGATTCGTCGCCGCCGAAGGTGGTGCGCAGGTCGCCCTTGAACAGGCGGCCGACTTCGGTATCCAGGGTCATCAGGCTGGGGTCGCAGGCCATCATGGTCGAGGCCAGGGGCTGGACCTTGAGCACGCCGTTTTCAGACTGGAAACCGCCGAACTGGCGGTTGCAGCCGCCGCTGATGTTGAGGTTCTGCCCGGTGAAGGTCAGGCGCAGCTGGCGCTCGATGCCCTTGTCCAGGGCGGCAACGGGTTTGCCCGCCGCGTCGCTGGCCGAGACCAGTTGCCAGTAGTAGGCGGCCAGTGCGGGTTGGGCGCTGACGGAGGCAGTGCTGGCGGGCATGGAAGAGGATCCTTCAGGGGGAGTGGACGCCGGGGTGCAGGCCTGGAGCAGGGCGGCACAGACGGATACGAGGAGGATGTTTTGCTTCATGGTTCGCTCTTTCAGCCTTGATGGAGTATGGCCTGGCGCATGGGCGGCAGGCCCAGGCCGGTAACCTGTGGCAGTGATGCGCGGCGCCCGCCACCTGGGCCGGGCGCCGCCGGACGACCGCTGCCGTTACCGATTGCGATGTGACAGCACTGTGCCAGTTCGGTTTCATGGCCGCTGGCCAGCGGGAGTGTTACCAAATCTTGCACACGCGTTGCAAGCAGCGCCCCGGATTGCCCGCCGCCCAGTGTCCCGGGCTTACCAGAACCAGTAAGGCAGGAATTTGGGCGTTGGCTCATTGGCCAGTTCCAGGTGATAGGTGATGGCGTTGAAAAAGAACCCATCGAGCAAGAGAAACGCCGCCACGCCGAACGCCAGGACGATCACCTCGTAATGCCGATGCTCGGCGTATTGCCGGCCGATCCAGTAGCGCACGCCGCTGAGCAGGACAAAGCTTGCGAACACACCGGCGAAGTTGGGCTGCAAGGGCTGGGCGGCAAACGCGTTGTAGCCCAGCACCAGCAGCGCCAGGACCGCGCCGCTGGCCGGCAGGTTCAGGCACAGGCGCAGCAGGCGTTTGCGGGTGGCGCTGAACAGGCCGTTGGGGTCGACGAATATATAGGCCGCCAGCAGGGAAATGGCCGGGGTGATGGACACGATGTAACGCGCCTTCTTCGAGTTGGGAATGCTGAAGAACAGGATCAGCACCAAGAACCAGGCGCCCAGGTACAGCAGCAGGCGCGGTGCCGACGGCGGTGGCGCGCTGAACCCCTGCCTGGCGCTTCTGACCATGACGCACAGGGCGTAGAACGCGGTGAAGCTGTAGGTGATCAGCCCGACGCTGAAGTAGAAGTAATAGCGTGGCGAGTGATTGCTGGCGATCCGGCCCAGGCCCTGCATCTCCAGCACTTGCTGCATGAAGGCGTCACCGCCCTGCACGTGGGCGGCCCAGGCCAGCAGGGCGACCCCGGCGGCGAACAGCAGGCCGCTCAGCAGCGAGAACCCGACCAGGGTCCGCCACTGCCGGCTCAGCAGGTAATAGGTGCCGACCACCAGTGCCGGGCCGATCATGCCGATCGGTCCGCGCAGGGCAAAGCCCAGGATCAGCCCAAGCAATACCAGCGCCAGGCGTGCGCGCTGTTGCTTGAGATCGGCGGTGTAGGCCAGGTAGAAGCAGCCCGCGGTGATCAGGGCGGGGTAGATGTCCAGGGCCAGGGAGTTGACGCTGTCCAGGAACGCCCAGGTGAACAGCGCAAAGAGCACGCCGCAGACGCCCCATTTCTGCTCATGCAGGGCCCCCAGTTTGTAGATGAACACCAGCATCAGCGACGCGGCAATGCACAAGGGCAGGCCCATCGACAGCACGGACAGCTGGCCGAAGGGTAGCGACGCCAGGTAGACCAGCAGCGTGTTGACAACGGTGTAGTCGGGATACGGCTGCAGATCGTCGGCGATGGGGAACAGCGTCATGCCGTGCTGCAGCATGTACTCGGCGAAGTCGACGAAGCGCGTGGTGTAGTTGAGGACGGCCGGTTTGTATTGCAGGCCCATGAACAGCACGAGGGCCACCAGGAAAATACTCAGGCCGGGTCGTTGCCAGATTTGTTTTTGAACGCTTTCCATGTTCACAACACACAAAAAAAGCCGACGGTATGGTGGCCAGCACTCGAACGCGTGCACGAATGGCGGCGTGGCAGGTTGCTGGCACCGGTTTTTGGGTGCAGCAATCTAGCGCGGCCGAGGTTAACGGCCGGTATAGGGGCGCAGTCCCGGCAGTGGCCGCTTCAGGCCCGAGGAGCTGGCCCTCAGGGCCGTTGCGGCTTGACCGAAGTGCCGAAGGTATTACCCATGCGCACGCTGGTGGCGGCCGGTGTCGAGAGCCCGACCTGGTTCGGCGGGCGCTTGTGCACCGGGTCCTCCATGGCCTGTTGATTGGCCTGGGCCGCCTTGACGGCGTCCGGGTCGTTGCCCATCTGTTTGCTCAGGCAGTTGTAGTCGGGGGCCTTGTAGCCGCCGACGCTGACTTCCACGCAACCCTCGCGGGCCTCCTCGGCCTGCAGCGTCCAGGGCAGGGCGCACAGCAGCAACAAGGTGGCGGCGTATTGGCTTGAACGATTCATCCTGGCCTCCTGGCAGGCCCGGGAAAGCGGGCCTCGATGCCGGCCGAGTGTAGTGCAAACCGATGACTGAAAAAGTGATGGTTTTTTTGCCGTGGCCGTAACACCAGATTCATAAACTGGCCTCAGGATGACGCTTTTAGGGATTGGACTGCAGTGCAGCGACGCAGCGCGCAGGTCGGGCGATGGACTTCATTGCACGGGGGCTTGGCGACCTGTGTGCTGGGGTTCGTGCTGCTGGCGCCGATGCCGCAGGGCTGGGGCCAGCCCGCTGTCGAGGGACCGCCCCGGGTGGATTCCCAGGCCTTGCTGACGCTGGAGATTCCGGCGCAGAACCTGGTGGATGCCCTGGAGTTGTTCAGTCGCGCCACAGGAATGGCGGTGCTGGTGGATCGGGAGTTGACCCGGGGGCGGCGGTCGGTGGGGGTCAAGGGCCGCTACAGCGCTCAGGAGGGCTTGAGTCGCCTGCTGGCGGGCAGTGGCCTGATGGCCCGTTATGCCCGCAGCGATGCCTTCACCCTGCAGGTGCCACAGGCCACGCCGGCCACGCCGCTACCGGGTGCGGGAAGCAGCCGGGCGGCGCGGCTCAACAGCAGTTATGCCAGTGCCGTGCAACAGGCGGTGGAACACAGTCTGTGTGGTTCGGCGTTGACCCGTCCGGGCCGCTTTCGCGCTTTGTTGCAACTGTGGATCGGCGCCGATGGCCGGGTGCAGCACAGCCGCCTGGTGAGCTCCACCGGCGATCTGCAGCGCGATGAAGCCTTGGTGCAGCGCCTGGCGGACACCCGGGTTCAGCGCCAGGCGCCCAGCTCGCTGCGCCAGCCGCTGACCTTACTCTTGATACCGGACACAACAGGGAAACGCATGGACTGCAGGGAATGGGAAGGAGCTTCCGGGGTATGAAAAATACCGCACAGAGTGCGATGGTCAGGCTGTTCCTGACGTCCTACGAGGACTTTCGGGTGCGCTTGCGCAGGCGCCTGGGCTCCGAGGACCTGGCCAACGACGTCCTGCATGAAACCTACCTGCGGGTCGACCGCATGGAAGAGCCGCCCAACCTGCTGCAACCCAATGCCTACCTCTATCGCATGGCCCTGAACATTGCCGCCGACCGCCGCCAGTCCGACGCCCGGCTGCTGACCGGCGACGAGGTCGAGGAACTGCTGCACATCGCCGATGACACCCAGGACCCGTCGCGGGTGGTGGGCGGCCAGAAAGAAATCCAGACCCTGCTCAAAGCCCTCTACGAACTGCCGGCGCGGCGGCGCAAGATCTTTATCGCCGCGCGCCTGGAAGAGGCGCCGCACCTGGAAATTTCCCAGCGTTTCGGCATTTCCACACGGATGGTGGAGAAAGAAATCAAGGCTGCCCTGGGCCATTGCGCCTTGCGCCTTGAAAGAAAAGTCATTCAGCGGTTCGGTCCCGGGGCCGGAAAACTGTCCTAGACAAAGAGTCCCTGATCAATCCGTGAGTACCTGCGCGCTTGAACATTTTTAGCATCTGCCCCCCCCAGGCCTCGGCGGACCCGCAACTGTTGAGGGAAGCCCAGGACTGGCTGGTCCTCCTGACTTCGGGTCGGGCCACCGTGGCCGACGCCCGGGCGCTGCGCCAATGGTGCGCACAAAGCCCGCAGCACGCGGCCGCCTTCGAGCACACCAAGGCCCTGTGGCACTGCCTGCAACCGGCAGCCCAGCAGCTGGAGCAACAGTCCCGGCCTCGGCACTTGGGGCGTCGGGCGTTTCTGGGTGGCGCGATTGCGGCGTCGGCGGCGCTGTTCATGGTGCGGTTCACTGTCCCGGGCGGCTTTGCCGGGCTGACCGCGGATTTCGCCACCGACGTCGGTGAGCAGCGGCGGGTGGACCTGGCCGAGGGCGTGAGCCTGGAGCTCAATACCCAGACCCGCATCAGCCGCCGCGACCCCGGCGCGGGCGAGCAGGGCATCGAGCTGCTGGAGGGCGAGGTGGAAGTTTTCAGCCACAGCACCCAGCCGCTCAAGGTCCAGGCCGGTGATGGTTGGCTGAGTGCGCGCCAGGCGCGCTTCAATTTGCGCAACACCGATCATCAGGTGTGCGTGACCTGCATCGAAGGCAGCCTGCAAGTGGCAGTGGCGGGGCGCAGCATTCGCCTGGACAGCGGCCGGCAACTGACCTACGACGCCAGGGCGGTGGGCGAGCCGATCGCCGTGGACCCCCGCAGCGTGATCGCCTGGCGCGAGCAGGTGCTGGTGTTCGACAACGCCAGCCTCAACACCGTGATCAGCGAGATCAACCGCTATCGTCCGGGGATGCTGGTGCTGCTCAATGCCGAGTTGGGCCAGCGCAAGGTCCAGGCGCGCTTCAACCTCAACCAGTTGGCGGGCGTGGCCTTGCTGATTCGCGACGCCTATGGCGCCAAATGCACCGAGCTGCCCGGTGGCGTGGTACTGCTCAGCTGACACCCCGCGATATCCCTGCGTCTCCTGCGTCGCAATGCCGCCCAAGCCGTTCGCAGCCTGCGGCAGCGGCTACACAAACCTGATTCGGCACTGACCTGTAGCCGCTGCCGAGCCCTTGGCGAGGCTGCGAAAAGGCCCGCAGGACCTTGCCTGGCGATCTTGCGTCGAACCCTCAGCGTTTCGAACTCGCAGCGTCACCCACGCAGCCGTTCGCAGCGTGTTAGAGCAAGGGCCCTAGCACTTGCCGGTAGCGCTCTTCGCCCTGGGGCGTTTGCCGCACCAGGCGGATCTCCAGGCCCGGGGGATTGTCCTGGCGATTGCCACTGAGTTGACGCCAGCCTTTGTCAGGGTTCCAGACCCGTACCTGCAAGTCGCTGACCCGGCCAAGCACGGCCACTCCGTTCTTGGGTGCCGGCAAGGGATAGCGGTCCCGAACCTCGGCCTCGGCGCGGTACAGGGTGTCGCCCTTGAGCCACCAGCGCACGCGTTGCAAGCCAACCCCCGGGGCGGGGGCGCTGCGGATCACTTCCAGGCGAAAGCCCTTGCTGTCGGAACTGCGCACGCTCAGCGGGGCGGGGCTGTCGGGTTCGGCCTCGTCGGTCTCTCCCAGGCTTGGTTCGCGCAACTGGGAAGCGGCCCGCAAGGCCACGTCGCGCTCCAGCTGATTGAGGCTGCGCAGCAGCTCCTCGGTCTGTTCGGTACTGGCCCGCAGATGGCTGTCGGCCCGGGTGACGCTGTCCAGGCCGCGCCAGGCAATCAGGCTGACCAGCGCCATGAGCATGATCGCCACCATCACCTCGATCAGGGTAAAGCCGCGTTGTGTCGTCATGGCTGGCTCACCACCCGCAACTGGCCGCTGGCGCTGCGTTCTACCCGCAAGCTGTTCTGGCCGTCGGACAGCACCACCTGCAGCGGCGGGTTGATCCATTCGGCGTTCAGTACCAGGCGCTGCCTGGGCTCGATATGCACCTGCAGCGTCGGGCTTTGCCACTGCCGTGGCCGCAGTTGCCGGTCGTGGCGAAAGTCGTCGATGCCGCTGCCCTCGTCTTCGCGGCGGCTGAAGCTATAGCCCTTGGCCGTGGCCCGCCAGGTGATCGGCCGGCCGTCGGCCCGGGCTTCGGCCTGGGCCACTTGCAGCAACTGGGCCAGGCCCTCGGCGTCCTTGCGCAGGGTCTGCAGCGGATCGGGGCGGATGCTCAAGCCCACGGCGGCGCTGGCGATGCCGATGATCACCAGCACCACCATCAGTTCGATCAGGGTGAAGCCCTGTTGCTTGCCTGTGTGTCGCACCTTGTGCTCCTTGGCGAGGGGACTGGCGCGCCCGACGCAGATGATCGCGCAGTGAAATAAAACCGTGAGAATTGAGCTGTAGGCTGTGGCAACGGACAAACAGGAGGTCCCGCCGATGCTACGTGCCATGTCATTTCCGTCGCGCCTTGACGCCCCCCGGTTGCTGCAATACGCGGCGTTGCTGGCGGCCCTGGCCGGTGTTGCCACCTGGTCGTCGCTGCTGCTGACCCCGGCGCAATCCCAACCCCCGGCAGTGGCGCCCCAGGTGCTCGCCGCGCGCTCCGACAACCCGGCCTTGCAGTGGTTTGCCAACCAGCCGGTGCAGGTGGATATCAAGGTGTCCGGGGTCATGGCCGGCGCCCGTGGCGCGGTGGCGATCCTGAGCCTGAACGACGGTCCGCCGCGCAGCTTCCTGGCCGGCGAGCAACTGACCCAGGGGGTGCGCCTGGCCGCCGTCGAGGCCGACGGCGTGCTGATCGAGCGCGGCGGCGAACAGTCGCGGATCAAGGTCAGCAAGCTGCCGGACTCGCCGCTGCTGCCACGGCTGACACGCTGACCCTCACTGGCGCGGCACCTGGGGCCGGCTGACCAGGGTTTCCAGGCGGGCCAGGGGCGGCGCCTCGCGGCTGCGCTCGCGCACCTGGACGCTGACCCGCAACAGCCCGGGCGCGGTCGCGGCGCCAATCGTCTGTTCGCAGCGCAGCTTCAGGCGCCCCTGGTCGCAATCGACGCTCTTCAATCCGCTGGGCAAACGGCCTTCCAGGCGCAACTCGGCAAGCCGGCTCTGCGCCGCCAGCAAGGCCAGGGACTTGTCCCGCAGCAGGCCGTTGCTCTGGGTCATCAGCCCGGCCACGCGCACCGCCGCGGCCATCGCCACGGCAATGATGGCCAGGGCCACCAGCACCTCGATCAGGGTAAATCCAGCTTGTTTGGACACGGCTCGCATGGGCCCCTCGCGACTGGGAAACAGCCTCGCAGACTAGCTTGCGGGCTTGACCGAATGGCGACTGAAACTCCCGAGGTTTTTCAATACCACTGACATATCTTCTTGCAACACTGCGCGACGAATCGAACTCAAGCCAAGGAATGTCGAGATGGATATCGCGCCTGTCACCTCAACCGCTGCACCCCGAAGCCAGCGTGGCTTCACCCTGATCGAGATCATGGTGGTGGTGGTCATCCTCGGGATTCTGGCCGCGATGGTGGTGCCCAAGGTCCTGGACCGCCCGGACCAGGCCCGGGCCACGGCGGCCAAGCAGGACATCGCCGGCCTGATGCAAGCCTTGAAGCTGTATCGCCTCGACCACGGCAGCTGCCCGAACATGAACCAGGGCCTCAAGGTGCTGGTGGAGCGTCCGGCCAATGCCAAGGACAGCAACTGGCGCTCCTACCTGGAACGGCTGCCCAATGATCCCTGGGGCCGTCCGTATCACTACCTCAACCCGGGGGCCAATGGTGAGGTGGACGTGTTCTCCCTCGGTGCCGACGGCCAGCCCGATGGCGACGGCGTGAATGCCGATATCGGCTCCTGGCAGCTGTAAGGCCGGCCATGAACAGCCATTCGCCCCATGCGGCGAAGCAGCGTGGCATGGCCATTATCAGCGCCTTGCTGATCGCCGCGGTGGTGGCGGTGCTGGCCGCCGCCATGCTCTCCCGGCAAAGCACCTTGACCCGCAGCGTGGAAGCCGAGCAGGCGCGGGTGGTGGGGATCGGGGTGTTGCAGGGCGGCCTGGAATACAGCCGGCAATTGCTCTGGGACGCCCGTCAGCGCGACGTCCTGACCCGACTCGACCAGGCCTGGGCACGGCCCATCGGCGATCAGGCCTTGGGCGGCTTCAACGCGGGGTTCCAGGGCCGCCTGCAGGACCTGCAAGGCAAGTTCAACCTGCGCAATCTGGTGTTCAACCAGCAAGTGGACCCGGTGCAGTTGCAGGCCTTCGAACAGCTGTGTCAGCTGATCGGCATCGACAGCGCCCTGAGCCGACGCATCAGCCAGCGGGTGATCGCTTCCTATCCCCAGCGCTTGGGCAGCACAGCGCACGCCGCCAGCCAACCGGGCAGCTTCAACAGCGGTCGCCTGACGTCCCCGGGCGCGGCGACCCAGACCTTGCCGCCCCGGCAGCCGATGCTGCGCAGCCTGGACGACCTGCGGGGCATCCAGGGCCTGGACGAGGCCCGGCTGGCCCGTCTTGAACCCTACGTCAGCATCCTGCCGGGCAACACCTGGATCAACGGCAACACCGCCAGCGCCGAGGTACTGACGGCGGCGGTGCCGGGGCTGCCACTGTCCCGGGCCAAGGCCCTGGTGGCGGAACGCGATGCCGGGCACTGGTTCATCAACCGTGGCGATTTCCTCAACCGTCTACGCATGCCCCATCTTGCGGTAGAGCAGATCAAGGTCGGCATCACCAGCGAATGGTTCCTGCTCCAGGGCCGGGCTCGCCGCGATCAGCGCCGGGTCAGCCTGGAGGCCCTGTTGCACCGTCCCGAGGACCGCATGCCCCAGGTGATCTGGTCGCGGGTGGGGGCATGAGTCGCTTGCGCATCGCCTTGCCGCCCCTGGCCGAGTTGATTGCGGCTGAAGCGCCATTGGCCAGCCCGGTGGACTTCGCCCGGCTCGATCGCAGTGGGCGGGTCGGGGAGATCGGCCGCTGTCCCCTGGGGCAACTGGCCCAGGGCGGCAAGCCGGTGCCGGTGGAGTGCTTCCTGCATCCGTTGGACAGCCTGCTGACCCATATCGAATTGCCTCAGTTGCCGGCGGCGCGGATCAAGGCCGCGGTGGACTGCGCCGCCCAGGCGCTGATCCTCGGCCCCAGTGAGCAGATGCACGTGGCCCATGGCGCCCGGGATGCCCAGGGTCAGGTGGCCCTGAGCTGGTTGCCCAAGACCGCACTGCAAGCCCTGGGGCGTCTGTTGGCACAGGCCGGCCTGAAGCTTCAGGGGCTGTACCCGGCGCCTTATGCCTTGCCGGTGCCGCCGCCGGGGCAAGCCAACCTGTGCCTGCTCGATGGCCAGCTGCTGCTGCGCCAGAGCAGCGGGCAGGGCAGCGTGCAGCCGCTGGTGGAAGAAACCCTGGAGCAGTTGCGGGCTTCGGGCTGCGAGGTGGGCTGGATCGGCGATGCCGCGCCGCCGGTCTGCCAGCTGCTGCCGGGCGAGCAACGCTGGAGTGGCCCGCTGCCGGGATGGGGCTTGCACGCCGGCGCGGTGGCGGGGGGCGTGAAGGTCCAAGGCTGGGGCCGGGCCCTGGGGTGCTGCGCCCTGGCCGTGCTGGTCTGGGTCGTGGGGCTGAACCTGTATGCCGCCCGTGAGGCCGAGCAGGGCCAGCGGCTCAAGGCGCAGATGAGTCAGCGGGTCAAGCAGGTGTTCCCGCAGTTGCCGGTAGTGCTCAATCCCCTGCAACAGGCCCGCCAGCAACTGGCGGCGCAGCAGAGCGGGGCGGCTGACCCGACCCAGGTGTTCAGCCGTCTGTTGCAGCAGGCCGGCAGTGCCATGCCGTTTATGGTGGGCAGCGTGCAGAGCCTGAGTTTCGCCGAGGACCGCTTGCAGCTGGAGCTGCTGCCGGACACGCCCAAGAGCGCCGACAGCGCCTGGCAGGGCGCCTTGACCCAGGCCGGCTACAGCGTCCAGGCGCAGGGCAACGGCTGGAGCCTGAGCCCGGCCGCAGACGAGCCGGCCAACGTCGCCGACAACACCTCGGGAGCTGAAGATGAATAAGGCCAGGCTGGCGCAGTATCAGGCGCGCTGGTCGCGCCTGCGGACCCAGGTCCATATCCAGGTCCAGGGCCATTGGAACACGCTGGCACCAAGGGAAAAACGCCTGTTGAGCGCCACCGCCCTGGGCGTGCTGGGGCTGTTGCTGTGGTGGCTGCTGATCCAGCCGCCGCTGAAGACGATCGACTACTGGCAAGCCGAGACGCCGAAGCTGCGCGCCCAGGCCGAGGCCCTGGAAGTGCTGTTGCACGAGGCGGCGGGCCCTGACAGCCGGGGCGCGAGCCTTGAGCAATCCTTGCGCCAGACCCTGGACGGCGCCGGGCTCAAGGACCACTACCAGTTGCAACAGCCTGATGAAGCCGGCCCCGAGAGCTGGCGGTTGACCTTTGAGCAGGCCCCGGCGGATGCCGTGGTCGGCTGGCTGCTGGGGGCTCCCCGGCAGCTTTCACTGCAGGTGGTGGAGGCCCGTCTGCAACGCGCAGCCGCGGCCGCCGCCCAAGACTCGGCAGGCACACTGTCCGGGACCGTTCGCATGGATCAGGCGCAGGGCGCTAAGGAAGCTTCATGAAGTGGTCAGGTTGCAATTACGTGCGCCAGTGTCGCAAGGCCGCACCTTTTCTGCTGCTGGCGTTGGGGGCCTGCAGCAACACCCCGTCCACCACGCCGCCGCCCTTGCTGGTGGACAGCGAACTGGGCCAGCCCCTGGCCAATACCCAGCGCAGCGGCGATGCCCTGCTGGATCGCCAACGCTTGCAGGCGCAACAGGCTCAACGGCCGAAAGTGCTGCACCCGGTGACCAACAGCAGTCGCGGCCACAGCAGCCCGCGCAGCACCAGTGTGCCGCGCAGCCCCCTGGGCAATCAGCCGGTGCAACTGAACTTCGTTGACGCCGATATCCAGGCGGTGGTGCGGGCCTTGTCCCGCTCCACCGGCCAGCAGTTCCTGGTGGACCCGCGGGTCAAGGGCAGCCTGACCCTGGTCAGCGAAGGCCAGGTGCCGGCCCACCAGGCCTACGACATGCTGCTGGCGGCGCTGCGCATGCAGGGCTTTTCCGTGGTGGACGTGGGCGGGGTGGCCCAGGTGGTGCCCGAGGCCGATGCCAAGCTGCTGGGCGGACCGATCTACAGCGCCGACAAGCCAGCGGGCAACGGCATGCTGACCCGCACCTTTCGCCTGCAATACGAAAATGCGGTGAACCTGATCCCGGTGCTGCGGCCTATCGTTTCGCCGAACAACCCGATCAACGCCTACCCGGGCAACAACAGCATCGTGGTCACCGACTATGCCGAGAACCTGCAGCGTGTCGCGCAGATTATCGACGGCATCGACACCCCCAGCGCCATCGACACCGATGTGGTGGCGGTGCAGAACGGCATCGCCGTGGACATCGCGACCATGGTGGCCGAACTGCTGGAAACCCAGGGCGCCGACCAGACCCAGAAAATCAGCGTGATTGGCGACCCGCGTTCCAACTCCATCATCATCCGTGCCGGCAGCCCGGAGCGCACCGAGCTGGCGCGCAACCTGATCTACAAACTGGACAACGCCCAGAGCAACCCGAGCAACCTGCACGTGGTCTACCTGCGCAACGCCCAGGCCGGCAAACTGGCCCAGGCCCTGCGCGGGCTGCTGACCGGCGAAAGCGACAGTGGCAGCAGCGACGGCGCCCGGGCCATGCTCAGCGGCATGGGCGGCAACAGCCAGAGCGGCCAGAGCCCGACCCAGAACAGCAGCGGCACGCCCACCGGCAGCGGCAACGTCAGCAACAGTGGCAGCAGTGCCTACGGCCAGGGCAGCAACTCCGGCAGCGGTTTGAGCGGCACTGGCCAGTCAGCGGATCAGAACACCGCCTTCAGCGCCGGCGGGGTCACCATCCAGGCCGACGCCACCACCAACACCTTGCTGATTTCCGCCCCGGACCCGCTGTACCGCAACCTGCGGGAAGTCATCGACCAGCTCGACCAGCGTCGCGCCCAAGTGGTAATCGAAAGCCTGATCGTCGAAGTCGGCGAGGACGACGCCAGCGAATTCGGCGTGCAGTGGCAGGCCGGCAACCTGGGTGGGCGTGGCGGCTTTGGCGGCGTCAACCTGGGCGGCAGCGGGCTGGTGGGGACACCGGCCAGCAAGACCAGCATCGACGTCTTGCCCAAGGGCCTGAACATCGGCGTGGTCAACGGCACCGTGGACATCCCGGGGATCGGCAAGGTGCTGGACCTCAAGGTCCTGGCCCGGGCGTTGAAGAGCAAGGGCGGGACCAACGTGTTGTCGACGCCGAATCTTTTGACCCTGGACAACGAGGCGGCGAGCATTTTTGTTGGCCAGACCATTCCCTTTGTCACCGGCAGCTATGTCACCGGAGGCGGCGGCACCAGCAACAACCCGTTCCAGACCGTGCAGCGTGAAGAAGTGGGCCTGAAGCTCAATGTGCGGCCGCAGATTTCCGAGGGTGGCACGGTCAAGCTGGACATCTACCAGGAAGTCAGCAGCGTTGATCCTCGCGCCTCGGTGGATGCCGGGACCGTGACCAACAAACGCGCCATTGATACCAGCATCCTCTTGGATGACGGGCAGATCATGGTGCTGGGGGGGCTGCTGCAGGACGGTTACAGCCAGAGCAATGACGCGGTGCCGTGGCTGTCGAGTATTCCTGGACTTGGGGCATTGTTTCGCAATGAGAAGCGCAGCATTACCAAGACCAACCTGATGGTGTTCCTGCGGCCTTACATCATTCGCGACAGTGGCGCGGGGCGCAGCATTACCCTCAATCGTTACGACTTCATGCGCCGGGCGCAGGGGGAGTTGCAGCCGGAGCGCAGTTGGGCGATGCCGGATATGCAGGCGCCGCAGTTGCCTTCGGCGGCGAAGGCGATTCCGGGGGCGGTGCCGGTGTCGTTGCAGACGCCTGGGGGTGGGCAGGGGCCGCGGGCGACGATCAGGGCGGTGCCGGTGCAATGAAGGTGTTCATTCAGAGGCATGGAGCCTATGTCCGTTGTTGTGGTCATGGCCACTTTTGCAGGGGCTTTGACGGCCAATGGAGGGGGTACATATCCGTTGCTGCGGGTGTGGCTACTTATGGTTTCGCCCTTACGGCGAGTCCCTTTTTTTCAAACGCCAAAAAAAGGAACCAAAAAACGCTTGCCCCTCCATGGGCCCCTCGCTGGGGCTCGGGGTTCCCTCGCTTCGGCATTGCTCCGGGGGCCCGCCGCCAACCGGCCATCCATGGCCGGGTGGCGGCTAGCTCGGCATCCATGCCGAGCTGCCCCCTACGCAACGCCTACGCTCGGCCGGCTGGGAAGGGGCCGGAAGAGCAAGAGCAAGAGCAAGATCAAAAGCCAAAGCCAAAACCAAGGTGCGCAGGCCGGCTCTTTGTAGCCGCTGCCGAAGGCTGCGAAACCAGGCGACGCGATATGTCAGGAATATCGGGGAGGCAGGTTTAGCGTCTCCTGCGGAGCCGGTCGCAGCCTTCGGCAGCGGCTACAGGTAACGCGAGCGGCAATGAAACAGGCCGGCCGGCAGGCCGCCGTCAGATTTTGATCTTGCTTTTGATTTTGATCTGAGCGCCCCGTTAACCACGATGGCCGAACGCAGGCATTGAGCCGTGGGTAACCCGGCAGGACGCCGGGTTAGCCGCCACCCGGCCATGGATGGCCGGTGGCGGCGGCCCACGGATCAATGCCGGAGTTCGGGCATGCCGAGCCTAGGCGAGGCACCGAGTGGAGGGGCAAGAGCCTTTGGTTACTTTGGGCTCTTTCCAAAGTGACTCGCCGTAAGGGCGAAACCATAAGTGGCCGTGACCGCAGCAACGGATATGCCCCCCAATCAGGAGACCCAAACAATGCCCACTCAGCCCCTCCAGCTCCCCTACGCCTGGGCCAAATCCCAACGCATTCTCCTGCGTCACAGCGAGCAGGGCGCCACCCTGCTGGTCTGCCCCTCGACCCCCGGCTGGTCCATCAGCGAAGCCCGCCGCCAGTTCGGCCCCGCACGCCTGGAACGCATCCGCGACGACGAGCTCGACGGTCTGTTGGCCACGGCCTACGCCGACACCGGCAGCGCCGCAGCGGTGGTCGGTGCGGCGGAGAACGAGGTGGACCTGGACCGCCTGATGCAGGACATGCCGGAAATCACCGACCTGCTGGACACCCAGGACGGCGCCCCGGTGATCCGCATGATCAATGCCTTGCTCACCCAGGCCGCGCGGGATGAGGCCAGTGATATTCACATCGAGCCCTTTGAAACCCACTCGGTGGTGCGCTACCGGGTCGACGGCACCCTGCGCGATGTGGTCTCGCCGCGCAAGGCGCTGCACGGGGCGCTGGTGTCGCGGATCAAGATCATGGCCCAGTTGGATATCGCCGAAAAACGCTTGCCCCAGGACGGCCGCATCGCCTTGCGGGTGGCCGGCCGGCCCATCGACATTCGGGTGTCCACGGTGCCCACCGGCCATGGCGAGCGGGTGGTGATGCGGCTGCTGGACAAGCAGGCCGGGCGCCTGCAACTGGAAACCCTGGGCATGGACCCGGACCTGCTGGCGCGTCTGGATGGCCTGATCCGCCAGCCCCACGGCATCGTCCTGGTCACCGGGCCCACCGGCAGCGGCAAGACCACCAGTCTCTACGCCGCCCTGGCCCGGCTGGATGCCAGCACCAGCAATATCCTCACCGTCGAGGACCCGGTGGAATACGACCTGCCGGGCATCAGCCAGATCCAGGTCAACGCCAAGATCGACATGACCTTCGCCCTGGCGCTGCGGGCGATTCTGCGCCAGGACCCGGACGTGATCATGATCGGCGAGATCCGCGACCTGGAAACCGCGCAGATCGCGGTCCAGGCCTCGCTTACCGGGCACTTGGTGCTGGCGACCCTGCACACCAACGACGCGGTGTCGGCGGTCAACCGCCTGATCGACATGGGGGTGGAGCCGTTCCTCCTGGCCTCGTCGATGCTCGGGGTGCTGGCCCAGCGGTTGGTGCGGCGCTTGTGCAACCAGTGCAAGCAAGCCGATCCGGCCAATCCCGGCACCTGGCACCCGGTGGGTTGCCCGGCCTGTAACCACATCGGCTACAGCGGCCGCACCGGGATTCATGAGCTGTTCTGCATCGACGATGACATCCGCAGCCTGATCCACCAAGGCGCTGACGAGCAGGCCCTGCGGGCCGCAGCGCGGCGAGCCGGGATGCTGAGCATGCGTGAGGACGGCGAGCGCTGGGTACGCAGCGGCGCCACCGCACCGGAAGAAATCCTACGTGTGACACGGGACGCCTGATGAATCGCTATCGCTACGAAGCCGCCGACGCCCTCGGCAAGATCGAATCCGGACACCTGGAAGCCGACAGCCAGGGCGCGGCTTTCGCCAGCCTGCGCAGCCGCGGCCTGACCGCACTGCAGGTGCAACTGGACAGCAACCCTGGCAGCGGCGCAGCTGGGGGGCTCTTCAGCCCCAGGCTCAGCGACAACGACCTGGCCTGGGCCACGCGCCAGCTGGCCAGCCTGCTGGGGGCCAGTCTGCCTCTGGAGGCGGCGCTCAGCGCCACGGTGGAGCAGGCCGAGCGCAAGCACATTGCCCAGACCCTGAGCGCGGTGCGCGCGGATGTGCGCAGCGGCATGCGCCTGGCCGAGGCCCTGGCGGCGCGGCCCCGGGACTTTCCGGAAATCTACCGGGCACTGATTGCCGCAGGTGAAGAGTCCGGCGACCTGGCCCAGGTCATGGAGCGGCTGGCGGACTATATCGAGGAGCGCAACGGCCTGCGGGGCAAGATCCTCACCGCCTTTATCTACCCCGGGGTGGTGGGCCTGGTGTCCATCGGCATCGTGATCTTTCTGCTCAGTTATGTGGTGCCCCAGGTGGTCAGCGCCTTTTCCCAGGCCCGCCAGGACCTGCCGGGGCTGACCCTGGCCATGCTCAATGCCAGCGACTTCATTCGTGCCTGGGGCATCCAGTGTTTCGGCGCCCTGGTGGCGGGGTTCTGGGGGTGGCGGCTGTACCTGCGCAACCCCCGGGCACGCTTGAGCTGGCACAGCCGGATTCTGCGCCTGCCGCTGTTCGGGCGTTTTGTCCTGGGGTTGAACACCGCGCGTTTCGCCTCGACCCTGGCGATTCTCAGTGGCGCCGGGGTGCCGCTGCTGCGGGCCCTGGACGCGGCGCGCCAGACCCTGTCCAACGACCGCCTGAGTCAGAGCGTCAGCGAGGCCACGGCCAAGGTGCGCGAGGGGGCTAACCTCGCGGCTGCGCTGCGGGTGGAGAAAGTCTTCCCGCCGGTGCTGATCCACCTGATCGCCAGTGGTGAAAAGACCGGGGCCTTGCCGCCGATGCTGGAGCGGGCGGCCCTGACCCTGTCGCGGGATATCGAACGCCGGGCCATGGGCATGACCGCGTTGCTCGAACCGCTGATGATCGTGGTCATGGGCGGTGTGGTGCTGGTGATCGTGATGGCGGTGATGCTGCCGATCATCGAGATCAACCAGTTGGTCACTTGAACCGCACAACCCGACCGGACCTGACCCCGTCCGGCCCGGTCTGGGCCGGTCCGTAGGAGCTGGCTTGCCAGCGAAGGCGTCGGCCCCGGCGATGCAGGTCTCGCGGGCCCCTTCGCCGGCAAGCCGGCTCCTACGAGAGCGAAGGTGTGGTCCGAAGGGCAGGGCAGCCGGAAAATTTCACGCGGCCTGCCTCACTCCCGACCCGGCAATCTGCCAAGCTCGGGTTCCTTGTTCTGTCATGTTCCGGCGCTGTCTGCACTAGCTTCGGCGCTTGCAGAGCGATGCCGGCGCCAGCTCGGGCAACCTGGCGCTCACCTACCCGGGAAAGGCCCGGAAAACGGCGCCAAACACCCGAGAATCTTTTGCCAAAACAGTCGGTTTCTCCCGAGGTTTTTTCCTTTATCTGTCACCGGAAGCTGCGAACTTCTCTCTCCATGGCCTCACCCCTCAAGCCCTCTGGATCAAGGCTTCTGGCCCGAGTGCCATGGCGTCATGCAAGAGCTATTCACCCAACGTACGAACACGACGAAAGGAGATTCTTCATGTTTAAGCGCAACGTTCTCGCGGCATCCCTGACCCTGGCTGCCCTGTGCTCGGCACAGGCTGCCCTGGCTGATATCAACGGCGGTGGCGCCACCCTGCCACAACCGCTGTACCAGACCGCTGGCGTACTGACCGCCGGCTTCGCTCCCTACATCGGCGTAGGCAGCGGCAACGGCAAGGCTGCCTTCCTGAACAACGACTACACCAAGTTCGTGGCCGGCACTACCGGCAAGAACGTGCACTGGGCCGGTAGCGATTCCAAGCTCTCTGCCGCTGAACTGAGCGCCTACGCCACCGGTCACGAAGCCGCCTGGGGCAAGCTGATCCAGGTGCCTTCGGTGGCCACTTCGGTTGCCATTCCGTTCAACAAGGCCGGCACTGCTGCGGTCAACCTGAGCGTCAATGACCTGTGCGGCGTGTTCTCCGGCCGTGTTTCCGACTGGAGCCAGATCGCCGGTTCAGGCCGTACTGGCGCCATCACCGTGGTTTACCGCAACGAAAGCAGCGGCACCACCGAGCTGTTCACCCGCTTCCTGAACGCCAAATGCGCCGAGACCGGCACCTTCGGCGTGACCACCAACTTCGCTACCAGCTACACCGGTGGCCTGCCTGCCGGCGCTGTGGCCGCAGTGGGCAGCCAAGGCGTGATGGATGCCCTGAACGCCGGCGACGGCCGCATCACCTACATGAGCCCGGACTACGCCGCGCCAAGCCTGGCCGGTCTGGACGACGCCACCAAGGTGGCCAAGGTGGCCGGCGTTTCGCCTGCACCTGCCAACGTTTCCGCCGCCATCGGTGGCGTTCCGGTTCCAGCTGCGGCCGATCGCGGCAATCCGGACAAGTGGGTACCTGTCTTCGGCAAGGCCGGCGCGACCGGCACCGTGCCTTATCCCGATACTGGCTACCCAATCCTGGGCTTCACCAACCTGATCTTCAGCCAGTGCTATGCCGACGCCACTCAGAGCGGCCAGGTGCGTGACTTCTTCGCCCGTCACTACGGCGCGACCACCAACAACGACGCGGCCATCACCGCCAACCGTTTCGTACCACTGCCTACCGCTTGGAAAACCGCGATCCGCACCACCTTCGTGACCGCTTCCAACACCCTGAGCATCGGCAACACCAACGTCTGCAACAACATCGGTCGTCCGCTGTAACGGCGAACCCCACCGAGCGGCAACACCCGATCAGCAACGGTTTCGGCCGTTGCTGATTTTTTTCATCCAGCATCTGTTCAGAGCGCGCATCCAGCGGGCTTACGCCCTCCGAACGGCCAGTGACATCACCGGATAGGACAGGAGTCTTGTCATGCCCAAAGCTCAATGGTTGATCGCTTCACTGTTATACGGCGCGTTCTGCGTCCAGCAGGCCCAGGCGGATATCAACGGTGGAGGCTCGACCTTTACCCGGCCGCTGTATCAGACCTCCGGGGTGTTGACCGCGGGGTTTGCGCCCTACATTGGCGCGGATCAGGGCCGGGACAAGGTGGCTTTTCTACAGAACAACTACAGCGTGCTGGTGCCTGGCGCAGCCCCCAAGACCGTGCATTGGGTGGCCAGTGAGTCGAGGCTTAGCGCGGTGGAACTGAGCAACTACGCCTTGGCCCATCAGGCGCAGTTCGGCAAGCTGATCCAGGTGCCTTCGGCAGCGACGAGCGTTGCAATTCCGTTCAACAAGCCCGGCAGCCATGAACTGGACCTGAGCATCGACACCTTGTGTGGGGTGTTCTCGGGGCGTCTGTCCCGCTGGGAGTTGATCCAGGGTTCCGCACGTAGCGGCCCGATCACCGTGGTTTATCCCAAAGGTAGCAGCGGCTTCACCGAGCTGTTCACGCGTTTCCTGAATGCCAAGTGCAATGAAACCGGGACCTTTGCCGTGACCACCTACTTTGATTCCAGCTATTCGGGCGGGCTGCCGGCCGGCGCGCTGGCGGCCAATAGCGGTGACGCCATCATGACGGCGGTGAATGTCTGGGATGGCGCCATCACCTTCATGAGCCCGGCCCTTGCGGCACCGACCCTGGCCGGTCTGGATGACGGGAACAAGGTGGCCAGGATTACCGGCGTCTCGCCGGCGCCGGCCAACATTGTCAATGCCATCAACAGCGTTGCGCTGCCTCCCATCGCCGAGCGCAGTAACCCGGACAAGTGGGTGCCGGTGTTCGGCAGGAACTGGGAACAGGGCGTCTTGCCTTATCCGCAGAGCGGCTATCCGATCCTGGGCTACACCAACCTGATCTTCAGCCAGTGCTATGCCGATGCCACTCAAAGCAATCAGGTCCGTGACTTCTTGGCTCGCCACTATGGCGCGCTTGAGGCCCGAAACAATGACCAGGCAATCAGGGCTCAGGGCATGCTGCCCTTGCACCCGTCCTGGAAAGTCGCCGTGCGTTCCAGCTTCCTGAGCGCCACCAATGCCTTGAGCATCGGCAATCCCAACGTCTGCAACGGCATCGGCCGGCCACTGTGAGCTGGCTCCGGCAGCGGCTTGGGCCGTTGCCGGAGCCCAACGTCGCCTGCATTACACCCGCTAGATGAATTTTCCGTGACATCCGTTCGGTCGCGCCCCGCGCCAACGGCCTATCCCCTAAAGCAGTGACGCGTGCCCTGGGCCCTATCAGCGTCGCGCTCCCGTGAGCGTCATAACAAAGGATGAGTAGTCATGGTTCGCTGCAAACCACCGGTCAAATCCCCAGCCCTGCGCCTTGATGGCGAGATGCCGAGCCTGCGGCTCAAGCCTCTGGCCCAGGCCATTGCCTTGCTGATGGTGGCGGGCAGTGCCCATGGCGCCACGGCCTTCAGTTCCGGCTGGTTCGCCGCCAAGGGCGCGTCCCAGGCCGCCACCGCCGCGCGCACCAACGGCCAGGTGCCGGGGATTCCGTCGTTGTCCCAGCAGACCCGGGCCAACCAGCAGTTGCAGCGTTCCTTGAGCAATCTCAACGCCAGCGTCGCCGCCATTGCCGCCCAGCAGGCGGCCCAGGCCGCAGCGCGTCAGGCGGCGTTCGGCACGGTGAGCCAGATTCCCGACGGCCTCGGCCAGGGCGGGCTCAAGGTCGACAACAGCCTGGCCCAGGGCTGGATCAACGCCAAGGGTCCGGTGCAGAGCCAGTCCGGCGGCAAGACCACGGTGACCATCGAACAGACCGCCGACAAAGCCATCCTCAACTGGGAGACCTTCAACGTCGGGCGCAACACCACCGTGGATTTCCAGCAGCAGTCCAACTGGGCGCTGCTGAACAAGGTCAACGACCCCAACGGTCGGCCCAGCGAGATCCAGGGCCAGATCAAGGGCGCCGGCACGGTGATGATCATGAACCGCAACGGAGTGATCTTCAGCGGCACCAGCCAGGTCAACGTGCGCAACCTGGTGGCGGCTGCGGCCACCATCAGCGACGAGCAGTTCACCAAGCAAGGCCTCTATGTGGACGCCAACGGCACCCAGCCGACCTTCACCGATGCCCTGGGCAAGGTCCAGGTGCAGCGCGGCGCGCTGATCCAGACCCACCCGGCGGCCAGCTCCACCGAGTCTGGCGGCTACGCCTTGCTCCTGGGGTCGGAAGTGGAAAACGCCGGCACCATCGTCACCGCTAAGGGCCAGACCACCCTGGCTGCCGGCGACAGTTTCTACATCCGCCGCGGGGTCGGCACCAGCGGCAACCAGCACTCGACGACACGGGGCAACGAGGTCGCCACCTCGCTCAAGCCCGGCAGCACGGCGGGCACGGTCAGCAACACTGGCCTGATCATGGCGTCCACCGGCGACATCACCCTGACCGGGCACCGGGTGCAACAGAACGGCGTGGCCCTGGCCAGCACCTCGGTGGACACCCGCGGCACCATCCACCTGCTCAACGCCGCCAGCGACAGCACCGGCAGCGTGACCCTGGGGCAGGGCAGCACCACCGCGATCCTGCTGGACAGCAGTGGCAACACCGCCCTGGACAGCCAGCGCAACAATGGCCTGATCAACCTCGACGGCACCCCGACCAACCTGATCACCGGGCAGTTCAACAATTTGAGCAGCGTGGCCGACCGCAGCGACCAGTCGCGGGTGGAGATCGTCAGCGGCGGCACCGTGGATTTTCAGAACGGCTCCATCACCCTGGCCACCGGTGGCCAGGTGGCGGTCAGTGCCGGGCAGCGCAGCCTGGTGCGCGACGGCGCGGTGATCGACGTGGCCGGCGCGGTCGGGGTCAAGGTGGCGATGGAGTCCAACACCATCAAGATCAACGTCCAGGGCAACGAGCAGCGCGACTCGGCGGGCAACCGCGACAGCGGCCAGTTGATCAACAACGACGTCTGGGTCGACCTGCGCGAGCTGGTGTTCGTTCCGGCGGGCACCAACGGCTATGCCACCGATCGCTGGTACACCGCCGGCGGCCTGCTGGAAGTGGGCGGCTACCTGGGCACCCAGGGCCACAACATTGGCGAGTGGATGGCCCAGGGCGGCACCCTGACCTTTACCGGCAAGGAGGTGGTGACCCAGTCCGGCGCCCAGTTGAACCTGTCCGGCGGCACCGTCGACGTGCAGGCAGGCTACATCCAGCAGACCTGGCTCAAGGGCGTCGACGGGCGCCTGTACGAGCTGTCCCGAGCCCCGGGGGATTTGCTCTACACCGGCATCTACAAGGGCTACGTGGACAGCAGCCCGCGCTGGGGCCGCACCGATTACTACTACAACCCGCTGATTGCCCAGCAGCGCCGCTACGAGGCCGGCTACAGCGTCGGCCGCGACGCCGGCAAGCTGGTGATCGGCACCGGCAATGCAGTGCTTGAAGGCCAACTGGTCAGCGAAGTGTTCAAGGGCGACCGCCAGACCCAGGCGCCCAACGTCAACCTCGACGGCTACCAGCAATCGCACAAGGCCGCGGCCCAGCGCGCGCAACTGATCATTGGCAACTACACGCCGATCTACAACAAGGCCAGCGGCACCCTGCGCTATGCCCTGAGCCCGACCGTGGACAAGGTGCTGATCGAGGCCAACCAGCAGCAGATTGCCGCCGGCCTGGACCTCACCACAGCCCTGCCGGCCAACCGCCAAGGCCAGCTGGTGCTCGACAGCGACACCCTCAACGGCTTCCAGTTGGGGGCGATCAAGGTCGGCGCCAAACAGCAGATTCAGGTCAACGGCGCGCTGCAGGTGGCGCACGGTGGCGACATCACTCTGTTCGGGCCAGAGGTCCAGCTCAACGCCAACCTCACGGCCCACGGCGGCAGCATCAACGCCGGCAACGTGCTGAACCAGGTGGATGTGAACCGCAACTTCGTGGTCGGCGATGTGATCCTCGCGCCCAGCGGCGGCGCCCAGGCCCGGGTCAATGTGGCCGATGGGGTCAAGCTGGATGTCAGCGGGCGCTGGAGCAATCTGGCCCTGGACCCGTCGGACAGCAGCGGCCTGGCCTTTATCAACGGTGGCAAGCTGTCGTTGCGCAGCAGCGGCGACCTCAACTTGGGCAACGGCACCCTGGTGGATGCCAGCTCCGGCGCCAGCCTCGGCTATGACGGTAAGGCCAGCGGTGGCAAGGGCGGCGACGTGACCCTGGCCGCCGACGGCCAGCTCGACCTCAAGGGCGAGCTGCGCGGTCATGGAGTCAACGGTGGCGGCACCCTGGCCCTGCAGGCGCACAAGGTGCTGATCGGCGCCAAGGACGTGGCCCCGCAAGCCGGAACCTTGCAACTGGCGGGGGACTTCTTCAACAAGGGTTTCGGTGCCTACGACATCACCGGCAATGAAGGCCTGACGGTGGCCGACGGCGCCCAGGTCGAGGTCAAGATGCCGGTCTACCGCTTCGGAGCCCAGGCTGGCAGCAGTGCCACTGGCAGCGATCCGGCCAGCGTTCTGCAGCCTTGGCTGCCGGACCTGTACCAGCAGGACGCGGCCAAGGGCGTGCTGACCCAGCGCCGTGGCGCCGGGTTGACCCTGAGCGCCGGCAATCAGTACTCCACGGCTGCCCAGTTGGCCACCACGGCGTTGACCGTGGGGCAGGGCGCGGTGATCAGTGTCGACCCGGGGCAGGCCATCAACCTGCGCAGCGTCGGTCAACTGACGATGAACGGCACCCTCAATGCCTGGGGTGGCAGCGTCAGCCTCGGTGGTTTGACCGTGGCCAGTTCCGAGGCCGCCAATGCCGCCGGCCACGGGCGTTCGATCTGGGTCGGCGAGCAGGCGCTGATCGACGTGGCGGCGCGGGCGGTGAGCGCGGTGGACAATCGCGGGCGCCTTTACGGTCAGGTGCGCAATGGCGGCAAGATCGCCATCGGCGGCGAGATCGACCTGGCCAGCGGCATTGCCAAGGCCAGCGACCTGTTTGTGGTGGTGCGCGACGGTGCGCGTCTTGACGCTTCCGGGGCCCAGGCGGCCCTGGACATTCCCGGCCAGGGCCGGGTGCAGGTGGCCAGCAACGGTGGCAGCATCAGCTTCGCCTCCAACAACGGCCTGTACCTGGACGGCAGCTTTGTCGCCCGGGCCGGGGGCGCCGGCGCGGCGGGGGGCACCTTGTCCCTGGCCCTGGAAAGCCCGTACTACATCAAGAACGCGGTCAACGACCGGGTGCTCAAGGCCCGGGAGCTGGTGCTGAGCCAGATCCACCAGGGCAGTGGGCTACCCGCCAGCGCCGACGCCGCAGCCGCCAGCCTGGAGTACGGCCATGGCCGCCTCGGGGTGGATCAGGTCACGGCTGGCGGTTTTGACAATCTGGCGCTGCTGAGCAACGGCCTGCTGAGCTTCGACGGCGATGTGTCACTGAACATGGGCCAGAGCCTGCGCCTGTACAGCGGCGCGCTGAACCTGAGCGAGAGTGCCGCGGCCAACGCCCGGGTCAATCTGTCGGCGCCCTACCTGTTGCTGGCGGGCATCCTCGCGCCCCTGGAAGCCAAGGACCAGTACCTGCGGCCGGTGTCCACCGGCACGCCATCGCAACGGGCCACCCAGGCGCAGTTCAATGCCAGCGCCAACCTGATCGATGTGCGCGGCAACGTGGTGTTCGGCAGCAAGGGCACCTTGCGCCAGGCCGACAACAGCCTGCTGAGCGTCGAGCGCCGTGGCTTCGACCATGTGCAACTGACCAGCCAGGGCGATTTGCGCTTCCTCGCCGGGGCCGGTGCCGATGTGATCGCCAAGGGCATCAGCACCCAGTTGCTGACCCAGGGCGACATGACCCTGCGGGCCGCGCAGCTGTACCCGGCCACCGAGGTCGGGGCCCGGGTGATTGCCGGTTACCTCAACGACATCTCCGGCACCCGCATCAACTTCGACCCCAGCCGTACCCTGACCATCGGCCGCACCGGAAATGGCGACCCGGCGGTGCCGTACTCGGCCTTCGGCCGCCTGCAACTGGGCGCGGCCACCATCAAGCAGGGCGGGGTGATCCGTGCGCCCCTGGGCCTGATCGAGATCGGCAACCTGGGCGCCAGCCAGGTAGAGTTGCTGCCCGGCAGCCTGACCTCGGTCAGCGGCAAGGGCCTGGTATTGCCTTACGGCGGCACCGTCGACGGTCAGGTCTACAAGTACAACGGCAAGACCGTGACCTTCCTCGGCCAGGGCGCCCTGGTGAATGAGAACAGCGACCTGAGCGTCGGGGTGATCCTCGGGGGCCAGTCGGTGCAGGTGCAACCCAATGCCACCGTGGACCTGTCCGGTGGCGGCGAGCTGCTGGGGGCCGGGTTCATTTCCGGGCGCGGCGGTTCCACCGATGCGCGCTACAGCCCGCTGGTGCAGATCGGCGCCAACGGCAGCTTCATCCTGCCGGGCCTGGGCAGCAACCCGATCTACGCCATTGTCCCCGGGGCACAGCCAGGCTATGCGCCGGTGGCCCCGGAAGGCGGCGCGGTGGACCCGTTGATCGGTCAGCAGATCACCATCGGCAGTGGCGTGCCGGGGCTGGCGGCGGGCACCTACACCCTGATGCCGTCGACCTATGCGCTGATGCCGGGGGCCTTTCGCGTCGAAATCAACGGCTTGGCCGGGCTTGGCAGCGAAAGCGCGGCCCAGCAGCTGCGCAATGGCTCCTGGTCCACTGCCGGGCGCCTGTCGATCGCCAACACCGGGATCAGCAACAGCGTGGCCAGCCAGTTGATCCTGACCTCGGCCGATACCCTGCGGCGTTATTCCCAGTACAACGAAACCGGCTACGCCCAGTTCGCCCTGGCCGATGCGGCGCGCCTCGGGGTGCCCCGGCCGATGCTGCCGGTGGACGCCAAGACCCTGAAGCTGGCGCTGCAAGCGGGGGCCGGGGCGGAGGCCTTCTCCTTCCGCGGCATCGGTCGCTTCGACGCCGCCCAGGGCGGCTACGGCGGCACCGTGGCGATCTTGAACATGGGCAGCGGCGGCATTGAAGTGGTGACCAGCGGCAAGTCGGCCACCAGCGGCTTCAGCGGCGTCACCCTGGACGCGGACAGCCTCAATAACCTGGGCGCGGCGCGGCTGATGCTCGGTGGCCTGACGCTGGTCAAATACGGCCAGGGCGGCAACTACATCACCCTGGCCGAAGGCATCAACACGCCCAAGGGCTCCATCACCTTGCGCGAAGGCGTGACCCTGGCCGCGCCGGAAGTGTTCCTGGTGAGCAACAGCGGCGAGATCGTCCTGGAGCAGGGCGCCTCCATCAACACCTTGGGTCGCGGCAAGGCCAGCTATGACGCCCGGGACGGCTTCACCTACCAGGTGGCCAATATGCTGGCGGTGTCCAATGGCCTGCTCAATGTCATCAGCAAGGTCCAGGCCGGCGGGCAAAGCAGCGGCGGCATCAAGGTCGGTTCCTGCGCCAGCGCGCCCTGCAGCGGGCAGACCGCGCTGTATTCCGAAGGCAGCATCGTCGCCCTGACCGACAACACCTTCGAACTGGGCGATCAGGTGCGCTACGGCACCCGCCACCTGAACCTGGGCCTGAACAACATCAATGTCGGCAGCCCCGAAGCCCTGGCGGCCGCGGCGGCGGGCAACCGCCTGCCCAGTGGCATGACCCTGACCCAGCAGGTACTGGACCGCCTGCTGCGCGGCGACACCCAGTTCGGTGCGCCGGCCCTGGAGACCCTGCAGCTCTCGGCGCGGGACGGTTTCAACTTCTACGGCAGCGCCACCCTGGACACCTACGACCCGCTGACCGGCAAGTCGCTGCTGAGCAACCTGATGCTCTCCACTCCGGCGATCTACGGCGCGGGCGGGGCCAATGACGTGGCCAGCATCCACACCGCCAACCTGATCTGGCAGGGCGCCGTGACCCCGGCCGGGGCGGTGGTGGCCGGAGGGGCCGGGACCGGCAGCGGGCGCCTTGCGATCGACGCCGAGCGCATCGAGTTCGGCTACGGCGCCTTCGCCCAGCCCAGCACCACCCAGAGCTTCGACCGCCTGGCCCTGGGCTTTGCCAACGTCAATCTGAATGCCAGCCAGCGCATCACCGCCAACCACAAGGGCAGCCTGGCGGTCTACCAGAGCCAGGGCGCCTTCGACCCGCTCAGCGGCTTTGCCTACAGTGGCGGCAACCTGAATATCCTCACCCCGCTGATGACTGGCGAGGCCGGCTCGGTGAACCGCATCACTGCCGGTGGCGCCATCGACATCGGTGCCTCGGCGGGCCCCCGTGGCGCGGCCAATGGCCAGGGCGCGGAACTGTACCTGCAGGGCGACAGCATCCGCCTGGCCAGCACCGTGGTCCTGCCCAGCGGCAAGGTGACCCTGGGCGCCCGTGGCGATGTGCTGCTGACCGATGCGGCGCGGGTCGATGTGGCCGGTCGCGCCATCGCGTTCAACGACCTGACCCGATACGGCGCCGGCGGCGAAGTGCTGCTGCAAAGCCGCAGCGGCAACGTGCTGCAGGCGGCCGGCTCGACCATCGACCTTTCGGCCAGCCACAACCAGGCCGGCAAGCTGCGGGTGGTGGCGCTGGACAGCGCGGCCGGGCGGGTCGACCTGGCGGGCAGCATCCTCGGCGGCAGCAGTGGCCAGTACGATGCCGGCGGCACCCTGGTGCCGTTCCTCGGCGGCGCGGTGGAAATCCAGGCCCAGCACCTGGGCAGTAGCGGCAGCCTGGACGAGCAGTTCGCCGCCCTCAACCAGCGCCTGAACCAGGGACAGGTCTTTGGCGCTCGCAGCTTCCAGCTCAAGCAGGGCGACCTGAGCATTGGCGACGGGGTCAAGGCCAGCAGCGTCAACGTCTCGCTGGACCATGGCAGCCTGCGAGTCACCGGGCGGGTGGACGCCAGTGGCGCTCGGGTCGGCAGCATCAACCTGGCGGCCAGCCAGGGCCTGACCCTGGACAGCGGCGCGCTGCTGGATGCCCACGGCAGCACGCTGCGGGTCGACAGCTTCGGCAAGATCATCGATTCGCCGAACCGCGCCAGCGTGGTCCTGAGCTCGGGCCAGGGCCGCCTGACCCTGGCCGACGGCGCACGCATCGACCTGCGCCACGGCACCGATGTGGCGTCGGGCAGCGCCCCGGGGCAGAACGACGGCCGCAGCCGCGGCACCCTGGAGCTGAACGCGCCGCGCATCGTCCAGGCGGACCAGAGCAGCAATGACATCGACATCGAGGCTCGTGGCCGCCTGGATATCCAGGGCGAGCGCTCGATCGCGGTCAACGGCATGATCAGCTACGACGATGCCACGGAAAAAACCGACGCCACCGCCAGCGGGCGTCCTTACCAGGAGATAACCCAGGCCTACCTGGATGCCAAGCACCTGCAAAGCACTGCCTTTATCAACGCTGCGCTGCAGAACAACGACCTGCTGCACAACAAGCTGGCCGGCCTGAACAACGCCACCTACGCCGATGCCTTGCACCTGCGGCCCGGGGTGCAGATCGTCAGCAAGACCGCCGACGGCGACCTGGTGGTGCAGGGCGACCTGGACCTGTCCGGTTACCGTTACGCCAGCCTCAACCCCCACACCCAGAAGGACGACAACGTCTACGGCTCCGGTGAAGTGGGCAGCCTGAGCCTGCGCGCCGGTGGCGACCTGAACGTCTACGGCAGCATCAACGATGGTTTCGCGCCGCCGCCGGGCACCGATGACGACAATGGCTGGATTTTGCGGGCCGGCATCGACTTCACCGGTGGCGATATCGTGATTCCGGGGGGCGGCCTGTCCCTGGCCGATGGCACCCTGTTCCCCGGGGGCAGCACCCTCAACTACGACTTGCCGATCAAGGCCCTGACCCTGCCGCAGGGCACGCGCCTGCCGGTGGCGGCGACCCTCAGCGAGAGCCTGGTGCTGCCGGCGGGCACGGTGCTGGCCGCCGCGGTGCGCGACAGCAACGGTACGCTGCTGTTCGCCGCCGGCACCCTGTTGAACCAGAGCCTGACCCTGAACCCGGGCAGCGTGCTGGAGGCCGGCACCCTGCTGACCGCCAATACCGCCGTGAATGCCCTGACCTGGCCCAAGGGCGTGCCCCTGCCGGGCGTAGCCGGGGCGCGTAACCTGGTGGTGCTCGACGGTGGCAAAGACCTGTCCCGTGGGGCGCTGATTCCTTCGGGCACCGATATCAAGCTGCCGGGCGGGGTGGCCTCGGTGCTGTTGCGGCCGGAAAACGGCGGGCGCCAGGGCAAGCTCTGGGCCATCGCGCCGATGCTGACAGAGGGTGCACAGTCCTGGTCCCTGCGCCTGGTGGCCGGGGCCGACACCGCGGCGGCCGACAGCCGCGTGCTGCAGAGCCAGCCCACGGCCGGCAACCTGCACCTGGCGGACAGCCATTACGGGATGTTCGGCCAGGCGCAGTATGTCTGGACCGAAGAGGGCTCCCTGGACTTCTTCGGCGACGACAGCATGGTCGGCCAGCCGGTCAACTTCGACGAGTTCGGTGACCCTGCGCTGTGTGATAACACCCCCAGCTACTGCGCCGTTGGCGATTCCTACACCCTGGTGCCTAGCAGCACCCGGTTTAGCGTCGTGCGCACCGGTGCCGCCGACCTCGACCTGCTGGCGGCGGGCAACCTGAGCATGGATTCGCTGTTCGGCGTGTACACCGCCGGCACCTCCTCCAGTGCCACCTCGGCCAGCGATCCCTACAACCTGGCGCGGGGAGGCAACGGCCAGAAAGTGCTGAACAACGTCGCTGGCGGCTACGAGTCCCTGGTGGACGGTGGCGCTGGCAGTGTCTACCGGGCCTGGTACCCGGACGGCGGTGGCAACCTGCGGATCAAGGTCGGGGCGAACCTCGGCGGCAATATCGTGACCCTGCCCAACCAACTGCCCCCGGGCCGCCCGGTGGCCAGCGACACCGGCAACGACTCCAGCAACGTGGGCAACTGGCTGTGGCGCCAGGGCAACGACCTGAGCGGCGGCGTGGCGCGGGACACCGCCTGGTGGATCAACTTCGGCACCTACACCGCCAACAGCGCCGGCGGCGCCGATCAGATGGTCGGCTTCACCGGCTTCGGCACCCTGGGCGGCGGCAACCTGGAGGTCGAGGTCGGCGGTGATGCCGGCGCCCTGGCGCCCATGGCAGCGCCGATCTACGCCAGCTACGTCAACCCGCGCAGCACCGGGCTGATCCTGGCGGTGGGCAGCACCGGCCGGGTGGCCGCCGATGGCAGCCGGCAAGTGACCGGCGGTGGCGACCTGACCCTGCGCGTCGGCGGGCAGGTCAACCCCTACAGCCAGGTCGGCTTTGGCGTGTTCAACGGCGCCCTGGTGAACCTGCGCGGCCATGCGCAACTGAGCAGCGCGGCCCTGGGCAGCCTGAACCTGCACTACGGCGCCCAGGCGGCGGACCAGAGCCGCAGCGAAACCCGGGCCTTCGAGCCGCAGCGGGCGACCCTGGCGGTGGCCGCAGGCGGCATGACCCTGATGCCGGGCGATGCCACCTTCAGCCTGTCGACCCGTGGCGACCTGGTGCTGCAGACCGTGGCCGACCCCGGGCGCGCCCCCCTGGCCAATGGTTGGGCCTACCAGGGCGCCAGCGGGGCCACCGGCATCGGCCAGAGCTGGTTCTCCTTGTGGACCGAGCGCAGCGCCATCGACCTGTACTCGGCCGGGGGCAACCTCACGCCGTTGACCAGGGGCACGGAAACCGACATGGCCACCGTCTACCCGCCGACCTTGCGCGCCGTGGCGGCCAGCGGCAGCCTCTACTACGGCCAATCCAGCCTGTATGAGGCGGGGGCGGCGGTGGTTCCGGCGGCACTGGTGCTGGCGCCTTCGCTGAACGGTCAGTTGCAGCTGCTGGCCGGTGACTCGATCTACGGTGGCGAGTTGACCGTCAGCCGCTCCAGCGCCTCGGCGCAGGCGCTGGCGACCCCCGAGCACCCAGCCTTCATGGCCACCAGCGCGACCCTGGAAGGGATTCCCCTGGCGGCCAGCGGCAATCTCTCCGCCGATGGCAACCGGGCCCGCGGCGGGGTGTTCCCGCTGTTTGCCTTCGGCCCCAACACGGCGACCAACCAGTGGGCGGGCAACACCGAGCCGTCGCGGTTCTATGCCATCAACGGCGACTTGCTGGGGGTCAGCAGCGGCCGCGTCCTGACCCTCACCACGGCGTCCGACCCACGCCTGGGGCAGACCTACTATGAAGGCGGTGGCGCAGTCTGGATGAAGGCCGGCCAGGACATCGTCAGCAGCGGCACCGGTCTTGGCGGGGCCAAGGGCGGCAACAGCACCTATGGCGAATACACCTTCAGCGGCAACCTGTTCGTGCACCACAACCCCAGCGACATCTCCATCGCCAGTGCCGGGCGCGACATTCTCTACAGCAGCTTCAACGTTGCCGGCCCCGGGACCCTGGAGCTGACCGCGGGGCGCAACATCCTCATGGAAGACCGGGTCAGCGTCACCAGTCTCGGCGCTGTGGCGGCGGGGGACAGCCGTCCCGGGGCGAGCATCGTGATGCAGGCCGGGGTCGGTGCCAGCGGCCCGGATTATCGACGCTTTGTCGAGGCCTATCTGGACCCGAGCCGCCTGGCTCAGCCTGGCGAAAGCCTGTCGGCGGGCAAGGTGGCCAAGACCTACGAGGGTGAGCTGGTGGACTGGCTGGCGCAGCGCTTCGGCTTTGTCGGCGACAGCAGCCAGGCCCGGGCCTACTACGCGGCCTTGCCGGCGGAGCAGCAGCGGGTGTTTGCCCGGGAGGTGTATTTTGCCGAGCTCAAGGCTGCCGGCCGCGAGTACACCCAGGACGGCGGTATACGCCAGGGCAGCTACGCCCGGGGCCGGGCGGCGATTGCCGGGCTGTTCCCGAGTACCGATGTGGCCGGCAACCCGATCACCTACAAGGGCGATATCACCCTGTTCGGCGGCGCCGGGGTGCACACCGATTTCGGCGGCAATATCCAGATGCTGACCCCGGGCGGCCACCAGACCTTCGGCATCGAAGGCACGGCGCCGCCGGCCTCGGCCGGGGTCATCACCCAGGGCGCGGGGGACATCCAGCTGTACTCCCTGGGCAGCATCCTCCTGGGCCAGAGCCGGATCATGACCACCTTCGGCGGCTCGATCATGGGCTGGTCGGCGGCGGGCGACATCAACGCCGGCCGGGGCTCCAAGACCACCGTGGTCTACACCCCGCCCAAGCGGGTCTACGACACCTGGGGCAATGTCAGCCTGTCGCCGTCGGTGCCCAGCACCGGGGCCGGGATCGCCACCCTCAACCCGATTCCCGAGGTGGCGGCCGGCGACATCGACCTGATCGCACCCCTGGGCACCATCGATGCCGGCGAGGCGGGTATCCGGGTCTCGGGCAACGTCAATATCGCTGCACTGCGGGTGGTCAACGCGGCGAACATCCAGACCCAGGGCAAGTCGTCCGGGGTGCCGGTCACGGCGGCGGTCAACACCGGCGCCATGAGCTCGGCCAGTGCCGCGGGTTCGGCGGCGTCCCAGGCTGCGGAGGACGCGGCGCGCAATCAGCAGGCGGCAGCCAGGCAGGGCCGGGCGTCCATCGTCACCGTGGAAGTGCTGGGCTTTGGTTCCGAACCGGTGCAACGCCAGCGCGAAGAAGCCAGCCGCGCCCCGGGCTACAACCCCGACAGCCCGGTGCAGGTCCTGGGGGCCGGGCCCTTGAGCGAACAGGCCCGGGCGCGCCTGACCGATGAGGAGCGTGGGCAACTGACGCTGTAAGGTTCTCTCGTGGTAGCAAGGCGTGGGAGGAAGGTGCTGTCCAGGGGGCGTATGGCCCTGGGCAGCGACGGCCCCGCCGTGGCGGGGCCGTTTTGCAGCGGGTGGTCAAACCGTGGCGATCATGCAGCCTATGGCGCCGGATTCCTGGTAGATGACCCGGGTGTTGTGGGCGTTGGCGAAGTCCCGCAAGCCACGTTTGGCGACGTCGCTGTAACCCACGGCCACAGCCCAGCGTGCCGCGACGGGGCTGGTGTACTTGGTGAGTTTTTCGATGTCCTTCTGAGTTTCGGCCAGCAGCTTGTTGCCGGCGTTGGTGGCACTTTCCACCTTCAGCTCAATGGCGTAGTTCTCACCGTTTTGCTGGGCCAGCACGTCCAGGCGCAGGCCTGAATTCGGATTGGGATAGGGCACTTCGCGGGCGGCGGCCACATGGGCCGAACGCAGCAGCATCAGAAACTCCACTTGAAACCACACCTCCCAGGCAGCGCCAGTGCTGATGGCGGCTTCGATGCGGGCGTGGTCGCTGAGGATGAGTTGGCTGAGGTCGGTGTTTTTCATCGGGTATTCCTCTTTGTTGGGGGTGCAAAGAGGAACGTGCGGAAGGTGGCGGGTGTGAATCTGCTGGCCGCGCCAGCACAGGATCAAGCCTCAATCCGCCTTCCTGGCTACAGGCTGGCTCAAGTTGGCCGCGCCCAGGCAGTAGAACAGCCCCCCGGCGACAATGAACGCCCCCAGCATGTAGAAGATCCAGTGCGCCGGCTGGCTGGCCAGGACCATGCCGCAGAGTATCGGGCCCAGGGCGCCGCCGAGGCTGGAGAGGTTCTGGGCGCCGTAGTACAGGCCCCGCAACGGCTCAGGGGCGATCAGGTCGATGAACATGTACTCGGCGGGAAACACGATGATTTCCCCCAGGGTGAACACCACCATCGACAGCACCCACAGCGGCAGGCTGGTGGACAGGCCAAACCCGCTGATCCCCAGCAGGAACAGCCCCAGCCCGGTTGCCAGCCAGCGGTTCAGATGGCGCGGGGAAATCCTGCGGCCAATGCTGTACTGCAAGGCGATCACCAGCAGGGCGTTGGTCGCCACCAGGGTGCTGATGATGCGGTAGGTGGCCTCCGGGGACGTGGTGACCACCAGGTACTGCGAGAGGTAGGCCGAGAACTGGCCAAAGACCACGGCGCTGAGCAGGCCGCCGAGGGTGAAGCACACCAGGCGGTAGTCCCGCAGCAGCTGTTTGCCCAGGGTCGGGAAGGAGAGTGGCGTGGCTGTGGCGCCAGCGGCATCCAGCTGTCTGTCGCCCCAGATGTGGTGGATTGCCAGGAACCCGGCGCCCAGGGCGGCGGATATCAGGAACGGCAGGCTGATACTCAGGTGTGCCAGCCCGGCGCCGAGAAACGGGCCCACGGCGTAGCCGATGTTGGTCAGGGTGTACTTGATCGAGAAGGCTTCGCTGCGTTGCTCCACCGGCAGGCGCTGGGCAAAGCCGGCCTTGATCGCGATGTCGATCACCGCGTAGGCCAGGTTGATCAGCACCAGGCACAAGTAGAACAGCCACAGCTGGCGGGCGGCGAAGGTGCCGACAAAACCCAGGGTGAACAGCGCACAGCAGCCGAGGATCAGGCGGTGGCTGGGAGTCCTGTCCACCAGGAATCCGCCATACAGGCTCAGCAGCGAACCGAGGATCAGGCTGCTGCCGATCACCAGGCCGATGTCGCTGACCGGCAGGCCGAAAGCGCTGTTCAGGTAGATCACCAGATAGGGCAGGGTGATGGCCCGGGCCAGGGTCAGCACCAGGGTGCCGGTGAGCAGCAGGTTGATCGCCTTTGGGTAGCCTTTCAGGGTGCGCAGCATCCGTGCCTCATCGTCTGTAGCAGGGTCTTGGGAGAATGCCAGCCAGCTTACTGGGGAATCTGATTCTGTTTTATGATGATTTTTACCCAATGAGTGGAATCAGATTCATGAATGCGAGGCGCCGATGTTTTCTTCCGAACGCTTGAAGGGGATCGATGTATTTGTCTGCGTCGCCGACTGCGGCAGCTTCAAGGCCGCCGCCGAGCGCCTCAACCTCACCGCTTCCGCCGTCAGCAAGGCGATTGCCCGGCTGGAAGGGCGGTTGCAGGCGCGGCTGTTCCAGCGCACCACTCGAAGCCTGGCGCTGACCGACGCGGGGACGGCTTTCTACCGCACCTGCAGCGGTGTGCTGGCCGATCTGGAAGAGGCCGAGCTGGCGCTGAACGCGGAACACACCGAGCTGCGGGGGCGGGTGCGCATCGATCTGCCCGGGACCTTTGGCCGCTCCCAGGTACTGGCTGCCGTGTTGCGGTTTGCCCGGGAACACCCCGGTTTGCAGCCGCACATCACCTTTTCCGATTCCGCCATCGACCCCCTCGAAGCCGGCGTGGACATTGCCGTGCGCCTCGGTGGTTCGGAGCTGTGGCCGGCGGCACTGGGGCATCGCTGCCTGGGCCGCGAGTGGCACCTGTTCTGCGCCTCTCCCGATTACTTGCGGCGCCATGGCACGCCGCTGACCGACCAGGACCTGGAACGGCACCAGTGCATTGCCTATGGCTGGGTGGACGGCCGGGTCAGCCCCTGGAACTTTGCGACCGGGCGTCCGGGCGAGAGCGAGCGCCGGGTCATGTCCGCCAGTTGCGTGGTGGGGGATGGCGAGGGGCTGTTGATGACCGTGCTGGACGGTTACGGCATCGCGCAATTGCCTTCGTGGCTGGTCAAGCAGCAGCTGGCGCAGGGCACCCTGGTCGAAGTGCTGCCGCAGTGGGCCAGCGAAGGGCAGGCGATTCATCTGCTGTGGCTGAAAAGCCGGCAGGGGTTGCCCAAGGTCAGTGCATTGCTGGAGGTACTGGAACGGAGTCTGGGGGGATGAACATGAAGAAAAATGGCAGGGGCGGCTGGATTCGAACCAACGCATGGCAGGATCAAAACCTGCTGCCTTACCGCTTGGCGACGCCCCTGTAGCTGTTGCGACGTTACTTGCTTTGAATGCCGGTCCGGGGAGGGCCGCTGCAAGAACGGGCGCAAATTTATCAATTTCTGCGAGGGCTGTGAAGCCCCAAAAGCAAAAAAATGAGTTTGAAAACAGCTGCTTAGTCTTTTTCAGTGCTCTTTTGCTGTCGCTAGGGCTCAGCTCGCCAGGTAAGCGGCCTGTGAATCCATCAAGGGTTGGGCCCTGTCCAGGGCGCGGCGGATGGCCCGCAACTCTGCGCCTTCAAGGGCGCGGCGGCCCAATTCATAGTCGTCACCCCCGGGGCCAAAGTGCACCGAAAACAGCCCAAACAGTTGCTCGCCCACGGCTTCGAGGAAGATTTCCATATAGGTTTCGTCGCGGCGGTAGGCGCTGAGGTAGATCAGCCCCTGGACCTCGGCGCGACCACAGTCATGGATGGCATCCCAGGTCAGGCAGCTACCTTGTTGGCTCTCGATCAGCGGCATGGACCAGGCGTCCTGTGCCAGCGGTTGGGCGCGCAGGGCCGCCGGCAGCGGCTGGCAGGACAGGACCAGGAAGCGGTACCTCGGCCGGCCATGGTGGATGGCATTGCGTGGAGCGGGAGGTTCGGCTGCCAGACCGGTGATCCTGACCCGCAGCAGCTGGCTCAGGGCAATTTCCGAAGGCTGTTCGTTCCAGCCATTGAGGTCGGCAACCGGCGGGCACCAGATCAGTTGCAGGGTTTCGCCGATCAGGATGCCGTCCCGGTGCTGGAAGAAGGCCGAGTGTTCCTCGCCCACCACGGGCAGCAAGTCGTGCAGGTGCAAGGTCGGCGCGCCGTAGTCGATGCCCAGGTCGGTGGACCAGAACAGCGGGGCGCAGGTTTTCAGGGTTGCCGGCATGGACGCGAGCCTGTGATGGGGAGGGGAGGATTCTTCGGTAACTGGCGCCGGATGTCACCTGTGCCTGACTCAATCGGCTACATCCTCTGGCGCGATGCGACCGTGACAGCGTTCAGCCGCGCACTAGTATAGGGAGCCTGAAGCAAGACCTATAAGAACAGCACAAGGACACACGTATGCGACGCTGGAACGGCTGGGGGGATGCATCCACGGTGGTCGAATTGCCGGCCCAGGGCGCGGGGTTTCTCGCCGAGCGCCTGGGCCCGGGGCGCCGCTTGCCGGAGGCGACTCTGGAACAGGCGCTGGCCAAGGTGCCGGCCTCACGCCTTGCTGCCCACCCACTGTATTGCATCGATCCCCAGGAGCGCCTGCTGCATGCCCGCGGCCAGAGTCTGCCGGATTGGCTGGCCCTACGCGAAGGCGAGCTGGGGGTTTATCCGGATGCCGTGGCCTTTCCGGAAACCGCCGAGCAGATCCGCCAGTTGCTGGCCCTGGCCGAGGACCGCGACCTGTGCCTGATTCCCTACGGCGGCGGCACCTCGGTGGCCGGGCACATCAATCCAGGCTGGTCCGAGCGGCCGGTGCTGACGGTGTCCCTGGCGCGCATGAGTCGCCTGTTGGAGCTGGACGAAGACAGCCTGCTGGCGACCTTCGGCCCTGGGGCCAGTGGCCCGCAGGTGGAGAGCCAGCTGCGCGCCCGGGGTTACACCCTGGGGCACTTCCCCCAGTCCTGGGAGCTGTCGACCCTCGGGGGCTGGGTGGCCAGCCGCTCCAGTGGCCAGCAGTCGCTGCGCTATGGGCGCATCGAGCAGCTGTTCGCCGGGGGCACCCTGGAAACCTTTGCCGGACCGATGCCCATCGCCACCTTTCCGGCGTCTGCGGCCGGGCCGGATCTGCGGGAAGTGGTACTGGGCAGCGAAGGGCGCTTCGGGATCATTTCCGAGGTCAAGGTCAGGGTCAGCCGCTTGCCGGACGACGAGCGCTTCTATGGGGTGTTCCTGCCGGACTGGACCCAGGCGCTGCAAGCGGTGCGCGCCCTGGCCCAGGCCCGGGTGCCGCTGTCGATGCTGCGCCTGTCCAATGCCCTGGAGACCGAAACCCAATTGGCCCTGGCCGGCCATCCCACGCAGATCGCCTGGCTGGAAAAATACCTGGCCCTGCGCGGCGCGGGGCCGGGCAAGTGCCTGCTGACCTTCGGCGTGACCGGCAATCGCCAGCAGAACGCCTTGTCCCTGCGTCACGCCCGGCGCCAGCTCAAGGGGTTTGGCGGGGTCTTTACCGGGACGTTGCTGGGCAAGAAGTGGGCGCAGAACCGTTTTCGCTTTCCCTACCTGCGCGAAAGTCTGTGGAACGCCGGCTATCTGGTGGACACCCTGGAAACCGCCACCGACTGGAGCAACGTTGACCGCCTGTTGCAACGCATCGAGGGCAGCCTGCGTGATGGTCTGGCCGCCGAGGGCGAGCAGGTGCATGTGTTCACTCACCTGTCCCATGTCTATGGCGAAGGGTCGAGCATCTACACCACTTACGTATTCCGCCCCGACGCCCACTACCCGGCGACCCTGGCGCGCTGGCAGGCCCTCAAGCACGCCGCCAGCCAGACCATCGTCAATCACCACGGCACCATCAGCCACCAGCACGGGGTGGGCAAGGACCATGCGCCGTACCTGCGGCGGGAGAAGGGCGCGCTGGCCATCGACACCCTGCAGGCCTTGAGCCGCCACTTCGATCCCGCCGGGCGCCTCAACCCCGGCACCCTGCTGGAGCAGTGACGCCATGGGCCAGGACTGGAACGGCCAGTGGCGCCAACAGGCGCTGCCCGGGCTGGGGGCGCAACCCTGGGACCTGATCGTGATCGGCGGCGGCATCAGCGGCGCCGGCATCCTGCGGGAAGCGGCGCGGCGCGGCTGGCGTTGCCTATTGCTGGAGCAGCGGGACTTTGCCTGGGGCACCTCCAGCCGTTCCTCGAAGATGGTCCATGGCGGCTTGCGCTACATCGCCAAGGGCCAGTGGCGCCTGACCCGGGACTCGGTACGCGAGCGCCAGCGCCTGCTGCAGGAGGCCCCCGGGCTGGTGGAACCCATGAGTTTCCTGATGCCCCATTACCGCGGCAGGTTTCCCGGGCCCAAGGTGTTCGGTGGCCTGTTGACCCTGTATGACGCCCTGGCCGGGCGCCGCAACCACTGCTTTCACGATGCCGCGCACCTGCGCTTCCTGGCTCCGGGGGTGAAGGAGCCGGGCCTGCTGGGGGGCACCTGTTTCCTGGATGCCCTGACCGACGATGCGCGCCTGGTGATGCGGGTGCTGGCCGAAGCCCGGGCCGATGGCGCGCAGGTGTTCAGCGGCCTGCGGGTTACGGGACTGCTGCGCGAAGGCGGGCGGGTCTGTGGGGTCGAGATCGAGGACAGTGAGGGCGGGGCGCCGCAACAGCTGCGTTGCGCCGCTTTGGCGGTGGCCACCGGTGCCTGGGCCGAGCGCCTGCGCCCGCCGGGCAGCGTTCGCCAACTGCGGCCCTTGCGCGGCAGCCACCTGCTGCTGCCGGGCTGGCGGTTACCGGTGGCCTATGCCTTCAGCTTCATGCATGCCGAGGACGGTCGGCCGGTGTTCGTCTTCCCCTGGGAAGGCGCCACGGTGGTGGGCACTACCGATCTTGATCACCGCGACGATCTGGACCAGAGCGCCAGCATCAGTCAGGAAGAACTGCGCTACCTGCTGGCCGCCTGCGCCCAGCAGTTTCCCCAGGCTCAGGTCAGCGCCGCCGATGTGCTCTCGACCTGGGCCGGGGTGCGCCCGGTGGTGGCCGGCGCGGGGGGGGAGCAACAGGGCAAGCCGTCCAACGAAACCCGCGAGCATGTGCTGTGGCAGGAGCCGGGCTGCGTGACCCTGGCCGGCGGCAAGCTCACCACCTTCCGGCCCCAGGCCATCGAGGTGCTGCAAGCCTGTGGCGCCATGCTCGGGCGCAACGTGGAGGACGACGGCGAACCGGTGTTCGCCCCCCAGGCGCCGGTGGATATTCCCGGGCTCAGCGCGGCTCAAGTGCGGCGCCTGGCCGGGCGCCATGGCCGCGACTTGCCCCGCGTAGCGCAGCGGGTGGCCGAGCTGGGCGGCGATTGCGTCGGCGTCAGCGACACCCTGTGGGCCGAGCTGGCCTTTGCCGCCGAGGCGGAAATGGTCCTGCACCTGGACGACCTGCTGCTGCGCCGTACCCGGCTCGGTCTGCTGCTGGCCGAAGGCGCGGCGCAGTACTTGCCGGCCATCCGCCGCCTGTGCCAGCCCCGCCTGCGCTGGGACGATGCGCGCTGGCTGGCCGAAGAACAGCGCTATCGCGACCTGTGGCAGCGCCATCACAGCCTGCCCCCCGTCACCGATTGAGCCCCAACCAAGAGAGCCCCATGGACAACCACAACAACAATAAGCAGGACTACCTGCTGGCGATCGACAACGGCACCCAGAGCGTGCGCGCGCTGCTGTTCGACCTGTCGGGCAACTTGCTGGGCAAGGGCAAGGTGGAGCTGGAGGCCTATTTTTCAAGCCAGCCCGGCTGGGCCGAACAGCACCCGGACTATTACTGGGCCAAGCTCGGCGAAGCCTGCCAATTGCTCTGGCAGCAGACCGGTATCGACCGTTCGCAGATCCGCGGCGTGTCCCTCACTACCCAGCGCGGCACCCTGATCAATGTCGATGCTCAGGGCAAGGCCCTGCGTCCGGCCATTCTCTGGCTCGACCAGCGCCAGGCCGAGGTCGAGGGTCGGATCAAGGGACCCTGGGGCTGGCTGTTCAAGCTGATCGGCGCCGAGGCCACAGTGGACTATTTTCGGGCCCAGGCCGAAGCCAACTGGGTGGCCCAGCAGCAACCCGAGGTGTGGGCCGCCACTGACAAGTTCCTGCTGCTGTCGGGCTTTCTCACCCATCGCCTGACCGGCAACTTTGTCGACTCCGTCGGCTGTTGCGTGGCGTACCTGCCGTTCGACTACAAGCGCCTGCGCTGGGCCGCCCCCAGCGACTGGAAATGGCAGGCCCTGGCGGTGCGTCAGGAGCAGTTGCCGACCCTGCTCAAACCCGGTGAAACCCTGGGCCGGATCAGCGCCGAAGCGAGCCGCCACACCGGTATTCCCGAGGGCCTGCCGCTGATTGCCGCCGGTGCCGACAAGGCCTGCGAAGTACTGGGCTCGGGCGTCCAGGATTCCACCACGGCCTGTCTGTCCTACGGCACCACGGCGACCATCACCACCACCCGTTCCCGCTATCTGGAAGTGGTGCCGCTGATCCCGCCGTACCCGGCGGCGGTGCCGAACCACTACAACTGCGAGGTGATGATCTTCCGCGGTTACTGGATGGTCAGCTGGTTCAAGCAACAGTTCGGCCTGCGGGAAGTGCAGCAGGCGGCCGAGCAGGGGCTGGAGGCGGAACAGCTGTTTGATGCCCTGGTCCAGGCGGTGCCGCCCGGGTCCATGGGCCTGACCCTGCAACCCTACTGGTCGCCGGGCATCCGCGAGCCGGGCATGGAAGCCAAGGGCGCGATGATCGGCTTTGGCGACGTGCACACCCGGGCCCATATCTACCGGGCCATCCTTGAAGGCCTGGCTTACGCCTTGCGCCAGGGCATGGAGCGCATGGAGAAACGCTCCAAGTTGAAGATCACTCGCCTGCGGGTGGCCGGTGGTGGCTCCCAGAGCGATGCGGCGATGCAACTGACGGCGGACATCTTCGGCCTGCCGGTAGAGCGCCCCCATGTCTATGAAGCCTCGGGGCTGGGGGCGGTGATCGCCTGTGCGGTGGGCCTGGGCCTGTACCCGGACTTTCCCACGGCCATCAGCGCCATGACCCGGGTCGGCGCGGTGTTCGAGCCACAGCCGCAAGCGCAGCAGATGTATCAGCGGCTGTACAGCGAGGTCTACCTGCGCATGTACCGCCAGCTCAAGCCGCTGTATCAGAGCATCCGCGAGATCACCGGGTATCCGGCCTGAGGACACGGCAGGCGCAGGTCGCAGGGGCAAGGATTCCCTGGCGAAAAAAAAGGTCCTGCCGGGCAAGGCTCATCTATCGTCATCAAGGTAGACGGATCTCTCCGAAAACCTGAACCGACGAGCTGAACATGAACCGCCAGGAAGCACTGAACATCCTATGGAAGCGACTGTTCATCATCTTTGTGCTGCTGTTGGCGGCGTCCCTGGGAGCGGTCGCCATGGCCGACGGTTACACCATCCCCTCGGTGGTGTTCATCGTCGGCAATATTGGTGGTTATGTGGGGTTTCACCGGCAACTGTCACACCTTTGCGAGGAGGAGATCATCAGCCTGTGCAGTTCCTGGTTCAATGTGCTGCTGCCGTCGTTCATTGGCGGCATCCTGGCGGGCTTGCTGTACATCCTGTTCATCTCCGGCGTGGTGCAAGGGGAGCTGTTTCCCGAGATCGTCAGGGACAAGAGTTGCAACTACCCCGAGAACAGCTTCTATGTGATTTTCTGCCAGCACGCTGATGGTTACGCCGCCTATGGCAAGTTGCTGTTCTGGTCCTTCGTTGCCGGTTTCAACCAGAACTACGTGGTCGATCTGATCGAAAACATCAAGGGCAGTAAAAAAGCACAGGGTGAAGCATGAGCAAAGACGGCAAGACCCAAGACAACAAGAGCCAAGCCAGCCAGGTCAAAGGCCCGGCGTCGTACTTTCCTTCCATTGAAAAAAACTACGGTCAGCCCATCAGCCACTGGCTGGAGCTTCTTGGCGCCGTCAGCGGCAAGAAGCACATGGAACTGGTGGCCTGGCTCAAATCCGAACACGGCATGGGCCATGGTCATGCCAATGCCTTGGTGGCGCACTTTCTGGCGGGGGCCAAGAACCCTTAGCGCTGCGTGCTGGACGCTGTGGCTTCGCCAGTGAAGGCGTGACTGCCGACATCCGCTTTCCTGGCGAAAAAAAGCCCAATTGCCCTGTGTTCTCTTGGTTCTTTCCTGCGTCGCAACTTGCATTGCCCCCTTTCTGCCTGTCGGAGTTTTCTCGATGTCTTCGCCAAAATCCTTGCCCACGGCCCTGTTGGGCCTGGCCCTTGCCTGCCCGGCAATCGCCGAGACCCGGAGCGTGGAGCTGGCCCCGGCGCAGGTCCTGGGGCAGGAGCAGGGCGCTGAGGGACAGCAGGTGGCAGAGGCCGAGGCGCGGCTGGCCCAGGTGCCGGGCGCCGGCAATGTGGTGGACATGCGCCGGCCGCTGCAAGGCCGGGTCGCTAGCAACCAGGATGTGCTGGCCTATCAGCCAGGGGTCTACGCCCAGTCCGCCGGGAACGAAGGGGTGAAGATCTCGATCCGTGGTTCGGGCATCAACCGCGCGCCGGGGGCCCATGCCTCGGGGCTGTACACCATGCTCGACGGCTTGCCCCTGACCGGCCCCGGCGGCACCCCCTATGAGTTGCTGGAGCCCCTGTGGGTCGATCACGTAGAGGTGCTGCGCGGCGCCAATGGTTTCGACCGTGGCGCCCTGGCCCTGGGGGGCGCCATCGACTACATCAGCCACACCGGCTACGACGCACCGCTGTTGCAGGTGCGCTACGCCACCGGCAGCCACGGTTATCAGCAGCGTCAGCTCAGCTCCGGGCAAGTGCTGGGGAATTTCGACTACTACGTGTCGCTGACCGACGCCAACGCCGACGGTTACCAGGACCACACCCGCAGCCAGAGCAAGGGGGTGATTGGCAACTTCGGCTACCGCTTCAACCCGAACCTGGAAACGCGTTTCTACCTGCGCTACCGCGAGACCGACAACGATCTGGCCGGGCGGGTCAGCAAGCGTTCCATCGAGCACGACCCGCGGGCGGCCAACCCGGCCTATGTCAGCCGCGACGACCGGCGCAAGCAACCGGGCAGCACCTTTGTCGGCAACAAGACCACCTACTACATCGACGACGATTCAAGCATTCAGACCGGTCTGGTCTACCACGACTACCCCATGGACCTGCGCGAAGGCCCCAACCGCCTGAAGGTGGCCTACAGCGACGTCAGCGGCACCTTCGACTACAAGCGCCGCGACACTCTCTGGGGCCGGGAAAGCCGCAGCACCCTGGGCCTGCGGGTCACCAAGCACCTGCCCAATGACGGCGCCAGCGAGTTCGTGCGGATTCCCACAGGCAACACCGCCAGCTATGCGCCAGGCACGCGAATCCGCAATTTCACTTACCAGGGCTCGGATACGGTCCTGCACTTTGGCAATGATCTGGAGATCGCCGATGACCTGTGGCTGACCACGGGGCTGGCGGCCATCTACACCCGGCGCGAAAGCGCGGTGACCTACCCCGAGGGCGGCGGCAAGACCAGCCTCGGCGATTGGGACTACGCGCCGCGCCTGGGCCTGCGCTACCAGCTGACGCCGAATGTGCAGCTGTTTGGCAACCTCAGCCGCTCGGTGGAAGCACCGCACCCCTGGTCGTTGATCTACAGCTCCAATCAACGTTTCCCGAAAACCAGCGGTGTCGCCTACGGTGCCCAAAGCAATCCGATCGAGCTGCGCAACCAGACCGCCACCACTCTGGAGCTGGGCGGCCGCGGCGATAGTAGCCTGGGCGAGTGGAGCCTGGCCTGGTACTACGCCCAGGTGCGCCACGAACTGCTCTCGGTGTTGCCGGACCCCAGCGCCACCACGCCCTATGAACTCAACGCCAGCCCCACAGTGCACCAGGGCGTGGAGGCCAGCCTGCTGAGTGAGCTGTGGTCGCAGCCGGGCGTCGGCCGCTTGAGCCTGCGCCAGGCCTACACCTTCAGCGACTTCCACTACCGCGACGATTCGCGCTTTGGCGACAACCGCCTACCGGGCCTGCCGATGCACTATTACCAGGGCGAGCTGCGCTACGACTGGCCCCTGGGTTTCTTCGCCGCCGTCAACACCCAACTGGTGTCCAAGGTGGCGGTGGATTACGCCAACAGTTACTACGCCGATCCTTACGCGCTGTTCGGCGCCACCCTGGGCTACAACGCGCCAAAGAACGACTGGCAGACCTGGGTCGATGTGCGCAACCTGACTGACAAACGCTACGCCGCCACCGTGACTCCGGGCTACGACGACAAGGGGCTGGACGCGGCGCGCTCGACGCCGGGAGAAGGCTTGGGGGTGTACCTGGGCGTGTCCTGGAGCCTGCGCTGACTCAGTTACGAAAATACAGCTCGTCCAGCTGCCGCCGGCGGATCACCAGGTACTCCTCCCAGACCTTAGGGAAATCCTCGTCCCGGGTGAGGGGGAAGGTCAGGTAGTAAGTCCGACCACTGACACTGATGTACTCCCGCACTCGCTTGTACGCCGGTTGCTCCAGCAGCGAAATGTATTCGTCATAGGCGTAGTGGTAGTGGGAAATCGTCACCCGGTGGGGCGCGATCATGCAGCGGGAAAAGTCGATCACCCAGCCGTGACTCATACCGTTGCCCAGGTACCCGTAGACCCCGTCCTCGGACAGGCTGATGTGATTTCGTGCCTGCTCGCCATCCTCGTCGTTGACCAGCACGATCTGGGTTTCGAAATAGCGGATGACCTGTTGCTCGGGGCCGCGCAGGTGCAGGTTCCAGCTGATGGCGCCCATGCGGAATTCACCTTGTTCGGCAAATTCGGCAATCCAGCCGTTGGCGAGGGTAATGCGGTGTGTGGTCATGGTCAGTAGTCCGGCTCGGGCGGTGCATGGGGGAAGGGCGCTAGTGGCGTGGCGCGGGGATTGTAACCACCAGGCTGGGGGCATGGCTTTATATCAGGGGAGAAAATGGAGCGCTGCAAACAATGCTTCTATAGTGTTTTTGCAGCATAAAAAAAGCTGAAAACAAACCCCCAACGGTTGCCGATAGCAAAGAGTCTCTCCTTTAGCAGGATGCGCCCATGTTCAATACTCGTTTGAAAATGCAGTTGCAGTCTCTTCAGTCGGAGCTTTCAGTGGCTCGACAGTTGCTCAACGGGATTGAGACTTGCCTTGTGCGTGCGGTCCTTGACGCCAACTACAACGTTATAGATGCCAATGAAGGCTTTCTGAACATGTTGGGGTGTGGCGCCAACCAAGTGCTGAACAAACCGCTCGACAATTTCATTCCGCAGTATGTGCGGCAGATGGATTGTTATCGTCGTTTGCTCGACAGCGTGAACAACCACGACGCGGTTATCGATACTTACCGTTTTCAGCGTCCCGATGGCGGACTGTCGTGGTTTCGTGGCCTCTGGCAGCCGATTGTCAATCAACAGGGGCAATTGGAAAGTATCCATGCCTTTGGTTCGAACATCACCGAGACCGTTGACACTTCGGCGGAGAATTCGGCGTTCATTCAAGCGCTGCTGCGCTCCACCGCGGTGATCGAGTTCGATCTTCAAGGCCATATCCTGCAAGCGAACGAGCAGTTTCTGCGCTCAATGGGCTATGAACTTGGGCAAATCAAAGGCAAGCACCACAGCATGTTCTGTGACCCAGCCGATGCCGCGTCCAGTCATTACAAGGAGTTCTGGGCGACCCTCAATCGCGGTGAATTCGTGGCTGACCGTTTCAAGCGCGTCGATGCCCATGGTCGAGTCGTTTGGCTGGAAGCGACCTACAACCCGGTGCACAACGCACAGGGCGTCCTTTACAAGGTGGTCAAGTTCGCCACGGTCATTACCGAGCAAGTGGCTCGCGAGCAGCAGGTGAACGAGGCGGCGACCATCGCGTTCGAGATCTCCCAACAAACCGACATCAGCGCTCGCCGAGGCGCCGATGTGGTGCAGAACACCGTGCAAACGATGCGCATGATCTCGGATGAAATGCAGGCGGCATCCGCCGGGATTGAAGCCTTGGGCAAGCAATCACTGCTGATCAGCTCGATTGTCCAGACCATTGGCGGCATTGCCCAACAGACCAACTTGCTTGCGCTCAACGCAGCAATCGAGGCGGCGCGGGCCGGTGAGCAGGGCCGGGGGTTTGCCGTGGTCGCCGATGAAGTGAGGCAGTTGGCGGGGCGCACCAGTGCCGCTACCGAAGAAATCGTCAGCGTTGTACAGCAGAACCAGAGTCTGGCGGATGCAGCCGTAAGCGGCATGGCCAACAGTCGCGGGCAGGCTGAAGAAGGCCTGGCACTTGCCAACGAGGCCGGCTCGGTGATTCTCGAAATCCAGGAGGGTGCGCGCCAGGTTGTGGGGGCCGTGGGGCGTTTCGCCAATCAGCTGAAATAGCCTGCGCAGCATAACGTTGCGCGCCCCTGGCGGTGCATCGCTGTGGTGCGTTGTCAGGCTGGTAAAGGCCCGGGGCGCCTTATGGGCGCCCCGGGCCTTTGCGCTTAGCGAGCGGGTGACAAGGCCGGCGTGCGTGGTGGAATCAGGCGCTTGCTGCCGGTGGATTCGAAGGCCGATGCCAGGCGCAGCAGGCTCGAATCGTCATAGGCGCGGCCGGCGAAGGTCAGGCCGACCGGCATGCCGATGTCTGCCATCACGCCCATCGGCACGGTCACCGTGGGCACGCCCAGGTGGCGGATCGCAAGGTTGCCGTTGGCCACCCACACGCCATTGCTCCAGGCGATGTCCGCCGACTCGGGATTGATGTCGGCATCGGCCGGGCCGACGTCGGCCACGGTGGGGAACAGCACGGCGTCCAGCCCCAGGCGATCCATCCACTCTTCCAGATCGATGCGCCGGGTCTGCTCCAGGCCGCGCAGGCCGTCGGCCAGGGAGGCGATCTGGTCCCAGGTCTTGAGCCCGCGCTTGGCCATGGTTACGTACTGGTCCATGCCGGCGGCCAGGTCGTCTTCGCGGTTGGGCAGGGTGCCGGGATCGTGGGGGAAGATCTGCGGCCCGTCGACATCCGCCAGGCGGTTTAGCTTGGGGTCGTCGTTGGCCCGCAGGAAGTCGTCGAAGGCCCAGCCCGACAGTTCCCACAGCTCGTCATGGAGGAACTCCTTGCTGACCAGGCCGCGGTTGTACACGGTCGGTGCCCCGGGGCGGTCGCCTTCGCAGTTGGACACCAGCGGGAAATCCACTTCCAGGACTTCGGCGCCGGCGGCTTCCAGGGCGCGACGCGCCTGTTCCCAGAGGCTGATCACCGAGGGCCGGGTGTGAATGCGCTGGCCGGTGGGGCCGCCGATGCCGGGCTTGTCGCTGGTGCCGGCTTCCGGGTCAGCGTTGATGTACATGCGTGGTACGCCAAAGCGCTTGCCCTTGAGCGCCGTGGCGTCGGCCGCCAGTTGCGGGTAGGACGCCGGGCGCACCGAGCTCACGCTGGGAATCGGCACCCAGGGTTGCAGGCGCCACAGGTCGCCGCGGGTGTCGGGGTCTTCGGCCACCACCACATCCAGCACTTGCAGCAGGTCGGCCATGGTCCGGGCGAAGGGCACCACCACGTCCATGGTCGGGGTCAGCGGCCAGTTGCCGCGCACCGAAATCACCCCACGCGATGGTGTGTAGGCGCACAGGCCATTGTTGGAGGCCGGGCCACGACCGCTGGACCAGGTTTCCTCGGCCAGGCCGAAGGCGGCGAAGCTGGCGGCGGTGGCCGTGCCGGCACCATTGGAGGAGCCCGAGGCAAAGGGCGCGGTCAGGTAAGCGGCGTTGTAGGGGCTTTCCGCGCGGCCATACACCCCGCGCTGCATGCCGCCATTGGCCATGGGCGGCATATTGGTCTTGCCCAGGCAGATGGCCCCGGCGCCCCGCAGGCGCTCGATGGTGAAGGCATCGCGGTAGGCCACCAGCTCGGCGAAGGCCGGGCTGCCGGAAGCAGCCGTCAGGCCCTTGACCAGATAGCTGTCCTTGGCGGTGTAGGGAATGCCGTCCAGTGGGCCTAGGGTCTGGCCCTTGGCGCGACGCTCATCGGACGCTTCGGCTTCCTTCAGGGCCTCGGGGTTGCGCACCACCACGGCGTTGAGGGCGGTGGCGGTATCGGGGCCATCGTAGGCGTCGATCCGCGCCAGATAGGCCTGGACCAGTTCCACGGCGGTGGTCCGGCCCGATTCCAGGGCGGCGCGCAGGTCGGCAATGGACACTTCGGTGACTTCGATCATGGGGCTACCGCCGTTGGCTGGTGGGTGAGAAGGTCAAGAGGGCGCAACGGAGCGCGGGTGTTCGGGTAATGGCTGTGCATGGTGATTCTCGTGGTACGGCTGGGCACGACAAGGGGTGCAAGGGAAAACTGTGGGCCTTTTTAGCATCTAGTGCGGGGCAGAGGAACCGTTGAACTCGCCCAGGTAGTCCAGCGTCGGCGTGCTTTGCGGCGGGCGCTGATTGGGCCCGGAGGCAACCGATCGCTGGTCGCCATCAATCGACTCGCTGCCGACGATGATGAAGTGGCTGTAATGCGCCTTGATCCGCGAGCGCAGCCGCTGTTGCTCGGCATCACTGCGGATCAGCGATTCCAGGTATTGCGGGCAGTCGTCTTTGCCGATCAGCTCGACGAAATCGGCGTCCATGTAGTAGCCCAATTCCTGCCTGAGGCGCCAGCTGGGATTGCGCGCTTCCCAGGCGCTGAATTCGGCGTCGCTGGCATCCGCCGCAGGTTCGGGCTCCCACTGTTCGAAGGCGAACCGTTCAGCCTCGGCCTGGCTGGGGAAGTGGGCGGCGAACAGGTGAAAGGCGAAGTAGGCATTGGCGGCTTCGAGCAGGGCCAGGTTGGCGGACTCGGCCTGTTCCTGGGGCTGGACCGGATCGACCGTTGCATCCTCTTCATGGGGCGCCTGGAGTGTGTCAGTGGCCGACGGTGCTGGCTTTTCGAGAGGGTCGAACAAGGTGCTGAAGACGCTCATGGACGGTCCTTGCGATCAGTGATGCGGGCGGTTGGGGGGCAACCCTGGTCTGAGGTGGCGCATTGTGCCGGGTTGGGGCGGGTCTGAACACCACGGGCCGTGCGCCACTGGACGCCTGGTCATTTTATCGATTGCCAATCGGAGCAACCCGGGTAGACTGCGCGGCTCTAACACCTGACGCCTTTATAGCCAAACAGTGCAGGCGTTTCGACGATGTTCGACGGATGATTATCCATGTGACTAGGGCGCACGGACGTGAATGATCCATAGCCGGCAGGCAGTTGGCGCAACATCGAAATCCACTGTCTGCTTGCTCATCCGGACTTTTTTACATGCCTACCCGGCCCAAGCCCAAGCTTAATCTTCGTGTGCTGATTCTGGTCTTCGTACTGTTTGCAGCATTAGCCACTCTGGCCAACAGCTTCTGGGTCATGTTCAAGATCCAGAAGCAGGAACTCATCGAAAACGCCCTGCAAGTCAACCAGGCCTATGCCGCGCGGATCGCCTCCGGTGTGGAGCAGGTGCTCAGTTCCGATCAGGAACGCTTGAAGTATGCCGCCGCTGTCCTGGGCGGGGACTTTGACGACTCGCAACGACTGGTCGGCGAAGCCCGGCGCTTGCTGGGGCAGGACAACAGCTTCAACTCGGTACTGATCACGAATGCGACCGGCACCATCATCGCCTCAATGCCCGAGCACCTGAATCTCAATGGCCAGTCCCTGCAAGACCAGACACCGCTCAGGCTGCGTCAACCGATCATCAGCAAGGCCTTCAAGTCCATTGCCGGCAATCTGCTGGTTTTTGTATCCCAGCCGGTGTTTGACGGCAAAGGGCGGTACTTGGGGCTGGTCGGCGGCAGCATCCGACTTGAACAGAAGAACGCCCTTCAAGACTTGATGGACCGGCAGGTACGTGAAGATGGCGCCCATGTCTATCTGGTGGACAGTAATCGGCGGGTTCTCTATCACCCCTATCCCGAGCAAATCGGCCAGATCGTTGCCGAGGACCCGATCGTCGATGCGGCCTTGAGCCAGGGCGGGGGTTCATTGCAGGCGCTGGATGCCCAGGGCGTGGAAATGCTCGCAGGTTTCACCCATGTGCCCAGCAGCGGTTGGGGGGTGATCGCCCAGCAGCCCCTCGGCAACATCCAGGCCACGCTGCAGGTAACCATGTCCAAAGTCGCCAAGGGCATACTGCCGCTGGCGTTGTTCGGCCTGGTGCTGATCTGGTGGTTGGGGACCAGGATTTCGGCGCCGCTGTCGCGGCTGGCCGAGAGTGCCAAGCGCCTGGACAGCCCTGAGAGCTATGAGCGCATCAGCGCGATCCCGGCGCAGTATTCTGAAAGTTGGCAGATTCGTCGGGCGCTGCTGCTGGGCACCAGCCTGCTCCAGGAAAAGATCGGCCGGCTTAACCAGCAGGCGCAAAGTGATGCGCTGACCGGGCTGGCCAACCGGCGGGCGATGCAGGACACCCTGGCGCACTGGCAACAGGCCAATCAGCCGTTCGCCATTGTTTCCATGGACATCGATCACTTCAAACGGGTGAACGACACCTTCGGCCATGGCGTGGGGGATGAAACCCTGAGAGCGATTGCCGACCTGATGAAGCAAAATTCGCGCACTGACGACCTGCCGTGCCGGGTGGGCGGCGAGGAGTTTGTCCTGCTCTTGCCGAACAGTTCGCTACGGGCTGCAACCGATGTCGCAGAGCGCCTGCGAGCCTCGATCGCCGCGGCGCAGATCGATACCGTCGGGCACATTACGGTTTCGTTGGGCGTCAGCGTGTGGCAGCCGGGAAGTGGTTCGATCACCGCTGCGTTGGAAAAGGCCGACCAGTTGTTGTATCAGGCCAAGCAGAAGGGACGTAATTGCGTGGTAGCCGAACAGCGCTCGCTGGCCGTCAGTTGAACACGGCGGCTGCCGTCGGCTTGCTTGCACAGCGGCCAGTACCGGAGAATCCACCCGGTCCGATACCCAGCAGAGGCAAGCCGCATGCATTACCCGAAACAACTCAGCCCGGAGTTTTCCGGGGCGTTGCGCACCTTCAGTTTCTGGGTCGCCAACGGCACCCTCGGCTACCCGCTGCTGGAGGGCGTCGACTATCGCAGTTGCCTGAGCGAAGAGCCGAGCATGCTGGAGATGGCCTACGCGATTTTTGCCAATGTGCTGGAGCTGGACGAAGAGGGCGTACCGGTGAATGCCAAGTACGCCGAGTACCGTGCCGCCCAATACATTCGCCAGTATTGCGATCCGGGCTACACCGTCGTGCCGGCATTCGAGGAATGGGAGCAGGAGCTGTACGGCCCGCCCGAGCGAGAAGACCGCAAGCCCTGGCCGCCGGGGATGCGCAATGGCTAACGCGTCGCTGTCGGAGCGAGCAAACGCGCTCCTCAGGTATCTGCTGGTGTGATCAGCCAGGGGGCGTCTGGCTAGTTGTGGGAGCGAGCTTGCTCGCGATGGCCGTCAACGAAAACGCCGCGTTCACTGGGTGAACGCGGCGTTTTTGAGTGCTTCGCGAGCAAGCTCGCTCCTACGGGTACAGGCAGAGGCGGGCGCTGTGTCAGCGGTTGGCTGCGCTCCACTTGGCCCGCGCCGCGTGCAGCTTCTTGTAGCTGTCGATCAGGCGCAGGTGACGGTCCAGGCCTTCGAGCTGCAGGTTGGTCGGGGTCAGGCCGTAGAAGCGCACGCTACCGTCCACCGAGCCGATCACCGCGTCCATCCGTTCGTTGCCGAACATGCGCCGTAAGTTGGCTTCGTAGTCGCCCAGCTCCAGTTCGTCGTCCAGCTCCACTTCCAGTACCGCGTTCAAGGCCTGATAGAACAGCCCGCGCTCGACGGTGTTGTCGTTGTATTGCAGGAACATCTCCACCAGTTCCTTGGCCGGGTCGAACTGCCCCAGGGCCACGTGGAGCAGCAGCTTGAGTTCGAGGATGGTCAACTGGCCCCAGGCCGTGTTGTCGTCGAACTCGATGCCGATCAGGGTGGTGATGTCGGTGTAGTCGTCCAGTTCGCTTTCTTCCAGGCGCTCCAGCAGTGAGCGCAAACCGTCTTCGTCCAGGCTGTGCAGGTTGAGGATGTCTTCACGGAAGAACAGCGCCTTGTTGGTGTTGTCCCAGATCAGGTCGTCCACCGGGTAGATTTCCGAATAGTCCGGCACCAGGATGCGGCAGGCGGTGGCCCCCAGGTGCTGGTACACCGCCATGTAGACTTCCTTGCCCAGGCCTTCGAGGATGCCGAACAGGGTCGCGGCTTCCTCGGCGCTGGCTTTTTCCCTTTCACTGAAGCCGCTCTGGCTGGTGAAGTCCCACTCGACGAATTCGAAGTCCGCCTTGGCACTGAAGAAACGCCACGACACCACGCCGCTGGAGTCGATGAAGTGCTCGACGAAGTTGTTCGGCTCCATCAGCGCCTGGCTTTCAAAGGTCGGTTGCGGCAGGTCGTTCAAGCCTTCGAAGCTGCGGCCCTGGAGCAGTTCGGTGAGGCTGCGCTCCAGCGCCACCTCGAAGCTCGGGTGAGCACCGAACGAAGCAAACACGCCACCGGTGCGCGGGTTCATCAGGGTCACGCACATCACCGGGAACTCACCGCCCAGGGACGCGTCCTTGACCAGCACCGGGAAGCCTTGCTCTTCCAGGCCCTGGATGCCCGCCAGAATGCTCGGGTACTTGGCCAGCACTTCCTGGGGCACGTCCGGCAGGGCCAGCTCGCCTTCGAGGATCTGGCGCTTGACCGCCCGCTCGAAGATCTCCGACAGGCACTGCACCTGGGCTTCGGCCAGGGTGTTGCCGGCGCTCATGCCGTTGCTCAGGTAAAGGTTCTCGATCAGGTTGGAGGGGAAGTACACCACCTCGCCGTCGGACTGGCGCACGTAGGGCAGGCAGCAGATGCCGCGCTCGATATTGCCCGAGTTGGTGTCGTACAGGTGGGAGCCGCGCAGCTCGCCATCGGGGTTATAGATGGCCAGGCAGTGTTCGTCGAGGATCTCCTTGGGCAGCTCATCCTTGCGCCCCGGCTGGAACCAGCGCTCGTCCGGGTAGTGCACGAACTCGGCGTTGGCGATTTCCTCGCCCCAGAACTGGTCGTTGTAGAAGAAGTTGCAGTTCAGGCGCTCGATGAACTCGCCCAGGGCCGACGCCAGGGCGCTTTCCTTGGTCGCGCCCTTGCCGTTGGTGAAGCACATCGGCGACTGCGCATCGCGGATATGCAGCGACCAGACGTTGGGCACGATATTGCGCCACGAAGCGATTTCGATCTTCATCCCCAGACCCGCGAGAATCCCGGACATGTTGGCGATGGTCTGCTCCAGGGGCAGGTCCTTGCCGGCAATGTAGGTGCCTGCGCTGGCGCCCGATTGCGGCATCAACAGCGCCTGGGCATCGGCGTCGAGGTTTTCCACTTCCTCGATGATGAACTCGGGGCCGGTCTGCACCACCTTCTTCACGGTGCAACGGTCGATGGAACGCAGGATGCCCTGGCGGTCCTTGTCGGAGATGTCCGCCGGCAGTTCGACCTGGATCTTGAAGATCTGGTTGTAGCGGTTTTCCGGATCGACAATGTTGTTCTGCGACAGGCGGATATTGTCGGTGGGGATGTTGCGGGTCTGGCAGTACAGCTTGACGAAGTACGCCGCGCACAGCGCCGAAGAAGCCAGGAAATAGTCGAACGGACCCGGCGCCGAACCATCGCCCTTGTAGCGGATCGGTTGGTCGGCCACCACCGTGAAGTCGTCGAACTTGGCTTCAAGTCGAAGGTTGTCGAGAAAGTTGACCTTGATTTCCATGGGGGGCACCGGCATCACAAAGCAAAAAATGGCGGGCATTATCCGGGTTTTTGCGCGGCAGTGGGGCGGTTTTTGGGCCGGCGCGTACCCACGGGCGCCAAGCGGTGGCCTTGATCCGATGAACAGGGCGTTTGGCGGATGTTAATCTGCGCCTCCCGGACAAACGGTGGGCCAGTGGATGCAGAGGATGTTGAGTGAAGCCGAGCTTCACAAGGTGCTGGAAGCGATCGAAAGCGACGCCTGCCAGGACCTGAATCGTCTCTATGACGGGATGCAGATAGACCGGTGTGCTCTTTTCAATCAAGTCGCCATGGCGGTGGCCCGGCTCTTTATCGAGGGGCGGCGCGACTTTCATTACGGCGATGCGGTCATGAATACCTTGTTCAGTGACATGGTTGATCTGTCCTTGCACGCTGACATGCCCGAGCCGGCCTTTTCCATCTACCTGGCGTTTGATGCCGGAGAGTATCGTCACCCGGGGGATGGGCAGGATGAGTTGCCTTGGGAAAAGTGGACGCGGCCGGCGCTTGAACGGATTCTGCGCGAAGCCGATGAGGGGGCGTCGGTCGAGGTTTAGCCGGCCTGGGTTGTCGCCAGAAAAGCCGACGGACCTACGGCTCCAGCATCAAGCGGCGCCAAAGGATCTGTGGCGGCGCAACAGCATCCGCCGGCACTTGCGGTGCAGGTTTGTCCGGCGCCTGCGCTGGCGTTGCCTCGTCGGGTTCAGGGGCTGTCGTCGATTCAGTCGGGGTATCGGTAGGCGCTGTGGTCATTTGATCTTGATCACCACCTTGCCCTTGGCTCGTCCCTGCTCGACGTACTGCAAGGCCTCTGCCGTCGATTCGAAACTGAAGCTGCGGTCAACCACAGGCTTGATGATTCCGGCCTCGATCAGCGCGGTGATCTGTTGCAGCTGGGCGCCATCGGCCCGCATGAACACAAAGGCGTAGCGGACATCCCGCTGGCGCGCCTTGCGCCGGATACCGAAGCTCAAGAGGCGCATGACCTGCTGCAACGGCCAGGCCAGCCCTTGCTCCTGGGCGAACTGCAACGTGGGTGGCCCGGAGATGGAAATCAGCTGGCCACCGGGCTTGAGCACCTGGAGTGATTTCTTCAGCACGTCGTCGCCGAGGCTGTTGAGCACCACGTCGTAGCCGTGCAGGACGTCTTCGAAGTGCTGCTGCGTGTAGTCGATCACCTGATCGGCCCCCAGCGCTTTGACCCATTGGACATTCCCCGTGCTGGTGGTGGTCGCGACAAAGGCGCCAAGGTGCTTGGCAAGTTGGATGGCCAGGGTGCCGACGCCGCCTGCACCGGCGTGGATCAACACGTTCTGACCCTTTTTCAGCTGGGCGGTTTGCACCAGCACCTGCCAGGCGGTGAGCGCGACCAAGGGGATCGACGCGGCCTCGATCATGCTGGTGTTGGCAGGTTTCAGGGCGACGGCCTGTTCGTTAACGGCGATCCATTGGGCGAACGTCCCGATCCGTGTTTCAGGCGGGCGCGCATAGACTTCGTCTCCCGGCTTGAAGCGTTGCACTTGAGGACCCACCTCAACCACGACGCCCGCCAGGTCATTGCCCAGTATCAGCGGCAATGCATAGGGCAGGATCAGCTTGAATTTGCCTGTGCGGATCTTCGAGTCCAGCACGTTGACGCTGCTGGCGTGGATCTCGATCAACACGTCGTGGGCACCCACCGTGGGCGTGGGCACTTCGCCAATACGCCCGCTGTGCTGGCCATAGCGATCAATCAGAAAGGCTTTCATCGTGGTGCGGCTCTGGTCGGTTGGAGTGAGGGGGGGCGGTTGTGGTCAGGGGTAGGCGTTGGGTTCATTTCTCCCTCCGACAGCGGACCGGATTCGCCACAGTGCCTGCCGCGAATCCGCCGCGAATGCTCCCTGCCTGAAGATCACTGCTGGGTCTGGTAACGCTGGGCTACTTCGGATTGACGGATGTGCCCCAGCAGACCCTGACGCGCGCTCTGCAGGTCATCCCAGCGTTCAGCCTGTTGCAGCGGCGGGATGGTCACCGCTTCGCGTCGGTCAAAGCCGACCAGCGCGGCGTCCACCAGATCGCCCACTTCCATGATGTCGTCCAGGGTGTTGATATCGACACCGGAGCGGTCCCAGATTTCCGTGCGGGTGGCGGCCGGTAGCACGGCTTGCACGTACACGCCCCGGGGCGACAGTTCCAGGCTCAGGCCTTGGGACAGGAACAGCACAAAGGCCTTGGTTGCGCCATAGACCGTCATGCCGAATTCCGGCGCCAGGCCCACCACCGAACCGATGTTGATGATCGCGCCGTCGCCGGCCTTGGCCAGACGCGGGGCAATGGCGCTGGTCAGGCGCACCAGTGCCGTGGTGTTGAGGGCAATCAGTTGCGCAACGCTGTCGGTGCTTTGCTCGATGAAGCCGCCGGAGAGGGCGGCGCCGGCATTATTGATCAGGATGCCGATGCGGGCGTCGTCGCGCAGGCGGGCTTCAACGGTGGTCAGATCGCTGAGTTGGGTCAGATCCGCTTTCATCACCTCGACGGCGACCTCGTGCTCGCTGCGCAATCGGGCGGCCAGAGTGTCCAGGCGTGCCTGATCGCGGGCGACCAGCACCAGATCGTGGCCGCGTTGCGCGAAGCGCTCGGCGTAGACGGCGCCAATGCCAGTGGAGGCGCCAGTGATCAGAACGGTAGGGCGAGTGCTCATGGGGTCATCTCTCTTTCTAGAGTGGGGGGAAAACAGCCTGCTCGGATTGTGCTTGCTCAGCTTGCATTGGCGCTCGATTCAACCAGCGTCGGGTAGTCGATGTAGCCTGCCGCGCCGCCGCCGTAGAGGGTGGCGGGATTGAACGCGGACAAGGCGGCGCCGGTCTTGAGACGCTCCACCAGAAACCCTCAATCTGCGCCTGGGTGTAGATCCGCCCTGGCCCTGTTGGGAAATCTGCGTGGCTTCGCTGATCAGCAAGCCGGCGCTAGCGCGTTGGCTGTAATAGGTGGCGGCGAATTCGCTGGGAACAGAGCCTGTGCCGGCGCGGTTGCGGGTCAGTGGCGCGAGGACGATGCGGTTCGACAGCGCGAGGGCGCCGAGGGTGTAAGGGGTGAACAGGTTCTGATCGGTCATCTGGTGTCTCTTGCGTGCCCGAGGGTGGAGGTCGGTGGTGCGTGCAATTAGGATGATGATCGAAATCTAAGCTGTCAACGGTTTTGATTATGATCGACATCTATGTATGATCGGCCCCATGATTTTCCGATGCATAGGAGGTATTGCAGGTGAGAGTGAGCAAGGCCCAGGCGCAGGCCAATCGAGAGCACATCGTTGAAACGGCTTCTGAGTTGTTCCGTGAGCGCGGCTTCGACGGTGTGGGGGTGTCGGACCTCATGGCGGCGGCCGGTTTCACCCATGGAGGTTTCTACAAGCATTTCGGTTCGAAGGCCGATCTCATGGCCGAGGCCTCGGCCTGCAGCCTTGCCAAGTCGCTGGCTGGCCTGCAAGCGCTCGATGTGCCTGGCTTCATCGACGTCTATGTGACCCGAGAACACCGCGACGAACGTGGCGGCGGTTGCACCATGGCCGCATTGGGTGGCGACGCGGCGCGTCAATCGGATGATGTGAAAGCGAGGTTTGCCGAAGGGATCGAGCACACCCTGAAAACCCTGGGGGACAAATACCCGACCCGGCCGGATGCCGCACCGGGTGAGGGCAGGCAGAAAATGATCGACCTGCTGTCGCGTGCGGTCGGTGCGATTATTTTGTCCCGTGCCTGCCCGGATGATTCCGCGCTGGCGGATGAGATTCTTGAGGTGTGCCGCGCTGAGATGTTTGCTTCGTTGCCGGTTGATAAAGACCAGCCGGCGTGAAGGGCGACGATTCAAGCCGATAGTGGTGTGGCGCACCAGCACCCGCAGCAGCCCCGGCGGTGGACTCACCCGCGCGAACGGTTAACGGCTGAACCATTGAGGCTGCTGTGCTCTGCTTGCTCTTAGAGCTTCATGCCCACCGCCAGTCGGTTAAAGGCATTCATCAAGGACACGGCCAACGTCAGATCGGAAATTTCGACGTCACTGAAGTGCGCTTTCAGGGGATCGTACAGCGCGTCGGGTGCGCCCTTGTCGTGAACGTAGGTGAGGGTCTCGGTCCAGGCCAGGGCGGCGCGCTCGCGGTCGTTGAACAGTTCGCTGACGCGCCAGCCGGCGAGGCAATCCAGCTTTTCCTGGGCGACTCCACATTCACGCAGGGTCTGCGAGTGCTTGCCCAGGCAGAACGAGCAGCCGTTGATCTGCGACACGCGCAAAAACACCAGTTCCACCAGGGGCAAGCCCAGGGGGCTGGCGACCAGGGCGGTGTTGGTGGCGAGCAGGCCTTGATAGGCAGCAGGCGACAAAGTGGCAAAGGGCAGTCTGAGTTGGCTCATGGTGAAACTCCGATATGGAAAAAAGTGATCAGGCACAAACGAGGGGGTTGAACAGGGGCTGCAAGGACAGTGCGCTGCGGGCCTCGTCGAGGGTTGCACGCACGGCCTCGTCACCGAATACCAAGCCCTGCAGATAGGTGAACTGCAGGTCGAACAGGCCGAGGGTGTTCAACACCTGGCGCAGGTAAGGCGTCAGAAAGTCCGGTTGGCGTGCCCGTTCGCCCTGGTGAAAACCGCCGGAACTGACCAGGACATGCACCGGGCGGTCCTTCAATAGCCCGACCTTGCCCTCCGGGCCGGAGCTGAAGGTCCGGTGAATGCGCAGCACATAGTCGATCCACAGCTTGAGCGCGGCCGGCAGGGTGAAGTTGTGCATGGGCGTGGCAATCAGCAGCACATCGCAGCGTTCCAGCTCACGAATCAGCTCTTCGGATACCTCGAACAGTGGCGCGTCGAAGGGCGTAGCGGTGGTCAGAGCGTGGGCGTAGTCCAGGCCCAGCGGCGGCAACGGATTGGCCCCCAGATCGCGCTCGACCCGTTCCAGGTGTGGATAGCGTTGGCGCAGGGAGCTCACCAGTTCCAGTGCCAGCTGATTGCCATGGGAAACCTGGCCACGGGGACTGGCGTTGATCAGCAGCAGGTTGTTCATGCCGGCTCCCCACCCTGAAGTCGCTGGGTGAAGTGCATGCCCCGGGCCAGCAACCCCTGACGGAAATAGAAGCGCTGGGCCAGGGGCATATGCAGGCCGGTATCCAGGACCAAGTGCTCGCATTGACGCTGCACGGCCTCATCCCGCACCGCGCTCAACAGCCGCGCTCCCAAGCCGCTGCGCTGAAGCTCCGGGCTCACGACCAGGTCATCGACGTAGATGAAACGCCCGTAGAGCAGGTTTTCCAGCTCGCGGTAACCCGCCAGGCCGACGATGCGCTCAGCGTCCCACGCGGCGAGCAAGCGGTAGCCCTGCTCGGTTTGCCGGGCCACTTGGGCGACATAGGCCGCCGGGCTGGTGAGGTGCGGGCGCAAGACACGCATCAAGTCGAAACTGGCCGCCAGGGCCGCTTCGCTGTCGAGGTGTTGAAGGGGGTAGGGCATGGTCGTCATCCGCTGCAAAGAGATGACCCACTTTAGGAGGTCAATGGCTTAAGCTACAGGGCCAAAAAATGCATAAATGACTAGGCCATGATCCTTCCTTTCGAATTGGACCGCAGCCAGACGGCGCCGATCTATCGCCAGCTTTACCAGCGGTTTCGCGAGTCGATTGCCGATGGCCGCCTGCGTCCGGGAGACCGCGTGCCTGCCGTTCGCGCCTTGGCGGCGGAGCTGAACCTAGCGCGAGGCACTGTGGAAGCGGCCTATCAACTGCTGATAGGCGAGGGCTACCTGACTGCTCGCGGGGCCGCCGGGACCATTGTCACCCCGCAACTGGCGCCGGTTTGCGCGCCCCAGTGGCTGCAACGACCTACCAGGCCACCCATGCCGGCACGTCGCCCCTGGCACTGCAAATGGGCCTGCCAGCGCTGGACGCTTTTCCGCGCAAACTCTGGACGCGACTGGCGGGCCGGCAACTGCGCCAGACGGGCTTGGAAGGTCTCGTCTACCCGGACGCGCAGGGCTATGCACCGTTGCGCGCAGCCATCGCGTCCTACCTGGGGATTTCCCGGGGCATCAGCTGCCACCCGGAACAGATTTTCGTCTGCGCCGGCTACCGCGCCTGCCTCGACCTGATCAGCCACACGCTGATGGGCCCGGGCGCCACCTGCTGGCTGGAAGAGCCCGGCTACTTCATGGCCAGGAACGCCCTGCTGGAAGCCGGCGCACAGTTGGTGCCGGTGCCCGTGGACGATCAGGGCCTGGACGTCGCCCAAGGCATCGCCCGCGCCCCAGAGGCCGGCTTTGCCGTGGTCACGCCAACCCACCAGAGCCCGCTGGGGGTGTCGCTGTCCCTGCCGCGGCGCTTGGCCCTGCTGGACTGGGCCAAGCGCCAGGGCAGCTGGATCATCGAGGACGACTACGACAGCGAATACCGCTACCAGGGCAAGCCCTTGCCGGCCCTCAAGAGCCTCGACCAGCAGGGCCGCGTGCTCTACACCGGCACCTTCAGCAAAGTCCTGTTTCCAGGGCTGCGCCTGGCCTACCTGGTGGTGCCCGCCGAACAGACCCCAGCGTTCGCCCGTCAGGCGGATCGTCTGCACAATCACTGCCCGCACCTACTTCAAGCGACCGTCACCGCCTTCCTCAACGAGGGTCACTTCGCACGGCATCTAAATAAAATGCGCGGCCTCTACGCGCGACGCCGTCAATGGCTGATCGATGCGTTGCATCAACAGTTTGCCGAGGGTTTACAGATAAACCCTCAAGCAGGCGGCATGCACTTGGTCGCCGGTCTTGGGCAAGGGAATGATGTCGAGTTCGCCCAGCGCGCCCGGGCGGTGGGCATCGCGGTTGAGCCGCTGTCACAGTGGTACCTGGAAGCCCAGTCCAGGCAGGGCCTGGGGATGGGCTTCACCAACGTTGCCAGTGCCGAACAGGCATCGACGCTGGCGCTGCGCTTGGCGCAAGTCATCCAGTGAAGAAGGGAGCTGATTGTTACTGGCGCGAAATGGCCCGCAGCAAGGTTTGAGTCGCAACAGTCCCGCCGGGACCACTTCGCGATGCAGCACTTTTTTCTGAGCTTGAAAATGGAACGCATGTGGCGGTGTGGTTATACCAACCCTGCCGAAGCAAGCAGCGACATCGCTGAAGGAGGTGTCTGTTTGCCGCGGCGTTGCTGCGTATCGCAAGGTTGGATGTTCTGGTATAGAAACACTCCACTCAAGCCAAGGACGACGACTGTGCAGATACGCAAGATGACTCACGAAGACCTGCCGAGCGCCGCTGCCCTTTGCCTGGAAGCGTTCATGCTGGCGGTTGCGCCTTCGCTGTCAGCGCAGGGCGTGGAAACCTTCGCCAAGGTAGCGGCAAAGGAGGCGTTTGCCGAACGAATGGCGAGTGACAACCTGATGCTGGTTTGTGTCACAGAGGGAACCCTGGTCGGACTGATCGAGCTCAAGGAAGGACGCCATGTGGCGATGCTGTTCGTTGCGCCGCTGTGGCAGCGGCGCGGCGTTGGCAAACGCTTGGTGAACGCAGCTCTGGAGCAGGCCAGAGCCGATGTGGTAACCGTCAGAGCGTCTCTGTCCTCAGTGGCAGCTTACGAAGGTTACGGTTTCGCGTTGGCTGGGGAGGAGGGTGAGTTTGCCGGGCTGATCTATCAGCCGATGGAGAAGCGGCTGAGCCTGTGAATCCACACCCTTTCTCCAAGCGTCATTCCACGTAGCGCAGCCACAGGTGTGTCCGCTCGCGGATCGCCTGGGCGACCGCTGAAATTACCGCTTGCCGGTTCTCATCAGGGGTGTTGTAGAGCGCACAAAAATCCTTCGCCACGGCGTTGGCGACGTGCAGGTCGGCAGGCGCTGCACGCAGGAAACCGAGGTAAGACGCGCCAACCCCCATCAATTCATAACCGTGGGCCTGGGCAAAATGGCGCGCTAGCGCATAGTTTTGCGCGGGGCCCAGGTCGCAACTGAAATAGCCGTTGGGAAACGCAGCCAGTGCCTGGCAGGCATGCTCGACCGGAACCAGGAGCGCCGAGAGAGGCTGGTCGAGCAGTGAAACCGGATTGTTCTGATAGTCCATCCATTCCTGCAGGGCGGGCTGGTCAAGGGTCAGGCCGTGGGCGCAAGCATCTTCGAACGAGCTGCCGGCCACCAGCTCGGTGAAGTTGCGCAAGCAGATTGCGAACTCGGCTTTGGTGGTGGGATAGCCCAGGTATTCGCCCTGTTCGAAGCATTCGGCAGGTAACTGGGCAATGTCCTGTTCCGAGGCCTCGTCCAGTCCCAGGTTGTTGCGGGCATGCCCGCAGGTGTAGCGAGCCTGCGGCAGATCATCCAGCGAGAAGAGGGGCCTGAAGCCTGGGTGGTTGTCGGCGATCTGGCGGTAGGCGTCGATCAGCTCATCCAGGCTGGAAATGGCGCTCAGGCTGTACTCATCGCAGGTGCCGGCAGCGGGGTTACCAGGCATTGCGTTACCGCGAAATTGCATATCCATCGAAGTGCTACCTGCTTAGGGTTGATGTTCAGGTCAATGATTCAGCTTTTCTGCGCGCCAGCGCACCACCTGCCAGCACCGCCGGCATGATGGCCAGGCAGCAGCTGATATGCACCCAGCTTATCTGGCTCAAGGAGAAGATCCCCACGGGAATGCCCCAGACCAGCAGAATGATGACCCCGACCCAGATGGCGGGACGCAAGGAGCGGGTCGCGTGGGTCCGGGTGCTGACAAATCCCCCCAGCCCTGCCATGAGGGCCCAGCTCAGCACCGTCAGCCATTGAACGCTATGCAGGCTGACCAGTTGATTGTGCTGTTGTTTCCAACCCGGTTCGCCAAGGGCAACGAACGCAGGAGGGAGAAACTGTGCAATGACCAGCCCGAAAACAGGCAGCACCAGGGCGCAGGAGAGCAGGCCGAAGAGAATGGCTTTAAACATGGGGTGTTCGACATCCGTGTTGAGAGGGGCTTGGAGGGTGTTGCTGATGGGATGCGGGGTTCGTGAGGCATCCAGGCTATGCAGTGGTTTGCTTACGGTTTCCCGGCAGGGATCGTCATCGAGGTCGATAGCGTCAAGAGAGAACATCCTGTTTTGGCATGAAGAATCGAGCGAAGAGTTCGGATTGCGACTTGATGTTCAGCTTGGCGTAAATGTTGCGACGGTGAACCTTTATCGTCTCTGCCGAGAGGGAAAGTTTGCCAGCGATCTCCTTGTTGGAAAAGCCACTGAGCAACAGCCTGAGTACATCGCTCTCGCGGGTGGTTATTTGCGTGCCTAGCTGGCTAATGGTTTCGGGCCATTGCGGCGGGGCGCTGAGGTTTTTCTCGACATCCGTTTCAAAGCACATGCGCTGATGCATCAACGCAGTGACCCACGGCTTGATCAGATCCAGCATCGTGATCTGTTCTTGATTGAAGTGCACGCCGCTGCCAATGGAGATGCACAGGGTTCTGTCGGCATCGAGCTGGATGTTGTATTGCACTTCATCGACAGAAATGTATTGCGCAAAGTACTTGTGGTAGTACTCGGTTTCCCGAAAGTACTCCGGCGCAATATCCAGCAGGTGAAAGAATCCGCTCTGCGGGTTTTCTCGATTGGCGATATAAAAGGGGTCCAGCAGATATAGCCCCTTTACATACAGGTGAATGAACGCATCCACCTCTTCCACATCGGCTACTTCGGGAAGACTGACCACTTGTACTTGTTGATTGCTGAAGATCAGCACGACCCAGTTATCGATCTGCACATATTCATTGAGTGTGCGAATAAGCGAACTCCAGAAGTCTGGACGGTTCAGCTGCATGATCAGTTTTCCAATCGAGCGGTGCCAAGCCAGGCTATGCAGGTCGAGTGGCATTTTCTACCCCTTTAGGGTTAGGGAGTCGTAGGTAAAAGGTAAGTAATCGTAGGTATTTACTATTGCCCAAGGCTCGGTATATTCGCCTTCAAGGTTTACGACAGCCATGAGGGCACGTCGTCTAGACAGGGATGTTGCATGAGAAAATCACCTTTGCGAACCGTTTTTTCGGTCGCGTTGCTCTGCGCCGGAATCAGTACATCCGCAGGTGCAGTAGAGCCAGGAATGTACCTGTACAACTGGTTCGGGCTGCTGGCTCCGGAAACGCCAAAAGAGTTCGAACAGGCCACGGGCACCCGAATTCACATGGATGCCTTCGACAGCGCCGAGATCATGCAGAGCAAGGTCATGGCCGGACGCACCGGCTATGACGTGGTGGTGGCGACCTCCAATGTGTTGCCCAGCCTGATCGAGGCGGGGGTGCTGCAGCCGCTGGACCCTGCCCAGCTGAGTAACCTGTCCCACGTCGACCCGGCCATCCTGGCCCAACTTGCGGTCAACGACCCAGGCAATCGCTACGCTGTGCCTTATTTGTGGGGCACCACCGGCATTGGCTATGACGTGGATAAAGTCAAAGCGGCATTGGGTGATCATGCGCCAGTCGATAGTTGGGACTTGATCTTCAAGGAAGAGAACATCAGCAAGCTCAAGTCTTGCGGTGTGGCCATGCTTGATTCGCCCAGCGAGATCATTTCGATTGCCTTGAATTACCTTGGGCTCCCCAGCAATAGCAAGAACCCGGATGATTACCAGAAGGCTCAGGAACTGCTGTTGAAGATCCGGCCTTATATCGTTTATTTCGATTCCTCCAGAATTGACACTGACTTGGCGGGCGGCAACATTTGTGTCGTGGTGGGCTGGGCTAATGGCGCCCTGGCGGCGCAGGCCGCCAACGAAAGTGCCAATACCGGACGCACGATCAGCTACAGCCTGCCTCGCGAAGGTGCGTTGGTCTGGTCGGAAAACCTGGTGCTGCTCAAAGACGCCCCTCACCCAAAAGAAGGCCTGGCGTTTATCAATTACATGATGCGTCCGGAAGTGATTGCCAAAACGTCAAATCACACGCTGTATCCTAATGCCAATAAGGATGCCACCGAGTTTGTCCAGCAGAAGTTGCGCGATAACCCATGGATATATCCCGACAAGGCAACCGTCGCAACACTGGTTCCGCTTGAACCGCTGCCATTGAAGTTGGAGCGCATCCGGACGCGGGTCTGGACTAAGGTGAAGAGCAGTATCTGATCGGGTTTGACTCTTCCTCTCCTGCGCCATGCACGTTTTATAGCGAGTGCGGGCTCATTATTTAAAACATTCGTTGAAATGTATTCGTCATGCGGGAAATTAACTTTCCCGCATGGCGGTATGCGCCTGTGTCCATTCAATACCTGATCCAAGAGGAGCACAGTGGATGTTCAGCCCAGCCAATCAACCGCACTTCTGTTTGACCATCGACGGTTTTGCGCATGAGGTTCAAGTGCTCGCATTCACCGGGGAAGAGGCGATCAGCAAGCCTTACTTTTTCAAGGTGGAGTGTGTGAGTGGCCGACCCGACCTGGAACTGCAAAGCCTCGTCGACAGGGAGGCCTTCCTGGCTATCGATGGCCACGGCAATGGCATTCACGGGCGCATCTATCACATCGCCCAATGTGCGGACACCCAGTGCTACAACCTGGCCCTGGTTCCGCACCTGTCCTACTTGCGCCACCGCACCAACCAGAGGATCTATCAGCAGTTTTCGGTACCGGCCATCGTTGCCCTGATTCTCGAAGAACACGGGATTCTGGGCGATGCCTACCGCTTTGAGTTGGACTCGACCTACCCCGAGCGTGATTGCTGTACCCAGTTTGGTGAAACGGATTTGCACTTCATCCAGCGCTTGTGTGAGGAGGAGGGGATTCACTTTCACTTCCAGCACAGTGCTCAAGGTCATGTGCTGGTGTTTGGCGATCATCAGGCGGTTTTTCCCAGGATCGAGCAAGCCACGGCTGTCGCCCCCGAGGGCGACAGGCGGGCCAACGAGCGACTGATCAAGCCCGCCAGGCAGCTCACCCCGCAGGCCGGTGAGCACCGCCGCGCGGCCTACCGTCCGCTTGAAAGCCAAGGTCAGCAAACCGGGTTAGCCAGTGGCCATGTTCTGGAAATTCCCGGCCCGCCGGGCCAAGAGCGCAATGAGCCATGGCTTCTGACTCGGGTCATCCATGAAGGCAGACAGCCACAGGTATTGAATGAGTACGCCAGTGGCGACCCGGCTGACGATGACCGGCATCCGGGTTACTGCAATCGCTTCATGCTTGTGCCGGGGAATGCGCTCTATCGTCCGCCTTTGGCTCACGAGAAACCGCAGGTGCCCAGCCAGACTGCGCAGGTTATCGCCATGGAAGATGAAGCGCTGCGCACTGATGGGCGCTGCGCAAGGCTCAAGGTCAAGTTTCCCTGGGATCGGGAAGGTCGGTTTGACGACAAAAGCAGCTGTTGGCTAGGAGGCGCTGCCAATTGGCAGTGCGAATTGACGCCACTGCGAACGGGGGTGGAAGTCAGGGTCACCTTTCTTGAAAGCGACCCCGATCAACCGTTGATCAGCGGTTGCCTGTGCTGTCAGTGATTCGATGCTGAGCATGCCTTGCTCGCTCATACGCAGCGCAACTGGCGGGTTTTTGCGGCGGGTTGACGGACCTGTGGTCAACGAAGACCAGCTGGCCGCCAGCGTTTACCGCGCCGTCGCTGTTTTCAGTTGCCACGGTTTGAAACTCAGCCACAGCAACACCCCAGGTACCTGCAACGCAATCATCACGCCCAGCGACCACTGATAAGCCTCCACCGGATGCCCTTGTCCACTGGCCGGCCACAGGTTCAGGATCTCTCCCATCAACCATTGCAAGGCGAACGCCAGCACGAACACCACCAGGTTGAACGACGAGCTGACCCGCCCGGCCAGTTCAGGCGATACCGACTGGGCTACGATCGCGTAGTTCATGGTGGTGGAGGTGCCGAAGAAGCTGAACCCCATGGCAATCAGCAGCGGCGACACCGGCAGTCCGCTGATCATCAGCGATTGAAACACGATGAAAATCGCAACCCCGGCGCCGCACACCATGATCGGCTGCACACCAAAGCGGCGCAGGTAGTCGGTGATCGAGCCGAAGGCCAGCGAACCTGCCACCATCGCCACGGTGCCCCAGAGCAAGGTATTGGCCATGCTCGACTCGCTGAGCTGGGCGACATCGCGTAGCCACGGTCCCATCCACAGCGACAGCACCGACATGTAGATCGCATGGGCAAACACCGAGTACAACGCCAGTCGCCAGAATACCCACGAGGAGTAAAGCGTCCCCACGGCCTTGGACATTTCGGCCAGAGTGGTGTGCTTGGGTTTGTAGGTGCGCGGCACGCTCAGGTGAATGACCGCGCTGACGAACAGAGTCAACAGCGCCAGAATCAAGAACGCTTCACGCCATGAGATCCACTTGAGCAGTTCATGCAGCGGCGTGGTGGACGCCATGGCGCCCAGGCCACCTACCGACAACAGGCACGCCGTACTCAGCGGCAGACGCTCGACCGGCAGCCAGATGGTGCACGCCTTGATCGCACTCATCAGCGAACCGGCAACCCCCAGGCCGATCAGGCCGCGACCGATGATCAGACCCAGCTCAGTATGGGAGAAGCTGAAAATCAGCGAGCCCAATACCGCGAACAACAGCATGGGGGCCTGCACGCTGCGCGGACCGTAGCGGTCGAGCATGACGCCGAGCGGAATCTGCGCCGCGGCGAAGGTCAGAAAGTACACGCCGGTCAGCAGGCCCATGCTGCTGGCCGGCAGGTGCAGTTCCTGCTCCAGGTCCACATAGATCAAAGCGTTGACCGTGCGAAACAGGTACGAGACGAAATGGCCGAGGCCAAAGGGAATGAATATGGTCAAAAACAGGTACACAAACGTGTGCTTTATTTCCTGGTCGGCCTTGGCGCAAGAGGCTGTATTTTCTTTACTCATGTCGCAAGAGCCTCGCATGTGGAAAAGGTTGTGCGTATTTCACAGCAGAAACGCCCCCGTGCCTCTTCAAGCCAAAGTTCATCGGGGCACGGTCGCATTTCAGAGAACTTGACGTGGCCAGCGTTCTTCAGCGCATTGCTGATGCCGTCGAAGGACAAAGGGTTGTCGAAGTCGAGGAACAGCGGTTTGGGTTCGGTATCGATCTTGACGAAGGCATAGCGGGGCAAACCGTGAGCGCCAGCCCAGGCACGCCATTGCAGGGTGTGTTCAAGCTCGTCGATCGAGCCCTTCGGTTCCGGCAGGCGATCGCGGGCAAATAGCCAGGAAGCGCGCTTGTAGAGGGTCCGGCCCAACCAGATACGGCGGTGATCGTGTTTGGCCACGGCGCTGCCGGCCAGGGCGAAGCCCAGCCGATGCAAGGGCGTGGAATACACGCACAGCAAGTCTTCGCTGAACTGACCCAGGGCGTCGACCACTTGCAGGCGACCGTTCACCCGCAGCACTTTTGCCCTGCCGGCGGCAAACTGCTGGTGCGCTGCGACACAACCGCCGCCAGACGGCAGCACCAATTGCAGGTAGGAGGGCTGCAATGGCCAGTCGATGTGGGAGCGCTGATAGCTCTCGGGCGAGTCAGCCAGTACCAGGCGCGGGCGTTGGAAAATCGCCTCCACCTGTTGGTTTATCTGCGTATTGAAGGGTCCGAACGGGGCGGCAACGGGCTGGCTCAGCGTATGAACTGCCGGGTGCACTTCACCGACGATGATTTGGTAGTCGCCGCGATTGAAAGCCTCGACCGACGCGCTGGAGAGCAGGATATCCGGAGAGTGAAAGTCGCTGCCGAACACCTCGAAGCCTTCGACATCCAGAAGAGTGTTCAGCAGGCTGATCAGGCGCTCGACATCCGCAGTACACAGACGCACTTCGGCATGCTCCGGGAAGCCCTGCAGCAGTTGCGCCCAAGCGGTTTCCAGGCACTGATCGAGGTCGCCGATGATGCGCGCTTCAAGTGCAGGCAACAGAGGGGCAAGGGTGTTGAGCAGGTCGAGAAAATCAACCGGTTTGCCGGGGTTGGCCACCTGGCGCTGCTCCCAGACCTCAATGAAAGCCTGATTGAGCTGGTGCGCGATGGCTTTGATCAGCCACTGATTGATGCGCATCAGCGGCGCCAGTTCTTGGTTGATTTGGTCGAGCATGGCTTGCCCAAGGCTGATGTTCATGTTTCTCGAACAATCTTCGTACAGCGGGTAACGCCCAACATACATGGCGCCGGTTTCTCGGCTGAGGTCGACCCCGGCCTCGCCAAGCAGTTGGTTCAAGCGCTCCAGGCATTCGGTCCGACGCATCAGGTCGCCGTGGGCATAGTCACGGCGCAAGCCCTCCAGTGCTTCAAGGCGCGATTGCCAGAGCTGGTTGAACGGGTCGGATACCCCCGCGTTGGCCAAACAGCGTTGCAGCTGCACGATGGGGTGACGCTCACGGGGCGACATTTGCCAGCCCCGGCGCACGATACGTTTGCTCACCAGGTGCTCCAGCAGATCGCGCAATGTGCCAGCCGCGTCTTGCGGAGAGTTGTTCAATATCCCCGCATAAGTGGCGGCTCGACCCGGGTGCTCGCTGATGTACTGCAGTACCTGTGCGGTTTGCGGGTTGAGGCGCTGGCTTTTGCCAATCGGCATGAACAGGGTCTGTTCGTGCAGGTAGCAGCCGGTATTGAGCTGCAAGGGCATAAGGTCGGTGTCTGGGCATTGCTGGTTGATCTGTTCGACCAACCGCTGTACCACCCAATTCTCGAAGAAGGTGTGGCGATCCTTGATCCACGCCGTGTCATCCTGGGTCAGATGCACATTGGCCGTCTGCCGGGTATCGAACCGGCCCCAGGCCAAAGGTCCGAAAAAACTGGAGGTATCGTTCTTGGCGCAGAAACGTTGCGCGTAACTCCAGCCCAAGCGCAGCTTCTGCTTTTTGCGGGTGTCGTTCCTGCTGTGCCGATCCCTGATCAGCTCACGGATGCGTGTCAACGCCGACGGGTTGGAGATGAACAAGGCCTCGGCCACCGCCTCGTCATCCAGGAAGTCGATCAGCCCTTGGCGGGCGCTCTCCAGATAGGCGTCATATTCCCGGGCGGCTTCTTCAGGCGCTGACGTTCGCGCCAGCAAAGCATTCCAGTGTTGCAAAGCCTCACCGAGAGGTTCGCGCAGTACTTCTGGCAGATCGGTGGGTTGCAGGGCCTGGTTCTCGTTGAGTTTGCGGATGAATTTGCGGCAGGCCTGGGGCGAATGCGCGTTGGCCTTTTCAAGTAGCGTCGCCTTCAGCGTCTGCAAGGAGCGGAAGTCTTGCTCGAAGGCGCGGCACGCCGGCAGGTCGGCGAATCGGCCCAGATCCGTCAAGTGATGAATGGGGAAGCCGGTCGAGCGCAGCCAGAAGTACTGTGAGCTTTCCATGGTCTAGGCCGGCATCCTGATGGCGTTGAGTCGATGCAGCTTATCGAGCAGTGCCAAGTCTTCGCCGCTGGGTTGTGCGGCGCTGGAACCCAGTATCTGCATCAAGCTTGCGAGTGACTGCGGTTGCTCCAGGCAGTGATAGAGGTACGCAGCGCGCGGGCTGATCAGGGTGAATTTGTGGCGCGCCTCAGGGGTGGGCAAATACACCAAGATATGCTCGCTGGCTTCCTCCGGTCTGCTACGCCCGAGCAGGCTTTTATCACGCAACCAGTGCGACAGCGCATAGCGGCTCTGGTAAATGCGTGCACCGTCGGTGCGTTGATAAGTGCCCGGCACTGCGGCACTGGTTTCCACCAGCCCGATGTAGAGGCGCACAGATTCGCGCTCAAGGCCCATCAGGTCGCGAATCTGCGGGTAGTCGGCGAGTTCCTGGCGTTCGAGCAGAAAGCCCAATGCCGCATCGCAATAGCCATACACTCTTGGCCCGTAGTCGAACCACTCTTGTTGGCGCAGGAATGCCTTGGACAGTGCCGGCAGGTCCAGGTCGATATTGAGCAGCGCGCGCAGCGTCAATGGCGCGCCGGTTTCCAGCGCATTGATAAAGGAATTGACCAAGCGGAACTGATAGTTTTCGACGAACCATTTCACTCTTTCAAACTGACTGCCATAGGCCTGCAGAATCACCCGCTCGTTATCAGGAAAGTGTTCCAGCCATTGAGTCGCGCCTTGAGCTTCGAACAACTGCTGCTGCAGTGTTTCATCGCGTAGCAGGCGTCGCCACAGCTTCCAGACCTGCTCAGCATCCATGCGTCAGCTCCTGTGCCGCTTTTGTGTAGTGATTCCAGATGTTCTGTGCGCGCCGCACATCGGTGACGATCATGTGTTCGTCGTTGGCGTCCATCACGCGTGTCAGTGCGTGGTGAGCCTGCCCCTGGTATTCGAGGATGATCGCCGAGGGTTGGCAGCTGGACATGAGTTCCTGGTACAGATCCCAAACAGGTTCGGGCACACACGAGTCATGCCAGTCGTGGTAGAGCCCCTCATGCCAGCTGCCACCTGCCAGATGCACAGAGATCACCTTGTCCAACGGCAAGGTGTCGAGGTAGTCGCGCAAGTCAAAGTTTTTCAGGTTCAGGTGGTTGGTGTAGATGTTGTGCAAGTCCAGGTGCAAGAAGGTGCCGGACTGCTGCACGAGACGGGCCAGGAACTCGGCTTCGCGCATTTCTGCACCCGGGCATTGCAAGTAATAGGCGGCGTTTTCATGGGCCAGTGGCATCCCATAATGTGCCTGCAAAGCCTTCGCGCGTTCGGCGCAGCGCAGAACCTCTGCATTGGAAAACTGCAGCGGGCTGCTCCAGATATCCAGCCAGGAGTTGTCGCCATAAAAACAATGGTTGGCGACCCATGGGCTGTTCAGCATCTTGGCCAGGGGCACATGGCGTTGCACAGCGGCGGTTTCTTCAAGCGGGCTGAAACCAAAGTCGCAACCGTAGTTGGAATGCGCCAGCAAGGTGAATTTCTCAGCCAGCCGATTGATCATCGCCTGGGCCGCGGGCTTGATGATCTGCGGGCCATCCATAGGGGCCATGATGTTGTCGAGCAGTATTTCCAGCACATCGACTTCGATGTCCTCAAATGGAAACCAGTCGAGGATCTCGGGGTTGTACTGGATACCCACACCAATCGGTTCGGGCTTAACGAAGTGAGCCATGTGGTTGCCCAGTCTGAGGAAGGGGAGGCTCCCTCGACGTCAAGCCGAGGAAGCCCGGAGCGATCAGGCGAAAACTTTGCTTTCGATGATTTCGATATCGTCGAGGTCGAACTCCTCGAACGGTGCATCGGTAAGGGCTTGCGGCGCGACGTCGGCCGGGGCGGTTGTGGTGGTGGCTTCATCCATGGCGGCAATAGCCGGAGTCACTGTAGGTTGAGTCATGACACTGTCCTTATGGGTGGTTGAAAAGGCGAATCAGGGTGGCTGCAATGAAGCTCCAGGCGATGACCCAGCCCAGGCAGGTCAACAGGAATGTGCTCCAGTAGAGCCTGCGCAATGCAGGGGAAAGGCTTTCCTGCGGCGCGCTGCGCCAATGGCGTTTTACATAGTTGAAAGCACGCTGGCGCAGGCGCGGTTGCCCCAGCACTTCGGTAATCGCCAGGTAGGTGTCGCCATTGAAGATGGGCAGCAGGGTGGGGATGAGGGAAATGCACGAAGCCACGATCATCACCACGAAAAGGGCGGGTAAAACCCCTTGGGTGTCACGGAACATCGCCCACAGGGCAATGCCCACTCCCGCATACAGAAGGCTGAGCAAGGGGCCTGCCAGAATGGTGATCACCCGTTGGTTCAGCGGTAGCTGCGACCATTGCGTCTGCACCGGACGTACCCAACCGGTGGCGAGCAACAAGTAGATGCCGATCCCGAAATCGTTGACCTTGACCCCATAGTGACGACAGGCCATCGCGTGCCCCAGTTCGTGAAGGGCGATGGAGGTCAGGATCACCGGGAAGTGCCAGAGCAGCCAGCGGTAACTGTGGATATAGGTGGCGCTGACATCGGCCATGAAGCTGTCCAAGTGCGCGCCCAGGTACACGAAGCTCAACAGGGACAAGGCCAGCAGCAGCAAAATGAATGCCGCGCGGCAGCACCAGGGCGCCAACCGGTAAAGATGATCAAGCAATGGCTGCGGGTTGGTTTTAACCAGGTTAATCAGCAAATGCTCTTTCAGCGGGCCATAGGTTATGCCCGTGGCGGGATCGCGCAGGTCCTTTTTATGATCCGTTTGCTCGCTGCTCAGCAGTTTCAGGTTGAGCAGTTTGCGCTCGAACTGCGCAAGCTTCTCGGGGCTGACCTTGATTCGATGCTGCGCCAGGGCGGCGTCGACAATCGCTTGCAGGTTTCGCTGGCCATCGAACAGCAAGGCAAGTGAGTACTCGGCCTGGCCCAGTTCAAAACCGATATCACTACGGGGGTCGTAGAGGTTGTAGCGCCGGGTGACCGCGTCTGCTGGCGGTGGTGTCACGACCAGATCATCCCTGAAGCAGGAATGGACGCGGGCACTCGACTTTTCGAGGGCATAGGCCGAGGCACTCATGTGCGGAGTCGCATCGAGTGCAGGCTTGGCATGTAGGACTCCTGCAGTGCCTTGCGGCCCTGAGCCTTGATGCTATCGAGGTGCTCGGTGGCAGGCTGGGCACAGGCTCGCCCCAGCACGAACACCGCCCCCGGTCGGGTCGGCCCGCACACGGGCTCATGGGTGGTCTGGATCGGCTCCCAACCATGCCGGTACATCAGGTGCTCGATACTGCTGGCACTCAAGTAGCGGCGATGGTTATGGGTTAGAAACCCTTGTTTGATGCCATAACCCAACGCGCGACCTTCAATCAGCAGCAATCCGTCCTCGGCACTGGCCTGCCGGCAAAGCTGCATGACCTGGTTGACGTCATGAACATGCTCCAGCGAACCATTGATGATGATCAGGTTGTAATCACCCGTGGGGCTCATGTGTTCGGCGCCCACCAGGTCGATGTCCAGGCCGATATTCTTGCCGTACTCGACGTAGGCCCGGTCGGGGTCATTGCCTCTGACTGTCCAGCCGCGCTTGGCAAAAGGAATCATCAGGCCGCCGGCGGAGCAACCGACGTCAAGCATTTTGCCTTTGGCGGGAAGCACATCTTGCAGGTACTGATACAGGTGTTCGCCGCGGCGTACCTGGTCCAGAAAGAAGGCGCGCTCCGGCTCCGTATTGCCGAACAAACTCAGGCGGTAGAACTTGTCGTAGTAAGCGCTGTAGAAGGCTTCGTCGAAGCGGTATTGCTGGAAAATATGCCCACAATCCTGGCAGCCGAGCACTGGCAATGCCACCGCCTGGTCACCGGGGCCCTGGACACTTTCCAGCAAAACCCGATGATCTTTGGAATTGCAAAGTTCACAATCCATTTTCTGCGCACGAAAGGTTTCAGGCATTTGCAATAGTTGCAAATACTGTTGTTCTATAGTTGTACTCACAATGAAGCCCCATTCACTTAATGCAGAAGAAGCCTTCAAAGCAAATATATTTGAAAATACTGGTTATATCCTTGAAGCCGGCGCGGGATAACATGTCGATATTGCCGGCTGTGGAAAAAGGTTCAAGTACACCTTTCAAACTTCTGGTCTTCGCCAGGATTTCCTCGGCGTTATAACCTTGGTCGCGCTTATAATCTACATACAGGCTGCTGAGAATGTCTTGAAAGCGTGCGTCTGGGCCGCGTACTTTTTCAAACATGATAAAAGCACCGCCCCAGTTCAAGGTCTCGTAGATACGATCGAACAAGGCTTGGCGAATGCGCGGGTGCACGAACTGAATAGTGTAATAAGCAACTATCAGATCACTTTTTTCATAGGGAAAGGTCAGGATATCGTCGGTAACGAAGCTGACGTTGTGCTGCGGCGAAGCGCTCAAGAGCTCATTCGCCTTGCGCGTCATGGCCTCTTCCACATCAATGCCCACCCACTTCACCGAGGCGCAGTGGCGCTGTGCAAGTTGCCGAGTGAGGGTGCCGGTGGAACTACCCAGTTCGTAGCAGGTGCTATCGCTCTTTACAAAAAAGTCGCTGAGCGACAGCACGATGTTATGCCCGTCCTTATATTTAGGTACGGACTTCGAAACATGGGAGTCAAAGTGTTGCGGGGTACTGCCTCCGAAACTCCATGAGGCATTACTCGACTCTACGCCGTCACCGACGGTTTCGTAGAGAGTGGCAGGCGAGGTAATTAGGGAAGACATGTATGTCACATCCTTGTCCGATACCAATAGGGGTGTACTAGTACAACGAGATTCCTTTCTCTTGGACGGGAGAGTATCCAGTCTTAGTTAACGTGTCATCATTTTTTTTTGCGAACAATAAAGGTGCGGGCGCACCAAAAAGGTGCGATAAATCGCTGTTGAGAATAGTCCGCAGTACACACCGATTGTTGATGTTCTCGGTACTTGAGGTTGCACTGTTTGAGGCGATGGATCTTCCATCGCCTTGAAGGCGCATCAAGCCGCGAGGCAGAGGGCTCGGACCGCGCTCGATAGTGATGCGTTGTTTGACATCATCGGCCTGATTCCCGGTATCGATCTTGAGGCCAGGGCTTCTTCATGACTGTTTGGCAGCGTAGGTCTCGCCCGTCAGCAGCATGACGCCGTCTTTTGAGCAGACGCGGGTGATGCTGTTGATCACGACATTAAGGCCGCTTGAATGCGGGAACAGCGAAAACAACAACTCGAAATACAGGTAGTCCTGCACCAGGCGCGCCGCCAGATCGGGATGGTCTTGCAAGAGCGCCCTGAAGCTTGGGTAACCCAGCTGTGCAAGCTCCGGAATGTCGACAAAACCCTGGTCGATATCGTCGGTTTTGCATTCGGCGGCAAAGGTGTCGGCGCAGTCAAGAAAACACTGCGGCAGATCGCTGTGGTGGATGCGCAGTTCATAGAGCGTTGCTGGAATCGTCAGTGCCTTGCCGAAGCCCAGGCTGCGATAGCCGATGGTTTTTGGGTCGATGAGTTGGCCGGCGGAGGTGAACTTCATGGGGATTGGCGCTTGATGGTCCACGACGGCTGTGCCGGTTCTATTGGCCAGTTGTTCGGGAGTGAAGTGAGTGTCATCCATGATTTGCAATCGTCAGAGAAGCCGAGAAGGGACTGTACTGTGTCCGATGTATAGTGGCGAGCGGCAGTTAACGGATGCTGCGCCCATGACTGATCGGAACGATACGGATGTTTGATGAGCTGACGTTTACCTGTGAAGTACCTGAGAAAAAAGATGCTTATGTCGGTGCTGGGGCCTGCCTGCCCACTGATCTGGCTTGGCCCTGTTCGCCTGATGGCGTGCCGCTGACACACCTCATGGCCTTTCCTGGAAGCTGGTTTTCAGGAGCCTTGATCGACAGGAATTATTGGGTTTCGGTTTTTATGCCGTATCAGCCGGGTGAAGTGGCTCACTATCGAAAGCTGCGCGCCATTGACGGTCGTTCGCAAGCAGTTGTCATGGGCTACGTTCGAGCCGGTTCCGAGCGGAATGAGGCGGCTCAGCCGATTTCAGATCGCGGGACGGTGCGGCTGGGGATGAACGCCGACGTGGACGATGATGAAAACCTGGCCTCGAAGTTGGATGGCGTGGACGCTTGGCTACAGTCGCCTGTTTCAGCAGGAGCAGGGCGTAGAAGGCTTTCCATTTATGGGGGCGATCTGGATAGAGCGCTGCCTGAGCATAAAGGCGTGCTTTCGGATGGCATGGGGTATCTGTTTCTGGATGAGGACTTTTCAGAGCGGACAGGTGCGGGGATTGGTCGGTTCTTTTTGCAGTTGGGGTAGGGCGATAAGGCGCTATTGAACTGATGCTCAGAAAGGCAGCATGGAAACGCCCTATCACTTGGTCGGAGCTTTGCCTAAGTGTCTGCGGTTCTTGGAAGCTACCCGTTTGGACTCGCCGGTGTCGGTACCTTTCTCAGGGAGCAAGTTCCAGGAAGTTTTGCGACCGCTGTTCTCGTCAAAGGCATAGGACGGATGTGCTAGATAGCCCTTTGCTACATGTTCAGGGTGCGAAGCTATTGCCTCCAAAAATAACGGCAAAGGACCGCCCCCATGACCGCTTTTACAAGGCAGCTTTTGCCTGCCGCATTACTGTGTAGTGCCCTCGCTGCCCAGGCGAGCGAAGTGCTGAAGGGCGACTACTGGGTCGTTCACTACCAGGGTGCCTTGGGCAAGAATCAGGTGTTCATCGCCGACGGCGACCCCACTCACATCATCAATCGTCCAGGTGGCGCGAAATCATTGGGTGTCTATCAACTTTACGAAGAGCCCGGCAAACCCAACTTCACCTCTTACGATGTCGAAATCGACTGTGCGAAGAACCGCGTGCGCATCATGGATGCGGCGGATTTCCACAGCGTGTTCAATGAATTTCGCAATGCGAAGTATTCCAGCCAGTGGCAGAGCAAACCTGACGCCTGGCTGGCACAAAGCCGTGACTTTGTCTGTAAGCCGACTGAACGCCAGGCCAAGAAGATGGAGCACTTGGGTGTGATGTCCGCGTCGCAAATGAGCAAGGCAGGGCCGCAGTTCTTCGAGATATTGAATCGCGAGACGGCCAAGGCGGCCATCATGCAGAAGATAGATGAAGGGTTCGCGCAGATGTCTGCCAAGTAACGCGGCCTTCAGGGAGAAGACCTTATGAACCGATTGTTTATGTTGGCCCTGCTCGCCACCTTGCTCAGTGGCTGCGCATCATTGTCGGCCAGCAGTGCCTGGAAAGATCGCCCGGTGGGCGAACTGATCGACTTCTTCGGCGTGCCAAGGCAGATCATGGTGGCACCGGAGGAAGATATGGTCGTGCTCAGATATGTACGTGACAGTAGCTATGTTTCACGTGAAGCAGCGGGTACTTACACGGGGCCGCAGAATGGGCAACTTGTGCACGCAGAATACTGGGAAGACGTGCAGCACTCAGGCAGTTGCGAAATCAATGTGTTCGTCAACAGAGCGCGACTGGTGGAAAAGGTGCGAACGAAAGGGCGTTGTGTAGCGGTCGAGATGACGCCGGCAGGGTAGGAATGGGCCACTGGCGAGGGCAGATTCCACGAACAGGCACATCAAGACAGTGGTCGTCGACCTGCGCTATAGGCGCGTGTATGGCCCACTTTGGGGTTTGAAGAGACCGGCAACCCTGTACCAGGTCTCATCCGAGAGCTCGTAACGCTTTGTAATTGCAGAATTCCTTCTTGTAGAGGAGTAGGGGCGCTACAAAAACTGAGCCAACGAGGGGCCATGATTGGAGTTCCGGGTTTTCGTACAGAGTTTCCCAAAGCTGCCCTTCACGAAGGGTAGGAACCGGCCAGAAGCGGCCATTCACGATAGGATGCTAATGAACCAAAGCCGGCTACAGTGATTGTTAGTAACCCGCAGGTGCCCCTCTGAAGCGATGGCAACCTAGCATCACAAAGATGTTGCATCCGATGCAAAAACGTGTATTTTTTACTTTGCGTGAACGTACCGTTCACTTGCTGCAATCGAAATGATACATCCGCTGATTAGCTTAGTAATAAGCATTCGATACGCTTCTGTATTGAACTGATAAGGAGGCCTCGGCAGTCTCCGACCCCGCGTCCCGCTGGAGTGCTTCACGGTGGGCCTACCATGAGAAAGATGGTGGTTTTCAGCGGATGGTTTCGATGAATGCAACATCTTTCTCTATACCCTATGTAATGGGTTGGTGTGGCCCACATTTATTTCCTATGGATGGGTGCGATGCTTTCGAATCCCCAGAAGGTGTCTAAAAACTCAATCGCTAGTCGAGAAAGCTTATGCAGGCTTCTTCGAATTCCTGATGACTTCCTAAACTCGGTCTTAGCTCTTACCCAAGATGAGCGATATTCTAGAAAGAATAGCGTCATGAAAGCTGGGGGTGTGGAGCGGCCCATCTATAATCCGCATCGCCATCTACGGAAGCTACAAAAGCGTATCAATGTCGCAATATTTTCTAATCGATATGTTGTGAGATGGCCTCATTTTATTTACGGATCTATCCCTAATCAGAAGAATAATGACGGTTACGATAGTAAGGATTATGTGTCTTGCGCTGGAAGGCATTGTGGTGCTAAAAGCCTGTTGAAGATAGACGTTTCAAGTTTTTTTGACAACATCCATCAAGATATCGTCTACGGAATATTTAATAGCTTTCTTAGTTATAGCGAGGAGGTGTCGAATATACTCGCGGATATATGCTGCCATAACGGTCACCTAGTACAAGGTGGCCTCACCTCTAGCTACATTGCCTCCCTATGTCTTTACGATGTGGAGGGGCGAGTAGTCGAACGATTGAACAGGAAGGGATTGACGTATACTAGACTAGTAGACGACATCACAATTTCTTCTAAATCACTGACGACTGATTTTACTTATGCATTGAAGATCGTCAGCGATATGCTGACCGATAAAGACTTGCCGATCAACGAAGGTAAAACCCGAGTTTATAGGACATCAACTGAGCCTTTGAGCGTACATGGTCTTAGAGTCAGCTTTGATAGCCCAAGGTTGCCTTCAGATGAGGTAAAGAGAATTCGAGCTGCTGTTAAGAATTTAGAATCTCTTGCGGCAGAACCCGGCTATAGAACGACTCATGATTACAGGCATGACTACAATCGGTGCATGGGGCGCGTTAATAAGCTCCACCGGGTGAAGCACGAGCAGCACGCACCACTTCTGAGGCGGCTAAATGATATTAGGCCTCTTCCTTCCCGTCGTGATGTTAACCGGGCTAAAGACATGGTAGCTCGACTGGAAAGAGATTTCTCTTCAAAAAAATCAACCTATTGGTACAAGTCTAGATACTATCGCGTGATGGAAAGGTTGGTTGTACTGGGTCGGATTTATGATAAAGCGACGGAACAGTTAAGGATGAAACTGAGAGCCTTGAGGCCAGGTTTAGAGGATTAAAGTGCCAGATATATTTCGGAGGTACGCATGGTTTCAAATTCTGCGGAAAAATTTTCGCAAGTACATCCGTATTTTAAATGTCTAATTTATCTCCTCGCCTTAATAGCTGGAATTGGCTTTTCAATTTCGACTCTGGTTGCAGGCGCAATAATATTTTCGGACGAGATATACAGGCTGCCTATTTGTTTTTCCAATAAGTGCTTTGGGCGATTTTATGAGCACTTTAGTGCTGCTTTTGCGATTGCGAAGTCCACGCTTGATTTAATAGTTGTTGTGGCGACTGTTGGTGCAATTTTTGTTGGCCTGCTAAGCTACTTATCAGCCCTGCGCTCCTCGCACTTTACAAATCATGTTTCACATTTAACTCTATTTCAAAGTTTCTTTGTTGAGGAAGTTTGCAAGCGTGACCTATTGTCTTTGTCTTCTTTCGATACTCATAAAATCTATGGGCTTATTTATGGTGGCTCCCGAAAAGGCGATATGACAATTTCGGATGCGTATTATTTGTTTATCGATTCGGTTAACAAAGTAATAGGCGAGTCAAACTTTAAATCATTCAAGGCAAGCAAGGGTCCATTCATATATAAAGAGCATCAATCACGAATGATCAAAGCATTGATTTTGATAGGGTTTGATTTGCAATTTATGCCTAAGAAGGATTTTTATGAGATAGAAGTACAGGTGTTCTCCCTTATAGATGCAATCTCAAATTCATTTTGTGGTGGGGACCCTCGGGCGAAGCTTCATGATCGTATCTATAGATGATGGTGATTTAACCATCTAACTACCTGCTTGCTACAATGATTTCGATTTAGATCTTTGAGGCTACGATGATTGACGCTAGATATCCGCCGCTTACACTTAAACCAGTAGAGTTTGAGTTGGAGGTCCGCAAGATACTTGATGCGCTTGGTCACGACATCCAGGACTATCATTCTGAGCATCGAGAACGCATTCAAGGCACCGACGGAGAATACGAGATCGACGTTTCTGTGAGATTTCAGGTGCTAGGGATGAGTTTTCTCGTGCTCGTTGAATGCAAACACTACAAAAAACCTGTTAAACGCGAAGTGCTACAAATTCTCTACGACCGTATGCGATCGGTAGGTGCTCAGAAAGGCGCTATTTTCGCTTCCTCCGGTTTTCAGTCTGGGGCTTTGGAATATGCCAGAACACATAATATTGCTACGGTTTCTCTTGTGGATGGACGAAGCACTTATTTTACAAAGTCATTTGGGAGCGAGGCGATCGAACCGCCGGCGTTCGCAAATATCCCACCGGTAGCAGGCTGGCTTGTGAGAGGAAACTCTTTTTCCTTGATCTCCTACCAACATGGTGAAGCATTGGCGAGTTTTCTTTTTAGTTCAGATTAAAAATGTGCTTCATCTTGACTTGATTGATCTCAATCCCGGTTAGCCTTTTCAGGCACCAGCCTACGGCTCTTAGGCCTCAACGCTCCTCTGCCTAGTAATTTGTCCTCTTAGAAGCTCTTAAAGTGTGCACTATTGGGAAGAAGCGGTCGATATTGTCTGCTTCTGGCCGAAAGCGTCCAGTCTTGAGCGGCAGCTTTCGGCCAAAAGGAGACAGTAAGTTCAGTAATTATTTTTCGCTCCAAATGCCTTTCCTATAGATAGCTGGCCTCAGTCACTGGGCAGGGTCATCAGCACTGGTTTTTGAGTCCGAATCATTTGTACTATTGAAAAACTCAGATCTTTGGGCGATCTGGCCCGTACTAAAAAATAACTCTGGAGAGTTCGTAATCTCATTTACCAGTTGTGGAGGATCTAGGTCACTAAAAATCATTCCCCCGTCGATGACTATTGCTTCAAAACTTCCCCTTCCAAAAATTTCTGCAAGGGAGTCAAAATCTGCAACTTTTGATTCAAGCAGAATATATAGCTCGTCCTCCAATTCCTTGATGACAGCCAACTGCCGATCCAACCCCCTCTGGGCGGACTCCAGCGTCCAGTTAGGAACATCATTTCCCTCTTTAAAAGATTTAATCTTATCGCGAAAAAAATCGGCACCGCTCTGATGCCTCTCCATTCTTTCATCAAAAATTTTTCGAATTGAGTCTCGAACTCGTTCCAGTGCTCGTTTGTGGCGGCCAATATTAGTCAAAGAATAATTTCCGCTAAGCAGAACTTGACAAGCCCTACCTGCAACATACCTTTCGAAGGCAGAAAAAACACTATGCTGCATGAGCGTACGCATTGCTTGCGTCGGATTAGCAAGTTTTCTATGAACATACCAATGTACGCCCGAGTACTCATCGCAGCTCTCGAAATCCATTGCTTCCGCTTTGTGCTGAGCTTCTAAGTCATCCAGAAATACACTTAGAATTTCAAAGCAGTCATCAGTATTGGTAGTCACACGGCGGAGGTTCTCTGCATTGAGTATTTCATCTCCTTCGCTCAAACTATCGAAGCAGTCAGCGATAACTTCGGAGATTCGCTCAAGCTTGGCTTTGTCACCAGATATCTGCCGGTTTCTTATGGTGACACAAATATCTGTAATGTAATTCAGGCGAGCATGGATAGAATTTAAAGCTCCTAAGGTAAGAAACATAGGCATGAAGTTTTTAGCTAGCTGGCCGTCTACCTTTTCTAAAGCCGCCATGGAGGTGATTTTACCACCCTCAACAACACTGGTTGTTTTAAGCCCAGCTAATGGCCCTTTTTGAATAGTCATCAATTCACCGGACGCTCCTGGTCTGAAAACGATCCGATAAAAATCTCCTTCGCCAGATGTAGGGAATTGAGATTGGAGGTGTTGGCTTACGAGTTGAGTCCAGGGCGAATGCAAGGAATGAGTTGGTCTTTTCACCAGCTTTGGCAATAATGGGTATTTGCCAAACTGAACCTTAATTGCTAATTGCAAATCTTTATTGCGATTTCGATTCATAGCTATCAGCTCTTAGTTAATTTAGACACATTTAATTTCGTGCATGTTCATTGGCGAATCCGGCTTGCAGTTCGATCACTCGATCATTCTTGGCGCAAATAGGTGAATCTATTTTCAGTGAATAGCAGAGTTGCGGCAAGATCGAGAAATGCGAAAAATATGCGAAGAATGGGGACGGATATATTTTCCGAAAATAAATCCGTCCTCTTTTATGTAAACCTACCAGACGTTGCGTGGTGCTAATGCAAGTGAGCCAGCAGACAGCCTGATTGATCGGCGATCACAGCTTTAGGAAGGCGAGCACCAGGTAACCGAATTTCAGTGCGATGTTTGCCCACTCCAATAACCATTCACCCCACCCTCGCACAGCTCCCGGCGTGGAGCCTGATGATGGAGGTCCGCTTGGAGAAAGTTTGGAGATTGGATGCGCAGGCGTAAAATTACGGCCCGCCTTCATTTCTCTGGAGCAGGTACTGCAGATATAACGATGTTCATGGTGCATGATTGTGATCCCGTTCGAAAATGGAGAGTTTTTTCGATGGGGATTAACGAAGGCGGTGTTTATACCCGCTGAGTTCAGGACCATCCGCCAAAAGCGGCGCGCGCAGGATAGCTCGTAGGGAACGAGCAAGAAGGGAATTGAGTTTCGCCAGCGCACTCAGGTAATAGGCGAGGACAGAAGACCAATAGCGCGAACGGTCAGCAAAGAAGCTGGCACTGATAAGCCCTTCGATTTCTCCGAGGAGATCTAGGGCGAGCTTGGCGCGCTCGATGGCGTTTGTAACTGCCCCACGGTTGTTGCCATGGTTCGGAGGAAGATCGTCGAGTTTTTCTAAAGCTTGCTTGGCTCGACGTACAGCCTCGCAATCAGCTTGCTTAGCTTCGTACTCTAACTTAGCGAACTCTGCCTTAAGCTCAGCTGTCACTGCGTCTACTGGCGCAGGCTCATCCGTCAAGTTGACGGGATCTTGTGTTAATGATGGATCGTCCATTGAGGAGTCTCGGTTGTTGTCACAGGCGAACCTTAGCGATTTATCAGAGCCAGTACAATCACCCTACCACCGTCAGACTGAAGCAGCAGCGAAGCGTTCTAGGCAAACCTTTGGCTGCGCTCCTCCCGCCGTCCAACGGACGCAGATATCTGGATAATCGAAAATTGTAGTGCCTCCGACGTTTTGGATTTGGAAAGTGAAACCACCTTACTGATCCACTAGTCTTGGAGAGTAACTTGGTCGAGGTAGCCTCCCCATAAAGGATGCATTCACGACCACGTTAGCTGACACTGTCCAATATCAGATCGAATTTTCCTTGAATCGCCGCATGCTTCGTCGACAGCCGATGACCGCTTCTGGCCGATTGCAGCCACTTTTAACCCCTAAAAAAATCCAAGACCCCATTTGAAACGCTCCGCGCTATCAAGCAGCGCGGAGCGCTCAGGCGTCAGGCTTGAAGGCGCCAGCCCATCACTCCCAACAGATCGCAACTGTCACGCAGCAGAATCGCCGCTGCGTTGGAGATATGTTGCAGATCGGTGTCGTCAGCACTCTTCAGCTCTGCACGGGAGAGGCTTTCCAGCAGTTGAGTGACCGCCAGTAAACGTGCGGCGCCGTTGGCGTGCAGCACGTCCAAGGGGGCGGTCTTGTCGATAAACAGGCAGGGAATCAGGCAGTCGATGCCAGTGATGGGAATAAATCGTTGGTTCATGAGGATCACTCCGCTGTTGGTTAAGGGAGCTGCTCAGATCGTCGCCAAACGAAAGGGTGGCAGCTGTACGCAGGTTGGCGAACCGGATTAACCAACAGAAAACCGGCAGACCCTGAAGGTCTCCCGCGCACAGCCACCATAGAAAAGCAGCCGTGACCATAAATGTTCGACGGCTAGCGCTGCAAGCGTGACTGCCTGTTGGTTGATTTCCAGGTCGCCAAACCCGGTCGCCATTGGGGCGAGTGGGGACTATGGGCGTTGGGTCTTGGGGGGACAAGTCAGACGCGTCTGCAAGTTTTGTAGGATCGAGGAGGGGGACTTGGCGGCCTGCGAGCCGGCCAGTCTTTCTGGGTTGTTGGGGGTACATATCCATTCCTGCGGGTGCGGCCGCTGGCGGTTTCGCTCTTACAGCGAGTCACTTTTACCAAACGCCGTAAAAGTAACCAAAAGGGCTTGCCCCTCCATGGGCCCCTCGCTAGGGCTCGGGGTGCCCTCTCTCCGGCATTGCTCCGGGGGCCGCCGCCAACCGGCCATCCATGGCCGGGTGGCGGCTAGCTCGGCATCCATGCCGAGCTGCCCCCTACGCAACGCCTGCGTTCGGCCGGCTGGGAAGGGGCTTGAAGATCAAGATCAAAAGCCAAAGCCAAAGCCAAAGCCAAAGCCAAAGCCACGGTAAACGGCGCGCCCGTCCGGGCGGCGCATTTTTAAGCCTTCTCCAGTACAACAATTCCTTCCCGTAGGAGCCGGCTTGCCGGCGAAGAGGGCGGTCTGGTCGTGCGCGGAATAAAGACAGGTCAGCGCTGTCCTGGCGGCGGTTTTCGCCGGCAAGCCGGCTCCTACAACGTTCGCGCGTTCCTCTTGTGAATGAAGCTTTTATGACAAAAGTTCGGTAGCACATGGCCACGCACGTCTTGGGTATGTAACGCGCTTGAGGGGGCCGCCAGGCCACTTTTTTAAGCCGAGGCGGGACGCCGGGAGTGAGGCTATGGGGACTATGGAACGCTACTCGAAAGTGGGCATGCAGGAGCTGGATCAACGGCTGTCGAAGATTGTCGAGGCGGCGCGCAAGAAGCCGGTGTCGGTCTATCGCTACGGCGCGCCGTGGGTCTGGATCGTGTCCCAGGATGATTGGCAGGGCGCCTTGAAGGAGGTGGCCAGCTATATCCCGCCGGGGCATTCGCTGGTGCTGCTGCGTCCGCAGATCGATGAGTTGCTGGATCAGCACCGCGATCTGCTCCAGGGCCTCAATGCCGAGCCCGGCATGCTGATCGCGCCGCGTACGGTGATGCACATTCTGTTGCTGCAGTTGCTGTATTCGGTGCCCAGCGAGCAGCAGCTGTATGAACAGCTCAGTTACAACCTGTTGTTCCGTTGGTTCGTCGGTCTTGATCTGAACCAGAAGGTCTGGAGCTTCAGTGTCCTGAGTCGCGACATCGCCACGCTGTTGAACAACCCGCGGGCGGTGCAGTTGATCCAGAAAATCATCGGTGAAGTGTTTTGCGGCGCTCTGCTGCAAATGCCCGAGTTCTCGCTGAATTTTGCGCTGTTGCACACCTGGCTGGCGCGCCACGAAAACACCTCGATCAGCAGCAATTGAAGCGGCCAAACGCTGTGCAGACGGCGACGGCAATGCGCGTACGCGCGCCAATTTTCAGTTTTTTAGGGGGCGGTGTGGAGCATCTGGGCAAATCAGGGCGACCCGGCAGTGGCGGGCGCTGGTGGCCGTTGTGCGGCTGGTTGACGTTGCTGGCGCTGGCGCCAGCGGTGCAGGCCGAGGAGGGCGAGCCGGTTGCGGTCGAAGCCACGGCGGCGCGGTTGGTGGACGTCAATGAATACTTCGTGCGCGGCAATACCGTGCTCGATGCCCGGGCCATCGAGGAGGCGGTGTACCCGTTCCTCGGCCCGCAAAAAGCCCTGGCCGATATCGAAGGCGCCCGCGATGCGCTGCAGAAGGTCTATCAGGAGCGCGGCTACCAGTCGGTGTTCGTCGAGCTGCCGGAGCAGAAGGTCGAGGACGGCATCGTCTATCTGCAGGTCAGTGAAACCAAGGTCGGTCGGGTGCGGGTGGTGGGGGCCAAGCATTACTCGCCGGTGGAGATCCGTGATCAGGTGCTGGCGCTGCAGGAAGGCCAGGTGCCGGATTTTGCCACGGTGCAAAGCCAGCTGGCCGGGCTCAATCGTGGCGCCGGGCGCCAGGTCATGCCGCTGGTGCGTGAAGGCCAGCGCCCGGGGACCATGGACGTGGACCTGCAAGTGGAAGACCAGAACCCCTGGCACGCCAGCGTCGGCCTGAACAACGACTACAGCGCCGACACCGAGAAGCTGCGCACGGTGGTCAATGTCGGCTACGACAACCTCTGGCAGTTGGGCCACAGCATTTCCCTGACCTATTTCACCGCGCCCCAGGACACCGACAACGCCAAGGTCTGGTCCGGCTCCTACAGCGCGCCTTTGAGCGAGCGCTGGGCCTTGCAGTTCTCCGGTTACCAGTCCGACAGCAACATCGCCACCATCGGTGGCAGCAACGTGCTGGGCAAGGGCCATTCCTACGGGGTGTCGGCGATCTACACCTTGCCCGCGGCCGGCAACTGGGCCAACTCGCTGTCGGTGGGCGTGGACTTCAAGGACTTCGAGGAAGAGATGCGCTTTGGCCGCAGCAGCGACCAGATTCCGTTGAAGTACGCCCCAGTGACCTTTGGCTACAACGGCTACCGCTACAGCGAAAAATCCCAGCTTGGCCTGGGCCTGAACCTGATCGTCGGCACCCGGCGCTTCTTCGGCTACGGCAGCGACGCCGAGGAGTTCCACTACAAGCGCGATGAGGCCAGTGCCAGTTTCTCGGTGCTCAAGGGCGACCTGAATTTCACCTACACCTTCGCCAACGATTGGCAGTCGGCGTCCAAGACCGCCTTCCAGCTGGCCTCGGGGCCCCTGGTGTCCAACGAGCAGTATTCCGCTGGCGGCGCCACGTCGGTACGCGGCTATCTGGCCGCCGAGCGCACTGGGGATGAGGGCTACCTGTTTTCCCAGGAGCTGCGCACGCCATCCCTGGCCAAGTTCCTCGGCAGCTACGTGCAGGAGTGGCGTTTCTATGCCTTTGCCGAAGGCGCGCACCTGTCCCTGCACGACCCGCTGCCCGAGCAGGAGGACCAATACAGCCTGGCCAGCGTTGGCCTGGGCACCCGCGCCAGTTTGAGCAAGTGGCTGTCCGGCAGCCTCGACTGGGGCTACCCGCTCAAGGACGGCCCCAACACCCAGAAATACGACCCGCGTCTGCACTTCAGTGTGCAGGCGACGTTCTGACTTTTTACGGAGACCCTTCACATGCAACGCTTATTCCTGAGCCTGTTGATCTGCCTGGGCTTCGTGCTCCCGGCCACGGCCCATGCCTGGTGGCAGGACGACTGGCATTACCGCAAGCAGATCAGCGTGGACACCACCCCGCAAGGCGCCGCCATCAACGAGGCCCTGGGCCGCACCGCGTTGCTGGTGCGCCTGCACACCGGAAACTTCACCTTCGACGGGGTCAAGGAAGACGGCGCCGACCTGCGCTTTGTCGCAGCCGATGACAAGACCCTGCTCAATCACCAGATCGAAAGCTTCGACCCGCTGATGGGCATGGCGCTGATCTGGGTCGATGTGCCCAAGGTCGAAGGCGGCCAGCGCCAGGACATCTGGATGTACTACGGCAACCAGAAGGCCCCGAGCACCGCCAATGGCCAGCTGACCTTCGACCCCAGCTACACCGCGATCTACCACTTCGACGGCAGCAACGGCACTCCGGCCAAAGACACCACGGCCTACGGCAACACCGCGCAGAACGCCACCGGCGCGGCGATTGACGGGGTCATCGGCCGCGCCCTGCAGTTCAGCGGCCAGCCGCTGTTGCTGCCGGCCAGCCCGTCGCTGCAGCACAACGCTGGCGGCGCCTTCACCTTCAGCGCCTGGGTACGCCTGGATCAGGCCAGCGGCGAACAATTGCTACTGGCCCGCCGCGAAGGCGCCGGCAGCTTGCTGATCGGCATCAACCAGGGCCTGCCCTTCGTCGAAGTGGACGGCCAGCGCGCCGCCTCCACCCAGCCGCTGAACCCGGGGCAATGGCAGCACCTGGCCCTGAGCGGCGAGGGCAGCCGACTCGCGCTGTACGTCAACGGCCGGGAAACCGCGAGCCTGGCCCAGGCTATTCCCACCTTCAATTCGCCGTTGGCCATCGGTGCCGACCTGCCGCCGGCTGCCGGGGCCGAGGCCAGCCACTTCCTGCCATTCACCGGGGCCCTGGACGAGCTGCGCCTGTCCAAGGTGGCGCGTCCGGCGGCGCTGATCCTGGCCGATGCCAGCGCCCAGGGCGCGGAGTCGAAGCTGGTGGCTTATGGCGTCGATGAAGAACAGTCGGGCTTCGGTTTCGGCAGCCTGGGCTTCTTGCTCAAAGCGGTGCCGGTGGATGCCTGGGTGATCATCCTGGTGCTGGTGGGAATGATGATCCAGTCCTGGGTGATCATGCTGCGCAAGAACCGCATGGTCAGCCGGGTCAGCGCCGCCAATGCGCTGTTTCGCGAGCAGTTCGCCAAGGTCGGTACGCGCCTGGAGATGTTCGCCGACGACCAGGTCCTGGCCAGTCGCCTGGAGCACTCCTCGCTGTGGCGCCTGTACCTGGTGGCGGTGAAAGAGATCCGCACCCGCCGCGAGCAGGGCGCCGATACCTCCTCGGTGTCGGCGGCCACCATCGAGGCTATCCGCTGCTCCATGGACGGGGTGCGTACCCGGGAAAACCAGCAGCTGAGTTCCAAGCTCTCGACCCTGTCCAACGCCATTGCCGGCGGCCCCTACATCGGCCTGTTGGGCACGGTGCTGGGGATCATGGTGGTGTTCCTCGGCACTGCCATGGCCGGTGACGTCAACATCAACGCCATCGCCCCGGGCATGGCCGCGGCCTTGCTGGCCACCGCCATGGGCCTGTTCGTCGCGATTCCGGCGCTGTTTGGCTACAACCGCCTGATCACCCGCAACAAGGAGGTCGGCGCCGACATGCGGGTGTTCGTCGACGAGTTCATCACCCGGCTGGCGGAGCTGCATGGCGAGAGCCAGCACAGCGAGAACGCCCACTGGCGGGTCAGTCACAGCAACGCGTCGGTTCCGGCCTGAGGAGAACTGCCATGGCTTCCGTGAACGCCTCCCATGACGACGAAGACGATGCCGCCGTCGACAGCATCAACATCACGCCCCTGGTGGACGTGCTGATGGTGGTGCTGGTGATGTTCATCCTCACCGCCACCGCCCAGGTTTCGGGTATCCAGATCCACTTGCCCAAGGCCAGCGCCTCGGTGTCGCTGTCGGAGGCCAAGACCAAGGCCATTTCGGTGAACGACGGCGGCCAGGTATTCCTCGATGCCTACCCGGTGACCCTGGGCGAGCTGGAAGAGCGCTTGCGCATCGAGAAGGCGCAGAACCCGGACTTCCCGATCATCGTCCGTGGCGATGCCACGGTGCAGTACCAGAAGGTCATCGAAGTCCTCGACCTGCTGCGCCGCCTGGAGTTGTCCCAGGTCGGCCTGGTCACCGGCAAACCGAGCCAGGGCTGAGCCATGACCGCACAACAACCCATCGAACTGCCTCCGGTGCAGAACAAACCGCGAGCCGTGCAGCTGCTGAAGTGGGGCGCCGGATTGCTGCTGGGGGCCGTGGCCGCCTGGTTTTTGTGGCAGTGGGCCAATGACATGGCCGGGGTGCGCCGGGAGGCGCCCAAAGTGCCAACCATCATCCCGCTGCCGCCGCCTCCGGAAACGCCGCCACCGCCGCCGGAAAAACCCAAGGAGCCGGAGCCGGTGGAAGAAAAGATCCCGGAACCCGAACCCACGCCCACCCCCGAGGAGGTCAAGCCGGAGGAGGAAGCACCGCCATCGCCGGTGGACGATCTGGCCAACCCGATGCAGATCGACGGCGATGCCCAGTCCGGCAACGACGGCTTCAACGTCGGCGCTGGCAAGGGCGGCGGCATGGCCGGCGCCGGTGGTGGCGGGCTGGGCACCGGCACCTACAAGCAGTACCTGGCGGCGACCTTCCAGCGCGCGCTGCGCGAGGACCCGGAGCTGCGCAAGAAGGCCTATGCGCTGCAGGTGGACCTGTGGCTCGGCGCCGACGGCCAAGTGACCCGCGCCGAACTGGCCGGCTCCAGCGGCAATCCCGAGACCGACCAGCAGGTGCTGGCGGCGCTGCGGGCCACGCCGCGCCTGAAAGAGCGCATGCCGGCCTCCCTGACTTTGCCGGTGCGCCTGTCCCTCAAGGGCCGGCGTCCGGAATGAGCGAACCCCTATTTGCAGTTTCTACAGGAGTTGTGTGCAGATGATTTCCACCGTGAATCGATTGACCCTGGCGCTCGGCATGGTCGCCCTGACCCTGGCCGGACAGGCCGCGGCTGCCGCCGCGCCTTCGGAGAACGCCACGATCAACCTGATCCGTCTGTTGGTGCAGCAGGGGGTATTGAAGCAGGAGCAGGCCGACGGGCTGATTGCCCAGGCCGAGAAAGAGGCCCAGCAGGCCCGCGCCGCCACCGCTGTGGCCGCTACCGGCCCCGCTGCGGCGCCCGGTGATGTGCGGGTGCAATACGTACCGGCCATCGTCCGCGAGCAGATCCGCGATCAGGTCAAGGCCGAGGTCATGGCCACCGCCAAGCAGGAAAACTGGGCCCAGCCCAACACCTTCCCGGACTGGGTCTCGCGCATCAGCTTTGACGGTGACATCCGCCTGCGCCAGGAGTCGCGGTTCTTTGCCGACAACAACAGCAACGAGCTTGTCGACTACGCCAAGCTCAACGACAACGGCCCCTACGACGTCAACAAGGACACCAACAGCAAGCTGCCGCCGCTGCTCAACAGCCGCGAGGACCGCGACAACCTGTTCCGCCTGCGGGCGCGCCTGGGGATGAAGGCGGTGATCTCGCCGGAATGGACCGCCGGTATCCGCATCGGCACCGGCTCGGACAACAACCCGGTGTCCACCACCCAGACCCTGGGCGGCGGCTTCGGCAAGAAGGACATCTGGCTCGACCAGGGCTACCTGACCTGGAAGGCCACCCAAGACCTGACCCTGACCGGCGGGCGGATCGCCAACCCGTTCTATTCCACCGACATGCTGTATTCCAACGACCTGAACTTCGACGGCGTGGCGGCGATCTTCAACCACAAGCTGGGCAGCGACTGGGGCCTGTTCGGCACCCTGGGCGCCTTCCCGGTGGAGTACACCAACGACACCGCCACCAGCAACGGCTTCGACAAGAACGAGAGCGACACCAAGTGGCTGTTCGGCGGGCAGATCGGCGCCAACTGGAAGATCAACCGCAGCAACAGCCTCAAAGGCGCCTTGGCCTACTACCGCTTCGACGACATCGAAGGCCAGCGCTCCAGTCCCTGCGCGCCCTGGGCCGGGGCTCCGGGCTGCGACACCGACGGCTCGCGCGTGGCCTTCATGCAGAAGGGCAACAGCGTGTTCCTGCTGCGCGACATCACCCCCAACCCGGCCACCCCAGGCCTGACCCCGCAGCCGCAGTTCGTCGGCCTGGCCTCCAAGTTCGACGTGCTCGACCTGAACCTGGCCTGGGACACCGAATTGCCGGACGACCTGCGCCTGCGCAGCCAGACCAACTTCATCCGCAACCTGGCCTACGACAAGGGCGAGATGCTCAAGCGCAGCGAGGGCGAGATCGTCAACAACATCAACCGCAACGGCCAGTTCGAAAGCGGCGGCAATGCGCTGCTGGTGCAGTTCACCCTGGGCAACGCCCTGGAGATGAAGAAGTCCGGCGATTGGAACCTGCTGGCTGGCTACAAGTACATCCAGCCCGATGCCTTGCCCGACGGTTTCAACGATTCCTCGTTCCATCTGGGGGGCACCAACGCCAAGGGCTATTTCGTCGGCGGCAACTACGGCATCGACAAGAACATCTACGCCACGGCCCGCTACATGAGCGCCTCGGAAGTCTACGGGCCGCGTTATGAAGTCGATGTCATGCAGCTTGAACTCAATACGCGCTTCTAAGCATCAGGAGGAAGGTTATGAACAGCCGAGCGAGGGCAGGGGCGGTCAGCCTGTTAGTGGCCTGGGGCGTGCTGGCCAGCGCCAGCGCTAGCGCCGAAGGCATGGAAGAACGCCTGCGCACCCAGTTGCGCAGCACCACCCAGCAGTTGCAGGCCCTGCAAAGCGAGCAGGCCCAGGCCGCGGCGGCGCGGATCGCCGCCGAGAACGCGGCCAAGCAAGCCCAGGCCGAGGTCAAGCAACTGAGCGCCGAGCTGGCCAAGACCCGCGGCGTGGCCGAGCAACTGGCCGGCCAGCAACAGAACCTGCAAAGCCAGGCCCAAGCCCAGGCGGCGGCCAGCAGCGAGCAGTTGGGCAAGTTCAAGAAAGCCTACGAGGACCTGTTGGTGCTGGCCCGGGGCAAGGAGGCGGAGCGGGCGAAATTGCAGGCGCAATTGAGCGAACGTGACACACAAGTGCAGCAATGTGCGGTCAAGAATCAGCAGATGTACGGCATCGCCAAACAGATTCTGGCGGCCTACGAAAAAATCGATGTGGCTGAGCTGGTGAAAATCCGCCAGCCCTTCGCCGGCAGCGCCCGGGTCAAGTTCGAGGAACTGGCCCAGGGCTTTGGCGACGAGCTTTACCAGACCCAGTTCGACGCCCCGCAGGCGGCGAGCGCCCACTGATCACCAGGGAAGAGATGACCATGACTTTGATTACCAGCGTCACCACCGACAGCCTCACCGACCTGCTGCAAGGCGCCGGCTACCGGGTCAACCAGACCGAACAGAACGGCATCGTGCAACTGCTCAGCGCCAGCCAGGGCATCGGCTACGCCGTGCGTTTCGGCAACCCGGGCAGCGAAGCCGGGCACTATGTGGACTTCACCTACAGCTGCGCCTTGCGGGTGCAGGGTGAGCTGCCGGCGGGGCTGGCGCAATTGTGGAACGCCTCGCGGCGCTTTGCCCGGTTGTCGCTGCAGGGCGAATTCCTGGTGATGGAGATGGACGTGGTGGTGGCCGGGGTCGGCGAGACTCACCTGCGCAGCCAGCTGGAGTTGTGGGATCGGTTGCTGCAGGAGTTCATCGTCTACCTGCGTGAATACAGCCAGCAGGCGGCCCAGTTGCAGGCCCAGGCCGAGCAGCCCCAGGCGCCGCAAAGCCAACCCCAGGAAGAGGTGGCCAGCCTGTGAAAAAGCCGACCCTATTCAGGCGGCGTGAAAACGTCGCGAGTGAAGGCAGGACAAGGCAAAAACAGGCGAGAAAGCGGAGTTTAGGGGCCTAAATGAGCATTTCGAGCCTGTTTTTAACGCAGTACTGCCGAACGCAGCAGTTTTCACGCCGCCTGCTGGTGGTCGGTGCCGGGGCACTGAGCTTGCTCGGCCTGGCGCTGGGGCTGGCCCTGCGCCCGGGCAACGACCCGGTGGCGGCGCAGCAGCCGGCACCGGCCGTGTTGCAGCAATCGGCGAGCACGCCGGCGGTGGCGCGTCTGGGCAATCAGCAGGTGGCGGCCGAGGAACTCAAGGCGCTGTTCGCCAGCCTGCCCGAGGAGTCCCGGGGGCAATTGCGCGGCAACCGCCCGGCCCTGGAGGCCTGGATACGTTCGCGCTTGGCGGAAAAGGCCGTGCTGGAACAGGCCGATGCCCAGGGCTGGCGCCAGCGCCCGGAGGTGGAGCAGCAGACCCGCGCCGCCACCGAGCAGATCGTGTTTCGCGACTACCTGCAGTCGGTCAGCCAGGTGCCGGCGGACTACCCCAGCGCCGCCGAACTGCAGCAGGCCTATGACAGCGGCAAGGCGGCGTGGATGACCCCGCCGTTGTACCGGGTCAGCCAGATCTTCCTCGCCGTCGCCGACCCGCAGGCTGTCGAGCAGGTACGGCGCCAGGCCCAGGAACTGAGCCGCAAGGCCCAGGCCGCGCCGGGTGAGTTTGCCGCCTTGGCGGCGCAGTATTCCCAGGACTCGGGCAGCGCCCAGCGCGGTGGCGACGCGGGGCTGCAACCCTTGCAGCAACTGGTGCCGGAAGTGCGCAGCGCCGTGGCCCGGCTCAAGGTCGGTGGCGTCTCCGAGGTGGTGCAGAGCGCGGCGGGCTTCCACGTGCTCAAGCTCACCGAACAGCAACCGGCGCGCACTGCCAGCCTGGACGAACTGCGCGAGCGCCTGACCCAGGCCCTGCGCGCCCAGCGCCAGGAGCAGATCGCCAAGGCCTATTTGGAAGGCATGCTCAACACCGCGACCCTGAGCATCGATGGCGCGGTGCTCAATCAGGTACTGGAGGACAAGCTGTAGGCGCTGGCTTGCCAGCGAAGGCGGTCTCACGGTCCCCGCCGCCCGCCAAGGAAGCAACACTCAACAAGACAGGGAGTCACCAATGTCATTTCTCGAACCCGCTCCACACCAGGGTGTCGCACCCTACGTTGCGCCCCAGGAACCCCGGGAAGCCTGGCTGGCCCTGGCCGCCGGGGTCGATCCGGAGGTCGCCCAGTATTTCCTGGTCAGTGCCCGCTGCGGTTGCTTCATGCAGGCAGCCCGCAGCCTGAACATCAAGGCCACGCTGTTGCGCAAGCAACTGGCCTTGCTGGAAGAGCACCTGCGCCGTTCACTGTTCTGTTATCAGGGGAGTGCCTTGAGCCTGAGCCGCGAGGGCCTGCAACTGCAGGCACAACTGATTGCCCTGGCCCACCAGCGGCGGCTGCCGGTGATCGAGCAGCCGTTGATTCGGGTTGCCGTGGCGCAAACCATCCTCCACGACATTCTCGGTCGCGACCTGATCGCCTTGCTGCGGCGCAATGCCAGCGCCCGCCTGGAGATCATCTCCATCGACAGCGACCTGTCCCTGCAAGCCCTGAGCGCCGATCTGGTGCTGTGGCTGGCGGCCGAAGACTCACCGCTGCCGGGGCCCAGTTTCGCCACCCGCGAGCCGCTGCCCCTGGCGCGCATCGACTACCTGCCACATATCGCCAAGCGCTACTCGCGGGTGGCGGCCCGTCCCGACAGCCTCGACGACCTGGCCGACTACATGCTGGTGCAGTGGCAGCACGACTGTCAGGTAGAGCCGTTCCGGCCCTGGAATAGCCTGGTGGAACAACGCCTGGCAGGGGTGGTGCACGTCCATGTCTATGAACTGATGCTGGAGATGATCCGCTGCAGCGCCTGCATCGGCTTGCTGCCTCAGTACATCAGCCATTTCGACCGCGGCCTGACTGCCTTGCCGGGGTTGTTCAGCGAGCCCATGCAGCGCCGGGCCTGGCTGGCGGTGAATGCCCAGGTGCAGCATGAGGAACAGGTGCAGCAACTGGTGGAGCTGATCCTCAACACCTTCAGCGAGCGTGAGGATTGGTTTGTTTGAGGCGCGCCGCCCCGTGGGAGTGGCCCGGTCCGAACGCCTGGCGCTGTCCGGACCGGGCACTCAGGCTCATGCCTTGGTTTCAGGGATCATCAGATCCTCCCAGTCGTCTTGTACTTCGGCGGTGCTGGTCTTCTTGTCGGGGAAGTGGGCGATGTTCCACTGGGTGTCGGTACTGAACTCGTCGCCGAGCAGGTCTTTGGCGATAGCGTTGGCTTTGATGGCCTCCTGCCGGTTTGCCGGCACGTCACCCTCAAGGTCCTCGCCCTCTGGGTTGATCCATACCCCTGGCGCCGGGTTGACACCAGGATTCCCCTCGTAGGCGTTTTGCAGTTGTTTGCGTGCTTCTACGATCGCCGCCGCTTCAGCCCGGGGAGTGCCACGAGCTACAAGCAGGGCTTGTTCCATGGCGTCGCTTTGCCGTTGTTTCAGTTCATACGCTTCGTGGTCATCTTTGTAGGACATACGGTCATTCCTGTTGCATTGCTTGTTCAGTGATGGGGTTTACCGGGGCGCTTGGTGGCTGACCTCGGATGCCCGGTACGTTAATCGGCGGCCGGGCTCCGGTTTGCGCAATTCAACCAGGGGATGACGGGAAAATGTTGTAGCGCCGCGAACAACCTCTCAGGATGGGCGCAGAACAACGGAGGGTGGGTGCGGTTTGATTAACAGGGTTCCCAAGTTTCATGAAGTCATCGAGCTGTTTTACGAACGTGGTTTGTTCAAGAGGTCGAAGGACCCGTTGCCACAGCGGGGTCAGAGCCTGGAGCAGCGTGAGAAGCGTCAACAGGCAATGCTCGAAACAGTGACCAGGCGGATGGTGGGCGGGGCCGATGATCCACTGCTGACCCCGGTACTGGGCAATTTGCGCGAGATTCACAAGCACCTGGGGTTTGTGGCCTTGTTTCCTGACAAGGACGTATGCGCTACGCATATGTACTTCTGGATGATCGTCTGGCCGCAGCTTGAGCTGATGTTTGAGGACGCGCTGGAGAACGAGCAGGGTTCGATCCCTTTGCGTTATCTGGCGCGTTGCCACCAGCGCGATGGAGACCGGCTGTTCGGTGACCCGGTGGCGACCAGGGAGGCCATTCTGGGGAGCCTGGAGGCGTCTTTGGTACAGGTTATGGAGGAGTCGGGAATCAGGCAGGAAACGGCGCATGCGGCTGGCTCGCAGTTCCTGCGCCAGTTGGGACGCCTGATTCGTCATGATTCGTTTCCCGGCAGAACTTCGGTCGACGGGCCCTTGAAGGAACTGGAGCTGACATTGGGCCGACCGCTGAAGAAAGCCAAGGCCGTCATCCAGCACCTGGAGCAGTTGCTCGAAGGTGCCAAGGTGCTGCACGCCGCAGGGCGGTGGTCGCAGCCTGAGCCCAGGCCGGTCTTGCCGGATGAATTGCAGGAAATACACCGCAACCTTTATCAGCAGGCCAGGGGCGCTGCTGCGTTTGGTGCACGCTCGTCGAGCCCGCTGTTCGACAGGCTGGAGAGCATTTTCAAAGAGCAGATCAGGCATGTGGAGCCCGGTGATTTTCTATCGCAGAAAGCACAGCAAGTGGGGCGCTCGGAGGCAACTCGCCATCTGATCAGGCATAACGTGCGGCAGTTTCATGCCTATGTTTTGCTGGAGCAGATCAAGAGCGACCTGCAGGTCGGGCGCCGGACGTCGCGTGTCAATACCAGTGTTCAGGTGTTGGGTGCGATGTCCGGGGCAGACCAGGAACGTTGGGTGGCGTTCTTCGAGGACATGCCATTGTCGCTGTTCCTGCTCAACGCGATCTTTTCCTCTTCCTTGACCCTGGTTCATCAGCTCTTCGGCGAAGAGGCGTTTTTGACGGCCGCATTGACCCTCAGGGGGCTGGTCGAGGCCGAACAAGCCCAAGGGCCGCAACGGGAACAGCGGCTTGCTGTGGTGGCCCGAGAGCAGGTCAATGTGCTCAAGACATTGTTGGATACCTACCACGCCGAGCATCATCTGGGATGGCTGGCGATGGAGCTCCTGGCATTTGTCTATGCCTTTAAATACAAGTACGACCCGGGGTTTCAGCCGCATGCCACGGACAAGCTGGAGGCGATTCTCGATGACTGTGTCGATAAGCGGGGTATTCGTCACCTAGTGGACTATGAAACCCTTTTCGGTCATTGCCAGCGCGAACTCATGCTGGAGGGCACGGATGTGGCGCTCATCATGATCCACAGGTACAACCGCTACGTACTCGCCCACTGTGAGTACCCGCTTGAGTACTTGTGCAATCCGCTGCAACGCTTGAGTGAGATTCTGCAACGGGCCTTGAGTGCCGCTAGCGCTGAAGGGGAGATCACGTCAGCGACCCTCAAGCGCTGCATCAATGCTGAGTTCGGGACCGGCAAAGACAAGTCGATCATGCGTATCGGCGGCCTGCGTCCCTACGAGTGTCTGCGTGATGTGGGCTTTTATCTGTCGGCACTGCACCTGGAGAGGCAACGAGCCTTGAACCCGGGGCTGTTCCTCTACCTGGCATTGCCTGATGCCTTGCAGCATCAGGTGCTACAGCTGCTTTCACCTGCACGCTACGCCGAGGATCTGCGTCGCCAGCACAGTCAGTCGCCCGAGCTGCAGGGCAATGGTTTCTGAGGCCTGTGCCGCTCTGCGCTTGAGTGCCTCGCCAGAGTCGCACTCATGCCCTTACACTCGATGGCCATTTCCATTTCAAGGAAGACCGGCCATGCCTAACGCCAATCCCACTATCGTTATCGAGCGTTGCACCGAAGCCCATATCGAGGGTCTGACGGCGCTGTACAGCGAACCCAGCGTGGCGGCCCAGACCCTGCAACTGCCTTACCAGTCCCGCGAGTTGTGGCGCAAACGGGTAGGGCTGGGGCAGGACCACGAAGGGCTGGTTGCCTTGGTGGCGCTGCACCAGGGCGCGGTGATCGGCAATTGCAGCCTGATGCAGGTGGCGCGGGTGCGCCGCGCCCATTGCGCAGACGTGGCCATGGGGGTGTCCCCGGCCTGGCAGCGCCAGGGCGTCGGCAGCCGTCTGCTGGCGGCGGTACTGGAGGTGGCGGATAACTGGATGAACCTGCGCCGGGTCGAACTCACGGTGTATGCCGACAACCAGGCGGCCATCGGCCTGTACCAGAAGTTCGGCTTTGAAACCGAAGGCCAACTGCGGGACTACGCCATCCGTGGCGGGCAATACGTCGACGTGCTGAGCATGGCCCGTCTGCGTCGTTGAGGCCGGGTTTGTGTAGCCGCTGCCGCAGGCTGCGAACGGCTCAGCAGGAGACGCAGGAATCTTGAGTCCGCCCAAGATTGACAGGCGATCGCCAAGCAAGGCCCTGCGGGCCTTCGCGCAGCCTCGCCAGGGCTCGGCAGCGGCTACAGGTCAGTGCCGAGCCAGGTTTTGTAGCCGCTGCCGCAGGCTGCGATCGGCTCCGCAGGAGACGCAGGGATCTTGAGTCCGCCCGAGGCTCGGCAGGCGATCGCCAAGCAAGGCCCTGCGGGCCTTTGCGCAGCCTCGCCAGGGCTCGGCAGCGGCTACAGGTCAGTGCCGAGCCATTTTGTAGCCGCTGCCGCAGGCTGCGATCGGCTCCGCAGGAGACGCAAAGATCTTGAGTCCGCCCCAGGTTCGGCAGGCGATCGCCAAGCAAGGCCCTGCGGGCCTTGAGGTTCACTCCAGCAAAGCAAAATCCACCGCCGCCCGGGCATGTAATTCGGTGGTGTCGAGCAGGGGCAGGGGGCTGTGCTCTGGCTTGAGCAGTAGGCCGATTTCCGTGCAGCCGAGGATGATGGCCTGGGCGCCGCGGGCCCTGAGTGATTCGATCACCTGCTGGTACACCCGGCGCGACGCGTCGCTGATGACCCCCACGCACAATTCCTCGTAGATGATCCGGTGCACCGCCTGGCGCTCCTGCGCATCGGGCACCAGCACATTCAGTCCTTGTTGGCTCAGGCGGCTCTTGAGGAACTCCTGCTCCATGGTGAAGGCGGTGCCCAGCAGCCCGACGTTCAGGGTGCCTGCCGCCAGCGCGGCCTGGGCCGTGGGGTCGGCGATATGCAGGAAGGGCACGGCAGTGGCCGCCTGAATCTGCTCGGCCACCTTGTGCATGGTGTTGGTACAGAGCACCAGGCACTCGGCGCCGCCGTCCTGCAATCGCTGGGCGGCGTCTATCAGAATCCGCGCCGCTTCATCCCAGCGCCCGGCGTGCTGGGCCTGTTCGACAGGCCCGAAGTCGACGCTGTACATTAGCAACCGCGCCGAGCGCAGCGGCCCCAATTGATCGCGAACCTGCTGATTGATCAGGCGGTAGTATTCAGCGCTGGACTCCCAGCTCATGCCGCCGATCAGGCCGATGGTGCGCATGGGCAACTCCTCTGTGGTGTGGGTGAGTGAGCTTCAGTTTCGTCTCGCCTGAGCTGGCGATCTATCAGGAAATTTCACATGCCCGAGGTCCTCGAACACCGTCTGCTGGGCGGTCGGCTGCTTCTGCAACTGTTGCCCGCAGCCGCCTACAGCGCGCGCGATCCGGCGCAGTGGCAGACCCTGGGCGTGACCCTGGAGCGCCAGCGCGGGGTGCATGCCATCGACTCCGATCGGCGTGAGGATTTCGACACCTGGCCCGGCACCCTGGCCTTGACGCCCAAGGGCGTTGAGGTGTTCTCCGAATCTGCCCGTGGCGGCGAATACCTGCTGGCGCGCTGGCAGGAGCAGACGCCGCTGATCCCCGGCGAGCGCCGCCTGCAGCGTCCGGGGCATGCCGAGGCCCTGGCCCTGGGGCGTGAGGCCCGGCGCCTGCTCTTGGCGCCTGTCATCGATGAGTTGGCCCTGGAGCACTGTGCCCTGGCCTTTGTCGGCCTGTCCCAGTCCCGCCACATTCCTACGGCGCCGTTACCACGGCTGGGGCAGGTGCTGGAGCAGATGGCCGACCAGTACGCCCAGCCCTTGTCCCTGGCGCAATTGGCACTCACTTACGGTCACAACGAACTGCGCCTGCTGCGGGACTTTCGCCGCGCCGTCGGCATGACGCCCCATGCCTGGATCACCGAGGTGCGGCTGCAGGCAGCCCGGCGCTTGCTGGAGCGCACGGACCTGCCCCTGGCGGCCATTGCCCACGACAGCGGCTTTGCCCACCAATCGCACCTGGGCAGCGCCTTGCGCAAAAGCCTCGGCCTGACCCCGCGCCAGTACCGGCTGCGTTTTCACTCCTGTCTCCCTGTACCTGTCCGGTATCCCAGCCGCGGGCAGTAAACGGCCCGCAGCGACATGCAGGGGCAAGGCCGGTGCCAGCGGCTAGAGGAATGGGCTGGCCCTGGGGTAAACACCCCAACGCCCGGGACCGGCATCTGCCATGATCAATACCGGCGACCTGCAGTTCCCAAAGGTCGATGCCAGGGACACACCGCAATGGACGATATCCAGCAACTGGGCGAGATGCTCCGCCACTACGCCGCCAGCGAAGCCCACAAGAAGCAGCTGTTCGACAGCCAGTCGGTGGTTTGGGCCCGGCGTATTCATGAGCTGTTCGGGCAGATTGAACAGTGGCTGGCACCGGTGCTGCTGCCGGATCTGCTGGAGCTGCACCGCGAGCCTTATGTGGCCTTCAGTCCGGCATTGCCGTTGGAAAGCTCCAGCTTCTACAGCGAGAAGCTGACCATCGTCATCGCTGGCAAACCAGTGGAGTTCGTCCCGGATGTGATGGGGCCCAATGGGCAGATTTCCCTGGCGGTGATCGGCCTGACGGCGGCGCGCCTGGGCAGTGTTTCCCTGGTGGGCGAGGCCAGCGGCGCCTGGCAATGGCGCAAGACCAACGGCCTCAAGGACCCCGACACCTTCGTTTTCGACGGCAACTTCCTGGCGGCCCAATTGCAGAGCCTGATCCCCCGCGAGCGCGCCTGATGCAGGCGCTGGCTCGCCGGCGAAAGCGAGCGCCGGCCATGTGCAGGTCTTGCGGGCCCCTTCGCCGGCAAGCCGGCTCTTATGGGTAACACGCAGCACCGGCAACTTTAGGCGCTGGCTTGCCAGCGAAAGCGGCCTCCGGCCATGTACAAGTCTTGCGGGCCTCTTTGCCGGCAAACCGGCTCCTACGGAGTGCGTTACATGTCCAGGTTGATCCATCCCGGCTTGGGCTCTTCCGGCGCCACGGCATTGATCTTCTTGCCGGTGGCCACTTCCACGCGATGCGCTACGTCGGGGTCGTCGGCAAAGGGAATCAGGCTGGCGTCATCCAGGCTCTTGGCGCTCTGGTGGCGCAGGCAGTACTCGATGCTGAGGTAGAGAAACGCCACCCCCAGCAGATTGAACAGAATATCCATCGCTCATCCGGCTCCCTAAAGAAAGCCGCCGGTCACTGGGACCGGCGGGCAATGCCTGGCTCAGGCGATCTGCGCGTCGCTCAGGGCCAGTTCTTCATCGGCCACGCGTACGGTGCGCCAGGTGTTGTAGGCCATCAGCAGCATGCCGCTGAGGAAGAACACACCACCGGCAAAACGCACCACGAACCCCGGATGGCTGGCCACCAGGGCCTCGACGAAGGAGTAGGTGAGGGTGCCGTCTTCGTTGACCGCGCGCCACATCAGGCCCTGGGTGATGCCGTTGACCCACATTGAAGCGATGTAGAGCACGGTGCCGATGGTGGCCAGCCAGAAGTGCAGGTTGATCAGTGGCACGCTGTACATCTGCTCGCGGCCGAAGACCTTGGGCACCATGTGGTAGATCGCGCCGAAGGTGATCATTGCCACCCAGCCCAGGGCCCCGGCGTGCACATGGCCGATGGTCCAGTCGGTGTAGTGGGACAGGGCGTTGACGGTCTTGATCGCCATCATCGGGCCTTCGAAGGTCGACATGCCGTAGAACGCCAGGGACAGCACCAGAAAGCGCAGGATCGGGTCGGTGCGCAACTTATGCCAGGCGCCCGAGAGGGTCATCATGCCGTTGATCATGCCGCCCCAGCTGGGGGCCAGGAGGATCAGCGACATGGCCATGCCCAGGGACTGGGCCCAGTCCGGCAGGGCGGTGTAGTGCAAGTGGTGCGGGCCAGCCCAGATGTACAGGGTGATCAGCGCCCAGAAGTGCACGATGGACAGGCGATAGGAATACACCGGGCGTCCCACTTGCTTGGGCACGAAGTAGTACATCATCCCGAGAAAGCCGGTGGTCAGGAAGAAGCCCACGGCGTTGTGCCCGTACCACCACTGGACCATGGCGTCGGTGGCGCCGGAATACACCGGGTAGGACTTGAACCAGTCCACCGGGATCGACAGGTGGTTGACCACATGAAGCATGGCGATCACCAGGATGAAGGCACCGAAGAACCAGTTGCCGACATAGATGTGCTGGCTCTTGCGCCGCACCACCGTGGTGAAGAAGACGATGGCATAGGCCACCCAGACCACCGCCATCCACACCGCGCCGGCGAATTCGATCTCGGCGTATTCCTTGGTGGTGGTGTAGCCCAGGGGCAGGGTGATCAGCATGATCACGATCACCGACTGCCAGCCCCAGAAGGTGAAGGCGGCCAGGGTGTCGGAGTACAGCCGCACCTGGCAGGTACGCTGTACGGCGTAGTAGCTGGCGGCGAACTGGGCGCTGCCGGCAAAGCCGAAGATCACCAGGCTGGTGTGCAGCGGCCGCAGGCGGCCGAAGGTGCTCCAGGGCAGATCGAGGTTCATCTCCGGCCACACCAGTTGCGAGGCGATCCACACCCCCATGGCCATGCCGATCACGCCCCATACCACGGTTGCGACGACGAATTGGCGAACCACCTTGTAGTTGTAAGCCTGTCCGATTGTTGCTGAGTTCATGGTCAATGCTTCCACGTTTGCAAAGTCTTGCCAGGCCACCCGGTCTGGCACGGGGTGCACTGTAGGAATCAGCGGGGAAACAAAACAGGCTCAGAAAAACTGCATTAATACGGATCAGATTTATCTCATGTCCACGGCGCTGTGGTGGCCGCTGATATGGTTTTTTAGTTTTTACCTGAATCTGTAACGTTCTGCGCCGTACGCGCATAGTCGCCCCCTCACAATACGCGCCGTTTCGAGCACGACCAGCACCGATGAGGATGAGGTAGGCACATGTATCAGTACGACGACTATGACCGGGCCCTGGTCTTTGAGCGGGTGGCGCAGTTTCGTGATCAGGTCGAGCGCTTCATGGGCGGCCAACTGAGTGAGGAGGAGTTCCTGCCCCTGCGCCTGCAGAACGGCCTGTATATGCAGAAGCACGCCTACATGCTGCGGGTGGCGATTCCCTACGGCACCCTGAGTGCCCGGCAGATGCGTACCCTGGCCAGCATCGCCCGGGATTTCGACCGCGGCTACGGTCACTTCACCACCCGGCAGAACCTGCAGTTCAACTGGATCGAGCTGGCCCAGGTGCCGGACATCCTGCAGCGCCTGGCCGAGGTGGAGATGCACGCCATCCAGACCTCCGGCAACTGCGTACGCAACATCACCACCGAGGCCTTTGCCGGGGTCGCCGCCGATGAGTACCTGGACCCGCGCCCCCTGGCGGAGATCCTGCGCCAGTGGTCCACCATCAACCCGGAATTCCTGTTCCTGCCGCGCAAGTTCAAGATCGCCATCTGCTCGGCCAGGCAGGACCGCGCGGCGATCATGATGCATGACATCGGCCTGTATCTTTATCGTGCCCGCAGCGGCGAAATGCTTTTGCGCGTGATCGTCGGCGGAGGCCTGGGGCGCACGCCGATCCTTGGCCTGCAGATTCGTGACGGGCTGCCCTGGCAGCACCTGCTGTCCTACGTCGAAGCGGTGCTGCGGGTCTACAACCGCTATGGCCGGCGTGACAACAAGTACAAGGCGCGGATCAAGATCCTGGTCAAGGCCCTGGGCATCGAGGCCTTCGCCAAGGAAGTGGAGGAGGAGTGGCAGCACCTCAAGGATGGTCCGGCACAGCTCACCGACGAAGAGTACCAACGGGTCGCCAGCGCCTTCGTGCCGCCGATCTACGAGCGCCTGGCGGACACCGATCTGGATTACGGCAGCCACCTGGCCGAGTCGCCGGCCTTCGCCCGCTGGGTGGCGCGCAATGTGCACCCGCACAAGGTGCCGGGTTACACCTGCGTGGTGCTGTCCACCAAACCGGGGCCAAGCTCGCCGCCGGGGGACGTCACCGGTCAGCAGATGGAGGCGGTGGCCGACTGGTCCGAGCGTTTCGGCTTCGGCGAGATCCGTATTGCCCATGAACAGAACATCGTCTTGCCGGATGTGCCCAAGTCGCAGCTGTTCGAGCTTTGGCAGTGTGCCTCTGAGCACGGCCTGGGCACCGCCAACGCGGGCTTGCTGACCGACATCATCGCCTGCCCGGGCGGCGACTTCTGTGCCCTGGCCAACGCCAGGTCGCTGCCGATTACCCTGGCCATCCAGCAGCGCTTCGAGGACCTGGACTACCTCCATGACCTGGGGGACATCAGCCTGAACATCTCCGGCTGCATGAACGCCTGCGGCCACCACCACATCGGCAATATCGGCATCCTCGGGGTCGACAAGAACGGCAGCGAGTGGTTCCAGGTCACCCTGGGCGGCGCCAAGGGGCGTGACAGCGCCCTGGGCAAGGTGATCGGGCCGTCCTTCAGCGCCGAGGAAATCCCCGAAGTGATCGAGCGCATCATCGCCACCTTCGTGCGCTACCGCGAAAGCGACGAACCCTTCGTCGAGACCCTGCAGCGCATCGGCCTGGAGCCGTTCAAGGAGCGGGTCTATCCCAAGGCCCTGGAGGCGCTGGCATGAACAATCTGCTGCGGCTGTGCGAGGGCGAAGCCCAATTGGTCGAGGACGATGCCTGGAGCCTGGTGCGCGGGGTTGACGATACGCTGCCCGACGGGCCGCTGATCCTGCCCCTGGCTCTGTGGCTGATGCGTCGCATCGAGCATCACCCGGCCCGGGACGGCGTATGGATCGGCCCGGATGACGAAGTGGAAAGCCTCAAGCCCTGGCTCAAGCTGATCCCGCTGATTGCCGTGGACTTCCCGAGCTTTCGTGATGGCCGGGGCTACAGCCAGGCCTACCTGCTGCGTACCCGCCTGGGCTGGATGGGCGAGTTGCGGGCCATTGGCGACGTGCTGCGCGATCAACTGAGCCATATGCGCCAGTGCGGCTTCGACAGCTTTGCCGTGCGCGAAGACAAATGCGCCCTGGACGCTCTCAAGGGACTGGTGGGCATGAGCGTGCTCTATGGCCGCTCAGTGATCGAGCCCCGCCCGCTGTTCCGCCGCCGGTAACCGCCGGCACCTTTCCCGTAGGAGCCGGCTTGCCGGCGAAGGGGCCCCGAAGATGGCTTTCGCCGGGGCCCCTGGGGCCTTTCCATCCTAAAAACACCCTGCCCAGCGACAAACTTTTGGCTATACCTGTAACTCCCCTGGCCAGTTTCTGGCTGTTTCACCTACAGGAGTTACCCATGAAACTTGCATTAATGATCGGCACGGCGTGCCTTGCCTCTTTGGCCATGGTCGGCTGCTCCAGCAACGTGACCCAGCCCGATGAATACTCCGGGTTTCTCCAGGATTACAGCCGACTCAAGGAGGCCAAGTCGCCCTCCGGGGTGGAGGTGATGCGCTGGATCGATCCCAAGCTGGATACCGACCGGTACCGGGCGATCTACATCGAACCCACCCAGTTCTATCCGCAGCCACAAGCCACGGCGAAGATTCCCCAGAGCACCCTCGACGGCATCAATCAGTACTACGACCAGGCCCTCAGGCGTGAGGCGGCGCGCAGCCTGCCCCTGGCTCAAGGCCCCGGGCCGGGGGTGCTAGTGGTGCGGGCGGCAATCACGGCGGTCAGCAGTAAAACCGAAGGCCTGAAGCCTTATGAAATCATTCCTGTGGCCCTGGTGGCCGCGGCGGTCAGCACCGCCAGCGGAATTCGCGACCAGCAAACCACGCTGGGCACCGAGGCAGTGTTTCTTGATGGCAGCAGCGGCAAGGTCATTGCCCAGGTGGTGCGCAAGGGCACTGGCAAGCCCCTGGAAAACGACACGCAAGTGATGAAGGCCGATGACGTGAAGAACGTCATCGACGGTTGGGCGGCGGACTTCCACCAATCTTTCGCCAAGTTCAAGGGGCGTTAGGGCCTGGCTGTCCGGCGGCGGCCAACAGCGCCGCTGCCGCTTCAATAGTCCATCTGGGCCTGCTTGTTGTAGTAGCTGAGCAGCGAGTCGTAGGCCCGCATGACGGCGTGATAGTCCTCGCTCAGATGCTGTGGCTCAGCCTGTTTCTGCCAGTCCTGCAGCAGGGCGAGCAAGGCTTGCTGATAGCGCTGCGCCGGCCGCGTGATCTGGCTCCACAGGTAATAGGCCGGTTGCGTGCGGCTGCTCTGTGGTCGGTTGCGCAAGGGCTGCCCGGCATCCCTGGTCCGTTGCAGGTCCTGGCTGGCCTGTGCCAGTTGCGCCGGGGTCAGGGTTTTCTCGTGCATGCCCTGGCTGATCTGCTCCACCGTGAGTCGTGCCTGGATCATGTAGTCCAGCAGGTGCCAGTGGATGTCCTGCCCCAGGCGTTGCTCAAGCAGCCGCTGTTGCTCGCGTCGGGCGCCGATGTCTGCGCTCGCCAGGGCAGCGCGCAGGTCGGCGGAGGCTTGCAGGTAGTGGTCGAACTTGGGCTTGAGCAGGGCAACAGTGGCCGCGTCTTCCTCGGCCGGCATGTAAGCACCGGGTACGGCGCTGGAATGAGCGCGACGGGCCAGGTTGGCCTGGTGCAGTGCGTCGATATAGCGCTCGGCCAAGCCGATCAGCGGGGCGTCGGGTTGCAGGTGGCGCAGCCGATAGAGCATGCGCGGTTCGCAGTCACGGGCGGGCAGGGTATCCATGTTGGTCTTCGCGCCGTCTGCGAAGTCCTTGGCATTGTTCAGCAGGTCGGTGAACGCCGCGCGCCAGGCCGCTTGAGTGCCGTAAGTGTAGTAGCCCAGGCGCCAAGGCACATCGTATTGGTTGACGCAGTCGATCAGCGGCGCCCTGGCCGCGGCCTGGGCGCTGGCGGGGCTGTCCAGGCTGGCCTGCCACAGTTCGAAGCGGGCGATCGGGGCTCCGGCAGCCAGGAGCGCAAACAAGCCGAAAATCAGCGTGCAACCGAAAAGCAACAAGGGGCGTTGGCTCATGGCCGCTCCTCCTTGGGGTACCACTGCTCCTGGGTGGCGGGTGCTGCGCACTCGGGGGTATCGGCCGGCATGCGCGCGCACAGCCGTTCGGTCCAGGGCTGCAGGCCCTGATAACGCCCGGCGGTGTAGCGCTCGTCGAACCACTTGAGGGTGGCGATGACGGCCACCAGCAGCACCAGTCCTGTGCCCAGCAGCAGGCGACGCGGCCAGGGGTTGATGCGTTGCCAGGCGTTCAGCGGGTCGATCTGGCGCTGACGGGCCAGGGCCACCAGCAGCAGGACCCCGAGATAAGTGATAGTGGCTACTGGGTGGATCGCCACGCCCAGCAGTGCGCCCAGTAGCGCCGCGGGCAGCAGGTCGCGGATCAGCTGCACGTCGTGATAGGGCGTCTGGTGCCGAGGCAGGTGTTGGCTGAGGCGCTCGTCCCACTGGAACAGGCGTTGGCTCAGGGGGCGCCAAAGTCGCTGCAGCCCTTCGCCCGCGGCGCAGAAGCACAGGGCCCAGACCAGCGTGACGCCGACAATCTCCCAGGGGCTGGCGTCTTGCCCGCTGTACTGGCTCACGGCGCCGGTCAGGCAGGCCAGGACCACCCCCAGGAGCATCGGCCAGCTGTTGATCGCGTGTTCCCAGTCTCGCCAGAAGTAGGGATTGCTGGCGGGCATGCCGGCGGCGACTTGCGGGTAGTCTGCCGCCAGGCTTGCGGCCAGCTTGTGGCAGGCCTGCCAGTCCAGGTTGCCCAGGTGTCGGGCCCAGGCGCGGCGCTGACTGAAGCTCAGGGGCGCGAGTAACAAGCGTGCCGCACGGTGTTCCGGGGTGCTCGGCGGTTCGCTCGCCAGTTGTTGCTGGTGGGCCAGGTACAGCGGTGCCTGATGGCGTTTCAACAGCCGCGGCCAGAGCTGTTCCGGGCAGTTGTCTGCACTGTTGGTGTGCCAGCCTTGGCCGGCGCAGACCGCCTGGAACACCGCCACCGACCAATAAGGACTGTTGGCCAGTGTCTGTGCCAGCCATTGGTTGAACCATTGTCGGTGTTGCAGGTGCAGCAGCCAGGCATGGGCTGAACGCTGGGCGTAGGCCTTCAGGAACGCCGCTTCATCCTTGGCCTCCAGGGCTGCGGCCAGTGGCTCTTGTACTCGCTGATAGAGCTGCTGCTGCAACTCCTGCACCAGATACTCCGGCAGATCCAGGCGTTGCCAGGCACTCATCCAGCGCAGACGCTCGAACCCCCAGTGCAACACCGCGTCGGCTTGTGCCGGGTGTTCGACGCAATAGCGCAGCAGGGCCAGTTCGAACTCATAGGCGCACGCCTGCTCCTGGGCCTGCTGATAGCGCTGGTCGAGCTGATCGACAGGCAGCTCCTTGAGCAACATGGCCACCCGCTGCACCGGTGACAGTGCCAAGGTTGCCGGCGCGTTGTCTGCCCAGGTCTCGAGCGTCTCCAGGGGCTCGTTCTGTTGCTCCCAATCCTTATGGGCCAGTGCCTCTTCATAGGCGTCGCGCAAGCGTTGGAAACCTTGCGGGTCTTCATCCGGACGGGTCTGCTTGAGCAGCCTGGCGTAGTGGCGCTTGATGGTCCGGGTATCTGCGGTGGCGGGCAGGCCGAGTAGGGTCCAGCAACTCATTGGGCGGTAAAACTCCGTGCAACCGGCAGCAACATCCAGTAATGGATGGAGGAAATTGCGCACCCTACCGGTTTCCCGGATAAAAGTCCTCGACTCGAATCCGTCTATTGAAAAGCAGGAAGGCCAGGACGGCTCAGCGTTGGCCGTAGGGGGCGGCAGGGATCGGGTCTGCGCTGATTTGCCATGCGCGGAAGCTGTGCTCCGAGTTGTATGGGGCTGCTCGGAGGGAATGGACAACCTCAAGTGATTTGTGACTATTGCCTTATTATCTATAAGGTTAATTTAATGTTGTTTATAGAATAATAAAGCCAATAAAAACAACTAGTTATAGGATTATCCTAATCCTGTATGTGATATGTACTCTGGTTGAGGAAGGAGCTTTCAGGTATGCCCGTAGTTGAACGCACGACTTTTCTGGCAGGTTGCAGCCCGGCTCAGGTCCTGGATTTCTGTCTTGAGGGGGCCAACTTTCCGAAGATCTTTCCCGAGCCCGTCACGCCCTTGGGGGGCATCGATCTGCACGATCTGCGGATCAGCGCCGGGCGCCAGTTCAGCTTCAGGCACTGGATGTGGGGTGTCATTCCGGCGACATGGACGGTGGTTATACGTGAGGTGGGCGAGCGGCATTTTGTCGATGAAATGCTCAAGGGGCCGTTGCGAGCCTTTCGCCATGAGCATCGGGTGGAGGCCGCCGAAGGGGGGACCCTGTACACCGACCGGGTGACCTATCGGGCCATCGGCGGTGCACCTTTGGAACGGTTGGTGGTCAACGCCTACATGGCGCGGATTTTCGATGCCCGGCACCGCAACATGGTGCGCTTGCTGAGCGTCGAGCCGTCTTCGTGATTCTCTGTGTGGATAGCCAAGGAGCATGCCGTGAGCAAGAAAATTCTAGTGGTCCTGACCAGCGTGGCCAAGTACCCGACCTTGAACCGTGCCACCGGCCTGTGGCTGGGTGAGGCGGTGCACTTTGTGAAAAAGGTCGAGGCGGCAGGGTTCGAGGTGGATTACGTCAGCCCCAAGGGCGGTTATGTGCCCATCGATCCCCACAGCCTGGCCATGGCGGACGACACCGACTGGCAGTGGTACCAGGACAGCGCTTTCATGAGCCGCCTGGGCGCGACCCTGAAGCCGGAGCAGGTCCGCTCCGAGGATTACCTGGCTATCTATTACGCCGGCGGGCATGGCGTGGTTTGGGATTTCCCCGATAACCCCGAGTTGCAGGCCCTGAGCCGTGACATCTACGAGCAGGGTGGTTATGTCAGTTCGGTCTGCCATGGTGCAGTGGGCTTGCTCAACATCAAGCTGGGGGACGGTTCGTTGCTGATCGCTGGCAAGCAGGTCACCGGGTTCTCCAATGAAGAGGAAAAGCTGGCCGAGCTGGACCAATACGTGCCGTACCTGACGGAAACCGAACTGGTCAAGCGCGGTGCCCTGTACCAGAAGGCCGCCGCGCCCTGGGCACCATTTGCCGTGCAGGATCAGCGGGTGATCACCGGGCAGAACCCGGCCTCCGGCGGCCCGGTAGCGGACCTGCTGCTGGCGCACCTGTAGGAGTCGGCTTGCCGGCGAAAGGGCCCTTGAGCCTTGCGGTGCTCTTGCGGACGTCTTCGCTGGCAAGCCAGCTCCTACGATTACCGATCCATGATCGGCGATCATTGCGCGGCTCGCCGGGGCGTTGCTGAAGCGGTTTGTTGGACAATTTATCCGCCCGGCAATAGGTGCCCGCGCCGTTTCATGCTTAACTTCGGCCTCTCAAGAATTTCTCATTGCTGTTCCATCATCACTGTTCAATAAAGGACTCCGTTCATGGCTCAAGTCACTCTCAAAGGCAACCCGGTTCAGGTCAACGGCCAACTGCCGCAAGTGGGTTCCAAAGCCCCTGCGTTCTCCCTGGTAGGCGCCGGTCTGGCCGATGTTTCCCTGAGCAGCCTCGCCGGCAAGCGCAAGGTGCTGAACATCTTCCCAAGCGTCGACACCCCGACCTGCGCGACCTCGGTACGCAAGTTCAACGCTCAGGCCAACGAGCTGGCCAACACCGTGGTGCTGTGCATCTCCGCTGACCTGCCGTTCGCCCAGGCCCGTTTCTGCGGCGCCGAAGGCCTGGAAAACGTGCAGAACCTGTCGACCCTGCGCGGTCGCGAGTTCATCGAAAACTACGGCGTAGCCATCGCCGACGGCCCGCTGGCCGGCCTGACCGCCCGCGCCGTGGTGGTGCTGGATGAAAACGACACCGTGCTGCACAGCGAGCTGGTCAAGGAAATCGCCGAAGAGCCGAACTACGACGCGGCCCTGGCCGTGCTCAAGTAACAGGTTTTACAATTATTCACGGCCTGGCTCTGTCCAGGCCGTTTTTATTTGTGCTTCAGTGGCTTAGCGCCGCACCTTGAAACGTCAGTCAAAGGTAAATTGCCGGTAAAGGCGCTTTGCTAAAACCGCTCTAGTGCTTATCTTTCAGCCTTCCCCAAAGAAGACTCCCACGCGCCCAATGGTTGATCACTCCATGCAATCCTCTGCTCCCCGCAACTCTCGTCGCTGGCTGTTCGGCCTGTTTGTCCTGCTGCTGGTGATCGGCCTGTGCTGGAAATTCTGGCCCGCCGGCAGCGCCCCCAAAGAGGGTGCTCAGGCGAAGGCCGCGGCCGGGCATACCGGACGCAGCGGCAGCCTGCGCCCTGGCTTCGGCGGTGCCAGCGGGCCGATCCCGGTGCGGGTGGCGCCGGTGACTCAGGGTGACTTCCCGCTGTACTACAAGGCTCTGGGCACGGTGACGGCACTCAACACCATCAATGTGCGTAGCCGGGTAGCGGGGGAGTTGGTCAAGGTCAACTTCGAGGAGGGGCAAATGGTCAAGGCCGGCGACTTGCTGGCGCAGATCGATCCGCGTCCTTATCAGAATGCCTTGCTCCAGGCCGAGGGCACCCTGCTGCAGAACCAGGCCCAGCTGAAGAACGCCCAGGTCGACCTTGAGCGTTATCGCGGCCTGTACGCCCAGGACAGCATCGCCAAACAGACCCTGGACACCGCTGCGGCGCTGGTGGGCCAGTACCAGGGCACGGTCAAGACCAATCAGGCGGCGGTCAACGACGCCAAGCTCAACCTCGAATTCACCAATATCCGTGCGCCCATCGCCGGACGCGTGGGCTTGCGTCAGCTGGACGTGGGCAACCTGGTGTCGGCCAATGACACCACGGCACTGGTGATCATCACCCAGACCCAGCCCATCAGCGTGGCCTTCACCCTGCCGGAGAACAGCCTGGACACCGTGCTCAAGCGCTACCACAGCGGCGCCAAGCTGCCGGTGGAAGCCTGGGACCGGGGCGATGTGAAATTGCAGGCCAGCGGCATGCTGCAGAGCCTGGACAACCAGATCGACACCACCACCGGCACCCTGAAGTTCAAGGCGCGCTTCGATAACCGCGACCAGGGCCTGTTTCCCAATCAGTTCGTCAATGTGCGGCTGCTGGCCGACACCCTGAAGAACGTGGTGCTGGCGCCTTCGGCAGCGATCCAGTTCGGCACCAACGGCACCTTCGTCTACGCCCTGGATGGTGATAACAAGGTGAAGATCCGCCAACTGCAGGTGAGCGACAGCAACGGCGACCTGACGGTGATCAAGGACGGCCTCAAGGCCGGCGACCGTGTGGTGATGGAAGGCACCGACCGCCTCAAGGACGGCAGCGAGGTGGAAGTGGTCAACGACAGCAGCGAAGTGCCCACCAGCCCCACCGAACACCTGCAGGGCAAGCCCGCCGCTGCACCGGCCGCGGATGGCAAGCCGGCTGATGGCAAGGCGCAAAAGGTCGGCGCATGAATTTCTCGCGACTGTTCATCCTGCGTCCGGTAGCCACCACCCTGAGCATGCTGGCCATTGTCCTGGCCGGCCTGATCGCCTATCGCCTGTTGCCGGTCTCGGCCTTGCCCCAGGTGGACTACCCGACCATCCGGGTCATGACCCTGTACCCCGGGGCCAGCCCGGACGTGATGACCAGCGCGGTCACCGCGCCCCTGGAGCGCCAGTTCGGGCAGATGCCCGGCCTGACCCAAATGGCCTCCACCAGCTCCGGTGGCGCCTCGGTGCTGACCCTGCGTTTCAGCCTCGACATCAATATGGACGTGGCCGAGCAACAGGTGCAGGCGGCCATCAACGCCGCCACCAACTTGCTGCCCAAGGATCTGCCGGCGCCGCCGGTGTACAACAAGGTCAACCCGGCGGACACCCCGGTGCTGACCCTGGCCATCACTTCCAAGACCATGCTGCTGCCCAAGCTCAATGACTTGGTCGACACCCGCATGGCACAGAAGATCGCCCAGATCAGCGGCGTCGGCATGGTCAGCATCGCCGGGGGCCAGCGCCAGGCGGTGCGGATCAAGGTCAACCCCGAGGCTTTGGCGGCCAATGGCCTGAACCTGGCGGATGTGCGCACCTTGATTGCCGCGTCCAACGTCAATCAGCCCAAGGGCAACTTCGACGGCCCGACCCGGGTCTCCATGCTCGATGCCAACGACCAGCTGACCTCGCCCAAGGATTACGCCGAGCTGATCCTGGCCTACAAGAATGGCGCACCGCTGCGCCTGAAGGATGTCGCCGAGATCGTCGACGGCGCCGAGAACGAGCGGCTGGCGGCCTGGGCCAACGAAAACCAGGCAGTGCTGCTCAATATCCAGCGCCAGCCCGGGGCCAACGTGATCGAGGTGGTGGACCGGATCAAGGCGCTGCTGCCGAGCATCACCGACAACCTGCCGGCGGGCCTGGACGTCACGGTGCTCACCGACCGCACCCAGACCATCCGCGCCTCGGTCAAGGATGTGCAGCACGAGCTGTTCATCGCCATCGCCCTGGTGGTGATGGTGACCTTCCTCTTTCTGCGTCGCGCCAGCGCCACCCTCATTCCGTCGATTGCCGTGCCGCTGTCACTGATCGGCACCTTCGGGGTGATGTACCTGGCCGGTTTTTCGGTGAACAACCTGACCCTGATGGCCCTGACCATCGCCACCGGTTTCGTGGTGGACGATGCCATCGTCATGCTGGAGAACATCTCGCGCTTTATCGAGGAGGGCGACAGCCCGATGCAGGCGGCGCTCAAGGGCGCCAAGCAGATCGGCTTCACCCTGATCTCCCTGACCCTGTCGCTGATCGCGGTGCTGATTCCGCTGCTGTTCATGGCGGATGTGGTGGGCCGGCTGTTCCGCGAATTCGCCATCACCCTGGCGGTGGCCATCCTGATTTCCCTGGTGGTGTCCCTGACCCTGACGCCGATGATGTGCGCGCGGTTGCTCAAGCGTGAGCCCAAGCCTGAAGAGCAGGGGCGCTTCTACCGCGCCAGCGGCGCCTGGATCGACTGGTTGATCGAAAGCTACGGGCGCAAGTTGCAATGGGTGCTCAAGCATCAGTTCCTGACGCTGATGGTGGCCGTCGGCACCCTGGGCCTGACCGTGTTCCTGTACCTGGTGGTGCCCAAGGGCTTCTTCCCGGTGCAGGACACCGGAGTCATCCAGGGCATTTCCGAGGCGCCGCAGTCGGTATCCTTCGCCGCCATGAGCCAACGCCAGCAAGACCTGGCGAAGATCATCCTGCAGGACCCGGCCGTGGAAAGCCTGTCGTCCTACATCGGCGTCGACGGCGACAACGCGACCCTCAACAGTGGCCGTCTGCTGATCAACCTCAAGCCCCACAACCAGCGTGACCTGAGCGCGGCCCAGGTGATTGCACGGATTCAGCCTGAGGTGGACAAACTGCTGGGCATCCGCCTGTTCATGCAGCCGGTGCAGGATCTGACCATCGAGGACCGGGTCAGTCGTACCCAGTATCAGTTCAGCCTGTCTTCGCCGGACGCCGAGCTGCTGGCCCTGTGGAGCGGGCGCCTGAGCGAAGCCCTGGCCCAGCGCCCGGAACTCACCGACGTGGCCAGCGACCTGCAGGACAAGGGCCTGCAGGTGTACCTGGTGATCGACCGCGATGCGGCGTCCCGGGTCGGGGTTTCGGTGGCCAACATCACCGACGCCCTGTATGACGCCTTCGGCCAGCGGCAGATTTCCACCATCTACACCCAGGCCAGCCAGTACCGGGTGGTGCTCCAGGCCCAGGCCGGCGAGCGCATCGGCCCCCAGGCCCTGGAGCAGATCCACGTCAAGACCACCGACGGCGGGCAAGTGCGGCTGTCGAGCCTGGCCCATGTCGAGGAGCGCCAGGCGCAACTGGCCATCGCCCATATCGGCCAGTTCCCGGCGGTGATGATGTCCTTCAACCTGGCGCCCGGTGTGGCCCTGGGGGAGGCGGTGAACGTCATCGAACAGGTGCAGCAGGACATTGGCATGCCAGTGGGGGTGCAGACCCGCTTCCAGGGCGCCGCCGAGGCCTTCCAGGCCTCGCTGTCGAGCACCTTGCTGCTGATCCTGGCGGCGGTGGTGACCATGTACATCGTCCTGGGGGTGCTCTACGAGAGCTACATCCACCCGATCACCATTCTCTCCACCCTGCCTTCGGCGGCGGTGGGGGCCTTGCTGGCGCTGATCCTTAGCGGCAATGACCTGGGCATGATCGCGATCATCGGCATCATCCTGCTGATCGGCATCGTCAAGAAGAACGCGATCATGATGATCGACTTCGCCCTCGACGCCGAACGCCACCAGGGCATGGCCCCGGAGCAGGCGATCTATCAGGCGGCGCTGCTGCGGTTCCGGCCGATCCTGATGACCACCCTGGCGGCGCTGTTCGGCGCCGTGCCGCTGATGCTGGCCACGGGTTCGGGTGCCGAGCTGCGCCAGCCCCTGGGCCTGGTGATGGTCGGCGGCCTGCTGGTGAGCCAGGTGCTGACCCTGTTCACCACGCCGGTGATCTACCTGTACTTCGACCGCCTGGGCCGGCGCTTCGGCAAAGGTGAAGACGCCCAAGAGGTGGAGGCATGAAGGGCCGCAGCCAGCCTCCAGCCCGGGGCGTTCAGCCATGAACCTGTCCGGACCTTTCATCAAGCGCCCGGTGGCGACCATGCTGCTGTCGTTGGCGATCATGCTGCTGGGCGGCGTCAGCTTCGGCCTGCTGCCGGTGTCGCCGCTGCCGCAGATGGATTTCCCGGTGATCGTGGTCCAGGCCAGCCTGCCCGGGGCCAGCCCCGAGGTCATGGCGTCCACCGTGGCCACGCCGCTTGAGCGCTCGTTCGGCGCGATTGCCGGGGTCAACACCATGAGCAGCCGCTCCAGCCAGGGCTCGACCCGGGTGATCCTGCAGTTCGACCTGGACCGCGACATCAATGGCGCAGCCCGGGAAGTGCAGGCGGCCATCAACGCCTCGCGCAACCTGCTGCCCAGCGGCATGCGCAGCATGCCCACCTACAAGAAGGTCAACCCGTCCCAGGCGCCGATCATGGTGCTGTCGCTGACCTCCGATGTGCTGGAGAAGGGCCAGCTCTACGACCTGGCCTCGACCATCCTGTCCCAGAGCCTGTCCCAGGTGCAGGGCGTGGGCGAAGTGCAGATCGGCGGCAGCTCCTTGCCGGCGGTGCGCATCGAGCTGGAGCCGCAGTTGCTCAACCAGTACGGCGTGGCCCTGGACGACGTGCGCAACGCCATTGCCAACGCCAACCAGCGTCGGCCCAAGGGTTCGGTGGAGGACGAGCAGCGGCTGTGGCAGATCCAGGCCAACGATCAGCTGGAAAAGGCCCGCGACTACGAGCCGCTGATCATCCACTACAAGGACGGTGCGGCCCTGCGTCTGAAAGACGTGGCCAAGGTCAGCGACGGCGTGGAAGACCGCTATAACAGCGGTTTCTTCAACGACGATGCGGCGGTGCTGCTGGTGATCAACCGTCAGGCCGGGGCCAACATCATCGAGACGGTGAACGAGATCAAGGCCCAGTTGCCGGCGTTGCAGGCGGTGCTGCCGGCCAGCGTCAAGCTCAACCTGGCCATGGACCGCTCGCCGGTGATCAAGGCCACCCTGCACGAGGCGGAGATGACCCTGTTGATCGCCGTGGCCCTGGTGATCCTGGTGGTGTTCCTGTTCCTCGGCAATTTCCGCGCGTCGGTGATCCCGACCCTGGCGGTGCCGGTGTCCCTGGTGGGCACGTTCGCCATCATGTACCTGTACGGGTTCTCCCTGAACAACCTGTCGCTGATGGCGCTGATCCTCGCCACCGGGCTGGTGGTGGACGACGCCATCGTGGTCCTGGAGAACATTTCCCGGCACATCGACGAAGGTATCGCGCCGATGAAGGCGGCGTACCTGGGGGCCAAGGAGGTGGGCTTCACCCTGCTGTCGATGAACGTGTCGCTGGTGGCGGTGTTCCTGTCGATCCTGTTCATGGGCGGGATCATCGAGAGCCTGTTTCGTGAGTTCTCCATCACCCTGGCAGCGGCCATCGTGGTGTCCCTGGTGGTGTCCCTGACCCTGACCCCGATGCTCTGCGCCCGTTGGCTCAAGCCCCACACCCCGGGCCAGGAAAACGCCTTGCAACGCTGGAGCCGGCGTAGCAACGAGTGGATGGTGGGCAAGTACGCCACCAGCCTGGACTGGGTGCTGCGGCACAAGCGCCTGACCCTGCTCAGCCTGCTGGTCACCATTGGCGTCAACGTGGCCCTGTACGTGGTGGTGCCCAAGACCTTCATGCCGCAGCAGGACACCGGCCAGTTGATCGGCTTCGTGCGCGGCGACGACGGCCTGTCCTTCAGCGTGATGCAGCCGAAGATGGAGATCTTCCGCCGCGCGGTGCTCAAGGACGCCGCGGTGGAAAGCGTGGCCGGCTTTATCGGCGGCAGCAACGGCACCAACAACGCCTTCATGCTGGTGCGCCTCAAGCCGATCAAGGAGCGCGACATCTCGGCGCAGAAGGTCATCGAGCGTTTGCGCAAGGAAATGCCCAAGGTGCCCGGCGCGCAACTGATGCTGATGGCCGATCAGGACCTGCAGTTCGGCGGCGGCCGCGAGCAGACCACCTCGCAGTACTCCTACATCCTGCAAAGCGGCGATCTGGGCGAGCTGCGCCAGTGGTACCCGAAAGTGGTGACCGCGCTGCGCGCCTTGCCTGAGCTGACCGCCATCGACGCCCGCGAAGGCCACGGCGCCCAGCAAGTGACTCTGATCGTCGACCGTGACCAGGCCAAGCGCCTGGGGGTGGACATGGACATGGTCACCGCCGTGCTCAACAACGCCTACAGCCAGCGGCAGATCTCCACCATCTACGACAGCCTCAACCAGTATCAGGTGGTGATGGAGGTCAACCCGAAATACGCCCGGGACCCGATTACCCTGAATCAGGTGCAGGTGATCACCAGCGAGGGCGCGCGGATTCCCTTGTCGACCATCGCCCACTATGAAAACAGCCTGGAAGACGACCGGGTCAGCCACGAGGGGCAGTTCGCCTCGGAAAGCATTTCCTTCGACATGGCCGAAGGCGTGACGGTGGAGCAGGGCACCGCGGCCATCGAACGGGCGATTGCCAAGCTGGGCATGCCCGAGGACGTGATCGTCAAGATGGCCGGCACCGCCGACGCCTTCGCCGCCACCCAGAAGAGCCAGCCGTTCATGATTCTCGGCGCGCTGCTGGCGGTGTACCTGGTGCTTGGGGTGCTCTATGAAAGCTACATCCACCCGCTGACTATCCTCTCCACCCTGCCATCGGCCGGGGTCGGCGCCTTGCTCTCGATCTACGTGCTGGGCGGCGAGTTCAGCCTGATCTCGCTGCTGGGGCTGTTCCTGCTGATCGGGGTGGTGAAGAAGAACGCGATTCTGATGATCGACCTGGCACTGCAGTTGGAGCGCCACCAGGGCCTGGACCCGCTGCAATCGATCCGCAGTGCCTGCCTGCAGCGCCTGCGACCGATCCTGATGACCACCCTGGCGGCGATTCTCGGTGCCTTGCCCTTGTTGCTGGGCAACGCCGAAGGCTCGGAAATGCGCCAGCCCCTGGGCCTGACCATCATTGGCGGCCTGGTCTTCAGCCAGATCCTGACCCTTTACACCACCCCGGTGGTCTACCTCTATCTCGATCGCCTGCGCCACAAGTTCAACCACTGGCGTGGGGTCCGTACCGATGCTGCTTTGGAAACGCCGCTATGACCGACCATTCGTCCCGTCCTGTTTCTCCGCTGTCCGCCCAGCGCCTGGCCATGGCCCGGGGTTCGCGGGCCTTGAGCCTGGGCCTGTGCGTGGCGCTGCTCAGTGCCTGCGCCATCGGTCCCGACTATCAGCGGCCCCAGGTGGCCGAACCGGTGCAGTACAAGGAGGCCCAGGGCTGGCGTCAGGCCAACCCCAGCGATGCCCTGGCCCGTGGCGCCTGGTGGGAGCTGTACGGCGACACGCAGCTCAATGGCCTGATCGAGAAGCTCAACAACTCCAACCAGAGCGTCGCCCAATCGGAAGCGCAATACCGTCAGGCCCAGGCCCTGGTGCGCAGCTCCCGGGGGGCGTTCTTTCCCAGTGTCGACTTGAGCGCCGGCAAGACCCGCGCCAGCCAGGGCACCGGCAGCAGCAACTCGGGGCTGAGCAGTTCCAGCAGCGGCATTCGTGACACTTACAACACCCAATTGGGGGTGAGCTGGGAGGCGGACATCTGGGGCAAGCTGCGCCGCGGCCTGGAAGCCAATCAAGCCAGTGCCGAGGCGAGCTTCGCCGATCTGGCGGCCATGCGCCTGAGCCAGCAGTCGGAGCTGGTGCAGAACTACCTGCAACTGCGGGTGATCGATGAGCAGAAGCGCTTGCTGGAAGCCACGGTGGCGGCTTACCAGCGCTCCCTGACCATGACCCAGAACCAGTATCAGGCCGGGGTGTCCGGCAAGGATGCGGTGGCCCAGGCCCAGACCCAGCTCAAAAGCACCCAGGCCGACCTGATCGACCTGATCTGGCAGCGGGCGCAGTTCGAGAACGCCATCGCAGTGTTGATCGGCGTGCCGCCGGCGCAGTTCAACCTGGCAGAAACCCCGCAGATTCCGGCGCTGCCCCAGGTGCCCCTGGCGCTGCCCTCGCAGTTGCTGGAGCGGCGTCCGGACATCGCCTCGGCGGAGCGTTCGGTGATCGCGGCCAACGCCAATATCGGCGTGGCCAAGGCCGCCTATTACCCGGACCTGACCCTGAGCCTGGCCGGAGGCTACAGCAGCAGTACCTACGCCGACTGGATCAGCGTGCCGAACCGGTTCTGGTCGGTGGGGCCGAAACTGGCCATGACCCTGTTCGATGGTGGCCAGCGCTCGGCGGAAGTGGATCGCACTGAAGCCGCCTACGACCAGACCGTGGCCAAGTACCGACAGACTGTGCTCGACGGTTTCCGCGAGGTGGAGAACTACATGATCCAGCTCAAGGTTCTGGAAGACGAAGCCCAGGTGCGCCAGCAGGCCCTGGATTCGGCGCGTGAGGCCCTGCGCCTGACCGAGAACCAGTACAAGGCCGGATTGATTGCCTACCTGGACGTGGTCACCAGCCAGGCCACTGCCCTGAGCAACGAACGCAGCGTCCTCAGCCTGCTGCAGAGCCGGTTGATTGCCAGCGTGCAATTGATCGCCGCGCTGGGGGGTGGCTGGGATGGTCAGGTGCAGGGCGAAGAGCAGAAATAGGCCGCCGCCAGGGCTTTGCGCAGGGGGAGATGCAGGCCCCCTGCGACATGGGCAAAGCCTTTGGCCACAAGGGCTGTAGGGGTATTAAGGGCCCGTGCCAGACGTTCTGTCTGGCTACTGGCTTTTTGCTCACTTTGTAGATGCGTTCTTCTACGCAATCAGTACAATCTGCGCTTTTTCCCGCCGAGCAAACTGTCGGCACAACGACCAAGAGATGCCCCATGCTCATCGGTAGTTACTCCCCCGCACTGGTCGTGATTTCCATTTTCGTGGCGATCCTCGCTTCCTATACCGCCCTTGATCTCACCGGTCGCATTGCCACCACCAAAGGCCGTGCAGCCTATCTATGGATGTGCGGCGGAGCCCTGGCCATGGGCGTTGGTGTGTGGTCGATGCACTTTATCGGCATGCTCGCGTTCGAGCTGCCCATCGACCTGGGCTACGACATCGTGCTGACCGCCTTGTCGTTGCTGATTTCCATCCTGTCCTGTGGTTTTGCCCTGTGGCTGGTGAGCCAGCCGCGTCTGCCGCTGGGGCAATTGCTGTTCGGTGCCTTGATCATGGGCACCGGCATCAGCGGCATGCACTACACCGGCATGGCGGCCATGCGCATGCAGCCGGGTATCGACTACGACCCGAGCCTGTTCAGCGCTTCGTTGCTGATTGCCTTTGGTGCTTCGCTGGCGGCGTTGTGGATCGCCTTTCGCCTGCGCCAGAACACGCCCCATGTGCGTCTTGCCCGTACCGGCGCGGCGATTGTGATGGGCTTTGCCATTGTCGGTATGCACTACACCGGCATGGCCGCGGCGCGTTTCGCCGATGGCAGCTTCTGCGGTGCGCTGGGCAGTGGCTTGAGCGGCAACGGCCTGGACAATCTGGTGCTGATCACCACCCTGGCGGTGCTGATCATTGCCTTGCTGACCTCGGTGCTGGATGCGCGGCTGGAAGCCCGCACCGCAGTGCTGGCGCAGTCCTTGACCGAGGCCAACAAAGAACTGACCCAGCTGGCCCTGCACGACACCCTGACCGGGTTGCCCAATCGCATCCTGCTGGCGGACCGCATCGATCAGGCCATGCACCGGGTCACCGCCCATGGTGGCTGCTTTGCGCTGATGTTCATCGATCTGGACGGCTTTAAGCCGGTCAATGACGCCTTCGGTCACCACATGGGCGACCAGTTGCTGCGAGAAGTGGCCCAGCGCCTGCGCGAGGACCTGCGCACTGAGGACACCCTGGCGCGGATCGGTGGTGACGAGTTCGTGCTGCTGGTACAGCTCGGCGAGCCGGAAGATGCGCTGCGGCTGGCGGCACGCCAGGTGGGCCTGGTGTCCCGTTCGTTCCGCGTGGCCGACCACGATTTGCAGATCTCCGCCAGCATCGGCATCGCGGTGTATCCCGGCAATGGCCTGACCGCCCAGGAACTGTTGATGAACGCCGACGCGGCCATGTATCACGCCAAGGCCACCGGCAAGAACGGCTACAGCTTTTTCGACGCTTCGATGAACACCAATGCCCGGCGTCAACTGCAGTTGCTTCAGGACCTGCGCAATGCCCTGGAGCATCAGCAGTTCCGCCTGTATTACCAACCCAAGTTCGATGCCAGCAATGGTCGTCCGGTGGGGGCCGAGGCCCTGTTGCGCTGGGAACATCCGCAGCACGGCCTGCTGCTGCCGGACAAGTTCATCGAACTGGCGGAGAAGAGCGGGCTGATCATCGCCATCGGCGACTGGGTGCTGCAGGAAGCCTGCCGACAGATGCGCGAGTGGTATGTCCTGGGCTATACCCACTGGCGGATCGCGGTGAACCTCTCGGCCCTGCAGTTCTGTCACGTGGGGCTGGTCAAGAGCGTGCAGGAGGCCCTGCAGCGCTACCAGTTGCCGGCCAATAACCTGACCCTGGAGATCACCGAGACCACGGCGATGAACGACGCCGACGTCAGCATGATCGTCCTGCAGCAGTTGGCGGACATGGGGGTGGACCTGTCCATCGACGACTTCGGCACCGGCTATTCGAGCCTGATGTACCTCAAGCGCCTGCCGGCCAACGAGCTGAAGATCGACCGTGGCTTTGTCCGCGACCTGGAGCACGACAGCGACGACGCCGCCATCGTCTCGGCGATTGTCGCCCTGGGGCAGGCCCTGGGCCTGCGCATCGTCGCCGAGGGGGTGGAAACCGGGGTGCAGCAGACCTTCCTCACCCAACTGGGCTGCGATTCGTTGCAGGGCTATTACCTGGGCCAGCCATTGCCGCCCGAAGGCTTCATGCAGGGCATTCAGCTGGCTGAACACAGGTCCTGAGCAGGGCCCTGACCGTATCCCTGGCTGCAGTTCCTGCGACCTTTGGATAGGGGCTGATTGATGTCACTGCGGTTTTCATCGCTGCCGGTGCAGTGTTTAATGACGGGCGTTGAAACGATCAGTCAGGGAGTCGGCAGCATGGACAAAGTCATCGTCATCACCGGTGGCGGGCGGGGAATCGGCGCAGCCACGGCGTTGCTGGCTGCTCAGCAGGGTTTCAAGGTGTGCATCAACTATCAGGCCGACGAACAGTCGGCTCAGCAGGTTCTGGAGCAGGTCCGCGCCCTGGGCGCCCAGGCCATTGCGGTGCGGGCCGATGTCAGCATCGAGGACGAGGTCATTGGCCTGTTTCACCGGGTCGACAACGAACTGGGCCGGGTCACTGCCCTGGTCAACAACGCTGGCACCGTGGGGCACAAGTCCCGTCTCGACGAAATGTCCGAATTCCGTATCCAGAAGATCATGAAGACCAATGTCATGGGGCCGATCCTCTGCGCCAAGCACGCGGTGCTGCGCATGTCGCCGCGCCATGGCGGGCAGGGTGGCAGCATCGTCAACGTGTCGTCGGTGGCCGCGCGCCTGGGGGCTCCCGGCGAGTACGTCGACTACGCCGCCTCCAAGGGCGCGCTGGACACCTTTACCATCGGTCTGTCCAAGGAAGTGGCGGGCGAGGGCATCCGCGTCAATGCGGTGCGCCCGGGTTACATCTACACCGATTTTCATGCCCTGAGCGGCGATGCCGACCGGGTCAGCAAACTGGAATCGGCGATTCCCATGGGGCGTGGCGGACGTCCCGACGAAGTGGCCGAAGCCATTCTCTGGCTGCTGTCGGACAAGGCGTCCTACGCCACCGGCACCTTCGTCGACCTGGGCGGCGGCCGCTGAGCCCCCGCAAGTCTGCGGCCTATCCCGTAGGGGCCGGCGTGCCGGCGAAGGGGCCCTCAAGTCTTGCGCCGACTTCGCAGACGCTTTCGCTGGCAAGCCAGCTCCTACGGTTTTCTCAGCGGGCGCGGCGGCGGCCGGGGCCGATCAGCAGTGCCAGCAACAGCCCCAGCACGCTGATGCCAAAGCTCATCAACTGTGGCATCAGGTAGCCCTGGGTTTCCCCCGGGCGGGTGCAGCTGTAGCCATATCCATTGCCTTGTTCATGGGCCCAGACGCCCGGTGTGGCGCTCACGTCCACGGGCGCCGAAGGCGCGGGTTCCTCACTGGAGAACCCCAGGTTCGAATGGCTCGCGCTGCGCCTTTCCAGCTGTTCGATGGCCTGCAGCTGAGAGTCGTTGCAGCGGTTATGCGCCCAATTGCCGACCACCACCAGGACGGACAGCAGAAGCAGCAGCGGCACCGGGTAGTAACGCCGGGTCCGCAGCAGGGGCGCCACCACCAGCCCGGCCAGGAAACCCGCCAGCAGCAGATTGACCCAGAACCACGGGCCGCCTTCCCAGCTCGGCGGTATCAGCTGCACCAGCAGCGGGGGCAGCACAACGCGGGCGAACAGCAGGCACAGGGCGGCCGCGAGCAGGGTGATCAGCAGGGTCTTGATCCAGGATTTCATGGGCAATGCATAACCTTTAAGCAGGGGCGGTAAACGCGGTCTATCAGTGCTGCGCCAGCTGTTGGGGAATCGGCGGCGGGGTAAAGCGCCGGGCGTAGTCGAGCATCTCCCGGGGGAAGACCATGTGCTTGACCGCACTGTCGTCCAGGCCGTACAGGTAGGCCACTGCCGCGGCTTCAAAGGCCCAGTAGCCGAAGTAGGATTCACCGTCCAGGTGGGAGTCGTGCCATGGGGCCTGTTCGAACGCTTCGTACCACTGGTCGCAGTACTCCACCAGCAGCTCCCGGGCCTCGTCCGCTTGATCGGCGTAGATGGCCCTGATCAGCGGCGTATAGACCGGGTGGTACCACTCATCGATGTCTGCGCGGCCCGGCAGGCAGGGCTTGAGCAGGTCCTCGACCAGGGTGTCCTCGGCGTGGAAGCCGGCGCGGTCCTGCAGCGCCACCATGCGCGGCAGCAGGTCGCGGCGTTGCAGCAGGATGCACAGGCTGATGACCTGCACGTATTCCTCGTACTGGTCGAGGTAGTCCTCGATGTTCAGCGGCGCGATATCGGGCACCTCGTTGCACAGGGCCAAGGTGCGCTGATGCTCCTCGTAGCTGGCGATCAGTGCTTCCAGCTCCTGGGCCAGCTCCGGCATGGCCTTGCCGCCGGTGTAGCCCAGGATCAGATGGTCCAGGCGTGCTCGCTTGACCTCCCAGGCCTTGAGCGAGGCTTCCTGCCCGGGGTAGTCCTCTTCCATAGAATGTGTCTGCCAATGGGCTTCGGTACCCGCCAGGAACTCCAGGAGGATGTGGTACTGCTTCGGGTCGAGGAACACTTGCCTGCGTTGCATGTCAGCACCTGGTCTCAGTGGAAGGGCATCGGCGGCGGGGTAAAGCGCCGGGCGTAGTCGAGCATCTCCCGGGGGAAGATCATGTGCTTGACCGCGCTGTCGTCCAGGCCATACAGGTAGGCCACGGCAGCCGCTTCAAAGGCCCAGTAGCCGAAATAGGAACCCTCGTCGCCGTCCAGGTGGCTGTCGTGCCATGGGGCCTGTTCGAACGCCTCGTACCACTGGTTGCAGTACTCCACCAGCAGCTCCCGAGGTTCATCCGGATCTTCGGTGTAGATGGCCCGGATCAGGGGCGTGGAGACGTCGTGGAACCACTGATCAACGTCTTCACGATCCGGCAGGTAGGCCTTGAGCAGGTCCTCGATCAGGGTGTCCTGGCCGCCAAAGCCGGCACGGTCCTGCAGCAGCACCAGACGCGGTAGCAGGTCGCTGCGTTGCAGCAGGATGCACAGGCTGATGACCTGGACATATTCCTCGTACTCGTCGGGGTAGTCTTGGATGTTCAGCGGCGCGACATCCGGCCGTTCTTCATAAACCCCCATCTTGCGCTGGTAGTCCTCGTAACCTTCGATCACCCCATCCAGCTCCCGGGCCAGTTGCTCCATGGGTGCGCCGCCGGTGTAGCCCAGGATCAGGTGGTGCAGGCGCGCGCGGCACACATTGGAGGCCTTGAGGGAGGCTTCCTGCTCGGGGCTGTCGGCCATCATCGAATGGGCCTGCCAATGGGCCTCTTCGCCGGCCAGGCTTTCGAGGAAGTCGTGGTACTGCTTGTGGCTGAGAAACACTTGTCTGCGGTTCATGTCGGTGCCTTGGCTCGGTAGACGCGAATCAGGGATAAGGGCGCCCGCGAGTGGGCTGGCCCGCAGGGCTGGATCGAGGATGGAATGGGGCACTCATCGCCGGCAGGAGGCGTGTTTCAGTCCTGCGCCGCCTGCTGGGGAATCGGCGGCGGGGTAAAGCGCCGGGCGTAGTCGAGCAGGTCCCGGGGGAAGACCATGTGCTTGACCGCACTGTCGTCCAGGCCATACAGGTAGGCCACTGCCGCGGCCTCGAAGGCCCAGTAGCCGAAGTAGTAACCACCCTCGTCCATGTCCAGGTGGCTGTCGTACCACGAGGCGTGCTCGAAGGACTGGTACCACTGGTTGCAGTACTCCACCAGCAGGTCCCGAGGTTCGTCCGGGTCTTCGCTGTAGATCGCCCAGATCAGGGGCGAGTAGAGGGTGTGGTACCACTCATCGAGGTCGGCGCGATCCGGCAGGTAGGGCTTGAGCAGATCCTCGATCAGGGTGTCCTCGGCATGGTAGCCGGCACGGTCCTGCAACAGCGCCACCCGGGGCAGCAGGTCGCCGCGTTGCAGCAGGATGCACAGGCTGATGACCTGTACATATTCTTCGTAATCGTGGGGGTAGTCGTCGATGTTCAGCGGCGCGATATTCGGCAGTTCTTCACAAAGCCCCAGCTTGCGCTGGTAGTCCTCGTAGCCCTCGATCACCCCGTCCAGCTCCTGGGCCAACGCCTCCATGGACGCACCGCCGGTGTAGTTCAGGATCAGATGATGCAGGCGCGCGTCCTTGACTTCCGCGGCCTTGAGGGCGGCTTCTTGCTCGGGGCTGTCGGCCGTCATCGAGTGCATCTGCCAGCGGGCTTCGGTGCCCGCCAGGCTTTCCAGGTAGCGGTGGTAATGGGCGTGGCTGAGAAACACTTGTCTGCGGTTCATCTTGGCGCCTTGTCTCAGTAGACGGGAATCAGGGTGAAGGGCGCCTTGCGCTGCGAGGTTTCCAGCAGCAGCGTCGCCAGGTCCACTTCGGCCGGCTCCAGGTCGAGCTGCTCCAGTTCCTCTTCCAGCTGCTGCGCATTGGCGGGAAGGGCCGAGATCGGCTGGCGCAGGTAGGGGCGCGGGTCTTCGCCGTAATACACCTTGGCCGGACCGGGAGGAATGCCCTCCAGGCGGGCGAAGCCCTCTTCGTCAAGGTTGCCTTCGGCTTGCGAGCCGTCGCTGAAGATCACTCGGTAGGCGGCGCCGGACACCGGTTCCAGGTTGGGGTAGTGCAGGTTCAGCTCCAGCCAGTGGTCTTCGCCGGTGAGCTGTTCCATACCCTGGTTGACGTCCCGGGTGATGCGCGCGGCATCGCGGGTTTCAGGCTGCGCAGCGCGGTTGATGGTTGGCGTGCCGGCTTCCAGGGAGGACTGTGGCTTGGGCTGCAGGGCCGGGCCGCGGCTGTGGGCGGCGGCCGAGTTGTTGCGCTGTTCGGCGATCCACGGGGCGATGCGCTCTTGCACCGTCACCATGAGGAAGTCGGTGTGTTCGCAGGCTTCGTTGAGGTTGTGCAGCACCAGGCGCTGCTGCTGGGGCGTGAGGCCGTTGAAGGTGGTGGAGGCGCTCACGCCGCGGATGATCTCGGGCAGCTCTTCGGCCAGGCGCACGGGGTCCAGGCACTTTTCCAGCAGTTGTTCGGGGCTGGTTTTCAGGCGGCAGGCCAACAGGGTGTGGCGGATCAGGTCGAAGAGCTTCTCGGCGTGGCGCTGGGGGGCGCGATTGATCAGGCGCAGGAGGATCTTCAGGCCGTGCCCGGGGCCGGGAATCCAGCCGATCAGGGCCAGGGCCAGGTCGAAGAAGGCGTCTTCCTCGTCCTTGGGGTTGTTGATGGCGTCCAGTTCGAAGATCGCCTGGATGCAGTCGTAGGCGTTGAGTTCCTGGGTCAGCAGTGGCAGGCGGCCGCGTTCGATGGCCTTGATCAGTTCGGCCTTGGCCTCTGGGTAGTCGTCGTAATACAGGTCTTCGACCATGACGTGTTCCTTTCCCTGGAAAATTGGAGCGCGGATGCTGAATGAATTGAGGGGGTGGGGCAAGGTGCTTTGGCGGTTTTTTTATGTTGGGAGGTGTTCATTGTTGTGGTGAGGGGGGCGTTTGGTTTTGTGTGGGGGGTGAGGGGGGATATCCGTTGCTGCGGGTGGGGCGGTTGGCGGTTTCGCTCTTACAGCGACTCACTTTTGAAGAGCGCAAAAGTGAGCAAAACGCTTCTGCCCCTCCACTCGGTGCCTCGCCTAGGCTCGGCATGCCCGAACTCCGGCATTGATCCGTGGGCCGCCGCCACCGGCCATCCCTGGCCGGGTGGCGGCTAAACCGGCGTCCTGCCGGGTTACCCACGGCTCAATACCTGCGTTCGGCCATCGTGGTTAACGGGGCGTTCAGATCAAGATCAAGAGCAAGACGGCGGCCTGGCGGCCGGCCTGGTTTCATTTGTCCTTTACAGGGCGACGTTGCTCTTGGCAGGGGCGAAGGTCCTGCGGACCTTTGCGCAGCTTCGCAGGCTCAGCAGCGGCTACAGAACGCACATACTCTGTAGCCGCTGCCGCAGGCTGCGAACGGCTCCGCAGGAGACGCCACGATCTTTAGGTTGCTGTGCGTTCGACAGGCGATCGTCAGGCAAGGTCCTGCGGACCTTTGCGCAGCTTCGCCGTGGCTCAGCAGCGGCTACAGGGCCAATGCCGATCGGGGATTTGTGTAGACGCTGCCGCAGGCTGCGAACGGCTTGGGCGGCATTCCGGCGCAGCAGACGCTAAACCTGCTACCCCCTGCGCCGCACCACTCAAAAGGAGCGGATGATCCGCCCCAGGGTTTCCATGGCCTGTTCCGCCGCTTCGTTCCAGGGGCTGCCGTAGTTCAGGCGGATGCAGTTGCGAAAGCGCTGGGTCGGGGAAAAGATCGGTCCGGGGGCGATGCTGATGCCCTGGGCCAGGGCCATCTGGAACAGTTTCAACGAGTCCATCTGCGGTGGCAGTTCCAGCCACAGGAAGTAGCCGCCCGCCGGCTGGCTGACCCGGGTCTGCGCCGGGAAGTAGCGGGCAATCGCCGCCAGCATGGCGCTCTGTTGTTCTTCCAGGGCGTAGCGCAGTTTGCGCAGGTGGCGGTCGTAGCCGCCGTGCTGCAGGTAGTCGGCAATCGCCGCCTGGGCCGGCATCGAGGCGCACAGCGAGGTCATGAGTTTCAGCCGTTCGATTTTCTGCGCGTAACGCCCGGCGGCCACCCAGCCAATGCGGTAGCCGGGGGCCAGGCTCTTGGCGAAGGAGCCGCAGTGCATCACCAGGCCTTCGGTGTCGAAGGCCTTGGCCGGTTTTGGCGCTTGCTGGCCGTAGTACAGCTCGGCGTAGACGTCGTCTTCGATCAGTGGCACTTGATGCTGGCGCAACAGTTCCACCAGTTCCTGCTTCTTGGCCTCGGGCATGCTCGCGCCCATGGGGTTCTGGAAGTTGGTCATGCACCAGCAGGCCTTGATCGGGTGCCGCTCCAAGGTCTGGGCCAGGACCCCAAGGTCGATGCCGTCTCGCGGGTGCACGGGTATTTCCACCGCCTTGAGCTTGAGCCGTTCCAGCACTTGCAGGCTGGCATAGAAGGCCGGGGCCTCGATGGCCACCAGGTCGCCGGGCTCGGTCACGGCCTGCAGGCACAGGTTCAGGGCCTCCAGGGCGCCGTTGGTGATCAGCAGTTCCTCCATGGGCAGCATCAGCCCGGCCACCATGTAGCGCAGGGCGATCTGGCGGCGCAGTTGCGGGTTGCCCGGGGACATGTCGGTGACCACTACCCGCGGGTCCATCTCGCGGCTGGCGCTGGCCAGGGAGCGGGACAGGCGTTGCAGGGGGAACAGGGTCGGGCTGGGGAAGGCCGAGCCGAAGGGCACGGTGCTCGGGTCCTTGATCGAGTCGAGCACCGAGAACACCAGTTCGCTGACATCGACTTCGGTGGATTCGTTGACTTCGCTGCTGATCACCGGCTCGGAGAACGGGCTCGGTGCGTGAGCATTGACGAAGTAGCCGGAGCGCGGGCGGGCACGGATCAGACCGCGACGCTCCAGCAGGTAATAGGCCTGAAACACGGTTGACGGGCTGACCCCGTAGGTCTGGCTGGCGTAGCGCACCGAAGGCACGCGCTGGCCAGGGCCCAGGACCCCGGAGCGGATCAGTTCGGCGATGTCGTCGGCGAATTTTTCGTAGCGTTTCATCTGCGGTGCAAGATCCAGTCTGGTCATCGGGTCTAGGTGTTCAGATTCGCAAGGGAAGGCTCGACGGCCAGGGTGGGGCCCGTGGCGGCGTCGAGTACAGGGTTCCCGTGGCCGAGGGACGGCAGCAGGCTCCCTGGCCACGGCATTCTAGAGGCTCAGCGGTTCATCGGCGCAACAAAACGGCTTTTGGCGATGGCGTAGACGCTTGGCTCATCGCTGTCGGCGACCTTGAAGCTGATGGCCTGGGAGCTGCTTTGTGGGCGGTCCTGGGTCATCGCCACCGAGACCGGCAGGTCGGTGATTTCGCCCGGGGCCAGGCTCAGTTCGGTCTTGCCCTGCAGTTCGAAACCATCGCCATCCACCAGGGCCAGGCGATAGTTCTGGCGCTCCTGGGTCTTGTTGATGATCTTCAGGCTGTAGATGTTCTCGATCTGCCCCAGGGCGTTCTCGCGGAACAGGCCACGGTCCTTGCTCACGTCCAGGGACACCATCGGCCGTTGTACCAGGGCCAGGGCCAGGGCGCCGATCATCACCAGCAGCACCGCGCTGTAGCCCACCAGGCGCGGCCGCAGCAGGTGAGTCTTGCCCCCTTGCAGTTGGTGTTCCGAGGTGTAGGCGATCAGGCCCCGGGCGTAGCCCATCTTGTCCATGATCGAGTCGCAGGCGTCGATGCAGGCGGCGCAGCCGATGCATTCCATCTGCAGGCCGTCGCGAATGTCGATGCCGGTAGGGCAGACCTGCACGCACACCTGGCAGTCGATGCAGTCGCCCAGGCCGACGTCGGCGGGCTTGACGTCACGCTTGCGCGGGCCGCGGCTTTCACCGCGCACCGGGTTGTAGGAAATGGTCAGGGTGTCCTTGTCGAACATCACGCTCTGGAAGCGCGCATAAGGGCACATGTGCATGCACACCGCCTCGCGCAGCCAGCCGGCGTTGATGTAGGTGGCCGCAGCGAAGAACAGCACCCAGAACAGACTCAGGCCACCGATCTGCAGGGTCAGCAGTTCCTGGGCCAGAGGGCGGATCGGGGTGAAGTAGCCAACGAAGGTCAGACCGGTGAGCAGGCTGATGCCCAGCCACAAGGTGTGCTTCATGGCCCGGCGGGCCAGCTTGTTCAGGCCCCAGGGCGCAGCTTGCAGCTTGATGCGCTGGTTGCGTTCACCTTCAGTGACCTTCTCGCACCACATGAACAGCCAGGTCCATGAACTTTGCGGGCAGGTGTAGCCGCACCAGACCCGGCCGGCGAACACCGTGATGGCGAACAGGCCGAAGGCGCAGATGATCAGCAGCGCCGAGAGGAGGATGAAGTCCTGAGGCCAGAAGGTCGCGCCGAAGATGTGGAACTTGCTTTCGGCCAGGTCCCAGAGCACCGCCTGGCGGCCGCCCCAGTTCAACCAGACCGTGCCGAAGAACAGCAGGAACAGGAAACCTGCGCCGGTCATGCGCAGGGTACGGAACAAACCGGTGAAGCTGCGGGTGTAAACGTGTTTGTCGGTGGTCTTCGACTTCATCTGTTTAGGGGGTGAAGGTTCGAAGGTCTCTACTAATCGGACGGGGATTCTTTCGCTCATGGTCGTTCGCTCATCAGCCTCCATCAGGCCGCGCAACTATGACCACGGATCTGTTTGCATAACAGACTCAGGTATTTGATAAAAAACCGTATCAGATGAGCCTTTACGGTGCCCCTGCGACAACTTGCTGCACCCCCTCAAGAGCCACCAGGGAGGGCCGCAGGGACCTCTGGCACAGGCCTTCGCGGCGAGCCCTGATCCAGATCAGTCAAATCACCGAATCACCGTCGGTGGCCTTCAGATGGCGCCGACCGTCGGTGGCGCCTGCTACGGTCAAAGCATCGGCTTCTGCTTCGGTGACGTAGATGCGTTCTCCCGCCAGCTCCACCGCCGACATGGATTTGGCAGCGTCGGTGATGACGGTCAGGGCGCTGGCGGGAAGGCGTTGGTGGAGGGTGTCGGTGTCGATGTAGCAGGTCTGGTTTTCGATGCGCAGGCTCATGATGCGTACCTCTTGGCAATGGGCGTACAGATTAGGCTGCAGGGCCTGGCCAGGGTTCGGCAGCGGCGATCAACGGTGGTCGTTGCAGGCCGCGGGTGCAGGAGCCGACTGGCCGGCGAACAGGTCCGTCAAGAGGACGGGTGTTTTGGCCGGCAAGCTGGCTGCTGTGGTGTCAGCGGGTCGACGCTCCATGCGTGACCACCACCGGCGGCATGGTATTGGGAGGATCGCCCTTGGGCGGTGGGGTGGTCTCTGGTGGTTCCTGCTCGGGAACCGGTTGCGGCTCGCTGGGGGGCAGGGTCGGTTGGTCGATGTTCGGATCGGGAGTTTCTGCCGGGATCGGGATATTCATCGCTGTGGCCTCCTTTGTGCTTGTCGATGCACGGGCTCTCTGGGTGGACCCTGGGAGCAGGGAATTGATTCCCGTCGATTTGGCCAGCGATCGCGGTGAACTTTCGCCGATGCCGGTGGCTCGGAAACAAGGTGCATTGATTCATCGGGGCGCTGGGCGCCCTGCGACCAGAGCGTCCATGGCGCGTTAAAGGGGTGATGCTCAATGACTGCAGAAAAACCGACTGAACAGCAATACCAGGCGCAGTTGCCCTTGTCTCAGGCCTTGTTGCTGCCGCGCATTGCCATCGAGAACACTCGCCCGGTCCTCGACGGCGGGCAGTTCGCGGTCAAGGCGGTGGCCGGCCAAGAGGTCGAGGTGACGTGCAAGGTGTTCGCCGACGGCCACGACAAACTGGCCGTGCGGGTGCGCTGGCGCGAGGAGCAGCAGGACGCCTGGAGCAGCCAGGCCCTTGAGGACCAGGGCAACGATGGCTGGCTGGGGCGCTTTCCCGTGCCCACCGTGGGCCGCTATCGCTTTTGTATCGAAGCCTGGATCGATCAGTTCGCCAGCTTCTGTTACGAACTGGAGAAAAAACACCGGGCCGGGGTGCCGGTGAGCCTGGAGTTGCAAGAGGGGCGGACTTCGGTGCAGCAAGCCGCCGAGCGTAGCGAAGGGCCGTTGCGCGAGCGGTTGCTGGCGCTGCAACAACAGCTTGCCGGCTTGCTGGAGACCGAGCAGGTCGCCTTGTTTCTCAAGGATTCCAGTGCCCGGCTGATGGCCGAGGCCGACCACCGGCCCTACCTGAGCCTGAGCCCCGAATACCCGCTGGATGTGGAGCGGGTACAGGCGCAGTTCGCCAGTTGGTACGAGCTGTTTCCGCGCTCGATCACCGAGCATCCGTCCCGCCATGGCACTTTCAACGACGTCCACTCGCGGCTGTCGATGATCCACGACATGGGCTTCGACGTGCTGTATTTCCCGCCCATCCATCCCATTGGCCGCAGCCACCGCAAGGGGCGCAACAACGCGTTGACGGCGGCCCCGGGCGACCCCGGCAGTCCCTACGCGATTGGCAGCGAGGAGGGCGGCCACGAGGCGATCCATCCGCAGTTGGGCAGCCTGGATGACTTCCGTCGTCTGGTAGCCGCCGCTGCCGACCACGGCCTGGAGATCGCCCTGGATTTCGCCATCCAGTGTTCCCAGGACCATCCCTGGCTCAAGCAGCACCCGGGCTGGTTCAACTGGCGCCCGGACGGCACCATCAAGTACGCCGAGAACCCACCGAAGAAGTATCAGGACATCGTCAACCTCGACTTCTATGCCGCCGACGCCATACCCAGCCTGTGGCTGGAGCTGCGGGACATCGTCATCGGCTGGGTCGAGGAGGGGGTCAAGACCTTTCGCGTGGACAACCCCCACACCAAGCCGCTGCCGTTCTGGCAATGGCTGATCGGCGACGTGCGCCGCCAGTACCCGGAGGTGATCTTCCTCGCCGAGGCCTTTACCACCCCGGCGATGATGGCGCGCCTGGGCAAGGTCGGTTACACCCAGAGCTACACCTACTTCACCTGGCGCAACACCAAGAGCGAGCTGGCCAGCTACTTCAGCGAGCTCAATCAGTCGCCGTGGCGCGAGTGCTTCCGACCGAACTTCTTCGTCAACACCCCGGACATCAATCCGGCGTTTCTGCATGACTCGGGGCGCACGGGGTTTCTGATCCGCGCGGTGCTGGCCAGCATGGGCTCGGGACTGTGGGGCATGTACTCCGGGTTTGAACTCTGTGAATCGGCACCGGTGCCGGGCAAGGAGGAGTACCTGGATTCGGAGAAGTACGAGATCCGGCCCCGGGATTTCAACGCCGCCGGCAACATCATTGCCGAGATCGCCCAGCTCAACCGCATCCGCCGGCAGAACCCGGCGCTGCACAGTCACCTGGGGCTCAAGCTGTACAACGCCTGGAACGATCAGATCCTGTATTTCGGCAAACGCAACGCCGAGGGCGACAACTTCGTCCTGGTGGCGGTCAGCCTCGATCCCTTCAATGCCCAGGAGGCCCATTTCGAACTGCCGCTGTGGGAGCTGGGGCTGGCTGACGATGCCGCCACCCAGGGGGAGGACCTGATGAACGGCCATCGCTGGACCTGGTACGGCAAGACCCAATTCATGCGCCTGGAACCGGCGCAACCCTTCGGCATCTGGCGCATCACCCCCACGTAGACGGCGGCTTGCCGCGTTTTTCCTCATAGGCGCCGGCTTGCCGGCGAATCGGCCCGCGAGCCTTGTGCAGGCCGGGCGACGCCTTCGCTGGCCAGCCAACCCCAACCAAGGGCGTGCTGTGTGGCGGCTGCGAATTCATTTTTCAGGAGTCCGACATGGCCAAGAAACCCCGCTCAGCGACCTTTATCAAGGACCCGCTCTGGTACAAGGACGCGGTGATCTACCAGGTGCATGTGAAGTCCTATTTCGATTCCAATAACGACGGGATCGGCGACTTTCCCGGGCTGATCGCCAAGCTCGACTACATCAAGGAGCTGGGGGTCAACACCCTCTGGCTGTTGCCGTTCTATCCCTCGCCACGCCGTGACGACGGCTATGACATCGCCGAGTACCGCGGGGTCAGCCCCGACTACGGCACCCTGGCCGACGTCCGGCGCTTTATCGCCGAGGCCCACAAGCGCGAGCTGCGGGTGATCACCGAGCTGGTGATCAATCACACCTCGGACCAGCACCCCTGGTTCCAGCGGGCGCGCAAGGCCCGGCCCGGTTCGGCGGCGCGCAACTTTTACGTGTGGTCCGACGACGAGCAGAAATACGCCGGCACGCGGATCATCTTCCTGGATACCGAAACGTCCAACTGGACCTGGGACCCGGTGGCCGGCCAGTACTTTTGGCACCGCTTCTATTCCCACCAGCCGGACCTCAATTTCGACAATCCCCAGGTGATGAAGGCGGTGCTCTCGGTGATGCGCTACTGGCTGGACATGGGCATCGACGGCCTGCGCCTGGACGCCATTCCCTACCTGATCGAGCGCGATGGCACCCACAACGAGAACCTGCCCGAGACCCACGACGTGCTCAAGCAGATCCGCGCCGAGATCGACGCCCACTACCCGGACCGCATGCTCCTGGCCGAGGCCAACCAGTGGCCGGAGGACACCCAGCTGTACTTTGGCCAATCAACCAATGGCGACGACGGCGACGAATGCCACATGGCTTTCCACTTTCCACTCATGCCGCGCATGTACATGGCCCTGGCCCAGGAAGACCGCTTCCCCATTACCGATATCCTGCGCCAGACCCCGGAGATTCCGGCCCACTGCCAGTGGGCGATCTTTCTGCGCAACCACGATGAGCTGACCCTGGAAATGGTCACCGACAAGGAGCGTGACTATCTGTGGAACTACTACGCCGCCGACCGCCGGGCGCGGATCAACCTGGGGATTCGCCGGCGCCTGGCGCCGCTGATGGAGCGCGACCGGCGGCGCATCGAACTGCTCAACAGCCTGCTGCTGTCGATGCCCGGCACCCCGACCCTGTATTACGGCGACGAGATCGGCATGGGCGACAACATCTACCTGGGGGACCGCGACGGCGTGCGCACGCCAATGCAGTGGTCCATCGACCGCAATGGCGGCTTTTCCCGCGCCGACCCGGCGAGCCTGGTGCTGCCGCCGATCATGGACCCGCTGTATGGCTATCAGTCGGTCAACGTCGAGACCCAGTCCGGCGATCCCCACTCGTTGCTCAACTGGACCCGCCGCATGCTGGCGGTGCGCAAGCAGTCCAAGGCCTTTGGCCGGGGCACGCTGAAGATGCTGTCGCCGAGCAACCGGCGGATTCTGGCCTATACCCGGGAATACACGGGGCCTGACGGCAAGCAGGAAATCATCCTCTGCGTGGCCAACGTCTCGCGCAGTGCCCAGGCGGCGGAACTGGACCTGTCGGCCTTCGCTGGCATGGTGCCGGTGGAGATGCTCGGCGGAAATGCCTTTCCTCCCATCGGCCAGTTGAGTTTCCTCCTGACCCTGGCGCCCTACGGCTTCTACTGGTTCGTTCTGGCGGCAGAAAACCAGATGCCCAGCTGGCATGTGGAACCGGCCCAGAGCCTGCCGGACTTCACCACCCTGGTGCTGAAAAAACGCCTCGAAGAATTGCTCGAAGCGCCATCGCGCACCACGCTGGAGCACAGCGTCTTGCCCCACTGGCTGCCCAAGCGCCGCTGGTTCGCTGGCAAGGACAGCGCCATCGAGCAGGCACAGATCGCCTACGGCGTAGGTTTTGGCGATCCCCAGCATCCGGTGCTGCTCAGCGAGATCGAGGTCACCAGCGATGGACAGCGCCAGCGCTATCAACTGCCCTTCGGCCTGCTCGCGGAAGAGCCGCTCGGCAGTGCCTTGCCTCAGCAACTGGCCATGGCCCGGGTGCGGCGCGGGCGCCAGGTCGGGCTGATCACCGACGCCTTCGCCCTCGACAGTTTCGTGCGCAGCGTGCTGCAGGCCCTGCAGGCGCAGACCCGGCTGGACAGTGCTGCCGGGCAGATCCGTTTCGACGGCACCGAGCTGTTGGCCGAGTTGGGGCTGACCGGCGACTCCGAGGTGCGCTACCTCTCGGCGCAACAGTCCAACAGCTCGGTGGTGGTGGGGGGCAGCCTGGTGCTCAAGCTGATTCGCAGGGTGGAAGGAGGCACTCACCCGGAACTGGAAATGGGCGCCTTCCTCACTGCCGCCGGATTCCGCCATATCTCGCCCTTGCTGGGCTCGGTGGTGCGCCGCGATGAGCAGGGCGAGGATCATCTGCTGATGATCGCCCAGGGCTACCTGAGCAATCAGGGGGATGCCTGGGAATGGACCCAGAACAACCTGGAGCGGGCTATCCGCGATGAGTGGGCGCAGGCCATGTCCGAGCATGAACAACACTACAACGCCCTCGGGGAGCTTGAGGATTTCGCCGGCCTGCTGGGGCAGCGTCTGGGAGAAATGCACCTGTTGCTGGCGGCCCGCGACAGCCCACCGGACTTTGCACCGCAAGTGAGCACCCTCAAGGACACCCAGGCCTGGAATCGTCAGGTGGCGGCACAAGTGGAACGGGGGTTGCAGTTGCTCCAGCAGCGTCAGGGCGAGCTGAGTCCTGGCGACCAGAAACGGGTGAGCCGATTGTTGCAGCACAAGACGAAAATCCTCGGTCACATCCAGCAACTGGCCAGGCAGTTGGTGGGTGGGCTGCGGATCCGGGTGCATGGTGACCTGCATCTGGGGCAGGTGCTGGTGGTCAAAGGCGATGCCTACCTGATCGACTTCGAGGGTGAGCCGGCGCGGCCTCTGGCAGAGCGTCGGGGCAAGCACAGCCCATACAAGGATGTCAGCGGGGTGTTGCGCTCCTTCGACTACGCTGCCGCCATGGCCCTGGAGACGCCAGCGGTGGAGGGCGCGCAGATGGCCGAGCAGGCCCGGCAACGGGTGGTCCGTCGTTATCTGCAGGAGGCGCGGCAAGCCTTTGTCCAGGCGTATCGGCTGGCGACGGCTAGTCTTGCCCATGAGTGGCAGGACCCGGCGGCTGCGGAGGCCGCACTGGCCCTGTTCAGTCTGGAGAAGGCCGCCTATGAGCTGGCCTATGAAGCGGAAAACCGGCCCACCTGGCTGCCTGTGCCCTTGCACGGCCTGGTGGGGCTGTTGCGTGAACTGGAACCCTTTTCCGATCTTGAGCGTGATGGAGAGCAGTCATGAGTGTCTCGAACAAGGAACAGGGAAAGAACCAACCGGCATTGCTCCCTTCAGCCGAGGTCATCGATGCCTTGGTGCGGGCCGAGCATCCTGATCCGTTCGCTGTGCTCGGGCCCCACGGAGACGGTGCCGGCGGGCAATTCATCCGGGCCTATCTGCCCGGCGCCCTGAGCGTGCAGGTGCTGGACCGGGAGCAGCAGCAAGTGCTCGGCAGCCTCCACGCCGCCGAAGTGCCCGGGCTGTTTGCCGGGCATTTCAGCCAGAGTCGGCCCTATCTGCTGCGGGTGCAGTGGGCCGGTGGCGAGCAGGTCAGTGAAGACCCCTACAGCTTCGGCCCGTTGCTGGGGGAGATGGATCTGTATCTGTTTGCCGAAGGCAATCATCGGGACCTCGGCTCCTGCCTGGGGGCGCAACCGACCACCGTGGACGGCGTCCAGGGCGTGCGCTTTGCAGTCTGGGCGCCCAACGCCCGGCGGGTTTCGGTGGTGGGGGACTTCAATATCTGGGACGGGCGGCGCCACCCCATGCGCCTGCGGCATCCCTCCGGGGTCTGGGAGCTGTTCGTTCCGCGCCTGCAACCTGGAGAGGCCTACAAGTACGAGATTCTCGGGCCCCAGGGCATCCTGCCGCTCAAGGCCGACCCCATGGCCCTGGCCACCCAGTTGCCGCCGGACACTGCGTCCAGGGTCGCCGAGCCCTTGCAATTCCACTGGCAGGACCAGGCATGGATGCAGGCCAGGGGCGAACATCAGCGAACCGATGCGCCCTTGTCCATCTACGAGTTGCACGCCGGCTCCTGGCAGTGCGAAGTGGATGACCTTGGGGAAGTGGCCCGCCAGTACAGTTGGGCCGAGCTGGCCGAACGCCTGATCCCCTACGTCAAGGACCTGGGCTTCACCCATATCGAGCTGATGCCGATCATGGAACACCCCTTCGGCGGTTCCTGGGGGTATCAACCGCTGTCACAGTTCGCCCCCAGTGCCCGCTATGGCTCGCCCCAGGATTTCGCCGCCTTTGTCGATGCCTGCCATCAGGCGGATATCGGTGTGATCCTCGACTGGGTGCCGGCGCACTTTCCCACCGATACCCATGGCTTGGCCCAGTTCGACGGCACCGCGCTCTATGAGTACGGCAACCCCCTGGAGGGCTTTCACCAGGACTGGGACACCCTGATCTACAACCTCGGGCGCACGGAAGTGCACGGTTTCATGCTGGCCTCGGCGCTGCACTGGCTCAAGCATTTCCATGTCGACGGTCTGCGGGTGGATGCGGTGGCCTCGATGCTCTATCGCGACTATTCGCGCAAGGCCGGTGAATGGGTGCCGAACCGTCACGGCGGCCGCGAGAATCTGGAAGCCATCGACTTTCTGCGCCACCTCAACGATGTGGTGGCCCTGGAAGCGCCGGGCGCCCTGGTGATTGCCGAGGAATCCACCGCCTGGCCCGGGGTCAGCCAGCGCACCGACCAGGGCGGCCTGGGCTTTGCCTACAAATGGAACATGGGCTGGATGCACGACTCCCTGCATTACATCCAGCAGGACCCGGTGTACCGCGCCCATCACCACAACGAACTGAGCTTCGGCCTGGTGTACGCCTGGTCCGAGCGTTTCATTCTGCCGATCTCCCATGACGAGGTGGTGCACGGCAAGCATTCGCTGATCGACAAGATGCCAGGCGACCGCTGGCAGAAGTTCGCCAACCTGCGGGCGTACCTGAGCTTCATGTGGGCCCATCCGGGCAAGAAACTGCTGTTCATGGGCTGCGAGTTCGGCCAGTGGCGCGAGTGGAATCACGATCAGCAACTGGACTGGTACCTGCTGCAGTACCCGGAGCACCGGGGCGTGCAGCAATTGGTGGGCGACCTCAACCGGCTGTATCGCCAGTACCCGGCGTTGCATGACCAGGACGACGTGCCCCAGGGTTTCCAGTGGCTGATCGGCGACGATGCGATCAACAGCGTCTATGCCTGGTTGCGCTGGAGCAAAACCGGCGAGCCCTTGCTGGTGGTGGCCAACTTCACCCCGGTGCCGCGCCAGGCCTACCGCGTCGGCGTGCCGCTGGCGGGACGCTGGAGCGAGCTGCTCAACAGCGATTCGCAACTCTATGCCGGTTCCAACTATGGCAATGGCGGCGAAGCCTTCAGTGAAGAACAGGGCAGCCATGGCCAGGCCCTGTCCCTGGTGCTCAACCTGCCGCCCCTGGCGGTGTTGATCCTGCGCCCCGACAGCCTTTAGCCGCGGGTGGCCGGTAATGGTCAACATCAGGCCATTACCGGCACCGTCCTGGGCGCATCACCAACGCATGCGCACGCCCAGGCTGCCGATCAGGCCGTTGAGGTCGTTGTCATCCACATCGCTGCTGTAGTCGGCACTGACGTACAGGCTCACGGCGGGGGTGACCCTGGCCACCAGCCCCAGGCCAACCTCTACGGTGGAGGATTTGCGGCTGCTGCTGATCTTGTCCACCTGGTCCAGGCTCAGGGTCTCGCCGCTGTAGACCGTATGCCAGAGGTTGGTGCGCACATAGGGTTCCAGGGGCAGGCCGTGGACGTCATAGCGCCCTTGCAGGCGCGCGCCGACCCGGCCGCTCCAGGCGTTGAGGTCGTTACTGCTATTGCCACCGTCCAGGCGAATGCGTTGGTTGATCACCTGGGCCTGGGGTTCGATCACCCAGTTGTCACTCAGGCCTATGGCCACGCCGCCCTGCACGGAAAAGGTCATGGCGTTGCCTTCGGTGGTCATGCCCCGGCCCTGCTCATTGCGACTGAAACCGCTGACCCGGCCGCCGCTGGCGGACATGTCCAGGTGCCAGCCCTCGGCACCCTGCAGCCTCCAGAAGGCGCCCAGGCCTTGCCCCTGGACGCTGAGCCCGGCATTGCGTGGGTCGTTGACGGTGCTCGGGGCGCTGCCTTGGGTGAGGGTGTAGGTGTTGGGGGTACTCAGCAGGCCGATCTGTTGGGTGGTGCCGTTGTTCTGGATGCTGTAGAGCAGGGGGCCTTTGCGCGGTTCGCCGCCAGCGCCGGGCAGCGCCAGGTAGCCGACTTCAAGGTGCGTCGGCAGTCCGGGCCGGTCCAGGACCGCGAAGTCGCTCGGTCGCGGGCTGCCCAGGGGTGGGGCGCTGATCGGCAGGCTGCTCAGGGTTGGGGGGTACCCGGTGTTGTCGGTGTCCTCCCCCGGGGACGCCGCGACCTCCATGGAGCACAACAGCAAGGATGTGTACAGGCTGCACAAGGCGAACGGCAGAGGGCTTGAGATGAGTGAGGTATTCATGGAGGCCTACCTTGCAAATGCATGCTTTATCTCGTTGGGGGCGCCTCTCCCACCCCTGTTCGAGAGGCAGCCGGATTCAATCGGGTAAAGTCCGCCGACCCGCTCTGCAGCAGGTGTTTTCGGCCTTTTCCCGGTTACTTTTTCCAGGGGTGGTCATTGGTAGCTAAGGAGAGAGCAGGGGGCTCGTCAAGAAAATGACTGATAAACGGAAGGGTTATTTTTGGGTGGCCAAATCACTGAAAAATGGCACTTTGTCCGAAGGCCAGGGATGTGGGGCGGGCAGGGCGATCAGGGGCGACTCCAGCCCGTGGATTTGCTCGTCGCCAGGGTTCAGCAGGTCGACCAGACCTGCTGCCACTGGGCGGCACCGCCCCGGAATCCGTGAGCCGGGACGATCGCGGTTTTAGCGTTCATCGCTCGATGTCTGCGGTGCGGCCACGGGCGGCAGTTGCACCTCCACCGCCAGGGGCAGGTGATCGGAGAGGTGGGTCCAGGGCTTGTTGCCGAGGATCTGTGGCCGGTGGCTGCTGGCATTGCGCAGGTAGACCCGGTCCAGGCGCAGCAAGGGCCAGCGCGCGGGGTAGGTCTTGGCCGGGCGGCCGTGATGGCGTTCGAAGGCTTCGTGCAGGTCGTCGCGCCGGCCCAGGGCGACATTGCCGTGCATCTGCCAGTCGTTGAAGTCGCCGGCAATGATCACCGGCGCTTCCTCGGGCAGGGATTCGAGCAGTTGGCAGAGCAGCGCCAGCTGCAGTTGCCGGTGGCTTTCCAACAGGCCGAGGTGCACGCAGATGGCGTGCACCTCGGCGTATCCGGGTACATCCAGGACACAGTGCAGCAAGCCGCGGCGCTCGGGGCCGGTGATGGAAACATCCAGGTTGCGGTACTGGCGGATCGGGTACTTGGACAACAGGGCGTTGCCGTGATGACCGTCGGGGTACACCGCATTGCGTCCGTAGGCGTAATCGCTCCACATGCTGTCGGCGAGAAACTCGTACTGCGACTGCTGCGGCCAGTTGTCCAGGCGCGACGCATGGCGTTCATGCTCGCCCAGCACTTCCTGGAGAAACACCAGGTCGGCCTGGGTGCTGCGTACCGCTTCGCGCAGCTCCGGGAGAATGAAACGTCGGTTGAGGGCGGTGAAACCCTTGTGGGTGTTGACGGTCAGGATCTGCAGACGCTGGATGCTTCCCGGCTGGGGCTGGCGGGTGGACTCGCTGCTCACGCTCACTCCTGTGAATCAGTGACGGTTTCTCATGGGACTGATGGCCGGCACTCGCGTTCAGGTTATTTTCCGCCCGGGCCCGGCCTACATCAGGATGATTTCGTAGGGCAGGCGCAGGCGCTCCAGCAGAATCGGCGACAGCGACGGTTCCAGGCCGATTTCCGGTTCGCCCTGCAGCTGGCTGGCGTAGGCGTGGGCCGCGTGGCGCTTGCGGGCCACGGTCCAGGTGTCCAGGCGCAGCTTGCGTGCCCGCTGCCAGGGAATCTGGTGCTCCTCGCGCGAGGACCAGTGCCAGGCCCAGATCGGAATCTCGTAGAAGCGCGCCCCCACCTGGCCGGCAGCCTTGGCCGCGGCCCGGCCCACGGCTTCGTGATCGAGGTTGCCGTCGCCGCGCCAGGTGCTGAACACCACATCGCTGTCGCGCAGGTAACGGCTGATGAATGGCGCCAATTGCTGTTCGCGCTCGCTCAGGGCGCTGTCGGCAAAGCCACCACGAATCCACTTCAGGCTGTGCAGGGGCAGCCCCAGGCGGCGCAGGGCCTCGGCGCTTTCCTGGGGCCGGAACACGCTGAGGCGGCGCTTGGGCCACAGCTCGGAGCCTGGGTGACTGGCGCTGCCGTCGCTGATGGAGATCAGTTGCAGGGGGTGGCCATGGTGGGCCAGCACTTGCAGCAGGCCGCCGCTGGCTACCACTTCATCGCCGGGGTGGGGGGCGATGATCACGGCCCGGGAGCCGGGTGGAACCAGATTGCCAAGGTTGATGGGGGGAACGTCGGCCAGGTGGCGGGCGCCGTTCCAGATCTGGCTGGGCCAGCTGTTGTCTATTGCGGTTATGGCTTTCATGAGGTGTCACATCCCTGTTTTCCGGGTCACGGCAATGAGGCCTGAACATCCGTTCAGTAGCGACCCTGGGTTTGCACGTACGCTGATTCCATGGCATCTGCCTCAGCGTCATGTACCGGTGCTCCATACCTTTGGGGCACCCTGATCCGAGCGCAATCATACTCAGCCCGTGGCTGCCTACACAGAGGGTTGAGTTGAATTTGTCGATTGCGACCCGTTTCTCAGGGTAGTCGCATTTTGTTGCCAGGCCCGAACTCCTGACGAATGCCTGGAATTTGCCGACGCTTGGCTTGTCGGCCAAGGCGGCATCGAGGGCGCGCTGCAAGGCTGGCGCTCAGTCGTCCTGTTCATGCTCAAGCTCGAAGAACAGCAGCGATCGCCCGGTCACCGAGTACTCGTGGCCAAAGACGAAGCGCTCCTGGCCGTGCACCGCCGGCTGGTGGGTGTCGAGCATGCAGGTCCAGAACTCACCGGCCGGCACTTGCGGCAGGCGGAAGTTGACGATGTCGTGGTGGGCGTTGACCACCAGCAGCACCGTGGCGTCGGACCCGGGGCGGCGGATGCCGGTTTCCTGGGCGCGGCCGTCCAGCAGCATGCCCAGGCAGCGGCCATGGGCATCCTGCCAGTGCTCGGTGGTCATTTCGTTGCCATCGGGAGCCAGCCAGGTGACGTCCTTGACGCCGATGTCCTCGTTGTAGTTGCCCACCAGGAAACGCCCGCGGCGCAGGATCGGGTAGCTCAGGCGCAGCTTGATCAGGCGCTTGACGAACTTGAGCAGCGACTTGCCGTCGGCATCCAGGTTCCAGTTGATCCAGCCGATCTCGCTGTCCTGGCAGTAGGCGTTGTTGTTGCCATGCTGGGTGCGGGCGAATTCGTCGCCGGCCACCAGCATCGGCGTCCCCTGGGCCAGCAGCAGGGTGGCGAAGAAGTTGCGCATCTGGCGCAGGCGCAGGGCGTTGATCTGGGGGTCGTCGCTGGGACCTTCGACGCCATGGTTCCAGGACAGGTTGTTGTTGCTGCCGTCCTGGTTGTTCTCGTCATTGGCCTGATTGTGCTTGTCGTTGTAGGACACCAGATCGCGGAGAGTGAAACCGTCGTGGGCGGTGACGAAGTTGAGCGAGGCATAGGGGCGGCGGCCGCGCTGGTTGAACATCTCCCCAGAGGCGGTCAGGCGCCCGGCAAAGTCCGCCAACTGACCGTCGTCGCCTTTCCAGAAGGCCCGCACCGTGTCGCGGAAACGATCATTCCACTCCACCCAGCCCGGTGGGAAATTGCCCACCTGATAGCCGCCGGGGCCACAGTCCCAGGGTTCGGCGATCATTTTCACCTGGCGCAGCACCGGGTCCTGGCGACAGGCCACGAGAAAGCTGTGGCGCTCGTCGAAACCATCGTGGTAGCGGCCGAGGATGGTCGCCAGGTCGAAGCGGAAGCCGTCCACGTGCATTTCCGTGGCCCAGTAGCGCAGGGAGTCGGTGACCATCTGCAGCACGCAGGGATGGCTCAGGTCCAGGGTGTTGCCGGTGCCGGAATCGTTGATGTAGAAGCGCTTGTCGTCGGGCATCAGGCGGTAGTAGGAGGCGTTGTCGATGCCGCGCATGGACAGGGTCGGGCCTTGCTCGTTGCCTTCGGCGGTGTGGTTGTAGACCACGTCCAGCAGCACCTCCAGCCCGGCCTCATGCAGGTGCGCGACCATTTCCTTGAACTCGGCGATCTTGCCGCTGGACAGGTAGCGCGGGTCCGGGGCGAAGAAGGCGATGCTGTTGTAGCCCCAGTAGTTGGTCATGCCCTTGTGCAGCAGGTGCTGGTCATTGACGAAGGCATGGATCGGCAGCAGCTCCACCGACGAGACGCCAAGCTTGCGGATGTGCTCCAGCACGTCGTCCACCATCAGCCCGGCAAAGGTTCCCCGCAGGTGTTCCGGCACTGCGGGGTGGGTCATGGTGAAACCGCGCACGTGGGTCTCGTAAAGGATGGTCTTGTCCCAGGGCACGCTGACCCGATGGTCGTGGCCCCAGGTATGGGCCGGGTCGATGACTTTGCACTTGGGCACGAAGGGCGCGCTGTCCCGTTCGTCAAAGCTGAGGTCGGCGTCAGGATGGCCGATGGTGTAGCCGAACAGCGCCTCGGACCATTTCAATTGGCCCACCAGCTGCTTGGCATAGGGGTCGATCAACAGTTTGTTGGGGTTGAAACGGTGACCGTTGGCCGGCTCATAGGGACCGTGCACTCGGTAGCCGTAGATCAGCCCGGGGTGAGCGTCGGGCAGGTAGCCATGGAAGATTTCGTCGGTGTACTCGGGCAGTTCGATACGTTCGAGCTCCACTTCGCCGGCAGCGTCGAACAGGCACAGTTCGACCTTGGTGGCATTGGCCGAGAACAGTGCGAAGTTGACGCCCAGGCCATCCCAGGTGGCGCCCAGAGGGAAGGGCAGGCCTTCACGGATGCGCGAGGGTTCGTTCTCGGGAGTCGGCGGAGTCTGCTTGGATCTGCTCATGGTTGCTCCTGCAAAAAGGATCAGGGGGCCCGCCGTGGGTTTTCCAGGGCGAAGCCATCCAGGGTGGCGTGCGGGCGCGCCACCGGTTCAGGGCGATAGAGGGGCGGGAGTGTCGTCAGTGGGCTGGCGGCTTGCGCGGTGCCCGGGGTTTCTTCGGCGCCGCAGGCTTCTCTCCCGGCGGCACTACCACCGCGGCGGCCGACTTGGCCTTGGGTTTGCTGGCGCTCTTGCCGGGCGGACTGGCGGCGGCAGATTTGCTCTTGGCGCCCTTGGGCGGCTGGCTCGGGGCCAGGGCCTCGGCCTCGGCGAGCTTGCGGGCCATTTCCCAGTGTCGGGCTTCGTGGCCCTCCGGTTTCCCTTCCGACTCCCAGATCTGATAGGCGAATTCACGTATGCGTTTGTCGTCGGTACTCATCGCAATGCTCCTGGACTGAACTCAATGTTGAATCAAAAGGTTGAGTGGAAAGTCTTGCAATACGGCGCTGATCAGCAATTCCTTGTGGGGTGTGACTGCTCCGGTTGAAAAAAGTCCATTCAGGTTGCGGCCCGAAGCGGTGAACGGTAGTTGCACCCGGGTATCGCCCCATCGCTGCGCATCCACCTTGGGGATTGCACTGTCATCCAGCAGGCCGGCGACCTGGATCGGCACTATCACCACGGCTCGTTGCTCCTGGTATTCACGCATGAACGCCAGCACCCGGCCGGCTTCCTGCCCCAGCACCATCAGCGGCTGGTAGCTGCCGCGCTGGAACAGCTGCGGGTACTGACCGCGCAGGCCCAGGGTGCGGGCAATCAGGCCCTGCTTGATACGTCCGTCACGCCACTGGGCCAGCCACTGCCGAGGATCGCGCGGGCTGTCCAGGGCGCGTTGCCGGGCCGGGTAGTCCGGCAGTCGGCGGTTGTCCGGGTCCACCAGGCTGAAGTCCCAGAAGTCGTTGCCCTGATACAGGTCCGGCACCCCTGGTACGGTCATGCGCAGCAAAGTTTGCGCCAGGCTGTTGAGGGCGCCGCCAGGGGCGATGCTGTTGGCTGCCGCCGCAAGCGACTGGCGCAGGGCCAGGCCTTGCGGCGAGACCAGCACGGCGCTGACAAACGCCTGAACGCTCTCTTCGTAATCAGGATTGGGGGCTGCCCAACTGCTGTGCAGCTTGGCTTCACGCAGGGCCTTGAGTTGCCATTGCCAGATGCGCTGGGCATAGCGCTCCAGGCCCGGCTGATCCTCGGCCTGCAAATCCAGGGGCCAACTGCCCAGCAGGGTCTGATAGAGGATCAGTTCATCGCCTGCCGAAGGGGCGTCGGGGTGCTGGTGCAAGGGGGCAGCCAACAGCCGCCAGCTGGCCACTTGGCGGGCATACCAGGGGGCCCGCTCACTGAGCAGGGCCAGGCGCGCGCGGCTGTCTTCGCCACGCTTGTGGTCATGGGTGGCGCTGGTCAGCAGGTTGTCGGGGAAGCTGTCCAGGCGCTGCTGGCAAGCGCTGTGGAAGGCCGAGATCGGCGCACTGAACTGTTCGCTGTTGAAGCCCACGTCATTGCGCGCCAGGAGCACCGCCGAGCGGTAGAAGGCGGTGTCTTCCACGGCCTTGGCCGCGGCCGGCGAGGTCAGTTGCTGGAAGCGCACGCAGGCGTGGCGCAGCAGCTTGCGCGCCCGGCCCGGGGGTTGCCGGCGCCAGCCCTGGCCGCCGAGCCAGCGCTCCAGGCAATCGAGTACCGGCCAGTCGGCTTCGCTCAGGCGGCCTCGGGCGCCGTCCATGGCCTGTTGGAAAAACCGCTGGTCCTGGGGCCCGCGGCCCTGGGCACCGATGTAGGTGCGGTACACCGGAAAGTGCACGATCAGCTCCTGCAGCGCCCGGCGGATGGCCCCCAGGGTCAGGTCGCGGCTCATCAGGTCCAGCCGCGCCACTTGCAGCAGCGCCTGGGCCACGTTTTCAAAGTCACCGGCCAGGGAACCGTTGAGGATCTGCTGGCGTGCCTGCAGGGCTTCCTCGCCGAACTGCGGCGTCCGCTGGCTGTGCCGGCTCCACAGCTCTGCTAGCAGCGGCTGGCCGGCGGGGGCCTGTTGCAACAGCGACAGCTGGTTCATGAATTCGTAGCCGGTGCTGCCGTCCACGCCCCAGTCGCGATGCAGGGTCTCGTCCGCGCCGAGGATCTTCTCGACGTAGATCGGCAGGTGCTGGCCTGGACGCAGGCGGTCGACCCGGCGCCGCAGCTTGCGGCAGTAACCCCGGGGATCGGCCAGGCCATCGATGTGGTCGATGCGCAGGCCATCCACCAGGTTTTCTTCGATCAGCTGGAAGACCTTGGCGTGGGTGGCTTCGAACACGGCCGGGCGTTCGACCCGCAGGCCCCCCAGTTCATTGACGTCGAAGAAACGCCGCCAATTGATGTCATCGGCTGCGGTGCGCCAGCTGGCCAGACGGTAGCTCTGTTGTTCCAGCAACTGATGCAAACGGGTGAAGCCGCCGGCCTGGCGCGCGTCGTAGCCTTGCAAGTGGGCGTCGATGGCCTGGCGCACTGACGGCTGGCGCAGTTGGTGTGCCAGGGCTTGTTGCAGGGGCCGGGCCTGGGCATGGGCGGCGCCGTTGAAGCGCAACGCCGCAAAACCGTCGGCCAGGGATTTCAGGGCGCCGCTGGACTCGGCGTCCAGCGGCTCCGGAAGTCGCAGCAGTGGTGCGTAGTCCCAGGGGCAGATGGGAAAGCAATGTTCGTGGTGCTGTACGTGAAAGCCGCTCAGGTCGTCGTCCAGGCGCAGCTTCAAGCGGCCTTCCTGCAGCGCCACGCCATAGTCGCTGTCGAGGAACGGCAGGAGCAACTGGCCTTCCATCAGCGGGTCCGCGGAGTGCCACTGGATATCGAAGAATTCGCCATAGGGGCTCAGCCGCCCCCATTGCAGCAGGTCCAGCCACCAGGGGTTGTCGCTGCCGCCCACGGCCATGTGGTTGGACACGATGTCGAGGATCAGCCCCATCCCTTGTTGACGCAGGGCCGCCACCAGGCGCCGCAGGGCCGCTTCGCCCCCCAGCTCCGGGTTGATCTGGGTCGGGTCCACCACGTCATAGCCGTGCTGGGAGCCGGCCCGGGCCCGGAGCAGGGGTGAGGCATAGAGATGGCTGATGCCCAGGCGGGCGAAGTAGGGCACCAGGGGTACGGCGTCGTCGAGGGTGAAGCCTTGATGAAACTGCAGGCGCAGGCTGGCCCGCAGCAAGGGCAGGGACGGCAGGTTCATCGGTCACGCTCTAGGGCTTGTTGCCGGGCACAGGCCAGCAGTTCCAGGCGCCGGGCGGCATCGCTGTCGTCCAGCAGGCGTCGGCTGGCACTGGCCAGGCGACGGCGCCAGTTGGGGTGGCTGTCGAGGGTGCCGGGCAGGTTGGCCTGTTCATCGATGCCCAGGGCATCTTCCAGGGGGAGAAGCACCAGGGGCGCACGGGTATGGCCAAGAAAGCGCACGCTGGCGTCCAGCACTTGGTCGGCTTCGTGGGCCTCTTGGTGAAAGTTCTGTGGGTCCTGGGCCAGGGCCTGGCGCAGGCCGTCACGCTCGCGCTGGCGGTGTTCGCGCCATTGTCGCGCGCCCTGTTCATCCACCATGCCCAGGCGCAGGTTCCAGTCGATGTCGCGGCCCTGCCACCAGCCGTTGAGGGTGGGCAGATCGTGGGTGCTGGTGGTGGCCAGGGCGTTGTCCGGCCAGTCCAGGATCGGCTTGAAGTGGCAGCCGTGGTCCTGTTCGAACAGCAGCACGCGCATGCCGAGCATGGCCCGGGCGGCGAGCTTTTCCCGCAGGCCGTCGGGCACCGTCCCCAGGTCCTCGCCGAGGACAATGGCCTGGTGCCGATGGGATTCCAGGGTCAGCAGGCGCAGCAGATCGTCCACCGGGTAGTACAGGTAGGCGCCGTCGCAGGGCGGCGCTCCCGACGGGATCACCCAGAGCCGTTGCAAGCCCATCACATGGTCAATGCGCAAGCCGCCGGCATGGGCGAAGTTTGCCCGGAGCATTTCGATGAAGGCGCGATAACCATGGCGCTGCAAACCTTCGGGAGAGAAGGCACAGATGCCCCAGCCCTGGCCCTGGCGATTGAGGATGTCCGGTGGCGCCCCCACGGTCAGGGACGCCAGCAACTGCTCCTGGCGGCTCCAGGCCTGGCTGCCACCGCCGTCGGCGCCCACCGCCAGGTCGGCGATCAGGCCGATGCCCATGCCGCTGCTGTGGGCCGCGCTCTGCGCCCGTTCCAGGCTGCGGGCGATCAGCCACTGGCAGAAGGCATGGAAGCCGATTTCATGGGCCTGCTCCTCGGCGAACCGGGCCAGGGCCGGGCTCGCCGGGTTACGCCAGTGTTGCGGCCAGTGACGCCAGTCCAGGTCTTCGCCGCGGGCGGCGCGCTCGGCCTGGATGGCCTCGAACCGGCAGTGGTTTTCCAGGGCTTCGCCGGCGCTGCGGCGATAGCTGGCGAAGTCCTCGTGCAGGGGGTGCTGGCCGTGGCAGAAGCCTTCGTACAGGGCGCGCAGTGCTTGTTGCTTGGCCTGGGCCGCCTGGGGCCAGTCGATCAGTGGTTGCTGTTCCAGGGCTTGCAAGGTCTGGCCAAGGCCACAGGATTCGATGGCGCTGCGCCAGGCCCGGTCGCCGAGAATGGCCCCGGGAGCGGCGTACAGGCTGTTGAGAAACAGCCGGCTGGAGGGCGAGTAGGGGCTGTAGCGCTGAGGATCGCTGTTGAACATGGCGTGCAGCGGGCTGATGGCCAGGGCATCGGCGCCGCGCTCGGCGGCTTGCCGGGCCAGCTCTTCCAGTGCCTGGGTATCGCCGAATCCACCGTCACCGGGGCGGCGCAGGGCATACAGCTGTACGCTCAGGCCCCAGGCTCGCGGGGTCGGCTGGCCCACGGCGTCGGCCACGCTGTAGCAGCGTGCGGGGGCCACCGCGAGGGTGAAGTGTTCCTCCTCGATGCGCACCGAGTGGTAACCCACCGGGATCTGTCCTGGCAGCACGCTCTGTTCATCGAGCTGCAGCGACAGCGGTTCGCCGTTTTCCAGCTCGATGGCACAGCGGGTCCCGGGCGCGAAGTACCGGGCCAGGTCCAGGCCCTGGCCGACGTCGGCGGTCAGCAGCGGTGGCAGGTGCCGGCTTTGCTGCAGTTGGTGCAACTGCTGCAGGCTGTCGGCGATTTCCTGGTCGCTGTCGGCGGGGTGGCCCAGGCCCGCCAGCACGGCCCGCAACACCCGCGCCTCAACCTTTTGCGGTCGGCCGTTGGCGTCGATCCAATCCACTGCCAGGCCGGCGCGGCTGGCGAGTATTTCCAGTTGCGCATCGCTCATCGGCGTTCTCCATCGGGGGCGGTGGGGCAAGGCCCGCTGTCCAGTTGCACCACTGCGCTGAAGGCGGGTAACCAGCCCTGCTGCCAGTGTTCAAGGGCTCGCGGTGGGTGTTCAAACCACAGTTGTGCTGTTGCTTCGGGCTCCAGTTCGACCCGGTGTGGGCTGAGGTTGAGGTCGATGCGCAGCAGGCTGCCGTCACCCAGGCGCCAGCGTGCGCTCAGCGCGCCTTCGGCCAGCACCCGGGTGTCCAGGGCCTGGGCGCCGGGCAGGCGCGGGATCAGTTCGCGGTGACGGATACGCAGCAGGCTGCGGTACAGCTCACGGGTCGTCTTGGCCTGTTGCGACTGGGGCCGGGGCCGTGATGCCTGGAAGGTCGAGGGGGCGTTGGGATCGGGGATGCGCTGGCGCTGGGCGGCGTCGGCAAAGGCGCTGAAGGCGGCGAACTCGTTGCGCCGACCCTGGCGCACGGCCTCGGCCAGTTCCCCCTGGTGGCTGGTGAAGAACAGGAACGGCTCCTGGGCCGCCACTTCATCGCCCATGAACAGCAGCGGGATCATCGGCGACAACAGCAGCAACACCGTGGCCGCCTGCAGCGCCTGGGTCGGCGCCAGCTGGTTGAGGCGCTCGCCAAAGGCCCGGTTGCCGATCTGGTCGTGGTTTTGCAGGAACAGCACAAAGGCGCTGGGGGGCAGGTGGCCGCTGGGTTCGCCCCGGGATTGGCCGTGGCGGTTGGCATGGCCCTGGAAGGCGAAGCCCTGGCTCAGGCAGCGGGCCAGTTGCGCGGTGGGGGCGTCGGCGAAGTCGGCGTAGTAAGCGTCGGTTTCCCCGGTGAGCAGTACGTGCAGGGCGTTGTGCCCGTCGTCGTTCCACTGGGCGTCGAAACCCTGCTGCAGCAGGCTGGCCTGGTTGAACTCGTTTTCCAGGTTGAGCCACACCTGGCGCGACGCCGGCACCGCCTGGCGTACCCGCTGGGCCAGTTCATGGAGAAAGTCCGGGTCGTCGATGGCGTGCACGGCGTCCAGGCGCAGGCCGTCGAAACGGTACTCCAGCAGCCACATCAGGGCGTTGTCGATAAAGAAGTCGCGCACCTGCCGCCGGCGGAAGTCGATGGCCGCGCCCCAGGGGGTGTGCAGATCCTCGCGGAAGAAGCCCTTGGCGTAGCGCTGCAGGTGGTTGCCGTCGGGGCCGAAGTGGTTGTAGACCACGTCGAGGATCACCGCCAGGCCCAGGCCGTGGGCGGCGTCGATCAGGGCCTTGAGGTCGTCGGGAGCACCGTAGGAGGCTTCCGGGGCGTAGGGCAGGACGCCGTCGTAGCCCCAGTTGCGCTCGCCGGGGAACTCCGCCAGGGGCATCAGCTCGATGGCGGTCACCCCCAGGTCCACCAGGGCCGGCAGGGCCTGCTGCACCGCCAGGTAGCCGCCCATGACCCCGACATGCAGTTCGTAGATCACCGCCTCGTGCCAGGGCCGGCCAAGCCACTGGGGCTGCTGCCAGGCGTAGGCGTTGTGGTCGACCACCAGGCTGGGGCCATGCACATCGCCGTCCTGGGCCCGGGAGGCCGGGTCCGGCACCTGGATCTGCCGATCGATGGTGTAGCGGTAGCGGCTGCCCGCCGGGCAGCGTGCCTGAGTCACGAACCAGCCGTCGGCCTCGGGCCGCATCGGCAGTGACTGGCCGTCCGCCAGTTCAACGCTGACCTCACGGGCATCCGGGGCCCACAGGGCGAACCGGGTGTGCTCGCTATCCAGCATCACTGCGCCGTGGGTCCAGCTGTGCAGGGTGCTTGATGGCATGGGTCCAGGCCCCTTTATTGTCGGGTGGCCTGCCCCAGGGCCTTGGCCACCAGTTGTTCGTAGAGTTCGGCGTAGGGTTCCACCGCCTTGCACCAGTTGAACGGGGCGGCCATGGCCCGGCAGCGCATGGCGTTGAGCAGCGCTGGATAGGCGAAGACCTTGAACGCCCGGGTCAGCGCCTCCTGGTAGCTGGCGACCGTGGATTCGTCGAACAGAAAGCCGGTGACGCCATTCTCGATGGTGTCCGCCAGGCCGCCGGTGTTGCGCGCTACCGGCAGCGAACCGAAGCGCTGGGCGTACATCTGGCTCAGCCCGCAGGGCTCGTAGCGTGACGGCATGAGCAGAAAGTCGCTGCCGGCGAACATGCGCCGGGCATCGGTTTCATTGAAGCCGATATTGACCCCGATGCGCCCGGGAAAACGCCGGGCCAGGGCGCGCATGGATTGTTCCTCTTCCGGTTCCCCGCGGCCGATGATGGCGATCTGGCCGCCGTTGGCGACGATGAATTCGGCCACGCCCTCGGTGAGGTCCAGGCCCTTCTGGTAGACCAGCCGCGAGACCACGGCGAACAGCGGGCCGTCGCTGGCGTCGAGACCGAACATCTGCCGCACATGGGCGGCGTTGGCCGCCTTGCCGTCCCAATCACCCATGCTGAAGGGGCAGAACAGGTGCGCATCGGTGGCTGCGTCCCAGCTTTCGTCGATACCGTTGGGGATGCCACTGAGCAAGCCTTGCTGGGTCTTGCTGGCGAGAAAACCGTCGAGGCCGCACCCGAAGGCCGGGGTAGTGATTTCCTGGGCGTAGGTGGCGCTCACAGTGGTGATGTGGCTGGCGTAAGCCATGCCGGCCTTGAGGAACGACAGCTTGCCGTAGAACTCCATGCCTTCCTGTTGCAGGGCGTGTTCGGGGATGCCCAGCTCCGGGCACGAGGCCAGGCTGACCACGCCCTGGTAGGCCAGGTTATGGATGGTGAACAGGGTCGGGGTGCGCTGCCCGCGCCAGTGCATGTAGGCCGGGGCCAGCCCGGCGGGCCAGTCGTGGGCGTGCACCAGGTCGGGGCACCAGTGGATCTGCGCCAGGTTGGCGGCGATGTCGGCGGCGGCCAGCCCCAGGCGGGCAAAGCGAATGTGGTTGTCGGGCCAGTCGCGGCCATTGTTGGCGCCGTAGGGCGTGCCTTCGCGCTCGTACAGCTCCGGGCAGATCAGCACATAGATCACCAGGCCGTCGGGCATGTCCATGCGCCCGATCTTGCAGGCCGGCAGCGCCGCGTGGCCCCCCAGCTCGCCGATGATATGGATGGGGTTCTCGCTGTGCAGCACCTGGGGATAGCCGGGAATCAGCACCCGCACATCGTGCAGCTGGGCCATGGCCCGGGGCAGGGCGGCGGAGACGTCGCCCAGGCCGCCGGTTTTCACCAGATCGGCGATTTCCGAAGTGACGAACAGCACCCGCTTGCGGTTGGGATTCTGACGAGCCAGCGGCAGCAGGGTCTTGCCTCCAGGGATGGAAATCGCCTGGGGGGCACGTTCACCGGCCTGCTGTTGAGGATGCTCTCCCTGAGTGTCCAATGCGGCGCTGATCATAGGTCTCTCCCGTTTTATTGATCTGTTCTGCTGTCTCAAGCGCTGCTGTCGGGCCATTCCTGTGGCCGGGCGCAATTGCGCCACACATCGATCAGCCTGAGCTGCTCGAGCGCTGCAGCAGAAAGGGTGGAGGAGCCGTTGCAAGGAATGCACCAGTGGCAGCGACCCTACCTTTAACCTGACCTTGGGCCGACGCGAAAAGTTTCGACTTTTTCAATGCCAAAGTGACCGCTCGGTCACAATGCGAAAATCAGTCTAGGACAGAACCTAGAGCGGCGTCGGGCAGGGCGGGGCGTTGATTTGGCGTGGGCGCAGGGCGACGGATCTATCCCGACGAAAGGTCGGCCGTGCACCGCAGCAGAGCGCGGGTGACATGGCCTCGGCGCGAAAACGGTGAGGGCGCGCCAGGGGTTGGTGCAGATCGCTGGTGGCCTTGCCCGAAAATGGGCAGGGCCGCCGCGGGAGAGGTTTGTGCTGTTGCGCCTAGCTGAGCGGACGGATCGGCTGGCCGCTGTGCCAGGTCGGCAGGTCCTCGATCATCTGAGTAAAGCATTGTCGGTCGTTCTGCTGGCAGGCATCTCCGATCCGGCAAGCGTCATCTGCACTGCTGTGCGCGAAGGCGTTTAGAGAAGGATTGCAGTCGGGTTTCGATTTTCACTACGCAAATCAGAGAACGCGCGCTTTTTCACTCAGAACTATCCCATAGCCAGAATATTCCTCTCTCTTTAGCATGAACCCGCACATGACCTTGCGAAAATCGCGCGCTCCCAAGCGTTCTTTTTCGCTCTAGCGCTTAAGGACAAGCCTATGTTCACACCTGCCCATTTCGCGCGCTTCGAACTGCTTATTCCCGCCGTCCGCCACGATTTCCAAGTACTGGCCTTTGATGGCCTCGAAGCCATCAGCGCCTTGTATGCGATCCACGTTGAGCTGGTCAGCGAAAACCCCGATTTCGATCTGCAAAGCCTGCTTTGCCAGCCCGCGTTTCTGCGCTTTGGCCTCAACGGCGAGGGCCTGCATGGCCGCATCGAAGAGGTCAGGGTCGGCGAGTCCGGCAGGCGCCTGACCCATTACCACCTGACCCTGGTGCCAGCACTTTATTATCTGCAGTTCAGCCACAACCAGCGGATTTTCCAGCACCTGACGGTGCCGCAGATCGTGGCTCAAGTGCTCCAGGAACATGGCATTTTGCCGGATGTGTTTACCTTTCATATCGGCAATGCCCCACAGCGCGAATACTGCACCCAATACGCTGAAAGCGATTTTGAGTTCATCCAGCGCCTGTGCGCCGAAGAGGGCATCGCCTGGCACCACCAGCACTCGATCGATGATCACCTGCTGGTGTTTAGCGAGGATCAGACCTGGTTCCCCAAGCTCGGCGTCACGCCCTATCAACCCGGCAGTGGTAGCGTCGCCGATCACCCGGTAATCAGCCGTTTTTCTCAGCGTTTCAGCACCCGTACCGCTGCGGTCACCCGCCGTGACTATGACCTTGAGCGGCCCAGCCGTTTGCTGGAAAGCCAGGACGCCTGCCAACAGGGCCCACGGCTTGAGGACTATCGCTATCCGTTGTCGATGCCGACCGAGGCACGTGGCAAGCATCTCACCCAACGCGCCCTGGAAAGTCATCGCGTCGACTACCAGTTGGCCGAAGGCGAGAGTGATCAGCCGACCTTGCGCAGCGGCCACTTCTTGACCTTGGCCGGGCACCCGCGCCAAGCCTGCAACGATTTGTGGCTGCTGCTCAGCGTTCATCACACCGGCAAGCAGCCTCAGGTACTTGAAGAAGTGATGAGCGGCGACGCTTCTGAAGCGGAGTTCACCCAGGGTTACCGCAATCATTTCAGCGCCATTCCCTGGGACGTGCCTTATCGCCCGCCATTGCCGGCCCGCAGACCCCTGCTGGTGAGCCAGACCGCACGGGTTACGGGGCCTGTGGGCCATGAAATTTTCTGTGATGCCCATGGTCGGGTCCGCGTCGAGCTGCCCTGGGACCGAGCAGAACTCAATAGCGACAAAAGCAGTTGCTGGTTGCGGGTTTCATCCAGTTGGGCCGGGGAGCATTTTGGTGCGGTGACCATTCCCCGGATCGGCATGGAGGTGGTGGTGACCTACCTTGAAGGCGATCCCGACCAGCCCTTGATCACCGGTTGTGTGGTCAACAAGGCGACTGCGGTGCCTTATCCCTTGCCGGCGAACCAAAGCCGCACCGTGCTGCGTAGCCACAGCACGCCCAACAGTGGCGGCTACAACGAACTGATGATCGAGGACCGGGCCGGACAGGAGAAGATCTTCCTGCGGGCGCAACGGGATCTCGAACAACTGATCCTCAACGACAGCGACACCCGCATTGGCCACTCGCGTCGTGAGCAAATCACCCAGGACAGCCATAGCCTGATCGGCAACGACCGTTCCGAGCAGGTCGATGGCAACAGCTCAAGCCTGATCCAGGGCGATGAAACCCACACCACCCAAGGCGCGCGCAACACCGCGATTGTCGGTGATGAGCTGCTGTCCATCAGCGGCAACGCCAGCACCACTGCTGCGGGGACTTGGGTGATCCAGGCAGGCGCCCTGGCCCGGGTCAACGCCGCCAACGTAGTGATCGATGCCGGTACGAGCCTGACCCTTCAGGCGGGTGGGCAGCATATTGTCATCAGCTCGGGCGGGATCTTCAGCAGCGTGCCGATTGTGGTTGGGGGGGCGCCGTTGGCGGGTGTGTCCGCGGTGCCGGCGCAGTCGCTGCTGCCGGCACTGGCCGAAGCCTTGGTCGCACCGTCGCTGCCGGCCCAGCAAGCAGCGTTGGCTCAGGCAGCCCGGCAAGCGGCTCCAGTCTGTGCCATTTGCGCAAAAATGGCGGAGCTGAGTCTATGAATCAGGCGTATGTGTTACTGGATCCGGCGCAAATCGAACATCTGCCCGAGCGCCTGTTTGAACTGAACGCTGGCGCACAAGTGCGAGCCTTGTACCAACACACCGTCTACCACGCGCTGGCCAGCCTCGGGCCAGTGTTGATCAGGGTTCAGCCGCACAGTGAACTGGCGCAGACCTTCACTCGGGAGTGGGCGGCATCGGCCGGTATCTGGTTGGAGTCCGAGGCCCCTGAACAGGTCTTGTGTGAACACCTGCGCAGCCTGATCCATGCTCGCGTCGAGGGCGGCGCCACAGTATTTTTTCGTTACTACGACCCGCGCATCACCGCCCTATGGTTGACCGACCTGCCGCCTTCGCAGCGGGATCGACTGATGGGGCCGGTGCGCTTGATCCGTTTGCCCCAAGCGCTTCATGCCACCGGACACATCTGCCAGGAAACCCCGCAACCGGCCGCGCAGTATGCCCCGATCCCTTGGCTGGCTCTGACTGCGGAGCAGCTTGAACACTTGTCCAGCGCCAAGCGGCAGTGCTTCACCCGGCAGTTGATCGAGCACGGCCTGCGGTTTTTCCCGGAGCAACTCAATGCGCTGCACAGTGATGCTTTGCAGCAATGGGCCGTCGGTTGCCAGCAAAGCGCGGCGCGCCAGGGTTACAGCGCCATCGATGAAGTCATGGCCTGGGCGCGCTTGTACGCCGTGCTGGGCGAGGACTTTCCCACACGCGCCGAACAGGCGGTCTACCGACAGCTCCTGGCCGAACCGGGCGTGAGCCCCGCACAACGCCTGGACAACCTGAACAGTGAATTGAACCGTCAGTTACTGACCGATAAGGGACCTTTGGCATGAGCGCGGAAAAACTCGCCATGATTGATCGGCATGCCCAGGCTGAACGCGCGGCCAAGGCCTGTCCGCATGTCGATATCAACAACCAGATTGAGCCTTGTCCGGCCAGTCAACCCGAGTTGTTCGTGGTGCCGGTGCGTTACGCCCTGGCGGAGCAACCGGCCACCCATCCCTGCTGTGTGCCGGGTGTCGAGACTCACAGCCGGCCCATGGCCGCGCGGCGCTTGCGCGCAGGGTTCCTCTATCTGTGGCAGAACCAGGGGCCACTGCAACGTTACGCCGTATCCCCCGAAGGCCTGCTTACCGCGCAGGCCCTGGAAGACGATGACTCGAGTGTTCAAAGCGGGCAGTTGGCGGGCCTGCCCCTGAAAAAAATCCATGATGCATGGATGCTTTACAGCGAATACCCGCTGGCGGCGGCCCAGTGCCAAGCCCTGAGCGACAGTCCCGCCAAGCGCGGCAAGCACATGCGCCATGTGGCTCTGCGCATGGTGGCCAACGAGCTGCAAGCGGCGCATTGCCCGCCTCTGGCTCAGGCCAGCCAGGTGATGGCCGAACTTATTGCGCAGGTCTATGCCCAGTCGATGAAAGCCGATCAGCGGCAGGGCTCGGTGGATACCGATGCGCTGGGCGCTGCGGTGATGAAAGAGCCGACCGATGCCAATATCCGGGCCTATACCGAGGCCATGCACCGCGCACGCGAGCGCGAAAGGATCATTGCTCAGTACCCTGAAGTCAGCGATGAGCCTCCTGGCGAATGGAGCGCACAGCCTTGGGAAGGTCAGGCTACCCAGGATTGGCTGGACAGCGCCAAGGCCCAGGCCCGTGGTTTGTTCCCGGTGTTCGCCTGCCTCGACGACGACCTGGGTGTGCTGCGCGACATCAACCATGAACAGGAATGGCTTGAGGCGCGCCACGAACAGTGGATGGCCGATAACAGCCTGCGCCTGAGTATCGGCGGGTTTGTGCGCAGCCTAGTGACCGAAGACGGTGCCGAACTGGCCCAGACCCTGAGCTACACCTACAAAGGCCGCAACATTCAACTCACCCCCGAACAGGGCCAGACCCTGCTCAACGCCCAACGTCAGCTCGACGAACAACTCAAAGCCGAGACCCGCGCCCGTCAGTACGGTGGCCAGCACAGCCCGGCCGAAGCAGCCGTGCGCGATGCCCGGATCGCCAGCATCCTGGCCCCGGTGCGCGAATTCATCCCTGCGGACCTGCACACCGAGGCTGAGTACCTGGTGCGTGAATACCGCGCGCAAAAACAGGCCAACCTCAGCAACCACCTGCTCAGCGCAAAAGTCAGCCAATACATCGATCTAGAAGCCATGAACAACTGGCTCGAACACATCGCTCCAGCGCACTACCAGCACATCGAGTTGCGTCACAAGCTACTGTTTAGCGACCGTGAGACCTTTCTGCCGCGCAATGCCCGCGGCACCTGGTTTGTCGACTATGAACACCGCCCCACACGACGTTGGCTGGAGGAACTGGCCATGGGCTGCTTGAGCGCACAATGCCTGCGCAGCCAGGGCGCCGAGCAATATGCCCAGTATGTGCGCAGCGCCGACGGCAGCGTCCTGAGCCAACTGTTCAGCGCTTGGGTGCCGTCCCTGGACGGCGGTGTCACCAGCAGCGCACGCCTGGGCGAAGTGCTGGCCGCCCTGGCCTCGGAGAACATCAACGCCACCCACGATGCGCTGAAACCCTTGAGCGCACCGATTCTGGAAGACTTGGCACAGATGGGCCGCAACCTCCACTCAACCTGGGCGGTGCTGGTCAATCGCCTGGCGCCCGCGTTGCTGCTGCTCAAAAGCGACAAGGGCATAAGCCCGACCTGGCTGGGGGTATTCGTGACCGCGCGCCTGGGCCGCAATATCCGTTTTCAGGCCGTCACCGAGGGCGGGCTCCAGGTGTGGAGAATGCTTGGCGCCGAGGCTAGCGCCTTCAACCAATGGCTCAACACCACCGCAAAAGCCATAGGCACTGGGCGAGTCGGCGATATCATGCGTTCCCCCGCGGTGACCAATAGCGGCTCGACCGTTGCCGTGGCGGCCTTGCTGCTTAACGTCCTCAATGCCGAGCGCTCCCTGAGCCAAGCGGCGGCCTTGGAGGGGGTGGGGCAAAAGCGCATCAACGATACGGTGTCCGCTTCCTTGTATGCAGCGGCGGCGTTGACCGGGGCGATTGATAATGTGGTGAGGGTGGGGGTGGAGCGAGACAGGTTCCTGATCCGCTCGTCTGCGGCCCCTACACTCACTCTGTTTGGTGGGGTGATTGGTGGGTTTTCATTCGGCGCAGCAGCAAATGAGTTCAGATCCCTGCAAATACAGCTCGAGCGCGCACAAACCCACATCGATCCGTGGCTGGATATGCGCCAGGCGGTGGTCGGCGGGCAAGTCGCGGTCTTTGGCGCCCAGGCCTTGCTGGGGGTCAACTACACCTTCAGGGCCCTGGCGGGGCTGCTGGAAGTCGAAGTGGCGATTTTGCGCTACTCGACCCTGATGGGGCCGTTGAACTTGCTGATCGCCGCGCTGGGGGTGCTGTACCTGATCAGTTGGCTGTTTGAGCAAAAGCCCCTGCAAAACTTTCTCAACCACTGCTGCTGGTCAAAGGGCCGCGCCGGCAATCTGACGCCGATTCCGGCTCAGGCCCAGCAACAGGAACTGAATCGGCTGTATGCCATTCTCTATACGCCCCGGGTCAGCATGCGCAGCCACGCGGCAACGGCTCCGGCGGTTAATAGCCCCAGTGGCATGACCTATGTCAGTGCCATCGACGCCCTGACCATCGACCTGCCCGGCGCTGAGCCGCAAAGCGTCTACCTGGAGCTGAGCATGATCGGTGACCCGGTGGACAGCCAAGCTTCGCGCCACCTGATCAAAAACAGCCCGCCCCATGCGCGCTACCAGCCCCCCCGGCCCTGGCGCGACCTGACGCCCCATTGGCTGCCCAGCAGCGCCTGCAGCTGGATCCCGGCCAAGGAAGGGCAGGGCCTGCGCTTGAGCGGGCCCTTTAACACCGTGCCCAACGTACTGAGCACGCTACCCGGCACCGTCTCCCTGCGCCTGCGTTATCGCACACCGCTGCTGGCGTTGCTGGGCGCCAGAAATTTTATCGGCGGTGAGCGCGGCGTGGCCTTTACCTTGAAAGACGGAGTGGGCGTCACTGCATTATACGACGACCCCACGCCCGAGCTGGACCGCGTACCGAGCTACCCGCTCGCCAGTCAGCAGAGCGGCGTTACTTACCTGCAACCCAAGGACGACACGTGAGCAAACCCGCGGCCGGTACAACAAAAAAACGGATCTTTTCGCGCAAGGATTATCTGGCGCCCTTGCCCGTTCCCACCGGGCAAAAACCGTCCGACATGCTCAATATCATCTGGCGCAAAAACGAGGTGTTTCTCGATATTGGCAACTACAGCATCGGCTCGGCGGTAATGGGGTTGTGGCCGTTGGTGATGGTGTTTGTATTTATGACTTACATCAATCCTGATCCATTGATATGGGGAGGAGGGCTAATAATCACTGGCATCCCCACACTTCTCCTGATCTATTCCCTTTACCGCAAGGTGCCTTTGCCCATTCGCTTCAATCGCCAACGCCGCGAGGTGTGCGTACCCCGTGAGGATGGTGAGTATTGGATCGTCCCCTGGGAAAGCGTGACGGCCGCCGCTACGCAACATTCCTCGGTCAGTCAGGCGGGTAAAAACACCATGGGGCTGCTGTTTATCGGTTTTGAAAACCCGGACCTCACGGCCAAGGAAGGCAACCAGCACTTCTACTGGGGGTTCAACTGTGGCGGTGGCACATCGGCCATGGCTTTGTGGGAGTGCGTGCGCAGTTATATGGAAGTAGGGGCAGAAGCGGTTGAGGATCAAACAGCACGCTTTGATAGGTCTAAGGGAATCTGGGCAACTTATCTGGATGACCTTATCAAGGCAGCAAAATTGAGAGGCTGGCCGGTCACCTTACTGTGGGAAGGTTTTTGTGGGATTTTCATTTTTAACACCTTATTGATAGATGTCCTTGAGCGCTGGAAGCTGAATCCGCCACCCGATCTTACCGATTCAGCCATCATCGAATGGTCAAAACCTCTGCCTCCCGAGCAATGGGCCAAACCCTCCCCCGAACTCCGTGCAGCCATAGCCGAACGCGAAGCCGAGTTGGCCAGCCAGGACCAAGGTACGTGAGCAAGCCCGCCGCCGGCACCAGCCAAAAACGGATCTTTTCACGCAAGGATTATCTTGCGCCCTTGCCCGTTCCCACCGGGCAAAAACCGTCCGACATGCTCAATATCATCTGGCGCAAGAACGAGGTGTTTCTCGATATTGGCAACTACAGCATCGGTTCGGCGGTGATGGGGTTGTGGCCCTTGGTGATGCTGTCTGCATTTATGGGCTATTTGTTCAGGCACGATCATGACGAAATGCATATTTTTGCAGTTATGACGACTCTGGTGATCGGCATCCCAACGCTACTTTTGATCTATTCCCTGTACCGCCAGGTGCCTTTACCCATCCGCTTCAATCGCCAACGCCGCGAGGTGTGCGTGCCTCGCGAGGATGGCGAATATTGGATCGTCCCCTGGGAAAGCGTGACGGCCGCCGCCACGCAACACTCCTCAGTCAGTCAGGCGGGCAAAAACACCATGGGGCTGCTGTTTATCGGCTTTGAAAACCCGGACCCCACGGCCAAGGAAGGTAACCGGCACTTCTACTGGGGGTTCAACTGTGGCGGTGGCACATCGGCCATGGCTTTGTGGGAGTGCGTGCGCAGTTATATGGAAGTAGGGGCAGAAGCGGTTGAGGATCAAACAGCACGCTTTGATAGGTCTAAGGGAATCTGGGCAACTTATCTGGATGACCTTATCAAGGCAGCAAAATTGAGAGGCTGGCCGGTCACCTTACTGTGGGAAGGTTTTTGTGGGATTTTCATTTTTAACACCTTATTGATAGATGTCCTTGAGCGCTGGAAGCTGAATCCGCCACCCGATCTTACCGATTCAGCCATCATCGAATGGTCAAAACCTCTGCCTCCCGAGCAATGGGCCAAACCCTCCCCCGAACTCCGTGCAGCCATAGCCGAACGCGAAGCCGAGTTGGCCAGCCAGGACCAAGGTACGTGAGCAAGCCCGCCGCCGGCACCAGCCAAAAACGGATCTTTTCACGCAAGGATTATCTGGCGCCCTTGCCCGTGCCCACCGGGCAAAAACCGTCCGACATGCTCAATATCATCTGGCGCAAGAACGAGGTGTTTCTCGATATTGGCAACTACAGCATCGGCTCGGCGGTGATGGGGTTGTGGCCGTTGGTGATGGTGTTTTTAGCCATGTCCTACTTCACACGAAATTTTGCCTTAGATTTCAGCCAAGATATTTTGTTGCTAGGTTCAGTAATCACCGGCATCCCCACGCTCCTCCTGATCTATGCCCTGTACCGCCAGGTGCCTTTGCCCATCCGCTTCAATCGCCAACGTCGCGAGGTGTGCGTACCTCGCGAGGATGGCGAGTATTGGATCGTCCCCTGGGAAAGCGTGACGGCCGCCGCCACGCAACATTCCTCGGTCAGTCAGGCGGGTAAAAACACCATGGGGCTGCTGTTTATCGGCTTTGAAAACCCGGACCCCACGGCCAAGGAAGGCAACCAGCACTTCTACTGGGGGTTCAACTGTGGCGGTGGCACATCGGCCATGGCTTTGTGGGAGTGCGTGCGCAGTTATATGGAGATTGGGCCGCAGTCGGTGCCTGATAGTCGAGTAGGTGTTGCGCCTTATGAGGAAACGCAAATCGGCTCGATCATCATGGATCTGCGTAAGGGCAATGTGTTGGGCGTTCTGTGGGGCATCTTTTGCATTACGATTCTGGGAACCTATTTCGCGGAGAAATTACAGAATCTAAAGCTGTCTGATCCGCCCGATTTGCCTTGCCCAGCCATCATCGAATGGTCAAAACCTCTGCCTCCCGAGCAATGGGCCAAACCCTCTCCCGAGCTCTGCGCAGCCATCGCCGAACGCGAAGCCGAATTGACCGCCCAGGCGCAAAACCCATGAGTAAGCCCACCGCCGGCACCAGCCAAAAACGGATCTTTTCACGCAAGGATTATCTGGCGCCTTTGCCCGTTCCCACCGGGCAAAAGCCGTCCGACATGCTCAATATCATCTGGCGCAAGAACGAGGTGTTTCTCGACATTGGCAACTACAGCATTGGCTCGGCGGTAATGGGGTTGTGGCCGTTGGTGATGGTGTTTGTATTTATGACTTACATCACTCCTGATCCATTGATATGGGGAGGAGGGCTAATAATCACTGGCATCCCCACACTTCTCCTGATCTATTCCCTGTACCGCAAGGTGCCTTTGCCCATCCGCTTCAATCGCCAGCGTCGCGAGGTGTGTGTACCCCGCGAGGATGGTGAGTATTGGATCGTCCCATGGGAAAGCGTGACGGCCGCCGCCACGCAACACTCTTCGGTCAGTCAGGCCGGTAAAAACACCATGGGGCTGCTGTTTATCGGCTTTGAAAACCCGGACCCCATGGCCAAGGAAGGTAACCAGCACTTCTACTGGGGGTTTAACTGTGGCGGTGGCACATCGGCCATGGCTTTGTGGGAGTGCGTGCGCAGTTACATGGAGATTGGGCCGCAGGCGTTACCGATTACTAACGACTTTGAAGGCGGACGAGAGCGGTTAGGTGGGAAAAGTGTGTTTTGGGGAATTTGTCGCGACTACCTTGATGGCATCAGGCAACACCTGATGGCTCAGGAGGTAGGACAAGCGGTTTGGCTGGTGATCGCGGCGGTGCTGCTTGGCGCTCCGTTGGCAATGATGCTGCAAACCTGGAAGTTGTCGCCGCCACCCGACCTTACCGATCCAGCCATCATCGAATGGTCAAAACCTCTGCCTCCCGAGCAATGGGCCAAACCCTCCCCAGAACTGGCGGCAGCCATTGCCGAGCGCGAAGCCGCGTTGGCCAGCCAGGCTCAAAACCCGTGAACAAGCCTGCGGCCGGGACAACAAAAAACGGTTACTTTCGCTTAAGTAGCAGGTTTCGCGTGCCCTGCGGCGTATTGGGCGCAATCGTTAGGTGCAGGGCTTGGTCGGCGACCGGTGACTCGGTACCCAACAGGCTGCAGCGGCTGATCATGTGGCCGGCGTCCTGCTCGCTGAAGTCTCCTGGCCGAGGCCGAGGTTGCGGCTCAGCCGAGCCAGCCCAGGGTCAGCCACACCAGCACGGCGTAGCGGGCGCCCTTGGCCAGGCTGACGATCAGCAGGAAACGCTTGAGGGGTTCGCCCATGACGCCTGCCACCAGGGTCAGCGGATCGCCGATCACCGGCATCCAGCTCAGCAGCAGCGTCCAGTGGCCGTAACGCTGGTAGTGCACCCGGGCCCGCTCCAGGTGCTTCGGACTGACGGGAAACCAGCGACGCTCCTTGTAGGTGTCAAGGCGCTGCCCCAGCCACCAGTTGACCAGGGAGCCCAGGACGTTGCCCAGGGTCGCCACCAGCCAGAGCCCGAGTACCGTCAGTTGGCTGTTGTGCAGCAGGCCCACCAGCAGCGCTTCCGACTGCAGGGGCAGCAGGGTGGCGGCGGCGAAGGCGGCGAGAAACAGGCCGAGGTAGGCGCTGGCGATCAACGGGCCGGGTAGTCCGCTACCACGACATCCTGGCCGTCACGGGTCAGGCCGATGACTTGGAAGGCGTCGGCGCCCATGCCGTCCATTTCCATGCCGGGGGAGCCCATGGGCATGCCCGGGGCGGCGATGCCCAGCAGGTCGTCGCGCTTGCGCAAGGCCAGGACCTGTTCAGCAGGCACGTGGCCTTCGACGAACTTGCCGTCGATCACCGCGGTGTGACAGGAGCCCAGGCGCGGAGCCACGCCCAAGCGCTGTTTGACCGCGCTCATGTTGCTTTCCACGTGGTCGGTGACGGCAAAACCGTTGTCCTGCAGGTGCTCGATCCACTTTTTGCAGCAGCCGCAGTTGGCGTCGCGGTGCACGTCGATGGGGATCAGTTCGCCCGCCTGAGCCAGGGAGCCGATCAGCAGGGCGGACAGGGCCGCTAGACGCAGTGAAGTTTTCATCGAAAGTCTCGTTGTCGCTGTTGAATAAGGGGCGCTGGCAGGGCCGGCCCTTGTGGGGACACGCTGGGGGTGGTGCATTTTGCGGCTTTTTTTGCCAGCTGCCGGCGGCTTTTGTTTCAAGTTGATACCAAGCCCCGGGCGCGGAGCAAGGGTTCTAGAACCACATTCGCAGCCCCAGCACCAGGCGAGCGCCGTTGTCCGGTTCGCCGTCGTTGCGGGCGTAGTCGGCGGTCCGCCCATGGCTGCGGTTCCAGGTCACACCTATATAAGGTGCGAATTCCCGGCGCAGTTCATAGCGCAGCCGCAGGCCGATTTCGCTTTCGGCCAGGCCGGCGCCTTGGCCCCGTTGCGGATCGTTGCGGCCGTACAGGTTGAGTTGCGCCGACGGCTGCAGGATCAGGCGCTGGGTCAGCAGCAGGTCGTAGTCGGCCTCGACCCGCAAGGCGCTCTGGCCGCCTTCTCCAAGATAGGCGGTGACCTGGCTTTCGACGTTGTACAGCGCCATGCCTTGCAGGCCCAGGGCTGCCCAGGTCTGGGCCGTGCCGGGCTTGAAGTCCTGACGCAGGCCGCTGACCAGATCCCACCAGGGGCTGATGGCGTGGCCCCAGAGGGCTTGCAGCTCGGCATGCTCAGTGACGCCCCGGGTGCGTTCACCCTCGCTGCGCAGCCACAGCCGGTCACGGTCGCCACCTATCCAGCCATTGACCTCCCAGCCCAGGCTCGTGCCGCGCTCGGCGTCCTGCCATTCGAGCCGCTCCACCAGGAAAAAACTGTTCAGCGACTTGCCGTGGAGGACGTGACCGGCCGCGCTTGGGTAGACCGTCCGGCGATCGGCATCGGTCAACGGCGCAATCGGTGTACGGCTTTGCAAGGGGGCTGCGACTTGCAGGCCCGGCATCGCTGAGTGATCCATGCCGCGCATGTCGTGTCCGGGCATCTGTTGTGGTGCCCGGGTGTCGTGGTCCATGCCGGGCATGGACTGACCATGGGCCGGGGTACCGGGCCAGGCCAGCAGGACGATGCCCAGGCCGAGACCGCTCAGCTCGCCCGGCAGCAGTGGCAGCAGGGGCGTCTCAATCGGCATGGGGCACCTCCCGTTCTTCGACCCGGACTTCGCGGAACATGCCGCTCTCCATGTGGTACAGCAGATGGCAGTGGTAGGCCCAGCGCCCCAGGGCATCGGCCGTGACCCGGTAGCAGCGGCGGGTGCCCGGCGGCATGTCGATGGTGTGCTTGCGCACCTGGAAACGGCCGTGTTCGTCCTCAAGGTCGCTCCACATGCCATGCAGGTGGATGGGGTGGCTCATCATGCTGTCGTTCACCAGTTCAATCCGCACCCGCTCGCCATACTCCAGGCGCAGGGGCTCGGCCTCGGCAAAGGCGATGCCGTCGAAAGACCAGGCGAACTTTTCCATATGGCCGGTCAGGTGCAGGGTCAGGGTACGGCTCGGTTCGCGGCCGTCGGGGTCGGCGAAGGTGCTTTTCAGATCGGCGTAGGTCAGCACTCGACGGCCGTTGTGGCGCAGGCCGAGGCCAGGGTCGTCCAGGCGTGGCTGGGGATTCATGGCTTGCATGTCCACCAGCGGGTTGGCGGTTTCCGAGGCTGGATGGGGGATCTGGCTGCTCATCGCGCTGTGGTCCATGCCGGGCATGGCCATCGACTTGTGCAGCATGCCCGGCATCGCCGCCTGATCCCTGCCGGGCATCGGGGCCATGCCCATGTCCTCCAGGGTCAGCAGCGGCCGGGGGGCCAGGGCCGGCGCACGGGCCTTGAGGCCGGGGACGCTGCTCAGTGAACCCAGCGCGTAGCCGCTGCGGTCCATGGCCTGAGCGAACAGACTATGGGCACCGGCGCTGGGCTGCACCAGCACGTCGAAGGTTTCTGCCACGGCGATCCGCAGCTCATCCACCGATACCGGCTCCACGTGCTGGCCATCGGCGGCCACCACGGTCATTTTCACGCCGGGAATGCGCAGGTCGAAGTAGGTCATGGCCGAGGCATTGATCAGCCGCAGGCGCAGGCGTTCGCCGGGGCGGAACAGTCCGGTCCAGTGGTTGTCCGGTGCCTGGCCGTTGAGCAGGTAGGTGTAGGTGGCGCCGCTGACGTCGGCAAGGTCGGTGGGGGTCATGTTCATCTGCGCCCACATTGTGCGCTCGGCCACAGTGGCGGCCCAGCCGTCGCGGCCGACGTCTTCGATGAAGTCAGCGAGGGTGCGTTTGTGCCGGTTGTAGTAGTCGGACTGCTTTTTCAGGGTGCGCAGGATCTGTTCCGGCGCCTCGTCGCTCCAGTCCGACAGCAGCACCACGTAGTCGCGGTCGTACGTGAAGGGCTCCGGCTCCCGGGCGTCGATCACCAGTGCCCCGTACACCCCCAGTTGTTCCTGGAGCCCGGAATGGCTGTGGTACCAGTAGGTGCCATGCTGCTTGACCGGGAATGAATAGCGGTACAGACCGCCGGGCTCGATGCCTTCGAAGCTCAGGCCGGGTACGCCGTCCATGTCGGCGGGCAGGATGATCCCGTGCCAGTGGATCGACGTCATCTGGTGCAGCTGGTTGCGCACCCGCAGGGTGACCCGGTCGCCCTCGCGCCAGCGCAGCAGGGGGCCGGGCAGGCTGCCGTTGACCGTCATGGCCTGGCGCGGCTGGCCGCTGAAGTTCACCGGCAACTGGCCAATGGACAGGTCGAAATCGGTGCCTGCCGCGACCTCGGGCTGACCCGGACTGCTGATGGCCCAGACCGGATTGCGCCACAGCCCCAGACCGGCGAGAACGCCTCCGGCCGCCAGGGCCTTGACGAAGGTGCGTCGGGACGGGCTGTGTCTTGATGGGGGGAACGGCATGGCGGGCTTCCAGTCGGTCAGCGGATTGGAGGGGACTCTAATCAGCGCTGGCTGTCAGGAAACTGAGGCGGGCATTACAGATTTGTCAGTCGCCCGGATGCTCCAGGCGTTGCTTGAGATTGCCCAGGGCCTGGGTCGACAGCTGTTCCATGCGCGCCCGCAGGCCGCTCAGTTGCAGGTCGGTGCAGTAGTCCAGCGTGTGCCGCAACAGCGTGCCGTCGCTCTGCTTGTTCAGTTGGTAATGGACAGTGCCGTCCAGCGCCGCGGAGCTGAAGACGGCCTTGAACTCCTTGGGAAATACCGCGTTCAGCACGCGATAGCTCATGGGGATCTGTACTCCGAGCAGATTCATGACTTCGCTGAAGCGGTGACCCGCCGGCAGCGAGCCACAAAAGCCGGTGTCGGCCCGCAGGCAGGAGGGCTGCCACTCCGGCCAGCGGTCCGGCTGGGTCACGTAGTAATAGACAGTGTCGATATCGGCCTGGATATACAGCTCGTGGCTGAGCCGCTCTTGCAGCAGATGTGATTGGCGCTGACCCATGATGCACCCCACTTCCTTGTGACCGGAGCCTCCAATATAGTCCCGCCGCCTGGGGGTGCCAGCGGCGGCGGCAGACCGTTCAGCGGACTTTGAAGCGGCTCATCAGGTGGCTGACCTGGGCATTGGCCTGCAGCAGGCTCTGGGTATTGCTTTCACCGGCTCGGGCACTCTCCACCAGCTCCTCGACCATGTGTCGGATGCTGACCATGCTGCGGTTGATCTCCTCGGTCACCGCGCTCTGCTGCTCGGCGGCGGTGGCGATCTGGGTGCTCAGGCTGTTGATCTGGTTCACCGAGTCGGCCATTTCATCCAGGCCGCTGTTGACCCGGGCCGTGGCGTCCGCCGCGGACTGGCAACTGGCCTGGGTGTTTTCCATGGCGCTGACCGAGGAGCTCACGCCCTGGGTCAGGCGGCTGAGCATTTCGTTGATTTGCGAGGTGCTGTCCTGGGTCCGCGCGGCCAGGGCCCGGACCTCATCGGCGACCACGGCAAAGCCGCGTCCCTGCTCCCCAGCCCGGGCCGCCTCGATGGCGGCGTTGAGGGCCAGCAGGTTGGTCTGCCCGGCGATCGCGCCGATTACCCCGAGGATCTCGGTGATGCGCTGGGCGTCGGCTTGCATGGCCTCGACCTTGTGGGTGGCATCGGCCACTTCGTCGATCAGCGCAATCACGCTGCCGGAGGCTTCGCCCACCACCACCCGCGAGTGTTCGGCATGCTCGTTGGCGCGCCGGGTGAAGTCCGCGGTCTGGGCGGCGTTGGCCGCGACGCTCTCGGCCGTGCTGCTCATTTCGGTGATGGCGGTCACGGTCTGGTCGGTTTCCGAGGCGTGGCGCATCAGGATCTGCTGGCTGTGGGCCGAGGTCTGCTGCAACTGCGCCAGGCTGCCGGCCATGGCTTCGGTGGCCTGGGTGACTTCGCCGATCATGTTCTGCAGGTACTGGATGAAGTGGTTGACCGAGTGCCCGATGGCCCCCAGTTCGTCCTCGGCGCGGATCACGATGCGCCGGGTCAGGTCGGCGTCACCGGTGGCCAGGGCATCGATATTGCCCTTGAGGATCTTCATCCGCCGCACCAGTTGGCGGATCGCATAGACCTGCAGCAGCACCAGCAGGATCACCATGGGGATCTGCAACAGGCTCAGGGTGCTCAGCACATCGTCGCGCTGGGCGGTGATCAGGTGGGTGGGCAGGGCGCTGGCGAGGAACCACGGGGTGCCTTCGATGGCGCGCATAAAGAAGGTGCTGGGCACCCCGGCGTTATCGAACTCGATACGTTGGGCGCTGTTGTCGCGACGTTCCAAGGCGCTCTGCACCTGGGCCGCGAAGGGCGAGCCGGCGGCCAGTTCCCGGATGTTCTTCAGCACGATCGGGCCATTGATCCGCGAGCTGTTGCTGATGACCTTGCCGTCGGCCTCGACGATCAGCATCTGGGCGTCGAGCGCTTTCTCCTGGCGGGCCACCAAGTCGTTGAAGAAACCCAGGGTGACGTCGATGGTGGCCACGCCCCAGGGTTGGCCGTCGCGGCGGATGGCCATGGCGCAGTTGGTGCGTGGCTCGGCGCTGGCGTCGTCCTTGTAGGCCGCGGCCCAGGCGCACTGGCCGGGAGCGCTCTGCAGGCCGCCTTTGTACCAGGACTGGTCGTAGTAGTTGGGGGCCGGGTCGCTGTTCCAGAAGGTGTTGACCACCAGCTTGCCAGACGCATCACGGTGCCAGAAGGTGCTGTGCTTGTTGCGCCCCGGGGTGCGCTGGCCGGGCAGGGGCCAGATCCCGCCGCCGAAGACCTTCTGCTCGCCGTACTGGTCCACCAGGCCGGGCAGGACCTTGTCGATGCTGTCGCTGTCGAGCAGGGGCACGGTCTGGGTGATGCTGCGTTGCTGGGCCTGGACCTTGTTCAACTCGCCCTGAATGCGCTGCGCCACTTCGGCGATGCGATTGAGGACCACCTGTTCCTCGGTGTGGCGCAGCTTGGGCGCCACCATTTGGCTGATGCCCACGACTGTGAGTACCAGCATCAGGACAATGAACAGGACCAGAAAGAGCGTGTAGCGGGCTTGAATCGTGCGCAAAGCGGGCATGGGACCTGTCCTTACCGAGCGTTTTTTATTATTTGGAGAGGGGGGAGCCTTGTCGGGGCATCCTCAGGATGTCGGCGCGGTTTTTCTGCTCTTTAGTACGATCGTCCAAAAAACTTCGATGTCGTTGAAAAAGTGTCGCAGGTGACATAGAGGAGGGTCAGACAGACGCTGAACGGTTCGATTGCGAGCAGGAAAAGATCAGGGTTTGCGGATGCTGAAAACAGCCGGCGCCGCTTAAATCGGGCCTTCTGGCTAATTGTGTCGAGTTTGTACAGAAATTGTAATTTGTGGAAATAAAGCGTTGTTGGGAGGTCGTCCTGGCGTTGATACTTGCGCCCATTCAGATGATTCAACACGGCTTGCACCCAGTTTCAGACGCCAGGTAAGACTTTTCCGGTCCTCTCTGAGCCAGGCTGAACAGGAGGATTGGCAAGCCGGACTACAGGAGTGTCAGCATGGCAATCGGATACGTTGGAGGCTGGACCAGCAAGGCGGGTCTGTTGGTGCAGGACGGCGGTGGCAGCGGTTCCTCCAAGCCGGTCTCGCAAAGTGCCAAGGTACGGCAGATGTTGAGCCTGGTGGGAAGCAACCCCACCGTGCTGGATATCCGCAAGATGGACCAGTTGAAGCTTCACAAGCAGATCAAGGGTTTCGATCCGACCAACGTGACCACCAAGTCCCTGGGTGGCATGAGTACCTTCCTCAAGAACAACGGCCTGATTTCCGACATCACCGCGTTGAACCTGATCAACGCCGGCGACAAGTTCGACCGTTTCGGCATTCCGAAGAACCCGGATGAGCCGTTCAATGCCCTGGAATACTTCGCGATGAAGCTCGATGACATCCAGAACAACAACATCAAGGGCAACAAGTACGCCAACTACCTGGTTCCCGAGTACAAGAAGGCCATCTACGTCCTGCAGAGCCTGCAGAACTATGGCAAGGGCAACGGCACTACGGTGACCGACAAGAACGTCTCCGCCAAAGCCTGATCCAGCCGCGGCGCGCGCTCTTGCCGAGCCCGCGCCGCGTTCCTTGCGTCAGCGATTCAGCAGCGCCATCACCTCCTCGGTGTACCGGGGACCTGCGGTGGCCTGCGGGCTGAAAATGCCCTCCAGCGAAGCCAGCTCCGCGGCACTCAGGCGGATCTGCAGCGCTGCCACGTTTTCCTCCAGATAGCGCCGTTGCTTGGTTCCGGGAATCGGGATCAGGTAGTCGCCCTGTGCCAGCACCCAGGCCAGGGCCAGTTGCCCGGCGCTGACCTGTTTGTCCGCCGCCAGTTGCTGCACCTGCTTCACCAGTTGCAGGTTGCGCTGGAAATTCTCGCCTTGGAAACGCGGGTTGGAACGCCGGAAATCGTCGGCGGCAAAGTCATCAGGACTTTTCAGGGCGCCGGTCAGAAAGCCGCGACCCAGCGGGCTGTAGGGGACAAAGGCGATCCCCAGGCGCTGGCAGGCGGCCAGGCAGCCGTTGTCTTCCTGATCCCGGCTCCACAGCGAGTATTCACTTTGCAGGGCGCTGATGGGGTGCACTTTGTGGGCGCGCTCCAGGGTACTTGCCGACGCTTCGCTCAGGCCCAAGTAGCGCACCTTGCCGGCCTGGACCAGCTCCGCCATGGCGCCGACGGTTTCTTCGATGGCCACGTCCGGGTCGACCCGATGCAAGTAATACAGGTCCAGGGTTTCCACGCCCAGGCGCCGTAGGCTGCCGTCGATGGATGCGCGCACGTATTCGGGGCGGCCGTTGACGCCGCGAGCCTGCGCATCGCCCGGATCGCGGACGATGCCGAACTTGCTGGCCAGGAACACTTGCTGGCGCTTGCCGCGAATCGCCTGGCCGATCAGTTCCTCGTTGCTGTGGGGGCCGTACATATCGGCGGTGTCCAGCAGGTTGATCCCCAGTTCCAGGGCGCGGTGCAGGGTGGCAATGGCCTCCTTGGGGTCGTTGCCGGTGGTGTAGAAATCGCTCATGCCCATGCAGCCCAGGCCAATGGCAGAAACCTGCGGACCCTGATGGCCCAGTTGTCGAGTGTGCATCGCTCAATACTCCGATGAGGGGGAAAGAGCGCTCAGTGTGCTACTCGACAAAAGCTGTATAAACAGGCTAAAAGTGCTATCACTATTATCATTATCTAAATAATCGTGAGCCTGTTTCATGGACCGTTTCAACGCCATGCGTGTCTTCACCCGAATTGTCGAGCTGGGCGGCTTTGCCAGGGCCGCCGAGGATCTGCACATGCCGGCGGCCTCGGTCACCATCCTGATCAAGCAACTGGAAGCTCACCTGGGCGTGCAGCTTCTGCACCGCACTACCCGTCAGGTGAGCCCGACCCTGGACGGCGCCGCCTATTACCAGCGCTGCGTGCGCCTGCTGGCGGACCTGGAGGAGGCCGAAGCGGCATTTTCGGTGACCCGGCACAACCCCCGGGGGCTCTTGCGCATCGATATGCCGGTGGGCATCGGTCGGCTGATCGTGATTCCCGCGTTACCGGAGTTTTCCGCCCGCTACCCGCTGATCGAACTGGAGATCGGCCTCAATGACCGCCCCGTGGACCTGATCCGGGAGGGCGTGGATTGCGCCTTGCGGGGCGGCCCGACCCTGGATGACAGCCTGGTGGCCCGGTCGCTGGTGCAGTTGCAGCAAGTGACGTGCGCCAGCCCGGGCTACCTGCAGCAACAGGGAACGCCCCAGTCGCTGGCCGACCTGCAAGGGCATCGGATGGTGGAGTATTTCTCCAGTGTCAGCGGCAAGCGTTATGGCCTGGAGTTCTACATCGATGGCCAGTTGCGCCCGATGGAGTTGCCCAAGCAGGTGGCGGTCAACAGCGCCGACGGCTACCTGGCGGCCTGCGAAGCCGGTTACGGACTGGTGCAGACGCCGTATTACAACGTTGCCCGACAGTTGCGGGCCGGGGTCTTGCGCGAGGTCCTGGAGGATTTTCCGGTGCCGTCGCTGCCGCTGACCGCGATGTATCCGCCTCAGCGTCATCTGTCCACCCGGGTGCGGGTCTTCGTCGACTGGTTGCTGGAACTGTTCGCCCGCCCTGGCAATGGCACCTCGCGACCCTGAAGGTTTGTCACAAAGAGCAGAACGCCCGCAGCGGGGCGGGCGTTGGTTGGGGGAGTGGCAGATTCAGCGGGGCCGATGGACTGGCCGAATGACTCAGCGGTGGTAGTAGCCCGGGCCGCCGTCGTAGTAACGGTGATGCCCGCCATCGCGGGGCATGATGATGCAGCCTGACAGGGTCAGGATCGCCAGCAGGGGAATCAGCAGTGTGATTCGACGGAACATTTCTCAATCCTCAAAGGGCACAGGGAACTCGACAGGACGATGAAGGAGAAAAATCTCTTTCGCGCCTGTACCATGTGACCCCGATTTCCCCGGCGCATCCCCGAATCCGGGTAGGTGCTTGGCATCGTTCTTGATACACGGCGGATACATTTTCAGCTTCAGGACCCCGCAATGACCCAGTCACAACGCTTGAAATACTCGATCCTGATTTCCCTGGTGGTACTGGGGATCATGCTTGGCCTTTCCTACCTGCAGAACCACGGCGTCATCAGTGAAAAACTGTTCCAGTACATCGCCATTGGCGTGGCGGTGGTCGTGGTGGTGATCAATGGCGTGATGCGCCGCAAGGTCAAGCCCTGAGCCGTGGCTCGACCGTCTCAGGAGAGACCGTCGAGCACTGCCGCAGCCTGCTGATGCAGGCTGTAGCTCTTGTCGGCGTTGAGGGTCAGCACGCCCTCGCTGCACAGGCGCTTCAAGACTTCCCGCACGCTTAAGAACGACAGTGGAATATCCAGCTCCAGCAGTTGACTGTGGACCCCCCGCACACCCAGGGAGCGCTCGCTCTGGGCTGCCGTGAGCAGGGCGTCGATGACTTTCAGGCGAATCAGGCTGGTGCGCAGGCCAAAGCTTTTCAGCAGCTGCTTGATCCGTTCGTTACTGTTGCGCTCGGCGTTCTTGCCGAAGACACCGGCGCCGGCATTCAGGGAAGGCGTGTTGTTCACGGTGATGCCGTCCATTGGCAGTTGCGGGTTGTACATGCAAAAACTCCTTAGCAGAGCCTTATCAGGAAAAGAATGATGGGTGCTCTAGTAACTAGACGAACGAGCACGGCAAATCATGAAGCCCGGGATGTAGAAAAATTGTCGGTATCAAGTCGCTGACCTGTCAGCGCCAGGTCGGTGTTGACCTCCGGGGGGTAATTTTTTCGGCGGCCATTCGTCCATAGGGGCAGGCAGGCGTCGGTTGATCCGTGCGCGGCCGGATTCCCAGACTGGCGGCGTTGCCCAACCCTTCCTGCACACCAGTCCTGGTTCTGTATTTTTGCATCAGGAGTCGGCGTGATCATTTCCAGGCAGTTACCGCATTTTTGCCTTGCAGCCCTGTTTCTAAGTCTCAGTTGCGGTGCCCATGCACAGGCGCAGCCCGAACCGACCCGCGCCGAGATTCGCCGCACCAGCTTTGGTGTCCCGCATATCCGTGCCAGCGACGAGCGCGGCCTGGGTTATGGCATCGGTTACGCCTATGCCCAGGACAATCTGTGCCTGATGGCCAATGAAGTGCTGACGGTGAACGCCGAGCGGGCCCGGTACTTCGGTGCCGAAGGTCAGACTCTGGAGCAACGGGACAACCTGAGCAGCGACGTGTTTTTCAGTTGGCTGAATACGCCCCAGGCGGTGGCCGGCTTTTGGCAGGCGCAGCCGCCGGCGGTGCGTGAGCGCATGCAGGGTTATGTCGAGGGCTACAACCGCCAGTTGGCGGAGCGCCGGGTTCGGGGGCTGCCCGAGCAGTGCCAGGGCGACTGGGTACGGCCGCTGGCCACCTCGGACCTGGTGAAGCTGACCCGGCGCCTGCTGGTGGAAGGCGGCGCAGGGCAGTTCGCCGAGGCCCTGGCGGGAGCCACGCCGCCGGGCGTCACGGCCCAGGCGGCACTGAGCGAGGGGCACTGGCAACTGGCGGCAGCCCGCCAGCAAGGCTTCGCCCTGGACCGTGGCAGCAATGCGGTGGCCATCGGCCGCGAGCGTTCGTTCAACGGTCGCGGCCTGCTGCTGGCCAACCCGCATTTCCCCTGGATCGGCGCCATGCGTTTCTATCAGATGCACCTGACCATTCCCGGCCAGCTGGATGTGATGGGGGCCGCCTTGCCCGGCCTGCCGCTGATCAATATAGGTTTCAACCAGCACCTGGCCTGGACCCACACGGTGGATGCATCCAAGCATTTCACCCTGTACCGCCTGCAATTGGACCCCAAGGACCCGACCCGCTATTTGCTGGACGGCCGCTCGCAACCCCTGGAGCGCCAGAGTGTGACGGTGCAGGTCAAAGGCGCGGATGGTCAGTTGCATAGCGAGTCGCGGACCCTCTACAGCTCGGTCTTCGGCCCGGTGGTGCAGTGGCCGGGGGAGCTGGACTGGGACCGCGAACATGCCTACAGCCTGCGTGATGCCAACCTCGACAACACCCGGGTGCTGGCCCAGTGGTACGCGATGAACCAGGCCGACAGCGTGACGGGCCTGCAAGACAGCGTGCATCAGTTGCAGGGCATTCCCTGGGTCAACACCCTGGCGGCAGATGACCAGGGCCGTGCGCTGTACATGAACCAGTCGGTGGTGCCCAACGTCACCCAGGCCAAGCTCGCCCAATGCAGCGATCCACGGGTCGGCACCCAGGTCATCGTCCTTGATGGTTCCCGCAGCACCTGCGCCTGGGACATCGACCCGGCGGCGGCTCAGCCGGGGATCTTCGCCGCTGGCCAATTGCCGCAACTGGCGCGCAACGATTACCTGCAGCACTCCAACGACTCGGCCTGGATGGTCAATCCGGCGGCGCCGCTGCAGGGCTTTTCGCCGGTGATCAGCCAGCAGGACGTGCCGCTGAAGATGCGTGCGCGTTTCGCCCTGGATCGCTTGAGCCGGATGCCCAAGGCCCAGGTCAGCGATCTGCAGCATATGGTCACCGATGATCAGGTGTACCTGGCCGGTCAGGTGATGCCGGACCTGCTGCAATTCTGCGCGCAGGACCTGGGGCCCGACGCTCAGCGACTGGCCGCGCTGTGCGCCAGCCTCAAGTCCTGGGACCGCAGCGCCGGGTTGCAGACGGGCCTGGGCTTCGTGCATTTCCAGGGCATCATGCAGCCGCTGTTGCAGCGTCCGGATATCTGGCGTGTCGCCTTCGACCCCAAGGACCCGCAGCACACGCCACGGGGCCTGGCCATGAGCCGTCCAGCAGTGGCCCAGGCCCTGCGTGAGGCGATGCTGGCCTCGGCGCAGCAAGTGGCGCAGGCCGGGCTGGGCGCCGATGTGCGCTGGGGCGATATCCAGCAGGTGAGCCAGGGCGGGCGGCCGACCCCGGTGCCTGGCGGCCCGGAAAGCCTGGGGGTGTACAACGCTATCCAGAGCGTGCCGGGTGCCGACGGCAAGCGCGAGGTGGTGAGCGGCACCAGCTACCTGAATGTGGTCAGTTTCGATGAGCAGGGGCCGCGGGCCCTGGGCCTGCTGGCGTTTTCCCTGTCCAGCGATCCGGCGTCGCCGCACTTTCGCGACCAGACCGAGGCCTTTGCCCGGAATCAGTGGAGTGTGCTGCCCTTTACCGAGGCGCAGATCCGCGCCGATGGCCAGTATCAGTCGCAACTGATCCAGGAGCCGCGCCAGGATTCGCAGCCATTGGCCAAGTAGTGGGTGTCAGAGGTTGACAGGAATCGAGGCCGCCCCCGTAACGGGGCGGCCTTCAGCTTTTTGGCGGGGACTGGGGCAACGAATTGATCACCGGGTTGCCGTCGCGATTGCGCGTCAGGTAGACCGGCAGCACCTTGGGCAACGAAGTCAGCAGGCTCCTGATTTCCCGGGTGTTGTAGATGCCGCCCACGCGGATCTTGCCGGTCGAGCTGTCAGCCAGCTGCACCGGGGTGTCCAGGTAGCGATTGATCAGTGGCAGGGCATCGCTGAGGGCCAGGTTGTCCAGCACCAGTTTGCCGTTGCGCCAGGCCAGGGAACTGTCGTTGCTGTAGGTCTGGCTGATCTGCGGCGCGTAGTCGCCATCCTTGTAGTGGGCCTGCATGCCCGGTTCCAGGCGGAAACCTTCGCCGGGCAGCGCGGTATTGCTGGTGACCAGCACCGAGCCCTGAAGCAGGGTGACCCGTACCTGATCCTCATACATCCACACGTTGAACTGGGTGCCGGTGACCTTGATCTGGCCTTGGGCGGCCTTGACCACGAACGGATGGCTGCTGTCGTGGCTGACCTTGAAGAACGCCTCGCCCTTCTTCAGGGTGACCCGGCGCTGATCCTTGTAGTTGCTGTAGGTCAGGCTGCTGCCCAGGTTCAGTTCCACCTGGCTGCCGTCGGCCAGGGTCACGTTGCGCAGGCTGTCGCCGGCTTCGAAATGTTCGTAGGACGATGGCAGCCAGCCCAGTTCCCAACCGCTGTAGGCGGCCAGGGGCAGGGCGCACAGGGCGACGGCCGCGGCCGCACCGTAGTGCTGCCAGGTGCGCCGGGGGGCAGGCTTGACCGGAGCCGGCGCCAGAGTGGAGGGCGGCAGTTGATCGGCCACTTCCCATATCTCCCGCATCGCCTCGTATTCGAAAGCGTGCAGGGGGTCGGCATCATGCCATTGCTGAAAGGCCAGACGCTCCGCATCGCTGCAGTCGGCTTCATGCAAACGCATGCACCATTGCGCGGCAGCTTGGGTAATGGCGTCGTATTCGGCTTCTGAGAGGATCTGTTCGCTCATTGACTCTTCCTGATTTCCCGCATTCTACCCTCCGGCGCAAGGCTTGTAGAACAGCCGTCATGGCTAATGCGCATCAAAGTGAACTTATTTTCATCGGCCACGCCCTGAAAACCCGCTGTGTATCGAAAGTGTCTACAAATGGGCACGCCTTGCGGCCGTGTCTGTTGGCCTGCAACTCTGGCACCTTCCTTGCGAGCCATGGGATCGGGTTGACAGGGCCAACAGTCAGCGTTGTTTAATCGCCGGGTCACACGCTGTCGCCCCCTCCAATAATTACTCTGGAGCTTCAGATGTCTGCATCGTCCCTGGTTGTTGAAACGCCTTGCGAATACCTCTCTCTGCCGGCCCTGGTGCAGTTGCTGGAGACGATTTTCCTGCGTCATGGCTGCCGCGCCGAAGTGGCCCGTTGCCTGGCCGAGAACTGCGCCGCCGCTGAGCGCGACGGTGCCCAGAGTCATGGTGTGTTTCGTATCCCCGGCTATGTCTCGACCCTGGCCAGTGGCTGGGTCGATGGTCGGGCGGTGCCTGTGGTGGAAGACGTTGCGGCGGCCTTTGTCCGGGTCGACGCTGGCAACGGCTTTGCCCAACCGGCCCTGGCGGCCGCTCGCGAGCTGCTGGTCAGCAAGGCCCGCAACGCCGGGATCGCGGTGCTGGCGATCCGTAACTCGCACCATTTCGCCGCACTCTGGCCTGATGTCGAGCCCTTTGCCGAAGAGGGGCTGGTGGCCCTGAGCGTGGTCAACAGCATGACCTGTGTCGTGCCTCATGGCGCCGACCGGCCGTTGTTCGGCACCAATCCGATTGCCTTCGCCGCGCCCCAGGCCCAGGGCCAGCCGATTGTCTTCGACCTGGCCACCAGTGCCATCGCCCACGGCGATGTGCAGATCGCCGCGCGCAAGGGCGAGCGCTTGCCCCTTGGCATCGGCGTCGACAGCCTGGGGCAGCCGACCCAGGACCCCAAGGCGATTCTCGAAGGCGGCGCCTTGCTGCCGTTTGGCGGCCACAAAGGTTCGGCCCTGTCGATGATGGTGGAGTTGCTGGCCGCGGCCCTGACCGGAGGTCACTTCTCCTTCGAGTTCGACTGGTCCAACCATCCTGGGGCCAAGACGCCCTGGACCGGGCAGTTGCTGATCGTCATCGACCCGAGCAAGGCCGCCGGACAGAGCTTCGCCGAGCGCAGCCAGGAATTGGTGCGGCAGATGCACGCGGTGGGACTCAAGCGCCTACCGGGGGATCGTCGGCATCAGCAGCGCGAACGTTCGCTGCAAAAGGGAATCGCCATTGGCGTGGAGCAACTGCAGCAGCTGCGGGCGCTGGCGCAGGCCTGAAACGAAAAAAGGCCAGGCCGCCACTGGCGCACCTGGCCCTGGAGCGAGCGGGGCGGTTACGAGCGCCGGCCCAGCAGCAGGCCGACCACCAGGCCAACGCCGGCGGAGATGGCCACGGTCTGCCACGGGTGGCCACCGATGTATTGCTCGGTGGCATCCACCACCGGCTTGCTGCGCTCGCGCACGTTGTTCACCGAGTCCAGCGCCTGCTTGAGTTTGAGGCTCACTTGCTGGCGCAAGCTTTCACCTTCTTCGCCCACCAGGCTGGCGCTGCCCTTGAGCAGCTTTTCCGATTCTTCGATCAGCGCCTGCAGTTCGCTGAAGGCCTGGTCCTTGATTTGATCGTTTTCCGCTTGCGCGGCAGATTTGCGAGCCATGAAGTTTTTCCTTGGAAATGTGGTCGGTGGTGCAAGGGCACGCCTGCGGTATCAGGCGTATTGCCCAAGTCGCTAGCAGCCTGCGGCAGCGGCTGCAGTCATCGGGTACAAGCAATGGAGTCCGGCGCTGGGGCAAAAGTTGCAGCCATTTTGCACCTTGCTCGCCACCCTTGAGTAAAACCGTCAGCCCCTACAGTGTAAGATGGCGCCTATTTTACGCAGCAGGAATTTCCCATGAGTTTCAATCTGGCTAACAAGACCCTGGCCGAACGCGCCGCTATCGAGGACGAGAAGTCCCGTCTGTTCGACTTGTGGCAGAGCAACCTGGGCAAGGCCAAGGGCGAGGCGGCACGGTTGTTCGGCGAGCGCGGCAAGCGCAAGGGCAAGTGGGCCGAGTGGGTGCGCGCGGAACTGGACGGCATGTCGCCGCCGGAGTACTCCAACATGGTGCGCAGTGAAGTCAATCGGCTGATGGCGGCGAACAAGTAACCGCGAAACACTCGACAATCGCTTCACGTACCTTCACCAGCAGCGGGTCGATCTGCGGGCTGGTGCGCCAGCCCAGTTCGATCGGATAGCGCGGCAGCGCCAGGGGGCAGGGCAGCAGCTGCAGGCCGGTGAACTCGGCGATGCGCCGCGCGGCATGGGCAGGAATGGTCGCCACCGCCTGGCTGCCCTTGAGCAGAAAGGGCAGCGCGGCAAAATGCGTGGTCGAGGCGCAGACCTGGCGACTGAGTCCCAGATTCGCCAATCCTTCATCGGTGATGCCGATAAACCCTTGTGACGACACCAGCAGGTGTTCGCGCCGAACGAACTCCTCAAGGTCGATCTGTCGTTGCCCGGGCTCCAGGCTGGCCGGGTCCGCCAAACACAGGTAGTGGCCTTCCCCCAGCACCTGCCGACTGAGCAGGCGCTCGGCAAAGCCACCGGCACTGATCGCGAGGTCGACGCTGCGCTGCAACAGCGCCTCGGCGACGATCTGGCTGTGGGTCTGGCGGAAGATCAGCCGCAACTTGGGCGCACGGCGGGCCACGGCCTCGATCAGGAGCCGGCCGTAGGCAATCTCGAAATCATCCGACAGGCCGACCGTCACTGAGCGTCCCTGATAATCGGCGCTGTCCGGGGCAACCATGGCCAGGCTCTGGCGACATTTGTTCAGGGCCTCAGTGACCACCGGCTTCAATTGATTGGCCTTGAGGGTCGGCGCCAGGCCGCGGCCGGTGCGAACGAACAATTGATCGCCATACAACTCGCGCAAGCGGCGCAAGGCTGCACTCATGGCCGACTGGGTCACTCCCAGGCGCAGGGCTGCGCGGCTGGCGCTGGACTCGTCATGCAGGGCTTCAAAAGCCTTGAGCAGGTTGAGGTCGACGCTGGCGATATTCATCTGGTTCATATCATTAAGCACTGGGTTGGGGTTTATCGATGATCAGCGGCGGCAGGACAATGCGCAACACCTGATCGTTCGAGGAGTCATGTCATGCCCAAGTCCATCGTCGCCGCGCTGCAAATCGGTGCCTTGCCAGAAGGCAAGGCCGCCACCCTGGAGCAGATCCTCTCCTATGAGGGCGCCATCATCGAAGCGGGTGCGCAGTTGGTGGTGATGCCCGAAGCGCTGCTGGGGGGCTATCCCAAGGGCGAAGGCTTCGGTACCCAACTGGGTTACCGCCTGCCGGAGGGGCGCGAAGCCTTTGCCCGTTACTTTGCCAATGCCATCGATGCGCCGGGTGCGGAGACCGAGGCGCTGGCTGGGCTGTCGGCCCGTACCGGAGCCCATCTGGTGCTGGGGGTGATCGAGCGCAGTGGCAGCACCCTGTATTGCACGGCGCTGTTTTTCGATCCGCAGCAGGGGCTGGTGGCCAAGCATCGCAAGTTGATGCCCACCGGCACCGAGCGCCTGATCTGGGGCCAGGGCGACGGCTCGACCCTGCCGGTGCTGGACACCCAGGTGGGCCGGGTCGGCGCGGTGATCTGCTGGGAAAACATGATGCCGTTGCTGCGCACCGCGATGTACGCCCAGGGCATCGAAGTCTGGTGCGCGCCCACGGTGGACGAGCGCGAGATGTGGCAGGTGAGCATGCGTCACATCGCCCATGAAGGTCGTTGTTTCGTGGTCAGCGCCTGTCAGGTCCAGGCCTCGCCCCAGGAGCTGGGGCTGAAGATTGCCAATTGGCCGGCAGAGCGCCCGCTGATTGCCGGTGGCAGCGTCATCGTGGGGCCCATGGGCGATGTATTGGCCGGGCCGCTGGTGGGCAGCGCCGGGCTGATCAGCGCCGAGATCGACACGGCTGACCTGGTGAAGGCCCGCTATGACTACGACGTGGTCGGCCACTATGCGCGTCCGGATGTGTTTGAACTGAGCGTGGACCAGCGCCCCCGATCCGGGGTGCGTTTTATCTGAGTCGCTGGTGTTGCTCAGCGTCGGCGGCGCCACTGCTCGCGGGTGATTTCCCAGATGTCCAGGGGGAAATGCCCGCCGACGAAGTCGCCGCTCTCGGAGCGCACCAGGCGCATGCCGCCACGCTCGGAGATGCGCCGCGAGCCCTGGTTCGGCGCAGCCTTGGGCACCCGCATCAGCGGTCGTTGCAGCACTTCGAACCAGAACTCGTCGACCACGGTGCAGGCTTCGCTCATGTAACCCTGGCCTTGCCAGGGCGGGGCCAGCCAGAAACCGCGGTTGTTGTCGGCTTCGTCCATCAGGCTGATGCTGCCGATCATTTGCTTAGGCTCGCTGCGCAAACGGATTGTCCAGTGCCATTCTGTGCCCCGGGCCATGGCCGGCAGGGCCATGTCCCGCAGGTAGCTCAGGGCGCCGTCAGCCGGGTAGGGCCAGGGCACCACGGCATTGAGGTAGCGCACCACTTCCCACTGCGGAAAAAGCTGCTGGATGGCCTCGGCGTCCGCCAGTTCCAGGGGGCGCAGCAGCAGGCGTTCGGTGTGCAGGGTGGGAACAGGGTCGATCATGAGCGGGACTCCTTGTGGGCGTTGCCTAGCCTCAGTCGCTGGCTGAGAAAGTCGACGAAGACCCGCAATTTTGGCAGCAAGTGCCGGCTGCTGGGCCAGAGAATGGAGAACTTGCCGCGCTCTTGCTGATAGTCATCCAGCACCGAGATCAGGCTGCCGTCGGCCAGGGCGCCGCAAACCACGAATTCGGGCATGTAGGCGATGCCTAGGCCCTGGCTTGCGGCGTGGATCAAGTACTTTAGTTTATTGCTGGTCATCAGCCCGCTGGCAGTCCGGGAGGGTGGCGTGGCATAAGCCGCGCCACCCGTGTCGGGCCCGTGACTGATCAGCGGAACTCGAAGAACTCGTAGTGCAGGTTGCCTTCGGGAATCTGGTACTCGTTCATCAACTCCCGCACCTGAGCCAGCAGGCCCTTGGGTCCGCAGAAGCTGATCTGGATCTGCTGCGGGTCGGTTTCCGTGGCTGTGCGCTTGAGGGTCTGGGCCAGGGACTCGGTGCCGCCGCTGTTGGCGACGAAGTCCACGCCACGGGCCTGGGCCATGCCTTGCAGGGTGTCGACGCTGGGAAAGGCCCGGGACGGGTTGTAGCAGTACACCAGGGTCGCCTTGTCGAACTGCCCGGCGGCCGAATCCTGCAGCCAGGAAATGAACGGCGAGATGCCCACGCCGCCGCCGATCCAGATTTCCCGAGCTGCTTCCAGAGGCCGCTTGAAGCGACCATAAGGCGCGTAGAGGTCAGCACGCATGCCGGGTTGCACCTGCTTGCGCAGCCGTTGGGTGTAGTCGCCGAGGGCGCGGATCACGAATTCGATACGCCCGTCTTCGCTCTGGGCGCTGGCGATGGTGAAGGGGTGCGGCTCGCGCAGGCCCTTTTCCTGCATCGACAAAAAGGCGAACTGTCCGGCCTTGAACGGAAAGCCCCGGCCCAGGGGCGTCAGTTCCAGGTGCAGGGAGTTCTTCTCCACCTTGACCGCGCTCACCTGGTATTCGCCGACCTTGGCCACGAAAGGGTAGAGCAGCAGCTTGTACAGGGCCCCGAGCACCCCGAGGATGCACAGCGCGCCGAGCCAGATACCCGAGGGCGAGTCCAGGGTGATGGGCGACTTGAAGCTCAGCCCGTGCAGGATGACGATCAAAAATAGCGGGCCGGACAGCTTGTGCCACCAGCGCCACTGGCTGTAGGGAATGTTGCGGTTCAGCGCCAGGAGCACGATCAGGCCCAGGGCCACGTAGCTCAGCTGGCGCACCAGGCGTGTCCAGTACTTCGACAGTTCGAGGATCGGCACGCTGTTCCATTCTTCCAGGTTGGCCTTGAACACCAGGTGATAGCTGGCGAACGCCAGGGCCCAGATGCCCAGCCATTTATGCACCTCATAGACCCGGTCGAGGCCGCCGAACAGGCGCTCGACAAAACCCCAGCGGGCGGCCAGCAAGCAGGACAGGGCCATGTAGGCCAAGGCCGTGCTGCCCAGGATCATGCTCAGGGTGGCGGAGGTCAGCCAGGTGGAGGAAGGAATCTCCAGCAGGAGGGTGAAGGTGGTGATCAGCAGGACACCGACGATCGTGTGCCAGGTTTTCAAGGGTGCATGACTCCGCTCAGGAAATGCCGTCATGGCATGAACATCGACTGCCGCAAAGGGCCCCTTTGCAACGGGTGGGCGCTGCCAAAGGGAGCGATGCATGGAATGGTGTGGCGCTGGGGCAAAGCTGGATATGACAGGTTTTTGTGCGCGTGACCGAGTGCCATTCTAGCGCTTGAACCTTAATTCAAGCTGACGTTGGTCATCGATCCGGTGTTTTATGACTGCTGAAAATGATCGAATCTCAATTGCATTTCGATTTCATGTGCTGGGCATTGCTGCAACTGGCGAGTAGCAGCCGGCTTGCCGGCGAAGGGCCCCTCAAGACCTGTGCAGGGCTAGGGAGTGTTTGGGCTGACAAACCGGCTCCGCGTTGGCGTTGGCCCGGCTAGCGCCTGCGAGGTGCGGAGGATTTGCACGCGGGTGTGCTGCGCAGGCTCTGGCGCGCGTCTAGCAGCCATAGCCCCGCAGCCGTATCGGGGCCCGTGACGATGAGCCCGACCATGCAAGCCCTGTTGAACCAGATCCTCGATGAAGTCCGCCCCCTGATCGGCCAAGGCCAGGTCGCCAACTACATTCCCGCCCTGGCCGATGTGCCAGCCAACCAGCTGGGGATTGCCGTGTATGGCAACGACGGCCAGGTGTTCAGCGCCGGTGACGCCGACACGCCGTTCTCGGTGCAGAGTATTTCCAAGGTCTTCAGTCTGGTGCAGGCCATCGGTCATTCCGGCGAGGCGATCTGGGAGCGCCTGGGTCACGAGCCTTCGGGGCAGCCGTTCAACTCCCTGGTGCAACTGGAGTTCGAGCGGGGTCGGCCGCGCAACCCCTTTATCAATGCCGGGGCGCTGGTGATCTGCGACATCAACCAGTCGCGCTTCGCCGCGCCGGCCTTGTCCATGCGCGACTTTGTCCGGCGCCTGTCGGGTAACAGTCAGGTGATGGTGGATGGTCGGGTGGCCGATTCGGAATACCAGCATCGCGCCCGCAACGCCGCCATGGCCTACCTGATGCAGTCCTTCGGCAACTTCCATAACGATGTGGAGGCGGTGCTGCGCAGTTATTTTAGCCACTGCGCCTTGCGCATGAGCTGCGTCGATCTGGCCCGGGCGTTCTGCTTTCTGGCCAACGACGGTTTCTGCAAGCACAGCGGCGAGCAGATCCTCACCCGGCGCCAGACCCAGCAGGTCAACTCGATCATGGCCACCAGCGGGCTGTATGACGAAGCCGGCAACTTTGCCTATCGGGTCGGCTTGCCGGGCAAGAGCGGGGTGGGTGGAGGGATCGTCGCGGTGGTGCCTGGGCAGTTCACGGTGTGCGTGTGGTCACCGGAACTCAACAGCGCCGGCAACTCCCTGGTGGGCATGGCGGCCTTGGAGCTGCTCAGCCAACGCATCGGCTGGTCGGTGTTCTAGGACTTACCAGGCGCCCGGGTTGCTCAGGCTGATTTGCCCGCGATCGATGAAACGCTGGGTGCCGAACAGGCCGCCGGCCAGCTTGCCTCGCAGTACGTAGGGCAGGTTGTCCAAGGTCTGGGTCTGGCTCAGGCCCAGGGTCTGGCGCAGGACGGAAAACGCCGAGACGCTCACCGGAATCACCAGGATGTCCTCCGAGTAACGGCCGATATGCCCGCGCTGGTCGCTGACCCCGGACGCCAGCGGGCGGCCGTTGACTTCCAGGTCCAGGGCGACGCCGTTGTAGTCGATGGCATTTTCGTTGGGGTTCTGCAGGCGCAGCTTCACCGCGAAGCGCATTTCCAGCTCCTGGCTGGGCAGTGGCTCGATACCCACCACGTTGATCGCCAGCGGGTCGCGGTTGGGCAACAGCGCACAGGCGCTGAGACTGAGCAGTACCAGGGTCAAGGCGATCAATCTACGCATGGCATACCTGTCGGCAATGGAAATGAATGGCGGACCGGCACCTTGTAGCCGCTGCCGAGCCTGCGAGGCTGCGACAAGGCCCGCAGGGCCTTGTCTGGAAAACCCCCGACCAACCTCCAAGGCCGAGAGCCCATCACCCGCGCACGCAGCATAGACGCCCGCCAGCCTCAGGAGTTCGCTTTAGCGCTCATGTCCGGGTCTTGCATCACCTTGAGGGTCGCCGCTTCGGGGTCGAACTCATCCTCTTCCAGCTCAAGGAATTCCTCCGGCAGGAAAATGTTGAGGAAGATCGCGCAGAAAGCGCCCACGGTAATCGGCGACTCGAAGATATTGTGCAGCGCCTTGGGCAGCTCACGCAGCACTTCCGGCACCGCCGCCACCCCCAGGCCCATGCCTAAGGAAATGGCCACGATCAGCACGTTGCGCCGATGCAGGCCGGCTTCGGCGAGGATCTTGATCCCGGCCACGGCCACGGTGCCGAACATGATCAGGGTGGCGCCGCCCAGCACCGGTTTGGGCATCAGTTGCAGCACCGCGCCGATCACCGGGAACAGCCCCAGCAACACCAGGAGCCCGGCAATGAAGTAGGCCACGTAGCGGCTGGCCACGCCGGTCAGCTGGATCACCCCGTTGTTCTGGGCAAAGGTCACCATCGGCAAGCTGTTGAACACCGCCGCCACCGCCGAGTTGAAACCGTCCGCCAGCAGCCCGGACTTGATGCGCTTGATGTACAGCGGGCCTTTCACCGGCTGCTGGGAAATCATCGAGTTGGCGGTCAGGTCGCCGGCCGCTTCCAGGGGCGAAATCAGGAAGATCACCGCCAGCGGAATAAAGGCAATCAGGTCGAAGGAAAAACCGTACTTGAACGGCACCGGCACGCTCACCAGTGGCACCTCGGGCATGGCCGCCATGTCCACCCGGCCCAGCATCCAGGCCACCACGAAGCCCAGGGTCAGGCCGATGACGATCGAGCCCAGGCGCAGCATCGGGTGGTTGAAACGGTTGAGCACGACAATGGTCAGCAGCACCAGGGCCGCCAGCCCCAGGTTGCTCGCCGCACCCAGGTCGCTGGCGCCGTAGCCGCCGGCCATGTCGGTGACCGCCACCTTGATCAGCGACAGGCCCATCAGGGTGATGATGGTACCGGTGACCACCGGGGTGATCAGCTTGCGCAGCTTGCCGATGAACTGGCTGAGGAACATCTCGATAAAGGCCGCGACAAAGCAGATGCCGAAGATGGTGGAGAGGATCTCATTGGTGTCGCCGCCACGGCCCTTGACCATGAAGCCGGCGCTGAGCAGCACGCTGATAAACGAGAAGCTGGTGCCCTGCACGCACAGCAGGCCCGAGCCGATGGGCCCCAGGCGCCGGGCCTGGACGAAGGTGCCCAGGCCGGAGACGAACAGCGCCATGCTGATCAGGTAGGGCAGTTCGCTCTCAAGGCCCAGCACGCCGCCGAAGATCAGGGTTGGGCTGATGATGCCGACAAAACTGGCCAGCACATGTTGCAGGGCGGCGAAGATCGCCGCGCTGAAATGCGGACGGTCATTGAGGCCGTAGATCAGGTCGGACTTGTAGCGGGGAGGGGAACGATCAGGTGCGGTCATGGGAGAAGGCCTGCCAGTGGCGTGCGAAAACGCCAGGGCGCACGCCGGAAAGTGGACGGGACTTGGGCCGCAACGTCATGTCATCGGACGAGACTTGCGCACCCGGTCAGAAAAAGGAGGCGCAGGATGCCAGAAAGGCGTCGCTGTCAGAAGGGCAAAGCGCTGGAAAAAACTAACTTCGCCGGTGGCGCGTGATTGCCAGTCGGCCTTCCTCTGCTCCGGGCCCTGAGGCGTTTGTACCGGCTTCACGCTCAGCCAAAGGCCCGCAGCAGGTCGTCTTCAAAGGCTTGCTGGGCCTCGCCCGGCACCTGGGCGCGGTGCCGGGCGAGGTAGAAGTCCACCTCGAAACTCAATTGTGGCGCGCCCAGTGGCTTGAGTTGGCCGGCTTGCTCCCAACTGCGGGCGAAATGACTGGGCAGGTAGCCGACATGCTGCCCGGACAGAATAAAGGCCAGGGTGCCTTCCACCTGTTCGGCCCGGGCCGAGCAGCGCTGGCCCTGGAACGGCTCGTCCGGCCCGAGGAAACGATAGGGGTGGTCGACCCGGTCGGCCTCGGACAGGGCGCCCAGGTCCGGCTCGCTGGCTTCGAACAGCGGGTGGCCAACGGCGCAGTACAGGTGTTGGGTTTCGCTGAACAGCCGGCGGTAGTCGAAGGCGCGCTGGACCTGGGAGAAATAGCCGATGGCCAGGTCCAGGCGCTGTTGCAACAGCAGGCGTTCCATATCCCCGGGCATGGCGCTCAACAACTCGATGCGCACGGACTCATCACGCTGACGAAAGTCGTGGATGGCCTGGGCGACCTTTTCCAGCACCGAGCGATCCAGGGCCTCGGACAGCCCCAGGCGCACCTCGCCGATCAAGCGCCCGGCCACGCCGTTGGACTGGTGGCGGAACAGCTCGATGGAGTCGAACAGCGGGCGGGTGGCGCTCAGCAGCTGTTCGCCCTTGGGCGTCAGTTTGAAGCCGGCCTTGCCACGGCTGCACAGGCGATAGCCGAGACGGGTTTCCAGGCGGGCCATCTGCTGACTGATGCTCGATTGGCTCAGGCCCAGCTCGCCCTGGGCGGCGCTGAAGCCGCCGCATTCCACCACAGTGACGAACAGCCGCAACAGCTGCAGGTCCAGATCGTGCAATTGACCCAACATCAAACATTACCTCGGGCGCATGTCAGCGTAACAAACGTGGAATTTTTCTAATGTAGCGATCCGGGCAAGCTGCCGCTACTTCCTTGAGCAGGTGCCTGTCATGCGTTCATTGTTTGGCTTGTGCGTTCCTTTGGTGTTACCGGCCCTGGTCCTGGCCCCGCAGGCGTCGGCCGAAGAGCCGGTGCTCAACCTCTACAGCTGGGCGGACTACGTGGCGCCGCAGACCTTGCAGCGCTTTACCGAGCAGACCGGCATCCAGGTGCGTTACGACATCTTTGATACCTCGGAGGTGCTGGAAACCAAGCTGCTGACCGGCCGCAGTGGCTATGACCTGGTGGTGCCGTCCTCCAGTGTCCTGGCCCGCGGGCTGGCGTCGGGCGCGCTGCAGGAAATAGACCCTGCCGGCCTCAAGGGTTACGCCAACCTTGACCCGGACCTGCTGGCCAAGCTGGCCGTGGTGGACCCGGGCAATCGTTACGGCGTGCCCTACACCTGGGGCACCCTGGGGCTGGCGGTGAACGTCCAGGCGCTGCGCCAGCGGCTGCCCGATGCACCGCTGGACAGCCTGGACCTGCTGTTCAAACCCGAATATGCCGAGCGCCTGAAAGACTGCGGGATCGCCCTGCTCGACTCGCCCCAGGAGGTCGTCGGCCTGGCCTTGCACTACCTCGGCAAGGACCCCTACAGCAGCGCCCCGGCTGACCTGGCCGCAGTCGAGACGCTGCTGCGCCAGTTGCAGCCTTCGGTGCGCTATGTGGCCAGTGGCCGACAGCTCAATGACCTGGCCAACGGCAGCCTGTGCCTGGCACTGACCTACAACGGCGACGCCAGCATGGCCGCGGACCAGGCGCGCAAGGCCGGCAAGGCGTTTGAGGTGGCCTATCGCATCCCTCGGGAAGGCACCCTGATCTGGCAAGACAACCTGGCGATCCCCAAGGATGCGCCGCACCCCAAGGCGGCCCGGGCCTTCATCGAGTTCATGCTGCGCCCTGAATCGGTGGCGGCCTTGAGCAACACCCTGTTTTTTGCCAATGCCAACCAGGCGGCCACGCCCCTGGTGGACGCGGCGATTCGCAACGACCCCAACCTGTACCCGGGGCCCGACATGCGTGCCCGGCTGTATGCCGACCGCAGCATGAGCCTCAAGGATATGCGTCAACGCACGCGTATCTGGACCACTTTCCGTAGCCGCCAACCCTGAGGAGACACCCATGGATATCGCTGACCACAACGACCAGGCGCTGACCCGCGACAGCCTTTACGGCACCGCGGCCGAAGCCACTTACGCTGGTATCACCAGTTTCATGCGCCGGCGCTACAGCCGTGACTTGCGCGGCGTCGACCTGGTGGTCAGTGGCGTGCCGTTTGACACCGCCACCAGCAACCGGCCCGGCGCGCGCTTTGGTCCGCGGGGCATTCGCGCGGCCTCTACCGGGATCGCCTGGGAACGCCACTGGCCCTGGACCTTCGATCCGTTCGATCATCTGGCGGTGGTCGATTACGGCGACTGTGCATTTGATCCAGGCCTCCCGCAATCGGTGCCTGAGCGCATCGAAGCCCATGCCCGACGCATTCTTGATGCCGGTTGCGCGATGCTGACCCTGGGCGGCGACCACTTCATCAGTTACCCGCTGCTCAAGGCCCACCACCGGCAACACGGGCCGCTGGCGCTGATCCACTTCGACGCCCACAGCGACACCTGGCCCGACGAAGAGGGGCAACGCATCGACCACGGCACCATGTTCTGGCATGCCGCCCGGGAAGGGCTGGTGGACCCGGCGCGTTCGGTACAGATCGGCCTGCGCACCACCAATGACGATCACCAGGGCTTCAAGGTGCTGGACGCACGCCAGGTGCACCAGCTTGGCTGCGAGGCGATCGTCGCGGCAATTCGACAGCGGGTTGGTGATCACCCGGTGTACCTGACCTTTGACATCGACTGCCTGGACCCGGCGTTCGCCCCGGGCACCGGCACACCGGTCTGTGGTGGCTTGAGCACCGCCCAGGCCCTGGAGATCCTTGGCGGGCTGCGGGGAATCAATCTGGTGGGCATGGACCTGGTGGAAGTGGCCCCGGCCTATGACCATGCCGAGATCACTTCCCTGGCGGGGGCGACCCTGGCCATGGAGATGCTCTGTTTGTATGCCGCCCGGCACAAGGTCGATCTCTGATTCTTTGCCTGCCTCGCCCCGCAAGCCTCCTGACACTGACTGTCAGGAGGCTCTGATATTCTGCGCCGGTGTTTTTTCTCCGGAGTCCACCCAAGGTGTCGCGAGCCAGCCGTTTACTCACCCTGTTGCAGATGCTGCGGGGCAAGAGCCGTCCCGTTACCGCAGCCACCCTGGCGGCGGAGCTGGAGGTGTCCGAGCGCACCCTGTACCGCGATATCGCCGAGCTCACTTCACTGGGCGCGCCGATCTACGGTGAGGCGGGCATCGGCTATGTATTGCGCAGCGGGCTGTTCCTGCCGCCCTTGATGCTCAATGCCGACGAGACCGAGGCCGTGGTCCTGGGCTTGCGTTATGTCGATCAGCGTGGCGACGAGGTGCTGAGCAAGGCCGCGGCCGATGCCATGGCCAAGATCGCCGCCGTGCTGGCCCCGGCGGCCCAGGATGCGCTGCGCAATCCGACCTTGCTGCCGGGCCCCGCGGGCTGGGGCTTTCCCGACAACAGCGTGTCGTTGAACGTGTTCCGCCAGGCGATCCGGCACCAGGCCAAGCTGTTGATCGACTATGCCGACGTCAATCGCAACCCCAGCCAGCGGCTGATCTGGCCCTTGGCTCTGGGGTTTCTCAACGAGGCCCGGGTGATCGTTGCCTGGTGTGAGCTGCGGGGCGATTACCGGACCTTTCGCACCGACCGCATTGCCGCGGCCCAGGAGCAGGGACAGGCCTATCCGGGGCGGCGCAGCGATTGGCTGCGAGCCTGGCGCCAGTGCCTGCAAAAGGACGAGCAGGGCGGTCAATTCACTCCTGACAGGAAATGACACGCGGGGCTTTTAACATGGCGCGATCATCGACTCATCAGGAGCTTTTCTCATGTCAGGTATCGACGTTTCACTGGCCCCGGCGATCCGCGCCTACGTGATGGCGGCCAACACTGGCGACAGCTCGGTGGCGGCGGCGATCTTTGCCGCCGAGGCCCAGGTGTTCGACGAGCGAGAACACCGGGTCGGGCCGCAGGAGATTGCCCGCTGGATGGACGCCAGCCATCGCGTGCGTCCGCGGCTGCAGATCCTCGGGGTCCAGCAGCGCACCGGCAAGGTGTTGCTGGACAGCCTGGTCTGCGGGGATTTTTCCGCCAGCCCCCAGACGCTGCGCTACACCTTTCGCCTGGACTCGCAGGGACGGATTGCACGGCTGGATGTCTCCCGCTGAGACTTGTCGACCGGTGTGTCGAGCGGTTCGCCGGCAAGCCGGTTCCTCCATGGAATGGGGCGCGGTGGCATACTGCGGCTTTTTTGCCGGGAGGCCAGCGGCCCATGCCATTCGATTCCCCCTTGAGCGCCTATCGGCATGCCCTGGAGCAGGACGGCTTCGTCGCCGACGAGGCACAGGCGCGGGCCGTGCAAGCCTTGCAGAACTGCCACGAGGCCCTGCATCAGGGGCGTACAGCGGTGCAAGGGGTCTATCTGTGGGGGGCGGTCGGGCGGGGCAAGACCTGGCTCATGGATCAGTTCTACCAGAGCCTGCGGGTGCCGGCGCGGCGTCAGCACTTTCATCACTTCATGGGCTGGGTGCACCAACGTTCGTTCCAGCTCACCGGCACCGCCGATCCCTTGCAAGCCCTGGCCCGAGAGCTCGCCGAAGAGGTGCGGGTGCTGTGCTTCGATGAGTTGTTCGTCAACGATATCGGTGATGCGATCATTCTCGGGCGCCTGTTCCAGGTGATGTTCGAGCAGGGCGTGGTCATGGTCTGCACCTCCAACCAGCCTCCCGAGCAGCTGTATGCCGAGGGCTTCAATCGTGAACGTTTCCTGCCGGCCATCAGCGCCATCAGCCAGCATATGCAAGTGGTGGCGGTGGACGGCGAGCAGGATCACCGTCTGCACCCGGGGGCCGCGGCGCAGCGCTACTGGCTCAGTGCCGAGGGCCAGCCCAGCGCCCTGGAACCCTTGTTCCAGCAGTTGAGCGGCGGCCAGGCGGTCTCCACTGAGCCGCTGCTGATCGGCTATCGGCCGGTGCAGGTGGTCAAGGCCGCCGGCAGCGTGATCTGGTGCCGTTTTGCCGATCTGTGCGAACAGCCGTTTTCCGCCATGGACTTCATGGCGCTGTGTGACAGGTTCAGCGCAATCCTCCTCAGCCAGGTCCCCAACCTCAGTGCCCAGCAACGCCCGGGACGCATTGCCCGAGGCACCGAGGATGGCGCCCAGCGGGTGGTGGCAGGGGATCGCGAATTGCCGCAACTGTCGATCCATGACGACAGCGTGCGCCGCTTCATTGCCCTGGTGGATGAATGTTACGACCGCAAGGTGCCGCTCTATCTGGAGGCCCAGGTACCGATGGAGCAGCTGTACACCGAGGGTTACCTGGAGTTTCCCTTCCGCCGCACCTTGAGCCGCCTGCAGGAAATGCAGTTGCAACGGTTTGCCAGCCAGCCTCGCGCTTGAGGGGAAGGGCTTCCGGCTGTGGTTCATCCTGGCCAATCATTAGGATTTTTCTGCAGAAGGAGGGAGAAAAAATCTTCGTTTGGTCAAATCCCCCAGCCTACAATCGAGGCTGCCTGAGCCCTGAACGCTCACTTTCACTGCATTGATCGAGGATGAACATGGACGTTGCCGATGTCGTGGTGCTGCAAGCCAGTTACAGCAACCCGGTGCATGCCGAAGCCATAGGCGTGCTGCTCAATCATTACGCCCAGGACCCCATGGGCGGCGGCCAGGCCCTGGCGCCGGACCAGCTTCAGCAACTGCCGGCAGAGCTGGCCAAGCGACCTCAGGCGTTCAGCGTGCTGGCCTTTGCCGGGGGGCAGCCGGTGGGGCTGGTGAACTGCTTCGAGGGCTTTTCCACCTTTGCCTGCCGGCCCCTGGTGAATGTCCACGACGTGGTGGTGCTGGACAGCTTTCGCGGCCAGGGCCTGAGCAAGCGGATGCTGCAGAAGGTCGAGGACATTGCCCGGCAACGGGGTTGCTGCAAGATCACCCTGGAAGTGCTGGAAGGCAACGCCCAGGCCCAGGCCGCCTACCAGGCCTGCGGTTTCGCCAATGCCATGCTCGATCCCGCCCATGGCCGCATGCTGTTCTGGAGCAAAGCTTTGTAATGTCCGATGTCAGCCCCCCCGGCTGATTGGCGCCCTGGTGCTGTAGGGGAGCGGGGCTGACTGCTTTAAGCGTCGTGCAATGCCGGGTCGAGCTTGGGGAACACCAGGCGGAACTCGGTGAGGCTGTCCGGTACGCTGTCGACCTCGGTGCGGCCCTGATGCAGGTTCATGATCGAGCGCACGATTGCCAGGCCCAGCCCGGTGCCGCCTTCGGCTCGGGCGCGACTGCTGTCGACCCGATAGAAACGCTCGAACAGATGGGGCAGGTGGCAGGCGGCGATGCCCGGCCCGGGATTGCCCACGGCGAGGCTCACGCTCTGCAGTTGGCGCTCGATCCGCAGCTCGATCCGGCCCTGATCCGGGCAATGGCGGATGGCGTTGGACAACAGGTTGGAAATGGCCCGCTGGATCATCAGGCGATCCCCCAGCACCCAGGCGTCACCGCGCAGTTCCAGCTGCAGTTGCCTGTCCTCCGCGCTGAGGGCAAACAGGTCCATGACCCGCCGTGCTTCCTCGCCCAGAGACACCCGGGCAAAGCGGGCCTGGGAAGCCGGCTGGCTGACCTGGGCCAGGAACAGCATGTCGGCGACGATTCGTGTGACCCGCTCCAGCTCCTCGATGCTGGCCTCCAGCACGGCCTTGTATTCCTCCGGGGGGCGCTCGCGGGACAGGGTCACTTGGGCCTTGCCCATCAGGTTGCTGATGGGCGAGCGCAGTTCGTGGGCCAGGTCGTCGGAGAACTGCGACAGGCGCTGCACGCCGCCATCCAGGCGCTGCAGCATGACGTTGATGCCCTGGCCCAGTTCCGCCAGTTCCCGGGGCAGCTTGTCCAGGTTCAGGCGATGGGTCAGGTCCTGGGTGGTGACCTTGGCGGCGACCCGGGTGAACTGCTGCAGGGGCAGCAGGCCCCTTTGTACCAGCCACCAGGCACCCATGCCGATCAGCAGCAGCAACAGGGGCAGGGCAATCACCGTGGAGCGCAGGTAGGCGCTGAGCAGTGCCTGGTCATTGCCACGGTCCAGGCTCAACACCACTCGCACCGGCTCGCCATTGCGCAGGTTCATTTGCCGGGTGGCGCTGAGCAGGGGATTGCCGCGGCTGTCACGCCAGTCGAGGTAACCCTCGGCGCTGCTCTCCCTCAGGGCCCGGGGCAGCGGTTGCTCAGCGATGCCGCCAACATTGAGCAAGGGTTCGGCCAGAGGGGCGCTGCTCAGGATGTTCAATTGCAGATTGTCGTGGCCCATCACCAGGTCCAGCAGGGAGTGGGGGCGGGCGGCCAGGTCGCTGCTCTTGAGGTCGCTGGTGAGGCTGTGCTGGATCTGTTCCAGCTTGCTCTCCAGGCCCTTGCGCGCCAGGTTGTCCAACTCGTGGTTCAGGGCCAGATAGGCCAGGGTCGCCAGCAGCAGGACCAGGGCCGCCCCCATCAGGCTGACGGTCAGCCCCAGGCGCATGGACAGGCTGCTGTTGGTCGGCGCCGCTGGCTGGGGCGTCATTGGCGCACTTCCAGGACATAACCGACACCGCGCAGGGTGTGGATCAGCTTGACTTCACTGGCGTCATCGATCTTGGCCCGCAGGCGGCTGATGGAGACTTCCACCACATTGGTGTCGCAGTCGAAGTTCATGTCCCAGACCAGGGAAATGATTTGCGTGCGAGTCAGCACTTCCCCCGAGTGGCGCATCAATACATGCAACAGGGTGAATTCCTTGGTCGTGAGATCTATCCGGCGGTCACCGCGATAAGCTCGATGCCGGCGAGGGTCAAGTTGCAAGTCGGCCACTTGCAATACTTGCGGCTGGGACACGGGTTCGCTGCGGCGAATCAAGGTCCGGACCCGGGCCAGCAACTCGGGAAATTGAAAAGGTTTGACCACATAATCATCGGCGCCCATATCCAGCCCTTTGACTTTGTCTTCCAGGCGCCCGCGAGCGGTCAACATCATGACCCGGGCCGGAGAATGTCCGCGCATATGTTCCAACACTTGCCAGCCATCTTGGCCCGGCAGGTTTATATCCAGGATCACCAACTCGTAAGGTTGTTGCTGTATCAGGTGCAGACCGTCCACGCCATTGTTGGCGCGATCCACGACATAACCACTTTCACTCAGGCCTTGATGCAGGTAGTCCGCTGTTTTGGGTTCGTCTTCAACCACCAGAATACGCATTGCCAGATCCTCTCCAAACCGCTTGGGCATTATCGAATGAGTGCAGGGTGAAGCCTGAAGTAGCTACAGGGTCAAGAAAATTAATCAGCTAATTCATAGGATTAGCCAGGTCACCCGATAGCGGGTGAGTGCTTGGGCGCAGGCATGCTAGTTGATTGCACGCAGGGAAAGTGGCGGATGACAGAGTTGTAATATTCCTGTCATTGGCGTGACAGTGAGGGTCTGCCAGCGGATAAAAAAAGGCGCCCTATAGAGGGCGCCAAACGTCCATCTCTGCCAAAGGAGCACATTGTCCAGAGTGGGTACTGCGTTGAAGATGTATCAGGCGCCGGGCTGTTGTTGCTTGGCGTCCGGTGCGGAATAGTGGGTACCGGCCTTGTCTTGCTCGGTCTTGGCGAGGTTCTGGTTTTTATCGCCGTGAATCTGTTGCTGATTGACCCGGAAGTTCTCGTAAAAGCGTTGCATATGCTCGGCTCCGCCTTCGGCAAAGGCTGCACTGGAAGTGGCGAGAATCAAACCGCTAAATACCAAAGTTGAAAGTTTCATACTGCGTTTCCTACTTAAGAGTGTTCGGTAACTTGTTTCGTCCCTGCACAAGAAGTGATGGGGCAAGTTTCAGCGAAGTGTATTAAGTGAGGGTTAACGTCAGCCTGAGCGGGATATTACATTCTTGACATTATGTGTCTGCAGACAATCAAAGCCTGTAGCAGCTGGTTGGCCAGCGAGGGCGTCGCAGAGCTCGCTGCAAGGCAGGATGGTGCCTTTGCCGGCATGCCGGGCCCCGCAGGGATGGGGGCCGTTGCGGCCCCCGAGTCGGGTTCTTACTTCTGGACCACGGTCGCTTCCGTCGGCGCTTTGGGTTTCATCAGGCTGAAGTCGATCAGCGCCTTGCTCTGGCGTGAGTAGGGGTCGCCAATCAGCAGCGGGCGTGGCTTGAAGCTGTCGCTGACCAGGCTGCGGCTGTGGTCCAGCTGGTCGAAACTCAAGCCCGCCAGGTCGGCCCAGGTATGAATCAGCTGGGAGCTGCTGTAAGGGCGGCTGAGGTCGGAAGCAAAGTTCCAGTCGTGGGTTTGCCGCCACTTCGGCGAGGCCCAGGCCATGAACGGGATGGTGTACATCGGCGCCGTGGGCTTGCCTTCGTTGCGTCCCAGGGTGTCGTGGCCGGCGGAGTCGAAGACGTCTTCGCCGTGGTCCGACAGGTACAGCAGGAAACCGTTGGGGTCGGTCTTGGCGTAATCCTTGATCAGGCTGGAGACCACGAAGTCGTTGTACAGCACCGCGTTGTCGTAGCTGTTGTAGGTCGGCAGTTGATCGTCACGCACACCGGCCGGCACGCCCTGGCGATCGGTGAATTTGTCGTAGCTTGGCGGGTAGCGGTACTGGTAGCTCATGTGGGTGCCCAGCAGGTGGACCACGATGAACTTGCGCGGGGCGCTGTCGGCCAGGGCCTTGGAGAAGGGCTCGAGCACGTCGCCGTCGTACTGGCGGGCGTTCTGGTTGCGGTTGTTGTTCAGGTACACCTGCTCGTCCGCCTGCTCGGAGAAGGTGGTGAGCATGGTGTTGCGCTTGGTCATGGTCTGCTGGTTGGTGATCCAGTAGGTCTTGTAGCCGGCCTGCTTCATCACGCTGACCAGGGACGGCGTCTTGAGGTAGAGATCGGGGTTTTCTTCGTCGGCAAAGGTCAGCACCTGTTGCAACGCCTCGATGGTGTAGGGGCGCGGGGTGATGACGTTGTCGAACACCGCCAGCTGGTCCTTGAGCTTGTCCAGCTCCGGGGTGGTCTGGCGCGGGTAGCCGTAGAGGCTCATGCGCTGGCGGTTGGTGGACTCGCCGATCACCAGCACCAGGCTGGCCGGCTGGTTGGCCATGCTGTCCTTGAGGTTGGTCAGCGGCGGGATCTTGCTGACGCTGTCGAGCATGCCCTGCATGCCGTTCAGTTGCTCACGGTAGCGGCGATAAGCGACCACCATCTGCCACGGCACGGCGGGTTCGATACGGGTTTCGAATTTCTCCAGGCCGTCGGCCAGGGTGTCGGTGCGAGCGATTTGCTTGATCAGCGGGTAGCCGACAATCGCCACCAGGATTGCCACGGCAGCCGCCAGGGCCTGGCCCCGGGGCAGGTAAACCGGGCGCAGGCGGGTCCAGAGGAAGAGGGCGAAGGCGGTGTGGGCCAGGAACGCCAGGAGCATCCACCAGGCAAAGTACTGCGTCAGGTATTCACCGGCCTCCGAGGGGTTGGACTCGAACATGATGAAGATGACGCTTTGCGAGAACTCCTGCTGATAGACGAAGAAATAGCCCAGGCTGGCCATGGAGCAGGCCCAGAGCACCACGCCGATCACTGCCGCCATGACTCTGGTGCGTGCCGGGAACAGCAGCATCGGTGCCAGCCAGATGGCGCTCATGAAGAACGCCTGGCGGAAACCGGCGAAGCCGGACGTGTCCGTCAGTTGAATCAGCAGTTGGGTGATGCCGGAGAAATACCAGAAGAACAGGAACAGCCAGAGCAGCCCCATCCAGTCAAAACCTGTCGCAGACGTGTTACTGCGTTTGAACAATGCCATTCAGCGCTCCCCGCCGTTCCGTGATCATTGCGCGCCGGTTCAGCGCTGCGAATGAAGGCCGCCGTCTGTAACAAGACGGCCACAATGGCCGGGAGTATCGATAGGCAAGTGTGAAAAGTTCGTTAGCGCAGCGTTGGATTTTTGTCCGGCGTAGCAGGCGGCGGGATCAGGTGTGGCGGGAGATAGGTGACAGGAAAGGGAGCGGGTAGAGCGGTGAACGCAGGCCGGGCCTGCGTTCCGGGGCACAGCTGAGGTTGCTCAGGGGCGCTGCAGCGCTACGGCAGGGGCTTGTCCCTGGTTCTGCAACATCAGGCGCAATTGGGCGAGTTCCCGTTGCAGTTGATCGCGCTCGTCTTTGAGTTGGCGCAATTCGTCACGACGAATGGTCACGTAGAGAGTCTGTGCTGGTCGTGCCGGTAGTACTGTGCCCATTGCTTCACCTCGCAAATGGAGTGCCTCAACTATGCTTCGCTGGTCGCATCCCTTGCGCAAAGCACTATCGTCGGCAGCGCGAAAATGACGGTGTCAGGCAACCGTCTTGCCTTCACTCGTGACGTTTTCACGCAGCCTGAAGGCGGCAATTTTATTTCTTTTTAGCGCAATTGGAACTTTTTTATTTTTCGTGGTCGTTGTGCCTTCCTGGTGTTTTGCGTCGTTATCCCCCCAGTTTCTGAGAAACTTCGCCCCCAGTGCCGGGACTAATCTGCACGCGGTTCGCGCCGGCCGAGGGGCAAGAGATCGGGCTTGGGCGCGCTGCGTTGCGCGCAGGTGGCCGCAAAAACTGGCGTTATGTCTGAAGATTGCGCTGTCTTGGAGCGTCTCGCCTTGTATAGTTGCGCCCCTCGACGTTTGCACCCAGCCCTTTGGGCTATACATTTTTGATCTGAATTTTTTGCAGTAGGAGCATCAGCACATGCAACTGGGGATTATTGGACTGGGCCGCATGGGCGGCAACATTGCACGGCGCCTGATGCTCAATGGGCACGAGACCGTAGTCTTTGACCGCAACACCGATTTCGTCAGCACCCTGGCCGCCGAAGGCGCCAAGGGCGTCGCCGACCTGCCGGCCCTGGTGGCCGGCCTGGAAAAACCCCGCGCGGTCTGGGTCATGCTGCCCGCCGGCGCACCCACCGAAGAGACCATCGACACCCTGAGCCAGTTGCTGGAACCGGGTGATGTGATCATCGACGGTGGCAACACCTACTATAAGGACGACATCCGCCGTGCCCGGGACCTGGCGCAAAAGGGCCTGAAGTACATCGATGTCGGCACCTCCGGCGGCGTCTGGGGCCTGGAGCGCGGCTACTGCATGATGATCGGCGGCGATGCCGATGAAGTGCTGCGCCTGGACCCGCTGTTCGCCGCCCTGGCCCCCGGCCTGGGTTCGATTCCACGGACCAAGGACCGTGTTTCTGATGACGACCGTGCCGAGCGTGGCTATATCCATGCCGGTCCTGCCGGTGCCGGGCATTTCGTCAAGATGATCCACAACGGCATCGAGTACGGGATGATGCAGGCCTTCGCCGAGGGCTTTGACATTCTCAAGACCAAGTCTTCGGACATCCTGCCGGAGGATCAGCGCTTCGACCTCAATGTGGCGGACATCGCCGAAGTCTGGCGGCGCGGCAGCGTAGTGTCCTCCTGGCTGCTGGACCTGACCGCCGATGCCCTGGCCGGCGATCCGAAGCTCGACGGTTTTTCCGGTGCCGTGGCCGACAGTGGCGAAGGGCGCTGGACCATTGAAGCGGCCATGGAGCAGGCGGTGCCGGTTCCGGTGCTGTCCAACTCGTTGTTCTCCCGCTACCGCTCCCGCGGCCAGGGCACCTACGGCGACAAGCTGCTGTCGGCCATGCGCTTTGGCTTTGGCGGCCACGTGGAGACCGGTAAGAAATGACCTCTACGCGAAAGAAGTCCAAGGCGTTGCCCGCGCCGCCGACCACGCTGTTCCTGTTCGGCGCCCGCGGTGATCTGGTCAAGCGCCTGTTGACGCCGGCGCTGTACAACCTGAGCCGCGACGGTCTGCTGGATGAGGGGCTGCGGATTGTCGGCGTCGACCACAACGCGGTGAGCGACGCTGAGTTCGCCACCTTGCTGGAAGACTTCCTTCGCGATGAAGTGCTGAGCAAACAAGGCCAGGGGGCGTCCGTGGACGCCGCCGTCTGGGCCCGCCTGACCCGTGGCATCAGCTACGTCCAGGGCGACTTCCTCGACGACTCCACCTATGCCGAACTGGCGGCGCGAATTGCCGCCAGCGGCACCGGCAACGCGGTGTTCTACCTGGCCACCGCGCCGCGCTTCTTCAGTGAAGTGGTGCAGCGCCTGGGGGCTTCGGGGTTGCTTGCGGAGGGGCCGGAGGCCTTTCGCCGGGTGGTCATCGAGAAGCCCTTCGGCTCCGATCTGCAGAGCGCCGAGGCCCTCAATGCCTGCTTGCTCAAGGTCATGAGCGAGAAGCAGATCTATCGCATCGACCATTACCTGGGCAAGGAAACGGTCCAGAACATCCTGGTCAGCCGTTTTTCCAACAGCCTGTTCGAGGCGTTCTGGAACAACCATTACATCGACCACGTGCAGATCACCGCGGCGGAAACCGTCGGGGTCCAAACCCGTGGCAGCTTTTATGAACACACCGGCGCCCTGCGAGACATGGTGCCCAACCACCTGTTCCAACTCCTGGCGATGGTGGCCATGGAGCCTCCAGCGGCCTTTGGCGCCGATGCAGTGCGCGGCGAGAAGGCCAAGGTGGTGGGGGCGATCCGCCCCTGGTCCCTGGAGGAGGCGCGGGCCAACTCGGTGCGCGGCCAGTACCGCGCCGCCGAAGTGGCGGGCAAGGCCCTGGCGGGTTACCGCGAAGAAGCTAATGTCGCGCCGGACAGCAACACCGAAACCTATGTCGCGCTGAAGGTGATGATCGACAACTGGCGCTGGGTCGGGGTGCCGTTCTACCTGCGCACCGGCAAGCGCATGAGCGTGCGCGACACCGAAATCGTCATCTGCTTCAAGCCGGCACCCTACGCGCAGTTTCGCGATACCGAAGTCGATCAGCTGTCGCCGACTTACCTGCGGATTCAGATCCAGCCCAATGAAGGCATGTGGTTCGACCTGCTGGCGAAAAAGCCCGGGCCGAGCCTGGACATGGCCAATATCGAACTGGGCTTCGCCTATCGGGATTTCTTCGAAATGCAGCCGTCCACCGGCTACGAGACGCTGATCTACGACTGCCTGGTCGGTGACCAGACGCTGTTTCAGCGGGCGGACAATATCGAGAACGGTTGGCGCGCCGTGCAGCCTTTCCTCGATGCCTGGAAGCAGGACGCGAGCGTGCAGACTTACCCTGCGGGTGAGGATGGCCCGGATGCCGCTGATGAGTTGCTGGCCCGGGATGGCCGCGTCTGGCACGCCCTCGGGTGAAGGGGGGCAAGGTGCGGTCCATCGCGTTCCTGCTCAGCGATATGGACGGCACCCCGTTGCACCCGGATCAGCGCCTCAGCCCTTAAAACATCCTCCAGCGCTACAACCAGTAACTCACCGCATACCAGCCCAGCAGGCCCATCACCACGGTGTAGGGCAGGGCCATCCACACCATCCGTCCGTAGGACAGGCGCACCAGCGGCGCAATCGCCGAGGTCAGCAGAAACAGGAAGGCGGCCTGGCCATTGGGCGTGGCGACGCTGGGCAGGTTGGTGCCGGTGTTGATGGCGATCGCCAGGGTCTCGAAGTGTTCGCGACTCATCTGCCCGGAAACAAAGGCCTGTTTCACCTCGGTGATGTAGATGGTGGCGACGAACACGTTGTCGCTGATGGCCGACAGCAGGCCATTGGCAATGAACAGCATGCCTGGCTGCTGGTCCGCCGGTAGCGCCAGCACCCACTGGATCAGCGGCACGAACAGCTGTTGCTGGTGAATCACCGCCACCACGGCAAAAAACACCACCAGCAGGGCGGTGAAGGGCATGGCGTCCTTGAAGGCGTTGCCCAGGCGGTGCTCGTCGGTAATCCCGGTGAAGGCGGTGATCAGCACAATCACCAGCAGGCCGATCAGCCCGACTTCCGCGACGTGCAGGGCCAGGCCGACAATCAGGATCAGCGCCGCCAGCCCCTGGACCAGCAACGCCGCCCGCTGCCGTGCGGTGCGCTGGGCGTCGTCTTCGGCCGCGTAGTTGGCCAGTACCTTGCGCACGTTGTCCGGCAGCAGCGTGCCGTAGCCGAACCAGCGCAGTTTTTCCAGGAGTACGCAGGTCACCAGTCCGGCGGCCAGCACCGGCAGTGAAACCGGCGCCACCTTGAGGAAGAACTCGGCGAAGTGCCAGCCCATCTCATGGCCGATCAGCAGGTTCTGTGGTTCGCCCACCAGGGTGCATACGCCTCCCAGCGCCGTGCCCACGGCACCGTGCATCAACAGGCTGCGCAGAAAGGCGCGGAACTGCTCCAGGTCGTCGTGGTGCAGGGTTGGCAGATGCTGATCGTCGCCATAGCCGCTGTCCTGGCGCGGGTCATTGCCGGAGGCCACCCGGTGGTACACCGAGTAGAAGCCCACCGCGGCGCTGATGATCACCGCGGTCACGGTCAGGGCGTCGAGAAAGGCCGAGAGGAAGGCCGACAGAAAGCAGAACAGCAGCCCCAAAAGCGCCTTGGAGCGCACCCCCAGCAGCAGCCGGGAGAACAGGAACAGCAGCAGTTCTTTCATGAAGTAGATGCCGGCCACCATGAACATCAGCAGCAGGATCACCGGGAAATTGTGCACCAGCTCGTCGTACAGCGCCTGGGGCGTGGCCATGCCCAGCAATAGCGCTTGCACCAACAGCAGGCCACCGGGCATCAAGGGGTAGCACTTGAGGGCCATGGCCAGGGTGAAGATGAACTCGATCACCAGGCACCAGCCCGCTGCGGCCGGGCTGACCGCGAAGAACAGCAGCGGATTGAGCAGCAGGAACGCGACAATGCTTGCCTTGTACCAGCGGGGTGAGTGGCCGAGAAAATTGTGCGCGAACGCCTGGGCCATTGAGCCGGACATGGGCTGCTCCTAATAGTGAGAAGCGCGCAACTTGCCGCAAGCCGGATTGAGAATCAAGAACCCATGAAATCTTTTGCCACAATCTGCCCCACCCAAGCATCCGCACAAGCGCCGGCACCCACTTGCAGGAGCCAGCTGGCTGGCGAAGGCGTTCTCAAGGACGACAGCGTCGTGAGTGCCATTCGCCGGCAAGCCAGCTCCTGCAGCGGGTGGTGTTGCGGCCAGTTCTTGTAGGAGCCAGCTTGCTGGCGAAGGCGTTCTCAAGGGCGACAGCGTCGTGAGGGCCATTTGCTCGCAAGCCGGCTCCTACGCTCAGGGGGTGCGCTTGGCAACCAGGGTCAGGATGTCGTAGCTGGCCACCAGCTCACCCAGTTGATTGGTCACTTCCACGTCCCAGGCCACCACCCCCTGCGGCGTGCCCTGGGGGCTCTGTTTACCCTGGTCGATCTTGCGCTTGCAGGTCAGCCGCGCCTGCAGGGTGTCGCCAATGCCCACCGGGCTGATGAAGCGCAGGCTGTCCAGGCCATAGTTGGCCAGCACCGGGCCCGGCGCCGGGGACACGAACAGCCCGGCCGCCGCCGAGAGCACGAAGTAGCCGTGGGCAATACGCTTGCCGAATTGGGAGTCCTTGGCGGCGATCTCGTCGAAGTGCATATAGAAGTGGTCCCCGGACAGGCAGCCGAAGTTCACCAGATCGGCCTCGGTCACGGTGCGGCGGTGGGTCAGCAGGGACTCGCCGATCTGCAGGTCCTGGAAGTGCCGGCGGAACGGGTGGACCTCGGTTTCGATGACCTTGGCGCCGCGCACGTATTCACCGGTCACTGCCGCCAGCATGCTCGGCGAGCCCTGGACAGCCGCCCGCTGCAGGTAGTGCTTGACCGCCCGCAGGCCGCCCAGCTCTTCACCGCCACCGGCGCGACCGGGGCCTCCGTGCTTGAGTTGCGGCAGTGGCGAGCCGTGGCCGGTGGATTCGCCGGCGCACTCGCGGTCCAGCACCAGCAGCCGGCCATGCCAGGCCGCGGCCCGAGGAATGACCTGGGCGGCGATGCCCGGGTCCTTGGTCACCAGGCTGGCCACCAGGCTGCCCTTGCCGCGAGCGGCCAGTTCCAGGGCCTGGTCCAGGTCGTCGTAGGCCATCAAGGTGCTGACCGGGCCAAAGGCCTCGATGTCGTGGGCGCCTCCCTGGGCCAGGGGATCACGGGACAGCAGCAGGGTCGGGGCAAAGAATGCGCCCTGGCTGACGTTGTCGCCCCGGGGCTCGAAGCCGTCCCGGGCGCCGAACAACAGATCGCTGCTGTGCAGCAGGCTTTCCAGGCGTTCGGCCACGTCCCGCTGTTGCTCATGGGAGGCCAGAGGGCCCATGCGTACGCCTTCCACCGACGGATCGCCGACCACCACCTTCGACAGGCGCTCGCGCAAGCCCGTGGCCACGGCGTCCAGCTGTTTGGCCGGAACGATGGCGCGGCGGATAGCGGTGCATTTCTGACCGGCCTTGACCGTCATTTCCCGCACCACTTCCTTGATGAACAGCTCGAATTCCGGGTCGTCCGGGGTCACGTCCGGCGCCAGGATCGCGCAGTTCAGCGAGTCGGCTTCGGCATTGAAGGGCACCGAGTGGCCGATCAGGTTGGGGTTGGATCGCAGTTTGCCGGCGGTGACGGCGGAACCGGTGAACGTCACCAGGTCCTGGCCTTGCAGGCGATCCAGCAGGTCGCCGGTGCCGCCGATCACCAGTTGCAGGCTGCCTTCGGGCAGCAAGCCGGATTCATGCATCAGGCGCACGGCGGCCTCGGTCAGGTAGCTGGTAGCGCTGGCGGGCTTGACGATGCACGGCATGCCGGCGAGGAAGCAGGGGGCGAACTTCTCCAGCATGCCCCAGATGGGAAAGTTGAACGCATTGATGTGCACCGCCACGCCGCCGCGGGGCACCAGGATATGGGTGCCGGCAAAGCTGCCGAGCTTGCTCAGGGATTGCGCCGGGCCTTCGTGCAGCAGGTTGCCCGAGGGCAGCTCGCGGGCGCCGAGTCCGGCGTAGCTGAACAAGGTGCTGTTGCCGCCTTCGATGTCGATCCAGCTGTCGGCCCGGGTCGCGCCGCTGTGGTGGGACAGGGCGTACAGCTGTTCCTTGCGTTCGCCAAGGTACAGCGCCAGGGCCTTGAGGCGCTGGGCCCGCTGCTGGAAATCCAGGGCCAGCAGGGCCCGGGCGCCGTTCACGCGTCCATGTTGCAGGGCCTCGGCAAAGTCCAGGGGCTCTTCATGGGTGCGCGCCACTTCATGGCCGTCGATGGCGCTGCGCAGGGCCTGGGCCGGGTGCTGGCCGATCCAGCGGCCGCCGATAAAGCTTTGCAGGGTAGGAGACTGTGGCATGGGAGAAAGGCTCCGAAGGGTCAATTGAGGGCCGGCGCAGCGTGCTGGGCGCCGGGAGGCAACTCAGGGATGGCTGGCGCCGGAGGCGCCGATGCCGGTCATGGAACGGATGAACTGCGCCAGGTAGCGGCCGCGCTCCAGCTCGGCCCGGGGCGAGCGGTCGCTGACGGACAAGGCCCAGGCGGTGAAGAACGCCAGGCTCATGGAGAACAGCGCCGGGTTGGCGTAGGGAAACAACGCCTGGGGGTGGTGCAGCACATTGACCCAGACCGCCGGGCTGAGGATCAGCAGGACAATCGCCGAGATCAGCCCGGCCAGGCTGCCGCCCACCGCGCCCCGGGTGGTCAGGCCTTTCCAGAACATGGAAAGAAACAGCACCGGGAAATTCACCGACGCGGCAATCGCCAGTACCAGTCCCGAGAGAAAGGCGATGTTCTGCGATTCGAACAACAGCCCCAGGAGCACCGCCAGGACGCCGATGCACAGGGTGGCGATCTTCGAGACGCGCATTTCCTGCTGGGTGCTGGCCTGGCCTTTGCGCATCACGCAGGCATACAGGTCGTGGGACACCGCCGAGGCGCCGGACAGCGCCAGCCCGGCGACCACCGCGAGAATGGTGGCGAAGGCCACGGCCGAGATGAAACCCAGGAACAGGTTGCCGCCCACCGCCTGGGCCAGATGCACCGCGATCATGTTGGCGCCGCCGATGATGGCGCCGCTGGCGTCGCGATACTCGGGCTCGGTGCCGACCATGACGATCGCGCCGAAGCCGACCACGATCAGCAACAGATAGAAGTAGCCGATGAAACCAGTGGCATAGAGCACGCTCTTGCGCGCTTCCCGCGCGTCGCTGACGGTGAAGAAACGCATGAGGATATGGGGCAGCCCGGCGGTGCCGAACATCATTCCCAGGCCCAGGGAAATGGCATCGATGGGGTTCGACAGCAGCCCGCCGGGGGCCATGATCGCGCTGCCTTTGGCGTGTACCGCACTGGCTCGGGCGAACAGCGCCTCGGTGCTGAAGCCAAAATGCTTGAGCACCATGAAGGCCATGAAACTGGTGCCCGACAGCAGCATCACCGCCTTGATGATCTGCACCCAGGTGGTGGCCAGCATGCCGCCGAAGGTCACGTAGCAGACCATCAGCAGGCCCACCAGCATCACCGCGTGGAGGTAGCTGAGGCCGAACAGCAGTTCGATCAGCTTGCCGGCGCCGACCATCTGCGCCACCAGGTACATCAGGGCCACGGTCAGGGTGCCGAACGCCGAGGTCAGGCGCACCGGGGTCTGGGCCAGGCGATAGGAGACCACGTCGGCGAAGGTGTAGGTGCCCAGGTTGCGCAAGCGTTCGGCGATCAGAAACAGGATGATCGGCCAGCCGGCCAGAACCCCCAGGGCGTACAGCAGGCCGTCGTAGCCATTGAGGAACATCATCGCCGAGATGCCGAGGAAGGACGCCGCGGAGATCATGTCACCGGCAATCGCCAGGCCGTTCTGCAGGCCGCTCATGCCGCCGCCGGCGGTGTAGAAGTCCTTGGCCGAGCGGGTACGCAGGGCGGCCCAGCGGGTGATCCCCAGGGTCAGTAGGACGAACACCAGGAACATGCCGATGGCGTTCCAGTTCAGCGCGCGGGCGCTGTCGTCGGCGGCCAGGGCCAGGGCCAGGTCCGAGGCCAGCAGGCAGGGCAGCAGGATGACTCCTGCACCGCGCTTCATGACCGGTACTCGCGCTTGAGTTTGTCGTTCAGCGGGTCCAGCAGTTGGTTGGCTCGGTAAACGTAGAAGCCGGTCAGGGCGAAGGCCAGGACGATCATCGCCACCCCCACTGGCATGCCGACGCTGGTGGCCCCGCCGGACAGCGACTGGCCCAGCAGGCCGGGGTGAAAGGCCACCAGCAGGACGAAGCCGTAGTAGGCCAGGAGCATGATCAGGGTCAGTGACCAGTAGAGTCGCTGTTTGCGCCGCACCAGCTGGATAAAGTCCGGGTGGCAGGTGATGCGGTCTATCTCTTGTGGGCTCATGAGGTTTTCTCTGTTGTTCTTGTTATGGGCACGCGCACTACCGGTTCGCTCAGAGCTGGTCGAAGTCCAGCACCACCTTGTCGCTGACCGGGAACGACTGGCAGGCAAGGACGTAACCGGCCGCCACTTCGTAATCTTCCAGGGCGTGGTTGCTGTCCATTTCCACCTCACCTTCGACGACCTTGCATTTGCAGGTGGAGCAGACCCCGGCCTTGCACGAATAGGGCAGTTCGGCGCCTTGGGCGTTGCCGGCATCTAGCAGGCTCAGGCTGTTGCGCGGCAGGTCGAAGGCCAGGGCCCGGCCATCGCTGATCACAGTGATCTGGCTGACCTGCGGGTCCTGGGCGCGGGCGGCTTCCCGGGCCTGGCGCTTCTGGCTGTCACCGGCGGCGTGGAACAGTTCGAAGTGGATGCGCTCGGCGCCCATGCCGGCGGCCTTGAGGCTGTCGCGCACGGTTTCGGTCATGGCCTGGGGGCCGCAGATGAAGGCCGCGTCCAGTTTCTGGACGTCGAGCCAGCGGGAAAACAGTTGCTGGCATTTGTCCTGGGTGATGCGGCCGTTATAGAGGTCGATGTCCTGCTGTTCACGACTGAACACGAACACCAGGTTCAGGCGCTGCAGATAAAGGTTCTTCAGGTCCTCCAGCTGTTCGCGAAACAGTGCCGAGGCACTGGAACGGTTGCCGTAGAGCAGGGTGAAGCGGCTGAGCGGCTCGCCTTCCAGGGTGCTCTTGATGATCGACAGGATCGGCGTGATGCCGCTGCCTGCGGCCACCGCCAGGTAGTGGCCGTGACGCGCCGGATCAAGCTCGACATGGAAGCGGCCTGCGGGGGGCATGACGTCCAGCGACTGGCCGGGTTTGAGCTGTTCGTTGGCAAACGCCGAAAAGCGCCCGCCGACGACGCGCTTCACCGCGATGCGCAGTTCGCCGTCATTGACGCCGCTGCAGATGGAATAGGAGCGCCGCACTTGCTCGCCCTCAAGCTCGGTGCGCAGCACCAGGTGCTGGCCCTGGGTGAAGTGAAACTGCGCCTGCAGGTGCCGGGGAATCTCGAAGGCGATGGACACCGCGTCGCGGGTTTCGCTGCGCACGTCCTTGATGGTCAAGCGGTGGAACTGGCTCATGATGGTTCTCCTCTGAGGCGGCGAGCGGCTCAGATGCACTTGAAATAGTCGAAGGGTTCCAGGCAGTCGCGGCAGCGGTACAGGGCCTTGCAAGCGGTGGAGCCGAACTCGCTGAGGCGTTCGCTGTGGGCGCTGCCGCATTGCGGGCAGAGCACCTGGGGCGCGTCCCCCAGCAGGCTGCGCTTGCTGCTGCCCGAGGGCGGCGCGATGCCATAGGCCCGCAGGCGCTGGCGACCGCGCTCGGTGATCCAGTCGGTGGTCCAGGCCGGGGTCAGCTGGCGTATCAGCCGCGGGGCCTGGAAACCGGCCTGTTCCAGGGCCTGGCGGATATCGCTCTCGATCACTTCGGTGGCCGGGCAGCCGGAGTAGGTCGGCGTGACCGCCACCTGCAGATGGCCGGCCTGCCAGCCCAGGTCGCGCACGATACCCAGGTCGAGCACGCTGACCACTGGCACCTCTGGGTCCATGACCTGATCCAGGGTGCTCCAGGCCAGCTCCAGATCGCCTTGTTGCAGCGCGCGCGCACCCTGGTCGCTGCCGATCAATTCACCAGACCGCATCGGGATAGGCCCTCGGCAGGAATTGCATCTGGGCCAGCAGCGGGCCCAGGTGCTCGGTGTGCAGGCCCTGGCGCGCATCCAGGTAGAAGTGGCTCGGGGCTTCGGGCACGGGCAGGGTGGCCCGGGCGAACAGGGTTTCGACGCAGGCGCGCCAGGCGTCGGCCACCTGGGCCGGATCGGCCCACAGGCCGGCCCGGTGCAGTTCGATTTCAGCGGCGTGTTGGTCGATCAGCTCGCCAGTGAAGCGCCACAGCCGCGGGATCGCCTGGAGCATGCGCTGGTGGCTTTCCTCGGTGCCGTCTCCCAGGCGCTCGACCCATTCGCTGGAGCGGCGCAGGTGGTAGGTGACTTCCTTGAGCGCTTTGGCGGCGATGCCGGCCATCCGTTCATCCGTTGATTGGCTCAGGCCCTTGAGGGTTTCCAGGTGCCAGGCGTCGTAGAAAAACTGCTTGAGCAGGGTCACCGCGAAATCGCCATTGGGCTGCTCCACCAGCAACAGGTTGCGGTAAGCCCGCTCGTCCCGGCGGAAGGCCAGGTGATCGGCGTCGCGCCCATCGGCCAGCAGTTCGGCGGCATAGTCCAGCCAGTTGCGGGCCTGGCCCACCAGATCGAGGCCGACATTCATCAGCGCCAGTTCTTCTTCCAGGGCCGGGGCCCGGCCGCACCATTCGCACAGGCGCTGGCCCTGGATCAGGGCGCTGTCGCCGAGGCGCAACAGGTGGTTGATCAGATCGTTTGCAGGGTTCATGGCCGGCCTCACATGTGTCCGACTTCAGGGGGCAGCTGGTAGAAGCTGGCGTGGCGGTAGACCTTGTCGTCAGCAGGATCGAACAGCGGGTCCTTGTCATCCGGGGAGGAGGCGACAATCTGCGCCGAGGGCACCACCCACAGGCTGACGCCTTCGCTGCGTCGGGTGTACAGGTCCCGGGCGTTGTTCATGGCCATGGCGTCGTCGGCGGCATGCACGCTGCCCACATGTTTGTGATTGAGGCCGTGCTTGCTGCGCACGAAGACTTCGTAAAGGGTCCATTCAGACATGGCATTGACTCCGGATCAGGCTGGGCGCGCTCAGGCGGCGTTCTTGTTGGCTTTCTTCTGGGCTTTCTTCTGGGCGTGGGCCACGGCGGCGGCCCGGACCCAGGCACCGTCGTCGATGGCTTGGCGGCGAGTCTCCAGGCGCTCCTGGTTGCACGGGCCGTTGCCCTTGAGCACCTCGTAGAATTCCTGCCACTGGATTTCGCCGAAGTCGTAATGACCGCGCTCGGCGTTCCACTTCAGCTCCGGGTCGGGGCAGGTGCAGCCCAGCAGTTCCAGCTGCGGGATGGTCTGGTCGATGAAGCGCTGGCGCAGTTCGTCGTTGCTCTGGCGCTTGATCTTCCAGGCCATGGACTGGGCACTGTTGGGGGAGTGTTCGTCGCTGGGGCCGAACATCATCAGCGCTGGCCACCAGAGGCGGTTGATGGCGTCCTGGACCATTTCCCGCTGTGCCGGGTTGCCCTCGCGCATCATGGTCAGGAGGATTTCGTAGCCCTGGCGCTGGTGGAAGCTCTCTTCCTTGCAGATGCGCACCATGGCCCGGGAGTAGGGGCCATAGGAGGTGCGTTGCAGCACTACCTGATTGACGATGGCGGCACCGTCCACCAGCCAGCCCACGGCGCCCATGTCGGCCCAGTTCAGGGTCGGGTAGTTGAAGATGCTCGAATACTTGGCTCGGCCGCTGTGGAGCTTGGCGATTTCCTCGTCGCGATCGGCGCCGAGGGTTTCCATGGCGCTGTACAGGTACAGGCCGTGGCCGGCTTCGTCCTGGATCTTGGCCATCAGTTGCAGCTTGCGCTTGAGGGTCGGGGCGCGGGTGACCCAGTTGCCTTCGGGCAACATGCCGACGATTTCCGAATGGGCGTGCTGGGAAATCTGCCGGATCAGGGTCTGGCGGTAGGCATCGGGCATCCAGTTCTTGGCCTCGATCTTGATTTCCCCGTCGATTTTTTCCTGGAAGGTGCGCTCCTGCTCGGACATTTCTGCCAGCGGCTTGATGCGCTTGATCCCCGTCTCTACCAGCTGTGCGTACATGAGTGTCTCCCGGGTTGCAGGTGTGGGTGAGGCTGTGAATGTTTATATGTGATACACAAATAAATATCAAACATAAAATAACGTGTCATGTTTTGTTTCTGTATCGCTTTGCCTCGCGGCTTGAATGGCGGGCGAAAAAAAGCCCCGTCATGGCGGGGCTCCAGTGCTTGCGTCAACGCTATTTGCGGCGGTCGACCACTCGGCAGGCCTTGCCTTCCGAACGCTTGATGCTGAAGGGGGGCTGTAAAACGATACGTGAGCTGATGCCGATATGGGTCTTTATGTGGCGACTGAGCTCGCTGCAGATGGCCCTTTGCTGTTCATCCCCCAGTTGCTGATGCTCGCTCTTGAGCTCGACGTGAATGTCGACGCTGTCGAGGTTGCCGTGGCGATACAGATGGATCTCGTAACAGGGGGCCAGGTGCACGGCTTTGAGCACTTGCTCCTCCACCTGGGTGGGAAACACATTGACCCCGCGAATGATCAGCATGTCGTCGCTGCGCCCGGTGATCTTGTCGATGCGCCGCATGGGCCGCGCAGTCCCCGGCAGCAGGCGGGTCAGATCGCGGGTGCGGTAACGGATCATCGGCAGTGCCTCCTTGCTCAGGGAGGTGAGCACCAGCTCGCCCATTTCGCCATCGGGCAGCACCTGAGCGGTCAGCGGGTCGATGATTTCGGGGTAGAAATGATCCTCCCAGAGGGTCGGGCCGTCGCGGGTCTCGGCGCATTCCATGGCCACTCCCGGACCGATGATCTCCGACAGCCCGTAGATATCCAGGGCGCGGATGCCCAGGCGCTGCTCGATGGCGCTGCGCAGTTCGTCGGTCCAGGGTTCGGCGCCGAAGATTCCCAGGCGCAGGGCCAGCTTGTGGGGATCGAGGCCCTGGCGTTCGATCTCGTCGGCGATATTGAGCATGTAGGACGGCGTGACCATGATGATGTCCGGCTGGAAATCCTTGATCAGTTGCACCTGCTTCTCGGTCTGGCCGCCGGACATGGGAATCACGGTGCACCCCAGGCGTTCGGCACCGTAGTGTGCCCCCAGGCCGCCGGTGAACAGGCCGTAGCCATAGGAAACATGCACCTTGTCGCCGGGCCGGCCGCCGGCCGCGCGGATCGACCGGGCCACCACCTGGGCCCAGGTATCGATGTCGTTGCGGGTATAGCCCACCACCGTGGGCTTGCCGGTGGTGCCGCTGGAGGCATGCAGGCGCACCACCTCCTGCATGGGTACCGCGAACATGCCGTAGGGGTAGTTGTCCCGCAGGTCGGACTTGGTGGTGAAGGGCAGTTGGGCAAGGTCCTCCAGGCGCTGGATGTCCTGGGGGTGCACGCCCAGGGCGTCGAAGCGCTGGCGATACAGGGGGACATTGGCGTAGGCGTGGTTCAGGCTCCAGCGCAGGCGCTCCAGCTGATGCTGGCGCAAGTGGTCGATGCTGGCGGTTTCCATCGGGTCCAGCGGCGCTTCGGGCACGGTTCTGGCTATCGGCATATTCATGGTGTCACTCGTATTGTTGTTGTCGTTCAACCCGTCACTGCGGGTTCTGAGTGCATGACCCGCAAGAGGCACGAAGGGCTTGCGGGGAGTTCTGCAGGCGCGGGTTGGCGCCTCTGGAGGATCAGGGTGGTGCCCATGCCCCGGCACCCACTGCGGCAGTCTCTGCGCTACGACGCAGCGGGGCCATGTCAGCGCCCCTTGAACACAGGAGGGCGCTTGTCCATGAAGGCGCTGACGCCTTCTCGATAGTCTTCGCTGCGTCCCGCCAGGCGTTGCAGGTCGCGCTCCAGCTCCAGTTGCTGGTCGAAGCTGTTGTGCAGGCTGGCATTCAGGCTGCGCTTGATCAGCGCCAGGCCATAGGTGGGTTGAGTCGCCAGGTGTCGGGCCAGGCTCAGGGCTTCATCGCGCAGCAAGGCGTCGTCCACGCACTGGTAGATCAGTCCCCATTGCTCGGCCTGTTCGGCGCTCAGGCGGTTGCCGAGCAGGGCCAGGGCCTTGGCCCGGGCCATGCCCACCAGCCGTGGCAGCAGCCAGGTGCCGCCGGAATCGGGAATCAGCCCGAGTTTGCAGAAGGCCTGGATAAAGCTCGCGGAGCGCGCTGCCAGTACCAGGTCGCAGGCCAGGGGCAGGTTGGCGCCGGCGCCGGCGGCCACGCCATTGACCGCACAGATCACCGGCAATGGCAGGTCGCGCAGTTCGCGCACCAGCGGGTTGTAGAACTGTTCGATGGATTCCCCCAGGTCAGGCGCTGCATCGCCGGGGGCGACGTCGCGCTCGCCAAGGTCCTGCCCCGCGCAGAAGCCGCGGCCTTCGCCGGTCAGGAGCAGGACCCGCACCTCGGGGTTGTTGCGCACGTGCTTGAGGGCCGCCTGCACCTCGCCATGCATCTGTGGGTTGAAACTGTTGAGTTGTTCAGGACGGTTGAGGCTGAGGAGGGCGACGCCCTCGCTGATGGAGAACAGGATGGTGGCAAAGTTCATGGTCGGGTGTTGAGGCATGGCGGATGTCCTCGGAGTGATGCGGCCGGTTGCCGGCTCGATTGTCGGGTCGGCCCGGGAGCCGGTTTTCGCCGAGTATATCGCTAATGTGATACATAAAATCAAGATCAATAGATTGTTAATGTGTCCTATCTTTCGGCTTCAGCTGCGTTCTATTCGGGGCGGCAGGTCGATGGGATGCTGCCTTGGGCCGGTAATTGAGGCCGTATCCTTTATGCTTTGCGGGTTGTGGCGCCTGTGGCGAGCCAGGCCTGTGTCTTGGAGAACGGTTGTGTACCGAGAATGACCTGATACAAAATGCCGTCCGCGTTGTATCGGTATCCTGGATTGGGTGGCGTCGTGCATTCTCGGCGTTGTATTCGCGGGCAAGTGCAGCGCCCCCCAGCCGCTCCAACAACAGCAGTTTCTGCTGATCAGAGAGGGAAGCAGCATGACGTGCTACAGCCTTGATGGCTTGATTCCGGTGGTCGATCCCAGTGCCTATGTGCACCCTTCGGCGGTGCTGATCGGCGATGTGATAGTCGGCCCCCATTGCTATGTCGGCCCCCTGGCCAGCCTGCGGGGGGATTTTGGCCGGATTGTCCTCGAAGAGGGGGCCAATCTGCAGGACACCTGTGTGATGCATGGTTTCCCCGATAGCGACACGGTGGTGGAGCGCAATGGCCATGTCGGCCATGGCGCAGTGTTGCACGGTTGCCGGATTGGCGCCGACGCGCTGGTGGGCATGAATGCGGTGGTGATGGACAACGCCTTCATTGCGCCGCGTTCCTTCGTTTCGGCGGCGGCGCTGGTCAAGGCCGGTTTCGAATGCGCGCCGCAATCGCTGGTGATGGGCGCGCCGGCGCGGGTCACGCGTCAGTTGAGCGACGAGGAAGTGGCCTGGAAGCTGGCCGGCACTCGGGAGTACCAGCACTTGACCCGTCGCTGCCTGGAGCAGATGCAAGTCTGTGAGCCGCTGTCTCGGGTCGAGGACGACCGGCCGCGAATCGCCGACGGCGGCTTTCGTCCCAAGGCCGGCCAATGAACACCCCGGGCCGCTGCGACGGCCTGAAACCGGCTATATTCCTTCCTTTTTTTCCGGTACGCCCATGTCGTCCCTAGCGCCACTGAACCATCTGATCAAACGCTTTCAGGAGCAGACCCCGATCCGCGCCAGTTCGCTGATCATCACCCTGTACGGCGATGCCATCGAACCCCATGGCGGCACCGTCTGGCTGGGCAGCCTGATTCAACTGCTGGAGCCCATGGGGATCAACGAGCGGCTGATCCGCACTTCGATCTTCCGCCTGAGCAAGGAGGGGTGGCTGACTGCCGAAAAGGTCGGGCGCCGCAGTTACTACAGCCTGACCCTGGCCGGTCGCCGGCGATTCGACAAGGCGTTCAAGCGGGTCTACAGCGCCGGTGTGCCGGCCTGGGATGGTTCCTGGAGCCTGGTAATGCTCGGACAACTGCAACCGGAGTTGCGCAAGCAAGTGCGTGAAGAGTTGGAGTGGCAAGGGTTTGCCGCGATGTCGCCGCTGATGCTGGCGTGCCCGCGCAGCGATCGCGCCGATATCAATGCCACCTTGCTGGAGCTTGGCGCCCAGGACGACACCATTGTCTTTGCCACTGCACCCGAGGACGTGCTCGGCTCCAGAGCCCTGCGCCAGCAGGTGCGCGAGAGCTGGAACATTGACGAACTGGCAGCCCATTACAGTGAATTCATCCAACTGTTTCGCCCCCTTTGGCAGGCCCTGCGCGAGCAGGAGCAGTTGCAACCATCCGACTGTTTCCTGGCTCGCCTGCTGCTGATTCATGAGTACCGCAAGCTGTTGCTGCGCGACCCGCAGTTGCCGGACGAACTGCTTCCCGGCGATTGGGAGGGTCGTGCTGCGCGCCAGCTGTGTCGCAACATCTATCGCTTGATCCAGGCCAAGGCCGAGGAGTGGCTGGCCACGGCTCTGGAGAGCGCTGATGGTCCGCTACCGGATGTGGGGGAAAGCTTTTATCGGCGCTTCGGTGGGCTGCTCTAGTTTGAATAAGGATTGACCTTGGAATTTGTCTTGTTCTAGGGTCGCCAGAGTCCGCTGGGCAACTAAGGTTGAGTGTTTCAGGCTTGTTGCAGTGAGATGAAGTTCAGGTGATTGGCAGTAGTGAGTGCACGGCCAGGAGGGAGTATCCGGTCTTGCAGGGAAAGCAGGCAGATAAAGGAACTATCAATGAGATCGATACGCAAGGTGGCAGTGCAACTATGTTTGGCTGGAGTCTTAGTTGCTTTTGGGAGTCTGGCCGGTGCCTCGCAACTTGTTCCGGCGCTGGGGCTGGCCAATGATCAATATGCCAAGTCTCCAGGGCCCTACAAGGTCACTACCAATGCGGTCTTGAGTGACTGTCGCGGTCTGTTGGGTGTATTGGCGAGGATCATGCTGCTGGACAACAGCGTTCAATGCAATTCGTCCTTTCCCTATGGGTTTGCCAGTCCGGTTTCCACCAGTGTTTATTATCCGAGCAATATAAGGAATCTGGACAAGTTGCCGGTGGTCAACTTTGTTGGCGGCATCCTTTCCAATCAGGGGCAATACACCGATTTGATGAGGCTGTGGGCGAGTTACGGCTTTATCGTGATCATCTCCTTCGACTTCATCAACACCGCGCCCACCATGCATGTCCTGGGTGCCCTTGAGCTGAGCAAGCTCAACCAGGACCCAACCTCACCGTTGTTCGGCAAGGTCGATCTGTCTCGCACGATAGTGGCGGGGCATTCCGCTGGCGGCGGGGCGTCGATCCTCTCGTCGAGCCTGCTGCCTGGCACCTTGCAGGGCATCGATCCACAGCTGCGCTACATCGGCTCGCTGCCCATCGAACCCGGGCCCATAGGCCTGGGCTCCACCGTCAAGACCCCGACCCTGGTGCTTACCGGGGCCGCGGATGTGGTGGTGCCGGCCTGGGCCTGGCCGCGGCTCTGGCAGGGCGGGTTGATCAAGGCGGTGCCGGGATGGAGTGCCACGGCCCATAACGCCACCCATTTCAGTCCGGTGCGCAGTGTCCGGGAAAACGAGTTCGCCGGTATTACAACGGCCTGGATTCTATATCTGGGCAAGAATGATCCGGGGGCCAAGGAGTACTTTGTCGGTCCGAACTACAAACTCGCGCGGGACCCGCAGTTTATCCGGCTGGCGTTCAATCCGTTGCGGGTTCAACGCAATGAAGTGGCGGACAATCTTCAGTAAGGCGACGGGTCGATATTGTTTCTGGACCTGGCGATTGATGAAAAGTTTGCAGGCTCGGGTGTTTTCTTCATAAAACATTCTTTTGCAAACTTGAAAACATGGTCAATTTGCGAAGTCGCAGGTCTGGGCAATATCGGCTTGATGCAATTGCAATGGCAATGTCACTGCCTTGTTATTTGAAATGAATACTTTTGCTTGCAGCGTCATATATCGCGCTGCAACCACAAGGATTCAAAGACCCATGCCCAGTCTTTCACGCAGGAAGCTATTGCAAGCGGCCGCTATCGGTTCATTCTTTTCATCCTTGCCCCTGGCTATTCGCCAAGCCCTGGCCATACCGGCGAATAACCGTACGGGGACGATCAAGGATGTCGAACACGTAGTGATCCTGATGCAGGAAAATCGCTCTTTCGATCATTACTTCGGTACTTTTCCCGGGGTACGGGGCTTCAGCGACCGCTTTACCATTCCATTGCCCGGTCAGCGCACGGTCTGGGAGCAACAGGGTAAGGGCCGGCTGGTGATGCCCTATCACCTGGACAGCAGCAAAGGCAACGCCCAGCGCGTCAGTGGCACGCCTCATTCATGGGTGGATGCCCATTTGGCCTGGGACAACGGCCGCATGAGCGCCTGGCCGACCCACAAGACAGCGACGTCCATGGGCTATTACCGTGAGCAGGAGCTGCCATTCCAGTTCGCCCTGGCCAACACCTTCACCCTGTGCGACGCCTATCACTGTTCGGTACACGCCGGGACCAACCCCAATCGGTTGTTTCTCTGGACCGGCAGCAACGGCCCGAGCGCGGCAAAGGTCGCTGCGGTGGTCAACGAATGGGATGGCCCGGGTGCGGTAAACGTCGGCTACAGCTGGAAGACCTATCCCGAACGCCTGGAAGAGCAGGGTGTCAGTTGGAAGGTCTACCAGCACCTGCCGGACAATTTCGGCGACAACCCCCTGGCCGGCTTCCGTCAGTACCGCGCCGCCAGCGTACAGGTGGGCAATCCGGCCCAACCGCCCAAGGACTTCAATGCCTTTGTGCCTTACAGCGATGCCTTGAACGCCGTCGCTGCGCTGTACAAGGGCAATGGCAATACCTTGCCGGCCAGCAGCGGCAGCAATCTGGAGGCGATCATTGGTGGATTTCGCAATGACGTGCAGGCCGGCAAGTTGCCCCAGGTCAGCTGGATTGTGGCGCCGGCCGCCTATTCCGAGCATCCCGGCCCATCGAGTCCGGTCCAGGGCGGCTGGTTCACCCAGGAGATTCTCCTGGCGTTGACTCGCAATCCCGAGGTCTGGAGCAAGACCGTGCTGTTGCTGACCTACGATGAAAACGATGGCTTCTTCGATCATATGCCGTCGCCGTCGGCACCTTCCCAGCGTCAGGATGGCAGCTTTGCCGGCAAGTCCACGCTGGGTTTCGACAGCGAACTGTTCAAGCATCCGGCGCCACCCGGTTCGACCCAGCAACCGCTGCCCGATGGCGGCGTGTATGGCCCCGGGCCGCGGGTGCCGATGCTGGTGCTGTCTCCCTGGAGCCGGGGAGGCTGGGTCAATTCCCAGGTGTTCGATCACACCTCGGTGCTGCAATTTCTCGAAAAACGCTTTGGCGTGCGCGAGCCCAATATCAGTGCATGGCGGCGGGCGGTATGTGGCGACCTGACGTCGGCGTTGAATTTCGTCGACCCCAACCATGAGCCATTGCCGGCGCTGCAGACCACCACCCGGCAGGCCGCCGACGCTTTGCGCCAGCGCCAGGAGAAGCTGCTCCAGGTGCCGCTACCCTTGGCCAGCCAGCAGTTGCCACCGCACCAGCCGCGGCTGGCCCGACCTTCACGGGCACTGCCTTATCGTCTGCATGTCGACAGCCAGGTGGACCCCAAGGCCAAGACCCTGTCCCTGAGCCTGCAGAACACAGGCGAGCAGGGCGCGGTGTTCCATGTCTACGACGGCCTGCACCTGAGCGATATCCCGCGGCGCTACACGGTGGAGGCCGGTAAGGCGCTGCAGGACAGCTGGCCAGTGGTGGAGCGCTACCAGCTGTGGGTATTGGGACCCAATGGCTTCCACCGCAGCTTTAGCGGCCAACTGCAACAGCTCCAGCCTGAGCTGTTGGTGACGTCCAGCAATAACCAACTGCAGTTCACCCTGAGCAATCCGGGGACGCGTGGGGTATCGGTCACTATCGATCGCTGCCCTTATACCCAACAGGGGCCATGGACCCTGGTCGTGCCTGGGGGGGCAGAGGTGCGCCAGGTTTTCGCCTGTGAGTCCAGCGGTGGCTGGTATGACTTGACCCTGCGCAGTGACGCAGGCTGGTTGCGCAGGGTAGCCGGACGACTGGAAACCGGGGCACACAGTATCAGTGACCCGCTGATGGGGCGGCCCTGAGAGGGCATTGATGAAGCAAAAGGGACACTGGTTGGAAATAGCGAGGAGGTGCAGCTTCTGCACTAGCGAAAACAACCACTACGCTGAAGATAAAAGTTGCAGCGAGGGAAAAATAGATAGCGTGCTTAGTTGTTTTGCCTAAGTAGCGGATCACCTGTTCGGGTGATCCGCTAACAGCATCACTTACTTGGGCATGGCCCAGGACTGCAAGATATAACCTTCCTGGCTCAGTTCAGCGCGGGCTTGTTTGAGCAGGTCTTCCAGTTGGGCTGGATCGGAGTAGGCGCTGCTGGGAATCTGGGTGTGACCGATACGGGTACTGGTACGGTCGATGACGCTCAGGCTGAGCTCGCCGTTCCCGTCCTGTGGGGCCCAGGCCACGCATTGAAAAGGCTTGAATGCGCGGTCGGCGATCAAAAGTGCTTCGTTTCTACGGAGCGGGGCGTTCATGGGGTCTTCTCTCTATGTGCCCAATCAGATGATGTGCCGTCGGTTGGGCTTACCGTTCGGCTGGTCACTTGTACTGATGCACTGAGGTAGTGATCGGGTCACACTGAAAAACAAGTTTTTACAACTTTCGTACGTGGGCCCTGTGACAACACCATTAGTTACGGGGTTCTTAAAAAAAGACTGCGACAATCAGTCGCTCGGGGCGAAGTTCTGGCAGCGCGTTAGTTCCTTTGGTAAGCAGCGCTATAAGCAATTGATACATTCAAGCGTCAAGTTCTTGCTAACGTTACAGCCAGGTTTGCCAAACCACTGTTTCTAATAACTTTTCCCTCTTTTGGCGCCAAGGACCAGTCATGCTCGAAGCTCCCGTGCAGCGCCGCTTGCTGGTGGTCGACCCCTGTGATGACTGCCATCGTCTTCTGCCCGCGCTGCGCGCTATTGGCTGGGATGTGGACAGCTGTGACCTGGAGTCTGCCCGCGAGCGCTCCTGCGATGTCGGCTTGCTGCGCCTGCAACCCTTTCACCTGGAGCGTCCGGAAGCGGTCAAGGACCTGATCAGCCACAGCGGCACCGAGTGGATCGCGGTGCTGAGTCCGGAAGTCCTGCGCCTGCAAAAGGTCGGTGACTTTGTCTGCGAATGGTTTTTCGACTTCCATACCCTGCCGTTCGACGTCTCCCGGGTCCAGGTGACCCTGGGACGGGCCTTCGGCATGGCCCGCCTCAGGGGCCAGGGCGCGGTCCATGTGGACCAGCCCGAGCACGAGTTGTTGGGGAGCAGCCGGCCCATCCGCGACCTGCGCAAGCTGCTGAGCAAGCTGGCGCCCACCGAGTCGCCGGTACTGATCCGCGGCGAGAGCGGCACCGGCAAGGAGCTGGTGGCGCGTACCCTGCATCGCCAATCCCAGCGTCACGACAAGCCTTTTGTGGCGATCAACTGCGGGGCGATTCCCGAACACCTGATCCAGTCCGAACTCTTCGGCCATGAAAAGGGCGCTTTTACCGGGGCGCACCAGCGCAAGGTCGGGCGCATCGAGGCGGCCCACGGCGGCACCTTGTTCCTCGATGAGATCGGCGATTTGCCGCTGGAGCTGCAAGCCAATCTGCTGCGTTTCCTGCAGGAAAAGCACATCGAGCGTGTGGGCGGCAGCCAGCCGATACCGGTGGATGTCAGGGTCCTGGCCGCGACCCACGTGGACCTTGAGGCGGCCATCACCAGCGGTCGTTTTCGTGAGGACCTGTATTACCGGTTGAACGTGCTGCAGGTGATTACCGCGCCACTGCGTGAGCGTCATGGCGATTTGGGGATGCTGGCCAGCCACTTTGCCCACTTCTACAGCCAGGAAACCGGACGCCGGCCACGCAGTTTCAGTGAGGACGCCCTGGTGGCCATGGGCAAGCACGACTGGCCGGGCAATGTCCGCGAACTGGCCAACCGGGTGCGCCGGGGCCTGGTACTGGCCGAGGGCCGGCAGATTCAGGCCAGTGATCTGGGCTTGCAAGGCCTGCAAGCCCAGGATCTGCCCATGGGCACCCTGGAGGACTACAAGCACCGCGCCGAGCGTCAGGCCCTGTGCGACGTGCTCAACCGGCACAGTGACAACCTCAGCGTTGCCGCCCGGGTCCTGGGCATCTCGCGTCCGACTTTCTACCGTTTGCTGCACAAACACCGGATCCGCTAGGGCGGCAAGAACGCCAAGGCCCGCTGCGATTGGGGAATCGCCGCGGGCCTTGGCGTTTTTGCCGGTGGATCAGAAGTAGTAAGGGAATTTCAGGCTGAAGGTGAAGGCCGGGGCGTCCTCGGTCATGCCGATGGACAGGTTGGGCACAATGGTCAGGTTGTCGGTGGCCGCAATGGTCATGCCGACGTTGAAGTAACCGGCGTTGGCGTCGCTGGAAACCACCGACTGCCAATCGCCGCCATCCTGCTTGAGTTTGCTCTTGCGCTGTATCAGGTCGGACACCGAGAAGGACATGCTCATCTTCTCGTTGAGGGCGAAAGCCACACCGGCGCCGATCTGGAAGCTGTCGCCCAGGCGGACTTTGCCAGGGGTCTTGCTGCCAACCGTGGAACTGATGTCGTCAAACGACTCTTCCAGGTTGTGGGTGTAGGCCAAGGTGCCGAACAGCACCGCCGGATCGAAAGTCTTGACCAGGGAGATCCCGGGGGTGATCGACCAGACACCGTTACCGGTCGGCAGGCTTTCAGGCACGTACAGGTTGTTGTTGCCCGCAGATTGCACCAGCTTGATCCCGAACGGTTCCTTGCCGGTGGGGGCCTTGACTCGCAGGGTCGCCACGGCGTCGGGCCAGAACTCCGATTCGTCGAGGAATTTGTAAGCCACGCCGAAGTTCACGTCCCCCAATGTCGGGTCACGGGTCACCGATTCTTCGGTGGTCTGGGTGCCGGCACCGCCGCCGCCACCGGACTGGAAGGTGGACTCGCGATACAGCACGGGGGCGTTGATGTCGAATTGCCAGCGGTTGTTGAGGTTATAGCGAGCGGTCAGGTCCAGGGTCCAGGTATCGGACTTGATCCGGTCCAGGTTGATGTTGCCGAGAAAGATCGAGTCCAGCGCAAGGAAGCCGTTGACCGTGAGTTGCCGAGCGTCGTAGCGGGCGTAGGTCAAGCCGGTCTCGACGCTGAACTTGCCGCCACCGAAGAAGCCACTGGCCTCGTCGTACAGGTTGCTGACGCTTTGGGCCGGAGCCGAATCATCCTTGAGCGACTGACCGTAGGAAGCGCCCCCGGCTGCTCCTCCGGACGCCGCTGCGGCGCCAGTGCCGGCAACCTGTTGATTGCCTCTGAGATCAGCTGGCGATTTGGCCAGGCGCTTGGGCGGTGGTGCCGCGGGTTGATCTTCTACCTGCCGGACTCGCTGCTCCAGTACCGCCAGGGCCTTCTGCTGCACTTCGTAACGTTGCTTGAGCTCCAGAAGTTCGCGTTTCAGGGTCTCTACATCGGCATCCGGCGCGGCTTGAACCAGCGCCGCTGGAAATAGAGTGCTTAAACACATGACTGCGCGCAGTGAAACCGATCGATACATGAAATAAACCGTCCCTTTTGAACCCCAATGGTCGAGAATCAGCGTAGTTCAAGATCAGAATTTGCGTAGAGCGTCTAGCGTTGTCAGGTTGCAGTCCAAAACACCGTTGCTGGGCCCGTTGTTTCTGAGCACCACATTGAGTTGAGTCAGGTTGTTGACCAGGTTGCTGTTACCCATCAACTGGGTGTTCTGCAACAGATTGCCCTGGGCCACTTGCTGCAGGGCGCTGCCCTGATTGCCGTTGGCCTGTATCGCCATCTGGATACCGCCATTGAGGGCCGATACTGCCACGCTACCGGCGGCGTTGCTGCCGGTGATGGTCTGGCCGCTCATCAAGGCCTGGCCGGCCCCAGCGGCCAAGGCGGGCGCCTGGTTAGCCTCTGTGACATTGATGCTGATGTTGTTGTAGGCAGAGTTGCCATCACCGGCGGCTCTCACGCTCTGGGTCACGCCCTGGCCATTGGCCAGGCCTGCGCCGCCGATCACATTGCCGGTGCCTGGGGGCGGCGTGGTGCCGTCACCGGTCTGGGTGATGGTGGAGACGTAGAATTCCGGTTTGATGGTGGCTTGCTGGATCTGCAGCGAGGTGGTCGCACCGATCAGGTCACCGCTGGCGTTGCGCCAGGTACTGCTCATGACAATGCCGAAGCTGATAATCCGCCCCGGCATCACGTAACGGCCCCGTAACTGCGATAATTCCTGATCCTGGATAAGTTCGGGCTTGAAACCAGCATGGGCTGGAAGAGCTGCTGCCAGGCAGGCGGCTGCCAGCCAGTATGAAGTCTTCATCTGCTTGCTGCTCCCGGAGCGTCCTGCCCCTTTATGATTGTTCGGGCTTCTAGAAGAAGTCGCTCTGGATAAAACCGAAGTCCATCAGGTCCGTGTCTTTGACCGGGTAGAAACCATCGAGCTTGTTTTTCGCGGTCAGCGGGGCAGGCGGGTCGAGCAAGGCATTGGTCTTGTCGTAGCCGGGACCGATGATGGCGAACACGATTCCATTCCAGCCTTTGACGAAGTCTTCATGGGAGTAACGCTTGTGACCCAATACCGGGTCACCGATGTAGACCCAGCCTTTCTGGGCCCGCTGCATCACCACGAAGTGCTTGTAGCCGCGAATTTCCATCAGTACCACCACCGGAATGGTCACCGCTTCGAGCTTGTCGGGCGGAATCCGGTAGCCTCGGGCGCGCATGCCGATGCTTTCCACGTAGCGCTTCATATCGAGCATGGAAAAACCCTGGGTGCGGACCAGATTCTGATCTGAATTGACCAGCATGCCCTTGATGACGTGCTCCTCATCGACGTCAAGCCAGTAGGCCTGGCGCAGAACGGTCGCCAGCGCGGCGGCGGCGCAACTGAAGTCGGTCTTCTGCTCGACGATGTCGCTGAACTTGCGTTCACGTACGCTCTGCACCTGTTTGAAGATCAGGTTGCCACCGGGCAGGCCGGCGACGGCCATCTGCGCAGCCTCAACGGGAACACAGAGGCACAGCAGGAGGGAGAGGATCGCAGTACGCATGATCGTTACGCCTGAGTCGGACTGTGGAAAAGCCCCGTTTCCGGGGCTTTCGTTACGATCGCGATTACATGCAGGCTTTGCAGCCAGCGGCGATGGACAGCGAGTTGCTTTGTTGGTTGCCCACACCAGCCGAGACGTTGGCGCCGCCGTTGCCGGAGAAGCCGTTCATCGAGTTGGTCATGCTGGCGTTGTTGACCACTGGGTTTTTCCAGCCGTCTTTGGTCAGCACTTGCTGGGTCCAGTAGCCAGCCAGTTCGATGGTGCCTTGTTCCTTGAAGGTGAATTTTTGATCGTCGTTGTCGTGGCCACCACCGCGGTTGTTGTTGCCATGGCCGCCGCCGTGACCATCGTCGCCTTCGATCTTGCCGCTGCCGGTGCCTTTGTAGCTGCCGTAGGCCACGAAGCCGCCCGAGAGGGTGTCTTTTTTGTAGGCCTGGACGCCTTTGTTCTCTACGACCAGATTGGTCGTAGACTGGTTGGCCGCCGCTGCTGCGGTTGCCACGCGGCCGCCGGACACGGCGATGGCCAGGTTGTTTTTCTGTTGGTTGAAGTTGCCGGCGGTGACGTTGATGCCGATGTTGCCGGAACCGTTGTTGCCGGAGTTGTTCAACACAGCGTTGTTCTGTGTCGAAGAGTTTTTCACATGGTTGTTGCTATTGATCTGGGTGGCGCTGGAGGCGGCCACGGCGCTGCCGAAGATGAAGCTTTCGTCAGCGGTTGCCAGGGCAGCGGCGTTGTCTTGTTGGTTGCCGTCGCCGGCGGCGACGTTGGCGCCCATGTTGCCGTTGGAGTTGTTGAGGGAGTTGTCCATCTTGGCGTTGTTGTTGGTGCCCTGGTTTTTCACCACGTTGGAGGTGCTGGTCTGCACGTCGATCACTGCAGCACCGGCCCCGGCGGTGATTTGCAGCAGAGTGCCGAGGTCTGGACCTTGATCATGATCGCCATGGCCATTGCCATGACCGCCGTTGTGACCGTTGTTATTTCCACCTGCCTGGGCGGCCATTGCCATGACTGCGGCCAGTGCGAAAACCAGTGGTTTGAGAGCCATTGTAGGTTTCATGGTGTTTCTCCGGTGCTTATTAGTTGGTTAAGTGTTGGTACTTTCTAATTGCACTACGAGGGGTCAATCTGCGACCCGTATGCTCAGGGTGTTAGCCATTCGGTTCCCCACCCCGGCACTCTGGTTCACCTGAATCACTCCACGGCTGCCGGTGAAGGCCTGGTCGCTGGTAACGACCTGGCGGCTGCCTTGTTGAGTGCCAGTTGCTCCCGAGTTTGGTAACAGCGCCACGTTCTGTTGGGACAGGGCGCTGTCGTCAATGCTTTGCGGATTGGCGCTGATGCTGATCCGCAGGGCATTGGCCATCTGGTTGTTGGCCCCGGCCGACTGGTTCACGCCCAGTGCGCCGCTGCCGTTGCTGAAAGAGTTGCCGCCGATGGTGCTGCTGGTATTGACCGAGCGGTCGGCTGGCGTGGTGATGCGTTGGTTGACGCTGGTGGTGGCCGTGGCGTTGGTGCCGATGGCAATGGCTCGCACGTTGGTCTGTTGTTGCTGGTCGCCGGCGGCCTGGTTGACGTTGAAGTTGCCTGTGTAGCCGGTGCCGGAGTTCTGGATGCTGGAGGTGGCGGCGGCTTGATTGGCGGAGTCGGCCATGGCCCCGGAGCAGGCGAGCAAGGCAAGGAACAGGACTGAGCGATTCATCTTATTGGCCCCCGATATTTTTCAAGGGAGCCATGCCGGTGTTGATGCTCCGATTGATCGAGCCGGAAATACTGGCCCCGGCACCGCCACCATGACCCACTGCCATGCCTGGCAGGCCATGGCTATTGCTGTTGCTCAGGACATTCATCCCCGGTACACCGCTGTTGCCGGACAGCACGGTGCCGCGGATCAGCGCGCCAGTCCTGATGCCGGCGAAATCGCCATCGGTCATTTCATTGCCGGTCATCTGATTGACCAACGTTGAAGGGTTGGTATTGACCGAAACAGGATTGGGATCTTTCTGCAGAGGCGCACGGCCAAGGGGCTGTGCCTGTAAGGTGCGCTGGATGATGATCTCGCCATTGCCCGCCGCCAGAACCGGAAGACTGGACACCGCGCTGACGGCACAGCCGATCAGCAGTAAGCGGGTGAAACTTTTGTTCAGAGTCCCCACGGCGGTATTCCTTCTTCTCAGTGCTGGCCCTAGTCAGCGTTGAGAGGGAGAGAGCAGAAGCCGTGCCGCTTTTGATTTCTTGCGAAGAATCAATGGGTTGGGAAAATGCTGGGAAAAAGGGCGCAGCAGGTGTTTCAGGATTGAGACAGACACCACCGACGGCCATTGGCCATAACCGGGACAATGCTCTGGAACAAGGGTTGCTGCGGGGGTGTATCAGTGGCGCAACAGTTTCGCCGACAGTGGGCGCCGCCCCCGAAAATGGCGGCCTGATCGCCAGGGGAGTGTTTCAGGAATGGACACTCTGGGGGGGGCGCGCGCCTGCGGCGGGATCAGTCCAGCAGCAGTTGTCGAACCAGGGCGAAGGCCTGCTGCCGGCGCTCCTGCCAATCGCCGCGAATGACCCGATAAGGCTGCGCGTGCAGGTCCAGCCACTGCTGCGTGGCGTCGAAGAAAGCCTGACGCTGCGCCAGTTGCGGCTGGCAGCGCTGACCGTCGTCGCTCCAGGCCACATCCTCCGGGGACAGCAGCAGGTGCAGGTGGTAATGCCGGGCCAGCAACTGGGTTTCCAGCCACGGCGGGCAGTCGCCGAACAGGGCCCGGCTCCACAGCAGGTTGCTCAGCAGGTGGGTGTCGAGAATCAGCAGGGCGGGTTGCCGGGCCCGGGCCTGGTCCTCCCAGGCCAACTGGCCACGGGCGATCTCGGGGATGTCCGCCAGGCAGGTATCGCGGCACTCCTGCTCGATGAAGTGGCGCACGTACTCACCCACCTGGATGCCGCCGAAGTGCGCTTGCAGCTCGGCCGCCAGCCAGCTTTTGCCACTGGACTCGGGGCCGGTCAGCACCAGTACCTTCACGACTGCAACGCCGGGTCGGCGCGCCAGGTGCGCCAGCCCTGGACCGCCAGCAGGGTGAACAGGGCGTAGAGGGCCGCGGTCAGGTACAGCTCCTTGTAGATGAACAGACCCACGAAGATCACATCCACGGCGATCCACAGCGGCCAGCATTGCACGCGCTTCTGCGCCATCCACCACTGGGCTACCAGGCTGAAGGCGGTCAGGGCGGCGTCGAGCCAGGGTTGCGCGGCATCGGTCCAGTGGGCCATGGCCGCTCCCAGCATCAGGCTGCCCAGTGCGCCGAGGGTCAGGCCCTGGAGCAAGCCGACGGGCTGCAACTGGCTGACCGGGCGCCCCTGATGGCGGTCGCCGCCCCGGGTCCACTGCCACCAGCCATAGAGCTGCAGCACGGCGTAGACCACCTGCAGCAGCATGTCGGAATAGAGTTTGACCTCGTAGAAGATCCAGCTGTAGAGCAACACCATGACCAGGCCGATGGGCCAGCACCAGGGGTTCTGTTTAACCGTCAGCCAGACGGCAATGACGCCTAGCGCAGCGGCAAACAGTTCAAGCCCGGACATGGCGGTTCCTTGGGGAAGTGGAGGAGGGGGCGGATTGTACCCAGTCTGGGCCTTGGGCGTCAGCCCGGGGCCCAGACCCTGAAGTGACTCAGACGCGGAACTGACGCAGCAGGCCATTGAGCTGTTCCGACAGCTCCTTGAGGTGGCGGCTGGCGGCGCTGGAGTGCTGGGCCGCCAGAGCGGTGCCCTGGGACAGGCCTGCCGCCTGGCCGACGTTGTGGTTGATGTCTTCCACCACATGGGCCTGTTGCAGGGTGGCGCTGGCAATCGAGGCGTTCAGGCCGTTGAGGGTACGCAGTGCCTGGCCAATGGCATTGAGGCTGGTACCGGCCAGGCCTGCCTGCTCGATGGTCAACTGCGACGCGCGGCTGCTGTCGCCAATCACCTTGACCGCCGCTTCCGAGTGATTCTGCAAGCGCTCGATCATGCCCTGGATTTCTGCGGTCGATTGCTGAGTGCGCTGGGCCAGCAGGCGCACCTCGTCGGCCACCACGGCAAAACCCCGACCCTGTTCCCCGGCCCGGGCCGCCTCGATGGCGGCGTTCAGGGCCAGCAGGTTGGTCTGTTCGGCAATGGAGCGGATCACTTCCAGTACGGTGCCGATCTGGGTGCTTTCTGCCGCCAGGGTGCGGATCACTTCCACCGCCTGATCGATGGTGCTCGACAGCTGATCGATCTGCTGCAGGCTGCCGTCGATATTGACCTGGCCTTGCTGGGCCTGGGCTTCGGCCTCACGTACTTCACTGGCGGCGTGCTCGGCATTCCTGGCGACATCCTGAACGCCACTGGTGACCTGACTGATGGCTGCGGCCACCTGTTCCATCTGCTGGGACTGTTGCTGGCTGCGCTCCTGGGCCTCGGCGGCGTTGCTGCCCAGCTCGCTGGAGGACTGTTCCAGGGCCGCGGCGCTGGTCTGCAACTGCGTCACGACCCCACGCAATTTGGCGGTGAAAGCGTTGAAGTGTCGGGCCAGCTCGGTGACTTCATCCTGGCCATGGGTATCCAGGCTGCGGGTCAGGTCGCTTTCGCCGCTGGCGATATTGGCCATGGCGTGCACGGTCTCGCGCAGCGGGCTGACGATGCTGCGCACGATCAGCACCACCAGGCCCGCCATCAGCAGGGCAATCACCAGGCCGACAGAGGAGGCCCGCAGTACCTGGGCATAGAACTCCTGTTGCAGGTCATCGATGTAGATCCCGGAGCCGATGATCCAGCCCCAGGGCTGGAACAGCTGGATATAGGAGGTCTTCTGCACCGGCTGCTCGGCCCCGGGCTTGGGCCAGCGATAGTCCACCATGCCGGCGCCCTTGGACTTGGCCAGGGCCACCATTTCGTTGAACACTTCGAAGCCGTCCGGGTCCTTGACTGCCGCCAGGTTCTGTCCGTCGAGCTTGGGGTTGGCCGGGTGCATGATCATGACTGGCGTCAGATCGTTGATCCAGAAGTAGTCGTTCTGGTTGTAGCGCAGCCCGCGAATCACCTGCAGCGCCTGTTTCTGCGCCTGTTCGCGGCTCATGCTGCCGGCAGCTTCCAGGCCCTGGTAGTAAGTGAGCACGCCGGCGGCGGTCTGCACCACGTGCTGGGTCTTCTGCGCCTTGGCCTGGTACAGGTCGCCATGAATCTGCTTGAGCATCATCACGCCCAGGGTCACCAGGGTCAGCACCGCCACGATCAGGATCAGCCACAAACGCTGACTGATGGACATCTTGCGTAAGCTATTCATCATCCGGTCACTCCAGATTCTTGTTCTTGTCATAAAAGGCCGTGAGCATCCAAGCACGCCTGCCTTCGAGCGCCAACCCTACGGAAGTCCAATAACACCACAGGCGCATTTTGCGCCTGTCTGTTAGGATTTCGGCGCCTTCACGCAAAACCTGAACCTTTCTGAATTTTTCACAGAATTTTCATAGGTTTGTGTTGATCTTATGGGCGCCGAAAACTCGGCTACGCTCGTCGCAGTAATGGCTTTGAATACTTAAAAAAGAGGCATGCCTGGAGCATCGCCTTATGGGGGATTGATGGATTTTTGGACCGCCGCGCAGGCATTGATACTTGGGATTGTCGAAGGCCTGACCGAGTTTTTACCCATCAGCAGTACCGGGCACCAGATCATCGTCGCCGACTTGCTCGACTTTGGGGGCGAGCGGGCGATGGCCTTCAACATCATCATTCAACTGGGGGCGATTCTTGCGGTTGTCTGGGAATTTCGGCGCAAGATCTTCGATGTGGTACTGGGCTTGCCCACCCAACCCAAGGCCCAGCGCTTTACCGTCAACCTGCTGATCGCTTTCCTGCCAGCGGTGGTGCTGGGGGTGATCTTCGCCGACCTGATTCACGCTTACCTGTTCAACCCCATCACCGTGGCTTCGGCTCTGGTGGTTGGCGGCATCATCATGTTGTGGGCCGAGCGCCGGCAGCATCAGGTACATGCCGAGACGGTGGACGACATTACCTGGAAGGACGCGCTCAAGGTCGGTTGCGCCCAATGCCTGGCAATGATCCCGGGGACCTCGCGTTCCGGCTCGACCATCATTGGCGGGCTGCTGTTCGGCCTGTCGCGCAAGACCGCCACCGAGTTCTCGTTCTTCCTGGCGATGCCCACCATGGTGGGGGCCGCGGTGTACTCCGGCTACAAGTACCGCGACCTGTTCCAGCCGGATGATTTTCCGGTGTTCGCCATCGGCTTCGTCACGGCCTTCATCTTCGCCATGATCGCGGTCAAGGGCCTGCTGAAGTTCATTGCCAGCCACAGCTATGCGGCGTTTGCCTGGTATCGCATTGCCTTCGGCCTGCTGATCCTGGCGACCTGGCAGTTCGGTTGGGTCGACTGGACGGCGGTCCAGCCGTGACGACGGGCCGCAGTGAACCGCGCGCCGGCAGTGGCGCGCGCATCCACAATCTGAAGCTCAAGTTGCTGGTATGGGGCCTGCTGTGCGCACTGCCGTTGTTCGGCTCGTTATCCCTGTGGTGGCGAGCAATCTCGATCATCCCCCTGGTCGCCTATGGCGCCGTCAGCCTGTTGACCTTCCTGCTGTACTGGCACGACAAGCGCCGGGCCAGGGCCGAGGGGCAGCGCACGCCGGAGAAGGTCCTGCACGCTCTGGAGCTGGCCGGTGGCTGGCCCGGTGCCTTGCTGGCTCAGCAGCTGTTGCGGCACAAGACCCGCAAGGTGTCCTATCAGGCGCTGTTCTGGCTGATCGTGGCCTTGCATCAGGTCTATTGGATTGATCGGTTGTTCCTGGAAAGCGGGCTGCTGAGCCTGTTCTAGAGCAGCAGGCCGACCTGGGTGCGCTTGGGCAGCTTGCTCACCACCAATTGATGGGACGCTTGCAGCAGGGCTTTGAGTTCATCGGCCCCCAGCGGGTAGGGGCTGTGCATGATGATCCAGTGAGCCCGGGCCAGGTAGGGCGCCGGGGCAATGCCCGGACGGTCGACATGGCCAAGAAACAGTTCCCGGTCGACCTTGAAGGCCAGGGACTCGCCCCGCAGGTTCTGCAACGCAAACATCTTGTTGCCGGCAATCGAGAACACCCGCACGCCGCCCCATTTGTAGTCTTCCCGCGCGCCTGGCAGGTCCAGGCAGAATTGCGCCACTTGCTCTTCATTCAGGGTTGCAGCTTTCACAGGGCACGTTCTCCACAGCGTTCGAAGGATTCACTCAGGTGTTCGATCCAGGCCCGCACGGCCGGCAGCACACCCCGGCGGTGAGGATACACCGCTTGCAGCCAGCCGCCGGGCAGTGACCACTGGGGGAGCAGTTGCACCAGCTGACCGCTGGCCAGTTCGGCCTCGCAGTACAGCATCGGCAGCACGGTGCAGCCCAGGCCGGCGAGGGCGCAGGCGCGACGGACGATGAAGTCATCGATGCCCAGGCGCGCTTCCAGGGCCAGGTCGCAGGCGTTGCCCTGTTGATCCAGCAGCCGCAGGTGTACCAGCCGGTCGGCTTCCAGGGCGCCGAGTATGGGCAGGTACCTCAGGTCTTGCGGGTGGGTCACCGGGTTGTCCCGCAGGAAGGCCGGGGAGGCGACCATCGCCGTTTGCGCCGGGCGCAGACGCCGGGTGACCAACAAAGGGTCTTCGTCGCCTTGCTCGCGTACTCGCAGGGCCACATCTATGCCTTCGGTCACCAGGTCGACACGGCGGTTGAGCAACAGCATCTCCAGCTGCACCTGCGGGTATTTCTCCAGAAAGCTGCTCACCAGTGGCGTCAGCAATTCATGGGCCAGGCCCACCGGGCTCGACACCCGCAGGCGTCCCCGGGGTTCGCTGGCCATGCTGGCCACGGCTTCGTCGGCCATCTCCGCTTCCAGCAACATGGCCTGGCAATGGCGCAGGTAGCGCTCGCCCACGGCGGTGAGCTTGAGCTGCCGGGTCGTGCGCTGCAGCAGCCGGGCCTTGAGGCGCTCCTCCAGTTCGGCGATACGCCGCGACAGACGCGACTTGGGAATGCCCAATTGGCGCCCGGCGGCGGCGAAGCCACCGGCTTCCACCACTTTGGCGAAGTAATAGAGATCGTTGAGGTCTTGCATGGGGAAAGGCTCGATTGTCCTGCTGATGGGACGAACTATCGCATTTATGCCGACTAATCAGCTATTGAATTCATCTGTAGGATTGCCAGCATCCGATCGCCCAGTGGCGGTCCTCACTTGGAGATCCCACATGAAACTCTTGCATATCGATTCCAGCATCCTGGGTGACAACTCGGCGTCCCGCCAACTGAGCCACGCCGTGGTCCAGGCCTGGAAAGCCGCCCAGCCTGACCTGGCAGTGACCTATCGCGACCTGGCCGGCGATGCCATCAGCCACTTCTCCGCTGCGACCCTGGTGGCCGCCGGCACTGCCGCCGAATTGCGTGATGCTGCGCAAAAGCACGAAGCCGAACTCAGCGCCCAGGCCCTGGCCGAATTCCAGGCCGCCGACGCGGTGGTGATTGCGGCGCCCATGTACAACTTCACCATCCCGACCCAGCTCAAGGCCTGGATCGACCGCATCGCCGTGGCCGGCCAGACCTTCCGCTACACCGAAGCCGGCCCGCAAGGCCTGTGCGGCGGCAAGAAGGTCATAGTGGTCTCCACCTCCGGCGGCTTGCATGTCGGCCAGGCCACTGGGGCGGCTCATGAGGACTACCTCAAGGTGCTGTTCGGCTTCCTCGGTATCACCGATATCGAATTCGTTCGCGCTCACGGCCTGGGGTACGGTGAAGACGTGCGCAACAAAGCCATGAGCGACGCCCAGGCGCAGATCAGCGAACAGCTCTTCGCCGCGGCGTAAGGCTTGTGTAAAGACGCTTTCCGGCACGGCAAGCGCCACTAGACTCCGTATTCTGATGACTGTTTGAAGTGATCAGAATGCGGAGTTTTTTTGTGGGCGTTTTCAGTGTTGCTGGCCCAGGTTATGCAGGTTTTTCGAGGCCGGGAGTCCTGCTCCCTGGCCGTGCGTTCGCATTGATGGGCCAATCTTGTTTCAAGGCCTTGGCAGCAAGGGATGGCAGGGGTAACGGGCTTTCTCGATCCGGCAGCAAAGGTGGGCGTGTGATGAAGCGTGTTTGTGCAGTGTTACTGATGTGCCTGCTCGGCAGCCCGATTTCAGTGCAGGCCGCTCCCGCGCCACACCCGCACTGGAGCGTGGGCTTTCATGAGATGAGCTTTCTCGATCCCCTGGACCTGCAGCCGATGCGCGCCATTGCCTTTTACCCGTCCACCGGCATCGAGCACCCCAGTCGGGTCGAGGGGTATCAGATCGCCGCATCCCGGGATGCCAAGGTCGCCATCGGCCGCTTCCCGATGCTGATGCTGTCCCACGGCAATACCGGTACACCCCTGGCCCTGCATGACCTGGCGACGTCCCTGGCACGCAAGGGTTTTGTCGTGGTGGCGGTGATTCATCCCGGTGACAACTCCAAGGACCACAGCCGCCTGGGCACTTTGAGCAACCTCTACGGACGGCCGATCCAGATTTCCGAAGCCATAACCGCCACCCTTGGCGACCCGATGCTGTCGCCCTTCGTCAATGCCGATCAGGTCGGGGTCATCGGTTATTCCGCCGGCGGCGAGACCGCCTTGATCCTGTCCGGCGCCACGCCTGACCTGGACCGCCTGCGGCGTTACTGCCAGGAACGTCCCGATGATCGCGATGCCTGCAATACCCAGGGCGAACTGATTGTCGACCGCGAGGATCTGCAGCCAGTGGCCGACCCGCGGGTGCATGCACTGATGCTGATGGCGCCCCTGAGCCTGAAATTCGGTCGCCAGACCCTGGCCGGGGTGCATGTGCCCGTGCTGCTCTACAGCGGCGATGGCGACCAACTGGTGGCCCTGGACAAGAATGCCGCGGCCCTGGCGCGCAAGTTGCCCGTGGCCCCGGACTTCAAGCTGCTGGCCGGCGCCGGGCACTTCGTGTTCATGGCGCCGTGCAGCGCCGAGCAGTTGGCGGCCATGCCGGCCCTGTGCACCGATGCCGACGGCGTCGACCGCGAGGATATCCATCGCAACCTGATTGCCGAGGCCGGCAGGTTCTTCACCCATACCCTGGGCCGGCCGAGCCGGGCAGGGATGCAGACCGCCGTCCAGTAACTCAGGCACCGGCCCGGCGCTTGAGCAGCAGCGTCAGTCCCAGGCCGGTGATCGAGAGCAGGGCGGCGCAGAAGAAAATCCACGAATACCCCAGGTTCAGGGCCACCGCGCCCATCAAGGGGCCAGCGATGGCCAGGGCCAGATCGAAAAACACCGCATAGGCACTCAAACCGGCACCGCGGCTGCTGTTGGGCACTTGCTTGATGGCTTCCACCCCCAGCGCCGGGTACACCAGCGACAAGCCGAAGCCGGTGAGCCCGGCGCCGATCAGCGCCCAGGCCGTGGACGGCGCCAGCCAGAGCAGGGCCAGCCCCAGGGTTTCGACGCACATGCAGGCAATGGCCGAGCGAAAGCCGCCAAAGCGGCTGATGCTGGAGATGAACAGCAACCGCGAGCAGATGAAGCACACCCCGAACACCGTCAGGCAATAGGCGGCGCCGGTCCAGCCGCGGCTCAGGTAGAACAAGGTAATGAAGGTGGTCAGGGTGCCATAGCCGATGGAGGCCAGGCTGAGGCTGGCGCCGAAGGGGGCAATGCGCCCGAAGACCGCCCAAAACGGCAGGCGCTCGCCGCGAATCACCGGCACCGAGGGTTTGTTGCGAATCAGCAGCAGGGCCAGCACCGCCAGAACCGACAGGGCGATGCCCAGGCTGGTGAAACCGTATTGCTCAACCATCACCACCCCCAGCGGCGCGCCGATGGCAATGGCGCCGTAGGAGGCAATGCCGTTCCAGGAAATCGAGCGTGCCGTGTGTTCCGCGCCCACCTGGCCCATGCACCAGCTGATGGTGCCGACCCCGATCAAGCCTTGGGCCACGCCCAGCAGCAGGCGCCCGCCCAACAACACGGCAAGGCTCAGCAGTGGCCAGTGTTCCAGCCACACTGAGATCAGGGTCAAAAGCCCGCTGAGGAGAATCCCCAGCAAGCCGTAGATGATCGAGCGCTTGGTGCCCACGGTGTCGGACATGCGCCCGGCCATGGGCCGGCTGAGCAGGGTGGCCAGGTATTGCGCGCCGATGGTCAGCCCGGCAATCACCGCGCTGAAGCCCAACTGTTCGTGGACGTAGCCCGGCAGCACGGCGATTGGCAGGCCGATGCAGAGGAAGGCGATAAAGGTATAGAAGACGATGGAGACGATCTGCAGGGTGATCGCCATGGAGCTTTGAGCGGAGATCTGTGGCTCGGGCATGAAGGCTCGTTCGCGGGCGGCGGTTAGAGATCCGCATCATCGCGTGCCGCGATCATAAAAGGAAGCAGGCTAACTATCTTTCCCCAACGCCTCGCAGAGCGCTGATGTGCAAGGCCTGAAGGCTGCTTCGCCGATAAGCCCAGCGGCGCTGCGAGCCCTGCAAGCGCGGGCTTACCGGCGAAGACGCTGACCGATAGTGCACAAGGTTCGAAGGTTTCTGCACCGGCCAGCGAGGCCCAAATGAAAAAGCCCCGTCACACTGGACGGGGCTCTTTTCTGGTCGCTTGACGCTTGCTGCCGCCTTAGAACATCACGCCCTGGCTACGCAGGTAGTCGTCGTAGGTGCCGCTGAAGTCGGTCACGCCGCTTGGGCTCAACTCGATGATGCGAGTGGCCAGGGACGATACGAACTCACGGTCGTGGCTGACGAAGATCAGGGTGCCCGGGTAGTTTTCCAGGGCCAGGTTCAAGGCCTCGATGGATTCCATGTCCAAGTGGTTGGTCGGTTCGTCCATCACCAGCACGTTGGGCTTTTGCAGGATCAGCTTGCCGAACAGCATGCGGCCTTGCTCACCACCGGAAATCACCTTCACCGACTTGAGGATCTCGTCGTTGGAGAACAGCATGCGGCCCAGGGTGCCACGGATCATCTGCTCGCCCTGGGTCCACTGGCCCATCCAGTCGAACAGGCTGACGTCGTCTTCGAAGTCATGGGCGTGGTCCTGGGCGTAGTAGCCGATTTCCGCGCTTTCAGTCCACTTGACGGTACCGGCGTCCGGGGTCAGCTCGCCCACCAGGGTGCGCAGCAGGGTGGTCTTGCCGATACCGTTGGGGCCGATGATCGCCACGCGCTCGCCGGCTTCGACGGTGAAGCTGAAGTTCTGGAACAGGGTCTTGCCATCGAAACCCTTGGACATGCGCTCCAGGGTCACGGCCTGGCGGTGCAGCTTCTTGGTCTGTTCGAAGCGGATGAACGGGCTGACCCGGCTCGACGGCTTGACTTCGGCCAGCTGGATCTTGTCGATCTGCTTGGCCCGGGAAGTGGCCTGCTTGGCTTTCGAGGCGTTGGCCGAGAAGCGGCTGACGAAGGTCTGCAGTTCGGCGATCTGGGCTTTCTTCTTGGCGTTGTCCGACAGCAACTGCTCGCGGGACTGGGTCGCGGCGATCATGTACTCGTCGTAGTTGCCCGGGAACAGGCGCAGCTCGCCGTAGTCCAGGTCGGCCATGTGGGTGCAGACGCTGTTGAGGAAGTGCCGGTCGTGGGAAATGATGATCATGGTGCTGTTACGCGCCGTGAGAATGTTTTCCAGCCAGCGGATGGTGTTGATGTCCAGGTGGTTGGTCGGTTCGTCCAGCAGCAGCACTTCCGGATCGGAGAACAGTGCCTGGGCCAGCAGCACCCGCAGCTTCCAGCCTGGAGCGACTTCGGTCATCGGGCCGAAATGCTGTTCCAGGGGAATGCCCAGGCCCAGCAGCAGCTCACCGGCGCGGGATTCGGCGGTGTAGCCGTCCATCTCGGCGAATTCGGTTTCCAGCTCGGCCACGGCCATGCCGTCTTCTTCGGTCATTTCCGGCAGCGAGTAGATGCGGTCGCGCTCGGCCTTGACCTTCCACAGCTCTTCGTGACCCATGATCACGGTGTCGATCACGGTGAATTCTTCGTAGGCGAACTGGTCCTGGCGCAGTTTACCCAGGCGCACGTTCGGCTCCAGCATGACCTGGCCGCCGGACGGCTCGAGGTCGCCACCGAGGATTTTCATGAAGGTCGACTTGCCGCAACCGTTGGCGCCGATCAGGCCGTAACGGTTGCCACCGTTGAACTTGACCGAAACGTTCTCGAACAGTGGCTTGGCGCCGAACTGCATGGTGATGTTAGCTGTGGAGATCAATTACTTACCTACCAATGATTTAGCGCCAGCCTTGAATCCACGAAGCGCGATCTGGAGCCTTCCAGGTCGGGCCGGTCTGGGTGTGGAACTGAGCCAGCGGGCGTACGTCGAGCGCAACATTCCGGCGACGGGGCCGGGTTGCTGAGCAAAGAGTGCGGGGTGCATGTTGGAATTTGTGCGCATTGTCGCATATGTAACCGAGCAGTTGTATGACGCTCGGGTAGGGATTTTCGCCGCAATGGCCGATGTTCAACTGCCGTTAAGTGCAACCTGGGCCTGAGCCAACTCGTGCATGAACCGCTGCAAGTGCACGGCGGCCTCAGTGGGTGCGGCCTGCAGCAGGCAGTGGGGGCCGTCGATGGCCACCAGCCGGGCGTCCTTGCGCAGTTGCCGGATCAGGATGGATGCCGAGGCCGGCACCAGCCGGTCGTGGCGGGCCTGGAGGTAAAGCAGCGGTACATCCGTGGCCACCAGGGCCTGGCTAGCATCCACCGCAATCACTGACTGCAACCGGGCCCGCAGTACTTGGGGCGTCACCTGGGCGATGGCTGCCGCCAGGGCACTGCGCAGGGAGGCAGTGGAAAAGCCGCCGAGCAACAAGGCATCCATCGGCCAGAATGGCAGGTGTCGCAAGGGCAGCAGCTTGAGCAACGGTGACAGCGGCGCCAGTGCCGAACGTGGATTGCGCACAAAACTGCTGCACAGCACCAGCCCCAGCAAGGCGCTGGGTCGTCGGGCGGCGATGCTGACGGCCACCGGCCCGGAAAACGACTCGCCCAGCAACACGAAAGGACGGTTCAGCGGCAGTTGTTGCCATACCCGCTCTACCAGGGCGGGGTAGTCCAGCACCTGATCGGTGGGATAGCGCAGCACCTGCACCGCTACGTTCGGGGGCAGGGCGTGGAGCAGGGGGTCGAACAGCCTGCCGGTGCCATCCATTCCAGGCAGCAGGACCAGGATCGGGAGCGGTGTGGGGTCGATCAATTCAGCGATCCTTGCCGGGTACAAAGAAAAAAAGCGCCCGGCAGGATACCTCGGGAGTCCGGCCAACACAGCTCGTTTGTGCTGGCCAGAGCGCTGGAGGGCATTTTATTGAGCTGAAGCAAAACCTGGCGCAATACAGGCAAATTTCGACAGAAGTCGCGCAGCTTTTCACAAATTTGAGTTAACCATTGGTTACAAACTGTGGCTAAAATGCGATCCGACGGCCGGACGCCGAGGGTCGGATCGACGACGAAGATGTTCGCCGATTGCGCTTTTTTCAACTCAGACGCTGCCATTTGCCTTTGGCCCTTCGGGCTTTCAGGGGCGCAGCATGCTCTCTTCTGAAGTGTGACAATTTCCGTGAAACTCATCATTGCCGCTGTATACGTTTTATCCATTGCGTACGTACACCTGCGGGGGCGCGTGCGCCACAAGCTGGGTCGCCAACTGAGTGATCACTCCACCTTCCTGGCCCCCATCAACTGCTTCCTTTATCTGTTCTCCAAGTTTCCCAACCGGCCCTACCTGGACCCGGCCGACTTTCCCGAGATGAACAAGCTGCAGGAACACTGGGAGGAGATTCGTGCCGAGGGCCAGAACCTGTTGCAGGCCGGTGAGATCAAGCGCTCGGATCAGTACAACGATGTGGGTTTCAACTCGTTCTTCAAGACCGGCTGGAAACGCTTCTATCTGAAGTGGTACGGCGACAGCCACCCTTCGGCGATGAAGCTGTGCCCGCGCACCACCGAGCTGGTGCAGAGCATCGGCTCGATCAAGGCGGCGATGTTTGCCGAACTGCCACCGGGCTCCAAGCTGGTGCGTCACCGCGATCCGTATGCCGGTTCCTATCGCTACCATCTGGGGCTGTCCACGCCGAACAACGAAGGCTGCTACATCGAGGTCGATGGCGAGCGCTATCACTGGCGCGACGGCGAAGCGGTGATGTTCGACGAGACCTACATCCACTACGCGGAAAACACCACCGATCAGAACCGCATCATTCTGTTCTGCGACGTGGAGCGGCCGATGAAGTATCGCTGGGCTGCGGCGTTCAACGGCTGGTTCAGCCGCACGGTGATGTCCGCTGCCGGTTCGCCCAACGATGCCGGGGACAAGACCGGTGGCCTGAACCGTGCCTTCAACAAGCTGTACAAGATCCGCCTGCGGGGCAAGGAACTGAAGAAGCGCAACCGCACCCGTTACTACCTGGAAAAGTGGGCGATCTTCGCCGCACTGCTGTTGCTGTTCATCTATATCTGATGGGCCATCCGCCTTCTGCACAGCGGTAACGCGGCGCCGCCAATGGCGGGCCGCGGATACCGGGTGTTACATGTTCTGCAGGATTATTTAATTAACAAAGGCGAACCCTGGGCGTAGCGTGGAATCGTATTCGATACCTTGTCGCTCTTCAGGAGGCTTGTCATGAACAGTCTGGCTCGCAGGTTTGCCGCATTCATCGCGCTGAGTTGGGCCAGTGGCGCCGTCTGGGCCGCCGCTCCTGAACCGCTCCCGTCCCTGCACTTGCCCAGCACTCTGCTGCTGGCGCAGAACCTGCCCAACAGCGGCAACAACGATCCCTACAGCAACCCCATTCGCCGGGCCAATCCCAACAGCATGCAGGGCACCCAGCCCATCAGCCCGCCTGTGCGCGGCCCTAGTACCGCCCCCAGCGTCCGGCGGCCCACCCTGGAGAACGGCGGTATCGGCAACGGTTATCCCCGGGGCGGCGTGCAGCGCCCCAACCCCGATCCCCGAGTGCAAAGCCCCCGAGCCAACGATCCGAACAACCGGCGCTAAGATGCCGGTGTACTGCGTTGTCGGCGCCGCCTGCCTGGGGGCGCGAGGGAATTTCTTGATCCACAGAAGGAAGCGAGCATGTTGCGTAAAACCCTTTTCGCCACCTTGTGCGCCAGCGTCCTGCTGGGCAGCGCGTTGCCGGTCTCGGCGGCGGGCGAACAGTCGTTTCCCAGCGAGCAGGGCACTCTGAGCCTGACGCCGCTGGTGCAAGGTTTGAACCACCCCTGGGCCCTGGCCTTCCTGCCGGATCGCCAAGGCATGCTGGTTACCGAGCGTCCCGGCAGCCTGCGGCTGGTGAGCCCGGACGGCAAGCTTTCGGCCCCGTTGAACGGGGTGCCCAAGGTCTGGGCCAATGGCCAGGGCGGCTTGCTGGACGTGGTGTTGTCGCCGGACTTCAAGCAGGACCGCCTGGTGTATCTGTCCTACGCCGAAGGCGGTGGCGAGAACGGCACAGCCGGCACTGCGGTCGGCCGGGGCCGATTGGCCGACGACCTCAGCGGGCTCAAGGACTTCAAGGTGATCTTCCGCCAGGAGCCGAAGCTGTCCACCGGCAACCACTTCGGTTCTCGCCTGGTGTTCGACCGCGACGGCTACTTGTTCATCACCCTGGGCGAGAACAACAACCGGGCCACCGCCCAGGACCTGGACAAACTCCAGGGCAAGATCGTGCGCCTGTACGCCGATGGCCGGGTGCCGGACGACAACCCCTTTGTCGGCCAGCCCGGGGTGCGTCCGGAGATCTGGAGCTACGGCCACCGCAATCCGCAGGGCGCGACGCTCAACCCCTGGAGCGGCACCTTGTGGGAGAACGAGCACGGACCCAAGGGCGGTGACGAGATCAACCTCATCGAACGGGCCAAGAACTACGGCTGGCCTCTGGCGACTCACGGGGTCAACTACTCCGGCCAACCGATTCCCGAGGCCGGTGGCCAGACAGCGCCAGGCACCGTGGGCCCTCATCATGTCTGGGAGAAGTCACCCGGCATCAGCGGCATGGCGTTCTATGACGGTGATCGCTTCAAACCCTGGCAGCACAACCTGTTCATCGGCGCCCTGGCCAGCCGTGAACTGATCCGCCTGCAATTTGACGGCGACCGTGTCATCCATGAAGAGCGCCTGCTGGGCGACCTCAATGCGCGTATCCGTGACGTGCGCCAGGGCCCGGACGGTTATCTCTACATCCTCACCGACGAGGATCAGGGCGGCCTGTACAAGGTTGGCCTGGAATAATCCGCCAGCCCGACACCATTGCTGTAGGAGCTGGCTTGCCAGCGAAGGCGTCAACGAGGACAGCACAAGGCCCAAGCCGCTGCGCCGGCAAGCCGGCTCCTACGCTTGGGGGCACGTGGAGAGGATGACGGCGGCCCGCAGTTTGCTGCTGCCGAAGCTGCACATTTTGTCGAACTCGCTGTGGCTGACCGGCAGGTGCTGGCAGTCCATCGGCTGGCGATGCTGGCTATGGTCGACATCCGGGTCATGCAGGTAGACGAAGTCCTCGTCGCAATCGGTGACTATCACCCAATGGGGCGCCTTGGAGCGGGTCAGGCGATAGCTGCTGATCAGCACCAGGGGCTGGCCGCCCGCACTCAGTAACCTCGGCAGGTCCAGAGGGCCACCCAGTACCTGTTGCACATCGCTGGCATCCAGCTCCTTGCAGAACTCGTCGTGGACCAGGCGCATGACGTCCTTTTTATGCTCGTCGCGCACGCCGCTGAGAAACAATGGCCCGGCGCTGTTGACCTGCAGGCGCACGGCAAAGCCGCGGCGCCAGGCAGACAGCGCCAGGCCCTGGGGGCTGCAGCCGCCATGGCCGGCGGTCATGAATACGGTGGTGGCTTCACGCCAGATCTGCAGTTCCTCTCGGCGCTCCAGGGGCCGCGATGGCTGCAGGGCGGCCATGGCCATCAGCAAGCAGGCCGGACCGCAGGTGAAGTCGGTGGTCTGCTGGTAGTAGGGCACGCGGATGCTGCGGGTCTCACGGTGCTGGAGAATGCGTTTCTCCAGGCGCAAAGCGTCGGCGTGGTCTTCGTAGTAGTCGTGGATGCGGGCAAAACGCCGGTAGCCATGGCGTTCGTACAGGGCAATCGCGGCCGGGTTGTCGGTGCGCACTTCCAGGCGCAGATAGGCGCAGTCGTGTTCCAGGGCACAGGCCTCGATCCGTTGCAGCAGGCGCCGGCCCAGGCCAAGGCCCCGGGCGTCTTCGGCAATGGCGATGGAGTACAGCCGCGCCAGCGAGGTGCCGCGATGAAACAGCACCACGGCATAGCCCAGCAATCGCGCTTGATGCTCGGCCACCAGCAGTTGCCCGTGGGCGCGGCTGATCATCCATTGGAAGCTGCGTGGAGTCAGCCGGTCGCTGGTGAAACATTGCTGTTCCAGGGCCACCAGCGCCGGCAGATCGTCGGGGGTTGCAGTGCGAAAGACAAGATCCATATAACCGCCGTAAAAGTTGCGTAACGAAACGAGACTTCGAAAAAAGTTCGTGCTTAATAGAAAGGGTCAGGTTCTTAAGCGAGAGCGAACTTTATGTCAGCGGTACAAGGTCATTGGCGAGAAGTATCCGAGCAAAGTTTGCCGGCGACAATCACTTCGGCAAGTTATTTTTCCCCCGGGGATAAAGCTTCAAGTCAGGTGATTATCATTGTCGAACGCAAGGAAGACTGGGCTTCCTACTTTCCCAGTGAAGATATTCTCACGGCCCAGGAGTACCTCGAGCAGAGCCGCGAACGTGCTCCGGGAAAACGGGTTCAGGTGATCAACCTGTGCCGCAGCTACAAGTACCTGGGACACGGCTACTACTGCTCGCTGCTGGCTGAAGCCCGCGGCCACCGGGTGATTCCATCGGTACGGACCATCAGTGAACTGACCCGCAAGGCCCTCTATGGATTGGCCCTGGACGACCTGGACAAGGCCCTGGAAAAAGCCCTGAGCAATCACCTCTACAGTGATACCGAAGGTTTTACCCTGACGCTGTATTTTGGCCGGACCCATATCGAGCCCTTGCAGGAACTGGCTCGTCAGTTGTTCGAGCTGTTTCCGTGTCCGATCTTGTTAGTTGATTTCAAACGAACTAACACATGGCGTATCGAAGGCGTGAAGTCCGGTGCCTTGCATAAGTTGCGAGAGGATCAGGAAGATCAGTTCGCCAACTCCCTGGACAGTTTCAGTCGCAAGGTCTGGCGTATTCCACGCTCAAGGCAGTTGGCCCGTTATGACCTGGCGATACTTCACGATCCCCAAGAAGTCCTGCCGCCTTCCAATGCCCGGGCGCTGGAAAGCTTCATCCGGGTTGGCAAGGGGCTGGGCATCGATGTGGAGTTGATCGAGAAGAAGGATTACTCCCGTCTTGCCGAATACGATGCGTTGCTGATTCGCGAAACCACCAGCGTCGACAACCACACCTATCGTTTTGCCAAGAAGGCCGAGAGTGAAGGGCTGGTGGTGATGGATGACCCCACCTCGATCCTGCGCTGCACCAACAAGGTCTACCTCACTGACCTGCTCAAGGGCCATCAGTTGGGGATGCCCGCCACCGAGATCCTCTACAAGGAGCGACCGGAAGACTTCGAACGGGTCGGCGAACGCCTGGGCTTTCCCCTGGTGCTGAAGATTCCCGATGGCTGTTTCTCGCGAGGCGTGATCAAGGTCGAAAGCCAACAGGCCTTGCTGGCGGCCACCGCCGAACTGTTCGAGCACTCGGTGCTGCTGCTGGCCCAGGAGTTCTTCTACACCGAGTACGACTGGCGCATTGGCGTGCTCAACCGCAAGCCGATCTTTGCCTGCCAGTACTTCATGTCCAAGGGCCACTGGCAGATCTACAACCACAAGGCCAAGGGCCAGGACATCAACGGCGAGTGCCGCACCCTGGCAGTACACGAGGCGCCGCGGGCCGTGGTGGAGCTGGCTGTGAAGACGGCCAACCTGATCGGCGACGGTCTGTACGGGGTCGATCTCAAGCAGTCCGGCGACAAGGTGGTGGTGATCGAGGTCAACGACAACCCCAATCTGGACGCCGGTATCGAGGACGCCTACCTGCAGGACGACCTGTATTCCCTGGTACTGGAAGAGTTCGTGCGCCGCCTGGAGCTCAAGCGTCGCGGCCAGGCCTGGTGAGGCGGCGATGATCCACAGCTATCGACTGGCCCATGGCGGCCTGCAAGCCGTCCCGGAACTGGATGCCCAGGTCATGCTGTTCAGCAACCCGGACCTGGCAGAGCGTGATTTGCTGCACAGTGCCTTCAAGCTCGATGAGCACGCCCTGGCCTCGGCGCTGGACCCGGACGAGGTGTCGCGCATCGAGTTTCATCCCGATTACCTGTTCCTGATCTGGAAGCGCCCGGAAAACTATTCCGGCGGCGGCAGCCTGTCCTTCGAGGTGTCGTCCTGCGGCCTGCTGTTTTCTGCGGACCGGTTGCTGGTGATCGCTCCCGACGATACGCCGCTCCAAGGGCTGGGGGCGCGGCACAACCTGCACAGCCCGCTGGATGTGCTGCTGGACCTGCTGTTCAACAACATCCATCACTACCTGGGCCACCTCAAGGTGATCAAGCTGGTGGCCCGGGAGCTGCAGCACAAGTTCAACAGCTCGATGGAAAACCGCCACCTGATGCAGATGTTCAATCTCAGCGAGAGCCTGATCTATTACCTCAATGCCTTGCACAGCAACGGCGCGCTGCTGACCCGCCTGCGCAATCACGCCGAGAAGGAGCAGTTCGGCAGCCAGGCCATCGGCCTGATCGACGACCTGATCATCGAGAACAACCAGTGTTACAAGCAGGCGGAGATCTACTCCACGGTGTTCGCCGGGCTGATGGATGCCCGGGGCAATCTGATGAACAACAGCACCAACCAGTTGCTGCGCAAACTGACCCTGATCAACGTGGTGTTCCTGCCGCTGAACCTGATTGCCAGCATCGGCGGCATGTCCGAATTCAGCATGATGACCGCAGGCACGCCGTGGTGGATCGCCTACTCGCTGTTGCTGCTGGCCATGTTGCTGGCCGCTGGGGCCATGTCCCTGGGGCTGCGTCGGCTCACCGGCCATGGCGACAAGGTCATGTGAGCCTTATGGCGCTTGCAGGGTCAGCACTTCGAAACCGTCGCGGGTCACCGCCACCGTGTGTTCCCACTGGGCGGAGAGGCCATGGTCGCGGGTGACCACGGTCCAGCCGTCCTTGAGCCCGCGGACCCGGGCACTGCCCTGGTTGAGCATGGGTTCGATGGTGAAGACCATGCCTTCGCGCAGTTCCAGGCCGGTGCCTGGGCGGCCGAAGTGCAGGATCTGCGGTTCTTCGTGCATCTGCCGGCCAATGCCGTGGCCGCAGTATTCGCGGACCACGCTGTAACCCCTGGCTTCGGCGTGAGACTGGATGGCATGACCGATGTCGCCGAGGCGAGCGCCCGGGCGCACCACCTTGATCGCCGCCCACATGGCCTCGAAGGTGGTGTCGACCAGGCGTTGAGCCTTGGGGCCGACCTGGCCGATCAGGTACATCTTGCTGGCGTCGGCGATGTAGCCGTGCTTCTCCAGGGTGATGTCGATGTTGACGATATCCCCGTCCTTGAGCACCGCTTTGGGGTGCGGCATGCCGTGGCACACCACTTCGTTGATCGAGGTGTTGATGCAGTAGGGGTAGTTGTACTGACCCTTGCTCGCCGGGCGTGCCTTGAGCTCATGGCGGATGAAATGTTCCACCGCGCTGTCCAGCTCCAGGGTGGACAGGCCGGCGGCGACAAAACCGTCGAGAAAGTCGAACACCTGGGCTAGCAGGCGCCCGGATTCGCGCATCAGCGCCAGTTGTTCCGGGGTCTTGATCAGGGCCTGGGTCATGGGCGCCCCCTGAGCAGGTCGGGTTTGTTCAGCAGCAGTTTGTTGATCAGGTCGTTATAGGCCAGGTGTGGGTTGAGCTCGGCCAAGAGACCGATCTTGATCCAGAATTCGGCCTGGGCGTTGATCGAGCGGTCCATGGCGGCGCTGGCGACGCGGATCTGCTGGTGCAGTTCATCGGAGATTTTGACGATACCCATGTGGATAGGGGGCTCTCTTGAGGGGATATATGAATCGTATATGTTTCGTATAGTCAGCCGCAAGCGGGGAGCAGGCGGGGGAGCGGTGTTGCTGTAGGTGAGCCTCGCAGAAATGCGTTGACCGCCAGGGGCTGGCGCGGTTAGTTTCCGGTCCATGACTTTTTCTGCCAATCGTTCCCAGCCAAGCATTATTACCGCCATTCCTGATTGGCGGGCTTGCTGACGACTGCACCCAACCCGCCCTGGAGGCGGGTTTTTTCTCTCTGTCTCCCGGGCTCCGAACACAGCCAGGAGATCCATCATGCATTGCCCCAGCCGTCTTGCCAGCACGCCCCAGCCCAGCGCCGACATGGTCCTGCTGGAACGCTATGTGAAGATGATCCTCGCCGCGCCGGTCTACGACCTGGCAATCTGCACGCCGCTGCAGGCGGCGCCCGCCTTGTCGCAGCGGCTGGGCAACCAGATTCTGCTCAAGCGCGAAGACCTGCAGCCGACCTTTTCCTTCAAGATCCGCGGCGCCTATAACCGTCTGGCCCAGCTCACCGCCGAGCAAAGGCAGCGCGGGGTGGTCACCGCGTCCGCCGGCAATCATGCCCAGGGTGTGGCCCTGGCGGCGCGGGAGCTGGGGATCAAGGCCAGCATCGTCATGCCCGACAGCACTCCTGAGCTCAAGGTATTGGGCGTAAGCAGTCGTGGCGCCGAGGCGATCCTGCATGGCGAAAGCTTTCCCTTTGCCCTGGCCCACGCCCTGAGCCTGGCCCAGCGCACTGGGGGCACCTTTGTTTCACCTTTCGACGACCCCCATGTGATTGCCGGCCAAGGCACCGTGGCCATGGAGATCCTGCGCCAGCAACAGGGGGCGCTGGACGCGATCTTCGTCCCGGTGGGCGGTGGTGGGTTGATCGCCGGGATCGCCGCCTACGTCAAATACCTGCGGCCGGAGATCCGTATCGTGGGTGTCGAATCCGAGCATTCCAATTGCCTGCAACAGGCGCTCGCCGCGGGGGAACGGGTGGTATTGCCCCGGGTCGGGACCTTTGCCGACGGCGTTGCAGTGGCGCAGATCGGCGAGCATGGCTTCCAGATCTGCCGCCATCACGTGGATCAGGTGATCAGCGTCAGCAACGACCAGTTGTGCGCCGCGATCAAGGACATCTACGACGACACCCGCTCCATCACCGAGCCGTCGGGCGCCCTGGCGGTGGCCGGGATCAAGGAATACGTAGCCCGCAGCGGCAGCAGCGGCCAGACCCTGGTGGCCATCGACTCCGGCGCCAACATCAATTTCGACAGCCTGCGCCACGTCGTCGAACGCGCCGCCTTGAGCAGCCTGCCGATGTAGACGCGAGCTTGCCAACGAAGATGCCGGCTAGGGCGGCACCCGCCTTTCAGGCTTCTTCGCCGGCAAGCGGAACGCCGCCCGGCAGGTTCTTAGGAGAGCAGCGGGCGCAGGAAGCTGCGCTCGTAACTGAGGATGAATTTTTTCTTCATCACCGACGCCACCAGGGCCACGCTGTCCGGATCGCTCAGAGCGCTCTGGCGGTAGGCTTCGTAATCGGCCAGGGACGGGAAGCTGAACAGGCAATAGGCAATGTTGCTGGCCCCTTCCGAGGGCAGGAAATAGCCATGATGGGTGCCGCCCAAACGCCTGACCACAGCGATCCAGGCTTTGGAATAGGCTTCGAACTCGGCCAGTTGGTAGGGATCGATCACGTATTTGACATGGCAGGTAATCAAGGAGGGAACTCCGGGCGAGGGCAAGGATCAGCCTTGTATCAGGTGTGACTCTTCGAGCGGGCCACGCTGTTGAGCAAGGCTGGCACAACGACCCGGGCATTCTGCGGGGCGGCAAACCAACAGCGCAACCGCCTGCCATTCCCGGCGTTAAAGTCAAAACCCCTGGTACTGAGAGCGAAATCGAATTTAGCAAGGTCGCCAAAGCCGCTTACTCTGTAGTCTGGCTTCGTCTGTCAGGACAAAACGGACCTGAGCCAGAATCGCTAGCGAACATGGACGTCGCGGCCAGCAGGCATTCGCCCAATCATTGGTCGTGTTGAATAAAAGGAGAGCGTCAGCATGTTTTTATCTGCCCTGGAACTGCGCAACATCATTGAGAGCAGCTTTCTGCCCAAACGCTGCCAATGCACCCTGAGCCCGGACCTGTCGATGACGGTCAAGGTCTATGGTGACCATGAAACCGACCGGGTCGAGCTGGTGGTCAGCGGTATCGACGCTGCGCAGCTCAATGGCTGCCGGGAAATCAACGAATTGATCGCCGAACTGCGCTACGACCTGGCCAATGCCCCGGGCGGGCTGTCTGGCCTCAAGCGCAGGGCCCATTGAGCGCGGTCCCCTGACAACGCTCACCAGCGCGGGCCGCTCTGGCTAGGGCACGGCGCATCAGTTTTCGTACATGCAGGCGTGGGCGTGCTTCTGGTAGGAGATTTCCGCCAGTTCTCCAGCCTTGTTGATGTAGCGCATATTGGCGGTCACGACTTCACAGCGGCTGGTCGGCGGCTCGGTCATGGAGATGACCTTGGCGACGTCCAGGCGCATGCCGTACTCATAGGGCACCACCTCGACATTAACATCCGAGGCCTGGGCCAGGCCGCTGAATCCGCACAGGGCCAGGGCGGCCAGGGCAAAGCGCTTGTGTGTGTTCATATTGGTTCTCCATTACAGGCAATGACGGTTCAGTCTGGGGACTGAACCCGCTGCACGAAGCCCTGAAAGCGTTGCGGGCCAGTGCGCTCCGGAACAGAGTGCTGATTTAGGATTAATCTATCATTAAGAGATCATTGATAGATTTTGAAATATTTAGTTCCCGTCCCATATACGATCCAGCGACCGACTGCTCCCGGGTCACGCCCGGTCCGGTTTCACAGTTCGCTGTAGGCAATCCGCTGATGACTGGGCAAGGCGCGGTTCAACAGTTGCTCCAGGGATTGTTCCGGGGGCAGGTAATCGTCGCCAAAATCGCCGTCGGCCAACTGCGTCGGGTGGGCCACCACTTCGACCACCCCCATGGGGATGAAGCCGTCCAGCAGATCCTTCGGCGTACACACCGTGTTCACCCAGCGTCCCGCGAGCCAGTTAATGCGCCGGTTCAACGCACTTTTGAACAGGCGCTTGAGGGGGCCGATATTGCCGCCGACATTGCGCGCCAGGCGCACCGGCACCCCTTGGCGGGCGGCGAAGCGGGCAACGATGGCCGCCACCGGCCATAGATTGTGCACGTGCTGGTGGGAGTCGATGTGACTGGGCCGCAGCCCCTGGTCGACACAGCGCTGCCATTGCGCCGCCAGTTCCTGCCACACGGCCTCTGCGGCTGCCGGCGGCAGGCGCAGGACGGAGCGCGGCAGGTTCAGGTCGAACTGCCCCTGGGCATTGCAGAACAGTGCCTGGCTGCGGATGCCCTGGCTCAGGGGCGTGCCGTAGGTCAGGTTGAAATGCAGGCCTATGCGTCCCAGCAAGGCGTGCTCGTGGCTCAAGCGACAGGCATCCTCGAAGGCCGGCATGTTGGCCATCAGGGTGGCGGAACTGATCACCCCGCGCTGGAAGGCACGCAGGGTCAGTTGGTTGTAGTCCAGGTCGAGGCCGAAGTCGTCGGCGTTGACGATGACCCGCTGCGCTCGGGTGACGGCCAGGGTGTGTTTCATGGGCGAGCCCCTTGTGCGGTGGTGGTCTGGCGGCGCTCGCGCCAGGCCTTGAGATGAGGTTTGAGCTGTTGCCAGAGGCGCTCGGCAACACCGGCCAGCAGGCCCCGGGGACGCCAGGAGTAGAAGCTCCAGCGCTGGTGCTCCACCAGGCCGCTCATGCGTTCATGCAACTGATGGCTGGAGCGGCTGAGGCTGACCCGGGAAGCGTCCACCCACTGCCAGCCTTCCTCCAGGCCCCAGCGAATCCATTCGTCCAGCAGCAGGCGGCCACTGCCCAGATTGGCGTAGTCGGCGAGGAAGGCGATGTTGTAGTCATACAGGCGACCGCGCTCCAGCAGGCCCAGGCGATAGCTGATGCAGCGGCCCTGGTGTTCCAGCATCACTACCCGCACGCAACCCTCGGCCGCCAGGCCATGCAACGCGGTGTGCATCCACTGTTGGCGTTGTGCTCCAGAGAAGATCCCCAGGCCGTCGGCGCCTTTCCAACTGGCCTGTTCCACCTCGCGGAGCATGTCCAGTACCGCATCGATACCGTCGGCCTGGGGCGTCACGCGGATCACCCGGGCGTCAATCTCCGCACAGCGCTTTTTCGCCCTGCGCAGCTCGTAACGTAGGGTGCCGCTGGCTTCCTCCTGGTCACTGGGGACGATCAGGTGTTCTGGCGCGCGGCAGCTCAGGGACTGTTCGCTGTACCCGCTTGCCCGGCGCCAGGGCGCCAGCAGGGGGGCGGCATCCACCAGTTCATGGAATTGCAGCAGGTCATGGGGCAGTTGCCGGCGGATTTCCCGCAGGGCCGCGGGCATGGCGTCTTGTGCTTGAGCGGCCACCAGCAGCGCCAGGCGGTCGCTCAAGGGATGGCCCAGGTGGCGGACCACCTGCAGGGGCAGCCCGGCCCTGGATTCGCGGCCGCGGATCAGCGGCAGGCACAGCAGCAGGCGCTGGTCCTGCCAGCCCAGCAGAATCTGCAGCTGCTGATCCTGCAGTGCCTGTTCGGCGCCTCGCAACCAGCTCAAACGATTGAACGGCGTGGCCTGCTCGACGGTTTGTCGCAGCTGTTCATAGGCCTTTACGGGGAAATCCTGGGCACTCAGGCTGGTGCACCATTGCCAACGCAGGTTCACGTCCGCTCCTTGTCTATTTCAGTGGCTGGGGCCGGTGACTCGGCCAGGCGACCCCGGCGCAAGTGATGCAGGCGTGTCTGGTGATAAGGGCGACGCCGGTGGAAATGCAGGCAGCGCAGCAGGCAGTAGACGTGCAGGGATTCACCGACTTCCTGGAAACCCAGGCGCATGTGCATCTTCAGCGCCGGCTCGTTGCGCACATTGACCAGGGCCCGGGTGGCCTTGAAGCCCCGCTCGCGGTACTCGTCCCAGAGCATCTTCTGCGCCAGGATCACCACCCCCGAGCCGCGAAACGGCGGCGCGCATTCACCGGCGAACTGATACAGGCAGCCCGGCGGCATGCGCATCCAGCAGCGGTACAGCTGATCGTCGTAGTAATCGCGCTCGCTGACCCAGACCATCATCATCACGTTGCCGTCCGGGTCCAGGTGCGCGCTGCCCCGGTTGCCCTTGTCCAGCAGGCCGCGAATGGCCGGCAGCTGGGCCTTGAAGTACTTGTCGAAGGCCGGCAGCAACTCCCGGGTAATGTGCACCTGGGGCCAGCGGCTGGGGTTGATGGGGCAGGGCACCGGCAAGGCCAGGGAGCGCTCCAGGGTCAGCAGCTCCCAGTGGTAATAGAAGAAGCGTTCAGAAAAGACCCGCAGGCTGCCCCGCAGGCCCTTGCGGCGGATTTTGGCCAACAGGCCGGTCAAGCGACTCATAGGGTTTTCCAGGTCAAGGCAAACAGGGTTTCACCGGGCACTTGGAAGCTGGCCCGGCCATCGCTGCAGTGCAGCTCGGTGTGACGGCTGCGGCCATCGGCGCCCAGCAGTTCGAGGGTGGGGTTCGCTTGGCAGATGCTGGCGTCGCCCAGTTCGACGTTTTGCGTGCGCGGCGTCTTGGCCACCCCCAGCAGGCTGTGGCGCTGACCATCGCGCAGGGCCAGGGCATCCACCTCAAAGGAGGGGTTGTCCAGGGCTTGGACCTGGCCCAGCCAATGCTGCCGGATGAACTGTTGGGCCACGGCCACCGGCTTCAGGCTGAAGCGCTGGGCATCCTGCTGGGACAGCATGCCCTTGGGGTATTCGGGTTCGTCGGCGGCCTGGAACCAGTTGAGCATGTCCAGCAGGCCGTCCTGGGAGGCGTTGATCACCACCGAGGTCCACCACAGCGCGGCGTAGTGGGTGTCCTGCTGATAGGGGCTCAGGTCCGGGCCGCTGGAGATGTTGGTCTGGCTCAGCAACAGCGCCTTGCGTGGCCGGCCCTGCGCATCGAGGCCCACCAGATCGGCGGCGGCGCGCACGCTGGTGCGATAGCGACGGGTGGCCAGCAGGTCGCGGACCATCCATTCGTGCCAGGCCAGGGCATCGATGTCGGCACCGTGTTCGGCCAGCAGTTGCCGGGCCCAGTCGATGCCCCGGCGTTGCCCGGCGCCAATGCGAAAGGGACCGTCCAGCAGTCGTGAACTCACCGGCATGGCAATGCGCACTCCGGCGGCGCGGGCGTCGGAGTTGGCCTTGGTGTGTTCCAGCATTTGCGCAAAATAGGCGGCAAACGCTGCGTAGCTGGGGAAGTTGAGGTTGGGTTCGTCGGCAAAGGCCAGGTAATGCAGGCCCTGGTTGCCCAGGCGCACGCTGTCCGCCAGCCAGGCGTCGAGCCCGGCCAGGGTGGCGCTGTCGGCGTCCAGCACGGCCCGGCGTCCGGTGCCGGCCAGCAAGGTGATGTCGCGCTCGATCTTGAAGTCTTCGCGGTACAGCCGGCGAAAGGTGATTTCCCGCTGGGGTTCTTGCTGGATCACATCGACGAAGCTGTAGAAGTTGGCAGCCTGCGGGCCCAGGGCGCGCAGCAGTTCGAAGGTCGACGACGGCGGCTCGGCATAGGGCAGGGCGATCCCCAGGTGCGGGCTGGGACCGCGCACCTGGGGTTTGAGGCGCAGCTCGACCCGCGCCGGCGTCCATTGCAGCGGGTGCAGCTGACGCAGGTCCTGGGCGAACAGGTTGGCAGTGCCGTCGAGCCAGAACGCCACCTTGCCGGAGCCGCCCAGGGACAGGCGCCAGACTTCGTCCTGCTGGGCCACCGGCAAGGCGCTCTGGTCGAACTGCCCATAGTGCGGGTGCTCCACCAACGGCAGGCGTACCTGCTGGCCGTCGCTCAGACGCGTGGCCTGAAGCACGCTGACCCCGCCGTAGTATTTGCCCGCCAACTGCGCCTGCTCTCCGGCGGCCACGCGAAAGTACAGCTCGACGCCGCTGGGCACATCGGCACTGAAATGCACCTTGGCCGGCTCGAACTGGGCCAGGGTCGAACGGTCGTGGCCGACCTTGAAGTTGCGAAAGCTGTAGCCCGGCACTTGCAGGCGATAGTCGCCGCGGGCGGCGGGCAGCTGGATCTCCCGCTGGCCGTAAGGTTGGTCGGCGCGGATGTCCAGCTGTTGCAGCAACTGGCCGTCCGGTTGCAGCAGGTACAGCTGTTCCTGGTTGGCGTCGCTTTGCCAGGCCGGGCTCCAGCGCAGTTGCAGGGTGTCGGCGCTGTCGGCTTGCAGATACAGGCTGCCGTCGCGGATATCCCCCCATTGCATGGGCTCCGCGTGCAGGGATGAGGCCGCCGCGATCAGCATCAGGGCGAGCAGGGAACAGGGTTTCATCAGGCCGTTTCCTTAGGGCGCAGTAGATGGCGCACGTAGACAATGTCTCCAGGTAGCAGGATCAGGGTGCGGTACCAGGCCACGCCGCTGAGGTGGCAGTACAGGCCGAGCATCACCAGGCTCACCGCCAGGTAGGCCATCGACGAGGCCAGGCCGGCGCCGACGATGCCCAGTGGCGCAATCAATACCGCGTTGAGGATCAGGTTCAGCAGCGCGCCCCCGGCCAGCAGCAGCGACAGGCTGCCGGGGCGCTGTTTGCCCAGCAGGTCCAGGCGCAGGATGCTGGCGTAGCACAGGCCGAACAGCCCCGGCAGCAGGGCCAGCAGCGCGTCGTAGGCTGGGGCGTAGGCGGCGCCGAACAGGGTGACGATCAGCCACTGGCCGATCAGCGCCATGCCCAGGCAGGCGCCAAGCATTACCGTGGCCGTCAGGCGCAGGGCCAGGGCCGTCAGTTCTTCGATACCGGAACCTTGCTGCAGCAGGCGTTTCATCAGCGGCGTGGTCACCGCCTCGGGAATGATCAGCAGCAGTTCGGCGGCGGCGCTGGCCATGGCGTACCAGCCCAGGGCGACGGGGTCCAGCAGGGCGCCGATGAACAGGTAGTCCGAGCGCAGCATCAACTGTTGCGACAACACCCCCGGGTGGCTCTGGGCGCTGTAGCGCAGCAACTTGCCCTGTTCACCGGCCTGCCAGCGCAAGCGCAGGTCATGCCAGCGGCGCAGCCAGCACCAGCCGACCACCACCACCAGCACGGTGCCGCCCAGCCAGCTGACCAGGGCCGCCGACAGCGGCTGGTCGCGCCAGATCCACCACAGCCCGACGAACAGCAGCAGTGGCACCAGGGATTCCAGCAGGCGCAGGGCATTGAAGGCCTCGACCCGACCGTCCGCGTTGTGCAGGGTCAACAGACCGCTCTTGAGCACGGTGATCGGCACCGCCAGCAACAACAGCCAGGCCAGGTCGCCCAGTTGCAGGCTCAGTTCCCAGTGACTGCCCCAGGTGTTCATCAGGGCCAGCCCGGCCAGCGTCAGCAGGCTGGCCAGCAGGCAGCCGTAGACCAGCACCTGAGTCAGCAACAGTCCCATGGGGCTTTGGCGGGCGGCTTCATAGCCGACGGCGGTATTGAGGCCGCCGCTGGTCAGGGCCGCGATCAGGTCCGGCAGGGTGCTGAGCAGGGCGAACAGGCCGCGATCCGCCGGGCCCAGCAGGCGCGCCAGCAACACGTTGCGCAGCAGCCGCAGGCCGATCATCGCCAGTCGGGTGCCCATGCTCAGGGCCAGGTGCCAGAGGTAGCTGCCGCGCTTCATGCTCGGGCTCCCTGGAGCAGGCGCCAGGCCAGCAGCCCGGGGCGTCCGGCGCTGGCGTGGCTGACATCGATGCGGGGCAGGGCCAGCAGCGGATTGCCATCGGCCTCGATCAGCCCCGGGCGGGTGCCCAGGGCATAGCGATAACCCAGTTCGGCCACCGCTGCGCGCACCTCGGGATTGTGATCGCCATTGGGGTAGCAATAGACCCCCAGCGGCGCCTGACAGTGCTCCTGCAAGGCGTGGTGGGAGCGCTGCAGATCGGCTCGCATCGCGGCGCCGTCAAGCCGGGTGAGAATGCCGTGGCTGGCACCATGGGGACCAAAGCGCACCAGTGCCGAGCGTTCCAGGCGCTGGACCTGGGCCCAGTCCAGGCTGTGGGGCGCGCTGTCGTCGGGACAACTGTCGGCCAGGGCTTGCAGGGTCTGGGGCGGCAGGCCTTTGAGCTGTTGCAGGTAGCCCCCGAGGATGCCGCTGCGAGCGCGGCTGGCGCCGGGTTGCAATAGCTCCGGTGGTGGTGCCAGCGCCAGGGCCCGCAACTGTGTCAACAGCGGTTGAGCGGCGGCGCTGTCGGCCTGTTGCCACAGGGTTTCACCAATGGACTCCCACCAGAAACCCTGGCGCTTGCCGATGAAGTCCGTGGACAGGAAGATGCTCGCCGGCACCTCGTAGCGCTCCAGCAGGGGATAGGCGACCTCGGCATTGTCCCGCCAGCCATCGTCGAAGGTCAGGGCCACCCGGGGCCGGTCGCCCGCGGGCAACTCCAGCAGGTGCTGCAAGGGCACACAGTCGAAGTGCCGGCGCAGCCAGCGCAGCAAGTGTTCGAAATGCCCCTGGCCGACACACAGCGGCGCCCGATGGGGCAGGCTGGCGTCCGTGGAATCGGCCACTACCCGGTGCAGCATCAGCACCGCGCCGGCGTCGCTCAGGCGGATACGGCCGAAGCTGTGCAGATAGGCGCTGCCCAGCAGGCGCTTGAAGGATTGTTTGATGGCCATGTCAGCGATTCTGTTGTGGGTTCCACAGGGCGTAGCGCCGCCCGCGGAGAAACTGCCAGAGGCCCATGCTCATGCCGGCCAGGGTCACCAGCACGAAGCCGGCGAGACGAAATACCTTGGGCAGGCGCCCGCGACTGTCCAGCAGCCCCATCACGCCGGCCGCGTAACCCAGCAGTTGGGCCGTCAGGCCCAGGCTGTAGAAAGCGCCGGCGTTCCACAGCCACAGATTGCTCAACAGCAATGGCAGCAACAGCACCGGGGCCAGGCGGCGGATCAGCTTGTGGCTGATCAGGGCAATGGCGTAGGCACCGTGGCGCAAGGGGTTCATCAGCTCGCGGCGCTGAGCCAGGCTCTGCAGGCCGCCGACCGTGACCCGCAGGCGCCGGCGATATTGCTTGCCGGCTTCGTCCACGCCCTGGTCCAGGACCTGGGCCTCCTCCACATAGACGATGCGCTTGCCGGCCACCGGGGCGCAGGTACTGATGAAGAAGTCATCGTTGACCTCGGCGGGAATGTGCTGGAACAGCTCGCGGCGCAGGGCCAGCAGCGCGCCGTCGGCGGACACCATGCAGCCGGTGCGGTTCTCGGCCTGGCGCAACCAGGCTTCGTAGTGCCGGTACAGGCTGTCGCCCAGGCTCAGGTTGTGCCCCGGGTCGGGGATGATCATGTGCCCGCCGCAGGCGCCAACCTGTGGGTCGGCCAGGGGCGCCAGGAGCTTGCCCAGGGTGTCGCCGGACCATTGGTTGTCGGCGTCGGTGAACACCAGGATGTCGTTGCGCGCCAGTTCCACTGCGGCGTTCAGGGCCCCGGCCTTGCCCACCCGGGGCAGGTCCAGGACCAGCACCCGTGAGTCGCGCACCGCCAGGGCGGTGGCCACGGTATCGTCGCTGGAACCGTCGCTGGCGAGGATGATCTGCAGGTCCGTGGCCGGGTAGTCCTGCTGCAGCAAGGTGCGCAGCTTGTGCTCGATGTGCGGGCCTTCGTTGTGGGCGGCGATGATCACGCTGACCGACAGCGGCTCACCCGTCTGCAGCGGGCGCGGCCGCACGAACAGGCTGAGCAGGGCCAGCAGCAGGGGATAACCGATCCAGGCATAGAAGGGCAGTAACAGGCACAGCCAGAAAATAGTTTTAGCCACGGTCAGGTCTCACGACGGAACGGTTGAACAGACCCTGCACCAGGGCCACGGCGCCCAGGTGCAGGCGCACCCAATGCAGCAGCCAGAGTTGCAGGACAAACAGCAGATCGCGCTGGCGCAGCCCCTGACGCAGGGCCAGGACCAGGGGCGCCAGGGAACCCAGCAGCAGGCATAGCGCGGCGCCGCCCGGCTGGCCCAGCAGCAGGCCGAACAGCGCCAGCAGACTCAGCAAGGCACAGGCCAGGCACAGCAGGGGAAAGCGCAACAGACGCAGATTGAGGCCGCCACCCTTGAGCAACTGCAGGTGGCTGCCCTGGCGCCAGCGCTCCTTGCCGGCCCATTCGCCCCAGCTGCCTTCAAAACCCCAATGCAGCACCTGGGGCTCAGACAGGCTCAACTGGCGGGCGCCGGCAGCGTGCAGCCGCAGACCGAAGTCCTTGTCTTCGCCGGTGCGCAAGTGTTCGTCGAAGCCGCCGACCCGCTCGAACCAGACCCGTTTCAGGCACAGGTTGGGGGTTGGCATCCAATGCAGCAGGCGCGCCGGCTGACTGCCCGCCAGGCTGCGGCGTTGCCAGGCCCGGGCGAACCAGGGCGCGCAGTCCGGGGCGGCGCAGTCCAGGGCAAAGACCTCGGCGCGGTTGTCCGCCAGGGCCTGCTGCCAGAGTTGCAGCCAGTTGCCGGGCACCTCGATGTCGGCGTCGAGAAACGCCAGGCAATCGCCAGTGGCCACGGCGGCGCCGCGATTGCGCAAGGCGCCGATGCCCAGGCCCGGGCACAGCAGCACTCGCGCCCCCAGCTCACGGGCCCGTTGCGGCCCCTGGTCGGTGGAGCCGTTGTCCACCACGATCAACTCGTAGTCGATGGCCGCGACCCGGGCGGCGAGGATCACGCTGTCCAGGGTCCGGGTGATGTGACGTGCCTCGTTGTACATGGGCACGATCACGCTGATCCTTTGCATCTTTGCCTCCCTTGGCCAGGTTTGCATTTATGAGGTGGGCGCCGGATCTTCTTCGGCTTCGAGCCGCAGCACGCTGGACAGGGCCAGGAAGATCCACAGGTACTTGTGGTTCGGCGCGCTGAGAAACAGTAGGAACAGCGCCATGGCCAACAGGCTCAGGCCCAGGTGGGTGGCGATGTCCGCCTGTTCACGCTGGCCCCGGGCGAGGAAGCCCTGGCGCGCCCGCTCGAAGTTGCGCAGGCCCATGAGCATCAGCACCACGAAGCTCAAGCCGCCGGGAATGCCCAGTTCGCTGAACAGTTCCAGGTAGGTGTTGTGGGCCCGGCGGAACAGGTCGGGCTCGTTCATGTTTTCCGAGAAGCTGCTGGCGAAGCCGGTCTGCGCGTAATGAATCGGGAAGGTGCCCAGCCCCGAGCCCAGCAGCGGGTTCTCGCGGATCATCTGGCCTCCCACCACCAGGTAGGAAGTCCGTCGGCCCAGGGAGGTGTCCGCCGAATGCGCGCCGGACTTGAGCATGCTCAGGGACTGAATCCGCGTTACGTATTCGGCTGGCAGCACCGCGATGCCCAGGGGCACGACGATCGCCACGGCGAACATGGCGAACCCCAGGTGCTTGGGCCGCAGGCCCTTGAGCCGGTCGCGGTAGTGCCACAGGCCAATAGCGATGGTGAACAGCACCACCAACAGGCCGGAGCGCGAGTCGGTCTTGGTCATCCCGGCCATCAGGGTCAGGCTGATGCCGACCCAGAACAGCCGCCCCGGCCAGTGGGGCGAGCGCAGGGCGAGGAGGATCGCCGGCGGCACCGCCATGGCGATCAGCAGGGCAAAGTAGTTGGCGTCCTGCAGCAGGCCGATGGCCCGACCGCCGACCTGATACTTGGCGGAGATCAGCGCGATCACACAGGTGATGGCCACGCTGACCGCCAGCAGGCGGCAGAGCATCAGCAGGTTGGTTTCCCGGGCGATCAGCAAGGTGACGAAGAACAGCACCAGGCCCACGGCCAGTTCTCGCAGGCTGTCCAGGGACACCAGCAGGTTCTCGCTGTACATCAGGCTCAGCAGCAGGCACAGCAGGAACGGCCCCAGGGCCCGCCACAGGTTGCTGCGCAGGCGGGTATCGGGGATGTGCCGCAACAGCAGCTTGAACAGCATGATCAGGATCAGCGAGGCCCCCAGCAGCTTGGCCCCGGAGAACGCGCTGTCCTTGAACAGGCCCTCGAAGGGCACCAGGGCGCAGATGCCCAGCAGGCCCCAACCCGGACGGCGATAGAGCAGGGCCAGGCCCACCAGCCCGAGCACCACCAGCGGCGCCAGAAACGGCCAGGGGCTGGCGAGCAGCAGCAGGCTGGCCAGGCCCAGCAGGAGGCCGAGAAACGGGGCGGCGATCATACCGGGGTGCTCTCCCTGGCCAGGCGATACAGCTCATCCCAACTGCGGGCCAGGGTGGGCAGGTGATAGTGCTTGCGCTGGGTGACGCGGGCGGCCTGGGCCAGTTCCTCGGCCAGGGCCGGCTGATCCAGCAATTGGCCGATGCGCCGCTCCAGATCGACGCTGTCCAGGGGCTTGGCCAGCAAGCCGTTCTGCCGGTGTTGCAGGACATCGGGAATGCCGCCCACGGCAAAGGCCACCACCGGGGTGCCGGCCTGCATGGCTTCCAGCAGGATCATCGGTGTGCCTTCGGTGCGCGAACTGAGCACCAGCACATTCAGGCGCTTGAGCCAGGGCTGCATGTCCTGCTGGTAACCGGGCAACAGAATGCGCAGCGACAGCCCGGCAGCGTCGATGCGCTGGCGCAAGGCCTGGTTCTGTTCGCCGTCACCGAGCAGCACCGCCTTGAGCGTGGGGCGCTGCCGGCACAGGTTGATCAGTGCGTCGAGAAACAGGTCCGGGCCCTTTTCCGCGCTCAGGCGTCCGACGAAGCCCACCATCGGCTCCATCTCGTCGCGGCGTATTTCGGCCTCCCGCAGCGGCGGCCCTTCCTGGTTCACCGGCAGCCCCCGCTTGGGCTCGGGCAGGCCGTTGGGAATGACCCGCAGCTTGCCCTCGGCCACGCCGGCCTGGCGGTGCAACTGGGCAATGCTTTGGGCCACACAGGCCACCCGGCGCACCTGAGGGCTGCGGCACAGGCGCAGGCTGATCCAGGTGTAGAGCTTCTGTTTCAGGCTGCGCGGCGTGAAGCCGTGCTGGGTCAGCACCAGGGGCAGTTGCAGGCGCCGGGCACAGACCCAGGCGAACACCTGGGCCTTGAAGTTGTGGGCGTTGAGCAGGCCGGGCTGCTGCCGCAGATGGGCCAGCAGCGCCTTCAAACAGTGGCAGTTATGGCTGGGCACTCCGGCCTCGTTGAACCGCTGCAGCAAGCTCTGCGGGGCATTGATGAACACCACCCGATGCTGTCCCGGAGTGATCCGGCAATGATCCAGCAGCATGCGTTCGGCGCCATAGAAGCCGCCGCTGTGGATCAGGTGCACGATAGGCTGTGCGGCCAGGCTCAGGTCGTTCACTGTTTGGCCCAATACCAGGCCCAGCGCCAGGTCCAGCGTGGATAGGGATTGACCTGTTGCTCTTCAACCGCGTTGAGCACCATCAGCACCGGCAGGCCAAGGTGATCACTGACCTGGGCCGGGTGCTTGAAGCGGTGATCGAAGAACTCGTAGACATAACCCAGGGCAATCGCCAGCAGCAGGCCGGTGAGCAGGCCCAGGGGAATGATCAGCATCGGCTTGGGAAAGGCCGCTTCGCTGGGTTCGTAAGGCTGGCTGAGCACCCGGGCGTTGGACAGCTCGCCACTGATCAGGCGTTCGCCGCGGCTCTCTTCGTAGCGCTGGGTGTAGGTGAAGAAGGCTTTGTGCAAGGCGTCGATTTCAGTGTCCAGTTGGCGCAGCTTGCTCAGCACTTCCTGCAGGTCGCGGACCCGGGCCTTGTAGTCGTTGATGCGCGCGGTTTTCTGCGCGATCACCGATTGGGTGATCTGCAGGTCGCTGCTGCGCTCGCGAACACGGTTTTCCACCACTTTGAGGAACTGCGCCCGGGCCCGCACGATCTGCTCGCGCTGCTGCTGCATCGGCACGCTGTCGGCGCGGTAGGTGTCGGCGGTGGTGCCGTACTGGCTGACCAGATTGGTCAGTTGTTCGCCCAGTTGCTTGATCTCGCGGTCTTCGTAGGCAACGTTGTCCACGGTGTTGGCGAAGGCGAAGGGGAAGGTGTAGTCGGTGATGCCGGCCTTGCGTGCGGCGCTCAGGTTCTTCTGCAGGTAATCCAGGCGGCGCTGGTTCTCCAGGGCCTGGTCGCGGTAGCCGTTGAGGGACTGTTCCTCGGTGTTGATGGCATTGAGGCGGAAGGTGATCTCTTCCTTAGGGTCGGAGGCATGGGCCGCTTCCAGCAGGGCCTGACGCTTGCCTTCCAGGTCATCCAGGCGCGACTGGTACTGGGCCTTCTTCTGCTCGTAGAAGGCTTCGGGCAGTTCGTTGGATTGCAGGTCCTGGCGGTTCTTCAGGTAGTTGGCCAGCAGGCGCTCGACGAAGCGCGTGCCTTCGGCGGCATTGGGGCTGGCGTAGACGATGGAGATCACATTGGAGCCGGGCAGGGTGCCGATCTTCAGGTCCTTGACCGCCTGGTCGGTGAAGGCATCCAGGCTGGTGTCACGCACCGGGTCCACGGCCAGGCCGAAGAAACCGCGTACCGGGTTGATCACATGGTTGCGCAGCGGATCGATCAGGCCATTGCGGATGGGCTTGAAGATCAGCCGGGTCAACAGGCCTTCGCTGCCGCCGAACTGGCCTTCGCGGCGCAGCTGGTCGATGGTGTCGCGAATCAGGGTCGGCGAGCGCAGGATATTGCTCTCGGTCTCCATGTCCGCCAGGGACGGCGGGATGAACTTGTCGCTGTCCGGGGTAAGCACGGTGTTGGCGTCGGTCTGCGACAGTTTCTTGGACTGCACAATGACTTCGGCGGTGATCTCGAAGCTCTGCTTGAGCACCAGCGGCAGCACCAGCGCAATCAGGGCGAAACCGAGGAACACCCGCTTGATCAGGCGTCGATTGACAAAGAACACGAGCAGAAACTCGTGCAGGTAGTTTTCGATCTTGGTCATCAAGAGGGAACTCAGTTGTTGTTCGTTTCTTTGTTGTCGACGCGGTAGCCGAAGCTGAACCCGACACCCTGGAACATGATCACGTCCGCCAGCTGCTTGCTCAGGGCCCCGGCCTTGGCCAGGCGGGTCTTGGGCACGTAGAGCATGTCGTCCGGTTGCAGGTAGGCGAACTGCAGGGCCTTGCCGTCCAGCGCCGCATCGGCGTCATAGACCCGGGCTTCGACCTGATTGCCCTTGCGCCGCATGATCACCACCGAGTCCAGGCGCGCGGTGGGTCCGGCGCCCTTGGCCAGGGTCAGGGCTTCAAGCACCGAGATCGGCCGGCGGATCGGGTAGGCCCCGGGCTGGCCGACTTCGCCCATCACGAACACTTCGTTGGCGGCGGTGGTCTTGAGCAGCACGTCGACGCTGACCTGGCCCACTTCCTTGGCGTAGCGCTGGTTGATCAGGGTCTGCAGCTCGCTGAGGCTCTTGCCCTGCAAAGACAGGCTGCCCAGCAGCGGAAAGCTGGCGCGGCCATCGGAACCCACCACGATCTCCCGGCTCAGGCCGGTGGCCGGGTTGGTCAGGCTGGTGCGCAGGTTGTCCAGCTGGGCCATGGCGTGGGAGATCGAGAAGGTGATCTGCGGCTTCTTCAGCACCTTGGCGTACTGGGCTTCCAGGGCCTGGCGCGCCTGTTCGGCGGACAGCCCGGCGACCTGGAGATTGCCCACGTAGGGCATGTCGATGCTGCCGTCGGGCAGCACCAGCTTGCTGCCCCCCAGTTCCGGCGCGGTGAGGAAGCTCACGTCCACCTGATCGCCGGGCTGCACCCGATACGGCTGCTGGCTGGTGGTGCCGATATGGAAGATCACATCGAGCACGTCCTGCGGGCGCAGCACCTGTTCGATGGGCATGACCTCGGTGAGCTGGGCCTGGTCGGCCGGGGCGCTGAGGATCTGCACCGGCATCTGCTGCGGCTCGCGGTTGACGCAGCCGCCGAGGGCGGCCAGCAACGACAGGCCCAGCAGGGAGAGTCTTGGCTTGTTCATGGTTACACGGTCCTTGTGCCGGTCAGAGACGGTCATAAACCCACTTGGGCATGTAGTACTTGCGGGCGTTGAACACGCTGCCGATCAGCTTCGCCTCGGCCTGGATCAAGCGCTGCGCCGCGGCCTGGGCCACTTCCCAGCGGGTTTCCTCGCTGCGTACCACCAGCACCACGCCGTCCACCTGAGTGCTCAGGGTGAGGATGTCGCCGCTGCTGTACACCGGGTCGCCGTCGATGATCACGAAGCGATAGTCCGCGGCCAGGGCCTGCAACAGTTCCTGCAGCAGTTCCGGGGTCAGGCGCTCGGCGTATTGCTGGCGGCGGCCCAGGGGCAGGAAATCGAAGCCCAGTTCATCGCTGCTTTCGATGCACTGCGCCAGGAGCGGCGGGGTATCGGCCAGGGCCAGGTCAAGAAAGCCCGGGCGTTCGCCCAGGTCCAGGCGCCGGGTCAGGCTGTTGTCCGAAAGGCTGGTGTCCACCAGCAGGACCCGGCCGCGGCTGGTGCGCGCCAGTTCGCTGACCATGCTCAGGCTGCTGCTGGTGATGCCGCTGTTGCGGTTGGCCGCCGTCAGCAGGATCACCCGCAGCTCGCGGTCGAGCACGGTCACCGCCAGGTTGCTTTCGCTGGGACGCTGGATCTTCAGACTGGCTAGGGTTGCTGCCGCCATTTCAACTTGCTCCATGGCCATTGAGGACCTTGAAAGGGGTTTTGATCAGGATCTTCAGGTCGAGCCAGGGGCTCTGCTGGAAGATGTAGGTCATGTCGAGGGTGACCCGACCGTCGAAGTCCACGTCGCTGCGTCCGGACACTTGCCACAGGCCGGTGATCCCGGGGTAGATGCTCAGGCGCCCGAGGTGGTGTTCCTTGTAGGTCTGGGCGTGGAACGAGGTCGGACGCGGGCCGACGATGCGCATCTGGCCGAGTACCACGTTGATCAGGTTCGGCAATTCGTCGAGGCTGGTGCGCCGCAGGAAACCGCCGATGCCGGTGATCCGCGGGTCGCGGTCGATCTTGAAGTCCACCGAATCCGGGCCGTGCTTGTTCAGGTGGCGCACCGAGTCCTTCAGGGCTTCGGCGTTGACCACCATGGTGCGGAATTTGTACATGCCGAAGCGCCGGCCACGAAAACCGGTGCGCAACTGGACGAAGAACACCGGCCCGGGGCTGCTGAGCTTGATCAACAGCGCGACCGTCAACAGCACCGGCGACAGCAGCACCAGCAGCGTCGCCGCCAGCAGCGCCGAGGTCAGGCGCTTGCTGCGTGACAGGGTCCAGGGCCGGCCGCCGTCGCGGCCGCTGATCCAGCCATGCTGTTGCAGCTCGATGGCGGCCTGGACTTTGCGCCGGAACGGATCGTTGCGCCGGTCGATGCGAGCAGGCGCCGGCACCTCGGTTGCAGGCAATGAGAAGGGTCTTTCCATATCCACCGGGAATACTTCCATAGCAAAGGTTGGGTAAAAACGCCCAGGGGCGTGGGCTCAGGACGCGCCGCCCGGGTAGTAGCTCAGGTACCACTGGACGAAGTGCTTCAGGCCCTCTTCCAGGGTCACCTGGGGGCCGAAGCCGGTGAGGTTTTCCAGGGCACTGACGTCGGCGCAGGTGTTGAGCACGTCACCGGGCTGCAGGGGCAGGTAATCCACCTGGGCCTGGCGTCCGAGGAGCTTTTCCAGGGTTGCCACGTACTCCTTGAGTTCCACCGGACGCTGGCCGCCGATGTTGAACAGCCGCCAGGGCGCCATGCTGGTGGACGGGTCCGGTTGTTCGCGGTCCCACAGCGGGTCGCGCACCGGCGGCTTGCCCAGCAGGCGTACCAGGGACTCGACGATGTCGTCGACATAGGTGAAGTCGCGCTGGTGCAGGCCGTAGTTGAACAGCTTCAACGGCCGGCCCTGGCTGATGGCGTCGGCGAACAGGATCGGCGACATGTCCGGCCGGCCCCAGGGACCGTAGACGGTGAAGAAGCGCAGGCCGGTGGCCGGCACCCCGAACAGGTGGCTGTAACTGTGGGCCATCAGCTCGTTGGCTTTCTTGCTCGCCGCGTACAGCGACAGCGGGTGGTCGACGTTGTCGCTGACCTTGTACGGCGTTTGCTGGTTGGCCCCGTACACCGAGCTGGACGAGGCGTAGATCAGGTGCTCCACCGGGTAGCGCCGGCACATTTCCAGCAGGTTGAGGAACCCTGAGAGGTTGCTGTCCAGGTAGGCCTTGGGGTTTTCCAGGGAGTAGCGCACCCCGGCCTGGGCGGCGAGGTTGATCACCACCTGGGGCCGGACTTCGGCGAACAGCCGCTCCAGGCCCTCGCTGTCCGCCAGGTCCAGGCGTTGCAGGGGGAAGTGTCCCACTTGCTGTTCGACCCAGCGCACCCGGTCGCGCTTGAGCTGGGGGTCGTAGTAGTCGTTGAAATTATCCAGTCCGGTGACCTGATGCCCATCCTTGAGCAAGCGCAGTGCGGTATGGGCGCCGATGAAACCGGCGGCCCCGGTGATCAGGATATTCATGCGCGCAGCGCCTCCGGTACGCGGTAGGGCAGGCCGATGCTCAGGTAATGCAGGCCGGCGTCCGCTGCCTGTTGCGGGTTGTACAGGTTGCGGCCGTCGACGATCAGGCGATCGTTGAGGGTGTCGTGCAGCAGCTTGAAGTCCACCACGCGAAAGGCTTTCCACTCGGTGCAGATCACCAGGGCGTCTGCGCCTTGCAGGGTGTCGTCACGGGTTGCGCACAGCTGCAGGTCGTCGCGGTAGCCGTACAACCGTCGGCATTCGGTCATGGCTTCCGGGTCATAGGCATGGACCTTGGCCCCGGCTTGCCACAGCGCTTCCATCAGGTAGCGGCTGGTGGCTTCGCGCATGTCATCGGTGTTGGGCTTGAAGGCCAGCCCCCACAACGCAATGACCTTGCCCTTGAGGTTGTCCCCCAAGTGCGCCTTGAGCTTGCGAAACAGCACATGGCGCTGCTGTTCATTGACGTCACGCACGGTCTTGAGCATGTGCGGCTCCAGCCCGTGGCTTTCCGCGGTGTGGATCAGCGCCCGCAGGTCCTTGGGGAAGCACGAGCCGCCGAAACCGGCGCCGGGGTAAATGAAGTGGTAGCCGATGCGCGGGTCGGCGCCGATGCCTTTGCGCACAGCATTGATGTCCACCCCCAGGCGCTCCGCCAGGTTGGCCATCTCGTTCATGAAGCTGATGCGAGTGGCGAGCATCGCGTTGGCGGCGTACTTGACCAGTTCGGCACTGCGGTTATCCATGAACATCAGGCGGTCATGGTTGTGGTTGAACGGTGCGTACAGCTCGCTCAACTGCTGGCGGGGCCGTTCGTGGGAACAGCCGACGACGATCCGGTCCGGACGCATGCAGTCGGCCACCGCCGAGCCCTCCTTGAGAAACTCCGGATTGGAGGCCACGTGCACCCGCAGTTGGGACTTGCCCAGGTCCGCCAGTTGTTCGGCGACCGTCTCGATCACCAGGTCAGCAGTACCCACCGGTACGGTGGATTTGATCACCAGGGTCTTGTCGCTGTGCATCAGACTGGCAATGTTGCGGGCCACCGCCAGGACATGGTCCAGGTCCGCCGAGCCGTCTTCGTTGGAGGGCGTGCCGACTGCGATGAAAATCACCTGGCCATGGCCCACTGCATCGCTGGCCTGGGTGGTGAAGTGCAGTCGGCCGGCCTTTTGATTCTCTTCGATCAGGGTCGCCAGACCCGGCTCGTGAATCGGAGGAATGGAACGTTGCAGCTGGGCAATCTTATGGCTGTCGATATCGACACAGACCACGTTATGCCCGACATCGGCGAGGGCAACTGCTTGCACCAGGCCAACATAGCCAGTACCAAAAACGCTGACTTCCAAGGGAACGACCTCGTCCATGATGAGTGTTGGGTGAGGGCATGCCTCACCTTCTGAAAAAGGCGTGTGGCACATGGCCGCTATCACGCTCTTTTTTTGACACTATCATAAGGTTGAGACGGTTAATTGACGTTTTGCAGTGATGCATAAATGACGCTGGCGTTTTCGGTGAATCTTTTATTGATAACAAATCCTTTTAAAACAATAAGTTAGATTGATTGATGATGGTCATAATGGAAATCGTCAAATACTTGATCAGTTGTTCAGAAAGAATAATAAAACCGACGAACGGTAGATAAAAACGTAAAAAATATGATGCTTTTTCGCCACTATTGACTACTGCGCTGTCTTGGTCAGGTGGTTTTCTGATTATTTAGTCAGGTTTTTTGACCGGTCTTATCGTGCTGAAATTTGCCAAAATTGACAGCTTTTCTGCTGGTTATGGCTGTTCGACGGCTTGGGCAGTGAGTGCAGTCGCGGCGACTGGGGGAGTCAGACTAAAGTCGGGTTGGGGGCAGGGCGGGCCATCTGCCATCATTGCCGACCTTCATTGATTCAATCAATTCAGCCTGCGACTTTTGATTCGTGGGATGGATTTCACCTGGGTCTTTCTTTACCTCGCGTCACTGATTTTCTGCTGGAGCCCGTTCATGCGTCCCCCTTTTGCGTTACTCAATCCGTGCCCACTCCTGGGCCTCGGAGCTGTCGTCCTGTGCGCAGGATTTGCCCCGCAGGCCCAGGCCGGTGGTTTTGTCGAGGACAGCAGCGCCAAGCTGGAGTCACGTACGGTCTACTTCAATCGGGACTTTCGCGACGGTCACACCCGCACTGATCAGGGGGCTTCCAAGCGTGAAGAGTCGGCCCAGGGTTTCATCCTCAACCTGCAATCGGGCTACACCGAAGGCACCGTGGGTGTTGGCCTGGATGCCTTGGGCATGTTGGGCATCAAGCTGGATTCCAGCCCCGACCGCAGCAACAGTGGTCTCTTGCCTTCCAGCGGACACGACCCACGGGGTTCTGCGGATCAGTACGCCAAGCTGGGCTTGACCGCCAAGGTGCGAATGTCCCGGACGGTGTTCAAATACGGTGCGCAACTGCCGGACCTGCCATTGCTCAAGTACAACGACGGACGCCTGCTGCCGACGATGTTCAACGGTGCCGTGCTCACGTCCAAGGAGGTCAAGGGCCTGACCCTGACGGCTGCGCGCCTGAACCGCTACACCGCCCGGGATTCCACCGATGCCCAGGACATTCGCGTGCACTGCAAGAACAAGCGCTATGCCTGCAACACCACCGCGGACCACTTCGACACCTACGGCGTGGACTACCAGTTCAATGAGCGCCTGACCGGCCAGTACCACTACGCCGAGCTGGAAGACATCTACCGCCAGCATTTTGTCGGCCTGTTGGCCAACCAGCCGCTGGGGCCCGGGGTATTGAAGGGCGACTTGCGCCTGCTCAAGAGCGCCGACAGTGGCGCCGAGCGCGCCGGCAGCATCGATAACCGTGCCTTGAGCACCCTCTTGGGCTACAGCCTGGGCGGCCATGTGTTCAGTGCCGGCTGGCAGCGCATGTATGGCGACAACTCGATGCCCTACCTGGATGGCAGCAACCCGTACCTGGTGAACTACGTCCAGGTCAACGACTTCGCCGCGATCCAGGAACGTTCCTGGCAACTGCGCTACGACTACGACTTCAAGGCACTCGGCCTCAATGGCTTGAGCTTCCTGACCCGTTACGTCAGCGGTGACCACATCAAGGTGCCGGGCAGCCTGCGTGAAGGTCGCGAGTGGGAGCGCGACAGCGAGCTCAAATACGTGGTGCAGAGCGGCACCTTCAAGGACGTGAGCCTGCGCCTGCGTAACGCCACTTACCGCAGCAACTACCAGAAGATCGCCCGTGACATGGACGAGACCCGCCTGATCGTCAGCTACAACTTCTCGTTGCTCTGACCAAGGCCCAGGAAAAGCACCACGGTGGCGCTGAATGTTGTAGGAACTGGCTTGCCGGCGAAGGCGTCGCCCGAATCGGCGCAAGGCTGACGGGCCTCTTCGCCGGCAAGCCGGTTTCTATAGCGGTTGCAGTTGATGGCGGTAGGGCAGGTCCGGGCCGGTGCGGGTGCAGGTCAGCGCCGCGGCCTGGACGGCAAATCGCAGCAGGCTGTCGATCTGGGCAGGGGTCAGTTGCCCCAGGCCCTGAGGCGAGTCCAGGCCCTGTTCGGTGAGCCAGGCGATCAACGCCGCCTGGAAGGTGTCACCGGCGCCCACGGTGTCGGCCACGACCACCGTCTGCGCCGCTACCGACCAACTGCCATGGTCGCGACTGAACACCGTCGCTCCCTGGCTGCCCCGGGTCAGGAACACCAACTGCGCATGCTCTTGCAGCCAGCCCTGGATCAGTTCCTCGGGCGCCTGCCCGGGATACAGCTGGGCCAGGTCCTCGTCGCTGACCTTGATCAGGTCGGCATGCTGCACCAGTTCACCGATACGCTGGCGCCACAGCTGGATATCCGGCTGCGGGTTGAGTCGCACATTGGGATCGAGACTGATCAGGCGCCGCCCTCGCTCACGAAGCACCAGGGCCAGCAGGGTGTCGGCAATCGGCTGCACCACCAGGGAAAACGAGCCGATGTGCAAGCCGCGCACGCTCGGCTCCAGCTCCGGCAGGTGCTCCTGCAGAAGCTGGCGATCGGCACAGCCTTCACCACGGAAGCTGTAGTGGGGCGAGCCGTCGGCGCCGACCGCCACCATGGCCAGGGTGGTGGGGGCGTCGAACTCCTGCAGGTATCGGGTGTTGACCCCTTCGTCCTGCAGTACCCGTTGCAGGCGTTGGCCCAGGTAATCCCGCGACAGCCCGGCCAGCAGGGCCACGTCAATGCCCATTCGGCGCAGGCCCAGCGCCACGTTGAAGGGCGAGCCCCCGGCAATGGCCTGGAACTGCACTTTATTGGCTTGGGTACTTGCGTCATCGACGCTGAAACAATCGAACAGCGCTTCGCCACACACCAGATACATAGTCATTCGCTCTTCAAAGGGTTGCCAGATGCTGTTGATAGCGTGCATACGCCGGCTCGTAGGCTTTCACCTGTTCGGCCTGGGGCCAGGTCTGGCTGTCGAGGTCGAGGCTTACGCAGCGTTCACAGAGTTGCGCCAGGCTAAAGGCCGGGTCTGTCTGCCGTCCATGGCACCAGGCCGCCTGGATCGCCGCACCCAGGGCGGCGGCTTCGGCTTCACGGGTGCAGATCACCGGGGTGTGCATGATATCGGCGACCATCTGCCGCCATAGCGGACTCTTCGAGCCGCCGCCGATCAGGCGGATGCTCTGGCTTTGCAAGCCATTGGCCCGCAACAGGTCGAGGCCGTAGCGCAGGCCGAAGGTGGTGCCCTCCAGCACCGCGCGGCACAGGTTGGCCTGGGTCAGGTTGTCCAGGGTCATGCCCAGCAGGCTGCCACGGGCCTGGGGCAGGGCGGGGACCCGCTCGCCATTGAAGAACGGCAGCAGGCACAAGCCTTCGGCGCCGATTGGCGCCTGGCCCGCCAAGCGGTTGAAGCTGTCCAGGTCCAGCTCCAGCAGTTGGCGCACCAGGGTGGTGGCGTTGGTCAGGTTCATGGTGCAGATCAGCGGCAGCCAGCCACCGCTGGACGAGCAGAAGGACGCCACCGACGCGTGGCTGACCAGCGGCTGCTCGGCATAGGCATACAGGGTGCCGGAAGAGCCCAGGCTCAGGGTGATGATGCCGGGCTCGATATTGCCGGTGCCGATGGCCCCGAGCATGTTGTCGCCACCGCCGCTGGCCACCAGGGCCTGGGGGTTGATGCCCAGGAGCCCGGCCATCTGCGGCAGTATCGGCCCCACCGGCTGCTGGGCCTGGATCAGTTCCGGCAAGGCACGCTCCAGGCGGCCCTCGGGGTCGATGTGGGCCAGCAGGGCCCGGTCCCAGTCACGCCGGCGGACATTGAAGTAACCGGTGCCGGAGGCGTCGCCGTATTCGCTGCAGCAGCGCCCGGTCAGCCAGAAGTTGAGGTAATCGTGGGGCAGCAGGATATGGGCGATGCGCTGGAACAAGGCGGGGTGCTGTTCCCGGGTCCACAGCAGCTTCGACAGGGTGTACCCCGGCGCCAGGGCGATACCCAGGCGCTCAAGAGACCCTTGTTCGCCCCCCAGGTGATCCAGCAGGCGCTGGTTCTCGGCCACGGTTTCGGTGTCGCACCAGAGCTTTGCCGGACGCAGCACCTGGCCTTGGTCATCCAGCAGCACCAGGCCGTGCTGCTGGCCGGAGACCGCAAGGCCAAGAATGTCCCGGCCATCGACCCCGGCCGCCTGCAACGCCTGGTGGGTGGCGCTGATGCAGGCTTGCAGCCATTGCCCGGGGTCTTGCTCGCGTCGGCCGTTGGCGCCGCTGATCAGGCTGTGGGGGGCGGCGCCCAGGCCCAGGACGGCGCCGCTGTGGCTGTCGAGGATCAGGGCCTTGGTGCCCTGGGTGCCACAATCTAGACCCAGGTACAGCGCGGCTGTGCTCATCCTGCGCTCCGCGCTGGACGCGCTGGCTTGGCCAGCAGGCGTTCCAGGGTCCGGCTGACGCCCTGCTCGCGCAGGCTGTTGAAGCAGCGCTCAAAGGCGTCGACGAACTCGGCGGACCTGGGGATCGCCGGGCCGAAGATCTCCTCCACTCCCAGCAGGCGCTGGGTCAGCAGGGTGTCGTCCGCCACCAGGGCCTGGCAGAACTCGGCCCGTGGATCGGCAATCGTGTAGCGCACGCCGTTTTCGTCCACGCCCCGCAGGTACAGGGCCCAGGCGGCCACCACCAGGGCCGCCCGCTCGGTATCGCGGCCCTCGGCGATCAGGCGGTTGAGGGTGGGCACGGTGAACTTGGGAAATTTCGACGAGCCGTCGCTGCACACCCGCTCCAGCTGGTCGGCGATGGCCTGGTTGGAAAAGCGCTGGACCAGCGTGTCCTTGTAGGCCGCCAGGTCGATGCCCGGCACCGGCGCCAGTTGCGGGGTCACGTCCAGGTCCATGTAGGCGCGCATGTAGGCGACGAACAGCGGGTCGTTCATGGTTTCGTGGACGAAGCGGTAGCCCTTGAGAAAGCCCAGGTAGGTCAGGGCCAGGTGGCTGCCGTTGAGCAGCTTGATCTTCATCTCTTCATAGGGCGTGACGTCGTCGGTGAACTGCACGCCCACCTGTTCCCAGGCCGGGCGGCCGTTGACGAACTGGTCTTCCAGGACCCACTGCACAAAGGGCTCGCACACCACCGGCCAGGCATCGTCGATGCCGTGCTGGTCGTGCAGTTGCAGGCGGTGGGCGGTGCTGGTCATGGGGGTGATGCGGTCCACCATGGCATTGGGAAAGCTCACCTGGCTGGCGATCCAGTCGTGCAGGTCGGCGTCGCGCCGGGCGGCAAACGCCAGCAGTGCCTTGCGGGTCACGGCGCCGTTGTGGGGCAGGTTATCGCAGGACATCAGGGTGAAAGCCGCAATGCCCGCGGCGCGACGCTTGGCCAGGGCGGCACAGAGGAAGCCGAACACCGTGCGTGGCTGCTGGGGGTGGGCCAGGTCGTGCTGGATCTGCGGCAGGTGGAGCATGAACTCGCCGCTGCTGTCATCGATGCAGTAACCGCCCTCGGTGATGGTCAGGGAGACGATGCGGATCTCTGGGCTGGCCAGCTTGTCGATCAGCGTCTGGGGGCCGTCTTCGGCCAGCAGCATCTGGCTGATGGAGCCGATCACCCGCACTTCGTGGTCGTCACCGTCCCCCAGTTCGAACAGGGTGTAGAGGCAGTCCTGGCCCGCCAGGTCGTCCCGGGCGCGGCGGTCCTCGGCGCGCAGGCCGACCCCGCAGATGCTCCAGTCCAGGCCCAGGCCCTGGTTCATCAGGGCGTCGGTGTAGTAGGCCTGGTGCGCCCGGTGAAAACCGCCGACGCCGATGTGCACGATGCCTTGGCGGGTGTCGGCGGCACTGTAGGCCGGCACCTGCACCTGGGGCGGGAGCTGGCTGAGGTTGAAGCGATTGAGTTTCATGCAAGGGCTCTCGGTAATCGGGCGGCGGCCATCAGGCGGCGGCGCGCAGGGAACGGGGAACAGCGACGCCTTGGGCATCGAACAGGTGGCAGTGCTCGGGGTTCAGGCGCAGGTGCAGTTGCTCGCCGCAGCGGCTGGCCAGATCACCGCGGATGCGCAGGGTCAGGGCCTCGCCGCAGGTGCTGCGCACATGACAGAAGGTGTCGCTGCCCAGGCGCTCGGCCACGTCGCTGGTGACTGGCAGGCTGCCGGGGCCGGGCTCGCCCAGCTCCAGGTGTTCGGGGCGAATGCCCAGGGTCACCGGACTGCCGACCTTGAGCTGCGGATGGCTTTGGCTCAGGCGCAGGCGCGCTCCGGCCTGCAGTTGCACCTCGCACCCCTGGCCGTCCACCTGGCTGACGCTGCCCTTGAGAAAGCCCATCTTCGGTGTGCCGAGAAAGCCTGCGACAAACAGGTTGGCCGGGCGGTGATAGAGCTCCAGGGGCGAACCCACCTGTTCCACCCGGCCGCCGTTGAGCACCACCACCTTGTCCGCCAGGGTCATGGCTTCGACCTGATCGTGGGTCACGTAGATCATGGTGGCCTGCAGCTCCTGGTGCAGGCGCGCCAGCTCCAGGCGCATCTGCACCCGCAGCGCGGCATCGAGGTTGGACAGGGGTTCGTCGAACAGGAAGATCTTCGGGTTGCGCACGATGGCCCGGCCGATGGCCACGCGCTGGCGCTGGCCGCCGGAGAGTTGCTTGGGCTTGCGTTCGAGCATCGGCCCCAGTTCGAGAATGCGCGCCGCCTCGTCGACCTTCTGTTGCACCTGGGCCTTGTCGACCCCGGCCAGGTCCAGGGCGAAGGACATGTTCTTGCGCACGCTCATGTGCGGGTACAGGGCGTAGGTCTGGAACACCATGGCCAGGTCGCGCTTGGCCGGGCTGACTTGGGTGATGTCGCGCCCGTCCAGCTCGATGCTGCCGTCGCTGACTTCCTCCAGCCCGGCGATCAGCCGCAACAGGGTGGACTTGCCGCAGCCCGAGGGGCCGACGAAGACCACGAATTCCTTGTCGTTCACTTCAAGGTCGATGCCCTTGATGATCTCGAAGCCTTCGAAGCCTTTTTGCAGGTTGTTGATTTTCAGGTGAGCCATTGGGGTGTCTCCAGAATTCGAGGGTTACTTCACCGCGCCAAAGGACAGGCCGCGCACCAGTTGCTTCTGGCTGATCCAGCCGAAGATCAGGATCGGCGCGCAGGCCAGGGTCGAAACCGCCGAGAGCTTGGCCCAGAACAGCCCTTCGGGGCTGGAGTAGGAGGCGATCAGCGCGGTCAGCGGGGCGGCGTTGGAGGAGGTCAGGTTGAGCGACCAGAAGGCTTCGTTCCAGCACAGGATCAGCGACAACAGCGCGGTGGAGGCCAGGCCGCCCTTGGCAATGGGCATGAGTACCCGCAGCATCTCCTGGGCCAGGGTGGCGCCGTCCAGCCGGGCGGCTTCGAGAATGTCCCGGGGGATGTCCTTGAAGTAGGTGTAAACCATCCACACCACGATCGGCAGGTTGATCAGGGTGTAGATCACGATCAGCGCGATGCGCGTATCCAGCAGGCCGAAACTCTTGGCCAGCAGGTAGATGGGCATCAGCACCCCCACCGGCGGCAGCATCTTGGTGGAGAGCATCCACAGCAGGGTGCGCTTGGTGTTGCGAGTCTCGTAGAAGGCCATGGAGTAGGCGGCCGGCACCGCGATCAGCAGGCACAAAGCGGTGGCGCTGAAGGAGATCACCACCGAGTTCCAGGCGAAGGCCAGGTAGTTGCTGCGCTCGTTGATGTGCAGGTAGTTCTCAAGCGTTGGCGTGAAGATGAACTGCGGCGGCGTGGCAAAGGCGTCGATCTCGCTCTTGAAGCTGGTCAGCACCATCCAGAAGATCGGGAAGAAGATCAGGATCGCGATGGCCCAGGCCAGGGTGCCCAGTAGCAGGCTTTGCAGGCGTCGGGATTGTTGCAGGGTCATGGCGGGCACCTCAGCTCTGGTCAGTCAGGTTCTTGCCGATCATCCGTACCAGGATGATCGCGGCGATGTTGGCGATGACCACGGCGATCAGGCCGCCGGCGGAAGCCATGCCCACGTCGAACTGCACCAGCGCCTGGTTGTAGATCAGGTAGGCCAGGTTGGTCGAGGCGTAGCCCGGGCCGCCGTTGGTGGTGGTGAAGATTTCGGCGAACACCGAGAGCAGGAAGATGGTCTCGATCATCACCACCACGGCGATGGGGCGCGCCAGGTGGGGCAGGGTCAGGTGCCAGAAGATCGCGATGGGGCCGGCACCGTCCAGGCGCGCGGCCTCTTTCTGTTCCTGGTCCAGGGACTGCATGGCGGTCATCAGGATCAGGATGGCGAACGGCAGCCACTGCCAGGAGACGATGATGATGATCGACAGCAGCGGGTAGTGGGCCAGCCAGTCCACCGGCTGGGCGCCGAACAGCTTCCACAGCGCCGCCAGAATCCCCGAGACCGGGTGGAAAATCAGGTTCTTCCAGATCAGCGCGCCCACCGTGGGCATGATGAAGAACGGCGAGATCAGCAGGACCCGGACAATGCCCCGGCCGAGGAATTCGCTGGCCTCCAGCAGGGCACTGATCAGCACTCCGAGCACCACGCTGATCAGCAGCACGCTGCCCACCAGCAACAGGGTGTTGGTGGCCCCGGGCACAAAGCCCGAGTCGCTGAGGAAGTAGCTGAAGTTCTCCAGGCCCACGAACTGGTTTTCACCGGGGTACAGCAGGTTGTAGCGGATCAGCGAAAAGTACAGGGTCATGCCCAGGGGCACGATCATCCACAGCAGCAACAACGCCACCGAGGGGCTGACCAGGAACCAGCCGGGGCTGGCCAGGCGACGCTTGCGGGGGGCCGCCTGCGCTGGCAGATGGAGCTTGGCAGTCGAGGTATTCATGAGGATCACAACCAGTTGGGTATGAGGGGGCGCGACACTGCGCTGGCATGGCCGGATTGCGCGTAGGAGCTGTCTTGCCAGCGAAGGCGTCCTTGAACACTGCGCAAGACTCAAGGGCCTCTTCGCCGGCCAGCCGGCTCCTACAAGGCGTGCCGGGTTATTTCGGGTAGCCGGTGCGCTTCATTTCCCGCTCGGTGCTCTGCTGCGCGGCTGCCAGGGCCTGGTCCACGGTGGTCTGGCCGATCAGCGCCGCGGAAAACAGCTTGCCGACCTGGGTGCCGATGGCCTGGAACTCGGGAATGGTCACCAGCTGGATGCCGATGTAGGGCACCGGCTTGAGGGTCGGTTTGCTCGGGTCCACGGCCTTCAGCGATTCCAGGGTGATCCGAGCGAACGGCGCGGCGCTCATGTAGGCCTGGCTGTAGGTGGAGGCGCGGGTGCCCGGCGGCACATTGGCGATGCCGTCCTTCTCGGCCACCAGGGCTGCGTATTCCTTGGAGGTGGCCCAGGTGGTGAAGGTCTTCGCGGCGTCCTTGGCCTTGGAGCTGGCGGGGATCGCCAGGGACCAGGAGTACAGCCAGGCGCTGCCCTTGTCGGTGACCTGGTGCGGCGCGTAGGTGAAGCCCACCTGCTCGGCGACCTTGCTCTGGCTCTGGTCGGTGACAAAGGAGCCGGCCACGCTGGCGTCGACCCAGATCGCGCACTTGCCACTGTTGAACAGCGCCAGGTTTTCATTGAAACCGTTGCTGGAGGCCCCGGGCGGGCCGGACTGCTTCATGTTGTCGACATAGAAGCTCAGGGCGTTCTTCCATTCTGGCCCGCTGAACTCGGGCTGCCATTGTTCATCGAACCAGCGTGCGCCGTAGCTGTTGGCCAAGGTGGTGATCAGGGCCATGTTCTCGCCCCAGCCGGCCTTGCCCCGCAGGCACAGGCCGTATTGCTCCTGCTCGGGCTTGTTGAGCTTGGCGGCGAATTCGCCAATCTGCTCCCAGGTCGGCCGCTCCGGCATGCTCAGGCCGGCCGCCTGGAACAGGTCGGTGCGGTAGTAGGTCATGGAGCTTTCGGCATAGAACGGCAGGGCGTAGAGGGTGCCCTTGACCGACAGCCCTTCACGGACCGAAGGGAAGACATCGTCCAGGTCATAGGCGGCGGGCAGGTCCTGGATCGGTTGCAGCCAGCCCTTGGCGCCCCAGAGTGCGGCTTCGTACATGCCGATGGTGAGCACGTCGAACTGGCCGCCCTGGGTGGCGATGTCGGTGGTCAGGCGCTGGCGCAGGACGTTTTCTTCCAGCACCACCCAGTTCAGCTGGATGTCCGGGTGCTGGCTCTCGAAGGTTTTCGACAGCCGTTGCATGCGGATCATGTCGCTGTTGTTGACGGTGGCGATGGTCAGGGTCTGGGCGCCGAAGGTGACGCTGCTGAGGGTCATGCAGGTGCTGAGGAGCAGGGCTTGGGTGCAAGGTTTCATCGGTCACTCCTCTTCTGCGCCAGTGCTGACGACAGAAGGACGGTTATTGTTGTTATGTCTTCCGCCAGAGAGGAAGAATGTGGGCTGATTACAGCCCTCAAACGCGGCGCTGACAAATCATCCATGACACTGGAGTTGATACTTTTTTGCACTGCTTTGCTGCCGCTGCCAGGGCCCGGGTCTCGATTTGCAGGGCTTGCCCCGGGTTCAAGCCGCTACGGAGCCCGCGAATCCGTATCGGTTTCAAGGTGGGCGGGAGGCGACTCTTAGCCCAAAGCCCACTGGCATTTTTCCGATCACTGCCTAAGATGGCCGTCCTAAACCCCGATCCAGGAAACCCTTGGCCACGATGTCCGAAAAAGACACCATCTCCATGCAACTGGTGCGTGAGGCGCTGCTGCAAAGCTGCGCTCCGGGCGCGGCCACCGATGAAGTGCTGCACAAGGTCGGCATCGATCCGGCGGGCTTGCAGCAGAGCCGGGCACGGGTCCCGGCCAGTGCCTATGCGCGGCTCTGGCGCCTGCTGGCTCGGCGTCTGGATGACGAGTTCTTCGGTATGGACCCGCGCAAGCTGAAGTCCGGCAGCCTGGCCTTTCTCTGTCGCTCGGCCATGGCCCAGCCGACCCTGGCCACGGGGCTGGACTCGGTGCTGGGCTTTCTGTCGCTGATGTTCGAGCGCCTGCCGGCGCAACTGGTGCACCAGCAGAGCCTGGCGGAAATCGTCCTGCTGGAGGATGAGCACGAGCCGCGGCGGGCCTTTACCTACTTCACTTACTGGATGATCGTCCACGGCGTGGCCTGCTGGCTGGCGGGTCGGCGGATTCCGATCCTGGCCATCGAACTGCGTTGCCCGCAGCCGGATTTCTGCGACGACTACCGGGTGATGTTCTCCGACAACCTGCGCTTTGATCGACCGCGCACGCGGATGATCATCGCCGCCGACTGCCTGGACCTGCCCATCAAGCGCAGCGAGGCGGAACTCAAGCGCTTTCTGGCCCATGCCCCGGCCAATATCCTGGTGAAATACCGCGATCCCGAAAGCTTGGCCAGCCGCATCAAGCAGCAACTGCGGCAATTGCCGGGTGAGCAGTGGCCGGAGAGTGAAAGCCTGGCCCAGAGCCTGTGCATGTCCGCCTCGACCCTGCGCCGGCGCCTGGCGGAAGAGGGCCAGAGCTACCAGGCCCTCAAGGACAGCGTGCGCAAGGAACTGGCGATTGTCTGGCTGGCGGAGCCGCAACTGAGTTTCGCCGAGATAGCCGGGCGCCTGGGGTTTGCCGACACCAGCTCGTTCTACAAGGCGTTTCGCAAATGGTCCGGCTCCAACCCCGGGCACTATCGCAGCCTGATCCTCAACGACCCGGACCTCTCGTAGCAACTGTGTTCCTCACGCGATTTGCGCAGAAGCCTGCAAGGCTTCGCGCATTCGCGCGTTCAAGATAGTGACGAGCTTGCGCATGGCTGCAACCAGCGCCAGTTTCTTCGACTTGCCTCGACCAACCAGCCCCTCGTAAAACGCTTTGAGGACAGGGTCATATCGAATCGAACTCAAAGCCGCCATGTAGATCACCGCTCGTGGACTAGCACGCCCACCCCAGGTAATCCGTCTTCCATGGGACTTACCGCTATCCCTGGCCAGGGGCGCCACACCGTATAGCTTGGCGATAGCCTTGCGATTCAAATAACCCAGTTCAGGCATGTCGCAAACAAGCGTCGAGAGAACAACTGGACCAACGCCTTTGATCGTCGAGGCTACTTGCGCTTGCAGCGTCCCTTTGAGCTGCTCGGCAATCTTAACGTCCAGCTCATCTCGATCAGCTTCCAAGCGCTGGATGTTGCGCTCGAGCATATGGCGCATGGCCGGATGCTCAGTCAGACGACGCCGCTGCTTTTCAGCAGCCAACATTTGGACCACTTGCTGACGGCGCCGATGACAAGCGTGCAGGAACTGAGACTTTTCGCTCAGCGGCTGATAACGATTGAGCTTGAGAACACTGGCCATATGGGCAAGCACGCTGGCATCCAAGCGGTCCGTTTTGGCCAACTGGCCTGTGGACCGCGCAAAGTCCCGGGCTTGTCGAGGATTGACCCTGACCATGGGTAAACCTGCGTTATAAAGGGCTTCCAGTGCCTTCAGCTCATAGCCGCCGGTGGCCTCAAGTACGACTTGCTGAGGAGCAAATGGGGCTAGCCAGTCAATGATTCGCTGCCATCCTGCTGGGTCATTGGTGGTGAGCAGTTGGGGCTTATGTCCGTCCACCTTTACATCCAGGGTGTCCTTGCTGACATCGATACCGGCACCTATGCAGCCCATGATGATCTCCTCTAGTCTTGAGACGTCGAGAGTTCTCCTCGGCAGCCCAGCCTTATCTTCGAGTGTCGGCTCGAGCAACTGTACGGGCGTCGCTGAGGAGATATCGGCGTGGAGACCTTGCTACGAGGCGATCGTTTGGATCTAGGAGCTAGCGATCGTCCACGCCGACTCTCGACACCTAATTTGGCAGATCTAGAACAGATAAGGAGCCGGCTTGCCGGCGAAGAGGCCCGCAAGCCATGCGCCGCTCCGACAGATCCGGCCATCTCGCTGGGGCAGCGCGGGCGCTTGGCCAAACCGGTCACGCAACTTGATAGCTTTGACCATTGTTCCGCGAGGGCTCTGGCGCCAGTATTTCCCCGGTTTTCATGAGGTTCCCATCCTAATAAGAACAGCGAGGGATTCTGGCAATGCGCAACTACCTGTCCGCTATCAAAGAGTTCAACTATCAGCACACCGTCGACGCCGCCCTTGCAGGCTCGCTGTCGGCGCTCAATGCCTGTGTCGAATGTTGTGACCGGCATGCATTGCCTGGTCGTATCGCGCTGTTCTGGGAAGGCCGGGACGGCAGCAGCGCCACCTACACCTTCACTGAATTGCAGGACAAGGCCGCACGCCTGGCCAACTTCCTCCTGGCCCAGGGGGTCGGCAAGGGCGACAAGGTCGCCGGACTGTTGCCGCGCAATGTCGAACTCTTGATCACGGTGCTTGCCACCTGGCGTATCGGCGCGGTGTACCAGCCGCTGTTCACTGCCTTTGGCCCCAAGGCCATCGAGCATCGCTTGAACAGTTCCCAGGCCAAGGTGGTGGTCACCGATGGGGTCAACCGACCCAAGCTCCTGGAGGTCGCCGATTGCCCCACCGTCGTCACAGTGGGAGGCGCCAAGGGCCAGGGCATCGTGCGCGGCGATTTCAGTTTCTGGGCCGAGCTGGAACAGTACCCGGCCCAGTGCGAACCGCTGCTGCTCAGTGGTGAAGACCCCTTCCTGCTGATGTTCACCTCCGGCACCACCGGCCCGTCCAAGGCCCTGGAAGTGCCGCTCAAGGCCATTGTCGCGTTCCAGGCCTACACCCGCGACGCCGTGGACCTGCGCCCGGAAGACGCCTTCTGGAACGTCGCCGACCCGGGCTGGGCCTATGGCATCTATTTCGGCGTCACCGGGCCCCTGGGCCTGGGTCACCCGATCACTTTCTACGACGGCCCCTTCACCCTGGAAAGCACCTGCCGGGTGATCAACAAGTACGGCATCACCAACCTCACTGGTTCGCCCACGGCCTACCGCCTGCTGATCGCCGGTGGCGACCAGTTCGCCCGGTCGATCAAGGGCCGCCTGCGCATCGTCAGCAGCGCCGGCGAGCCGCTGAACCCGGAAGTGATCCGTTGGTTCGCCGAGCAGCTGGACGTGGTGATCCACGACCACTACGGCCAGACCGAGCTGGGCATGGTGCTGTGCAACCACCACGGCCTGGACCACCCGGTGCATGTCGGCGCCGCCGGCTTTGCCTCGCCGGGCCACCGCATCGTAGTGCTGGACGAAGAGTACCGGGAGCTGGGTGTCGGGCAGCCGGGGATCCTGGCCATCGACCGCAGGCAGTCGCCGATGTGCTGGTTCGCCGGTTACGCCGGGGTGCCGACCAAGGCCTTTGTCGGCGATTACTACCTCAGCGGAGACACCGTCGAGCTGAACCAGGACGGCAGCATCAGCTTTGTCGGCCGCAGCGATGATGTGATCACCACCTCCGGCTATCGGGTGGGCCCTTTCGATGTGGAAAGCGCCCTGATCGAACACCCGGCGGTGGTGGAAGCGGCGGTGGTAGGCAAGCCCGATCCCGAACGCACCGAGCTGGTGAAAGCCTTTGTGGTGCTCAGCGAGCAGTACCGCGCCACCCCGGAGTTGGCCGAGGAGTTGCGCCAGCACGTGCGCAAGCGCCTGGCGGCCCATTCCTACCCCCGCGAAATCGAATTTGTCAGCGACTTGCCGAAAACCCCCAGCGGCAAATTGCAGCGCTTTATCTTGCGCAACCAGGAAATCGCCAAGGCTCAAGAGGCCGCGGCGTCAACAGCTACCGCATGAACAGGATTTGAATGATGGACATTGCAAACCAGGTGTTTCTCGTCAGTGGCGGTGCGTCGGGCCTCGGTGCCGCCAGCGCTGAAATGCTCGTCGCCGCCGGCGCAAAAGTGATGCTCGTGGACCTCAACGCCGAGGCCGTGGCGGCCAAGGCCCAGCAACTGGGCTGCCAGAGCGTGGTGGCGGACATCAGCCAGGAAGCGGCGGCCGAAGCGGCGGTGCAGGCCACGGTCAAGGCCTTTGGCAAGCTCAACGGGCTGGTCAACTGCGCCGGTATCGTGCGGGGCGAGAAAATCCTCGGCAAGAATGGCCCCCACGCTTTGGCCAGCTTCAGCCAGGTGATCAACGTCAACCTGATCGGCAGTTTCAACCTGTTGCGCCTGGCCGCGGCGGCCATCGCCGAAAGCACTGCCAATGCCGAGGGCGAGCGCGGGGTGATCATCAACACCGCCTCCATCGCCGCCTTCGACGGGCAGATCGGCCAGGCCGCCTATGCCGCCTCCAAGGGCGCGATTGCCAGCCTGACCCTGCCGGTGGCCCGTGAGCTGGCACGCTTCGGCATCCGGGTGATGACCATCGCTCCGGGGATCTTCGAAACCCCGATGATGGCCGGCATGAGCGAGGAAGTACGGGCCGGTCTGGCCGCTGGCGTGCCGTTTCCGCCACGCCTGGGCAAACCCGCCGAGTACGCTGCGCTGGTGCGGCATATCATTGAAAACAGCATGCTCAACGGTGAGGTGATCCGTCTCGACGGTGCCTTGCGCATGGCCGCCAAGTAAGGAGGAATTCTCATGTCCATTGCCCACGATCCGATTGTCATTGTCAGCGCCGTCCGCACCCCCATGGGCGGTTTCCAGGGGGAACTCAAAGGCCTCAGCGCCCCGCAACTAGGGAGCGAGGCCATCCGCGCCGCGGTGCAGCGCGCCGGCATTGCGGCTGACGCAGTAGAAGAAGTGCTGTTCGGCTGCGTGCTGTCTGCCGGCCTCGGCCAGGCCCCGGCGCGCCAGGCCGCCCTGGGCGCGGGCCTGGACAAGGGCACCCGTTGCACCACCCTGAACAAGATGTGCGGTTCCGGCATGGAGGCCACCATCCTGGCCCACGACATGCTGCTGGCCGGCAGCGCCGAGGTGGTGATCGCCGGTGGTATGGAGAGCATGTCCAACGCCCCATACCTGCTGGACCGTGCCCGCAGCGGCTACCGCATGGGCCACGGCAAGGTCCTCGACCACATGTTCCTCGATGGCCTGGAAGACGCCTACGACAAGGGCCGCCTGATGGGCACCTTCGCCGAAGACTGCGCCGAGGCCAACGGTTTCACCCGTCAGGCTCAGGATGAATTTGCCGTGGCCTCCCTGACCCGTGCCCAGCAGGCGATCAAGGACGGTCTGTTCAAGGACGAGATCGTTCCCCTGCAGGTGATGATCGGCAAAGAGTCGAAGCTGATCAGCGATGACGAGCAGCCGCCCAAGGCCAAGCTGGACAAGATCGCCACCCTGAAGCCGGCGTTCCGCGACGGCGGCACGGTCACCGCGGCCAACTCCAGTTCGATCTCCGACGGCGCCGCGGCCCTGGTGCTGATGCGTCGTTCCGCAGCCGAGCAACGTGGCCTCAAGCCCTTGGCGGTGATCCATGGCCACTCGGCCTTTGCCGACACCCCGGGGCTGTTCCCGGTGGCGCCGGTGGGTGCCATCGAGCGTTTGATGAAAAAGACCGGCTGGTCCTTGCAGGACGTGGACCTGTTCGAGATCAACGAAGCCTTCGCTGTGGTCAGCCTGGTGACCATGAACAAGCTGGACATTCCCCACGCCAAGGTCAACGTCCACGGCGGCGCCTGCGCCCTGGGCCATCCCATCGGCGCCTCCGGTGCGCGGATTCTGGTGACCCTGCTGTCGGCCCTGCGCCAGAAAGGTCTTAAGCGTGGCGTGGCCGCGATCTGCATCGGCGGTGGTGAAGCCACGGCCATGGCCGTTGAATGCCTGTAACGAGGAATCCCGATGTTGCCCAATGACGAACAACTGCAGATCAGCGACGCGGCCCGGCAATTTGCCCAGGAACGCCTCAAGCCTTTCGCCGCCGAGTGGGATCGCGAGCACCGCTTTCCCAAGGAAGCCATTGCCGAGATGGCCGAGCTGGGTTTCTTCGGCATGCTGGTGCCTGAACAGTGGGGTGGCTGTGACACCGGCTACCTGGCCTATGCCATGGCCCTGGAAGAAATCGCCGCCGGTGACGGCGCCTGCTCCACCATCATGAGCGTGCACAACTCGGTGGGCTGCGTGCCGATCCTCAAATTCGGCAATGACGAGCAGAAAGAGCGTTTCCTCAAGCCCCTGGCCAGCGGCGCCATGCTCGGCGCCTTCGCCCTGACCGAGCCCCAGGCCGGCTCCGATGCCAGCAGCCTGAAGACCCGGGCCCGTCGCGATGGCGATCACTATGTGCTCAACGGCTGCAAGCAATTCATCACCTCCGGGCAGAACGCCGGGGTGGTGATCGTGTTCGCGGTCACCGACCCGGCGGCCGGCAAGCGCGGCATCAGCGCCTTTATCGTGCCCACCGACTCGCCGGGCTATAAGGTCGCGCGCATCGAGGACAAGCTCGGCCAGCACGCCAGCGACACCTGCCAGATCCTTTTCGAGGATGTGAAGGTGCCGCTGGCCAACCGCCTGGGGGAGGAGGGCGAGGGCTACAAGATCGCCCTGGCCAACCTTGAAGGCGGGCGCGTGGGCATTGCCTCGCAGGCGGTGGGCATGGCCCGGGCGGCGTTCGAAGCGGCGCGTGACTACGCTCGTGAGCGCGAGACCTTCGGCAAGCCGATCATCGAGCACCAGGCCGTGGCGTTCCGCCTGGCGGACATGGCTACCCAGATTGCCGTGGCGCGCCAAATGGTGCACTACGCCGCCGCCCTGCGCGACAGCGGCAAGCCGGCCCTGGTGGAAGCCTCGATGGCCAAACTGTTCGCCTCGGAAATGGCCGAGAAGGTCTGTTCGGCGGCGTTGCAAACCCTGGGCGGTTATGGCTACTTGAGCGACTTCCCGCTGGAGCGCATCTACCGCGACGTGCGCATCTGCCAGATCTACGAAGGCACCAGCGACATCCAGCGCATGGTCATTTCGCGCAATCTCTGACTTTTAGCAGGAGCTGATTCATGAGCTACGAAACCATTTTGTTGGACATCAAGGACCGCGTCGGTCTGATCACCCTCAACCGTCCCCAGGCGCTGAACGCCCTCAACGCGCAGATCGTCGGTGAAGTGAACCAGGCCCTGGACCGCCTGGAAGCCGACCCGCAGATCGGCTGCATCGTCATCACCGGCTCGAAGAAAGCCTTCGCCGCCGGTGCCGACATCAAGGAAATGGCCGAACTCACCTACCCGCAGATCTACCTCGACGACCTGTTTAGCGACAGCGATCGCGTGGCCAACCGGCGCAAGCCGATCATCGCCGCGGTCAACGGCTTCGCCCTGGGTGGCGGTTGCGAACTGGCCTTGATGTGCGACTTCATCCTGGCCGGCGACAACGCCAAGTTCGGCCAGCCGGAAATCAACCTTGGCGTATTGCCGGGCATGGGCGGCACCCAGCGCCTGACCCGCGCCGTGGGCAAGGCCAAGGCCATGGAAATGTGCCTGACCGGACGCTTTATCGACGCCGTGGAAGCCGAGCGTTGCGGCATCGTCGCGCGCATCGTCCCAGCGGACGACCTGGTGGAAGAGGCCCTGAAAGTCGCCGCCCTGATTGCCGCAAAATCGATCCCGGTGAGCATGATGATCAAGGAAAGCGTGAACCGCGCTTTCGAAGTCAGCCTGTCCGAAGGCGTGCGCTTCGAACGCCGGGTGTTCCACGCGGCGTTCGCCACCCAGGACCAGAAAGAGGGCATGGCCGCCTTCATCGCCAAGCGTGATCCGCAGTTCAAGGATCAGTAAGCGCACCGCCCCTGGCAGGACGCGGCGTTCATCCAGCGTCCCTGCAGCCTCAACCGCAGCGCCTAGGGGCTGTTCCCGTTTGGCCCAGCAACGCGGCTCGTCACCAAACGGGAACAGACCCTAGCTGCGGTTGATGGAGGCTCCCCCCTCAACCAGCATCGCCGTCCCGCTGACGAAACTGGCGGCGTCCGACGCGAGGAACAGCGCCGCACGGGCAATTTCCTCGGGACGGGCGAGGCGCTTGAGGGCATGCAGGTTTTCGACAAAGGCGCGTTTCTCTGGCGTGTCGGTGGCTGCTCGGCCCATTGGCGTGTCGGTGCCTCCGGGCAGTAGCGCGTTGGCGCGAATGCCATGGGGGCCTTCTTCAGCCGCGATGACCTGGGTCAAGCCGATCAGCGCGGCCTTGCTCGCGGCATACGCCGCCATGCCGGGAAAACCGACGTGGTGCCCGACAAAGCTGGAAGTGAAAATGATCGACCCTGCGCCCCGGCTGCGCAGAGCAGGCAACTGGTACTTGGCCCCAAGAAAGGCACTGGTCAAGTTGCAGTCGAGCACGGCCTGCCACTGGCCCAGGGTCAACTCGGAGACGGACCGGGTTTCACCGGTCATTCCGGCGTTGTTGAACGCGATATCCAAGCCACCGAAACGCTCCAGCGCTAGCGCCACAAGACGTTCGGCCAGTGCCTCGCTGCGAATGTCACCGGCAACCCCGAGTGCCTCGCCACCGGCTTGCTGGATCTGGGCGACCAACGCATCCAGGGCGTCGCCCCGACGGCCGGTCACTATCAGGCGCGCGCCCTCTTGGGCGAACAGCCGGGCGGCAGCCTGACCGATTCCCGACGTGGCCCCCGTCACAATCGCGACTTTGTCTTGCAGTTGTTTCATGATTGACCTCCTTTGCATGAGCGTTGGGCCAACCCTAGGCCGCGGCGAACGGCGCTGAACTCCGGATCTTGCGTTGAATATTTTTTTCAACGCACCGCGCTGATCGCCGGCAAATCGATGTTTTTTGCCTCGGCGGCACCGGTGACAATCAGGCGCCCCGAGTCCGAGCGCCTTTCAGAGAACTCCTAGATTTATCGTCCTGGTCCTTTGTTATGGTGCGGCGCCGGCTTTGTTTTGCGCCGCATCAGTGCCATCAAGGAGGACTAGCACGATGAATGACGCCGTTCGGATGAGGACCATTTGCACCGCTGAAGCGATCACCCTGCCAGGCGGTGGCGATGTGCACCTGATCGCGCCGCCCCCCAAGCCCTGCGTGACCATCGTGGTGCACGGCGTCAACGACCTGGCCGGTTGCTACGAGCGCATCGAGCGCGGCCTGTGCGAGGGGCTCAACGAGCGCCTGGACATGGCGCCGACCCTGCCCAATGGCGTGAGCAATCCGGGCTTTCTGCGTCCGGCCAGCTACAGCCTGCCCGAGGACGATGAGGGCAAGGCCCGCAACCCTGACGCGGTGTACTACCGGCGCAAATTCGCCGCCGCGGCCAATGGCACCGACGCCCGCAGCGTGGTCATTCCGTTCTACTGGGGCTTTCGCGAGGAAGAGCGGCACATCATCAAGGATGCGCCCCACGGCGAGTGGATGGATCGCAACAGAAACCGCCTGGACAAGGCGGGCACCCTGGAGGGTGGGCACTTCGTCAATGCCACCACCAACCTGCCGGACATGTGGGGCAAGGGCTTCAACGGCAAGTTGTTTGGCTTCATCTCCCTGAATCTGCTTGCCGGCGAGCTGACTCACCCATTGTTCTCCGCCCCTGGACGTCGCTACATGGTGCTGGCGGCGATGCGCCTGGCGATGCTGATCAAGATCATCCGCAAGCGCTACCCCAACGACACGGTGAATGTGGTGGGCCACAGCCAAGGCACGCTCATCACGTTATTGGCCCATGCCTTTCTCAATGAAGACAAGGTGCGGCCGGCCGACGGCGTGGTGATGATCAACTCGCCCTACAGCCTGCGCGAACCCAACATGGAGAAGCTTCAGGGCTTCGGCGCGCAGCAGACGGCCGAGGCCCGCCTGGCGACGCTTGACGCCATCCTGAAGTTCATTACCGCAGCGCCCAATCCGTACCCGGCCTTGTCGAGCATCGCCCTCAAGAACTGCCAGGGTTATGGCGCTATTGGCGGGCCTGGCTGGAGCGGTGGCAGCGCCTGCGAAACCACGATTGACGCCAAGCGCATTGCCTTCAACGAGCGCGATAACCGAGGCAGTGTCTACCTGTATTTCACCCCACAGGACCAGACCGTTGGCCTGGCCAACGTCCAGGGAATCGGCTGGCAGGGCGTTGACGAGCAGCTGTATGGCAAGCCATTGCGCCGGACCTTACCGCTGAGTTTCCACCAGCGAATCTTTACCCTGCGCAAGCGCGGTGGCGAAAAGGAACTGATCGGTTTGCACACGCCGCCCCATGCCTACCCATTGCTGCTTCAGGGGGAGGACACCTGGGAAGACACCGGTCTGCCTTGCCTGCAGCGGATGTCCGTGGCCCGCGCCTCCCTTGAGCAAGGGAAGTCGGTGATGCTGACCGCACCGTTATTGCCAGTGCCCGTTGAAACCAACTTTGACGCCGATGGCACAGTGGTCATGCCGGGAGCGGACTCCAACAGCGGTGTCTATCAGATCAAGGACAAACTGGCGCCCATCGACGCCGCCATTGCGATCAGCAATAAAGCCTGGACCCCCGAAAGCACCCGGCACAGCCGGCTGGAGGCGATCGACGAGGCCGTCGCCTTCAAGCACGGACGCGACATTGGTAGCGTTCAAAAGGCCCTCAACGAAGGCAAGGAGATATCTGAAACCACCCACGTGTTTGCCGCCCGAGCGACCGATGACGGCAAGGTGCTGGTGACGCGTTCGGAAACACCCTACGAGGCACGCATGCGCCTGCAAAGTGGCGGCAAGGACAAGGAGCACGAAGAAGCGCTGTCTTTCCACTCGGCCATTCCAAACAACCCTGAACATAGCCGGCGAGTGCTGGCGTATGACGTGGCGATAGGGGCGGGGGAGAGTGTGGATGATGTGACGTTTTATGCGTATTTGTGTCGGGTGGCGGATTGGCGGTTGGATTGGGAGAGAACACGAGCTAGTGCCAACTCTCAGTTTGAGACAGAACAGGACCTTCCAGATGAAGCGGTATCGGAATTCTTTCTTCAAGAAGACGCTAGTAGCCGCGAATTGATTAACTCCACAGTAACGTACCGTAAGAGTGGTGCATTGCCGATGGCTGTCGGAGATGACATGCCTTCCTTGGTAGCAGCACAGTCTCTAAAGGAGCAAAGAGCGGGACACTCCGTTCGTTTTGGGGGAAGCGCCTGATGCGTCGAGAGCTTAAATTTTGGTTTTTCACTGCTGTGTTGCTGACCTGCCACTTGGTTCAGGCAGCCGAAACTTCACTGACATCGACTCGTTGTTTTGCCAGTGCGGCCACGTCTGTGACTACTTATACCTCGTCCAGGAAGGACTCAATCATGACCGTTGAACCTCGTTACCGTGCCCCCACTACGTCGCCTCGTTTGGAAACCCTGGATGTACTCAGCATTGGCATAAGTCTGGATGTGTTCAGGCAGGGGCAGATTTGGAACGAGTTGCAGAAAAAAAACTTAAAACAAGAGGAAACACTACATGTAGGGAGCATCCTACCTATGGATCCGAAGAAGTATCCAATAACCGCCGATGATAAGGATATGGCCTATGACAAGCGGGAAACGGATGCACTGGAGCTGGGATTAAGGGATTTTTTAGAGAAGTGGCCGATTCCCACTATTACTGTGGTTTCAGGTTGGAGTCCTAAAACTCCGAACCTTCGTTTTACACCTGAAAGAACCCGGGGCAGCTTATCTGTCATGGTTAATGACATGCGAATTCCTGCGGGACTTCATTGGCATCGTATTCGTAACCTGCAGGATGGCATCATCTGTAATGACACTCCTGAAACTTTGCTGGAAAACCTGTTCCAACTGTTCGAGCGTAACCCTGACCTTCCTGCTGTATTGGTCTACACCAATGAAGGCTTCAGCATGTCCTATGCGCTTTCTGCCAAAAAAGCCCCATTGATCGGTGGACCAGGGCCACGTAAGCCAGGTGAACTCACAGATTCAATGGTCGCCCTGGTCGTCGGTCGCCCCGAACGTGTCGAATGGCTGCGCTATTACGCCCCCTTCACCAAGGTCAACCAGAACAAGATCGATCCTGAATTCAGCGGTTGGGGCTGGCGTAAACCGGCGGTGGAGTTCCAACCTTCGGAGTTCATCCCGCAGCCCTGGACCGAGCGCGCTTTTGAACAATGGGACGCCTTGCCAGTGCTGGCCAGGATTCATCGCCCGGTCACGGTTTCCCTGCAGCGCCCGGACAACGGCGAGCGCCTCAAGCGCGAAGCCTTGACCACTCAACTGGCCGCTGGCTGGAAAAAAGCCACTGATGCCGTTACGCCCGCACCGGCCCGGGTGTTCTACGACGGCGGCCTGAACAGCACGCCACTGGCCGAGCTGCTTCCTGCTCTGACGGCTGCCCACAGCTCTCTGGATTTGCTCGACTCCCGCGAGGGTTACGACCTGACCCTGCGCCTGGGCGATACCGGCGCCGCCTCGCCGTTCGTGGGTATCGCGTTGGCGACCATGGCCAGTTACCAGAATGCCGACACCAGCGTGGTCATGCCTCTGCGCCGCAAGGATCAAGCGACCCTTATCACCATCACCTCGCCGACACCTGGGCAAAAGCCCGTTGGCAACAAATTTGGCATCAACCTGATGCCCCAAACCGCCAGCAGCGATGACGGTGCCTCGGTAAAACCTGCAACGGCTGCTCCTGCCACATCGCGGATGCCGGTTGTGGAAGAGGATTACACGCTGGAAGAGTTTCTGGCTGAGCTGAGGCCCAAGGACAACTGGATGGATGATCTCTAGCGCTGGCTGATCAAGCTGCGCTGAAGACCCGGGTCAAAGGGAGAGGGCTGTTTCGATGCACCGCATATTGTTGTTTATTGGCTGCCTGTCGTTACTCAGTCACTGGGTTCAAGCCGCTGAGCAGCCTCTGAACTATGGACGTTGCTTTGCCAGTTCGGCCCCGCCCGTGACGGCCTGTACCTCAGCCAGAAAGGCTTCCGCCATGACCGTTGAACCTCGCTTGTTGTAGAAAGCCGCTTGCGAAGGGGCAGGCTTGTGTAGGCGCTGGCTTGCCAGCGATGGCGTCCAGCAGGGCGACGCCACGCTCAAAGGCTTCTTCGCCGGCAAGCCGGCTCCGGGGGAGCAGCCACAAAAAAATCGCAGCCTGGGCTGCGATTTTTTGTGGTCGCCACTGGTGCCTAGAGCTGATAGTGCTTGAGCTCGCGGGCAATCAGCAGGCGCTGGATCTCGCTGGAACCTTCGTAGATCTGGGTGATCCGCGCATCGCGGTAGTAGCGCTCCACCGGATAGTCCTCCAGATACCCGTAGCCGCCATGGATCTGCATCGCCGAGGAGCAGACCTTCTCGGCCATTTCCGAGGCGAACAGCTTGGCCTGGGAGGCTTCGGACAGGCACGGCTGGCCGGCGCTGCGCAGGCGCGCGGCATGCAGGATCAGCAAGCGTGCGGCATTGAGTCGGGTGTGCATGTCGGCCAGCAGGTTGGCGATGCTCTGGTGTTCGATGATCGGTTTGTCGAACTGCACCCGTTCCCGGGCGTAGGCCAGGGCCGCTTCAAAAGCCGCACGGGCGATGCCCAGGGCCTGGGCGGCGATGCCGATGCGGCCGCCTTCGAGGTTGGACAGGGCAATGGCCAGGCCCTTGCCCCGTTCGCCCAGCAGGTTGGCTTCGGGGATCGTGCATTGGTTGAGGGTCACGGCGCAGGTGTCGGAGGCGCGAATACCCATCTTGTGTTCGGTGCGGTCGACGATGAACCCCGGGGTGTCGGTGGGCACCAGGAACGCCGAGAGGCCTTTCTTGCCCAGTTCCGGGTCGGTCACTGCAAAGACGATGGCCAGTTGGGCGCGCTTGCCGTTGCTGACGAACTGCTTGGCGCCATTGATCACCCACTGGCCATCGCGAAGTTCGGCGCGGGTGCGCAGGTTGTGGGCTTCGGAACCGGCCTGGGGCTCGGTCAGGCAAAAGCAGCCGATGGCTTCGCCGCTGGCCAGTCGCGGCAGCCACGCGTGCTTCTGTTCCTCGCTGCCGTAGTTGAGGATCGGCCCGCAGCCCACCGAGTTGTGGATGCTCATCAGCGCGCCGGTTGCGCCATCGCCGGCGGAGATTTCCTCCACCGCCAGGGCATAGGCCACGTAGTCCAGGTAGCTGCCGCCCCATTCTTCGGGAACCACCATGCCCAACAGGCCCAGTTCGCCCATCTTGCGCACCAGGGCGTCGTCGATCCAGCCGGCCTTTTCCCAGGCCTGGGCATGGGGCGCGATCTCGCCCCGGGCAAAATCCCGGGCCATGTCGCGGATCATCACTTGTTCTTCGGTCAATTCGATGTCGTGCATGAGTTCAGCTCCCGCTGCCGTCGAAACCGCTGAAGAAACTCGCTACCCGTTCGGCCTCAAGGGCTGCCAGGGTCGGCGGATTCCAGCGGGGGGTCTTGTCTTTGTCGATGATCAGGGCACGTACGCCTTCCATCAGGTCACCCCGCTCGAACCATTGACGGTCCAGGTGCAGCTCCAGGGCGAAGCACTGTTCCAGGCTCAAGTGGCGGCCGTGGCGCAGCATCTGCAAGGTCACGGCCATGGCCAGGGGCGAGCGGATTTCCAGCAAGTCGGCGGTGGTCTTGGCCCACTCGTGGCTGTCGGCAATCGTCACGCTGCGCAATTGCTCGACGATGCTGGCCATGTCCGGCAGGGCGAAGAAGTGGTCGATGGCCGGGCGCAAGGCTTGCAGTGGCGCATCGGGCAAGGTCTGTACCGCCAGCTTGGCCAGCAGGCCCTGCAGGTCCTTGAGCGGTGAGTCGCTCCAGTGCAGGCGATCCAGGCGTTGGTCCAGCAGGCTCAGCTTGTCGCTTTCCAGGTGCCAGTCCGCGAGGCCGCAGTACAGGGCATCGGCGGCGCGGATCTGCACGCCGCTGACCCCAAGGTAGATGCCCAGTTCGCCGGGAATCCGTGAGAGGAAGTAGCTGCCGCCCACATCCGGGAAGTAACCGATGGCCACTTCCGGCATCGCCAGGCGGCTGCGCTCGGTGACCACTCGCAGGTCGGCGCCTTGCACCAGGCCCATGCCGCCGCCGAGGACAAAGCCGTCCATCAGGGCCAGCACTGGCTTGCGGTAATGGTGGATGGTCAGGTCCAGGGCGTACTCCTCGACGAAGAAATCCTCGTGCAGGCTATCGCCGCTCTGGTAGCTGTCGTACAGCGAGCGGATGTCGCCGCCGGCGCAGAAAGCCTTTTCACCGGCGCCGCGCAGCACCACCGCGTGAATCAGCGGGTCCTGGGCCCAGGTGTCCAGTTGTTGCTGCAAGGTACGCACCATCGACAGGGTGATGGCATTGAGACCGGCGGGGCGGTTGAGGGTCAGGTGACCGATGTGGTTGCGCACCTCGACCAGCACTTCGTCGGGGGTAGCGTCGAGGTCCTGTATCGCCTGGGATGAAACCTGAGCAGTCATCACTAACTCCCTGCTTTTATTGTTTTTTATATGAGGCTCGCGCGCGAGCATCGACGGATCGTAACAGTGCAATTTTGCCCAGTACAACCCCGAAAACTGCAGGTTGACTGTGCATTTTTGCATGTTGAAAAAGCCGCCCTCAATCTTGCGCCAGCGCTCTGGCCCGCAGCGTCGGTGCCGATCCGGCGAATGTCCGCGGCCTAGGGGCACGACGGTGCGAGCGCCGCTACAATGGCGCTCGAATTTTTTGCCGGCGAGGCACCATGGACATCGATCTGGCCCGCACCTTCCTGGAAATCGTCCGCAGCGGCAGCCTGATCGCCGCCGCCGAACGCCTGCACCTGACCCAGACCGCCATCAGCGCCCGGGTGCAGAACCTGGAAGGCCAGCTCAACTGCAAACTGCTGGTACGCAACCGCGCCGGCGCCCGACCCACCGCCGATGGCGAGGCCTTTATCGCCTATGCCAATCAGCTGGTGCAGACCTGGGAGGCCGCCCAGCGCGACCTGCCGTTGCTGGCGGGCTATCGCAACGTGCTGCACATCGGCGGTGAGTTGAGCCTGTGCAATCCGCTGATGCTCAATTGGGTACGAGGCCTGCGCCAGGCACTGCCCAACCATGCGGTGCGCACCCAGATCGCCGAAGGCGCGAGCCTGCAACGGCAACTGGAGTTGGGCGTGCTGGACGCGGCGCTGGTGTTCCAGCCGCTGTATTGCGCGGGATTGCAGGTCGAGCAACTGCTGGAGGAGAAATTGATCCAGGTGCGCCTGGCGGGGCGTCCCGAGCCTTATGTGTACATCGACTGGGGCGATGATTTTCGTCGTCAGCACGACGCCGCATTGCCGGAACAGGCCAAGGCCGCGGTGGGCTTCAACCTTGGGCCCCTGGCGCTGCAGTTCATCCTCGACGCCGGTGGCAGCGGCTATTTTCGCACCCGGGTGGTGCAGAGCTACCTGGACAGCGGTGTGCTGGAACGGGTGGAAAAGGCCCCGGAATTCAGTTTTCCCACTTACCTGCTGTATGCCCGGGAGCGCGACTCGGCGCAGCTGCAGCAGGCTTTTGCGGTATTGCGCGAGGTGATTGAACAAGACCACGACTGGTCCCAGCGCTGGTCGCCGATGGTTTGAACCCACTGACTTGAGCCTGGCACCGCACTTGAGCGCGCCTGCGCTGGCCAGCCAGTGGCTGCGCCTGGCGCGCAATCGACGATGCCCTTGCAGGAACCGGCTTGCCAGCGAACAGGCCCTTGACGCGTGCGCCGCTTCTGAAGCGGTCTTGGCTGGCAAGTCAGCACCGGCGAGGGCGAAGGTTGGGGCGCTATCAGGGCCGCGAGGACAGGACCTGGCCAATGCTGCGCCGGCGGGCGTGGGCTTCGCTGGCGTGGATCAGTTGCTCAAGGTCTTCAGGGGTGACGTCGAAGAATTCTTCCATCTCGGCCAGGGCCTGCTTGAGGTCTTCGGCGGTGATCGCCAGGCTGTCGGCGGGGGCCGCCGAGGGCAGCAGCACCGGAGTATCGCTCGGGCCCTTGGGGTAACGAATCCGCGTCAGGTTGTTGTAGGCCAAGGCACTGGCCAACAGGCTGGCCGCCGCGAGCATCACCGGACCCAGTTCCCGCCACTCCAAAGCCACGCTGGCCGGGTCTGCCAGCACCAGGGTCAGGGCCAGGGCGCCAGCCGGGGGATGCAGGCAACGCAACCAGCACATCAGCACCAGGGCCATGCCAGCCGCGAGGCAGGCGCTGCCCAGGGTCCGGCCCAGGACATGAGCCACCAGCAAGGCCACGACCCCGGCGCACAGGTAGCCGCCGAGGATCGACCAGGGCTGGGCCAGGGCCCCGGAAGACACGGCAAACAGCAGCACCGCCGAGGCCCCCAGCGGACCGATCAGGTGCAGCGCCACCGGCATGCCGAACACCTGGGCGCAGAGCCAGACACTGAACAGGGTGCCCAGGGCCATGCCGATGGCGGCGCGGCTCCATTCCAGGGGGCGGGTATTGATGGCGGCGGGTTTCCAGCGGGCAAACATCGGCAAGAAGGGTCCAGGGCTAAACGACGGGCAAAAAGAAGGGCTTGCCTGGATCACCAGAAAGCCCTTGAACGTTCCAACATTTGGGGGAGGAACGGGCACAGTGTGCCGAGCATTGGTGCTGCTGACAAATTCATAATAATGCCGTTTAAGTGCATTTATTTTGTTGTATTGCACCCCGCGTAGGAGCCGGCTTGCCGGCGAAAGGGGCTTTGAGTCGAGTGCTGGGTCTTGAGGGCGCTTTCGCTGGCAAGCCAGCTCCTACAGCCAGCTGTGGCAGTGCGTTTTTACAAGCTCAGGCGCATGGCGCAGCGGCGTGATTCGGGCAGGCCGTGCTGTGTTTCATCGGCCAGGACCTGGCGCAGGCGCGGGCTCAGTTGTGCAGGTTGCAGGGTGACAAAGCCCTGGCGCTGGTAGAAAGGTTCGTTCCACGCCAGTTCGCGGAAGGTGCTGAGGGTCAGGGCCGTGAGCTGCTGTTCCAGGGCGAACTCGCGTGCCGCCTGCAACAGGCGCTTGCCAATGCCTTGGCCCTGGTGGCCAGTGGCAACGGAAATTTCCCACACATGCAGTTCCAGGTCGCAGACCTGGGCATTGAGAAAGGCGCAGCGGGTACCGTCCTCTGTCAGCGCAACCCAGACCGGGTGGTGTTGGATGTTTTCTCGATGGCTCTGGGCATCGGCCACCTCGGCGTCGGCCAGCCAGGCCAGTTGCGGATCACTGCGGAACAATGCCGCAGCCGAGGTTTCAATGGCGGGGAGGAAGGCCGCGTCAGCCACCCGCGCCCGGCGGATCTGAATAGTCATGGGCGCGAGTGTAAGGAGCCGCCAGGGGGTTGCGCAACGCTTTCAGGGTGGCGTGGCAGCGCTCTTGGGCAGGTGCAGCAAGACGAAGTCGTTCTTGTCGAAACGCCCGCTCAGCACCGGAGTCAGCCCGGCCAGGGGCGTGCCTTGCAGGCTGGGCAGATCGCTCTGATCAAGAATCACCCAGGCCGGGGCCGGCACTTGGGCCAGGGCGGCAGCCTGATCGGTGAACTGTGGCTGCAGGTCCCGATCCAGGTTGACCATGAACTTGATCGCCTTGGCGTCCTTGCCCATGCGGTGCAGGACTACCGGTGCCGGGTCGGCCTCGATCAGTTGCATGGCGCCGAGGCTGAAGGCGCGAGTGTCATAGAGACGGTGCTCCACCGGTTCGAAGACCCCGATGTAACAGGCCCAGACCGCCAGCACCGCGCTGTAGGCCAGGCCCACGGCGCGCCACTGGCGCTTGAACAGCAACCCCAGGGACAGCGCTTGCAACAGGCCGAGGATCAGCAGCATGGGCAAGAGGTGGGTGAGCTGTTCAGGGAATTTGCGCCGCAGTACCAGCAGTCCCACCATCAGCAACCCGGGCAGCAGCAGCCACAGGCCCTGGATCAGCCCCCGCAGCCAGCCTATGACCCGCCCGCGTCCGGCCTGGAATGGATAAGCCGCAACGATCGCCGCCATGGGCAGCATCGGCAGCAGGTAGCGGGCCTTTTTCGCCTGGGGAATCGACAAGCCGATCATCACGATCAACCCGGCGGCGGTGCACAGACGCAGCAGTTTCAGGGCCGGGCCCTGTTCCGCAGGGCGATTGAGCAACACCGCAACCCAGGCGAGGATCGCCAGGGGATAGGCCAGGGCGTAGTTGCCCAGGGAACTGGTGAAGTAATAGAAGACGTCGCTGGAGCCTTCGCTGCCGTCCATGCGTCCCATGAACTGCATGCGGATCACCTCGTCGACAAAGGCCTGGCCACCGCTGAGCTTGGCCAGCCACAGCAGCAGGCCGACGCAGGCCACCAGCAGCAACAGCGCGCTGAAACCGACGCCGAACAAACGGCGCCATTGACCGCCCAGCAGGTAGTAGCTGCACAGCATGCCGGTGGGAATCACCAGGCCGATGGGGCCGCGAATGGCAAAGCCCAGCACCAGCAACAGGAAGATCCAGCCCAGGTGCCGGCGGGCACCGAAATGGTCGTGGGCATAACCCAGGTAGAACACTGCCAGGGATACCGCGGCGAGCATCTGGTCCAGGGAGACAGCACGGGTTTCGCTGATAAAGGTATTGCTCAGCAACAGCAAGGCGACGCTGAGCAGGGCCCAGGTGCGGGAGTAGGGCGCCAGCAGGCGATAGATCAGGCTGACGATCAGCGCTGAAGCAATGGCCGTCGGCAACCAGGCGGTAAAGCTGGTGACCTGCCCGGTGGGCAGGGAAAACAGCCACACCAGCAGGGTCGAGGCGCTGGAATAGTCAGCGTAGGGCTGGCCATAGGTGGTAGGAAAGAACCCCGGCCCATGGCGCAGCATCTCCTTGGCGAAAAGCACAAAGCGCGAGTCGAAGCCGATGACCGAATCGTGGCCGGCGCCGGCGCAGAACAGCAGCAAGGCCAGCAGCCCCAGCCCCAACGATTGCCAAAGTAATGTGTTCGCAGGGGAACTGGAGTGCGGGTTCATTCAGGCCTCGGTGGACCACTGCTGGTGCGGAATCGGCAGGTTGCGCGATTCACCGCGACCGATCGGGAAGTAGGTGAAACCGTTGCGCGCCAGGCGTTCGGCGTCGTACAGGTTACGGCCGTCGAAGATCACCGGGGCCTTGAGACGCTGCTGGATCAGGTCGAAATCCGGCGCCTTGAACTGCTGCCATTCGGTGCAGATGATCAGCGCGTCGGCGCCATGGAGCACCGATTCCGGAGTGCCCATGAGCATCAGGCGCGATTCGTCCGGGTACAGACGCTGGGTTTCCTGCATGGCTTCCGGGTCGAAGGCCCGGACTTCAGCACCGGCCGCGAACAGCGCGTCCAGCAGCACCCGGCTCGGTGCGTCGCGCATATCGTCGGTGTTGGGCTTGAACGCCAGGCCCCAGAGGGCAAAGGTCTTGCCTTCAAGGTCGCCTTTGTAGAACGCCTTGATGCGTTCGAACAGCTTGTGTTTCTGCCGCTCGTTGATGGCTTCCACCGCTTGCAACAGGTCACTGGAGCAGTGGGCTTGCTCGGCGCTGTGGATCAGGGCACGCATGTCCTTGGGGAAGCAGGAGCCGCCGTAGCCGCAACCGGGGTAGATGAAGTGATAGCCGATCCGCGAGTCGGCGCCGATGCCCAAGCGCACCGATTCGATGTCGGCCCCCAGGTGCTCGGCCAGCTCGGCGATCTGGTTGATGAAGCTGATCTTGGTGGCCAGCATGCAGTTGGCCGCGTACTTGGTCAGCTCGGCGCTGCGCAGGTCCATGAACATGATGCGGTCGTGGTTGCGGTTGAACGGCGCGTAAAGGTTGCGCATCACGTCGCGCACTTCCTCGCGTTCACAGCCGATGATGATCCGGTCCGGACGGCGGCAGTCGGTGACGGCCGAGCCTTCCTTGAGAAATTCCGGGTTGGAAACGATATCGAACTGCAGCGGGCGGCCGTCCAGGACCTTCTCTATGTGCGCCTTCAAGGTGTCGCCGGTGCCCACCGGCACCGTGGATTTTTCCACCAGGATCACCGGCTTCTCACGGTGGCGGGCCACTGCGTCGCCTACCGACAGCACATAGCGCAGGTCCGCCGAGCCGTCTTCGCTGGACGGCGTGCCCACGGCAATGAACAGCACCTGGCCGTGTTGCACCGCGAGTTTTTCATCGGTGGTGAAGTGCAGGCGCTTGGCTTCGAGGTTTTCCTTGACCAGGCTGGCCAGCCCCGGCTCGAAGATGCTCACGTAGCCTTGTTGCAGCTGTTTGACCTTTTGCTCGTCGATGTCCATGCAGATGACATCGTGGCCGACTTCAGCCAATACGGCGGCTTGTACGAGGCCGACGTAACCACTTCCAAATACACTGATTTTCATGGGGTATTCCTGGGACTTGTCGCGGGTGCAGATCGAGAGTTGATGGTGATGACCCCAAGGATGACCAGAGCCACCCCGAGGCTTTTGGCAAGCGTGAAGGGTTCGTTGAACAGCGGCAGGCTGGCGGCCAGCAGGTAGACCAGGGCGTAGCTGATGCTGAGCAGCGAATAGGCCCGGCCCAGGGGCAGGTCGCGCAGGGCCAGGAGCCAGCAGAGCATCGACAGTGCGTAGGCACCGATGGCTGCGATCACCACCCCCAGGGCGGCCAGATCGACGCTGCCAGCACTCAGCGCCGACAGCCACTGATCCGGGGCGGGCAGGCGGGTCATGCTCCAGCGCATGCCCAACTGGGCGCCGCTGACCAGAGCCACACTGCCCAGGGCGAAGGCAAAACCCTTGACCCGGCTCATGCGTGGCGACTCAACAGCAGCACGCCACCGATTACCAGGGCCACGCCGAGCCAATGGCGACGGTCGATGGGCTCATGGAAGACGAAGCGGGCGATCAGGGTGATAAACACGAAATTCAGGCTGAGCATCGGGTAGGCCACGCCCACCTCCATGCGTTGCAGCACCAAAAGCCACACCAGCAGGCCCAGGCCAAGGCTGAACAGGGCCAGCCACAGCCAGCCGGAACGCAGTTTTTGCAGGATGCCGGAGGGCTGGTCACGCCAGCTTTCCACGGCAAACTTCTGCGCCACCTGGCCCAGGCAGGTCAGCCCGCAGGCGAGCAACAGCAACAACAGGCTCATGGCTGACTCTGGGGAATGATGAAGATCACGATATTGCCTTGCTCGTAGCGCTTGGCATCCTTGGGCAGCAGCTCGACTTCATGTTCCTCGTCGCTGCTCTTGACCCGCATCACCACGCCGATCGAGCCTTGCTTACGGGCTTGCTCGATCCACGGCTGGACTTGGTTCAGGTCGACCTTGCGCGCCGCAGTGTCCTCGTAGCCCAGGCCGTACTTCACTTCGCCCTGGGTGTTGTAAAGGGTCACGTCGGGGCGACGCAGGCGCCAGGCCAGCGCAGCGGCAGCGCCCAGGTCGTTGCTCAGCAGGGCCTTGGCCTGACCCAGTTCGGCCACGTGATCGATGATGAACTGGTCGGGAATCTTGTTGTAGACCACCTTGTTCGGCAGCGCCGCCGGGGCCAGGGCCACCAGCAGGAAGCTGCCCAGGGCCGGGGCGGCCCACAGGCTCAAGGGGCGCATGGCCTGCAACAGGTTGCTGATGATCCAGCCCAGCAACAGGATGTACACCAGGACCAGGTGCTGGGGTTCGTCCACATACACCGGCTTCTTCAGCTGGAAGTACACCAGGGCCAGCAGGGCCAACAGGCCGGCCAGCAGGTTGAGCACACCATTGAGGCTGAGGATCCGGGTCGTGCCGGTGGCCAGACGGTCCATCAGGGTGTGGCCCATCAGCAGGGCCACAGGCAGCAGGCAGGGCAGAATGTAGGCCGGCAGCTTGCCTTTGCTCAGGCTGAAGAAGGCCAGGGGCAGCACCAGCCACAGCAGCAGGAAGCCGCTGCTGTTCAGCCGCCGTTGTTCCCAGGCCTGCTTCAGGCTGGCCGGCAACAACAGCACCCAAGGCACGCAGAAGCCCACCAGCAACGGCAGGTAGTACCACCAGGGCGAGGCGTGCTGCGCGTCTTCACCGGCAAAGCGGCGGATGTGCTCGTGCCAGAAGAAGAACCGCCAGTAGTCCGGCTCCTGGGCATGCACCGCCAGGGCCCAGGGCAGGCTGACCAGGATCGCCACCAGCACGCCGATGCCGCCATAGGTCAGCAGCGAGCGCAGGCGCTTCTGCCAGATGGCGTAGGGCAGGGCCACCAGCACCGGCAGCAGCCAGGCCAGAAAGCCCTTGGTCATGAAGCCCATGCCGCAGGCCAGCCCCAGCAGCACCCAGGCGCCGATCTGTCCGCGTCGGCTCTGGCAGTCGAAGGTGAACCACAGTGCCACCAGGCTCAGGTTGACCCAGAAGGTGAACTGCGGATCGAGGTTGGCGTAGCCGGCCTGCAGCGCCACCACGGTAAAACTCATGTAGAGCAGGGCGCTGGCCAGGCTCTTGCGCGGGTCGTTCCACAGGCGCCGGGCCAACAGGTAGGCCAGGACCACGCTCAAGCCGGTGCTCAGGGCCGACGCCACGCGCACGCCAAACAGGTTGTCGCCAAACAGCGCCTGGCCTATGGCGATCATCCAGTAGCCGGCCACGGGTTTTTCGAAATAGCGGATGCCCATGAAGTGCGGCGACGCCCATTTGCCGGTCAGGAGCATTTCCTGGCTGATCTGCGCGTAGCGGGTTTCATCGGGAATCCACAGGCCGTGGGTGGCCATGGGCAACAGGTAGAACAGACCGAAAGCGATCAGCAGCAGCGGCAGAGCCCAACGTCTGGTCATGCGCCTTGCACTCCCAGCCAGCCTTCACGACCTTGCAGCGCGCCACGCACGACCTTGCCCGCCGGCAGGCTGGCCAGATCCGCCGGGAGCATCTGCCCCAGGGGTTGAAAGTGGATGTCGCGTTGCTTGGCGCTGGCCAGCAACTGGCGGAAATCATTGGCCATGAGAATCCCTTCTACTTCTGCATGCACGGTGTAGACATTGAGTTTGTCCGGACTGAACCGGTCGAGGATGTAGCGGTTGAAATCCTTGGCGGCCACCACCGGCCCGACCACTTCGTCGAAGGTCGGCAGGTCCACCGGAATCTGTGGGGCGCCCAGGCTGCCGTCCGCCAGTCGTGGCTGGAACAGGCTCTGGCCGCGGCAGTCGCTGTTGTAGCGAAAGCCGAACTGTTGCTTGGCTTCGATGACGCGTTCATCGGCGCGCCAACCGGCAGACGCCGAGCAGCTCACCGCTTGCCCGAGAATATCGTTGAGGCTGTCGACGCCACGGCGGATCTGTTCGATCAGCTGTGCCTGACTCCAGCGCCCGGTGTTGGCCTGCCAGCCGTGATGATCCCAGGCGTGCAGGCCGACTTCATGGCCGGCGGCCAGGGTCTGGCGCATCAAGTGCCCCAGGTCGCGGCCGATGGGTTTGCCCGGCCAGGCGGTGCCGGCCAGGAGAATGTCCCAGCCGTACAGGCCCGCGGCATTGGAGCGCAGCATTTTCCAGAGGAACTGCGGACGGATCAGGCGCCACAGGTGGCGCCCCATGTTGTCCGGCCCGACGCTGAAGAAGAACGTGGCCTTGACCCCGGCTTCGTCCAGCGATTCGAGCAGCCGTGGCACCCCCTCCCGGGTGCCGCGGTAGGTATCGACATCAATGCGCAGACCTGCTTGCATCAGCGAGCTTCTTCTTTGGAGCGATCGGCGATTTCCAGCATCGCTTCACGCAGGAAGAAGTCCAGGGTATTGCCGATGGTTTGGCTCATCTCCACGGTCGGCTCCCAGTTCAGCAGGCGCTTGGCGTTGGCGATGCTGGGCTTGCGGTGTTCCACGTCCTGGTAGCCGGCACCGTAGAACGCCTTGCTCTCGACGTCGCGGAAACCGGCGAACGGCGGGAAGTTGCTGCGCAGCGGGTGCGCTTCGAACTGACGCAGCAGTTCTTCGCCCAGCTGGCGGATGCTGGCTTCGTTGTCCGGGTTGCCGATGTTGATGATCTGGCCGTTGCAGCAGTCGTTGTCGTTGTCGACGATGCGCGCCAGGGCTTCGATGCCGTCGGCGATGTCAGTGAAGCAGCGCTTCTGCTCGCCACCGTCGAACAGACGGATCGGCGTGCCTTCCACCAGGTTGAGGATCAGCTGGGTGATGGCGCGGGAGCTGCCGATACGGGCCGAGTCCAGGCGGTCCAGGCGCGGGCCCATCCAGTTGAACGGACGGAACAGGGTGAAGTTCAGGCCCTTGGCGCCGTAGGCCCAGATCACCCGGTCCAGCAGCTGTTTGGACACCGAGTAGATCCAGCGTTGCTTGTTGATCGGACCCACGATCAGGTTGGAGTTGTCTTCATCGAAGTTGTTGTCCTGGCACATGCCATAGACTTCCGAGGTCGACGGGAAAATCACCCGCTTGTTGTACTTGACGCAGTAGCGAACCAGCTTGAGGTTCTCTTCGAAGTCCAGCTCGAACACGCGCAGTGGGTTGCGGGTGTATTCGATCGGGGTGGCGATGGCCACCAGCGGCAGGACCACGTCGCACTTCTTGATGTGATATTCGATCCACTCGGAGTGGATGCTGATATCGCCTTCGACGAAGTGGAAGTTCGGATGGCTGCGCAGGCGCTCGATGGCGTCCGAGCCGATGTCCAGGCCGTAGACGTCGTACTTGTCGTCACGCAGCAGGCGCTCGGACAGGTGATTACCGATAAAGCCGTTGACGCCGAGGATCAGCACACGGGTGCGGCGTGGCTTGCGGCCGGACTCGGCACCGCGCAGCAGGGAGCCGTCCACCAGACCCAGCTCATTGGCCAGTTGCGGGCCACCCAGGTACAGGCCGTTGGCGTTGCGCTGGCCGGAGGTGATCACCAGGGAGTCTTCGCCACAGGCGATGCGCAGCGGGTCGACGCTGATGACCCGGCCCGGGGCCTGGCCTTCGTTGCCTTTGGCAACTTCGGCGCTCCAGACGATCAGCTTGTGCTCGCCGACGGCGCAGAAGGCGCCCGGGTAAGGCTGGGTCACTGCGCGTACCAGGTTGAACAGCTCTTCGGCGGGGCGCTTCCATTCGATCTTGCCATCGGCTGCAGTACGGCGACCGTAGTAGCTGGCCTTGGATTCGTCCTGGGCGGTCTCGGTGATCTTGCCCTGGGCCAGCGCCGGCAGGGTGTCGCGTAGCAGGCTGGCAGCGGCGTCACGCAGTTTGTGGTGCAGGCTCAGGGCGGTGTCGCTGCGTTCGATGGCCACGCGCTGCTGGGCGATGATGGCCCCGGCGTCGGCACGCTTGACCATGCGGTGCAGGGTCACGCCGGTTTCGGTTTCGCCCTTGACCAGCACCCAGTTGGCCGGAGCACGGCCGCGGTAGCTCGGCAGCAGCGAGCCGTGCAGGTTGAACGCACCCTTGCGGGCGGTGGCCAGCAGGGGTTCGCTCAGCAGATTGCGGTAGTAGAAGGAGAACAGGTAGTCCGGGTCGAGTTTGCTGATGCGCTCGATCCACAGCGGGTGGTTGGCATCTTCCGGGGCATGCACGGCAATGCCTTTGCGGGCGCACAGCTGGGCGACGGAGCCGTAGAAGGTGTTCTCCTTGGGATCGTCGGCGTGGGTGAACACGGCAGCGATCTCGTAGCCTGCATTGAGCAGGGCTTCGATGCCCGCACAGCCAATATCGTGGTAGGCGAAGACAACAGCTTTATTGCTCATGGCGAAACCTGATCAGTATGAGTGGAAGTTAAACCGTCGACAGTGACAGCCGGGGCGGGGACCGCCGGCTGGCTGCGCAAGACTTTTTCGATGAAGAAGCGCGGGCGGGCCCGTACGTCGCTGTACATGCGTCCCAGGTATTCACCCAAAAGACCCATGCCGATGAACTGGCCACCGGTGAACACGAACAGCACCGCAAACAGCACGAAGGTGCCGTCGCCGGCCCAGGTGGCGCCGAAGATCAGCCGCAGGATGATCAGCATCAGGGCGAACAGCGCGCCGACGCCGGCCATGCCGAAACCGATGATGCTCAGCAGCCGCAGGGGGGTGGTGGTCATGCAGGTGATCAGATCGAACATCAGATTGATCAGGCGCATCGGGCTGTACTTGGAGTCGCCGTGCTCGCGCTCGGCGTGCTCCACCAGCACCTCGGTGGTGTGCCGGGCGAAGCTGTTGGCCAGGATCGGGATAAAGGTGCTGCGTTCGGTGCAGGCCAGCATCGCGTCGATGATGGTGCGGCGGTAGGCCCGCAGCATGCAGCCGTAGTCGCTCATGGCCACACCGGTGGAGCGCTGCACAGCGAGGTTGATCAGCTTCGACGGCCAGCGACGGAAGGCCGAGTCCTGGCGGTTGTTGCGCACAGTGCCGACCACGTCGTAGCCGAGCTCGGCCTGGGCCACCAGGCGCGGGATTTCTTCCGGCGGGTTCTGCAGGTCGGCGTCGAGGGTGATGACCACGTCACCGCGGCACTGCGCGAAGCCGGCCATGATCGCCGCGTGCTGACCGTAGTTGCGGTTGAGGATCACCGCCACTACGGGGCTGCCTTCGCGCTCGGCGGCTTCTTGCAGGAGGGTCGCCGACTGGTCGCGGCTGCCGTCGTCCACCAGGACGATTTCAAAGTCGTGCTTGAGCTGGCGGCAGGCCGCTTCGGTGCGGCGCAGCAGCTCCGGCAGGCTCTGTTCTTCGTTGTAGACCGGAATGACGATCGACACGAACTGGATTGGGTAAGGTTTCAAAGGCTTCAGTCCAGGAGGTTGGCAATGGCATCGGAGACCCGTTCGACATCGTCGAGGGTCATGTCCGGGAACAGTGGGATCGAGCATAGACGCGCCGAGTTCCATTCGGTGTGTGGCAGCCGCACATCGGCGAAGCGCTGTCGATAATAGGTATGCAGGTGAGTGGCGATGAAGTGGATGCCGGTGCCGATGTTCTGCTCCTGCAGGCCCTTCATGAAGGCTTCACGGTCCAGGCCGCAGCGTTCGGCGTCGATGCGCAGGATGAACAGGTGCCAGGCGTGCTGCTGCGGGTACTGGGGCAGTTGCAGGGGTTGTACCGGCAGGCCTTCGAGGCGCTCCAGGTAAGCCTTGGCCAGCACTTCGCGCTTGGCGTTGATGTCGTCCAGGCGCTGCAGCTGTACCAGGGCGATGGCGGCGTTGATGTCCGCCAGGTTGTACTTGAATCCGGGCTCGATCACTTGGGCCTGGGGCTTGCGACCGTGGGTCAGGCGATCATAGGCGTCCACCCCCAGACCGTGGAACTTGAGCATGCGCACCCGGTCGGTCAGGGCTTGGTCGTCGCTGACGAACATCGCACCTTCGGCGCAGGTCATGTTCTTGATGGCATGGAAGGAAAAGATTGCTGTGCCCCGCGCGCCAATGGCGCGGCCGCGATAGGTGGTGCCGGCGGCGTGGGCGGCGTCTTCGATCACCGGGATGCCGTGCTTGTCCGCCAGGGCGTACAGCGGGTCCAGGTCGAAGGCGGCGCCGGCGTAGTGCACCGGGATGATGGCCTTGGTCCGTGGCGTAATGGCCGCCTCGATGGTGGCGGCGTCGCTCATCAGGGTGTCGGGATCGACATCGACGAATACCGGGGTCGCCCCCAGCAGGCAGATCATGTTGGCGGTGGAGACCCAGGTCTGCGACGGGGTGATGACTTCATCCCCCGGACCGATGCCCAGGGCCAGCAGGGTGATGTGCATGGCGCCGGTGGCCGACGACAGGGCCACGGCGTGGCGGGCGCCAACGCGGTCGGCGAATTGCTGTTCAAGTTCCTGGTTTTTCGGGCCGGTGGTGATCCAGCCGGAGCGCAGAACCTGCTCCACTGCAGCTATCTCTTCGTCGCCGATACTCGGGCGCGAGAAAGGAAGGAAAGCCTGGTTCATGGTTACCTCGGGTTTAGCTGATGCCGGAAATACGGGGTGATGCGAACGAACGATTGATGGAGCGCGGGGGAGGTCATGCAGTCATCAAGGCTCATCCAGTTGTTGGGCCGGGGTGGCGATCCATGCAGCGTTTGAGTAAAGAAGGTGTTTGTTAAAAGTAAATGTAGATCAAGGTGTTATCTTGACAACCTGAGAAAGCACTGCGTTCGGCAGGAGGCTTGTTGGTGGCTGAGATTAAGCGGAAAAATGTGAAACGAATATGAAAAATAGGGCAAAAGTCCGTTTTTCTGCGGGCCAGACAGCTAGTGTTCAGTTTGCTGTCAAGGTTGTAGTGCGGCGGGGTGCCGGCAGCCATTTCAAGGGCTTGAAGAAGCACCTTAAGGAGCGCTTGCAGGAGGCTTTGAACGGTGTCTTGAACTTGGCCATGAACGGCGCAGGGAACTGCGCTCCGGCATCGTCTTTGCCTTCGGGGGGAGCATGACTGCGCAGGAACAACCGGCCGTTACCGACAACGCGCACAAGGCCAACCCGTTGCGCCTGTACCTGGCCCGTCTGGCGCCCTCCAGCCAGTCGACCCTGCGTTACGTGCTGCAGGACGCCGCCGATCGCCTGGGGTATGACGAACTCAACCTTGAGGACATCCCCTGGCACCACCTGCAACCCGAACAGGTGACGGCCCTGGTGGCCACATTGCGCCGTGACGGCTATGCCCCGAATACCTCGTCGCTGTACGTCAATGCCCTGCGCGGGGTGATGAACGAAGCCTGGCGCAGCAGTCTGATCAGCCAGGACCATCTGCTGAAAATGCGCTCGGTCAAGGCCATGGGCGGTACACGCCTGTCCCGGGGGCGCAATCTCAAGCGTGGGCTGATCCAGGACCTGATGGCGGTGTGTGCCGCCGACCCGCGGCCCCAGGGCGTGCGCGACGCGGCAATCATCGCGGTGCTGTACGGCTCGGGCATGCGCAAGTCCGAATCGGTGAACCTGGACCTGGCCCAGGTGGACTTCGTCCAGCGCAGCCTGCAGGTGCTGGCCAAGGGCAACAAACAACTGATCAAGTACGCCCCGGCCTGGGCCTTCGACAAGCTCCAGGCCTGGCTGGACCTGCGTCGCGCAGACTTGCCGGCAGGCCTTGAGGACGACGCTTTCCTGTTCAACCGGATTCGTCGCGGTGGTCATATCACCCGTGAACGCATCAGCAAGCACGCCATCTACTACATCGCCCGCCAGCGGGGCGCCCAGGTTGGCGTGCGCATCATGCCCCACGACTTTCGTCGTTCGTTCATTACCCGGGTGATCGAGGAACATGACCTGTCGATCGCCCAGAAGCTGGCGCACCACACCAATATCCAGACCACCGCCAGCTATGACATGCGTGATGACAATGAACGACGCCGGGCCATCGACCGCTTCGACCTGTGAGTGTCAGCCGTTCAATAGGTCGGCCCGGAAGGGGACAGATGCCCGGTCAGGTCCCAGGCCTCGAGCATTTTGGCGTACTCAAAGGCGTGGCTTGGGTCACTCTGCAGCCAGTCTTCGAACGCCTGGCGTTCATCCAGGCTGCAATCGGCCTCACGCAGGCGGATGCACCAGTGGGCGGCCTGCATCATCAAGTATTCATCTGCTTCGCTGGCAGGACTGTTCATCGTGCGGTCCTTGTTCAAAGTGGCGCCGCTCATGAGGAACAGGCGCGGCACGTAGAAATCACTTGCAATCTAGAGTGTATAACGAGAAAAAAGCGTCAATTTTTTGCGTGAAATCAGTCATTGGTATCGGTGCGGAGGCCTGAGGCAAGGCCTGGATGCTGCTCTATAATCGGCATGTTTCACCTGTGGCAAATGGAATCGACCAGTCAAATGAGGGAGCAATCGTGAGCGCCAAACTGTGCAACAACACCAATGCCGTGACCTTTGTCAGCAAATACAAGGCAGCCTGCCAGCCGATCGCCGATCAACTGGACCTGCCGGTGGAAAACATCCTTGGCCTGGCGGCCCAGGAGAGCCAGTACGGCGCCGGACGTATTGCCCGCGAGCTCAATAACTATTTCTCCTTGCATGCCCCGGCGCCCCTGCAGAGCGGGGCCGAGGCGCCCCAGGGCAACGCCAACATCAAGGTGGCGAAGTTCGACTCGTTCCAGAAGTGTGCCCAGTCCTTCGCCTTGCGCTATGGCTCGTCGGTGCGCAGCAAGCGCGACCCCATGGAGTTCGCCCAGGCCCTGGTGCGCAGCGGCTACAACAGTGGCGACGCGGCCTCCGGTGGCCGCAACGGTTTTGCCGAGTACCTGGCGAAGATCATTGTCGCGGTCAGAGGGCGCATGGCGTGCTGAGAAAAAATCCCCACGCATGGCTGCTGGGCCTGCCCCTGGCCTGCGCGGCACTCGTCGCCTGTGCCGGTGCAGTGCTGCAGCCGGATGAGGTCAAGGCCACGGGCCTGACCCGCGAGCAGGCCCAGGAAGTGCTGCTGGTAGCCTTGAAGCATCAGGACTATCAACTGAGCAAACCCGGGGTCTTTGTCGATGGTGACCTGCAGGACGACAGCGGCCAGCCGCCGCATCCGGGCTACTTCGACTTCAGCCTCGGCTACAACGATCCCAAGGCCGGCGCCACTGAGTACTGGGGGCTGTTCTCGGTGAGCACCGCCACCGGCGATGTCTGGGAAATCAACAGCTGCAAGCGTCTGGACGGCAGTGAGTTGCGGGCCTTGCAGGGGCAGATCATGGCCCGTACCGGCAAGACCCTGGCGGATGAAGAGCCCCAGCGCCAGGGACTGGGTTGCGAGGATCAACCATAGTCCCGAAACCGGTCTGCATCAGGCCGCAGCGCTCAGGTGCAGGACCGTAAAATAGGCCGCCGTGCCAATCGCCGCGGTGCTGATCAAGCCCAGGCTGTTGCTCAGGGCAATGAGCCCCACCAGCAACAGGGACACCGAGGCTGCCAGGGGCTCGCGGCTCATCTCGCTGAAGGCGATGTACACCGCGAAGTTGATGAACACCGCCACCGGCAGCACCCGCTCCAGGCAACGCTGCAGGCCGGGTTGCAGGCGGATGCTCACGAACGCCGGAATGATCCGCACCAGGCAACTGGTGGCCAGTAGCGCAGCGATGGTGACCCAGGCCGAATCGTTCATGGCTTGACCCTGGAAAGCAGGACAGTGCTGATCAGCACACTGGGAATCCAGAAGTACAGGGTGCCCAGGAGCATGATCAATACCAGGGTCACCGCGACACAGAGCGCCACGGTCGACAAGATGGCCAGACGACGTTCGTGCGCCAGGCTCAAGCGGCCGCGCAACTGCGCCAGCGACAGGTACATCAGCACCACGCTGGCCGGGTAACCCAGGTTGACCTCGGTGCCGATCCACTGCAGCGGCAGCCATTTGCCCAGCCATGCCCCCAGCACCCCGGCCAGTGCCCAGGTCAGGAAGATCGTTGCGCGTATCACCAGCACCGTGACCGGATTGTCCCGTTCGTGCTCGGTGGCGTAGGCCTCGTCCCCCAGCATATGGGCCGCCGAGGCCTTTTGCAGGAACCCCCGGGGCAACCGTGAGCTGGAGGTGAAGGCAATGGGCAGGTAACGGCTGTTGATCGAAGCCGAGACCAGCAGCAGGGTGAAGAACCCGGCTCCCGACTGGGCCAGGGGCAGGGCGGCGAACTGACCGCTGCCGGTGAATCCCAGCAGCCCCACCAGTGCCACCTCCAGCAGTGACCAGTCGGCGCGACCTGCCAGCAGGCCGAACAGCATGCTCACCGGGACAATGGCCAGCGCGGCCGGGGCCACCCTGCGCAGAGCACCTGACGTGCTTTGTGCGAACGGCATCTGTTGCTCGACCTGCATAGGTTTCCTCACCTTTTGCTCATTACCGAGGCAAAGACCCGGAGCGGCGCCCCAGTCATTGGTCGATGGAGTCTAGGAAAGGCAGCGAGACAGCGTCTTGTACGATTGTGCGAGTTTGCCGGGGCTCAGAAGCGGTAGCCGACGTTGACCATCACTGCGGCAGCGCCCAGCACCACCAGCTCGGTGCCCACCGGTCCGTAGTGCACGCCCACCGCCGGAATCAGCACCGGTGCCACGCCAAAGTGGTTCAACGGGATCTTGTCCTTGTAGTCGCCCTTGTAACCCTGGATCAGGCCGCCGCTGAGCTTGGCGTAGACCGGCCAGTCGGCGTGTTCCCAGGCCTTGCCCAGGTACGCGTAGTAGGAGCGCTGGGAGAAGGAGTTGCGAAAGGTGCTCACGCCCCACAATTGACCGTCGGCGTAGTTGCGCTCCAGGCCGATCAGATCCTGGTGGTTGTTGTGGTCGGGATCATTGCTCCAGTGGTTGGTGTAGACGCTGGTCTGCACGTACCAGTAGTCCTGTTGCGCGGCGGCTTGCAGCGTCTGGCTGGCGGCCGCCAGCAGCAGGGCCAGGCCCGCGGCTTGGGTTCGAAGCATTGCTTTCATCAGGGTTCCCTGCCATCGCGGCAGTCGTGCCCCCTCGGAAATCAAGGGGGGAAAAAGGGGGCAGACGCTAACATCCAGCTATTCAGCGAATCAATGATTGAACTGTTGCTTGATCTATATCGGCTTCGATGCGCTGGATCAGGTAGGGGAAGAACGGGTTGGCGGTCAGGCGCATCAGTTCCTCCATGGGCACCACCAGCACGCCGCGTTCACCGCGGGCGGCGATGGTGCCCAGGTGCACGCCGAAGTCTTCTCCGGGGGTGGGCTGGGTCCCGTACAAACCGTCGTCCACAGGGAACGGCAAGGCCACGTGGGACAAGGAAAACACCCCCGCCGGATAGGCCAGGTCCAGGGGCCGTCGCTGGCTGTCCAGGCTCAGGGCGGGGGTGCTGACTTCGGCCAGGGTCGCGCCGCCGCTGCCTTCATTGGTCAGCACCCGGGTGCTGTAGTTGCGCGGCGGTGCCGGCAGCAGGCTGGCCAGGGAGGTGAGGCTGGCGGGGTCCAGCAGGCCTTCGAAGTCCCGGTCCCGGTTGAGGTCGAAAATCACCAGTTCACTACCGTTGGCCGGCAGTTGCCGGTACAGGCCGGTGACCAGGGCGGGGGTACTGACTGTGGCATCTGTCAGTGACTGGAAGCTGAGGATCGGTGGCAACCGGTTCAGGCGCGGGTTGCCCACCAGGGCCAGCAACTGGCTTTGCAGGGCATCGGTCAGCAGCCACGACTGGCGCGCGGCATTGACCGGAAACGAGTTGTACTTGAATGGGTTGTACTCAGGGCGCAGGTTCAGCCAGGCCGCCTTGCTGAAGGCCGGAAACACCGCCGGCCAGCCGGCCACACCGGCAAAGCGCGCCGACGGGGCCACGCCGATCATCGGCGAAATCAGCACCAGGCGCTGGGCCTGCGGCAACTGCGGATTGTCCAGGGCGTCCAGGGCGTACTTGACCGCCAGGGCACCACCGTTGGAGTAACCGACGACATGCAAGGGCGCAGGCGCCGGGACTTCGGCCCGAGCGGCACGCAGGGCCAGGCGGGTAGCGGCCAGCCAGTCCTGCCAGTGGGCGTCGGTCAGGCCGGCCGGCACCGTGCCGTGGCCGGGCAGGCGCAGGCCGATGGCCAGGTAACCGTGCTCGACGTAGCGCCGGGCAACGTGGCGCAAGCTGTAGGGCGAGTCGGTCAAACCATGCAGCAGCACCACCACGCCCCGTGGCGTGCCTGAGGGCCGCAGCAGGTAGGAGCGGTTCCAGTCGGTGGCAAAGCGGGGCGGGTAGACCCGGCTGTCCACGCGATAACGGTTGAAGGGCGGGACCTGGGTCGGGTCCAGGCGGTCGCTGACTTCACGCCGGACTTCGGCAAACAAACGCTCCTCGGCCTGCATCCAGGCCGCCCAGTCGGCGCGATCGATCTGTTCGATGCTCAGTTCATGGGGCACCCGCAGGTGCCAGGGTTGCAGCGTCGGACCCCGCTCGCTGTCGTAGGCACGCCAGGCCAGCAGGGTGAGTGCGGCAACGCCGAGGATCAGCGCGCCCCCCTTGAGCAGGCGCGACAGGGTCGGGGCGATCACGGGCGGGGACTCGGTTGGAGGGCGCTGATGCGATAAACGCAGCGTCGATCGCCAGTGATCAGGTGCTCCACGCGCTGCACCTGCCCCAGGTCGCCAATGGCGGCCTGGAACACTTGCAGTTCGGAGCGGCAGAAGCCCTGGCACTGCTGGGCCGCGACACAGATCGGACAGTGACTCTCGATCAACAGCCAGCCCTCGCCGTCGGCCTCGACACTGGCCATGTAGCCGGCGACTTCACGGATCTGCGCCAGGGCCCGGACCCGTTCTTCCAGGGTCGGTAGCGGGGCGCAGACGTCGAGGTACTGCGCGGTGTTGACCCGCTCCATATCAGTGACGATGCGTTCCACGCCGTCGGCCCCATAGACCGCGCGAATCGAATCGATCAGTTGCAGGGTCAGGTGGGCATGGGTGTCGGGAAAACGGGCCTGGGCCTGCTCGGTCAACACCCATTTCTGCGACGGACGCCCGGCGCCCTGGGCCGGCATCATCTGCCCGGCGATCAGTTCAGCGTCCAGCAGTTTCTGTAGCTGCTGGCGGGTGGCTTCCAGGGACACCTTGAGCAGCGGGGCCAGGTCGGCGGTTTTCAAGGGGCCGCGGGTTTTCAGCAGAAACAGAATTCGCTCGGCGGTGGCTCCGGGGTTCTTCTTCTCGGCAGGGGAGGATATCGAGGACATGCTGGGCCATTAACCAATGCGCAAGTGGGGTATCAAGGGCGTGCAGGACGCTGCTAACCGCGCAAGCATAACAGGCTCCGGCCAAGGGACCCGGCGATTGTCGCGCTTTGAACGACGGATTGGGCAAGAGAGCGAGACGATGAAAAATTAATTATCAAAGTAATTGCTTGTGTAATACAGTGCGGCTTTATCGAACACCCTAAGGGAGCAAGGCATGGCTTCGACAAACGGATGGTCAGCACTGTTACTGGGCAAGAACGGACTGCGCTCGGCAGCCCTGGCCGGTGGCGTGGCGCTGCATGCAATCAATGTGTACCTGGTCACCACGCTGTTGCCTTCGGTGGTCAAGGATATCGGCGGCCTGGACTACTACGCCTGGAATACCACCTTGTTCGTGGTGGCCTCGATCATAGGTTCGGTGCTGTCCACCCGGGCCTTGGGGATACTGGGGCCGAAGTTCGCCTATGGCCTGGCCGGCCTGGTGTTCATGCTCGGTTGCGGTCTGTGTGCCCTGGCCCCGGACATGGGCTGGCTGATCTTCGGGCGCAGTGTCCAGGGCCTGGGCGGAGGGCTGCTGTTCGCCTTGCCCTACGCGATGATCCGCCTGGTGTTCGACGAGCCGCTATGGCCCCGGGCGATGGCGCTGATTTCCGCCATGTGGGGCGCGGCCACCCTGATCGGCCCAGCCGTGGGCGGGGTCTTCGCCGAACACGGCGCCTGGCGTGCGGCGTTCTGGGTGCTGCTGCCCTGCACCTTGCTGTTCATGCTGCTGGCGATCGCCCTGTTACCGGGCAAAAGCCGCGAAACGGCGCCCCGCAGTCCCATTCCCGGGCTGCAACTGGTGTTGCTGACCGCGGTGGTGCTGGCGATCTCCATTGGCAGCATCACACCTTCGCCCGGGTACAACGCACTGGGCCTGGGCGTCGGTCTGGGCCTGTTGCTGCTGGTGGTGGTGCTGGAGAACCGCTCCGGCAAACGTCTCTTGCCCCGCGACAGCCTGAAGTCCGGTAGCCCCTTGCTGGCGCTGTACCTCTCCATGGCGCTGCTGGTGGTGGGCATGACCAGCGAGGTCTTTGTGCCGCTGTTCCTGCAAGAACTGCATCAGCAGACGCCCTTGCTGGCGGGTTACATCGCCGCGCTGATGGCGGCCGGCTGGACCCTGGGGGCGATCTTCAGCTCTGGCCTGAGCCCCCTGGGCGCGGCCCGGGCCATCGCCAGCGGGCCGTTTCTGGTGGTGGCCGGCCTGCTCCTGGCCTGTCTGTTCATGCCTGCCACGGCCACGCCGCTCCTGAGCCTGGGGGCGGTGTGCCTGGCCATGTTGCTGGTGGGCACAGGGATCGGCCTGGCGTGGCCCCATCTGTTGTCCCGAGTCCTGGAAAACGCGGCCGATGACCAGAAGGAGCTGGCGGGCGCCTCGATCACCACGGTGCAACTGGTGGCCACGGCCCTGGGCGCGGCGCTGGCGGGGATGATTGTCAACCTGGCCGGACTCAGCTCCAGCGCCGGTGTTGCCGGTACGGCCCAGGCCGCGGCCTGGCTGTTCGGTCTCTACGCCGGGGTATCGGCCCTGCTGTTTATCAGCATGCGTCAGGTCCGGCGCCACCATACCCGGGCGCTGGCCGAGGCCTGAGGCCTGCCTGACTCATCACACTTCAAGGACATACAGATGAACAGCCTCAATACCGCTTGCCAGGAACAGGGCTTCCTTTTCGATCCGGGAGTCGCCCCATTGTTCGCGCACCTGGACCTTCGCCTGCTGGGGGGACGCGCCATCGGCATTGCCGACAATCAGTTCACCGATCTGCTCAGCGTCCTCGGCGGCCCGGGCTGCGGGGTGTGCAATGGCAACCCCCGGGACCTGCGCCGGGAGAACCTGCGCCAGTTCAGCTATCGCCTGGACGGTTCGGGCGAACTTAGCAGCGCAACGCCGGCGCTGCGGGGGCTGCCCGGGCAGTTGCATCAGCGACTGGCGCCCGGCGCCGGCGAAGCGCCGCTGGAGCTTGGCTTGCAACCCTGGCGCCTGGGGCCCCACAGCCCCTATGGATTCCTGCCCCTGGGCCAGACCCGCAGACGGTCCAATATCTCCCTGGATTCCATCGACAATCCGGCCACCGTGCTGACCTTGTCCCATTGGCCGGCCAACAAGACTCCCAGCGCCTACAAGGCCAACCTGTCCACCACCAGCGCCCTGATCTTTCTCCAGCAGGGGCTGAGGGTGGAACAGGCGCAGGTGATCACCAGCGATCATTTCGATCTTGACGGGCTGGCCTCGGTCTACGCCTTCCTGGCCCCCGAGCAGGCCCTGCGGCACCGTCAATTGCTGATCGATATCGCACGACTCGGTGACTTCACTCGGGGCACTTCGTCCCAGGCCCTGCACTGCGCCTTTACCCTGCATGCCCTGGCCGCCCGAGTGCGCAGCCACAGCCAGGGCGGCAACGACCGGCAACTCATGGCGCGTTTCACCGCACTGCTGCCGCAACTGGCCGATGTGCTGGATAACACCCGGCGTTACGCCGAGCTGTACGACCCGGCCATGCAGGAGCTGCAGCGCAGCACGGCGCTGGTGGAGCATGCCGCCACACGGATCGAAGAGTACCCGGACATCGATCTGGCGATCTTTCGCCTGCCTGACGGCGCATGGCAGGGCGAGGGCGAGTATTTCGGCCTGTCGCCGGTGGCGTTGCACAATCGCAGCCGCTGCGCGGTGCTGGCCATCGTCAATCAGGGGCGTATCGAAATCCGCCAGCGTTATGAAAGCTGGGTCGAGCGCAGCAGCGGCATTCCCCGGGCCCGTCGGGACCTGGCGATCTTCGCCCGGGCCTTGCAGGAAACGGAGCGCACTCCTGGGCAGTGGCACTACGACGGGGTGCAGGCAATCATGCCGGGCCTGAGGTTTGTCGCCGACCGGCCCAGCAGCCACTCCAGCGACAAGTTGCTGGCCGAACTGCGTCAGTTCCTTGGCCACGCCCCGGTGGCCTGGGATGCCAACGGCCAGGCCACATAACGCAGCACCGCCAACTTCGCTTTGCCTGGCGCCCTTGTGCTGTAATTCGCGGCCACCGAACAGCACAAGGAAGCCTGTGGATGCACGAATCCGCCCGTCACATCGTCGATCTGTACCAGCGTCATGCCCAGGCTTGGGACCGGGCGCGCCGGGCCAACACCCAGGCATTTCACAGCGAACAGGCCTGGTTCGAACGCTTTCGCCAGGTCATGGGGTCTGGCCGGCAGGTACTGGACCTGGGGTGCGGCGGTGGCGAGCCGGTAGCGCGCTATCTGCTCGAACAGGGATACGCGGTCACTGGCGTCGACAGCAGCGCCGCCTTGCTGGATCAGTGTCGCCAGCGCTTTCCCCAACAGCAGTGGATCAATGCCGACATGCGCGGTCTGACCCTGGACCAGGACTTTGCCGGCATTCTGGCCTGGAACAGCCTGTTCCACCTGAGCCCGGACGATCAGCGCGCCATGTTTGCCGTGTTCGAACGCCACGCCGGCCCCGGCTGCGCCCTGATGTTCACCAGCGGACCAGCAGCAGGGGAGGCCATCGGCGAGTTCGAAGGCGAGGCCCTGTACCACGCGAGCCTGGACCCGGGGGAATACTGCACCTTGCTCGACACCCATGGTTTCGAGGTGGTGCAGCAGGTCAGTGAAGACCCGGAGTGCTGCGGGCTGACGGTGTGGTTGGCGCGGGGGATTTACTGAGGCTCAAGTCGCCCCGTCTCTTGGCAAGGTGCGGGGCAAAAAAAAGCCGGTTTCTGCTGAACAGAAACCGGCTTTTTCAGATCTTTGGAGCGCTGTCGTTTACCGCACTTAGTGCTTCATCATGCTGTGGTCCGGCGCATCCAGCGCCCGGGCCTCGGCTTGAACCTTGATCGACTCCTTCTCGCCTTTGGCGTTTTCCACGATCAGGGTCAGGGGCACCTTGTCACCCACCTTGATCTGGCCGGTGAGCTCCATGAGCATCACGTGATAGCCGTGGCTGTCCAGGCTGACCTTCTTCCCGGCCGGCAGGGCCAAGGCGTCCACTTGCTGCATGCTCATCACGTCGTTGTGCATGCTCGACTGATGGATCTGCACGTTCTTGGCCACGGGCGATTGCACTTCAACCAGCTTGCTGTCGCTGCTGGCGGTGAGGTCCATGAAAGCGCCGCTGGCGTGCTGGCCAGGGACGGTGGCGCGGACCCAGGCGTTGTCCACCTGGGTCGCGGCGCTGGCGGTGCCGGCCAGGCCCAGCAGGGAGAGCATCAGCAGGGCGGATTGGATCCGGGATGGGCGACGTTGCGAGTTCATTAACAGACCTCCATGACGGTGAGCAGATCTTCCGCGCACTCTTGGGCGTTGAGGGACTGGGACAGACCCAGGCGCAAGGTGCCCCTGGAGTCGTAGACGAAACTGGTGGCGGTGTGGGACAGGGTGTAGGTCGAGCCGCTGGGGATCTTTTCGTAGAACACGCCAAATTCCTTGGCGGTGGCCGCGGTTTCTTCCAGGGTGCCGTAAAGCGCCTCGAAGCTCGGGTCGAAGGCTTTGACGTAGGCGTCCAGCACCTCGGGCGTGTCGCGCTCGGGGTCCAGGGTGATGAACACCACTTTCAGGCGGTCGCCGTCGCGGCCCATGAGTTTCTTGGCCTGGGCGGCGCGGGCCAGGGTAGTGGGGCAGACCGCCGGGCACTGGGTGAAGCCGAAGAAGATCATCGGCATCAGGCCACGGTAGCTGGACAGCGACTTGGTTTCGCCCTGGGAATCGGTGAGTTTGAAGGTGCGGCCGAGAATCTGATTGCTCAGGTCCTTGCCATATTTGAAGGACAGTCGGGGACTGTTGTCGCAACCGGCGAGCAGGCCCAGGCCAAGCACCCCGGCGCTGGTAAGCAGGGTGCGGCGAGTCAGCAAAACACTCATGAAATAACGCCCTTTGAACAGCCAGACAGGCAAAAACCCGCGCATGGTAACAAACAGACGAAAGCAGCGGCGGGCTAATTAGACCAATGCCTGCGGCCATCGGTCGCAGTTTGGGTTGTGGATTGAGCCGGACTCACGGCCAAGTGTCGAACGCTGCCCGGAGGCGGGTCCTGCTGTTGCAGCCATGCCCCGGACAATCAACCTCTGGGCCTTGGGTGATATGCGCGTTCAATCTTCCAGCGCCGCGATCTGCACCAGCGCCCGCACGGCGGCGCGGGTGGCCAGGGTCAGGGGCTTGGGCAACCGGTCCAGCTCGAACCAGGCGATGTCGCTGTGCTTGTGCGGCTCGTTGTTACGCGGCGCCATGGCCGGGGCGGAGGCCAGGTACACCGGGCAAACCCAATGTTCCTGCCGTTCGGCGTCGATCTGGTCCGCCAGGCATAACAGGCTGACGCCTTGCAGGGTCAGTCCGAGCGCTTCGAGGATTTCACGGCGCATGGCCTGCTCCACCGGCTCCAGCCAATCGACCTTGCCTCCGGGCAATCCCCAGCAACCGGCCTCGGGGTCCCACAGGCGCTTGACCAGCAGTAACTGGCCATCGCGGACGATAGCGGCGCCGCATCCCAGGCGAGGCTGTTGTGACATGGCTGTACTCCTGTGCGTTGGGGAGAAGGGCAAGGCCCGTGGTCCTGCCCGGCAGCTGATGTGCGCTTCGCACACTATCGACTGTCAAGGATGACAACCGCGTGTTGCTTTGTTGTTTATTTGTAACTTTCAACGTGCAGGACGGCCGTCGATTCGGTGCCCGGTTTAGAACCTGACTCAAGTGCCCGGCTCAGTGGCGCAACAGGGTGGCCGCGATCACGGCCAGTGCCATGAGGATCAGGATCACCCCGGTGATTCGTTCCAGCCAGGGCAGGGCGCGAGAGAAGCGCTGCCGTACCCGGCCATTGCCAATGACCAGCGCCACCAACACATCCCACAGCAGCACCACGCTGAACATCCATACGCCATAGACCAGCTTCCAGGCGGTGCTGGTCTGGGCGCCCACCAGAGAGGCCAGGCTGACATAGAACAGGGCGTTCTTCGGGTTGAGCAGGCCCGAAAGCAGGCCCGCGCCCAGGCCGCGCCACCAGGTGGCCCGGTGCAGCGCCCGGCTGTCGCCCTGGGCATCCACCGCAGCCAGGGAACTGGTGCCAGCGTGACGGATGAACAGCCAGCCCAGGTAAAGCAGGTAGCCACAACCGGCTAGTTGGATCGCCAGGAACAGCCAGCTGTCGGGGCGCAATACCGAGACCCCGCCAAAGGCCAGGATAATGAACAGACCGTTGGCCAGGGCGATGCCCAGGCAGGCGCCGGTGGCCGGTTTCCAGCCGCTGGCCATGGACAGGCGCGCCACCAGGAAAAAGTCCGGCCCGGGGGAGAGCAGGGCGAGAAAATGCGCGGCGGCGACCAGCAGGAACTGTTGAATCATGAAGGCAGACTTCCAGAGGCGAGAAGGGGCTGGAAGTCTGCCGGGCGTCAGCGCTGGGGTATTGAAGAAAATTGCGCGGCCTTCAGCGCTTGTACAAACCCGGGGTGACCCCGACATGGGCCTTGAACACCCGCTGGAAGTGCGCCTGATCGGCAAAGCCCAAACGCTGGGCCAGGGCCGCCGGGGCCTCGCCGGCCTGCAGCGAGGTGCGGGCCTGGATGATGCGCTGGTTCAATTGGTAGGCGTGGGGCGTCATCCCGGTGGCGGCGCGAAAGGCCCGGATCAGTTGGTAGCGGCTGAGGCCCGCCAGCGTTGCCAGGCGCTGCAGCGGGTGAGCCTGTTGCGCCCCCTGTTGCAGAAATTGCATGACCCGCCGGACCCCGGCGCCGGCCAGGCCCGGATCGGCGGCCAGGGCAATCACCGGCTGCCCCTGCAGCGGAAAGTCGCCAATGAACTCGATCAGCGCTGCTTCCTTGTCTTGCCAACTGGCGGTGGAGAACAGCAGGTCGTTGAGGCGGCAAAAGCGCTGGTACAGATCCCCGTCGTGACTCAACAGCACCTGGCCAGGCGCCAATGCCGCCTGCTGCTGTGCTTCCAGGCGCACGCCTTCGACCCAGCGCGGCTCCAGGTGCAGCATCTGGTAGCTCCAGGCCGTGTCGGGCTGGGGATTGCAGGCATGGGCGCAATGGGCCGGGACGAACACCACGCTGCCGGCCTGGATCAGGGTGGGCCCCTCGGCGCCGCCACTGAACAGGCTGACGCCACGGTCCACGGCGCCGATGGACACTGTCGGGTGGCTGTGGGCCCTGTAGTTGGCGCGGCTGTCACAGGCTCGACGGCTTTCTACGTAAGGCAGGTTCGGGTCGCGCCAGAATTGCGCTGAAGGCGTCATGCTGCAGCTCTGCGGTCAGGGGACGGATGAGCAGGCTAACAGGGTGGATTGCAAGGGTGCCAGTTCGAGCTGAGCGCGGATGCCGGACGGGAGCGCTCGCCAGGGCTGCCTATACTGCACTCGGGTTTCGCTCAACCGCGCCACGACCTGCAACAGGAGCTGCCATGAACTTCAAGGAAATCGCCTACGAGCAGCACGGACCCGTAGTGGTCATCCGCTTCAATCGCCCCGAGCAGCGCAACTGCATCGGCCCTGTGACCCACCTTGAATTGATCGACGCCTGGACGCGTTTTCGCGACGACGAGACGGCCCTGGTAGCGATCATTACCGGCACCGGCGACCGGGCCTTTTGTGCCGGCGGCGACCTCAAGGCCGCCGCGCAACTGGTGCCGTCGAGCGCCGAAGAAATGGCCGCCCATGATCGTGGCGAACGTCCCGGAATCATCGGCCCCAGCCGTTGGGTCGACGTCTATAAACCGGTGATCGCCGCCGTCAATGGCGTGGCCTATGCCGGTGGCCTGGAGTGGGCCTGTTTTGCCGATATGCGCATTGCCGAAGAGCATGCCTCGTTTGGCGTCACCTGCCGCCGCTGGAACATCGGCCTGGCGGACGGCGGCACCCAGCGCCTGCCGCGGATTGTCGGCATGGGCCGGGCCATGGAACTGATTCTGACGGGGAAGGTGATCGATGCCCAAGAGGCGTACCGCATCGGCCTGGTCAACGAAATAGTGCCCAGCGGGCGCTCCCTCAAGCGCGCGCTGGAACTGGCCCAGGTGCTGGCCGGTCTGCCGCAACCGGCGATGCGCTCGGACAAGGAAGCGGCCATCCGGGGATACGGATTGCCCTTGGCCGAGGGCTTGAAGATAGAAGCCCAGTGCTTCAATCGCTCGATCCACGCCCCTGAAACCCAGGAAGGACTGCGCCGCTTCATCGAGCGCGATCACCCTGATCGTGGAGGCCGCCCCGCGACAGGCATGGTCAAGCACTGAGCCCCGTCCAGCCCCGGGACTCAGGCCTGGCCGTGCAATGGCCGGCAGGCTTCTGCCAGGGCGGCGCGCAACGCCTGGCACAGACGCTGGGGTTCGCCGCCCTGGCGAAACCCCTCGACCTGGCGTTGCAGTTCGGCGAAACACCGGCCCTCGGCACTGCGTGCCAGGCTCAGGCGCGGATCGGGCTGGACGTAGCGCGGATCGTCCGGCGCCAGGTACAGGCCGTTGAGGTTCTGGTAATCGGCGTCGATCCAGGCGTACAGGTGATGTTCGAATCTTTCGGCAAACTGATAGCGGCCAAAGTCCATCACCTGCAGTTGCAACGGCGCCACGCTGGACACCCCCGCCAGTTGCACATTGACCCCATCGATCAGTAACGGCGCACCCCGGTTGGCGCTCAACAGGCGGTGCAGCGTCGCGGCCACCTGAGCACTGACCGCCAGCCTTTGCTCATCGCGCCTGACTTGCAGCTCGCCGTTCTCCTGGCACAGGTGAAAGCGCACCGCGCCGCAGCTGCTGGCGGTCAAGCCATAACGCCGCAGCAGAAGCTCGGCCTGCATCAGGGCCCCGGCCAGTTCGGGGCCCTGCCAATAGCGTTGCCACTGGCAGCGCGGGCGGGTGCAGGCCCGACGCAACAGCAGCACCGCCGGTTCCGCCGCACGCCCGTCATGCCACAAGGCATCGAAGCCCAGGTCGATCAGGGCATAGGCCGGCAATGGCGTGATCGCCGCGCCGGCGTGGCTCATGGCGGCGAACACCAGGTGCTCCATCAGCACTTCATGCACCGCCTCGGCCAGGGTCAGCAAGCCGTTGGAATGGGGCAACTGCGGAGCTTCGTCCGGCGGCACGCCAATGCCCTTGATGTCGAACAGCACCTGCTCGCTGGCCGGCGCGCACAGCACCGCGGCGCGCCCATAACGCGGCGGACGCCAGGCCGTTACCCGTCGGTCGTCCAGGGCAATCGGGGTGTTGATGCCCTGGGCCGCTGCCTGGCTGGTGGATATATAAGCGGCGTGGTCCAGCAGCCAGCGGTCGATGGCCTCCTCCGTTGCCCCCTCCCAGGGGGCATCGAAGTCGGCACGCAGCGCCGGGTAGTTGGCGAACAGCACCCGCGCACCGGCCACCCCGAGCAACTGTTCCGTACTCAGCGTCTGACCGCTCTGGGCGTAGTCAGACAGTCGTTGCACCCGTGGGCCTGCGGCGAAAGGCTGGTTCAGATCGTGCTGGGGTTGCCAGGCGGCGGGACTGTTCATCGAGTGTCTCCGGCCCAGGCATCCAGGCGCCCGGGGTGGTCGAGGGCGGCGATTGGGTCCAGCAGGACCCAGTTGCGGCGCAGTTCCAGGCTGGCTTGTGGCCCCTGGGCCACTTCGCTACGGCCGCGCAGCATGGGCAGCTCCCGCAGCGCGCCGGCCGCCGGGGCGCAGACCCCCAGGGCGTCGGCATGGGGGCTGTGGCGCAGGCGTTCGAACAACTGCGGTTCGCGGGTGCGGATCGCCAGGTATTGACCGTTGGGCAGCGCCGATCCGGCCGCGGTCCAGGGCTCCAGGCCGGCATCGCGCAGGCGTGCCAGCAGCCCGGGCATCTGCTGCCGCAGGCGCTGGCTGCGGGCCTGGGCCCTGGCGACGGCGGGTATCAGCGCCGGCAGGGCATGAATCGACAGGGCCGGGCTCAAGGCCGGGCAGGCGCGGGAACGCTGGCCCGGCGACCAGACGTCGATATCGCCATCCACCGCGAGGTCACCGAACAGCGCGCCACCGCCGCCAATGTCCAGGGCCTTGCCGTGGCCCAGGGAGGTGACCACCAGCGATGCGCCGGGACAGCACAGATCCCAGGCACCGGCGCTGTCTTCGATGATGGGCAGGCGCGGGCCGAGCAACTGGCGCAAGGCCGGGATGTCGCAAGGCAAGCCGTATTGATGGACCGCGATCACCGCGTCCAGGCCAGGGATATGGGGCGCCAGCGCCTCGCTGCTGAGCAGCAGGTCGGCGGCGTTTTCGATAATCACCGGTATCGCGCCGGCATTGAGGACGGCGGCCACCACTTGATGGCAGGTGGCGGCCGGAACCGCGACCCGCCAGGTGCCGGTGACCCCCAGCTGGCGCAGCGCCAGTTCCAGCGCCGCGGTGCCGGAACCGACCAAGGCACCGTGGCGCCGCTGATAAAACTGCGCGAGCCAGGACGAGCACGGCAGCCGATCGGCCTCCCGTGCCCGCCACTGGCCATCGGCAGGACCTGGAACTACTTGCACTTGTCCATGGCGCAAGCGGTGAGGGCTTCGACCTTGCACTTGTCCATGGCACAAGCAGTCAGGGCTTCAACTTTGCATTTATCCATTGCGCAGGCGGTCAAGGCTTCGACCTTGCACTTATCCATGGCGCAAGCAGTCAGGGCCTCGACCTTGCACTTGTCCATGGCACAAGCGGTCAGGGCTTCGACCTTGCACTTGTCCATTGCGCAAGCAGTCAAGGCTTCCACCTTGCATTTATCCATGGCGCAAGCGGTGAGGGCCTCGGCCCGAGGGCCGCCGATGCGCCAGCTGGTGAACTTGCTTTCCGGCAGCGCACCGCGCTTGACCACATCCAGGTGCAGGGTGCGGGCTTCATGGTCGTTGCATTCGAGCAGGATCTCGTCCTCGGCGACCGCGAAGTGATCGTGCAGCAGGCAGAGTCCGAAGCGATCCAGGTTGCCGTGGCGCTCCAGTAGCTCATGCAGGTCATTGATGAATTGCGCATCAGACACCCCCAGTGGCATGGCTTCGTCAAAGGAGGGATTGGTGTGTCCGTTCATGTGGTGTACTCCAATATGTTTGATTTAAACCGGTCATCTTCATCAACAGTGCGCGGTAGTGGTGGCCTCATGCACCTCCTTGTTCCGGTGGAACCTTGCTTGCGGATACCCAGAGGGTTTCGATGCTCAGCAGCGGTGGCTGGTTGTCCGCGGCCACCGCGCCCCGTGCCAGTTGCGCCGGATCGTCGGCGCTGAAGGCCCGCAGGGTCAGGTCGACCCGGGCGTTGCCCTGGAGCGTGACCTGTTCGGCCAGCCGCCAGCGGTCGATGGCCTGGCTGAAGGCGCTGGTGAAGGCCGGCGGGCTGTTCAGCGAGGTCGCCACCGGCAACAGCAGCGCCGCCGGCAGCACGGTGCGCGCGACCACGCCCGGCGCTGCGACCTCGTAGCTGTAGCGGCCCTCCATGCCGACCTGCACCGTGGTGCCATTGCTGCCGGCGCCCAGGGCGGCGAAAAACACCTCCAGGTAGTCGTCCAGGCTGGCGTTCGGCACCGGCAGGTTGTCCAGGGAGAAGGTGCCTTGGCTGATGTGCGGGCTGATGCTTTCGACAAAGCGCACCACCGGCGTCGAGAAACGGAACAGCGCATTGGTCTGCAGGGTGCCGATATCCGCTGCGGGGAACAGGATGCGGTTGCGCTCCACCGACAGCGAGGCCCAGGCGTTCTGGTGGTCGAACAGGTTGAGGGCCGGCAGGCTGGTGCGGCGCTCGTCGATCAGCAGTGCGTCCGCGTAGTCGAGCCAGACGGCCGGCTGGCTGCCCTTGAGTTGATAGCGATAGGCGATCAGCCCCGGGTTGCTCGGATCGACCACGCTCACCGCGTCGTACTGTTGCGGCGCGATCTGCACCAGTGGCACCGGCAGGCTGACCTTGCCGAACTCTGGCAGGGTGGCGCTGATCTGCCCGCTGGCCGGATCGTAGCTGGCCGCCACCTGATTGATGCTGACATCCAGCAGCAGGGTTTCGGCCCGCTCCTGGCCATCCACCGTCACCGGTGCCAGGACCTGGCTGAAGCTGCAGGTCAGGGCCTGGGGCGCGACAAATGCCGCGGCGCTGCGCAACAGCGGCCGGGCCCAGGCATCGTAGGCCTCGGTGACCTGCTGGACGATGTAGACGAAGGCCTCCACCGCCTGTTGCGCCGCGGCAATCTGCACTGCGGTGGGCTCGCCGAAGTTGATCGCGCTGAGGTTGTCCTGCATCGCCACTTCAATGCTCGGGTACACGCTGACGAATTGCGCCAGGGCGGTGACCAGGCTCTTGTCGACACTGCGCAGCGCAGCATCGACGGTCGGCGTGTTGAGGGCGATGGCCACGTTCAGGCTGTCCTGGGCCGTGCCGCGCACCAGTGAGTCGAAGGCGTAGGTCCACTTGCTCAGGTCCGAGACTTGCTGCGGCACCTGGGCCCAGGCCGTCGCGGTCTGCCCCTGGATGGTCGGCGGCTCGGGCAGGGCCCGCAGCAGCACCGGTAGGTTCAGGGTCTGACCGTCGGCCAGGGGCACCCGCAAGGGGCCGGAGATCAGCGAGATCCAGTTCGACTGGGTGTAGCCGCTGATGCCCGGCACGTTGCGCACGTCATGCTCCAGGTGGCTGATCTGCAGCTCCAGGTCCAGCGGCACATAGCTTCTTGCCGTCTCGTTGCGCGAATTGAAGACAAACGCCAGGGCGCTTTCCCCAGGGGCGTCGGGCAGGCCGATGCGACCGCTGCCAAAGGCATAGTTGTCGTTGCCGGCCTCCGGCGCTTCGCTGTTGCCCGCCACTTTGGCGGCGCTCGCCACCGTTGGCTGGCCGTACAACGACAGAGGCTCGCCGGTGGCGCTGCCTTGCACCGAGAAGCCGACGATGGCGGTGGTGCTGTAGGCCGAATACAACTGGTTGAGCAAGGTCTGGCGCAGCTTCTCGCCCGCGGCGGCCCGCGCCGGGCCATCCTGCGGGCCCGCCGAGAGCACCGGCTTGATGGTCGATGCAATAGCGTCGGCCAGGGTCTGCTTGGCGCTGAGGATTTTCCCCAGGTTGCCGTCCTTGAGCGGGTCCTTGCTGCCCAGCAGGGTGTCGAGCAGAAACACCGAGGGCGCGTAGGTCGGCGCGAGGAAGCCGTCGATGGCCTTGAGGGCGGTTTCGAACCACAGGTTCTGATCGACCCCGGTGAGGGTCAGGGTCACTGGATCGCCGCTCGGGAATGGCTGGTCCGGCTGGTAGTTGGGGTAGATCTGCACGCTGTCCGAGGTCAGGCTGCGGGCGATCGGCTGGGCGGCGAAGTAGCCCGGGGCCGGATCGATGCGGTAACGGATGCCGTCGTTGCCGTCGCCGAGGGCGAAGCGCGCAGCCCACAGGGTCTGGCTGCGGCCGTCCGGGGTGCTGCCCGGGTCCGCGGTGCCGCTGCCGACCCGGGTCATCCAGGCCCCGGCCCGCTGGAACAGGGCCTCGAAGGCCCGGGCGAACTGGCTGTAGCCGCTGGTGCTGGCGCTCAGCGCGTCGGGGACCGGCAGCAGGGTGCTGGTCACCGCCACGCCACCTTCCAGGCCGGCGACATCCGGCTCCACCAGCGCCGCCACCCGGCGCAGGCTGAGGGTCAGGCTCAGGGGCAGGATCGAGCCCGGAGCCAGGGCGTCGATGTCCACCGCCAGCTTCAGTTGCACCGTGGCCGGCGCGGCGGGGCGGGTGCCCTGGACCACTTGGGCGAGGTACAGGATCACCCCGTTGACGTAGTCCAGCAGCGGCTGCGCCTGGCTGTCGTCGAGTCGGCTCAGGGGCTGGGCGAACAGGCTGTTGACCAGTTCCACGCTGACCGCGCGGCCCTGGCACCAGGGCAACTGCAAATCCTTGTAGGACTGATTCAGCTGGTAGTAGATCAGGTTGAACATCCCCAGGTCCTTCTTGGCCTGCTCCTTGACGTTGTCACCGCCGGCCGGGTCATAGCTGGAAGTGTCGAGGCTCAGGCTGATCACCAGTTGCGCGCCACCGGCAACGGCTTCGTAGGTATAGAAGCTGCGGGTATTGGGCCAGGCCGACAGGGCGATCAGCCGGTCGCAGTAACGCAACGGCAGCGGCGGGTGATTGAGGCTGCCGGGATAACCAGGCGTGGGGGCCTGGAAGGGGGTGACGGTGATGTTGCCGAAGATGTCCAGCCAGGTCAGGTTGACCTGGGCGAAGCTGCCCACGCCACGGTAGGGGTTGTCCGCGGCGCTCGGCAGCCCGGGCCGGGCTGGCACTGGCGCGGCATTGCTGGTGGCGCGCCGGGCCAGGCCAAGGGTCTGCTGGTAGCTGTACTGGCTGTCTTCGGCCAGGGCATCGAGGGCCCGGGCGCGGCTTTGCGGATCGCGCATGGCCTGGCGGTGGGCCTGGGCCTCGGACGAGTCGACGCCACTGTCCGGCCGCTGCGGGCCGAAGGGCAGGGCCAGCTCGCTGGCGCTGAACCAGGGCGAACCGTCGAGCCCGGCGGACAGCACCGAGTACAGGTTGTACAGGTAGGCGCTGGCGTAGCCGTCCGGGTCCAGGCTTGGCGAATCCACCGGCGGCGGGTTGTTGCGCAGCACACTGAAGGCCGCGTTGCCCTGTTTGAACACCGCTTGCAGATCGAAGGTCTGGGTGTCGATGCTCAGGCTGCTGCCGACGCTGAACAGCCCGGTGACCTGCGCGGCGCTCACCGCCAGGGCGTCCAGGTCAAGGCCGTAGTAGGTTGCCAGAGACTGCAGGCTGTTGCCCGGCGCCAGGCTGGCGTCGACGACATAGGTCAGGGCCGGGATGAACAGCGCCACGCCGCCGGCGGCGCTGACCCCGGGGTTGAGGTTGGCGATCTGCGTGGCGCTGATCGGTTGCAGCGCGCCCACCGAGTAGTAGCGCGCCAGGTTGTCGAGAATGCTCGCGCTCTGGCCGTTGCCGGCGCTGGCCTCGGCCGGGGTCACCAGGTGAATGATGCCGTCCACCGGCACCTGCGCCGCCTTGCTCAGCGTTACGCCGGCATTGAGCTCGGCGATGCGTCCAGTGCCGATGCCGTAGAAGGCCGCGAGGCTGTCCAGGCTGTCGCCGGCGCTGGTCGGTTGGCTGCTGTCGGCGGTGGCGGCCGAGCGCAGGGTCATGTGGCTGCCTTGCTGGATCACCGTGTCGGTGCTGACGAAGGCGTTGACGAAGTTGCACAGGCGGCCGTCGAGCGCGTCGCGGGGGTAGGTCACCACCAGGGTCAGGGTGGCCGTGCCGCTGTCGTCGAAGATGCTGTCGGGCAGGCCGGCGGCGGCGATCGCATCGTAGTAGCTCAGGTAGTAGCCGCCGGAGCGCACGGTGGACAGTTCCCAGAGCAGCTTGACCACTTCCTCGGGCGGATTGAGGATGCCCCGCGGCCCGGCTTCTTCGGCCAGGCGCGCGGCCATCAGGGCCGGCGGCGGGTTGGTTTCGGTGGACAGGTTGGTCTGGGTCAGGAAGGCCAGGAAATCGCTGGCGGCCTGGCTCAGCAGGTTGCTGGCCTTGGCGTTGCCCTGGGGCATCAGCAGGAACTGGCCGCTGATGATCCCGCTGCCCAGCTCGCTGACCGCGATCAGCAGGCGTTCCAGCAATTGCGCGTCGGTGGCCGACGGGCCGAGCAGTTCATAGGTGTAGGACAGGTTGCTGCCGCTGCCGGCGATGGCCCCGGGTTCGGCCTGGGGCAGGCGCTTGATGGTGAAATCGACCCGGGTCGCGTAGCTGTAGGCCGGGATCTCGCGGCGGGTGGTTTCCAGGGTCGCCGGGTCGGTGGACACCTCGCACGGGGTGAACGCCGGCAGGTAGGGGATTTGCTGCGTCAGCTTCGGCAACTGCCGGGCGAGGTTGCCAACCCGCTGGTTGATCAGCTGGATCAGGCCGTCGGGCAGGGACCAGAGCATGGGCTGCACGCTGGCGCCGCCCTCGCTGCTGGCCCGCAGCCCCGGCTGGCACAGGTTGCGCAATTGCTGCAGGTCGGCGGTCGACCACAGGGACACGCTTTTCACCGCGTAGTCTTTCGGGCTGCGGGCCACAGTGGGCAACAGGTCGATGCGCGGCGCCGGCTGGAACTTGCCTTGCCGGGCGTAGGCCAGTACCCCGCTGAGGTTGCTGTAGGCCTGATTCAGGTTCATCGAGCCGCTGCTGGCCCCAGCGATCTGCACGAACGACAGATCGACCCCGTGGCTGGTGGCGGCCCGGCTCAGGCTGATGGGCAAGTCGCTGCCGGGCAAGAGGTCGGCCGGGGTCGGGAACTGCTGCCCGGTCAACTGGTACAGGCCATAGGCGTTCTGCTGGGCGGGGTAGAGAAACGCCGGGCTCAGGCTCAGGCCGCCCATGCCCGCCGGGTTCGCCGGCAGGCGCAGGCCGTAGGCCAGAAAGCGCGAGAGCATGCCCGCCAGTTGCGACAGCTGGTCGGTGGTCACCAGCAGATTCCACAGGTCCTCGGTGTACAGGCTGTTGAGTGAGGTCAGGGTGATTTGCGCCTTGGCGAACAGGGGCGCCACCCTGAAGTTGGCCGACGCCGGGTCGCTGAACAGGGCCATGGCACTGACGCCGAAGCGCGCGCCGGCGCTGTTGAGGCTGTCGCCGGCGGTGCGGTACGCCAGGTTCGGCAGCAGCAGCGGCTGGCCGGCCAGCAGCAGCCCGGGCATGGCGTAGAGCGCACTGTCCTGGGCCAGTTGCGCCAGCGTCACGCCCAGGGTCCGGGCCAGGCTGTTGAAGGTTTCCCCGGGGCCGGTGGTGCACTGGTGGATGTCGTTGCCCACCGGCAGGCTGATCACCTGATTGGCGGCGATCACCAACGAGTTGCCATTGGCCAGGATCAGCCCCGAGGCGCTGGTGCTCCAGCGCGCCGGCACGCTGCTGTCGGACCAGGCCGCGGCGACCTTGGCCAGGGTGTCGCCGCTCTGCAGGGTGTAGGCCGGCAGCGGGATATCCAGGCTCAGGCCGTCGCTCAGGGCGACTTCGGCGTTGGGCCGGACGATGTCGTCCAGGGTCAGGTTGTTGCCGCGCAGGTCGTTGGTCCAGCTCAGGATCGCGCTGACGGAATTGCCATTGGCCGTGGTGTAGGCGTAATCGTCGAAGGCGTTCAGCGCGACCTGCAACAGTTGCCGGCCGATAACCATGAAGGCGTCGGTGAAGATCACCGCGGCCATGGATTCGCTGTCGTCCGCCGCGGCGCGCAGTGCCGGCGTCGGCGTTTCCTCACTGGTCACCAGCGCCGCCAGTTCCTTGAACATCTGCGCGACATTGCTGCGGTAGGTGCTGTTGGTGCCCACGTAGTGGGCGAAATCCACGGTGGCGCTGCCGGCATTGGCCAGGGGCACGCCCAGGGACAGACCGTCGAACACCGGAAACAGCACCGAGCCGGCTTGCAGTACCTGCTGGATCTGCGCCTGGTTGGTGGCGTCGGGCAGGGTGATGCTGACCTCGAAGGACGACAGGAAGGTCAGCAGTTCGCTGATGCCGAACGGCGGGTTGGCCAGGTCGGCCAGGCGTTTGATGTCCTCCACAAGCATGGCCTTGTCAACCAGGGTGCCGAGGATGTCGGCCAGGGTGTCCTGCTCGCTGCTGGCCGAGCCCAGGCTGCCCACCAGCCAGGGCAGGTAGTCGGCACACAGGCGTTCGAAGCTGCTGTTGCCGGCGCTGTCGGCCGAGGCCCGGGTCGGCGAGGGCGCGTCCATGGTCAGCAGGAACACGAAGGCTCCTTGCTGGTCGGCGTAGTCGCTGGCGCCCTCGTTGCACAGCACGGTGAATTGCGGCGTGGCGTAGAGGTTCAGCAGCGGTTTGCCGGCGGCGCGCAGCAGCGTCATCGGTTGCGGCGTGGTGGCCCGCCGCGCACTGGCCAGCTGGACATGGCGGGCCTGGCGCGCCAGCAGCAGGCCGGGTTCGGCCCAGGGCGCCGGGCCGCTCTCGATGGCGTTGATCTCGAAGCGCGCCGAGACGTCGGCATGGAAGGAAAAACTGATGCTGAAGCTGAACAGGCCGAGGTCGATCTTGACCTTGACACTGACCTCCACCGTGGCCCGGGCGGCAATTGGAATCGGCTTGTAGCTCTCGTAGGTCAGGGACAGCGACAGGGTGATGCGCACGTTGACCGCGGCCGAGATGATGGCGAAGTCGATGCTGCCGTAGAGCAGGCCGATGACCCCGACCGTGCCCTGGATCTTGAAGTAGTAGTCGTCCTGCACGCTCTTGCCGGCCGACACCAGGGCGGTGGACGGACGATAGGCGTGGAAGGCGGCGATGGTGCCTTCCAGGATACCGAACACGGTCAGGGCGAAACCGGCCTTGAGCGGCCCCTTGACGAAGTTGTAGCCCAGGCCCAGCTGCAGGCCGAGGCCGAAGACGATCACCGGGTCGAAGGTGCCCTGGGTGGTTTTCGGCACCTGGGTGGCGGTCACCGACGACAGCTTGCCCAGGTAGAAACCGCCGGCGCCGAGCACCGGCACGCCGTAGACGATCGCGGAAATCGAGAACGAGCGGGTGAAGTCCAGGTTGTAGGGAAAACCGATGTCGATGAAGAAGTCGCCGTTGGTGTAGATCTTCACCCCGATCTCCGGCAGCACGATGGACACCGCGCCGAAGTTGAGGTTGCGGATGCTGTCGGGGAAGGTCCATTCGATCTGGTACACGCCGACGTCGTCGGTGATCTTCTTGTACAGGATGTCCAGCACCAGGTTGCCCAGGGCCTTGGCTTTCTCCCCGGCCAGGGCCAGGCGCAGGCCATAGAGGTTGGGGTCGTTGAACACCAGCATCAGGTCGACGGTCCAGTCCTTGCCGGTCTTGAGCAGCAACAGTTGCCCGGCGATCAGCCAGTCGCTGTTGCGGTTGTAGTAGGGCACGCCCTTGCTGCCGCTGTCGCTGGGGTTCAGCGGGTTGGTGTAACCGGTGGTCGACGGCACGTCCTTCAGGGCGTCGATCACCGCCTTGGTGTTGGCAAAGCTGTCGTAGCCGCTGATGGCCACCCGCTGGCCGAGGACCAGCAGCGGCAGGCTGAAGTAGTCCGTGCCCTGGCCCGGCACCGTAGGCAGCTTGTCCACTGGCTGGCCTTTGCTCGGGTCCAGCAGGTTGCTCCAGTCCTGCTGCTCCTGGGGGTTGTTGCCCTTGAACACCGAAGAACCGTCGATGCCCAGGGTGATCTTGTCCACGCCATTGACCTTTTTGCGCTCGAACACCAGGCCGTCGATGCTCATGAACCCCAGGTCGATCTTGCTCGCCAGGGTGTACTTGGCGCTGATGCTCGGCACGCTACTGCCGCTGCTGTTTTCCAGGTTGATGATCAGCGACAGGCCGTCGAGGGAAATCTGGTTGAGCACGTCCCAGGGCGAGCTCAGGGTGAAATACGGGTCGCTCAGCGATTGCATGAGTTTCTGGATCAGCCGGCCCAGGCTCCAGTTCTTCAGGGTGAAGGTCAGGGCCTTTTTGTCGACCTGGTAGATCGCCGTCAGGCCTTCCCAGGACAGGGTCAGCTGGGCGTTGCTGCCCTGGTTGTCGGGGGCGAAGCTGTAGCCCAGCAGCACGCTGTCGTTGAGAAAGCTGAAATCCCACAGGGTGGTGGCGCTGCCGCTGTACTGCTGGTTCGCCGGCTTGCTGGCGTCGTAGCTCAGGCTCAGGGTGGCCAGGGTGTCGACGCTGAAGGCCTGGCCCAGGTTGAAGGTCCAGCGCAGGCTGCCGGCCACCGTGTAGCTGTCGAGCGGGGTGTTGCCGGTGCTCAGGCTGGCGTCCACCTCCAGAGTGTTGACCAGCAGTTGGCCGGGCAGGAAATCCGGAAAGCTGAAGGTCCCGCCGAAGCTGAGGAACTGGCTGACCAGCTGTTGCACGTCCACCGGCTGCGCCAGTTGCGCGGCGACTTGCCAGGTGGCCGGGGTCTTGCTGCCGTCGTAGTCGAGGCTGGCATTGGCGAAATACGGACCGATGCCGACCAGGCCACCGATCCCCGCCTGGTAGGTGGTCACCGCCGGGGCATTGTTGCCGCTGGCGCTGGTGGGCGTGGTGGCCTTGATGTACAGCTGGCCGTCGGTGACCGAGAGAATCGGCTTGCCAGCGAAGGTGAACAGGTTCAGGTCGAGCTCGAAACCAGCGTTGAAGGCGTAGCTCTTGGCACCCACATCCAGGCTCAAGCCGACGTCGGACAGCGAGGCGTCGACGAAACTCTTGGGGATGCGGATCAACTGAGCGGTCAGGGTGGCGATCAGGTCATTGAGGTTGGCCGTGCCGTCGAAGCGCGCCAGCAGCTGCAGGTCGGAATTGAACTGGACAAAGAACAGGCCGTTTTCGTCCGCGGTCTTGCCCTTGAACACCTCGGGCAACAACAGGAAGCGGGTCTGGAACAGAAAACTCTGGGCGTTGCCCTCGGGCAGGAAGTTGATCCCCCACACCAGTTCGAAATCGGTGACGCCGAACACCAGCTGGTTGGTCGGGTCCTGCAGGGGCACCCAGGGATGCTCGAGATTGATCACCGTGGGGTCGGCGCCCAGGGTCACGCTGGCGGTGCTCAGGGCCAGTTTCGGCTGGGTGACGCCACTCAGGGCGAGGCTGCGCAGGCCGATTCCGGAGAGAAACTGTTGCAGCACCGGCGGCGTGCCGCTGAAGAAACTGCCGTTGTTGTCCAGCAGGCCGATGATGGTCGCCGGGGTCAGCAGGGCGCTGCCGTCGTCGCTGTGGCCGAGGTAGAAATTGAAGGCGCTGCCGTTGTTGATCTGGGCCAGGGCGCGCATCTGGTAGTCGACGGACTTGCCGTTCTGGTCGGTGAGGCTCAGGTTGAGGCCGAAATACAGGCTGACCTGCTGGTCGTAGAAGGCTTCGGCCGGGTCTTCGCCGTCCTGCAGTTCCGGCGGGCCGATGATCAGGCCGAACACCGGGGTATCGACGTTCAGGTACAGCAGCTTCAGGCCGCCGCTGACGTTGAGGAACGGCGCCTGCAAGGTGGTGGTGGGCATGAACACCTCGACCCCGTCGACCTTGGCGAAGTCCATGCTGCCGGTAAAGGGCAGGGCCAGGGTCGGGAATCCCAGGTTCTGCACCACCGCGACCGCGGTGCTGAGCTGGGGCGGCGGCGTCAGCTGGGCGGCGAAGCCCTGGCGCGGGCCCTGGCTGGCCTTGAAGGTGAAGACCGCGTTGCTGATTCCGGTCCACTTGAAGGGAATGCCGGTGGCGAAGCTCGACAGGTCGGCCCAGGTCCAGCTGGCCGGGGTGGTGACGATTTCCAGGCTCAGGCTCTGGGCCCCGACAGCGCCCGTGAGGCCGAAGGTCAGTACCAGCCCCTGCTGGATGTCCTGTTGCAGGAAGCGCGCGCTGACCCCGGTGACCTTGAAGGTCTGGGTGGCGGGGTTCAGCGGCTGCACGCTCTGCGCGGTGAGGTTGACCGTGAGCCCGGCGACCGGCGACTGGAAGGCCGCCTTGAGGTCGTTGTCCAGGGTCGCGGACACGCTGACCGTGGCGTCCGCCAGGCCGGCGATCAGGTAGTCGCGGGTGAGGACGAACGGCGCGCCGGCATCGCCGGTCAGGGCCGCGGCGAGGTTGCTCAGGGGGCTGTTGGCCATCTGTCTTCTCCTTGTTCAGACCGTCACAAACAGGGCCAGGTGATCGCTGGTGGAGCGGATGTGCCCCAGGTTGCGCCAGCCGCGGTAGCGTTGCCGATCGCCCGCGGCGAATGCCGGGGCGGGGGCGGGGGGCGCCGGGATCCAGGCGAGCGGCGGCGCCTGGAAATCGCTGGCCATGGCCACCAGGCCCATGGGCGCACCGCCGGGCGCGGGGTTGACCACGTTCAGCGGCACCCCGACCACGGTGTTGGCAATGGTGAAATTGCCCGCCGCGCCGCCGCGCACCAGGATGTTGTCGATGGAATACAGGCTGCTGCTGTTGGACGAACCGATGTAGCGGTAGCCCGGATAGGGCACGGCCCCGGCGTTGGTCGACCAGAAAATGCTCGCGTTGCGACTGCGCAGGTGGGTGGCGAAGTAGCCGGTGTAGGCCTCCAGCGCCGGCGGCGGGGCCAGGGCCGGAGGTTGCAGTTGCAGGCCGTAGCCCAGGGCGGTGAGGGCGCCATAGCGCCCCGGATCGTTGCCGTTCTGGCTCAACAGGTTGACGTTGAAGTCGCCGGTGATGATCCGGGTTTCCAGCGCGCCCAGGGCGGCGCTGATGTCGCGCACATTGGCCAGGGCGTTGAGGTAGGCGTTGGCCGCGACATATTGCGGCGGCGAGTGGATGGCAAACAGCGTGAGGTTGCGCTGCACCACCTCCGGTGGGCCGTCGACGGTTTCGCAGAAGGTCACCATGTAGGGTTCGCGCAAGCCGCCGTAGTTGATCGCGGCGCCGAAATTGTCGACGAACGCGACCCGCGCCGCGCAGCGGCTCTCGTTGAGGTTGCCCGGGTTCAGCGCCGTGGGCGGAATGGCCCGGTTGGGCACGCTGAAGCAGGTCTGGGTCTGCAACGCCGGGTAGTTGCCGGCGGCCGGCGGGGCCAGCACCTGAGGGTTGAAGCTGATGCCATTGCCCGCCGGCGACCAGGCGTTGGGGCCGGTGAACAAGCGCTTGCCCGCCGCCACGCCGCCGCCCGCCGGAATCACCGGCTTGTAGAACACCGCGACGCCCTCGGCGCGCCCGGCCTGGCCGACCACCAGGGGCGGCACCAGGTTCCAGGGCACGCCGGTCTGGTTGCGGATGCGCAGCAGCAGTTCGGCGCAGCCCTGCCAGCCGCCGGTGGGGGAAATCAGCGATCCGGGGCCATGGCTCGGACCGCTGGCCGTCTCCACCACGACGAAGATGTCCGGGTTGAACGCGGTGATATGGGCCAGGATCAGAGCCAGTCGGTCGGCGGCGTCAAGGTCGGGAATCAGGGCGCCGTTGCGATCGCGCTTGGTGCTCAGCGGGCGGATCTTGTTGTAGCCGAAGCTCTCGATGTTCCAGTACAGGACCCGAGTCATGGCGTCACCTCCGATGGTCCGGTCAATGCCGGTTGCGTGGACTGGCCCGACTCCACGGCGAGCAGGCTGGCGGTCTTGCTCTGCGGGTCTTTGACGTAGGCGGCGTACCAGCCCAGGCTGCCGGAGGATTGCGGGTCGCCGAACAGGAAGAACTGCAGGGTGGCGCCCGGCGGCAACTTGGCGATGCCGAGGATCTTGATGCCGATATCGGTCAGTTGCAGGTTGAAGAACCTGGCCTGGGTGTCGGTCTGACCGGGGATGGTCTGGTACAGCAGTTTGATCGGCCCGGTGGAGACCTTGATGATGCCCTGCAGGGAAAACACGCTGGCCGACGGCGCGGCGCCGGGCAGGCTGAGGCCGACAAAAAGCATTGGGCTGGCGTCGCTGCTCTTGCTGCCGGGCGACCAGGCGATCAGCAGGTCGGACTCGAAACCGGTGCCCGACACCAGGGACCCGGGGGAGCCCATGGTGACCTTGTAGACGATGCCCGACCAGGCGCCCGACAGCGCCTTGAGCGCCAGGTCCTGCGGCAGCACCGGGAGGAAGCCATAGTCCGCGGGCTTTTTCTGCGCCGGTGCCTGGATGAACTGCTTGAGCTGCAGGGTGAAGCCCTTGTACAGACTCTGTCCGCGCACCTGGCTGGTGGCCGGGTCGAACCCGAGGTTGTCGGGGTTGAAGGCAAAGCCCACGGCATTGGGTGTGGCGCTGGGAAAGGCCATGGCGATTTCCAGGTTGGTGTAGGCCAGGCCCTGGTTGCTCGGGCTGCCGTCGGCGCTGCCGAAGGACAGCAGGTCGAAGGGCCCGTCCGAGGTCTTGAGCAGGGTGAAATCCAGCTTGCCCCAGAGCAGAAAGCGGCTGGCAGTGGTGACCCCGCCGTCCGGGCTGCCCAGGGTGTTGAACTGAATGCGGTTGACCGAGGCGGCCGGCAGCACGTTGCTGTCGAGGTTGAACAGGTAGCTCTGGCTCTGCTCGAACACGTAGGTGGTGGTGTCGTTCTGTTGCAGGGCGCTGCCGTCGAGCACCATGGCGTTCACCGCGCTGGGCTGGCCGGCGCGCAGGGTGGCGCGGATCGGCGAGCCGAACAGCAGGTCCAGGCTCAGCTGGATGCGGCTGTTAAAGGTCACCAGCCGCGATTGGCGGAACAGCGCCTGCAGCTGCAGGACACTGAAGGCGTAACCGTTGCTGGTGCTCAGGGCCACCGGCATGTCCGGGGTCGCGCCGTTGGCCTGGGCCTGCTCATAGGCGGGGTTCTGGTAGTCGATCAGACCGAACAAGGTGGAGATGCCCTGGATATCCAGGGTGTCGCCCTGTTGGCTGATGCGGCTGACACTGGCGCCAAAATGGTGGGCCAGGAAGCGGCTGTAGTCGATGCCGGCGGCGATGCCCGCCAGCTGCTCGGGCAGGCTGTCCAGGGGCAGGTCGGCGTTGAGCACCATGAAGCCGTTCCAGGCCGGGTCGCTGACCTGGGCGACGAAGTCGGCGTAGAGGCTGTCGGGGCTGGCCGCGGCCTTGGCCTCGGCGACAGCGATGAAGTCCTGCAGCCACTGGGACAGACCGGTGTAGGCCAGGGTTTCCAGGCCCGGCGCCAGGTCCGCGGTTTTCGAGAACGTCTCGGGCATGGTCCAGCGATTGGGGTTGTCGATGCGCTCCTTCAGGCTGCCGGCGCAGTACTTCATGATCAGCACATTGCGGTAGCTGGTGGTTTGCACGCCGACGCCGATGTTGGCGATAAAGCGCCAGTCGGCGATGTCCATGCGGTTGCTGAAGCTTGCGCCCTGGGTGAAGAACGGCAGCGGATTGACCCCCACCAGAAACAGCTGGTTGGTCTGCAAAGCCTCGTGCAGGGCCTCGCTGGGCTGCACGAAGGCAAAGTCCAGCGGTCCCTGGATGGATGGCGAGCGGGCCAGCAGCACCTTGGCGTAGCCGATGCCGTCGGCGTCCAGGTCCACCAGCAGGCCTTGCGGGGTGGTCGCCCGATTGGGTTGTGCCGCGTCGGCGGTCAGCAGCCGTTGCAGGCGCCGGGCCCGCGCGGCTTGTTTGCCCGGCAGGGTCGCGGCGCTGATCAGGCTCTTGCGCGAGGCAGCGAGGATCTCGCTTTCGAACTGGGTCAGGTTGAGGCTGGCATTGCTGCTGGCCCCCGCGTAGGGCACCAGTGGGAAAGCAAACCCGGCGTCCTGGGGCAGGGGTGTGCTCGGCGCGGCCGGGGCCAGCAGCGGTGTGGCGCCGTTGCTGCGGCTCTGGCCATAGAGCGGGCTGCCGTCGGGCTGGGCGCTGTAGGCCGGGGTGGAGGCGCCGGCCACCAGGCTGCACCAGGAGGTCCGGTGCGCGTCGTTCAGCAGGGCGCTGACCGCGCCACTGGTGGGCGTGACCAGGCTGCTGGTCTGGAACGGAAACACCGGGGCATAGGCCGCTTGCGCCGCCAACAGGCGCAAGCGGTCGTTGTCCTGCGGACTCAGGGAAGAGTTGTAGGCGGTAAAGCTCAGCCACTCGGTGCCGAAGATCCCGCACAGCAGGTTCTGCCCGGCGCTGGCGGCCGGCAGGCTCAAGCCAAAGTCGCCGGCCAGGGTCAGGCTGTAGCTGCCGCCTTGGGCACAGAACACCAGGCTGGCGGCATAGGGCCGGGGCCAACCGTTGGCGTCCAGGCCATTGAGCGGGATCAGGCTGATCGGGTTGCCGGCGGTGCTGCGCCACTGGCTGGGCAACGCGGTCGTACCGGTGTTGGCGAAGCTCATGGCAGTACGGATCAGACCGGCGGCCAGTTGCGCCGCGGCGATGTTCTGATTGAGCGGGTCCAGCGGGTCGAGCACGCCGCCCATGGTCAGTTTGGCGGGCATGCCGTTGGGGTTGAACACCGGGTAATTGAGCACGCTCTGACCGCCTGTGGTGTTGGCCACATAGGTAAAGCCGGTCGGGAAATACTTGAGGGCGGGCTGGCTGCTGTAAGTCAAGGCGTAGGTCAGGCTGCCGGCCTGATTGCCGTCCAGGGGCACGTAGGCCAGCGGCTGTTGCGGCGGTGTCAGCTGCAGGCCGCTGTCGGCCGCCAGCTTGTCGATCAAGCCCATGGTGATGCCGGCATTGGATTTGAGGCGCAGGGCGTTGAAGTCCGGGTCGTATTTGACGTAGGTGCCGAAGTTGATGAAGAACGTCAGGCGATCGCCAAGCTGCAGGTTGAGGTTGTTCTGCACCTGGCTGGGGGCCGTCACGCTGATGCGCAGGCCGTAGCTGTTGAAGGCCTGGGGCGCCGGCAGGCTGGAGCCGGGCAGCCACAGCAGCGCGCGGCCGACGAAGTTGCGCTGGTCGACGGCGAATAGAAAGTCGTACAGGGCGTTGACGAATGCCGTGGGGTCGCTGCGCAGGGCAGCCGGTTCGCTGGGGGCGAACAGGTAATGGCCGGCATATTTGTCGAAGGCGTCAGCCGGACTCAGGCTGGCCGGCAGGCTCCCGGTCGCGGTGCCTTTGGGCATGACATAACCGCGCCAGCCATAGCCGCTGGCATCCGGCAGGGCGTAAGCGGCGCTGTGGGCGATCTGCTGGTAGTCGGACGTGCTGGTCATGTCTATCCCCTGCAATTGTCGGCGCGGCCACGGATCCACGACCAGTCGGCGACACTGCCGACGTAGTGGTTCGGTGGGTTGTGACCGGACTGGAAAGTGCCATCCAGGCTGAGCTGCCCTTGCTGCTCCTGGGTGGCGGGACGAAAGTCCAGGAGTCCGCCCTCGATTCGCACCGGCCCGACGCTGGACTGTCGCAGGCTCACCGGGGTGGCGGTGGCCATGAGGGTGTAGCGGTCGATCAGATCGCTGGCGTAATAGAAACTCACCTGGGCGGTCAGCGCGTTGCTGCTGTCGGCCTTGTAAGGGTCCAGCAGCTCCACGATCACTTGCAGGTCCGGCAGCAAGGGCTGGCGGTAGCGGGCCAGGACGCTGGTGATCGGGCTCTGCCAGCGGATCAGGTCGCCACGATAGGCCTGGGTCACGGGTTTGCCGCTGTCGCGCAGGTTCTCGATGGTGAAGTCGGCCAGCAGGTGCGAAGTGTTGGGCGGTGCGCAGAAAAAGGCGCCCAGGCTGCCCCAGACTCGCTGGCCATCGCCGTTGGCCAGATTGAAGTCGGCGGTGGGAGCGGCGGCGGTCATGTTCAAGTCGGTCAGGGCGGCGTTGCCCAGGGAAACCTGGGCATTGACCCGGGCCTCGTTGCTGTCCACCACCAGCACGAACATCACCGGACCGACCTGGCGATTGACCTTCATCCCGGGCAGCAGCACGGGGCCCGGTATGCAAGGATCATTGGTGGTGGCAGAGGAGGAGGGCGAGAGGTCGACGCAATCCGCGGCTGGCGCGATGGCATCGCTGCTGGAAAGGGCCTGGTCGTGGCTGCTGGATACCGTTGGCAAGCGGCTGCCGGTGGTCATCAGCCACATTGCAGTCGCCAGGATCGCGCCGAGGGTTGCCCAGAGAATCCGGGTGTAGAGCATCCGTTGCCTGGTCACGCGAGGGTACCGTCCATGTCCCATATTGCATGAAGCAAAGCCGGCGCCATGCCGGCTTCGCAAATGGGCTCCGGCCTAGGAGCCCGAGTCGATCACGACAGGGTGAAGGTCCCGATGTTGGTGTTGTTGAACGGTGTTTCCGAGCCGCTGTCGATAATCACCCCGGTGAACAGGATGCTGAACGCCGAGCCCACGTTCTGCAGTTTGACCTGGGCACCCTTGCGCAGGATGACCGGGCCGGCGGAGGTGTCAGCGCTGAGAGTCTGGACAGTTGCGGTGTTGTTGACCTGGGTGGCCCACAGCAGGTTGTTCTGATAGCTGAAGGTCACTTTGGTGGTCTGGTTGGGGTCGCCGTTGTAGGTCGCGGTGGACTGGCTGTTGATGGTCAGGGGGGTGGTGACGGTGTTTACCGAGGTGAAGGCGTTCATGTTGAATATCCTTTTCGTGTGTTGGGCATGATTCAGCTGGCTGAACCGGGTGAGAGTCTAGGTGTGCTTGTTCGTCTGTCGAGGTCGCTGAACAAGCGTTCGAAAGGCGTTTTTGACCCTCTGGCGATGCTCCGGACCCACCGCGTTTAGCGCTGTAGGCCGCATAACTTAAAGGCTCTTGGCCTGAATTCGAGTTCGAGGAACAAGGCCTCTAATAGCGTTTTGTTATCACTGTTAATACAAAATAGTTGGACAGTCCCGAGTTCTGCGTCGATGCCCACGGATAGAGCGAAACCGCAACTAAGCCGGCAGTTGTGGGGCGAGGGGGATATTGGAAAGAGGACGCAGGATTAACTCAACTAAATTACTATTTAGTTGAGTTATAATTAAAATTCATATGATTGGGGTAGGGTATTGCAACCTTTATCTCCAGTCTGAATGATGATGACTTCCGGCATTGAGAAATCACTATGACTGAATCGCCTAATCAACAGATTGACTTCGTTGCTTTAGCTCACGCTTTCACCGAAAAGCTTGCCCAAATTGCAAGCCTTGCGGTACCTATCATGGCGGCTTTGGCCGAGGTGATCCCTAAGATTGCCTTAGAGATCCGTAGCGACTGGCGGGAGTATTTAGCGAAACTTGACGCGCTTCCTGCACAGTCGAAAATAGCTATGACTGTTGCCGCTGATAAGGGATGGTTTTTTGGCTGGTCAACATCTTTAGATGATTTGATGCCGCTAATCGAGCGCATTACGAGTCTGCCTGATGATGAAATTGATCAATGCATGGTCGATTACTACCGGGCTAATTTTCAGGAATTTGTTGATCGTCTGGTCGCTAATAATCCCTCCAGATCGGCCGCAATTAAAGCTGCTGCACGTGCTCATGTAGAACTAGGTGCTGATGGATTTTTCCTTTCAACCCCGGTTTTTATCGCTCAGGCTGATGGATGGCTCTCTGAAATGCTTGGCGTTGAATCACCGTTGGGCATGAAGCGAGACGTCAAAGGTGAACCTAAAGTCCGCTCCACAACGGCAGGCTATCTGCTCAAGCAAAGGTTCGAATCTGACCAGGAGTCGCTAGATCTTCTTCATCCGGTTTTCACGCTTCATGAATCTGATTTTCTTAAAAGCTCAGCAGCCCGAAGCCAGCCACCCAGTTCACCTGGATCATTCACAGCACTGAATCGTCATCAGGTAATGCACGGGGAGTGTTCGGACTACGGTACTGAAGTGAACAGCCTGAAAGCGTTTTCATTCCTTGTTTTTGTAGGCTTACACCTGCAATCCATTTGGGCTGATAAGAATCTGCTTAAGTGAGCTTCAAATCTGACCATTAGAGCCCCCCAGCTCTGCATAGGAAGGTTCGCATAATGTATATTATGTTAAATTACGTATTATGCTGGCATTGATCTGCTGCTCGCTCACGCGGTTATGCATCTTTCGCATTCAAGGCACTGAGGCTGATGGTTCATTCAAAATCAGTCGACTGGGTCAAGGTCATATCAGCGCCAACAACTGGATGACTCCACTGCTCCTTGAAGAATGATCCGTCTAGACGCGGTAGGCTTCATTCAGGCCAACCTAGTCATCCACACTGCCATCTGCAAGACACTTAAAGCTTCTACCATCTCCCATCAAGTACTGACTTGAGTAACACCTACAGTGCCACGGACTTAACCTTAACTAGGCGCCAAAGAAATTTCTCATCTTCATCGAACAGACTAGTTCTTTGCACTCAACAAGTCCTGGGAACAGCAAAGATCCTTACAATTTCCTCAGCGCAAACGGCGTCATGAAATCTACTTTCATAAAAATCAAAAGCAGTTTCTACCCCGCAGTTAGAAAAATGGCTTTTTACTTCTTGCATCTCCCATGACTCAAGACCTCCATCATTTTCTCGTACTTTTTCCAAAAAACCGACCGAGGCCGGCTTTGGATAAATAAATATATTAGGTATGAGGATGCCTTGTTCCTCCAACCCCTCAAAGTCTGTAAAGCTCACGGCAAAAAACACACTTTCACTTCTTGATACTTCTAACAATCTTAAAGTATTCAAAAGAAACACAGCGAGCCCTGTCAGAAAGTTAGAAGCCCCGCTGCCGCTCAGTTCATCCTTCAAGAGCTTTAAGCGACTGTATCTTGACACAAGTGGAATTTCTTCAAAGCTTTCATAGTTCTCGAAGAATACATCCATGTCATTGTACGGTTCTTCGCTGATTATTTTACTGTAGATATCTGTAAGCTTCATTTTTAGGAGGGGCTCCATCCGTACTTGTTAAGTCATTTATTTATTTTCTTTTGCTCTGCTATAAACTTTGAAAGCTTTTAATGAAGTGCGGACTTATATCTGGAACGTAAGTGCCACTCACCCCGTCACCGCCTGATAAACCACCCGGTGCGCCTCGGTCGGCAGCGGCACTTCCCACTTGAACAACATGCGGCGGATATCATCGTTGCGCAGCGAGGTGTCGCGCTTCTGGTTGCGCCGCATGATTTCGTCCTCGGGCCGCTCCAGGTAAAGAATTTCCACCTCGGCGCCGTAGCCGTAGAGCAAGTCCAGGGTGCGGTTGCGCATCTGCGCCGACAGGTGCGTGGAGTTCCACACAAAGGGTTTGTGCTCGCGCAACAAGGCCTTGGCCCGGTCGATGGCGTAATGCGCAGCGGCGCCTTCGTTCTGTCCGTGGCGCAGGCCCAGGGCCTGGCGCGCGTCGTCGAACGACACCACCGGCAGCTCCGGGTAATGTTGCGCGGTCCAGGTGTCCTTGCCGCTGGCCGGCAGGCCCGAGAGCATCACCACCGACGAGCCCTGCGGCGCGTGCAGTGGGTAGTCGGGATGTACCCGGGCGCCACGCAGGTACTGAATGCGTGTGTACTCGTCGACAAAGGCCCGCGGCCCGTGCAGGCAGCCCTCCTCCTGCGCCAGTTCGCGCCACAGTTCGATGGCGTCCAGTACATCGGCCTTGCCGGCGTAATCGCGGCCCTGCATATCGGCCTCGGCCACGGCACAGAGCATCCACAGCGGCAGTTCCCAGGACAGTTTGTGCAACAGGAACTCAGCGCTGCGGCCGCTGCGATCACCCTGCAAGGCGAAAAACGGCACCTGATGCACGGCGATGATGCGGCAGATCTGCTCGCGCAGCTCGAATGGCACGCCGGCGCGCCACAACAGCAACCGCGCGTCCACTGCGCCCCGGCGCGAGTGGCCGGGCTGGCCGATACGCCCGGTATCCGGGTCGATCACCGTGGTGTCGGGCTTGGCGATATCGTGCAACAGGGCGGCGAAAAACAGCACAAAGCGCTGCTCGGCGCTGGCCTGCTGGTAGGCGGGTTGCGCCAGCAAGGCTTCGACTACCAGACGGGTATGAATCCACACATCGCCCTCGGCGTGGTAGGTCGGGTCTTGCGGTGTATCGGCCAGGCGCGCCAGGGCCGGGATGGCCGCCAGGCAGGCGGCGACGTCCATATCGCGCCCCGGCTCGGGGACCAGTTGTTGCAGTTGTCGAATATCCATATCGGGATGCTCCTTCAGTAGCCGTGGCGTGGGCCCTGCCAGTCCATGGACAGGTGCGGGGCATAGAGGTCGACGCCGTCGGCCAGCTGATTGGGGATGAAGGGTTGGTTGGCATGGTGCTGGTCGGCATCGAGGATGGCCTGGACGAAGTCCTGGCGTACCCACTTGAGTCGGCCGAGGGTCTGCTGCTCGTCCTCGAGCTTCAGGTACAGGCCCTCCATGCGGCTGGAACGGTCGCACTGGCGCCAGGCACGGGCCAGGTCGAGGCCTTCTCGGCGCACCACCTGCTCGAACACCTCGCGCCAGCGCTCGGTCTTGGCCAGCGAATCGCCCACCAGCGCCATCAGCTCGGCATGCCGGCGCGGCGCCGGGCCTTCGTACAGCACCGGCACCGACAGCACCGGCCCGCCCTCGAGCAGGCACCGGCGCGCCGCGGTGGAGAGGAACAGCCCTGTGGCGCGGTCCCACACATCGAACTCGCAGAAATAATGTGGCAAGCGGTCGTAGAACACCGAGTGCTTCTTGTGCAGCCATTCGCCATACAGCACGAAGCGATCTTCCAGGCGCTCCAGCAACCAGTGTTCGTGAGCCACGGCCCACTGCTTGAACAGATTGAACTGGCGCTCGCGCCCACCGCCAGTGAGGTAGTGACCGCGAGATTGCAGGCGCAACTCGCCGCTTGCGCTAAAGCTGATGCCGGCGTTGGCGCCATCGAGTTTTTCTTCCACCACCAGCCACTGCCCGGCCAGGGCGGCATAGCGCACCTGGCCAGTGTCAGTGTCGCCATCTTGCAGGCGCGAGCCTTGCAGATGGGGCGTGCGGGGGTATTTGAGCAGTTCCAGGTTGTGCGCGGTGGCACGAATATCCGTGTGCATGGGTTTGTCCTCGAAAACAGAGAAAAACCAACGACAGGATCAGGCAGGCATGGCAGTGAAGCGCCGCCGCGCGCAAGCACGGGCAGCCATCAGGCAGGATGGACCGTCGTCGGTATCAGGCGTGTTGGCTGGCGTAGGGCACTGGCTTCACCACTTGGAGAAAAGGTTGCAGAGGCTTTAGGGCGCGCATTCAACAGCAGACAGCGGCATCAGGTCAAGCCCAGAAAGGACAAAACTCCAGCGGCCCTGTTTGCGCGCAACACCCGAGCTTTTGTCATGAAAAAAACCGCCTGGTGCTCATAGGGTGCAGCCAGTCATAACCCCGATAAGGAATCGATCATGAAACTTTCAAGCGTGCTGATGGCTGGCGTCATTGGCCTGGCCCTTGCACCTTTGGCCCAGGCCTCGTCCACGGCTGACAGCGAAGAAAAAGCCCAGTTACGCAAACTCTTCTGCGAGTCGAAGGGCGGCGCCGATATCACTGCGCTGGGTGAGTTGAAGAAGTCCGACGACGTCGGCGCCGTGGTGGTGTGCAAGCTCCCGCCGTCGCCCACCACCGTGGTGGAAAACCAGGCGGCATCGAGCCTTGCCGCCCTGCCATTGACGCCCGTCACGGCAACGCTTGCGCCACCGTCCGGGGTCTACAAGCTCGCCCCGGGCGCCAGCAGCGTCAACACGTCCTGCTCGGCCAACCTGGCCATCGCCAAATGGGCAGGCTTTCCCAATACCAGCAACGGCAACGCCACCTTGAACTGTCGCGGATACAATGCCGGCGCAGCGGGCGGTACGCTGGGGTGCAAGATCGAATGGACCGGGCCGACCCAGGTCGCCATCGGGGTCACCCCTTACGGCGGCCAGGTGGCGGTGAACTTCAATTGCCAGGCCCTGTACTTCGGCTCCGTCGGCACAGTGATGGATTTCAGCTACGCCGATCCGACTTATCCGCGCATCCGCTACGGCTCGGTCCAGGCCACCAGCAGCATGACCATCACCCAGTAAGGCCGTGCCGGCTCGGCTGAACTTCGGTCAAGCGCCGGCGGGGTCGCTCCCTGCCGGTCACCCTCCTCTGCATCACTGCTTGCCGCGCATGCTGTTGCGCCATATGCGGTAGGCCCTGATCCCCGAACGCACCGAACTGAACAGCAACTGGCCGTCCATTTCCCGGGTCATCCCCGAGCGTTCCAGCATCGCCAAGAAAGTACCGCGAGCGCGGGCGATCGCGAAGTAGATGCCCTGGGCGGCCAGGGTTTCGCGGATTTCCCGCAGCACCGCGATGCCGCTGACATCGATATCGGTCACCGCCTCGGCATTGAACAGCACCACCTCGGGCTGGCTCTCGCGCTGCACGGTTTCCAGCAGGCGCATCTTGAAGTAGTCGGCGTTGAAGAACAGGATCGCGTCGTCGAAGCGATACACCACCAGGCCGGGCACGGTGCGCGCTTGCGGGTACTGGCGGATGTCCACCTGGCCTTCGATGCCCGGCATCCAGCCCAGCACCGCGTCGGTGGGTTGGTAGATGCTGTACAGCAGGCGCAGGATGGCCAGGGTCACGGCGAAGATGATGCCCGGCAGCACGCCCAGGCCCAGCACGCTGACGGTGGTCAGCAGGCACAGCCAGAATTCGAAGCGGCTGAGGCGGTAGATTTGCTTCAGGGACTTGACGTCGAGCAAGCCCCAGCCCGCCATCAACAGCACCGCGCCCAGGGCCGGCTGCGGAATCCACGCCATGGGCGCGGTGAAAAACAGCAGAATCAGCGCAATCGCCAGGGCGGCGATGATGCCCACCAACTGGCTCTTGCCTCCGGCCATGTCATTGACCGCGGTACGCGAATCCGCGCCACTGATGGCAAAGCCCTGGGAGGCTCCGGCCGCCAGGTTGCTCAGGCCCAGGGCGATGAACTCATGGTTGGCGTTGATCGCGTAGCCATGGCGCGCGGCGAAGCTGCGGGCCGTGAGCATGGCGCTGCAAAAACTCACGGTGGCGATGCCCAGCGCGTCGCGCAGCAGGCTCTTGCTTTCCTCCAGGGTGGTCTTGGGCCAGGACAACTCGGGAATCCCGGCCGGCACAGGGCCGAGGATCGCCACCCCGAAGCGGTCGAAGCCCAAGAGCCCGGCCAGCAAGGTGAACAGCGCCACCGTCAGCAGCGCTGCCGGCAGCCGCGGGTAGCGTCGCGGCAGCCAGATCAAAAGGCCCAGGCTGGCCAGGCCAACGACCAGGGTCAGGCCATGGATCTCCCCCAGCCGCTGGAGAAAGTCCGCCAACCCCAGAATGAAGCCGTCGCCTTCGATCTTGAAGCCCACCACCTTGCCCATTTGCCCGGCGATCAGGCTCAGACCGATGCCGTTGAGGTAGCCGATGAGGATCGGCCGCGAGAAGAAGCTGGCGATAAAACCCGCCCGGGCGATCCCGGCGGCAATCAGCATCAGGCCCACCAGCACGGTGACGATCATCGACAATTCGACGGTACGCTGCAGGTCGCCCATGGCCAAGGGCGCCACGGCCCCGCCGAGCATGGCGCAAGTGGCGGCATCGGGGCCGACCATCAGTTGCCGCGAGCTGCCGATCAAGGCATAGACAATCATCGGCAGCACACAGGCGTAGAGCCCATATTGCGGCGGCAGACCGACAATCTGCGCATAGGCAATGGCGATGGGGATCTGGATAGCCGCCACGGACAACCCGGCCCGCAGGTCGGCGCGAAACCATTCGCGGCGGTAGTGCAACAAGTTGGACAGGCCAGATAGACAGCGCGATAACGACATGCCGGGTCCTTTCGAAGTATTGCGTTCTAATGTTTGGTTGCGCTCTGGCGGCCCTCTTGTTTGGCCAGGCGACGCGGGCGCGTATTCAAGCGAATCGGGCCACTTGGCGCCATGAGCTGGAGCAGCTTTTGCGTCGATCGAAAGGGTTATGTACTTTCACAAGTAATTTCACTAACCCCTAGGTATGCTCCGCTTTTATTGCCGATCACTGATACCGGGATGCCAGCCCAAGCCTCTGCTGCGCAGGCGCAGCTCATGGAGCCGTATCCTCAAGGATGTTTGAACGATGAGTACCCCCGCGCTGGATATCACCAGCCTGACGCCATTGCCTTACCACCAGCAGGTGGTCGACTACCTGAAAACCAGTGAACCTGCGGTGTGGGCTTGGGCCTCATCCCTGGGCGTTCAGCAGGAACACGCCCAGGATGTGCGCGCCCAATTGCTGCGAGACACCTATCGCCTGAGCCCGGAAACGCACTCGCAGGCTTATCAGGCCTGTGAGACGGCGTTGCAACGCCTGCAGATCGAGGCCCCCGCGACCCTCTACCAGGCCGGCGATGGCACCATGAATGCCAGCCTGTATTACCTGGCCGGTGAGGTGCATGTGGTGTTCTACGGGCCGATCCTTGAACGACTCGATGCTCAGGAGCTGCTGGCGTTGCTGGGGCATGAACTGGCGCATTACCGCTTGTGGTCGGAGCACGAGGGCGACTACCTCACCGCCGAGCGGATTCTCAATCACGCGATGGCCGATGTGTATACGCCTCCGAGCCTGGAACAGACCGCACGTTTATATAGCCTGCACACCGAAATCTATGCCGACCGCGGGGCGGCGTTGGCGGCTGGCTGTGCGCAAGCCTCCATCACCTCGCTGGTCAAGGTCCACACCGGGATTCTCAGCGTCGATGCCGCCAGCTATCTGCAGCAGGCCCGTGAACTGGATGGCAAGGATGCGCCGTTGTCCCAGGGCGTTTCCCATCCGGAGACTTTTCTGCGTTCCCAAGCGGTGGAAAGCTGGTGGCGACAGCTCCCGGATACCGACGCCTGGCTGCACCGCCGACTGCGCGGGCCCTTGTCGCTCAACCGCCTGGACGTGACTGACCAGGTCGAGTTGACCGCCCTCACCCGCGGCTTCATCGCCAGCTTCATCGGCAATACGGTGTTGCAGTCCGAGGCGGTGCTCAATCAGGTGCGCGGCTTCTTTCCCGACTGGAAGGCGCCTGAAACACCGCTGGACCTCGGCACGCTGAATGCCGAGCGCATCGACGCGAGCATTCACGAATACCTGCACTTCATCATGCTCGACCTGTGCCTGGTCGACCGTGACCTGCGGGATGAAGCCTTGCTGCATGCCGCTCGCACGGCGAAAAAACTCGGCAGCGCCGACGACTTCATCAACGTGCTCAAGCGCGATATCAAATTCCCCAAACGTGAGCTCGACCCGATTGTTCGTGCGCTCAAGGCGGAGGTCGACACATGGACCCAATAACTCAACCGCTGAACTTCGCTCAATTGCTGCAGAGCCACGATGGCGCCGCCGTGCCCATCGACGATGTGCTGTTCCTGGCGCTGCCGCTGCTGCGCCAGGTGGCGCAACTGCATGAGCGTGGGCATGTCGCCCAGCTCAGTTACCTGGATGTGGTGCTAGGCCCGGAACGCACCCTGCAACTGCGCCACCCCGACGGCCAGTCGCCGCGCCTGGCGCTGGAGGCGATCAAGCAGGTGCAGCCCAATCCAGAGTCGGCGCTGAACATCGTCGGCAAGGTCCGCCTGACCCGGGATTCGGAAACCGGCGTGGCCATTACCGACCTGCAAGTCCAGGAAGACCCGCAGCAGCCCATCAACCACCCGGTGTTCCTCACGGACTTGCACAGTTGGGAACATCGGCTCGGGCATCACGACGAAATCACCGATATTTTCCAGCTCGGTCAGTTGCTCGCGTGCCTGGCCTGCGGCTTGGATTTTGCCGACGTCAACGACCTCAAGTCGTTCGCCGCGCACCGGCGCAACCTGTTCCAGCTCAATGGCCGGCTCAACCCGGTGCTGGCCAACTTGATCGTCGAGATGACCGAGCTCAACCGCCATGAACGCGCCACTGATGTGGGCTCGCTGGCACGCCGCTTGGAGTCCTGGCGCGAACAGCCGGCCAGCCTGGATGTCGAGCGTGTATTGGCCCAGGCCGAAGGCCCGGCTTCGCGACGCACTGTGGTGCTGGAACATCTGCGCAACCGGTTGTTTGACCTTTCGCGTTGCAATCGCCTGCTGTATTTCCGGCCGACCCAGACCAGCGTCAACTTGACCGTGGCCAGCGTTCCGTTGGTGATGCGCATTGAAAGTATCCGGCCCGAAGCGCTGTGCACCTGGCAACCCACCTTCGGCGGATTCTCCGAACAAGTGCTGGGCGGCAAACCTGTCGGCCTGCAGCAATGGCTGCGCTTTGAAGACCAGACCTGGCTGCAGGCGTCGCTGGAGCGCATCATCCAGGAAACCCGTCGCGACCGCGCCGAATTCGGCTTCAGCAACCTGCGCCTGGTGGTGGCGTTCATGCGCTGGCACAACCTCAAGGACACGCCGGAAGAACGCATCGTCACCCCGCTGCTGTGGTTGCCGGTAGAGTTGAGTCGCAAAAAAGGGGTACGTGACCAGTTCGTGTTGCAGTGCGACGAAACCGAGGCCGAATTCAACCCGGTACTGCGTCATCAATTGCGTCAGCTCTACGACATCCAGTTGCCGGAAACCGTCGACCTGCAAAAGACTTCGGTGGAAGACATCCACGCCGATATTGCACGCCAGATCAAACTGACCGAGCCCGGCGTCGAGTTACACCTGCAAAGCAAACCGCAAATCGAACTGATCCACCAGAAAGCCGTGCAGCATCTGCACCACTTCCAGCGCCGTCGTGCCCGCCAGCGCATGTCGACGCCCTTGGTGAAGCCGGATTTCAGCTACGACCGCGAAGATTTCCGTCCGCTGGGCCTGCAGTTGTTCCAGCAGAAGGTGCTGCCCAGCGAGTTGCCGCTGCGTCTGGCCATAGGCGCCAAGCCCGTTCTGCGCAACCAACACCCTCAGATGGTTGCCAGCAGCGCCGAAAACAGCACCTTCGCCATGCCCGAGAACCAGGGGCATCGTTACGCCTGGGACATAGACCTGACCCAGGTGACCCTGGCCAACTTCAATTATCGCAAGATGTCGCTGGTGCGTGACTATGCACAGTTGATCGACGAACCGGCGCAGAACGAAGCCTTTGACCGGATGTTCTCCATCGAGCCTCGGGACGTCGAGGTCCAGGCCCCCGAGCCGACCCCGTTGCCCGAACAGTGGAACGTGGTGGCGGGTGACGCCACGCAGAATGCGGCCGTCAGCCTGGCCCGTACCGGGCGTAACTTCATCATCCAGGGACCGCCAGGCACCGGCAAATCCCAGACCATCACCAACCTGATCGCGGACTACGCCGCTCGTGGCCTGCGCGTGCTGTTTGTCTGTGAAAAGCGTGCAGCGCTGGACGTTGTGTTCCATCGCCTGCAACAAAGTCAACTGGGTGAGTTGTGCTGCCTGATCCACGATTCCCAGACCGACAAGAAGGCCTTCGTGAGCAACCTGCGCGAGTGCTATGAGCGCTGGATCGCCGGTGATGCGCAGTCGTCGCAGTTGCAAGCCCAGCGCGACACCTTGCTGGCTGGCCTGAGCCAACAGCTGGGCTTGATCGAGCGTTTTGAACAGGCAATGCGTGGGGTGCCGGAGTCCTTGGCATGTTCGGTACGCGAGCTGGTACGTCATCTGATCGAACTGCCGCCCGTTGCTGCCAAGCTGCCCCCCGAAGCCTTGGAACGTTTACCCGAATGGCGTCAGTGGCAGGCACAAAGCGAGCTGACGGGGCGCGTGTATCAGGCGATCAAAGAACGTTTCGGCCTCGACAGCTTCGCACGTCATCCTTTCAGCCATTTGGCCTCAAGCCTGATTACCCACGAACATGCCTACGGCCAACTCAAGGCGTTCCTGGATGAAGCCAGTGGGCTGATGGACAGCGTCGAGCAATTTTTGGAGTCATCGTCGAGCCTGTTGTCCGGGGACACCCGCCTGGCGGATGCGTGCGTGCTGACCCAGGCCGCCGAACAATTGACCAGCGCCAACCTGGCAGCGCACCTCGACCTGCTGGAACCGGGCTCATCAGGCGCCCAAGCGCTGCACGCCGAGCAGGCCGCGCTGCAAGCACTGGCCGTACAGCAACACAACGCCCGTGAATCCACCCACCACTGGCGTGAAAAACTCGCGCCCCAGGACACCCAGGCTGCCATCGATCTGGTACAGCGGCTGGAAGGCTCGCTGCTGCGTTGGCTGCAACCGGCCTGGTGGCGGCTGCGCGGTGAATTGCAACGACGCTACGACTTCAGTCAGCACGCGATTCGACCCAGTTTCGGGAGCGTGCTAGACAACCTGGCCCGCGAGCATCGCGTCACTGCCGAGCTGCACGCCGAGCAGCAACGCCTGCAAGAGCGTTACGGCATCCCGGATGTCGACCTGTTCCTGCACAACCTGCAAGCCTTGCTCCAGCAACTGAGCGCATCACCGCTGTTGCGCCAATGGGTTGAGGGCCTGCGGGGAAATCCCGACGCCCTGTCCGGTGTACGCCAGGAAGCCAGCCTGCGCCAGCCGGTGGCGCGCTTGGCCGAGCTGGTCGCGCAACATTGTGTGTTCGACCCGGCGCTAAGCCTGGTCGAGTTGGCCGAGTACCTGCGCGATCTGCGTGAAGAACTCGACGAACTGCCCGACACCCTGCCCCTGCTCAATGAGCTGCACCAAGCCGATCCTGTCTGCCTGGCGGTCGTGCAACAGTACGCCTTGGCGCAACGCGTACTGGACGGTTTGATTGCCCAGGAAAACCTGACCCGCCTGTACCGCGCCAATCCGCAGCTGGCGCGCTTCGACGGCCCGGCCTTGAGTTTGGCCGCGCGCGAGGTCAGCCAGGCTGAATGCAACCTGCTCAAAAGCAACGCGCAGGTGCTTAGCGCCACGTTGCACCAGCGTTTTCTGGAGCATGTGAAGCAATCGGCGATGTCGGTGACTCAACTCGACGCCCAGGCCCGTGAGTTCAAGAAAGCCTACGCCAAAGGCCGACGTGAACTGGAACATGAACTGGGCAAGACCATGCGCTATCGCTCCATTCGCGAAATGGCGAGTGGCGACAGTGGCCGCGTGATCAACGACCTCAAGCCCATCTGGTTGATGAGCCCGCTGTCGGTGTCCGACACCCTGCCTTTGACCCCGGACCTGTTTGACGTGGTGATTTTCGACGAAGCCAGTCAGATCCCCAGCGAAGAAGCCGTGCCGGCACTGAGCCGTGCGCAGCAGGTGATTGTGGTCGGTGACGAGATGCAATTGCCACCGACCAACTTCTTCTCCAGTGCCGGCGACCAGGACGACAACGAACTGATTGCCATGGAGGATGGTGAGCAGATCGCAATCAACCTTGATGCCGACAGCCTGCTGAGCCAGGCCGCGCGAAACTTGCCGGCAACCCTCCTGGCCTGGCACTACCGCAGCCGCCACGAAGCCTTGATCAGCTTTTCTAACGCGGCGTTCTACGAAGGGCGGCTGATCACCATTCCCGACCGTCGTATCGAGCGCCCTGCCCCGGCCCAAACCGCACTGGACTCCACGGACGCCCAGGCCGTCATCCGCGGTGCCGACGCGCTGCTCGACAGCCCGATCAGCTTCTTGAAGATGACCGATGGTGTCTACCTCAGCCGCAGCAACCTGGCCGAAGCGCGGTACATCGCCAACCTGGTACGGGAGCTGCTGCAACGGGAGACGGGTCTGAGCCTGGGTATCGTGGCCTTTTCCGAGGCCCAGCAAGGCGCCATCGAGCAGGCCCTGGAAGACTTGGCCAGCGGCGATTCGGCCTTTGCCACACGGCTTGAGCGCGAGTACGTGCGTGAAGATGCCGGGCAATTCAATGGCCTGTTCGTCAAGAACCTGGAAAACGTCCAGGGCGATGAGCGTGATGTGATCATCCTGAGCATCTGTTACGCACCAGGACCGAACGGCAAGATGCTGATGAACTTCGGCCCGATCAACCAGCGTGGTGGGGAAAAACGCCTCAATGTGATCTTCAGTCGCGCCCGCAAGCGCATGGCGATTGTCTCCAGCATTGAGTCCGAAGCCATCACCAACACCCACAACGATGGTGCCGCCGCACTGCGCGCGTTCCTGCAGTTCGCCCAGGCCAGTGCCAGCGGGGATGCGCCGCGCTCCCAGGGTATCCTCGCCAACCTCAATCCGGGTGCTAAGCAGTCCTTTGCCGTCAGCCTGCCCAAGGATCACCTGCGCGGCGCCCTCGCTGCCGCGTTGCGAAAGCGCGGGCATTCGGTTCAGGAATATGTCGGACGTTCGCAGTTCCGTTGCGACCTCGCGATCAGTGACGCCAGTGGTGAACACTTCAGCCTCGGCGTACTGCTGGACAGTGATACCGCGGCCGCCCCTGACGTACGTGAGCGCTACATTTTCCGCCCGACGGTACTACGCAGCTTTGGTTGGAAGATCATCGACGTGCTCAGTAATGACTGGCTGCGCGACCAAGAAGAGGTGCTCAATCGCATCGAAGCGTTACTCAGGGGCGAGGAAGCCGCTGCACTTCCAGAACCGCAACAGCCAGAGGAAACCATCGAGATCCAAGCCCAGCCGCCAGTCACCACTCAAGCGTCACCCTTGATGCGCGAGTTCACCTTTGGTGAGGGCAATTCCAACAAGTTCTGGCGTATCGGCGTCGCCGAGGCTGAGGTGATGGTGAATTTCGGCCGTATCGGCACCAAGGGCCAGACCCTGATCAAGTCCCTCGACAGTCCCGAACGCGCTTTGCGTGAAGCAGAAAAGCTGATCGCGGAGAAACTGCGCAAAGGCTATCAAGAGCAGGCAGGGTCAATCGCCCAGGGGTGAGCTGCGTCGGTCTAGCACGAAAGAGACAAGCGCATTCAATCTGCACGCGCTGCAGCGGCTCGAAAAAGGGGCGGCCCCATAGGGAGCTGAATGCTCATGAACATCAATTCATGAGCATTCAGCTCCACAACATGAGCAAGGCGCCGGACGCTGCGCTATTTCATCACCCCCAGGGCGCAAATCAAAAGTGCTTGCCCGCCTTATTCAATGGATCAGACATGCTTAGAGTGATTGGTGAAGAGCAAGAGATCCGTTCAGCGATCAACAGCTTCAACTCCTCCTACCATGAGGACTTCTTTCGGGTTAGGGAGGTCTCCAAGGCCTACCTGGCGACACTTACGCCGCATAACGCCGAATTATTAGCCGACGTGCTTCGAAATGCCTTGTTGAACTGGGGCGCTGGCTCGCGGAAAGCCCCAATACTGCATCTGCCGGCTGAAGCCGCAGCCGGGCTTTGCAATCCGAACCTACACGCCAAGCTTGTCCGTTTTGACACTCACCAACTGGGGGCATTCGCGCTGTCATCCGAAGATCGACGGATCTTCACCACCGAGGGAATGTATCCGTCAGCGGTTCACTTTGATGCAGAGCTGCTCGGGGTCTTGAGGATGTTGGCAGACGCGCTGTTCGCTAATAACACCAACGTCACCTACCCCATGAAAGCATTACTCCTCATAACGGGATTCATGCCAGCACTGGATAGCCAGGTCAGGAATGGATTGAAGCACGCGGGCTTTCGAGGATTCAGTAGCACTCAGTACCTGCTCCCCAACGACACCCTCAAAGCTGCTGGTCAAAAGCTCTGCAGACTGCCCTTCTCGCTTGGCCACTGTTGGGGGCAAAACAAGGAGTTATTGATTAAGGCCGTTCAGAAGAGCGATCACCCTGCCCTTCAAGTCGAACCGGGTCGGGTTTTCGACATCCTGCTCTTCATGCAGCAAGACCCGAGCAGGAAGCTAATCGCCCTCTGAAGTGTAAAGGCGTACTCCAGCCGCACGCCTTGGATTCGACACTGGCCATCAGCACCGCCACAGCTGCCGCAGCATAGTGCGGATGACTGCGGTGTCGCCCCGAAGGGCGAACTCGGCGGGCTTAGCCCTTGGCTATGCAAGATGAGTTGACGAACGTTGCGGTGTGCTGCAAGGACTGACGTATATCCGGCTTGGCGATTCCATGGCTTTTGGCAAACTGCTCGACCGCCGCCGTATCAAAACGAGTGGTCTGGATAAAGTCCAAGGCTTCGGGTTTTGTATTCATAAACCGGGCGACGGGAGGAATGCTCAGCAGCAACTTCAGCAATCGCAGCGAAATGTGATGCCTGGGAGGCTTCAAGCCCAAAGGTTGTGCCACCTGTACCAGCAGTTCTTGCAAGTTGGGAGTTTGCTCATCCAGCGCCAGCAGTTCCTGGCCCACCATGGCAGGATCAAAAGCGCTCACCACCATCAGCTCAACCAGGTAATCCACGGTGACCAGTGGCAGCCAGTGCTTGGCGGTACCGGGCACGGCAGTGAGCTTTCCCTGTATCAGGTTGCGTATCAGCTCCACCAGCGGCTGGCCGTCAAGGATATGCCCCGTGCGGCTGTGGCCACAAACTGTCGCGGGGTGGACAACGGTGATCTCCCCGCCTTTGGCGGACATGAGCTCCAGGGTCGCAAAATGCGCCTCCAGCTTGCTCGCCTCGTAACCGCCGACACGCCGGTAGACGGCAGGCCAATGGGTCTGCTGCGCAGAACGAGGATCTATTCCGATGCGTTGCAGATGTTCATGGTTTTTCAGCATGTAGCCGCCGATCATCACTAAGCGGCTGTTTTGCTCCACCGCCAACAGCGCCACCCGCTTTGCCCCTTCTACGTTCACCGCACGAGACTGCTCCAAGGACAGCCCCCAGGCGAAGTGGGCGCCCAGGTGAAATACGACTCTGGCCTGCCTTAGCTGTTCTCGGTCAGCAGGACTCAGACCGAGGTTGTCCCGCTCCAGATCGCCAGCTACGGCAAATACCCGGGCTGCACTCCCTCCCAATTTGACGACTTGCTCGCGCAATTCAGTCAGTCGCTCTGGGCGCCGCATCAACACCCGAACGGTGTGACCTTTTGCACTCAGATGAGCCACCAGATGTTGGCCGATAAAGCCGGTACCCCCCGTGACAAAGCACTCCACGCTCATTTCCCCGTTCCTTGTTTAAGGTAAGAAATCAAGCGTAAACTATCGACCCAACTCTACAGTCAAGGGATGTTTTATGAAGATCGGTGAAATCGAGGCCCGCAGTGGTGCCAGTCGCCATACGCTGCGTTACTACGAGCAAATCGGCCTGATCTCATCGCAGCGGCGAACGAACAACTATCGCGTTTACACAGCGCAAACCCTGCAAGATCTGGACTTTATCCAGCGCGCGCAAAGCATGGGGTTTTCCCTGGGGGAAATAGGCGAGATTCTGGATGCGCAACGCAACAAGCAGATCGATTGTGCTGAAGGCGCTAAGTTAATCGAAAAGAAGATGGCAGAAATCACACAGAAGATCGCCAACCTCCAGAGCATTTATCAGTATCTGGATGAAGAGCGTGCCAACCTCGAAGCCAGTGCCGCCAGGCAACTTGAGCTTCAGCGATTGAGCAACGCTTCCAACTGAACGCTAGGTAGTGAGCAAACCTTCCACATCAGTCAGCGAAGGAGCATGGGCTCCGGCATGGCGGCAGGATATGGATGCGCAAGCCGCTGAAAATCGCAGGCGCTCTCTCAAGCCTGCGATCCCCAACAACTCTGCAGCCAGCCAACCGGCCATACAAGCGTCCCCTGCTCCAACCGTGTCTTGCACGTTCACGGCAATAGCCGGCTGATCGAGTTGGCTGTCCGGGGTGTGGAGAGTCATCCCGTGTTCCCCTCGGGTCAACAATATCTGCGCCTGAGGATTAAGCGCGCGAAGCTCATGCATTGCCTGCTGTTCGCTCAGCCCTGGATAAATGTGCCGCAGGTCTTCGTCGGACAGCTTAATCATGTCAGCAAGGCTGGTCATGGTCGGGAAGGTCTGCTCCCGATAATGGCTACCCATTAAATTGCGCCAGTTCGGATCATAGCTAACCCGTTTACCGGCTGCTTTGGCCTGCTGAGCAATGTTAACCAGCGTATCTGCGAGTGGCTGTCGAGCTAAACTGATGCAGCTGAAATGACACAGCTCTGCTTGCTTGAGCCATCCTTCGGGCATCAGGTCCGGATCAAAAAACAGATCGGCCTCTCCAGCAAAAAAGTACCTTGGAGGACGGCTCGATGGAACGATGGCGACCAGAGGATCTCGATCGACTCGTTGGATAAAACGCATATCCAATCCTGCCGCTTCCGACTGCAAAACGATCTCGTCACCCAATGAATCTAAGCTCACCGACCCAGCAAAAGCGCTGCTGACACCCAAGCGACTTAAGGCTCGTGCAACGTTCCAGGGTGCACCACCGGGGTAACCCTTCCACTGTCCAGGCGTGCCTTGGACAAGGTCGATCAGGGCTTCGCCAAATATGACCGCGCGAGGCAATACCATCTCATTTCCTCAATTTTTTGTTACCGGGATAACTGCTGGCTGATCAGTTCCGACCGGTAGTTTCTTACTCAATGCAACAACAGCCGGCAGACGCGCTGAAGGCGTGTTTGCCGGCGCGTTCAACTATTAAAACCAGGTTTCCATTTGTATACCGTATTGCCATACACCTCCGGCGTTGAAGTCCGTCTTGCCGAAGGAGTCTGAGGTACTGTACTTGTCCAGATCCGAAGACCAATTCATGTAGCTTGCGAACACTCGCATTTCCGGACGTGTGAGAAGGTCTCCAACGTCAAGTTTGAATGTCGGGGCGACGGTGAACTTCCAGAAGTTACCGTCGACCGCATTACGTTGTAGATAGCCCTTGGGGTCGAGGTCCATGGTTTGCCAGCTCAGTTCGTAGGCCATCTCGAAGTTGCTGTTGATTGTGTTCGCCAAGCGCATGTTCAGGGTCAGCCAGCGGTAGTCGTCACCCTTGACGTATCTATCCTTGCTCTGCTCGGCCAGCAAGCTGGGTCCGATGCGCCAGTCAGGCGCAATTGGAGTCTCGCCGTAAAGAGCAAGACGCAGAGCCCGGGCCTCGTCAATCAGTTCACCATCCGAACCAACGTTCTTGACCTCGGCCCCCAGACCTTGCCCATAGAGCAGTGCCGTTTTGAAGAAGCCTTCTCTGCCGAAAAAGTTTTTCTGGTGATTGGCCAGCATGCTGTGCAAGCCGGAATCCGCAGGCGTCAAACCCGCTTTATTGGTGCGGGTACCGAAATCGTTTTTCTTTGCGCCGATGCCATTGAACATCCACTGCCACTGGCCCTCCTCGAAGAACTGGTTGGAGGTCAGGATGTAACTCGCCACATCGGCATTAAGCCCCCCTTGACTGAAATCCCCGTAGCTACGCCCGATCAAGGAGTAATTCGAGCGCCAATTCTTGTTCATCTGCACGTCGTAGATTCCACCGCCGGTACCGGCCAGGTAGACGACGTCCGAGTCCATCCAGTGGATATCGAAGTTATCCCGGTCAAATCGCTTGCCTGCCCACAGGGTGGCGTTCTCGAACACGGGATTGCCCTTGAACGCAGCGATATGGTCGAGCGTTGTGAACACCTGGCGCACGTTCAGTTTGCTTTCGTCGGCGGTCCAGTCATTGGAGCTTTCCACTCCGTCGGCGATGGACACCGTGAATTTGGAACGGGTGCCATTCTGCGCATAGATTTCTTTCGACAGGTCTATGCGCATGTAGGTGTCGTCTTCGTTACCGAGCCGCCCGACTGCTCCCCCCACCGATCCGGCCGGAGTCGTATAAGGGCCGCCGCGACCACCACCAAGCCCCTCGTCGATCAGCAATCCGGAACGGGCGTAGCCGTTGAAGCTGAATCCATCAGTGAGGTTTGAAGTGCTGGCCTGCTTTTCCATGCTTTCCTGGCGGGCTTCGAGTTTTGCCAGTCGGGTGTCCACAACGGGATTCGTGGCCTGGGATGCAGTGGATGCTGCAGGCTGCAAAGCGGAGGTGGCGAGCTTGATCTGTTGCAATTCTCTGGCAAGTGCCTGGGTTTGCTGTTCGGCTGCGGCTGCGCGCTTTTCCGCTGCACTGGCGCGGGCCTCGAACGCGGCCATGCGCTCTTCCAGAGTCGCGGCCTGAGAGGTCGCCGCCGAGCTGCTGAGCACGCCTGCAAGTAGCCATCTTGATGCTTTCTGCATGTGGATTTCCCTGTTTTATTTTTATTGTTTTGTTCCAGCGACAGAGCGCTTTTTTCGCGAGTGGTGAGGGTCCAATTCGACAAAAAAGATGCCTTATCGAAAATGTGCTGTTACATTTGCCGTGTTAACGTTAACTTCTCTAAAAACAAAAATAAAGAGGCCTTCATGAAACAGCTCAAATCTCTCCTTCCAGCAGTGCTGCTCACCCTCAGTGCCGGACTTCCGTCTGTCTCCAGCGCAGCTGATTTGACGATCTCGTGCGGTGCGGTAGGTGCAGAGTTACAACTCTGCAAGGAGGCAGTCGACGCGTGGTCGAAGCAGACCGGCAACCACGTCGAGGTGGTCTCCACGCCTAACTCGGCGACCGAGAGGCTGTCGTTCTACCAACAGATCCTCAGTGCGCAGTCCACCGACATCGACATCATTCAAATCGATATGGTGTGGCCGGGGATGCTGGCCAAACATCTGATGGATCTGCGCGAGGGGCTGCCAGCCGACGCGACCCAAGGCTACTTCCAGGCCCAGATTGATAACGCCACAGTAAACGGACGGCTGGTGACCATGCCCTGGTTCACCGACTCGGGCCTGCTGTATTACCGCAAGGACTTGCTCGAGAAGTACAACAAGCAGGTGCCCCAGACGTGGGAGGAAATGACCGCTACCGCCAGAGATGTGCAACAGGCCGAGCGCAACGCCGGCAACCCCAATGTGTGGGGCTACATATTTCAGGGGCGCGCCTACGAAGGGCTGACGTGCAATGCGCTGGAGTGGATCAGCAGCCAACCGGGAGGCGGACTGGTCAATCCACGAGGAGACATCATCGTTAACACCCAGGCCTCAAAAGCTGCCTTGAGCCTGGCCAAAAGCTGGGTAGGAGACATCTCCCCGCGTGGCGTGCTCAATTACACCGAGGAAGAAGGACGTGGCGTATTCCAGTCGGGAAATGCGCTGTTCATGCGTAACTGGCCTTATGTCTGGGCCCTGGTGCAAAGCCAGGACAGTGCCGTAAAAGACAAGGTTGGGGTCGCTCCCCTGCCCCGAGGCGGCGAGACCGGCAACCATGCATCCACCCTCGGCGGGTGGGGCCTGGCGGTATCGCGCTACAGCACCCACCCCAAACTGGCCGCAGAGCTGGTGAGCTACCTGACCAGCGCCCAACAGCAAAAACACCGTGCCCTGATAGGCGCCTATAACCCGGTGATCGAGTCGCTGTATCAGGATCCCGAACTGCTCGCGGCCATGCCTTACTACGCTCAGCTCCACAGCATCCTCAACGACGGGGTCATGCGCCCCGCCTCAATAACCGCCGATCGCTATCCACGGGTCTCCAATGCGTTCTTCGATCGCGTGCATGGCGTGCTGGCGGGCGAATTGCCTGTCGATCAGGCACTGGCCGAACTGGAAAGCGAACTCACACGCATCAAACGTCGGAACTGGTAAGCCACAGGGAAGGAAATCACCATGTCTGTCTCTACTACCCACGTCTCCAGTGACGCACTCCTGCTCACCCGGGAGACGCCTATACAGCGTCGCCGAGTACGCGCCGCATGGCTGTTTCTGACACCAATGCTGCTGTGTCTGGCCCTGGTGGCGGCCTGGCCGCTGTTGCGCACATTCTGGTTCAGCCTGACCGACGCCAACCTGGCGGACACCGCTGGCGGCACCTTTGTCGGCTTGAGCAATTATCTGTTCCACGACGGTTCCAACTGGTCGGGCATCCTGGTCGATCCACAGTGGTGGAACGCTGTGCGCAACACGTTGTATTTCACCCTGGTGTCGGTGGGACTGGAAGTCGTCCTGGGGCTGCTGGTGGCGTTGCTGCTGAACATCCAGTTCACAGGCCGTTCCCTGGTGCGTGCGCTGATCCTGATTCCATGGGCGATTCCTACCATTGTCTCAGCCAAGATCTGGTCATGGATGCTCAATGACCAGTTCGGCATCATCAATCACCTGATGCTGAGCCTCGGGCTGATTGACGCGCCTCTGGCCTGGACCGCAGATGCGGATCTGTCGATGTGGGCAGTGATCATCGTCGACGTCTGGAAGACCTTGCCTTTTGTCACGCTGCTGATGCTGGCGGCCTTGCAGATGTTGCCGAGCGATTGCTACGAAGCCGCCAGGGTCGATGGGATTCATCCGCTGAAAGTGTTCTGGCGCGTCACGCTTCCACTGTTGATGCCGGCATTGCTGGTGGCCGCGATTTTCCGCATCCTCGACTCCCTGCGGGTATTCGATGTCATCTATGTGCTGACCTCAAATTCGTCCAGCACCATGAGCATGTCGGTCTATGCCCGCCAACACCTGGTGGAGTTCCAGGATGTTGGCTATGGCAGCGCGGCCTCGACTCTGCTGTTTCTGGTCGTTGCGCTAATCGCCACGCTTTACCTGTACCTCGGACGCCGTCAGATGGAGGTTCGAGCATGAGCCCGCGCCTCCTCAAAAAAGCGCTGTTGCGCTGCGGATTCTGGTGCCTGATCGGGGTGCTGTTGCTGTATGCGGTCTTCCCTTTCTATTACGCCATCGTGACCTCACTCAAGCCGTCCAGTGCCTTGTTCGCAGTCAGCTACTGGATCGACAGCCCCGACTTCTCCCACTACGCGGCGGTACTTCACCAAGCCTCATTCCTGCGGGCGATCGGTAACTCGCTGATGGTCGCACTGTGTGTGGTGGCCCTGGCGCTGTTCCTCAGTGTGACGGCCGCCTATGCCTTGGGAAGGGTGAAGTTCCGTGGGCGTGGCACGGTATTGATGATGGTTCTCGGCGTGTCGATGTTTCCCCAGGTCGCTGTACTGTCGGGGCTGTTCGAAGTGATCCGCGCCCTGGGTCTGTACAACACCTCTTGGGCGTTGATCCTGAGCTACACCATTTTCACCCTGCCCTTCACTGTCTGGGTGCTGACCACGTTCATGGGGCAGCTCCCTCACGAACTGGAGGAAGCGGCAATCATGGATGGCGCTTCGCCCTGGGTCGCGCTGACTCGTGTGCTGCTGCCGCTGCTCTGGCCGGCACTGGTCACCACTGGCTTATTGGCCTTTATCGCCGCGTGGAACGAGTTCCTGTTTGCCCTGACCTTCACCCTCACAGACACCCAGCGCACGGTGCCGGTCGCCATCGCCCTGATTTCCGGCGGGAGTCCCCACGAGCTGCCTTGGGGACTGTTGATGGCCGCATCCGTGCTGGTCACCGTTCCCCTGGTGATTCTGGTGCTGATCTTCCAGCGCCGAATTGTTTCCGGTCTCACGGCCGGCGCGTTAAAGGGTTGATGCCCAACAACTACAAGGAACAGCATCGTGATCAAACTGAAGCTAGATAACGTGAACAAACAATTGGGCGGCGTGCGGATTCTTCGTGATGTCAGCCTGGAGATCGCTGCGGGCGAATTCGTGGTCTTCGTCGGCCCTTCGGGCTGTGGAAAGTCGACCCTGCTGCGACTGGTCGCAGGACTGGATTCGATCTGCGCCGGCGACCTGCTGATCGATGGGCGACGGGTCAACGACCTGGAGCCGCGCGAGCGTGGCGTCGGCATGGTGTTTCAGTCCTATGCGCTGTACCCGCACATGAGCGTCTACGACAACATCAGTTTTGGTCTCAAACTGGCCAAGACTGAAAAGAGCAGCTTGCGCGAGCGGGTGCTGAAAACCGCGCACATCCTGCAATTGGACAAACTGCTGCAACGCAAGCCCAAAGAACTGTCTGGAGGGCAACGTCAGCGTGTGGCCATGGGCAGAGCCATGGCGCGGGAACCGGACATCTTGTTGTTCGATGAGCCGCTTTCCAACCTGGATGCGTCCTTGCGGGTGCAGATGCGCAACGAGATCGCCCGCCTGCATGCTCGACTGGGCTCGACCATCATCTACGTCACCCACGATCAGGTGGAAGCCATGACCCTGGCCGACAAAATTGTCGTGCTCAATGGCGGTCGCGTAGAGCAGGTCGGTTCACCGCGCGAACTCTATGAACGTCCGGCCAGTCGCTTCGTCGCCGGCTTTCTCGGCTCGCCCAGAATGAACTTTCTGGCGGCGCACCTGCATACACCCGGCCAAACCAGCCTGGTCGACACCCCCGTTTGGGGCATGAGCTCCCTGCCCTTCGACAGTTCGAACCTGGCGGCAGACACGCCGCTGAGCCTGGGGATTCGCCCGGAGCACATTTCCCTCAAAGCGGCTGAGGGAGCCGCCGGCATCGTCGTGACCGGGGTCGAATACCTGGGCAGCGAAACCTATGTGCACCTCGAAACAGGTCAGGACGAGCCCCTGGTCTGTCGTTGTGAGGTGAGCGCCGGATGGCAGGCGGGTGATCGGGTCGAACTGCAGCTGGAAGTCGACAACCTGCATCTGTTCGCCGCCGACGGCACGGCCTTGAAGCGCCACCCACAAGCCGTTGAAAACCTGCCGAATGACGTCTCTCTGCGCTCTGCCCGCGCCCTATGACCTTGTCTTTGAATAGCGTGAACGCCCCGTCGCTCCTCCGTCGAGGTGTTTGACGAAAACGGGGGCTGCAGTACATGACAGCTGCGACGGTTCGCCGCAGTGCCGGCTCCCCGTGCCAGGGTCCAGAGCGGCCACCGCCGCAACTGGGGGTTGTAGGAAGCGTCTGTGCAAGCAGGAAACAACCTGCGTCAGCCTGTCGCATGTAGGTCCTGCAGCCCCCGGCAAGACTTTCGATCCTGGCCCGCGGACAATAAGCCCCATCACCGCCCCCATCTCCTTTCCCCAGCCGGCGTAGCGGTTCGGCCGGCGATTTGTGCCCCAGGGAAAACCTGGCTGTCTGGAAGTTGCTTATGCTCATGCCTGTTCGTGTTGCTTTGCCTCGGGCAAAGACTGTGTCCGTCTCCCCTGCCCTCTGGCCGCTGCTGAGCTGCGGTCTGCTGGCCCTGAGCCCGCTGTCTGCCGCCCTGGCTGAAACGCCCAAGGTCGAGAACTCGACCCTGACCCTGGGCACTGTCACCGTCCAGGGCGGTGATGCCGAAAGCAGCGGCCCCTTGAGTACCCGCAGTGTGCTCAGTTCGGTGGACATCCTGGGCAGCGACATCCTGGAAAAAATGCCGGTCAACTACAGTTGGGAACTGTTCAGCCGCGCACCGGGGGTGATGCTCACCGAGTTCAACCAGGGCACCACCTCCGGCAAGATCTCCTTTCGCGGATTCAACGGCGAGGGCGAGGTCAACGCGGTCAAGCTGCTGATCGACGGCATCCCGAGCAACAGCAACGACGGCAACATGCCGTTCATGGACATGATCTTCCCCATGGAGCTGGACAGCATCGAAGTGGTGCGCGGCACCAGCGATGCCCGGTACGGCCTGAACAACATCGCCGGCAACGTCAACATGCTCACTCGCAGCAGCGGCGACTACACCAAGGCCCGCCTGCGCTACGGCAGTTTCAATACCCAGGAAACCCAACTGGCCAAGGGCATCGAGGGCAGCAACTGGACCCAGAACTACTTCTTCGCCTACCAGAAGGCCGATGGCTATCGCGACCATGCCCAAGCGGACAAATTCTCCCTGTCCGGCAAATGGTTCTACACACCGGACGACGGCAGCTACCGCCTCGGCCTGATCGCCCGGCACTACGAAACCGAGGCTCAGGAGCCGGGTTACCTGAGCCAGAGCGATGCTCGCCAGCACCCGACCATGAGCAACAGCTACAACGCCACGGACAAAGGCACGCGGCGCATGAATCAGCTCAGTCTGCATCTGGACACGGACCTGGCCGACACCCTGGCCTGGTCGGCCAAGACCTACGTCAACACCTTTGATGACCGGCGCTGGACCCAGTACTGGCGCACCAGCTCGCAGCAGGAGCGCGACACCTACGAAACCCAGTACGGCGCCCTCACCTCCCTGACCTGGCGCCCGCAAGTCAGCTGGCTCTACGCCTTTGCGCTGGAAGGCGGCGCGGATGTGCAACAGCAACAAAACCGCAGCGAGCGCTACCGCACCCAGAACCGCGCACGCCTGGCCCAGACCCGGGATCAGCAGTTCGACTTCGACACCTACGGCGCTTACGTGCAGGCCGAGATCAAGCCGTTCGAGTCGCTGAAGATCGTGCCGGCCTACCGGGTGGACAAGATCCAGGGCGACTTCACCAACCAAATGACCGGCCTGGACTACGACATCAACGACTACGGGCTGATCAAGCAACCCAAACTCAGCGTGGTGTATTCGCCCTGGACCGTGGCCAGTCTGTACGCCAACTGGGGCCGCACCTTTCAGGTCGGCACCGGCGCGGCGGCGTACAAGATCCCGCCCCGCGACACCGACCTGGCGCCGTCGATCAACGAAGGCTGGGAAACCGGGGTCAAGTTCACCCCAACCGATTGGGTTGACGGCCGAGTGGCTTACTGGCGGCAGGATGCCAGTGGCGAAGTCAGCCGCCGGCTCAACGACCCCAGTGGCGAGTCGGACAACGTCGGCGAAACCCGGCGCTGGGGTTACGACCTGCAACTCAACCTGCGCCCCGACGAACGCACCGACCTGTGGCTGGCCTATTCCTGGCAGTACTCGAAAATCCTCAAGCCCAGTGCCACCTTGCCCAACAGCCAGGGCCAGGAAATCGATCACATTCCCCATCACCTGTACAACGCGGGGGTCAGCTACCACCTGACCCCTGCCCTGCAACTGACCGCCTGGATGAACGGCCAGACCCACTATTACCTGGAGCGGGAAAACACCCAGGGCACCTATGGCGGTTACGTGCTGATGAACCTTGGCGCTACCTACAAAATCAGCGAATCGGTGAGTGTCGACCTGCAGTTGAAGAACCTCACCAACCGCTACTATGAGTACGTCTGGTATGACCCGGACGGCGCCAAGGCCTCGCTGCACTCGCCGGGCGACGGTCGCGCACTCTATACCGGCATCACCCTGGACTTCTGATGAACCACCCTGCCCGGGCGCAGGACGTCCGGGTTGACCCACGCATCTGTACCCACCCCTGACAAGAGGCACTCCCCATGACCGCCTACGGTTCGAAAAAAATCCTCACCACCCTGGCCCTGCTGGCCTCCCTGACCAGCGCTGGTTCGGCATTCGCCCATGCTCATCTGAAGAGCGAAACCCCGGCCGCCGACACCACCGTCAGCGCGCCGAAGGAGTTGCGCCTGGTGTTTTCCGAAGGCGTCGAAGCCCAGTTCACCCAGGTCAAGGTCAGCACCGCGGGCACGGACGTGGCGATCAAGAGCATTGCCAACGCTGCGGGCGATCAGAAAACCCTGATCGTCACCCCACAACAGCCACTGGCGCCCGGCGAGTACAAGGTTGAATGGCATGCGGTGTCGGTTGACACCCACAAGAGTGATGGCGCCTACGGTTTCACCGTCGGTCATTGAATCCTGTCGCCGCGCATGGCTTCACAGAGCCCGCCGGGGTGCGGGCTCGTTGCGCGGATACACTGAATGCGCCTGGCCAGCCAAAGCAGGGCCAGCACTTCCGGTACCAGCACATAGCCGTAGGCAACGAGGGGCATGTCCAGGCGCAACCCGAGCACCAGGAGCGGCAGGCCAACCGCCCATCCCAGCAGCGCATCCAGCTTGGCAATGGCGACAAACTCACCCAGGCTCTGCAAAGCCGCGCGCAACGCATTGGTGGCCAAACGGACCGGCAGCGACACCCCCAGCATCAGCACAAAGCTGCTCCACCACCTGCCCTGCTGGGCATACACCCATTGCCCCAACCAGGGGCCGAGCAGAATCAGTAGTCCACCCAGCAATGCCATGCCCGGCACCCCCAGGCGCAACAGCTGCTTGAGCAGTCGCGACACCTCGTGCGGGGCCAGGCCGGCAAAGCGCATGGCCAGAAAGCGGATCAGCGCCACCAACGGCGCAAACACCAACAGCGCCAGAAAGCTTGCGGCCGCGAAGGCATCCAGACGCTGGGTATCGACCGGTGCAATCTGCGGCGCCGCGAACAGCACCAGGGTCATCAGCCCCAGCAGTTGCATGGACAGCAGTCGCAGCCCTTCCCAGGCGCTCTGACGCAGCACCGCTCTGGCCCAGTCCGCTGCGGGCAGCCAGCGCCCCCGGCCCATCAGCGGCCGCAAGCGCCACAGCACCCAGGCGCAGGAACCCAGGTGCATCAGCAGCGATGCCATGAAACAACCGGCGAAGCCAAACCCCAGGCACTCGATGAACAACAGGTTGAGCACCACCTTGGCCAGCAGCTCCCAGAGTTTCCAGCGCACCACCAGCGGCCCCTGTTGCGAGGCGTGCAGGATGAACGCCGCGCAGCCATTGAGCAGGCGCAACGGCGCCGTCGCCGCGAACCAGGGAATGGCGCTGAGCAGCAGTGCTCGCAGTGCGGCATCGTCAGCGCTGAGGCTGGCCGCCAGCGGCGGATAGGCCAGCAAGCCGACAAGGCTCAGTAGCAGCCCGAGGATTGCCGCCAGCGTCAATGCACCACGCATCACCGGCCCCGCTCGCCCCTCGCGGAGCGCTCGGGCGACCTGGACCGAAACCACCGATCCCAGCGCCATGCTGGCCAGCAGATCGAGCAGCGCCAGACGCGCCAGCATCACGTAGGCCGCCGGCATGCCCGGGGCCTGGTGCGCCAGCATGCCGAGGTCGATCTGGGCCAGCATCTGCGCTACCGCGAAGGCCAGCACCAGGGCCGCAAAGCCGGCCCAGAACGCCCTGCTGCGCACCGTCAGCGCTGGCCTGTCCCGCTGTTCAACGCGGGACATCGGTCCAACCGGGAAAGCCGTCTTGCAGATGCCGACTGTGCACCGTGAAATAGCCAAAGGCGGCCTCCGGTGCCGGCAGTGGTTCGGCCAGCTCGATCTGCTCGATGTCCCTGGCGCCTTCCAGGGTCTGGGTTTTCCAGCCACAGACCAGATCCGGCAGGTCCGCGGCGGCGAGGAAGATGCCGTTGGCCTCGCTGCGGTCACCGGTGGCCCAGCGCGCCGCCGAGGCGCCCATCAGCTGGTAGCGCAGGGCCGGAGTCACTTGCCGGGCAAAGTCCGATTGCTGCAACCAGACATCCAGCCACAGGTAGTAGGTCCAGTTCAGCGACAGCCGCTGCTGCGCCGCCCAGCTCATGAACGGGCGAAAGATCGCCAGCCCGTCCGGCCCGGACAGCTCCAGCAAGCCCGGGCAGATATCGAACAGGGTGTGCCAGTAGACCCGCAGGCTGCTGTCGATGCGTACGAAGGCGCGGGAGTCACGGGGGTAATCGCCCTGGCGTTGCGGCACGCTCAAGGCATGCAGCAGCTGCTTGTCGGTCCTGGGCAATGGGTGCTCGGTCTTCATGTCCGCGGCTCCACAGGCGACGAGGGAAAAATGCCCCGCAGCCGTTGCAGGTCGCCGATGATTTCGGCCTCGTCGAAACGGCCGTCGCGTTCGTAGGTCAGCGTTGCCTCGGGACCGTCGAACAGCCCGCGATAGCGTTGCAAGAACCCCAGGGTGGCCTCGGAAAGCACCTGATCATGGGTGTCGAGAATCAAATGCGGCTGCAGGATCGACAGGTTGTAGCCGGCGGTATGAAAGTGCGATGAGTGTTCAATCACGCCCTCCCAGGCCTCCAGGGGCACGCCGCAGTTGAGGTGAGCACAGACTGCGTTGGAGGCGTCGAACAGCACCCCGGCACCGGTATCGCGATAGAGCCGTTCATGAAAGGCCGGAGCGTCGTGGCCACCGTCCATGATCGACGGGTAATTTTCCAGCAGCAACTGACAACCCAGTTGCTGCTGCCACCAGTCGACGCGCTCGCGCACTTGCGGGTAATCGCCCACATAGTCGATTTCCGCCAGGTGATACAGCTGACGCCCGTCATGACTGAAGCGCGCCACGTGATCGGACACATACAGCGGCCGCAAGCGCTCGATCAGCTCGCGCAAACGTCGGGCCAGGCTTTCAAGGGCCGGCGTGTCGTTTTCAATGAACTTGGAAAACATGATGTGAAAGCCCACCGGCGCGGCAAAGCCAGCCTCCAGTTCGTCGATGGGCACGGCCAGAAAGTTGTCGATCAACAGCTCGACATAGTCGATGTGACCGGCCTCCAGCAGCTTTCGTACCAGGGGCGCGGTGTCTCCCAGGGTGTAGTTGAAGCCGATACGCATGGTCTTGCACCTCCTTGCTCAAGACCCGCCACGCACGCCGGGCGCCCGTGGCGGGAAGGCTTTTAGTTAACGCCTACCGGGGCACAGCACGAGGCGCAGCAGGCCCCGGCGCGACCGGCGATGTGCAGGGTGTGTTTTTTAGCGATCTTGATGCTCATGGGTATTGCTCCTTGCTTGATTGAATGGGCGCAGGCGCCCGGGGTTTGGCGAATTCGCCGTTGAGGTAACGCGGCGCAGCGGGTGGTTTTCTTACGAGCAGCCTCCTTGCTCCCGGCGGGAACGAGCGTGGTGATGGGGGTCGGATCAAGGCCGGCGCTTCCACGGGTCTTGCCAGCGCGGGTCGTGGAGCAGCGAGTCGTCGGTCAGGGCCTTGAGAAAGGCCAGCAGGTCGCGCTTCTCTTGCGCGGTGAAATCGATGCGCGCAATCAGCCCACTCTTGTGCGGGTTCAGGCGCCCATCGCCCTGCTGCGGGCCGCTGGCGATCAAGCGACCACCCTCGGAGTAGAAGTCGATCACCGCTTCCAGCGTGGCCAGGCTGCCGTCGTGCATATAGGGCCCGGTGACCTCGACGTTGCGCAGGCTCGGAGCACGAAAGGCGCCCATGTCCTCGGGCTTGCCGGTGCTTTCATAGAGCCCACGATTGGGGAAGGGAAAGCCGCCGGCGCCGTCGATGTTGTACAGCCCGGTGTTGTGAAACGGGGTGTCCACCACCCGGCTGCGGGCATGCACCACCTGATCGTTGAAATTGAAGCTGCCGTGACAGTGATGGCATTCGGCGCGCTCGCCAAAGAACAGCGCCATGCCCCGCTGCTCGCTCTCGCTCAGTTGCTCGCGGCCCTGCAGGTAGCGGTCATAACGGCTGTCCACCGAGACGATGGAACGCTCGAAGGCCGAGATCGCCCGGATCACCGAGGCCATGCTCAACGGCTGCGGCTGATCGGCGAAGGCCTGGCGGAACAGCGGCGGGTACAGCGGATCGGCCGCCAGCCGCGCGAGGATCTGCTGGCGATTGCCGTCATTGACCCCCATCTCGATCGGGTCGTCGCCAAACAGCGGGACTTCCATCTGCCGCTCCAGGCTGACGATGGCCGGCGCCGCCCAGTTATAGGTGGCGTTCCAGGCACTGTTGGCCAGCCCAGGGGCATTGCGGTGAGTCAGTTCCCCGGTGCCGCCCACCGACAGCGCGCGACCGTCGCTGAAGGCCCGCTCCTGCAGGTGGCAAGCGCTGCAGGAGCGGTTGCCCGTGGCCGACAGTCGCGGGTCATAGAACAGCCGCCGACCCAGTTCGACCTTGGCCGCCGACATCGGGTTGTCCACCGGCACCCGCGGCTCCGGCACATGGGACGGCAGTTGCCAGCGCCAGTCCTGCGCAGCCACCGGCCAGGCCACAACCACGCTCAGCAGCAGCCCTGCGAGCCGGTATCCGCCCCTGCCCTTCATGGCTTGGCGCGCGCCGCAAAAGCCGGCGACTGTCCCGGTTGCAGCGGCAGGCCGCTGCTCAAGTCCAGGCCCAGGCGCGGAAACAGCGTGACGCACTCGGGATCGCTGGGGCCGCTCATGCAACCCACCGCGGCGCCCCGGTCCTGGCCCAGGGTGCTGTCCTGAAACAGGGCCGCCAGATCCAGGACCACCCGCTGTCTGCCCGGATCGAAGTCCGGCAGCGTCAGGGGAATGCGGTTGGCCCGCTGGCACGCCACCGTCTCACCGGTCACCGGGTTGCCGTTGCAGCCAGTGGCGCCCAGGTGCAGGTACCAAGTGTTGGCCCTGGCGCCGTCGACCTTGGTCACGCCGCCGACAGGATCGACCTCGACCTTGATGAACTTGCGCCCGGCCTGCCAGCTCCAGCCCATGGCGGCCAGGTCAAGGGGCGCGCCCTGCAGTTCGGTGCTGGTGTGGTTCAACGCCTCCGGCACGCCCAGGGTCAGGCTCAGACCCCGGTAGTGCCCGGGTGGTACGTGGCCGGATACCTGGGTGTGGGTGCCTGGCGTGCCACCTGCGCAATGCCCGCTGCCGTCTTCGAAGTCGAGCAAGGCCACCTGGGCGTCCTGCCAGTCATTGATATCCAGGCGCAGGGGCACCCGCTGGCCCGCCGCGTCGATCAGGGCCACGTCCTGTACATAGAAGCGCGCATCGTGCAGCGACAGCCTCTTGCGGTCGCGGCCTAGTGGGCCAAAGGGTTGGCCGCAGTTCACCGGCTGAGCGCCGGCCACCAGGGCGAAATCCACAGTGACCGCCTGCTCGGCAGGGGGCACTGGTTCCTTCGCGGCGCACCCGGCCAGGCCGGCCAGGGCGATCAGGGCGATCAGGGCAAGGCGTGAAGTCAAATAACCCATCGTGAAGCTCCCGAGGTCAGAAACGCGCGCTCAGCGTGAGGTTCACGCTGCGGCCTTCTTCATAGGTAAAGGTGTTGGCCAACGACTGCTGATAAGTGCTGTAGGCCTTGTCGAACAGGTTGCTGACGCCCAGGTCGGCGCGGTATTGGCGGTACTCGAAAGCACCTCCGATGTCGTGGATCACGTAGCCCTTGCGCCGCCGCAGCTCGGTGGCGTCGTAGTCCTGGGCCCAGACGTACTGGCCCTGGTAGTTCAGGGACCAGTGCTCATCCAGGCGGTACTGGCCGCCGAGCACCAACTTGTCCGGCGGTGCATACAACTGCGCCCCAGTGTCGGCATTGCGCGAGCGCAGCCGCGAATAGCCGGCGCCCAGGGACAGGCGCTGCCATTGGTAGCTCAGTTGCGCCTCGCCGCCATGGCGCTGGGCCTGGGCCACGTTGACCCGCTGGAAGATCATCCCGGTGCCGGCAAACGGCGCCTGTCGCGCATAACGGCCGACCACCTGCTGATCGATCAGGTCGTCGACGTCTTCGCGAAAGTAGGTGACCTTGGCCTGCAGGCTGTCACCCCCGGCCAGCAGGTCATCGAACGCCAGCGTGGCACCGACCTCCCGGGTCTTGCTGGTTTCCGGCTTGAGGCCGGGATTGGGGCGAAAATTGAACAGCGCCCGGCGAGTGTTCAGGTTGCCGAACATCTCGGTCATGGTGGGCGCGCGGAACGCCTCGCCGTAGCTGACGAACACCCCGAGGAATTCCCAGGGCTGATACTTGAGCGCCACCTTGGGCGAAAGCCGGCTGTGGCTGGAGTCTTCCTGGCCGGGGGATGTCAGGCGATAGTCGTCATGGCGCAGGGCGGCAATCAGGGTCCAGTCGTCGAGAAAGGCCATCTCATCCTGAACAAAACCACCCAGGGCGCGCATCTGGCCATTGGGCAACACGCTGTTGGACTGACCGTCGGAGGCGTTTTCGTTGGTGTCGCGGTAACCGTCCACGCCGTAGGTCACACGATGGTGCGAACCGCTCCCCACCTCAATGCGGCTGGTGTTCTGCAGGCTGGCGCCCAGAGTCTTGGTCTGGGTCGCGGTGGTGGGTTGGCGTGGCACCGAACGGCTGTCGCCGTCGAGGGTGAAGCGCGTCTGGTAAACCGCCAGCTTGCCGTCCAGCAAACGCTGCTCGGTATCCTCGAAGGCCCAGCTGGCGTTGTACTGCTCCTGTTCACGCTGGAGTTTCTGCGAGAACGGAAACAGCAGGTTGCCACCAGGGTTGGTCGGGCCGACCATCTCGTCGGCAAAGCGCTGGTAACCCAGCTCGAAATGGTTCAGCTCGTTGGGCGAGAAACGGGTCTTGAGCAGGCCACTCTTGAGCTGGCCGTCATTGGGGTACTGGGCGTCGGCGCCGCTGGCCCCGGTATGAATGGTGCCGTAGTCACGGTAGGTGCCGCTGGCCAGAACATCCGCCCGATCCCCGCGCGCGGCCAGGGTCAGGTTGCTCGACGACTCGCGGTTGGCGCTGCGATAACCGGCCTTGATCCGGCCACCACTGCTTTGGCCCGGGTCAAGAATGTCGTCGGCATTGAGCGTCTCGATGGCCATCACCCCGCCCAGCCCGCCGCTGCCATAAGCGGCGGACATTGGCCCACGGACCACGTCGATCTGCCGGATCAGGTCCGGATCGATCAGCAGCGGAGTATTGACCCCGCCGTCATTGTTACGCCGTGCGCCATCCACCGTGAGGATGATCCGCGGTCCCTGCAGGCCACGGATCGCCGGACTTTGCGCGGCGGCCCGGGGGCCACCGCCGTAGTTCACGTTGGGCAGGGTGCGCAGGGCCGTCGCCAGGGTATTGACCTGGGCGTCATCGAGTTGCTGGCGATCGACAACCGACACCGACGCCGGCAGCGCAAACCCACTGTTGGCGGTGCGGGTTGCGGTGATGGTGGTGGTGTCCAGGGCGAAAGGCGACATGGCCTCGTCCGAGGCCGAGGCTTGCCCATAAGCGCTGTTGATGGCCAGCGCGCAGGAAATCGTCAGCAGCGACAATGGCCAGCGGCGCCGGCCCGGCCCGCCATGGGCGGCGCCAGAGTGATGAAAAGAATGCACGGCAAAAGGTTCGGCAACGCGCAAGGCGGCCGCTACCGGGGTCATAGCAGACATGACAGGACGTCCAAAGGTGATCACGAAAGTGCGCCAGGCCTACAACTTCAGGGCTGGCGTGATGACAGGCGATCAGCCGATGGCCGGCGGCGCCCTGGCCTGGGACGTGTCGTCGCTATTGCAGACGGGAGGACGGGTATTTTCAGGGGCGCCAGGGACCTCATGGCCGACGCGGGCTGTCGACAACCTGGGCCAGGCTGGCTGCAGCGCCACACCACCGACAAAGGGGCACAGGGCACAACCTTGGGCAGCCCCCTGCCCCTGGCTGTCATCCTGATTCTGATCCTGATCCTGGCCGGCGCGGGCCTGGAACTCGGCAAGGGACACGCGCTGCATGCCTTGGGCGGTGCACACCAGCAGCCACTCATCGCTGGCGCTGGAGCCCGCGACGGGCATCGGCATGCTGGCCCAGGTCACCGCCTGCAAGACCATGGCCAACAGGCAGACCAGCAGGTCGAGCGTGGGCCGAGCGTGTCGCCGGTGCCGGTTGAAGATCATGCAAGTGTCCCTGCCGTTTGGGTGTATCAGCGATGCCCGGTGAAGGGGCATGTTCCGTGCTTGAGTGCCTGATCGTTGGCGTCGATGCCTGCCAGGCCCGAGCCGTGAAATCTGCAAAAGAGTGCCGGGCTCCTCGCGAAACACCGGCACTCAGTGACGTGATGTAACCCTGCCTAGAGAAAGCACCACGTCGGCCGGCAATGTAGCACCCGGGCTTTGCCGGCCCGCAGTGCGACAATCCGCCACAGGCCGTCTATCGCCGGCCGACGGATCGCCTGACTGCGCGCTGGCCGCCGGCACCTGCGGCAGGCTGTCGCAGTGGGTGCGTAAAATCCCCCTCCCTACACTGCGTCGAGCGCGCGCCTGCGCGACAACCTGATGATAAGAACACGATAAGGACCCTTATGAAGACGCTATTGGCTGCTGCCTGTTTACTCGCATTCACCACGGCTCACGCCGCCCAGGACCCGGAGGCGGTGTTCAACCGCGCCTGCACCGCCTGCCACAGTGGGCAGTTGCCCATGGCGCCGAAAAAAGGCGATCAGGAAGCCTGGAAGCCGCGCCTGGCTCAAGGCACTGACGTATTGGTCAAGCACGTGACCGAAGGCTTCAATGCCATGCCGCCCCGTGGCTTGTGCATGGATTGCAGCGCCGAGGATTACCAAGCAGTGATCAGCTGGATGTCGAAGTAAGGCGCCGCGCGCCCTGCCCTGTTCTGCGGTTGCAGCGCAACCGCAGTCAGGTCGATAGCCGGTGTCGATCACCGGCTGGGGGTTAGGCCGAGGCCTGCATCAAGAGCCAGTAGCCGTAGCCCAGCAGGCACCCGCTCAGCAGCGGATGGATCAACCCGCGTGCCCACACCGATGCCGGTGTGAAGCCCAAGCCATGAATGAAGCCGCTGCAGATCCCCAGCATCACCAGCATCAGCAGCGGGTGGCTGTAGTGCCCGTCGGCGCCGACCATCGATCCCGGGTGGATCAACAGCAGCAGGCCCAACGGCGCCGCGAGGAGCAGCAACACAGCCCGGCACGCGCCGTGCTGTGTCCAGCGTCTGCGCTCAGGCATCGGCCTCGGGCTCCGCGTCCAGGTCCAGAACAGTTTCCAGCCACAGGGCATTGATGATGCCCAGGCTGCAGGCCAGCAACACACCCAGAATCCAAGCGAAATACCACATAGCAATCGTCTCCCGTGTGCCTTAGTAGAGGCCGTGATCATTGGCTTTGATGTGCCCGGCCGTGAGCCGGCCCCACATCTTGAAGTAACCCCAGAGCGTGTAGCAGAGGATCAGCGGCACGAAGATGCTCGCGACCACCAGCATGATGCCCAGGGTCTTCTGACTCGACACCGCGTCCCACACCGTCAGGCTGGAGGCAGGGTCGAGGCTGGATGGCAGGACAAAGGGAAACAGGGCAAAACCGGCGGTGCACAAGGTGCCGACTATGACCAGGCTGGAGCCGAGAAAGGCCCAGCCGGAACAACGGGCGGTGACCGCGGCAAAGCTCAGGGCTGCGCCCAGCAGGGCCAGGCCGGGCGCCAGTTTGCTCAGAGGGTAACGCCCATAGTTGTCAAGCCAGCCGTGATTGTTCAACGCCACGACCTTGGCCAGCGGATTGAGCACCGCCCCCGGATCGAAGGCCGAGGCCACAACCAGCCCCTGCAGATTGCCCAGCACCAGCCAGGCGCCAGTTGCGATAAACGCCACCAGATACACCAACAGCGACCACTGCGCGGCGCGCCGGGCACGCTGAGCCATGGCCTGTTCGGTACGCATCATCAGCCAGGTGCCGCCGTGCAGGCACAGCATGCTCAGGCTGACTAAGCCACACAGCAAGGCAAAGGGGCTGAGCAGGTGCCAGAAGCTCCCGGCAAAGGCCAGGCGCAAATCATTGTCGAACTGAAACGGCAGCCCTAGAAACAGGTTGCCAAAAGCCACGCCGAACACCAGCGACGGCACCACCGCACCCAGGCACAAAGCCCAGTCCCAGCTGCTGCGCCAGCGGCTGTTGGGCAACTTGCTGCGATAGTCGAAGCCCACCGGCCGCACGAACAAGGCGAACAGCACCAGCAGCATGGCCCAGTAAAAGCCCGAGAAGGCCGTGGCGTACACCATCGGCCAGGCCGCGAATAGGGCTCCGCCGGCCGTGATAAACCACACCTGATTGCCATCCCAGTGCGGGGCGATGGTATTGATCACCACCCGGCGTTCGTCATCGTCTCGGCCGACAAAAGGCATCAGGGCCGCCGCCCCCAGGTCAAAGCCGTCGGTCAGGGCAAAGCCGATCAGCAATACGCCGATCAGCACCCACCAGGCCAGCTTCAGGGTTTCGTAATCAAACATGCTCATCTCCTCAAGCGTGGGCCGGTTGTACAACCTGGGGTTGTTCGAAGTGATAGCGCCCGGTGTGCAGGCTGCTCGGCCCAAGCCGGGCGAACTTGATCATCAGGTACATCTCGATCACCAGCAGCACGCTGTAGAACGCCACCAGCGCCAGCAGAGAACCCCAGATATCCGTACTGGCCACGCTGGAGGCAGACAGGTGGGTCGGCAGCACTTCGCCAATGGACCAGGGCTGACGCCCGTGTTCAGCGACAAACCAACCGGTCTGGGTAGCAACCCAGGGCAGCGGCAAACTCCACAGCGCCCACTTCAGCAGCCAGGGCTTGTGCTCTTCGTTCTTGCGCGCCGAGGCCCAGAAGGCACAGATGAACAGCGCCAGCATCAGCACCCCGCTGAGCACCATCAGGCGGAAACTCCAGAACAGGCTGAACACATTGGGGATGGTGTCCTGGGCGGCAAGGTGGATCTGCTCGGCGCTGGCATCGACTACCCGGGGCGTGTACTTCTTCAGCAGCAGGCCATAACCCAGATCGCGCTTGGCCCCGTCGAACGCGGCCAGCGTCGCTTGCGACTTGTCCCCCGCGCGGATCTGCTCCAGCAAACCGTAGGCCAGCATGCCGTTACGGATGCGCGCCTCGTGCTGCACCAGCAGGTCACTGATACCGGTCACCTGAGTGTCCAGCGAGCGAGTGGCGATGAGGCCCAGCAGGTAAGGCACCTTGACCGCGTAATCGGTGTGCATGGTTTCGCGATTGGGCAACCCGAACAGGGTGAACGCCGCCGGTGCCGGCTCGGTGTGCCACTCGGCTTCGATGGCCGCCAGCTTGGTCTTCTGCACATCGCCGATCTCGTAGCCGGATTCGTCGCCCAGCACGATCACCGAGGCGATCGCCGCCAGCCCAAAGGCCGAGGCGATGGCAAACGAGCGTCGGGCAAACCCCAGGTCGCGCTTGTTCAGCAGATAGAAGCTGGAAATGGCCAGCACGAACACCGCGCCGGTGACGTAACCGGAAGCCACGGTATGGACGAACTTGACCTGCGCCACCGGGTTGAACAGCAAGGCGCTGAAGCTCACCAGTTCCATGCGCATGGTTTCGATGTTGAACTCGGCACCCACCGGGTTCTGCATCCAGCCATTGGCGATCAGAATCCACAGCGCCGACAGATTCGAGCCCAGCGCCACCAGCCAAGTGACGGCCAGGTGCTGGCGGCGTGACAGACGATCCCAGCCGAAGAAGAACAAGCCGATGAAGGTCGACTCCAGGAAGAACGCCATCAGGCCTTCGATGGCCAGCGGCGCCCCAAAAATGTCCCCCACGTAGTGGGCGTAATAGGCCCAGTTGGTGCCGAACTGAAACTCCATGGTCAGTCCCGTGGTCACGCCCAGGGCAAAATTGATGCCGAACAACTTGCCCCAGAACTTGACCATGTCCTTGTAGACTTGCTTGCCGGTCATCACGTAGACCGACTCCATGATGGCCAGGATCACAGACAGTCCCAGGGTCAGCGGTACGAACAGAAAGTGGTAGAGCGCGGTCATTGCAAATTGCAGGCGCGATAGATCAACAACGCTTTCCGAGATCATCTCGGCTCTCCTTCATAGTTTTTTTCAGCAGAACCCAACAGGTGTTGGGCCATGGGCTGGGGGGCAGAGTCCGGCACGCTGGGCTGGGAGAACCAGATGCACTTGATGAGCACAAGCACCAGGAGCTTGATCACCAGAATCACAGTGATTTCCTTGCTCAAAGAACTGTTGAACATCGTCTTTCCTCCTGCCTGCGCCAGACTCGTGCCAGCCCTGCAAGGCACGACAAGGCAAGCCGGTCATTTCATGAGTGCCGGAGATCGGGCCCCGACGCGATGACCTGGTGTTATCAGGTAAAAAAAAGCCCTCCGGGACGGAGGGCCATGCAACCAGCAGCAACACTGGTTCAAATGCAGCGTTTTGAGCTAACCGTGGAAGTGTCTGCCTCCGCTCAAAGCCCGCACACTGTATGAGGGCTTGCGGGGGGGCAACAACTGCGACATTCGGGCACACGCGCCGCGGCTTTTCGGGCATGGCGCGACGGGCGCGGGTCATGGCTGATGCCGCCACAGCTGTGGTGCTTTGTCGCAGGTCATGCAAGGGGCCAAAGCACAATCTGAGCTAAGCGTGCCGGCAACCCTCGCAAGCCGTTCGCGTTCCCCTCAAGGAATCGGCAACCAGCGCCGGAAACCCGAGCCTCCCTTGCTGCTTAACGGGCACCAGGCAAAGTCCCAGGGCACTGGCGGGTATTCCTCCGGCTCGCCATCGGCCGCCGGCACCAGGCGCGGCGCCACCTTCCAGTCAAACACCCAGTCCGGTGACCCGCGCCAGGCCAGCACCAGCCCGCGGGCCTGACTGTCGTCGGTATTGATCCAGCGCGCGGCCGCTGCGCTCATGAACGCCTCTACGTGCTCCTCGGTGATCTGCGCCTGATACCGCGAACCCAGTAGCCAGCGGCACACGCTCAGGTAATAGGTCCAGTTCAGCGGAGGATGATTGCGATAGGCCCAGGTCATGAACCCGCGAAAGATATTCAAACCATCCGGAGGATCAAGCTTGAGCAGCCCCGGACAGACATCGAACAGGGTGTGCCAGTACGGCAGCAGGCGTGCGTCCAGGTGCACGAAGCTACGGGCGTTGCTCGGGTAATCGGGAAACGGCAGCAAAAAGTCGCCGTGGTTACGCGATTGTGCGTTCCGACTGACCAGGCGCGAGGCGCCGGACGCAATGGCTAGTGCGCGCATGCAAGGCTCCTTTGGTGATGAATCCTGTTGTTGGCAGCGCTGTAAGGCGCCTGCAGTGGCAGCCACAGAGAGGGCATCGTCTGCTGATGCCCACCTTGAATAATCCGAGCCATGAGGTGCTCCTTCCCATCTCACCAATAACCATGAGCACACTCGGTCCGACCTAAGGTCCGGGGTGTGCTGTTAACTGCGGTCATGCGCAAGATGCAGGAGAAGCCCTGGGGTTGAGCGACGGCCAGCGGTCACGGGGTGTAACGCTGAACAACAGAAACCTTGGCAGGCGCGGCGCCAGGCCGAGAAAGCCCGGCAAGACCAGGGAGGACGCCCCCAGGGGCGCGGCGCCGATCGATTGCGAGCAGCAGCAATGGGCAGAATCGCCCTGCACCGCCGAACTGGACGGTTCCTTGTCCAGGGACACGGCAATCTGCCGCACGCCGCCGGACGAACAGAAGCTGCCCGACAGCAGCTGTTCCAGGCTCAGGGTGCCCAGGGCGCTGGCCATGGGCAGTGCCATGATCTTCAGCACAATTGCCAGCAACGCCGCGACCCAGGCGTTCTGGTGGCTGGCATTGCGCATGCCGCACCAGACCATCAGCCGCGCGCGCCCAGACTAGGGAGCCAGCATTGAAAACCGTTCATGCCACGCACTCGAAATCATGAGAATCGAACGGCCCGCATTCAGCCACACAGCAGCGGCCGCGAACGGCAGCCAGAGACATGATGGATACAGGCCTACCTGCGGTCAGCGGCGAAGGCGGCTGTCCGCTTGCGCGTTCAGGTCAGTGGGGAGGCACGAGGATTGGCCGAGGGCCAGGAATAGCGCGGGGGCGCCTTGCAGCGCGGTTCAAGCGCACGGCGCCGGAGCTGGCCGATACGCAGCAGCCAGCTCAGGCAAAACAGCAGGACCAGACTGAGCGCGGCTCCCGAACAGACCGGGCAGGAAAAACTGCCAGCCCAGGTACTGGCGCTCTGGTCGCTGAAATCGGATGTCTGCACCGGGGCCTTGCTGCCCAGGGAGGAGCAGAACTGCCCGCCTACGCCGTTGAGGGCAAAGCCCATCATCTGGCCGTGCCCCAAACCGCAGGCGAACACATTGAACAGGACACAAAAATACAGGGTCCAGGCAATGAGCGAACGGTCGGGGCGGGACAATTTCATGGCGGCGACTTTAACACCGAACAACCAAACGGATGAAGCGCGACTTGGGTCGGGGCAACCTGCCGCCCGGAGAGTCCGGGCGGCAGAAGCCGGCCAGTGTCACGCGACGTGCAGCGCCTTCACACAGGTAAAACGCGCCACCAGGGTGTTATCGGCATAGCGCTTGAGGGTGCGGGCAACAAGACAGGTGAACAGCGGTTCACACACCACCAGCGGCAGATAGGACAGAGCGAACCAGGCCCAGTTGCTCAGCGGCGTCGGCTCTTCGCCCAGGGACAGCCAGAAGCCCACCATCATCACCACGCCGGTGTAATACAGCGCATCGAACTTGACCACTTCGGCCCAGCGGACACTGCGGCCTGTGACATCGAAGAAGCGCCGGCCGAGCAGGCCGTGGGCGGCGATCAACGGCAACATCAACGACAGCGAGTTGACCCCCAGATGCAGCAGATCCTGGGGTTCGAACAACAGCCCCTGAAGCAGCAAACCGATGGCAAAGCCGAACAAGGTGGGGATGAAGCCGAAGATGATGTACACCGCCGAGGCACCGACAAAGTGCAACTCTGATGCCCCCACCGGCAGGTGGAACACTTCCATGAACACCGAGAAGAAGGCCGCCGCGAGCACGGTCTTGATCAGGTTGTCAGGGCGCAGCAACTTGGGGGCGAACGCCGCCAAGGTGGCGATGGCGGCGGCATTGGCGTATAGCACTTTGGCGGCATTGAGCACGCCGGGTTCGATATGCATCGGTTCTCCCTCCGAGGGATGCGAGTCTGGGAACTGCCGAAGGCATCGGCAGTACTCGTGGCAGGTCTCCTGGCTCAAGGCTCGACACGCGAGTGCGCCTTCCCGGCCGGACCCGGCCAGTGGCGCATGCACAAGCGCTAACCTTTCACAGTTGCGGGGGCAGCGCAGGACTGGCCATAAGGCGTACCTGCTTCCCTATTTTCCACCCAAGGGTGAAACCACGAAGCGGCGATAGATTAAGGGCTTTTTCGGGCTTGCGCACTCGCTGTTTACGGCCAACTGCGCGCGCTGCCCAAGCCTCGCCTGTGACACCCTGCCGCACCTGACTGACTAGGGATCGGGCGCCAGGTCGTGGCGCATGGCCTGCGGCGGTTCGTCGCAGGTTATTAAGAATCAATCCCGTCGTTAGACTTGCGCCCCCTCCTCTGGTCCGGTTGGCAGCAATGCTCGAAAAGCCTCATTGGCCTATGCGACAACGGCGTCTGTGCCCTTCACACAGCGGCTTGGCGATTGCCGCGCTAGTGGCTTGTCTGAGTGCCTGCCAACCGCCGTCGGAGCTTGCCATCGTGGAGCCGGGCGAAGCGTTTTCCGGCGGCGCAACCAGTGTCGCCAAAACCGACAGCAATGCGTTTTCCATGCCCTCGGCCAATCTGTCACCCAGCAGGCGGATGGAGTTCTTTGTCGGCAATGGGTTCTTTCGCAACCCCTGGAAACCCGCCTCGGAACGGGCCAATGTCCGCGATGGCCTGGGGCCGCTGTTCAATACCGATACCTGCCAGGGGTGCCACATCAAGGACGGCCGCGGGCATCCCCCTGGCAACTTGCCAGGCCCGGCCGTCTCGCTGCTGGTCCGGCTGTCGATCCCGCCCTCGTCCGGTGACGCGCTGCAACTGCAACGCGGCGGCGTCGTGCCGGAACCCACCTACGGCGGGCAACTGCAGGACGCGGCGCTGCCAGGCCATCGTCCTGAGGGACAGATCCACATTGAGTACAGCGAAATCCCGGTGCTGTTTTCCGATCGCAGCCAGATCAGCGTGCGCAAACCCAGCTTGAGTATCGACCAACTGGGTTACGGCCCAATGCACCCTGACACGCTGTTCTCCGTTCGGATTGCCCCGCCCATGATCGGCCTGGGTTTGCTCGAAGCCATCGACGAAGCGGATATCCACGCCAACGCGACGCGCCAGGCAGCCAACTCGCGATGGGTTCGCGGCAAGGTCAACCGGGTGTGGGACGAGTCCCTGGGCCAGACCGTGACCGGCCGCTTTGGCTGGAAAGCCGGCCAGCCCAGTCTCAATCAACAGAACGCCCACGCCTTTGCCGGGGACATGGGCCTGACCAGCAGTCAGAGGCTGCGCGACGACTGTACCGAGCGCCAGAGTGCCTGCCGCAGCGCGGCCAATGGCGGGACGCCGGAAGTCAGCGACAAGATCCTCGCCAGCATCCTGTTCTACACCCGCCACCTGGCGGTGCCCATGCGGCGGCAGGTCGACGACCCTCAGGTGTTGCAGGGCAAGGCGCTGTTCCATCAGGCGGGTTGCGCCACCTGCCATGTTCCCTCCTACGTGACAGGGGACGCGGCGGAGCCGGAACTGCGGCGGCAGAAGATTTTCCCCTACACCGACCTGCTACTGCACGACATGGGCGATGAGCTGGCCGATGGTCGATCCGAGTACCTGGCCGATGGCAATCAATGGCGTACGCCGCCGCTCTGGGGCATAGGTTTGACCTCGCAAGTGAACGGGCACACCCAGTTTCTGCATGACGGCCGTGCGCGCAACCTGATGGAGGCGATTGTCTGGCATGGCGGCGAGGCGCGAGGATCACGCAATGCGGTGCTCAAGTTCGAACAGCCAGAACGTGAAGCATTGCTGGCTTTTCTGAATTCTTTATAAAAAGCCAGCCTATGCTTGGCGGGTGCCCAAGCCGCCCTTGAGCGGGACAGGATGAACGTTCCGGCTCAGCATGCGGCGAAGCGGCTTCGCTGGCGTCACTTGTTTCACTGTGTCATCAACTGCCAAGGATACTGTCGCCACATGGAACGCCCTCGACACCACCGCTCCCTGGTTGCCTGGATGCTCTACGGCTGTGTCCTGTTCAATCTAATGGCGTGTGGTATCGCCCATGGACAGATGAGTGGCCTGATGCTCAACGGCGCGGGGACAGCGTTCTGCTCAATGGCCGAGGTGGCGATCAGTCCTGCAGACGATCCTGGACAGGCCGCCGTGAACGGCTGGGCAAGTACGTTCAATTGCCCCATGTGCAGCACCCTCAGCCTGAGCTTGGCGCTGTTTTTCTGCCTGGCATGGCTGCTGCGCACACGAAGTGTCCAATCGCGTCCTGGCCACATCCGCTGCAAAGCCCCGCCCCGTGACTCCTGGCCTTCGGCCAACCCCCGCGCCTCCCCCCGCTACTGAGCCGGCACGCCAGAGCGCCCGCAGAACCTGGAGTTTCATCCAGCGCCAGTCACTCCCTGCGGCGGCCGCGTGCCTGTGCACCTCAAGCACAAACCGCAGATTCATGGCGGTGAATCTGTGAATGCATTCCCGAGCTGACAGATCGGGTCTCGATGACGCTTCGAAACATCGAACCTGAACCATAACAAGGAGAAAAAAATGACTCACACAGCTATGTGGTACGGCGTATCGCTGTCGCTACTGAGCGTAGCGACGGTTGCCAGCGCAGAAAACCTGCCTGTTGAACTGCCGCCAACCACGGTCGTGGGCTCTTCGGTGATCGACCAGAACAAGACCGACTCTTTCGCCAGCCTGACCACCGTCGTGGGACAGGAGCAGATCCGCGACCTCAACGCGCTGGACCTTTCCTCGGCGCTGCGGCGCACACCAGGGGTAACCGTTTCGCGCTTCAACCCGGTGGGTTCCTTTGGCGGCGCCGAGGGCGGCGCGGTGTACATTCGCGGGATGGGCGCCAGTCGCCCCGGGAGCGAAATCAAGACCTACATCGACGGCGTGCCGTTCTACATGGGCGTCTGGGGACACCCGCTTCTGGACTTGCTGCCGATCAACGCGATGCAGAGCATCAGCGTCTACAAGGGCCCGCAACCGCAGAAATTCGGCAACACCTTTGCGGCGATCGACCTCACGCCACGGCTCGCTGATAGCGGCGACAACCAGCACGGTGAACTGCAACTTACCGGCGGCAGCTTTCGCACGGCGACCGATCAGGCCTCGCTGATCGGCCGCAGCGGTGATTGGGACTATCTGCTGGCCCAAGGCGCAGCCCGTTCCGCCGGCGACCGACCCGACGGCGACGGGCGCCTGAACAACGGTCTGGCACGCATCGGCTATCGCTTGAACGACAACTGGCACGCCGGTGTACTGCTGTTGCACGCCAACAACCAGGCGTCGGACCCGGGACAGGAAGGCTTGCCCGATACCCGGGCCGGCCAGTTCAACACCCGCGGAACCCTGGCCTCGCTGTCCCTCGAGCATGAATACGACTGGGGCAACGGCAGCCTCAAGCTCTACCACAATGAAGGCCGCGGCAGTGCCCTGGAGCAGCAAGGGCTGGATGGCGACACCATCAGCGATTTCACCCTGCAAGGCTTGCGCTGGGAGGAAACACTGCGGCCCTGGCACAACGCTGAAGTGGCCCTGGGCCTGGATGTCGACGAGAGCCAGGGTAACGTGAAGTTCAAGCGAGTGAGCCCGGCGCCTTATGCCGACTTCGATGCCCCGACCCTGCGGGTGACCTCGCCGCACCTGGCCCTCAGCCAAGCCTTTGAACTTAACGACAACTGGACCCTGACCCCATCGGCCGGGGTGCGCACCTACCAGCACAACGTTTTTGAAAGCGCATCAGCGCCCCACGCCGGGGTGCTGCTGTCGACCGACAATGTCGAGTTCCGCGCCAATGCATCGCGGGGCATCAACTACCCGGGCCTGGAAGCCTCGGTGATGTCCAGCCTGATTCCGGCACTGGGCGAAAGCTGGAGGGACTTGAAGCCGGAAAAACTCGATCACCAGGAATTGGGCGTCAAGTTCAACCCGATCGACAGCGCCACCCTGGACCTGGCAGTCTTCAAGGACAAGCTCCAGGATCGCTATCTGTTCGCCTTCCCCCCCACCGTGTCACGCCCCTCCTACATCAACCTGGGTGACTACCAGATCAAGGGCGCCGAGGCCAGTTGGCAGCAGCGCTGGACCGATCAATGGAGCAGCTTCGTCGGCTTCACCTGGCTCGATCCCTCACTCAAGACCCTGCCTTACGCGCCCAAGCAGTCGCTGTCACTGGGCACCACCTACGAAACCGGGCCTTGGCGCCTGAGCGCTGACGCCCAGTACCAGAAAGACATGTATGTCCTGGCCGAGGAACGCAGTGCCGGGGCCAGCAACGTCTCCCGGGTGGACAGTTTCACCGTGGTCAATGCGCGGGTCGGCTACGCCGTTCCGGCCCTGGGCAAGGTCGGTGAAGTGTTTGTCGCCGTAGAAAACCTGTTCGACCGTGACTATGCCTACCGCACCGGCTACCCGATGCCTGGCACCTCGGCGCAACTGGGCGTGAAAATGGGCTTTTGAGCCTGACGCTTTCCCTCAGCGGCCATCTTCCGATGGCCGTTTCAACTCAAGGACACCGCATGAAAATTCCAGCATTGATGGTCTTGCTTGCCACCCTCAGCAGCGGCGTACTGGCCGACACATCCACCGATCAGCAACGTATCGAACAGATGATGCGCCATACCTGGGAGCGCCCCGACGCACCTTTGCACGTCGGGCCAGTCACGGTCGAGGGTGAGCACGCCGTGGCCGGCTGGACCCAGGGCGAGCGTGGCGGCCGTGCCTTGCTCAAGCGAAACTCCATGGGCTGGCGCGTGGTGCTCTGTGCCGGCGACGCCCTGCTCGACCCTGCCACCTTGCACAGTGCCGGGCTCACGCCAGAAGCCGCTGCCAGCCTGAGCAAGACCGTGGCACAGGCTGAAAGCACCCAGGCACCGGAGCGAGTCAAGCAGTTCGCCCTGTTCAAGGGCGTGATGCAGGTCGACAAGGATGCGGCGCACCAAGGCCACTAACGCGCGAAAACCGCGCGGCCTTCGACAGACCTCGGCGCCAGGAAAGCAGATAGGCGCCGATTTCATAGCCATTTTCCGCCCTTGACCTGGAATAATCCTAATAACATCGAGGCCTTGCATCGCGCTCTGACAGTGTAAAAATTTTACATAAACTTTACGCGACTAAAGGGTCGCTCATCAGATACTGCGCGGCGCAAATTCAGCAGGCTATTTTTATGTCTCTCGCAGCATTGCGGCTTATCGGTTTCATCCTGGGCATCTTTCTAATCACGCTGGCAGTGAGCATGGTCATCCCCATGATCACGCTGGTGGTTTTTGAGCGTAACGATGACCTCTCGGCCTTTCTCTGGTCGAGCCTGATCACCTTTGTCTGTGGCTTCTTGCTGGTGGTGCGCGGGCGTCCTGAGGCTGCCCAACTGCGGCCCCGCGACATGTACCTGCTGACCACAGGCAGTTGGCTGGTTGTGTGTATCTTTGCCGCATTGCCCATGGTGTTCATTCACCAAATCAGCTACACCGATGCCTTCTTTGAAACGATGTCGGGTATCACGACCACAGGCTCGACCGTCCTTACCGGGCTGGACTCGGCCTCGCCTGGTCTGCTGATCTGGCGCTCCATGCTGCACTGGCTGGGCGGTATCGGTTTCATCGGCATGGCCGTGGCGGTGCTGCCATTGTTGCGGGTCGGGGGCATGCGCTTGTTCCAGACCGAATCCTCGGACTGGTCGGAAAAGGTTGCGCCTCGCTCCCACGTCGCAGCCAAGTCGATCCTGCTGGTCTATCTGGGGCTCACCGGCTTGGCAACCCTGGCGCTGTGGATTGCCGGGATGACGCCTTTCGAAGCGGTCAATCACGCCATGTCACTGATTTCAACTGGAGGTTTTTCGACTTCCGATGCTTCGCTCGGACATTGGACTCAACCGGCCATACACTGGATCGCGGTGGTCATCATGATCCTCGGCAGCCTGCCCTTCACGCTCTATGTGGCGACGTTGCGAGGCAATCGGCGTGCACTGTTCAAGGATCATCAGGTCCGTGGCTTCCTGGGTTTCCTCATCGTCATCTCCCTGGCGGTGGGAACCTGGCTGTCCTGGCACAGCGATTACGGATGGTGGGATGCACTGCGGATTGTGGCGATCAATGTGACGTCAGTGGTCACCACCACCGGCATTGCCGTGGGTGACTACACCACATGGGGTAGTTTTGCAGTGTTGCTGTTCTTTTACCTGACCTTTGTCGGCGGCTGCTCGGGCTCCACGGCCGGCGGTTTGAAGATTTTCCGTTTCCAGGTCGCTGCAAGTCTGCTGATCAGCAGTCTGAAGCAGTTGATTCACCCACGGGCGGTGATTCAGAAAAAGTACAACGGCCATCCCATCGACGAGGATATTGTGCGCTCGCTGCTGACATTCTCGTTCTTCTTCACCATCACCATCGCACTACTGGCCCTGGGGCTTGGCCTGATCGGCCTGGACTGGATGACGGCATTGAGCGGCGCTGCAACCGCAGTGTGCAACGTCGGCCCCGGGGTGGGCAGCATCATCGGGCCTGCCGGCAACTTCTCATCGTTGCCTGATGCGGCGAAATGGCTGCTGACCATCGGCATGCTTCTGGGGCGCCTGGAGATCCTGACGGTGCTGGTACTGATTACCCCGGTTTTCTGGCGCTATTGAAGGCTGCGGTTCCTGGCGTCCTGGCGAAGCTGACGCAGGTTATCAACCATCAGTCCCATCCTTAGGCTTTGTACGAAAAGCCTTGATACTCGGTCTCGCATCCCCTCCCCCGCGCCCGGCCTGTGTACCGGCCGAAGCGTGGGTGCAGCGACTGCGGCAGCTGGACGCTAGGAGCCCATAACGCAAATAAGTTAGACTGCCGGCCTATTTTGTTCAGGCCCCTCGTCATGCCCGCAGAGCATGCTTCCAAGCCCTATACCCTCCTGGCGATCGACGACGATCCGCAGTCGTTGATCGTGCTGTCGAAAACCTTGACCTGCGAGTATGAAGTGCTGCTGGCGAAAAACAGCGAGCGCGGCCTGGCCCTGGCGCGCAGTGCCAGTCCCGACCTGATCATTCTCGACATCCTGATGCCTGAGATGGACGGCTTCCAGGTGCTCAGCGCGCTCAAGAGCGACCCGGCGACTGCAAGCATTCCGGTGATTTTCCTCACCTCGCGCAGCAGCGTCGAAGATGAACGCCTGGGGCTGCTGCTGGGCGCCGCCGATTACATCGCCAAGCCGATTTCGCCGCCGGTGGTACTGGCCCGGGTGGCCACGCAACTGGGCTACCGCAACAAGCCCCTGCATGGCCTGCCAGCGGCCTCCGGGCCTTGCGCCGGCAGCGACATGCGCGACGGTTTTGTCAGTGCATTGACCCTGCAACTGGCCGGCAATCCGCTGATCCGTCTCCAAGCCCTGCTCGACAGCCTGTCGATTGTGCTGCGCAGCAGCCTGAGCCGGCGCGACCCCGCGGCCTTTCGCAGCGCCGCCTGCCTGGCGCTGATGGGCCTCAATCAGCCGGGCAGCCGCATCGATCAGGCCCTGGGCCACAGCAGGCTGCTGATCGAAGAGATTCTCGCCCACGCCGAGCCGGAAGATCCGATCCTCAACCTCGCCTGGAAAATGACTCACGCCGACGCCTTGCTCAAGGGCCCCGGGGAGCTGCCCAGCGGCGAGCAGTTGCCACTCTCGGCCCGTCTGTTCGCCCTGGCGCTGAACTACCACCTGAGCCTGCTGCAGAGCGCGCCCGAGGACCTCCACAGTCGGCATGCGCATGCCATGGGCCAGCTGTACCGCCAGCCCGGGTTCGAGCAATGCATCGACGGCGACCCGCAGGCGCTGTCGGCGGACTTGCTCAGTTCGTCACAGACCTTTTTTGGCCGGTGAACGGAGGGTGAGCCTGGCCAATGCCTAACTTCGCGGATCTGGAGCTGTTCATTCTGATCGCCGAGCTGCAGGGCCTGTCCCCCGCTGCCCGCGTCATGTCGATCACCCCGGCTGCCGCCAGCCTGGGGCTCAAGCGCCTGGAAAGTCGCCTCGGGGTGCGGCTGTTCACTCGCTCCACTCGCACCATGAAGCTCACCCCCGAAGGCGCACGCTACCTGGACAGTGCCCAGCACGCGTTGAAGATCCTGGCCAACGGCAAGCGCTCGTTGCGCCACGATGACGGCATGCTGGAACTCACGGTGTCTTCCGACCTGGGCCGCAACTTGCTGCTGGACATGCTCGCCCGGCTCAAGCATGAGCGGCCGCGCATGTACATCAAGCTGGCGCTGAGCGACAAGCAAGAGGACCTGCTCAAGGGCCGCTTCGATGCCGCGTTGCGCTATGGCAAGAACCAGGCGCTGGATCTGGTCGAGCTGCCGGTGCTCAAGCAGCATTACTTCATCGCCTGCGCCGCGCCCGATTACCTGGCGGAACATGGCCAGCCTGAGTCGCCGCAACAGTTGAGCGAACACGAATGCATCATCTGTCACAGCATCGGCCGCCCGGAGAGTCGCTGGCGTTTCCATGGCGCCGGCAAGGTCGAGGACGTGCCGGTGCAAGGGCACTTTTGCTGTGATGATGGCGATGCCGCACGGCGCTGGGCCGTGGCCGGCCACGGCGTGGTCAACCTGCCGCTGCTGAATGTCGTCGAGGACCTGCTCGCCGGTCGCTTGCTGGCGCTGCTGCCGGGCTGGCAATCGGACCCTGCGCCGCTGAATCTGGTGGTATCGCACCGCTCGCAGATCACTTCGTCGTTGCGCGCCTTGCATCAATGCCTGGTCGAGCACTGCACTGACCGCATGGCCCGCTATCAGGCCCTGAGCCAGAACAGCCGCTAGCCCTGCAAGTCCATTAGCAGGTCAAGGGCCTGCTGGAACTCCAAGCGGTAGATCCGCTCTTGAATGGCCCGCAGCGGGCCGCACGGGTATTGCTCGTACAGCTCATCGATCAGCGCCAGGGCCTGGGCATTATGCTTGCGCAGCAGCTGGGCCAGCCGCTCCAGCGCCAGCACCTGCTCCGCGTCCAGCCCCTGGCTCGGCGCGGCCAGATCTTCGTTCGCCACTGGCAGGGAGGCCAGGCCGGCCAGTACCGGCTCCAGGCACTGCGCCAGATGCTCGATCAGCGGCCCCAGCGCTGCTGGCCCGGCCGCCTGTTCCTCAAGCTGTTTAGCGGCCTCCTTGACCTCCGTGGCGCCGATGCTCCCGGCATTGCCCTGCAGGCTGTGGGCCAGAAAGCCGATGGCAGCCAAGTCCCCGGTGGCGTGGGCGTGCCACAAGCGCTCGATGACCTGCTGCTGGCCGTCACGAAAGTCGACCAAGAGTTTGCGGTGCAGAGCCAGGTCCTGGTTGACCACCGCCAGCCCCAGCGCGGTGTCGATCCCTTGGTAGGCCGAGGTCAAGACGCTTGCATCCGGCAGCGCTGCGCTCTGCGCGAGCGGTATGTCCGTGGCTGCGATCCAGCGCACCAGGGTCCGATAGAACGCCGCGACCTCCAGGGGCTTGCTCAGCAGATCGCTCATGCCGGCCGCCAGCGCCCTGCCCTGCACATCGGTCTGATTACTGGCGGTCACGGCAATGATCGGCAGGGACTGCAAATGGGGGTAGCCACGAATCTTGCGCGTGGTGGCGAAGCCGTCCATGACCGGCATCTGGCAATCCATCAGCACGGCATCGAAATGCCCCTGCTCCAGCAACAGGCGCAAGGCCTCGGCCCCATTGACCGCCAGCACCACCTGGACCCCGACGCGCTGCAGCAGGCCCTGCAGCACTTCCTGGTTGAGACGGTTATCCTCGACCACCAGCACCCGTTTCCCCGCCAGCCAGCGGGCCGTGGCATTGACCAGACCCGGCCCCGCGACGTCGCCCATCGATGGCCCGGCAGGCGCAGTGCCGCTTGAGGCGTGCCCTTGCTCAAGCGCTGGCGGCGCCAGCCCCAGCTGCACGCTGAACTTGAACGTCGCGCCCTGCCCCAGCCGGCTATTGACCCAGATATCGCCCTGCATCAGTTGCACGATTTTCTTCGAGATGGTCAGCCCCAGGCCGCTGCCGCCGTAACGCCGACTGATGGTCCGGTCAGCCTGGACAAAGGCATTGAACAAACGGGCCTGCTGCTCGTCGCTGATGCCTACCCCGGTGTCGGTGACGCTGAAGCACAGCAGCGCCTGATGATCCCACTGGCGCACCAGGCACACACCGATACAGACATGGCCGGCCTCGGTGAACTTGATCGCGTTGTCCACCAGGTTGGTCAGCACCTGGGCCAGACGCAGGGGATCACCGACATAGCGGCGCGGCAGTGACGCCGGAATATCCAGCTGCAGTCGCAGCGCCTTTTCCTCTGCGCGCTGGCGAACCAGCAGCAACACATCGTCCACCAGCTCCCGCAGGTCAAAGCCGGTTTGCTCCATGCTCAGCTTGCCGGCCTCGATCTTCGACAGATCCAGCACGCCGTTGATGGTGCCCATCAGGTGCTTGGCCGCGCGGTCGATCTTTTCGATGTAGTCGCGCTGCACCGGCTCCAACGGCAAGTCCTGGACCAGATGGGCCATGCCGATGATCGCGTTCAGCGGCGTGCGGATTTCATGGGACATGCAGTCGAGAAATTCCGACTTGGCCTGGGTCGCCCGCTCGGCATCGCGCCGTGATTGCTGGATTTGCGCTTCCACCGCCTTGCGCTCGCTGATGTCCTGCAGCACCCCGGTGACCCGCGTCGGCGCGCCGCTGGCGTCGCGCTGCATGATCTTGCCGATGTCCATGACCCACAGCCATTGCCCCTCTTTGTTGCGCATGCGGTATTCGGCGCGGTATTCGCCGACTTCATCGTTCAGGTGCGCCTTGAGCCGGGCCATCACCGGCTCGTAGTCATCCGGGTGCACCAGAGCGGTCCAGCGCTCCAGGCCATGGCCGAAGGCCTGCTCCATCTGCTGTTTGCTGTAGCCAAGAATCTGCAGCCAGACATCGTTGTTGATGACGGTCCCCAGGCGCAGGTTCCAGTCCCACAGCCCCAGGGCCCCGCTTTGCAGGGCCATGTCCAGGCGCTGTTCGCTCTGCTCGATCTGCGCCACGTCACGCTTGTGTCGTCGGGCGTCGGCCAGACGCCGCAGGCCACCCCACAGCAACAGCAAGAACACCAGGGCACTCACTCCCTCGATCAGCAGCACCTGTTCCGCCGGTAACAGTGCATCCAGGTCGCCCAGGGTGATCAGGGTCCAGGGGCCGCTCGGGTCATTCCAGTCGAAATCCACCCGGGACAGGCTGTAGCGCCGACCGTCCAGCCGGACCACCGGCTGGTGGGCATCGAAGGGCAAGCGCTCGGGCACCCCGTTGGCAAACCGATAGTCGCCGAACTGGCGGCGGATCTCCCCGGTGAAGCGGTTCCAGGGCCAGGCGCGGTCGGACTTGAGGACCAAGTCCGGGGAACTGGCGGCCAGCACCACGCCACTGGGGGACAGGATCATCTGCAGATCGGCGCTGTACGGCTTGCTCAAGCTGGCATCGAGCGTATCGGCGTCAAACCGCGCCACCAGCACCCCGATCACCTTGTCCTGGCGCGTACGCGACTCGAAGATCGGCACCGCCATGTAGAACATGCGCGTACCGGTGCTGGTGCTGATGGCGCCGTAGACACTGCTGCCGCCATTGAGGGCCACTTTGAAGTAGGGACGAAAGGCCACATTCAGCCCCAGGGGCGTCTGTCCCTGCTGGTCGTAGGCGGCCACCACCACCCCGTCCCGGTTGAGGACAAACGCATGGTTGGCATCCACCACCAGGGACAGGGTCTTGAGCGGCTGGGTGGCCCGTTCCATCAGCTCGGCAGAGGGCGCAGGCTCCAGGACGATGCGCTTGAGCCAGGGGTTGTGGCGCCCGAGGATCGACAGTGCGCCAATGGCAAAGCCGTTGGACTTCCATTGCTCCAGGTCCTGGGCCTGCTCCTGGGTCTGCATCTGGACGCTGGCCCGGTAGACGTCTTCGACCTGCACCCGGTAGTAGTTGCCCAACGCCACTGCGGCGCCGACCGCGATCACCACACCCAAGGCATAACAGCAGCGTTTGTGACTGTCGAAGAAGTCCAATAACCCGTACAACCGCTCGCCCCTTTACCTTGAAAAAACCATGCCCGCCAACCCCGGTCCGGTGCCTTGCCAGGCCCTGTCAGCGTTTTGCCAGCCGGCGTGGAAACTCCGGCGGCAGAAAATCCAGGTCCGGATCGTAGTCGGCCTTGAGGTAATCACAAAGCGCCTTGAGGTCCTGGGGCGACAAGGTTCCCACCGCTTGCTTGAGCCGCAGGGTGTCGAGAATGTAGTCATAGCGGCTGTTGTTGTACTGGCGCACGGCGTTGTACAGCTGACGCTGCGCCTCCAGCACATCGACGATATTGCGGGTTCCGACCTGAAAGCCCATCTGCGAGGCCAGCACCGCGCCCTGGTTGGAAATGATCGACTGGCGCCGCGCCTGCACCTGATCGACACCGCTGTTGAGGCCACGATGCAGGTTGCGGGTCTGCTCCACGACCTGACGCCGCAAGCCGTCGTTGAGGGACTCGCGCTGGTTCATCCGCTGGTGGGCTTCGCGCACCTGGGAGCGGGTCTGGCCGCCGCTGAACAGCGGAATATTCAACTGCAGCCCGACCGTGCGCTGCTCGACGTTGCCGCCGTAGCCATTGCCACGGATGTCGCTGTTGCCGTAACCCAGGCTGTCGTTGTCACCGATCTGGTAGCGCAGCACCGCATCCAGGGTCGGCGCGTGCCCGGCCTTGCGCGCGCTCAGGGTCTGCTGCGTCGCCTCCAGGGCGAACTGGCTGGCCTGCAGGGTCAGGTTCTGGCGCACGGCGGTGTCCACCCAGCGCCGGGCGTCGTTGGGTTCGGGCAACAGCACCGGCATGTCGTGGCGCAGCCCCTGGATCGCCTGGTACTGCTGATGCGTCAGAGTGTCCAAGGCTTCGAAGGCGTCATCGGTCTGCTTCTGCGCGACGATGCGGTTGGCCCGCGCGGTGTCATGCCCGGCCTGGGCCTGCAGCACATCGGTGCGGTCCGACAGGCCCAGTTGCAAGCCGCGCTCGGCCAGTTGCTGCTGGCGCTTGAGCGCCGCTTCCTCGGCCTTGGCCGCCGCCAGGGCATCCTGGGCCTTGAGCAGGCCGAAATAGGCCTGGGCGCTGTCGAACATGAGTTTCTGCTCGGCGGCGGCCAGCTCCAGCTGGGCCTGCTGGTCTTCGGCTTGCGCGGCCTTGAGGGCGAACCAGCGATCGGCGCGGAATATCGGCTGGTTCAGCACCGCCTGATAACTGCTGCCACCGCGCCGGGTGTCCTGCCGCGGCTGTTGCAGGGAGGTGCGGGTGGCATTCAGATCGGCGCTGGCGGACAGCGTGGGCAGCAGGCCGGCCCTGGCCTGGGGCACTGCCTCGGCGCGGGCCGCCTGATCGGCCTGGGCCGCCGCCAGCTCGCTGTTGTTCTGCCGGGCATCCAGGTACACCCGCCACAGGTCACTGGGCAGCGCCTGGTGCCGCTGTTGTGGCATATGGGGTGGCGGATGCTGCGCTGAGTCTTGTGGCAGGTCTTGCCGATGCAATGGCACCGCCTGCGCCAGGGGCGCCGCCAGCAGCGGGACGACAAGCAGCCAGCCGGCAAGGGCTCGCTGCCGCGAATTCATGGGTTTGCTCATGGTTGGATCTAACACCGGGAAAAGAGGGAGCCGCAGACAGGAGAGGCTTTGCGCCCCTCCTGTGTTGCTTCTGCGCGGTCAGGTCAGTGAAGGCACCAGCACCGCCTGCGCGGCCTGATGGTTTTTCGGCAGCTGTTCGCGAGCGCCGCCCGTGTCAGCGAAGGCCGCCATGGCCCCGCTGAGTTTTGCCAGGCTGGGGCCCTGGCCATCTGCCGCCGAGTCCAGCTCATTCGCCGCCGAGCTCAGAGCATTCGCCGCCGGCAGCGTCTCGCGCTGGCTCCAGGCCAGCTCGAACACGCTGTCCCGGGCCGATCCGCTCGGGCCAAAGCCCTTGAGCAGCTGCTCGACGCTGAGCATCGACGAATCGCCTTTGAGTTCGATCAGCAAATGCCCATGGGCGGCCGCCTGGCTGCCCAGCACCTGGCGCAACACCAGGGCGGTGCCATTGCCCGTGTCGGTCAGCTGCACATCCTCACCCCGCCGGCTGACGAGGATGTTCTTGCCATCGGCCACTGGCAGGATCACCCGATCCAGGGCCAGGCCCGGATCGTCGTTGTCGATGACCACCGAGCGGTAATGCGCCCACATCGCTGGGCTGAAACGATAGGTGTCATCCCCGGCGCCGCCGTGCAGCACCACGCTGTCGACCCCGGCAATCAACGGCGGCGACAGGTCATCCTGACGAGCATTGCCGCTGGCTCCCTGAAGCAGCAGCGAGGAGCCGATGCGCTCGACATTGGCGTAATGGCCCAGCTGCAGCGCCTTGCCGTCCTTGACCTGATACAGCGCCTGCGCCGTCGGGCTATAGACATAGGCCGAGTTCGGCGTCCCGGCAGCGACTCCGATAAAGCGCAGGTCGCTGCCCGCAATGCCGTTGCTGGCAAACATCTGCCCACTGGCGATATCGAACCAGCCACGGCTGGCACCACCCTGCAAGGTCAACACGCCTTTGGCGCCCCACTGTCCGGCCACGGTCGCCAGGGCCTGGGGCAGATTGCCCAGATGTGCCTGCTGCCAGCCCTTGTCCACGGCCACCAACTGCACATCGCCGTTGTTGCTGCGCAGCAGCACTTCGCCCTGCACGGTGGTCAAGCGCAAGCCGGCATCGACCTGGACTGCCGAGCGCAGTTGCAGCGTGGGCATCCAGTCAATGGCGGCCGGCAATTGGGCCGAGGCCTCAAGCACCTCATCGTTGCCAAACGCGCTCGGCAGTGCCTGTGATGTCAGCGGCGGCTGCAGATAGAGCTTGCCGCTCTCGGGCTCGAACAGCCGGGCACTGCCACTGGCACCGTCGAAGCCGAGAAACTGCAGCGGCTTGTCTTGCAGCGCGGACGACGCCACCACCACCTGAGCGTTGTGGTACCACACTGGCAGCGCACGCTTGCCGTCGGCGGCCTTGACCCCGAATACCGCCAGGGTGGCGTTGCTGCCGGCGACCTCGGCGAGGTCCTTCCACCAGCTACTGCGCCCCTTGAGCCAATGCTCGTTGACCGCCTCATAGCTCAGGCGCCCGGTCGCCTCGATCCGCGCCATGCGCCCGTCCTTGGTCACGGCCAGCAGATGGCCGTTGAGATTGAGCACATTGGCCAGGGGCGGCGTGGTCAGGCGCAAGGCGCTTGGCTGGCCGGCATCGAGCACCTGCTGCCCCGGCCCTTCCTGGCGGAACAGCACCTGCTGCGCCTGGCTGTAGAAATAGAACACCTCCTGGCCACCGGGCTGGGCCAGGCTGCCGGCCAACACCAGGTCCGCCGGAATCTTCCAGGCACTTTGCACCTGCCCCGATGCATCGGCACTCGGCGCCTGCCCGGCCGGTGGCGCCAGGTTCGGCTTGATCACCACACCATCGCTGCTGCGCACCCAGTAGCGGTGCGCGACTTTGGCGTTATCCAGGCCAAACACCGTGATCAGCTCTGCCGCGGTCGGCTCCAGCAGGGGCGCGCCCAGGCTGTACACCGGGGTATCGCGCGGGGTGGTCTGAGCCTCGTAGCCCTTGAGCAGGGTACTGAGCAGGGTCTTGGCGTCCTTGCCATGCTGACTGTTGCTTGCCGACAGTTGCAGCAGCGAGTCATCGCCGACCACCCCCACCAGTTCCATCCGGTCACCGAGGATGCGAAAGCTCAGCTCGGCTTCTCGTTCCTTGAGCTGATAACGACGGGCCAGATACACCGCATCGCCCTCTTGCCAGAACCGGCTGATCTGGCCGGTGCTCTGGTTGAACGACGGGGCGAACTGCGCATCGACCTTGCCGCTGGCAATGTCGACCCGCCAGGCGGCGGCGTTCTGGGCATCGACGAAGTAGGCATGCTCGCCGATGACCGCACCCAGCTGGGCGTTACCAGCCTGTTGCACATCGGTGTCGGTGAACAGCATGCGGTCCTTGGCGACGTCGTAGTACGCCCGACCGACATTGCGCTCACCGTGCTTGTAGTTCTCCACCAGCACGTATTGGCCGTGCAACTGATGGGCCTGGGCCAGGTCCTTGAGGTGCTGTTCGATGCGCTGCCCGGGCACTTGCCATTGGCTGGCGTCTTCCTTGACCACGTCAGTGGTCTGGCCGACAAAATCGACTGCCCGCACTTCGCCCTTGGCGTTGACCAGCAGCACCTCGCCGCTTTGGGCCGGATCGAGCTTGACCTTGACCCCGCCCACCAGCAAATGGTCCTTGGCCACCGTGATGCTGTCGCTCTCCAGCTGGCTGCTGTCGATGATCCAGCGTGACCGCTGACTGCCGGCCTCGTTGCTGAGCCTGACCTCGGCGCCTTGGTTGAGGCCGATCAGGTATTCGCCGCCGGCGCCCTGGATGTCGTAGCGCAGGTAGCCGTAGAGCTCCTTGGGCAGCTGCGGTACGACCAATTGCCGGTTGCGCCCATCCAGCAGCACTTCTACCGGCGTCTCGACATACTCCTGGTGAATCCTGCGGATCGTCTCCTCGCTCGGGAAGATGTAGAAGTCGTAGTCGAAGCGCCGGTCCTGCTCGAGCCTGCGAATCACATCGAAGCCCGTGTCATGCCGGGTAGTGGCCCCCGGCAGGATCATGTACTCGTAGCTGATGTAGGACTTGGGCGTGCCCGGCAGGATCACCGTCCGGCTGTCGCCGTGGTCGAGTTTGGGCGGCTGGGCGCCGTGGCCAATGCCGCTGCGCACCTCGATCGCCTGGGCGCGGTCGTGGATCATCCGCGGAAAGTCGCCAACCCAGAAGAAGTAGTTGATCGCCCCGGAGCCGGTGGAACCGTGATGGGTGCGGTAGATGTACTGGCTGTCGAAACCGACCTCGCTTGAGCGCAGGTCGAGGCGCTTGACCACCGCTCCGGGCAGCGGCACCAGCACCTGCTGTTTCTCGTCATAACGGTAGCCGTTGCCTTGATAGGCCTTGTCCAGGGTATCGAAGTAACGTCCCACCGCCTTGGCGTCTTCGGCCACCGCGCCAAAAGCCTGGGCCAGTGCCGTGAAGCCTACCGCCAGGCCGCCGAGGATCACCCCCGCGCCGCCCAGCACCGCCGCGGTGGTCGAGGCGCCGACCAACCCGGCACCGATACCCGCCGCGCCACTGACAAAACTCGCCGAATCGAACGCCAGTTGGGTGCCGAATACGGCTTTTTGCACATCGTTCTGGGCATGGGCCAGCTCATAGGCATCCAGGCCGACCATGGCCCCGCCAAACAGCACGCCTGCACCCTCGTTGACCGTGTGCCCCAGGGTCGAGGCAAAGTCCTTGAGCGAGGACTCGGCGGCCAGGGCCTCGCCGCGCAACGCGGTTTGCACCAGTTGGGTGACCTTGGCCACATCTTGCAGGGTGCCGTGGCCGATCTGCGCCAGGCCCAGGTAGCTATGGATCTTCAGGGCAGTAGCCAGGTCCGGTGACACCACGCCCTGGGCTGCGTCCTTGCGGTTCTTGTCGGCCAACCACTGGATCAGGGTCTGGACCGCAAAGCCCGCGTTCAGGCCGTCCACATGCGCCGCTTCGCTGACCCCGGCGCGGGGCCGGATCTGCCCGTGCTCCAGGGTGAAGTGCTCGCTGAGCACGCTCATGTGCTCATCGACGAAACGACGGAATTCGACAAAGGTGCCGTCGTCGGTGCTCAGCCAGCGGGTCTGCTCGGGCTGGTCACGGTTGATGAACTGCACCCGATAGCCGCCCTCCGGCTGCGCCTCGGTGTTGGCGATGATCGGTATCCACTGGCTGCCCAGCTGGTGCTCCTGGGCCAGTCGGGTGCTGGCGGCGTCGAAGCGCGCGCCCCATTGCTCGGCGTCGAAGGTGGTCAGCGCCGCACCCAGGCGCAGGTCCTGGCTGACACGTTGCTGCGCCCCCACCGCCTGCTCCACCTGACGGCGTTGGCCGATGACGCTGGCCAGCTCCTCGGGACGGGACAGATCGGCGACATTCAGCCCGCTGCCCAGCGGCACCTCGGCCATCTTGTGGGTGTCGATCTCGACCAGGTTGAAGGCCGGCTGCGACTGGCTGCCGAAGGAGCCGTAGTGCGCCGCCAGTTTGCGGCGCACCAGGTGCTGCTCCATGGCCTTGGCCAGGCCCTTGCTGGAATCGAAGGCGAAGATCCCCACGTTCGGGTCATAGAAGTAGTAGCGACGGCCTTCGGGCCCCTGGGTACTGCCCACCAGCATCGAGTGGTTCTGGGTGTTGAGGGCAAACATCGAGTCGCTGCTGCTGTTGGCCAGCCGCGCCACCACGTCGGACAACTGGAACTGCCCCAGCGCCTTGGAGGCCTGGACCGCGTCGACATTGGAATGCAGGCGGATCAGGCTGTTCTTGAGCAAGGTCGAGCTGCCGGCCTGGGGATCGGCCGAGGCCAGGAACAGCTTCTGCACCAGGCTGTTGACCCCCGCCTCGCCGCCATTGGCCAGGGCCACGGCCATGGCCCGGACCAGCGGGTAGCAGCGGCCGCCGGAGCGATCCCCCACCAGCGACAGGTAGAAATCCTGGGGCGCCAACTGACTGAAGACACTGCCAGCGCCCTGGAAATCTTCACTGAAGGTCGCGGTCTGGCGCAGCACCTTGTCGATGTATTCGGCCTGGCTGGTTTCGCTGATGCGAGCACTCAAGGCGCCACGCTGCCCAGGCGTGAGCTGGCCGTCGAGAAACAGCCGCTTCATTTCCAGGGCCGACTGCTTGCCGTCCAGCCCGGGGATCTTGATCTCGCGGAAATCCCGCACGCCATCGCTGAAGGCCGTGCCCCGGGCCCCCCGCTGATAGGCCTCGGCTATGGCGTAGCGCTCGCCGACGCTGGTACTGCGCTCATCGCCGCCACCCTGGATCGCCGTGTCGTCGGTGCGCACCACCGCAGCGCTGCCTTGCTGGGCCTGGATCTGCTGCCAGAGCCAGGTCTTTTCCACCGAAGCGGCCTCACGCAATACCGGCTCGTACTGCGCCCGGTAGAAATCCTGGGTGAGGTTGAGCTGCTTGATCTGCTGATCGATCAGGCGCTTGTCGCCCGCCCCGCGCCGCTGCTCCTGGAGTTGATAGCGCTGGTTGCTGAGCTGTTCGATGTCGGCACTGACCTTGGCCTGGACCGCCTCGCGCAGCCGATTCCAGGCGGCAATGGCCGGATGCTCGGCAGAGAAATCGCCGCCGTTGTAGACACCATCGGCCACCCCTTCGCTGGACACGCCGAACTGGCTCGCGACTTTCTTCAGGTTCTGGTGCACCTGTTCGCGGTACTCGGCGAACTGGGTCCGGTTGCGCTCCTGCACCTGGCTGTCGGCGGTCTGGATGGCAAGCGGCTCTGCCCCCTCGCGCAACTTCGGCCAGACCATCTGCCCTTCGCGCTGGTACTCCTGGCGCTGGAACACCAGTTGCCACTGGCCGTCGACGAATTGCATGTACGCCGCAGCCAGGCCCTCGGCCGTGCCGGCCACCTGGTAGTCCTTGTAGTCGACCGCCATCACCACGTTGTCGTACAGCAGCGAACTGTTGACCCGACCGTCGTGATAGACCCGATAGGTATCGGCGTCCAGGCGGGTCACCACCAGCGAGCAGCCCGACAAGCTACCGGTAAACAGGAAGCTGCCCGGGCGCGCCTGCCGGGGAATGTCCACATAGGCCGGCGCGGCGTTGGCCTGGTTCGGCCCGTTGTAGCCGAGAAAATACGCCGGCACGCTGTCCGCGCTCGCGGCGCTCACGGAGTTGGCGCTGTGCTCGGTGTATTCGAGCTCATACAGCTTGGGCGCGACTTCCACCAACTGCACGTTGCCCTGGGCCGGCAAGCGTCCCGCCTTGACCAGGGCCTCGGCGCTGAGGGTGTGGGTCTGGGCGAACTGCACCGGGTCGGCGGCAAACTGATGAATGTCGGCGCTGCCCTGGCGTGGTTCGAAGCCGGCCTCGAGCCCCGCCAATCCGCTCTTGAGTTGTCGGTCCTTGGCGGTCTGCCCCAACAACGCGGGCAGCGGGCCCAGCTCGGTGAAGCGCGGTGGATGGAACTCTTCGCTCGGCGCCAGGCCTTGATTGACGATGGGCAGGACTCGGGCCATCACCGCGTCGTACAGCTCCCCGTGCAAGGCCTCGCGGCGCCCTTGGGCACGGTAGCGGTCGAAGGTCTGCAGCAGGTCCTGGCCGATGCTGTCCGGCCCCTGGGGTTCATAGCGGGCGGCGACATACAGGGTTTCGAAGAACGAGTGATAGCCGTTGCGGATCATGAAGGCCGCGTTGGCCATCTGGAACTGCCAGTACTGCTTGACGCTCGGCACACTACCGAGCAACTCCGGCAAGGCATTGCTGACGGTCTGGGTGGTCCCGGAGATGCCCCCCACGAACGGGGTGTCCAAATCGTTCATGTAGCGCGTGGCTTCATTGTTCGGGTCGGGACGGAACTGGCTGTAGCTGCGGTACTTGTCGTCCTGGATCAGCAGTGCTTTATCGGTCTGGGCCTGCTCCGGGTGGGTATTGAGGATCAGGTAGGGGTCGGGCTGATTCAGCCGGTTGTTGATCATGACCTTGTCGGCGCCGGTTTTCGGCGTCAGCGCGGCATGGGCATTGACCGGCACCGCAGCCTTGGAAAAGCTGTCGGCCACGGGGCGCAGGGCATGGAACAACGCCTGCTTGCGCAGGCTGCGGCCCTGGTCGCCGGACAACAGCGCCTCGACCGTCGGCCGCAAGGCGCCGTCGGCCGGCGCCAGGCCCTGAGGGCCGCTCAACAACAGGTTCAGCAGTTTGCTGTCCAGGCCGCGCTCCAGCGCCACCTGATCGAAGACATGCACCTTCGGGTTGCCTGGATGCTGCGCGGCGTTGGCGCTGGCCACGCGCTGGGTTTCCACCTCGATCGCCTGGGCGCGCCACTGTTCATACAGCGGTGCCAGCAGCAACTTGGCCTGGGCAATGTCGCTTTGCAGATAGCCGCCTTGCAGGACCTTGCCCAGTGCCTGGCTCTGCACCAGGTTCTGCCCCAGGTCGAACAGCAGCTGATCGTTGTCGTGGCTCTGCCAGACCGACGCGGCGAAGGCCTGTTCCCACAGCACCTTGTTCAGGTTGTTGCCCTTGATATCTCGCAGGCTCGGGCGGCTGTGTTGCGCCAGCAGCACCCCGGCCGGGGTGATGTGGTTGCGTTCGAGCAAGCGCGTCAGCTGTTGCACGAAGGTGGCGCGCTCGCTGCTGCCTTCGAACAGCCGGCTGGCCTTGAAGCCCTTGTCGCGCAGTTGTTCCAGGCGCTCGAAAAACGCCGCGTTGTATTGGTACAAAGCCTCGGTCTGAGCCTTGCTCAGGTGGCTGCTGCTGACCTTGTCGCCCTCGACGGTCATCAGGGCAAACGGCGTCGCCGAACGGAAAGCGTCGCCCTGGGGCATTTCCAGCAGGTACTGGTGCTCGGCAAAACCGACCGAGCGCTCCAGCTCATGAATATTGACGAACAGGCCGTCGCGGTCCGGGTGGTAGCTGTTCTGCCGATAGTCTTCGACGCCCAGGGTCTGGAAGCTGCTGAGGTCCGCGTTCTGGTTGATCAGCTCGCTCAAGGCGCCGGCCAGGGGCACTTCGCGGCGCACGCTGGTGCCGGGCGACTGCCCGGAAACCTGAATGCCGACCTGGTTGGGCACCTTGCGATCGACGTTGGTCAACAGCAGCTTGTGGCCGTTGCTCAGCACCTGGGCCTTGAAGCCTTCACGCAGGGAGCTTTCCGACACCAGGTGGTTGGCGAAGTACTGTTCGACGAACCCGGTCTTGACCAGCACCGAGCGAATCGGTGCATAGGTGGGTGAACGCATGGACGGCGGCTCGTTCTTGAGCCGGTATTGTTGCTGCCAGGCCAGGGACCGGGCCGCGGTACCAAAGGAAAAATTCAGTACGCCGTCGGTGGGCACCACCAGCCGGCCGTGCTCCAGGTAGAAGTCCTTGAAGCGGCCATCGGTGCTGGCATTGACCAGTGCCACGTTCATGCGGATGTAACCCGGGCGCTCCTCCATCATCAGCAGTGACAGGTTCACCGGCAGCTCGTCGGAAGTCCGAGGCGGCTTGGCCAGTGCCGCCAGGCTCGCGGCCTGCTGCTGCGGGGCGGCCTTGAGCCAGGCGTTGTAGCGAGTACTCACTTCCTTGTAGGCCTGCAGCTCGGAGAACAGGGTCACGTAGGACTGGCTGAAGGTGGAGTCGGCAACCTGCACGCTCAGGTGCTTCTCCAGGCGGTTGATCCGGCCCTTGAGCTCTTTCTGCTTGGCCGGCGCATCGGCTTGCAGGACCTTGGCCTTGGCGCCACCAGGACTGAGCAGCCGCAGGGCCTTGTTCCAGGTGCTGTCATAGTGGCTGATCGCCGTGTCCTGGCGGCTGTACAACAGGATGTCGCGGTCCAGTTGCTGCTTGTAGGCAAGGGTGGCCGGGGTGTCGGCGATGGCCTTCATTTCTTTGCGGCGTTGTCGCAGCACCTGCAACTGGTCGCCCACCGAGACCGGGTTGTCCTGCATCTGGTAGTGCTGGGCGGCCAGCACGCTCAGGGTGCTCTGCTGCATTTCCAGCAGGCGCTCGCCGACCTGGCCGATGTACTCGGCACGCTCGTCGGCGCTCATGTGGAACCATTCGGTTTGCCGCCCTGCCGTCTTGATCTGTTGGTCGATCAGGGTATTGAGCAGGCGCGTGAAGTCCTTGGACATAAAAGCCATTGCAATGATCCTTTGTCTGTTTTGAGCCGGGCCCTGCGTATTGCGCAGGGCTGCCTATGGATATGCGGAGTGGGGAGACATGACGGGTGGCTGAGTCCTCCTGCCGTGGGTGGGGTCAATCCTTCATCTGCAGTGCCCATTGCCGGGCATACACGCCGTCCAGGGCGAGCAGCTGTTGGTGTGTGCCTTGTTCGAGCACCCGGCCCTGATCGATGACCAGAATCCGGTCCGCGTGGCGCAGGGTGTTGAGGCGATGGGCGACACTGATCACCGTGCGGCCGCGGACGATGCCCTGCAGATTGGCCATCACCGCTGCTTCCGACTCGTAGTCCAGGGCACTGGTGGCTTCGTCCAGCAACAGGATGCCGGGGTTGGTCAGCAGGGCCCGGGCCAGGGCAATGCGTTGCCGCTGGCCGCCGGAGAGCTGGCCGCCCCGCTCGCCCACCTCGGTCTCGTAGCCTTGGGCCAGGGCCTCGATAAAGGACGCCGCCCCGGCCAGACTCGCAGCGTGCTGCACTTCGGCATCGCTGGCCTGAGGCCGGCACAGGCGGATGTTCTGGGCAATGCTGCCGGCGAACAGCACGCTCTCCTGGAGCACCACGCTCATGTTGCGGCGCAGGGCCACCGGGTCGGCGATGGCCAGGTCGATACCGTCCACCAGCACCCGGCCGTGCTGGGGCACATAGAGGCGCTGCAGCAGGCGGGTCAGGGTCGACTTGCCGGAACCGGAGGGCCCGGTAATGCCGACGAACTCGCCCGGCTGGATCTCCAGATCCAGCTGGCGCAGCACCTCCTGGCCATCTTCTTCGTAGCGAAAGCGCACGCCCTGGAAGCTCACGGCGCCCTGCAACGCCGGCACCGAGGCCAGACCGCCGCTACCGCTTTCACAGTCGCTGTCGAGAATGTCCCCCAGGCGGCGCAGGGAAATCAGCGTGTGCTGAAAGTCCTGCCAGACCTGGGCCAGGCGCAGGATCGGCTCCACCACATGCCCGGCCAGCATGTTGAAGGCCACCAGCTGACCGGGGCTCAACTGGCCGTCCAGCACCAGCATTACGCCCCACCAGAGCAACAGCGCCGCGGTCAGCTTCTGGATCAGGCCGATGCCCTGCCCGGCCCAGATGCCGACGATGCGGGTGTGGAACGCCGCCCGCACATAGGCCGCCAGCTGGCGCTGCCACTGCTGCTGGAAGGCGCTCTCGATGGCCCCGGTCTTGATGGTCTCGATGCCGCTCACGGTCTCGGTGAGAAACGCCGTGTTGGCCGCATTCAACTCGTATTCGCGCAAGGCCCGGCTGCGCAACAAGGGCCCCACGCACAGCCAGAAAAGGAAATACAGGGCCAGGGAACCCACCACCACCCAGGTCAGCAGCGGTGCATAGCTGTACATCACGGCGATGAACAGCCCGCAGAACGCCAGGTCCAGCACCAGGGTCAAGGCCGAGCCGGTGAGAAACTGGCGGACCTGCTGCATCTCGCCGACCCGGGCGATGATCTCGCCGCTCTGGCGGCGCTGGAAATACTCCAGCGGTAACTGGATCAGGTGCTGGTACAGGCGCGCGGACAACTCGGCATTGATCTTGCTCGCCACATTGCTGAACAGCCAGGACCGCAACAGGCCGAACAACGGCTCGAACAGCGCCAGGGCCAGCATGGCGATCCCCAGCACTTGCAGGCTCGACAGGCCGCGACTGACCAGGACCCGGTCGATGATGTTCTCGAACAGCAGCGGCGTGACCAGCGCCACCCCTTGCAGCATCAGCGACACCAGCAGCACGCTGCGAAACTGGCGCCCATGCTTGAGGATCGACGGCAGGAACCAGGAGACGCCGAAACCACCGGTCTTGAGTTGCATGTGCCGCTCGGCCAGCAACAGCACCTCTCCCGTTCGCTGATCCTGGCCCTGCCAGAGCGTCGCCAGCTCCTGGCGCGACAGGCTCTGGCATTGCCCCTGCAGCGGCCAGAACACCCGGACCTGCTCGTCCTCCACCGCCTCCAGCACCGCCCAGCCGTGAGTGGTGTTCAACAGTGCCGGCAGCGGCAGGTGATGCAGGCGCTGCACCCGGCTCTGCACCGCCCGTGCGCGCAGGCCGATCCAGCCGGCGCAGCGCCGCAGGTCAAGGCTGTCGGCCGGACCTTCAACCCGTCCCAGGCGGTGAGTCAGTTGCGCCACGCTGATGTTCAGGTCGAAGCGCCGGGCGGCCCAGGCCAGGGCGTGCAGGCCGGTGTCGAGCAGCGTCGCTGAGGGTTCGCAAGCGGCATCGAAAGCGCGGGTCATGTTCAACGCTCCCGCAACGCTTCGGACTGATACTCACGAATCGGGCTCAGCAGGTAATTGATCACCCGCCGCTCGCCGGTGCGAATCTCGCCGGTCACGCTCATCCCCGCCTGCAAGGGCATCCAGCCCTGCCCCGCGGCAATGGCCGCACGCTCCAGGCGAATCCGCGTGGGGAACACCAGCCCCAGCTGTTCGTCCTTGATGGCATCACCGGAGACATGCTCCACCGTGCCGCGCAAGGTGCCGTAGCGGGTGTAGGGAAACGCATCCACCTTGATCTCCACAGGCTGGCCGGCCCTGACGAAGCCCACGTCCTTGTTCAGCACCATGACCTCGGCATCCAGCTCGGCCCCTTCGGGCACGATCACCAGCAACTGTTGCGCCGCTTGCACGGCGCCGCCCAGGGTATGCACCGCCAGTTGCTGGACCACACCGTCCACCGGTGCCAGCAGGGTTTGCAGGCGCTGGCGGTCGCGGCCGCGAATCAGTTGCTGCTCAAGCACCGCGATCTCCTGCTGGCTGCGATTGAGCAATTCGTGCTGCTCGCGCTGGGTCCTGGCCAGGAAGCTGTCGCGCTGCTCGCGACGGTTCTGCGCCTGGGCCTTGAGCACCTGCAGCTCGGCCTGTTGCTGGGCCAGCGAACGCTCGACTTCCAGTTGCTCCTTTTCCTGCTCAAGCAACTGGACCATGGGCATCAATTGTTCAGCCGCCATCGCCCGGCGTGCATGGAGCCGTTTGCGCACATTGCTGGACAGCTTGCCCAGGGCGCTGATCTCGCTGCCCCGGGCCCGCTGATTGGCCTGGTTGATGGCGATCTCGGCGTTAAGGCTGTCCAGGTTGGCGCTGATTTCCTTCCAGGTACTGAGCAGTTGCTCCCGGGCCGCTGCTACCTGTTGTGCATCCAGGCCCGCCGGTGCCTGATAGCTGTGCAAGGGCTCCGGGGTCAGCAGTGCGCGGGCCCGGGCCAGCTCCAGACGCTTGAAGTCCAGTTGCGTGCGCAACTCGCTCAGTTCGGCGTCGATGCCAATCGGGTTCAGCGCCACCAGCACCTCGCCGGCCTTGACCCGCTGGCCGTCACGTACGTGGATGGCCCGGACTTCACCCGCCTCGTGGGCCTGGATCACCTTGGTGTAGCTGGAGACCATGAGGCGCCCGGCGGCGCTGGCATGAATGTCGAGAAAACCGAAGATCGCCCAGCCCAGGGCCAGCAGGATCGCCAGGATCAGCAGCAGCGCCGTGCAGCGCGCCCAGGGCGCCGGTGGCCGCTCGACAATTTCCAGGTAGCCGGGCTGGAACTCGTACTCGTCGCGGCTGCGCTTGAGCCGCGTCCGCGCATCACCCAGGCGCTGCCAAACGCGGCGCCAGCGAGACAACAGCGTGCCGAACATCATGACGCCTCCTTGCTCAGCGCCTGCTGCAACGCCCACAGGCGCGCGTAGCAACCGCCGTTGGCCAAGAGTTGCTGATGGCTGCCGGATTCGCTGATACGCCCCTGTTCCAGGGCGATGATGCGTTGGCAATGCCGTACCGCAGACAGCCGATGGGCAATGATGATCACCGTGCGTCCCTGGGCAATGCTCGCCATGTTGTCCTGGATCAGCGCCTGGGATTCGTCATCCAGGGCGCTGGTGGCTTCGTCGAAAATCAGCAGGCGCGGGTCGCCCATCAGTGCCCGGGCAATGGCGATGCGTTGCCGCTGGCCGCCGGACAACGAGCTGCCGGCTTCGGCCAGCACGGTGTCGTAACCCAGGGGCAGGCGCAGGATGAAATCATGGGCACCGGCCAGGCGCGCCGCGGCAATCACGCTTTCCAGGGAAGCCGTGGGATGGCGCAGGGCGATGTTGTGGCGCACGCTGCGGTTGAACAGGTAGTTCTCCTGGAGCACCACGCCAATCTGGCTGCGCAGCCAGGCCGGCTGCAACTGATCCAGGGGCAAGCCGTCGATCAGGATGCGCCCGCCATCGGGGGTGTAGAGTTTCTGCAGCAGGCGGGTCAGCGTGCTCTTGCCGGAGCCGGACGGCCCGACGATGCCCAGGGTCTGCCCGGCGGCGATATGCAAGTCCAGGCCGCGCAGCACCCACGCAAGTTCCGGACGGTAGCGGAACACCAACTGTTCGATGCGCACTTCGCCACGCAATGCCTGAGTCGGGCGCAAATCCCCCTCGGCCTGCTCCACCGGCAGGTTGAGCATGTCGCCCAGCTTGTCCACCGACACCCGCACCCGGACGAACTGCTGCCAGACCTCGATCAGCTTGGCCACAGGCTGGCTGACGTGGGACAGCATCATGTTGAAGGCAATCAACTGGCCGATGCTCATCTGCAGGTCGATGACACGGCTTGCGCCCCAGCAGATCACCGCCACCGCGGTGACTTTCTGCAACAGCATCACGCTCTGGCTGATGGCGCTGCCCAGGGTCTGGCTGGCAAACCCGGCCTCGACCATCTGCGCCGTCTGCGACTCCCAGCGACGCTGCATGCGCGGCTCCACCGCCAGGCTCTTGATGGTTTCGCTGCTGCTGACGCTTTCATTGAGAAAGGCGGTGTTGCGCGCCGCGCTGTAGAACTGGCGCTCGATGCGCTTCTCCAGCGGACCGGTGCTGAACCAGGCCAGCAGCGCATACAGCGGCAGGGTCAGCAGCACCAGCAGGGTCAATGGCCAGGAAATCCAGGCCATGACCGCAAAGAACACCAGGGTGAAGGCCACGTCGACACACAGGGTCAGCAGCGAACCGGTGAGGAACTCGCGGATGCTGTCCAGCTCCTGGACCCGGGTGATGATCGCCCCCACCTGGCGTTGCTTGAAGTACAGCAACGGCAAGCCCAGCAGATGGCGCAAGAGCTTGACCCCAAGGCCGATGTCGATGCGATTGGCGGTGTGCGCCGCCAGGTATTCACGCAAGCCCTTGAGCAGCACCTCGAACAGGCCCACCAGCACCAGGGTCAGCACCAGCACGTCGAGGGTCGACAGCGCCCGGTGCACCATGACCTTGTCCATCACCGCCTGGAAGAACAGCGGCGTCGCCAGGGCCAGCACCTGCAGCAACAGCGAGCACAGCAGCACTTCGCCGAGTATCCGCCGGTGGCGCAGCAGCTCCGGTACGAACCAGGACAGATCGAAGCGCAGGCCGCTCTGACGCAGGCGAATCACCTCCCCGCTCCACTGCTCGGCCAACTGCTGGCGATCGAGCATGTCCGGAGTCGGCATTGAAGGTCGCTGCACCAGCGCCTGGGTGTCCGAAAGCCGCGCCAGCAGCATGAATTCGCCGCTGTGGTTGCGCCAGACCAGGGGCAGCATCTTCGGCGTCAGTCGGGCCAGCGCCAGGCGTTCCAGGCGCAGATCAACGCCGGCGTTGCGCGCATAGTCCTTGAGGGCCTGGCGCAGGTCCGACGAGGGGGGCTGCTCCTGGGATGGCGGCTGCGCAGCTGGCGGTAGGCGTTCCTGGGTCAGTTGCAGCAGCAGATGGCAACAGGCCAAGGCTGAGTGAACGGCCGTATCGGCCGCGGATGAGGTGGCAGACAGCGTCGTCATAGCGGCGCGTCCGCTGAAAACAGGCTGCGGGGTGGTGCAATAGTGACTGGCATAGACCGCTCGTTGCTTGCTCCAGGGAGCGTGGAGGCACGAACGCAGTCTGAGTCAGCCAATTGCGAATGATAATCAGCAGTTTGATTGAAGCGTTTTAACTAAAACTTAAGGCTGTCCCCTAAATCCCCTGCATGCCCAGGCTGCGCATGCAGAGGGACCTGGTCCCAGGCTGGCGAGGCTACTGATACAGCGCTGCCCACGGCTGTTCAACCTGAGTGTCAGCGCGTACCAGTCGCTGCCCTCACCGGTTGCGCCAGCCCTGAACCGTGATGGCAATCAGCGGTCAAAATAATCCGTCAAATCCATCCATCTCTGCACATAACCCTCTAATCTTGGCGGCACGTTTTGCAGGTCGCTGCGGTCGGTCTTTGTAGGTGTCGAATACGCAGCGTTAATCCGAGAGCATGAAATGCCACTGTCTGTTGAGTTACTGCCATGACTCATGTGAGTCAAACGTTGCGCCAGCGGGGGGCGCTGATCCTGACGACGCTGCTCGCGCTGATGGTCTGGGGGCCCGCAGTGTCTGGCGCAGAGTCCCGTAGCTTCGACCTGTACATCGCCGAAGCGCCGCCTCTATCGATGCTGGACCAGTCCGGCCTGCATGGCATCGTCGGCGACGCGACACTGGAAGCGGCGACCCGGGCCGGATATACGCTGCACTTTGTCGAAGTGCCTTGGGCACGAGCCCAGCAAAACGTACGCAAAGGCGTCGACAAGCTGATCATTCCACTGTCGCGCACGCCAGAAAGAGAGGCTGATTACACCTGGATCGCGCCCATCATGAGCATGGACAGAGCGTTTTTCAGCCTCGATAAACGCGTCCAGAGCATGCAGCAGGCACGGGAAACCTTTGCCCGTATCGCCGTTGGCCGAGGCAGCGCCCAAGAGCAAAAACTGCGGGCAGAGGGCTTTAGCGATGCCCAGATCTATCCGTTTGAGATTGGTGAGAATCCGGCGCAATTGCTGCTGATGGGGCGCGTCGATGCCTGGTTCAACGGCATTCCTGAAACGCAAGCTATCTGGCGCAAGCTGTCAAACAGGACGTTGCAGGTCAGTCCGTCCTTGATGAAGACCGATCTGTATCTGGCCTGCTCCAGACAGTGCGATGCGCTGCTCGTGCGCGACTTGCGGGCGGCAGTCGAGACACTGCGCAAGGACCGCACGCTGGAGCGGATAAAAAACGCTTACCTGAAAGAGCCATGATCCGTTGCCCCGGCGCTGGTCAATCAGCACCTCGCGCCAGGGGTCAACTCATGCAGTGCACAGCAGCACCTCGGCCCTGTAGCAGGCTTGCGCTGGCGTCATGACTGCGAGCCTGGAGGGGCCGTGGTAATCGTCCGGGCAACACACCTTCCTGATGCCATCACTTAAGGCGATGGTGTCCACCTAAGTGGACACCATTTTCAGTCTTTTTAAGCGGACGCCCATGCCACAAGAGCGCCGTTCCTATTCCAAGTCCTTTAAGGCCCAGGTCATCGCCGAGTGCGCGCAGGCTGACACTTCGATTGCCAATGTAGACTTGACCCACAACCTCAATGAAAACCTTGTCCATGAATAGCGCTGACGTGCTATCTCGATGACGGTGCTGTGTCCATCGATAACAACTGGTGCGAGAATCAAAGCCGGCCGTGGGCTCTTGGGCGCTCGAACTGGCTGTTCGCTGGCTCGTTACGTAGCGGCAAACGTGCGGCGGCGATCATGAGTTTGATCCAGTCGGCGCGGTTCAACGGGCATGATCCTTACGCCTACTTGAAGGACGTGCTCACACGTTTGCCAACGCATCGGGCGAATGGTGCTGCTCAGTTACTGCCGCATAACCGGCGGATGCCTTCCGGCTGATTATTTCGCAACACAGGAGATCAAGCGGTGAGTAAACGGATTTATATCAGCGGCGCTTCGGGGGCTGGAGTTAGCACGTTAGGGGCAGCATTGGCTGACAGGCTTCGCGTGCCTCATTTTGATGTCGATGATTACTATTGGTACCCGACGGATCCACCCTTTGAGAAATCACGCCCGCCTGAAGAAAGACTTGCTCTGTTAAAACAGGCGCTGGCTGACTTCCCCTGGGCACTGTCCGGATCACTAGATGGCTGGGGAACTGAGGTGATTGAAAGCGCTGATCTGGTGGTGTTCATTGACACTCCAACGGCCCTGCGAATGGAACGCTTGAGATCACGTGAATCACAACGGTATGGCCACCGAATTCTGCTTGGCGGCGACATGTATGCGAACCACCAAAAATTTCTCACATGGGCTGAAAGCTATGACGCAGGTACCAGAGCAGGTCGTAGTAGGCCTAGACATGAGCTGTGGCTCAAGCAACTGACTAAACCCACCCTTAGATTGAACGGAGAAATCGCGGTCGAAGAGATGGTGATAAATGTCGTCGCTGCGATTTCAGATTTGAATCACAAGTAATCAACAACGAGTGAGTGAGTCAACAACCGAGCTATACGCTTTCATCGCAAGGTGTGTTTGCCAGCAGATTGCGGGCCGTGCACGCCTCAACGCGAGAGCATGAAGGTCTCGTACTCCAGGTCATCCAGCGCCGTCGACAGCCGCGCCAGCCCCAGCAATACGCAGATCAGCAGCGACAGGGTAAAGCCATAACCGAAGTAGCTCGGCCCCAGGTGCAGGCTCAGCAGGGTCAAGGCGGCGTTGAGGGCGACGAAGAACAGGCACAGCTCCAGCACGATCGCGCGTTTGTCGAGGTAGAAAAACACGTTGAGGATCGCCATGAACACCACCTGGATGCTCACCCCGATCAGGTCGATGTAGAACAGCGGCAGGTAATAACTGGACATCCCCAGCCACTCCAGCAGGCGTGGACCGAAAAGAAACAGCAGCACCACCGTCAGCCCCTGGACCTTGCAGATTTCCAGCAGGCCCTGGCGGATCGAGAAGGTCATCTCGGCTTTCAGCGAGCCGATATGCTGCAGGGTCTCGCCGTCGCGCACCGCGCGAAACAGCCGGTCGTACCACTCGGCGAAGTCGGTTTCGATCCTGACCAGAAACACCGCCATGCCGGGAATGATCGCCAGGTAGGCGAGGAAGATCGGCAGGTCGTAGAGGATCGAGGCGCGCATCGGCCCGATCACCTGGCTTGAGGTGTCCGGGTTGAACCAGAAGATGAACTTGTCGATCCAGATGCCCAGGTTGTAGCAAAACCCGGTCAACAGCAGGCTGAGGAACACCTGGCGACGGTCGAGGAAGTCGAAGGCCACCAGCTTTTCCGCCCGGTACTCGCGCAGGATGTCGTAGAGAAACAGGAACAACAGCGAGCTATGCCCCAGCAGCAACGCCAGCAACAGGCCTTCCATGCCCATGTGCCGCAGGAAGAATGCGCTGCCGACCATCAGTCCGTAGCCCACCAGCATCACCAGCAGGATGCGGTTATAGGCCTTCATCCCCGAGAGAAAGATGATCACCAGCCACAGGTTGCACAGCACCACGAAGTTGGCCAGGGTCAGCAGGCGGTAGAGCAGCGGCTGGTCGAACAAGGTGCTCAACAGCACGATGCCCAGCACCCCGGAGCCCAGGGTCACCAGCAGCAGTACACCCACCAGGTTCGGCAGGATCTGCTCGTACTTGCGCTCGAACAGGCGGTCGGAGACAAAACGGGTGAAGAACAGCTGCAAACCGCCGGTGAGGATCAGCGACGTGGCCATCAGGTAGGTCACGGTGATCAGGAACTGGCGGATCAACACCTCCGGAATCACCAGCCCCAGGCTGATGACCCCCACCAGCATCACGCTGAGAATCGACAGCACCCAGGGTCCGGAGCTGATCAGCCCGGCATAGACATAGGCGTGCAGCGTCGCCGTGTAGGAGTCGCGGGAGAGAATCTTGCGCAGTTCAAAACCGATGCCGGCCATTTACACAGCCTCCTTGTGTGCGGTGCCCATGGCGGTGTCATACAGCGCGCGATAGCGTTCGATCATCAGGGTTTCGCTGTAATAGCGGTGCACCCGCAGCAAACCGGCGGCCTGGGCGGACTTCCAGCGTTCGGGACTGCGTAGCAGGTCGATGATCGCCTGGGACGTGGCCTGGGGATCGGCGATGGCCACCACTTCCCCGGCCAGCCCCAGATCGCGGTCGGCCGCCTCGCCGCCCTCGATCAGCTCACGGCAGGAGCCCACGTCGCTGCTCACCACCGGCGTGCCGGCGGCCCAGGCTTCGAGAATCACCAGGGGCTGGGCCTCGCTGATGGAGGTCAGCACCATCAGGCCCAGTTGCGGCAGGATGTCCTGGATCTTCTGGAACCCGAGGAACAGCACCTTTTGCTCCAGCCCGAGACTGGCCACCAGGCTGCGACACTCGGCGACGTACTCGGGGTCTTCCTCTTCCGGCCCGACGATCCAGCCTTCGACCTGGGGCATGACGCTGACCACCCCGCGCATGGCCCGCAGGAAGGTCTTCACGTCCTTGATCGGCACCACCCGGCCGATCAGCCCGACCACCGGAGCGATGCCGTCGGCCCGGGATTCAAGGGCCTGGGTCCAGACGTCCAGGTTGATGCCGTTGGGAATCACCTGGGTGCGCTCGGCCGGCGCGCCGTCCTTGATCTGGCGCTGGCGGTTGCCGTCGTACAGGGCAATGATCTGGTCGGCGCTTTCGTAGACCAGATGACCGATGCGCTCGAAGAAGCGCACCCAGAGCATGCGGATGTAACCGGAGCCTGCGTCCATGCTGTCGTTGAGCGCCTGGTTGCTGCTTTCGGCGATCCAGCTGGCTTGAGCCAGGTCGATCTTGCGCTCCTTGGTGTAGATCCCATGTTCGCTGAGCAGCAACTGGCAGCCCCACAGCTGCTTGAGAATGCAGCCCACCAGCCCGGCATAACCGGTTGAAATCGAGTGCAGGACCCGGGCGCGCGGCATGTGCCGGGCGGCATCGGCGAGCATCAGCAACGGCGACTGCATGGTGCGCAGGGTCCAGAAATAGTTGACGAAGGACGGGTCGGCACAGTGCTGTTCGTAACCTTCGGTCAGCGCCTCCCAGCTGGGACGACTGTAAAGCACGTCATCCAGGGTGATACGCGCCTGGGCCAGTGAATCGAGCACGCCAATGCCCAGCTCGGCGGCCGGTTTCTCCGGGTTGTGCAGGTAACGGTACAGGTTGCTCAATTCTTCCAGGGACGCCGTGTGGGCGACCCGCTTGTGCTTGGGATTGCGCCAGGCCTCCTCCAGATACACTTCTTCGATGTGCACCACGTTGGCCGGGATCTCGTAGCGGCGCTGACCGTAAGCTTCGCGCTGCCCCCCAATGAACAGCACGGAAAAGGTCAGTTGCGGCAGACCGAGGATCATCTGGTGAATCCAGCTGGACACACCGCCGCGCACATAAGGCCAGGTGCCCTCGAGCAACAGGCAGACATCGGCAATGGGCGTTGGGTTGACGGCGGTTTTCATGTCCAGGTCCTTACCAGCCCGGCAAAGGGCGGACGTTGTTGCATCTGCGGCGGCAGGCTTTTGAGCAGCGCGGGAATCTCTGAATAGTTGCCGGTTTCAAAGGCGATCTCGGCCCGAAACGGCAAGACCTTGGCCGGGTCCATGCCCGCTTCCTGGGCCTGGTGCATGTGCAGTCGCGCCTTGCCGATGTTGCCCCGCTCAAGGGCGATACGCCCGGCCAGCAACAGCAACTCGCCGCCCTCTCCCGCCTCCAGCGCCTGCTCGGCATGCTCGCCGGCTTGCCCTAGCACGTGCTGCTGGACGCTGCCCTGGGCCAGGCCCAGGTAGGCCAGTTCCCAGTACCAGCGTGCCAGGGTGGCATGCAAGGCGCCGGCCTTCTTCGGCGCGGCACCGGGCAACTGTTCGAGGGCGGTCTGGATGCGCTGGTTGATGTCGGTTTCCTGCTTGTCGAGCATCGAATAGGCCAGCAGGCGGACGTCGTCGCTGGGATCTCCCAGGGCCAGCTTGAGGATCGGCACCGCTTCCTTGCCCGGCATCTTGCGGGTGGCGAGCAGCGCTGCCAGGCGCTGGTCGGGGTCCGGGGCGTGGCGCAGCACATCCTGCAAGCCGCTGTCGCCGAAGGTCGGCGAATGCAGATGGGTCTGGGCGCGAAACGGCAGTTCGGGAATGCCAACCGCCTGCCACATCTGCGTCTCGCGCTTGCGCGGCAGATACAGCGCCGGAAAGATCGCAGCAATCACCCCGACCGAGCCCAGCAACGGTACAAAGAACGCCAGGCTGAAAATGAACAGCGGGCTCCAGGGCAACGGCCGGCGATAGCGGGCCGGCAACAGCAGCCACACCGCCGCCGTCAGCAGGCCGCAGGCGATACCGTGGGACATTGCATACAGCAGCGCGATCTGCAGGTCGGGCAATTGAGTCGTCAGACTGGCCCAGCTCCCCACCTCGAAAAACAGCGCTCCGCTAAACAGCCACTTGCTGATCATTCAGGCCACACTCGTTGTACAGGAAGTTACGCACCCCATCGCGTTGCCGGGCCGACTCCAGGTCGTAAGGCAGCACCGTGACCCCCAGGCTGGCCAGGTCCACGTTCATGCCGAAGTGCTCGTGAACCAGCCTGCCCAGGCGCGCCAGGTAGCCTTGGGCGCCCTCGGCACTGGTCAGTGGCAACAGCACCAGCAACAGCCCGTGCCCGCGCCCGTTGACCAGGCTCAGGTGCAGGTCCAGCCCGCGCTGGCTGCGCTCGAACAGCCGCGCCAGTTCATCGTTGGGCTGGGTCAGTTCAAAGGCGTAGAGGCATCCGGACAGACCGTGCTGCTCGACATCCACCAGCGAACGCTTGAGCTGGCGGGTGAAGTGCTGGGCGTCGGCGTTTTCCAGCTGCAGTACCTGTGAATCCGGGTGCAGCAGGTCGGCGATATGCCCGGCCAGCAGCGCCAGCAGGCTGAGGGTGCGCTCCTGGAAGGCAAAGAACGGCATTTGCCGCACCGCGAGAATCGCCAGCACCCGCCCCTGGGTATCGACCAAGGGAATACAGGCCTGCAGGGACGACACCGACGCCTGCCCGCCGCTGTCGAGCAGCTCTTCACGCACACTCACCAGCTCTTCGCGCTCCAGGCACAAGCGCACCAGCAGGTCCTGGTTGTCCAGGGGGCCCATGGTCCCGGTGGAGGCCAGCAGCGTCAGGGTGGGAGGCGCGCTACCGGCCTGCTCCACACGGTACAGCCCGGCCACCCGCAACGAGCCGTACTGGCCCAGCAGGGTCAGCACCGGCTCGGCCAGCAGGGTCAGCGAATCATCGCCATTGGGCACCGCACGCAGGCGCTCGCGCAGGCCCAGCAAGGAACTGCGCAGGCTCTGGTCGCTGCCGGCCAGACGCTGCTCCAGGCGATCATGGGACACCCGCAGGATCTGGTGCGCCCGGGTGAAGTCGTCGAGTCGGTACTGGCGATACTCGTTGGCCATCTGCAAGCGCAACAGGCGCCGCTCCCACAGGTCGCGCACCTCGCCCACGAGCATGCCGCAGACCAGCACGCCGACGATGTAGGACGAAGCGATAGGCGCGTAAGCCTCCAGCCCCGACTGACGCAGGATGAAGAACGCCGCCACCAGCAGGCTGGCGCTGATCAGGCCGCGGACAAAGCCGTAGCGCACGCCCAGCAACAACGGCGCCAGCACCGGCCAGGGGAACTCGGCCTGTACTTGCAGCGGGTCCTGCGGCGTCAGCCACAGCCCCAAGCCGATGACCAGCCCGGTCACCAGGAATGTTTCCAGCCATGACGCCGGACCGCTGGCGCGGGGCGCCAGCGCGTAGTCCATGTGTGGAGAGCTCATGACAGTCACTCGATCCTAAGGCCACCGACAAGCTTGTCGAGCACCTTCTGCGCTGCGCCAGCCAGGCTTTCACGAGACCAGCCGGCACGGGCGCCACTATTGCTCCAGAGCACTTTGCCGGTGCCCGCCTCGACCACCCGCAGGCTGATGCCCACCGCCGGCTCGCCATCCAGGCCATTTTTGTACTGCCACTCTTCAACACTGCCGGACACCACATAGTCGAGCTTCTGCTCGCGGGCCCAATCCATGGCACCGGCCAGACGCTCGTTGTCGTCGAGCAAGGCCTGCTCGCCCTGCCCCGGCGCGCCGCTGTAGACCTGGGGTTGCAGGCCGCGGCTGCTCAGCACGCTGAGCAGAATCTGCTCACTGCGCTCCCCGGCCTGGGGCGTCTGGGAATAGTTGACCAGCGGCAACACGCCCCAGCGCGCACTCTTGGACAGTTCAGGGCTGTCTTGACCGGTAAAGCTGGTGCAGCCGGCCATCAGCAAAGCGGCCATCGCCAGACTCACGCAACGAATGGATTGCATAAGGTTCACTCCTCTTTGAATTCCATGATCAGCGTCCGAAACGCACGCTGTAGCTGACACCTGCGGTGCCACCGGACTGGCCAGTTCCGCCTTGTGGCGCCGACTGGTAGCCGAAGGTCACTGCCAATTCGTCATCCCCTATGACCTCGGTGCCGATACCGGTACTGATGGCGTAGTTGATAGTGTTGTCGGTCCACTGCCAGCCGGTGCTGACGTCCACCAGCCAGGTGTACTGCCCGCGCGTGCGGTTCAATGCCCCCGGGAAGCCCCGCCGCCACGAACTGCCGAAGAACAGCTGGCCGTAGTGTTTCTGCAGCAGGGTCTGGCTGTTGATCTGGTCCGGATTGTCGAGTTCGGCCCCGATCAGGTCGATGCCCCCGCCCAGGGTATTGGCCAGGTTGGGCAGCGAACGGTTGTTCAGGCTGTTTTGCTGGTAATCGATACCGCTGCGCAATTGCCAGTTCGGCCCTTCGAACTGCAGGGTGTGGTCGAACTCGATCTTCAACGCCTGGCCATTGCCCAGGTCATCGCCGCCGCGGGTCGAGAACCAGCGCTGGGCCAGGCTCCAGGACAACTGGTCACGGGCCGAATAGCGATGCCGCCCACCGACCCAGACATCATTCTGCCGGCCGAAGGTGCGCATGTAGCCGCTGTCCTCGTTCTTGCGATGCCAATCGGCGCCGACGTCCAGTTCGTTGCCGCTGTCCACCTGCCAGGTACGGCTGGCGCCCAGGCCGTTGCGGTCATCGTCCTTGCGCAGGCTGCTGTCGAAAATCAGCTTGTAGTTGCCGTTCTCCAACTGCCGCTGCAAGGTCAATTCGGTGTTGGTCTCGTTGCCCAGGCGCGATGGGTCGAGGACATCGCCGCTGTATCGGCCCTGCTCCAGTACCAGCTTGGCGTACCAGTTGTCGTTCAGGTAACGCGCCCCGGTGAGGCGCGGGCCGTTGAACACCAGTCCGCCGTAGTCCTGGCGATCCCAGGCGATTTGCACACCTTGGGGGGTGCGCTCGGTCAGCTCGATGGCCTGGCGCCGCAATTGCTCACGGAGCGCCGCAGGCTGGTCCTCGCCCAACGCCGACAGGTCCACGGCCAGCGCTTCGCCACTGCGCCCCAGGCTGTTCAGGGCCTCGACCCGTTGCGCCGGGTCCAGGTCGTCGCTGGCCACCAGGCGTTCCAGGGCCTGGCGGTTGTTGCCGCGCAGGGCTTCCTGGATCTGTTCGTAGCGATTGACCTTGAGGCCACGGGCGCGGGCCCAGGCCAGCCAGTCATCTTTCTGCGTCGACTGATTGATCTCATCCAGGCGGGCCAGCATCTGGTCGAACCACAACTGCAGCATCGGCTTGGAGCCGTCCTGCCATTGCATCGCCTTGTTCAGCGCCTTGCGCGACGAGTAGCTGCTGGCCACCAGGCGCAGCCAGGTCGCATAGCCCTGAGGCGTGGCGCGGATCTGCTCAGGCGTTACTTCACGGTTGAGTTTGAGCCGCAGGCGCTGGGCCGAGTCGGCATAACCCGCGCCTTCCAGGGCGTCGGCGTAGGCCGCCTGGACCATCCAGTCCTGTGGGTTGCTCCGCAGGTACAGGCGGTACCAGGCCAGGGCCTCGGTATTGCGCCCGAGCAACTGACTGGCAGCGGCAAACGGCAACCACAGGGTGCTGTCACCGCGGGCCAGGGAGCGCCATTGCTGCAACAGCGGCTTGAGCTCGCCGGTGCGGCCCAGGTCGACATACAGCCACATCAGGCGCTCGCGGAAGGTGTTGTCATCCGGGAAGCGGCTCAAGCCCAGGCGATACAGGCGCAGGGCCTCGTCGGTACGGCCTTGTTGCACCGCCAGCGCACCGCGGGCAGCCAGGACCTGGGAGCGGTCGGAGGCATCCGGGTACTGGTCGGCTTCCTTGAGCAGGTCGACCACCAGTGGCCAGTCCTGAAGCTCCTGGGCCAATTGCAGGGCCGCAATCAGGCGCTGCGGATTGTGCTCCCGGCGCCAGCTGTCGACGGTCAACTGCAAAGCCTTGCGAGGATCGCGGACGCGATAGAGGGCGATCAATTCACTCTCGTCACCGCTATTGAGCGAGCCCTTGATGGCCAGCATCTTCTCCAGTGCCAGTTGCAGTTCATCGTCCAACTCCAGGTCCCAGGCCAGGGCGGCACGGGACTGCCAGTAGTTGAGGTCGTCGATCTTGTTGCCGTCGACTGCGGTGATCACCTTCCAGGCCGACTGGCTGTCAAACAGCTTGAGGTAGTTGTTGGCCCAGTCCACCCGCTCGGTGCTGGTCAACGGATAAAGGCCGGCGAAGCGCTTCCAGACCACCAGCCGCTCCGGGTACTGCTCAGTGTTTTCCAGGTTCTGCAACAGGCGGACCCAGGCCAGACGGTGTTTCGGGTATTTGGCGACATAGCGGCGCAGCCACTGTTCCCCCTGCTCGGGCGTGCCCCGGGATTCTTCGGCGTACACCAGGGCATCGAGTTCGATATTGCTCAGGGCCCGGGTCTCCATGATCCCCGCCAACAGCGGAATGCCCCGGTCGAAATCGTAGGTCTGCATCGCCAGGCGCCAGGTGTGCTCGAACTCGGCCGGGTTGTTGCGCAGCTTGCTCAGGCTGATCCAGTAGCCCAGCGCCGAGGCCGAATCGCCCTGCCATTCGGCAATGTGGGCCATCTGCTCCAGCAGCAGCGGATCATCCGGATGCAGCTCCAGCAGCTGCGAGCCCACGGCATATGCCCCTTCGAGGTCACCGAAGGCCAGGCGCTGCTTGAATTCCTTGGCCAGCACTTCCGGGCTGTCGGGTTGCAACTTGCGCCAGGCACTGAAGAACTGCTCGGCCAGGTCCCTGCGGTTGTGCGCCACCGCCACGTCGACGCCCTGATCCAGCAGCGCCGCATCCAGCGCGTCCGGCTGGGTGGCCAGCTCCCGGGCCAGCAGCTCGGCGGCCTGATCGCCACGATCCGCTGCCACCAGGCTCTTGAAGGCTTTCTCCAGGAACTGGCGACGCTCTTGCGGCGTCTGGCTGGCATCGAGCAGTTGCACATAGAGATCGGCGGCGCGCCCGGGTTGCTCGCTGGCCTGGTACCACTTGGCCGCCTCGGGTAGCCATTGATCGCGCTGCTTGGGATCGCGACGGGCCAGCTCGGTATAGGCATCGGCAGCCAGTCCCGGGGCCTGGGCGCTCAAGGCCAGAGTGGCCAGGCGCTCGAGCTGCGGGCTGGGCAGTGCCTTGTAGTCAAAGGCCTTGAAGCGCTCGGCCAGGGCCTGTAACGCGGCGCTGTCAGTGCTGTTGTTCAGCGCCAGGGCATCGAGTTGCAAGCGGTAGTAGGCCTTCAGCGCCGGATCGGGCTGTGACCACTGCGCCAGGTGCTTTTCCGCTCTCGGGTAGTCGCCCAGTTGAATCAGCAGATCGAGCAACTGAGTGCGCAACTCGTTGTTTTCCGGGTGGGCCGCCAGCAGGACTTCGGCATAGCTGGCGGACACTTCATCCGGTTGGCCGCCCTTGGGACGGAACGCATCTTCGTTGCGATAGGTCGCCCACAGCAAGATACCGACGACAATCGCCACCACCAGCAACGCCCAGGGATTGAGCAGCCGCGCGCGTGGGGCCTTAGTTGCAGAGGAGTTGGGCATTACTCACCTGCTTCATGGGAAGTTGGAAATGCCACAGGCCCTGCTCGGACTTGCCGGCATAACGTTGGCCCTGGACCTCGACCCGGCAGGGGCTGGCCGAACGCACCGAGAACTCCAGGTTGAATTGACCGGCAAATGAGAACGTCACCTGTCGGTCGCTGACATAGCGCCAGTCACGCAGGGGAATGTTCGCCAGCTCCAGAGCCGGACGTGGATCACGCTCAGGACGCAGGGCCAGCAGCGCATGATCGCGGCTCAAGGCCACATAACGCCCCTGGGGCAGATCGCGGACCCCCGCTACGCCTTGGGAACGGCCGAGGTCCGGCCAGCCCAGCGCCGGGTCCAGGCGCAGGGTGCGCAAGCCATCCATGCCGCGAACCTGCCAGTCACCATTGAGCGTACGGGCCAGGCTGGCCTGGTACAGGCCATGGATCCGATCCAGGTAGTCGCTCATCCACAAGGACATCGGCTGCTGGCCGCGCATGAACTGATAGATGTCGGTCATGGCCTTGATCGATGCCTGTTTGGTCCCCGAATAGAAGTGGTAGTACAGGTGAATGCCCCGCAGGCGCCGTGGGCTGTCGGTCAGCTCGAAGGTGTCGATCACGTCGCGAAAGCCGTAATACGGGCCTTTCCAGAGGTTGGTGTACATGTTCTCGTTGATCACCGGCGCGTAGTACTGCAAGCCGCCTTCGGTGGGACGCAGCAAGGGGTACAGGCCGGTCAGCGAGGAATTGGCCTTGGTCAGGATGGTCTGCCCGCCGTTGACGTTTTTCAGTCCGGCGTCGTAGGCCAGCTTGATGGTCTCGGCGCTGGGCAGCGCGTCCCCCGGCCAGAAGAGCAGCTTCACCGGCTTCTGCGCGGTGGTCAGGCGGCTATTGATGTAGTCCCGCGAGCCGAGGATCTCGCGCTTGTAATCCAGGTTCTTGTACCCCGGGATATTCAGGCGCAGGCCGTATTCGGCGCTGAAGTCCTCGTCCTTCTTGGCCTTCTCCGGCTGCAGGTAGAACGGGTGACTGTAGGTGTGGGTGGCCACCTCGACCTTGGGGTCGGCAAAGATCTCCTGGGCGATCGGCTCCAGTTCCCTGGCCAGAAACGGCGACATGCCCTTGGGCCCGATCTCCCCTTCGATGATCGACACCGAGGTCAGGTACGGGTTGGGACGAATGTAGTCATCCAGCACCTGGCGCCCGGAATACGGGGTGCCGCGCACTTCGGCGCGGGAGGGAAAGCCGTCGCCGTCGATATGCACGGTGGCGATCCGCCGGCCGTTCTCGGTGGTGGTGTCCGGGCGCGGTTGCGCCGGCAGACGCAGGGCTTTCTGGATAAAGGCGAAGGGGTCGAGAATCCAGCGGCTGCGCTCGATATTGGACTCCACCACATAAGGCGCCAAGGCCATGCCGCCCCAGGCGCCGATGGCCACGGGGGCGTATTTGCCACCCTTGTCATCGCCCAGCAACAGTGCCGGTTTCGGCCCGTCGGGCAGCAGCGTCACCCGGGTCAGTTCACGGGAACGGGCCACGACCGGCGCTTCGAAACCACCGATCAGCGTCTTGTCCTGGCTCAGCACCTGCAGTGCTCCGCGAGCCCCTGGCGCTGCGAGGTTCAGCCCCAGGCGCTTGAGCAGTGCGCGATCTTCGATGGGCAGCCCGGCCATGATGGCCAACGGCACCTGTTCGTCCAGGCGTTGGCCAATCCAGCTGTTAAAGGCACGACTGTCCTGGGGCGGGCCGCTGGTCATCCACAGCACCACCCCGGCATAGAGGCCGGCGAAGCTGTAGGACGGCAGGCTGTCATCGGCGGGCAGGTAGTCGACCCGATAGCCCAGGTATTCCAGCAGGCCGCCCAGCATCCGGTGCCCGGCGTGGTCGTAGAGTTCACCTTCACGCGGGTCATAGAGCATGGCGATGCGCCGCGGCTGCACTTCCACGGTGCTCATGCTGATGGCATTCAGGTCCGGGGTGGTGACCACCGGGATAAAGCCTTCCTGACTCAACTGGCGCACCAGCTTGCGCGCCTCTTCACGACGGTTGGACGGCAAGTAGTCGATGGCCACCAGTGGAATGTTTTTTGCGCGCAGTGGTTTGAGTTCGCCTTCGAGCCAGTTGCGATCGGACTCGGACACCGGACGATAACGCTTGGTCGAGGCATCCCAGCCGGCATGGATCGATTCGACCGCCACGGCCGAGGCGACGCCGTCGAGTTCGCCCAAGACCTCGAACCCCCGGTTGAAAAACAGTTTGAGGTTCGGCAGGCGGCTGTGCAGTTCCCGCAGGAACGACGCCAGGGCCTGGCGTTGCGGTGAGCGATCGGCTTCGGGAAGCAACTGGAAGCTGTCCAGGGTATCGAGGAACAGACCGGCATAACCCTGGTCCTGCAACGCCTTGGCGCGCTTGAACAGGTGTTCGCGCCAGGCCGGGGTGGCGATGTCCATCACCTGGCTGTTCCACGCCTTGTTGCGGATGGCGCTGGCTCCGTGGCTCAGGGCTTCCTTGTCCAGTGCGGCGCGATCGCCGTCGAACTCGCCCACCGACAGGTAGGCGAACGGCTGGCTGCCCAGCTTGCGCAAGGTAGCGACATCCCCTGGGGCCATATGACCGGGCTCGACCACCGCCCACTCGAACTGCGCCAGCTCCGGCAGCGGCGGTTGCTCGGCGTACCAGAAACCGACGCTGGCGGGAGCCGCCGGGGCGGCTTGCACCAGCGAATGGCCGGCACATAACGCTAATGCAGTAAACAGACGCCGAACCACTGTGCAGACACTCCCCCGGCGAAACTCCATGTCCATCACTCACTCTTCAAGTCAATCAATCCGCACAACAGCAAACGCTCAAGTCCCCGGAAACGGGTCTGTGCAAGCCCGCAAAGCTAAAGACTGCGGTACAGCCTAGCCAAGCCTTCGGTCAGGCTGGTGGGCGTGCCCAGGTCGAAACGCTCCAACAAACGCCGGTTGTCGGCCTTGGAATGGCGGATATCGCCAGAACGGGCCGCCCCATGGCTGACGTCCAGGGGTTGGCCGCTGATCTGTTCCAGGGCGGCAATCAGGTCATTGAGGGTGGTCACGCCGCTGAGGCCGACGTTGGTGGCATCGGCTGCAGGTGCCGGATGTTCAAGGCCCTGGACCAGGATCTTCACCAAGTCCTCAACATAGACAAAGTCGCGGGTTTGGCCACCATCACCGAACACGGTGATGGGGCGTGCGCGCTTGGCCCGTTCGCTGAAGATGCTGATCACGCCGGAGTACGGCGACGATGGGTCCTGGCGCGGCCCGAAGATATTGAAGAAGCGCAGGATGACCGGCTCCAGGCCATGCTGGCGACGGTAGAAATCCAGGTAGTACTCACTGGCGAGCTTGTCCGCCGCATAGGGCGTGAGGGGAGACTTGGGCGTGTCTTCGTTGATCGGGGTGCCCTCCCCGTTATTGCCATAGACCGCCGCACTGGACGCAAACACCACTCGACGGATGCCGGCGGCGACCATGGCCTCGCACACCCGCAGCGTGCCGATGAAGTTGCTCTGGTGGGTGCGCACCGGGTCCTCGACCGAGGCCTGGACCGAAGCGACAGCCGCCAAGTGCACCACCGCGCCACAGCCGTGCATGGCTTCCGCCAGGGCCGCGGCATCGGCCACATCCCCCACTACAAGTTGCAGTTGCGGATTGTCCATCGGCAGATTGCTGACCTTGCCGGTCGAAAGGTCATCCAGAACCCGGACCCCATAGCCTTTGGCCAACAGCGCATCAACCAGGTGAGAACCGATGAAGCCTGCGCCCCCTGTCACCAGTATCCGTTCAGTAGACATAGATCATCCCGAAGAAAAATATCGCAGCTGCGCCGTTTGAAACTAGCACACCCACTGAATACGCCATGGCTATTAGCCCCTATGGCCAATATTTCCCTGGTTACTCACGCTTATTCAAAGGCTGAAACGCCTTTCTGGAAGAACTCCCGAAACCCTGACGTCAAAAAAACATCAATAAAATCAAGCGTTCAGCGGCCGGATACTGGGATAAAAATACTATCGCGTCAATATTGCGTCGATTTATTATTTTTTTAGCTGCAGGGCCAAACAGCGGCCAATATATTGACGATTTAGCGCTTCAAGGCTCTGGATCAAGGCTATCAGCCTTGGCAGTGATGGCATCAGGCAATCACCGCTACGGGGTATCGAATGCGGCCCTGCTCCTACAAAGAGAGCTCCGGGGCCTGGCTTCTAAGAAACAGCGTCCAGGCCTCAAAAGCCTGTTGATGCCTGCGGGTTGCGTTCTCCCACTCAGGCCCGCAGGCCTGTCGTGCGGAAACCAGCATCATCATGCTCGTCGTTGCAGCATCCAGCTCCAGTAGCAGCTTGTACGCCTCAAGCCGGAAATCATCGACGGACTTCATGGTTTTTCCCTGGTGGCGACACGTCTGGGCGAAGAAATCTTGTCCCTTCTGCCGTGGAGTGCCTGCAAAACCAGTAGTTCAAATCGATCCTGCTCGGGGATGCGCCCTCGCCTGATCTCGCCCCCTGATCAGACATTTCTTAAAAACCCGCTTTCCACGCACGCCTGGGCCTCTGTTAATCCGCTCTTAACGCCAGCGCAATGCAATCAGCCCGCCATTGCGGGCGCAAAGTGCGGGCGTGAATCAATTACTTGAAAACCTCCCACGCAGAACACCAGACCGACTACCGGCAGCGGCGCGACCACTCAATGCGCCTGCCGCTGCGCGACAGCCTTATCCAACGGCCCGACTTGATCGATCGGCGCCAGGCAATGTGCGTGGCTATCCGTGCAGGTCGCAAGCCAGTAACCGCCGTCCAGCCCGCAATCAATCAGGTTGAGGCCTCTCAACCCTAGCCGCTGGCGCGACTGGCAGACAGTGCGTCCAGAAACCCAGACTGAGGAGTGTGCGAATGGTCCAACTGGACTTCTATGGAACCCTGGTGGCCGCATCGTTGGTGCTGTTACTGGGGCGTGGCCTTGTCACCCGAGTCGGTTTCTTGCGTGCCTACAATATTCCCGAACCTGTGGCCGGAGGCTTGGTAGTGGCCTTGCTGCTTCTGCTGCTGCGGGGTATGGGGGACATGGAAGTCCGCATTGATACCTCGCTCCAGGCGCCCTTGATGCTGGCCTTCTTTGCCACCATTGGCCTGAGCGCAGACTTTGCCAGCCTGAAAAAAGGTGGGCGCAACCTGGCGGTATTCCTGCTGCTGGTCACCGGTTTTCTGCTGGTGCAGAACGCCATGGGCATTGGCCTGGCCAAGGCGCTGGGGCTTGATCCCTTGATGGGGCTGTTGACCGGCTCTGTGACACTGTCCGGCGGTCACGGCACGGGCGGAGCCTGGAGCGCAGTGTTCAAGGAGCAGTATGGCCTGGCCTCGGCCCCCGAAATCGCCATGGCCTCGGCCACCTTCGGCCTGGTGCTGGGGGGCTTGATCGGCGGGCCGGTCGCTCGCCTGCTGGTCAAGAGGGTGCAAACCCCTGGGGCCGTGCAAGGCGAACCGCGCTTGCCCAGAGGCTATGAGCAGCCCTACAAGGAGCGGCAGATCACCGCGCTGAGTTTCATCGAAACCCTGGCCCTGGTTGCCATCAGCCTGCAGGCCGGGAGTTTTCTCAGCGGCTTGATCCAGGGCACGGCGCTGGAACTGCCGACCTTCGTCTGTGTGCTGTTCGTCGGGGTGGTGTTGCGCAATGGCCTGTCGGCGCTGGGCTGGCATCAGGTCTTCGATCAGGAAGTGTCGCTGCTGGGCAACGTTAGCTTGTCGCTGTTCCTGGCGATTGCCTTGATGTCGCTGCGGCTGTGGGATCTGGCCAGCCTGGCCCTGCCCATCCTGATTCTGCTGGCCGTGCAGACCCTGGTGATGGCGCTGTTTGCGGTCTTCGTCACCTTCCGCGTCATGGGCCGCAACTATGACGCTGCGGTCCTGGCTGCCGGCCATTGCGGTTTCGGGCTAGGCGCGACGCCGACGGCCATCGCCAATATGCAGGCGGTGACCCAGCGCTACGGACCATCGCCGATGGCATTCCTGGTGGTGCCGATGGTGGGGGCATTTTTTATCGACATCAGCAACGCCATCGTGATCAAGCTGTACCTGGCGCTGCCTTGGCTGGGGGTTGCTGCTTGATGGAGCGCTCCGCCCGCCGGATTCCTGTGCCGGCGGGCGAATCATGATCAGCACAGCCATAGAGCAAAGCTGTACAGCACAATCGCACACGTACAACCTAATCCAGCGGGTGCTGCTCTTCGCCGCCCAGACAGGCACTGGCCTTGCGCACCGGTCGCCGCACCCTCGACCAGTGACGGCGCAGGCAAAGGAACAGCGCTACGACCAATACCAGGCCAAGCATCAAGCAAAAACCCCACATTGCCCTCTCCTTCCATTGCCGAAGCCGGCAGCGGCTTCACCCTGAAGACTTTTTAGCCGCAATCGCTGCAAAAATCCTGTACAAAATTAAATTTTATGTACAACTATTACTCATGGATTTTGACAGTGCGAGCAGGGAGTCAGGCTCGCTGCCACGTCAATCGGTGGGTAAAACACAATGAGCACTACCTTGAACATGCAGTCCCTGGGTGCGGGCTATCGTGCTCTGGTGATTGGCGCCAGCGGCGCGCTGGGCTCGGCCTTTTGCCAGTGGCTCGAACAGGACCCGCGCTGCGCCGGGGTGCGCGCCCTGTCCCGCGGCACGCTTCCCGCGCTCGACCTTGAACAGCCCGACAGCATTGCCCGGGCCGCCGCCGAATTGGCGGATGAGGCGCCCTACCAGTTGATCGTGCATGCCGCCGGTCTGCTGCATCGCGCCGACATCAAACCAGAAAAAACCTACGCCGCCCTTGAAGATCAGGCGCTCAAGGCAGTGTTCCAGGTCAATGCCGTGGGCCCGGCCCTGGTCCTGCGGCACTTTCTGCCCTTGCTGGCGCCCCAGGGCGCGATGGCGCTGCTGTCGGCCAAGGTCGGCAGCATCAGCGACAACCGCCTGGGCGGCTGGTACGCCTATCGCGCCTCCAAGGCCGCGCTGAACATGCTGGTTAAAACCGCGGCCATCGAACTGGCGCGAACACGGCCCGGGGCCCGTCTGCTCAGCCTGCATCCCGGCACGGTGGTATCACAGCTGTCGCAACCGTTTCGCGGCTCCGCGGCGGCGCGTCCGGCCAGCGTGGCGGCCTGGGAGCTGCTGACGCTGATCGACCGCCTGAGTGCAGCCGACAGCGGCCAGTTCTTTGCCTACGACGGCGAGCGTCTGCCGTGGTAGCCGCCGGCGCTGGCGGCCGACTGGGGCTGGTGCTGGGCGACCAGTTGTCGTTCGACCTGGAGTTGCTCAAGGTCCTGGACCCGGTCCACGACACACTGCTGATGGCCGAAGTCGACAGCGAAGCGCGGTATGTCCGGCATCATCCACAGAAAATCCTGCTGATCTTCAGCGCCATGCGCCACTTTGCCGAGCGCCTGCGCGAGCAAGGCTGGCGGGTGATCTACGTCAAGCTGGACGATCCTGACAACAGCGGCAGCCTTCCTGGCGAGTTGCGGCGCTGGCAGACGGCCCTCGGTGCGGCTCAATTGCATGTCACCGAGTGCGGAGAATGGCGACTGGAACAGGCCCTGCGCGATGCCGGCCTGCCCCTGACTGTTCATGTGGATCGGCGGTTCCTGTGTTCGCGCGAAGCGTTCCGCGATTGGGCGGCCGGACGGACGTCGTTGCGCATGGAGTATTTCTACCGCGAGATGCGCAGGCAAAGCGGCCTGCTGCTGGAGCCCGATGGCCGCCCCTGCGGTGGCACCTGGAACCTCGACGCCGACAACCGCAAGGCCCTGCCCCGGGGCTTGCGCGGGCCCTTTGCGGCGCGCTTCGGCCACGACGCCATTACCCACGAGGTACTGCAACTGGTGGGCCAGCGCTTCAGCGATCACTACGGTGACCTGGCGCGCTTCGACTATCCGGTGACCCACGAGCAGGCGCAGGAGCTGTGGCAGCACTTCCTCGACTTTTCCCTGGCCGCGTTCGGCGATTACCAGGACGCCATGGCCGAGGGCGAGCCCTTTCTGTTTCATGCGCGGATCAGCGCTGCGCTGAATATCGGCCTGCTGGATGTGCGCCAGCTCTGCGCCGATGTCGAGCAGGCCTATCGCGAGAACCGGGTGGCGCTGAATGCCGCAGAGGGCTTCATCCGCCAACTGATCGGCTGGCGTGAATATGTACGCGGCATCTACTGGCTGCGCATGCCGGAATACGCCGAGCTCAACGGCCTGGGCAATACCCGGGCCCTGCCGGAGTTCTACTGGAGCGGCGCCACCGACATGCGCTGCATGTCCCAGGCCATCGGCCAGACCCTGGAGCTGGGTTATGCCCACCATATCCAGCGGCTGATGGTCACCGGCAATTTTGCCCTGCTGGCCGGCATCGCCCCCAAAGCCATCTGCGACTGGTACCTGGCGGTCTACCTGGATGCCTTCGACTGGGTCGAACTGCCCAATACCCTGGGCATGGTGATGCATGCCGACGGCGGCTACCTGGGCTCCAAGCCCTATTGCGCCAGCGGTCGCTATATTCAGCGGATGTCCGACTACTGCGGCGGCTGCCGTTACCGGGTGGACCAGGCCACCGGCAGCGATGCCTGCCCGTTCAACGCCCTGTACTGGCATTTCCTGATCCGCCACCAGGAGCAACTGGGCGCCAATCCGCGCCTGGCGCTGACCTATCGCAACCTGCAGCGCATGGACGCCCCGCGCCGGGACGCCATCTGGCAACGGGGCGAGGAGTTGCTGGCGCGCCTGGACGCTGGAGAGCCCCTGTGAAGAAATCCGACCTGCCGCGCAAGGACTGCGCCGCCTGCGGCCGGCCCTTCACCTGGCGCAAACGCTGGGCGCGCTGCTGGGATGAGGTGCGCTGGTGTTCCGAACGCTGTCGCCGCAGCGCCCGCGCCAGGAAGCCATGAGCCCCGGCGGGTTACAGGCAGTCTTGTGCGGTCTTTTCGAAATGGGACGGCGCAAAGCTGGAGGCCAGCAAATGCCGCTCATAGAGGAATACCTTGCCGCCGTTGGGCGCCTTGTAGGCTTCCAGCACGTTGTCCGCCGCGACCTTGCTGGTGACCACGATCCGGTAGCCGCGCTGTGATTGCGAAACGGTAGCGGTCTGGTCGCTGCTCTGCAGCTTGGGCATCACGCAATCGGCGTATTGGGCGGGGGTTTTGCGGGTCTGCATGACCAGGCTCGGGTTGTTCGGCGCAGAGGCGCAGCCGGCCAGCACAACAGCGGCAGAAGTCATGGCAAACAGGGGTAAAAGGCGCATCGGACACATCCTGGAGTCAAGAACGCGGGTACAGGGCGCCACGGGTTGAACCCTGCGGGCGCTATCGAGGGCGGCGATTTTCCACGGTTGACGCGTCCGACAAAATAGCTGTTTTTTGATTGTCACTATCACTTGAACCAATAGTTGCCCTCCGGGCAGACTGCCCGGCAGTCCAACTACAACTAAAAGGGATTCTTGCGTGCGAACTTTTGACCTTATCCGCGATGCCGTCCTGCCCGAATTTCGCGAGCGGGTGGCCGACTACCTGATCGAGTATGAAAGCGTATTGCGTGACAGCAGCGCAGAACCGCAGGCATTGCAGGCGGTTGCCTACCAACTGCGCGGCTATTTGCGCGGCCTGAACACCACTCGGGTGCTGGGAATGGCGGACTGGGAAGAGCTGGATCGGCGGGTGGTGGCGACCTGGCTGAGCCCGGCCGCCGGTGAAACCCTCGAATAACCCGGATTCTCAGGGTGCCGACGGCGCACCCTTGCTGGCAGCGAGGTAGGCGGACAAACGCTTGCCCATTTCCTCTCCCAGGGCCTGCAGCCCGCTCATGGGCCGCACCATGACCTCGAATTCGACAATCTTGCCGCCCTCGTCAAAGCGGATCATGTCGATGCCCTTGACCTGTTTGTCGCCGACCCGGGCGCTGAACTCCAGCACCACGTTCAGGCCATCGGCGGTGGCCAGCTCGCGGTGATAGGCAAAATCCTCGAAGACATTGAGCACCGTGCCAAGGATGGTCGCCACGACCTGAGCTCCCGGGTAGGCGGTATGGGCCATGGGCGAACGAAACACCACCTTGGGGTCCAGCAGTCCGGGCAAGTCGTGCAGGTCTTGCCCGGCGACCATGGCGTGCCAGCGTTGCAAGGATACGGCGGCCTGGGGTTGCAGTTTCAGTTCTGACATAGGGGGCTTCCTTAAGCGGTCTTGTTGTTGTGGCGCCCAGGCTACGAGCCAATCTTAGCGCCGTCAAGATTATGGCTCATGATAAGATTTCGGCGTTTTTTTTGCCTTTCAGTCGAAGTCATTCGGGGCCTTCCAAACATGACCAAGCACTCCTCGCGCTCACGGGATTCCTACCACGTGGGCAATCTGGCACCGCAACTGCTCGATGCGGCCCGGGACATGCTTGAGCAAGTCGGCCCGACCAAGCTGTCGCTGCGCGCGGTGTCCGAACGGGTCGGGGTCAGTGCCACGGCGGCCTATCACCATTACGCCAATCGCGCGGAGCTTATCGGCCACTTGGCCGCTCAAGGCTTTCACGAATTGGCCCAGGTGTTGCCCCGGGACAGTACCCAGAGTGGCCTGCAAAAATTGCGCGATGCCTGCCTGGCCTACTTCAGTTTTGCCCGCGCCAACCCGGCGCTTTACCAGCTGATGTTCGGCCCCGAGTTCGCCACTGGCGAGATGCCGCCCCTCTTACTCAATGCCCGCAACCAAGCCTTTGGCGAGCTGCGACGGATCATTGCCGAGATCCTCGAACTGGACATCGAACACCCCGAGGTCCGTCGGGCCGCCCTCGCCGGCTGGTCCTATACCCATGGCCTGGCGTCGCTGGTGATCCATGGCGTCCTGCACTTTCCCGCCGGCACCTCGGACCAGCGCTTCGTCGACAACACCCTGCAAGGCTTCCTGCAACTGTTCCAGGCCGGTAGCCGGGAATGAAGTTCGCTGACGACAAGCTCAGCGTCATGCTCAAAAGCGCTCCCGCAGCCGACGCGCAACGGGTCCGCGATGTGAACAGGCTCCTGAGCCTGCAAGCGTGACCTGGACGACGCATGGGATGAGGACCGGAAAAAGACCCTCATAACTTGAACTTCAATCGGCACCCACTCATCCTTGCGAACCGTTTTCCCTCGAATAAGAGACCCCCATGGCCAACCCAGACCTCGTTTTCACCCCCGACCCGGACGCGGACTCCATCTCCTCCGACGTCGCCGCGTTCAACGGCATCCTGGTCTCGACCCAGATCCCTACCCGCGCCGACGGTAGCCTGGAACTGGGGGACATCACCCTGCAGAGCGAATGCACCCTGCAGGCGCTGAAAGTCGCCCTGGAGCGGGCCGGCAGTTCCATGGACCGGGTCATGCACCTGACCATCTACCTCACCGACATGGCCGACCGCGCCGCGTTCAACGAGGTCTACCAGCGTTTCTTCGCCAAGCCCTGGCCGGTGCGCGCCGCCGTTGGCGTGGCCGCTCTGGCGGTGGAAGGCATGCGCGTGGAAGTCACCGCGATGGCCGCCAGGGCCTGACGCCGCGGGTTTATTCGGCGGCTGCGCGCAATGCGTGGCCGCCACCGGGCAGCATACGGGTGCCGGGCACGCGTTTCGCCGCTACAATGCGCGCCTTGATCCTGATAAGCCTGACTAAAAAAACATGTCCTTGCCCAAACATCACCTGGAACTGCTCAGCCCTGCCCGCGATGTGGCCATCGCCCGCGAAGCCATCCTGCATGGCGCCGATGCGGTGTACATCGGTGGCCCGAGCTTCGGCGCCCGTCACAACGCCAGCAACGAGGTGGGCGAGATCGCCCAGTTGGTGGAGTTCGCCCGCCGCTATCACGCCCGGGTGTTCACCACCCTCAACACCATCCTCCACGACAACGAACTGGAGCCGGCGCGCAAGCTGATCCATCAGTTGTACGACGCGGGTGTCGATGCGTTGATCGTCCAGGACCTGGGGGTGATGGAGCTGGATATTCCGCCCATCGAGCTGCATGCCAGCACCCAGACCGATATCCGCACCCTGGAGCGGGCCAGGTTCCTCGACCAGGCCGGTTTCTCCCAACTGGTGCTGGCCCGTGAACTGAACCTCAAGGAAATCAGCGCCATCGCCGCCGAAACCGACGCGGCCATCGAGTTTTTCATTCACGGGGCCTTGTGCGTGGCCTTTTCCGGCCAGTGCAATATCTCCCACGCCCAGACCGGCCGCAGCGCCAACCGCGGCGACTGTTCCCAGGCCTGCCGCCTGCCCTACACCCTGAAAGACGAGCACGGCGGCGTGATCGCCTACGAGAAGCACCTGCTGTCGATGAAGGACAACAACCAGAGCGCCAACATCCGCGCCCTGGTGGAAGCCGGCGTACGCTCGTTCAAGATCGAGGGACGCTACAAGGACATGGCCTATGTGAAGAACATCACGGCCTACTACCGTCAGCGCCTGGACGACGTCCTCGAAGACCGTCCGGACCTGGCCCGCGCCTCCAGCGGCCGCACCGCGCACTTCTTCGTCCCCGATCCGGACAAGACCTTCCACCGGGGCAGCACCGACTACTTCGTCAGCGAGCGCAAGATCGACATCGGCGCCTTCGACTCGCCGACCTTCACCGGCCTGCCAGTGGGCACCGTGGAAAAAGTCGGCAAGCGCGACCTGCAAGTGGTGACCTTCGAGCCGCTGTCCAACGGCGACGGCCTCAACCTGCTGGTCAAGCGCGAGGTGGTGGGCTTTCGCGCCAACATCGCCGAAGCCCGCGGCGAATTCGAAGAAGATGGCGAAAAACGCTACCGCTATCGGGTCGAACCCAACGAGATGCCCGAAGCCCTGCAACGCCTGCGGCCCAACCATCCGCTGAGCCGCAACCTCGACCACAACTGGCAGCAGGCCCTGACCCGCACCTCCGCCGAGCGGCGCATTGGCCTGTCCTGGCTGGCCACCCTGCGTGAAGAACGCCTGCAACTGACCGCCACCAGCGAAGAAGGCATCAGCGCCAGCGTCACCCTGGACGGTCCGTTCGGCGTGGCCAACAAGCCGGAGCAGGCCCTTGGGCAACTGCAGGACCTGCTGGGGCAACTGGGCACCACCCTCTACCACGCCACGGACATCAAGCTGGATGCGCCCCAGGCGTACTTCATCCCCAATTCCCAGCTCAAGGCCCTGCGCCGGGAAGTCATCGAAGCGCTGGACACGGCCCGCGTCGCGGCTCATCCACGGGGCACGCGCAAGGCCGAAAGCAACCCGCCGCCGGTGTACCCGGAGTCGCACCTGTCGTTCCTGGCCAACGTCTACAACCAGAAGGCCCGGGACTTCTACCACCGCCACGGCGTGCAACTGATCGATGCTGCCTTCGAGGCCCACGAGGAACACGGCGACGTGCCGGTGATGATCACCAAGCACTGCCTGCGTTTCTCTTTCAACCTGTGCCCCAAGCAGGCCAAGGGCGTAACCGGCGTGCGCACCAAGGTGGCACCGATGCAACTGGTGCACGGTGACGAAGTGCTGACCTTGAAGTTCGATTGCAAGCCCTGCGAAATGCACGTCGTGGGCAAGATCAAGGGCCACATCCTCGACCTGCCGCTGCCGGGCAGCGCCGCCGCCGAAGCCGTCGTCGGCCACATCAGCCCCGAAGACCTGCTCAAGACCATTCCCCGCGCGCCACACTGAGTGACGCACCGGCGCAGTCCTAAGGGATTGCGCCGGTTTGTTCAGTCGACAGCGCCTCACCCAATACCTGCTCCAGAACCTCGAAGCAGTGTTTGATATGCGCCTGCTTCAAGGCTTGAGGCCGGGTCACCAGATAGATCTCCATCGCTGGAAACGTCATCGACGCAAACAGCTCCACCAGATCGCGCCCCAGAATCCGCGGCATAACCGCAATCCCCATCCCGCGCCGTACCGCCTCGACCTGAGTCGTGAACGAACTCACCCTGATCTGCCGGCCCTCAAGGCCTGCGGCCCTGGCCGCGCGCATCTGCGGCAGGTTGTCCAGGGGTGGAAGCAAGCCGATGGTGGCGGCCGTCGCCGGGGTGATGTCCGGGCACCTGCGCAACAAGTCAGCACTGGCGAACACGCCATACTCAAGCTTGCCCAATGCGCGATAGATCAGCGAAGGCTCACCCTGATGCGCAGTGCGCACCGCGATGTCCGCCACGCCGCGGGCCAGCTTGTGAAACTCGGCGCTTACCTGCAGCTCCACCGAGCAGCCTGGATGAACCGACGTCACCCGATGGGCTGCCTCCAGCACCCAAGGGGCAAAGCCCTCGCCTGCACTGACCAGGATGCTGCCGCGCAGTTCGCTCTGCGACTGCGTGAGGCCCACAGTGCTCTGGCGCCTCAGCCCTTCCTCTGCGGCCAGGGCGACTTCCACCAGTGATTGTCCCCGCGGCGTCAGCCAACAGCCCTCGACACCTCTTTGCAGCAGTGGCTCGCCCAGGGCCGTTTCCAATTGGCTCAAGCGACGGGACACCGTCGAGGCCGCCACCCCCAGCAATTGGCCGGCCTGCAGAAAACTGCCGCGCCGCCAGACCGCCAGCAACAGGCGCAGATCATCCCAATTCGCTTCCAAAGCCCTACTCCTGCTGATCGCTTTGCAAATTCGCAAAGCCATTATGCAGGACTCGCAGTTTTTCCGTGGTGCTGGCCAAGGTATATCTAGCGCCCTCCAAACCCATGGAACGGACCGTATGAGCACTGCCCCCGAACACCGCACCCAAGCGAACGCCGATGCCGGCTATCGCCCTGAAATGCATTACACCTTTGTCACCGGGGCCACCGGCCTGCTGGGCAACAATCTGGTCCGGCAACTGCTGGCCCGAGGCTGCCAGGTCAAGGCCCTGGTACGTTCAAGAGCCAAGGGTGAACAGCAGTTCGGTTCGCTGCCAGGGTTGGAACTGGTGGTGGGCGACATGGCCGATGTCGACTGGTTCGCCGCTGCACTGCATGGCTGCGACACGCTGTTTCATACCGCGGCGTTCTTTCGCGACAACTACAAGGGTGGCAGTCACTGGCAACAACTGCAGAGGATCAACGTCCTGGGCACCCAGCGCTTACTGGAGCGGGCCTACAGCGCCGGTATCCGCCGCTTCATCCACACCTCGTCGATTGCCGTGCTCAAGGGCGAGCCCGGCCAACTGATCGACGAGACGTGCCTGCGTGACCCCGCCGATGCGGATGACTACTACCGCAGCAAGATCCTCGCCGATCAAGCAGTGCTGGCGTTCCTCGAGAGCCATCCGCAGATGCATGCCTGCATGGTTCTGCCCGGCTGGATGTGGGGCCCCGGAGACATCGGGCCGACGTCCTCCGGACAATTGCTCAACGACGTGGTGCTTGGCCGCCTGCCCGGCCTGGTTCCAGGTAGTTTCTCGGTGGTCGACGCCCGTGATGTGGCACTGGCGCAGATTGCCGCCGCGCGCCAGGGACGCCGGGGCGAACGCTACCTGGCGGCGGGCCGGCACATGACCATGGCCGGACTGGTACCGCTGCTGGGGCGTGTCGCCGGCGTCAGGACCCCAGTGCGCCCGTTGCCAGTCCCTTTGCTCTATACCTTGGCGGCGGTGCAGGAACTCTATGCCCGCTTGACCGGCAAGCCGGTGTTGCTGAGCCTGGCCACGGTGCGTCTAATGCTTCAGGAATCCGGTCGCAGCCGTTTCGACCCGAGCAAGAGCGAACAGGAACTGGACCTGAGCTTCCGGTCCCTGGAACGCACCATCAGCGATACCCTGGCCTGGTATCAGGACCATGGCTGGCTTCCCAGACAGGCGCCGGCCGCCCATTCCTCGAACCGCACCAAGCAGGACGTAACCAGACCTTGAACAGCACCATCATCCTCATGCGTCACGGTCAACCCGAAGGCATAGCGAACGGCAGGATTTCAGCACTCGACATGCAGGGCTGGATCCAGGACTACGATCGCTCGGCAATCACTGCGCACCCGGCCCCACCATCCAGTCTGCAACTGGCCGCCAGCGCCGCCGTGATTGTCTCCAGCAGCGCTCCTCGAGCACTGGCATCGGTGCAGGCCCTGGGGCTGCAACCGACCTTGGTGGACCCACTGTTCTGCGAGGCGCAACTGCCTTATGGACCTTGGCGACAACCACGCCTGTCACCTATTACCTGGGCGGCCATTCTGCGAATCCTGTGGTGCTGCGGTTACTCCAGGCACGTCGAAACCGCCACTGCGACCCGGAGTCGGGCGGCAGCCGCCGCCCTGCAACTTCAGTCCCTGACCCAGCAGGGCCCCGTGCTGTTGCTCGGCCATGGCTGGATGAATCGGCTGATTGGCAAACAGCTGGCTGGCGCCGGTTGGCGTCGCCAAGAACGCGCCGGCAGCCGCTATTGGAGTGCGACGGTGTATCGGCGTAGCACTGCCTGATCGTTGCAGCGTCATAAGTCCTGACGCTTGATGGCCCAGCGCTCAACCAGCAACACAATCATTGAATTTAACGCTGCATGTTGCGGTCTATAACGCGCCTCTCAAGCCGCAAACAGGTATAGTTACCGGCTTGCCTGGCGCGTCGCGGGCAGCTCGGGCTGCAGGGCTTTATCAGGACTTAATGGTTGCCGTGTGTTGGTAAGACTTCTATTGATTGCACTACTGCTGGCGGTATCGGCCTGCAGCTCCAATTCCTCCAGCCCTGGTGGCACTGGGCCGCTCAAGGCCGGTGAATATCGGGTCAAGCGTGGCGACACGCTGTATTCGATCGCCAGCCGCAATGGCACCAACTGGAAGGAAGTGGCGCGGCTCAACGGCCTCAAGGCGCCCTACACCGTGGAAGTCGGTCAGGTGCTGCGGGTTGGCGGCGCGACCAGGACGACCCGCGTGGTCAGCAGCAAGTCGCGCAGCACCGCCAGCAAGAGCAAGGTCAAAGCCGCACCGCCCGCCCCGCCGATGCCCAAAGTCACCCTGCAAGGCTGGAGCTGGCCGCTGCGTGGGGTGCTGATCGGCCGTTTCTCCCCCACCGGCAAGCTCAACCAGGGCATCCGCATCGCAACCACTCAGGGCCAGCCCATCCACGCCACCCTGGGCGGCAAAGTGGCATTCGCCGGCTACATGCGCGGTTACGGCAACCTGATGATCCTCCAGCACGGCCCCTCCTACACCAGCACCTACGCCTACAACAGCCGCTTGGTGGTCAAGGAAGGCCAGATGGTGATCAAGGGCCAGAAGATTGCCGAGGCCGGGTCCCAGGACACCGACCGCGCCCAGTTGTACTTCGAGATCCGCGCCAATGGCGTACCCGTGGACCCATTGCGGTTGTTGCCGCCGGGGTGAGTGCAGCAAGACAGCTACCAGGCAAGTCATCGACACCAGGGGCGATGACGTCTCGCGACATAGAACAGCGACCGCGCGCAGTCAAATACTTTGCAGTTCGTACTCGATGTCATCGGGTTCGCCACTCCACCAGGCGGGCGTCTGCAGAAACTCCGGGATCGCCACCTGCTGTTCAAGCTGCGGCTTCAGTTTCTTCAGATATACCCGTGTCTGTATGTTCGGTTCCAGCTCGCAGAGGGCTTGCCAAGCCAACCGGATATATTCCAGATAGGGCGTGGCCTGCTCGGCACTGGTGGAAGCAGACTCCCAGCGACTAGTAAACGCACCCAGATAGGACAAGGCATTCTTCGCCAGTATTTCCCTGCTGCCCAGGTCCTGGGGATTCTCGATCAGTTGCTTCAAGGCAGCGCATCCCAGTTCTTTGCTGGCCTCCGTATACAGAGGGGAGCGCCCTTCAGTCAGTACCCACTTGAGCCGCGCATCATCCTGGATCAGTGCATTCATGACGCCATTGGGTATGGCGAATACATTGATGGCAGCGCGTATCAAACGAGGCGCGAGTACCTCCTGTAACGCCGTCACATAGTGCTCATGTACACGAGAGACTTCCCAGGCAGGAACACGCAGCGTGCCCTGAACAGGCTCGGCATCCAGATACAAGCGCTGCGGATCATCACACTGAGCGGCAATGATCGCCGCTAGTCGCAGCTCGCGCTCACGGAGTGCCCTCTCAGGTGCGCTACCGTCTTTGGAGCCGTTTCGATAAAAGCTCCTGATAAAACCGATGCACACTTCATAGTCGCCGCGAGCAGTGGACATGGCCCCAGCAATATCGGTCGAGTAACAGAACTCGATCAAACCCAGGAGCTCTCCGGCACTGCGCAACGCTCGCTCAAACGCTTCCCGTGAGTAGAAGGAACCGGCTCTGCCCAACTGCTCGCCATACTGAAAATTCGCCATGTTGAGCATGGCATTGGCCACTGCGACCTCACCTTCATCGCTACGACTGGCCGCCTCACGAATGAAGTCGTTGAGGGTCTGGGCGCTCGGGTATTCCCCCCAGGATTTCACCAACTGGGAAAACTCGGGAATGGTGAACTCCACCTCGCGGACCGCCAGGCTCATCTCATAGTGAATTTTTTCCAGAGACAGTTTGCTTCTGGCATTGCCCAGCTCTTCGAGCAACTTCAACAGGCGCTTGTTTTTGAGTGCGTCATGGGGAAATTGTGCGGCGTCGAGCACTGTTTGCTTGTGCTGCTCCTGCTCCTTGGTATTGGCATTGCCGAACATGCTGGCACTAAAGGCAGAGTGGAAACCCAGCAGGTGCTCTTCAACCACCTGGGCCACCTTGGGTTCGGTCTCACGCAAGATGGTCTGCAGGATGATTCCGCGCCAGTCCAGTTGCCCCTCGGCATGTCGATCAGCCGCCGCGCCAAACACCGACAAGCTGCGGCAGATGCGTTTGGCCTGGCGCGGATTAGTGGGAAACCACTCGGCGGTCTGCGCGATGGCCGTGTCCGGCAGGAATGGGCAGCAGTATTTCAGGTTCCTGGCGACCATTCGCTGCACCTGCTTCGGGCTTGGCTCGGGCAGGGTCACCGGTACATCGATGATCTTGTCCAGAAAGTGCTGGGCCGACTCGCCGAAGGCTTCGGAATAGGAGCGAAGTGCCTTGCCCACCACGTCCTTGTCGAAGGCCAGGACAAAGACAAATCCCGGCCAGTCCAGAAGTTCCCGCAGCGTCAACAGGGTCGTCGGGAGCATCCGTGGATCGGCACGGTCGAGGTCGTCGACAAAGACAATGATGCGTCTTTCGCCCAGTTGCTTGCGCAGGGCATCCAGGTCGCTTTTTTCCAGTTGCAGTATTTCGCTCAGTTTCTCGAAGACCAGCCCTGCGGCGCCGGCGGCCAAGGTTACGATTTCGCTGTAGCTGGCCGACTCGGGCAGTTTGAGGTCAGCGGTTTTATTGGCGGCTTTTTCAAGGATCTCGGCGACCTTTTTCGACTGACGCTTGGTCCAGTGCTTGAAGGGTTCGCCAACACCTGAACGTTGCAGTGTATCCGCCAGCGCCAGATAGAACTGCACGATGAACTCCTGCTCCCCGGTGGTGCGCCACGCGGGAAGCCGGATGACAATATCGTCGTTCTTCTCAGCAATCTGCTGCAGAAAATTCAGCACGCTGGTCTTGCCGCTGCCCCACTGACCATAGAGGCCGATCCGCGCCGACCAGCCCAAGGGCGTCGCGGTGATCATGCGGTAGACCAGCTTGGCCACCGGCCAGCGGTCCAGAAGGTCGTCCTCGCGTCGGGTCAGCGCCGCGTCGTGCCCGCCCGGGGCGGTAAAAGCCTGTGTGGCTGACATCTGCTTACGTCCTTACTGCTGCGGCTTGATCAGCTCGATGGAAATCATTTTGTGCATGCCACTGAAGGGCACCAGACGCTTGACGTCCATCTGGTAGAAACCGGCCACCGGACTGATGGACGCCGGCATGACCGGGGTGCAACCGGTCAGGCTGTAGAGGTTCATGTAGTCGGCATTGGGGTCGCCCACGGTGCCCTGGCGCATGGACAGGCTGCAACGCAGACTGCCCTTGAGCCCCGGGCCACCGTCACCCTGGACTTCCAGGCGCAACGGGCAGACACCCATGCGCCGCCCACCCATCCAGGGGTCCTGGGCCTGCGGGCATTCCTGGTCGCCGACGGTGGCCATGACCTGGCCCACCAACTGGCGCAGGTCCTTGTTCTGGTCGGGCCAGACTTCGCCGTTGTCGACCATGCGGTCCTTGATGAACAGGGTGTAGCGCACTGGGAAGCCGACCTTGTTGCTGAGCATGAACGCGCCCTGGGAATAGGCCAGCTTGTCGCCGGCGATGCAACCGGCGCGATCGGTGACGGAGAACTCGGTGGTGTTGAGGTTCTTGATATCGGTGCCGCCGTTGAATCTGATCAGGCACTGGGCTTGCCGGCCATCGCGGCAGTTGTTTTCCACCAGGCGCAACCCCTTGCCGACCACAGCGCTGTCGTCGATGACAAAACCGTTGAAGTTGGTCATGTCGCTGGGCAGCACGCGGTTGACCCGCAAGTCGACGAGAAAATCGCCGTTCTGTGCCAGCGAGGGCTCCAGGTTCATCGAGAAGCGTGCATTGCATTGCTGCTTCAGGGTCACCTTGAAGTTCTGCGCATCCGGCAGGCCACCGATCATGCCGCCCGCACCGATCGGCAGGCCGAGAACGCTGCCCAGGGTGGTCAGAATGCCCGAGATCATGGCCTTGGTCTTGGCATAGGCCTCCAGCTCGTCGTTGGTCATGTCGCTGACTTGGGCTTGGCTGAAGTTGCTCGACTGGTTCCAGTTGAAGCTGGTGGTGGAGCTGATGGTCCCGCTGAGCCTGGCTTCGTCACAGGCCCCACGCTCCTGGCAGAACTTGAGGTTGAAACCCCAGTCCTTGCTGAAGATATCGAGGATGTTGAACATCGGTTTGCTCAAGGCCATCACCAGCATGCCCTGCTGGCGCGCGCCGATCACCACGGGACCGGACTCAAGGCCCTTGGCGGTGGCGTATTTGGGCACGCTTACCGGGTATTTGCGCTCGAAATCCGAAGAATCGACGTGGAATGGCGGCTCAAACGTGATGGGATAGTCGCCTTCGTTCTCGATCACCAGGGTGATGAAATCAGGCTCCGCTGCCTGAGTCTCAAGGCTTAGTACCGCCAATGGCAGGCTAAGCAGGCAGCTTGTCAGCAAAGTCGTTTGGCAACGGGTCCAGAATCCAGTCCTGCGCATCGTCAATCCTTGAACATGGGAGAGGGGGCGCTCACTTTAAATGCTTTATGGCGTATTGCCATCCCCCTTCTCTTGCTCGCTCCGGATCAGCGTCAGGCGCCACCGGCGAATGTTAAAACCGTTTAACCGTGCTCCCCGGGCCGCATCGGTCTACATTCAATCACCAGGCTCGCCCTCCTCCTCTGGCCTGAGCCGACTCAACTGCAGCGAGCCCCCCATGCCGCCATTCGAGACACGCCCTATCCAGGTGCAGTACCTCAAAGCCGCCTGCTCAAGTTGCAGCGTTCTGGAATTGTGTTTGCCCCTGGGCCTCAGCCACCAGGAGGTAGAACGCCTGGACACCTTGATCCTGCAACGGGTCAGGGTGAAGAAAGGCCACACGCTGTATCGCGCCGGCGATCCCTTGAGCTCGCTGTACGCGGTGCGCCTGGGGTTCTTCAAGACCAGCGTGCTGTCGGTGGACGGTCGTGAACAGGTCACCGGGTTTCAGATGGCCGGGGAGATCCTTGGGCTGGATGCCATCAGCAGCAACCTGCACGCCTGCAGCGCCTTTGCCCTGGAAGATGGCGAGGTGTGCCCGATTCCCTTTGCCCAGTTGGAACAGCTGTCCCAGGCCCTGCCTTCGCTGCAGCACAACCTGAACAAGATCCTCAGCCGGGAGATCGTGCGTGATCACAGCATGTTGCTGCAGATGGGCAACATGAACGCCGACGAGCGTCTGGCGGCCTTTCTGCTCAATCTGTCGCAACGCCTGAGCCTGCGGGGCTATTCGTCACGGGCCTTTGTCCTGCGCATGCGCCGCGAGGAGATCGGCTCCTACCTGGGCCTGCGCCTGGAAACCATTTGCCGGTGCATCGCCCATCTGCGGGATCAGGGCTTGGTGATCATCGATGGCAAGCAGGTCCAGATCCTCGATCTGGAAGGCCTGAAACAGCGGGTGGCGGGTTGTCATAACGCCGCCAGGGAATAGTCCCCGGCCCCTCAAGGCTGCAACTCCGTCTCCTGGCTGCCGGGCAGGACCACGGCTCAAGCCCGATCTCACTCCTGAGGCTCCACCAGCATCAGGCTGCAAGGTGTGTGATACAGCAGTTGCTCGGCGCTGGAGCCGATGAAGCGTTGCAAGCCCCGGCGATGCACACGCCCGAGGACCATCAGGTCGAAATCGTTGTCGGCGGCAAAGCGTGCGATGACCTGATGCGGCACACCCTCCAGGCGATAACAGTGCTCAGGGGCAATGGCGTAGCGCTCGGCCAGGGTCTCGAACGCTTCCTGCTGCGCATCATTCACCGCATCGCGCAAGCTGGTGTTGGTGTCAGGACTGTAGATGGGCAGGCCGGTGGCGTTCTCAGTGGCCCAATCCACCACATTCAGCAAGTGCACCCGGGCACCGCAGTGTTTGGCCAGGGTCGCGCACATCTCGAGAATGCGTTGATTCAGGCCCTGGGTCAGGTATTCCAGATGGGACAGGTCCAGGGCGGCCAATACCTTCAACGGCAAGGGGTGCCGACAGTCCGTCACCAGGTGCAATGGCTGGCGCAGCTCGCGCAGCAGCAACCAGTCCAGAGGCTGGTAGAAGATGCGCCTGAGGCTTGGCACCGGCTGGGCGTCCTTGACCACCAGGTCCGGGTGGTAGTCGCTCACATAGTCGAGAATCTCCTGCAGGCGAGCCTTGGCCCACAGCACCTCGGTGCTCACCTGCAAACCGTGGGCCCGCTCGAAGCGGGCCTGTTGTTCCAGCCAATGTCGATGCACCTGCAGATAGCCTTCCCGGGCCTGGGCCATGGCTTGATGATCGAACAGCCCCGCCACCTCCAGCACCTCGACAAAGTCAAAGGCGACGATGTGCAAACTGGCGCCCAAGGCCCGGGCCAGCGCGCTTGCGCGATCAAATGCCGGGCTGCGGGACAGGGCCGTAGGTGCAATCAATAGCACGCGTTGCAGTGTGGACATGGGCACCTCCCGGACGGCGCACTGAACAACGGCCAGGGCGCCCCCAGCCGATGCCTCGATGATGCTCGCCACCCGCGCCGCCGGCTTGATAAAAATCACAAAGCGGCGGGTTAACACCGCGTCGGCAGTGAATATCCGAGCCCCTGAGCCGCGTCTGATCCAGATCAGATCCTGCCCCCTGCAACAGGCGTAAAGGATAGGAACCACGCGGCCTGGGGTCGCGGGCCACGCTTGATCATCCCTAGAGGATCGCCCCCATGTTCAGCATCAAAGAACACAATGACCAGGCCGCCGCAGCCTATGGCTGCGTGACCGGTCAGCACTGGATCGAAGCCCTTGATGATGGCCGCCACGTGCTGATCAGGCCCCTGACGGAGCAGGATCGGCAGCGCGAATACGATTTCATCAAGCGGCTGTCCGCCGATTCCCGGCACATGCGTTTTCTGGCCCAGATCAAGGAGCCCGATACCGCCATGCTTAACCAGTTGATGGACGTCGATGGCAAGCAGCGCCTGGCGTACATAGCCCTGGTGCATGAAAACGGCAAGCTGATTGAAATCGGCGTCAGTCGTTATGCCGCCGCCACCGGCGATCAATGCGAATGCGCGGTCACTGTCGCCGATGAATGGCAACACCTGGGCCTGGGCTCATTGCTGATGACCCACCTGATCCGCGCAGCCCGCCAGCATGGTTTTCAGCAGATGTATTCAGTGGACAGCGCCAACAACCAGCCGATGCGCGAGCTGGCCGCTGCCTTGGGTTTCACCACCCGTACCGATCCCGACGATGCCCATCAGGTGCTGCACCGCCTGTTCCTCTGACCCGAGCCGCCACGCCGCCCCATCGCTGGCGTGGCCGGCCCCATGTCACTGCTGGGGTTCGCGCGCTGGCTTGACCGCCCAGATACTGCAGGGTGCCTGCAACAGCAGGTGCTCGGCAGTGCTGCCCAGGCGCTTGTGCACACCACGGTGCTGGGTGGTGCCCATGACAATCACATCGCTCTGATGCTCCTCGGCGAAGCGGCAGATTTGCTGCAGCGGCATGCCTTCAATGAAGTGACTGCGTTCCGGGGGCACGCCGTGGCGCTCCGCCAGCGCGCGATAAACCTCGTGTTGCGCCGCGCCCAGGGCTTCATACAAACCACTGGCCAAGGACAGCGCGCCGGCGCCGGTGTCCTTGGCATAGACCGCCACCCAGTCATACACATGCAGCAGGTCCAGCTCGGCGTCGCACTGCTCGGCCAGTTTTACCGCCGCGTCGACGATCTGATCGTTGAACTGCAAGTCCTGCACTTCGCTGCGCAGCACGTCGATGATCGCCAGCACCCGCCGCGGCCGCGGGTGGCGGGCTTCGGTCACCAGATGCACCGGCAAGGTGCAGTCGCGCAAGAGTTGCCAGTCCAGCGGGGTATAGAAGATCCGCCGCATCGCCGACTCGGCATGGGCATCCTTGATGATCAGGGCCAGGGGCATTTCATTGGCGAACTGCTGGATCGCCTGATACGGCTGGGTGACCCACAGCGCCTCGCACGTCACCTGCAGGCCCTGCTCGCGCATCGGTTGCGCCTGTTGTTCCAGCCATTGCCGGTGCTGTTGCAGATAGGCCACCTGCAATTGCTCGGCCTGGCCGCTGTCGAACAGCCCTGCCAGCGTCAGCGCCTGAAGATGATCCAGGGCGACCATGTGCACCGGCAGTTGCAAGGCCTTGGCCAGTTGCGCAGTGCGCTCGAAAGCCGCGGTGCGCTGCATCTGCTGGGGCGCGATCAAGAGTAAACGTGGTGTTTGCGACATGGTTCACCTCGGCTCAAGCGCTTGAAAAAAAACCGCAAGGGGCACTCAAGACTGAGCGCTCTGGCCAGAGGCGAGTTGATCTTTGTCAGGCGTCGCGTTTTTTTCCAGGGCCTGGTTACTGCAGCCAGACGCCGCCCCACATCGCCAGGGTCAACAGCACCTGCCCTGGAACGACGTAGAGGGCAAAGCGGCGTCCGCCACTGATGGCTGCCAGCACGCACTTGCTGAGTGCGTTGCTGCTGACGGCCAGCATCACCACGCTGCCGATGGCCGCGCCGGGCAATTGCCCGGACTTGACCAGCGAAGCAATGGACGCCGTGGACGCATGGGCATCGGCAAAACCGCTAATCACCGCGGTCAACATCACCCCCAACTGCCCGAAGTAGTTGAGCATGAGGGAAGACGCGAAGGTGATGGCGCTCATGGTCAGGGCCACGATCAAGGCCAGCTTGGGATTGAACGCGCCCTTGTCGCTGACCGGTTCGACGCTGCCGGGATCGGTGCGGGGAAACATCAGGCAGGCGGCATACAGCGCCGTGCTCGCGCCCCCCAGCAGCAGGGGCAGCCACATGGCCTGCAGCAGCGCGCTATCGACCGTCGCCAGGATCAGGCCGATCTGCGCCACTGTGGCCAGGTTAGAGAGAATCGCCGCCGCGCCGAGGGTCCGGACCTGCTGCGGCGCGTTGGCGACCCGCTGGCCCATGGAGACGATGGTCAAGGTGCTGGACACGAACCCCGACGCTACGGCGCTCAGGGCATACCCGTAATGGGTGCCCAGGGCTCGTACCGCCACATGTCCCAAGGCGCCCACCGCCATCAACAGCACGGTCAGGGTGCCTATGGTGCGCAAGTTGAAGGCGCCATAGGGACCGATGAACCGGTCGGGCGCCAATGGCAGGATCACCAGCGCCGCCACCAGCAGGGTCAGACCATCGGCGATTTCCCGGTCGCTCAACTGACTGCGCACAAAGTGATGGAGTGTCTGTCGATAGGCCAGCAAGGCAGTCATGACAACGGCGATGGCCAGCGCCAGCTCCGGGTCCGTGCCACATAAGGCCCCGAGGATCAGCACCGCCAGCAGCGCCACTTCGCTGGTGACCCCCGGGTCCTCTTGCTCGTTGCGCCAATAGGCCACCGTCACCAACCCGGCCACAGCAATGGCCAGCGAGGCCAGCAGCAGCGGGCCGCCGACTCGCTGGCCGATGAACCCCAACAGCGCGGTGATGGCGAAGGTACGCAACCCGGCGCTGCCACGCTGAGGCCCCTGCCCTTTGCGCCGCTCGCGCTCCAGGCCCACCAGCATGCCGATCCCCAGGGCCGCGGCGGCGTTGGTCAGGTCGATGGTTTCAAGCATTGCGCCCCCCAGGAAGACAGCCCACACCGAGAATAGAGCGCTGCCGGCGCTTTCGCGAATCGGCCGCCCAGCGCCTTGCAGCAGCCGGCTTGCCGGCGAAGACAGTGTTGAGGGCGATGCAGGGTTTGCGGGCTTCTTCGCTATGGGTCAGGCACGCCCATGGCGTTTCAGAGTCTGGCTGGGCAACTCCTTGAACAGCGCTCGATAGCTGCTGGAGAAGCGTCCCAGGTGCCAGAACGACCAGTGCATCGCCACCTCGGCCACGGTGGTTTCGCCGGGACCACGGCTGAGCAACTCCCGGTGTGCGCTGTTGAGCCGGCGCAGGCGCAGCCATTGACTGGGGGCCATGCCGGTAAAGGCCTTGAACGCACTTTGCAGCTGGCGCAGGGAGACCCCGGCCACCTGGGACAGCTCCAGCAGGTTGAGGGTTTCTTCGGGCACGTCGGCGGCCCATTGCGCCACCCGCTGCATGATGCCCCGCTCCTCGTTGCGCCGTTGCAGGCTGCCCGGGTCCAGGCGCACGCAGGCGTTGTCGAGGATGTACAGGCAGTCGTCCAGCAGTTGCTGGGTCAGCGCTTCGCGGCTGGGTGGGTCGAGGGTCTGGGACAGGCGGGTCAAGGTGGCGCTCAGCCAGCGGCAGAACAGGGCATTCTGCTGGTTGGTCAGCGGGGCCATGAACAGACCCTCCAGGCGTTCCACCCCCAGGCCCTGGCGCTGGACGAATTCGGGGCCGAACACCACTGCCACTTCCTGGTAGTTCTCCGGGGTGATCCAGATGTTGCGGCTCTCGCCATTGAGCAGGTAGAGGGCGTTGTCGCTGCGATCGAAACAGAACGCCAGGGCGCCTTGCGGGGCACTGAAATTCTGCTCGACCCGGGTGTTCATGCACTCCTCGTAGATCTCTACGCCCTGCAGGTCGAGGTAGCGCACCAGGCCGTTGAAATGCCCGGGGGACATCTGCTGGTAGTGCTGGACCCAACCCGGGGTGGCACGGATCTGATCGGCGACATCGAAGGTGTTGAAGGCTTGGACCTGAAGCGGATTGGACGCTGTCATCGGGGGACCTTGCGCACTCTTTTGGTGCGCTTTGGTGCTGCTTAAAGTGGATAGATGGAACAACAAGGCTCGCCCAAGATAGTCGCCAATGCGCCGCAGGGGAAGCCTTGCCGGGATACTCCCGCTCACCTCGGTGCAGACAAAACCAATCATCGAGGTCTTTATGAACGCCCCTTTCGATCAGCTTTCCTCCTGGCTGAAAGATCACAAGATTACCGAAGTAGAGTGCGTGGTCAGCGACCTGACCGGCATTGCCCGCGGCAAGATCGCGCCCACCAACAAGTTCCTGCATGAGCGCGGCATGCGCCTGCCGGAAAGTGTCCTGCTGCAAACGGTAACCGGGGATTTTGTCGACGACGACCTGTACTACGAACTGCTGGACCCGGCGGACATCGACATGATCTGCCGCCCCGACTCGTCATCGATCTACCTGGTGCCCTGGGCCATCGAGCCCACGGCCATCGTCATCCACGACACCTTCGACAAGTTCGGCAACCCCATCGAGCTGTCGCCGCGCAACGTGCTGAAAAAAGTGCTGCAGCTGTACACCGACAAGGGCTGGCAGCCGATCGTCGCCCCGGAAATGGAGTTCTACCTGACCCAGCGCTGCGAAGACCCGGACCTGCCGCTCAAGGCGCCCCTGGGCCGTTCGGGACGGGCGGAAAGCGGCCGCCAGTCGTTCTCCATCGATGCCGCCAACGAGTTCGACCCGCTGTTCGAAGACGTCTATGACTGGTGCGAAGCCCAGGGCCTGGACCTGGACACGCTGATCCACGAAGACGGCCCGGCACAGATGGAAATCAACTTCCGCCACGGCGACGCCCTGGATCTGGCGGACCAGATCACCGTGTTCAAGCGCACCCTGCGCGAGGCCGCGCTCAAGCACAACGTCACCGCCACCTTCATGGCCAAGCCGGTGGCCGATGAGCCCGGCAGCGCCATGCACCTGCACCAGAGCGTGGTGGACATCGCCACCGGCAAGCCGATCTTCGTCGACGAACATGGGCAGAAGAGCCAGCTGTTCCTGCACCACATCGGCGGCCTGCAGAAGTACATCCCCAAGGTGCTGCCGATGTTCGCCCCCAACGTCAACTCGTTCCGCCGCTTTTTGCCGGACACCTCGGCCCCGGTGAACGTCGAATGGGGCGAGGAAAACCGTACCGTCGGCCTGCGGGTGCCCACCGCCAGCCCCGACGCCATGCGCGTGGAAAACCGCCTGCCCGGCGCCGATGCCAACCCTTACCTGGCGATTGCCGCCAGCCTGCTGTGCGGCTACCTGGGCATGGTCGAGGGCATCGAGCCCAGCGCCCCGGTGGAAGGCCGGGCCTATGAACGCCGCAACCTGCGCCTGCCGATCACCATCGAGGACGCCCTGGCGCACATGGAGGATTGCCCGACCATCGAGCACTACCTGGGGCGCAAGTTCGTCCGTGGCTATGTGGCGGTCAAGCGCGCCGAACACGAGAACTTCAAGCGCGTGATCAGCTCCTGGGAACGCGAGTTCCTGCTGCTCAGCGTCTGATTTCCCCACCTTCTGCAATCAATAAAAACAACCCGAAGAGGTGTCGATATGCGTCTTTTGCAAGCAGTGATCCCGGCAGCACTGGCGGCCTTGATGAGCGCCGCCGTCCAGGCACAACCCAGTGTCAGCGTGTACAACTGGACCGACTACATCGGCCAGACCACCCTCGCCGACTTCCAGGGGCAAACCGGGGTCAAGGTGATCTACGACGTGTTCGACTCCAACGAAACCCTGGAGGGCAAGTTGCTGGCCGGGCGCACCGGCTACGACGTGGTGGTGCCCTCCAACCATTTCCTGGCGCGCCAGGTGAAGGCCGGCGCGTTCCTCAAGCTGGACCGCTCGCAGTTGCCCAACTGGAAGAACCTGGACCCCAAGCTGCTGGCGCTGCTGGAGCAGAACGACCCCGGCAACCAGTACTCGGTGCCCTACCTGTGGGGCACCAACGGCATCGGCTACAACGTCGACAAGGTCAAGCAGGTGCTGGGCATCGAGCGCATCGACTCCTGGGCGGTGCTGCTGGAGCCTGCGAACCTGAAGAAGCTCCAGCAGTGCGGGGTGTCGATGATGGACTCGTCGGACGAGGTATTTCCGGCGGTGCTCAACTACCTGGGGCTGGACCCGCGCAGTGAAAATCCCGAGGACTACAAGAAAGCCGAGGCCAAGCTGCTGACCCTGCGCCCGTACATCACCTACTTCCATTCCTCCAAGTACGTCTCGGACCTGGCCAACGGTGATATCTGCATCGCCTTCGGCTACTCCGGGGATGTGTTCCAGGCCGCCAACCGGGCCAAGGAAGCCAAGAACGGGGTCAACATCGCCTACGCCATTCCCAAGGAAGGCAGCAACCTGTGGTTCGACCTGCTGGCGATTCCCGCCGATGCCGGCAACGTCAAGGAGGCTCACGCCTTCATCAATTACCTGCTGGACCCGCAAGTGATCGCCAAGGTCAGCGCCTATGTCGGCTATGCCAACCCCAACCCGGCCTCCCAGCCGTACATGGACGCCGAGCTGGTGAACAATCCCGAGGTGTACCCGCCTCAGGACGTGCTCGACAAACTGTACATTTCCACCACCCAGTCGCCGGCCATCATGCGCTTGATGACCCGCTCCTGGAGCAAAGTGAAGTCCAACAAATGATTCAGCCAAGACACTCGGGCAGCGCCAGCGAGCATGCCCGCTCCTACTACGCCGCCTCGGCCGGAAGCCTGCCTGGCTACCCGTCCCTGGACGGTGACCTGAGCGCCGACGTCTGTGTCATCGGCGGTGGTTTCACCGGGGTCAACACCGCCATCGAACTGGCCCAGCGCGGGCTGTCGGTGATTCTCCTTGAAGCCCGGCGCATTGGCTGGGGCGCCAGTGGGCGCAACGGTGGCCAACTGATTCGCGGCATTGGCCACGACGTCAGCGGCTTTGCCCGCTACGTCGGCAAGGAGGGGGTGAAATACCTTGAGCATGCCGGGATCGAGTCAGTGGAGGTGGTGCGCCAGCGCATCGCCGAACACGGCATCGATTGCGACCTGCGCTGGGGCTTCTGCGAGCTGGCCAATACCCGGGCCCAGTTCGCGGCGTTCCAGGCAGAACAGGAGCATCTGGCGAGCCTGGGCTACCGCCACCCTACCCGCCTGGTGGCGCCTCAGGACATGCGTCAGGTGGTGGACTCCCCGGTGTATGCCGGGGGCCTGGTGGACATGGGTTCGGGGCATTTGCACCCACTCAAGCTGGTGCTGGGGGAAGCGCGGGTCGCGGCGTCCCTGGGGGTAAGGATCTTCGAACAGAGCCCGGTGCTGGAGCTGGTGCATGGCAACCGCGTCGAGGTGCGTTGCGCCACAGGCACCGTGCGCGCCGCCAGCCTGGTGCTCGGATGCAACGCCCACCTGGATGAACTGGAGCCACGCCTGAGCGGCAAGGTGCTGCCCGCCGGCAGCTACATCATCACCACCGAGCCATTGCCTGAGGAGTTGGCGACACAGTTGATCCCGCAGAACCTGGCGCTGTGCGACCAGAAAGTGGGCCTGGACTACTACCGGCTGACGGCGGATCGACGCCTGCTGTTCGGCGGTGCCTGCCACTATTCAGGACGAGATCCTGCGGACATCGGCGCCTACATGCGGCCGAAGATGCTCAAGGTATTTGCCCAATTGAACGATGTGGCCATCGACTTCCAATGGGGCGGCAAGATCGGCATCACCGCCAATCGCTTCCCCCAGGTAGGTCGGCTGCACCAGTACCCTAACGTGTACTACGCCCAGGGCTATTCCGGTCATGGCCTGAATGTCACCCACTGGACTGCACGGCTGCTGGCCGAAGCCATCCATGCCGGGCACAGCCATGGCCTGGATGTGTTCAGCGCCGTGCCCCACATGACCTTCCCGGGCGGCCCGGCCCTGCGCGCGCCGTTGCTGGCCCTGGGCATGCTCTGGCACCGGATGCGGGAAATGCTCGGTTGACCGCCCGCCTTCGCCGGTCCCATCCCGCTTGCTACGGGGCGGGCAGGTTCTCCAGGTGAACCGTCGCTGCGGAAAATCCAGCAACAGCGCATTGATCCGTTGTGGCTGCTCATTCTGGATGCCGGGCGCTCCAGGGTCGATGCGAGTAGCAGAACCTGGCAGATGGCGGCCGCAGCCCTGAGCAATATTGATGCTTCGAATGACACTGCCGCTGCTGCCGGCACTGTGCGGTGCTGGCAGGAGCGGCAGCCCCTCAGGCGGAAATCATTCCGACCTGGGACTGGCTGTGCTGACGAATCAGGCGCTGAGTGTTCAAGACCTTTTCCAGGGCCTGCTCGGAGTCGGGGTCCTGCATGGGCGCACGAATCGCCGCCGACACCAGGCTGATCAGTTTGGCCATGACTTCGGCGTCAGTGGCCGGACGGCCCAGGCTCATGGCCTGCATCAGCAGGCGCAGTTCGGTGCCGGCCATCACCCCGGAAATGGCCTTGAGGGCAAACTGCAGGCGCACCCCCAATTCGTTGCGCGGCAGGTCTGGCAGCGCCAGGGCGAAAGCCTTGAAGAAGCGCTCGAACACCGGTTGGTAGTGTTCCTTGAGGTATTCCTGAATGAAGGGCGAGGTATCGCTGTACACCCGGCCCAGGAAACGGATGAACGACCGGCCTTCCAGGCCACCGCTTTCATCACTGCGCTCCAGGCCCATGGCCGGGGCGAACAGCACCCCCAGCAGGGTCTCGCAATCCAGCGGTCCCTGGGCCTGCTCTTCGCATTTGGCCAGCAGCTCCAGGCGTTGATCGTTGAGGGGGCCCAGGCGCTGCATCAGCAGGGCTTTCATCAGCGAGTCCTTGTCGCCGAAGTGATAGTTCACCGCCGCCAGGTTGACCTGGGCGCGCTCGGTGATCTGACGCAGCAGCACGGCGTCGTAGCCGTACTTGATGAACAATGCCTCGGTCGCTTCCAGCAGTCGGGTCTTGGTGACATTGGGGGCACTGAGTTTCTTGGCGACCATGGAGGACTAACCTTTGCTGGGATGAAAAACTGACCGTTCGAACAGTGTTTTAAAAAAAAATTTGATTTTTTATACCCGCGAGAAGCCCTAAAAGCAAGCGTCCCAGGGACGTCCCCAGCGGCCCGAGGCCGTTTTGTGACCCGCGGGTTCCTGGTAGAAAAATCCCGAAAAAAGCCCGCAATTACCCGGTTCAGACAGCTGGCGCGCCAGGATGAACGCAGTTACTATTCAAACAAATTTTTTAAAATAATAAATAAAACCAGAGCTTGGCGTTGCCCCTGAACCCCCGCTGCACGAGCCCTACGTGGTGGGAGTGTTCAAGCATTCAGTCGAGCCAGCCGGCGCGGTAAGCGATGACAGCGACGATAATCGACCCAGGTTTTATCTCCCTGCAAGGCATAGGCAAGAGCTATCGGCTGGCGGAGCAACCGCTCCACATTCTCAAGAACGTTTCCCTGTCCATCGAAGCCGGTGAAAGCTGCGCCATTCTCGGTGCCTCCGGTTCCGGCAAGAGCACCCTGCTCAACATCCTCGGCCTGCTGGATCTGCCCGACAACGGCGACTATCGCTTTGCCGGTCACGATATCTTCCGCGCCAGCCCCGACCAACTGGCGGCGATCCGCAACCAGCAGATCGGCTTCGTCTTCCAGAGTTTCAACCTGCTGCCGCGCCTCAGTGCCCTGGACAATGTCGCCCTGCCCCTGAGCTATCGCGGAGTGGCACGGCGTGAATCGCTGGAACGCGCCCAGCACATGCTCGATCAGGTGGGCCTGGGGCAGCGGGCCCACCACCGCCCGGCGGACCTCTCCGGCGGTCAGCGCCAGCGGGTGGCGATTGCCCGGGCCCTGGTGGGCGAACCCTCGGTGATCCTCGCCGACGAACCCACCGGCAACCTCGACAGCCATACCGCCCAGGAGATCATGGACCTGCTGCTGTCGCTGAACCGCGAGCGTCAGGTGACCCTGATCATCGTCACCCACGACCCGGGCATCGCCCAGCGCCTGGAGCGGCAGATCCGGGTCACCAACGGCGTGGTCCAGGAGGTCTGCCCGGCATGAGCCTCAAGGTCGAACAAAGCGCCAGCCAGTTGCTGCACGAAGCCTTCGTCAGCCTGCGCACCCTGGGCAAGCGTTCGATCCTAGCTCTGCTGGGTATCGTCATCGGCAGTTCGTCGGTGGTGGCCCTGATCAATATCGGCCATAACGCCGCCGAAGACGCCGCGGCGATCTTCCAGGACATGGGCACCGACACCCTGGCGGTGCAGTTCCCCGACACTTCGGGGGCGCGCACGCCCATGCCGGCGGTACTGGACATCGCCACCCTGTACAAGGCCCTGCCCAACCTGCTGCATATCGCCCCCGTGGCGTTGTTCAGCGGCCCGGTGGTGTTCCAGGGACGCACCACCAACGCCAACCTGGTGGGCAGCACCGCGGCACTGACCGACGCCATGCGCCTGCAGTTGCAGCAAGGACGCTTCCTCTCAGAGTTCGATGCTGCCGAAACCTACGCGGTGGTGGGGGCACAAGTGGCCCAGGCCCTGAGCCAGCCCCATGACCCACTGCGCCTGGGCGACAGAATCCGCATCAACGACTACCTGTTCCAGGTGATCGGCATCCTGCAACCGCAACCGGCTGCCGTGCTGATCCCGGTGCAGACCAACGAATCCCTGTTCGTGCCCCTGGAGGGCATGCGGCGAATATCCTCCAGTGCGCAGATCAGCAACCTGATAGCCCGCGCCGCGCCCTCCCAGGACATGAACCAACTGGCCACGGCCCTGGGCGATGCGCTGAAAAAACAGCTACCGGGACGGGGCGTGGAAGTACAGATACCGCAAAAGATCATCGACGGCATGACCCGGCAAAGCCGCACCTTCGGTTACCTCTTGATGGCCCTGGGGGGCATCTCCCTGGTGGGGGGCGGCGTCGGGGTGATGAACGTGATGCTGATGAACGTCTCGGAACGGCGTCGGGAGATCGGCATCCGCATGGCCCTGGGCGCCAGGCGCCGGGATATCCGCAACCTGTTCCTGCTCGAAGCCGTGACCCTCACGGCGGTCGGTGCTCTATCCGGGGCGGTGCTGGGCATGAGCGCCGCCTACCTCTATGCCCGGGTTTCCGGCTGGCAGTTTTCCCTGGCCTCTGCATCCTTGCCCCTGGGCATCGGCAGCACCTTGTTGATCGGCCTGTTCTTCGGCCTGTACCCGGCCATCTCGGCCTCGCGCCTGCAACCGGTAGAGGCGCTGCGCGATGAATGATCGCCAACGCGCCGGGCTGTTGCTGCTGTGGCTGATCAGCCCCTTGGGGCAAGCCGCCTCCCAGGACATGAATGTGGCTCGCCAAGCGTCAGCCCCGACCCTGCACAGCGGTTATGAACGCAGCGTCCTGTTGAGCCAGCAGCAGACCGACCTGACCCTCGCCGATGCGGTCTACCTGGGCCTGCGCAACAACCGCGGGATTCGCAGCGCCTACTTGCAGCGCGTGGCGCAGAAGTTCGATCTGCGGGTCTCGGAAGATGCCTTCAATCCCAAGCTGCTGCTCAGTGGCACCTACCAGGCCAACAAGGGCAGCAACGACGGGGTACGCAACGCCATGCTCACGCCCAGTTCCAGTTTGCTGGGGGAGTACGGCACCCGCTTGAACATGGCCTGGCGGCAAGAGTTGAGCAATGCCAATCGGGCCGGCTACTACCGGCGCGACGGCCTCGACCTGGCGATTATCCAGCCCCTGCTCAAGGGCGCCGGCTGGGATGTGACCACCGCCCCGCTACGCCTGGCGCGGATCAACGAACAGGCCTATCGCCTCAACCTCAAGGCCAACGTGGCGCAGACCATCAGCGACATCATCGGCGCCTACCGCGAGCTGTTGCGGGCCCAGCAACAGCTGGCGATCGTCGAGGATGCCCTCAAGCGCGCCAATGCCCTGCTCCAGGTGAACAAGGCGCTGATCGCCGCCGGGCGCATGGCCGAGTTCGAGATCGTGCAGACCGAAGCCGATATCGCCAGCCAGGAACTGGGGGTCGAAGAAGCGCGCAATCAGGTGGACATCAATCGCCTGTCGCTGCTGCGGCTGCTGGCCCTGGACCTGTCCACGCGCATTCGCGCCAGCGACGCCCTGGAAGCCGCCAGGATCAGCATCGACCAGCAGGACGCCCTGCGCCTGGCCCAGCTCCAGCAACCCAGTTACCTGGCGACCTTGCTCGGCAGCCAGCAGGCCGATCTGAACCTGGTGATCGCCAAGGACCAGGGCCGTTGGGACGTGTCCCTGGTGGCCGGTGCCAACCAGGTGCGCAACCGCTACGACAACGACGGCGGCAATGGCGCGGGCAGGACCTGGGACAGCTATGCCGGGGTCCAGGTGCAAATCCCCATTGGCGACCTCAGTACCCGCCAGGCGGAAGTCCATGCCCGGGTCGACGTGGAAAACCAGGCGCTGGTCCTGGCCGATGCCCGCCAGGCCCTGGAGCGCGGTGTCAATGACGTGGTGCGCGACCTCGGCACCCGTTGGCGCCAGTACGAAATTGCCCAGCGCGCCGTGGAACTGTCCAAGCGCAAACTGGAGATCGAACGGGAAAAACTCAGCGCCGGACGCTCCAGCAACTTTCAGGTGCTGAGCTATGAAAGCGACCTGCGCACCAGTGAAAACGCCCGCCTCAACGCACTTATCGCCTACCTCAACGCCCAGACCCAACTGGACCTGACCCTGGGCACGACCTTGGAGACCTGGGACATTGCGCTCAATGACTACTGAGCAGAAAAGCTCGCGCAAACGCTACCTGCAAGGGGGCGCGGCGCTGGTGGTGCTGGCCTTGGCCGGCGTGGCCCTGATCGGTTACCACGCCCCGGACCACACAGCGACTGACAAGGGCCGCTGGATCGAGGTCAGCAGCGCGCCGCTGATTCATCAGATCGGCCTGGTGGGCAAGATCGAACCTCAGCGCACCATCAGCCTGACCGCGCCGTTCGACGGCATTGTCCTGGCCAATCTGGTGGAACAGGGCCAACGGGTGGAGGCCGGCCAGACCCTGCTGAAAATGGACCCCAGCCTGATCGAGATCCAGTTGCGCGAAGCCTTGTCGGTCCAGCTCAAGGCCCGACGCAGCGTCCAGGAACTGCAGGACTGGAACAACAGCGCCCAGGTCACCCGTGCCCGGCGGACCCTGCGTTCCTCGCAGATGGCGGTCAGCAATTCCGAGCGCAAGCTCAGTGAAAGCCAGAGCCTGTTTGCCCGGGGCATCATTCCCCGCAACGAACTGGACGACCTGACCCAACAACTGCAGACCCAGCGCCTGGACCTGAGCGCGGCCCAGGGCGAGCTGCAACAGGCCCTGGATCAGGGCAAGGGCGAATACCGACAGATTGCCGAGATGGAACTGACCAATGCCACGGTCAAATACGAAGCCCTGCGCGCCCTGCTGGCGGGCAAGGACGTCACCGCGCCGTTTGCCGGCATCGTGGTGCCGGCGCCGGGCGTCAACCTGAGCCAAATCGCCTCGGCAGGGGCCTCGGGCCCGGTGCAAACCGGCAGCAAGGTCGGCCAGGGCCAGGCCCTGTTCGGTCTGGCCAACATCGAGCAACTGAAGATCGTCAGCAAGGTCTCGGAGCTGGACATCAACCAGCTGCGTCAGGGCCAGAGCGTGGAAATCCTCGGTGACGGCTTTGATGGCGAACGCCTCAATGGCCAGGTGGACATCGTCAGCAGCCTGGCCCTGCCCGGCGACGCCAGCGGCGCCAGCGCGCAATTCCCGGTGACCTTGTCGATCCCTACGCTGACCCGGGAACAACTGCAGCGGGTGCGCCTGGGCATGAGTGCGCGATTGACCATCATCACCTACCGCAACGACCAGGCAATCGTCATCCCGCCGGCAGCGATCCAGCGCGGCGCAGATGGCATGAGTGTGGAATATCGGGCGAGCGCCGATCAGCCGGCACAACGGCTGCCGGTGAGCGTGGGCCAATCGACGGCTGAGGGTGTCGAAGTGTTTGGCCTGCAGCCGGGCCAGGTCCGCCTGCCCAACGCCTTGTAGGTTCAGGCTTGCCTGGCTATCACCCGAAGACCTCTAGCGCCCTCGGGACTCTTGCGCCCCTGCGGGCCGTTCGCAGCCTTCGGCAGCGGCTACACCGATCGTAGCCGCTGCCGAGCCCTGGCGAGGCTGCGAGAAGGCCCGCAGGGCCTTGCTTGGCGATCTTCAGAACAACCTCGGGCGCCCTCGGAACTAACGCAGGGCGCGGCGCAGGACCTTGCCCACGGTGGTCTTGGGCAACTCTTCGGTGCGGAACTCGACGTAGCGCGGCACCTTGTAGCCGGTCAGGTACTCGCGGCAGTGGGCCAGCAACTGCTCCTGGGTCAGGTTCGGGTCCTTGCGCACCACGAAGATCTTCACCTTCTCCCCCGTCACCCCATCCTCGACCCCGATCGCCGCCACTTCCGCCACGCCCGGATGCAAGGCCACCACATCTTCGATCTCGTTGGGGTACACGTTAAAGCCAGACACCAGGATCATGTCCTTCTTGCGGTCCACCAGGCGGATGAAGCCCTGCTCGTTCATCACCCCGATATCCCCGGTGGACAGCCAGCCGTGACGGTCCAGGACCTTGGCGGTCTCTTCCGGACGCTGCCAGTAGCCCTTCATCACTTGGGGGCCACGCACCTGCAACTCGCCCTCCTCGCCCAGCTCCGCCAGTTCGCCGTCCTCACGCACGAAACGTACCCAGGTCGACGGCAGCGGCACGCCGATGGTCCCGGTGAAGTCACCCTCGCGCATGCGCGCGATGTCGATGGGGCTGATGCTCACCACCGGCGAGCACTCGGTCAGGCCGTAGCCTTCGATGATCGGCACCCCGGTGACTTCCTTCCAGCGCCGGGCCACGGCGGTGTGGGTGGCCATGCCGCCGGCGATGGCCAGCTTCAGGTCGGAGAAGTCCCGGCCACGAAACTCTTCGTTCTCCAGCAAGCCGTTGAACAGGGTGTTGACCCCGACGATGCCGCTGAACTTCTCCTTGCGCAGGATCATCTGCACCCGCTTCACGTCCCGGGGGTTGGCGATCAGGATGTTGCGCCCGCCCAGGCACATGAACATCAGGCAGTTCACCGTCAGTGACAGCACGTGATACAGCGGCAGCAAGGTGACGTTGGTTTCCTGCTGGTTCTCGTCCAACTGGTCGCCAACCCAGGCCTTGGCCTGCATCAGGTTGGCGAGGATGTTGCGGTGGGTGAGCATGGCGCCCTTGGCATCGCCGGTGGTGCCGCCGGTGTATTGCAAAAAGGCAATGTCATCCTGCTTCAGCTCCACTGGACGGGGCTCCAGCACGGCGGCCAGTTTCATCATCGCCGGGAAGCGGATCGAGCCTGGCAGGTTGAACTTGGGCACCTGCTTCTGCACGTGGCGCAGGGCGAAGTTCAAGGCCGCGCCCTTGAAGGTGCCCAGCAAGTCGCCAATGGCGGCCACCACGACATTCTTCAGTTGGCTGCCCGGCATCGCCTGCTCCAGGGTGTGGGCGAAGTTCTCGAAGATCACCACGGTTTCGGCGCCGCTGTCCTTGAGCAGGTGCCGCAGTTCATGGGCGGTGTACAGCGGGTTGACGTTGACCACCACCGCCCCCACCAACAGGGTGCCGAACAGGCAGATCGGATATTGCAGGCAGTTGGGCATCATCAGGGCCACCCGATCGCCCTTCTTTACTCCCTTGGATTGCAACCAGGCGGCAAAGGCGAATACGCGCTTCTCCCAGAGGTCGTAGCCCATCTCAGTGCCAATGCTGACGTAGGCCACCCGGTGGCGGTACTTGTCCACGTGTTCGAGGAACACTTCCCGCAGCGACGGGTAGCGGTCGATGTCGGCTTCGATATCGCTGGGCACACCCGGCAGGTAAGCGTTCAGCCAGATACGCTCGGCGGGTTGCAGGCTCACGACACTCATTGGCAGTCTCCTGGTTATTTTATTTTTCGACGATGGCGGTGATACCCAGCCCGCCGGCTGCACAAACGGAAATCAGCCCGCGGCCGGAACCGCGCTGGTGGATCGCCTTGGCCAGGGTCGCCAGCAGGCGCCCGCCGGTGGCGGCAAAGGGATGCCCGCAGCCCAGGGAGCCGCCGTTGACGTTGAGTTTGCTGCGCTCGATGCTGCCCAGGGCGCCGTCGAGGCCAAGTTTGTCCTTGCAGTAGTCGGGGTCTTCCCAGGCCTTGAGGGTGCACAGCACCTGGGCGGCAAAAGCCTCGTGAATCTCGTAGAAGTCGAAATCCTGCAAGCCCAGGCCCTCCCGGGCGAGCATGCGCGGCACCGCGTAGGCCGGAGCCATCAGCAGCCCTTCCGTACCGTCGACGAAGTTCACTGCGGCAGTTTCCCCGGTCCGCAGGTAGGCCAGCACCGGCAGGTTGTGGGCGGCGGCCCACTCCTCGCTGGCCAGCAGCACCACTGAGGCGCCGTCGGTGAGCGGGGTCGAGTTACCGGCGGTCAGGGTGCCGTTGTGGCGGTCGTAGGCCGGGCCCAGGCCGGCGAGCTTCTCCAGGCTGGCATCGGCCCGCAGGTTGTTGTCCCGGGTCAGGCCGCGATACGGGGTGATCAGGTCGTCGAAGAAGCCGCGCTGATAAGCGGCCTGCAGTTGCTGGTGGCTGGCAAGGGCCAGTTCATCCTGGGCCAGACGCTTGATATGCCAGCGCTTGGCCATTTCTTCACAGTGCTCACCCATGGACAGGCCGGTGCGTGGCTCGCCGTTGCGCGGCAACAGCGGCTTGAACAACATCCCCGGGCGCACCTTGAGCAAGCTGCGCAGTTTGTTGCCGGCGCCCTTGGCGCGATTGGCCTGGAGCAAGGTCCGCCGCAGCCCTTCGTTGATGCCGATGGGCGCATCGGAAGTGGTGTCGGCACCACCGGCGATGCCCACTTCGATCTGCCCCAGGGCGATCTTGTTGGCCACCAGCAGCGCCGCCTCCAGCCCGGTGCCGCACGCCTGCTGCACGTCGTAGGCCGGGGTCTGCGGCGACAGCGTGGTGGACAGCAGGCTTTCCCGGGCCAGGTTGAAATCCCGGGAATGCTTGATCACCGCCCCCGCGGCGAACTCCCCCAGGCGCTGGCCCGACAGGCCGTAGCGATCCACCAGCCCCTGCAACGCCGCCACCAACAGGTCCTGGTTGCTGTCGTTGGCATACACCGTATTGGAACGGGCGAACGGAATCCGGTTGCCACCGATGATCGCCACCCGGCGCACCGGCGCCGGATTGAAACTGTACTCAGTCATTGCCCAGCTCCCCAGATAAATAGGCCGCGCATGTGGGGTTTGTCCCCCGCGTTGTTGCGCACTTCGAACGCATGGCGCGGACCGTCGGGCAGACGGTTCCACAGGGTCACCGCCGCCGGCAGGAAGATCGGCAGCTTGAACTCGCAGTCCAGCTCCGCCGCCGCCAGTGGATGGGGTGGTTGCTGCGCTGCCAGTGCCCGGCCCAGGGTCCACATGCCGTGGGCGATGGGCCGACGGAAACCGAACAGCCGAGCGCCGAGCCAGGAGGTGTGGATCGGATTGAAATCGCCGCTGACCTGGGCAAAACGCCGCCCCAGGTCGCCCCCCAGGCTCCAACGTTGAGTGCGCACCAGGGCCTGTTCATCCAGCGGCAGCGAGCCTTGCCAGGGCTCACCAATGGGCGCGCTGACGCCACGGCGCAGATACAGGCTGTCGCTTTCCCAGACCAGGCTGCCGCCACTGTGGGCCCGGGTGGCAATCGACAACGCCTGGCCCTTGGGATGGGCCAGCCAACGCTCGGCAAACACTTCCAGGCGCAGGGCCTGCCCTTCCTCCAGCTTCTGGTACTGACGGATACGGTTGGCCAGGTGGACCATGCCGCTGGCCGGATAGGGAAACGTCGGGTGGGTCAGCAGCAACAGGTGCAAGGGAAACGCCAGGGTATGGGGAAAGGCCAGCGGCACACCGTGCTCCCGGCGAAAGCCACAGGCCAGGGCATAACGGGTGATTTCGGCGGCCTGCAGCTCCACCGCCGGGCGCACAAGGCGCTCGCTGGGCAGCTTGGGGGCGGCCTCCAGTTTGGGCTTGCGCAAGCTGCGGATGCCGTCGTACAGCAACTGGCCCCGGGACGGCGGCGGTTCGATGATGCGAATGGCAGAGTCGGCATTCATGGTTCAGGCCCCCAGCAGGCTTTGTCCGCAGACGCGGACCACCTGTCCATTGATCCCGCCGGAGGCCGGATGGGCCAGCCAGGCGATGGTTTGCGCCACATCCACGGCCTGACCGCCCTGGGACATGGAATTCATGCGCCGTCCGGCCTCGCGAATCAGCAGCGGGATCTTCGCGGTCATCTGGGTTTCGATAAAGCCCGGTGCCACCGCGTTGACCGTGATCTGCTGACGCGCCGCCAGTGGCCCCAGACTCTCCACCAGACCGATGACCCCGGCCTTGGACGTGGCGTAGTTGCTTTGCCCGAGGTTGCCGGCGATCCCGGAAATCGACGAGACACAGACGATCCGTCCCCCCGGGTTCAGGCCCTGGCCCTCCAGCAGCGCCTGGCTCAGTAGCAGCGGTGCTTCCAGGTTGACGGCCATGACCTTGCGCCAAGCGGCTTCAGTCATTTTCGCCAGGGTCTTGTCCTGGGTGATGCCGGCGTTGTGCACCACGATATCGAAAGCACCGTGCTCACCGACGAACTCCAGCAGCCGCTGCCCGGCACCAGAAGCGGTGATGTCCAGGGCCAGGGCGCTGCCCTTGAGGCCCGCTGCCGCCTGCTGCAACTCAGCCTCGACCTGGGGAATGTCCAGGCACACCACCTGGGCGCCTTCCCGGGCCAGGACCTGGGCAATGGCCAGGCCGATGCCGCGACAGGCCCCCGTGACCAGGGCCCGCCGGCCCTCCAGTGGCTGGGCCCAGTCGATGTGCCGGGGCACATCCACCGGCTCGCCGATGCGCACCACCTGACCCGAAACATAAGCCGAACGACGGGACAGGAAAAATCGCAGGCTGCTGTCCAGTTCACCTTCGGCACCGGGCTCTACATACAGCAGTTGCGCGGTAATGGCCCGGCGCAACTCCTTGCCCAGGGAGCGCACGAAACCCTCCAGGGCCCGCTGCGCCACGGCCTGGGCCAGCGCCTTGCAGTGCTCCGGCGGCGTGCCCAGCACCAGCACCCGACCGTGGGCGGTCAGGCGCCGGACATTGGCGTGGAAGAAGCGGTACAGCTCATCGAGCTGGGCGATATCCGCCAGCCCGCTGGCGTCGAAGACCAGGCCCTGGACCTTCACGGTCGAGGGCGCGTTGATGCTTGCGGCCTGGGCTGCCACGGTGTCGGTGGCGGCGAAGATCCGTTGTAGCTCGCCCAGAAGGCGCCCCTCGGGCGCCGCGGCGAGGACCACCGGGTTGATCAGGTTGCCGCCCTGCCCCTCGCGCTGGCGTTGCAGCGGCAGCGGTTGTGGCAGGCCGGTCCGCTGGGCCAGCCAGCGGCCCCACCCGGAATTGACGAACGAAAGATAACCGTCAGACATAAATAGATCCCGATCCAATCCAGTAGAGGCTCAATAGGCCGAATCGCTGGCCAGCACCGCGTCTTCGCTGCTGGCGGCACGTTTGCGCGAGGCCGGCTTGGCGCTTTGCTCGAAGTGCGCCTGACGCTGTTGCAAGGCTTCCAGCAGACCGAAGTCCTGGGGGAAGTCGTCGACCTGGATCGCGTGATCGCCGTATTCCACGTAACGACTGAGCAGCTCGTCTTCGTCCTGGCTGATCAATTGCTGTTCCAGAGCCTGGACCCGCCACACGCCGAAGGCCTCGCGGGAGATCGGCAACGGCGCCAGGGCGCCCTGCTTGATCGCCGGCTTGAGCCGGGCCTCGATCAGTTCCACTTGCGGTTGCAGGCGGAACGCCAGTTCGCCGTAGGCCAGTTTGTCGATGTCCGGTTGCGGGATGTAGGAGTCGGCCAACAGGCGGTCGCGGGTGGCGCCTGGGGTTTGCACCAGCTCGGCCACCTCGGCCAGCAAGCGGTCGCTGGGTTTGTGCTGGGGAATGCCCAGGGGGAAGCTCAGGCCACGAATAATCCGCGCAGCCGCTCTGGACGGATAGTTGTCCAGCACCTCGGCCAGGGCTTCATGGGCCCGCAGCAGGGCATCCTGGGCCGCCCAATGCACCAGCGGCAGATCGGCCTGGGGCCGGCCATCGTCTTCGAAGCGCTTCAACACGCAGGACAGGATGTACAGCTGGGAAAGAATGTCCCCCAGGCGTCCGGTGATGCTTTCCTTGCGCTTAAGGGCACCGCCCAGCACGCCCATGGAAATGTCCGAAGCCAGGGCCAGCACCACCGACAGACGCTGGATCTGCCGGTAATAGCCAGCCAGGGCCTTGTCGGTGTTGGCCGGGGCTTTGATCAGGCGGCCGCCGGTCAGGGCATGCACCGCGGCGCGCACAGTGTTGGCGCAGACAAAGCTGATATGGCCGAACATGGCGCTGTCGAACGCTTCCAGGCCTTTGCGTCCGCCATCGCGAGCGGCTTCCATTTCACGGAACACATAAGGATGGCAACGGATCAGCCCCTGGCCGTAGATGATCAGGCAGCGGGTCATGATGTTCGCGCCTTCCACGGTGATGGCAATCGGGCTTTGCTGATAGGCCCGGGCCAGGAAGTTGTTGGGGCCCATGCAGATGCCCTTGCCGGCGACGATGTCCATGCCGTCGTTGACGATGGCCCGGGCGCGTTCGGTGACGTGGTATTTGGCAATCGCCGAGATCACCGAAGGTTTCTCGCCGGCATCCAGGGACGCCACTGAGACCTTGCGCACCGCATCGCAGGCATACAGGTGCCCGGCCATGCGCGCCAACGGCGCCTGAACGCCTTCAAACTTGCCGATGGGCAGGCCGAACTGCTTGCGCATCGCCGCATAGGCCGTGGTGCCGCGTACTGCCACCTTGCCCAGGCCGACGTTGGCCGACGGCAGGGAAATCGCCCGCCCGGCCGCCAGGCACTCCATCAGCATGCGCCAGCCGTTGCCCACTTGAGCGCCACCGCCGATCACCCATTCCAGGGGAATGAACACATCCTTGCCGGTGGTCGGGCCGTTCTGGAACACCGCGTTCAGCGGCCAGTGGCGACGCCCGGTATTGACCCCCGGATGGGTGGTGGGAATCAGTGCGCAGGTAATCCCCAGGCTGCCCTTGCTGCCCAGCAGGCCGTCCGGATCTTCAGCGCGAAAGGCCAGGCCCAGCACCGTGGCGATGGGGCCCAGGGTGATGTAGCGCTTGTCCCAGGTGACGCGAAAGCCCAGTACTTCCTGGCCTTCGAACTGGCCCTTGCACACCACCCCCACATCGGGAATCGCCCCGGCGTCGGAACCGGCATAGGGGCTGGTCAGGGCAAAGCACGGAATGTCTTCGCCACGGGCCAGGCGCGGCAGGTAATGCTGGCGCTGGGCCTCGGTGCCGTAGTGCAGCAGCAGCTCGGCCGGGCCCAGGGAGTTGGGCACCATCACCGAGATCGCCGCCGCCGAGCAGCGGGTGGAAAGTTTCATCACCACTTGGGAATGGGCGTAATGGGAGAAGCCTTTGCCGCCGTATTGCTTGGGAATGATCATCCCCAGGAAACCCGCGTCCTTGGTGTATTGCCAGGCCTTGGGCGACAGGTCCTGCCAGATCTGGGTGGTCTCCCAGTCGTTGGCCATGTTGCACAGGGTTTCCACTTCGTTGTCCATGAACGCCTGCTCTTCGGCGCTCAGGCTGGCCGGGGCGGCCTGCAGCAGGCGTGGCCAGTCGGGCTTGCCGCTGAACAGCTCGGCGTCCCACCAGACCGTGCCGGATTCGATGGCGGCGCGCTCGGTGTCGGACATGGCCGGCATGATCTTGCGGAACATGGCCAGGGCCTTGCGGGTGAGCAAGGCGCGGCGCAGGGGCTTGATGCTCAGCAGCGCGGCCGGCGCCAGCACCAGCAGCACGCCGAGGGTCAGTCCCAGGGTGCCCACCAGATTGAACAGATAACCTGCCGCCAGCCACACCAGGCCGCTGCCCAGCCACAGGGCCGCGGCGGCCTGGCGATAGGCCAGTGCACAGGCTGCGGCGAGTCCCACCAATAACCAGACAATCATGGAATACCTCTCTTGTTCTAACGAGACAACCACTGGGAGCCCGGGCGTTGTGCCGGCCCCTCGACGATCACCCTACAAAGGAAAGAAGCATGTTTCAAATTTTATTTTTAAATATTGTTTTGAGTGTTTTCGGCAACGCATAACGGCTGAACGATGTCAGCCAAAGGTTGGAAAAGCAGGCAGGTCGAGACGGGTCCTGAGGTGACCCGTCCAGCCAACGGCAGTCGCACACTCCCTTGGTACTGCCGTTATCTCAAGGCATGGATGAAGCGCGAGGCCTCAGAAGTGATAGGTCGCGGAGAGACTCACCACTTCGCCCTTGGAGTCGACTTTGCCGTCAATAGTGGAACCGCCGAGACGGTCAACGTTGACGGTCTTGAGCTTGGCCTCTTTGACGAACTGCCGGGAATAGGCGCCGTCGATGGTCAGCCCGGGAATGGCCTTGATGTCATAGCCAAAACCGATGGAAGTGAACCAGCGATCGTTATCCGGAATCCGTGGGTCACGGGTCGAATTACGAGTCGGGGTCTGGTCGAAGGCCACACCAGCGCGCAGGGTCAGCTCATCGGTGAAGCGATAGTCGCCACCCAGGGAGTACATCATCGAGTCCTTGTAGTTGTAAGGAATCGCCACCAGGGTGTTGCCATCGGACTTCAGCGTCAGGTCCTTGAACGACGACCACTGGGTCCAGAGCAGACTGGCGCCCATGGTGAAGCGATCGTTGAACACGTGGACCCAGTCCAGGCCGGCTGTAGCCGGAATGTCCAGTTGAGTACTGGCGTTGGCACCATCGGGGTTTAGCTTGAGGCCCGGATAAGCCAGTTCGGTCAGGGTTTCACCGTTGGGACCGGCCGGTTGGGTCATGAAATTGCGACCCAGGGCGTCGGCACGAATGTTGTACTTGCCCTCCATCTTGTTCTTGATCTTGGCGTGATAGTTCAGGCCCAGGGTGTCCTGCTCGGTGGGTTTCCAGGTGATGCCGGTAAACCAGCCGACCGAGGTGTTATCAACCTTGACCCGCATCAGGTTGGAGCCAATGCCCGAGGGCGCTCCAGGAAGCACCGACATGCCCGCCGAACCACTGACGTTGAGGTTCTGGCTGACGAAGCCCTTGCTGTGCTGCACGATGACCCCGGCACCGATGGAGAAGTCCTCACGGACCTTGAACGACAGGGCCCCGGTCAGGCCGACAGTCTCAATCTTGGTATCCACGGCGAAGTCACGACCTTTCCAGCCTTCGTCCCAGGTGCTGCGCATGCCCAAGGGCACGACCTGGCTGAGGCCAAAAGCAAAGCGATCGTTGATCGGCATCACCATGAAACCGGTGGGCAACCAGGCGGTGAAACCACCCTCTCCGCCATCGCCGGTCAGAGGCATCGCCGCGCCGCTGGGAGCGCCGGTGTCATCCACGGGAGTGATGGAGGCCGGATTCCCCTGATAGTCGTTGACGTTGCCTTTGAACTTCATCTTGATCCGCGCGTAATCCACGGTCATCTGTGCCACGTTGTGATCGATGAACGCCATCGCCGCCGGGTTGTTGTACGCAGCACTGGGATCATTCTTGAACAGCGAACCACCACCAAACGCCCGACCCCAGCCTGGAGCGCCATAGGTCGGAGTTGAGAAACCACCCGCCTGCACCGACCCGGAACCGATCAGGCCACCCAGCACCGCCAGGCCAATAGCGGCCTGGATCTTGTGTTTCTTATTATTCATGCCCCACTCCTTATTATTATCGACCGCGATCGGCCACCACCGATCCAGGGCGTTGCAACAGGCGCCTCAAACGAGGCGCCTGTTTTTTCAGCAAGTGATCAACAGGCTGAAGTCAGATCAACTTCAAGGGGTTACGGTGAAGGCTGGGTTCGGCTTGACGCTCAACGCCGTGATTTTGCAACTGCCGACGGTTTGCGCCGAAGGAATGCTCAGGGTGTTGGTGGCGTTGTTCCAGGTGGCGTTGATGGTCACCGGCGTGCTGCTGCAGTTGGAGAGGATCTTGAAGTTGACCCCGGTCACGGTGCCTGCGGTAGCGCTGGAGGCGGTCAGGGTCCAAGGCAGGTTCAGCAGAACCGGCACGCCGCACAGCGAGTTGCTGCCACTGACGGTCGCGTTGGTGATCGAAGCACTGGAGCCGTTGGCCGCCACGGTACCGGTGAAGTTGATGTTGCAATTGACCGGAATCCCAAACGATGCCGGCGAAGACACCGAGATGGTGCCCGGTGCCGAGAAGGACGCACCGGCAGGTGCAATGGTGGCAGCGTTGGCCATCGACGCGGCGCCCAGGCAGATGGCGAAAGAAGCTACGGATACCAGAGTCTTGATGCTTTGCATTGTTGTTTTCCTCAAGATTTAGGCAACAGGCAGTTGCCAGGGGGTTATCAGCCTTGCCAGGGTGTCGATGACGCCATCGGCTCTCCAGTTCGACCGAATTCGGTGCTGGAGCACGCTATGGCGATACCGACCGGGCTTGAACTGCCGGCGCTTTCGGACTACTTGATCGCACGTTCATCAGCGTCCCTCCATGGAATCTGTTGTGAATCAGGGCGCAACCCGGAACGTGGGCGGCATCTGGATCGATACGGTCTTGATGGTGCAGCCGCCCTCAAGGCTGACCTGGGTCGCCTCCAGCTTGCCGGTGCGGTTGTTCCAACTGCCTTCGGCGGTGCTCGGCCCGCAATCGCCGCCCACCAGGGGGGCGTGTACGGTGACCTGGATGCCGGACATGGCGCCGCTGGTTTCATCCTTGGCAATCAGCTTCCAGGGCAGGTGCGTGGCTTCCACCTGGCCACACTTGAGGCCGCCGCTGAAGTCGACTTTCTCGACGCTGGCGAAGCTGCCGTCGGGGCTGACCTTGCCGCTGACCTGGATGGTGCAGTCGGCATTGATGATGCTTTTGGCGAAGCTGATGGGCCCCTTGGCGGTGAACTCGGTGTTGGCCGGCTCGATGCGCGCCGCATCGGCAGCGCCCATCAGTGACACACCCAGCATGACCACGAACAGACGGGCAGCGAGCAGAGGTGAAATAGACATCCGTGACTTCCTTACAGTTGCTTATTGTTGTTGTCGGTCAACGTGTTCAAGGACTTCTGTATTCGGGGCTCACCCTTCAAGCAGGCAAACGCAGGCGGTTCACGGGCACTTGAAGAGGTGAGCGGTCCAACTAAAGAGCGGTGTCTCAATCGGTGTCGGTGAAACCGTATTGCTTGAGCAGTTCGGCACGCTTGGCCGGATGCAGGTTGGCCAACCGCACATCCCCCGAGTAATGGGCCAGGACCCGGTGGTCCATCAGTCGCCGCCAGAGCGCCGGCACATAGGCCCAGACGATCATGGTGGCGTAGCCATAGGGCAGTTGCGGGGACTCGTCGAAGTGGCGCAAGGCCTGGTAGGAACGGGTCGGGTTGGCATGGTGGTCAGAGTGACGCTGCAGCTGGAACAGGAAGATGTTGGTGACGATGCGGTTGCTGTTCCAGGAATGACGCGGCGAGCAGCGCTCATACCGGCCGTTGGGCTGTTTCTGCCGCAGCAGACCGTAGTGCTCGACGTAGTTCACCACTTCCAGCAGGGAGAAACCGTAGATGCCCTGGATCACCAGGAAGGGAATCACTGCCGCGCCGAGCCAGGCGATCAGCACGCCCCAGAGCACCACGCTGTACAGCCAGGCACTGAGCACGCCGTTCTTCCAGTGCAGGGTCGGCAGCCCGAGTTTGTGCAGGCGCTCGCTTTCCAGGTGCCAGGCCGAGCGCAGGCTGAACCACACAGTACGCGGCAGGAAACTCCAGAAGGATTCGCCAAGACGAGAGCTGGCGGGATCTTCAGGGGTTGCCACGCGCACGTGGTGACCACGGTTGTGTTCGACGAAGAAGTGCCCGTAGAAAGTCGAGGCCAGGGCCAGCTTGGCCAGGAACTTGGACATCCCGCGGTTCTTGTGCCCCAGCTCATGGGCAATGTTGATGGCGATACCGGTGGCGGCACCCGTGGACATGGCCATGCCCAGGTAAGTGAACCAACCGACGCTGCCATGCAGTTGCGCACGTTCGGTCAGGAAGGTCGCGAAGCTCGCCAGGCTGCCCTGCAGGTGCAGCTGTTCACTAAGCTGCAACAAGCCACCGGCCATGATCCAGTCGACCCCCTTGATGGCCATCCAGGCGGTGACTACCAGGGACACCACCGAGAGCACGGCGCAGCTGTAGACGATGAAACGGTAGTAGGGTTGTTTTTCCAGATCGGGAACCGCGGATTCCGGCGGGTTGCTGGCGTCCTCTCCAAGCAGGCCGTCAATCAGGGGAATCAGGCCGAAGATCACCACCACCCCGCTCCACCAGAACACCTGGACACCGGTGATCAGTGCGAACAGGCCTGCGAGCAAAGGGGTGATCATCGGCAAGGTGCCCAGCCACCAGAGGTGACGCTTGCCATCGGTCCAGACGCCGGGTGCCGCCACGGAGACAGTCATGGCAGCCTCCGCAGGATGGCCGTCGGCAGGGGTGCCATAGAGGACAGCGCGACGGCGCTGTAGGGAGCGTGAACAGATGAAAAAACAAAAGCGTGAAATGGCGTTATTTTCATTATTTTAATCGCTCAATTGCACTTTCAAAAAAAACATTCAAAACATTTTTTTAAAAAAAATAGCTCGGGTTCGTTAGCTCGTCAACTATTTTCTCGGCCTGTTTTGAATGTCGCCCGTGAAGCCTTTACAGCTGCTGCCAGAGTCGTTGCGCGACGATCGCAATCGCCACCTACAACGCCCCTAGCCTGCTCGGGATGCCGCGAACGGCGGGCGCAGCACGGTGGCGCTGCGCTGTGGTGCGGCTTGTGCAGCAATGTGCTCGACCATGGCCACCACTCGCTCGACGGCGCTGATGGGCAGCATGTGCCCCCGACCTGGAACGATCTCAAGTTGCAACCCAGGCACCTTGCCCACCATGGCCTCGCCATGCCGGCGGTAATTGAGTATCGAGTCCGCCGAACCATAGATCAGCCCCACCGGCAGCTTCAGGCTGGGGTAGCGCTTGACCATGCCCGGCAAGGCGCGATTGACCACCGCGATCTCGCTGGAGGCGTTATAGAAGTTATCCGAACGCATCCCCAACAAGCCGCCGCCACGCTCGGCAAAGTCCTCGGGAACCGGGTCCGGGGCGAATATCGCCTTCACCAGACCGCGACGACCGAGCATCGCCATGGGCGCCGCCAGGGTCAGGGACATCCAGCGACGCAGGAAGGCCGGACGTACTCCCAGGGACAGGAACACCCAGGGCAGCATGCGTTGCGGATGAGTCAAGGGCGCCACCAGGATCAGCCCGGACACCGATTGCGGATGATCCAGCGCCAAAGACAGGGCCACGGCGCCGCCCAGGGAATGCCCGAGTACCAGCGGCTGCCCCAGGTCCAGGGTGCGAATGAACTTGGCCACCAGGCTGGCCTGGGCCGGCAGGTCCGCCGCCGCACCGCGGGCCCGAGTGGAATAGCCTGAACCGGGGCGGTCGAGGGTGATCACCCGGAACCGTTCGCGCAGTTGCGGCGCCAGGGAATGGGTCAGGTTGCGACCGCAGCCGGACAGGCCATGGATCATCAGCAGTGCCGGGCCGCGGCCCTCGTCGGTGTAGTGCAGGCGTTCACCGCCGACTTCGAGAAAGCGTCCGTTGATCGGCACCTGACGTTCGATCCTGCGGTTGATACGCAAGCTCACCCCCCATAGCACCGCGCTGACCGCCAGAAATACCGCCGCCGCTACCAGCCACTGCATAACCCGTCCCCCCAGCTTCCCTGCGCCTCGCGGCAGGACCAGGATGATCCGCCGCAGTGGCTGTCGCCTTGGCCCGGTACTGCCTGTGGCGTCTCATCCCAGCTCCGGATGAGCCCTGCAAGATCCACAAGCGAATGGCGTAGGTGACTTTTTCAGGTGATTTATTTAAATTAATTTTTAAAACATTATTTTAAATTGTGCAATCCTGAGGTTTCACTCACCGACGAAAGTCACCCCAAGCGTCACCACAATCGAGGTACACACCATGAATGCGTACTCGCCACCCAACGACCCCGAGGTCGTTGACATCGCCATCATCGGCGCCGGTTTCGCCGGGCTGTGCATGGCGATCAAGCTCAAGCAAGCCGGGCTGCAAGACTTCCTGGTCGCCGAACAAGCCGCGTCCCTGGGGGGCACCTGGCGTGACAATCACTACCCCGGCTGCGCCTGCGACGTGCAATCCCACGTTTACTCCTTTTCCTTCGCACCCAACCCCAACTGGACCCGGCAGTTCGCGCCCCAGGCAGAAATCCGCGAGTACCTGGAGAACTGCGCCAGGGACTTCGCCCTGGCGCCCTTTCTGCACTTCAACATGGGCCTGGAACAAGCGGTCTTCGATGAGGTTTCAGAGCGCTGGCAACTGAGGTTCGGCAATGGCCGCAAGGTCAGCGCGCGGGTGCTGGTGTCCGGCATGGGCGGCCTTTCGCGTCCGGCGATCCCGCAGATTCCCGGCCTGGACACCTTCACTGGCAAGCGCTTTCACTCCCAGCAGTGGGACCATCGCTACTCCCTGCAAGGCAAGCGCGTGGCGGTCATAGGCACGGGCGCCAGTGCCATTCAGTTCGTCCCGAAAATCGCTCCCCAGGTGGCGCAGCTCAAGCTGTTCCAGCGCACCCCGCCGTGGATCATGCCCAAGCCCGACCGCCAGCTCAGCGCGGCCGAACGCTGGGCCTTCAAGCACCTGCCCTTCACCCAGCGACTGGTGCGCTCGGCGCTGTACTGGGCCCTGGAAAGCCGGGTGATTGCCTTCGCCCGCAGGCCGAAACTGATGAAAGTGGTACAGCGCGTGGCCCTGCGGCACCTGCGCAAGCAAGTCGCCGATCCGCTCCTGCGCCAACGCCTGACGCCCGACTACACCATCGGCTGCAAGCGCATCCTGATTTCCAACGATTACTACCCGGCCCTGTCCCGGGGCAATGTGGGGGTCATCAGCGATGCCATCCAGCGCATCGACAGCGATGCCGTGATCACCGCCGACGGCACCCGCCACCCGGTGGACTGCATCATCTTCGGCACCGGCTTCCAGGCCACCGACCCGATTCCCCAGGGCCTGCTGTTCGGCCGTCGGGGCCAGGACCTGATGGACGCCTGGTCCGGGGGCGCCCATGCCTACCTCGGCACCTGCCTGCCGGGCTTTCCCAACTTGTTCATGATCGTCGGCCCCAACACCGGTCTTGGGCACAACTCGATGATCCTGATGATCGAGGCTCAGGTGGACTACATCCTCAAGGCCCTGGAGCGGATGCGCCTGGACGGCATCGCCAGCCTGGAGGTCAAGCCCCAGGTCGAGAGCCAGTACAACCAGCGTCTGCAACAGCGCCTGGCAGGGGCCATCTGGTCCACCGGCGGTTGCCGCAGCTGGTACCTGGACCCCCGCAGCGGCCAGAACACCACCCTCTGGCCCGGCTCTACCTGGAGCTTCAGGAAGACCGTGCAGCACTTCCAGCTCCAGGACTACCTGACCACTCACCTGCTCCACCCCGGGACTGCCGCCACGCCGGCCGCAGCGCGCCCGTTGAACCTGCAAGAGGCCGCCATCGATGAAAAATTTTAACGGTAAAGTCGCGGCCATCACCGGCGCCGCCTCCGGCATGGGTCGTGCCCTGGCCATTGCCCTGGCCCGCGAGGGTTGCCACCTGGCCCTGGCCGACAAGAACCCCCAGGGACTGGCCCAGACCGTGACCCAGGCCCGGGCCGCGACCTTGCTGCCATTGCGCATCAGCAGCCAGGAACTGGACGTCGGCGACCGCCAAGCGATGTTCGCCTGGGCCGCCGCCAGCGCCGCCGAACACGGGCAGATCAACCTGATCTTCAACAATGCCGGCGTGGCCCTGTCCAGCACCGTGGAAGGTTCGAGCCTGGCGGACCTGGAGTGGATCGTCGACGTCAATTTCTGGGGCGTGGTCCACGGCACCCAGGCCTTCCTGCCCTACCTCAAGCAATCCGGCGACGGCCATATCATCAACACCTCCAGCGTCTTCGGCCTGTTCTCCCAACCGGGCATGAGCGGCTACAACGCCACCAAGTTCGCCGTACGCGGCTTTACCGAATCCCTGCGCCAGGAGCTGGACCTGCAAGGCAACGGCGTCTCCGCCACCTGCGTGCACCCGGGCGGCATCCGTACCGACATCGCCCGCAGCAGCCGCATCAGCGACAACGTCAAGGGCTTCCTGATCGACAACGAACAGCAGGCCCGGGATGACTTCGAAAAGCTCTTCATCACCGGCGCCGAAACCGCCGCCAAGGTGATCCTGCACGGGGTGCGCAAAAACAAGCGCCGGGTGCTGATCGGCCGCGACGCGCACTTCCTCGATCTGCTGGTGCGCCTGCTGCCCGGCGCCTATCAGGCCCTGGTGGTGTGGATCAGCCGGCGCATGGCGCCCAAGCCGGGCCAGGAACGGCCGGCAGTCTACGAGGCCCAGGACGAGCGCGGCCTGTAGCGCCGCGTACCCATTTCATGTCTAGAGGAGCGCCAGCCATGCTGCCCATCCGCCGCGACATCCAGGTCGAACTGCCTGCCGAACGTGCCTGCGACTGGCACGAACAAGGCAGCCACGTGAGCCACTTCTTCAATGCCCTGTCCCTGCTGTTTCCTGCCGGCGAACTGTTCTTCATGGACAGCGTGCGCCACTACCGCGAGCAGATTCACGACCCCGAGCTCAAGCGCGAGATCCAGGGCTTCATCGGCCAGGAAGCCATGCACAGCCGCGAGCACGTGCGCTACAACGACTTGCTGCAGGACGCCGGGCTGCCGGCCCATTTACTGGATCGGCGGCTGCGGATGATCCTCGACTTCCAGAAAAAACACTTCCCCGCGGCCTTCAACCTGGCCATCACCGTGGCCCTGGAACACTACACGGCGATCCTTGCCGACCTGCTGCTGCGCGACCCTAGTCGCTTCGGCGATTCGGTGGAAGGCTATCGGCAGATGTGGCTGTGGCACGCCCTGGAGGAAACCGAACACAAATCGGTGTCCTACGACGTCTTTAACAGCGTGCTCAAGCCCGGGCCCAAGCGCTACCTGATCCGCACCGGGACCATGCTCTTCACCACCCTGACCTTCTGGCTGGTGGTGTTCGACTTCCATGTGCGCATGCTCATCGCCGACCGCCGTCGCGGTGGTCACTGGCGCGGCCTGTGGCAGGTGATCAAGTACCTCTACGGTCCCAAGGGCGTGTTCCCGCGCATCGCCCTGCCCTGGCTGCAATTCTTCAAGCCGGGCTTCCATCCCTGGGACCACGACAACCGCGAGCAGCTGCAACGCATCGACGGCCTGGTGCAAGAGATCGAACGCACCCGCGCCGCCGTGGCAGCCAAGTGAGCGGCCAAGTGGGCAGCCATGACACGCTGCGCCAGCGGCGTGCCATGAGCGCCTGCACGCACGCCAGGGGCTGCTAACCTGCAGCGCACCCTTTGTGCTGCGAGCACGCGCCATGATCCTGATCCTGCTGCCCCACGCCGACTACGACCCCACCGAAAGCAGCCTGCCCTGGCAGGCCGCCAGGGACGCGGGTTTTGACGCACAATTCGCCACGCCCCTGGGGTTCCCGGCCTACGCCGACTCGCGCCTGGTGAGCCTGGGCTTCGGCCCACTCAATCCGCTGTTGATGACCCCGACCGCCGACCTTGAGCACTACCACAGCATGACCCGCGACCCGGCGTTTCTCAGCCCCCTGAACTATGCCGACGTCGATCCGCAAGCCTTCGAGGGCCTGCTGATTCCGGGCGGGCATGCCCGGGGCATGCGCAGCCTGCTGGAGTCCGCGGATGTGAGGCGAATCATCCTGGCGTTCTTCAAGGCCGACAAACCCGTGGCCGCGGTGTGTCACGGCCCACTCGCGCTGGCCCGCTGCATCGACCCCGACAGCGGCCGCTCGGTGCTCTACGGGCGCAAGGTCACCGCCCTGCTCGCCGGGCCCATGGAACTGGCGGCCTGGATCGTCACCGCGCCGTGGCTGGGGCGCTATTACCGCACCTACGACCACAGCGTCGAGCAAGAGATCAAGCAGGCACTGGCCAGCCCGGCGGATTTTCTTTCCGGGCCCTGGCTGCCGCGCCGGGATTCGGCGCAGCACCCCGAGCGCGGCTTTGTGGTCCGCGACCGCAATCTACTGACTGCGCGCTGGCCGGGGGACTGTCACCGCTTTGCCGAGGAGTGGGTGAACCTGCTGCAAGAGGCCCGTCAGGCCCAGGTTCAGCCGGAGCAGAGCAGCGCTGACCCGGCTTGAAGGCGTGGCGGCACGCACGACTGTCTCCATGCCCTGTTCGCCGACAAGCCGGCGCCTGCGGGAGAGGGAGCCGGATCAGGCATGGGACCAGCGTCGGTGCAGGCCACGGGCAAGGGCGTCGAGGGCAAACCCGAGCACGCCGATCAGCAGCACCATGGCCATCAGTTCCGAGTAGGCCAGGCGGTCCCGGGTGTCGAGGATGAAGTAGCCCAGGCCGGCGCTGACACCGAGCATTTCGCAGGGCACCAGGACGATCCAGAGAATGCCGATGGACAGTCGCACCCCGGTCAGGACATGCCCCACCACCCCGGGCAAGATCACCTTGCGCAAGGTTTCCCAGCGGGTGGCGCTGAGGCTGCGGCTCAGTTGCAGCCAGCGCGGGTCCAGTTGACGCACGCCGGCCGCGGTGTTGAGCAGGATCGGCCACAGGGCGGCAAACGCCAGGAGGAAGTAGATCGGTTGGTCCCCTACCCCCATCAGCATCACCACCACGGGCATCCAGGACAGCGGCGAGATCATCCGCAAGAACTGGAACGCCGGGGTGGTCGCCGCCTCCAGGTGCCGGTAGCTACCCACCAGCAGGCCCAGGGGCACACCGATCAGCAAGGCCAGGAGCAGCCCTACCAAGATGCGCTTGAGGCTCAACAGCACATGCTCATACAGCTCGCCGCGCCCCAGCAGTTCCACCAGGCTGGCGAAGGTCGCCTCGGGGGAGAAACGCGCCGCCAGGCCGTTGCCGTCCCCCAGCAGGTGCACCCCCAGCCACCAGCCCAGCAGCAGGCTCAGCAGCCCCGCCAGGCCCAGGACCCAATGGCTCAGGGAGGAAGGTTGCTTGCCCATCAAAGACCAAACTCCTCGCTGCGTTCGAAGCTGTCTGCCAGACCGAACGCCTTGAGCCCGCCCACTGCGGCGATGGCGTTGCGCACAAAGCGATCGTCCACCAGATCCTGGGCGGTGTGCGCCGGGTCGAGGTTGGCGAGAAAGCCCTTGTCGCCCTCGATCAGGGTGTCCTTGAGGCGCTTGACCAATTCCTCGGTGTAACTGGGAAACGGATACGGCTGGAAGTCGATGCGCGACTCGTCCCAGTGGCTGTGCTGGATCGCGCCGCTGGCCAGATAAGCCTCACGGTCGCTGGCCGCCGGCGCCAGCACTCGATTGAGCACCTGAGGCGCATGGGGCGTGTAGCGATTGCTGCCGTCCTTGGACAGCAACTGCGCAGCCTCGGCGCGGTGGTCCCGGGTCCAGAGCTGGGCCTTGACGATGGCGTTGACCACTTTCTGCGACCACTCGGGGCGGTTGTTCAGGTCGTGCTCATGCATGAACACCACGCAGCAGGCGTGATTGCGCCAGACATCCCCGGTAAAGCGCTGTACCCGCCCCACCTTGAGCTCTTCGGCCAGGGCGTTGAAGGGCTCGGCGACGATGTAGCCGGCAATGCGCTGGCTGGCCAGGGCCGGCGGCATGTCCGATGGCGGCAGCACCAGCAGGTTGACCTCGTTGGCGCCCAGGGCGCTGCCGGCGGCCTTGCTCACCGGCACCAGGCCGTTGTCGCGAAACAGTTGTTGCACCACCACGTTGTGGATCGAGTACCAGAACGGAATCGCCACCGACTTTCCCGCCAATTGCTTGATCTCGGTAATGCCCGGGGCCACGGTCAGGCCGGAGCCGCCGACATGGTTCCAGGCCACCACCTTGGCCGGCACCCGGCTGCCGTAGCGGGCCCAGACGGTCATCGGCGACAGCAGGTGAATGACATTGACCTGCCCGGAAATGAACGCCTCGATCACCTGCGCCCAGCTGCGCAGCAGCACCGGGCGTTCGGCCTTGATGCCCTCGGCCTCGAACAGGCCGTTGTTGTGGGCCACCAACAACGGCGTGGCGTCGGTGATCGGCAGGTAGCCGATGCGCACTGGCGCATCCGGCTCCTGGGCGGCGCGGGCGTGCAGGCTGTTGAGCAGCGGCAAGGCGCCGCCGGCGGTCAGCAGCGCGCTGAGTTTGAGGAAGTCACGACGCGTGTGGGTGAAGTCGTCCAGGCACATGGTCAATCTCCGACGGTGCAGGCAATGGGGAATTAAGGGGGTTGCGGCTCGCCCGCCGAAGGGTTTTGAGAATCTCGATACGCAAGGCGCCCAGTTCCTCGATCCGTTCGGCACGGGGCGCCGGCAGGTCGATGTGCCACTGGCCGAGGGTGCGCGCCGGGCTGTTACCCAGTAGCAGCACCCGATCGGACAACAGCAGGGCTTCGTCGATGTCGTGGGTGATCAGCAGCGCAGCCGTGCGGTGCTGGCCGATCACCTTGAGCAGCAGTTGCTGCATGTCGGCCCGGGTCACCTCGTCCAGGGCGCCGAAGGGTTCGTCCAACAGCAAGACTTGCGGCTGCCGGGCCAGGCAGCGGGCCAGGGCCGTGCGCTGGGCCATGCCGCCGGAGAGCTGGGCCGGGTACTGTCGACGGGCATGGTCCAGGCCAACGGCGGCGATGGCGTGGTCGATACGGGCCTGACGCTGCGTCTGGCTCAAGTGCGGCTGGCGGGCAAAATCCAGGCCGAAGGCGACGTTGTGCTCCAGGGTCAGCCAAGGCAACAGGCTGGGGTCCTGGAAGGCCACCGCGACCCGAGGATGAGGACCGCTGAGCACCTCGCCCAACAGGCTGACCTGTCCCTTGTGGGGCTGCTGCAGGCCGGCCAGGACCCGCAACAGGCTGGACTTGCCGACACCGCTGGGGCCGAGGATGGACACCACTTCGCCGGCTTGCAGTTGCAGCTCGAAGTCCTCCAGCACCGCGTGCCAGCCCTCGGCCCCGGGATAGCCCAGGCTGATGTTCTGCGCATTCAACAACGCGCTCATGCTGCGTTACGCGCCTGGCGCTGCAGTTCGGCACGCAATTGCACCAGGCTTGGCGTGACGATGGGCACAAAGGCCGACTCGCGCCAGCGCCGGGCAAAGCCGCTGCCGAATTCATTGAGGTAGGCCTTGCCACCGCTGGCCTGCAACTCCAGTTGCACGGCGTTGGCAGTGGCCTCGGCCAAGGCGATGCGCACCCGGAACAGCGCTGCGGGCTGGGTCAGGAAACGCCCGTCGAGCAGACCCTCCTTGAGCTCGGCAACGGTCTGTTCCAGGTGCTGGCGCTGCTCGTGCAACGGCTCCATGAGAATCGAGCGGGCGCCCTGGACATGGCTTTCCACTTCCCTGAGGGCCCGGCGCGCCAGGCCGATGGCCAGGGCACATTGCAGACCGAGAAAGGCCGGGCGCACGGCCGGCAGGAAGACTCGGGCGTCCTCGTGCAGCAGCCAGTCTCGCGGAACCTGCACCTGACTCAAGTCCAGGGCCGCGGTGTTGCTCGATTGCAGGCCCATCAGTTGCAGATCGTCGGAGCGCTGCAGCCCGGGCAAGGCATCGGGGATCGCCAGGATAAAGGGCGCACCGCCCTCCTCGTGCTCGATGGCCGCCGCCACCACAAAACCGCTCTTGCGCAGGTTGGTGACCCAGTGCAGGCGGCCGTTGAGGCTCCAGCCCTGGCCCTGGTCCCGGGCCTTGACTTGCAGCGCCTCGATTCCGGACAGGAATTTCATGGCGTTGGACAGCCCGGTGGCCCCGGCCAGCTCGCCACTGAGCAACGAGGGCAGCAAGCGCTCGCGCAGCGCCTGGTTGGGACTGTGCAGCAGGTATTCGATAAAGGCCCGCTGACCCCAGAACACGAAGGCGGCCGCCAGGGAATGACTGGCCACCGCGGCCATGACTTCCAGGGCATCGGTCAGGTCGCCGCCGCTGCCCCCCAGTTCCTGGTCGATGCCGACCCGCAGCACGTCGGCCCCGGCCAGTCGAGCGAGTACCTGCTGGGGATCGCAGTGACCCTGGTCCAGCGCCTGGGCCTGGGCATCCAGCCATTCACTCAAGTGCGCACTGAGCATGTGGTTTTCTCCTTGAAGGGGGCGCCGTTGGATAACCGGCGCCTTGAATCATTGACCTTGGGCCGACCAGCGATACTGGGCCAGCTCGGGGTTCAGTTCGGTCCCGGCGAACACGTTGGCAAAATTGCACAGGGTCGCCAGGCTGATGCCCAGGATCACTTCCAGGGCGTTGCCTTCGCTGTACCCTGCGGCCTTGAACTGGGCGTAGCCCTGGTCGCTGACCTTGCCCCGGGTGGCGATCACTTCCCGGGCGAAGGCCGCCAGGGCTTCCAGACGGGCCTCGGGCAAGCTGCTCTGCTCACGCAGGGCGCTGATCACCGGGTCCGGGAGTTTGGCCTTGTTCAGGGCCACCGCGGTATGACCTGCGACACAGAAATCGCAGCCATGGGTGGTGGCGGCGATCAACTGCACCACTTCCCGCTCCGCCAGGCTCAGATCAGCCTTGGCGTTGAGGCCCGAGACCGTGACGTAGGTCTCCAGGGCGGCCGGGGCGTTGGCCAGGATGCCCAGCAGGTTGGGAATGTAGCCGGAATTTTTCAGGGCATTTTCAAGAAATGGCCGGGCGGCTTCTGGGGCGCTGTGCAAGGTGTGTAGAGTGACGCGGGACATGGAGTGGACTCCTGGTATGTAGGTGTGCGTCAAGTCTGTTGGTTATAAGAATTACGATCCATATTCTAAAGTAGCGATTACTTGCTCCTGAGTGTTTCCCTTAGATGATTTCATCAAGCCCCTTGGTTGATTGGTTATTAGAAGGCCTGGAACTGGATGCCAGCCTGTTTCATGTCGGGCGTTACTGCGGTGGCTGGCACGCCAGCACCCAGGGGCTGGCCCGGGCCAGTTTCCACCTGATCGTCCAGGGCCATTGCTGGCTGCACATCGATGGCGTGCCCGAGGCGCTGCGCCTGGACGCCGGGGATGCGGTGTTTCTGCTACAGGACCTGGGCTATCGACTGTCCAGCGCCCAGCAGTCCGCAGTGGCGCAACAACTGCCGCGCGTGGCCATGACGGCCCTGGATTCCAGCGCCCAGGATGGCGTGGGCCTGGTCTGCGGCTTCTTCCACTTCAAGTCGGGATTGTCTTCGCTGATCATCGACGGCTTGCCGGGCTGGCTGATCCTGCGGGCCGGCGATCCGTCCCTCAGCGCCGCCCGTGCGCTGTTCCAACTGATTCTCGACGAGTGCCAGCGCACCCCGGCACCGTCCTCGGCCTTGCTGGAGCGTCTCAGCCACCTGCTGTTCCTCTATGTGCTGCGCCAACAGGTCAGCGACAACCAGGACCTCGGCGGCCTGGTGGCCCTGGCTCGGCACCCGGGATTTGCCCCGCTGCTGGAACAGTTGATCCAGCAACCCGGCCAGCCCTGGCCCCTGGAATGCATGGCGGCCCTGACCGGGCTGTCGCGTTCGGCGTTCTTCAAGCGTTTCAATGAACTGGCCGGGCAGTCCCCGGGGCAGGTGCTGCTGGCCCTGCGCATGCGCCACGCCTGCCAGTTGCTCAAGGCCAACCAGACCGTGGAGCAGGCGGCGGCGAGCGTGGGTTATCAATCCATCGCCGCCTTCACCCGGGCCTTCACCAAGGCCGTGGGCCTGCAGCCCGGGGCCTATCGCAAGCAGCATGAAGGGCGCTGAGTTGCACCCGCACAGGGTTTAACGGCGGTGCGCCAGGGAGCGCACCAGCCTGTCGCCGCCGCTCTGTACTCCCTGCACCAGCAACACCAGGACCAGCACCGTGGCCACCATGATCTGGTTGTTGAAACGCTGATAGCCGTAGCGGATCGCCAGGTCGCCCAAGCCGCCGCCCCCGATGACCCCGGCCATGGAGGAGAAGCCGATCAGCATCACCAGGGTCAGGGTCAGCCCCGCCAGCAGTGCCGGCAAGGCCTCCGGCAGCAGCGCCTTGAAGATCACATGGCCGATATGCCCGCCCATGGCCAGGATCGCTTCGATCCGCCCCTTGTCCACCTCATCCAGGGCGTTCTCGACGATCCGTGCAAAAAATGGAAAGGCGCCGATGGTGATGGGCACCACCGCTGCGGTGCTGCCCAGGGTGGTGCCTACCACCAGCCGGGTCAGGGGAATCAAGGCGATCAGCAGCACCACAAAGGGCAAGGAACGTCCCAGATTGACCAGGGTGCCCAGCAGGCGATTGATCCGCGGCATGGGGCGCAGACCGCCCTTGCGGCTGACGAACAGCAGCACGCCCAGAGGCAAGCCGATCAGCACCGTGAACAGCGAGGCCAGGAGCACCATGTACAGGGTCTCGCCGGTGGCGTTTATCAGCAGTTGCGCCAGTTCCTGCCAATCAATAGTGCGGTTCACAGGCGTTCACTCCGGATGCCGCGCTGGGCCAGGGCCGTCAGCAGTTGCTGGAATTTTCCGAGGTCGGCACCGGCGGCAGCGATGCGCAGGCGCCCTACCCGCCGGCCGCCCACCGACTCGACCCCGCCGGCCAGCACCTTGAGCTCCAGCGCCTGCTGGCGACTCAGTTGCGCAAGCAGCGGCGCGGCACGCTGGTTGTCGAAAAATGTCAGCTCGGCCTCGGGCTGGTTGCCGTTGAACGGCAGGTTGTAGCCCGGCAGCAAGGCGCGGCCCAGGGCCGATTGCGGGTCCGCGAGCAATTGGGCAATAGGACCGCACTCCAGCAACCGCCCCTGGGCCAGGGAAGCGGCATGGCTGCAGATGGATTTGACCACCTCCAATTCGTGGGTGATCAGCACGATGGTCAGCCCCAGCTCGCGGTTGATTTGCGCCAGCAGTTGCAGGATCGAGGCAGTGGTTTCCGGGTCCAGGGCGCTGGTGGCTTCATCCGAGAGCAGATAACGGGGACCGGCGGCCAGGGCTCGGGCAATGCCTACCCGTTGCTTCTGGCCACCGGACAGTTGGGAAGGAAAGGCCTGGGCCTTGTCGCTCAACCCCACCAGGTCCAACAGTTCGAGGACCCGGGCTTGTCGTTGCGGTTTGCCCAGGCCGGCGATTTCCAGAGGCACGGCGACGTTGTCCTGCACCGTGCGTGAATGCAGCAGGTTGAAGCCCTGGAAGATCATGCCGATGCCCTGGCGCTGCCTGCGCAGCTGGCCTTCGGACAGCGTGCCGAGGTCCTGGCCATCGATCAGGATGCGCCCGCTGCTGGGGCGCTCCAGCAGGTTCAGGCAGCGCAACAGGGTCGACTTGCCGGCACCGCTGCGGCCGAGAATGCCGTAGACCGCGCCGTCGGGAACCGTCAGTGACACCCGATCCAGGGCCGGCGGCTGGCCTTCGCCATAGACCTTGCTGACCTGCTCCACCTGGATCATGGCTGGCGGTCCGCGGCCGGGATCACCGAACCCTTGTAGGACTCGGTGATGTACTTGGCCACTTCAGGAGAACGCAGGTCCTTGGCCAGCTGCCGGATGCGCGGGTCATCCTGCAGCTGGGGGGTGGTCACCAGGATATTGGCGTAGGGGTTGTGTTCGGCCTGTTCCAGCCCCAGGGCATCCTTGGCTGGCACCAGGCCCGCTTCCAGGGCGTAGTTGCCGTTGATCACCGCCAGGTCGACATCTTCCAGGGCCCGGGGAATCTGCGGTGATTCGATTTCCAGGATCTTCAACTGCCTGGGGTTGTCGGCGATGTCCTTGGGGGTGGCCTGGTCACGGGCCGGATCGCTGAAGCCGGGCTTGAGGCGGATCAGCTGGTAACTCTGCAGCAGGTACAGGGCGCGGCTCAGGTTGGTGACATTGTTGGGCACCGCCACTGTGCCGCCCTGTGGTACCTGATCGAAGCTCTTGTGCCGCTGGGAGTAGATGCCCAGGGGTTCGATGTGCACGCTGGCGGCCACCGCGAACGGCTGGCCCAGGGCCTGTTCCTGGGACTTGAGATAAGGCAGGTGCTGGAAGTAGTTGGCGTCCACATCGCCGTGGGCCAGCAACTCATTGGAGTTCACGCCGTTGGGAATCTCGATGATCTGCAACGCCAGTTGCGGGTCGAGCTTCTGCACATACGCGAGGATCTGCGCGTGGGGCACCGGGTCTGCCGCGACCCGCAACGGCTGCGCGGCAACCGCCGGCAGGAGGTGGCCCAGGCCGGCCAGCAGCGCCAGGGCAAACAGGTTCTTGTTCAACATGGTTATGTCCTTGGGTCGGCGAATCGGGGTCAGGCACTCAGGGCCTTGGGGACCAGGGCATCGAGGTAGAAGCGCTGGGCGACATCGGGGTGGGAGCGCAGGCGGCCCTTGAGGTAGTTCCAGCCCACTTCACGAAACAATGGGTTGTCCGGATCGCTGGCCGGGCCCCGGGCTTCCTGCAACAGGGCTGCGGGCAAGGGATACAGCGGCACTCGGGCGTCCAGTTGGGCGCCGAGGAAAAAGGCAATCGACAAGCGATCGCGGTCCGCCGGTGGCGAGAGCACCCGGTGCACCGTGGCCCGCAGGTAGCCGTGGGTGGCCAGTTCCAGCAGCTCGCCGATGTTCACCACCAGGGTGTTGTCCCTGGGGAGTGCGTCGATCCAGCGGCCCTCTTGCACTTCCACCTGCAGACCGGCCTGCTGGTCCTGCAGCAAAAAGCTGAGGAATCCGGAATCCTTGTGGGCGCCTACGCCCTGGTTGCTTTGTCCCGGGGCGCGGCCGGGATAGCGGATCAGCTTGATATGTTCATTGGGCCGCTCGCCGTACAAGGGATCGAAAGCATGCTCCGGCAATGACAGGGCCTGGGCAAAACCTCGCAGCAGGCGCAGCGACATGCCGGTCATTGCCTGCTGCCACTCCAACAACAGGGGCTTGAAGTGCGGCAACTGTGCCGGCCACTGATTGGGCCCTTGCAGGCGAGCCCAGGGTGGACTTTGCGGGTCCAGCGGCAAGGCTTGGCGCTCGGCACCCAGGTCGAACTGCTCGCGCAGGTCCGGCTGGCCTCGGGTAATCTCCGAGGCCGCACGGTTGTAGCCGCGAAAATGCGGCGAGTGGATCATGCCCACCGCCGCCTTGTCGGCGTCGGGCAAGGCAAAGAAGGCCCGGGCCTGATCCTGCACCCGACGCAGCAGGCCACTGTCGATGCCGTGCCCGGTGAGGTAGAAGAACCCGACGTCCCGCGCCGCCTGGCGCAGGCTCTGGAGAAAGGCCTGGCGCTGCTCCGGGCGCCCCTCCAACTGGCTCAGGTCGAGCACGGGTAACGCGGTGATATCCAGCGAGTGCGGCATGTTTCACTCCCCTGTGAATTGACGACGTCCGAGGTGCGTGGCTCAGAGCTTGGCGATGGACACTTCAGTGGACTTCACGAAGGCGATCACTTCACTGCCGATCTTCAGTTCCAGGTCGCGCACCGAGCGGGTGGTGATCACCGAGGTGACAATGCCCGAAGCGGTCTGCACGTCGATTTCCGAAACCACTTGGCCTTCGTGGATCTCCTTGATCACGCCTTTGAACTGGTTGCGTACGTTGATCGCTTGAATGGTCATGCTGAAAATTCCTCTGCTGGCACCGGACTCTGGAATTGAGCGGCTGGTGACAAACATGCACCTTTAGCCAAAGCCTTCAAAGGAATAAATAATTAGAGTTTTATGCTTTTTAGGAATATATGATTTCCGCCCTCGCCCTGGGCTTGGCGGGCCTTGACCGCCGCCCATGGCTTTGTTTCCCTGTGCCCTCCACATCCGACTCGCTACAGATCCCAGGAGGCAGCATGCGCACGCTCGAGCTCGCGGACACCCAGGTTCCGGTCATTGGCCAGGGCACTTGGCGCATGGGTGAGGATCGCCGGCAGCGGGATCAGGAAATCGCCGCGCTGCGCAGCGGAATCGAGCTGGGCATGACCCTGATCGACACCGCGGAGATGTACGGCGAAGGCGGCGCCGAGGAGGTGGTCGGCCAGGCCATTGCCGGGCGCCGCGATCAGGTGTTCCTGGTGAGCAAGGTGTATCCCCACAATGCCAGTCGCAAGGGCCTGCCTTTGGCCTGCGAACGCAGCCTGCAACGCCTGGGTACTGAGGTCATCGACCTGTACCTGCTGCACTGGCGCGGACAGTATCCGCTGGCGGAAACCGTCGAAGCCTTCGAACGGCTGCGCGAAGCCGGCAAAATTCGCCGTTGGGGGGTCTCCAACTTCGACGTGGCTGACCTGGAGGAACTGGATGCACCGGCCTGCGCCACCAATCAAGTGCTGTACAACCTGGAGTCGCGGGGTATCGAGTTCGACCTGTTGCCCGCCTGCCAACACCGACGGATGCCGCTTATGGCCTATTGCCCGATCGGCCAGGGCGGCGCCTTGCTGGCCAATCCGGTATTGCAGCAGATTGCCCGGAACCACGGGGTTACCTCAGCCCAGGTAGCCCTGGCCTGGTTGCTGCGCCAGGACCAGGTGATGGTGATTCCCAAGGCAGTGCGCCCGGCGCACCTGCGGCTCAACGCCCAGGCCGGTGAACTGCAACTGGAACCCCAGGACCTGCAAGCCCTGGATCAAGTGTTTACTCCGCCCCGGCGTAAACAGCACCTGGAGATGGTCTGAAACCGCTGTAACGGAATAAGAAACTCTCGACATTAGGAAAAGTTACAAAAGACTAGTTGCAAGAAAATGGCTGATAGGAAAGTTGCTGTTTCAGACAAACAACTAAGTTCCAGATAAACATAAACACCACAAAGCTACTTTGTACCCAGCTATTTAAGAATTGTCTGATCCCTGGTTGGCATGCCCCACAATTACAGTTGGCGGATGAGATTAAAAAGCTACCTGCATCAGATCAATCCCCTTTTTTCCAGTCCTGAAGCAGCCCGTCGGCTGCTTCGTGTCGTGGCGCTGATTTTTTTGATCGGCCTGCTGGGTGCCGTTTACAACTTCTTGCGTTCAAGTATCAGCAACGAGTTGTCACAACGGCGCAGCTACATGAGCAGCGCCATTGCCGAAGCCCAGACTTTCTTCACCAGCCGTGAAGCCCTGCTGGAAAGCCTGAGCCTGTCCGCCGTACACAAATCCCGGCAGAACGAGGCCTACGAGCCCAGTGCCGACCCGGCGGAGGAAATCCACTTGCATCTGGGTGGGCCGGAGGGAAACCAATGGGGGATCTGGCTTACCAAACGCATGCGCGACTATCTCAAAAGCAAACAGTTGAACCTGCTGTATGTCCCCGGCGGCGAACAATCCCAAGTGCAACGGCTGTTCAGTACCCAGCCTGAATCGGCGTATCTGCCCGGACCGCTGCTGGCCAAATTGGCCACGCTGAAGTTCTCCGAAGTCCCGCCGGGTGAAGAGTTGTGGTTGATGGATCACTCCTCGGGCACTGCCCAGTTGTACATTTTCACCCGCCTTGACGAGCGCTACGCCAACTCTGGCTGGCTGGGCCTGGAGATGGACGGCAAGAGTGTCTCCGCGGCCCTCAGTGACCAGAGCGCCGGGGATTTCATGATGTTCAATTCCCACGGTGGGCTGATTTTCAGCAGCACCCCCAGCGCACAACTGAGCGAGGACGTGCAGCAGGTCAAGGGCGGCAGCTTCTTCGGCTTTCTCGGCGGCCGCTGGTGGCCTGACCATCTGGTGATCCGCAAGCAACTGGGGTCATCGGACTGGCAACTGGTGTACTCCTTCGACTTGCACAATCTGCTCAAGAGTCTTTGGCCGCAATTGTTTGTAGCCTTGCTCATCAGCCTGTTCGGCATGGCACTGATCGGTTTCTTGACCCACTGGGTCGAGGTGCGCCTGATCGCTCCAGCGCTGGACCGGATCCAAGCCTTGATCGAAAGCGAAGCTTTCAGTCGCGACGTGATCCAGATCGCTCCGGTAGCCCTGTGCGTGCTGCGTCGCAGCGATGGCCGGGTGGTGCTGGAGAACACCCTGTCTCAGCAATGGCTGGGCAATGGCACCGAGCGCGATCAACTCTGTGCCGGCTGGATCGAACAGGCCTTCGATCCCAACCGCCCCAATAGTTCGGATTACTTTGAAACCGCCGATGGCCGCCATCTCTATCTCAGCTCGGCACCGACCCGCTACAACGGCGAGGACGTGCTGTTCTGTGCCTTCAGCGATATCAGTGCACGCAAGCAGATCGAAGCGGCCCTGGAAGAAGCCAAACGCCTGGCCGATACCGCCAACGAAGCCAAGACGCTGTTCCTGGCCACCATGAGCCACGAAATCCGCACACCGCTGTACGGCGTGCTCGGCACCCTTGAGCTGCTCTCCCGAACCCACCTGGACAACCAGCAGAAGGATTACCTGCGGGCCATCGAAGGCTCCTCCGGCACTCTGCTGCAACTGATTTGCGACGTGCTGGATGTGTCCAAGATCGAGGCCGGGCAGTTGGCCCTGGAACTCAGTGAATTCTCCTCCCTGGATCTGGTGCACGAGATCATCCAGGGCTATGCCGCTGCCGCCCACGCCAAGGGACTGCAGTTCTATGCTTGCGTGGACCCGCAGTTGCCGGAAATTCTTCTTGGTGATGTCACACGGATCCGCCAGATCCTCAGCAACCTGCTGAACAACGCGGTCAAGTTTACCGACTCAGGACGTATCGTCCTGCGAGTCCGGGTGGACAGTCGTGACGGCGAACGCAGCAACATCCTCTGGCAGGTATCTGACACTGGCCGTGGCATCGCCCAGGACGACCAGGCGCTGATCTTCGAACCCTTCTACCAGACCGAAGGCAACACCAATGTCATCGCCGGCACGGGCCTGGGCCTGCCGATCTGCCAACGCCTGACGCAGTTGATGAACGGCAACATCCGCATGGTCAGCGAACTCGGGCTGGGCAGCAGCTTTACCCTCACCCTGCCCCTGGAAGCCTGCCCCATGGTGTCCCACACCCCGCTGATCAGCCCGCTTTTGCCGGAGATGATCTATGTGGTGTCCCCGGTCCGCGAACTGGCGGAATCCGTAGCCGGGTGGTTACGGCGCTGGGGCGCCCGGGCCCAGTTCAGCCTGCCCACGCAGTCGGATCGCAGCCGCGGCAACGTGCTGATCGAGCTGCACCCGGGGATCGTCGAGCATCGCCTGGAGCCCGATTGGCAGGGCCCTCTGGTGCTCGCCAGTGGTGACGGCCACAACGAACCGCGGATCCGTGGCGGCAGCTGGCAGGTGAACACCAACAACCTGCGGGCGATCCACCAGGCGGTGAGCCAGGCACAGGGCGTCTGGGTGGCCCAGAGCGAGGAACATACCGACAGCCGCGAACTGAAAAAACTCAGCCTGCATGTGCTGGTGGCCGAAGACAACGTGATCAACCAGTTGATCCTCAAGGACCAGTTGGAGGAGCTGGGCTGCAGCGTGGAACTGGCCTCGAACGGAGAAGATGCCTTGTCCATCTGGAGAAACGGGCACTTCGACGTGGTGTTGACTGATGTGAACATGCCGAAGCTCAACGGCTATGAACTGGCCAAGGAGCTTCGACGTCAAGGCTGTTCGATCCCGATCATCGGGGCGACGGCCAATGCAATGCGCGGAGAAGAAGAGCTCTGTCTTGCAGCCGGGATGAACCACTGCCTGGTCAAGCCCTTTGCACTAAGAGCGTTGTTCAACTATCTGGCGCCCTATGAAAGAGCCCCTCATGAAGTCCTGTAGCATTTTGATCGTCGAAGATCAGCCGTTTCAGTACATGTACCTGCAACACTTGTTCAACGAGCTGGGGCCTTACCAGCTGGAGGTCGCGAGCAACGGTTCCGAGGCTCTCGAGCGTCTCAAGCAACGGCATTTCGATCTGGTACTGACAGATCTGCTGATGCCTGGCATGGACGGTGTGCAGTTCATCCAGGGCCTGGCCAAGCACCGCGTACGCCCGGCCCTGGCAATCATGAGTGCCTCTTCCCGGCGCATGTTGATGGGCGCCAGCCTGGTGGCTCGAAACCTGGGCCTGCGGGTCATAGGCTTGATTTCCAAACCCGTGAGCCTGGCGGCACTGCGCAGCCTCACCGCGCAGCTACCGGAGCTGATCAGCAGCGAGCCGCCGCCAGCGATCTGGGTCGAGTGCAGCACTGAGACCCTGCAACACGCCCTGCGCAATTCGCAGATTCAAGCCTGGTTCCAGCCCAAGAAAGCCCTGAACAACGGCCGCATCGTCGCCGCCGAGGCGCTGGTGCGCTGGATGCACCCGCAACACGGCATGCTGTTGCCCTGCGACTTTCTACCGGAACTCACCGAGGCGGGACTCGAAGAGGAGCTGTTGTGGCTGATCCTCGAACAGGCTCTGGAAGCTCAGGTGCGCTGGCGGGAAGACGGCTATGACATTCCGGTGTCGATCAATCTGCCAACCCACCTGCTCAACAGCGCCGACCTGGCCGATCGACTGCATGACTTCGTGATCCAGCGCCAGGGCATACCCGGCAAGATCTGCTTCGAGCTGATGGAGTGCTCCACTCCGGAACACATCAGCAACTTCTACGCCGGTGCCTGCCGCCTGCGCATCAAGGGTTTCGGCCTGTCCCAGGACGATTTCGGCAAGGGCTACAGCTCCTACATGAATCTGGTGTCGACGCCCTTTACCGAGCTGAAGATCGATCGGGCCCTGGTCCAGGGCTGCCACAACAATGAGGAAATCGCCCAGGCCCTGACCAGCATCATTGCGCTGGGCCGCCAACTGGGCCTGACAGTGGTCGCCGAGGGCGTGGAGAGCGCACAGGAACTGGCCCTGCTGCGCAAAATCGACTGCACCCAGGTGCAGGGCTTCCTGATTTCCCACGCGGTGTCCTCGCAGCAGTTTCAACAACTACTGGCCCAAGACGGACCAGCGACCCTGTACTAGCCGATGAGCCCTTTGCTCACCCACGCAACCTTCACTCATCGCTGACGGCCTTGCTTCAGAGAGAGGAATCTCGGAATCGAGGCCCTTATATGCATTTGGGAATTCAGTGATGAAATACCGCGACACCTTCCTGGAGAGTCTCAGTCGAAGCTCGATCCGGTTGAACAAGGGTCTGTTGATTCTCGCGGGCCTGACGCTGCTGCTGTTCACCCTTCTCTACTGGGCCGCCCAACGCCTGATCAATGAACAGGACAGCACGGTAAAGCTGCATTTCACCGGACTGATGGAAAACATCCAGGAACAAGAGCTGTTCCTCCGGCGCCTGGCCAGCCACCCGTCCATACAGGCATTGCTGGCCGACGAACCCACTGCGCAGTATCTGCAGCAGCCCCTGCCCAGCGAGGGAGAAACCGCTTACGAAGGGCAACAAGCGCCCTATTCGACGCCTTTCAGCCTGAACTTCAATCACCAGCAACTGGCCGCCAGCGAGCTGCCCAAGGTGTTCGCCCTGGGCATGCACCTGTCGACGTTCTACGGTGCCTTCTGGTCCACCTCGCACTATCAAGCACCACGCACCTTCCTCTTCAACACCTTCGGCAACTTCGACATCAGCGTTCCCGCGGCGCGGCACACCCGCGGCACTCCCTGGAACAGCGACATGCCCTACAGCAGCGTGGTGGATAGGGTCCTGCGGCACCTGGCAGTGAAGAACAACGACCTTCCGAACAATCAGGTCTACTGGGAAACATACAATGTGCCGGCCTCGGCGCAGGTTTCCCCCAAGCTGCTGGCCTACATCAGCCTGCATGCAGGGCCGCAACAGTTGCGCACCCAGGGCACGCACGAGTCGATGGTGGTCGCCTCGCTGCTGAACCTGGACGATGTCAATAACATCGAGCGCCTCATGAACTGGTCGATCTATGACGACTTCACCCTGATCGAACCTTCCGGCAGCATCCTCACCGGCTCCCACGTCCGTGCCGACGCCCTGCACGAGGGCCTCAACTTCGGCTGGCAAGGGATGGTCTTCAAGGTGACGAGCCACACCCCGGCACTCTGGACCGGGATCTACAGCATCAGCTACAAGAGCTACTTCGGCTACGCCCTGTGGACCCTGGCAGGCCTGCTGACCCTGGCCCTGGGCGCGTTCTTCAGCGGCTGGGCCGCCAGTCGCTGGTATCGCAACAAGGTAGTGACGCCGGCGCAACTGGCGCACCAGAGCATTGCCGAGAGTGAAGCCTTCAGCCGGGTGGTACTCGACACCGCGCCCACGGGCCTGTGTGTGGTGCGTCGGGAAGACTTCAAAGTGCTGCTGGAAAATCGTCAGGCCGAACAATGGCAAGGCACGACAAAACTGCTGGCCCTGCTGCAGCAGGACCAGCGCTTGATGGACAACGACGAGACCAGCCTCGATGTCGACGGACGCCATTTGCAGGTTGGCCTGGTCTCGACCCGCTACCAGGGCCAGGAGGTGCTGCTCTGCACCTTCAACGACGTCACCCAGCATGTCGAGGACGCCCAGGTACTGGAACAGGCCAGGCGTTCGGCGGACGCGGCCAACGAAGCCAAGACCCTGTTCCTCGCCACCATGAGCCACGAGATCCGTACCCCGCTCTATGGCATGCTCGGCACCCTTGAACTGCTGGGCCTGACCCAACTGGATCCGCGCCAGAGCGATTACCTGCAAACCATCCAGCGTTCCTCCAGCACCTTGTTCCAACTGATCAGCGACGTTCTCGACGTCTCCAAGATCGAATCCGGGCAGATGAGCATCGACCCGGAGGCGTTCTGCCCCCTGGACTTGGTGGAAGATGCCTTGCACGCCTACGCCGCCTTTGCCGAACGCCGCGGGCTGCTGTTCTACGCCTGCATCGACCCGAGCCTGCCGGACCTGATGCTGGGGGACGCCAACCGTATCCAGCAGATTCTCAGCAACCTGCTGAGCAATGCGATCAAGTTCACCGATTGCGGCCGGGTGGTACTACGCGTCCGGGTACTGGAGCAGGACGCGCGCCAAGCCAGCATCGAATGGCAAGTCACCGATACCGGGATTGGTATCTCGCCCTCGCAGCAACCCCAGTTGTTCGACCCCTTCTATCAGGTCCGCGACGCTTCCAGCGAAGCCGGGGCCGGGCTGGGTCTGACGATCTGCCAGCGCCTGAGCGACATGATGGGTGGGCAGATGCAGGTCATCAGCGAGCCAGGGCTGGGCAGCAGCTTTTCCCTGCGCCTGACCCTGCAACGCCTGCCGGGGACCTTGTCGCGAGCCGAGCCACTGCCCGAAGGGCCACCTGTGTATGTCCGCGCACCGGTGCCGGAACTGATGAAAAGCACGTGCGACTGGCTCAACCGCCTGGGGGTCCAGGCCTATCCGCTGCCCACCAGTTGGGATGACAACCCCCAGAGCAACGTCCTGATCGACATGCTGCCCCGGGACGCCCAGCCCACCTGGCCCGGCCCCTGCGTCAGTGCCAGTTCCAGCGGTCGTTGGCACAGCAGCAGCTTGCAGCCGGCGCACTGGGAGGTCGACGCCCACGACATCCGTGCCATCGCCCAGGCCGCAGCGCTGGCCCGCCAGGGACAGCCGCTGCATCTGGTACAGCGCGAACCCGACACCTTGCAATGCCTGAACCTGAACATCCTGGTGGCGGAAGACAACCCCATCAACCAGGCCATCATCAAGGAGCAGCTGGAGGCCCTGGGTTGCCAGGTAACCCTGGCGGCCAATGGTGAGCAAGCCCTGGAACAGTGGCTGCCGCAACGGTTCGACGTCGCCTTGACCGACGTCAACATGCCGGTCATGAACGGCTACGACCTGGCCAGAGAGTTGCGTCTGAGGGAGCCGGAACTGCCGATCATCGGCGTCACTGCCAATGCCTTGCGCGAGGAAGGCCGCCGTTGCCTGGCTACCGGAATGAACAGCTGGATCGTCAAGCCCATGAGCCTGCAGACCCTGCGGGGGCAATTGTCGAAACTCTGCCAGGTGCCCGGCAAAAGCGCCCCGTTCGCCGCCAGACCTGGGTTGCGAAGCGAAAACCGGCCCGTGTCACCCCACCCCGTCAGAGACCGTATTCAGGTCTCGGAGCGGATGCGACCGCTGTTTCTCAGCACCATGCACGATGACCTGCAACGGCTGGCCAAAGCCCTGGAAACCGGCTCCGGCAAGGCGGCGGCCGAGCGTCTGCACAGTATTGCCGGGGCCATGGGGGCGGTGCAGGCCGGGGCGCTGGCCAGGGCCTGCGCCGAACTGGAGTGCCAATTACTGGAAAACACCCTGAGCCCGACACTGGTAGCTCAAGTCAGGCAACTGATGCAGCACTTGTCGGAACTCCTGTTGCCCCTTGAATAATGGGTGGCAGGGTTTAATGTACCGTCAGTCTCATGTTTCTTTACTCATTTGCGTATTACACGGGTGTGTTTGCCATGGAAAAACTGAAAGTAGTCATTGCTGACGATCACCCTATTGTCTTGCTGGGCGTACGCGAGTTGATGGAGCGCGACGAACGTTTCGAAATCGTCGGTGAAGCGGTGTGTTCCAAAGGCCTGATCCAGCAATTGGAAGCCAAACAGGTGGACATCGTGATCACCGACTACAACATGCCTGGAGACTCACCCTACGGTGATGGCCTGAAGCTGGTGGAATACCTCAAGCGTAACTTTCCGCACCTGCAGATCCTGATCCTCACCATGATTTCCAACCAACTGATCCTCACCCGCCTGCACGAGTTGGGCGTGGTTGGGGTCATCCAGAAAAGCCAGCTGCACGAAGAGATCCAGACCGCCCTCAAGGCCATCGCGCAAAAAGGCGTCTACCGCAGTCTGGAGCCGGCTTCCAACTCGGTGATGGAATCCAATGTGGCGATCGATGAGCGCATCTCCACCCTGTCGCCCAAGGAGTTCGAAATCCTCCGCCTGTTCGTGTCCGGCAAAAGCGTCAGCGACATCGCCCGCAGCCAGAACCGCAGCTCCAAGACCATCAGTGCCCAGAAGATCTCCGCCATGCGCAAGCTGGAGGTACAGAGCGACCAGGACCTGCTGACCTACTGCATAGGCCGCAATATCTTCAACTGAACGCCCCCACAAGGAATTGATCGACAATGGATACTGCATCATCAGCCAGGAGCAACGACTCGCTGGAACTTCAGCGCCTGCAGGGAGCCTGGGAGCAAATCTCAATGGAGGACAGCGGCGTGCTGAATCCGCCGGACGAGCACAGTGCGCCCGGCGCCCTGACCCTGATCGAAGGTGATCAGTTTCGCGTGCTGACGGTGGCGGGAGACGTGCTGCTGGCCGGAAGCTTCACCCTCGACAGCAGCACCACCCCCAAGTCGATCACCTGGATCGACTCCATCGGCGCGGATGCGGGCAAGCCCTTGCCCGCCAGCTATGAGCTGACTGAGGACGACTTCGTGTTCATCGCCGCCGATGAAGGCCAACCCCGGCCAACCCGCTTCAGCACCGGGCCGGGCCAGACCCTGCGGCGCTTCGTCCGGGCCCGCCAGGGCCAGTGACCCTCGCCCCCGGCGCACAAACGCCGGGGGCAAGCGGCTTCAGCTCCGCGCTATCACCTCGAAATCTCACCAGCCGACGCCGGGTCTTGGGCGTCCACGGCCCACCAGCTTGGCAGCAACTGCCGCACCCTGGGCTCGGCAAAGCGATCGTCGATCAACATCAACACGCCCCGATCGGCCTGGCTGCGAATCACCCGCCCTGCCGCTTGCACCACTTTCTGCAGTCCGGGATAGAGGTAGGTGTAGTCGTACCCGGAGCCGAACAGCCGGGCCATGCGTTGTTTCATCTGCTCGTTCAACGGGTTGAGCTGAGGCAGCCCGAGGGTGGCGACAAAGGCGCCAATGAGTTTTGAGCCCGGCAAGTCGATGCCCTCGCCGAAAGCCCCGCCGAGCACGGCGAACCCGATGCCCTGCCCCTCTGCACGAAACTGCTGGAGAAAGCCCAGGCGCGACGCTTCATCCATGCCCCTGGACTGCAACCACAGGGGAATCTGCGGGTGCTCGCGAGCCAACAGCTCGGCCACTTGCTGCAGGTAATCGAAGCTGCTGAAGAACGCCAGGTAGTTGCCCGGCCGCGCAGCGAACTGCTGGGCCAACAGCTCGACGATGGGCGCCAGGGACGCCTGTCGATGCACATAGCGGGTGGAGATGCGGCTGACGATATGCACGTCCAGCTGCGCGGCGGCAAACGGCGACTCCACGTCCAGCCACACCGTGGTCTGGGGCAATCCCAGCAGGTCGCGGTAGTAATGCTGCGGGTTGAGGGTGGCGGAAAACAGCACTGTGCTGCGGGCCGCCGTCAGTCGCGGCCCGAGTAGCGGCGCCGGCACCACGTTGCGCAGGCTCAGCCGCGACAGGCTGCGCCTGGCACTCAGGGAGCGCTTGCTGATATCGAAGATGAACTGCTGTTCATCGAACAGCTCCGCCACCCGGGCAAATTGCAGCAGCTCGAAATACAGCCCCTGCAAACCAACGTCCAGGCCCTGGGGCTGCTCGTTGAAGTAGTCCCCCAGGGCCGCGACACACAAGGCCAGCGCCCTGAGCAAGGCCGTCGGGAGTTGGTCATAGGCCTGGTATGGCGCGAGCTGTTCCTTGTGCAAGGCGTTCCATTCGCGGTTGAGCCGTTGCAACGAACTTTTCAGCGCCTGGGGCGCAGTGCTGCGCACGCTGGCCAGCGTTTGTTGATCCAGGCTGGCGCTGTACATGCCACGCCCGCGCTCCACCAGGTTATGGGCCTCGTCCACCAGCACCGCCACTTGCCATTGATTGGCCTGGGCCAGACCGAACAGCAAGGCGCTGAAATCGAAATAATAGTTGTAGTCAGCCACCACCAGATCGCTCCAGCGGGCCATCTCCTGACTCAGGTAGTAAGTACAGACCTGATGCGCCAGGGCCACCTCGCGCAGCGCCTGGCGATCCAGCATCGGCACCTGGCTGGCCGCCTGACGCGCCGCGGGCAGGCGCTGGTAGAACCCCTTGGCCAGCGGGCAGGACTCGCCGTGGCAAGCCTTGTCCAGGTGTTCGCAGGCCTTGTCCCGGGCCACCAGTTCCAGGACCCGCAACGGCAGTTGGGACTGGCTGGCGAACAGCACCCGGGCCGCATCCAGCGCCAGCTGCCGCCCCGGGGTCTTGGCGGTGAGAAACAGCAGCTTGTCCAGTTGCTGCGGGGCCATGGCCTTGAGCATGGGAAAGATCGTGCCCAGGGTCTTGCCGATACCGGTGGGCGCCTGGGCCAGCAGGCAACGGCCGGTGCTGACCGCCTTGTACACCGATTCCGCCAGGTGCCGCTGGCCAGGGCGGAACTCGCCATGGGGAAAGACCAGGGCCCCAGTGGCCTGGTCACGGGCCTCGCGGTGGCGCATTTCCTGCTGCGCCCACTCCAGGAACACCGCGCACTGCCGATTGAAGAACTCCTGCAATGCCTCGGCACTGTGCTCCTCGACCAGGGCGGTTTCCTGCTCGCTGAGGATGTCGAAATACACCAGCGAGACCCGGATACTCGGCAGCTGCAGGCTCTGGCACAACAGCCAGCCATAGACCTTGGCCTGGGCCCAGTGCAGTTGCCGGTGGTTGTCGGGCATGCGCGCCAGGTCGCCCCGATAGGTCTTGATCTCCTCCAGGAGGTTCTGCGCCGGGTCATAACCGTCCGCCCGGCCCTTGACCAGCAGCTCGCCGTATTGACCCTCCAGGGCCACTTCGCTCTGGTAGCCGGGATTGCGCCGGGAGGCCACGGTGCGGTGCCCGACTATTCCCTCCAGGGCGGTAGGCGATGGGGTGAAACGCAGATCCAGGTCGCCGCTCTTGGCGCTGAACTCGCACAAGGCGCGCACCGCAATGCGGTAGCTCACGTCGACAGGTCCTGCCATTGCACATAGCACACCGCCACCGGCATCCGGTGCTCCTGGCAGAAGTCCAGCCAGCGCAGCTGGTTGTCCTGCAGGCGGTCGCCCGGACCCTTGACCTCGATCATCCGGTAGGTCCTGGCCTCGGGCCAGAACTGGATCAGGTCCGGCATACCGGCCCGGTTGGCCTTGATATCCAGCAACAGGCGCTCAAACCAGTGTTTCAGGTGCTCGGCCGGCAGGCAGTCGAGAGCCTGCTCCAGCAACTCCTCGGTCAAGGCCCCCCAGAACACGAAGGGCGACTGCAGGCCCCACTTGTCGACAAACCGCTGGCGGATGCTGTCCCGGTAGCGACCATCGTCCAGCTCCTCCAGGCAGGCCTGGAACAGATCGCTGCGCCGCTGATGAAAGTCCTCGCTCAGCAGATCCACCGGCCCGCGCTGGAACGGGTGGAAGAACGCCCCCGGCAAGGGAGCGAAGATCGCCGGCCAGCACAGCAACCCGAACAGCGAATTGATCAGGCTGTTTTCCACGTAGTGCACCGGCGCCTGGGGCTGCTGCAGATGGGCCTGGACATGCAGCTCCACCGCCAGCCCATCGGCGTCACGGGGCAGGCGCAGATCCAGTCGCGCCACCTCGCGGCTGACCGTCCGAGGCGCTGGCGGGCCACCCAGCTTGCGCCGCAGCCGGGGCATGACCCGCAGCAGCTGCTGGGCCTCGGCGGCGCTCTGGGGCGCCGCCGCAGCCTGCTCGGCCAGCGCCAGGGCGGCCTGGTACTCGGCACTGAGCTCCAGGACCCGGATCAACCGCAGGCGAGCACCGGGGTAGGCACATTGCTGGTAGATCTCCCGGGCCTGCCGCCAGTCCGTCAACCGCTCGCAATGCTGCCCCAGCTGGAACAACAGCTTGCCGCGGCGTTTCTCCAGCCAGGGGTTGGCGGTGCTGAACTCAGCGATGCGCGCAAGCACCGCGTCCACCTCCTCCCCGGCCTCGAAGGCTTCCTGACACTGGTGCAGGTAGATGAAGTCGTCCACGTCGTCACGGCTGCGCAAGCCACGGGCATCGGCACTGATCTCGACCTTTTCGTAGCTGTAGATCCCCAGGTCCGCCAGCACGAATTCCGACCAGTCCTGGTAGAGATTGCCGAAGAACATCAAGCGCAGGCGATCGCACAACGGCATGACCGTCAGGCTCAGCAGCCGGTCCGCCAGTGCCGGGCACCATTGGCCGAAAGCCCGGGGTTGCGGGTACAGCGCCTGCAGGGTCTCCAGCCACTGGTTCTTCTTCGCCTTGGCCACCAGCCCCTGCTCACTGAAGCACTGCAGGATCTCGGCCTTTTGTAACAGGCCGAACAACTCGTCCAGGGCCAAGGGTGCCTGCTCATCGACCCAGCCCAACGCCAGCAACGGCCCCAGGGCCCGGGCGCTGTCGCCGATCTCCGGGTAACGCAACTTGCCGAGGCGAAAATGCCGCCCCTTGCGCATCACCATGCGCACCAGCAAGGCCTGGGATGGCTGGGGCAACTGCGAGAAATCGGTGATGAAACGCTGCTCTTCATCGCGCAGCACATCGGCATAGCGCAGCTCCAGCCAGTTCAGGACTTGCTGGAAGTTGTGCAGGTAATAAAAGGGGTTCTCGAGGGGATTGGAAGTCACTGAACGAAGGCGCCACGGCTGGACTGATACTGGTTATGCGTACAGATAACAGCCGACGCCCCAGTCTGGCAAACACTATTGGATAAATGGCGGGAAGAAGATTTTTCCAGTGCCCAGGCGAACTTTCGTCGTCTTCACGACACCAAGGGGCCATGCTTATAGTGTCCGGCGCAACACGGATACCCCTACCGATAAGAGGTCTATATGAATGTGAAGAACCTGGGATTGCTCCTGGCCAGTGTCGCCGCCCTGGCCCTGACCGGCTGCGCCTCACCCACCGTGGTGACCTTGCAGAACGGTACCCAGTACCTGACCCGGGACCAGCCCAAGACCAAGACCGCTGATGGCTTCTACGAATTCCAGGACATTTCCGGCAAGACCATCCGGGTCAAGGCGGACGATGTGGCCACCGTTCGCCAGGAACAATGATTCAGCCGTGCACCTCAGTGCGACCAGGGAAAGGGTCCCTGCCCCGGCTCGCAGACAATCCCCAGGGGCTTGCCGCGCTTTGACATCTCGTCACGCACTTGCTGGCAGCGCTGCCGCTCCCGGGCTTCGGCGTTATCGATACTGATGTTGCCCGTGCTTTCTGGCGCCTTGCCGTCCCCCAGACGGAAATTTGCAATGGGTTGCTCCGGCTGCAGATTGAAGCGACTGGGTGCTGGCTCCTGCTTCTCGGCTGGCGCCGGCTGGCCGGCCGGCAATTGATCCGGGGTTACTCCGTAACGTTTCAGAATCGAGCTCTGAGGCAGCTCTTCAGCCGATGCCATGAGCGCCCACAGGGCCAGCACCAGTCCGCCCGCACACCTCTTGCTATTACTCACTGTCAACACTCTCCTGCCTTTTCCTTGAATCGATCACTGCTCAATACCTTGGGTAACGCATGACCAGGCTTGGGTTTTACAAGTATTTGAGTCGCCAATAGACCAACAGGTCACGATTTTCTTGCCAAGTCAGCGCGGAGCCCGTTGCGAGCCCCACGCTGCGGGTCCATCAGGCGAGGGTGATGCCCGAGCCATTGAGGTGCGCGAGGCTGACGCCCACCAGGGTCACCGAGTCATGGCCGAAGGTCAGCACGGTGTCATTGCCGCTGCTACTGGCGTGGGCCCGATAGTCCTGGTCCGGCAGCACGCCGCTCACCCCCATGAACACCAGCTTGTCGCCACTCTGGTAGCCGAGGATGCGGTCCTGGCCGAAATGACCGGTGAACAGGAAGGTGTTGTTGCCCCCACCCGACTCCATCAGGTCATTGCCGGCGCCACCGACGAAGACATCGTTGCCCTTGCCGCCGATCAAGTGATCGTTGCCGTCCAGGCCGAACAGCCAATCGCCGCCGGCATGGGCCTTGAGCAGGTTGTCGCCGCCGTCCCCCTTCACCGAAGACGCGTACTGGGTCAGTTGGCTGCCCACCTTCAACCCCTGGTCGGTGACCTGGTGGAACACATCATCCTTGAACAGGCCCCAGAGAAACCCCGGCTCCTTGCTCTGAATGGCGCCGATGTCGCGGGTCAGGCTGATCCCGCCGCTGGCGTCGCGCACGTACAGGGTCCCGGCGCCGTCGCTGGCGAAGCTGTAGTCCTTCACCGAGTGCTGCAGGTCCAGGGTGTTGCTGCCCTTGCCGCCGAGGATGATGTTGTAGCCGCCGTCATCGCGGAAGGTGTCGTTGCCGTCGCGGCCTTCCAGGTAATCGTTGCCGCCCCCGCCCTGGATCAGGTCGTTGCCGTCGCTGCCAATGATGAAGGTGCTGCCCTTGTGGGTATCGGCGTTGCGGTTCAGATCCTGGACCCAGGTGCTACCCCGGGCCGGGTCCGACAGGTTGGCCACGACAATGGTGGAGTCCTTGCTGGTGAAGTCATAGAACTGCGACTGCAGCACCCGGGTCAGGCCATCGCCGTAGCCGGTGGGCAAGTGAGAAATCCAGGTGGGGATGTTGAGGATCGAGAACGGCAGCGCGTTCCACAGGGTCGAGGCGTAATGGTCGTTGAAGTTGACGATGTTGTTGGTGGCCGAGTCCTGCTGGGCGTCGTGCACACCCAGGGACGACAGGTTGAAGTTGTAACCGTCCAGGGCGCGGAACACCGGGTCGTTTTCATAACCGATGTTCAACACCTTGTCGCTGGTGCTCTGGGTCGGCGAGGCATAGGCGATGTAGTTGGCATCCTTGTAGAACCCAGACCAGCGTTCGCTGCTCAGGTCCGCCAGGCTGTTGACCCCCAGCCCGCCCAGGCTGTGGCCACTGACCAGGATGTCCTTGCCCGACAGGCCATTGGCCTGGGCAAAAGCCGCCACATCGGCGAACAGTTTGCCGAAGGCCTCACCGGCGTAGTTCTTCGCATAGTCCTTGGGTCCCAGGGCGGCCAGCAGGTCACTGATGACATCACCGATGGTGTCGCCGATCACCGATTCCCGGGGGCCGCTGGTGCCGCGAAAGGCGATGCCGATGGAACTCAGGTGGCCCTGGGCATCGTACTTGCCGAGGATCTCCACCTGGGCCGTGCCGTAGCCGTCCTTCTCGCCGAAGAAGGTGCCCCGGGCATCCACCTTGCCGCTGTAGCCCAGTTGCTGGGCACTGAGGGTGGACCACCCGGCCTGGTGCAACGCGTCCTTGGCGGCCTGCTCCGAATCCGGGTTCCAGGGAATGCCGGGGATAACGCCCTGGGAATCGCTGCTGCCGATCAGCGCGGTGATCAGGGTCGCCGGCAGGCCAAGGCCGAAGCCGTTGTGCTGGTAACCCACGGCAAAGCCGTTGTCGAGGTTGTGATAGGAATACAGCGTGATCGCCAGCGCATCGGAAAACAGCGCTTTGGAGTCGGCTGCGGTGAAGTTCTTGTAGTCAAACACACCCATGGTATTGCCTCTCTATTGTTGGAATTGTCAGAGAAAGCTCAGGCCCTCGCAGGCCCCGTTTCCGGGCCTGGAGGACCTGTACAACACCTTGCACATCCGTTGCCTGGGTCTTAGAAAGTCCAGTCCAGGGTCAAGCCGACCCCATGGTTCCGGTCACGGCTGCCCAGCAACCCGTTGTAATCCAGATTGACCCGGGTCTGTCGACCCAGGGCAATGCCCGCCCGTGCACCGACGACCGCCGCATCGCGGTCCAGTGACAGGCTCTGCACCTTGTAGCTTTGTCCACCGTCGGCAAACGCCAGATGCTGGTCGGCGCCGGTGGCGCTCAGATTGTGCTGCCAGCCGAGGGTAGCGGACAGTTCCACAGTCTGCCCGGAAGACAACTGCAACTGCTTGCCGGCGCGCATGCCCAGGGTCGAGAGCCAGGCCTCGCGATTGTCGCTATCGCCCTTGAGTGCCGTGGCGCCGCCGTGTTCCTTGAAACGGTCGCTGGCCACATGCACATAGGCCAGGCTGGCAAAAGGTTCCAGGGCCATGGGCTGCAGATCCAAGTGCCACGCCGCTTCGCCGAACAGCTGCAGGCTGCGGGCATCACGCTTGCTCTTCTGGCGATCGGCAACCTCGTCATATTGCAGCTCGCGCCGAGTGGCGATGCGGTGCCAGCTGTAGGAACCGCCCAGGCTCAGGCGCAGTTGTGCAAGCTCGCGTCCGGCGTAGGCACCCAGGTGGTAGCTGTCGATGCTGGCCGAAGAATGCCGGCCATCGCCCATGCTCAGCGAGCTGTCGCTGTAGCCGGTGAACACGCCCAGGCGGGTGCTCGGGTCCAGTTGCCCGTCGAAGCCGGCCAGCAGGCCACCGATGGAGCTGGTATAGCCGGCTCGATCCTGGCCGCCGTCGGCCTTGCCCCAGGCGCCCAGGGTCTTGAGCCACAGCCCCTGCTCGCCGCCCTCGACGGTAGGCACCGCGTCCCCGCCCTGCTGGCGTAGCCGCTCACCCATCGCGTCACGCAGGTAGCGGTTGTCATTGAGCAACTGGCTGCCAACGGCCGGATGAATTTCCCCGGACAGTTGCTCGAAGGCCTGTTGTGCACTGGCCGCGCTGGCGGCCAGCAGCAGGCTTTCATACACCGGGTTGCCCGCCCCCAGTTGCTCGGCAGCATCGGCCACCGAACGCTGGTTGGGGCTCAGGCCGATGCTGCTGAACGAGGTGGCATTGCGCGCCACCGCCAGCTGTACACCGCCGGCGCTGTAATTGAGGTTGCCCCCCAGAAACAGCGAGTTGGACAGCACCGGGCCAAAGCTGCCCTGCACGCCATTGGCGGCCTGGAGGATATCCAGCTGCCGCCCCACCAGGCTCGGGACCCGTTGTGCATTGAGGGACAATCCCGGGTTTTCCAGCTCCAGAGCCAGGCTGGCCCCGCCGAGGGTGGCCTGGCCGTCGCTGACAATCCGATCGCTGCCGCTGGGGGACACCTCCACCGCGTAGGTCGAACCCGGGAGGAAGTTCACATCGGAGCTGACATGCAAGGTGCCGATGGAGTTGCCCGGAGCCACAATCGCGCCCGCGTTGGCGGTCAGTGCGCCCACGCGGCCCGTGCCGCCGAGGATGCCACCGGCGTTCACCGTCACCGCCGACAGCAGCGAGCCGTTGACCGCCAGCCGCCCCTGATTGACCAGGGTCGGCCCGGCGTAGGTGTTGGCGCCGCTGAGCACCAGGGTGCCGACGCCCTGCTTGGTCAGGCCGCCGTGGCCACTGATGTCGTTGCTCCAAATATCCAGTACGCAGCTGATGTCATTGCAGCGCCGCTGGGTCGGCTTGCCGGCATCCAGCAGCGCGCCATAGCCCGGCAGGTCAGCGACGAACTGGGTCGAACCGTAGCCGCCCTGGATACGAAACTCCTCAGGGATATCCGCTTCGCTCACCAGCATGCCGGGCCCGCGAATCCCCTTGCCCAGATCGATCATCCCCCAGCCGTACAAGGCATCGATGCCCGGGGCACCCAGGTCGGTGGCCGTGGTGCGCAGGACGCTGGCCACCTGCGCCGCACTCATGTAGGGGAAACGCTCCATCAGTACCGCCGCGGCGCCAGCCGCATGGGGCGCAGCCATGGACGTGCCGTTCTTGTTGGCGTAGCCCAGGGTCATGTTCTCCAGGCTGGTGCCACCGATCACCGAGCTGTAGATCCGGGTGCCGGGGGCCGATACGCAGAAGCTCGCGGTGTAGCCGCAGCGGGAAGAAAAGGTACTGATGACATAGGGATCGGCGCTGCCGGTATCGGGGTTCTGCTGCAACGCCGCCACGGTCAGCCAGTTGGGGGCAATCTGCGGCACGAAGTAGGCCAGCCCGGCGATAGCGTCGGGGTTGTTCAGGTTGTAATCGTTGCCGGCGGCGAAAATCGTCAGCACCCCGCTGCGGGCTGCGGCGATCGCCCCGTCGTAGGCGCCGCCCGGCAAACTGCCCAGCAACGGCTGGATCTGCGCGAACTGCGCCCGGGCATCGTCCAGGGTGAAGTGCGGGAACGCCGGATCACGACCGCCCTTGCTGAAGTGCTCGGTAATGCCGATGCCCCAGCTGTTGTTGATGATCCGCGCGCCACTGGCCACCAGGCCGTCCCAGCCGGCCTTGTACACCGCGCCATCGTTACCGAGGATGATGCCGTCCTCCGGGCCCGGATCGCCGTTGTCGGCGCTGATGATCTGGGCGTCGAAGGCCACCCCGTGCATCGCCCCGCCATCGCGGTTGCCGGCGGCGATCCCGCCGACATGGGTGCCGTGGGACCCCAGCTTGCCGTCCGAGCCCACCGACGGGCGACCGTCATAGACGAAGGCATCGCCGGCCTGCACCGGAATATAGGGATCGGTGTACTGGCGAGTGCCGCTGGTGACCAGGGTCAGCACCTTGCCCGGGCTGGCGAACTCCGGATGCTGGGCATACACCGGCTGGTCGAAGATCCCCAGCTTGACGCCCTTGCCGCTGTAACCGGCGGCATAGGCACTGTCGGCATGAATCGCCCCCAGGCCCCAATCGGCCTTGAACTCGGCGCTGCGCCAGCTGCCGGCGTCGCCCCGGCGGCCGTTCTCCACATAGGGCGTCGCCTGGGCCGTGCCCAGCAGCGCCACCCAACCCAACAGTGCCGGAGCCAGGGTCAACCATCCCCGTTCCTGCCCCAGCACAGCGCCATCCTTGCGTTTGACTTGCTTCACTACGACCTTCCTTAGTTGTGTTGCGAAATGGCCCTGGCAGGCTCCCTGCCCGCCGCTCGAATGACGTCGTGGAAACGCCATTGCAGATTGACTCCGACACCCTTGTGTCGCTCACCAACACCCCAGGCGCGCCAAGGCAGCAGCACAGGCGCACGGGGCTTGGCAGCACCTGCTGGGCTTGCTGGTTGTTCAGATAAGGGAAAGGTGCCATGGCTAGCGCCAGAGCGCCGATGGCATGGGGGGCGGGAACGCCCCACTGGCCGGTGTGCCGAACGGCGTTGGGCGGCCGTCAACGGCAGGCCTGCGGCAAACGCCAGGCACAGGGTGCCCGCCAGCCTGTTGAACTGATGACATCTGACATCCATGTTGATGACTTCTCGTTTTTTGTTGTTGTTCGATCGTCCATCCAGGACGGATCAGGATGTTGCCGGCGACTTCAGGGGAGCCACCCCGACTCTATCTGGGTTCAAGGTCCGCAAAGCCCGGGGGAGCGAATCCTGCGCTCCCCCGGCCGAGGCTGAATCAGGCGAACACGATGCCTGAACCGTTGAGCCCCTCCATACCGATGCCCACCAGGGTCACCGAGTAGTCGCCCACCTTGAGCAAGGTGTCGTTGCCGCTCTGGGACAGGTGCTGGCTGTAGTCGTAATGGGCATCGATGCCGGGCACGCCCATGAACACCAGCTTGTCGCTGCTCTGGTAGCCGTGGATCAGGTCGAGGCCGAAGTTGCCGCTGAACAGGAACGTGTTGCTGCCACCTCCGCTGGAGTACATGTCGTCGTTGCCGGCACCGCCGACAAAGGTCACGTTGGCCTTATCGCTGCTCAGCAGGTCGTCGCCGCCATGGCCGAACAGCCAATCGCCATTGACGCTGGCCACCAGCGCATTGCCATAGGCATCGCCATTGAGGGAGTGGTTGTAGGCGGTCCACTGGTTGCCGTTCTGCAAGCCGTCGGCGGTCACGCTGTAGCTGACGTCCTTGCCGAGCAGTTGCCACCAGCTCCCGGCCTCGTGACTGACCAGGGCGCCGATATCCCGGGTCATGCTGATGCCGCCATAGGCATCGCGGACGTACAAAGTGCCGTTGCCGTCATTGGCAATGGAGAAGTTCTTCAGCGGCTGCTGCAGCTGCAAAACGTTATGACCCGAGCCGCCATGGATGATGTTGTAACCGCCGTCGTCGCGGAAACGGTCATCACCGGCCCCGCCATCGAGGTAATCGTTGCCCTTGCCGCCGTGCAGCAGGTCGTTGCTCTGGGTGCCGATGATGAAGGTGCTGCCGCTGTGCTGGTCGGCGTAGAGATTCAGGTCCTTGACCCAGACCTGGTCGCGCTTGTCCTCAGACAGGTTGGAAACCACCACCGTCGAATCGCGACTGGTCAGGTCATAGAAGTCCGAATTGATCACCCGGTTGAGCCCCGCGGCGTAGTCGACCGCGCTATGGGCCGACCAGGACCAGGGGTTGAGGATGCTCTGGGGCACCAGCTTGCCGGACAACGACGAATAGTGATCGGTAAAGCTGACGATATTGTTGGTGGCGGACTCCTGTGGCTTGTCGTGGGTGCCCAGGGACGAGGCGTTGAAGTGGGTGCCGTCCAGGGCACGGAACACCGGGTCGTTTTCATAACCGATGTTCAGCACCTTGTCGCTGGCGCTCTGGGTCGGCGAGGCGAAGGCCAGGTAGTGGGCGTCCTGGAAGAAGCCGCCCCAGTGCTCCGTGCTCAGGGTCGCCAGGCTGTTGACCGCCAACCCGCCCAGGCTGTGCCCGGTGACCAGCACATCGCTGCCGCTCAGGCCCTGGGCCGCGGCGAAGGCGGCGACCTTGCCCAGCAGGTTGTCGAAGGCCAGGCGGCTGTAGTTGTCGGCAAAGCCGGAGACAAAGGCCGCCTGCAGGTCGTTGAGGCCGTCCTTGAGGCTGTCGGTGCCGCGAAAGCTGATGCCGATGGACAGCAACTGCCCGGCGCCGTCGTACTTGCCGAGGATCTCGACCTGGGCGTCGCTGACCGAAGACTGCTCGCCGGAAATGGTGCCCTGGGCGCTGATGTGGCCCTGATAGCCCAACTGCGAGGCGCTGATGGGTCGCCAGGAGGTGCCCGGCAAGGCCTCGCCGGTGGGATTGCCTGCATACAAGGCCAGGGTGACGGCCTCGCTGTACTGGGCCTTGCCGGCACCGCCCACGGCGTTTTTGTAGTCGAAGATGCTCATGTGCGTTTCTCCTTTTTATCCTGCGGCCCGTCAGGGACCGGTGCGCTGACCAAAGGCCTCATCGACCCGGGCCAGATCTTCTTCACGCAAGGTTCCGGCGTAGTAATGCAACTTGGTCCAGGCCATCAGGTAGTCATACCGGGCCTGGGCCAGGTCACGCCGGGTGGTGTAGAGCTGCTGCTCGGCATTGAGCGCATCCAGGTTGACCCGCTCACCGCCAAGAATGCTCTGCCTGGTGGACACCACCAGGGCCTCGGCCGAGGTCAGGGCCTTCTGGTAGGCGCGCAATTTGCTCACCCCAGATAGACAGGCACTGAATTGCCGGCGCAGTTCAATCAGGGTTTCCCGAGTCTTGCCGTCCAGTTCGTATTCGGCCTGCTCCATGGCGCGGCTGGCCTGGCGAGTGGAGGCCGACACCCCGCCACCGGCGTACAGCGGCAGGCTGACTTCGATGCCGATGGTGTTGGTGTCGTAGCGCTGGTTGTAGGTGTTGCCGCTTTCCGATTCGTTCTGCCGCACGCTGGCGTAGGCGCTGAGCTTGGGCAGGTGCCCGGCGCGGTTGCGCTCCACTTCATAACGCGCCACCTCGACCCGTTGCCGCTGGGAGGCCAGCACCGGGTTGTTGCTCAGGGCCATCTCATGCCAGGTGTCGTAATTGGCCGGGCTCAGGGCAAAGGACTGGAAGTTTTCCTGCAAGGGGTCGAGGTCGCGCACGTCGAGGTCGGGCACGCCAATCAGCGCCCCCAGTTCACGCAAGGCCGCGTCCTGTTCGTCCCGGGCCTCGATCTCCTCGGCGGTGGCCAGCTCGTAGCGCGACTCGGCCTCGAGGATGTCGGTACGGGTGCCCTCGCCCTGCTCGAACATGTGCCGGTTCTGCTGGAACTGCTGCTCGAAGGCCTTCTTCTTGGCCAGGGCGATCTCGATCTGATCCTGGGCGAACAGGGCCTTGGTGTAGTAACTGAGCACCCGCACCAGCAACTCCTGGCTCTTGCCGCGAAAGTTCTCATCGGCAAACAGGGCCTGGGCCACGCCCTTGCGGTAGTTGGCGTAGGCCTCGTAGTCGATCAGCGGCTGCTGCAAGGTCAGGGACGAGCCGTAGCTGTCGTAGTTGCGTTTTTCGCTGACGCTGCCGCGCACCGTGTCCAGGTAGGTGACCTTGGAGTTGTTATGGCCCTTGTTGTAGCTGTAGCCCACCTTGGGCAGCAGACCGGCGCGGCCGATGGCGCGGTTTTCCAGGCCGGCATCGCGCTCCTTGATGGCGCCGAGAAACACTGGATCGTTGCGCAGGGCCTGCTCGTAGATCTGGAACGGACCCATGGCCTGGGTCCCCTGGCACACCAGCAAGGACAAGGCCGCGGCGAGAATGGAAAGCTTACTCATACGACGCGACATCCTTATTCTTCGGTCAATGCAGAGCTGGCCCGGTCGAGCAGAGGCTTGAACAGGTAATTGAGCAGTGAACGCTCGCCTGTGCGCACGAACATCTCCGCCGGCATCCCCGGCTTGATCACCAGGCCGTTGAGCTTCTCCATGGCCTGGTCGCTGACGCTGCTGCGCAGCACGTAGTACGGCATGCCGGTCTTCTCGTCGACCATCTGGTCGGCGGATATCAGGCTGACTTCCCCCGGCACCCGTGGCGTGCGGCTCTGGTTGAAGGCGGTGAACAGGATGTCCACCGGCAGATGGGGGCCGACCTTGTCCACCAGATTGACCGGCAACCGCCCTTCCACTTCCAGGTGCGTGCCCTGGGGCACGATTTCCAGCAGGGTTTCACCCTGGCGCACCACGGCGCCTTCGGTGTGTACCCCCAGGTTGACCGCGATGCCGTCGGCAGTGGCGATGATTTCGCTGTGCTGCAAGTCGAAGCCGGCGGAGGTCAGTTGCTGCTCCAGGGTCTGGGTCTTGAGCTGGGCTTCGGCCAATTGGCTGCGGACCTCTTTCTGGTACTCCTCGCTGTGCTGTTGCAGCTTGAGCCGGGACTCGAGAATGCCCTGCTCGATGCGCCCGCTTTCACCGGTGTTCTGCGCCAGCTCCTGTTGCACCTGGGACAACTGGCGCTGGTATTCCAACAAGCGGTTGCGCGGGATGTAGCCGTTGTCGGCCAAAGGTTGCAGGTTGCTCAGTTGCTGGCGCAGGGACTCGGCCTGGTTGCCCAGGTCGGTGCGCGCCCGGCGCATGCCCGCCAGTTGCGCGGTGGCGCCTTCGATATTGGCGCGGATGCCCGCCTGCTCGCGGGAGAACGCCTCACGGCGGCTACTGAACAGTTGGCGCTGGCCTTCCAGCACCAGGGCCAGGCGTGGGTCGTCGCTGCTGCTCAGTTGCGGCGGGAAGTCCACCTGCTTGAGGTTGTCGCGCTCGCTGCGCCAGCGCGCCAGGCTGGCCATGGCCATGCGGTACTGGGCCTGCAGCGACTGCACGTCCGCCGCCACCTGGGTCTGATCCAGGCGGAACAACGGCTGGCCCTGCTTCACGCTTTGGCCTTCGCGCACCAGAATCCGGCTGACCACCCCGCTGCTCATGGACTGCACCGCTTTGCGCTTGCCGGACACCACCACCGTGCCTTGCACGGGAATCCCCTGATCCAGTGGAGCCAGCGCGGCCCAGATGAAAAAACTGCCGGCACCCACCAGGGCCAGTATCCAGCCCATGCGCGCGAAAAAGCCCGCATCACGCTCAACCCGTTCCGGCGCATAACCCTCTTCGATCATCATGTTGCTGTCCTTGCTCATGCGCCTTTGTTCCGTGTCGGGGGCTGATACTGGCGGCTCATGCTCAAGCCACCGGGTGCGGCTGCAGCGGCGGGTCTGGCCGGTTCCTGGGGTTGGAGTGACTGGGGCTGCTGGGCACCGGCCAACGCCTTGAGTACTTCCTGGCTGGGGCCAAAGGCCTGCAGGCGGCCTTCATTGAGTACCAGCAGCTTGTCGGCCAGGGCCAGCACCGACGAGCGATGGGTCACCAGAACCACGCTGGTCCCCCGGGCCTTGAGCTGGGCAATCGCCGCCGCCAGGGCGCTCTCGCCCACGGTGTCGAGGTTGGAGTTGGGTTCGTCGAGCACCACCAGGCTGGGATTGCCATACAGTGCCCGGGCCAGGGCCACCCGCTGCTTCTGGCCCCCGGACAGGCCGCTGCCGTCATCGCCAAGCACAGTGTCGTAGCCTTGAGGCAGGCGCAGGATCAACTCGTGCACTCCGGCCATCTGCGCGGCCTGGACCACCTGTTCCGGGTCGGCCTGGCGAAAGCGTGCGATGTTCTCGGCGATGCTGCCGGTGAAGAGTTCGATGTCCTGGGGCAAATAGCCGATGTAGGGACCCAACTCATCGCGATTCCAGCGATGAATGTCGGCGCCGTCCAGGCGCACCGTGCCGGCCAGGGTCGGCCAGACGCCCACCAGTACCCGAGCCAGGGTCGACTTGCCGGAACCGGAGACCCCCAGCACCCCGAGCACTTCACCGGCATTGATACTGAAGCTCACCTGCTGCAGGGTCGCCGCCCGACGTCCGGGAGGGCCGGCGCTGACCTGCTCGAAACTCACCTGGCCCTTGGGCGCCGGCAACGACATGGCGCTGTCACTGGGAGGGAACTCGCGCAGCAGCGCGTCCAGTCGACCATAGGCCAGCTTGGCCGAACTCCATTGCTTCCACACCGCGATCAACTGGTCGATGGGACTCAGGACCCGGCCCATGAGGATCGACCCGGCGATCATCATCCCCGCGGTCATGTCGCCCTTGATCACCAGCAAGGCGCCCAGGCCCAGCACCAGGGATTGCAGGCACAGACGCAGGGTCTTGCTCAGGGAACTGATCACCGAACCTGTGTCGCTGGCCTCGTTCTGCAAGCCGAGAAAGCGCGAGTGCACGGCAAACCAGCGCTTGCGCAAGGCACCGAGCATGCCCATCGCCTGAATGGTCTCGGCATTGTGCAAATGGCTGGTGGCCAATTGGGTGGAGCGTTGCGAAAAACCGCTGGCCTCGGCCAGGGGTTTCTTGGTCATGGCTTCATTCAGGCACGCCAGGGCGATCAGCAACACCGCGCCCACCGTGGCGAACACCCCGAGCCAGACGTTGAAGGCATAGATCACCAGCAGGTAGATGGGAAACCAGGGGGCATCGAAGAAGGCGAACAACGCCGGCCCGGTGAGGAACTGGCGGATATGGGTCAAATCGCCCAGTGACTGGCCGGCATGGCCTTCGCCACGGGCCAGGTTGCGTTCGAATGCCGCCTGATACACCCGCAGGTTGAAGCGGCGCTCCAACTGGCTGCCGATGCGGATGACGATAAAGCTGCGCACCACTTCCAGCAGCCCGATAAACAGGAAAAAGCCCACCACCATCAGCGACAGCATCACCAGGGTGGTCTCATTCTGCGAAGACAGCACCCGGTCGTAGACTTGCAACATATAGATGGAGGGCACCAGCATCAGCACATTAATCAACGCGGTGAAACAGCCGACACTGATCAGGATGCCCTTGTATTCGCCCAATGCCTTGAACAGTGGTGCAGGATGACTATTATTCAGCATCTTCAACATTTCCCTGAGCCGACCCTGCGCGCCGAACGCGAGCACCTCATATACGGCGCAACTAAAGATGTGTGCCCCTTAGTCTCAAAGTCTGCAGACACACCCAAACCAGACAACTGTAGTTAACAGTCATCCGGTTAAAAACCTGTCGATTAAAAGAGTGGTAAAACTAAAACCATAACCACCCAAAATTAAACGAACAACCTGCTGCCTTAATTAGCCAGCACGCTGTAACACGATCAAACCGTCGCCTTTGAGGCGCGCTTCGTACAGGCCTTCTCTCTGTCGACTGAAAAAGATAATCCTTGAACCTTCCCGCCCGGTGATGGCAATACCGTCGGGCTCCGGAAACCAGCCCACCGCCGCCTCACCGATCCACTTCGACAGGCACTCGGCGCCGTCTCCCAGGGCTGCGTTTTGCAGCAGGTCCAGGGCGCAGGCGCCGCCAGGCTCGCTCTGTTGCTGCAACTGCCAGTGTCCAACCAGTTCCGAGGGGTCCGCCAAACGCAGGCTGCTTGCCATGGTGAGTGCTCCATAAAAGATCGTCAGCGTCGCCAGCAGCCAGGTGGCCGCCTTGCAACTCAAGGTGTGTGGGGTCATAGGGTGCTCCGTCCGCCCGGTAGACTCGCTCAGCCCCGGGGCCAATGCAAGAACGGAAGGCAGCGCATCGGCGCCGCCTTCCGCCTACTTCACTCAGGCCACGATGTCACTGACGGCTGCCTGGCCAACGGTGCTGACCAGGAAGTCCGCCACGCCGTGCCCGGAGAAGTCCACGGACAGGGTGCTGATGCCCCCGGAGGTAGTGAGGATGGCGTCACCCACCGCGCCGGTGAAGGCGTTGACGAAATGCAAGCCTGCACCCTTGGTGATACCGGTCAGATCGATCTTGTCCAGGCCGCTGACAAAATCCATGATCTGGTCGGCCGCGCCCGGCTTGGAGTCGGAACTGGCGCCGAACACGAAGGTGTCCGAACCCGAACCGCCCCAGAGCTTATCGGCGCCACCGCCACCGTAGATGATGTCGTTGCCGGCACCTCCCTTGAGCACGTTGGCCGCATTGTTGCCGATCAACAGATCGTTGCCCGAACCGCCGATGGCGTTCTCCACGGTCACGCCCTGAGCAATGGAAACGTTACCCACCATGCCGCCAACGTCGGAGAACGAAGCCTCATTGAGGTTGATCTTCTGGTTTTGAGTGAACCCGGAGAAGTCCAGGGTATCGTTGCCACCACCGTCCCACACCGAGAACACCAGCTTGTCGGCAGACGAACTGGCGCTGTAGAAGTCGCGCCCGGTGTTGGAGTTGAAGCCATAGGTGGTATCGCCGGCACGGGTGCCGTAGTTGGCCCCGTAGAGTTTCTGGATGGCCGCGATATCGTCCATCAGCGGACCGGACGAATAGGCCACGACCCCGCCCTTGCTGAAGTTCTGGCTGGTGTTGCTTTCACTCCAGTAGCTCATGATGCTGTAGCCACGCGTGTCCTGGCCGTAGCTGGCGTCCTTGTAGCTTGGGTTGCCTTCGCCTGCGTTGTAGTCGCCAGGGTGAGCCAGGCCCAGGGTGTGACCGATCTCATGGGTCAGGGTCTGACGGCCATAGTTGTTCAGGTCGGGATTCTTGTTCTGGGTGTAGCTGCTGTTGATCAGGTACCAGGAGGTACCGTCGTAACCGGCACCGGTGCCCGGCAGGTAGGCGAAGGCCGCCGCGCCGTCCTGGCCACCACTGTAGTTGCCGAAGGTCATGCGAGCGTCGCCACCCGAGGCTTTCTCGGTAAACACGACATTGGCCACATCGGCCCAGGATTGCATGGCCAGCACTGCTTGGGCCTTCTGCTGGGCACTGAACTGGCTGAACCCGGAGATACCGTGCTTGTACATGGTGCTCGAGGAGGCCGAGGTCAGGAAGGTATAGGACAGATCGATTTTGCCGTTACCGTTCAGGTCCTTGAACGCAGCGCCGTCACGCAGCAATTGCGTGGCGGCTTGATCGACTGAGAACGAAGGCTTGCCGTTAACCGTGAGATTGCCGCCACGATCGTATTGGTGGCTAAAGCTATTGATCTGGTTATAAGCCGAACTTGCTGCGGCCAATGGCTCGAGTTGCTGTTCGGCAGATGCAATAGCGCTCTTTTTTATTGTCGACATAAACACACTTCCTTGTAATCAATGGAACAGTTTTTGTCAGATAGCGACAATCCCTGGCGAGATCGTCCTATCACTCGCCCTAAGCAGGCGAAAGAAAGCTGACACAATTTGAAATCAGGCGTCCACTACTTTTTTGACGCCAAATTCCACTGTTCCGACAAACTCCCGCAAACAATGACCGTGCACTTAAAAGATTCTTTTCCAGCCGATTAGCGCCAGGCATTGTCCGACAATCTACAATTTAATTATTAAATATCCATGTAGAAAATTATGTCGATTGCGTCGCACTTCTTAGTCGGTTATTTCATGTTCCAACCAGTTAGTTCCAATGCTTGCCTCAATGCTTGCGGGGTCAGCGCCGGTACTTGCACCCCGTCGGCACTGGTCATCGGCTCGGCTGCCAGCATGGCATTGATGATGGCCTCCTCCACCGCCTCGGCCGCTGCGCTGAACAGCGGCGAGATGTGATCGTTGTTGAGCATCGCCAGAGGTGCAGTGAACGCCAGGTCCTTGCGTCCATAATCCGCAGCGGGCAAGTCCCGGTTTCCCGTGGCAAAGGCCAGGAAGATATCGCCACTGGAATCTTCGGTGCCGCCACCGGTGCGGGCAATGCCGATGGAAGCACGCTGGGCCAGCCGCTGGCACTGATGGGGCAGTAGCGGTGCATCAGTGGCCAGGATCACCACGATCGAGCCCATGCCCGGGGTGCCGCGCTCGGCAAAAGGTGAGGCAATCCCTCCCAGATGACGCCCCACCGGGTAACCGTCCACCCGCAATTCTTCACGCTTGCCGTGGTTGGCCTGGACCAGAGCGCCGACGGTGTAGCCGCCCTGCGCTGCCGCCAGCCGCCGGGACGCGGTACCGATCCCGCCCTTGAACTCATGACAGATCATCCCGGTGCCGCCGCCTACCGCGCCTTCGGCCACCGGCCCGGATTCGGCACTGGCCATGGCCTCGCGCACCTGTTGCGGCCCCACATGCTGACCCCAGATATCGTTCAGCAGGCCGTCGTAGGTTTCCATCACCACCGGCATGCACCAGTACACGGCGGGGTCCGCCAGGGCCTCGCGCTCCAGGGCGATCAGGGTGTCGCGCACCACGCCGACGCTGTGGGTATTGGTAATGGCCAGCGGCGTGGTCAGGGTGCCCGCCTCGCGAATCCACTCCAGCCCCGTGGCATCGCCATTGCCGTTGAGTACATGGCAACCGGCGAAACAGGGCTGTTGCCGCGCATGCCCGGCCCGGGGCTGGACCAGAGTGACCCCGGTGCGCACCTGCTTGCCGCCCACGCTGGCTTTCAGGGTGCTGTGCCCCACCCGTACCCCGGGTACGTCGGTGATCGCATTGAACGGGCCTGGTGTCCCCAGACCCAGGCTGATGCCCAATTGACGTGCTCGCATAACCACTCCTTACAATTTCTGAAACGCCGGGCTGTACCGGCCATTGGTGCCATAGAGAATCACCGACAGTGCCAGCAGCCCGATAATCACCATGATGTCCCGCAGGGACGCCTCGAGGAACAGATTGATCAGCAGATACCCCGCGCCCATCACCGCCAGCAGTGCCGGTACCGGCCACAGGGGCATGCGATAGGGATGCTCGCGGTCGCGCAGCAGCACCCGGCTCATCAGCGCACTGAGGGCAACGATCAGGTACACCAGCATGATCAGCAACACGCTGAAGGACGTGAGGTCCGCCAGATTCGAGCTGAAACTGAGTACTGCCGAAGGAATCGCCAGGAACAACGTAGCCAGCCATGGCGAGTCCCAGCGTGGATGAATCCGCGTGAACAGGCGGTTGATGGTGGGCGTCCACAGGGCGTCGCGGCCGCTGCTGAACACCACCCGGCCGATCTGGATGACGATCGCGACAATGGCGTTGAACACCGACAGGAAGATCCCGCCACTGACCACCCTGGCGAGGGTTTCATTGCCATGGCTGGTGAGTAGGTAGCCGATGGGATCTGGGCTGGCCAGCATCGCGCTCAAGGACGGCGCGCCGATCAGCAGCGCGGTGAGCGGCACCAGTTCGATGATCACCACCAGCACCAGGGACCAGAGCACCGCCTTGTGCACGCCGCGCCCCTTGCACTTCATGTCTTCGGCCAGCAGCACCGCCGGCCCGTAGCCGTTGTAGGAAAACAGACCGATACCCACCGCACCGATCACCAGGGCCCAGGGCGCCATCTGCAATGCACCGTGATCGACGATCTGCGGTTGCAAAAGAATGCTCACCGGTTGCGTGGCGTTACCAAAGCCCAGCCAGACAATCACCAGCAACGCCGCCACCTCCAGCAACAGGCAAGTGCCGGTGATCCAGGCATTGAGCTTGATGTTGAGGATGCCCAGCAGGTAGCTGCAAACCACTATCACCAGGGCTACGGTCTGGGAGTCGAAGTCGGTACCCAGGGCATTGTTCAAATAGGTGGCGGCTCCGGTGGCCAGTACCGGAGGGATGAACAGCAGCATCACCAGCACCGTGAGGAAGGTGGCATAGCCGGCCATGCCGCCAAACACGCGCTTGGCATACACGTACTCACCGCCGGCACTGTTATGGGCCCGGCCCAGCTCGGCGTAACAGAAGGCAAACATCAGTGCCAGCAACCCGGCCATGACGAACGCCAGGAACACCCCGCTGCCGGCCTGGTGGATGGCAAAGGGCGCGATCACGAACACGGAACTGGCGGGGGTCACACCGGAAACAGTGATAGCCACCACATCGAACACACTCAAGGTTGGTTTCAGCGCGCCGTCGGGCACGGAGGGAGAGCTCATATCGTTATCCTCGTGTTTATTGTTGGTCTGAGGCAGAAACGAAATCCATCGGGCGTGTGCGCTCTGGGACGCACTGGCTGGGAGCTACTCTAGGCAGTCACATGACGGCGACCAATTCCCCTATTGGAGTACTCCCCTTGACGGCAACAGGCAAATCGACGAAACCCTTCTACGGCACTTTCGACGCATCAATGGAGCAAGGTCTTTGAGTAATCTGTTCAGGGAGGTCGGCATGCACGCCGGCCTGGGTCGCACCCTTACGCTGATCGGCAACCCGCGATTCTGGAAACAGCTGATCCTGCTGTTGCACCAGGCCACGCCGTTCGACAATGCCCTGGCGATCTTCTACCCGGTGGATGGCCCGCCCCGGGCCCTTGAGGAATATGACGCGGAGCCCAGCAGCAAACCGGCGTCGATGCTCACCTACCTCAATGGCCTGTACCTGCTGGACCCGTTCTTCCAGGCCTGTCGCGAGGGCTACCCCAGCGGCCTGTACCGCCTGGAAGAAGTAGCCCCGGACCACTTCCGCCAGAGCGAGTACTTTCTCAGCTACTTCCACGACAACGTCCTGGAAGATGAAGTGCAATTCATCCTGCAACTGCCCGATACCGGCACCCTGTCCCTGTCACTGGGCAACCAACGGGTCTTCAATCGCGAGGAAATCGGCCAGCTCACGACCTTTGCGGCCTGGGTGCTGCCACTGATGCAACAGCATTGGCAACACAGCCAGATACGTCCCCAGGCCCCGGTTGCAGAGGAAATGGCCAGCCAGATTCGCGATGCCCTGAGCCATTTCGGCAGCGCGGTGCTGTCAGATCGGGAGCTGGAGATCGCCCGACTGATCCTCCGGGGTTTTTCTTCCAAAGCCATGGCCGAGCGTTTGAAAATCTCGCCGGACACCATCAAGGTGCACCGCCGCCACCTTTACGCCAAGCTGGACATCTCCAGCCAGCCCGAGTTGTTTTCGTTGTTCATCCAATCCCTGGGGCATGATCTGGAAAATCCCTGACGCCCCTGTTCAGGCTGCTGTTGACGGTCTTTTCGCGGTCTTGCGGTCTTGCCAGCCTACTTGCCTGCTTGCCTGCTTGCCTACTTGCCTGCTTGCCTGCTTGCCTGCTTGCCGTAGGAGCTGGCTTGCCAGCGAAGGCGTCCTCAAGGACAACGCAAAACTCAAGGGCCTCTTCGCCGGCAAGCCGGCTCCTACACAGCCAGCTAAGGCGTCCTCAAGGGCAACGCAAAACCAAAGGGCCCCTTCGCCGGCAAGCCGGCTCCTACGTAGCCAGCATTGCCGTTTTTGAGGGCGATGCGAAACTCCGGCGCCTAGGCGTTCAGGGAGCGGGCGCGGAAGTCACGGGGCGACTGTTCGAAGTGCTTCTTGAATGTCCGGCTGAAATGCGCCGAATCGGTAAAGCCCCACTTGAAGGCGATATCGGTGATGGATTCGTTGCGCAGCTGCGGGTTGCTCAGGTCCGCCGCGCTGCGCTTGAGCCGGGAGCGCTGGATGAAGCGACACACGCTGTCGCCCTGCTCCTCAAACAGTCGGTACAGCTGGCGCACCGAAATATTCAACTGCCCGGCCAGGGATACCGGGGTCAGGCCCGGCTCATTGAGGGATTGATTGATCAGTTGCCGAGCCTGATCACGCAGGCATTGACCATGCAGGTTCTCGTCAAAGCCATCCAGGGTGCTGGCCGTCTGACGCAGGGTCGGCCCAAGCAAGGCGATCAGGGCCTCTTGCAGGGCCTGCCCCTCCTGCTGCGCCGCACACCCCTGCAGATCGCCGGCGCAGATCTGCTCCACCAGCAAACGCATCAGGCGACCACTGGCGCAGTTTTGCGACAACTTGCCGAACTTGCGCTGCGGGGTCTGCAGATGCCGGTAAACCTCTTCCCGGCTCAGGTGGAACGAGGCGTGCTCGATCAGGCCGTGGGGCACGATTTCACAGGCACCGGCCGAATCCAGCAACGCCATGTCGCCGGGAGCCAGCTCAATGCTCTCACCATCCTGGCTCAGGCGAGCGTGGCCACTGCGCTGGATGATCAGGAAACAATGGCGATCGTCCTCATGGTCGACCTTGGTGCTCTGACGGGAGATCAGCCCGGCATTGGTGCGGATCTGCGCCACCTCCAGCCCGGCATAATCCTGTAGACCCACTTCACCGATAAACAAGGCGGGATTGCGCGCCGGGCGCGCGTCGAATCGACCGCAGACACCCTGCAGGGCACCTACCCAGGAACTGAAACTATGCGAAGCAAGCACTGTGCACCTCCATAAGCCGGTTCAGACCGCCTTTGTTGTTATGGCGATATCATTAACATGTTATCTATTTGCCAGGCAAGGAGCCTGACAGCATGGATAGTCTGTTATGGCTTAAGCAGGGTGTATGCCAGTGCTTGCGGTTATGTCGGTCAGAATTCTCGTAGAAGCTTGTACAACTCAGTGAAGCTGCCCAACAGCGCCGCCCGCTGTTGGACACTCAAGCGGATGTAGCGCCTGAACCCCGGTAAACGATTGACCACCTCGCTGGCGCCAAAGTGTTCAAGGCGCACTTGCCAGCCCTGCTCATCCCGCCACAGCTCAAGGTGCTTGAAGTCCAGCGGCAGCAGCCGCTCCAGCAACGACTGATCGCTGCACAGCTTCTGCAGCAAGGGCGCCCATTGCTCTGCCTCCCCCGCAAGCAATCGCGCGGCGACGCCCTGTCGACGAATCGCCCCGGTGTGGCGCAGGCCGATCCGCGCTTGCCCGGGACGCTCGCAGGGCACCCGCAGACGCCACTCACAAACCACGATATGCATCAGGAACTGCGCCTGGGGACGCTCCCGCACTTCGAACTCCAGAGCGCTTTGCGGGCAGTGGAAAACACCCAGCCCAGCAGAGCGAGGGGTGAAATCCAGGCCCGCCAGATCCCGCCGCACCTGACCCAGGGTGACCCCCGGGCGATAGCCCGAAGGTGCCCGGTGCCAGAATTCAAAGAGGTTTTGTCGCCAGCTTGAAAGATTCATCAGACAGGTTCTCCCGAGGGCTTGGTACTTCATCCGGCGACAGGCTCAGCGCCTGTTCCAGCACCTCCTCCACCGGCACCGGACGAAACGGATTGACCTTCTGTACCAGCAGGGTCCAGACCAGCGCGTAGATTGCGGTCAGGCCCAACATGCTGCCGAAGGGCACATAGATATCCCGTGGATTCATCCCGGGGGGAGTGATGAACCACATGCCCAGGACAATCCCCACCGAAGACAGGATCTGCGGCAACGGAAACCATGGCGATTTATAAGCCCGCGGCAAATCCGGCCGGCGAATGCGCAACATCACCACCGACAAGGTGACCAGCAGGTAGGCGGTGCTCCAGGCACAGACCGCCGCCAGCACCAGGTGCATGATGCTGTCGGTGCTGCCGCCCAGCCACCAGGCATGCAGGCAGGGAATCAGGACCGCCACGGCGATGCACAGCAGCGGTGTCTTGAAGCGCGGGTGCAGGTAGGTGAAAACCTTGGGTAATGCCCCGTCCAGGGCCATGCCATAGAGAATTCGCGGCAGGCCGGCCATCAACGTGTTGATAGTCGCGGCACCGGCAAACAGCAGGCCGATCCCCAGCCAGATACGGCCGAACGGCCCCATGATCTGCTCGGCGAAATGCGGGATGGCCATGGGCGTATCCAGCAAATGCACGCTGCCATCCTCACTCAGGGCAATGTTTTCCACCTGGCGCTTCATGGCCGCGCCGTAGATGAACATGCACACCGCGACGCCTACCAGCCCCAGGGCCATGGCCCGGGGAATGGTCCTCGCGGCCTTGCGTACATCCGGGGTCAGGGGGGTGACGAACTCGCAGCCGACGAACATGAACATGGCCATGCCCACCAGGGACAGGATGGTCGTCAGGTCGGTCCCCACCATTGACGCGCCGAACCAGCCATCGAGCTCCACAGCCGGGGCCTTGATGATCCCAAGCACGCCAAAGATGATCAGGGTGGTCCACATGCCGAAGGTCAGGATCACCTCGGCACGACTGAAGGCGGTGATGCCCACCGCGTTGAGCAGGCCGAAGAACACTACCAACCCGACCCCCACCAACCAGGCGCTGCCGCTCTGTTCCAGCAGGGTATTGAGGGATTCGAAATTCACCAGGGCCATGACGCCGCTGAGAATGGTTTCCGCCGTCCCGGCAAACACATGCACGATCAGGTAGGCGGACAAGGTCCCGGTGATGGCGAAGAAACGACCCAGGCCACAGGCCAGGTAGTCATAGACCGAGCCATTGGTGGGCAACAGGCAGGCCGCTTCGGCGAAGGTGGTGGATTGCGCCAGCATCATCAGCAGGGCGATCACCATCGCCGCGGCGAACGCTTCACCACCGATACCGAATCCGGTGGTGGCCGTCAGGATCACCGGGCTGGCCATGATCAGGCCCACGGCACTGGCCAGCGCGGTGGGAAAGCCGACCACGCCCTGATCCAGGTGGTGCTTGAGTCTGTCGTTGAGCGACATGATGGTAAACCTCGAAAGCATGGGTTGATGATTGTTGTTCTAGGCATTTCAAGGGCACGCCCGGCAAGGGCGCAGAGCTTGGCTGTCTGACGCAGCTGAAATCATGTTCACGCCCTGCAGGCGCTGGCTTGCCAGCGAAGACGTCCATGAGAATGACGCCTGTTCTGGGGGCCTCTTCGCCGGCCAGCCGGCTCTACAGTCAACCGGCTGGCCGGCAAAGGCGTCTGCGTGGGGCGTGCTCAATAAGCGATGCACACCGATTTGTTCTCGGTATAGGCCTCGATGGCCGCATGGCCCATCTCGCGGCCCATGCCCGATTGCTTGTAACCGCCGAAGGGCATCGACGGATCCAGCATGTTGTGGGTGTTGACCCAAACGGTGCCGGCCTTGATCTGGGGAATCAGTTGCATGACCTGACTCAGATCGTTGGACCAGATACTTGCACCCAGCCCGTACTGGTTGTCATTGGCCAGGGCCACCACTTCCTCCAGAGAATCGAAAGGCGTCGCGACCACCACCGGGCCGAAAATCTCCTCGCGCACCAGCTGCAGGTTGGCGTTGACGTTGGCCACCACCGTGGGACGGACATAAAAGCCCTGCTCACCATGGGCAACTCCGCCGCAGAGCACCTTGGCGCCCTCCTCGACCCCACGCTGGACCATCTGCAGCACGCGCTTTTGCTGTTTGGCAGAAATCAGCGGATTGATCTGTGCCTGCTCGTCCAACCCCGGGCCAATGCGCAAGGACTCGGCAATGGCCACCAGGCGCTCCAGCACCTGGGTGTAGATCCCGCGCTGGACATACAGCCGCGAGCCCGCCGTGCAGACCTGTCCCTGATTGAAGAAGATGGCCCCGGCCGCCCCAGCGGCAGCAGTCTGCGGGTCGCAGTCGTCGAGGACGATCACCGGCGACTTGCCACCCAGTTCCAGGGAAAAGCGCGTCATGTTGTCCACCGCCGCGTGGCCGATCAGCTTGCCGACCTGGGTCGAACCGGTGAACGCCAGCTTGTCGATTCCCGGATGGGCGGCCAGCGCGGCACCGGCCTGGGCTCCACTGCCGGTCACCACGTTGACCACGCCGGGGGCGATCCCCGCTTCCAGGCAAAGCTGGCCGAGGCGCAGCGCGGTGAGCGGAGTCTCGTCGGCGGGCTTGAGTACCACGGTACAGCCGCAAGCCAGGGCCGGGACGATTTTCCAGATGGCCATCAGCAATGGGAAATTCCACGGCACAATGGCTCCCACCACGCCCACCGGTTCCGGCACCGTATAAGCCCGGTACTGTGCCCCCGGTACCGCCGCGATGGACACATCCAGGCTCTTGCCTTCGATCTTGGTGGCCCAGCCGGCCATGTAGCGGGTGAACTCCGCCGCCGCCCCCACCTCCAGGGCCCGGGCCAGATGGATCGACTGACCGTTGTTGAGAGTCTCCAACTGCGCCAGTTCCTCGCCATTGGCTTCCAGCAGATCCGCCAGCTTCAACAGCAGGCGCTCGCGATCGGCGGGACGCAACGCCTTCCAGCTGCCTTCGAAGGCCCGGCGCGCGGCCCCCACCGCCAGATCCACATCGGCCTGGGCGGCGGCGGCAACCTGGGTCAACTGCTCGCCACTGGCGGGGTTGTACACCGGCATCCGTGCTCCGCAGAGCGCGGGCTGGCTGAGACCGTCAATCAGCAGGCCGTGCTGACTGTCTATGAATGCAGCGACACGTGGGTCGATGGCAACGCTCATCTTGATTCCTCGCAGGTAGACCTTGTTCGAGGTGGACTTTGAGCCCAAAGTCGGATGCCGTCTTGATCCTGGCTGCCGCAAAACTTGGCCCTGGCTGCCAGCGCCAGCGGCGCCTGGGCTGGCCGTAGGAGCCGGCTTGCCGGCGCACAGGCCCGCAAGCCTTGCGCCGCCTGCACGGACGCCCTCGCTGGCAAGCCAGCCCCTGCCAATGGCCGCCAGCGATACCCGCCAAGTCGCCACTGGCAGCCTGGGTCAAATGTCCTGGCACACAGAGGCAAGCCAGGAGCCCGCAAATGACGCACTAATAGCTCCACGCTGTCCGTGCGTTTTCAGGAGACTCAACGTGAGCCAAGCAAGCCGTTTCTGGCACCCCATGCTGCACCCCAACGAAATGAAGCAACGCGAACCGATCCGCATCGTCCGCGGCGATGGTTGCTATGTCTATGACGACAAGGGCCACCAGCTGGTGGATGGCGTCGCCGGGCTGTGGAACGTCAACGTCGGCCACAACCGCAAGGAAGTGAAAGCGGCCATCACCGCCCAGCTCGATGAGCTGGAGTATTTCCAGCTGTTCGATGGGGTCAGCCACCCTCGTGCCGAAGAGCTGTCCCGGGTGCTGATGAACCTGCTGGAGCCCGAGGACATGTGCCGGGTGTCCTTCAGTTCCGGCGGTTCGGATGCCATCGAAAGTGCCCTGAAGCTGGCCCGCCAGTACTGGAAGCTCGAAGGCCAGGCCGACCGCACCAAGTTCATTTCCCTGCGCCAGGGCTACCACGGCACCCACTTCGGTGGCGCCTCGGTCAACGGCAACACGGTGTTCCGGCGCAACTACGAGCCCCTGCTGCCCGGCTGCTACCACATCGATACGCCCTGGCTGTACCGCAACCCCTACAGCCAGGACCCGCAAGAGCTGGGCAAGATCTGCGCCGACCTGCTGGAACGGGAGATCCAGTTCCAGAGCCCGGACACCGTGGCCGCCTTCATTGCCGAGCCGATCCAGGGCGCCGGCGGCGTGATAGTGCCACCGGCCAACTACTGGCCGCTGATCCGCGAAGTCTGCGACAAGTACGGCGTCCTGCTGATCGCCGACGAGGTGGTCACCGGCTTCGGCCGCAGCGGCTCGATGTTCGGCAGCCGCCTGTGGGGAGTCAAACCCGACATCATGTGCCTGGCCAAGGGCATCACCTCAGGCTACATCCCCCTGGGCGCGACAGTGGTCAACCGGCGGATCGAGGCCGCCTTCGAGAAAAACGCCAACTTCACCGGCGCCATCATGCACGGCTACACCTACTCCGGGCACCCGGTGGCCTGCGCTGCTGCCCTGGCCTGCCTGGACATCGTGGTCAAGGAAGACCTGCCGGCCAACGCGGCGAAGATGGGCGACTACATGCTGGACAAGCTGAGGCCCTTCGTCGAGCGCTTCGACACCGTCGGTGAAGTGCGGGGCCAGGGCTTGATGCTGGCCCTGGATCTGGTGGCGGACAAGAGCACCCGCGAACCCATCGACCCCATGAGCGGCTATGCCAATCAGGTGGCACAGATTGCCCGGGACAATGGCGTCATGGTGCGCCCGGTGGGCACCAAGATCATTCTCTCGCCGCCCTTGGTGATCCAGCAGCCCCAGGTGGATGCCATAGTCGATGCCCTCGCCGAGGGGTTGAGCAAGGCCCAGCGCTGATCGTTGCAACCGGCTGCGGTCAATCAAACAGCGACCGCAGCCTGTGCTGCATCCCTGCTTGCCAGGCGCCTCGCTCCTGGTTTTCACTCGCCCTGACACGGACAGCGCCACCCGTCGCAGCCCCCAACCACCCGAGCCACTGCCCAGCCGGCAGCCAGGAGCTATCCGATGATTGCGCCCACTTCCTTGCCCGGGGCCCATGAACTGGGGCAACGCTGCATCGCCGCCTTTACCCGGGTGGTACCCGCCACCCTCTGCGCTTTCTACCGCATCGATCCGAACCTGCAGGCCCGGGACTTCTCGCTGTACCGCATGCCCGAGCAGATGCACCAGGCCTATTTGCAACGCTACCGCCACTACGACCCGTTGCAGCCACGCAACTGCGCCGCCGCCGGGCGCCCGGTGCTGTCGCTGCACATGGGCATGGCCCAGCAGGGCCGTCATGCAACCGAGGTCTACCAGGGGTTCCTGCAACGTCACGGGGTACTGGATGTAGTGGAAATTCTTGCCTGTGACGGTGAACGCCCCATCGCCGGCCTGTCGTTGCTGCGGGACAATGCCCTGGGGCATTTCAGCGTCGACGAACTGGGCACCCTGCATGCCTTGCAGGGCCTGTTGGAAATCGCTGCCCTGGCGCCCTACTCCCAGGTCGACGAACGTCTGGCCAACCTCACTCCCAGGGAACGGGAGATTGCCTGGCTGCTGCGCGATGGCGCCGACAACAAGAGCATCGCCAGACGCCTGGACCTGGGGCTGCCCACGGTCAAGACCCACCTGATCAACCTGTTTCGCAAGGTCGGGGTCGGCAATCGCACGGAGCTGGTAAGCGCGCTGTTCTTATAAAGGGCCACCGGCTCAACCATTTGGTTGATGGGCGGCATCGGCGCCCAGGCAGAACATGGGGTTCTCCTCTCCTGGACAAGAGCCTTGCCATGAATCAGCAACCTGAGTGGATCACCGTCGGCGCCCTGGCGGACGGTTTTGCAGACGACAATCACATCCTTGCGGGGGTGGATGATCTGTCCGGTCGCACCTTGACCCTGCACTTCGACAACGGCTGGCAGATCGAACACCACTTCGCTGTCGACACCCTGCGCTGGAACAGCCTCGGCCAGCCCGCCAGTGACGACCTGCCCTATCGCGCCACTTCGATACGCCCCGGTATCTACCTGGTGGACTTTCTCAAGCGGGAGCAAGGCCAGTCCCATTCGGTAAGCCTGATCCTCGATCTTGAGCGCCAGTGCTTCACCGCCGTGATCGGCCAGATGCCGAGCCAGGCCGAATGCGGCGTCGACCTGTTCAGCCGGGCGCTGGCCGGCGACGAGCTGACCTCGGTCAAGGCGCAGTTCCTCCACGGCGCAATCGATGCCTTGCCCACGGCCGAGACTGCGCGACATGCACCCACCGCCGAACTGATCGGCCTGCGCAACCAGTATGTCTACAGCGCCAGCGAGGCCTACGAGCACATCTACCTGAATGCCAACTTCTATAGCTGGCAGTGCCTCAGGGGTGTCGAGCAAGGCCTGGCGGACACCGACCGCTGTCACTACTACAAGATCGCCGAGCAGCTGTACCTGTTTGTCTGGCGCGAGAAGATCGTCCCGACCCTGGGCCTGGTGCTGATCGACCTCAAGGCCGGGCGTAGCGAAGGCAAGATATTCGGCTACCAGGGTGCAGACTTCAGCCATGCCGCCAACTTCCCGGTGGGCGCCCTGGCCCAGGTCCTCAACCGAACCCAACACCCCTGATTCCGCACCGCTGCCGGCTTGTCCTAGCGCCAGCCGGCAGCGCTTTTCACAGGATACTTCCATGACTCTGGGCCTTGATCTGCAACGCGTCGCCAGCTGCTATCAGTCCGAACTGCAGCTGTTTGTCGAGCAACACCCGCGCTCCGGCGCCTTCTATCAGGAAAACCTCAAGCACTGGCTGTACGGCGCGCCGTTGCACTGGATGCAGCAATGGCCCGGCGCCTACCCGATCATGGTGGCGGATGCCCGTGGTGCGACCCTCACCGATTGCGACGGCCGCGAGTACGTGGACTTTGCCCTGGGCGACACCGGCGCCATGTTCGGCCATGCCCAGCCGGCGGTAGCCGCAGCCATTGCCGAACAGGCACTGCATGGCTCGACGCTGATGCTGCCCACCGCCGACAGCCTGTGGGTCGGTAAGGAACTGAGCCGGCGCTTTGGTCTGCCCTATTGGCAGGTCACCACTTCAGCCACCGATGCCAACCGCTTTGTCCTGCGCCTGTGCCGGATGATCACCGGACGGCAGAAGGTCCTGGTGTTCAACTGCAACTACCACGGCAGCGTCGACGAATCCCAGGTGGAATTCGACGCCCAGGGGCAGATGATTCCCCGAGACGGCGTGCACGCCAACGGCTTGCAGCACGCCTCCACCACCCGACTGGTGGAGTTCAACGACCTGCCGGCCCTGGAGGCGGCGCTGGCCCATGGCGACGTGGCCGCGGTGCTGACCGAACCCTTCATGACCAACGTCGGCATGGTGCCTCCGGCCCCGGGTTTCCATGACGGCTTGCGGCAGTTGACCCAGCGCTATGACGTACCGCTGATCATTGACGAAACCCATACCCTGTCCTGTGGACCGGGGGGCTATTGCGGCGAACAGGGCTTGCAGCCGGACTTCTTCGTCCTGGGAAAATCCATCGCCGGGGGCATTCCCACGGCTGTCTGGGGCTGCAGCCAGGCCATGGCCGAACGGATCTGGCGGGTACTGCCGCATTTCCAGCCGGGCCAGGCGATCAACCACTTCGGCTTCGGTGGAACCCTGGCCGGCAACGCCCTGCAAATGGCCGCCATGCGCGCCACCTTCAGCGAAGTGATGAACGATGAAAACTACGCACGCATGTTCCTGCTCGCGGAGCGCCTGCGAGCCGGCGTCGACAGCATCATTGGCAAGCACGGCTTGCCCTGGCATGTGACCCGCATCGGTGCCCGGGTCGAATACCTGTTCATGCAGCAGGCCCCGCGTAACGGTGGCGAAGCCCACCATGCCCGCCATGCTCTGATCGAGGCGTACCTGCACCTGTACCTGCTCAATCGCGGGGTGCTGTTGACACCATTCCACAACATGGCCCTGATGTGTCCGGCCACCAGCGAGGCGCAGGTCGACCTGCACAATCGGCTGCTGGACCAGTGCCTGGCCCAGGTCCTGCCAGGAGCCCAGCCATGAGCCAGGATGACCGCGGGCGCATCGCCCTGGTCACCGGCTCGGGCCAGGGCATTGGCCGGGCGATCGCTCAGGTGTTCGCCGCCGGGGGCGCCAAGGTCATGCTGGCCACCCGCAGCGCTGCGTCAGGTGCCGAAACCCAACGCCTGATTCGTCAGGCTGGCGGAACAGCGGAGCTGCTGACCCTGGACCTCGGCACCCGGGCAGCCGCCGAACAGGCGGTAGCGGCGACCTTGGACGCCTTTGGCGGCCTGGACCTGCTGCTGCACAACGCCGGGATCTTTCCGCTGCAGAAGCTGGCCGAGCTTGAGGAGCAGACCCTCGACAGCACCTTGGCGGTGAATCTGAAAAGCTGCTTCTGGCTGACCCAGGCAGCCTTGCCGGCGCTACGCCGGGCCCGAGCACCGCGGATCGTCGTCACCTCATCGGTGACCGGCCCACGCACGGCAATTCCCGGACTGGCCCACTACGCGGCGTCCAAGGCGGGGGTCAATGGCTTCATTCGCGCAGCGGCACTGGAACTGGCGGAGTATGGAATCACCGTCAACGGCGTCGAGCCGGGGCTTATCGCCACCCAAGCCATGGACAACCTCGGCGACGCCGCGACCCTGGCCAGGGGCATTCCCCTTGGGCGCCTGGGAACGCCTGAGGACATTGCTTACGCCATGCTGTTCCTGGCCTCGCCACAGGCCGGCTACATCACCGGCCAGACCCTGATAGTGGACGGCGGTGCCCTGCTCCCGGAAAACAGCCAGTTGTAGGCGCTGGCTTGCCAGCGAAGGCGTCCTCAAGGGCAGTGCTCGCCTCTGAGGCCTATACGCCGGCAAGCCGGCTCCTACAAAAATCGGCGGGGCTGATTCGTTGATACATCCCGTTCTCGTAGGAGCTAGCTTGCCAGCGAAGGCGTCCTCAAGGGCGGTGCTTGTCTCTGAGGCCTCTTCGCCGGCAAGCCGGCTCCTACGCAGCTTGTGGGGATGGGGATCAGTTGCCGCTGCGGATCTTGTTCCACAAGCGGGTGCGGACCCGGTCGATGTCCAGCGGCATGGCTTCCAGGGCAAACAACTTGTCCATCATGGCCGGGCTCGGGTAAACCTTGGTGTCGCTCTTGATCGCCGGGTCGACAAGACCATCGGCTTGCTGGTTGCCATTGGCGTAATGCACGTAGTTGCTGATGTTGGCCATTACGTCCGGGCGCAGCAGGTAGTTCATGAAGGCATACCCGGCCTTCTCATCCGGTGCGTCCACAGGCATGGCCACCATGTCGAACCAGATCGGCGAGCCTTCCTTGGGAATCGAATAGCCGATCTCCACCCCGTTCTTCGCTTCCCTGGCCCGGCTCTCCGCTTGCAGGATGTCCCCGGAAAACCCCACCGCCACGCAGATATTGCCGTTGGCCAGGTCGCTGGTGTACTTCGACGAATGGAAGTAGCTGACATAAGGCCGGACCGTCATCAGCAGCGCCTCGGCTTTCTTGTAGTCCGCCGGGTTCTTGCTGTGGTGTGGCAGCCCCAGGTAATTCAAGGCTGTGGGAATCAGTTCGGGGCCGTTGTCGAGAATCGCTACGCCGCACTTCTGCAGCTTCTGCATGTACTCGGGCTTGAAGATCAGGTCCCAGGAGTCCAGCGGTGCGTCATCCCCCAGCACTTCCTTGATCTTGGCCACGTTGTAGCCAATCCCGGTGCTGCCCCACAGGTACGGAAAACCGTGCTGGTTGCCCGGGTCATTGACCTCCAGCGCTTTGAGCAACGCCGGGTTGAGGTTTTTCCAGTTGGGCAACTGGCTCTTGTCGAGCTTCTTCAACGCCCCGCCCTGGATCTGCCGCGCCATGAAATGGTTGGAGGGGAACACCACGTCGTAACCGGATTTACCGGTCATCAGCTTGCCGTCCAGGGTCTCGTTGCTGTCGTAGACGTCATAGGTGAAACCTGTCCCGGTTTCCTTCTGGAACTGCTTGGTGGTGTCCGGGGCAATGTAGTCCGACCAGTTGTAGATCTTGACCGTGTCGGCGGCCTGGGCCAGAGAAGCGCCCAGGAACAAGGGGCTGAGTAACAGCAAAGTGCAAGTCTTGCGGATCATGAGTCGATACCTGTGGCTGGTTTTGTTATTGGCAGGCAATCAAGGGATCAGAAAATCAAGACGTAGGTCTTGCGCACCGTTTCCTGGATATCCCAGATGCCGGTGCTGTTGGCCGGCAACATCAGTGCATCGCCGGCTTCTATGTGCAGGGGCTCGCCATGGTCGGGCGTGAAGGTGCAGCGGCCCTGGATGAAATGACAGAACTCCTGGGCGACGATCTGCCGCCGCCAGCGCCCCGGAGTACATTCCCAGATCCCGGTTTCGACCCCGTCGTTGCGTTCGACGGCAGTCACCGATGTCACGGCCACGGGCGTCCCCAGGGGTACGGCGACCGGCGCCGACTCGTCCAGGGTGACCGTGGCGGTGTGCTTGAATTGCGTGATGCTCATGGCTCTACCTTTGGTTGAAAAAACGAACGGACATCGTTCGGTGCAAGAAACCCGACTCAGTGCATGAAACCTTCCATGAACCCGGCGACCCGGCTGGCCAGACGCCGCCGCCACGCAGGCGAAGCCGGGTTGGCCAGGGTCTGGTCTTCATGGACAAAGCTGCGAATGATCGCGTTGTAGCCCAGCCAGCGGCAGGGTTCAGGTTCCCAGACCCGCAGGGCGTCGAGGCCGCTTTGCGCCAACACCCAGGGTTGGCGGACCAGCGGGCTGTCCTGCTGCAGAATCAGGTCGGCCAGGGTCCGGCCACCCAGATTGCTGGCGCCGACGCCCTCGCCGCCGTAGCCACCGGACAAGGCGATGCCCTTGCGCCGGTCACACAGCATGTGCGGCATGAAGTGCCGGGACATGCCCAGGTTGCCGCCCCAGGAATGGGTGATGCGCACATTCTTCAATTGCGGGAACAGCTCGCCGAACAGGTAGCGACGCAGCTCCACCTCGTCCCGACTCAGGTCGAAATCGTGGCGCAGCTTGCTGGCGAACTGATATCCACCCCGGGCACCAAACACCAGGCGGTTATCCATGGAGCGCTGACCGTAAGTGACCTGGCGACTGCTTTCGCTGAAGGCCTGGCCCTGGTTCAGACCGATTTCGTCCCAGGTCGATTCCGGCAGGGGCTCGGTGGCTACCAGCAGGCTTTGCACCGGCAACTGATAACGACCCAGGGGCGGCAAGGTCACTGAGTACCCCTCCACCGCCGGCACTATCCAGCGGCTGCGCACCGCAGCGTGGCGGGTCTGCAGGCTGCCGGCCTGCCAATGGGTCACCGGGCTGTTCTCGTAAATGTTCACCCCCAGGCGCTCCACCGCACGCGCCAGCCCGCGCACCAGCTTGGCCGGTTGGATGGTGGCGCAATGGGGGGCATAGATAGCGCCATAGGCGTTGGCCACCCGCAACTGCTGAGCCAGTTGCTCGGGGTTCAGCCAGCGGTAATCGTCCTGGTTCAGGCCCTGGGCGTAGAGCTTGTCCAGGTACTGGCGCAGGCTGGTTTCCTGCTCGGGATAGCGGGCCGCGCAATACAGCACCCCGCCTTTGCGGTAATCGCAGTCGATGCCTTCCCGTTCGATGACGTTGGCCACTTCATCGGGAATGCCATGCAGCAGGTCGAAAGAGGCTCGACGCTGCTCCGGCGACAGCCCTGCCAGCAGGCGGTCTTCTCCCAGCAGATTACCCATCAGCCAGCCGCCATTGCGCCCCGAGGCACCGAAACCTGCGGTCTGGGCCTCGATCACCGCCACCTTGAGCTGCGGCGCTTGGCGCTTGAGGTAATAGGCCGTCCACAGCCCGGTGTAACCGGCGCCAATGATCGCCACGTCCAGATCAAGGTCTTGCTCAAGGGACGGGCGCGGCAACAGCGGCTCGTCCAACTGGTCCATCCACAAACTGATACTGCGCCAAGCTGGCATGCAAGCACTCCGCAATCCGAACTTCGAATGCGGCGATCCTAGTCCCTGTCTTCAGGGGCTGTCTTGCGCGCGTGCACGCAAAGAAATTTGCTTGGCATAAGCCTTGGGCGACTGCCCGGTGTGCTGGCGAAAACAGCTGTAGAACGCCGACAGGGAATTGAACCCGGCCGCAAAGGCCAGTTCGTCGACCCGTAGCGGCGGCGCGGCCTGGTCCAGGGCCGCCAGCACATGCTGCAGGCGCGCCTGGTTCACATAGCGGTAGAAGCTTTGGCCCAGCACCTGATTGAGCAGGTAGGAAATCTGATTGCGGCTGTAGCCGCACTCCCGGGCGACCCGCTGCAGGTCCAGTTGCGGATCGAGGTAAGGCTGCTGGCGCTGGAAGTACTGCTGCAAGTCCTCGGCCATGAAACTCAACTGGCGCGGCGACAGTCCCAGGCGGCTGACCGCCGGGCGCAGGCTGGCCGAGGAGCTGTCCGGCGCCGGTTCACGCACCAGGGACGCATATTCATTGACCCGCCAAATCAGGCCGTCGCGCACGGTAATCGCTTCACTGGAGCGGAACGACACCAGGCCCTGGCCACCCCGCAGGGTCACCTGATACTGGATAAAGGCCGTGTTGCCATCCAGGCGAATGCGATCACAGTGCTCCAGGGCCTCATCGGGCGCGCGGGGCATGCTCACACGCACGTATTCCCGCAGCTCAGCGAGGCCCAGGGTGCGATTCTGGAAAAAGTCGTTGTACTGGATTTGCGGATGGTAAAGCGCCATCACGCCATCGAGGTCGCGGTGCTTCCAGCACAGGTGATAACGCATCACGGTTTCACCAGTGGCCTGGGTTTGCAGAGGCCCGTCGTCAGGGGCAGTCATAAGGATCTCGAACAGCCAAAAAAGCGCAGCTTGCCGAACTTCGGCAGAGGCATCAATGACCGTCCTTCAGCCAAGGACCCGGGTTATCTAGCCCCATTTGGGCGAATACATGACGTGCATCAAAAATCTGCGAGTGAACCGCCGGACGGTGGGCAAAAAAACTGCGAGCGGTCACAAGCCGGTGCTATTTTTAAACCCTTGACTGATCGGGTCATTGACGAGCCGATCGTTCCTACCGCGAGCACAAGGAAGCGCTCAATGAATCAAGGTGGGCCACCGATGAACAGAGTCTGGGCCAGCAAAGTCACCTTTCCCAACGCCTGCCAGCTGATGCGCTGGCATTTTCATCCCCTGGGCTTCGAGGCCAGCATGGATGCGCCAGGCAGCATGATCGCCCGGCTCTTCGACCGTGCCAGCGGCGAAACCATGATCGCCATCGCCGGCATTCCCTGTGCCACGGTGATGAGCGCCGCGGATGTCGAACGAATAATCGAGGCGGTGGAAGATGAACTGGAGGCCTTTGCTCCGTCCCTGACACTCAAGGCCTGACGCCAGGCCCCATCGACCGAAGCCCGCCTGACCGGCGGGCTTTTTTCGTCCTCACTGCCGCAGGTCGCGGAAATATGGCTTGTCTCGGGGCACCCGGTCCGAAGCCTTGGGCGCATTGCCCGCCGCCGCCTCCTGGCGATCGACGTACCAGTAGCAGTGCTTGGCCGCCCGAGTGATCCCCACATAAGCCAGGCGCAGGATCTCGTCCTTCTGCGCGCTGTCGTAGGGTTCGGCGTCGCCATCTTTGCCCAGGCCGGCCATGCGATACACCTGATTCTTGTAGGGCGAGCTGCTCAGGTGCTGGCAATCTCCCAGCAGGAACACCGCGTCCGCCTGCAAGCCCTTGGCACTGTGATAGGTGAGTTGCTTGAGCCGACGAGCCGCTGGAGGCAAGCTAGAATCAACATTAACTATTTGTGAAATATGCTCTTCTATCAATAACTTATCGCTAGTTTTTCGAAACAGCATCAAGATTGAATCACCCTGCCGATAGTGCTCTGCCAGGCGCTGGGCCAGGCCCTGATCGTCACGATCCAGTACCTGCACCGGCCATAGGTCCTTGGCCTCGCCACTGGCCTTGGCCTTCTTCCCGGCAATCGCCGGGGCTGCGCGAACAATATGCTCCGCCGCATCGATCACATGCTGGTGACTGCGGTAGTTCTCGCTGAGCATGACTCGATTGGTGCCCGGGGACGGGAACTCCTTGTTGAACTCGATAAAGTACTTCGGCGAACTGCCGCGCCAGCCGTAGATCGATTGCCAGTCATCGCCCACACAGAGCAAGGAAGAATGCTGGGCTCCACGCCCCACGTGCAGGGCCGCGCCACGGCTGCGAATCTCCCTGAGACTGGCCTTGATCCAAGACACGATCTGCGGCGAAACGTCTTGAAACTCGTCGATCATCAGATGCGACATCGGCCTCAGGCAACTGTCGCTAAGCAGCTTGAAGTTTTCCGGGGAGCGCTCGCTGAACAGGGCGAACATCCGGTTGTAGCTCATGATCGGCGGCGACTGATCCAGCAAGTGGTCTTCAAGGGCTCGCCAGAACAGGCTCAAGGCCTCGAAGAAGAATCGGTCCGGATCATCCTGGGCAAAGCTCATGTTGCCGACCGCGTCGCCCACATCCAGCCCCAGGTTCTCGATAAAACCGGCGGCGGCAACAAAACAATCCAGCAACGGCGCCGAAGCCAGCTCGCCCTTGACCTTGTAGTCGAAGCCCGGGCCGGCACTGACCTCGGCAGAAAAGGCCCCCAAAGCTCGCTTGGATGATTCGTAACTATCCAACCAAATCAATGGCTTACGACAGAAAGCTTGAAATAGGGTGCGCTTTACCGCCCACTCCGCCCGCACCGTCAGCTTGGCTCCGGGCCGACTGATCTGCGGGTTCTCCCGCGGGTCGAAGCCCAGTACCACCCAGGCATCCAGCTCAGCGGCATAGCCATGGCAATGGAAGGTCGATCCGTTGATTTCAAAGCTCTGGCGCTGAGGCTCGATGCCCTTGATCGGCCAGGCCCCGGCACGAAACCACAGGTCTTCCACGGTGTCGCAGAGCTCCTCATCACGCTTGGCCGCCAGCTCGGTGACCGCCACGCGCTTCTGTACATCGGGGTGATCGCGCTCCAGTTCCTTGAGCTGCAAGGCGTGGCGCAGCAAGGGCTTGAGCGCCAGGCGGAAGCGTTCGTCGCTGCGGTACAGCGCCTGGTAGCAGGCATTGAGGTGCTTGCGCTGGGCATCGTTGATTCGCAGGTCGAAGGGGTTGCTGTCCACCTCGTCTTCGGCACCCTGCACCCGCTCACTGAGGTTCTCGAAGGCCTGAAGGCGTTCGAACCCCGGCAGACTGCGCACCATGGGCAAGATCCGCGAATGGAAGGTGCGCACCAGATCCCGGGCTTCCCGGGGGCTGAGCGCCCGGCCCCACAGGGCAAAGACCTGCACCAGCTTATTGATGAAATCCTTGCGTGACTCCCGGGTGAAAGTCACTACGGTCATGGAATCCAGCTCGAATCCCAGGTAGTGATTGAGCAAAAGCAGGCGCAATACTAAAGAAGTCGACTTGCCCGCCCCGGCCCCGGCAATCACTGCAGTGGCAGGCGTGTCGCTGAAAATCATCTTCCATTGGGCGGCGCTTGGCTGGGACTGCGGCGCCAGCAACCGGGAGACATCGGCCTTGAAGCGTTTTTTCAACTCGGCGCTCAGCGGCAGGCGCCAGTCGTCGAACAGCCGGTCATCCACCCCCGGCGGCCGGTGCTCGGTGTTGCGACTGTCGCGAATCAGCAGCACCTGACGCCCTTCCTCCAGCCCTTCGAGCCGTCCCTCCTGGTAGCCGTATTCCACGCCTGCCGTGTGCCCGCTGCGAAAGCCGTCGGCCTGACCGTGCAACCAGGAGGCGCGATGCTGAGCCCGCAGACGATTCAGGCCATGGCCGAAAAACCGCGCCGCCAAGCGCTTCAACAGGGGCATCTGAGCCAGGGGCAAAAGATCGGGGGGCAGATCGGGGCTGTGTTGCGACACGCGGACTCCAGGGGATGAGACTGAGCGGTAATGGTCGCCGGATTTTTTCACGGTATCCAGCGAATTGCTTGCGGGTCATTAACTTAAGCGATGAACCGAAGGTTTAACACCAGCTCTGCGACAAAAAAACCATCTAATTTTACGATTGGATTACGGCATTTTTTGCGCTTTTTATCGATCAATAGCTGATGGAAGATGCACGCCATCAACCAACGGTTATCGTTTTTTGGCCCGGGTCCAACGAGCCATTACGAGCCCTTTTGAGGAGACGATCATGCTTGAACTCAGACCTTTCAGCTCCCTGGGTGGCGCTCACCACGGCTGGCTGGATGCCCATCACCACTTTTCCTTCGCCGAGTACCATGACCCCAAGCGCATGCACTGGGGCAACCTGCGGGTGTGGAACGATGACGTAATCGCTCCCGGCACCGGCTTCCCCCAGCATCCGCACCGGGACATGGAAATCATCACCTACGTTCGCGAAGGCGCCATCAGCCACCAGGACAACCTGGGCAACAAGGGACGCACCGAAGCCGGTGACGTGCAGGTGATGAGCGCGGGGACCGGGATCGCCCACAGCGAATACAACCTGGAAGCCACGCCGACCAAGATCTTCCAGATCTGGATCATTCCCAACCAGGCCGGCTCCGCGCCGTCTTGGGGCGCCAAGCCTTTTCCCAAGGGGTTGCGCGAAGGGTTCGTGACCCTGGCCAGCGGCAAGGATGGCGATGAGGAAAGCTTGCGTATTCGCGCCGATGCACGGCTGGTGGCGGCCAACCTGAAGGCCGGGGAAACCGCCGAGTATCACCTGGACGCAGGGCGTCGAGCCTATCTGGTGCCGGCGACCGGGGTGATCGAGATCAACGGCTTGCGTGCCGAAGCTCGAGACGGTGTTGCAATCGAAGATGAGCGGGTGCTGCGGGTGAGCGCCGTGCAAGACAGCGAAATCGTGCTGGTAGACCTGGCTTGAACCGCAGCGGCAAATAAAAAAGGGGCGACCGTGATGGTCGCCCCTTTTTATTTGCCCGCTAGCCGGCTACACAGATCGTGCAATGAACAACCACCGTAGGAGCTGGCTTGCCAGCGAACGCATCCGCAAGACCTGTGTCCGTCTCAAGGACCTTTTCGCCGGCGAGCCGGCTCCTACGTGAATCAGTTGCCGCTGATGGCGGTGTCCACCAGGGTCTGGGCTTCCTGCACCAGCTGCTTGAGGTGGTCGTCGCCGATGAAGCTTTCAGCGTAGATCTTGTAGATGTCTTCGGTGCCAGACGGGCGTGCGGCGAACCAGCCGTTCTCAGTCATGACTTTCAGGCCGCCAATGGCCTGATCGTTACCCGGTGCCTGGCTGAGGATCTGCTGGATCGGCTCGCCAGCCAACTGAGTCGAGGTCACTTGTTGCGGGGAGAGCTTGCTGAGCAAGGCTTTCTGCTGCGGATTGGCCTTGGCATCGACCCGCACCGAGAAAGGTTCGCCCAGCTCGTCGCACAGCGCGCGGTAAGCCTGGCTTGGATCGCGACCGGTGCGCGCGGTCATTTCAGCGGCCAGCAGCGACGGGATCAGGCCGTCCTTGTCGGTGCACCAGACGCCGCCGTCCTTGCGCAGGAAAGAGGCACCAGCACTTTCTTCGCCACCAAAGCCCAGAGAGCCATCGAACAGGCCATCGGCAAACCACTTGAAGCCCACTGGCACTTCGTACAGGCGACGACCCAGGCGTGCCGTCACCCGATCGATCAAGCCACTGCTGACCACGGTCTTGCCCACGGCGGCATCGGCACGCCATTGCGGACGGTTCTGGAACAGATAGTCGATGGACACCGCCAGGTAGTTGTTGGGCGCCAGCAGGCCGCCGCTTGGGGTCACGATGCCGTGACGGTCATGATCGGGGTCGCAAGCAAAGGCCACATCAAAGCGTTCTTTCAGGCCGATCAGCCCTTGCATGGCATAGCTGGAGGATGGGTCCATGCGGATCTGCCCGTCCCAGTCCACCGACATGAAACGGAAGGTGGCGTCCACTTGCTTGTTCACCACCTCCAGGTCAAGGCGGTAGTGCTCGGCGATTGCCGACCAGTAACGCACCCCTGCTCCACCCAGCGGGTCCACGCCCAGGCGCAGCTTGGCGTTGCGGATCGCGTCCAGGTCGATGACGTTGATCAGGTCGGCGACATAGGTGTTGAGGTAGTCGTGGCGATGGGTGGTGTCGGCCTTCAGCGCCTGCTCGTAGCTGATGCGCTTGACCCCGGCCAGCTTGGCCGCCAGCAGTTCGTTGGCCTTGGCTTCGATCCACTTGGTGATGTGGGTGTCGGCCGGGCCGCCATTGGTGGGGTTGTACTTGTAGCCGCCGCTTTGTGGCGGGTTGTGGGACGGGGTGATAACGATCCCGTCCGCCAGGCCCGAAGTGCGACCGCGGTTGTAGCAGAGAATGGCATGGGACACCGCCGGCGTCGGGGTGTACTCGTCAGCGGCAGCAATCATCACCGTCACACCGTTGGCCGCCAGGACTTCCAGGGCACTGGCCCCGGCCGGGGTCGACAGTGCGTGGGTATCGATGCCGACAAACAGCGGCCCGGTGATGCCCTGGGCTTCGCGGTACAGACAGATGGCCTGGCTGATGGCCAGGACATGCCATTCATTGAAACTCAGATCGAACGAGCTGCCGCGGTGCCCGGAGGTGCCGAAAGCCACGCGCTGGGTGGGCACCGATGCATCGGGCTGACCGGTGTAATACGCCGTAACCAGTCGCGGGATATCGACCAGCAACTCAACGGGTGCCGGCTTGCCCGCAAAAGGACTGAGAGTCATGCAAAACCTCTGAAAAAGGATGGTTCGGGAATGGAGCGCAGTTTACTGGCAGTTTGACCACCGCGCGACGAAATCTATCCCAGAACAACCCCGCCTTTCTCAGCTGACTGAAGCAGGCCTGGCTTAAGGAGCTGGCTTGCCGGGGAAGACAGCCTCAAGGCTTGCACGAGGTTCAGGCCCCATTGGCCGACAAGCCGGGGCCGACAAAGATACAGATACAAAAACGCCAGGCTTGGCCTGGCGTTGGGGGAATCAGGCCGGTTCGACCTGCAGCGCGACCCGTTCGCGACATGGACATTCGTCCATGTAACGGTGCGCCTCGACAAACTCGCTGAAGGGGAAGACTCGGGTCTTCAAAGGCACCAGCACTCGATCCGCAGTCAGCTGGTTGATGTCGCGCAGCGCACGCTGCAACGCCACCTGATCCTGAATGATCCCCAGTTCCGGCTTGCCGGTGAAGTTGCCGATGCAGTGGACAAAGAACTGGATGTTCTTCTGGAACGCCGCGCAGGCCGGGAATGGAGTCTGGTTGCCGCCTTGCAGGCCGTACAACACCAGGCTGCCGCGAGGCGCCAGGACATCACCGAGCATCGACATCTGCGGACCGCCCAGACCGTCGAACACCACATCGACCCCGCGATTGTTGGTGAGCTTGTTGATCTGCATCAGCAGGTCCTGCTCTTCGGTGACAATCACCTTCTCGGCGCCGAGGGACAGCAGGTACTCACGCTCTTCAGCGGTCTTGGTCGCGGCAATCACCCGCACACCCAGGGCCTTGCCCAACTGCACAAAAGACGGGCCGGCACAGTGGCTGGCATCGGTGACCAGGGCGAACTGCCCGGGCTTGACCCGCGCAAGGTCAGCGTAGGCGAAATAGGCAATCAACAGCGGCGTGTAATGCACCGCGGCTTCGATAGGGCTAAGCACATCCGGATAACGGGTCAGGGCCGAGCGTGGCAGGACGATCTGCTCGCCATACACCGGGTAGTCATTGGGGCTTTGCGCGGGAAAGCTGGCGACCTTGTCACCGACCGCGAGGTCGTCGACGCCCTCGCCTACCGCCGTGACCACGCCGGCCATTTCATGCCCGAGGCCGGACGGCAGACGCGCATGGGACGACGCCAGGTTCTGCCGCCAGAGCACGTCGTACCAACTGATACCGATGGCTTCGACTCGTACCTGCACTTCGCCTGGCGCAGGCAACGAGGCCGCATGCTCTTCGCATTTGAGCACCTCGGCCGGTCCAAACTTGTGAAAACGAATCGTGCGGGACATCGCAAACCTCGTCAAATTAACCTCTAATGCCGCGAACTTTATCCGGGCTTTGAAAGCAAGACTATCAGTGCCTATTAATAGTCGACATGTCTGTCATTGATTCCGTGCCCTTGAAAATCGGGGCGAACAGCGTGCCGGGCCGCAGCCTGAGCACAAACAAACAACATTTAGCCGATGCAGAGTACCAGCCTTTACCCGTAAGATTCACGCCGGCCATTGTTCCGATATGGCCGCTCCCGTCAAGTTCGCTGACTCTGCCAGGACTCCAGATGAATCGTAATGACCTGCGTCGTGTCGACCTGAATCTATTGATTGTGTTCGAGACACTGATGCACGAACGCAGTGTGACTCGCGCCGCCGAGAAGCTGTTTCTCGGTCAGCCAGCCATCAGTGCCGCGCTGTCGCGGCTGCGCAACTTGTTCGACGACCCGCTATTTGTACGCACCGGCCGCAGCATGGAGCCGTCGGCCCGGGCCGTGGAAATCTTCGCCCTGCTCTCACCGGCCCTGGACTCGATCTCCACCGCCGTCAGCCGCGCCGCCGAGTTCGACCCGGCCACCAGCACCACAGTGTTCCGCATTGGCCTGTCCGACGACGCGGAGTTTGCCCTCCTGCCGATGCTGCTCAAGCGCCTGCGCGCCGAAGCCCCGGGCATCGTACTGGTGGTGCGCCGGGCCAACTACCTGTTGATGCCGTCGCTGCTGGCCTCCGGTGAAATCTCCATCGGCGTCAGCTACACCGCCGACCTGCCGGCCAACGCCAAGCGCAAAGTCCTGCGCCGCAGCCTGCCCAAACTGCTGCGTGCCGACACCGTTCCGGGCGCCCTGAGCCTGGACGACTTCTGCGCCCGCCCTCACGCCCTGGTGTCGTTCGCCGGGGACCTGAGCGGCTTTATCGATGAAGAACTGGAGAAGCTCGGACGCAAGCGCCATGTGGTACTCGCCGTGCCGCAATTCAACGGTCTGAGCACCCTGCTGGCCGGCACCGACATCCTTGCCACCGTGCCCGACTACACCGCCGAAGCGCTCACCGCCGCCGGCGGCGTACGCGCCGAAGACCCGCCCCTGCCGGTGCGCAGCTTCGAGCTGCACATGGCCTGGCGCGGCTCCCAGGACAACGACCCGGGAGAGCGCTGGTTGCGTTCGCGGATTCAGATGTTTTTTGGGGATCCGGATAGCCTTTGAGATCGACCAGTGTCGCCTTCAACATCCACCGATTATTGGATGAGTGTTGCAATCCAAGGTAGTGGCGCCAGGGTTGTAGGCGCTGATGAAGAATTGACCCATCTGCCGAAAAACCGCTGACCCAAGCAGCCTTCAAGGCTAAGGCCGTCTGTGCGCGGTATCTACCTATCCATGTTGGGGCAGTCTTGCCCTCAGCAGGCGGGGCAATTGCGCATCAATGCCAACACTCGGCCCTCATGCAGAGAAGGCGGCGAGCACATCGCTGGCAATCAGCTCTTTTCTGGCGTTGCACTGATCGTCGCCAGTCATGCGCCAGACATTCCAGCCGTTTCGCAACTGACGCTCACCGAACCGATTCATCACCGACTCCAGTGCGCTTTGCTTTTGCGCTGGCAAGGCATTCAGTTTTTCCTCACTGAACCCATTGAAGTCAAAAACATCCCTGATGTAGTGAGCATCGACTGCATTTCGAGTGGACGCTGCCCATTTGCCGACCTGGTTACGCCCCTCCCACATCAAAGGGTGCAACTCGTCCGGGGTGTAAAAGCCCAAGCCGAACCCGGTTCCGTAACCCTGGCTTTCCTGATAGGCATACAGATATTCAAAGAGCTCGGCAAAGTCCTCCAGACGCCAGAACGATTCGATCAGTTGCTCGAGACTCATGACCTCGTCTGCGACGCTCAAGAGCAAGCCATTGTCGTGCAGGAAAACGGCACTGACATGACAGTTCATCGATTCGTCGCATTCATCCTTTGACCAGATTCGCTCGGAATAAAGCGTTACTCCTGCGGAATCGGGAGCCAGCAAGTTCTTTTGATGATTTTTCTCAGAGAACTTGACGACTTTCCCGGCATTGTTACCGAAGCGTTCAATAGCCACTCCCAACTGCCCAAACCATTCCCTTAAAGAGACGCTGACGGCAGGCAGTTGTGCCAAACCCTCCTTTTTCAGATGGGCGACAAGGAAATTGTACGGTCGACTCATTTCGAGGCTCTCTTGGTTTTGGACTTGCTGTGTATCACCGGCACAAGGTCCCATTGCAAACAGGCACGATTACCATCGTGTCAGCGGAACAAGCTCGACCCGTGCCAGCAAAACACACCCACTACAAGGTGTAGGCGATGCCGACCTGCAGCGTTCGCGGAGCCCCCGGATAAGCATAAACGTTGCCGAACGCGCCCTCTTCATAATCACGGTCAAACAGGTTTTTCAGATCCAGATTCAGCCGCACCTTGTCATTGACCTTGTAGAAACCGAGCAAATCGACAACGGTGTAGCTGCCCATCGAAAACCCGGTATTGGCGGTTTGCCCGGCGCGCTCGTCGACGTACTTGAGTCCGCTCCCCAGGCCCAGGCCCTTGAGCATGCCGTCCTGGAACTCGTACATATTCAGCAGGCTGAAGCTGTTTTTCGGGATGTTCAGCAGCCGCGTGCCAGAGCGCAATACGTTGTCCTTGGTGACTTCGGCATCGACATAGGCGTAGCCGCCGATCACGCGCCATTCGGGTGTCAGGTTGCCGGCAACGTTGACATCGAAACCACGGCTTCGCACTTCACCGGCGGCCACGCTGAAGGTCGAGTCAACAGGGTCGGTGGTCAAGACGTTGCGCTTTTCGATCTGATAGATCGCCGCGTCGACACTCAACTGCTGATCCAGTGCTTCCCACTTGAGACCCATTTCATAAGACTTGCCCTTCTCCGGCGCAAACCCGCCGCCGAGCCGGCTGGCGCCGGTGTTGGGCTTGAACGAGCGAGCGGTATCGGCGTAGAGCGCCAAGGTCTCGGTCAAGTCGTAGCTCACGCCAATGCGCGGTGTGACCGCGTTGTCACTGGCCTGCCAACTCTTGCCGCCGGGTACATAGGTTTCATAGTCATGTTCGAAGCGTTCGAAACGCGCCCCTGCCAGCACTTTCAGTTTGTCGGTCAGGGCCACTTGATCCTGCACGAACGCGGCATAAGTCTTGAGGTTTTCCTTGTCATGAGTCGGCGTGCGGGTCAGGGCCGGACGCGGCTGGCCGTACAGCGGATCGAAGAGGTCGATGGGGTACGCACCGACAGCACCACTGGAGCGTTGAATGATCGACTGGTAGTCGTAGTCTTCGTATTCGATACCGGTGAGCAAAGTGTGCTGCAAACCGGCGGTATCGAAATGGCCGGTCAGGTTGAGCTGGGCATCCCGGTCGGTCCATTCCAGCTTGCGATAGTTGAAGTTGCGCCCCAAGGTGCGGCCGTCAGCGGCAATACCGTTGGCCTCGACCGCGTTGCCCTTGAGCGAACCATCGAGCCACTGCACACCACCCCCCAGGGTCCAGTCGTCATTGAGCAGGTGTTCGAAGCGCAGTTGCGCCATGTTGTTGTCGTTGTGCAGTTTGCCAACGTCTTTTTCACCGAAAAAACTGTCGCGAGAAGCGCTGCCAATCTGCTTCGCGTAACGGGTAACGCCTCGATCCAGAGGCGCGTTGTTACGCATGAAATCGCCTTCGAAAATCAGCCTGGTCGCGTCGCTTACCTGCCAGCTGAGCACCGGCGTGACACCGTAGCGCTCGGTGTCGACATGATCGCGGAAGGTGTCGCCCCCCTCGCCCACGACGTTCAGTCGATAGGCCAGGCGCCCGTCTTCGTCGAGCGGCCCGGAAGCGTCCAACGTGCCGCGCCTCATGCCCTGGTCGTTCAGTTGACTGCCCAGGGTGACCGTGCGCTCGGGCAACGGCTGTTTGGAAACCACGTTGAAAGTACCGCCAGGATCACCCCGGCCATAAAGCATGGTTGCCGGGCCGCGCAGCACTTCAAGGCGTTCAATGGTGTTGGCATCCGGCATGTTCGGATAGCCGCGATTGATGGGAAAACCGTTGCGGTAAAACTCGCCGGTGGTGAAGCCACGGACGGTAAACGTGGTCAGCCCCTGCCCACCAAAATTGTTCGCCCGCCCCACGCCCCCGGCGTAGTCCAGCGCGTCCTGCAAACGCGTGGCTCCAAGATCCTCCACCGCATCCTTGGCGACCACACTGATCGACTGCGGGGTTTCATGGATCGAGGTATCGGTCCGCGTGGCGCTGGCCGAGCGCGTTGCGCGATAACCCTGCACCGGACCATCTGCCCTTTCGTAAGTCTCGGTGCCGATGACATCGGCCGTGCCCAACTCAAGGGTTGAGGGCTTTACCTGCGCTTGTTCAGCCCATGAGGTAGACGACAACGCTTGCAGCACACAAATGGAAAGCAGGGTTCGGCGCATGGAGAGAAAAAACCTTTACGAATAGGCCAATACAAGGGGTGAAACCGCCAAAAAACTCCGGCGCATGCTATACAAAACCATTCGCAATTAATACAAATTCCCATTAGCACCCAAGACCGCTATTCCCCCCCTAGCCATCACCGAAGCGCGTCGCGCGAAATCCCCACCTGCATCCATTGACAAGGCCAGGGCAAAAATTCAACATGCCATCACTTGTTGGACAACCTACAACCAACAACCAACAAGTACCGCTCTGCAACCGCCAAGGCGTGCGAAGAGCTGTCGAGGAGATGAAATCCATGCCTCACCCCAAATCCGCCACAGCGTGGCCGCCCTCCTGTGCCGCCCCGAGAGAAACGATCCAAGCCCCGAGCTTCGTGCTGCCGACAGGTGCATGCGACACCCATGCGCATGTGATCTGTGCTGATTTTGAGCGCTATCCCCTGGTACCCGAGCGCAGTTACACCCCGCCTCCCGCACCTGAGGCGCTGTATCTGGACATGTTGCGGGCCACGGGGATGCAGCGCGGGGTTCTGGTGCAGCCGAGCGTCTACGGCACCGATAACCGCTACATGCTCGAGGTGTTGCAACGTCATCACGATCGACTGAGGGGCGTCGCGGTAGTCGACGAACGAATCGGCGATGACGAACTGGCGCACATGCATGCCTTGGGTGTGCGTGGAGTTCGCATCAACGTGCTGTTTCGCGGCGGCGTGAATCTGGACTTGATGGAGCGTCTTGCCCATCGAGTTGCCGACCTTGGCTGGCATCTGCAGTTTTTGATTGATGTCCGGCTGTTAAGCGAGCTGCAGGCACGGATAGCCAGGCTGCCCTGCCCCGTGGTGATCGATCACTTCGGACACTTCCCGGCCCGCCTGGGCGTCAAGGAGCCGGGGTTCGAGTTGCTGCTGAGAAACGTGGCGGAACACGGTTGGTGGGTCAAGTTGTCGGGCGCTTATCGCCTGAGTGAGCGGCATCCGGACTATGCCGATACGGATGCGCTGGCCCATGCCTTGCTGGGCGTCGCCCCCGAACGAATGGTTTGGGGCAGCGACTGGCCCCACGTAGCGCTCGAAAGCACGCCCGACACCGGTTCATTACTGGATCGCTTGCGCTCATGGGCGCCCGATGAACGCCAACGACAGAGCATCCTGGTCGATAACCCCGCCGTTCTGTACGACTTCAAATAACAAAAACAATAACCCAGCGGCACTAAGGTGCTGCACGGAGAACAATAATGAGCTGGTTTAGCGAACTTAATACCGTTGAAAAACGCACCTTCTATTCCGCATTGGGTGGCTGGGCGCTGGACGCCCTGGACTTCATGGTGTTCACCTTCGTCATCGCCTCCTTGATGACCCTCTGGCACATCGACAAGGGATCAGTGGGACTGCTGAGCACCGTGACCTTGCTGTTTTCGTCCATTGGCGGATGGGGAGCGGGGATCCTGGCTGACCGCTACGGTCGGGTGCGGCTGCTGCAGATCAGCATTCTGTGGTTCTCGATCTGCACCGTACTGATCGGCTTCGCGCAAAACTTCGAACAGCTGTTTGTCCTTCGTGCGCTGCAAGGCCTCGGGTTCGGCGGCGAGTGGGCAGTGGGCTCGGTGCTGATCGGCGAAATGGTCCGAGCGGAACATCGCGGCAAGGCCGTGGGTATCGTGCAGAGCGGATGGGCCATTGGCTGGGGCGCGGCCGCGCTGCTCTACACAGTGGCCTTCAGCTACCTTCCCGAAGACCTTGCCTGGCGCTCGCTGTTCTGGATCGGCATCGCACCTGCACTCCTGGTGCTCTACATTCGTAAATACGTGCCAGAACCCGAGGTGTTCCTGCAGAGCAAAAAGCACCAGAGCGAAACAGGCAACAGGGTGGCCTTCTGGCACATCTTCTCCCCCTCGCTGCTGCGCACCACCCTGTTGTCCGCGCTGCTGTGCATGGGGGTACAAGGTGGCTACTACGCGATCACCACCTGGTTGCCGGCCTATCTGAAGCTGGAGAAGGGCCTGTCAGTCTTCGGCACCGGCAGCTACCTGCTGGTGGTCATCCTGGGTTCATTCTTCGGCTATGTGTGCGGTGCCTACCTGTCTGACCGGCTGGGGCGCCGCGCCAACTTCATCCTCTTCGCCGTCCTGTCGGCCATCAGCGTGATCTGCTACATGCAACTGAACCTGACCAATACCCAGATGCTGATTCTCGGTTTTCCCTTGGGGTTCGCCGCATCCGGTATCTACAGCGGCATGGGGGCCTTTCTGACAGAACTTTATCCTTCGGCAGTGAGGGCCAACGGCCAGGCGTTCTCCTATAACTTCGGGCGCGCGGTGGGCGCACTGTTCCCGGGACTCGTCGGTTTCATCAGTGCCCAATACAGCCTGGGCACCGCGATTGCGATGTTCGCCGGAGGTGCCTACTGCCTGGTCCTGGTGGTGACCTGCTTCCTCCCGGAAACCAGGGGCAAGCAATTGCACTGAACCAGACATCATTTGTTAGAGTAACGCCCGCGTATCGTTCGTTACGCGGGCGTTCTACGTTTCAAGCTTTTGAAACCGACATTCGATGACTGAGAAAAATGACTATAAAAGCAATTGGCCGACGTGATCACTTCTCGGTTGAGATCTTTCGTTATCTGGAAAGTGAAATACGTGAAGGTCGACTCCGTCCCGGTGATCGCATCCCCACCGAAAGCCGCTTAGCCGAAGCCTTCGCCGTTAGCCGAAATGTCGTGCGTGAAGCCGTGGCGCGGCTCAGTTCGGCTGGCCTCGTCATCAGTCGCCAAGGGCTTGGGGTGTTTGTTGCCACCGAAGCCAACCAGAGCAGCTTCCGCATCACTCAAGAGGAACTGACCGACAGCACCAAGCTGCGCCAGCTCTACGAACTGCGCCTGGACCTCGAAGTCGCCGCAGCCGCCATGGCCGCCCGACGTCGCTCACTCAATCAGTTGAACAAGATCGCGGCGGCGCTGGACACCCTGCGCGACGGCCTGCAAAACCCTCAGGACATGCTGGAGCACAGCCTGCAGTTCAAGCGCGCCATTGCCGACGCCACAGGCAATGACTACTTTCGCAACTTCATCATCTTTCTCTGCAGCCACGTCTACGAAGCGGCCTTGCTGGAAAACCGCCTGGTGCGTTCGAGTGACCTCGGCGAAACCCTGCTGGCCGAACATCAGGCGATCTTTGACGCGATCAAGCTCGGCGACCCCGACCTCGCCAGGCGCGCCACCTGGCAACAGATCATCAACTCCGCCGAGCGCAATGGGTTGCGGGGATTGCAAGGCTGGGAAATCACTCGCATGAGTTCGCTGGGCGAAACCTACGCCCCGCAATGCGCAGGCCCGGATCCCGAGCCGCGCAAACTGCAACGCACCTTGCCGGATGGGGCATGCGACTGCCACTTCCACGTCTTTGGTGACGAGCATGGGCAACCGTTCTCCCCTCACCGTTCCTACACGCCGCCCCCCGCTCCCCTGGAGGCCTTTGAGCACGTCCAGAAAACCCTGGGGTTGAGTCGCGCAGTCATCGTCCAACCCAGTGTCTACGGGGCGGACAACAGCACCACCCTGGCGGCGCTGAAGCAAGGGGGCAGCGCATTGCGCGGGGTTGTGGTGATCGATACCGACACCGATAGCCAAACCCTGCAGGCGATGCATCGCCTCGGGGTTCGCGGCGTGCGCGTCAACCTGATCTTCAAAAGTGGCGTCGAGGTATCGGATGTTGCGGCCCTGGCGGAAAAAGTCGCACCCCTTGGCTGGCACCTCCAGTTGCTGATCGATATCACCGAATTCGCCGACTTGTACGAAACCGTGGCCAGCCTGCCGGTGCCAGTCGTCATCGACCACATGGGGCACATGCCCACCAGTTGCGGGCTGAACCACCCGGGATTCACCGACCTGCTGCGCCTGCTGCAAGAAGGCAGGGTGTGGGTCAAGCTTTCCGGCGCCTATCGCTTTACCGCGTCGAAGGACTTTCCTTACGACGACGTAACGCCCTACGCCCGGGCGTTGATCGAAGCCAATCCGAACCGGCTGCTGTGGGCAAGCGATTGGCCACATCCGTGCATACCGGTGCCGATGCCCAACGACGCCAGCCTGCTGGAGATGCTGTTCGACTGGGTTGAAAACGATGACGCGCTGATCAAGCAGATCCTGGTGGACAACCCGGCACAGCTCTACGGCTTCTGAAGACGCCCAGCGAGCTGGCCACGCCAGTGCTCAACGAAAACATGAGCACCAGTCCACGCCGATACCCAGCCGCGGCGTGTCAAACCGCCCCATGCCCGCGCCGCTCAGCCGCCTGAGGCTTGGTCGGCGCCGCGCATCAGCTTCAGCAGGGCCTGGAGCGGGTGCTGGACGGTCTGTCCGTCCTTGCGCTTGACCTGGCTGCGGCACGAGTAGCCATCCGCCAGCAGGCGCCCGGCCCCATTGAGACGGGCCACCAAGGGGCCCCAGGACTGGCGGTAAATGACCTCCGAGGTCCCGGCGTTCTGGGTTTCGTGGCCGTAGGTTCCGGACATCCCACAGCAGCCGCTGGCTTGCACCTGCAACTTCAGGCCGACTCGGGCGAAGATCGTCTGCCACAGCGCCACGCTGCCCGGCTCGTTGGTTTTCTCGGTGCAGTGCGGCACAAAGTGGTAAGTCTCCTGGCCCGCGCCCAGCGCTGACGGCGCCAGTACCTGGGCCAGCCATTCCTGCGGCAGCAGCACGCTCGGGGCCTGATCCTGACCCAGGGTCTTGGCGTACTCCTGCCGATAAACCAGGGTCATCGCCGGATCAAGACCCACCAATGGAATCTGATAGCGGTGCAGCTGGCGCAGCGATCGGCCGTTGCAATGCGCAGCCTTTGCGAAGGCTCTCAAAAAGCCCTGGACCTGCAGGGGCTTGCCATTGGCCGCGAACGGCGCGATGTACACCTCAAACCCCAGCCTGGAAATCAGTTCGATCCAATCGGCCAGCAGCGGTGTTTCGAAGTAACGGGTAAAGGCGTCCTGCACGAGAATCACGCTGCGCGCCCGTTGCGCCTCGTCCATCCCCTCAAGCAGCGCAGGCGACGCCACGCGCACGTTCCACCGCCGGCACACCTCATCAAAATCCAGCAGGCTCAGCAGCGGACTGTCGATCATTCCGGCCACCCGCCGCAGAAACGCCCCCACCATCCGCGAGCCGATGATCCCGTTGTACAAACGCGGCACGCGGGCGAAGTGGGGAATGGTGTACTCAAGGGAACCGATGAGGTAATCCTTCAACGGGCGCAGATAGCGACTGTGGTACAGCTGCAAAAACCGCGAGCGAAAGTCCGGCACATTGACTTTCACCGGGCACTGCCCCGCACAGGACTTGCAGGCGAGGCACCCGGCCATCGCCTCGTAGACCTCGTGGGAAAAGTCTTTCTGGCCCAGCTTCCGTGCAAGCGTATTGAGCGCACGCCTGGGCAGGCCGAGCAGCGCGGACCTGGACGAGAGAGCCACTTCCAGCACATCGACACCTTGCTGGCCCTGCAAGCGCAGCCACTCACGCACCAGCGACGCGCGCCCCTTGGGCGAGTGCAGTCTATTGCGGGTGCCTTTCCAGGACGGACACATGGCGTCATCGGGGTCGAAGTTGTAGCAGGCGCCGTTGCCGTTGCAATGCACCGCGGCGTCGTAGTGCGACCAGACCCGCTCATCGATGGTGCGATCAAGCTCGCCCCGCAACCGGACCTCATCCACCCGGGTCAACCGGGCGTCGGGCAGCGTCTTGGGCGTGGCGATCTTGCCCGGATTGAGTTGGTTGTTCGGATCAAAAGCCGCCTTGAGTTCCTGCAGGGCCGGATAGAGTTCGCCGAAGTAGTCGGGCACGTATTGCGACCGCAAGCCTTTGCCATGCTCGCCCCAGAGCAAGCCGCCGTGCTTGTGCGTGAGCTCGGCGACGGCGTCGGAAATGGGCCGGATCAGGGCCGCCTGAGCGGGGTCTTTCATGTCCAGGATCGGCCGCACATGCAGGACCCCGGCGTCCACGTGACCGAACATGCCATATTCCAGGCCATGGCTATCGAGCAGCTCGCGGAACTGCGCAATGAAATCAGCCAGGTGCTCGGGAGGAACGGCGGTATCTTCGACGAACGGCTGGGGCCGGGCGGAGCCTTTGACATTGCCCAACAGCCCCACGGCCCGCTTGCGCATCGCGTAGACCCGCTGCACTGCCTGGGCGCCGACGGCCAGGGTGTGCCCCAATCGCACGACGCGGGTGTCACGCTGCAGGTGCAGGACAAATTCATCCACGCGCTGCAGCAAGGCCGCCTCGTCGTCGCCGCTGAATTCAACCAGGTTGATGCCCAGGGTCGGCACCTCGGGGTCTTGGGGAAAGTACTCGGCGACGCCGTGCCAGACGATGTCGTTCATCGCCAACCCGAGGACCTTGGAGTCCACCGTCTCGATGGACAGCGGCTTGAGCTGCATCAACGCCTTGGCGTCGCGCAACGCATCCATGAAGCCTGCATACCGCACATTGACCAGGATCGAGTACCGGGGGACAGGCAGCACATTGAGCGTGGCTTCCACAATGAAACCCAGCGAGCCTTCGGAGCCGCACAGGACACTGTTCAGATTGAGTCGCTCGTTGGGCTCCTGCAGATGCGCCAGGTCGTAGCCCGTCAGGCAACGGTTCAGCTTGGGAAAGGTGTGTTCGATCAGCTCGGCGTATTGCTCCACGATCTGCGATGCACAGCGATGGATCGCGCCAACCTTGTCTTCGCGACGGGCCTGTGCCTGCCACTGATCAGGCTCCAGGGGCGCACTGTCGAGCCGCTCGCCACCGATGAGAATGGTCGACAGCGCCAGGACATGATCACGGGTCTTGCCATAGGTGCAGCTGCCCTGGCCGCTTGCGTCGGTGTTGATCATGCCGCCGATGGTGGCCCGATTCGACGTCGACAGCTCCGGCGCAAAAAACAGTCCATGGGGTTTCAACGCCGCGTTGAGCTGGTCTTTGACCACGCCGCTTTGCACCCGCACCCAGCGCTCCTCGACGTTGATTTCAAGGATGCCGTTCATGTGGCGCGACAGGTCGACCACGATCCCGCTGGTCAACGATTGACCATTGGTGCCGGTTCCTCCGCCCCGCGGCGTGAGTACCACCGAGCTGAATGGCGCCAGCGCCACGAGGCGGGCCAACAGCTGAACATCCTGCACATTGCGCGGAAACACCGCGGCTTGCGGCAGGCGCTGATAGATCGAGTTGTCGGTCGCCAGCACGGTCCTGAGCCCATGATCGCGAGCGATTTCTCCCTGGAAACCTTCCTGTTCCAGGCGAGCCAGGAACAACTCGCAGGCTGGGTTTTTGACTTCATGGGGAGACAACCGGGCAATCATGCTGGAATTCCTACTGGCGATACCGCTAATCTGAGCATTCTCGTTATGTATGCTTACCCCCCGACAGCTGCTGCATGGCAAGGGGCGCACCCACGATTTTGTGGGGCCAAGACGTTTCACACAAACGTAAAACCTGCAGCTTTTGCATGAGCTTTATGAATGAACCCACGCCGACTGACCCCTTCAATGTCCCTGCTGGTCGCTTTCGAGGCCGCCGCCCGCCATTGCAGCTTCACCAAAGCCGCGGACGAACTGGCCCTGACCCAAAGCGCGGTCAGCCGGCAAGTGCAGGCCCTGGAATCGCAGCTGGAGATCTCGCTGTTCAAGCGCGAGGGCAGAAAAATCGAACTCACCGCCGCCGGCGCCCTGTACCAGCATGAGCTCAGCGCCGCATTGGGGCGCATTCGCAGCGCCACCCTGCAGACCATTGCCTTCAAGGAAGAAGATGGCCCGTTGAACCTGGCGGTGCTTCCGACGTTCGGCTCAAAATGGCTGCTGCCGAAAATGCATGAGTTCTATGCCCGTCATCCCAGGAACCTGGTGCATATCCATTCAAGGATCATTCACGCCGACAACCCCTCCAGCGTGGGCGACATGCAGGCCATCATCTGCGCGGGGAAAGGGGACTGGCCGGGCTACGTATCGCACCTGCTGCTGCGAGAAAAACTGATCGTCATCGCCAGCCCCAAGGCCCTGGCAGGCAACCCCGAGCTATCGCTGGACGAGCTCCCCCATCATTTGCTGCTCAATGTGGTGTCTCGCCCCAACGGCTGGTCTGATTGGTTCGACTTCAACAACCTGGATCACCAGAAAATGCGCACGGGCCCCAGCTTCGAGCTCACGGCCCACCTGATCCAGGCGGTGGCCGCAGGCATAGGTATCGGGCTGGTTCCCGATATCCTGGTGCAGGAGGAAATCGAGTCTGGAGCCGTGGTCAAGCTGTTCGACCCCATGGAAAGCGGCCGCAACTATTACCTGACCTGTGCCGCGCGCTACCAGCACTTTCCGGCGTTCAAGACCTTCAGCGCCTGGTTGCTGTCCCTCCCCTCCTGAGGCGCCCGCTGCAAGCATCATCCTGCTGCGGGCTCGGCAGCAGAAATGGCCGAGCGCTCCGTTCAACACATCACCAGCGCATGATCATCGGCAGCAGCGGACGCAGATCCCGGCGCTGACCGCTCCCGAACCGATGCCGACATCCATAGCGCTGACAGCTCGGCCATTGACGGGGAAAGCTGTTCAGCGCTCAGCGGCAGGCCGCCGGCTCAGGACTCGGGACAGCGATAGACACTGCCCGAAAGCGTCACGTTGGTTTGCTCCAGGCGATTGTCCGAACCGGTCTGCCCTGCGCGCTGAGTGAGCAGGTAAACCCGGTTGCCCCCCAGCGCCGCGGCCTTGTTTTTCAGGTCGTTGCGGGCGCCGGTTTCGAGATTGGCGTTACCCGTGATACTGCCCAATAAAAAGTCGCCCTGACTGCCGGTGACATCACCAAGAAACTGGCATTCACGTCCCGGTTCGTTGTGGGTGATGCGCACATTGTTGGCCCCGGGTCCGGCTATTGAAGTGGGCGCGCAACCTGCCAGGACAAACAATGCGGCACACAGACCGATCCCCGTGAGCCTATGAGAGAGATACATCCGGATGATTCCTTTCGTGCATTTGGAGCGATACCCCGAGCGGAGAATCCTTCGGGGCGGTAGAGCACGCAGTATCAAACTTTGCTGAAGCCGGAGTTGTATTAATCAGTGAATCTGCAGTCAAAAAATGTAAAGGCTGGCCGACGATTCGCCAGCACCAGGATCATGAGCACCCGCCGGGTGCGCGTATTGCCCTGTCAGCCATGCCGTTCAGCAGGATTCGCGTTCTACCAGCGGGCACGCAACCCTGTGAATCGTCGGCTGTTCCCAGCGCTCGATGAGGTATTGAGCAGAACGCCGCCCCATTTCGTAATACGGCAACTGCACGGTACTGAGCGGCGGATAGAACAGCTCGGCAACACCGATCATGTTGTCGTACCCCAGAACCGCCACGTCCTGCGGAATACGCAGACCGCGACTTAGCAAGTACTGGTAAGCCAGCAAAGCGATACGGTCGTTACCACAGATAAGAAGATCGAACGCTGGCGCTCCTTGCGACGCTTGCAATTGCGTCTCCAGCGCGGCGATCGTTTCCTGATAGGCGTCATCCTGGGACAGGCTGTATTGAGGAACATCGGCCACGGATATTCCAGCCTCAGTGAGGGCTCGACACAATCCAAGCTGGCGCTGCTCCCAGGCCAGGCTGGCTTGTGGCAGGTTGATGCACAACGGACGGCGGTAGCCACGCTTGAGCGCATGCTGTATAGCCTGATACTGGCCGTCGGCATCGTCAGGCACATAACAGGCCACCCCGGACTCCAGGCTCATGCAGTTGCTCAGCACCAGTGGCAGGCTGCGCAACGCCGGGGGGATCTCGATGGTCCGCAGCTGCATGGCGCTGAAGATGATTCCGTCAGGCTGATGGGACAGCATCAGGTCGATGGTCTGCTGGCTCGGCGGCACTTCGAACACGTTGAGGATGAAGACATTCCAGCCGTGTTCCCGGGCGGTGCGCTCCATGGACAGGAGCATTTCCACGGCGAAGGGCGTGGTGGCGGTATCCAGCGCGAAGACGCCAATGGTTTTGCTACGGGAAGCGCCGCCGCGGATCTGTCGGGCAGAAAGACTGGGGACATAACCCAGGGTCTCAACCGCTTGCAGGACTTTCGCCAGGGTTTCCTGATTGACTTTTTCCGGGGTATTGAGCGCCCTGGACACCGTCATCAAGGAAACCCCTGCGAGGTGCGCGACATCTTTAACTGAGGCCATTCGCAGGTGCCAATGCTTGTATGGCCGGGCATCATGTCATGCTTGGCAAAAGCATGACAACACATCGCCAGACGTCGCGCGCCCATGGCCGATCACCAGGATCAGAGGCGCAGATCGGCCAGGTGCCAGACCGACGCATCGCCAAACCCAGCGCTGCCATTGACCGCAAACGCCATGACCGCCTGGCTGTCCGGACGAGGATAGATCCGGCTGCTCAAGCTATAAGCGCCGTCATCGACAAACACCTCGATAGACGAACGATCAAGGAAAATCCGCAGGTCTATCCGCGTTTGTCCCTTGGCTATCGGCACGCTGCGCGCACCGCTCACCCCCACTCCCGAGTGTTGCCTGTCCAGCACCAGGCGGCGCGCCATCGCATCGAAATACACCAGGGTCCGCTCTTGCTGATCCTCACTGCAGCGCAGCGCCAGCCCAAAGCGCTCAGCAGTGCTGCCAGCCAGGTCCAGGGACAGTTCGAACTCCAGTAACGTCCCTCGCTCATCGAGCAGGCAATTGCCGGATTCGACCACGCCGATCGCCAGTGTCCGTTGCGACTGGCGTAGCGCCTTCAGCTCGCGGGCCGGCCGCATGCGCAGGCGCTCGCCATTACGGCTCAGCTCACGAGGCAGCGACAGCGCACCACACCAGTGCTGCGCCTGACTCGGCATCGGGCTCTCCCACATGTCCATCCAGGCCCACAGCAGGCGGCGCCCGTCCGGCGCCAGCAGGGTCTGCGCCGCATAAAAATCGTGACCATGATCCAGTTCACGCGGCTCACCGCACTCGCTGAAGTATCCACGGTCGTCCAGCAGGCCCATCCGATAGCTGTTCTGGAACTTGTTCCAGTTGTCATAACCGCTGGGCTTCAGGCCTTGAGGCGAATAGAGAAACACATCGTTGCCATCGAGTTCGAACAGGTCCGGACACTCCCACATGTAGCCGTCCGACTCGCGTCGTCCCTGCAGCGCGCACCTGAGGTACTTCCAGTGATGCAGATCGTCGGAGCGATAGAGCAGGAGCAGCGGGTCGTCGCCTTGGCGAGCGCCCAGGGCCATCCACCACTGCTCTCCTCGCCGCCACACCTTGGGATCGCGAAAATGCATGATGCTCGGCTCAGGCGCCGTATCGATCACCGCCCCGTGCTTTTTGAACGAAACGCCATCGATGCTGCTGGCCAGGCACTGGACCTGACGAATGTGCCGCTCGTCACCCGGCGCACCCAGCCAGGTATGCCCGGTGTAGATCAGGTACAGCCTGTCGTCCGCGACCACCGCAGATCCTGAAAAGCAGCCATCGCGGTCATCGGCGTCGCCAGGCGCCAGCGCGATGGGCAGATGCTCCCAGTGCACCAGGTCGCGGCTCTTGGCATGCCCCCAGTGCATCGGCCCCCACTTAGCCGAATAGGGATGATGTTGGTAGAACACATGGTACTCACCGCGAAAAAACACCAGGCCGTTCGGGTCATTCATCCATCCTGCCGGCGGCGCAAGGTGATAGGCCAGGCGATAGTCATCCTCCCGCTCGGGCAGCTTTTTTTCGATAGCGCGATGCGCTTGCTCTAACAGTGCAGCGTGCATGGCCGGTTCCTGTCTAGGGTTCATAACGAAGGGCAGATTGAGCGATGGCAGGCAGCTCCGGCGAATCGCCAGGCCGGTCTTGAGCGGCGCCGCGCACGGGGTCCTTGCGCAACAAGGTCCATGACAGCAACAGGCAAACGCCGACCAGGCCTGCCATCAGCACGTAGACGCTGGAGAAACCGAAATGGTCGTAGCCGTAGCCCACCAGCGGCGATAGCAACATGGCGGTCAATTGCTGGGCGAACTGGAATCCCACCAGGTAGATCGAGGCGGACAGCCGAGAGTCGAAGTTCAGCGAAATGTATTTGAATATCGAGACCAGCAATATGGGCACTTCCAAGGCGTGCAACATCTTGCAGGCGGCGATAGCCCAGGCCTGCGTTGCCATTCCGGAGCCGAGGATGCGCACAAACATGATGCTGCCGGCCAGGATCAGCCCGTATTTGGCGCCTGTACGGCTGACCACCCAGGGTGCAAACAGCATCAAGACCGCCTCGACCAGCACCTGAGACGAGTTCAGGTAGCCATAGGCGCGGGTGCCCTCCTCCGGGGTCGGGAAAAACGAGGAGAAATACACCGGAAACTGTTGCTCGTAGATCATGTAGATCCCGCACACCCCCGTCAGGTAGAGGCTGAAAGCCCAGAATCGCGGGAGTGTCAGCAACTTCCAGAGATCGTTCAGGCGCACGGGGTGGGCAATGGTGCCCGCCTGGGCAGCCGGCTGGTTCAAACGGTCAAGGTCCAGGCGGGACAGGATCAGCAGGAACACGACGCCGGCGGCGCTGCTCATGTAAAAAGCAATGTCAGGATCAATGTTGAACACCACGCCGACCACACCGGTCGCGCTGGCCCAGCCCAACGATCCCCACATTCGGGTGGTTCCAAACTCGAACCCCGCATGACGTGACAAACGCTCGGTGTAGGACTCGATTACCCCCACGCCTGCCAGCATCGCCAGCGCCAGAAACGCCGCACCGACCAAGGCGCCGAGCACCACGTTCTGCGCCAACAGGCCGGCGTAGACATAAATGGCAAACGGGGCCGCAGCGCAGAGCAAGATGCCAATCCATACCAACAGCTTTTTGGACAGCCCGAGGCGGTCTTGAAGAGCGCCGTAGAAGGGCTGAACCAGCAACGCCGCAATGGCGTTGGCGGCGAAAATGAACCCGGTTTCCGTGCCATTCAAGCCAATGACTCGATGCAGCCAGATAGAGAACAGCGAATAGCTGGATGACCACGAAAAGAAGAAGAAAAACAATAAACCACTGATAAGCCAGTACTCGCGTTTGGCGGCAAGCTGCATGTGACGACCCTCTTGTTCTTATCTAGGTTAACGTTAACATTACGACATATTACGCGTCTTCAAACCCTTCGCTGTCAAGTGGAGTCATCTGCAAAAAGCGCTCAACACGCCCCGCATGAGCCGCAGAAGGTCCCTGCGCGACAGGCGCCTGCGAGCCGTTCGAACAATCTCTGCAATGCCCGAATACAAAGACAGGAGGGCCTGTTCGCCGACAGCTGCCCCCTGCCCCGACGGGCAATGTTGCGTATGCGGCAACAATCAATTGCACACCAGGGGATTGATAGCCCCCTAACGAAAGGTGCAGGCTAGAGGGCTCGCTTGGGGCTTATATCATTCCGAATGATAGTTACCTTCGCTTCATTCGATTCGTGAGATACCACCCTGCCGAGCATCATCCGCCCATCTCAAATTACCTTGGCGGATGAACCATGGACCAGTCAGTCAAACTCTTGCGTTACCCCTTAGCCGCCCTCGCCGTTCTGGTCATGAGTGCCTGCGGCAAAGCCCCGGAAACCGCCTCCGCCCCGCCCGCTGCCAAGGTCAGTGTGGCCAAGGTGCTGGAGCAGCCGGTCAACGAATGGGATGAGTTCACCGGACGCCTGGAAGCCCCGGAAACCGTGGAAATCCGGCCACGGGTCTCGGGCCAGATCGATCAGGTGGCGTTCACCGAAGGCGCCCTGGTGAAGAAAGGCGACCTGCTGTTCCAGATCGACCCGCGCCCCTTCCAGGCTGAAGTCCGCCGCCTCGAAGCCCAGCTGCAACAAGCCCGGGCCACCGCCACCCGCAGTGCCAACGAAGCCCAGCGCGGCCAGCGCCTGCTGACCAGCAACGCGATTTCCGCCGAGCTGGCCGACACCCGCAGCAGCGCCGCCCAGGAAGCCCGGGCCGGAGTCGATGCGATCCAGGCTCAACTGGACCTGGCCAAGCTCAACCTGAGCTTTACCCGGGTGGTGGCCCCCATCAGCGGTCGCGTCAGCCGCGCACAGATCACCGCCGGCAACCTGGTGACCGCCGATGTCACCCCGCTCACCAGCCTGGTGTCCACCGACAAGGTCTACGCCTACTTCGACGCCGACGAACGTGTGTACCTCAAGTACACCCAACTCGCCCGCCAGGGTCAGCGCGGCCAGACCACCCCGGTGTACCTGGGCCTGTCCAATGAAGAAGGCCACCCGCACCTGGGCCAGATGAACTTCGTCGACAACCAGGTCAACCCCAAGACCGGCACCATCCGCGGCCGCGCCGTGTTCGACAACCGTGACGGCAGCTACACCCCGGGCCTGTATGCGCGCCTGAAACTGGTGGGCAGCGGCACCTACTCGGCGATGCTGATCAACGACGAAGCCGTGGGCACCGACCTGGGCAAGAAGTTCGTGCTGGTGATGGACGCCGACAACAAGCCGGCCTACCGCGCCGTGGAGCTGGGGCCGAAGATCGAAGGCCTGCGCATCGTGCGCAACGGGCTGAGCAAGGACGACACCATCATCGTCAAGGGCTTGCAGCGGGCACGTCCCGGTGCCCCGGTCACACCTGAAGTGATCCCCATGGCCAGCCAGGAAACCCTCGCCGCCCTGGCCCAACAACGCCAAGCACTGGAAGCCAGCAACCTGCCGCAGGTCACCCCTGCCAAGGCGGCTCCGGCTGTGAAACTCGCCGCTGCGACACCGCGCGGTTAAGGGACGACTCTCAAGATGAATTTTTCCCAGTTCTTCATTTCAAGGCCGATCTTCGCCGCGGTGCTGTCGCTGCTGATCCTGATCGCCGGCGCCATCTCGCTGTTCCAGCTGCCCATCAGCGAATACCCGGAAGTGGTGCCGCCCACCGTGGTGGTGCGCGCCAACTTCCCCGGGGCCAACCCGAAAGTCATCGGTGAAACCGTGGCCGCGCCACTGGAACAAGCCATCACCGGGGTCGAGAACATGCTCTACATGTCCTCGCAATCCACCGCCGACGGCAAGATCACCCTGACCATCACCTTCGCCCTGGGCACCGACCTGGACAACGCTCAGGTGCAGGTGCAGAACCGCGTAACCCGCACCCAGCCCAAGCTGCCGGAAGAAGTGACGCGCATCGGTATCACCGTGGACAAGGCCTCTCCGGACCTGACCATGGTGGTCCACCTGACCTCGCCGGACAAACGCTACGACATGCTCTACCTGTCCAACTACGCCCTGCTCAACATCAAGGATGAGCTGGCGCGCCTGGGCGGCGTGGGGGATGTACAGCTGTTCGGCATGGGCGACTACTCGCTGCGGGTCTGGCTGGATCCGAACAAGACCGCTTCGCGCAACCTGACCGCCACCGACGTGGTCACTGCGATCCGTGAACAGAACCGTCAGGTCGCCGCCGGTGCCCTGGGCGCACCGCCTGCGCCCAGCGCCACCAGCTTCCAGCTGTCGGTCAACACCCAGGGCCGACTGGTCACCGAGGAAGAGTTCGAGAACATCATCATTCGCTCAGGCGAAGACGGTGAGATCACTCGCCTGAAAGACATCGCCCGCATCGAACTGGGGTCGAGCCAGTACGCCCTGCGCTCCCTGCTCAACAACCAGCCGGCAGTGGCGATCCCGATCTTCCAGCGTCCGGGCTCCAACGCCATCGAGATCTCCAACGAAGTGCGGGCCAAGATGGCCGAACTCAAGCAGAGCTTCCCGCAGGGCATGGACTTCAGCATCGTCTACGACCCGACCATCTTCGTCCGCGGCTCCATCGAAGCGGTGGTGCACACCCTGTTCGAAGCGCTGATCCTGGTGGTACTGGTGGTGATCCTGTTCCTGCAGACCTGGCGCGCCTCGATCATCCCGCTGGTGGCCGTGCCGGTGTCGCTGATCGGCACCTTCGCGGTGATGCACCTGTTCGGCTTCTCCCTCAATGCCCTGTCGCTGTTCGGCCTGGTGCTGGCCATCGGTATCGTGGTGGACGACGCCATCGTGGTGGTGGAGAACGTCGAACGGAACATCGGCCTGGGGCTGAACCCGGTGGAGGCCACCCAGCGCGCCATGCGCGAAGTGACCGGCCCGATCATCGCCACCGCCCTGGTGCTGTGCGCAGTGTTCGTACCGGCGGCCTTCATCAGTGGCCTGACCGGGCAGTTCTACAAGCAATTCGCCCTGACCATCGCGATTTCCACGGTGATCTCGGCCTTCAACTCCCTGACCCTGTCGCCGGCCCTGGCCGCGGTATTGCTCAAGGAACACCATGCACCCAAGGACCGCTTCTCGAAGATCCTCGACAAGCTGCTGGGGGGCTGGCTGTTCAAGCCGTTCAACCGCTTCTTCGATCGTGCCAGCCATGGTTACGTCGGCACCGTGCGCCGGGTCATCCGCGGCAGCGGCATCGCCCTGTTCCTCTATGCCGGCCTGATGGTGCTGACCTGGTTCGGCTTCGCCCACACCCCGACCGGTTTCGTGCCGGCCCAGGACAAGCAGTACCTGGTGGCCTTCGCCCAACTGCCGGACGCGGCGAGCCTGGACCGCACCGAAGACGTGATCAAGCGCATGTCCGACATCGCCCTCAAGCAACCCGGCGTGGAAAGCGCGGTGGCCTTCCCCGGCCTGTCGATCAACGGCTTCACCAACAGCCCGAACAACGGCATCGTCTTCGTCACCTTGAAGCCCTTCGATGAGCGCAAGGACCCGAGCATGTCCGCCGGTGCCATCGCCGGTGCCCTGAACGGCAAGTACGCCGATATCCAGGACGCCTACATGGCGATCTTCCCACCGCCGCCGGTACAGGGCCTGGGGACCATTGGTGGCTTCCGCCTGCAAGTGGAAGACCGCAGCGGGCTGGGTTACGACGAGCTGTATAAAGAAGTGCAGAACGTCATCACCAAGAGCCGCAGCGTGCCGGAACTGGCCGGGCTGTTCACCAGCTACCAGGTCAACGTGCCTCAGGTGGACGCGGCCATCGACCGGGAAAAGGCCAAGACCCACGGCGTGGCGATTTCCGACATCTTCGACACCCTGCAGATCTACCTGGGTTCGCTGTATGCCAACGACTTCAACCGCTTTGGCCGCACCTATCAGGTCAACGTCCAGGCCGAGCAGCAGTTCCGTCTCGAACCCGAGCAGATCGGCCAGCTGAAAGTGCGCAACAACAAGGGCGAGATGATTCCCCTGGCGACCTTCATCAAGGTCAGCGACACCGCCGGTCCCGACCGCGTGATGCACTACAACGGCTTCGTTACCGCGGAAATCAACGGCGCGGCCGCCCCGGGCTACAGTTCCGGGCAAGCGGAAGCGGCGATCGAGAAACTGCTCAAGGAAGAACTGCCCAATGGCATGACCTACGAATGGACCGAGCTGACCTACCAGCAGATCCTGGCCGGTAACACCGCCCTGTTCGTCTTCCCGCTCTGCGTGCTGCTGGCCTTCCTGGTACTGGCCGCGCAATACGAGAGCTGGAGCCTGCCGCTGGCGGTGATCCTGATCGTGCCGATGACCCTGCTGTCGGCGATTACCGGGGTGATCATCTCCGGTGGCGACAACAACATCTTCACCCAGATCGGCCTGATCGTACTGGTGGGCCTGGCCTGCAAGAACGCGATCCTGATCGTCGAGTTCGCCAAGGACAAGCAAGAGGAAGGCCTCGATCCGCTGGCGGCGGTACTGGAAGCCTGCCGCCTGCGTCTGCGGCCGATCCTGATGACCTCCTTCGCCTTCATCATGGGCGTGGTGCCCCTGGTGATCTCCAGCGGCGCCGGTGCGGAAATGCGTCACGCCATGGGCGTCGCAGTGTTCTCCGGGATGCTCGGGGTGACCTTCTTCGGCCTGCTGCTGACCCCAGTGTTCTATGTCCTGATCCGCAATTATGTGGAGCGCAGCGAGGCCCGCAAAGCCGCCCGCGCCCTGCAACTGGAGACGCAACAATGAGTGCCAAAGTCTTCCTGCCGAGCCTGCTGGTGCTGGCCCTCGGTGCCTGCGCCGTCGGTCCGGACTACCAAAGCCCAACCACCGAGGCGGCGCACATCAGCGCCGTCACCGATGGCGCTGCGGGCCAGAAGAACTTCGACCGCGCACGCTTCGAAGGCATCTGGTGGCAACAGTTCGATGACCCGACCCTCAACCAGCTGGTGAGCAAATCGTTGCAGGGCAACCGTGAACTGCGGGTGGCCTTCGCCCGCCTGCGGGCCGCCCGGGCAATTCGCGATGACGCCAGCAATGACGCCATGCCCACCATCACCAGCCGCGCCAGCAGCGACCAGGCCAAGGGGCAGATTCCGGGGCAGACCACCAAGCGGGTCAAGAGCGAGCGCTACGACCTGGGCCTGGACATGGCCTGGGAGCTGGACCTGTTCGGCCGCATCCAGCGCAACCTGGAAGCCACCGACGCTGACCAGCAAGCCGCCGAGGCCGACCTGTATCAGCTGCAAGTGACCATGATCGCCGAGCTGGTTGACGCCTACGGCCAGTTGCGCGGCGCACAACTGCGGGAAAAGATCGCCCTGGCCAACCTGGACAACCAGCAGGCCTCGCGCAAGATCACCGAAAGCCTGCGCGACGCCGGGGTCGGCGACCAGCTCGACGTGGTCCGCGCCGATGCCCGCCTGGCTTCGGTGGAAGCCAGCGTGCCGCAGCTGCAGGCCGAGCAGACCCGCCAGCGCAACCGCATCGCCACCCTGCTGGGTGAGCGTCCGGACCAGCTCAGCGTCGACCTGTCGCCGGCGCAGCTGCCGGCGATTGCCAAGGCCCTGCCGATTGGCGATCCGGGCGAGCTGCTGCAACGCCGGCCGGACATTCTCAGCGCCGAACGCCAGCTGGCGGCGGCCACCGCACGGATTGGCGTAGCCAAGGCCGACCTGTTTCCACGGGTCAGCCTCAGCGGCTTCCTCGGCTTCACCGCCGGACGCGGTTCACAGATCGGCTCCTCGGCGGCCAGTGCCTGGGCCCTGGGCCCGAGCATCACCTGGGCCGCCTTTGACCTGGGCAGCGTACGGGCCCGCCTGCGGGGTGCCGACGCCAATGCCGACGGCGCCCTGGCCAGCTACGAGCAGCAAGTGCTGCTGGCCCTGGAAGAATCGGAAAACGCCTTCAGCGATTACGGCAAGCGCCAGCAACGGCTGATCTCGCTGATCCGCCAGAGCGAATCCAGCCGTGCCGCCGCGGACCTGGCCGAGATCCGCTACCGCGAAGGCACCGTGGACTTCCTGGTGCTGCTGGACGCCCAGCGTGAACGGCTGGCGGCCGAAGATGCCCAGGCCCAGGCCGAAGTCGACCTGTACCGCGGCATTGTCGCCATCTACAAGGCCCTGGGCGGTGGCTGGCAGCCGGAGACGATGGCCAGCCAGTAAGGATTTGCAACGAGCTCCTTTGGTTGGCCGCAACCAACCAATGTTTTGCCCCGTGGATCATTCGGTCGCGGGGCTTTTTTTTGCCACGACATCGCCAAGCAAGGTCCTGCGGACCTTTTCGCAGCCTCGCCGCAGGCTCGACAGCGGCTACACAACTCCCTGTAGCCGCTGCCGCAGGCTGCGAACGGCCCGAAGGGACGCCAGGATCGCAAGGCCGCTCAAGGCTCCGCGGGCAATCGTCAGGCAAGGGCCGGCGGCCGATAGAGGCAATCGATCATTCGGTCGATCATTGCGATTGGACAGCCCTACAGCGCGCTCCTACTCTTCACTCGCCGCGTAATCGCCCTGGCCTCAGCCCTCATGATCGTCCGCCCCAAGCCCAACCTGATCAGCATCCTCTTTGCCCTCAAGGGCTCGATCGCCAAGCGCATTGCCTTGCGCTGCGTGCTGATCACCCTGCTGGCGTCGGTCATCGTCCTGGTGGAAACCCTGCAGCCCACCTATTTCTCCAAGGTCAATGCCACGCCCTTCACCCTGCTGGGCCTGTCGCTGTCGATCTTCATGAGTTTTCGCAACAACGCTTGCTACGACCGCTGGTGGGAAGGCCGCAAGCAGTTGGGGCAGTTGATCATCGAGGTTCGTTCGCTGATCCGCGAAAGCCTGATCATCGACGCTCATCCCCAGCGCGAGCGCCTGCTGCGCGACCTCTGCGGCTTCGCCCACAGCCTGATCGCCCGTCTGCGCCATGAAGACGAAGCCCGCGCCCTGCAACCCTGGGCCCAGGCCGACATCGACCCGCAGCACCCCAACCTCACCGATGCCCAGTTGCAACGCATCGGCCAGCGCTGCTCGCAGTGGGCGCAACAGGGGCTGATCAGTGAATGGCGCTACACCCAGATGGAAACCCGCCTGGTCAGCCTGAGCCAGGTCCAGGCCGCCTGCGAACGCATCCAGAACACCCCGCTGCCCTTCCCCTACACCTTGCTGCTGCACCGCACCATCTACCTGTTCTGCATCCTCCTGCCCTTTGCCATGGCCGAGCCCCTGGGCTGGCTGACGCCGATCTTCACCGCCATCGTCAGCTACACCTTCCTGGGCCTCGACGAAATCGGCAATGACCTCGAAGACCCCTTTGGCTACGACGACAATGATCTGCCGTGCAACGCTCTATTGCGCGGCCTGGAGCGTGAAGTCCTGGCCGCACTGGGGCACCGGGACCTGCCGCCGCCACTGCAACCCCAGGATTACGTACTGACCTGATCCCGGGTTTGACTCAGGCCCATTCCTGACCGAAGCTTGCGCCTTCCAAAAGTCGCCAGCTTCCGGATTCCTGCATGCCCCTGCCCCGTCGCTACCTGCTGATCAGCCTGTTGCTCGTTATCGCCCTGGCCCTGGCCTGGACCTTTCTGCGCAGCAGCCCGCCAGCGGTTCCCGAAGCGATCAAGCATGGCTATGGCCCGGCCCTGGAGAAAGCCCGCAACGGCCAGCCGGGCGCAGCACGGGTGCTGTACCAGCAACTGGCGCGCCCCGACCTCAATGACCAGCAGCGCACCCGCCTGCTGGCGGTATTGCCCAACTACCCCAGCCCCCAGGCCCTGAAGCTGGCGGACGCCGACCTCTATCACCCCTCGCCCGAGGTGCGCAAAGCCGCGATCAAGAGCGTGCTGGGCCTGGTTCCCAGTGGCCAGCGCAGCCTGCTGCTCGGCCCCTTGCTCGACGATCACGAGCAAAGCGTGCGCTTTGCCGCGGTAGACGCCCTGCTCGGCCTGAGCCCGGATGACCAGGGCCTGTACTTCGGCCCGCTGCAGCAGGTGATCGACGAATACACCCAGGTGCTCAAGACCCGGGGTGACGACGTCGAGGCCCAATACCAACTGGCCCGCCTGTACCTGCACAACGCCAACCTGAGCAAGGCCCAGCAGACCCTGGAACAGGCCCTGCGCCTGGCCCCGGACAACCTGCAAGCGGTGGTGCTGCAGATAGAAGTGCTGGACAAGCAAGGCCAGAGCGACGCCGCCCGCCAGTTGCTGGCCAAGCAACTGCAGGCCCAGCAAGACTCCGCCTACCTGCAACATGCCCTGGGGCTCTGGCTGCTGCACCACGGCCAGGGCGAGTTTGCCCTGCTGGGCCTGTCACGGGCGGTGGAACTGGAACCCAACAACGCCGCCTACCGCTACGACCTGGCCACCACCCTGCACAGCCAGCAGGAGCTGGAGGCGGCGCAGAAGCAACTGGAGGAAATCGTCCAGCGCCAGCCTTACAACCGCAAGGCGCGGGTGCTGCTGATCAACTATTGGAAAGAGAGCGGCCAGTTGCAGAACGTCCAGGTGTTGCTGGCCCAGCTGGAACAGCAGAACCCCGACGACCCGGCCCTGCAGCAGGGCCTGTAGCCGCTGCCGAGCCCGCGAGGCTGCGAAAAGGCCCGCAGGGCCTTGCCTGACGATCCCCAGCCGAACCTTTGCCGCCCTCAAGATCCCCGCGCCTGCTACGTCGGCATGCCGCACAAGCCGTTCGCAGCCTGCGGCAGCGGCTACAAGAGCCAGCACAAAACCTGTAGCCGCTGCCGAGCCTGCGAGGCTGCGAAAAGGCCCGCAGGGCCTTGCCTGGCGATCCCCAGCCGAACCTTTGCCGCCCTCAAGATCCCCGCGCCTGCTACGTCGGAATACCGCCCAAGCCGTTCGCAGCCTGCGGCAGCGGCTACACAACAAAAGGTTGAACCGTGGCAACGGCAGACGGTCAAGTGATTTATCAGCGATATCAAGGCGTTCGTCGCCATCGCCGATCACCTGGACCCATATGTGCGAGGGCATTGTTTGTCGACCTCATCTGCGTTGCTCAGCGAAAAAGCCGCCACTGGCGTCGAAGGCCTGGACGATATTCTCTCTGGAGGATTATCACGCAGCCATGTCTTCCTGCTGGAAGGCGAACCCGGCACCGGCAAGACCACCGTGGCCTTGCATTTTCTGCGTGCCGGCGCCCTGGCCGGTGAGCGCTGCCTGTACATCACCCTCTCGGAAACCGAGCGCGAACTGCGCCAGGGCGCCCAGTCCCACGGCTGGCAGCTGGACCACAACATCCACATCTTCGAGCTGACCCCACCGGAGAGCCTGCTCAATGCCGAGCACCAGCAAAGCCTGCTGTATTCCTCGGACCTGGAGCTGGGGGAAGCCACCCGGCAGATCTTCGACGTGGTGGAACGGGTCAAGCCAACGCGGGTGGTGCTCGACAGCCTCTCGGAAATCCGCCTGCTGGCCCAGAGTTCCCTGCGCTACCGGCGACAGATCCTGGCGATCAAGCACTACTTCGTGCGCTATGACGCCACCGTACTGCTACTGGACGACCTGACCACCGAATCCCTGGACAAGACCGTGCACAGCGTGGCCCACGGGGTGATCCGCCTGGAAGAGCTGACCCCCAGCTACGGCGCCGAGCGCCGGCGCGTCCGGGTGGTGAAATACCGTGGCCAGAAGTACCGCGGCGGCTTCCATGATTTCACCATCATGGGCGACGGGGTCCATGTCTTCCCAAGGCTGGTGGCTGCCGAACACCGAGGCCGCAACGAGCGCCTGACCCTGACAAGCGGCATTGCGGAAATGGACGCGCTCCTGGGAGGCGGCATCGAAAGCGGTTCCAGCACCCTGATCCTCGGCCCCGCCGGTACCGGCAAATCGCTTATTTCGATGATCTTCGCCGCGGCCGCCGTGGCCCGGGGCGAGAAAGCCGCGCTGTTCATCTTCGACGAAGAGCTGGGGTTGCTGTTGGAACGCATGCGCAACATGGGCATCGACCTGGAGGCCCTGCAAGCCACCGGCAATCTGGTGATCGAGCAAGTGGACGCCGCAGAACTGTCCCCGGGGGAACTGTCCTACCGGGTCCGGCGCTGTGTCGACCAGCAACGGATCAAGACCGTGGTGATCGACAGCATCAACGGCTACCAGGCGGCCATGCCCGAGGAAAACGCCCTGGTGCTGCACATGCACGAACTGCTGCTGTACCTCAATCGCCAGGGCGCCGCGACCTTCATGACCGTGGCCCAGCATGGCCTGGTGGGCGACATGCAGGCCCCGGTGGACATCACCTACCTGGCGGACACCGTGGTTCTGCTGCGCTACTTCGAGGCCCTGGGCAAGGTGCGTCGGGCCATCTCCATCATCAAGAAACGCACCGGCAGCCACGAGTCCACCATCCGTGAATACCGCATCGGCGCTCGCGGGCTGACCATCGGCGAACCCCTGGAAGCCTTCCAGGGCGTACTGCGCGGCGTGCCCACCTACCTGGGCGAAAGCAAACCGCTGCTTCGGGACGAGGGGCGATGACCCAGGACCTGGCATTTTCCGAACGCGCCCTGGTGCTCACGCCCCACGGCCGTGACAGCCAGCTGGCGCAGATGATGCTCAACGAGGCGGGATTTCGCAGCCTGATCTGCCCGGACCTGCCGGCCCTGTGCGCAGAGCTGGAGCACGGCGCCGGGCTGGTGATCATCGCCGCCGAGGCTTTGCGCGGGGTCGACCTGGCCCCCCTGCTGCGCCATCTGCAACAACAACCGGCCTGGTCCGACCTGCCCATCGTGCTGCTGACCCAGCACGGCGGTCCGGAGCAGAACCCGGCCTCAGGCTTCAGCGTGCCCCTGGGCAACGTCAGCTTCCTCGAACGGCCCTTCCATCCAGCCACCCTGATCAGCCTGGTCAGCGCCGCCCTGCGCGGACGCCGTCGCCAATACGAAGCCCGGGACCGGCTGATCGACCTGAGCCAGAGCGAACTGCGCCTGCAATGCACCCTGGAAACCCTGGAACAGCAGGTGCAGGAGCGCACGGCGCAACTGCGGCACAACGAGGAAGCCTTGCGCCAGTCGCAAAAGATGGAAGCCGTGGGCCAGCTCACTGGCGGCATCGCCCATGACTTCAACAACATGCTCACCGGCATCATCGGCAGCCTGGAGCTGCTGCGCCGGCGCCTGGCCCGGGGCCGCACCGAAGACCTGGACCGACTGATCGACCTGGGGGTCACCTCGGCCAATCGCGCCGCCGGCCTGACCCATCGCCTGCTGGCCTTCTCCCGGCGCCAGTCGCTGGACTCCAAGCCCGTGGAAATGAATGCCCTGGTGACGTCCATGGGCGAACTGCTGCAACGCAGCCTCAGCGAAAGCATCCAGCTGGACATGCAGCTGTGCGCGCAACTGTGGGTCGCCGAGGCCGACCCCAACCAGCTGGAAAGCGCCCTGCTCAATCTGGTCCTCAACGCCCGGGATGCCATGCCCAATGGCGGCCGGCTGCTGGTGGAAACCCTCAATCAGCACCTGGGCCCGGACTTCACCCAGGCCCACGACAACCTCGAACCCGGCGACTACGTGCTGCTGCGAGTCAGCGACAACGGCTGCGGCATGCCCGACGCCATCATCCATCGGGTATTCGACCCCTTCTTCACCACCAAGCCCATCGGCCAGGGCACCGGGCTCGGGCTGTCGATGATCTATGGCTTCAGCAAGCAGTCCCACGGCCACGTGTCCCTCAACAGCACCCTGGGCCGGGGCACCGAGGTCAGCCTGTACCTGCCGCGCTATCGGGGCAGTGCGGAGCTGGATGAACAGCCGCTGGAGCAACAGTCGGGCACCGCACAGAACGGCGAGACAGTGCTGATCGTCGAGGATGATCCGGCGGTCCGGTTGCTGGTCAGCGCGGTACTCGGCGAGCTGGGCTACGCCTTTGTCGAAGCCGGCGACGCCCGCAGCGCCATGCCGATCCTCGATTCGGGGCAACGCATCGACCTATTGATCAGCGATGTGGGCTTGCCGGGCATGAACGGCCGGCAACTGGCGGAGATCGGGCGGCAGATCCGCCCGCAACTGAAAGTCCTGTTCATCACCGGCTACGCCGAGCACGCCGCCGCCCGGGGCGGCTTCCTCGACCCCGGCATGCAGCTGATCACCAAGCCCTTCACCTTCGACCTGCTGACCGCCAAGGTGCAGGAGATGATCCGCGACTGAGGACCGGCTCAAGCCAGCAGTTGCTGGATCTGCTCCTGCAGGCTGTTGAGGTCGAAGGGCTTGGCCAGGATCGGTGCCTTGCGGGTGATAGGGCTGCCGCACTCGAGGATTTCGTTGGGATAGCCGCTGATGAAAATCACCTTGAGGTCCGGGCGCAGCTTCACTGCCGGCTCAGCGATCATCACCCCGGTAATGCCGCCGGGCAGCCGGTAGTCGGTGATCATCACATCCAGGTGCGGCTTGCTGGCCAGGATCTCGAACGCCTGCTCGCCATTTTCCGCCTGGAGTACCCGGTAGCCCAGGCCCGACAGATAGTCGGCCAGCAGCATCAGGATGACGGGTTCATCTTCGACGATCAGTACGACGTCTTGTGCATCTTCACTCATGGAAAACCTTTGCTCGATCAATTGCTGCTGTTACGACCATTGGGTCACGCAGAGGTTGCGTGAGCATTACGCTTTTAGTCATTCGTCGGTCGTCGACAAGGGCAGGCTCACGCGAAACAGCGCGCCCTCGCCAATCCGGCTTTCAACACTGATGGTGCCGCCATGGGCAGTGACGATCTGCTCGGAAATAAACAGCCCAAGCCCAAGGCCCGCCGCCACGTGGCTGGCGCTGACCCGCTCGAACTGCTGGAAAATTCGCTTCTGGTTCTCTTCGCTGATGCCAATCCCATGATCGCGCACCTCGACCCGGGCCTCGCCGTCCTGGGCATAGACCCGGACTTGGATGGGGCTCTTGGCCCCGTAGCGCAAGGCATTGGTCAGCAGATTGGAAATCACCTGTTCGATGCGGAATTCGTCCCAGTGGCCTTGCAACGGCTGCTCGGCTTCCAGGCTCAGGGACGATTGCGCAGCTTCCACCTGGGGCGCGAAGTTCTCCACCAACCCGCGTACCAGCTGCGCCAGGTCAAACCGGGACGGGCGGATCGACAGCTTGCCAGTGCGAATCCGCGAGATGTCCAGCATGTCTTCGATCAGGCGGATCAGGCTTTTGATCTGGCGCTCGTCGCGATCCACCATGGCGTGCATCTTGTCCAGGCTGAAGGCGGCAGCGTTCTCCCGGGCCAGGTGCATCTTGCGCAGCTGGGTTTCCAGGATCAGGCCATTGAGGGGCGTGCGCACTTCATGGGCGACGATGGACATGAAGTCATCGCGCATGCGCACCGCCTGCTCCAGCTCGTTCTGGGTGGCCTGAAGCTTGTTGAGCAACGCCTCCTGCTCACGCCGGCTCTGCTCCAGGGCCTCGACCTGCTGCTTCATGGCCTTGCTCTGGCGGTACAGGTCGACGAACACATTGACCTTGCTCTTCACCGCGTGGATGTCCAGGGGCTTGTGCAGGAAGTCCACCGCCCCGCTCTCGTAGCCCTTGAAGGCGTAGTTGAGCTCGCGTCCGGCAGCACTGACGAAAACGATGGGGATGTGCTTGGTCTTCTCGGTGCCGCGCATCAACTCGGCCAGCTCGAAGCCATTCATGCCCGGCATCTGCACATCGAGGATGGCCATGGCGAACTCATGCTGGAGCAGCAGCGACAAGGCCTCGTCGGCCGACAGCGCCTTGTACACCAGGCGGTCCTCGCGCTTGATCAGCGCTTCCAGGGCCAGCAGGTTCTCCGGCAGATCGTCGACGATCAGCAGCTTGGCTTGAATAGTACTTAACATGAGGTTCGTTCCAGCTCGGCAAGCAGACGGCTGATGCCGCGCAAAGGGAGAATGTAATCCGGTTGCTGCAGGGCCAGGGCCGCTTCCGGCATGGTCGCGACCTGGGCTTCGCGGGGGTCCTGGACAATGGTCAGGCCGCCCTGGCGCTTGATCTGCGCCAACCCCCAGGCGCCGTCCTGGTTGGCCCCGGTCAGCAGCACGGCGGCCAGGCTATTGCCGTAGGCATCAGCCGCGGATTCGAACAGGTAGTCGATGGCAGGACGGGAATGGTGCAGCCGCTCCTCCTGGCTCAGGGACAGGCTGCGATCCTGCTCCACCGACAAGTGATAACCGGGGGCAGCGAAGTACAAGGTGCCGGGGACGATCTGCTCCTTGTCCTCAGCCTCCTTCACCGACAGCGCCAGGCGCCGGTCGAAGATGTCCGCCAACTGGCTGCGACGCTCGTCCGGCAGATGCAGGACCACGATCACCGGCAGGCGAAAGTCCTGGGGGAAGTCACTGAACAGATTCAACAACGCCTCCACGCCACCGGCGGATGCGCCCACCACAATGGCCTCGACCCGTGGCCAGAGGTTGTGTCCGGCAGTCTGCTGGTTCATGTCTTGCGGTAGATCCGTTCTTGTTTGACCAAGGGTTCGAAGTGCTTGCCGTAGGCAGAAAAGTCCAGGGTCTCCTTGCTGCCCAGCACCAGGAAACCCCGATGGCAGAGCGACTCATGGAACAGTCCGAAGGCCCGATCCTGCAATTTTTTATTGAAGTAAATCAATACGTTACGACATGAAATCAATTGAGTTTCAGAAAATACGCTGTCGGTCGCCAGGCTGTGGTCGGCGAAGGTCACGTTTTCCCGCAGGCTCTTGTCGAAGATCGCGTAGTCGTAGGCTGCGGTGTAGTAGTCGGCAAAGGAACGCTGGCCGCCGGCCTGCTGGTAGTTGTGGGTGTAGGCCCGCACGTTCTCCAGGGAAAAGATGCCTTGCTTGGCCTTCTCCAGGGAGCTGGGATTGATGTCCGTGGCATAGATGATGGTGCGTTCCAGCAGCCCTTCTTCGCGCAGCAGGATGGCCATGGAATAGACCTCTTCCCCGGTGCTGCAGCCGGCGATCCAGATCTTGATCGACGGGTAGGTCTTGAGCAGCGGCACCACCTCCTGGCGGATCGCCAGGAAGTGCGACGGGTCGCGAAACATCTCGCTCACCGGAATGGTCAGGAACTGCAGCAATTGCATGAACGCCGTCGGGTCGTGCAGCACCCGCTCCTGCAGCGCGGAAATGGTCTTGCACTCGAACTGACGCAAAGCGTGGTTGACCCGGCGCTTGATCGAAGCACCGGAGTAGTCGCGGAAGTCGTAGCTGTATTTGAGATAAATAGCTTCGATCAGCAAACGCAGTTCGATCTCGGTATTACGCTCCACTAAATTCTTTCCATCTTCGGCAGCCATACGCGGATAAGGGAAAACAGCCGGTCAAGGTCAATGGGCTTGGCCAGGTAGTCGTTGGAGCCGGCCTGCAGGCAGCGCTCCTGGTCATCCTTCATGGCCTTGGCGGTCACGGCGATGATGGGCAGCTTGCGCCAGCGCGGGTCCTTGCGGATCTGCGCCGTGGCTTCGAAACCGTCCATCTCCGGCATCATCACGTCCATCAGCACCAGGTCGATATCCTCGACTTCATTGAGCCTGGCGATGGCCTCATGGCCGTTACGGCCGATCACCACCACCGCGCCCTTGTGTTCCAGGGCGCTGGTCAAGGCAAAGATGTTGCGCACGTCATCATCCACCAGGAGGATCTTGCGCCCCTCGAAGACCTTGTCGCGGCTGCGGGCGGTCTTGAGCATCTTCTGCCGCTCATGGGACAACTGGGATTCGACTTTGTGCAGAAACAACGTCACTTCATCCAGCAGGCGCTCCGGCGAGCGGGCGCCCTTGATGATGATCGAACGGGAATACTTGCGCAGCTCGGTCTCTTCATCCCGGGTCAGGTTGCGCCCGGTATAGACGATCACCGGCGGGAAGGAGCAGATGTCCTCGGTGGACATGCGCTTGAGCAGATCGTTGCCGAGCATGTCCGGCAGCTTGAGGTCGATGACCATGCAGTCGTAGACATTCTCGCGCAGCAGGTCCAGGGCATCCTGGGCCAGGCCCACGGCGGTGATCTCGATATCGTCGTCGCCGATCAGCCGGGCAATGCTGTCGCGTTGCAGGTCGTCGTCCTCCACCAGCAGCACGCGCTTGACCTTCTGCGTCAGCTTGGCTTCCAGACGGGCGAAGACGTCCTTGAGCTCCTCGCGGGTGGTGGGTTTCACCGCGTAGCCCACGGCGCCCATGTGCATGGCCGCTTCCACCCGGTCTTCCACCGAGATCACGTGCACCGGGATGTGCCGGGTCTGGGCATGTTCCTTGAGGCGTTGGAGCACGGTCAGGCCGGAATGGTCGGGCAGGCGCATGTCCAGCAGGATGGCGTCCGGGATGTACTGCTCGGCCAGGCTGTAGCCCTCGTCGGCGCCATGGGCCACCAGGCAGTGGTAACCCAGTTCGTGGGCCAGATCGAAGAGGATATGCGCAAAATTCGGCTCATCTTCCACCACCAGGATGCAGCGGCTGCTGAATGGGGCCTTGTCCCGGTCATCGGCAAAGCGCGGGATCTCACTGCCAGGCACTTCAGCCACCGGCAACGGCGCACTGGGTGCAACAGGCGCCGCCACCGGCATCATTGCAGGTGCTGGCGCCAGCACCGGCTCGGCCGCCTCGCTGTACTGCTCTGGCAGCACCAGCGTGAAAATGCTGCCCTGCCCCGGCTCACTGCTGACGCTGATGGAGCCACCCAGCAAGGTCGCCAGATCCCGGGAGATCGACAGCCCCAGGCCAGTGCCGCCATAACGCCGGTTGGTGGTGCCGTCGGCCTGGCGGAAGGCTTCGAAAATGCTTTCCTGCTGGTCCTGGGCGATGCCGATCCCCGAATCCTGCACGACAAAGGCGATACCGCCCCCCGGCTGAGCACCAACGCTCAGGCTGACCTGGCCCCTTTCGGTGAACTTGACCGCGTTGGACAGCAGGTTCTTGAGTATCTGTTCGACCCGCTGGCGATCCGTGAACAGCCTCTGTGGCGCCCCCGGTTGCAGCTCCACCTTGAAGGCCAGGCCCTTGTCCGCGGTCAACGGCTGGAACAGGCTGCGCAGGCCGTCCACCAGGCGCGGCACGCTGGCATTTTCCGGACGCACTTCGAGCTTGCCCGCCTCGACCTTGGAGATATCCAGGATGTCATTGATCAGGTTCAGCAGGTCGTTGCCGGCGGAATAGATCGACTCGGCGAACTTGACCTGCTCGGCAGTGAGGTTCTCCTGGGGGTTTTCCGCCAGCAACTTGGCCAGGATCAACGAACTGTTGAGCGGTGTGCGCAGTTCGTGGGACATGTTGGCGAGGAATTCGGACTTGTACTTGCTGGAGCGCTGCAGTTCTTCGGCGCGCTCTTCAAGCTGGGTCTGCGCCTCGTTCAGCTCGCTGTTCTTGCGGTCCATGGCGTCGCGCTGCTCGGCCAGGATCTGCGCCTGCTCGGCCAGCTGTTCGTTGGTCTGTTCCAGTTCCACCTGCTGCGTTTCCAGGTGCACCTGGGACTCCTTGAGAATCCGCGACTGCTCCTCCAACTCCTCGTTGGCGGTCTTCAATTCTTCCTGCTGCACCTGCAACTCTTCGTTGAGCTGCTGGGTTTCGGCCAGCACTTCCTGAAGGCGCTGGCGGTAGCGCGCAGCTTCGATGGAGGTGCCGATATTGCCGGCAATCAGCTCCAGCAACTCCACATCGCGATCGCTCAGCGCCCGCAGGAAGCCCAGCTCGATCACGCCATTGACCCGGTCGTCATCACGGGTCGGCACCACCAGCACGCTGCGCGGCGCGCCCTCGCCCAGGCCGGAGCTGACCTTGAAGTAATCCACCGGCACATCGTCCAGGCGGATCAGGCGCTTGTGCTGCGCGGCCTGGCCCACCAGGCCCTCATCGCCATACAGCGACTGCTCTTGCTGCTCCAGCTCACGGGAAAATCCATAAGAAGCCACACGCTTGAGGCCGCCGTGATCTTCACGGACATACAGCGCCGCCACCGGTGTCCCCAGGTATTGGGCGCAGAACTGGAGGATATTGCGCCCCAGCAGGTTCAGGCTCAGTTGGCCGAGCATCTGTTCGGCCAGTTCGGTCTGGCCGTTGCGCAGCCAGGCCTGCTGTTCCAGGCGCCGGGCGCTGTTTTCCTGGGCCTCGAGGTTGTCGCTGTAGCTTTTGGACAGCGCCAGCAGATCCCGACGCCCGACATAGGCCAGCAAGCCGCTGATGCCCACCACGAACAACAGGTACAGGATCACGCTGAAAATGGTGGTGCGGCTGACGCTCTCATTACGCTCCAGGCGCAACTGCTGCTCCATGCCCACCGCATCCTCGTATTCCTTGCGGATCTCGTCGGTCAGGCGCTTGCCCCGCCCGGCCTGCACCGCGCCACGGTAGTCGCCGTTCTGCCGACGCAGCTCGATCATGCTCAGGGAGAAGTTGTTCCACTCCAGCTGCAGGGCTTCCAGGCGCTTGAGGCGGTCGACCTGCTGCGGGTTGTCGGCGACCAGATCACGCAGCCCATTGAGCTCGCTGAGGATGCGTGGCTTGGCCACTTCATAAGGGTCGAGGAAATGCTCATCGCCGGTGATCAGGAAACCGCGCATGCCGGTTTCCAGGTCGATGGTCAGGCGCGCCGCCTCATTGAGATTGTTGATCACCCGGTCAGTGTGCTGCACCCACTGGATGACCGAGAGCAGGTAGGTGATCAGGGACACGAAAAAAACCGCGCTGAGCACGCCTACACCGAGGGGCAGGCTGATGTTGCGGGTCAGCAGCTTGCGAAAACTCTGTTCATCAACCGATGACGGACGGATCATTTGATGGACCTTGGCGCAGGAAAAAAAACGAAGTTTGCCCCACATTCGGCCATCGCAGCTATTTTTTATAACCCATGGGTTCACAACTGCGATTGGACCTGCCCTGGGACAAGGGAAGCGGTTATTCTTGCCGGCGCTTGTACAACAGCCTTTTTCTGTACAGCTTCGGGAACTTGTGGCCAGTCGCCACTTACTGATGCACAGGGCCGCCTGTCGCAGCGACCCGTACCACCCATTTCTTGAGAGAGTCCCTATGCCCGCCAGCGTCTCCACCATCCTAGTCGTCGAAGACGATGCCATCGTGCGCATGCTGATTGTCGATGTTCTCGAAGAGCTCGAATTCAGCGTCCTGGAGGCTGATGGCAGTGACGCCGCGCTGAGCCTGCTGGAAAACCCGCAACAGACCATCGACCTGCTGATGACCGACGTCGGCCTGCCCGGCATGAACGGCCGTGAACTGGCCGAACGCGCCCGGCAACTGCGTCCGCACCTGCCGGTGCTGTTTGCCAGCGGCTATGCCGAGTCCATCGACGTGCCTGCCGGCATGTCGGTGATCGGCAAGCCCTTCTCCATCGATCAGTTGCGGGACAAGGTGCGCAGCATCCTCGGTTGAGCCCGGCGGCGGCCTGATCCGCCGCTGGCGCGCTGTGGTTTAATGGCGGCCTTTTTTTGCCCTTGCCTGCCAGGAATCGCCCCTCATGAGTCCCACCGCCGCAACCAAAGTCCTGATCATTGGTTACGTCTGGCCCGAACCCCGCTCCTCCGCCGCCGGCGGGCACATGATGCAGATCCTCCAGAGTTTCCTCGACCAGGGCTGGGAGCTGACCTTCAGCAGCCCGGCCAAAGAGGGCGAACACAAGGAGGACCTGGCGGCCCTGGGTATCCGCGAATGCCCGATCGAGCTCAACAACAGCAGTTTTGACCGCTTTGTCGCCGAACTGGCCCCGGACATCGTGCTGTTCGACCAGTTCATGATGGAGGAACAGTTCGGCTGGCGGGTCGAGCAACACTGCCCGAATGCCCTGCGGGTCCTGGAAACCTCGGATTTGCAATGCCTGCGCCATGCCCGGCATCAGCGCCTCAAGGATCAGCTCAAGGCCTGCGCCGACGACGATGACTTCAGCGCCCTGTTCACCCAGGCCGCGGCGCAAGAGTTCCAGCACATGGCCGACACCGACCTGGCCAAGCGCGAGATCGCCGCCATCTACCGCTGCGACCTGAGCCTGATGATCTCCGAGGTGGAGATCGAGCTGCTGGTGCAGCAGTTCCGCCTGCCTCCGGCGCTGCTGCACTGGTGCCCCTTGATGCTGGAACAACTGCCGCAGGACTTCCCGCCCTTCGAACAGCGGGCGCACTTCCTCAGCATCGGCAATTTCCGCCACGCGCCGAACTGGGACGCCGTGCTCTGGATGAAAAACCGCGTGTGGCCACTGATCCGCCAGCAACTGCCTGGCGCGCAACTGCACCTGTACGGCGCCTACACCCCGCCCAAGGCGGCAGCCCTGCACAACCCGGCCCAGGGCTTTCACATCATGAACTGGGCGCAAGACGCGCTGCAGGTGATGAGCGCCGCGCGGATCTGCCTGGCGCCCCTGCGTTTTGGCGCCGGGATCAAGGGCAAGCTGCTGGACGCCATGCTCTGCGGCACGCCCAGCGTCACCACGCCGGTGGGCAGCGAATCCATGTCCCAGGATGGCCTGCCCTGGCCGGGCGCGGTGGCCGAATCGGCCAGCGCCCTGGCGACCGCGGCCGTGCGCCTGTACCAGGACCAACAGTTGTGGGAACAGGCCCAGACCGATGGCCGGCGGTTGCTTGAGGCGCGCTACCGCCAGCAAGTCCACGGCCCGGCGCTGATCCAGCGCCTGCAAGACTGCCGCCAGCACCTGGAGCAGTTGCGCCGGGACAACTTCACCGGCGCCATGCTGCGACACCACCATCACAAGAGCACCCAATACATGGCGCAATGGATCGAAGCCAAGAACCGCCCTGCCCCATGACCCCCTGCTCCTACGGGCGAGACACGCAAACTCCCTGTAGGAGTCGGCTTGCCGGCGAAGAGGCCCGCAAGCCCTGCATCGCCCTCAAGGACCTCTTCGCTGGCAAGCCAGCTCCTACTGGTGCGCGGGCGGGGCACAAGGCATTATCAGCGCGGCCAACAACAAGAACAGTCCCGCGCCATGAGTCGAACCGGCAAGATCAGCGACCCCTCCTACGAGTTGATGGACGACCATAACGGCCTGTCGATCATCTATCGCCAGCACGGTTTCCCCTGCCCCCTGGTGCGCTGGCACTTCCACAAGGAATACGAACTGCACCTGATCGTCGCCAGCTCCGGCAAGGTGTTCATCGGCGACTACATTGGCAACTTCTATCCGCAGACGCTGTTCCTGACCGGCCCCAACCTGCCCCACAACTGGATCAGCCAGGTGGCCGAGGACGAGGTCGTGGCCAAGCGCGACATGCTGGTGAACTTCACCGACGAACTGTTCGACAGCGGCAGCCAGGTGTTCACCGAACTGAAGAACCTCAGCCCACTGCTGGAGCGGGCGCAATACGGTATCGAGTTCCGCTGCAAGCACACCATCGCCCAGGCCCTGCCCCTGATGCAGCGCATTGCCGATTCCAGCGGCATCACCCGCCTCGGCCACTTTTTCATCCTCATGGAACTGCTGGCGGCCTGCGACGACTATCAACTGCTGTCCGGCGCCACCCGCGTGCAACTGGCGGATGAACACAGTGTCGACCGCACCAACCGTGCCGTGGACTACATCTTTGCCCACTACGCCCGAGAACTGCCCCTGGAGGAAGTGGCCCAGTACCTGGGGATGAAGCCCACCTACTTCTCCCGGGTGTTCAAACAGGCCACGGGGCGCTGCTTCATCGAGTTCGTCAATCGCCTGCGGATCAGCAAATCCTGCGAACTGCTGGCCGATGGCGACAAACCGGTGACCGACGTGTGCTTCGAGTCGGGATTCAACAACATCTCCAACTTCAATCGCCGCTTCCAGCAACTCAAGGGCATGACCCCTTCCCATTACCGCCGCCTGGCGGTGCAACGCCTGACCGAGCAGAACCTGGGCTGATCGCCCCGCCCCGTAGCAGTTGGCTTGCCAGCGAAGGCGCTCCAACGTCCTGCACAAGGCTCAGGGGCCCCTTCGCCGGCAAGCCGGCTCCTGCAGAGCGCGAACACTGGTAAATAAATCTCGTTCAGCCTAGGTTCAGCAGATGTCAATGATCTTCATTTGGCAATGAGTATCATTATGTTACAAGTTAGCTCCCTACCCATTGCCCCGCCGGTGCTGAATGCTTGTTCCATTTCTGATCATGCTGCGCGAAGGGATTGAAGCCGCGCTTATCGTTGGCATCATCGCCAGTTACCTGAAGCAGACCGGCCGTGGCCAGTGGATGCCCGCGGTGTGGATCGGAGTGTTTCTCGCCGCGGCCCTGGCCCTGCTGGTGGGCGGCGGCCTGGAGCTGATGAGCGCCGAATTCCCGCAAAAGCAGCAGGAACTCTTCGAGGGCATCGTAGGCCTGGTGGCCGTAGGCATTCTCAGTTCCATGGTGTTCTGGATGCGCAAGGTGGCGCGCTCCATCAAGCACTCCCTGCAAGCCTCCCTGGACCAGGCCCTGGCCGGCTCCCGGCATCAGGTCACGGCGCTGATCGCCATGGTGTTCTTCGCCGTCGCCCGGGAAGGCCTGGAAACCGTGTTCTTCCTGCTGGCGGTGTTCCAGCAGAGCGAAGGCCCGGGCGCGCCGCTCGGCGCCCTGCTGGGGCTGATCGTGGCGATCATCGTCGGTTTCCTGATCTATACCGGCAGCATGCGCTTGAACCTCGCCGCCTTCTTCCGCTGGACTGGGCTGTTCATCCTGGTGGTGGCCGCCGGCATCCTCGCCAACTCGGTGCAGGCCCTGCATGAAGCCGGGGTCTGGAACCACCTGCAGAGCGTGCTCTTCGATGTCAGCGCCAGCCTGCCCATGGATGGCCCTTTGGGCTCGGTGCTGGCCGGCATGTTCGGCTACCAGGACGCCCCCACCCTCAGCACCTTAGGCGCCTATGTGCTGTACCTGGGCGTGACCCTGGTGCTGTTCTTCCTGCCCGGTGGCGCCCCGGCCAAGGCGCCCGGCTCAGCATCTTCCGTTTCCAGTCAGTAAGGCTCCCTCAATGACCCAGCAAGCCTCTCCCCAGGCCTCGCCGCCCCGCGCCTTGCGCTGGGCGGTTGCCGGCTCGGTGATCGTCATGATCGCCGCCGGCGGGCTGTTCTATTACGCCTCACAACGGGCCGCCAGCAAGCGCCAGGCCCACCAGGGCGAAATCACCGTGACCCTCCATCCCCACAGCTGTGAGCCCAACGCGCTGACGGTGCCGGCAGGCCACGCCAGCTTTCGCATCGTCAACCGCTCGGACCGCGCCGTGGAATGGGAAATCCTCGATGGCGTGCTGGTGGTCGAGGAGCGGGAGAACATCGCTCCGGGCCTGAGCCAGGTGATCAACGCCACCCTGCAACCGGGTGATTACGCCATCACGTGCGGGTTGCTGAGTAATCCGCGCGGCACCCTGCACGTGACCCCGACCGCGCAGTCCGAGGCCCAGGCCAAGGCCCGGCCTTCGATGGTGGCCTTTATCGGCCCACTGGCGGAATTCCGGGTTTACCTGAGCACCCAAGGCGGTGCCCTGATCAAGGCGGTGAACGCTCTGCAACAGGCCATCGATGCCGGTGACCTGAAGCAGGCACAAGCCCTGTACCTACCGGCCCGCGCCGCCTACCAGCAACTGGCCCCGGCCGCCCAGCGCCTGGCCGAGCTGGACAACGCCATCAACGCCCGCGCCGACTATTTCGAACAGCGGGAACAGGACCCGGGCTTCAGTGGCTTCCACCGCCTGGAATACGGCCTGTTCCAGAAACGCGACCTGGCCGGCCTGGCTCCGGTCGCGAAGCAGCTGTCCAGCGACGTCTCGCGCCTCAAGGAGCAACTGCTGGCCCAAACCCTGGCGCCCGAACAACTGGTGAGCATCGTCGCACGCAACCTGCGCAGTCTTGCCGACCTGCGGGCCAGCAGCGGCGAGGAAGAACGCTACAGCCACAGCGACCTCAACGGCTTTGCCGCCAACCTGGCAACCACCCGCAAGGTCATCGACCTGCTGCGCCCCTTGCTGGCCAAGTCCGCTACCCGGTTGTTGCCCCAGATCGACAACGCCACCAATGCACTGGACACCCGGCTCGCCAGCCTGCGCGACGGCGCCGGCTACCTGGACTACGACAAGGTCAGCGCCGCACAACGCAAAGAGATCGCCGACAAGGCCAAGGCCCTGGCCGACGCTCTCGACGCCATCGATCCCGCACTCGGCCTCTCCGGCCTGTAACCAGACGAGTTTTCAATGAACGATTCCGATCCATCCAACCCGTGCTTTTCCGCCCAGCGCCGGCGCGTGCTGCTGGGCATGGGCGCCGCCGGAGTGGCCCTGGCCGGCAGCAGCCTGAGTGGCCCGGCCATGGCCGCCGGTGCCGCAGCCCAGGTCACCCAGGCCCCCAGAAGCGACAAGACCCAGGACCGCCACGACTACCACGGCCAGCACCAGAGCGGCATCGTCACCCCGCGCCCGACCTCGGGCATGCTGGTGTCCTTCGATGTGCTGGCCAGCGACCGCGATGACCTGGAGCGACTGTTCCGTACCCTCGACGAACGCATCGCCTTTCTCATGAGCGGGGGGCCGGTGGCCCAGGTCGACCCGAAACTGCCGCCCCTGGATTCCGGCATCCTCGGCCCGGTAGTGACCCCGGACAACCTGACCATCACCGTGTCGGTGGGCGAATCGTTGTTCGACGAACGTTTTGGCCTGGCCGCCGCCAAACCCAAGCGCCTGATCCGCATGGTGGGTTTTCCCAACGATGCCCTGGAGCCGACCTGCTGCCATGGCGACCTGAGCCTGCAGTTCTGCTCCAACACCGCCGACACCAATATCCACGCCCTGCGCGACATCGTGAAAAACCTCCCCGACCTCTTGCTGGTGCGCTGGAAGCAGGAAGGCAGCGTGCCGCCCCAGGCGCCGGCCAAGCCCGGGGAGCCAGCGCAGAGCGCGCGCAACTTCCTGGGCTTTCGCGACGGCTCGGCCAACCCTGACTCCAACGACCAGCAAGCCATGCAGCAGATCGTCTGGGTCCAGCCCGGCAGCGACGAACCGGCCTGGGCGGCTCACGGCAGCTACCAGGCGGTACGGATCATCCGCAATTTTGTCGAGCGCTGGGACCGTACCCCGCTGCAGGAGCAGGAAAGCATCATCGGCCGGGTCAAGACCACGGGCGCGCCCATGGATGGCCAGAAAGAAAGCCAGGTCCCCGACTACGCCCGGGACCCCCACGGCAAGCTGACCAAGCTCGATGCCCACATCCGCCTGGCCAACCCGCGCACCCCACAGACCCGGCAGAACCTGATCCTGCGCCGGCCGTTCAACTACTCCAATGGGGTCAACAAGAACGGTCAACTGGACATGGGCCTGCTGTTCATCTGCTACCAGGCGGACCTGGAAAAAGGCTTTATCGCGGTCCAGACCCGCCTCAACGGCGAGCCTCTGGAGGAGTACCTCAAGCCTACCGGTGGCGGCTACTTCTTCAGCTTGCCGGGGGTCACCGGCGCCGGCGATTTCATCGGTCGCTCGTTGCTCGAAGCCACCCGACCGAACACCACCGCCTGAACCCCATGACACTTCAACCCCCACGGAAAAGTCCCATGAAAAAGTCGCCCCTCGCTGTGTTGCTGACCCTTGGCTTGCTCCACGCTCCGCTGTCGGCGTTCGCCGCCGCTGCGCCCCTGGAGCTGGTGGGGCCGATCTCCGACTACAAGATCTACGTCACCGAGCAGCTCGATGAACTGGCCAGCCACACTCAAGAGTTCACCGACGCGGTGAAACAGGGCGACCTGGCCAGCGCCAGGAAGCTCTACGCACCGACCCGGGTCTACTACGAGTCGATCGAACCCATCGCCGAACTCTTCAGCGACCTGGACGCCGCCATCGACTCCCGGGTCGACGACCACGAGCAAGGCGTCAAGGCCGAAGACTTCACCGGCTTCCACCGCCTGGAATATTCGCTGTTCTCGGAAAACAGCACCGAAGGCCTGGGCGAGCTGGCCGACGGCCTGAACAAGGACGTCAAGGACCTGCAGACCCGCGTCGCCGGCCTGACCTTCCCACCGGAAAAGGTCGTGGGGGGTGCCGCCGCGCTGCTGGAGGAAGTGGCCGCGACCAAGGTCTCCGGAGAAGAAGACCGCTACAGCCACACCGACCTCTACGACTTCCAGGGCAACATCGACGGCGCTAAGAAAATCGTCGACCTGTTCCGTGGGCAGATCGCGAAACAGGACCCGGCCTTTGTCGCCAAGGTGGACAAGAACTTCGCCACGGTGAACAAGATCCTCGCCAAGTACAAAACCCCGGACGGCGGTTTCATGACCTACGACAAGGTCAAGGAAAACGACCGCAAGGCCCTGATCGGTCCGGTCAACACCCTGGCCGAAGACCTCTCCACCCTGCGCGGCAAACTGGGCCTGAACTGAGCCCGCCCTCACCAGAGCCAGCTCATGCAGGAGTTGGCTGGTGCAGGAATTGGCTGGCCAGCCAAAGCGACGCCCAGAACAACACAGGCCCCAATTGCCTCTTCGTCCTGGTCGCCCGCTTCGCCGACAAGCCGGCGCCTGAAGGGTGCTGCCATCACCGACGCAGATAAGGCTGGGCGGTTGCCCGTTATCCCGATAACGTTCACGGCCCAACGGCTTTCATGGAAGACCCACTATGTCTCGCTCCACAGCAGCGGCCACGCCGCTGGCTGCCAAACCCTTCTCGCTGCTGCCGCTGATGGCCGCCTACATGGCCTGCACCATGTCGATGATGGCCTTCGTCTCGCTGATCGGCCCGATCTCCCGGGCCCTGCATCTGGAAACCTGGCATGCGGGCGCCGCCGTGACCGTTTCCGGGGTGATCTGGATGCTCCTGGCACGCCCCTGGGGCCAGGCCAGTGACCGCTTCGGCCGGCGTCGGGTACTGTTGCTGGGCACCGCAGGCTTCACCCTCGCTTACTGGGCCCTGTGCCTGTTCATCGACCTGTCGCTGCAGTCGCTGCCCAGCGTCGCCATGGCCTTTCTCGGCCTGATGCTTGGCCGCGGGCTGATCGGCGCCTTTTATGCGGCGATCCCGGTGGGCGGCTTCGCCCTGATCGCCGATAACGTCGAACCCCAGCACCGCGCCCGCGCCATGGCCACCCTGGGCGCCGCCAACGCCGTGGGCTTGGTGGTGGGGCCTGCGGTGGCCGCCTTGCTGGCCCGCTACAGCCTCAGCCTGCCGTTCTACGCCATGGCGGTGCTGCCGCTGCTGGCATTTGTGGTGCTGCGCTACCAGTTGCCGCGCCAGGAACTGCACCTGGCCCATGCCCCGACGCGGGTGCGCCTGGGCGACCCACGGCTGCGCCGGCCCATGGTGGTGGCCTTTGTCGCCATGCTCTGTGTGTCGATTGCCCAGATCACCGTCAGCTTCTATGCCCTGGACCGGCTGCGCATGAGCCCCGCCGATGCCGCCCAGACGGCCGGGGTGGCCCTGGCCATGGTCGGCGTGGCACTGATCTGCGCGCAATTGGTGGTGCGCAAGCTGGAATGGCCGCCGCTGCGGATGATCCGCTACGGCGCCCTGCTGTCGGCGCTGGGCTATGCCGGCAGCATGCTGGTGGACAGCGCCTGGGGCCTGTGGCTGGCGTTCTTTGTCTCGGCGGCAGGCATGGGTGGAGTGTTTCCATCGTTCTCGGCCCTGGCAGCCAATGCCGTAGAAGCCTCGGAACAGGGCGCGACAGCTGGCAGCATCGGCGCGGCCCAGGGCCTGGGCGTGGTCATCGGCCCCATGGCCGGCAGCCTGATCTACGCCATCGAACCGCGCCTGCCCTACCTGCTGGCGGCGGTGTTGCTGGTACTGATCGCCATCTGGCCAACCCCCCGATCCCTGTAGCCGCTGCCGCAGGCTGCGAACGGCTCCGCAGGAGGCGTCGTTCTTCGGAGCGCTGAAGGTCCTGCGGACCTTTGCGCAGCCTCGCAGGCTCGGCAGCGGCTACAGGTGTTATCGCAGAGCTTTTGTAGCCGCTGCCGCAGGCTGCGAAAGGCTCTGCAGGAGGCGTCGTTCTTCGGGGCGCTGAAGGTCCTGCGGACCTTTGCGCAGCCTCGCAGGCTCGGCAGCGGCTACAGGCTACAGCATGCGGTAGAGCAGGCGTTCGATGCGCACCCGGCTGACCCGACGCAGGAACTTGCCCACCGCCTCGGGGTAGTCCACCAGGCTGTCCAGGTACTGGAAGTGCTCGATGCGCCGGGTATGGCGGTAGATCTCGGCCTGTTCGGCACGACGCGCCTCCAGCAACTCGCCCTTGGGATCGTCCAGCAACAGGGCGTTCTCCAGGTCCAGGCGGAAGGCCCGGGGATTGAGGTTGTTGCCGGTGAGCAAGGTGTAGCGCTCATCCACCCACAGGCCCTTGAGGTGGTAGGTGTTGTCGCCGTCACGCCACAGGTGCAGGTTGAGCAGGCCGCTGTCGATGACTTTCTGGTGGCGCTTGGCAAAGCGTCGCAGGCTGATCTCGTACAGGTAAGGCAGGGCCGCGATGACCTTGAACGGCTCGCTGGGCGGGATATAGAAGTCGTTGGCGGTCTTGTCGCCGACAATGATGTCGATCTTTACCCCGCGCTCCAGGGCCCGATTGATTTCCCGGGTCACCACCAAGGGCAGGTTGAAATACGGGGTGCAGATGGTCAGTTGCTGGCGGGCCCCGGCGATCAGTTCGCAGATGATCCGGTTCAGCGGGTTGCCCTTGCCGACGCCGAGCAACGGACTGACCGACAGCCCGCTCTTGTCCAGGCCACCAGCGGTGGTGTCGTAGGTGGCGTGCTTGAGGCGACTGCGCAGGTCACCGATGTCGTTACGCAGACTGCGGGTGGTCGGCAGGTTCGGCAGGTCCAGGCGATGTACCGCCCGCGACGCCACCAGGCCGTGCTGCACCAGATGGTGCATGGAGTCGGCCAGGGCGCGGTTGTGCAGCAGGTGGTAACGGTCGAAGCGGTACTTGTCGAACTTGTGCAGGTACACGTTGTTCAGGCTGGCGCCGCTGTAGAGCACGCAATCGTCGATCACGAAGCCCTTGAGGTGCAGGACCCCGAACAGCTCCCGGGTCTGCACCGGCACGCCGTAGATCGGCACTTCGGTGGCATGGGTACGGGTCATTTCCTGATACCAGGCCGAGTTGCCCGGCTGCTTGCCGGCGCCGATCAGGCCGCGCTGGGCCCGCAGCCAGTCCACCACCACAAGCACCTCGAGTTCCGGGCGCGCGGCCTTGGCGGCATGCAGGGCATCGAGGATTTCCTGACCGGCCTCATCCTGCTGCAGGTACAGCGCGACGATATAGATGCGCCGCCGGGCCTGGGCAATTTGCTCCAGCAGAGTGCGACGAAATTGCGCAGCGCCAGTCAGAGTGGTGAAGGCTTCGGCAGCCAGGGGGAAGCTACGCAGTTTGGGCAGCAAGGAACGTTTGAAAAGCGACGGCATAGGGCTCGCAGTGGCTCAAATCCAAAGAGCGCAAGAGCTTACACCATGGAACAGGCTGAGTCCCCTGTCAGCCCGTTCTGAAGTAACCGGCTTGCTGGCGCAAAGCATCTTGAGTCTTGCACTGCCCTGGAAATTACCTTGGCCGGCAAGCCAGCACCTGGGAGAAAGACCGCTGAATATAAAAGTTTGAATAACAGGATTGACCAAGGAGAACGATCGTTCTACTCTTTGCGCCATGAACGAAATCACTCCCTCTGAAACACGCGACATCATCCTCGACGTCACCGAGAAGCTGATCTACAAGAGCGGCATTGCCGCCACTGGCATGGATCTGTTGGTGAAGACCGCCGGGGTCTCGAGAAAGAGCGTCTATCGCTATTTCAGCAACAAGGACGAACTGGTGGTGGCCGCCCTGGAACGTCGCGACCAGCGCTGGATGCACTGGTACAGGACTGAAGTGGGCAAGGCCGAAGGCTCTGCACAGCGGCTGCTGGCGCTGTTCAGCGTACTCAGGGACTGGTTCGGGTCCGAAGGTTTCCGCGGCTGCGCCTTTATCAACACCAGCGGCGAGACCGGCGATCCCCAGGACCCGGTGCGCCAGGTGGCCAAACAACATAAACAGAAACTGCTCGATTACGTGACCGAGCTTTGCCAGGAACATGGCGTGCAACATCCAAAGGAACTGGCAGCGCAACTGCTGATCCTGATCGATGGCGCCATTACCGTTGCCCTTGTCATGGGCGATCACAGTGCTGCTGATAATGCGCAATGCATGGCGCGAAAGTTATTGGACCTCTGATTGTTTTAAACAAGAGCAACTGCTTTGTTTGAACAGCAACTTTTATTGGAGACAAGTCATGTCGTCTAACGCTCAAGTGCGCCCGCGCCCGCCCCTTCCACCTTTCACTCGCGAGTCGGCGATTGAAAAGATCCGTCTGGCCGAAGATGGCTGGAACTCCCGGGACCCGGAACGGGTATCCCTGGCGTATACCCTGGACACCCAATGGCGCAACCGCGCTGAGTTTGCCCACAACCGCGAAGAGGCCAAGGCCTTCCTCGCCCGCAAATGGGCCAAGGAACTGGATTACCGCCTGATCAAGGAACTCTGGGCCTTTACCGACAACCGCATCGCCGTGCGCTACGCCTATGAATGGCATGACGACTCGGGCAACTGGTTCCGTTCCTACGGCAACGAGAACTGGGAGTTCGACGAACAAGGGCTGATGGCCCGGCGTTTTGCCTGCGTCAACGACATGCCGATCAAGGCAACCGAGCGCAAATTCCACTGGCCCCTGGGCCGGCGCCCGGATGACCATCCAGGCCTCAGCGACCTGGGCCTGTAACCCACCCGCCCCCGTAGGAGGCGGCTTGCCAGCGAAAGCGTCCTCAAGCCTTGCACAAGACCCAGGGGCCCTTTCGCCGGCAAGCCGGCTCCTACAAGCAACCTCGCACAACACCTTCCCGTAGGAGCTGGCTTGCCAGCGAAGGCGTCTTCGAGGGCGATGCAAGGCTTGCGGGCCTCTTCGCCGGCAAGCAACACGCCATTCAAGCTGCGGCTTCTTGCTCCTTGAGCAGGGCCTGGGCTTCCAGCTCCCGCACCAACGGCAGTACGCGCTGGCCGAAATACTCAACCTCCTCCTGAAAATGCAGGAAGCCCGCCAGGACCAGATCCACCCCCACCGCCTTCAAGGCGACAATCCGTTGGGCAATCTGCTGCGGGGTGCCGATCAGGTTGGTCTTGAAGCCGTCGTTGTATTGCACCAGGTCCTCGAAGCTGGACTTGGCCCAGTTGCCCTCCCCCTCCGGTGAGGCCTTGCCGGCTTGCTTGGCTGCATCGCCAAAGGCATTCACCGCCTCCGGATCGGCCTTGTCGATAATCTCCGCCAGCACCGCCCGGGCTTCTTCCTCGGTGTCCCGGGCGATCACAAAGGCATTCACCCCGACTTTCACCGAATGCTGGTTGGCGGCGGCCTTGGCACGAATATCGTCAACCTGGGCCTTGATGCCCTCCACGCTGTTGCCATTGGTGAAGTACCAGTCCGACACCCTCGCGGCCATGTCCCGGGCCGCCCGCGAACTGCCGCCCTGGAAGATTTCCGGTTGCCCCAGGGGCTTGGGTTTGAGGCTGTAATTGTCGAAGCGATAGAAGTCCCCCTTGAAGGTGAAGTGGTCCTGGCTCCAGATCCCGCGCAGGGAACGGATGAACTCCTCGGAACGGCGATAACGCTCATCGTGTTCGAGCCAATGCTCGCCGATGGCCTGGAACTCGCCCTTGAACCAGCCGCTGACAATGTTTACCGCGATGCGGCCGTTGGTCAGTTGATCGATGGTCGCCAGTTGCTTGGCCGCCAGGGCCGGTTGCCAGGGCCCGGGCAGGATCGCCGCGATCACTTTGAGCTTGTCGGTTGCCGCCAACAGCGCATGGCTGAAGGCCACCGACTCATGCTGGTATTCGGCGCCGTAACCGGCGGTGAAGCGGATCTGCGTCAGGGCATATTCAAAGCCCGCCGCTTCGGCGATCTGCGCCAGCTTGCGGTTGTAGTCGATGCCCCAGTGGGTGCGCTGTTCGATCTTGCTCACCACCAGCCCGCCACTGACGTTAGGCACCCAATACGCAAATTTGACGGCTTGCTGACTCATGGTTCGGTCCTCGGGACTGATTAAGGTGCAAGGACCAGAGCAGCAAGCGTGCCAGCGCCCGACAGCGCCAGCGCAAGCCTTGTTCCGGAGCCCGGGCAAGGCACAGGCCCGCGGCGCAGGACCAGGCCCGCAGCGGCTTGCCAGGGTTGCAGGGGCGACTTCGTTGCCCCCGCAAGCGCCACTTGCAACAGCTGCGACAGGCCATCCAAAAAAACCTGCAATCAACCGATTTGTTGATCAACTGTTGCCCGGACAACAGTTGCCGGAGGCTCGTCCCCGCCCGCGCCCAGGCAAACCGGCACTGGGGATTCCGGCATGCTGTGTGCAATCAGCTTCGACACCTACTGTTTTTTACTGCCTGCCCCAGGAGCCACACCATGACCGAACATCAGGTAATCAATCCGCTGTCCTTAGGCGTCGACTACGAAGCCCTGGCCGAGCGCTTCCGGCCAATCTTCCAGAAGATCGCCGCCGGTGCCGTGGAGCGCGAGCACAGCCGCACTTTGCCTTATGAACCTATCCAATGGCTCAAGGAGGCCGGCTTCGGCGCGCTGCGGGTGCCGGTGGAATACGGTGGTGGCGGCGCCTCCCTGCCCCAGCTGTTTCAACTGCTGATCGAGCTGGCCGAGGCCGATGCCAATGTGCCCCAGGCCCTGCGCGGGCACTTCGCCTTTGCCGAGGATCGCCTCAATGCGCCCCCTGGCCCGGCCCGGGACCTGTGGTTCAAGCGTTTTGTCGAGGGCGATATCGTCGGCTGCGCCTGGACTGAAATCGGCGCGGTGGAGATTGGCCAAGTGATCACCAAGGTGACGCCGGACGGCGAAAAATGGCGCCTCAATGGCGAGAAGTTCTACAGCACCGGCAGCATTTTCTCCGACTGGATCGATGTCTACGCCCAGCGCAGCGATACCGGCGGCGATGTGATTGCCGCCGTAAGGACTCGCCAGAGCGGCATCCAGCAGAGCGATGACTGGGACGGTTTCGGCCAGCGCACCACCGGCAGTGGCACCTCGCGCTTTACCGACGCCGAAGTGGAGGCCGAGAACCTCATCGACTTCGCCACCCGCTTCAAATACCAGACCGCCTTCTATCAACTGGTGCTGCTGGCGACCCTGTCCGGGATCGGCCGCGCTGCACTGCGCGATGTGGCTCACGAAGTGCGGTTGCGCAAACGCATCTACAGCCATGGCAACGCACCGCAGGTCAGCGCAGACGCCCAGGTGCAGCAGGTGGTGGGCGAGATTGCAGCCCTGGTGTATGCCGCCGAGGCGGCGACAGTCCGGGCAGCAGCGCCGGCGCAACGAGCGTACCTGGCGCGCTTTGCCGGGGATCAGGTGAAGGAACGTGAAGCCAATGTGGCCGCGGAAATCGAATCGGCCACGGCCCAGGTGGTGGTGAGCGAACTGATCCAGCGCGCCACCAGCGAACTGTTCAATGCCCTGGGAGCTTCGGACATTCGCCAGGGCAAGGCCCTGGATCGGCATTGGCGCAATGCGCGGACCGTGTCGTCCCATAACCCGGTGATCTACAAGGCACGGATTGTCGGTGACTGGCGTATCAACGGCAGCGAACCGCCCTTTGTCTGGCAGATCGGCAACGGCCCGCAACGCTGACCCTTCCCTGCACCGTCCGTAGGAGCTGGCTTGCCAGCGAAGGCACCCTCTGATCGTGCGCAAGACTCAGGGGCTCACTCGCCGGTAAGCCGGCGCCTGGGATAGGGGAATCAGACCAAGGTCGAGGCGGTCGCGCAGCGGGCGGGGTTGCAGGTAAGATGGCGATCTTTCGCGCAGCCCCCTTTGCGCTTCCCGCCGAACAATAAGCCGAATCCATGCCCTTCGAACTCAGCGTAGACCTGACCACCCTCGCCATTCTCGCCCTCGTAGCATTCATCGCCGGTTTCATCGACGCCATCGCTGGCGGCGGCGGGCTGCTCACCACGCCGGCCCTGCTGACGGCCGGGCTGCCGCCGCACTTGGTCCTGGGTACCAACAAGCTCAGTTCGACCTTCGGTTCCGCCACCGCCAGCTTCACCTTCTATCGCCGCAAGCTGTTCCACCCCCGCCAATGGACCCACGCCATTGTCGGCACCCTGGTGGGGGCGCTGACCGGGGCCATCGTCGCCCATTACCTGCCGGCCGAGTGGCTGAACAAGATGCTGCCGGTGATCGTCTTCGCCTGTGGCCTGTACCTGCTGTTCGGCGGCACCCCCAAGGCGCCGCTGGACAGCGACGCACCGATCAAGAAGAAGTGGCAATCGAGCCAGGGCTTCAGCCTGGGCTTCTATGACGGCGTGGCCGGGCCCGGCACCGGGGCGTTCTGGACCGTGAGCAGCCTGCTGCTCTACCCCATCGACCTGGTCAAGGCCAGCGGCGTGGCCCGCAGCATGAACTTCGTCAGCAACATCGCGGCGCTGTCGGTGTTCGTGTTCTCCGGGCAGGTGGACTGGATCATCGGCCTGTGCATGGGCCTGTCGGTGATGGTCGGGGCGTTCTTCGGCGCACGCACCGCCATCAGCGGTGGTGCCAAGTTCATTCGCCCGGTGTTCATCACCGTGGTCCTGGGGTTGACCGTACGCCTAGCCTGGCAGCACTGGTTCAGCGTGGCCTAGACGGCGCGCCACATAGAGGTCGATCAGGTAGCGGGCAATCGAGCGCGAGGCCGGCAACGGCGGCAGCGCGTGCACGTTGAACCACTGGGCATCCTCGATCTCGTCTTCCTGGGGGATGATCTCGCCAGCGGCGTATTCGGCATGGAAGCCCAGCATCATCGAATGCGGGAACGGCCAGCACTGACTGCCCACGTACTGGATGTTCCTGACCTCGATGCTCACCTCCTCCCGCACCTCGCGGATCAGGCAATCCTCAGCTGACTCACCGGGCTCGGCAAAGCCGGCCAGGGTGCTGTAGACACCCGTAACGAAACGCGGAGAACGGGCCAGAAGAATCTCGTCGCCCCGGGTGATCAGCACGATCATGCTCGGTGAAATGCGCGGATAGGCCCGCAGATCGCAGGGCTCGCAATACATTGCCCGCTCCCCCGGCACTTGCCGCGTGGCTCGGCCGCAACTGCCGCAAAAGCGATGCTCCCGGGCCCAGGTGCCGATCTGTGCGGCGTAGCCCAGGACCTTGTACAGGGTGTGATCGCCCTCCAGCATGAAGGCTCGCAGGCTTTTCCAGCGACAGCCCGGCACCTCGGCGCGGCCACTGAGTTCCAGCAGGTACACCGGCTCGCCATCGAGGTGGCCGATGCCGTGTTCCGCCAGCAGCGGCAGGTCCTGGCCCTTGAGCCAGTGCCGCGGGAACAGCGCGCCGTTGTCGTCATGGAGAAAACCTTCCGGGCCGCGGGCCACGGCCCAGCCGCCAGGAAGGTCGGTGTCGAGTACTGCGGTGGTCCAGCGTGCAATCATCGTCAATCAATCCAGAAATTCGGGTTTCTGTTTGCTCATGTGGGCGGCAATGGCCACACGCAAGTCGTTGGACTGCAACATGGCGGCGTTCCAGGTGGCGACATATTCCAGGCCGTCATCGATCCGGTGGTCACGCATGTAGCTGAGCATTTCCTTGGTGCCGCTGACCGCGATCGGCGATTTGGCGGCAATCTCCCGGGCAATCTCCATGACCCCGTCCAGCAGGCTGGCGGCATCGCTGTAGGTGCGGTTGACCAGGCCGATGCTGCGCGCTTCCTCGGCACCGAAGGTGCGCCCAGTGTAGGCCAGCTCGCGCAGCATGCCGTCGCCGATGATACGTGGCAAACGTTGCAATGTGCCGACATCCGCGGCCATGCCGATATCGATTTCCTTGATGGAGAACTGGGCATCGTCAGCGGCATAGCGCATGTCGCAGGCGCTGATCAGGTCGATGGCGCCCCCCAGGCAATAGCCCTGGATCGCCGCCAGCACCGGCTTGCGGCAGTTGTCCACGGCGGTGAAGGAGGATTGCAACTGGAGAATCTTGCGCCTTAGCAGACGGGCGTTGCGGCCCACGTCCTTGCCCAGTTCGTTGGCCACGCCGGCCAGCAGCATCAGGTCTATACCTGAGGAAAAATGCTTGCCGGCGCCACTGAGCACCACCACCCGCACCGCATCGGTGTCATCGATCCAGCGGAAGATCTCGACGATCTCGCTCCAGAACGCGGCGTTCATGGCATTGATCTTTTCCGGCCGATTGATCTGCACATGGGCGATGTTGTCAGCGAGTTCGACGCGAAAGGCTTGGTATTCGGACATGGCAGTGATCCTTTACTGGGCGGAAAATGAGGGCCGAACTATAGCAAGTGGTGGCGCCGCCCCGTAAGGCAGCGCATTGGCCAAAAACGGGACTGGCCGCAGGCTGGCGCGCGCCCTTGAAGGCACGCCGGTTTGTGTAGCCGCTGCCGCAGGCTGCGAACGGGCCCGAAGGGCACGCTGGAGCCGACGCCGCGTTGTTCCAGCTTTGCGCCGACTGCGTCGACGATCGCAGCCTCGCAGGCTCGGCAGCGGCGACAAGGCCGTGGGCGCCGTTCAGCGGGTGGTCGGGGGCGGCAGGCTCAGGCGAAAACGCGCGCCACCCAGGGGCGAGGCTTCCACGGTCAGGGTGCCGTCCTGGGCTTCCAGGGCGCGGCGGCTGATGGCCAGGCCCAGGCCGAATCCGCCGGTGGCGCGGTCGCGGCTGCGGTCCAGGCGGTAGAAGGGTTCGAATACCCGCTCGCGCTCGTCGTCAGGAATGCCGATGCCGTCGTCGTCGACCCAGATTTCACACCCCTCGTCGCTGACCAGCACGCCCACCTGAATGCGTTTCTCACAGTAACGGGTGGCATTGCGCAGCAGGTTCTGCAGGGCCCGGGCAGTCAGCCGCGGGTCCAGGGTGAAACGCTCCAGGGTGCCGTGCAGCAGGACATCGATGACGATGTCCGATTCCAGTTCATCGTCAACGCTGCCGAGGATGCTGTCGATGAACTCGTCCAGCGACACCTCGACCTGCTCCGGCAGGCAGGCCGGATTCTGCAGGCGGCTGTAGGACAGCAGCTCCAGCACCAGTTCATCCAGCTCACGAATATGCGCCACCAGCCCTTGCAGACGCTCGCGGCTGGCGGCAGGCAGATCGTCGGAGAGCACCAGGGCCAGGCCGAAATCCAGTCGGGTCAAAGGCGTGCGCAACTCGTGGGACACCGCATTGAGCAAGTCCCGCTGCTGGTTCAGGAGTTGCTCGATGTCCCCGGCCATGGTGTCGAAGACATGGGCCAGGCTGCCGATGTTGGAGCTGCCGGGCAGTTGCGTGCGTTCACTCAAGTGGCCCTTGCCGAAGCGCTCGGCAGTGCGCTTCAAGCGCTCCAAATCGCGCCAGTGGGGCCTGACCCAAAGCAGCAGGCAGGCCAGCAGCACCGCGACGATCAGCACGTTGATGCTCCAGTACAGCAGGTTGACGTCCAGAGGGTCCGGCGGCACCACCAGCTTCACCGCCAGCTGGTCATCCAGCGGCGACACTGCCAGTGTGCGCCAGCCCCAGTCTCCCAGGCGCACGACCTTCTCGCCGCGTTCCAGGCGCTCACGCTCGTAAAGGCTGAAGTCCGCATCGTCGATGCGCACAAGAGCCACCTGCAGCGGGTGGAACTCCTCGTCCATTTCCTCGGCCAGGGTCGGCCACTGGGACGCAGGCATGGCGCGAAACTGCTTGACGATCAAGCTCTGCAGCCCGCGGGACTGATCCAGGTTGTAGTCCAGGAAACGCTCGTGGAAGACCTTGATCACCAGGTCGGGGATCAGGTAGATCGCTGCGCTGAAGGCGACGATGGTGATCAGGTACAGCCGGATCAGGATGCGCAGCATGGACTCAGCATTCCCACTCGGAACGGCTGAACAGATAGCCCTTGCCCCAGACGGTCTTGATCTTGCGCGCCTCGCCGGCATGGTCGTCGAACTTGCGTCGCAACTTGGAGATGGCAACGTCCACCGAGCGATCGGTGCCGTTGAACTCGATGCCCCGCAGGCGCTGGAGGATCTGGTCGCGACTGAGCACTTCACCGGCGTGCCGGGCCAGCACCACCAGCAGGTTGTACTCACCGCTGGACAGTTCCACCAACTGCTCGCGCCAGGTCACGGTGCGCTCGGAGAGGTCGATGCACAGGTTGCCCATGAGGATCTGATCGCTGGCGGTCTGCGGCTCACTCAGGCTGCTGCGGCGCAACAAGGTACGCACCCGTGCCAACAGCACTCGCGGTTCGCAAGGTTTTGTCACATAGTCGTCGGCGCCCATTTCCAGCCCCAGGACCTGATCATGGCTATCATCGCGCGCGGTCAGCATCAGGATCGGCAAAGTCGCCGAGTCGGCGCGCAACAAACGGCAGACCTGCAAACCGTCCAGCCCCGGCAACATCAGGTCGAGGATCACCAGGTCCGGCGGATTGCTCTTGGCCCGCTCCCGCACCTGATCGCCACGACTGATCACACTGACCTGATAGCCGTTGCGCTCCAGATAACTGGCAATCAGTTCCGAGAGGGCGGAGTCGTCTTCGACGAGAAGAATATTGGGCATGAGCTGAGGTCTTTATTGAAGAAATACAGAGTACCGGCGTTTCTTATAGAGCACCGGCTACAACCAGCGAGGCGCCAAGGATATACAACAGCGGCAGCCCGGGCGCGCCTGCTTCACACTTTTTCACACAGCACCTACACAGCTTCACAGCGGGCCTTGACTCATGCCCTTAGCATGCCGAGGTCATTATTGGGGTATCAGCATGTCGAATAAACTCTTCGCGCCACTCTGCCTGTTGGTTCTGGCAGGGGCGCTGAGCGCCTGCGGCCAAACCGAGGGCGAACAGACACCACCGACCGCCACGGTGCGGATCGAGACGATCCAGAGCCAGGCCCTGTCCATCACCAGCGAACTGAGCGGGCGCATCGCCGCACCGCGAATCGCCGAAGTCCGTGCCCGGGTGGCCGGGGTGGTGCTGCAACGGACCTTCCGCGAGGGTTCCGACGTCAAGCAGGGTGACGTGCTGTTCCGCATTGACCCGGCGCCCTTCCAGGCCGACCTGGACAGCGCCCGGGCCAACCTGCGCAAGGCCGAGGCCAGTGCCTTCCAGGCGCGCCTGCAGGAACAACGCTTTGCCAAGCTGATCGCCGACCAGGCCATCAGCGGCCAGGAATACGACAACGCCCGGGCGACCCGGCGCCAGGCCGATGCCGAAGTCGCGGCCAATCAGGCCGCAGTCAAACGTGCCAGGCTCAATCTGGACTTCGCCACTGTTACCGCGCCGATTTCCGGTCGCGTCGGCCGCGCCCTGGTGACCGAAGGCGCCCTGGTGGGCCAGAACGAAACCACGCCTCTGGCGCTGATCCAGCAACTGGACCCGATCCACGCCGACCTGACCCAATCCACCCGTGAACTCAATGAACTGCGCCGGGCCTTGCGGGCCGGGCAGTTGCAACAGGTGGGCAAGGACCAGGCCAAGGCCACCCTGATCCAGGACGACGGCAGCCTCTATCCGTTGCCGGGCAAACTGCTGTTCGCCGACATCAGCGTCGACCCGAGCACCGGGCAGATCATCCTGCGTAGCGAGTTCCCCAACCCGGACCTCGATCTCTTGCCCGGCAGCTTCGTGCGCGTGCGCCTGGAGCAGGCCGTCAACCAGCAGGGCATCAGCGTGCCGCAACGGGCCATCCAGCGTGACAGCGCCGGCGTCGCCCAGGTGTTGCTGGTGAATGCCGAAAACCGTGTGGTGCAACACCCGGTGCAACTGGGCGGGGTACAGAAAGACCGCTGGATCGTCACCGAAGGGCTCAAGCCCGGTGACCGCATCATCGTCGAAGGCTTGCAGCACGCCCGTCCCGGCGAGCTGGTGCAGATCGACGACACGCCCCTTCCGCTCGCTCAGAATCCTGGCCAGTAGGTAGTACGACATGCCGCAATTCTTTATTGACCGCCCGGTATTCGCCTGGGTGGTCGCCTTCTTCATCCTGTTGGGTGGCGCCCTGGCGATTCCCCAACTGCCGGTGGCGCAGTACCCCACCGTGGCACCACCGCAGATCGAGATCTACGCGGCCTATCCGGGTGCCTCGGCGCAGACCCTGGACGAGTCGGTGGTCAGCCTGATCGAGCAGGAGCTCAACGGTGCCGACCACCTGCTGTACTTCTCTTCCCAGAGCAGCCTGGGCAGCGCCACCATCACTGCCACCTTCCAGCCCGGCACCAACCCGGAGCTGGCCCAGGTGGACGTGCAGAACCGCCTCAAGGCGGTGGAGCCGCGCCTGCCCCAGGCCGTGACCCAGCAAGGCCTGCAGGTGGAGAAAGTCTCCGCCGGCTTCCTGTTGCTGATCACCCTGACCTCCAATGACGGGCGCCTCAACGATGTGGCCCTCAGCGACTACCTGGCGCGCAACGTGATGAACGAGATCCGCCGCGTGGACGGGGTTGGCAAGGCCCAGCTGTACGGCGCCGAGCGAGCCATGCGCATCTGGCTCGACCCGCAGAAGCTGATCGGTTTCAACCTGACCCCGGCGGACGTCAATGCCGCCATCAGCGCGCAAAACGCCCAGGTGCCGGCAGGCAGCATCGGCGATCTGCCCAACCCGTCGAGCCAGGAAATCACCGCCACCATCCTGGTCAAGGGCCAGCTGAGCACGCCGGAAGAGTTCGCCGACATTGTCCTGCGGGCCAATCCCGACGGCTCCACGGTGCGCATCGGCGACGTGGCGCGGGTGGAAGTCGGCAGCCAGGAATACCAGTTCGGCACACGCCTGAACGGCAAGCCCTCCACCGCTGTTGGCGTGCAGCTGTCCCCCGGGGCCAACGCGCTGAATACCGCGACCCTGATCCGCGCCAAGATGGACGAACTGTCGCGCTACTTCCCCACCGGCGTGGAATACAAGATCCCCTATGACACCTCGCCCTTCGTCAAGGTCTCGATCACCAAAGTGATCTACACCCTGATGGAAGCCATGGCCCTGGTGTTCCTGGTGATGTTCCTGTTCCTGCAGAACATCCGCTACACCCTGATCCCGACCCTGGTGGTGCCGGTGGCGCTGATGGGCACCTTCGCCACCATGCTGGCCCTGGGGTTCTCCATCAACGTGCTGACCATGTTCGGCATGGTGCTGGCCATCGGCATCCTGGTGGACGATGCCATCGTGGTGGTGGAGAACGTCGAGCGGATCATGGCCACCGAGGGCCTGTCGCCCAAGGAGGCCACGCGCAAGGCCATGAAGCAGATCACCGGGGCCATCATCGGCATCACCCTGGTGCTGGTCGCCGTGTTCATTCCCATGGCCTTCATGCCGGGTTCGGTGGGGGTGATCTACCAGCAGTTCTCCCTGTCCATGGCCACCTCGATCCTGTTCTCGGCCTTCCTCGCCCTGACCCTGACCCCGGCCCTGTGCGCCACCCTGCTCAAGCCCATTGCCAAGGGCGAACACCATGAACGCAGCGGTTTCTTCGGCTGGTTCAACCGGCGTTTCGAAAGCCTGAGCAACCGCTACGAGGGCGGCGTGAGCTATGCCCTCAAGCGCACCGGTCGCTACTTGCTGATCTACGTCGCGCTGCTGGCGATCATGGCGCTGCTGTTCAGCCGCCTGCCCTCCTCGTTCCTCCCGGTGGAAGACCAGGGCTACACCATCACCGACATCCAGCTGCCGCCCGGGGCCAGCCAGAACCGCACGATCAAGGTGGTGGAACAGATCGAGGCGCATAACGCCGGCGAACCGGGGGTGGGCGACAGCACCATCATCCTCGGCTTCAGCTTCTCCGGTAGCGGACAGAACGCGGCCCTGGCCTTCACCACCCTCAAGGACTGGTCGCAACGGGGCAGCGACGACTCGGCGATGGCCATTGCCGACCGCGCCAACGGCGCCCTGAGTGCGATCAAGGACGCCGTGGTGTACGCCGTACTGCCGCCGCCGATCGACGGCCTGGGCACCTCCAGTGGCTTCGAATTCCGTCTGCAGGACCGTGGCGGCGTCGGCCACGCCGCGCTGATGCAGGCCCGGACCGAGCTGCTGGCTGCCACGGAAAAGAGCCCGATCCTGGCCAACGTCCGCGAGAGCGCCCTGGCCGAAGCGCCCCAGGTGCAACTGGAAGTCGACCGCAAGCAGGCCAACGCCCTGGGCGTGTCCTTCGCCGATATCGGCAACCTGCTGTCCACGGCCCTGGGCTCGGCCTATATCAACGACTTCCCCAACCAGGGACGCATGCAGCGGGTGGTGGTCCAGGCCGAAGGCGATCAACGCAGCCAGGTCGAGGACCTGCTGCGGATGAACGTGCGCAACAGCGCCGGCAAGATGGTGCCGCTGTCTGCTTTCGTCCGCGCCACCTGGACCCTGGGGCCGGCCCAGCTGACCCGCTACAACGGCTACCCGGCGATTGCCATTTCCGGCGAACCGGCTCCGGGCCACAGCACCGGTGAAGCCATGCAGGAAGTCGAGCGACTGGTGAGCCAGTTGCCCGCCGGCCTGGGCCTGGAGTGGACAGGTCTGTCGCTGCAGGAACGCCTCTCGGGCAGTCAGGCGCCGCTGTTGCTGGGCCTGTCGCTGCTGATCGTGTTCCTGTGCCTGGCGGCGCTCTACGAGAGCTGGTCGATTCCGACCTCGGTGCTGCTGGTGGTGCCCCTGGGGGTGCTGGGTGCGGTGCTGGCGGTGAGCTTGCGCGGGATGCCCAACGACGTGTTCTTCAAGGTCGGCCTGATCACCATCATCGGCCTGTCGGCGAAGAACGCGATCCTGATCATCGAGTTCGCCAAGAGCCTGTACGACGAAGGCCACGACCTGATCGACGCCACGGTGCAGGCAGCACGCCTGCGTCTGCGGCCGATCGTCATGACGTCCCTGGCCTTCATCCTCGGCGTGGTGCCCCTGGCCATTGCCACCGGCGCCAGTTCCGCCAGCCAGCAGGCCATCGGCACCGGGGTGATCGGCGGCATGATCACCGCGACCCTGGCGGTGATCTTCGTCCCGGTGTTCTTCGTGGTGGTCATGAAACTGGTAAAACGCGGTTCGTCCAAGGACTGAACCCAGACAAACGGGTCCCGATTCCGGGACCCGTTCCTTCCTTGATTGCCACGCTCAATCCAACCTCGAACGTCAGTCCTGCAACAGGCTGGTCAAACGCTCGCGAGAGGTCTCTGGCTCGCCTTCCACAGGCTGGGCAGAAGACAGGATGGGGGTGGAATAGAGCAACAGCAGAACCACAGCCAGACGCGTCAGCATGCTTTCGATCCTTGCTCGGGAAAGAGTCAATAATTCAGCGTCAAATTTAAATACATGGCTATGTGCCACTGCCAAGCATAATTTGTGCTGAGCCGCGTTTACATTCGAGGCTTTCACCTAAGTCGCGGATCATCTCCAGCAATGCCTTCACCCGCAGCGGCAAATTTCCGGCCGGGTACACCGCGTGCATCTGTGGGCTCTCACCGCTGCTGGAGGTGAGCTTGTACTCAGGACAAACCCGGAGCAGGCGCCCTGCTGCCACTTCGGGCTCCGCCATCCAATCCGCCAAGCGGGCGATCCCGACGCCCGCCAGGGCTGCCTGGAATACCGCCAGACCGGAGCTGAAACGAAATTTGGGGTGAACCCGAAAGCTGATGGCCTGCTCCTCACTGCGAAAATTCCACTCCTTGAGAATCCGTGGTGCCGTATGCAGGATCAGCGAATGCGACTCCAGTGCCTCGATGGACTCGGGCATGCCGTTGCGCTCCAGATAGCCGGGGCTGGCATACAGATAACGTGAGTAACTCCAGAGCGCAAAGCCGATCAAGTCGCTGGATTGTGGAAACGCGCCGCGAATCGAGAAGTCCAGCTTGCTCTTGGCCGGGTCGATGATCTCATCGGTGAAAATCACATCGACATTAACGTCTGGATAACGCTCGCAGTATTGCGCGATCAACCGGGGCAATACCCCTTGTCCGAGAAACTCGGGGGCGGAAAAACGGATCCAGCCGGAGGCCAGGCCGCTGAGACCGGACAGGTCTTCATCGACCTCACGTTGCAGGTCGAGCATTTTGTACGCGTGGGGCAATAAGCATTCACCCGCTTCGGTCAAGCTCACGGCATTGGAGGAGCGATTGAACAACTTGAGCCCCACACTTTCCTCCAGGGCTTGAACGGCACGGGTCAGTGCGCTGGGGGAGCGCCCCAGCGTCCGTGCCGCGGCGACGAAGCTGCGCTTGCGAGCCACGGTCGCGAAGGCTTCAAGTTCCCCCAACATATTCAATGCCACTGTCCACCTCATTGCATTTTTCACAACGCGGCATTGCAACACAAAAAAAGGCCCTTCCGTTAACCTTCCCGCTCAACCCACAAGGATGGGGCAAACAGGAGCGCAAGGACGTGTCAAAGCTGGATGAAGTAATCGGGAAAGCCGCAGCTTGTGTTGATGAAGTCACTCATGAATGGCTGGAAAAAAAATCAGTGACTTCGACCCGACGGGAGATACCGCAAATTCATCTGTCGCTCGAAGAACAACGCACACTTCAGGCCGGTCTGGCAGCACTGGACGTGACCGATAGCGCCTCGGGTATCCGCCACATGCCGGCCCTGGGGCGGCTGCTGGAAAGTGCCCTGTGCCCGGAGAAAATCCAGCAGCTACGCAATTTTCCACAGGCCCGTGACGTGGCGATGATCGTCAGGGGGCTGCCGCTGGACCCGCTACTGCCGGCCACGCCCTATGACCTGGAGCCGGGTATCGAGAACGTGTCGACGCTGGCCGGGGCTATCTTGTCCGTGCTGCAAACTCTGCAAACCCGTCCACTGGCCTACGAGGGTGAAAGCAACGACACCGTGTTCCGTCACGTATCGCCCAAGCACAAGCGAGAGACCGAAAAGAGCTCCTATGGCTCGCGCGCGGACCTGGGCATGCACGTCGACAACCCTCACCTGCCTTTGACCTGCGAACCCGTCTCGCAGTTGTCGGCCTGTCCGGAGTACCTGTCCCTGACCGGCCTGCGCTGCGAGCTCGATGTGCCGACGCGCATCGTCGCCATTGACGAGGTGCTGGCCATTCTGCCGGCCTGTGTCGAAGAGGAATTGTTACGACCGAACTTCACCGTTCGCCGACCGGCCTCCTTCGGCAAACAGGGGAATGTGCTGGAAAACGTCCCCTTGCTGTACAGAAGCGCAACCGGTGACCTGTATTGCCGCTACAACAAAGCGAGTGTCGAAGCGACCTGCGCCAATGCGCAGTTTGCCCTCCAACTGTTCGCCGCCGCCGCCGATCATCCCGATGTCGTGCACCACATACTGCTGCAACCAGGGGACATGCTGATCTTCAAGAACCAGCAAACCCTGCATGCCCGGGATGGTTTTACACCCCGCTACGACGGCCGTGATCGCTGGATGTTGCGGGTCTTCGGGGTCAATGATCCGGCACGCGTGGTGCCGCTGGCCCCTCATCAACCCTACATAGGCAGAGCCTGATTTCATGGTCGATATTGTCATCCTTTGCGTGTTCGCCTTCGCCGCCGGCCTGATCGATGCGGCGGTGGGTGGCGGCGGACTGATCCAGATTCCCGCGCTATTCAACGTGCTCCCCACCGCTCAACCGGCGGCGCTGCTGGGTACCAACAAAGTCGCGGCCGCCTGCGGCACCGCATTCGCGGCCCGATCCTTCGTACGCAAGGTGGTGATCAACTGGGGGCTTGTGATCCCCGCCGCCTGCGCGGCCTTTGTCATGGCCTTCTTCGGCGCCGCCACGGTGTCGTTCGTACCTCAGTCGATGATCCGGCCGGCGGTGCTGGTGTTGATTGTACTGATGGCGATCTACACCTTCTGGAAGAAAGATTTCGGCGCCCTGCACAAACCCATGCGCATCGGTACCAAGGAAAAACTGCTGGCGATCGTCATCGGCGGCGCCATCGGTTTCTACGATGGCCTGTTCGGTCCCGGCACTGGCAGCTTCCTGATCTTCCTGTTCATCCGCTGCTTCGCCTTCGACTTTCTGCATGCCTCGGCATCGGCCAAGCTGGTGAACATCGCGACCAACGTAGCGGCACTCATGTTCTTTATCCCAACGGGTAACGTGCTCTACCTGATCGCAATCCCCATGGCGGCATTCAACATCCTGGGCGCGCTCACTGGCACCTGGCTGGCCGTTCATAAGGGCGTGCCCTTTGTCCGGGCTCTATTCCTGGTGTTGCTGGTGATTCTGATCAGCAAACTGTCCTACGACATGCTCCTGTAAACCAGAGGAAAACTACATGCATCCGATGTTTGATCGCCTCGTGGCACTACTCGATGCCCGCTCAGCCTCCTACCGGGTGTTGATGCACGATGCCGAGGGCCAGTCGGCGCGCGTCGCCGAAATCCGTGGCACCGAGCCCGGCCAAGGCGCGAAGGCCATGCTTTGCTCCCTCAAGGGGCAGCCCGGACCCTATGCCCTGGTGATACTGCCGGGCGACCAGAAGCTGGACATGAAGAAAGTCGGAGCGGCCCTGGGCGGGAAAAAAGCCGAGCTGGTGAAGGCCGAAACCGCCATGGAACTGACCGGGTGCCGGATCGGCGCCATCCCTCCTTTTGTTTTCGATGAGCGCATTCAATTGATCGTCGATCCGGCCTTGACCACAGGCTACGCAGAAATAGCCTTCAACGCGGGGCGGCTGGATGCGTCGATGGTGCTCGATACGCAGGATTATCTGGCGATTGCCATGCCTCGATTGCTGGACATCAGCCAGGCCTGAGCAAACCTTCCCCTTGCGCCCTCCCCTATGACATGAAGCAGAGCTTGTCGATCGCAAGGTCGGCAAGCCATGCCGGCTTGGGCGCAAATCGTGTGAGGAACTCAGTGGCTACGGGGCAACGTGGATATCGCGCTGGACATGCCAGGCGGCTAGCCAGCACAGGCGTAACGCTAGCCGATCAGCCGTGGCTCTTGTGATCCAGGGCGGCGTAGAAGTTGGCGCTTTGTTGCAGGTACTTCTGGGTGTAGGTGTTGGTGGAGGATGTCTTGCGGCTGATTTCCACGTTGGCGCTGGCTGGCAGGGCCACGCTGGCGGAAATGGCGGAGGCTGCGATCACGGAGAAGAGATTGAAGTTCATCGGTATAACCCTCGGATTCAGTTGGCTTGCTTGCCCGTGTGGGCTGTTGAGCAAACTTACTCCCGAGGGTTGGCGGGAAAAAATGCTTTGCGGCAGTAGCTATTATCAGCGTGATTGATAGAAGCAGTCAGGCCCCGGATACCGGGGCCTGCGGTCTATTGACGCACCAGGAACTTGATGTCGCTGGGGGCTTCGAAGGGCAGTTTCTGCACCGTCTTGCCGAGGAAACCGGTCTTGGCGTCACGTTCGATCACCACGATTTCATTGCTTTTCTGGTTGCCGATCAGCACGTAGCGGTTGCTCGGATCGAGGCTGAACTCCCGCGGGTGATCGCCTTCCACGGAACGGCGCTGGATCTCCTTGAGCTGGCCGTTGCTCGGGTCGATGGCGAACACCAGCAACTGGTTGGCCGTGCCACGGTTACTGACATACAGGTACTGGCCGTCCTTGGAGGCATGCAGGGCCGCCGCGGCCTTTTTCTCCTTGGAGCCATTGGCCGCCAGATCCAGCAACTGACGCTGGGTCAGCTTGCCGTCCTGATAGTCAAAGACCGCCACCTGGGCGCTCATCTCCAGGGTCAGGTAGGCACGCTTGCCATCGGCACTGAACAGCAAGTGGCGCGGACCACTGCCTGGGGGCAGCTGGACAAAGGCCGGTTCGGCAGGCGTCAGCGGGTGTTCCGGATTGGCCTTGGGGTCGTAGCGGTAGACAAAGATCTTGTCTGCCCCCAGGTCGTTGGCGAACACGAACTGGCCGTCCGGGGACGACACCGACGAATGCACGTGGGCCGACTGCTGGCGCTCGGGATCGACCCGGCTGCCCGGATGGCTGGTGAGCTGCACCACCGGCGACAGATGGCCGTCGGCGCTGACCGGCACCACCGCCAGGCTGCCACCCGGGTCCACGTCTACCGAATAGTTGCTGACGAACAGGTAGTTGCCGTCGGCGCTCAGGCTGGAGTGAGTAGGCTCGTTGCCCTGGCTCTGCACCTGGTTGATCAGGTTCAGTTGATGGGTCTTGGGCGCCAGGCTGTAGCTGCTGACACGACCGATGGGGTCAACCTGCCCCGGGCTGTTTTCATTCACCACAAAGACGAATTTCTGGTCCTTGGAGAGGGTCAGCCAGGACGGGTTGGAGCTCTTCACCACTTGCAACGGCTTGGCATCGATCCGCCCGGTCCCCTCGTTGAAACGCAGGCGATACAGGCCCTGGCTCTGCCCTTGGGTGTAGGAACCCACCAGCAGTTCCTGGGTCTCTGCCGGCGCGGCCTGGACCGCCATGGCACCAACACTGCCGGCCATCAACAGCGGCCAGAAATTACGCATCTTCATGCTCACTCTCCTCTTCGTCGCGGGCACTGAACGCGCTCATGCACACCAGGCGGTGCTCGCCGGAATCAGCGACCAGGGTCCAGCTCTGCAGCGCCTGATCAAAAGTCGCGGCCTGCACCTGGGCCAGGGTAAAGCTCCAGCGCTTGGCGGCACGGCCATCCATGCACTCGATCAGCAGGCGCTGCTCGTCGAGGGTGAAATCGAAGGCGTGCAGGCCGTCGATTTCCAGCATGTCGCAGGCTTCAAGGGCGGTGAGCAAGGTGTCGGTAGCAGCGGTCATAGCAATCAATCATCAATTGGAAAGGCGCAATCATAGCTGATCGGCGCCGAAGGATCGGGCCCGTATTGCGTCCAGTCATCACTCGCCGCCGGTGCGGCCTGCGGGCACTGTCGAAGGGGTCTGGCATTGCCCTGCGGCGCCAGCCTGTTCATGCCCTGGGAGCAGGCATGAAAAAGCCGCGCCCGAGGGCGCGGCTGAGTGTTCAAAACGCCTGGATCAGTGAGCGAACAGCGAGTTGCCCTTCTGCCCCGCCAGCTTCTCCGGCTTGATCAGGAACCGCGCCAGGGCCGGCAGTAGCCACAGGGCACCGAACATGTTCCACAGCAGCATGAAGGTCAGCATCAGGCCCATGTCGGCCTGGAACTTGATCGCCGAGAAGATCCAGGTGCACACGCCGATGGCCAGGCACAGGCCGGTGAACAGCACCGCCTTGCCGGTGGAACGCAGGGTCTGGTAGTAAGCCTCCTGCAACGGCAGTCCGGCACGCAGGAAGCTTTCCAGACGGCTGTAGATATAGATGCCGTAGTCGACACCGATGCCCACCCCCAGCGCCACCACCGGCAAGGTCGCGACCTTGACGCCGATGCCCATGAAGGCCATCAACGCGTTGCCCAGCACCGAGGTCAGCACCAGCGGCAGGACGATGCACAGGGTCGCCGCCCAGGAGCGGAAGGTGATCATGCACATGCCGGCCACACAGATGTACACCAGGATCAGGATGGTCAGCTCGGACTCCTTGATCACTTCGTTGGTAGCCGCCTCGATCCCGGCGTTGCCGGCGGCGAGGATGAACTCCAGGCCATCCTTGTTGTGCTGCGCGGCGAATTCCTGCACCGCATGCACCGCGCGGTCCAAGGTCGCGGCCTTGTGGTCATTGAGGAACACCAGCACCGGCGCCAGGGAGCAGTTGTTGTTGTACAGGCCGTCGGCCCGGGCAATGGAGTTGTTGAGCACATCGGGGTTGCGCGACAGGGTTTCCCATTTCAGGTTGCCCTCGTTCATGCCCTTGATCATCTGCTTGGACACAGTCACCAGGGAGATCGCCGACTGCACGCCCTCGGTGTTCTGCATCTTCCACATCAGCTCGTCGATGGGGGCCATGGCCTCATAGCGCGAGCAACCTTCGGATGCGGTCTTGACCATCACCACCAAAACGTCGGAGCTGGTGGAGTAGTTGCTGATGATGAAGTTGTTGTCCTTGTTGTAGCGCGAGTCGGGACGCAGCTCCGGCGCGCCCTGGTCGAGGTCGCCGATCTTCAGGTTCTGGCTGTACCAGAGGCCGCCGCCAAAGGCCACCAGGGCCAGGGCGATGGAGATCGGTGCCACTTTGGGGCTGGCAAAATTCGACAGCAGGCGCCAGAACGGATGCTCGCGGGAGGCATCCTTCTTGCTGCGTTCGATGGCGCGCTTGCTGATGCCGACGTAGGAAATCGCCACTGGCAGCAGGATCAGGTTGGTGAACACAATCACCGCCACACCGATGGAGGCACCGATGGCCAGCTCGCGGATCACCCCGATGTCGATGATCAGCAAAGTGATGAAGCCCACGGCGTCGGCGAGAATGGCGATCATCCCCGGCAGGAACAGTTGGCGGAAGGTCCGCCGCGCCGCGGTCAGGGCGTTGTCGGCGTCACTGGACTGCAGGGCGATGCCGTTGATCTTCTGCACCCCGTGGGAGATGCCGATGGCGAAGATCAGGAACGGCACCAGCATCGAGTACGGGTCCAGGCCAAAGCCGAAGGCATGCATCAGCCCCAGCTGCCAGACCACCGCCACCAGGGTGGTGATCAGCACCGCGATGGTGCTGCGGATGCACCAGGTGAACCAGTACAGCAGCACCAGGGTGATGATGAAGGCCACGCCGAAGAACATCACCACCATGATCAGGCCATCGATCAGGTCGCCGACCTTCTTGGCGAAGCCGACAATGTGGATCTTCACATTGGGGTTCTGCGCTTCGAACTTGTCGCGGATCTTTTCTTCCAGCTGGTGGGAGAACTTCTGGTAGTCCAGGGCCAGCAGCTTGCCCTGGTCCTGAGGGTCCGGGTAGGACTCCAGCAACGGGATGTCGACGATGCTGGATTTGAAATCGTTGGCCACCAGGCGCCCGACCTGGCCGGACTTGAGGACGTTGTTGCGCAACTGGTCGAGGCTTTCGGGCGAGCCGTTATAGCTCTGGGGAATCACCTCGCCACCGGCGAAACCTTCTTCGGTCACCTCGGTCCAGCGCACGCTGGGGCTCCACAGCGACTTGAGCCCGGAGCGATCGACGCCAGAGATGTAGAACACCTCGTCGTTGATCTGCCGCAGGGTCTCCATGTACTCCTGGGTGAAGATGTCGCCGTCGCGGGCCGCCACCGAGATACGCACGGTGTTGCCCAGGTTGGCCAGGTCATTGCGGTGCTCCATCATCCGCTCGATGAACGGGTGCTTGAGCGGGATCATCTTTTCGAAACTGGTGGAAGGCCGAATCAGGGTCGCCTGCCAGAACAGAAAAGCGCTGACCAAGAGGCAAATGAAGATCACTGCCGGGCGGTTGTTGAAAATCAGGCGTTCGAGAAAGTTCGCCTTGTCCTGGTGATGACTGCTCATGGAATTCCCCACCTTCTTATTATGTGCCCGGCTTATTTGCCGACGTCAGCGCCGGTTGCCGCAGAGATCCGCACCCCGCCCTGCCCGGCCAGGATCAGCTTGCCATTGCCGGCAGCGGTCACCGCCGACAGCGAGAGGCGGTCCGCACGGTTGAATACGCTGAAGGTCTGGCCGTGGTCGGTACTGCGGATCACGCTGCCGCCGTTGCCGACGATCACCAGCGAGCCGTCGTCCAGCAAGGTAGCACCCGACAGGCCGAACTCCAGGGCGCCACGGGCAGCGTTCAACTCCACCTGCTCCCAAGTGTTGCCGAAATCCGTGGAACGATAGAGATTGCCCCGCAGGCCGAACACCAGCAGGGTCGCCGGCTGGCCGGTAGCGATCACGCCGAACAGCGAGCCTTCATAGGGGCCTTCGAGGCGCTCCCAGGTCTGCCCATCATCGGCGGAGCGGAACAGGCTGCCCTGCTCGCCGACGATGAACAGTCCGGAATCCTTGACCTGGGCAATGGCGTTGAGGTGGAACTGGTCTTCGTTGTCCAGGCGATCGCTGACGTCTTCCCAGTGCTGGCCACCGTCGGTGGTTTCCAGCAACGCGCCATAGGCACCGACGGCGTAGCCGTTGCGGGTGTCCTTGAACCAGACATCGAGCAAGGGCGCTTCACGCTTGAGGTCCTGGAACTGCCGACTCCAGGTGACACCGCCATCGGTGCTGGCCAGGACCTGGGCATCGTGGCCCACCGCCCAGCCGTGCTGGTCATCGACAAAATACACCGCGGTCAGCAGTTGCCGGGTCGGCACCTTGGCCTGCACCCAGGACGCTCCCTGATCGTCGGAGTAGAGAATGTGCCCGCGGTCGCCCACTGCCACCAGGCGCTTGCCGGCGTGGACCACATCGAGCATCAGGCTTTTCGCCGCCTTGGGCGATTCGATGGAATAGACAGTATCCGCTGCGGTGGCAGCGGCCAGGACCGGTGTCGACAGCGTCACGACACCCAACAGCGAGAGCGCTGTAGCCAGCAATGCGAACGTGCGCAGCGCCGGCGGGCGGCCAACAACTACACCCATGACAGGCTCACTCATAGACCATTCCCCCATTATTATTGTCAGGTCATTTGACCTCTCAGGGCGCCTTCAGGGGTTTTCGATGCCTGGACCGACCGTGAAGATCGTCCTGAAACCTGCACTCTAGAGCCCCTTCGGCTGCGGGCTATCCTATCGGGCTTTGGAAAGGTCTGACAATCAACGCCACGTTATCTTTTGTTAATCACCGCCTCTGGCCAGGCCCCTGAATGCTCGGGCATTCGCTGGGCTGATCGATGCTCCTCTGCAGCAGGCGAGGAAGCGTTGATGGCGGTACGAAAAGCTTGTCAATTTAGCTGAGGTTTGCGCGGCCTGTCGGCGTGTAGCACCGGTACACGACCAAAGGCTGATCCAGGGCATCAGCCGCCGCTACCCAGCGTTGACTATGATGAGCTGCGTGGGTGGCGAGCCCGATGACCTTCAGGAGTGACGCATGATTGCCATACGCGAGGCGTGGAAGGCTGGCTTGCTCGGCCCCCGGCACTGGGCTCGCAACCTGGTGGCTGGGGTGATTGTCGGCGTGGTGGCGCTGCCCCTGGCCATGGCGTTTGCCATCGCCTCCGGGGTCAAGCCGGAACAGGGCATCTACACCGCCATCGTCGGTGGCCTGCTGGTGTCGCTGTTCGGCGGCAGTCGCTTGCAGATCGCCGGCCCCACCGGGGCCTTTATCGTGATTCTCGCCGGGGTCACTGCCAAATACGGGGTCGACGGCCTGCAACTGGCGACCATGATGGCCGGCATCATCCTGTTCCTGCTGGGCATCAGCCGCCTGGGCGCCCTGATCAAATTCATCCCCGACCCGGTAATTCTCGGCTTCACCGCCGGGATCGGGGTGATCATTTGGGTCAGCCAGTGGAAAGACTTCTTCGGCCTGCCCGCCGTCCAGGGCGAACACTTCCACCAGAAGCTCTGGCACCTGCTGCAAGCCCTGCCCGAACTGCACCTGGCCACCACCCTGCTGGCCTTGCTCAGCCTGGCGCTGCTGTTGTGGGTACCCAAGATCCCCGCGCTCAAGCGCCTGCCGGCGCCGCTGGTTGCCATGGTCCTGGCCACCGCCTTGCAGTCACTGTTCCAGTTCCAGGGCGTGGCCACCATCGGCAGTGCCTTTGGCGGCATTCCCCAGGGCTTGCCGACCCTGCAACTGCCCGAGATCAGCCTGCCACGGATACTCGACCTGATAGGACCGGCCTTCGCCATCGCCATGCTCGGAGCCATCGAATCGCTGTTGTCGGCGGTGGTGGCCGACGGCATGGCCGGCACCCGCCACGACTCCAACCAGGAACTGATCGGCCAGGGCATCGCCAACCTGGCCACACCGCTGTTTGGCGGGTTCGCCGCCACGGGCGCCATTGCCCGCACCGCCACCAACATCCGCAACGGCGGCAGCAGCCCGCTGGCCGGCATCACCCACGCCGTGGTGCTGGTGCTGATCATCCTGTTTCTCGCGCCGCTGGCGGCCAATATCCCGTTGTGCGCCCTGGCGGCGATCCTGTTCGTGGTGGCCTACAACATGAGTGAGCTGCACCACTTCAAGCGCATGGTGCAACGCGCGCCCCGGGCGGATGTGGCGATCCTGCTGTGTACCTTTGTGCTGACGGTGTTCAGTGATCTGGTGATTGCGGTGAACATCGGAGTGATCCTGGCGATGCTGCATTTTCTGCGGCGCATGGCCTCCTCGGTGGAGGTGCAGCAAGTGGTGGGAGAGGATCTGGAAAACGAATTGCGCGGCAAAGGCCGCGGGCACCTGCCTCCGGGGGTGCTGATCTATACCATCGAAGGCCCCCTGTTCTTTGGCGCTGCCGAAACCTTTGAACGGGCCCTGGCCCAGACCCATAGCGATCCCAGGCTGCTGATCATCCGCCTCAAGCATGTGCCGTTCATGGATATCACTGGGCTGCAGACCCTGGAGGAAGTGATAGGTCAGCTGCACAAGCGCGGGATCGTGGTGAAACTGTGCGAAGCCAACCTGAAGGTTCATGCCAAGCTTGAGCGAGTGGGCATCCTGCACGCCATTGGCGCGCAGAACTATCACCGCGACTTGAGCAGCGCACTGCCCCCCCTGTAGCCGCTGCCGCAGACTGCGAACGGTCTGGGCGGCACTGCGTCGCAGGGACGCATCGATCTCAAGACCGACAGAGGTATGACAGCGATCGCCAAGCAAGGTCCTGCGGACCTTGGCGCAGCTTCGCAGGCTCAGCAGCGGCTACAGGCGTAGCCGCTGCCGCCGTCAGGCGAGGCTTTTGCTCACCACTTCGAACACGTCGCTGGAGAGATCGCCGGAAGCACGGATGCGCTCCAGTTCGCCCTTCATCAGCGCCTGACGGGCGCTGTCGTATTTGCGCCAGCGAGTCAGTGGCGCCAGTTGCCGCGAGGCAATCTGCGGGTTGAAGCCGTTGAGCTGGATCACCAGATCCGCCAGGAAGCGATAACCCGAACCATCCGCCGCATGGAAGTTGATCAGGTTCTGCCCGGCAAAAGCCCCCACCAACGCCCGCACCTTGTTCGGGTTCTTGAGGTTGAACGCAGGGTGCTGCATCAGCGCCTTGACCCGCTCCAGGCCGCCCGGCAACGGGCTGCCGGCCTGGACGCTGAACCACTGGTCCATGACCAGGGCGTTGTCCTTGAAGTTCTCGGCGAACACCGCCAGAGCCTGGGCCTTCTCGGCCTCGAACGGCGAGTTGACCAGCACCGCCAGGGCGGTGAGACGCTCGGTCATGTTGTCGGCGCTGTCGAACTGCTCGATGGCCGCCGCCAGCACTTCAGGCTTGCGGGTCAACATCAGGTAGGACAACGCAATGTTCTGCAGCGCGCGACGGGCAAAGTGCTCGGACTCGGCGACATAGGCCGTGGCCTTGGACACTGCCCGGTTGGCCTGATAACGCTTCCACAGCGCATCGAACAGGCTGTCAGCCAGTTGCTGGCGGGCAAACTCGCGAGCCGCATGGATCGCCTCGACATCCGCCACTTCGCTGATCTCGGTCAGATAGGCCTCGCCCGGCAGCGACAGCATTTCCGCGACCATGGCCTGGTCCAGGCTGTCATCCGCCAGCACGGTGCCCAGGGCAGTCACCAGACGTTCGTCCATCACCAGCGCCTGACCCTGCTGATGCTGGGCAATCAGTTCTTGCAGCACTTGCACGGCCAACTGCTGGCCGGCGTCCCAACGGTTGAAACCGTCGCTGTCGTGCTGCATGAGGAACATCAGCTGGTCGCGATTGTAGGGGAAGCTCAGCTTCACCGGCGCCGAGAAGCCCCGCAGCAGCGATGGCAACGGATGTTCGGCGATATCGACGAAGGTGAAGGTCTGCTCGGCCTCGGTCACCGAGATCACCCGGGAAGTCCCCTGGGCGGCGTTTTCGCCGGACAGGCGCAGGGCCATACCCGCCCCTTTCGAGTCCAGCAGGCCCAGCTCCACCGGGATCACGAACGGCAGTTTCTCCACTTTGTCCGGGGTCTGCGGGCAGCTCTGGCGGAAGGTCAGGCTGTAGGTCTTGGCCGCCGCGTCGTAGGACTCGCTGACCGCCAGCCGTGGCGTACCGGCCTGGCTGTACCAGCGCTTGAACTGGCTCAGATCGACGCCGTTGGCATCTTCCATGGCCTTGACGAAATCGTCACAGGTCACGGCCTGACCGTCATGGCGTTCGAAGTACAGGTCACTGCCCTTACGGAAACCTTCAGCTCCGAGCAAGGTGTGGATCATGCCCACCACTTCCGAACCCTTTTCGTACACGGTCAGGGTGTAGAAGTTGGAAATCTCGATAAAGCTTTCCGGGCGCACGGCATGGGCCATGGGGCCGGCGTCTTCGGCGAACTGGTGGGTGCGCAGGTAGGCCACGTCCTGAATGCGCTTGACGGTGCGCGAGTTCATGTCCGCGGAGAAACCGGCATCGCGGAACACCGTGAAGCCTTCCTTGAGCGACAGCTGGAACCAGTCGCGGCAGGTCACGCGGTTGCCCGACCAGTTGTGGAAGTATTCGTGGGCGACGATGGCCTCGACCCGCTGGTGGGCGGCGTCGGTGGCAGTTTCGGCACGGGCCAGCACGGCGCTGGAGTTGAAGATGTTCAGGCCCTTGTTTTCCATGGCGCCCATGTTGAAGTCGTTCACCGCGACAATCATGAAGATGTCCAGGTCGTATTCACGGCCGTAGGTCTCTTCGTCCCAGCGCATGGACTTTTTCAGGCTGTTCATGGCGTGCTGGCACTTGTCGATGTTTTCCGGCTCGACATAGATGCGCAGCGCCACATCGCGGCCGCTCTGGGTGCGGAAGCTGTCTTCCACGCACCACAGGTCACCGGCCACCAGGGCAAACAGGTAGGCGGGCTTCATGAACGGGTCTTCCCAGGTCGCCCAGTGCCGGCCGTCTTCACCGGGGCCGCTGGCAATCGGGTTACCGTTGGAGAGCAGCACCGGGTAGCTGTGCTGCTCGGCCACCACGGTGGTGGTGAACTTGCTCATCACATCCGGGCGGTCGAGGTAATAGGTGATCTTGCGAAAGCCCTCGGCTTCGCACTGGGTGCAGAACATGCCACTGGACTTGTACAGGCCTTCCAGGGCGGTGTTGCTTTCCGGGTGGATCTTCACGCTGGTGTCCAGGGTGAAGCTGGCGCTGGTGGGGTGCAGGGTCAGGTGGTTGTCATCCAGCTGGTAGTCGTCAGCACTCAGCGGCTGATCGGCGAGGCTCACCGATAGCAGCTCCAGCTGCTGGCCATCCAGCACCAGCGGCGGCAGCCCGGCGCCACGGGCCGGATTGCGACGCATCACCAGCTGCGCATGGACCAGGCTGTGGTCCTCGAACAACTCGAAGGTCAGGTGGGTCTCGTCGATCAGGTACTCGGGGGCCTGATAGTCCTTCAGGTAGATCATCTTCGGTTGGTCGGTGCGCATGGCGAATTCCTTCTACTGATGCACGGCGAGCTGGTAGGCCGTGTACTTACGAATGTTGATCACGCCGGTGTCGAAGATCAGGTACTGGCCCTTGATCCCCAGCAGCGTGCCTTCGGCAATCGGGTTCTTGTCCAGGTTGAAGCTGACGATCTTGGCCGGGTACTGCTCGACCGGATAACGAATCTCCAGGGGCTCGATATCGGTCACCGGCTGAATCGCCTGCAGGCCGAAACGCTCCTGCAGGGCCAACAGGCCCTCGGCGCAGGATTCAAACAGTTGCTCGCGCACCGCCACCAGGTCCACCGCCTGGGCATCGCCCTTGAGCAAGGCACGCCAGTTGGTCTTGTCCGCCACCTGGGAGCGGAACAGATCCTCGACGAAGCCCGATTGCTGGCGGGTCGCCACGCGCATGATCGGCAGCGCCTGGCTGGCGCCCTGGTCGAGCCAGCGGGTCGGCAACTGGGTGGCGCGGGTGATGCCGACCTTGATCCCCGAGGAGTTGGCCAAATAGACCACGTGATCGGTCATGCAGAACTGCTCGCCCCAGGACGGCTCGCGGCAGGTGCCGGCGTCGTAGTGGCAACGTTCCGGACTCATGATGCAGATATCGCACTGGGCCAGCTTGGTCATGCATGGATAGCAGTAACCCTGGCTGAAACTGGTCTTGGTCTTGCGCCCGCAGTGAGTGCAGTGGATCGCCCCCAGGTATTCCAGGCGCACCTGGGTACCGATCAGGGGGTTGACCGGCACCTCGCTGTCACCCAGGCGAAAAGCGTACTGAACATTCGGCCCGTCCAGGCGTGCCGACATTTTGCTGATGGAACCGCGGCCAATCTCGATCAATGGATGGCATCCGACTTGAACAGGATGTTCGGCACCGGCGCCGACTTCGAGGCGCATTCCTGCGGGCCCATGTAGCCGGTGCGCTGGTCCTCGGGCAGGTTCTGCATTTCCCAGGCGATCATCGCCTGCAGCGACAGTTCGCGCTGCTCGGCGGTGAGCTTGCGGCCATCGGACCATTTGCCGATTTCTACCGCCAGCTTCAGGCTCTGGTAGATCTCGGGGGTGATGTTTTCGATCATTTCGACAAAGGACGACATACAAGACTCCAGCATTCAAAGGGCCAGTTTACGGCGACTGTACAAGCCGCCCAACAAACCAGTAAGGCAACCGACGAGCAGCCCGCCGACGTGGGCGGCGTTGGCGATTTCGCCGAAACCGATCATCGACACCAGCCCGGACAGGCACAGCAGCAGCCACACCAGCATCATCACCAGCACGCCCCGGGGCAGGCGGTAGATGGGGTTGGGGGACAGTAATTGGTAGATCCAGCAATGCCCGAGCAGACCGTAGAGCACCCCGGACAGGCCGCCGAACAGGGTCGGGCCACTGAAATAGTATTGGGCGTAGTTGGACACCAGGCTGAACAGCAGGGTCAAGCCCAGCAGGTTGATGCTGCCCTGGCGCAACTCGATGCGCCGCCCCAGTTCCCAGTACCACATGCCGTTCATGGCGATATGCAGGATGCCGAAGTGGATCAGCATCGGCGTCACCAGGCGCCACCACTGCCCCGCCGCCAGGCTGTCGGCCAGGGAACTGAACTGGATGTAGTCGCCGACCACACGGAACTCGAGGAAGGTAAACCAGCCGAGGGTTTGCAGGTTGTCCCCCAGCAAGGTGATGCCGCAAACCGCCAGGCTCAGCAGCAGGATCAGCGCGGTAATCGGGCTGCGGCGCAACTGCTCCCCCAGGCCGACGCGGGCCGGGGTGGCCGCCTGCGGGATATCCAGTTGCTGCTCGGGATCGCCCTGGGGAAAGCGCTGGTACAGGCCCCGCACATCCTCACTGATGGATTCCGGCACCCAGAGCACCTGCTCGCCGGCCTCCTCACTGACCCGGTGCGGCACCTGCATGCGCTGCAGCAGTTTGACGAAACCACTCAGATCCGTGGCCAGGGGCAGACGCAAAACCGCTACCGCGCTCATCGCAACACCTCGGGCCGCTCGACGTCGACCCAGACAAATTTATTCGGGTCCAGGCGGGTTTCCTGGTCCAGCCGATACGCGGCGAGCTTGCCGTAGAGCACCGCGCTGTAATCCAGGCACGCCAGGTTGGGCCGGATCGGCGCCGGCTTGCCGCTGCGCCAGTAGTGGCCGACGAACAGCATCGGTTCGTCGGCGCCGTAGCGCAGCAGGCTGTTTTTCTCGGCCGGGGACAACGGCGTGCGCGCCACTGGATCGGGCAAGGCATCGGGCTGGAAGACGATGTCGCCGTAGGTCTGTGGGTCGTCTTCCCAGAATTTGGTGCGAAAGAACGCCCGGGTCAGGCCGTCGCCACTGGTCATGGTCAGGCCGTGGGGCAGGCGCATGTCGGTGCCGCGCAGCAGGCGATCGAAGGCGGTGCTGGCAAAACTGTCGGGCAGCGCCGAGGCCTGGAGGAAGGCTCGATCGATGCAACCGTCCGGATACTGCTGGCGCAGGGGCGCGATCAGGCCGGCATCCCAGCAAGCGTGCACCACGCGGAAACGGCCGGCGTCGACGAACAGCGGCAGCTCATAGAACCACTCCAGGAAGTCGTGCCAGTCGCCAGGGTGGTGTTCGAACTGGGTCAGGGTTTCGTGGATCAGTCGGGCATGGCGCGGGGTGTGTTCGCGCACGAACTGCTTGCCGCTGCCGGCCGCCGCCGGGGTGCTCCAGCCCAGGGCGTTGAACTCATGGTTGCCCATGATGCACAGCGCCTGGCCGGCCACCACCATGTCGTGGACGATATGCAGCGATTCACGGATTCGCGGGCCGCGGTCGATGATGTCACCGAGGAACACCGCCATGCGCGACGGGTGCCGCCAGACGCCGCCCTGCTTGTGATACCCGAGCCGATCCAGCAAGTGCTCCAGGGTCAGGGCGCAACCGTGCACGTCACCGATCAGGTCGTAGCTACGCGCGGGATCGAGCATCAGTCGCCTCCACCGCCCAGTCGGCTGCCCCAGCCGAGTTTGGTCCGACAGACCTCGTAGTAGTTGTGGTCCAGCGGATGGATCAGGCGCAGCTTCTGCGCCTTCTTGCTGACCGTGATGGTGTCGCCCGGGGCACAGGTGAAGTGGTTCTGCCCGTCACAGGAGACTTGCGGATAGATCTGCATATCTTTGGACACGACGATTTTCAGCTCACTGTTGCCATCGACCACGATCGGCCTTCCAGACAAGGTATGGGGGTACATCGGCACAATCACAATGGCATCCAGCTTGGGATGCATGATCGGGCCGCCGGCGGACAGCGCATAGGCCGTGGAACCGGTAGGCGTGGCGACGATCAGGCCGTCGGCCTTCTGGCTGCAGACGAACTGGCCGTCGATGTAGATCTCGAACTCGATCATCCGCGTCGACTTGCCCGGGTGCAGCACCACGTCGTTGAGCGCATCGCCCTGGCCGATGGCCTCGGCATGGCGACGGACTTCGGCCTGCAGCAGGAAGCGGTTTTCCACCAGATAGTGGCCGTCGAGCACTTCGGCAACCTTGACTTCCAGCTCATCGGGGCGGATGTCGGTGAGAAAGCCCAGGCTGCCGCGGTTGATCCCCAGCACCGGAATATTGTGCCGGGCCAGGGCCCGAGCGGCGCCCAGCAGGCTGCCGTCGCCGCCGACCACGATGACCATGTCGCAGACCTCGCCCAACAGCTTGCGCGAGGAGGTCTGCAGACCGTGGCCCGGCAGCACTTCGGCGATGGTGTCTTCAAGGATCACGTGCAGGTGGCGCGCCAGCAGAAACTTCTTCAGTCGGCGAACTGTGTCCAGCACCTGGGAACTGCCCAGGCGACCGATAATGCCGATATTGCGAAACTGCTCCATGGGGCTCCTGCGGAATTCGGGTACGGGCGAAACGGAGGATTATGGGCGAAACCCGGCGTTAGACAAAATCCTTTCAGCCACGGGCGCTTGGGAGCAGCCGACGCAACTGCGAGTGGCACGCATTTATCGCGAACGGCACAGGTTTGCGTCTATGCTCGCAAGATGCTCCTGTTCCCGGATTTGCTCAGCCTCCCCCGCCAGTTGCGTCAACCTGAAGTCCGCGACCTCGCCTGGGTCATCCTCGCGCCGCCGATGCTCAGCCATACGCCCTGGCCACAGCGCCACCCCCTGGCCGGCAGCGACTGGGTGCTGGCGCCACAACTGCTGGCCCACTGGCTGCGATGCCAGGATCTGGACAGCCGCGCCTTGCGCCATTGGCTGAATCAGGGGCGGACCCGGCGCCTGGGCCTGTACTACGAACGCCTCTGGCAATTTGCCGTGCAGCATGCGCCGGGGGTGGAACTGCTGGCGGCCAACCTGCCGATCCGCCGTGAGGGGCACACCCTCGGTGAACTGGACATGCTGCTGCGCGACCGCGAAGGCGTGCATCACCTGGAGCTGGCGATCAAGCTCTACCTGGGCCCGCAGCACGGCAACGGCTGCGACAGCGCGCAATGGCTTGGCCCGGGCTGTCACGACCGCCTGGACCGCAAGCTGGCGCACCTGGACGAGCACCAACTGCCGATTTCCGCCCGCGCCGAAAGCCGCGAAGCCTTGGCGGCGCTGGACATCCAGCAGTTCAGCGCCCACCTGTGGCTGGGGGGCTACCTGCTCTATCCCTGGCCGGGCCACGCCGAACCGCCTCAAGGCGCTCACCCGCAGCACCTGCGAGGGCGCTGGCTGCACCAGCGGGACTGGCCCGCCTTCATCGCCCAGAGCGCACCCGGGCGTTGGCAGCCCCTGCCCCGCCACGCCTGGCTGGCTCCGGCTCACTATCCGGCCGAACAGGCCTGGACGGCCGGGCAACTGCAGCAATGGCTTGCAGAACTGGACGCCCAGGCCCCGGCGCAACTGCTGGTACGACTGGTGGAAACAGCCGAAGGGGGCTGGGAAGAAGCCGAGCGCCTGTTCCTGGTGGCCGACCTCTGGCCCAACGTCCCCGCGACCCAGCCCCTAGCGCCCAGAGACCAACTTGCGTAGGCGCTGGCGTGCCAGCGAAAGTCCTCCCCCGCCGGGCACACATCTCGCCGCCCCCTTCGCCGGCAAGCCGGCTCGGTGGGGTTTCGCTATGCCAGGGAAAGCCGTAACGCCAGAGCCGCCAGGGTCACCAGCAGCACCGGCAGTGTCAGCACGATGCCGACCCGGAAGTAATAACCCCAGCCAATATGGATGCCCTTGCGTTCAAGCACATGCAGCCAAAGCAATGTGGCCAGGCTGCCGATGGGGGTGATTTTCGGCCCCAGGTCGCTGCCAATGACATTGGCGTAGATCATCGCTTCCTTGACCACCCCGGTGGCCTGACTGGCATCGATGGACAAGGCAGCGATCAGCACCGTGGGCAAATTGTTCATCACCGATGACAGCCCCGCCGTCAGCAATCCGGTGCCCAGCGCCGCCCCCCAGACGCCACCAGCGGCAAAGCCGTCGAGCCAGCCCGCCAGATACCCGGTCAGCCCGGCATTGCGCAAGCCATAAACCACCAGATACATGCCCAAGGAGAAAATCACGATCTGCCATGGCGCTTCCTTGAGCACTTTGCGGGTGGAGATCTTGTGCCCACGTGCCGCGATCACCAGCAGCAAAGTGGCGCAGACCGCGGAAATGGCGCTGATGGGAATCCCCAGCGGCTCCAGGGCAAAACAGCCCAGCAGCAGGATCAGCAGCACCCACCAGCCGGCGATGAAGGTTGCCCGGTCATGGATGGCACTGGCCGGCTCGGCCAGTTGCCGCGGATCGTACTGCTCAGGGATGTCCCGGCGGAAAAACCACAGCAGCACCGCCAGGGTCGCCGCGACGCTCACCAGGTTGACCGGCAGCATCACCGCCGCATAACGGTTGAAACCGATCTGGAAGAAGTCCGCGGAGACGATGTTCACCAGGTTCGACACCACCAGCGGCAAGCTTGCGGTGTCGGCGATGAAGCCGGCCCCCATGACGAAAGCCAGGGTCGTGGCGGCAGAAAAGCGCAAGGCCAGCAGCATGGAAATGACGATGGGCGTGAGGATCAGCGCCGCGCCGTCGTTGGCGAACAGTGCCGACACCAGGGCTCCCAACAGCACCATGAAGGCGAACAGCCGTCGCCCCCTGCCCCGCCCCCAGCGCGCCACATGCAGGGCCGCCCAGGCGAAGAACCCGGCCTCGTCCAGCAGCAGGCTGATGATGATCAGCGCAACGAAGGTGCCGGTGGCGTTCCAGATGATCTGCCACACCACCGGGATGTCGGCCAGTTGCACCACGCCGCAGAACAGGGCCAGGAGCGCGCCGAACACCGCGCTCCAACCGACGCCCAGGCCTTTGGGCTGCCAGATCACCAGGGTAATGGTCAGCAAGAAAATCGATACTGCAATCAACATGACGAAGAAATCTTGAATAAAGAGGGGGCTAGCGCAGGAGCTGGCTTGCCAGCGACCGTGCACCTGAGGCTGATACAAGCCCCAGGAGCCCGTTCGCCGGCAAGCCGGTGCCTACCACAGCAGGAGAATGTGGGTGACAGACAGCACTCAAGCCTTCTTGTGCTGCTCGACCCATTGGCCGTAGGCGGTGATGAAGTTCTGCAGGAACGGCCGGGTCGCTTCCGACAGCTTGCCCGCTTCGTCGAACGCCGAGCCGGCGCCGCCCAGGTAGGCTTCGGGCTGCTGCATGCACGGCACATTGAGGAACACCAGGGATTGGCGCAGGTGGTGGTTGGCACCGAAGCCGCCGATGGCCCCGGGGGAAACGCTGATCACCGCTCCGGGCTTGCCGCTCCAGGCACTTTTGCCATAGGGACGCGAACCGACGTCGATGGCGTTCTTCAGGGCTGCCGGTACCGAGCGGTTGTACTCCGGGGTGACGAACAGTACCGCATCGGCAGCGCCGATCTGTTCGCGAAAGCGGGTGTAGGCCGCGGGAGGCGTCACGTCGATGTCTTCGTTGTACAGCGCCAGATCGCCAATCTCGACGATGCTCAACTGCAGGTTCGCCGGTGCCAGCTCGGCCAGCGCCAGGGCCACCTTGCGATTCAGGGATTGTTTTCTCAGACTGCCGACCAACACTGCGACTTTGTAGACATTGCTCATTGCATTCCAACCCTTGGCTTGAAGAAGGTGTTAGTTATAGATGAGCCTGGGGGTCGCCTGCTACCCCACACAAACCATTTCCCTGCATAAGTTCCAAGACCTGGGAGGCCGTCTGCTGCGACGGCGGATTATTTTTTCCGGCCGGCAAAACTTACCTTGCACACGTCGGGTCTACAGCACCGAATTTGCGTGTTTTATCTCCAGAGGCTCTAAAGATGGCAGCAGTACTTGTCGGACAATTCCATGCAAGAGATGCCGAGGGACGGGTGTATTCAGTGCACGAGTTCCAGGAATCCATGCCCGCAGAGGGCGACCAGGCCAGCTCGGAGCCCGTTACCACCTACCGCCTGGCCATTGGCGACCGGGTCAAGAAGCTCGATGACAATCAATTCCTGCTGGTGCAATCGGACGTCACCATCGTGCGGGAGCCGGAAACCTATGTCAGTGAGTGATCATGCCCGCCGGCCCGGACTTGGGGTAGGATTCAACGCCTGACTCCCTAACCGGCTGGACATGGACTTCAAGCATGCGTTTACGTCATATCGAAGTGATTCAGGCGCTCCTGCAAACCGCCCACCTGGGCACCGCCGCCGAGCTGCTGCAACTCTCGGTGGCTGAAGTCGAAGCCCTGCTACGCGATGCCGAAAGCCAATTGGGGTTCATGCTGTTCGCCAGCGTGCGCGGGCGCTTGCAGGCCACTCGCGAAGCCCGGGAATTGCAACCGGCAATCAACCGGGTGTACGACGCTTTCGAGCCGGTACAACGCCTGGCTGACAGCCTGAGGTTTCATCAGGCGCCGCCTTTGCGCATCGTCGGCACGCCCCCTCTGGTCCAGCAACTGCTGCCTCAGTGCATCGCGGCCCTGCGCCGGCGCTTCGCCGATACGCCCTGCAGCCTCCTCAGCCAGAGCACCCGCGACATGGTCCACAGCCTGCTGCTGCACGACTGTGACCTGGGCCTGAGCCTGCATGACCCCGAACACCCGGACATCCACAGCCAGGCCCTGGCTCAGGGCAAGCTGTTTTTGCTGGCACCCCATGGCTGGCTGCAACCCAAACAGAAATACGTAGCCCTGCAGGAGCTGGCGGGCCAGGCCATGGTGGGCCTGGAGGGCCAGGACCCGCTGAGCGTGATACTCACCAGCAAGCTGCAGAATCTGCGCCCAAGCCCGGTAATCCAGACCCGGGTACAGACCTACCAGATGATGCGCAGCCTGGTGGAGGCCGGCGAGGGCCTGGCCATCGTCGACCCGTTCACAGCCGTGGGGGCCCGTGGCGCCGGGCTCGATGCCTGCCCCTTGTCACCCCCCATCAGTGTCACGCTGTACGCCTTGCGCCGCAGTTCTGGCGAGGACTCGCCCCTGCTCGGCGCCCTGCTGGAACTGCTGACCGAGCAGGCCGAAACGCTACTGGCCGGCTAGGACCGTTACGCCTGAGGCTCATCGGCAAACAGCCGGTACCAGAAAATCGCCACCTCGCTGGTATTCGGATCGATGCCGCGATAACGCAGGTGATCCACCCCGCCCACCACGTAGCCGCAGCGCTCATACAGGCGACAGGCGCCGAGGTTGTTGTTCTGGGTTTCCAGCATCACCCCCGGCAACTGCTTCTTGCGACTCCAGAACTGCGCCACCTCCAGCAGCCCCTTGGCGACGCCGTGCCGCCGGGCCGGCGCATGCACCGCCAACTCGTCGATATGCCCGTAACCGTTCCAATTGGTGCTGACCACCACGTGCCCCACAGGCTGGTCGTCCAGGTAGGCCATGAAAATCTCGCTGTCCGCGGCGTTGCGGTAACTGCTGAATTCCTCGGGATCGATGCCATAGCACTTGCGGTAAGGCACGATCCTGCGCAGCGGCCAGTCCGCCACCGGCATGCCCCGCTCGGCCTCGGCGTAGGCACTGACTTCGAAGCTGAAGTCGCTGCCCCAGACGTAGGCGGCGAAGCCCTCGTCGGCCACACGGATCGCCAGTCCCGGATACTTGGGATTCACCACAGGTTGCATAGCAGGAAAACTCCTCATGCTTTGACGCAATCGACGGTGTACTGCCGGCCATGGCCCTGGTCGTCATGCTGCAGGCCATGCACATCGGCGACGAACCCCGGGAAACTGCTGTCGAACGCTCGGGCAAAGGCCAGGTAGTCGATGATCGAGCGGGTCGCTTCGGTAAATCGCTCACCGGGCATGATCAGCGGAATACCCGGCGGGTATGGCACCAGCATCACCGCCGCGATACGCCCCTGCAGTTGATCGATGGACACCGCCTCCACTTCGCCGCGCACCAGATGGTCATAGGCATCGGCGGGCTTCATCGCCACCTCCGGCAGCACCGTGTACATGCGCTTGAGGTGCTTGGCCGTGGCGTTGCTGCGGTAGCAGGCGTGCAACTGGTCGCACAGATCCTGCAAGCCCATGCCCTGATAGCGCTGCGGGTCCTGCCCGGCGACGCTGGGCAGGCAACTGGCCAGGCTGACATTGGCGTCGTAGTTGCGCTTGAACTCCAGCAGCTCGGTGAGCAGCGTGCTCCACTTGCCCTTGGTGATGCCCATGGAGAACAGCACCAGGAACGAATAGAGCCCGGTCTTTTCCACCACCAGCCCGCGTTCCCAGAGGAACTTGCTGACCACGGCCGCGGGAATTCCGTGTTCACTCAAGGCCCCGCCAGCGGTAAGGCCGGGCATCACCAGGGTCACCTTGATCGGATCGAGCAGCACATAGTCGTCGGTGACGCCGGCAAAACCGTGCCACTCGCCTTCGGGCTCCAGCAACCAGTCGCCGGTGCGCACCTGATCGATGCCTTCGACCCGCTCCGGCTGCCAGATCGAGAACCACCAGTCATCGGCGGCGATGTTCTGCCGCAGATTGGCCAAGGCCCGGCGGAAGCTCAGGGCTTCATCGAACATTTCCTGTAGCAGCGAGCGCCCCGCCGGCCCTTCCATCATCGCCGAGGCCACATCCAGCGAGGCAATGATGCTGTACTGCGGCGACGTCGAGATGTGCATCATGAAGGCTTCATTGAAGCGGTCCCGATCCAGTTGTCGGGCGCCGCCATCCTGCACATGGATCATCGACGCCTGACTGAAAGCCGCCAGCAGCTTGTGGGTGGAATGGGTGGTGAACACCAGGGGGCTATCAGCGGAGCGCGAGGTGCCCATGCCGTAACGCCCGGCGAAGAATTCGTGGAAGGCCGCGTAGGCATACCAGGCCTCGTCGAAATGCAGCACCTCGACACTGTTGCCCAGGCTTTGCTTGATCAGCTCGGCGTTGTAGCACAGGCCGTCATAGGTGGAGTTGGTGACCACCGCCAGCTTGACCTTGGGCGGTCGACCACGGGTCAGCGGGCTGGCATCGATCTTGGCCTGGATCGACTCGGGGCTGAACTCGCTCAAGGGAATCGGCCCGATGATCCCCAGTTCATTACGTTCAGGACACAGGTACAGGGGGATGGCCCCGGTCATGATGATCGAGTGCAACACCGACTTGTGGCAGTTGCGATCCACCAGCACCAGGTCATCGCGCCCCACCATGGAATGCCAGACGATCTTGTTGGCGGTGGAGGTGCCATTGATCACGAAGAAGGTATGGTCGGCACCGAAATTGCGCGCTGCCCGCGCCTCGGCTTCCGCCAGGGGCCCGGTGTGGTCCAGCAGCGAACCCAGCTCCGGCACTGACACCGACAGGTCCGAACGCAGGGTGTTCTCCCCGAAGAACTGGTGAAACGCCTGGCCCACCGGGCTCTTGCGATAGGCCACGCCACCGCCGTGCCCCGGGGTGTGCCAGGAATAGTTGGAATCGGCGGTGTGCTGCACCAGGGCCTTGAAGAACGGCGGCAGCAGGCCGTCGAGATAATTGCGCGCGGCCCGGGCCACTTGCCGGGCCAGGAACGGCACCGTGTCCTCGAACAGGTAGAGAATGCCCCGCAGCTGGTTGAGCTCGCTCATGGCATCGGCGGGGGCGTTTTCCAGGGTCATCTGCTCCCCGAGGGCGAAGATCGGCAACAAGGGTGCGCGTACCCGGGCCAGGCGGATCAGCTCCACCATGTTTTGCAGAAGATGGGTGTTTTCCCCGGCGCCCTCGGCAGCGATCAACATGCAGGCCAGGCCGTGATGGGTAGAAGCCACTAGTCGCCCTTCGGCGTAGTTGACCGCGGAAAAGATGCTGAACCCGTCCTTCTCCAGCTCCCGGGCGATGCCCCGCACCCGGTCTCCCGCCACCGTGTCGGACTTGATATCGCGGTGCACGATCAGGATCGGAAACTGCAGGTCTTTATACATGGGGCAGGCTGTCCTGAGGCTGCGGGTAGGTCCCGCCAATGGACTCAGGGTAGAAGCTCCTGGCGTCGCCTGTCACCCCGAGCACAGACTCGATGTAACAAAAGGTCGCACAGGCACAATTGCCGGCCCACGCCCCACACACCTGTAGCCGCTGCTGAGCCATGGCGAAGCTGCGTGAAGGCCCACAGGGCCTTGCTTGGCGATCTCCCGACAAACCTCTGTCGCCTAAGGAGCCGTTCGCAGCCTGCGGCAGCGGCTACAACACTCTCGGCTCGGCATTACCCTGTAGCCGCTGCCGAGCCACGGCGAGGCTGCGAAAAGGTCCGCAGGACCTTGCTTGACGATCTCCCGCCAAATCTCCAGCGCCCTCAAGAGCGCCGCATCTCCTACGGAGCCGTTCGCAGCCTGCGGCAGCAGCTACAGGGCCACGGACGATAAAGGCTTAGTGTTGGTTTTCGAGCAACTGGGTCCACAGGGCCGGGGCGCCGGCAGACTTGGCGATGATCTCCAGGCGCGTCTGGTGCTCGGCCAACTCGGCTTCGCTGGCGCGGATGATCCGCCCCCGCGGCCGCTCGGCCGGCAACCGGCGGATCTCCGAGGCCCGGCCCGCACCTTCACCAGAGCCGTTGCCATCCGAGGCATTGCCCGCCAGGGACAGGCTGGTCTGGCCACCGGTCATGGTCAGGTAGACGTCGGCCAGGATCTCCGAGTCGAGCAAGGCGCCATGCAATTCACGGCCGGAGTTGTCGACACCGTAGCGCTTGCACAGGGCGTCGAGGCTGTTGCGCTGCCCCGGGTGCCGCTCACGGGCCATCATCAGGGTGTCGAGGATGGTGCAGTGCTGGGTGATGTCCGCCCGCTCGTGCTGCCCCATCAAGGCGAATTCGTTGTTGATGAAACCAACGTCGAACGCCGCGTTGTGGATGATCAGCTGCGCGCCCTTGATAAAGTCGAAAAACTCATCGGCGACTTCGGCGAAACGCGGCTTGCCCACCAGGAACTCGTTGGTGATGCCGTGAACGCCAATGGCGCCCTCATCACTCTCGCGATCCGGTTGCAGGTAAACGTGGAAATGCCGCCCGGTCAGGCGCCGACCGATCAACTCGACGCAACCGATTTCAATGATCCGGTGACCGTCGGTCACCGGCATACCGGTGGTTTCGGTATCGAGTACAACAGATCTGTTGGCCATCAGTGGTCCGTTCTCAATCTGGCAAAGGGCGGGATTTTAGCATGCCCAACCCATGGACTGTGCGCGCACCGGTCACGCCGCTGCCGCGCACTTTTTAACAGTTATTAGCAAAGCTGCTGAGGTGGGCCGAAGGCTCGCCTGCTAGGGTGCCGCCGATCTTTCCCACGGACTTTTCCAGCCATGACGACACTCCGGCGCTACCTGCCAATCCTGCTGCTGGCCGGTCTGTTCAACAACTCCGGCCAGGCCACCAGCCTGGTGATCAGCACCGACCTGAGCATGAGCGGGCTGCTGACCAGCAGCGAAGGCACCGCCGGGATCAGCAGCTCGTTCAAGGACGACAAGATCGTCCTGAAAGCCCGCAGCGATGCCGCGGCCTTTATCGCCAGCAACGGGGCGATTCGCGGCGTACAGCTGGAGTCGGCGCTGCAGAGGATTCGCCAAGTGCTGCACAACCCGCCCTACAGCGACACCCAACTGGCTGCCGCGATCCTCACCCTGTAACGCCATCAGCCCTTGTAGCCGCGAACCTCGTCTACACCCCGGTTGGCCAACTGGTCGGCACGCTCGTTACCGTGATGGCCGGTGTGGCCACGCACCCATTTCCAGGTGACGTTGTGGCGGTTGACCTGCTCATCCAGTTGCTGCCACAGGTCGGCGTTCTTCACCGGCTCCTTGGCTGCGGTCTTCCAGCCGCGCTTCTTCCAGTTGGCCATCCACTCGTTGATGCCCTTCATCACGTACTGCGAGTCGGTGACCAGCAACACGTCGCACTGGCGCTTGAGCTCTTCCAGGCCGCGAATCGCCGCCATCAATTCCATGCGATTGTTGGTGGTGTTGGCTTCGCCGCCCCAGAGTTCCTTCTCGACCCCCTTGCACACCAACAAAGCGCCCCAGCCACCGGGGCCGGGATTGCCCTTGCAGGCACCGTCGGTAAAGATTTCTACGCTATCGCTCATCCACGCCTTCCATCAGAAAATTGCCAGTGGCCTGCCGATTGCGGTCGACAGCGCCCAGGGCCGAGGTCACTCGGCCGGTCTATATAAAAAGAAGGTTGCTGCAGGTCGTCAGGGTTCGCTGTTACGGCGATTGACCTTGGCCATGGGCAGTGGCAACAGCTTGCCCATGGGTTCGCGTCGCACCTGGCGCACCGGGCGCAGGCCGACGGCGATCTTGCGCGCCACCAGCAGGTAAAAGCCGCCACCGGCCAGCTGCCACTGCCCGGCCTTGCGCTCCCAGCCCGCCAATCGTGCCTGCCATGCCTGCGAGGCAAGCGGCGGACGATAGCACCCGAAGCGGCGTTTCTCCAGCGCGAACCCCAGCAGGTTGAGCCAGTCGCCCACCCGCGACGACGAGATGCAACGGGCCTGGCGCAAGGCGTCATGGGCGAAGACATGGCGCAGGCCCCAGGTGCTCCAGGGGTTGATACCGATAATCAGCAAGTGGCCGCCGGGCCTTACGCTGCTGGCCGCCTCGCGCAGCAGGCCGTGGGGCGACAGGCAGAAATCCAGACCATGTTGCAGCACCACCACATCGGCGGCATGTTCGCTCAAGGGCCAGGCCTGTTCCTCACAGACGATCTCAACCCCGGGCAACGGCGCGCCCAGGCGTACGTTGCGCTGCACCTGAGGCGCCGCCGGCGGGGTCTGCGCCGAGGGCCCGTAATGCACCAGGTAACCGCCGAAGAAACGCCCCAGCTCTTCTTCAAGCATGCGTCGCTCTTCATCCAGCAGAAACTGCCCCAGAGGGCCGGACAACCAGTCCCGGGCCGCACTGATCAGGGCCAGCCAGTCGGGATCTGCCTGAGCGAAGGCTTTATCGGTCATTGCATTCTCCAACACGCCAAGAAGTTCTAAGATGCGCCATTGTTTTCCGCTTGGCGAATCCAAAGATGATACAGATCAGTGCCCTGCCCGCCTTCACCGACAACTACATCTGGTTGTTACAAGATCATCGCAGCCAGCGCTGCGCCGTCGTCGATCCCGGCGATGCGGCGCCGGTACTGGCCTGGCTGGAACAGCACCCGGGCTGGAGCCTGAGCGACATCCTGGTGACCCACCATCACCACGATCATGTCGGCGGTGTCGAGCGCCTGAAACAGCACAGTGGCGCCACGGTCTACGGCCCGGCACAGGAAAAGATCCCCGGACGCGACGTGGCCCTGAACGACAACGACCACGCCAACATCCTCGGCTGGGACTTCGAGGTGTTCGCCGTACCGGGCCATACCCTGGGGCATATCGCCTACTACCATCACGGCCTGCTGTTCTGTGGCGACACCCTGTTCGCCGCCGGTTGCGGCCGCCTGTTCGAAGGTACCCCAGAGCAGATGCACCATTCCCTCAGCCGCCTCGCCGCGCTGCCGGACGACACCCTGATCTACTGCACCCACGAATACACCCTGAGCAACCTGCGCTTCGCCCAGGCAGTGGAACCCGCCAACCCGGACATTGCCCAGCGTCTGGAAAAGGTCGAGCAAATGCGCGAGCAAGGGCGCATGACCCTGCCATCAACCCTGGCCCTGGAGAAACTGACCAACCCGTTTTTGCGTACCGGTGAAACATCCGTTAAACAAAAAGCGGACGAACGGAATGGCCAGGATAACCCGTCCCAGAGTGCGGTCTTTGCGGCCCTGAGGGCCTGGAAAGATAAGTTCTAAGCCGGCCAACTGTTGGCACAAAAATTCTGAATGGTTGACCGCACCCCGGGTGCTTTCTAGAATCGCCCGACATTTTTGCCCGGAACTTACTTCCAGCCAATGTCGTCATCTATTCGTTATTCCATCAGTTCAGACGCATTGACGCGCTTGGCCCAGGCCATCGCGGTAGCTGTGTCAGCGACTCTTGCGGGCTGCCAAAGCACCGGTCATGCCCCGCAGAGCGACGCGACACACACTCAGAATTTCAACGCCCGCATCAAGCAGAAACCCATCTGGCTGAGCAACCAGCCAAGCCCGCAAGTCCCCCAGGATGTCTGGGAACGCATGCGCCAGGGGTTCCAACTGCAAGAAGGCCAGGGCGTCAACCCACGTATTGAACAACAGCGCCTGTGGTTCGCCAGTAACCCTTCCTTCCTGGAAAACGCCGGCGAGCGCGGCAGCCTCTATATCCACTACATCGTCGAACGTCTCGAAGAGCGCAACATGCCGCTGGAACTGGCGCTGCTGCCAGTCATCGAAAGCGCCTACAACCCGCTGGCCTATTCCCGGGCCGATGCGGTGGGACTTTGGCAGTTCGTTCCGGCCACCGGTCGCTACTTCAACCTGCGCCAGACCCGCTTCTACGATGGCCGACGCGACATCACCGCGTCGACCACCGCGGCGCTGGACTACCTGACCCGCCTGCACGACATGTTCAACGGCGACTGGCTGCTGGCACTGGCCGCCTACAACGCCGGCGAAGGCACGGTCAGCCGGGCCATTGAGCGTAACGAGAAGCTCGGCCTGCCCACCGACTACTGGAACCTGCCGCTGCCGACGGAAACCCAGGCCTATGTACCCAAGCTGCTGGCCCTGTCCCAGGTGGTGCTGGCCCCGCAAGCCTACGGCGTCAATCTCAACCCGATCGCCAACGAACCCTACTTCCAGGTCGTGGAAATCAACCAGCGCATGGACCTGTCCAAGGTCGCGGCGGTGGCCAACATCGACGAGGACGAGCTGTTCCAGCTCAATCCGGCGTTCAAGCAGCGCACCACCGTCGATGGCCCGCAACACCTGCTGGTGCCAACGTCCAAGGCACAGCTGCTGACCACCAGCCTGTCCACCATGAAACCCGAAGAGCTGATCAGCAAACGCTCCCTCAAGCCGGTCTTCGACCGCGACGAAGGCCGCGACTCGCTGCGGCCCAAGCGCATCTATCGGGTCAAGAACGGCGACAACCTGACCCTGATCGCCAAGGCCAACAAGGTGGATGTGCAGGATCTGCAACGCTGGAACAAGCTCAGCGGCAAGAACCTCAAGGTCGGCCAGACCCTGGTGATGCAGGACACCCGCAAGGCCGCCGGCAAGAAAACCACCGTCGCCAGCAGCGGCAAGCAGAAATCGACCCGCTACAAGGTCAAGCAAGGCGACTCGCTGTACATGGTGGCCAAGCGTTTCAATGTTGAAATGCAGCACCTCAAGCGCTGGAACCCGCGCGCGGCACAGGCTCTCAAGCCGGGCCAGATGCTCACGGTCTACCTGCCGCACTGACAGGGCAACCCGGCTCGTTGTGGCGAGGGAGCGGGCTCGCGCTCCAGTGCACAGCACCGGCAAGCCCTGAAAGCTGGGGGTATCTGAAGTCACGCGGCGCCTGGGTCAATGGGCGCTGCGCGCCCCAACGGGAGCCAGCCCCCTCGCTACACAAGCCGCAGAAAAAGCGCGCTTTTTCCTGCTGATACAAGCTGTTACTGTACGGAGCACAAAGCCCAAGCCGCCTGGATCGGATCTCTGACTCGATGCGTCCCCTCCTTCTGTTCTTCATCAGTCTGGCCTTGAGCTTTCCCGCAAGCGCGACGATCACCGAAAGTCATGGTTACGCGCAGTTTGGCACGCTCAAGTACCCGGCCAAATTCACCCACTTCGACTGGGTCAATCCCGTGGCGCCCAAAGGCGGCACCTTGCGGGTCATGGCCTTTGGCACCTTCGACACCCTCAATCCCTATACCTTCAAGGGCATCAGCCCGGTCGCCACGCCGAACTTCCTGCAATACGGCGTCAACGAGCTCAATGAGCCGTTGATGGTGGGCACCGGCCTCTATGCGCCCTCCGGCGATGAACCCACTTCCAGCTACGGCCTGATCGCCCGCTCCGTGGAATACAGCGAGGATCGCAGTTGGGTGGTGTTCAACCTGCGCCCCGAGGCACGCTTTCACGACGGCAAGCCGATCACCGCCTATGACGTGGCGTTTTCCTACCGCCTGCTGCTCAAGGAAGGCCACCCGCAGTACCGCACCAACCTGCAGGAGGTGCAGCGGGTGGATATCCTCGGCCCGCAGCGCATCCGCTTCGTCTTCAAGCGCGCCGGCAACCCGCTGCTGATCCTGCGTCTGGGGGAGTTGCCAGTCCTGCCCCAGCACTACTGGAAAGACCGCGACTTCAAGGCCACCACCTTCACCCCGCCCCTGGGCAGCGGCCCCTATCGCATCACCCAGGTCCAGCCCGGACGCCAACTGGTGTTCGAACGGGTCAAGGACTACTGGGGCAAGGACTTGCCGGTCAAGCGCGGCTTCAACAACTTCGACCGGGTCGAGGTGGAGTTCTACCGCGACAGCGACGTCGCCTTCGAAGCCTTCAAGGCCGGCGAGTTTGACATCTACATCGAGCACCAGGCCAAGAACTGGGCCAACGGCTACAACTTCCCGGCGCTCAATCGCGGCGAGGTGATCAAGGCCCAGGTGGCGCACCAGATCCCCACCCAGACCCAGGGCCTGTTCATGAACACCCGGCGCAGTCTCTTCGCCGACGTGCGGGTGCGTGAGGCCCTGGGCCTGATGTTCGACTTCCAATGGACCAACCGCACCCTGTTCAGCGGCGCCTACCAGCGCGCCCTGAGCTACTACCCCAACAGTGAATTCTCCGCCACGGGCCTGCCGGTGGGGCACGAATGGCTGCTGCTCTCGCCCTACCGCGAGCAACTGCCCCCCAATCTCTTCACCCAGGCCTTCAGCCTGCCCCGCACCGAGGGCCGCGGTATCCCCCGCGATACCCTGCGCCGCGCCCTGGGGCTGTTGGCCGAAGCCGGCTGGAAGCTCAATGGCCAGCGCCTGCAGAACAGCGCCGGGCAGCCGCTGCGCTTCGAGCTGATGCTGGTCAATCCCAACCTGGAGCGCATTCTCCAGCCTTATGTGGAGAACCTGGCCAGCATCGGCATCGACGCGCGCCTGCGTACCGTGGACCGGGCGCAATACAAGCAGCGCCTGGACCAGTTCGACTACGACATGATCCTCATGACCCTCAACCAGACCCTGAGCCCGGGCCTGGAGCAATGGCAGTACTTCCACTCCAGCCAGGTCTCGGTCAAGGGCAGCAAGAACTATGCAGGCATCAACAACCCCATAGTCGATCACCTGCTGGAGCAACTGCTGGCCGCCCAGAGCCGCGACGAGCAACTGGCCGCCGGCCGCGCCCTGGACCGGGTGCTGCTGTGGCAGCACTACATGATTCCCAACTGGTACCTCAACTATCACCGACTGGCCTACCGTAACCGGTTCGCCTTGGTCACCACGCCGCCCTACAACCTGGGCTTGAACGCCTGGTGGCTGAAGTCCCTGGAGAGTCCCCAATGATGCCTCTGCGTGCCCTGCTCCTGCGCACCAGCGGCCTGTTGTTCGGCGTCATCGCCTGCTGTGCCCAGGCTGCGCCGCAACATGCCCTGACCCTGTACAACGAAGCGCCGAAATACCCGGCGAACTTCCAGCACTTCGACTTCGTCAACCCTGATGCGCCCAAGGGTGGCACCTTCCGCATGGCCGGTTTCGGCAGCTTCGACAGCCTCAATCCATTCATCAGCAAAGGCGTGCCCGAGCAGAACATCGGCCTGATCTACGACACCCTGATGGCCCAGAGCCTGGACGAGCCCTTCACCGAGTACGGGCTGGTGGCGGGCAAGATCGAGAAAGCCCCGGACAACAGCTGGGTGCGTTTCTACCTGCGCCCGGAAGCGCGTTTCAATGACGGCCAGCCGATTCGTGCCGAGGACGTGGTGTTCAGCTTCCAGACCCTGATGAGCGCCGGCTCGCCGCTGTACCGCGGCTACTACGCCGACGTCGACCAGGTGATCGCCGAAGACCCGCTGCGGGTGCTGTTCAAGTTCAAGCACAGCAACAACCGCGAACTGCCGCTGATCCTCGGCCAACTGACGGTCCTGCCCAAGCACTGGTGGGAAAGCCGCGACTTTGCCAAGAGCAACCTGGAAGTGCCCCTGGGCAGCGGCCCCTACCGGGTGACCGCGGTCAAGGCCGGACGCTCGATCCGCTACGAGCGGGTCAAGGACTACTGGGGCCGCGACCTGCCGGTCAACCGCGGCTTCTACAACTTCGACGTGATCACCAGCGATTACTACCGCGACAACACCGTGGCCCTGGAAGCCCTCAAGGCCGGGCAGTTCGACTACTGGCTGGAGATGAGCGCGAAGAACTGGGCCAACGCCTACAACACCCCGGCCGTGGCCCAGGGCCGCTTGATCAAGGAACAGATAGCCAACGGCAACCCCACCGGCATGCAGGGTTTTGTCTTCAACACCCGCCGGCCGCTGTTCCAGGACGTGCGGGTACGCCACGCCCTGAGCCTGCTGCTGGATTTTGAATGGAGCAACAAGCAGCTGTTCAACGGCGCCTACACCCGCACCCGCAGTTACTTCGAGAACTCGGAGATGGCCGCCACCGGCCTGCCGGGCCCGGAGGAGCTGGCGATTCTCGAACCGCTGCGGGGCAAGATCCCGCCCCAGGTGTTCGACCAGGCCTTCTCGCCTTCGGTGTGCGACGGCAGCGGCATGATCCGCGCCCAGCAGCGCCAGGCCTACCAACTGCTGCAGGAAGCCGGCTGGCGCATCGTCGACGACAAGATGGTGGACGCCCAAGGCAAACCGGTGGTGATCGAGTTCCTCCTGGCCCAGACCGAGTTCGAGCGGGTGCTGCTGCCGTTCAAGCGCAACCTGGCCGACCTGGGCATCGACCTGGTGATCCGCCGGGTCGACGTGTCCCAGTACATCACCCGGGTGCGCTCGCGGGACTTCGACATGATCGTCGGCAGCTTTCCCCAGTCCAACTCCCCAGGCAACGAGCAACGCGAGTTCTGGATGTCCTCCAGCGCCGACAAGCCCGGCAGCCGCAACTACATCGGCCTCAAGGACCCGGCCATCGACACCCTGGTGGAAAGCCTGATCAACGCCGATTCGCGCGCCAGCCTGGTGGCCCACGCCCGGGCCCTGGACCGGGTCCTGCAATGGGGCTACTACGTGATCCCCAACTGGCACATCAAGACCTGGCGCGTGGCCTACTGGGATCACATCGGCCACCCGCAAGTCGCGCCCAAGTACGACATCGGCATCAACACCTGGTGGATCAAACCCGATGCCAAGCCCGCCGTAGAACCGGCCCCGGACCAGGCGGCCACAGCCGACAGGGAGCAATGACATGCTGGCCTATATCGTTCGCCGACTGCTGCTGATCATCCCCACCCTGCTGGGCATCCTGCTGATCAACTTCGTGATCATCCAGGCCGCCCCCGGCGGGCCGGTGGAGCAGATGATCGCCAAGCTCGAAGGTTTCGACGGCGCCACCAGCCGCATCGCCGGCGGCGGCGCCGAAGTCTCGGTGGCCGGCTCCAGCTACCGTGGCGCCCAGGGCCTGGACCCGGCGCTGATCAAGGAAATCGAGCACATGTACGGCTTCGACAAGTCGGCGCCGGAACGCCTGTGGATCATGATCAAGAACTACGCCACCCTGGACTTCGGCAACAGCTTCTTCCGTGACGCCAAGGTGGTGGACCTGATCAAGGAAAAGATGCCGGTGTCCATCTCCCTCGGGTTGTGGAGCACCCTGATCATGTACCTGGTGTCGATCCCCCTGGGGATCGCCAAGGCCACCCGCCACGGTAGCCACTTCGATGTCTGGACCAGCTCGGCGATCATCGTCGGCTACGCGATCCCGGCCTTCCTGTTCGCCATCCTGCTGATCGTGGTGTTCGCCGGCGGCAGCTATTTCAACTGGTTCCCGTTACGCGGCCTGACCTCCAACGACTTCGACCAGCTGAGCTGGGGCCGCAAGATCCTCGATTACTTCTGGCACCTGGCGCTGCCGGTCACCGCCCTGGTGATCGGCCACTTCGCCACCATGACCCTGCTGACCAAGAACAGCTTCCTCGACGAGATCAACAAACAGTACGTGGTCACCGCCAAAGCCAAGGGCCTGACCCAACGCCGGGTGCTCTACGGCCACGTGTTCCGCAACGCCATGCTGCTGGTGATCGCCGGCTTCCCCTCGGCCTTCATCGGCATCTTCTTCACCGGCTCCCTGCTGGTGGAGGTGATTTTCTCCCTCGACGGCCTGGGCCTGATGAGCTTCGAGGCGGCGATCAACCGCGACTACCCGGTGGTGTTCGGCACCCTGTTCATCTTCACCCTGCTGGGGCTGGTGGTGAAGCTGATCGGCGACCTGACCTACACCCTGGTGGACCCACGCATCGACTTCGACAGCCGGGAGCATTGAGATGAACCTGTCCCCCCTCAATCGCCGGCGCTTCGAGCGCTTCAAGGCCAACAAACGCGGCTGGTGGTCGCTGTGGCTGTTTTTGGTGCTGTTCATCCTCAGCCTGGGCGCCGAGCTGATCGCCAACGACAAACCGCTGGTGGTGCACTACGAAGGCGGTTGGTACTTCCCGGCCCTCAAGCGCTACCCGGAAACCACCTTCGGCGGCGAATTCCCCCTGGAAGCCAACTACAAGAGCCCCTACATCCGCGAACTGCTGGCACAGAAGGACGCCTGGGTGCTGTGGGCGCCGATCCCCTACAGCTACCAGAGCATCAACTACGACCTGCGGGTGCCGGCCCCGGCGCCACCCTCGACGGACAACCTACTGGGCACCGACGACCAGGGCCGCGATGTGCTGGCCCGGGTGATCTACGGGTTTCGCATCTCGGTGCTGTTCGCCCTGACCCTGACCATCCTCAGCTCGATCATCGGGGTCATCGCCGGCGCCCTGCAGGGCTTCTACGGCGGCTGGGTGGACCTGGCCGGGCAACGCTTCCTGGAAATCTGGTCCGGGCTGCCGGTGCTCTACCTGCTGATCATCCTGGCCAGCTTCGTGCAGCCCAACTTCTGGTGGCTGCTGGGGATCATGCTGCTGTTTTCCTGGATGAGCCTGGTGGACGTGGTGCGCGCCGAGTTCCTGCGCGGGCGCAACCTGGAATACGTGCGCGCGGCCCGGGCCCTGGGCATGCAGAACGGCGCCATCATGTTCCGCCACATCCTGCCCAACGCCATGGTCTCCACCATGACCTTCATGCCCTTCATCCTCACCGGCGCCATCGGCACCCTCACCGCCCTGGACTTCCTCGGCTTCGGCCTGCCCCCCGGCGCGCCATCCCTGGGCGAGCTGGTGGCCCAGGGCAAGTCCAACCTGCAGGCGCCCTGGCTGGGCATCAGCGCCTTTGCCGTGCTGGCGCTCATGCTCAGCCTGCTGGTGTTTATCGGCGAATCCGCCCGCGATGCCTTCGACCCGAGGAAATGACATGACCCAGGACACTCTGATCGAAGTCCGCGACCTGGCGGTGGAATTCGTCGCCGGCGCCCAGTGCCAGCGCGTGGTGGAAGGCATCAGCTTCGACATCAAGCGCGGCGAAACCCTGGCCCTGGTGGGGGAAAGCGGCTCCGGCAAATCGGTGACCGCGCACTCGATCCTGCGCCTTCTGCCCTACCCCCTGGCCCAGCACCCATCCGGCAGCATCCAGTACGCCGGGCACGACCTGCTGACCCTGAACGAGAAGACCCTGCGCCACATTCGCGGCAACCGCATCGCCATGATCTTCCAGGAACCCATGACCTCGCTGAATCCGCTGCACAGCATCGAGAAGCAGATCAACGAAGTGCTGGGCATCCACAAGGGCCTGACCGGCAAGATCGCCAGCAAGCGCACCCTGGAACTGCTGGAACTGGTGGGCATTCCCGAGCCGCACAAGCGCCTCAAGGCCCTGCCCCACGAACTGTCCGGCGGCCAGCGGCAACGGGTGATGATCGCCATGGCCCTGGCCAACGAGCCGGAGCTGCTGATCGCCGACGAACCGACCACCGCCCTGGACGTCACCGTGCAGTTGAAGATCCTCGAGCTGCTCAAGGAACTGCAGGCGCGCCTGGGCATGGCCTTGCTGCTGATCAGCCACGACCTGAACCTGGTACGGCGCATTGCCCACCGGGTCTGCGTCATGCAAAAGGGCTGCATCGTCGAGCAGGCGTCCTGTGAGGAGCTGTTCCGCGCGCCGCAGCACCCCTACACCCGGGAATTGCTGGCCGCGGAGCCCAGCGGCACCCCGGCGAACAACCCGATCGGCCCGCCGTTGCTGGAAGTGGACAATCTCAAGGTCTGGTTCCCGATCAAGAAAGGCCTGCTACGCAGCACCGTGGATCACGTCAAGGCGGTGGACGGCATCCACTTCAGCCTGCCCCAGGGCCAGACCCTGGGCATCGTCGGCGAAAGCGGCTCGGGCAAGTCGACCCTGGGCCTGGCGATCCTGCGCCTGATCGCCAGCCAGGGCGGCATTCGATTCGAGGGCCAGCAGTTGGACGCCCTGTCCCAGCACCAGGTGCGGCCGCTGCGGCGGGAGATGCAGGTGGTGTTCCAGGACCCCTTTGGCAGCCTCAGCCCGCGCATGAGCGTGAGCCAGATCGTTGGCGAAGGCTTGCGCATTCACAAGATCGGCAGCGAACAGGAGCAGGAACAAGCGATCATCGAAGCGCTCAAGGAAGTTGGCCTGGACCCGGACACCCGGCACCGCTACCCCCATGAGTTTTCCGGTGGCCAGCGTCAGCGCATCGCCATCGCCCGGGCCCTGGTGCTCAAGCCGCGGCTGATCCTGCTGGACGAGCCGACCTCGGCCCTGGACCGCACCGTGCAGCGCCAGGTGGTGGAACTGCTGCGCAACCTGCAACGCAAGTACAACCTGACCTACTTGTTCATCAGCCACGACCTGGCGGTGGTCAAGGCCCTGAGCCACCAGTTGATGGTGATCAAGCACGGCCAGGTGGTGGAACAGGGTGACGCGCGCAGTATCTTTGCCGTCCCACAACATCCGTACACACGGCAATTGCTGGAAGCCGCCTTCCTGGCTCCGGCAAGCGCCGAATAACCTGCAACAGGAGTAGCTACTTATGGGTTTTCTCGCTGGGAAGCGTGTCCTGATCGTCGGTGTCGCCAGCAAACTGTCGATCGCCTCCGGCATTGCCGCCGCCATGCACCGTGAAGGCGCCGAGCTGGCCTTCACGTATCAGAACGAAAAACTCAAGGGCCGGGTCGAGGAGTTCGCCGCCGGCTGGGGCTCCAGCGCCGAGCTGTGCTTTCCCTGCGATGTGGCCAGCGACGAACAGATCGCCCAGGTCTTCACCGAACTGGGCAAGAAATGGGACGGCCTGGACTGCATCGTCCACTCCGTGGGCTTCGCCCCGGGCGATCAGCTCGAAGGCGACTTCACCGACGCCACCACCCGTGAAGGCTTTCGCATTGCTCACGACATCAGCGCCTACAGCTTCGTGGCCCTGGCCAAGGCCGGTCGCGAGCTGATGAAGGGCCGCAACGGCAGCCTGCTGACCCTGTCCTACCTGGGTGCCGAGCGCACCATGCCCAACTACAACGTGATGGGCATGGCCAAGGCCTCGCTGGAAGCCGGCGTGCGCTACCTGGCCGGCTCCCTGGGCCCGGAAGGCACCCGGGTCAACGCCGTCTCCGCCGGCCCGATCCGCACCCTGGCTGCCTCGGGGATCAAGAACTTCCGCAAGATGCTGGCGGCCAACGAAGCCCAGACCCCGCTGCGGCGCAACGTCACCATCGAGGAAGTCGGCAACGCTGGCGCTTTCCTCTGCTCGGACCTGGCCTCGGGCATCAGCGGCGAGATCATGTACGTGGACGGCGGTTTCAACACCACCGCCATGGGCAACCTCGACGAGTGATTGCTGGCTGCGGCGAGGGGGCTTGCGCACTCGCCACCCTGCCCCCTCCCGCTCATTGCAAAGGCCGAACATGAAGCTGTGCTATCTGTTGCTCGTACTTTTTCTAGCCGGCTGTGACCACACTCAAGATAAAGCCCCGAATAAAACCCGGAGCAGCGTCGCACGCCTGCACATCCCCTTGGGCACACCGGTTGCCGAGTTCCTGGAAAAGAGCCCGGTGAGCTTTACCGCCGACTGCCTGGATGCGGTCAACCTATGTTGGTATGAGGCGGATCGTCAGGGAGCACTCCTTGACCTGAGCCTGGCCCAGCCCGAGGGCACGCTTGAACTGGATCAGGTGGCCGGGCTGCTGATTGCCGTTGATGGCAATACCTCAAACACCATCCAGGCATTGAACATCGACCTTCGCGGGCTGCCGGACAACAGCACTCACGAGGCCAACAAGGCGCTTGTCTATCACCTTCTCAGGACGTTGAAGAACGCTGGATGGCAAAAATACTACTTCCCTTCCGACCCCCGAATAGCCGCTGGCGAGTTGCACAAGCTGGACTGGAAGGAAAGCCTCCTGGGTACCCAGCCACTCAGCCACCCGCTGTTCGATGCCAACCATGAGATGAGCCTTGAGCAGTGGCTGGGCAACAACAGGTTCTATGACTGGTATCTCTATCACGGCAACTACATTGCGCATGTCCGAGCCCTGCGCTACGACTCGAAAAGCGCCCCCCTGCAAAGCGCTGTCTACTTGATAAGCCTGAACCTGATGTCCCTGGACACGTTCTGGACCCGCGACTTTGCAGAGGCACAAAGAGCCCAATGGAGAGCCCTGTTCCCTGCGCATTTGAAAGAACGGCTGCAACGTCGCTCAGAAGTAGAAAGCCGAGCCAGGGCGGCCGGGGTCGACATCGAGGAAAGCTATAGCCCACCGCTGATGGAGCGCGGCCAATAGCGCCCTGCCACTGACGCCCTTCCCTGCCCCGCGTCACCGGGCAGGGCTTGGCGGCAGCAACCCTCAGCGAGCCCGCTTGCCAGCCTGCTTGTGCAGGTACATGGCCTTGTCGGCATCCGCCAGCAACGCCTCGATACCGGGGTGACGCTCGGGGTGGTAGTCGACCTGACCGACACTGAAGTGGATATCATAGCCACGCTTCAAGGTGGCATTGCGCTCGTCGAGGATCTCCCGCAGGCGCGCCATGATCGCCGAGGTCTCGACATGGTCGGCGGCGGTCAGCAGGGCGACGAACTCATCGCCGCCCAGGCGGCCGATCACGTCGCTGTCGCGAAAGGCGATGTGCAACACATCGGCGAAGGTCTTCAAGGCGCCGTCGCCTTCGGCATGGCCATAGGTGTCGTTGATCTGCTTGAAGTCGTTGAGGTCGAAGAACAGCAGGGTCGCGGTTCTGTTCAGCCGCTGGCAGGCCCCCAGGGCATGCCGCGCCAGGGCCTCGAAGCCGCGGCGATTGGACAGCAGGGTCAGCTCATCCATGCTGGCCATCTGCACCGCCACCAGCTCCTGCTCGGCCATATGCGCCAGGTCCCGCAGCAGGGCACGGTCTTCGTCGTTCATCTCGCGGGGCTTGATGTCGATCAGGCACAAGGTGCCGAGCCGGCTGCCATTGGCCATGGTCAGCGGGCAACCGGCATAGAAGCGGATGCACGGGGGCCCCACCACCAGCGGGTTGTCGTGAAAGCGCAGGTCCAGCACGGCGTCGCTGACGGTGAGAATCTGGTCGCTGAGGATGGTGTGGCCACAGAAGGAAATGTCCCGCGGGGTCTGGCGGGCATCCAGGCCCATGCTGGACTTGAACCATTGCCGGTCGCCATCCACCAGGCTGACCAGGGCAATCGGCACGTTGAACAGGCGCTTGGCCAGCCGGGTCACCCGGTCGAAGCGCTCCTGCGGCGAGGTGTCGAGGATGTTCAGCTCGCGCAGGGTCTGGAGTCTCAAGACCTCATTGCCGGGCTTGCGGGGATGCAACATCGCTGACTCCATTCGCGGTTAAGACACAGAGCGTAGTCCAAATCGCGACGGCGTCTCTCAGCGGCGCGTCCCCGAGCCCGTGGATCAAGCGCCATCAGAGCCGGGGGCTCAGCAGAATCCGCGCATATCCGCCAACGAACAGGGCAAACGCCAGCGCCCCCAGCACCGCCGAGCCCCCTAACCCCAAACTGCTGAACGGCACCAGCAGCACCCGACACACCGCCGCCAGGAACAGCAAGGCGAAAGCACCAGCCATGGCCCCGGTCACCTGCAGCGGCCGCCCGCTGTGGCCAAGACTGACCCGGGCGATCATTCCCAGCACCAGCCCGCCCAGGCCGCCCACCGCCAGGGCATGGGTCACCAGGCTCTGCGGCACGGCCCAGCCCAGGTGCCAGAGCGCCATGCCCAGGGTCGCCAGGGCCAGCCACAGGTACGCCAAGTACAGCGACCAGAGCAGCGGCACGCGCCACAGCCGCGGCTGGTGCCAGCGCCACAGCCGCCAGCCATGCAGGCCCGCCAGCACGGCAAACACCGGCGCCAGCCAGCCGTGCGGGGCCTCGCCGCCGCCCAGGGCCATGGACAGTGCCACCAGCAGGCTGCCCACCAGCAGCACCCGGGTCGGCCAGGGCGATGCCGGCGCCGCGGGCGGCAGTTGCAGGCCGCGCTGGATGAAGAAACCGATCACCCGTCCGCCGATCACCGTCATCAAGGTCGCCACCAGCCACAAGGCGCCCAGTTCGCCACGCCGCTGCCAGCTGTCCTGGTGCTCCAGCAGGCCCCACAGGGTCAGGCCCTGAAACAGCGCCAGCAACCCCAGCACCACAACCATGGGGTAATTCTCGCGCTTGCCGGCACACCACAGCTCGCGCCCGATGACGGCCACCAGCAGCGGTATGAAGGCCAACTGCACGCCGAGGAACAGCGGGACCGGCAGCGGCAGCCACCAGGCCAGGCGCCCCGCCAGCCAAACCAGCCACAGCAACAGCAGCGGGGTGCGGCTCAGGCCCGGGCGGCCGGTCCAGTTGGCCACCGCCGTGAGCAGGAATCCGGCAATGATCGCCACCGCGAAGCCAAAGAGCATTTCGTGACGGTGCCATGCCAGCATCCCGGCCACCGGTTGCAGGCCACTCAGGGCACCGTGCAGCCACAGCCCCCAGCCCAGCAGGGCCAGGCAGGCAAAGGCGGCTCCCGCCAGGAAAAACGGCCGGAAGCCCAGGCTCCACAATGGCTGTGCGGTCCATTGCCGCCAACGTTCAGGCAAAGACACAGGCCGCCCTCCCCGGAATCAGGACAGACAGTGGCCAATTGCAGTAGCGGATCATCGTGGGGCTCCTCGGCCAATCAGTGGTGATATGCCCCATCCCCATCACGATTCATGCCAGCGCCAGATCTGCCGCAAACCGCGGTCCTGCGCCTTGAACAGTCTTTTTGACAACGAGCAAAAAAGGTCATTAAGACGACAATAAAGTCAATATGACCGCAAACCCCAAGCTGCGTTTTGCCAGCTGCACTTGTTGCTGGGCGTCGAGAAACAGTGCCTGCGGATCGCTCCCCAGTGGCAGGGTCAAGCGTTGCCACGCCCGGATCGCCCGGCCTTCAGGTCGCCCCCTTGACGCCGCCGCTCAGTCTTCGCTGGCCGCCAGGGCACTGCGCGCCCGCTGGCTGACAAAACCGGGAATCTGCTCCCCGGGCAAGGACTTGCTGAAGTACCAGCCCTGGATGATCAACTCCGAACTGGACTGCAAGAAATCCAGCTGCTCACCGGTCTCCACCCCTTCGACCACCACCTGGAGCTTGAGGGTTTCGCAAAAACGCAGCAGACCGTTGAGCACCTGGGCACCCTTGGGCTCGCGCTGGGCCAGGACGAAGCTGCGGTCGATCTTGATCCCGTCCACCGGAAACTGATGCAGGTAGCTCAAGGCCGAGAAGCCGGTGCCGAAGTCGTCGATATAGACCCGCGCGCCCAGGGCATGCAGCTTACCGATCCATTGCTGGGTCAGCAGCGCATCCCCCACCAGGGCGTCCTCGGTGATCTCCACCGACACCTGGCCATGGGCCCGGGCCAGAATCTCCAGCAGGCGCCGGCCATGCTCCGCCGAGGCCAGGGTGGCGCTGGAGATATTGATGGTGATGGGCAACTCGAACCCGATCTTGCTCCAGGCCAGGTGCTGGCGCACCGCCTGGGACGCCACCCAGAAATCCACCTCGGGCATCAGCCCGGCCTGCCCCAGCCATTGCAGCAGCTCCCAGGGCGACTTGACCTGCCCCTGGGCATCCCGGGCACGGATCAGCGCCTCGCACCCCGTACACAGACCACTGCCCTTGGCCACCTGGGGCTGATACTCCAGGTGGAAGTCGTAGCCGCTCAACTGCTGGATCCGCGCCAGTTGCAAGGACTGCTGGGCCGCCTGTTTGTAGGCCGCCACCATCGGGTCCAGCTCCAACAGCCGGCCGCGCTCCTCAAGGCCATGGAAGGTGGCGTCGAAGGCCTTCAGGTACACCTGCTCGCTGCCTTCGCCCTGGCGCTGGATGCTGCGCACATAAGGCGTGTAGATCAACGTACCGACGCCCAGCAGCACCAGTTGCAGGAGCACCGCGCCCCAATCGCCCTGGGTGCTCAGGTAGGCATTGAGCAGCACCGGAGAGGTAAAGGGCACGCTGACCAGCGCCGGGCTCACCCAGCCCTGCTGCACCACCAGCAGTGCCAGGCAGGCATTGACCATGGGCACCAGCATGAACGGCACCAGCAAGCGCGGGTTGAGAATGATCGGCAGGCCGAACAGCAGCAGTTCGTTGACGTTGAACAGCGACAGCGCCAGGCTCGCCAGCGCCAGCAGGCGCATGGAACGGCTCTTGGAAAAACCGAGGATCGCCAGCACCAGGGCCAGGGAGCCGCCGGAGCCGCCAATAAAGGCGAAACAGCCCAGCAAGCCACTGTTGAGGGCATAGCGCAGGGGCTGCCCGGCAGCGTGATCGGCGGCATTGAGGGCCACCGCCTGATCCATCACCTCCATCAACGGCTGCATGGCGTAGGTGCCGTGAATGCCGAAGAACCACAGCAGGGAGTTGGTCGTGGTCAAAAGGATCGCGTTGAAGTAGGGATAGTCCAGGCTGTCGATGTCGATCGGGCCTTGCACGTAGGCAAAGTCGTGGACCTGCAACAGCGACTGCAGCACCGCCACCAGCGCCAGGGACGTCAGCACCCCAGGCAGCACCATATTGATGGTGCCCTTGAGGTTGTGCCCCACCAGCCCCTCGTCCACCAGCCGTGTCCAGCGTCGGCGATGCAGCCAGGCCATGACCGGGACATTGACCAGAGGCGAGGCAATGGCAATGAACAACACGAACGTCGCCGACGCCAGCGGATAGTCCCGCAGCAGGTAGATGGCGATCACCACATGGGACAGACAGAGAAAGGCCACCGGCAGTTGGGGCAAGCGGTACTGGATCGCCAGCATGTAGCCGATGGACGCCGCCACCAGTAAGGGGATGATCGAACTGATGCGCTTGTGCAGCCCGGCCAGCAAGTCCACCAGGGTACTGGGAGCCCCCAGGGCCTGGGCGCATTGGGCCAGTATCAGGAATACCGCCGAAACCAGCAGACAGGGCAACAGCCAGAGCAGCCCCTCACGTATCGAACGCAAGGACTCGGCGCCCGCCAGGAGCGCCAGGCGGTGGGTGAAAAACAGCTTGAACCTCGGTTGCCGCATCAACCTCTCCCCTCTGCCACTGCATGCCCGCCCCCCGCAGACGGCCCCGTCACAGCCTGGCAAGCGGGTTGCACAGCCCAGCCGTGACAATCGGATGCAAGCGACGATACCACTGAAGAAACCCCTGCCAGCAAGCATTGAATACAGGGGGCCTGAGTGTTTTATCGCCTCCCGGGCGCCAGACTTGATGTCTTTTTCCAAGGTTCGGGCCTGATCGGCAGCCGCACAACGGCGAATCGATATCATTTGCAGGGCATTCGGGCTTTTGCTTTAATCGCGATCAATTCCCATTTACAGCCCAGCCTGTCACCGGACCACGCCCTTGCCCTCGACGCCACCCGCCAGCCCCGCTGTGGTCCACCACCTCTATGACGCCCATCACCGCTGGCTCTACGAGTTGCTGCGGCGGCGCCTGAACCATGCCTGGGATGCCGCCGACCTGGCCCACGAGATCTTCGTCCGTGTGCTCAAGCGTCCACCCCAGCTCGATGGCGAGGTCCAGCAACGTTCCTATCTGGCCACCATTGCCCGAGGCCTGTGCATCGATCACTGGCGCCGCCGGCAACTGGAACAGGCGTGGCTCCAGGCCCTGGCGGCGCGGCCCCAGGCGGTGCAACCGTCCCCGGAGCAACGGGCGATCATCGTCGAGACCCTGCACGAAGTGGACGCCATGCTCGGCCGCCTGCCCCAGCGGGTACGCGAGGCCTTTATCCTGGCGCAACTGCACGGGCGCCCCTACAGAGAGATAGCCATCGAGCTGGGCGTCTGCGAGCGCATGGTGAAGAAGTACCTGGCCCAGGCCCTGGTGCATTGCGCACTGCTGGAGGCCGAACTCGATGGCCTGCTGGTGGAGTAGAACGCCATGAGCGAACACACCGGCAACCGGTTGAGCCACGCCAGCCTGCAACAGGCCGCCCATTGGTACGTGCAACTCCAGGACGAAGCCGTCAGCGACGAGCAGCGTCGTCACTGGCAGGCCTGGTTCGAGCAGACCCCGGAACACCGCCAGGCCTGGGGTTATGTGCAGCGGGTCAGCCAGCGCCTGCTGCCGTTGCAGGACGCCGCAGCCCAGCAAGCCGCCGGCCAGGCCTTGCGCGGTGACCGGCGCCCGGCGCTGGCGCGGCGCCAGGTGCTCGGCGGCCTGTTGTTGATCGGCCTGGGCTGGGGCACCTGGCGCGGTACAGCGCTGCCCCAGGCACTGGGCCGTTGGCGGGCGGACTTCGCCACCGGCACCGGGGAAGTGCGCGATGCCCGCCTCAGCGATGGCACTCACCTCTGGCTCAATGCCCTGAGTGCGCTGGATGTGCGCTACAGCGCCCTGGAGCGGCTGTTGCTGCTGCACCAGGGAGAAATCCTCATCGACACCGCCAAGGACCCGCAGCGCCCCTTCCTGGTGGACACCGAACACGGACGGCTGCAGGCCCTGGGCACTCGCTTCAGCGTGCGCCGGGACGGGCAACGCACCCTGCTCAATGTCTACGCCGGGGCCGTGCAAGTACGCAACGCCGAAGGGGGCCAGGTGCAGGTGGTCAACGCCGGCCAGCAACTGGCCTTCGACGCCCGCGCACTGGGCCCGCTGCTGGGCGCCAGCGCGGCCCGCGAGGCCTGGAGCCGCGGCCTGTTGCTGGCCGACAACCTGCCGCTGGAGCACCTGCTCGATGAGTTGGGACGCTATCGCCCGGGGCACCTGGGCTGTGACCCGGCCATTGGCCGCCTGCCGGTGATGGGGGCCTTTCCCCTGCACGACTCCGACCAGGCCCTGGCGCTGCTGGAGGCTGCCCTGCCGGTGCGCGTCAAGCGTCTGGCCTCCTGGTGGGTGACCCTTGAACCCCGGGCCTGAACACGCGGTGAGCTTTTTTTTCAGGTTGCGGTTCCCTTTTGTCTTTCTGGTTCGGTTAACCCGGTAACAGCTCTCACATTACCGATCCACAAGGGAACCTCATGCCAACCCCCAGCCGTCCCCGCCTGCGCCTGCCCCTGCGTCCCCTGACCCTGTGCAGCGCCCTTCTGTGCCTGCCCGCGCCCTGGGCCCAGGCCGCCGAAAACCCCACCAGCCAACAAGCGGACAGCCAGCGCCAGACCTACAACATCGGCCCCGGCCCGCTGGTCACCGTGCTCAATCGCTTCGCCGAACAGAGCACAGTCTTTGTCGCCGGCCACAATGACCTCGCCGCCGGCAAGCAGAGTCCCGGTCTGCGGGGCCGCTACAGCGTCGAGCAAGCCCTGCAACAGTTGCTGCAAGGCAGCGGCCTGCAAGCCCAGGCCGTCAGCGGCGGCTATGTGCTGCAAGCTCTCCCGGCCCACAGCGGCCCGCTGCAACTGGGCACCACCCAGGTCTCGGCCCAGGGCCTGGGCGCCGTCACCGAGGACAGCCACCTCTACACCACCGGCGCCAGCGCCTCGGCCACCGGCCTCAACCTGTCGCTGCGGGAAACCCCGCAATCGGTGACCGTGATCACCCGCCAGCAGATGGACGACCAGGGCACCAGCAGCATTGCCGACACCCTGCGCCGGGCCCCCGGGGTCAGCGTGCAGAACTACGACAGCGAGCGCTGGGAGTTCTCCAGCCGCGGCATGCCCATCACCAACTTCCAGTACGACGGCGTCAACACCACCTACGACGGGGTCTACGACTACGGCACCACCAGCACCGACATGGCGACCTTCGACCGGGTGGAGATCATCAAGGGCGCCACCGGCCTGATGACCGGCTCCGGCGACCCGTCGGCCACCGTCAACCTGATCCGCAAACGCCCGACCCGTGAGTTCAAGGCCTCGGTCACCGGCACCGTCGGCTCCTGGGACAACTACCGCAGTGAAGGCGATATCTCAGGCCCGCTGACCGAAAGCGGCAACCTGCGCGGGCGCTTTGTCGGGGTCTATCAGGACCGCAGCTCGTACCTGGATCACTACCAGAACACCAAGGACATCGCCTACGGCATTCTCGAAGCCGACCTGACCCCGGACACCTTGCTGACGGTGGGCCTGGACCAGCAGAACACCCGCTCCCGGGGCGCCACCTGGACCGGCTTCCCGATGTACTTCAGCGACGGCTCGCGCACCCGCTTCTCGCGCTCGTTCAACCCGGCCACCGACTGGAGCCGCCGCGACTTCAACAACCAGACCCTGTTCACTTCCCTGGAACAGCAACTGGCCCATGACTGGACCCTGAAGGTCAGCTACGACCGCCTGCGCCGCCAGCACGACACCCTGTTGGGCTCCGCCAGCGGCGGCAATCCGAACCCGACCACCGGCGACGGCATGTTCATGTACATGGGCAAGTTCAAGGGCGAGCAGATTCAGGACAACCTGGACATCAACCTGCATGGGCCCTTCAGCCTGTTCGGCCGCGAGCACGAGCTGATCGCCGGTTTCATGCTGATGAACGCCAAACAGGACATCCCGGTCCACGGCTCGGTGTACCCGCCAGTGGGCGGCAGCATTTACCAGTGGCGCGGCGAGTTCGCCAAGCCGGACATCCCGAAGATCGGCGACAACGACATCCTCCAGCGCCAGACCGGCGCCTACCTGGCCACCCGGCTCAAGCCCACCGACGACCTGGCGGTGATCCTCGGCACCCGGGTCAGCGACTTCAAGGGCATCGACAACACCCACTACATCGATCCAACCAGGGCCGACGTACGCCTGCGCTATCAGCAAACAGGTGTGGTCACCCCCTATGCCGGGCTGATCTATGACCTGAATGACACCTACTCGGTCTACACCAGCTACACCAACATCTACCAGCCGCAGATGAGCAAGGACGTCAGCGGCAAACTGCTCGACCCGGTGGAAGGCGACAGCTACGAGGCGGGGATCAAGGCCGAGTACCTGGACGGCCGGGTCAATGCCAGCTTCGCGGTGTTCCGCATCGAGCAGGACAACATCGCGCAACTGGTCAGCGGCTGGAGCACCGAGGGCATCTACAAGCCGATCGAGGGTTCCACCACCAAAGGCTTCGAGGTCGAGGTGGCCGGCGAGCTGCGCGAAGGCTGGAACCTGTCCGCCGGCTACAGCTACAACCACACCCGCGACGCCAACAACGACTATGTCTACGGCTCGGTCCTGCAAACCACCGCGCCACAACAGGTGGCCCGACTGTTCACCACGTATCGCCTGTCCGGGGCCTGGGAACGCCTGACGCTGGGGGGCGGGGTCAACTGGCAGAGCGATTTCTTCGGCAAGGTGTTCCAGCCCGATCCCAACGATCCGGTCAATGGCGGACACGATTCACGCATCACCCAGGACAGCTACTACCTGGTGGATGCCATGGCCCGCTACCAGTTCAACTCGCACCTGAGCTCGACCCTGAATGTGAAGAACCTGTTCGACAAGCAGTACTACACGGGCCTGGGCAACTTCGGCACCGGTTTCTACGGTGAACCCCGCAGCCTGCAACTGACCACCCGCTGGGACTTCTGAGGCCGCGCCCGGCAGCCGATCTGCGGTGCACCGCCCCTGTGCCGGGTTGACTACGCCTGTTCCAGCGTGATCAACCCGCAGAGGATCGACACCATGCAGCGCATTCAAACCATCACCCCCTGCCTGTGGTTCGACTACAAGGCGCAGATGATGTGCGCCACCGACCCAAGCCGCTCGCAACGGGTGATGCAGGCCCTGCTGGGGATGAAAAAAATCGATATCGACCAACTGCAACGGGCCTTTGACGGCAAGAGCTAATACACTCGCGTCAGCTCCCGCTGATGGAACCTTCAGGATGAAACCTGCCCTGCCCCCCGACCAGGCGCCGCAGTTCTGGCGCGATCCGGCCTTGCCGTTCATCGAGGCCCGCGCCATCGCCGATGGCCGCAAGGTCTGCTACAGCCGCCACGCCCATGAACAGTTCTCCATCGGCAGCATCACCGCCGGCCAGAGCACCTACCTCAGCGGGCAATCCCGCTGGCGGGTCAGCGCCGGCACCGTGGTGCTGATGAACCCCGGGGTGGTGCATGCCTGCAACCCCATCGACGACCAGCCCTGGTCCTATCGCATGCTGTACGTCGATACACCCTGGCTCACCGCCCTGCAGCACGAACTGGGCTTCAGCCCGGAGCTGGACTTTCGTCCCTTCAGCACGACCCACAGCCAGGACCCCCAGCTCTTCGCCGAATTTGAGCAGTTGTACCGGACCCTGGTGGACCCCGACGCCGAGCCCCTGCACAAGCACAGCTGCGCGGTGATCTTCTTCAGCGACTTGCAGCAACGCCTGAACCCCGCCGAGCGGCCGCCACGGGTCAGTAATGAAAAGCTGCTGCAAGCGGCGCAGTACATCCGTCAGCACTGCACCGAAACGCTGGGACTGGACGATATCTGCCGAGTCGCCGAGCTTTCCCCGTCCTACCTGATCCGCGCCTTCAAGCAGCAATTCGGCATGCCGCCCCACGCCTTCCTGGTCAACCAGCGGGTGCAGTTTGCCCAGGCTCGCCTGCGCAGCGGCGCGCCCATCGCCGAGGTGGCACTGGAGGCCGGCTTTGCCGATCAGGCGCATTTCCAGCGGGCCTTCAAACAGCATCTGGCGGCCACTCCCGGTCAATACCGCGGCCAACGCTAGACCCACAGATAGGCCGCGCTGACAGCCAGCAACGCGGCCATGCAGCGGTTGAACAGACGCATCTGCGCCGGGTTGCTCAGGTAATGCCGCAAGCAACTGCCGGCATAGGCCCAGCAGGCAATCGACAGGTAGCAGATCAGCAAATACAACCCGGCGAACAACCACACCAGGCCCACGTCCCCGTAGGCGGCAAAAGCGCCCATCCCGGCCACGCAGGCCAGCCAGGCCTTGGGATTGAGCCACTGCATCAGCGCGCCGTACCAGGCCGACGGCGCTCGGGCCGCAGCGTCGGCATCCAGGCGACCATCGTCCCGGGCCAGCTTCCAGGCCATGTACAACAGGAAGGCCACGCCGAACAGGCGAATGCCCTGGGTCAGCAGCGGCCACTGGCGCAGCAGTTCGTGCAACCCCAGGCCAATCAGCACCAGCAACAGGACAAACCCCAGGGTGGCCCCGGCCACGTGGCGCAAACTGGCCCTGAAGCCGAACCGTGCGCCACTGCCCAGGGCCACGATGTTCACCGGCCCCGGGGTGATAGACGCGGCCAGGGCAAAGGCCGCCATGGAAAACACTACGCTCATTGCTTGCCTCTCTTGTCTTGGTCGGAACAACTGCGGGACAAGTTAGGCCAAGGCACCCAGCCGGTATTGAAGAAAATTGCCCTCAGGCTCTGCTAGTGCTGCAAATGATTCAGCGCGCAGTACTGCTCCCACTCCATGTCCACCATCTCGGCGATTTCCCGATGCGCATGAAGGGTCATCTGGCTCAGTTCCTGGGGCGTTCGAGCAACAAACGACAGGGCCAACTCCCAGGTGCCCATGCCACGCAGCTGGGCTTCTTCGTCAAACAGGCGACTGGCGTACTGGATCTGCGATTCGCTCAGGTCCCCGGGCTGCCAGCAGTGGCCCGAGGGTTGCCCAAGCCCCAGCCGGGCAATGAGCTCCGGACGTTCAGAGAGGTACAGCATCAAGGCTTGCTGATAACTGAGTTCAGACACTTGCATGGCTCTCACTCCAATCAAGTAATCAATGTCGGGCATTGACGTTCTGCCCCGGGCGTCGGCTCATGCCGGGGTCAGGCTGGCGATTCGGTCCACCACCCGCCCGGCCAGATCGTCCGGGCGAAACTTGGCCAGGAAATCATCGGCGCCGACCTTCTTCACCATGGCCTGGTTGAAGGCTCCGGACAGCGAGGTATGCAGCACGATGTACAGTTGTTGCATCCGTGGGTCGTTGCGTACTTCGGCGGTGAGGGTGTAGCCGTCCATTTCCGGCATCTCGATATCGGAAATCATCATCAGGAACTCCTGGTCGGGGCGCTTGCCCGCTTCGAGCAGGTTGCACAGATAATTCAGCGCCTCGCGACCGTCCTTCAACGACACCACTTCCACCCCGACGCTCTCCAGACAGCGGGTGACCTGTTTACGCGCCACCGCCGAGTCATCCACCGTCAGCACCCGCCAGTGCGCCGCCGCGGCACGGGTCTGGGGCGGGATCACGCCCTGGGAGATGTCCTCGCAAATCGGCGACACCTCGGCCAGGACCTTCTCCACATCGATGATTTCCACCAACTGCTCACCGACCCGGGTCACCGCTGTCAGGTAATTGTCCAGGCCACTGCCCTTGGGTGGCGGGTGAATTTCCTCCCAGTTCAGATTGACGATGTGTTCCACCGCACTCACCAGAAAGCCCTGGGTCTTGTTGTTGTACTCGGTGATGATCACGTAGGCAGTGTCTATATCCTCGACACCGGGCAAGCCGGTAGCCAATGCCAGATCAAGTATCGGAATCGATACACCACGAACATTGGCCACGCCACACACCACCGAATGTGACATGGGCAATACATTCAACTTCGGGCATTTGAGAACTTCTTTAACTTTAAAAACGTTGATGCCGTACAGCTGGGACTGATTAAAACGAAATAATAATAGTTCCAGACGATTCTGCCCTGCCAACTGGGTACGGCTGTTTACCGTTTCCATCACACTGGACATACGAACCCCCTGCCCTGATCAACTTGATCAATTGGCGATTAACAAAAGTTTCTGATTGCCGTTGGCGATCAATTGTTGAAACGGGTCACCAAGGCATTAAGTTCATGAGCGGTAGTTTCCAGATCACCGCCTACTGAAGAGGAGTGCACGGCGATGTCGGCGTTCTGGTCCGAGACCCGGGCAATATTGGTGATCTGCTCGGATATTTCCTCGGCCACATGGGCTTGCTGCTCAGACGCGGCAGCCATTTGCTGACTCATCTGGTGAATGCGCTCCACCGCCGAGTTGATGCCATTCAGGGCTTCCTGGGTACTGATCACCTGGGCCACCCCGGAACGCGCCTCGACGCTGCCCTGGCGGGCCACCTCCACTGCCTGGCTGGCTACTTCCTGCAAGGTGATGATGATGCGCTGGATGCTCTGGGTAGACTCCTGGGTCTTGGAGGCCAGGGCCCGGACCTCGTCGGCCACCACCGCAAAACCACGGCCCTGCTCGCCGGCACGGGCTGCCTCGATCGCCGCATTGAGGGCCAGCAGATTGGTCTGTTCCGCAATGGAACGGATCATGTTCGCCGCCTGCTGGATGGACTGGGTTTCCTCGGCCAGGCCTTCCACAGAATGGCTGACCGCATCCACGGTGTCCGCCAGCTTCTCGATCACCACCCGGGTTTTCTGGGCTTCCTGGGAACCTACCTGGGTCAGGTTGTTGACCTGATCGGCGGCCGAGGCGGTGTCGTGGATATGCACCGAGACTTCGGAAATCGACGAGGCCATCTGGTTCATGGCCGTGGCGGCCATGTCCGCTTCATCGCGCTGTTTGCCCAGGGCCGTTTCCGCCTGCTTGGACAGGCTCTGGCTGGTAGAGGCCAGGGACGCCGCCTGATTGGCGTAGTCGCCAAGCCGGCTGAGGGCGGTGCGGATTTTCGCCGATTCGCTGATCAGGATCATCTGCAACTGCGCGACCGGGCCGTGTTCGTCGGTGTAGGTGCGCGCGATCAGCTCGCTGTCAAAGCTGCCCAGGGACACCGAACTGATGCGTTGCAACATCTGCCGCGCGCGATAGAAGGCATACCCCTGTACCGCGAAATAACCGGGAACCGCCGCACCCAGCGCAGCCCAGGGGCCACCCAGCCAGTAGGCCCCGGCCGTGGCCGCCAAGGCCAGCAGCGGCGGCAAGGCAAAGCCGCAAACGCTGGCCACCCGGTAGTTCCAGGGCAAGGCCAGGTTGTCGCTGCGCATGCGTTGATACAGGGCGCTGGCGCGCTCCACCTGTTCACGTTCGGGCTTGACCCGCACCGACTCGTAGCCGGCGATCACGCCCTTGCTGAAAATGGGCGTGACATAGGCGTTGACCCAGTAGTGATCGCCGTTGTTGCTGCGATTCTTGACGATGCCCATCCAGCTCTTGCCGTCCTTGAGGTAGGACCACATGTGCGCGAACACCGCTTCGGGCATGTCCGGATGGCGCACGATATTGTGCGGGCTGCCGATCAGTTCTTCCCGACTGAAACCACTGACCGCGACAAACTCGTCATTGCAATATGTAATCTTGCCGCGAACATCCGTGGCGGAAATAAGCCGCTGTTCGGCGGGAAACACCAGTTCACGCTGGGTCACCGGGAGATTGTTTCTCATTCTGAAATGCCTCGCAGGAAAGTATTCAATTGCCATTCACTATCAAACAACAACTTCCGCATCCTGCGATGACCCGAAGACTTCCTCTGCTTACCCGCAGAACTTTCCTGAGCCAAGTCAATTATTGCAAATGGCCACTATTGATCCAGTCGACTTAAGTCTAGGTTCGAGCCTTAATCAGGGTGTGAAAAATTCATCAAGCAATCGCACTTGAACGAACCGAATTAAAGACTTTTATGACTTACATCAATATTCGCCCCAAACATAGGAAGCTAACTTTCTAATTATTGAGAAGCATTATTTCCAAAATACCCAGTGCCGCTGCAAACTCCATCTTCCGCACATGGAAAACAAACTCGTCGAAGCCTTCACGCGCACAGGGCAAGTTCTTTTGTGCCAGGGCCTCAGTGAGGTTCAAGGCTTGCAGGTTGCTCTGACGCAACAGCGGCAAAATCTCCTGCAAGGCGCTCCGGTAAGCGGCCATGTCCAGCGTTTCCGGCAAAGGGCTGGCTACGCCCGGACTGCGATCAGCGAATGCCACCTGCAAACGTGCCACGGTACTGGCCAATAGTTGCTGCAGTTCATCCAGATGACTCGGGGTCAGCGTCTGCTGCAACGTCGCCCCTCCCCTGAGGGCCTGTTCCCACTCACCGCATCGGCGCGCAACAGCCTTGCCGCCGAGGTTGCCGGCCGCGCCCTTGAGGGCATGCAGCAAGTAACAGGCATCCTTGGCATTGTCCTGGACCAGGCTCTGACGCAGGCGTTCGAGCAGATCCCCCAGCGCCGTCTCCGAGCCTTGGAACACCTGGTCGAGCAGATCACGGTTACCGCCAAAGCGTTCGACAATCAGCTTCGGGTCCTCGATCAGGTCAGTATCCGCGGCTGTGCTGACAACCTGCGCCACCCGCGCAACGCCAGCGGTCCAGAACAACAGGCTGTTGATCAGTTCCGGCAGGTTGATCGGTTTGCCGACATGGTCATCCATGCCCGCTTCCAGGCAACTCTGGCGGTCGGCCCGCGAGGCATTGGCCGTCATGGCGATGATCGGCAGATGGGCAAAGCGGGCATCGGCGCGGATACGCCGGGTAGCTTCATAACCATCGATATCGGGCATCTGGATGTCCATCAGCACCGCGGCAAAGGGTTCCTGGGCTTGGAGGGTCATTTGCACCCCTTGCAGCCCGCCCTCGGCCAATTGCACCTGAGCCCCTTCCAACGTCAGCAGTTCCCGGGCGATCTGACGGTTCAGAGCGTTATCCTCCACCACCAGCAAACGCAGGCCGTTAAGCGCCGTGACGCGCGGGGCGCAAACGGTCGGCTGTTCTTGGACAGCGTCTGAACTGTCGGCCAGCAGCACCTGCGCCAGCTGGCGCGGGGTGAAGGGCTTGCTCACATAATGGGAAAAAGGCACCTGGGCACTCTCCAGTCCGGCCAACTGGGCACTGGCATCGTGATGACCCAACATCACCACCGTCGGCGGCGCTTCAAGCCCCATGCCGCCGATCAATTGAGCGGTATGCCGTCCGTCCTGGCCCGGCATCGGCCAATCCAGCAAGATCAGGTCAAATGCCTCGCCACGGGCCACAGCGGCATCGATGGCCCGCAAGGCCTGAGCGCCGCTGGCGGCTTGCTCGACGGTCCAGCCAAAGCTGTGCAAAGTGCGGGCATTGAGGGCCAGCGCCAGGGGGTGGTCATCCACCACCAACACCCGCAAGGCCTTGCCCCCCAAGGGCAACTCCTCGGCAACACAGGGGCCGTCCAGTCCCAGCTCCAGCTCGAAGCTGAAACAACTGCCTTCACCCAGCTGGCTGCGCACCTGCAACTCCCCGCCCATCAACTGCACCAGGTGCTTGCAGATCGCCAATCCCAGGCCGGTGCCCCCAAAACGCCGAGTGGTAGAGGCTTCCGCTTGATGAAAACCGTCGAAAATCACCTGCAGATGAGCGGCGCTGATGCCGATGCCGCTGTCACTCACTGCCACCTGCAAACGCACGCTGCGCTCCAACTGCTGTATGCGCTTCAAGCTGACCACCACCTGGCCCTGAGCGGTGAACTTCAGGGCGTTGCCCGCCAGGTTGATCAGCACCTGTTGCAAGCGCAGGCTGTCGCCCACCAGATGCAGGGGCAATTGCGGATCAAGGTCAAACAGCAGTTCGATGTTGCCCACCCCCTGGTTACCGGCCAGCACCACCGCCAGGTCACGCAGCAGTTGATCCAGATCGAAACCATGCTCTTCCAGCTGCAATTTGCCGGCCTCGATCTTCGAGTAGTCAAGAATGTCATTGAGCAACCCCAGCAGGGACTTGGCGGCGGTCTGCGCCTTGCTCGCGTAATCGAGCTGGCGCGGTTCCAGGCCGGCCCGTTGCAGCAGTTGCAACATCCCCAGCACGGCATTCATCGGCGTGCGGATTTCGTGGCTCATGTTGGCCAGGAACGAAGATTTGGCTTCGCTCGCGGCATCCGCCTGTTCCTTGGCATAAAGCAGCCTGGATTGCAGTTCTCGCTGGGCGGTGATGTCCAGGTTGATCCCGGTCACCCGCAACGCCTCACCGTCGGCGTTGCGCTCCACATAGGCCCCGGACTGGATGAAGCGCACCTGCCCGCTGGGGGTGACCACGCGGAAGATCGGATCGTAGATCCCCAAGCCCGCCACCGCCTCTTCCAGCTTGCGCTGGGTCAGTTCCTGGTCATCCGGGTGCACCCGGGTCAGCCAGTGCTCGTAGTTGAGCCCCTTGCCCCGCAGCTCCAGCGGTTGCTCATAGAGCTCGAACATGCGCTCGTTCCAATCCAGCGAGTGGTCATCGAGGTTCCATGACCAGATCCCCAGCTTCGCTACTTCGGCGGCCATCAACAGTTGGTCCCGGGCGGCGGCCAAGGTCTTTTCCGCGGCCTTGCGCTCGGTGATGTCCACGGCAATGCCCAGGTAGCCGGTGAGTTGCCCACTCTCATCACGCAGGGCGCTGACCACCAGGGTCGCTGCGAAATGCGAGCCGTCCTTGCGTACCATGGTCCACTCGCGGGTTTCTGCACCTTCGGTTTCCGATTGCTGGACAAACACCCGAAAACCTTCGATCGGCCGCTGATACTGGGCACTGAGCTCGATGCCCCGTTGCCGGACCTCTTCGGGCAGGTGGATCACTGCAGGCGTCATGAGCCCCACCAGTTCCTCGGCCTGATAGCCCAGCAAGCGTTCGGCGCCACGATTGAATACGCGGATGAGGCCCTCGCGGTCAGTGGCGATGATCGCCACCTCCGAGGCCGAGCGCAGCACACTGGAGAGCAGCAGGTTGATCTGACCCAGCTCGGCGGTGCGGGCCGCCACCTGATCCTCCAGGCTGGCGTTGAGTTCCAGGATCCGTGCCTCGGCGGCCTTCTGTGCGGTGATATCACGGACCGTCTTGGACGCCCCGACCACCTGGCCGCGCTCGTTGAGAATCGGCGAGACGTTGACCGAGACCTCCACCCGGCTACCGTCCTGGCGCCGGCGCTGGGTATCGAAGCTGTGGACCCGTTCGCCATCGCGTATCTTGCGCAGGATCTGCTGCTCTTCCTGCGCCAGTTCCGGCGGCACGATCAGATCCAGAAGCAAGCGGCCCCGTGCCTGCTCGGCGCTGTAGCCGAAAATTTCTTCGGCGCCCCGGTTCCAGCTGGTGATACGTCCCTCCAGGGTTTTGCCGATGATGCCGTCGGTGGAGCTTTCAACGATCGCCGCCAGCCGGGTCTGATCGCGACGCAAGCGATGCTGCCGGTTGATGCCCCGGCCAATGATTCCCCCCATCAGCACCAGAAACAGGGTGATCAGACTGCCGCCCCACAGCACCGATGAGGGCGCAATCTGATGCAGCGGTTCGACGAAACCCGAGCCCACGCTGAACTCGAAGGCCCAGCGACGCCCGAACACCTCCTCCTGACGGGTACGCGAGACCATGAAGTCGCGCAGCGGACTGGCCGAACTGGCAAAAAAGCTCGAGGCATCAGCAGCATCGGTAATGTCTCGCAGCACCAGACGCTGGGTGCCATGGTCGATCGGCAAGTCCTTGAGCACCTCATCCATCACCAGGGGCGCATAGGTCCAGCCGAGGATCTGCGCCTCCCGCTGCTGCAAGGTCGGGGGCACTTCGGCGCTGCGGTACACCGGCAACATGAACAGCAGCGAGCCCATCACCGCAGCGGGCTCCTGGGCCAGGGACAAGGGACCGGTAAGCCGCGGCTCGCCACTGCGCATCGCCGCCACAGCCGCCGCCCGACGCACCGGCTCCGAGGCCAGGTCAAGGCCCAGGGCCGCCCGGTTCTGCGCCAGTGGCTCGATGTACTGCACCACATAGCGATCACCGCGATGGGCCTGCCATTGCTGCAGATGGAAGTCCGGCGCGCCGTCGATCCGAGCCATGGCCAGGAACTGGCTCTCACGGTCCTCAGGCACTCGTCGGACAAAACCAAAGCCGTGAGCGCCGAAAAACTCCTTGTGCAGATCTCGCCCCTGGCTGTAGCGATAGAAGATGTCCCGGGTCATGCGGTCTTCACCCGTGGTGACAATCACCCCGCGGGCGCCACGCAAGCCGTATTGGTACAACGTCATGCGCTTCAGTACATGGGTCGCCGCATCCCCGGCCGCCCGCGAAAGCGCATGTTCGAGTTGAAGGGCATTGAGATGGGCCACCAGCCAGTAGGCCGTCGCGGTAGCGCTCATGCCCAGCGCACTGATCAGCGCCAGGTAGATAAACCCCGTTTGCACAGAACGTCCAGGCTTCACAGGCGATCCTCGTCAGGGTCGGCAAGGCTCAAGGCAGTGCCTTCAGGCTGCCCATGGCCAGGTACTCACTCATGTTCTGGTACGACAGCGGCCGGCAATAGAGAAAGCCCTGCATCACGTGGCACCCCTGGGCGGACAGGGCTTGGGCCTGTTCCTCGGTCTCCACGCCCTCGGCAACCAGTTGCAAGCCCAGGGACAGCCCCAGCTGGATGATGGCGCCGGTGATCGCCGCGTCACTGGGATCGCAGACCATGTCACGCACGAAACTCTGGTCGATTTTCAGCACATCGATGGGCAGTCGCTTGAGATAGGCCAGGCTGGAGTACCCCGTGCCGAAATCATCGATGGCAATGCTCACCCCCAGGGCTTTCAAGTCGGCGAGCAAATCACAGCTGTGCTCACCTTCCACCAGCGCCAACACCCCTTCGGTGATCTCCAGTTCCAGCGCCCGCGGTTCGATGGCGCTTTTCCAGAGGGTCTGCTTGACCATGTCGAGAAACTGCGGATCGGAAAACTGTACCGGCGAGATATTGACGCTGACGCTGATGGCATGTCCCTGATCGTTCCATTGCCGGATGGCCTGACACGCCTGGCACAACACCCAGCGCCCCAGCGGCACGATCAGCCCGCAATCTTCAGCCAGAGGAATGAACTCGGCGGGGGAAATCATCCCGCCGTGCTCGTCGCGCAAACGCACCAGGGCTTCAACGCCCACCACGCGCTGCAGACGCAGATCGACCTTGGCCTGGTAGAACACTTCGAAGCGTTCCTGTTCCAGCGCGGTATGCATTTCCCGTTCCAGCTGGTGCCGTGCGCGGACCCGCTGATGGGTAGGAGGGTCGAAGAACCGATACTGCCCGCGGCCTGCCTGCTTGGCCTGATGCGCCGCGGCGTCGGCGTGCTGCAGCAGGGACTCGGCGTCCAGGCTGTCATCGGGATAGACACTGATGCCGATGCTGGCCGTCAAGTCATAGCGCGACTGCTGGATCAGAAGCGGCTGGGCGATGACCTGCAAGACCCGCTCGGCACATTCGCTCAAGTCGTCCACGGCATTCAATTCGGGCACCAGCAGCATGAACTCATCGCCGCCCTGACGGCTCAAGGTGTCGGTCAGACGGCAGCAATTGCGCAAGCGCCGGGCGATCTCCTGGAGCACCACATCACCTTCGCGATGGCTGCTGGTGTCGTTGATGACCTTGAAGTGATCAATGTCGATCGACAGCAAACCGACCAGCCCCTGGACCGAGGCGCCTTTGCGAATTGCCTGGTCAGTGCGGTCATGCAGCAACTGACGGTTGGGCAGCTGGGTCAGGGCGTCATAGTTGGCCAGGCGCCGGGACTCTTCACCCAGCTTGATGTGGGCCTCGACCCGCGCCCGGGCGATGGGCACATTGATGGGTTTTTGCAGAAAGTCGGCGCCGCCGAGCCTCAAAGCACGCAACTCGTGCTCAGTCTGGCGGTGCGACGTGACAAAGATGACCGAGGCCTGGCACAGCCGCGGGTCGGACTTGATCAGTTCGCACACCGAGTAGCCGTCCATGTCAGGCATTTCGATGTCCAACAGTACGATGTCCGGACGGCACTGGCCGGCCACCTCCAGCGCCTGAGCGCCTTGAGTGGCGATGTACACTTCACCCAGGTCCTGAATGGCCTGGCCGAGTATCTTCAGGTCATTGACCTGATCGTCGACAATCAGAATGACTGGCTTGCGGTTGAGCATCTTGCACATCCCTCATCCGGATCCCTGGGATGGATATCCCACTCCTGCCAGAGAATCCTAGACGAAGATTCATAAGCACAATGCCACTACCTTGGTATATAGCTGGAGGCCACGGTGCTCAACGGTTTGAGCCAATAAGACGCAGTTGCAGATAGTGCATCCACTACCACCTGTTGCGCCCCGCAGTGACCGGGGCTGGAGTCGCCCTTGATGGACCATCTTGAACTGCGCCCGGCCGCTCGCGACGACTGGCCCTGCCTGGAAAACCTCATGCAGTTCTATCTCTATGAGCTCAGTCAGTGGCTGCCACTCAAATTCGTCGCCCAGGGGCTGTACGCCATCCAGGCCCTGGACGACTACTGGCGCCACCCGGCCACCCATCCCTGGCTGATCCTGGTGGCGGGGGAACTGACCGGCTTTGCCGTCGTCGACCAGCAACGCTGCGACAGCGATGCGCGGTACAACCTCGGCTACCTGTTCGTCGCTCGACGGCTGCGCCGCCTGGGCGTCGGCCGGCAGGTAACGCAACAACTGTTCGAGCACTACAAGGGGCCCTGGCAGGTGATGCACTTCAGCGCCAACCTGCCCGCCCGGGATTTCTGGCAGGCCATGCTGCCGGGGCAAACCCCGACACCGATCATCGCCCAGGGCTATCCCGCCAGCCTGTACCGTTGGCCAGGCTGACGCCGCAGCGGCGGCAAGCGGTTCGTTGCGCAGGCTGGGCCCTGCTCGCGGCTTCAACCAGCGCGCCCTGACGACAATGGAAAAGTCCGGGGTGATCACCTAACTTCTCCGGGGCCACCCGCACAGGCCTGACCACCACCTGCCACCTGGCGCTCCATCTCATCTGAAGCAAAGAGCCTCGTCCATGTTGTCGTCCATCACCCGCACCACACGCCTGCTGTTACGTCCACCGACCCTGGACGACCTGCCGCAGGCCTGCGCCATCCACGGCGACCCGCAGACCCACCGCTTCAACCCCTGCGGCCCCGACAGCGCCGAAGCCACCAGCGACCGGCTGCACAGCTGGATTGCCCATTGGCAGCAGTACGGCTTTGGCTACTGGGCAATCGCCCGGCTGGACGCACCGCAACAGATCATCGGCTTTGGCGGACTCATGCGGGCGCACTTCGGGCAGGAGGCCGGGCTGAACCTGTACTTTCGCTTCACCCCCGAAGCCTGGGGCCAGGGTTTCGCCAACGAGATGGCCCAGGCGGCCCTGCAATTGGCCTTCGGCGAACTGCTGGCGCCCCGGGTCACCGGTCTGGTGCGGCCCGACAACCTGCCGTCCAGGCGGGCCCTGGAACGCCTGGGGATGACGCTGGACGGCGAGCTGGAGGACTTTCCCGGGCAGCCACCGAGCCTGCTCTACCGGCTCAACGCCCAGGATCACCGGATGACCCGCAGCGGGTGATATGCCGCTGCGCTGAATATTTTTTCTCGGCGCTGCATCCAGATACGTCGCTCAGGGGTAGTACCCATAGCAGTCCTGAAAACTGCCGAACCGATCCCCAATGGAGAGCCACCATGCACGCCAAACAACGTCTTCTCTGCCTCAGCGCAACCTTGACCATCGCCTGCCTGGGCGCCCTGCCTGTGGCCCAGGCGCAGAGCGCATTGCCCGACAGCATCAAGGTGCCGGAGGGCCACAAAGTTGCCCTGGAAACCGTGGGCACCGGTGAAATCACCTACGAGTGCCGGGACAAGGCCAATGCACCGGGCGAGACCGAATGGGTCTTCGTCGGCCCCAAGGCGGTGCTCAGCGATCGCAGCGGCAAGGTGCTGGGTGACTACTTCGGCCCACCAGCCACCTGGCAGGCCAAGGACGGTTCGAAGATCACCGGGACCCAGGTCGCCGTGGCGCCGTCCAGCGCCGGCAACCTGCCCTATCAACTGGTCAAGGCCAATCCGGCCGAAGGCAAGGGGCTGATGAGCGGCGTCAGTTACATTCAGCGAGTGGCCCTCAAGGGTGGCGTGGCCCCCAGCAGCGCGTGCACCGCTGCTAACAAGGGCACCCGTGAAACAGTGAAGTACCAGGCGGACTACATCTTCTGGGCGGCCCGCTGATTCGCCACCCAAGATGCAAGGCCAGGCACTGGCAACTGGTCTACGCTGCTGACAGCCACTGCACCGCTTGGGTGGCGGTGGCTGTCATCTGTCGCAGGTAAATGCCCTTGTCTCTACCCGAACCCCTGTTTGACCACGCAGGCTGCATCGCCGCTTGTGCCCGAGGTGAGCGCCAGGCTCTGGAAGCCCTTTATCACGAGGAAGGGCCGCGCTTGCTCGGCGTCGCCAAACGCCTGGTACGCGACACGGCCCTGGCCGAAGACATCCTGCATGACGCCTTCATCCGAATCTGGCAAGGCGCAAGCAGTTTCGACCCCGAACGGGGCAGTGCCCGCGGCTGGATGTTCAGCATCACCCGGCATCTGGCGCTGAATTTCCTACGCCGCCATGGCCGTGAGGTGCCTATTGAAGAACCTTATGCAGACCACCTGGACACCCTTGACGGGCTGGCCATGAACACAGAGGCGATCACCGTGCTGGCTGATGCCGGACGTCTTCAGCATTGCCTGGGGCAACTGCCCTCACAGCGCCGCGAGTGTCTCCTGCTGGCCTATCTGGACGGCTATTCACACATGGAGATTGCCGCCAGAACGACCACCCCGCTGGGGACGGTCAAAGCCTGGATCAAGCGCAGTCTCAGTGCTTTACGGGAGTGCCTGGGATGAATATCGGTCCACGGGACGACAGCGATCCCACGCTCCAGGCCCTGGCCAGTGAATATGTCCTGGGCACCCTGGACGCCGAACAACGTCGCCTGCTCGAACAGCGCCTGCCCCATGACCCCGCCCTGCGTAGCGCCGTGCAAAGCTGGGAACAGCGCCTGCATCCCCTCACCGCTTTGGCCGCTCCCGTCACGCCGTCGCCCTGGCTTTGGCGGCGTATAGAACGCAGCCTGGAGCAACTGGCTGAACCTGACCCGGTCTCGGCCGCAAGTAGCGCCAGGCGCTTCAACCCTCTGGCGCTGTGGCGTGGATTGGCCGCTGCCGGCCTGGCCGCCAGTGTTCTGTTGGCCAGCCTGCTGATGCTGCGCCCCGATGCCCCTCCCAGTTACCTGGTGGTGCTGGTAGCCCCTCAGGACAAATCACCCGGCTGGGTGGTGCAAGCCAATGACACCCGGGAGCTGCAGTTGATTCCACTGGGCAGCATCGAGGTTCCGGCGGACAAGGCCCTGGAGTTCTGGACCAAGGCCGACGACTGGAAGGGCCCGGTGTCTCTTGGGCTGGTCAAGCCCGGCCAGCCGTTGCGTGTGCCGCTTGATCACCTGCCACCCCTGCAAACCAATCAATTGTTCGAACTGACCCTGGAAGATCGCCAAGGCTCGGCGGTTGGCAGGCCTACCGGCCCCGTGCAGTTCATCGGCCGCGCCGTCAAGACCCTGTGACCCGCGCAGAACCCGCCTTGACCCGGCGTGGCAGCAGCCAATCAACCGAGCCCTGTTCGAGGATTGACAAACCCCGCGCCGGCTTTTAAAACTGTGCGCCTGATTTCAGAGTCTGCCCCAGCCATGTCCCAAGCCCTTACCCTCGATTCTCGCGCCATTGGCCTGCTGGCCAAGGCCGGAGCCTGGGTGGCTTGCAACTCTAAATCGAAGAAACAGTCGCTCATGTGACCGGGGCGCTGTGTCCCGTCAGATGAGCTGACAGGACATCAAGCGCTACGGACACCCGCCCCCCTGCTTAACGCCCTTCTACTCTTCTGACGACGACCCGACGGTCAACCATCAGGAGAACACGCATGTCATCGTTTCAAGGAATCTGGGTCCCCATCGTCACGCCCTTTCACAATGGCGCCATCGACTTTGCCGCCCTGCGGCGCCTGAGCGCCCATCTGCTGGAAAGCGGCGTGGCCGGGCTGGTGGTCTGCGGCACCACCGGCGAAGCCGCGGCCCTGGACAAGGACGAACAACTGGCGGTACTCGACGCCGTGCTCGAACAGGCCCCCGCCGGGCGCGTCATCATGGGCCTGGCAGGCAACAACCTGAAATCGCTGCTGAGCCTGCAAACGGAAATCCTCAAGCGCCCGGTGGCGGCCCTGCTGGTGCCTGCGCCCTATTACATCCGCCCCTCCCAGGCGGCCCTGGAAAGCTTCTTCCACAGCGTCGCCGATGCTTCCAGCGTGCCGCTGATCGTCTACGACATTCCCTATCGCACCGGGGTCAACCTGGACAAGGACACCCTGCTCAACATCGTGCGTCATCCGCGGATTGCCGCCGTCAAGGACTGTGGCGGCAACCTGGACAAGACCCTGGCGCTGCTGGCCAGTGGCGCGGTAGAGGTGTTGTGCGGTGAAGACCTGCAACTGTTCAGCGCCCTGTGCCTGGGGGCTAGCGGCGCCATTGCGGCCGCGGCGCACATTCGTCCGGAGTTGTTCGTGCAGTTGCAGCGCCAGGTGCGGGACCAGCAGCTGGATGCGGCGCGGACCACCTTCCGGCAACTGGTGCCGCTGATTCAGGCGCTGTTCGCCGAGCCCAACCCGGCGCCGGTGAAGGCCCTGCTGGCCCATCAGGGCCTGATCGAGCCACACCTGCGGGCCCCGATGCAGGATTGCAGCGCCGCCACCGCCGTACACCTGCAAAACCTGTTGGCCGACCTGCCCTGAAGGGGCTTGTCCTACGGAACATCGGAATTGACGTGCCTGTGGCCCGTAGGAGCTGGCGTGCCAGCGAAAGCGTCCTCAAGCCCGGTGCAAGGTTCGAGGACCTCTTCACCGGCAAGCCGGCTCCTACGGAAGCGGGGGCACGACAATCTCGATGCCCCGTCGGCGCCGATCGGGGCGGCGCGCGGACGCTTTCAGCGGATCGGCGGGATACGGATCTGGCCGGCGCGGCACTGGTTTTTCACGCCTTTGCCGCACGCGCCAAAGTCCAGGTCCTTGGTCAGGCAGACCCGGACTTCGGAAAGCTCGGGGCCGCTGCAGAGAATGGCGATGCCGTTTTCGGCGATCCCCGGGTTGCTCTGGCGAAACTGCTGGGCAATCTGCGTGGCTTCAAAGTAACGCACCGCGGTCGAAGGTTGCAGCGCTTGCGGTATCTGCACCGTCGCCAGGGCCTTGTCCGTCGCATCCAGGTAACCCATGCCCCCCAGGCCACTGCAGGTGCCGTGCTTGGTCCATTCGTGGTTCATCAGTTTGGCGGTGGGAAACAGGGTCAGGCCCTTGGCCCGCTCATCCTGCGTCAGCGGGGTCAAGGGTGGGCAGGACTGGGGCCAGCCGCCCTTGGCGTATTGCGGCCACAGACCGTGGAGGACAAACCCATAGCCCTTGCCCGAGCACTGTTCGTTCTCCGGATGCATCAGGCAAAAGGTCGGTGACCAGGACAAAGCCAGCAGGTAGTAGTCAAAAGCCCCCGCCACCGACTCGCGCTGCTGTTTGGGCTGACGCGCGTCGCTGAGGCCCACCATCCCCAGGGTCAGCACCAGGGCTGCCATCAGGGCAAAAAACTTTCTCATCGTTACCTCTCCTAGGGATATCGGATTGTCCTGGCCACGCCATCGGGGTGCAGCTGCAGGCACACAGCTTCACTTTCTTGGCATGCCGGGGTTGCAGGAACATGACATTCGCCGCGCCGTGCCCCGGCAAAGCCGGTCAGGCGCGACGACCGCCGAGCGAGCGTCGGCCGAGGCGCCAGCGGGACACTGCGCCAGGGCCTGGGCGGCGCGCGGTGCGAAAGATGACGGAACAACCGGGCACAGATCAAGAGCGGCGATCAGTGCCCGATGTCCAGAGACGGTCCTGGGGCTTCAGGCACGCTGACAAAAATGCTGTAGTGCCCCCCTTCCATGGCTTCAAAGGCAATCAGCTTCTGGACCAGCGGCTCGCTGATCACCTTGCCGGCATTGAGCAGCAGCATGCCGTTGTCGGCATTGAGGTTGCGCCGCAGGACCATCCCTGCCTGCAGATCACGGGTGCCCAGCACCCGGACCGTCGGATCATCGACGGTCACGTCATTGAGGTAGGCAGCACAGACCCGAACAAAGCCTTCCACCATGTTCGGGTCATACAGACGGCCGGCGTACTTGCGAATGAACAGCAAAGCCTCGTCGCTGTTCATTCGCCGCTCCAGAATCAACCCGCACTGCAACTCGATGAAGTCCACCACCAGCTTCAGCAGCCGGGCGCCCCAGGGAATCGCCTCGCCCCGCAGATGCTGGGGAAAGCCGCTGCCATCCCAGCGTTCCTGATGATGGAGGATCAGCCGCGCCGCATCCTGCATCGGCTCCAGCGTCATCAGCAGCGACTCGCTCTGGGAGGGATAGGCCCGATAACGCTCCTGATCGGCGTGCCGCAACAGCTCCGCCGGAGCGGCCAGCATGGCATCGCTCCAGCTCAGCTTGCCGATGTTGTACAAGGCGGCGGCCATGGTCAGGTCACGGCTGGCGGTTTCGTCCAGGCCATAGCTTGCGCAACAGGCGCGCACCAGTTCGATGATCTTGCGGTTGGTCTGCTTGTCCGCCGGCAGGCGCAGGTTGGCCAGCAGCGAGAACACCTCAGTGCCGGTCACATAGCTGTGCTTGAGCTCCTCATAGGCCAGGTCCAGCATGTCGGCGGTCTGTTGCAGCTCGGCGGTCCGGGAAGCCACGCGCTTTTCCAGTTCGGCGTTGCTCACCTTGAGCTGGCGGTTCTGCTCCAGCACCAGTTGCTGCAGGCGCTTGAGCTCGCGCTCGGCGTGCTGGTATTCCAGGGTCTGGCGCAGGATCAGCAGCAGCTCTTCGTCGTTCCAGGGTTTGCTCAGGTACTGGTGGATCTGCCCTTCGTTGACGGCCTTGACGATGGTGCTCAGGTCGGCGTAGCCGGTGAGCAGAATCCTGCGGGTGGCCGGGTAGCCCTCGCGCACCCGGGCCAGCAGGGTGGCGCCGTCCATGTCGGGCATGCGCGCATCGCTCATCACCAGGTCAACCGGACGCTGGGCCAGGATTTCCAGGGCCCTGGCACCGCTGTCGGCCAGCAGCACTTCATAGGGCTGGCTGCGTAGCAGGCGCCGCAGGCTGTTGAGGATCGATTCTTCGTCATCCACCAGCAACAGGCTTGGACGCTGTCCTGGTTCGGTGGGCTGCAACTCTTCCATGGTGGGTCCCCCTGTCCTGCATCTCGTTCCCCGGACAGCTCCGCCCGGCCAGCGCCCAGCGGCGCTACAGCCCAGACAATCCTAGCTATTTTTTTGATTTTCACCCGGGGATGTAAATCGAAAAAACCTCGTACGGCGCATGTTCCAGTGACTATGCTCACAGCGTTGGACGCGCGCTCAGAACACTAGGGAAAGTCAATGGACACTGGCTGCGACGCACAGACAAGTTCGCAAGACCCCTCGGACTCACCATCTGCGAGCGTCAACCGACGGGTGCTGATTGTGGATGACAGCCTCTCCATTCATGAAGACTTCCACAAGATCCTCATGCCCTCGCAGAACCTGGCCCTGAGCCAGGTCGAAGACCAGTTGTTCGGCAGCGTCCCCTCCCGCCCGCTCCAGGTGTTCAGCCTGGATTCGGCGTTCCAGGGTCGCGAGGCCCTGGCCATGGTCGAGTCGGCCCTGGCCCGAGACACCCCCTATGCCATGGCCTTCATCGACATGCGCATGCCGCCGGGCTGGGACGGCCTGGAAACCATCGAGCAATTGTGGAAGGTCGACCCGGATCTGCAGATCGCGCTGTGTACCGCCTATTCGGACTATTCCTGGGAAACCATGGCCGAGCGCCTGGCCTTTGGCGACCAGTTGCTGATCCTGAAAAAGCCCTTCGACAGCCTGGAAATCCGCCAGATGGCCAGTGCCCTGACCTGGAAGTGGCAGATGACCCAGGATGCGCGGCACAAGCTCGACGATCTGCAGCGCACCATCGAGGAACGGGTCGCGGAACTGCTCAAGGTCTCCCACCTGCTGCACTACGATACCCTCACCGGGTTGCCCTCCAGCGCCTTGCTCGGCGATCGCCTGGGCCAGGCCATGGCCCGGGCCCGGCGTTATGGGCAACAGCTGGCGGTGATGTTCCTCGGACTGGACCGTTTCAAGCGGATCAACAATGCCCTGGGCTACCCGGCCGGCGACGAGTTGCTCAAGAGGATCGCCCACAGCCTGCAGCACGGCATGCGCGAGTCGGACTCGGTGTTCCGCTACGGCTCCGACGAATTCGTGGTGCTGCTCCATGATCAGGAGCCGCCGCCCCAGGTCCGTAGCGTCGCCGAAAAGCTCCTGGCGACGGTGAGCCAGCCCCACGATGTGGCCGGGCACGACCTGCGGGTCACCGCCAGCCTGGGCATCAGCCTCTACCCCGAGGATGGCCAGGATGCCCTGAGCCTGATCAAGAAGGCCGAAATGGCCATGCGCAACAGCAAGGAGCAGGCACCGGGGGGCTACGGTTTCTTTACCGAGGACATGACCCACCGCGCCCGGGAACGCCAACACCTGGAATCGGGCATCCGCCAGGCCCTGGAGCGCCAGGAGTTGAGTTTGCACTACCAGCCCAAGATCCACCTGGCCTCGGGCCAGGTGGTGGGCGCCGAAGCGCTGATTCGCTGGTTCAGCCCACAACAGGGCTGGATCAGCCCCGCCCAGTTCATTCCAGTGGCCGAGGACAGTGGCCTGATCAACCGGATCAGTCAGTGGGTAGTGGGCGAAGCTACCCGCCAGTCCCGTGCCTGGCAGCAGGCGGGACTGGCGCCGATCCGCCTGTCGGTCAACCTCTCGGCCAGCGACTTCAGGCAACCGCAGTTGCTCCAGCAGTTGCAGCGCGCACTGCTGGACAGTGCCCTGGACCCGACCCTGCTGGAACTGGAAATCACCGAAGGGGTACTGATGCAGAACGTCGAAGCCACCCTCGCCACCCTGCAAGCCATCAAGGCCCTGGGGGTGCGCCTGGCGGTAGACGATTTCGGCACCGGCTATTCCAGCCTCAGCTACCTGCGCAAGTTCCCGGTGGACGTGCTGAAGATCGACCAGTCCTTCATCCATGGCCTGAGTCACGAGCCCAAGGACGCCGCCCTGGTCAGCGCGATTATCCAACTGGGGCGCAGCCTGAACCTGAGCATCATCGCCGAAGGGGTGGAAACCCAGGAACAACTGGCGTTCCTCAAGCAACAGGGCTGCGAGGAAGGCCAGGGCTATTACTTCAGCAAGGCCCTGCCGGCCGACAGTTTTGCCCGCCTGCTGCGGGCCCAGGCGTCTCAGAAGCAGGTAGCCGACCATGACCGCTGAACAGCAGCCCAGACAACGCCAACGCCGCTCGCGCAGCCTCATCGGCCTGCTGTTCTGGGCGATGGCCGCTGTCGCCCCGCCGGCCTTCCCGGCACCGCTGGACGAACCGCTCAAGCCCCTGCCCGCAGTACCCACCCTCGATCCCCAGCGAGTGGAGCTGGGCAGGCGGCTGTTCAACGAGCCGCGCCTGTCCCTGGACAACAGCCTCTCTTGCGCCAGCTGTCATCGGCTGGACCAGGGTGGGGCCGACGCACAGGTCAAGTCCCTGGGCATCAAGGGCCAGCTCTCCCAGGTCAACACCCCCAGTGTGTTCAACGCTGCGCTGAACTTTCGCCAGTTCTGGGACGGTCGCGTCGAGACCCTCCAGGCGCAGATCGACAACGTGGTGCAAAGCCCCACCGAGATGGGCAACAACTGGCCCAACCTGCTTCGCACCCTGAATGACGACGCCAGCTACCGCCAGGCCTTCGGTGCGCTGTACCCGGACGCCATCACCGCGGCCAACGTGCAGGACGCCCTGGCCAGTTATGAACGGACGCTGCTCAGTGCCGGCTCGCGCTTCGACCAGTACCTGCAAGGCAACACCGAGATCCTCAGCCAGGAGGAGAAGTACGGCTACCAGCGGTTCAAGGACTACGGCTGCATCGCCTGCCATCAAGGGGTCAATATCGGCGGCAACATGTTCCAGAAGTTCGGCGTGATGAATGACTACTTTGCCGACCGGGGCAACCCCACCGACGCCGACCTGGGGCGTTTCCTGATCACCGGCGACGAGCAGGACCGCAACGTGTTCAAGGTACCCAGCCTGCGCAATGTGGCGGTCACTGCCCCCTACTTCCACGACGGCTCGGCAAAAACCCTGGAACAGGCCGTGGAAGTGATGTTCAAGTACCAGTTGGGCCGAACCCCCAACCCCCAGGACACCCGCCTGATCGTCAAGTTTCTCCAGACCCTCACCGGGCAATGGCAGGGCAAGCCGCTATGAAGTTGCGCCGCCGCTGGCCCTCCACGCTCCTGACCCTGGTGGCCCTGGGCCTGGTCCTGGCGCTGGCGTTGCTCTACTTCAAGACCATGATCGGCCAATCCCCGAACTTCGCCCTGTCCCGGGACCTGATCGGCCAGATCAAGCAATTGAACGCCCAATGGGAAACCGAAGTGCTCAAGGCGCGCATCGCCATTACCCACGACTACGATCCGCTGGTGCAGCCGGTGCAGCAGATCAACCAGGTGTGGCAGCACTTCGATCAGCTCTCGCAACAGGGTCACAGCGACCCGGCGGCCTGGCAGGCCAGTCACCAGGCGTTCCTCAATGCCTTCCAGGAAAAAGCCGGCCTGGTGGAACGGTTCAAATCCCACAACGCGGTGCTGCGCAACTCCCTGGCATTCCTGCCCTACGCCGAGGACGACATCCAGCGCCGGCTGGCCGACCTCGATGATCAGCAGCGACTGGCGCTGCAGAATTTTGCCATCGACACCTACGACCTGCTGCTCAGCAGCCTGGAGTTCGCCCAGATTTCCAGCAGCGACAAAGCCGCGGACATCCTGGTAGGGCTGAACAAACTGACGGTCAACAAGGAACGCCTGCCCACCGCCATGCACGAACCGGTGGACATCCTCAACAAGCACGTCGCCGTGATCCTGCGCGAGCAGCCGGTGGTCAATGAACTGCTGGAGCGGCTCACCTCGGTCCCGGTGGCCGAACGCCTGGACGACATCACCCGCCTGCTCAACCACGACCAGCTCCAGGCCGACCTGCAGGACCAGAAGTCCCACCAGTATCTGCTGGCATTCTCGGTGCTGCTAGTGCTGTTGATCCTCTATCTGGCGATCCGCCTGATCAGCAGCTTTGCCGTCATCCGTCGGGTCAACACCGCCCTGCAGAGCGCCAATGAACACCTGGAGCAGCGGGTCGAGGAACGCACCCGGGAACTCAAGGAGGCCCAGAGCGAGTTGCTGGACGCCGCGCGCCAGGCCGGCATGGCGGAAATCGCCACCAATGTCCTGCACAACGTCGGCAACGTGCTCAACAGCGTGAACATTTCCAGCGAGATGCTCAGCCGCACCCTGCGCTCGAGCAAGGCTCAGGGCCTGGGCAAGGCGATGGAACTGATCAATCAGCATCAACATGATCTGGGGCATTTTTTCAGTGAGGACGAAAAAGGCAAGCTGCTCCCCGGCTACCTCAACCAACTGGTACAAGCCATTGCCAGCGAGCAACAGGGCATGAGCAGCGAACTGGCCCAGCTTGGGCGCAGCGTCGACCACATCAAGGAAATCGTCGCCACCCAGCAGTCCTACGCCGGGGCCTCGCGGCTGATCGAGCCGTTGCAGGTCGGCGAACTGATCGATGACGCCTTGCGCATGAACTCCGGCGCCCTGGCCCGGCATCAGGTTACGGTGGTCAAGGACTACACCCAGGTGCCACCGGTCCTGGGTGACAAGCACCGCCTGCTGCTGATCCTGATCAACCTGATCAGCAACGCCAAGTACGCCATGTCCGATCTCGACGAACACTCCCGGACCCTGACCCTGAGTGCCCATGTGATCGACAACCGGACCTTGCGCATTCAAGTCCGCGACCGCGGCGAAGGCATTGCCGCCGAGAACCTGACGCGAATCTTTGCCCACGGTTTCACCACCCGCAAGGAAGGACACGGCTTCGGCCTGCACAGTTGCGCCCTGGCCGCCATGGAAATGGACGGACAGCTCAGCGTGCACAGTGACGGGCCGGGGCTGGGAGCGACCTTTACCCTGGACATACCGCTGATCAGCGCTGAGGGCCAATGATGGACGATCTGAGCAACCGGCGAATTCTGCTGATCGACGACACCCCGTCGATCCACGACGACTTTCGCAAGATCCTCACCCCGCCTGCGGCGGACGCCAACAGCCTGGACGACCTGGAAGCGCAGTTGTTCGGCGCCCAGGCCAAGCCCCGGCAACAGCCCTTTGAACTGGACTCGGCCTACGGCGGCCAGGAAGGCTTGAACAAGGTCTGCCAGGCCCTGGAGCAGCAGCGCCCCTATGCCCTGGCCTTCGTCGACATGCGCATGCCCCAGGGCTGGGACGGAGCCCAGACCATCGAGCGCCTCTGGCAAGAGGACCCGCGCCTGCAGGTGGTGGTGTGCACCGCCTATTCCGACTACTCCTGGGAGGACCTGCTGGAGCGCCTGCAGGGCCACAACCGCCTGCTGATCCTGAAGAAGCCCTTCGACAACATCGAAGTCCAGCAGATGGCCAGCACCCTCACCAGCAAATGGGAGATGACCGCCCGTGCCCTGCTGCAGATGCACCATCTCGAAGACCTGGTAGAGCAGCGCACCGAGGACCTGAGACAGGCCGGTGCGGCCCTGCAACTGGAAATCGACGAGCGCAAGCAACTGGAAAACCAGCTGGTGCAATCGGAGAAACTGGCCTCCCTCGGGCAACTGGCGGCCGGGGTCGCCCACGAGATCAACAACCCCATCGGCTTCGTCGCCTCCAATCTCGGCAGCCTGGCGGGCTACCTGGAACAGATCAGCCAGCTGCTCACGGCCTATCGCCAGAGTGAAGAGGCCATCGCCGCGCCGGAGTTGCGCAAGCGCCTGCAAAGCCTGCGCGAAAGCATCGACCTGGACTTTCTCCAGGAGGACATCCCGCTGCTGATCAAGGAATCCAAGGACGGCATCGGCCGGGTCGAGCAGATCGTCAAGGACCTGAAGAATTTCTCCCGGGTCGACAGCGACCAGCATTGGCAAATGGCGGACCTGCAGCAGGGCATCGACTCGACCCTGAACATCGTCGCCAGCGAACTCAAGTACAAGGCCGACCTGATCAAGCACTACCAGCCGCTGCCAGAGATCGAGTGCCTGCCCTCCCAGCTCAATCAGGTGGTGATGAACCTGGTGATCAATGCCGCCCAGGCCATAGGCCCCGAGCGCGGCACCATCACCCTGAGCAACGGCGTGGCAGGCGAGCGGGTCTGGCTGGAAGTCAGCGACAGTGGCTGCGGCATCGACGAGCAGCACCTGCAGAAGATCTTCGACCCCTTTTTCACCACCAAGCCGGTGGGCCAGGGCACCGGGCTCGGCCTGTCGCTGTCCTACGGGATCGTCAAGAAACACGGCGGGCAAATCAGCGTCCGCAGCCAGTTGGGGGTGGGCAGCACCTTTCGGGTGGAACTGCCGATCCGTCAGGGCCCCCATCGTCCGGACCCGGCCTGAACCGGGCACGCCCTCCCCGTCCCTGGCGCTGATTGCGAGCGCGGCACAACGGCCAGCGAGCGCTGCAAGGTCCGCCTTAAGTGGTAAAGCGGCTGGCCTGGGACAGCTCGGTGCACAGCCTCACCCAGGCGTCGCTGTCCAGAGGCGGACTCAGGTGCGGCCCCTGGGCCTGATCGCACTGAATGTCCTGCAGCGCCTGGTACTGCTCCGGGCTTTCCACACCTTCGGCAATCACCTTCAGACTCAAGGCATGCCCCAGATCGACGATGGCCTGGACAATCGAATGCCCGGCCTGATTGCCGCCCAGTCCCGCCACCAGGCTGCTGTCGATCTTCAGGCCGTCCAGGGGAAAGGTCCGCAGGTACTGCAGCGCCGAGTAGCCACTGCCGAAATCGTCCATCAGCAGTTGCACCCCAAGGGCCTTGAGCCCCTGCATGATCTCCAGCACCTGGCGACCGTCGTCCAGCAGCGCCTTGTCGGTCATTTCCAGCACCAGCCGCGAGGGCGCCAGCCCGCTCTGGCCCAGGACGGTCCTGATCCTGGCCACCAGTTGCCCGCGCTGGAACTCGGCGGCCGACAGGTTGACCGCCAGCAGCAGGCGTTCGGGCCAGGCCCGGGCCGCGCGGCAGGCGGCGTGCAGCACCCAGTTGCTCAAGGGCAGGATCAGCCCGGTGTCCTCGGCGATCGGTAAGAACACCTCGGGCCCCAGCAGCCCACGCTGGGGATGCCGCCAGTGCACCACCGCCTCGGCGCCCACCAGCTGTCCGTCCGCCAGCCGATAGCGTGGCTGGAACTGCAGCAGCAACTGATCCTGCTCGATGGCGTGGCGCAGGTCGCGCTCCAGGCCGCGGCGTTCGATGATCCGCACATTCATGTCGCTGGCATAGAACCGCCAGGTACTGCGCCCCGCCGCCTTGGCCTCATACAGGGCGATGTCGGCAAAACGCAGCAGCTCCTCCGCCAGGCTGGCATCCACCGGCGCCCGGGCAATGCCGATGCTGGCACTGATGAAGACTTCATGCTCGGCAATGTAGAACGGCTCTTCGATCCGCTCGATCAGACGCCGGCACAGGCCTTCGATCTCGGGTTGGGCAACCTGCCCCGGGACCACCAGGACAAACTCGTCGCCCCCGACCCGGGCCACCAGATCCTCGCCCCGCAGGCATTGGGCCAGACGCTGGGACACCTCATGCAGCACCTGGTCGCCCGCCGCATGCCCCAGCAGATCGTTCACCGGCTTGAAGCGATCGAGGTCGACGCTGAGCATCAACAAGGGCTCCTGCAGGGTCGGCAGGGCCAACAGCTTGCCTTCGAGAAACTCCTGCATGCGCGTACGGTTGGCCAGTCCGGTGAGGGCATCGTGCTGGGACAGGTACTCGATCCGCCGCCTTGCGGCGACCTCCTCGGTGATGTCGCTGGCGGTGCCCCGATAACCACCGGCGGCCATGGCTCGCACCGAAAGGCGGCAGATCCGCGGCTGCCGGTGGCCATCCAGGTAAGCGCATTGCAGGATCGCCTGGGAACGCCGCTCCGGGGCCGCCAGCCAGTTGAGCAGCGACCCCTGCTCGGAGCTCAGCAGCTCGTTCATCGGCCGCCCCAGCGCAGACTCTCGGGAGAGCCCGGTGACCACCTCGAAACGCTCGGACAAGTAGGTGAAACACAAGTGCCGGTCCACTTCCCAGATCCAGTCGGACGCCGCTTCGGCGACGTCGCGAAAGCGTTCTTCACTGGCCAGCAAGGCGCTACGACTGACCCGCAGGGCCTGGACCTGATCGTCCATGACCCGGGCCGCCGCGCCGGCCCGGCGCAACAGAAAGCCGGCCATGATGCCCGCCAGCAGGCCCGCCAACAGCAGCAACGGCATCACCAGTACCAGCAACTGATGCCCGGGGCGTGTCGGTTGCCATTGCAGGACTCCGGCGCCGTCGGGCAGGGTCAGGGACGGCAGTGCGGCGGCCTGCACGGGGCCGGCCACCTGCAACTGTTCGATGCCCAGTCCCTGCCCCAGCGCCAACAATCGCGACGGTTCCAGGCGCGCAACGAAAATCAGCACCGACTGAGGCCCGCTGTCGGCACGCACTTGCGGGTCGTTGCCTGGGTTCAACAGGTCGGCGACCACCAGCGCCGGGGTCCCGGCGATGGCATGGTAACGGCTGATGGCCTTGCCGCCGGCTTGCGAACGTACCTCCTGCACCAGGGGCGCCAGCTGTTCCCCCAGCCAGTCCCGGGCATCCATCGACTCCAATCGCCCAGCCACCAGGGAATACACGGTGCGGCCTGCCGGACTGATCACGAACACGCCGTCAAAACCCAGGTCGTGGTACAGGGTCGGACCGAAGTTCTGCCGGGTGTAGGCCCAGTCGAGGTCGACCTGCAGGTGCAGGTGCTGGTAGGCGTCACCCCACAGGGCATAGTCCTTGAGCGTGGTGCGGGCATTGCTGTCCAGCGATTGCAGGGCCTTTTCGATATCCAGGCGATTGTGCTGTTCGGCGGAAAGGTTCTGGTCGAGGGCGATGTACACCAGCAGCAAGCCGGTGAAGAGGAACAGCGCCAGCAGCAGCCCCGAGCACCCCAGCAAGGTGGCACGAGTCAGCGCCTGATTGGAGGTGCTGCGTCCTTGAGATGGGTCCTGACCGAGGTTTTCCATAATGCTCCAGGCGCCATGGCGACAAACCGACCGGTGAGGCCCTGCCCCACACAGTCCTTGACGAAGCTCGCGCTTGCCTATTGACGATAGACAGTATTTTCCCGCGGGGCCTGGAAATGCCGGGGGCACGAAGGCTGCGGCTGTGGTGAGGGGGGTCTTGAAAGGTGGGGGGCAGGTGCGGTGCTGGCGCTGACGGCCAGCGCAGGCGATCGATCCGACCACCCGCGCTGCACTGAATCAGTCGTCGGGATCAGCGCTCGGAATCAGCCGGGAGCGCGCCCGGCGTCACAGCCGGCAATTGCTCCACCCGGTGATAGACACTCAGGCCCAGGCGCTCGGCGACCCGCACCATGGCGTCGCAGCCCGCCGAGGCCGCGCCGATGCGCAGCACGGCATCACAGCGCTCCAGCAGGCGTTCGGCATAGGCGTGGAACTGCGCGTTGTAGATCTCATCGCCCACCGCCAGGGACCCCGCCAACCGGGTCATGGGCAACGCCACCCACTCCCCCAGCACCGGAAAATGCCCGGCCGCCAGCACCTGGGCGGCGCACTGCTCCATGGCCGCGACATTGCGTGCCAGCACTGCCGGATCGTCGCCGCTGCCAGAACGGTACGGGCCGGCCACCAGCACCATCAGGCTGCGCGGCTTGAGCACATGCAGCTGCAGGTATTGCAGGAGCATGATGGTCTTGCCGTCGACGATTTCGCCGCTGTCGATCATGCCCAGGGCCTGGTCGATGTCCAGCTCCAGGACCTCGATGTCCTCGCCTTCGTGCTCCAGTCCGCCGCCTTCATCGATGCGGTCCTCGGCCTGGTAATGACCGATGAAGAAATGCACCCGCTCGGTCACTGAACCCGGGCTCATGAAGGCCTCGAAAACCTTCTGCACCTCGCCTACCCGGCAACCGGTTTCCTCCTGCGCTTCCTGACGGATGCGCACCTCCGGGCTGGCGTTGTCCAGCAGGCCGGCAGCGGTCTCGATCAGGTAGCCGTGGTGGTCGTTGACGAAAGCCGGCATGCGGAACTGCCGGGTCAGCAGCACCGTGCGCCGCTTGAGGTTGTACAGCAGGATGGTCGCGCCATTGCCCCGGTCATAGACCTCACGGTCCTGGGCCTGCCAGCTGCCGTCGCGGCGACGCAGCTCGAAGCTGTACTTCTTCAGCACGTACCAATTATCAGAAAGGGTCTGTTCGGCGGTGATGCGAATCGATGCCTCGCTCATGGCTGCTCCTGAGGGTCTGGGCTGAGGGGGCGAAACCCCGAGAGTTGTTCCAGCAACTGCGCGCGATAGGCTGGCGTCAAGACCAACCCGTCCGCCGCCTGGCGCATTTGGCCGCCGGCCAGCCGTGCCCGAAACCAGTCGCGGATGAAGTCCGGGGCGTAGCCACCGGTGCCGAAGCCCTTGGCGAAGGCGATCATGTCGCAGTAGACCTGCAGGTACGACTCTTCGTCGTTGACCGGATAGCAGTTGCGGTACAGCCAGAACTGCAGGTCATACAGCAGTTGCGACAGCGGATCGGCATGCAGCGCGAAGTAGCGTTTTTCATGGACGATGCGCAAGGCGATCTGGCGGATCAGCGGCCCCAGGTCGGGCACTTCGTGGAACTGTTCGAGCAACTCCTCCAGCAGCGCTGAGAACGGCGCGCTGGCGACCTTGTCCAGATCGTCCAGGTAATCCTGCTCCGAGGTGTCATAGACCTCGGGGGACACCAGAGCGCGGATAAAGGCCTCGAAGTTCGGCGCCAGCACGGTCACTGCGTAGTCGCGTTCCTGGTCCACGTGCACCACCCGCGGCTCGCCCTCGGGGCCGCATTCGCGGTAGTCCAGAGCCACCATGTCGTGCCCGGCAGACGGGCAATTGCAGATGTACACCCCGAGGTCCGGGTAACCCCATTTCTCGATTTTGAAACGACTGCCCAGGCTGCCGCCCAACGAATAGGCGGTGTCGCGGCCAATGCTCAGGAAGCTGTCGATCGCGCAGTGGTCCTCAGCCCAGGAGGTGCCTTGTTCGGTGGGGCAACAGCACAGGTGCGGGCGCCCGCCGTTGTAGCGATTCATGAACGCCACATAGGACGGCGGCAGGCGATAGCCCAGCTCGGCTTGCAGCTCGGCGATCATGGCGGCGCTGGCCGGTGCCTGGTTGATCTTGCAGTGGGTGGCCCTGTCCCAGAACGCGTCCAGGTCGATATCGTGGGGGAAGTCGCTCATCCGATGCATCCGTTGCGGTTTAAAGGTCGGCCTGCGCCGAAAGCGGCACAGGCTAGCGCAAATGGCCCTCAGAGCCACCAGCGCAGAAAGAAAAAGAACCCCATGCTCAGCAACATGCTGACCAGGGTGTTGCGGGTGTAGATCACCAGCGCAATGGCCACCAGCGAGCTCAGCAGGTAGGGATTGTCCCAGTGCAGGTTCAACTGGTGATCGGGCATGAACACGATCGGCCCGCAGATGGCGGTGAGCATGCCCGGCACCGCAAAGCCGAGGAACTGCCGGGCATTGCTGCTCAGGCGCAGCGGCAGGCGTGGTTCGAGAAACACGTAGCGATTGAGAAAGACCAACAGGCCCATGCCGAAGATGACTGCCCAGACCATCATGCTTGCCCCCGATACAGTTTGTTGCAGACAAAACCCGCGGCCATCCCCGCCAGGCCCGACAACACCAGCGCCGAGCCCCACTGCCAGTAACTGAACAGCACCGAGCAGAACAGCGACACTGCGACACAGACCACGGTGGGCACATTGCGCACCAGCGGCGTGATCAGGGCGATGAAGGTTGCGGCGATGGAAAAGTCCAGGCCCAGGTGCTCCAGGCCCGGAATGCTCTTGCCCAGCACGATGCCCAGCAAGGTGAAGAGGTTCCAGGCCACGTAGAAGGTCAGGCCCACGCCCAGGGCGTACCAGCGGTCGAACTGCTGCTTGTCGTGGGCGCTGGTCAAGGCGAACAGCTCATCGGTGAGCAGAAAGCCCAGGCCCACCCGCCAGCGCCCGGGCAAGGGCGAGATCACCGAGCGCAGGCTCATGCCATAGAGCAAGTGCTGGGAGGTGAGCAGCAAGGTGGTCAGCAGGATCGAGAAGATCCCTGCCCCGCCCTTGAGCATGCCGATGGCCACCAGTTGCGCGGCGCCGGCAAAGACGATGCTCGACAGCCCCTGGCCCTGCAGCGGCGTGAGATTGGCTTCGATGGCCATGGAACCGGCCAGCAGCCCCCAAGGCGCGGTGGCCAGGGACAGCGGCATGATGGCGATGGCGCCGCGGATAAAGGCGGCACGAGGTAAGAGAACGCTGGACATGACACCCTGCACACAGATAACGGACGCTGACTGTGCCATCTGCCGGCGCCCCCTGGCTTGAACAATCTTGCGCAATTGCCCCGCCACCGTAGGAGCCGGCTCCTACACGACAGCAGAACCTACCTGCAGGAGCTGGCTTGCCAGCGAAGGCGTCTTCAAGACCAGCACAAGACGTGCGGGCCTCTTCGCCGGCAAGCCGGCTCCTCGATGAAATACGGGGGCAGAAACGACAACGCCCCTCACGAAGGAGGGGCGCTGGCTGACGCTAGACGCGGATTACAGCTGGATCAGGTTGCTGATCTTCACGTCCGGATCGACGTCGGCTTCGTAGTCGACCCCTTCGATCTCGAAACCGAACAGGCGCAGGAACTCTTGCTTGTAACCGACGAAATCGGTCATCTCGTAGAGGTTCTCGCTGGTCACCTGGTCCCACAGTTGCTTGACCCGGTCCTGGACCTGCGGTTGCAGCTCCTTGTAGTCGGCACGCAGGCGGCCTTCCTGGTCGATCACCGGCTCGCTGTTGTACAGGCTGTCCTTGTACAGGCCGTAGACCTGTTCGATGCAACCTTCGTGGCTGCCCTGCTCTTTCATCACCTTGAACAGCAGCGACAGGTACAGCGGCATGATCGGGATCGCCGAGCTGGCCTGGGTAACCACAGCCTTGAGCACCGACACCCGAGCGTCGCCGCCCAGCTCGGCCAGTTGCTGGCGCATGCCGATGACTTTCTGGTCCAGGTCCTTCTTGGCTTCGCCAATGGAGCCGTTCCAGTAGATGTCGTGGGTCAGCTTCTCGCCCAGGTAGGTGAAGGCGGTGGTTTTCGCGCCTTCGGCCAGCACACCGGCTTCGTGCAACGCGTCGATCCACATCTGCCAGTCTTCGCCGCCCATCACTGCCACGGTGCCGTCGATCTCTTCCTGGGTCGCCGGCTGCAGGGTGGTTTCCTTGACGATTTCCTTGTCGGTGTCGACACCGCGCAGGGTCACGGACTTGCCCAGGGGCTTGAGGGTCGAGCTCAGCACTTCACCGGTCTTGGGGTGGGTGCGGCGCGGCGCCGCCAGGCTGTAGACCACCAGGTCGATCTTGCCCAGGTCGCGCTTGATGGTTTCGATGGTTTCGGCCTTGACCGCGTCGGAGAAGGCGTCGCCGTTGATGCTCTTGGCGTACAGGCCCTTTTCTTCGGCGAACTTGTGGAACGCCGCGGTGTTGTACCAGCCGGCAGTGCCCAGTTTGCCGTCAACGCTGCCGCGCTCGAAGAACACCCCCAGGGTGTTGGCGCCGCAACCGAAGGCCGCGGTGATCCGCGCGGCCAGGCCGTAACCGGTGGATGCGCCGAGGACCAGCACGTTCTTCGGCCCTGCGTCGATGGCGCCCTGCTGGGTGACGTAATCGATCTGCTGCTTGACGTTGGCTTCGCAACCCACTGGATGGGTCGTCACACAGATAAAGCCGCGAACGCGGGGTTTGATGACCATTTACAATCTCCCAATTTCAATGTGCCAGGCGCCGGTAACGGCGGCGGCAGTGTCACTTGCTAAGGTCGTAGACGCTCACAATGGCTTCGCGTCACCAACTGATGGAATTTGTCCGGCAGGCCAAGGCTTGGCGCCCCTGTGCCGGCACCCTCGGGGCGATATCCAGGCGGCCCGGGCCGAGACTCTAGCAGCTGCACCGGCCGGCTTCAGCATCCACCCGGCGAAATTTCTGCCGCCACGTTCATCAACAGATGATGAGATCCGGCCCGCCTGTGCTTCAGGGCATCATGTCCAGCGGCAGTTGCTGGCCCTGGCTGCGCGCCTCGTACCAGCGCTGTACCACGTCCGGCAGGCGCTGCTTCCACTCAGGCTCGGTGGTGTAGTAGCGCACCCGCACTTCATCGGTAGGGCCCACCACTGCCAGCAGCGCGACCCACAACTCGCCCTTGGCACCGCGCACGAAAATCGCCGCATTGGTATTAGCCAACCCTTGCAGCCACATATCGGTGACCTCGGCGCCCTTGAGCTCAGCCGAGGTGTCCTGGGAGAACACCGAGCCGCTGTCGAGCAGGGTCTGGTAATCCTTTTGCAGCAGCTTGCGGGCGCGCAGATCTTCTTCCTCGGTACGCACCAGCGCGGTGGACAGCAAATCGTACTGGTGCTCCAGGATTTGCCGGGAGGCCACATAGAGCCCGTCGTAATACACCCCCGAACCGGCGCCGCAGGCATAAGAGTCGCCCTCCTGGGTCACCTGCAACAGGCCGTTGCGCGGGGTCAAGCGCAGCTGGCAGCCCTCGACGCTGTAGCGGGCTTCACCGTCCTTGAGCTGCAGCTTGCCCGCCAGCGCACCGGAATTGGCGCCGCCCATGGCCGACAGGTCGAAGCTCAGACGATCTTCGCCGCTGCGCCGGATCACCAGCTCACCGCCGTAGAACGGGCTGACCGAGACCCGCTGCCAGGTGCCCTGCCAGTTGAACGCAATATTCACATAGCGCAGCACCATCAGCCGGCTCAGGTATTGGCTGCGCAGACAGCCCAGGTCGGCCTGGCACTGGTCGCGCTGCTTGAGCCATTCACGCTGCCCCAGGCGCAGCGCCTTGGGGTCCTTGGCCTCGGCCAGGGTCGCCGTCCAGGCCTTGCCCAGCTGGCTGTCCAGCCCGGCGGTATAGGGGTCGGCGCAGATGGCCTTCTCACTGGCACTGGCGGCCTTGGCGCAGTCGAAGCTGCTGGCCTGGGCGCCCTGGCCACAAGCCAGGAGCGCCAGCAGCAAGCCAGTGGCTCGCAGGGGATGAACAAGGGGGGTGAACATGGGCAGATTCCATTCAACAAGGGCTGCGCCAGGATACCTGCAGCACAGCGATCTGCCGACGACAAAATCGCCCCGGCATGGCCCGCTAAAGCACGCTACAGACCCGAAGTTCGAGCGCGACAGGCGGCGACCAGTCGTACTAAGCTCTGGGTTTTATCCCTCTAAGGGCACTGCATGAAATGGATACTGCAGGCACTGTTGCCGCTGTTGAGTCTCACCGCTCACGCTGGCGAGTTGCGCATGCTGACCGACAACCACCCGCCGCTGCACTTCCAGCAGGGCGAGCACATGACGGGCTTCGCTGTGGAGGTGGTGCAAGCCCTGGCGCAACGCACCGGTGATCCGGTGCAGGTCCAGCAACGGCCAATGTTGCGCGCCTTGCGCGATGCCAGCGAGGCCGAAGACACCGCGGTGTTTACCATTTTGCGCACGGCCGAGCGCGAGTCGCGCTATCAGTGGGTGGGGCCGCTGATGCAGACCGAAACCGCGCTGTACGCCCGCACTGGCGACCACAGCACGGTCACCGACCTGCACCAGACCCGCGGACAGATTGCCGTACCGCGCAAGTGGCTGGTCTACCGCTACCTCAAGCAACAGGGGCTGGACAATCTGTGGGGGGTGGACAGCCCGCAGGTCATGATTCGCCTGCTGCAACTGGGACGGGTGCAATACCTGGTGGCCGACACCATGAGCGTCAGCACCTTTGCCGCCGAAGAAGGCATGCCCTTCGATCAGTTGAGCTACCAGATGCCGCTGATGCGCCAGGACGCCTACATCGCCTTTTCCCCCAAGGTCGACGCCGCCCGGGTCGCCCGCTGGCAGCGGGCCCTGGAGGCGATGAAACGCGATGGCAGCCTGCAACGGCTCAAACAGCGCTGGCATATCGACCGCACTGCCTGCTCAAGCAACTGCTGACGACGGCCTCAAGATAGAATTTGCTGACTCGTGAACGGCAGTAAATCTCGTCCGCGGCGGCGAGTTTCGCTACTATGACGAGCCCATTTCTGTCTTTGCCGACCCGCCAATCCGGAGCCCCAATGCCCAGTCCCAAGGACCTCGCCACTGACAGCAACGCCCCGATGATTCCGGAACAGCGCCGCGAGCAGATCCTGCGCCAGTTGCGCAAGCATCAGGTACTCAGCGTGCATCAGTTGATGGAGATGTTCGACTGCTCGCACATGACGGTGCGCCGGGATATCGCCCTGCTGGAACAGGAAGGCCGCGCCCATTCGGTGACCGGTGGCGTACGCATCGCCAGTCAGTTGCACAGTGAGCCCAGCCATCAATCCAAGGCTGTGGTGGAACTGCCGCAGAAGCAGGCCATGGCCAAGCTCGCGGCGGGCCTGTTGCATGCGGACATGACGGTGTACCTGGATGCTGGCACCAGCACCCTGGAGATCGTGCCCTACATCAAGGCGCTGTCGGGCATGACCGTGATCACCAACGATTTCGGCGTGGTCCAGGCGTTGCTCGACGCACCCCAAGTGACAGTGATCCACACCGGTGGTCAGCTGGACCATTCCAACCATTCCTGCGTTGGCGGGCTGGCAGTGGCGACTCTGCGCCAGGTGGTCACGGACGTGGCCTTTATCTCCACCAGTTCCTGGGACCTGCGCCGGGGCCTCACCACGCCCTCGGCGTTGAAGGTCGAGGTCAAGCAGGTGGCAATGCAATCGGCGACCCAGGTGGTGCTGGTGGCCAGCAGCTCCAAGTACGGCACCTTCGGCATGTACAAGATCGCCGACCTGGAGCAGTTCGACATCATCATCAGCGACGCGGCCCTGGCCCCCGCAGCGGCGGACGGCATTCGCAAGCACGGGGTGGAATTGCTGCTGCCGGCACCATCCTGAGGCCAGCGATAGCCCCCAACACCTGCAATCCGTGGCCAGGGAACGTGCTCCCACTCATCTGCGCAGCAGACGCAATGCCTGATGCCCCTCAATCCCCGAAAGGTCGCGCCGTCCGGCTTTGGGGCGGCGGCGCCACCTGGCATGAGCACGTTCCCTCACCACAAAGAGTGAACAGCCCTCCCTAGGCTTTGTACGTAAAGCCTTGATACTCGGTGAAGCTGCGTGGAAAACGGTCTCGTGCGCGAGTCCGATCGGAAGGCTCATTTACACCCCGTAAAGTCGAACGCGACCCTGGCCGTTCCTCGACCGTTTTCGCCTTGCCTGACCTTCGTCTCAACACTTTTCGTACAGAGCCTAGTGGGCTCTCTCGGTGTCGGCCATGAACTGCCCCAGCTCACGAGCATAGAACCGGGCCATGCCGGTGGTGCCGTGCCCGCGAGTTTCGGCGCTGGCGGGAATCAGCAGCAGGCGAGCATCTTTCACTTGCTTGAGCGCCGCTTGCAGGGTGCCGGTTTCCGGCGGGTTGCGCTCATCGTCCGCGGCGTTGATCACCAGCACCGGCGCCTGGATCTTGCTCAACCCCGGCGCGGCGTTGTAGTCCGCCGAAGACTGCCACTGGTAGATGAAGTCGTTGGCATCGGCGGTCTGTGGCGCCTTGAGGCGCTCATCCACCAACTGGTCGGCCTGGGCCCGGGTCGGCGCCAGGGCCTGATAGGCCAGAGTGCCGCCGCTGGTGCCAGTGGCGAACAACGCATTGGCCAGACGCAGAGACGGCGGCTGGACCCGGTAATTGCCGTTGTCCCAGGCCGGGTCCTGCTTGATCGACTCCACCAGCAGCCGGCGCATCATCCAGTTGCGCGAGGACATTTCCCCGGGCTGGGAGGCCATGGGCACCAGGGCGTCCATCATCTGCGGCCATTGCTGGCCCCAGAGCCAGGTCTGCATGCCGCCCATGGAATTGCCGATGATCAGGCGCAGGTGCTTGACCCCCAGCCCCTCGGTGACCAACCGGTACTGGGCCTGGACCATGTCGTCGTAGTTGTACTGGGGAAACCGCGCGCGCAGGCCATCGGAAGGCTTGCTCGACTGGCCGACGCCAATGCCATCGGTGGCGATGATGTAATACTTGCTCGCGTCCAGAGGTTGCCCCGGGCCGAACAGCTCGCCACCAAAATCCTTGCTCAGCAGGTCGCTGGCCGGCCGGTAGGTGCCGTGCAGGTAGAGGATCGCCGGGTGCTTGGGGTTGCCCAGGGTGATGTAGTGCAGTTTCAGGTTGGCGAGCTGTTCGCCGTTGTGAAAGGTGAATTGCGGGGCAACCCAATCGCCCTCGGTGGCCGGCGGCAAGCTCGCGGCCGCGGCCAGGGACATACCGCCCAGGGACAAAATCAGGCCGAGCGCGGCCCGGCAGGCAAGACGCTGCATGGAAAAACTCCTGTGTTTATCGCTACGAATCATCGCAAGCCGTTCGTGGCCTTCGTACCCTCTGTAGCCGCTGCCGCAGGCTGCGCAAGGCACCGCAGGGGCCTCGGCGGTTGGGGAATCGCTGCGAGCCTACGGCTCGTTCGCAGCCTTCGGCAGCGGCTACATAAAGCGCCCGCAGGGCCTTGCGCGACGTTCCCCAGATACCTTTTCCTGCGCAACCTGCAGTAGCGGCTACACCGCCGAGCCTTGGCGCGCCTGCCAGTCGCGCAGCCATTGCAGGCCAGCGGAGGTGTCGCCGCGGGGGCGGTATTCGCAACCGACCCAGCCGTCATAGCCAAGCTCGTCCATCAGCTGGAACAGGTAGGGATAGTTCAGCTCGCCAAGGTCCGGCTCGTGACGATCCGGCACCCCGGCGATCTGGATATGGCCAATGCCCGCCAGGTCCCGACGCAGCTTCACCGCCAGGTCGCCTTCGACGATCTGGCAGTGGTAGCAGTCGAACTGCACCTTGAGGTTGGCCGCGCCGACTTCCTTGCAGATGGCCTGGGCCTGGTCCTGGCGATTGAGGAAGAACCCCGGCATGTCACGGGTGTTGATCGGCTCCAGCAGCACGGTGATCCCGGCCTTGGCCGCCTGGGCCGTGGCATGGGCCAGGTTCTCCAGGTACACCGCGTGATGGCGGGCCCGGTCCTGTTCCGACGGCAGCAGGCCGGCCATCACGTGAATCCGTGAATTGCCCAGCACCGCGGCGTACTCCAGGGCCTGGTCGAAGCCCTGGCGGAACTCTTGCTCGCGTCCGGGCAGGGAGACGATGCCCCGCTCCCCCGCCGCCCAGTCACCGGGCGGCGCGTTGAACAGCGCCTGCTGCAGGCCATGATCGTCCAGGTGCTGCTTGAGCACCTGGGGGCTGTAGTCGTAGGGAAACAGGTACTCCACGGCCGTGAAGCCGTCTGCCGCTGCGGCGGCGAAACGTTCAAGAAAGGCATGTTCCGGGTAGAGCATGCTGAGGTTGGCAGCAAAACGAGGCATGGGAACTCCTGGGACAAAGGGTCAGACAAACGGCCAGATCAGCAGGGTAATACAGAACCCCAAGGTGCCGAGCAAAGTGGTAATCACGGTCCAGGTACGCAGGCCATCGGCGACGTTGAGCCCGGCCAGCTTGGTGAAGATCCAGTACCCGGCGTCATTGATATGGGACATGGCCAGCCCGCCACCGCCCATGGCCAGGCACAGCAGGGCCATGTGGTTGGGGCTCAGGTCGAGGGTGGCGATCAGCGGCGCGATGATGCCCGCCGTGGTCACCAGGGCCACGGTGGTGGAGCCTTGCACGGCACGCAGCAGCATGGTCAGCAAAAAGCCCAGGGCCAGGACCGGCAGGCCGGTGGTGCGCAGCATGTCGGAGACCACGGCACCGATCCCGGTGTCCACCAGGACCTTGCCGAACACCCCGCCGGCACCGGCGATCAGGATCACCATGGCCACCCCGGGCAAGGCCGAGCCGATCACGTCGGAGACCTGGCTGCGGCTCCAGCCACGGCGCGAGCCCAGCAGCCAGGCACAGAGCAAGGTGTCCAGCAGCAGTGCCACCAGCGGTGCCCCCAGTACGGTCAACACGCCGCGCAGGGTGGATTCCAGAGGCAGCAAGGACGTGGCCAGGGTGCCCAGCAGGATCAACACGATAGGCAGCAGGATCAGGCTGACGATCAGGCCGAAACCCGGTGGCGGCGCCGGCGGCAGTTTCGCCGCCAGAGTGCCGGTGGATTCCTCCAGGCCCATATGGGCCACGGCCGCCAGTGCTTGCGGGCTGGCCGATTGCTCGGCGCCACTGTTCCAGGCCGCCAGGTCTTCATTGGTGACATGCGGGCCATAGACTTCGGCGCGGATATCGTCGGTCATCGAGTAATTGCTCCGGGTCATGCGCCCGGCCACGCGGTAGCCGACGTAGCACAGCAGCGCGGTCAGCGGCAGGCCGAACATCAGCACCCGGCCCAGGTCCGCGCCCAGTTGGCTGGCCGCCGCCACCGCGCCCGGATGGGGCGGCAGGAAGGCATGCACGGTGAGCAAGGCGGCACACATCGGCAAGGCGAACACCAGCAGCGGCTTGCGCGCACTGCGGGCCACGCCGTAGGCCAGGGGCATGAGGATGATCACCCCGACCTCGAAAAACACCGGCACGCCGATGATGAAGCCGGCGATGGTCAGGGCCAGGGGCGTGCGGCGGTTGCCGAAGCGCTCGATCAGGGTCTTGGCCAAGGCCTCGGCACCGCCGGACAGTTCGATGATGCGGCCGATCATGGCGCCCAGGGCAATGATGATGGCGATGTGGCCAAGGGTCTTGCCCATGCCGCCTTCGATGGTGGCCACCAGCTCCGCCGGTTTCACCCCGGCCACCAGGGCCACCAGGATGCTCACCAGCATCAGCGCGACAAAGGGCTGGAACTTGTACTTGAGCACCAGAAACAGCAACAGGGCGATGCCGGCCCCGGCGGTGATCATCAGAATCAGCGGGCTCATTGGGCAAGCCCTCCACCCAGTGGTTGGCAGGTGTTGCAGGTGACGCTGGAACCCGTAAAGCCAATGCAGTCATTCATCTCGGGAAGTCCTGTTGTTATTGTTTTTTACCGGCAAGCCGCTCCCCACGAGAGCCCGATGGCGCTCCCGGGGGCGCTTGCCGTGAAGCGTTGTCAGTGATTACCAGGCGGTGCCGAAAGCGTCCCGCAGTTCGTCCAGGGCGTGTTGATCCAGGGGCTCAGGTCGCGGCTGGCTCATGAGCCACAGGCGCGCGGTTTCCTCCAGTTCTTCCAGGGCATAGCTGGCCTTGGACACGCTGCTTTCCCAGACCACCGGGCCCAGGCGTTCGAGCATCACCCCGCGCACCCGGTTGGCCAGTTGCGCCACCTGCTCGGCGACCTTGGGCGAACCCGGACGCTGGTAGCCGATCAGTGGAATGTGCCCGACCTTCATCACCTGGTACGGGGTCAGCGGCGGCAGGATGTCGTCGTCGCGCCAGACCCCGGCCAGGGTCAGTGCCACCAGGTGAGTGGAATGGGTGTGCACCACCCCGCCCACACCCGGATTGCGGTCATACACCTGGCGATGCAGGGCCAGGGTCTTGGACGGCTTGTCGCCGCTGACCCACTCCCCCGCCAGGTTGACCTTGGCGATGGCTGCCGGATCGAGGCGCCCGAGGCAGACATCGGTGGGGGTGATCAGCCAGCCATCGTCGAGCCGCGCGCTGATATTGCCGGCGCTGCCCACGGTGTAGCCGCGCTGATAGAGGCTGCGGCCGACGTCGCAGATTTCTTCGCGCAGGGCGTTTTCGCGGCTCATGGCTGACCTCCGGCCAGTTGGCGCAGGGCCTTGCTGAAAAAGTCGCGACCGCCGAAGTTGCCGGACTTCAGGGCCAGGGCCAGGGGCTCGCCGCCGCTGCTGACCGTGGCCGGCACCCCGGGATCGATCTGCGCACCGATCTGCAGCAGGCGCACACCCAGGGCCTTGACCACCGCTCCGGAGGTTTCGCCGCCGGCCACCACAAAGCGCCGCACGCCGTTATCCCGCAGGCCACGGGCGATCTCGCCCAGGGCGTTCTCCACCAGGGCCCCGGCACGCTCGACGCCCAATTGCCGCTGCACCGCCTTGACCTGCTCGGGAGTGCTGGTGGCGTAGATCAGCACCGTGTCCTGCTGCGCCTGGACAAAGGCCAGGGCCTGGGCCACCACCGATTCGCCCGCCGCCAGGGCCAGGGGATCGATGCGTAGGGCTGGACGCTCGGCCTCAAGCCAGGCGTCCACCTGGGCATTGGTGGCCGCCGAGGCGCTGCCGGCCAGCACCACTTCGCCACCGGCCACCGACGGCAGATTCGCGGCGTCGAGATCACGCAACTTGCCGGCGCGGCGGAAATTCTCCGGCAGGCCCAGGGCCAGCCCGGAACCGCCGGTCAACAGCGGCAGGTCGGCGCAGGCGGCGCCGAGGGTATAGAGGTCGGCATCGGACAGCGCATCGGCAATCGCCATGGCGACGCCCTTTTGCCGCAGTTCGGCGATCTTCGCCCGCACCGCGTCCACGCCCTGGGCCACGCTGTCGTAGCGCAGCAGGCCCACCGGCAGTGCGGTCTGCGCCTGCAGCACCCGCACCAGGTTGGCGTCGGTCATCGGCGTCAGCGGGTGATGCTGCATGCCCGATTCATTGAGCAACTGGTCCTGGACAAACAGATGGCCACGGAAAATCGTCCGGCCGTTCTCCGGAAACGCCGGGCAGGCCAGGGTGAAGTCGCCACCCAACGCCTTGAGCAAGGCCTCGCTGACCTGACCGATATTGCCCGCCGCGGTGGAGTCGAAGGTCGAGCAGTACTTGAAGAAGATCTGTTCGCAGCCTTGCTCGCGCAGCCATTGCAGCGCCGCCAGGGATTCGGCCACGGCCTCGCCCACCGGGGTGGTGCGGGACTTCAGGGCGATCACCACGGCGTCGGCGTCCAAGCCGGCGGCCACTTCGGCGCTGGGAATGCCAATGCTCTGCACCGTGCGCATGCCGCCGCGCACCAGCATGTTGGCCAGGTCGGTGGCACCGGTGAAGTCATCGGCGATGCAACCCAGCAACGGGCGTGGAGTGGAAGTCGTCATCACAGGCTCCTCAAACGGCATCGGGCTTGGCCACGGGCAGCTCGATGCCCGGGAAGATCTTGATCACCGCCGAGTCATCCTCGCGACCGAAACCGGCGCTGGAGGCCTGCATGAACATCTGGTGCGCGGTGGCCGACAGCGGCAGCGGGAATTTGCTGGCGCGGGCGGTATCCAGCACCAGGCCCAGGTCCTTGACGAAGATGTCCACCGCGGACAAGGGCGTGTAGTCGGCCTTGAGGATATGCGGCACGCGGTTCTCGAACATCCAGGAGTTGCCGGCGCTGTGGGTGATCACCTCGTACAGGGCATCGGCATCCACCCCTTCGCGCAGGCCCAGGGCCATGGCTTCGGCGGAGGCGGCAATGTGCACCCCGGCCAGCAACTGATTGATGATCTTGACCTTGGAGCCCAGCCCGTGGGCATCCCCCAGGCGGTAGACCTTGCCAGCCATGCCCGCAAGGATCGCCTCGGCCTTGGCGTAAGCGCTGGCCGGGCCGGAAGTCATCATGGTCATCTCGCCGGCGGCGGCCTTAGCCGCGCCCCCGGAGATCGGTGCATCCAGATAGAGCATGCCCAGGGCCTCAAGGCGCTGGCCCAGGTCCACGGCGTAGGTCGGGGCCACAGTGGCGCAACCGATCACCAGGCTGCCGGGGCGCAGGGCCGCGACCGCCCCGCCCTCGCCGAACAACACGCTCTCGGTCTGCTCGGCATTGACCACCACGGTGATGATTACCTCGCACTGCTCTGCCAACTGCGCGGCCGAGGCGCAAGCCACGCCGCCTTCAGCGGCGAACTGCTCGGTGACCGCGGCACGCACATCGCAGGCGTGCACCTTGAAACCGCTGCGCAACAGCGAACGGGCGATGCCCAGGCCCATGGCGCCAAGACCGATGACGCCGACATTGTTGTTATTCATGGGGGACTCCAGAAATAGACCAGGACTGTGCCGCGCCGGACAGGCGCCGGGCAAGAACCGGACAGGACAGGGAAATCCGGATTGCAGGTCCGGCAAATGCAACACAGAGAGCGGCAACAGGCGCAGCGCCAGACGGCAAGCCCGGAAGGTGCATGGCACCGTGAACCGGTGCCGAGAGAGGCAGGAGCGAAGCGATCATCATGGCCATCCTGTTGCTGTTGTTATCAGGTTGAGCGTTGGCTGTGAATGATCATCCACCAATGAGCGGATTATGTGAAGATATTTTTCAATCTAACATTTTTTAACATCGCTTTTTCCTGCCCGTTGCCTCCGGCCCGCGCCCGCCACTGGTCGGAACATAGAGGTCCAGTCGCCATCCCCTGCTACAACCTTTCACAGCCCTGATCTGGATCAGCATTGAGCGCGAGATCCTGACCGAGGCTCAGGACAGGTGAAGGCGGACTGGCGGTAGCACCCTTCATCGCAACCCCGTTGACGCCCCCACTGACCAGGGGCTCAATGGTCCGTCTCGTTATGCTTGGATAAGGATGATTCAACATGGCAAATATTGAAGTTTTATCGGGCGATTTTCTGCAGGGCGCTGGCGAGTACCGCCACGGCACCTTCAGGCTCAAGACAGTGCTCAACAGCGCCGGTGTCGAGATCAAGGCATCGGCCTTCAAGAGCCTGGAAATCGCTACTGAAAGTCCCATCGCCAACAAGGACGCGTTTGGCTATGGCATCGCTGGCGCCATGCTGCTGGGGCCGGTAGGCGCCATTGCCGGTTACCTGATGGCGGGGACTGAAAACGAGGTGACCTTCATCGGCACCTTAAAGGATGGACGGCAACTGATGGCCGCCACCGACAGCAACACTTACAAGGATATCTCCCGGCACTTGCTGAACTGATAATCCGCGAAGTTATATTCAGTGCCCATGACGCCCCATCGGTCATGGGCACTTTTTATTTGTATCCCTTATATGTTTCCCACTCTCGACGCCTGAACTCATCCCTCAAGCTGAACCTCACCTGAAACTTCATCATCGAACAACGATTCAAGGCAATTTAACCTTGACTCGATGGACCCTCCTGAGTAAATTGCGCGGGCCGGGAAATCCGGCCTTTTTTCAACTCACTAAAGAAGCCAATGGACACAGTATCTAGACGCTGTCTGGTCACTGCCGCTGCGCAGCGCCAGGCACCCCTGAAAAATGACGGGACTCGACTCCGCGGTCGGGTGAGCTGCGCTAGGGCTTGACGCTCCAACGTAACTTGCCTCCCCGGAACCAGTCCGGTCACGAGGCACAAGTTATGCACTTCACATCTTCTGTAATGCCCGGCGTACGCGCCTTTGCCGCCACCATGCGGGTCAAGCTGTGCCGTGAGCCCAAGGCTCTCGCACGCTCGCCGTTCTCCTCATCCTCACCTTGCGCCGCCACCGCCCTGCGGGCCAATTGGCGCGTCTGCCCGATGACCGGCCAGCTGCAACAACGCTGGAGCCTGGACGACAGCCAGGACCCGCAGAGTCGGGGCGCGGCCCTGCTCTTGCAGCAGGCCGGACTGATCTTCGGCCTGTACCTCGGGGCGCGCACTTACCCATAAATCAACGGTCACTTTCCGTTGTTTTCACACAAACTTCTTACTTGGAAGTTTGACGGCGCCTTATTGCCTTCTCGTTAATGAAACTTGCTGGAGAAAGTTATGGAAGAGGCCAGTAGTAGGTTCGCTGTCCATTCAACTTCATTGTTTGGGCAGCGAACGTTAAAACCTGAAAAACGCCAAGATCCGTATCGATCGCTAACCTGCGGCTCGACATACTTTCGCTCGTCTTTAATTAGTTGAGTGGTCGCTGTGTCGTGCCGTAGTCAGGCGGCAGGAGCACACGCAATGACTGTAAAAACCACAACTTCCCGCAACACCAGCGCCACCCGCGACAGCAACAAACTGTCGATGCGTGCCGCCCGCGAAGCCCAGAACGGCCTGGCCGTGACCCTGGCCAACGTCAACTCCAGCACCGCTGGCCTGACTGAACTGGACGCCGAAGGCCGCCTGCAACGGGATGGCCACAACGAGGTCGCCCACGACCGTCCGCCCCACGCCCTGGTGCAATTGCTGCAAGCCTTCAACAACCCCTTCATCTATGTGCTGATGACCCTGACCGGTATCAGTTTCTTCACCGACTTCTGGCTGCCGCTGCAAGCCGGCGAAGAAACTGATCTGACCGGCGTGATCATCGTCCTGGTGATGGTGCTGGCCAGCGGCCTGATGCGCTTCTGGCAGGAACACCGCTCGGCCAAGGCCGCCGAAGCCCTCAAGGCCATGGTCCGCACCACTGCCGCGGTGCTGCGCCGCGAGCAGATGGGCATGCAGGCCCGGGTTCGCGAAGTACCGATGCGCGAACTGGTGGTGGGCGACATCATCCAGCTGTCGGCCGGCGACATGATCCCGGCGGACATCCGCCTGATCGAATCCCGTGACCTGTTCATCAGCCAGGCGGTGCTCACCGGCGAAGCCCTGCCGGTGGAGAAATACGACACCCTGGGGGCCGTGCAGGAAAAATCCGCCCAGGCCCTGGCCGCCGACCAGCAAGACCTGCTGGACCTGCCCAACATCTGCTTCATGGGCACCAACGTGGTCAGCGGCACCGCCACCGCCGTGGTGGTGGCCACCGGCGGGCGCACCTACTTCGGCTCCCTGGCCCGCTCCATCGTCGGCTCGCGCACCCAGACCGCCTTCGACCGTGGGGTCAACAGCGTCAGCTGGCTGCTGATCCGCTTCATGCTGGTGATGGTGCCAGTGGTGCTGCTGATCAATGGCTTCACCAAGGGTGACTGGGCCGAAGCCTTCATGTTCGCCCTGGCGGTGGCCGTCGGCCTGACCCCGGAAATGCTGCCGATGATCGTCAGCGCCAACCTGGCCAAGGGCGCCGCGGCCATGGCCAAGCGCAAGGTGGTGGTCAAGCGCCTCAACGCGATCCAGAACTTCGGCGCCATGGACGTGCTGTGCACCGACAAGACCGGCACCCTGACCCAGGACCGGATCATCCTCGAACACCACGTCGACATCAGCGGCAGCCGCTGCGACGCGGTGCTGCAACTGGCCTGGCTCAACAGCCACCACCAGAGCGGCATGAAGAACCTGATGGACCGCGCCGTGGTCAGCTTCGCCGAGGGCAACCCGCACTTCACCCCGCCGGCCGCCTGGCGCAAGGTCGATGAGCTGCCCTTCGACTTCGTCCGTCGGCGCCTGTCGGTGATCCTTGCCGACGCCCGTGGCGACCACCTGTTGGTGTGCAAGGGCGCGGTGGAAGAAATGCTGGAAACCGCCACCCGGGTACGCCAGGACGGACTGGCCGTGAGCCTCGACGCCGAGCGCCGCGCCGCCCTGCTGCAACTGGCCGAGGACTACAACCGCGACGGCTTCCGCGTGCTGCTGGTGGGCACCCGGGACCTGCCCAAGGGCCAGACCCGCAGCCAGTACAGCGCCAGCGATGAGCGCGAGCTGGTGATCGAAGGCTTCCTGACCTTCCTCGATCCACCCAAGGAAACCGCCGGCCCGGCTATCGCCGCCCTGCGTGACAACGGCGTGACGGTCAAGGTGCTGACCGGCGACAACCCCATCGTCACCGCGAAGATCTGCCGCGAAGTGGGCCTGGAAGCGGGCGAACCGCTGCTGGGTCGCGACATCGAGCACATGGATGACCAGGTGCTCGGGCGCCTGGTGGAAGAGCGCACGGTGTTTGCCAAGCTCACTCCCCTGCAGAAGTCCCGGGTGCTCAAGGCCCTGCAAGCCAACGGCCACACCGTGGGCTTCCTCGGCGACGGCATCAACGACGCCCCGGCCCTGCGCGATGCCGACGTCGGCATCTCGGTGGACAGCGGCACCGACATCGCCAAGGAATCGGCGGACATCATCCTCCTGGAAAAGAGCCTGATGGTGCTGGAGGAAGGGGTGATCAAGGGTCGCGAGACCTTCGGCAACATCATGAAGTACCTGAACATGACCGCCAGCTCCAACTTCGGCAACGTGTTCTCGGTGCTGGTGGCCAGTGCCTTCATCCCCTTCCTGCCGATGCTGGCGATCCACCTGCTGCTGCAGAACCTGATGTACGACTTCTCCCAGCTGGCGCTGCCGTGGGACAAGATGGACAAGGAATACCTGGCCAAGCCGCGCAAGTGGGACGCCAACAACATCGGGCGCTTCATGCTGTGGATCGGGCCGACCTCGTCGATCTTCGACATCACCACCTTCGCCCTGATGTGGTACGTGTTCGCCGCCAACAGCGTGGAAATGGCCGCCCTGTTCCAGTCCGGCTGGTTCATCGAAGGGCTGCTCTCGCAGACCCTGGTGGTGCACATGCTGCGCACCCGCAAGATCCCGTTCATCCAGAGCACCGCGGCCCTGCCGGTGATGCTGGCCACGGGACTGGTGATGGCGCTGGGGATCTACGTGCCCTTCTCGCCCCTGGGCAGCATGGTCGGCCTGGTGCCGCTGCCGTGGGAATACTTCCCTTGGCTGGTGGGCACCCTGCTCGCCTACTGCGTGGTCGCCCAGACCATGAAGACCCTGTACATCCGCCGCTTCAAGCAGTGGTTCTAAGGGCCTGAGCCCGGCGCGGCCGCCCTCGGACGGCCGCGCCCGATACACCTAACCAACGATGCCACCGTCGGCGCGGCCAGCGCCCTGCCGACGGCGACGCTGTTCGCCCGAAAGGAGCATCGCCATGTATCTCAAGCCTTTTTCCATGTTGCAACGCGGCCTCCAGGCCCTGCTGGTCTGCAGCCTGTGCACCTGCGCCCGCCTGCTCACCCGCGTGAGCATCCGGCTGTATGTCCGCGGCCTGCTGAGCGCCGTTGAAATTCGTTTTCTGCTGGGTTTCAGCGCCGCCCTCACCCGCGCCTCGCTGCGCGTGGCGATGGCCTGAACCTGTCACCGACCCGGGAGCACACTCATGTCGGGCACCACTCTTCTGATCAACCTGGCCGGCGCCATCGCCCTGCTGCTGTGGGGTTCGCAGATGATCTGCGGATCACTCCTGCGCGGCTTCGGCAGCCCACTGCGGCACTGGCTCGGGCAACACCTGAACAACCGCTGGCTGGCGCTGCTGTGCGGCGTCGGCATCACCGGTGTGCTGCAAAGCAGCACCGCAGTGAGCCTGATGGCCAGCTCCTTTACCGCTGCCGGCACCCTGGGCCTGGCCCCCGCGCTGGCGGTGATGCTGGGGGCCAATATCGGCTCGACCCTGGTGGTCCAGCTGCTCAGCCTCGACCTCTCGCTGCTGGCCCCGGTGCTGCTGCTGGCGGGTTTCCTGACCTTCCGCCTGCGGGACGACTCGCGCTTTGAAAGCATCGGCTGCGCGCTGATCGGCCTGGGCCTGATGCTGCTGGCCCTGGGCATGCTCGGCGCCACCCTGGGCGCGGTGGAAAGCACCCCGGTGTTCCAGCTGGTGATGACCAGCCTCGACGGCGACCTGTTGCTGGCGCTGCTGGTGGCCATGCTGCTGACCTGGATGTGCCACTCCAGCGTCGCGGTGGTGCTGCTGATCGCCTCCCTGGCCGGCACCGGCCTGCTGTCGCCAGCCACCAGCATGGCCCTGGTGCTGGGGGTCAACCTCGGCGGCACCCTGCCATCCCTGCTCGGCGCCAGCGGCAACGTGGCCCGGCGCCTGCCCCTGGGCAACCTGCTGGTGCGCCTGGTGGGCGTGGTCCTGGTGCTGCCCTGGATCACCGCCCTGGCCCACCTGGACGCAGTGCAAGCCCTGCCACCGGAGTTGCTGGTGGTCTACCTGCACAGCGCCTTCAGCCTGATCCTCGGCCTGCTGTTCATTGGCTTCACCGAGCCCCTGGGCAAGCTGCTGACCCGGCTGCTGCCGGCTCCCGCCCCGGTCACCGATCCGGGCATGCCGCTGTACCTGGACCAGGCCGGCCTGGAAGTGGCCAATATCGGCCTGGCCAACGCCGCCCGCGAAGCCCTGCGCATGGCCGACATGCTTTCGAGCATGCTCGACCGGGTGCTGCAGCTGTTTCGCACCTCAAGCATCACCCATGCCGAGCAGGTGCGGCACATCGACCAGTCCCTGGACCTGCTCAGCGCGGCGATCCGCGCCTACCTGGCGGACATCGGCAAGGAAGGCATCAGCGACCAGGACGCCGACCGCTCCCAGGAAATCCTGCTGCTGGTGATCAACCTGGAACACGCCGGCGACATTCTTTCCACCAGCCTGGCGCAATTGGCAGTAAGGCGTCTGCGCCGTGGCGAGGCCTTTTCCGCTTTCGAGTTGGGCACCCTGTACCCGCTGCACCAGGAGTTGCTGGACAGCCTGAGCCTGGCGATCACCGTGTTCCTGCGCGAAGACCTGCCCACCGCCCACCAGTTGCTGGCGCGCAAGGAAAACGTTCGGCGCCTGGAAGCCGCCGCCGGCCGCGAGCACTTTCGCCAACTGCGCGAAGACCAGAGCGCCTGGGCCGAATCCGGAGACATCTTCCAGCGCCTGCTGCGCGACTACCGCCGGGTCCACCACCACATCGCCGCCCTGGCCTACCCGGCCCTGGAGCGCGCCGGTGAGCGCGACATCGAGCACGGCTACCTCAGCGAGCCCCTGGCCGACGCGCCCGGCGCCGAGCACCCCGTGACCGGAGCCAAGGAGGACAGCCCATGCGCGTCCTGATCTGCGCCGGCCGCTACTACGCCGACAGCCGCCTGTGCCGCCGGGTCCTGGAAGCCTTCCAGCGCCTGCACGAAGTGCGGGTGGTGATCCACGGCGGCAGCCAATTCCTCGGTGCCCACATCGAGGACTGGGCCCGGGAAACCGGGGCCCACATCGTCCGCTACCCGCCCAACTGGCAACTGCACGGCAAACACGCCGAGCGCCTGCGCAACAGCTTCATGCTGGCCGACAGCCGCCCGGACATCGTCCTCGCCCTGCCCGGCGGGGAAGACACCGAAGAGCTGCTGGCCCAGGCCCGGGTCCGCGGCATCCAGACCCTATCGGTCGACGACCAGTAAACACCCCACGCAGCACCCACCCGCGCCGGCTCCCCAACCAAGCGGTCCGGCGCCCCAACAGAACGAGATCCGCCATGTCCAAGCACCGTCCACATCGCTCCTCGCGTTCCGCCTCCTGGGGCCACACCCTGCCTGCCGCAAAAAGCCGCATGCTCAAACGCAACCTGCTGTTCCTCGCCCTCACTGCCGGGGCCACCGCCACCCTGGCCCTGTGCTCCAAGGCCCAGGCCGCCGGCGGCGCCTATGTAGTGGATGACGGCGCCATCAACGCCCCTGGGGAATGCAATGTCGATGTCTGGTACCAGAGCACCCGGCATCAAGGCTCCAGCCACAACAGCGTGATTGCCCCGGCCTGCACCTTCAGCCAACTGCCCTGGGTGCAACTGGGGGCCGCCGTGCAGCGCCAGCAGGCCGACGATCACGGCGAAACCCAGCTCAGCCCGCAGATCAAGGTCCAACTGCTGAACCGCGAAGACCTGGGCCTGCAACTGGCCCTGGCCGGTTCCGCCCACTGGGCCCTGAACCGCCACCACAGCTTCGACGGCGGCGACCTCACCCTGCCCCTGACCTTCAGCGCCAGCGACAGCCTGCGGCTGAACCTCAATGCCGGCTGGACCCATGCCTACGACGATGGCGAACAGAACCACCGCTGGACCTGGGGCAGCGGTGTGGAATACGACCTCATGCCGAGCCTGACCCTGATTGCCGAGCGCTACGGCCAGCGCGGCGGCGAACAAGGCTGGCAGGCCGGCCCGCGCCTGCACGTGGGGCAGCACCTGGACCTGGACCTGATCGTTGGCCAGCACCTGAGCGAAGACCGCGACCGCTGGCTGACCACCGGAGCAACCCTGCGCTTCTGAGCGCCCCATAGAATCGCCGCCCCCTGTAGCCGCTGCTGAGCCTGCGAAGCTGCGCAAAGGCCCAAAGGGCCTTGCCTGACGATCGCCTGCCGATCTTGGGCGGCCTTAAGATCCCCGCGTCTCCTGCGTCGGAATGCCGCCCAAGCCGTTCGCAGCCTGCGGCAGCGGCTACACAACCCCGATCGGCATTGGCCCTGTAGCCGCTGCTGAGCCACGGCGAAGCTGCGAAAAGGTCCGCAGGACCTTGCCTGACGATCGCCCGCCAAACTCGCAGCGATCTCAAGAACGCCGCGGCCCTCGCGGGCCGTTCGCAGCCTGCGGCAGCGGCTACAGGGGCAGTGGATGCAGGGCTTCGTCGAACTGGTCCAGGCGCGGGAAGACCAGGGGTTGCTCGTCCGCCAGGTGCTGCAGGCGTTGACGGTAGCTGTGCAGGAATTCTTCTCGGGCTTCCTGGCTGATGTAGGGCACATGCCAGGCCACGAACGGTTCCAGTACGTCACAGCCCACATAGGCCAAAGTGCCCCGCAGCAACGGGCGCAACATCTCTTCGAGCGGTCCATGGATCGCGCCGTCACCAAACATGTGCTCGCGCCCGCCCAGGGTCAGGGTCACCAGGGCTTTCTTGCCCGCCAGCCCGCCCTGGTCATAGAAACGCTTGCCGCCATAACACACCCCCGACACCAGCACCCGGTCGATCCAGCCCTTGAGCATGGCCGGCACCGAGAACCAGAACACCGGGAAGTTGAGGATCAACAGGTCAGCCCACAGCAGCTTGTCCAGCTCGCCCTGGATGTCCGCGGCGATGCTGGCGTTCTTCACCCCCAGACGTTGCTCCAGGGCGTACACCAGATAATCCGGATTATCCCGGGCGCCAAAGTCGGCGGCGCTGGCCACCGGGTTCCAGTTCATGGCGTACAGGTCGCTGACCTGCACCTGATGCCCCTGGGCCTCCAAGGTGCTGCGGGCCTGGTCGCGCAAGGCGGCGGTGAAGGATTGCGGTTCGGGGTGGGCGTGAACGATCAGTACCTTCATGAAGACTCCTCAAACAGTGGGCAAAGTGGCAGGGGCAACCCGGCGGCTCAGGCAGTGCTCAGCGCACAGGGCGATGCGCCGACAGGCTTCGCGCAAGTCATCCGGCTGCAGCACCAGCCCCAGGCGGATATGCCCAGCGGCGCTGGGGCCGAAGGCTTCGCCGGCCAGCACCGAGACGCCCTGCTCGTCCAACAGGCGCTGGCTGAAGGCCTGGGCGCTGAGCCCGGTGGCGCGGATGTCGACCATGACGAACATGCCGCCATCAGGCTTCAACGGCCGGGCGCCGGGGCAATCGGCCAGACAGTCGCAGACCAGATCCCGCCGCTGGCGATAGGCCTCGGCCATCTCCCGCAACTGCGGCAAGGGTTGCTCCAGGGCCACGATGGCTGCGTCCTGAATGAATTCCGGCGAGCCGTAGAGCATGCACAGGGCGAGGTTTTCCAGGTGCGCCGCCAGGGCCGTCGGCGCCACCACCCAGCCCAGGCGCCAGCCAGTCATGGCGTGAGACTTGGACAGGCTGTTGAGGGTCGCGGTGCGCTCGGCCATGCCCGGCAAGCTGGCCGGGCTGACGTGTTCGCCCTCGTACAGCAGCTCGCTGTAGACCTCGTCGCAGATCAGCCACAGGTCATGTTCGATGCACAGCGCCGCCAGGGCTTCCCAAGTGGCCCGGGGAATACTCGCGCCCGTGGGGTTGTGCGGGGTGTTGAGCACCAGGGCCCGGGTCTTGCCGGTGATGCGCGCGGCCACCGCCTCGGGCTGCACCCGAAACCCGTCCTCGGCCCGCACCGGCAACGGCACCACCTGGGCATTGCAAGCGCCGAACACCGCTTCATAGGTGACGTACATCGGCTCGGCCACGATCACCTCATCGCCCGGGTCCAGCAGGCACTGGGCCACGCTGTACAGGGCGCACTGGGCACCGGCCAACACCACCACTTGCTCGGCATCCACCACTTGCCCGCTGCGCTGCTGATGGCGCCGGGCAATGGCCTCGCGCAAGGCGCGCTTGCCGCGCACATCGGCGTAATGGGTGTGGCCGGCCTGCAGGCTGTCGATGGCCGCCTGGACGATGGGTTGCGGAGTGTCGAAATCCGGGTCGCCCACCGACAGCAACCAGACTTCCTCGCCACGTTCGCGTTTGGCCAGGGCCCGGTAATGAATGTCCCAGGCGGCGGCGCCGTCTCCGGCAATACGTTGGGTCAGTTGAGAAAAGCGCATGCTCAGGCTCCAGGCAAAAGGGGATGGTCAACGCGCGCAGGCGTGCTTGAGTTCGATCAGGGTCACGCCATTGCGGGCAAAGCCGCTGCGCAGTTCCTGCTGCAACTCATCGAGGCTGGCGGGCTGGCTGACGCTGCAACCAAAGGCCCGGGCCAGGGCGGCAAAATCCGGATTGCGCGGCAGCACACCGATGGGTTCGATGTTCAGATCCAGCATGTCATCGCGAATCTGCCCCAGGGCGTCGTTGTTCCACAGCAGCACCACCAGCGGGCTGTCCAGCTCCTCCACCGCCGTGGCCAGCTCCTGCACCGTGTAGAGAAAACCGCCGTCGCCCACCAGCACCAGCCCCGGGCGCTCGGGGGCGCCGAGCTTGGCTCCGATGCCGGCCGGCAAGCCGTAGCCGAGGGTGCCGTAGCCGGTGGGATGCAACCAGCTGCGGGTGGCCCGGCTCGGGTACAGGTAGTTGCCGCTGTAGGCCAGTTGGGTCATGTCGCTGGCGATAAAGCCGTGCTCCGGCAGTTCGGCGGCAATCCGTTGCAGGATCGAGCGGTGAATCTGCTGCAAGGGCCCCTGCCCGTTCTGCACCGCCTGACGCAGATCGGCCACCGCGTGAATCGCCGCCCCCGCTTCGGCCGGTGTGGCTGGCAAGGCCTGGAGCAAGGCGTCCAGGGTGGCGCGGGCATCACCGTGCAAAGCCACCGCACACGGGTAGAAGTCATTGAACTTGCGCGGGTCGATATCCAGGCGCAGCAGCTCGCCGTTCAGCGGCAGGCGCTCGCGCCAGTAGTCGGTGTCGGCCATCTCGGTGCCCACCGCCAGCACCACGTCGGCCTGACTGATCAACTGCCAGCCGGGCTCAACACACAGGGTCGCCCCGGCGTTCAGCGGCGCCTCCTCCGGCAGCAGGCCCTTGCCCGCCACGCTGCTGAAAAACACCGCGCCCAGGCGCGTACTCAAGGCCCGCAACTGCTCGGCCGCGTGCAGCGCGCCGCCACCGGCAATGATCATCGGCCGCTTGGCCTTGCGCAGTTTGTCCGCCGCTTGCTGGATATCCGCCGCCGCAGCCGGGCCGCGAGCGGGGCGTCGCCGCACCTCGCCGGTCCAGTCCCGGGCGAGCTTGGCCGCCAGCACATCCAGGGGCACGCTGATGTGCACCGGGCGCGGGCGCTCGCTGTCGAACACGGCAAAGGCCCGGGCGATCAGCTCCGGCAGATCTTCCGGGCTCAGGGCCAGGGCCGAAAAGGCGGTGATAGGCGCAGTGATGGCGCGCTGGTCCTGGGTTTCGTGCAGCGAGCCGCAGCCCTTGCCCAGGCTGGCGCTGTGGTTGACGCTGGAAATCACCAGCAGCGGGATCGAGTCGGCATAAGCCTGGCCAATCGGCGTGGCGACGTTGGTCACCCCCGGGCCGCTGATAACGAAGCACACCCCGGGCTTGCTACTGACCCGGGCGTAACCGTCGGCCATAAAGCCCGCGCCCTGCTCGTGGCGGGTCAGCACGTGGCGAATGCCGCTGCCGGGCAGGCCGCGATACAGCTCCAGGGTGTGCACCCCGGGAATGCCGAACACCGTGTCGACGCCGTAGCCGGCCAGCAGGCGTACCAGGGCCTGGCCACCGGTCAAGGTCTGATCGTGCATGTCTCTCTCCTCAAGCCTGGCCAAGGCGAATCAACGCATCGACCGCGACGGTGCCTTGGGCACCGACCAACAATGGGTTCACATCCAGTTCCAGCAATTGCCCGGCGTGTTCGCAGGCGTAGTCCGCCACCGCGCCGATGGCCGCCACCAGGGCTTCAAGATCAGCCGTCGGGCGCCCGCGAAAACCCTGCAGCAAGGCGGCGCTGCGCAGGCTGAGCAGGGCCCGGCGGATCGCCCCTTCGGTGGTGGGCAGCAGCAGGCTGCGACTGTCCTTGAGCAATTCCACCAGCACCCCGCCAGCACCGATCACCAAGGCCAGGCCGAAGTCGTTCTCGCGCTTGATGCCGACAATCAGCTCCGCCAGGGGCGGCGCGGCCATGGGTTCCAGCAACACCCGATCAAAGGCTACCCCAGGCGCATGCTCGGCGATCCGCGTGCGCATCAAGCGCAAGGCCGCACCCAGGGCTTCAGGGTCCTTGAGATTCAGGGCCACCGCCCCGGCCTCGGTCTTGTGCGGCAACTGCGCGCTGACCGCCTTGAGCACCAGCGGATAACCGACCGCAGCGGCCGCGCTCAAGGCCTGCTCGGGGGTGCTCAGCACACCGTCCGGAATGCTCAGGCCGAAGCCGCGCAAGGCCTGTTTGGACTGCCACTCGTCCAGCAGCACGCTGGCGCCGTGCAGGGCCTGCGGGCACAGCGGCACCAGGGCCGATTCACCTAGGGCCAGCAACGCCGAGCGTCGCTGTTGATAGGCGACGATCCGGCCCCAAGCGGCAAGGCCATCCTCCACCCCTTGCAAGGCGGGAATGCCATGCGCATGCAAACGCTCCCGGGCGCTGGCCGGCAGCAGTTCGGGAAAGGCCGAAGTGACAAAACCGCGCTTGCCGTGGCGTTGCAGCGCCGCGCAAAACAGCTCCAGCAGCAGGTCGCATTCCTTGCGCTCGCCAGTGAACTCGGCCGGGTAATCCAGCACCAGCATGGCGCTGTCGGCCTCGGTCCGCAGGGCGCTATCGAGCATGGTTTGCAGGGCCTGGGCGTCGCCCCAGATCGCCGTGGTGAAATCCAGCGGGTTGACCAGATTGGCGTAGCCCGGCAGCACCTCGGCCAGCTCAGCACATTGCCCGGCCTCCAGCTTGGGCAGCTGTAGGCCGTTGCGCTCGGCGTAGTCAGCGATCAGCCCGGCATCGCCCCCCGAACAGGCCAGGGCCATCAGTTGCGGGCCGGCCGGCAACTGCCCGCAGGAGGCGGCCTTCAAGGTCTCGACAAAACTCACCGGACCGCTGACCCGGATCACCCCCAGGCGCTGGAACAACGCGTCGTACAAGGCATCGGAACCCGACAGCGAACTGGTGTGACTCAAGGCCAGCTCGGCGCCGATCTGCGACACCCCGGTCTTCAGGGCAATGATCGGAATGCCCTTCTCCAGGGCTTTATGTGCCGCCCGGGCAAACCTCGGCACGTTCTTCAGGCCTTCCAGGTGCAGGCCGATGGCCGTGACCCGGGGTTCGTCCAGCAGCACGTCCATCAGCTCGGCAATGCCCAGCTGCGCCTGATTGCCCACCGACGCCATGTAGGCCACCGGCAGCGAGCGATCGCTCATGGACAGGTTGTAGGCAAAGTTGCCGCTCTGGGTCAGCACCGCCACACCGCGTTCCACGGGTTGACCGCCATGGGCCACCGGCCACAGCGCGGCGCTGTGCAGGTAATCCAGCAGGCCGTAGCAGTTGGGACCCAGCAGCGCCATGTCGCCCGCGGCCTGCAGCAGTTGCTGTTGCAGGGCCTGGCCCTGGGCGCCGGTTTCGGCAAAGCCCGAGGCGTAACAGATCGCCCCACCCGCGCCCTTGGCCGCCAGCGCCGCGACGCAGGTCAGGGTCAGCTCGCGGTTGGTGGCGACGAACACCGCATCCGGGGCGCAGGGCAACTGTTCGATGCTGGCCACACAAGGCACACCATCGAGCTCGGCATGCTGCGGGTTGACCAGCCACATGGGCCCGGTAAACCCGCCTTCGGCGCAGCGCTTGAGGGCCCGGGCCATGCTGCGCCCACCGACGAAGGCCAGGTGCCTTGGGGCCAGCAGGCGCTTGAGATTGTCACGTAGAGTCTGGGACATGACGGCAATTCTCCAGGGCGCTCAGCGCATCAGCGGCCGCAGCAGTTCACGGGAAATGATGTGGCGCTGGATCTCCGAAGTACCTTCCCAGATGCGCTCGATCCGCGCATTGCGCCAGATGCGTTCCACCGGGCCTTCGTCCATCAGGCCCATGCCGCCGTAGATCTGCACCGCCTCGTCGGCCACCCGGCCCAGCACTTCACTGGCGAACAGCTTGGCCATGCCGGCCTCGCCGTCGGTCATGCTGCCCTGGTCCATCTTCCAGGCGGTGTGCAGGGTCAACAGCTCGGCGGCGCGGATCTGCGTGGCCATGTCCGCCAGCTTGAACGACACCCCCTGGTAACTGCCGATGGCCTGGCCGAACTGCTTGCGATCCGCCGCCCATTGCAGGGAGGCATCCAGGGCGCGCTGGGCCTGCCCCACGCAGTTGGCCGCCACCATCACTCGCCCGGCGGTGAGCCAGGCGTTGGCCACTTCCCAGCCCTTGCCCACCTCCCCCAGCACCTTGTTGGCCGGCACCCGGCAGTCGTCGAAGAACATCTCGAAGGTGTGATAGCCACGGTTGCTCACGCACTTGGGGCCACGGCGGATGGTCAGGCCCGGGGTGTCGCGGTCCACCAGGAACGAAGTCACCGCGTTGCGCTGACGACCGTTGTGCTCATAGGTGCCGGTGACCGCAAAGACAATGGCAAAATCCGCATGCCCGGCGTGGCTGATGAAATGCTTGCTGCCGTTTAGCACGAAGTCGCCGCCGTCGCGCACGGCGCGGGTCTTGATCGCATTGGCATCGGAACCGGCGCCGGGTTCGGTCAGGGCGAAGCAGTCGACCTTGCGCCCTTGCACGCAGGGCAGCAGGTAGTCGCCGATCTGCGAGCCGGTGCAGGCCATGAGGATTTTCGACGGCCGGGCCACGAACACATGCAGGGCCCAGGAACACTTGGCCAGCTCACGCTCGATCAGCGCCTGGGACAGGTAGTCCAGGCCACCGCCGCCGACTTCCTCGGGCATGTTGAAGGCATAGAAACCAGCGGCGATGGCCTTGCTGCGAATTTCTCCAGCGAGGTCGGCACTGACCTCATCGGCGCGGTCCACCGCGTCCTCGTGGGGCAGCAACTCCTTGCTGACAAAACTGCGAACCGCGTCCACCAGCATTTCTTGTTCTTGGCTGAGTTGGAAATTCATGGCGCTACCTGTGAGTGAGTGACGGTGCAAAAAAACAGTGATCGGGCAGGACGGCCTGCCGAAAAAACCTTCCCGTAGGAGCCAGCTTGCTGGCGAAGAGGCCCTTGAATAAGGCGCTGTTCTTGCGGGCGCCTTCGCCGGCAAGCCGGCTCATACAAAATGGGCGCATGGCCCAGGGGCCCTTTCGCCGGCAAACCGAGCGCCGCCCGGCCGCTCCTACATGCCCTGGAAACGTGGCGGGCGTTTTTCCGTAGCAGCGCGCAGGGCTTCGGCACCGTCGGCGCTGCGCCCGCACAGCAGGCCGGCGGCCAGCTCGGCCGCCAACTGCTGCGGCAAACTGCGCTCGGCGCCCTGGCGGATCAGCTTCTTGGTCTGGGCAAAGGCGAAAGTCGGGCCAGCGGCCAAGCGCGCGGCCAGCTCACTGACGCTGGCGATCAACTGCTCATCGGCGCACACCTCGCCCACCAGCCCGGCGGCCAGGGCCCGTTCGGCGCTCCACAATTCGTCGAGAAACAGCAGGCGCTTGGCCTGTTCGCTGCCGATCAAGCGCGGCAGGTGCCAGCTGGCGCCGGCGTCCGGCGAGTAGGCCATGCTGGTGTAGCCGGCCTTGAACCGCGCCGACTGCGCCGCCACCCGCAGGTCGCAGCACAGACTCAGGTCCATGCCCGCGCCCACGGCGGTGCCGTTGATGGCGGCGATGGTGGGTTTGTCCAGGCTGTGCAGCCGGGTCATCAGGGCGTGGGCGGTTTCGGTCCAGCCGTAGCTTTCCAGAGCGCCGCGGGCTTCGGCTTCGGCCCACTCCGCCAGGTCGGCACCGGCGCAGAAACTGCGGCCGCTGCCAGTGAGTACCACGGCTCGGACGCTGGGGTCGCTGTTGCAGGTGTCCAGCAGGCTGTGCAGCGCTTTGAGGGTCGGGATGTCCAGGGCGTTGCGTTGCGCCGGGCGGTTGAGGGTGATCCAGGCTACGCCGGCTTCGATCCGGCTGAGCAGCGACGATGAAAGGGTCATGGGCGTCCTCGAATTATTGTGGTTGGCGTGAGGGGGTGGCTTGAGGGTGATACTAAACGAGTGTTCAACAAGGCGGCAATTGGGGGGCTTGGGGGGAGTTTTGGTCGACTTTTTGAAGTATCCCTTTGTTTTTATTAGGTAAAAATCTGGGCATTGGGGGTTGTTGCGTGGGGGTTGTTACAACTTCGAACAAGCCTCGACAAAAGTGCGGGTGGGGGAGTTTTTTTTGTGGCCAGGGCGCTTGCTCCCGCTCGGGCGCGCGGCGGTCGTAAAACATGAGGGTGCGGTCTGATTGGTGGGCATATCCGTTGCTGCGGGTGCGGCGGCTTATGGTTCCGCTTTTACAGCGGGGGTTGGGTACATATCCGTTCCTGCGGGTGCGGCCGCTGGCGGTTTCGCTCTTACAGCGAGTCACTTTGAAAAGCCCAAAGTAACCAAAGGCTCCTGCCCCTCCACTCGGTGCCTCGCCTAGGCTCGGCATGCCCGAACTCCGGCATTGATCCGTGGGCCGCCGCCACCGGCCATCCATGGCCGGGTGGCGGCTAACCCGGCATCCCTGCCGGGTTACCCACGGATCAATGCCTGCGTTCGGCCATCGTGGTTGACGGGGCGTTCAGATCAAGATCAAAAGCCAGAGCAAGATCAAAATCTGACGGCGGCCTGCCGGCCGGCCTGTTTCATTGCCGTTCGCGTTAATGTAGCCGCTGCCGAAGGCTGCGAACGCTCTGGGCGGCACTCCGTCGCAGGAGACGCTAAACCTGCCTCCCCGATATTCCTGACATATCGCGTCGCCTGGTTTCGCAGCCTTCGGCAGCGGCTACAAAGAGCCGGCCTGCGCACCTTGGCTTTGGCTTTGGCTTTTGATCTTGATCTTGATCTTGATCTTCAGGCCCCTTCCCAGCAGGCCGAGCGTAGGCGTTGCGTAGGGGGCAGCTCGGCATGGATGCCGAGCTAGCCGCCACCCGGCCATGGATGGCCGGTTGGCGGCGGGCCCCCGGAGCAATGCCGAAGCGAGGGAACCCCGAGCCCCAGCGAGGGGCCCATGGAGGGGCAAGCGTTTTTGGTTCCTTTTTAGGCGTTTGTAAAAAGGGACTCGCCGTAAGGGCGAAACCCTAAGTGGCCGTGACCGCAGCAACGGATATGTACCCCGTCAACCTCGCTGTAAAGGCGAAACCATCAGCGGCCATGACCACAGGAATGAATATCTACCCCGTCCTTCTAGCCGCAAAGCCGGCAAAGGCATCCACCCAGACGCTGCACGCCTCACGGGCCCCTTCGCCGGCAAGCCGCTCCTACAAGGCGGCGGCAGGTTGCAATTGACGCTTGCGCTGCATCAGGTAATAGGCGCCATAGCACAGAGCGATAAAGCCCGACCCCCAATACAACGACGGCCGCTGTGTTTCATCCATAGCCAGAAACACAAACAACGAGCTGCACAGCACGATGCACAGCAACGGCACCAGAGGAAACCACGGCGCGCGGTACTTGAGCTGCTCCAGCTGCCCGCCCTCACGCAGGAACTGGCGACGGAAACGGTACTGGGCCAGGGCGATGACGATCCAAGTCACGGTGCCAGCCATGCCACTCACAGCCATCAGCACCATGAACAGGGTGTCGGCAGCGATAAAGCTGGTCATCAGCGAGATCAGGGCAAAGCACAGAGTGATGAACAAGGCACGCAGGGGCACACCCTGTTTGCTCAGGGGCGACAGGGCCTTGGGCGCCATGCCGGATTTGGACATGGCCCAGAGGATGCGCGTGGAGGCATACAACCCGGAGTTGCCCACCGAAAGAATCGCCGTGAGGATCACGAAGTTCATCAGGTCGGCAGCGTAGGGAATGCCCACCATGTCGAACACCTGGACGAAGGGGCTTTCCACCAGCCCGGCTTGCTGCCAGGGAATGATCGCCGCCAGCACCATCACCGCCAGGACGTAAAAGATCAGCACGCGGAACACCACGTTGCGCACGGCCCGCGGAATGCTTTTTTCCGGCTGGTCGGTTTCGCCGGCCGCCACGCCCATGATCTCGCAGCCCTGGAAGGCGTAGACCACGGTCATCATCACCGCGAACACCGCCGGCAGGCCGTTGGGGAACAGGGAGTCGCCCTTGAGGTTGTCGAACATCGGCGCCGGGGCGCCGCTGGGCAGGTCGATAACACCGAAGATCACCAGCGCGCCGACCACGATAAAGCTCAGGATCGCCAGCACCTTGATCCCGGCAAACCAGTATTCGGCCTCGCCAAAGGCGCGGGTGGCCAGCGCGTTGATGCCGAACAGCAAGGCCACGAACAGCGCCGACCAGTACCAGATCGGCACGTCGGGGAACCAGCGCTGCATCAGCATGCCGGCGGCGGTGAATTCCAGGCCCACGGTGGTGGCCCAGCTCATCCAGTAGACCCAGCCGATCATGAAGCCGGTGGCCGGGCCGATGTACTTGGTGGCGTGGGCCTGGAACGAGCCGGACACCGGCATCTGCACCGACAGCTCGCCGAGGCAGACCATCACCAGGTACATCAGGAACCCGGCCACCAAATAAGAGAGGATCGCCCCCCAGGGGCCGCCCTGGTTGATGGTGACCCCGGAGCCCATGAACAGCCCGGTGCCGATCACGCCGCCCAGGGACAGCATGAAAATGTGCCGGCTCTTCAACGAGCGGGTCAGGTGGATGCCTTTACGTTCAGTGGTGGTTGTCATGGCGCACCTCAGCAGTCGGTAAGGCGCGGAGCGAAGGGGTGTGGCGGAAGGCGGAAGCAGCTTGCAGGCAGTTCATTATTATTATCTCCAATAAGCTTCGAAGACCGCGGCGGGCGCGGCTCAAGCGATTATTGGAAAGCCATGTAAGTTCGGATTGAACGCCAGGATCGAAGATGTAAAAAGTCGTAAGGATTTTGTACGTCAGGCCGCCAACAGCTGGTGCAGCAAGGTGCGGGACTGCTGCCAGGACGGATGCAGGCGCGCCGCCAGGGCCGTCAGCGCCGGGCGATCCGTCTGCTGCGCCGCCTCCTCCACTTCCCGCAGCACCCGGGCCAGGGCGCAGAAGCCCAGGGAATCGGCGCTGCCCGCCAGGCGATGGGCCAGGTGCTGGACTTCGGTGCAGTCTTCGGCGGCCAGGGCATCAGTCAGCAGGGGCAGTTGCTGATCCAGGGCATCGGCCAGGACTTGAAGCAGGCTGTGTAATTTCTGCTCGCCCAACAGGCTGCGATGGGTGTCCAGCAAGCCCTGGTCGAGCAAGCCCTCCTCTGTGTCGGCCTGCGGCATCTGCACCTGCCCAGCCAACACCTGCCGCAGGCTCTCCAACTGCAACGGCTTGCCAAGAATGCCTTGCATCCCGGCCTGCAGATAACCGCGCACCACGGACGGCTGGACGCTGGCGGTCAGGGCGACAATGCGCACCTGCCGGTTGGGCCCGGGACGCTGGCGGATCTCGCGGCACAGCTCGACTCCGCTGATGCCCGGCAAGTGCACATCCAGCAGCAACAGGTCAAAGGCTTGCTGCTGACACAGGGCCAGGGCGCTTTCACCGTCTTGCGCCAGCCACACCTGATGGCCGTCACGCTCAAGCAGTCCGCTGGCCACTTCGCGATTCAGGGCCACGTCTTCCACCACCAGGATTTTCAAAGCCTGCGTCGGCAGCTGAAGCGCGGGCGCCGGCAAGGGCTCTTGAGCAATTCCCAGCAGCAGCTCGAACCAGAAACAACTGCCCTGCCCCAGCTCGCTGTCCACGCCGATGTGTCCGTCCAGTTGCTGCAGCAGGTGCTTGCAGATGGCCAATCCCAGGCCGGTGCCGCCATAGCGCCGGGTCACCTCGTCACTGGCCTGGACGAAACGCTCGAAGATCTTCTCGCGCATCGACGCAGCAACGCCGATGCCGTTGTCGCGCACGCAGCAGCGCAGGCGCTGGCCCTCGGCGGTGCTGCCGAGCACTTGCACTTCGACCCGCACCCAGCCGTCTTCGGTAAAACGAATGGCGTTGGCCAGCAGGTTGCTCAGCACCTGGCGCAGGTACTGCTCGGCGCCCTGCTGACGCGGCGCCAGTTGTTCGTCGATGTGCAATTCCAGGCGGGTGCGGTTGGCCTCGGCCCGGGGCTGCAACAAGGTGGTGACTTCTTCCAGCAACTGACGCAGGGAGAAGTCCCGCACTTCCGGGCGGCTTTCGCCCTCCTCCAACCGGGCAAAGGACAGTACTTCATTGAGGATGCTCAGCAAGCCCTCCCCGGCTTGATGCAAGGCCTGCAAACGCTGACGGTCCTGCTGGTCCAGGGGCGCCTGGCGCAGCAGTTCGGCCATGCCGAGGATGCCGTTCAACGGGGTGCGCAGTTCATGGCTCATGGTCGCCAGAAAGCGCGACTTGGCGAGGTTGGCGGCTTCGGCCTCGTCCTTGGCGTGCATCAGGCTGGCGGTGCGGCGCTGGACCATTTTCTGCAATTCGTCGCGCTTGTCCTGCAAGGCCAATCGGTCGGCTTCGCGGCGCTGCACGTCGTCGAGCACTGCCCGGCGCATGTCGTCCAGGGCCCGGGCCACGGTGTCGATCTCGTCGCCGCCGGGGCGCTGGCGCTTGTCCAGGCGCAGGGGCTCGTGCAGCTCGCCGGCGGCCACACGCCGGGCGAAGTCGGCCATCACTTGCAGGTGGCGGGTCACCAGACGGTAGAACAGCCCGGACAAGGCCACCGCCAACCCGCAGAGAAACACGCTCATCCACAACAGGCTGGCCAGCCCGGTGGCGTACAGGCGCCGATACACTGCCCCCAGATCGGTGCTGACCTGCAACTCGCCCAACTGGCGCAAGGGTCCGGATGGCGGTTGATAGCTCAAGGGAAAACGCTCCACCCGCAACGGCCCGATCAGCTCGGCGCTGCCCTGCTGCAAGTCGAAATCGTTGCTGATCAGGTGCACCCGGGCCACGTCGGAAAAGTCCACCAGCCCCTGCAACTGCACGGTCAGTTGCTCCTGGTTGAGGTCCCACAGGTTGCGTTCCAGGCTGCCCAGGTAACCGGCGCGGATCAGCTCCATGCGGCTGTCGATCTCGCGCATTTCCCGGCGGTATTCGAAGTACAGCTGCACGCTGCTGGCGAGCACGGTGAAGCACAGGCTGAACAGCAGGATAAACAGCAGCAGGCGACGCAACAGGCCGGCGGAACGCAGGGCGATCATGGCGCTGTCTCCCGTTGCGCCTTGAGCATGGCGCGGTAGTCGTCCTGGCTTTGCGCCAGCCAGCGCTGCACCGCGCCGCTGTCCACCTGGCGCTGCAACTGCGCGTCGATCTCGGCCATGCGCGGCGCCAGGGGCGAGTGGCGCGACACCGCCAGGCGCAGGTAGTCGACGCTCACCGCCTGGGGCAAGGCGATGATGTCTTCGGCCCCCGGCAACTGCTCGATAAACAGCTGCCCGGTGCGGCGTTCATGGGGGATGAAATCGATGCGCTGGCGGATCAGCTTGCCGAAGTTCTGCTGACTGCTGGAGACCCATTCGATGTTGCCGTGCTGCACCACTTCGCGGTCGAAATCCTGGCCGTAGCTCTCGCCGAACAGCAGGCCGCCGCGATAGCCCCGCAAGTCCTGCAAGTGCGTAAAACGCGGCAGATGGCGACGGTTGACGAACAGCGCGACTTCTTCGCGCAGCACCGGCACCCGGGAAAACAGCAGGTCCTGCTGGCGCTGGCTGGTGCTGTAGGCCAGCACCACATCCACCCGGCCTGCGGCGGCGTCCAGCAGGCAGCGCTTCCAGTTGCCCAGCACCACCACCTGCACCTGATAACCCAGGTCCCCCAGCACCTGGCGCACCAGGGTCGGCGCCAGCCCGCGCACTTGCTGGCCGTCGCTCCAGGAAATCGGCGGGTACACCGGGTAGTCGCAATAACGCAGCACGGGCCGGGGTTCAGCGAACGTCGGGCCGGCCAGGAGGATCAAGCACAGGCTCAGGCACAGGCCCACTGCGCGGCGCAGCAATTCAGGCGGCCACGCTGGCGGTGAACAGGTAACCGGCACCGTGGATGGTGATGATCAGCTCCGGCTCGGCCGGGTCGTCGTGCAGCTTGCGTCGCAGGCGGCCCACCAGCACGTCGATGGAACGGTCGCTGGGCACCCATTCACGGTTGCGGATCTGGTCCATCAACTGGTCGCGGCTCAGGGTGTGGCCGCTGTTGCGCAGGAACACGCTGAGCAGTTGGTACTCGCCATGGGTCAGCAGGGTTTCAGCGCCCCCGGCATCGATCAGCCGACGGCGGTCGGTGTCCAGGGCCCAGTCGGCGAACTGCTTGACCGGGCTCGGGCTCGACGCCTGGGGTTGCGGCTGGCGCGCATGACGCACCCGACGCACCAGATTCTTGGCTCGGGACACCAGCTCGCGCGGATTGAGGGGTTTGATCACGTAGTCGTCGGCACCACATTCCAGGCCGACGATGCGGTCGATGTCGTCGTTGCGCCCGGTGATCAGGATGATCCCCACCTCCGAGCGCACCCGCAGTTCCCGGGTCAGGGTCAGGCCATCCTTGCCCGGCAGGCGGATGTCCAGCATCAGCAGGTCCACCGTGTGCTGGCCAAGAAAGCTCTCCGCCTGCTCCGCGGTGGCGGCGCAATGCACGTCGTAGCCTTCCTGGGAGAGATAAGCCTGAAGCAGTTCGCGAATCAGCGGATCGTCGTCGACGATCAAAACCCGAGGAGTCATCGCCTGTTTCCTGATTATTTTTATTGGAGATCAAGCCTTGCGCACGCTAACCATTACTGAACAACCGATCAATAGCCCTATGTCGGCCTGATGAAGCCGCGCCCCTGGCTGGCCAGCAAGCCCTCGACCCAGGCTTCACAGATCTGCACGCCTTGCTGCGGGCTGAAGGTCCCGGGGTTGAGCCCGGACTCCAGCCACAGGCCGTCGAGCAAGGCGCTGAGGCTGATGGCCGCCAGATCGGCGTCGAACTGCGCCCAGCCCTGCTCCCCGGCCAAGCGGGTCAGCAGGCTGGCCAGCTCGTTGCGGTATTCGCCGTAGGAATGTTCATGGGCCAGATTGATCGCCTCGGCGGTCTTTACCGCGCCCCAGAACGCCAGCCAGGCGTCCAGCAGCTTGGGGTCCAGCAGTTCGGCGCAGAACGAGGCGCGAAAGAACGCCGACAACCGTTGCCGCGGATCGGGCGCGGCCTGCTCCATCGCCTCGCGCAGCAGACTCATGACCCGTCCGGTGACCGCCCGATACGCCTGCGCCACCAACTCGTCCTTGCCGGCGTAGTGATGGCTGATCAGCCCCACCGACACCCCGGCCTCGGCGGAGATCTTGCGGATCGACGCCCCCTGAAAGCCGTGACGCTTGAGACAGGTCAGGGTCGCCTCGATCAGCTCGGCCTTGCGCAGGTCGGGTTCCAGACGGGAAAAGCGCGCTTCCTGGCTCATGGGGCGGGTTCCTTGGACGGTGGCGGGAAATTGAAACTGAACGACTGTACAACAGGCCTTTCGTGGCGATCCAGCGTTTGTGTGGCCGCCCAAGCCGCACCGCTTCCTGTGGCCGCTGCCGCAGGCTGCGAACGAGTTGGGCGGCATTCCGTCGTAGGGACGCAAAGATCCTGCGGGCGCCACAGGTTCGGCTGGAGATCGTCAAGCAAGGCCCTGCGGGCCTTTTCGCAGCTTCGCCAGGGCTCAGCAGCGGCTACAGGCAGATACGAACCCACGGGGGGGTCAGGCGCGGTAGTCGGGGGCGATGCGCTCCAGCAGGCGCAGCAACGCTGCCCAGGCCAGTTGCATGGCGTCCGGGTCGTTGAGTTCGCCTTCCTGCAGTGGCCGACCCGGGTCGTTGAACTGGCGTTCGGTGTGGGCACAGACCGCGTCCGGTGGCAGGACGATCTCCCCCGCCGCCTGGGCCGCCAGTTGGATCTCGCAGGCTTTCTCCAGGTAGTACATGCGCAAAAACGCCTGGCTCACGGTTTCGCCCACGGTGAGCAAGCCATGGTTGCGCAGCATCAGCACGCTCTTGTCGCCCAGGTCAGCCACCAGCCGTTGCTGCTCGCCCAGGTCCAGGGCCACGCCTTCGTAATCGTGGTAGGCCACGCGGCAATAGAACTCCATGGAAATCTGGTTCACCGGCAGCAAGCCGCACTTGAGCGCCGCCACCGCGCAACCGGCCTTGGTGTGGGTGTGCAGCACGCACTGGGCGTCTTCCCGGGCGCCATGAATCGCGCTGTGGATCACAAAACCCGCCGGGTTCACTGGGTACGGCGACGGCTCCACGGCCTCGCCATTGAGGTCGATCTTCACCAGGTTGGAGGCGGTGATTTCCTCGAACATCAGGCCGTAGGGGTTGATCAGGAAATGATGCTCGGGCCCAGGCAGGCGCACCGAGATATGGGTAAAGATCAGGTCGGTCATGCGAAAGTGCGCGATCAGCCGGTAGCAGGCCGCCAGCTCTTCGCGCAGGCGCTGTTCAGTGGCGCTGCGCTCGGTCAGGGCGTGGGGGCTGGGAGCGATATTGTTCATTGTTGGAGTCCTCCAGGCAGGTGGTCGGGCAAACAGGGTCGGTAAAAAGAGCCGGCAAACAATAGGACCGGACGCCCGCAGGCGTCCAGCCCGTTGCGCTTACTTGCTGGCCCAGGCGTTGAAGCGCTCCTCCAGCTCTTCGCCATGATCGACCCAGAACTCCACGTTCATCGCCAGGGCGTCCTTGAGGTTCTGTTCCGAGGTCGGCACCCACTGCGCCAGGGCCGGGTCGAGCTTGGCCGCGGCCAGGGTGTTGGTCGGGCCATAGGGGATCTGCTTGACGTAGTCGACCTGGACCTCGGGGCGGTTGGCAAAGGCGATGAAACGCTTGGCCTGATCCACGTGTTTCGAGCCCTTGATGATCGCCCAGTAATCCATGCCATACAGGCTGCCGGGCCAGACCACCGCCTGGGAGGCACCGCCCTGGGCCGCCACGGCGATACGCCCGCTGTAGCTGGAGGTCATCACCACATCACCGGCGGCCAGCCACTGCCCCGGCTGGGCCCCGGCTTCCCACCACTGGATGTAGGGCTTGAGCTCGGTCAGCTTGGCGAAGGCCCGTTCCACCCCTTGGGGCGTGGCCAGGACCTTGTACACGTCCTCGACCTTGACCCCGTCGGCCATCAGGGCGAATTCCAGGTTGTACACCGCGCGCTTGCGCAGGCCGCGCTTGCCGGGGAACTGCTTGACGTCCCAGAAATCCGCCCAGGACGCCGGGGCCTTGGCCAGCTTGTTGCGGTCGTAGGCAATGGCCACGCTCCACACCAGCACCGCCGAGCCGCAGGGCTGGGCGGCATCTGGAATCAGCTGCTCGGCACGGCCCAGAGTCTTCCAGTCCAGGGGCTCGTACATGCCCTCCTCGCAGCCGCGCATCAGGTCCGGGCCTTCGATCTGCACCAGGTCCCAATCGACGTTGCCGGTGTCGACCATGACCTTGATCCGGGCCATTTCGCCGTTGTATTCGCTCTGGATCAGCTTGCTGCCATCGGCCTTGCTGAAGGGTTGGAACAACGCCACGTCCTGGGCTTTTTGTCCGGCTCCGCCGTACGCCACGACCACCATGTCGGGGGCTGCCTGGGCCTTGTTCTGAATCAGCGGCTGGCCCAGGGTCAGACCCAAGGCCAGGCTCAGGGCCAGGAAAGAACAACCGTGCTTGCGGGTGAGCGCTTTCATCTGTGAATCCTCGTCGCGGTGCCACACCGGCAGGCGCCGGCACGGCCCTTTTTTATTGTTGTGAGGTTCGCGCCAAAAGCGGGCGCAGGTCGAAGCTACTGCAAGCCTTAGTAAAAAAACAAGTTGATTTTTTACTGGCGGTAAATTTTGATAGGCCAACAATAACAACGCCAAGGCTGTGCTCCCCTGCCCTTGGCCCGCCTGGAGTCACCGCAATGACCAGCGCCTTCCCGCACCTGTTCGCACCCTTGCAGATCCGTGGCAAACGCCTGAAGAACCGCATCATGTCCAGCGGCCACGACACCTCGATGCCCACCGACAACCTGGTCAACGAACAGCTGATTGCCTACCACCGCGCCCGGGCCGAAGGCGGCGTCGGCCTGATCGTGCTGCAGGTGGCCGGGGTCCACGACAGTGCGCGCTACACCAGCCACGTGCTGATGGCCACCGACGACGCCTGCATCGACGGCTACCGGCGCCTGGCCGAAACCTGCCACGCCCACGGCACCGTGGTGCTGTCGCAGATCTTCCACCCGGGGCGGGAAATCATGGAGTCCGCCGACGGCCTGCTGGCCGTGGCCTATGCGCCCTCGGCGGTGCCCAACGAACGCTTCCGGGTCATGCCCCGGGCCCTGGACCAGGACATGATCGACGAGATCATCCAGGGCTACGCCGACGCCGCCCGGCGCCTGCATCAGGCCGGGCTGGACGGCGTGGAACTGGTGGCCAGCCACGGCTACCTGCCGGCGCAGTTCATCAACCCGCGGGTCAACCGCCGCACCGATGGCTACAACGGCGAACTGGAACAGCGCCTGCGCTTTATCCGGGAAATCCTCGACGCCATGCGCGCCAGCACCGATGCCGACTTCATCATCGGCCTGCGCATTTCCGCCGATGAACGCGACCCCGAAGGCCTCACCGAAGACGAATCCCTGGCCGCCGTGCAATTGCTGCAAGGGCAACTGGACTACGTGCACATCGTCGCCGGCACCTCCGCCTCCCTCGGCGGCGCCGTGCACATCGTCCCGCCCATGGCGGTGGAAGCGGCTTATCTGGCCCGGGAAGCCGGCACCTTCAAGGCCAAGCTGTCGATCCCGCTGTTCGTCACCGGGCGCATCAACCAGCCCCAGGAAGCCGAGGCGATCATCGCCAAGGGCCAGGCCGACGTCTGCGGCATGACCCGCGCGCTGATCTGCGACCCGCAAATGCCCAACAAGAGCGACAGCGGCCACGCCGAAGACGTACGCGCCTGCATCGCCTGCAATCAGGCGTGCATCGGCCACTTCCACAAGGGCCTGCCGATCTCCTGCATCCAGCACCCGGAAACCGGCCGCGAACTACTCTACGGCCAGCCCAAGCCCAGCGCCCGCGGCAAACGCATCCTGGTGGTGGGCGGCGGCCCGGCCGGGATGAAAGCCGCCGCCGTCGCCGCGCAACGCGGCCACCGCGTGACCCTCTACGAAGCCAGCGCGCAACTGGGCGGCCAGGTCCAACTGGCGCAACTGCTGCCCCGACGCAGCGAATTCGGCGGCGCCAGCACCAACCTGCAACGGGAAATGCAACTGGCCGGTGTGGAAGTGGTGCGCAACACCCGAGTCGACCGCGCCCTGATCGAACGGGAAAAACCCGACCACGTGATCATCGCCACCGGCGCCCAACCCTACTGGCCGAACTTCGAACGCGGCGGCGACCTGCAAGTGGTGGACGCCTGGCAAGTACTGCGCGACGAAGTGCAACTGGGCCGCAGCGTCGTGGTGGCCGACTGGCGCTGCGACTGGATCGGCCCCGGCATCGCCGAGCGCCTGGTACGCGCCGGGCACCAGGTGCAACTGGCGGTCAACGGCACCCACTGCGGCGAAAGCCTGCCGCTGTACGTGCGCGACCAGATGGCCGGCGAACTGCACAAACTGGCGGTCCCGATCATCCCCTACGCCCGACTCTACGGCTGCGACGACAGCACCGTGTACCTGCAACACACCGCCAGCGGCGAACCCATGCTGCTGGAAAACGTCGACAGCCTCGTCCTGTGCCAAGGCCACCAATCCGTGGACGATCTCGGCCAGCAACTCAAAGGCCTGGTGCCCTTCCAACGCATCGGCGACTGCCTGGCACCGCGCACCGTCGAAGAAGCCATCCATGAAGGCTTGAAAGTCGCCTGGGCGCTTTGAGGCTGCTTTATACTCCAGGCCTTTTGCAGGACGGGTGCCCGAGCAGGCTGTGTGAAAACGTCACGAGTGAAGGCAAGACAAGGCAAAAACAGGCGAGGAACGGCCGGGGTCGCGTTCGACTTTACTGGCTGTAAATGAGCATTCCGAGCCTGTTTTTAACGCAGTATTGCCAAACGCAGTAGTTTTCACACAGCCTGCGGATGCGCCCGTTCTCTTGGTCCGGAGCCCGCCATGAACCCCAGCAGCAAGACGCCGCCCGCGAGCCGCCCTCCCGCAGCGGAGCCCGGCACCGACAACCAGGCCCCTGGCGGCCCACAGTTTCTTGGCACCCGCATCCGCGGCCTGCGCAAACGCCGCGGCCTGACCCTGAGCGAACTGGCCCAGCAGAGCGAACTCACAGCCGGCTACATCAGCCAACTGGAACGCAACCTCGCCTACCCCTCCATCCCCGCCCTGTTCAACATTGCCCGCAGCCTGGGCGTGACCATCCAATGGTTCTTCGCCAGCGAAACCCAGACCGCGCCCGAGGATCAGGGCTATGTAGTGCGCAAGAAACAGCGGCTGCAGGTGAATTATGAGAACGGGATTATCGATCAGCTGCTAACCCCACAACCGACCCGGCAGCTGGAGTTTCTGCACTCACGGTTTCCGCCGGGGACCTACAGCAAGGAGAGTTACAGCCATGAGGGGGAAGAAGCCGGGTATGTGCTGTCAGGGAGTTTTGAGCTGTGGGTGGGGGAACGGTATTTTCAGCTGAGTGAGGGGGATAGTTTTAGCTTTTCCAGCCAGGAACCGCATAAGTATGGGAATCCTGGGGAGGAGGATGCGGTGGTGTTGTGGGTGATTACACCGCCGACGTTTTGAGGGGAAACTACTGAACGGGGTATTTTTTAATTAAGGAGTCTTGTTGGCTTAATCGCGCCTCAGGCGCTCAGGGAGCGGGAACGAAATGTCAGGTAAGATCGTACCAACGCTAGACAAGATGAACGTGTTAGAAAACGCCGTAATCTCAATTCAATTAGGCATTGAACACTATCAACTTACTCAGGGAGAAAGAGAAAACCCGCTCCGAGCAGTATCTGCAGCTCGCAATTTGTTCGCTGGTGCACTTCTATTATTTAAGTACAAGTTTTCAACTTTGGCTGACTCCCCCGAGCACGCAACGAACCTAATCTATAAACCCAGGAAGCTCAAACCGTGCCTAAAGGATGACACCAACATTGAGTGGCGCCTTGAACTTGAACAAAACAAGACAATCGACGTGACAGATATTCAACTTTACTTTGAAGGCTTGGGAGTTCGGACAGACTGAAAAGCGGTTAACACCTTACAAACTTGTCGAAACGATCTAGAACATCTCCACCCAAAACATCCACTGAAAGAAATTAATAATTTTTTCTTGACCTATTTCCACCTCTGAGAGACTTCATCACACACGAGCTTTCAGAGAACCCTGCGCCCCTGTTAGTTAATACATGGGAGGTGATGCTCAAAAACCATGAGTTTTTTTCGCTAGCAACCTAAATGAGATACAGTACCAGTGGGCAAAACTAGATGTTATGAAGCATACACGGAAACTGTTCAAAGCTTGCGTATGCCGCACTTGTGGATCCTCATTATTAGAGCCAAACCGTGACAACATGCAATTGGGGGCGCCATTACAATTGTATTGCCTTCAACCAAACTGATCCGTTTATTGAGTCGATGACTGAGCAACTACGCTTATCAAAGGAAGACCCTTTCAGCAATGAGGAGGTGATTACAGATTGTGGCAACAGTGGAACGTCGATGTTTGACTTAACCGAGGGCCACTGCCATCTATGCGGCTACAGCTATCAACCACCAAGATGCGTAGGTTGCCATCAAATACTTGAAGGTTACGAAACAGAGAGTGGAACGCTCTGCGATAGATGCTCAGAATATGCACACTACAACGATGAATACGAGCAAAACATAAGCTAGACCACTGAAACCGTATAAAAAACAATATGCAATTTTTAAGCCCCGCCTAGAGCATCAAGAGCAAGTGGCAGCACCTCCACAGCCTAATTTTAACCGTTGACTACCGTTGATAGCGGTCTGCAACCTATAAAAAGCAATCTATTTAGAGCAGAGAAAACAACTCCCCCTCTTTACAACGAATTACAGACGCAGATATAAACCCAACAGAGCAGCATGAACCACCCTGTTGGTTTACTGCCGAAACACTAACCTCGAATTATTGACCCAAGCAACTGCATAACTGCCTGCCGATTAGCTACAAAGTAATTTTCAGCAAAAATCTTCAGCACTACTTCTTTCACGTTCATGAATGTAGCGTTCGGGATCTGAACCATAAGAGCATTACAAACTTCGTTAACTATGTCCTTGCAAGTATTCCTTGACCCTGGGGTTCCCTGCTGAGGAGGTTGTCGAACATCGCGAGTTCGAAGATGCACGCCGTTGAGTCCGAAGTGCAAACGAATCTGAGCCTCTAAAGCTACTCTATTCATAAAAATATATTTAGCGGCTTCTTCCTCCGGTGTGAACGGAAGAAAGGATATTCTCTGCCTTTCGTCTCTGTAAATGCTAATCAGATCGAGCTTCGTAGCATTCTCAAGTTCATACTCCGCGTCGGCATCAAGCATCACGTAAGCCCGAGTGATTGATGGTAGCATTGCCCTCTGTCGAATATAGAACCTCAATACTTCAACGAAACCTCCCACCGCAATTACAGTGACACTTGGAATCAGGTGCTGTTGGGAAATTGCGCTCGTTAGAAACTTCCGAACAAATTGTTCGAGAATTGTTCGGGCAGCTTCATCTTCAACATATATTAGAACGTCAGACGCTGACTCCTCTTGATATGCAAGCGCACCCAACACATAGGAAGAGAAGCAATTTTTAGCGCAGATTACGTTACCCTGCTCATCCGATTGCAAATATAGAATACTGCCCCGATCAGCTTGCTTTATTAAAGTTGCAGAGTGTGTGGATACCACCACAGTCAATGATTTCTCCATAGCAATTTCTTTTAGATACTCAAGCAACTCCGCCTGTGCAGTTGGGTGCAATGCCAACTCTATTTCATCAATTAAAATCAATGCCCCACGCTTGCATGACGAAAGCTTGCGTAGGAGCTTTAGAATACAAAGCTCGCCAAGGCTCAGATTTTTTTCCGAGTAATAGCTCTTAGCTTGTTTCCCATGAACCGGTAGCTCTACAACAAATGCTTGAGAACCAATACCCGTTCGAACATTGATCGTTTTTAGAGCGTGAAACTTCTGTGTCCCGAATATTTTATTAGCAGCCTCAATAATATCTTGCTGAGCAGGGCGAACTTTGTTTGGTGAAAAATCCTCTTTACGAGGTTCAATGCGATCTGCATCAGCAGCCACATAAATAGTTTCGGGATAGCCTAGTCCCTCCAAAATTTTACTGGCACTTTTGGGGGTTGGCGCCCATCGCTCGGTAGCGTACGTATATGTAACTTCACCATTACTGGTTTTGTAACAAATTGAGGCACCCTCATTGGAGTCGAGTCGATCAGACTTCCGCGACGCAGGGAAGTGGACAGGAAAAGCATTCTTATATCCAATTCGGCGTAGGCAGCCAAGGACAGATGACTTGCCAGTACCATTGGTACCTGTCAGCAACCAAACTCCAGCGCCGGGAATATCAAATTCAAGACTATTAATATGTCGTAATTTACTAATAATTATCTTTGCCACATCATCTTCCTTGGCGATTTATTATTCGTACTTCAATTCACCAAACAGACTGTACATCAAATCCCCATTCAGAACCTCAAATGGAAGTTCGACGTAGTCATTTCGGTGGCGTGGTAGAGCGCTGCCATCATTAGGTGCATTTTTGGTGTGTCCCTGCACTCGTTCGCCGTTCGCTTTAATGTAAGGCAACACAACGATTCGGCCATGGTTCTTGGATAAAATCGTACCTTCAAACCATACCGTTTCTCCAGTCTCCGACTTGCCGGAAACACCTACTTGCTTAACTACCCATTGCGGAACAACGCCATTCTCATACCAGAATACAAAGTTACCCAAGATCAAGACCCGTTGCCCTCGATACAACGCATCTGCGAGTAATAGCTTCACGCTGGCAAGTTGTAGTAACTTGTTTGCGCGAGGAAGAAGTGCATCGCGAATTGCAGCTTTGGTTTGGCCCCAGTGGTCAGTACCACTCATCCCAAATCCTCGCGCGATTTTTTCGCGGTAAGCATAGCGGGCCACCCTGAGACTATTAGCTCCGATGTTGCGCCAGGTGAAGCGCCCTTCGCGCTCAAGAAGCGCGCCATAACGCGCCAAGAAAACTAGCTGCACATAGGGGTACTGCAGTAGGCGTTTATGCAGTTCTGCCTGTAGGACGTCGTTACCATTGAAGACGGTCAAGTCTTCTAGTCGAGGCCGAGGGTCCGCCGCATGTCGCTTCATAGCTTCCATCAACATGAGCCTTTCCTCACCAATCAACCGCTCCTCAGCTGTCAGCGCCTTCTGCACTTTCAAACGTATCGACTCGGCCTGTTCAAACGGTAAGGCAAGATTGCTTACAGCATGCTTAAGCAGGAGATTTGTGGACTTGGCCTCCGCTACAGCAACGTCATAATCTTGATAGACAATCAAGCCATAGCCGCCATGGGCTACATCATCACGACGAAGATACCAATCAACATTTCCATCTGGCTTCAGTTGTAACTCGAACATATGCCAGACGGATTCATCTTTAAACCACGGCTGTGGCCAACAACCCAGAACAGGTAGGCGGTCGCGGTGTCGCCTCAATGATTTCATTACAAGCTACTCCGTCTACCTAGAAGCTTGATCTTACGCAGAAGCGCTCCTACCAAGCCATCAGTTCTATTCGCTCTCGCCATCGACCTTCGTCTTCTTGCGTGAGTCAGCGTGGATTTTGTAGCGCCGATCACCGCTTCTAGCCGAAAGCTACCTCCTCAAATGAAAAAACTCCGCTTATCAACCAAAAATAAGCAGCGTTTCTGTCTACTTAGTACGGTCTATCCCTAACTCAGAGCCCCTTCGTCAGCCCCTCTTCCCCGCCAAAAAACACACATCATCAATCACCGCCTTGCCCATCTCCGCCAGGAAATCGCCACCAGCGGGTGTCGCCAGGAGCGGACCGCATAGATTATTAATCACCCTTTTTCGGCCTTTACTGCTATCTACCGGTTCGCACCTCTCACCTCACCCCCGATTACAGAAGGCTTTTTATTTACTAAGGCTATCTAGTTTGACTCTTAGCCTCTCGAGCTCCTCTCGCAACTCTAAGTTTTCTTTTTCCAGCATCTTGGCCCGAATAGCTTTTTTGTTTGCGTTGCCGGGAATTGACAACAGTGTTTCAAGCTCATCCTTGTAGGGCATTATCGGCTGGTAAAGCTGGTGATATGCCCTACCAACCGCCCCCCTATAGAGTTGTAATTCTGGACTATTACCCCCTACCAATAGAGTATGCCTGGTTGCAATTCCAGGGTATGGATCTATGAATACAATCTTACTGATTCCTAATTGGTAGGCTTTCTTTGAACAGAGTTCGCATGGGCTTGCTGTAGTAAATAACACTCCATTCCTAAGCTTCATTCCGCCATGTTTTGAAATCTGAAGGAATGCATTTTCTTCCGCATGTAGCGAGCGAGTGTGAACTTGATTTTTTTCGCCGTCTATTTCATTTTGAATATCTTTAAAGCAAAAAGATAAATTGCGTCCCTCCAGTAGTGGTGACTTTCTTAGCTTGTCAAATTTCCCATGTAAAACCTCCCTGAATTTACTATCATTTCTTTCATACTCGCTGTATGCATAACTATCCTGACCAAGCAGTAAATCTTCGGCACTTCTGAGAAGGCACGGTACTTGCCCTTGTGGCGAATTATTCCATCCAACTGACTTAACAGAGAATTCCTCATCAGTTACAACCGCCCCTACCTGTCTTGATATGCAGCCAGAGCTTTGCTTAACTGTGTAAGCAATTTTCATGCAGCTTTCTAAAGATGTTGGCATCACCAAGCCAGGGTGCTGTATCAAAGAAACATACCAAGCAAGCTGACATTTTAGTTCAACATTATTGAATTGTTCTTTTCTTGGATTGTGTATATGTATATCGGATATCTCTATACATTTTTGTATATTTTGGGAGATGAATTTACTGTAACCAGCAAGTTTACTTGGATACTCTTTTTCATCAAGCTCCTTTATTTGAGATTCAGAAAATTTATGTGTACTGCGGAGATGGGCTAGCCTGTTTTCATTTTCTGTGTTTATTGATACCAGATAAAAACCGGCGTAACGCTCTTTGAAAAATATTGCTTCGTATGGGTTCCTAATGGCATCAATCACAATGAAGCAGGACTCATTATTTTTTCGAGCCACATGGTGTGCGGATTTTATTATTTTATTTATAGTTCTTGGAAAGTGAAAGACTTTTGAGTCATCAAACTTAGAGCTATTCGCCTGCCCTGACGCGCGAATGTTGTCACCTGCACTCTGGTATATTTTTGTGTATGCATCTATCGAGATATTTTTTAGGGCCTCTCTTATTTTATTTGAGAAGATTGGTAATTTTCTGAAGTAAAGCTCGAATGCAAACTCTTGCTTCGACTCTATTTCGTCAAGTGTGCTTTCAGGGCTCCTTAGATACTCCGATACTTCGATATGAAGGTCTTCGTACTCTTCTTTTATGTCCCTCATAGCTTCGGAGGCTGTGTGTATATCCCTAGCCATTACATCAGAAATAAAACGACAAAACTCTAAAAAACCTAGCGCAAGAATGTATCTAGTTATGACGGTTCTAACCTGAAGACACTTAAACGACTGCCATCGCTGCTCAATAAATTTCTTTATTATTCTATGTTTTCTGAGCTCATTATTTGAGATTCCAGAATAGGCATTCTCTGGGAGTTCAATGAAGGCACTACAAAGAATTTCAGCTGATGTAGAACAGCCAGATCCAGTTCTCCCAGTCAAACCAACTACAACAAACTTTTTATTCTCTTTGTAAACGCTTCCAATAGCTCTTGATGATGGGTTTCCTGAAAGCTCTGACATATGGTTTTCCATGCGTGGATTTTTTGTGGGGGAACTATTAGCTGCTGTCTAGGTTGGTTGTCAGTCCGTGACATACGGTTAAGCGTAGCGACGCTCATCAATAACGGCCATCTGAAATCATCGCTACCGCACTCACCATCTGCGCCATCGACCGCCATTCCATTCGCCCAACCCTTGGAGCGAAAAGGGGACGCATTTATTTATAGAGCAGATAATCTGCCCGTGGCCGAAAGCTACCTCTCAAACCAGACAGACGCCGCTTACTAACCAGCAATAGGCGGCGTCTCTATCTACTCCATACGATGTTGCCTTAACTCCAAATCCCTCCTGCCACTAACCCCAACCCCACATCATCAATCACCGCCTTCCCCATCTCCGCCAAAAAGTACGCAGCCCACGCATACCGCTCCCCCTGCTCTTCCATGGCCGCATCCAGCGCAAGTTTCTTGGCGTAGTACAACAGCGTCGAAGCCTGCTCCAACGCCTGCTGCAAAGGCACATCCGCATTGACGCGAAACAACGTTAGTTCAGGATCGGCACATTGGCCAAAGGTGACAAAGCCTTGGGTTTTGATCGAGTTTGAATGGCTCATCGTGCACCTCCCGCCAGGGTCTGGCAGCAGAGGCTTTTGAGCGGAGGAAGGCGAAAGGAACAGCAGCAAACTTCACACAGATTACCGGCAGACATGATTGAAGCTCCCTGATCAATAATGTGCCTGTATCTGATCGGGTTCTCAGGCCCGGTCGCTGATTTTGCAGCGACCGCAGCAGACTAGGCGCTCTGCTCAGGGTCCGGCAACCGCTAAACCGTAGCCGGTTATGTCGTTCGGATTAGCGAGCCGTTATGCTCTCCCCCACCCCGGATAAGGACATCTGCCCCCTCATGATCGACCGCGAACAGCTCCATCAAAACGGTTACCTGTTACTGCGTCAGGCGGTGCCCGCCGACTGGCTGGATGAGCTGCGGGCCACGTTCGAGGCGGGGGTGATTGGGCCCGAGCAATGGCCGGTGCCTCGGGGGCCGGACTGGCGTCATGCGCTGGTGGATCTGGATGCACGGGTGCAGGCGGTGTGTCGCTTGCCGGCGCTGTTGGCGGTGGCCGGGGAGTTGATCGGGGAAGGCTTTTTTCTGGCTCAGGTGGAGGGCCGCGAGCCGTTGGCGGGGGGCGGTCATCAGGTATTGCACCGGGATCTGTCGGAGCAGCGCCTCGGTGACCGGGTCACGGCGCTGGTCTATCTCGATGACTATGGGCCGGCCAATGGCGCGACGCGTATCGTGGCCGGCAGTCATCGCCCCGGGGAGCGGTTGGCGCCCTTTGATTTCAGTGATGAATCCCGTGTGATGCAGCTGGCGGGGAATGCGGGGGACGTGCTGCTGTTCGATGCTGATCTGGTGCATGGGGCCAGTCTGAACCCCAGTGGTGCGCGCCGCCGCAGCTTGCTGGTCAGCTATTGCGCCCTGGGGCTGTATGAGTCCCATCTGCAAACGCTGGGCCTGCGTGCTATCCGCATGGACACCAGCGAGCGCTTCGAACCGGCGGATTTTGTCTGAGTGGGCTCGGGCGCGAGGTGTGCGTCAGCCGCAGCGTGGCGCTCATTCAGTCGGCCAGGCGGCTGGCCAAACGTTGCAGTGCCTGGGCCAGTTCCAGGGCCTGTTCTGCCGTCAGTTCCACGGGGTCGTTGTGCGGGCTGATGGCCTTGAGATGAATGGCACTGCCCTGCTCTATCCATAGGCGCACGTCGCCTTCGCTGCTCTCGAAATAATCCGTTGTGCGGTCAGCCGACATGCTCATTCACCTTGTGCGTGGGCGCTGGCCAGTTCCAGCAGTCGGGTGAAGTCGGCGATGGCGAAATACAGGTCATCGCGGGTGTCGCCGTCCCAGTCTTCGACGGCTTCCCTGTCTGCCTTGAGTGAGGCGATGCGGGTTTTGATCTCGGCGATTTCCGCCGCGCCGCACTGGGTGGCGATGGCCTCCCAGCGTTCCTGGGGAATGTTTTGCTGGACCGACAGCCCGGCTTGGGCTTGGGCGATCAGTGCGGTGAGTTGGCTCATGGGGTATTCGTCCTGAAAATGCAGCCTTTGAATCGGGGCGCGATCGCGGGCTGGAATGTGCAGAGGCGCAGCTTGTGCGTCAGGCGCTTTGAGGCGGGTCACTTTATCGGTAAGCGTCTGGACAACACACCTTCCAGACCCCGACGCCAAAGGCGATGGTGTACACCTCAATTTAAGTGGACACCCTCTCTGGCCTTTTAAGCGGGTCTTTCCATGCAGCCACAACGCCGTTCCTATTCCTAATCCTTCAAGGCCCAGGTTGGCCAAGAATGCGCCCAGCCCGGCGCTTCGATTGCCAGCGTCGCGCAGAAGCACAGTATGCGTCTGGCCGTCCCATCCTGATGGCATTGTCAAGGCATGAACAACCTTCAGAGAGCTGTGGGACACCTCAATTGGCTCTGTAGAATATGGTGCATTGGGTGGGGGGAATTTTTAACATGCTTTTACTTTTAAGTCTTCGTGACGTTATCGAAGCCCTGGCGACCTGTGATAGCAATAACGATGTCTGGAGCCGCTATTCATGGGTCTATGTCAAGGACGGAGCACCGCTGATCGAAGCTCGCTTTTACCTTTCTTCGCCCGAGGAAGAATCGAATAGCGTACCCGGCGAGAACGGTGAGGAAATGCCGGCCTTTGCCGTAGCGCACGGCCTTTCGTATTGCCTTGAAGCTGCCGACTTTGTAGATGTACTGAGCGTACAGAAGCGTCAGCAGCCGCTCTCACAACTTGAGGACTATGCCGCTGCGCTTGAACACTACGTCGAGCGAGACGCCTTTCTAGATCGGGGCGAGTTCTACAGTGATCGGTGCGTGGATCAACAGCCGTTGCCAGGCATTTCACGCGACTTTTTTCCCGAATACGATCTTCAGCTGGATACGTGTCCGGCTGATCGCATCCGAGATGCTGCGCGCGTCATCGCTAAATTGCTGCACATAAGTGTGGCTGATGCTCTCGCGCGTTGCAGGAGGCTGCCGGTAATTCTGGGGGAACGCACCGACTCACAGGGGCGCGTGCGGATTGAGACACAATTCATCGCTCTTTCGTTGCCGCTGCAAATAACGACACACTGGCCGCTTGCCTGGCTTCCCGGAGTTGATCCGTAAGAAGTCGATGAACGCGCACCGCCACTGCCCATGCGTTGCCAGGGTAAACCCAACACCAAGGCCTGAAGTTGCTCGGTATTCAACTCGAGTTCAGGGCCTTGGCGAATGCCTGGCCAGTGGAACTTGCCTTGGTTCAATCGGCGAGCAGCCAGCCAGATGCCAAACCCATCATGCACCAGCACTTTCATGCGATTGGCGCGGCGGTTAGCAAACAGATAAGCACAGTGCGGTTGCGCCGCACCGAACACGGCAACCACCCGGGCCAGCGCAGTTTCAGTTCCGGCGCGCATGTCCATGGGCTCGATAGCCGGGCAATGCTGACCGGCTATGGACGGATAGAAAACCTCAACGGCTCGCTTTCAGCGTTTCAAGCATCGCCTCGGCGGCCAGGCTGTGGACTTTGCGGGTCGGGTGCCATTCATCCCAGTAGTAATGGGCATCCGGATCCGCACACACGGGTTTGACGTCCGGGTAGGTGGCTTGGCACGGGGTATCCAGATCCTTCAAGCCCGCCACCTCGGGTGCCGCGCGAAGCGTGTTGCTGAAGGCCAGATGGTCGAAGTAGCCAATACTCACGTGATGGGCGTTAGCCAGTGTTGTCAGCACGGCGGGCAGTTTTTGTTCGAGTATCTGCTGGTATTGCGTTGCGTTCTTGACTTGATTGCCCTGCACCACAGCCGGCACATGGCTCAAATCCGTGGTCCCCACCACCATCAGGTGCTTCGCCCCTGCGGCGATCAGCGTCTCGGTGCTCTTCTGTATGTTCGCCACGCTGTTCTGGCCAAGCACGTCGATCGTTTCTGGGTGCGCGAAGTCGGCCCATTCAAAAAAGTCGTTGGCTGAGATGAAAATGAAATACAGCGCATCCGGATCCGCCTTGTGTGTTTTAGCGGCCTTCAGGTGATCGGCGATTTGCCCGAAAACCCCGGTGTCGCGAGAGGGCTGCATCCAGGCGTAGTAGTTGCCGTTGCCGCTTTTGGCGCCGCCAATGGCGTAGTCGGTCAATGGGATTTTCAAGGCCTGCGCCAAGTGTTCGACCGCGGTGGGACCATTGCTCCAGCGTCCCTGCCAATACAACGAACCGGGCAGCTCCTGTGCATCTTTGACCTTCTGCGCGGCCATGGTTCGGGTGAAGGTTTCACCCGCGCCATTGTCAGAGTAGCTGTCACCGAACGCATAGAGATGATCGTAGCCCGGGCCGCCAAAGGCGGTTGCGGCAGTCATGGTCAATAGAGCGGCCAAGCAAGCGCGTCGAATCATTGAAAGTCTCCCGGGTGGTGCTCTTAGACTACCGGTGGCGACGTTTTGCCTTGCCACGCTTGCGACCTGTATTTAGCCGAGGGCGCAAAGAGTGTGCTGTTCGCGACAGGTCGGTGGCGGGTGAGTCCAGCGTGTGCACCGGTTTTTTTACCCCGCCTGCTGCCTTGGGTGCTTGGCAGCGCCGCACGGGTCGGCTTCAATAACCGCCCCTTTTCATGTTCAGGAGCTAGAAGGATGCAGCTTTATTACCGCTGGGCGGCCGCATGGGTCATGGCGTGGGTACTGGGAACCGGGCTGGCCCAGGCTGAGGAACGACCACAGGTGGCGGACAAGATCCTGGCCTACACCGGGCCGCACGGGGTGAAGGTCTGGACCTTGCGCATTGGTGAGCGCAGCGCCAATCAGGCGTTGGTGCAGGTGGAAGACGCCGACCACGACTGGAACATGCGCATTCAGAAAATGAACGTGGAGCAAACCGACCGCGACACCCGTTACTTCACTCAGGTGGACGGGCAGAAGTTCGTGGTGCTGCTGCTTCAGGAAGGCTATGGCGAGCTGCATCTGCCGGGTGAGGCCAAGCCGCTGAAGGTGGGCTATGACAGCAACCTGTCCAGCTATGGCGATGCCCAGGCGTTTCTTAATGAGTACCTCAAGGCCCAGTAAAGCGTCGGGCGAGCGCTGCAGGTGCGACGCTCGTTGATCTGCAGCGCTCGTGCCGCGAGCGCTCTGCAACAACGCCTCCCTAGGGAGGCGTTGTCGTTTTACCCGGTTTGCAAACCTCTCAGCGCAGATCGAACCGATCCAGGTTCATCACCTTGTCCCAGGCCGCGACAAAGTCCTTCACGAACTTCTCCCCCGCATCCGCCGCTGCATACACCTCGGCCAGGGCCCGCAGTTGCGAGTTGGAGCCTAGCAACAGGTCCACGCGAGTACCGCTCCATTTGTATTGCCCGCTGGCGCGGTCGCTGCCCTCGTACAGGTCGCGGGCCTCGGACTGGGGTTTCCATTGGGTGCCCATGTCCAGCAGGTTGACGAAGAAGTCGTTGCTCAGGGTGCCCGGGCGCGCGGTGAATACGCCGTGGGGCGATTGCCCGACGTTGGCCCCCAGCACCCGCAGGCCGCCCAGCAGCACGGTCAGTTGCGGGGCGGTCAGGGTCAGCAGTTGTGCTCTGTCCACCAGCAGGGCTTCGGCGCTGACGCCGGAAACCGGCTTGAGGTAGTTGCGGAAACCGTCGGCCACAGGTTCCAGCACGGCGAAGGATTCGACGTCGGTCTGTTCCTGGCTGGCGTCCATGCGCCCCGGGGCGAAGGGCACGGTGATGCTGTAGCCGGCATTTTTCGCCGCCAGTTCCACCGCCGCGCAACCGCCGAGGACGATCAGGTCCGCCAGGGACACGCGCTTGCCAGTGCTTTGCGCGCTGTTGAAGGCGCTCTGTACCCCTTCCAGGCTGCGCAGCACCTGGGCCAGTTGCTGCGGTTGGTTGACCTCCCAGTCTTTCTGCGGGGCCAGGCGAATCCGTGCGCCGTTGGCGCCGCCGCGCTTGTCCGAGCCGCGGAAGGTCGAGGCCGAGGCCCAGGCGGTGGACACCAGTTGCGCCACGGACAGGCCGGAGTTGAGGATCTGGCCCTTGAGCTGCTGGATGTCCTGGGCGTCGATCAGCGGGTGGTTCAGCGCCGGAATCGGGTCTTGCCAGATCAGTTCCTCGGCCGGCACTTCCGGGCCCAGGTAGCGGGCGCGCGGGCCCATGTCGCGGTGGGTGAGTTTGAACCAGGCCCGGGAGAAGGCTTCGGCCAGTTGCTCGGGGTGCTGGTGGAAGCGCCGAGAGATGGCCTCGTAGGCTGGGTCGAAGCGCAGCGACAGGTCGGTGGTGAGCATCGACGGCGTGCGGCGTTTGTTCGGGTCGTGGGGGTCGGGCACGCTGTCGGCCCCGGCGCCGGCTTTGGGCCGCCATTGGTGGGCGCCGGCGGGGCTGGTGGTCAGTTCCCATTCGAAGCCGAACAGGTGGTCGAAGAAGTCGTTGCTCCAGCGGGTCGGGGTGGTGGTCCAGATCACTTCCAGGCCGCTGGTGATGGCGTCGCCACCAACGCCCGTGCCGAAGCTGCTTTTCCAGCCCAGGCCCTGCTCTTCCAGGCCGGCGGCTTCCGGTTCCGGGCCGACGTGGGTCGCGGGGCCGGCGCCGTGGGTCTTGCCGAAGGTGTGGCCGCCGGCGATCAGGGCCACGGTTTCTTCGTCGTCCATGGCCATGCGGGCGAAGGTTTCGCGGATGTCCCGGGCCGCCGCCAGCGGGTCGGGGTTGCCGTTGGGGCCTTCCGGATTGACGTAGATCAGGCCCATCTGCACCGCCCCCAGGGGGTTCTCCAGCTCGCGGTCGCCGCTGTAGCGCTGGTCGTCGAGCCAGGTGGTTTCGCTGCCCCAGTAGACGTTGTCTTCCGGCTCCCAGACGTCCTGGCGGCCACCGGCAAAGCCGAAGGTTTTAAAACCCATGGATTCCAGGGCGACGTTGCCGGTGAGGATGATCAGGTCGGCCCAGGAGATCTTGCGCCCGTATTTCTGCTTGATCGGCCAGATCAGCCGCCGCGCCTTGTCCAGGCTGACGTTGTCCGGCCAGCTGTTGAGCGGGGCGAAGCGCTGCTGCCCGCCCCCGGCGCCGCCACGGCCATCGGCGATGCGGTAGGTGCCGGCGCTGTGCCAGGCCATGCGGATGAACAGCGGGCCGTAGTGGCCAAAATCCGCCGGCCACCAGGGTTGGGAGTCGGTCATCAAGGCCAGCAGGTCGCGCTTCACCGCGGCCAGGTCCAGGGTCTTGAATTCGGCGGCGTAGTCGAAGTCCTTAGGCATCGGGTCGGACAGCGGCGAGTGCTGGTGGAGGATCTTCAGGTTCAGTTGGCCGGGCCACCAGTCACGGTTGCTGGTGCCTTCACCGGCGGTGTGTTTGAACGGGCACTTGGATTCATTGGACATGGGTCACTCCTTCGGTCATCGGAAACCTGCCGCTCGACGTTGGCCCCGGGTTGGACAACCGTGTGAACAGCGTAGTGAAGGACAAGCGAAGGTAAAAATAGCTTCGCTTGATGACCCTGGCAGAAAAAAACCATGACAGGTGCCAGACCCCCAGCGGGCGCCCTGCCCCCTGGAGCCTGTTCATCCTCTGGCGAGCGATGCTCAGGCTTGTTCAACGCGGCATAAGGCAAACACCGCACATCCTGAACCGCGGCTTAGCCCTGGGCGTTCAGTCGACGCTGGGTGTCGATGTCGATCTGCTGGCGCAGGGCCTGGAACAACGGGCTGGCATCGGTGTAGCGGCGGCCGTAGCCGAGGTTGAAGCGGTAGTCGAAGTCCGCCGGGTTCTGGCCCTGGGTGTGTTGCAGCAGGGTTTCCAGCTTGTCCAGGGCCTTGACCGTCTGCGCCTCGGCGCTGGCGGCGCCTTCGTATTCATCCCACAGGTCCAGCAGGCGTTGGTGGGCCGGGGCGTCCAGGGCTCGGGCGAGCAGTTGCAGGTCTTCGCGCTCCTGCTGGCTCTTGTGCGGGTGGCCGGCCTGGGCCACCGCCGGGATGTCGCCGTGAATGGCCTCCCCCAGGTCGTGGACGATGCACAGCTTCAGCACCCGCAGCAGGTCCAGTTCGCCCAGTTGGTCTTCGAACAGCAACGCCATCAGGCACAGGCGCCAGCTGTGTTCGGCGGTGCTTTCCTGGCGGCCGCTGGAGGTGTGGGCGCTGCGCAGCACGTCCTTGAGTTTTTCCGCTTCACGGAGGAATTCAAGGCGGCCGCTGAGAAGTTCGGGGGTCATGGACAAGCCTGCTGCAAGTGAACGAGGCCCGCGCCGTGGGGCGGCGGGCGATGGCTTACCAGACTAGTCAGCGGCCGGAGCCCGGTCCACGGATAAAATATGCGTGGCGTGGCCTCGACAGGCGCTTCAGAGGGTTTCCACCAGCCGCACGGCGTTGCCGTCGGACAGGTTGAGGCGGGTCCAGCGGCACTGGCTGGGGGCGATGGGCACGATGGCCGAATCGTTGTGGCCGCTGAAGAATTCCACGGACGGCGGCGCCAGCACTTCGCGCCAGCCCAGGTCATCCAGGGCGGCTTCCTTGCGGGTGATTTCCTCGGTGCAAAAGCCCCACAGCGATTGGCCCAGCAGCTCACTCAAGGGCACGCCGAACTGCCCGGCGCGGGTCGCTGAACAGGCCAGCAGGCGGTGGGTCAGGTCGCACACCAGGTGCACGGCGCGCGGGCTGTCGTTCACCAGCCGCGCCAGGGCCTGATCGGCGGCGGCGCTGAGATTGGCCGCCAGCAGTTGCTCCAGGCGCGCACGCTCTGTCGGCTCCATGGCCTGCTGGCCGTTTTCCCAACGGGAAATGCTCGACTGCGCCACACCGAACAGCTCGGCGGCGTGCTGTTGCTTGACCCGGTGCAACAGGCGCCAGCGCCTGAGGGCCAGGCCCAGATGGGGTGAGGTGAACAAGGCTACGGACATGGCCTGGGCGATGCGAGTAAAGGGGCTGGCAGTTTCGCAGGCGCGGCGCATGGCGGGCAACTGGCGCCGACCAATGCAATTGGTCCGGCCCGCCACAAGTTGCTGGACAGTGCAGTAAAAGCCCCGAAAAATCAGCGCCTTTGCCCTGCCCTCCACGGGCCGGGCGCCTGTGCCAAGGAGTTCGGCCCAATGCTCAATGTCTTGTTTGTCTGCAGCCAGAACAAGCTGCGCAGCCCCACCGCCGAGCAGCTGTTCGCCGATTGGCCGGGGATCGAAACCGCTTCGGCGGGGCTCAATCACGATGCCGAAGTGCCCCTGGGTCCGGAACTGGTGCAATGGGCCGGGCTGATTGTGGTGATGGAAACCCGGCACCGGGAAAAACTGCGCAAGCGCTTCAAGGCGCAGCTGCGCGAGCAGCAGATTGTGTGCCTGAACATTCCCGATGATTACGAGTTCATGGACCCGGAGTTGATCCAGTTGTTGCGGCAGAAGGTCCCGCCGTTTCTTCCCGATGGCGGCGAGGGTCGCTGATATGCCCCTGATCTTCAGGGCCCCGCCTGAGCTGCGGGTGGAGCTGCGCAAGCCCCCATGGGTTTGCGAGATCGCTGGCGAGCCTGCGGTGCCTCGGCGGTTGGGGGATCGCCACGAGCCTGCGGCTCGTTCGCAGCCTTCGGCAGCGGCTACATGAAGCGGATGCTGGCGCTGGCGTCATGGGCACCTCTGTAGCCGCTGCCGCAGGCTGCGCAAGGCACCGCAGGGGCCTCGGCGGTTGGGGGATCGCCGCGAGCCTGTGGCTCGTTCGCAGCCTTCGGCAGCGGCTACATGAAGCGGATGCTAGCGCTGGCGTCACGGACACCTCTGTAGCCGCTGCCGCAGGCTGCGCAAGGCACCGCAGGGGCCTCGGCGGTTGGGGGATCGCCGCGAGCCTGTGGCTCGTTCGCAGCCTTCGGCAGCGGCTACATGAAGCGGATGCTAGCGCTGGCGTCACGGGCACCTCTGTAGCCGCTGCCGCAGGCTGCGCAAGGCACCGCAGGGGCCTCGGCGGTTGGGGGATCGCCGCGAGCCTGTGGCTCGTTCGCAGCCTTCGGCAGCGGCTACACGAGGCGGATGCGGGGTGGGGTCATGCGCGGTGTGCGGCGCCAAGGGCGGCGGTCAGTTCGGGCGAGGCGTTGTACAGCGGTGTGCTGCCCTGCAACAGGATCTGTGCGCTGCGCCGGTAGGCGGCGCCGTCGATCAGCAGCTCCCCGGCCACTTGCCGGGCATTGATCAGGGTCTCCAGCACGCCGGCGGGATTTTCAATCGCCAGTTGGTACTCGCCCGGCTCCTCGCCTAGCACCGGCGCCCGCGCCAACAGGGCGTGGGCCACGGTGCCCTCGGCCAGGCAGGCCGCCGCCAGGCAGCAGCCACCGGACACCGCCAGGGACGGGTGGGCGTTCTGCGGGGTGAAGTAGCGGGTGGCGATATCCCCGCCTTCTCGCGCCGGGCTGACGATGCAGATCTTCGGGATGGTTTCGCTGCGCCGCAGGTCGTCGGCGCTCATCAGGCGGCCGTCGCGCTGGCGCAGGCCCATGCGCAGGCCGCCTTGCACCATCAGGTCCAGCAGACGCGCCTTGAACTGCGGGTCGGCGTCGAGTTCGGCCGGAGTTTCCTCGCCGGTCTGGCCCAGGTCCGCTGCGCGCAGGATGACCATGGGCACCGCCACATCGATGCAGGTGGCGGCAATGCCGTCCAGCAGGTCGACCCGTTGCCCGGTGGGAAACAGCGCGCCGGTCTTGGCCCCCACCGGCTTGTCGAGAAACAGGTCGACCCCGGGAAACACGCCGTTGACCCCGGGAATGCGCGTGTCGCTCAGCAGCCGACCGTCGCGCAGGCTCAGGCGTGCATACATCGTGGTCTGGGTGTTGCTGTTGTAGATCTCGATCTGTCCACCGCCCTCCCCGGGCTCCAGCCAGCCGCGTTGCAGGGCGTACAGCGGCAGCGCCGCGGACATGTTGCCGCAGTTGACGCTCCAGTCGATGGCGCTCTTGCCCGCCGCCAGTTGCGCCAGGGTGCTGATCATCCGTGTCTCGCCGGGGCGGCGCTCGACGATGAACACCTTGTTGCTGGTGGGCCCGCCGCGCCCCAGGCCGGTGATCTGGGTGTTGCCCGGCCACTCGCCCTGCAGCGGCACGCCCATCAGGTGGCGCAGCAGTTCTTCCACCAGGGCTTCGTCCCGGGGCAGCGCTTCGCGGGCCAGGATCAGCCCGGTGGAGGTGCCGCCACGGGCGTGGCACACGGGGAACTCAGGGATAGCAGCAGGCTTTTGCAGATCGGGCATGGCGGGCGCCTCCACGGTGGGCGAAAAGAGCAGCCCCTTGTCGCGCGGGCAACGGGCGGCAGCGCAGCATGATAAACCGTCGCGGCCGATCCCGGGGCGGCGGCATGGCGAGCCGCGGTCGCCTGATACAGCCCTTGCTCGCGCAGCCCGAGCACCGTACTTTCTAGCGCCGCGCGCGACCCTGCCGTCAGCGCGAGGGTTCAATCCACCGCCCATGGACCCGGAGCGATGCCATGCCCCAAGCCCCCCAACAACTGTTGTTCCTGCCCGGCGCCTCGGGCAACCGTCAATTCTGGCAACCGCTGGCCGCGCAGCTGCGCCATCCGGCGCGCCAGGTGCACCTGGGCTGGCCGGGTTTTGGCGACACCCCGGCCCGGGCGGACGTGCAGGGCATGGACGATCTGGTGGACCTGGTGCTGCAACACATCTACCAGCCCACCGCGCTGGTGGCCCAGTCCATGGGCGGCATCATTGCGGTGCGTGCGGCCCTGGCGCGACCGCAGCTGATCACCCATCTGGTGTTGAGCGTCACCTCCGGCGGCGTCGACATGTCCGACCTGGGCGCCAGTAACTGGCGCAAGGATTACACCGCGGCCTATCCGCAACTGCCCCGCTGGTTTGTCGATGACCACAGCGACCTCGGCCCGCGCCTGGGGGAATTGCCCATGCCGGTACTGCTGCTGTGGGGCGACTGCGATCCCATCAGCCCGGTGGCGGTGGGTCAGCGTCTGGCCCGACTGTTGCCACAGGCCCTCTTGCGTATCGTGCCCGGGGCCGACCACGACCTGGGCCTGAGCCATGCCACTCAGGCGGCGCAATGGCTCGACCAGCACCTGGGCGCAGCCTGATCGAAGGCGCCCAAGCGGACGCCTGCCCCTGGCCTTGCACCGCTCGTCTTGTGCTCGCTCTTTTTACAGCGGGCCATTTGACTAAGCGTCTTGAGGATCTAGATTCCACTCGCGACTTCACGGAAGTGCATCAAGCTCGAAGCCCGGCAAACCGGGGCCCGGGTACCGATGCTCAGTGGCCGCGCCCGGAAACTCGATTGCCTGTTTGCCTGGGCACTCCAGGCATCTAACGCGACAGCAGGGAGCTGGACATGAACGACAACATCATCGACATCATGGTCACCATTGATGTGGACACCATTCTCAATAGCCAGGGCAAACAATTCGACAGCGGCCAAACATTCAACCTGCAAAAAAGCGACCCGACGCAGCCCAGCCACCTCTACAACTTCACCACCGGCGGGGTAAGGCTCTCCAGTCAGGCGATCTACATGGTTGCCAGACGCAACAACGCCCCAGTCGGCGAAGGTACGGATGAACTGTCGGTCAACCTCAAGGAGGGCGACCTGATCCACTGGCGCAGCACCAGCCTGTCCGAGGGGCTGTACCACACGGTGCTGCTGTATCAGTACACCCAGACGTCGCCGGTAGTGACGCAACAGAACCCCAATTACGTGCAAGACATCACGCCGGTGGTCTTGAACCACACGCCCATGCCGATCATCAATCAAAGCAATCCATCCGCGCAGCCCATCGCCCAGAGCGTCAAGAATTTCTATTGGGAAGGCCGCGCCGTGCGCCAAGGCAGCATCACCTATACCTGGGCCTTCATGATTGTCGACAGTGACAACCAGGTGGTGGGTTACTGCGACTGGGACCCCTACATCAATATCAACTGAGTGCCTTGCCCCTCTCCCTGTCGGCACCGGGAGAGGGGCTTGCCGTCGCCCTGCCCGATCACTGTCACTGCCTCTCCTCCCCGCTCAACCTTGGCCAAGCCTTGATGCACCGCGAACCAGGCACTTGCCTCCCGCCCGACGCGGCCCGTATTTTATCGCCCCCCGCCGCAACAACCTCCCGGCCAGCCCCGAGGTCGCCGATGGCGTGGGCCCGTTCCCCTTGCCTTGTCCCGGAGACTGTATGGATCTCGCCACCCTGAGCCTGTTCATCCCCGCCTGTTTCGCCCTGAACATGGCCCCCGGCCCGAACAACCTGTTGTCCGTGAGCAACGCCACCCGTTATGGCTATCGGCAATCCTGCCTGGCGGGCAGCGGCCGGTTGCTGGCCTTCGCCGCCATGATCGCCCTGGCCGCCGCCGGCCTGGTGGTGGTCCTGCAGACGTCGGAACTGTTGTTCCATGCCATCAAGATCCTCGGCGCGGGGTATCTGCTGTACCTGGCCTGGCAACTGTGGCGTGCCAATCCCGGCAATGAAGTGGCCGATGACCCGGCCCGCGTCGGCCTGTGGGCCCTGGCCCGCCAGGAGTTCCTGGTGGCGGCGGGCAACCCCAAGGCGATCCTGATCTTCACCGCCTTCCTGCCGCAATTCGTCGATCCGGCGCAGCCGATGGGCCCGCAGTTCCTGACCCTGGGCGCACTGTTCCTGGGGCTGGAGTGGATCGCCATCTGCGCCTACGCCTACATGGGCCTGCACCTGCGCCGCTGGTTCGCCGAACCCCGGGGCAAGCGCCTGTTCAATCGCGCCTGCGCAGTGCTGTTGTCGGGGGCGGCGTCGGTGCTGCTGATGGCGCGGCGGGGCTAGTCTGGCCAGGCCAGGAACCGCCAATGCCTGGCCACTCTCCCCCAGCGGCCTGAACTGCACAGCCTGGCTGGCCGCTCAGGCAGAGCCTTGGGTTGGCGATGTATCGCTCGCCGGTCAAAGCGCGCCGGCAAGGCGCAACGCGTAGACGCGGATATCCCCGGGCCAGTGCTCGATGCACTGTTGCAGGCGCGCAAGGTCCGCGGCGAACAGCGCCCGGGTGGCTTCCTCATAACCGGGAAGGTCGCCGCCCATGGCCAGCATGAACTGGTAGGCCGCCTCTTGCGCGGCCCGCTGGCGCTGCGGTTCGGCGCCATTGCGCCGGGCTTCGTCCACCAGCCGGCGCAGCACCGCCGAGGCACCGCCCGGCTGCTCGGCCAGCCATTCCCACTGGCGCGGCAACAGGGTCACCTCGCGGGCGATGACCCCCAGCTTGGGTCGCCCCCGCCCCCGAGGCGCGGCTTCTTCGCCTTCGACTGGTGCGGCGGCAGGCTGACGCGGGCGATAGCGCCCGTTGCCCGGCGGCAGCGTGGCGGCCAGACGCTGGCGCACTTCGTCCGCGGTGCCCCGCAGGTCGAGGTCGATGACCCGGCCGCTGGCATCGTCAAACACCAGCAACGGCTGCGGCTCCGCACCTTCACTGGCGCGCTTGACCAGCAGCGCTACCTCCAGCAACGGGCCAGCCGCCAGCACCTGCTGGGCCTGAAACGCAGTGACGGGTTGGGCAAGTGAGTCGGACATGGCTATGGCCTCAAGGAAACGAGGCTGCATATTACCCGGGTATTAATCAGGCAAGCAATAACACCCGGGTAATATTTACACTGCGGACCGCACTCGCGACTGCTGCGGCTGTGGGGCCGCCTCAGTGTCGGCGGAGATCTCGATGCCCCAGTCGCCGTCCAGGTACCAGTCCTCCCCGAGCATTTCCGCCGGGTGCATGGTGCGATCAGAACCATTACCGCAGGCCAGGGCATTGGCCGCGCAGTAGCGGTCGCAGCCCCAGCAGATCCGCTCGGGATGCTTGGGGCGCAGGGGAAAGGGCTTGGCCATGGCGGCTCCCGGAACCTGGAGGAAGGAGCCTGCACCTTAGAACCTGCGGCGCCTTCGAGGCTTGATCCCGATCACAATGGCAGGGTGCGGTCCTGGATTACCTGCTTCATCACCAGGGTCGAGGTCAGGCGCTGGACGTTGGGCAAGGTCGACAGGCGTTCGTCATACAACCGCTGGAACGCCGGCAGGTCGCGGGTGATCACCTGCAGCAGGTAATCGGGCTCGCCGAACAGCCGCTGCGCCTCGACGATCTGGACAATGCCCTGCAAGGCAGTTTCGAAGGCTGTCACGGCCTGATGATCGCCCTCGCGCAGGGTGACGAACACCATGGCCGAGAAATTCAGCCCCAGGGCGCTGGGCGCCAGTTGCGCGCGATAGCCGAGAATCACCCCGGACTGCTCCAGCGCCCGTACCCGGCGATGGCAAGGCGACAGGCTGAGACCGACCCGCTCGGCCAGGTCGGTGACCGAAAGGCGGCCGTCGGCTTGCAGCTCGGCAAGAATCTTCTGATCAATCCGGTCCATTTGAATAATTCTCCCCAAACAAAGGTTTTCGCTTGGAATATTAGAGAAAAAATCCCCCTCGATCTTCACTATTCTTTCTTCACACCTTAAAGCCCCTGTTCACCGCAGCTGTCCGGCGGTCGAGCCCCTGATGCCCGTGAGAAAGCCCCATGCCCTACCCCCTTGCCAAGCCGCGCCCTGCGCTGCCCACCGCGACCGCCTGCCCCACCCACGCTGCCTGCAGCCAGCCGAGGTAAGCCAGCATGGAACCGAGCATGTTGGCCGCGTTCTGGGCAGTGTCGCTGCTGTTCGTGATCACCCCCGGCGCCGACTGGGCCTATGCCATTTCCGCCGGGCTCAACGGCCGGGTGGTGATTCCCGCGGTCTCCGGGCTGCTGAGCGGGCACCTGCTGGCGACCCTGGTGGTGGCCGCCGGGGTCGGCGGGCTGGTGGCGCGTTACCCCCTGGCCCTTGCGGGCCTGACCGTGGCCGGTGCCGGCTACCTGCTGTGGCTGGGCGTCGGCCTGCTGCGCCACCCGTCCACGCCCCAGGCCGGCGCAGGACAGGCAGATGCTTCCTGGGCGCGCTGGTCATTCAAGGGCCTGTGTGTCAGCGGCCTCAATCCCAAGGTCTTCCTGCTGTTCCTGGCCCTGCTGCCACAGTTCACCAGCCCCGCGGCCGCCTGGCCGGTGTCGTTGCAGATCCTCGCCCTGGGGCTGCTGCATGCCTTCAGTTGCGCGGTGATCTACCTGCTGGTGGGCTTCGGCTCGCGCACTGTTCTGCAGGCGCGGCCGGTGGCGGCGCTGTGGGTCAGTCGCCTGTCGGGCGGGTTGATGGTCCTGATTGCGCTAGTGTTGCTGGCGGAACAACTCCTGGCTTGAGGAATACCCATGCACAGTTTCAGACAACGGGCGGCTCGCGGGCTGCAAAGCGGTGACAGCTTCAGCCTGTCGCGATGCTTCACCCTCCAGGACATCCAGCGCTTCGCCGAAATTTCCCGGGATTACAACCCGGTGCACTACCACCCCCCCTTCGCCGAGGCCCGGGGCTTTCGCGAACCGGTGGCCCACGGCCTGCTGAGCGCCAGCCTGGTGACCGAGATCGGCGGGCAGATCGGCTGGCTGGCCTCGGCGATGAGCTTCCAGTTCCGCCGCCCGGTCTATGCCGGGGATACCGTGACCTGCCGCTGGCTGATCACCGAGGTGGATGCCCGGGGTCGGGCCACGGCGGTCATCACCCTGAGCAACGAAGATGGCGTGATCGTGCTCGACGGCGAAACCCGCGGCGTGCTTCCCGGCGAACAGGAACGGCAGTTACTGAGCCAGATGCTCGCCGAAGGCGACCCCGGCAATCCGCTGACGCACTCCGGCGTAAAGCGGCTCAAGGACGATGAGCATCGATAAACAACTCCCGCAGTTGTCGACGCATCCAGGCATGGGCATCGCTGCGGGCGTACTTGGCATGGCTGTAGAGCTTCAGGGTGTAAGGCGGGATCGTGAACGGCGCCGGATACAGCGCAATGCCCGCCGCGGATTGCAGGGCCTGGGCCGCCTGGCGCGGAATGGTCATGATCAGCTCCGTGCCTCGCCCCAGGGCGTGATGACCGCATGCCGTTCCGCCAGGTAGCCCGCAAGATCAGGCGCCCCCTGGATTCGCGGCTGCGGCGCCGGCAAGCTCATGCTCAAGCACCTGGCCCGGGAAGCCTGCGCCAAGGGTTGCGGGCGTTTCGAATGGAGCGTGCTGGACTGGAACGAGCCGGCCATCGAGTTCTACCAGTCCATGGGCGCGCGCCCACAGGCCGAATGGGTGCGCTATCGCATGGACGGCGACACTCTAAAGAACTTTGCCCAATCCTGATGATGCCGGGGCAGGCTGGCGGTTCGTTGCGCTGACCAGGGCGGGCCGCGATCAGGCCGCCTGATAGCGCTCGATGGCGGCGAACAGCTTCAGGCGTCCACGGTGCAGCAGCACTCGCGCATTGGTCAGGGAGATCGCCAACTGCTCGGCGATCACCTCCAGTTCCAGGCCCTGGCGTTCGCGCAGCAACAGCACCTGACGCTGCAACCCGGGCATGGCGCCCAGGGTCTGCTCCATGCAGCAACGCAGATGTTCTTCATCCAGCAGCGCTTCGGGGGTGTCTTCATGCCATTCCAGCGGGCCTGGCGACCAGCCGCCGTTGCTCGGCGCAGAGCGCTGTGGGCCCAGGTTGCCGGGCAATACCGGCCCGGCGCCGCCATTCTGCTCCCGCCGGGTCTGCAGGTAGCGGCTCTTGGCCGCGTTGGCGGTGATGGTGAGCATCCAGGTCTTGAGGCTGGAGCGGCACTGGAAACCGCCAAGGCTGCGCACGATGGCCAGCCAGGCTTCCTGTACCACGTCATCGACATGGCGCTGGCCGACGATGGCAAAGGCCACCGCACGCATGGCCACCGAATAGCGCTGCACCAGCTCGCGATAGGCCTGCTGCTCGCCGGCCAGCAAGCGCGGCAACAACTGCGGATCGTCGTGGTTCGATAGCGGCGTGACCGGCTGCTGTAATTCCATGTCCCTGGCACTCCCGAATGGCAAAGTTCGCCCCTTCACAGGAAGGGTAAGGACCATACGGAGCAGGCATGGAAACGGATGCGGCGACCGCATATTTTTCTCTGACAGCTTCTGCAGGGTCGCTATGATGGTTCCCCATGACACCTAGCACGCCCATCCGCCAACCCTGTCCGCCCGGCGCCTGCATTTGCGAGCGCGAGCAGTTGCTGGACACCCCCGGAGCCGACCTGCGCATCCTCTTGCTCACGCGCCAGGAGGAAAAGCGCCTGCTCGAACGCCTGGAAAACCTCAAGGACCTGGCCGACCTGGAACACATGCAGCGCCAGATGCAGGAGAAACTCGGCATCCGGGTGCAAATCACTCCCAGTGACAACGAAGTGCGCAGCATGCGCGGCATCGCCATTTCCCTGGGCGAGCTGCCCGGGCTGTGCCGCAAGACCCGGCAATCGATTCCGGCCGCCATTCGCCGGGCCATGGAGAACCGCCCGGAAATCGCCTACCGCCTGCTGGACGCCCAGGATCTGTTGCGCGGCACCTGAGCCCCGCCCGCTCAGGCCCCGCGCTGGCCGCTTGAGGCTTGCAGCCGGGCGCGTGAACCCGGAAACTTGCCGCTGCTTTTTCCAGGACTCCCCTCATGCAAAACACCCCACTGAACGCCGCCGACTTCGAGCTGATCGAAGACACCCTGCTCCAGTACGGCGACGACCACTCGGTGCTCAACCCCTGCGAGCTGGACGGTTACTTCACTGCGCTGGTATCGGGCCCGGCTCAAGTCGATATCGCCGAATGGTTCCCGGGCATCTGGGGCGGCGAAAACCCGGCCTGGGAAACCCCGGAGCAATGCCGGCAGTTCATCGACCTGTGCGTGCGCCACATCAACACCCTGGCCGCGCAATTGGCCCAGGCCCCGCAAGCGTTCAAGGCGCGCTTCGAACAGACCGAGCACCAGGGCCAGAACCTGCTGCTGGCCGAAGAATGGTGCTTCGGCTACCTGCGCGGGGTGGCCGTGGGCAACTGGCCGGAGATGCCGGCGCCGCAGGTCCAGGCGCTGCAGTTGATCATCGACTGCGCCGAACAGGACAACTTCGAACTGCCCGCCGACCTGAACCTGGAGCAGCATCGCCAGCAGATCGCGGCCATCGAACCTGCCGCGCGGCAGTTGCATGCCTACTGGTTGGCGCAGCGCTGAATCTAGCGACGCCAACAGCAACGCCCCTCTCCCCTAGGATTGAAAAAAGGCAGGTTTCCCGTTCAGGGATACCGGCCTGCCAAGTACGGATACTTCCCCATGCTCAAATGCATCAAAAGACTTTTCACCGCGCCTGCCCCGGTAACGGAACAAGCACACGACATTCCCGTACAAGCCACCGCGCCAGCCACATTCAAGGAATATTTAGCAGGCTTGCCGACTTGCGATCATGAGCCCAGCGAGGACTTCTATTACAGGACAGAGGCCGCTGAAAAATGGCAACAGTACTTCTCAAGCGAGTTCAGAGTGACCTGTCGCAATTCAGCAGGAGGCCACTCTCAGGATCTCGCCATGAACGCTGCTATGCGAGACGCCTGCGACCAGGGCCTGGTACATGCTTTCTACTACTACGCCCCCTTCACCTATGCAAAAGAGAGAATTGCCTCGCACCATGAGCAGTGCATCAGGTCGCATCTGATCTCGACTGATATGCATTGGATGACTCTTTGCTTTCTGGCCCGTTATAAAAAAAACACCGAGGCCTTGGCTGGGCGAACAAGCCATGTCGATGGGACCCAGAACAATAAAGGGTGCCGATACATCATTTGCGGCACTGACGGCCTGACCATTCCACGGCAGGACATCCAACTTCACTTGAATGGTCACTGGTATCCACTTCCAGATATCAGCGATGCAACCCTGAGAAACCTCCTGGTGACTTGGCGCGATGATGCCTTGTCCCGCGAATCGCGCGCCTCTTCCTTACTCCAGGCCTTGAAGGTCTGATCAAACTGGAGCTTGCCTAGGTGTAGGTCATCAGGGCTGCAACAGTAAGGCCCTCAAGTCATTGAGTAGGCGCATATTCCTCAATCAGCTTCCACAGCAGACGGCCCATCGGCAGACGGTAGATATCGCTGTGAGCGCCTCCTCCAGACCCCGGCGAGTTGAATTGGGTAATGCCGTTCGATGCATCGATGTAAGCCACTTTCCTGTCCGGGCCGTTGCTTTTGAACGGCTCGGCGCAGCCTTGTTGACCGTACTTACAGACTTCGAAGCGCCCCCCAGGAACTGCGGATGTGTCAGAAGCCGTCATGCACTCGAATATGCGCTGGTACTGGGAGTCGGCCGTATCACAGGCCTTGTGGTAAGAGCCTATCGACCCGGAAGGATCGGTCCAGACGATAAAGGGAGCACCAGTCGCCGAATCGTTGGTAGCTGCCGTCAGCACGACCTTGGTCTTTTGAAGATGCCCGTAGTCCCGATAGGGAGCGCCTTCACGTCCGAGATCCGGGGCAAAACGGTTGATGCTCATCGCCCCCTGCAGGCCGACTGCTAGATCAACCGGGCTGGTGACCATAGGCTGATCGGGGAACTGACTGTCCAGCGGGACCAGGACCGGCGAACTGAACACCGCGCGAGTCATGGCACGCGCACCGAAGCTGTGGCCCAGCGCAACGACTCTGGCCTTGCTGCCAGAGGCCGCCAGGCTGCGCGGGATGGTTTCGTTGAGAATCTTGTTCAGCCAGGACAAGCCTATTTCGTCCGCATCATTGGCCTTATTGGAATAGCTGAATACGTTGCCAAAAGAGTTGGACCAATAAGACGGCCAGGTCACACCAATGACCAAGGGGCGGAAGTTGCCAACCACCTGATCATTGACCAGTGGTTTAATTGCCATCGTCCTGTCGATCGGACTTTCCTGCAGTCCCTTCGCTGCTTCCAAGGAAGCAGCCATCAAATTACCGGCCAGGTCATTGAAGTTCCGAATCGCCTCTTGCTGGGCAGTGTTCCACCCCATGACAATCACCAGGACATGGGTATAACGACCTCGCCGAAGATCCTGGGTCAGATTATCTTCCAGTGACCGCAACGCATACTTTCCATAATCGTAGAATTGATAGGCACGGGCATCTACCTTGTCCAGGTTAGTGGATATGGAACAAGCATGCCAATCACTTATTTTCGCCAGATCATAGTTCTTTTGGATTAGTGATAATTGCTTGGCCGCGTAAGCGTTATATACAAAGCAATGGTCTTTTGAAAGATAAGGATCACTCGTTCCTGCATCGTCCTTGGCGATCGAGTTTTTTATGATGTGCGAAATAAACATCGCCTTTGAGTCACTTTCCTGAAATCTTCTTATCTGACTTGGTGTTCCCCAAGTGCTTGGCTTTTCTGCATTAATATATTGACCGCTCCGGACGAAGCTGACCTGAGGATAGGGCTTGGGGCCACCGACAATCGACTGCGGGCTTTTTTCAATGGCAACGATATACCCCGGATAATGCAACGCTGTTCCAGATGGAAAATACAGGCTGGAATGGAAATTCTTTGCATTGGTGCTTTCCAGTTGCAATGCCGACTCGTAAGGCTCCATGACCGACCCAGGTCCGGAACAACCAGCGACTCCTAATCCCAAGGCAATCAGGCTTAACCATTTAAGACGCATCATAACCAACTCCTTGGATCATTCTTGACCCTTATGCCGACAAGCACGCTATAGACACCACAACTAGAGACAAACTGAGTGCGTCGCCTAGTTACAACACCACTATAGTCGGCAAACTCCCATGAGCCAGCATCTCAACATATAAAAATTAAGACTTACCCCTAAAGCAATTCTCACATAGAAGCCACTCTAAACCCGCGCTTCAATCGAGCTTCTTCTTGCCAATAGAACCCAAACTTAAACTCAGATCTTACTTGAAAAATCCTACTCAATAGCCAACTTATAGTTAGCCAGCAATCAAATTTTACTTATGAAAATCAAGAGCAGCCAGTGGATAGAAGATCAACTACAGCGGGCTCAGGCCAGTGCAGTTACACAAGAATATTGGCCCCGCAGCAGGTTCGTTCAATAAAAAACGCCGCATGCCCTGAACAGGCAAGCGGCGTTTCTATTGGCGCCCGGCCAGCGGCGCGAGTTACAGCAATCTGCGCTGCACCGCTTCATCCAGGGTGCTGCGGGCCAGTTGCTGGACCACGTCGCGGGTATCCGCCTGGAAAGGAATGGCGACGATCAGCAGCAACTGCATCCAGGTGCGCACCGACTCGCTCTTGCGAATCCGCCCCAGTTCCTTGCCGTCCTTGTCCTTGAACACCGTCTCCAGAGTAAAGGTGTTCTTGGCCGTGGACGGAATCACGAAGAAGGTGGCGCCGGTGATGATGGCCGAGGCCATGCTGAACTGTTCGTTGTTGTACAGGGTGGCTTCGGCATACAGGTCCGATTCGACCTTGTCGGTGCTGACCCGGGCAAAGCGCCCGGACTGGCGGTAGGCGTCGGCCACCACGGTTTCCCAGGCGGCCGCCGGAGCGCCGGCGGCGGCATTGGCCGGGCCGCCGTTGACCTGGTACATGGCGGTGGTGCGGACAAAGGCGCTGGGCTTTTGCTCGGTGGTCTGTGCCGCCGGAGGCCAGGTGCCGACGGCTGTCAGTTCGTGTTGCGAGTAGGACACGCAGCCGCTCAGCAGCACTGCGCCGAGCACCAGGACGTGCTTGATGGAAACCAACATGTGTCTCTCCTTGATCTTAGCGTTGTGCCAAGCGGGCGCTGGCGTTGTCGAGCAATTTGGCAACCAGTTCATTCAGTTGCTTGGCGCCCTGGGTCGGGGCCCAGTACTCACGGCCGTACAGGCCGACGTTGCGCTCGAACTTGAGCTGCTCCTTGGCACTGGCCAGTTCCTGGCCGTTGCGGTCGACGATCGACAGCTCGCCGGCCAGGTCGAAGCTGTCGACGTAGATCGGCCCGTTGACCCAGATCCATACGGTCAGGGTCAGCAAGGCTCCGGGCAGGTAGCCCGGGTGGGGCGCGCGGTGGCCCTTGAGGGAGGTCATGTTGAATTTCAGCACTACGTCCTCCTCGCCCAGGCGGGTGGGGAACTCGCTGAGCTGGCGGAAGTAGCCGGCGCTCTTGACGTAGGGGGTCAGCTGGGCTGTGAGGGAACGGCTGATGGCGGTGCGTGTGGCTTCGTCGATACCGGGAGCGGTGACTTGCACATCGGCAATTTGCGCAGTGCGCGGGCTGCTGATGGGCGCGGGATGCAGCGGCGCGCCCAGCGGGCCGGTGACGCTATAGGAGACACAGCCGGTCAGCGCCAGGGTGGCGATAAGGGCGGCGGCCCTGAGGAGGGTTTTGAACACGAAATATCCTTATTGATCAACGGACAGCACCAACGTCTCGACCCCAGGGCCCAGAACTTTAGGAAAACCTCGCATTCAGTTGGGTGCTACAGGCCCGCTCCCGGGCCTTATTGATAATCCTCTTCACAGGCCTGGAGCAGATTGAACAAGTGCTCCTGGGGCATCGCGCAGTCCTGCAACGGTTCGGGCGCAACCCCGTTCCACTCCTCATCGGGGTCGCTTTCGACAATCAGCAGCGGCACCTGGGCGTTGTTGAAGAAGGCGAGGATGTCGCGCAGTTCCTGCTCGCGTTCCACATGGTCGTTGTGAAACAGCTTGGCGCTGTAGAAAAAACCCTCGGCGCCACGGCGCAGATAGCCCTGGGCAACGCTCAGGGACAGGCCCAGGCGTTGATGGAGAAACTTCACCAGCGCCAGGCTGCTGGTGGGGGTCGCCGTGGCGAGGCTGATGCGGGACATGGCAGGTTCCTTGAAAAACGACAGGTAATGACAGCGCGGTTACTCGGGGCGCCACAGTTCGAGCCCTTGCACATGACGCTCGATGTCGTCCATGTCGTCCTCCCCCAGGGTGCGGTCGAAGGGCTCGCTGAGAATCCTGCGCACCTGCGCCAGGCGCTGGGTGACCTGCTGGTTATCGATGAAATCGGTGGTGGCGCGCTGGTAGTCGGCCACGGGTTTATCCCTGTAGTAGGCGCCCATCTTGTGCAGCGAGATCAACACGAACTCCAGTTCCGCCAGGGCTTGCAGGGCCTGCTCCCCCGAGAGGGTGATGGTGCGGTTGCTTTCCAGCATCGAATACTTCCTTGACTCTCAACCATTGGACAGACCGCCGCCACCTGGGTAGCGTGCGGCGCACATTTCAAACAGGCAGGCCCCAAACATGCTGATCAGGGACTTTCAAAGCAGCGACCTGCAAGCGTTGCTGGCGCTCTGGCTGGACGCCTCGATCCAGGCCCACCACTTTGTCGACCCCGATTTCTGGCGCGCCAAAGTCGAGGACATGCGCAACCTCTACATTCCCCATGCCCAGACCCGAGTGGCCGAACGCGACGGCCAACTCCTGGGTTTCTACTGCCTGCATGAGGATCAGCTGGCAGCGATTTTCGTCAGTGTGCAGCACCAGGGCCAGGGCGTAGGCAAACAGCTGCTGGCCGATGCCCGCGAGCGGCGCTCACGCCTGGAACTGGCGGTGTATGCCGCCAACCTGCCAAGCATCGGCTTCTACCGCCAGCAGGGATTCCAGGTGATCGGCAACGGCATTGACCCCAATACCGGAGAAGCCGAGCTGATCATGGCCTGGCCGGGCTGAAGGGCGCGACTCTACTCCCACAGGCGGTGCCCGGACAAATCCGCCGGCGGGTATCAGGCCGGCTCGTTAAAGCCACCGCTGCTTCAGAGGAAGAGGCTGCCCTTCAGGTACAAGGCGCCGTGGCCGCTGATGATCACCCGCCCGTTATCCAGCACCTGACACTCCAGCTGGCCCTTGCGCGCCCCGCCCTGTTGCGCCCGCAACTGACGCTTGCCCAGGCGCGCGGCCCAGTAAGGCGCCAGGGAGGTATGGGCGGAACCGGTGACCGGGTCTTCATTGACTCCGACCCGCGGGCCGAACCAGCGCGAGACGAAATCGAATTCCCGGGACGGCGCCGTCACGGCAATGCCGCGCACATCAAAGGCCGCCAGTGCTGCGAAATCCGGCTTGAGCGATTCCACCAGGCGTTCGTCGTCCACCACCAGCAGGTAATCGTCGGTGCGATACAGGGCCTCGGCCGCTGGCAAGCCCAGGGCTTGCAACAGGGCCGGAGCAATCGCCACGGCCTCGGGCTGCTTGGCGGGAAAATCCATGGACAGCAGGCCGCCCTCGCGGCTCACCCGCAACTCGCCGCTGCGGGTGGCAAAACGCAGCACGTCGCGGCGCTCGCCCAACTGCTCGAACAGCACCCAGGCCGCCGCCAGGGTGGCGTGCCCGCACAGGTCGACTTCCACCGTGGGGGTGAACCAGCGCAGCTCGAAGACTTCGCCCCGGGGCACGAAATAGGCGGTTTCCGACAGGTTGTTCTCCAGGGCGATGCGCTGCAGGAGCTCGTCCGGCAACCAGGCCTCCAGGGGGCACACCGCCGCCGGGTTGCCACCGAAGACGTGGGAGGTAAAGGCATCCACTTGAAAGATATCGAGTTGCATCGCGGTCATTCCTCGGCGCCTTCGGCGCGGATCTGTTCCAGGTAGTTGTAGATGGTGTAGCGGGTCACCCCCAGGGCCGCGGCGGCCTTCTCGATTCCGCCCTTGACGATGAACACCCCGCGCTCCTGCATCTGGCGCACGGCGTCGAGCTTGTGCTGCTTGCTCAGGCGCGTCGCGTTTGCCGGGCAGGCACCCTGGATGATCTGGGCCAGCAACTGCTCCATGTCGCGGGTTTCATCGTGGCGCGGCGCAGGCGCGCTGCCCAGGCCCAGCAACTGGCCCAGGCAGGCGTGGGCGGCGGCGATGCCGCTCAGGTCGCTGTTGCTGCACAGGCTGGCGAAGGGCTGCCCGCTGCGGTCGCGAAAGATCACCGTGGAGCTGCGCAGCTCGCGGCCGTCGGGGGCCAGGGTCGGGTAGTTTTCCAGCACCAGCGGGGTGCTCGCCGAGCGGTCTTGCAGGGCACTCAGCACCGCGGCAAAACCCAGGTCCTGGCGCGGCCCGCCCAGCACCGGGTCGCCGACCCGGCGCCCGGTGACATGGCCGTTGGCGATGGCGACGATCGACGATTCCGGGCGGTCCAGGTCATGCAGGACGATTTCCACATGCTGGCCAACCACGCTGGCGAGCATCTGCAAGGTGCTGCGCAGCACCTGCAGGACCAGTTGGCGCTCGGCAAGAAGGGCATCGCAAGGCGGGTTCATGGGCGGTTACCAAGGAAAGTGGCCGGGAAAAATATCAACACCTTGTTGAACATTCAACTTTTAGTCGATCAACGACTCAATCCTGTCAACCCATCGTGGCAATTGCACAGCCAGGGGCATTGCTGCAATATCCGCAAATGTAAAACATTCTCATTAGAGACCTCCATTCAAGTGCTCTCCCCCATGCCCCCCAACCTGCTCCTCGTGGAAGACGACGCCCGACTGCGCGACGATCTGGACCGGCATTTGCGCCAGCGCGGCTTTGCCGTGACCACCTGCACCGACGGCCGCCAGGGCCTGGCGGCGGTGCGCGCCGGCCGCTTCGATCTGGTGCTGCTGGACATCATGCTGCCGGGCCTGGACGGCCTGGCCCTGCTGGAAACCCTGCGCCAGGAGCAAGACACGCCGGTGATGCTGATGTCGGCCCTGGGGGCCGAGCAGGACCGCATCACCGGCTTCACCCGGGGCGCCGACGACTACCTGCCCAAGCCCTTCAGCCTGGCCGAACTGGACGCCCGCGCCGACGCCCTGCTGCGGCGCATGGCCCGGGTGCAACAGCAGCAGGCCACACGCCAGGACCCGAACCTGAGCTTCGACGACCAGGCCCAGGATGTGCTGCACCAGGGCCGCGCCGCGGGCCTGACCGGCTCGGAATACCGGCTGCTGGTGACCCTGCGCGAGCACCCCGGAGAAACCCTGAGCAAGCCCTTTCTCTATCAGCACGTACTGCACCGCATCTATACGCGCCTGGATCGCGGACTGGATGTGCACGTGTGCAACCTGCGGCGCAAACTCGCCGACCTTGGGGTGCAGCACCTGCAGATCCAGGCGGTGCGCGGTGCCGGCTACATCCTGGTGGAGGCGCAACGTCACTGATGCGCCGTCATCCCCTGCTGTGGAAACTGGCCGGGCTGCAGATCGGCTTCTGCCTGCTGCTGACCTGGATCATCTGGACCTGGGGCCTGTCGGCCGAGCGCAGCACCTATTTTCTCGACCCCGCCGACCGCCAGTATCTGGCCCGCTATGCGCAGCAGGCCGAGGCCGCCTGGCAGCAGGGCGGCGCAGCGGCGGTGGATGCCTTTGAAAAACGCCTGGCGGCCGAGGAAGACACCTGGGTCGCGGTGCTCGGCGAACGCCTGCAACGCCTGGGCAGCACGCCGCTGAGCGCCGAGGACGCCAGCCACCTGACCTTCATGCGCAAGCTCGACTGGCCCATGAGCCGGCGCCTGCAGGACGAGTTGCCCTACGTCAGCATCGAGTTCCCCGAGCACCCGGAACAAGGCCGGCTGGTGCTGCAACTGCCCGAGCGCCTGCTGCCCAGCGGCCTGACGCCCTGGACCCACCTCTTCAGCCATGGCGTGGTGCCGACCCTGCTCGCCGCCCTGCTCGGCCTGTTGCTCTATCGCCATCTGGTGCTGCCACTGAACCGCCTGCGCGACCGCGCCGATGCCTTGCGCGCCGACGACCTGGAAAGCCAGGGGCTGGGCACGCCCCTGGTGAACCGCCACGACGAACTGGGGGAACTGGCCCTGGCCTTCGAGCACATGGCCGAGCGCCTGCGCCAGAGCCTGGCCCAGCAGCGCCTGTTGTTGCGCACCTTGTCCCATGAGCTGCGTACGCCCCTGGCGCGGTTGCGCATCGCCCACGACAGCCCTTTGCCGCCGGAGCAGTTGCGCCAGCGCCTGGACCGGGAGATCGCCGACATGCAGCGCCTGCTGGAAGACACCCTGGACCTGGCCTGGCTCGACACCGAACGTCCGCAACTGCCCACCGAAGCGGTGCAGGTGCTGTCGATCTGGGAGGCGCTGCGCGAGGACGCCTGCTTCGAAAGCGCCTGGGACGCCGAGCGCCTGCCCTGCCTGCTGGACGCCGAGTGCCGGGTCCAGGTGCACCTGGACAGCATCGCCCAGGCCCTGGAAAACCTGCTGCGCAATGCCATCCGCTATTCCCCCGCCGACGGCCGGGTGAGCCTGCGCGGCTGGCGTGAAGGCGGCTATTGGCACCTGTGCCTGGAAGACCAGGGACCGGGCGTGGCCGAGCAGGACCTGCAACGGATCTTCCAGCCCTACCAGCGCCTGGACTCGGCACAGGGCGACGGTTTCGGCCTGGGCCTGGCCATCGCCCGGCGCGCCGTGGAACTGCATCAGGGGCGGATCTGGGCCAGCAATGGCAAACCCGGGTTGTGCATGCACCTGCTGCTGCCTGCCGCCTAGACCCACGACCTGGAAGTGTTTAGAAAGTTAATGCGCTTTACTCGCAAATAGCAGTCATTATCATTCGCGATCTTCTGTTTCTGCCTCTGTCCGGAGATCACCGATGTCCATGCGCTCGCTGCGTCCTTTCGCCCCCTTCCTGCTGTCCGGCTGCTGCCTGCTCAGCCACGCGGTGCAGGCCGCCAATGCAGGCTCGACCCCACCGGTCCTGGAGCTGGAACCCCAGAGCGTCATCGCCACCGCCAAGGAAGAAACCAAGCAGGCACCGGGGGTCTCGGTGATCACCGCCGAGGACATCCAGAAGCGCCCGCCGGCCAACGACCTGTCGCAGATCATCCGCACCATGCCCGGGGTCAACCTCACCGGTAACTCCACCAGCGGCCAGCGCGGCAACAACCGGCAGATCGACATCCGCGGCATGGGCCCGGAAAACACCCTGATCCTGGTGGACGGCAAGCCGGTGGGCAGCCGCAACTCGGTGCGCTACGGCTGGCGCGGCGAGCGCGACAGCCGCGGCGACACTAACTGGGTGCCGGCCGATCAGGTCGAACGCATCGAAGTGATCCGCGGCCCGGCGGCGGCCCGCTACGGCAACGGTGCCGCTGGCGGGGTGATCAACATCATCACCAAGCAGGCCGGCAGCCAGACCCACGGCAACGCCACGCTCTACAGCTCGTTCCCGACCCACAAGGACGAAGGCGCCACCCAGCGCGCAAGCTTCGGCCTCAACGGCCCGCTCACCGACACCTTGAGCTACCGGGTCTACGGCAACGTGGCCAAGACCGACTCCGACGACGCCGACATCAACGCCGGCCATGAATCCCTGCGCACCGGCAACCAGGTCGGCACCCTTCCCGCTGGCCGCGAAGGCGTACGCAACAAGGACCTCAACGGCCTGTTGAGCTGGCGCATGACCCCGGACCAGACCCTGGATTTCGAGGCCGGTTTCAGCCGCCAGGGCAATATCTACACCGGCGATACCCAGAACACCAACAGCAACAAGAATGTGCAGAACCTGCTGGGCCACGAGACCAACCGCAGCTACCGCGAAACCTACGCCCTGACCCATCGCGGCGATTGGGACTTCGGCAGCTCCATGGCCTACCTGCAATACGAGAAGACCCGCAACACGCGGATCAACGAAGGCCTGGCCGGCGGCACCGAGGGCATCTTCAGCAACAGCGAGTTCTACACTGCGGTGCTGCGCGACCTGACCGCCCATGGCGAAGTCAACCTGCCGCTGCACTCAGGTTTCGAGCAGACCCTGACCCTGGGCAGCGAATGGTCCCAGCAGAAGCTCGACGACCCCAGCGCCAACACCCAGAGCACCAGCGAAGGCGGCGCCGTGGGCGGCCTGAGCTCAAGCAATCGCAGCACCCAGTCCAGCGCGCAGATCTTCTCGCTGTTCGCCGAAGACAACATCGAACTGCGCCCGGGCACCATGCTCACCCCGGGCCTGCGCTTCGACCACCACAACATCGTGGGCGACAACTGGAGCCCGTCCCTCAACCTGTCCCATGCCCTGAGCGACACCCTGACCCTCAAGGCCGGCATCGCCCGGGCCTACAAGGCGCCGAACCTGTACCAGCTCAACGCCGACTACCTGCTCTACAGCCGCGGCCAGGGCTGCTATGGCCAGAGCACCAGCTGCTACCTGCAGGGCAACGACAAGCTCAAAGCAGAAACCAGCGTCAACAAGGAACTGGGCCTGGAGTACAAGGCCGACGGCTGGGTCGCCGGCCTGACCTACTTCCGCAACGACTACAAGAACAAGGTGGAATCCGGCCTGGCGCCAGTGAGCCGAGCCAGCGGCGGCAGCGGCGCTTACCGCAACGCGGCGATCTACCAGTGGGAGAACGTGCCCAAGGCCCTGGTGGAAGGCCTGGAAGGCACCCTGACCATCCCCCTGGCCAGCCAGCTGACCTGGAACAACAACTTCACCTACATGCTGCAATCGAAGAACAAGCAAACCGGCGACTACCTCTCGGTGACCCCGCGCTACACCCTCAACTCGATGCTCGACTGGCAGGCCACCCAGGACCTGTCGTTGCAGGCAAGCGTGGCCTGGTACGGCCAGCAGACGCCGAAGAAGTACGACTACCACGGCGACCGAGTCACCGGCAGCGCTACCCAGCAACTGGCGCCCTACGCCATTGCCGGGGTCAGCGGCACCTACGCCCTGACCCGTCACCTGAGCATCACCGCCGGGGTCGACAACCTATTCGACAAGCGCCTGTTCCGTGAAGGCAATGCCCAGGGCGTGAACAATATCGCCGGGGCCGGCGCCGCCACCTACAACGAACCCGGGCGCACCCTGTACACCAGCCTGAGCGCATCGTTCTGATGTCATCGCCCAGCCCCTGCCGAGAACGCCTGATGAGACGTTTTGTTCTGCCCCTGGCCCTGGCCTGGGGCCTTGCGGGAACGGCCCTGGCTGCCCCCGCCCCGGACCAGCCCATGGACCGCAGCCTGCTACAGCGCCAGGACCTGCCCTACCGCTTCAGCAGCCTGCAACTGGATTCCGCCGACGGCCAGCGCCACTACCAGCTGTGGATCGGCCAGCCGCTGCAGGCACCGCCGCCACAGGGGTACCCGGTGCTGTGGATGCTCGATGGCAATGCCGCCATCGGCGCTCTGGACCCCGAGCAACTCAAGCGCCTGGACCGCGGCCCGGCGCCGCTGCTGGTGGCGGTGGGTTACCAGACCCCGCTGCGCATCGAACGCAACGCCCGCACCTATGACTACACCCCGCAGCAACCGGGCCTTGAAGCACAGCAAGACCCGCTGACCGGGCAGCCCAGCGGCGGCGCCGAGGCCTTCCTGCAGTTGTTGCGCGAACGCATGCGCCCGGCCGTGGCGGCGCAGGCGCCGATCGACCCGGCGCAGCAGACCCTGTGGGGCCATTCCTACGGCGGCTTACTGGTGCTGCAAGCGCTGTTCGCCCGGCCCCAGGAATTTCGCCACTACGCCGCCGCGAGTCCTTCGCTGTGGTGGGGCGACGGCCTGGTCCTGACCCAGGCCCAGGGCCTGGCCGGACGCCTGCAGGGCCAGCGTGCGCAACTGTTGCTGATGCGTGGCGGCGCCGAACCGGGCAACCCGCGTCAGCCAGCGGGGCCCGAGGCCGACCAGCGCGCCCGCCAGTTGCAAGCGCAACTGGCCCAGGTGCCGGGGCTGGCCCTGGACTACCACAGCTTCGAAAAACTCAGCCATGGCCAAACCCTGGCGGCTTCCCTGCGCTACGTGCTGGAGCAGCTCTACCTGCCGGCGGCCAAGGACTGAAAACCCTGCGCCCGGGTGCAAGGCCCGGGCAGCGAGTTCCAGCGCAAGAGACGGGGTGCAAGCCTTGGGGCGGCGGGCTAATCTGCCGCTCGCCCCGCCACGTGTTCCGGATCGCCAATGCCCACCTGCCCCGCCACTCGTTTTCTTGCCGCACTGGATGCCGACTGGGCCGCACTGATCGCCGCCGTCGGCCCCTGCCTGCACCAGCCCCGCCCGGAGCGCGAGCCTTATCAGGCGCTGGTGCGCGCGGTGGCCTACCAGCAACTGCATGCCCGCGCCGGCGACGCGATACTCGGCCGCCTGCGCGCCTTGTTTCCCGGGCAAGCCTTCCCCACGCCCCGGCAACTGGCCGATGCCAGCCTGGAGCGCCTGCGCGGCTGCGGCTTCTCCGCACGCAAGGTGGCGACCCTGCACGGCATCGCCCAGGCCACCCTCGACGGCCGCGTCCCCGATGCCGCCAGCGCCCGCGGCCTGGATGACGAACAGCTGATAGAGCGCCTGACCCAACTGCCTGGCATTGGCCGCTGGACCGTGGAGATGCTGTTGATCTACAGCCTTGAGCGCGAGGACATCTTGCCGGTGGACGACTTTGGCGTACGCGAAGGCTACCGCCGCCTCAAGGGCCTGGAGCAACCGCCCAGCCCCCGCCAGCTGCGCCAGATCGGCCAGGCCTGGAGCCCCTGGCGCACCACCGCCGCCTGGTACCTGTGGCGCGTACCGCCCCGCCAACCGTAACCCTGTAGCCGCTGCCGCAGGCTGCGAAAAGCCCCGAAGGGGCTTCGGGGACCTCAAGAGCGGCGCCTGCTTCGCAGTCGTTCGCAGCCTGCGGCAGCGGCTACAGACAGCCAGTGCAGCCAGTTGCAGCCAGTTCAACCAGTTCAACCAGTTCAACCAGTTCAACCAGTGCAGCCGTGCAACCAGCGTCTCGTTTACATGCCCAGCCAGTTGGGCAAGGCCAGGGAGATCAGCGGCACGTAAGTCACCAGGATCAGGAACAGCAGCAGGATCATCAGCCACGGCATCGCCGCGCGGATGGTCTGGCCCAGGGTCAGGCCGGTCACCGCCGAGGTCACGAACAGGTTCAGGCCAACCGGCGGATGCACCAGGCCGATCTCCATGTTGACCACCATGACGATGCCCAGGTGAATCGGGTCGATCCCCAGCTTCATGGCAATCGGGAAGAAGATCGGCGCCAGGATCAGCACGATCGCCGAGGGCTCCATGAAGCTGCCCGCCACCAGCAGCACCACGTTGACCATCAGCAGAAAACCCAGCGGCGTCAGGCCTTCGGAAATCACCCAGGCGGTGATTTCCTGGGGGATCTGTTCGGTGGTCAGCACGTGGGCGAAGAGCATGGCGTTGGCGATGATGAACATCAGCATGATCGACAGCCGCCCCGACTCCAGCAGCACCTTGGGGCAGTCGCGCAGCTTCATGTCGCGGTAAACGAACAGGGCGACAAAGGCCGAGTACACCGCCGCCACCGCCGCCGCTTCAGTGGGGGTGAACATGCCGCTGTAGATGCCGCCAAGGATGATCACCAGCAACAGCAGGCCCCAGAAGGCCCGGCGCGCAGCACTCAGCCACTGGCCAAAGGTCGCCCGTGGCTGGGCCGGCAGTTTTTTCACCCGGGCCACGATGTAGATCGCCACCATCAGCAGCAGGCCCAGCAGCAGCCCGGGAATCACCCCGGCCATGAACAGCTTGCCCACCGAAGTCTCGGTGGCGGCCGAGTACACCACCATGACGATCGAGGGTGGAATCAGGATGCCCAAGGTCCCGGCGTTGCAGATGATTCCGGCGCCGAATTCCTTGGGATAGCCGGAGCGCACCATCCCCGCCACGGCAATCGAGCCCACCGCCGCCACCGTGGCCGGCGACGAGCCTGACAGCGCGGCGAACAGCATGCAGGCCAGCACCGCGGCAATCGCCAAGCCGCCACGGATGTGCCCGACGCAGGCATTGGCAAAGTCGATCAGGCGCTGGGCCACACCGCCGGTGGTCATGAAGGCCCCGGACAAGAGGAAGAACGGAATCGCCAGGAAGGTGTAGGCATCGGAGGTCTCGAACAGCTTGATCGCCAGGGAACTGAGGGAGTCCTGGCTGAACATCAGGATCGACATCGCCCCCGACAGACCCAGGGCAATGGCAATGGGTACACCGAGGAACATGAAGACCAACAAGAAGGCAAACAGACAGAACACGGCCATCAGTCACGCTCCCCCGGGTGGCCCGCCAGCTTGCTGGCCTCCCCCGCTTCGTCCGCCAGCCCCAGGCCGACCTGACGCCGGGTGAACAGGCGGTAGAAGATCTCCAGGTAGCGCAGCAGCACCAGGGCAAAGCCGATGGGCACTATCACCACGATGTGGCTGACCCGGATACCGAAGCGGTCCAGGTCTTCGGCGCCGATGTGGGCGGCCATGATCGCGCTCAGCCATTTGAAGCTGGCCACCATGAACAGCCCGGCGTACACCAGGCAGCACAGGCAGGCGAGCAGCGCCAGGTAGCGTTGCACCGGGCGCGGGGTCAGGCGCACCAGGGCGTCCACCCCCAGGTGCCCGGCAGTACGCACGCCGTAGGACATGCCGAAGAAGATCAACCAGCCGAACAGCGCCTTGGTCAGGGCCACGCTCCAGGTCATGTCCTGGGCCTGGCCCATGCAGGCATCGCCCAGCGCATTGAAGAAAGCACTGCTGGCGGCCCAGCGGTCGGCCAGGGCAAAGAACAGCGTGTAGATGTTGTTGAGCATCACGTAGACAAAGGTCACCAGGGTCATGGTCGCCAGCAGCAGGGCAATCAGGCCCTCCTCCAGGTGCTCCCAGATACGTCTCAGGGACTGCATAGAGATACCTCGCAAAACGAGCGGGGCCGTCCGCAGCGGGACGGCCAGAGGGCAATCAGCGACGCTGGTTGGCGGCGTCGGCGGCCTTGATCAGGTCGGCGCCGACCTGCGCCTCGAACCGGCTCCACACCGGGCGCATGCTGTCGCGCCAGGCCTGGCGCTGCTCGGGGGTCAGTTCGATGATTTCGCTGGTCTTGGCCTCGACGATCTTCTGCCTGGCGCTCTGGTTCAGGGCCTCGGCCTGCTTGTTCACCTCCAGCGAGACCTCGCCCATGATGGTTTCCAGCTCGCCGCGCACGTCCGCCGGCAGGCCGTTCCAGAAGCTAGCGTTGGTGATCACCATGTAGTCGATCAGGCCGTGGTTGGACTCGGTGAAGTACTTCTGCACCTCGTTGACCTTCTGGCTCTCATAGTTCGACCAGGTGTTCTCGGTGCCGTTGACGGTGCCGGTCTGCAGGCCCTGGTAGACCTCGGCGAAACTCATCTTGCGCGGGTTGGCGCGCAGCGCCTTGAACTGCTCTTCGAGCACGCTGGAGGCCTGCACGCGGAACTTCAGGCCACGGGCATCCTTGGGTTCGTGCAGGGGCTTGTTGGCCGACAACTGCTTCAGGCCGTTGTGCCAGTAGGCCAGGCCGAGGATGCCCTTGCCCTGCATCGCGGTCAGCAGCTGCTTGCCCTCGGCGGCCTGGAAGCGGTCCACCGCGGCCAGGTCGTCGAACAGGAACGGCAGGTCATAGATCTGGATCTGCTTGGTGTACTGCTCGAACTTGGCCAGGGACGGCGCCAGCATCTGCACATCCCCCAGCAGCAGCGCCTCCATTTCCTTGCCATCGCCGAACAGCGACGAGTTGGGATAGACCTCGACCTTGACCCGCCCCGGCAGGCGCTCCTCGGCGAGTTTCTTGAACAGCAGCGCGCCCTGGCCCTTGGGGGTGTTCTCGGCCACCACGTGGGCGAACTTGATGACAATGGGACTGGCACCGGGATCGGCAGCCTGGGCCAGGCCGGCGCTGAGCAATGCGGCGGTACCGAACAGCGCTCGAATGAGCTTGAACATGGACTTCACCTTTTTATTGTTGTGATTGAGGGAAGAGTGCCCAAGGCGCGGCGTATAGAGAATTTCGAATTTTTGATACCCGCGTTCACCGCAGACGAACACCTCGCGTTCACTACCCGCCTCTTCGCAAGAACTGGCTTGCCGGCGAACAGGCCCTCAAGCCTGGCGCTACCCTCGCCGACGCTTTCGCTGGCAAGCCCGCTCCTACAAGGGGCAGTGCCTGCGCAATCGCGCTGCCAGCGCCTGCAAGTGGGCAATTGAACCGCGCGCGCGTAACCCCTAAAGTCACGCCTCCCGCTTTCAATCTGAGATCGCCGATGGCCGCTCTTCGCCTGACTACCCTGCACACCACTCAAGCGGTGCTGGACGCCTTTCGCGACAGCGATGTATCGCCCGAGGTGCTGCTCGAAGGCAGTGGCATCCAGCTGGCCGACCTGGACCTGCCCAACAGCCTGATCAACATCAGCCAGGAAATGCGGGTGTTCAGCAACGCCGTGAAATTTCGCCAGGACCTGGGGCTGGTGCTGGGACGCAACCTGCATATCAGCGCCTACGGCATGTTCGGCCTGACCCTGCTGACCAGCGCCACCCTGCGCGAAGGCTGGTCCCTGGCGCTGCGCTACCCCTTGCTGCTGGGCACCTTCTTCCGCCTCGACCTGGAGGTCCGCGACGGCCTGGCCTGGCTCACCGCCGACCAGTACAGCGAGACCGAGCTTGAGGTGTTCAACACCGACTTCTGCATGTCGTCCTACCGGGTCACCTGCCAGGACCTGCTGGGCTGCTCCCTGCCCTTGCGCCAGGTGCAACTGATGCACGGCCCGCAACCCTACCTGGACAGCTACGAGCAGGCCTTCAACTGTCCGGTGCAGTTCAACGCCGGGCGCAATGCCATCGGCTTCGACCTGGAATGGCTGGATCGGCGCCTGCCCCTGGCGGACCTGGTCACCCAGAACGACATGCTGCAACGTTGCATCCGCCTCAACGAAGAGCTCAGTGCCCGGCCGACCTGGATCGATCAGGTGCGGCGCATCCTCAATGAACAGCTGCACGCAGTGCCGGACTTCGACAGCCTGGCGCGCCAGGTGCACTGTTCCCCCAGCACCCTGCGCCGACGCCTGCGGGCCCAGGACACCAGCTATCAGCAGTTGCTCGATGAGCTGCGCTATGCCCGGGCGCAACAGTTGCTGGGCCAGCACAGCCTGCCCATCTACCGCATCGCCGAAGCCCTGGGCTTCAAGGAAACCGCAAGTTTCCGCCATGCCTTCCAACGCTGGAGCGGTGTCGCTCCCGGGCGCTTCCGGCAGTTGGCCGGCCAGCTCGGACCGCTCTCGGACTGCGCTGAAGATTGACGCTAAATATCCCCTATTGACCGTTGCCAACATTCTCTCAGGGACCTATCCGGCCAAGAATGATCCACTCGGAAGGTCCCGCTCATTTCAGACATGGAGTTGTCGCATGAAATCGCTGCATACCGCCCTCACCCGCCTGGCCCTGAGCTGCTCCCTGAGCGCCCTGGCCCTGAGCGCCAGCTTCAGCGCCCACGCCGCCCCCGAGCGCACGGTGAACATCTTCAACTGGTCGGAGTACATCGCTCCCAACACCATCAAGGACTTCCAGGCCCAGAGCGGGATCAAGGTCAAGTACGACATCTTCGAAAGCAATGAAGTGCTGGAAGCCAAACTGCTGACCGGCAACAGCGGCTATGACGTGGTGGTGCCTTCCAGCGGTTTCGTCAGCAAGCAGATCAGCGCCGGAGCCTTCCAGCCCCTGGACCGTGGCCAACTGCCGAACTGGAAGAACCTCGACCCGGCAGTGATGAAGCTGCTGGAGCAGAGCGACCCGGGCAACCGCTACGTGATCCCCTACATGTGGGGCACCAACCTGATCGGCTACAACCGCGACAAGGTCCAGGAACTGCTGGGCACCGATGCCCCGGTCAACAGCTGGGACCTGGTGTTCAAGGAAGAGAACCTGAAGAAGCTCAGCCAGTGCGGCGTGACCTTCCTCGACTCGCCCGCCGAGATGCTGCCCCTGGCCCTGCACTACCTGGGCCTGGACCCCAACAGCCAGAACCCCGAGGACTACCGCAAGGCCGAGGCCCTGCTGCTCAAGCTGCGTCCCTATGTGCGCTACTTCCACAGCGCCAAGTGGATGGGCGATATCGCCAACGGCAACATCTGCGTGGCCGTGGGCTACTCCGGCGGCTTCCTGCAGGCGGCCAACCGCGCCAACGAAGCCAAGAACGGCGTGCACATTGAAATGCGCATTCCCAAGGAAGGCACCCTGGTGTGGATCGACACCGTGGCCGTTCCCGCCGGCGCCAAGCACGTGGACACCGCCCACGCCTTTCTCAATTACCTGATGGAACCGAAAGTCATCGCCTCCATCAGCAACTACGTCGGTTACCCCAATGGCGTGACCGACTCCAAACCGTTCATCCAGCAGACGCTGCTGGACAACCCGGACCTGTTCCCCAGCGCCGAGACCATGACCCGCCTGTACCCCCTGGCACCGCTGCCGGCAAAGGCCGAACGCACCCGGACCCGGACCTGGGTCAAGGTCACCAGTGGCCGCTGAGTTTCTCACCCTCAAGGGTTTGCGGGCCGCCACCAGCGGCGCGTTCGCAGCCCTTGCCCGTTGGCCCGCCACCGGCGCCCCACGGCCTTGATAGAAGAGCTGCCCATGTCGTTATCCCCGTCCAGCACACCGGCCCTGCACCTGCTGTCCATCGAGGCATTGCTGCACGGCTTTGCCGCCCGGCAGTTCACCCCGGTGGATCTGCTGCACGCCGTGCTGGCCCGGATCGAACGCCATGAGCCGCAACTCAACGCCCTTTGCGAGCGCCAGGACGAAGCAGCCCTCGCCGCCGCCCAGGCGGCTACCGCGCGCTGGGCCGCCGGGCAACCGCTGGGCCGGCTGGACGGCATCCCGATCCTGGTCAAGGACAACAGCGACATACAGGGCTGGCACACCCGCAGCGGCTCCAGGGCGCTGGCCGACCGACCGCCCATGACCTGCGACACCAGCCTGGTGGCGCGGTTGCGCGAGGCCGGGGCGATCTTCATTGGCAAGACCACCCTGCCGGAACTGGGCAGCACGCCCCTGACCGACAGCCCGCTGACCGGCATCACCCGCAACCCCTGGAACCTGGCCCTGCATGCCGGTGGCAGCAGTGGCGGCAGCACCGCTGGCGTGGCCGCCGGTTACGCCCCGGCGGCCACCGGCAATGATGCCGCCGGATCGATCCGCACCCCGTCGAGCTTTTGCGGGGTGATCGGTTTCAAGCCCAGCCATGGCCTGGTGTCCGCCTGCCCGAGCATCGACCCGGGGGGCATGGCCGCCGAAGGCCCGATTGCCCGGCATGTACGGGATATCGCCCTGCTGATGGAGCTGATGAGCGCCCATGAGCCTGATGAACCTTTCGCCTGGCCCCATGCTCCCGGCCAGTTCCTGTCCGGCATCGAGGACGGCATCAGCGGCCTGCGCATCGCCTTCAGCGCCGACCTGGGCCATGCCGCCCATGTCGATCCGCAGATTGCCGCCCGTTGCCTGGCCGCTGCCCAGTTGCTGCAGCAGGCCGGGGCGACCGTGGTCCAGGCCTCGCCGGACATCGGCCGGCCGGCCGCGAATTACCTGCGGGCCTGGCCGGTGGAAGTGGCCAGCGCCATGGCCGAGGAAATCCCGCTGGAGCGCCAGCACCTGGTCGGCGACTTCCTCCAGCAGGCCCAGGTCCGCGCACGCCAGCTCAATGCCCTGGATTACGCCTGCGCAGTGCAGGAGCGGCATCGGGTCGCGCAACAACTGCATGACTTTCTCGGCGACTACGACCTGCTGCTGACCCCCACTGCGGTGGTCGAGCCCTTCGCCGTGGAGCGCCAGATGCCGCCCGACTGGCCGGAGCAGATCAGCGCCATGTGGCAGCCCACCACCTTCCCGTTCAATTTCAGCCGCCAACCGGCGCTGAGCATGCCCTGCGGCCTGAGCGCCGCCGGCCTGCCCATAGGCCTGCAGATCGTCGCCCGCTTCGGCCATGACGAACGGGTCCTGCGGGCCGCCCGGGCCCTGGAAAAACTGCTGCCTGCCGGGGTGTTCGCTCATCCCGCCGGCCTGCTGGACGCCCCCCGGGCGTGAACTGCACTGAACAACCCGCTGACGCAGCAACATCGCGCCGCTTTACGGACAAGGAGGTGGACCATGGAGTCTTCTAGCAGTTGGTATCAAGACACTCAATTCGACCACGACATCTACGTGATGATCATTCGTGAGCCGAGTTCGCCGAGCCTCTACGCACATCAATCCGGCGCCAGCTTCAGCTACGTCGGACGGCTCACCGGCCATGGACAGCACCCGTGCTTTTCCGTGCACTTTGCCTGCCCGCCCTACGGCAACGACTACGCCAGCACCGAAGCCGCCCTGCAAGCCGGGCTGGCCCATGGTCGCGCCCTGATCGAACACTGGCGCACCCGGGGCAGCAAGCCACCGGCGCGCAACACCGAAGTCGCCCTTTCCAACTACAGCAACTGAACGCCCCGGCGCCGCTGGCCCTGGGCTAGCGGCTCAAGGCCGGTCCAGGCTGTCGAGGTATTGGATGGCCTGGCGGTACTTCTCCAGGCGCCGCCGGTCATCCTCGCTGGGTTCGGGGATGCGTGACAGGTCACTGTTCTCCGCCAGGTCCGCCCGCTTTACCCGCCGCGCCAAAGGATTCTGTGCAGCGCGGCGGATAAACCCCGAATAGTCCTCACCCTCGACCTTGGTCAGCGCCGCCAGGGCCTGCAGCACCTCTTCACTGAAACCTTCGCCGCGCAGTTGCTCCAGGGTCACCGGGCTGTCTTCGATGACGTCGTGGAGCACCGCGACCAGCTGTTCCCGGGGCTCGGACAGCCGCAGCATGACCCGCAGGGGATGCAGGATATAGGGCGCACCGCCCTTGTCGACTTGCCCGGCATGGGCCCGGGCAGCAATGGCGATGGCGCGTTCCAGGGTACTCATGGGCGGTGGCTCCGGATCTTGGCAAAAATGCTGCGGCCATACTAACCCGACCGGTTCAGGCCAGGGCCAGCAGACGCCGGGCCCGTTGCAGCACCGGTGCGTCGACCATCTGCCCGTCCACCTGATAGGCCCCGGCGCCGCCCTGCCCGCCCTCCACCACCCGCCGTGCCCAGGCCAGTTCCTCGGCGCTGGGGGCCAGGGCCTGATGGATCACCGGCACCTGTCGCGGATGGATGCACAAGGCACCGGCAAAGCCCATGGCGTAGGCATGACGGATCGACGTCGCCAGGCCGGCACTGTCGTCGATTGCCGGGTGCACGCCGTCCAGCGGCGCCATGAGCCCCGCCGCCCGGGAATGCAGGATCAGCGCCAGGCGCGCCTGATCCAGGGCGAACTCAGCCGCCGCCGAACCGCTGCTGAGGTTGAGGTCCAGGGCCAGGTCCAGGCCGCCGAAGGACAGGCGCTGGACTCCGGTCGCCATGGCAATCTCGGCCAGGGCCAGCAGGCCCCGGGCACTTTCGATAATCGGCCAGATCGGCTTGCCGGTGGCAGCCACCCGGGTGACCTGGGCGGCGCTTTCGACTTTCGGCAGGAGGATGCCCGCCACTCCGGCATGGCTCTGGCAGAACGCCAGATCGGCCAAATGCTCAGGGTGCTCCGGTGCATTGACCCGCACCCAGAGCCGCACCTGGGGCTGCCCCACGAGGAAGCGTCCCAGGTGTTCCCGGGCCAGGACCTTGAGGGGTTCTTCGACAGCGTCCTCGAAGTCGACGATCACCGCGTCGGCGCCGCTGGCCAGGGCCTTGGCGAAGCGCTCGGGGCGGCTGCCGGGAACAAACAGCGCAGAGCGCGCAATGGGGTTGGACATGTTCGGTTCCTTGTTATCGATGGCCAATGGCGGGCCCTGATGCGGCGTGTTGCTTCATCCTCGTAAGAGACGGCTGGCCGGCGAAGGCGATCTGTGGGGCCTTTTCGTCGACAAGCTGGCTCCTGCACCCTGGTACCAGGGTGGCGAGGTCAGATGACCCCTCGGGAGCGCAATTGGCGGATGCGCTCGGCAGACAGGCCCAGTTCGCCAAGGATCTCGTCGCTGTGCTGGCCCAGGGCCGGGACGGCGTCCATGCGCGGGGCGAAAGCGCTGTTGCGCGCCGGTGGCAGCATAGCCGGCAGGCTGCCGGCCGGGCTGTCCACCTGGCACCAGGCATCCCGGGCCGCCAATTGCGGGTGCTGCCAGACCCCCTGCATGTCGTTGACCCGGGCATTGGCGATCTGCGCCAACTCCAGGCGGGCCATCACCTCGGCCACGCTCAGACGGCTGAAATGCTCGACGATGATCCCGCGCAAGGCTTCACGGTTGGCCGAGCGCTTGAAGTTGGCGCTGAAGCGTTCGTCCGTGGCCAGCGTCGGCAGCTGCAGCACCTTGTCGCAGAACGCTGCCCATTCCCGTTCGTTCTGCAGGCCGAGCATGACCGTGCCGCCATCACCGGCGGGAAACGGCCCGTAAGGATAGATGGTGGAATGGGCGGCGCCGGCCCTGGGCGGCGGTTCGGCGCCCTCGAAGGCGTAGTACATCGGGTAGCCCATCCACTCCACCAGGCTTTCCAGCATGCTGATGTCGAGACGGCTGCCCAGGCCGGTGCGCTCGCGCAGCAACAGGGCCGAGAGGATGCCGCTGTAGGCATACATGCCGGCGGCGATGTCGGCAATGGAGCAGCCGGCCTTGGCCAACTGTTCCTCCCCGGGGCCACCGGTCACCGAAAGAAAGCCGCCCTCGCTCTGGATCAGCAGGTCGTAGGCCTTTTTCTGTGCATAGGGACCACCCTGGCCATAGCCGGAGATGTCGCAGACGATCAAGCGTGGAAAGCGCGGGTGCAGCGCTTCGAAGGACAGGCCCATGCGCGCGGCCGCCCCCGGTGCCAGGTTCTGCACCAGGATGTCGGCGTCGGCCAGCAGGCTCTCCAGCAGGCTGTCGGCATCGGCATGCTTGAGGTCCAGGGTCAGGCTTTCCTTGGAGCGGTTGGTCCACACGAAATGCGAGGCCAGGCCCCTGACCCGCTGGTCGTAGCCCCGGGCAAAGTCGCCGCTGCCGGGGCGCTCGACCTTGATCACCCGGGCCCCGAGGTCCGCCAACTGGCGGGTGCAGAACGGTGCGGCAATGGCGTGCTCCAGGCTGACCACGGTGATGCCGTCCAGCGGCCGGGGCTGTGCTGTGTGCTGTGTCATGTTCGGTCCTCGCCCTGTTCGATGTCGGGCATTCAGAGCAGTGAGTTGAGGTCGCCAGCGTCCCGCAGGGCCCAGACCCGACGGATCAGCTCGGCCCCTTGCTGCGGGCTGCGGGCCCCGGAGAACTGCAGCAGACGCTGGAACTTGTCTTCCAGCTCGGCCCGGGACAGGCCATTGCCCGGGTCGCCCTTGGGTTCTTCGATGGCCCCGTACAAGGTCCGGCCATCCCGGCAATCCACCTCCACCCGCCCCAGCCAGCGCCGCGGGTAGGCCGCGTCCACTTCGGGGTCCAGGTGCAGGCTCACCTTGTGGCGAAAGGCGGCGACCTGAGGGTCGTTCAGAGCCCAGCGCTGAAACTCCGGCAACCCGGCCTGGCCATGCACCGCAATCAACCCCAGCACGGTGCCCATGGAGAACTTGGCCTGGTGCACGGTCTGCGGCACCTGGACCCGGCCCAGCACATCGATGGCGCCCTGGTGCACTCGGGTTCGTACCCGGGTGATCTGCCCGTGCGCCAGCCCCTCACGCTGCATCAGCCCTAGCAAGGCATCGGCGGCGGGATGGGTATGACGGCAGGAGGCGTGAAACTTGAACGAAGTCTCCAGCAGGGCCCAGCGACTGCCGAGGCGATCACTCAGCCGCCTCGGCTCGGCATCGCGGGACATGCCCGCCGCCATGCCCTGCTCGCCCTCGAGGATATTGCGCGCCCCGCTCAGGCCGTCCCGGGTCAGGTAGGCCGCGAGCAGGCCGTCGGCGGCGGCCTTGGCCGTGTGCAACTGCTTGGAATCGGCGGCGTCCCGCAGAAACTCCCAAAGCCCCGCGGCCTGGGTCCCGGCGCTGCCCAGCAGGTTGATGAATTGTTCGCTGTCGAACGCCATCAGCTTGCCCACCGCCACGGCAGCGGCCAGGGTGCCGACGGTGGCCGTGGTGTGGAAGATCCGGTAGTGGGAACGACCGAGGAACTCGCCGATGCGAATCCCCGCCTCATAACCGGCCACCGCCGCCAGCAACAGCTCGCGGCCGGACTTGCCCAGGTCCTGGGCCGCCGCCAGGGCTGCCGGGAACACCACGGTGGCCGGGTGCAGCACTGAACTGTTGTGCAGGTCGTCCTGCTCCACCAGATGGGATGAGGCGGCGTTGACCAGGGCGGCAAAATACGCCGAGGTGCCGCTGCCGTTGACCAGGATGCGCGCCGGTCCGGCGGCCGGTCCCATGTGCCGGGCATAGGCCTCGAACAGCGGAATCGGGTGGGCGCCCTGGGCCGCCAGGGCCGAGCCCAGCCAGTCGAGGAACAGCTCCTCGGTGCGCAGCAAGACTGCTTCGGGCAAATCGTCAGGGCCCAGGCCGGCCAGGAATCCGGCCAGATCGTCGGTGTGGCTCATGGGGATTCCTCAGAAGCTGCGGGGCAGCTCCAGCAAGTGTTCGGCCACGTAGGACAGGATCAGGTTGGTGGAGATCGGCGCCACCTGGTACAGCCGGGTCTCGCGGAACTTGCGCTCGACGTCGTATTCGCAGGCGAAGCCAAAACCGCCGTGGGTCTGCAAACAGACGTTGGCCGCTTCCCAGGAGGCCTTGGCCGCCAGGTACTTGGCCATGTTGGCACTGGCTCCGGCGTTGACCCCACTGTCGTATTCGGCACAGGCGCGCCAACGCATCAGGTCGGCCGCCTCGATCTCGACATGGGCCTCGGCGATGGGGAACTGCACCCCCTGGTTCTGGCCGATGGGCCGGCCGAACACCACCCGCTCCCGGGCGTAGGCGCAGGCCTTGTCAATGAACCAGCGACCGTCGCCGATGCATTCGGCGGCAATCAGGGTGCGCTCGGCATTGAGGCCGTCGAGGATGTACTTGAAGCCCTGGCCCTCCTCACCGATCAGGCTGTCGGCGGGCAACTCAAGGTTGTCGAAGAACAGCTCGTTGGTCTCGTGATTGACCATGTTGGCAATCGGCTGCACGGTCAGGCCCTTGCCGATAGCCTCGCGCAGGTCGACGAGGAAGATCGACATGCCCTCGGACTTTTTCTGCACCTGGGCCAGGGACGTGGTGCGGGCCAGGAGAATCATCAGGTCGGAATGCTGGACCCGCGAGATCCACACCTTCTGCCCATTGATCAGGTACCGGTCGCCGCGCTTGATGGCGGTGGTCTTGATCTGGGTGGTGTCGGTGCCGGTGGTAGGTTCGGTGACCGCCATGGATTGCAGGCGCAGTTCGCCGCTGGCGAGCTTGGGCAGATAGTGGCGCTTCTGCACTTCGCTGCCATGACGCAACAGGGTGAACAGGTTGTACATCTGGCCGTGGACGGTGCCGGAATTGCCGCCGCAGCGGTTCACTTCTTCAAGAATCACCGAGGCCTCGGCCAGCCCCAGGCCGGAACCACCGTACTCGGCCGGAATCATCGCCGCCAGCCAGCCGGCCGCGGTCAGGGCCTTGACGAAGGCCTCGGGAAAGCCTTTTTGCTCATCGATGCCGCGCCAGTAGGCGGCATCGAATCCGGCGCACAGGGCGCGCACGCCTTCACGGATGGCATTGAGTTGTTCAGTGTCATGGGGGGTCATCAATCGGCACTCCGCCTTGGCTTATGGTTGGAATTCAGTCGAATTGCACGTCGCCGCGCTGGGCCAGTCCGGCCTGATTGCCGGCCCAGAGTTCGGCGCGTCCGGGGGCGCTGAGGCGCCCGCCCACCTCGAAGGCCTGGGGGGCAATCAAGGGGCGCAGGCCGCGGTAGGAAAAATGCCGCAGACGCGCTGCAGGATGGGCCCGGCAGAAGGCTCGCAGGCTCAGGGTGGCGATCAGCGGGCCGTGCACCACCAGGCCGGGATAGCCTTCGGTGGCGGTGACATAGGGATGGTCGTAATGAATGCGATGGCCATTGAAGGTCACCGCGCTGTAGCGAAACAGCAGGGTCGGACTCGGCGTCACCGGCTCGCGCCAGTCACCCTGGACCAGGGCCTCGCCACTGCTGAGCCTGGGCGGACTGGGCTCGCGGTAGACGATGTCCTGCTCTTCGCGCAGTGCCAGCCGACCGTCCTGGAAATACTCGTGGCACAAGGTGACAAACAGCAGCTGGCCCGTGCGCCCGGCCTTTTCCTCGACCGCAATAACAGTGCTGACACAGGTGGCCGCAGCACCGGCTCGCAGCGGCTCATGGAAGTCCAGGCGGCCACCGGCCCACATGCGATTGCGCCCATCTGCCGGTGGCAGGAAGCCGCCCCGAGCCGGATGACCGTCCTGGCCCAGGGCCGACTCCGGTTGCGGTTCCTGGAAAAAGCACCAGTGCCACAGCGGCGGCAAGGCGCTGCCCTGGGCCGGGGTCTGCTCCCCCAGGGTGGCGGCAATGCGGGTCAGCAGGTTGTGGCTGAGCAGGTCGTCAGTGCGCTGGCTGCGGCCGATCCAGGCGCGGGGGTCGGTGGCACTCATAAAGGCGGGGTCCTGTTACGCAAGGGGTGAGCGCCATGATGCAAGGGCCGGTCGCGTACTGAGAATTTGCATTTTTATAAACCGGCGTTCGTTTATGCTGAACGCCTTGCGCCCACAGGAGCCCGGACATGCATTTCGATCTGGCGGACCTACGCCTGTTTATCCATATCGCCGAATCCCCCAGCCTGACCCAGGGCGCACGCCGCGCCTTTCTCTCCCCGGCCGCCGCCAGTGCACGGATCAAGGCCCTGGAAAACCAGCTGGACACCCGCCTGCTGTACCGCGACAGCCGCGGGGTCGAAGTCACTCCGGCCGGCGAACGGCTGCTGCAGCATGCGCGGCTGATCATGCGCCAGGTGGACTACCTGAAAAGCGAGTTCACCCAGTACGGCGGCGACGCCACCGGGCACATCCGCATCTTCGCCAACACCACGGCCGTCACCGAATTCCTCCCGGAAGTGCTGGCGGGCTTTCTCTCGGCGCGTCCCGGCGTCACCGTGGACCTGCAGGAGCGCCTGTCCCGGGACATCGTCCGCGGGGTGCTGGACGGCACCTCCGACATGGGCATCATTGCCGGCCCGGTGGAAGCCAGCGGCCTGCAGGTGCTGCATTTCAGCACCGACCGGCTGGTGCTGATGGTGCCGGTGGACCACCCACTGGCCCGAGAAGCGTCAGTGAGCCTGGACCAGACCCTGGCCTACCAGCACATCGGCCTGCACGAGGGCAGCACCCTGCTGAGTTTCTTGCGCGAGCACGTGGAGCGCCTGGGCAAGCAGCTGTCGCTGCGCATCCAGGTGTCGAGCTTCGAAGCGGTGTGCCGCATGGTGGAGGCCGGGGTCGGCATCGGCATCATTCCCGAGTCCGCGGCGCTGCGGCACAGCCGCACCATGCAATTGGTGACGGTGAAACTGAACGAAAGCTGGGCCGTGCGCGAGCGCAGCATCATCGTCCGCGAACTGGAGGCCCTGCCCGGCACCGTACGGGCGCTGATTACCACGCTGATTCCGCCAACGCCGAACTAGCCGGCGGCGAGCACGGCGTGCGCAAAAGCCATCTCATCCATGTCAGGGTGGGGTAGATCGGCCCGATAACTGCGCCAGGCCCGTTCGAACTGGGCTCCGCGAATATCGCCATCACTGGCGATGAAAGCGGCGGCATCATCCTTGGCGTAACCAAACAGGTTCTTGATGCTGTCATAGGTGAAGACAGTAGCGGCGAAGGTGGTAGTCGTAGCAATGGTGGTCACCATACAGCCCATCATCAGCGCCTCATGGGGCTCGGTCCAATCGCAGGAATTTCTCCACTCCCAGGGCTTTGCCCAAGTGGCGTGGCTGAACAACGCGCCCGGCAACACTAGCGCAACGGCAGTGAACATCAGCTTCGGGTTGAAACTTAGACCTAGTCGAATAGACATGACTTACATCCTGTTAAGCCTTACGGGCAGCAACCTTCTGCCGTGAAGGCCCATTAGGCCATGACCGACAGCAACCTACAAAGGCGGCCCAAACCGCCCCTGGCCGATCACCCCAGCACCGCGTGTCGCCAGAGGCCAGGTAACGGCAGGCCCCAGGCCCCGGATCGGGCCATGACCGGTGATCGCCAGCCGAGGCGCGACAGCAGCGGACATTGATGCCGATCAAGCGCCCGGGTCGCCGGCGGAGTAAAGCTTGTGGCAATCACCTGCCCTTTGCTTCCCCGGAGACTTGATCATGTCCAGCAGCGCCCTCGATGTCCTCGCCCAACCGCCATTTCCGGCCCAGCAAGGCCAATACTGGATCGACGCCCTGAGCGACGGCAGCCACGTGCTGATCCGCCCGCTGCGCCCTGAAGACCGGGGCCGGGAAAAGGCCTTTATCGAAAACCTCTCCCCCGTCACCCGGCACCAGCGCTTTCTCGGTGAGGTCAAGGAAGTCGGCGATCAGTTGCTGGATCAGCTGATGGATGTCGGCACCCCGCAACGGGTGGCCTACGTGGCCCTGGTCCACGACAACGGCGAGCTGCGGGAAGTCGGCATCAGCCGTTATGCCCAGGTCGACGACCAGCCCTGGCGCTGCGAGTTTGCCGTGACCATCGCCGATCAATGGCAAGGCAAGGGCCTCGGTGCCCTGCTGATGCAGCATCTGATCGATGAAGCCCGTACCAATGGTTTCCAGCAGCTGTATTCGGTGGACAGCGCCGCCAACTACAGCATGCGCCGCCTGGCGAAGACCCTCGGTATGCGCAGCGCCATCGACCCCGACGATGCCACCCAGGTGATCCACAGCCTGGAGCTGTAACCCGCCCAAGCCGCGCCTCGGTCCGAGGCGCGGCCACCTTCGCTTAACACTCTTTGACAGTTTCCAGACAAAGCTGCCAAAGACTCCTCAGACGCCCTTCCCTAGCATCCGCTCATCGAATTTCCGGTCGGGTGCTGCATGTCCCCCAAACTTCTCGGCCTGCCACTGCTGGGCATCCTGCTGAGCAGCCTCGGCTGCAATGGCCAACCACCTGCGCCACCGGTCATAGCGCCCGGCGACTACGCCAGCATCATCAGCTACTTGAAGCAGTACATCCCCCGGGAGATGGCCGAGCACCGGGTCCCGGGGCTGTCCATCGCCCTGGTGGACGGCCAGGAGCTGATCTGGGCCCGAGGCTTCGGGTTTGCCGACCAGGCACGGGGCCTGCAGGTGACCGAGAACACCGCGTTTCGCGCCGGCGCCCTGTCGCAGTTGCTGACCGCTACGGCGGTCATGCAACTGGTGGAACAGGGACGCCTGCAGTTGGATGCGCCCCTGCAGGACAGCCTCAAGGAATTCTACGTCCGCTCGCGCTTTCACCAGGACCAGAACGCCGCCGACCAGGCCGTGACGGTGCGCCGTCTGCTCAGCCATCAGGCCGGGATGCCCGCCGAGTACCTGCGCGACTCACGTACGCCCCAGGCCCTCAACGAGCTGCCGAGAAAGGTCAGCGGGGTCTGGCTGAACAATGCCCCGGGCACCCGGACCGCCCCCTCCAACCTGGGCTACGCCCTGCTGGGCGCGGCGGTGGAACGCAGCAGCGGCCTGGATTTCGAGATGCAACTGCAAAAAAGCCTGCTGCGCCCGCTGGGCATGAGCCAGTCGAGTTTCATAGGCGGCAGCGGCGCACAACCCTACCGCACCCAAGGCTATACCGACGGCACCCGCAGCAATGATGTCCTGGTGCGCGACTTGTCCGCCGCTGGCTTGTGGAGCAATCCACGGGACCTGAGCCACTTCGTGCGCATGCTCTTCGCCCAGGGCAGCTACAAGCATCAGGCGTTGCTCTCGCCGGCCTCGATCAAGGAGATGGTGCGTCCGCAGAACAGCGGCAACCCGCTGGATTTCGATTGTCAGGTGGGCCTGGGCTGGTTCCTCTCGCCCTGTGGCGACGAGTGGGTCAACCCGGGGATTGGCACTTGGCAGCGCAGTGGCTCCGGCGATGATTTCCACGCCCGGATCAGCGTGCTCCCGGAGCAGCAACTGGCAGTGATCGTGATGAGCAATTCCGGCTCTGGCGCAGCCCTGGCCCAGCCGTTGGTGCCGCAGATTCTGCGCATGCTGCAGCAGGCCCATGGCGCCCCCGAAGGGATGCAAGCCGGCCCTGTTCAGCAGGGCTGCGTTCAGCACGATTCCGGCCAGGATGGCTCCGTAGTGGATAGCCCCGTACCGAGTAGCTCCGTCCAGAGTCGCACTGACCAGAAGGGCTCAGACCAGCCCAGCCCGCGGCGCCGGGCGCCGGAAGCCGCCGACCGCCAGCATCTGGCGGGGTTCTATGCCACGACCTGGGGCGTGCTGCGCATCAAGGACCAGGACCAGCGGCTGTTTGGCGAACTGGCCGGCACGCGCTTCGAGTTGCTGCGCGACGAACACGGCTGGCTGCGGGCGCAGAAGAAAATCCTCGGCCTGTGGCAGCAGGACCTGGGCGACCTGGGACGGGTGCAACTGGACGTCATGAACGTTCAGGGCAACCGGGTATTTACCGCAAAGCGCCACGGCCAGCTACTGGCCATGGGGGAACGGATCGATCCGGTGCCCCTGCCCGACAACTGGCTGGCCATGGTCGGCACCTATCACGCCCTCAACGATGACGAAGCCAACGCCCCCTTGAACGGCGTCAGCATCGCCCTGGAAGACGGCTTCCTGATGATCCGCAGCCTGCAACAGGGCCGCACCCTCACCGATTACATCCTGGCTCCGGTGGACAACGCCCATGCGGTGATTGCCGGCCATGGCCCCGGGCTGGGCGACACCGTGCGCCGCCAGGTCAACGGGGTCAACGTCCTCGGCTACTCCTTCAAACGTATCTACACCCCCCACTACCTGAGGTTCTAAAACACTATGAAAAGCCTGAAACGCTGCACCACCGTCGCCCTTTGGGCGGGCACCCTCGGCCTGGCCACAGGGTCTGCAGCGCTGCATGCCGAGGACTGGAAATATGGCGTGCGCGGCGGTGTGGCCAGCGTGCCGCGCTACAGCGGCAGTGACGAGCGCACCGTGGCGCCGATTTTCGGCGGCGAAATCATCAGCCCCTATGGCCTCTTCCTCAACACCGACCAGGGCCTGGGCTGGGGCCATGAATGGGGCGACCTGTCGTTCAGCACCTGGGTCGGCCCCAGCGAAGAACGGCGCGACAAGAACCACCTGGGCCAAGGCTCCAAGCGGCTCAAGGGCATGGGCCAGATCAAGTCCCGTGCACAGTTCGGCGCACACCTGGGTTACGACCTGGGCCCGTTCGAACTGGGAGCCACGGTGACCCACGCAGTGAAGAAAAATGACAACAAGGACACCGGTTCGGCGTACAGCCAGCTGCAGCTGAGCATTGGCACCAACCTGTACGAGGGCCGTTTGGGCAGCCTCGATGCCAGCCTCAACAGCCTGTTCGGCAATGCCGACTATATGCAGACCTGGTACGGCGTGAGCGGCACCCAGGCCGCCAACAGCCGCTTCAGCGCCTACCGCGCCAAGGGCGGGCTGGTGAGCAATGGCCTGGACCTGGAATGGACCCTGCCCCTCAACGAGCAGACCAAGCTTTCGACCCTGCTGTCCCTGCAGTACCTGGGCAAGGAAGCCGGCGACAGCCCGATCGTCGATCGGCGCATGCAGACGGTGCTGGGCACCCAGCTTGAGTACAGCTTTTAAGCGGTAGGCTTCGAGCGGCAAGCGGCAAGCAGCGAACTGGCGGCTTGAAGCTTGCCGCTTACCGCTTGCAACTTGCCGCTGCCGCTAATCGACATGGGCCCAGGTCAGGCGAAACGAGGCCCCGCCCCACTCCGAATCCACCACCTCGACCTTGCCGCCATGCCACTGGGAGACCCGTCGCACCAGGGCCAGGCCCAGGCCGAAGCCACCGGTACGCCGGTCGCGGCTGGCGTCGAGCCGGGAAAAGGGTTCAAAGATTTTCTCCCGTCCGTCCACCGGCACGCCGGGCCCGTCATCATTGACCCGCACTTCGTAGCCCTGCTCCAGGCGTACCAGGGACACCTCCACCCGCCGGTCGGCGTAGCGAATGGCGTTGCGCAGCAGATTGATCACCGCCCGGGCCATGAAGCGTGGCTCGATCCGCACGTACTCGACCTGGCAGGAGCGGATCAGCAACTGCACCCCCGCCGCTTCCGCCTCCAGGGCGACACTGCCGACCACGCTGTCGAGCCAGCTCTGGGCCTGGATATTCTCGCGACTGATGGTGGCCGCGCCGTGCTCCAGGCTGGCGTAGGACAACAGCTCGGAGACCATGTCCTCCAGTTCGCCAAGGTCGGCGTACATGTCGGCGATCAGCTCGCGGTTTTCCTCCGGGTCCGGTTGCTGCTGCAACTGGTCCAGCTCGAATGACAGCCGCGCGATGGGCGTGCGCAACTCGTGGGACACCGCGTTGGTCAGCTCGCGCTGGTTGGCGATCAGGCCCTCGATGCGCGCCGCCATGCGGTTGAAGTGCTGGGCCAGGTCGCGAATGTTGGAACGCTGGGACAGTTGCAGGCGGGTGCTGAGGTCATTGCCGCCAAAACGCTCGGCGGCCAGGCGCAGGCGCTCCAGGTCGCGCCAGTGCGGGCGCACCCAGAAGTACAGGACGATGGCCAGCAGCGTGCCGAGCAAGGCATAGGCGGCGATGTTGTAGAGCAGGGTCAGGGGTGGGTCTTCCGGCAGCTTGATGCTCAGTAACTGGGGACCGTCGTCGATGCTGGAAATGAATTCGTTGAAATCATCCCGGACCACCAGCTGCTTGGCGCTCAGCAGCGCCCGCTCCTTCTGGTTGAGGTCCAGCTCGCCGGCCTGCACCAGCTTGAGCCCCAGCCCGTAATGGGGTTTGAGCAACTCCAGTTGATGCTGACGCCCGGCCTCGTCAAAGGGCCGCAGCTGCTCGCTGAGGCTGTAGGCCGGCCCGCGCACCGCATCACGGTTGTAGGCCTCGATCAGGTCCACCGCCAGGTAGTTGAGGAAGATGTGTTGCACCGCGGTCATGGCTCCGGCAAAGCCGAGGGCCAGGAACAGGTAGAGCCCCAGAAACAGCCGCAGCATTCAAATCTCCCAGGCGAATGGATTGAACAGGTAGCCCTTGCCCCACACGGTCTTGATGCACACCGGCTCGCGCGGGTTGTCCTTGAGCTTGCCGCGTAATTTGCTGATGTAGACGTCGACGCTGCGGTTCAGACCGTCGAACTCGATACCGCGCATGCGGTTCAGGATGTCATCCCGGGACAGGGTCTTGCCTGCCGCATTGGCCAGCAGCCAGAGCAGCTCGAACTCCATGGTGGTCAGTTCGATCGGCTCGCCGGACAGACGCACCTCGCGGCTGCTGCGGTCGATGCTCAGCACGCCGAACTCCAGGGCCCCGCGCAAGGCGGTCGACTCCGGCACCTGGCGCCGCTGCAGGGCCCGCAGCCGCGCCAGCAGCACCGCCGGCTTGATGGGCTTGATCACATAGTCGTCGGCGCCGGACTCCAGGCCGAGGATGTGGTCCAGGTCGTCTTCCTTGGCGGTGAGGATGACAATCGGGGTATCGGCCACGGCGCGGATTTCCCGGCACACGTGCAGGCCGCTCTGGCCCGGCAACATCAGGTCGAGCACCACCAGCTTCGGTTTGAATTCGAGAAACGCCGCCAAGGCCACATCGCCCCGGTATACCGTCAGCACTTCAAAGCCATGCTGGGACAGGAAGCTGGCAATCAGCCCGGCGAGCTTCTCGTCATCTTCCACCAGCAGGACTTTGCCAAGACCCAGGTTTTCCATACCTTCCCGTTCGCAAGCACACAATTTTGAGTGCGCGCATTATAGAAGGACCCAGGTTAAAAAAAGGCTAAGGTCGCGGCAAAACCAGCGACTTATCGCGGCTTTGCGCAAAGTTTCATTCTTTTAAGAGTTTTTAACAATTTGCCCCTGCTTTTATACAAGGGCAGCGACACAAGGGTTGTGCCTTACCAGGCCGGTACGCCGCTGTGGAAGCGGAATTCCGGGTCCGGGGACTCGATCAGCTCCTGCTCGGCGGCCCGCACCTTGTCGATCACCTGAGCGATGTCCCGGGCGTCGCCATACTGGTAGGCCAGCTTCAGGTAGCCCTGATAGTGCCGGGCCTCGCTTTTGAGCAGGCCGAAATAGAACTTGCCCAACTCCTCATCCAGGTGTGGCACCAGGGCTTCGAAGCGCTCGCAACTGCGGGCTTCGATAAAGGCGCCGACCACCAGGGTGTCCACCAGCTTCACCGGCTCATGGCTGCGCACCACCTTGCGCAGGCCCGAAGCGTAGCGCCCGGCGTGCAGTTGGCGCAGCTCGACCTTGCGTCGTTTCATCAGGCGCATGACCTGTTCGTGGTGCACCAGTTCTTCCCGGGCCAGGCGCGACATCATGTTGATCAGGTCGACATGGGAATGGTACTTGGCGATCAGGCTCAGGGCGGTGCTGGCGGCCTTGAACTCACAGTTCTTGTGGTCGATCAGCAGGGTTTCCTGGTCGGCCAGGGCCGCCTGGACCCAGGCGTCGGGAGTCCGACAGCCGAGGAAGTCATGAATTTGTGGAAAGTTCATCGGCGCATTTCCGAGCAATCCGCCACAGCAAGGCGAGCAATGGCGGCACTATCAGTGATCGATAACATGAGGCTCACGAGACAAATAAGGCTTCACAGCGAAAGGCTGGCGATTATACCGGCCACGTCGCAGACCACCAGCGGCCGCGCTTGATATGCATCAACATGCGGCGCGGGCGCCAGCAACTATAGTTGTGCACGCTAGGGTCTGTTCCCGTTTGGTGACGAGCCGCGTTGCTGGGCCAAACGGGAACAGACCCTAACCATTCATCCCTTTCCTGGAGATCCCGATCATGCAAAGTATCCGCAGCATCCTGGTGGTCATCGATCCCACGCCTGGCGAAAGTCTCGCCCTCAAGCGCGCCAAGCTGATTGCCGGGGTCACCCAGGCCCACCTGCATCTGCTGGTCTGCGACAAGAAGCACGAACACTCGGCGCTGCTCAGCGTGCTCAAGAGCAGCCTGACCGGCGAAGGCTACAGCGTCACCACCGAGCAGGCCTGGAACGAGAGCCTGCATGAAACCATCATCGACGTGCAGCAGGCCGAGGGTTGCGGCCTGGTGATCAAGCAGCATTCCCATGACAATCCGCTGAAGAAAGTCCTGCTGACCCCGGCGGACTGGAAGCTGCTGCGCTACTGCCCAACCCCGGTGCTGCTGGTCAAGACCGCCACCCCCTGGGCCGGTGGCGTGGTCATGGCGGCCATCGATGTCGGCAACATGGACGGCGAACACCGCACACTGCATGCCAGCATCGTTGACTATGGTTTCGACATCGCCAGCCTGGCCAGGGCCCAACTGCACGTGATCAGCGCCCATCCATCACCGATGCTTTCGGCATCCGACCCGGTGTTCCAGCTCAAGGAAACCATCGAGAAGCGCTATCGCGAGGAATGCAGGGCGTTCCAGGCCGAGTTCGATATCGACGATGCGCACCTGCATATCGAGGAAGGTCCGGCGGACGTGCTGATTCCCCATATGGCCCACAAACTGGGGGCCGTGCTGACCATCATCGGCACCGTGGCCCGCACCGGGTTGTCGGGGGCCTTGATCGGCAACACCGCCGAAGTGGTGCTCGACTCCCTGGACAGTGACGTGCTGGTGCTCAAGCCGGCGGACATCATGGACCACCTGGAAGAACTCGCCGCCAAAGCCTGAGCCCCTTCCCCGCAACGCCAGCGCGTAACCTGCGTCGCCCATGACGACGCTGTCGCTGGCAAGCCCATGCCTGCAGCACCCTTTGCGCAGGAAGTGGCTGGCCGACGAACCTCTCAGCCCAGGGCGTCCTTGAGAAACCCCGGGGCGATGTAGCGCTGGTAGTGGGCTTCCGACAGCAGGAAGAATTCCCGATCGATGGCGTCACGCAACTCCGGCAGGCCCCAGTCGCGGAACTCCGGCAACAGCGCCATACCGTAGGCGTCGAGCTGGTTGATCACCCGCGCGCCCCGGGCAATCAGCTGGTAGGCCCAGCAATACTCGGACTGGTGCGGCACGAAACGGATCTTGCGCTGCTCCAGTTGCCCGCGCAGACGCGCCGGGTCGAAGACTTCCAGCTTGGCCGCCATCACCTGCACCAGCAGTTGTTCAAGACGCAACCAGACCGCGCGTTTCTCCTCCTCGTTGTAACCGTTCCAGTTGATCACTTCGTGATGGAAACGCTTGCAGCCGCGGCACACCAGGTCGCCGTAGACGGTGGAGCAGAGGCCGACGCAAGGGGTCTTGATGGTCTGATTGGGCATAGAAAAACAACACACGCAAAGGCAAAACAGTCGGCAATGTTAGCCCTTTGTCTAAGATTGATCACCCCTCAAACTTCAATACAGCAACTTACGTTTAGATTTTTTTTGCCGTAGAATCAGCCAGCCTTTTTAGGCGCCAATGTCCGTTTGAAGCTGTTTTCAAAGCGTCACGAGCACAGTCGTTCCTTCAGAGCGGTGTTGGCGAGGGATTTTTCCAGCGGGGAAAAATCCAGCGCCAACCCTCATCAGCTCCCCGTTCTGCAGGCGTAAAACTTTGAAAGCAGCTTCTGTAAGGAATTGTCGGTAATTCTGGCTAAGTGGCCCACAACGCCACGCAGCGCATGAGTACGGCAATTTCGGGATGAGCGTCCCGGACACCCATTTGGGACCACTGATGAGGGTAATAACTGTGCTTGAAGCCTACCGCAAACATATCGAAGAGCGCGCAGCACTGGGTATCGTTCCCCAGCCGCTTAACGCCGAACAAACTGCAGGCCTGGTCGAGCTGCTGAAGAATCCCCCGGCTGGCGAAGAAGCTTTCCTCGTTGACCTGATCACCAATCGCGTTCCGCCAGGAGTCGACGAAGCCGCCTACGTCAAGGCCGGTTTCCTCTCCGCGCTGGCCAAAGGCGAAGCCTCCTCCCCTCTGATCGACAAGAAGCGCGCCGTAGAACTGCTGGGCACCATGCAGGGCGGCTACAACATCGTGACCCTGGTCGACCTCCTGGACGACGCCGAGCTGGCGCCTGTTGCTGCCGCTCAACTCAAGCACACCCTGCTGATGTTCGACGCCTTCCACGACGTCGCGGAAAAAGCCAAGAACGGCAACGTTCACGCCCAGGGCGTACTGCAATCCTGGGCCGACGGTGAGTGGTTCAAGAACCGCCCGGTACTGGCCGACAAGATCAGCCTGCGGGTGTTCAAGGTCACCGGCGAAACCAACACCGACGACCTCTCCCCTGCCCCTGACGCCTGGTCCCGTCCGGACATCCCGCTGCACGCCCTGGCCATGCTGAAAATGGCCCGTGACGGCATCGTGCCTGACGTGCAAGGTTCCATCGGCCCGATGAAACAGATCGAGCAGATGCGCAACGACGGCTTCCCGATCGCCTACGTTGGCGACGTGGTCGGCACCGGTTCGTCGCGTAAGTCGGCGACCAACTCGGTCCTGTGGTTCTTCGGCGACGACGTTCCTTACGTGCCGAACAAGCGTGCCGGCGGCTTCTGCTTCGGCAGCAAGATCGCTCCAATCTTCTACAACACCATGGAAGACGCCGGCGCCCTGCCGATCGAATTCGACGTGTCGAAGATGAACATGGGCGACGTGATCGACCTGTACCCGCACGCTGGCAAAGTCACCAAGCACAACAGCGACGAAGTCCTGGCCACCTTCGAAATGAAGACCCCGGTGCTGCTCGACGAAGTCCGTGCTGGCGGCCGTATCCCGCTGATCATCGGCCGTGGCCTGACCGAGAAGGCGCGCGCCGAGCTGGGCCTGCCACCGTCCGACCTGTTCAAGAAGCCTGAAGCTCCAGCCGAAAGCACCAAGGGTTTCACCCTGGCGCAGAAGATGGTCGGCAAGGCTTGCGGCGTGACTGGCGTACGTCCAGGCACCTACTGCGAACCGAAGATGACCACCGTCGGCTCCCAGGACACCACCGGTCCTATGACCCGTGACGAACTGAAAGACCTGGCTTGCCTGGGCTTCTCCACCGATCTGGTGATGCAGTCGTTCTGCCACACCGCGGCCTATCCGAAGCCGATCGACGTCACCACTCACCACACCCTGCCTGACTTCATCATGACCCGTGGCGGCGTGTCCCTGCGTCCGGGCGACGGCATCATCCACAGCTGGCTGAACCGCATGCTGCTGCCGGACACCGTCGGCACCGGTGGTGACTCCCACACCCGTTTCCCGATCGGCATCTCGTTCCCGGCCGGTTCCGGCCTGGTGGCCTTCGCCGCCGCCACTGGCGTCATGCCACTGGACATGCCGGAATCGATCCTGGTTCGCTTCAAGGGCAAGCTGCAGCCTGGCGTCACCCTGCGTGACCTGGTCCACGCCATCCCTTACTACGCGATCCAGAAAGGCCTGCTGACCGTCGAGAAGAAAGGCAAGAAGAACGCCTTCTCCGGCCGCATCCTGGAGATCGAAGGCCTGGAAACCCTGACCGTCGAGCAAGCCTTCGAACTGTCCGACGCCTCGGCCGAACGTTCGGCTGCCGGTTGCACCATCAAGCTGTCCAAAGAGTCGATCGCCGAGTACCTGAAGTCCAACATCACCCTGCTGCGCTGGATGATCGGCGAAGGCTACGGCGATGCCCGTACCCTGGAGCGTCGCGCTCAAGCGATGGAAGCCTGGCTGGCCAACCCTGAGCTGCTGGAAGCCGACAAGGACGCCGAGTACGCCGAAGTCATCGAGATCGACCTGGCCGACGTCAAGGAGCCTGTGCTCTGCGCGCCGAACGACCCGGACGACGCTCGCCTGCTGTCCAGCGTCGCTGGCCAGAAGATCGACGAAGTGTTCATCGGTTCCTGCATGACCAACATCGGTCACTTCCGCGCGGCCGGTAAGCTGCTGGATCAGGTCAAGGGCCAGCTGCCAACCCGTCTGTGGCTGTCGCCGCCGACCAAGATGGACGCTCACCAACTGACCGAAGAAGGCTACTACGGCATCTACGGCAAGGCTGGCGCGCGCATGGAAATGCCGGGCTGCTCGCTGTGCATGGGTAACCAGGCCCGCGTTGAGCCGAACTCGACCGTGGTGTCGACTTCGACCCGTAACTTCCCGAACCGTCTGGGCGATGGCGCCAACGTCTACCTGGCTTCGGCCGAGCTGGCGTCGGTGGCTTCGATCCTGGGTCGCCTGCCGACCGTCGAGGAGTACATGGAATACGCCGGCAAGATCGACAGCATGGCAGCGGACGTGTACCGCTACCTGAGCTTCGACCAGATCGCCGAGTTCCGTGAAGCGGCGGCCAACGCCAAGATCCCGGTGGTGCAAGCCTAAGGCTCTAGCGTTGTAAAAAAGAACGCCGCGTATTCCACGATACGCGGCGTTTTTTTATGCCTGTAACTTTTGCTGACTGCCCTGCCCGCTAGTTCGCGCTGCGCTACGCTGCCACAGGCCAGGCGCGATACACCCAAGCGCCAAGACTCAATGCCAGAGTCCTGCCTGAGCCTGACCGCTCCAGATCTGCAGGCTTTCCTGCAGCGTATCGTCGACGCTGGTGCCACTGAGCAACACCTGATGCTCGGCAGTCGACGGCAGGCCCGCCAGGGCTTCCTTGGCCCTGTGCTTGAGCCGGGCCAGGGCCAGGCGCTTGTGCTCCAGGCGGACCTGACGGAAGAAGTCGTCCAGGGCCTCGATGCTGGTGCCGTCCAGATTCGGCGACTCTTCCAGGCTGAGAATGACCGTGTGAATCGGCGTCTGCACATGCCGGATCAGATGCAAGGCACCGCCCAGGATGCGCTCGGCGTTGGCGAAGAACAGCGCCTCCCCCGGACGCAGAATCAGCACCCCCGGCACCTGCCGCGCCTGAGGATGGCGGCTGAGGTCGACAAAATCATGTCCGCTGCCCAATTGACCGAGGATCTGGATATCCGCCGCCGACAACTGGCGCAGCATCAACAGAATGCTCACCCCTACCGAAAGCAGCAAACCATCCAGCACCCCCAGCACCAGCACCGCGGTGACCGCACAGATCACCAGCAACCGATCCCGGCGCCAGATGAAATAGCGCCCCAGCGGTTGCAGGCTCAGGCCATGGCCCAAGGCATAGATGACGATCGCCGCCAGCACCGGCTCCGGGGTCAGGGCGATATAGGGCAGCACCGTCAGAACGATGATCAGCATCACCGCAGCAGCGGTCAGCCCGGCCAGCCGCGAGCGGGCCCCCGCCGCTTCGTTGGCGGAAGTGGCCGAATAACCGGCGCCGACGGGCATGCCATGGAACAGACCGGAGAGCAGATTGCCAGCGCCCAGGGCCAGCAGGTCGCGGTTGGACGAGACCCGGTCGCCATGCTTGAGCGCCAGGGAGCTGATGGAGCCGTAGGACTCGGCATACAGGATCATCACCAGGGCAAACGCCAGTTCCCCCAGGCGCAGCCAGTCGGCAAAGGGCAGGTCCGGCAGGCTCGGCACCTGCAGCTTGAGTTCGATCACCCCGATCAGGGCCACCCCATGAGCCGGCAGATCGAGCCATTGCCCGGCGCCAATGCCGATCACCACCGCCACCAGCCCACCGGGCACGTAGGGAATCCGCGAACAGATCGCCAGCACCAGCAAGGCCAATGCCGCCACCGCCGCGCCGGCCCAGTTCCACTGCGGCCACTGCTCCAGCAACTGGGGCAGAAAACGCACCAGGTTGCCGGTGCTCAGGTGCACCCCCACGATGGTGGCGAACTGCTTGAGGATGATGGTCACGGCCAGGCCGAAGGCGAAGCCGCGCAGCACCGGCTTGGCAATGAACGCGGTCACGCCGCCGAGGCGAAACAGCCCCGCCAGGACGAAGAAGCCTCCGGTCAGCAGCACCAGGGCGAACGCCAGGTTCAGGCGCAGCTGCACGTCGCCCTCTGCCAGGGACAAGGTGGCAGCGGCCAGCACCGCCGCCGATGAGGACGTGGCCGAGACAATGGCGAAGCGGCTGCTGCCCAGCAGGCCGTAGCACAGCAACCCGGCGAACAGGGCAATGACCCCGGCCTGGGGCGGCAAGGCGGCAATACCGGAATAGGCCACAGCCTCCGGCAGCAACAGGCCGGCGATGGACAAGCCGGCCAGCAGATCACGGCTGCGCTTGGGGACAACAGTTGGCTGGGTGAGGGGTTCAGTGGCCAATCGGGTTCGTCCGTGACAAGGCAAAATTCGAATTCAGAGGGTGTCGCCCAACGGCATCAACGCCTTTGGGCCAGATTGCAGCCCGTGTGACGGGAGTGGCCATTGACGGGTTCCGGGCAGCAATAAGAGCACCAGCTTAGCCCTTTATTCAAGGCAGCAAACGATCCTGATCAATGCCTTGAACGACAACGCCGCCGGTGCTGTGAGCACCGGCGGCGTTGGTTGTGTTGCCAGCAATCGCGTCAGGCTTGAGGGCCTGTCCGCCGGCAAGCCGGCTCCAGGCGGTGAGCGTCGCGCAGGTGTGGAATGCCGGCGAAGGCAGCCGCCAGCGCGTCGCACCACTCACGAAGCCAGGGAGTACACCAGGGCGGTAATGGCCACCAGGCCCACCAGGGTCACGAAGACGTTGGAGGCCTGGCCGCGATAGCGGGCCATGGCCGGCACTTTGCGAATGGCGTACATCGGCATCAGGAACAGGATCGCCGCGATCACCGGGCCACCCATGGTCTCGATCATCGTCAGGATGCTCGGGTTGAGGGTCGCCACGGCCCAGCAGATCACCAGCATGAAGGCAGCGGTAACCCGGTCCAGGGTTTTCGCCCCAGGACGCCGGCCGCTCTTGCCGATCAGGCCCTTGAGGCCTTCGCTGGCACCGATGTAGTGACCCAGGAAGGACTTGGCGATGGCCACGAAGGCAATCAACGGTGCGGCGAAGGCGATGGTCGGATTCTGGAAGTGGTTGGCCAGGTAGGACAGGATCGACAGGTTCTGCGCCTTGGCTTCGGCCAGTTGCGCCGGGTTCAGGGTCAGCACACAGCTGAAGACGAAGAACAGCACCATGCCCACCATCAGCAGATGGGCACGCGAGAGGATCTGCGAGCTGCGCTCTTCGGCGTGCACGCCATAGCGGCGCTTCTGGTCCACGGCAAAGGCCGAGATGATCGGCGAGTGGTTGAACGAGAAGACCATCACCGGAATCGCCAGCCACAGGGTATGCAGGAAGGCCGAAGGCGCCGGGACATCGCTGACGGTGGCGAGGATGCCGCCATTCCAGTGCGGGATCAGGAACACCGCGAGGAACAGCAGGGCCACGATGAACGGATAGACCATCAGGCTCATGGCCTTGACGATCACCTGCTCGCCGCAACGCACCACCACCAGCAGGCCGAAGATCAGCACCAGGGCCAGGATCGCCCGCGGTGGCGGCGCGATGTGCAGTTGATTGGTCATGAAGCTGTCGACGGTGTTGGTCAGGGCCACGCTGTAGATCAGCAGGATCGGGAAGATCGCCAAAAAGTACAGCAAGGTGATCAGAGCACCGGCGGTGAGGCCAAAATGTTCTTCCACCACGTCAGTGATGTCCGCACCGTCACGCCCGGAGAGCACGAAGCGGGTCAGGCCGCGGTGTGCATAGAAGGTCATGGGGAAGGCCAGCAGCGCCAGGATCAACAGCGGCCAGAAACCGCCGATGCCGGCATTGATGGGCAGAAACAGGGTACCGGCACCAATGGCGGTGCCAAACAGGCCCAGCATCCAGGTGGTGTCTTGGCGGTTCCAGCTACTCAGGGTCGCTGGGGTCGCCGTTTCAAAGCGTTGATCAACGCTGTTGGCCTGATCATTCATCCGGTGGGATCTCCACATTCCGGTCGTTTGCCATTCGATCAGGGCGCGTCGGAGTACCCGACAGACAGAGCCCCGACCGAAACAGAGGGGGCGCGATTGTCCGGGATTCCGCGAGCGCTGCATAGACTTAGCTGAGGAACGGTTTGTACGGTGCAGATTTATTTTTTTGCCGTGGCGAAGCGTCTGGCCCGGCCTTCTCCCGCCTTCCCCTGGCACCGGCTTGCCGGCGCAAGCGTCCGCGAAGGCGATGCACATCCCACGCACCTGTTCCTCGGCAAGCCGACGCGCGCTGGGCTGCGTTGACAAGATTCACGGCCAGGCGGCATGATCGGCCCCCATGAATATCTACGCGCTCAACCCTACCTCTACCACCACGACTGCCTACGGCGGGTCGTGTGGTAGCTGTGCGGGATGATGCAAGCACAGTAAAACCAAGGCCCCGCCAGCAATGGACGGGGCCTTTTGTTTCTCCGTCCAGCTGGCACTACAAGGAGAGACAAGATGCCTTTATCCAACGCCAAGCGTGCCCTGCTGGTCATCGACATGCAGGTCGGCCTGTTCAACGGACCGGACAAGCCCTACAAGCGCGAACAGACCCTGGAAAACATCAACCAGCTGATCCGCCGCGCCCGCCAGGCCGGGGCGCCGATCTTCGCCGTGCGCCATACCGGCCCCACCGAATCGCCGATTGCCGCCGGCAGCCCGCTCTGGCAACTGCTGCCGACCCTGGAAGTGGATGAAGAACTGGACTGCGTGCTGGACAAGACCCGCCCCAGTTGCTTTGTCGGCACCGGGCTGGCCGAGCGCCTGCAGGAAGCCCAGGTCAATGAGCTGGTGATCGTCGGCATGAAGACCCAGTACTGCGTCGATGCCACCTGCCGCGCCGCCGGCGACCTGGGCTTTGCCGCCGTGCTGGTGGAGGACGCCCATACCTGCATGGACACACCCGTGCTGGGGGCGAAGAAAATCATCGCCCACCATAACGCCACCCTCAACGGCCCCTTCGTGCGCCTGGCCACGACCGCCGATGTGACCTTCTGACCCCATAGTCCCCACACCGCCCCGGGCACGCCGAACATGGCGTGACTCCCCCGGGAACGGTGCCGGCGAGCATTGCCAAAATCCCTCGCAACCCGCACCCTTGAGCCTTCGTCCCCGCCTGTATGGAATCCTCCATGAGCGCCACCACGATCGCCGGCTGCATCCTCTACAGCCTCGACCCGCCGTCACTCGCCCGCTTCTATGCCGACCTGCTGGGCTGGCCCATCACCGAGCAACAGGCGGATTACCAGCAACTGGTGCATCAGGGCTTCGAGCTGACACTGGTCCAGGTGCCTGCGGCGATTGCCGCGCGCATCGTCGTGCAGGAACCGCCACTGCCCCGTAGCGATGGCGCGTGCAAGCCGCTGTTCCAGGTTGCCGATCTGCAACAGGCCAGGCAACGGGCCGCCAGCGCCGGGGGCCGGTTGTACGAGGCCGAGCGCGAATGGTCATTCAAGGGGGCGCAGATCTGCGACGGCGTCGACCCGGAAGGCAACATCTTTCAATTGCGCCAGCCCTTGCCCCATTAACTGCTGAGGAACCGTCATGCGCGCCACCGTCCTGGTCCTGGTCGAGAACGTCAACGCCTACCTGCCCTTGCTCGAAGCGCTGGGCTTCAACCTGATCCTGGCCCCCACGCCCGCCGAACGGGCCCAGGCCATCAAGACCCACGCCCCACAGATCGACGCCGTGCTGACCCGAGGCCCACTGGGGCTGACAGCGGCGGAAATCAACGCCCTGCCCCGGCTGCAGATCATCTGCGTGATCGGTGCCGGCTATGAGCAGGTGGACCTGCAAGCGGCGAGCAACCGCGGGATTGCCGTGACCAATGGCGCCGGGGTCAATGCCTCGTCCGTGGCCGATCATGCCCTCGCCCTGCTGCTGTCGCTGGTCCGAGGCATTCCCCAGTCAGATGCCGCCGTGCGCCAGGGGCAATGGCCAAAAGTCCTGCGCCCTTCCGTGGCCGGCATGCGCCTGGGCATCCTCGGGCTGGGCGCCGTGGGCCAGGCCATCGCCCGGCGCTGTGCCCTGGGGTTCGACATGACCGTGAATTATCACAGCCGCCAGCCCCGGCCGGACCAGCCCTACCGCTTTTGCCCGAGCCTGCTGGAGCTGGCCCGGGACTCGGATGCCCTGGTGATTGCCACCCCCGGCGGCGCCGACACCCGGCATCTGGTGGACCAGCCGGTGCTGGAAGCCCTTGGCGCCGAAGGTTTCCTGGTGAACATCGCCCGGGCCAGCGTGGTGGACACCAACGCCCTGCTGCAGGCCCTGAAACAGCGGCGGATTGCCGGCGCGGCCCTGGACGTGTTCGATGACGAACCGCAAGTGCCGGACGGTTTCAAGGGCCTGGACAATGTGGTGCTGACGCCCCACGTCGCCGGCCTTTCGCCCCAGGCCAGCCGCGACACCGTGGACATGGTCGGCCAGAACCTGGTGGCCCACTTCGAGGGCCAGCCCCTGCTGACCCCACTGCCCCTGCCGACACCCAACTGACCCATCCCCTGGGCAACGCCTATGCTCGTGGGGCGGACAACCTCTGGCCTGCATGGCTTGTGCAGGAGCTGGCTTGCCAGCGAAAGCCAGCGCCGGTCAGGACATCCTCTTCGCCGGCAAGCCGGCTCCTACGGGGGCTTGCTCTCACCGGGTCGTAGACACACGGGGGTAAATTCAAACGCTTGTATCAAAAGCAATGATTGTCCGGCAACACGCGCACCTATAAAGGCTCGCCGCGATTGTGAGGGGCCGGTAGGCGCATTAGATTAGTCAATAATCTCTGGCCTCCAGAATAAGCAGAAGGGATAAGCATGGCGCTTACAGACCAATCCACCCGTACTCGCCCCGGCGAGGAGCTCGATGCCAACCTGATCAATCCGTACCTCAAGGCGCATATTCCCGGCCTCAGCGGCACACCGCAAATCAGCCAGTTCCCAGGCGGTGCCTCGAACCTCACCTACTTGCTGGAGTACCCGGACCAGGAATTCGTCCTGCGCCGCCCGCCGTTTGGCCACAAGGCCAAGTCCGCCCATGACATGGGCCGCGAGTTCCGCATTCTCAACCAGCTCAGGGACGGTTTCCCCTACTGCCCCAAGGCCTATGTGCACTGTACCGACGAGTCGGTGATCGGCGCCGAGTTCTATGTCATGGAACGGGTCAAGGGCATCATCCTGCGCTCCGACCTGCCGGCGGAACTGGGCCTGGATGCCGGCAAGACCCAAGCCCTGTGCAAGAGTTTCATCGACCGTTTCGTCGAACTGCATCGGGTCGACTACAACGCCTGCGGCCTGGGCGACCTGGGCAAGCCTGAAGGCTATGTGCAGCGCCAGATCAAGGGCTGGAGCGAGCGCTACGAGAAAGCCCTGACCCCCGATGCGCCGCACTGGGAAACCGTGAAGGCCTGGCTCAACGACAAGATGCCCGCCGATCACCCAACCTCAAGCATCGTGCATAACGACTACCGCTTCGACAACGTCATCCTCGATCCCCACAACCCGATGCAGATCATCGGCGTGCTGGACTGGGAACTGACCACCCTGGGCGATCCGCTGATGGACCTGGGCAACACCCTGGCCTACTGGATCGAGGCCGCCGACCCGGCGCCAGTGCAACTGATGCGGCGCCAGCCGAGCAACGCCCCGGGCATGCTGACCCGCCAGGAATTCGTCGATTACTACGCCGAACGCTCGGGAATCGAAATCGGCAATTTCGACTTCTACTACACCTACGGCCTGTTCCGCCTGGCCGGCATCGTGCAGCAGATCTACTACCGCTTCTACCACGGCCAGACCCAGGACAAACGCTTCGCGCAGTTCATTCACATGAACAAACTGCTGGAGCAGATGAGCCTGCAGGTCATCGAAAAATCCAGCCTCTGACCGCGCCCTCGGCGCCCGACAGCCCAGCAAGGAAAAACCATGTCCAAGACTCAGTTGTTCGACCTCGACGGCAAGATCGCATTCGTCTCCGGCGCCAGCCGCGGTATCGGTGAAGCCATTGCCAAGCTCCTGGCCCAGCAAGGGGCCCACGTGATCGTGTCGAGCCGCAAGCTCGAAGGCTGCCAGCACGTGGCCGACGCCATCATCGCCGCCGGCGGCAAGGCCACGGCGATTGCCTGCCACATCGGCGAAATGGAGCAGATCAGCCAGGTCTTCGCCGGGATTCGCGAGCAGTTCGGCCGCCTCGACATCCTGGTCAACAACGCCGCCACCAACCCGCAATTCTGCAACGTCCTGGACACTGACCTGGGGGCCTTCCAGAAGACCGTCGACGTCAATATCCGCGGCTATTTCTTCATGTCGGTGGAAGCCGGCAAGCTGATGCGCGACAACGGCGGCGGTAGCATCATCAACGTCGCCTCGATCAACGGCATCTCGCCGGGGATCTTCCAGGGCATCTACTCGGTGACCAAGGCCGCGGTGATCAACATGACCAAGGTCTTCGCCAAGGAATGCGCACAGTTCGGCATCCGCTGTAACGCCTTGCTGCCGGGCCTGACCGACACCAAGTTTGCCTCGGCCCTGGTGAAGAACGACGCCATCCTCAAGACCGCCCTGGCGCAGATCCCCCTCAAGCGCGTGGCCGACCCGAGCGAAATGGCCGGCGCGGTGCTCTACCTGGCCAGCGACGCTTCCAGCTACACCACCGGCATTTCGCTGAACGTGGATGGCGGCTTCCTCTCCTGAGGCCCGCTTGCACCACCGAAAAGGCAGCCTCCGGGCTGCCTTTTTCATTTCCCTTGGCAGCGGGCTTGCCAGCGAACAGGACCTTGAACCCAGCGCAAGCCACAGGGGCCCTGTCGCCGGCAAGCCGGCTCCTACAGCGCCAGTCAAAATTTTAATTCCAGCAATTGCAATTAGAGAATTTTTATTCCATAACTAGCCCTTCCTAAAACAATAATTCTGCAGGTGCGGCTATGGATGAACTTGGCATTGGCTTGATCGGTACCGGCTTCATGGGCCGGGCCCACGCCCTGGCGTTTCGCAGTGTCAGCGCAGTGTTCGAACTGCCGGTGCGCCTGCACCTGGCGGCCCTGGCCGATGCCGATGCGCAGCGCGCCGAGCACTGCGCCGGGGCCTGGGGCTTCGCCCGGGCCCATAGCGACTGGCAAGGCTTGATCGCCGATCCCCGGGTCAATCTGGTGGCCATCACCACCCCCAACCATCTGCACTTCCCCATGGCCATGGCGGCCCTGGCGGCGGGCAAGGCGGTGTACTGTGAAAAACCCCTGGCCATCAGCGTCGAGGAGGCCCGGCAGATGCACCACGCCGCCCAAGCTGCCGGGGTGGTGACCCGGGTCGGTTACAACTATCAGCACAACCCGATGATCGCCCTGGCCCGGCAGTTGATCGGCCAGGGCGAGCTGGGGCAGTTGGTGAGTTTCCAGGGCGAGTTCAGCGAGGATTTCATGGCCGACCCGGATTCACCCTGGTCCTGGCGTTGCGACCCGCAGCACGCCGGCGGCGCCCTGGCCGACCTGGGCAGCCACCTGCTGGCCATGGCGCGCTTTCTCATGGGGCCGGTGCAGGCGGTGTGCGCCGATGTACAGACGGTGCATCTGCAACGACCGACCCACGCCGGCAGCCAGGAACGGCGCCATATTGCCGTGGACGATCAGGCCCACGCCTTGTTGCGTTTCGCCAATGGTGCGCGGGGCACGTTGAGCAGCAGTTGGATCAAGCATGGCTACAAAAACCACCTGAGCTTCGAGATCAGCGGCACCCTGGGCACCCTCGCCTTCGACCAGGAACGGCTCAACGAACTGCGCCTGTACCGGGTCGGGCAGAAAGGCTTCCAGCGCCTGCTGGCCGGACCGGACCTGCCCGGCTACGCCGCCTTCAGCCCGGCCCCCGGGCATCAACTGGGCTACAACGAACTCAAGACCCTGGAAGTGCATGAACTGATCATGGCCCTGTGCGGCCAGGGTCGGGACGGCACGGATTTCGCTGAGGCCTGGGAAATAGAGCGCCTGGCCGCGGCGATCCGCACTGCCGCCCAGGAACAGCGCTGGATCACCCTCCTGTAGCCGCTGCTGAGCCCGCGAAGCTGCGCAAAGGTCCGCAGGACCTTGCTTGACGATCGCCTGCCGATCTTGGGCGGCCTCAAGATCCCCGCGTCTCCTGCGTCGGAATGCCGCCCAAGCCGTTCGCAGCCTGCGGCAGCGGCTACAAGGGCAATGCCGCCAGGTGCGCGGCGAGGGCCTTGGCCTGCAGGGCGACGTCGGTGACGGCGGTGCTTTCCCACCACAGGCCGCGCAACGGCGGGCCCATGGCGAACAGGCGCTCGGATGCCTGGCCACGGGCGTTGTGCACGGCACCCTCTGCCGTGGCGCTGATGCCCAGGGCCAACGGCCCGGGGATGACCAGACCACGGGCCAGCAGTTGCTGCGGCAAAGGCCGGGCGACCCGGCGCCAGTCGTATTCAATGCCGCTGGAGTTGATCAGTGCGTCCCCCTCCAGGCGCTCGCTGTGCTCGGTGCCGCGATAACGCAGGCGGATCGTCAGGCGACCCTCCACCGAAGGTTCCAGTCCCTGGTAGGCCGCGGCATGAATGCGCAAGCGGCCCTCGGCGTGCAGGCGCGCCACCCGCTCGGCGCTCAAGGGCGGCGAGCGATGGTGGTGGCTCTCCCACCAGGGCCGCACATGCCGCACGAATTGGCGTTTCTGCGCCTCGCTGGCTTGGCTCCACAACCGGCCGATATGCACCCGCACCGTGTCCAGCGGCGCTTGCCAGTCGATGCCTTGAGCCTGGGCCTCGCGGCACTGGCGCCGCACCTCCCGCAGCAGTTGTCGCGGGCTGCGCAGCTTGAGGTCGGCGGCGAGGAAGTCCACCCAGGCCGGCGGCTGGCGGCGCACATGGGGCAGCAGGCCGTGCCGGGAAAACACCTCGATCGGCCCGCGATGCCCGGCCTGCTCCAGGGACACCACGGCGTCCACCATGGTCAGCCCGGAGCCGATGATCAGCACCGTCGCCTGCGGGTCGAGGCAGGCCATGGCGGCCACGTCCCAAGGGTCCAGGGCTGCGGCATTGAGGCCGCTGGACCGGGTTTGCGGTGTGCGCGCCGCCGGGAACATGCCGGTGGCCAGTACCGCCATCCCACCGCGCAGCTGGCGGCCGTCCGCCAGTGTCAGACGGACACCGTCACTGTCGGTTTCCAGGTCCACCGCTTCGCCGCGCACATGGCTCAGGCTGGAGCCCTGTTCCAGGCCCAGCTGCAGCGCCTCGGCCAGGCGTTGCTGCACATAGACGCCAAACAGCCCCCGAGGTGGAAACAGCTCGCTGACCGGCACCGACTGGCGGCCCGATTCGGGCCAGCCACCGCCGGCAATATGCTGGGTCAGCCAGTGGGTCAGGTCATCGGCATTGTCCGGATCGACGCTCATCCGTGCCGCGTTGCCGTTCAGGGTATGCCCCAGCTCGACAGCGCTGTAGGCCTCGCCGCGACCCAGCTCGCTGCGGGGCTCGATCACTAGCATCCGCCGCCGCCCCGGCAGGCGCAGCAATTGCGCTGCCAGCAAGGCGCCACTGAGGCCGCCGCCGACAATCAGAATTTCAGCATCACGGGTGGCTGGGGTTGCCTGTCCGCTGTGGGTTTGGCTCATGGAGTACTCACGTTCAGTGTTTGCCCAGGTAGAAGTTCTGCAGATCGCCCCGGGCCAGCAGTTGCTCGGCGGTGCCGGACAGGGCCACCCGGCCGGTGTCCAGCAGGCAGGCATGGGAAACGTAGTTGAGCGCCAGATTAATGCTTTGCTCGGCGATCAGAAAGCTCACTCCCGCCTCACGATTAAACTGGGCAACGATCTGAAAAATCTCCTGGACGATGATAGGCGCCAAGTCCTTGGAAGGTTCATCCAGCAGTACCAAAGTAGGATGGGCTCGGTTGGCGTCATGCGATGTTCCGTTTGAATTCGGCGGCCCAGGCCGCAGTTGTGGGTTGAGCCGTGGCCTGGGGCGGCTGCCAGATGAACTTCAGGCGGACACCCCCCTCGCAGCCGGGGCAGCGAACGACAGCCGTGACGGGGGCCAGCCCGGGGGGCAATCGGGGCAAGGATGGCTGGCCTGGTCGCTGGCAAGCCAGCCCCTACCTGCAGGTCGGCGGCGTCTCTGTAGGAGCCGGCTTGCCGGCGAAGGCGCCGGCAAATCGGGCGCAGGTCTTGCGGGCCTCTTTGCCGGCAAGCCAGCTCCTTATCTGTTCTAGATCTGCCAAATTAGGTGTCGAGAGTCGGCGTGGACGATCGCTAGCTCCTAGATCCAAACGATCGCCTCGTAGCAAGGTCTCCACGCCGATATCTCCTCAGCGACGCCCGTACAGTTGCTCGAGCCGACACTCGAAGATAAGGCTGGGCTGCCGAGGAGAACTCTCGACGTCTCAAGACTAGAGGAGATCATCATGGGCTGCATAGGTGCCGGTATCGATGTCAGCAAGGACACCCTGGATGTAAAGGTGGACGGACATAAGCCCCAACTGCTCACCACCAATGACCCAGCAGGATGGCAGCGAATCATTGACTGGCTAGCCCCATTTGCTCCTCAGCAAGTCGTACTTGAGGCCACCGGCGGCTATGAGCTGAAGGCACTGGAAGCCCTTTATAACGCAGGTTTATCCATGGTCAGGGTCAATCCTCGACAAGCCCGGGACTTTGCGCGGTCCACAGGCCAGTTGGCCAAAACGGACCGCTTGGATGCCAGCGTGCTTGCCCATATGGCCAGTGTTCTCAAGCTCAATCGTTATCAGCCGCTGAGCGAAAAGTCTCAGTTCCTGCACGCTTGTCATCGGCGCCGTCAGCAAGTGGTACAAATGTTGGCTGCTGAAAAGCAGCGGCGTCGTCTGACTGAGCATCCGGCCATGCGCCATATGCTCGAGCGCAACATCCAGCGCTTGGAAGCTGATCGAGATGAGCTGGACGTTAAGATTGCCGAGCAGCTCAAAGGGACGCTGCAAGCGCAAGTAGCCTCGACGATTAAAGGCGTTGGTCCAGTTGTTCTCTCGACGCTTGTTTGCGACATGCCTGAACTGGGTTATTTGAATCGCAAGGCTATCGCCAAGCTATACGGTGTGGCGCCCCTGGCCAGGGATAGCGGTAAGTCCCATGGAAGACGGATTACCTGGGGTGGGCGTGCTAGTCCACGAGCGGTGATCTACATGGCGGCTTTGAGTTCGATTCGATATGACCCTGTCCTCAAAGCGTTTTACGAGGGGCTGGTTGGTCGAGGCAAGTCGAAGAAACTGGCGCTGGTTGCAGCCATGCGCAAGCTCGTCACTATCTTGAACGCGCGAATGCGCGAAGCCTTGCAGGCTTCTGCGCAAATCGCGTGAGGAACACAGTTGCTACGAGAGGCGCGGGGTCAGGCGCTGGCGCGTTGCGGCTGAAGCCGGGTTGCGAGGTCGCGCCAGGCGCTGCCGGGGTGGTTCACCGGCAGCCGCGGGCCGGCGCCAAAGAGCTTCTCTCGCAGGGTGCCCGGTGCGTATTCGGTCTTGTAGACCCCGCGTTTCTGCAACTCGGGCACCAGCAACTCCACGGCATCGATAAAGGTTTCATGGGTCAGGGCGTAGGCCAGGTTGAAGCCGTCGACATCGGTCTCCTCGACCCACTCCTGGAGCAGGTCGGCCACGGTTTCCGGGCTGCCGACGAACAACGGGCCAAAGCCGCCGATGCCGACCCAGTCCGCCAGTTCGTGGGGCGTCCAGACCTTGTTCGGGTCTGCGGTGGAGAAGGCTTCCACCGCAGACTGGATGGCGTTGGTGTGCACGTGTTTGAGGGGCTCGTCGGGCTTGAAGCGGCTGAAGTCGATGCCGGTCCAGCCGGAAATCAGCGCCATGGCGCCTTCGTAGCTGACCCAGGACTTGTATTCCTCGAACTTGGCCTTGGCCAGGGCATCGGTCTCGCCGAGGATCACCGTCTGCAGGTTGAAGATCAGGATCTTCGACGGGTCGCGCCCGGCTTCGGCCGCGCGGCGGCGGATGTCGGCCACGGTCTTTTTCAGCAGCACCTTGGACGGCGCGGCAACGAACACGCATTCGGCCTGTTCGGCGGCGAACTGCTTGCCGCGGCTGGACGCCCCGGCCTGGTACAGCACCGGAGTGCGTTGCGGCGACGGCTCGCACAGGTGAATCCCCGGCACCTGGAAGTGTTTGCCCGCGTGGCGGATCTCGTGGATCTTGCTCGGGTCGCTGAAGATCCGCCGCTCACGGTCACGTAGCACCGCACCCTCCTCCCAGCTGCCTTCCCAGAGCTTGTAGCAAACCTCCAGGTACTCCTCGGCGTAGTCGTAGCGCGCATCGTGTTCGGTCTGCGCCTGCTGACCGATGTTCTTCGCCCCGCTCTCCAGGTAGGAGGTGACGATGTTCCAGCCGGCGCGGCCCTTCGTCAGGTGATCGAGGGTCGAAAGGCGCCGGGCAAAGGGGTACGGATGCTCGAACGACAGCGAGGCGGTGAGGCCGAAGCCCAGATGCTCGGTGACCAGGGCCATGGGCGGAATCAATTGCAGCGGGTCGTTCACCGGCACCTGGGCCGCCTGGCGGATCGCCGCCTCGCCATTGCCGTTGTAGACGTCGTAGATGCCCAGCACATCGGCGATGAACAGCCCGTCGAACTTGCCCTTCTCAAGCATGCGCGCCAGGTCGGTCCAGTACTCCAGGTCCTTGTACTGCCAGGAACGGTCCCGAGGATGGGCCCAGAGCCCCGGTGACTGGTGACCGACACAGTTCATGTCAAAGGCATTGAGGCGGATTTCACGGGACATCACACAGCACTCCTGAAACCTTGGGGCAGCACGCCATTGAGGCGGTAGTTGCCGATCAGTTGATACTTCCAGCGCAGCGGGTCTTGCAGGGCCTGTGGCTGCGGGGTGCGCTGGCCGGTGAGTTCGAATTCGGCGTTGCCGGCCGCCGCCAGGGCTTCGGCGGCGGCAATCGCCGCCTCGGCCAGGGCGATGGCGATCTCGGCCGGGTCCTTGCCCTCTTGCAGCCGGTACTGCGCCCGCTCCTGCAGGGCGGCGGCCACCTCGATGCGGATCTGCAGATCGCCAAAGCGGCTGATGACATACGGGTCGTCGCTGGCCTTGCTCAGGCCGCTGCCAGACCAGGGCCGGGCCTGGTCGCGAACGAACTCCAGGGTCCGCTGCAACAGGTCGCGGGCCCTTTGCAGTTGCTCGCCGATCGCGGCCAGGGCGGCCTGGGGGCTGTCGGGTTGGGTCAATGCGTTCATGGCGGTGTCCTTTCAGTTCCAGGCGTGACGGGGTGGCTTGACGCCGTTGAGCAGGAAGTTGCCGATCAGGTGGTATTTCCAGCGGGCCGGGTCGTGCAGGGTGTGGGTGCGAGCGTTGCGCCAGTGGCGGTCGAGGTTGTACTTGGCCGACACCGAGCGGGTGCCGGCCAGTTCGAACAGCTTGCTGGCGGCGAGCAAGGCGCTTTCCGCCGACAGCACTTTGGCCTGGGCCACCACCAGCGAGGCCTGGGCGACGCTGTCTTCGCTGGGGCTGGCCAGGGCCTGATCAACCGCCTCGGCGGCCTTGACCAGGATCGCCTCGGTGCCGTGCACCCGCCATTCCAGGTCACCGATGGCGGCCTGGGTAAAAGGGTCCTGCCAGCCGTGATCCAGGCCACTGTCGATCCACGGCCGGGACTGCCGGGCGTAATGCTTGGCGTCTTCCAGGGCGGCGACGGCGATGCCGGTGTCCACCGCGGCCTGGATGATCTGCGAGATCGGGCCGTCGGCGGTGGGTTGGTCGAAGGCCCGGTGGGCCGGGATCACCGCGCTGCGCGGCACTTGCACGGCCTTGAGGCTGACCCCGCCGCTGGCGGTGGTGCGTTGGCCGAAGCCGTCCCAGCTGTCGATCACCGTGAGGCCGGGGTTGTCGCGTTCGATAAAGGCGATATGGGCCTGGTTGTGCTCATCCACCGCCACCGTCGGCACGATGTGGGCAAACAAGGCGCCGGTGCAGTAGAACTTCTCGCCGTCGACCTGCGCCTGCTCGCCGGTAAAGCGGATCTGGGTTTCAAAGGCACCGACGTGCTTGCTGCCGGCCTCGGAAAACGCGTTGCCAAAGCGGTAGCCCTGCAACACCTTGGCGAAGTAGTGCTGCTTCTGCTCTTCGCTGGCGGTCTGCAACAGAATGTCCACCACCCCGAGGTGGTTCTGTGGCAGCTGGCCCAATGAGGGATCGGCGGCGGAGATGAGCTTGATCACCTCGGCCAGGGTCACGTAGGACACCCCGGCGCCGCCGTAAGCCTGGGGAACGGTGATGCCCCACAGGCCGCTGGCAGAGAACTCGTCGAGTTCCGCCACCGGCAGGCGCCGTTCGCGGTCGCGTACCGCGGCCTCCACGGCAAAGCGCTGGGCCAGGGCCTGGGCCACGCTGATGGCCTCGGCATCGCTGCGGATGAGGTGGGCACTGGGTGAGGGTTGGGCTGGGGCTGTCATGGGCCGACTCCACGTCCTGAAGATCAAGATAAACACCGCTCGGGTGCTCGCTATCAGGACAATTGCAGGAGTCGTGCCTAAATATAAAATCTTTTTATTTCAACAGCTTGAAGATTACTTCGGAGAAAAGGCATCAACTGAAAACAGGCAGAATGTTCAACCGCTGTTGACTGGCCAACAGTGGCCGGCACGCCTGGGCAATCAGTACACCACGTTGCGCACGAAGCGCGTGGCCTGGGCGCCGTCATTGCGATAGCCGTGAGGCACATGACTGGCGAACATGAAGAAGTCGCCGCTTTCCAGGCGCCGCTCGGCGTCGCCGAAGAACAGCGTCAGGCAGCCCTCGACGACATAGATCTGCTCGCTCCAGCCGACGGTGTCGCACTCCGAGTGATAGACCTCGCCAGGCTCGAGCTGCCACTCCCAGAGTTCCACTTCACGGCTGGCCTCGGCCTTGGCCAGGAGCAGCGCCTTGCTCCCGGGGATGACGCCGGCCCAGGCCAGCTCGTTGATACGACTCGGGTCTCGGGCATCCGGGGCCTGGATCAGGTCGCTGAAAGCCACGTTCAAGGCCTCGGCCACTCGGTCCAGGGTGCCGAGGCTGACGTTCTTCTCCCCGGCCTCGATGGCCACCAGCATCCGCCGACTGACGTCGGATTTTTCCGCCAGGGCGCTCTGGCTCAAGCCTGCGGCATGGCGCAGGCGTCGCACGTTGAGGCTGACATGTTGCAGGACCGAAGCCCGTTGGACGTTATCTTTGTGCACTATATTGCTCGCTCTCCGGGCCTGCGCAGTATACTGCCCAGCTTCAGGCGCATTGTGCGTCCCCCCTCAGGTAGCACGCAAGGCCATGACTTCAACGCCCTCCCGCGCAATGCGCTTCCCACTCAGCAGGGCCGAAGCGGTGCTGGTGCTGATCACCATGATCTGGGGCGGCACCTTCCTGCTGGTGCAGAAGGCCATGAGCGTCAGCGGTCCGATGTTCTTCGTCGGCCTGCGCTTTGCCGCGGCGGCGTGCATCGTCGCCCTGTTTTCATTGCGCCACCTGCGCGGGCTGACCCTGTTCGAGCTGCGTGCCGGGACCTTTATCGGCACCGCCATCATGCTCGGCTACGGCTTGCAGACGGTGGGCCTGCAAAGCATTCCCAGCAGCCAATCGGCGTTTATCACCGCCCTCTATGTACCTTTCGTTCCCCTGCTGCAATGGCTGTTCATGGGCAAGCGTCCGGGGCTGCTGCCAAGCATCGGCATCATGCTGGCGTTTACCGGGTTGATGCTGCTGTCCGGCCCCAATGGCGCCTCGCTGGATTTCAGCCCCGGGGAGATCGCCACCCTGATCAGCACAGTGGCCATTGCCGCGGAAATCATTCTGATCAGCAGCTTCGCCGGGCAGGTGGATGTGCGCCGGGTCACGGTGGTGCAACTGGCGGTCACCTCACTGCTGGCCTTTGCCATGGTGCTACCGACCGGGGAAGCGTTGCCGGGGTTTTCCTGGCTGCTGCTGGCCAGTGCCTTGGGCCTGGGGGCAGCCAGTGCGGCGATCCAGGTGGCGATGAACTGGGCGCAGAAAAGCGTCTCGCCGACCCGCGCCACCCTGATCTATGCCGGTGAGCCGGTGTGGGCCGGGATTGTCGGGCGGATCGCCGGGGAACGCCTGCCTGCACTGGCGCTGCTGGGGGGAGCCCTGATCGTGCTGGCGGTGATCATCAGCGAATGGAAACCCAAGGGCCGGGCCGCGGATGCTGATCAACCGCCATTGACCGGGCAGGCAGCGGACGGCCTGTAGCACCCGGTTTGCCGGCGAAGGCGGTCTCGCGGGCCTCTTCGCTGGCAAGCCAGCTCCCACGGTTGGCAGGGATATCGCGGAGAATCTGTAGGAGCCGACTTGCCGGCGAAGGCGATCTTGCGGACCTCGTCGCTGGCAAGCCAGCGCCTAGAGCGCGGGGTCGCCGGGGGCGTAGAGCCAGGTCGGGACGGTCAACGACCCCTTGTGCTTGGGCTCCAGCAGCACCCGGTCACCCTCGGGCTCGCCGTGATAGTAGAAATAGGCATGGTAGAGCACATGCCCCTCGGCAAAGGCGCGGTCGAAGTAGAGCACCGTGCCCGCTGGCAGCTGGTAGGTCCGCTCATCCCCCATCGGGCCTTCGATGATCAGCGCCTGGCGGGTCTTGAGCATGTCGGGTCGGTCGAGATAATGCTCCACACCCACCCCCAACCCGGCGCCGAAGGCAGTGAACAGCAAGGCGAAACAGCCCCGTCGAAACAGCCGGCCCATGGCCGATCCTTTAATCATGTGCACCCTTGTCGATCCTTGTGGTGTTTTGACCTGGGCAGGACCTTGGCCCTGCAGCGCCCGGTGAACGGGCGCATCAGGCATTTGTCTCCTACCTTTGAAAGCGTATGTAACATTTCTTTGGGGGGCCGGGCCGCGCATGGCGGTTGGTGATCCAGGGCCTGGCACGTATTATGCGTCATACTTTTCCGCAGATTAGAAGCCTATGTCCCTGATAGTTCTACTGCTTCTGCCATTCATAGGCAGCTGTCTGGCGGCCGTGCTGCCGCACAACGCACGTAACACCGAATCCCTGCTGGCCGGCCTGGTGGCACTCATTGGCACCGTCCAGGTGGCTTTGCTGTACCCGCAGATCGCCGATGGCGGGATTATCCGCGAGGAATATACCTGGCTGCCGAGCCTGGGCCTGAACTTCGTGCTGCGCCTGGACGGCTTCGCCTGGCTGTTCTCATTGCTGGTGCTGGGTATCGGCAGTCTGGTGGCGCTCTACGCGCGTTACTACATGTCGCCGCAAGACCCGGTGCCGCGCTTCTTCGCCTTCTTCCTGGCGTTCATGGGGGCCATGCTCGGCCTGGTGATTTCCGGCAACCTGATCCAGATGGTGTTCTTCTGGGAGCTCACCAGCCTCTTCTCCTTCTTGCTGATCGGCTATTGGCATCACCGCTCCGACGCCCGCCGTGGCGCCTACATGGCGCTGATGGTCACCGGCGCCGGGGGCTTGTGCCTGCTGGCGGGGGTCATGCTGCTCGGCCATGTGGTCGGCAGCTACGACCTGGATCAGGTGCTAGCTGCCGGAGACAAGATCCGCGCCCATGCGCTCTACCCGATCCTGTTGCCATTGATCCTGCTGGGCGCCCTGAGCAAGAGCGCGCAGTTCCCCTTCCACTTCTGGCTCCCCCACGCCATGGCCGCGCCGACGCCGGTCTCGGCCTACCTGCACTCGGCGACCATGGTCAAGGCCGGGGTGTTTCTCCTGGCCCGCCTGTGGCCGTCGCTGTCCGGTACGCAAGAATGGTTCTACATCGTCAGCGGCGCCGGGGCCTGCACCCTGGTGCTGGGCGCTTACTGCGCGATGTTCCAGAACGACCTCAAGGGCCTGCTGGCCTACTCCACTATCAGCCACCTGGGCCTGATCACCCTGCTGCTGGGCCTGAATAGCCCCCTGGCGGCGGTGGCGGCGGTGTTCCACATTCTCAACCACGCCACCTTCAAGGCGTCGCTGTTCATGGCCGCCGGGATCATCGACCACGAGAGCGGCAGCCGCGACATCCGCAAGCTCAACGGCCTGATCAAGCTGATGCCCTACACCGCAACCCTGGCCATGGTCGCCAGTGCCTCGATGGCCGGGGTGCCGCTGCTCAACGGCTTCCTGTCCAAGGAGATGTTCTTCGCCGAGACGGTGTTCATCAATTCCAGCGCCTGGGTGGAAATCGCCCTGCCGGTGATCGCCACCATCGCCGGGACCTTCAGCGTTGCCTACGCCCTGCGCTTTACCGTGGATGTGTTCCTCGGCGAACCGGCCACCGACCTGCCACACACGCCCCACGAGCCGCCACGCTGGATGCGTGCGCCGGTTGAGCTGCTGGTGTTCACCTGCCTGCTGGTGGGGATCTTCCCGGCGCAGATCATCGGTCCGCTGCTGGCCGCCGCCGCACGGCCGGTGGTGGGCGGCACCCTGCCCGAATACAGCCTGGCCATCTGGCACGGCCTCAATGCGCCGATGATCATGAGCCTGATCGCCATGTCCTGCGGCATCGTGCTTTACCTGTTGCTGCACAAACCGCTGGTGGCGGGGCGTTTCGCCTACCCGCCGGGAGTGGGCCGACTCAACGGCAAGCTGCTGTTCGAGCGCAGCCTGGTGGGCATGACCCGCCTGGCCCGGCGCCTGGAGCGGCGGCTGAGCACCAAGCGCCTGCAGACCCAGCTGTTTCTGCTGATTCTGGCGGCGGTGATCACCGGCCTGATTCCCATGCTCTACAGCCAGCTGACCTGGGGCGACCGGCCGAAGATCCCCGGCTCCATCGTCTTCGTGACCTTCTGGCTGCTGGCCATCGCCTGCGCCCTGGGCGCCGCCTGGCAGGCCAAGTACCACCGGCTGGCGGCCCTGACCATGGTCAGCGTCTGCGGGCTGATGACCTGCGTGACCTTCGTCTGGTTCTCGGCGCCGGACCTGGCCCTGACCCAGCTGGTGGTGGAGGTGGTGACCACGGTGCTGATCCTCCTCGGCCTGCGCTGGCTGCCACGGCGGATCGAGGATGTCTCGCCGCTGCCCAGCAGCGTGCCCAAGGCGCGCATCCGCCGCCTGCGCGACCTGAGCCTGTCGATCGCCGTCGGCCTGGGCATGGCCGTGCTGTCCTACGCCATGCTGACCCGCCCCACTCCCAACGATATTTCCTCGTTCTACCTCAGCCGTGCCTTGCCTGAAGGCGGCGGTACCAACGTGGTCAACGTGACCCTGGTGGACTTCCGCAGCTTCGACACCCTGGGCGAAATCACCGTGCTGGCAGCCGTGGCCCTGACCGTGTTCGCCCTGCTGCGACGCTTCCGCCCGCCCAAGGAAAGCATGCAATTGCCGGCGCAACAGCGCCTGCTGGCCCCGGACGTGGTCACCGATCTGGTCAACCCGCGCCAGGCCAGCGACACCGCCCTGGGCTTCATGATGGTGCCGGCGGTGCTGGTGCGCCTGCTGCTGCCGATTGCCCTGGTGGTGTCCTTCTACCTGTTCATGCGCGGGCACAACCTGCCGGGCGGCGGTTTCGTCGCCGGGCTGGTGATGTCGGTGGCCTTCATCCTCCAGTACATGGTGGCCGGCACCCAGTGGGTCGAGGCCCAGATGAGCCTGCGGCCGCTGCGCTGGATGGGCACCGGCTTGCTGTTCGCCCTGGCCACCGGCCTCGGCGCCCTGGCCTGGGGCTACCCGTTCCTCACCACCCACACGGTGCATGTGGACCTGCCGCTGTTCGGTGATATCCACATCGCCAGCGCCCTGTTCTTCGACATCGGCGTGTACGCGGTGGTGCTGGGCGCGACCCTGCTGATCCTCACCGCCCTGGCGCACCAGTCGGTGCGGGCCCACAAGCCGGCCAGCCAGTCCAAATCCCTGATCAAGAGCGGAGCCGCCTGATGGAAGAAGTCATCGCAATCGCCATTGGGGTCCTCGCCGCTTCCGGAGTCTGGCTGGTCCTGCGCCCGCGGACCTTCCAGGTGGTGATGGGCCTGTGCCTGCTGTCCTACGCGGTCAACCTGTTCATCTTCAGCATGGGCAGCCTGTTCATCGGCAAGGAACCCATCGTCAAGGACGGCGTGCCCCAGGACCTGCTGCACTACACCGACCCGTTGCCCCAGGCCCTGGTGCTCACCGCCATCGTCATCAGCTTCGCCATGACCGCGCTGTTTCTGGTGGTGCTCCTGGCGTCCCGGGGCCTGACCGGCACTGACCACGTCGACGGCCGGGAGCCCAAGGAATGAGTTCGTTGTCCCACCTGATCGTCGCCCCCATCCTCCTGCCGCTGCTGACGGCGGCCATCATGTTGCTGCTGGGGGAGAAACACCGCCCGCTCAAGGCGCGGATCAACCTGTTCTCCAGCCTGCTGGGGCTGGCCCTGGCCGCGTACCTGCTGTACTGGACCCAGGTCCAGGGCGCCACCGGCTCCTTCGGCGTGTACCTGCCGAGCAACTGGCAGGTGCCCTTCGGCATCGTGCTGGTGGTGGATCGCCTGTCGGCACTGATGATGGTGCTCACCGGGATCATCGGGGTCAGCGCGCTGCTGTTCGCCATGGCCCGCTGGGACGGCGCCGGGGCCAGCTTCCATGCGCTGTTCCAGATCCAGCTGATGGGCCTGTACGGCGCCTTCCTCACCGCAGACCTGTTCAACCTGTTCGTGTTCTTCGAGGTGCTGCTGGCAGCCTCCTACGGCCTGATGCTGCACGGCTCTGGACGGGCGCGGGTGTCGTCGGGGCTGCACTACATCACCATCAACCTGCTGGCTTCGTCGCTGTTCCTGATCGGCACGGCAATGATCTACGGGGTCACCGGGACCCTGAACATGGCCGACCTGGCGATGAAGATCCCCCTGGTGCCGGAAGCCGATCGCGGCCTGCTGCATGCTGGCACGGCGATCCTGGCCATCGCCTTCCTGGCCAAGGCCGGGATGTGGCCGCTGAACTTCTGGCTGGTGCCGGCCTATTCCTCGGCCAGCGCCCCGGTGGCGGCGCTGTTCGCGATCATGACCAAGGTCGGGATCTACACCGTGCTGCGCCTGTGGACCCTGCTGTTCTCCGGGCAGGCCGGGGCCTCGGCCTACTTCGGCAACCAGTGGCTGATCTACGGCGGCCTGGCGACGATCTTCTGCGCCGCCCTGGCGATTCTTCCGGCCCAGCGCCTGGAGCGCATGGCCAGCCTGAGCATCCTGGTGTCGGCAGGCATCCTGATCGCGGTGATCGGCTTCGCCCAGCCGGCGCTCACCGGCGCGGCGCTGTTCTACCTGTTCAGCTCGACCCTGGCGCTGTGCGCGCTGTTCCTCCTGGCGGAGTTGATCGAGCGCTCGCGCTCGGCGGTGGAAGTGCCTCTGGAAGACGAAGGCGAAATCCTTCCGCGGCCCATGGAAACCCTTCCCCCGCCCCGGGGCAGCAACCTCGACGACGAACAGCAAGTGGTGGTCGGCCAGGTGATTCCCTGGACCATGGCCTTCCTCGGCCTGAGCTTCATTGCCTGCGCCCTGCTGATCATCGGCATGCCGCCGCTGTCGGGCTTTATCGGCAAGCTCAACCTGATCGCCGCCCTGCTCAACCCGACGGGCCTGGGAACCAGCAGCGACACGCCGATCCCGCTGGCGGGCTGGATTTTCCTGGTGCTGCTGATCCTCTCCGGCCTGGCGTCGCTGATCGCCTTTGCGCGCCTGGGCATCCAGCGTTTCTGGAGCCCGGAGGAGCGACCTTCACCGGTGTTGCGGCGTCTGGAATGCGTGCCGATCGTGGCGTTGCTGGGGCTCTGCGTACTGCTCAGCTTCAAGGCCGAGCCGCTGCTGCGCTTCACCCAGGCCACCGCCGACAGCCTCAATCATCCGGAGCACTATGTGATGGCGGTACTGGGCACCCGCACCGTGCTCAGCCCTGAGTCCAAGGCCACCCAGGCGGCGGAGGTGCAACCATGAAGCGTCTGTTCCCTGCCCCCTTCCTGTCCCTGGCGCTGTGGCTGCTGTGGCTGGTGCTGAACCTGTCCATCAGCCCCGGCAATCTGCTGCTGGGGGCCATCCTGGGCTTTCTCGCACCGCTGCTGATGCGCCCGCTGCGGCCGCTGCCGATCCGCATCCGCCGCCCCGGCACCATCCTGCGGCTGTTGCTGCGGGTAGGCTGCGATGTGCTGGTCTCCAACCTGATCGTGGCCTGGGGCGTGCTCAACAACGGGCGCCGGCCGGTGCGCTCGGCCTTCGTCAAGATCCCCCTGGACCTGCGCGACGCCAATGGCCTGGCGGCGCTGTCCACCATCACCACGGTGGTGCCGGGCACGGTCTGGTCCGAGCTGTCCCTGGACCGCAGCATCCTCTTGCTGCACGTCTTCGATCTGCAGGACGAAGGGCAATTCATCCAGCACTTCAAGGCGACCTACGAGCGCCCGCTGATGGAGATTTTCGAATGAGCGTGCTGTTGACCAACGCGATCCTGCTGAGCCTGTTCCTGTTTTCCCTGGCCATGGTCCTGACCCTGGTGCGCCTGTTCAAGGGCCCCTCGGCCCAGGACCGGGTCCTGGCCCTGGACTACCTGTACATCCTGGCGATGCTGATGATGCTTGTGCTGGGCATCCGCTACGCCAGTGACACCTACTTCGAGGCGGCGCTGCTGATTGCCCTGTTCGGCTTTGTCGGCTCCTTCGCCCTGGCCAAATTCCTTCTGCGCGGTGAGGTGATCGAATGAACAGCCTGGAACAACTGCCCCTCTGGGTGGAGGTCCTGGTGGCCGTGCTGCTGGTGATCAGCAGCGTCTTCGCCCTGATCGGTGCCCTGGGCATCCTGCGCATGAAGAGCTACTTCCAGCGCATGCACCCGCCGGCCCTGGCCTCAACCATGGGCTCCTGGACCGTGGCCCTGGCCTCGATCCTGTATTTTTCAGCGCTCAAGTCCGGGCCGGTGCTGCATGCCTGGCTGATTCCGATTCTGCTGTCGATCACGGTGCCGGTCACCACCCTGCTGCTGGCCCGCGCGGCGTTGTTCCGCAAGCGCATGGCCGGTGACGATGTGCCGGCAGAGGTCAGCAGCAAACGCAACGAAAGCGGCAACTGAGCGCACCACCCCATGCAGGAGCCGGCTTGCCGGCGAAGAGGCCTTTGAGCCTTGCAGCGAATCGGCTGGCGCCTTCGCTGGCAAGCCAGCTCCTACACCAGCCAGCGCCCACAGTGGGCGGGCTTGCCCTTCAGGCCCAGGCCAGCACCAGCAATCCGGCACCCAGTACCACGCACAGCGGGGAATAGAACAGGGTGTCGAGACGGGCGAACTTCGAGTCACGCACTTGCTTGAAGAAGCCAACCAGCTCGGAATCGCCAATGGCCCGGGCGAACATCAGCAAGGCAATGGCGCTGATCACCCATTGCAGGGACGGATGGGTCACGGTCGGCAGGTAGAGCCCAACCCGCAGGCAGACCAGCATCGCCACCAGCAACAGCCCCACCGCCACCAGCAAGGTGGCCAGGGCCGGAGGGTGAAAGGCCGGTTGGCTCTGCCCGGGAACCGGCCCCGGCACTTGGGGGATCACCGCGTCGCTGCCGCGCTTGCCTCCGGCGGCCCAGTACAGATGGATCAGGCTGATGAACAGAAAAGTGCCGGACATCCCCTGAGCGAGCAGAAGATTCATGTTCAGACGTCCTTGTAAAAAAGTCGTAAAGAGAATGGACTCGATTGCTGGTTTTTGTAAGTACGTTCGTCGCCTTCGATGATAAAGTGCCGCCCCATGAAATTGACCCGTTCCGATCGCTCGCTCGTTGCCTGGATGCTTTATTGCTGCGTCCTGTTCAACGTGTTTGCCTGCAGCATCGGCCACGGGCAGATGCTCGGCATGCAGCTCAACGGCATCGGCGGGCAGTTCTGCAGCATCGATCCCAACACCCAAGCCCCCCTGCAACAGCCGGCCGACCAGGACTCCCTGCCCACCCTGTCCAAGGCCTTCGGTTGCCCGCTGTGCTCCACCGGCGGCATGGGCCCGGCACTGAACTCCAGCGTCACCCTGGCGCTGTTGCCCCAACCCCAGGCGCCGCCGCTGGCGCGTCAGCTTCAGACCCACCTCCCGGCCCGTTTCACCTGGCCCGCCGCCCATCCTCGGGCACCGCCCTACGCCTGATTCCTGCTCGTGCTCGACCCGCCCACTGCGCTGCTGCGCGGCGCGCTTTCGTGGGCCTTTTCCTAGTCAAGAATTCAGGATGCATGCATGAAACACCTTCCTTTACTGGCGAGCCTGCTGGCCTGCCTGTCCGTCAACGCCTGGGGCAAATCCGGCCTGGAGCTGGCCCCTACCACCGTTAACGCCGAAGAGGCGGACGTTGAACCCGGCCTGTCCCTGGAGCAGTCCAGCGGCATGGCCTCGCGTTTGGGCCTGAGCCTGCGGGAAACCCCGGCCTCGGTGGCGATCGCCAGCCGCCAGGACATCGAGCGCCGTGGCGCCCAGACCTTCCAGGACGCCGCCAACGCCCTGCCCGGGGTCAATGCCAGTGCACCACCGGGGTTCGGCGGCTTCATCTCCTACCGCGGCTTCACCAGCAGCCAGATCACCCAGATGTTCAACGGCATCAACGTCGCCACCGGCCTGGCACGGCCGGTGGACGCCTGGATCTATGACCGGGTGGAACTGGTGGGCGGCCCCTCGTCGCTGATCAATGGCGCCGGCTCCGTGGGCGGCTCGCTGAACTACGTGACCAAGCTGGCGGACCGCCGCGAACAGGCGGCCGAGGGCCTGCTCAGCTACGGCAGCTACGACACCACGCAAACCGCTTTCGGGGTCAATCACGCCCTGAGCCCGGCGGGTGCCGAGGTGCAGCACTACGCGCGCTTCGACGTCAGCCACAACACCAGCAACGGCTACATCGACCGCCAGGAGCGCGATGCCTGGAGCCTGGCCTTCTCCCTGCTCAGCGACTTGACCCCTGACCTGTCCCACACCCTGGCGGTGGAATACCAGGACGAGCACGAAGACAGCCCCTACTGGGGCACCCCGGTGCGCAACCCCAAGGCCGGCGAGCTGAAGATCGACAAGCACCACCGCTTCAACAACTACAACGTCGCCGACGGCCTGTATGAACAGCGCACAGTGTGGCTACGCTCGATCATCGACTACCGGATCAACCCCAGCACCAGCCTGCGCAACACCCTCTATCACCTGGACAGCCAGCGCGACTACCGCAACCTGGAGACCTACCAGTACAGCCCCGACAACAGCCGGGTGAACCGCTCCACCGCCTATCTGGTGCGGCACCAGGGCCAGCAGGACGGCAACCAGTTCGAACTGCGTCATGACGATCAACTGTTCGGCCTCGATACCACCTGGTCCGGGGGTTTTGAGTACAAGGTCAACAGCACCACCAGCTCCCCATGGAACGTCTCGGCCAACAACAGCGTGGACCCCGGCAACTTCCAGCCGGGGTACTTCTACGACCTGAAGGGCACCCGCCAGAGCTGGGTCAAGGACAAGACCAACCAAGTCACCACCCGCGCCCTGTTCGTCGAGAACCGCCTGGCCCTGACCGACGAGCTGTCCCTGCTCAGCGGCCTGCGCTATGACGCCATCGACCTGGACGTGACCAACCACCGCGTGATCAGCGCCAGCAACCCGCGGCATCTCAAGCGCAGCTGGGAGCCGGTCACCGGGCGCCTGGGGCTGACCTGGCAGTTCCTGCCCAGCGCCAACGTCTACGTGCAATACAGCACGGCCGCCGAACAGCCCAGCGGCACCCAGAACTTCGAGGTGTCCACCGGCAAGCAATGGGAAGTGGGCAGCAAGTTCGACTACCTGGACGGACGCGGCTCGGCGACCCTGGCGGCCTACCGCATCGAACGCAAGGACTTTGCCGTCACCGATCCCCAGGACCCGGCCAACAGCATTCCCGTGGGCCAGCAGACCTCCAGGGGCATCGAGCTGGCCAGTTCCCTGCGGGTCACCCCCAAGCTGCTGGCGGAAGCCAACTTCGCCTGGGTCGACGCCGAATATGACGCGTTCAACGAGAAGGTGGCCAGCGGCGCGGTGGTCTCACGCAAGGGCAACACCCCGACCAACGTCCCCGAGCGGGTGGCCAACCTGTGGCTGACCTATGACCTGGCCCCAAGCTGGCAGACCGGCGTCGATGCCCGCTACGTGGCCTCGGTGTACGCCGACAACGCCAACACCCTGACACTGCCGGCCTACACCCTGTACGGCAGCTTCCTGCGCTACCAGGTCGACAGCCACACCACCGTCACCGGCCGGGTACGCAACCTGACCAACGAGGTCTACGGCAAGTTCGCCCATGTCTCCCCGGCTTACTACCTGGGCACCCCGCGCACCTTCGAACTGGCGGTGCAGACCCGCTTCTGACCCGCCTTGGGGGCCTCTTCGCCGGCAAGCCGGCTCCTACAACAGGGCGGCGGCGACTTTGGCGGCGACGTCCTGGGGCACCCAGTTGCGCCAGAGATCAGGATGCTGCTTGAGGAAGGCCCGGGCCGCGTCACGGGGCGTGCTGTGGTTTTCGCTCATCTGCGCCAGGGCCTGGTTGAGGGGTTCGATGGGCAGCTCGACCTGGCTGAAGAAGCTCACCAACTGCGGGTACTGCTTGTGGAATGGCGCAGACACGCCGATGGACAGTTTCGAGGCCAGGGAACGGCTGGGACGCGGGTTAGGGTTGCTGGCGTCGGTCAGGGTCTTCCAGGCCTCGGCATCAAAGGGCGGCTCTTGCAGCTGGATCAGTTTGAAGCGCCCCAGCAGCGGCGTCGGTGACCAGTAGTAGAACAGGATCGGTTTGCCCCGACGGATCGACGAGCTGATCTCCGCATCCAGGGCTGCGCCGGAGCCACTGCGGAAGTTCACGTAGCTGTCCTCCAGGCCATAGGCTTTGAGCTTCTGCTGGTTGACGATCTCCGAGGTCCAGCCAATCGGGCTGTTGAGGAAACGTCCCTTGGTCGGACTCTCCGGGTCCTTGAACACATCCTTGTAGCGCGCCAGGTCGGTAACGCTGCGCAACTCCGGCGCCAGGGCCGCGATGCCCTTGGCGGGATCACCCTTGATCACGTACTCCGGCACCCACCAGCCTTCGGTAGCGCCCTTGACCGTGTCCCCCAGGGCCAGCACCTTGCCTTCGGCCTCGGCTTTGACCCACACCGGGCTGCGCCCCGCCCACTCTTCGCCAATCACCTGGATATCGTTGTTGGCCAGGGCGGTTTCCAGGGTGATGGTAGTGCCAGGCAGTGTATCGGTGGGCAGGCCATAACCCTTCTCGACCACGATCCGCAGGATCTCGGTGATCAGGCTGCCGCTCTCCCAGTTCAGGTCGGCGAAGTGAATCGGCGCGGAAGCCGCCGCCACCGGTGGCGCGTTCAAGGCGGCAAGGGCCAACAGGCTGCTGGCCAGCAGCGCTCGAACTCCTTTCATGGGTGCACCTCTCGGATCAGGACCAGGACCAAAGGGACACGCCACGCAAAGCTGCCAGGCCCCTGAAGCATTCAGTCAACTGACTGTAGTAGAGGTTCCATATTTTCAACCGGGGTCGCGGCCCGGATCGACCATCAAGGGTCCGCCGGCTCCTGCAGCCGCTGCAACTCGCGGCGCACCATGCTGGCGTATGCCGCCGGGCGCAGGTGGTACAGCTGGCCGGCCACCCAGTTCAGCCAGGCGCCCTGCAAGCGCGCCTTCTCGGCGAACAGGCGTTGAGCTTCGTCACACGCGGCCTGCTGGTGCTGCTGGTGAAACTCGGCGCGGCTCTGGCTCATTACTCGCTGGCCTTGAAACTCACCAGTTCGCCCTTGCGGAATTTGGCCGCCTTGGCGCTGACCGCCTTGAGGGTCTTGCTCAAGCCTTCCTGCAATTGCTCGTTGGCGGCGAAGACCATCACCACCGAGTGACCTTCCTTGAACACAATCCCCTGCCCCAGGGGACTGCTGACAAAGGCATAGTCGCCCAGGCCGTATACCGTCAGCTTGATCTCGCGAAAGCGGATTTCCAGCTTGCCGCCTTCCCGGCTGGGCAGTACAGCAGCGCGAAAATGATCGCCCACCTTGAGCTCCAGCCGAGGCTTGTCGTCCACCACCAACGCGCTCTCGGTATCGATCTCGGCGATGTAGATGCCTTCGGCGGACTGTTCGGTGATGTAGACAAAACGAGATTGGAACTGCTTGACCAGTTTTGCGCGCAAATCACCCAAAACGAACAACGCATGCATTTCAAGATTACTTACTGCCAAGGAACACTCCCCGATACTCAAAAGGGTGCCGTCCGAGGAAAAACGGACAGCACAAAAAACCGCCATGACGGCGTGATCACCCCAATCAGTTACCCCAAAAAAACACTCAAATGCAGCGGGTACTCCAGGCCACGGCGTTAACGCCGGCGCTGAGCAGCGGGCATTTCGCCGAAGCATCAGGCACAGGTCAAAGGCTGTAGGAGTAGGCTCTGACACCCCGAAAAGTGTGGCGGCGAGCTATCTGGGGCGGGTACTGAAACAGGCCGGAAAGCCGGATATACCCTGAGATTGAATCCCCGGATCGGCAGCCACTTCGGGTTGCAGAAGCAATTCTAGAGCAACTTTGTGCATTTCGACCATTTAAAGCGAGCGATTCATGACTGCACGGCCATTCATTAGTACAAAGACTAATGTTGCTCATCAGCGGGTAATCTTGCCCGCAGTCGTCACGCAAGGCCCGGCATTCTAACCAGTAACACTCTGGTGCAGTGATCTGGATTGGCGGATTGAAGCGTAAGAAAGTTCACTTTAGTGCCCCAGAACAATCTCTACCTAAAACCGCAATGACATAACTCAGCCCGTCGCAACGCAACAACTGCCATACTCCCTCGCTGGTTGAGCGCTCGCGGTACGGGCGCTCAAGCACTCACTCATCTCCAAGGGAAGGCTAGAAGTGACCGAACTAGATATTGGCGAGTTTTTCATTCGTGGCGAGTGCAGAGAAGTCGAAGGCGAATTCCAGGCCGTGATTGCCATGCGCGCCAAACCTCCACTGACCCAGATCACCTTCCACCAGGTGGAACGCGACCGCTGGTTCAAGACCTCCGAAGAAGCTGCAGCGGCGGCCAGGGAATCCGCCAAGGCCCTCAAGCTGGCCATTGACCAGGGCGCCCTGAACGCCTGATACCTGCCACAGCGCGCCGCCCGGGAACCCAGCGGCGCCCCCGTGACCCAGGCGAGATCCGTTTAAGAGCATCATGATGATTAACTTAACACCAGCGACTCGCCTTCGGGCCCTGCCTGCAACAGCCTGAATCCAGACATCCGCCCCAACCGATCAAGCCTCTATCTGCCACCCAAGCATCAAGCCGAATGCTGGAATGCATGGCGCCCAGGCCGGCACTGCGCCAGTTTCGCCTGCCAGGCCTGCCGGCACTCCTCGGCCTCGACGCGGCTGGCAAAGGCAGTGCCACGTTGTTCGCCATTGACCAGCACCACCCAGCACGCCTTGCGTCCCAGCTCCCGCAGCATGGGGGGAACACCACTGCCGATCATCACGGCTACATCAACTTTGCTGTGCATGGAGAACCTCCAGGAATTAGTTAGCTCCCTAACGATGTGAGCATACTAGTCAGTTCCCGGCGTCTGAAACAGTCACATCCTGCACAGCAGTCTTACGCCCCTGGTAACAATGTTCTCAGCCCTTGCGCTGGGGCGGCGCCTGCTCGGGCTTGTAGCCCAGGCGCAACCCGCCCCAATGCCGCCCCTGGACCCAGATCGGCACCGACAAGTCGTGCATCAGTTCGCCGGTATCGCGGGTATAGGTTTGCAGCAACAGCGGTTGCTGGTGACTGCCACAACGAATGCCGGTGCGATCGGCGAACTTGCGCTTGCTGCGGTTATGCAGGTTGTCCGCCACGGGATCGCCGGTCAACGGCTGGGAGAAGGCCAGGTTGTGGGTCGGTACATAACCCTCCTGGGTACAGGCGATGGAGAACACCAGGCCATCGTGGCGCGGCAGCAGGGATTCCTGGATCGGCGGCAGCACCTGATCGGTGTAGCGGTCAAAACGGGTCTGGTACCTGGCCGGATCGGTGTTGGCGATCAACTGGTAATGGCGGTCGAACAGGTCGTCGAGGCTGATGCGGTTCTGCGCCAGGTCGGTCTCGAACTGCTCGGCGATACGCCGGGCGCCTTCACGGGCCAGGTCATAAATGCGCTGGTGGTAGTCATCCAGCCCCACAGCCGCCAGACGCTCACTGATGGTTTCCGCCTGCCCTTCCATCTGCACCGCCGCCTGAGCCAGGCTGCGGGTCTGCTGATCGCTGACCGCCAGGTCGCTGCGCATCTGCTCCACGGCATGGAACAGGCTGTCCAACTGTTCGCGGTTGGTCTCGGCGCCCCGGGCGATCTCGCTGACCTGGCCTTCCACCCCTGCTGCCAGACGGGCGATGTTGTCCAGGTGCCGACCGGTGTGTTCCACCTGCTCCACCCCCAGGTTCAGGTCGTCGGACAGCTGACGGATCTGCTCCACCACATCGCTGGTGCGTTGCTGGATATCGGCCACCATCACCCCGACCTCATCGGTGGCCGTGGCGGTGCGCCCGGCCAGCCCGCGCACCTCGTCGGCGACCACGGCAAAACCCCGTCCGTGCTCCCCGGCCCGGGCGGCCTCGATAGCGGCATTCAGGGCCAGCAGGTTGGTCTGGCTGGCGATGGACTGGATCACCAGGGTCACCCGCTGGATCTCTTCACTGCGCTGGCTCAAGGCCTCGATCAGCTCGCGGCTGCCACTGGCCCGCTCGCTCAGGGAGTGCATGCGACTGATGGACTCCCCCAGCACCGTGCGCCCTTCGGCGCTGCTGGCGTGGGCCTCACTGGCCGCCTCCAGGGCCTGTCGGCTGAGTTGCGAGGTGGCCTGTTCGGTCTTGATCATCACTTCGGCGTTGCCGACGATGCGCGCCGCGGCATCCAGCTGGGATTGCAGCTTGCCCGCCAGTTGCGTCACCGAATAGGCCACGCCAGCGGCAGACAGGGCGTTATGGGTGGTGCTGTAGGACAGGTCGCGGGTCAGCGAGGACAGCTCGCTGTCGGCCGTTGTCGCCGGCGCCTCGGGCACCTTGCGGCTTCTCAGCCGGGGCAGCCAGACCACCAGCACCGCCAGGGGCAGGCACAGGTACAGCGGCCAGTCACCCAGTGCCTGGCCACCCAGCAAGCCCATCAAGGCCGCGCTCTGCAAGGTCGGCGCCCACCAACGGACGGCGGGTGTTGCTGCCAGCGGTTGCGCGATCGGCACCGCTAGAGATCCTTCTCTTGACATGTTTAGCACCCCACATCGTTCTAATTATTTTCGGCATTAGACGCCACTAGAAGGCCATTATCCATGGTCCCTTAGTCGGGGGTTTGCAGTAGATCAAGGGAATGAGCGGGTATGGAGTCGTACCCGAAAAAACAAAGCCCCCGCTGTGGCGGGGGCTGGCGATCAGGCTTGACGCTGATGCTTGTCGATCTGCTCGTGGCGCTCTTGGGCTTCGATGCAGTACTTGGTGGTTGGGCTGATCAGCAGGCGCTTGAGGCCGATCGGCTCGCCGCTGTCATCGCACCAGCCGAAGCTGTCGTCACTGATCCGGCCCAGGGCCTGCTCCAATTGCGGCAGCATGCGCTGGTCACGATCAATGGCGTTGACCAACCAGGTGCGCTCTTCTTCGACGGAAGCGGCGTCGGCCGGGTCAGCCGGGGTGTCCAGGCTTTCAATGGCGATCCGGTTCTGTTCGATGCGCTCGTGGGTTTCCACCTTCATGGCTTGCAACAGGTCGCTGAAAAAAGCGTGCTGCTCGGCATTCATGTAGTCATCCGCCGGCATGGCCAGCAACTTTTCCTTGGTCATTGATTTCTCTATAAAAAATACGTGCATTAAGGCGAATTCAAACTGTTTCCGGTTGACCCGTCAGGTCATCAGAAAGGCGCCATACCTTCCAAGCGCCACCCGGCACTCAATTTACGAGGGGCGGCAGTCTAAGGCCGGTTTGAGGGCGCAGCAACTGAAATGACAGCGAATCTGTCTGACAAACCGCACAAAGCCCGCAATTGCGGGCTTTGGTGGCGCTTGTCAGAGTGCTTTTATAACAAAAAATTCCATATGAGCAGGTCTTTTAGAAGACAAACGGCAGTACCGGACGGCGGATTCGGAGCCTTTTCCCCCGTTTCTCCGCCGCAAAAACCAACTTGCCGGCGAACAGCCCCGCCCGTTGTACCTCATCTTGTGGGCGCCTTCGCTGGCCAACCAGCGCCGACAACAGGCTGGTGGATCAGCGCTTGAGCTTGCGCTTGTTGCGGTACTGGTCAATGACCACCGCCACCACGATGATCAGGCCCTTGATGATGTCCTGGATGTAGGCGTCCACGCCGACAAAAGTGAAGCCGCTGGCCATGACGCCAAGAATCAGCGCGCCGATCACCGTGCCGGTGATCCGCCCCACGCCACCGGCCAGGCTGGTGCCGCCGATCACGGCCGCGGCAATCGCATCCAGTTCATAGGACATGCCCATCCCCGCCTGCCCGGTGGCGGCCCGCGCCGAGGCCACCACCCCGGCCAGCCCCGCCAGCAACCCGGCGATGCTGTAGACGATCACCAGATGGCGCTTGACGTTGATCCCCGAGGTGCGCGCCGCCTGCATGTTGCCGCCGATGGCGTAGGTGTACTTGCCGTACTTGGTGTAGCGCAAGGCGATGTGGAAGATCACCGCCACCACCAGGAAGATGATCACCGGCATCGCCCCGTGACCGATGGCGGTGTAGGAATCGGACAGCATGCTCACCGGCTGGCCTTCGGTGTAATAGCGGGCCAGGCCGCGGGCCGACACCATCATGCCCAGGGTGGCGATAAAGGGCGGAATACCAGTGATGGCGATGATGCTGCCGTTGATCGCCCCCGCCAGCAGGCCCACCCCCAGCCCGGCCACCACCGGTATCCACACCGGCAAGTCGGTCAGGGACGGAAACACTGCCCGGGCAAAGTCCGAGGTCTGGGCCAGGCTGGCGGCGATCATCGCCGACAGCGCCAGCACCGAGCCCGAGGACAGGTCGATGCCCGTGGTGATGATCACCTGGGTCACGCCGATGGCCAGCAGGCCGATGATCGACACCTGGAGGATCATCAGCACCAGGCGCTGGGAGTTCATCAGGAAGCTCTGGTCACGCACGATCCAGCCGAACAGCTCGAAGACCAGGCCGATGCCGATCAGGACCAGAAAAATACTCAGTTCGGTGGGAAGGCGCCGGCGCGTTCTAGCGGGCGCCGCGGCCGGTTTGTTTTCAGACATCACGTTCATAACCACTCACCTTTGTTAGTGCCTGGCCGCGGCGAATCACAGCGCCGCCGACCGCCATCGATTGAAAATCAGTGCACCACCGACATTCCTGACGCCAATTGCATCACCCGTTCCTGGGTCGCCTCGCTGCGGTCGAGGGTGCCCATGAGTTCACCTTCGTGCATGACCATGACCCGGTCGCTCATGCCCAGCACTTCGGGCAGCTCCGAGGAAATCATGATCACCGCCATGCCTTCGCTGGCGAGGAAGGAGATCAAGCGGTAGATCTCGGCCTTGGCCCCGACGTCGATACCCCGGGTCGGCTCATCAAGGATCAGGATGCGCGGATTGGTCATCAGCCAGCGCGCCAACAGGGCCTTCTGCTGATTGCCCCCGGACAAGGTATCGATGCATTGCTCCAGAGACGGGGTCTTGACCCGCAGCTTCTTGCACATGTCCTCGCACAGGGCACGCAAGGCCTTCTGCTGGACAAAGCCGCCGCCGGCGTAATGCGGCAGCACCGCCACTTCCATGTTTTCCAGGACCGACAGGCACGGGAACAGCCCGCTGAGCTTGCGATCCTCGGTCAGCAGGGCAAAGCCCTTCTCGATCGCCTGGTGCGGGTCGCTGATGCGCAGGGCCTGGCCGTCGAGAACCATCTCGCCGCCGTCGCAGGGGGTGATGCCGAACAGGGTCTCGGCGACATTGGTCCGGCCCGAGCCCATCAGCCCGGCGATGCCGAGGATCTCCCCGGCGTGCAGGTCGAAGGACACCCTGTCGAACACCCCGTCCAGGCGCAGGTCGCGGACCTGGAGCAGCAGGTCGCCGACAGGGTTCTCGCGCTGGGGAAACAGCTGGCTCAGCTCGCGCCCCACCATCATCGAGATCAGGCTGTCGCCGTCCAGGCTGTCGGCCCGTTGCAGGCCGATATAGGCACCGTCGCGGAACACCGCCACTTCATCGGCGATGGCGAACACTTCGTTCATTTTGTGGGTGATATAGATGATGCCCTTACCCTGGGCCTTGAGGTCGGCAATGATCGAGAACAGGTGCGCCACTTCCTTGTCGGTAATGGCCGAGGTCGGTTCGTCCATGATCAGCACGTCGGAGTCGTAGGACACCGCCTTGGCGATCTCCACCATCTGCCGCTCGGCAATGCTCAGGTTGCCCACCTGCTCCTCGGGGTCGAGGTTGATGCGCAGGCGTTCCAGCAACTGCGCGGTGCAGCGGTGCATGGCGCGGTGATCGATCATGCGCAGGCCGTTGAGCTGCTCACGGCCGATCCAGATGTTCTCGGCAATGCTCATGTGCGGCATCAGGTTGAGCTCCTGATGGATCATGGCGATGCCCGATTGCAGGGCCTGCAGGGGCGTTTCGAACACCACCGGCCGGCCCTTGAGGCGCAGCTCGCCGGCGTCCGGCTGATAGATGCCAGCGATGATTTTCATCAGGGTCGACTTGCCGGCGCCGTTCTCGCCCATCAGCGCCAGCACCGTTCCCGGGCGTACCCGCAGTTGCACATCGGACAGGGCGACCACACCGGGAAAGCCCTTGCTGACATTGATGACCTCCAGCAGATAGGGTTCTTCAATCGATGTGGCGGCAGGCAAGATACCCGCCAGCGGGGTGCTCGAGGCAGTCGCGCTAGAGAACATGATCAGGTACTCCATCGGCAAGGCCGCCCGAGGCCGCCTTGCCACTTATTACTTATTGTTGTTAGAGCCTGTTCTTCTGGAACAGCTCTGGAAGGTGAGCGGCGTTACTTGAACTGGTCGACGTTGTCCGGGGTGATCAGCCGATACGGAACCCACACCGCCGGCTCTACCGGCTCATGCTTGATCATCTTCACCGCGGTATCGATGGAACCGTCCGCCTGGCCCTTGGCGTCCTGGAACACCGAGAGCGCCAATTCGCCCTTCTTCACCGCACGCAGGCCATCCGGAGTGCCGTCGACACCGGCGATCAGCACACTGCCCTTCTCGACTCCGGCCTGCTTCAGCGCCATGGCGGCACCAATAGCCATTTCATCGTTGTTGGACACCACCGCGTCGAACTTGCGGCCCTGGGTCAGCCAGTCGTTGACCAGGGTCATGCCCTTGTCCCGCAGCCAGACCCCGGTCTGTTCCTGGTCGACCTTGATCCCCGGGTACTGGGCCAGCACCTCCTTGACTCCCTTGGTACGGTTGGTGGTGGAGTTGTTCGCCAGGTCGCCCAGCAGGATCACGATGTCGCCCTTGCCGCCCATCTTGTCGGCCAGGTACTGCATCTGCATTTTCCCGGCTTCCAGGTCATTGGAAGCCACGGTCACCACGCCCTTGGGCAGGTTCAGGTCATCCGGGCGGCGGTTGACGTACACCAGGGGGATGCCGGCCTTCACCGCGGCCTCGGTGATTTTCTTAGTGGCGGCGGTGTCCACCGGGTTGACCACGATCGCGTCGACTTTCTGGCTGATGAAGTTCTCGACCTGGCTCAACTGCTTGACCACATCGCTGCGGGCGTCTTCGAACTGCAGCTTGACGCCATCGGGCAGGGACTTGGCTTTCTGATCCATCGACTCGCGCAGATAGGTCAGCCAGGTGTCATCGAACTGCGACATGCTCACGCCGATCTTGATGTCGGCGAAGGCGGCCCCACTGGCCAGCAGCATCGACAGTGCAAGCGAGGCAAAACGGATCTTGGTGTTCATCACAGGTCTTTCTCCACATTCTTGTAGGTTTTATGGATAAAGCGCAGAAACCACTCAGAGCGACAGATGCACGATGGGGGCACCGGGTACGCAGCACAGCAGTGAACCGTTGCGTTCTACACACAGAAAGCCGAGGCAGGTCAGGAGGACGGCAGAGCGGCTGGGCCGAGGCGAAGCGGAGGTTGACGCGGGCGAGCTGCGAAACCGCGAACGTAGAGCGAGGATGGTGCTAGTGAAGGTTTTCATCGACGGTACCTGTTGTTTTTGTGGGTCGGTCCGCACGCCTCTCATGGTTTGCTTGAGGGCGTGCGACCTAGCGAGTCGGCAACCTGAAAATGACTTTATTGGAAAATAATTTCTACATCAACTCATTTTAGAATTTTATTCCAAATCAGTTAAAGCCTTGAAAATCCTGGCCCCGTGGCGAATGTGCGCCCAAGCCCAATGGGCGCGCGCCCGGGGAAAACCCGGGCGGCGGTTCAGCGGCGCGCAACCGGAGGCGCCCCCGCAAATCCCCCCGGGCGGGCCCGGTACAAGGTCAGGCGTAGAAGCCCGGGCGCTCAGGCAGCTCGATTTTGACGATCTGGCCGCTGCCCTGCGCTTCGATGCAGGCATCGGCCGCCACGGCGGCAGCAAAGCCGTCCCAGGCCGAGGGCCCGCCTACCTGGCCGGCGCGCACGCCGTCGATAAAGGCCTGCAACTCCACGTCATAGGCGGCGATAAAACGCTCCTTCCAATCCATCAGGATGGCGTTGGACAGCTTGGCTTCGCTGCGCAATTGCACCTGGGACGGCTCCGGCAGCCTGGCGATACCGCTCTCCCCCACCACTTCGCACTGGATGTCGTAGCCGTACTGGCAGTTGACGAACACCTCGACGTCGATGCGCGTGCCACGGGCGGTTTCCAGCAGCACGATCTGCGGGTCGCGCAAGTGGGCCAGGGCCTTGCTGGTCTTGCGCGGGAACACCACCTGCACCGACACATAATCGTCAGCCAGCAGCCAGCGCAGTACGTCCAGCTCATGGATCAGGGTGTCGGTGATGGCCATGTCGGTCTTGTAGTTCTCACCCACCCGCGGGTTGCGGTGGGCGCAGTGCAGCATCAGCGGCTCGCCGATCTGGCCGCTGTCGATCACCGCCTTCAAGGCCTGGTAGCCGGCATCGTAGGGGCGCATGAAACCCACCTGCACCAGGCGCTTGCCGTGGGCGATTTCGGCCTCGACGATGCGCCGGCAGCCGGCGGCGGTCACCGCCAGGGGCTTTTCACAGAACACCGGCTTGCCCGCGGCAATCGCCGCCAGCACGAACTCCTCGTGGCTCGGCCCCCAGGAGGTGACCAGCACTGCCTCGACGTCCGCCGCCTTGATCAGCGCGTGGCCATCAGGATAGACCTCGGCGCTGAGCTTGAGGTCGCTGACCACCTTGGCCGCCGACGCCAGGTTGATGTCGGTGACCGCCACCACCTGGCTGCCCAGCAGGGTCTGGCTGCAACGACGGATGTGATCCTGGCCGATGGCCCCGGTCCCGATAACGCCAAGTTTCAAAGACATGCAGATACTCCTGTTGTTGTTCGTTGCAGAGCAATCAGTACTGCCGGGCCTGGGCCAGGCGTTCATTAAGGGTCTTGGCCGCCGCATCGGTGCGTTCGCTGGTGGACACCTGGGCCACGCCCACCCGCCACCAGGACAGGTAGCTGTGGATCATGGTCTTGGGCAGGACCTTGATGTCGATCAGGGTCGATACCGTCTGGGTCCGGGCATCGGCCAGGGCCGCCAGCAGTTGCTCCTCAGTGCTGACCTTGTAGGTCTTGCAGCCGTAGGCGGCGGCGCTCATGGCGAAGTCCACCGGCACAAAGCCGCCGTCGAGCTTGCCGCTCTGCAGGTTGCGGTAGCGGAACTCGGTGCCGAAGCTGTCCATGCCGTGGCCCATCTGCAGGTTGTTGATGCAGCCGAAGGTCATGTTGTCCAGCAGCACCACGTTGATCTTGCGCCGCTCCTGGATCGAGGTGACCAGCTCCGAGTGCAGCATCAGGTAGGAGCCGTCGCCCACCAGGGCGTACACCTCGCGATCCGGCTCGGCGAGCTTGACCCCCAGGGCCGCGTTGACCTCGTAGCCCATGCACGAATAGCCGTATTCCACGTGGTAGCTGTTGACCCCCTTGCTGCGCCAGCTGCGCTGCAGGTCGCCGGGCAGGCTGCCGGCGGCGGCGACGATGATGCCGTCCTCGGGCAAGGCCTGGTTGAGCAGCCCGAGCACCCGGCTCTGGGTCAGGCAGGAGCCGGTCAGCTCGATGAATTCGCGCAGCACCGCCGGGTCCATGTGGTCGTTGATCTCCGGGACAAAACCGTCGTCCTGGTATTGCACCTGATACACCCGGTCCACCTCGGCCTCCAACTGCGCCTTGGCCGCACTGATCTGTCCGTCCCAGGCCGCCCGATAGCCGCTGCGGCCCAAGGTTTCGCTCAGGGCCTGCAAGCCGGCGCGGGCATCGGCCAGTAGCTGCACGCCCTCCATCTTGAGGCTGTCGCCAGGGCAGACATTGAGGTTGAGGAACGCCACCTCCGGGTGCTGGAACAGCCATTTCGACGAGGTGGTGAAATCGCTGTAGCGGGTGCCGATGCCGATGATCAGGTCGGCTTCCCTGGCCAGCAGGTTGGCCGCCAGGCAGCCGGTCTCGCCGATCCCGCCGACGTTCAACGGATGCTCGGAAACCACCGCGCTCTTGCCCGCCTGGGTTTCGGCAAAGGGGATGCCGAAGCGTTCGGCAAAGGCCTGCAACGCCCGGTTGGCCCCGGAATACTTGACCCCGCCGCCACAGATAATCAGCGGCTTGCGCTTGCCCTGAAACAGCGCCAGGGCATCGCCGAGCATGGCCTCGGTGGCCGGACGGCGGTCGATGCGATGCACGCGCTTGGCGAGGAAGGAATCCGGGTAATCGTAGGCTTCGCCCTGCACATCCTGGGGCAATGCCAGGGTCACGGCGCCGGTTTCCGCCGGGTCGGTGAGCACACGCATGGCGTGGATCGCCGCGCTCATCAGTTGCTCGGGGCGGTTGATGCGGTCCCAGTATTTGCTCACGGCCTTGAAGGCATCGTTGGTGCTGATGCTCAGGTCATGGAACTGTTCGATCTGTTGCAGCACCGGGTCCGGCTGGCGGCTGGCGTAAACGTCCCCCGGCAGCAACAGCAAGGGAATCCGGTTGGCCGTGGCGGTGGCCGCCGCGGTCAGCATATTGGCCGCGCCGGGGCCCACCGAGGAGCTGCAGGCGTAGATCTTGCGCCGCAGGTGCTGCTTGGCGAAACCGATGGCGGCGTGGGCCATGCCCTGCTCGTTGCGGCCCTGGTGCACCACCAGGTCGCCACTGTCCTGCTCCAGGGCCTGGCCCAGGCCGAGCACGTTGCCGTGGCCGAAAATGGTGAAGACCCCGGCGATGAACTTGCTCTGGACCCCATCCACCTCGACGTATTGGTTATCGAGGAATTTCACCAGGGCCTGGGCCATGGTCAAGCGTGTCGTACTCATGGTTTGCACCTTATTCATGATGTAAAGCCAACGGCCCTGCCAATACTCCCGTAGGAGCTGGCTTGCCTGCGAAAGCGCCTTGGAGACTTGCGCCCCGCTGTGGGGCCCCTTCGCCGGCAAGCCGGCTCCTACATGAGGGCGGCGTCAAGTCAGGGATTGCTGCAGGTGGGCCATGCTCGCCCCGATCGCCTGCTGGATGTCCGCCAGCCCGTGCACGCTCTCGGCAAAAGGCTCGAACGACAGGTAGCCGCTGTAGCCACTGCTGCGCAAGGTATCGATCTGCGCCGCATTGCCGAGGATGTCCGCCTCGCCTACTAGTACCCGATGGCCGTCGCGAATGCGGTTGAGCGGCGCTTGGCGGTCCTCGACACCGGAGATGTGCACCAGCCCGGTCAGCTCGGGGAACAACTCATGCTCGCCGGCCAAGTGGTGGTGGAAGGTGTCGTGCACCAGGCGCAACACATCCAGGCCGCCGATGGCACGGATCGCCTCCACTGCCGTGCGCTTGTGGCGCAGCGCACATTCCTCAAAGCCCAGGGGCTCGATAAACCCCAGCAGGCCGTGATCCCGCAGAATCGGCGCCAGCTCGGTCAAAGCGCTGCGCAGAGCGCTGCTGCGCTGGGCCTCAGTGCGCGGATCGGCAGGGTCATTGAGCGGGCACATCACCAGCCCCTCGGCCCCGCAGGCACGGGCATAGGCGGCAAGTTTCAGGGCCTGCTGGCGACGCTCGTCGTTCCACACATCGAAGGGGTACAGGGCGTTGATCGACAACACCTTGATGCCCTGGGCCGCGCACAATTCGCGAACCCGCTCCGGCGGCGTGCCGTCCTCGATTTCCACGCCCGCAAGGTCATTACGCAGCTCAATGGCATCGACCTTCAGCGTCAGCGCCAGGTCGATAAACGCCGGCAATGACAAACGCGGTGCAACCATACGATTCAGGGCGAAACGCAGGGGCTGGCTCATTCTTCTTGTTCTCCAAAATCCATCGCGTCGCGACCGTTACTTGGCCGTCGGCATGCTGAACTCCGGGCCCTTGGCGATGCTGTCGGGCCAGCGCTGCATCACGCTCTTGTAGCGGCTGTAGAAGCGCACGCCTTCCTCGCCGTAGGCATGGTGATCGCCGAACAGCGAGCGCTTCCAGCCGCCGAAGGAATGCCAGGCCATGGGCACCGGAATCGGCACGTTGATGCCCACCATGCCCACCTTGATACTGCGGGCAAAGGCCCGGGCCACGCCGCCGTCGCGGGTGAAGCAGGACACGCCATTGCCGAATTCATGGGCGTTGATCAGCGCCACTGCGCTGGCAAAATCAGGCACCCGCACAATGCCCAGCACCGGCCCGAAGATTTCCTGCTGGTAGATGCTCATCTGGGTGGTGACGTGATCGAACAGGGTGGCGCCGACAAAAAAGCCCTGCTCCGCCCCCGGTACCTTGAAGCCGCGACCGTCCACCAGCAGCTGTGCGCCCTGGGCCACGCCCTGGTCGATGAAACCTTCAACCTTGGCCTTGTGCTCGGCGGTCACCAGCGGCCCCATGTCGCTGTCGCCCTGCAAGCCGTTGCCGACCTTGAGCTGGTCGATACGCGGCAGCAGCTTGGCGATCAATTCATCCGCCACCTCGCCCACCGCCACGGCGATGGAGATGGCCATGCAGCGCTCGCCGGCCGAGCCGTAGGCCGCACCGATCAGTGCATCGGCGGCCTGGTCCAGGTCGGCGTCGGGCATCACGATCATGTGGTTCTTGGCCCCACCCAGGGCCTGCACACGCTTGCCCCGGGCGCTGGCCTGCTGGTGGATGTACTCGGCAATCGGCGTCGAACCGACAAAGGAAATCGCCTCGATGTCCGGGTGCTGGAGCAAGCCGTCCACGGCGCTCTTGTCGCCCTGGACCACGTTGAACACCCCTTCGGGCAACCCGGCTTCCGTCAGCAGGCGCGCCATCAGCAGGCTGGCGGACGGGTCGCGCTCGGACGGTTTGAGGATGAAGCAGTTACCGGTGATCAGGGCGATGGGGATCATCCACAGCGGCACCATCACCGGGAAGTTGAACGGCGTGACCCCGGCGCACACGCCCAGGGGCTGGCGCAGGTTCCAGTTATCGATGCCGCCACCGATGTTGTCGCTGAAATCGGTTTTCAACAGGTTCGGCGCGCCACAGGCGTATTCGACGATCTCGATGCCACGGGTCACCTCGCCCATGGCGTCGGACAGCACCTTGCCGTGCTCGCGGGTGATGATCTGCGCCAGTTCCTGGTGGTGCTGGTCCAGCAGTTCCTTGAACTTGAACATCACCCGCGCGCGGCGCAGGGAGGACTGTTCGGACCAGGCGGGAAAGGCCTTCAGCGCCGAGGCCACGGCCTCGTCCACGGTCTTCTGGCTGGCCAGGGCGACGCGGGCCTGGACCGCCCCCGTGGCCGGGTTGAACACCTGGCTGAAACGTTCGCCAGCGTCCTGCACCTGACCGCCGATGTAATGACCTATTACCGGGGTGTCGCTCATTGTTCTTGTTCTCCGTAAAGGGTTGCCGTCTGAGTTCGGCGCTTCAGAGATCCAGCAGCCAGCTGTGCTGCGGGTCGTTATGGAACTGCCAGACGCGCTTGGGCCCGGCCATGACGTTCAGGTAATAGGACTCGTAGCCGTAAGGCACGCTGACCGGGTGATAGCCCTTGGGCACCACCACCAGGTCGCTGTTTTCCACGGCCATGGCCTGGTCGATGCTGCGGTCGTCGGTGTAGACCCGCTGGAAGACGAAGCCCTGGGGCGGGTTGATCTGGTGGTAATAGGTCTCTTCCAGAAAACTCTGGTGCGGCAGGTCATCGGTGTCGTGCTTGTGCGGCGGGTAGCTGGAGGAATGCCCGGACGGCGTGCGCACCTCCACCACCAGCAGGGAATGGGCCGGCTCGCTGTCGGGCAGGATGTCGCAGACATAACGGGTATTGGCGCCCTTGCCGCGCACGCTGCGCTTGCACTGCTCCGGGCGGATCAGCCGTGGGCCGAGGCCAGCGGCGGCATCACCCGGGGCGGCGCACAGGGCAATCTGCACCTCGCTCAAGGCGGTGACCTGGGCCTGGCTGCCCGGCGGCAGGTAGGCGGCAAAGGGCGATTTGTCTTCGAACACCGATTGCCGGTCCCCCAGGTTGTCCCACTGGAAGGCGCCCTGGGGCGCTTGGCCCTGCACATCGATGCGGCCACTGAGCAGCACCAGGCACAGCTCCTGGTCGCCGGCACTGACCGGCAGGCTTTCCCCCAGGCTCAGGCGGTAGGCACTGAAGCCCACGTATTCCAGGGCGCCCTCTGGCAGCCGGACCAGGGTCCGGCCCTTGGCCGCGCTTTTCACCAGCAGGTTCATTGGGCAGTACTCCTGCGGTGCAGGCCGGCGTCCAGCAGGGCCCGCAGGGTGTCGTAACCTTTTTTCGCATAGACGTAGCTCGGTGCCACGGCCGGGTCCTGCTCGGCTTCCACCACCAGCCAGCCCTGGTAGTCGGCGGCCAGCAGCACATCGAGCAAGGCGGCAAAATCGAGGTCGCCATCACCGGGCACGGTGAAGGTGCCGTTGACGATGCAGTCCGGGAAGCTCCACAGGTTGTTGCGCGCCAGCTGCACCACCGGCTTGCGCACGTCCTTGAAATGCACGTGGCAGACGCGGCGGATATGCTTGCGCAGCACCTCCAGGGGTTCGCCGCCGCCCATGTAGCAGTGGCCCGAATCGAACAGCAGGCCGACTTCCTCGCCGGTCAGGCTCATCAGCTTGTCGATGTCTGCCGGAGACTCGACGTAGGCGCCCATGTGGTGGTGATAGGCCAGGCGCACGCCCTGGGACAGGGTGAAGCGCGCCAGCTCCGTGAGCTTGTCGGCGTAATCCTGCCAGGCCTGTTCACTGTGGAAGCGCGGGCGCTCGATCAGGCGCACCGGTGAGCCCTGGATCGAATCGGCCACTTCGCCGTAGACCAGCACCGAGGCGCCGTTGCGTTTCAGCAGTTCGACGTGGCTGGCAATGGCGTCGATTTCCTGCGCCACCGAACGCCGGGCCAGGCGGCTGGAGTACCAGCCCGAGACCAGCGCCAGGTCATAAGGGCGCAACACATCGCCCACGCCCTTGGCGTCCTTGGGGAACTTGCCGTTGAGTTCAAAGCCTTGGTAACCGATGTCGCGGCCTTCGCTCAGGGCGGTGCTAAGGGGCGTTTCACCGCCCAGGGCCGGCAGGTCGTCGTTGCTCCAGGAGATCGGGTTGATGCCAATTCGGATAGCGGGCATGGCTGCACCTTTTGTTGTTATTCATGAAAGCGTGGAGTACGGCCTCGCACTCGTAGGAGCTGGCTTGCCAGCGAAGGCTCCGGCGAGCCTGGCACCAGGCTCAAGACCCTCTTCGCCGGCCAGCCGGCTCCTACTGGGAGCGGGCGCTGCGCCAGGCGTTGATCAGTTGTTCGAAGGTGCCCTGCACTTGCCGGATCAGGGTTTCGTCGTCGATCTCCCCCGCCAGCCACCCACGGCTCGGTTCCTGGAAAATCGTCCGGCCCACGGCAAAGCCACGGCAGGTCTGGCTGTTGGCGGCTTGCCGGAAGCCCTCGGCCAGGCACTCGGCCGAGGCATTCAGGCCCAGCAGCACCACGCCACGGCAGTACGGGTCACGCTCCTGGATCAGCTCGTCGAGCTTTTGCCACTCCTCGGCCGACTGCGCCTCGATCTTCCACCACGCCGGGTAAATGCCCAGGTTGTACAGGCGCTTGAGGCTGCGGTAGAGCACCTCGGGATGGGCCCCGGGCAGGTCCTTGGGCGGGATGATTTCCAGCAGCAGCTCGTGGCCGCTGACCTGGGACGCCTGATACAGGCCGCGGATCTGTGCTTCCTGCTCCAGGCGCAGCAGGGGTTCATCGTCCGGGTGATATTGCACCAGGCACTTGATGATCTGCTCCTGGGGCCAGGCGATCAGGTTGCTGCCCACCGAGCGCCCATGCTCGAAGGCCAGCGGCCGCGAGCCCTGCACCTCCACCGGACGCGCCACCCACCAGCCGCGTCCGGTGGCGGCATTCAGCGCATCCTGGCCGAAGCGCTGGTCGGCCAGCAGGCCGACATCGGCCGCCACGCCCTGCTCGCGCAGCAGTTGCTCGACCCGCTCCACCGCCTGGATAAACAGCTGCTTGAGGACGCTGATGCGCGTCGGGTCCTGGCCGCCCTGTTGCGCCAGTTCCACCAGTTGCCCACGGTGATCGAAGGCAAAGACGAACAATTGCTTCCAGGCCTTGCGCGGCACGCTGACCTGATGCAGGCGCTGCAGGATCGGGTCCTGGTCGGGACGGGTAATGGGCACCGGGCTGCTGAACAGGTAGTCCAGTTCGGCGCGGGTCGGCATGGCCGGGGCACAGGCATGGCGCGACACCACCAGGCCGCCGCAGGCGTTGGCCAACTGGCAGCAGCGCTCATCGCTGGCGTCTTCCAGCCAGCCACTGAGGAAGCCGGACATGAAGGCATCGCCGGCGCCCAGCACGTTGAGCACCTCCACCCGCACACCGGGATAGATCGCCCCGTCCTCCAGGCGCTGCGGAATCTCGCCGTGGATCACCGTGCACCCTTGCGGGCCGAGCTTGACCACCAGGGTCGCGGCGCTCAAAGAGCGCACCGTGCGCAAGGCCGTCAGCAGGTCTGCGCTGCCGCCGGCAATGAGGAATTCTTCTTCGGTGCCGACGATCAGGTCGAAGCGCGGCAGGATGCTTTGCACATGCTGGCTGACCTGGTGATCGGCGACAAACCGGGTCTCGCCGTCGGCCTTGCCCGCCAGGCCCCAGAGCACTGGCCGGTAGTCGATGTCCAGGACCCGCTTGACCCCGTGCTTTTGCGCGTAGTCCAGGGCCTGGAGGCTGGCCCGGTAGACGCCGTCGGTGGAGAAATGGGTGCCGGTGATCAGCAAGGCCTTGCTGGAGGCAATAAAGGCTTCGTCGATGTCTTCGGCGCGCAGCGCCATGTCCGCGCAGTTCTCGCGGTAGAACACCAGGGGGAAGGTTTCGCGGTCCTTGAGGCCCAGCAGGACCATGGCGGTGAGGCGTTGCGGGTCGACCTGGATGGCGCTGACGTCACAGCCTTCGCGCACCAGGGACTCCACCAGGAAGCGCCCCATGTGATCGTCGCCGACCCGGCTCAACATCGCCGACTTGAGGCCCAGGCGCGCGGTGCCGAAGGCAATGTTCGCCGACGAACCGCCGAGGTACTTGGCAAAACTGCTGACATCCTCCAGCCGCGCACCGACCTGCTGTGCATAGAGATCGACGCCCAGGCGTCCGAGGCAAATCAGATCCAATTGACGCCCACTGGCAAAACGAGTCTGGCCCATGCTGGCTCCTGTTATTTTTATCAGCCTGTGCTCGCCGCCCTTGGCAGGCGCCGAACACTCTTGGTGGATGCAGACTAAAACGTCTCTCGGCGCCAATCAATATTTTTTCTATAAGTTTTTTACGTGGAATATTTTTTCCATTAAACTTGTTCTAGCCTGAGCCAGAGGTCATGCATCGTTTCAGCAAGGTGCCGGCCGGCATCAGCCCGAAGATTTTATGGGCCCCTACCCTGTAGACTGCCGGCTGCCCACCTATTGTCAGGGGACGGGGCCACAGGCCGTTCCCATAAGCACAAGCCAGAAGGATTTTCTATGTCCCGCACCGATCAGCCGGCCTTGTCCGAGAGCACGCCCGAGAGCGACCTCGTCAGCCCTCCGATCAATGCCGAACGCCTGCTGCAACTGATCACCGAGGAATACGAGAGCCTGCCGCGCCAGCTAAAGCGCATTGCCAGCTACATGAGCCAGCAGAGCGACCGGATCATGGTCGACCGCATCAGCGACATCGCCCGGGAATGCGAAGTGCATCCCTCGGCCATCGTGCGCTTCTCCCAGCGTTTCGGCTTCAGCGGCTTCAGTGAAATGCAGGCACTGTTTCGCCAGGCCTACACCCACAAGGCCACGCCGGTACAGAACTACCAGCAGCGCATCCGCAGCATGATTGCCAACAAGTCGCAGAAAGCCAGCGGCGGCGACCTGGCTCGGGAATGCGTCAACGCCACCCTCTCGGGCATCGAGCGCCTGGGCCTGGAACTGGACGACACGGCCTTCGACAAGGCCGTGGACCTGGTGGTCAACGCCGACAACATCTACGTGGTGGGGGTGCGCCGTTCCTTCGCCGTGGCCGACTACCTGGTGTACAACCTGCAGCACACCAACAAGCGCATTCATCTGGTGTCGGGCCTGGGGGGCAGCTACCGCGAGCAGATGCGCAGCATCCGCCCCAACGACCTGGTGATCGCCATCAGCTTCACCCCCTATGGCAAAGAGACCCAGCACTGCCTGCGCATTGCCCAGCACAACCAGGCCAAGACCCTGATCATCACCGACAGCACCCTGTCGCCCCTGGCCAAGCGCGCCAACAGCGTGCTGCTGGTCAATGAAGGCAGCTCCTTCGCCTTCCGCTCACTGAGCGCCACCCTGTGCCTGTGCCAGGCGCTGTTCATCGCCGTGGCCTACCGCCTGGAACTGAAGATGGACGAGATCCACGAACAGGGCGGCTTCGACGACTAGCCCGTCCGACAGGACGAGGCCTGCAGCGCCAGGCCCTTGCGCAGCAGCTCCTTGCGCAGGATCGGCCGGGCCAGGCAATGCACGCCGTCCAGGGCGCTGCACTCCAGCAGCCGCTCCAGCTTGCGGGCACTGCCCGGGCTGCCGGTCAGCAAGTAGCTTTTGCCCTCACTGAGGCTGATCAGGTTCAACAGCCAGTCATCGCCCCACTGCCCCAGCACCTGCTCGATCAGGCTGCGCTGGCGCGCCAGCAGGTCCTCGCCATTCCACAGGGTCAGTTGGGCAAAGCGCCGCGGCAGGTTGCAGGAAGGTTCGAGGACTTTCAGGTCCTTGAGCAGGGCCTGCGCCAGTTGCGCTTCGATTTGCTGCTGGCATTGCTGGAAATACGCTTCGGGCCACTGCGGCCCCAGGCCTGCATGGGCGGCCAGGGCGGAATAGGCCTGGCGGTCCGCTGCGGTGCATCCCTGGTCGGTGAAGTTCAGGGTGTTGTCGAGGATTCCCGCCGCCAGCAATTGCGCGCTGTCGCGGCTGATCTTGGGCAGCAGCCCGGAATCGCGCCAGCGCTCATAGACCTGGGTGCAGGCGGCGCCGATCTGGCGGATATCGGCGTATTTGCCCAGGCGCTCGTCCCAGAAGGCCTCGAACCCGGGGTGATGGTCGATGACCTCGATCACCCGGGCGAGGTCCACCAACGGGTCCAGGTGCAGATGGTTGGAGATGTCCACCAGCACGAACTGGTCGGCGCCCTCCGGGACGTGGCGGTCCAGGCCCTTGAGCTGCTGGCGGAAATGGGCCGGGATGCTCTCGTTCAGCGGTGCGCTGCTCAGGGCCCGGGCCGGGCGGCCGCTGAGGTTGAGCAATTCGGCGTAGGCGATGCAGCCGGCGTAGGCGTCGATATCCAGATAGGCCGCACCGGCGGTGACAATGATCATGACGTCCGTGTAATCCACAAAGGCCGAAGGCCGGGGCGTCGAGGGTGCCCGAGCGAGATGACAGCCCGATGACCGTCAGGGCTCACCGCTCATGTTCCTGCCCCGCCTCGGCCACCAGCAGCGCCGCCAGACGCGCACCGCTGAAGCGGATCTGCGCCAGGCTCAGGGCCGCATAGCCGATGATCACCGCTGGTGCCCGGCGCACCTGCTGACAATGTTCAATCACCCCTTGCAGCAACAGGCCCTGCTCTGCCGCGCGCTGGCGAAAGCCCGCCTCGTCGCTGCCCGGCGGCAATTCCAGAAGCAGATGCAGCCCGGCCTGCTGGCCACTGATGCGGTAACAGCCGGGCGCCTCCCGCGCGAGAATCGCCAGCAGCAGGTCGCGGCGCTCCTGATACGCCTGACGCGCCGCCCGCAGGCAACGCAGAAAAGCGCCACTGGCGATGTAGTCGGCCAGGGCCAGCTGTTCGATCACCCCCACCGAGCGCCCGGTGTTCTGCAAGGTGGCCAGCAGCCGGGCACGCAGCGCCTCGGGCACCAGCATGAAGCCCACCCGCAAACCGGCGAACAGGGTCTTGTTGAAACTGCCGCAGTAGATCACCCGGTCATCCGGGTCCAGAGACTTGAGAGCCGCCAGGGGCGCGCTCTGGTAGTTGAATTCGCTGTCGTAGTCGTCTTCCACCACCCAGGTGTCGCTGTGCCGGGCCCATTCCAGCAGCGCCAGGCGCCGGGACACCGGCATGGTCATGCCCAGGGGCGCCTGATGGGCCGGGGTCACGTAGACCATGCGTGCATCGCGGTGGCCTTGCAGTTGCGCAACGTCGATGCCCTCCTCCTGCACCGGAATCGGCACCAGCCGCGCACCGGCCAGGGCAAACAGGCCCTGGGCCGAAAGGTAGCCGGGGTCTTCGATACACACCTTGTCCCCTGCACTGAGCAGGCTGCGGGCCAGCAGATCGAGGCCGTGGCGGATGCCGGTGGTGATCATCACTTGCCCGGCATGGCAGGCGATGCCGCGGTGCTGCCCCAGGTACTCGGCGATCTGCTGGCGCAGCGCCGGCAGGCCGGCGGGGTCGGCATCGCACAGCGATTGCGCCGTGGCGCTGCCCAGGGCTCGGGTCAGGGAACGGGTCCAGCGTTGCAGGGGAAACAGCGCCGGGTCGGCGAGTCGTGCCACAAAGGGCTGGCCGGCACGTACGCTCAGCGGCGGATACAAGGGCTCGTTGTCACGGGTGGCGGACGGTGCAACGCGTGCCGGGGTGCTCAGATACAGGTCCGGCACCACCGCGCAGACCCGGGTCCCGGAACCGCTGGCGCGACTCACATAGCCTTCGCTGCGCAGGCGGTCGAAGACCACTTCCAGGGTGCCCCGGGACAGGCCCCAGCGCTGGGCCAGGGTGCGGGTCGAAGGCAAGCGGCAGCCGGCCGGCAGGCGCTTTTCCAGGATCGCCTGACGCAAGGCAGCGTAGGCGCTGTCCTGCTTGCCCAGGGTTTCATCCATGCGCTCCGGCAGGGGCAGGTCGAGAGGCACGGGGTGTTTTCCACGGCTCATTGTTTTCCACGGCTCATAGTGGTCCAGTCAAAAGCGCTCTAAACGGTGCTCGGCATTAAACCATAAAGACCCTAATTTCAGCGCCGTCCCCCTTGCGCCGAGCCTGCCATGCCCCCCGTTGCCCCCTCCACCACCCGTTCCATCGCTATTGAACCCGCCCTCGCCCCCTGGCTCTGGACCTTGTTGCTGCTGGTGGTGGTCTGCCTGCCACGGATCAGCATCGACCTGTACCTGCCGGCGCTGCCGGCCATGGCCGACGACCTGGTGGCAAGCGACGCCCAGCTGCAACTGACCCTGAGCCTGTACATGCTCGGCTATGCCCTGTCGATGCTGCTGGGCGGGCCGCTGTGCGACCGTTATGGCCGACGCCCGGTGCTGCTGGCGGGCACGGCGCTGTTCCTGCTGGCCAGCCTGGCCTGCATGCTCGCCGCCAACGTCGAGGTGCTGATGGTCGCCCGCCTGGTGCAAGCGTTGGGCGGTTGCTGCGGCACCCTGATCGGCCGGGTCATGGTCCGCGACCGCTGCGCCCCCGAGGAGCAGCCGCGATTGCTCGGGTTGCTGTCCATGGGCATTGCCCTGTCGCCGATGCTGGCGCCGCCGCTGGGCAGCCTGATCGACCACCTGCTGGGCTGGCGCGGCTTGTTTCTGTGCCTGAGCCTGGTGGCCGCGGCGGCCTGGCTGCTGATGTACAAGCGCCTTGCCGAAACCCGCCCGCCCCAGCTCTGCCCCGTGGCCGCCAGAAGCCTGCCGCGCCTGTACCTGCGCCTGCTGGGGGAGGCCTATTTCATGCGCTACTCCCTGGCCATCGGCTGCCTGTACTGCACCTATTTCCCTTTTATCCTGCAATCGCCGGCGCTGTTGCAGCGCCAGCTGGGGCTGTCTTCCAGCGCTTATGCCCTGGTGTTCGCCGCCACCGTGGCCGGCTACCTGCTGGGCTCTCGGCTGTTCCAGCGCCTGGGGGTACGCCACAGCGCCGACCGCCTGATTGCCGGTGCCTGTGTGCTAAACCTGGCTGGCGCCGGCCTGCTGCTGCTTGCCCGCAGCCTGTGGCCCGACAGCCTGTGGGCAATCGTCCTGCCGATGCTGCCGCTGATGCTTTCGGTGGGCCTGGCGATACCCGCCTGCCAGTTGGCGATCCTGCAACCCTATGCGGCGGTGGCGGGCACCGCCTCGGGGCTGTTCTTCTTTATCCAGATGGCCATGACCGCGGGCTGCGGACTGCTTGCCAGCCTGTTGGCAGACAGCCCGGCCGGTTCGCTGCAAGCTCTGACCGGCCTGTTCAGCGTCGCCCTGGGCCTGGTCTGGTGGTGCCTGCGACCACGGCAGCGCTAGCACCTGTGGGCACGCGACGAGCACCTGCCGGTCGCCGATTACCTGCATTGCTGTAGCCGCTGCTGAGCCCGCGAAGCTGCGCAAAGGTCCGCAGGACCTTGCTTGATGATCGCCAGCCGAACCCGCAGCGGCCTCAAGAGCGCTGCGGCCCTTCGTGCCGTTCGCAGCCTGCGGCAGCGGCTACACAACCCCGTTCGGCATTGGCCCTGTAGCCGCTGCTGAGCCATGGCAAGGAGCTGTGCAAGGCCGATTCAATGCCGCTACATTAACCGCGCCTTCCCCATCCGTTGCGCCGTTCAAGACAAGGAAATATGCGATGAAACTCATTGGAATGCTCGATTCACCCTATGTGCGCCGCGTCGCCATCAGCCTCAAATGCATGGACCTGCCCTTCGAGCATCATTCGGTCTCGGTATTCAGCACCTTCGAGCAGTTCAAGGCCATCAACCCGGTGGTCAAGGCACCCACCCTGGTCTGCGACGGGGGTGAAGTGCTGATGGATTCGAGCCTGATCCTCGACTACCTGGAAAGCCTGGCCGGCCCGCAAAGGAGCCTGATGCCCGTGGCCCTGCCAGCGCGTTTGCATGAGTTGCGGTTGATCGGTCTGGCCCTGGCGGCCTGTGAGAAGTCGGTGCAGATTGTCTACGAACGAAAGCTGCGTCCGGCGGAGAAACAGCACGGCCCCTGGCTGGAGCGGATCGGCGGCCAATTGCAGGCCGCCTATACCGAGTTGGAACAGGAACTGCAGAAACAGCCCTTACCCCAGGACGGCGCCCTGAGCCAGGCCGGGATCAGCCTGGCGGTGGCCTGGAGTTTCAGCCAGATGATGCTGGCGGACCTGTTCGGCACCGAGCAATTCCCGGCGGTACGCGGTTTTGCCGAATACGCCGAACAACTGCCGGTGTTCCTCGACACCCCCGCCACCTGACCCACACAGCGCCATCACCGTAGCCAGCTTGCTGGCGAAGAGACTCGCGAGCCGTGCAGCGCTCTTGGAAACGCTTTCGCTGGCAAGCCAGCTCCTACGACAGTCCAACAGACCCTGCCCCCCGTAGGAGCCGGCTTGCCGGCGAAGAGGCCCGCGAGCCGTGCAGCGCTCTTGGACACGCTTTCGCTGGCAAGCCAGCTCCTACGCAAGTCCAACAGATCTCCGTGGGGATCTGTCAGGCCGGTTCGGGCTGTTTCTTCACCGGGGCAGTGGCGAAACGCCGGGCCAGGAACGGAGTGATGTCCAGCGGCAGGGCTTCGTCGTTCACCAGTTTGTCCAGCAGTACGCCGGTGATCGCCGAGGTCAGGATGCCGGTACGGAAGTGTCCACAGGCATTGAGGTAACCCTCGACCCCGTCCATCGGCCCAAGAATCGGCAACTCGTCCGGCGAGCCCGGACGCAGGCCCGCCCAGCAGCGCTTGAGGTTGACCTGGGCCAACTCGGGAATGCAGCGCACTGCCCCCTGCACCAGGCCGTTGATTTCCGGGTAGGTGGTGCTGACGTCGAAGCCCTTGTCCTCGGTGGTGCTGCCAATCAGGATCTCGCCGTTGTCCTTCTGCGCCATGTAGCAGTCGCTGGTGGTCAGGCAACCATTGAGCAGCTTGGGCATGCGCTCGGTGAGGAGGATCTGGCCCTTCACCGGCTTGACCGGAATCTCCACCCCAGTGGCCTGCAGGCTCAGCTCGGCGGCCCAGGCACCGGCGGCATTGATCAGGGTCGAGCAATGGAACAGCCCGGCCTCGGCGGTTTGTACTCCACTGACCCGATTGCCCTGGTGCAGGACCCCGGTGACGTTGGTGTTGAAGTACACATCCACGCCGTTCTGCCGTGCGCCTTCGGTGTAGGCATCAGTCAGGCGGAAGGGGTTGACCTGGTGGTCGCAGAGGAACTCCAGGGCGCCCTGGGCTTCGTGGCTGACCTTCGGCTCGGCGGCGCGCAGGGCCGCCTGGTCGAGCCAGCGCACTTGATCGGACAGGTGCGGGATGCAACCGACAATGTGTTCGGCGTACAGGCGGTCCTCGTCGTCATAGATGACGAACTTGAGCCCGGTCTGTTCGAACTTGAAGTCCATGCCGTGCAGGCCGATCAGTTCGCGGTGCAGGCGCGGGTACAGCTCGTTGGACTGCAGGGCGAAGTCGAAGAACGACTGCGGCAGGATGTGCGGGGTGCTGGAGTCCACCACCACCGCCGAACCCTGGGCCTCGCGCTTGCGGTTGGCCGACATCATGCGAAAGAAGATCACTCCGCAGCCCAGGCCCACCGACTCGCCGATGGCCCACAGGCCGCCGGCCGAAGCCCGGCTGGCGTTGCCCGGACGCTTGGCGTCGATCAGCGCCACTCTGAGGTCTTTGCGCTTGGACAACTGATAGGCGCAGGACGCCCCGATCACGCCGCCACCGGCAATCACCACGTCGTAATACTTACTCATGTCCGGGGACCTCCTGGTCTGGGGCTGCAAAGGCGGAAAACGGAATCGGGTCCAACGGGAAGCGCGGGCGAATCCAGCCCACATCCTTGCGTCCGGTGGCCTGGCGCAGGCGGTCGCTGCAATAGCCGACGCACATCCGCCCCTGGCAGTCGCCCATGCTCACCCGGGTGCGCATTTTCAGGCTGGCCATGTCCTGCACGCCCTGGCTCAGGGCGCGCTCGATATCGTTGCGAGTGGTGTGTTCACAGCGGCAAATCACCGTGTCGCCCTTGGGCAGGTCTATCTGCCCGGTGCCACGTGCGGTATAGCGGTCCACCGCGCCGCGAAAGCGCAGGATCGAGGCCAGTTTGCGCTCGTAGCCCTGGCGCCGTTGCAAGGCCGCCTCGTTGCTCAGCACATCGCGCTGCATGAGGATCGACAGCGCCGCAATGCGGCCGGTGAGCATCGCCGCTTCACCACCGCGAATCCCACCCATGTCGCCGGCCAGATGGATGTGCGGCTCGCTGCTCTGCTGCCAGGCGTTGGCGTTGGCCCGCAGATAGCCGTCATCGCTGAAGCCGTGATCCAGGCCCATCTGCTGGCTCAGTTGGGTGCGGGGAATGAAGCCATAACCCACCGCCAGGGTCTGGGCGGCGATGCGCTCGGCCTTGGCCATGTCCGGCTGCCAGTCGGCGGAATAAGGGGCAACCGTGACCACGCTCAAGGCGTCCTGGCCCTGGGCCTCGACCACGCCCCAGCCATAGCGCAGGGGGATGCTGTGAAGCTTGAGGTAGGCCAGCATGCTCAGGCCGTCGAGAAACAGCTGGGGCTTGTTCAGCAGGGCCAGGCTCTGCTTGGCGATCTTGCTCAAGGCACTGGCCTCGTAGACCCCGGCCACCCGCACGCCCGAGGCGTGCAACTGGCACGCCACCAGTGGCAGCAAGGGCCCGGTGCCGGCGATCACCACGGGACCTTGCGGCTTGACCACGCCGCTCTTGATCTGCAGTTGCAGGCCACCGAGCAACTTGACCCCCGGCAGCGTCCAGCCGGGAAACGGTACGCTGCGTTCATGGCAGCCGGCCGCCAGCAACAATTGCCCATAGGCCACCCGCTGCACCTGCTCGTCGGCATCCAGCAGCATCAGGCTGTCAAGGCCCTCGGCGCCGATCACCCGGTGGTTGAGGCGCACCTCGATCATCTGCTCGTGATCGGAAAATTCGCCGTGCAGCTTGGCCAGCGTCTCGCAGTAGCGCGGCCCCAGGTAATCCAGTTGCACGCCATCGCGCAGCGGGCCACGAAAGACCACGCCACCCAGGCGCGAGGCTTCTTCGATCAGGGTGCTGCGCACACCGTGCTTGGCCAGTTCGATAGCCGCCGCCATGCCCGCCGGCCCTCCGCCGACAATCACCGGGTTCAGGCTCATACCGTGGGCTCCGTCTCGCTGATGCGGTTGCTCAGGGTCTGCACCTGCATGCCCGGCTTGACCAGGGTCTGGCAGGCGCGGCGCTTGTGGCGGCCGTCGATCTGCACCAGGCAGCAATGGCACACGCCCATGCCGCAGTAGGCACCGACCAACTGTCCGTGATCATTGCGCGCCACCTGGCGCAGGCCGGTGGCCTGGATCACGCTGAGGACTGTTTCACCCAGGGCGGCAGTGACCGGCTGGCCGTTGAGACTGATGGTCATGTCCGCATGCTGCAGCGGCTGAATATCAAAATTGCGGTCTATCTGACGCATTGCGGTTCATCCGTGAGAAGTGAGTGGGGTTACCGGCATCCTGCCGCCTGGAGTCCTGGGGCAAGGACGCGGTCACACCGCGGTTCCGAAGAGGCTGTCAGAACCGAGCGCGGGCCAATCTAGTGCTTTTGTCCGACAGAAATATTGATCTGGGCCAAGCAAAAGGCCGGAGTGCACCCAAGCAGTGCATCCCCCTTCTCAAACTTGCGACACGGGGCACAAAAAAGCCGCTGCTGGCAGAAGCCGGCAGCGGCGCATGGACAACGGGTAACCCGTTTCGGGAGGGTGCTTAGTGCATGAAGATGGCGATCAGGATAATCACCGGGATCGGCACACCGAGGAACCACAACAGTAATGAGCGCATGGGAATTCTCCTGGGTCAGTGAACGGGAGTCGGGGCCACGGTGCGCGGCTGGACGTCGGTTTCAAACCAGACCACGGCATCCCGGCGGCGGCCACCGAAGGTCGCCGCCAGGCTGGCGAAGAAAGCCCCGCACAGCAGCGCGATGAACATCCACAACGACGACCAGGCGGCCACCTTGGCGGCGCTGTCGGCGGCCTCCTTGGCAGCTTGCTGGGCTTCATGCAGCGCTTGCTGGGTCTTGGCGAACACCTCGTCCACCCGGCGCTCGGCCTCGGCCTGGCTGAGGTCGGTGCGCTGGGCCACCAGTTGCGCCAGGTAGCGGCGATCCTCAGACGAGAGCTGACCGTCGTTGCTCAAGGTACGCACGAAGATCCGCGACACCGTGCCCCGCGCCGCGTCGTCGCTGACCGCTACCGGACGATCATCGCGGAACAGGCTGTCGACGAAATAGCCGTAATCGTCTTGGGAGCCCTGGGCCGCCGCATGACCGACCACTTGGGTCGCGGCGCTGGCGGCACCGGAAGCGACCTGGGCACCGGCCTGCACACCGCCGCTGATGACGCTCGTCACCGAGCCCACCACCAGGGTCGCAGTCACCAGGGTGGCCACGGCCCAGGCCAGGAAACCGTGGGCCGTGTCTCGGAAGTACACTTCATCGCCGTGCAGATTGGCCCACTTCACCCGCAGGCGCCCGGCGATGTAGCCACCCAGCCCGGCAGCGAGAATCTGCGTCAGGGCCAGCCAGACAATGCTGGAGATACCCAGGCCCTTGGCACTGATGCCGCTGCCGGCCCAGGGCGAAACCGCGGAAAAGCCCAGGCCGAAGCCCAGCAGTAAAAGGATCAGGGACAAGGCTGCGGCCGCCGCGGCGCCGGCGAAGATCGCCGCCCAGGACACCCCCGAGTAATGACTCGAGGCGTCCGCAGTGGCGAGCAAGTGTTCAGAGGGTCTGTTCATTGTTGTTCTGCTCCAGGCATGAAAAAGGCTGTTGCACGTCTCCAGGGGACAAGTGCAGTCAGCGTGCCAGTTGCACGAACTTTATAACTCGATGCATTTCAATGACTTGCGATCAGCTCCCGCGCCAGGGTCGTGCAATTTACCGGCCTGGGAGTTTTGTGGCGGGCGTTCTGCACGGCCCCCCTCAGGCGCGCTTGCTCAGGTAAAGCTCCCGGCCCCGGGTGTAGCACCAGTGCACCAGCAGCCCAAGGCCCCACAGCGCCAGCAGCAGGTTGGCCGCCAGCGTCAATGGCGCGATGCCCTGCCCCCACAAGGTAAAGAGCGGCAATGCCAGCCAGGCTGAACGGCGAAAGTCCAGCAGCCGCATGATGCCCGGCACTATCACCGCCATCAGGGCAATGACCAACACGTCCAGGCCGCGATACCCCAGCATCCAGCGCGCATAGCGGGGATCGGCGGCATAAGCCTGCAGATAGCCAGGCAGGCGCAGCGCCAGATCCACGGCCAAACTCAACAGCAGGCTAGCCACCGCCAGCCACAGCAGCCCCTTGAAACGTGATGCGTATTTCATTGCATGACACCTTGATACAGAGAAGCTCAGTCGGGGCTTCAACGCCGCTTGTAGCTTTTATTGCCACTGGGGGTCAGGCAGTAGACCCCGCCCCGCGGGCCGGTGCAGAAACTGCCGCTGCCGCAGGTGCAACCCTGGGTATCACGCAGCAGCGGTTCGGCGCGGGGGGTGGAAGAACGCTGGCCGAACATCAGCGCGCAGTTCTTCTTCGAAGCGCTGATGGAGCCGTCATTGCACAGGAACAGCTCGCCGTCACAACGGGCGATGCCGCCTTTCTTTCCGGAACAGGGTTGATTGGCCGCCTGGGCCGCCGCGCTGCACAGCAGCATCAGGCACACCGCGAAAAAGGGCTTCCAGCCGACCCGAGTCAGGGCACTCATGGTGATGCCTCCTGGCAAAAAAGTGGCCGGATGATATCAAGCTTCACCCTCCCCGACTCGAACCGTGCAGACCGGACGACAAGCCAGATGAAAGTTTATTTAGAATCCCGCCCCTGGTTTCTTGGCAAAATGCCCGCCTGTGTCACGAACCGCTAAGCAGGTAACGCCTATGACCCGCATTCTGACCATCGAAGACGACGCCGTAACGGCCCGGGAGATCGTCGCCGAACTGAGCAGCCACGGCCTCGACGTGGACTGGGTGGACAACGGCCGCGAAGGCCTGGTGCGCGCCGTGAGCGGCGACTACGACCTGATCACCCTGGATCGCATGCTGCCGGAACTGGACGGCCTGGCCATCGTCACCACCCTGCGCACCATCGGTGTGTCGACGCCGATCCTGATGATCAGCGCCCTCTCCGACGTCGACGAACGAGTACGCGGCCTGCGTGCCGGCGGCGACGACTACCTGACCAAGCCCTTCGCCTCCGACGAGATGGCGGCCCGGGTCGAGGTGCTGCTGCGACGCAAGAACACGGTCAAGGATTTCGCCACCAGCCTGCGAGTGGCCGACCTGGAGCTGAACCTGATCAGCCGCGAAGCGACCCGCGCCGACCAGTTGCTGAGCCTGCTGCCCACCGAATACAAGCTGCTGGAATTCCTCATGCGCAACACCGGGCAGATCCTCTCGCGGATGATGATCTTCGAAGAGGTCTGGGGTTATCACTTCGACCCGGGAACCAACCTGATCGACGTGCACATCGGCCGCCTGCGCAAAAAAATCGACCCGCCCGGCATGACCCCGTTGATCCGCACCGTGCGAGGCTCGGGCTATGTCATTGCTGAACCCCTCTAAGGGCTGGCGCTCCTCCAGCAGCCGCCTGCTGGCGCTCTACAGCACGCTGTTCGTGGCCTGGAGCTGCATCCTCATGGGGGTGCTGTACTACGAAGTCTCCACCTACCTGGACAGCCTGGCCAAGCACTCGCTGATGCAGCGCCAGCACCTGTTCGCGCGCTTCGAAGGCGAGCAACTGGTGGAAGCCCTGGCCACCAGCATGACGTTCGACATGCGCGCCATCGACGCCTACGGCCTGTTCGACGAACAGCGCCGGCCCTTGAGCGGACCGATCCGGCAGATCCCCGAGGACCTGCCCCTGGACGGCCAGATCCACGAGTTGAAGAACTGCATCGACTCCGACGACACGAACCTGCCCCGCGACAGCTGCGACGCGGTGGCCACCCACACCCGGGACGGCCGCTGGCTGGTGCTGGTGCGCGACAACGGCTCGCTGTTCGCGGTGACCCGGATCATTCTCCACGCCCTGCTGTGGGGGATTTCCCTGACCATCATTCCCGGGGTCGCCGGCTGGCATCTGCTGCGCCGCCGGCCGTTGCGGCGTATCCGCCAGATCCAGGCCAGCGCCGAGGCCATCGTCGCCGGCGACCTGACACGGCGCCTGCCGCTGTCGGACCGGCGTGACGAGCTGGACATGCTGGCGGCCATCGTCAACGCCATGCTCGAACGCATCGAGCGGCTGATGCATGAGGTCAAGGGCGTGTGCGACAACATCGCCCACGACCTGCGCACCCCGCTGACCCGCCTGCGGGCCCAGCTCTATCGCCTGCAGCAACAGGCCGAGGAAGGTTCGCCCCAGGCCCTGCAGATGGACCAGCTGCTGGCCGAGGCCGACACCTTGATGGCGCGCTTTCGCGGGTTGCTGCGCATCTCCGAACTGGAGGACCAGCAACGGCGCTCGGGCTTCCTCGAACTCGATCCCCTGCCCCTGCTCCACGAGCTGTACGACTTCTACCTGCCCCTGGCCGAAGAAGGCCGCCTGACCCTGGTGCTGGATGTGCCAGCCAGCCTGCCCCGGCTCACCGGCGACCGCGCCTTGCTGTTCGAGGCCCTGGCCAACCTGCTGAGCAACTCGATCAAGTTCACCCCGCCAGGCGGCGAAGTGATACTGCGCGGCCTCGACGATGACGGCAGCCCGCGCCTGGAGGTGCTGGACTCAGGTCCCGGCATTCCCCCGGCGGAACGGGCGGCGGTGTTCCGGCGCTTCTACCGGGTCGACGAAAGCAACGCCCAGGGCGGCTTTGGCCTGGGCCTGTCGATTGTCGCGGCGATTGTCAGCCTGCACGGCTTCAAGCTCGAAGTGGGCAGCAGCGAACGCGGCGGCGCGCGCCTGAGCCTGGATTGCCGGCCAAGCCTGATCGCCGACAACTGACCCACCCAGCCCTGTAGCCGCTGCTGAGCCTGCGAAGCTGCGAAAAGGTCCGCAGGACCTTCAGCGACCTCAAAAGCAGCACCTCCTGCGACGGAGTGCCGCCCAGAGCGTTCGCAGCCTTCGGCAGCGGCTACAGGTGGCCCAGGGAGTTGCTGTCCAGCTCGTAGAGCAACTCGTCAATGAGCCGCAATACGTCGGCCTCGCTCTGCAGGGACTTGATGCGCAACCCGCTGACCACCAGATCGACCCGGCCGCTGTCGGGCTCGAACACCCGCAGGGTCAGGGTGCCGTCGCCGGCATGGCTGAAACTGCAGGCCAGGGGCGCTAGGCGCTGTTCGATACAGGCGCGCCATTGGGCCTGGGTGAGCACCGCCGGTGCCTGATCGGTCACGGTGCCCTTGCTCTGTTCATCACCCATGCGGGCTGTCCTTGTGCTGTGGTTGTGCTCTGCCACAGCCCCATTGACCGGAGCTGTGGCAGCTCCAAGGGTAGAAAACACCCACCACGCAAAGAAGGCGCATTTGCACGGGTTGCCCTGGTGCATATGCACCAGTTCAGCGTCCCCGACTGCCGACCGTGCCGACGAACAGCCCGCGCTCCCGGGCCCAGACGATGGCTTCGCCCCGGCTGTGCACCCCGAGCTTGGAATACAGAGTGGCGACATGGTTGCGCACGGTGTTGGGCGCCAGCTTCAACTGGGCGGCAATCTCTTTGTCTGCCAATCCCTGATAGATCAACCCCAGCACTTCCCGCTCGCGGGCCGTCAGGTCGGCAGAGGACACCCCAGGCGTGTCCCGGGCCTTGGGGCTTCTCACGTTGGCCAGCTTTTCGATCAGGGTTCGGCTGAACCAGGAGGCGTCGCGCATCACTTCTTCGATGGCGCCCACCAGCTCCAGTTCGGAGCGCTTGCGCTCAGTGATGTCCATCAGCACCAGCAGGTAACAGGGGCTGTCCTGGATGAGCACGGTGTCGGCGTAGGCCACGCAATCGATCAGCCCGGCGTTCTTCTGGCGCACCTTGAGGTCCAGGCCATCGACGTTGCCGGCCTTCTCCAGTTGACTGAACAGTTGGCTGGCCGCCGCAGCTTCGGCGATGAACCCGATGGCGCCGACGTTCTTGCCCAGCAGCTCTTCGCTGCTGTAGCCGCAGGTATTGAGAAAGGCCTCGTTGACGTCGACGATCTGTTGCTCGGCGCTGCACACCAGGGTCGGCACCGGGGTCAGGCGGAACGACTTGGCAAAGCGTTCCTCGCTCTGGCGCAGGGCAATCTCGATCTTGCGCCGCGGCTCCAGGTCCATGAAGGAAAACAGCATGCAATCCTCGTCGTTGATGTCCAGGGGCTGGCCGGCGACGATCACCAGCTTGCTGCCACCGTCGGGCAGGCGCAGCTCGGCCTGCATCTGCGGAATGGTCGCGCCCTGCCCCAGGCGCTCGATGGCCAGGTCCTTGTGCTCGGCGTCCTCCAGCACATCCAGCTCGTACACCGAGCGGCCGATCACCTGGTCCCGGGCATAGCCGGTCATTTCCAGGAAGCCCTGGTTGACCTTGATGTAGCGCAAGTCGCTGAGGCGGCAGATCACCGCTGGCGCCGGGTTGGCGTTGAAGGTCTTTTCAAAGCGCTGTTCAGCGCTGGCCCAGTCGCTGGCATCGCTGAGGATCAGCACCAGGGATTCCGGCGCGCCGCTGCGATCAGTGAGGATCATGCTGCGCACCCGGTGCACCCAGTGCCGCGGTTCGCCGTCGATCTCGGCCTGCACTTCCACCACCACGTCGCTGAAGGTTTCACCGGCGGCCACCCGATTGATGGGATAGGCCTCCAGGGCCAGGGGGTGATTGTTGCGATAGCGCAAGGCATAGCGCCGGGCGTACTCGCGGACATTGGCCCCCAGCTCGCCGACCTCGCCGACGCCATGCATGGCCAGCGCCGCTTCATTGGCCCAGAGCAGGCTGCGGGCCTTGTCGGTCTCGATCAGGATCACCCCGTCGGACAGACCGGCGATGATCTGCTGCAACTGGCGGCGATTGGTTTCGGTAGCAAGTACGGCCTGGCTCATGGCATCTCCAGTCAGAACCGGCGCCACAGCGGACAGGCTGCGCGCCGCAAAAAAGGGGCTGAACACTACGACCACGACCGCTCGCCATCGTGCCCTGCACCTTCACCGCGGCGCACTGGAGCCTCCTCGCGCCAAGGGTTAAGCTGCTGCGCCCGGTCCGACCGCCCTCAAGGAGTGAAGCATGATCACCATCCGTGAAGCCGACAGCCGCGATATCGATGCCCTGCAGGCCATAGGCTGCGCCACCTACCGCGAACACTTCGCGGCGATCTGGACGACTGACGGCATGCAGCAGTTTCTCGACCAGGACTTCTCTCCCGCCAACCTCGAAGCGTCCGTAGCGGCCCGGGACCGGCACCTGTGGCTGCTGGCCCTGGACCCGCAGCACCAGCCCATCGGCTTTGCCAAGCTCAACTGGGCCCGCCCGACGCCGGGCAGCGGCCGGCTCGGGGCCGAACTGCAGAAGATCTACCTGCTCAAGTCCCAGGCCGGCCAGGGTCATGGCCGGCGCCTGCTCGAACACGTGTTGCAACGGGCCAGCGCCGCCGGGGAATCCTGCCTGTGGCTGGACGTGCTCAAGAGCAACAGCGGCGCCCGGCGCTTTTATGAAAGCGCCGGCCTGCGCCAAGTCGACGAGGTGCCGTTCAGCACCGATCTGGAGCAGATCGGCATGTGGGTCATGGCCTGCGACCTGCCCCTCAAGGAGCACTCCGCCCAGGGCTGAGGCTGCCTTCCCCGCGCTCTGCGCGCCACTACAAGCCCAGGGCCTTGAGCCGCCGGTACAGGGTTCGCTCGCTCAGGCCCAGGGTCTTGGCCAACTCGCTGCGCGAGCCGTCGAACACTTCCAGGGCATGGGCCAGCTGTTCCAGGTCCTTGCCGGTGCGACGGCGGGTCACCGGGACCGGTGCCTGTGGGCTGCGCAGTTCTGCCGGCAGGTCCTGCGGGCGGATCACCCCGTCATCACTGAACAACCGCGCCCGTTCGAGGATGTTGCGCAGCTCGCGGATGTTCCCTGGGTAGGTGTACAAGCGCAGTTGCTCAAGAGCCTGGGGATCGACCCGCGGCACCACACCGGGATCGAGGCGGCGCAGCAGGCTGTCGATCAGCAGCGGCAGGTCGTCGCTGCGTTCGCGCAGGGCCGGCAGGCGGATCGGGAAGGCGCTGATGCGGTAGTACAGGTCCTGGCGAAAGGTGCCAGCGGCGACCATTTCCTTGAGCGGCTTGTGGGTCGCCGCCACCAGGCGGAAGTCCGAATGCACGGTGCGCAGGCTGCCCACCGGGCGGAAGCTGCCGGACTCGATCAGGCGCAGCAGCTTGACCTGCATGGCCAGGGGCACCTCGCCGATTTCGTCGAGAAACAGGGTGCCGCCGTGGGCCGCTTCCGCCAGGCCGATCTTGCGTTGCAGGGCGCCGGTAAAGGCGCCCTTTTCATAGCCGAACAATTCGCTTTCCAGCAGGCTTTCGGTGAGCCCGGTGCAGTCCACCACCACCAGCGGCCCGCTGGCCCGGGGGCTGCCATCGTGCAGGGCACGGGCAAAGAGTTCCTTGCCGGTGCCGGACTCACCCTGCAGCAACACCGGAATCGGCGCCGGGGCCGCCCGCTGCAAGGCGCTCAAGGCTTCGTTGAAGGCTGGCGAGCGGCCCACCAGGCCCTTCTGCTGGGGCTGCACCGACGCCACCGCCACTGAGCTCAGGCGTTCGACATAGGCCACCACGGTGCCGGCCTCGCCAATGATAGGCCGCAACTCCACATCCACATGCTCGGGGCCGCGAGGTGTGTGATGAATGTGCAGCATGCGCTCCGGCACCCGGCTGTCATGGGCCTTGCGCATCGGGCAATGCTCCCCGGCCTGGTCGCAGGGCACGGCGAACTGGTGAGACACGCGATAGCACTTGGCGCCGACGTGGGGCTTGCCGGCCACGCCGAACTGGCGCTGGTAGGCGGTGTTGGCGGCGATGATGTTGTAGTCGGTGTCGAGCACGATGGTCGGTTGCGGGTCGTGTTCGAGGTAGGACACCAGGGCAGACATGGACGGCGGGGCACGGTCGGTGGCGATCAGGGACATGAGGCAACTCCGGGGCAGTGGCGGCAGCTTAAAGCACGCCGCGGCCTTCTGCCATTTTCTGTCACAAACTGCCATATCACTGCCAGATGACGCTGGCAGTCGCCTCGAAAAACACCTGGTGGCAGCCTCTGCGGCCTTCTACTTCAATGAACAGGTGGCCAATCCGGGTGCTCGAGGTTGGCACGTTTATTGACAGTCCAAGGGACGAGCGACAGCGCAGACTGCCCTCACCTTCATTGCCTGGAGTGCCCCATGATCATCAGCGACACGCTGCGTGTAGAAGCCTTTTTCGACCCTCACACCTGGACCATCAGCTACCTGGTGATGGACCAGGCCAGCCGCCGCTGCGCGCTGATCGACAGCGTGCTGGACTATGACCCGAAATCCGGCCGCACCCGCACCGAGTCCGCCGACCGCCTGATCGCCCGGGTGCGCGAGCTGGACGCCCGGGTCGACTGGATTCTGGAAACCCACGTGCACGCCGACCACCTGTCCGCTGCCGCCTACCTCAAGGATCAGCTCGGGGCCCAAGTGGCCATCGGCAATCAGATCACCCGGGTGCAGAAAGTCTTCGGTGCGCTGTTCAACGAAGCCCCGGCCTTTGCCCGGGACGGCAGCCAGTTCGACGTGCTGCTCGAAGACGGCGCCGAGTTCGCCATCGGCGGCCTCAGCGCCCGGGCGCTGCACACTCCGGGACACACCCCGGCCTGCATGACCTACCTGGTGCAGGTGGGCGACGAGTGCGTGGCCTTTGTCGGCGACACCCTGTTCATGCCCGACTACGGCACCGCCCGCTGCGACTTCCCCGGGGCTGATGCGCGGACCCTGTACCGTTCCATCGGCAAGATCCTCGCCCTGCCCCCAGAGACCCGGCTGTTCATGTGCCACGACTACCTGCCCAACGGCCGCGAACTGCAATACATGACCACCGTTGCCGAGCAGCGCGCCAACAACATTCACATCCATCAGGGCGTCGACGAAGACAGTTTCGTGAAGATGCGCGAAGCCCGCGACGCAACCCTGGACATGCCGGTGCTGATCCTGCCTTCGGTGCAGGTCAACATGCGCAGCGGGCACTTCCCCGAGCCCGAAGACAACGGCGTGAGCTACCTGAAGATTCCCCTGAACACCCTATAACGATTACTGACTCCACACGGAGAACTTGCCATGCGTCCCTTCAACCCGGCCCTGCGCGCCGTCGACGGCAGCCATCAGGTGCTGATCGTCGGTGGCGGTGCCGCTGGCATTGCCGTCGCCGCCAGCCTCATGTCCCGCGATCCACACCTGGACGTGGCGATCATCGACCCGGCCAGCAGCCACTACTATCAACCCGGTTGGACCCTGGTGGGTGCCGGGGTGTTCAGCGCCCAGTCCACCGAACGCAGCATGGCCGCGCTGATGCCCAAGGGCGTCAAGTGGCTGCAGCACGCCGTCAGCCTGTTCGAACCAGGCAACAATGCCCTGGTGCTGGACGACGGCCGCGTGCTGGGCTACGACCAACTGGTGGTGTGCCCCGGGCTCAAGCTCGACTGGGCGGCCATCGACGGCCTGCCCCAGGCCCTGGGCAACCACGGCGTGACCTCCAACTACCGCTACGACCTGGCGCCCTACACCTGGCAACAGGTGCAGCAGTTGCAACAGGGCGAGGCGCTATTCAGCCAGCCGCCAATGCCGATCAAGTGCGCCGGGGCGCCGCAGAAAGCCATGTACCTGTCCTGCGACCACTGGCGGCGCAACGGCCGCCTGGGGTCGATCAAGCCGCGCTTCCTGAATGCCGGCGGCGTGCTGTTCGGCGTCGCCGACTATGTGCCGGCGCTGATGGAATACGTGAAGAAGTACGGCATCGAACTGGATTTCGGCCACAACCTGGTGGCGGTGAACGGCCCGGCCCAGCGCGCAACCTTCGTGCGCACCCTGGCCGACGGCCGCCAGGAAACCCTTGAGCGTGCCTTCGACCTGCTGCATGTGGTGCCGCCGCAATGCGCCCCGGACTTTATCCGCCAAAGCCCCCTGGCCGACGCCGCTGGCTGGGTCGATGTCGATCCCCATAGCCTGCGCCACAAGCGCTTCATCAATGTCCACGGCCTGGGCGATGCCACCAACACCAGCAATGCCAAGACCGCCGCGGCGGCACGCAAGCAGGCACCAGTGGTGGCCAACAACGTGCTGGTGGCCCTCAAGCGCCTGACCCGGCTGGCCGAGTACGACGGCTACGGCTCCTGCCCGCTGACCGTGGAACGGGGCAAGATCGTCCTCGCCGAATTCACCTACGGCGGCAAGCTGGCGCCGAGCTTCCCGCGCTGGCTGCTGGACGGCCGCCAGCCGACCCGTCGTGCCTGGTGGCTGAAGGAACGAATCCTGCCGCCGCTGTACTGGCGCGGCATGCTCAAGGGCCATGAATGGCTGGCACAACCGACCCTGGCCACGGACACCCCGAAGACATGAATGAACACAGTCTTTTGGGCGCTGGGCTGGGGGCGGTCATTGGCGCGATCCTGGCGCTGACTGGAGCCGGCGGCGGCATCCTCGCGGTGCCACTGCTGGTGTTCGGCCTGGGTTTGAGCATGGTCGAGGCCGCCCCTATCGGCCTGCTGGCGGTGGGCTTGGCCGCCAGCGTCGGCGCGGTGCTGGGTCTGCGCCAGGGCATCGTGCGCTACCGTGCGGCGGGGTTTGTCGCCAGCATTGGCATTCTCATGGCGCCGCTGGGGCTGTGGCTGGCCCACCGCCTGCCCAACCTGCCCCTGGCCCTGCTGTTTTCCCTGGTGCTGCTGTACGCCTGCGGACGCATCCTGCGCAAGGCCAGCCTGGAATTGAAACAGGGCCAGGTCGCGCCACGCACGGCGTTCCTGCCCTGCGTGCTCAACCCGGCCCAGGGCCGTTTGCGCTGGACCCTGCCCTGCGCCCGGGCACTGACCTTCACCGGCATGCTCTCGGGCCTGCTGTCGGGGTTGCTCGGCGTCGGCGGCGGCTTCGTGATCATCCCGGCCCTGAGCCGCTACACCAACCTGGACAGCAAGAGCATCGTCGCCACCTCTTTGGCGGTGATTGCCCTGGTGTCCCTGGGCAGCGTGGTGACCGCCAGCCTCAGCGGCGTGATGCACTGGGCCGTGGGTGCGCCCTTTGCCCTGGGTGCGGTGGTGGGACTGGTACTGGGACGACAAGTGGCCAGCCACCTGGCCGGCCCGCGCCTGCAACAACTGTTTGCCATCACCGGCATGCTGGCGGCGCTGCTGCTGGCGGGCGGGGCCTTGGGTTGGCTGTCCCATTGAGGCCCTTTCGCCGGCAAGCCGACTCCTGCAACAGCGGGTACAGATCCCCCATGGGCACTGGCTTGCCAGCGCAGGCGTACGCACCGACGCTGCGGTTGCGCGGTGGAAATGCCTGAGCCATGACCGACCCCTGCACCAGCATGGGCCATGCAGAGGAAATCGATATGCTCTTTGACGCCGCACATTTCACCCCGGGCTCGGCCCTGGCCGGAGGCGCGTTGATCGGCCTGGCGGCCGGGCTGTTGATCGTCGCCAACGGGCGCATCGCCGGAATCAGCGGCCTGCTCGGCAGCCTGCTGCAACCGGGCAGCGACGGCTGGGGCGAGAAAGCCCTGTTCATCCTCGGGCTGCTGCTGGCGCCGCTGCTCTGGGGTCTGTTTCACGCCCTGCCCGTCGCCGAGTTCCAGGGCGGCCTGCTCGGCCTTATCAGCGCCGGCCTGCTGGTGGGCATCGGTACCCGCTACGGCGCCGGTTGCACCAGCGGCCACGGGGTCTGCGGTATTTCCCGACTGTCGCCACGCTCGATCATCGCCACCCTGTGCTTCATGGGCACCGGCTTCGCCACGGTCTGGGTGCTGCGCCACGGACTGGGGCTGCTGCCATGAGAAAACTCAGCGCTTTTGTCGCCGGCCTGCTGTTCGGCATCGGCCTGTTGCTGGCGGGTATGGCCAACCCGGCCAAGGTCCTGGGCTTTCTCGATCTGGCGGGCACCTGGGACCCGTCACTGGCGCTGGTGATGCTCGGCGCCATCGCGGCGGCCTGGTGGCCCTTCCATTGGGCCATGGGCCGCTCGCGCTCGCTGCTCGGGGCGCCCATGCAGATTCCCGCCAAGCGCAATATCGATCGGCGCCTGATCGGTGGCAGCCTGCTGTTCGGCGTCGGCTGGGGCATCGCCGGGATCTGCCCGGGGCCGGCCCTGGTGCTGTTGCCGGGCGGGCACTGGCAAGCCTGGGTGTTCGTCCTGGCGATGCTCCTGGGCATGTTGCTGTTCCAGCGCCTGGAGGCCCGCCAACGCGGCTGAAGCGCACACCCACGCATACACCGCCCCTGCGCAGGAGCGGTCTTGCCAGCGCAGGCTCTCGCTGGCACCGCTGACCTGACAGAGGATTGATGACGCCGTCATCGGCCTCTTCGTCGGCAAGCCTGCTCCTGCCTGGGAAACGGCCAGGGAAATATTGGCCTCTGCCGGTCAGGGGCGCGGGCGGCGACGATGGCCAGGACCTGTATCTCCCAGGAGTGCGCCATGTCCACCACCCAATCCCTTGAACTCTGTCTCTGGCGCAAGATCGGCCGCTACGCCTCGCGCATCGGCCGGACCTTGATCCAAAAAGCCCTGTGGCTCTACTACGCCGCGCAACGACCACAAACCCCGATCTGGGCCAAGACCACCATCTACGCTGCCCTGGGTTACTTCATACTGCCGCTGGACATGGTCCCCGACCTGCTTCCCGGGGCCGGATACACCGATGACCTTGGGCTGCTGGCCGGTTCAGTGGTGGCTGTGGCTGCGCATATCAACGCCGAGGTCCGGGAACAAGCCAGCGCACGCCTGGCGGACTGGTTCGGCAGTGAGCCGGAATGAGCCGAAGGTCGGCGCCAGGGTGCGCATAGGACTCAGCAAGGCGGTGCAGAACCCCGGACACAATGGCCGTTCGACTCACCGCGTCTGGGTGTCCAGGGCATAAAACTCCTGCAGCTTGGCCTGCAGCAGCTTCTTGTCCGGCAGTTGGGTCCGGTACTCGGCGATCAACGCCGGCGACAGTGAACGGTTGAGGGCATATTCCACCACCTCGTCATGCTTGCTCGCACAGAGCAACACGCCCAGCGCCGGGTTTTCATGGGGTTTGCGCACCTGGCGGTCCAGGGCCTCCAGGTAGAAGTCCAGCTTGCCCAGGTACTCCGGTTCGAAGCGCCCGACCTTGAGTTCAACGGCCACCAGGCAATTCAACCCACGATGGAACAGCAGCAGATCCAGGGCAAAATCGCGCCCGCCGACCTGCAGGGGATAGCCAGAAGCGACAAAGCAGAAGTCGCGCCCCATCTCGATCAGAAAATCCTTGAGCTGGCGCACCAGCCCCTGGTGCAGATCGGCTTCATCATGCCCCTGGGCCAGGCCGAGAAACTCCACCATGTAGGCATCCTTGAAGACCTTCAGGGCCTCGGGACGGGCCTGTCTCAAGGTAGCCGAGGCGCTTGCCGGGCGGGTCAGCGTGCGTTCGAACAGGGCGGACTTGATCTGTCGTTCCAGTTCTCGGGTCGACCACTGTTCCTGAATGGCCATGCGCAGGTAAAACTCGCGCTCTTGAGCGCATTTACCTTGCGCAAGAATGATCAGGTTCTGGGTCCAGGGTAATTGTGTCAGCACTGCTGACACTTTCTCCTGCCCTCGATAGACCTCATAGAATTGACGCATGCGGAACAGGTTACGCCGGGTAAACCCCCGTAGCCCCGGCTGCTGCCGCGCCAGGTAATCCGCCAATTGCTGGACCACGCCATCGCCCCATTCCGCCGCCTCGAGCTTGCGGCTGATATAGGCGCCGACCTGCCAGTACAGCTCCACCAGTTCAGTGTTCACCGCCCGCACCGCCCGCTGCCGTGCGGCGGTGATCATTAGAGCCACTTCATTGAATGCCACCTCGGTGGAGGTGACGGCCGCTTGCGCCTCTTGCTTCATGACGAACGCCCGGTTGCCTGGATAAAGGCCTCCATCATCACCCGGCTCACCGTGCCGCTATAGTCGGCCCCGTCTCTTTAGCTTGAGCGAAACGTCCTTGTTTCAGTGACGCAAACCGCCCCGTCAGCCTGGCATGCAGGCAAAGCCATGGGTGCTGGCCACCTGCTTGCCCTTGGCGTCATACAAGCGAACCGACACCTCGGTCCCCAGGCTCGACTCCACCAGTTTGTAGTGTTCACCGGCCTTGAAGCCGCTATAGCTGATATGGCCATTGCAGTCTTGCTGATTGGAGTCGCCGACGCTCTCTTCAAACAAGGTCACGTCCAGGCGATGGGCGCCGGGCTTGACCTCAAAATAACGCCCATCGTCGACCTTCTTCCCGTCCACCCGTTCGGCCATCAGGTCGTTGGGCGCCTCTTCCTGCAGGCCAATCCAGGCCTGGCTGGGGTCGGGCTGGGGCATCGGCCCGGCGCAGGCGCTGAGCAAGCAGGCAAGCCCCAGGACGGGAATCAGCAACAGCGGTTTGAGTGTCATGAAAACGTACCTCGCCAATAACAGAAATGAGTGCGACGCCAGTCCAGGACAACCGACTGCGTCGATGCCCATCAAGGGTGTCGAGGCGTCGGTACGAGTACAAATGAATCCCAGTGAAAGGAATTTCAGGCCTTACCTAAAACTTCCTTCACCTGGCTGAAAGCCGCGTGTTAGGTGGGTCGCTGCAGGCTGCCGAGGTTTGCAATCCCACTCCCTCGGAGGTTTTCGGCATGCTCGGGCTGGTCAAGACCGCACTGCTCAAGCCCTACACGTTCATCGTGCTGGCGATATTCATCTGCATCATCGGGCCCCTGGCGGCCCTGCGTACCCCCACCGACGTGTTCCCCGATATCGGCATCCCGGTGGTGGCGGTGGTCTGGCAATACAACGGCCTGTCGCCGGACGCCATGGCCGGGCGGGTGATCTACACCTACGAGCGCTCCCTGAGCACCACGGTCAATGACATCCAGCACATCGAGTCGCAGTCGCTGCCGGGCATGGGCATCGTCAAGATCTTCTTCCAGCCCGGAGTGGATATCCGCACCGCCAACGCCCAGGTGACGGCGGTGTCACAAACCGTGCTCAAGCAGATGCCACCGGGCATCACCCCGCCGCTGATCCTCAACTACAGCGCCTCGACGGTGCCGATCCTGCAAATGGCCTTCTCCAGCCCGACCCTGTCGGAGGCGAAGATCCGCGACCTGGTACAGAACAACATCCGCCTGCCCCTGAGCGCCCTGCCGGGGCTGGCCATGCCCACGCCCATGGGCGGCAAGCAACGGCAGATCACCCTCGACCTGGACCCGCAGGCCCTGGCCGCCAAAGGCCTGTCGGCCCAGGACGTGGGCAATGCCCTGGCGGCGCAGAACCAGATCATCCCGGTGGGCACCGCCAAGCTCGGCCGCGATGAATACACGGTGCTGCTGAACAACAGCCCCACCGCCATCGAAGAGCTCAACGACCTGCCGATCAAGACCGTGGACGGCGCCCTGATCACCATCGGCCAGGTGGCCCACGTGCGCGACGGCTCGCCGCCGCAGACCAATATCGTGCGGGTCGACGGACGCCGCGCGGTGCTGATGCCGGCGCTGAAGAACGGCAATATCTCCACCCTGTCGATCGTCGATGGCATCCGCCAGATGCTGCCGCGCATCAACGAAACCCTGCCGCCGGCGCTGAAGACTTCGCTGCTGGGGGATGCCTCGGTGTTCGTCAAGCAGTCGGTGGGCAGCGTGGCCCGGGAAGGCATCATCGCCGCCCTGCTGACCAGCGCGATGATCCTGCTGTTCCTCGGCAGCTGGCGCTCAACACTGATCATCGCCGCCTCGATTCCCCTGGCGGTACTCTCGGCCATTGCCCTGCTGGCGGCCAGCGGCCAGACCCTCAACGTCATGACCCTGGGCGGCCTGGCCCTGGCGGTGGGGATTCTGGTGGACGATGCCACCGTGACCATCGAGAACATCAACTGGCACCTGGAACAGGGCAAGGCGGTCAAGCAGGCGATCCTCGACGGCGCCAGGCAGATTGTCGGCCCGGCCTTTGTCTCGCTGCTGTGCATCTGCATCGTCTTCGTGCCGATGTTCCTGTTGCAGGGCATCGCCGGCTACCTGTTCCGGCCCATGGCCCTGGCGGTGATCTTCGCCATGGCCAGCTCGTTCATCCTCTCGCGGACCCTGGTGCCGACCCTGGCCATGTACCTGCTCAAGCCGCACACGCCAGAAGCCGGCCCCGGGCATCACCCGGAAGATGCCTTCATCAACCACCACGAAGGCGAACAGCACGCCAAGCCGCGCAACACCCTGGTACGCGGGCTGTTGGCCTTCCAGCAGGGTTTCGAGGCACGGTTCTCCAACGTGCGCGACACCTACCACGGCCTGCTGCACCTGGCCCTGGGCCGGCGCAAGAGCTTCATCCTCGGCTTTCTTGTCTGTGTGCTGGCGTCCTTCGCCCTGCTGCCGAGCCTGGGCCAGGACTTCTTCCCCGCCACCGACGCCGGCGCCCTGGCCCTGCACGTGCGCCTGCCCCTGGGCACGCGGATCGAGGAAAGCGCGGCGGCCTTCGACCGCATCGAAGCGCGGATTCGCGAAGTGATCCCGGCCGAGCAACTGGACAGCATCATCGACAACATCGGCATCCCCCTGAGCGGCATCGACATGGCCTACAGCAACAGCGGCACCATCGGGCCCCAGGACGGTGATATCCAGGTCACCCTCAAACCCGGCCACGCCCCCAGCGCCGACTACGTGAAAAAACTGCGTGAAGCCCTGCCGGAAAGCTTCCCCGGCAGCCAGTTCGCCTTCCTCCCGGCGGACATCAGCAGCCAGATCCTCAACTTCGGCGCCCCGGCCCCGCTGGACGTGAAAATCTCCGGGCCCGATGACGCGGCCAACCGCGCCTTCGCCCTGGAACTGCAACGGCGCCTCAAACATGTGCCGGGCATCGCCGACCTGCGCATCCAGCAATCCACCGGCTACCCGTCCTTGCAGGTCAAGGTCGACCGCCTGCGGGCCAACGGCCTGGGGATCACCGAGCGCGACGTGACCAACAGCATGGTGGCGTCCTTGGCCGGCAGTTCCCAGGTGGCGCCGACCTTCTGGCTCAACCCGAAGAACGGCGTGTCTTACTCCATCGTCGCCGCCACCCCGCAGTACCGCCTGGACAGCCTGCCGGCCCTGGAGGCACTGCCGGTGACCGGTAGCAATGGCCAGTCGCAGATCCTCGGCGGCCTGGCGGACATCTCCCGGGTCGAGAGCCCGGCGGTGGTCAGCCACTACAACATCCAGCCGACTCTGGACCTGTACGCCAACGTCCAGGGCCGCGACCTGGGCGCCGTGGCCCACGACATGCAAAAGGTCCTGGACGACGCCGCGGCCCTGCGGCCCAAGGGCGCCACGGTCAGCCTGCACGGGCAGATCGACGCCCTGCACGAAGCCTTCAGCGGCCTGAGCCTGGGCCTGCTGGGGGCGGTGGTGCTGATCTACCTGCTGATCGTGGTCAACTTCCAGTCCTGGGTCGATCCGTTCGTGATCATCACCGCGCTGCCGGCGGCCCTGGCCGGGATCGTGTGGATGCTGTTCTTGAGCGGCACCTCGCTGTCGGTGCCGGCCCTGACCGGGGCCATCCTGTGCATGGGGGTGGCCACCGCCAACTCGATCCTGGTGGTGAGTTTTTGCCGTGAGCGCCTGGCGGAACACGGCGATGCCCTCAAGGCCGCCCTGGAAGCCGGCTACACGCGCTTTCGCCCGGTGTGCATGACCGCCCTGGCGATGATCATCGGCATGCTGCCCCTGGCCCTGTCCGAGGAACAGAACGCCCCACTGGGCCGCGCGGTGATCGGCGGGCTGCTCCTCGCCACCGTGGCCACCCTGATCTTTGTCCCCGTGGTCTTCAGCCTGGTCCACGGCCGTCGTCCCCAATCCGCTGTTGCTGGAGAACACACCCATGTCGCCTGATCACACCCCTTCGCGCAAACGCCTGATGCTGCTGGGCATCGGCAGTCTGAGCCTGGCCGCGCTGCTGGTAGCCAACGGCCTGGCCGCGCGCACCCGGCATGAACGGGCCGTGGCCGCCTGGACCGAAACCGCCGCCGTGCCGCAAGTGCTGGTGTTGCAACCACAACCGAATGTGCTGGGCGACACCCTGCGCCTGCCGGCGCACCTGGAGGCCTGGAGCAAGGCACCGATCCACGCCCGGGTCAGCGGCTACCTCAAGGACTGGAGCCAGGACATCGGCGCCAAGGTCAGCGCCGGACAGGTGCTGGCCCATATCGACAGCCCCGACCTGGACCAGCAAGTGGCCCAGGCCCGGGCGCGGATGATCCAGCAGCAAGCCAATGCCCGGCTGGCCCAGACCACCGCCGCGCGCTGGCAGCACCTCCTGGCCAGCCACTCGGTATCGCGCCAGGAAGCCGATGAAAAGACCTCCAACGCCGCTGCCGCCAAAGCCAACGCCGAGGCGGCCGCCGCCGACTATGCACGGCTCTCGGCGCTGGAGGACTACAAGACCATTCGTGCGCCCTTCGCCGGCACCCTCACCGCCCGCCACACCGACATCGGCCAGCTGATCAAGGCCGACAACGACAGCGACCCGGAGCTGTTCGACCTGGCGGACACCCACAAACTGCGGCTCTACGTGCCGATTCCGCAGAACTACGCCAGCGTGATCCGCCCTGGACTGGTGGCGCAGTTGAGCGTGCCGGAACATCCCGGCCAGCACTTCAGCGCGCAACTGCTGGGCGACTCCACCGCCATCGACCCACGCTCCGGCACCCTGCTGGCGCAGTTCGTCGCCGCCAACCCCGACGGTGCGCTGATGCCCGGCGACTATGCCGAAGCAACCCTGGCGATTCCCGCCGACACCCACGGCGTGAGCATCCCCGCCAGCGCCCTGATCTTCCGCGCCCAGGGCACCCAAGTGGCGGTGATCGACAGTGCAAAACGCGTGCACCTGCGCAGCATCCATATTGGCCTGGACCTGGGGGAACGGCTGGTGATCGACCAGGGCCTGCAAGCCACAGATCAGGTCATCGACAACCCGCCGGACGCCCTGCGCGAAGGCGACCTTGTGCAACTGGCGGACGCGGGAGGCGAACATGCGCCCAAGGCTTAAGCCCCTCGCCGCCCTGCTGTTGCTGGCCCTGCACGGCTGCTCCCTGGCGCCCCACTACCAGGTGCCGGCCATCGACCTGCCGGCGCAGTATCGCGAACAGAACGCCGACGGCCCCTGGCACCCGGCCGCCGCGCCCCAGGGGATCGCCGAGCACTGGTGGCGGCTGTACCAGGCCCCGCAGCTGGATCACCTGCAACAACGCCTGCTCCAGGCCAACCCGGATCTGGCGGCGGCCCTGGCACACTACGACGCTGCCCAGGCCTACGCCAGCCAACTGCATGCCGGGCTGTTCCCGCAGATCAGCGCCAGCGCCCAACCGCTGCGCCAGCGCCAGTCGGACAACCGCCCCCTGCGCGGCAGCACGCAACCGTCGATCTACAACAGCAACACCGCCGGTTTCGCCCTGAGCTTGGACCTCGACCTCTGGGGCCGGATCCGCAATCAAGCGGCTGCCGGAGACGCCCAGGCCCAAGCCTCTGGCGACGACCTGGCAGCCGCGCGCCTGAGCCTGCAAAAACAGCTGGCGAGCCTGTATGTGCAACTCAATGGCCTGGACGCCCAGAGCCGCATCCTCAGCCACTCCCTGGAGGATTACGCTCAGGCCTTGCAACTGACCCGCGACCGTTATCAAGGGCAGATCGCCTCGGAACTGGACCTGACCCGGGCCCAGAGCCAACTGGCCAGCGCCGAAGCGGAACTGGACGAAGTACGCGCCCAACGCAACCTCACCGAACACGCGATTGGCGAACTGGTGGGGGAACCGGCCAGCCGGTTCAGCCTGGCGACCTCTTCGCGGCTGCTGAGCCTGCCGGACATTCCCCAGCAACTGCCCAGCACCCTGCTGCAACGCCGGCCGGACATTGCTGCCGCCGAACGCCGGGTGTACGCCGCCAATGCTGGCATAGGCATCGCCCGCGCCGCCTGGTACCCGGATTTCAGCCTGACCGGGATGCTCGGTGGGCAGACCCAGGGCGTGGGCAACCTGCTGGCGGCGGGCAATCGTTATTGGGCCTTGGGGCCGTTGGTGAACCTGCCGATTTTTGATGGCGGGCGGCTGAGCGCCAATGAGCGGCAGGCCCATGCCGAGTTCGAAGAAGCAGCCGCGCATTACCGTGGGCAGGTGCTGCGGGCGGTGCGGGAGGTGGAGGATAACTTGGGGCAACTGCGGGATTTGCGCCAGGAGGCGCTGGATCAGCAGGCGGCGGTGAATGCTGCTCAGCACACGCAGACCTTGGCCATGAACAGCTATCAGGCCGGGGCGGTGAGTTACCTGGATGTGGTGACGGCGCAGACCGCGGCCTTGCAGGCGCAACGGGGGTTGCAGGCGGTGCAGACCAGGGAGTTGCAGGCGAGTGTGGGGTTGCTGGTGGCGTTGGGTGGAGGAGAATCAGCGGCAAGTTTGTAGCGGCAAGCGGCAAGCTAAAAGCTTGAGGTTTGCCGCCTCGCCCTATGCGTCGCCAACCGTTGCTGATAGTGTTGAGCGCCAAAAAGTAGTTATCATACCCACCACCGCGACAGGGAGTTGAAAGCGATGTGAACAGCCGGCAACTCATCGCCCAGATCGAAGCAGATGGTTGGTATCTGGTCAGGGTCAAGGGCAGTCACCACCACTTCAAACACCCAACCAAGCCAGGCCTGGTCACCATTCCCCATCCAAAAAAAGATCTACTGGCCAAAACGGTAAGCAGCATATTGAAACAAGCCCGGCTCTAACCACCCAGGCTCAACGCTCCCAGGTCCGAAGGAGGATCAGTCCATGCTCTATCCCATTGCCATTCTCCCCGGTGACGACCAACACGCCTGGGGTGTGGAAGTACCCGATATTCCTGGCTGCTTTTCCGCCGGTGACGACCTCGACGACGCCATGGCCATGGCCCGCGAAGCCATCGAAGGCCACCTGGAATTACTGGCCGAAGAAGGAGCAGCCATTCCCACCGCGCGCACAGTGACCCTCCACGCCGCCAATCCCCAGTATCAAGGCTGCACTTGGGCCGTGATTGATATCGACATCACTCGCTACATGGGCAAGGCGGAAAAACTCAACATCACGCTGCCGGGCTATTTGCTGAATCGAATTGATGAATATGTGAAACATCATCCGGAACAGAAAAGCCGATCGGGCTTTTTGGCTCAAGCTGCGTTGAGGGTCTTGCAGGGCGTTTGAGGGCTTTGCACTTGCTCTCACTCCCACTTCAGGAGCCCGGAACGAGGCGCCGGAAACCGGAGCAGGAACCCTTTGGTTATTTTGAGCTGGACCGGCATTCCGGCTTTGCCAAAGTGATTCGCCCTTACCGCGAGTTCTGGGTACATATCCGTTGCTGCGGTTACGGCCGCTTAGGGTTTCGCTCTTACAGCGACTCACTTTGGAAAAGCCCCAAAGTAAGCAAAGGGCTCCTGCCCCTCCACTCGGTGCCTCGCCTAGGCTCGGCATGCCCGAACTCCGGCATTGATCCGTGGGCCGCCGCAATGGGCCATCCCTGGCCCAGTGCGGCTAACCCGGCGTCCTGCCGGGTTACCCACGGCTCAATGCCTGCGTTCGGCCATCGTGTCTAAAGGGGCAGGAAGATCAAAAGCCAGATCAAAAGCAAAGGCAAAATCTGACGGCGGCCTGCCGGCCGGCCTGGAGATTGATCGGTGTGCACCGCCCCCTGTAGGAGCTGGCTTGCCAGCGAAGGCGTCCGCCAGGGCGACGCATGTCTTGCGGGCCTCTTAGCCGGCAAGCCGGCTCCTACGAACAGCGCGTAACACGCGCTTGGCTTTTGATCTTGATCTTCAGGCCCCTTCCCAGCAGGCCGAGCGTAGGCGTTGCGTAGGGGGCAGCTCGGCATGGATGCCGAGCTAGCCGCCACCCGGCCATGGATGGCCGGTTGGCGGCGGGCCCCCGGAGCAATGCCGGAGCTCGGGCACCCCGAGCCCTAGCGAGGGGCCGTATGGAGGGGCAAGCCCTTTTGGTTCCTTTTGTGGCGTTTGACAAAAGGGACTCGCCGTAAGGGCGAAACCCTAAGTGGCCATGACCGCAGCAACGGATATGTACCCCGTCCCCCGCCATAAAGGCGAAACCTCCAGCGGTCGTTACCGCAGCAACGAATATGCATCCCGTCAACCTCGCCACAAAGACAAAACCGCCAGCCGCCACACCCGCAGCAACGGATATGCCCCCCACCAAAACCAGCCACCTACACCACGAAACAAGCGCTCAAACATCTCCCCAACCACCCTGTTGCAGCGCTATGACGCCGCTCCTATAGTCAGCCCCTCGCAACCCAATCCGCGAGCGACCTTGGCCGGTCGAATATAGGAACGCATCCACTTTCAAACATCCTCGCAGTCGCTTTTGTCCCTGCGATCAAAGGTTATGACGGTGGTGCGCGGGACACCTCAAGATGTGCTGTTGCCCTATCCCCGGCCAGCCTGCTCGCGCATCACTGCCCCAATCCTCACGGTCGGCAAAAAGGCGATTGCTCTATAAGCAGGAGCCGCACCTATGACTGACCATCACCTCCCTCGCTTCACCCCCATCGACACCCACGACACCGAACACCCGGTGTTCTACCTCGACACCCAAGCGCCCTTGAGCGACCTGGCCAGCAGCGCCGCCCACCGTTTCACCGTGGTCCGCGACCTGATGGACAGCCTGTCCACCCTGGGGCTGAAAGACATCAGCGATTGCGACCTGACCCGCATCACCCGTGGCGTGCACCTGCTCACCCGCGAAGGCTGCGCGGTGCTGGAAGTGATTCAGTGGCGGGTCGCGTAGGAATTCTGTTCGCTGACCTGTGGCGAGGGAGCTTGCTCCCTCGCCACAAAGAGCAACTTGCATACAGACAACTGAGACTCAAGCTCCAAGCTTGCGGCTTAAATGTGGCAACTGCTCAGGCCATTCCTCTCCAGGTAACGCTGGTGCGCTTCATCCGCCAGGTCGAAACGGCCCAGGGGCACGATGACCGTGACTACGGGTTTGTTGAGGCGGCCGGAGTCTTGCAGGGCGGTCTTGGCCGCCCTCGCCTGTTCGGCCTGCACAGCGTTGGTGTGGAAAATCGCCGAGCGATATTTCACCCCGCCATGCTCACCCTGACGATCCACCGAAGTGGGATCGTGCAGATCCCAAAAGTGTTCGATCAGGCGGGTATACGCCAGCACCTGCGGGTCGAAATCCACCTGCACCACTTCAATTTGCAAGGCTTCATCCGCCGCTTCCACGGCGTAGCCGACGCGACTGTCCACTACCCCCGGCAGCGCCCGGAACGCGGCTTCCGCGCCCCAGAAACACCCGGCGCCGAAGGTCGCTTGTTCAAGCCCACTCATTGAGCCACCCCAACCTTTTCACCGCTGGCACCCAGCCAGCCATCAACGATCTGCGGATGCGCCGCCACCCATTCCTTGGCCGCCTGCGCCGCCGGTTGCTGTTCCTTTTCGATCTTGAGAATCAGGTCGTTCAGGGCCTGAGGTTCGATGCTGAAGTTCTCCAGGAACGCGGCAATTCGCGGCGCGCGTTTTTGCAGGGCGCTGGACGCCAGAACATACACCCGTGCATCCGGGTAGGCGCAGGTGATCTTGCTCTTGCTCAGCCAGTCGGCATCCACCGTCGGGCTGATGAACTTCCAGCAGCCGTCGGCCTTGTACAGCGGGTCGCCCTTCTTGTTGTCCTGGGCGTAGCCGTCGAACGCCGGTTCATCCAGGCGGCGCAGGTCGAAGGCGGAGAAGATCCAGTCCGGGGTGTAGGCGTAGAACACCACGCCACGTTGGGCCTTGTAGGCGGCGGCGAGCTTGGCGTAGGTCACCGAGGCTTCGGTGGACACCGATTCGAATTGATCGGCAAAGCCGAAATCCTTGGCCTTGATCTGGCCGATGTAGGTCGACTCCCAGCCCGCCGGGCCCACCAGCAGTTGGGCCTTGCCGCCGCCCAGGGGTTCGAAGAGTTTGGCCACTTCAGGCTTTTGCAGGTCGTAGACCGACTTCACGCCGTATTTGTCTTGCAAGTAGCCGGGAATGTAGAAGCCCTGCACCCCCAGGTACGGCTGCTTGTTGGGCACCAGGGAGCGGGTGCCGCCGGTGACGTATTTGGCCCAGGCGGCGGACTGGTTGGGCAGCCAGATATCGGTCAGCACGTCCACCGAGCCGTCGCCCTTGGCAGCGGCGGCGAACAGTACCGGTACATCACCGGCGAGGTAGGAAACGTCGCCGTCGAGGCGGCTTTTGATCACTTCGCCAAGGATGTTCTGGATGGCGATGGCGCCGGTCCAGTTCTGCTCGCCAATGACGATCTTGTCCTTGGCCAGCACCGGCAGGGACAAACCCAACAACAGCGCGGCGGCGCCAAGGGTACGAGTAAACGACTTGTTCAAGGGACACCTCATGATTGATGCAATGTGCGATCCCGCTGGCGCAGGGTCGCTTGAATGATGCGGTCGGGAATCAGCGCGCAGAACACGATCGCGGCGCCGGCCAACATGCCCTCGCCGCCTTTGATGTTGCGCAGCGCGGTCATCACGTCGTAGCCCAGGCCGCCGGCGCCGATCAGCGCCGCCACCACCACCATCGACAGGCTCATCACCAGGGTCTGGTTGATCCCCAGTAGCAAGGAGCCCGCAGCCAGGGGCAGTTCGACCTTGGTCAGGATCTGCCACGGCGTAGCGCCGTGGGCCAGGGCCGCTTCGACGGCGGTCTTGGGCACTTCCTGAATCCCCAGGGCGGTGAGGCGGATCATCGGCGCCAGGGCGAAGATCACCGTGGCGATCACCGCCGGGGTCTTGCCCACCGAGAAGAACGCCACCGCCGGAATCAGGTACACGAAGGTCGGCAGGGTCTGCATCACGTCCAAGAGCGGAGTGATCAGGCGCCGGGCCAGGGCGCGCTTGGCCAGGAGGATGCCGGCGGGCACACCGATCAACAGCGAGATCAGCACCGAGGAACCCACCAGGGCCAGGGTGGCGATGGTCCGTTCCCAGAAACCGAACAGGCCGATGTAGAGCAAGGCCGCGGCGCTGGTCAGGGCCAGGGCGGCACCGGCGCTGCGCCAGGCCAGCAGCACCAGGGCCAGGGCCGGCACCGGCCAGGGCAGCCAGCCCAGCAGGCTTTCGGTGCTGTCGATCACCGTGCGCACGGCGACTATCACGCCGACGAAGGTGCTTTCGAACGTCACCTGGGACCAGGCAATCAGTTGGTCGATGGCCGCGGCGGTGCCCAGCAGCACTTGGCGGTCGGCGGGAAACTGCAGCCAGGGGCCCGAGGCATCGGCGGCCAGAACCCGCCACAGCACCAGGGCCTGGCACAGCAGCAACACCAGCCACGGCAGACGCCAGTCGGAACGGCCCAGGCGGCTGGGGCGGCGGGCCAGGGTCAGGCTCAACAGGCGGCTGAGCAGCAAGCCGATGAGCGCCAAGCCGGCCCAGGCGAAACTGGCCGTGGCCAGCCCTTGCCCCAAGGCTGCGGCCGCACCCAATTCCAGGGCAAAGCCCAGCCAATACAGGCCACCGCGACCGCTGGCGGCCAGGGCGGCGGGCCCCAGCAGCAGGGCCTGGGCCGAGGACAGTCCGGGGCTGACCGGTGCCGGTGCCGCAACAGCGTTGCTCGGTGCAATCGCCGCCACCACCGGCGTGGCGCTGCGGGCGCCGTGTTCCTGGAAGAAGTCCGCCACCTCGGCATCCGCCGGTTGCTTCAGCAGTTCCTCGGGCGTACCGACCTGAATCAGCTGGCCGTGGCGCAGCACAGCGATGCGGTCCGCCAGGCGCAGGGCTTCGGCCGGGTCGTGGGTCACCAGCAAGGTACTAATGCCACGCTCGCGCACCACCCGCAGAAAGTGGCTTTGCAGGTCACGGCGAATGGTCGGGTCCAGGGCGCTGAAGGGTTCGTCCATCAACAGGATGTCCGGCTCGCTGACCAGGGCCCGGGCCAGCCCGACCCGCTGCTGCATGCCGCCGGACAGTTCATGGGGATAGTGATCGCCCCAGCCTTCCAGGCCCATGGCCTGCAACTGCACGTCGGCTGCGGCATGGCGCAGGGCTTCAGACTCGCCGCGCAGCTCCAGGGGCAAGGCGACGTTGTCGCGCACGCTGCGATGGGGCAGCAGGCCGAAGTGCTGGAACACCATGCCGATGCGCCGCGAACGCAGGGTGCGCAGTTCCTTGGCCGACAGCTGGCTGATGGCCGAACCGTCGATCAGCACTTCGCCGCTGCTGGGCTCGATCAACCGGTTGATATGGCGCAGCAAGGTGGACTTGCCGCTGCCGGAGGTGCCCATCAGGCACAGCACTTCGCCACGGCGCACCTTGAGGCTGACCTGCTGCACCGCAGGCGGAGCGGACTGGCCACGGCGGCGGGCGTAGTGCTTGGTCAGGTGGCGTAATTCCAGCACCACGTCGGCGTTATCCGCGGGCGGGCTGACGGAGGCTGGGACGGCAAAGGCCTCTTGGGGGTGAACGGCAGACACGGGAACTCCTGACGCCGGGCGCGGGATGGCGTAGCCGGCGGTGAACAAGAAAAAGGGGGACCTGTTCGCCGGCAAGCCGGCTCCTACAAGCGAAAGCGACCTAACGAGCCACTACAAGGATTTGGGGCTCCACAACTGCACCGCCCGGGCATCCACCGGCTTGGGCAAGAGCTTTTCCTGGTAGAAGGCATCGGCGATTTTCTGCTGCTCGCCCAGGGCGTCCGGCTTGACCGCTTCCACCTTGTAGGTGCGGCGGCTGTTGGCCAGTTCCACCGTCGGCACGTCCAGGTTGCCCCACAGCGGGCCCAGCAGTTTCGCCGCCTCGGCCGGGTGCGCCTTGACCCAGGTGCCGGTCTTCTGCAGCTCGGCGAACACTTGCTGCAACACCTCGGGATGGGCCTTGGCGTAGTCGTTGGAAGCCAGGTAGTAACGGCGATAACTGGCCAGCCCCTGGCCGTCGTGCAGCACCCGCGCGCCCTGCTGGCGCTGGGCGCTGGCGACAAAGGGTTCCCAGGTGACCCAGGCATCGACCTTGGCGGTTTCAAGCGCCGCGCGGCCGTCGGCCGGGGTCAGGTACACCGGTTGGATATCGGCGAAGCTCAAGCCCACTTCGCGCAAGGCGGCGATCAGCAGGTAGTGGCTGCCGGCAGCCTTGGTCACGGCGATGCGCTTGCCCTTGAGGTCGGCCAGGGATTTGAGCGGCGAATCCTTGGGGATGACGATGGACTGAGCGGCGGGCGACGGGGTTTCAGTGGCGAAATAGGTCAGTTTGGCCCCGGCGGCCTGGGCGAAGACCGGCACCGTGTCGGCGACATCGGCGCTGATGTCGACGTTGCCCACGTTCAGCGATTCAGCCAGCGGCAGGCCACTGGTGAATTCGTGCCAGGTGATGTTGACGCCCTGCCCCGCCAGCTGTTTTTCCAGGGTGCCCTGGGCCTTGAGCAGCGCCAGCAGGGTCGAGGATTTCTGGTAGCCGATGCGCAGATCGGTATCGGCCTGGGCATTGAGGGCCATGCCCAGCGCCAGACCGGCCAGGGCGGTGATCGACAAGCTACGACGCAAAGCAAAGGGCAGGCGCATGGGGGCGAACCTTCTGGGAGACAGGAGAGTCGCTAAAAGCTAATCGATCTAATAAATCGAAAATAAATACTTTTTAGGAATTAGCTTAGGTTCGGCTGGCAGCTCTATCTCGGCCCTACCCCCTACGCCCGTGCCGGGCGTGCGCAGCCTGCGGCAGCGGCTACAAAAAACCAGCTCGCCACGGACCCTGTAGCCGCTGCCGAGCCCGCGAGGCTGCGAAAGGTCGGGCCGCGTTCGGTAAGCAGGGCCTTGCTTTTTGGCTACCGACCGCACGGTGTCGAGCCGCCGAACTTTGTAGCCCGCAGGCAGAAGAAACTGTCCTTTTTCAGGGTCATCGGCGCCACGGCACACGGCAGCACGGCCTGATTGACCTCGATCGACAGCTGCTCGCCCTGCAACTCGCGCGGGCCCAGGTCGATGATGCACAGGCCTTCGCTGCTACGCCGCGAGAAGCCAGCAGCCTGAATGGGCCGGTTGTCCAACTTCAGCAGCAGAGGGTTTTGCGCAGGCGAAGCACATGTCATCAGGCTGGGGTGATTGGCCCTGATCTGCACATGGCCGTCATCGTCCGACGCGGAAAACAACGGGATGAAGAACAGCGATAAAAGTTGATGGGAGGCGTGGGTCTCCACGTTCACATACAGAGGGCTGCCCCCGCAGGCCAGCTGGAACGCCGTGCCTTTGTCGAAACCGACAACGCTTGCGTCTTGCCAGCCGCCCGGATTGTCGGCCTTCCAGTCGTGGCCCCATTTGTAATCGATACAGCCCCCCAGGCTCAGAGCCAGGGCCAAGCAAAGCGCCATCCTGTGCATTGTCGACATCCCGTGCGAAAAGTTCGCCAGTGTACGCCAGGCAAAGCGGCTCACGCTGCTCCGGCAGGAGCAGGCTTGCCAGCAAAGGCCTCGGCATGGGCGGTGCACGTCTGGCGGGCCCCTTCGCCGGCAAGCCGGCTCCTACGCTTGGCGCTGGGCGATGGATTGGGAGGCGGCGAGCATGGCGCGCAGCAGGACGGCGCAGCCGGCGGCGAGGTCGTCGGGGTCGGCGTTTTCGATTTCGTTGTGGCTGATGCCACCTTCGCAGGGCACGAAGATCATCCCCGCCGGGCCCAGTTCGGCGACGAAGATCGCGTCGTGCCCGGCGCCGCTGACGATGTCCATGTGGGACAACCCCAAGCCCTGCGCGGCTCCGCGCACGGCGTCGACACAGACCGGGTCGAAGTACAGCGGTGGGAAGTCCGCGGTGGGGGTCAGTTCGTAGCTCAGGCCGTGTTCTTCGCAGGTGTTGTCGATCACTTGGCGCACTTCGGCAATCATCGAATCCAGGCGCGCCGGCTCCAGGTGGCGGAAGTCCAGGGTCATGCGCACCTCGCCCGGAATCACGTTACGCGAGCCCGGGTAGGCTTGCAGGCAGCCGACGGTGCCACAGGCGTGGGGCTGATGGCCGAGGGCGGCGCGGTTGACCGCCGCGACCACGGCCGCAGCGCCCACCAGGGCGTCCTTGCGCAGGTGCATCGGCGTTGGGCCGGCGTGGGCTTCGACACCGCGCAGCTTGAGGTCGAACCACTTCTGGCCGAGGGCGCCGAGCACAATGCCTATGGTCTTGCGCTCGTCCTCCAGGATCGGGCCTTGCTCGATATGCGCTTCAAAATAGGCGCCCACCGGATGCCCGCTGACCGGGCGCGTGCCGGCGTAGCCGATGGCGTTCAGCGCCTCGCCGACGCTGATGCCCTCGACATCGGTCTTGGCCAGGGTGTCCTCCAGGGTGAATTTCTCGGCGAACACCCCGGAGCCCATCATGCACGGTGGGAAGCGCGAACCCTCTTCGTTGGTCCACACCACCACTTCCAGGGGCGCTTCGGTTTCAAGCTTGAGGTCATTGAGGGTGCGCAGCACCTCGACCCCGGCCAACACGCCGAAGCAGCCATCGAACTTGCCGCCAGTGGGCTGGGTGTCGATATGACTGCCGGTCATCACCGGAGGCAGGTGCGGATTGCGCCCGGGGCGGCGGGCGAAGATGTTGCCGATACCGTCCACCGTGACCGTGCAACCGGCCTCCTCGCACCACTTCACGAACAAATCCCGGGCCTGGCGGTCGAGGTCGGTCAGGGCCAGACGGCAGACCCCACCCTTGACCGTGGCGCCGAGCTGGGCCAGCGCCATGAGCGACTGCCACAGACGGTCGCGGTTGATGTGCTGATGGCTGGATTGCAGAACCTCGACGGCAGCGTTCATGGTGATCTCCTCAGGCATTTCTTCTGATTTTGTCGGGGGATGCGTGACGCAATCACCCGGGATAACGGCCTTGCAACAATCGGTAGGAGCAGGCCGGGTGGTGTTGCGCTTGCCGGCGAAGGGGCGCGCAAGATGTGCGTCGCCCGTGCCGACGCCTTCGCTGGCAAGCCAGCGCCTACAAAAAACCGCGCGTATGTGGTGAGCACGTGAGCGCTGGCTGGGTGTTCATGTTGGGGTCTTGGCGGTCGCCACCTGGGTGCTGCGCCAGGTGCACAGGCCGTAGTAGATCAACCCGCCCAGGGCCGAACCGGTGAACCAGCCGTAGCTGTAGAACCAGTTGAAGGCGCTGCTGCCCAGGGACATCAGGGTCAGGGCCACCGGTACGCCAAAGGCGATGAAACCGTGCCAGTTCCACGCCGGGTAGACGTCGTCGCGGTACAGGCCGGCCAGGTCCAGGCGCTGTTTCTTGATCAGGAAATAGTCCACCACCATGATCCCGGCGATCGGCCCCAGCAGGCTGGAGTAGCCCAACAGCCAGTTGGAATACACCGTCTCCAGACTGACGTCGGAAATCAGCAGGCCGAGCTTTTTCAACAACTCGTGGCCCATCAGCGCCAGCCCCACCAGGCCGGTGAGGATCACCGCCGTGGTGCGGCCGATCAGCTTGGGCGCCAGGTTCTGGAAGTCATTGGTGGGCGAGACGATATTGGCTGCGGTGTTGGTGGACAAGGTGGCGATAATGATCAGCGCCATGGCCAGGGCTACCCAGCCCGGGCTCTGGATGTGGCCGATCAGGCTCACCGGGTCGGAGACAGTGACCCCCACCAGTTTTACCGAGGCGGCAGTCATCACCACCCCCAGGGCGGCGAACAGGAACATGGTCAGCGGCAGACCGAAGATCTGCCCGAGGATCTGGTCCTTCTGGCTTTTCGCGTAGCGGCTGAAGTCGGGAATGTTCAGCGACAAGGTGGCCCAGAAGCCGACCATGGCGGTGAGCCCGGCCATGAAGTAACTGGTGACGCTGGCGCCTTCGGGACGCTTGGGCGGGATCGCCAGCAACTCAGTCAGCGACACACTGGGCAAGGCCCACACCAGCAGCCCGATGCCCACCGCCACCAGCAGCGGCGCAGACAATGTTTCCAGCCACTTGATCGACTCGGCGCCGCGCAGCACCACCCACAGGTTGAGGGTCCAGAAGATCATGAAGCCGATCACCTCGCCGGTGCCGCCCAGGGCCTTCCAGCCCTCGAAGATCGAGCCCAGGAACAGGTGGATCGCCAACCCGCCGAACATGGTCTGGATGCCGAACCAGCCGCAGGCTACCAAGGCGCGGATCAGGCACGGCACGTTGGAGCCGATGATGCCGAACGACGAGCGCAGCAGCACCGGGAACGGAATGCCGTACTTGGTGCCGGCAAAGGCGTTGAGGGTCAGGGGCACCAGCACCACGATATTGGCCAGCAGAATCGCCAGCAGCGCCTCGCCGACGCTGAGGCCGAAGTAGGCGGTCAGTACCCCGCCCAGGGTGTAGGTGGGCACGCAGATCGACATGCCGATCCACAGTGCGGTGATGTGCCATTTGTTCCAGGTGCGTTCCTGGACCTTGGTTGGTGCGATGTCGTGGTTGTAACGGGGGCTGTCGAGCACGTCGCTGCCGGCGTCCAGCTCATACAAGCCTTCGCGCTCGGTCACCTGGGATCTGATCTGTTGCATGGCCGCTCCACTGTTGTTCTGATTATTTTGCTCATCAGGCCGGCGCACTCAGGAACAGCGCGCCGGACGATGGCCGGAGAACTGACGACTTCCGCCCTCCTGGCCAGCGATCTGCGGCGGCAATCAATAAAGATGCCAACTACGGCCGAACTCGCTACTGCACAGTGTGCGAAATCCATGTAAACAACTGATACCACTCAGTTTTATTCAACCAACTTTGTAGCCCTCGGTTAGTTGCCAACTCACTCAGGCCGGGTGTTTGGCAAGTTGTCCGTTTGGTCAGGACCCAAAGCGGTGCACGTTAATTTTCCAAGTTATCGATTAGTCTTTCTCGCGACTCCTCAAGCAGCTGATTTGACATAGGAAATCTCGACTATTTTTCGATCCTGTCAAGTGCGTCAAAATGGTGATGAGCCGCACCATTTTGCGGATTTGTGTTTTTTATCGTTATTTTTCAACAAGTTAAAGTGAATATAAGCTTATATAAAATATTCTTGCTGTTTCTTTAAACTCCGGCTAGCTTCTAATCCTGACACCGCTGACAGGATTATTAAGTCGTCAGTGCGTTCAATAAAAAAGTTAGAACCGGCACCAGTCGGTCATGCCTGCGAGGAACTCGGAATGTCTCTGTTGATCCGTGGCGCCACCGTTATTACCCATGATGAAAGTTACAAAGCCGATGTACTCTGCGCAGGCGGTCTAATTCGCGCCATCGGCAACAATCTGGATATTCCCGCCGGCTGTGAAGTGCTCGACGGCAGCGGCCAATACTTGATGCCTGGCGGCATCGATCCCCATACCCACATGCAACTGCCCTTCATGGGTACCGTGGCCAGCGAAGACTTCTTCAGCGGCACCGCGGCGGGCCTGGCGGGGGGCACCACCTCGATCATCGACTTCGTGATTCCCAACCCGCAGCAGTCGTTGCTGGAGGCCTTCCACCAATGGCGCGGCTGGGCCGAGAAATCCGCCAGCGACTACGGCTTCCACGTGGCCATCACCTGGTGGAGCGAGCAGGTGCGCGAGGAAATGGCCGAGCTGGTACAGCACCACGGCATCAACAGTTTCAAGCACTTCATGGCCTACAAGAACGCCATCATGGCCGCCGACGACACCCTGGTGGCCAGCTTCGAGCGCTGCCTGGAACTGGGCGCGGTGCCCACGGTGCACGCGGAGAACGGCGAACTGGTGTACCACCTGCAACGCAAGTTGCTGGCCCAGGGCATCACCGGGCCAGAAGCCCACCCGCTGTCGCGGCCCTCGCAAGTGGAAGGCGAAGCCGCCAGCCGGGCGATCCGTATCGCCCAAACCCTGGGCACGCCGCTGTACCTGGTGCACGTTTCGACCAAAGAGGCGCTGGACGAAATCACCTACGCCCGCAGCAAGGGCCAACCGGTCTACGGTGAAGTGCTGGCCGGCCACCTGCTGCTGGACGACAGCGTGTACCGCGACCCGGACTGGCAGACCGCCGCCGGTTACGTGATGAGCCCACCCTTCCGCCCTCGTGGCCACCAGGAAGCGCTGTGGCACGGCCTGCAATCGGGCAACCTGCACACCACCGCCACCGACCACTGCTGCTTCTGCGCCGAGCAGAAAGCCGCCGGCCGCGATGATTTCAGCAAGATCCCCAACGGCACCGCCGGCATCGAGGACCGCATGGCCGTGCTCTGGGATGAAGGGGTCAACAGCGGACGCCTGTCGATGCAGGAATTCGTGGCCCTGACCTCCACCCACACCGCGAAGATCTTCAACCTCTACCCGCGCAAGGGCGCGATCCGCGTCGGCGCCGATGCCGACCTGGTGCTCTGGGACCCGCAAGGCACGCGGACCATCTCCGCCAAGACCCACCACCAGCAGGTGGACTTCAACATCTTCGAAGGCAAGACCGTGCGCGGCGTGCCCAGCCACACCATCAGCCAGGGCAAGCTGGTGTGGGCCGACGGCGATCTGCGAGCCGAACGCGGCGCCGGGCGCTACATCGAACGCCCGGCCTACCCGGCAGTGTTCGACCTCTTGAGCAAACGCGCCGAGCAGCACAAGCCAACCGCCGTCAAACGCTGATCCCGGCGCAAGAACGTCACGCAAGGCCCAATGCCAATCCACGCTCTGTGTAGCCGCTGCCGCAGGCTGCGAACGAGCGGTACGCTCGCAGCGTTCTTGAGGCCACCAGAGGGTTGGCGGGAGATCGCCAAGCAAGGCCCTGCGGGCCTTTTCGCAGCCTCGCAGGCTCGGCAGCGGCTACAGGGAGTGCGGGGAACAGGTGGTTTCGTGTAGCCGCTGCCGCAGGCTGCGAACGAGCGGTACGCTCGCAGCGTTCTTGCGGCCACTAGAGGGTTGGCGGGAGATCGCCAAGCAAGGCCCTGCGGGCCTTTTCGCAGCCTCGCAGGCTCGGCAGCGGCTACAGGGAGTGCGGGGAACAGGTGGTTTCGTGTAGCTGCTGCCGTAGGCTGCGAACGAGCGGTACGCTCGCGGCGCTCGTGAGGCCAGCAGAGGATTGGCGGGAGATCGCCAAGCAAGGCCCTGCGGGCCTTTGCGCAGCCTCGCAGGCTCGGCAGCGGCTACAGGACGGCAGGACGGCAGGACAGATAGCAGTTTCGTGAACACCCATGCCCGTCAGAGGCAGATGAAAAACCGTGAGGCCAAAACCGTGATCAAGACCTTGAACCACTTGCCCCACCCGACCCTGGACGGCGCCACCCTGGCCAGCCATTTCAGCGATCTGGCGCCACCACTCAACGCCCGCCAGGCCCATCTGGAAGCCTCGCGCTGCCTGTATTGCTACGACGCGCCCTGCGTCAACGCCTGCCCCAGCGAGATCGACATTCCTTCGTTCATCCGCAATATCCACACCGACAACGTCCAGGGCGCGGCGCAGAAGATTCTCTCGGCCAATATCCTCGGCGGCAGTTGCGCAAGAGTCTGCCCCACGGAAATCCTCTGCCAGCAGGCCTGCGTGCGCAACAACGCCCAGGAGTGCGCGCCGGTGCTGATCGGCCTGCTGCAACGCTATGCCCTGGACAATGCGCACTTCACCGAGCACCCGTTCCAGCGCGCCGCACCCACTGGCAAGCGCATCGCCGTGGTCGGCGCCGGCCCGGCGGGTTTGTCCTGCGCCCACCGCAGCGCCCTGCACGGCCACGAGGTGGTGATTTTCGAAGCCCGGGAGAAAGCCGGCGGCCTCAACGAATATGGAATCGCCAAGTACAAGCTGGTGGATGACTTCGCTCAGCAGGAGCTGGAGTTCCTGCTGGGGATTGGCGGCATCGAGATCCGCCACGGGCACAAACTCGGCGCCAACCTGAGCCTGAGCCAACTGCATCAGGAGTTCGACGCGGTATTCCTTGGCCTCGGGCTGGCCGCCAGCAAACAGCTGGGGCTGGAACATGAAGACGCCCCCGGGCTGCTGGCCGCCACCGACTACATCCGCGAACTGCGTCAGGCCGACGACCTCAGCCAGTTGCCCCTGGCCGACCGCTGTATCGTCCTCGGCGCCGGCAACACCGCCATCGACATGGCCGTGCAAATGGCCCGCCTCGGCGCCCGGGACGTCAATCTGGTGTACCGCCGGGGCGTCGAGGACATGGGCGCCACCGCGCACGAGCAGGAAATCGCCAAGGCCAATCAGGTGCGCCTGCTGACCTGGGCCGCACCGCAAGACGTGCTGCTGGATGACCAGGGCCGGGTGCGCGGCATGCGCTTCGCCCGCACCCACATGCACGAAGGCCGTTTGCAACACACCGGGGAAACCTTCGAGCTGGCGGCCGACGCGATCTTCAAGGCCATCGGCCAGTCGTTCGACGGCGGCGCCCTGGCCGATCCACTGGCGCGGGAACTGCAGCGTTGCGGGGAACGTATCCAGGTGGACGAACAGCTGCGCACCAGCATTCCCGGGGTCTACGCCGGCGGCGATTGCGTCAGCCTCGGCCAGGACCTGACCGTGCAGGCAGTGCAACACGGCAAGCTGGCCGCAGAAGCCATGCATGCCCAACTCATGCTCAATGTGGAGGCTGCGTAAATGGCCGATTTGTCGATTGTCTTCGCCGGTATCAAAGCCCCCAATCCGTTCTGGCTGGCCTCCGCGCCGCCCACCGACAAGGCCTACAACGTGGTTCGCGCGTTCGAGGCCGGCTGGGGCGGCGTGGTCTGGAAAACCCTGGGTGAGGACCCGGCGGCGGTCAACGTCTCGTCCCGTTATTCCGCGCATTTCGGACCGAACCGGGAAGTGATGGGCATCAACAACATCGAGCTGATCACCGACCGTTCCCTGGAGATCAACCTCAAGGAAATCACCCAGGTGAAGAAGGACTGGCCGGACCGGGCGCTGATCGTGTCGCTGATGGTGCCCTGCGTCGAGGAATCCTGGAAAGCCATCCTGCCCCTGGTGGAAGCCACCGGTTGCGACGGCATCGAGCTGAACTTCGGCTGCCCCCACGGCATGCCGGAACGCGGCATGGGCGCGGCGGTGGGCCAGGTGCCGGAATACGTCGAGCAGGTGACCCGCTGGTGCAAGACCTATTGCTCGCTGCCGGTGATCGTCAAGCTGACGCCGAACATCACCGACATCCGCATGGCCGCCCGCGCCGCCCATCGCGGCGGCGCCGATGCGGTGTCGCTGATCAACACCATCAACTCCATCACCAGCGTCGACCTGGAACGCATGGTGGCCCACCCGATGGTGGGCAGCCAGAGCACCCACGGCGGCTACTGCGGCTCGGCGGTCAAGCCGATTGCCCTGAACATGGTGGCCGAGATTGCCCGTGACCCGCAGACCCGCGGCCTGCCGATCTGCGGCATTGGCGGCATCGGCAACTGGCGCGATGCGGCGGAGTTCGTCGCCCTGGGCTGCGGTGCGGTGCAAGTGTGCACGGCGGCGATGCTGCATGGCTTTCGCATCGTCGACGAGATGAAGGACGGCCTGTCGCGGTGGATGGACAGCCAGGGCTACCACAGCCTGCAAGACTTCTCCGGGCGCGCGGTGGGCAACACCACCGACTGGAAGTACCTGGACATCAACTACCAGGTGATCGCCAAGATCGACCAGCAGGCGTGCATTGGTTGCGGCCGCTGCCATATCGCCTGCGAAGACACCTCGCACCAAGCGATTGCCAGCCTCAGGCAGGCCGACGGCACCCATAAATACGAAGTGATCGACGACGAGTGCGTGGGCTGCAACCTGTGCCAGATCACCTGCCCGGTGCAGGACTGCATCGAAATGGTGCCCCAGGACACGGGCAAGCCCTTCCTCGACTGGCTGCACGACCCGCGCAACCCCTACCGCGAAGCCGTGTAACACCGCACCACTTGTAGCCGCTGCCGCAGACTGCGAACGAGCGGTACGCTCGCAGCGTTATTGAGGCCAACAGAGGAGTGGCGGGAGACCGTCAAGCAAGGCCCTGCGGGCCTTTTCGCAGCCTCGCAGGCTCGGCAGCGGCTACAGAAATTACGGGGATCGGATGGTTTCTTGTAGCCGCTGCCGCAGGCTGCGAACGAGCGGTACGCTCGCGGCGCTCGTGAGGCCAACAGAGGTTTGGCGGGAGACCGTCAAGCAAGGCCCTGCGGGCCTTTTCGCAGCCTCGCAGGCTCGGCAGCGGCTACAGGAATTGCGGGGGTCGGGTGTTTTCGTGTAGCCGCTGCCGCAGGCTGCGAACGAGCGGTACGCTCGCAGCGCTCTTGAGGTCAACAGGGATTGCAACTTCGCGTGTTGCTCAGGGCTCCAGGCCGATGCCCCGCAGGATGACGCTGGTGACGGTCTGCACCGCGCGTTCGAATTGCAGGTCCGACAGCGGCTGGTGGTCGTTGAGGATCATCACCTGGTGGTCGAAGTCGGCGTAATGCTGGGTCGAGGCCCAGATCATGTACAGCAGGCTCGACGGTTCCACCGGCAGGATCCGTCCAGCCTCGACCCATTGGCGGATCTTCGCTTCCTTCATCTTCGCCCAGTCGTACAGGCTGGCATCCAATGCCTCGCCCAGGGTCGGCGCGCCATGGATGATCTCGTTGGCCCAGACCTTGGAGCCATAAGGCCGGCTGCGCGAATGCTGCATCTTGGCGCGGATGTAGCTGCTGAGCACCACCCGCGGATCGTCGAACATTTCAAAGCACAGGGCGTCCTGCTTCCACAGGTCCAGCAGGTCCATGAGCACGGCGCTGTACAGCTCGTTCTTGGTACTGAAGTAGTAATGCAGGTTGGAGCGCGGCAGTTGCACTTCTTCGGCGATGTCGGCCATGGCGGTCCCGGCATAACCTTTTTCGGCGAAGATTTTCTCGGCCGCCAGGAGGATCTTTTCCACGTTGCTGCGACGAATCTCGATCTTGTGATTGCCCATGAGGGCTCCTACGAAAACAGTCTGCGGCAAGACTAGCATTCGCCCGCGCCCTGCGGGGAGCTGTCAGGCCTGCGACATTGCGGGCCTGGATGGGTCTTTCGCCGCCCGCCCGTATTGGGTAGGATCGGCCTCCCGCTCATTTGCAGCAGCCACTGCGGTGCTCCGTCCAGGCGTTAATTCGCGACACGGGCATACAGGTCTCTGCCCGAATGCCGGCCCTGCCCCATCGCCGGCCATCTGTCCTGTTACCGATGGAATACCCCCATGAAGATTCGCCCTCGCGTCGCTGCGGACGACGCCCTGCTGACCGCGCTCTGGGAGCGTTCGGTCCGCGCCACCCATGACTTTATTGCCGAAGACGATATCCAGCGCCTGTACCCGCTGGTACGCGACAGCTACCTGCCGGCCCTTGAAACATGGGTCTGGGACAACCCCGACGCCAGCCCCGGCGGTTTTATCGCCACCAGCGACGACACCGTTCAGATGCTGTTCATCGAACCGGCCCAACGCGGCCAGGGCATCGGTCGAAAGCTCCTGGATCACGTACGCCGTCCGGGCCTTAAGGTCGACGTCAATGAACAGAACCCACAGGCCCATGGCTTTTACCGTCACTACGGTTTCGTCGACTGCGGCCGCTCGGAAACCGATGGCGAAGGCCGGCCGTTTCCGATCATCCACATGCAGTTGCCCGATCGTTGAGCCCCTGCCCTCTATATAAAGGTAACCCTCTCATGTCACTGAAAAACCTCTTCACCACCACCGCCCTGCTCGCCTCGCTGCTGGGCGCCTCCTCGGTATTCGCCCACGCCCACCTGAAAGGCTCGAACCCGGCGGCCAACAGCAGCGTGGTTGCGCCCAACGAACTGCGCCTGATGTTCAGCGAAGGCGTGGAAGCGGCCTTCACTCAAGTGACGATCAGCAAGGACAGTGCCCCCCTCGAAGTGAAAAGCCTGGCCACCGAAGGTACGGACAAGAAAACCCTGGTGGTCACCCCCGCCGCCACGCCGCTGCGCGCCGGCGAATACAAGGTGGAATGGCACGCGGTGTCGGTGGATACCCACAAGAGCGAAGGCAGCTACAGCTTCAAGGTGAGCCAGTAATCCATGGCGTCATGGCTGGTGCTGTGCCGCTTCGTGCACTTTGCGGTGGTGTTGACCCTGGTCGGCGCCTGGGTGTTTCGCCCGTTGTTGCTGGGCCGAGATGCCGCGCACAACGGCCATGGCGCCGTGCATCGACAGCTCGACCGGCTCAGCCGCTGGTTGACGCTGATCGGCCTTTGCAGTGGCCTGTGCTGGCTGCTGCTGATCACCGCCAGCATGGCCGGCTCCTGGCCGGCGGCGCTGGACCCGGCAACCGTGGGGTTGGTACTGGGCAGGACCTTCTTCGGCCAGATCTGGACCTGGCACCTGCTGCTCAACCTCTTGTTGCTGGGGCTGCTGCTGACTCCGCTGGGCCGAAGCCTGCCACTACAACTGGGGCTCGGTGCCCTGCTCCTGGCAACCCTGGCTCCGGTGGGTCACGGCGCCATGCTTGATGGGCTGCAGGGGCAGATGCTGATCCTCAATCAGATCGTGCACTTAAGCTGTGTCGCCATCTGGTTGGGGGGCTTGCTGGTGTTGTTGCTGGTGTTGCGCCAACCCGCGAGGCTGTCTGTCGAACCCTTGTTAAAGCGCTTCAGCGGCGTGGGTTACGGGCTGGTAAGCGGCTTGCTGATCACCGGCCTGATCAACGTCCGGGTGCTCACCGGACAGTGGTGGCCGACGCCATTGTTCAGCGGTTTTGCTCTGATCCTGCTGATCAAGGTGCTGCTGGTGGCGGGCATGCTCGGGCTGGCGCTGTTCAATCGCCTGCGCATCCGCGGCTGCGACCAGCGCCTGTCGAGCCTGCGCAGCAGCGTGCTGGTGGAGTGGTTGCTGGGTGTGGCCGCCGTGGCCGCCGTGTCGTTACTGGGCACCTTGCCGCCAATGCAGGCGGCATAACCTCCCGCGCACCGCGCCCCTGTAGCCGCTGCCGCAGGCTGCGAAAAGGTCCGCAGGACCTTCAGCGATCTCAAGGCCTCCCCCCCTGGTCTTGAGCATTGCGGTGGGGCGCCATCCTTGGCGTCTGCTGCGCAGCCGGTCGCAGCCTGCGGCAGCGGCTACAGAGGATCCGCGGCGAGAGGGTTCAAGGCGTGACGGAGGTGTCGATGCTGACCACCACCGACAATCCGGGGCGCAGGCGCTCAAGCTCTGGCTGATCCGGGTCGACGCTGATCCGCACCGGGACGCGCTGGGCAATCTTGACGAAGTTGCCGGTGGCGTTGTCGGCCTGCAACAAGGCGAATTCGGAACCGGTGGCCGGGGAAATCCGCTGCACCTTGCCACTGAAGGTGCGGTGGTTCAGGGCGTCCACGGTAAAACTCACCGGCTGCCCGACCCGCACATTGTCCATCTGGGTTTCCTTCATGTTGGCCATCACCCACAGTTGGTTCGGCACCAGGGCCATGAGCTGGGCGCCGGAGTTGACGTAGGCCCCCAGGCGCACGCCGATCTGCCCCAGTTGCCCGTCGCGGGGCGCGAGGATGCGGGTGTTGGACAGGTCGATGCGCGCCAGCTCCACCGCAGCTTCGGCGCTGGCCACCGCCGCTTCCAGGGAGCCGCGGTTGACGATCACCGTCTGCAGGTCCTGACGGGCGATGTCCAGTTGCGCCTGGGCCTGGGCCACGGCGGCGACGGTCTGGGCATTGGCCGCGCGGGTCACGTCCAGCTCACGCTGGGACACCGAACCGTCGGCAATCAGTGCCTGGTTGCGTTGCAGGTCGGCCGCGCTCTTGCGCGCCTGGGCCTGGCTGTCAACCAGTGCGGCCTGGCGCAGCTTGATCGTGGCTTCGGCACTGTTGCGTTGCTGCAGGGCATTGGCCAGGGCTGCCTTCTGCACCGCCAGTTGCGCCAGGGACTGGTCCAGGCGCTGGCGATAGATGCGGTCGTCGAGGCGCACCAGCAGATCGCCGGCCTTGACCTGCTGGAAGTCCTGCACCGGCACCTCGAACACATAGCCGCTGAGCTGCGGGCCGATGATGGTCACCTGCCCGCGCACCAGGGCGTTCTCGGTGCTTTCGATGGCGCTGGAAAACGGCGGCAGCTGCCAGGCATAGAGCACGATCAGCACACCGACGATGGCGATGGCGGCAAAGCCCAGGGACGAGAGGATGCGCACCGCCAGCGGGCGCGGCTCGGTCGCCGGAAGACTCGGCGGGCCGTTGGGCTCGGGAGTCGAGGCGATGGCATTGGTGGTGGGGTTGACGGTTTCGCTCATGAAGTTGGGGCACCACTTTGTTGAACGGGAGCCGCGGGCGCGACCGCTCGGGTCGTGCTCATCAGCCACAGGCTGCGGATGAATATCCAGAGCATGGTGAGTACGGCAATCACCGCGATCAGCATGAATACATCGTTATAAGCCAGCACGTTGGCCTCGCGGGTGGCCGCACTGGCCAGGCTGCGAATGCCTTGCAGGGTGCGCAGGTCCGGGTCGGCGATGACCTTGCCGTAGGCCGCCGCGCCGCTCTGCACCCGGGCCAGGACCTGGGGATCGAGCAGGGTCAGTTGCTCGACGATGTGGCTGGAGTGGTACTTCTCGCGCACGATCTGGAAGGTGCCGAGCAAGGCTGAGCCGATCAGCCCGCCGAGGTTCTGGCAGATGCCGAACAGCACCGAGAAGCTGACCAGATTGCGCGGGTTGGTCAGCACATTGCGGGTGCCCAGGACCATGGTCGGGCCGAGAAAGAAGGTGCTGCCAAAGGCCAGGAGGAACTGGCTGAGGTACATGTTGGCCGGGCGCGTGAGGTTGCTGGAGAAACTGTCCATCACCGAGCCCACGGCCATCAGCGCCAGGGAAATGACCAGCGGCATCAGCAGATGCGCCGGGTTGATGGTCAGCGCGCTGGTGGCCAGCCCGGCGATGCTGCCCAGCAGCATCACCCCGTAGAGCAGGCGCATCTGCTCGCTGCTCATGTTCAACGCCTGGAGAAAGCCCACGGCGCCGGTGGACTGTTCCGACAGCACCATGCGAATCAGGATCACCGCCAGGGCCAGGCGGATCATCGCCCCGCTGCCTAGCCAGCGGGTCATCAGCATCGGGTTGCTGCGGTTATGTTCGATGCACAGCCCGGCCAGGATCAGCACGATGGAGCCGGCACTGGCGTAGCCGATCCACGGCGCTTCCAGCCACCAGTCGATGCGCCCCAGCGATAGCACCGCGCACAGCAGGGCAACGCCTGTAGCCAGCAAAGCGAAGGTCAGGAAGTCGAGTTTCTCGAAGGTGCGAAAACGGTCCCCCGGCGGCAGCTTGAGCAGGAACACGCAGCCCAGGGAGGTCAGCGCCAGGCCCAGTTCGAACAGGTACAGGCCGCGCCATTCGGCGATCTGCAGCAGGTCCTCGGAAAACAGCCGGGCCAGGGGCAAGGCCAGCTGCGAGGTGCCCAGCCCCAGCACCAGGGCCTTGAGCCGCCATTTCGCCGGGAAGGCCTGGACCATGTAGTACAGGCCCAAGGAGCTCAGCGCGGCGCCGACCATGCCATGGGCCGCACGCACGGCGATGGCCGAACTCAGGTCGTTGACGAACAGGTGGCCGAAGGTCACCAGGGCATAAAGCACCAGGAACACTTCGGTGAAGGCGCGCAGGCCGAACTGCTGGCGAAACTTCACCAGCAGCAGGTTCATCGACACATTGGTCATCACGTAGGCGGCCGGCAGCCAGGCCATTTCCGCGGTGGTCGCCCCCAGCGCGCCTTGCAGGTACGGCAGGTTGGCGATCACCAGCGAGTTGCCCAGGCCGCCGGTGATCGCCACCAGCAAGCCCACCAGGGCATAGGCCAGGCGCTTGTGGGCGGGGTGCAGCGGTGTCGAGGGGGAACCGGGCAAGCTGGGCTTTTCGTGGGGCTGCCAGTTGCGCGGGGCGTAATGATCCATGCCGTGACCTTGTGCTGTGCCGGTCGCTGCTGCAGCGGTTGGCGCTGTTCGCGGTGCTCCGGCAGTGTGCCGGAAAATCCCGCCGTCCAGGCAATGCCCAGGCTTGCAGGATGAATTTTATTTTAAGGCGCTGGCGCCGGTGGCGTTTTTTCGCAATCCTGCCCTCGCTGGCGCCCGTCGAAGCGGGCGCCGCCTGCCCTCGCCCATCGGAGCTCGCATGCCGCTGAACTTTGTCAAGATGCACGCCAATGGCGACGACTTCGTGCTGATCGATGCCCGTGGCCGCGACAACCCGATCACTGCCGAACGGGCCCGGGCCCTGGGCGATCGCCGACGCGGCATTGGTTTCAATCAGTTGGTGGTGCTCGGCGATTGCCACGAGAGTGCGGCGCAACTGACCTTCTTCAACGCCGATGGTTCCAGCCTGGACACCTGCGGCAGCGCCACCCGCGGCGCCGCCGACCTGCTGATGGAGGAAAGCGGTGCCACCTCGGTGCAGCTGACAACCGCCCGCGGCCTGCAGCACTGCCTGCGTCTTGAGGATCAGTCGGTGTCCGTGGAAATGGGCCGACCATCGTTCGACTGGCGGGACGTCCCCCTGGCCCGAGAGCTGGACAGCCTGCACCTGCCGCTGCCAGGAACACCGGCGGCATGCAGCATGGGCAACCCCCATTGCAGTTTTTTCGTCGACGATCTGGAGCAACTGGACGTTGCCGCCCTGGGTCCCAGGATCGAGAGCGACCCGCTGTTTCCACACAAGACCAATGTGCACTTCATCCAGGTGATCGACCGCCAGACCATCCGCCTGCGCATCTGGGAGCGCCATGGCGCCATCCCCCTGGGCTCCGGTTCCTGTTCCTGCGCGGCGGCGGTCAATGGCATCCGTCGCGGCTTGCTCGACAGCCCGGTGCAGGTGCTGTGCGACGGCGGGCCGGTGACGGTGAGCTGGGACGGCCAGGGCAAGGTGCGCCTGGCCGGTAGCGTGACCCGGGTGTTCAGCGGGTCACTGTGAAGGGCTCTACATCCAGCCCAGCCACTTCCACCAGGTCATGGCGAACACCAGCATCAACAGGTAGCCGATCAGCGTCACCAGCAGCCCGACCTTGGCGAACTGCCGGGCGTTGAAGGTCTCGGTACCCAGGCAGACCATGTTCTGCGGCGCGTTGATCGGCAGGATGAAACCGTAGCTGACGACAAAGCCCAGGAGCATGGTCATGCCCAGGCGGCTGAACTCGCCCGGCAGGGTTTGCAGCACGGCAATCAGGATCGGCAGCAAGGCCGAGGTCAGGGCCGTGGCACTGGCGAACCCCAGATGAATGAGGATCAGGAACGCCGCGAGAATCGCGAACACCGCCAAAGGCCCGACCTGGTCCAGGCCGGTGTGGGCCACCACCTGCCCGCCCAGCCATTGCCCGGCCTGGGTGCTGAGCAGCGCCGAACCGAGGCTGATGCCGACCCCGAAGACGATCACCGTGCCCCAGGGAATGCGCGACTGCACGTCCTTCCAAGTCATGATGCCGATGCGCGGCAGCAGCAGGATCACCAGCCCGGCGTAGGTGGTGGTCGTGGTGTCGAAGGGGTGCAGCTTGCCTTCGGTGGACCAAGCCAAAAGCAGCAGCAGCGACACCGCCAGCAGGCGCTTCTGCGGCCCGGTCATGGGCCCGATGTCCACCAGGGACTGGGCCACCGCTTCCTTGCCGCCGGGGATGCTGTCGGTTTCCGGCGGCAGCAGTTTCAGCACCAGCCACAGCAGCACCAGGGACATGATCAGCGCCCAGGGCGCCCCGGCGATCAGCCAGTCGAGCCAGGCCACGCGCTGGCCGAGCATCTTGTCCATGAAGCCCACGGTCAGCAAGTTCTGCGCCGCGGCGGTCTGGATGCCGACGTTCCAGATGCTGGTGCCCTGGGCCACCACGATCATCAGCCCGGCGGCGATATTGGAGCGCTTGTCGACGCCGAACGCGGCGATCACCCCCATCATGATCGGCACCACGCAGGCACTGCGGGCCGTGGCGCTGGGCACCAGCAGGCTGAGCAGGATGGTCACGGCAATGGCACCGATGAGGATGCGCCGGGTGCTGGTGCCGACCCGGGTCAGGGTCACCAGGGCGATGCGCCGGTCGAGGCCGGTGTGGGTCATGGCGGCGGCGATGAACAAGGCACCGGCCACCAGGGCCAGGGCCGAATTGGAGAACCCGGTCAGCGCCAGACTGATGGCCGCCGAGCTGCCATAGACCTGGGTCGGGTCCTGCAGGGTCGGCGCGGTGCCGATCAGGAACGCCATCAGTGCGGTGATCATGATCGCGCTGGCCTCGTAGGACACCGCTTCGCTGATCCACACCACCACCGCGAAAGCGAGGATCGCCAGCATCCGCTGGCCGGCCACCGGCAGGTCGGCGGGCAGTGGCAGAAACAGCACACCGATCATGGCCAGCACGGCGATCAGCAATCCAATCGGTAGTACTGCCTTGGCCGCGGGCGCCGTTGTCAGAGGCGTAGTCATGGGCCTTTTCCTTTGCAATTGGAGAGGCGCCAAGCTTGCTACAAAACCGCCAAAAGCGCGTTGATAAAGGTCAAGCCGCGGGGTTGCCCGCCCTTGCGGCGACGCTAGGTTGAAGCCCGCTGGACGCAAAGAAATATTTTTACATCCCTACAGATTTTTCATCTTTTTAGAGTCACAGTGCTATCAGGGCGACAAGGAGTCGAAAAGCAATTGGCGGTATCACTCCAACCTGCAAGGTGCCTGTATGGTGACAAGAAACTTGAAACTGACGTCCAGGGCGCTCCTGAGTTTTGGCGCTATCTGTGTGCTAGTGGTCGGTCTGGGGGGACTGGCGCTGTGGAGAATGGGACAGATTCACGACGCTGCACTGGACCTGCGAAGCAATTGGCTGCCCAGCGTCAGGCAAGCCACGAAAATCGAATCTTCCACCTTGCGTGTGCGCCTGGAGGCCCTGCACTACGCCACTGAAAGCGAAGCCCAGAAAGGCGCATCCCTGGACAAGCTGGGTAGCCTGAAAGCCACCCTGGCCCAGGCCATCAAGGACTACGAGCCACTGGTGTCCAGCGCCGAAGAGAAAACCGCCTTTGATCAGGTCAAGCGCGGCGCCCAGGACTACCTGGACAAGCTGGCGGTGCTGATCGATGCCAGCAAGACCAACACCGCGCAGCAGAACAGTGACTACATCAATCAGGTCACGGTGCCCCTGGCCAATGCCTTGCAAAGCGCCATCGAAGCCCTGATCGCGATCAACGAGAGCGGTGCCGCGCACTCGGCGACCCTGGCCGACCATCAGTTCGACAGTGGCCTGACCCTGACCTCGCTGATCATCGTCCTGGCGATTGTCCTGACCGTGCTCATCGCCACCCTGTTCACCCGCAGCATCACCCGCCCAGTGCAATCGCTGCTGGCCACCACGCGCAAAATCGCCGAGGGCGACCTGCGAACCCAGGTGGAAGTCAGCGGCCAGGACGAACTCACCGACCTGCAGAAATCCACCCAGTCCATGCTCGACAACCTGAAGTCGACCATCCGCCAAATTGCCGATTCCTCGACCCAGCTGGCCTCCGCCGCCGAGGAAATGAGCGCCATTACCCGCGAGTCCAACGCTGGCATCCAGCAACAGAGCATGGAGACCGATCAGGCCGCCACCGCGGTCAACGAAATGACCGCCGCGGTGGAGGAAGTGGCGCGCAACGCGGTGTCCGCCTCGCAGTCGACCCAGGAATCCGAGCGCTCCGCCGGGCTGGGCAAGGAGCGGGTCGAGCAGACCATCCACTCCATCGAGAAGCTCACCGGCACCGTGGAAAACACCCGGGTGGAAATGGCCGGCCTGGCCCAGCAGGCCCAGGACATCAGCAAGGTCCTGGACGTGATCCGCGCCATTGCCGAGCAGACCAACCTGCTGGCCCTCAACGCCGCCATCGAGGCCGCTCGGGCCGGCGAGCAAGGCCGCGGCTTTGCTGTAGTGGCCGATGAAGTGCGGGCCCTGGCCCACCGTACCCAGCTCTCGACCCAAGAGATCGAGCAGATGATCCAGGGCGTCCAGAACGGTTCGAGCAAGGCCATGCTGTCCATGCAGCAAAGCAGCGAGGATGCCAGCCAGACCCTGGCCATCGCCCACGAGGCCGGCGCCGCCATCGGCCATATCGCCCAGGCCATCAGCGAGATCAACGAACGCAACCTGATGATCGCCACCGCCTCGGAGGAACAGGCCCAGGTGGCGCGCTCGGTGGACCAGAACCTGATGAGCATCCGCGACTTGTCGCTGCAAAGCTCGTCCGCCGCCAGCCAGACGTCCATTGCCAGCAGTGAACTGTCGTCCCTGGCGGCGAGTCTGAACAAACTGGTGGCACGCTTCTCCCTGTGAGACGGGCCAAGGCCCGGTAAGACGTCAGGTAGAGAAAAGCGCTGGCGCTGTTAGCCGGCCATCTGGCTCCTACACTGATCTGTAGGAGCCAGATGGCCGGCAATGGCCGACGGCCTGAAAGGGAGTGTTGTTGATGCTGAAACTGATTTCGATCCATCAGTTGCAGATGGGCATGTACATCCATCAGTTCTGTGGCTCCTGGCTGGACCACTCTTTCTGGAAGGCCGGCTTTGTTCTTGACAGCCATGCCGACCTGCAACGCCTGCGAAGCTCCAACCTCAGCAGCCTGTGGATCGACACCAGCAAAGGTGGCGACCTGCCCGAGGCCCGTGCAACCACCACGCCGGACCTGCCGCCGACCGCACAGCCGGCCACCGCTGCCACGCCCCGGGCCAGCATGGATGAGGAAGTGCAGCGCGCCCTAAAGCTCTGCGCCTACTCGCGCAAGGCGGTGACGGCGATGTTCCAGGAAGTGCGCATGGGCCAGGCCCTGGAGATGCAGCAAGCCGAGGATCTGGTGCTGCAGATCGGCCAGTCGCTGCTGCGTCATCCCGATGCGCTGATCAGTCTGGCGCGGCTCAAGAACGCCGATGACTACACCTACATGCATTCAGTGGCGGTCTGTGCGCTGATGCTGGCCACCGCGCGGCAATTGGGCTTGTCGGAGGACTATATCCGCCTGGCAGGCATTGCCGGATTGCTGCATGACGTGGGCAAGCTGACCATCCCCGACAGCATTCTCAACAAGCCGCAAAAGCTCTCGGACACTGAGTTCGAACGGGTCAAGCTGCACCCCGAAGCCGGTGGCGCGATCCTGCGTCAAAGCCCCGATGTGGATGCGCTGGTTCTGGATGTGTGCCTGCATCACCACGAAAAGGCCGACGGCTCCGGCTATCCGCACCGCCTGGCCGGCAACCAGATCAGCCTGTTCGCCCAGATGGGCGCGGTCTGCGATGTGTACGACGCGGTGACCTCCAATCGGCCCTACAACCGTGGCTGGGACCCGGCCGAAGCGATCCAGCGCATGTCCACCTGGAAAGGTCATTTCGATCAGCGGGTGTTCCAGGCCTTCGTCAAGAGCGTGGGCATCTACCCCGTTGGGGCCCTGGTGCGCCTGGAGAGCGGGCGCCTGGCGGTGGTGATCGAACAAAACCCCAAGTCGTTGCTGACGCCCAAGGTCCGGGTGTTCTTCTCCACCCGCTCCAACCTGCCCCTGGAACAGAACGTGGTCGACCTGGCCAAGATCCACGGCCAGGATCGCATCGTCGCTCGCGAAGCCCCGGAAGACTGGGAGTTCAAGAACCTGGATCGGCTCTGGAGCGGAGTCCCCGACTGACCCTCAGGTGCCCAGGGTCAGGCCGTTGGCCGGCAGTGGCAGCGCGGTCTTGTAGCGCACCTGCTTGAGGGCGAAGCTGGAGCGGATATTGGCCACCCCGGGCACCTTGGTCAGAAAGTCCATCATGAAGCGTTCCAGGGACTGGATGGTGGGCACCAGCACGCGGATCAGGTAGTCCGGGTCGCCGGCCATCAGGTAGCACTCCATGACCTCCGGGCGGTCGGCGATGGCCTCTTCGAAGTGCTGCAAGGCCTCTTCCACCTGCTTCTCCAGGCTGACGTGAATGAACACGTTGACGTGCAGCCCCAAGAGGTCGGCATCCAGCAGGGTCACCTGCTCGCGGATCAACCCCAGCTCCTCCATGGCCTTGACCCGGTTGAAGCACGGCGTGGGCGAAAGGTTCACCGAACGGGCGAGGTCGGCGTTGGTGATGCGAGCATTCTCCTGAAGACTGTTGAGAATGCCGATGTCGGTACGATCCAGTTTGCGCATGAGACAAAACAACCTGTTTTTTATGTTTATGCAGATTTTTTATCTGCAAATAACTTCCAGCGCAATGAAACAGAGATAAATATTCTTCTACGCCCGGCCTATGATGTTTGTAGGACAAGATTTCCCTTACCCAGGGAATGACTGTCAGCTAGCGCGCCCAATTACAAGAAATCCACAAGATCGAGCGTAGAAAGCCATGACCACAGCGTATGCACCGCTACGCCTGCACGTTCCCGAACCCTCGGGCCGTCCCGGCTGCAAGACCGACTTCACCTACCTGCGTCTGAACGACGCCGGCCTGGCTCGCAAACCTCCCATCGATATCGAACCTGCCGACTGCGCCGACCTGGCCCGCGGCCTGATCCGTGTGCTCGACGATCAGAGCAACGCCCTGGGCGACTGGGCCGACGACGTGCCGCTGGAGATCCTGCGCAAGGGCATGCGCGCCATGCTCAAGACGCGGATCTTCGACAACCGCATGGTGGTCGCCCAGCGCCAGAAGAAGATGTCCTTCTACATGCAGAGCCTGGGCGAAGAAGCCATCGGCAGCGCCCAGGCCCTGGCCCTGAACATCGACGACATGTGCTTCCCCACCTACCGCCAGCAAAGCATCCTGATGGCCCGGGAAGTGCCGCTGGTGGAAATGATCTGCCAACTGCTGTCCAACGAGCGCGATCCGCTCAAGGGACGCCAGCTGCCAATCATGTACTCGGTGAAGGAATCCGGGTTCTTCACCATCTCCGGCAACCTGGCGACCCAGTTCGTGCAGGGCGTGGGCTGGGGCATGGCCTCGGCCATCAAGGGCGATACCAAGATCGCCTCGGCCTGGATCGGCGACGGCGCCACCGCCGAATCGGACTTCCACACCGCCCTGACCTTCGCCCACGTGTATCGCGCGCCGGTGATCCTCAACGTGGTCAACAACCAGTGGGCAATCTCCACCTTCCAGGCCATTGCCGGCGGTGAAGCCACCACCTTCGCCGGACGCGGCGTGGGCTGCGGCATCGCTTCCCTGCGGGTCGACGGCAACGATTTCATCGCGGTCTACGCCGCCTCGCGCTGGGCCGCCGAACGCGCCCGGCGCAATCTCGGGCCGACCCTGATCGAGTGGGTCACCTACCGCGCCGGCCCGCACTCCACTTCCGACGACCCGTCGAAGTACCGTCCGGCCGACGACTGGAGCCACTTCCCCCTGGGCGATCCGATTGCCCGTCTCAAGCAGCACCTGATCAAGATCGGCCAGTGGTCCGAAGAGGAACACGCCACAGTCAGTGCCGAGCTCGAAGCCCAGGTCATCGCCGCGCAGAAGGAAGCCGAGCAGTACGGCACCCTCGCCGGCGGCCAGATTCCCAGCGCCGCGACCATGTTCGAGGACGTCTACAAGGACATGCCCGAGCACCTGAAACGTCAACGCCAGGAACTGGGGGTCTGACATGAACGATCACAACAACAATATCCAGCTGGAAACCGCCATGACCACCACCACCATGACCATGATCCAGGCCCTGCGCTCGGCCATGGATGTGATGCTCGAGCGTGACGACAACGTGGTGGTGTTCGGCCAGGACGTCGGTTACTTCGGCGGCGTGTTCCGCTGCACCGAGGGCCTGCAGGCCAAGTACGGCACCTCGCGGGTGTTCGACGCACCGATCTCGGAAAGTGGCATCGTCGGCGCGGCCATCGGCATGGGCGCCTACGGCCTGCGCCCGGTGGCGGAAATCCAGTTCGCCGACTACGTCTACCCAGCCTCGGACCAGATCATTTCCGAAGCCGCGCGCCTGCGTTATCGCTCCGCCGGCCAGTTCACCGCGCCCATGACCCTGCGCATGCCCTGCGGTGGCGGCATCTACGGTGGCCAGACCCACAGCCAGAGCATCGAGGCGATGTTCACCCAGGTGTGCGGCCTGCGCACCGTGATGCCGTCCAACCCCTACGACGCCAAGGGCCTGCTGATCGCCTCCATCGAAAACGATGACCCGGTGATCTTTCTCGAACCCAAGCGCCTGTACAACGGCCCGTTCGATGGCCACCACGACCGCCCGGTAACACCCTGGTCGAAACACCCGGCGGCCCAGGTGCCGGACGGCTACTACAAGGTGCCGCTGGATGTGGCAGCCATTGCCCGCCCAGGCAAGGACGTCACCGTCCTCACCTACGGCACCACCGTCTATGTGTCGCAAGTGGCGGCCGAGGAAACCGGCATCGACGCCGAGGTCATCGACCTGCGCAGCCTGTGGCCGCTGGACCTGGACACCATCGTCAAGTCGGTGAAGAAGACCGGCCGTTGCGTGGTAGTACACGAAGCTACCCGCACCTGCGGTTTCGGCGCCGAGCTGGTGTCGCTGGTGCAGGAACACTGCTTCCACCACCTGGAAGCCCCGATCGAGCGCGTCACCGGTTGGGATACCCCGTATCCCCACGCGCAGGAGTGGGCATATTTCCCAGGGCCGTCCCGAGTGGGCGCGGCGCTGCAACGGGTCATGGAGGTCTGAATGGGCACGCACGTTATCAAGATGCCGGACATCGGCGAAGGCATCGCGGAAGTGGAACTGGCGCAGTGGCACGTAAAAGTCGGCGACCAGGTGGTGGAAGACCAGGTCCTGGCGGACGTGATGACCGACAAGGCGATGGTGGACATTCCCTCGCCAGTGCACGGCACGGTCATTTCCCTGGGCGGCGAACCCGGTGAAGTGATGGCGGTGGGCAGCATCCTCATCAGCATCGAAGTCGAAGGCGCGGGCAACCTCAAGGAATCCGCCCAGGCCGCCGCGCCGGCGCAACAAGCGCCGGCAGCTATTAATAAGCCGGCTGCCGCGCCAGTGGTCGAAGCACCGAAGGTGGAACAAGCCGTCGCCAGCCAAGCCGCCTGCCGCCCTGCTCCCCAGGCGCCGGTGGCGCGCCAGGCCGACGAACGCCCCCTGGCCTCGCCAGCCGTGCGCAAGCACGCCCTGGACCTGGGCATCCAGCTGCGTCTGGTGCAGGGCAGCGGCCCCGCCGGGCGCATCCTGCACCAAGACCTGGAGGCCTACCTGGCCCAGGACAGCCAGCCGCTCAAGGGCTACTCGGCGCCGGGCACAGGCTATGCCGAACGCCACGACGAAGAGCAGATCCAGGTGATTGGCATGCGCCGCAAGATTGCCCAGCGCATGCAGGAATCCAAGCACCGCGCCGCACACTTCAGCTATGTCGAGGAAGTGGACGTCACCGCCCTGGAAGAGCTGCGCATCCACCTCAATGAAAAACACGGTGCCAGCCGCGGCAAGCTGACCCTGCTGCCGTTCCTGGTACGGGCCATGGTCGTGGCCCTGCGCGACTTCCCGCAGATCAACGCGCGCTACGACGATGAAGCCCAGGTCATCACCCGCCACGGCGCGGTGCATGTCGGGGTCGCCACCCAGAGCGACGTCGGCCTGATGGTGCCGGTGGTGCGTCACGCCGAAGCCCGCAGCCTGTGGGGCAACGCCGAGGAAATCTCGCGCCTGGCCAAGGCCGCCCGCAGTGGCAAGGCAGCCCGGGATGAACTGTCCGGTTCCACCATCACCCTCACCAGCCTCGGCGCCCTGGGCGGGATCGTCAGCACCCCGGTGCTGAACCTGCCGGAAGTGGCGATTGTCGGGGTCAACCGCATCGTCGAACGGCCGATGGTGATCAAGGGCCAGATCGTGATCCGCAAGATGATGAACCTCTCCAGCTCCTTCGATCACCGGGTGGTTGATGGCATGGACGCTGCGCAATTCATCCAGGCCATTCGCGGCCTGCTCGAACAACCCGCCACGCTGTTTGTGGACTGAGCATCAGAGGAGCAGGCATGCAACAGACTCTCAATACCCAGCTGCTGATCATCGGCGGTGGTCCTGGCGGTTACGTGGCGGCGATCCGTGCCGGCCAGCTGGGCATCTCTACCATCCTGGTGGAAGGCCAGTCCCTGGGCGGCACCTGCCTGAACATCGGCTGCATCCCGTCCAAGGCGCTGATTCATGTCGCCGAGCAGTTCCACCAGACCCGCCACCACAGCCAGGGCTCGGCCCTGGGCATCGAAGTGGCGGCGCCGACCTTGAACATCGGCAAGAGCGTGGAATGGAAGGACGGCATCGTCGACCGCCTGACCACCGGGGTCGCCGCGCTGTTGAAGAAAAACAAGGTCCAGGTGATTCACGGCTGGGCCAAGGTCATCGACGGCAAGACCGTGGAGATCGAAGGCACCGATACCCGCATCCAGTGCGAGCACCTGCTGCTGGCCACTGGTTCAAAAAGCGTCAATTTGCCGATGCTGCCCATCGGCGGGCCGATCATCTCCTCCACCGAGGCCCTGGCACCCAAGACCTTGCCCAAGCGCCTGACCGTGGTCGGCGGCGGCTACATCGGCCTGGAACTGGGCATCGCCTACCGCAAGCTCGGGGTCGAGGTCAGCGTGGTCGAGGCCCAGGAACGCATCTTGCCGGCCTATGACGCGGAACTGACCCAGCCGGTGCTGGAATCGGTGAAGCAGCTGGGCATCAAGCTCTACCTCAAGCACAGCGTGCTGGGCTTTGATGCCGCCAGCAGCAGCCTACAGGTGCGCGAGCCCAATGGCGACACCCTGAACCTGGCTACCGATCAGGTGCTGGTGGCCGTGGGTCGCAAACCCAACACCCAGGGCTGGAACCTGGAAAGCCTGAACCTGGACATGAACGGCGCGGCGATCAAGATCGACCACCGCTGCCAGACCAGCATGCGCAACGTCTGGGCCATCGGTGACCTCAGCGGCGAGCCGATGCTCGCCCACCGGGCCATGGCCCAAGGCGAGATGGTCGCCGAGCTGATCGCCGGCAAGCACCGCGAGTTCAACCCGGCGGCGATCCCGGCGGTGTGTTTCACCGACCCGGAACTGGTGGTGGTGGGCAAGACCCCGGACGAAGCCCGCGCTGCCGGCCTGGACTGCATCGTCAGCAGCTTCCCGTTCGCGGCCAATGGCCGGGCCATGACCCTGGAATCGAAAAGCGGTTTCGTGCGGGTGGTGGCCCGAAGTGACAATCACCTGATTGTCGGCTGGCAGGCGGTGGGAGTCGGTGTCTCCGAATTGTCCACGGCGTTCGGCCAATCCCTGGAAATGGGCGCGCGCCTGGAAGACATCGGCGGCACCATCCACGCCCACCCGACCCTGGGTGAAGCGGTCCAGGAAGCGGCGCTGCGGGCACTGGGGCACGCCCTGCACCTGTAAACACAACCTGTAGCTGCTGCCGCAGGCTGCGACAAGGTCCGCAGGACCTTCCGAGGGCCTCAAGAGCACGTCCTCTTCGAGGCAGATCGCAGCCTGCGGCAGCAGTTACAGGGTTCAATACGGGGATGCGGTAAGCCCCCGGAATGCAGTATTGTTGTGCCCATCCAAAAAAACGTCAGAAGCCTTAAGCCGTTCCGGCGGTTGTTAAGTGATAGAGGGTGTCATGGGTAACGAAAGCATCAATTGGGACAAGCTGGGTTTTGACTACATCAAGACAGACAAGCGCTATCTGTCGCACTGGCGTAACGGCGAGTGGGACGCAGGCACCCTGACCGAAGACAACGTGCTGCACATCAGCGAGGGCTCCACCGCCCTGCACTACGGTCAGCAATGCTTCGAAGGCCTCAAGGCCTACCGCTGCAAGGACGGCTCGATCAACCTGTTCCGTCCGGACCAGAACGCCGCGCGCATGCAGCGCAGCTGCGCCCGCCTGCTGATGCCGCAGGTGTCCACCGAGCAGTTCATCGAAGCCTGCAAGGCCGTGGTCAAGGCTAACGAGCGTTTCATTCCGCCATACGGCACCGGCGGCGCGCTGTACCTGCGTCCGTTCGTGATCGGCGTCGGCGACAACATCGGCGTGCGCACCGCGCCGGAGTTCATCTTCTCGATCTTCGCCATCCCGGTCGGCGCCTACTTCAAGGGCGGCCTGACTCCGCACAACTTCCTGATCTCCAGCTACGACCGCGCCGCCCCACAAGGCACCGGCGCGGCCAAGGTCGGTGGCAACTACGCCGCCAGCCTGATGCCGGGCTCCCAGGCCAAGAAGGCCAGCTTCGCCGACTGCATCTACCTCGACCCGCTGACCCACAGCAAGATCGAGGAAGTGGGTTCGGCCAACTTCTTCGGCATCACCCACGATGACAAATTCGTCACCCCCAACTCGCCATCGGTACTGCCGGGTATCACCCGCCTGTCGCTGATCGAGCTGGCCAAGACCCGCCTGGGCCTGGAAGTGGTCGAAGGCGACGTGTTCATCGACAAGCTCTCGGACTTCAAGGAAGCCGGTGCCTGCGGTACTGCCGCGGTGATCACGCCGATCGGCGGCATCCAGTACCAGGACAAGCTGCACGTGTTCTACAGCGAAAAAGACGTCGGCCCGATCACCCAGAAGCTCTACAAAGAGCTGACCGGCGTGCAGACCGGCGACGTGGAAGCGCCAGCGGGCTGGATCGTCAAGGTCTGATTCGCCCCCTGCTGCACCCCAGCCCACCCCTGCCTGCCAGGGGCGGGCTTTTTATTGCCCGCCGCCAATCCGCTTGCCGCGCCGCGCCGCCACCTGGCTGGCCTGGCCGTCGCGCTGCTTGCCGTGGCGCGCTTCACTGATCAGCGCCGGAATCAGCGGTCCCTCCGGCAGGTGCTTCCAGAACCGGGTCGGCAAATGCCCCTGCATGACCTTGGGGTTGAGCCGCGCCGGGTTAAAGATGTGGCTGTAGTAGGCCAGCCACAGCTCGCCTCCGGGGTCGTCGCCGGCCTGGGCCAGTTGCTGCCAACCAGCGGGGCACTGGCGCTGGTGGTGCAGTTGCTCGCCGTCGAAATACACCCCGTCCCGGGGCGTGGCGATCATCCAGCGGTGGCGCCCCATGCGTCCGATGAAGTGCCGGCTGGCCTGGGCCAGGATGTCGTGGGCCGGTTCGTGCCAGGCCACGTATTCGGGTTGCTCGGCCAGGGATGAGCGGCCCTCGGGCAGCCTGACGAAGCGCACGAAGGCATGCAGGTGATGGGCCTCGCGGTCCACCTGCTTGATCCGCCGCTGCAACTCGCTGCCCAGTTGATCGCCGCTGAGCATGGCCGTGCGGTCGCCATGGCTGACCCGCCACAGCACCTCGTAGAGCAGGCTCCAGCGCTGCTCGCCGCGATAGCAGGCGGCCCGCTGCAACAGCTCCAGCAGGGCCTGGGGAATGCGCGCGCGAAACGGTCCGGGCTGTTCGGGGCAGCTCTCGTCGCTGGCAAAGAGGTCGGCCTCCCGGGTCCCGGCCCAACTGACCCGACTCGGATCGATGGAATGGCTGAGCAGCCAGCGCGCCTGCTGGCGCCAGGTGTCGAACAGGTCGTCGCAGTCCAGGCTGATCATCCCCAGAGCCCCATCTGCTGCGGTTGCGGCCGGTCCCGCAGTTGCTGGTAGAGCAGCGCGCTGCTGGTTTCCGCCTGCTGCGGGTGATAGTCGCTGGTGATGAAGAACGGCTTGGCCTTGCTCAGCACACAGCGCATGCGCGCCAGGTCCTCGAAGCGGATGCGCCGCTCGCGACGCAGTTCCACCAGGCGCTGGGTAGTACGCAGGCCGATCCCCGGGATGCGCGCGATCAAGGTTGGCTCGGCGCGGTTCAGGTCCAGGGGAAACAGGTTGCGGTTCTCCAGCGCCCAGGCCAGCTTAGGGTCGATGTCCAGGGCCAGGTGCCCCGGCCCCTTGAAGAGTTCGTTGGCGCTGAAGCCATAGCCGCGCAACAGGAAGTCGGCCTGATACAGGCGGTGCTCGCGCATCAGCGGCGGCGCGGCCAGGGGCACGCTTTTCGGGCTGTTGGGGATCGGGCTGAACGCCGAGTAATAGACCCGGCGCAGGCGGAAATTGCCGTACAGCGCCTCGGCGCTGTGGAGAATGGTGCTGTCATCGGTGTCGTCGGCGCCGACGATCATCTGGGTGCTCTGCCCGGCCGGGGCGAAACGCGGCGCCCGGGGCTCGTTGAGCACGGTCTGCTCGCCGGTATAGATGGTGCCCATGGCCTGCTTGATCGAGCCCAGGTGTTTTTCCGGGGCCAGGGTCTTGAGGCCCTGGTCAGTGGGCAGCTCGACATTGACGCTGAGGCGGTCGGCATAGCGCCCGGCTTGCTCGATCAGCAGCGGGTCGGCGTCGGGAATGGTCTTGAGGTGGATGTAGCCGCGGAACTCGTGCTCTTCACGTAACAGCCTGGCCACCTGCACCAGTTGCTCCATGGTGTAGTCCGCCGAGCGGATGATCCCGGAGCTGAGGAACAGCCCGCTGACGCAATTGCGCCGGTAGAAATCCAGGGTCAGGCGCACCACTTCCTCGGGGCTGAAACGGGCCCGGGGCACATCGCTGGAGCGGCGGTTGACGCAGTACTGGCAGTCGTAGAGGCAGAAATTGGTCAGCAGCACCTTGAGCAGCGAGACGCAGCGTCCGTCCGGCGTATAGCTGTGGCAGATGCCCATGCCATTGCTCGAACCCAACCCGCTCTTGCCTTCGGAACTGCGCTTGGGCGCGCCGCTGCTGGCGCAGGAAGCGTCGTACTTGGCGGCGTCGGCGAGGATGCTCAGCTTGTCGATCAGTTGCATGGCGAGGCTCGAATACTGTTTTTATATACAGTACAGAGAGTGCCCCATGCCGTTCAAGCGGTGTTTATCGGCGCCGGCAAAAAAACGCTGATTGCCCTGCCTGCGCCAGCAATCCGGCGCAGGCAGCCAGGGACTGGCCCCTTAGAAGTACTTCAGCCAGGCCAGGTCGCGGCGCCGGGCCTTGAGTCGGGCGAAGCCCCGCACCGGCGGGTACAGGACCAAAGCCAGAAGCAATGTGATCAGCCACAGCCAGCCCAGCGAGTCGAAGCCAAAATAGGCCCCTTGATTGCGCCCCAGCAGCGCCACGGCCAGCAGATACAGGCCCTTGAGCACATACAAGTGCAACAGGTAGAAGAACATCGGCGCCGCGCCAAATACGCCGAGCACCCGGATCAAACCGCTGTCCTGCCGCCGCTCCAGGGCCCGCAGCAGAAGCAGCCCGGCGCCCAGGGTCAGGGCGATGAACAGCAGCGACGGCGGGTATTTGGTGATGTTGAAAAAGCTCATCAGGGTTTGCACCCAGGTCTCGCCACTGACCCAGGGCCGCTCGCCATAGCCGTTAAGCAGCCGCAGCACGATGAACCCCACCAGCGCCGCCAGCCCCCATCGCAACAGACGCTGCTGTCGCTGAGCGGCCTCGGCTTCGCGGGCGAACCAGGGCCCCAGGGCATAACCCAGGCCGATCACGCCGATCCATGGCAGCAGCGGATAAGAGGTCCGCAGACGCAGCCCTTCGCCCCATTCGATCCAGCCGCGATCATGCAGGATCGCCCAAGGCACGTGCAGCGCCTCGCCCGGGGCGAAATGCAGCCCATCCAGCAGATTGTGCCCGCCGATCAGCAGCAGGCTCAGGCCCAACAACAGCGCCCGAGGCAGCCACAACAGGCCCGACAACGCCAGCATGCTCAGGCCGATGACCCAGATCACCTGCAGATAGATCAGCGTCGGCGGAAGCTGCCCGGTCCAGGCGAAGTTCACCAGGGTCAGCTCCAGCACCACCAGGAACAACCCACGCTTGAACAGGAAAGCGCTGGCCTCGGCCCGATGGCCGTGCTTCTGGGCAAACAGGTAAGCCGAAAGCCCGGTCAGCAGGACAAACACCGGCGCGCACAGGTGTGCCAGGGTGCGGCTGACAAATAGCCCGGGCTCGGTGGTGGCCACGTCCATGGGATCGCTCACCTGCCGGTGCAGGAAGAAGGTTTCCCGCACATGGTCCAGTAGCATGAACAGCATCACCAGGCCGCGCAGGGCATCGATACTCAGCAGCCGGGTGCCGAAGCTCGCGGGAGGGTTGGGTAAAGAACTCATAAGGAGGGATCGCAGCGTCAGGTTCAAAGGGACGGTGCCGGTCTCGCGCCCGGCAAATCGGCCGTTATTTTATAACATCTGCCTGTCTATCCAAAACTCCTTAGCTGTGGTCACGGCCCCAGGCAACAATCGACCCGTAGCGCCGCGCCCGGCCAGGGCATGGGCGGCGACGCTGCGCGGCGTTACTGATGCTGGAACTGCACCATGGAACTGACCTGGACCCGAGCCTGCATCTGTTCGGCCCCTCCCCCGCGACGCATGCCGCGCACCGGGCAGGCATCCAGGTAGTCCAGGCCCACCGCCAGTTTCAGGTGACGCTCGGGTCGCGCCAGGCGATTGGTCACGTCGAAGCTGTACCAGCCGTCGTCGAGCCAGGCTTCGGCCCAGGCATGGCTGGCCAGGTGGCTGGCGTCCTCGGTGCACAGGTAGCCGGAGACGTAGCGCGCGGGAATCCCCAGGCTGCGGGCGCAGGCCAGGAACGCGTGGGTATGGTCCTGGCAGACCCCGGCACCGCCGGCAAAAGCTTCGGCCGCAGTACTGCCAACCCCGGTGGCGCCCGGGCTGTAGGGCATGTGCTCGGCCAGGGCCTGCATCAGCTCGATCAGCGCGGCGCGGTCACGGCGCTCGCCGCAATGGCGCCGGGCAAAGTCGCAGAGGGCCGAGTCCGCCTTGCTCAGGTGGCTGCAACGCAGGAACGGCAGCGGCGACTGGCTGTCGCCCTCCACTTCCCGCGTGCCATCGATCTGCACTTCGCCAAAGGCCGTGAGGACAATGGCGCCATGGGGCTCGTCGAGGGTCATGACATGCAGGATGTTGCCGTAGGGGTCGCGCTGGGCGCGCACCTGCCGTGGCAGCTCCAGGTGCCATTGGAGGACCTGCTGGCGCTGGCTGTCCTGGGGCGTCAACCGCAGGAACTGGATGCTGGTGCAGACTTCATCGGCGTAGCTGTAGGTCGTGTCGTGACGAATGGACAGTTTCATACCACCTCCAGATAGGACTCATGCACGGTCTGCCCCAGGTGGCGGATCTGAGCGATGCAATCGGTCAGCCACTGGTGCAGGCCGGAATCGAGAATCTCGTTGATCCCGGTATAGCGCAGGCGCGCGTTCAGTTCGGCGGCCAGGCGCTGGGCCGGGCGTCCGTTGTCCCCCGGCAAGGTGGCCAGGAGCTGGTCCAGCTCCTCGACGCAGGCATGCAGGGAGCGCGGTACATCGGCGCGCAACAGCAGCATCTCGGACACCTGCTCGGCCCCCGGGGCATTGCGGTAGATCTCGTTGAACGCTTCGAAGGACGACAAGGCACGGAGCAAGGCGCTCCACTGGTAATAGCCCCGGGCCGAGTTATCGCTGACTTCCTCGGACTCCTCGCCGAACATTTCATAGCGTGCGTCGAGCAGGCGCAGGGTGTTGTCGGCGCGCTCGATAAAGGTCCCCAGGCGAATGAAGCGATAGGCGTCGTTGCGCATGATGGTGCCGGCGGTGGCACCGCGGAACAGGTGCGAACGCTCCTTGACCCACTCGCAGAACTGGCTGATGCCGTAGCGCCCCAGGCCGTTGCGGGCGATGTTGCGCATCTCCAGCCAGGTGGCGTTGATGTTCTCCCACATGTCCGCGGTGATCCGCCCGCGCACCGCGTGAGCATTGCTGCGGGCCGCCCGCAGGCAGCAGTAGATGCTCCCCGGGTTGGTCTCGTCGAGGGCGAAAAAGTGCAGCATGCGCTCGGTGTTCAGTTCACCGTAGCGCTGGTTGTAGTCATCGAGGGTGCCGGCCGCCAGCAACGACATGGCCAGCTCGGCATGGCCGTCACCGCGCCCGGCCTGGGGCATCAGCGACAGCGAATAACTGACCTCGAGCATGCGTGCCAGGTTCTCGGCGCGCTCCAGGTAGCGGGACATCCAGTACAGGTCCGCAGCGGTTCTTGAGAGCATGGTTCAGTCCTCCACTACCCAGGTGTCTTTGGTGCCGCCGCCCTGGGACGAGTTCACCACCAGCGAGCCTTCGCGCAGCGCCACGCGGGTCAGGCCGCCGGGCACCAGGCGGGTTTCCCGGCCGGAGAGTACGAACGGCCGCAGGTCGATGTGCCGCGGGGCGATGCCGCTTTCGACAAAAGTCGGGCAGGTGGACAGGGACAGGGTCGGCTGGGCGATGTAAGCCTCGGGGCGAGCCTTGAGGCGGGTGCGGAATTCTTCGATCTCGGCTGCGGTGGCCGCCGGCCCTACCAGCATGCCGTAGCCGCCGGAGCCCTGGGTTTCCTTGACCACCAGGTCCGGCAGGTTGGCCAGCACATGGGACAGCTCGGCGGGCTTGCGGCACTGCCAGGTGGGCACGTTCTTGAGGATCGGTTCTTCGCTCAGGTAGAAGCGGATCATTGCGTCCACATAGGGATAGATCGACTTGTCGTCGGCGACCCCGGTGCCCACGGCGTTGGCCAGCACCACGTTGCCGCAGCGATAGGCGGCGATCAGCCCGGGCACCCCGAGCATGGAGTCCGGATTGAATGACAGCGGATCGAGGTAGGCATCGTCCAGCCGACGGTAGATCACGTCCACCGCCTGGGCGCCGGCCGTGGTGCGCATGAACACCCGGTCGTCACGCACGAACAGGTCGGCGCCTTCCACCAGTTCCACGCCCATTTCCCGGGCGAGGAACGCGTGCTCGAAATAGGCACTGTTGAAACGTCCCGGGGTCAGCACCACCACCGTCGGGTTGTCCAGGGGGCTGGAGCTCTTCAGGGTGTCCAGCAACAGGTTGGGATAATGATCGATGGGGGCAATGCGCTGGGCGGCAAACAACTCGGGAAACAGACGCATCATCATCTTGCGGTCTTCAAGCATGTAGCTCACGCCGCTGGGGGTGCGCAGGTTGTCCTCCAGCACGTAGTAGCTGCCATCGCCGTCGCGCACCAGATCGACCCCGGCGATATGGGCGTAGGTGCCCCGGTGCAGGTCCAGGCCCTGCATGGCCACCTGATAGCCTTCGTTGGCCAGCACCTGCTCGGCGGGAATGATGCCTTCCTTGATGATCCGCTGGCCGTGATAGATATCCGCCAGGAACAGGTTCAGCGCCTGGACCCGCTGCACGCAGCCGCGCTCCACCGTGCGCCACTCGCTGGCCTTGATGCTGCGGGGAATGATGTCGAAGGGAATCAGGCGTTCAGTGCCCTGTTCGTCGCCGTACAGGGTGAAGGTGATACCGGCGCGGTGGAACAACAGGTCGGCTTCACGCCGACGCTGGTCCAGCAGCTCCAGGGGCGTGTCCGCCAGCCAACGGGCGAACGCTTCGTAGTGTGGTCGACAGGTGCCGCTGGCAGCGTACATTTCATCGAAAAAAGCGCGGGACATAGCCAACTCCTTGCCGTGATATGAACGGCTTTTTATTTGAACCCTGTGTGTGCGTGACCCGGCTTTAACCTAGAAGGGATGATAGTTCCCCTGTGTGCGAGCACCTCCTGGGCCCACGGTCGAACGGCCCCTGCCGCCCGCTTCACAGAGCGGTAGCAAAGGCTATGCCGCAAATGCCCAAACCACGGCTACTGCGGCATATGGTCTGAAAAACCCCACAAATAGCGACAAATACATTCATAAAAGAGACATACATCCCCGCCAGGAAGCGGTCTTGGGGACGCCCATGGGGACCCTGCCCAAGTCATGGCAAACGGTTGCGGGCTGAATCGGTGCACAAAGCCCCAGGGAGGATTTTTTTGCCCCGTTATCGGGAGCTTTGCCGGCAATATGGCGTGCACTGGCCAGCAGCGGCCCCTGAACACTGACCGCCAGCGCACCATCGAGGTTCAAGGCATTGACTGGCCACAGCGAGGATTGGCCGGTCGGCCGTCAGCTGCGCACCGGCAACCGAGCCAGGATCAGCGCCACCGCCTGCTGCGGCGACAGGCTCGCACTGTCCAGGCGCAAGGGCGACTCCGCCCAGGCCTGGTAGTCGTGATCGAGTACCGACTGCCAACTGGGCGCCTGCAGCCCCGGCACATCCACCTGCCGGGTCTCGACCCGCCGTCGATGTTCCCGGTGGTCGGAACAGATCACCTCGACATCCAGCAGGAGCACTCCCAGTCGCTGCGCCAGATCGCTCCAGGCCTGGCGACTTTCGGCCACGGGATTGACGCAGTCGGCCAGCACCGGGTTGCCCAGGGCCAGATTGGCCTCGGCCAGTTGCAGGGCGATCTGGTAACCGGCCTTGCCGACCTCTGGCAGGCCGGCATCGCGCAGGCCCTGCTCGATGCTGTCGATACGCAGGTAGGTGGCTCCCAAGTGGGGAGCCAGGGTGCGAGCGATGGTGGTCTTGCCGGAGCCCGGCAATCCGCTGAATACGATGAGCATGCATGGCCCTGGCTGGAACGTTGGAGGGCAAGCTTCAACGCAATCGCCGTCGACGTCCAGCGAGGGACCCTCCAACACCGCAGAGCAGTGTCAGGGAAACACTGCAGGTTGCTCGGCCGGGATGCTTCGCGGCCAGGACAACAGTGCGCTTTCCGACATCGGCCGGGCGTACCAGTACCCCTGGGCCATGACGCAGCCTATTTCCAGCAGCAGGCGCCGTTCGAGCTGGGTTTCCACCCCCTCCACCACCAGGCACATTTCCAGGTTGCTGGCTAAGGCCAGGGAGGCACCGACCACCGCGCGACAGCGTGGCTGACGCACCAGTTCACGGACAAAATGCGCATCGAGCTTGATCTGGTTGAACGGCAGTTCGCACAGGCGCTGCAAGGAGGAGTAGCCGGCGCCGAAGTCGTCGATGGCCAGGTTGCACTCCATCATCCGCAGGCGCACCAGGTTTTCCAGGCTGATGGCCGGCGCCTGCACCAGGCCCACCTCGGTGATTTCGAACGTCAGCAACCGCGGCGGAACCTGATGCCGGTCGATGGCCTGGCGGATGTGCCTGACGATGTCTCCGCTGGCCAGTTGTCGGGGCATCAGGTTGAACGCCAGCTCCAGTTCTTCACCCTGGTCCAGCAGTCGGCGCTGCAGGGCCATGCTCTGGTCAAGCTGCTGATGGAGAACCTCGTCCAGCAGGCCTGCGGCCTCCAGCTCATCGAGAAAGGCCGCCGGCGCCAGGACCCCGCGCTCGGGATGGCACCAACGCATCAGCACTTCGGCGCCACAGCAACTGGCGTGGCGCAGGTCGAACTTGGGCTGGTAGTAGGCGACGAACTGGCCCTGCTCGACCCCCCGCTGCAGGTCTTCAAGGCTCACCGGGGCGAAGTGCCGGGACGGCGCCGGAACCTGTTGCTGATGGCGCTGCTGATACAGTTCGAGCATCGCCTGCAGGGCTTCCAGGTCCGCCGGCTTGCCCACGTCCCCCAGGACGATCAACCCATGCAGGCTGATCATCTGCAACACGGCGCGACGCAGATCGGACTCAATCAGGCTGTAGAGAATCACGGCCCGCACCAATTGCTCCTCACTGGCCCGCCGCAAGAACTCCAGGCCGTCCATGCCCGACATCTGCAAGTCGCAGAGCACGATGTCCGCCGCACCGTGCTCACGCAGCAGGTTCAGGGCACTGTCCCCATCGGACGCCGCCAATGGCTGAGCTACATCCAGGCGTCGCAACTGCTCCAGGGCCAGCAGTTGCTGCACCGGATGGTCTTCAAGCACCAATATTTTCAGGGTATTCACGCGCGGCTCCAGGGTGAGCGGCGACTGCCGAGGGGCCCGATAACGGATCGCTTGGCACCTTCTGTGGCGCTAACCGACAGAAGTATCGCAAGGGTGCAGATAGACACAAGCGTATCGCCAACCGAACGCGGGTCAAGACAAAGCCCCTACCTTCGGTCCGCCAGCCTCGACGGGCTTGCCCAAGCCCGAGCAACTCAGGAAAATAGGCCCGTTTCGCGCTCATCCTTGATCTATATTGATATCCAGCATTGACGATCAGCCCTTGTGCGGCGGTCAACTCAGCCAGCCCAGTTCCTCCTCGACTCATCCTTGTGCCGTTCTTCGATCAGGAGCCCCGATGCCCCGCTTCCTCCTGCCAACGCTGATATGGCTGGCATGCTTTCCCGCCTTGGGAGACACCGCAACTCCCTTGCAACTGCTCAACTATGAATCACCCCACCACCATGAATTGCCCTTGACCAACGATGATTGGCAATGGCTGCGCAACAAGCGCGAACTGGTGCTGGGCACCTCGCAGCAGAACCTGCCACCGCTGGAGATGGTCAACGAGTCCAGGGAATACGAAGGCATCACCGCAGACTACATCGGCCTGCTGGCAGACGCTCTGAGGGTGAAGATCAGCGTCCGCGCCTATGACAACCGCGAACAGGTCTTCAAGGCCCTGGCCAAGGGTGAGATCGACTTCATGGGCAGCGTGACACCGGTCGATGCCCAACAACGTCAGCTCCTGCGCAGCCAACGCTACCTGGTCAATCGCCCGACGCTGGTGGCCCGACTCGGGGACTCTCCATCGCTGAAAAACGGCTTGCAGGGACGCCGCCTGGCCATTTCCCTGGACACCATCAGCCTGCCCGTTGCCCAGGCCATGTACCCCAAGGCACAGATCGAAGGCTACGACAACACGGATGCCGCCATGGCCGCCGTGGCCTTCGGTGATGCCGATGTGCTGCTCAGCGATGCGGTCTCGGCGCAGTTCCTGATCTCGCGCAACTACAGCGACTACCTGCGGATCATCTATAGCGGCCCCGCGAGCATCCCGGGTTTCGCCTTCGCCGTGAACCCGGACAACCAGCAGTTGCAACGCCTGATCGACAGTGCACTGCAAGCGATCCACAAGGAACAGGACATCAGCATCCGCAATCGCTGGGGCGACCGCCTGCTGCTGAGCATGGAAAAAACCGATCTCACGGCCGACGAACAACGCTGGATCGAAAACAACCCCGTGGTGCGCATCGGCATTCACCGCTATCTGCCACCGATGTCCTACTTCGACGCCGAGGGCAATTACCTGGGGATTACCTCCGACCTGCTGGCCATGCTGGAGACCAAGACCGGGCTGAGTTTCGAGATCGATGCCATGCCCAGCTTCACGGACCTCAACAACGCCGTACGCGAGGGCCGGGTGCAGATGGTGGCCGATCGAGCCCGCAACCCCGAGCGCGAAGGCTACTTGCAATTCACCCGCCCCTATCTGGTCGGGCCCTACATGTTGATCACTCGCGACGCTCCCGATGCGCCGAAAACCCTGGAAGAAATGGCCGGCAAGACCCTGCTGATCGGCAGCGGCCATGCCCTGGTGCCGCTGCTGCGCCAGCGCTATCCACAGATCCGGATCAAAGAAGTACAAACCAACTTCGAAGCCCTGGCCCTGCTGCGCGATCACAAGGGCGATGCTGCGGTGCAAGCGGAAATCGCCGTCAGTTTCAACTTGCCGCGCATCAAGCAAGACCAGCTCAAGGTCCGATCAGCCCTGAACCTGCCGTTGCTGAACGAATCCTTTGGCGTGCGCAGGGACCAACTGGAGCTGTTCAGCATCATCGACAAGTCCTTGCGCAGCATTTCTCCCGACGCCATTACCGAGCTCAATAATCGTTGGCGCTCCAAGGCCGCTGTCGTCCCCCCTTCCTGGCGCGACTACCGCACCACCCTCTACCTGGCGGGTGCCGTCTCCGTGCTGTTGCTGCTGATCGCCCTGGCCTGGGGCTATGCCATGCGCCGCCAGGTCAGCCAGCGCGAACGGGCCGAGCATGCGCTCAACGATCAAATGCGCTTCATGGACGCGCTGATCAACGGCACGCCGAATCCGATCTACGTGCGCGACCTCGAGCGGCGCCTGGTGATCTGCAATGACAGCTATCTCAAGACCATGGGCACCAATCGCGAGAGCGTGCTGGGCAGCAACCTCGAACAGTTGGCGGTGCCCGAAGCCAGTCTGTTCGCTAAAGATTTCCAAAGCATCCTCGACGGTGGCCCGCCGCTGCTGATCGACCGCACCGTCCATATCCGCGGGCAGCGCACGCAGATCTACCACTGGATGCTGCCCTATCGAAATGCCCAGGGCGAAATCCTCGGCATCATCGGCGGCTGGCTGGACATCAGTGAGCGCCAGCAACTGCTGGACGAGCTGACCCAGGCCAAGAATGACGCCGACAAGGCCAACCGCGCCAAGACCACCTTCCTGGCCACCATGAGCCATGAGATCCGTACCCCCATGAGCGCGGTCATCGGCATGCTGGAACTGGCCCTCAAGCGTGCCGACCAGGGCCAGCTCGACCGCAGCTCGATCGAGGTGGCCTACAGCTCGGCCCAGGGCCTGCTGGAGTTGATCGGCGACATCCTGGACATCGCCCGGATCGAAAGCGGACGCCTGAGCCTGAGCCCCGAACGAGCCAACCTGCGGGATCTGGTGGAGTCGGTGTTCCGGGTCTTCGATGGCCTGGCCCGGCAAAAGGGCCTGCGCCTGGAGCTGGATCTGGACAGCAGCGTCAATGGCGACGTGCTGGTGGACCCATTGCGCTTCAAGCAGGTGCTGTCGAATCTGCTGAGCAATGCGATCAAGTTCACCGAACACGGCGGGGTGCAGATCCGTTTGCAGGCCGAGGGTGACGATGCGCAACTTTTGCCCCTGCTGATGACCGTCAAGGACACCGGGATCGGCATCGATCCCGACGACCAGCAACGGCTGTTCCAGCCCTTCAGCCAGGTGCCAGGGCAACATCAGAACGCCCGCTCGGGCACCGGACTGGGGCTGGTGATCTGCCGCACGCTCTGCGAAATGATGGGCGGCCAACTGCGTCTGGAGAGCCAGCCGGGCGTCGGCACCCTGGCCCGGGTGCAGGTGCAGTTGAATCGCCTCGACCCACTGCCCGATGCCCCGCCTGCTGTAACGCAAGCCACCCCGTCGGTCGCAGCCAGGGCACCGCTGCATATCCTGGTGGTGGACGACAGCCAGGCCAATCGCCAACTGCTGTGCGAGCAACTGCGCTTCCTGGACTATTCATTGAGCCAGGCGCAGAACGGCGCCGAAGCCTACAAGGTCTGGCAGCGGGAAACCTTCGACGTGGTGATCACCGACTGCAACATGCCGGTGCTGAACGGCTATGAGCTGACCCGACAAATCCGCGTTGCCGAACAGATCCAGGGCCGGCCACCGGTGCAGATCTTCGGCTTTACCGCCAACGTCCAACCCGAAGAGGAACAGCGTTGCCGGGACGCCGGCATGAATGGATGCATCTTCAAGCCCATTGCCCTGCCGGAACTGGACCGCCGTCTGCGAGAACTGCCCGCCCTGCCCCGCTTGCAACTCAAGGCCAACAGTGAGCGCTTCGACATCCAGCAACTGGACCACCTCACCGGCGGCAACCCAGCCTCCATTCAGCGGGTGCTCAAGGGCTTGCACCAGAGCAACCAGCAGGACTTGAAGCAGATCCGCGGGTTGCTGGCCAACCCCGACAATAAAGGCGTGACCGACCTGGCTCACCGTATCCGCGGCGCGGCGCGGATCATCAATGCCCAGGCCCTGATCGATGAATGCGAATACCTGGAGAAGGCCTGCCGCGAAGGCGCGAATGCCGGCCAGATCAAGACGGCATTGACGCGATTGGAGCAGGCCATGGTGGGGCTGGATCGTGACTTGCTGGAGTCCGTGGTGCCCGATTGAGCAGCCCTGGCATCAGCTGATCGCACACTCGGGCACCGCACCAGAGCCCCTTACCGCCCAGCCACCGGGGTTCAGGCCCCCAGGCTTTGCAGCTCCAGACTGGCCGATGCCGACAGCGGCTTGGATGGCTGAATCAAGGCGATACCGAAGTACTTGCTGATGTAGCGCCCGCCGGTGCCGGTCAGGGTCAGGGCTCGGCTGTCCACATCCTGCCTCAGCCATTTGCGCTGCAACAGCACCCGCAGCAGCGCCGCCCCCAAGGCGCCCGCCAGGTGCGGGCTGCGCATGCTCCAGTCCAGGCACGGACAAGCCAGGCTTCGGCGCAGCCTGCTCAGCTCGACCACGTCGATGCCCAGGCCGCGGAAGAACTCGACACCACTGTCACTGACCCGGTAGTCCTCGCCCTCCTCTCCCATCAGCAACCAGCCGGCTTCCAGCATCCGGTCGTGCAACTGCACCCCCAGGGTGCCCGCCAGGTGGTCGTAGCAAGTGCGGGCAAATTGCAGGCGGTCCGGGGTACGCGGGGTGAAGGTACTGCCCTGGCCGATCACCATCAGGGCCTCCAGGGCCTGGGCCACCAGCGGATCGCCGAGGCCGTAGTAACGGTGCCGCCCCTGGACCTGCACCCGCAGCAGGCCGGCGTCCCTGAGCTTGGCCAGGTGGGCGCTGGCGGTGGAAGTGCTGACCTCGGCAATCGCCGCCAGCTCGGTGCTGGTACGGGCGTGGCCATCCATCAGCGCACAAAGCATCCGGGTACGGGCCGGCTCGGCGATGGCCGCCGCCACGTTGGATACCCCCAGGTCGTTCTGCACTACATTCATATTTCGCTCCATGACGAATCGTGTCTTCGAAAAGATGAGGATAGTAGCAACCTGGATATCTGCCCAACAAAGAGACAAATCATGGACCCGATCAGCGCTGCCACCCACTTTGCCCCCTACGATTTCTATTACGCCCGCCTGCGTGCCCGGGGAGGCCTGACCTACGATTCAGCGCTGGGCCTATGGGTCGCCAGCAGCGCCGCCGCGGTGGCGGCGGTGCTGAACCACCCCGCCTGCCGTGTCCGACCGCCCCAGGAGCCGGTGCCCCGGGCCATCGCCGGGCGGCCTGCCGGGGACGTGTTTGCGCGCTTGATGCGGATGAACGATGGCCTGCGCCACGGCTGTCCCCGTGCAGCCATGGCGGCGCCGCTGCAGCAGCTGGGCGCCATCGACCTGCAGCCCTGGCTGGCACAGTGGCGCCCTGCCCTGAGCGCCCCCCAAGGCGCCAACGATCTGCAACGCTGGCAGTGGCGCCTGCCGGTGGCACTGCTGGCAGGACTGCTGGGAATAGCCGCCGAGCGGCGCGAAGACCTGGCCCGACGCACCGGCGAATTCGTTGCCTGCCTCTCCCCCTTGAGCAACGCAGAACAGTTGCAGGCCGCCGACTCAGCGGCGCAGTACTTGATCCAACAGATGCAGGCATTGCTCGATGCGCCGCAACACAGCCCGTTCCTGAGGGCGATCCTCGAGCGCAGCCAGGGCCTTGCCCCAGAGGATCTGCAGGCCAACCTGCTGGGCCTGCTGGCACAAACCCACGACGCCTGCGCCGGGCTGATCGGCAACAGCCTGATCGCCCTGCTGGCGGAGCCGTCACTGTGCCAGCGCCTGTCCCAGGACCCGGACCGGCTCAGTGCCTGGCTGCTCCAACGCCAGCGCCTGGACCCGCCGGTGCAGAACACCCGGCGGTTCGTCGCCACGGCTTGCACCCTGCTGGGCGTGGACCTGCAAGCCGGCGAGACGGTGCTGGTGCTGTTGGCGGCGGCCAACCACGACCCGGCCCTGGCCGCGGTCACCGGCTGCGATCCGGCATACCAGGGGTTCAGTTTTGGCAGCGGCACGCACCGCTGTCCCGGCCAGGGCCTGGCGCTGAATATCGTCCAAAGTTTGCTGCAGCAGCTGCTGCGCTCGCCGGGGCTGAGCACCCTGACGCTAGACTGGAATTACCTGCCTTCGGTCAACGGCCGCCTGCCGCTGTTCACCGATGCCGCCGGATAACCGGCAAGCGCCTTGGCAGTCTCCGCGCGCTTGAGGTAAAAGGTGCCCCACTGCCAAAACCGATCCTGGAAAAGGAACAACAATGCTGTTTGTGGTGATGCTGGGGGGAAAACACCCCAGAGCGAAAATTGAAGTCCACGATGTCCAGTTCGTGGTCGCCGAGCGTCTCGAAGCCGCCTACCCGCAACTGCGCGAAGGCTGGTTCGGCAGCCAGGCGGGCTTGCACATCGACGCCTGGATGCAGGTCGACGGGGTCGAGGACTGCAAGGTCGAACTCAGCCCCCTGGCACCGCAGCCGGGTGCACCACGCCTGTACTTCCTGAACCTGGGCGGTTACGAAGCGGCGGCCTTTGGCGAGGCCCACAGCTACCTGCTGGTGGTGGCCCGGGACAAGGCCGAAGCCAAGGCCAAAGGCAAACGGCAGATGCTGGCCCACTGGCACAAATCCCACACCGATGCCTTGCTGGACGTGGACGACTGCCTGCCGATCGACCTGCTGGAGGGCCGTTATGTGCACCTGGTGCCCGGCCCGCACCGGGGCATCGTGCAGCGCAACGACTACATCCTCCTCAACTGAGTTCAAGACGGCCAGTGACCGCCCCCGGCACCCGATAGTCCAGTTCGAGATCGCTGATATCCAGCACCTGGCTCAATAGAAACGCCCGCAACCGGGCGATGTGCTCCTGGCGTGGACTGTCGCGCAGCCACACCAGGTAATAGCCGTCCCCTGAGGCCACCGCGCTGGGGAACGGCAGGCTGATCCGCCCCAGACGAATGTCCTGCGCCACCAGATGCAGGTCGCCGATCGACAGGCCGTGCCCGGCCATGGCAGCGCAGATCGCCTGGTCCAGGGTGTCGAAGACATTGCCCCGCTCCAGCCGCACCTGCTCCAGCAACGCCCGGTCCTGCGGTGCTTGTGCCTGCAGCCAGCGGCGCCAGTCGCGACGGTCCGCCGAAGGATGGATCAGCTCGGCGTCCTTGAGCCGCTCCAGGGACCAGGGCGGTCCGTCCGCGGGCTCGGGTGGGCCGATGGGAATCAGCCACTCATCGAACAGCTTGCAGGCCTCGATCCCGGCGCCAAAGTGTCCGTTGCCCAGGAGAATCGCGCAGTCGTAGGGCTCGGCGTAAAAATCCACATGGTCGAAGTCCATCCAGACACTGGCCAGTTGCACCGCCAGCGCCGGCTGTTGCCCCTTGAGAGCCTCCAGAACCCGCAGCAGCCAGCGCATGGTCAGGGTCGAAGGCGCCTTGAGGCGCAACTGGCCGGTGTTGGCCCGCAGCGGCAGGCAGGCATCCTCGATGATCCGAAAGCCCACCTTGAGCTCCCGGGCCAGGCGCTGTCCGGCTTCGGTAAGCACCAGCCTGGGGCCGTGGCGCTCGAACAGGCGACAGCCGAACTGACTTTCCAGGGTACGGATATGCCGGCTGATGGCGCTTTGGGTCAGGGACAGTTCCTCGGCGGCCCGGGTAAAGGAGCTGGAACGGGCGGCCACTTCAAAGGCCCGCAACGCGTAGAGCGGCGGCAGGGATTCGACCATCGACAGGCACCAACAATGATTAAAACTCATAGTAGGTCATAGCTTTTTGCGTTTTTCAATGCAGCTCAAAGCCGCCAAGCTGCGGCCTTGCACATGACTTGAAAGGCGTTATTCGTGGACCTGAACCTGTCGCTATTGTTGGCCTATGCACTCAGCGTACTGATGCTGGTGGCCACCCCGGGGCCCGTGGTGGCCCTGATCGTCAACACCAGCATCAATGCCGGGCCGCGCCAGGCCGTGTTGACCGCCCTGGGCAGCAACGCCGCCTCACTGCTGCTGGCGCTGCTGGCGGTGCTGATGCTGACCACCGGCCTGGCGCTGGACCCGCGCCTGATCGGCTGGGTCAGTCTGCTGGGCTGTTGCTTCATCGGCTGGCTGGGCGTGCAAGGACTGCGGGAGGTGTTTGGCCCAGCACCCGTGGCGGCAGCGCCACGCGCTGACCAGGGCCGCCAGGGCCGCCAGGGCCTGGCCAGCGGTTTCCTGGTGGGGATCGGCAACCCCAAGGACATCGTGTTCTTTGCCTCCTTCTTCCCCCAGTTCATCCAGGTCACCCGCTCCTTGCAACACAGTGCGCTGCTGCTGACGCTGGTCTGGGTGCTGGTGGATTTTGCCGTGCTGGGGGCTTACATCCTGGTGGCGCGTCAGGGTTTCTCGCTGAAGTACAAACGCCTGGTGACCGGCATTTCCAGCCTGGCGCTGTTACTGGTGGCTCTGCTGGGCCTGGGCTACGCCGTGCTGGAACTGAGCAATGCCGGCGCCCAGCGGTGACGCGTGACTGTGCCCCGGGCATTCGTAGCCCGTGGCGACATTGTGGAAAAACCGCTCGCCAGCCGATAAAAATCTCCTGTGGGAAGCACGCCATGAATTAACATAGCCAAGTGCTATCCACCCCTCAGGACCACCCTCTTCCATGCTGTCCAGAATCCGATGATTGCTGTCTGGCCCCTGCTGTGTCTGTCCCTGTTGCTGGCCCTGCTGGCGTTGTGGCTGTTGCGCCGCGAACGCCGCGCCCAGGCCCAGTTGCGCGTCTATCGCAAACTCGCCGAAGGCGTGCCCGACGATGCCGAGCGCTTCAAGCGCAGCCAGTACTTCGCACGCATCGGCACCTGGGACTGGGAAGTGGACACCCAGCGGCTGTACTGGTCGGAAGCCATCTACGGCATGTTCGGCTTCAAGGTCGGCGAAGTGGTGCCCTCCTACGAACTCTTCTGCTCCTGCGTGCATCCGGACGATCGCGAACGGGTCCGCGCCGGTGAGTTGCGCTGCCTGGAAACCGGCGAGAACCACGATGAGGAATACCGCGTGGTGTGGCCCGACGGCAGCATCCACTGGCTGCGGGAAACCGGCAACGTGGTGAAGAACGTGCACGACACCACCATCAAGATGATGGGGGTGGTACGGGACATTACCGATGAGAAAGTCTCCACCAGCCAGTTGCAGCAATTGGCGCATTTCGATCCGCTGACCGGCCTGCCCAATCGCCTGATGCTGGAACAGCGCCTGTCCCGGGCCCTGGAGCAGGCGCGTCACAATCAGACCCGGGTGGCCCTGGTGTTCGTCGACCTCAACGGTTTCAAGGCGATCAACGACCAGTACGGCCACGCTGCCGGCGACCGGGTCCTGAGCGCCACGGCCCGGCGCCTGCAAGGCATCCTGCGCACCAGCGACACCGTGGCGCGGATCGGCGGCGACGAATTCGTGGTGATTCTGGAGGGGCTGTCCCCGGGGCTCGACCTGGAGGAAGAAGCCCGGCGCATCGGCGAAAAGATCTTCAATGAACTGTCGCCTCCGGTGGAGGTGGACAGCCATCGCCACAGCATCGGCAGCAGCCTGGGCGTGGCGGTGTTTCCCGACCATGCCGGGCGCATGGACCAGTTGCTGCACGTCGCCGACCTGGCGATGTACGAGGCCAAACGCAGCGGCAACAACCAGTACCGCCTGGGGCAGTAATACCGCCAGCCTTGCCTAGGCGTCGCGGCCCGCGCCCAGCAAGCGCTCCTGCAGCAAGCCCAGGGCCGCTTGAAACAGCGGATGCCATTGGGCCGACGGCGGGCTGGCCAGGGGATGCCAGAAAAACTCGAACTGATGGCCGCCATCATCCGCAGTGAAATGGGTCCAGCTCTCGGGCAGTGGCACCCGCACCCGGCACTCATGGAAGGCCCACACCTGGCCAGAAAACCCCGAGTGCCAAAGCCCGAGAAAGCGGCTTTCCTCGGCCTGGACGCCAGCCTCTTCCGCCAGCTCGCGGACCGCCGCAGCTCCCGTCGACTCTCCCGCCTCCACCGTGCCCTTGACCAGTTGCAGACCGGCCAGCGGGTGGCGAAAGGCCAAGACCTCAAGTTCAGTGGTGTGGCGCAGCACTACCGGGCAAGCCTTGTTGGCGGGCATCGACCTCGCTTGTGCAGTTCGCGCCTGCACCTCAATCGTCACGGGTCAGCACTTCCAGCAACTCGATCTCGAAGATCAGGTTCGAGTTGGGCGGGATCGCCCCCATGCTGCGCTCGCCGTAGCCCAGGTGCGCCGGCACCAGCAGTTTGCGCTTGCCGCCCACTTGCATGCCCATCAGGCCCTGGTCCCAGCCCTTGATCACCCGCCCGGTGCCGATCACGCACTGGAACGGCTTGCCGCGATCGTAGGAGGAATCGAAGCTGCTGCCGTCCTCCAGAAAGCCCCGGTACTGGGTGGTGATCAAAGCGCCCTTGACCACCGCCTTGCCGTCGCCCAGCTGGATATCGATCACCTGCAATTGGTCACTCATGCTTCACTCCCGTTCAAACATTGCCCCGACACGGGACCGCGGCGCGCTTTTTCGCAGAATTGCCGCTGCTTGGCAATCACTGCGCTGCAGCCGCCCCGTGCTGGACCTGGACCGCTGTGTCGGTGCCCAGAAACATCTCGCCGAACGCCGCCTCGACCTCCTCAACGCTGGCCAGCCCGGCATCCCAGCTGACTTCAAGGTTGGGCAAGGCACGGCACCAGTCCAGGGTGCTGGAAAAGTGCAGGGTCAAATGCCCCGGCGCCAATTGCAGGCGCTCGATACCACCGTAGCCGGCCACGTCCTGCCCGCCCAGTTCTACATAGTAGGTGTCCATGCCCAGTTGCCGATCCTGCTCGTCAACGCATTCGGCACGCTGTAGCAGCAGGTAATGCCCTGGCTGTTGCCCATCGTCGGCAAAGCCCAGTATCCGGACCTCGTCCTCAGTGCAGGCACTGTAGGTGGTTGCATGAAACTTCAGGCTCATCAGCATCTGCTCCTTTTAACGCTCACTGGCGCAACAACCCGGACTCATAGTCCAGCCAACCCTGTTCAAAGCATGCCTGCAGGTAGTCCAGCACGCTGTCCAGCAGCACCGAGGCCGGCACATTGATTGCGTAGAAGGCCTTGCTCATGCCCTCCCAACGGCAGCCCAGGGCATTGATCCGTTCCAGCACCTCGGACGTCCGGGCCCGGCCGGTTTCAAAAAACACCAGGCGCAGCGTGCTGTTGCCACTGCTGCGTTCGATCTGCTTGAACCACTTCAAGCCATCGTCCTGCACCTGGACTGCGACGTCGTCCTCGTAACAGACATCCGGGGAATAGAAGGGAATATTGGCGACTCGGTACAGACCGTCAGGCTGCTGTTGCGCCCAGACCCCTTCGCTGGCGACCGGTGGATAGTCGTCGACCACCGTCAACCTGAGCATGATCTTGTCCATCACCTGTCCCTGGTTCATTGAATAAAAAACGCCCGCCCGGCCTTGAGGCCGACGCGCGCCGAGCGCTTTTTCGCAGAATTGCCGGCCCGTGGCAATCCTTGAATGGCAGTGTGGCAAAGGTCTGTCACTGCCCGGGACGTTTCCGTTAACATGGCCGCCCTCACGCCCCACCCCGATAAGGACATCCCATGGCCACCGCCGATATCGTCGCCCTGGTGCTGCTCGCCGCTCTGGCGCTGTACCTGGTCAGTCTCTACAACCGTCTGACGACCCGGCGCAATCGCCTGCGCAATGCCTTCGCCCAGATCGAAGTGCAACTCAAGCGCCGCTACGACCTGATTCCCAACCTGCTGGAGACCGTCAAAGGCTACCTGCAGCACGAGCGCCAGACCCTGACCGCCCTGGCCGAGGCCCGCAACAGTGCCCGGGACAGCCTGCAAGCCGCCGCCGCGCAACCCGGCGACAGCGCGCGCATCGCCCGCCTGGGCCAGGACCAGGGTGCCCTGGACCAGGTCCTCGACCGCCTGCACCTGAGCCTGGAGGCTTACCCGGAACTCAAGGCCTCGCAGAACATGGCGCAGCTCAGCGAAGAGCTCACCAGCACCGAGAACAAGGTCGCCTACGCGCGCCAGGCCTTCAACGACGCCGTGACCGACTACAACCTGTGCAAACAGCAGGTGCCGGCGCTGTTTTTCGCCGGGCTGTTCGGCCATCGCGCCGATGCCGCCCTGCTGCAATTCGCCGACAGCGCGCAGATCCAAGACGCCAGCAAAGTGTCCTTTCAATAACCCCGCCGCCTGCCCCCGGAAGCTTGCATGAAGTTCTTTCAACACCAGGCCCGTGCCCGGCGCCACACCCTCAAACTGCTGCTGTTGATGACCCTGGCGGTGACCACCCTGGTCAGCCTCAGCAGCCTGGGGCTGGGCCTGTTGTGGCGCGAGCTGAATCAGCAGTACGGCCAGCCCAAGGTACTGAACTGGACCGTGGTCGCGGTCATAGCAGTGCTCATGCTCGTGGTGGTGGTGCTGGGCAGTTGGTACAAGACCTGGCGCCTGCGGGCCGGCGGCAAGGTGATCGCCGAGCACCTGGGTGGACGCCTGATCAACGACTCGCCACGGGGCAGCGAAGAACAGCGCCTGCTGAACATCGTCGAGGAAATGGCCCTGGCCTCGGGCGCCACCCTGCCGGCCGTGTATGTACTGCCGGAAGACGCGATCAATGCCTTCGCCGCCGGACTGACCCCGCAGCAGGCGGTACTCGGAATCACTCGCGGTGCCCTCATCCATCTGGACCGCGACGAATTGCAGGGCATGGTCGCCCATGAGTTCAGCCACATTTACAACGGCGACATGCGCCTCAATACCCGCCTACTGGCAGTGATCCACGGCCTGCTGGTGTTCAGCCTGGCGGGCATCGCGGTGCTGCGCCAGGCTGAAAAGCAGCACCTGGGCAGCGACCGCCACCGCTTCTTCTGGCAGATCATCTTCGCCGTGCTGGGCCTGGCCCTGCTGGTCTTCGGCTCCCTGGGCAGCTTGCTGGGCAATATGATCAAGGCCGCCATCTGCCGCCAGCGCGAGTTTCTCGCCGATGCCTCGGCGGTGCAGTTCACCCGCAACCCCCAGGGCATTGCCGGCGCCCTGAAAAAGATCGGCGGCAGCAGCGCCGGTTCACGCCTGCGCGCCTTCGCCGCTGCGCAGTACAGCCACCTGTATTTCCACCAGGGGGTGAAACTGCGCCTGGAACGCCTGTTCGCCACCCACCCGCCGCTGGCCGCGCGCATCCAGCGCCTGGACCCGCAGTGGGATGGGCGCTTCAAGCCGCTGTAAATGCGCTACCAAAGGGCAATGTCGTAAGTGATGTAGAGGCGGTTGCTGTCGCGTCCCCGGGAGTAGTCGGAGCGATACACATAATTGCGCAGCTTCACCCCCAACCCCTTGAGCGAGCCTTGCTGGAGTACATACGCCAGTTCGGCGTCTCGCTCCCACTCATCGACCCGGGTCCGGGACTTGCCGTCGTTGCCGCTCAGGTAGCGCGAGCTGAAGGTCAGGCCGGGGACACCCAGGCTGGCGAAGTTGTAGCCATAGCTGAGCATCCAGGTCTTCTCGCCCTCTTCGATGAACTTGCCGATACCGGCGTTACTGAAGGAGTAGACCGTGGCGCCGCTGATATACGGCAAACCCGCATCGCCACTGAGGTGCTGATAACCACCGCCAAGGGAATGCCCGGCGATGGCGTAGGTCAATTGGCCGCTGAGCATGCGGTTGGCGATCTTGCCGTCAAAGGCCGCGCCTGAATCGGCGCTGCGGAAGTAGCGCAGATCGCTGGTCAAGGTCCCCTGCCCCAGCGCCAGGTCATGTTGCAGGCCGACAAAGTCCTGCCGATAGAAGTTCTCAAGCTCGCCATGGAAATAGCTCAGGCGCAGGTTCTTGCTCCACTTGTACTCGGCCCCGCCGTAACGGAAGTCCCCGGACTGGCCGCCGCTGTAACCGTCGGGCACCAGCCCCACGCTGTCGGTGGAGTCCCGCAGCTTGAAGCGCTGCAGATAACCGCCGGTCAAGCTCAGGCCGTCGATATCCGTGCTGGTGAGCTGGGTGCCCTGATAGGTCTGCGGCAACAGACGGGCATCGTTGTAGACCAGCACCGGGGTCTTGGGCAGCAAAGTGCCGTACTTGAGGATGGTCTTGGCCAGCCGCACCTTGGCCGTGGCGCCGGCACTGGCAAATTCGCCCGCGGCGCGACCGTCGTCGTGCACCGGCAGCAGCCCGGTGCCACTGCGCCCTTTGCCGGAATCGAGCCGGACACCCAGCAGCCCCAGGGCATCGACCCCGAACCCCAGGGTGCCGGGGGTGAATCCGGACTGATAGTCAAGCAGGAAGCCTTGAGCCCATTCCGTGCGCTCGCTCTTGGCAGTGCGCGCAGCCTTGGCGCTGAGGCCGTGTTCGTCGCGGAAGTTTTCGTTGAAATAAACGTTGCGCAATTGCAGCTTGAGGCTGCTGTCATCGTTGAAATCAGCGGCCTGAAGCCCGGCCACGGGTGGCAGGCTCAAGCAGGAAAATACCGTTGCGCGAATCAGCAAATGGCTCATGTCGTACTTCTCGTTGTTGTTATTCAAGGCGCAGTTCGCCAAGCGCCCCGCCAGCAGGCGCGCCAGGCCACAAAGGAGGGTTTCGAAGCAATCAGACGAACAGGGTCAGGGCACCGGTCAGCAAGGCCAGGGCGGTAATGACCAGGGAGGTCAGCACGGCCCACTTCACCGTGGCTTTCTGGAAGTCGCCAATGTCACGGTCCACCATGCCCACCAGCAGCAGGGTCGAGGCCACCAGCGGACTCATCAGGTGCACCGGCTGGCCGAGAATCGAGGCGCGGGCGATTTCCAGGGGAGAAATGCCATAAGCCGCCGCCGCGTTGGCCAGGATCGGCACCACGCCGAAGTAGTAGGCGTCGTTGGACAGGACGAAGGTCAACGGCATGCTGGTGAGCGCCACCACCAGCGGGAACAGGTGACCCCAGGAGGGCGGAATCCAGTCCACCAGGGTCTGTGCCAGGGCATCGACCATCTTGGTGCCGGAGAAGATCCCGGCGAAGATCCCCGCGGCGAAGACCAGCAGCACCACGGTCATGGCGTTGCCTGAATGGGCAAGAATGCGCTCCTTCTGAATATCCAACTGCGGGTAGTTGATCATCAGCGCCAGGACAAAACCGATCAGGAACAGCACCGCCGAGTGCATCAGGCCCAACACCAGCGCGGTCATCACCGCCACCACCAGCAGCAGGTTGACGTAGGCCAGCCTGGGCCGCTTATGCGGCGTGTCTTCCAGAATCGCCTGGATGTAGCAGTCACCGCCACCGCTTTGCAGCTGGGTATTGCCGATACGCTTGCGCTCGGCCCGACCCAGCAGGTAGGCGGTAAACACCACCCAGGCGGCGCCGCCGATCATGGTCGGCAACAGCGGCACGAAGTACTCGCCGGCATCCAGGCCCAAGGCGGCGATGGCTCGGGTTGCCGGCCCGCCCCACGGGGTCATGCCGCTCATGATGCTCAGGGACAACATGGCGATGGTGGCGAGGATCATCGGGTTCATGCCGATGCGCTTGTACAACGGCAGCATGGCCGCGCAGGTAATCATGTAGGTGGTGGTGCCGTCGCCGTCCAGGGCGACCACCAGCGACAGCAACGCGGTGCCGATGGCGATCTTGATCGGGTCGCCATTGACCCGCTTGAGAATCTTGCGGATCAGCGGATCGAACAGCCCCGAATCGATCATCAAGCCGAAGAACAGAATGGCGAACAACAACAGCGCCGCCGACGGCGCGACCATTTTCAGGCCGTCGAGCATCATCTTGCCGGTGCTGCCGGCAAACCCGCCGAGCAGCGCAAAAACGATAGGCACCAGCGTCAAGGCGACGATGGGCGACAGGCGCTTGGTCATGATCAGGACGGTAAAGACCACCACCATGGCGAGGCCGAGTAAAGCGAGCATAAGTCGATTCTCTTGTTTTTATGATGAGCATGACCGGCGCGCGGGCGCACGGCCACCCGAGCACCGGACGCCCCGTTCAAGGGCGCCCGGCGCAGGTGTTGAGTCGGTACTTGGGGTAAAGCGGTCCTGCCTGGCGGGTCTAGCCGAGCTTGCTCGCCAGAGCGGCCGCGGGGCTGTCATCGGCGGCAGCGGCCTGAGCCGCAAGCGGCTGGCCATCGAGCGTGCGCAACAGTAACTGGCGGTCGCAGGCCTGCTCCGAGAGGGCGATCACCACCGTCGCCACGGCGTTGCTCGCCAGGCTGGTCAAGGCCCGGGCCTCGGACATGAAGCGATCGATGCCGATCAACAACGCCAGGCCGGCCAGGGGAATGTCATGAATCACCGTCAGGGTCGAGGCCAGCGCCACGAAACCGCTGCCGGTCACCCCGGCGGCGCCCTTGGACGACAGCAGCATGATCGCCAGCATGGTGACGATCTGGCCGGCGCTCAGCTCGATGTTGCACGCCTGGGCAATGAAGATCGCCGCCAGGGACAGGTAGATCGCCGTACCGTCGAGATTGAACGAATAGCCGGTAGGCAGCACCAGCCCCACCACGCTTTTCTTGCAGCCCAGGGCCTGGAGTTTTTCCAGCATGCGCGGCATCACCGGCTCCGTGGACGAGGTGCCGAGCACCACCAGGAACTCTTCACGCAGGTAGCGCAACAGCTTCCACAGGCTGAAGCCGTTTGCCCGACAAATGCCGCCCAGGACCACGCAGACAAAGAAACCGCAGGCGACGTAGAGGGTCATGATCAGCTTGGCCAAGGCGCCCAGGGAGGTGATGCCGTACTGGCCCACGGTAAAGGCCAGGGCGCCAAAGGCGCCGACCGGCGCGAAACGCATCAGGTAGGAAAAAATCTTGAACACCATCTGCGAGGCCGACTCCAGCACCTCCAGCACCGGCTTGCCGCGCTCGCCCAGGGACGACAGGGCAAACCCGCACAGCACCGCGATAAACAGCACCGGCAGCACCTCGCCCTTGTTGAAGGCGCCAATGAAGGTCTCGGGGATGATGTGCATGAAGAACTCCACCACCCCCAGCTTGGCTGCCGAATCGGTGTACTGGGACAGGCCCTGGGTGTTCAACCGGGTGGGGTCGATGTTCATCCCCGCGCCGGGCTGGAACAGGTAGACCGCCGCCAGGCCGATGCACAGGCTGATCAGGGTCAGGCCCAGGAACAGCAGCATGGTCTTGCTCAGCAGGCGGCCCAGGGAACGCTTGTCGCTCATGCCGGCGATGCCGGTGACGATGGTGCAGAACACCACCGGGGCGATCATCATCTTGATCAGCTTGATGAAGGCATCTCCCAGAGGCTTCAGGGCAATGGCTTGCTGGGCCCAGAAGTGCCCCACCAGAACCCCGAGGAACACCGCACAGAGGATCTGGAAGTAGAGCGATTTAACAACTTTCATGGCATCACCCATTTTTAGAATTGTTCTGATGCAACCGGGATCGACAGCGCGTCAACTACCCGGCAAGGCGTTGTGAAACAGGCGCGTAGACATACCCGGAAAATAACCGGCGAGCGGTGCGGACCACCGAGGCGCGGATGGTCTCGGGGCGGGTGCCGCTGTAGGACAATACGACATCTATTGCCCCGCTGGGGTGTTCGATACGGACCTTTTGCAGGCGCGGCTCGCTGATCCCGCCCAGCATCTCGGCCACCACGCTGCCGGCGGTGACACAGGCGGTAGCCAGGCCGATGGAGCCGGTAATGGCCAGGGCTCGATGGCAGTTGTGGGGCATGAAATAGCGCACCGAGAGAGTGCCCCCCGCCCGGGCCCGGGACACCAGGACCGGCTTGGGAATCACTTTGTCGCTGACATCCCCCAGGCCCATGGCCAGGCCGGCCTTCACCCGCAGGCTTTCCAGACGCTGGAGAAAGTCCGCGTCGGCGTCCAGCTCGGCCGGGCTTTCATCGCCGCGCTTGCCCAGGCAGGCCGCCTGCACCAGCACCATGGGCATGGCCATGTCGATGCAGGTCACGGCAATGCCGTCGATCAAATCCTGGGGCTGGCCCGTGGGGAACAACTGGCCGGTCTTGCTCCCGGCGGCATCGAGAAAGGTCAGGGCCACCGGCGCCGCGCTGCCCGGCACGCCGTCAATGGTGGTATCGCCTTCGTAGCTGACCTTGCCATCGGGAGTCTGGACCTGGGCATTGACCAGGGTGCCGGTGTTGAGGTTGCGAATCCGCACCTGGGTCTGTGCCCCCGTGGCCTTGACCAGCCCCTGCTCGATGGCGAAGGGCCCGACGGCGCAGAGCATGTTGCCGCAGTTGGGCGCGGTATCGACCCGCCGCTGGGACACCATGACCTGGACGAACAGGTAGTCGACATCCGCGTCCGGGTGCAGCGACGGACTGACGATCGCCACCTTGCTGGTTTGCGGGCTGCCACCGCCGATGCCGTCGATTTCCAGCTCGTGGCCGGAGCCCATCAGGTTGAGCAACAGCTCATCACGCTCGGACACGGCCACCGGCAGATCCCAGGCCAGAAAAAACGGCCCTTTGGAGGTGCCGCCGCGCATCAACACACAAGGAATTCGTTGCATGAACACTGACTCTTGTTGATCAATCGAGGTAATTGATGTTCTGGACACAAGAGTGTCAGGGATTAAAAAGTGTTTCCAATGCAAATATCAGAGACATTATTGCGTTTCACGCATGAATTAAATATCGTGTCCGGCAGCGTTCCACCCGACTCCCGCTTTGAGAAACCCGCATGGAATATGAGCTTCAGGACATCAGATCTTTCGTGAAAATCGCCGAACTGGGGAGTTTTCACGAAGCGGCCGACGCCTTGCACCTGTCCCAGCCGGCCCTGAGCCGACGCATGAAAAAGCTCGAAGAGGGGCTGGGCACCGCCCTCCTCGACCGCACCACGCGCAAGGTCAGCCTGACCAGCGTCGGTCGCGATTTTCTACCCAAGGCCCGACGCCTGCTGGACGACTTCGACGACTCGATCCTCAACATCCGTGAGCTGGCAGAACGGCAGATCGGTCAGGTGACCCTGGCCTGCATCCCCACGGCGGCCTTCTACTTCCTGCCGTCGGTGATCCGCCTGTACAACCAGCGCTACCCGAAAATCCGCATCCGTCTGCTCGATCTCAGTGCCAACGAAGGCCTTGAAGCGGTGCTGCGCGGCGAAGCGGACTTCGGCATCAACATGATGAGCGGCCAGCACCCGGACATCGAGTTCGTGCCACTGGTCAACGAGCCCTTTGTCCTGGCCTGCCGGCGCGACCACGAACTGGCCAAGCGCAGCTCGGTGACCTGGTCGGAACTGAGCGACTACCGCTTGATCGGCGTCGGTCGCCTGAGCGGCAACCGCATGCTGCTGGACCATGCCCTGTCCGGCTTGAGCTGGCGTCCCCAGTGGTTCTACGAGGTGCAGCACCTGTCCACGTCACTGGGCATGGTGGAGGCCGGGCTCGGGGTGTCGGCGATGCCAAGCCTGGCCATGCCGGCCGCCGATCACCCGACCCTGGTCAGCGTTCCGTTGACCGACCCCGTGGTCAATCGCACCCTGGGCCTGGTGTATCGACGCGGCGCATCGCTGTCGCCGGCGGCGGAAAAATTCGTGGCGATCCTGCTGGAGCAGTGGCCGCACTGACCGGTGCGTCCCTCCAACTCCCCCCTCTCCAGCCTCCCTCCTACTCCGACGTGCCTTGCAGGGCGCACCGCCAGTCTCAGAACATCCACGCCGTTTTTATCCGGGCGCAGACTGGCAACAGCCATCCGCTGATTGTCACCGGCGAGCCTTTATCATCCACTGCGCCCCGTTCTCCCTGGAGTCCCCCCGATGCCCCATGAAGGCAACCTGCTACAAGCCGCCGTCGTGTTCCTCTGCGCCGCCGTGCTGATCGTGCCCCTGGCCAAGCGCCTGCAACTGGGGGCCGTGCTCGGCTACCTGCTGGCCGGGGTGCTGATCGGCCCCTCGGTGCTGGGGCTGGTGGGCAATCCGCAAAGCGTCAGTCACATCTCCGAGCTGGGGGTGGTGCTGTTGCTGTTCATCATCGGCCTGGAGCTGTCGCCCAAGCGCTTGTGGGTGATGCGCAAGGCGGTGTTCGGCGCTGGCCTGGCCCAGGTGTTGTTGACCGGCACAGTGATCGGCGTGGTGGCGCTGTTTCTGTTCGGCCAGTCGCTGAACAGCGCCATCGTGCTGGGCCTGGGCCTGGCCCTGTCATCCACCGCCCTGGGCCTGCAAAGCCTGGCCGAACGCAAGGAGCTGAACAGCCCCCACGGGCGCATGGCCTTCGCCATCCTGCTGTTCCAGGACATCGCCGCCATTCCGCTGATCGCCATGGTCCCAGTGCTGGCCGGCAACGATCACCACACCAGCAGCGCCGAGGATCTGCGTCACGGCCTGCAAGTGCTGGGCAGCATCGCCGTGGTGGTGGTGGGCGGGCGTTACCTGCTGCGCCCGGTGTTTCGCATCGTGGCTCGCACCCGCTTGCCGGAAGTGTCCACCGCCACCGCCCTGCTGGTGGTGATCGGCACGGCCTGGCTGATGGATCTGGTGGGCGTGTCCATGGCCTTGGGCGCCTTCCTCGCCGGCCTGCTGCTGGCGGACTCGGAATACCGCCATGAGCTGGAAGCGCAGATCGAACCCTTCAAGGGCCTGCTGCTGGGGCTGTTCTTCATCAGCGTCGGCATGGGCGCCAATATCAGCCTGCTGCTCAGCGCGCCCATCGCGGTGCTGGGCCTGACCCTGCTGCTGATCGGCCTCAAGCTGCCGCTGCTGTTTGTGGTCGGGCGGCTGGCCGGCGAGCTCAATCGCGAGAGCGCGGTGCGCCTGGGCGTGGTGCTGGCGGCCGGCGGTGAATTCGCCTTCGTGGTGTTCAAGATCGGTCGCGACCAGGGCCTGTTCGAGGCCCGCCTGCATGACCTGCTGGTGCTCACCATTACCCTGTCCATGGCCCTGACCCCGTTGCTGTTGCTGGCCTGCTCGCGCTGGCTCAAACCCAAGGCCAAGCCCCTGGAAATGCCCGCCGAATACCGCCAGATCGATGCCGACAGCCCGCGGGTGGTGATCGCCGGCATGGGCCGCATGGGGCAGATCGTGGCGCGTATCCTGCGGGCGCAGAAAATCCCCTTCGTCGCCCTGGACACCTCGGTGGACACCATCGAACTGATCCGCAGTTTTGGCGGCATGCCGGTGTTCTACGGCGACCCCATGCGCCCGGAAATCCTCAGCGCGGCCAAGGTCGGTACAGCGGAGTACTTCGTCATCGCCACCGACGATCCGGAAACCAACATCAAGACCGCCGAACAAGTGCGCAAGCTCTACCCGCACCTGAAGATCATCGCCCGGGCGCGCAACCGCCAGCACGTGCACCGGCTGATGGACCTGGAGGCCCAGGCCGTGCGGGAAACCTACTACTCCAGCCTGGAAATGAGCCGCCGCACCCTGGTGGGCCTGGGGCTCAGCCAGGCCCAGGCCGACTCGCGAATCCAGCGCTTCACCCAGCACGACGAACAACTGCTGGCGGCCCAGCACGCGGTCTACGACGACGCTGCCAAAGTGCTGCAGAGCGCCCAGGAAGCCCGAGCCGAACTGGCCCGACTGTTCGCCGCCGACGAGCAGGACGAGCAGATCGAGAGCCCGCTGCCGCCGATGCGCTGAGCCACCAGCCCTGCGCCACCTCGCTTTCGCCGGCTTGCCGGCGAAGGCGGCCTTGAGGGCGCCGGGGAATAATCTGAGGGCCGTGGTGTGCCCTTCGCTGGCAAGCCAGCTCCTACAGGCACGGCACGACACACCGTAGGAGCCGGCTTGCCGGCGAAGGCGGCCTTGAGGGGCCGGAGAATGATCTGAGAGCCGTGGTGTGCCCTTCGCTGGCAAGCCAGCTCCTACAGGCCCGGCACGCTTGAGCGACTACCGTCAGGTTCTGTCAGGAGCGGTTGTGTAAAGTGGATGCCGCCTCGCCACTGAACGGATACACCCCATGAGCTCAAGCCAGCAGAACGCTCCCGCCCTCAAGGAGATCTTCAACCAGGAACGCCTGGAACACATCGCCGAGCAGATGCACGCGGTGTATCCAGACTTCCAGCGCCAAGCCTTCTTGCAGCTGGCCAGCCAGGATCTGCCCCAACTGTCGCTGATGCAGCGCCTGGCCCGGGTCAGCGACAGCCTGCATCAGGTACTGGACCTGGACTACGCCACCAGCCTCGAGCTGTTGCGCCAACTGGCACCGCGCCTGAACAGCCGCTTTGTGTGCATCTTCCTGCCCCATTACGTGGCCAGTTTCGGCCTGGACGATTTCGAGCGCTCCATGCAAGCCCTGAAGTACTTCACCGGGTTTGGTTCATCCGAGTTCGCCGTGCGCCACTTTCTGCGCCAGGACTGCCAGCGCACGCTGGCCGTGCTGCAGGAGTGGGCCACCGACAGCGATGAACACGTGCGTCGCCTGGCCAGCGAGGGCAGCCGTCCGCGCCTGCCCTGGTCGTTTCGCCTGGAACAGCTGCAGGCCGACCCGCAGTTGGCGGCGCCGATCCTCGAACGCCTGCGCAACGACCCCAGCCTGTACGTGCGCAAATCCGTGGCCAATCACCTCAACGACATCACCAAGGAGCACCCGCAATGGGTCCTGGAACGCCTTGAAGGCTGGCCCCTGGAGCAACCCCACAGTGCCTGGATCGCCCGTCATGCCTTGCGCAGCCTGATCAAGCAGGGCGACCGCCGGGCCCTGGCGATCATCGGGGCCGGGGCCCGGCCCGAGGTCGAGGTCAGCCGCTTCCAGGTGGCTCCCGGGCAATTGCGCCTGGGGGACAGCCTCAACCTGTCCCTGACCCTGGTCTCCACCAGCCCCCGCCACCAGCGCCTGGTGGTGGATTACGCCATCGACTACGTCAAGGCTTCAGGCGCCACGGCGAGCAAGGTGTTCAAGCTCAAGACCTTCACCCTGCAAGGCCTGGCCCGGGTGGACCTGGGCCGCAGCCAGCAGATCCGCGAACTGACCACCCGCCGTCACTATCCCGGACGCCATGGCGTGCAGTTGCTGGTCAACGGCGAACCCCTGGCCACCAGCCATTTCGACTTGCTCATCCCCTGACATTCAAGGAAGACCGCGTGGCAATCATCAGCAAATGGGCGAAATCCATCGCTCGGGTCCTGGAAAGCAGTTTCAGCGTCAGCAGCACCATCGCCAGCCACTCCGGGGTCCTTGGCGACGCCCGGGAGAGTTTCATCCGTGACGTCCTCAAGCGTTTTCTACCGAGCAACATCAGCATCGGTGCCGGGCAGATCATCGACGCCCAAGGCGGCATCTCCAAGCAGATCGACCTGATCATCTACCGCAACGATTTCCCCACGCTGCGCACCTTCGGCTCGGCCGACGTGTACCTGATCGAAGGGGTGATCGCCACCGTGGAGGTCAAGTCCCAGCTCAACGAAAAGAGCCTGTTCGAGGCCCTGGAGAACGGCAAGTCGGTGCGCAACCTCAAGCCCTCGGTGCTGCGCCATTCCCTCGACGAGTACAGCGCGCGCATCTATGACCGCGACTATCAGAACCTCACGGTCTCGCAGATGAATTCGGTCATGGGCCTGGTGCTGCCGCCAGCGTATGTGTACGGCTATCGAGGCTATCCCGGCGCCAGCCTGGAGCAACTGCGCAACAGCCTGAACAGCTGGCACAACCTCCCCGACCGTGCCGGTGAACTGGACGTGACCCTGATGCCCGAGGTCATCGCCACCCAGGGCTGTGTGACCCTGAAGAACCTCAACAACCACCTGGCCCTGCCCCGGCCCGGCGCCGCCGACCTCGAAGCCTGTCGCCAGAGCTACAACACGGCCATGTCCAGCAGCATGAGCAAGCAGGAATTCTTCGCCTGCTTTCGCGAAAGCAACGCTGAGAGCTTCGACTACGGCATCGCCATCAAGGCCTACGAAACGCCGCTGCAGTACCTGATTTCCAGCTTGCTGGAGGCGGTGACCTCACGCATCGGCTACCAGCAACTGGGGGGGACGGCGATCCAGTACAACCTGTTGAAATACCACCTGAGTGAAGAGATGGAGGGCGGCTGGTCCGGCGCCGCGATCAACCTGACCCGGGTGCGTGATCCCAAGCTGGATCTGGCGGGCAAGTTCGGCCTGTGGAAGGCCAGGACCTGAAGCCATCGACAGCCCCCACAGACCGTCCCCCCGCAGGAGCCGGCTTGCCGGCGAAAGCGATCCTGAGGACGCCGTGGAGAATCGGCAGACCGCGGCGCGGCGGTTCGCTGGCCTGCCGGCCACGCCGTATTTCAGCGCCGGGCACCCGGCAGCATGCGCTTGAGGGTGTTGTCGCCTACCCAGTAGTGGTGGAACAGCCCGGCCACGGCATGCAGGCCGATCAGCCAGTAGCCGGCGCTACCCAGTTGCTCGTGCCAGTGCTTGAAGAATCGCGCCTGATCAGGGTCCACCGTCACCGGCGCGGCCGGCAGGAAGAACTCGAAGTAAGGCACGGGCTTGCCCGCCGCCGAGAGCATCAGCCAGGCCAGCAGCGGCGTGGCAATCATCAGTGCATAAAGGACCAGGTGCATCAGGTGCGACAGCCCGGTCTGCCAGGCAGAGGGCGCCGGCAAGATCGGCGGTCGCGGTTGCAGGCGAGCCACCAGGCGAATCCACACCAGGGCGAAGATGCTGATCCCGAACAGGCTGTGCAGCCCGAGAAACAGCCCCCGGGCCGTACTGCCCTTGGGCATCAGGCCCTTGAGTTCGATGCAGGCATAGACGCCGACGAACAGCGCCAGCATCAGCCAGTGCATCAGGATCGACAGTCGCGCGTAACGCGATGGTACGGATTGAGCAGTCATACACAGTCCTCACGGTGGTTCGGGACGCCCGAGTCATTCAGGTCGTCGCAGGGCCCGCGCAACGCCTTTTGTCGCTCGGGTGGGCCACCTTGTGTTGCCAGCCTTAAGGCAACCTGAAGAGCGCAAAAAATGTCTTTTGGCCATCTTCAGACTTCGTTAAGAAAGCCTGCCGATACTCCTCCCCAACATGCCTCGGGAGGCTCTGCATCCATGCCTGGTTTTGACTGGAACATCCATCTGCCCCTCAACTTCGGCCGGGACTGCGCCACGGCCCTGACCCTGGCCCGCAGCCTGCCCGGGGAGGTTCAGCGCCCCGTCTTCGAAACCTACGTCAGCCAGCGATTCCAGCAGGTCCACGGCGCCACCATCCGTCAGTTCATGCCGGAGCTGTTCGGTTTGAGTGATCCCCAGGGTGCGCTGTGCGCCGTCGCCGGGGTGCGCCTGGCCAGCAGTGGCCCGCTGTTTCTGGAACGTTATCTGGATGCACCGATCGAGGAGTTGATCGACTTCGCCGCCCAGCGCCCGACGGCGCGTCAGGGCGTGGTGGAAGTGGGCAACCTGGCGGCCAGCGACACCGGCAGCGCACGCCTGTCCATCATCGCCATCACCTGGCTGCTGGCCATGGGTGGCCTGGAGTGGGTGGCGTTCACCGGCAACATCGGCCTGGTCAACAGCTTTCATCGCCTGGGCCTGCGCCCCCTGACCCTGTGCGCGGCCGATCCCGAGCGCCTGGGTGAAGAGCGGCATCACTGGGGCAGCTACTACCAAAGCCAGCCATCGGTACACGTGGGCAGCATCCGCGCAGGCTTCATCCACTTGCGCAACATGGGGATGTTCAACCGCCTGGGCCTGCCGGAGTCATTCGAGGAGAACACCCATGTCGCCTGAAGTGCAGCGCTTCAAGGAAGCACTACGCAAGCACGCCGAAGAAAAGACCACCCACATTGCACTCTGGGGCGATCGCCTGCGCCTGGACTACGCCACCCTGTATGCCGAGGTGATCGACCGCCAGCAACGGCTGCGCGAGGCACAGGTAAACGTGCTGGCCCTGGCCCTGGACAACGGCCCGGAACTGCTGCTCTGGGACCTGGCTGCGCTGTTCGAGGGCCTGACCTGCCTGACCCTGCCGCCCTTCTTCAGCGCTGCCCAGCGCCAGCACTGCCTGGAACAGAGCCGCGCCGAGCTGCTGCTGGCCGAAGACGGCCAGGAGGCGCCACTGCAAGCCGCCGGGTATGAGCGCCAGGGCGAATTCTGGCGCCGACGCTTCGATGGGCCCTCGATCCTGCCGCCAGGCACCGCGAAACTGACCTTCACCTCCGGCACCACCGGCACCCCCAAAGGCGTGAGCCTGGGCGCCGACAGCCTGCTGCAGGTGGCCCGGGAACTGGAACAGGCCAGTCACTCCAGCAACCCGCGCCATCACCTGGCGCTGCTGCCCCTGGGGATTCTCCTGGAAAACCTGGGCTGCTACGCCGCGCTCTATGCCGGTGCCACCCTCAGCCTGCCGAGCCAGAAAACCCTGGGCATCCAGGGCGCCAGCGGGGTCGACGCGCCCACCTTGCTCGGCTGCCTGGCCCAGCGCCAGCCCGAAAGCCTGATCCTGGTGCCGCAGTTGTTGCTGTTGTTGGTGGGGGCCGCCGAACAGCGCCTGTTCAATCCCACCAGCCTGCGCTTTGCCGCCGTGGGCGGGGCCAAGGTCTCGCTGGAGCTGCTGCAACGCGCCCAGCGCCTGGGCCTGCCGGTGTACGAGGGCTATGGGCTGTCGGAGTGCGCCTCGGTGGTGTGCCTCAACCGTCCCGGCGCACACCGCCCAGGCAGCGTCGGCCAGCCCTTGCCCCATGTCCGAGTGCACCTGGCAGCCGACGGCGAGGTGCTGATCGAGGGCTCGCTGCTGCTGGGCTACCTGGGTGAACCCGAGCGGGTCGAGCGCTGGTGGCACAGCGGCGATATCGGTGAGTTCGACAGCGATGGCTACCTCTATCTCAAGGGCCGCAAGAAGCACCAGTTCGTCACCAGCTACGGGCGCAACGTCAACCCTGAATGGGTCGAAGCCGAACTGACCCAGCGCAGCCATATTGCCCAGGCCTTCGTCTACGGCGAGGCCCTGCCTCGCAACCATGCCCTGCTCTGGCCCCATCGGCCAGACTGCAGCGACAGCCAACTGGACGCCGCCGTGGCCCAGGCCAACGAGGCCTTGCCGGACTACGCCCAGGTCCACCACTGGACCCGCCTGCAGCAACCCTTCACCCCAGCCAACGGCCTGCTCACCGCCAACGGCCGGCCTCGCCGCGAGGCCATCGTTGCACGCTACCGCGACCTGCTCTGCCCTACTGTTCATTCCGAGGAATCATCGTCATGAGTTTTTTCGACCAACTGCAAGCCGCCACCTCCCGGGAACGGGAACAGCTGTTCAGCCTGCCGATCATTCGTGAAGCCCTGGCCGGCCAGGTCAGCCTTGAGGGCTACCGGGCGTTCCTGACCCAGGCCTACTACCACGTGCGCCACACCGTGCCGCTGATGATGGCGTGCGGCGCACGCCTGCCGGAACGTCTGGAATGGCTGCGCGGCGCGGTGTGCGAGTACATCGAGGAGGAGTACGGCCATGAACAGTGGGTGCTCAACGACATCGTCGCCTGCGGCGGCGACCGTCTGGCGGTTCGCGATGGCCGCCCGTCCCTGGCCATCGAGTTGATGGTGAGCTTTCTCTATGACCTGATCGCCCGGGACAATCCGGTGGGACTGTTCGGTATGGTCAACGTGCTCGAAGGCACCAGCATCGCCCTGGCCACCCTGGCCGCCGGCAGCATCCAGGACAGTCTGCAACTGCCCCAGAACGCCTTCAGTTACCTGGCCTCCCACGGTTCCCTGGACATCGAGCATATGCAGACTTACAAGCGCCTGATGGACCGTCTCGACGACCCTGCCGACCAGGCCGCAGTGATCCATGCCTCGAAGGTGGTCTACCACCTGTACAGCGAGATGTTCCGCGGTCTGCCACGTGTCGGGGAGCGCGCCCATGCGCCTGCCTGAAACCCGCGCCGTGCTCACCGGGGCCAGTGGCGGCATCGGCCTGGCCATCGCCGAGGCCCTGTGCGCCAGTGGCGCCCAGGTGCTGGCCGTGGCCCGGCACAAAGACCCCCTGGAGCCGCTGCTGGCGCGTTACCCGAATCAACTGTGCTGGGTCTCGGCGGACCTGACCTTTCTCAGCGACCGGCGCAAGGTGCTGCTGGCCGCCGAGGCCATCGGTAGCGTCAACCTGCTGATCAACGCTGCCGGAATCAATCACTTCGCCATGCTCGAACAGCTCGAAGACGCCGAGATCAACGCCATGCTGGCGGTCAACATCGGCGCACCGATGTGCCTGACTCGCCTGCTGCTACCGCTGTTGCAACAGGCTTCCAGCGCCATGGTGGTGAACGTCGGCTCCACCTACGGCTCCATCGGCTACCCCGGTTATGCCGCCTACTGCGCCAGCAAGTTCGCCTTGCGCGGCTTCTCCGAGGCACTGCGCCGGGAACTGGCGGACACCCGGGTCAACGTGCTCTATGTGGCGCCGCGAGCCACCCGCACCAGCATGAACAGCCCCGCCGCCCAGGCCTTGAACGATGCCTTGAAAAGCAACGTCGACGATCCGCAGACCGTGGCCAGCGCGGTGGTCCACGCCATTGCCGGCGACCACCGCGAGTTGTACCTGGGCTGGCCGGAACGCTTTTTTGTCCGCCTCAACAGTCTGCTGCCCAACCTGGTGGACCGCGGCCTGCGTAAACACCTGCCGCTGATCCGGCGGCTGAGTATCCGATCCGAACGGGAGCACGAAAAACCATGAAGAACCTGATCAGCGCACTGTTGCTGGGCTGTTTGAGCCTGCCCGCCTGGGCCCTGGATACGGCGGACCAGCAACGTCTCGGCGTCATCCAGCAAGGCTGGGCGCACATTCAGTACCAGGTGCCGGCCGAGCAACGGGCCGCCGCCTTTGAACAGCTGGCCACGCAAACCCGGGCCTTTACCCAGGAGCGCCCGGCGGTCGCCGAAGCCTGGATCTGGTCGGGCATCGTCACCAGCAGTTGGGCCGGAGCCCAGGGCGGGCTGGGGGCCTTGAGCAAGGTCAAGGCAGCCAAGGCCGACCTGGAACGGGCGCTGAATCTGGACCCCAAGGCCCTGCAGGGTTCTGCCTACACCAGCCTTGGCGCACTGTATGATCGCGTTCCTGGCTGGCCCATCGGGTTCGGCGACGCCGACAAGGCCGAGGAGCTGCTCAAGCAAGCCTTGCAGCAAAACCCCGACGGCCTGGATAGTCTGTACTTCTGGGGTGACCACCTGTATCGCCAGGGCCGCTACGGTGAAGCCCGGGTCGCTTTGCTCAAGGCATTGCAAGCTGCTCCGCGCCCCGGGCGGGAAGTGGCCGACAAGGGCCGGCACGAAGAGATCCAGGCGCTGCTGGCCGAGGTGGGCAAGAAAATCAAATGATCCGGACAGGACAGGAGTCGTTGTGCGCTTACTACTGATCGAGGACGACCAGCCCCTGGGCGAAGGTATCCACCAAGCCTTGACTCGCGAAGGCTACACCGTGGACTGGCTCAAGGACGGCAGCAGCGCGTTGCATGCGCTGCTCAGCGAAACCTTCGACCTGGCCTTGCTCGACCTCGGCCTGCCGCGCCTGGATGGACTGCAAGTGCTCAAGCGCCTGCGCGACAGCGGTTCGACCCTGCCGGTGCTGATTCTCACCGCCCGGGACGCCACCGAGGACCGTATCGCCGGCCTGGACGCCGGCGCCGACGACTACCTGATCAAGCCCTTCGACCTGGACGAGCTCAAGGCCCGGCTGCGGGCCCTGCTGCGGCGCAGTGCCGGGCGCGCCCGGGTGCTGATCGAGCACGCCGGCATCAGCCTCGACCCTGGCACCCAGCAGGTGCACTACCACGGCGAGCCGGTGGCCCTGACACCCAAGGAGTACCAGCTGCTCTACGAACTGCTCTCGCCGCCGGGCCGGGTGATGACCCGCGACCGCCTGGTGCAGTTGCTCTACGGCTGGAATGAAGAGGCCGAGAGCAACACCCTGGAAGTGCACATCCACCATCTGCGCAAGAAGTTTTCCGCCGACCTGATCCGCACCATTCGCGGGGTCGGTTATCTGGTGGAGGAGCGTCGATGAATTCGATCCGCCGACGCACCCTGACCCTGATCATCGGTCTGCTGTTCGCCGGCCTGCTGATTCTGACGACCTTCAACCTGCACGACAGCAACCACGAGATCGACGAGGTCTACGACGCCCAACTGGCGCAACATGCCCGGCTGCTGCTGGGCATCATGCGCATGCCCAACAGCAGCGCCGAGCAGGCCCAGCTGTATCACGCCTTCAACCTGGCACTGAGCCAGGCCATGCCCCAGGTCGACGGTCACCCCTACGAAAGCAAGATCGCCTTCCAGGTGTGGGACCGCAAAGGCAGCCTGCTGGTGCGTACCACCAGCGCCCCCGCCCTGGCGGTGCAGCCGCTGGCGCCAGGGTTCGGCAATGAACAGGACGGCAACGACCATCAGTGGCGCACCTTCATCCTGGATGATCAGGATTCCGGGCTGCGGGTCTGGGTCGGCGAGCGAGTCGATGTGCGCAGTGACCTGGTCAACCGCATCATGCGCCACACCCTGTGGCCCAATGTGGTCGGCAGCCTGCTGCTGGTGCTGATGATCTGGCTGGCCATCGGCTGGGGCCTGCGCCCCCTGGCCAATATGGCCGCCCTGCTCCGGGCCCGGCCCAGCGGTTCCCTGGAACCCTTGCACCTGGAACCGCTGCCCAGGGAACTGGAACCCATGCAGGCTGCCCTCAACCGCATGCTGACGCAGATTCAGGAACTGCTGGGCCGCGAGCGGCGTTTCATTGCCGACGCCGCCCATGAGCTGCGCACGCCCCTGGCGGTGTTGCGCGTGCACGCGCAGAACCTGTTGCAAGCCGGCACCGAACAGGAACGCCGAGCCTCCCTGGAATCGCTGATCCTGGGCGTCGACCGCGCCGGGCGCCTGGTCAATCAGTTGCTGACCATGGCCCGCCTGGAACCCAAGGCGCAGATGCCCAGCGAGCAGACCGTGGACTTGGCCCACACCGTGCGCGACAGCCTGGTGCAACTGACCCCGTGGCTACTGAACAAGGGCCTGGAGCTGTCCTTCGAGGTGGACGAGCGTCCCTATCCGGTTCGCGCTGAAGCGGCCTCCATCGATATTGCCCTGAATAACCTGATCAGCAACGCGGTGAACTTTTCACCGGCCAATGGCGTGATCAGCGTGCGCCTGACCCAGGTCGACGAACACTTCGAACTGAGCGTGGAAGACCAGGGCCCGGGCATCGATGAAGGGGAACGCGAGCGGCTGTTCGAGCGCTTCTACAGTCGCGGCAACGTCCACGGCGCCGGCCTTGGGCTGACCATCGTCAGCGTCATCGCCCGCCACCTGGGGGGCCGGATCAGCCTCGACAACCTGCCCCAGGGCGGCCTGCGCGCGACCTTGTCGATTCCCTGCCAGCAACCGCTGCGGCTGGGCAGCGCCTGGACGGCGCGCCGCGAGCCATAGCCCATGGGCGGGCGCCGGGACTGAACGCTCAGTCCGGCGTGGCCTTCCCGGACAGCGCGATCAAGTGCTCGCTGCAGCCGAAGCCGCCCACCGCATCGTCGTACCAGGACACTTCCACCACCGCAATGCAGCCGTCATAGGACTGCCCCACCCGCGTGCCGTCGGCCTTGAACACCCGCAGGTAGCCGCCAACGCTGTACCGCGAGCTGTCGCCATCACCGGGCATGGTCATGGTGGGAATCCAGGTGCGCCAGCTGAACAAGCGGTATTTCTGGTAGTAGAAGGCCTGGTCAGGACTGTAGTCGCGGCCCTGATACGGCGTGCCGTAGTAGAACGAACCGTAGGCCTGGTACGCCAGGAACAGCGCCAGTGCGGAGCCCAGAATGAGTTTGATTTTTTGCATCGGGAGGGTCGTTCCTTTTACCCGTGGGGTCTTCAAGAGGGGGCAGGTCCAGCAGGCGCAGGCAGGCCTGGACAATCGCCTTGAGCAGGGCCGGGCATGGTCCTCACCGACGGTGCTCAAAACGCCGGCATTCTAGAGCAATAGCGGCGCAAAAGAGAGCTGGGAATCCTGCGGTGCAAGGGCTGTCTGGGGCATGGGATCGACGGCGGGCCGGCTCGTTGACAAGCGCCGTGGCAACGCCGACCATCTGCCGCCGTCAGCACTGGCGGATGCCTGGATCGAGGAGTGGCAAGGGTGAAAAGGATGAGCGTATTGCTGTTATCACTGGCCGCTGCCTGCAGCGCGGCCCAGGCCACCAGTGAGGTCGACGCTGCCCGCCAGTCCCTGAAGAACTACGGCCTGGCCAACTGCCTGGCCGAGCGCTTCGAGGAACCCTCGGCCATGCGTCGAGACGTCGGCCACGCCGTCGGCATGTACGGCGTGCTGGGGATAGGCCTGTACAACGTGCTGCAGAACGAAGACACCCTGGAAACCCTGCACAACCCCTACACCGCCACCACCGACTACGTGGCACAAGCCTATGAGCAGGCCTCGGGAAGCAGCAAATACAGCCGCGACAAGGTGGTGCTGCATGCTTGCCTTGAGGTCTACAACTCCCGGGCCTTCGATGAGTTCATCCAGACCCAGGACCGCTACGCCCGGCCTGGCGGCTAAGACGCCGCCTTCTCTGCCCGATGTCGCAAAGGCGTTGTTCGAGGTCGAATCCAGCCTGCCGACCCAGCTCGCGCTGTCCATACTCAAGGGCCCTGTCCCCCGGTAATGGAATACCCCTGTGAACCTGCCACCGCTCCTGCCTGACACCGCCCCTGCCCTGGTCAACCCGCTGCGTCTGGACCAGGACGATCTGCGGCACTTCAAAGAGCGTGGCTTCATCAAACTGCGCAGTCTGTTGACGCCCGCGGCCATCCTGCAACTGCGCGAGCTGGCCAACAGCCAACTGCGCCCTGCCCCCTCGGGCACCTCGGCCCATGGCGACGGTTTCAGCCGCCTGACCCACCGAGTGACTCAGGTTGGCATCCTCGACCGCCTCTACCGGCAACCGGCCTTCGCCCAGGTGCTGACCCGCCTCACCGGCTGCCGCTTGATCATGAGCGAGGCCCAGAGCTTCGAGCTGGGGGTGGGACGCTCGGGCTTTGCCTGGCACTACGACTCGCTGAACTTTCGCTACATCCGCCCCCAGGACCCGGCCTTCAGTCTGTGGATGCCGTTGCAGCCGATCCGCCCCCAACTGCAAGGTGGCGGCATGGCCTGGGTGCCCCTGTCGCTGTTCTCGGCCCAGGAGAACTTCCAGTTCTCGCGCCTGCTGGCAGGCAAACTGGCACGGGGCGAGTCGGTGGCCGAATTTTCCGCGCACCTGCGCCAGACCTACTGCACGCCCGGGGTGCTTACCGACGCCTTCGAGGAGCAACGCATCGAAGAGGCCTTCGATCCCGGCGACGCCCTACTGTTCAGCAAATACCTGTGGCACCGCTCCAGCCCCTTGCTGCCCGGCGACCTGGAACGGCGCCAGGCCGTGACCCTGCGCTTGCTGGACTGGCGGGCATGCCTTGATCCACTGATGCAGGAAGGTGAAACCCGCAGCGCCGGTGGCCTGGGCATGGGCCTGGACGGCGGCCCGCTGAACCCGGTGTCCTACGGCTCGCGCTTCGTCGACATCAAGCCCGGTGCACCAATCCGCAGTTCGGCCCATTGCGGGCCGATTCTCTGAACCAGGCTAGATCTCGGGCCCCAGCAACACCTGCTGCTGCGCCGCGCACAGCTGCACCAGATAGTCCCAGACCACCCGCAACCGCACCGATTTGTGCAGCTCGCGGCGGGTGCTGATCCAGTAGGCGCGCTGGATGCTCTCGGCCGGCAGCAGCGGCACCAGTTGCGGGTCGGCGGCGGCCATGTAGCACGGCAGCACGGCGATCCCCAGACCGGAGCGGGCCGCTTCCTGCTGGGCGATGACGCTGGTGCTGTGGAACACCACCTGGGGGTTGCGGCAAAAGCTGTTGAGGAACATCAGTTCCTGGCTGAACAAGAGGTCGTCGACATAACCGATCCAGGCGTGGCGCCCCAGGTCCTCGCGGCTGCGCAGGGGCGGCGCGCGGTCCAGGTAGGCCTGGCTGGCGTACAGGGCCAGGCGGTAGTCGGTGAGTTTGCGGGTCACCAGCATGTCGGCATTGGGGCGCTCCAGGTGAATGCTGATTTCCGCCTCGCGATTGAGAATGCTGACAAAGCGCGGCACCGCCACCAGCTCCACTTCCAACCCCGGATAACGTTCGAACAGGCCATACATGCGGCTGGCCAGGAACTTCACCCCCAGGCCTTCGGTGACGCCGACGCGGATCTTGCCCAGGGGCGCACTGGACTGGGTGATTTCCTCCTGCACCAGCAAAGCGACGTTTTCCATGGCCTCGGCGTGCTTGAGCAGCGCCTCGCCGGCCGGGGTCAGCTCGTAGCCCTGGGCATGCTGGACGAACAGCGCGGTGCCCAGGGCCTTCTCCACCGCCTCGATATGCCGGGCCACCGTGGCGTGGGTGGTGTTCAGTCGCCGAGCCGCGGTGAGCAGGCGCCCGCTGCGTTGCAGCTCGAGGAAGTAGCGCAGATCGTTCCAGTCGAACATGGAAAATCCTGGTCGATGTCGAAGAGGGACGCTGTTAGAAAACGCACAGCAGGTGGGTAAAAACTAACATTCTTTTAACGAAAGCTAACAACTAGGATGAGGGCAAAACAAGAACGAAGAAAAGAGGTCACGGATGCTCCCTGCCTTTGACGCCTACGACTACATCGTGGTCGGCGCCGGTCCCGCCGGCTGTCTGCTGGCCAATCGCTTGTCGGCCAATCCCCAGCACCGGGTGCTGCTGCTGGAAGCCGGCGGCCGCGACAACTACCCCTGGATTCACATTCCCGTGGGCTACCTGTTCTGCATCGGCAACCCGCGCACTGACTGGTGCTTCAAGACCGAAGCCGAACCGGGCCTGCAAGGTCGCAGCCTGAGCTACCCGCGGGGCAAGGTGCTGGGCGGCTGCTCCTCGATCAACGGCATGATCTACATGCGCGGCCAGGCCGCCGACTACGACGGTTGGGCCGCTGAAGGCAACCCGGGCTGGAGCTGGAACGAGGTCCTGCCGCTGTTCAAGAAAAGCGAAAACCACTTTGCCGGGGGCAGCGAGTTGCACGGCGCCGCCGGTGAATGGCGGGTCGAGCGCCAGCGCCTGTCATGGCCGATCCTCGACGCCTTCCGCACGGCTGCGCAGCAGAGCGGCATCCGCAACATCGACGACTTCAATGGCGGCGACAACGAAGGCTGCGGCTACTTCCAGGTCAACCAGAAGGCCGGGGTGCGCTGGAACGCCGCCAAGGCTTTTCTCAAGCCCATCGCCAACCGCCCCAACCTGGTGGTGCTGACCGATGTCGAGGTGCAGCGGCTGATACTCGAGGACGGCCGCGCCACCGCGGTACGGGCCATCAGCCAGGGCCGCCAGCAGACGTTCAAGGCCCGCCGGGAGATCATTCTGTGCGCCGGTTCCGTCGGCTCGCCAAGTATTCTGCAGCGCTCCGGGATTGGTCCGAGCGCGCTGCTGCAGCGGCTGGGGATCGGGGTCAGCCATGACCTGCCCGGGGTCGGCGGCAACCTCCAGGATCACCTGCAGTTGCGCCTGATCTACAAGCTGGAAAACGCTCGCACCCTGAACCAGATCGCCGGCAGCCTGTGGGGCAAGATGGGCATGGGCTTGCGCTACCTGTATGACCGCAGCGGCCCGCTGTCCATGGCCCCGAGCCAATTGGGCGCCTTTGCCCGCTCGGGACCGGAGCAGACCAGCGCCAACCTCGAATACCACGTGCAGCCGCTGTCCCTGGAGCGCTTCGGTGAGCCCCTGCACAGTTTCCCGGCCTTCACCGCCTCGGTCTGCGACCTGCGTCCGCAAAGCCGCGGCCGGATAGAGATACGCTCCGTGGAACCCGGGGATGCACCGCTGATCCAGCCCAATTACCTGAGCCATCCGGAGGATCTGCGCGTCGCCGCCGATGCCATCCGCCTGACCCGGCGCATTGTCGGCGCCCCGGCCCTGCAGCCGTTCAAACCCAGCGAATACCTGCCCGGGCCGCAGCTGCAGAGTGAGGAACAACTGCATGAAGCGGCGGCGCGCATCGGCACCACCATCTTTCATCCGGTGGGCACCTGTCGCATGGGCAATGACGCCCAGGCGGTGGTGGATGCGCAACTGCGGGTGCACGGCATTCCCGGACTGCGGATTGCCGATGCCTCGATCATGCCGCGCATCACCTCCGGCAACACCTGCTCGCCGACGCTGATGATCGCCGAGAAGGCTGCCGAACTGATTCTCGCCAGCGTCCCCAGGAGTACCGTCCAGCACAAGGAGAACACCACCCCGGCATGAGTGCAGGAGCCGGCTTGCCGGCGAAGGCGCCTCCAAGGCCGGCACCTGGCTCAAGAGCCTCTTCGCTGGCAAGCCAGCTCCTACGCTCGGGAGGTAAACGAAGGTTCATCGCACGGTCGCGGTGAATCGCAACAACGGCGTCGGTCACGGCGCCGGCAGTGGAACAACAACAATAATCACTGTAAGGAAGCCCCCTATGTCAGAACACGCTCAGCCTCTCAATGCGTCCCTGGACGACTGCGCCGCCAAGGGCAGTCAGAAGGTGATCTTCGCCTCGTCACTCGGCACGGTGTTCGAGTGGTATGACTTCTTTCTCTATGGCGCCCTGGCGGCGGTGATCAGCAAGCAGTTCTTCGCCGGGGTCAACGACACCACCGCGTTCATCTTCGCCCTCATGGCCTTCGCCGCCGGCTTCGTGGTGCGCCCCTTCGGCGCCCTGGTGTTCGGTCGCCTGGGGGACATGATCGGCCGCAAGTACACCTTCCTCGCCACCATCGTCCTCATGGGAGTGGCGACTTTCGCCGTGGGCCTGCTGCCCAACTACGCCAGCATCGGCATCGCCGCACCGATCATCCTGGTGGCCCTGCGCATGCTCCAGGGCCTGGCCCTGGGCGGTGAATACGGCGGTGCCGCCACCTATGTGGCCGAGCACGCGCCCCAGGGCAAGCGCGGTTTGCACACCAGTTGGATCCAGTCCACCGCAACCCTCGGCCTGCTGCTGTCGCTGCTGGTGGTACTGGCTTGTCGCTATTTCACCGGCGATCAATTCGAGGTCTGGGGCTGGCGCCTGCCGTTCCTGCTGTCCATCGTCCTGCTGGGCATCTCCACCTGGATCCGCATGAGCCTGCACGAGTCGCCGGCGTTCCTGAAAATGAAAGAAGAAGGCCGCGCCAGCAAGGCGCCGATCCGCGAGTCCTTCGGCAAATGGGAGAATCTCAAGGTGGTGCTGATCGCCCTGTTCAGCATCAACGCCGGGCAAGCGGTGACCTTCTACGCCGCGCAGTTCTATGTTTTGTTCTTCCTCACCCAGTTCCTCAAGATGGACCCGGCCCTGGCCAACAGCCTGCTGATCATCAGCGTGGTGATCGGCGCGCCCATGTTCATCTTCTTCGGCTGGCTCTCGGACAAGGTCGGCCGCAAGCCGGTGCTGATGCTCGGCCTGCTGCTGGCCACCGTGCTGTATTTCCCGATCTTCAAGGCCCTGGCCCATTACGCCAACCCGGCCATCGACCAGGCCAGCCGCCAGGCGCCCATCAGCGTCAGCGCCGACCCGGCCACCTGTACCTTCCAGTTCGACCCGGTGGGCAAGGCGCGCTTCGACAGCCCCTGCGACAAGGTCAAGACCTTCCTGGTGAAACAGGGCCTGCCCTACAGCAGTGTCGCCGCCCCGGCCGGTAGCCCGGTGCAGGTCAGCGTCGGTGACGTGAAGATCAACGGCTTCGACGAAGCGGCGCTGCGTGGCGCGGTGACCCTGGCCGGCTATCCGCAGCAGGCGGACACGCAGAACGTCAACAAGCCCATGGTGGTGCTATTGATCGTGGCGCTGATCCTGATCGCCGCCATGTGCTACGGCCCGCTGGCAGCGCTGATGGTGGAGCTGTTCCCGACCCGTATCCGCTACACCTCGATGTCCCTGCCCTACCACATTGGCAACGGCTGGTTTGGCGGCTTCCTGCCCACCGTGTCCTTTGCCCTGGTGGTGTACACCGGCGATATCTTCTACGGCCTGTGGTACCCGGTGCTGATTACCGGGGTCAGCCTGGTGGTGGGCTTGCTGTGTTTGCGTGAGACCCGGGATATCGATATCGACCACGTCTGACGGGGCCGTTCACGGGCGAGCAGGATTGCGTAGGAGCCGGCGGCTGTCAGGTGTTGTTGCAGCCGCTGGCGATGGTGTCTTGATTGGAGGTGCTGGACTGCGACGGTTCCAGGTTCCACTCGGGCGGGTTGCTGGCGATCGTCAAGGGCGGCATCGATGGGACGGCTTGAATAACGCGCTGCTTTGCGCCACTGTCTCGGCACTTTTTCCGGCGGAGACCGAGCATGCTGTTGATCCTTCCCGCAGTGATGGCCCTGGCCTTGATCCTGGTGTTCTGGCGCCGTCAGAAAGCCCTCACTGCGTTGCGCCGGGAAGCCTATATCCGCAACTTCACCTTGCCACCGCGGCTGTTCGAGCCGCTGCGCACCCAGCATCCACACCTGAGCCTCAAGGACTGCCAACTGGTGGCCCAGGGCCTGCGCCAATTTTTCCTCGCCTACCTCAAAAGCGGCCAGCGCTACGTGTCGATGCCGTCCCAGGTGGTGGACGACCTGTGGCATGAATTCATCCTGCATACCCGGGACTACCAGGCGTTCTGCAACAAGGCCTTCGGCCAGTTCCTCCATCACACCCCCGCTGCGGTGCTCGGCCAGAATGCCGAGCAAAAGAGCGACAACGGCCTGCGCCGGGTCTGGCGCCAGGCCTGCCTGGAAGAAAACATCAACCCGGCCCAACCCAGCCGCCTGCCGCTGCTGTTCGCCCTGGATGCCAAGCTGAAGATCGCCCGGGGCTTTCACTACGTCGCTGACTGCCAGTCCCTGCGGCGCCTGACGGACAACGGCAGCACGGCCGCGGTGGTGCACTGCGGCAGCGAGCTGCACAGCAGTTCCTTCGACAGCGACTCCTCCAGCAGTGGCAGCGACAGTGACGGCTCGCGTTTCGGCGGCGACGGGGACAGTGGCGCCAGCGATGGCAGCGGTTGTGGGGGTGGCGGTTGTGGCGGCGGGGGTGGTGACTGACGTTCAGTGAAGAGCGGCGCCTTGGCGCCGCTCCCGTCACACAGCGTTGATCAGGCGATGATGTCGGTGACGGCCGCCTGGCCCACGGTGCCCACGGCGAAGTCCACCGCGCCATGACCGGTCAGGTCGATCATCAGGCTGGTCTGGTTGGTCTCGGCGAAGTAGGTGAGGATCGCATCGCCGGCGTGGCCAGTGAAGCCGCTGACGAAGTTCAGGGTGGCGCCGGTGGAGGCAAACAGGCCGCTGAGGTCGATCTTGTCCTCGCCACTGGCGAAATCCATGATCCAGTCCGGGGCGTCGAAGGTCGAATCCGCAGCCGCGCCGTAGACGAAGGTGTCGGCCCCCGCCCCACCCCACAGGCTATCGCCGCCGCCACCGCCGTAGAGGATGTCGTTGCCGGCACCGCCTTCGAGGATGTTTGCCGCAGCGTTGCCGATCAGCAGGTCATTACCGGAACCGCCGATGGCGTTTTCCACGGTCACGCCATGGGCGATGGAGACGTTGCCCACCAGGCCGCCGACATCGGAGAAACCACCCTCGTTGAGGTTGATTTTCTGGTTCTGGGTGAAGCCAGAGAAGTCCAGGGTATCGTTGCCGCCACCGTCCCAGACCGCGAACACCAGCTTGTCGGAGGCGCTATGGGCGCTGTAGAAATCCCGCTCGGTGTTGGAGTTGAAGCCATAGACCGTGTTGTCGGCACGGGTCTCGTGGTTGGCGCCATAGAGCTTCTGCACCGCGACGATATCGTCCAGCAACGGCGCCGAGGCGTAGGCACCGCCGCCGTCCTTGCTGAAGTTCTGCCCGGTGTGGCTCTCGCTCCAGTAGCTCATCAGGCTGTAGCCGCGGGTGTCCTGGGCGTAGGTGACGTCGTTGTAGGTGGGGCTGCCGCTGCCGGCGTTGTACACACCCGGATGGGACAGGCCCAGGCTGTGGCCGATCTCGTGGGTCAGGGTCTGGCGACCATAGTTGCCATTGCCCGGAGTTTCGTTGACCCGGTACTGGTCGTTGATCAGGTACCAGGACTGGCCGTCATAGCTGCTGCCGGACGGCAGGTAGGCGAAGGCCGCGCCGCCGGTGCTGACGTTGTAGTTGCCGAAGCTCAGGTGGCCGTCACCGCCCTTGGCGGACTCGCTGAAGGTGATGTTGGCCACGTCCGACCAGGACTGCAGGGCCAGGAAAGCCTGAGCCTTCTGCAGCGCGCTGAACTCGCTGAAACTGCCCAGGGCCGGGTTGTAGTTGGCCGGTTTGTCAGTGAGGAAGCTGTAGCTCAGGTCGATCTTGCCGTCGCCATTCTGGTCGTGCCAGGACAGGCCCTTGCGCAGGATCGAGTCGGCGGCCTGGTCGGCGGTGAACGATGGCTTGCCGTTCACCAGTTCGCTGCCGCCCCGGTCATACAGATGGCTGAAGGCATGGACCTGCTGGTAGGCATTACTGCCCGCTGCGAGCGGGTCGATCCCGTAACCGATGGTTTCAGGAAGTGCTTTGGATAGTGCGTTTGACATTGTTACGTCCTTGTTCCAGACAAAAAATTTCCGATAGAACAGCCACGACCCCGCCTGCGAGATCGTCCTATCACTCGCCCATTGAGGCCCTGGAAACCTGACACAGTCGTCAACGGCGAGTCCACGGTTTTTTTTGTCCGACAAAAGCCCGAAAACCGCTCTGTCCCGGGGTAAATATTCCACTCGCGCACAGCTCTGGCAGCCGATAGGCTAAGCCCCCATCCGGGGTTGCAAAGGGCCGCTCAGGCCTCTGCCTCCAGGCTGTTCCACGAGGAGTCCGCGATGCGCAAAATCCTGCTGCTGGGCACTTTGATGATGTTCACCGGCGCCGCCCACGCCGAAGCTGTACCGCTGTTCAACGTCTCCTGCCCCGGCAATCTGGCCGTCAGCGCCGACCAGGGCGGTCCGATTTACATCAACGGCAAAGTGGTCAAGAGCCGCGCCGTGGATGACCGGCATTTCCAGGTCAAGACGCCGGAAACGAACCTGACCATCAGCGTCGAGGACGACGATTCAGTGAGCGTGAAGTACAGCGACAAACACGGTGCCAGTGGCCTGTGCGAAGCCGTGGACGACTGAGGCGCCTCAGAACAGGCCCATCTGCCCGCCCACCAGGGTGCTGAAGTCGTCCTGCACGAACGGCAGGATGGCGTCTGCCACCGGCTGCAGTTGCCGGGTCAGGTAGTGCTCGTAGTCGATGGCCGCGCGGCGGTTTTCCAGGGGCTCGGGGCCAGCCAGGGTGATCACATAGCTGATCCAGCCACCGTTCTGGTACTGCAGGGGCCGGCCCTGCTCGCGGTTGTACTCGTCCGCCAGGCGCGCCGCGCGCACATGGGGTGGCACGTTGCGCTCGTAGTCGTCCAGGGGACGGCGCAGGCGCTTGCGGTAGATCAGCAAATCGTCCAGTTGCCCGGCCAGGGTGCGTTGCACGTAGTCGCGCACGTAGTCCTGGTAGGGCTGGCGGTGGAAGATGCGCTGGTACAGCTCCTGCTGGAATTCCCGGGCCAGGGGCGACCAGTCGGTGCGCACGGTCTCCAGGCCCTTGTAGACCATCTCCTGGCTGCCATCGGCGCGCTGCACCAGGCCGGCGTAACGCTTCTTGCTGCCCTCCTCGGCGCCGCGGATGGTGGGCATCAGAAAGCGTTTGTAGTGGGTTTCGAACTGCAGCTCCAAGGCGCTGTCCAGGCCGTATTGCTGCTGCAGATGCTCGCGCCACCACTGGTTGACGTGGGCCACCAGGCCGCGGCCGATCAGCGCCGCCTGCTCCTCGTCATGCAGGCTGCCGAGCCAGACGAAGGTGGAGTCGGTATCGCCATAGATCACTTGATGGCCCTGGGCTTCGATCAACTGCCGGGTACGGGCCATGATCTCGTGGCCACGCAAGGTGATGGATGACGCCAGGCGTGGATCGAAGAAGCGGCAGCCGCTGGAGCCGAGCACGCCGTAGAAGGCGTTCATGATGATCTTCAGGGCCTGGGACAATGGCGCGTTGTGCTCGCGCTTGGCCACTTCGCGGCCCTCGGCGACCCGGGTCACGATCAAGGGCAGGCAATGTCGGGTACGGGAGAAGCGCGCGCCGCGAAAGCCTGGCACCGAGTGCTGGTCATCCGGTTGACGCAGGCCCTCCACCAGCCCCACCGGGTCGATCAGGAAACTGCGGATGATCGAGGGGTACAGGCTCTTGTAGTCCAGCACCAGCACCGACTCGTAGAACCCGGGCCGCGAATCCATGACAAAACCACCGGGGCTGGCCTGGGGCGGCAGCTCGCCGAGATTGGGCGCGACAAAGCCCTGGCGATGCATCAGCGGCATGTACAGGTGAGTGAAGGCCGCCACCGAGCCACCGCTGCGGTCGGCGGGCAGGCCGGTGACCGTGGCCCGCTCCAGGAGAAAGGTCAGCAGCTCGGTCTTGGCGAAGATCCGCGTCACCAGCTCGCAGTCCTTGAGGTTGTAGCGGGCCAGGGCCGGCTTGTCCTCGGCGAACATGCGGTTGATTTCGTCCATGCGCTGGTACGGGTTGTCGATGGACTTGCCCTCCCCCAGCAGCGTCTGGGCCACGTTCTCCAGGCTGAAGGACGGGAAACTCCAGGTCGCCGAACGCAATGCCTCGATACCGTCGATGATCAAGCGCCCGGCGGCCGAGGCAAAGTAATGGGTGCGGCTGCCGTGCTCGCGCCATTGCATTTCCTCGCCACCACGCCCCAGGCGCAGGGGCACGGCCAGGCGCCGGGCATGTTCGTGAAGCACCCGCAGGTCGAACTGCACCAGGTTCCAGCCGATGATTGCGTCAGGGTCGTGCTCGGCCAGCCATTGGTTGAGTTTCTCCAGCAACTGCTCGCGGCTGGCGCAGAACTCCAGGTCGAAGTCCACCGGGCTGTCGTCCTCCCGGGCCTTGCCGAGCATGTACACCTGGCGCTGGCCACACCCCTCCAGCGCAATGGAGTACAACTCACCGCGCTCGCTGGTTTCGATGTCCAGGGACACCAGCTTGAGGGTCGGGCGGTAGTCCGGCGCCGGCTTCATCTGCGCCTCAAGCAACAGGCCGTCGGGCCCTGGCTGGCCGCCAAAGGACACCGGCGCGGTAATGAAACGCTCCATCAGGTAGCGCTCGGGCGGACGAACGTCGCCCTCGAACACCTCGACACCGGCACGGCGCAGGGTCTTGTCCAGGCGCATCAGTTGATTGTGCTGCGGGCAGTACATGCCCAGCACCGGGCGCTGGTGGAAGTCCCGCAACTGCAAGGGGCGCAGTTGGACATCCGGGTCGTCGGCCAGCAAACGCTCGGCCTGGGCCCGCTGGGCCGCCGGAATGAAGGCCACGGACGTTTGCAACGGCAAGCGGATACGGCGCGGCCCCTGATCGGTGGCCAGCCAGAATTCGACTTCCGTGCCCGCCGGCGTGTCGCGCCAGTGCCGGGTCAGGACGAAGCCTTGTTGTACATCCACCGCTGCAACCTCAGAACATTTCAAGGCGCCGATTCTACCTGCCCTGACCGGCATTGGGGGGCCTGGGTGATGGCTTTTCGGCTTTTGTCAGACAATATGTAGTGCCTGAAAATTTTCACTACAAAACCGTTGACGAGAGGATTTCGCCCTTGCATGATGCAGGCGTCCCCCCGATCGGGGGACGAGGCAAAGGTGTTATGAGCAAGCTCGTCTGACCGCCGAGCTGTGACCCGGATGTGTACTGCCCACAAGGCAGATTGATGAAACTGACCTGGCATTGACCGTCCAGTACCAAGACGGGAAGCCGGCGAAAACTCTTCAAGATGCTTGTGGCCGATGGTGGGAATGTCGGCAGCTTCATCCAGGTTTACGCTGCTTCTCTTCGTTGTGACGCTATTGCGTAGCAGTTAATCAAGGCAACTACACGCATCAGGCTCTGGGCCTTATCTGTATCCGACAGACACCCTCTGTCGCCCTGTTTCCGGTATCAGGGTTCAACTTACCGACGTAGCAAGATGAATTAGCGAATCAACTTAGATAGATCGATAAATGGTCAAGGGGGCTACAAATGAATCTTAATAATCAACCCACTATTGATGAATTGGCACGTATGTTCGCCGCACAGAAAGACAGCCACGACAGCCACATCCTGTGGATTGCCAAGTCGGGCCAAGTGCATATCGACTGCCTGTCGCCCCATAGCCATGAAGCAGAGTTCGACCAGAGCAACCAGGAACTGGCGGCCCGCCTGAAGATGTACCGCCGCGGCCAGGGCTACGTCGGCAAGAAAGCCGCCGCCGACAAAGACTTCATCGGTCGGGTCCTGGAGACCCTGAAAGCCGAATGGCAATCGCTGCGGGACAAGTCGGAAGTTCGGGTGATTGATCGGTTTTGCTAAAAAATTGACAACCTAATATAAAGCTACATGGGGCGCTGAACTTTCAGCGCCCCTTTTTATTGCCTGTAAATTACCTAAGTAGACTTTTCCGAACACCGAAATCGGCTCAATGGCCCCCTTACTCCCCTCGGCTGGACAGAATAGTGGCTAATTAGTAGCATCGCGCGCTCAAGCCGACTTGGAGTTTGGTCTTCAAGATTCCATAAGCATTCTGAAGCCCCCAAAACAACCACGAGATGGCAAATTCGATAGCCAGTTAAACCGGGAAAAGGATTTTTTGTGACTGATCGCAGCGGTGTTTTGCATTACATCATTGAACGGTATTACTCGGGGGACGTTGAAAATGCGTGTGCCCTCACCGGATACAGCACCAAGCAGATCGCAGACTGGTGCTCTGGCCAATGCCAGCCACAGCACATCACGGTCGAGTACTTCATTCACCGCGCCTTTACGCCTGAATTCCAGTCAGTGGTGGAGTTCGCCGAGTTCAAGCAGGACCAACCGGTGATGGCGCAGTTGAAAGACCTGTTCAAGGGCCACGAAGAACGAGCGGGTATCTATGCCTTCTATGACTCGATGGCCAACCTCATCTATCTCGGCAAAGCCACCAACCTGTTAAAAGAAGCCTACTCGGCCATTCGCCGCGATGTGGACATTCAGTTCCCCGCCGGGATCAAGAACAAGCCCGAAAAACGCTATGAAATCGTTCGCTACATCTCAGCCTACGACGTCGGCAGCTCTGATTGGATGGACTTCCCAAAACACGTTGAGTCGCTGATCCTCAGAATCTCAAAGCCTATCTTGAACAAGAACATCGGCCATATAGAACAGGCGTATACGCTTCCCGGAATCGACTGACACGCGTTCTATCCCTCCAGCGGCCGGGAGATTTTCACAGAAAACAGGCGACAGGACGGTCTACCGTCCTGTCGCCTTTTTACAGGCTTGCTTCAGAACGCAAAACACGAACACCCAAACGCCCCCCAGCCCCCACTGAAAGTCACTCACCGGCACATTGGACATGCGCGCCTTCTGGTGCCCGTGGGCATGCACCGCGCAAGGTCCGCTGCATTGGTGCACCCGGTTCTGCAAGGGTGCGTTGGGTTTCCAATGCCCCGGCACCTTGACCACCGGCGACCAGTCCGGGGTCACCGATCGTCGAGGACGCCCTGGCGGTCGGACGCCTGGTGCCGGTGCTGTGTGACTGGCAAGCGCCGCCCATCAGCGTCAATGTGGTGTAGCCCTCGGCGCGGCGGGTGCCGCAGAGGACTCGGGTGTTTATCGATTTTCTGGTGGGGCACCTGACGGAAAAAACTCAGCTTGATCACCTCCGTCAGAAACTGTTGAATTTTATCTTCACGTTTGGCTTGTAGCGGCCGAAATCGATGGAAGCGATTTCTATCTCAGCTAATTGGCTGCGAGCACGTTTTTTCTCGGTATCTGGTTCAACATCAAAAGCAAGGAAGATGCGAATGGCAATTATCAACGGGACAAACGGTGCTGACACGCTGACAGGTACCGATGGGTATGACGAAATCAACGCTCTGGGCGGTAATGATGTCATTAAGGGTAGTCCGGGAGCAGACAAGATCGATGGTGGCGCCGGTTTTGACACGATTGACTACTCGACCTCATCTGCCGGGGTCAACGTGGAAGTACGTTTCGGCACCGGCCCGGCCGGCAAGGGCGGAGATGCCGAGGGTACTACCCTGACCAGCATCGAAAACGTCATCGGCTCGGCATTCAATGACATCCTCACCTCCGGCCCGGATCACACCGCCACCGCCATCCGCCTGGAAGGTGGCGCAGGTGACGATATCTATTACATCAACACCAGCGTCACGCCGACCATCGTCGAGCAGGCCGGTGGCGGCAATGACGAAGTGCGGGTATCGGTAATCAACCCGAGCGGCACTGTCCTGGCGGCCAACGTTGAGCGCCTGACTTACACTGGTAGCCAGAACTTCATCGGTTACGGTAACGACCTCGACAACATCATCACTGGCAATTCAGGCAACGACACGCTGTACGGCGGCGCAGGTGCTGATCAGTTCCTCGGCGGTGCGGGCCTGGATATTGCCGGTTACACCGACAGCAAGGCCGGCGTGATGGTCAATCTGAAAACCGGCGTGAACACCGGCATTGCCGCAGGCGATACCTACACCGATATCGAGACGATCAAAGGCTCGAGCTACAACGACACGTTTGTCGGCAACGGCCTGGGCATGGCCTTTGACGGCGGCGCTGGCGTGGACACCGTCGACTACTCGACCTCGTCCGCCGGAGTGAACGTTGAAGTGCGTTTCGGCACCGGCCCGGCCGGCAAGGGCGGAGATGCCGAGGGTACTACCCTGACCAGCATCGAAAACGTCATCGGCTCGGCATTCAATGACATCCTCACCTCAGGCCTGGATCACACCGCCACCGCCATCCGCTTGGAAGGTGGCGCGGGCGACGATATCTACTACATCAACACCGGTGCTCAGCCGACCATCGTCGAGCAGGTCGGGGGCGGCAATGACGAAGTCCGGGTGTCGGTGGCCTACCCGACCGGCACCATCCTCGCAGCCAACGTTGAGCGCCTGACCTACATCGGCAGCCAGAACTTCATCGGCTACGGCAACGACAGCGACAACATCATCACTGGCAATTCAGGCAACGACACGCTGTACGGCGGCGCAGGTGCTGATCAGTTCTTCGGCGGTGCGGGCCTGGATATTGCCGGTTACACCGACAGCAAGGCCGGCGTGACGGTCAATCTGAAAACCGGCGTGAACACCGGCATTGCCGCAGGCGATACCTACACCGATATCGAGACGATCAAAGGTTCGAGCTACAACGACACGTTTGTCGGCAACGGCCTTGGCATGGCCTTTGACGGCGGCGCTGGCGTGGACACCGTCGACTACTCGACCTCGTCTGCCGGGGTCAACGTGGAAGTACGTTTCGGCACCGGCCCGGCCGGCAAGGGCGGAGATGCCGAGGGCACTACCCTGACCAGCATCGAAAACGTCATTGGTTCGGCATTCAATGACATCCTCACCTCCGGCCCGGATCACACCGCCACCGCCATCCGCTTGGAAGGTGGCGCTGGCGACGATATCTACTACATCAACACCGGTGCTCAGCCGACCATCGTCGAGCAGGCCGGTGGCGGCAATGACGAAGTCCGGGTGTCGGTGGCCTACCCGACCGGCACCATCCTCGCAGCCAACGTTGAGCGCCTGACCTACATCGGCAGCCAGAACTTCATCGGTTACGGCAACGACAGCGACAACATCATCACCGGCGGCTCGGGCAACGACACGCTGTACGGCGGCGCAGGTGCTGATCAGTTCTTCGGCGGTGCGGGCCTGGATATTGCCGGTTACACCGACAGCAAGGCCGGCGTGACGGTCAATCTGAAAACCGGCGTGAACACCGGCATTGCTACTGGCGATACCTATACCGACATCGAGACGATCAAGGGGTCGAGCTACAACGACACGTTTGTCGGCAACGGCCTGGGCATGGCCTTTGACGGCGGCGCTGGCGTGGACACCGTCGACTACTCGACCTCGTCCGCCGGAGTGAACGTTGAAGTGCGTTTCGGCACCGGCCCGGCCGGCAAGGGCGGAGATGCCGAGGGTACTACCCTGACCAGCATCGAAAACGTCATCGGCTCGGCATTCAATGACATCCTCACCTCCGGCCCGGATCACACCGCCACCGCCATCCGCCTGGAAGGTGGCGCGGGCGACGATATCTACTACATCAACACCGGTGCTCAGCCGACCATCGTCGAGCAGGCCGGTGGCGGCAATGACGAAGTGCGGGTGTCGGTGGCCTACCCGACCGGCACCATCCTCGCAGCCAACGTTGAGCGCCTGACCTACATCGGCAGCCAGAACTTCATCGGTTACGGCAACGACAGCGACAACATCATCACCGGCGGCTCGGGCAACGACACGCTGTACGGCGGCGCAGGTGCTGATCAGTTCTTCGGCGGTGCGGGCCTGGATATTGCCGGTTACACCGACAGCAAGGCCGGCGTGACGGTCAATCTGAAAACCGGCGTGAACACCGGCATTGCTACTGGCGATACCTACACCGATATCGAGACGATCAAGGGTTCGAGCTACAACGACACGTTTGTCGGCAACGGCCTGGGCATGGCCTTTGACGGCGGCGCTGGCGTGGACACCGTCGACTACTCGACCTCGTCCGCCGGAGTGAACGTTGAAGTGCGTTTCGGCACCGGCCCGGCCGGCAAGGGCGGAGATGCCGAGGGCACTACCCTGACCAGCATCGAAAACGTCATCGGTTCGGCATTCAATGACATCCTCACCTCCGGCCTGGATCACACCGCCACCGCCATCCGCTTGGAAGGTGGCGCTGGCGACGATATCTACTACATCAGCAACGGAATCACACCGACCATCGTCGAGCAGGCCGGTGGTGGCAATGATGAGATGCGCGTGACAGTGGTCAACCCAAGTCATACCTACATGGCAGCCAATATTGAACGCCTGACCTTTATCGGCAATGGCGCCTTCACTGGCTGGGGCAACGATCTCGACAACATCATCGCCGGCGGCTCAGGCAACGACACGCTCTACGGTGGCGCGGGAGCCGACCAGTTCTTCGGCGGCGCAGGTTACGACACGGTGGGGTACCTCGATAGCAAAGTGAGCATGACCCTCAACCTCAAGACTGGCGTGCATTCCGGCATAGCGGCAGGTGACACCTACACCGACATCGAAGCAATCAGGGGCTCCAACCTGAATGACATCTTCTACGGTGGAACTTCCGCCATGGGGCTGGATGGTGCTGCCGGACAGGATCTGGTCAGCTACGAGCTGTCGGACAGTGCCGTGACTATCGATCTGTCTAGCGGAGTCAACACCGGAGACGCGCAGGGTGACACCTACACCAACATCGAAATTGTCCAGGGCAGCAACTTCAACGACACGCTGTCGGGCTCGCGCTTGAGTGACATTTTGATTGGCGGTAAGGGTGCGGATCTGATTGATGGTCGTGAAGGCCAGGACAGTGTCTGGTATGTCACCAGCACCACAGGCGTCACGATCAATCTGCAGACCAACGTGAATCAGGGTGGCGATGCCGAGGGTGATGTGCTGCGCAACATCGAGCGTGTGGTGGGCAGTCACTACAACGACAGCCTGACAGGTGATGCCAGCGTTAACTATCTGGAAGGCGGGCTGGGCGATGACGTCCTGTACGGTGGTGACGGCAACGATTATCTGTACGGCGGACTGATTTCGCAGATCGGACCTTTCAGCCTCGAAGGCCTGACCAACGGACCGCAGGCCGATACGTTGTATGGCGGTAATGGGAACGACACCATAGTCACTGCAAGCAACGATCAGGGCAGTCGGGCCTACGGTGAAGCGGGGGGCGATGTGATTACCGTTGTACACGGCATGGCCGACGGTGGTGAAGGCAATGACCTGCTGACGGGCACCGGCCTGGGCTTTTCACTGTTTGGCGGCGCGGGTGATGACAAGCTGGTCTTGCGCGCCAGTGGTTGGGCCAACGGCGGCGAGGGTGACGATACCTACACGATCGACACGCGGGCATTGGTCACGATTCAGGACGACGGTGTCAGCCGTGGCGACAAGTTGGTGCTGTCAAACATCAACAGCACCAACTTGCTGGTGGACCGCATCGGTGATGATCTCTACCTGCACCAGTCGAGCTTTGCTACAGGCCAGACTCCACAGGAAGGTGTGTGTCTGAAGGGCTGGTTCGCTGGTTACGACACCATCGAGCAAATCCAGACATCGAATGGAATGTTCATCAATCTTCCGGCCAACAGTGATGCATTTGCCTTGTTCGGCTGAGCATCTGACCCCTTCAACCCGTTGAGCTAGTCAGCGAAAAGGGATGAGTTCAGTAATGGACTCATCCCTTTTTCAGGCCTGATGGAAAGTCCGACTCAGGGTCGTTATATAAACCGGCCCGCAGGTGACACCTACACTCTGTAGATACCTTTGATAGCCGCGTGGCTCCCCCATGAAAATCTCTCCCCAACTGGCCGCCTCCAGCCTCCTCGGCGCCCTCGCCTACCTGGGCCTAGCGATCTGGGGCCTGGGCGGTTTCGCGGCCTTCTTCGGCCATCCACAGTTGACCCTGATCGCCCTCGCCACCCTGCTAATGGTGGTCGCCTCGCTGTCTAGCGAGGTCAACCTGAGCAGTGGCGTGCGGGAAGATCAGGGCAACCGCTGGGTGCTACCCGTGTTCGGGGTGATCGGTCTGTTGAGCGGCTTTGTCCCGGCCTACAGCGACCGCATGGATTTCTGCACCTTCGGCGGCGAAGGCCTGCGCTGGCTGGGTGCCCTGCTGTTCACCCTCGGTGGCGTACTGCGCCTGTGGCCGGTGTTCATCCTCGGCCGACGCTTCAGCGGCTTGGTGGCGATCCAGCCCGGGCACAGGTTGGTGGTGGACGGCCTGTATCGCCACCTGCGCAACCCCAGCTACCTCGGTCTGCTGGTGAACGCCGTGGGCTGGGCCCTGGCCTTTCGCTCCGGGCTGGGGCTGCTATTGGCGGCGCTGACCCTGATCCCGCTGATCGCGCGGATTCATGCCGAGGAAGCCTTGCTGCGTAGCCATTTCGGCCAGGAGTACAACGACTATTGCGCCCACAGCTGGCGCCTGCTGCCCGGGGTCTACTGAGGTTCTGTAAAAAAATCAGACACCCCTGGCGACAGTAATGCACCGCTCTAGCACGCACCTCTCCCCGAGGGCGAAGGACGCTCGCCAGGGGACTGGAGCCTTTTACCCCCTTACATTGGCTGGCGGATTCTTGCAGTATTGATTCGCCTTGGAGAGACGGACCCATTGATCAGCCCCTCCAGCGCCCGGTTCACATGAAGAATAATCACAACGAACTCGACAGCGAGATCACCCGGCCGATGTATCCCCTGAGCCCGTATCACGGATTCGACAGATCAGCTCCCACGCCCCTGCACAGTGGCCGCGGTGTGCGTGTCGACGCTCGGCTCTCACTGTCCTGCCGCTGCCACGCCCCTGCGCCCCATGAGGTCCATGAGGACCGCGCCGCCGTCATCGGTGTGTACTTCCTGGACAGGCCCTGCCCATGAAGCTTCTGGTCAACCTGCCCATGGCCCTGTGCCGTTCCCGTCTGCGCCACTCCTCACGTCCTCCGGACCACTCGCTTCTGGCCTGATCGCGCCCTCCTGCGCGTGCCGCTCCCAGACCTGATTTCTACCCTTGCAACCGCACCGTGCGCGGCGTTGTTGCAGGACCTGAAAACCTGCGCGCCCCAATGGCGCAAGCGAGAACCCTGATGAAATTTGCCGCCCTCGACGAAGCCCGTGACTTCCTGGCCGCCAACCCCGACATCGACATGATCGAGCTGTTCATCCTCGACGCCAACGGCGTGCCCCGAGGCAAGCTGCTGCACCGCGAAGAACTGCTGGCGGTGTATGAAAGCGGCCGGCCCCTGCCCAGCACCATCCTCGGCCTGACCCTCAACGGCGACGACGTGGAAAACTCCGGCCTGGTGTGGGACGTCGGTGATATCGACTGCCGCGCCTACCCGCTGGCCGGCAGCCTGGTGCGCCTGCCGTGGCGGCAGATTCCCACCGCGGCTGTGCAGGTCAGCATGCATCCGCAGGAGGGCATGCCCGCCAGCATCGCCGATCCGCGCCACCTGCTGATCAAGGTGATCGACGGGCTCAAGGCCGAGGGTTACCACCCGGTGATGGCCTGCGAGCTGGAGTTCTACCTGCTGGACGCCAAGCGTGACGGCAACGGCCGACCGCAACCGGCCCTGGACGCCGATGGCGGTCGTCCGCGCAGCACCCAGGTCTATGGCCTGCGGGAGCTGGAGCAGATCGAGCCGTTCCTCGCCGATCTCTACGCCGCCTGCAAACTGCAAGGCATTCCGGCGCGCACGGCGATCTCCGAGTACGCCCCGGGCCAGGTGGAAATCACCCTGGAACACGGCGATGCCCTGGAGGCCATGGACCAGGCGGTGCGCTACAAGCGCCTGGTCAAGGCCGTGGCTCACAAGCACGGGATGCAGGCCACCTTCATGGCCAAGCCCTTCGACCACCTGGCCGGCACCGGCATGCACATGCACGTGAGCATTGCCGACGCTGCGGGCCGCAACCTGTTCGCCTCCGAGGACCCGGCCGGCACCCCGCTGCTGCGTCAGGCGGTGGGCGGGATGCTCGCGTCCCTGCTGGAATCGCTGCTGCTGTTCTGCCCCAACGCCAACTCCTACCGCCGCTTCCAGGCCAACAGCTACGCGCCCCTGGCGCCGACCTGGGGCGTCGACAATCGCACCGTGAGCCTGCGGGTGCCCGGTGGCCCGGCCAACAGTCGGCACATCGAACACCGCATCTGCGGCGCCGACGCCAACCCTTATCTCGCCGCGGCGGCGATCCTCGCCGGCGTCCATCGTGGCCTGCGCGAACAGCTCGATCCGGGCGACCCGGTGCAGGGCAATGGCTACGCCCAGGCTACCGAACTGCTGCCCACCGACTGGCTGACCTCGCTGATCGCCCTGGAGCAATCGGCCTGGGCCCGGGATGCCCTGGGCCATGAATTCCTCGGCGTGTACCTGGCGGTCAAGCGTGCCGAGTACCGCCAGTTCATGGCCGAAGTCGGCGAGCAGGACTGGCGCTGGTACCTGACCCAGGCCTGAGCCGCAGTAACGATCTGCGGTGCTGGACTCATGGGCAAGGCGGCCTGAAACCGCTTTGCCGGACCTGAGCTGCGCCCGGCAGATCATCGACAGTTGCTGAAGCGCTGGCCGCTGCCCCCACGCAGCCGCCGGTTGTTTTTTCCACGAGGATTTTTCAATGACAGCCGCCTTCGATCCGCGGACCCCGGCAGCCGAGCGCTGCCCCAGCTACTACAGCGCCACCCTGAATCAGGAAACCCACTACCCGACCCTGCAAGGCAGCCATCAGGTGGATGTGGTGATCATCGGCGGCGGCTTCACCGGCGTTGCCAGCGCGGTGGAATTGGCCGAGCGCGGCCTGAAAGTCGCCATCGTCGAAAGCCACAAGATCGGCTGGGGCGCCACCGGGCGCAACGGTGGCCAGGTCACCGGCAGCCTTTCCGGCGATGCGGCCATGCGCAAGCAGATGCGCCGCGAACTGGGCGACGAGGTCGATGATTTCATCTGGAACCTGCGCTGGCGCGGGCACCGGATCATCCAGCAACGGGTGGAGAAATACGCCATCGCCTGCGACCTCAAGCACGGCCACCTGCACGCCGCCTACAAGCCCAGCCACCTGCCGGGCCTGCGCGCCGATTACGAAGAAGCGGTGCGCCGCGGCATGGGCGACGAAGTCAGCCTGCTGGACCGAGCCCAGGTGCGCAGCCTGCTGGAAAGCGACCTCTACCACGGCGCCATCAAGAACACCCGCAACCTGCACCTGCACCCGCTGAACCTGTGCCTCGGCGAAGCCCGGGCCGCCGAAAGCCTGGGGGCACTGATTTTCGAGCACAGCGAAGTGCTGCAGATCGTCCACGGCGAACACCCGGCAGTGATCACCGCCCAAGGCCGGATCAACGCCAAGCAAGTGCTGCTGGCCGGCGACGTCTACCACAAGCTGGAGCCGAAGAAGCTCAAGGGCAAGATCTTCCCGGCCATGGGCGGCATCGTCACCACCGAGCCGTTGGGCGACCTGGCCAAGCGCCTGAACCCCGAGGACCTGGCGGTCTACGACTGCCGCTTCGTCCTCGACTACTACCGCATGACCGCCGACGGCCGCCTGCTGTTCGGCGGCGGCGCCAACTACAGCGGCAAGGACTCGCGAGACATCGCCGGCGAACTGCGCCCGTGCATCGAACGCACCTTCCCGGCGCTCAAGGGCGTGGGCATCGACTTCCAGTGGAGTTGCGCCATGGGCATCGTGATCAACCGCATCCCGCAACTGGGCAAGCTCTCGGACAACGTCTGGTACTGCCAGGGCTACTCCGGGCACGGCGTGGCCACCAGCCACATCATGGGCGAGATCATGGCCGAAGCCCTGACCGGCCACCTCGGCCACTACGACACCTTCGCCGCCTGCCAACACATCCGCGTGCCCTTTGGCGACCAGTTGGGCAACCCGATGCTGGCGGCGGGCATGTGGTACTACCAGATGCTGGAGAAACTGCGCTAACCCAGGTCCCGGTACGCACTGACGTACAGCACCGTCAACAAGCCGTTCGACACGATCCTGGGGCTGCTACCGAGCATCCTCCAGGATCAGGTCGGCGCCCTTCTCCGCCACCATCAGCACCGCCGCATGGGTGTTGCCAGAGGTGACGTTGGGGAACACCGAGGCATCGACTATGCGCAGCCGCGCCAGGCCGTGCACCTTCAGCCGCGCATCCACCACCGAGTGCTGTTCGTCACGGCCCATGGCGCAGGAGCCGCACAGGTGGTAGATCGAGCCGCTGTTCTCGCGAAAGTACTGCAGCATCTGCTCATCGCTGTCCACCGCTGGCCCCGGTAGCACTTCATCCACCGTTATGCTCTTGAGCGCCGGGGTCTGCATGATCTTGCGCAGCAGTCGGCTGCCTTGGATCACCTCGGCAATGTCTTTGTCGGTGCTCAGGTAGTTGGGATCGATCAGCGCCGCATCGCGAGGGTTCTTCGAGGCGATCTGGATGCTGCCGCGACTGGTGGGCCGGCAGGGGTTGAAGCACAGCAGGAAGCCGGAATACGGCTCGGGTTTGAGGCTGGCCTTGTTGCTCTTGGGGATCTGGTACGACAGCGGGTTGAAGTACAGCTGCAGATTAGGGTGCTCCTGCTCTTCGTCGCCACGGAAGAAGCCTCCGGCCTGGTTGACGCTCATGGCCAGTGCGCCCTTGCGCGTCAGCAGGTATTGCAGGCCCAGCTTGAGCTGGCCGAACAGCGAACTGAGCTGGTCGTTGAGGGTGGGCACATTGGCCTTGTAGTAGTAGCTGACGCACAAGTGGTCCTGAAGGTTCTGTCCCACCGCCGGCAAGTGCCGAACCAAAGGAATCTGGTGCCGGGCCAGCAACTCGCGATCACCGACCCCAGACAGTTGCAGGATCTTCGGCGTGTCCACCGCGCCGGCACACAGGATCACCTCCTTGTTGGCGCTGAAGGTCCGGACCACCCCGTGCTGGGTCACACTGATGCCCGTGGCGCGCTGTTTCTGCTCATCGAACAGCACCCGGTCGACCAGCGCGTAATGCTCGACCTTGAGATTTGACCGACTCAACGCCGGATGCAGATGGGCAAAACTGCTGGAGCAGCGCTGGCCGTTGCGGGTGTTGACGTCGTAGATACCCGCACCTTCGAACTTGGCGCCATTGAAATCTTCGCTGCGCGAGTAGCCCAGTTCCTCGCAGCCCTTGAGGAACACATCACAGATGGGATGGGTCTGTCCCTTCATCGGAGTGATGCTGATGGGACCGCTAGCGCCGTGGTATTGGCTGTCCCCCAGAGGGTGGCTTTCCAATTTGCGGAAGTATGGCAGCACGTCATTGAAGCTCCAGCCGTCGTTGCCGGCCGCCGCCCAATCATCGAAATCATGGGCCTGACCACGCACGTAGATCATCGCGTTGATCGAGCCGGAACCGCCCTGAACCTTGCCCCGTGGCGCATAAAGGGCGCGGTCGGCGAGCTGCTTCTGTGGCTGGCTGTAGTACATCCAGTTGAAGGTCGGGTTGTAGTACATCTTGGCGAACCCCACCGGAATTTTGAACCAGAACGATGAGTCCTTGCCGCCCGCTTCCAGCAGCAATACCGAGTATTGGCCCGAGGCCGAGAGCCGGTTGGCCAGAACGCAGCCGGCGGCGCCGGCGCCGGCGATGATGTAGTCGTATGTCATGCAGGGTTATCGCTCAGATGGTGTTGGAGGCAGCCGTAGCGGCTGCCCATGCCCTGCCCGTCGCCGGGCCGGAGGTGCTCAGCCTTTGGCCGGGGAGGTATCCTTGACGTCGACCGGGCTCGCGGCCATTTGCAAGTGCAGGCGTTCGCCGCTGTAGGGCGAGTGCCTGCGTACCACGTCCATGTTCAGCTCCACCCCCAGGCCCGGCTCGCTGGACGGGATGATGTAGCCATCCTCCCATTGCAAAGGCCTGGTCAGCACTTCGGCGTGGAAGCCGCCCCAAGTCATGATGCTTTCCTGGATCAGGAAGTTCGGCGTGCAGGCAGCCAGCTGGAAGCTCGCCGCCGCGCCGATCGGGCCGTTGTACAGGTGCGGGGCGATCTGCGCGTAGTAGACCTCGGCCATACTGGCGATCTTCTTCGCCTCCAGCAGACCCCCACAGCGCGCCACGTTCATCTGCAGGATCGAGGCACCACCGGCCTGCAGCAGCTTGAAGAACTCGTACTTGGTGGTCAGGCGCTCGCCGGTGGCAATCGGGATGCTGGTCTTGGCCGCCACCTGCGCCATGGCCTGTTCCTGGCCCGGCGGCACCGGCTCCTCGAACCACAGCGGATCGTATTGCTCCAGGCGCTTGGCCAGGCGTATGGCCGAGGACGGCACCATCTGCCCGTGGGTGCCGAACAGCAGGTCGCAGCGATTGCCCACCGCTTCACGGATCTTGCGGCAGAAGGTTTCGCAGCGCTCCAGCACTTCCAGGGACAGCTGGTGCCCGGAGTACGCGGTGTAGGGCCCGGCCGGGTCGAACTTCAGGGCAGTGAAGCCCTGGTTCATGTTCTGCACCGCGCATTCGGCGGCCAGGTCCGGGTCGTCGTAGTCGTATTCGCCACGGCTGTTCTGTGGATACAGGTAGGTGTAGGAGCGCAGGCGTTCGTGGACCTTGCCGCCCAAAAGCTCATACACCGGCTTGTTCGCCGCTTTGCCGATGATGTCCCAGCAGGCCATCTCCAGGCCGCTGACCACGCCCATCATGGTCAGGTCCGGGCGCTGGGTGAAACCGCTGGAATAGGCCTGGCGGAAGAAGCGTTCGATGTGGTGCGGGTCCTGGTCCAGCAGGTAGCGCTGAAACACGTCTTCGATGATCGGCTGCATTGCCTGAGGACCGAAGGTGGCGGCGTAGATCTCGCCCACGCCTTCGATGCCACAGGCGGTGCGCAGCTTGACGAACAGCCAGTACATGCCGCCGATATGCGGTGGTGGAACAGCGACAATATGGGTTTCAAGGGCGACGATTTTCATCTCAGGCTCCTGTTTGCGAATGCTGCTGGGTGCGGTTGACGCGAGCGCGCAAGGCAATCGCGGCCAGGGTGCCGAGGGCGCCGACCGCGGCGATATAGCCGAAGTACAAGCGGTAGCCCAAGGCACCGGGGAAATGTTCGGTGAGATAGCCGTTGATCAGCGGGATAAAGGCGTCCGGCAGGTAGCCCACCACCGAGACGATGCCGATGGCCAGGCCGGTGATGCGCAAGGGGATCCGACAGGTATCGAGAATCGCCCAGTACAGTCCGCGAATGGCGTAGGTCATCAGGCCGATGAAGATCACGGTGGCGATCAACAAACCCAGGCTGCCCAGGGCCGGGAACAGGATCAGCCCGACGATGCCCAAGGTCGCCAGCAACAGCGCCACGATCAGCACCGAGATATTCGAGAAGCGGTCCCCCAGCCAGCCGCCACCGATGCCACCCAGCGGCCGCATCCACAGCTTGATGGTGGTGATGGTGCCGGCCATTACCGCGGTCATGCCGTTGCCCTGCAGGTAGTCGGAGAAGCTGTAGGTGGCCCAGAAGATGTGGTAGCCGCAGAACACGATGGCGGTCACCAGCCACAGCTCGGGGATCTTCACCAGGGTCGCCAGGTCGCTGAGCAGGTTGAAGCGCCCCTGCTCCACCGGCGCCGTGTCTTGCATGGACTTGGGGTCCTTGAGCAGCACCAGCACGCAGCCGATGGCGATGCAGGTAAAGGAGTACAGGTAGACCACATGCCGGAACCCCTCGGCCGTCGACTCGCCACGCGTCTCGGTGGCCAGGGCGAACAACCCCAGGGCCAGGGTCGCCAGCAAGGCTTCCACCAGGCCACGGCCGCCGTCGAGGATGCCAAAGAAACGCCCCTGCTCGTTGTGGCGGGCAATCATCTTCACCCGCTTGAGCACCGAGGCCCAGAAGGTCAGCCCGGTGGTCAGCCCCCAGCAGCCGAAGATGATCATCAGCGACGTCAGTGATGGCGCAGTGGAGTACCACAGGCCCAGGGCGCCGGTGGCCACCAGGGAGAAGAAAATCAGCAAGCGCGGAGCGATACGGTCCGCCAGCCAGCCGCTGGGCAGGTAACTGATCAGGAAGATAGTGCCGAGCATGGAGTACAGGTAACCCAGCTCGCTGTGGTTGATGTGCAACACCTCGAGCATGGTGGTCTGGTAGACCTGACGCAGGTAGAGGATCGGGTAGATCGCCCCGGCGGCCAGCACCAGCAGCATCAGTTGAAAGTAGCGACTGCGCTTGTCGCTGTTGTCCAGCGGCAATGCGGCAGAACCCGGGATAGCGGCCAGATCGGCGGCATTTTTTGACATGACGATGCCCTCGGGCGCCGGTATCCGGCGCCGCTCATTATTATTAGTGGGGCAGCGGCAAGCTTCGAGCTTCACGCGGAAAGAACGACTGCGCTGCTCTTGCTTGCAGCTTGCGGCTGATGACTGACGGCGGCCTTCAGAAAGGCATGACCACCAGGCGGGTCTGGGTGAACTCAAGCATGCCGTGCTTGCCGTCGTCGCCGCCCAGTCCCGAGCGCTTCCAGCCGGCGTGGTAGCCCTGGTAGGGGTCGGCCGGGGTCCGGTTGACGTACAGCTCGCCGGCCTGGATGGCCCCGGCGACTTTCATCGCGGTGCGGTAGTTTTCGGTGTAGAGCACCGAGGCCAGGCCGAACTGGTGGTCATTGGCCAAGGCCAGGGCCTCATCGATATCCCGGTACTTGAGCACCGGCAGCACCGGACCGAAGATTTCCTCCTGCACGATCTCCATGTCCTGGCGACAGCCGCTGAGCAGCGTCGGCGGATAGAAATGCCCTGGCCCCTCGGGCATCACGCCACCGGCTTCGAGCACCGCGCCCTGGGCGACCGCTCGCTGCACCAGGCCATGTATCGCAACCCGGGACGCCGCGCTGACCAGAGGCCCCATGCGGCTTGGGTCCTGGCGCCGGTCACCGAATTGCACGGCGGCGATTTTTGCCTTGAGCAGGGCCAGGAAGCGCTCATGCACGCTTTCATGGACATAGACCCGCTCCACCGCCGTGCACAACTGGCCGCAGTGGGTGGTCTTGGAGGCGATGATGGCGCTGGCTGCCTGCTCCAGGTCGGCGTCGGGCTCGATGATGGCCGGGGTCTTGCCCCCCAGTTCCAACGACGGCTTGGCAATATTGGCCTTGCAGTAGTCGAGCACGATACGCCCGGCATTGACGCTGCCGGTCAGGGTGATCATGCCCACTGCCGGGTGGGTACAGACCGTGGCGGCGGTGGCGTGGTCCATGGTCAGGATGTTCACTACACCCGGCGGCAGGCCCGCCTGCTGCACCGCCCGGGCGATTTCAAACGCCGACAGCGGCGTGTTGTTGCTCGGCCGCACCACCACCGTATTGCCGGCGATCAGCGCCGGCGCCACCTTGCGCAGCAAGGTGTAGACCGGGTAGTTGAACGGGATCAGGCAGGCCACGACGCCAATCGCCTCGCGGTGCAGAAACAGCTTTTCGTCGGGGCTGTCGCTGGGAATGATCTCGCCCTCGATGCGGCGCGCCCATTCAGCGTGATAACGAGTGATCTGCGCGGCATAGCGGGCTTCGTTGCTGGCGTCCGCCAGGCTTTTGCCCGATTCGGCCGCCAGCGCCTGGCCAATGGCGTCGGCACGCGACTCCAGGGCGTCGGCCAATGCGCGCAGGTAATCACCGCGCTGGATGCTGGTCAACGCTGCCCATTTTTTCTGTGCAGCGCAGGCGGCGCTCACCGCTCCACAGGCCTCTTCCTGAGTGGCGGCCGAGACATGCCCGACAAGGGTTTCGTCAGCCGGATCATAAACAGCAATCGATGCACCGCTGGCTGGTTTGATGAAGTCGCCATTAACAAAATTCTGTTCAAGTTGCATGAAAGTTGCCCCGTCGTTGGCAGAGAGGTGGCGCAGGTAGCCTGGAGACGATCCAGGCCCGGCGGTCAAAGGGTCTGGCGTAGTCGAGCGGGCACAGCACAGCGATCCACGGACATGGCGATGACGTGCGGGCAAGGCTGGAAGACGCGGACAAGGGGCAGCGACAGGCAATCGGCAAGGATCGGATATGGCATGGCTGAGCACTCGGGTTGTTGTTATGTGAGTGCTGGCAGTCTTGTCGTCCGGCGCGACAAGGACAAACGATTAATTGTGCGGACTAACATGCAAAAAACGCAGGTTATGACGCACTGATGATGGTGGTCTGAAGGACCTCTTCGCTGGCACGCCAGCTCCTACACAGGTTGCGCATGTGGGCTTTTGTAGGAGTCGGCTTGCCGACGAAGGCGGTCGCGCGGCCTCTAGCCCAGGGGTGTGGAGGCTGTGGAGGGCTCAAGCTGGCGCTGCGCCAGCCAGACTTCCTCTTGCAGCCACTGGCTGAATACCTGCAGCTGCGGCAACGGCGCCTGGGCCGGGCGCGTCACCAGCCAGTAGGACTGGTGCCCCTCCACATGCACGTTGTGCACCTGGGTCAACTGCCCCGCCGCCAGCTCCGCCGCCACCATGTGCCAGTCGGCAATGGTGATCCCCAGGCCCTCGGTGGCCGCGCGGATGGCCAGGTCCAGAAGGTCGAACTCATAGCCGCCCTGAGTATCGACCCCGGTGATCCGCGCGGCATCCAGCCAGTGCTTCCAGGTCAGGTAGCGCTGGTCCTCCCGGGCCAATACATGCAACAGGGTCATGCGCTTGAGATCGACGCCCTGCTCCGCCGATTCCCGGGCCAGCAGCGAAGGCGCGCAGACGGCGATGTGCCGCTCCTGGAACAGCAGCGAACTGTCCAGGCCATCCCACTCACCGTCACCAAAGCGGATCGCGCAATCCAGGGTCGCGGTTTCCGCCAGGCTGTCCTGCAAGCGCGTGGTCAGGCTCAGCTCCAGCTCCGGATGCTGCTCGCGCAAGCGCCCCAGGCGCGGCAGCAGCCAGCGACTGGCGAAGGTCGGCGGCGCATTGAGGTGCAAGCGATTGGTGTGGGATTTCTGTGCGATGCCGCGCAACGTCAACTCGATCTTGTCGAAGGACTGGTGCAGGGCCCGCAGCAGCACACGCCCGGCGCTGGTCAGCTCCAGGTGATGATGGCGGCGTTGCAGTAGGCTTTCCCCTAACTGCTCCTCCAATTGCCGGACCTGACGGCTGACCGCGCTCTGGGTGACGTTGAGCAATTCGGCGGCCCGGGTAAAACTGCCGGTGCTGCCGGCGACCTCGAAGGCTTTGAGCGCATTGAGCGCAGGCATCTTGCGTTTCACGACAGTCTCTCTGTGATGGCTGCAGGAAGCGCAGAGCATCGCATGCCATCGCAGGCGGAATCTATGGGACTAACATTCGTTTTAGTCATGCCTTGGCGATGAATAAATCGTTTGTCGAGCCAGGAGCAGATAGCAACACTGCAGGCACATTACAAAAACAACAACGAGTACTGCCCATGCCTCCTTTCCCGCTTGTCTCGATGATCGCCAAGGGCTGAAGCCCTAGCGTTCACCCCACTCTCAATTCTTTCACCCTTGGCTGCAGCCCTTGCCGCGGCCGGTTTCATCGCACCCGACAATAACAATCCGGGAGAAAACCCCATGCTTTACAAACGCTCTGGCCTACTGTGCAACTTCGCCCTGCTGGGCAGCCTCGCCACCCCCGCTCTGGCCGTGCAAGTCACCGACCACCTGGATCTGGGCGGCGCGGTTCGCGCGCGCTGGGACTACGACCCGGACCGGGATATCCAGACCTTCAACTTCGACACCGCGATCTTGAGTGCCAAGTACAGCTCCGACACCTGGATCGGCGCCGCCAAGTACCGCTTTTACGGCCGCGCCTACCCCTACCGCTACACCGACAAAGTGGGCGACATCGCTTTCGCCGAGAGCGCCTGGATTGGCTACCGGTTCAACCCCGAGCAGCAAGTGCAGGTCGGTCTGAACCAGATTCCCTTCGGCCTGCAACCCTATTTCGGCAGCACCTTCTTCGAAACCCTGGGCAACGTGGTGGGCCTGGAGGACATCGAGCAAATCGGTGCCAAGTACATCCAGCAGCACGGCGACTGGAACCTCCAGGCAGGCTACTACCTGCGCCCGGCCTGGCAGGGCAAGGGCACCAGCAACGGTCGCACCTATTCCAGCGTGGTGTCTTCGGCCGATAGCTACGTGGCCGACGGCAGTGACAACCGCGAACGCAACACCCTGGTGCTGCGGGTGGCGCGGGCCGTGCAACTGGGTGACTGGGCATCGGAAGTCGGCGTCTCGGGCCTGACCTCGACCCTGAAAAACAACGACACCCACAACGACGGCAGGCGCAATGCCTTGGCCGTCCACTACCGGGGTAAGAACGGCCCGTGGGGCGTGCAATTGCAGGCGGCGCGCCAGCAGATGTCGCCACGCAATCCGGGCACCGATGAGCTGATAACCCTGGGCGGCTACGACGGCACCTTCAACGTCGCCAGCCGCGGCAACCTGTATGTCGCCGACCTGAGTTACGACGTCGACGGCAAGTACCTGTTCGACCAGGTCAGCGGGGTCAAGCTGTACGCCAACTACAGCGCCTTCGACAAGTCGGCCAGCGCCTACAAAACGTCCCAGCGGATGATCCTCGGCAGCTCGTTCTCGCTGAGCAAGCTGTGGATCGCTACCGAATGGCTGTTCGGCAAGAACGATCCGTACATCGGCGGCAGCAGTTATGCCCAGAGCCTGGGAGCCGGTGGCAGCAACCAGTGGGAAAACCAGGTGTATGTGAATATCGGCTACTACTTCTGAATCCTTGCTGGCCCTTTCGCTGGCAAGCCAGCTCCTACAGTTGGCAGGAAAATATGAATCTCTCTGTAGGAGCCGGCTTGCCGGCGAAAGCGACCTCACGGACCTCTTGGCGGGCAAGCCAACCTCCGCAAAGGGCTCCTACAGGCTAAGATGGGCGCCCTAGATGAAGTGCCCTACAACAACAATAAACCTGCCCCGCCACTTCCAGCGCTCAGCCCGCCAGGCGCGGATCGCTACAGCCTGGCGTCAGGTGCGGAGTCTGCCCGCCATGCGTCAACTGCCCTCCCTGAACATGCTCCGGGTCTTCGAGGAAGTCGCCCACCACCGCAGTTTCAGCCAGGCCGCTGTGGTGCTCAACGTCACCCAGGGCGCAGTCAGCCGACAGATCAAGCAGCTCGAAGACTACCTCGGCGTGGCGCTGTTCAGCCGCTCCCCTCAAGGGTTGGCGCTGACTGAGGCCGGCGCGGCCCTGGCGCCGAACCTGGGCCAGGCCTTCGATCACATCGAGCGCGCCCTGCAAGCCCTGCGCGTCCCCAATCTGCGTCAACGCCTGCGCATCATCGCGCCGCCGACCTGGGCCACCCGCTGGCTGTCGGCGCACCTGCGGGACTTCTGCCAGCGCTACCCGGATATCAGCCTCAGCGTGACCCAGCACAACCATCACGACAGCCCGGCCGAAGTCGATTGCGAGATCCGTTTCGGCCTGCAGGCCGCCCCCCATTGCCAGAGCCAACTGCTAGTGATGGAGCGGCATATTGCCGTGGCCAGCCCGGAGCTGTTCAGCGCCGGCCAGGCGCCGGACCTCGGGCGCTTTCCGCTGTTGCACATCCTGCATGCCGGCAAGCGTTTGCAGGTCTGGGAGAACTGGCTGGCGGCCATGGGTCGCAACGACGTCGACGCCCGGGCAGGCCTGGAGTTCAGCACCTTGGACCAGGTGATCCACACGGCCCTGGCCGGTGGCGGGCTGGCGGTGATCGACCGGCAGATGATCGAGGGGGAACTGGCGGATGGACGCCTGCTGCCGATCACCTCGGTGGAGGTGATCGGCCCATATGGCTACTGGCTAGACGTGGCGAATGGCAAACAGGGGCTGTCCAAAGTGCAGCTGTTCACCCAATGGCTGGGGCGGGTGAGCAATCCCTGACGACGCGTGGTTTCTACGATGATGCGGGGCGATATCAGATCGGCGAGGCGACCTTCGGCAGGTCGTTTTTGCTGGAGCCAACAGCGCTGGCGCTGCACGCCTGACTCAAGGTCAGGGACTTGGTTTCTGGCGCCCAGGCCCAGGAAATCAGTGCTCCCAGGGCCAGGATCCCGGCGAGGATGCCCATGGTTGGGCTGAGGCCGATCCCGGCCACGCTCACCGGCAGCAGGAAGGTGCTGATGGCCGAGCCCAGGCGACTCACCGCGGTGGCCAGGCCAATGCCGCTGGCGCGCACTTCGGTGGGAAAACTCTCCGCGGGAAACACCCCCACCAGGTTGCTCACCGCCGACAGCACCAGGGTGAACACCCCGAACAGCAACACCATCAGCCACGCCGCGCTGCCCGGCAATACCGCCAGCAGCAACAGTGCCACCGCCAGGATAATGAAGGAGTTGATCAGGAACCCCCGGCGAGAAAACTTCACCGTGCACCAGATGCCAATCAGCGCACCAATGATCAGCAGCAGGTTGAGCATCAGTTCGGTGCCGAAGCCCTCGGCCAGGCCCATCTTCTGCAGGATCGACGGCAGGAAGGTGTAGATGGCGAAATACGGCATGACAATGCACACGAAGAACAGGCAGTTGAACGCGGTGCGCTTGCGGTATTCGGGGCTGAACAGCACAGCGTAGCCGGAGCGGCTCTGGCCGCTGGGTTGCTCGTCCAGCACCACGTTGGCTCCCAGGTGCTTGTGCACGATGGCCCGGGCCTCGGCAATGCGCCCGCGGTTGACCAGCCAGCGCGGCGATTCCGGGGTGCCGATGCGCGCCAGCAGGATCAGTCCGGCGGGAATCGCCGAGGACGCCAGCATCCAACGCCAGGCATCGTCGCCGAGGCTGAGCATGGCGGTGCCGACAAAGGTCGCGGCGACATAGCCGAAGGTCCAGATCACGCTGAACGAACCCAGCAGCACGCCACGCTGCTTCTTCGGCGCGAACTCGGCGAGCATCGCGTGGCCGACGCTGAAATCGCCGCCCAGGCCGATGCCGATCAGCACCCGGCAGGCAAACAGGCCCATGGCCGTCTCGGCATAGAACTGCATCACCGAGGCCAGGGTGATCAGCACGAAGCTGACCAGGAAGATCTTCTGCCGCCCCAGGTGATCGGAGATCCAGCCGAAGAACAGGCTGCCGATAAACAGCCCCATCAGCGCCGAAGCACCGATCAGGCCCTGCCAGAACGCATCCAGCTGCATCTGCGGACTCAGCAGGGTGAAAGCGATGCCGATCAGGCCGAGGATGTAGCCGTCGGTGAAGTGCGCGCCGAAGGTCAGGCCGGCAATTTTCAGGTGGAACCGGCCAATGGGCAGGTCATCGATCTTGACGGTTGCAGTGCTCATGTTCGTCTCCATTTATTGTTCTTGGATAAGAGATGAATCGAACCACGCAGGAGCCGGCTTGCTGGCGAAAGGCCCCTTGGACCTTGCGCCATTTCGCTGGCAAGCCAGCGCCTGCATCGGAGGGTGTGAGGGCTAGAGGCCGCCCATCAGCAGGTATTTGATCTCCAGGTAATCGTCCAGGCCGTACCTGGAACCTTCGCGGCCGAGGCCCGATTCCTTGATCCCGCCAAAGGGCGCCACTTCGGTGGAAATGATGCCTTCGTTGATGCCCACCATCCCTGCCTCCAGGCCCTCGGCCATGCGCCAGACCCGGCCGATGTCGCGACTGTAGAAGTAGGCCGACAAGCCATATGGCGTGTCGTTGGCCCGCTGCAGCACCTCGGCTTCGTCCTTGAAACGAAAGCAGGCCGCCACCGGGCCGAAGGTTTCTTCCTCGGTGATCCGCATCTGGTCGCTGGCCTCGGTAAGGATGGTCGGCTCGTAGAAGGTGCCGCCCAGGGCGTGGCGACGACCGCCGCAGAGCAGCCGAGCGCCCTTCTCCAGCGCATCGCCGACATGCGCCTCGACCTTGGCCAGGGCCGCCGCGTTGATCAGCGGGCCCTGCTCGGTATCGCCGTCCAGGGCACTGCCGACCCGCAGCGCGGCAACCGCCTCGGCCAGCCGGGTGGTGAACGCCTCATACACGCCATCCTGGATAAAGAAGCGGTTGACGCAGACGCAGGTCTGCCCGGTGTTGCGAAACTTCGAGGCCATGGCGCCCTTGACCGCGGCGTCCAGGTCGGCGTCGTCGAAGACAATGAACGGTGCGTTGCCCCCCAGTTCCAGAGAGACTTTTTTCAGGGTGTCGGCGGACTGACGCATCAGCAGCTTGCCGGTGCCGGTGGAGCCGGTGAACGACAGCTTGCGCACCACACTCGAAGCCTGCAGCGCCTGGCCAATGGCCTGGGCATCGCCAGACACGATGTTCAACACCCCGGCCGGGATACCCGCCTGCTCTGCCAGCACCCCGAGGGCAAAGGCCGATAGCGGGGTTTCTTCCGAGGGCTTGAGGATCATCGTGCAGCCGGCGGCCAGGGCCGGGCCGACCTTGCGCGTGACCATGGCCAGGGGGAAGTTCCACGGGGTGATCGCCGCGACCACACCGATGGCTTGCTTGGTCACGATGATTCGCGCGTCAGCCTTGTGGCTGGGGATCACATCACCGTAGGCACGCTTGGCCTCCTCAGCGAACCACTCCAGAAAGCTCGCGGCATAGACCACCTCGCCCATGGCTTCAGCCAGGGGCTTGCCCTGTTCGCGGCTGAGCAAGGTGGCCAGTTCGCGCTGCTGGCCGATCATCAGTTCGCTCCAGCGCTTGAGCCGCTGACTGCGCTCCTTGGCGGTGAGTGCGCGCCAGGCCGGCAGCGCGCGTTGGGCGGCGGCGATGGCCAGGCGGGTTTCCTCGGCGCCGGCCTTTTGCACCTGGGTGATCAGCTCGCCATTGGCCGGGTTGTACACCGGGTAGCTGGCGCCGCCACTGGACCAGTGGCCATCGATGAAATGGCCAGTACGGATCAATGCGCTCATGCCAGTGCCTCACTCAGGGAAAAGCGCTGCAGCCCCGGACGGGCCACGCGCAGGATACGTTTGCCGGCGGTGTAGTCGTTGATCACATCGCAGGGGGTGTAGTTGCGCTCCAGCTCGTGCAGCTCCTCGGCATCCAGGGTGGTCTCCAGGGCCGCCAGGGCACTATCGAACTGCGCGGTGGTGTCGGCGCCCACCAGCATGCAATCGACCCCGGGGTGCTTGAGCACCCAGGCCTGGGCCACCTGGGCGTTGGACAGACCGCGGGCGCGCGCCACGCGCTGTACCGAGCGGGCAATCTGCAACGAGGCCTCATCGCTGTACATCTGCTGGGTAAAAAAGTCCGTCTGGTTGCGGGTCGACTGCACGTCACCGGTAAGCAAGCCACGGGCCAGGGGGCTGAACACCGAGATGCCCAAGCCTTGGTCACGGCAGAATGGGATCATCTCGCGCTCTTCCTCGCGGTAGGCGCAGTTCAGTTGCAGCTGCATGTTGATCGGCTTGACCCAGCCATGGCGCTCGCAGGCCATGAGCAGCTTCGCCAGTTGCCCGGTGAGCATGGTGGAGACGCCGATGTAGCGGGCCTTGCCGGCACGGACGATGTCGTCCAGCGCCTGCATGGTTTCTTCCACTGGGGTGTTCACATCGAAGTAATGCAGCATGAACACATCGACGTAATCCATGCCCAGGCGCTTGAGCGAGGCATCGATGCTGTCGAGGATATGTTTGCGCGAATGACCGCTGGCATTGATCCCGCTGCGGGTGCCGTAGCCGACCTTGGTGGTGATCACCAGGTCCTCGCGGCGCGCCAGACGCTTGACGATGCGTCCCACCACCTCTTCACCGACGCCTGCGGAATAGAAGTCCGCCAGGTCGATGAAATTCACCCCGTGATCCAGGGCGTGAGCAACGATGGGCTCACTCTGTTTTTCATCGAAGATCCAGGGTTTCCAGTCCGGGGTGCCCATGTTCATGGTGCCCAGGCACAGGCGCGAGACTTGCAGGCCGGACTGGCCCAAACGAATGTATTGCATGCTGCGCTCCTCAGGCCTTGGGGGTGTAGAACGGGTTGCTGATCTGGTTCACCACGTCCGCCAGCTGGGCGCGCTCGGGCTTGCCGGTCAGGGCTGCGCGAATTGCCGTGCGGCAGGCGCGGTAGTTGTTCTGGTAGACCGCATCCAAGTCGTCGCAGTCCGGGTTGACCCAGTTGGCGGTGACGATTGCCCACTGGTTCTCGGCCTCGGCCGGCAAGGTGCCGTCCAGCAGCGCTTCGAGCACCGCCTTGGCGATCCCGGCCTGAGAGGCGCCCCAAGTGGCCTGGCCGTGCAGCTCACTGACAATGGCTGCCTTGTTCACGTACAGGGTCATGGGCTTGACCGGGATGTTCGGCTGGGCAATTACCATGAATGGGCAATGGCCCTGGCTCGGCGAAGCCAGGCTGCTGGCGAAGGCCTGCCCGGCAGGGCCGTTGCGCGGACCGATGAGGATATTGATATGGGCGGCATTGACGCCCGGGCCTTCAAAACCTTCACCAATGTAGAGGTCGAGTGGTTGCATGGATGCTTACTCTTTGAGGATGCAGGGAACAGGAACCGGATCAGCCAAGCTGAAACCGGACCGGGTGGAAAATGCAGGTAAAAGAGCGCAGCCAGAGATAGGTGCAGCGCGAACCGGGAAGCCCGGCAGGACGGGATGAAGTCATGGCCAAACGCTCTTTGTTGTTATGGATGAGCTGGTTTGGCGCTGTTGTATCACCGGATTTTCAGGCAGCCGTAACCATTAAAAGTCATGTGGCCATGAGCTTTAGTCATACCCCTGGTGAAGGGCGCTCCGCGGCGGACCAAGCGCCCGGCGACCTGCTCGCTCCCCCTACGCCAGCGTCACCCTGGACCTGCTGCCAGTCACGGGACCGGAACTGCCCGCCGGCGTCAAAGCCCTGTTGAGTTACCCATCGATCGGTTACCAGAGATCCCCCCAGGTCCTCGATCAGGTCCTTGCTGTGCCTTGAAAACATGCCGGACGTGGTAAATTCGCCCATCGGCCATCAGCGCCGCATGTTCAGAGACCCAGCCATGAACCAAGCGTTGTACCAGGGCGGCTGCCTGTGCGGGCAGATTCGCTTCGAGGCCCGAGGGCCTGCCGCCAATCCCCATACCTGCTCGTGCAAACTGTGCCAGCGCCACAGTGGCGCGCTGACGCTGGCGTGGGTCGAATTCCCCCGGGAACGGGTGACCTGGACCGGCCCTGGCGGCGCACCGGCGACCTTCAGGTCGTCGGACTATTCGAGCCGGGCCTTTTGCCGGGAATGCGGCAGCACGCTGGGGGCTGTCGATGACGAGCCGACCCTTGCCCTGCTGCTGGGCTGCTTCGATGACAACCGCGACCCAGCCCTGATGCCGGCCAGCCATTCGTTCAGCGACCGCTGGCCCGAGGGCTGGCAGCCCGCGCCGACAACGCAGGATAAAGGCGGACAGCATGAGTGAAGCACCTTCGCACTGCAGCTCCCCCCTCGCCTCGAACGTCTGGACCTGGTACGGCCAGGACGAATACCGAAGGATCATCCTGTTGGGCGAACTGGGCATGGCCCTGGAGTTTCTCGCCCTGGACGCCAAGCGACAACGGATGGAGGTCGGTTGCTGTGCCGAGTGCAATCTGTGGTCTGGCTATCTGGATTATCTCGCTGGTTTTGTGAAGCATTTTCCGCTGTATCTGGCGCCGCATTTGCTGTCGCGCTTGCAAGCACTGTTAAGCGGCTGTGAAGCACTGTGCCGGGAGGCCTATGGAATGACCCTGGAAGACAATGGCTTCGAACACCCGCAATGGCGACCGCTGCGAGAAGGCGCCGGCGAGGCACTGGAGATATTGGGTTGGCCGCAGGTACGGGAGCATATGCCGGAGCTGACCGAAGAATGCCGTGTGGCCTTGAAGAAATGGCCGGATTGACCGGCCCTGTCGACAAAGGCAACAGGACCTTGCCTGGCGATTTCCCGACGGACCTCTGGCGGCGTTCAGCTCGCCGCGTCTCCTGCGGAGCCGATCGCAGCCTGCGGCAGCGGCTACAGGACGCTGGGCAGGACCGGCTGGGAGAGGTCATTCGACGCATGCCGATAAGGCGGGGTGCGGGGCAAGGCGCGTTTGTGGGCCGTTCGCAGGTAGGCACGTTCGATCAGGTGGCGCACTGCGTCGGTGACGGGCTCGCCCATCAGGTAGCCATCGATTTCTTCGTAGCTGCAACCATAAGCCGTTTCATCCAGCTTGCCCGGGGCCAGTTCTTCCAGGTCCGCGGTGGGCGCCTTGTGCACCAGTTGGCCAGGAGCGCCAAGGGCGTCGGCCAGCAGGCGTACCTGGGTCTTGGTCAGACCCGACAGCGGGGCCAGGTCGCAGGCGCCGTCACCGTACTTGGTGAAGAAGCCCATCAGCGCCTCGGCGCCGTGGTCGGTGCCCACCACCAGGCCGTTGCTGAAGTTGGCCACGGCGTACTGCGCGATCATCCGCGCTCGGGCCTTGACGTTGCCCTTGGCAAAATCGCTGAGGGCCGCCGAGGGTTGCAAGCCGTCGATCTGTAGCTGATTCATCATTCCATCGACGCTGTCGGCAATGTTGCAAGTACTGACGCTGTCCGGGCGAATGAAGTCCAGGGACGCCTGGGCATCGCTTTCATCCGCCTGGCTTTTGTAGGGCAGGCGCATGGCGATAAATCGCGCCTCCTGCCCTGCCCCGCGCAGTTGCTCCACCGCCAGCTGGCACAGGCGGCCGGCCGTCAGGGAGTCGACTCCGCCACTGATGCCCAACACCAGGGTCGTGCAGCCGGACTCGCGCAGCACTTGCTGAATGAAGTCCACGCGCCGGGCGATTTCTAGGGCCTCGCCACCACGCACCAGTTGCCGGTCGATGCCCAGTTCCCGGGCGATGCGTTCTTGGGTTTGGTTGCTCATGTCAGGCCTCCAGGGGCGAGTTGGCAAGATCAACGTTGAACACCTGAGCCGCATAGCGCAGGAACGACGGGTCTTCACAAACGTTCTTGATCGGGTCGTCGGAGAACTTCACCACCGGTTCACCATGCACCCGCACCAGTTTCATCACGATGCTCAGTGGCTCCACGCCTTCGACGTCGCAGGCCAGGCTGGTACCCATGCCAAACCCGAACCTGGCCTGGCCACGCACGTGGCGCAGGATCGGCAGGCATTTCTCGAAGTTCAGGCCATCGGAGAACATCAGGTCCTTGGTCCGTGGATCGATGCCCAGTTCGCGGTAGCGGGCCAGGACCTTGTCGGCCCAGAGGATCGGGTCCCCGGAATCCTGGCGCAGGCCGTCGTAGAGCTTGGCGAAGTACAGGTCGAAGTCCTTGAGGAAAAAGTCGGTGCTGATGCAGTCGGTCAGGGCGATGCCGAGGCGTCCGCGATACTCGTGCACCCAATTCTCCAGGGCGGCGTTCTGGCTCTCCCGCAACCGCCCCAGTTGCTGGTGCACCATCAACCACTGGTGGGCCATGGTGCCGATCAGCGGCAGGTCGAACTCGTAGGCCAAGTGCGCATTGCTGGTGCCGACAAAGACCCCAGGGAAATCACTGCGCATGATCTTCACCACTTCGCGCTGGGCCTTGAACGACAGGCGCCGGCGGGTGGAGAAATCCGAAACGCGGAACTCGGCAAGCTCGTCGCGGCTGGCGTTTTTCTCCAGCCATTCGAACTTCTGGTAGAGCCGGCGAGTGACATCCTCAAGCTCCACCTCGGGGTACTTATCGCGGTTGCGCAACTCGCTGACCATGGCCAGCACCGGCTGCTCGAACATGATGCAGTGCAGCATCGGACCACGGACGCGGATGCTCAGTTGGCCGTCGACCGCCGCCACGTGGATGTAGCGCAGGTTGAAGCGGAACAGGCCGAGGAACTGTTCGAAGTCCGGGGTCAGGTACTCACGAAAACGCTTGTTGAACAAAAAGCGCTGCTCGCCTTCGCGCATCTGCAGGCCGGCGAGCTTTTCCAGTTCCTGGCGGATCTCGGGGATCAGGTGCACCAGGGACTCTTTGGAGCGGACGATGAACTGGTATTCCACATCGACATTGGGGTGCTGGTGCAGCACCGCCTGCATCATGGTGAAGGTGTAGTAGTCGGTGTCCAGCAGGCTCTGAATCACGCCGTTGTTACGGTCGAATGCACTTTCCATGATGACTCCTCAGGCCTTGGCCAGTCTGGCGGTTGCTTCGCGGGTCGCGGCAACCGCGATGCCCGCTCGTTGCATGTCGTCGATCGCCTGGGTAGCACCCTCGGCGCTGATGGCGCGACAGGCCGGCAGGTGAATGATCACCTTGAAGCCGGCCGCGGCCAGTTGCAGGGCGGTGGTCTTGACGCAGAAATCCAGGGCCAGGCCGCCGACGATGACTTGTTGCACGCCCTGGCTGTTGAGGTACTCGATGACCCCGGTGGAGAGCTTGCCGTGCAGGTCGTGATAGCAGGCGCCATAGGGGTGCAGGTCCGGCTCCACGCCCTTCCACACGAAGTAGTCGTAGTCGTAAGGCGTGGGCAACTCGTCCAGCAGGGTGAAGCCTGCGGTGCCCGGTACGCAGTGGCTGACCCAGGTCAGGTCGGCGTGTTCCAGGCCGGTGGGCTGGAGCATCTGTGCGTGCTCGGCCACCACCCAGGGAGCCTGAGGGCTGTGGGCGTCCTTGCTGCCGATACGCAGGCTGGCCAGGGTCGCCATGAAATTCAGCTCGCCGCCGATGCGATCGCCTTCGGCCACGGGCAACTCGTTCGGGCACAGCGGGGTAAAGCTCTTTTGTGCATCGACATCGAAGGAAGCGGTCTTCATCGTTTGGCTGTTCATGCTGGGTCTCTCCTCTGCATGGAGCACAAAGTACATGTCATGTACTTTCATGACAAGCCCCTATGGATTTTATTTTTATCAATCGATCTTCAATCAATCTGCAATAACAAGGTGCACAAGGAGGTTCTCCGCCGACAAAAGCGATGCTAAGGTACACGTCATGTACCAATCAAGGAAAAGCAGATGTTTGAACTGGCCCTCTATGGCGGCGCCTTCAACCCGCCCCACGCCGGACACGCCCAGGTGATGCTCGAAGCCGCTCGCCACGCCCGCCGGGTACTGGTAGTCCCGAGCTTTCGCCACCCGGATGGCAAGCGCATGGCCGATTTCGAGCAACGGGCCAACTGGTTGCAGGCGATCACCACGCACTTGCAGCCCGAGTGCCAGGCCGAGTTGGCGGTCAGCCGCCTGGAGCGGCAGCTGGCCCTGGCCGATCCGGGTCCGGTCTACAGCTTCACTCTGCTGCAACGCCTGGCCGACGACCTGGCCCTGGACGGCAAGCGCATCGCCCTGGTGGTGGGTGAAGACGTGGCGCGACAGTTGCCCAGGTTCCATCGCGGCGAAGAATTGCTGCAACGCTTTTCCATCCTCTGCATCGAGGAACAGCCCGGGGTCCGCAGCAGCGTATTGCGCCAGTGCCTGGCCCGCGGCGAAACACCGCCCAGCCAATGGCTGGCACCGGGCATGAATCCGCTAAACTACGGCCTCTACGCCGTCCACGGAAGTTGATATGCACGATCGCACCACCCTCCCCAGCGCCTACCTGCACACCATCGACCTGTGCCTGCTGCGCTACAACCGCGAGCGCTGCGAGCTGGAAATTCTCCTTCACCAACGGGACAGCGAGCCATTCGCCGGACACTGGGCACTGCCGGGCATCGTGGTCAACGGCGATGTCGAGGACCGCAGCCTGAATGACGCGGTGGAACGCCTGCGACGTTCAAGCAAAGTGGACATGCCCCTGGCCTGGCTGGAACAGGTGGGCACCGTCGGCGACGCCTTCCGCGACCCGCGCTGCTGGTCGTCCTCGACCTTCTACCTGGGGATCGTCAGCGACCCGGTGCAGCCCGGCCCGCAGCAGGGTTTCTTTGCCCTTGGCGAGGTGGCCAGCGGCGCCTTCAAACTGCCTTTCGACCACAACAACCTGGTAGCCCAGACACGGGAGCGGCTGTTTTCCAAATCCCTGTACAGCAGCCTGCCGCTGATGTTTCTCGGCCAGGAATTCAGCGCCCCCGAGGCGGTGAGCATCTTCTCCCTGGTGCTGCAGCGGCCAGTGCTCAAGACCAGCATCCGCCAGCGCCTGCTGAAGATGAGCGAGGCCGGTTACCTGCAGGAAACCGGGCGCAAGAAAAGCGGCGATGGCGGCCGCCCTCAGGCCACAGTGGAAAGCCTCAAACCCACCGAGTTGTACCTGTTCGATCGTTGTTTTCTGGAGTAATGCCGCCCATGAGTTCCGTCACCGAAAGCCAGTGCCTGCTGCAAACCCCGTACTTCAAGGTGGTCCGCGAAAACGGCTACTTCATCATCAAGGAAGCCCAGGCGGTGAACGGCGTGGTCGCCGTACCGACCCTGGCCGATGGCCGGCTGATGCTGGTGGACCTCAAGCGCCGGGCCATTGGCGGCCAGTCCATCGAGTTTCCCCGGGGCGCCATCGATGCCGGGGAAAGCGCCTGTGACGCCGCAGCCCGGGAACTGCTGGAAGAGACTGGCTGGCAGGCATCGCAGGTCCGCCAACTGGGCTTGCTGCACAGCAACACTTCGCTGATCGCCAGCGCGGTGGCGGTGTGTCAGGTCGAGATCGCCGACCAGCAGAGCGCCGCCACCGATGGCGAGGTGGACCATGTACTGTGGGTCAGCCGCCAGGAGTTGCTGGCGATGATCGCCGCCGGCCAGATCACCGACGGTCACACCCTGTCGGCAGCAATGATGTTGCTGGCCGCCGAGTCGGCCTGACGCCCCCACTTCTCCAGGGCGAAGTCGACAAAGCTGCGCAGCTTGGGCAGACGATAGCGGTCCTGGGCATACAGCAGGTGCATCGTCCGAAACGGCAACTGATAATCCTGCAGCACCGGCACCAGCCGGCCCTGCTGCAGGTCCTCCTCCACCAGCGCATCGGGCATCATCACCAGCCCCAGCCCACCCCGCGCCGCCCGGTGCAACCCGGACGAGGTGTTGGTCAGCAACGAGCCGGACACCGGAATCAGCACATCCCCCTCGGGCCCGCGCAACGGCCATTGGGTGGCGGTGGAGCTCCACTCGTCACCGGCCGGGTAGGCAAATGCCAGGCAGTTGTGCTGCTGCAGATCTTCTGGAACCTGCGGGGTGCCGCAACGCTCCAGGTACTCCGGAGCGGCGCAGATGGTCAGGGTGTAATCCTGCAGCGGCCGGGCAATCAGCGCTGAGTTGTCCAGGTTGCCCAGGCGCACGGCCACATCGAAGGCGCCGTCGCTCAAGTCGAAACGCTGATTGGCCAGGGTCAGTTCCACCTTGACCTGCGGACAGCGCTCCCGGAACTCGCTCAGGGCCGGAGCCAGGCGCTCGGTGCCGAAGGTCAGCGGCGCGGTGATGCGCAAGGTGCCGGAGGGCTCGCCTTGAGCCTGCTCCGCCAGGCGCTCGGAGTCCGCTACCAGGCCCAGTACCGCCAGACAACGCTGGTAGTACTCGGTGCCGAATTCGGTAAGGCGCTGGCGTCGCGTCGTGCGGTTGAGCAGGCGCACCCCAAGGCGCTGCTCCAGGGCCCGCAAGTGATTGCCCACCATGGTGGTGGACATTGCGCATTCCCGGGCGGCGGCCGTCATGTTTCCCGCCTCCACCACCTTGACGTACACCGACATTGCCTGGAACAGATCCATTATCAACCCTGACTTCAAGATGATTAAAGAAATGGCGAGTTTATCTAGCCTGAATGGCTAACGATACTGGCAGCACACCCCCTGAGATGGAGTCGCCCGCCATGACCGCCGCCTGCCTGATGAGCACCTACCAGCCCCTCGCCCTGAGCTTCTGCAAGGGCCTGGGCAGCCGCCTCTGGGACCAGACCGGGCGTGAGTACCTGGACGCCATCGCCGGAGTCGCGGTGACCGGTATCGGCCACTCTCATCCACGCCTGGTCAGCGCCATCCGCGAACAGGCCGGCCTGCTGCTGCACAGTTCCAACCTCTATGACATCCACTGGCAGCAGCAACTGGCCGCCAAACTGACCCAGCTGAGTGGCATGGAGCGGGTGTTCTTCAACAATTCCGGGGCCGAAGCCAATGAAACCGCCCTCAAGCTGGCGCGCCTGCACGCCTGGCACAAAGGCATCGAGCAGCCCCTGGTGGTGGTCATGGAAAACGCCTTTCATGGCCGGACCCTGGCCACCCTGGCCGCCAGCGACGGCCCGGCAGTGCGCCTGGGCTACGGCCAGTTGCCGGACGGTTTTCTCAAGGTGCCGTTCGGCGATCTGGCCGCCCTGGAATCGGTCGTTGCCAAGCACGGTCCGCGCATCAGCGCGGTGCTGATGGAGCCGATCCAGGGTGAAAGCGGCATCCAGCTGGCTGCGCCCGGCTACCTCAAGGCCGTGCGTGAGCTGTGCACCCGGCGCAACTGGCTGCTGATGCTCGACGAGATCCAGAGCGGTATCGGCCGCACGGGGCGCTGGTTCGCCTGTCAGCACGAAGGCGTGGTACCAGACGTGATGACCCTGGCCAAGGGCCTGGGCAATGGCATTCCCATCGGTGCCTGCCTGGCCCGGGGCAAGGCCGCCGAACTGTTCACACCAGGCAGCCATGGCAGTACCTTCGGCGGCAATCCCCTGGCCTGCCGGGCGGCCTGCACCGTGCTGGACATCATCGAGGAACAGCAGTTGCTGACTAACGCCGAGCAACGCGGCGCCCAGTTGCTAGGTCGGTTGCGGGAGGAACTGGCGGGACATCCGGCGGTACGGGAGATTCGCGGGCTGGGGCTGATGGTGGGTATCGAGCTGGTGCAGCCGGCCCAGCAGTTGGTGCAGATCGCCGCCCGTGATCATGGCCTGCTGATCAATGTCACCCGGGGCACGACCATCCGCCTGCTGCCCCCCTTGGTGATCGATGCCGCAGAAGTGGAGATGATCGTCGACGGGCTGCGCCAAACCCTCGAGGCGCTGTCATCGCGCCAGGGCTGACGCGATGACGCTGGGCAAGTTCCGGGGCGCGCAGCGCCTGCCCCGGGCTAGCCGGCTATGCATTTCAGTCGTCCAGCGGCTTGGGCGCCGCCGCCGGCTTGGCCGCCTTGCCGGCCTTGGCATTGGCCGGTTTGGCTTCCGGCTCGGGAGCCGGAGCTGGAGCCGCCGCCTGTTTCTCCGCCGCCGGCAGCTGGTCGACCGCGCTGAAGACTTCCTTGAGCTCGATGCTTCCGGAGTGCTCGAGCTTTTTCTCGCCGTCCTTGCCCACCAGGATCACCTTGGTCTGGGCCCCCGCCCCCAGCTTGAGGCTGCGGATCAGGGCCATGGTGGATTGCGGGTCGATGTCCTTGCCATCGCGCTGGCCGATGGTGTTGATCACCGTGTACAGGACCATGTTGCGTTCGTTGAAGGCTTGACGGGTCGCCGGCTCATCCAGGGATTTCTTCAGGCTCACCAGGGTCGGGTCCACGGTGCTGGGGGCGATCACGATCAATGGCCGTGACTTGCCCAGGTCCTGAGCCAATGGGCCGTCGTTGTCGGCCGCCAGGACCGGGCCGGCGACAGCGAGCAGAGTAGCGAGGGTCAATGGCCGAATGAACATGCGTCTCTCCTTATGTTTTCCACGCAGTAATGATTGCGCATTGCAGGAAAAGGTCCAGGCCGGGACTCAAAATCTGACATTTTTTTGCCCGGCCGGCCGGGCCTGCGCCTCGTGGTCTATAGGCGGCGGGAAACAAGGGCTACAGGGTTGGCAGCGATCATAGAAGTGCATTCCACGGTAAGGTTTTGTTGCATATAAGCGGGCTGTACGGAATATCGGAACAGCGGTTGCGCCGAAACTTTCACGCCCTCCTCCGGCAGCAGAATATGCCGTCTTTCATACCACCGTCCCTGACCAGCTCGTACATCAAGCGTATTGAACGGCAGCATTTTAAAGTTGCTTGCAAAGTGTCATTTTGCAAACGCCAGAAAACAGGCACAACGGTTCACTGACCTTTAACAACCTTTCTATCTCGGGGCTTTCGATGCTTTCAGCATCTCGCTGAACTCACCCAGCAATGCAAAGGGAACAACGCATCGAGGCACAGGCTGATATCAGCCGAAAGTTGCAACTCGCTCTGCAGTTCAATGCACAGAACAATGATCTGGAACAAATAACTCAATGAACGCCGACTTGTTCTTCCATTGCCGACCGAACTATAGTGCGGCGCGGCACGGACAGCCCGTTACACCACCCTTATTGCGCGGCAACTCGTTACATTCCTGAACGTTATCCAACGGCGGTTTTTTCGAATGAGCGTCCGACCCCGATGATCCCTCTCCTCGTCTGCGATGACTCGAGCATGGCCCGCAAGCAGGTGCTGCGGACCTTGCCCAGTGAGTGGCGGGTGTCCGTGACCCAGGCCTGCAACGGCCGCGAAGGCCTGGAAGCCCTGCGCCGGGGGCTGGGCAAGGTGGCGTTGCTGGACCTGACCATGCCGGTGATGGACGGCTACCAGGTCTTGAGTGCGGTACAGGAAGAAGGCATCGACGCACAGATCATCGTCATCTCCGGCGACGTCCAGGAAGAAGCGGTCCGTCGCACCCGCGAACTGGGGGCCCGGGCCTTCCTGAAGAAGCCCTTCGATCCCCAGCAGTTGCGTGCACTGCTCAACGAACTGCAACTGCTGGACAGCCCTGGCGCATCCCCCGTCGCCCCCCTGTCGCCGCCACCCCTGGTGACCTTTCGCGACGCGTTCCGGGAAACCGTCAACGTCTCCATGGGCTACGCCGCGGCGCTGATCGCCAAGGTCCTGGACGTGTTCGTGCACCTGCCGATCCCTCACGTCAATGTGCTGGAGGCCGGCGAACTGCAGATGCTCCTGGCCGATGCCAATCGCGCCCGGCAACTGACTGCCATCTGCCAAAGCTATATCGGCAGCGGCATTGCCGGCGAAGCGCTGCTGATGTTCTACGACTCGGAAGTGGCCGACATCGCCCAACTGATGGAACAGGGCACCGATCCCTATCAGGAAATGGAAGTGCTGATCGACCTGTCCAGCGTGTTGATCGGTGCCTGCTTGAGCAGCATTGCCGAGCAGTTGGATGTGTTCTTTTCCGTGGGTCATCCCCAGGTGCTGGGCGAACACACCACCATCGATGAATTGATCGTGCTCAACCAGCAACGCTGGAACAGGACCCAAGCGGTGGAGATCAGCTACAGCCTGGAAGAACAGAACATCCACTTCGACCTGTTGCTGCTGTTCACCGAGAGCTCCATGGCCTTGCTGGAACAGAAGCTCGCCTACCTGATGAATTGAGCCATGCCCAAACGAATGGATTTCAGTGAACTGCACTGGCTGCTGGCGGTGGTCCAGAGCATCGATGTGGGGATCGTGGTGCTCGATCTGGAGTGCCGGGTCCAGGTGTGGAACAGCTTCATGGAGAACCGCTCCGGCGTGCCCTCCAAGCAGGCCATCGACCAGTCCTTTTTTGAGCTGTTCCCCGAGGTCGAGCGACCCTGGTTCACCCGCAAGGTCGGGCGTGTGGTGGCCCTGGGCACACCGGCCTTTACCATCTGGAAGCAGCGGCCGTACCTGGTGCATTTCAACAATTACCAACCGATTACCGGCCAGGGCGAGTTCATGTACCAGAACACCACGCTGCTGCCGCTGCGTTCGTCCAACAGCGAGATCCATCATGTCTGCCTGGTGATCTACGACCTCACCGACGTGGCGATCAACAGCCTGGCGCTGCAGAAGGCCAACCAGCAGTTGCAGCACCTGTCACGCGTCGACCACCTGACCCAGCTGTTCAACCGTGGCCACTGGGAACAGCGCCTGGCGTTCGAATACAGCCGCCACGGCAACGCCATTGCCCTGCTGATGCTGGACATCGACCACTTCAAGTCGATCAATGATCGCTACGGGCACCAGGCCGGCGACGCGGTGATCAAACGCGTGTCGCAACTGATCCACGAGCATGTGCGCGACAGCGACGTGGCCGGGCGTTATGGCGGCGAAGAGTTCGCCATCCTCCTGCCCCACACCGATCTGGCCGGTGCCCACACCCTGGCCGAGCGCCTGCGCCAGTCGGTGGAAGCACAACAGGTGATCCACAACGGCCAGGCCATCGCCTTCACCATCAGCCTGGGCATCGCCTGCCTCGACCGTCCGGCCCGGGACCACCGTTGCCTGATCGAGTGGGCCGACCAGGCGCTGTACGCCTCCAAGCACGCCGGGCGCAATCGGGTCAGCACCTACGCGCCTTGAACAGCGGCACTCGGGCGCCTTGAACAGGGGCACTCAGGCCCCTTGAAAAAAAACCGCCGCCAAGGGATAAACTGCGCGCTTTTCCGGTCCATCCCCCGGTCTGCTACGCCTTTTCCAGCGCCACAAGGAGTCCTGCGCGCATGTCCCAGTCGAATTCGAACCTGTCCCCGCAACAGCAATGGCAGCAAGCCGTGCTGACCTATGCCCGCGACATCAACCGCTATGTCGAAACCGGCACCCGCGAGGGCTGGAAGGGCTTGAAGGAACCGAACATGCCCGACACCGAGCACCTGTTGCAGGACTGGCAAGCGGCCCTGGAGGCGAGCAATCAGTGCCCCCATGATGAGGCCGCGCGCCAGGCGTTCCGCCAGGACTGGCCGCCGGCACACTTCCCACTGACGCCGCGCCTGGAAAGCCAGGGGCGGATGATTCCGACCCTGGCCCTGTTGCCGGACGGTAGCCTGCTGGCACGCATCGGCGCGCCCTATGAGGCCGGCTTCGTGGTGCATATCGACGATGCGCGGATCCAGACCCTGGAGCAGGTGGAGTGCTTCGGCATGTGCCCGCAGCGGCGTTACTTCGCCTGGGGCCGGGCCGACGGCATCCAGGTCACTGACGGCTGGAACGGGCCTCAGGTCGCCAGCTTTCCCTGGCCCGCCCCTCACGCCGGCCTGCCGGCAGGTCTGGAGCTTGAAGACAGCGGACGCCCCTCTGCCACCAGCCTGATCCCTTTCCCCGACGGGCGCCGGGTGCTGCTGGTGAGTGCCGACGGCATCTTCGTCCTGGCTGCCGATGGCGCCACCCGCCTGCTGCGCAGCCTTGAGGACATCCAGCAGGACCTGGCCGACGGCGTCGCCGCCGAAGACCTGAGCATCGGCCTGAGCATGGAACATGGCGCGGTGTCGCCCGATGGCCAGTGGATCGCCATCGGCGAGCAAAGCGGGATGCACCTGGTGTTCGATGCAAGGTTGCAGCAGGTCGCGCAGATCGGCCCCGCCAGCGAGTACCCGCACTTCGCTCACTTCAACCAGCGCGGCGACCGCCTGCTGCTCAATGCTTGCCACTTCTATGGCGGCGCCAGCGTGGGGGTGGCGGTAGCCGACCTGCCGGGGCTCTCCACCGACTTCTACAGCGACGACCCGCGCACCCCGGTGCTGCAAGAAGGCGCCCGGGTATATGCCGCTGCTTCACGGGGCGACGAGTTCATCATCGGCGACGCCTACGGTTACCTGCGGGCCATCAGTGAAACCGGCGAAGAGCGCTGGCAGCACTACATCGGCTCGACCCTCACCGCCATGGACATCAGCGTCGACGGCAAGACCCTGGTGGCCGCGACCTATGCCGGGATCATCGTCCAGATCGCCCTGGATAGCGGACGACCGGACTGGCAGATCGGCACCGGCGAGCACCACGAACTGCGGCGCTGGCTGTTCTGGAAGGACTTCGCCAAGCCCCTGCTGTGGTGAGTGTGTTTTAAACCGGCGGGCGCGAGAAACTCACCTGCAGTTGCAGGTGATCCGGATCATCGATCGCCCGCAGGTACTCCTCGACACTGACCTCGCCAGCACTGGAGCGCGCCCCCGAGACCGGCACATGGCCGGCCAGCAGCTTGTGCACCAGGGCCACCGCAGCGCAACTGGGGATCTCCGGGCCGTGATCGTGGGTGGCGGTCAACTGCGCGTACATCGACAGCGGCTGACCGTCCTGGCCCAGGCCATGCACGTCCACGTACATGGCACTGAGGCCGTCGCCGAAACCTTCAAACCAAGTGCCGCAACGATGCAGACGCGCCGCCCAAGGCGCCGGGTCGTCGATCAGCCCGAGCTTCACCGCCTGAGCCAGCAGGGCGTTGGCCAGCCCGGCGATCTTCAGCCCGGCACCCGCCTTGAAGCTCAAGGTGTGGGCGCCATAACGCTCGGCGAACAGGTCCAGGTCCGGCACATCGACATTGGCCACCAGCCGCGTGCCCAGCCTGGGCAGCTTGCGCAAGGTCAGGCCCTGCCAGCCGATCACGGGGAGCGGCTGGCCGTCCTTGAGTTGCAGGATCGGCCGGCCGGCGTAGGCCAGTACACCCTGGATGGTGGACAAGCCGGGCATTTTCGCCGAGGAGGAAATACCGTGCTCGATCCGATCGATGCGGGAGAACCGCTCACGGTGCTCATCGATGATCGCCGTCGACAGGGTCGGCACCGAACTGCACCCGCTGAGGAGGGTCACCCCGGCGGCCCGAGCCGCTTCATCCAGGGTGCCGATACCGCGCACGAACTGGCGGCAGTCGGCCAGGTCGCAGTAGTTGACCCCAGCCTCGATGCAGCCCTGGGCCACCGCGTAGGACTGGCCCTGGAACGGCCCTGCGGTGTGGATCACCCAATGCACATCCAGGGCCTTGAGCGCCGGCACCCACTGCGGGCCCATGGCATCGCCGCACCAGCCTTCGCAGGGCTGTCCAGCCTCGGCTTGCAGCGCCTGAACCTTGGCCGCGAGCTTGCGCGGGTCACGCCCGGAAATCAGCAGATGCACCCCGGGCGTCTGGATCAGATAGCGGCAGACGATGCTGCCGAAATTGCCATAACCACCGACCACCAACACCCTGAGCGTCATTACCTGCATCCTTGAACCAAGCCATTGCGCAGCTGCCAAGCTGCCATTCGAGGCGCGGCAGCTTGGTGGATTTGCCAGGGATCGACAAGCCCCCGGTTGCCTGCGGCGGCCTCCTCAACCACCCTCGGCGAAGCGTCGTAATATTCAGTTAGAAAAAAAATGCCAATGCCGGTCCGGCATAATGCTATGCAAATTCCTCATCAACTCGGGCCTTGGAGCGTGTTAGCCTCGTCCTGCTATGTCGGCTTCGCATAATAAACTTGCCGGTTCACGCAACCGAGTGAGACCCAGACGCCTTGTTACCCCCCTTTGCTTCACCTTCATCTGCCCAACTAACGTTTCGCTGCGAGCCCTTCAATCATCGGCTCGCCAAGGGAACTGATTGCAAAATCTGACTCGACCTCAAGGTCGATCTCTCGATCCTATCTCGGAGCTGTTATGTCCAGGCTTTCCCATCAAGATTTGCGCCGCGGTTTCCGTGAACTGATCGCTTCCAACTCCTGCTACCACACCGCTTCCGTGTTCGACCCGATGTCTGCCCGTATCGCCGCCGACCTGGGTTTTGAAGTGGGCATCCTGGGTGGCTCCGTGGCTTCGCTGCAAGTGCTGGCGGCCCCTGACTTCGCCCTGATCACCCTCAGCGAATTCGCCGAACAGGCCACCCGCATCGGCCGCGTGGCCCAGTTGCCGGTGATCGCCGATGCCGACCATGGCTATGGCAACGCGCTGAACGTGATGCGCACCGTGGTTGAACTGGAACGCGCCGGCATTGCCGCGCTGACCATCGAAGACACCCTGCTGCCGGCGCAGTTCGGGCGTAAATCCACTGACCTGATTTCGGTGGCCGAAGGCGTCGGCAAGATCCGCGCCGCCCTGGAAGCCCGGGTCGATAACGAACTGGCGATCATCGCCCGGACCAACGCCGGGATTCTCCCGGTGCAGGAAATCATCAGCCGCACCCAGCAGTATCAGCGTGCCGGCGCCGACGCCATCTGCATGGTGGGCATTCGTGATTTCGAGCAACTGGAGCAGATCTCCGAGCACCTGAGTGTGCCGCTGATGCTGGTGACCTACGGCAACCCGGCCCTGCGCGACGACGCACGCCTGGCGGAGCTGGGAGTGAAAATCGTGGTGGACGGCCACGCCGCCTACTTCGCCGCGATCAAGGCCACTTACGATTGCCTGCGGGAACAGCGGCAGATCTTCACCCAGGCCTCGGACCTGAGTGCCACCGAACTGGCTCATACCTACACCCAGCCCGAGGACTACATCGTCTGGGCCAAGGAGTTCATGAGCGTCAAGGAGTAACACCGGCGATGGGCCGGGGTGAGGCGCAACGCCTCAACCCTGGGCCGATTTCAGCGCGCCTTCCACGCAGTCGAGGATCTGCCCGATGGTCCAGGGCTTGCGAATGAAGGACACCGGATAACGCACCCCGGAACTCTCGGGGGTCTCGAAACCCGACATGACCACAATGGGCAGCGACGGCCAGTGCTCACCGCACAGGTTGCTCAGGCTGGCGCCATTGAGCCGGCCGGGCATGGTGATATCGGTCAGCAGCAGGGCCACGTCCGCGGCATGTTGTTGCAGGAACTCCCAGGCCCGGTCGGCACTCTCCATGGCCTCGGTGGAAAACCCCTCGTCCTGCAGAATCTCGCAGAGGAACTCCAGCACCGTCGGTTCATCCTCCACCACCAGGATCAAACGGGAGGTGGCGTCTGGGTTGACGGACGAGGCTGGGCACATGGGGTAACACTCCCTGAAGGTTTGAGGACTCTACGGACAGGACCGCTGACAAGAGTTATGAGCGGCGGCTTGACGATAAATTCATTCCCGATGCGCGCGCAGTGTTTTTTTCGGACAGGTCCGAACCGGCTGGCGATAATGCGACCCCGATATCAGCGTAACAAGGGAGACAGGTCATCCATGGAGTTCGATCCCCAACGCCTGGCCCAGGCCCGCCACCTGGTGGTGTTCAGTGGCGCCGGAGTCTCGGCCGAAAGCGCCATCCCGACCTTTCGCGACGCCCTGACCGGGTTGTGGGAGAACTTCGACCCGGCGCGGCTGGCCACGCCCCAAGCCTTTCGCGAGGACCCGGCGCTGGTCTGGGGCTGGTATGAATGGCGCCGCATGAAAGTGCTCCAGGCCCGACCCAACCCGGCCCACCTGGCGATTGCCGAACTGGCCCGACGCGTACCGCGCCTGACCCTGATCACCCAGAATGTCGATGACCTGCACGAGCGCGCCGGCAGCTCCTCGGTGCTGCACCTGCACGGCAGCCTGCACCACCCCAAGTGCTTCGCCTGCAACCGCCCCTTCAGCGGCGAACTGCCAGAACCCCTGTTGCCGGAGCAGGGTTGCAGCCTGGAGCCCCCCCGTTGCACCGGCTGCAACGGCAAGATCCGCCCCGGGGTGGTGTGGTTCGGCGAAGCCCTGCCACCGCACATCCTCAAGGAGGCATTCAAAGCGGCAGGCGAATGCGACCTGCTGTTGTCGGTAGGCACCTCGGGTCTGGTGCAGCCGGCGGCGCAGATCCCCCAACTGGCGCTGGAGCAAGGTGCCTGCGTGGTGCACATCAACCCGCAGCCCCAGGCCTGTACGAAGCCTGAGGAATACAGCCTGGTGGGCAAGGCCGGAGAGATTCTGCCGCAATTGCTGCGTCAGGCCTTTGCCTGACTTCCTGGCGGTTCAAGCCGAGCCGCCGTTTCTGTTCAAGGACGCTTTCACATGCCGCAATCCCCCGACTCTTCATGGTTTGAAGCCGCCTGGGCACAACGAGAAGAACAACTCTACCCGGCGCTGTTCGGCGACCTGGGCCCGGGTATCTACCCGCTGGACATGACACTGTTCAGCGAGGTCTTTGGCCAGACCGCGGTCGACCCACGCTGGCTCAGCCACGGGGTCTTCGAGTCACCTCCCACTGCCACGCGCAGCAGTTGGCTGTATGTCACCTCAGGGCTGTCCAATGCCTGGGAAGATGCGCAACCCGAGACCGACGGCGAGTCCGGCATGGGCCAGGAACTGCTGCTGGAAACCCCTGAGCAGGCGCCCTGGGCCCTGCGCCTGCTGCGCAAGTTCTGCGCCTATCAACTGCTATTGGCCGCCGGCCGTTTCGGCGAACAGCCGCCGCTGGACGAATGGGACCGCATGCGTACCGGGCAACCCATCGACGGCGGCGACAGCCTGTTGCAGGCATTGCTGTTCATTCCCGCACCGGCCTTTGCCGGGCCTCATCAATTGCTGAGCGGACGCTTCGAATTCCTGCAGATCGTCGGCCTGACCCTGGACGAACACGCCTGGGGCCAGGGCGCGGGGTATCCGGCCCTGCAGCAACGCCTGGCCCAGGCCGGAGCCTCGCCAGTGATGGACCCGGCACGGGCCAGTGTCTGCTGAGGCTCGATGAAAATTCACCGCGACCGTGACGGATCGTCATTTTTCCAGCCACAGCGGGCCCGCTTGAGGTAGATTCAGACAGCGAACAATCTCGCGACGACGTTTGCTTTCTTGCCCTGCCGCTGGAAACCAAGCCCCGTACCGGTGGCTCTTTCACTGCCCCGCCGTTTTTCGCCACTGACCGCACATGGCGCGGTGGCGCCGATTTCAGGAAATGGATTAATGCCGCAAAGACAAGTGATCAATGCTTCGGTGAGCCCGAAAGGCAGCCTGGAGACCCTCTCGCAACGTGAAGTGCAACAACTCAGCGCCGCCGGTTCCGGCAGCATCTACACGCTGTTCCGCCAGTGCGCCCTGGCGATCCTCAACACCGGCGCCCACGTCGACAACGCCAAGACCATCCTCGACGCCTACCACGATTTCGAAGTGCGCATTCACCAGCAGGACCGTGGCGTGCGCCTGGAACTGCTGAACGCACCGGCCGACGCCTTCGTCGACGGCGAGATGATTGCCAGCACCCGGGAAATGCTCTTCAGCGCCCTGCGCGACATCGTCTACACCGAGAACGAACTGGACAGCCAGCGCATCGACCTGGAGAGCTCCCAGGGCATCACCGACTACGTCTTCCACCTGCTGCGCAACGCCCGCACCCTGCGGCCCGGCGTGGAGCCGAAGATGGTGGTGTGCTGGGGCGGCCACTCGATCAATACCGAAGAATACAAATACACCAAGAAGGTCGGCCACGAACTGGGCCTGCGCAAGCTGGACATCTGCACCGGCTGCGGTCCGGGCGTGATGAAGGGCCCGATGAAAGGCGCCACCATCGCCCACGCCAAACAGCGCATGAGCGGCGGCCGCTACCTGGGCCTGACCGAGCCGGGGATCATCGCCGCCGAAGCACCGAACCCCATCGTCAACGAGCTGGTGATCCTGCCGGACATCGAGAAGCGCCTGGAGGCCTTCGTGCGTATCGGCCACGGCATCATCATCTTCCCGGGGGGCGCCGGCACCGCAGAGGAATTCCTCTACCTGCTGGGCATCCTGATGCACCCGGACAACCGTGAACTGCCGTTCCCGGTGATCCTGACCGGTCCCAAGAGCGCAGCGCCCTATCTGGAGCAGCTCAACGCCTTTGTCCTGGCGACCCTGGGCGAAGCGGCGCAGAAGCACTACCAGATCATCATCGACAACCCGGCAGAAGTGGCCCGGCAGATGACCGAAGGGCTGAAGACCGTCAAGCAGTTCCGCCGCGAACGCAACGACGCCTTCCACTTCAACTGGCTGCTGAAGATCGACGAGGGCTTCCAGCGCCCCTTCGATCCGACCCACGAGAACATGGCCAACCTGCAACTGAACCACGCGCTGGCGCCCCACGAACTGGCGGCCAACCTGCGCCGGGCGTTCTCCGGCATCGTCGCCGGCAACGTCAAGGACCAGGGCATCCGCCTGATCGAACAGAAAGGTCCCTACAGCATCCACGGTGACCCGGCGATCATGCAGCCCCTGGACCAACTGCTCAAAGCCTTCGTCGAGCAGCACCGCATGAAGCTGCCAGGCGGCGCGGCCTATGTGCCGTGCTACCGCGTAGTGAGCTGATCCCCAGCCCCTTCGGTGGTTGAACAGCGCCGCGCGTTCCCTGGGAGCGCGCGGCTTTTTCTTGCCCGGCATTTGCCTCCCGCGCCAGGCCGGCCCCTGGGCTTTGTGCTAGCTGAAACCCGGCAAAGGATGGCCGGGCTCCGCTAGGATGTGGCGCCAACCATCAAGGAGTGATTCATGCCAGCACCAGACATTGCTGGTGGGCCAGCTGTTCGGTGAGCGGGACCAATGGGCCACGGCGCCAGACCTGACTTTTCACTCCCGCAGCGCCGCACAGGCACTGTGCGCCGGCCTGCACATCGAGCATTTCGAGGAAAGCGAAGGGCTGGGCAAGAGCCTGCGCGGTCCCAAGCACAACCACAGGTTCGACCTGATCCTGCGCAAACCCTGACGGACACCACCAAGGCCGCCGCCCCCCCCTTTCTCCATCCCCTCCCCCTATCCCCGGACAACGCCGCTGCACACGGCGTTGCCACCTGCAAAACGCAGCGGGTTTGACAGCCTCATGGCCACGTGAAATAGTTTTCAAATATTATGGAACGACATTCCATTTTTTATAAATACACCAAAAAAGGCCTGTCATCGTGAGCGAAGTTCCCGCCGCAACCCTCCCGCCCCTGGATTGTGACCTGCTGGTGATCGGCTCCGGAGCTGCCGGTCTGGCCTGTGCCGTGACCGCCGCCTGGCATGGGCTGAAGGTGGTAGTAGTGGAAAAGGATTCCACTTTCGGCGGTGCCAGTGCCTGGTCCGGTGGCTGGATGTGGGTGCCGGGCAATCCGCTGGCACGCCGCGCCGGCATCCATGAAAACCCGCAGCAACCGCGCACCTACCTCAGGCATGAACTGGGCGAAGGCTACGACGCCGGACGCATCGACGCCTTTCTCGATAACGGCCCACAAATGGTGGCCTTCTTCGAACAGCACACCGCCCTGCAGTTCGTCGACGGCAATGGCATTCCGGACATCCATGGCCAGGTGCCCGGGGCTGGCATCGAGGGTCATCAGGTGATCGCCGCGCCCTATGACGCCCGGGCCATTGGTCCCTTGCTGGCGCGCCTGCGCCGGACCCTGCGCGAGACCTCGTTCCTGGGCATGCCGATCATGGCCGGGGCCGACCTGGGCGCCTTTCTCAGCATGACGCGCTCGTTCAAGTCGCTGTTGCATGTGGGCAAGCGTTTTGTCCGCCATTTGCGGGACCTGGCGCTGCATGGTCGGGCCATGCACCTGGTGAACGGCGTGGCGCTGATCGGCCGGCTGGCGAAGTCGGCCCAGGACCTGGGAGTGAATCTGCTGGAGTCGTCGCCGGCCCGTTCGCTGCTACAGGACGAACAAGGGGTGCACGGCGCCCTGGTCGACACGCCTCAGGGGCCGCGGGAGATCCGTGCCCGTCGCGGCGTGGTCCTGGCGGCCGGCGGTTTTGCCCACGACCCGGTTCGACGCCAGGCGCTGTTTCCCCGGGCGCCTGGCCCCGACGAGCATCTGGCCTTGCCCCCCTTGAGCTGCTCGGGGGACGGCATTCGTCTCGGTGAAGCCGCAGGTGCCGTGCTGGCCACCGACCTTGCCAGCCCGGTGGCCTGGGCCCCGGTATCGCGAGTGCAACACGCCGACGGCAGCATCGGCCACTTTCCCCATATCATCGATCGGGCCAAGCCCGGGGTGATCGGGGTGCTGGCCAATGGCAAACGCTTCGTCAACGAGGCCGACGGTTACTACGACTACACCGCGGCCATGGTGGAAGCGGTTCCGGCCGGCGAGGAAGTGGCGTCCTGGCTGATCTGCGACCACTGCTTCCAGCGTCGTTACGGGCTGGGTTATGCCCGCCCCTTCCCCCTGCCCGTGGGCCATCTGGTGCGCAACGGCTACCTGCAACGGGCCGACTCCATCCAGGAGCTGGCACGGCGTTGCGGCATCGACCCACAAGGCCTGGCCGCCACGGTACAAGCGTTCAACCAGCATGCCCGGCAGGGTCAGGACCCTGAGTTCGGTCGCGGTTCGACGCCCTACAACCGCAAGCAGGGTGACGCCCTGCACCCAGGACCTAACCCCTGTGTGGCGCCTATCCAGCAAGGGCCGTTCTATGGGGTCAAAGTGCTGCCCGGCAGTTTCGGCACCTTTGCCGGGCTCAAGACCAGCCCCCAGGCCCAAGTACTGGATCAGGCCGGGGCAGTGATCCCGGGGCTGTATGCCGCGGGCACCGACATGGCCAGTGTCATGGGCGGTTTCTACCCGTCCGGGGGCATCAACCTGGGGCCGGCCATGACCTTCGGCTACATTGCCGGGCGCCATGCCGCAGGCGTCAGTGACTATGAGGTGATCCTCGAACCGGCCCTTGGCGCAGGTTCCGGACAATGCGCGGCGATGCATTGACCTGGCGCCGCTGGCTCATGGGCTCCAGCCGGGGCCCTGCTCCACCAGGGGTTGCGAGGCCTGCAACTGCGCCTCGATCTGCCGCGCCAGGTAATACACCCCGGCCATGACCCCGTGCTCAGGGTCATGCAACTGCTTGAGCCAGGCCTGATCGAAGGCCACGCCCAGGTCGCGCCGGGTCTGCGCCTGCAGGTCCTCGCGCTCATTGTTCTGGACCAGGGCCCGTACGCCCGCTACCCCCACGGAAATCAGCGCTCCGGCCACCCGCCCCACCGCGGCGGCCACGGCACCGGCCACACCGCGACTGGCGAACTGGGCCTGAAGTTTCTCACTGGTGACCTGGGCCACCTGAGACACGCCCGGCGCCGCCTCCCCCTGATCGGTCGCCGGCCCGGCATGAATCTGCTGCAACAGCGGGGCATAGGCCGGCAGACGGGCCACCGGCTCTACCTGCAACAGTTGCTGCAGCGAAGCGCGTTGCCCGGCCTGGGGCCCAAGATCGATGGCGATGATCCGCGCCAGATGCTGATCCAATTGCGGCACGGGCAACTGGTGACGCGCAGTGCTGAGCTGCACCTGCTGACGCAGCAACTGCACATAGAACTCCATGGCCTCGCCAGTAATGCCATCGGCATCGATCTCCAGCGCCACTGGTGCCAGGACCCGCTGCTGATACTGTTCCTGCAGGTAACCGGCCAGGCGCCTGGAAGCCTGTGCGTCATCGCCCCGGTCGTTCAGGGAATACCAACCGACCTTGAGCGCCAGCCATTCCTGGGTCCAGTAGCCACTGAACCAGGGAATGAAGTGTTCGTCGGTCTGCTGATAGATCCGCGTGCGCCAATGCTCCATGGAGCCCTGGGCATAGACTTCAGCCTGCTGGGTGGCGGAGCGTGAGGCGTTCAGCAGCTCCACGTCCACTTGACGCCAGACGGCCGGACTGACCGGCGCCTGGGCGACGGGCTCGGCGACACGGCTGGCACAGCCAGGAAGGAGCAGTACCAGCACCGCCAGCCCCAGGCTGAACAACCAGGACCTGGGGCGACAGCAACGCAGCGCCAGTGAGCACAAGGCAAGTCCCTCCCTGAAAGGCAAGGCCAGGCCAGACTCGACTGTCCGGCCTGGCCTACTTGCAGTATAGGTAGCGCCACTGCGCCGCCCGGAGCGTTTTGCCAGGCGCTCGTGCAATCGTCACCCACGACGCCTCCGGCATCGGTATATTGCCCGGGGCGCCTGCGCCACGGACCTGCCTCCCCCTACAAGGAACCTTCATGCTCTACCGCATCGCCGCTGACAGCCTGGTGCTGTTTCACCTGTCATTCATCGTCTTCGTGCTGCTGGGAGGCCTGCTGGTGCTGCGTCATCCACGGCTGATGCTGCTGCATCTGCCCGCCGCGGCCTGGGGTGTGGCGGTGGAAGTCCTGCACCTGGAATGCCCGCTGACCCGCTGGGAAAACCTGTTGCGCCACGCCGCCGGCCAGGATGGCTACGGGGCCGGGTTCATCGAGCACTACCTGATCCCACTGATCTACCCCGCCGGGCTGACCCCGGGCATCCAGCTCTGGCTGGGCAGCCTGGTTCTAGTGATCAACCTCTCGGTCTACGGCTACCTGGCACGGCGCTGGAGCCGTACCCGCCACGCCTGAAGCCTCCCCCCTTGTGACCGCAGCGGCGAACCGGCCCGCACCTTGGCGCTCTAGGACGGATCGGCCTCGCAGGCCTGGGTCAGCGCCTGCCAGGTGGCCTGGTCGGCGGGGATCAGGTGCTCGATGCGCAATGACGCCACAGTGATGTCCTGGGGCATGCCAAAGGTGGTGAAGGTGGAAAGAAAACGCAGTTCCCCCGTGGGCCCGCGCACCCGGGTGAGCAGCAACGGCGTGGCCAGGCTTGCAGCACCCGCCGCCTCGCCGGGGCACGGCAGGCTCGCCAGCAGCGCCGCCAGCCCTGGCTGTTGTGCCGCCTCCCGGGCCGCCCGCTGCCAAGCCACCTGGCGGATCTCTTCGGCATTGATCAGGCAGTCACCAAAACCACCGGGCAGCAGCAGGCTCGCCAGCAGATTGAAACCTTGCTCCAGCGCCGCCGGCGGCAGTCCCAAAAGCCCGAACAAGGCCGTGGTGGCGCGATTGGCGGCCAGTACCTGCCAGCCGCTGTCGATGACAATGGCCGGCGCCGGGTTGTTGGCCTGGAGCAGGTGCATCAGCGCGGCGCGCACCGGCTCCAGGCCCGGATCGTCCAACGGCAAGGCGGCATAACGGGGGGCATAGCCGGCGGCAAGATACACCCGGTTGCGTATTTCCAGTGGGGTATCCAGGGTGCTCAGCAAGCCATGCAGCAGCGCCGGGCTGGGCTGCGCCCGGCCCGTCTCGACGCAACTCAGGTGCCGTTGCGACATGCCCACCTGCAACGCCAGATCCAGCTGGCTCAAGCGCGCTTGGCGCCGCAGCTGGCGCAGTTGCGCGCCGACCGGCAGCGCTGGCGCGGGAACGCGTCCAAGGGGTTCAATCATCGGGTTCCATCATCCTTTGGGTGGGTTAGCCGTTGGCGGACAACTCAGCGAACAGGCTTGAAGAAGATCAGTTCGGGATCATCCTCGTCCAGGTTCTCGACCACCCCGCTGGGGCGGAATCCGGCCTTGGCCAGCAGCCCCTGGGCCGCCCGATTGGAACGGTTGGTGGAAGTGAACAGCTTGCTCGTCCGACAAGCCTTCTCGGCGGCGGCGAGCAGCCGTTGTGCCACCCCCTGACGCTGTTGCCCGGGCGCCACAACCACCAGGGAGACGAACCCCTGATCGAAAAAATCATGATTGAGCAGCACATAGCCGGCGATCCTGTCGCACGCCAGCTCAACCCACACCTGGCCCCGCCCGACCGCCTCGCGAAGCGCCTGGCCCCGGCTGGCATGGGATTGTGCGTAGGCATCAAAGCCGAGCATGGCCGGCACATCGTCGGGCCGTGCTTCACGGATCACCCTCGAGGTGCCTGGCTCAGGAGCCTGTTCGCTGTCGCTCATTGCTACTCATTCCTTGAAGCTGATTGTTGTCCGGTGCCGCCCAGCTGAGCGCTTGTGCCCCACGCCTGTCTATGACCTGGGAGGTCATTGAGTGGCCCGGGGGTTGCCACTTAGCCTGTTCGCTCCCCGTAGTTCAAGGAGTTTAATGGTGAGAAAAACACTCTGGCGCCTATGCCTGGCCTTGTTCGCCGGCCATGAACTGGACGCCGTGGCCCAAGCCGAGTGGCGCCTGCTGTATGGCTTGCGCGACCTCGATCCGACGCTGGGCCAGCAGTGGTTCATTGCGCTGCATGTACCGCTGTGCGTCGCACTGATGTGGCTGATCGGGCACCCGCGCCAGGCCATGCGCCGGACCAGCCGGCAACTGCTGGCCGCCTTTGCCGTGGTTCACGCCGGGCTGCACTACAACCTTCAGCAGCACCCGCTGTACCTCTTCGACTCGCTGCTGTCGCAAACGCTGATCGTCGCCTGCGGTGCCACCGGCCTGCTCTACCTGATGCTGGACCTGGGCCGGCAACGCTCCCCGTGCAACGACTGATCACCTCCCGGCTCAAGGAACCCACCATGCCCCGTCCCTACCTCGCGCTGCTGACCCTGCTGGCCTTCAGTGCCTACACCTTGTTCACCCTGCTCCAGGCACAGCAGTCGCTGCTGCAATTCGGCGTGCAACTGCTGTCGCAACCCGACACCGCACAGGTGGTCATCGACCTGTACTTGATGGCGCTGCTGGCTGGATTGTGGATGCTGCGAGACGCCCGGGCCCGCGGACGCTCGGCGCTGTCGGTGCTGCCCTACCTGCTGCTGACGGCGGTCTTGGTCTCCATCGGCCCGCTGCTGTACATCGTGGTCAACGGCTTTGGCCGAGGCTCGCCCCGCAGCGCCTGAGCGGCAACGGCCTCAGATCAGCCGCTGGATCTGCTTGTGCCGCCAGACCAGCTTGAAGTAGCCAGTCTGCAGCACCAGCATGCTCAGGTAGGCCACCGGGAACGCCATCCATACTCCCTGCAGGCCGAAGTGCGCGTCCAACAGATAGGCCATCGGCAGCTGCACCCCAAGGATGCAGAAAATCGAGATCGCCACCGGCATCAGCACCGTGCCGCTGGCGCGCATGATGCCGCCCACCACCGCCTGGAAGCCGAACACCAGGATGCTCCAGAGCATGATGTGCAGCAGGTGTTCGGCCTGCACCAGGGCTGTGGGGTCGATGATGAACAGCCCCAGCAGCCAGTGGGAAATCAGGTAGCCCAGCAGCACCAGGGCACCGGTCAGGCACAGGTTGATCGCCAGGCCCGTGCGCAGGATCGGGGTGATGCGCTCCAGGCGCCCGGCGCCGATGGCCTGAGCCCCGAGGATCGACGCGGTGATGGCGATCGACAGTGCCGGGAACTGCACATAGTTGACGATCTGGGTCACTGCGCCATAGGCCGCCGTGGCCTGGGACCCGTGGCGGTTGACCAGGGCCAGGATCACCAGTTCGGAGAGCGAGATCACCACCATCTGCACCCCGGTCGGCAGGCCGATGCGCAGCACTTTGCCGAGGATCGCCCGGTCCAGCTTCATCGCCGCGAACAGCGCCCGATCCGGCGCCAGCGGGTGCGCCCGACCGCTCAGGCGCCAGACCAGAAAGCCCATGGCCAGGATATTGCCCACCAGCCCGGCGAACGCCGCGCTCTGGATGCCCATCGGCGGCAGGCCCAGCCAGCCGCGAATCAGCGCCGGGGTCAGGAGCAGGCCCACCAGGGTCGACACGATCAGCGCCAGCAGCGGCGACAGGGTATCGCTGACACCGCGCAGCAACTGGGTAAAGAGCACGAACACCAGCAGCAGCGGCATGATCAGCATCATCACCCGGGCATAGCCCACCGCCTCGTCCAGCACATCCAGGGGCGTGCCCAGGCCCTGCAAGGCCGGCCGCGCAAACAGCATGCCCAGCACCGCCCCCAGCAGGCCGATCAATGCGCCGAGCAACAGGGTGCTGCCGGCCACCGCCTTGACCGTACCCAACTCCCGGGCGCCCCAGGCCTGGCCGATCAGCACCGACGCCCCCGCGCCCAGGCCGATCACCAGGGCAATGAAGAAGAACACGATGGGGAACATCCCCGACACCGCGGCCAACGCCTGGGTCCCCAGCATCTGCCCGATGTAGATGCCGTTGAGCGTGCCGGAGAACGACTGCAGGAAGTTCGACAGCACCATGGGCATGAGGAAGATCAGGTACACCTGCCAAAGCGGGCGCTGGGCGGGAATCGACATGGGGCAGGCAACCTCGGATCAAGAGGACGAAGGGCCGCGAAGCAGTCCGTGGCACGGGGCTCGCGTCGGTCCTGGAAGGTGCAGCAATGAAGGCCGCACGCGACGTTCCGGCAGCGCAGCGGCCCGAGGTTTATATCAGCGGTTGACGTCCACCACCACCCGCCCGCGGACCTTGCCTTCGAGCAGTTCACGGGCGACGGTCAACGCCTCTTCCAGGCCCACTTCGCGGGTGATCCGCTGCAGGTGCTGCTGGTCCACCTCGGCAGCCAGGCGCTCCCAGGCATGCACCCGTTCGTGGTAGGGACGGGTCACGCTGTTGATCCCCAGCAAGCTCACTCCCCGCAGAATGAAGGGCGCCACCGAAGCCGGGAAATCCATGCCCTGGGCCAACCCGCAGGCAGCCACCAGACCATCGGCGGCGGTGCCGGCACAGACGTTGGCCAGGGTGTGACTGCCCACCGAATCGATGGCCGCCGCCCAGCGCTCCTTGGCCAGCGGGCGTCCCGGCTCGGACAGTTCGGCGCGCTCGATGATACGGCTGGCCCCCAGCGCCTTGAGGTAGTCGGCCTCTTCCGGCCGCCCGGTGGCGGCGATCACCGAGTAGCCCAGGCGCGACAGCAGGCTGATGGCAAAGCTGCCGACACCGCCGCTGGCACCGGTGACCAGCACTTCGCCGTGCTCGGGGGTCAGGCCGCTGCGTTCCAGGGCGATCAGGCACAGCATGGCGGTGTAGCCGGCAGTGCCGATGGCCATGGCCTGGCGCGCGCTGAAGGCTTCTGGTAGGTGGATCAGCCAGTCCCCCTGCAACCGGGCCTTCTGCGCCAGCCCGCCCCAATGGCTCTCGCCCACGCCCCAGCCATTGAGCAGCACCTGCTCCCCCGGGCGAAAGCGCGGATGGCTGCTGGCTTCGACGGTGCCTGCCAGGTCGATTCCGGGGACCATGGGAAACTGCCGCACCACCGGGCTTTTGCCAGTGATCGCCAGGCCGTCCTTGTAGTTCAGGGTGCTGTAGGCCACCCGCACCGTGACATCGCCTGCAGGCAGTTGCACCTCCTCCAGTTGGCTCAGATGGGCGCGATAACCTGCAGTGTCTTTGTCGATCACAATGGCCTTGAACATCACGGGCTCCTGTTGGCAAGGGAGGCTGCAGCGCTGGCTGCAACGGCGTAGAACGCGAACGCGCCATCCTACGCAAGCCTTCGGAAGGCGTCCATGAACACCCCTGCCCGCCACAGGATTGCTCCGGTGGCCGGGCCGGCGCTAAAGGTCATTGATCGCCCCTCACCCCAGTCCCCGCCAGCGACGCTCGCAATGGCCCGGGCCGCACCCAGCGTCCCGTATCGCAACGTAGCCCAGCGCAACTGGCCTGCCAGAACGGCGATGAGGGGCGTATCGGGCGTGGCAAAAACGCAGCATGGAGCGTTACCATGCCGCGGCGTTTCTACCCTGACCGAACGGATTCTCGACCTTGTCTCACCTACTGGAAAAAGCCGCCGCACGCGGCGATCTCGCGGCCATCGAGCGCCTCCTTGATGCTGGCGCGGACCTTGAATGGCAGCACAAGGGCACCGGCCGCACGGCCCTGCTGGCCGCCACTATCGCCGGGCACCGGCCGGCCGTGGCGCTGCTGCTGGCACGCGGCGCGAATGTCCAGCAACCGTGCAAGGCCCTGGGCTACAGCCCCCTGGCCTGGGCCGCCAGCCAAGGTGATACCGCCATGGCCGAGTTGCTGATCGCCCATGGCGCAGCGCTCGAACACGCCAGCCCCGAACCGCAACGCACTGCCCTGATGAACGCCGCCCAGGCCGGGCACGAGGCAATGCTGAGCTTGCTGCTCAAAGCCGGCGCCGATCCCCTGCGCCTGGACTTCCAGCAGCGCAATGCCTGGTCCCTGGCCGAAGAGAAGGGCCATACCCAGATCATGCAACAGCTGGCGCAGGCCGGTGCCGGAGCACCGCCAGCGTCCGCAGCGGCCCCTTCCCTGCCCTGGCCGCCACTGGCAGCAGGCGATGACAACAGTGGCGATCCGGTCACCCAGGTGCGGGCCTATACCCTGGCGCTGGAGGCCTGGGAACAACGGGGCAATGCCCTGGGCCACGAGGCTGTCGACGCGGCCTTCTGGGCCGAACCGCAACAGCTCCTCGAACGTTTCTGCACCCTGCGGCCGCGAGCCTATCCCCGAGCCTCCTACGGTTACCCCACAACCTACTCCGAGGCCGACCAACTACTGGGCTGCCAGTTGCTCAAGCCCGCCCAGGCCGAAGTGCTGATGCGTGATCCAGCCTCCAGGGCGCTGTGCTACGAGCATCGCTTCCTGGTCAAACGGGGCGCGGGGCAATGGCGCATCGACAGCGTCAAGCGACGCCTGGCCGGCACCCCGAAATGGACCAACGCGATTCTGTGACGCCCCTGCAACTTGCACGCCCCTCTCACCCTTCAGGACCTGCACCCATGAAATACGACGACGCCTCCTGGCACTACGGCGGCGACTTTCCCGGCGACCTGCCCACCACGGCCGGAGCCACCCACATCGGCCTGTTCCTGGCCTGGATGCTGATCAACGACTTTGCCAGCGAGGAGCTGCTGGACGATGTCGAAGAGGAGATCGGCCAAGTCCAGGCCCGCACCCTCGATGGCCGCGAGTTCCTGTTGCGGATACTGGATGAAAAGCTCAGCGACGGCGATTTCAACGACGAAGGCAATGCCTTTGCCCTGGCCTACTACAAGGGGCGGGACAGCGGGCGGTTTTCCAGCGACTACGAACAGATCCTGGCCCCCGAGCCGGGCACCATCTACCGGGTGGAAAACAGCTGGAGCAACTACGACCGGCTGGCATCGGTGATGGACGAGCGACTTGCACACTGGCGCGCCACGGGGCGAGCGCAGTACATCGACTGAGCGCCGGACGCCGGCAATTGTGGTTAAATGCCGCCCCCGAAAATCGCCGGTTACCGTGATGACCCCTCAATCCCTCGCCACCCTCAACCAGCACTTGCTAACCGCCCTGGCCACCGCGCCCACCGAAACCCGGCGCCTGTTCCATGGCCGCGGCCGCTGCTGGCCGGGGCTGGAGCAACTGACCGTGGACTGGCTGCAAGGGGTATTGCTGGTGTCCCTGTTCAAGGCGCCGGAGCCTGAACAACTCGCAGCCCTAAAGCTGCTGCTGGTGGAGCTGGGCAACTCCGCGCAATGGGCCGCCAGCGGCGCCCGCAGCCTGATGCTGCAACACCGCTACCTGCCCGACAGCCATGGCGAATGGCTGCTGGGCCAGCCGGTGGATTCCTGCACCATCACCGAGGAAGGCCTGCGCTACCAAGTGGACCTGGGCAGCAAGCAAAACAACGGGCTGTTCCTCGACATGCGCTACGGGCGCAACTGGGTGCGGGCCCATGCCCGGGGCCAGAACGTGCTCAACCTGTTCGCCTACACCTGCGGCTTCTCGGTAGCAGCGATCGCTGGCGGTGCCGAGCGAGTGGTCAACCTCGACATGTCCCGAGCGGCCCTGAGCCGTGGCCGCGACAACCACCGGCTCAATGGCCACGACACCAGCCGGGTGAGCTTTCTCGGCCATGACCTGTTCAAGTCCTGGAGCAAGGTCAAGCAAGGCGGCCCTTACGACCTGGTGATCATTGATCCGCCATCGTTCCAGAAGGGCAGCTTTGTCCTGGGCAAGGACTATGCCCGGGTCCTGCGGCGCTTGCCGGAGTTGCTGACAGCCAACGGCTGCGTGCTGGCCTGCATGAACGACCCGGCATTTACCGTGGAGTTTCTGCTGGAGGGCATGGCCGAGGCAGCGCCGGGGTTGCGTTTTGAACAGCGGCTGGAGAACCCGCCGGAGTTTCCCGATGCCGATCCGCAGTGTGGGCTCAAGGCGCTGGTGTTTCGTCAGGGGGAATAGAGGGGCCATCGCTGCTGGGAAGGGTGATGTATCCGTGGCTGCGGGTGCGGCTACCTATGGTTTCGCCCTTACGGCGAGGGGGACGGGGTACATATCCGTTGCTGCGGTCACGGCCACTTAGGGTTTCGCCCTTACGGCGAGTCCCTTTTTACAAACGCCTAAAAAGGAACCAAAAACGCTTGCCGGTATGACTCACCCACATAGGTAACAAACCAGTTCAAGCACATAGGTAACAGTTTTTAACTGGCAGGGTCGATTCCGAGGATCTGACCATGCCGTGGCGAGAGCTGAACCCTATGGACCTTAAAGTGATGTTCATTGCGGACTATTTATTGGGACGCTTTAACTTCAGCGAGCTGTGTGCGGCACACAGCATCAGCCGAAAAACGGGTTACAAATGGGTAGCCCGTTACAACGCAGACGGTGTGCGTGGCCTGGATGAGAAGAGTCGAAGTCGACATTGTCAGGCGCATCTCATTCCCTTTGAAATCAAGGCCGCGATTATCGAGTTGCGCTCAAAAGGTCCTACAACGCCGGGGCCCAAGAAGATCCAGGCTTCTTTGGCCGAACGTTTTCCAGGACAGGAACCGCCCTCTAAAACCAGTATCTACAACATCCTCAAACAAGCAGGCCTGGTGACGCCTAGGCGGCTGCGTCAGCGTGTTGCGATTTATCCAAGTCCTTTGAAAAAAGCAGATGTTCCCAATCAGTTATGGAGTGCTGACTACAAGGGGCAGTACCTGACGGGAGGAGGTGTTTGGTGTTACCCGTTGACGGTTATGGACCATGCGAGCCGTTTCTTATTGGCCTGCGAGAGCATGCCCAGCACCAACTTCAAAGACGCCAAGACTGCCTTTGAGCGATTGTTTAGAACCTATGGGATGCCTGAGCGGATACGTACTGACAATGGAGTTCCTTTTGCCAGTGCAGGGCGTGCTGGGTTGTCGTTGTTGTCTATCTGGTGGCTACGTTTGGGCATTATTCCCGAACGAATCCAGCCGGGTCGTCCCGAGCAAAATGGTCGCCATGAACGGATGCATCGCACACTGAAAAGTACTCTGGCCAGCCCTCCGGAAATCGAATGGGGCGCTCAGCAAAAACACTTTGATCTGTTCATGCAGCACTACAATCATGAACGGCTGCATGAAGCACTTGGACAGAAAACACCGGCTTCTTGTTATTGCAGTTCGCAGCGTACTTATCCGGCTCGGTTACCCGTAATGAGATACCCGAGTCATATAGAAGCCTATGTTGTTGACTCTTGTGGTGTGGTCAACAGAGGTCGTCTCAGGATCTATGTCGGCAATGTTCTCAAGCGCGAAACTGTTGGCTTGGAACGCATTAGCGAGGGAGTTTGGGAGGTCATATTTGGTCCAATCAAGCTGGGCCGCTTTGATCTGAAAGACGCCAAGGATGGTTACATCAGGCTCAATACGGCAGTGCAGGCCTGATTGGGTGTTACCGATGTGCCTGAACTTTTCTGTTACCTATGTGGTTGTCCCGTTCATGCCCCTCCATGGGCCCCTCGCTGGGGCTCGGGGTTCCCTCTCTCCGGCATTGCTCCGGGGGCCGCCGCCAACCGGCCATCCATGGCCGGGTGGCGGCTAGCTCGGCATCCCTGCCGAGCTGCCCCCTACGCAACGCCTACGCTCGGCCGGCTGGGAAGGGGCCTGAAGATCAAGATCAAAAGCCAGAGCCAGAGCAAAGCGCGTGTTACGCGCTGTCCGTAGGAGCCGGCTTGCCGGCGAAGAGGCCCGTGAGTCATGCAGCGTCAGGGCGGACGCCTTCGCTGGCAAGCCAGCTCCTACGGGAGGTGGTGGAAGGGACGCCCCACTCCATCTTCAGGCCGGCCGCAAGGCCGCCGTCGCGCTCTTGATCTTGATCTTGATCTGAACGCCCCGTTAACCACGATGGCCGAACGCAGGCATTGAGCCGTGGGTAACCCGGCAGGGATGCCGGGTTAGCCGCCCCAGGCCATGGATGGCCTGTGGCGGCGGCCCACGGATCAATGCCGGAGTGAGGGCATGCCGAGCCTAGGCGAGGCACCGAGTGGAGGGGCAGAGCGTTTTGCTTACTTTTGCGCTCTTCAAAAGTGAGTCGCTGTAAGAGCGAAACCATAAGTGGCCGTGACCGCAGCAACGGATATGCCCCCAAAAAAACCCCCAAAGCCCCCCCTCCGCCTCACAACCCCATCCGATACTCAATAACCCCAGGCTTCTGCGCCACCCAGTCATACAACCTCTGCGCGCGCTTGTTGCTCTCCTGCGTATGCCAATACAACCGCCCACACCGCTGTTCCCGGGCAAAGGCCTGCACCCACTCGATCAACAGTTTCCCCGCACCACTGCCCCGCACTGCCGGAGCGACATACAGATCCTCCAGATAACAGAAGTCGGTTACCGCCCAGGTCGAACGGTGCAACACCGAGTTGACGAAACCGATCAGCTCCTCACCCTGCACCGCCACCGCGGAAAACACCGGCTCTTGCGGATCGCAGAAACGCTCGAAGGCAACCACACTGACCTGCTCATCCAGCGTCACCTGATAGAAGTCCTGATACGCCAGCCACAGCTGCAACCACTGCTGATAATCGCCAGGCTGAATCGGCCGTATCGTCACTGCGTGTTGTTGATCACTCATTGCACTCTCCTGTTGAAAACCCACTCCAGACGTCAACCCCTGGATGGTGAGGAGCGCCAGCTTATGGTTTGAATGGAGGGTTTTATCAGTCCATTTCAATCGCAAAGAGCAGACCACTTTTGCCACCGCTCGCGAACCTCGCACCTCGGACTGCTAATGGGCCCCACAGTGAATCCCACCCGCTTTCTACGCGAACAGAACGTGGACGACCCGAAGCTTCTGTGAGCGATTGCAAGGAGTGCCTGAGGACTCGGAGCCTTAGTCCCAACTGCCGGCGATGGCGCTGAGCTATGGGTTTTTCTTGACAGCAAAAATTCCCAGCGGCTATTGTCTGACAACCTGACTACCAAGGTTTCTCCATGCTTGAACTCCAGCGTCCCGACTCTCTCGTTGTGCGTGTGGTCAATGCGATCCGTACCGAGATCGACTCCGGCCGCCTGGCTCCCGAGTCGCGCCTGCCCACTGAGCAGCAACTGGCCGAGCAACTGAATGTCAGCCGCTCGGTGGTGCGCGAAGCCATTGCCCAGCTCAAGGCCGATGGCGTGCTGATCGCCCGGCGCGGCCTGGGGTCGTACATTTCCAAGACCCCTGCCGGCACGGTGTTCCGCTTCCCCCAGGCCGATGGACGCCTGCCGGATCTGGCGCAGATGTTCGAGATGCGCCTTTGGATCGAAACCCAGGCTGCGTCGATTGCCGCCCAGCGCCGCGATGCCGCCGATCTGCAGCGCATGCAGCAAGCCCTGCAGGAAATGCACGACAAGCGCAGCGATTTCGAAGCCGCGGGGTTGGCTGACGTGGAGTTTCACCGGGCCATCGCCGAGGCCAGCAAGAACGACTACTTCGTGGCCTTCCATGATTTTCTGCGCAGCCAGCTAACCAGCGCCCGCAAGGCCGCCTGGGAAAACTCGGCGCGGCGCATGGTCGGCGGCTCCGCCGATGCCACCCAGGAACACCAGGCGCTGTACCAGGCCATTGCCGCCGGTGATCGCCAGGCCGCCGCCGCTTGTGCCGATGCTCACTTGCGTGCCGCGGCCAAGCGCCTGGGCCTGGAGCTGCCAACCCTCGACTAACACGCAATACGCTTCAAGCCGCAAGCGCTAGCCTGCGGCTTTTTATCGGAATACTAAGTCTGACAACCTGATAACCAGACTTGAAACCGTTTGATCCAAGGTACCCAGAACCATGATTTATGACTTTTGCATCATCGGCGGCGGCATCGTCGGACTGGCCACGGCCATGGAGATCCTCAAGCGCCAGCCGGGCGCCTCGCTGGTGATCCTGGAAAAGGAAAATGTCCTGGCCCGGCACCAGACCGGCCATAACAGCGGGGTGATCCACGCCGGTATCTACTATGCGCCGGGCAGCCTCAAGGCCGACCTGTGCAAACGCGGCGCCGAGGCCACCAAGCAGTTCTGCAGCGAGCACGGAATCAAGTTCGAGGTCTGCGGCAAGGTGCTGGTGGCATCCAACGCCCTGGAAGTACAACGCATGGAAGCCCTGTACCAGCGCTCACAACAGAACGGCCTGAAGGTGGAGCGCCTGGACGCCGAGCAACTGCGTGAGCGTGAGCCGAACATCATCGGCCTCGGCGGGCTGTTCCTCGACGCCACCGGCATCGTCGACTACCGCGAAGTCTGCGAAACCATGGCCCGGGTGATCCGCCGCGACGGCGGAGAAATCTGCCTCAGCCAGACCGTGACCGCGATCCAGGAAAACGCCGACAACGTCACGGTCAACAGCCATGGCGGCAGCTGGCAGGCGAAGAAACTGGTGGTCTGTGCCGGCCTGCAATCGGATCGCCTGGCGACCCTGGCCGGGGTGAAGATCGACCACCAGATCATCCCCTTCCGCGGCGAGTACTTCCGCCTGCCGGCCTCGAAGAACAACATCGTCAATCACCTGATCTACCCGATCCCCGATCCGGAGCTGCCATTCCTCGGCGTGCACCTGACCCGCATGATCGACGGCAGTGTCACCGTCGGCCCCAATGCGGTGCTGGGCCTGGGCCGGGAGAACTACAAGAAGTTCTCCATCAACTGGCGTGACGTGGCGCAGTACGCCAGCTTCCCCGGGTTCTGGAAAACCATCTGGCAGAACCTCGGTTCCGGCACCACGGAGATGAAGAACTCGCTGTTCAAGTCCGGCTACCTGGAGCAGTGCCGCAAGTACTGCCCGTCCCTGGAAGTCTCCGACCTGCTGCCCTACGAGGCGGGGATTCGTGCCCAGGCGGTGATGCGTGACGGCAGCCTGGTGCACGACTTCCTGTTCGCCCAGACCCCACGCATGTTGCACGTATGCAACGCGCCCTCGCCCGCCGCCACTTCGGCGATTCCCATTGGTTCGATGATTGCCGACAAGATTTTCCAGACCGACTGAAACACAGACGTGGCACGCCTTGTTGCACAGCGCCGCAGCGCTGTCTGCGGGGCCCCGTGCCGCCGAAATACCCCTCGGCAGTCCCTTTGGGGCACACCGAGCAAGACCCGCGTCAACTCGACAATAAATACAATGATTCATGAGGAAGTACGGAAATGAGCGCAGTTGAAACCGGCATTACTGCAGCGGAAACCCCACAACAAACCCAGAAACGCCTGCGCAAGGTCGCGGCGGCCACCATCTTCGGCTCGATGCTGGAGTGGTACGACTTCTACCTCTACGCCACCATGGCGGCCATCGTCTTCTCGAAGATCTTCTTCGATAACAGCAACCCGAAAAGCGCCACGCTGATGGCCTTCTCCACCTTTGCCATCGGCTTTATCGCCCGTCCCTTCGGCGGCATCCTGTTCGGCTACCTGGGGGACAAGTTCGGCCGCAAGCAGGTGCTGGTGCTGACCTTCTGCCTGATGGGCGTGTGCACCGCACTGATCGGCCTGATCCCCAGCTACGCCTCCATCGGCATCTGGGCACCGATCCTGCTGGTGGCGATCCGCATCATCCAGGGCCTGGGGGCCGGCGCCGAACTCTCCGGCGCGGCGGTCACCTCCTATGAACACGCCAGCGAAGGCAAACGCGGCAGCCAAGGTGCCTGGCCGGCGCTGGGGCTGAACCTGGGCCTGCTGCTGTCGTCGCTGACCATTTACCTGTTGACCATCAACGGCAACGAGTTCCTGCTGGCCGGCGGCTGGCGCATTCCCTTCGTGTGCAGCATCGTCCTGGTGGCGGTCGGCCTGTGGGTGCGCAACAGCATTCCGGAAACCCCGGAGTTCAAGGAGCTGAGCAAGGAAAGCCAGAAGGCCAAGCCCTCGCCCCTCAAGGCACTGTTCAAGAACGACCTCAAGGGCCTGGCGGTAGTGTTCTTCGTCGCCATTGGCTACAACGCCCTGAGCTACATCTTCAAGACCTTTTCCCTGGCCTACCTGACCCAGTACAAGAATGTCGATGTGCACGTCACTTCACTGTCGGTGACCATCGCCAGCCTGATCGCCATCGTCGCCGTGCCCTTCTTCGGCTGGCTCTGCGACAAGTGGAGCAGCAAGACCGTGCTGATTCTGGGCGGGGTGTTCTCGCTGCTGTTCGCCTACCCGTTCCTGGCCCTGCTCAATACCGGCGAGAGCCTGATGATCTACATCGCCATCGGCGTCGGCACCGGCATCCTGGCACCGATGATGTTCGCGCCTCAGGGTTCGTTCCTCAGCCGCCAGTTCCCCACCGCAACCCGCTCCTCGGGCTTCGGCACCGGGCGCGAGATCGGCACCGCCATTGCCGGCGGCCTGGCGCCACTGGGCGCCCTATCCCTGGTGACCGCCTCGGCCACTCACTCCACCGACGGCGTGGTGATCATCCTCGCGGTGTCCGCCGTGCTGGTGATGGTGTTTGCCCTCTTCGACCAGGGGCGCAAGCACTCGGCGTTCAAGAACTGAAAAACCGTTGAGCCGCCCACAGGTCGCACTGGGGCGGCTCAGGCCAGCAGCACCTCGATCCCCAGCTGGCGATAACCTTCGATATCCACCTCTGGCACTTCCTGCTCGGTCACCAGCCGCTGCAGACGGTTGCAGGGCGCCACCACAAAGGGCTCCATGGCGCCGAGTTTGTCGGCGGTGGTCACGGCGATGACTTCGGCGGCGCAGTCGAACATCGCCTGCTTGATCGGCACTTCATCGAAATGCAGGGAGCTGATGCCGATCTCCGGGTGAATCGCACAGACCCCGGTGAACATCAGGTCGGCCTTGATCCCCTGGATCATCCGCAGTGCTTCATGCCCGCTGGCGGACAGGGTTGCCGGATTGAGCTGGCCGCCCACGAGAATCACCTTGACCCCAGGGTATTCGGCCAGGGCCACGGCAATCATTGGCGAAGCGGTGACTGCGGTCAGGCGGATATCGGCCGGCAGGGACTGGGCGATGTGCAAGGTGGTGGAGCCGGAATCGAATAGCACCGTCTGGCCGTCCCGCACCCATTGCACGGCAAACTGCGCCAGACGCAGTTTCGCCTCGTTGGTTTCGCCGACCCGAGTGAAGTAGTCCTTGCCGCTGTCCTTGGGTCGCGGCAGCGCACCGCCATGCACCCGCTGCACCAGGCCATTGGCATCCAGCTCGGCGAGGTCGCGGCGGATGGTGTCTTCTGAAACCGCGAAGTGCCGGCTCAGCTCAGCGGCCATGACCTTGCCGTCGCGCTCCAGCAGCAGAAGGATCTTTTGTCGACGCAGGGAGGGCAGCTCGGCTGCCGGGTGCAGGTTTTGCATGTTCTTGCCCGTTTTTGCGTGTTTTCGCGAGATTAGCCAAGCCCTCTCGCGAAAACAAGCAGCCGCGCTCAGGAGATCAATTGTGGGGGCCGTACGTTGTACAGCGCCGCCTCACCCAGGCGCTCGCGCACCAGGGCCTGGGCCTGCCGGGTCATCTGGTCCAGATGCCGGTCGCGCTTCTTCTCCGCTTCCAGCATGGCCTTGCGCCCGTGCTGGGCCAGCAGGTAGCTGTGAATCTGCCGCACTTCCACCGATTGGTAGATCGGCGCCACGTCCAATACCGCCAGCAAGCCATCGCTGCCATGGTCTCGGGTATTCATCAGCACTTGCGGACCGCGGGCGCCCAGCAGCTGAAAGCCCAGGGCCTCGAAACACTCCACTTTGGCCACCTGACAGGCCAGCTCGGCATGGGGATAGCGAGCACGCAGCGCCTCCAGCATCTGCCGGGCAATGCCCTGGCGCCGATGGTTTTGCCGCACCGCCATATAGGCCACGGCACAGGCCTGGGGATCGTCCTTGAGCGGCAGGTACAGGGTGAAGCCCAGCACCTGCTCAGGGTCCTGAGTATCGGTGGCCACCACCAGCTCTACCGCGATCCCCCGGGAACCGTCCATGGCCTGCAGGTACAGGTGCACTTCGTAGCCGACGCCGTACTGGTACAGGTTGTACAGCGGGTTGCTCGGGGCAATGGCCACCGCGCTGATGTCGGTGATGTAGTCCACGACCATTTGCTGGATCTGGCTCTGGATGGCTTCGGGCGGCGGGGCTTGGAACAGGGTGATGCTGGACATCGAGGCAGTGACTCCGAGGGTTGAGGCGTGCCCGCAACGGCGGGCGTGGCAATCATACCGCGTCACGGCAAGGCACAGGCAGCCAACAAGATGCTCGAGTCGGGCTCAAGCCTCGTTGAGAAAGATACGGAGATGCTGCTTCAGAGGCACCGGCAAGGCCGGCCGGTTGCGACGACATCAGGGATATCGCCGCAACCCATGCAAGATACGGCTGCACGGTGGCAGCCGCTGTGCCCCATCCGACGAACGCGGACGGGGCCGAGGCTTACAGCGCCATGTCGGCCGCTGGGTTGCTCTCTGGCTTGGCCATGCTGGCCGGAGCCTGAGGTGCAGCGCCCTTGACCGCTGGTGGCGGGGTCAGTTGCAGCACTTCGGCGGTGTAGGCCCATTCTTTGGCCACACGCTCAGGGCTGTCGTTCAGGGCAGTGCCGTAGCTCGGTACGATCTGGTGCAGTTTTTCCTGCCAGGCCGGGGTCGCCACTTTGTCCTTGAACACCTTCTGCAGCACGCTGAGCATGATCGGCGCGGCGGTCGAGGCACCTGGGGAGGCGCCCAGCAGGCCGGCGATGCTGCCGTCCTGGGAAGCGACGATCTCGGTGCCCAGTTTCAGCACGCCGCCCTTCTCTTCGTCACGCTTGATGATCTGCACGCGCTGACCGGCCTGCCACAGGCGCCAGTCTTCTTGCTTGGCGTTGGGGAAGTATTCCTTCAGGGCGTTGAAGCGATCGTCATCCGACAGCATCAGTTGGCCGGCCAGGTATTCCACCAACGGGTACTGTTCGATACCGACTTTGGTCATCGGCCAGAAGTTGTGGGTGGTGGTGCTGGTCAGCAGGTCGAAGTACGAACCTTCCTTGAGGAACTTGGTGGAGAAGGTAGCGAATGGGCCAAACAGGATGACCCGCTTGCCGTCCAGCACGCGAGTGTCCAGGTGCGGAACCGACATCGGCGGAGCGCCCACCGAAGCCTTGCCGTAGGCCTTGGCCAGATGCTGCTCGGCAACGCTGGCGTTCTCGGTCACCAGGAACGAGCCACCCACCGGGAAGCCGGCGTATTCGTTGGCCTCGGGAATGCCCGACTTCTGCAGCAGGTGCAGGGCACCGCCGCCGGCGCCGATGAACACGAACTTGGCGTCGGTTTCGGTTTTCGAACCGTCTTTGAGGTTCTTGTAGGTCACGCGCCACGAACCGTCTTCATTGCGCTCGATGTCCTGCACTTCGCTGGACAGCTTGAGGGCAAAGTTCGGCTGGGCTTGCAGGTGCGCGACGAACTGGCGAGTGATCTCGCCGAAGTTGACGTCGGTGCCGATCGGGCTCCAGGTCGCAGCGATCTTCTGCGCCGGATCACGACCTTCCATCATCAGTGGTACCCACTTCTTGATCTGCTCGGCGTCTTCGGAGTACTGCATGCCGCTGAACAGCGGGCTGGCCTGCAGGGCCTCGTAGCGTGCCTTGAGGAACTTGATGTTGTCATCGCCCCAGACAAAGCTCATGTGCGGCGTGGAGTTGATGAACGAACGCGGGTTCTTCAGCACACCGTTCTTGACCTGCCACGACCAGAACTGGCGGGAAATCTGGAACGCTTCGTTGATCTCGATGGCCTTGGCGATCTCGATCTTGCCGTCCTTGCCTTCCGGGGTGTAGTTCAGCTCAGCCAGGGCGGAGTGACCGGTACCGGCGTTGTTCCAGCCGTTGGAGCTTTCTTCAGCCACGCCATCCAGGCGCTCGACCATCTCCATGGACCAATCGGGCTGCAGCTCATTGAGCCAGACCCCGAGGGTCGAACTCATGATGCCGCCACCGATCAGCAGCACATCCACTTTCTTCGGCTCAGCCGCGTGCGCGGACGTGAGGCCTATCGACATCGCCAGCCCGATCAGGGCCGTGTTCACTTTCTTCAACATTCTGTAGTACCTACGATAGAACGCCATCCGCCGCCCCATCCTCGATCCTGCGAACTCAGTGCATTGCGAAACAGGCATTTCGCAGGTCCTGGATGAACGCATTCAAAAGAACTGGAGGGTGGGCACACAAGGCCGACGAGACTGGCTCGACCTCAGTTTTATATCGCTCCGGCGCTGACTTCTTGTCGTTTTTGGCTTCAGCTACTTGAGTGACACTTGTTTCTCAGGACACGTCACGGGACGTAGACCAACGGGCAATAACGCCCCACTCCTTTCACCGACACCGGACTCGATTCGACGCACAACACTGACACCCGTCTACACGGGGCCAGCAGGACAAAGAAGGGTCGGGGTCAACCAAAGGAGGTAGACGAACACTGCCTGACATTGCATTCGGCGAGTTTGCCCAGACACTCCCACGCGCTTGCAAGGACCCGAACAGGCCACTTGAAGCAAAGCATAGGGGAGGTATTTCTGCACAAACGATGAACCGATTCAGCGCAAGAATATCATTACGGCATCAGCCTGTCTTGGCCGGAGCGGCTGCCCTGGCCCTCGAAAAAACCGCGACGCACCAGGGTCTGTACGAAAGCTGCCGAGCAAAGATCAGGCAAGGCAAAAACAGGCGAGGAAGCGGAGTGTAGGGGCCTACATGAGCATTCCGAGCCTGTTTCTACGTAGCGCCGAAGGCGCGTAGTGCGCAGCATGATCGAAGCGCAGGTAGTTTTCGTACAGAGCCTACGACACTCGCCACAATCAATGCGTCACAAAGACGCTGGCCGGTCACTACGCCTCGGCACTGCACTGAGCCTTGGCGGTCAGCAATGGCACAGGCATCATGACCGGCTGCAAGACCTGCCAGACCATCGTCAAGGACAAGAAGAACAACCATGCACGAGACTTCCCTGCAAGACACCACCGCCCCCGAGGGCGTCTGTTTCGGCTGCGGCAGCAGCAACCACCACGGCCTGCAGATCAAGAGCCACTGGCATGAAGACGGCGTGCATGTGATCGCCGAGCACCTGCCGCAATCCCAGTACTGCGGCTGGCCGGACCTGGTCTACGGCGGCCTGATCGCCATGCTGGTGGACTGCCACTCCAACTGGACCGCCATGGCCTACCACTACCGTAACGAACAACGGGAACCGGGCAGCCTGCCGCGCATCGACTGCGTCACCGGCAACCTGGGCATCAAGTTCATCAAGCCCACGCCCATGGGCGTGCCCCTGACCCTGCGGGCCAAGGTCGAGGGCGACGTGGGGCGCAAGAGCCGGGTGATCTGTGAGGTGTATGCCGGCGATGTACTGACTGCCATTGGCGATTCGGTGTTTGTTCGGGTCGACACCGGACAGCTGGCCGCCGCCGCTCATGGTCGTGAAAGCTGATCTATCAATTCGACTGACTATAGCTCGACAGAGTCAGGGTTATCAGGAAGCCACTGTGACGACTAAGAATGATGCATTCTTTGAAACTGTTTTGTCAGACCCTGTTGAACGAGAACTCCTGTTGAAGCTCTGGCTCATGCGTGCCGAATTCATCGCCGCCGAATTTGAGTCCGGCCAGCAGATACTCGAGCTTTATCAGCTCATTCTTTCCTGCACTCTGAGGCAAGACTGGCGCGGGGCTTGCCATGACACTTCGGCAGCCTTTTACGTGCTTGCCCGTGAGCTGGGTCTTTCTCCCAGCCTCCACATAGGTACTGTGCAGGCTCCAGGCGGGCGCTTTAGCCATTCCTGGGTCGAGTTCGACGGAAAGATTTTTGACACTGCCATTTGCTTTCCCAACGAGAACGCGATTCCAGCAGGACCACCAATCTTTGGTTCGTATGGCCTATCCGACGGTGAGCCGCACCAACTGGTGTTCGCAGTTCAGAACCACCCGTTTGATGACCCAGCAAATCGGATTGCAAAACTGGATTTATACAACTACGGACTGGAACAAGACACTCCACACATGTTGTGGTCGGTGATTCAGTACCTGGGGCGTAATATCGGACTCGACCTTGCCATTCACGATCTGCAAACAAAATATGGCCAGGTAGTCAGGCAGATCCACAAGTAGCCTGAACCCGCCACCTGCGAACAAGCGTCGGCTCCCTGTAAAATCCACCCTCGCCCCCTCCCTAGAAAGGACTCTGCATTTGACCATAGACATCGAGGACCTCCAGCGACGCCTGGCCAAGCCGACGCTGCAACTGATTCCCGGCAGTTTTCGTCCGACTCACAGCGATGAGGAAAGCTGGCTGGGCCGAGTCTTTCTGTTTCGCGAAGACGAAGAGTTGCCGCGCAACCGCGCCGGTGAAACCCTGCTGCCCTTTGCCCAGCTCTATCTCCCGGCCCTGCCCTTTCACAGCCCGCTGCTGGAAGGCGTGCGGGTGCTGAGCGTGTTTGTCGCCAATCCCTTTCCCGAACCCTTGGAGCCCATGGGTGAACGCTGGCTGATCCGCGAATACCGCGACGACGAGGTGCTGGTGCGCAAGGAGCTAGTGGCTCCCGGAGCCTTCCTCAAACCCATGCCGATCAAAGCCGAAGCCGTGGCCGAGGACTTTCCGCTGTGGGACGGTGGCGGCATCCCCGATGAGCTGGAGCAGGCCATTCTCGACCTGGAACGCAGCGGCCGCATCGAGTGTTACTACGACCTGATCAGCCACTGCTATGAACACAAGCTGGGGGGCTATCCGTCCTACTGCCAATCAGGGATCGATGTCGGAGACGGTTTCGAATTCGTGATGCAGATTGCCTCCGACGCCAAGATCGGACTCAACGTGGTGGACGGCGGCAAGTTGATGTTCTGGAAGCATCGCGACACGGGCGAATGGGCGCTGTACTTCGACTTCTATTGAGACCGGCCGGTGAATAGCGATTTCATCTTCCCACGGATGAAAAGCCCGGGCGCCGGGTGCATCATGAGCGCTGTCATTTTTCGGGAGACCTTCATGCCCCTGCGTCCATTGCTCTTGCCCGCCGCCGCTCTGGCGCTGGGCCTGCTGGGTTCGGCCAGCGCCATGGCCGATGATCGGTCGCAGTTGATCGAATCGATCAACGCCTACCGCAGCCAGCCGCAACGTTGCGCCAACCAGGCCTCCTCGGAGCTGCCGCCGCTGGCCAGCGATCCGCGCCTGATCCTGCCCGTGGACAACGTCGGTGACCTGCAACAGGCCCTGGCACGGGCGGCCTATCCCATGGTCAATGTGCAGGCCATCAGCCTCTCCGGCCCCCGGGACGCCCAGGCGGCGATGCAGGCCGTGCGCGAGAGCTTCTGCCAGGTGGTGCTGGACCCGCAGTTCGTCGATATCGGCGTCAATCGCCAGGCCAACCAGTGGCGCATCGTCCTCGCCCGGCCGTTGCTGGCCGCCCGCCTCGGGGATTGGCAAGCCGAGGGCCAGCAACTGCTGGCACAGATCAACAGCGCCCGCAGCCAGCCCCGGCAATGCGGCGGCCAGAGCTTTGCCGCCAGCGCACCGCTGGCCTGGAACGCCACCCTGGGCAGCACCGCCGAAGCACACAGCCGGGCCATGGCCAACCAGAACTATTTCGATCACAAGGACCATGACGGCCGCACCCCGGGTGATCGCGCCGAACTGGCCGGTTATGCCGGGCAACAAGTGGGCGAGAACATCGCCGCCGGCCAGGACAGCGCGCGCAAGGTGCTGGACGGCTGGCTGGCCAGCCCCGGGCACTGTGCCAACCTGATGAACCCGGCCTACCGCGAGCTGGGTGCAGCTTATGCAGTGGACCCGAAAAGCGATGCGGGCATCTACTGGACTGCAATGTTCGGCGCGCCTTGAGGCGCCGGCTCCAGACAGGGCCTGCCGACCACAGTGGCCGGCCAGTCCCCGTCAGGGTTCGAGCCCGGCCATGAACGCAAACGCCCCGATCAACCGGGGCGTTTTTTTTCAGCCAATAACGACCTTACTGGTTGGTCGCCACCTGCCCAGCATCACCCTGGCTCACCAGCGCCTTGAGGGATGCGTCGAACTGCTTCAGCGCATTGACCTGCAGCTCGATCTGCTGGTTGATCTGCGCGGCAATTTCCGGTGCCGCCTTGCCCCGGACCCAGACCGAAGGCAGCTCCTTGGCCTGAATGCCTTCGGCCTTGCCGATGTATTGCAGGTTGGCGTCATAGAACTTGGCGATGAACCGCGCCTCCACCTTGCGGTTGGCCTTGGTCACCAGTTGGTTGTAGGTATCGAGCATGACCACCACGTCAGGCCGGGCCTGAACCACGGCATCGAGGCTGTCATACAGGGTCACGGTACCAAAGTGTTTCTGCAACGACGCCGTCAACCAGTTGATCGCCCGTTGCGGGTCGGAGCTGTCGACAAAGGCGGCACTGATGCGCGGGTCGAGCCCGGCATTTTTCGCCCCGTTCAGCGCCACCGAGTGGTAGTGCTCCAGGTACTCCAGGGTATTGAGGGTGTTTTCGCTGTACAGCAACCCTACCGACTGGGCGTGCCGCAGATCGGCGCTGCTGTCGGCCATGGGCAAGAAGTGGCAGGACATGTCATCGGCGGCGAAGGCTGTCGCAGAAGCACCGGTTCCCGCGATCAAGACAACCACAAGGGTCAATAGAGTCGAGATTCTCATCGGGTGTTTCCTTCTGCAGCCAGCACGGTGTAAGCGCCATCTTCCTCCTTTGCTGGAAAAACGGAACCTGCACTTTTTGATGATAACTATCGATTGCAGCAATGGTTGACAATAGGCACCGATACGCCTGCGAAGGTGCAACCTCGATCACCCGCCACGACCTGCAAGACCCTCATTTTCTGGCATACAGCTGGCCACCGCCGCTATAGAATCAAGCCCCCTTTTTCTGCAACACGAGTCCGAACCATGGATGCTCACTCGATATTGACCTACACCCTGGTGGCGGCAATCGCCATCGCCAGCCCCGGCCCTGCCACCCTGGTGGCGCTGCACAACAGTGTGGCCTACGGTGCCAAGTCGACCCTGTGGTCGTCACTGGGCAATATCAGCGGGCTGTTCTGCATGTCTGCCGCGGCCATGCTCGGCCTCGGCGCGCTGATCGCCAGTTCCGAGTGGGTCTTCAACGCGGTAAAAATCGTCGGTGCCGGCTACCTGTTCTACCTCGGCGCCAAGCAGTTGTTCAGCAAAAGCCAGCTCCTGAGCCCGAGCAGCGCCGAGCACAACAAGCTCGCCCCGCCGCCACGCCTGAAGCTGTTCAAGTCGGCCTTCCTGACCGCCGCCACCAACCCCAAGGCGACGATTTTCTTCACCGCGCTGTTCCCCCAGTTCATCGACCAGCACGCCGCGCTGCTGCCGCAGTTCTTCATCCTGACCCTGATCTTCATGGCGCTGTCGCTGGTCTCCCTCAGCGTCTACGCCCTGCTGGCCTCCCGGGCCAAGGGCGTGCTGACCCGCCCGGCGCTGTCCAAGTGGGTCAATCGGGTGGTGGGTTCGACCTTCATCTTCTTCGGCACCACTATCCTGGCGATGCGTCGGCAAACGGTCTGATCAGACGCCTGACCGGGCACCTGATCTGCCTTGCGGGGAGTGAAGCGACCTTCAACCCTTCTTTTTCTGCAAGGCCTTGAGCCGCGCACTGGCCCGCTGCACCGCGGCCATCTTTTCCGGGCGCTTCATGCGCTTCCATTTGCGGATGTCCTCCTTGGTCCGTCCGCAACTCACGCACAGGTCGCCGCTGAGCTGGCACAGGGCGATGCAGGGGTTGTCGATTTCCTTGGCCATGGCTCAACCCCGCCCCGGACGCAGGCGCTTGAGGCGTTGCGCCCAATCACCGGCGTTGACCCTGCGGCACTGTTCTTCGCTGTCGAAGAACACATGGGCGGCCAATGAGTCCAGGCACACTTGGGCCTCGTTCAACGCTCGGGCCGTCAACTCGATCATCAGTGGGCCCTGGCCCGCGGCCAGAGCGCGCTCCTTGTGCGCCTGGGTGTCGAAGACCCAGACCACCACCAGGCTGGCGGGAAAGGCCGCGTAATCCGCCTCGTGGGTCAGCCAGGCAAAACCCTCGATCTGCGCCTTGGCGCTTTCGCAAGCCTCGGTCAGGGTGACGGCCAGCAGACGCTCCATGGCGGCCTGCTGGCGTTTGTTCAATGGCATGACGACCCTCGAGAGGCAAAAAAGGCCGCACACGATACCTCAAGCTTCTCCCTCGGGACGCATCTTTGCGTCTAGGCTTGTGCCCTCCTTCATACCTTCAAGGAAGACAGGTCATGTCACGCCCCTCTCTCACCCTGCTCCTGGCCGCCATCCAGCTCGCCTGCGGCAGCGCCATGGCCGCCACGGGCGCCCCGGTGGCCGACGCCATCTGGTTCAACGGCCCGATCATCACCCTCGACGACAAACACCCCAATGCCCAGGCCGTGGCGGTGAAGGACGGCAAGATCCTCGCCGTGGGCGAGCGCAAACAGGTACTGCAGAATCAAGGTCCGACCACGCAGATGATCGACCTCAAGGGCACCACCCTGCTGCCGGGCTTCATCGACCCCCACGGCCATGTATCGATGGTGGGTTTCCAGGCCGCCAGCGCCAACCTGCTGCCACCGCCGGACGGCACCAACGACACCCTCCCCAAGCTTCAGGAAACCCTGCGCAACTTCGAGCAGCAGTCACCGATCCCCAAGCAGTTCGGCGTGCTGTTCGGTTTTGGCTATGACGACTCCCAACTCCAGGAACAGCGGCACCCGACCAAGGACGACCTGGATGCCGTGTCCAGGGACGTGCCCATTGCCATCGTCCACCAGTCTTCGCACCTGGGGGTGCTCAACAGCAAGGCCCTGGAACTGGCGAAGATCGACGCCTCGACCCCCGACCCGGAAGGCGGGGTGATCCGCAGGGTCGAGGGCAGCCAGGAACCCAACGGCGTGCTGGAAGAAAACGCCTTCTTCAATGCCCTGATCAAGATCTTCCCCAAGCTCACTGCCGACCAGGCGGTGGACATGCTCAGCGCCGGGCAACAGCTGTACATCAGCTATGGCTACACCACCCTGCAGGACGGCCGCTCCTCGCCGGACCAGGTCAAGACCGCAATCAAGGCCGCTGGCGACGGCAAGCTGCTGGCGGACATCGTTTCCTACCCCGATATCCTCACCCCGGGCACCAAGGAACTGTTGGTCGCGCCCTGGTATCACCCGACCAACCAACCGGTGAGCTATGACCGGCACTTTCGCATCGGCGGGGTCAAGCTGACCCTGGACGGCTCGCCCCAGGGCAAGACCGCCTGGCTCAGCCAACCCTACTTCAAGCCGCCTCAAGGTCAGGACGCCAGCTATGCCGGCTACGGCGTGGTCAAGGACGACGACGCCCTGACCATTTACAAGCAAGCCCTGGCCAATCGCTGGCAGATCCTCTCCCATGCCAACGGCGACCGGGCCATCGACCAGTTGCTGAGCTCGATGCGCGCCGCGGAAAAAGCCTACCCCGGCGTCGATGTGCGCCCGGTGCTGATCCACGGCCAGACCCTGCGCCAGGATCAGGTGGCCGAACTCAAGCAACTGAAGATCTTCCCGTCACTGTTCCCCATGCACACCTATTACTGGGGCGACTGGCACCGCCAATCGGTGCTGGGGCCGGAGCGCGCAGAAAACATCTCGCCCACTCAATGGGTGCTCAAGGCCGGCCTGAAGTTCACCACCCACCACGATGCCCCGGTGGCCCTGCCAGACTCCATGCGGGTGCTGGCGACCACAGTCAATCGCACCACCCGCAGCGGCTATGTACTGGGACCGGAGCAGCGAGTGACGCCTCTGCAAGCGCTCAAGGCCATGACCCTGTGGTCGGCGTACCAGCACTTCGAGGAGGACCGCAAAGGCTCCATCACCCCCGGCAAACTGGCGGACTTCGCCGTGCTGTCGGCCAACCCGCTGACCGAAGCGCCCGAAAACCTGAGCGAGATCAAGGTGCTCAAGACAATCAAGGAAGGCCGGGTGATCTATGAGCGGCCGGCCAAGGTGACGCCGTTGCCAGCGCCGCTGGGCATGCATGGCGATCCGTCATTACCGGCGCCCCAGGGCATCAAGGCCGTCGCCCAGGGAGATGGCGACCTTGGACCGGCACTGGATGTGATCTACGACCAGCTAACACCCGCGCAGCCCTGAAACCGCGGCGACACGGCCCTTTTACAGGCACACGCTTGCTCGCGAACCCGCGCTTGCCGATTGAATGCGACGCTCACCGGTTCATCACGAGCAAGCTCGCGGCTACAGGAGCTTGCTGCCCAAGGCGCTGGACAGGACTTCGTCGTGCCCATAGATGTCCGGCGCATACAGCAGTTGCCCATGGCTGTCGGCCTGCACCGTCCAGTAGCTGAGCAGGATCGGCACCGGCCTGGCCAGGCGGAATTCATGGGTCAGGCCGGTGGCCAGCAGTTCGTTGGTGCGCAGTCGCTCCGCCGGGCTCAGCAACCAGTCGCGCAGTTGCAGCGCCTGTTCGACCCGCACGCAGCCGGAACTGAAGGCACGGGGCCCCTTGCTGAACAGCGCCTGGCTCGGGGTGTCGTGCAGGTACACGGAGAACGGATTGGGAAAACGGATGGCGATGCGCCCCAAGGGGTTGCGCGGACCCGCCCCCTGGCGCAGAAGAATATTGCCCGGACGCTCCCAATCGACATCCTCGGGCGCCAGGGGCTGGCCATTGGCATCCAGCACCTGCAGGTTCTGACGATTGAGGAAGCCCTGGTCACGGCGGATTTCCGGCAGTTTGTCTTCCTTGAGAATGGTCGGCGGCACCGTCCAGGTGGGGTTCAGGGTCAGGCGCGTGACCTGGGACTTCAACAACGGGGTCTGACGCTCGGCACGGCCGACCTGGGTGCGGGTCTGCCACACCACCGCATCGTCCTGATAGAAGGTCAGTTGCGCGGCCGCGACGTTGACCAACACGATATTGGGTTCGAAATCCTGAGCCAGCCAGCGCAGGCGTTCAAGGTTGATGCGCAGTTGCTCACGGCGCTGGGCCGGGCTGATATTCAGCTCCTTGAGGGTGCCCGCGCCAATCACGCCATCAGCCTGCAGCGAATGACTGAGCTGGAAATTTTTCACCGCGTTTACCAGGTCACTGCTGTAGGTATTATCGGCACTGACCTCGGGGCTTGGCAGAAAGCCGCCCAGGTACAGGCGCTGGGCCAGTTCCGGGACTCGCTTGTCCTGCATGTCCGGACGCAACAGCGGGCCACCGGCTACCGCCTGCCAACTGGGTAATGGTTGCTGGCGTTCACGGGCATAGACCTGGCGCAGGTTGCGGTACTGCTCAAGGTTCGGACGGGCCTGATCGAAGGCGCCGGCGAGGTTGTCCAGCCCGGGCACGGCCATCGCCAGCAACGCCGCCTGGCGATCGTCTGCCGGCGGCTGGGCCCGCCACAAGGGCTCGAAGCGGCTCTGTGACAGGCGACCGTAGTGCAGATCCTGCAAGGCTTGCAGGTACTGATGACTGATCGCGATATCGGTGCACAGCTCATCCCCTGCTGCGCTGCTCACCGGCAGCCGATAGCGCTCCGGGTCCAGGCCGTCATCGATCACCTGGGCCAATTGCGCCTGCAAGCTGGCCAGCCGGTGCTCGGCGGACCACACCGGCTGTTCGCCGTTCTGGCGGTAGAACGCCTGCAACAGCAGTTGCGCGGAAGCATCCAGGCGTGGACTCAGTGCCGGGCAAGCCACCGCCAACTGGGTCAGCGTCAGTTGCAGCGCACTGGCCGGCGCCAGCGCAGGGTCCTCGGCCAGCGCGACCAATGGCGCAGCGAGCAGGCACAGGCTCAAGTAACATGCGGTTTTTTTGAACAACTGCTTTACTCCAATCCGTGGCCTTCAGTGCGTTGGCCAACCGTTACGGCAGATGGGGAACAATCAGGCCTGGGATCTAAACATATAGACCAGACTGCCGGGGGAACGACAGGACGTCAGGAGCCAAAGTGATCATGGGGATGCTCTAAACATGTTGAACTTCTTGTGCCGAATCTGCCTGGCGACTATCGCTCTGGGCGCCTTTTGCAGTCCTTCCTTCGCCGCCAGCAAACCCGCTCCCGCGCTGTACAGCAGCCTCGCTCACGCCGCACCGGAACTCAATCCCCAGGCCCTGAAAAGTGCCCTGAACGCCATGCAATGCGCGGTCAACAGTGGTGCCCGACAAGCCCGGCACCTGGCGGTGATCGACTACTCGCAACCGTCCACCGCGCGGCGCCTGTGGATCTTCGACCTGCGCAGCAAAAAACTGGTGCTGCGCGACCTGGTGGCCCATGGACAGAAGTCCGGGGAAAACTTCGCCACCCAGTTCTCCAATCGCCTGGGCAGCTATCAATCCAGCCTGGGCCTGTTCCGCACCCAGGAGAGCTACGAAGGCACCCACGGCTACTCCTTGCGCATGGACGGCCTGGAGCCCGGCTTCAACGACCGGGCCCGGGACCGGGCCATCGTGATCCATGCCGCCGACTACGTGAACCCTTTGTGGAGCCAGCGCCAGGGCCGCATCGGCCGCAGCCAGGGCTGCCCGGCGGTGCGACCCCAGGTGGCGCGCCAGGTGATAGACAAGCTCAAGGATGGCCAGTTCATGTTTTCCTGGTATCCGGACCAGCGCTGGCTGAAATCCTCGCCCTACCTCAATTGCCAGCCGCGTCAGGTGGCGAGCATCCTGAGCAGCAACGGCGGCTGATTGCTCGGTGGCGCAATGCCGATCAGCGAGGGCGCCCGTAACCGGGTTAGACTCGCTGCTCGTCCCTCTAGCACTTGAAGCCGCCCCATGACGCCACCTGCAATCGATCTGTTCCCTGACTTCATCCCGGCCCCCGACGCCCTGTTCAACCACCTCAAGGACAGCGTGCTCTGGGATGAACGCATGCGCGCACGCAAGACCGCCAGCTTCGGCGCGCCCTACGACTACTCGCAGATCACCTACCCGGCAGTGCCGATGCCCGAGGCGCTGGAGCAGCTGTGCGGGCCGATCGAGCAGCTGCTGGGCTTTCGCCCCAACAATTGCCTGCTCAACTTCTATCCGGACGGCCAGTCCTCCATGGGCTTCCATTCCGATGCCAACGAGCAACTGGTGGAAGGCACCGGGGTGGTGATCGTCTCCCTGGGTCACGCCCGGGCCATGGTCTTTCGCCACAAGGAAAGCGGCGCCACCTTCGACTACAGCCTGGCCAGCGGCTCGCTGCTGCACATGTCGGACGAACTGCAGAAACACTGGCTGCACGCGATCCCCAAGGCCCCGAATGCCGGCGAACGCATCAGCCTGTCGTTTCGCCAGCTCAAGACCGCGTAGTGCTGGACTCGGTCAGGATCGGCCCTTGACTCAAGGGCCGCGCCATCGACAATGCCCGGCTGTGATCACCGCTCGAATAGAGGCCCCATGCAGTTGCTTCCCTGGTCCTACCCCTGCCCCGAAGGCTTCACCCTGCGCGGCCTGCGCTCAGAACCTTCGGGTAAACCGTTGCTGCACTTCCTCCACGGCAACGGCTTCTGCTCCATGGCCTATCGTCCGCTGCTGGCCTTGCTGGCCGAATCCTTCGACCTGTGGCTCAGCGACGTCCAGGGCCATGGCGATAGCGATCATGGCGGCCCATTTGTGGGTTGGAACCGCACCGCAGAACTGGCGGCCGAAGCCTTCGAGGCCGGGCTCAAGGCCTACGGTGACGTGCCCCGCTACGCCGTCGGCCACAGCTTTGGCGGCGTGCTCACCAGCCTGATCGTGGCCGAACGCCCCCAGCTGTTTGCCAAGGCAGTGATGCTCGACCCGGTGATTTTCAGCCCGTCGATGATCAGCTCCCTGAGGCTGCTCTCGGCCCTGGGCCTCAACCGTCGCCATACCCTGGCTCGCAAGGCCGCTGCTCGCCGCCAGCATTGGCCGGACCGCGCCTCGGCCAAGGCCGCCCTGGCCAACCGGGGGATCTTCAAGGGCTGGAGCGACGAGGCCCTGAACGCCTACGTCGAGCACGCTCTGAAAGACGACGGTCAAGGCGTAGCGCTCAAATGCTCCCCTGAACGCGAGGTGGACATTTTCAGCAGCTTCCCGCGGCGCCTGTGGCGATCCCTGCGCCGGGTGCAGACCCCGACCCTGGTGATCCACGGGCGCGACAGCTACCCCTACGTCGCCCGCTCGATCAAACGCTGGGCCGCCCTCAACCGGCACCTGAGCACCCAGGTGATCGACGGCCAGCACTGTTTCATGCAAGTCGACCCAGTGACCAGTGCCCGCTCCATCGCAGGCTTCCTGCAAACCGAAGCCCATTGAAAGCCGCGGGCCAGGCGCCCGCAAATAGATGTCATCGTGATATCATCGGCGGGTTTTCCAGACCGGCCGTGCCTCCTGCCCCCCTGGAAAACCCTGGCAAAGGCGCCGATCAGATGCGCCTACCGCCGACCTTGTGTGCAAAAACCGACGGTGCCGTGAAGCCTCGCTCCATAGCGCACCGCACAGATGCAAACCGCGACTCGCTTCGCCGGTTGTACTTTTTGCCGCCACAAGGAACACAGTCATGCTCTTGAGAACGATGAATATTTCCCGCCGCGCAGGGTTCAGCTTCGCCCTGATCGCCCTGCTGGCACTGGGCCTGGGGGGCTTCTCGTTGCTGGAAATGCGGCGCATGAACCAGCAATCCCTTGAGGTCGACCAGAACTGGCAGCCATCGATTGTCTCCGCCAACGCCCTGGCCCTGACCAGCACCCAGATCCGCACCATCACCCTGCGCATGCTGGTGGTCCGTGACCACGACGATGTACAGGCCCTGCTCAAGCGCGTCGGCGAACTCGACGAGGAACTCAATCGCCAGCAAGGCGTCTACGAAAAGCTGATCACCGAGGCCGAGGAGCGCTCGGCCTATGAACGCTTTCTCAGCGCCAAAGCGGCCTACATCAAGGAACAGCACCGGGTGGTGGAACTGGTGCGCCAGGGGCACAAGGAAGCGGCCATCGATGTCGTCGACGGCGGTTCGTTCCTGACCCATGCCGACGCCATGCTCAAGGAGCTGCTGGACATCATCGACACCAACACTCGGGGTGGCGTCGCCGCCGCGCAGCTGAGCAGTGAGGTGTTCCAGGGCGCCATTGCCATGGTCGTGCTGATCATGCTGATCGTGGTGGCCCTGACCATCGCCCTCGCCCTGCTGCTGACCCGCAGCATCGTACGCCCACTGGGCCAGGCCGTGGCCGTGGCGGAAACCATCGCCAGCGGCGACCTCGGCCAGAGCATCACAGTCAGCGGCAAGGACGAACCGGCACGCCTGCTGCAAGCCCTGCAAACCATGCAGGCCAGCCTGCGGGGCACCCTGCAGCGGATCGCCGATTCCTCCAACCAACTGGCCTCCGCCGCCGAGGAACTGCATGCGGTCACCGAACACTCCAGTCAAACCCTGCACCAGCAAAGCAATGAAGTGGAGCAGGCTGCCACGGCAGTCAACGAGATGACCGCCGCCGTGGAGGAAGTAGCGCGCAATGCGGTGAGCACCTCCGAAGCCTCCCAGGAAACCGACCGCACCGCCCACCACGGCCGCGAGCAGGTGCAACACACCGTGGACTCCATCGGCCAACTGGCGGCAGACGTGACCCAGACCTGCGAACAGGTCGAGCACCTGGCAGTGGACGTGCGCAATATCGGCCAGGTGCTGGAAGTGATCCGCTCGATTGCCGAACAGACCAACCTGCTGGCCCTGAATGCGGCCATCGAAGCGGCCCGGGCCGGGGATGCCGGACGGGGGTTTGCCGTGGTCGCCGACGAAGTGCGGGCCCTGGCCCATCGCACCCAGCAGTCGACCCAGGAAATCGAAAGCATGATCAACACCATCGAGGAAGGCACCGAGGGGGCGGTCAGCGCCATGCGCAACAGCAACGAGCGCGCCCATCTGACCCTGGAAGCCGCCCGCGCCTCGGGGCTGGCCCTGGACCAGATCACCCAGGCCATCACCGCGATCAACGAACGCAACCTGGTGATCGCCAGCGCCAGCGAGGAACAGGCCCAGGTCGCCCGGGAAGTGGATCGCAACCTGATCAACATCCGCGACCTGTCGACCCAGACCTCGGCCGGGGCCAACCAGAGCAACGCCGCCAGCCAGGAACTGTCGCGGCTGGCGGTGGATCTGAACGGGCTGGTGACCCAGTTCAAGCTCTAAAAAAGCAATTGTCAGCGGCAAGTTCAAAGCTTCGAACGTGCCGCTTCAGAACGCGTAACGGGCGATCACTTGCCGGACCTTGGCCAGCGCCTCGGGCAAATCGGCCAGGTCCACCGAGCCCAGGGCCAGGCGAATGGCATGGGGCACCGGCCCGGCGCAGACAAAGGGCTCGGCGGTGGACACCGAGACGTTCTCGCGCAGCAACGCCATGGCCACCTGATCGGCGCGTACTTCCTCGGGCAAAGGCAGCCAGAGGAAGTACGAGTTGGGGTGGCCGATATGCTCCAGCCCTGCCAACAGCTCCCGAGCCAGACGCTGACGGGCCTGGGCGTCCTGGCGTTTTTCCTGCTCCAGGCGCGCCACGGTGCCGTCCTCGATCCAGGCACAGGCCATGGCGGTCATCACCCCGGGGGTGTTCCAGGTAGTGGCGCGGATCGCGCGTTCGAGCAAGGGCGCTCGGTCTGCGGAGGTCACCACGTAGCCGACCCGCAGCCCGGCGGCCACACTCTTGGAAAAACCCGAGATGTACACCGTGCTTTCCGGGGCCAGGGCCGCCAGGGGCGCAGGTGGATCGTCCGCCAGATAGGCATAGGCCGCGTCCTCAATGATCAGCAACCCATGCTGGCGGGCCAGGGCCACCAGACGCTGGCGCCAGGCCAGGTCAAGCACCCAGCCCATGGGGTTGTGCAAAGTCGGCATGGCGTACACCGCCCTTACCCGCCGACGCTGGCACAAGCGCTCGAAGGCATCGAGGTCCGGGCCTTCTGCCGTCAATGGGATGGCCAGCAACTCCAATCCGTGCGCATCCGCCACCACCTTGAACCCCGGGTAGGTCAGGGCATCGGTGGCCACCACGTCGCCGGGCTTGAGCAGGGCCATGACCGTGGTCGCCAGGCCGTGCTGGGCCCCACTGACAATCAGCACCTGCTCGCCCTTCACCGCCAGACCGCGACCCGCCAAATGCTGCGCCACCGTGGCCCGCTCATGACTGCGGCCGGCGTGGGGTTGATAACGCAGCAGGGCCTCCAGGTCTCCGCAGGACGCCAACTGACGCAGGGCTGCGCGCAGTAACTCTGCCTGCCCGGGCAAGGACGGGTAGTTGAAGTTCAAATCCAGGGTTCCGGCCGCCGTGGCCTGCTGATCTACACCCTGTCCGGGCGGTAGCGCGGTTTCCCGGACAAAGGTGCCACGCCCGGTTTCGCCGCTGATCAAGCCCATGGCTTCCAGCTCGGCATACACCCGCGAGGCGGTTACCAGCGCCAGCCCTTCCCTGGCCGCCAGCTCTCGATGGGTGGGCAGGCGGGTGCCAGGGGCCAGCACACCGCGACGGATATCGGCGGCAAACACATCGACTAACTGCTTGTAGCGGGCGCGGGCCATTGACGCTGTATCCATGACAATTTTTTGATTGTGCTGATTTTCAATCCTAGGATGAGCTGGACGCAAGCCCCACCCCGGGCCTGCCCCTGCCAATCGTAGTGAGCACTTGTTGAATGGAACGGACATCGCACCTGCAATCCCCCCCGCTGGAAAATACCGCCGGCGGCTGGCTGAACGGCTTTATCGGGGTACTGATCTTCAGCGGCTCACTACCGGCGACCCGGGTCGCGGTGCTGGAGTTCGACCCGCTGTTCCTTACCGTTGTCCGCGCCACCCTCGCTGCGGTCCTGGCCCTGTGCATCCTGTTGCTGTTCAAGGAACGACGCCCCAGCAGGCAGCAATTGCTGCCCCTGACCATCGTCGCCCTGGGCGTGGTGCTGGGCTTTCCCTTGCTGACCGCCCTGGCCCTGCAGTACGTGACCTCGGCTCACTCCATCGTGTTTCTCGGCCTGCTGCCCCTGGCCACTGCGGTATTCGGCGTGTTGCGCGGCGGTGAACGACCGCGTCCGGTGTTCTGGCTGTTCTCGGTGCTGGGCAGCCTGCTGGTAGCGGGCTATGCCCTGTCCCAGGGGCTGTCGGCGTCGCCCCAGGGCGATTTGCTCATGCTCCTGGCGGTGCTGGTGTGCGGCCTGGGTTACGCCGAGGGCGCGCAACTGTCCCGGACCCTGGGAGGCTGGCAGGTGATTTCCTGGGCCCTGGTTTTGTCGTTGCCGGTCATGGCGGTCCTGACCCTGTTCAGCGCTCCGGCCTCCTTTAGCGGCATCAGCCTGCCGGCCTGGTTCAGCCTGGGTTATGTCTCGTTGTTCAGCATGTTCATCGGTTTTGTCTTCTGGTACCGCGGACTGGCCCAGGGCGGGATCGCCGCCGTCGGCCAACTGCAGTTGTTGCAGCCATTCTTCGGCCTGGCCCTGGCCGCCGGCCTGCTGCATGAACAGGTCAGCCTGGGCATGCTCGGGGTCACAGTGGCAGTGATCCTGTGCGTGGCCGGAGCGAAGAAGTTTTCCAGATAGCAGTCAGATTCAGTGGCAGTGGCTGATCTGCCCTGCCACTGATGGTAAAGGGAAATGAAACCGGAGCCGCGAACGGCCCCGTTCAAGTCGGAGAGATAGTGGCAAGCGCACCGATAGCGATGGTCAAGGCTAAAAATCCAAACAAGAAAAACGCCATCTTAGTCATCAGGCCTCCTGAACATTAGGTTTGCGGTGCAGCGGACCGGGTCTCCAGCCAGGAGACCCAGTGGGCGCGCCATTTTCAAACCTCGGCTGTTCTGATAACAGATGCAGATGAGCGAGAAAAATACGGATCAGAAACCTCAATCCCGTTACGCAGCACTCAGGCTAGAGCCTGTAGCAGCGACTATCGACGGGCCAGTTTGTAGCGCACACAGTCGTCGTAAAAGCTTTTGCGCAAGGCTTCGGGCCTGATCCGCGAGGGGCTGTCGTAGGTCTGCTCGGTGATCCCCAGGGCCATCATGCGCATCCAGCCCTTGCTGAACTTGTAGACCTGGATCTTCTGCCGCGCCGCGTACAGCGACACCCCGGACAATTTCAGCTCCTGGGCCCTGGCGGCGGTACCCGCGCCCCAGCTGCAGACATAACGGTCATTGGCCTGCAGCTTCCCGGCCTGGGCCATCCCGGCCCCGCCCAGCAGGGCGCAGGAAGTCAGCGTTATCAACACATGGCGCATTTATCGGTCACCTAACCACCTGAAAATAAAGTGATTTTGCCGATACCTCGGCCAGGGCGGGGCCAGCAGATTGCCTTATCGATCAAGGCAAAGTGCCTGCCACTGCTGGCCAGTCATGCGGTACAGGCGCACCGCACTATGCCAGCGGCTCGTCGCTGGGGGGCGCACGCCCGGCTTCGGCCAGCAGCCACTGGCGCAACAGCGCGACATTGGGTCGCTCCAGGGCCGCTGCCGGATAGACCAGATAGTAAGCCAGATCACTGGCCACACCCTGGGCAAGCGGCGCCAGCAGGCAGCCCTCGGCCAGTTCCCGGCGGACCAGCGAGCGGCGTACCAGGGCAACCCCCAGACCCGCCTTGGCAGCTTCTATGGCGCCATTGCTGTCGACGAACACCCGGCCCCGGCCGCCGTCGATCTGCCCGGCCCCGGCCGCCGCCAGCCACAGCGGCCAGTCGTGACGATGCTCATCATGCAACAACGGCAGCCCTGCCAGCTCGGCGACCGTCAGGCCAGCGTCCTGCCCCAGCAGCTGCGGGCTGCACACCGGGGTCAACTGGTCATCGAGCAAGCGTTCGCTGAGCAGCCCCTCATAGCGACCAAAGCCGTGGCGCACCGCCAGATCGACGCCATCGCGGGCCAGGTCTACCTGGCGGTTGCAGGCGCTGATCCGCACATCCACCCCAGGTGCCTGCGCTTCGAATCCCGAGAGCCGCGGCACCAGCCACTGTGTGGCGAAACTCGGCGTGCAACTGAGCACCAATACCTCCAGACGCCCACTCCCGACCATCTGCGCCGTGGCCTCGCGCATCATCCGAAAGGCCGTGCGCAAGGTCGCGAAGTACTCCTCACCGGCCGCGGTCAGGATCAAGCGCCGGGGGCGGCGCAAAAACAGCGCGAGACCCAGCACCGACTCCAGTTCCTTGACCTGCAAGCTGACGGCGCCCGGGGTGACATTCAGCTCCCTGGCCGCCAGGGTCACGCTCAGATGACGCGCTGTGGCTTCAAATGCGCGCAGTGCCGCAAGGGGCGGCAAGGCCATGCTCATGATTTAGCTCTCCTCAACCATGGAGCGAAAAACGCTCGTTTGTCCGCGGTCGCAACTCGCAGAATAATTCGACACAGCAGCCATTCAAATAGCCAAGGCGTCCGTGCATCGACGAGCAGGACTCAATCATTGAAACACGTAGGAGTAAGCGGCATGACCAGGCAAAAAGTCATGGGAGTGATGGAATGGGGGCAATTGCTGGTGCTGTCGATCCTCTGGGGCGGCTCGTTCTTTTTTGTCGCGATTGCCGTCAAGGAGCTGACGCCACTGACCATCGTCATGCTGCGGGTGAGCCTGGCCGCCCTCGCCCTGCTGACGCTGATCCGTATCCTCGGCCTGTCACTGCCCCGGGACCGACGAGTGTGGCTGGCGTTCTTCGGCATGGGGCTGCTCAACAACGTGCTGCCCTTTGGCCTGATTGTCTGGGGCCAGACCCATATCGCCAGCAGCCTGGCCGCCATTCTCAATGCCACCACGCCCCTGTTCGCGGTACTGGTGGCCCACGTCCTGACCACCGATGAAAAAATCAGCGGCAACAAACTGGCAGGGGTGCTGGTCGGCTTTGTCGGGGTGGCGATGATGATCGGCCCCGATGCCCTGGCGGGCCTCGGGGATCATCTCGGGGCACAGTTGGCGGTACTGGGTGCGGCACTGTCCTATGCCTTCGCCGGGGTCTTCGGCCGGCGCTTCAAGGCCATGGGCGTCGCCCCACTGCTCAGCGCCAGCGGTCAGATCTGCGCCTCCAGCCTGCTGCTGATCCCCCTGACGCTGCTGCTGGAGCGGCCCTGGAACCTGCCACTGCCGAGCCTGGCCACCTGGGGCGCGCTACTGGGAATCGCCCTGCTGTCCACCGCCCTGGCCTATGTGCTGTTCTTTCGGATTCTCTCCAGCGCCGGCGCCACCAACCTGATGCTGGTGACCTTCCTGATTCCCATCAGCGCCATTGTCCTGGGCTGCCTGGTGCTGGGCGAGCAGTTGCACGCCAGGCACCTGCTGGGCATGGGCATGATCGCCTTGGGCCTGTCGGCCATCGACGGCCGGCTGCTCAGGCGCGTCAGGGCACGCAAGCAGGCACCGTTGGATAGCGACAGTTTTCTCGGCAAGGACATTTGATAGCGGCCGGTATTCCCGCGAGGAATGCACGGATAAAAATCGCGCATTTTATTTATCGCCCGGGATCTCTTAGCGTGTCCGTTCCCCCATTGGAGATCCCGCCGTGACCGACGCCCGTCCACGCCTGTACGTCGATGCTCAGTTCACCAGCCCCTATGCCCTGTCAGTGTTCGTGACGTTGCGGGAAAAGGGCATCGACTTCGAACTCATCCCCCTTGACCTCGATGCCGGTGAGAATCGCGCCCCGGACTATGCCCGGCTGTCCCAGACCCAGCGGGTGCCGACCCTGGTGCATGACGGCTTTGCCCTGTCCGAATCCTCGGCCATCACTGAATACCTGGAGGAGCTGTTCCCCGAACCCGCGATCTATCCCCAAGACCGACAACAGCGAGCCAAGGCCCGCCAGGTCCAGGCCTGGCTACGCAGCGACTTGCTGCCGATCCGCCAGGAGCGCTCGACCCTGGTGGTGTTCTATGGCTGCAAGGGCGAACCTCTGTCGCCACCCGCCGAAGCGGCGGTGGCCAAGCTGATCGATACTGCGCAAGCGCTGTTGGCCGATGGCCGTGACTGCCTGTTCGGCCAGTGGTCGATTGCCGATGTCGACCTGGCGCTGATGCTCAACCGACTGATCCTCAACGGTGACCCGATGCCCGCAAACCTGGTGGACTATGCCCGGCGCCAATGGCAACGGCCGGCAGTCCAGGAGTGGCTGCAATTGCCGCGGCCGGCGCTGTAGCGGCCTGGGGCGGATACGTTTGATGAGCCGCCAATGCAAAAACCCTCCCGCAAATCCGGGAGGGTGCCTGGTTCAGTGACGCAAACGACTCAGGACGCCATTAAGGGCTGCTGCTCATAGTTCTTGGCATAGGCGTTCTCCACGCCGGGAAGGATTTCCACTATCGAGAAGTAGCGGTCCCAGAACGGCGTCTCCCGCAACTCCTCCACCAACAGCTCATAGGCATGGTGACTGCTGGCTTCCCACAGCCACAGATCGGTGACCCGCGCCGAGTAGAACTCGATATCGAAGAAGCGCAGCGATACTTCGGCCGAATGCCGTTGCAGAATCGGCTCCATCTGGGTACGCAACAGGCGAAAGCGCTCCTCGACCGGAAACCCCAACCACTCCGGGGTGGTTTTTACCAGCATGAATACGCTGAGCACGGTGACAGACATGGTGTTGACTCCTGACAGACAAAGGGTTGATGAGTGCTGCTTGCCCAAGCAGAATACGAGTCATCAGTCACCTTTGAAACTCGCATTGCCGCCATGTCAAAACACCCTGCCAGTCCTCCTCTGACCCCGCGTAAAACCCCGAGCCAACGCCGTTCGGCGCACACCGTCGAGGCTATTCTGGAAGCGGCTGCTCGCATTCTGGAAACCCAGGGACTCACCGCCTGCTCCACCAACGCCGTGGCGCAACGGGCCGGTGTCAGCATCGGCTCGCTGTATCAGTACTTTCCCAACCGCGATGCCCTGACGGTGGCGCTGATCGAGCGCGAGACCGCGCAGTTGCTCAGCGATGTCCACGACGCGAGCAGTCACGGCAGCGCCCTGGAGCGCATCCGCGCCATGGTCCAGGCCGCAGTGGCCCACCAGTTGCGCCGGCCGGAACTGGCCCGAGTGATCGATTTCGAAGAGCGCCGGCTGCCGCTGCAAGAGCGCCATCAGCGAGTGGCCCAGGTCATTCATCAAACCCTGGTGCAGGCCCTGCAATTGGCCGATGCACCTTGGGTGCTCGATGACGTGGTCACGGTGGCCCACGACCTGTTCGCCCTGACCCACGGCATGATCGATGCCGCAGGTGAGCGAGGTGAAACCGACGCCCTGGACCTGGAGCGCCGGGTCATGCGCGCCATCCGCGGCTATCTGACGCTTGCCGGAAAATGATCGACCGACGCGGCGACACACATGACGGCTGACGCATGCAGGCAAACATATGCTGGGCATCATCGGCCTTGCCCAAGGGCACGCCGTGATGTGGCAGGCCGCTCAGCGCCAGAAAAGTACCCGTGCGCCGATCCGGCTGGTATGGTGCGCCCCTTGGAAATACACCGCCCGACCCTGAGGAACCTGACCTTGAGCAGTGAAGCAAAAATGACCGGTGACCTGTTCGAAGTCGACAAGCGCCTGGCCCTCAAGCCCATCGTCGACTTCAACAGCTACCTGCGCGCCGCCTTCGCCGACGGCCCCTGCACCTGTGGCCGCTGCGTTGCCAGCCAGGGTGACGAAACCGGCTATGAATACCAGCACAGCTTCAACTTCGCCGGCCGCGTGGCCCACCGCCGCTTCGCCAGCACCGCTGGCAGCGACGTACTGCTGGCCCTGAAGAAAGCCTGGCTGTCCTTCACCAAGATCGAGCTTGCAGTGAGCGGCGAGCTGGACCTGGCGACGGTCAAGGACTTCGTCGAGCCCGAACTGCACAAGCTGCTGGTGCCGCTGTTCGTCGCCAGCGGCCTGACTCGCGAAGTGGATGGCCAGTTGCAGATTCAGGCGCAAGTGGCGGCTTGAGACAACCGTCACGCCTCTGCCGCAAGCACAGAGGCGTGCGACCTAGAGCCAGCGCCGCACACGCTGTCGATACGCCGCAAAATCCGCACCAAACAACCGCCCGAGCGCCCGTTCTTCGGGAGCGATCTGCAAGCGATTCATGTACAGGACAAACCCCAGGACGCCCAGCAGCACCAGGGGCGAGGCCAGGTACAGCCCCCAGGCCAGCAACCATAGGGCAAAGCCGACATACATCGGGTTGCGGGTGTAGCGGTAGATGCCTGACGTGACCAACGCTGAGGCCGCTTCGGGTTTCAAGGGATTGACCGTGGTCCGGGCACGCCGGAACGAGATCCCGCCCGCCAGAACGAACAGCAGCCCCGCCCCGATCAGCGGCAGCGCCAACAACAGGCGTGTGCCCCATGCCAGGTCAAGTCCCGGCAGCCCCAGCAATGCACCGCCCATCAGCCCGCCGAACACCAGCGCCACCAGCGGGGGCGGAACCTTGTTTTCCAGTGCCAGCAGCATGATTCTTCCCTCGACATGTTGCGCAATAGACAGGCGACGGATCTCTGGCCCCAGAGGTTGCCCGTCACCCGCCACAGCTTACCGTCGCTCAATAATGCGACAAAACATTCCTGGGAAGCCGGCACTGCCCACTTGAGCATCAGCGCGCATTTGTACATCCTCCGGGCCTCGACCTGATTGTCCCCGTCCACTCTGAACCCCCAACTGGACTGGTTCCAGCGCGAATGGCCCTGAAACCTCGGAATCCCTCACAACATGCAAATACCCCATCAAGGCAGTTGCCTGTGCGGCGCGGTCACTTACCGAGTGTCCGGCGCACTGAAAGCCGTCACCCATTGCCACTGCCGCAAGTGCCAGAAAGGCCATGGCGCGGCCTTTGCCTCCTACGCCAGCACCCCGCGCGCGAATCTGCACGTCAGCGACGCCGGCACAGCCCTCAAGGGCTATGAGTCCTCCCCCGGCGTACTGCGCCAGTTCTGCTGCCACTGTGGCTCATCGTTGTTCTGGCAAAATGTGCGAGGCGAATACTCCGAGTGGATTTCAATCGCCATCGCCACCCTGGACACGCCATTCACGGCCCCCAAGCAGAAGCACCATTGCGTGGCCATGAAAGCCAGCTGGCACCAGATCTGCGATCAGTACCCGCAAGTACCCTGACTGCTCGACCCGCCATTAGCGCGCCGCCAGATCCTTGGGTTTGTAGAACAGGAAATGGCCGATTTCGGTGGTCTTGATATAGCTCTTGGCCCACTGCGGTAAAACGCTGCGGTCGTGAAAGTACAGGGCGCCACCGGTGCGGTCCTGGAGCTGCTGATTCAGCGCCTTGCGCGCAATCTCCTTGGCCAGGCTATAGCGCCCCTCCTCTTGCACCTGATCCGGGCGACCGTCGCACCACCAGGAGAACTGGCACGGACTTTTTTCCGAGCCCTGCTTGACCACTTCGCACACGGTAGACGGAAAACCTTCATGGCCCAGGCGGTTCATGACCACATCGGCCACCGCTTCCATATCGGCAGACTCCCCTCCTTTGGCTTCCCAATACAGAGTTCGCGACAGACAGGTGATGGCATCGTCCACCGGTGCCTGTCCGGCAGGGTCAACGGCCTGGACTTCAGGCTTGGTGATGGCTGCCGCCTGGGGCTCGGCCTTGGGGCTCTCTTTGTCCGCGACTTTCTGCTCCAGGACCTGAGCCTTGTCCTTGGCCACTTCCTGGACCACCGATTGCGGCTCGGCGGCCAGGAGCTGGGCGATATAGAGCATCAGACCGTAGCAGGTAAGCCTTGCGATGAAGTGCATGATCGACTCTTCCAACAAGTCATGGACCCTGTGTCAGCGCCAGCCCTGAGCCATTGAGCCACAGCGCCGCGCACCGAGGCCGGCGCACGGGCTCGTAGGCGACTACCGACGGGTCATGAGCGGGCCATATCGAGTCGACCATGGCGCCACTAAAACATTCCCTTGAAAAACGCTGACCGGACCAGGGACGCTGGACCTCGGCGCAGCGCCCCGGCTCAGCACCTAGAACTTGTAGCCCAAGCCCACCATGTACACGAACGGGTCGACATCCACATTGACCTTGGAGCGAACCCCAAGCTGGCTGTTGTTCACATAGGCATCGGTATTGATGTCGATGTAGCGCATCTGTGCGTTGAGCATCAGCCGATCGGTGAGCATGTAGTCCATGCCCACTTGTGCCGCCCAGCCCCAGGAGTTGCCGGCGCGGAAGTTGTCGAAGCCTGCGGCTGAAGCCCGGCTGCCGACCTTTTCATCGTAGATCCAGGTGTAATTGATCCCCGCCCCTACGTAGGGCTGGAACGCCGATTTGCTGTGCATCGGGTAGTACAGCAGGCTCAGGGTCGGCGGCAGGTGCTTGAGGGAACCGAGCTTGCCATCGGCAATACCGCCAGCGGTGCCACTGAGGCTCACGTTGTGTTCAAAGGGGGTCGCCGCCAGCAGTTCCACCGCCAGGTTATCGGTCAGCATGTAGGCGAAGTTCAGGCCCAATTGGGTATCGCTGCCCAGGCTGGCCTTGCCCCCCAGGCTGGTGCCGGCCAGGGCGCCGCGATCGACCTTGACGCTGGAGCTGCTCTCACGCGGGTCCACCGTCACAGCGCCGGCGCGGACAATAATGTCGCCAGCCTCGAAGGCCTGGGCCGTGGAAACGGCCAGGGCAGACAACAGCAGGCTGGTACTCAGAAGGGTCAATTTACGCATGCATCACTCCACTACTCGAACAACGGCCAACCCGCCAGCCGTGATCACGGCGGGCTGTGCCAGGGAGGCTTGAGTATCGAGAAGCAGGTGAACGCGCACATCTGCCGAATGACATAGGCCGAGGCCGATCAGGCGCCGGATGCGTTGCGGGGTGTTTCGTGAATCAAGGCCGCGGCCGGTCGCCTGCGGCCAATCGCGGCCGGAGCCCGGTCAGTCCAGCAAGCCGGCGTTCTTCAGCAGTTCGCCCAACCCCTGGGGAACCAGCGGCGTATGCTCGGTGAAACTGGCGCTGCCCTGCCAGCGGGCCACAAAGGGCGCGCCGTCGCTTTCCTGGGCGTCAAGTTGAGCGCGCTGATAGACCGTCGCATCCTCGAAGCAGGCGTCGTACACCTGGACGATTTCATGGCCGGGTTTGCCGGCGAACATGAACAGGCTTTCCAGGGTGCCGATCAGGCGCAGGTTGTTGATCGACTGCCCCAGTTCCTCCTGCACTTCGCGAACAATGGCCTGGGCGCTGTGCTCACCAAAGTCGATCCCACCGCCCAACGGCCGGAACAGCGTCTGTTGCGTGTCGGCATCAATGAACTGATTGACCAGGATCTTGCCCTGGTGATGGAAGACACAAAGCGCCAGGGCGCGGATACGGGGTTCAGCCAAGGGATGAAGTCCATTCAAAGGGGGCAAGGCGCGGCATTAGAACATGGCGCAATGAGCATCAGCCAGCGTAGAAATACTTAACCGCCAGCGTCGGCACCTCCTCCATCGCCGACCACAATTGCTCGTCCAGCTCGCCACCGATCAGCTCATATTGCTCGTCACTCAGCAGCTCGGGAATGTCCCACAGCCGCTGCAGTTGCGGGTGATCCTCAAGAGGCCCGATCAACTGCCGCTGGCGGCTGACCACGGCATGGGTGCTACGCGCGCCAATGGCAACCAGCGCCTTGAGCGCCAGCTCGCAGCAATGCTCGCCCCAGTTGCAGAAGAACTGCAGGAAGCCCCCGTTGTAACCGTCCGCTTCCAGGCGCCAGAGCGCCACGATCAACTGATCGTCCTCTGGCAATTGCTCCAGTTGCCACTCCAGAGCCTGCAGTCGCCCCATGGATTCCCGGCACAGGTGCTCCCAGATCCAGTCGAAGGCATCGATGCCGACATCCGCGTCTCCCAGGTGCGGCCAGGACACCGAGATCCCATGCGGGTGAATCCGAAAATCCGCACGCTGCTCGGGTGTGGCGCTTTGCAGCTGGCTGTAACGGCTCAAGGGTTGGCGCAGGACCAGGCCGTCGGCCCAGCTCAGGCAGAGCGCGTCATCTTCGAAGTGGACATGGAGGATGGGAGGGAATCTCAAAACGCTACCTATTTTTTCCTGAAGGTCTTGGACGACGGACAAACAATCACTTGCTCTGCAGCGCGAGAGTGCCGCGACGTAATTAAATTTGCCGCATCACTGTGTCTGGACGGCGGCAGGCTTATCGAATTCAACCGGGACCCGCCTTCTCGCGCTGGAGCATCCGGTTGCAGGCCGTCATCAGCATCCCGCTCAACAGCCCGATCAGCAGGAACGGAAAGAAACCATGGGTCAGCAGCGGCACCCAGAAACCCAGACCCGCGGACCAGCCCTGAGGATTGACCATCAACCCCTGTGCCCCGGACAGCAGCCAGACCACCAGACCACTGAGGCCGCCACCGATCACGTAGCGCCAAGGGGTGACCAGTACCCGCTCCACCAGCCACAGCATCGGCCAACAGACCAGCACACTCAGCCACGCGCCGATCAACCCGCCGAAGAAAAACATCGGCAGGCTTTCCACGCCCTTGGGATAGAGCGCCGTAGCGATGCTGCCCAGGGTCAATGCACCTGACAGTGGCACCATCAGCACCCGTGACCATCCCTGGCGCTCTGGCCCTTCACCGGCAACCGGCAATGCCTCGATCCCGCGCACCAGCAGAGTAAAAAGCCCCCCCAGCGCCAGCCCGCCCAGCACCGCCAACAGCAAGTGCCTCGTTGCAGCCCCCAGCAGAACCGCGGCCGCCAAGGCCTGCACCAGGCTGCTGAAAAAATGTCGACCGGGCAGCGCCGGGCAACGTCGGTCACCCCATAGCAACAGAGGAATACCCAGGACAATGGCGATGACACTGCCATACACAAAACCGGAGAACAGCTGTGAAGCATTCCAGCCATTGACCAGCCCCTTGGTGACGGCATAGATCAGCCCGCCGCACAGGGGGACGGCAAACAACCGGAGTTCGGAATTGGGTTTCATTGGCTTGCACCTGGAAAACTGGCAGGGTCACGGAGCTGAACAAGCGAGGGCTTTTACACAACTGTGGCGCAGTAATCCACCGCAGGATAAGGATTGACCGACATTCGCAGCACTGTGGCTTACAGAACAGCAACGAGGTATACAGCAGGACAAAAAAACAGCACCACACTCACTGTCGAAGATCACGGACCGATGCTATCCGCACAACAAGCCTGCAATGCCGTACTTGCCCTCCATGACGGCACCCTCAGGGATGGCAAGCCCGAACGCTTTGCCATTCAATCCTGCGAGCTGTCCGCCAAGGGTGATTACTGGGCGGTGCGCTGCAACAGCGAGGACTATGTGGTGCACGGCATGACGCAATACTGCTATGTCGGCGTCAATGCCCATCTGGTCAATGTACTCAGCGGAGAAATCGAGACGGTCGCCAACTGCTTCAGTGTTGAAGAGTACCTGCAAGACAAGTACGACCTGCGTGCCGCAGCAGGCCAGTGCTATGTACTGACCCCGGCATTCGGTCGTGACGACAAGCCGGCAATGATCAACCTGCGACAAAAGCTCGACTGCTCCTATCCCGAGGCCATCCGGTTGCTGACCGATGAACAGCGTCACTGGTTCACCGGCATACGCCGGCACCTTGAGGTGGTGCAGCAACTGCTCGCCCAACAGAACATCGCGACCTGCGTCGAGATGGTTCCTGAAGCGACCGGGGCGATTGCCATTGGAGTCGAAACCTGGCACCGGGATGCCGCCCTCAAGGCATTACGCGACAGGCTGCATTGATCGACCACTTCCAACCCACGACGCAGGCATCTGACCCCATGAGCGGCAACCTGTATGGCTACATCCACTGCTTTGACCCTTCGCCGGCTGCCGAAGCGCACAATCGCGCGGTGCTGCAAAGCCTGCCAGTAACGGGGGCGCAGATCACCAGGGCGCTTTTCAGCGTGCTGCCAAACAGCCGGGGGCATTGCTACTACGGGCATATGATGCACTTCGCCACCTCCCCCAAAGGCAGTTACATCTTCGATGATGCGTGGCTAGACGAGTACGAAGCCCTGCTGGAGCGCTTGTTCTGGGACAACTCTGAGGTGGTGCATACCTATTGCGGCGAACGTCGGACCTGGGACTCCAGTAAAACCCAAGGGCTCGCGCAACCCACAGGCTTGAAGATCAGCAACAGGAAGGTCTTCCCCTCCTACCACCACCTGGAGCCCGTCCAGGACTGCGATGTGCCGAAGCCGGGCAACCGCTGAAGCTGCCAGCGCCCGCTTGATACTTGCGCTATTGGGCTACACAGGACTCGCGGCGAGCGGCGCCAGACTGGGCCAGTCGGCCCTCAACAACCCGTGCTGCACCAGATCATGATGAGCCCCCAGCCAATACCCCGCCTGCCGTGAAAGCCCTTCGCGAACAAACCCCATCCGCTCCAGCAACCTGAGGCTCGCCAGGTTCTGCGGGTGCACCTGGGCCTCGATACGGTTCAGCGCCATCTGCTCGAAGCCCCAGCCAACCACGGCGTGCAGCGCCTCGGTCATCAGCCCTTGCCCTTGCGCTGCACGCGCCAGCTCGAAGCCGATGGCGCAGCTGCGCCACGGGCGGTTCCATTTGAACAGGCCACAAGTGCCCAGCAGGCCGGGTTCGGACTGGCGCTCGATGCCCCAGCGAACGCCCGGGTTGGGCAAGCTCCGCCAGCTGGCGAACAGCGTCAGCAATTGCTCGGCCTGCTGGTCATCAGTCATGGGATCGGTGCCGAACCACTGCATTGCATCGGCGTCGCTGTGAATGGCGAACAACGCCGGCACATCGGCCGGGCACAGTTCCCTGAGGATCAGGCGCGGGGTGCGGATAACGGGAAAGTCGCTCATATCACTCCCCGCCCTAGCCTGCCAGCGGCTTGCCCATGAGCTGCGCATACTCGCTCTTGATCTGCTCAAAGCCGTACTTGTGCTCCAGGCGCTTCACGGTGAAGTGTCCCCGGGCCATGTCCTGGTAGAAATCGGTGAACAGCGCATTGATGGTGGCCCCAGTAACGGCGCCGATCACGGGCACCGCCTGGGCCGCAAACTTGCTGGAGATGGTCACGCCATAACGGCTGGCGACCTTCTCGATCAACAGCGCCAGCCACTTGCCCACCTGCCCCGGCGACAACCTGCCAGCCGCGCCCACCCCCTGCTTGGCGGCAATCGCCGCCAGTTCCTTGGACAGTTGCTGCATGGCCTGGGTGGTGAAGCTGCGGGTGAGGTAGTAGCCAGTCTCCGTGGCGTCATCGGCCTGGCTGTTGCCGCCCATGGCGAACACTTCGATGCAGGCTTGCTTGGTGGCCAGGTCGTTGAGGTCGAAGCCTTCGCTGCGGGCCACATCGGCCACCGAGCGCATCATGATGGTGGTGGAGATGGGCAACTCGACAAACAGCGCGGCAAAACCAAAAGCCCCGCCCACCGCACCGGAGGTGGCGGCATAGACTTTGTGCAGCAGCGTCGAGGCCTGTTTTTTTGGCGTGTTTTCCAGGCTCCACAGCGCCGCATCGGCGGAGGTCTGCAGCGCGGCCACCACCGCATCGTTGATTTTTCCGGACACCCAGTTGGGCAAGGCCTTGACCGCGCTTTCAATGGGCGAGCCGAGCACGCCGGACAGGCGCGCCGTCAGCGAGGGTGACTCCAGCAAGCTCACGGCACGCTTGAGGTCCCCATAATCCTGCGGATTGTCTTTGATATTCACGCACTTCTCCTGCCGTTAAACCGCCCACGACGTGCAAGGTAATGGGTTTGCAACGCTCGGGAAAGTGAGGCCGGGGCCTGCCCGCGAAAGGACTGCAACGTCCTCTCGCGGGCAGGCCCCGGATCATTGCCGTCAATCCTGCAACCAGACCCGCACTTCCCGTACCGCGCCGTCAATGAACACCAGGTTGGCGACCTGCCCGGCCTCGATCAGGTCCTGTCGGGCGCATTGCAGGGATTCCAGCAGCGGCCCGCGCTCCACCAGCTCAACGCGCGCCACCGCGGCCTTCATCGACTGCCGGGCATCGGACTTGGCCTTGCGAATGGCGGCCAGCGTGGCACTGACCGCCTCCAGCAGCGGTTCGACAAAGTCCTCGGCCGCCTGCGCCTCGGGCCAGCTGGCCCGGTGCACCGAACCCGGCTGCCAGCAACGCCAGACCTCCTCGCAGACAAAGGGCAGAAACGGTGCGAACAAGCGTTGCAGGACACTCAAGGCCGCCGCCAGGGCGTTGCGCGCCGAGTGCCCCTCGGGCCGATAGGCACGACGCTTGACCAGCTCGACATAGTCATCGCAGAACCACCAGAAGAAGCCCTCGATGCCCATCAGCGCACTGCTGTAGTCGTAGCCCTCCAGAGCCACCTGGGCGTCCAGGGTCACCGCTCCCAGGCGTTGCAGCATGGCCTGATCCAATGGCTGGTCGACACGGCCTTCGGGGTCTCCCGGCACCGCGAAAACCAGCTTCGACAGGTTGAACAGCTTGAGCGCCAGACGCCGGCCGATCTTCATTTGCTGCTCTTCAAAGGCGGTGTCGCTGCCCGGGCGCCCGAGGGCCGCCCAATAGCGCACGCCGTCACTGCCGTATTGCTCCAGCAAGGCTTGCGGCGTGACCACATTGCCCCGGGACTTGGACATCTTCTTGCGGTCCGGATCAAGGATCCAGCCCGACAGCGCCACGTGCCGCCAGGGCACGACGGCCGCCTCGAAATGGCTGCGCACCAGGGTCGAAAACAGCCAGGTACGGATGATGTCGTGGCCCTGGGGTCGCAGATCCATGGGATAGACGCGCTGGAACAGATCCTCGTCCTCCTCCCAGCCGGCGGCGATCTGTGGGGTCAGGGAACTGGTGGCCCAGGTGTCCATGATGTCGCGCTCGCCGATAAAGCCATGGGGCTGGCCGCGTTGCTCGGGGCGGTAGCCCGCTGGCGTGTCCAGGGTCGGGTCCACCGGCAGTGAGGTTTCGTCCGCCAGGATCGGCCTGGCGTAGTCCGCTACGCCCTGGGCATCCAGCGGATACCAGAACGGAATCGGCACGCCGAAGACCCGCTGGCGGCTGATCAGCCAGTCGCCATTGAGGCCGCCGACCCAGTGCTCGTAACGACTGCGCATGAACGGCGGATGCCACTCCAGGGACTGGCCGCGGCCGAGCAACTGCTGGCGCAGTTCAGCGCTGCGCCCACCGTTGCGCAAGTACCACTGGCGCGTGGCGACAATCTCCAGAGGCTGGTCGCCCTTCTCGAAGAACTTCACGGCGTGCCGGATCGGCCGCGGTTCGCCAAGCAAAGCGCCACATTCACGCAACATCGGCAGTATCAACTTGCGTGCCTGGGGCAAACTGCACCCCGCCAGGGCCTCATAGGCCTGACGCGCGCCCGGCGTGGTCAGCCAATCGGGCGCCTGGGCCAGCAGCCGACCGTCCGGCTCGATGATCGAGCGGGTGGGCAACTGCAGCTCGCGCCACCAGAGCACATCGGTCAGATCGCCAAAGGTACAGACCATCGCCAGTCCACTGCCCTTCTGCGGGTCGGCCAGGGCGTGGGCCAGCAACGGCACTTCGACCTCGAACAACGGCGAACGCAGGTGTTGGCCGAAGCGTTTCTGGTAACGCGGGTCATCCGGATGCGCCACCAGCGCCACACAGGCCGCGAGCAATTCGGGGCGGGTGGTGGCAATCCGCAGGTCTTCACCCTCGACGCCCTGGAACCGCAGGTCGTGATACGCCCCCGCCACCTCCCGTTCCTCAAGTTCAGCCTGGGCCACGGCGGTCTGGAAGGTCAGGTCCCACAGGCAGGGAGCCTGCTGGCTGTAGAGCTCTCCGCGCTGGTAGTTGCGCAGCAAGGCGCGCTGGCTGACCCGCTGCGCACGCTCATCGATGGTGGCGTAGGTCAGGCCCCAGTCCACCGACAGGCCCAACTGCATGAACAAGCTGCGAAAGGCCTGCTCGTCGAGGGCGGTCAAGCGGTGGCACAGCTCGACAAAGTTGCGCCGGCTGATCGTCGCATAGTCGGCACGCCGCTCGGCGACCCGGGCCGGTGGCTGCAACTGCGGCTGGTAAGGCGCCTGGGGATCGCAGCGCACGCCGTAGTAGTTCTCGACCCGGCGCTCGGTGGGCAAACCGTTGTCGTCCCAGCCCATGGGATAGAACACGGCCTTGCCGCGCATGCGTTGAAAGCGCGCGATGATGTCGGTGTGGGTGTAGCTGAACACATGGCCGACGTGCAACGAGCCCGAGGCCGTGGGTGGCGGTGTGTCGATGGAGTAGACCGCGTCCCGGGTGGCACTGCGATCGAAGGCGTAGGTGCCCTCTTCCAGCCAGCGCTGGGACCAGCGTGTTTCGAGGTGTTCAAGCGAGGGTGTGGCGATGGGGCAAAGCGTTGGGGTTACACGTTTAACGGTGACATAGCATCCTCCTGTTATCACCCGGTGGCGCCGCAAGAATCGGCGCCGAAGGGGAAATTTATAGAGGATCGCGCCGGATTAGTAAATTGCCCAAGCGCCCCTTTTTTGCATCTTCGTTCAATCGAACTGCAGGTCCGCAGCCCATGCCGGGTACTGGCTTTGCAAGCGCAGCAGGCATTGCTCCAGCAGTCGCGCATCGTCCGGCAAACGCTGAGAGAGGCTGTCCCAGCCCCTGATCCGCAACTGCAGCGGCATGTCCACCAGTCCGGAAATGGCATCCCAGAAGGCATCCCAATTACAGCCATACCACTGAGGGAAACCCAAGGCATCACGCAAGGCCAGGTGCAGCTCACGGGCCGTGCCAAGGTCACGCACATCAATTTCCAGCCACGGCAGGCGCGTCATGTTCTGTGCCTCTGCTCCGGTTCATGGGCCGCCAGCATAACCGATGCCATCGCCTGCGGACGCTTACGCAAGCGGTTCAGCCAAGCAAGCACGGCAGCGTTCACGGCAATCCCTTGCCAGCTTCGGCCAGCCCCTGCCACGGCCCTGCTCCGGCAACGCCACGGACACCGCACAGAAAGGCACAGCACAAGACTGCCGGATCATGGCCCGACTTTTGCTCCGTCTGCCGCTACCAACCAGGGAGTCGTCACATGACAGGAAGCATCTCAAGCACCACGTCACTCGTCGCTATGGGCCTCAAGGGAATCACCCGGGCTTTGGAGAGTGGCACGGTGAAGTCCATGAAGATTCAAGTCGAAAACGCAACGCCGCAAATCCAGGCGCAGATCGACGCCAACTTTCTTGAGTCGCAGGCTTCGAACGCAAAGCTGATAGCCCAATACAGAACCACCCCTACCTGGGCGACCTTCGACGACAAGAGCAACAGCGTCGAACTGCCCGATGTGGCATCGCTCGACAAGAGCGACGCCACCCACGTGCTCAAGGGCCTGCAATACCTGATGGAAATCGGCCGCCTGGACGGCAAGACCCTCATCGCCAGGAACGCCGGCCAGTCCACGGACAGCCCCTTGCTCTACCAGGATTGGCTGCAGGCCAGGATCGGCGTTGATGCCCATGCCTGAGTAGCGCGACCCGCTCTGCGGCCGGCCTCGCTGAAGCCTCGGCGTAACCTAGTGACTGATGTACTGCTGGGTCTTGCTGTCATAGACATAGGTGAGGTTGTCGGCCGCCACCAGCGGGCGGACTTTTTCCGGCCCCTGGAAGGTGGTGCCGCTGACCTTGACCTGCACCTGCGGCAGCGACTCCTGGCCGGCGACGAAACTCAGCTCACCGTCGCTGCCGATGCACGGCATCACCGCGCCGTCGTCGCAGGCCGCCGAATTGTCCTCGCCGGTGCGCACCTGGCCGACATGGGACCAGATCCAGCCGTCGTCTTCGGGTTTCTTGTTCGGGTTGAACACGAACAGCGTGTAGCCCTTGGTGACGATGCCGTCCTCAAAGGTGGCCGTGGGCACCGCCAACAGCAGGCGCCCGTCGGCAGTGCGGTGTTCCAGGGCCTGGCGCTTGGTGTCCACTTCCTCGGGCTTTTCCCGGCCGCCAAAGAAGCCGATCTTGCGCTCGATACTGAGTATGGAATAGGCCGGCGTCTGGCCTGGATGAGTGAGTTCGAAGGTGGCATCGGCCAGCCGCACCTGGACGTCGGGCGCGGCAAAATCCTCGCCCTGGCGGGCGGCACTGTCCCGGGTATGCCAGACAAACGCCGCGTAGTAATGCTTGCCGTCGAAGTCCAGCTCCTTGCCGTACCAGAACGTGGCGGTGACACCGTCCTCCAGCTCCACCTCCTCATTCGCCGCGGGAACCTCGACGTTCTGCATCACCGCCAGCACCGCGCCTGGAGGAATCGGTGCCTCCTTGGCCTGGACCAGCGCTGGCGCCGCCAGGGTGAAGGTGGACAACAGCAGGCCTGCCAGGCCTTTGCCCAAGCAGCCTTGCATGAGCGAACCGGCCTTGATCGTGATTTTCATCGCTTGAACGTCCCTGTGAGCCTGTAGAGAACCGCGGACTGCGTCGGCGGCGTCGTGCATGACGCGACGATCATAAAGGCAGGCTTTCGGCACCGACAAGATGCTGGCAAATGGCAAGTGCGGGCACTCATTGCGGGTCTGGACTGCTCGTGGGCGGCACCAGCGGGCTTTGCTACTCCCATGGCTTGCATGAAACATATGGATTTCCGTATATTCGATTTCCCATATATTCAAGCCAGCACCATGATGACGCCTGCCGACGTATTCAAGAGTCTTGCCGACGAAACCCGCGCCCGCGCCACCCTGCTGATCGCGCACCAGGGCGAACTGTGCGTCTGTGAGCTGATGTGCGCCCTGAACGACAGCCAGCCGAAGATCAGCCGCCATCTGGGCCAACTGCGCAGCAGTGGCCTGTTGCTGGATCGCCGCCAGGGGCAGTGGGTCTACTACCGCCTGAATCCGGAGCTGCCCGCCTGGGTGCACCAGATCCTGCAAGTGACCCTGCACGCCAACGCCCACTGGCTCCAGGACAACGCTGCGCGCCTGCAGAACATGGATGGACGCCCGGTCCGCGCTGCTGCCTGTTGCTGAATCCGCTAACCAGAGAGCCTTTGACGTCCGCCGCAGCGGAAGGAGCAACCCATGCGAGTCCTGTTCATGTGCACGGCCAATAGCTGCCGCAGCATCCTCTGTGAAGCCCTGTTCAACCACCTGGCACCCGAGGGATTTGCGGCCCTGAGTTCCGGCAGTTTTCCCAAGGGTCAGGTGCTGCCCCGCAGCCTGGCTACCCTGGAGCAGGCCGGCATCGCCACCGCCGGCCTGTACAGCAAGGGCAACGACGCCTTCGCCGACAACCCGCCCGACATCGTGATTACCGTCTGCGACAAGGCCGCGGGCGAGGCCTGCCCGGTGTACTTCGGCCCCGCACTCAAGGCCCATTGGAACCTGGAAGATCCCTCCGACGTCCGGGGTGACGAAGCCTGCGTCGACGCCGCCTTCCGCGCCACCCTGGCGCACATCGAGCTGCGTTGCCGGGCCTTCCTGGGCCTGCCTTTCAACCACCTCAGCCGTGAGCAACTGCAGCACGAGTTGAACCGTATCGGCACACTCTGAGCCGGAGGCCACATGTCAGAACACCTGTCAGAACACCTGCCCAACCTCGACCTCTCCCTGCTCGATGGCGAGCACGCCAGGCCCGAGCACAAACCGCGCATCCTGCTGCTGTACGGCTCGACCCGGGAGCGCTCGTTCAGCCGCCTGCTGGTCGAAGAAGCTGCGCGCCTGCTGCAGCACTTGGGTGCCGAAACCCGGATCTTCGATCCGTCCGGATTGCCCCTGCCCGACGACGCTCCCGTGGACCACCCCAAGGTTCAGCAACTGCGGGATCTGGTGCAATGGTCCGAAGGCCAGGTCTGGTGCTCGCCGGAGCGCCACGGCGCAATGTCGGCGGTGTTCAAGGCACAGATCGACTGGATTCCCCTGGAGCTCGGTGCCGTGCGCCCGACCCAGGGCAAGACCCTGGCGGTGATGCAAGTGTGCGGCGGCTCGCAGTCCTTCAACGTGGTCAATCAGCTGCGGGTGCTGGGCCGCTGGATGCGCATGTTCACCATCCCCAATCAATCCTCGGTGCCGAAGGCCTACCTGGAATTCGACGAATCGGGGCGCATGAAACCCTCGGCCTACTACGACCGGGTCGTCGACGTGATGGAGGAGCTGGTGAAGTTCACCCTTGTGCTACGAGACCAGCAAGCGTTCCTGGTGGATCGCTACTCGGAGCGCAAGGAAAGCGCCGAGCAACTCATGGCCCGGGTCAACCAGCGTTCGATCTGAGAGCACGATCCCCCTGCCCTCTCGCTGAGTCCCGGACATTGCGGCCCACTTGAAGCGCCGGCTCAAGCCAGCAATTCGCTGATCCATTGCGTCTGGCGGACGACCTCTTGCACCTTGTCCTCGGGCACGGCCTGGGCTTGAGTGAAATTGGCCAGGGTGCGCTGCTTCAGCCGCAGCAGGCGCTGCCACTTGGCCAGGAACGCCGGGCTGCGGGCCTGCATCTGCAGCGGACCGAAGTACAGCTCCCGGGCACTGTACTGCACTGGCCCGACGCGCTCGGCGACGATGATTTCGTAGTCGAAGCGGTTCTCTCGCAGCACTTCCTCGGCGAGGATCTGGTAGTCATGTTCCATCAACCATTGGCGCAACGGCTGCTCGCCGCCGTTGGGTTGCAGGATCAGACGCTCCTCGCCGCTCAAGCGCGCCTGGCCGCTGTCGAGGATGTCACGGATAGTCTCGCCGCCCATGCCACAGAGGCTGATCGCGGTGATCCCGTCTGCCGGTTCGATCGCGGCCAGACCGTTGGCCAGGCGCACGTCGATCTGCTGCTCCATGCCGCTCTCGCGCACCGCGCGCTGGGCCGAGCGAAACGGCGTCAACGCCACCTCCCCTGCCACCGCTGCAAAGATGGCGCCGCGGCTGATCAAGGCCAACGGCAAGTAGCCGTGATCCGAGCCGATATCGGCCAGCCGCGCGCCGGCCGGCACATGCGCCGCCACACGCGCCAGGCGCATGGACAATGTCTGTTGCTTCAACTGCTGCCCCTTTTCACCACGAACGTCCGCCAGCCAGGGCCGGATCGGGGGGCGATTCTGGCGGGCAATGCCGGGCTTTTCAAATTTATGCGACCGGGACCTGGGATGCGCTGCAGAAAAGGCCCGCTCCGGACGGGGTCGAAAGCACCGTCCTGCATGGCGGGTTTCTGAGCGGAAGCCGACCTTCGTTGCTGGCAGCGTGCACCCTGGTCAGTGATAGACTCCGCGCCCATTTGGGGGCTTAAAAAATGCTCTGTCCAGAATGTGAACAAGGCGAAGTGACCAAGGTTCAAGTGCGGGCAACGCAGGAGATTCTGTACGTTTGCCAAGAGTGCGAGTCGCTGTGGCTCACTGCCGAGGTCATGGCTACCGAGCCGTTCAACTGTTTCACTTCCTACATGGAGGAGCTGGGTTTACCGCCGCTTTGGAGCTCGCTGTATGTCCTTGAGCCCGAAAAGATCACCGGCCGTCAGGCACGAAAATACCTGCGCTCGGTCGGCTCGATCTAGGTCGATCGAAGCCAAACCGCAATAGCGCACCCGCCACACTCACAAGCCCTGGGGCAAAAGGCTAACGGGCGCACTAAAGCAAAAAAGATGGGTGCCAACGATGAATTACCAACTCTGGATGGAACCGGATGACTGCCAGACATTCTGCCTGGGCGGCCCACAGGGAAGCACCGCCCGCAAACTGCTTCACCCCGACGCCCAGCTTGTGTGGGAAGTTGAAGCCCACAGCCACTTCGAAGCAATGACCCAGTACTACGCGTACATGGAGTGGGGCGAATACAAGACCGACCTTGCCGGACAGGAATAAAAGTAGAGGTTGGCGCATTAGTGCAGAGTTTGTCCCCACGGACCGAAGCCGTTTCAAGCAGCAAGGATAATGCTCAGCGGATCGGCATGTGGGTGGCCCCCGACGCAAGGGGCAGCGGCGTGCTCAGCCCGAGAAAAGATAGCGTCGCGCAAGTCGGCCAGATAAAGGTCCGTCGGGCTTCAAGCGGACGGATCAGCTCTCAGTGACAACCACTGCGTCGTCATTGGCCTCGGTGGCCAGCTTCGCCCGATCAGCCTTGCTGATGTACTTGGACTTTTTTTGCGGAGCCAGTTTGGCGTTGGCCTTCTTGGCGTGAGCCTTCAATAGCTGCTGGATTTTCTTGCGACGATTCATGTGGGGCTACCCGGCTTTTTAAGTGCAGGAATGATATCAGCCGCCACTCGACGGGGCTGGTAACTCTTTGCCGATCCAGCGAATGATCCTCAGCGCCCTTCCTCGGCGATGCCTGTTGCTTCAACCACCGCCCCTTCGGTGGGAGGCGGCAGTTGAACGTCACACTTAGCTCCCAATGGCCATCACGAGCACACCCAGCAGTAGGCAGGCGCTGGCCACGATGGTCAGTCGCAAACGCATCGGCAGGTACCAGGCCGGTAGGTGCATGACCTGCGAGAGCTGCCGGTCATGCCACCAGTGCGCGAAGAATCCGCCAATCAATAACAGCCCGCCCCATGACAGCGGCAGCAAGGTGGCGACCCAGCCCATCAGCGCAGGGACGATGCTCCAAACAAAGCGTGTGTGACGCTGCTGCGCGTTCATACCGGGAGCGATCATGGCAAAGCCCCAATGCAGGGCTCCGACAAAACTCAGGATCACCGCCCCGTAACTGACCAATGCCTGGCACCACAACAGCCGCTGTCCGTGCGCAACCACGGCCAGCAACGCCAGCCCGAGAAACGGCAGCAAGCCGCCATAACCCAGCAGGGCAACGGGCTTGGGTGGCGATACAGAAGACAAAAGGTTCATCTGGATTCCTCTCAATTAGGGCACTGAAAACTGTAGCCGCAAAAGCGCCCTCTGAATGGCCGTCGCGTTGACTCACCGCAACCGGCTGGCCACTGCCGGCCCCTCAGAACTTCGCCTGCATCCCCACCCGCAGCGTACGCCCCGGCGCCGGCATGAAGCTCTGCGCCAGCGGGTCCAGGTAGTAGCGATCCGTGAGGTTTTGCAGCGACACATTGAGGCTGGCGTCTTGCTTCAACTTGTAGTTGAGGAACAGATCGAACAGCGCCACTTCGCGGTAGTTCAGCTGTGGCGTGGTGGCGCCGGTCTGCCAGGGCTTGTCGGCGGTGACGGTGGGCCCCGAGGTGTAGGTAATCCGCGTGCCGAGGGTCAGGCTCTGGTCGAAGAAGCGCAGGCCGGTGGTCAGGTTGCCGGCAAAACGCGGTGGGTTCTGGGTGTTGGTGTAGGACCCCATGAAGCTGCCCGGGGTGCAATCCGGGGTGTCGGCGGTTTTCCGGTAGGGGTTGCTGGTGGCGCGCAGGGTGGCGGCGAAGGCCGCGTCGCAGGTTTCGGTCTTCAGGTAGTAGGTGGACGACAGGTCGGCAAACACCCGTCCGGCATCGTAGTGGGTCTGCAGTTCCAGGCCGCGGGTGGTGTAGCTGTCGGTATTGCTGAAACGCATCAGGCCCCACAGGCCCGGGCTCGGATCGTAGTAGCGGGTGATGTAGTTTTTGATGCTGTTGTTGAAGTAGGCGAGCTTGATCGCCGCCGAATCGTCATCCACGAACAGCCCCTTGTGCAAGGTGCTGGCGCCGATCTCCCAGTTGCTTGAGCGCTCGGGCTTCAGGCCCTTGCCCGGCGTGGTCTGCTGCACACCGTAGCCGGTTTCGAACAGCGAAGGCATGCGAAAGCCCTGGGTGTAGGAGGCATAGACGAAGGTGTCTGGCAGCACCTCGATATTGATGCCGAAGGCCGGAGCAAAGGCGCCACCGCTGTTGCTGTCCTTGCCCGAATAGTTGTAGCCGGTGACCACCCGGCCTACTTGCGCGTCGCCCACTTCCGTCTCGGTCGCGCCGAATTGGTTATAGGGCGTGCCTTCGAATGGATAGTTGGTGTTGTTGAAAACAATGCCGTTGTTCAAGCGTGGGTCGGTCGCATCGGTGTACAGCCCGTTCTGGTCCGGGAACCACATCAGGTAGCCATAGTCGCCGGGCCTGGAGACGGTCACGTACTTGTGTTCGCGCTCCTCTCTGCGCGCCGTGGCATTGGCCACATGGTCCTTGCTGCGATAGTGGGTGTAACGACCGCCGCCCCACAGCGTCAGGCGCTCCACCGGCTGGTATTCCAGCTTGCCGTTGAAGCTGAACTCCTGCCGCGAGCCTTCGCGCAAGCTGCGGTTGGCGTTGATGTCGTCCTGGGTGGTGACCACGCCCTTCTGCGGGCGCAGTTCTTCCAGCTGGAACGAGCCGCCCAGGTCCAGCTTCAAGTCGCCGTAGTCGGTGCTAAAGCGCGAGGTATTGGCCAGACCGCCGCCCGTGCGGCGGTTGGCCTGGCGGGCCCAGGAACGGTCCGTGCGATAGGCCTGGGAAGCCGGTGCCGACCAGGCGCTCAGTTGGCTGGTCTGCGCATCGGTCAGCCACAGGTCGGCAGTCAGGTCCAGTAGCGGGTTGTCCGCGGGCAGGTAGTTGTAGCGCGCGGTGTAGGTGTCGATCTGGGTGTGGCCCAGAGGGTACTGGTAGATGCCACCGGTGCCGAAACGGAAGATGTCCGAGGGCATGATCTCGCCGATGCGCCCGTCATAGCGCCGGTAGCCGAGGTCGAAGCTGTGGCCGTCCGCTGGGCGCAGGGTGGTCTTGAGCAGCCACGATTGGGTCTTCGACGAGGAGTTCAGCACCTCTTCCCCGGCGTTGTAGGTGGTGGCCACACTGGTCTCTTCATCGCCGTAGCGGTCAAAGGTGCGGTAGCGATCCTGGCCCTTCTTGCCGGCGAAATAGTTGCCCTGGTTGCGCTGGGCGTAGGCCGCCACTACATCGAACAAGTCATGGCTGTAGGCAAACGCGGCACTGCCGGACTCCGCGTCCGAGCCGAACAGCCCGCCACGGCTCTGGTGCGGCTCCGCGTCCAGGTCCTCGGTCTTGGAGTGGGGGTCGCGACGGGCCGGCGCCACGCCGTTGTTCCAGACATCGCCCTTGAGCCGCAGGCCGACATTCTGACCGTCCTTGAGGATGTCGCCGACGCCGAGGGTGCGCATCTTGACCGTGCCGCCGATGGCGCTGGAGGTCAGGCTCGGGCCCTTGTCGATGGCGATGTCGCTGATCATGTCCGGGTCGATGTAGCTGCGCTGCTGGGTGCCGGCATAACCGCGATAGACATCCAGCGCCTGTTGCGAACCGTCCACTGTCACCGCCACTCGGCTCTGGCCCTGGATGCCGCGAATGTTCACATCCAGGCCGCCGCCATTGCGGCTGTCGCCGACCTGCACCCCGGGCTGGCCCTTGAGCACGTCGCCCACCGACACCACGCCAAAGCGCTGCATGTCGTCGGCGGAGATGTACACCGACGAACGCGGTGCCCGATACACCTCTTGCTCGTCAGGGTTCTCGCCCTTGACCTTCTGCGTCGGCAGCGACACCGCATCAAGGCGCAGGCGCAAGGCATAGCCGCCGTCGGCCTGACGCACGTAGCCCAGGCCGGTGCCCGCCAGCAGCTGGTTCAAGCCCGCTTCGGTAGTGAAATCCCCTTGCAGGCCCTGGCTGGTCTTGCCCGCCGTGAGCAGCGCACTGCCGGCCATGCTGATCCCCGCTTCGGCGCCAAAACGTGACAGCACCTGGTCCAGGGGACCGGCGCCGATGCTGTAGTGACGTTCGCCGGCCGCCAGCACCATCTCGCTGTAGAGCGGTTGCAGGCTGAGCAACAGCAGGCCGAAGGTATGGGTACGCAAGACACGAGCGGGGAAAATCATGCAAGGCTCCTAAGGATCGAAACCCACCTGTGCCGGTGGGTGATACCTGAAGGCCAAGCCAGATCGAAAAAACTATCGCGCAGGTGAAAAAAAACTTTCAGGCCGGCACCACCGTCACCCAATAACGGGTTCTGCGCTCGATGCGCACCGGCAGGGTATTGGCCACCAGGGCCAGGGCGGCATCGGTGTCGTCCAGCTGGAAACTGCCAGTCACCCGCAAAGCGGCAACCGCTTCGCTGCAACGTAAAAAACCCGGGCGATAGCGCGAAAGCTCTGCCAGCAACTGATCCAGGCGCATGCGCTCGGCGGGCAGGATGCCGCGCATCCAGGCCTGGGCCAGAAACACATCGATGGAAGTCGGCCGCCCTGCTCCCTGGCCATCGACCCGGGTTTGCCAGCCGGCCTGCAATGGCAGCGGGGTCGACGGCTGCCGGGCACTGACCTGCACCAGCCCGCGCAGCACGGTCACCTGAGTGCCCTGGCGATCATGGCGCACCAACAGATGGGCGCCGTGGCTGTACAACAGCGCATCCGGCGTTTGCAGTTGCAGGGAGGCCGATCCGGCCGGGGTATCCAGGGCCAGTTCGCCCTCGATCAACTGCACGCTGCGTTGCCCGGCACCCAAGTCCAGATTCACCGCACTGGCGGTGTTCAGCCACAGCGAACCGCCGTCAGCCAGGGCCCAACGTCGCCGCTCACCGATGCCGGTGCGATAACCGGCCAAGGCTGAACGCACCAGGGTGGAATCCGCCCCCTGCCAGGACACGCCTCCCAGCAGTCCCAGCGCCAACAGGCACTTGAGCACCTGCCGCCGCCGTTGCGGATCGGCGCCCGCCGCCTGCAAGGCCCGGCGCGCCGTGGCATCCGCCAGCAGATGGGCCCCCGGCTGCAACATCAGCGGCAAACCGCTGACCCGCTGCCAGGCGTACTCATGCTCGGCACTGGCCTCGCGCCACTGCTGCAAGGCCTGATGGTCCGCGGCGCTCATCAGCCCGGACTGCATCCGCACCAGCCAATCAATGGCGCTGTCCCGCACCCGGGGATCGACCGCGACGCCACTCATTCAAACAGGCTCGCATAGCAGACGCTGAACGCCTTGCCCATGGCCCGCTGCACCTGGGCCACGGTCAGGCCCAACTGCGCGGCGATCTGCGGGTAGGTCAAACCATCGAGCTGGGACAGAAAGAAAATCTGCCGCACCCGCGACGACAAACCCACCAGCAGCGAATCCAGCTGCAGCAGGGTCTCGATCATCAGATGCCGCTCTTCCGGCGAAGGCTCCTCCCCCACCGGTCGTGCCGCCAGCGCCTCCAGGTAAGCCCGCTCAATGGCCTGACGACGCCAGCGATTGATCAACAGACCATTGGCGATGGTGGCCAGAAACGCCATGGGCTGGCGCAGCTCACGCACATCTTCCTGGGACCGCAGCACGCGGATAAAGGTGTCGTGCGCCAAGTCCTCGGCATCGGCGCTGTGCCCCAGGCGCCGATGCAACCAGCCGCGCAGCCAGCCGTGATGATTCGCATACAGCTGAGCGACAGGCGAAGAGAGGCTGTGGTTGTGCATGGGAGATTCGCATTAATGATAATGCTTCTCATTTTATGGTTTGCAAATGGGAGTTGTACAGCACGGCACGTTGCGATTGCCGTAAAGAGCCTGGCCCGACTTCACGGATCAGGCCACTGGGATCAGGTGCCAAGCGTGCATTGCAGAGCGTTTGAGGGCTTGTCCGGCATTTCCCGCAGGCGCGCGCCATCAAGACTTGCCGCGGCGGATCAGGAGGTCTGTCGATCGATATCGCGGCGAAGGACCACGGCGGTGGTGATGTCCTCGACCGATTCGTGGCTGGCCACGGCATCCCGGACTCGGTTCAGATCATCAATGGTGCGTGATTCGATCTCGATCACCAGGTCCAGCTGGCCACTGACCGAGGAGATGCGGCGCACCTGCGAGTGCTGGGCCAGCATGTCCAGCAGGCTGATGGCCGGGGTGCGTTTCAGGCACACCAGAAACATGGCGCGAATCACGTTGGCGTCGATTTCGCCAATGTCCGCCCGGTAGCCGCGGATCACGCCATTGCGCTCAAGGTTGCTGACGCGCTCGCTGGTGGCGCTTCTGGACAAGCCGATTCTCGCGGCCAGGGCCTTCAGGGCGATCCGCGCCTCTTTAGAAAGAATGTCGAGTATTTCCCGATCTTTCACGTCCAGCTCGCGCATTGAAACTCCTCACATTGACTGCCGATTTTGTGTCGGTCGATTCCGACAATATGCAGGCCAAAGCCGACCGCATACCTACTGCCCTCGAAGATTTCGCATGCCAAGCTAACTGAAAAAAATAACTAGGAAAACCACTACCATGACTGACCTTTGCCACCCCGCCCCGCAGTTCTCGCCCCGCGATGCCGAACAATTGGCTGCGCAGCTTTTCAATGTCAGCGCGAGCGCCTCGCCTCTGGACGGCGAGCGAGACTGCAACTTCCGGCTGAACACAGCGACCGATGCGGGATGGATTCTGAAAGTCGTCAACGCCAGCGAACCGCGCATTGAAAGCCAGCTGCAGACCGCCATCCTCAGCCATCTGGCCGATCACAGCCCCGAGCTTGGCGTACCGCAGTTGAAGAAAAGCCTGGCCGGCGATTTACTCGCCTCGGCCGTGGCGCCCTCTGGTGAAACCCACGCGGTGCGCCTGGTGAGCTGGTTGCAAGGAACGCCGCTGGCCGAGGTCCCGCGCACCTTCGAACTCATGCGCAGCCTGGGTCAATCATTCGCCGACATGGACCATGCCCTTCAGGGCTTCATGCATCCCGGCGCGGTCCGCGATCTGGACTGGGACCTGCGGCACGCCGCCCGTTCCCGCGCCCGCCTGCACTTCATCAAGGACCCCGACAGACGCGCCATTCTGCAGCGCTTCATCGATGATTTCGAAACCAGGGTCGAACCCAAGCTTGCGCGCTTGCGCACCCAGGTCATTCACAACGACGGCAATGACTGGAACATCCTCGTCAACCCGCAAAACCACCAGCAGGTCTCCGGCATCATCGATTTCGGCGATGCGGTGCACACGGTGCTGATTGCCGAAGTCGCCATCACCTGCGCCTACGCCATTCTCGACATGCAAGACCCAATAGGCGCGGCCGCCGCCCTCACCGGCGGCTTCCATGAGCGCTACCCGCTGCAGCCGCAAGAGCTGGACGTGCTGTTCAATCTGATCGCCATGCGCCTGGTCATCAGCGTCACCTTGTCGGCCTCGCGCCACCAGCAGACCCAGGACAACCCCTACCTGGCCATCAGCGAAGCCCCGGCCTGGCGCCTGCTGGAAAAGATGGATCGCATGAACCCGCGCCTGGCGACGGCGATCCTGCGCAAAGCCTGCGGTTACGACGCGATAGAAGGTGCCGGGGCCATTCGCCGCTGGGTGGATGAAAACCGCCAGTCCTTCGCGGACATCGTGCATCCCTCGGCGGCGACCCTGAACAAGGCCATTGTGCCGTTCGCCGATGCCGCCCATGAAATGACCATCGCTTCCGCCGCGCAGCGCCCGGCAGAGGCGACCCAGTGGTGGAATGATTTCTCAGCTGAACATCAGGTGCCGCTGGGCATCGGGCCCTGGGGCGAAGCCAGGACCATCTACACCGACAGCGCCTTTGAATCGCGCTTCATTGCAGGAGAGCGTCGGATCATGCACCTGGGTGTCGACTTGATCATGCCGGCCGGAACGCCGCTGTACACACCGCTTGCCGGTGTGGTGCAGAGCGTCGAGGTCGAGCCTGAACCGCTGGGCTATGGCGGCTTGATCATGCTCAAGCACTCGCCTGAAGGCTGCCCACCCTTCCTGACCCTGTGGGGGCACATGGCCCACGAAGCGCTGACACGCCTCAAGCCCGGCGACCATCTGGCCGCTGGCGCGCTGGTGGGCTACATGGGCGCGGACACGGAAAATGGCGGCTGGCTGCCCCATGTGCATTTCCAGATGTCCACCGACACCCAGTTGAAGGCGAGCGAGTTCATCGGCGTCGGTGAGCGCGCCTATCTTGAGGTGTGGGCCGACCTGTTCCCGGATGCTTCGACCCTGGCCGGAATTCCTCCGGAAACCTATAGCCAGGAAGGCAGGAGCAAAGCGCAGATCGTGGCCAAGCGTAAGCAACTGCTGCTGCCCAACTTGTCGATTTCCTACTCGGACCCGATCAAGTTCGTACGCGGTGATGGGGTCTGGTTGATCGACAACTTTGGCCGGGCCTATCTGGACTGCTTCAACAACGTCTGCCACCTCGGCCACTGCCATCCCGATGTGGTGCAAGCCCTTGCGCGTCAGGCTTCACGGCTGAACACCAACACCCGCTACCTGCACGACAACATCGTGGAATACGCCGAGCGGCTCACCGCAACATTGCCCGAGGGCCTGGCGGTCGCCTCCTTTGGCTGTTCCGGCAGCGAGGCCAACAGCCTGATGCTGCGCATGGCGCGCAATCACACCGGGCGCAACGATGCCATCGTGCTGGATTGGGCCTACCACGGCACCACCCAGGAGCTGATTGATCTGAGCCCTTACAAGTACAAGCGCAAGGCCGGCAAGGGCCGTGCAGAGCATGTATTCGAGGCGGCCGTGCCGGACGTTTACCGCGCAGCGGATGACTGGCCATTCAAAGAGCTGGGCAAGCGTTTCGCGCAAAGTGTCGCCGAGCAGATCGACAGCATGCGCCGGCAGGGCCGAGCCCCGGCGTTCTTCTTGGCGGAGTCGATTCCCAGTGTCGCCGGGCAGCTGTTCTTTCCGGAAAACTACCTGCAAGAAGTCTATGCAATGGTGCGGGCCGAGGGCGGTCTGTGCCTGGCCGATGAAGTTCAGGTCGGCTTTGGCCGAGTGGGCAGCCACTGGTGGGCCTTTGAAACCCAGGGCGTGGTGCCTGATGCGGTGTCCATGGGCAAACCCATAGGCAACGGCCATCCCATGTCGGCGGTGGTGACCACCCGCGAGATCGCCGACAGCTTCAACAACGGCATGGAGTACTTCAATACCTTCGCCGGTAGCCCGGTTTCATGTGCCGTGGGGCTCAGCGTTCTCGATGTGATCGAGCGCGACAACCTGAAACTCAACGCACTGACGGTGGGCAATTACCTGCTTGATGGCTTTCGCACACTGCAGCGGCGCTACGATGCCATTGGCGATGTACGCGGGCTGGGGCTGTTCCTCGGGATCGAACTGGTCACCGATCGCAAGAGCAAATCTCCGGCCACGCAACTGGCGAAAAAGGTCGCCGATGGTGCCCGGGAGCGCGGCGTGCTGATCGGCACCGAAGGCCCCCATGACAACGTTTTGAAAATGCGCCCGTCGATGATTTTCAGTCACAAGAATGCCGACTTCCTGCTCGAGGTGCTGGACGACAGCTTCAAGGCGGCCCTGCGCTAGAGCGCCCGGATCGGCGCACGAGTGACAGCCTGCGTGCCTGGCCGACATAGTGTCGGCCAACTCCGGCAATGTGTCCGGCTGGCGGACACCTTGCCGGGTGCTTTCCAGAACGGCCTATGCAAAGCTTTTCCCGAGGCCTGGGTGAAGAGCCCAACAACAATAATTAATAATTCTTCAAAGGTGCCATCCAATGCTAACCAGAACGCTCAAGGGTCTGCTTGCTGCATCCACCGTCGCGGCCGCGGCGCTCCTCTGTCCTACAGCCGTTCAGGCTGATGATTTGCAGTCGATCCAGGACTCCAAAGAGATTCGCATTGCCATGAGCGGGCAATATTCGCCCTTCAGCTTTGCCAACGAGCAGAACCAGATTGTCGGCTTCGACGCCTCCATCAGCGAAGCCCTGGCCCAGCGGCTCGGGGTGAAAGTCAGCATTGTCACCACGCCCTTCGACGGGATCATTGCCGGGCTCCTGGCGAAAAAATATGACGCCATCATCGCCTCCATGACCATTACCCCGGAGCGCCAGAAGGCCGTGGATTTCGTCGGCCCCTACTACCACGCCGGCCGTACCATCGTGGTGAAGGAAGACTCGCCGATCCACAGCCTGGATGACCTGAAGGAGGTGAAGGTCGGCGTCACCCTGGGCGATGCCCACGACAAATGGGCCAGGACGCGCGGCAACCTGAAGGTCAAGACCTACAAAGGCCTTCCCGAGATGCTGGTCGACCTGGACGCCGGGCGCCTCGATGCGCTGGTGATGGACAGCGTTCCGGTGCTGGTGGCCGTCAAGGAAACCGGGCAGAAGGTGCGCATCATCACCCCACCCGACAGTGACGGTGGGGTTGAAGGCATGGGCATTGCCCTGCGCAAGAACAACCCTGAGCTCAAGGCCGCGATGCAGCAGGCGCTGAACGACATGCTCGCCGATGGCAGCTACGAAAAGATCTCGATGCAGTGGATTGGCAAGGACATTCGCTGACTCATCTGCAGCCTGGCTCGACCTGGGGTCGGGCCAGTCACTCCGACCTTTTCGAGCCTGCCCATGGATCTGACACTTATACAGCGCACCCTGCCGTTTTTTCTGGAGGCGGCCTGGGTCACGGTGCACGTTTCGCTGCTGGCACTGCTGCTGGGTTTGCTGGTTGCCGTCGTGCTGGTGGCGGCGCGGCTGTCCGGCTTTTTTCTGCTTCGCTGCCTGGCCAGGGTCTACATCAGCGTTTTTCGCGGCACACCCTGTCTGGTCCAACTGTTTCTCATCTACTTTGGCGGCCCGCAAATCGGCCTTGAGCTGGAGCCGTTCTCCGCAGGTGTCATCGGCCTGGGCCTGAACATCGCGGCCTACATGGCCGAATCCATTCGTGGCGCGATCAGCAACATCGATCCCGGTCAGGTCGAAGCCGCCCGCTCAATCGGTTTCGGCAAGGGCCAGACCCTGTGGCTGATCACCCTCCCGCAAACCGCCAAGTTGATGATCCGACCACTGGGGGTCAATGCGGTCGCGCTGATCAAAGGCTCGGCCCTGGTGTCGACCATCTCCGTGGTGGAACTCTCCTACACGGCGCAGCGTTTTATCAGTTCCACCTACAAGCCATTCGAGATCTTCATGGTGTCGGCCATTTTGTACATCGCCATGGTCTACACGGTCAGGCTGATGGTGGACCACCTCGATAAACGCTTCGCGGCCAAGTGAGACACCTCCATGCCAAGCCTTGACCTGAGTATCGTGCCCCCCTATTCCGAGCTGCTGGCCACCGGGCTCTGGTGGACCATCGTCTTGTTCCTCTGCTCCAGTGTGCTGAGCCTGATCGCAGGAATAGCCTTTGCCCTGATCGTGCTCTACACCCCGAAACTGGTCTCCCTGCCCATACGTTTCCTGACCTGGCTGCTGATGGGCACGCCCCTGCTGCTGCAGCTGTACCTGATCTATTACGGCCTGGTGCAAGTGGGGATCGATATCCCGGCGCTGATGGCCGGCATCATCGGCCTGAGCCTGCATTTTGCGGTCTACAACGCCGACGTGATTCGTGCCGGGGTCCTGTCGGTCGACCCCGGGCAGATTGAAGGTGCGCGCTCCATTGGCCTGAGCCGCAGTCAGGCCCAGCGCTACGTGATTGTGCCGCAGGCACTGCGCAGCACCCTGGCGCCGCTGGGCAACAACCTGATTGTGCTGCTCAAGGACACCTCCCTGGTGTCGATCATCGGCATTGCCGAGCTGGTCTACAGCGCCCAGCGCGCCGTGAGCGAAACCTACAGCCCGTTCGAATTCTATCTGGCCGTCGCGGTGATTTATTACGCGGTCAATCTTGCTCTGGAAGCCGGCCTGCACCTGCTTGAAACCAAGGTAGAGATGTCACGATGACCACAGAAAAGTTCATGGTTGAAGTCAAGGGCGCGCGCAAGGCGTATGGCGCACTTGAAGTGCTCAAAGGCATCGATCTGTCTGTCGCGCGCGGACAGATCATCGCCATCATCGGCCCCAGTGGTTCGGGCAAAAGCACCCTGCTGCGCTCCATCAATCACTTGGAAGTGCTGAACGAAGGAGAGATCTGGCTGGAAGGCGAACACGTCAACCGCCCCTTGAAAGGTCGCGCATTCGAACAGCACATCAACAGCGTGCGCCAGCAGATGGGCATGGTGTTCCAGCACTTCAATCTGTTCCCGCACCTGACCGTGCATGAAAACATCGCCCTCGGGCCGATCAAGCTCAAAGGGCTGAACAAAGCCGCCGCTCGCGAGCTGGCCATGGAGTACCTGTCGAAAGTCGGCCTGGCCAACAAGTTCGACGAGTACCCTTCTCGCCTGTCCGGCGGACAGAAACAGCGCGTGGCCATTGCCAGGGCCCTGGCGATGCGTCCCAAAGTCATGCTGTTCGATGAAGCCACCTCGGCCCTGGACCCGGAGCTGGTGGAAGAGGTCAACCAGGTGATGAAACAACTGGCCGCCGAGCACATGACCATGTTGATCGTCACCCATGAAATGCGCTTTGCCGGTGAAGTGGCGGACCGGATCGTCTTCATGGACGGTGGCGTGGTGGTCGAGGAAGGCGCGCCGCAAGAGATCCTGCAAAACCCGACTCACGAACGCACCCGGTCGTTCCTGAAAAAGCACCTGCACGCCTAGAGCAATGGCGCCCGCGCTTGCCGAAGGTGCTGTTGCGCCAGGGGGCAACGGCGCCGCCGTAAACGCGCTACCGTCTCGACGCGGTGCTGTCTAAGACGCAGCTGCGCCCACCCTCACTCATAGCTCAAGGTGAAGGTCAATGAAGCAGCCAACGGCCCCTTGCCAATGCTGTGCTCGCGCAAGGCATTGGGAAGCGCCTTGAGGTAAGCCAGAAAGGTCACTGACTGCTTGCCGTCCTGGCTGATGCGGCCAATGGAATGCGCGCGTCCCAGGGGCAAGGGCTGCGCCGCTGCATCCTCCAGGCCAATCACCAGGCCTTGCGGACTGCCGCTGTCGAGCTCTAGAAAGCCCTGTATCTGCTGACTTTCATGACCACCCAAGGTCACCTTGACCTCGGTCCTGCCGGCGTTTGAATCACAGTCAAGCAGGTTCAGGACAACGGCCTTGCTCGCGGTCCTGCCTTCGCGATAGAGCTCCTGCTGACTCACATCCTCGAAGTCCAGAGTCCGGGTTTCGGAGCCAGGCTCGAGGGTACAGGTCTGATCCATCAGCTGGCCGCTGAAAAAGACGTTGTCTGCCGCAGCCGCCGGAGCGCCAAAGCCCCCCGCGAGCCAGGCACAGCACAGGCACAAATAGCCGTTGAGCAATCGCTTCATGACTTCACCTAATACAGCTCGACCAGCAACAGCCCGGAAGCATTGAACTGGCTCAACGCAAGCTGCGCTCCGACCTTCTTCACCGGCACCGCCTCGAATGCCGGTGGCTTTTGCAGACTGTCGAGGCTGATCTGCCGAGGCTGGTTGAGCTCCAGTTCCCGCTCCCCCAGAAACAGCTTGATGGCCAAGCCACTGACAGAGGTGCGCAGCAACGCCGGGTTGAAGTCTGCCGCTGAGCCCTTGAACGTCAGGCGCATCTTCCAGATCGAATTTTGCGCCACCAGCCCCGGACACTTGATCTGATAGGGAATCGGCTGACGATAGTGCTCGCCGTCGATCTTGCGCAGCAGCACGTTGCCGAATGACACCCTGATGGGCGCGTCCTTGTCGCTGACCGTGCATTGCGGAGGCGCGATCAAGACGCCGGCGAAATCCATGTTCCCCGCCGCCCGGCCCACACTCGGCAGCCCCAGCCACAAGAGGCAGCAGAGCAGCACCAGGCACCCGGTTTTGCTGCGCCACAACCGGCTCATGAAAACGCCCGGCCTCCTGCGACCGGCCCCCAGCTCCCGGCCCATCCAAGGCTGCGCTGCAAACCTTGCGCCCAGCCACTGAGCCTGCGCAGCGACAACCCCGAACGCGCCCTGTGGCGTCACGCCCGCCTCAGCTCGCATCGGCCACCGGCCTGGCCAGGCACTGCCCCGCCGTGCAGCGAAACTCCAGTTGCGGCCGCCCGCCAAAGTCGTTGACATACGTCAGCACCGGCGTATTGCCCAGGGTCCGGGCGCCGACACTCAGCTCCTGGCGTCCCCAGGGCGCCAGCATCACCGGCTGAAAGTCTGCAACGGATGCCCCACCCACGCGGACCTGGGCATCAACCAGGGTCACGTAGTAAGCCGTCGGGTTATGCGCCACGTAGCGCTCGCCCTCCCGGGACAGCGTCAGTTGCTCCTGCCAAGGCACCTGATTCTGTCCGCCGCCCCTGACGAGGGCCTCGGGACGATAGAACAGCTTGATCCGTGTCTGCAGGGCAATCTGCAAGGCATTGGGCTTGTCGGTGCGCGGTGGAATCTCACGCAAGTTGAAGTAGAACAGCGACTCCCGGTCCTGGGGCAACTGCCCCACCTGCGCCAGCCTCTGGATCTTCACCTGACTGCGGGCGCCGGCTTCGAGCCGTTGCACCGGAGGCAGCACGGTCAAGGGGCCGCCGATCTTCTCCTCCTTGTCGTTTTCCAGCCAGGCCTGGGCCAGATACGGCAGCTGGGGATTCTGGTTGCTGATGCCCACGCTCACCGATTTCTCGCTGCCATTGAAGATGATTCGCGTACGGTCAAGGGCGATGGCGGCGTGTACCGACTCCAGAGCCAAGAGGCTCAGGGCGATTACAAGCAGGCTTTTTTTCAGGTCGAACCATGGCATGCAAGCCACTCCTTATTACGGGTTGCTAGGGGATTGGATTTCGCGGACCGCAAGGGGCCGGCAGACAAATTGCGCTTGCGGGTCATCCGCATTGACCTGCTCCGTCAGGGCGAAGTCGCATTGGGCCTTGCCGTCCCACTGCACCGACATCAGGTCACCGACCTGCATGCCGGTGAGGTACACCAGGCCGTCTTCGCCAATGATTCCGGTTTCCTGGCCTCGTGCGTTGTACACACCGCTGCCAAAAGGCGGCGGGCTCGCGTCTGGCAGGAGGATGCGGACCATGCCCTTGCTCCCGGAAACAATGCCGAAGCGCCGGTAGCCAATCGCGCCCTCGGTCAGCGTGGCCTGGGTCACCGAGCGCCCGGCTTCCAGGTCGTCAGCCAGTTGATCCAGGTTGATGCTCGCCTGATTGCGGTAATAGCTGTTCATATCAGCCACCACCGCCTTGCCGAATCGGTTGGAATAGGTGCTGGCGCCGTTGCCCTGCACCGGCACCCCGGCCACGCCATTGGTATCGAGCAGCAGGCGAGTACCGCCCAGGGTGGTGATCCGGTGCAGCGCCGCCCCTTCGGCGGTCAGGGTCGCCCCGCCCTGCACTGCAAGACCGGCAGAACGATAGCGTCCGGCCTGATAGCTGGCGCTGGCGGTGACATCGGCCAGGCTGCCCTCGTGGTTCAGGTAGCCGCTGGCCGTGTTGCCATCGCTGGCGGTACCGGCGCTGAGCATGTAGCTGTTGCGCTCATCCGGACGGTCGTAATAGCTCAAGCTGTGACCGCTGCTGCCACGGTTGAGCGTGGAGTTGTAACTGACCGAGCCGCTGTCGCCCCAGGGAAGACTCAGGGAGAGATAGGCGCCTTCATCGACCGCGCCATGGCTCTGACTGCGGTAGGCGGTCAGCGACAGGCCCAGGTTCTTCAGCCCGCCCAGGTTGAAATATCGCGACAGCGACAGGCTGTAACGGTCGCTCGGCGCATTGTTCCAATAGGTCTGGTGGTTGTAGTTGAAGTACAGGCTCAGGTTCTGATCACGAAAATTCTTGCTCAGTGTCGCGGTGTACATTTCCTTGCTCTGATTATTCAACCGGCCACTGCGACGAGCCTCGATAAAGTCGTTCATGGTCATGAAATCTTCCTCGGAGAAACGATAACCGGCGAACGTCACCTGGCTGTCGTAATCCTCGAAGCGCTTCGAATAGCTGGCGCGATAGGATTTGCCCTGGCGCTGGCCGATTTGTGCCAGGCGGGCATTGGACTGAGTCACGTCAACCGCCAGGGCGCCGAAGGCCATCAGGTCACGACCCACGCCCACGGCCAGCGAGCGATAGTCTTGCGCCCCCAGCGCTCCGCCATACAGCGACCAGCCATTGCTCACCCCCCAAGAGAATTCGCCGCTGGCGAACTCTGGGCCATCGGGCTCGTGCTCCCAGTCCGAAGGTCGGCCGGCGGACACTTTGTAGCGCACCGTGCCCGGGCGGCTGAGGTAGGGAATGCTGGCCGTGTCCAGCTGGAACTCCTGAACGCTGCCGTCCTGCTCTTCGACACGCACATCCAGCTTGCCGCTCACCGCATCGCTCAGGTCCTGGATGCGAAAGGGCCCCGCCGGCACTTGGGTGTCGTACAGAATGCGCCCCTGCTGCGTGACCAGCACGCGCGCGTTGGTCCGCGCGACACCGCTGACTTCCGGCGCATAGCCGCGCAGGTTGGGCGGCAGCATGTTGTCGCTGGTGGCCAGACTGGCACCGGTGTAGCGCACGCTGCCAAACAGGTTGGAGTCCAGATAGTTTTCTCCCAGGCTGAGGTGGGCGCGCAACGCCGGAATCGCCCGCGATGCGTAGTAGCGGCTCCAGGCGAATTGCCGCTGGCTAGGCTTGCCGGAGGTCTTGTGCACCTGCCCTTGCCAATCGGCCCGCAGGCGCCAGGCGCCGAGGTTGAAACCGGCGGTGCCATTACCCGTCAACTGCTGGTCGCTGGCCTGAGGTCCGGCGTAATCCATGGTCTGGGCATTGAAGTTGTAGTCAAACAAAAATCCGCTAATGCCCTCGTCCCAGCGCGAAGGCGGGTCCCAGTTGCTTGCCGTGTATTCAAGGGCGTCCTGGGGAATGTTCAGATACAAGGCCGAGGCGCCCAGGTCGCCACGCACCGTCATGCCTGGAATGCTGCTGATATCCAGACAATTGCCCTGGTGCCACCAGGCAAGTTGATTCATCCGCTGTTTTTTCAGACCCAACTCGGCCACCAGTGCCGGAGAGATGCAGGCCACACTGCCCTTGGGGTCATCCTCCGGGGCGATGTAGTCCACGGAAGTTTCCGGCAACGAGTCGCGGTTCACGTGAACGACCAGGTTGTATTGCCCCGGCAAAATGAAGTTAGCCTTGGAAAACAAGCCGAGATCGAGATTTTGTTGATCCTTGAGATCAAGGATGTCCGTATTGAACTGAAACTCTTCGGCTGCACTAGCCAAGCTGGCCATAGACCACAACGTAGTGAAGAGCCATACCCGGTGTTGAACCACGTAATTAACTTCCCTTTACAACGACAACCACTTCTTTCGCTCGCTTCCCTTGGCCATAAAACAGCATCGATCGACCACTGTGCCCAACACTGTCACGAACGACATTGGATATGTACGCAGGCAACATCCAAGTGTTGAGTACTGATTAACGAGAGTCATGTTCGAGCGCCATGGCAGTGCATGGCCTATAACGTCGAAACAACGAAAAACCGAGAAGATTGGCGGCGATCCAATCGAGACAAGATCGGCAGTGCGCCTGGAATACGCGAACTTGCGTATCCAGGCCGCACCTCATGCAAAGTTACTGATACGCCAGGGTAAAGTTGGCGACAGTATCAAAAGTACCCGCGACCACAGTGGCCGGCTTGGCCTCACCGCCTTCGGTTTCGGGAGCCAGCATGTCGCCTTGCAGATAGGCCGTGAAGTTCAGCGCACTTTCACCGTCGGAAAGATTCTGCGGATCGGAGGACGAGCCGAGCTTGATCAGCGTGCCATTGCGATCGGCGATCGCCAGGCTTGCGCCCTTGGCAGTACCGCTCTGGAAGCCCAGAAGATCGGGGTTGGCCGCCGAAGGCGCGCCGGTGAAGGTCACGGTGGCACTTTTCAGCGAGCCCAGGTCGCAGCCGTTGAGCTTGATGGAGAACGGCTTCAAAGCGGACTTTCCACCATTTTTCAGCGCGCTGTTGGAGATCGAGTCGAACTCCACCACCTGCTCCAGGGAGCCACTGGAAATCGAGCATGGAGAGTCGTTGATGTTGCCCTTGAAGTTGACCTTGCCACCGCCCTGGTCCGCCGCCATGGCCAACACCGAAGTGCCACTGAGTATCACTGCTGCTACAGCTGCCGCCATTTTGCTGAATTTCATTTTAGAATCCCTACAAGTACACATTTGATATGTTGGCACCATGCATCACATGGATAGACCACAAGGCAAAATCCATGACATGCCACTTGTCGACTAAACCGCAGCCAACTAGTGAGTGTCGGGAGTTATTATATTTACCGACCAAGAGAATTAAGATAAGAAAGGTTCGATAAGCGCATAGGAAAATTCCGAGTCAACTTCTAGCTTGTCTTAATGCATCTACCCAGCGACTCAGGGCGCATAAAAAAAGCGCCCAGGCTAGTGTCAACCTGGGCGCCGCTTGAAAAATACTGTTTCAACCCGAGATTAATATTCCGTAAGGGTCAGAACGCCATATCCGGTATGAGTGCCAGTGGATATGGGCTTTGAAGTTTTCTGTACCATCACCTCGATTTCGAGCAGCCCTTTAGTGGCTAGTCCATTGAGTGGTGTTTGCTGGAATGGCATGAGCGGGATATAAACGCCACTGCCCGAGCGAGCATAAAATGCCAGATCAATTCCCGGATTTGATGTGGCCAGTGCACTGCTCTTTTCCCCGGGATTACCTATCAGGCCAATAGACAATTTGGCCGGATCAAGCTGACCGGAGTCACAGCGAAGGGTCAATTTGCTACCCGCGTTATAACCGTAGATAAGATTGTTCACCGCAATACTCTGAACCTTGCGGCTATCAATCGGCTCTTTTATCTTCAGCCCCAGGAAATTTTGCCCATCGTTGAGATCACAGGTCGCGGGAACGGACAGAATGGTCGGTGATTTCAACGACAGCGTGTACAGCGGTTGAGGACTCCAGCGCCCCGGTTGCGAGTAGCGAAAGAACGAAAAAAGCTCGCTGGGCGGAAGGTATACAGCCCCACTGAGCGCCTTGCGCCGAAGACGGAAGGTGACTTTGCCCTGGTTGCCCGCGTTTGCCCAGCGCAAGGGCGTGACACCATTGTCGGAAGGCCCAGCAGTGGCGCCCGCATTGAATTTGTCCCTGAAGGGGACGTAGCTTTGCGGCGCACTATTGCCCGTTACGAATATTTTCATGTCGATGTCTTCGGTCAATCTGAAGAAATCATTATCGACACGGGACAAGGTCTGACTCAGCTCAGCCCTGAAATAGCTGGCCCTCTGCTCGCCACTATCGGAATAGCACCAACCGTCGTAGTCACTGGGAATGGTTTGATAGGTCGTTTCATATAACGCGCCCTTTTCATTGGAGGTAAAAGCGCCGTTCTTTATTTCAATACTCAGCTGATTGTTGCCCCAGCAGGCACCGTCCGGCGTTCCAGGGGGAACAGGCTCGGCCCAGGACTTGACCGAGAAGAATATTGCCGCAAGAGCCAGCCACGACATTGGCAGGCACAGACTCATCTTGCTTGTTGTATCCAGAGTGGAAATAGCCACGGGGAGCTTACTCCTGAGTGATAACGAGCACCGCGTTGGCAGTGAAGGCACCCGGTCGCAAAACGCTGCCGGGCTTGGCATCCAGCACCGCCTCCAGCGTGGGTACAGAGGCGTAGTTCACCGAGAACTCGCTGTTGAGGGGCTGTCGCTTGCCATTCACCAGAAAGCGCACGCCGAGATTGCTGGTACTGGTCTGCAACACTTCAGCGTTGAAACCAGTCGTACCGAAAAACTTCAACTTGAGTGCAGGTGACTGGGAGGGATTCTTGCAAATGATCTGGTAAGGAATTTTCCTGCCGCCCTCGCGACCATTGATCTCATCAGTCCTGACCTCGGCAAAATCTATCCTTGTTTGAAGAACATTCACGCTGCAGTTGGCAGAATCGAACACTTCAAAGTTCACGAACACATACAGTCCACCCGGAGTAGCGGCCTGAGTGTTTCTCGCCACCAGGAGAGCAGACAGGCCGAAAAGCACACACCCGATCAGGCTTGTCCGTCTCATGAACGGACACTGTTTTTTATGACGGCGCACACACCATCTCGGCAGTCGAAACTCAATTGCCCACGCCCGCCAAAATCATTGATATAGACCAATGTCGGCCGCTGGACGCCCGGACTGAACTTGCCCTCAAGACGATGCGCACTGTAAGGCGGTATTTCCATGGGTTTGAAGTCCGTGACAGGAGAGGTGCCGGACTCATCACTGAAGGCCTCGATGAGGGTCACATGATAGGGAGTGGCATTGTTCAGTTGAAAGCGTCCGCTTTCTTCTTTGGACAAGGTCAGGGCGGACAGCCAGGGACTGGTGAGGCCGACCGTGAGCGGGCGTATTCTTTGCGGCCGGTAAATGACTTTTATCCGCCGTTGCAAAGCGATCTGGATGACCTCTTTGTCTTCGCCGCGCGGGGGAACTTCACGCACATTCAGATAAAACAGTGTTTCCCGGTCCAGGGGCAGATCTGCCACGCGCGGCAGCGCTTGGATGTTCAACTGATTGCCCTGCATGGGCTCCAGCCGCTGAATCGGCGGCAAGGCCACCACTGGCGAGCGTTCGAGTTTCTGTCCTTGAGCATCCTCGATCCAGGATTGCGCAAGATAAGAGCTATCGTTGGAGCGGTTATGCACCATGACCACGGCACGGGTCTTGGGCGCCTGAATGATGATTCGCGAACTGCCAAGGGTTAGCGCCGCCATCGCTTGGGCGTGAAAAAAAGCAAAAAGCAAAGCAATGACAGTGGTGGATTTAGTCATGATCAAAGTTGCAGTCCAGACGTTTTAATACCGGCAAATTCTATTCAACAGGCAAGACCTTTATCATTGCGAAATTTCCTACATAACTACGGAAAGTCTCTGCAATAACTTGGTAACTTGCCTGAGCAGGATGCACAGATACCCGCAGTTCAAACTGCACTGCCGAATATCAATATTGCCGCTTTGCCATCTTTCAGAGAATCAGCCCATGGCGCTTGGCGAACTCTGCCAGGCCAACTTGCGAGCCCTGACCAAGCTTTTGCAACAAGCGAGCCTTGTAGGTGCTGACGGTCTTGTTGCTGAGAAACAGCTTCTCGCTGATGGCCTTGTTGGAATAGCCCTGAGCCAAATACTGCAGCACGATCATTTCCCGATCGGTCAGTGAGCCAATCAGCTCGGTCTCGGACAACTGCTCGGCAGCCGGCTTGGAAACATCGTTCACCAGCGAAGGATAAAAGGTATAGCCGGCCAGCACCGCATTCAGCGCCACCACCAGGTTGCTCAGGTCTTCTTCCTTGTTGACGAAGCCTCTAGCGCCAAGCTGGATACAGCGCTTGCAAAAGCTTTCGACAGACTGCGATGTCAGCACCAATACCTCGGTGGGCAAGCCCAGCGCCTTGATCCGGGACAGCACCTTGAGGCCATCGAGTTTGGGAATGCCGATATCGAGAATCACCACACTCGGAACATGCTCGCGCACCAGTTCTATCGCATCCAGCCCGTTATCGGTTTCGCCCACCACCTGCATATCGTGCTTTTCCAGTAGAACCTTCACCGCCAATCGAACGACGGGATGATCATCCACTATTAATACGCTGTGCATAATGTCATTTCACCTTATAACTTGCCGCCAGGCAGCAACTGCGAGGGCGCAAATTCCTCGGATTTGACCCGACTTACAAGTGGTTATTGACGATCATTGGAAAATTCAGACGCTCTGGTTTTTTCATTAGGAAATTTCCTACAAGGCATGAGGATACATCTAATGGACCCGTATCAAATGGCTTAAGCAAGATATCCGACGAGTCAACAACACGAGCCAGCAATGCAACACCTGAACGTTCTAGTTTTGGAAGATGAGCCCCTGCAACGCCTGGTCACTATCACCGCGTTAAGGAAGGTAATACCCGGCCAGATTCATGAAGCCATCAGCGGCAGTCAGGCATTGGCGCTGTTGGAAAGTTGTGAAGCCATCGACATTGCCATCTGCGATTTGAAAATGCCCGGCATGGACGGCCTGGCTTTCCTTCGTCACGCCAGTCACAGCGGCAAACTGCGCGCGGTCATCCTCTGCAGCCAGATTGACCTGGCGCTGCGCAACACCACCGTGTCCATGATCAAGCGCCTGGGTCTGCATTTTCTTGGAAGCCTGAGCAAACCCTTCAACCTGGAGCGTCTGACCACCTTGCTGAAGCGATACCAGTCCCTGCGGCATGACCTGGCCAGCCCGCTCAAGAGCATCGCTCTACCCACGCTGGGTGATGTGTTGCGCGGTCTGGACAACGGAGAGTTCGAGCCCTACTACCAACCCAAGGCGGCACTCGATACCGCTGCCGTGCTGGGCGCCGAAGTCCTGGCTCGCTGGAACCACCCCCAACTGGGGGTGCTGCCGCCGTCACACTTCCTGAACATCATGGAAGACCACAACCTACTGGATCGACTGTTCTGGCAATTGTTCGATCAAGGTCTGGCGCTGCGGCGCAAACTGGCAAGAAACGACCTACCGCTGAATTTTTCCTTCAACTTGCACCCCTCACAATTATCCTCCGCGACTCTGACTGAATCCGTAACGTCCTTGTTGGCGCTCTTCCAGGTGCCTTCAAGTTGCATCACCTTTGAAATCACCGAAACCTGTGTGATGGGCGCTTGCGCGTACAGCTTGGAAAATATGGTGCGCCTGCGGCTCATGGGCTGCGGTTTGGCCATGGACGATTTCGGCGCCGGCTTCGCGTCTCTGGAACGGCTCTACGAACTGCCCTTCAACCAAATCAAGTTGGACCGCAACTTCGTGCGCAAGATGAAACATCACCCCGCAAGCAGCGCCATCATCCGCTATACCTTGGCCCTGGCGGGCTCCCTGGGAATGTCAGTGATCATCGAAGGAGTGGAAACCCCTGAACAGCAGGAGCAACTATTGAAGTTGGGAGGCTCGATTGCCCAAGGTTTTCTATTTGCCCGCCCCATGCCGGAAAGTCACTTCATCGCCTATTGCAACAAGCCCTCAAGTCCCCCCACTAACGACATAAATTGATAGGCCAAAGCAACCCGCGACAGCTACTATTTTCACTCTGTATTTTCAGCGCTCTCGACTCAACTAAGCCTTCCTCACTTTCTGAAGAGACCATGCACTCACGACTTATCTGGCTACTTGCCTGCTTGGTGACCATTGCCGCTCAGACGGCAGCGGCCCAGCCACCCCTATTGCCCAATGCGCTGTATAGCGAGGTGCGCCTCGATCACCACGAACTGGTACTTGAACAAGAGGACTGGCACTGGCTACGGCATAAGTCGGAGTTGAAAATCGGTGTGGTCGCACAAGAGTCGCCTCCCTTCAATGTCGATTACAACGACAGTCACTACGAAGGCATTACGGCGGACGTCAGTTCATTGATCGGGCAGATGCTCGGAGTCGGCATGAAGGTGGTTCCCTTCGCCACCCGAGAACAAGCCCTACAGGCCCTGCAGGCCTCCGCCATCGACTTGATGGGCAGCTACAACAGCCCCGGGCAATCCAGCGATGCCGTCAGCTTCACCCGACCGTTCGCCGATGGGCGGTTGGCCTTGTTCAAGCGCAACGCCGAACTGCGCCAGTCCCCGGCAAACCTGGCCGGACTGCGGGTTTCCGTCGTCAAGGAACACAGCGGCGAAGCGCAGGCGCGCTTTCCTCGTGCCCGCTTGATGATCTACCCCACCCATAACGAAGCCATAGCTGCGGCGGCATTTGGCCATGCCGACATGTACCTGGACGATGTACTGAGCGCCTACTTCCAGATCAACCGTTCTTACTACGGCTTCCTCAAGTTCGAGCGCTTCGCTGACCTTGCCACGGGTGGTTATGGCTATGCGATCAACAAGGACAACGACCGTCTTCAGCGCATCCTTGACCGAAGCATCGAGGCCATTGGCAAGGAAAAACTGAGCCATCTGAGTCAACGCTGGGTCGGTAGCGGTTTCGTGCCGACCAACGAAAAAATTGTTCTGACTCCAGAAGAATCACGCTGGATCGGTCGTCACCCGGTGATACGCCTGATCATCAACGATGACTTGGCGCCCGTGGCGTTCTTCGACGCCAACGGAGTGTTCTCCGGAGTTGCCGCCGAACTGCTGGAGATCATCTCGCAGCGCACCGGTCTGCATTTCCAGGTGACTGTGCGTAATGGCGGCTATCCGCAGCAGATTGAAGCCTTGAGCAACTCCGAGGCGGACATCGCCATCATGACGGCAGGCCCGCAGCGCGAGGACAAGCTACGTTTCACCCGGCCCTTCTTGACCAGCCCTTTTGTCCTGGTCACACCCAGTGGCAGCAAGGACAAGGGGCTGACCGCCGAAGACCTGGCAGGCAAGCGTCTTGCCATTCCATCAGGTCACGTGACCCTGCAACACGTCCGCGAGCTTTATCCGAGCACGCAACTGATCGAGGCCGGCACCACTCTGGACGCCATGAACAAAGTCTATGACGGCAGCGCCGATGCCGCCCTGGTGTCATTGCCAGCCGCTCGCTACTACATTGTCCGCCTGTTTCAAAATCGCCTGGGCATCGCCGACCTGATCCACACCAGTCGGGCAAACGCCAGCTTTGCTCTGCGGCGCAGCGACTCCGAGCTTCAGTCGATTCTCGACAAGGCCCTGCTCAGTCTACCGGCGGACGATCTGAACGCGATCGCCAACCACTGGCGCTCACCACCGGGCATGAGTGGCGAAACCTGGCGCGACTATGCGCTGCTGATCGCCGAAATCATCGCCGCCGCGGCGCTCCTGCTGTTGCTGACACTGGCCTGGGCCTTATATCTGCGACGTCGGATCAAGGCCGAGAAAACCCTGAATGAGCAATTGCGCTTCATCGAGGCCCTGGCCGAAAACATGCCCCCGGTTCTCTACATTCGTGACATGGACGGCAAGATGCTCTCGTGCAACCGCAGTTACCTGCAGAGTGTCGGCCTGACCGCCGACCAGGTTCTGCACAAATCCGTGCAACAGCTGCCCAAGGAGCATTTCTGCGCTGAACCCGACCTGCATCACAGCTACCTGCAAGCCATACGCGACGGTCAGACCATCAGTTCGGTGTACAAGGTCAAGTTGCAGGGCAAGGATGTCTGGATCGATCACTGGATCCAACCCTTCCAGGACAACAATGGCGTCACCAAAGGCGTTATCTGCGGCTGGCTGGACATCACCAAGCATCGGCATCTGGTCCAGGAATTGAAGGAAGCGAAGAACCTGGCCGACCAGGCCAGTCGCACCAAGACCACATTCCTGGCCACCATGAGTCATGAAATCCGTACGCCCATGAACGCGATCATCGGCATTCTGGAACTGGCGCTCAAACGCGCCGATAGCGACCGGATCGAGCGCTCCAGCATTGAAATCGCCTACAGCTCGGCCAAGAGCCTGCTGGACCTGATCGGCGATATTCTCGACATCGCCCGCATCGAGTCGGGACGTCTGAGCCTTTCGCCCAAACGCGCCAACCTGCGCGAGCTGGTGGAATCCATAGCCCGTGTGTTCGAAGGTCTGGCACGCCAGAAATGCCTGAGCTTCATCCTCGAAATCGACTCCAGCATCAATTGCGATGTGCTGGTAGACGGCATGCGCTTCAAGCAGATTCTGTCCAACCTGATAAGCAACGCCATCAAGTTCACCGAAGCCGGCTTCATTAAAGTGAGCATCAGCGGCGATCTGGTGGAGAACTCGTTGCTGCAGGTCAAACTGCGCGTCGAAGATTCAGGGATAGGCATATCTCCAAGTAACCAGCAGCGGCTGTTCCAACCTTTCGCCCAAGTCGAACGCAATGTCCTGAATACCGAAGGTACCGGCCTGGGGCTGGTGATCTGTCGCTCCCTGTGCGAAATGATGGGCGGCACTGTTTCAATGAGCAGCACCCTGGGCCAGGGCACCCTGGTGGAGGTGGATCTTCGCCTTCAAGTGCTGGAGCGCCTGGCCGCCGTAGAACCTGCTCCCAGCATCAAGCGACGGCAGATGTACCGCCTGCAGATTCTGGTGGTGGACGACCACCCGGTGAACCGTCAGGTCCTGGGACAGCAACTGGCGTTTCTCGGGCACGACATAGTCGAGGCGGAAAATGGACAACAGGCACTGAAGACCTGGCGCGAGCACGCTTTTGACCTGATCATCACCGACTGCCACATGCCCGTCATGAACGGTGCCGAACTGGCCCGCTCAATTCGCCAGGCTGAACGCGACACGCAGGACGAACCGATCGTGATCATCGGCCTGACGGCCGACGCCCAGCCCGAGGAAGTGGAACGCTGCATCCAGGCCGGAATGAATGACTGTCTGATCAAGCCCATCAGCCTGGATGAACTGGAGGCGCGCCTGTTGGCCCTGGGTCAAGTCGAGGAAGAAGAACGCGCACCCCTGCCGCCCGAAGAACGCGTCAGCAGCCAATCCCCACAGGTATTCGATCTGGAGTCGTTGCATACCCTGGTGGGCAGCGAGCCGACCATGCTGCAGCACATCCTGAGCGAATTGCTCAGCAACAATCGCACCGACCTGCAGACCCTGGAGACACTGCTGCGCGACCAAGCAACAGCGGAACTGTCCGAGTTGGCGCATCGCATCAAAGGGGCAGCACGAGTCGTCAAGGGCGAGCAACTGGTGGAAAGCTGCAGGCAATTGGAAGACGCCTGTCAGAGCCCGGACCTGAACATGCCCCTGGTGAGCGACTGTGTTGAGCAGGTTAAACAGGCCATCGTGACCCTTGAACAGCAGCTGCTTGAGCAGTACGACGGATCGGCACCACTGGCCGGGTGATATCGAGGAGAACGCACGGACTGCCCCGCTTCAGCGGGGCCAAGGTGATTTTCAAAGGCGCTGAGCGGCGCTGACCGCGCCAGTGAGTCGACCGCTGCAATGGCAGCAGGCTCGGCCGGCTTGGTGGCCAGGTTTGACTCATTGATCGCGGATTACCGGATGCCCGGTAGCCCCTCAAGGACATAGGCCGCCCCCACTCTTTTCCCAGGGGTGGCACACAGAAAAAAATCGGCAAGAAACCCGTAAAACGCAGCACCAACGCCTGCTAAACTCCCGTCCCCCAACCCACTTGAAGGTGACCACAGGTCCTGGTCACCCATTGAAAGGACTCTCCCATGAACAAGCTGATCTACAGCCTTTTTGCCTCGACACTGGCCCTGTCCGTTGACGTCGCCCATGCCGCCTCCGTGGCCGAAGTCTTCACTGGCGACATGCTGGGCACCAATCAGCGGTACTTTGAATCCGTCGCCGGAATCCCTCGGGAATCCTTCGGCGATGAGCACAAGTTCAAAGTCCAGGGCTGCAACATCACCGCCACCATAGAAGGCGGCACAGTCAGCAAACTGCGCATGGAGCTGACGCCCAAATGCCAGGCTGACCTGACCCAGTTCGTCGACACCTTCGCCCCCGCTCCCGGCAAGCCGCTCACCGTAGGCGCGTTCACCGAATCGTCCGGTGGCGGCCTGAGCTACAGCGCCAGTTGCCTGAGCATGTGCGGCAACGCCGCCGACCCTTCCGTCTACGCCCACTGGGAAGGCCCACGCGCCATAGGTTTCAGGGAGGTGCTGCTGGAGGTGGTGCTGGTCTCGGATGCCGCGCTCAGCGCCGCCGACCAGTGGGAGTCGCAGATGCGCAAAGCAGAAGGCGAAGACTACGTGATGGAAACACGCTTCAACTGCGACCAGAAATACAACGCCGCCGCGCAGAAGGCCTTTGAAAAGGTGCAGGTCAACGCGGTCACCATCGGCACCGGGCTCAAAGCTTCCGGTTGCTGACAGTCAGCACCAGAGGCCACCCGGGCTCTGTAAGAAAAGTTTTGAGACGAAGGTCAGACCGTTTTCAACGCAGCATCACCGAGTATCAAGGCTTTTCGTACAAAGCCCAGCAGCCGGAAGTGGACAACGACCGGCTGCGACACTGCCGTCTCCACTCTCAACCCACGCCCCCCAAAAAAAATACGCCCAAAGGATGGAGATGAAACTCTGGCCCCTCCATGCAGGCACGCGCCGGCCCTGGTACGTAAAGCTGCTCTGGATAGCGCTGCTGTTTGGGCTGGTCACGCATTGGGACATCGCATTGCCAACGGTGAATGTGCACTACTCCCAAGCCGGCCGGGATGAGCTCAGGTACATCTGGAATGTCCAGGATCGGATTGATAAAGGAGGAATGCTTCCCGGAGGCGGCGCAACCGATCATGGCGTGCTCTTCCGGGACGACGAGTTCTTCATGGAGTTCTCGTGGTGGAGCAAGAACACGGGGCGTAATCACTGCATCAGCATCACCCCGCAATGGCCCAACACCCATATCTACCTGAACGCCGACGGCGACATCGACAGGCGAGAAAAGAGCGGAACCGATGGGCACCGGTTGGCGGAATGTCGCTGGGATCGGGCCAAGCCTTAGGTCGGTATCACGGGCGCAACGGTAACGGCAGCCTGTGTGACCGGTAACCATGGTTTTTTGGCCGGCGATGCCCCGTCATCTGTTTGCGGTGGCGGCTTGAACTGCCGAGTGGCCAGGCACCTGAGAAGGCGAATGTCCCGCCTCCGCTGTTGGCCGTTTCTCAGTCGAGGCGCTCGATGGCGCGGGCAAGGTTGACGCGGGCTTGCTGTTCGAATGCATCGAAGTACGGTGCGGTCGTATAGATGCGCCCGCGTGCCAGGAAGCCTTCCAGGACCTGGCGCCGCTTTCGGCGGTACACAAACAGAGGCACATATCGGTACTCGCGACGGACTTGGCGGTCGTACTCCTCAAACCGCGCGGCCGATGCCCCAAGGATCGCCAGATCCGTGTCCACCAACACGGCCTCGTCTGCCGAGGCTGGAGCGCCGTCGTGTCGCGTCACCATGATCAGGCCGTAAAGCCTGCGTCGGGTTTCATCGTCCAGGCCGCTATCGCGTGCCACGTCGTCCAGCCATTGTGCACTGCGCAGCTCGTTGTCGCTGCGAAGGGGGTCGTATATGGCGTCATGAAACCAAAGTGCGAGGTCGACTTCAGCGGGGGCGTGGCAGGCTGCGTTGATGAGTCGGCGCACCTGGAGGCATTCCTGCAAATGCTGGCAGTTGTGATACGCACGATGGGGCTCGCGGTAGCGTCGCAGGAGCTCTTCGTAGGTTTCTCGCGGCGGGCAGCCGGCGCCAAGCTCCGCCCAGAGGCGAGTCCAGGCGGCGAAATCCACACCATCAGGCACCTCAGGGGCACCGTGCGCGCCGGCCGGAAAGAGACGGTGCCCTTCTGGCGGTTTCGTCATCGCTCCTCCTGCGTATCAATGTAACGCTCTACCCAATCGATCAACGTCGGTGCGGCGAAGGCCGTCGGCAGCAGTGGCCGCGCCGTGGTGGACAGCGTGAACGCCCCCTGGATAAAGCATGTAATGCCCGCCACCAGCGCGTCGAGCCCTCGGACGCGGCGTCCGCGTTCGGCGAATCGCTGCCGGAGCAGGCCCTTGAGAAGCTTCATCTGCGCCGCTAGCACAGCCTGATAGACCTCACGCACGTCTGGGTCGTGGGCCGATTGCTCGCCGATCATCACCCACGCCGCCACCGCATCGGGCTGCGCGTCCGAACCGTAGGCCAGGTGTGCTGCAATGTAGGCCTGAAGCCTTTGCTCGGCCGTCTGGGCCGTAGCGGCCCGGGACTCGTAGCGCTGACGGGCGTAGCCGGCCAGTGAGTCGACCAGTGCCACCAAGATCTCGCGCTTGTCCTTGAAGTGGTAGTGCACGAGGCCAGGCGCTAGCTCCGCGTGCCGGGCGATGGCCGCTATGGTTGCGCCTGCGTAGCCAGCCTTGGCCATGACGGCCTGGAGTGCCGCCACGATCTGGCCGCGTCTTTCATCAGTGTTCGAGCGCCGTGCCATGTCACCTTCCCAATGTTGGTTGCGCGACCAGCTTAGCATTGACATCGACCCCGTCGCACCCTAGCTTTCCAAATATTGGTTATTAGACCAATTTTGGAGATCACGATGAATTCCTTCGCTGAAAAACTGGTGGCCGGGGCCACTGCTCCGTCGGCCTCGGTCGAGCTACCGCTGGGTGAGCAGGTACGCTGTGTGTTGGTCCACGAGTTTCTTTCGGCCAGCGAGTGCGAGGCGTTGATAGAAGCCACGCAGAAGTGCGGGTTCGCCAGCGCAGGGTCTGACTACCCGTCCTCCTACCGCGATAATGACCGGATCGTCACAGACGACCCAGCTCTGGCCGGGCGACTCTTCGAACGCTTGAAGCACTGCGCCTTGCGGATGCCGAGGCTGGGGACGGTGATCGATGAGGACGGCTGGCGTCTGGTCGGCATCAATGAGCGGCTGCGCTTCTGCCGCTACCGGCCCGGCACCCAGTTCCGTGCCCATCAGGATGGTGTACACCATCGCCAGCGCCAACAGTCACGCCTGACCTTCATGATTTATCTTAACGACGATGCATTCAGCGGCGGAGAGACCGTGTTCTTCGAGGGGCGGTCCGCAGCCATGTCGAACCGGAATTCCACGCTCAGGCTGCGCCCCCGAAAGGGCAGCCTGATCGTATTCGACCACACACTCTGGCACGCCGGCGCCTTAGTGGACGCAGGCCAAAAATACATCATGCGCAGTGACCTGATGTACGAGCCACAGCATGCGTTGCACGTCGACGGCCCCTTCCAGCCGGGCCACCGCGGTTACGTATGGGCGCTTGCCGACCTTGGCGACAAGGGCTTTGCAAGCGCCGGGCGTGACGCAACCATCCGGCTGTGGGATCGCGAGGGCCGCTGCCTGGGTCAGCTTGACGGACATACACAGTCCATTCTGGGTCTGGTGGAAGTGGCGCCTGGCGAGCTGGTTTCTCACTCGCGAGACCGTACGATCCGGCATTGGTCCTTGGCGAGCGGCAAGTCAAGGTTGGTCGGCACATCGGATTCGGCCGTCCTGTCCTCGGCAAGGTTAGACGCTGGCCGCTTCGTGACCGGGGCTGCTGACGGTCGCCTGACAGTCTGGAACCTGGCGACAGGTGCCGCGGACAGGCGTCAGGCCCACGCCTGCTGGGTCTGGGCGATCGCACCTACGGGCGACGGCGGTTTCGCCAGCGCATCGGAGGACGGAACCGTCAGGCTGTGGCAATCCGAGGAGCGGGACTGCGTACAAGTGCTCGATCTGGGCCGCCCCCTGAGGACGCTGGCGAGCTGGATCGACGCCGATGGCAGCGTCACCTTGGCCGCTGGTGATCTTGACGGCGCGGTGCACCTGCTAGCGACCGAACCGATGCTGGCGCTCCTGGATTGCCTGGCCGCTCATGACGGGCCGGTCCGGCGCGTGCGCTTCGAGGCGCGACACATACTGCTGACCTGCGGCGAGGATGGATTCGTCAGACGCTGGAACCTGCCCTCACGGCAAGGGGCGATCATCGGCTCACACGACAACTTTGCAACCGATGTACTCCCCACCCGCTCCGGTCGCTGGATCAGTTGTGGGTATGACGGCCGGATATTGGTGCATGGCGACAAGGGCTAGGACGCCCTACCCCTGCACCACCCAATACCCGTGCTTTCGAGCGCACATATCGCACCGATAACCAAGACCGCGACCAGTCATGTGGCCCGATCAATGGCCGGACAGACCGTGGCCAAAGGTGCAGTCAGCACCGTTGCGGGTTTAGCGGCTACGGGTGGAGTTTCCAGCATGACGGCAGAAAGCTTGAGGGTTAAAAACCCACAAAATCACATTAATCTTCACAAGAAAAAACAGGCACAACATGGACGATATTTCTGATTTTACCGAAGCCGAATTCATTTCCTTCGTCAAAAACATACGGATCGTCAACAAGGGCGGGACGGACGATGAGCTGGGTGAGTTACTTGAAAAGTTCAGCAGACTCGCAGGCCATCCAGATGGCTACGACCTGATTTTCCACCCTGAACTCGGTGCGGATAACTCCGCCGAGGGAGTTACTAAAACAGTGAAGGAATGGCGGAAAGCCCAGGGGCTGCCGGGATTCAAGAACGACTGATTGAAGCGCTTACCCACATAAAGAGACACGCTCATAGTTAAAAACGGCCATAAGCAGACGGTCGTGATCTGTTGCCTCTAACGATTGGCAGAACTCGCCCAGTATCCACCGATGATCAGCGCTGGCGTTAAAACCAATATGGGGGGCATTCCCGGGGTGCAACCGCAGTATCTGCCGAGCAGAATTCGCAGAGAACCCCAACGGTCTATCCTTCAAGACTTGACTCCAATTGATCAGGGCTGATGTATGGACTCTCTCTGGATCGCACTGGCCATTTTTGGGTGCCTCGTTGCTGCCTCGCTTCTCATGATGCAGTGGTACCCAAAGCTGGCATCCCACCACAGGGATGAAGACACCAACTCCGTAATTCGTCTAGTAGCCAACATTTTTGTGGTTATGACATCGCTGGTCTTTGGTTTGATGATCAATTCTGCCAAAAACACTTTCGAGTCCATTGATGCAAACTTCCATGGGTATGCAACCAGCATGATCATTTTTGATCGGACACTGCGAGGCTATGGCGATGCGGCACAAGACACGCGAAACCGTCTGATCATCTATCTTGAGCGCGCTATCGAGACCCCGTATCGGGGAGACGAGGCGCTGCAGCATCGTAACAGCGAGGCGGCTAAACACCTGGATGATATAGGCAAGTCTTTGGCTCTTATAAAGCCCCCGGACCGCTACCATGAAACGATGCTTCAGGATATTCGTCAGCAATATCATTCGCTCATCGAGCAACGCTGGAGGATCGTAGAGCAGTCAGAGGGAGCGATTCCTGGTCCGCTTATTGGGATGCTTGCTGCCTGGTTGACGCTCATTTTCGCCAGTTTTGGATACCGCGCTCCCCGTAATTCGATGGTGATAGGAATGTTCATCATCTCGTCATTGCTCATTGCGGCTTCCGTTTACCTTGTTTTGGACATGGACGTGCCATTTCATGGTCCTATCCAGATATCCGACGAGCCCCTGCGCAGGGCCCTCGCAGTAATGCAGCTCTAGGGGCGCGTAAAGCTCTGGCGTTCTGATTCGCGGCCTCGAGGCGGACCAAGCCGAAGTCCGTTTCTGGCCGGTAGCTGCCTTTCGCTAAGGGCCACTATGGGTCGATAGCTGTCTCCCGTGAACGTCTGCTTTTTGGCCGATTGCTGCCCGTCAAGAACGGCACTAATCGGCCAATAGCGGACGTTTAGGCTAGAGAAATAAATCTCTCCGTGTCTCTTGGGGCAACCACTACAGTTCAGCTTTCATGTTGAAACGCGGGTTTCAATTTTTACTTGGGCTCTTCACACCGCCTGGGCCGGAAGCAGACAGCTGTCGAGATGGGGTTCGGTAGCCGAGCTAAAGAGCCTCCTTGCCTTTCTGCGCCTTTGGCCAACAGGTCGCTGGTATGATCTGCGTCCGGAGCCGCCTGCTGGAGCGCGGTGTGTTTGAGCACAGGAAGTCCCATGAAAAGAATGCTGTTCGGTGTGTGTCTGCTTTCACTGGCCGGTTGTGTCAGCTCGCCCGATACCTCCTTCACCCAGGCCACCCCAGGTTGCAAAGCGGCCACCTCTGAGGTCAATGGGAAACCGGTCACGACGCAGTTCTGCATCAAAACCATCGCCTTCAAACCCTCACAATACCGAGTCACTGTTAACGACCAGGTTCTGTTCACCGGTACTGACTACCAACGCGTCGCCTTTACCAAAGCCATCAAGGAAGGTCTGGCCAAGGGCACATGCAACGAGCTGATCGAGTTGCAGGGCTCCGGCTCGACAACAGTGCCATTGAACGAGTTGCCCACCGAATTGGTGGCAGGTTGCCGGATTACGGCAGACGCGGCCGGTAACACCCAAGCCTTCAGCAAAGACGACGCCTGCGACAAGGTGTTCTACAAGTCGCTGGCGCCGTTGCTGGGCAAGGTGATGCCGGCTGAAGTAGCCCGCCAATGCAGCGTGACGGTGGGCGAGCAGACCGTGTTTGACCAACGTTTCAACTTTTAGAACAAGGCACTGGAGCAGAGGGGTAGATTTCCTTTCTCTGCTCTAGCCGATACCCGCCTCTCCGCTGTCCCTGCGCCACCCACCACCAGAACGGCGGAGCCCTAAGGTAGTTTTTAAAAGTCAGTGAACGGGTCCGAGGGCAACGGCAGAGGAATTGCGTCGCCTTTTTTCGTATCTTCAGAACTCAATCGGGGTTGCTCAGAGTCAACCTGACGTACATAAGGTACGTAATGAATGCTCAACTAAATAAATACCGAACAACTAATAGCCAGGGAAAGCTCAGGATGCGTCACTCAATAATTAACAGCTTGATTGCTGTCAGCTTTGCCATAACATGCTCCGGCTGCACATCATATACGTCCAAGCCACCAATCAATGAACACTTCGAACCCAGAACAAAAGAAACCATCTCCAGCTTCACTTATAAAATGGACTCTGCATGGAAAAACAGCCGCTTCGCAAAGAGCGCATACGAAGCAACACAGAAAATCATTCCAAATGCACAAGACAATAGTTCAAGACTTATAGCTCCACGCCTTCCTGAATTAGAAATAAAAATCTCCGAGATTCCATCTGGCGGCGCTTGCGTACAAGAATACTTAACCAGCTTGAGTCTTGGCTTGATTCCTAGCTGGTGTACAAGACCCAACCTATTCAGGTTCGATTTCACACTGAACAATAGTCACGGTTTTTGCAGACAGAAATCCTACTCCATAAGTTCAATATCGTTCTCACACCTCGCAGTAATCCCATTCGCCCTACTCAGCACCAAAAGCAAACCGTTAACTATTTATCAGGCAGCGTTAAAAGACTTCCTTCAAGAAGGTCAATGTACAACGCGCTAACACGCTCTGTTCGACCTAGGAGAGGGAGCCACTTGCAGTGACAGCAGCCTAAAAAAACCTCCAACTACTATCAACCCACAGAACAGAGCACCCGCACCCAGGGTCGGGACACCGAATCCCATACTGACGGAACTTGCAACAGAATCAGTCGACCATTACCTGAAACGTAAAGCATATGAAATGCCATCAACCACTCACTTAACCCAGCCCATGTATTGACCGACAGACCACAGCAAAAGAAGAACCCCCAATAGAACTGCACCTGCTCGGTACCAGACCACCAGCCTCCTTCTAAGGCCTCGGGGAAAGTTATTGATATCTTCGATGCTTGCGCCCCCATCACGGATGTACATCGCAGGCCAGGCAATCACTCCAACAATACTCCCCATTAGAAACAGCCTCCCCGCTGGCCCGGCGCTCTTGAGCGAAGCTCTATTAGTGCCGAGCGGGACATGGGCTGCTCGACAATATGAAACCCCGGCTCGACGCCCTCCTGAAGGGCCGCCTTGGAAGCAGCCAACGGGCTGACCAGCGCATTGGCCGCCTGGGCTTTTTCCGTGAGCGCCGGATCGGCCAGCAGCGTGGCCATGCGCAACTCACCCACCGAGCCATCGGCGGGCGCGAAGAGCGAGCCGCCGAAAGTATCGACAAGGGTGCCGCCATGGCTGCTGAGGCTGCCCACATGGGCCAGGGGCCGGCCATTGACCAGCACAGAAGGAAATCCTGTGGTAATCACCGCGCCGCAGACACAGACATCACCGACCCGGGCCGCACCCATGCCGTTGATGATGACGTTGCTGGAGGCGGTAACGATGGGAGTGGTGCCGTGCCCCGGCATCGGGCAGACATGGCTGTCGCCCAGGCGAGAAGAAGCGATCATTGGGCACCCTGCGCTATGAGTGAAAAAGCCTCCCATCCGGGAGACAGGGGACCCTATCGCAGGAGTTCGGGCATGGCCCGAAGGTCATTCTTAAAAGTCAGCGAACAGAGCTGAGGCCAACGGCAGAGGCAGGACAGCAGCGCAGGGTCGATCTCTGGAAAGTGCTCCGCTCAAGCAAAAAGGCGACGCATTGCGTCGCCTCTTCGTTGCCTCAGTACTCAATCGAGGTTACGCCGGATCAGCCTGCCCCAAGGTTCTATCACCCAAGGTACGCAGCAGATCGAAGCCATCACTGAGCAACAAGCCGATGGCAAAGCGTATCTGGGAGAGGTCCTGCGGACCAGAAGTGCAGTCAAGGATCTCCAGCAGGTTGCGGGCTGCGCCGATGCGTTGCTGAGCGCAGGTATACAGATCGGCCAACGAGGCGTTGGCGTCCAGATAGAGGACGGGATGGTCGGTGTCGTTGCGGGTGAGCGGGATGGGGTTGCAGGTATGTGTGCGGGTCATTGGTGAAACTCCATGAGAGACAAGTCTTTACCGCCGTCAAACAGCCAAATGGAATCGGCTAAGAGACGAGGTTTATGCCCATAGTTTTTTGGCCCGCGATGACCAGTCACTGAGCTGCGGTGACGTGTTGGACTATAGAAGTGATATTCGCTCGATGACAGTTTCTGGGTAAAAGATCGTTCGGTTTATCGTTTCAAAAACACACAGTGATCAGCTTGTGACAGGCTACCTTTGCCCGGAAGCAGCCTCTGACTAATGGCCGCTTTTGACCCATAACGGTCTTTCGCTTTTGACAGTCTGAAAGTTTATGTAATCTCGCGAAATCCGTTCGCAAAATCGTTGTAATACCCGGGATACCTTTATGCAGACTGCTCAAACTAGGCTACTCGCGCTTGCACTGATAGAGATCAGGACGTTGCTTGCAGATTATCTGGGCAGTGATGTAGATGCTCCAATGAGCGTCCGTGTTGCGGCCCATATGGCCTATGCACTCCACAATGAGGCGGGGGCTACATACAGCAATGCTGACTTTCAACTCGACTGTGCGACCCAGAAAATAGCCGCAATTGATCAGATTCTTGGTGTTTCGGATGGAGCCGCATTGTTGAGTAGATTTGACGTCGAAGACAAAATCAACCCGGATGACGCCCAACCTGGATGACCGTTTCTGGCCGATAGGTGCCTCTCGCAAAGGGCAGCTACCGGCCAAAAGCAGACGCTCGATTTCGTCTGATAACAACTCTGAACTGCCCTTCGTGGCAGATAGCAATCGGCACAAAACAGCGTTAACCGTCGAACAATGGCTAAGAAATCTGATCACCTATCACTACGATAGATACTCCGAACGTTACGCTAGATAGCCGGGTAAGCTCAGCCAATGCCCGCAAAGGGGCAGGCAAGTCGTAAAGTCTTAATGGATTCAGTGGACGGTATTGCAGCTCATATCCGTTTAAGGCTTGGTGTGCATCGCGATGGACGTCCGACCAGTCATATGCAAAGAATCCACGTTTGGCAAAGGCAACGAAAGCGTTTGCGCTAGACATGGAAGTGACCAGATTTACATCGGACACCTCCGGCAATGAACAGACCCATTCTTCGGAGTGCTCGACGGCCGGAATTGCGGAGTCAGGAATCGGCCCCAGACCAGCCGTAGTGAAAAGCGCAACCTGCCCGATGGTATCAGTGGCGATCCATCCAACATCAAAGCCATGAAGAACGAGGGGAGTAACCATTGGCACCTACTTAGAAAAAAGAGGCTAGTTTATTTTTAAACTCTAGTTTCACAGATCTGAGTGTGTAAAAGCGCGTCGGCGAATTGCCAAGCCGGGAAGAAATGCGACGATATTACCTTCCCGTTCTAAATGTCCCTTCCCGGCCGAAAGCTACCTGTCAGAGTTGCAGCTTTCGGCCAAAGGCGGCCATTAAAATGCGCTGACGACAGTCATGGAATCACAGTTATTTTTCATTCCCGAGAGCTTCTTTTAGCTCTTCAAAAACCGCGCACTCGGTAAGTTCGGCGATCTTCATTAGCGTTTCCATTTTTTCAAAATTGCTTTGGTAGGAAAGTGGGAATAATGTTTTGCCTTCATGAGCGATTTGATGTCTTGCTTCTAAAAGCGTGCTCAGCGTTGAGGTAGCTTCATCTCTTGTTAATTCTTGCGACTGCCAATGATTTGAAATTTTACTTATGCCTAGTGCGTCTTTGAAAAGAAGATCTATGTTTTTTGTATTCGGCGTATTGAACCTACCTAGTGATTCGTCGAATTTTTGTTTCGCGATAGTTTTTAATATACTGCTCCCCTCGGAATTTTCGACTTGCCGAAAGGCATGTCTTGCAAGATCTTCAATAAATACTTGCCAAAAGGCGATCAGCTGGAATATGTATGATTGATTCAGAAATTGTATTTTTAGCTCGAGCCTTTTAGTTTTGCTATCTATTAAGTCTTTTTGGATATGTTGGATGTATTTTATCTTTACTAGGTTTTTACTAAAGATGTGGAGCGGTGTGTATTCAAGGTCGAGAATAATTGACATGGTTCGCACTGCCAAGGAATGGATTTTTATGTGTTAGCTGGAACGTTCCCTGTCCATTTGGAGGAATGGAAATTTCCGACGTGACAAGAAGATTCTGACCTAGCCTTACAGGGAAGTGAATCTCCGCTGATTTTTTAGACGTATCGGGCGGTCTGCTTCTGGCCGAAAACAGCCCACCACGAGAAAGCTTTTCAACCCATAGCTTTCATTGAATGAAGGTCACGAAGCTGGTTTCAACTTCGACGCATGTTGGCGGGAGCGTATTGACCAACATGGCGGCCTCGTCGCCTTGGTTAAGAAAAACCAGGAAGTCCCCGGACTCAAACTCGATCCTAAATCCGACTAGCCGAGATACCTGACCATTGAGGGCATCGAGCATGCCCTTGACCTCGAGAACTTTCTCGCCTTCGAGGTGGGACGCTGATAACGCTGCAAGGAGGTTTTCCCTCTTCCAGGCGCAAGTCACGCCAGGCTCTATCTCGAAGGAAACGGGCGTGTTGATGGGGAATATGTCAGCCCCAACACTCTCACCATCACTCAAGAGGTACATGGATATCACCTCTTGCTCGCCGAAATGCCATTCAATAGAACCGACATCTCCCAGACTCCTTTCTCCGTTGAAATAGTACTGGTCATGCATCAGCGCGCTCAGTCGCTTACCCACCAGCAAACGTGCCCTGTGCAAGTCTTGAGCTGCTCTCGTATGAGAAAAGCAATAGCGGCTATCCATTAAGCACCTCATGTACGTCGGACGAGGGGCAGTCCACTGCTGACCGAAAACTGCCGCTCAAGGACGATGCCGTTGAGTCGATAGCAGCCCCCTTCTGCATTCGACCAGAAACAAGGGTTGGAAAACGCTACAACGAATGGCAGCCCACCCCTACCCCTGCGCGACCCAATACCAAACCGCTCCCCCCTCAAAGGCCGGCATCACTTCCCCCTGTGCAAAGCAGCGCCGCGACTCCGGCTGCGCCGGGGTAAACCAATAACCGGCCTTGCTGCAGGACTGCCCCGCCACCACCGGCGCTACATGCTTCGGATCGCTCGGCCGAAGGTTCCTCGCATAGGCCACCAGATCCTTGGGATAGACCCTATGCTCGACCCCGCTGTCATCGATGCCATAAAGGAAGGCAATGGCAGCCGCCTCGAACGCCCAATACCCGCAATAGCTGCCTTCGTCCCCTTGCAGGTGGCTGTCGTGCCAGGGCGCTTGCTCGAACGCGGGGTACCAGTCGTCACAGTACTGCTGCAGAAGGTCGCTGGCCTCGGTCGGGTCGTCGGCGTAGATGGCTTGTATCAGCGGTGTGTAGACGTCGTGGTACCAGTCATCGACGTCATATCGATCGGGCAGCAGTTTGCTCAACAGGTCTTCGTAGAGGGTGTCGTCCCCGGCGTAGCCTGCGGGGTCGATCAGGGCCACGAAGCGTTGGAGCAGGTCGGCGCGGTGCAGCAGGATGCACAGGCTGAAAACCTGGACGCACTCTTGGTACTGATCGAGCCAGTCGTCAATCGCCAAGGGGGTGATGTTAGGAATCTGGTTGTACTCGGCCAGTTTTTTTTGCAGGTGTTCGTAACTGTCCACCAGGGTTTCCAGCAGGGGAATCAGCAGGTCGATGCTGTGGCCGGCGGTGTAGCGGATGAGGATTTCCTTGAAGATCCACTTCTGGAAATGCCGGGCCCTGAGGGACTTTTCCTGGGCTTCGGAGTCGGACTCAAAGGTGTTTTCGGCAAAGAATTCCACGCTGTGCTGGTAATTGCTGAAGAAGTTCTCCAGGCGCGCTGCGCTGAGGAATGCTTGTCGTCTGTCCTTGATCATGGGTCTTCCTTGTCTGAACGGCGCCCGCTCCAGGCCCTGCCCGCAAGCGCGGCAACGGCAGTCACCAGTCTAAAAAACAAAGCCCGCGACACAAGGCGCAGGCTGGATAAGGTTGCAACAGGTCGAGCCGGATCAGTCACCCAGCCCTTAGAAGTTCGCCGGGGTGTTGGCGCTGATGATTTCCGCCTCATCCTGGCCAATGTTGCGAAAGCTATGAGGCAAGGTGGTGGGGAAGTAATAGCCATCCCCAGGGTTGAGCACGCTGACTTGCCCGTCCACGGTCAACTCCACGGTGCCGCGGGTCACCAGCCCGCACTCCTCGCCTTCGCTGTGCACGATGGCTTCTTCGCCGGAGCTGGCGCCGGGAGCGTACTGCTCGCGCAGAAAGCGCATCTGCCGGTTGGCCACCGGGGCACCGATCATCAACAGACGCAGGCCATCGCGACCCAGGTCCGGCTGTTCGTTGGCGCGGAACACGTATTGGTGCTCCCGGGGCGGCTGGTCGAAGGTGAAGAAGTCGGCCAGGGACATGGGGATGCCTTCCAGCAGCTTTTTCAGGGAGCTGACGGAGGGGCTGACGCGGTTCTGTTCGATCAGGGAGATGGTGGCATTGGTGACGCCGCTACGACGGGCCAGCTCGCGCTGGGAGAGTTTGTAGCTTTCGCGAACGAGTTTGAGTCGGGTGCCCGTGTCCATAACAGCCTTATGTGAGAAGTACTTAAGGGTATTTTTGCGGCGGTTGGGTCGCGAGGATCGCGATTTGGCTGCCCTGGAGCCTGAAAAGGCGGCTATTTAAACATGTTTGACAGGCAAGCTGTAAAGGCTGGCGATGAGGGGTGCAGCGGGGGAAATGTGGGCGCTGTCGGGGGCGTCGGGAGGTCCTGCGGACCTCGTCGCAGCCTGCGGCAGCGGCTACAGGGGAAAGCTGTAGCCGCTACGTGCATTCAGATGCCGAAGCGGTCGCGCAGGGCGTAGTACGCGGCGCCCATGGCGGTCAGTGGGGCCTGGAAGGTGCGCCCGCCAATCATCGGCATGTGCGGCAGGGAGGCGAAGGCGTTGAAGCGTTCGGCGTCGCCGCGGATCATTTCGGCAATCAGCTTGCCGGCCAAGTGCGAACAGGTGACGCCGTGGCCGCTGTAGCCCTGCATGTAGTAGGCGTTCTTTTCGATCCGGCCAAATTGCGGCATGCGTGACATGGTCAGCAGGAAATTGCCGGTCCAGCGGTAGTCGATCTTCACGTCCTTGAGCTGGGGGAAGGTCTTGAGGATCTTCGGCCGGATCAACTGGTCGATGTCATCCGGTTCCCGGGCGCCGTAGACCACGCCACCGCCGTACAGCAGGCGGTTGTCGCCGGTGAGGCGGAAGTAGTCCAAGAGGTAGTTGCAGTCTTCCACGCAGTAGTTGTTGGCGATCAGGCTGCGGGCCAGTTGTTCGGGCAGTTGCTCGGTAACCACGATCTGCGAACCGCAGGGCATGCTCTTGCGGGTCACTCGTGGATCGAGGTCTTGCTGCAGGTAGGCGTTGCCGGCGATCAGCAGGTATTTGGCGCGCACCAGGCCCTTGGCGGTACGCACCACGTTGGGTTCGCCGTAGGTGATTTCCACCGCCGCCGACTGTTCGAAGATCTTGCCGCCCAGGCCGATGATGGCGCTGGCTTCGCCCAGGGCCAGGTTCAGCGGATGGATGTGGCCGCCCTGCATGTCCAGCAGGCCGCCGATGTAGTTCTTGGTGCCGACTTCGCGGTCGATCTGCGCCTTGTCGAGCATCTTCAGGTTGTGATTGCCCAGGCGCTCCCAGTTGCGTTTCTGTTCCGCCAGGCCCTTGAGCTGCTTGTTGTTCAGGGCGGCGAAAATGCCACCGGGGCGGTAGTCGCACTGGATGTCGTAGTGCTGGATGCGCTGGCGGATGATGTCGGCGCCTTCGAAGATCATGCTGCCGAGCACTTCGGCGCTTTTTTCGCCGTAGCGTTCTTCGATCACGTCCACGTCGCGGCTGTAGGAGTTGACCAGTTGCCCGCCGTTGCGCCCGCTGGCGCCGAAGCCGACCTTGGCCGCTTCCAGCACGGTGACGCTGTAGCCCGCTTCCGCCAGGAACAAGGCCGAGGACAGGCCGGTGTAACCGGCGCCGATCACACAGACGTCGCACTCCACACTCTCTTCGAGTGGCGGGTAGTCGGTGGTCTGGTTGCGGGTCGCGGCGTAGTAGCTGTTCACGTAGGTTTGCATGAGAAATTCCCCAGCGGGTACGGGCCCAGGCCCGCCGCCGCTGTTGTTATAAGAGTTAGAGCTTGATCCAGGTCGCTTTGAGCTCGGTGTATTTGTCGAAGGCGTGCAGCGACTTGTCGCGACCGTTGCCGGACTGTTTGAAACCGCCGAACGGCGCGGTCATGTCGCCACCGTCGTACTGGTTGACCCACACGCTGCCAGCCCGCAGGCCACGGGCAAAACGGTGGGCGCGGCTGAGGTTGGCGGTCCAGACCCCGGCCGCCAGGCCGAAGATGCTGTCGTTGGCGATCTGCAGCGCTTCTTCTTCGGTATCGAAGCTGATGACCGACAACACCGGGCCGAAGATCTCTTCCCGGGCGATGGTCATGGCGCTGGTCACGCCGTCGAAGATCGTCGGCTCGACATACAGGCCGCCAGTACTTTCCAGGGTGCGGACGCCACCGGCCAGCAGTTGGCCGCCCTGCTCCTTGCCGATCTCGATGTAACGCAGCACGTTCTCCAGTTGGCGCTGGTCCACCACCGCGCCAACCCGGGTTTCGGGATCGAGGGCATGGCCCGGTTTCCAGCCCTTGAGGGCCTCCACCAGCAGCGGGATGAACTGTTCGCGGATCGAGCGTTCCACCAGCAGGCGCGAACCAGCGGTGCAGACTTCGCCCTGGTTGAAGGCAATGGCCGCAGCCGCCGCTTCGGCCGCTGCGCGCAAGTCCGGGGCATCGGCAAACACCACGTTGGGGCTCTTGCCACCGGCTTCCAGCCACACCCGCTTCATGTTGCTTTCGCCGGAGTACACCAAGAGTTGCTTGCCCACGGCGGTGGAGCCGGTGAAGGCCAGCACGTCCACGTCCATGTGCAGGGCCAGGGCCTTGCCGACGGTGTGGCCGTAGCCCGGCAGGACGTTGAACACACCCTTGGGGATGCCGGCGTCCAGGGCCAGCTGGGCGATGCGGATCGCGGTCAGCGGCGACTTTTCCGACGGCTTGAGGATGAACGAGTTGCCCATCGCCAGGGCCGGGGCGAACTTCCAGCTGGCCATGATCAGCGGGAAGTTCCACGGCACGATGGCCGCCACCACGCCCGCCGGTTCCCGGGTCACCAGGCCCAGCTGGTCGTGAGGGGTGGCCGCCACTTCGTCGTAAAGCTTGTCGATGGCTTCGGCGTTCCAGCGGATGGCGTTGGCCGTGGCCGGAATGTCGATGCTCATGGAATCGCCAATCGGCTTGCCCATGTCCAGGGTTTCCAGGAGCGCCAGTTCTTCCTGGTGCGCAAGGATCAGGTCGGCGAAGCGAATCAGGATGCGCTTGCGCTCGGCCGGTGCCTTGCCCGACCAGACGCCACTGTTGAACGCCTGGCGCGCCACGGCCACCGCACGATCGGCATCGGCCTGATCGGTGCTGGCGACGTTGGCCAGAAAGCGCCCGTCCACCGGGCTCAGGCATTCGAAGGTGGCGCCGCTGGCGGCGGCGCAGTACTGACCGTCGATAAAGGCACGGCCTTCAAGGCTGAGGGACTGGAAGTGCTGCTCCCAGTCGCTGCGGGATTTAGTCATGGCAAATACTCAAGGCAGGAAATGACACGGTCATCAGACCGTGTGCAGGTACCAGTTGTATTCCAGGTCGGAGATGGAGTTTTCGAACTCCGCCAACTCGCTTTCCTTACAGGCCACGAACACGTCGATGTACATCGGGTCGATGTACTTGGCCATCACTTCACTGTCGTCCAGTACGCGCAGGGCGTCCCGCAGGTTGGTGGGCAGGCTTTGTTCGTTCTGCTCGTAGGAGTTGCCTTCAACCGGCGCGCCCGGGTCGATCTTGTTGGTCAGGCCGTGATGAATGCCCGCCAGTACCGAAGCCATCAGCAGGTAAGGGTTGGCGTCGGCGCCAGCCACCCGGTGCTCGATGCGCACCGCATCGGCAGAACCGGTGGGTACGCGCACGGCCACGGTGCGGTTGTCGATGCCCCAGGTCGGCGAGTTCGGCACGTAGAACTGCGCGCCAAAGCGGCGGTAGGAGTTGACGTTGGGGCACAGGAAGGCCATCTGCTCGGGCAGGGTGTCGAGCACGCCGCCGATGGCGTGGCGCAGGGCTTCGTTGGTTTCCGGGTCTTCGCTGGCGAAGATGTTGTTGCCCTGCTTGTCGAGAATCGAGATGTGCACGTGCAGCCCGTTGCCCGCCTGGCCTGGGTAAGGCTTGGCCATGAAGGTGGTGTCCATTTCATGGTCGTAGGCGATGTTCTTCACCAGGCGCTTGAGCAGTACTGCGTAGTCGCAGGCTTTGATCGGGTCGCTGACGTGGTGCAGGTTGACTTCGAACTGCGCCGGGGCGCTTTCCTTGACGATGGCGTCAGCCGGAATGCCCTGCTCTTTCGCGCCTTCAAGGATGTCTTGCAGGCAGTCGACGTATTCGTCCAGATCGTCGATCAGGTAGACCTGGGTGGAATGCGGACGTTTGCCGGAGATCGGCGAACGGGGCGACTGTGGACGGCCGTTCACGTTGTCCTGGTCGATCAGGTAGAACTCCAGCTCGAAGGCGGCGCAGATGGTCAGGCCCAGCTCGTCGAACTTGGTCACCACCTGGCGCAGCACTTCGCGGGGGTCGGCGAAGAATGGCTGGCCTTCAATCTCGTGCATGGTCATCAGCAGTTGCGCGGTGGGACGCTTCTGCCAGGGCTCGACGCTCAGGGTGCCGGGGATCGGATAGCAGATGCGGTCGGCGTCGCCGATGTCCAGGCCCAGGCCGGTGCTTTCCACCGTGGAGCCGTTGATATCCAGGGCAAACAGCGAGGCGGGCAGGTTGATGCCCTTCTCGTAGACCTTGTGCAGCGCGGTGCGCTCGATGCGCTTGCCGCGCACCACACCGTTCATGTCTGCAATCAGCAGATCGACGTAGAGAACCTCGGGGTGTTTTTTCAGGAAGGCATTGGCTTCATTGAGTTGAATGGCACGCGGGGGGACCGACATGATGCACCTATTGTGTTAATTATTATGTTCACTGCTGTGACACGCCAGCAGTCAACCCGAAAGAAAAACCGGAGTCAATAGCCAACAGCAGCGGCTTTTCGTCAATTATTTTGCTCCACCAGAGACAAATAACCGGCGCAATCCGCGCCACCTGCGGGTTTCGGACGATTAACGTTTAGAATTTTTTACATGGAAGTTGTTAATTAAAATCAACGAGGATAAGCTCTGGAAAAACTCGTTCCAGCGTGAATTTCGAGGTGATAAAAATGGCATTCAAGCCATTGATCGGCGTTACTGCGTGCGTCAAAGAGATCGGCCTGCACCCCTACCACGTCAGCGGCGACAAGTACTTGCGTGCTGTCAGCGTCGCGGCCGAGGGCCTGCCCCTGATCATTCCTTCCCTGGCGGATCTGATCGATATCGACGATCTGCTGCACAACATGGACGGGCTGCTGTTTACCGGCTCGCCATCCAATGTCGAACCCTTCCATTACCAGGGCACGCCCAGCGAACCGGGCACCGCCCACGACCCGCAACGCGATGCCACCACCCTGCCCCTGCTGCGCGCGGCGATTGCCGCTGGCGTGCCAGTGCTCGGCATCTGCCGCGGCTTCCAGGAAATGAACGTGGCCTTCGGCGGCAGCCTGCACCAGAAGGTGCATGAACTGCCGGGCTACATGGACCACCGTGAAGCCGACGACCCGCGCATCGAAGTGCAGTACGCCCCGGCGCACCCGGTGACGATCCAGCCTGGCGGCGTGTTCGAGGCCATGGGCCTGGCCGGCGAGATCCAGGTCAACTCGATCCACAGCCAGGGCGTCGACCGCCTGGCCCCCGGCCTGCGGGTCGAGGCCGTGGCCCCGGATGGCCTGATCGAGGCGCTGTCGGTGGAACACAGCACAGCCTTTGCCTTCGGCGTGCAGTGGCACCCGGAATGGCAGGTGCTGTCGAACCCGGCCTACCTGCGAATCTTCCAGGCCTTTGGCGACGCCTGCCGGCAACGGGCCGCGCAACGCCGCTAACCGGCAAACCCCGGCCGCCAAGGCGGCCTTCCAGGCATTCAACAAGATCCACCACGCCCTGCCCCACGGCGAGCGCGCCTGCGCGCGCCCCGTGTTCGGCGTGAGCAGCAAACGGCAAGACCACAACAACAAATAGCGTCAGGCCGCCAGGAAGGCAGCGCCGAATCAGCCCGCACCCCCTGCGGGCTGGCAATCAACCTTTAAGCCCGGCCGAATTGGCCAGGCTGCTGACACCTGTTGGGAGTTTCACATGGCAAACGCCTCCAGCACTTACCGCAAGGCCCTCGAAGGCACCCCGAGCCCGCAGAAGGTCCTGGTCAAGATCGACCGCGTGACCAAGAAGTTCGATGAAACCGTGGCCGTGGACGATGTCTCCCTGGAGATCCATCAGGGCGAGATCTTTGCCCTGCTGGGCGGTTCCGGCTCCGGCAAATCCACCCTGCTGCGCATGCTCGCCGGCTTCGAACGCCCCACCGAGGGCCGCATCCTGCTGGATGGCGTGGACATCACCGACATACCGCCCTACGAGCGGCCGATCAACATGATGTTCCAGTCCTACGCCCTGTTCCCGCACATGACCGTGGCCCAGAACATCGCCTTCGGCCTCAAGCAGGACCGCTTGCCGGCCGCCGAGATCGACGCCCGGGTCGAGGAAATGCTCAAGCTGGTGCACATGACCCAGTACGCCCGACGCAAGCCGCACCAGCTGTCCGGCGGCCAGCGCCAGCGGGTGGCCCTGGCCCGCTCGCTGGCCAAGCGCCCCAAGCTGTTGTTGCTGGACGAACCCATGGGTGCCCTGGACAAGAAGCTGCGCTCGCAGATGCAACTTGAGCTGGTTGAGATCATCGAGCGCGTGGGCGTGACCTGCGTGATGGTGACCCACGACCAGGAAGAAGCCATGACCATGGCCCAGCGCATCGCCATCATGCACCTGGGCTGGATCGCCCAGACCGGCAGCCCGGTGGACATCTACGAGGCGCCGGTCAGCCGCCTGGTGTGCGAATTCATCGGCAACGTCAACGCCTTCGACGGCACCGTCACCGAAGACCTGGAAGGCTACGCCATCATCGACTGCCCGGACCTTGAGCAGCAGATCTACGTCGGCCACGGGGTCAGCACCTCGGTGCAGGACAAGTCGGTGACCTACGCCATCCGCCCGGAAAAGATGCTGGTCACCACCCTCAAGCCCGACGCCCGCTACAACTGGTCCAAGGGCAAAGTGCACGACATCGCCTACCTGGGCGGCCACTCGGTGTTCTACGTCGAGCTGCCTGGCGGCAAGATCGTCCAGTCGTTCATGGCCAACGCCGAGCGCCGTGGCGCGCGGCCGACCTGGGACGACGAAGTCTACGTCTGGTGGGAAGACGACAGCGGCGTGGTGCTGCGGGCATGAGGACTTCGACCATGAGCACGTTCAATCAGAAGTTGTTCCGCATGCTGCCCAGCGGTCGCAAGCTGGTGATCGGCATTCCTTTTCTCTGGCTGTTCCTGTTCTTCATGCTGCCGTTCTTTTTGGTCATGAAGATCAGCTTCTCGGAAGCGGCCCTGGCAATCCCGCCCTACTCGGAGATCTACAGCTACGCCGAGCAGAAATTCCAGCTGCTGCTGAACCTCGGCAACTACGCCATGCTGGCCGGCGACGAGCTGTACCTCTCGGCCTACCTGGGCTCGCTGAAGGTGGCGCTGCTGAGCACCCTGATGTGCCTGGTGGTGGGCTTCCCCATGGCCTACGCCATCTCCAAGGCCAGCAAGGAAACCCAGAACGTCTTGCTGCTGCTGATCATGATGCCGACCTGGACCGCGATCCTGATCCGCGTCTACGCCTGGATGGGCATCCTCAGCAACAACGGCCTGCTCAACAGCTTCCTGCTGTGGACCGGGCTGATCAGCCAGCCGCTGGAAATCCTCAACACCAACATCGCCGTGTACATCGGCGTGGTCTACGCCTACCTGCCGTTCATGGTGCTGCCGCTGTACGCCAACCTGGTCAAGCATGACCAGAGCCTGCTGGAAGCCGCGTCCGACCTGGGTTCGAGCAACTTCAACAACTTCTGGAAGATCACCGTGCCCCTGGCCAAGAACGGCATCATTGCCGGTTGCATGCTGGTGTTCATCCCGGTGGTCGGCGAGTTCGTGATTCCGGAACTCTTGGGCGGCCCGGAAACCCTGATGATCGGCCGCGTGCTGTGGCAGGAATTCTTCAACAACCGTGACTGGCCGGTGGCCTCCGCCCTGGCGGTGGTGATGTTGGCGATCCTGATTATTCCGATCCTGCTGTTCAACCGCAGCCAGGCCAAAGAGATGGAGGCACGGGCATGAAACGCTTCGAATTTTCCAAACTGATGCTGGTGCTGGGCCTGCTGTTCATCTACCTGCCGATGCTGATCCTGGTGATCTACTCGTTCAACGCCTCCAAGCTGGTGACGGTGTGGGGCGGCTGGTCGATCAAGTGGTACGTCGGCCTGCTGGACAACCAGCAGTTGATGGGCTCGGTGATGCGCTCCCTGGAAATCGCCCTGTACACCGCCGTAGCGGCGGTGGCCCTGGGCACCCTGGCGGCCTTCGTGCTGACCCGAGTCACCCGCTTCAAGGGCCGTACCCTGTTCGGCGGCCTGGTCACCGCGCCGCTGGTGATGCCCGAGGTGATCACCGGCCTGTCGCTGTTGCTGCTGTTCGTGGCCATGGCGCAATTGATCGGCTGGCCCATGGAACGGGGGATCGTCACCATCTGGATCGCCCACACCACATTCTGCGCCGCCTACGTAGCCGTGGTAGTCTCCGCGCGCCTGCGGGAGCTGGACCTGTCCATCGAAGAAGCGGCCATGGACCTGGGAGCGCGCCCGTTCAAGGTGTTCTTCCTGATCACCATCCCGATGATCGCGCCGTCACTGGCGGCCGGCGGCATGATGTCCTTTGCCCTGTCCCTGGATGACCTGGTGCTGGCCAGCTTCGTCTCCGGCCCGGGTTCCACCACCTTGCCGATGGAAGTGTTCTCGGCGGTGCGCCTGGGGGTCAAGCCCGAGATCAACGCCGTGGCCAGCCTGATCCTGCTGGCGGTGTCCCTGGTGACCTTCCTGGTCTGGTACTTCGGCCGTCGCGCCGAAGCCGCCCGCAAGCGCGCTATCCAGGAAGCCATGGACTTCACCGCCAACGAATCCTGGCAGCCACCGGCGGCGAAAAAACCTGCTGTACCCGCGCCGGCAACGGCCTGACGGCCTCTTCGCCAGCAAGCTGGCTCCTACAGACAACACAAACCTGTAGGAGCCAGCTTGCTGGCGAAAGCCTCCACACCGATATCCACCTTGCACACGCAGCAATCTGCACAATAAGAAATGGAGTTGTAGTGATGAAAATGCTTGGCAGGACACTGTTCGCCAAAACCCTGCTCTCACTGTCCTTGATGGGCGCGATGGTGACCTGCGCTCAAGCCAACGATAAGGTGCTGCGCGTTTACAACTGGTCGGACTACATCGCCCCGGACACCCTGAAAAAGTTCGAGGCCGAAACCGGTATCCACGTCACCTACGACGTCTTCGACAGCAACGAAACCCTGGAAGCGCGCCTGCTCACCGGCAAGTCCGGCTACGACATCGTGGTGCCGTCCAACAGTTTCCTGGCCAAGCAGATCAAGGCCGGGGTCTACCAGGAACTGGACAAGTCCAAACTGTCCAACTGGAAAAACCTCAACCCGGTACTGCTGAAAAACGCCTCCGCCAGCGACCCGGGCAACGCCCATGCCTTCCCCTACATGTGGGGCTCGATCGGCATCGGCTACAACCCGGACAAGGTCAAGGCGGCCCTGGGCACTGACGCCCCGACCAACTCCTGGGACCTGCTGTTCAAGCCCGAGAACGCCGAGAAGCTCAAGGCTTGCGGCATCAGTTTCCTCGACTCGCCCACCGAGATGCTCCCGGCCGCCCTGCACTACCTGGGCTACCCGGTGACCAGCAAGGACAAGGCGCAGATCCTCAAAGCCCAGGAGCTGTTCATGAAGATCCGGCCTTCGGTGACCTACTTCCATTCCTCCAAGTACATCTCGGACCTGGCCAACGGCAACATCTGCGTGGCCGTGGGTTACTCCGGCGACGTGCTGCAGGCCCGTTCCCGCGCCGAAGAGGCCGGCAACCAGGAGAAGGTCGCGTTCAGCATTCCCAAGGAAGGCGCCGGCAGCTTCTACGACATGATGGCCATCCCCAAGGACGCCACCAACGTCGACAACGCCTACCTGTTCATGAACTTCCTGATGCGCGCGGACATCATTGCCGAGGTCACCAACAGCCTGGGCTACAGCAACGCCAACGCGGCGGCCACGCCACTGGTGGACGAAGCGATCCGCAACGACCCGGCGTCCTACCCGCCACAAGACGTACTGGCCACCCTGTACGCGGTGCCGGATCAGCCGATTGCCATCCAGCGCGTGATGAACCGCGGCTGGACAAGGATCAAGCTGGGCAAATGATCCAAGCCGCTGATCCAAGCCGCCCGCCGAACAGGCGGGCGCTGCTGCCTTTTTCCGTTCCTGTCGCGCCTTACCACCGCGACACCCCTGCGAACGGCTTCACCCGGCTCCCTCGGTTGGGGTGAATCCTTGGCGCCTTCGGGCGCCTTTTTTGCGTTCCCTGTAGCCGCTGCCGCAGGCTGCGAACGGCTTGGGCGGCATACCGACGCAGCAAACGCAGCGATCCTGAAGGCAGCAGAGGGTCCTGCGGCCCCTGTCGCAGCCTCGCTAACGCTCGGCAGCGGCTACAGACTCCAAACACCTTCTTGTGCATCCTGTAGCCGCTGCCGCTGGCTGTTCCCCGCCCCTAGAAGTGGTATTTTTTGCCGCTTCTGGCGTGGCTGATCGGCATGAAGCCAAAGCCGCCAACTTTCAGGGAGCTGCACCGATGAAGTCCGCCGTACACGCTTGCCCGTTGCCCCATGATTCCAGCATCGCCTCCCTGGCCCCGGGCGCGACCTTCGTCGACTGCCGCCGCACCCTGGCGACCGACCCCGAACGCAGCGCCATGCGCCACCTGCTGAACCTGATGAGCCAGACCCCGGCCTGGATCGACCGCCTGATGGGCCTGCGCAACCGTGTGGTGCAGTTGTTCGGCCTCAAGGACCTGGGACGCCTGACCCGCATTGACCTGTCGCGCCCCGACGAGGATTACCAGCCCGGCGACCGGGTCGGCATCTTTACCCTGATCTCCCAGAGCCCCGATGAGGTGCTGGTGGTGGATCGCGACAAGCACCTGGACGTGCACCTGTCCCTCAACCTCCAGCCCCTGACCGCCGAGGGCCTGCGTCCGATCGTGCTGTCCACCGTGGTCCATCCGCACAATCGCCTGGGGCGCCTGTACATGCTGCCGGTGGCGCCGTTCCACCGGATCATCGCGCCCATGACCCTGGCCACCATCAATAACCGCTGAGCCTTCACCCCCAAGGATCTTGCCGTGCAGACACCCGAATTTGATGTTGTCGTCGTAGGCCTGGGCGCCATGGGCGCCGCCACCCTCTATCAACTGGCCAAGCGCGGGGTCAAGGTGGCGGGCATCGACCGCTTCGCCCCGCCTCACGACCAGGGCTCCAGCCATGGCGACACCCGCATCACCCGCCAGGCGGTGGGCGAAGGCGCGGCCTATGTGCCCCTGGCGATCCGCTCGCAGCAGATCTGGCGCGAGCTGGAAGCCGAACTGGATGTGCCGTTGTTCGAGCAATGCGGAGTTCTGGTGATGACCGCCAGCACCGATCCGCAACGCCCGGCGGATGCCCGGGACTTCACCGACAACAGCATCGAGCTGGCCCGGCGCTACGGTATCGAGCATGAAGTGCTCGACGCTGCCGACATTCGTCAGCGCTTCCCGCAGTTCGCCCCGCTGGCCGACAGCGCCCGGGGCTACTTCGAACCCGGCGGTGGTTTTGTCCGCCCGGAACGCTGCATCGACGCGCAACTGACCCGGGCCCGGCAACTGGGCGCGACCCTGATCACCGGCCAGACCGTGCAGGAACTCAAGCCCGGCGCCGAGGGCGTGGAGATCATCAGCACCGGCTCGCCGATCAAGGCCCGGCAAGTCATCGTCAGCGCCGGCATGTGGTCGGCGCAGTTGCTCGGAGCGCCCTTCGACACACTGCTGCAGGTCTGTCGCCAGCAGCTGTACTGGTTCCGTCTCGATGAGCCCCAGCACTACCCGGCTCGCTCGCCGAGCTTCATCCTCCACAGCGCCGGCGATGTCGACGCCTGCTACGGTTTCCCGCCGATTCCCGGCGAAGGCAGCGTGAAGATCGCCACCGAGCAATACAGCGTCAGCAGCCAGCCGGACAGCCTCGACCGCCAGCCCAGCCTCGCCGACGCCCAGCGCCTGTTCCGCGAGCTGGTGGCGCCGCATATCGCCGGGCTCGCGCCGGAGCTGGTGAAGGCCAGCGTCTGCGCCTACACCGTGACTCCGGATTCGGGCTTTATCATCGACCGTCACCCGCACCTGGACCACGTCACCGTGGTCAGTGCCTGCTCCGGTCATGGTTTCAAGCATTCGGCGGCGATTGGCGAAGCCTTGGCCCAGTGGCACGTGGACGGACACAGCGAGATCGACCTGGGCAGTTTCTCTCTGCAGCGCTTCCTCTGAAGGCAACGACCCCTTTATCCGGGCGCTGATGAAAAAAAATCCCCGGGCTGACGTTTTTCGCCGTTTATCTGCCGTTTTCAGCCTTGCCGACGGGCCCAGTCTCTACGATTCTTTAACAAACCCTCAGGGCGGCGCATCGCCGCCCCACGTAGAACCACCGGAGCGCCCCATGAAGAGCGTCGCAGAACTGCTGAAACTCAAGGCCAAGCACAACCAGCAAGTGCACACCATCGCCCCGCACCAGATGGTCCTGGAAGCGCTGATGCTGATGGCCGAAAAAAACGTCGGCGCCTTGCCGGTGATGGAGAACGGTCAAGTGGTCGGGGTCATCAGCGAGCGCGACTATGCGCGCAAACTGGTGCTCCACGGGCGCTCCTCGGTGGGCACCCCGGTCAGCGCCATCATGAGCTCGCCGGTGATCACCGTGGACTCCCACCAGAGCGTGGAAACCTGCATGAGCATCATGACCGATAGCCACCTGCGCCACCTGCCGGTGGTGGAGAACGGCCAACTGCTGGGCTTGCTGTCCATTGGTGACCTGGTCAAGGAAGCGATTGCCGAACAGGCCGACCTGATCCGCCAGCTGGAGCAATACATTCGCGGCGAATGAGCCCACACGCCGGCATCGCCCCAGCCGACGCCTTCGCTGGCAAGCCAGCTCCTACAGACGCCCGCTCAGCGGCAGCCCATTGCGTAGGAGCCGGCTTGCCGGCGAACAGGCCCGCAAGACTTGCCCCGCTCCAACCGGCGCCTTCGTTGGCAAGCCAGCGCCTACGGTTGGGTCGGCCCCTCTAGGGGAAAGTGCACGCGAACTTCAAAACCCTCGCCGCGGCCGCTGGCCGGTGAGGCCAGGTGCAACTGGCCGCCGACGCCGTGGACGATGCTCTGGGCAATCGCCAGCCCCAGCCCGGACCCGCTGGTTTCGCTGTTGCCCCGCACAAAACGTTCGGTCAGGCGTTGCAGCACGTCCGCCGGCACCAGCGGCCCGCCATTGATCACCCGCAAGCAACCGTCGGCGCTGAGGCTGACGTCCACCGGCTGTGCCGGATCGCCGTACTTCAAGGCGTTCTCGATCAGGTTGCGCAGCAGGATGCCAAAGGCGTCCGGGTCGATGGCGGCGCACACCTGGGCCGCTTCCGGCAGTTGCAGTTGGATGCGCGGGGCACCGCCGCGATTCCACTCCTCGACGCCATGGGCCAGCAACGGAATCAAGTCCTCGGGGGTTTGCGAGAGCAGCCCGCCGCCCTCGGCCTTGGCCAGTTGCATGAGCTTTTCCGAGAGCCTGGCCAGCTCCCGCAGGGCGTTCTCGATCTTCGCCGCCCGCACCTGCAAGGGGCCCTCTGGGGCTTCCTGGCGCAGGCGCTGGATCTGCGCCAGGGTCGCCGCCAGGGGCGTGCGCAGTTCATGGGCGCTGTTGGCGGTGAAGCTGCGCTCCGCTTCCAGGGCTTTGCGCAGGCGCTCAAGCAGATGATTGACCGCCTCGGCCAGGGGATCGATTTCCGCCGGCAGGCGCGCCACCTTGATCGGTGACAAGTCGCCCACACCCCGGGATTCCACCGCCCGCCGGTATGCCAGCACGCTGCGCAGGCTGATGCGCACGAACACCCAGGTGCCCAGCAGGCTGATAGGAATCAGCCCGAGCAAGGGCAGCAACAGGGCCAGCAACGCCTCCCGCGAGGCTTCGCGGCGGTGGGCCAGGGGCTCGGCGATTTCGATGACGATCGAGTCGTTCTCAATGCTGGCGCTGTACAGGCGGTATTTGTCCGTGGTGCTGAAGCCGGGGCTCGGTCGGTGGCTGAAGATTTTCAGTTTGGCGTCGTGGGAACGCATGAGGATTCGCCCGTCGGCGTCGCGTACCAGGTAGGTCAGGTACTCGCTGTCCATCTTCAGGGTCGCCACGTGCCGCGCCCGACGCGGCCCGCGACGGTTGCCGATTTCCAACGCCGCCAAGGGCAGGATGCGCTGGGCAGTGGCTTCCAGGGCGCTGTCGAAGGTTTCGTCCAACTCGTGCTGGACCACCAGCCAGGTGCCGGCGGTAGCCCCCAGCCAGAGCAGGGTCATGCCCAGGGTCAGGCCCAGGCTCAGGCGTTTTTGCAGGCTGATGGGACGCTTCATGCGGGCATCAGCCGGTAGCCCATGCCGCGCACGGTTTCAATCAGTTCGCGGCCGAGCTTCTTGCGCAGGCGGCTGACGTAGACCTCAATGGTGTTGCTCTCGATTTCCGCGCCAAAGGCATACAGCCGCTCCTCCAACTGCGACTTGGAGAGCAAGGCGCTGGGGCGCTGGACAAAGGCTTCGAACACCGCCCATTCGCGAGCGGTCAGGTCGATGATGGTGCCGCCGCGCTGCACGGTGCGGGCACTCAGGTCCACCTGCAGCTCGCCGAGGCGGATCTGCGGATTTGGGTTGCCGCTGTAGCGCCGGGCCACCGCGGCGACCCGCGCCGACAGTTCGAACAGGTCGAAGGGCTTGACCAGATAATCGTCGGCGCCGGCGTTGAGCCCGGCGATGCGCTCGGAAATCTGGTCCTGGGCGGTGAGGATGATCACCGGGGTCACGTCCCCGGCGCTGCGGCGCTGACGCAGAAACTCCAGGCCGCGCCCGTCGGGCAGCATCAGGTCCAGCAGGATCAGGTCATAGGGCGTGCTGGCGACACTGGCCCGGGCCTGCTCCAGGCGCTGCACCCAGTCCACGGCGTGGCCATCGTCGGCAATCTGCTCACGCACCGCGTCCCCCAGCCCTGCCGCATCCTCGACCAATAACACCCGCATCGACGTTCTCCCTTGACCTGTGTGGTGCTGCACCTTAACCGCTGAACCTGACGCGAATCTGAAGAAGCAGCGGGCCTGCTCAGGGTAGCCAGTGTCGCGCCCGCGCGATGCGAGGCAGATCAGCAAAAGCCCAGGTACGCGACAGCGCCGGGGCCTGAAGTTTTTTCCAGGCCTTCAGGTTGCTGTCAGCTAAACGGCCCAGGCTGCGAGCACATTCAGCAAAAAGGACAACCTCATGAACAAGCTCGTGATCGCCGGTTGCCTCACCGCGGCCCTGGTCCTGCCGACACTGGCCCAGGCCCGTGAAGTGACCCTGACCACCCAACTCAAGCCCTACAGCGGCAACGGTGCCTACCTGGCGATCTACCTCACCGACGCCAACGGCACCTACAAGAAGACCCTGTGGGTCGCCGGCAAGAAGGCCAAGTACTACAAGCACCTGCCGGACTGGGCCCGGGGCGGCGGCGCGGCCGCCGGCCAGTACGACGGCGTCACCGGCGCCAGCGTGGGCAGCGGCGAGACCCTGACCGTCAGCACCGAACTGGCGGACAGCCTGATCGACGCCGGGTATCAGATCCGCATCGACAGCGCCGTGGAAGACCAGCGCGACGTCCGTGCCGACGTGGTCCTGCCCCTGACACTCAAGGGCGCGGGCCAGCCCGCCAGCGGCAGCACCTATGTGCAGTCCCTGAGCTACGACCTGTAAGCCCTGCACCCCGAGGAGGCCCGACCATGTTGCGCTCGTTGCACTCAATCCCCGGACTGCTGGCCGCCCTGCTGTTGATGCTGCTGGCCCTCAGCGGCGCGACCCTGGCGCTGAACCCGGCCCTGGAACGCCTGCAGGCACCCGCCGCCGCGGCCGACATCAACGTGGCGCAGCTGGCCGGGCGCGTGGCCGGCCAATTGAGCGAGGTCGAGCAGCTTCGCCGCACGCCCTCGGGCACGCTGATCGTCTACCACCGCGAGCATGGCCAGACCCTGGCCAGCCGCGTCGACCCACAGACCGGCGCGGTGCTGGCGCCCTACACGCCCTCGGCCTTTGACCGCTGGGTCAAGGAACTGCACCGTTCACTGTTTCTCGACACCCCGGGGCATATCGTGGCGGCGCTGGGGGCCCTGGCAATGCTGTTGCTGTCGGCGTCCGGCGCTGTGCTGCTGGCCCGCCGCGCCGGTGGCTGGGGCAAGCTGCTGCGTCCCTTGCGCGGCAGTTTCAGCCAGCGCTGGCACGCCGAGGTGGGACGCCTGACGATCCTTGGCCTGCTGCTCTCGGCCCTGAGCGGGCTGTACCTGTCGGCCGGCACCTTGGGCCTGATCGCCGACGACGGCCAGGGCCAGCCGCCCCAGCCGCCCCCGATCAGCGCCGGCCCGGCCTTGCCGGTGGCCAGCCTCGCGGCGTTGCAGGCGGTGAACCTCAACGACCTGCGCGAGCTGGTCTACCCCGACCCTGACAGCCCCCAGGATCTGTTCAGCCTGCACACCCGCAGCGGCCAAGGTTATGTCGATCCGGCCAGCGGTGCCCTGCTGGCCTTCCAGCCCGAAAGCGGAATGCAGCAGCTCTCCGGGCTCATCTATCAACTGCACACCGGGGAAGGCCTGTGGTGGCTGGGCCTGCTGCTGGGCGTGTGCGCCCTGGGGGTACCGCTGATGAGCCTCACCGGTCTATGGCTGTGGTGGCGCCGGCGTCGCGACAGCGCCGCGATCGATGACAACAGCACAACCAGCGACGCCGACTGCGTGATCCTGGTGGGCAGCGAGAGCAACAGCACCTGGGGCTTTGCCCGAACCCTGCAGCAGGCCTTGGTGGCGGCAGGACGCAAGGTCCACAGCGCGCCGATGAACCAGCTGCGCAGCGACTACCCCAAGGCCCGCCAGTTGCTGATCCTCACCGCCACCCACGGCGACGGCGATGCCCCGGCCTCGGCCAGCGACTTCCTCGCGCGCCTGCAACAACAGCCCCTGGTGCCTGATCTGAAGTACGCCGTGCTGGGCTTTGGCGACCGGCAGTTCCCGCGTTTCTGCGGCTTTGCCGAACAGGTACACAAGGCCTTGAGCGCCAGCGGTGCGCAGTGCCTGCTGCCCCAGGAAAACATACATCGCCAGTCGCCCCAGGAATTCCGCCGCTGGGGCCAGGCCCTGGGACAGGCCTTGGGCTTGCCCCTGGACCTGCAGCATCAGGCCCTCGCCCTGCCCTGCCATGAGTGGCAACTGGTGGAATCGGTGGCCTATGGCGATCAGGTCCAGGCACCGACGCGGATCCTGCGCTTCAAGGCGGCCGACGGCAGCGGGCAACAGTTGCCCGAGTTCCAAGCCGGCGATCTGGTGGGCATCCTGCCCCCCGGCACGACCCAGCCCCGCTTCTATTCCCTGGCCAGCAGCCGCGCCGATGGGGTGCTGGAGATCTGCGTGCGCAAGCACCCGGGTGGCCTGTGCTCGGGCTTTCTCCATGAACTGCAAACGGGCGCGCGGATCGCGGGGTTCATCCAGCCCAACCCGCAGTTTCGTCCCGCCCAAGGCACGCAGCCGGTGATCCTGATCGGTGCCGGCACCGGCATCGGCCCATTGGCGGGGTTCATCCGCGGCAACCGCTCCCGGCAGCCCATGCACCTGTACTGGGGCGGGCGTCACCCAGCCTCGGACTTTCTCTACGAGCCGGAGCTCAAGGGCTACCTGGCCGACCGGCGCCTGACCGCCCTGCGCGCGGCCTTCTCCCAGGTCCAGGAGCGCGGTTACGTGCAGGACCGGCTGCTGGCCGATGCCCTGGCACTGCGCAGGCTGGTGGAAAAAGGCGCCCAGGTGCTGGTCTGCGGCAGTCGGGACATGGCCAAGGGCGTGATGCTGGCCCTGGACGAAGTGCTGGCCCCGCTCAATCTCAGCGTACTGACCCTCAAGGCCCAAGGACGTTACCGTGAAGATGTCTACTGAAACCGTCGCACTGCAACGCTACAGCCTGAACGGCCCGACCATGGGCAGCCGCTACAGCGCGCTGTTCTACGCCGTCCCGGGCTTCGCCACCCTGGACCTCGGCGAGCGTCTGGCCCAGGCCGTGGCGCGGGTCGAGCAGCAGATGTCGGGTTGGAACCCCCAGTCCGATCTCAACCGCCTCAACGCCGCGCCCCGGCATCGCTGGATCAGCGTGCCCCGGGAGCTGATGAGCGTCATCACCACCGCGCTGCGGGTCAGCGAGCAATCGCGCGGCGCCTTCGAGATTGCCGTGGGGGATCTGGTCCAGAGCTGGGGCTTTGGCCCCACGCCACGGACCCTGGACCTGCCGGCCTTGCGCGAGCTGGGCCGGCAGCGCCGCAGCCCGGCCACCAGCGCCCTGGTGCTGGAGCCCAGGCGCCACCGCCTGCGCAAGCGCGGCAAACTGCGCCTGGACCTCAACGGCATCGCCAAGGGTTTTGGCGTCGACGAACTGGCCCGGGCCCTGGAAGCCTCGGGCATCCGCGACTACCTGGTAGGGATCGACGGCGAAATGCGCGCCCGGGGCCGCAAGCCCGGGGGCCAGCCCTGGAGCGTGGCCGTGGAAAAACCCCTGCGCGGCGAACGCCAAGTGATGGGGGTGATGGAACTGGAAGATGCGGCCATTGCCACCTCCGGCGACTACCGCCGGTGGGTGGACATCGCCGGACAGGCCTACGCCCATACCCTTGACCCGACGACGGGCGAACCCCTGCGCAATCGTCTGGCCTCGGTCAGCGTGATGGCCAGCAGTTGCATGCTGGCCGACGCCTGGGCCACCGCGCTGCTGGTGCTGGGCGAAGTCGAAGGGCCACGGCTGGCCCAGGAACGCGGTATGGATGCCTTGTTCGTGATCCGCGACGGTGCGCAGTGGCGGGAAGTGTCTATTGTGGGTGGACAGCTGCAGGCCGAGATCGAGGTCCGCTGAAACCCGTATCCGCAGCTTCCGTGTCTGCAATGCCATCAACCTGAGTCCATCGCCGATGAAATTCATGCACCGACACCGCGAACTGCACCGCAACGACCGCATCGGTTGGTTGCGCGCCGCCGTCCTGGGGGCCAACGATGGGATTGTCTCCACCGCCAGCCTGCTGATCGGCGTGGCCGCGGCCAACGCCAGCCACGGCACACTGCTGGTGACCGGCATGGCCGGGCTGGTGGCGGGGGCCATGTCCATGGCCGCCGGAGAATACGTATCCGTGCACTCCCAGGCGGACACCGAACAGGCCGACCTGGCCCGGGAGCGGCTCGAACTGGCCAGCGACCACCCGGCCGAGCTCAACGAACTGGCCCGTATCTACCAGAGCCGCGGCGTGAACCCGGAACTGGCACGGCAAGTGGCGGAGCAACTGATGGCCCACGACGCCCTGGGGGCTCACGCCCGCGACGAACTGGGCATCAGCGAGGCCCTGGCGGCCAATCCGCTGCAGGCGGCCCTGGCCTCGGCGGCGAGCTTTGTGGTGGGCGCGGCCCTGCCCCTGGCGGTGACCTTCATTGCCCCGACGCACAGCGTGGTGCCGTGGATTGCCGGCATGTCCCTGGTGTTCCTCGGCGGCCTGGGTGGCCTGGCAGCCCGTGCCGGTGGCGCCAAAGTACTCCCGGGTGCCTGGCGCGTGACCCTCTGGGGCGCCCTGGCCATGGGCCTTACCGCCGCCGTGGGCAGCGCCTTCGGCACCGCGGTCTGACCCCGCTGGCGAACAGGTCCGCAAGCCTTGCATCGTCCATACGGTCACCTGCGCTTCTGAGCTGATCCGTAGACGGTGCCTTTTTAACACCCTGAAATAGTAAATCCCGCCACTGACAGCCCCGTCCACAACAGCCGTCAGACGCCTGAGTACTGGCCTTCAGCTCAATCTGAAGAGCATCCGGGCCAATTCTCAACTCGGCCAAAACTGAATTCCCCCCATGAATAAGAAACGTCTTACCTGAAGCTCTTGTTAAACTCGCGCACATTTGCGTGAAGATTTAATGACAGGCAGGTTATTTGTGAAGTTGATCCGTCGTTGCCTCCAACACCCTCTTGCTCCCCTGTGCACCTTGTTCGGCCTGCTGTTGCTGGTGCCAATGGGCGCGCGCCTGGCCCTGGGCTGGTCCAATCCGCTGGGTTACCTGTCCGACCTGGCCAGCGCCAGCCTGCTGACCCTGCTCTTGTACCGCCGCCGCTGGTGGCTGGCGCTGCCGGTGCTGCTGGTGTGGGCACTGCTGACCCTGGTCAGCGCCGAGCTGGTGAGCGCCGTGGGCCGCATGCCCAACCTCGCCGACCTGCATTACCTGGTGGACCCGCAATTTGTCGGCAACTCCACCGGTGGCGGCCTGACCCACCCTGAGCTGGGGCTGACCCTGCTGCTGGGGCTGATGCTGTGGCTGGTGGTCCAGCGCAGCAGTCGCGCGGTGAAAACCCCGACACTGCCACGCACGCTCTGGATTCTGCCGCTGGGCTTGCTCCTAACCCACGGCGCCACCCAATACCTCAAACCCAGCGAAGCCGATCAGTGGCAGCTGTTCAACCTGCCCCACCAGGCCCTGGCCACCGCCACCGGCCAGGCGCAGATGCAATTGGAAGACTGGCTGCAAGGCGATGTCGCCGATGTGCCGCCGCCCATGGCCGGCCTGACCCGTCTCGACCTTGAAGGCCAGCCGCTGCTGCCCAGCGCCGGCCGCGCGCGTAACGTGCTGCTGATTACCCTGGAAGGCATTCCCGGGGCCTATATCCGCACCAACCGCGAGGCCCTGAACAGCCACTATCAGGAAGACCTGATGCCCAAGCTCAGCGCCTGGGCCGAGCGTGGCATGAACACCCCGGACTACGTGCTGCACAGCCACCAAACCATTCGCGGCCTGTACGCCATGCTCTGCGGCGACTACGACAAGCTCGACAACGGCACCCCCAAGGGCGTCGAGATGCTCACCCAGAACCAGCGCAACCAGGCCTGCCTGCCGGCGCAGATGCACAAGTTCGGCTTCAACACCCACTACCTGCAGGGCGCCGGCCTGCGCTTCATGGCCAAAGACAAGATCATGCCGCACATCGGCTTTGACGCGACCCATGGCCTGGAGTGGTTCAAGAACGACAACTACCTGGAATTCCCCTGGGGCAAGGACGACAAGGCCTTCTTCGAAGGCGCCCTGAGCTACGTGGATCAGTTGAAGAAGAAAAAGCAGCCCTGGATGCTCACCCTGCTGACCGTCGGCACCCACCAGCCCTACTCCGCGCCAGAGGATTACCTGGAGCGCTACGAAACGCCCAAGCAGGCGGCCGTCGGCTACCTGGACGACGCCATCGACCAGTTCCTCACGGAGCTGGAACGCAAGGGCGTGCTCAAGGACACCCTGGTGATCATCACCTCCGACGAGTCCCACGGCATCGACGGCGTGCGTCTGGCCTCGTCCTGGGGCTTCAACCTGATGCTGGCCCCGGACCAGGACCTGCTGCCCCATATCAAGTCCGGGACCTACGGCCACGTCGACCTCAGCGCCTCGGTGCTGGACTACTTCGGCCTGCCGGTGCCCGCCAGCCTCAGCGGCCGCTCGTTGTTCCGCGACTACGCCCAGGGCCGGGAAATCATGTCCTACACCAACGGCAAGCTGCGCTACCACGACGGCCAGGGCACCTTCACCGAATGTGATTTCCAGCAGCGCTGCCGCTACTACTCAAGCCCCGGTTTCATCGCCGACAGCGCCAGTCTGCAGGGTCAGTACGGCGGCCTGCGGGCCCGGCAGATCAGTGCCAGAGCCACGCATCTGGATCGCAGCCTGCTGCAATCACCCCTGAACCAGCACTATCAGTTCGGCAGCCCGGCGATCATCCCGCTGCAAGCACAGATCAAGGATGACTGGGCCGACAACCTGATCGGCGCCCAGTACCTGGAAATGCCCAAGGGTTCCCAGACCCGGGTGCGCTTCACCGTGCGCTCCGCCGACCCGCAGCAAAACGCCTACATCCTGCTCAAGGGCAAGGAACTGGAACAGGACGTCCCCCTGGGCCTGCCGGAAGAAATGCTGGTAACCCCCGACCAGCCGCTGCAGATGGACTTCAGCTTCGACAACCCGGAAACCCGCAAGGCGTTCTCCTTCCACCTTCTGGGCTACGGCCTGGGCGCGGTGGAAGTCAGCGACTTCAGCGTGATCACCGAGTTGCCGGGGCAACCTGAGAACGTCGACCCCGAAGAAGACAGCAGCGCCCATTCCAGCTGAACCCTGCCGGACATCGAGCATCGCCCTTTCGGGCGACGCTCGATGCGCCCCTCTACACGCCCCGCAAAAAATATTTTCCTGTACATGAAACTTTTTTTGTACAGGAAAAGTCGGACCGTTGATGTCATTTGAACATCATTGAGCTATCACGCTGCCTCGTCGAGACACAGCCCTGTGAAGCATTCAGTCAACGGTTTAGGAGCGGTCCTTCCTATGTTTTCCAATCTGAGCATTTCACAAAAGCTCTATGCCGGTTTCGGCGTCGTCCTGCTGATCCTCCTGCTGCTGGTACTAGCGGCCCTGCGCGGTTTCGATCAGGTCAGCAGCAGTGTCAAAAGCAACATCCACAGTTACGAGGTCCTGAGCCAGTCCGACGCCCTGCTGCGCAGCCTGATCAATGTCGAGACCGGCATGCGCGGTTATGCCCTCACCGGTCGCGACAGCTTCCTCGAACCTCTGGAGCAAGGCGAAAAAGCCTTTGCCGACTATTACGCCCGGATCAAAAGCAGCACCTCCGACAACCCCGAGCAGCAGGCACGCCTGGAGCGACTCAAGGCCCTGCACGACCAGTGGCTGCGCGACGACGTCCAGGGCAACCTGGACCTGCGCCGGGCGATCAACGCCGGAAGCCAGCCTGCCGAAGCCATGGCGGCACAAATCAGTGCCGGCCGCGACAAGGCCAAGATGGACGCCATGCGCCAGCTCACCAGTGAGTTGCGCGACGCGGAAAAAAGCCTGCAGGACGCCCGCAGCCAGGCCATGGACAACGCCAAGGCCTCGGCCCTGGCGATCCTGATCGGCGGCGGCTTGCTGGCGGCGGTGCTGGCCATGCTGGTGGCCTGGTCGCTGTCCAGCAATCTGGTGGGCCGTATCCGCCAGGCCGTGGACGTGGCCAAGGCCATCGCCGCCGGCCGCCTGGACAGCAGCATCAGCGCCACCGGCCGTGATGAGGTGAGCAACCTGCTGCAGGCCTTCGCCGCCATGCAGGAGCGCCTGCGGACCATGATCAGTCAGATCAAGCAGGGGGCCGACCAGTTGGTCAGCGCCTCCCAGAGCATTTCCAGCGCCTCGTTGCAGCTCTCGGCCTCGACCCAGGAGCAGTCCCACTCGGCCTCCTCCATGGCGGCCACGGTGGAAGAGCTGACCGTGAGCATCAACCATGTGGCGGACAACGCCGGGGATGCCCACGCCCTGTCCAGCGAGTCCGGGCGCCAGTCCGAGGAAGGCGGCAGCGTGATCCAGGACACCCTGGGCAGCATGCGCCTGATCGCCGAGACCGTGCAGGCTTCGGCCACCCAGATTGGTGAACTGGGTCAGCACGCCGAGCAGATCTCCAGCATTGTCAGCGTGATCAAAGGCATTGCCGAACAGACCAACCTGCTGGCCCTGAACGCGGCCATCGAAGCCGCCCGGGCCGGGGAACAGGGTCGCGGCTTCGCCGTGGTGGCCGATGAGGTGCGCCTGCTGGCCCAGCGCACGGCCAACTCGACCCAGGAAATCACCGAAATGGTCGGCAAGATCCAGCTGGGCACCCGAGAGGCGGTGAGCAGCATGGACGTGGGGGTCAATCAGGTGAAAAACGGCGTCGAACTGGCCCAGCAGGCCGGTGAGGCCATCGTCAATATCCGCACCTCGTCCGGCAATGTGGTGCGGGTGGTGGACCAGATCTCCCTGGCCCTGCGGGAGCAGACCGCCGCCAGTCAGGATGTGGCGCGCAATGTCGAACGCATCGCGCAGATGTCCCAGCAGAACAGCCAGGCCGTGGAGGAAACCACCGAGACTGCCCGCTCCCTGCAGCAACTGGCGCAGAACCTGGAGCAGCAGGTGAGCGTGTTCCGCCTGTAGGTGCAGCGCCCTGGCCAGGGCGACCGCCCAGTCATCGACGCAAAACCCTGGCATCCCCGGGGTTTTGCGTTTATTTCTGATCACCGTCCCCTCTGCAAAGGAGAGCAGCCCATGATCGATCGACCCACCGCTGCGCCGTTCGAACAAGTCGCCGCCGCCATGCACGGCCAGCCGTTCATGGTCCTGACCGGGGCCGGCATCAGCACCCCGTCAGGCATCCCCGACTACCGCGACAGCGAAGGCGTGCGCCGCGGCAAGCAGCCGATGATGTATCAGGAGTTCCTTGGACAGGCCAACGCCCGTCGTCGCTACTGGGCCCGAGCCATGCTCGGCTGGCCGCGCATGCGCCAGGCCCGGCCCAATGCCGCGCACCAGGCGTTGGCGCAATTGCAGGCCGCAGGCCGGATTGCCGGGGTGATCACCCAGAATGTCGACGCCCTGCACGATCAGGCCGGCAGCCTGGACGTCATCGAACTGCACGGCAGCCTGCACCGAGTGCTGTGCCTGGATTGCGGCCAGCGCAGTCAGCGTGATGCCATCCAGCAGCAGTTGCAGGCGCTCAATCCCTACCTGGCCGGCGTCGACGCGGTGCAGGCGCCGGATGGCGACACCCTGCTGGACCCGGCCTTCGAGGAACGCTTCCAGGTCCCCCGCTGCCCCTATTGCGACGGCGACCGCTTGAAGCCCGACGTGGTGTTCTTCGGCGAGAACGTGGCCCAGAACACCGCCGCCCGGGCCTTGAGTGCCGTACACGAGGCCGCCGGCCTGCTGGTGGTGGGTTCATCGCTGATGGCGTATTCGGCGTTTCGCTTGTGTCGCGCCGTGGCTGAGCAGGGCAAGCCGCTGCTGGCCATCAACTTCGGCAAGACCCGCGCCGACGAGTTGCTGGACCTCAAGCTCGGCGAGCCCTGCGACCGGTTACTGCCGCTGTTGGCCGAACGCCTGCTGCGCTAAGCCTCAAAGCATGGCCACGCGCTGGTCGAGGTTTTCCTCGCGCAGGATGTCGAACAGCGCCTGGGCCGCGGTGGACAACTCCTCCCCCGGCTTGGTCAAGACGCCGATGGCCCGCTCCACCACCGGATCATCCAGGGTCAGGCAATGCCCGCCCAGCTCGCGCATGTGCTGGGCACACAGCGCCGGCACCGCACTGACGCCCAGGCCGCTGGCGACCATGCGCCCCACGGTCGCCAACTGATGGCTTTCAAATTCCACCGGCAACTGCACGCCCCGGGCCCGCAGATGGTCCTCCAGCATCACCCGCACCGTGGACGGCCGCTGCAGGGTGATAAAGGGCTCCTGCAGCAGCGTCTGCCAGTCGATGCGGCTACGCTGCGCCAGGGGCGAATCCTTGGGCACCACGGCCACGAAACGGTCGATGTACAGCGGGGTGAAGAGCAAGGAAGTGCTGTCCTGAGGCTCGAACGCCACCCCCAGTTCCACCTCGCGGTCGCGGACCATCTCCAGCACCTGCTCGTTGACCACGTCATTGACCGTGACGTTGACCTGGGGGTAGCGGGCGCGAAAGCGCTTGAGGATCGGCGGCAGCAGATTGCCGGCAAAGGACGGCATGGCCGCCACCGTCACCCGCCCGCGCTGCAGGGTGAAACGCTGGCGCAGTTCGTCCTCGGCGTTGTCCCAATCGGCGATCAGGCGCCGGGCCAGAGGCAGCAGAGCCTCGCCTTCAGGGGTCAGCGCCACATTGCGTGTATTGCGGGTAAACAACCGTCCGCCCAAGCCTTCTTCCAAGGCCTTGATGGTCAGGCTCAAGGCCGACTGCGACAGGTGCAGGCGCTCGCAGGCCAGGGCAAAGCTCAAACTGTGGGCCACCGCCAGAAAGGCCCGAATCTGTTTAACCGTCATCTGTCATCCTCAGGAGGCAGCCGCCAGCTATAAACTCCAGGCCGCAAGCTTGGAGCTGATTATGCTGCTTTTCAAATCAATCAACCTTAAAAATCAACTTAACAAATCAATCGTGCAGCGCAACACTGATCCGCAAACGGCTGGCCAGCCGCCAACGAACAAGAAAGAGGATGGTGCAAATGGCAGGTTTCGATAAGCGCGTGGCGTCCTACGAGGAAGCCCTGGAAGGTCTGCAAGATGGCATGACCGTGATCGCCGGCGGCTTCGGTCTGTGCGGTATCCCCGAAAACCTGATCGCCGAGATCAAGCGCCGCGGCACCCGCGATCTGACCGTGGTGTCGAACAACTGCGGGGTCGACGGTTTCGGCCTGGGCGTACTCCTGGAGGACCGCCAGATCAGCAAGGTGATCGCCTCCTACGTCGGTGAAAACGCCCTGTTCGAGAAACAGCTGCTCAGCGGCGAAATCGAAGTGGTGCTGACTCCCCAAGGCACCCTGGCGGAAAAAATGCGCGCTGGCGGCGCCGGCATTCCGGCCTTTTTCACCGCTACCGGCGTCGGCACCCCGGTGGCCGACGGCAAGGAAACCCGCGAGTTCAAGGGCCGCACCTACCTGATGGAAGAGTCCATCACCGGTGACTTCGCCATCGTCAAGGGCTGGAAGGCCGACCATTTCGGCAACGTGGTCTATCGCCACACCGCGCAGAACTTCAACCCCCTGGCGGCCACCGCCGGCAAGATCACCGTGGTCGAAGTGGAAGAAATCGTCGAGCCGGGCGAGCTGGACCCGACGCAGATCCACACCCCCGGCATCTACGTCGACCGGGTCATCTGCGGCACCTTCGAGAAGCGCATCGAACAGCGCACCGTGCGCAAGTGATCGCCCTTCCCCAGCCCGACTAAAAGGACAACAAACATGGCTCTTACCCGCGAACAAATGGCTCAGCGCGTCGCCCGCGAACTGCAGGACGGCTTCTACGTCAACCTCGGCATCGGCATTCCGACCCTGGTGGCCAACTACATCCCCGACGGCATGGAAGTCATGCTGCAGTCGGAAAACGGCCTGCTGGGCATGGGCGCCTTTCCTACTGAAGACGAAGTCGACGCCGACATGATCAACGCCGGCAAGCAGACGGTCACCGCACGCATCGGCGCCTCGATCTTCTCCTCCGCCGAATCCTTCGCGATGATCCGCGGCGGCCATATCGACCTCACCGTGCTCGGCGCCTTCGAAGTCGACGTGCAAGGCAACATCGCCTCGTGGATGATCCCCGGCAAGCTGGTCAAGGGCATGGGCGGCGCCATGGACCTGGTGGCCGGTGCCGAGAACATCATCGTCACCATGACCCACGCCTCGAAAGACGGCGAATCCAAGTTGCTCAGCCGTTGCAGCCTGCCGCTGACCGGCGCCCAGTGCATCAAGCGCGTGCTCACCGATCTGGCTTACCTGGAGATCGAGAACGGCGCCTTCATCCTCAAGGAGCGCGCCCCCGGGGTCAGCGTCGAGGAAATCGTCAGCAAGACCGCCGGCAAGCTGATCGTGCCGGACCACGTGCCTGAAATGCAGTTCGCTTAAGGAGCCCCAACATGCAAGACGTCGTTATCGTTGCCGCTACTCGTACCGCCGTGGGCAGTTTCCAGGGCTCCCTGGCGGGCATTCCCGCCGTCGACCTGGGCGCCGCGGTGATTCGCCAACTGCTGGCCCAGACCGGCATCGACCCGGCCCAGGTGGACGAAGTGATCATGGGCCAGGTGCTCACCGCCGGCGCCGGGCAGAACCCCGCCCGCCAGGCCGCGATCAAGGCCGGCCTGCCCCACGCCGTGCCCGCCATGACCCTGAACAAGGTCTGCGGCTCTGGTCTTAAAGCCCTGCACCTGGGCGCCCAGGCCATCCGCTGCGGCGATGCCGAAGTAATCATCGCCGGCGGCCAGGAAAACATGAGCCTGTCCAACTACGTGCTGCCCGGCGCCCGCACCGGCCTGCGCATGGGCCACAGCCAGATGATCGACAGCATGATCAGCGACGGCCTGTGGGACGCCTTCAACGACTACCACATGGGCATCACCGCCGAGAACCTGGTGGAAAAATACGGCATCAGCCGCGAAGCCCAGGACGCCTTCGCCGCCGCCTCCCAACAGAAAGCCGCAGCGGCCATCGAGGCCGGGCGCTTTGTCGACGAGATCACCCCGATCCAGATTCCCCAGCGCAAGGGCGAACCGCTGACCTTCGCCACCGACGAACAACCGCGCCCCGGCACCACCGCCGAAGCCCTGGCCAAGCTCAAGCCGGCGTTCAAGAAAGACGGCAGCGTCACCGCCGGCAACGCCTCGGCGCTGAACGACGGCGCCGCCGCAGTGATGCTGATGAGCGCCAGCAAGGCCCGGGCCCTGGGCCTGCCGGTGCTGGCCAGAATCGCCGCTTACGCCAACGCCGGGGTCGATCCGGCGATCATGGGCATCGGCCCGGTTTCCGCCACCCGCCGCTGCCTGGACAAGGCCGGCTGGACCCTGGACCAGTTGGACCTGATCGAAGCCAACGAAGCCTTCGCCGCGCAATCCCTGTCGGTGGCCAAGGAGCTGGCGTGGGATGCGAGCAAGGTCAACGTCAACGGTGGCGCCATTGCCATCGGCCACCCGATCGGCGCGTCGGGCTGCCGGGTGCTGGTGACCCTGCTGCATGAAATGCTCAAGCGCGACGCCAAGAAAGGCCTGGCGACCCTGTGCATCGGCGGCGGTCAGGGCGTGGCATTGGCCATCGAGCGCTAACCATCCGGCCCGCGACCTGCGCGGGCCTGTCCCTCAGAAACATCCCGTTGTGAGCTGGCTTGCCAGCGCAGGCGTTCGAGAGATCGCCTTTGCCAGCAAGCGGGCCCCTGTACCGAGGGTGTCGGTTTTCATAGGATGTTTCGTAGCTGCCCCTCCAGGCGCCGCGCTTCCTCTCGCAACGACTGGCAAAAGCCCTCGACAAAACTCGATGACGGCCGGTAGTCCGGGCGGATCAGCATCACCCGATACGGCACCGACAGCTGCAACGGACGGATCGCCAAGCCACGCCCCACTTCCTCCATGGCGCTCAAGGGATTGATGATCGCCACCCCCAGTTTCTGGCGCACCATGGCGCACACCGAGGCGGCGTTGGTGGTTTCCACCACCACCCGGCGATCGACCCCGGCCTGGCGAAAATGCTCGTCCAGGGTTTGCCGGTAGATATCCAGGCCCGAAAGATTGATGAAGTTCTGCCCGCGAAAATCCTCCGAAGTCAGCCGTGGCCTGGCCAACAGCGGATGATCGTCCGGGAGGATGCAGACCATATCGGCGCAGAACAGCAGTTCCCCTTGAGTACCTCGTGGCAGGTGCTCGCTTTCGGTGAGGCCCAGGTCATGGCGCTGGGCGCTGAGGGACTCTTCCAGCAGCGGCGATTCCTGGGCAGTGATGCTCAGGCCGATTCCCGGATGCGCTTGCAAAAAGCGCTGGCACACCCGCGGCAGCAGGGTCTGGGAGAACAGTGGCAGGCAGCTCAGGCTCAACTGACCGTGCTCGAAACGGCGGATCGACTGGGCCACGCTGTTGATTCGCTCCAGCCCCACATAGGCCCGCTCGACCTCTTCAAGCAACAGCAGGGCCTGGGCCGTGGGCAGCAGGCGCCCGCCTTCGCGGTCGAACAGGCGCAGACCGGAAAGCGCCTCCAGCCGCGCCAGTTCGCGGCTCACCGTGGGCTGCGAGGTGAACAGCAGGCGCGCGGCGCCGGTGACGCTGCCGGCCTGCATGATGGCGCGGAATACTTCGATGTGCCGCAGGGAGATGTCCATGAACAGAGGCTCGCTTGATCGCTCAACCCATATCAGATCTGAATCAGGCTACAAAGAATAGATATTTTATTGAATGACCGGAAATCGGCATGCTGCAACCACTCTCACTGACCACAGACAGCAATCGCCATGGCCATTCCCTTCTCTCCTGCTCAACTCGTCGCCGCTGCCCGCCAATATGGCACTCCACTGTGGTGCTATGACGCCGCCACCATCCAGGCGCGCATTGCCCAGCTGCAGGCCTTCGACGTGGTGCGCTACGCCCAGAAAGCCTCGTCCAACCTGCACCTGCTGCGCCTGATCCGCGAGGCCGGGGTACGGGTCGACGCCGTATCCCTGGGGGAGATCGAGCGTGCCCTGCTGGCCGGTTTCAGCCCGGTGGATGCCGGCATCGTCTTCACTTGCGACCTGTTCGACGAGGCCACCCTCAAGCGCGTGGTGGAACTGCAAGTGGAGGTCAACGCCGGCTCCATCGACATGCTCCGTCAACTCGGGGAGCAGTCCCCGGGGCACCGGGTCTGGCTGCGGATCAACCCGGGCTTCGGCCACGGCCACAGCCGCAAGACCAACACCGGCGGCGAGAACAGCAAACACGGCATCTGGCACGATCAGGTCGGCGAAGCCCTGGCGGTGATCCGCCAGTACGGCCTGCACCTGGTGGGCCTGCACATGCACATCGGTTCCGGGGTCGACTACGACCACCTGGAGCAAGTGGGCGCGGCCATGGTGGCGGCGGTGAAATCCCTGGACCACGACATCGAGGCGTTCTCCATTGGTGGCGGCCTGTCCACCCCTTACCGCGACGGCGACACCGCGGTGGACGTGCAGCGCTACGCCAACGCCTGGAGCGTTGCGCGCCGGGAGATCGAGGCCTACCTGGGCCACGGCGTGCGCATGGAAATCGAGCCCGGGCGTTTCCTGGTGGCCGAGGCCGGTTGCCTGGTCAGCGAAGTACGGGTGGTGAAGACCGCCGGCCAGCACCACTTCGTGCTGGTGGACACCGGCTTCAACGACCTGATGCGCCCGGCCATGTACGGTGCCTACCACGGCATGAGCCTGCTGGACGCCAGCGGCCAGCCGGTGCAGCGCCCGCAACAGCTGACCGTGGTCGGCGGCCCGCTGTGCGAATCCGGCGACATTTTCACCCAGGACGACGAATGCCTGACCCCGCGCCTGCTACCCCAGGCCCAGGTCGGCGACTTGCTGGTGCTGCACGACACCGGCGCCTATGGCGCCAGCATGTCCTCCAACTACAACAGCCGGCCGCTGCTGCCGGAAGTGCTGTTCGCCAACGGCCAGCCACAGCTGATCCGCCGGCGCCAGCCCCTGGCGGACTTGCTGGCGCTGGAACTGGGGTTGTAAGGCGCCGTTACCAGGGCTCCAGCCGGAGCCGTTCCTCCTGGTTGTTCACGCTGTCGTCCTGCTTACGGGTCAACAGCGGCGCACCGTCGGCGCCGTAGAACTGCACCACCAACTCGGCGCTGCCGGGATGCAAGTCGAGACGGGCGAAGTTATCGGCCTGGGTAAAGGCCCAGGTGTGGTAATCCATGGTGTGCGTACCGTCGAGAAGCGCAAAGCTATCGGGCGTCTGCGGCGCCGTTGAGTCGTGCACGTAACCAGCCGGGTCACCGTCGGCAAAGGGAAAAGGCCAGTAGAAGGCCGACGAGGTGACGGCGTAGGACTTCAGGGCCTGACCCGCGGCACTGAACGCCAACCGGGAAATGTTCGAGCAGTGAATGTCTCCGGACAGGAACACCACGTTCTGCACCTGGTGCTCGATCATGGTTTCCAGCACGGCGCGCCGCGTGGAGGGGAAAGCCGACCAGGAGTCACTGTCGTTCTTGTGGCGCACGGCATCAGAGTCTGTGCCCACGGTATCCACGCCGTTGGGCACAAAGACGCTGGAAGTGACCACGAACTTGGGGATGTTGCCCCGATCCTCCTGCATGTGCCGCAACCAGGCACACAGCCGGTCGAGCTGACCCGGTTCGCTGGGGTGCAGTGAAGGACGGCCCAGCAGATGGTTGTCCTCCAGGGCATCGGGCACATCATCGAGAAAGCGCTGGGTACGGGTGTCGAGCACGAAGAACGGGTAGTCGCCACAGGAGAAGTCGTAGAACAGCTGGTTAGTCTGCAACTGCTGCAGGTACTTGTCGTCACCGGTCATGGCCCGGCCATGGACATAGCTGTCGGCAAAGCGGGGTCCATGGCTCCACTGGTAACTCATGTAGGCGCCCATGGCGAGGTTGAACAGCAGGCGCTTGTCACGGTCCTTGCGAATCCGATCCTGGGTCCAATTGTCCTCGATCTCGTGGTCGTCGAGGATCATGTAGGTGGGCAGGTGGGCCAGCAATTGGCGGATGTTCGGCGAGCCGAAAGCGCTGTGGTAGCGCTCCTCGAATTCCTCGAAAGTATCCGCCAGCCCCACCGGCACCAGGCGGTTGAACAGGTCGGCATAAATCTGGTCACCCACCATCAGCACCAGTTGCGCATCCCCATGGTCGGCCAGCATCGGCCCGAAGATGGTGTCGGAATTCTTGCGTTTCCACAGCAGCCCCGGGTAGCGGCAAGACCCCAGCAGAAAGCTCAGGGGCGCGGGTTTGGCGCCGGCACTGGCGTGGGTTGTGAACTCGGCTTCGACGTACATCTTGTCGGCCCCGGTGCGGTTCAGATCATTGGCCCAGGCGCCAGGCTCGGGCAGGCGCTGCACCACCGACTCGCTGGACACATCATCATCGTTGCTGCCCGCGTCATCGACGTTGAGCGACGCCATGCGCACCCGATACCGGGTGTCAGGCGTCAGCACAAAGGGCTTGAGCTGCTTGCGCGCAGCCTGGTTGCTCCACAGGCTGGTGTCGACACCGAGATTGAAAGTGCCGGTACGGTGGTACTCGCGTCGCAAGCGAAAATAGAAGATGTTGTCCGCCGCGACCCGACCATTGCTGCCCACCACGCCAATCACGCCGATGGTGCGGATATCCTCCGCCACGCCCTTCTCGTCCAGGGCATCGGAGGCGGCGATCCATAAACGGCAGGACGTATCGGTGGTGTGCCCGACAATCGGGCCTAAAGAAGGGGTGCGAAGTGTACTCACGGTGACCTGCTCCTTGGTGAGGTGTGCAGGCCAAGCTTAGTTCGGGCGCGGCAACCGACAAGCCCGATCAGGCGCCTCGGACAACCGGTCGAAACAGGCGACAATCAGCGCCAGCAGCATCAGAACGGCAGCGACCGCAAAGGTCCAGTGCATGCCACGGGCCACCGCCGCGACATCGGCAGGACCGCCCTCGCCCGGCCGCGACATCACGGCAAACAACGCCCCCATGGCGGCCGCGCCGCTGATCAGGCCAAGGTTGCGTGACAAGCTCAACAGGCCCGCCGTCAGCCCCCGTTGCTGCGCTGCCACGTCGAGCATCACCAGGCTGTTGTTGGCCGCCTGGAACAGCGCATAGCTGGCAGTCACCAGGGCAATGGGCAGCAGGTACCCCGCCAGCCCCAGGCTCACGGGCAACAGCGCCAGCAGGCACAGACCGAAGAACATGCCCAGCAGCCCGAGCCGGCACAAGAGCCGGGCGCCGAGCCTATCCACCAGGCGGCCGGCGGGTACCCCGCTCAGGGTCGCCACCAGCGGCCCCAGGGACAGGCACAGGCCCACCCAGACAGTCGCCAGCCCCAGCCCCTGGGACAGATAGAAAGGCCCGATCACCAGAGTGGTCATGATCACCGTGGACACCAGCAGGCTCAGTAGCAGGCTGCGGCGCAGTTGCGGCCGGCGCAGCAAGGCGGGCTGAAACAGCGGCGCGGCTACCCGTCGCTCTACCCACACCAACAGCACGCCCCCACCCACCGCTACCGACAACAGCCCCAGGTTCAACAGCGCCAGCGGGTTGTCCCCCAGGGTCAGGGCCAGGGCATAGGCACCCAGGCTCAGGGCCAGGAGCAGCATCCCGGGCAGATCGAAAGCGCTGGCTGAGGTGGCTTTGGGGTCCTGTGGCAGGCAACGCCAGGCCAGCAGCCAAGCCAGTAGTCCCAACGGCACATTGACCAGGAAAATCCAGCGCCAGCCGACGCCGGCCAGCAACAGGCTGCCCAGGGACGGACCGAGAGTGGTGCCCAGGGCCGACAGGCTGCCCAGCACGCCCATGGCCGTTCCCGTGTGAGCTTTGGGTAGCGCATCGCCCACCAGGGCCATGCTCAGGGCCAGCATCAGGGCCGCCCCCAGGCCTTGCAGGGCCCGGGCCGCCAGCAGCCAACCAAGGCTTGGCGCCAGACCACAGAGCAGCGAAGCCAGGGTGAACAGGGCGATCCCGCCCAGCAGCACCCGGCGCCGGCCCAGCAGGTCTCCCAGGCGCCCGGCGCTGGCAATCAAGGTGGTGATCACCAGCAGGTAGGCCAGGACAATCCACTGCACCTGCTGGAAGGATGCCTCCAGGCTCCGGGCCAGGCTCGGCAGCGCGGCGTTGGCAATGCTGGTGTCCAGGGACGGCATCAGCGTCGCCAGCGACAGGCTGGCCAGGGCCCAGCGTGCACGGGGTTGAAGCGCGGGACGGTTCGACTCAAGGGTGGACATTGCGCAGACTCCATCAAGGCATTTGCCCGCCAGCCTATGTCCGCGCCAGACCTGGCGGAAGACGCAGGCTTTGCAGTTAATTGATGCATGCAACGCCATGTCAGCTCTGGGCGTGCTAGATTCCGCCCATGTCGACTCCCGATCTGAATCTGCTGCTGACCCTGGACGTACTGCTGAGCGAAGGCAGTGTGGCCCGGGCCGCCCTGCGCCTGAACCTGAGCCCATCGGCCATGAGCCGGGCCCTGTCCCGCCTGCGCCAGGCCACCGGTGACCCGTTGCTGGTCCGCGCCGGACGCGGCCTGGTGCCCACGCCCCGGGCACTGGAGCTGCGCCAGCAAGTCGGACCGCTGGTGGAGCAAGCTCAGGCCGCCCTGCGCCCGGCCGAGCAGATCGACCTCAGGCAACTGGTGCGCACCTTCACCCTGCGCAGCCGCGACGGTTTCGTCGAGAACTTCGGCCCGGCCCTGGTCAACCGCCTGCGGGCCGAAGCGCCCGGGGTACGGGTGCATTTCGTGCCCAAGCTGGACCGCGACAGCAAGCCCCTGCGCGAGGCCAGCGTCGATCTGGAAACCGCAGTGATCGATGCCGACACCAGCCCCGAGTTGCGCACCCGGGCGCTGTTTCGCGATCGCTTTATCGGCGTGGTGCGCAGCGACCACCCCTTGAGCCGCGGCCCGGTGAGTCTCGACCACTACCTGGCCGGCCAGCACATCCTGGTGTCCCACCAGGGGCACGACCATAGCCGCATGGACGATACGCTGCAGGCCCTGGGCCGGCAGCGACAGATCGTCACCCTGGTCAGCGGTTTTTCCGCGGCCCTGGCCCTGGCCCGGGGTTCGGACCTGATCGCCTTGGTGCCCGAACGCCACACCAGCAACCTGCGAGAAGGCCTGCACAGTTTCCGCCTGCCGGTACCGCTGCCGGAGCTGACCATTTCCCTGCTCTGGCACCCGCGCATGGAGGCCGACCCGGCCCATCGCTGGTTGCGCCAATGCGTCCACGAACTCTGTAGCGACACCACAGATACCCTACCCGGCGGCCACCACCGCTGATGCCCCTTGATCCTCGAGACCCTGCAATGCCCTCACCCTCACTCGCTGTACCCGTTGCCCGCCTCAAGTACCTACCCGCCATCGTCGCGCTCCTCTGGGGGCTGTCCCTGGCAATCGTCCGGGCCGGGCAACCGATGGAGTATTTCTGGGAAAACTTTGCCGCCTACTGGCTGCCCCAGGGGCTGATCCTCGGCCTGCTGCTGTGCACCCGGCCCACGCCGGCGCTGTTCACCGGAGTGGCCCTGGCCCTGGCCGCGCACCTGCAGCTGTTCAGCCTGTGGATCAGCTCCCCGGAGGACTCCATGGGCTGGCTGTTCTACCTGTTGGACTTTCCCGGCGCGCTGATCGGCGCCGCCATCGCCCGTTTCCTGGCCACGCGCGTGGCTCCCGGCAAGCCACTGATCAATGGCCTGCTGGGGGTCGGCTGGGTGTCGTTGGGGCTGTTGCTGAACCTCAAGCTGATGATGTCCAGCCAGGTCTGAAACGGGCCGGCGACTGCGGCCCGGGGGAGTGAAACCCGCCCGGACCACTGACGGCCCGGGCAGGCAATGCCTCAGCTGTGGCCCTGGCTGAGGTTCGACAAGCGCCCGGACAGGGCCTGCATGGCCTCGCTGACCTTGTCCAGGGCCTGGGCGTCCCGGGCGTTGTCCTCGCTGATGCCGTGGATGCGCACCGCCAGTTCGTTGATCTCCTGGGTCACATGGCTCTGCTGCTGCGCCGCCACGGCAATCTGCTGCGCGCGCTGGGAAATATCGTCGAAGCTGGTGACGGTGCTCGACAGTGCCTGCGACGCGCCGGAGGCCTCGCCCACGGCTTCACGGGTCCGCGCCTCACCGGCCTGAATCGCCTGGACCGCCTGACGTGACGCCTGCTGCAAATCGCTGATCATGCCGCTGATCTCGTTGGCCGAGGTCTGAGTGCGGCCGGCCAGGGTCCGTACTTCATCCGCCACCACGGCAAAGCCGCGGCCTTGCTCCCCGGCCCGAGCGGCCTCGATGGCGGCGTTGAGCGCCAGCAGGTTGGTCTGCTCGGAGATGGCCTTGATCACATCCAGCACCGCGCCGACCTGCTGGCTGTCCTGTTCCAGGCGCTGGATCACCGCAGTGGCCTCGGCCATCTCCGTGGACAGCTGCTGGATCGACTGACTGTTGGCCGCGACCCGCTGCTGGCCGTCCTGCACCACCACCAGGGATTGGCGGGCGGTGTCGGCGCAGTTGTTGGTGTTCTGCGCCACTTCAAGAGCACTGGAGGACATCTGGGTAATGGCCGTGGCCAACTGGGTGTTTTCCTGGCGTTGCTGCTCAGCGCGCTGGGCCAGGGTGCTGCTGAGCTCACCCAGGCGCGCGGCTTCGTTCTGCAACTGCTGGGCTTCGCTGGCGATCTTGTGCAGCATCTGCCGCAGTTGCCCGGCATAGCGGTTAACCGCACCGCGCAAGGCGCCGATCTCATCGGCCCGGGCCACGTGCAGCTCGGCGTTGTCCGTGGCCTGACCGCGGCCCAGGGCATCGATCTGCTGGGTGGTTTCCTCCAGTTGGGCAATCAGCTTGTGCCCGGCCAGCCAGGCGAAGAACAACAGCAGCGCCAGCAACGGCAGCAGGAACAGCAGGATCTCGGTGGTCATGGCCCGAGCCAGGCCGGTGACCTTCTGCTCGGGGGTCACCAGGCCGATGGTCCAGCCACTGCCGGGCATGCTGAACAGGCTGACCCGCGCCGCTTCCTGCAGCCGGCCATCCTCTGCCAGATCCAGGCTGCGCACCTGCCCGGCAGGCGCCGCCTTGGCCAGGGCCTCGGCCACCGGATGCAGCCAGGGCTGCTGCTTGCTCAAGGCGTCGAAGCTGAGCATCTGCCCACCGCCACCGGCCTGGGCATCAGGGAAATACAAGACATTGCCGGCCTGATCCAGGGCAAAGGCATAACCGCCGGTGACCGCGCCCTGTTCCTTGAGGAAACGCGCCAAGTCATCCAGGCGCAGGTCGATGGTGGCGACCCCGGCGAAGGCGCCGTCCTGACGATAGGGCACGCTGCACGTGGTCATCGGCACCTGGGTCACCGGGTCCTGGTAGGCCTCGGACCACAGGCAACGCCCCGGCGCACTGTTGCGCGCGCCGGTGTACCAGGCTTCATGGTGATAGCCGGCGCTGCCGGCAGCGTTGTAGTCATCGGAGAACGCCAGGGGCCCGGCATCGCTGCGCGCCCAGAAGAAGCTGCGGCGCTCGACCCCGGCAGTGAAGGCATTGGGTTCCGGCCAGATGCCGCCCCCGGCGATCGCCTTGTCGCCTTCGTGGTCGATCAGCTTGGGCAAGGTGGCCATCACCAGCGCCTGCTCCTTGGGCAGCCCTTCCACCAGATGGGCCATGCTGGCCGTCACCCCTTCGATCCCGGCCAACTGCAAGGCCAGTTGCCGGACGATGGCACTGCCGGTCTGTTCAATCAGGGCCGAGCTCGCCGCCACCACTCTGGGCTGCCCCCGCAAGGTCATCACGGCGAACACCGCCAACGCCGTGAACAGCAACAGCAGCACACTGCCGAGGGTCAAACGATGAGACAGACGAACCGGTAGCAAGGCCATGACGAACTCCGTATCAATAGGCATGCAGAGCTTATCGACCAGGGTCATGGATCACTTGAGAAAAGAGTGACGCCGATCACGTTTTGTGTGACCAGAATGTGTGTATGAATTCCCGCGACCGGCTCGGCAACGGCGCTGATGGCAGCACTCGCGCTCGACAGAGTGTGTCCGGCCCTGCACCACGGGTTCAATCGGTGGACGAATGCTCGCAGCTGCGAATGACCGTCACCGCCTTGCCCCGGCCAGCGCCAGGGAGCTACCCAATCACCCGGGCATCAACCTTCCAGAACCAGCATGAACTGGCTGAACCGGTCGATCCCGTCCTTGGACAACTGGAGCCCGGTCTCGCCCATCCGCGACATGCAACCCGAGGCGATAAGTGCACGGGTTGCAGCAGGGCAGCAAGCGACTGCCCGACAGTCTCACGAAAGCGGCCCAGGCAAGACCGCGTCGACTGTTTTCAATCCGGATTGGCGTTCATGTAGCGCGAGTAGTTCTCGACGTAGTCAGTGAGGTTCTCCTCCAGCATCAGGCGGAACTCCTCAAGGAAATAGTCCACCGCCTGCTGCTTGGACGCCGCCAGTTCCTCGGCATTACGGCAGCCGCAGGCGCTGACCCAGGCGCTGAAGCGCGCGTTGGCGTACATCAGCGAAGCGCTGGCCTTGCCCCGGCTGCTGTCGGCGATGTGGGAGTTGGTCAACTCGATGATGGCATCGGCGCGGTTGTAGAAATCCTGATCCGGTTCGTTGGCCACGGGGCGTTCCTCTGGCTGGCTGGGAAAATAAGGCGCAGGAGTATAAGAGGTTTGCCACCGCGAACCGATTATTTTCACCCCGCCCACTCCCCCATCACCCCGGAAACCGGCTGGACGCTGCACAGACCTTGGTCCCCCAGCGGCAAACCTTCGCAGGCAAGCCCGCGCCAGCACAACGGCCTGTTCGATGCCGTGGGCCGGGGCCTTAGCGGCCTGGTGCCGGCAACGCCCGCAGGTATTCGGCCAGCAGCGCTTCGCTCTTGCCCTGGGCCAGCACCACGCTGTTATTGGCCGCTTGCAGCGCCTGCTGCAGATGACGCTCGCCCTGCTGCCGGTCGCCCTCCAGGAAGGCTTGCAAGGCCAGGCAGCGCGGTCGCAGCCAGGGTGCGTTCCAATCCACTTCGGCGCTCATCGGGGGGCTGTTCAAGGGGGCGACGTCACGCTGCACAAAAGCGCGGCAGAAGGCCAATTCGCTACGCAACAATTCGATCAGGCCACTCATGCCGTTCAGCTCCGTCGCCCGGGCCACCAGCAGCTGTTCCAGCGCCTGTTCCATCTGCACCGCGGCCGGCCAGTCGCCCTGATCCTGCAGGGCATTGAGGCGACAGCCGAAAGCGAGCAACGGCCCGGGCATGGCGCCTTCGGCCAAACGCTGCAGATCTTCCTCCGGCAACTCCGCGCTGGGCACCCCGGCCACGGTCTGGGCCAGCAGGCGCGCCTGGGCCAGCTCCGGGCGTTGATCGTCGCGATGCATAAACCAGCCCAGCAGGAGCATGCCGTCGCTGGGCGACACCCGCCAGGCCGGCATCAGGTTCCCCAGGCCCATGGCCAGATTGATCGCGGCGAACGCCAGGGCCATGGCCCCGGGCACCCCGGACCAGGACAGCCCGAGCCCCAGGGCAGCGGCGCCCAGCAGCAGGTTCAGCAGCGGCCCGCAGAGGACCACCACCATCCACTGCCGCCGCAGCGGGCGTTGCAGATTGCTCACGGCAATCACATAACCGCCCAGGCGATTGCGCTTGAGCTGCGGCGCCCAGCGCAACCGCCAGCCGCGCCGCTGCACCTGGATTTCCACCGCGGCCACCCGCACCTGCAACACCGGCATGGCGCACCCGCGTGCCCCCAGGTAATGCCCGCCCTCATGCACCACCAGCGCGACCACCCCCAGCAGCGACGCCAGGAACATCGCCAGAAAGGGCTGCAACCCGGACTTGATGGTGAACCCCAGTATCAGCGCGGCGATAAACCAGCCACTGAGCAACACCAGGCGTTGCAGAAGCGTCAGCAGTGCGTTCAAGGCCTTGAGCCAGGTATTGCCATCCATTGGGTACATCCTTGTGAGAAAAACCGACACCAGCGCGGGCGCGCAGACTGCCAGTTTCTCCGGTACACACTCAACTGCCGCTTCAACCTGTCGCCCTCACCCCGCCTACTGCAGAAGATGGGGGCCGCCAGCAAGCCAGCGCCTGTGCAGATGCGCAGGCCGACGGCGCTTCAGGCAGCAGCCCGGAGTCGGGACACTCCGGGCCGAAGCGGATCAGGATCGCCGCGCTGTCGCTGAGGATACGGCCGTCAGGGTGGCCATCTGCAACAGCGGGTTGAGCCGCGCCAGGGCCTCGCGCCCCGGGCTGTCATCCCAGGCCGTGGCACTCCATCCGCAACAGGTGCGCGCCCAGCGAACGCGACTCGATGCGCACCGGCAGGAACGCTTCGATCACCCGGATATTGCTCTCCAGATGCTCGGTCATGCACGGCGTGGTGAAGCTGCCGCCACCGGCCAGGGCCATGGGCAGCAGCAGTTGATCGGCCAGGTACTCGGCCACCGCCGCGCCGGAATCCAACCAGGCGCGGGCCTGATCGATAGCAACGTCGGCGACCTTTTCCGCCCGCAGGCTGTTCTGGCCGAATCCGCTGAACAGCTCGGTCAGGTGCTCGAAGGCGAACTCCAGCAACAGCACATTGCCCGGGCCGTATTGTTCATCCAGCTGCACCGGGGTGAGGTGCTCGCGCGGCAGTTCCAGGCGATTGTGCACCCGGCGCAACTCGCGCTCCGCCACATGCTCGGGCAGGCCCGCGCTCAGCGCCCAGGCCCGGCTGCCCAGCAGTGCGCCACGCTCTTGCAGGTGCAGGGGCTGCAGCACCGACGGTTGGACAAAGGCCTCCAGCTCGCCACCGCCGGCCGGGACGAAACCGTGGCGCAGCAATTGCAGTTCCACCCGCCCGCCCATGCGCCGCAGCAACGGCAACCAGGCCTGCTGGAGGAAATCCACCGGCGGCGCCAGGGGGTTGTGGGTGCCGCCGCTGATGCTCACACGGCTGGGCTGCGGCGCATGCAACAAGGCCGGCAGCAGGGTCTGCAGCACCAGGGTGCAGCTGCCCGCAGTGCCGATGGCAAAGCGGTAGTCGCCGCCACGGATCGGCCCCGGTTCGAAGGTCAGGGCCTGAGAGCCGAGTTCGACCCCCGAGGTCTTGGCGCCACACACCTGGGCCGCGGCCTGCACCGCCGTCAGGTGCTGACGCAGCAGCCCCGGGCGGCTGCGCCGGGCACGAATATTATGGATACGCAGGGTCTTGCCGCTGAGCATCGACAAGCTCAAGGCGCTGCGCAGTACCTGGCCGCCGCCGATGGCGCCGTCCAGTTCGATGACATCCTGTTTCATCTCATTCCTCAGGCGTAGTGCCGGACGGTTTCCCGCAGGTAAGCGTCCAGCAACGCGTTGTCTTCATGGGTACGCGCCAGTTTCGGCACCGGGCGTTCCAGCTCGGCGGCGATAAAGGCGTGCAGTGCCTGGCGCCGCGGTCCGTAGGCGGACTCGTCGGCGCAGCGTTTCAAAACCAGCAGCTCAGCCACTTCGTCCAGCAGTGGCTGATGGTCGACGGTGGTCAGCAGATCGGCAAAGGTCATCGGCGGTCGGCCACGTCCTTGATCGATCCAGCGCACCGCCAGCAACGGCCGCAGCACGTAGAAGTACTTCTTGAAACGCACGCTGTCGCCTTGCAGGTAACCGCGAAAGTTCTTCTTGGCCATCGACAGATAATGATTGCGCGCTGCCGGCGGGCTGTAGAACGCCTCCGCCAGCTCCCGCAGGCGCGCGGCGGCGGTCGGTTCGCTGCGATACACCAGGGGCGAGTCCAGCCATTCCAGCAGGGTCGGGTTGGACTTGCGCAACAGCCCTAGGGTCTTGCGCAGTTCCCAGCCGCTGATGTCCAGCTCGTCATCCAGGGGCCGCTCGATCACATCGCGCCCGGCATCCACCTGGATGAACCATTCGGGCTTTTCCACATAGACGAAACGCACGTCGTAATCACTGTCGGTGGAGGCAAAGCCCCAGGCCCGACTGCCGGATTCGCAGGCGTACAGCACCTGCACATTGCGCTCGCGCTCGATCCGCGCCAGCTCGGCCAATACCCGTTCGCGCATGGCGCTGCTCAGGGGATGGTGCTCCAGGTGTTTCATGATCCTTTTTCCTTGTTCAATCGGTGGTGCTGGCAGCCAGCACACTCAGGGTCCGGCGCACGGGGTTCCACACCGTCAGGCACCAGACGCCCCACCACTCCAGGCCTTCGTCGAAATAGTCACTCCAGGGCAGCAGGTGCGGGCCCATGTCCGGCGCCAGAAAGTCCAGTTCCAGGTTGCCTACCCAGTTGATGACATGCGGCCCCTCGGCGGGGTCGAGCCCCAACACCTGCAACCAGTGGCCGAACGCCTGCCGGGCCTGCTCGATGCCGCCGGGGAACTGCGTCCCATACGGCGGGTCGTAAAACGCCTGGAACAAGGCCCACTCCTGCGGCTCCAAATTTTCGCAGACCAGCTGCCGGACCTGTTCTTGGCCGAGCGCCTCAGGCACCGCCCGCTCCTGCTCCCAGCGCATCGACGTCAGGCCGACGTCGGCATAGCGCGGGTCCTGGCGCAGTATTTCCCAGCGCTCGCGGCGCTCGGCCATGAGTTGCAGGTACAGGTGCTGCAAGCCCTGGCGATGCAGGGCTTGATCCACCTCAGCCTCGGGCTCGACCGCCAGCACCACAAAATCGAAGACGCAGTACACATCCTTCAGTTGCTGGCGCAGCGCGCGGCAGTGTTCATCTTCCATCCGGGTCAACAGTGGCCGCGGCTGCATAAAAGGCTCTCTCCATTTTTCAAAGCAGGCGCTTGGCTGAACCTGCGGGCAATTCACCGGCTGCCTCCATCGCCTGCACACGCTGCAACATGGCTTCGCGCAGCGGCTTGGGGGTGACCGGATCGAACATCCCGTAGCGGCTATCGCACCAGCGCGCCAGAGTCTCACGCCAATAGGCGGCCTCGCTGCCGCCCTGCCCCAGGCGCCACAGCAGGTATTCCAACTGGCGCCAGCCCGGCTTGAGAGCCAGCAGGGCCCAGCGCCGCGCCTTCGGCAGGTCGTGCCAGTGCTGGTCCAGACGCTGCTCCAGGACCTCGTCGAACACCGCCCAGGGTTGCTCGTGCAACAGGCCCAGGGCGCAGTTGAAGACTTTGTCCGAGGCGTCGTCCAGGGCCGCCAGTTGCTCGGCCATGCCACGCTCGCCCAGGGTCTGCAGGGCCAGCAGGCGCACACTCGGCGCCGGCGAGGCCAGGGCCTGTCGCACCATGGCGTCGGCCATGGGTTCCTGCAGTTCCTTGACCAGCCCCAACAGGCCCAGCCAAGCACGCTTGTTCCGTGGTGCCGGTTGTTGCAGCCGTTGCAGCAACACCTCGCGCGGGTCCAGCCCGTGACGGGGCGCGGCCCAATGGGCCAGGCAACGCAAGGCCCCCGAAGGGTCCAGCAATGCCTGACTCAGATACTCGCGAGGATCGGCCAGCAACGGCAGCAGCAAGCGCAGCGCCTTGACCCGCACACTGGCCCCGCAGCTGTGCATCACCTCTTCCAGCAGGGGCACGGCCTGCGCGGCCGGCAGTTCGGCGCAGGCATCCACCGCCATCTGCCGCACACTGACCTCACTGTGGCGCAGAGCCCGAGCCAGCAGCGCTGCCCGATCCTGCGCCCCTTCGAGCAACAGCTCGAAGACAAAGCGCGCGGCCTTGCCCCGGCAATCACCAAAGGCGTCTTCAACTTCTTTGCGTACCTGGGCCAACTGCAACACCGAGCGCGCCCGTTCCAGGGTCGCGCCGTGGTCGGCGCGCTGTTTGCCGGCCAGGGCCAGCAGCGGTTTCAGGCTCTGCAACAGCAGCTCGGCGCGCTCTGGTGCCAGATACCCCTCGACCGCCGCGGCAGCCTCCTGGCGTACCTGGGGCACCCAATCGTTGAGGCGCTCCAGCAAGGCCGCCAGGGCCTCGGCCGAAGGCTGTGCGGCCAGGCCGCGCACGGCGGCCTGACGCACGAAACCGTTGCCAAAGCGGCTCAGTTCCAGCCAGGCACTGTGCCGATCCAATTCGTCCATCACCTCCCGCACGCGGCGGGCTTCGTAGTCGCTCAGCTGGTAATGCCAGCCGGGCGGCGCCGCTATCAAGGCGTCCATGTCGTCCATTGTTCTACCCCTTAACGCACACCACCTGACGCAGGGTGTGCAGCACTTCCACCAGCTCGCGCTGGGCGTGCATCACTTGGTCGATGTCCTTGTAGGCCATCGGGATTTCGTCGATCACCGCTTCGTCCTTACGGCACTCCACATGGGCGGTCGCGCGGATCTGGTCGGCCAGGGTGAAGGTGTTCTTGGCCTTGGTGCGGCTCATGGTACGCCCGGCACCGTGGCTGCAGGAGCAGAACGCCTCCTCGTTACCCAGCCCGCGAACGATGAAGCTCTTGGCCCCCATCGACCCCGGAATGATCCCCAGCTCGCCCTTCTTCGCCGACACCGCGCCCTTGCGGGTCACCAGCACCTCCTCACCGAAGTGGCGCTCCTTCTGCACGTAGTTGTGGTGACAGTTCACTGCCTCCAGCGCCACTTCGAAGGGCTTGCTGATCACCTTGCGGGTGGCCTGGATCACCAGTTGCATCATCAGCTCACGGTTCTGCCGGGCGAAATCCTGGGCCCAGGCCACGGCTTCCACGTAATCGTCGAAGTGCTGGCTGCCTTCCTCGAAGTAGGCCAGGTCGCGGTCCGGCAGGTTGGCGATATGTTGACGCATATCGGCCTGTGCCAAGTGAATGAACAGGTTGCCGATGGCGTTACCGACGCCACGGGAACCGCTGTGGAGCATGAACCAGACCCGGTTGGCTTCATCCAGGCAGACCTCGATGAAGTGGTTACCGCCGCCGAGGGTTCCCAGGTGCTGGCGGTTGTTGCTGTTGGCCAGGGCCGGGTACTTATCGGTGATCGCCTTGAAGCGTGGGTGCAGCGCAGCCCAGGCCTGATCGGTCTGCTGCGGCACATCACCCCAGGCGCCCTTATCGCGACCGCTACGGGGCGAAGTACGACCGTGAGGCACCGCGGCCTCGATGGCGCTACGCAACCCGGCCAGGTTATCCGGCAGGTCGGAGGCGGTCAGCGAGGTACGGGCAGCGATCATTCCGCAACCGATATCCACCCCGACCGCCGCCGGAATGATCGCGCCTACGGTGGGGATCACGCTACCGATGGTCGAACCTTTACCCAGGTGCACGTCGGGCATCACGGCCAGGTGCTTGAAGATGAACGGCATCTTCGCGGTGTTCATCAATTGCTGGCGCGCTTCGTTTTCCACCGGCACGCCCTGGGTCCACATCTTGATCGGCTTGCCGTTGGCCACTTCCAGCAGTTGGTAGGTTTTGTGTTCCATGTCGTTGACTCTTTTTCCTGTGGCCGCTGATTCGGCCTTGTTCAATAGATTGTGTAGGAGCCGAGTCGCAGAAGACGATCTCAAGGGCCTCTTCGCTGGCAAGCCAGCTCCTACGGAGTTGCGGTGTTCGGTACAGACGGCGACCAGTGAAGGTGGAACATGCAGCGCGCTCTGCCTCTGAGCTAGTGAGCGGGACTCGAACCCGCGACCTCGCTGTCCTGTAGTTCCACCGGCATTCGCCGGGTCAATCGGTGCAGGCCGGGCCTGCGGGCAGCGACAAGGGAACAGGCACATTTGCTCTACCGACTGAGCTACAGCCTTGCGGCTGGCGGGGTTCGAACCCGCGACACCATGTAGTACCCGTGGCATTCACTGCCATCCCGCCGAGGCGGGGGAAAAGATGCGACGACAAGAGTCGATGGAACAATGCGTTCGTGTTCTGACCATTGAACCACGGCGCCGTTTTCCAGCACCGGCGGGAATCGAACCCGCATCCCGAACCTGGGATGTAGTTCCATCCGCATTCGTCGCAAAAACTGCAAAAAAGGTGGCACGACAAAAGTAGTGACTGATGGCCGGATTCGAACCGGCTTAACCAGGATGTACAGCCACTGGCATTCGTGCCCTCACCGGCCCTGACAAAATTTGCTGAGACGCCTTTGGATGTAGTCACAGCGGCATTCAGGGCCAATGATCAAAAAATCTGTGGTGTGCGCCGGCTGGCCGGCGCACGGTTTATCTCATGTTCCAGCGATCAGAGCGCCATCGCCTCGATTGCCTTGACCCAGTGCTGCGCACCGTAGTTGCCTGCGGTGAACTGCTCGATCACATCGAACACCGCATCACTGAAGCCGCCGACGTTGAGGATGTCCTCGCGGTCTGGCGCCTGGGTCGTGGCGCCGGGTTGCATGTCGATGCACACCAGCTTCGCCTGCGGGTTGATGGCCCGGATCCGCTCCCACTGGCGCATGGTTTCCGTAGCGCCGTGGCGCCGCGCATCGATCCACGACTCGTTGTCCGAGACCAGGATCAGGGTGTCCACGCGGCTCTTGGCGTTGGCCAGTTGGGCCAGGGGCGCCGAGCAGTTGGTCCCGCCTCCGCCGATGTTCGCCAGCTTTTGCGCATTGCTCATCACGCTGTCCCGCGGGTTGAGGTGGATGTTCACCACCCCCCGCTCGAACGGCATGACCCGCGCCGCCGGCTGCTTGCGCAACACCGCTGCCGCCACCAGGGCCGCCACATCGATGCAACGCACCGCGGTGGTGGCGCCCTGGCGATAGCCGGTAACCGGGCTGTGCATCGAGCCCGAGACATCCGGGCAGACCACCACGTTGCCCGCCAGCGCCGGCACGTTGGCCAGGGACAGCTCCAGGGCATCCTGCAGCGCCTCGCGGACCGCTTGCGGTACGTCCTCGCCAGCCATGCGGTAGGCCGCCAGCAACTGGTACGGGTAGACCCGGGCCTTGACCACCTCCCCCGCATCCGCCATCCGCGCCGCCACGTACTCGCTGCAACCCGGCACCTGGAACGCGCCGTGGCGGGCCAGGGTGTTGAGGTTCATGCGCAGCCCCTGCCAGCCCATGTTGCGGGCCTGTGCCGCCCATTGTTCAGCACTCAGTGTTTCGTTGCCGAGCAACTGGAACGGCACCTGCGGCACCTGAGTTGTCGCACCACTGCGAAACGCCAGCAGGTCCCGGGTCAGCTCAGGCAGCGCTTGCACATCCACCGGCTTACCGATCACCCAGGCGAAGAAGGCTTCGCGCCAGGCTTCGCTTGGCTTGGGATGAACCATCTTCACCACGTCCGCCAGGGACGGCTTGGTGCCGATCGAGGCCTGCAACAGCTGACGCTCGCTGGCGCTGTTCAACCAGTTCTGCACCAGGCGCTTGGGCTGCGACCCCAGGGATTTGCGCCCGGTCACGCCGCTGCGCAGGATCTGCACGAAGTTGCGCAGCATCTTGCCGTTGTCCACCACCTGGGCGAACAGCTCCGGTACCAGGACCGAGCGTTGTGCGGTCAGCGCCGCCAGCAGCAGCGCCGGCATGTCCTTCATATGGCCTTGCTGCCGAGCGTAACGGGCGGCCTGGGCGACGAAGCGGCTGTCCAGCTCGCTCACCAGTTGCAGCACCGCGTCCAGTTGACCTTCAGGCGAGGTGTAGAAGGTCGAGTTCAGGCAACCGGTGACCGCCAGCTGGGCCAGGCGATGCTTGGCGTTGTAGGCATAAGCCCCGGCCTTGGAAGCGTTCAGGGTGGTGCTCACTGGCGCTTTTGCCTGTTGGGTGTTGAACAGCTGGAAGTTGGCCATCTTGGCGTCTCGCTCTGTTGTCTCGTTCGTTGCCAGATACATTGCAGCCGCTGTGCCAGGTTTTGATTTTTCAGAAAATTATTTTTCAAGCCATTGATTTATAACGATTTTATTTTTAATCGATTTTTCACTTGGCATTCGACAAGACAAACACATCGATAATTTTATATCTTTACTTATCGCTTTTTATCTTCAGGTATAAACATGTCGAGCAAGTCCACGGTCGCCATCGGTTTTGTCGGTTCCACCCTCGATCGCGTCGGCAAGGGTGCCAACCGCTGGAGCCATTGGCGCCCCACGGTCGGCCTGTGCCAGCAGCAGGATGTGCTGATCAACCGCCTGGAATTGCTCCACGGCCTCGACGCCCGGGATATCAGCCTGGCCGAACGGGTGGCCAACGATGTGCGCCAGGTGTCGCCGGAAACCGAAGTGCGCCTGCACCCCATGGGCCTGAAGAATCCCTGGGATTTCGAGGAGGTGTACGCCGCCCTGCACGACTTCACCAGCGCCTACCCGTTCGACACCGAGCGCGAGGACTACCTGGTGCACATCACCACCGGCACCCACGTCGCGCAGATCTGCTGGTTCCTGCTGACCGAGGCGCGCTACCTCCCTGCCCGACTGATCCAGACCTCGCCGGCGCGGCGCCGCGACCCCGACCAGCACGCCACCGGCACCCACGCCCTGATCGACCTCGACCTGTCGCGCTACGACCGCATCGCCTCGCGTTTTGCCCACAAGCGCCTGGAGGGCCTGGCCTTCCTCAAGTCCGGGATCGCCACCCGCAACCCGGCGTTCAACCGCTCCATCGAGCAGATCGAGCGGGTCGCGGTGCGTTCCAAGGCGCCGATGCTGCTGATCGGCCCCACCGGTGCCGGCAAGTCGTTCCTGGCCCGGCGCATCTATGAACTCAAGCGCGGCCGGCACCAGGTGCAGGGACGCTTTGTCGAGGTCAACTGCGCCACCCTGCGCGGTGACGGCGCCATGTCGGCGCTGTTCGGCCATATCAAGGGCGCCTTCACCGGCGCCCAGAACGCCCGCGAGGGCCTGCTGCGGGCGGCCCACAGCGGCATGCTGTTTCTTGATGAGATCGGCGAACTGGGACTGGACGAACAGGCGATGCTGCTCAAGGCCATCGAGGAAAAACGCTTCTTCCCCATGGGCGCGGACCAGGAAGTGGAGAGTGACTTCCTGATCATCGCCGGCACCCACCGCGACCTGCGCGGCCGGGTGGCCCAGGGCCTGTTCCGCGAAGACCTGTATGCGCGGATCAACCTCTGGACCTTCAACCTGCCGGGGCTGGCGGGACGCCGCGAGGACATCGAGCCGAACATCGATTTCGAGCTGGAACGCCACGCCCGGGAGCAAGGGCAACTGGTGCGTTTCAACCTGGAAGCACGGCGCCGCTACCTGGCCTTTGCCAGCTCCAGCGAAGCGGCGTGGCTGGGCAACTTCCGCGAGCTGTCGGCCTCCATCACCCGCATGGCCACCCTGGCCGACAGCGGACGCATCGACCAGGCCCAGGTCGAAGAGGAAATCCAGCGCCTGCGCCACGCCTGGGGCCTGGAAAATGCCGAGGATGAACTGCAGCAACTGTTGGGCGACGAGGTAGAGCTGGACCTGTTCGACCGCCTGCAGCTCAAGGCGGTGATTGCCGAATGCCGTCGCGCCGACAGCCTGTCGGACGCCGGGCGCCGGCTGTTCGGCGTGTCACGCCTGGGCAAGGCCAACCCCAACGACGCCGACCGCCTGCGCAAATACCTGGCGCGCTTCGGCCTGGACTGGAAGCAACTGTAGCCGCTGCCGCAGGCTGCGCACGGCCCGCAGGGACGCAGGGTTCTCAAGATCGATAGAGGTTTGGCTGGCAATCGCCAAGCAAGGTCCTGCGGACCTTCGCGCAGCTTCGCAGGCTCAGCAGCGGCTAGAGGGCCAATGCCGATCCGGGATTTGTGTAGCCGCTGCCGCAGGCTGCGCACGGCCCGCAGGGACGCAGGGTTCTCAAGATCGATAGAGGTTTGGCTGGCGATCGCCAAGCAAGGTCCTGCGGACCTTCGCGCAGCTTCGCAGGCTCAGCAGCGGCTACAGGGCCAATGCCGATCCGGGATTTGTGTAGCCGCTGCCGCAGGCTGCGCACGGCCCGTAGGGACGCAGGGTTCTCAGGATAGATAGAGGTTTGGCTGGCAATCGCCAAGCAAGGTCCTGCGGACCTTCGCGCAGCTTCGCAGGCTCAGCAGCGGCTACAGGGCTGCAGTTGGGACGGCGAAGACGCCACTGGCCCGCGCCACTTCACGCTCGCCGACCCGCAGCAGCACCGTGGCAAAGGCTATCTGCCGACCGCGCTTGGCATGCTCCAGGCGCACCTCGATCCAATCCCCTACCTGCACCGCCCCCAGGTAGTCGAGGGTCATGCTGGCGGTGATCAGCGGCAGCGGTGGATCGCTGGAAAACGCCATGGCGTAGCCCATGCCGACGTCCGCCAGGGTGGCGATGATGCCGCCATGCACCGTGCCCCGGCCATTGGCGTGGCGGGCATCGGCACGCAGACCCAGGCACAGCTCGCGGCCACTGCCGCGACCATAGACCGGGCCGATCAACTCCAGCAGCGGGCTGCTGCGGGGCAAGGGACTGAAGCCCTGGGGGATGTCCGATTGGCTCATGAGGCTCTCCTTGAACCGCTGGGTGACAGAGGGTTGCACAGGGCGACAGGTGTAGCCCTGATTGACCACGATGCCTATGAGCATCAGCCAGGCAAATTGGCGAAAATAAGTTGCGCCGTGATCGTGGTGATCCTGGGAACAGCAGTAAGATGCGCACCTGCGCACTAGCCGCAATTTCAAGTACTCAAGGAGCCTCCATGCAGCATCAGGACGATCACCCTGCCATCCGCCGCCGACTGGCCTTTGTCTTCTTCGGCGCCCTGGCCCTCAGCGCCTGTTCCCCCAGTGATCACAACAGCTCTGCGGTGGCCCTCGGTGGGGCCCAGGGCAAGGCCGGCGCCCTGCTGGCCTACGAGCACGAACTGACCCTGTCCCTGCCTGCCGAGCAAATCGGCCCGCACCTGACACAAACCCGTGAAGCCTGCGAAAAAGCCCAGTTCGGCCCCTGCAACATCTTGCTCCTGGAGCAAGGCCCGTACCGCGCCCGGGTGGTGCTGCGAATCGTTCCGGAGGGGGTCGAGCCCATCGTCCAGCAGGCGTCTCAAGGGGCCGAACTGGGTGAGCGCATCACCAGCGCCGAAGACCTGGCCGATGCCGTGGCCGATGTGCAACGCCAGCAACAGCGACTCAAGGCCCAGCAACAGCGCCTGGATGAACTGGCGGCGCGCAAGGACATCAGCGTCAGCGACCTGATCGCCCTGAGCAAGGAGCAAGCGGGCATCGAGAATGACCTGCAAGCACTGGCCCAGACAGCTGCCGGACAACAGCGTCGCCTGGACACCAACCGCCTGACTCTGAACTTCCTGCCCAGCAACGGCGCCGAACGCGGTTCAAGTCTCAAGCGCGCCTTCAGCAACCTGCAGGACAACCTGTCCGACGGCACAGCCGAAGCCCTGGAGAAAGGCAGCTATGCCCTGCCTTTCGTGATCCTGGCCTTCCCTCTCGCGATGCTGTGGGTGTGGCTGTGGCGCAAGTTCGTCCGCCGTCGCCCCTGACCCCGCCGTAGGAGCCGGCTTGCCGGCGAACAGGACCGCAAGCCTTGCATCGCCCTGGCGGGCGTCTTCGCTGGCAAGCCAGCGCCTACAACGGGCAGGCCCTTGGGGTTACAGCGGCCTTTGCAGGCAGCGCTGGTAGCGTTCATCCACGCGTTTGGCGAACCAGGCGGTGGTCAGTTGGCGGGTGATCTTCGGGCTCTTGAGTTCGATGCCCGGCAGTTGCTGGCGCGGCACGGGTCGGCCCGCCGCGCGGTCGGCCAGGGCAAATACCTGGCGGTACAGCTCGGTCTGTGCAAAGGCCTGGCTGTCACCCTTTTCCAGCTGGGCGCGAATCTGCGGGTTGCGCAGCCCCAGCTGCTTGCCCAGGGTGCGCACCGCCAGTTCGGTGCTGCCGGGCAGGAGCGAGTCATAGCGGATCAGGTCGCCATCCAGGGCCAGCTTGATCCCGCTGAGGCGGCTCACCGCGGCCTGGAAAGCCGCATTGCGGCTGGCGTACCAGCCGGCGTTGAAGTCGGCGAAGCGATACAGCGGCTGCGGGTAGTCCACCGGATAACCCAAAAGGTGGGCGATGCCGAAGTACATGCCACCACGGCGACTGAAGACTTCATGGCGGATCGAGTCCTGCACCGGGTACGGATAACCCTGGGCCTGCTGCTGGGCGAATTCAATGCTGACCTGCATCGGCCCGCCGGTGTGCACTGGATTGAAGCCACCGAACAGGGTCTTGCCCAGGGGCACCATGCCGATGAAGTCATCGAAGATCGCACTCAGTTCCTTCTCGCTGCGGGCCTTGGCCAGACGCTGGCTGTAGGACTGGCCGTCCGAGCCGCGCACTTGCAGGGCGGCACTGACCAGCAGCGCCGGCACATGCACCTTGGCCGCGCGGCGGTCGATTTCCTCCCGGGCAATGCGCCCCAGGCCCGGCACTGTCGGATCGACCTTGAAGGTGGATTCCTGTTCGGTCACCGCCAGCACCGCGCACAGGTTGCTCTGGCTCGGCTCAAGGCCCTGGGCGCTGAAGGCCACCTGGATATCCCGGGCCCAGCCCGGGCGATCGCTGACCTGGGCCGGCAGCAGGCGCAGGATGCGCGCCTGGATCTGCTCCGGGGTCAGCACCGGCGCCTGGGGGCCGCGCGAGCTGGCGCAACCGGCCAGCAGCGACAGGCCCAGGCAGCAACTGAGAAGACGGTGGAAAATCATGGGACTCCGCAAGATGGCTGGACGAGGGCCGTGCAAGTAAAGCAGCGGCATGGGGCGTTCGACCAAAGAATGCAAGCGCTGTTCCCGCCACGCCCCTGTAGCCGCTGCCGCAGGCTGCGAACGGCTTGGGCGGCACTCCGTCGCAAGGATGCGACGTTCTCAAGGCCGATTGAGGTTAGGCGGGAGATCGCCAGGCAAGGTCCTGCGGACCTTCGCGCAGCTTCGCAGGCTCAGCAGCGGCTACAGGGCCAATGCCGATCCGGGATTTGTGTAGCCGCTGCCGCAGGCTGCGAACGGCCCGTAGGGACGCAGGGTTCTCAAGATCGATAGAGGTTTGGCTGGCGATCGCCAGGCAAGGTCCTGCGGACCTTCGCGCAGCTTCGCAGGCTCAGCAGCGGCTACAGGCTAAAATCCTTCTATTGGCGGTGTGGCTGGGTGTACTTTGATGACCCCGCCCTCAATGGAGTGACACCCGGATGTTGACCCTGGATTTTCTGCTTACCAGCCTGATTGTCGTGCTGATTCCCGGCAGCGGCGTGATCCTGACCATTTCCACCGCCCTGGTGGCCGGCAAGCGCGCCAGCCTGTTCACCGCCATCGGCTGCACCGCCGGGATCGTCCCCCACCTGCTGGCCTCGATCCTCGGTCTGTCGGCGATCCTGCACACCAGCGCCCTGGCCTTCCAGGGCCTGAAGTTCGCCGGGGTCGCCTACCTGTTGTACCTGGCCTATGCCACCTGGCGTGATCGCTCGGCCTTTGCCGTGGACAGCAACACGGTGAGCCACGGCGCCGGCGCGCTGATGCTCAAGGCCTGCCTGCTGAACATCCTCAACCCCAAGCTGACCATTTTCTTCCTGGCCTTCCTGCCCCAGTTCATCGCCCATGACGGTAGCGATCCGATCCCGCAGATGCTGCTCTTGAGCGGCGTGTTCATGGCCATGACTTTCTTCGTGTTCGTGCTCTACGGCCTGCTGGCCAATCTGTTCCGTACCGCGGTGATCGAGTCGCCCAAAGTCCAGAACTGGTTGCGCCGCAGCTTTGCCGCAAGCTTCGCGGGACTGGGCCTGAACCTGGCCTTCGCCCAGCGTTGACCCCGCGGCAGGCGCCGCCCGCAGTCAGATGCATAACGTTGATCTCTTAGCGAGGGCAAACACATGAACTGCAGCGACGTACTGATCATCGGCGCCGGCCCCACCGGCCTGGTGCTGGCGCTCTGGCTGCGCCAGCAGGGGGTCAAGGTACGGATCATCGACAAGACCCTGGGCCCGGGCACCACCTCCCGGGCCCTGGCGGTCCAGGCCCGGACCCTGGAGCTTTACCGCCAGCTGGACCTGACCCAGGCCATCGTCGAGCGCGGCCACCACGTGCCGGCGGTCAACCTCTGGGTCCGCGGCGAGCGGGCCGCGCAACTGCCGTTCAACGCCATCGGCGAAGACCTGACGCCCTACCCCTTCCTGCAGATCTTTCCCCAGGACGAGCACGAGCAACTGCTGATCGAACGCCTGGAACGGCTGGGCGTGCGCGTCGAACGCGACACCGAGCTGCTGGCCTTCACCGATCACGGCCACCTGATCAACGCTCGCCTGCGTGGCCCCGACGGCCGCGAGGAACACTGCCAGGCCTTCTACCTGGCCGGCTGCGACGGCGCCCGCTCCACGGTGCGCAAGACCCTGGGCACTGGTTTTCCCGGCGGCACCTACCAACAGGTGTTCTACGTCGCCGATGTCGAGGCCGACGGCCCGAGCATCGACGGCCAATTGCACGTGGACCTGGACGATGCCGACTTTCTCGCGGTGTTTCCCCTGGCCCACAGCGGCCGCGCGCGGCTGATCGGCACCGTGCGCGACGAGCGCGCCGAGCACCCGGAAAACCTGCGTTTCGAAGACGTCAGCCAGCGCGCCATGCATCAGCTCAAGGTCAACGTCACCCAAGTCAACTGGTTCTCCACTTACAAGGTGCACCACCGGGTGGCCGAGCAGTTTCGCCAGGGACGGGTGTTTCTCCTGGGGGATGCCGCCCACGTCCACAGCCCCGCCGGCGGCCAGGGCATGAACACCGGGATCGGCGACGCCATCAATCTGGCCTGGAAACTGGCGGCGGTGCTCAGCGGCAAGAGCGCCGAAAGCCTGCTGGACAGCTATGAAATCGAACGCATGGAGTTTGCCCGGCGCCTGGTGGCCACCACCGACCGGGTGTTCAGCTTCGCCACCGCCGACGGCCCGGTCGCCTACCTGGTACGCACCCGCCTGGCCCCCCTGCTGCTGCCGAAGATCGCCGCCTTTGACAGTGCCCGGGAGTTTCTCTTTCGCACCGTATCGCAGATCACCCTCAACTACCGGGGCATGCCCCTGAGTGCCGGCGGCGTCGGCCCGGTGCACGGCGGCGACCGCCTGCCCTGGGTCAGGGACGGCGAGCACGACAACTTCGACAGCCTGGAGTACCTGGGCTGGCAGGTGCATGTCTACGGCGTCACCAGCAACGCGGTGCAGGACTGGTGCGCCGAACACCGGGTGCCGTTGCGGGTCTTCGACTGGTGCTCGGCCCACGCCCGCGCGGGGCTGGCGCGCAACGCCCTGTACCTGCTGCGCCCGGACACCTACGTGGCCCTGGCCGAACGTTCGGCCGATCCGCGGGTGCTGGAGCGTTATTTCCGCGAACGCGAGATCTCCCCGCAGAACAGCCCGGCCGCCCTCAAACCGCGCTGATCCGCGCTCGACGCACTGCGCAGCCGGGGCCGGGGCCGGGCTTAGAAGTCAGCCTTGACCGACAGGGTGAAGTTGCGCGGATCGCCGTAGAAGTTGCCGAAGCCTTCGGTGCCGACGGTGGTGTAGTAACGCTTGTCCAGCAGGTTGTTGCCGTTGAGCGCCAGGGACCAGGTGTCGTCGATGCGATAGCCGATCCGGCCGTTCCAGATCGCATAGCCGGCCTGGCTGATGTGATTGCCGCTGATGGGCGAGACCCGGTAGTTGTCGCTCTGGGCGTTGACCCCAGCCCCCACGGTGAAGCGTTCCAGGGCACCGCCCAGCTGGTAGTCGCCCCACACCCGTAGCAGGTGCCGCGGTACGTAGGAATTGAACGACTGGCCGTTCTTGCTGCTGTCGGCATCCTCCAGGGTCTTGGTCTGGGTGTAGGTGTAGCCGGCCAGCAGTTGCAGGCGTTCGATCACCTCACCGCTGACTTCGGCTTCAAAGCCCTGGGCGCGGACCTTGCCCGAGTTCAACGAGCAGGTGCTGTCCGGGCAGGCCGGGTCGTCCTGCTGCGCATCTTCCTGAAGGGTGCGGAACAGGCTGAAGGCGCTGTTCAGGCGGCCGTCGAACCACTCGCCCTTGATCCCCAGCTCATAGCTCTTGCCCACCAGCGGCTTGAGGGAGGCGCCGTCCAGGGTCCGATAGCTGCCCTGGGGGGTGAAGATGCTGGAGTAGCTGGCATAGGCCGTGAGGTTGTCGTTGAGGTCGTACAGCACCCCGGCGAACGGCGTGACCTCGCCGGTTTCCTTGGAACGGGCACTGCTGGGGGTGCGGGTGTCGCGCCAGTAGGCCACGGCATCGTTCTGCGACTTGTACCAACTGACCCGGCTGCCCATGACCAGGGTCAGCGGGTCGGCGAGTTTCAGGCGCAGGGTGGAATACAGCCCTTGCTGCTGGATGCGCAGATCACTGGGGCCGCCCCGGGTGGAATTGCTTTCGTAGTAGCTGTCATCGGGCTTGGGCAGGTGGTGATCGGGGTCCAGCACGTTCTGCCGCTGCGGCAAGCCGGCCACGGCGTAGAAGTCGTCCTTGATCGAACGGCTGGCGTTGGCGCCGAAAGTCAGTTCGTGCTCCTGGCCAAAGGCCTGGAAGTGGCCGTCGACATAGGCATCGAAGCCGTAGTCCACCTGGTCGTAGTCATAGGTGCTGCCCAGCATCAGGGTGCTGGAGCGGCTGGCACCCACCGGCACCGAACCGCTGGGGAAGGCGTACTCGATGTCCTGGGTGTTGCGGCTGTAGACCCCGGCCACCTTCAGCGCCCAGTCATCGTTGAGCTGTTGCTTGAGGTCGGCGAAATAGGTCGCGCGCTTGCTGCGCGAGTTGTTCCAGGCGGTGTTCAGGCAGGTGGAACGGCCGAGCTTGAGGTCGCTGCCGTCGCTGTAGCGCGGCAGGCCGCCCCAGCACGGGCGCGAGTCAACGTCTTCATAGGCCATGCCCAGGCCCAGGGTGGTGTCGTCACTGAGGTCGAAATCCAGGGCGCCGTAGTAGACCTGATCCTTGCGCTCCCCCAGGTCGTAGAAGTACTGCCGGGTCTGCTGGGTCACCACCGCCCGGCCACGAACGGTGCCGGCATCGTTCAACGGCCCGCCGGTGTCCACCTGGGCCCGGTAGTTGTCCCAGCTGCCGGCGGACATCATCAGCTGGGTGTGGGGCGTGGCCTGGCCACGCTTGCGCACGAAGTTCACCGAACCGGCGGTGCCGCCCGCGCCCTTGAGCATGCCGGCGGCGCCGCGCAGGATCTCCACCCGGTCATAGAAGGCCATGTCGCTGCTGAAGCTGTCGGCCTGCACGTAGCTGTTGCCCATGTCCAGGGGCACGCCGTCGTACTGGTACTGGCCGGTCATGCGAAAGCCCCGGGAGTAGAAATACTTGCCGCCCATGGGCGAGTCGTAGAGGGTGATGCCCGGGGTCTTTTCCATCACTTGGTCGATGGTGTTGAGGTTCTGGTCATCGAGCATCTTGCGGGTGATCACGGTCACCGACTGCGGGGTTTCCTTCAGCGAGTGCTGGCCCTTGCCGATGGTGACCGCACCGGTGGTGTAGGAACCGGAATACTCGGTGGTGGCCCCCAGCTCCTGGCCCTGCACCTGGGTGGTGCCCAGCTCCAGAGCGCCGCTGCCCTGGGGCACGGGGCGCAGCACATAGCTGCCGTTGCTCTGCGGCTCGGCTTGCCAGCCGCTGCCGGCGAGAATCCGGGTAAAGCCTTCCTGTACCCCGTAATCCCCCTGGAGCCCCGCCGAACGCAAGCCGGCGGTCTGCCGGGCATCGAAGGAGATGGCCGCCCCGGCGGCACTGGCGTAACGGCTCAGCACCTCAGTGAGATCACCCGCCGCGATATCGAAGCGGCGCACCGCCGTCTGTTCGCTGGCCGCCACCGCGGTCAACGGCAGCAGCGCCGCGCCATACACCGCCAGCGCGCCCCAGAGCCCGACCTTGATGGCCTGGGCCAACTTCGACTTGTGAACTTCAGACATGCTTTGCCTTCCCCCGATCTTGAAAATGAATCCACTGGGGGATGAGCCGGATCAGAGTGAGCAAAAGTGCAAAGACCGGAATAATTATTTTTACCGTTTGGTTTCAGCCGAGGCGGCGGTGGGACACCCGCACCCAATAGCGGGTGTAGCGCTCGATGCGCAGCGAGAAACCGCTCTCAAGCGCCGCCAGGGCGCGATCGGTGTCATCAATGGGAAAGGCCCCGGAGACTTTCAGTCCGGCAATCTGCGGATCGCACTGCACCACTCCGCGGCGGTAGCGCGAAAGGTCCGCCAGCAAGTCCCCCAAGGGTCGGTCGAGGGCGATGATGCTGCCCTGGCGCCAGGCGCCTACTGAAGCGTCGTTGGGTTGCAACGCGGCGAAACTCCGGGTGTTGAAGGCCAGTTGCTGCCCGGCTTCGACCCGACGCACCAGCGCCCCGTTACCCAGGCTGACCTGCACGCCCTGCTCCAGCACCGCCACCTGATCCTCACGTTCGTCGCTGCGCAACACGAAACGCGCGCCCTGGGCCTGGACCTCACCGTGGCGCGTGATGACCCGCAATGGCCTGTGCAGCGCATCGATGCCGGTGCTCACCAGCATCTCGCCCCAGAGCAACTGCAACCGGCGCTGCTGACCGTCGAAAGCCACATTCACCGAGGTGTCGGTGTTGAGCAGCAATGCACTGCCGTCCGCCAGGCGCACTTCGCGGCGCTCGCCGACCTGGGTTCGATAGTCCGCCAGCAATTGCTGGGCGCTGTCGCTGCGCCAACCCAACCAGCCGAGGGAGCCGGCCGAAGCCAGCACCACCAGGTTGCGCATCAGCTCGCGGCGCGAGCGCCCGGCCCCGCGCAAGGTGGAACCGGCCAGACCGCCAGGCAGGGCCGACATCTGCTCGCCCAGTTGCTGCATGCGTTCCCAGGCCTGGCGATGCAAGGGGTCGGCGGCCAGCCATTCGCGCCAGGCCGCCTGTTCCTGTTCGCTGGCGGTGCCGGAGCGCAACTGCGCATACCAGCGCGCCGCGCCGCTGATGGCCTGGCGCTCACTCACGCTCAGTTGCAGGTTGGCAAAACTCATGACAGCTGCATCCGCATCTGCATCAGGCAGCAATGCTCCATGGCCTTGGCCATGTAGTTGTTGACGCTGCGCACCGAGATCTGCAGGCGTTCGGCGATCTGCTCGTAGGTCAGGCCATCGCACTGGGACAGCAGGAAAGCCTGCTTGACCCTGGCCCCCAGGCCGTCCAGCAGCCGGTCGACTTCCAACAGTGCCTGGAGCATCAGGTTCTGCTCCTCCGGCGACGGCTGCTCGCCCTCGGGCACCAGCGCCAGGGCCTCCAGGTACGCCTGCTCCAGGGAGCGGCGGCGAAACAGATCGATCAGCAAGCCATTGGCGATGCGCGACAGGTAGGGCCGCGGCTCGCGGATCTCCAGGGCATTGCGCGCCTTGAGCACCCGCACGAAGGTGTCCTGGGCCAGATCGGCAGCATCGAAGGTGTTGCCCAGGCGCTGGCGCAACCAGCCCTGCAGCCAGCCGTGGTGATGGGTGTACAGATCGGTGACGGCACTGCGCAGGGATAAGTCGTCGGCGGGCATGACAATAAGGATTCATATTTGATAATGAATCGCATTGTCATGTAGGGGCGGAAGTCTTGGCAAGAGCCACGAACGCCGGACGACGTTCGTGGCGGTACGGCGGGGGCCTGGTCAGATCCCGGCCAGGGCCAGGTCCATGGCGAAGTAGGTGAAGATCAGGTCAGCACCAGCGCGCTTGATCGAACCCAGGCTCTCACGCACGACGCGCTGCTCGTCGATGGCCCCGGCCTGGGCGCCGAACTTGATCATCGCGTACTCGCCGCTGACCTGATACGCCGCCACCGGCAGGCGCGAGGCCTCGCGGATGTCGCGGATGATGTCGAGGTAGGCCCCGGCGGGCTTGACCATCAGCGAATCGGCGCCTTCCTGCTCGTCCAGCAAGGACTCGCGCACCGCTTCGCGACGGTTCATGGGGTTCATCTGGTAGCTCTTGCGGTCGCCCTTGAGCGCGCTGCCGCCGGCCTCGCGGAACGGGCCGTAGAGCGCCGAAGCGAACTTGGTGGAATAGGCCATGATCGGCGTCTGGGTGAACCCGGCGGCGTCCAGAGCCCGGCGGATGGCCTGGACCTGACCGTCCATGGCCGCCGACGGCGCGATCACGTCGGCACCGGCACGGGCCGCAGCCACCGCCTGCTTGCCGAGGTTGATCAGGGTCTGGTCGTTGTCCACTTCATGGCCGTGCATCACGCCACAGTGGCCGTGCTCGGTGTATTCGCAGAAGCAGGTGTCGGACATCACGATCATTTCCGGCACCGCGTCCTTGGCAATGCGCGACATGCGCGACACCAGGCCGTTTTCCTTCCAGGTATCGCTGCCGTCACAGTCCAGGTGGTGCGACACACCGAAGGTCATCACCGACTTGATCCCGGCGCGGGCGTAGCGCTCGATCTCCCCGGCCAGCTTGGATTCGGGAATGCGCATCACCCCGGGCATGCTCTTGATCGGCACGAAATCGTCGATTTCCTCCTCGACGAAAATCGGCAGCACCAGGTCGTTGAGGGTGAATTCGGTTTCCTGGAACAGACTGCGCAGTTGTTCGGAGCGACGCAGGCGACGGGGACGGGCTTCTGGGAACTGGCTGGACATGATTTTTCCTAAGGCTGAGCGCGAAACAACACGAGCGATGGCGAAAAAAGGCAGAAAGCTTATGCCCAGAGCCGCCAGGGTACAAACCCGCACGGCTCAAGAGAGTCTTGCAAATCTGCCAACAATCAGCGCCAGGCCCGCTATTCATGGGCTTGGCGAGGGCCCGCACAGGCCGGCCTGCGACCATCTGACGCAAGGTCAAGGAGCAGCGACAAGCGACAAGCTTCGAGCAGCAACTGACAAGAGCGCCGCGCTTGGCTTGCACCTGGAAGCTTGCCGCTGCTTCACCCCGCGAGAAACTTGCCTTCGATACAGGTGACTGCGGCCCCACCGATCCACACCTCATCGCCCAACTGCTGCACCTCGATCCTGCCAGCGCGGCCCATGCTCAGGCCCTGGCTGACCCGATAGCGCGACGGCGCCAGCCCGGCGCCCAGCAGCCACTGGGCGATACCGGCGTTGAGGCTGCCGGTGGCCGGGTCCTCGGGCATGCCGTCGCCGGCGATAAAGGCCCGCACTTCGAACTGTGCATCGGTGTCATCGCGCTCGGGGTCACAGGGCGCGATCACCCCTACGGCCAGACCGATCAGTGCCGGGTAGTCCGGTTGCAGATCCAGCACCTGCTGGCGCTCGCCGAGCATCACCGCCAGCCAGCCGGCGCCGTTGTCGACCCATTGCGCCTGCAGGATATCCCCGGGCGCCAGGTTCAGGCCGCGACGCACCTGCTCCAGCACCTCGGGCTCCACCGGGCCGGACTTGAGCAACGGCGGCGCGAGAAAAGCCAGTTGATTGCCCTGACGACGAATGCGCACCAGACCGACTTCGCACTCCTGAATGATTTCCTCGCCCTGGGGCACACCGCCGGCTTCGAGCCAGGCGTGGCAACTGCCCAGGGTCGGGTGACCGGCGAAGGGCAGCTCTTGGGTGGTGGTGAAGATCCGCAAGCGATAGTCGGCCCGGGGGTCACGGGGTTTGAGCAGGAAGGTGGTTTCGCTGAGGTTGGTCCAGGTGGCGAAAGCGGCCATGCGTTCGTCGCTGAGCTCGTCGGCGTTGAACACCACGGCCAGGGGGTTGCCCTTGAGGGGGGTGGCGCTGAAGACGTCGATTTGCTTGAAGTTCAGGGCGGGCATTTAGAGGGGGCCTGGGGTCGGTGGGGGGGCTGGGGGTGAAGTGTACATATTCGTTGCTGCGGGTGTGGCGGTTGGTGGTTTCGCTCTTACAGCGAGTGGGAGGGGGTACATATCCGGTGCTGCGGTAACGGCCGCTTAGGGTTTCGCTCTTGCAGCGAGTGGGAGGGGGGACATATCCATTCCTGCGGGTGCGGCCGCTTAGGGTTCCGCTCTTGCAGCGAGTGGGCTGTGTACATATCCGTTGCTGCGGTAACGGCCGCTTAGGGTTCCGCTCTTGCAGCGAGTGGGCTGTGTACATATCCGTTGCTGCGGTAACGGCCGCTTAGGGTTCCGCTCTTGCAGCGAGTGGGCTGTGTACATATCCGTTGCTGCGGGTGCGGCCGCTGGCGGTTTCGCTCTTACAGCGAGTCACTTTGAAAAGCCCAAAGTAACCAAAGGCTCCTGCCCCTCCACTCGGTGCCTCGCCTAGGCTCGGCATGCCCTCACTCCGGCATTGATCCGTGGGCCGCCGCAATGGGCCATCCCTGGCCCAGTGCGGCTAACCCGGCGTCCTGCCGGGTTACCCACGGCTCAATGCCTGCGTTCGGCCATCGTGGTTAACGGGGCTAACAGATCAAGATCAAAAGCCAGAGCAAGATCAAAATCTGACGGCGGCCTGCCGGCCGGCCTGTTTCATTGCCGTTCGCGTTACATGTAGCCGCTGCCGAAGGCTGCGAACGCTCTGGGCGGCACTCCGTCGCAGGAGACGCTAAACCTGCCTCCCCGATATTCCTGACATATCGCGTCGCCTGGTTTCGCAGCCTTCGGCAGCGGCTACAAAGAGCCGGCCTGCGCACCTTGGCTTTGGCTTTGGCTTTGGCTTTTGATCTTGATCTTGATCTTCAGGCCCCTTCCCAGCCGGCCGAGCGTAGGCGTTGCGTAGGGGGCAGCTCGGCAAGGATGCCGAGCTAGCCGCCACCCGGCCATGGATGGCCGGTTGGCGGCGGGCCCCCGGAGCAATGCCGAAGCGAGGGAACCCCGAGCCCTAGCGAGGGGCCCATGGAGGGGCAGTGAACGGGACAACCACATAGGTAACAGAAAAGTTCAGGCACATCGGTAACACCCAATCAGGCCTGCACTGCCGTATTGAGCCTGATGTAACCATCCTTGGCGTCTTTCAGATCAAAGCGGCCCAGCTTGATTGGGCCAAATATGACCTCCCAAACCCCCTCGCTAATGCGTTCCAAGCCAACAGTTTCGCGCTTGAGAACATTGCCGACATAGATCCTGAGACGACCTCTGTTGACCACACCACAAGAGTCAACAACATAGACTTCTATATGACTCGGGTATCTCATTACGGGTAACCGAGCCGGATAAGTACGCTGCGAACTGTAATAACAAGAAGCCGGTGTTTTCTGTCCAAGTGCTTCATGCAGCCGTTCATGATTGTAGTGCTGCATGAACAGATCAAAGTGTTTTTGCTGAGCGCCCCATTCGATTTCCGGAGGGCTGGCCAGAGTACTTTTCAGTGTGCGATGCATCCGTTCATGGCGACCATTTTGCTCGGGACGACCCGGCTGGATTCGTTCGGGAATAATGCCCAAACGTAGCCACCAGATAGACAACAACGACAACCCAGCATGCCCTGCACTGGCAAAAGGAACTCCATTGTCAGTACGTATCCGCTCAGGCATCCCATAGGTTCTAAACAATCGCTCAAAGGCAGTCTTGGCGTCTTTGAAGTTGGTGCTGGGCATGCTCTCGCAGGCCAATAAGAAACGGCTCGCATGGTCCATAACCGTCAACGGGTAACACCAAACACCTCCTCCCGTCAGGTACTGCCCCTTGTAGTCAGCACTCCATAACTGATTGGGAACATCTGCTTTTTTCAAAGGACTTGGATAAATCGCAACACGCTGACGCAGCCGCCTAGGCGTCACCAGGCCTGCTTGTTTGAGGATGTTGTAGATACTGGTTTTAGAGGGCGGTTCCTGTCCTGGAAAACGTTCGGCCAAAGAAGCCTGGATCTTCTTGGGCCCCGGCGTTGTAGGACCTTTTTGAGCGCAACTCGATAATCGCGGCCTTGATTTCAAAGGGAATCAGATGCGCCTGACAATGTCGACTTCGACTCTTCTCATCAAGGCCGCGCACACCGTCTGCGTTGTAACGGGCTACCCATTTGTAACCCGTTTTTCGGCTGATGCTGTGTGCCGCACACAGCTCGCTGAAGTTAAAGCGTCCCAATAAATAGTCCGCAATGAACATCACTTTAAGGTCCATAGGGTTCAGCTCTCGCCACGGCATGGTCAGATCCTCGGAATCGACCCTGCCAGTTAAAAACTGTTACCTATGTGCTTGAACTGGTTTGTTACCTATGTGGGTGAGTCATACCCAAGCGTTTTTTGGTTCCTTTTTTTGGCGTTTGAAAAAAAGGGACTCGCCGTAAGGGCGAAACCCTAAGTGGCCGCACCCGCAGGAATGGATATGTCCCCCCTCCCACTCGCTGTAAGAGCGAAACCATAAGCGGCCGTTACCAAAGCACCGGATATGTACCCCATCAACCTCGCCACAAAGACAAAACCGCCAGCCGCCACACCCGCAACACTGAAGATGCCCCCTTCACCCCCCCCCAAAAAAAACACCTCAAACCACCTTGGGAATCTCCAACCCACGGATCACCGCCGGCCGCGCCACAAACTTGGCCAGCACCCGCTGCACCTGCGGGAAGCTATCAATCCCCACCAACCCGCCCGCCTCATAAAACCCGACCAAATTCCGAATCCACGGAAAGGTCGCAATATCGGCAATGGTGTAGCGCTCACCCATGATCCATTCGCGCCCCTCCAGGTGCTTGTCCAACACCCCCAGCAAGCGCTTGGCCTCGTTCACATAACGCTCCAGCGGCCGCTTGTCCTCGTAGTCCTTGCCGGCGAATTTGTGGAAGAACCCCACCTGCCCGAACATTGGCCCGATGCCGCCCATCTGGAACATCAGCCACTGGATGGTTTCATAACGCGCTGCCGATTCCTGGGCCAGCAACTGCCCGCTCTTGTCCGCCAGATAAATCAGGATCGCCCCCGACTCGAACAACGCCAAAGGCTGGTCGCCAGGACCATGGGGATCGAGAATCGCCGGGATCTTGTTGTTCGGGCTGACGCTGAGGAACTCCGGGGTCATCTGATCCTGAGTCTCGAAGCTGACCCGGTGCGCCTCGTAAGGCAGGCCGATCTCTTCGAGCATGATCGAGACCTTCACCCCGTTGGGGGTCGGCAGGGAATACAGTTGAATCCATTCGGGAAACTGCGCAGGCCATTTCTGGGTAACGGCAAAGGCGGAAAGATCGGTCATGACAGGCTTCCAATGACAGTCAAAAGGGGGGCGCCACACGAGGCAACGGTCGGCGATTATCCGCCGGGTTTTCTTAAATCGGCAACATACCGCGGTTAGTCTGGCGCCTCATCGAACCAAACGCCGTCCAGGGACTCAGAAGCACTGCCTTCACCGGCCGTGATGACAGGGAACACACAGGTTTGTCAGCCTCCACCCCTTGCGCTGAAGAATCCCGCCATGCCCCTGCCCCGCCGCTTCAAGAACCGCGCCTACCTGCTGCTACCGGCCTTGCTGCTGGGCAGCGCCCTGTGCCTGTCGCTTGAGTCCAGCGTCAGCCGCGCGCAACCGGTGGACGGCACTCAGACCCTGGTGTTCCTGCGCCATGCGGAAAAGCCCGCCGGCGGCCTCGGCCAGCTCAACTGCCAGGGCCTGAACCGAGCCATCGACCTAGCCTCGCTGCTGCCGGAAAAGTTCGGCAAGGCGCAGTACGTGTTCGCCGCCAACCCGACGCGCAATGTCGAGGAAGGCGAGCTGGACAATTCCTACAGCTACATCCGCCCCTTGATGACCATCAGCCCCAGCGCCATCAAGCTCGGCCTGCCGGTGAACATCGATTTTGCCGCCAATGACACCAGCGACCTGGCGGACGAACTGCTGCACGACCGCTACCACAACTCGATCATCTACACCGCCTGGTCCCACGGCTACCTGCCGGAGCTGATCAACAAGGTCGCCGAAGAAGCCGTGGGCCAGCGGCGCCCGATTACCGAGGATTGGGCCTCCAGCGACTTCGACTCGCTGTACGTGCTGACCCTGACCTGGCGCAACGGCAAGGCCAGCCTGCACAGCCAGAGCTACAAGCAGGGCCTGGACGGCGGCGAGCAGGATTGCCCGAGCTGATGGTTCCGGACTACAGGCGCCCTCCGTCCCTGTAGCCGCTGCCGCAGGCTGCGAACGGCTCCGCAGGAGACGCCACGATCTTTAGGTTGCTGCGCGTTCGACACGAGATCGCCAAGCAAGGCCCTGCGGGCCTTTGCGCAGCCTCGCTGACGCTCGGCAGCGGCTACAGGGCCAGTGCCGATCCGAGATTGGTGTAGCCGCTGCCGCAGGCTGCGAACGGCCCGCAGGGACGCGGCGCTCTCAAGGCCGACAGCGCTCCGACGAGGGATCGCCAGGCAAGGCCGGACGAGATCGGTTCGCGGCGCACCGGCGCCAGCGGCTACAATTCGCGCTTATTGTCTTTGTGCGGAAACCCCTTCATGTCCAACCTCGCCTCCACCCAGCCCGCTCGCGGCTGGGCGTTCTGGTGCAAACCCCTGCTGTTCCTGCTCGTGGCCGCCATCGGCCTGTATTACGTGAAGTGGTCGCCCTACTACCTCAAGGCCTTTGTCGCCGCCGACAGCCACAGCATCGGCGCGTCGATCCTCAACGATCAGCAAAGCTCGCCCTGGAGCGCCGCCCTGGCCTATTCCCAGGTGTACTTCCTGGCCATCTGGAAAGCCGCGGTGCTGGCGGTGATCTTGGGTTCCCTGTTGCAGGTATTGATTCCCCGGGACTGGCTGCTGCGCCTGTTCGGCCGCGCCGGTTTCGGCTCGACCCTGCGCGGTGGGCTGTTCGCCTTGCCGGGCATGATGTGTTCCTGCTGCGCCGCCCCAGTGGCTGCCGGGCTGCGGCGGCAGAAGGTTTCGGTGGGCGCGGCCCTGGCGTTCTGGATCGCCAACCCAGTGCTCAACCCGGCGACCCTGGTGTTCATGGGCTTTGTCCTGGGCTGGGGCTTTTCCGCCCTGCGCCTGGTGGCGGGCATCGTCCTGGTGCTGGGCGTGTCCCTGTTGGCGCAGCGGGTCGCCGGCCCCGAGCAACTGCCGGAAGCCGCGGTGGATGCGGTGGTGGAAGCCAGCACGGTGAACGACCAGCCGTTCCTCAGCCGCTGGGGCAAGACCCTGTGGCAACTGTTCTGGAGCACCATTCCGATCTACGTGCTGGCGGTACTGGTGTTGGGCGCGGCGCGGGTCTGGCTGTTCCCCCATATCGACGGCGCCATGGGTGACAGCCTGTGGTGGCTGGTGCCGCTGGCGATTGCCGGAACCCTGTTCGTGATCCCCACAGCAGCGGAGATTCCCATCGTCCAGACCATGATGACCCTGGGCTTGGGTACAGGCCCGGCGGTGGCCCTGCTGATGACCCTGCCGAGCATCAGCCTGCCGTCGCTGCTGATGCTGCGCAAAGACTTCGATGCCCGAGTGCTGGTGACCGTGGCCGTGCTGACCATGCTGGTGGGGATTGTTTGCGGGTTGATTGGTGCGGTGTTGTTGTAGAGCCCTGTTTATTGTCTTGAAACACACTGGTCAGGGAATGCCGCTCCCGAAACCAGAGTTTTTGCTTTGTTTTGTAAGGCTTGTCCGAGAGAATCGCCAACGCCTTTGAGCGGCTTGTACCCATGGTTTTCGTCAGGCAGTCTCCCCCGGTCGCTGCACCATCAGCGACTCGGATGTGGAAGTCCGGAAGGGTCATAGGTACAACGCTTCAACGCGCCTGCCGACGCTTTGCGCCTGCGGATACGTGTTATGGCGGCCATGCGTGGGGCACCTTCGGGTGCGCCGGGTTTTGGGTACCAAAAGACTCCCCGGTCTTCCACACCCACGCACGGCTGCCACCCTCTCGTGTGGAAGCGAGACCGGCGGCTCTACTTAACCTTAGAGTCGTAGGTACCCCAATGAAAAAGCTCGTCCCCGATCCACCCCGCCCGCTACGCGATCCCGAGCTGGATCGCGCCAACGCTAACCTGCTCAGCGCACTGAAACCGACCCAGGCACGCCCGTTCGGCCTGCGCGATGCCCAGGGCAATACCCTGTTCAGCGTGCAAGCCGGGGTCAGCGCTGAAGAGGCCCTGAGGCACGTCGCCCTGCTGCTCAAGTGCGCCGAGGAGGTGTCCGATGAAATCACCGAGCGCGCCAGCGGCATCGAACGCGGCCTGATCTGGTCCATGGTGCATTCCGTGGAAATGGCCCGGGCCGTGGTCGAGGCCTTGCTCGACCGTCCACGCCCTGCCGGCTGACGCCCGCGCACACCGCGCGCTCAGGTGCTGTGAGCGCGCGGAACATTGAGCGCTAGCGCGATGGCGGCTGGCGCTGGCGCAGGTAATCGAGCACGGCGCCGTGATCGCCGCTGAACTCGATCCGCGCGCCCTTGCTCTCGCGCTGGAAGGCGTACATCGGGTCGTAGTATTCACCCAGCAAGCCTTCGATCCAGGCCCGGTGCAGCTCCACGTCACCGCTGCGGGCCTGTTCCGCCAGGGCCGCTTCCATCAGCAGGAACAGGCGCTGGTGACGCTCGCCCCCCAGGCGCTTGTGGATCTTGTTCAGGCTTTCCAGCAGGCGTTCGGCAAACAGGGCAAAACCTTCTTCGCCATGCACGGCCACGAACTCGGCGCTGAGGTTGACCACGTAATCGTCAAGGATGCGCTGCACCCGGCTGTCGAGGCGGTCTTCCAGCCAGACCATGGGCAGGCCCTGCATGCTCTGGTACAGCGGCAGCGGCAAGGCGCAGCTGCCGATCATGCGGTTCTCGTCTTCCAGGACAAAGCTCTGCACGCCGCGCTCACGCTTTTTCAGCAGGTCCACCGCCAGACGGTTTTCGAAGTCGATGTTGCTCGGCTGTCCGGTGGCGCGGCGGCCGAAGCTGGAGCCGCGGTGGTTGGCGTGGCCTTCCAGGTCCAGGGCGTTGTCCAGCTGGCCCAGCACTTCGGTCTTGCCGGTGCCGGTCATGCCCCCCAACAGGACGAAATCACATTGCTGCAGGGCCTGCTCGGTGGTGTCCAGAAGGAAGGTACGCATGGCCTTGTAGCCGCCACCAACCCGCGGGTAGTCGATGCCCGCCTCCCTGAGCCACTGCTGGACGATCTGCGAGCGCAGGCCGCCACGGAAGCAGTACAGCAGGCCGTCGGGGTGAGCCCGGGCGAAATCGGCCCAGGCCTGGACGCGCTGTTGCTTGATGTCGCCGGACACCAGTTGATGGCCCAGGACAATCGCCGCCTGCTGGCCCTGCTGCTTGTAGCAGGTGCCGACCCGCTGGCGTTCCTGGTCAGTCATCAGTGGCAGGTTGAGCACCCCGGGAAAGGCGCCCTTGGTGAATTCGATCGGCGCCCGGGTGTCCATCATCGGCCGGTCGTTGAGGAAGATCTCGCGGTAGTCGGTGCAGTCCAGAGGCATCAGAACACCTCGACCGCGTGGCTCTGTCGCTCCACCAGTTCACCGATGGGCGCCAGTTCCAGGCCCAGCTCCGCCGCCAGGGCGAGGAACTCGGCATTGCCTTGCGGGGTCACCGCCACCAGCAGGCCGCCACTGGTCTGTGGATCGCAGAGCACGCGTTTGTGCAGCTCCTGGACCCGGCCGATCTTCTCGGCGTAGCTGCTGTAGTTGCGCAAGGTGCCACCGGGCACGCAGCCCTGATCCAGGTAGTACTCGACCCCAGGCAAACGAGGCACGCGGTCGTAGTGGATCTGCGCGGTCAGGCCGCTGCCGTCGGCCATTTCCACCAGATGCCCGAGCAGGCCGAAACCGGTGACGTCGGTCATCGCGGTCACCCCTTCGAGCTTGCCGAAACGGCTGCCGGGCTTGTTCAGGGTGCACATCCAGTCGCGGGCCAGGCCGATGTCGGCGTCGCGCAGCTTGCCCTTTTTCTCGGCGGTGGTGAGCACGCCGATCCCCAGGGGCTTGGTCAGGTACAGCAGGCAGCCGGCGGTGGCGGTGTCGTTGCGTTTCATGAAGCGTTTTTCCACCAGCCCGGTCACCGCCAGACCGAAGATCGGCTCCGGCGCGTCGATGGAGTGGCCGCCCGCCAGGGGAATGCCTGCCGCGTCGCATACGGCGCGGCCGCCACGGATCACTTCCCGGGCGATTTCCGGGGCCAGCACATTCACCGGCCAGCCAAGAATGGCGATCGCCATCAACGGGTCGCCGCCCATGGCGTAGATGTCGCTGATGGCGTTGGTGGCGGCGATGCGGCCGAAGTCGAAGGGGTCATCGACGATGGGCATGAAAAAGTCGGTGGTGGAGACGACGCCGCGTTCTTCGTCGATGGCGTAGACCGCCGCGTCATCGCGCGAAGCGTTGCCAACCCAGAGCTTGGGATCGAGGTTCTGCGCCCCGCTGCCGGCCAGAATCACCTCCAGCACCTGGGGGGAAATCTTGCAGCCGCAGCCGGCTCCGTGGCTGTACTGGGTCAGGCGAATCGGCTCGCTCATGGGGCACCTCGTCAAGTCTGGGACCGGGATTCTAGCAGAGCCCTCAGGCACTGGGCCGAGGCGTGCCCTGATGGAACAGCATCTGCCAGCGCCCTTCGCGGCAGCGCCACAGCGAACTGCGCCAGGCGCTGCCGGCCGCGCGCCCACCGGCTGCGGCGTTATGGCACAGGTAGGTGACCTGGGCCAGATCGGCCGCCAGGCGCTGCAGCGCAAACTCGCTGATGCGCCGTTCGATGAAGTCCTGCTGCGGCAGGCTGTGCAGCACCTGGGCCTTGTTCCAACGTCCGCCGCTGGCGCCGAATTCGAGAAAGTCATCGGCCAGCAAGGCTTCCAGCACCTGGCGATCGGCGCGCACTTCGGCTTGTTGCAGTTGGCGTTCGAGCATCAACAGGTGGTCGGACAATTCCATGGTCACTCCCGGGGCGGCGGATCAGTGGCGCACTCTAGCATCCGCGCCCTGCCCCTCAAGGCAGGACACCTGCGGTAGCGCTTGAACCAAGCAAATGCGCCGGACTTTGGTTAGGCTTGCAGCGCCCTGCCCGGGCACGCTTGTCCTCATACCCACAAAAGCGCCCCCCCGACCCTCACCCGAGGCCAGGGCAAGACGCTGACGGAGCCCGCCATGAAGTTCACCACCCAGTCCATCGCCCGCAAGCTCAAGTTCCACCAATTGGTGGTGTTCGAGCAGGTGCTACAAAGCGGCTCGCTGGTGCGCGCCTCTCAGGCGCTGAACCTGACTCAGCCGGCGGTGACCAAGATCATTCACGAGCTGGAATCCTACTTCGAGGCGCCGCTGCTGGTGCGCAGCAACCGCGGGGTCAGCGCCACCGAGCTGGGCCAGGTGGTGGTGCAACGGGCCAAGTCCTTGCTGGCGGAACTGCGGGCCCTGACCGACGAGGTCAACGCCTTCCAGGAAGGCACCTCGGGGCAGGTGATGGTCGGCACCCTGATCTCGGCCTCGACCTCGCTGCTGCCCCGGGCCATCCAGTTGCTCAAGCAGCGCGCGCCGGGGGTGCTGGTGTCATTGCGGGTCGGGCAGATGGACCAGTTGTTCCCGGCGCTGGCGGTGGGCGATGTGGATCTGGTGGTGGGCCGAGTGCCGGACGACTGGCACCGGCGCAGCGAGGCCCTGGAGGTCGACGTGCTGTACCGCGAGGACTTGAGCATCGTCGCCGGCGCCCATCACCCGTTGCACCAGCAGACGCCGGTCAGCCTGGAACACCTGCACGCCTACCCCTGGGTGCTGCCGACCCGCGACTCGTTGCTGCGGCGCACCGCCGACCGGTTGTTCGCCGACAATGGCCTGCCGACGCCGGACAATGTTGCCGAGTCGCTGTCGATCCTCACCAACATCACCCTGATGCAGGATCAGCGCACCGTGGCCCTGATGCCCTATGAGGCCTCGTTGCAGTTCATCCAGGCCGGCATGCTCCAGGCTTTCGATCTGGGGACGCCGTTGCAGTTCGGCGAGATCGGTTGCTTCTACGCCGCCCAGCGCAATCTGGGCCCTGCGGCCCGGCTGTTTCGCGAATGCCTGGACCTGGCCCGGGCAGAGTCCGACAGCGGGCAAGTGCCGATCCAGGCCTCGCCCTGATATTCCAATTGTTAATAGTTAGCGGCCGATCTTTGATTATTCACTAATACCAGGCCTTCCTACACTCGCCCCGAAACCCATGTTTCGGAGGTTCAAGTGTCCACTGCCCTGCTGCGTCATTTCATCGACGGCGAGTTCGTCGCCAGCCCCCAGACCTTTGCCAATATCTCCCCGGTCGACGGCCGCGTGCTGGGCCAGGTCTGCGAGGCCGACCGATCCCAGGTGGACCGCGCCGTGACCGCGGCCAAGGCGGCGCAGTCCGGCCCCTGGGCCGATTACAGCGCCAGCCAGCGCGCCGATCTGCTGCTGCGGATTGCCGCCGGCATCGAGGCGCGTTTCGAGGCGTTCGTCGCCGCCGAAGTCGCCGACACCGGGCGCCCGGTGCAGCAGGCGCGCACCCTGGACGTGGCCCGCGCGGTGCAGAATTTCCGCACCTTCGCCGAGCTGCTGCGCCAATCCGGCGGCGAAATCTTCGAGATGCGCGGCGCCGACGGCAATGACGTGTTCAGCTACAGCGTGCGCAAGCCCCACGGCGTGGTGGCGATCATCTCGCCGTGGAACCTGCCGCTGTTGCTGCTCACCTGGAAAGTCGCCCCGGCCCTGGCCTGCGGCAACTCGGTGGTGGTCAAGCCGTCCGAGGACACCCCCTCCAGCGCCACCCTGCTGGCCGAAGTGATGCGCGACGCCGGGGTGCCGGCCGGCGTGTTCAACCTGGTGCACGGCTTCGGGCCGAATTCGGCCGGGGAGTTCCTCACCGCCCACCGCGACGTCGATGCCATCACCTTCACCGGTGAGTCCCGTACCGGCGCCACCATCATGAAAGCCGCCGCCGAAGGCGTGCGCGAGGTGTCCTTCGAGCTGGGCGGCAAGAACGCCGCGGTGGTGTTCGCCGACTGCGATTTCGACGCCGCGGTGGCCGGGGTGCTGCGCGCAAGCTTCACCAACGCCGGGCAGGTGTGCCTGTGCTCGGAGCGGGTCTACGTCGAACGGCCGATCTACCAGCGCTTCGTCGCGGCCCTCAAGGCCGGCGCCGAACAGTTGAAGATCGGCTACCCCGATGAAGACGGGGTCAACATGGGCTCGCTGATTTCCCACAAGCACCGGGACAAGGTCCTGGGCTACTTCCAACTGGCCCTGGAGGAAGGCGCGACCCTGGTCAGCGGTGGCGGCATTCCGCAGTTCGGCGATGCCCGGGACCAGGGCGCCTACGTCCAGCCGACGATCTGGACCGACCTGCCGGACCACGCCCGCTGCCTGCGCGAAGAGGTGTTCGGCCCGGTCTGCCACATCGCCCCGTTCGACACCGAGGACGAAGTGTTGCGCCGGGTCAACGACTCGGCCTATGGCCTGGCCACGGCCCTGTGGACCCGCGATCTGAAGCGCGCCCATCAGCTGTCCCGGCGCTTCCGTGTGGGCATGGTCTGGGTCAACACCTGGTTCCTGCGCGACCTGCGCACGCCGTTCGGCGGCACAAGGCTCTCGGGCGTGGGGCGCGAAGGCGGCCGTCACTCCCTGGATTTCTACTCCGAGATCACCACCATCTGCGTCAACCCTTGAGGGGCACCCCGACATGCATGCAGACCTGATTGAAGCGGCGCACCACCTGCGCCAGGCCCAGTTCACCGGCCAGCCCTGCGCCCCGGTGCGCGAGCTGATCGCCCAGGCCCAGGCCGCGCAACCCCACACCTCCCTGGCCGACCTGGCCTACCAGGTGCAGCACTACAACAACCTGGCGGCCATCGATGCTGGACGCCGCCCGGTGGGCCACAAGATCGGCCTGACCTCCCGCGCCGTGCAGCAGCAACTGGGGGTGGACCAGCCGGACTTCGGCCAGCTGTTCGCCGACATGGCCCGGGGTGACGACCAGCCCATCGCCTGGAGCGACACCTGCCAGCCCAAGGTCGAAGCCGAGGTGGCCTTGGTGCTGGAACATGACCTGAACCATGAGCGCCACACCGTGGCCGACCTGATCCGCGCCACCGCCTTTGCCCTGCCGGCCATCGAAATCGTCGGTAGCCGCATTGCCCAGTGGGACATTCGCCTCAGCGACACCATCGCCGACAACGCCTCGTCCGGGCTGTTCGTGCTCGGCAGCCAGCCGGTGGCCCTGGAAAAACTCGATCTGGTGCGCTGCGGCATGAGCCTGACCCGGCGTGGCGAGCCGGTGTCGGTGGGCGCCGGCGCCGCCTGCCTGGGCAACCCGCTGAACGCCGCCCTGTGGCTGGCCGACACCCTGGCCCGCCTGGGCACGCCGCTGCGGGCCGGCGACATCCTCCTGACCGGCGCCCTCGGGCCCATGGTCGCGGTGCAGCCGGGAGATCGCTTCACCGCGCACATCCAGGGCCTGGGCAGCGTCAGCGCCGCCTTCGCCAGCGTCCAATGAACCGGAGCCACTCATGAACCCAACCCTCAAGGCTGCGATCATCGGCTCGGGCAATATCGGCACCGACCTGATGCTGAAGATCCTGCGTCAGGCCCGGCACCTGCAACTGAGCGCCATGGTCGGCATCGACCCGGCTTCCGACGGCCTGGAACGGGCCCGGCGCCTGGGCGTGGCCACCACCCACGAAGGCGTCGAAGGCCTGCTGCGCATGCCTGAATTTGCCGCCATCGACATCGTTTTCGACGCCACCTCGGCCGCCGCCCACCAGCACCACGAGGCCGTGCTGCGCCAGGCCAAGCCGGGCATCCGCCTGATCGACCTGACCCCGGCGGCCATCGGCCCCTACTGCATTCCGGTGGTCAACCTGGAGCAGCACCTGAACAGCCTCAACCTGAACATGGTCACCTGCGGCGGCCAGGCGACCATTCCCATGGTGGCCGCGGTGTCGCGGGTGGCCCAGGTGCACTACGCGGAAATCGTCGCCTCGATTGCCAGCAAATCCGCCGGCCCCGGCACCCGGGCCAACATCGACGAATTCACCGAAACCACCCGCCACGCCATCGAGACCCTCGGCGGCGCCACCCGGGGCAAGGCGATCATCGTCATGAACCCGGCCGAACCGCCGCTGATCATGCGCGACACGGTGCTGATGCTGTCGGCCGCCGCCGATCAGCGGGAGATCGCCGCCTCCATCGACGAGATGGCCGCGGCGGTGCAGGCCTATGTGCCCGGCTACCGGCTCAAGCAGCAGGTGCAGTTCGAGCCGATCCCGGCCTCGGCGCCGCTGCTGATCCCGGGCCTGGGGCGTTTCAGCGGGCTCAAGACCTCGGTATTCCTGGAGGTCGAGGGCGCCGCCCATTACCTGCCCGCCTACGCCGGCAACCTCGACATCATGACCTGCGCCGCGCTGGCCACCGCCGAGCGCATGGCCCAGTCGCTGCTCAACCGCTGAAGGAGCTTCGCCATGACTTTCAACCCCGGCAACAAGCTCTACATTTCCGACGTGACCCTGCGTGACGGCATGCACGCCATCCGCCACCGGTACAGCCTGGATCAGGTCCAGGCCATCGCCCGGGCCCTGGACGCGGCCCGGGTCGACAGCATTGAAGTGGCCCACGGCGACGGCCTGCAGGGTTCCAGCTTCAACTACGGTTTCGGCGCCCACACCGATCTGGAATGGATCGAAGCCGCGGCCGATGTGCTCGAACACGCGCGCATCGCCACCCTGCTGCTGCCCGGCATCGGCACCGTGCACGACCTCAAGGCCGCCTACCGGGCCGGCGCCCGGGTGGTGCGGGTGGCCACTCACTGCACCGAGGCCGATGTCTCGCGCCAGCACATCGAATGTGCCCGGGAACTGGGCATGGACACCGTGGGCTTTCTGATGATGAGCCACATGACCAGCCCGGAAAATCTCGCCGTGCAGGCGCAGAAGATGGAAAGCTACGGCGCCACCTGCATCTACGTGGTGGACTCCGGCGGCGCCATGAACATGCAGGACATCCGCCTGCGCTTCCGGGCGCTGAAGGCCGTGCTCAAGCCGGACACCGCCACCGGCATGCACGCCCACCACAACCTCGGCCTGGGGGTGGCCAACTCCCTGGTGGCGGTGGAAGAAGGCTGCCAGCGCATCGACGCCAGCCTCGCCGGCATGGGCGCCGGGGCCGGCAATGCGCCGCTGGAAGTGTTCATCGCCGCCGCCGACAAGCTGGGCTGGAACCACGGCACCGACCTCTATCGCCTGATGGACGCCGCCGACGACCTGGTGCGCCCGCTGCAGGACCGACCGGTGCGGGTCGACCGCGAAACCCTGGCCCTGGGCTACGCCGGGGTCTACTCCAGCTTCCTGCGCCACGCCGAACAAGCCGCCCACAAGTACGACCTGAAAACCGTCGACATCCTGGTCGAACTCGGCCGCCGGCGCATGGTCGGCGGCCAGGAAGACATGATCGTCGACGTCGCCCTCGACCTGCTCGCTGCCCGGGAGTCCCGCCCATGAACCTCGATCTTGCCCCCATCGCCAGCGCCCTGGATCAGGCCGCGCGCAACGCTCGCGCCCTGCCCCAGTTCAGCCGGCACACGCCCTTCAACCTGGAGCAGGCCTACCAGATCCAGCGCGCCTCCATGGCCCACCGCTACGCCGATGGCGAACGCATGATCGGCCTCAAGCTGGGCTTCACCAGCCGCGCCAAGATGCAGCAGATGGGCGTCGACAGCCTGATCTGGGGCTGGCTCACCGATGCCATGCTGGAAGAGGACGGCGGCCTGCTGAACCTGGATCGCTACATCCACCCCCGGGCCGAACCGGAGCTGTGCTTCCTCACCCGGCGCGCCATCGACCGGCCGCTGACCCAGCTCGAAGCCGTGGACTATCTGGAGGCCGTGGCCCCGGCCATCGAGATCATCGACTCGCGCTACGAGGCCTTCAAATTCAGCCTGGAGGACGTAGTGGCGGACAACTGCTCCTCGGCCGGGCTGGTGCTCGGCCCCTGGTCCCGGGATTTTTCCACCCTGGCCAACGCCGGGGTACTGATGCGCCTGGACGGTGCCCTGGTGGAGGCCGGTTCGACCGCGGCAATCCTCGGCCATCCGCTGCGCAGCCTGGTGCACGCCTCGCAACTGCTGGCCCGGGCCGACATCAGCCTGCCCGCCGGCAGCCTGATCATGGCCGGCGCCGCCACCGCCGCCGTGGCCCTGACACCCGGCGCGCAATTGACGGTGGAGATCAATGGCTACGGCGAATGCGCCTTCACCTGCAGCGGCCAGGCCCAAGGGGAACGCTCATGACCGTCAACCGCGCGACCCTGGTGCCGGGCAAGGCCAAGCCCCGGGGCCGCTTCCCCCATATCAAGCGCGCCGGCGATCTGCTGTTCGTCTCCGGCACCAGCTCCCGGCGTCCGGACAACAGCTTCGACGGCGTCGAAGTGGACGAGCTGGGCACCACCTGCCTGGACATTCGCGCCCAGACCCGGGCGGTGATCGAGAACATCCGCGATATCCTCGCCAGCGAAAACGCCGGGCTGCAGGACCTGGTGGAAATCAGCGCCTTCCTGGTGGATATGAACGACTTCGGTCCCTACAACCAGGTCTACGCCGAGTACTTCGACGAACAGGGCCCGACCCGCACCACCGTGGCCGTGCATCAGTTGCCGCACCCGCACCTGCGCATCGAAATCAAGGCGGTGGCCTACGCCCCGCTCAATCGCCGAGAACAATAACAATGGACAAGCACCACTACAGCGCACCGCTGAACTTCAACCGTTGGCTGGACGAACATGCCCATCTGCTGCAACCGCCGGTGGGCAACCGTCAGGTGTGGCAGGACGCCGACTTCATGGTCACCGTGGTCGGTGGCCCCAACCAGCGCACCGACTTTCACGACGACCCCATGGAAGAGTTCTTCTATCAGTTCAAGGGCAATGCCTACCTGAACATCTGGGACCGCGGCCGCTACGAACGCATCGACCTGCGTGAGGGCGACATCTACCTGATGGCGCCCCACGTCATTCATTCCCCGCAACGCCCAGAGCCCGGCAGCCTGTGCCTGGTGGTGGAGCGCCAGCGGCCCAAGGGCCTGCTGGACGCCCTGCAATGGTCCTGCGCCCGCTGCGGCACGCTGATCCAGCGCTATGAAATGCAGCTGCACAGCATCGTCAACGACCTGCCGCCGATCTACGAAGAGTTCTACGCCACCAGCCAGGAGCAGCGGCGTTGCACCGGCTGCGGCGAAATCCACCCGGGCCGCGACTGGCAGACCTGGCACCACACCCTCAAGGCAGCGACCCCCTTATGAAAATCGACATGCATTCGCACTTCTTCCCCGACATCAGCCAGGCCGAGGCCGCGCGCCTGGACCCGGTGCGCGCGCCCTGGCTGCACAAGGACGGCGCCCGGGGCCAGATCATGGTCGGCGACAAAGCCTTTCGTCCGGTGCACGACGTGCTCTGGGACCCGGCGCGACGTGTCGAGCACCTGGACGAGCAAGGCCTGGACCTGCAGATCATGTGCGCCACGCCGGTGATGTTCGCCTACGACGCGCCCATCGAACGGGCCCTGCCCTGGGCCCAGTTGATGAACGACCGGGCCATGGCCATGACCGCCGGCCACGAACGCCGGCTCAAGGTCCTGGCCCAGGTGCCGCTGCAGGACCTGGACGCCGCCTGCGCCGAAGCCAGCCGGGCCCAGGCCATCGGCCACGTCGGCGTGCAGATCGGCAACCACGTGGGCAATCACGACCTGGACCATGATCATCTGGTGACCTTTCTCGATCACTGCGCCCGTAACCAGATCCCGGTGCTGGTGCACCCCTGGGACATGATGGGCGGCGAGCGCATGCGCAAATGGATGCTGCCGTGGCTGGTGGCGATGCCGGCGGAAACCCAGCTGGGAATTCTGTCGCTGATTCTCTCCGGGGCGTTCGAGCGCCTGCCCGAGTCCCTGCGCATCTGCTTCGCCCACGGCGGTGGCGGCTTCGCCTTTCTTCTGGGGCGGGTGGACAACGCCTGGCGTCACCGCGACATCGTCCGCGAAGACTGCCCGCAGTTGCCGTCCAGCTACGTCAAACGCTTCTGCGTCGACTCCGCGGTGTTCGATCCCGGCGCCCTGAAACTGCTGGTAGAGGTGATGGGCAGTGAACGGGTGATGCTGGGTTCGGACTCACCCTTCCCCCTCGGCGAACAGCGCATCGGCAGCGGCATCGCCGACCACCCGACCCTGGCCGAAGCCGACAAGGCACGCCTGCTCGGCGGCAACGCCCAGGACTTCTTCAACCTGTACTGAGTGCCCGCACTCAGCCCCTCATCCCCCTCGCTGCACCCGTCACCGTGGTCATCCGGCGGGCACCCCATGCCCGCCTCGAACAAAACCTATAAGGAGCCACCCATGTACGAGCGAACGCAACACCTGAGTGAACTCATCGACCGCAGCCCACTGGGCGCCTTGCAGATACGCGTGTTGCTGCTGTGTTTCCTGATCGTCCTGCTGGACGGTTTCGACACGGCCGCCATTGGCTACATCGCCCCGGAGCTGATCCACAGCTGGAACATCGAACGCGCGCAACTGGCCCCGGCCTTCGGCGCCGGGCTGTTCGGCATGCTCCTGGGCAGCTTCTGCTTCGGCCCCCTGGCCGACCGCCACGGGCGCAAGAGCGTACTGCTGATTTGCGTGGCGATCTTCGGCCTGGGCACCCTGGCCACGGCGCTTTCACCGAACATCGAAGTGCTGAGCATCCTGCGCTTTGTCACCGGCATCGGCCTGGGCGGCGTGCTGCCCAACTGCATCACCCTGAGCTCGGAATACTCCCCGGCGCGGCGGCGCATGCTGCTAGTGACCCTGAGCTATTCCGGCTTCACCCTGGGCCTGGCGCTGGGCGGCGCGGTGGCCGGCGCGCTGCTGCCCCGGGTGGGCTGGCAGGGTCTGCTGCTGATCGGCGGCCTGGCGCCCCTGCTGCTGTTGCCGGTGCTGTACCTGGCGCTGCCGGAATCGGTGTGCTTCATGGCCAACAGCCCGCGCCACACCGCCACCTTGCGCCGCATCATCACCCGCATCAGCGGCCAGTCCGACTGGGAACGGGTGCGACTGGTGGGCGATAGCGGCGAGGCCGGCGCACGCTCGCCACTTTCAGCGTTGTTCAGCCCCGGCCAGCTGGCCCGCACCTTGCTGCTGTGGCTGACCTTCTTCTGCTGCCTGTTCGTGTTCTACCTGCTGACCAACTGGCTGCCCACGGTGCTGCGCGCCAGCGGCTACGACACCGGCGGCGCGGCACGGATCAGCGCCATGATCCCCTTTGGCGGCGTGCTCGGTGGCATCGCCATGGCCCTGCTGATGGACCGTATCGGCGCCCTGCGCATCCTGCCCTGGCTGTGCCTGATCGCCGCCTGCGCCCTGGCCCTCACCGGCAGCCAACTGCACAGCGCCGCCGGCACCCTGGCCATCGTGTTCCTGGCCGGTTTCAGCCTCACCGGCACCCTAAACAACCTCAGCGTGGTGGCCGCCACCCTCTACCCCACCGCCTCCCGGGCCACCGGCGTGGCCTGGGCCCTGGCGGCGGGTCGTGCCGGCTCGATCATCGGCTCGCTGCTCGGTGGCTGGCTGTTCGCCCAGGCCGGCGGCCTGCAGCAATTTTTCGCCTGGATCGCCGTGCCGGTGCTGCTGGCGGGATTGGCCCTGGGCTGGATGAAGCGTCTGGGGCATTCGGCCGCAATACCGACGAGCAAGGCCATGGAACAGGACTGAGCCCAAGCCAAGGTTATCGTCCAATAGCAGCGAGCCGCGCCTTCTTCGGAGGCGCGGCTCGCTGCTGTCAGGCCGGGTCGATTCAGAAGAGATCGATCGGGTAATCGGTAATCAGCCGGAACTCATCGATATTGCCCTCGCCCTGGGCCACGTTGGCCCGGTGCCAGGTCTGGCGCAGACGAAAGCTCAGGTCTTTCAGCGGGCCGTTCTGCACCACATAGCGCGCTTCGAAGTTGATCTCGCGGTGCACGCCGTCCTGGCCATACATCCCGGCGTAGGCGCTGCCTGCCGGGGTGTGCGTGCCGTCGATGCCGGAGCCGCGCAGGTAGCGGGTCATCAGGTTCCAGCCGGGCATGCCGTAGCCGGCCAGCGACAGGTCGTAGCGCAGTTGCCAGGAACGCTCGTTGGGGCCGTTGAAGTCCGAGTACTGCACCGAGTTGGGCAGGTAGATCGAGGCGCCCTGGTCGCGGCCATTGCGGCCGTTGCGGTCCAGGTCGCCCACCCCCAGGTAGTCGAACGGGGTGTTGCCGTCGACGTTCTGCAGCGCCAGGGTCAGGCGGTGGGCGCCCAGGCCATAGAACACCGAGGCGCCCAGGGTGGTGTTGTCGATGGCGCCGGCTCTGGCCCGACCGGTGTCGAGGGTGCGGTAGAGGTTCAGGTCGAAACCGGCCTGCTGGCCCTGCCCCAGGTCGGTACGGCCATTGAGGTTGGCGTAGTACTGGTTCCAGATGTCGGCGAAACGCGCCGCATAGAAGCTGGCGCCCCAGTCAGGCGTGAACCGGTACTGGCCGCCCAGGTAGTCCACCGAGGGTGTGGTGACGCCAGCATAGAAGGCCCAGAGGTCGCCGTTGCTGTTGGTGGTGACGTGGCCGGTGGCCGAGGTGAAATGCCCGGCCTGCAGCTTGAGTTTGTCCAGTTCCTGACTGTCCAGGGCAAAGCCGGTGGCGGTTTCCGGGATCAGGCGGTTGTGGCCGACGGCGAACACCGGGGTGTCCACCGACTGCTCGCCGAAACGCAGCACACTTTCGGAGACTTTCAGTTTCAGCGCTGCACCGGCCTTGGCGTATTGGTCCGCCGGCTTGCCGTTGTCGTGGATCGGCAGGTTGTAGGTGCCGGTCTTGCCCCCGGAGGCATCCAGCTTGAGCCCGAGAGTGGCGAAGGCATCCACGCCGACGCCGACCGTGCCCTGGGTGAACCCGGATTCGAAGCGGCCGATAAAGCCCTGGGTCCAGTCCTTGCGGTCGGCACGGCCGTCCTGGACGCTGCGGTTGAGGTAGTAGTTGCGGGCTTGGATGCGCAGATGGCTGTCCTCGATGAAACCGGCCGGCTCCTCCTCGGCACCGTGGACGGTCCAGGGCAGGCAACCCAGCAGCGGCAACAGCAAAAGCGGTGAACGGCGCATTACGTCAGACATGGCAAAACCCTTGTGGATTATTGTTTTTGTAGAACTGGCGACAGGGATCGACAGGGGCCCAAAGGCCCCGTAGGAGCCGGCTTGCCGGCGAAGCGATCACGCAGACCGCTTCGCCGACCAGCCGGCTCTCGCGAGCGGGCTGGTCCGGGACTCAGGGTTGGATCGGCAGCGGCTTGGGCGCCGCGGCGTCCAGCGGGCGCTGGCCGCGAAAACGCAGGTAGTAGATGAGCAGGATCAGCGCCAGGAACGGCAGCCCACAGACCAGGGTCAGGAAGAACTGCTCGGTGAACAGCGTGGTGATCATCACCGCCAGCATCAGCAACAGCCCTCCCAGGCTGGTCCAGGGGTAGCCCCAGAGCTTGAACGCCAAGGGTTCGGAGCCCTGTTGCCGGCGAAAGAACAGGTGGGTAAGGAAGATCCCGGCCCAAGTGAACATGGCGCCGAACATGGCGATCGACATCATCAGGGTGAAGGCCTGGTCGGCGTAGGCCAGGTACAGCAAGGTGGCCAGGGCAATCCCCAGGGACGACAGCAGCAGCGCCGCCAGGGGCACGCCGTTGCGGCTCAGGCGCCCGAACAGCGCCGGCGCCTGGCCGGCCCGGGACAGGCTGAACATCAGCCGCGTGGTGATGTACAGCTGGCTGTTCATCGCCGACAGCGCCGCCACCAGGATCACCGCATTGATCACCCCGCCGGCATAGGGAATGCCGGTGGCCGCCATGACCATGACAAAGGGGCTTTCGCCGCCGGTGTTGCGGCTCCAGGGCACGATGGCCAGGACCAGGGCGATGGTCAGCAGGTAGAACACCACCAGGCGCACCATGGTGATGCGAAAGGCCCGGGTCACTGCACGTTCCGGGTCCTTGGCCTCGCCCGCGGCCACGGCGATCATCTCGATGCTCAGGTAACTGAAGAAGGCCACGATCACCGCCACCCAGGTGCCCCAGGCGCCGTTGGGAAAGAAGCCGCCCTCGTTGCTGTAGTTGGCAAAACCGATGCCCGAGCCGGGCGCCGCGCCGTACACCACCCAGGCCCCGAGCAGGATGAACACCAGGATGGCGCACAGCTTGAGCAGCGAGAACACATACTCGATGCCGCCGAACACCTTGACGCTGAAGGCGTTGGCCAGGATCAGCGCCAGGGAGAAACCGAGCATCCAGTAACCGCCGGGCACCTCGGGATACCAGTACTTCATGTACATCGCCGCCGCAGTGATTTCCGTGCCCACGGCAAACACGATGGAGGCCCAGTAGGCGTAGCGGATGGCAAAGCCGAACCAGGGCGCCACATAGAATTCGGCGAATGAACCGAACGAGCCGGACGTCGGATGGCGCACGGTCATTTCCGCCAGACAGCCCATCAGCAACAGGGCGATTACCGCGCCGATGGCGTAGCTCACCAGCACGCTGGGGCCGGCAAAGCCGATGGCGAAACTGCTGCCCAGAAACAGCCCGGTGCCGATGGCCCCGCCGATGGCGATCATCGACAGCTGGCCGCTGCTCAGGCTTTGCTTGAGGCCGTGTTCACGGTCTGCCACTTGTTTGAAGGTGCGTATTGTTTTTGTCATGACACTCTTGCTCCAAGGCTGGGCACGGGGTTCAGGTCACCGCTTTGCGGGCCAGGAACTGCGGCTGGTTCCATGCCTCGCTGACGAGGATGTCGCGCAGTGCGTCGACGCAGGTCCAGATGTCTTCAAAACGGTTGTACAGCGGGGCAAAACCGAAGCGCAGGATGTCCGGCGCGCGGAAGTCGCCGACGATGCCCCGGGCAATCAGGGCCTGCATCACCGGGTAGGCCTGGGGGTGGCTCAGGGAAACCTGGCTGCCGCGCTGCTGGGCATCGCGCGGGGTCTGCAACTGCACGCCCAACCCGGCCAGTTGCTCGTCACACAGGCGGATGAACAGCTCGGACAAGGCCAGGCTCTTGCTGCGCAAGGCATGCAGGTCAACGCCGTCGAACACCTCCAGCGCCGCTTCCAGGGCCAGCACGCCCAACTGGGGCGCGGTGCCCACCAGCATCCGGTCGAGGCTCGGGTGGGGCTGGTAGTCATGGCTGAAATCGAAGGGCTTGGCGTGCCCGTGCCAACCGGTCAGCGGCTGGCGCAATTGGGCGATGTGACGCTCGGCGACAAACACAAAGGCCGGCGCGCCAGGGCCGCCATTGAGGTACTTGTAGCCGCAGCCCACGGCAAAGTCCGCGCCGGCCGCGTTCAGCTCCACCGGCATGGCGCCGGCCGAGTGACACAGGTCCCAGACCACCAGCACACCCAGCTCGTGGGCCCGCGCGGTGATCGCCGCCATGTCGTAGCGGCGGCCGGTCTTGTAGTTGACGTGGGTCAGGGAGAGGATCGCCACCTGGTCGCTGAGGGCATCGAGGACCTGCTCCGGGTCGACGCACTGCAGCCGGCAGCCGGTCAGCTCCGCGACGCCCTGGGCGATGTACACATCGGTGGGAAAGTTGCCGTTCTCCGCCAGGATCACCCGGCGCGACGGCTGCATGCGCAAGGCCGCCACCAGCACCTTGAACAGGTTGATCGAGGTGGAATCGGCCACTATCACTTCGTGCCCCTGGGCCCCGATCAGCCCAGCGATGCGGGCCCCGGTGCGCTGCGGCGCGGGGTACCAGTCGGCGTCGTTCCAGGAGTTGATCAGGCCCTCGGCCCACTCCACCTTGAGCACCTGCTCCAGGCGCGCCGGGACATGGGCCGGCATGGCCCCCAGGGAGTTGCCGTCGAGGTAGATCTTGTGTTGCGGCAAGGTAAAACGCTGGCGACAGAAGGCCAACGGGTCTGACTGATCCAACTGCTGGATCTGCTCCCGGGTACAGGGCGCGGAACGGCTCATGACGATCCCTCGGTATCGATGATTGGGCGCCGGGGTCGCAGCAAACGGCCACCAGCGAGTCCGGATGCTAGCCAGGGCCGTCATTACTGGATAATAGAAAAGGCGGCCCTTTATATTCCCGCTGGTAATACCCAATCCTGCTCAGCGCCTGCCCTCCATCGGCGGGCCGCTCGGTAGCGCCGCAGCCGCAACAGCGCTGACGCAAAAGCCCCGTCGACGATTGATTGCAGCTTTTATTTGCGAAGGCTATTTCAAGTTGGTACGCCATGTGCAAACGTTTGCGAGTTGCAATTTTGTGGGTGTTCGCCACCGCCACGCGCGCGAACGGACATCAGGGACTTCACACCGCACGAACAGGGACTTTCCATGCACAACCGCTTCCCCCGTCATGGCCAATGGGCTGTTTCCCTCGGGCTGGCCGGCGTTACGGGTCTACTCAGTCACGCCGCACTGGCCCAATCCCCCGCCCCGGACGCATCAGCCCAGGGCGAAAGCCTGAGCGCCGATGTGCAATCCGCGAAACCGGGCGCCTACCTTTCCGACTGGTACAACCAGGACCTGATGCTGATCGGCAGCAAGGACATCAGCTTCGGCCCGCGCCCGGCGGACGACATCTACCTGGAGTACGAATACTTCGGGCGCAAGGGCCCCTTCGAGCTGTACGGCTACATCGACCTGCCGAAGATCCTCGACATCGGCAACAGCCACGACAAGGGCATCTGGGACCACGGCTCGCCGCTGTTCATGGAGCACGAACCGCGAATCTCCATCGATTACCTGGCCGGTCGCAGCCTGGCCATCGGCCCGATCAAGGAGTGGTATGTGGCCTTCGACTGGATCTACGACCACGGCAGCCGCACCGCCAACCGCGCCAACACCCTGTACAGCGGCCTGGGCACCGACATCGACACCCATTCGCGGGTCAATCTCTCGGCCAACTTCTATGGCCGCTACCAGTGGGAAAACTACGGCGCCAGCAACGAGTATTCCTGGGACGGCTACCGCGCCCAGCTCAAATACATCGTGCCCATCGACAGCTACAGCAACGGCGCCTCGCTGACCTACATCGGCTTCACCAATTTCGATTTCGGCTCCGACCTGCACAAGGACAACCCGGCGCGCACCGCCAATGCCACGGTGGCCACCAACGTGCTGCTGTACGCCTTCACTCACCTGCGCTTCACCCTGGTGGGCCGTTACTTCCACAACGGCGGCAACTGGGAGGATGGCAGCGTGCTGAATTTCGGCGACGGCGAGTTCCGTGCCCGCTCCAATGGCTGGGGCTATTACGCCGGGGTCGGGTATCAGTTCTAGAAGCTGAGGCAAGCTTCGAGCGGCAAACGGCAAGACAAGAACGGTTGCGATGAGTTGCAACCTGGATCAGGCAGGATAAGCGCCGGTTAACGGCAGTCATGGAGGTTGTATGCGTGGGATTAAAAAGGTTTCGTGGGTATTGGGACTGGGGGCTCTGCTGGCAGGCGGCGCCTGGGCCAACGAGGCACCGATCAAGCCCAAGGTGGTGCTGATCAGCATGTTCGCGCCGGAAGCGCAGCACTGGATCGAGCGCCTGGAGCTCAAGCGCGAGATTCGCGTGCCGGGGCTGGCGGCGGAGTATCCGAGCATTCGCTGCAATGACCGGGACGTGTGCCTGTTGACCACCGGCATGGGCCAGACCAATGCCGCGGCGTCGACCCTGGCGCTGGCCCTGTCGCCGAAGTTCGACCTGCGCAAAAGCTATTTCCTGATTGCCGGGATCGCCGGCATCAGCCCGCACCACGGCACCATCGGCACCGCCGCCTGGGCTCATTACCTGGTGGAGTTCGGCACCCAGTGGGAACTCGACTCCCGGGATGCGCCCAAGGACTGGCCCACCGGTTACCTGGGGATCAACACCAAGGGGCCGAACGAAAAACCGCCCCTGGACTACAAGACCGAAGTCTTCGAGCTCAACCCCAAGCTCCAGGCCAAGGCCTTCGCCCTGAGCCACAAGGTGAGCTTGAGCGAAAGCCAGCAATCGGCGGCCTGGCGCCTGAAATACCCCCAGGCTCCGGCCAACCAGCCGCCGGTGGTGACCCGCTGCGACACCCTGGCGGGCAACACCTGGTTCTCCGGCACTCGCCTGAGCGAACGGGCCGAAGTCTGGACCCGCCTGCTGACCGATAACAAAGGCACCTACTGCACCACCCAGCAGGAAGACAACTCCACCTACGAAGCCTTGCTGCGGGCCAGCCGCGAGGGTCTGGTGGACATCCAGCGCCTGGCGGTGCTACGCGCCGGTTCCGACTTCGACCGCCCGGCACCAGGGGCCAGCGAAGTGGACAACCTGCTCAAGTACGCCGACCAGGGCGGCTTTGTCCCGGCCCTGGAAAACCTCTACCGGGCCGGCAATCCGCTGGTGCAGGACATTCTCGACAACTGGTCGACCTGGGAAAAAGGCGTCCCCGAAGCCTGATCCGTGCCAACCCGCAACCCGCAGGAGCCGGCGTGCCGGTGAACGCACGCTCAGGGCCATGACCGTTGGCGCCAGAGTCGGCCAATCAAAGTGAATTTTTGCGCCTGCGGGGGATCACTCAAGGATCACAGGGAGGAACAGAGGCTTTATGAACAACGCAAAACTCTTCGTCATCGAATACACCCTTCACGGCGCTCCCAAGTCCTTCATCATCCGCCAGGAAAAGATGGACAACGCCGAGGCCTGGCACTGGGCAAGCTGTGATGCGGGAGTGGGCCGCATCGGTCGTTTCGGCCGGGAACGGGTGAAGAAGACCAGCAAGCCCATGGCGGAAAAGTTCGGTATCGAGAATGTCACCTGGCGGCCTTCGGTCTAGGCCCGCCGCAAACGGGTGGAGCCGCAGCCCCACCCGTTTGCGCTCTTCAGCCGTGGGCGCCCTGGGCGCATTTGCACCCTTGGGTGGAAGCACAAGGCTCACCGTGGGCGTGATGATCGGCGCAAGCCTGACAGCAGTAGTGCTTGCCGTGACGGACAATCGCATGGGGCCCCAGCTTGCAGGTGCAGGCCGGACAGGCGCAGGTTTCATTGGACATGGCAGGGTTCCTTTTTATCAGTCTTTCAGGGGACTCGATCACCGCGCCACCTCAGACAATGGCGGCCACTGCACGGTACGAGCCCTCCAAAGACTAGGCCAACCCAGCCCCCCCGCCACGCCAACAGCGACTAAAGTGATTCGGCCAGCGCCCGCATGGACCGATGGCCACCCCGGCCCGGCCAGCCAATGATGCAGGCCGTGGTCATGCTGTCTCGACCTGACAAGAACAACCCAAGGTCATTCGCCGCCCATGACGATTCTCTATGACGAAACCCTCGACGGCGCCCTGCCCGACGTCGACAAGCAGGCCCTGATCCGGGCCTTGCGCAGCCAATTGCCGGACCTGGAACTGCTGGACCAGGAGCCGCAGCTCAAGCCCTACGAATGCGACGGCCTCAGTGCCTATCGCACCACACCGATGCTGGTGGCCCTGCCGCGGCACCTGCACGAAGTCCAGCGCTTGCTGCAGATCTGCCATGAGCACCGGGTGCCAGTGGTCCCCCGAGGGGCCGGTACGGGTTTGTCCGGAGGCGCCCTGCCCCTGGAAAAAGGCCTGCTGCTGGTGATGGCGCGCTTCAAGGACATCCTGCAGATCGACCCGGCCGCCCGCTGCGCAAGGCTCCAGCCGGGGGTGCGCAACCTGGCGATTTCCCAGGCGGCGGCGCCTTTGGGCCTGTACTACGCCCCCGATCCTTCATCACAGATCGCTTGCTCGATCGGCGGCAACGTCGCGGAAAACGCCGGGGGCGTGCATTGCCTGAAATACGGCCTGACCGTGCACAACCTGCTGCAGGTGCAGATGCTCAGCGTCGACGGCCAAGCCATGACCCTGGGCAGTCAGGCCCTGGACGCGCCGGGGTTCGACCTGCTGGCGCTGGTCACCGGCTCCGAGGGCCTGTTGGGGGTAATCACCGAGGTCACGGTCAAGCTGCTGCCCAAGCCACCGATCGCCAAGGTGCTGCTGGCGGCCTTTGATTCGGTGGAAGCCGCCGGCCGCGCCGTGGCCGACATCATTGCCGCCGGGATCATCCCGGGTGGCCTGGAGATGATGGACAACCTGGCGATCCGCGCCGCCGAGGACTTCATCCACGCCGGCTACCCGGTGGACGCCGAAGCCATCCTGCTGTGCGAGCTGGACGGGGTGGAGGCCGATGTGCATGACGACTGCGAGCAGGTGCGCCAGGTGCTGGAACGCGCCGGCGCCAGCGAGGTACGCCTGGCCCGGGACGAAGCCGAGCGAGTGCGCTTCTGGGCCGGGCGCAAGAACGCCTTTCCAGCGGTGGGCCGCTTGTCCCCGGACTACTACTGCATGGACGGCACCATTCCCCGGCGCCAACTGCCGGGGGTGTTACGGGGCATTGCCCGTCTCGCCGCCGAGCATCAACTGCGGGTGGCCAACGTGTTCCATGCCGGGGACGGCAACATGCACCCGCTGATCCTGTTCGACGCCAACCGGCCGGGCGAGCTGCAGCGGGCCGAGGCCCTGGGCGGCAAGATCCTCGAACTGTGCGTGGCGGTGGGCGGCAGCATCACCGGCGAGCACGGCGTAGGCCGGGAGAAAATCAACCAGATGTGCGCCCAGTTCAACACCCACGAGCTGGCGCTGTTCCATGGGGTCAAGGCCGCCTTCGATCCTGGCGGCCTGCTCAACCCCGGCAAGAACATCCCGACCCTGCAACGCTGCGCCGAATTCGGCGCCATGCATATCCATCATGGGCAACTGCCCTTCCCCGAACTGGAGCGCTTCTGATGACGGCGCCACCCGACGGCGATGCCAGCGCCGCGCTGCTGGAACAGGTCCGCAACGCCTTGCAGGACAGCACCCCGTTGCGCATCCAGGGTTCCAACAGCAAGGCCTTTCTCGGCCGCGACTGCGCCGGGGAAATTCTCGACACCCGCAGCCATCGCGGCATCGTCAGCTACGACCCCACGGAGCTGGTGATCAGCGCCCGGGCCGGCACTCCGCTCAGTGAGTTGCACGCCACCCTGGAGGCCGCCGGGCAGATGCTGCCCTGCGAGCCGCCATCGTTCGGCGCTGGCGCCACCCTGGGCGGCATGCTCGCCAGCGGCCTGTCCGGGCCGCGTCGGCCCTGGGCCGGCGCGGTGCGCGATTTCGTCCTCGGCACCCGGATCATCAGCGGCAGCGGCCAGCACCTGCGCTTTGGTGGCGAGGTGATGAAAAACGTCGCCGGTTATGACCTGTCGCGGCTGATGGCCGGCAGCTACGGCTGCCTGGGGCTGATCACCGAAGTCTCGCTGAAGGTCCTGCCCAAGCCCCGGCAATGCCTGAGCCTGAGCCTGGAAATGACGCCCGGCCAAGCCCTGGCCAAGCTCGCCGAATGGGGCCAACAGCCCTTGCCGATCAGCGCCGCCTGCCACGACGGCGAGCGCCTGCACCTGCGCCTGGAAGGCGGCGCAGGTTCGGTGGCCGCCGCCCATGAACGCCTGGGCGGCGAGCCCCTGGACGGGGGCTACTGGAGCCAGCTCAATGAACAGCAACTGGACTTCTTCAACCCCGGCCTGCCGCTGTGGCGCCTGTCGCTGCCGCACAACACGCCGCTGCTGGCACTGCCCGGCGAACAACTGCTGGACTGGGGCGGCGCCCAGCGCTGGCTGAAAACCGCTGCCACGGCCAGCGAGATCCGCGCCGCCGTCAGCGCCGTTGGCGGCCACGCCAGCTGCTACAGCCACGGCCTGCAGGACAGTCCGTTCCAGCCCCTGGCGCCGACCCTGCTGCACTACCACCAACGGCTCAAGGCGCAGCTGGACCCGCAAGGGATCTTCAACCCCGGCCGACTCTACGCGGAGCTCTAGACCATGCAGACCACCCTCAGCCCCGAGGCCCGGCAACTGCCCCGGGCCGCCGAAGCCGAGCGCATCCTGCGCAGCTGCGTGCATTGCGGTTTCTGCAACGCCACCTGCCCTACCTACCAGTTGCTGGGCGACGAGCTGGACGGCCCACGAGGGCGCATCTACCTGATCAAGCAGGTGCTCGAAGGCGCCACCGCCACCGCACAGGTCCAGCAACACCTGGACCGCTGCCTGTCGTGCCGCAACTGCGAAACCACCTGCCCGTCCGGGGTCGATTATCACCACCTGCTGGACATCGGCCGCGCCGTGGTGGATGCCGCCCTGCCCCGGCCCGCCGGCCAGCAACTGCTGCGCCGCGGACTGCGAGCGCTGAGTGCCAACCCGCAACTGTTCAAGGCCCTGATCCAGGGCGGCAGCCGCCTGCGTCCGCTGCTGCCCCAGGCGCTGCAGGACAAGCTGCCGCGCCAGTTGCCCAGCGCCAAGCCGCGTCCGCCCCTGCGCCATGCACGGCGCGTGCTGTTGCTCGAAGGCTGCGTGCAACCGGGGCTGTCGCCCAATACCAATGCCGCGGCGGCGCGAGTCCTTGATCGCCTGGGCATCAGCGTGCAGCCGGTCGCCGAGGCAGGCTGCTGCGGCGCCGTGGACTATCACCTGGACGCCCAGGAAGCCGGCCTGCAGCGCGCCCGGCGCAACATCGACGCCTGGTGGCCGCACCTGCAACAGGGCGCCGAGGCGATCATCCAGACCGCCAGCGGCTGCGGTGCCTTCATCAAGGATTACCAGCACCTGCTGGCCCATGACCCGGCCTACCGCGACAAGGCCCGGCAGATCAGCACCCTGGCTCGGGACCTGGTGGAAGTGTTGCGCGCCGAACCCCTGGAGCAGCTCGGCGCCCACAGCGAACAGCGTCTGGCCTTCCACTGCCCCTGTACCCTGCAGCACGGGCAAAAGCTCGGCGGCGCCGTGGAAGCGCTGTTGCAGCGAGCGGGGTTCAACCTGACCACGGTGCCTGACAGCCATCTGTGCTGTGGCTCGGCAGGCACCTACTCCCTGACCCAGCCGACCCTGGCCCGACAACTGCGGGACGACAAGCTGCGGGCTCTGGAAAGCGGCCAGCCGGAGTTGATCGCCACCGCCAACATCGGTTGCCAGATCCACCTCGACAGTGCCGGCCGCACCCCGGTCCGCCACTGGATCGAGGTGCTGGAAGACGCGCTGAGCTAAGCGCCAAGCTTCAAGCTCGTGGCTTGCCACTCACGGCTTGCGGTGTGCGGCTCCGGTACATGAATAGCAACGCCAGGGCCAGGCACAGCATCGCCAGCACGCGGTGGGGTGACAGCTCGATGGCCGGGTTGCCGAACCAGCCGAAGTGGTCGATCAGCATGCCCATGCCCAGTTGTCCGAGGATCACCGCCACCGTGGCCACCGCGGTGCCGACCCGGGGCACCGCGCCGACCATCACCAGCATGTAGACCACGCCAAACAGCGCGCCAGTCAGCTGCCATTTCGGCGCCTGCAACAGGCTCATGGCCTGAGGGGGCTGGAAAAACACAATCAGCAGCCCGGTGATCAAGGCGCCCACGGCGAAGGTCAGCAGGCTGCTGCGCAACACCCCGACGCTTTCACCCAGGCGGCCATTGATCGCCGCTTGCACACTGAGCACCGCACCCGCAGCCACCACCAGGACCAGCAAAAGAATCAGGTTCATGTTCAACCTCGGGCAATCAGGATCAGGGCTACGACAATCAGCACCAGGGCCAGCCAGCGTTCGCCATTGACCGGCTTGCGGGCGCTGCCGAACCAACCGAAATGGTCGATCAGCACGCTCTTGCCCACCTGCCCGGAGAGGATCGCGATCATGGTCATGGCAATGCCGATATGGGGCGTGGCCAAAGTCAGCACCACCACGTAGATCGGTCCCAGCACCCCGCCGAGCAATTGCCAGCGCGGCAGTTGGCTGAAGGCCGGCCCCGGCTGCGGACCGCTGAACAACAGCAGCAGAAACAGCAACGCCGTGCCCACGCCGAAGATGCTCAAGGTCGCCCACAAATGCCCGACCTGGACGCCCAGCGGGCCGAGCAAGCCGGCCTCCACCGACAGGCCCATGCCCGCCAGAATCACCAGGGGCAACAACATCAAGCGCTGCCAGCCAGCGCGGGGTTCAACCTGGGCCGCCGGGGTCGGCAGCGCTGGATCTAACACATTGGAAGACATGCAACACCTGCTTGGGGATCAAGGAATGGCAGGCATTATCGATTGCGCCCGTTTTGCGATAAATGGGAGCATGCCGACAACACCTTTGCGTAAAACGCACAGCAAGGATTTCCTATGCAAGGCTTCAACGACCTGGGTTTCAAGGCCCTGCGCCTGTTCATCGCGGTGCTCGACCAGGGCAGTTTTTCCGCCGTGGCACGCCGCGAGGGGCTGGCGCCTTCGTCCATCTCGCGGCAGATCCAGCTCATGGAACAGGCCCTGGGCCAGCAGTTGCTTTATCGCCACACCCGCGCCGTCAGCCCCACCGAGGCCGGGCGCTTGCTGGGCCACCATGCGCGGCGGGTGCTGGCGCAATGGGAAGAAGCCGAACAGGCGCTGCAGGAACAGCAGGACGAACCCGCCGGGCTGGTGCGGATCAATGCCCCGGTGGTGTTTGGCCAGCGGCACCTGTCGCCCTGGCTGGGCGAGCTACTGGGCCGCTACCCCAAGCTGCAACTGGACATCCAGCAAACCGACAACTACATCGATCCTTTGCAGGACGGCACCGACCTGCTGTTTCGCATCGGCACCCTGGAAGATTCCTCGATGCAGGCACGCCTGCTGGCCCCGCAGCGCTACCGGGTGGCGGCCAGCCCCGCCTATCTGGAACGTCATGGCACGCCACAGCACCCGCAGCAGTTGCAGCAGCACCAGTGCCTGGCCTACAAGGGCGAAACCGGCCAGCAGCGCTGGTTCTTTCGCCGGGGCCGGGAAGACTGGACGCCCTACAGCGTCAAGGGCCCCCTGACCGGCAACCACGCCGACACCCTGACCCAGGCCGCCGAACAGGGCCTGGGGCTGGTGATGTTTCCTTCCTGGCTGATTGGCGAGGCCCTGCATCAAGGCCGCCTGGTGGCCTTGTTCGAAGGCTTCGACGTGGCCACCAGCCTCGAACCGCAGCAGATTGCCGCCCTCTGGCCCGGCAGCCGGCGCCTCTCACTGAAAGTGCGCACGGTGATCGACTTCTTCGTCGAGAAATTCGGCCCGGAGCCCTATTGGGATCGCCGCGCCCCCGCCCCGTAACCGTAGGAGCTGGCTTGCCAGCGAAAGCGTCGGCAAGACCTGCACAAGACTCAGCGGCCCCTTCGCCGGCCAGCCGGCTCCTACAGGAAGAGTTGAGCAATCAGCCAGGCGTTGGCTGCGCTGATGACGGCGAACAGGCTCCAGGCCAGCCATCGCGTCGGCCAACGGTTGACGAACTCGCCCATCAGGCGCCGGTCGTTGGTCATGCGGATCAGCGGGTACAGGGCAAACGGCAGTTGCAGGCTCAGCACCACCTGGCTCAACACCAGCAGTTGGCCCACTGCGCCATCCCCCAGCAGCCAGACGCCAATGAACGCCGGAATCAGCGCCAGCCCGCGGGTGATCAGGCGTCGCTGCCAGCAGGGAATCCGCAGGTTCAGGTAGCCCTCCATGATCACCTGCCCGGCAATGGTCCCGGTGAAGGTCGAACTCTGCCCCGAGGCCAGCAGCGCCACGCCGAACAGCACGCTGGCCAGGGCTCCGCCCACCAGTGGGTCCAGCAGATGGTAGGCATCCTGGATCTCCACCACGTCGCTGTGGCCGGTGTTGTGGAAGGCCGCGGCGGCGAGGATCAGGATCGCCGCGTTCACCAGCAGCGCCAGGGCCAGGGAGCCGATGGTGTCGATGCGCGCCAGCTTGATGGCGTCGGCGCGACTGGCCCGGTCCTGGCCGATCAAGCGGGTCTGCACCACCGAGGTGTGCAGGTAGAGGTTGTGGGGCATCACCGTGGCACCGAGGATGCCGATCGCCAGGTACAGCGGCGCCGCATCGCTGATGGCCGAGAGCGACGGGGTGAACCCCCGGACCACGTCCGGCCAATAGGGTTTGATCAGCAGCAGTTCAATGAAGAAGCACACACCGATGGTCGCCACCAGCGCCAGCATGATCGCTTCCAGCCGGCGAAAACCGCGGTTCTGCAAGGCCAGCACCAGCAAGGTGTCGAAGGCGGTGATGACAATCCCGGTGCTCAGGGACACCCCCAGCAGCAGGTGGAACGCCAGGGCACATCCCAGCACTTCGGCCAGGTCGGTTGCGATGATCGACACCTCGGCCGCCAGCCACTGGGCCCGGGCCGAACGGCGGCTGTAGCGCTCCCGGCAGAGCTGCGCCAGGTCGCGCCCGGTGACGATGCCCAGGCGTGAGCACAGGCATTGCACCGCCATTCCCGCCAGGCTTGCCAGCAACACCACGAACAGCAGGTTGTAGCCATAGCGCGACCCCGCCTCGATGGCGGTGGCCCAGTTGCCCGGGTCCATGTAGCCGATGGAAATCAGCAACCCGGGGCCGGCAAAACGCAGCAGGCGCTTAAACAGCGAAGCGCCGGGATCGACGGACACGGAGCCCGCCACCTCCGGCGGACAAAAGGGGGCGGTGGCTATTTTCGGTAGGCTGAATTTCACGGGGATTCCCACGACGAATTGACGCGAGGGCTCAGCTTAGAGGTTTCAGCGCAGCCACCCAAGCCTGAATTTTCATCCTGAAGGCGAGTATGCTGCAGCCACTCCTGCCCCTTGCGACGCCTGCTGCAGGTATCGATTTCCCGCCCAAGGTGACCCCGTGAACAGCGCTGCGACACCCCCTGAACCCGACACCCAGCCCCCCTTCCTGCAACCCGGCGACCGGGTGCTGCTGTTCGATGGCGTGTGCAAGTTGTGTAACGCCTCGGTGCGTTTCGTCATCCGCCACGACCGCCAGCGGCGTATCAAACTGGCGTCGATGCAATCGCCCCAGGGCCAGGCGTTGCTGAAATGGTTCGGCCAGCCCACCGAGCAGTTCGACAGCGTGCTGCTGATCGAGGACCAGGGGCTGTCGCAACGCTCCGAGGCCTTTACCCGCCTGATGGCGCAACTGCCTGCCCCCTGGTGCTGGCTGCGCCTGTTGCGCTGGATTCCCCGACCACTGCGGGACTGGGGCTACGACCGTATCGCCGGCAACCGCTACCGCTGGTTCGGCCGGCATGACGTCTGCCTGCTGCCCAGCCCCGACCATCGCGGGCGCTTTCTCGACGACCCGTCCTGAGTCCGGAGCCGGCCAGCGCGCCTCAGCCGGGCTGACGGCGGAAGAACAGGGTCACCTGCCCCAGCTCGAAACCGAACTTGGTCATGTAGGAACGATTGGCCAGGGTGTTTTCGTCCAACAGGTACATCCAGTCATCGAAATGCACCTGATAGGTGGTGCCATCCACCGGCAGGTTGAGCACGTAACGCCAGCGCAGGGCATTGCCGGAGACTTCGCCCCGGGCCTCGCCGACCACGTCGTCGGCGGTCCCGCGCCACAGGCCGGGTCCCGTCGGGACCAGGGTCCAGATCCGGGTCTGGCGGGTGCCGTCGCTGTAGGTAAAGTCCTCATGCATGATGAGTTTCTCGCCTTCGCTGCGGCTGTTGATCTGCACATGGAAGCGCTTGATCACTTCACCGGAGCGCTTCTGGAACAGGCCCCAGGCCTCGACCCGGCCACTGAAGAACTGCCGCAGTTCCAGCTCGGGCTTCTGGTCACGGTACTGCTTGACGTCGGTGTCGCTGCAAGCAACCAGGCCAAGGCACAGCACCAGCAAGTATTTCTTGAACATGGAACATCTCCTGCGCTGCGCCCGCTATCGGCCCAGCAGTTGTGCGCGCAACTGCGGATTGCGGGTGCGCGGGTCGAGCCAGATGGCAAAGAACGCTCGGGCAAAGGCCTCGTCGTCGACCGCGTGCTGCAAGCGCTGGTCGACAAAGAACTGCACCCCGCGACCGGGCAGGAACACCCCGGTGATGCGCTGGCCCGGTTCGACATCGACAAAGGCGCGCTGCATCTGCGCCTGCCAATCCTTGAGTTGCTCCGGGCTGACTGCAGTGCCGGACAAACGCTGGATCTCATCCAGGCTGGTCTGCACCAGCTCGTCACGACGGATCGTGCGCCGATAAGTCAGCTCCAGGGCAAAGGGGCTTTCGGCCGTCAACGGCAAGGCCGTGCCCCAGAGCCGCGCGTTGTAGACCTTGAAGCCGAACCAGCTGAACTCACCGCTGCCCAGCAGCCGTGCATTGGGCAGCGACTCTTGCCAGCCGGCACTGGCGGTGGCGCTGAACAACACCAGCAGCCACAACAACCGCGCCGCGAGCACTCGCCGGATGCTGTTCATTCAAGACCGCCTGGGCAATAGCTGGAGAAATTCCTGGCGGGTGCTGGCGCAGTCGCGAAAGGCCCCGAGCATCACTGAGGTGTTCATCAGCGAGTTCTGCTTCTCGACCCCGCGCATCATCATGCACATGTGCCGCGCCTGGATGACCACCGCCACCCCGGCCGCCCCGGTCACTTCCTGGACCGCCTCGGCAATCTGCCGGGTCAGGTTTTCCTGGATCTGCAGGCGTCGCGCATACATGTCGACGATCCGCGCCACCTTGGACAGCCCCAGCACCTTGCCGGTGGGGATGTAAGCCACATGGGCCTGACCGATGAAGGGCAGCAGATGGTGCTCACACAGGGAATACAGCTCGATGTCCTGAACCATCACCATCTCGTCGCTGGTGGAGCTGAACAACGCGCCGTTGACCAACTCTTCGAGACTGGTGTCGTAACCGTGACACAGATAACGCAAGGCCTTTGACGCTCGCTGCGGGGTATCCCGCAGGCCCTCGCGGGATGGATCTTCACCCAGCCCCTGAAGAATGCAGTGGAAATGCTCGGAGAGAGGATCGTACATGGCGCACAGGTTCCGCAAAGTGAATGAGGCGGGCAAATCCTTGCACGCGCCAAGGGGAAAAAAAGGGCCCCGAGGTGACCAACCACACAACTGGCCCAGCCCTGATTCCACCAGGGCTTGACCTCGGGAACCCCAAAGTGTGGAGAGTGACAGCCTGGACAGCTAAAACTGGCCAGTGATCACCTCATCTCACACTGAAAAACCTATACGAGAATTTCATTTTTGTACAACTTTTATCGATAAAAACCCGATAAAACCCGTAAATACTTGTACAAAAAGCTCAAAAACCGATTCAGCCTCAATGTTTCGTACAAGAAAACCCCGCACCACCCTGCTCTCTCCGATGCTTCGCTTTTTGCCAGATACACGTGCCAGATACGCGCCAAATGCCGGGTTGGATGCTAGGGTCTGCACGAAAACTCGCCGAGCAACGATCAGGCAAGGCAAAAACAGGCGAGGAACGGCTGGGGTCGCGCTCGACTGTAGAGGCCTCCATGAGCATTCCGATCGGACTCGCGCACGAGCCTGTATCTACCTAGCGCCGAAGGCGCAAAGTGCGCAGCATGATCGAAGCGCAGGTAGTTCTCGGACAGAGCCTAGCGTGGTGCACCGCTCATCCATCGAGTCCGCTCATGCTGCTATCGAGACTGCTCACGCTGTTGATTTCCCTGGCGAGCAAGCGCTGGGGACCGAATGTTGCCGGCTGGCTTGCGGGTTTTCCAATGCTCGGCAGCGTGCTGGCGATGTTCTCCCACCAGAGTCACGGCGTGGCCTTCACCACCGTGCTGCTGCGCTCGCTGAGCACCGGCCCGTATTCCTTGGCGGCGTTCTGCCTGGTGCAGGCCCTGGGGCTAATGGTATTTGCGCCGGGACTAGGGGTGTCGATACTGGTTTTAGGGTCGTGTAAGGAGAGGAAGCCCGTACAAGACTGAACAGAAGTGCCCGAGAACATTATTCTAAGGAGCGCTAAAAAGGCTCCAAACTTCAAATTGCCCTGGGTTAGAGAGGGACAGAATGACTATTTCAGTAGCGCAGCGCTCCTACTCCGGCGAAGTTGAGTTACACGCTCACGACTATCCGCAAATCGTATTGCCTCAGTTCGGCTCGATGGAGATAGAGGTGGAAGGCCGAGCCGGCCGGGTCGACTGGAGCCAAGGCGTCCTGATACACCCCAGTGCTCGCCACAGTTTTCTGAGTCAGAATCAAAACCGTTTTCTTGTGCTCGACCTCCCTGACAGCGACAGCTTGGATACCTTACAGCCAGAAACATTTTTCACCATCGGTCCAGCCTTGCGCCACCTGCTTGAGTACGCCCGACATAACCCAGCAATAGCGGCCGAGTCCGACTTGACCGTCAAGGCATGGAGCAGCCTGGTGCTATCAAGCCTGTCCATCAAGCAGCCACCTCCACCCCGACAACAGGCATTGAGTCGCGCTCTGGATCATATCCAGAAGAACCTTAGCAGCCCGCTAAGTGCCCATACTATTGCTTTAGCAGCCGGGATCAGCGAGCGCCAGCTGTACTTGTTGTTTGAGCGGTATATGGGTTGTTCTCCCTTTGCTCATATCACCCAGTTGCGCCTGAACTGTGCAATCGAGATGCTCAGTACCAGTCATTTACCCATCAGCGAAATTGCACAGCGAGTGGGCTATGCCGACCAAAGTGCATTGACCCATGCTCTGAAAAAAGCACGCCAGTTGACCCCCGGCACCCTGCGCCGACAAGCATTCAATGGCAGTTGCTGAGCAGTCTGGAACAAAATTCAAGCAGGCTTGTACAAGATTTTCGGCAGCCTCCTATTTAGGCTCGGTAGATCTTTCAGTTATGTACAGCCATGAACCAATCTACCCCCTCCAAACCTCGCCCTGCATACCTTGGTTCTACGGCCATCGGCCTCACGGCCGTTGGACTTTGGTCATGCCTGGCTCTGCTGACTACGCTGACCGCCGGCATCCCCCCCTTCCAACTGCTCTCCCTGAGTTTCGCCGTAGCCTTTATTGCCAGTGTGTTGATACTCGCACTGCGCAACGTCGGTGGATTCAGTGACTGGCGTCAGCCATGGCCTGTCTGGGCCTTGGGATTTATCGGAATATTTTCCTACCACGCGCTTTACTTCTTTGCCTTGAAGTTTGCACCAGCAGCGGAGGCCAGCCTGATCGCCTATCTCTGGCCATTGTTTATCGTTCTGTTGAGCGCCTTAGGCGGCCATCATCGAAGAATATTCAAGCAATTACTTGGAGCGCTACTGGGGTTATTCGGAACTCTATTCATTCTGTTGCAAAAGGAAACCTCAGTTGCTCAAGGCTCGCCAATAATGGGCTACTTAGCCGCGCTGGCCGGTGCACTGGTGTGGGCCAGCTACTCAGTATTAAACAGACGTTTCCAGCAGATCCCCAGCAGCGTCATCGGTGGTATATGTGGCCTGGTCGCATTAGCCGGCTGGATGTGCCACCTACTATTCGAATCTCCGGTACAACCGAACAAGCAACAATGGCTTGCGATTATCGCCTTAGGCCTAGGTCCTGTGGGATTGGCTTTTTTCGCTTGGGATCACGCAACTAAGCACGGCCATCTGGGAATGCTCGGAGCTTTGTCCTATTTAGCCCCACTGATCTCTACCTTCCTGCTGTTTTTCGCTGGAAAAGTAGAAGTACAGCCAATCATTCTGTTATCGGCTTTATTAATCATTTCCGGAGCAATAATCGCAACCTCTTCCTGCACATTGGAGAAAGATAAATAGTCATACCTGCAAGGCGTGCCTCAAAACAACTATTTAAAAATTGCCTGGCACATTCGGAAAGGGACATCCCAATGAAGCTACATCACCCCTCAAACACCGGTTACTTCATAAACCCGTACTACTACTCCTCCCGTAGCAATAGATATGCACAAGTACTAGATCCGGCGACCCATGAGTATCTTGGAACAATCCCTCTGTGCGCTCAGACTGAAGTTCAAGCGGCAATAGCAGCTGCGAGTGACGCCTACCAGGAGTGGCGCCAATGTAGTGCCAACCATCGAGCTGAACAGCTTCAGATTCTCGCCGGCAGTATTGAGCGATCTATAGAACGTAATCTGGAGATAGCGCGCCTGCTGAGCCGTGAAACAGGAACGCCACTTTCACGGGCCATCAACGAGCTAGCGCAGTGTCCGCAAATCTTGCGCCGCTACGCACAGCAGGTCGAAGAGCATGCTGTTTCCGGCCACAGCACTGCACAGCAGTCGGTACTCTATGAGCCGTATGGCGTAAGCGTACATATCCTGTCCTCCAACAGTGCGATTCTGCTGATGTGCCAAACCGTCGCCGCAGCCCTCGCCGCAGGCAACAGTTGCATCATCAAGCCTGCACAGTCAGCAACACTATGTAGCTTGAAGTTCTCTGAACACTTCAATGCACTACTCCCAGGCCTGGTGTGCTGTGTTCCAGGTGACGCTTCAACTGCACAATTGCTGGTGCAGTCACCCAGCACCCAGGTGGTTGCATTTACAGGCAGTGTTGCTGCGGGAAACGCAGTAGCTGTAACTTGTGCCGAACTGATGAAACCCTGCTTACTTGAAACAGATGGCAGTAGCTCACTAATCGTTTCCACTCACTCACCCTTGGAAATAGCTGCAGCTTACGCCGCACAGGCAACATTTCACTTCAAGAGAGAGAAACAGCATTCAGTACAGCGATTGTTCGTAGTGAACGAAGTCCATGATCACTTTGTCGATCTCTGCTTGGAGCACCTTGAAAAACTACGCTTGGCACAGCACTTGGGGGAGATCCAGATGACACCTCTATCCGGTGAAACTGCGCACAATAAAGTGATTCGTTTGATATGTGATGCTTCAACCAAAGGTGCGACGCTAATCTGCGGCGGCCGTGTTCCTAGCGAGCAACCCATTGGCTGGTTCTATGAGCCAACCATAATTACCGGCGTTAACAATGAAATGGCAATCCTGCATGAAGTTTGCCCTGGGCCGGTTACTGCCATTGTTCGGGCTCGCGATTTCAGCCATGCATTGCAGTTGGCGAATGACTCATCGCCAAATGCACAAAGTTCGCTATTTTCATCAGACATTAAGGAAGTGATCGCCGCCTCCGAACAGCTTGAAGCAAACACACTTTGGATAAATCCACCACCGTTTAATGAGCAAAAACCTTCATCCTCAGCACTCAGCTTATCGGGACCAGACAACAGTTTTAGGCGTAGTGGCCTGGATGTTTTTCGTCGAACAAAAAGACTCATTGTTCATGTACCGCACGAGACTTAAGACGCACTACGGACCTAAAAAAGGATTTGTACAAACCATTGCGATGAGATGTCAGAGCAAGAAGCTCTGACACATGGGATGATGCGCGGCCAACTATCATACTGGAGGCACTGTATGTCTTTTTCGGGTAGAAAATCCCTGCTTCTCTTACTGCTCACCGTGGTTAGCCTCAGCATACTGAGCGTCAACGCGGCCTCTCGGCCGGGTTCCCAGCCAGCCAATACAGAAAAAGTCTCGATGCTCGACGGCAAGCTGTCCTTCACCCTGCCCAAGGGCTTCAGCGCCTCGGCCCTGCCAGCCGGCAGCGAGGCCGACGGCACCGCGGGAGCCAGCGGCACGTTGTATTCCAACGCCACCACCCGCACCGTGGTGATCGCCGCGCAGAACAGCATTCCCAACGGTACTCAGGTCAAGGACAACGACAGCGCCTTTCTCGATGCCGCGGTCAGCGGGTTCCTGTCGCAACAGGCCGCAGCGCTGCCGGACTTCAGCAAGCAAAGTGAAAAGAGCATGACCCTCAAGGGCCTCGGTGTGCGGCAGATCGACAGCACCGCGACCCAGGGCGGCGGCCAGACCCTGAACTCGACCCTGATCGCCGGCTCCGGCACCCGCATGGCGGTGATCCAGGTGATTTCCCGGGCCGCGGACAAGGCCGGCCATGCGGCGCTGATGAAGCACATCCTCGGTCAGTAGACCCGCTTCGACTCAGGGGGTGAGCCCCTGCAGCCATGCCTTGAGGTCTTCGATCTCGGCCTCGCTGATGCTGTGCCCCAACCCCGGGTAGGCATGGAACTGCGGTTGCAGCGAGGCTTCAAGCAGCAGGCGATGGGCCTGTACCCCGTCGCTGTAGGGCAGGCGCCGATCATCGGTGCCGTGGCCGATGAAGATGCCCAGGCGCTGCAGCTCTGGGCTGCTGTTCACCTGAGCCGCCAGCAGCGGCAGGATCTTCCCGCTCAAGGCCGCGATGCCACGCACCGACTGCGGATGACGCAGCCCCACTTCATAGGCCATGACCGCGCCCTGGCTGAACCCCACCAGCACCACCTTGTCCGGTTGGGTGTGGTACTTGGCCACCGCGCCACGGACAAACTGGCCAATCAGCTCGGCGCTGCTGGCCAGCTCCTCGGTAACGCCGTCATAGGCGCCCTGGCCCTTGCGGTGAAACCACTGGTAACTGCCCTCCTCCAGGGTCTGCGGTGCCCGGGCCGAAAGGTAGGTGTAGGTCGCCGGCAGGCGCTCATGCAGGCCGAACAGGTCGGCCTCATTACTGCCGTAGCCATGCAGGAAGATCACCAGCGGCTGGTTGCGGCTCTCGGTCGGCGCCTGTTCCAGGTACTTGAGCGGCAGGTCGTCATGCACGGCGCTGGCAGCCTGTACCCAAGGCGCGGCCAACAGCGCCAGAAGCGCCAAGTAGCGGATCATGTGTTGCTCCTTGAAGGGAAAAAAGGTCGCCAGAGCCTAGCATCGCAGGGCCGGGAGCATCACTGTCACAGCAGTAGCAGAATGCCTTTATGCGACGTATGCTGCGCGGCCATTCAAGGAGGAAATGTCATTGAAACCGCGTCTTTTACTCCCCCTGCTGCTCAGCCTTGGCCTGTGGACGCCCGCGCAGGCGATGCCCAACGCCGAGAGCGAGGCCGCCTTGCAGAAGGCCATGGACATAGCCAAAGACAATCAGCAACGGCTCGAGCAATTGCTGGAGCAAGAACAGGAGCAGCAACTCCAGAAACCAGCGCTGGCTCAGGCGATGCAGCAAATCACGCGGAACGCGCAGGTCTACGCAAGTCAGTTGCACAAGGCCAGCGACGCCGGTCATGGAGTCGCCAGCTACCTGCTGGCGAACCTGGAAGAAAACCGCAAGACCTTGTCTGGCCACGACTACCAGGCACAACACAACAAGGCTTGCGCGCTGTACCAAAGCGCTGCGGATCAGGGCTTGCTGGCGGCCGCAGTAATACTGTTGCGCGACTGCGAAACCGCGTACCAGCGTTTCGAGCTCAATGACCCTGAACTGCTGCGGCTGCGGGCACAACTGCTCGAGGCTCTGGAGCAAGCGGATTCTTATGCGAAGCACTACCCTTTGCCGGCCATCAACTCCTTCTGCTTCAAGCCTGCGCAGATGCCGGAGATCAAACAGGGGCAGCCGCTGGCCACGCTGAAGAGCCTCTACACCCCGGTGCTGCTGAACCTGGAGCAGTTTCGCGCCGACGGCTATTACTTGCTGGCGCTAAAGAGCAGTCCTGACGGCTCCGCGGCCCGGGACTATTTCTACAAGGCCCGGGCCCTGGCCGCGGACTGCCTGGACCCTATCAGCCTGGGAAGCATGCTCGACGCAGCGGAACAAAAAGCGCCCGGACTCTAGCGCCAGAGCTCACTCCCTGGCCGGCAACCCGCGCCAGGCCAGTGGCAAAAACGCGACCACCGCCAGCAAAAACCCCACCTGAGACAGGTAGAAGGTTTCCAGCCACTGGCCGTGGGCCGCCACATAAAAGCTGTTGTGCACGACATCCAGCACGATGATCGCCAGGGTCAGCACCAACCCCCAGCGCGGGCGCACCCACAGCAGCAACGCCGCCAGCGGATCGAAAAAGCTCAGGGCGCCCCAGAAGGCCCGGCTGGCCAGGGGCGTGTCGGCGCCGTAGCCATAGTCCCAGAGCAACCCATGGTCCAGGGCGGCGCGCAGGTGATTGAAGCTGGCCGCCAGCAGGCACAGGGTGAACAGCAGGCGGATAGACACGGACACTCGGGACATGGACACATCTACTGTATGAGCCGGCTTGCCGGCGAAGGGCGCGATGGCGGATCGAGGGCCGACGCAGCCGAGCGTTCCCTGGCAACCCAGTTGCTGCGCCTCGTCAGCGTCGCCCCTGGCGGTTCAGTCGTTGATCAGCTTGCCGGCGCGGATCGCCTCGCGGCCGGCCACCTTGGCCAGCCAGATGCCCGGCTGGGTGTAGCGCCCGCGGTCCAGGGCAAAGAGCACGCCGCTGGTGCCGGCACGCACGGTGCTGACCCTGTCGCTCAAGGGGTCCACCACTTCGAACAGGGCGTCGCCGCGCTCCACCCACTCGCCGGCATCGCGCAGAAAACTGACCACTCCGGGGTGCGGGGCGAACAGGTATTGGGTGCCTTCGAAAGGCATGCCTTCACAGCATTGATCCGGTGCAGCGGGCCACTGGCCACTGATCAGGCCCTGCTCGGCCAGAAAGCCGAGGATGGCCTCGCAGTTGGCTCGCGCCTGCTCGACCCGGGTATCGCCCATGCTGCCCAGCTCCAGGGTGGCGGCCAGGTTGGCCGGGGGAATCGCCGCCTGAGGAAAGTCCCGGGCCAGGCGCAGCCAGGGCGAGGAGCAGGATTCGTCGAAAGAGCTGCCGCCGGAATCCTCGCAAAGCAACGCCACCCCAGCCTTCAGACGCGCCGCCAGGGACTGCCACCGCGGCCAGTGCTGGGGCAAGGCATAGAGGTGGATCGCCGCTTCGAAATCGCAATGCAGGTCGAGGGTGATATCGGCGTCGCAGGCATGGCGCAGCAGCAACCGGTGCAGGGCCTGCAGCTGCGAGGCCGGAGCCGGCAGCTCATCCAGCACCTGGACCATGGTGCGGCGGATCAAGGCGATATTGACGGCGGCATCAGTGCCCAGTTGCTTGCCGATCAAGTCGCCTACCGGACCACTGAGCTCGACGAAGGCACGGTTGAAGTTCTTGCCGCTGCCCAGTTCGAAACGCCCCAGGTGACTGCCCTGAACCTGCTGGTCGAGGCCGATGGGGTTAGCCACCGGCACCAGTTCGATAACGCCCTGCAAACGCCCCTGGCGCTCCAGTTCCGTCAGGCGCTGCTTCAGCTCCCAGGCGGTGCGCATGCCCGGCAGTTCATCGGCGTGCAGGCTGGCCTGGATGTACACCTTGCGGCCACCGCTGCCGAAGCGAAACACGCTGAGCTGGCGCGCAGTGCCCAGGTGGCCCCAGGGCAAGGAATGGTCGATGCGTTGCATAGTGGCTCCAGGGATCAAAAAAGGCGTGGCGCAGAATAAAACAGCGGCGCACAAAAAAGGTGGCGACCGGATCACGGGCGCCACCTTTTTTACCCAAGCTTTGCAGCCTGCGGCTTACTCGCCGTAGACATCAAAGTCGAAGTACTTGTCCTGCACTTGCTTGTACTTGCCGTTGGCGCGGATCTCGGTGATGGCCGTGTTGAATTTCTCTGCCAGCTCCTTGTCGCCCTTGCGCACGGCAATGCCGGCACCGCCACCGAAGTACTTCGGATCGTTGTACTCGGGACCGACGAAGGCAAAGCCCTTGCCGGCGTCGGTTTTCAGGAAACCGTCGTCGAGGTTGACCGAGTCCGCCAGCAGCGCGTCGACACGCCCGGACACCATGTCCAGGTTGGCTTCCTGCTGGGAACCGTAGCGCACCAGGTCGATGCCGGCCGGCACCAGCACTTCAGTGGCGAAACGGTCATGAGTACTGGCGCGCAGTACGCCGACTTTCTTGCCCTTGAGCTCGGTCAGCGGGTCCTTGACCGTGGTGCCGGCCTTCATCACGAAGCGCGCCGGGGTGTGATAGTACTTGATGGTGAAATCGACGTTCTTCTTGCGATCGTCGGTGATGGTCATGGACGACAGGATGGCGTCGATCTTCTTCACCTTCAGCGCCGGGATCAGGCCGTCGAACTCCTGCTCGACCCAGGTGCACTTGACCTTCATCTGCTCACACAGGGCATCGCCCAGGTCCACGTCGAAACCGGTGAGCTTGCCGTCGGGCGTCTTCATCGAGAACGGTGGGTAGCCGGCTTCGATACCGATACGGATCGGCTTGGCCTCATCGGCCGAAGCGGTCAGGGAAAACAGCGACAGTGCCAAGGCACCAAACAGCGCAAACTTATTCATTTATAACTCCAGGAGGCGGAGACTTTTATTGGCTGGTTTCGATTATGGGCAAATCGAAGTGGCCAGCAGTCTAGAGCGGCTCCCGGGAAGCAAATTGTGTTTATGCGACAAATACTTATAAAAAACATGCAGCCGCGATTCTGCGCCCTCCCCCTCGCCCCGGCGTGGTGCGTTTGTCCCTGAACCACCCGACGTTCGCCTCAGAACGGACCATTTTTACCGACACATCCTGCGCTAGCCGCAGCCTGGGGCCGCCGCCAGCGCAGTGGCCCCTCAGCAGGCGCAGGACAGATCCGGCCCCTCGCTGCGCGGTTGCCCGGTGCTGAGCTCGAAGCCCTCGTCGAGCCAGCCGGTGACCCCACCGATCATCTCCTTGACCGGGTATTCCAGGGCCGCCAGCTTGACCGCCGCCTTGTTCGCACCGTTGCAGTGAGGACCGGCGCAATACACCACGAACAGGGTGTCGCGGGGATAACCGGCCAGCTGTTCGACAGTGAGCAAGTGCCCGGGCAGATTGATCGCCCCGGGGACATGGCCGCGGGCAAAGGCCTCGGGGCCCCGCACATCCACCAGGACAAAATCCACCTCACCGGCCTCCTGGCTGCTGTAGACGTCGGAACAGTCGGTTTCAAAGGTCAGGCGGTTGCAAAAATGCATCAGGGCAATGGCCGAAGGGGCGGCGGCAATGCTGCGGACCAGGCTGGTCATGGGCGTCTCCAGAACGTCGCGATTAAGATGGGAAGAACTTTATCGGCCCTGCCCCACCGCGTTAAAGTGGCGCCCCGGACACCCACTGGTAACTTTCCGCCAAATGCACAATCCTCCCGGACTGGTCGCGATCCTGGCTTACGACGGCCTTTGCACCTTCGAATTCGGCATCGCCGTGGAAATCTTCGGCCTGGCCCGGCCAGAGTTCGATTTTCCCTGGTATGAGCACTGCATCGTCGCCGTGGACCCGGGGCCGATGCGCGCTGCGGGCGGTATCCGGATACTGGCCGATGGCGGCCTGGAACTGCTGGAGCAGGCCCGGACCATCATCATTCCCGGCTGGCGCAGCCGCGACCAGGCGCCGCCGCCCGAGCTGAAGGAAGCCCTGCGCCGGGCCTACCACCGCGGCGCGCGGCTGCTGTCGATCTGCTCGGGGGTGTTCGCTCTGGCGGCCAGCGGCCTGCTCAACGGCCTGGGCGCCACCACCCACTGGCGCTACACCCAAGAGCTGGCCGAGCGCTTCCCGGACATCTGGGTGGACCCGGACGTGCTCTATGTGGACGCCGGCCAACTGATCACGTCTGCCGGCAGCGCCGCCGGAATCGATGCCTGCCTGCACCTGGTGGCCCGGGACTTTGGCACTCGGGTGGCCAACAGCGTGGCCCGACGCCTGGTGATGTCGCCCCAGCGTACCGGCGGCCAGGCCCAGTTCATTCCGGCTCCGGTCAGCCGCACCCCGCGCAGCGACCTGTCGCAGGTCATGCAATGGGCTCGGGAGCGCCTGCATGAGCCGCTGACGGTGAGCGACCTGGCGGCCCGGGCGCTGATGAGTGAACGCACCTTCTTGCGACGCTTCAGCGCCGCCACCGGCGCCACGCCCAAGGCCTGGCTGCAGCATGAGCGACTGGCCCGGGCCCGGGAACTGCTGGAAAGCGGCAGCCAGACCACGGAAAGCATCGCCCTGCATTGCGGTTATCGTTCGGTGGAAAGTTTTCGCGTGGCCTTTCGCAGCCTGGTGGGCCTGCCGCCCTCGGCCTACCGCGAACGCTTCGGCTCAAAATCCCCCTCTTAGGAGCCGGCTTGCCGGCGAAGAACACGACGTTCATCCGGTGGTGTCCATCCCGGCCTCTTCGCGGGCAAGCCCGCTCCTACGGGAAAAGAGGGAGACCCCACTGCCGGCGAAGAACACCACGCTTATCCGGTGGCGTCCATCCCGGCCAGTGTCTAAGGCTCCGGTTTGCGCAGAAGGTAGGTATCCATGATCCAGCCATGCGCCTCGCGCGCTTGGCGACGGACCCGCTGGATGTCGTCGGCGACCTCGTCCAGGCGCCCGGCAATGAGGATTTCGTCCGCCGTGCCCAGGTAGGCACCCCAATAGATGTCCAGATCCTGATTGCGCAGCTGGCGGTAGGAGTCCTCGGCATCGAGCATCACCACCCGGCTGTCGGCATCACCGGCCTGTCCCGCCGCCAGACGCCGCCCGGTGGTGATTTCCACTGAACGGCCAATACGGTTCAACGCCACCTTGTGTTGCGCCGCCAGGGCCTGGACGCTGGTGATGCCGGGGATCACCTGATACTCGAACTGCGCCGCACCACTGGCCAGGATCTGCTGCAGGATGCGCAGGGTGCTGTCATACAGCGACGGGTCGCCCCAGGCCAGGAAGGCACCGGTCTGGCCCTCTGCCAGCTCCTCGTTGATCAGCCGCTCGAAGACCTGCTGCTTGTCCTGGTTCAGGGCCTGGACGCTGGCCTGGTAGTCCACATCGCCGCGCTGGCGTTCCGGGGTCTGGGCTTCGACGAAGCGATAAGGACGCTCGGTGAGATAACGCTGGCACAGCTCGCGCCGCAGATCGATCAGCGAGTCCTTGCTCGGCCCCTTGTCCATCAGGAACACCACGTCACTGCGGTTCAGCGCCTTGATCGCCTGAATGGTGATGAAATCGGGATTGCCGGCGCCGATGCCGATGATCAGGAGGGTTTTCATGGGGATCTGGTTCTCGCTGCTGTGCCAGGGGGCAAGTATGGGCGGCTTTGGCGCCCGGAGAAATGCCCCGAACGCCCGGCACAGGTCTCAGTCACGGCCATCCAGGCGCAAGCGCCAGCGACCGGCATGGCTGAGATCGATCCGCGACAGGGGCTCGATATCCATCAGGTTGAAACTGCCCAGGGGCGCCTGCAGCAACTGCAGCAGCACCGCACGCATGACAAAGGGATGGGTCACTGCCAACCAGTGCCCCGGACGCTGGGCCATCTGCTCCAGCCACTGCGCCACGCGCCGGCACAACCCGGCGACCGACTCGCCTCCCGGCGGAGCGCTGTGAGGGTCATCCAGCCAGGCCTGCAAGGCTTGCGGCTGCTGGCGTTGCAGATCGCCGATCCCCATCCCCTGCCAGGCACCGAAGCCATAGTCACGCAGGGCTTCCTGCACTTGCGGCGCTGCGCTGAACAGCGCCGCCGTCTGACAGGTCCGCCGCTCCGGCCCGCACAGCACCTGCGGGTGGTGCCTGAACTGCGCCGCCCGGCTCAGGGCCTGGGCCTGCCAATCCATCTCCACGGCTTCGTCCAGGGGAAAGCGCCCCAGCTTCTGGGCGGCGGTACGGGCGTGGCAGATCAGCGTCAAACGGGTGGCCGGCAAGGGGTTATCTCGACAAAGGAACATCAGGGCTGAGGCCGGTTTTTTAGCACGACCACGGGGCTATTTCCCAGCAGGAGACAGGTTGAAAATTCCTCAGAAACTCAAGAAACGCCTGATCACCAAACAAGAAATGGCTTATAGGCAACCCAAGCAGCAGGCCTTTATTCTCCGCGAAGTTCCCACACTTCGACTCGAATCAGGTACCTCGACACCATGCACAGCGGTATGTGGGAGCTCCTGTCTCTCGACCTTGCGCTCAACGCCTCGCTCCAGCCCATCGTCCTGCTGCAATACGTTGCCCTGGTAGGGATCTTCAGCATCCTGCTGATGCTGCGTCAGGACGCCCAGCGGCTGATCAAGTCGAAAAAGATCCTGCTGGGTTTGATCCTGGGCACCAGCAACGCCGCCTTGATCGCCCTCGCCTCCGGGTTCATGCAGACCCCGGTGAAGATTTTCCTGAGCAACGACATGCTGTTTCTCGCCGGTTTGCTGGGAGGCTGGTGGGGCGGCATGACCTGCCTGGTCCTGGTGGCACTGGCTCGTTACTGGATTGCCGGCGCCGCGCAGTTCGAAGAGGCGCTGTTCAGTTTTAGCCTGGTGGCCCTGGGGGGCATGCTGCTCCATCGCTGGTTCGAAACCCGCGACCTGAGCGCCCTGAGCCTGAAGGACATGCTGCTGGTGATCCTGATGCGCCTCGGCGCGGCCATCGTCCCGATGCAGATCATCGACTGGATGGGCACGGTCAGCTCCAGCATCACCGCACAACTGCTGTCCTTGCGACTGAGCTCGACCCTGCTCTCCCTGCCCATGATCATCCTGATATTCGCCATGCTGCGCCGCGAAGCGCGCTACCAGTTGGCCCAGCAAAGCCTGCTGCAACAGGCCCTGACCGATCCGACCACCCAACTGCCCAATCGCCGTGCCCTGCGCGACCACCTCGACCAGGTGCTGGAGCAAAACAAAGAGCGGCGCGTCCCCCACACCCTGATCGTGATCAAAATCAGCAACCTCAAGGACCTGGTCGCCATCCACGGCCATGACTGGACCGACCAGTTGCTGATCTCCCTGGCGCAAGAATTCAGCAGCGGCGCCTCCAGCCATGCCCTGCAAGCCAGTGCCGCCCACCGCGCCTTCATGTTCTCGGACCTGAGCCTGGCACTGGTGGTGCCGCATCGCTCCATCCAGCAGGTCGAAGAATCGGCGCTGCTCGCCACCCTGCAGATGACCTTGCAGGCCGGTTTGCCCAGCGACGGCAGCCTGTCGCCCAAGCTGCAGTTCTGCGTGATCGATGCCTGTGCCGGGGACAGCGCCAACGTCACCTTGCGCAACATCAGCCTGGCCCTGCAGGACAGCAGACAACCGGTGCGTTACCTGCGCCAGTCGCTGATCGAACAGGCCCAGAGCAACGAACGCATCCGCCAGCAACTGCTGGAGTGGGTGCGATCGAACACCCCGCCGCTGTATTACCAACCCAAGTTCTGCCTGAGCCAACGCACGATCATCGGCGCCGAAGCCCTGCTGCGGGCCCAGGACGACCAGGGCGCGGCGATTTCCCCCTTGCTGATCCTGGAAGTGATCCGCCACCACGACCTGCAGCAAGCCTTCGAATGGGCGACCATAGAAGCGGTGATCCGCGACGCCCGGTACTACATCGATGCCGGACTCCAAGGACCGCTGGCGGTGAACGTCTCGTCCTCGACCCTGAGCGATGCCAACTTTGCCGTCCTGCTGATCCAGCGCCTCAAGGAAGCCGGGCTTCCCGGCGCTCGCCTGACCCTGGAACTGACCGAGAGCACCCTGCTGCAAGACACCCAGCAAGTGGCGCACAACATGCTTCTGCTCAAGGATCACGGCGTGGGATTGTCCCTGGACGATTTCGGCACCGGCTACTCGGCCCTGAGCATCCTGGCCAAGTATCCTTTCAGCGAAGTGAAGATCGACCACTCGATGATTTCCCTGCTGCACTATGAACGGATGCGCACCGCGGTCTCCATCGCCCAGGAAAGCGCACGCCTGTACCAGGCGACACTGACAGCCGAAGGGGTTGAAACCCAGGAGCAGATCGACATTCTCCAGAGCATTGGCATCCGCTGCGCCCAGGGCTACATCTTCTCCCCGGCAGTCCCCCTGGCCGAACTGATCGAACTGGATAGCGACGGGCCAAAGAAAGCGTCCCTCGATCAACCAGTGGGCAGCGAGGGCAAAGCTTGAGCGCCTTGATCGAACGCCTTTCGCCCACCGCCTCATTGCCCACCTTGTTGAACCATTCCGTCAGGTCCGGAGCCGACTCGCCGGCGAAGAGCCCCGCAAGACCTGCAGCGCCTGGGCGGACGCCTTCGCTGGCAAGCCAACTCCCACGGAGGCCCAACCACCGCAGCTCCTACAGAAACGCACGCCCCCTAGCTTCAGGCCGGCCGCAAGGCCGCCGTCTGGCTCTTGATCTTGATCTTGATCTGAACGCCCCGTTAACCACGATGGCCGAACGCAGGCATTGATCCGTGGGTAACCCGGCAGGACGCCGGGTTAGCCGCCACCCGGCCATGGATGGCCGGTGGCGGCGGCCCACGGATCAATGCCGGAGTGAGGGCATGCCGAGCCTAAGCGAGGCACCGAGTGGAGGGGCAGGAGCCCTTTGCTTACTTTGGGGCTTTTCCAAAGTGAGTCGCTGTAAGAGCGAAACCATAAGTAGCCGTTACCGCAGCAACGGATATGTCCCCCCACCCGCCCCGCCTAACCCCGCCCCATTTCAGAGCATTTCACCACCCACGCAAATTTCACTAGACATGTAACGTCCATTACATAAATATCATTTAGCCATTTTATGAAACAAAAACGACATTCAGCTTCCAAGGCACCCCGATGCCCTCTCTCCGAGACCTGATCACCGACCCCGCCCTCGACCTGACGCCTTCAGAGCGCAAAGTCGTGCGCGCCCTGCTCGACCACTACCCGCGCAACGGATTGGGGCCAATGTCACGCCTGGCGGAACACGCCGGGGTCAGCGACCCGACCATCGTACGGTTGGTGAAGAAACTCGGCTTCAGCGGCTACGGCGAATTCCAGGAAGCCCTGCTCAGCGACATGGACGACCGCCTGCGCTCCCCCAGCACCCTGCTGCGCCCACGCTCACAAGTGGCCCAGGGCGATACCTGGAGCCGCTACCTGGCGGACAGCCAGCGCGCCCTGCACGACACCCAGTCCCTGACCCAGCCCGAAGACATCCGCGTACTCATGGACTGGCTGCTGGACAGCCGTCATCAGCTGTACTGCTTTGGCGGACGCTTCAGCAGCTTCCTCGCCCACTACCTGCTCAACCACCTGCGGTTGATGCGCCCGGGCTGTTTCTTTCTTGAAGACAACGCGCAACTGCCGGACCGCCTGTTCGATCTGCAGCGCCAGGACGTGGTGCTGCTGTTCGACTACCGCCGCTATCAGTCCCAGGCCCTGCGGGTGGCCAGCGCAGCCAAGGCGCGCAACGCCCGGGTGGTGCTGTTCACCGATATCTATGCCTCGCCGCTGCGGGAGCTGGCGGACCTGATCATCAGTGCCCCGGTGGAGTCCCTGTCGCCATTCGACACCCTGGTGCCAGCGCTGGCCCAGGTCGAGGCGCTGATCGCCTGCCTGACCCCGCGCAGCGCCGATCTTGATCAACGCCTGGAGGGCATCGACGCCCTGCGGGCGCAATTCGATACCCATGTGCTGGAGGAGAAATAAGGATGTTCAGCCTGCCCCACCGTTCGCCCCGGGACTTGCCCTTCGTCGTCGATCACACGGCCCTGCTGCTGGTGGACATGCAGCGCGCCTGGCTCGAACCGCAGTTCGACCCGCACCTGCAAGGCCCCGAGGGCGAGGCCTTTCTCAAGCGTGCCCGGGAGCAGGTGATCCCCAACCAGCAACGCCTGCTGGCCGCAGTGCGCGAAGCACGGCAGAACGTGCTGCACACCATTATCGAAAGCCTGACCGCCGACGGCCGTGACCGCTCCCTGGACCACAAGCTGTCGGACATGCACCTGCCCAAGGGCAGCCCCCAGGCGGCGATCATCGACGAGCTGGCACCGGTGGAAAACGAGATCGTCCTGCCCAAGACCTCTTCCGGGGTGTTCAACTCCACCAACATCGACTACGTGCTGCGCAACCTGGAAACCCGGCACCTGATCGTCGCAGGCATCGTCACCGACCAGTGCGTGGACATGGCCGTGCGTGACGCCGCCGACCGCGGCTACCTGGTGACCCTGGTCGAGGACGCCTGCGCCACCTATAGCGATACTCGGCACCAGGCCTGCCTGAATGCGATCAAGGGCTACTGCTGGATCACCGATACCCAGACCGTGCTCGGCCGCCTGCGGGAGATCCGCGGATGAGCCGCGGCCAGGGCATCGAGGCCCTGACGCCACTGGCCATGACCAGCATCGTCACCACCGATTTGATCGGCGTCACCCGGGGCCGCTCCTTTCCCAGCGACGAGCTGGAGCGCTACCGGATCGGCGGCTGTGGCTGGGTGCCGGCCAACAGCGCCCTGACGCCCCAGGACCTGATCGCCGAGGACAACCCCTGGGGCGCCTATGGCGACCTGCGGCTGATACCCGACCTGGACAGCCGGGTCACTGTCGGCGCCGGTCCGGATGCCACGGCCGCGCCCCTGGACTACATTCACGCCGATATCTGCCAGACCGATGGCCAGCCCTGGGCCGCCTGCCCGCGCACCCTGCTGCGCAACGAGGTCGAGCGCTACCGTGAGCTGGGCATCCAGATCACCGCCGCCTTCGAGCACGAATTCAACCTCAACAGCGGCGCCGCTCAACGCGAGCACCTGGCCTTCTCCCTGGAGGCCCAGCGCCAGGGCGCGGCCTTCGGTGGCTGGCTGCTGGCGGCATTGCGGGCGGCCGGTGTCGAACCGGAAATGTTCCTCCCCGAATACGGCAAGCAGCAATACGAGATCACCTGCCGCCCGACCCAGGGCCTGGCCGCCGCCGACCGCGCGGTGAACGTGCGCGAGATCACCCGGGAGGTGGCCCGGCAGCTGGGGCAACGGGTCAGCTTCGCCCCCAAGACCGCAGCGGACGCGGTGTGCAACGGGGTGCACCTGCACCTGAGCCTGCAAGACCTGGACGGCACGCCACTGCTCTACGATCCCCTGGCGGTCCGCGGCGACGACCTGTCACGGCTGGGCCAGCACTGGGCCGCCGGGGTGCTCAAGCACCTGCCGGCACTGTGCGCCTTCACCGCGCCGACGCCGCTGTCCTATGAACGCCTGCAACCCCATCACTGGAGCGCCTCCTACGCCTGCCTGGGCCTGCGCAACCGCGAAGCGTCGCTGCGCATCTGCCCCACCGTGGACATCGGCGGCAAGCCCGTGGCGCCGCAGTACAACCTGGAATTCCGCGCCCTGGATGCCACCGCCTCGCCACACCTGGCCATGGCCGTGATCCTGATCGCCGGACGCCTGGGCCTTGAACAGAAGCTGCCGCTCAACGCAATGACCGACAAGGTCCCCGATGAGCTGAGCATCGAACAGCGCCTGGCCAGCGGCATCGTGCCCCTGCCCGGCAACCTGACCCAGGCCCTGGACTGCCTGCGCAGCAACACGGAGTTGCTGCAGACCCTGCCGCCGGAGCTGCTGAGCACCTATTTCGCCGTCAAACAAAAGGAAGTGTCCCTGACCGAGCACCTGACCGCTGCCGATCTCTGTGAGCACTATGGACACCTGTACTAAATCCGCCGAGCACGGTTTTTATACCGAGCCGGCCTATCGCCTGCTGCGGGAAGACTCCGAGCATCCGCTGATCCTGGTGTGCGAGCACGCCAGCCACTACATTCCACCGGCCCTGCACGACCTGGGCCTGGACCCGGTGGCGGCCCGCGAGCATATCGCCTGGGACCCGGGCGCCCTGGAACTGGCCGAGAGCCTGTCCCAGGCCCTGGGCGCGACCCTGATCGCGGCCAACTATTCGCGCCTGCTGATCGACCTGAACCGGCCGCGGCATGCCCCAGACAGCATCCCGCTGCAAAGCGAGATCTATCAGGTGCCGGGCAACCAGCACCTGGACGAGGCCACCCGCGAGTACCGCCGCCAGCAGCTGTTCACGCCGTTCCACCAGCGTCTGCAGCGCATCATCGACCGGCGCCTGGCCGAGGGGCGCGAGGTACGAGTGGTGGGGATTCACAGCTTCACCCCGGTGTACTACAGCCAGCCACGCGCGCTGGAAGTCGGCGTGCTGTATGGCAACGCCACCGCCTACGCCGCGCGGATACTGGAAGGTTTGTGGGCCCTGCCGATAAAGGTGGCGGGCAACCAGCCTTATGAAATCGACCCCTTGAGCGACATGACCGTGCCGGTGCACGGTGATGCCCGGGGCCTGGAGTCGGTACTGATCGAGGTGCGCAACGACCTGTTGCGCAGCCCTGAAGCGGTGCAGCACTGGAGCGACTGTCTGGCGCCACTGCTGTAACGGAGGTTGAAAGACGCTTGAACGCAACAAAGGCTGTTTGCAGGACAGGTACAACAACAAGAAAAACCGCTGTGGTGTGTCTTTAACCCTGCCAGGTTCAAACACAGACCGGCGCGCGAGGCGTCAATGACGACCCTCGCCGCCGGATGCGCCCACTTACATTGGCTACAAGGAGAACTGCTTCATGGAGATTGAAGAATTCGGCTACAAACAGGAACTCAAGCGCGGGCTGAGCCTGCGCGACCTGGTGGTCTACGGGATGATTTTCATGATCCCCATCGCCCCGTTCGGGGTCTACGGCTACGTCAACCAGGAAGCCCCGGGCATGGTGCCCCTGGCCTACATCATCGGCATGGTGGCGATGGTCTTCACCGCCCTGAGCTACGGCGCCATGGCCCGCGCCTTCCCCATCGCCGGCTCGGTCTACTCCTATGCCCAGCGCGGCCTCAATCCCCATGTCGGCTTTCTCGCCGGCTGGCTGATGCTCCTGGACTACCTGCTGATCCCGCCGCTGCTCTACGTCTACGCGGCCATGGCCCTCAACCACCTGTACCCGGAAGTGCCCAAGGTCGGCTTCATCCTGGCGTTCCTGGTCAGCGCCACCTTCGTCAACCTACGGGGCATCACCTTCACTGCGCGGATGAACATCCTGTTCCTGCTGGCGCAACTGGTGGTCCTGGGGATCTTCCTGTTCTACGCCTGGAACGCCCTGCACGGCGGCACCGGCAACGGCCAACTGACCCTGGCGCCGCTGTACAGCCCGGAACACTTCCACTTCGGCATGCTGATGCAGGGCGTGTCGATTGCGGTGCTGTCGTTCCTGGGCTTTGACGCCATCTCGACCCTGGCCGAAGAGGTCAAGGGCGACCCGGGCCGCAGCGTCGGTCGCGCCGCCCTGATCACCCTGGTGGTGATGGGGGCGATCTTCGTGGTGCAGACCTGGATCGCCACGGACCTGGCCGCCGGCATGGGCTTCAAGTCTGCCGACACCGCCTTCTACGAGATCGCCGAACTGGCCGCCGGCAGCTGGCTGGCGACCCTCACCGGGGTGGCCACGGCACTGGCCTGGGGCGTGGCGGTGGCCATCACCTCGCAAGCCGCGGTGTCGCGCCTGCTGTTCGGCATGGCCCGGGACGGCAAGCTGCCCAAGGTGCTGGCCAAGGTCCACCCGAAACACAATACCCCGCACATCAGCATCTACCTGGTGGCGGTGCTGTCGCTGCTGATCTGCTACCTGTTCATCAACTCGGTGGACACCCTGACCTCACTGGTCAACTTCGGCGCCCTGAGCGGCTTCATGCTGCTGCACATCACCGTGATCAATTTCTACTGGCGCCGGCAGAAGTCCGGCCAGGTGATCCGCCACCTGATCTGCCCGGTGATCGGCTTCGTGATCGTCAGCGCCATCATGTACAACATGGGCGTGGATGCGCAGAAGCTCGGCGCCATCTGGATAGCCGCCGGGCTGGTCTACCTGTTCCTGCTGAACAAGCTGGGCAGCGGTGCCGCCCTGCCCGATCCGCTCAAACCCTAAGTGACTTACCTGCGGCGCCGGATGGCGTCGCGCTTCCCCCCCGAGGCAGCCGCCAAGAGCCGCCCGGGGACAGGCCGCCGGATGCCGCGGCCGTGGAACTGCGTGGTAACCGACAGTGATGTCTGGCCCATGTTCGCCCCCCGGGGCGAGCGGCCCTTGATACAGGAGTGCACCCATGCTGGCTTTGCGTCCCGTGGCGTTATTCGATCTGCCCCAACTGCTGCGCCTGGCCCGCGAACGCCTGCTGGGCGTAACGTCCCTGGTGGATGACGAAACCTACCTGCGGGAAAGGATCCTCGATTCCCTGGCGTCCTTTGCCAAGACCGAGGCCAGCCAGGGCCCGGAGAACTACTTTCTGGTGCTCGAGGACCCAGACAGCGGCCTGCTCCACGGCTGTTCCGACATTCTTGCCACGGCGGGCTTTGCCGCGCCGTTCTACAGCCTGCGCAACCGACCCTTCATCAGCAGCTCCCGGGAGCTGAACATCGAGCACGGGGTGCCGACCCTGTCCCTGTGCCAAGACCTCAGCGAACAGACCCTGCTGCGCAGCTTCCACGTGGACCCGGCATTGTCGGGCACGCCCCTGGCGCAACTGACGTCCCGGGCGCGGCTGCTGTTCATGGCCGCTCACCCCCAGCGCTTTGCCGAGAGCACCATCAGCGAGATCGTCGGCTACAGCAACGCCGCCGGCGAGTCGCCGTTCTGGGAGGCGGTGGGCCAGCACTTCTTCGACCTGCCCTACATCGAGGCCGAACGCCTGTGCGCCCTTCAGGGCCGGGGCTTTCTGGCCGAACTCATGCCCCAGTACCCGCTGTACATCCCGATGCTGCCGCCGTCGGCCCAGGACTGCATCGGACGGATTCACCCCGATGCGCGGGAGGCCTGCGACATCCTGATCGACGAGGGCTTCGCGCCTACCCAGTATGTGGACCTGTTCGATGCCGGGCCGACCCTGCAGGCCCGCAATAACCAGCTACGCTCGATCGTTCAGAGCCGGGTCGCGACCAGCTACCTCAGCCCCCAGAGTGGCCAGGGTCGCCACTGGTTGCTGAGCAATGACCGACTGCAGGGATTTCGCGCCATTGTCGCGCCCCTGGATGAAGCCCCGGGCGATGTGGTCGGGCTCGACCCGTCGATGCTCCAGGCCCTGCAAGTGACAGCGGGCGAACCGGTACGGGGAATCGCGTTATGAGTGGCCCGCCGCTTCTGCGCTGCCCGGGACTGTTGCAAGGAGTGCACCGATGATCGTCCGTCCGATCCGCGTCACCGATCTGCCTGGCGTGCTGGCTTTGCTGGAGGGCAGCTGTCGCGAGTTGAACAACCTCTCCACCGACCCCGAGCGCCTGGCCCATCGCTTGCGCTGGGCCCAGCGCACCTTCGCCAGCCGGGTGGAACGGGCCGATGCCGACTACCTGTTCGTGCTGGAGGACGACGACCAGCAAATCATCGGCATCTGCGGCCTGAGCGGCGCCATCGGCCTGCGCGAGCCTTGCTACAACTACCGGGTCGGCATCACCCGTGGCAGAGCCCCGGGGCTGGGTATCGACAAAGAGATCCCGACCCTGTTCCTGTGCAACGAGATGACCGGGCAATCCCAGCTGTGTTCGCTGTTCCTGCGCCGCGACCAGCGCCAGGGCTACACTGGCCGCCTGCTGTCCACTGCACGCTTGCTGTTCGTCGCCGAGCACCCGACGCTGTTCGGCGACAAGCTGGTGGCCGAATTGCGTGGCCAGCTCGACAGCCAGGGCTGCTCGCCGTTCTGGGACAGCCTGGGCCGACACTTTTTCAAGATGGACTTCCAGCAGGCCAATCGCCTGTCCAGCCATGGCAGCAAATCCTTCATCGCCGAACTGATGCCGCGCCAGCCGCTGTACACCTGCCTGCTCAGCCCACAGGCCCAGGCGGCCATCGGCCAGGCCCACCAGAGCACCGAGCAGGCGGTGAACATCCTGCGCGACGAAGGCTTCAGCCATCAGGGCTGCATCGATATCTTCGACGGCGGGCCGCTGATCGAGGCCGAAGTGGCGAAGATCCGCAGCGTGCGCGAAAGCCAGACCCTGCCCTTGCTGGTGGGCCGCCCGGACGAACAGGCGCCGGTGTGGCTGATTCACAACCGCCGCCTGGAAAACTGCCGCATCACCGCCGCCCCCGGGCGCCTGGTTTCGGGCTGCCTGCTGGTGGACCGCCTGACCGCCAAGCGCCTACAACTGCAGCCAGGGGACTCGGTACGCGCCGTGCCACTGTTGGCCTGCCCGGCGCGGCCTCAGGGCCAGTCCGGGATCGCCCTCGCGCCGGACGCCGCTCTGCCCCTGTAGCCACGAGATTGACGAACGCCGGGGCGAATGTTCATATGCCGCCCAGTTTCAGGTGCCTCATGCCGCCGTGCACGAGGTGAAACGGGAAACCGGTGCGCCCTTTCAGGGCCAGTCCGGTGCTGCCCCCGCAACGGTAAGCGAGTGCTGCATTCAACACGCCACTGTACCCACGGTATGGGAAGGCGAATGCCGCCAGACTCGCAAGCCCGGAGACCGGCCTGAAACGTCTGTTTGGCAATCCTGCGGTGGGCGGGCATGGGCCGGTATGGTCGCGTGCCTGTGGCCGATACCTTCTCCTGCGTGCTTCCCGAAGTCACTTTCGAGAAGACCAAGAATGACAACAACTGACACCTTCCTTGCATGCGACTGGCGTGCACCTCGGCGCACCCTGAGCGGTGCCCTGCTCGGCTGCCTGTTCAGCCCCCTGCTGCTGGCGGACGACACTCCCCTGACACTGGAACGGCAATGGGTTTCCGCCCCTTCGGTGGAGTCCACCACGGTGGCCGAAATGGCCCGGTACGGCAGCAAGGTGGAGATCATCGACCGCCAGCAGATCGAACGCGCCGGCCCCAGCAGCGACATCACCCGAGTGCTGCAGATGTACGTCCCCGGCCTCTACGTCGCGCCGAAAAACGGCCCCTTCGACTACGGCACCTATTCCTTGCTGGGGGGCCGCAACGACGACACCCTGATCCTGCTGGACGGCGTACGCCTGAACAACCGTCTGTACGGCGGCCTGTACCTGGACACCTTGCCGGCCAATGCCATCGAACGCATCGAAGTGCTCAAGGGCGGCCAGAGCCTGCTGTTCGGCACCCAGGCGGTGTCCGGGGTGATCAACATCGTCACCCGCAGCCCCCAGACCCGCGACACCTCCGGCGAGGTCAACCTGGGCCTGGACAGCTTCATGGGGCAAAGCGGCGATGCCCGGGTGGAGCGCATCCTCAGCAATGGCTTGGGCGATCTGGGCCTGCTGGCCTATGTCAGCCACAACGTCTCCGATGGCTACCAGCCCTATCGCAACAGCGCCTACAGCGCCAGCACCCGGGACAAGAAACGCGGCTATGAAGTGACCACCTTCGGCGCCAAGGCGATCCAGGGCTTCGCCGACGATTCGCGCTTGGAACTGTTCTACCAGTACAGCGATGCCAACCTGGATTTCGCCCGCCCGGTGAACAACCAGAAGACCACCAACGACCGCGTCCAGCAGATCGCCACCGCGACCTTCGAGCAGCGCCTGAGCGAGCGTTTCAGCTACTTCGTCAAGGGCCATGTCAACGACTGGGACACGCGCTACACCAAGATCGACAGCCTCAAGGACGGCAGCCTGGTGAGCAAAAACCGTAACGACTACTGGGGCTTCACCGACTGGGGCCTGCAGGCCGAAGGCAAGGCCGAGCTGGACGGCGGCCATGTGCTGGTGTTCGGCACCGACAACCAGTGGTTCAAGGGCCAGGACGATGTGCTCAAGATCGACAATAACCAGGCCCAGGCCAATGCCCTGTACACCCAGTTGCGCCCGGTGTTCGCGGCGCTGCCCGACTGGCACCCGAGCCTGGGCATCCGCCACGAGAAGATGAGCGGCGGCGAGAGCGCCACCGTGGGCATGCTCACCTCCCTGTACGACCTCAATGCCCATTGGCAACTGCGTGGCCAGTACGGCAGCGCCTTCAAGCTGCCCAACGCCGAGCAGTTGTTCGTCAACGAGGACTACGAACAAGGCAACCGCAACCTCAAGCCGGAAAAGAGCCTGAATGCCGAGCTCGGCCTGGACTACAAGGGCAGCCTGCTGGCCGGCGAGTTCAACGCCAGCGTCACGGCCTTCCAGCGCAAGATCGACGACCTGATTGCCCTCGATGGCATCCACTGGGTCAATGGCCAGGGGCGGATCAAGGTGCGCGGCATGGAGGTCGACGGCCGCTGGCAGTTCAGCCCGCGATGGAACCTCTCGGCGGACCTGACCCGCAATCTGCTGGAATCGCGCAACGGCGTGACCCTGAGCAACATTCCCGGCTTCTTCGCCCGCTCGCGACTGGGCTACGAGTCCGAGGATGGTCAGTGGGGCGTGGGGGGCGCGATCCGCTACATCGGCCAGATCGACAGCGCGAAGAAGGTCGACTACGGCCACTACTCGGTGGTGGACGCCGATGCCTATCGCTACCTCGACAGGGCCCAGCAACATCGCCTGAGCCTGCTGGTGGAGAACCTGTTCGACCGCGACTACACCACCAGCATGACCAGCAGCGCGCCGGCGGTGGACAACCTCGGCCGGCCCTTTACCAGCGAAGTGCGCTACACCTACCGCTTCTGAGGCCCAACGACATGCACAAGGACTATCAACGGGTGCTGTTCGTCGGCCCCGGCCTGCACGGCGGCACCCTGGGCGAAGCCTTTCGCCGCGAGCTCAAGGCGCTGCGCAACGAGGACGCCGGCAGCCGGGTGATCGACACCCTGGACGGCTTCGACAGCCTCTGGGCTGCCCTGGAGGAACCCTTGCCCGAGGACGGCGCGGCGCTGCTGGTGGTGGACCTGGAGCCCAGCTCCGACAGCGCTTACCTGGACTGGCTGCGCGATGAACTGGGACGCCTGGCCCGGGCCCATCCCCAGGCGCCGCAGCTGTGGATCACCGCCCAGGCCCTGGGCCGTCGCGGGCTGGATGCAGCGCTGGCCTGCGCCAGCATCGCCCAGCACGAGCGGCACCTGCCCTGCGATCAGGTCAACGCCGTGGCCAGCGACCCGGACTGGTCGCGGGTGCCGCCCCATGCCCGGCAGGTGTTCCTGTGCACCGGCCCGCGCTGCGTGCGCCGCGGTGCCCTGGCGCTGTGGAAGACCCTGCGCCGTGAACTGCTGCGCCTTGAGCACATGGAAACCCCCGGCGGCGTGCTGCTGACCCGCACCGCCTGCCAGTTCCCCTGCAACCTGGGGCCGGTACTGACCGTGCACCCCGATGGCTGCTGGTACCGGGTCAGCGACGACAGCCAGGTCGTGCGTCTGGTGCAGGGGCATCTGCTGGCAGGTGAGCCGGTGCAGGATCTGCTGATCCCTTCGCCGTATGCGGGGGTGGCGGATGCCTAGGAAGATCCTCGGCCTCCTGCTATGGCTGGCGACCGTCCCGGCCCTGGCGGCCAGCTACGACAACTGCGCCAAGACCTGGACCGTCGAGGACCCTCCCCGGCGCATCGTGGCCCTCAACCAGCACAGCGCCGACCTGCTGCTGGCCCTGGGCGCCGGGCCATCGATGATCGGCGTCGCCTACCTGGATGACGACAGTCAGGCCCAGGCCCAGGGGCAGTACCACGGCGTGCCGGTGATCGCCCGGCAATACCCGTCGGCGGAGGTGCTCTACAGCCTGAAGCCCGACCTGGTGGTGGGCGGCTTCGCTTCGGCGTTTCCCGATAACTTCAGCTCCCGGGAGCGTCTGGGGCGCATCGGCATCGCCAGCTACCTGCTGGAGTCGGCCTGCGCCGGGCATGATGAGGACTACTTCGGGCATATCCGTCGCGACCTGCGGACCCTGGGCCGGCTGTTGCAGCAGCCAGCCCGGGCCGAGCAACTGATCGCGGCCATGGAGGCTGACCTTGCCGCGGCAGCAGCCTTGTACCGGGGCCGCGACACGCCCGCGGTGTTCTACCTGGACAGCGAGGTCAACGGCCTTGCCAGCCAGGGCCAGCGCGGTTTTGTCGGGGTACTGCTGCAAGCCGCCGGCGCCCGCAACAGCTTCGCCGCCATCGACCGCCCGCGCCTGACGGTCGACAGCGAAACCCTGCTGAGCAACGACCCGGACGTGCTGCTCCTGGCAGACGCCCTGTGGTCACCGGCCACGCGCAAACGCCAGTTGTTGCAGCGTGACCCGGTGCTGTCGCGGTTGCGGGCGGTGCGCGAGGAGCGGCTGATCGACATCCCCTTCGCCCAACTGGTGCCGGGGATCGCCAGCGGCCGCACCGCGCTGGAACTGGCGCGGCGCGTGCACCCTGCTCCCCCGTAGGCGCCGGCTTGCCGGCGAAGCGAGCACCGCCAACCGCCGCGACGCGCCACCCGACGCCTGCGCGGGCAAGCCCGCTCCTACAAGCCGGCTTGCCGGCGAACGGAACACCGCCAATCACGCGGCGTACATGCCGACGCCTTCACGGGCAAGCCCGACAAGAGGCAGGTATTACAGAGGATTCAACACCCGGCGCGAAGGCCGCTCCGGTGGATGGCAGGTGACGTTGTTGCGACCAGCGGTCTTGGCGGCATACAAGGCCTGATCGGCATCGTTCAACCAATCCATGGCGTCCTCATGCATGGGGTTGAATGCCGCCAGGCCAATGCTCAGGCTCACCTGCAACGCCGGATTCTGTTCGTAGCCCAGGGCCGCGAAGCGCCCGCGCAGCGCCTCCATCAGATCGGCGGCGTGCTCCAGCGGCACGTCCGGCAGGATCACGCAGAACTCATCACCGCCATAACGCCCGGCCTGATCGCTGGCCCGCAGGTTCTGCCGGAGGAGCTTGCTCAACTGGCGCAGCACCACATCCCCGGCCACATGACCGTAAGTGTCGTTGATGGCCTTGAAGTGATCGATGTCGATCAGGGCGATGGCGCCACCATGGGCCTGGCGCTGGCAACGCTGGAACTCGATCTCCAACTGGTCCTTCCAGGCGCCGTGGTTGAGCAGCCCGGTCAGGCTGTCGGTGCGACTCAGGGCCAGCAGCTCGCGCTTGTGCCGGCCCAGGGTCGCCGCTTGCTGGTAACAGATGTAGCCCAGCGCCATCGGGTACAGAGTCAGCATCGGCAGGCAGGCATACAACTGCTGCGGCGTGGTCAGGGGAGTGAACGACAGCCCGAACACCCCCAGGCCGATGCCAATGCCCAGAACCTGGGCCCCACAGCCGGCAAGAAAAAAACGCACCCCGCCCAGGGCGATGTTGTTCATCGCCATCATCCCCAGGGTGGTGGCCAGCGGCAGCGGATTGAACTGCATGGCCGCGACCCAGAACCCGCCGAGCAAGGAGTCCACCAGCAGGTTGCGGTACTCGGCGCGAAACGGCACCCGCGACCAGCGCGCCCACTGATAGGCCAGGTGCGGCCAGACAAAGGCGTTGAACAGCATCAAGCCCCAGACCCAGGGCGCCGGTTGCAGCGGCCACATCCCGGCGGCCACGCACAGCAAGCCCAGGCCAAGGCCCAGAATCCGCGATTTATACAGCCTCCTGGCCAATGACAGTCCCTTGCCTGTGGTGTACTGCGCAGGGGCCAAGTTGCCTCCGTCCAGCGATGGGAAAGATGCAGCGAGCGATAGGTGAGCTTGACCGTTGCAAGTCTAGCCACGCGGATGCAAAACGCCATCAGTGTACACAGCCTGCCCGCTCAAGACGGGCCCGCTGAGCGGGAATCTGCCCGCCGGCCCCATGCATTCATTTGCAGAATGAAGTTCAGAGGAAACTTCGTTTGTCAGCCCCGGCAGGCCCCAGCAGAATCAGGACGCCCCGCCCTTTTCATGCCTCGATCCACTGCCACGGGAACCTTGTCCATGAGCAACCAGCACTTCGTCAGTCCTGATCTGATCCGCCAGGGTTTTTCCCGGGCCATGTCGGATATGTACCGTGAGGAGGTGCCCCTCTACGGCACCCTGATGGCGCTGGTGGCCCAGGTCAATGCCCAGGTCCTGGAACAGCAGCCGACCATTGCCCGGCACTTGCAGCACAGCGGCGAACTGCAGCGCCTGGACCTGGAGCGCCACGGCGCCATCCGTGTCGGCAGCGCCGCCGAGCTGGCGACCCTGGCCCGGCTGTTCGCGGTCATGGGCATGCAGCCGGTGGGCTACTACGACCTGACCCCGGCCGGGGTGCCGGTGCACTCCACGGCCTTTCGCGCGGTGCACGAAGAGGCCCTGCACGTCAGCCCGTTCCGGGTCTTCACCTCGTTGCTGCGCCTGGAACTGATCGACAACCCCGAACTGCGGCGCTTTGCCGAACAGGTGCTGGCCCAACGCTCGATCTTCACCCCCAAGGTGCTGGAACTGATCGAACAGGCCCACGCCCAAGGCGGCCTGGATGAGCACGATGCCCAACGCTTCATTCAGGAAGCCCTGGAGACCTTCCGCTGGCACCACCACGCCACGGTGACCGCCGCCCAGTACGCCAGTCTCAGTGCCCAGCACCGGCTGATCGCCGACGTGGTGGCGTTCAAGGGGCCGCACATCAACCACCTGACCCCACGCACCCTGGACATCGATGAAGTGCAACGGCTGATGCCCGAGCACGGCATCACCCCCAAGGCGGTGATCGAGGGCCCGCCACGCCGGGCGTGCCCGATCCTGCTGCGCCAGACCAGCTTCAAGGCCCTGGAGGAACGGGTGGCCTTCACCGATCAGGACTTGCCCCAGGGCAGCCACAGCGCCCGCTTCGGCGAGATCGAGCAACGCGGCGCGGCACTGACACCCAAGGGCCGGGCCCTCTACGACCGCCTGCTGAATGCAGCCCGCGACGCCCTGGGCGACTTCCCCAGCGAGAGCAATGCCCAGCGCTACAACCAGCTGATGCAGGCGCACTTCGACGAGTTCCCCGACAACCACGACGCCATGCGTGAACAGGGCCTGGCCTATTTCCGCTACTTCGTCAGCGACGCCGGGCTGGCGGCACGCCACCAGCCCCAGCGGCCCACCACCTTGTCAGCGTTGCTGGCCGCCGGGCACCTGCGGGCCGAACCCCTGGTGTATGAGGACTTCCTGCCGGTGAGCGCCGCCGGGATCTTCCAGTCCAACCTGGGGGACGACAGCCAGAGCCACTACGCCGCACACTCCAACCGCCAGGCCTTCGAAACGGCCCTGGGCCGCGCCACCCTGGATGAGTTGCAGCTCTACGCCCAGACCCAGCAGCGCTCCCTGGAGCAGTGCGCAGCCAGCCTGGGCCTGCCAGCGCTCTAAGCCCTGTCCGGCATCGGCCTTGCGGGGCGGTGCCGGATTCCCCCCTCGTCGTTTTGCCCCATGGTCATGGCCTGGCCGGAACGCTATTCTGCCGGCACTTGCGCCCGAGCCCGCGGCGCGCCACCACCAAGGATGGACACGGCGACATGAGATTCGCGACCGGCCTGTTTTTATGCTGCGCCCTCGGCGCCACGCTGAGCACCCACGCAGCAGAAACCGTCAACGACATCACCCAGCTCAACCCCATCGTGGTGGACCAGGTGGCCCGGCCCACCACCCTGGAGCAGATCGTCAAACGGGTGGCCGAACACCCCGGCCCCATCGCCATCGGCGGCGGGCGCTACAGCATGGGCGGCCAGACTGCCACCGAGCATGCCTTGCAGATCGATATGCGCGGCTTCGACCGGGTGCTCGGTTTCTCCCGCGAGCACAAGGAAATCACCGTGCAGCCCGGCATCACCTGGCGCGCCCTGCAGAGTTTCATCGACCCCTACGATCTGTCCGTGAGCATCATGCAGAGCTACGCCAATTTCACCGTCGGCGGCGCCCTGAGCGTCAACGCCCATGGCCGCTATGTCGGCTATGGGCCGCTGGTGACCTCGGTCAAATCCATCAAGCTGGTGCTGGCCGACGGCCAAGTGGTCGAAGCCAGCCCGCAAAGCAACGCCGACCTGTTCTACGGCGCCATCGGCGGCTACGGCGGCCTCGGGGTGATAGTCGAGGCCACCTTGCGCCTGAGCGACAACGTGCGCCTGCTGCGCAGCTTCGAAGAAATGCCCCTGGGCGACTACCGTTCCTACTTCCTCGACCGGATCGAGCACAACCCCAAGGTCATCCTGCATAACGCCGTGCTCTACCCCGACCAGTACCAGACCCTGCGCGCAGTGTCCTACAGCCAGACCGACCTGCCGCTAACGGTCAAGGAACGCCTCACGCCCCTGGACCAGAACTACTGGAAAGAACAGAAAGCCCTGAAAGTGGTGAGCCAATGGCCCGGGGGCAAGGCCCTGCGCCAGGAGGTGATCGACCCCCTGGTGCTGAAGAAACCCCAAGTCTCCTGGCGCAACCACGAGGCCAGCCTCGACGTGCGCGAACTGGAGCCCGATTCCCGGAGCAAGCGCACCTACGTGCTGCAGGAATACTTCGTGCCCACCGACCAGTTGGAAAGCTTCGTCCAGGAGATGGGCGCGACCCTGCGGGCGCACCGGGTCAACGTCATCAACCTGTCCATCCGCCACGCCAAGGCCGACCCCGGCACCTTGCTGGCCTGGGCCAAGACTGACGTGTTCGCCCTGGTGCTGTATTACCAGCAGAGCACGGCAGAGGCGGAACGGGACGAAGTGCGCGAGTGGACCCGGGCCCTGGTGGACAGCGCGATCAAGCGCGGCGGCAGCTACTACCTGCCGTATCAGATCCACGCCACCGCGCAGCAGTTTCGGGCGGCCTATCCGCGGGCCGGGGAATTTCTCGCACTCAAGGCGCGGGTCGATCCACACAACAAGTTTCGCAACAAGCTGTGGGACGCCTACGGCAGCGACAACCAGGGCAAATAGGTCACGCCCCGGGGCTCAACGGGCCCCGGACTTGTCACCGGCCAGCACCTTGCGTTGCTGAAGGAAAATCACCCCGTCACCGTCAAAGGCGATCACGTCGGCGGCGCTGAACGGAGCGCCGTCGCTGTGCTCATGCCGCAGCCAGCCCTCGGACCACAGGTCGCCGCTTTCATAACGGACCTGGACGAAGTAGTAAGGCGCTTCGCTGCGGGTGACTTCAACGTAGTGCCCACCATCGACGCCGCCCTGCCACTGGGCCCGGGGATGTTCCGGCAATGTGTGCACGGCTTCTTTGAAAAGGCTCGTCCAGGCAATCCCGAGGGCAACCAGTATCAGCGTCAGTGCGCCGATCGACATGAGAAAACGCTTCAACCAGATCAATCCAGGATCTCCACTACCATCCACCTCCGCGAGCGGTCCCGCGGAGCAGTCGGCCATTTTGTTGAAGGCCCCGCGACTGCGCAATGAAAAACCGCAGGCACTTGCCAGACGCCGGCAGAGCCTTCAGCCTTGCCCGGCGCGGCAACCGTGCAAGCGGCTTGGCGCCACTTCAACTCTATCGAGACACCCTGGCATGCGTATCACCCTGACGGACATCCGCCTCACTGCGGCGCAAGACCTCTGCGTCGGCTTCTGCTGTGCCTTCGGCGAGGGCCGCGGCCAATGGCTGGGCCCCTCGCCGAGGGTCGGGCACGACTACGAAGTGGAACTGAGCCTGGAGGACGAGTTCAGCTGGAATGACAACCTGGAGCCCTGTGCCCAGGGCCCGTTCCGCCTGCATTGGGACCAGGGTGCCTTGCAGGTCTGCGGGCGCCTGGTTCAGGTCGATGAGGATGGCGTCGCAGCCCTGGCAGTAGGCCCCTCGATCATCCTCCTGTCCCTGCGGGGTGGCCCTGAGCGCCTGCCGCAGTGGGTCAGCCTGCGCGCCCGCCAGATCAACCTGCAGCCCATCGCGCTTTGAGCGCCCACGACGAACCACAGTGCAGTGCAGGAAACCCGCAGGGGGGTGTTTGAAGGGAAGGCTGAGCGCCTTTCAAGGGCTCGAACGGCGCAGGACGCGACAGTTGCACAACCTGGCGTTCGCAGGACATTAGTCAGGGAGGGTGTTCGCCCAGTGCTCTGGCCTTGGCAATCCATGCACCGGTAAAGAGCCCTTGCACCGGGCGAACGATTGGCATTCTAGTGCAACTGAAGGGGAAAATCCGTGGGCGGATTCTGAATAAAACTGGACACCAGGGTGATCCGTCGCCCTCGCCGCCGGCTCGCCCCTCGGTTCAGCCCCATCGACCCTGGCCCGCGGGTTGTCCTGCAGCCCCCCTCAATACCCGGTCATCTCCAGATAACCGCTGCCGGTGTGGCTGCCCTCCAGGGTGATCGGCCCCTCCCAATAGGGAATGCTCAGTTTCATCCATGACTGGGGATTCAAGGCCCGGGTGCTGATGTCCAGTTTCTTATCGGGGATTTTCAGGTGCCAGGCGATCGGCAGACGCCGCCCCTCGACCTGGGCATCCTCCAGGGGCGTCATCTGGATCTGCTCGCGCCCCAGGCTCTGGGTGCTGCCATCGAGATTGATCCAGGTGCCGGTGATGTAAGGCGCGCGATGGTTCTCCCGCACCCGGAACAGCATCAACCGCTCACCGCTGTCCAGGTGCAGGGAGAACCAGTCCCAACCGGTCTGATCGGCGGCCAGGGGCTGGCTGCTCCACTCCCGATCGAGCCAGGCCGGGCCGCTGACCTCATAGCGTTGGCCGTCGATCTGCAACTGCCCCGACGCCTGGAAGAACGGCTGGCTGTAGTAATAGGACGCCTGGCCCTGGTCCGATTTGCGGCTGTAACCGCCCGCGCCTTGCAACACCAGCGGCTGGCTGCTGGACAGTTGCAACTGATAGGCGAACCCCGGCCCGCTGGCCTGCACCTGCATCCGGGCCAAGGGATTGTCCCCGCTGGACAGGCTGGTGAAGTGCCAGTCATCGATCCAGGCCTGGAACGGCTGCGCCGTGGCCCCGGCCTGCCCCACCCCGCCCCGGGCATAACGTTCGGCAGCATGGTGACGGCTGGCCGAAGTGACCGCCGCGTGCCCCAGCCAGACCAGCGGTGCGCCCCAGCCGGGCTGCTCGGGCGCGGCCCGCAACGCACTGCGAAACAGCGTCCATTGCACACCGAATTGCCGACCTTGAGCGTCCTTCAGGTTGGCCGTCAGGTACCACCACTCGATGCGAAAACCGTCGTGTGGGCCATGATCGGCAGGAAAGCTGAAGGTGCGCCCCGGCACCACCGGGGCAAAGGCCGAGGCCTCGTTGCCCAGCCCGGCAAAACCCTGGGGCGCCGCGGCGTCCTGGTCGCAGCCGGCCAGGAGCAGAAACAGCAGCGACAGCCACCGGCAATCAATCTTCATGGGCAAAGGTCCTCAGCAAATCCGCCGGTTGTGCACGGTACAGCTTCAACAGCGGCCAGGCCGAGGCCGCCAGGGTGGCCAGCATGGCCAAGCCCAGCAGTTGCAGGATCTGCCCTGGAAACACCCGCAATGGCAGGCTCCAGCCAAAGGCCTGGACATTGATCACGCTGTTCAGGCACCCGGCCAGGACAATCCCCAGGGGCAACGCCAGCATCAGGGTGAGCACCGCCAGCAGCCAGGTCTGCCCGAGGTTCAGCAGCATCAACTGGCGCCGGCCCACCCCCAGGGCCCAGAGCGGCGCCAACTGGCCAAGGCGGCTCTGGCTCTGGGTCAGCAGGCTGATGAACAGTGCCACCCCGGACACCCCCAGGGTCAGGCTATTGAGGGCGGCAGTGGCGGCAAAGGTACGCTCGAAGACCTGCAGCGACCAACCCTTGAGCCGGGCCTGATCGATGATCCGGCTGTCATCCAGCTGAAACTGCTGTTGCAAGGCGCCGATCAGCGGCGCAACCGCCTCCGGCGCAAGCCGCAGGTTGAAACGGTTCGGCGCCAACTGCGGCCAATGCGCCAGCAGGTGCTGCACATTCACCAGCAAGTGCCCCTTGGGATTGCCGTAGTCGGCATAGATCCCCACCACCAGGGGCGCCCAGTGCCCTGCCGGCACCGGCAGTTCCAGGCGATCCCCCAACCGCACCTTTAGCCGACGGGCCAACTGTTCGCTGAGCATCACGCTGTCGTGCGCCGCCAACTGCGCCCAGGGATCGGCCCCCTGGGCCTCCAGCAACGGCCAATGCTGGCGATAGCTGGGATGGTCGATCACCCCGTACAGGTCCGCCGGCCAGCCCTGAACCTGCAACGCCACCTGCCAGCTGGGCAGCACCGCCGCCACCTGGGGCTGGCGCGGCAGCCAGTCCAGCAGTTGCCCGGCCTGTTCGGGGCTTTGCGGGTTGAGGTAGAGCTCGGCGCTCAGGCGCTGCTCCAGCCAGTCGTTGAAGGTCTGGCGAAAACCGGCAGTCATGCTGCCGGCGCCAATGTTCGCCGCCAGGGCCAGCAGCAGGGCCATCAAGGCCAGGCTCAGGGCCGGCAACTGCTGCCGACTATCGGCGAGAAACCATTGCCCCAGCACCCCGCGACTGCGCCCCAGCAAGCGGCCCAGCACGGCATTGAGCAGCACCGGCAAGCCCAGGGCCGCCGCCAGCAGCAAAGACGCCAGCAGCACGAAACCGCTGGCCAGGCTGTCGCCCCAGCGCCACGCCGCCAGGGCCACCAGCAGCGCCAGGCAAGCCATCCAGCCCTGGCGCCGCAACCAGTGGGCATGGGCCTGATGCCAGGCCTGGGGATTGGCCAGGGCCAGCAACGGCAGGCGCGCCGCCCGCAACAGACTGGCGCCACCGGCCAGCAAGGCCCCCAGCAGACTGAGGCCGATGCCGCTCAACCACCACCAGGGACTCAGGCTCAACTGTCCCGCCACTTGCGCGCCATACAAGCCCCGCAAGCTGGCGGCCACGTCCGGCAGCAACACCCCGGCCAGCAGGTAGCCGCTGACCACGCCAGCCACACCGCCCAACAGCGCCAGCCCTCCCAGCTCGACGATCAGGCAGGCAATCAGCAGCCGCGCGCTGACCCCGCAGGCACGCAGGGTGCGCAGCAAGCCGCGCCGCTGCTCCAGGGCCAGGCCAATGGCGGCGTGCACGATAAACAGCCCCACCACAAAGGACAGGAACCCCAAGGCATCCAGGTTCAGGTGAAAGCTCTCGGTCAGGCGCGCCAGATCGCCCTCTGCTTCCCCCTGGCGCAGCACCAGTTGCCCCGCCAGTTGCGCCGGCAGTGGCGGTGCCTGGGCGGCAAAGTCCCTGGGCAGCAGCAAGCGGCTCAACTGCCCGGGCTGGCCGAGCACCTGCTGGGCAAAACCGATGTCCATCAACAGCAGCCCCGGGGCCATGTCCGCCTGCACCCGCAGCGGCGGCAAGCGCTGGCCATTGACTGCCTGGGGTTGCTCGCCCTCTTGCAAGCCCAGGCTGGCCAGGGTCTGCGGCGCCACCCAGGTGGTGCCTGGCGCACTGAAGAACTCGACCATCTGTTGCAGCGCCAGGGCCTGCCCGGCCACCGCGGAACCGGCGGGCAGCGATAACGGCTCGATGCCCATCACTTGCAGGGGCTGGTCGGGGTGATCCTTGAGCTGCACCCGCCCCTGGAGCACCGGCGACACCGGCCAGCCGGCACGGCGCAGCTCGACGAACCCCTGCTGGGAAAAACTCGCACCACTGGCGCTGCCCAGGCTGGCCTGGGGCTCGCCGCCGATCAACTGGCTGGCCCGGGCATAACTGTCCCGAGCCTGACTGTTGAGGGCCAGAACGCCAGTCAACAAGCTGGTGGCCAGCCAGAGTCCGGTGAGCACACTGAAAAACTGCACCGGATGTCGACGCCAGTGGCTCAGCAGCGCCTGCATCGCTGTGACAAAGACCCCCATCTCAAGCCCCGACCGGGTCGGCCAGACGACCGCGTTGCAGCACCACCGTCTGTTGCAGGCGGCTGGCCACCCGCTGGCTATGGGTGACCATCAACAAGCTGGTGGGGCTGTCCGCCAGTAGCTCCAACAACAGCTGCAACACCTCGTCGCTGGTGGCCTCGTCGAGGCTGCCGGTGGGTTCGTCCGCCAGCAGCAATCCGGGTTTCGCAGCCAGGGCCCGGCCCAGGGCGACCCGTTGCTGCTGGCCGCCGGAGAGCTGCTCCGGGTAACGCCGCAGCAAATCCCCCAGGCCCAGGCGCTCCACCAGTTGTGCCTGCCACAGCGGATCGAAGCGCCCGGCCAGGCGCGCCTGAAAGCCCAGGTTGTCCTCGACCCGCAGGCTGCTGATCAGGTTGAACTGCTGGAACACCAGGCCCACTTCAGTGCGCCGCCAGTTGGCCAGCTGGTGTTCGTTCATCTGCTCCAGGCCGTACTCGCCAATGCGGATGCTGCCGCGATCGACCTTGTCCAGCCCCGCCACCAGATGCAGCAAGGTGCTCTTGCCGCTGCCCGACTCGCCCATCAGCGCCAGGCTGCTGCCCTGCCCCAGGTGCAGATCCACACCCTGCAGCACCGCCAGCGGGCCCTGGGGCGTGGGGTAGCTCTTGAACACTCCTTGTACTTGCAGCATGGGCTGATTCGTCCGAGTAAAGAGGGAGCCAAGCATAGCCTGAGCAGCACCGCCCCTATCGGCCCGTGCCGGCGAAATATAGTATGGCGCCACTTTTTTCCTGGCAGGACGCACAGATGAACTACACCCGGGCCCAATTGAAATACCGGCTGCAGATCGGCGCAGGCACATTGATGTTCACCGGCGCGCTGATTTCCACGGTGTTTTCCACCTTGAAAATGCTCCACTGGCGCCTGGACAGCTACACCGCCATGGCGAGCACCATCAACCGCCCGATTCAGCAGTTCACCCTGATGGTCTCGGAAAACACCCGGGCCCTGGACTGGTTCTGGGACAACAGCCCGACCCCCGACTTCCTGCGCCTGAGCAACGCCTCGCACTGGAAGTTCCTGCTGATCTACCTGCTGATCTTCGTCGGCGCCGCCCTGTTCGCCTCGGGCCGGACGCTGATGCGCAAGGTCGAGGCCGTGGAACCGTTGATCGAGGCCCAGCTCAACGCCCCGGTCGAGGACGGCGTACCGGCCAAGACCCTGCAACAGCTGGAAGACTCGACCCTGGTGGAAGCCGCGCCGTCGTTCTTCAGCCAGACCCGCCTGCTGGTGGTCTGGCCCCTGGGCGCTGCGGCGGTCTACCTGGGCCTACTGTGGATGCTGGGCATCATCTGAGCCCGGCGCCGACGGATCGAGCAGCGCGTCTGCCACCGGGTACTTGACCACCACCCGGTTGCGATACAGGCACTCCTGGCGCAGCAGCTCGGCGTCCTGGCCCTTGCTGCGGATGTCGCGCCAGATCTGGTTCTCCCGGTACACCCGGGCGCCCTCGCGCACAAAGCGGTGGGCCCGCTGGTAAACGTGATAGCGATACTCGCGCGGCTGCTCGCAGAGCAGCTCGCCCTCCAGCTGTTGCGCGCCGACCTGCAGCTTGAGCTGCAAGGTCTGCGGCCCGGGGTTGTACAGCACCAGATCGATGTAGTTGTAGAAGATCGCCGCCCCGGAACCGAAGGGCAGCACCCGCCCCTCGTCGGGAAACGGGTCGAAACTGTGGTTGGCCCGTTCCACCACCTCCAGCGGCGAGTGCATCGCCATCCAGTGAATCAGGTTGCTCAGCTGGCAGATGCCACCGCCGATGCCGCGGCGGGCCTCGCCGAACGACAGCTCCATGCCCTCGACAAAACCGCGTTCTCGACTGGGCCGGCCCACCAGTTTGCAGAAGGAAAAATACTCCCCAGGGGCAATGCGCACGCCATCGATGCAGGCCACCGCCAGTTTGAGGTTGATCACCTTGTTGTGCTGCAGCGCCAGGTCGCAGTCGCCCAGGGTGCGGATCAGTTTCGAGGTGTGCTTGATCAGGCGATGGGGCAAGCGCGGGCTGCCGGGCTCGGGCCGGGCGTAACGGCGCCCGGAAAAGCGCCAGGCCAGATGACGCATCAGGCGCTTCTGGCGTACCCGTAGCCAGTACAGCAGCGGGTGATACGAGGACAAGGGTTTCATCGATGGTTAAACGGCGGCCCGGCGCGACGACGCAGGAGCCGGCTTCGTCCTTGAAAAAAAGAGCGGCATCTTAGCGGCAAGCCTGCGCCCATGCCAGAAGCCCTGCACCCGAGCGCCCCGTACTGGAATGCCCCGTGGAACAGGCCCAGCCCTAGCCCAGCAACTGGCTGAGCACGGCCCGCAGCTTGCCCGGTTTCACCGGTTTGTTGAGCAGCGGCGCTCCCAGTTGCTGCAAGGCCCGGCGGCACTGGTCGCTGCGGTCGGCGGTGATGATCACCGCCGGCAGCGGCTGCTGGAAATGCTCGCGCAGTTGCTGCACCACCTGGCAGCCGGTGACGCCGTGATCCAGGTGAAAATCCGCCAGGATCAGTTCCGGCGCCCGGCCCTGAAGCACCGCCAGGGCCGCCGCCTGATCGGTGGCGGTCAGCACTTCACACCCCCACTGCCCGAGCAGCGCGGCCATGCTCTCAAGAATGCTCAACTCGTTGTCCAGCACCAGCAGGCGCCGCCCCGGCAGCGGATTGCCGGTGCCCGGCTGCGGTGCCTGCAAGCTGATGGGCAACGGCACCCGGGCCGCCAGGGGCACCTGGATGCTGAACCGCGAGCCGCGTCCCGGCCGCGACTCCACCTGCACCCGGTAGCCGAGGATCTTGGCGATGCGCTCGACAATCGCCAGCCCCAGGCCCACGCCTTTGCGGTCGGCGGCGCGGCCCACGTCCAGCTGATTGAATTCGAGGAAGATCGACTCCAGGCGGTCGGCGGCAATGCCGCGCCCGGTGTCCCACACCTCAAGCCGCAACTGATCGCCGCGGCGCCGCGCCGCCAGCAAAATGCTGCCGCGCTCGGTGTAGCGGCAGGCATTGCTGAGAAAGTTGCGCAAAATGCGGGTCATCAGCCGCAGGTCGGTGAACAGGGCAAAGTCGCCAAAGCGCACCCGCAGCTCCAGACCGGCCGCCTCGGCCACCGACTGGAACTCCGACACCAGCGGCGCGAGCATTTCATCCAGGCGATACACCGCCAGGTCCGGCTTGACCGCCGCCTGGTCGAGCTTGGAGATGTCCAGCAGATCGGTGAGCAAATCCTCGGCGCCTTCCAGGGCCTGGTGGGTGCGCTCCACCAACAGTTGCTCGGCGGCCGGCAGGCGCCGCTCGCGCAAGGTGGAGATCAACAGCCGCGCGGCATTCAGCGGTTGCAGCAGGTCGTGGCTGGCGGCGGCCAGGTACTTGTCCTTGCTGCGGTTGGCCGCCTCGGCGGCGTCCCGGGCATCCCGCAGATCGCACTCGATGCGTTCGCGCCGGGCGATCTGCTGCTGCAGGTTGCGGTTGGCTTCCAGCAGTTCATCGGTGCGCGCGGCGACCCGCTGCTCCAACTGGTCGTTGAGCTGTTCCAGGTGCTGCTGGGCCAGCTTGCGTTCGGTGATGTCGGCGACAAACCCTTCCACCAACCCGTCCTGGTCGGGCTTGAGCAGCAGGTTCATCAGCACGTCGATGCTGCTGCCGTCCTTGCGCCGCAGCTGGGTTTCATAGCCCAGCAGGCTGCGCTGGCTCTGCAACTGCTCGCCGATGGCCGCCAGTTCCGCGGCGCCGCCGACGAACAGATTGCCCGCCAGGTCGGCCAGGGAAAACAGCACTTCCTGGGGGTCCTGATACCCCAGCATGCGCGCCAGGGCCGGGTTGGCCGCGCGCATGCCGGCCTGCAGGCTGGCCTGGAAGATGCCGTGCACCGCGTGCTCGAACAGCCACTTGTAGCGATTGCGTTCGGTTTCCAGGTCCTCCAGGCGCGCCGCCAGTTCCGGGTAGTGGCTCTTGCGCGCCGAGTGGTTGCCCAGCCCCAAGAGCCCGGCCAGGGCCCGTTGCTGTTCGTCAGAGGGCCTCGCCATACACCACCTCGACGTCACGCTGGCTGGATTCGCGCGGGTTGGTGAGGATGCACGGATCGTCCATCGCATGCTGGGACAGGAACGGAATATCGCTGCTGCTGACCCCATGCAGGCCCAGGGTTTCGTGGAAGCCGATGGCGCGCTTGAGGGCGATCAGGTGCTCCACCAGGCGCCCGCAGATCTGCCGCTGGTTGAGCCCGCGGCAGTCGATGCCGAAGGTCTCGGCAATCACCTTGAAGCGCTCCGGTGCCGAGCTGTAGTTAAAGGCCACCACATGCTCCACCAGCACCGCGTTGCACAACCCGTGGGGCAGGTCGAGAAAGCCCCCCAGGCTGTGGGACATGGCATGCACCGCACCAAGAATCGCGTTGGAGAACGCCAGCCCGGCCTGCATGCTGCCGAGCATGATCTGCTCGCGCAGGGCGATGTCCGCCGGGTTGGCGATCATCTGCACCAGGTTGCCGTTGATCAGGCGCATGGCTTCCAGGGCATGGGGATCGGTGAGCGGGCCGTGGCCGGTGGAAACAAAGGCCTCGATGGCATGCACCAGGGCGTCGATGCCGGTGCAGGCGGAGAGGAACGGGTCCATGCCCAGGGTGGTTTCCGGGTCGATCAGCGACACATCCGGGACCACCGCTTTGCTGACGATGGAAAACTTCATCCGCTCCTGCTGGTTGGAGATGATGACGAACTGCGAGACGTCCGCCGAGGTGCCGGCGGTGGTGGGAATCATGATCAAGGGCGGGCTCGGCACGCGGATCATGTCCACCCCTTCGAACTCAAGGATGCTGCGCCCATGGGCCACCACAATGCCGATGCCCTTGCCGCAATCCATCGGGCTGCCGCCGCCGACGGCAACGATCACATCGCAGGCGTTTTCGCGGTAGACCTCGGCGCCCAGCATCACCTCCTCCACCCGCGGGTTGGGCGACACCTGGCTGTACAGGCAATAGTCCACGCCCTGGGCCTGGAGACTGGCCTCGACGTCGGCGACCCAACCGGCGGCGATCACCCCGGGGTCGCTGACCACCAGGACCTTGCGCGCGCCGAAGGTCTTCGCATAGTTGCCGACGTTATGCCGGCAACCGGCGCCAAAGATGATTTCCGGAGACACGAACTTGCGCAGCAGACTGAGATTCTGGCTCATGGGGGAAGCCTGTTTTCTTATTGTTCTGGAAGGAGAACGCCAGCCTAAAGCATCCGTTGCTGAAAGCAATCCGACCATCGGCGGACTTCGCAGCCTCGGCAGCGGCTACAGGCCATGTAGCCGCTGCCGCAGGCTGCGAACGGCACGAAGGGCCGCGGCGTTCTTGAGGCCGCTGCGGGTTCGGCGGGAGATGGTCAAGCAAGGCCCTGCGGGCCTTTGCGCAGCTTCGCCGTGGCTCAGCAGCGGCTACAGGGCCAGTGCCGATCCGAGGTTGGTGTAGCCGCTGCCGCAGGCTGCGAACGGCACGAAGGGCCGCGGCGTTCTTGAGGCCGCTGCGGGTTCGGCGGGTGATCGTCAAGCAAGGCCCTGCGGGCCTTTTCGCAGCTTCGCCGTGGCTCAGCAGCGGCTACAGGGCCAGTGCCGATCCGAGGTTGGTGTAGCCGCTGCCGCAGGCTGCGAACGGCACGAAGGGCCGCAGCGCTCTTGAGAGCGCTGCGGGTTCGGCGGGTGATCGTCAAGCAAGGCCCTGCGGGCCTTTGCGCAGCTTCGCCGTGGCTCAGCAGCGGCTACAGCCAGTGTCGATCCGAGGTTGGTGTAGCCGCTGCCGCAGGCTGCGAACGGCACGAAGGGCCGCGGCGTTCTTGAGGCCGCTGCGGGTTTGGCGGGTGATCGTCAAGCAAGGCCCTGCGGGCCTTTGCGCAGCTTCGCCGTGGCTCAGCAGCGGCTACAGGGCCAGTGCCGATCCAAGATTTGTGTAGCCGCTGCCGCAGGCTGCGAACGGCACGAAGGGCCGCAGCGTTCTTGAGGCCGCTGCGGGTTTGGCGGGAGATGGTCAGGCAAGGCCCTGCGGGCCTTTGCGCAGCCTCGCAGGCTCGGCAGCGGCTACAGGGACCGGGTGGCGTCAGAGATGGATGTCCATGCCGTCATGCGCCACTTCGATGCCACGACGGGCCAGTTCGGCGCGCTCGGCGGAGTCTTCGTCAAGGATCGGGTTGGTGTTGTTGATGTGGATCAGCACCTTGCGCGCCCGGGGAAAGCGCTCCAGCACATCAAGCATGCCGCCGGGGCCGCTTTGCGCCAGGTGGCCCATTTCGCTGCCCAGTTTGTCGCCGACGCCACAGACGCGCATTTCATCGTCGCGCCACAAGGTGCCGTCCACCAGCAGGCAGTCGGCGCGGTCCATCCACCCCAGCAGGGCCTCATCCACCTGCCCCAGGCCCGGGGCGTAGAACAGGCTGGCGCCGCTGCGCCGATCCGCGATGAACAGGCCGATATTGTCCCCCGGGTGCGGGTTGCCGCGATGGGGCGAATATGGCGGCGCGCTGCTGCGCAGGGCAATGGCCCGCAAGGCGATGTCCGGGCAGGCCGGTAGGCTGAATTCGCGGCCATCGAGGTGGATGGGCTGCCACTGCAAGCCGCCGTTCCAGTGGCTGAGCATGTTGAACAAGGGGAAGCCGCTGCACAGGTCCTGATGGACCATCTCGGTGCACCAGACCTGATGCGGGCAGCCTTCGCGCAGGCTGAGCAGGCCGGTGCAGTGGTCGATCTGGCTGTCCAGCAGGATCACTCCGGCCAGGGCGGTGTCGCGCAGCTGTCGGGCCGGTTGCAGGGTCGGGAAGGATTCCAGCTGCTGGCGAATATCCGGCGAGGCGTTGCACAAGATCCACTCGCTGCCGTGGTCGCTCAGGGCGATGGACGATTGGGTACGGCGCTGGGCGCGCAGGCTGCCGTCGCGCACTCCGGCGCAGTTGCGGCAGTTGCAGTTCCACTGGGGAAAACCGCCACCCGCCGCGGAACCGAGAATGCGGATATGCATGGTGTGCTCCAAAGGGGCAGAAGACTCCGGCCGCCACCCGGGCCGGCCGGAGCGGGACGGCTCAGCGGTTGGCGAAGTACATGGTCACTTCAAAGCCAATGCGCAGATCGGTGTACGCGGGTTTATGCCACATGGGGTCAATCCTCTTGTTGTGCCGGGGATTCCGGTAGAGGCATTAATGCACGGGGCGCGCGGCGGCCGAATGCTACTTTGGGACGAGCCGGCGGGGTGCGTTGGTAGGGGCTTGGCGCGTGTGTAGCCGCTGCCGCAGGCTGCGCACGGCTTGTGGGGCATGAGGGCGCAGGAGACACAGGGGGCATGAGGACCAGGCGGTTGACGGGAAACCGTCAAGCAAGGCCCTGCGGGCCTTTGCGCAGCCTCGCACGCTCGGCAGCGGCTACAGCAGCAGGAGGTTTGGCGGGCGATCCCCAGGCAAAAAAACGGCACGACGTCCACCCAAGACGTCGCGCCGTTGCCACACAAAGCGGGGCAGCACCCAACTACCCCGCTCTTTCTTGCCCTTAGAAGAAGCCCAGGGGGTTGATGTCGTAGCTCACCAGCAGGTTCTTGGTCTGCTGGTAGTGGTCGAGCATCATCTTGTGGGTCTCGCGGCCCACGCCGGATTTCTTGTAGCCACCGAACGCGGCATGCGCCGGGTACAGGTGGTAGCAGTTGGTCCACACGCGGCCGGCCTGGATCGCCCGGCCCATGCGGTAGGCGCGGTTGATGTCGCGGGTCCACAGCCCGGCGCCCAGGCCGAACTCGCTGTCGTTAGCAATCGCCAGGGCTTCGGCTTCGTCCTTGAAGGTGGTCACGCCCACCACCGGGCCGAAGATCTCTTCCTGGAACACGCGCATCTTGTTGTGGCCCTTGAGCAGGGTCGGCTGGATGTAATAGCCGCTGGACAGGTCGCCTTCCAGGCGCTCGGCGGCGCCACCGGTGAGCAGCTCGGCGCCCTCCTCCTGGGCGATCTGCAGGTAGGAGAGGATCTTCTCGTACTGCTGTTGCGATGCCTGGGCGCCGACCATGGTCTCGGTGTCCAGCGGGTTGCCGCGCTTGATCTTGACGATCTTCTTCATCACCTCGGCCATGAACGGCTCGTAGATCGACTCCTGCACCAGGGCCCGGGATGGGCAGGTGCAGACTTCACCCTGGTTGAAGAACGCCAGCACCAGGCCCTCGGCGGCCTTTTCGATGAACTTCGGTTCGGCCTGCATGATGTCTTCGAAGAAGATGTTCGGCGACTTGCCGCCCAGTTCCACGGTGGACGGAATGATGTTCTCGGCGGCGCATTTCATGATGTGCGAGCCCACCGGGGTCGAGCCGGTGAAGGCGATCTTGGCGATGCGCTTGCTGGTGGCCAGGGCCTCGCCGGCTTCGCGGCCGAAACCCTGGACAATGTTCAGCACCCCGGCCGGCAGCAGGTCGGCGATCAGCTCGGCGAAGATCATGATCGACAGCGGGGTCTGCTCGGCGGGCTTGAGCACCACGCAGTTGCCGGCGGCCAGGGCCGGGGCCAGCTTCCAGGCGGCCATCAGCAGCGGGAAGTTCCACGGGATGATCTGCCCGACCACGCCCAGCGGTTCATGGAAATGGTAGGCGGTGGTCAGTTCGTTGATTTCCGCGGCGCCGCCTTCCTGGGCGCGGATGCAACCGGCGAAGTAGCGGAAGTGGTCAGCGGCCAGGGGCACGTCGGCGTTGAGGGTTTCGCGCACCGCCTTGCCGTTGTCCCAGGTCTCGCTGACCGCGAGGATCTCCAGGTTCTGCTCGATGCGGTCGGCGATCTTCAACAACACCCGCGAGCGGTCCTGGACCGAGGTCTTGCCCCAGGCCTCGGCGGCGGCATGGGCGGCGTCCAGGGCCAGGTCGATATCGGCGGCGCTGGAACGGGGGAATTCGGCGATCACCTCACCGTTGACCGGCGAGGTGTTGGTGAAGTACTGGCCAGCCACCGGCGGCACGAACTGGCCGCCGATGAAATTGCCGTAGCGTGGCTTGAAGGACACGACGGCGCCTGGGGTTCCGGGTTGTGCGTAGATCATGCTGAGCCTCTGCTGGTCGAGGCCTGTCCGACGACAGGCGATGAACCGATGGTAGAGAGCCCCGCCTGCCGGACGAATGCATCGTTGGCAGGGGGGGCTCTCGTCATTTGGTCGTAGGTTGATTGCCCTGTGCGGGAGCCGGCTTGCCGATGAAGACGCTCTTGCGGGCGCCTTCGCCAGCAAGCTGGCTCCTACGATTAGCGTTTGCTCACCAGGTCCTTGGGCAGCTTGAAGGTCCAGAGCATGCCGCCCTGGTTGAAGTCCTTGACCCGCTTGGCCACTTCGCCGCCCCACAGCGGCACCGCGCCGCCCCAGCCGGAGAGCACCGAAACGTACTGCTCGCCGTCCATTTCCCAGGTCACGGGCGAGCCCAGGACCCCGGAGCCGGTCTGGAATTCCCAGACCTTCTCGCCGGTCTTGGCGTTGAAGGCCTGGAGGAAGCCCTCAGGCGTGCCGGTGAACACCAGATTGCCCTTGGTGGTCAGTACCCCGCCCCACAGCGGCGCGAAGTTCTTGTGACGCCAGACTTCCTTGCCGCTGATGGGGTCGATGGCCCGCAGCACGCCGATGTAGTCCTCGTTCAGCGGCTTGATGGTGAAGCCCGCGCCGAGGAACGCCGCGCCCTTCTTGTAGGCGATGCCTTCGTTCCAGATGTCCATGCCCCATTCGTTGGACGGCACATAGAACAGCCCGGTGTCGCGGTTGTAGGCCATGGGCATCCAGTTCTTGGCGCCGAGGAACGCCGGGGCGACGAACACCGAGCTGCCCTTGGCTTCGCTGCCCGGGGCGCCGGGACGGCTGGCCTCGTTGTAGATCGGCCGGCCGTTCTTATCCAGGCCGGTGGCCCAGGTGATCTTGTCGACAAAGGGGAAGCCGCGGATGAACTTGCCGTTGGTGCGATCGAGCACGTAGAAGAAGCCGTTGCGGTCGGCGGTGGCGGCAGCCTTGATCTCCTTGCCGCCCTCCTTGTAATTGAAGGAGATCAGCTCGTTGACGCCGTCGAAGTCCCAACCGTCGTGAGGGGTGCTCTGGAAGTGCCACTTGATGGTGCCGTCGTCCGGGTTCAGGGCCAGACGCGACGAGGAATACAGGTTGTCGCCAGGGCGCAGGTGGGAGTTCCACGGCGCCGGGTTGCCGGTGCCGAACAGCAGCAGGTTGGTTTCCGGGTCGTAGTAGCCGCCAAGCCACGGCGCCGCGCCGCCGGTCTTCCACAGATCGCCCGGCCAGGTCTTGCCCGCCTCGCCACCGGAAATGCCGTTCTCGATGGCCTTGCCGTCCTTGTACACGTAGCCCATGTGGCCTTCCACGGTGGGACGCATCCACAGCAGCTCGCCGTTTTTCGGGTCGTAGGCCTGGATCTTGCCGACCACGCCGAACTCGCCGCCGGCCACCCCGGTGATCAGCTTGCCGTTGACCATCATCGGCGCGGCGCTGATGGAATAACCCTCTTTGTGGTCGGCGACCTTCTTGCTCCACACCACCTTGCCGGTGTCCTTGTTCAGGGCCACCAGCTTGGCGTCCAAGGTGCCGAAGAACACCAGATCGCCGTACAGCGCCACGCCGCGGTTGATCACGTCGCAGCACGGGCGGATGTCGTCCGGCAGGCGCGCATCGTACTGCCAGAGCTTCTTGCCGGTGCGCGCATCCACCGCGAACACCCGCGAGTAGGAACCGGTCATGTACATCACCCCGTCCTTGATCAACGGCTGGGCCTGCTGGCCGCGCTGCTTCTCGCCGCCGAAAGAGAAGGCCCAGACCGGCCGCAGCTCCTTGACGTTATCGACGTTGAGCATATCCAGCGGGCTGTAGCGCTGGCCCTGGACACCCAGGCCGTTGGTGACGATCTGCTCAGGGTTTTTCGGGTCCTGGAGGATCTCTTCATCGGTGACGGCGGCCAGGGCCGCGCTGGACAGCAGCATGGCGCTGAGCACCAGGCTCACGGCGAAACAGGGACGACGTGGGGGTTGGGTCATGACGGCTACCTCGGCGGTTATTGTTGTTCCCGGGAAATTTTCCCGGTCTGCCGGGAATTCTTGGTCCCGGCCTGCTTGCCAACAATTGCCCGCAGTGCGGAGTTTTCTAGTTCCTTGGTACAGGAGGGGCAGTGGCAAGCTTCAAGCAGGCGCCATGCACCCGCACTGTAGGAGCTGGCTTGCCAGCGAAGGGGCCCGCAAGATCGCCTTCGCCGGCAAGCCGGCTCCTACAAGGCTCCAAGCGATATGCCTGCCTACCGTAGGAGCTGGCTTGCCAGCGAAGAGGCCCGCAAGACCGCCTTCGCCGGCCAGCCGGTGCCTACAGGCCGTCGATACGCTGCAGGCGCTGGCGTTCGTAACGCGGGTACAGGTGGCTGACACTGCGGATCAGCTCGTAGCGGGTCAGGCTGATGCCGGCAAAACGCTCGGGAATCGGGCGGCGGATCATCTCCGCCATGTCGTCGCCCCGGGCTGCGCCGTCGCGCATCAACCCATCGAGCCAACTCAGGTAATCGCGCATCTGGGCAAAAGGCGCCGCATCGCTGGCAACCGGCCCGTGCCCGGGAACGATCAGCTTCCACGGCAGGGCCTGCAAGGTGTCCAGGTCCTTGAGCCATGCCTCCAGCCCCGGGCTGTTGGGGGTGGTCAGCGCGCGCTCGTAGAACACCAGGTCACCGGCAAACAGCACCCCGGTGTTCTCGTCGAGAATCGCCAGATCAGCGCCGGTGTGCCCACTCAGGCTCAGCAGGCGCAAGCGATGCCCGCCCACCTCAAGCACCCCGGGCTCAAGCACCTGGGTCGGCAACACCACCTCGGTGCCGCGCATCCAGTCGCCGACCATGCGGTACATGTTCTCGGCCATGGCCTCGCCCTGCTGGCGCAGCAGGTCCGTGGTGCCGACCAGGGCGCCGATGGGCACATCGCCAAAGGCCTGATTGCCCAGCACATGGTCGGGGTGATGGTGAGTCAGCAGCAGCTGGATCACCGGCTTGTCGGTGGTAGCGGCAATGGCCCGGCGCAAGGCTTCGCCGTAGCGCTTGGACGGCCCGCTGTCGATCACCACCACCCCGCTGTCGGTGACGATGAACCCGGTGTTGACGATGTTGCCGCCATTGGCCTTGGCGAAATTGTCAGTGCTGCCTTCCAGCAGCCAGGTGCCCTCAGCGATCTGCCGGGGCTTGAGTTGATAGTCCAGGTCGGCTCGGGCCGGCAGGCCCAGGCACAGCAGCAACAGCAGAATCCAACGCATGGCGCGCCTCGGCTCGGGTGGGTCAAAGGATGCGGTCAGGGCAGCTTGGCCTCGAACTGGTTGCCGCTGTTGTCGCGCAACAGCAAGCGGGTCTGCCCCGGCCCCTGGATATCGAACCCCAGGTTGGGGTTTTCGCTGACCGCCGGGAACAGTTCGAGGCTGGCCAGGCGCTGGTCGTTCTGGTCGCGCAGTTCGGCGTGGTTGAGGAAGAACTCAGGGATGCCGCTGACCAGGCCGTTGTCCATCGGGTGGGACACTTGCAGGCGCAGGCGGCTGGCATCACCCCGGGGATAACGCCCGCCCAGCACCTCACCGATGTGCTCTTCCCAACCCGGCTGGGTGCGTACCACGCTGGGGGCAGTGCAACCGCCACCGGCGGCATCGATCAGGGTCGAGCCCACGTGCCACAGGCCATCGCGGGTCAGCACCGCGGCGCGCAGCGGCGTGGCCTGCTCGATGCGGATGCGGATCGACAGCCAGGGCAGCACCCGCTCCCCCGGCTCGAAATCGACGATGCGCGGCAAGGGGTTGAGCTCGGCCCAGGCGAGGATGCGCACCACCTCGCCGGTGAAGGCCCGTGCGTCGATCTCCAGCGGCACCTGCCGCGCATCCTCGGCAAAGGGCGGCGCCAGCAGCTTGACCCGGTCATCGAAGACGAACGCGGCATCGCCCAGCAGTTGCTTGTGGTAGAAGGCCCACATCACCGAGGGCACCGGGTCGACGCCCGGGGCCTGCGGATCGGCGGCCAGCGCCGGGGTCGCCAAGGGCAGCCAGCACGCCAGCAGACAGGTCGCTCGCCAGTTCATCGCAGCTCCTATTGATACATCTGTGGGACCTCGTAACGCAGGCCATAACGGGCGTACAGCGCCTGCAGGCGACCGTCGCGGATCAGCCCTTCCAGGGCCTCCTCCACGGCATAGGCCAGCTGGCGGTTGCTTTCATGCACCGCCATGCCGATCTCCCACACCTGCTTGCCCATGTTCGGGTAGGCGTTTTCCGCCAGGGCCAGTTGCGGGTCGCCGGCCTGGTGCAACTGCCAGTCGATCTCGCCGCGCATGGCCATCACCGCGTCCACCTGCCCGGCCCTCAGGGCGCTGAAGGCCTGCTGCACGCTGGGGTAATGGTGGGTCTTGGCACTGAGCATGCCGTTGAACACCGAGGTCAGGTAGAACGACGGCACGCTGTCCACTTCGACGCCAATGGGGTGCTGCTGGAACACCGCGACACTGGCCACCGCATCCAGCCGGCGGCGGTCGAATGCCACCTGCCAGCGCTCCTCCTGATAGGGGCCGAACATCACCACGTGGTCGTTGGTCAGCTCGCCCAGTTCGTTGCGCTTTTGCGCAAAGTCGTGGTCGTAGGGCACGCGCATCATCAGGTCGGCCAACTGCTGGTGGCGCAGCGGACTGCCGCGCCAGATGTAGTCCCGCAGGTCGTCGTCGAGCTTCTCCCCGGGGGGCGCCCAGATCAGTTGCAGGCTCACCCCCAGGGCCTCGGCCAGGGCTTGCGCCAGCTCCACATCGACACCCCGCGGCTGGCCCTGATCCTCGAAGCTGTAGGGGGCAAAATCCTGGTACACCGCCACCTTCAACTCACCGGAGGCGATCATCGTGTCGTAGTTGCGCACCTCGGCCTGCACAGCCGCGCAGCACAACAGCAGGCCACTGAGGAACACGCCGAGGCGGCCCATGGCGATCACTCCTCGACGCGCACGCTGTCCAGGTAGGTGCGCACCGCCCACAGGGCTTCCTGGCTCAGGTAGTCGGCCATCTTCGGCATGTACACCCGGCCATCGCGCACCGCGCCGTGGCGCACCCGTTCGACGAACCATTCATCCCCGGCTTCGCCGGCATCGAGCATGCGCAGGTCCGGGGCGATACCGCCGGACTTGGCTTCCAGGCCATGGCAAGCGGCGCAGTTCTGGTTGTAGGCCGAGGCACCGATTTCCACTGCCTTGTCGCGCTCGGGCGAGGTGCGATAAGGGTTGACTGCGGCCCAGCCGTCGCCATCGAGGCTCACTCCAGCATCCTTGATCGGCGTCAGGCCCTGGGTTTCCACCGCCTGGGGCACCACGTTGCCATGGGCCCATACAGCACCGGTGGCCAAGGCACCGGTCAGCAGCCCTACCGCGAGCAAGGCGTTGCGTTTTGTTGTCATTGTTATGCCCTCAAGATTGCACGCAAGACCTCGCTACAGAGGCCATGGCGCCATCTTAGAAACAGCCGGCGGGCGGCCGTATGCTGCTTTGGTGGTCGCGTCCTACTCCCTTGGTAGTAGGGCTTGTGGCGCGGGCCTAAATCAGGTGCCGCCCGGGAACTTTTCCCGGCAAAGGCGGGACTTTTTCCGTATCTCAAAGCGCGTCCCGCGGCAGACCCTAGTCAGGCCAAAACCTCCACTGGGAACTGCAACCATGACAATAAGATCGCTACCCGCCCTCTCCCCCCTGAGCCTGGCCATGCTGCTGGCCGCCAGCCTGTCCTTGAGCACGGCGGCCACAGCGGCCACCGCCCCGGCGGCACCTGCCAGCAAGAACGTCACCTGGGAAGACATCGCCAACGACCACCTGACCACCAAGGACGTGCTGCAGTACGGCATGGGCGCCAACGCCCAGCGCTGGAGCCCCCTGGCCCAGGTCAACGACAAGAACGTGTTCAAGCTGACCCCGGCCTGGTCCTACTCCTTCGGCGACGAGAAGCAGCGCGGCCAGGAATCCCAGGCCATCGTCCGCGACGGCGTGGTCTACGTCACCGGCTCCTACTCGCGGGTGTTCGCCCTGGACGCCAAGACCGGCAAACGCCTGTGGACCTACAACCACCGCCTGCCGGACAACATTCGCCCGTGCTGCGATGTGGTCAACCGCGGCGCGGCGATCTACGGCGACAAGATCTACTTCGGCACCCTCGACGCCCGGGTCATCGCCCTGGACAAGAACACCGGCAAGGTGGTGTGGAACAAGAAATTCGGCGACCACAGCGCCGGCTACACCATGACCGGCGCCCCGGTGCTGATCAAAGACAAGACCAGCGGCAAGGTGCTGCTGATCCACGGCAGCTCCGGCGACGAATTCGGCGTGGTCGGCCAGTTGTTCGCCCGCGACCCGGACACCGGCGAAGAGGTGTGGATGCGGCCCTTCGTCGAAGGTCACATGGGCCGCCTCAACGGCAAGGACAGCACCCCCACCGGCGACGTCAAGGCACCGTCCTGGCCCGACGACAAGACCACCGAAACCGGCAAGGTCGAAGCCTGGAGCCACGGCGGCGGCGCCCCTTGGCAGAGCGCCAGCTTCGATGCCGAAACCAACACCATCATCGTCGGCGCTGGCAACCCCGGCCCGTGGAACACCTGGGCGCGGACCTCGAAAGACGGCAACCCCCACGACTACGACAGCCTCTACACCTCGGGCCAGGTCGGCGTCGACCCGAGCACGGGCGAAGTGAAATGGTTCTACCAGCACACGCCGAACGACGCCTGGGACTTCTCCGGCAACAACGAACTGGTGCTGTTCGACTACAAGAACAAGGACGGCAAAGTGGTCAAGGCCACCGGCCACGCCGACCGCAACGGCTTCTTCTACGTGGTGGACCGCAACAACGGCAAACTGCAGAACGCCTTCCCCTTCGTCGACAACATCACCTGGGCCAGCCACATCGACCTCAAGACCGGCCGCCCGGTGGAAAACGCAGGCCAGCGTCCGGCCAAACCGCTGCCGGGTGAAACCAAGGGCAAGCCGGTGGAAGTCTCGCCGCCGTTCCTGGGTGGCAAGAACTGGAACCCCATGGCCTACAGCCAGGACACCGGGTTGTTCTACATCCCCGGCAACCAGTGGAAGGAGGAGTACTGGACCGAGGAAGTGAACTACAAGAAAGGCTCGGCCTACCTGGGGATGGGCTTCCGCATCAAGCGCATGTACGACGACCACGTCGGCACCCTGCGCGCCATGGACCCCACCACCGGCAAACTGGTGTGGGAACACAAGGAGCAGCTGCCACTGTGGGCCGGCGTCTTGGCGACCAAGGGCAACCTGGTGTTCACCGGCACCGGCGATGGCTTCTTCAAGGCCTTCGACGCCAAGACCGGCAAGGAGCTGTGGAAATTCCAGACCGGCAGCGGCATCGTCTCGCCGCCCATCACCTGGGAACAGGATGGCGAGCAGTACATCGGCGTGACCGTGGGCTACGGCGGCGCGGTGCCGCTGTGGGGTGGCGACATGGCCGAGCTGACCAAGCCGGTGGCCCAAGGCGGTTCGTTCTGGGTGTTCAAGATCCCGAGTTGGGATAACCAGACCGCCCAGCGCTGACCTTCACCGCCCTATCTGTGGCGAGGCAGCTTGCTCCTGCTGGGCCGCGCTGGCGCATCAGCGCGCAGCGGCCCCGAAACCCGCCCCGGGATGTGCCAGACACACCCCGGGGGCCGGGTTCTGGACGGCTACGACCCCAGGGCGCCGGTCGACCGGGAGCCCGCCTTCTCGCCACACCCGTCTTCACTCCCGCCTGGAGCACCGCACCATGAACTACCTGCCCCTTGTCCTGCTGTTGAGCCTGTCCCCCGCCTTCGCGGTGAACATCGACGACGACGGCAACGACGTCCCCCTGACCATCAACGGCTGCCTGATTGCCGAAGCCAGCCAATGCCCCGGCGCCAACCTGCGCGGCGCTAACCTGGCCAACCAGGACCTGCGCAAGATGAACCTGGCCGGAGCCGACCTCTCCGGCGCCGACCTGCGCCATGCCCAGCTGGACCTGGCCAATTTGGAAAAAGCCCGCCTGCAAGGCGCCAACCTGACCCGTGCCAGCCTGCAACAGAGCAACCTGCGGCTGGCGGACTTTACCGACGCCAAGCTGATGGCCATTCAGGGCTGGGGCCTGTTTGCCCAGGGCGCGCAATTCGAGAATGCCAACCTCAGCGCGGCCTATCTGCAATTTGCCCGGCTGTCCGGGGCCAAGCTGCACCGGGCCAACCTGCAGGCCGCGGATTTGGAGATGGCCTGGTTGAGCAAGGCGGATCTGCAAGGGGCCAATCTGACGGATGCCAATCTGCAGGAGGCCAAGTTGGGTGAGAGCAATCTGGAACGCGCCGATTTGCGCGGGGCGCGGCAGCATTATGGGAATTTTCAGGATGCCAATATGGAGGGGTGCCAGGGGTGTCCGGGGACTTGGGATAAATAGGCCGTTGCCCCAGGCATTACCAAGCGCCTCGCTGTACCTGCTATTGGAACAATCGCCAGTTCAATAGCAGCTACAGCCACGCTAGCTGAGTCGCGCAAGGTTTTCGTCGATGCGCGCCTGAATCATGCTCAGGGTGTCCACGGTGATGCCACCCGGGAACCGGGACCGGGCGCTGCGGGTAAAGCCGCTGGCAACCTGGCAGATGTGCTCGATGATATCAGTGGCCTCCCTCACCGAGAGTTCCGCCTCCACCGCCGCGAGCCTGAGCAAGTGCTTGCGAGTGATGTGCAACGCCTCGCCCAATACGTCCATCTGGTGATAGCCGCCCGGCCCCTCGCAGAAGGTCACGTCGTAAGCCGGCGCCAGCTTCCACTGGCCGCTCGACGACATAAGGTAGGCAAAATTCTTCGGGTGGTCGTCACGGTTGTTGAACGCCACGTTGAACACAATCCGGGCAAAGGCCAGCGCCTTTTCCCGCACATCATTGCAGCAGTACTGGGTTGCCCGCAGGAAATTGCTGTAGTCCAGCGCCCCGGCTGCTCGGTAGTCCGCACCAGTTAAGGCGGCGAGGCTTTGCATGGGCACGCGCATGTCTTTGTGCCGGTCGAATCTTCGGGTGGCGAAGGCCGCCTGCCCATTGGGTAGCTCGAAGTGTTCACTGTCCGACGTTTCGATGGCGCATTCGCGCAAGCATTGCGCGTAGACAGCTTCGATAGCACAGACCTCGGGGTGTTCACCCGCTCCCGGGAACTTGATCAACCAGGCTTCCAGGCCAGATGCCGCCGCCGTGCTGAAACGCCCTCCCGCAGGGTCGCGATAGAGCAAGACCTTGGGCCGAGCGCCCTGCGGCGAGCCGCCCATCCGCAGCAGTCGCTGCAGAAACTCCCCGCCCTGACCATGGAGCACCTCCTGAACTTCGGCAGCCAGTCGCTCAAGGGGAACCTCTTCAGGCGCCATGAACAGCTCCGGCGCTACAGGCTCGAACGACATCGCGCCCATGGCTTGGGTGCCGATATAGGTCAGTCGCTCCAAAGGACCAATCTGCGCGGGGTTGAGACCGCGACGTTTGAACAAGCGATCCATCAGCAACATGCCCCAACCGTCAGGCAGCGAGTCATAGACCGGCCCCGGCAGCCACAGTTGATGATCGGGAAAGTCCCGACGCAGCCTCGGGCCCTTGAGCGGCAAGCGCAAGGCCGACAGTTCCAGGCCGCGATCCTGTGCCTCCTCGCTGTACTCGAAGGCAATCAAAGGGCGGCCGGTCAGCGCCGTCGTGGATACCAGCGAACCCCAGCGCCAGTGCTCCCCCCAACCGTCGTAGTAGACATCGACTTGCTTAAGCATCGGCGGACTTCCTTTTGACGCGCTGCCGCTGGGCGCCCTGTTCATAACGGAGGATGTCGTCGAGGCTGTCCAGCTGCGGCAGGAACAATTGCTCCAGCTCGCGAAGACGCCCCAGCACCATCGCCACGCGAACCACGCTGTCGAATGCGACACTACGCCCGGCCTCCAGATTGGACAGGGTGCCAACCCCGATGCCGGCACGGGCGGCGACTTCGGCCTGAGTCATCTGCTGGGACAGGCGTTCCTGGCGCAGGCGGGTGCAAAGCAGCTTGAGCACCTCATCCGGTCTGGCAAGCGTTAAATTCAGCATATCGAGTGTTAAATCCTTAAATCTCACATAACACTCAAAATTATAGAGTTATCCGAGAGATTCTGGAGAACCAAATAACTTCATAAATCTGATTCTTATCCCTCGAATCAGTCAGATAACAAGCGAAATACTGGATTTATCTTGCCACCTGCAGCTAGCCGCTGCCCCTCCTCACCCCGCCACCCGCACCACCCCCATATCAATCCCCAAATGCACCAACTCCGCATGGGAGCTGACCTGCAACTTGCTCTTGAGCAACGTCAAATGGTTCGACACAGTCTTGGCGCTGATGCACAGCTGCTCGGCAATCACCCGCGCCGGGGTGCCCTTGGCCAGCATCACGAAGATCTCCAGCTCGCGCTGGGTCATGCTCTGCAAACGCGGGTCGCTGGCGTTCTGCGCCGGGGTGCAGGCCAGCTGCGTGGCCAGGGGCTGTTCGATGTAGGCGTGCCCGGCCAGTACTCGGTGCACCGCTTCGATCAGCACCTGGGGCGCGGAGTTCTTGGTCAGGTAGCCCGAGGCGCCGGCCTCCAGGGCCTGGCGCACCAGGGGCAGTTCGTCGTGCATGCTGAAAAACAGCACCCGCAGCTGCGGCAGGCGCTGGCGCAGGCGGCGGGTGGTCTCCAGGCCGCTGATGCCCGGCAGGCCGAAATCCATGATCACCAGGTTCGGCACTTCTTCGGCGACCCGGGCCAGGGCCTCTTCGCCGCTGGCCGCTTCACGCACCTGCATCGCCGGCAATACCGCGCGCAGCAGGCTGGCGTAACCCTGGCGGACCACGGCGTGGTCATCCACCAACAAGATGTTCATCAGGCCTCCATGGGCATGTTCAGGGGCATGTTCAAGGCCAGGGCCCAACCGGCGCCGGGACGGCTGAGGATGTGCAGTTCGCCGCCCAGGCTGCGGGCCCGTTCAGCCATCGAGTGCAGGCCGACGCCGGGGCGCTGGGGCTGGCGCGCGCCGCAACCGTTGTCGCGCACCAGCAGGCGCAGGCCGCGGGCGCTGCGTTGCAGGCGCACCCGTACCTGGCTGGCGTCCGCGTGCCGGGCGACATTGGTCAGCGCTTCTTGCAGCAGGCGGTAGAGGTGGGTCTTGCTGGCGCTGGGCAACGCTGGCAGGTCGGCGCCGACCCGCAATTGGCAGTCGATGCCCTGGCTGTCCTGCCATTGGCTCACCAGCAGGCCGAAGGCTTCGGCCAGCGGCAGGTGCTGCAGCACCACCGGGTACAGGTCCTGCACCAGGGCGCGAAAGCCTTGCTGCAAGCGCTCGCAGTTGAGCTCCAGGGCCTGGGCCGTGTGCTCCACCACCGAGGGCTGGTTGCTGACCATGCGCAGCAGGCAGGCCTGGGCGCGAATGCCCGCCAGGTATTGCCCGAGGTCGTCGTGCAGGGTCTGCGCCAGGTAGGTGCGCTCGCGCTCTTGCACCGCCAGCAGGGCCTGGGTCAGTTGGGTGTTGTCGGCGCGAGTCTGTTCCAGGGTCGCGGTCATGCGGTTGAAGTGCCCGGCCAGTTGTCGCGCTTCCGGCAGGCCGGCTTCGCGCAGGCGCACCGCCAGTTGCCCGCCGGACACCTGCTGCAAGGCCCGCAGCAAATCATCCAGCAGGCCCATGCCGCGGCGCACCGCCCAGCGGATGGTCAGCAGGCTCAGGAGCAGGGCCAGGCCGCACAGGCTCAGCAGCTGTTGCAGGGAATCCCAGACTTCGTCGATCTCATCCCGCGCGTCCACGGCGATCAGCACTCGGCGCCCGTCGCCCAGGTCCAGCTCGCGGGCGTTGTGGCGGCGCTCGCTGAACAACTGGCGGCCGAGCCAGGCGTCCAGCCCTGCCTCTTCCGGCATGCGTGCCGCCTCGTCAGGCGCCAGCCAGTGCACCCGCACATGGCGCAGGCTCTGGGTCAGGTGCGGCTGCAGGCCCGCCGGGTTGCGCTCGGCGCTGTCGCTCAAGTACTCCACCACCGCTGCGGCGGACTGCAATTCACGTTCGACATCGGCCACCGCCTGATGCAACAGCAAGCCGGCGCAGGCCAGGGTCACCACGGCAAAGAACGCGCTCACCCACAGGTTGATCCGCCACAGCGCCGACATGCCTAGCGCCCCGGAACCAAGGGCACCGCCAGGGGCAGGACCGGACGCGGGCCGTGCAGACGATCGACGCCGATCAGGCTGAGGATCAGCAGCAAGGGCAGGAGCAGCACTTTGATGATGCGCATGGGCGTCTCTCTCAAGGTTCGGGCTCAGGGCTCGGGGCGGGTTCAGGCCAGGGTCGGGGCCGCTGGGACCATGCTAAGACCGCCGCACCCGCGCCGGGCTACTACCTTGGTACTGCCCGAGCGCTACTTTCTGCATATTTCCCCGCCCCGATGCTGTTCCTATGCTGGCGCCACCTGCCGTGGAGTGCCTTATGCACCAGCCTGCCCCGCTTATTCTGACCTGCCTGTTGGCCCTGACCTCGGCCCTGTTGCCCATGGCCGCCAGCCAGGCCACGGAGGAAACGCTGCAAGTGCGCATCGGCTACCTGGGCTATCGCCCCGACCCCGGCCCGCTGCTGTCCAACATCATTCCCGAGCCTGCCGATGCCGGGCTGCAGGGTGCGCAGCTGGCGATTGTCGACAGCAACAGCACCGGGCGCTTTCTCAAGCAGCAGTTCCAGCTCGACAGCGTCAGCCTCGACAGCCCCGAGGCACTGCTGCAAGCCGCCAAGGCCCAGCATGACCAGGGCCTGCGGCTGTTCGTGGTGAATGCCCCGGCGGCCAGCCTGCGGGAACTGTCCGCCGCCCTGCCCGACAGCCTCTTGTTCAACGCCGGCAGCCCCGACGACGCCCTGCGCAACAGCCAGTGCCTGGGCAACGTGCTGCACAGCCTGCCCGGCCGGGCGATGCTGGCCGACGCCCTGGTGCAGTTCATGGTGCTGCGCAAATGGCAGCGGGCCTTGCTCATCGTCGGCCAGACCGAAGACGACCGGGCCTACGCCGATGCCCTGCGCCGGGCCACCCAGCGCTTCGGCGTGAAGCTGGTCGCCGAGAAAGACTGGAGCTTCGACAACGACCAGCGCCGCAGCGCCCAGGCCGACATGCCGCTGTTCACCCAGACCGCCGAATACGACGTGGTGCTGGTGGCCGACGAGCGCGGCGACTTCGGCGAGTACCTGCCCTACCAGACCTGGTTCCCGCGCCCGGTGGCCGGCACCCAGGGCCTGACCCCCACCGGCTGGCACAAGAGCGTGGAAACCTTCGGCGCCGCGCAACTGCAAAAGCGCTTCGAAGCCCAGGCCGGACGCTGGATGAACGACCGCGACTTCGCTGCCTGGATGGCCGTGCGCAGCGTCGCCAGCGCGGTGAGCAAACTGCGTCAGGCCGACCCTCGGGCCCTGCAAACGCTGCTGCTCAGCGACCAGCTACCCCTGGACGGATTCAAGGGCCGCAAGCTCAGCTACCGGCCGTGGAACGGCGAACTGCGTCAACCCATTCCCCTGGTGCAACCCCGGGCCCTGGTCAGCACTTCGCCCCAGGACGGTTTCCTGCACCCCTTCAACGAAATGGACAGCCTGGGCTACGACCGCCCCGAAGTGACCTGCCGCTACCCCTGATCCCATAACCACAACAACAAGGAATCCGCCATGCGCCGCCCTCTTCTCTGCCGCTCCGCCCTCTGCGCGGGCCTGCTGCTCGCCGCCGGGCACGCCATGGCCGCCACGGCCTGGGTCTCCAACGAAAAGGACAACAGCCTGAGCCTGATCGACCTGCAGACCCTGGAAGTCACCGAGACCCTGCCGGTGGGCCAGCGCCCGCGGGGGTTGCTGCTGTCCCATGACAATAAGCTGCTGTACATCTGCGCCAGCGATTCGGACCGGGTCCAGGTGATGGACGTGGCGACCCGCAAGATCATCAAGGAGCTGCCGTCCGGCAAGGACCCCGAGCAGTTCGCCCTGCACCCCAACAACCGCTGGCTGTACGTGTCCAACGAGGACGATGCGCTGGTCACGGTGATCGACACCGAGACCGCCAAGGTCCTCGGCCAGATCAACGTCGGGGTCGAACCCGAAGGCATGGCGGTGAGCCCCGATGGCAAGTGGGCGGTCAACACCAGCGAAACCACCAACATGCTGCACTGGATCGACACCAGCACCCAGACCCTGGCCGACAGCACCCTGGTGGACCAGCGCCCGCGCTTCGTCGAGTTCAACCAGGACGGCTCAAGGCTTTGGGCCTCGGCGGAAATCGGCGGCACCGTGACCATCCTCGACGTGGCCACGCGCCAGGTGCTCAAGACCCTGAACTTCAAGATCAAGGGCGTGCACCCGGACAAGGTGCAGCCGGTAGGGATCAAGCTCAGCGCCGACGGCAAGTACGCCTTCGTCGCCCTGGGCCCGGCCAACCATGTGGCGGTGATCGACGCCAAGACCTACGAGATCCTCGACTACCTGCTGGTGGGGCGGCGGGTCTGGCAGCTGGCATTCACCCCGGACCAGAGCCAGTTGCTGGCCACCAACGGGGTCAGCGGCGATGTTTCGGTGATCGACGTGAACAGCCTCAAGGTGCTCAAGTCGGTGAAGGTCGGGCGCTATCCCTGGGGCGTGGTGGTGACCCCATGAACGCCCTGGAGGTCAGCCAGCTGAGCTTCGCCTACGGCCCGCGCCAGGCCCTCGATCAGGTCAGCCTGAGCCTGGCTCCCGGACGCTTTGCCGCGCTGCTGGGGCCCAACGGCGCCGGCAAGTCGACCCTGATCGCCCTGCTCACAAGGCTCTACGACCTGCAACAAGGCGACATCCGCGTCGGTGGCTGCTCGCTGCGCAACGCTGCCCGCGCCGCCCTGCGCCAGCTCGGCGTGGTGTTCCAGCAAAGCACCCTGGACCTGGACCTGAGCGTCGAGCAGAACCTGCACTACCACGCCGCGCTGCATGGCCTGTCGCGGCGCCAGGGGCAGGCGCGAATCGATGCCGAACTGGCGCGCCAGGGCCTGAGCGAACGGCGCCGGGACAGCGTCCGCACCCTCAATGGCGGCCACCGCCGACGGGTGGAAATCGCCCGCGCCCTGCTGCACGAACCGCGCCTGCTACTGCTCGATGAAGCCAGCGCCGGCCTTGACCCGGCCAGCCGCCTGGCCCTCAACCGGCACATTCGCCAGCTGTGCCAGGAACAGCGCCTGAGCGTGCTCTGGACCACCCACCTGCTGGACGAAGTGCAGGCCGACGACCAGTTGCTGATCCTGCATCAGGGGCGCCTGGTGGCCAGTGGCGTGGCCAGCACCATCAGCCAGGAACAGGGCGGCGACCTGGGCACCGCCTTCGCCCGCCTGACCCAGAATCCCCAGCCGCGCCCGGCCCCGATCGGAGAACCGCTCGCATGAACGCCTACTGGCAATGCCTGCGCGGCATCGTGCTGCGCGAATGGCTGCGCTTCGTGCTGCAGCGCACGCGCTTTCTCAGCGCCCTGGTGCGGCCGCTGCTGTGGCTGCTGGTGTTCGCCGCCGGCTTTCGCGCGGCCCTGGGCATCGCCATCATCGAGCCCTACAGCACCTACATTCCCTACGAGGTCTACATCGTCCCAGGGCTGGCCTGCATGATCCTGCTGTTCAACGGCATGCAGGGCTCGCTGTCGATGGTCTACGACCGGGAAATGGGCAGCATGCGCGTGCTGCTCACCAGCCCCCTGCCCCGGGCCTTCCTGCTCGCCAGCAAGCTGTTGGCCACCTCATTGATCTCGCTGCTGCAGGTCTACGCCTTCCTCGCCGTGGCCTGGCTGTATGGCGTGCAACCGCCGGCCATGGGGCTGCTCAGCGCCCTACCTGCCTTGCTGCTGGTGGCCCTGATGCTCAGCGCCCTGGGGTTGCTGCTGTCCAACGCCATCCGCCAGCTGGAGAACTTTGCCGGGGTGATGAACTTCGTGATCTTCCCGCTGTTCTTCCTGTCCTCGGCGCTGTACCCGCTGTGGAAGATGCTCGAAGCCAGCCCCTGGCTGTACTGGCTGTGCGCCCTCAACCCCTTCACCCACGCCGTGGAGCTGGTGCGCTTCGCCCTGTATCAGCGCCTCAACCTCCTGGCCCTGGCCGTATGCCTGAGCCTGACCCTGGTGTTCTCCCTGCTGGCGGTGCTGACCTTCAACCCGCAGCACGCCGCCCTGCGCAAAAGCACCGCCTAGGTATCTCCAGATAAAGAGCCACTGTAGCCGCTGCCGAGCCTTGGGCGAGGCTGCGACAAGGGCCAAAGGCCCTTCCAGCGATCCGAAGGCCCGCGCATTCCTCACAATCAACGCCATGGCGGTGCATCGACGCCCGTGGACTGTCCTGATGGACCGCGCCGGCAGGTTTAGCGTCTCCTCCGGAGCCGTTCGCAGCCTGCGGCAGCGGCTACACGAAGCCCTGCAATCCCTGCAATCTCTGCAACGCCTGTAGCCGCTGTCGAGCCTACGGCGAGGCTGCGACAAGGGCCAAAGGCCCTTCAGCGGTCCGAAGCCCCACGCATTCATCGCGACCAACACCATGGCGGAGAATCGAGCCACGCGGGTTGTTCTGATAGACCGCATTGCCAGGTTTGGCGTCTCCTCCGGAGCCGTTCGCAGCCTGCGGCAGCGGCTACAGACAAGCGCAAGAGCGTCGCCCAGCCAGGACCTACGACTTTGGTACTGCTTTTGCTGTCGATGGTCGCATTCACAAATGCCCCCGCGCTGGCATGTAATGGGCCCATAACAAGAAGGACAAAACCCTTATGCCCCGTGCCCTGCAGACCCTGGCCCTGCTCTCGCTGAGCCTGACCCTGGGAATGGCCCAAGCCGAGACTCCGCTGTTTTCCGCCGACGGCTATCGCACCCGCCTCTACCGCAGCCCGACGCCCACCCAGGTAGAGGCCGCGCAGATCATCGACACTCAAGGCTTGCAGGCCCTGCTCCAGCAGCAGCCCAAACCACTGCTGATCGACGTCTATCGCCGGCAATGGCTGCAAGGCCGCTTCATCGACAGCGAGCCCCACGCCAACCTGCCCGGCAGCCACTGGCTGGCCAACACCGGCGACGGCGAGCTGAGCCCAGAGTGGCAGCAGTACTTCAACCGCTACCTGCAACAGCTCAGCGCCGGTAATCGGCAACGACCGCTGGTCTTTTATTGCCGCGCCGATTGCTGGCTGAGCTGGAACGCGGTAAAACGCGCCGCAGCCTTGGGCTATACCTCCCTCTACTGGTATCGCGACGGCCTGGACGCCTGGGAGGCCGCCGGGTTGCCGGTGGTGGCGGCCCAGCCGGAAGCCTTTCCCTGAAGCCGCAAAAGCCCCCTGCACAATCACAATAACGAGGTGAAAGGCCATGTATAAAATTCTGATAGCCGACGATCACCCACTGTTTCGCGAAGCCATTCACAACGTCATCAGCGACGGATTTCCCGGCAGCGAGGTGATGGAAACCGCCGACCTGGACAGCGCCCTGGCCCTGACCCAGGAGCACGACGACCTGGACCTGATCCTGCTCGACCTGAACATGCCCGGCATGCACGGCCTCAACGGCCTGATCACCCTGCGCAACGAAGCGCCAACCATTCCGGTGGTGATCGTCTCCGCCGAGCAGGACAAGCAGATCGTGCTCCAGGCCATCACCTACGGCGCCGTCGGCTTCATCACCAAATCCTCGGCGCGCTCGCAGATGACCGAGGCCATCGAACAGATCCTCAATGGCAACGTGTACCTGCCGCCGGACATCATCCGCACCCAGAAAAGCCAGCCGGGCCGACGCAACAGCGAGACCCCGAGCTTTCCCCCGGAACTGCTGCAAGCCCTGACCCGCAAACAGCTCCTGGTACTGGAACGCATGACCAAGGGCGAGTCCAACAAACAGATCGCCTACACCCTGGACATTGCCGAAACCACAGTGAAGGCCCACGTCTCGGCGATTCTGCGCAAGCTCAACGTGCACAACCGGGTGCAAGCGATCCTCAGCGCCGGTGATATCGATTTCGGCGCCTACCTGCGCCGCTAACCCTCTGTAGCCGCTGCCGAGCCTTCGGCGAGGCTGCGACAAGGGCCGAAGGCCCTTCCAGCGATCTGAAGACCGGCGCATTCATCGCGACCAACGCCATGGCGGTGAATCGGGTCACGCGGGTTGTTCTGGTAGACCGCGTTGTCAGGGTTGGCGTCTCCTGCGGAGCCGGGCGCAGCCTGCGGCAGCGGCTACATGAAGCCTTTTGCGCCCTGCAAATCCTGCAATTCCTGTAGCCGCTGCCGAGCCTTCGGCGAGGCTGCGACAAGGGCCGAAGGCCCTTCCGGCGATCTGAAGACCGGCGCATTCATTGCGACCAACGCCATGGCGGTGAATCGAACTACGCGGGTTGTTCTGGTAGACCGCGTTGCCAGGGTTGGCGTCTCCTGCGGAGCCGGGCGCAGCCTGCGGCAGCGGCTACACGGGGGGCGTCAGCAGGTGGCTGATGGCGGTCTTGAGTTTCATCGGGCGCACCGGTTTGTGCATCAGGGTGTGGCCCAGTTCGCGCAGTTGTTGTTTGAGCTCGTTGCTGTAGTTCGCGGTGATCATCATCGCCGGGATCGCCAGGGCGCGCCGGGCGTTGATTCGTGCCACGGCGTCGATGCCGTTCTGTTGCTGGTCCAGGTGGTAATCGGCAATCAGCAGGTCGGCCTCGGCGCGGTAGTCGTCCACCTGGCGCGCCAGGTCTTCTTCGGACAAGGCGGTGATCACCTGGCAGCCCCAGCCTTCGAGCAGGGTGCGCATGCCGGCGCAGATCGCCGCGTCGTTATCCAGCACCCAGATCCGCGCGCCGTGCAAACGCTCCAGCAGGGCTTCCCCCAGTTCCGGGCGCGGCGCTGGCAAGGGCGCGCTGGCGCTGATGGGCACCTGCACGCTGAACACCGAACCGCGCCCCGGCCAGGAGCGCACACCGATGCGGTGCCCGAGAATCCCGGCAATCTTCTCGACGATGGCCAGCCCCAGGCCCAGGCCGCGGTCCTGGTCGGGGCGCTGTTCTTCACCACGCTTGAACTCCTGGAAGATTTCTTCCAGGCGTTCGGCGGCAATGCCCATGCCGCTGTCCCAGACTTCGATCGACAGCCAGCGCCCCTGGCGCCGACAGCCCAGCACCACGCGACCCTGGCGGGTGTAGCGGATGGCGTTGCTCAACAGGTTGCGCAGAATCCGCGCCAGCAGCTGGATGTCGCTGCGCACCAGGGCCGAGCACGCGACGAAGTGCAGTTCCAGGCCTTCGCTGCGGGCCACCTGGGCGTACTCGGCGGCGAGGTTTTCCAGCAGCTCGCTCAAGGCAAAGGGCGCGATATCGGCCTTGATCACCCCGGCATCGAGCTTGGAAATGTCCACCAGGGTGCCCAGCAGGTTTTCCACGTCTTCCAGGGAGTTGCTGACATTGCGCACCAGGGCGCTGCTGGCCTGGGGATCACGACGCTCCAGCAAGGCGCTGGTGAACAGCCGCGCGGCGTTCAGGGGTTGCAGCAGGTCATGGCTGACCGCGGCAAGGAACTTGGTCTTCGACAGGTTGGCCCGTTCGGCCTCGGCCTTGGCCTCACGCAGCCGCGATTCGACCCGGCTGCGCTCTTCGATCTCGCGCAAAAGCTGCTGGTTGAGGGTGGTCAGCTCGGCGGTGCGTTCGCGCACCCGCAGCTCCAGGTTCTGGTAGGCCTGATGCAGCGCCTCGGCGGTGCGCCGGCGTTCGGTGATGTCGCGGATCAGCACGAAAATCCCCACCACTTCACCATTGGCCAGGCGGTTGGGCACGTAGGAGCGCAGCATGTAGCGCTCCTGGTTGTTGATGTTGGTTTCGGCGAATTCGAAGGTCACGCTCTCCCCGGCCAGGGCCCGTTCCACATAGCTTTCCAGGCGCTGGTAGTGCTGTTCGCTGTGCACCTCGCGCAGGCTCTGGCCAAGCATCACGCCGCGCGGCCAGCAGTACCATTCCTCGTAGACCTTGTTGGTGAACTCATACACCAGATCGGCATTCAGGTAGGCGATCAGCGCCGGCACATGGTCGGTGATCAGGCGAATCCAGCGCTCGCTTTCACTCAGGGCTTCGGCGTGCTGGTAGCGCTCGGTGATGTCGGTGAAGGTGTTGACGAAGCCGCCGGTGGGCAGCGGATGGGTGCGGATCTCCAGCACCCGGCCATCGCTCAGGCGCTGCTCGCATTCATGGATCACCCGGCCATTGCCGTCGCGGCTGGCGGGGGTCAGCAGGCTCAGCTCGCTGTCGCCGATGACTTCGGCAAACAAGCGGTGCGCGGCCACCGGGGCCAACCCGCTGAGTTCGAGGAAGCGCCGGTTCCACAGTTCGAGGATGCCCTCGGCGTTGACCATGGCCACGCCCTGGGACAGGTTGTCCACCGCCCGTTGCAGCAGGTGGGATTTCTGCGCCACCGCCTGTTCCCGGCGCAGGGTTTCGCTGTGCTTGACCTCGGTGATGTCGGTGAACAGGATCACCCGCCCGCCTTCCCGGGTCGGCCGCTCGCTGACCTGCAGCCAGCGGCCATTGTGCAGGCGATACAGCAGTTGTTCGTCGCCGGCGCTGCGCGGTTCTTCGCTGAACAGCCCGGTGCTGGTCATCAGCCGGCGCACTTCCGAGAGGCGCATGCCGGCCATGATCCGCACCCGGCTGTGGCTCCAGAAGGCGCGGAAGCGGCTGTTGAACAGGACGATGCGCTGCTCCTGGTCGAACAGCACGAAGGCGTCGGAAATGCTCTCGATGGCGTCGATCAGGTGCTGGTGGGCCGTCTCGGCCCGCAGCCGCGCTTCGCTGAGCAAATGGTTGCCGGCCTTGAGCTCGGCCATGGCCTGGTTCAGGGCGTCGGTGCGTTCGCGCACCTGCTCGGCCAACACCACCGAATGCTGGAACGCCGCATAAGGGTCGTTGCCGCGGGTGATGCCGGACTCGACCCGTTCGATCAGCGCCTCGTTGATGCGCCGCAGCTTGCGGTTCTCGCGCTGCAGGTCATCGAGCTGCGCTTGCAGCTCAGCGGCGGGCCGGAGTTCGACTGCGGGCAATGGCGACCCCGGTGAAGGTCTGGTTGATGTGCATGCCATTGAACTGTTCTCCGTAGGTGTTGAAACCCATCACCCGTTGTTCCCGCAAAAAGGCCCCGATCTCATCCAGGCTGCCGCGATCCTCCAGCTCCAGGCGGCGCAAAAAACAGTCGCAGCCGATGGTCAGCAACAGCCCGCCGAGGCGCTGCTGCAAGCCGTCGAACAGCTGTTGCAGGTTGGGCAGCAAGGGGCCGGGGGTCATGGCGGTGAGGACGATGCCGTTCTCCACCGCGCAGTAGAAACTCAGGCTCAGGTCCGGGTGCACCTGCTGCACCGCGCGCACGTAATAGTGCTGGTTGATGCGCACCGCCAGCGGGTGGGCGGCGAACACCCGGTGGTCGAGCTGCGCCAGGGGCACGCCGATCAGCCGCGCGTACTCCTCGGCGGCGGGCTCGGCGTTCAGTTCGTAGACCCGACGCAAGGTACTGTCGGCGCCGGTGACCACCAGTTTTTCTTCCCGAGGCTGGATGTGGTGGGTAGTGAACACCTCGAAATCCAGCCAGGTGTTGACCAGCACCACCACCGCCGCGCCGCTGTGGAACTCGCCGCCGAAATACACGTGGGTGTGGGTCAGGTAGTTGTCATCGCCGGCCGAACCGCCGAAATGCGGAATGTCCCCCAGGGCTGCGCTGAGGGCGGCCAGCACCATTTCCTCGCGGCTCGACAGACCGTCCAGCAGGGTCAGGGCGAAGCTGTTGCCCTTGATCGGCGCCAGGGTGTTGCTGCGGCAACGGCCCACCAGGCGTTCGACCATCTGCTGGGCGTCGATCAGGCTGAAGTGCTCCATCTGGTCGATGAGTTCGGCGGCGATGGAAAAGTGCCGATGGTCGAAGCCGATGGCGGTCACGCAGTTACGCCCGTAGCCCAGGGGGGTGATCTCCCCGGCGCTGGTGCAGCCCACCAGGGGAATGCCGCCGAAGCTCTGCTGCAGGGCCGGGCCGAGGGTCTGCAGGGGGTATTCGGCGGAACAGAAGAACAGCACGAAGCCCAGGTGCGGATGCAGCAGTTGGCTGGCCAGGTCCTGGGCCACCTGCTGCGGATCGACGGCCTGGGACATGGCGCTGACCACGCCCTCGCTCTGGGCTTGCTGCATCGTCGCCTCCGGCGCGGGTTGTCTGAGCAATGAGTGTACGAAGCCGGCCCCGGGGCACGAATGCTACTTGGGTAGCGGGTAGCCGGTTCCATGGGCGTAGGGGCTGGCTTGCCAGCGAAGGCGTCGGCCGGGCTGGTGCAAGGCTGGCGGGCCGCTTCGCCGGCATGCCGGCTCCTACGGGACATGCGGGAGATATGGGGAATGGAGGGGGCGCCGGCCCGGGCGCGATGCGCACGCCAGGGCCGGCGCTGGGGTTACCAGGTCAGTACCGCACCCACGGCGAAGGTGTCGGTGTTTTCGTTCTGCGCGGTGGTGTGGTGGCCGTCGATCTCGAACTGGTTGTACTCGGCCACCAGCTTGAGGTTGTCGTTGATGTCGTGGAACAGCGCCACGCCCCGGGTCTGGTAATCGGCGCCGCTGCCGACTACGCCGTTGCCGTCGTCCTTTGTCTTGCCGTAGGACAGCGCCAGGCGGTTCTTGCCCACCTTGTACGAGCCCTGCAGCAGGTAGCCCTTGCTGTCGACATTGCGCAGGGTGGCCTCGCCGGCATTGTTGGTGAAGAACGGGTTGATGCCCTTGGCCTGGAACCCGGAACCGGTCAGGGACAGGCCGCCCATCTTGGCCTGCAGGCCATAACCCAGGCCCTTGGAAGTCACTGACTGCACGCTGGGGTCGGTGTTGTCGGAGGTCTGGTAGCTGCCGTTGAGCCAGCTGTAGAACTTGGCCCCGCCCAGGTCGAACTGATAGGTAATTTCGCTCTCGGTGCGCGGGTTCTTCTGGTAGGCCTTGCCCAGGGCGCTGCTGTCGTTGGTGTCCACCGGGTCGAGGATGCCCACCGCCACCCGCAGGCCGTCCATCACCGGGCTGCGGTAAGTGATCTGCGACGACGGAAAGGGATAGGGGTAACCGCTGCCGATGTTGCCGAACGACACCCCGCCGCCGTCCACCAGCCCCAGGCTGTCGCTGACCTGGCCGTACCCGGCAAGCATTTCATCGAGCAGGATGTTGGAACGGGCGAACAGGCCGAAGTCCTTGCCGATCAGCACCTCGCCCCACTCCGGGTTGGCCACGGTGCCGTAGAACTGGCGCACGTCGATGGCGGTGTCGGTGCCGTTGGTTTCGCTGTCGTTGATGGTCACCCAGAATGAGGCCCGGGCGCCGAGCTTGAGGTCGTCCACCTGCTTGCCCATGTTGAAGCCCAGGTAGTTGGGCAGAAAGCCCATCTTCACCCGCGCCTGGCGGCGGTCGTACTGCTCGCCGGCGCGGTCGACGTCACTGTTGACGTAGAAGGCGTTGACGTAGCCGTCGGTGGAAAAGGTGGTCTGGTCCTTGTCATACAGCATGATTTCGGCTTCGGCGACAGTGCCCAGGCCAAGGGTCGACAGGCCGACGAGCAGGGCCGGAATCAGAGGGTACTGGCAGTTCTTATTGTTATGCATGGCGCGCTCCGCAAACGGGGGACGAAATGTCGGAGGCGATTATCGAAACGCGCCAGGGCCGCCCATAGGCTGCCTTGGGGGCAAGTTCACGGTGCTTTGGAGGGGCTGGCAGGGAGCGGCAAATCCGATCCACGACCGGACCGCTACCGGCCCCCCTACCGGGAGTAGCACCAAGGGTCTATCGACCCCGGTGCCAAGGGATAAGGCCTTAAGCCTCGGCCGCCAACGCGCGCAGTCGCGCCAGTTCGGCAACGGCCAGGGGAATGCCCTCTTGCAGCGATTTGGCCCGGCTGCGGTAGCGTCGGTCGCCGGGCATGCGCTCCAGGCCCACGGCCTGCATCTGCCGCACCAGCTCGCCGCTGCGCTGGGCAAAATGCCCGCCGCCCAGGTGGCTGGGATCGATGACGATCAGCAGTTGCCCGGTCCAGGGCGTTTGCGCCCCCGGGTGTTGCGACCAGTCGAACTCGAAGGAGAAATTGCCGCCGGTCAGCGCCGCCGCCAACAGCTCCACCATCATCGACAACGCCGAGCCCTTGTGCCCGCCAAAGGGCAGCAAGGCGCCGCCGTCGAGAATCGCTGCCGGGTCGCAAGTGGGCTGGCCGTCGCGGTCCACCCCCATGCCCGGTGGCAACTGCTGGCCCTGGCGCTTGGCGATCTGCACATCGCCGTGGGCGATGGCGCTGGTAGCCAGGTCGAAGACGATGGGCTCGGCGCCCTCGCGGGGGGCGGCGAAAGCAATCGGGTTGGTGCCGAACAGCGGCCGCTGGGCGCCGTGGGGCACCACGCAGGTCATGCTGTTGACCAGGCTCAGGGCCACCAGGCCTTCTTCGGCGAAGGGCTCGACATCCGGCCACAGGGCGGCGAAGTGATGGGAATTGCGAATCGCCAGCACCGCGATCCCGGCGCTGCGGGCCTTGCTCAACAGCAGCGCGCGGGCCGCCGCCAGGGCCGGCTGGGCAAAGCCGCCTGCGGCGTCCACCGCCACCACGCCGGGGGCCACATCCTCCACTTGCGGCATGGCCTGCCCATTCACCCAGCCACTGGCCAGGGACGACAGGTAACCGGGAATGCGGAACACCCCGTGGCTGTGGGAACCGTCGCGCTCGGCGCGGGCGCAGTTGTCGGCCAGCACCCGGGCCACCTCGGCAGAGGTGCCGTGGCGAAGAAAAATGCGTTGCAGCAAGTCGGTCAAGGCCGGCAGGTCGAGGTACTCGACATCAGCCTGCGCCGGGGTCGCGTGGTGCATGGCAGCTCCATTGGAATTGTTATTGGAAGGTGCCTGACTATCGCGTCACGCCAGTTAACTGTCAAATGTTGACTTCATGACAGAAAACCTTCATTTTCCACTGCACTGCGTCATTTTGATTCTGTACAAAAAACTCGCCGAGCAAAGATCAGGCAAGGCAAAAACAGGCGAGGAAGCGGAGTGTAGGGGCCTACATGAGCATTCCGAGCCTGTTTTTAACGCAGCATGGTCGAAGCGCAGGCAGTTTTCGTGCAGACCCGAATAACAAGGAGCGGCCATGAGCCAGCCCATCAAACAACGCCTTGAAAGCAGCTTGTCCAGCGCCACCGCGTCGGGCCGGGCGATTGCCAGCTACATGCTGGCCAACCTCTACGAACTGCCCTTCCAGACCGCCGCCGACATCGCCGAAAAACTCGGCGTCAGCGAATCCAGCGTCGGCCGTTTCTGCCGCGCCATCGGCTACAGCCATTTCAAGGATCTGAAAAACGACCTGAAGAACGACCTCGGCGAAGGCCCGTGGCTGGTGGGCGACCGCCTGCAGGAATTTCGCCAGCAGCCCAACCCGGCGGCCCAGGGCCTGCCCCGCAGCTTCGAGCTGGAAGTCGGCGCGCTGGTCAAGGTCTACGAATACAGCCTGACCCCGGCCTGGCAGACCGTGGTCCAGCGCCTGGCCAGCCGGCGCCGGGTGTACGTGGCGGGGTTCCAGACCGAGCGCGGCATCGCCGCCTCCATGGTCCACCTGCTGCAATACCTGCGCGACGGCGTGCACCTGGTGGACGGCGCCGCCGGGCATTTCGCCGACGTGCTGCTGAGCCCCGCCGAAGACTGCGCCCTGGTGGTGTTCGAGGCCCGGCGCTACTCGCGCCACGCCCTGACCCTGTGCCACAAGGCCCGCGAGGCGGGGATTCCGGTGACCCTGGTCACCGACACCTTCTGCGACTGGGCCGAGCAGAACGCCGACGAGGTGTTCCGCGTGCCCACCGAATTCAACCTGTTCTGGGAGTCCACCGCGGCCATGCTGTCGCTGGTGCACCTGTTGGTCAACGAGGTGTGCAAGCACCTGGGACCCGAGGTGGAAAAACGCCTGGAAGCCACCGCTGCCCTGCATAACGAGTTTGTTGGTTACACATCGTCCGCCCGACCAAAACAATAAATAACCGAGGTGCTCCATGAACAACGTCCTCCGCTTCGCTGGCGCTTGCGCCCTGGTCATCGCCGCTTCCACGGCCCAGGCCGAAACCCTGAAGATCGCCACCGAAGGCGCCTACCCGCCCTTCAACTACGTGGACTCCAACAACCAGCTGCACGGCTTTGACGTGGACATTGCCAACGCCCTGTGCAAGCAGATGCAGGTCGAGTGCCAGATCGTCGCCCAGGACTGGGAAGGCATCATCCCGGCGCTGCTGGCGAAGAAATACGACGCCGTGGTGGCCTCGATGATCGCCACCGACGAGCGCAAGAAGAAGATCGCCTTCAGCAACCACTACTACCGCACCCCGCTGTCGGTGGCCGTGGCCAAGGACTCGGACATCACCGACGCCCAGACCAACTTCAAGGGCCGCACCGTGGGCGCCCAGGCCTCCTCAACCCAGGCCATCTACGCCGAGGACCACTACGGCCCGGCCGGCGCCGACGTGAAGTTCTACCCGACCCTGGACGAAGCCAACAGCGACCTGGCCGCCGGACGCGTGGACGGGGTGATTGCCGACAAATTCCCGCTGCTGGCCTGGGCTGAAAGCGCCGGCAAGGACTGCTGCAAGATCATCGGCGACGTCAACGGCACCACCGCCGACGCTTCCATCGCCGTGCGCAAAGAAGACAACGCCCTGCGCGAACGCCTGAACAAGGCCCTGGACGAGATCGTCGCCAACGGCACCTACAAGCAGATCTCCAGCCGCTACTTCGCCTTCGACATCTACTGACCGCCCGCCTTTGCCGCTGCCCTTGCCCCGCGTTCCCTTGAGCGCGGCGGCGCCCTGCACGGTTCAATTTTCCTGAGGGTTCGCGCATGTTCGAACAGCTGTCACTCCTGTCCTTTGCCAGCGGCGGCTGGGGCTCGGCCTTGCTCGCCGGGGCCCTGGTGACCATCGCCCTGGCGCTGGCCTGCGTGCCCATCGGCCTGCCCCTGGGCTTGCTGGTAGCCCTGGCCACGCGCTCGAAAAACCGCTGGGCGCGGGCCTGGGCCACGACCTTTTCCACGGTGTTTCGCGGCCTGCCGGAGCTGTTGACCCTGCTGATCATCTACTACGGCTGCCAGATCGCCGCGCAGAAGATCCTCGGCGCCCTGGGCTACCCCGGTGAAGTGGCGATCAACACCTTCGTCGCCGCGATGATCGCTTTCAGCCTGGTGTTCGCCGCCTTCTCCAGCGAGATCTGGCTGGCCGCGTTCAAGACCCTGCCCAAGGGCCAGTACGAAGCCGCCAGCGCCCTGAGCCTGTCGCGCCGCACCACCTTCACCCGGGTGCTGCTGCCGCAACTGACCCGCATCGCCCTGCCGGGGCTTTCCAATAACTGGCTGTCGCTGCTCAAGGACACCTCGCTGGTGTCGACCATTTCCCTGGTGGACCTGATGCGCCAGACCAACCTCGCGGTCAGCGTGACCAAGGAACCCATGCTGTTCTACAGCGTGGCCTGCTTGGGCTACCTGTTCTTCTCGGCGCTGTCGGGGCACCTGTTCAGCTTTCTTGAACGGCGCTTCAACCGTGCGCAACGGAGCCTGCAACCATGAGCCTGGATGACCTGCTGAACCTGTTCCTCAACCAGGAACTGCTGGAACGCTACGGCCCGCGCTTTATCGACGGCCTGCTGGTGACCGCCAAACTGGTGGCGATCTCCTTCAGCCTGGGCGCCGTGCTCGGCCTGCTGATCGCCCTCGGGCGGCTGTCCAGCAATCAGTTCCTGCGGCGCTTCACCGGGGCTTATGTGTACTTCTTCCGCGGCTCGCCGCTGCTGGCCCAGCTGTTCATGCTGTATTACGGCCTGGGTTCGTTCAAAGGCTTCTGGCAGGACGTGGGCCTGTGGTGGTTCTTCCGCGATGCGTGGTTCTGCACCCTGCTGGCCTTCACCCTGAACACCGCCGCCTACCAGGCGGAGATCCTGCGCGGCAGCCTGCTGGCCGTGGCCCAGGGCCAGCGCGAAGCCTGCAAGGCCCTGAGCCTGTCGCGCTGGACCGCGTTTCGCAAAGTGATACTGCCGCAGTCGCTGCTGATCGCCATCGGGCCTCTGGGCAACGAGCTGATTTTGATGATCAAGGCCAGCGCCATCGCCTCACTGGTGACCATCTACGACCTGATGGGGGTGACCAAGCTGGCCTTCTCCCGCAGCTTCGATTTCCAGATCTACCTGTGGGCTGCGGTGCTCTACCTGCTGATCGTCGAGGTGGTGCGGCGCAGCCTCAAATACCTGGAAGGCCGCCTGGGCCGGCACCTGAACTGAACCCTTTAGCGGGCCGCCGCGCGGCCCCTGTCATAAGGACTGAAACATGCATTGCCAAACCCTCGTTCTGGGCGCCGGAATCGTCGGCGTCAGCAGCGCCCTGCACCTGCAGGCCCGCGGCCGCCAAGTGGTCCTGCTGGACCGCCAGCCCCCGGGCAACGGCACCAGCCACGGCAACGCCGGGCTGATCGAACGCGCCAGCGTGATTCCCTACGCCTTCCCCCGGGAAGTGACCAAGCTGGTGCGCTACGGCCTCAACCAGCAATCCGACGTGCGCTACAGCCTGCGCCACCTGCCCAAGGCCGGCCCCTGGCTGCTGCAATACTGGCGCCACTCATCGCCCAAGGGCCTGGCCGCCGCCACCCGCGCCATGCTGCCGCTGATCGAACGCTGCGTGAGCGAACACCTGGCCCTGGCCCGCCCGGCCAACATGCTGGAGCTGATCGCCGACGGCGGCTGGCTCGAAGCCTTCAACGACCCACAGGCCTTCGACTTCGCCCAACGCGCCGCCGCCGACCTGCGCGACTACCAGCTCAACTACCGGGTACTGGACCGCACTGCACTGCTGGCCCTGGAACCCGGCCTGCACCCCGATGTAGTAGGCGGCCTGCACTGGCTCGACCCCAAGACCGTCAGCGACCCCGGCGGCCTGACCCGCGGCTACGCCGAATTGTTCAAGCAACGCGGCGGCCAATTCGTCATCGGCGACGCCCTGAGCCTGACTCAGATCGAAGGCGGCTGGCAGGTGCACAGCGAACTCGGCCCCATCACCGCCCAGGAAGTAGTGGTGGCGCTGGGCCCGCAAGCCAGCGGCATCTTCGAACCCCTGGGCTACCGCATTCCCCTGGCGATCAAGCGCGGCTACCACATGCACTACGCCGCCCTGCCCGGCACCCGCTTGCAGCACCCGATCCTCGACCCGGTGGGCGGCTACGTCCTGGCGCCGATGGTGGGCGGCATCCGCCTGACCACCGGCATCGAATTCGCCGACCGCGACGACCCCATCAACGAAATCCAACTGCGCCGCTGCGAAGCCCTGGCCCGCCGCTTCTACCCCCTGGGCGAACGCCTCGACGCCGAACCCTGGCTGGGCCGCCGCCCGTGCCTGCCGGACATGTGCCCAGTGATCGGCCCCGCCCCGCGCCACCCCGGCCTGTGGTTCAACTTCGGCCACGCCCACCACGGCCTGACCCTGGGCCCGGTGAGCGGCCAGCTGCTGGCGCAAATGGTCACCGGCGAAACGCCCTTCACCGACCCCACTCCTTACCGCGCCGAGCGCTTCAACTGACCGACGGAGAACCGCCATGCAGACCCAGACCGCCCCGCTTTCCGCCGCCTCCCAAGCGCCCGTTCACCCCGCCGTCGATCCGCGTGAAGTGGTGATCGATATTGCCGGGCTGAACAAGTTCTACGGCGCCTTCCACGTCCTGCACGACATCGACCTCAAGGTGCGCCAGGGCGAACGCATCGTCCTCTGCGGGCCTTCTGGCTCGGGTAAATCCACCCTGATCCGCTGCATCAACCGCCTGGAAATCTCCGAAAAAGGCCGCATCCTGGTGGACCGCACCGACCTCTCGCAAAACACCCGCGAAGCAGCGCAAGTGCGCAGCCAAGTGGGCATGGTGTTTCAGCACTTCAACCTGTTTCCGCACATGAGCGTGCTGGACAACTGCACCCTGGCACCGATGACCGTGCGCGGGTTGTCGCGGAAAAAGGCTGAAGAGTTGGCGCGGGGGTTTCTGGCCAAGGTGGGGATTGAGAATCAGGCGGATAAGTACCCGAACCAGCTTTCAGGTGGGCAGCAACAGCGCGTGGCGATTGCCCGGGCGTTGTGCATGGAGCCGAAGATTATGTTGTTTGATGAACCGACCTCGGCGTTGGACCCGGAGATGGTGAGTGAGGTGTTGGATGTGATGGTGAAGCTGGCCGGCAGCGGCATGACCATGCTGTGCGTCACTCATGAGATGGGGTTTGCGCGGCAGGTGGCGGAGCGGGTGTTGTTTCTGGATGGGGGACGGATTGTGGAGGATGCGCCGCCGGAGGAGTTTTTTGGGGCACCGAAGAGTCCGAGGGCTAAGGCGTTTCTTGCGCAGATTGTGCATTGAGTGGAGGGGTGTATCGCTGGGTACTCATAGACTTCCTCCTATGCTCAAAGCATAGGCCGGGGATGTCTACCTTTCCGGGGGCAGTCCACCTAATGCAACAGTCGCTAATTGTTACGACATAACCGCTCAAATATCTCACCCAATGCACGGTTGCCGCCCTCAAACCCCGCCCCTATAGTTCCCCTTCGCAGCAACATCCGCGAACGACCTTGGCCGGTCGAATTACAACGCAGCATCAGCGTCCACAACACCTTTGCAGTCGCCTATCCGGTGCCCGCGACAGGATGTTATGACGGCTGTGCGCGGTGATTCTCCGGTGGTCATAAGCGCGCACAGCGGTCATTTTCTTCGTCGTCGGCAGCTCAGGTGATTGCTCCATTAACAGGAGCTGTACCGATGATTGACCAGCCACTCTCGCGCTTTACCGCCGTCGACACCCACGACGCCAACCAAGCCGTTTTCTACCTCGACACCCAAGCCTCCCTGAGCGATCTGGCCAGCACTGCGGCCCATCGTTTCACCGTGGTGCGGGATCTGATGGACACGCTGTCCACGCTTAACCTGAAAGACATTGCCGACTGCGACCTGACGCGGGTCACCCGTGGGGTGCATCTGCTCACCCGGGAGGGTTGCGCGGTGCTGGAGGTGATTCAGTGGCGAACAGCGCAAGAGTCCTGCACGCCATTGAACTCAACCAGCGCGTAAAACGCGCTTGGCTTTGCCCCGGCCTTTGATCTTGCTTTGGCTTTTGATTTTGATCTTCCTGCCCCCTCCAGAAGGCCGAACGCAGGCGTTGCGTAGGGGGCAGCTCGGCATGGATGCCGAGCTAGCCGCCCCAGGCCATGGATGGCCTGTGGCGGCGTGCCCCCGGAGCAATGCCGGAGTGAGGGAACGCCGAGCCTAGGCGAGGCGCCGGATGCGGGGGCAGGAGCGTTTTGCTTACTTTTGCGCTTTTCAAAAGTGAGTCGCTGTAAGAGCGAAACCCTAAGCGGCCGTGACCGCAGCAACGGATATGTACACAGAACCGTATGAAGTCAGGTAGTGCGAGCGCCGACCATTCGAAAGCCCATGAGAGAAATCGTTATCTGGACAACCAGAACCAGACACAGCAATACCGCTGCCATTCCCCAGTCACCGTGGTCGGCGATAACCCCCAACGTCGCGATCATTATCGTGGCGCCAATATTGCCGACTAACCAGAAAATTGAGGTCGCCGTCCCAGACCTGGAGAGTCCGGCAGTGTCGGCTATCAGTTGCAGCAGAAGAGGCAGCGGAGATAACAGCGCGGCACCGATCACGATCCCTGCCAGACTCAATATCCAAGGGGAACCCGAGGTGAACAGCAGTACCGTGCCTCCCCCTGCCAACAATGAAACCCCGGACAGAATGCACCCCACGGTTGCACCGCTACGAACCAGTAAAGGCATGAACGTCATACCCGCGATACCACCGGCCAACATCAGAACAACGATAAACCCTGAAACCTGGGCATCGATCCCCTGACGCAACAGGATCGGCTCCAGCCATGTCGTAATGGCGGAGAAATAGCCGTTGGTTAAAAAAATCATCAGCAAAACAGCCGTGAACGGAGCCGTGCGCAATAAATCGACACCCTCCGCCAGTAAACGGCCGCCGGACTTGGTCGGAGCGGACGTTGTTTGCACAAGAGGGCCATCTCGCGGGACATAAATGAAGGTCAATAGCGCAATCAGCCCCAGGATCGCGACGTCAATCAACAACGAACTGCTGACGTTCCCCTCCTCCGTCAACGGGACAATCATGAACGCGGAGCCTATACCCAGGAAAATCACCATACTGAACAGCGTCGTGACCCGCACATGTTCATCTTCAGAAAACCAGGTGATCATCAACTTGACGAGCAGCGACATGGTCAAGGGTTGAACAAACCCGAACAACAGTTGGCCGGCAAGCAGGTATTCATAATGGGGTTGTAACACCCGGATCAATGCCGCCAACAACATGGCAATGGCGGTGATACGCAACGCTGTTTGCACCGATATCCGGTCAATCAGGCCACCACTGGGAAGTGCCAGCGGTAATGCAAGTGCCGTCACAGCCAAAGACAATGAACCGACTTCCCCATAAGTAATACCGTACTGGGTGGCCACCTGATCCGTGATAGGCGCAAAGCGCATCCACTCATACTGGGTCAACGCCAGCATGCCGGAGTAAATACAAAGAATACGGTAACGTACTGGGATCACTTTAATCTCCCGCAAGAAGACACAAGTGAAGTCCGGGGCGAATGCGCCGGACCTTGAGTTCACACTGTGCAATCAAAACGCCCTCACAGGGCATTGGTTGTCAGCAACCTTAATACTTGATTCCGGTTGCCAGGCTCCAGTCACCGTATTGCGTGCGGGAAACTGTAATATCGCGAAAACCGGCAATCGTCAGCAGCTCCCTTATCTCGGTCTCTGACAATTGCTGACCCTGGGTCCACAGCAACATGTTCGCGTTATAAGCCGCGACATTATGTGGGCCGGTCTTTTCTTTATTAAAAAACATCTCATGAAGAATGATACGGCCGCCGCTGGGCAGTGCATCAAAACTCTTTTTGGCCAGAAACAGACACTTGTCCAGCGGCCAATCATGAAAAATATCACTGTAAAGATGCACATCGGCGGCTGGGTACTCAGACGTCCAGATGTCTCCTTTATGGGTTGTGATGCGCCCCGCCATCCGGTATTGCTCGACGTAGGTATCGGCAATGTCGCAGACATAGGGAAGATCAAAGATCACGGCATTCAGTTCAGGCCATTTCTCCAGCGCACAAATAGAGTGAACACCCGAACCACCGCCCACATCCAGAAGACAGCTATACCCGGACAGATCAATCCGCCCCGACCAGGCCCGAGCCGGTCCTTTGCTTTTGCTGTGCATCGCCTTGGTGAAAATTTCGCTGTGTAACTGGTCCTGCGCATTGTTCTCAAACAGATCAGTCTCACCGAACAACCCGGACTCTCCACTGAGCATCGACTCTTTGAAGAATGCATAAGAGAACGCATCTTCTTTGTGGCGTGCGGATTGCAGGACCCCGCTGAACGAGGTCTCCGACTTGCGGGTCAGAAACGCTTGCGCCAAAGACGTCAGGCCATAGCACTCCCCACGCTTCTCAAGCAGCCCCTGACTGGTGCACATAGCCACAAGCGCCTGTGCGGCCCGAGGTGCCAGTTCCAATGCCGAGCCGATTTCCCCCAGCTTCAGCGCTTTGCCCTCAAGCAGATCAAACAGTTTTACTTCATCGGCAAAAAACAAGGTGTAGGTATTGATAAACCCGAAGTAGATATCAAATATCTGTTTATCACTGTGATGCTCCGTGTGCACTGTACTGTCCATGTAGATGCCTATCCCATTTCAAAAATGCCGTTGAAGACCATCAACGATGCCATGACAATAGAAACCCTCAACAACACGATCAAACGCCTGCCTGGCCTCATGCGAAGCGTTGCCCACCAGGTAACCATGTGAACAGCCCTTCAACATCTCGATGTCATTGCAACTGTCCCCGAAGGAGATGACCCTGGCGGGGGAAATCTCATGTTTCTTGACGATGAAATCGACCCCCTGCTTCTTTCCGCACCCCGGGTGCATGATGGCGACATCGTAGACATTCTCAGGGTCGCCGGCGGCGGCACTGGCGTAGGTAATTGAGGCCTCAAGGCCAACCTGCAAACAGAGTCTATGTATCTGCTCGATGGCGATTGCTTCATTGCCATCGGCATTCAAGTAATAACCCCGAATGCGCTTTTGCTGAAAAGCCTCCGACTGCAACGTCAACTCAATACCCTCTCGCTCGAACAGGGTGCTCAGCCTCATGACCCGCTCTGGAAAGGTTCCTGCGCCTTGTAACGGCCAACCCTCATCCTCCAGAACACTGTCCGGGTGATTCCAGTACAACTCGGTTCCCAGACTGGTCAGTGCAAAGTCCCAGGGAAACTCGGGGTATCTCTTCATCTTGTCCAGGACCACCGCTTGACTGTTTCCCGTGGCCCAGCCAAATAACAGGTGGTGCTTGCGTTTGAGTTGATTCAAACAGCTTTCCAGTTTGTCTATCCCGGCATCCGCCTCGCGAGACGACAAGACCGGCATAAACGTCTCGTCAAAATCAGAAACTATCAACCAGGTGTCTTTGCTCGTCATACCTGCTCACTCTCTGATGAGTCCCATGGACTGTGAGGATATTTCAATCCGGGAAAACTCCCCGACCGCTCCCTCGGAAAAGGGCGACTGCACACTAAACCCGACGCGCACTTCATCCGGGCAGTTGCTCACATAGAACGCCCGATGAAAAACCACGGCACCCTCAGAGCCACTCAGATAACACGAGAACACATCCCCACTTCGCGAAATGAACAGCCGCACAGGCTCATCGTTTACCTCGATGCCATTGACTTCATCGCTATAGGGCGATGAATGCACCGATACGATCTTCTTGTTGCTGCCGTACTCTTCAACACCGAACTTCAGCTTGTGCAGCCCGACGTGAAGAAAGAGCCCTGCAGCATCAAACTTGGCCAGGCTGAATAACTTGATGTCAGCGCCAAGGGCAAACTCTCCGGTCACCGACGTGAGCAAAGTGCCCAAGCTGTCCACCGTATGAAGCCCCGGAATATTGAACGAATCGCTACCGGGTTCGCTTCGCAGTTTCAGAACCGGCGCAACATAATGCAGCTGCGCGCAATGCTCGGCACCGAACACACGATCACTGATCCTCAGTACGGTGTTCGGGTCTTCGCGCAAAAGAGGTGTAGTGCCAACGGTGTCATCCATACAGGTTCATTCCGCCATCGACCGACAGGGATTGAGCCGTGATGTCTTCGTTCTCAAGCACCGCCAGACAGAACCGGGCAATGTTTTCCGGGATCTGTGTACGACCCAGCGGGATCAGGCCCTCCATGCGAGCCCACAAGTCATCCAGCGACTCGTTGGGCTCGATGAGGCGGTTCTCCAGGTACTTCCACATATTGGTTTTGACGATGCCGGGGCAAACGCAGTTGACCCGGATATTGTGAGTGGCCAACTCCAGCGCCAAGGCACCAGAGAAGCCCTGCAACCCGGCTTTCGCGGCGCAGTAGGAAGATATTCCAGGAAAGGCGACTTTTGCGGCAATGGAGCTGATGTTCAGGATCGCGCCGCCCTTGCCTCTCTGGATCAGTGCGCGGGCAGCCTCACGCGACGTCAAGTAAGGTGCTGTAAGGTTGGTTTGCACGATCGCGTCAAACTCGCTCAGCGCTGATTCAACCGTGTTGATCAGATGGCTGCTGCCAATGGCGTTGACCAAGCCGTAAAAGTGCTCTGACTCATGGACAACGCCACCTACGGCTTCTATGACCTGGGCTTCAGACGTTGCGTCGACCGCAATGGCCTTTACCGAAAGCCCTTGCTCCACCAGATCCGCCGCCAGCGTGCGAGCCGCCTGATAACCACTGACCTCCTGAGTTTGATAGTGGTTGATTGCATTGGGTGTCCGGTCGGTATCAAAGATGTAGACATGAATACCTTCTTTGGCCAGTACTTCAACAATCGCGGCGCCGATGCCTCTGGCACCGCCCACAACGATCATGGTTTTACCGGACAACTTGCCTTGCGCTTTATTTCCCTGCGTCATAAACCACTGCTCCTGAATCCATAGAAGGCCTGCCGAACCCTATACAGGGCTCAGAAAACCAATAAATAGTTGAAACGGTATTTAAACGTGTGAAGTCTAATTAACTAATGCGTACGGCGGGTCAGCCAACAATGCACCCAGTACTTGAGGTGCAACTTTTGCCTGGAAAGGCTCGATGGTCGGCCACTCATAGGCATCACTGAAGACCTTGCGAACTCGAATCAGCAAACTGGACTCAATGTATTCAGCCAGGTTGAAGCGACCACTGTTATGTTCTACGACAATAATTTCGGCACATTGGCTCAGCATCTGTTTAACCAGCTCAAGATCCGGCCGAACGGACAGAAACCGGATATGCGTGCATCTTTTTGTCGTGGCGACCTGAAAGGCTTCGTATGCCATCGACTCCGATGACACTATCAATGAACCGGCGGCAAACTCGGGCTGAAAAATATAGATATCTTCAGACAGCTTCCGGTACTTCTCCCTCAGGGCACACACTCTTTCCATGGGCTGGTCGTACATTAAGTACAGGCCGTTTCCACCCTTTGCTTTCTGCCGATGAATACAGGCCAACAGATCGAGAGGGTCTGTCAGTTCGTATACGGTTTCTTCCGTCAGCAAGCTGAATACGGTTGAGGCGTACGTAGCGCCGCCCCACACACCGTTCTTCCGAGCGCCAATGACATGCAAATTACGACAGGCGATCAAAGCAGAGTGCAGTACATCTATCGCGTTGAGGTAATACTTGTCATCGGTCAGGACAAACTTCAGTTCATCATCCGGGCACCCCATCGCGCAGGTCAGCAACGCTGACTCGGCCAGGCCGGTGTTGCAATAACCGGACAATGACTTAAGGCCAAACCGAGCGGCCAGATCCGCGGTGAATACATGGGCAGGTGCCCCTGACCGAACTTCTTCGATAATGTCGGCCGTCCGACTGCAACTGGAAGCTTTCCTCAGATCATTCTTCTGCTGATCGTCCGTTGACGTCATCAAACTCTGATGACTGGCACGTTTGAAGGAGTGAACGCCTTTTTCGGTATGACAGATGATCGCGGTCGACCGATGGTCCTTCTCTGCCTGGCGAATGTGTTCACTGATCGCCTGGGTGTCGTGTCCATCCACTTCATAAACATCAGAAAAGTAGGCGGCCAGATACTCCGGCCTCAACTTCCCGGGAAGTGGGTCAATCCCTCTGCCATTGTTGTCCACTATCAACGTCAGGTTCTTGACCTCAAGTTCGCCAATCAGGCGAATCGCCTCGAAAGACACCCCTTCGTTCAACTCACCGTCACCCGCCACACAGATAACACGTGCATCACGATTGGTATTGGCCCGCCCCAACGCAATGCCCACTCCCTCGCCAAGGCTATGCCGCATGCTGTAGGCAAAACCGTAGTGTTTATTGACAACGGCCGGAACCTTGTCGTGAACCGCAGCTAAAAAAGCCAAAGGCATACCGTTGAGCACATGACGATAAGCATAAAACAATGGCGCAATATGCCCCCTGCCAATTACCAGATCCTGATTGGCCACCCCTGCCGCATTGCAGAACTCCAATGCAAACAGTGCTTCGGCAATGTTCAGTGACGACAGGCAAGATGCCAGGGTTCCGTAACCGGCAATTTCATGAATCCGCTCCAGGCACACCCTGACGTCTGAATAGAAAGGCGTAAATTGTCTGGCGATGGCTACCGACAGTTCGTTGATCGTCTGGCACTTCGACGCCTCGGCAATACCGACTTCAACTTCCTCATTGGCACGCACATACTCATCGGCCGTCAGGTACGCCTTGCGTTTATGCACGCTTTGACGAATACCATGTAACGGCGTCAACAGGCTGGCAACTGGCTCGAGGTCATAACTGACTAATTGATTCATTCAACACCTCGAACACGTCACTTAGCGTTTCCTCTGACATGATGTAGGCGGGCGCCAGGCAAGCCCAATCTTCCTCACCTCGGATAATCAACTTCCTTTCAAAGCACAGCCCACCCAATTTCTTGCCTGCCTGCTCTCCAAGGCTTGAGTCCAAGGTTATGCCGATCAGCAAGCCTTGAGATTCAATCCGGGCGATACGCTCATTCCCGGCGATTTCGTGACACAGCGCCTGAGTCTTTGTAATGAGTTTTTGTAACTGCCCTGCGGCCTCTATCTGTTCCAGCACGCGCATCGACGCATTGATGGCCGCGATCGAAACCGGGTTGCTTGCATAGGTATGCGAATAGGAAAACGGGATCCACGGCTCTGGCTTGTCAAACACCGAGGCGATTTTATGGGATGTCACCATAGCGGATGCCGGGTAATAACCACCGCTGATGCCTTTACCGAGCGCGACGATATCGGCAGAAACCCCAAACTGATGGGTATTCAAGAACTCTCCGGTTCGAGAGGCGCCGGTCACGATTTCATCGGTAATCATCACAATATCGTAACGGTCACACAGTTCACGAATACCGATCAGATACTCGCGGGGAGTTTGCCGCATCCCTTTCAAATGGTTGACCGGCTCGAAAATGATGCAAGCGATCTGCTCCGCACCATAATGAAGAATAATATTCTCCACATCCGCCACGCTGTGCATTTCCAACGCCTGACCTTCGTGAACGACAGGGAATGGCGGGTTGATCCGAATAGTGTCGTAACCGCTGCAACGCAGGTCCTTGAAATCGTTCCTGCCGGTAATACTGTGGGCCCCCAAGGTGGCGCCGTGATAGGAGTGCTTGCGGCAGATCACTTTCTTCTTGAACGTATTGCCTTTGCGCTGGTGATATTCCAAGGCCATGGCAATCGACGACTCGATGGCTTCCGAGCCGCTGTTGACATACAGCACGCCGCCATCTTCCATCTTGGCGCGTTTGAGCAGCTGCTCTGAAGTTTCAAACAGCTCGGACGAATAGAAATGATCCTTGGGGTGGAAAGGCAGATCCGTCAACGTTTTGGAAATATGCTGCTTGATGGGGTCGCACGAATACCCGAACGGTACGTTAAACATGCCCGAAATCGCATCCGTGTAGATGCCACCCTCTGCATGAACACTGACATCTTTAACAGAACCAACAATTTGGTCTTTCACGCGTGACTGATAGACAAACATCCCTTTATGCCCTCTATTAATTAGATCGGATAAACCTGAGAACCAGCGCCCAGCACTTTACTGTGTGGCGGAACCGACTTTGCCACGACAGCACCCGCACCGATAATTGACCCCTTACCCACTGTGACGCCCGGCAAGATTGTTGCGCCGCCGCCAATCCATACATCATCTTCAATGACTACAGGTGCACCCAACTCTATATAACGACGCCGCTGCTCAAGATCCTTGGCATGGTTAGAGGTATAAATACCGACATGAGGCCCGATAAACACACGGTTCCCGATGTTTATTTCAAACGCATCGAGGAACACCCCATTGGCATTAATAAAAACACCATCACCAATGTTTATGTTCGAACCAAACTCACAAAATAAATTGCCCCACTGTTCAAACCCCTCACCCACTGATCCGAACAGAAGCTTATAAAGCGGCTCCCGACCATCAGGGGTATTGCTGATGGAGGAACACAACGCACGGGCGGTGCGCCTACGGGCAACTAAAGCAGGTTCCGCCGCATCGAATGTCATGAACTCACGCATACGCCACCCTGTACACACGGGCGTAACAGAGAGCACTCACGCCGTGCTGAACGGCAAGTAAACGGGGGCAAACAAGACGATCATTAGTTCCGCGCCCGCCACTACCACCCACAAATAACGCCCACACCTCCCCAATAGCCTGATTCCCTTCAGCCATCATCATCTCCATCTACTATTTATTTTTTAAATATACTTCGGCACTTCTTGAAATTTTTCCACCTTCTACACTCGCCACCAGCGCCTTGCAAGTTTGTTATTACGTCAGTCGTATTGTCATGTCACTGTTTTCAGGGCCTGTTACTTCCGTTCTGGATTGAGTGTGACGACGCCGATGGGCTGCCCATTACGCGTCGCACCTGACCAGCGATGCGCAGGTTGATAAAGGACTTGCTGCTACAGCGCACGACGCTCGGCCAGCACCTCTTGATCCTCGCCGCGATGACGCTGCGCAAGGGGATACGAAGCGGATGCGGCGGTAATGATGTTCCGCTGCCGATACTTTGGACGATCAAAGAGCCGAGGCTTGCGTGGCATAGCCCGCAGTGGGATCACCGGCTGCATTCGATGCCGGTCGCAGTAGTGGGTCACAGATCATGTGAATCTGGGTAGCAAGGCCGCCTCGACTAGGCCCAAAGCATGATCTAGCGGCTCTTCAGTCCCCCTTTTTCCCGATTCCTGAAGAGGCTCGGGTTGCACGTACCGCAGTGGAGTCGATCATCTAGGTGTCCAGATCGATCAGCCCCTCCCGGTTCAATTGGATGTGCAAGCGCTCCAGTATCCGCTCAAACGTACCGTCGTCGCGCCAGGCAGCGCCCGAGCACAGAACTTAGGGAAAGCGGACACTCGATCCAGAGGCTGCTGCCGACATGACCGCGTTACGCACGGGTAAAGGGGCTTGCTCGGGGTGTTGCTGCAAAAAATGCTTGATCGCTTGATCCTGGCGATCCACCACGCATACGTTCACGTCAGGGCTAGGGACGGTGCATTCGCCAAGCGCGAGGGCCCCGCAGTTCAATACCCCGTACACCGCAGCCGGTTGCGCGACGGCCGAGCAGCCGTAGACCATCTCGCCAAGGTAATTGAGCTGCCCTTGGGTGACGGTGAAACGCAGCGGTTTGGAGTAAGCCCCCATGGCCCCGCGACGGTGACCCAGGCGGCTTACTTCATAATCACCGGCAGGTAGCCATGCCGAGTAATCATCCTTGGGTCCCCAGCCATAAGTCTTGCCGCTCTTGATATCGCGAAACTCAAGGTAGGTTCCGTAGGGGCCGCCTTCCAGCAACGCGCCGACCACTAGACCCGCGTTTTGCGCGTTGTAAACAGGCGAATTCAACGCCATTTCAGCTGGCATTGACGAACAACCGGCCAGTAATCCGATCAGGCCAATTGCAAAGATGTTGCGCGAGCCAAACATTCCGCTACCTCGGTGGGAGACAAAGAAAAACCCCAGAAAATTCAGGGACAACAGGCGCGCTGGACGGCGGCGACTGCCTTCTTTAGCATGATGGCCTTTCGCCCACTCGTGCATCAAGGACGATCTATCAACATGTTCTGTTTTTCCCAATGGCGCGTGCGTGGCGCTGTAAGCATTGCCGCGCTGTTACTTGGCGGGTGCAGTTTCAACGGCTCCTATCCGGACGCCAGTGCAACCGATGCGGCGAAGCTGCGCTTTATCAGCAGCAGTGACAGCTCGACGCTCGACTTGTTCGATGCCGAACACTGCGGCGGTCAAACCACGGGGCTGCTCAATAACCTGTTCAGCGCCAATACCCGGCGACGGGCGGACATGAGTGTCGCTGCACCCGAAGACGCCAAGGCCTACTTGGAAGTGCGGCTGCAACCGGGTCATGAGCTATTCGCGCGAGCCAATACCTTAAGCACCGGCAGCGTGTGCACCGTGGGGTTCAACTTTACCCCGCAGAGCGGCGGCGAGTACGAAGCGGACTTCCGCCGAGTAGGTCGCACTTGCCAGGTCACCCTTAGCCGTCTGCGCCAGATCGATGGCAAGACTGTGCGTTCGCCGATCGTGCTGACCAACAAAGGCCTGCCCGCCTGCGCCGGCCACAACCCTATTTTCCCCAAGCCCACCGAAGCACAACCGCAGTCAGCGGAGCGTGCAGCGCTGATCGCGCAGATCGTCGACGCGAGTGTCATCGCGAAAATGAAGCCCGACGCCGAGGATGCCCCTTCAGTCCAGAAAACACTGCTCGACAAATCCATAGCGGAGCGCAAACAGCGCCTCGACTTCAGCCTGCCCGATGCCTATTGGACTGAATATCGGCAGAACCTGGAACAGTTCGCCAATGAGATGAGGGGCACCAAGGCCCGTTCATTGCAGCTGTACAAGGATGACTACAGCAACCGTCTGGGCCTGCTCGACACCCCTGCGATCAAGGAACTGCTGCCCGACAGCGAAACGGCCGACCGTAGCAAGGCGAGGTCGACCAATAATGCAATGCTGGAGCACTACTACCGAGCCCAGCAAGCACTGCTGAAGGAAACACTGAGCGCACATCAGGCACGCATGGCCGACCTGGATCAGCGCTTTGAGGTGTGCAAGCGTTTCGCGGCCTGCTGGCAACGTTGAATCGGGGTCCGGCTTGAAAATACCGAGCGCCGCACGTACGCCGCCTTAGTCCTGACTGGCAGAGGAAGCCCGCTATGTTGAGAATGGCGGGGATTTTCCAAGCGTTTGAAGAACAAAAGCGGAGTAACGACCATGGAATACGACGATAAACTGATCGAAGACGCGGTGCTTGCTCTGTTGGCAGCCTACAGCTCCGACCAAGGTAATGCGTGGAAAGGGTTCGACTTCCAGATCATGAATCGACTGCATGAACAGGGTTTCATCAGTGATCCCGTTAACACAAACAAATCCATCTGGTTGACGGCGCAAGGACTGGAGCGAGGTCGGCAGCTAGCCGACCGGTTGTTCGGGTCAAGGACGCATGCGGGGCAGGTACCCGACTCGAATACCTGACGTCTTCCCGCGTCATAAAATAGCTGAGTTTGTGGATCGCTTACGACACACCCCACTCAAACATCACCTCCAATCCACCGTTGCCGGTCCCCACTGCCCGCCCCGGTAGTTCCCCTTCGCAGCAATATCCGCGACGACCTTGGCCGGTCGCATCAGCGTCCACAACACCTTTGCAGTCGCCTTTGCGGTGCCCGTGACAGGCTGTGATGACGGCGCCATTTTCCACCTCGACACCCAAGCCTCCCTGAGCGACCTACCCAACCGTCCAAGGCCAAAAGCCACCCCGAACGACATGTCCCGATACATAACTCCAGACACACAATTCAACCTGCGTTACTATGCGCCTGGAGTTATAAAGCACCTCTCACCCCGATAAGGAGATGGAGGTGCAAAGCAGAGCGTTGATCAAGGAGCTTGAAGCCGCAGGCTGGGTGCTGGAGCGAGTCACTGGCAGCCATCATCTGTTCAAGCACCCTTACAGGCCCAACACCGTTCCGGTGCCTCACCCGAAGAAGGATCTGCCACGGGGCACGGTCAGGGCCATCAGAAAACTGGCTGAACTGATCTAGCTCCCGCCACCTTCACACCTATTGAGGAGATCCCCGTGCAATATCCCATCTGCATCGAATGGGGCGACGAACACACCGCCACCGGCATCCAGATTCCTGATATTCCCGGTGCTGTCACCGCGGGCGACACCTTCGAAACCGCCTATAGCGCGGCCATCGAGATTGCCCACGTCATGCTCGAAGAGCTAGCCCGAGCGGGGCAAGCCATACCCCTGCCCTCTCCCACCGGCAAGCACCGCGCCAACCCCGATTTCGCGGGCATGGGCTGGGGCATGCTGGAGATCGATATCACCCCATACCTGGGCAAGACCGAGAAGGTCAACGTGACCTTGCCCGGTTATGTGATTCAGCAGATCGACCGTTTTGTCCGCGAGCACAACATCAAGAGTCGGTCGTCCTTTCTGGCCGATGCGGCGATGGAAAAGCTCGGGCGCTAAGCACAGATTCAAGAGCGCAACAGAGCGAACGCAGAACGCGTTTGGGTAGGCGCACGCTGGCTGGCGGAACACTCACCGGTGCCGTATTGATTCGCTCGTTGGCGAGCTTCGCTGGCAATCCAGCGCCTACAGGGGATGGTATTGAGCCGTGGACAACCGGCCTTGTGGCCGATGCCCGCAATCGGCTTGCCATTGAGTTCGGCTTGGGAAAACGCTTCGAGTATCACGCCAGAATGGCGGGTGGCGTCAGCAAAACGAATGGCGTCTTTCATGTTGTGACTCTTTAGGCTGGAGCCCTAATGGCGAGTCGGCCGCGAATCAAATTTCACTTGAATTCAAAGTACTCTTTCATCATCTCAATGGGCTTCATCGGCTCCACTTTCAAGAAACCCAACACCTCAAAAAACCACGACAGGTTATCTCCCAAAACAGCGATATCGTCCTCATCATTCGACAGCAAGCAAATGGCCAGCCGGGCCATCAAGACGTCCCGATCCTGAAACGCTCGCACGGCGCCTTTTTCGTCGATTTTTGCCCACCAGACCGCAGCCTGCGCCTTGCACTGTTCAATGGGAATATCCCCGGCCACATAAGCTTTCGCCAGAAGCAAAGGGTCCTGCTCGCAGTCAGAGAAGTTGATATCCAAGGCCTCCAGAACCTGGATCAAGAATCCGATCTGGTGTTTGAGCGCCGCGCAACTATCAGCTGTTCGAACAATGGAACCCACATTAAATTTCTTAAAATCGAATGCATTCATACATCAACCTTAAAACTGTGCAAAAGATCGCTGCTGGGTGGGTAGAGCGCGTTATGGGGAACAGGCCATTCTCCCAATAAAGGGCCCAGGTCCTGAAACGCTGGCAGTGATTTTGGCCCGATCATCATCGGGGATGCCGACAGCCTGTGGCCGAGTCCCCCTGAGGAGTTGCTCGTCTCCAGGCCGGCCCGGCTCATTCGTCCTGGTCTTGTTCTAACCGGTTGCGCAGTTGGTTCAGCACGCGGTGGGTAGTCTGGATCTCATCGACTTCCAGCCCCTGCGCTAGCTCGTTGATCCAGGGCGCTTGAAGCTTCAATGCCTGATCGAATGCCGCCTTTCCAGCCTCCGTCAGCACCACCAGTTGCGCCCGGCGATGGTGAGGGTTCGGCTGAAATTCCAGCAGGCCATCCTTCACCAGATCGTTGACGATCCGCTGAACGTTCTGCCGATTCGCGCCCATGTCGCGGGCAATCCACGAGACGGGCTGCGCCCGATCGGCAGCGACGATCGTGCCAAGGAGCTGCCAGCGGGCACTGGTGAGACCTATCTCAGCCACCAGGCGATCGCCTGCGGTGAGCATGCGCGCACTGGCTCGAAAGAGCTCGAGGACCAGATCGGTCATGGCGCGTCCAGCGGGGGTGTGGTTTGGTTTTTTCATGCCGCGAACTTTTCCACATTGACACCATGATGTCAATCGAGCTAGTTTTTATCCATCGCACCATCTTGTCATCATGTTTACATCTTGGAGACCGCCATGTTGTCCATTCGCCCGCTTGATTCTGTAGTCCCCATTCATCAGCAACTCCAGTGCAGCGAGTCACCGGTGGTGCTGGTCAACCTGTTCAGCGTCGACGCGGACGATATACCCGAGCTTCTGCGTGCCTGGGAGCTGGATGCCAACTGGATGAAACAGCGTGCCGGTTACATTTCCACGCAGCTCCACCAGGCCATCGGTGGCAGCTGCATGTTCCTGAACTACGCCGTATGGGAGTCGGTGGAGCGCTTTCGCGAAGCCTTCAATCACCCGGACTTCGCCAACGCCCTGGGCCGTTACCCCTCAAGCGCCCTGGCCATGCCCCATCTGTTCACCAAGGTAGCCGTGCCGAACATCTGCACGGCTTGAACACCGCCCCATTGACTGACGGAAAGCGCCCCATGCTCAAACGACTCCACCTCACCGCCAGCCTGCTGGCCCTGCTGTGCATCGCCACGTTCTTTGTCTCGACCCTGCTGGTGGAAAGCATGGGCACCCGACATGCGATCGCTCAGCTCAAGCAACTGATCGTCAGCCCTGGGCTTTGGGTACTGATCCCGGCGATGGCAGTGGCGGGAGCCAGCGGCATGGGTCTGGGCCGGGCACGACAGGGACGCCTGATCGCCTCGAAGAAAAAACGCATGCCCTTCATTGCCGCCAACGGCCTGTTGGTGCTCGTGCCCTGCGCAATTGTGCTCAACCGGTGGGCGTCGGCTGGCAACTTCGACACGGGTTTTTACCTGGTGCAGGTCATCGAACTGATCGCCGGAGCCACCAACCTCACATTGATGGGGTTGAACGTGCGTGATGGCTTGCGTCTAAGCGGTCGGTTGCAGAGGCCCCTGCCTCAGGGCCGGTAAGCCATGCCTTGCCTGGGCCGACGCCTTCGCTGGCAAGCCAGCTCCTACGGAGGCCCAACCACCACACATCTGGCTGTAGGAGCCGGCTTGCCGGCGAAGAGGCCCGTAAGTCATGCGTCGCCTGGGCGGACGCCTTCGCTGGCAAGCCAGCTCCTACATGGGAGGCGATACACACCGCTCCAGCTTCAGGCCGGCCGGCAGGCCGCCGTCGCGCTCTTGATTTTGATCTGAGCGCCCCGTTAACCACGATGGCCGAACGCAGGCATTGATCCGTGGGTAACCCGGCAGGACGCCGGGTTAGCCGCCACCCGGCCAGGGATGGCCGGTGGCGGCGGCCCACGGATCAATGCCGGAGTAAGGGCATGCCGAGCCTAGGCGAGGCACCGAGTGGAGGGGCAAGAGCCTTTGGTTACTTTGGGCTCTTTCCAAAGTGACTCGCCGTAAGGGCGAAACCATAAGCCGCCGCACCCGCAGCAACGGATATGCCCCCCACAAAGAACAAACGCTGTCGAAGCCCCCCACATCATCGTCGACAAGCATGCTTCGCTGACCAGCCAGCCCCCACAGAGTAACCAGACCACCGCAAGGCAAAAAACCACCCTCAAACCTTGAACCGCGCCACCAACCGATTCAGTTCAATCGCCAGATTGGCCATCTCCCCACAAGCACTGGCCGTCTGACTGGCCCCCGCCGAACTCTGAATCGACAACTCACGAATGCTGGTCAGGTTCTGATCCGCCTCACGCGCCACCTGCGCCTGCTCCTCCGAGGCCGTGGCAATCAACAGATTGCGCTCATTGATCTGGGTGATCGCCTGGGCAATCTGCTGGAGCGACACATCGGCATTCTGCGCCACCGAAATCGAGCTGCTGGCCATCTCCGCACTGACGTTCATCGCACTCACCGCCTGGGTCGAATCGGCCTGGATCGCGGTGATCATCTGTTCGATTTCCCGGGTCGACTGCTGGGTGCGGTGGGCCAGGGCCCGCACTTCATCGGCCACCACCGCAAACCCCCGGCCCTGCTCGCCGGCGCGGGCGGCTTCGATGGCGGCGTTGAGGGCCAGCAGGTTGGTCTGCTCGGCAATCGCGCGAATCACTTCCACCACTTTGCTGATGTCCTGAGCCCGGCCAGACAGCGCCTTGACCTGCTCGCCGGTGCTGGCCACGTTGTCGGCCAGGCCTTCGATGGCTTTGAGGGTCTGGGCCACGTTCTCGATCCCGGAGCGGGTGAACTCCATGGACTCGCGGGACGACTGCGCAGCCGCTTCGGCGTTGCGGGCCACCTCGTCCACCGCGGCGCTCATTTCGGTCACGGCGGTGGCCGCCTGGTTGACTTCATCGTTCTGCCGCACCAGCCCGCGGCTGGCATCTTCGGTCACCGCGGTCATTTCTTCCGAGGCCGAGGCCAGCTGGGTGGAGGAATCGGCGATGTGGGCGATGGTTTCCCGCAGGTTGCTCTGCATCTTGGCCAGGGCGGCCAGCAGGCGGCCGGCTTCATCGCGGCCGCTGATTGCGATCTCCCGGGACAGGTCGCTGCCGGCGATGCGCTCGGCCACTGCCAGGGCATCGCCGATGGGCGAGGTGATGCTGCGGGTCAGCACGGTGGCCAGCACCACGGTGAGCACCACCGTCACCCCCATCAGCACCAGTACCAGCGTCAAGCCGCTGCTGTACACCGACGCGGCGGTGATCCCCGCCTGCTTCGCGCCCTCGTCATTGAAGTCCGAGAGCTTGTCCATCTTCTCTTGCAGGATGTTGGTCATCGGGCTGATGCGGGTATTGATCAGGGTGATGGCCGCAGCGTTGTCACCGCTGCGCAACAGCGGCTCCAGCTCGTCCAGCAGCTTGAAGTAAGCCTGCACATCAGTCGCCACCGCCTGGTACAGCTCGCGCTCCGCCGGCCCGGTAATCAGGGGTTGGTACTGGCTGATGGTGCTCTGCAGCGTGTTTCGATAACCACTCAAGGAGGCGATGCGGGTTTGCCGCTGCTGTTCGTCGGTGGTCACGGTGACGCGGATGCTTTCCAGGCGCAGGCGCAAGACGCCGGTCTTCATCTTGCCGATCTCGCGGATGCTGGCCATCCAGTTGGTCTCGACATCCTGTTCCGCGTCTCGCAGCTTGCCCATTTGCAGCACCGCGACAATGCCCAGGGCAAACACCACCAGGACAATGAGTGAGAAAAAGGCGGCAGACCGTGGAGCGAGGTTCATTGTCCGGACGTTCATTTTTTATCTCTCTTGGTGGAGTTGTCGGTACTTCGCTGCTGTCATCCCAGGCTATCGACTGTAGGTCATGGAGCTGCAAACAGCCCGACGACCGGTTGATCGACCTGCAGCTGCCTCGGCGCGGCAGCATCAATCAAGCCAAACCACACTGCTCATGCCGCTGCCACCCGGGCTTTTCCTGGCCTGGGGCCTGAAATACGACATTGAGCCAGCTGCGCGCCCAACGATGATGGCATTTCGTCATTACCTTAAATCCGCACACATCATAAAAACATCCCGCGGGAGTGAATTTTTTGTTGTAGCTGGTGTTGCAAGAGGCTGGCGTATCACCCAGTGTCCTCGACCGCGTCCTGAAACCACCATCAGCCACGTCATACAATGCCGCCCCCCACCTTCTGAAGGATCAGCCATGTCCATCACCAATCCACAAGTCATCGATATCTGGGCAATCCCCAAATCCGAGCCCGACAGCCTGCTGTTGATCATGGTCGACCCCCTCGAATGGGCTGACGAAGCGGCACACAGCGAACACCTGCTCCTGCTGCAAGAGAAGATCAACACCTACATCACCTTTATCGAAAGTGAAGAGATCTACAGCGAAATTCCCGATGCCCGCGGCAAGCGCCTGATTATCCGAGTACTGGGTTTGCACGAACTGCCAGAACAAGTCGATTGGTTTTTCAAACGCATTACCGAGATCCTCAACGAACGCGGCATTGGCTTCGATTTCGAGCTGAAAGTGAACGAAGAGGCTCCCAGCCTGTAGCTCGTCCCCTGCACGCTCCCCCCGATTGAGCAGCGCGCAGGAATACCTCCATCGCCGTACCCGGCGCCTGCGCGCTGAAGGCGCTACGGCCACAGGATCACCTCGCTGCAAACCTTCCCCTGCCCCGCGCCCATGCCTTCCTACGAGCTTGAGATCGGCATGCGCGTGGGCAGCAAACACGACAACGCGTTGCAGATCGTCAAGTCACTGCTGCTGGATTCGATCAAGGAGCATTTTTTCCTGAAGTGAAGAGCAAGTGTTTGCACGTGCGTCACTTGCTTTCTCGTCAAGTCATTGGCCAGTCAATGAAGTCGTGGATGGCCAGTGACGTGGCCATTGATCCGTGATTGTTGGTAGTTTGAAAGTGGAATGACATTTCCCATAACCCGAGAAAGAACAGTGTTAGAACCACCTGGCTTCAGAGCTTTTTTACAAAGTCTAGGACTATTCCTATATCTAATGCTGACGCTCACCCTCAGGATCTTCACGCCAATAAATATTTCCAAGGATTGATCCATGAAAAAAGCGTTCGCATTAATCACCTCAGTTGCTGCACTCACCTTGTCGAGCACCACCATGGCCGCCGATCTCGGTCCAGCCTGCACCGAATACTTCAAGCAGATTGATGAACTGGTGGCAGCCAACCCTCAGGGCGAAGCAATGAAGGCGCAATATGAATCAGCAAAAAAACAAATGGTGTCAATGCCGAGCACGGCTCAAGAGCCAGCGTGCAAGCAAGCATCTGAAATGATGAAACAGGCTATTTCCAATATGCCAGTAAAGAAGTAATCCAATAGACAGGTGTACCAGTTACACCTGTCACCACGACCTCAGCAGTGCCTTTACAGAACCAGTAGAATGAATATTATTATCTTAGTTTCCTGTGTCTTTTGTGTGTATCTGGCCATACTTTACTTCTATATGAAACGCAAAAAGTCCGGCCAACTCGCGCACTTCAAATCTCAGCATTCCGGCGCCCCACTCGATGAAACGCAAAAAAGAGCATTGGCGTTTGGCGGAATTCTATTTAGCAATAGATTTGAAAAAATCCTGAGCATTCTTCCAGAAGACGACTTGAATAAATATATTCTAGGGCTCAAGAACGAATGGGAGATCGAAAGTTCCGAAACGGCAAAAGAAATCTTGATTGAGCTGACCAACCTCTCCAAGAGTAAGGATCTCGATCAGTATATCGAAAGTCCTCCTGCAGAAATCCAAGCCATTCAGAAACGCATCGCAAAAGAACTGGGCATATCACTGGCGACTGTAGAAAATACGAAATCCACTTTTGCCTGGGACACCATGAGAGCGGTGTCATTGGCCAGATGGTGTTACTGGGCGGGTTATCTGACAGAACAAGAAACCTGGGCCTTTATTCACGATGCTGCCCAGACTGCCCGCAGGCTTGGTGCAAGCTGGGAAGACTACACCGTATCCTTTTTGCTGGGCAGAACCATTCACGGCTATGACCTTGACGATATCGGTTCCATGGCTCAATACATCCTCAATGGAAAAGCCAGGGGCAGCCAGGACACTGATATCTATGTGAAGTACTCGTATAAATAAAACAGACAATAAAACTTTGCGTCGGGGACTTCACCAGCGCCCGGCGCACAAAATCGAGTCGCTTCTGAGTTCCCATCAAAACACTAACGATGTAGGTGTTCCTTCACCCCTCCTGCTGCAACCGCGCAATCAAGGTCTCGATAAAGAACGCCAGGCTCTCTGGCAACACCCGCTTGGGCATGGTCAGCACCTGAATGTCCCGATCGCCCAAGCGCGGGTTGGACAGCGGCACCGACACCAGCCCATCCATCCCCCGCCCCTCGCCACTGATGGCGCTGGCAAAGGCCACCGTATCGGACTGGCGCACAAACTCATGCAGGGCCCCGGAGAAGTTGCAGGTCATCACCTGCTCAAAGCTCAGGCCGTCCATCTGACACACCAGGTCCAGCAGTTGCCGCTGGGTGGTGCCCTTGGGCGTCAAGGCCACCGGAAACGCCTGCACCTGCTCCAGTGACAGCACCCCGGCGCTGGCCAGTGGATGCCCCGCGCGCATCAGGGCGCGAATCGGCGAGCGAATCGAGTAGCACACATTCACCCCCTCCACCGGCTCGGTGCTGAAGGTCAGCCCCACGTCCGCCTCGCCCCGGCGAATGCGCTGCACGCACTCGTGGGGCGAGATCACGTCCAGGCGGTACTCGGCTCCGGGCCGCAGGCGGTAATGCTCCAGCAACACCCGGGGCAGGAAATACCGCGACAGGCCCTCGGTGGACACCAGGCGGATCACCTTGGCCCCCGGGTAACCCTCGCCCCGCAGTTCGGCGAGGATGTTCTCCTGTTCCAGCCAGGTGCGCCGGGCATGCTCGGCCAGGGCTTCGCCGGCGGCGGTGAGTTGCATGCCCCGTGGGCGCCGCTCGAACAGCGCCACGCCGACGCTCTCTTCCAGCAGGGCAATCTGCCGGCTCACCGCGCTGGGGGCGATGTGCAAACGCTCCCCCGCCGCCGCCAGGGAGCCGGCATCGATCACCGCCAGAAAATACCGATAGTCCATCTGCATCCCCTCGCAAAGCATCCAATTTTTAGAATCACGCCTTCAAAAAACAGCAATATACAGATGCCTTGCCCGACTCCACCATGGGCCCGTTCCCTTGCCCGACCGGAGTTGCAATGACCAAGCAAGCTGCCCTCGCCGGCGTTCGCCAATACCTGGACGACGGACACTTTGAACAGGACCTGCGACGCCGGGTGGCGTTTCGCAGCGACAGCCAGGACCCGGCCCACGCCGATGAACTGCCGCGCTACCTGCAGGAGGAAATCCAGCCGCTGCTGCAGCGCCTGGGCTTCGACTGCCACATGCTGGCCAACCCCGAGGCCGGTGGGCCGTTCCTGATCGCCACGCGCCTGGAAGACCCGGCCCTGCACACGGTGCTCAGCTACGGCCACGGCGACGTGGTGCCCGGTTACGCCGAACAGTGGCGCACGGGCCTGAATCCCTGGCAGCTGACCCTGGAGGGCGAACGCTGGTACGGCCGTGGCACCGCCGACAACAAGGGCCAGCACAGCATCAACCTGACCGCCCTGGAGCAAGTGCTCAAGGCCCGCGACGGGCGCCTGGGTTTCAACCTCAAGCTGCTGTTCGAGATGGGCGAGGAAGCCGGTTCCCCGGGGTTGCGCCAGCTGTGCCAGGAGCAGCGTGAATTGCTGCGGGCCGATGTGTTCATCGCCTCCGACGGCCCACGGCTGAATCAGGCCCGGCCGACGCTGTTCCTCGGCTCTCGCGGCTCTGTGCAGTTCCGCCTGGAGGTCAACACCCGGGACAAGGGCCTGCACTCGGGCAACTGGGGCGGGGTGATGAGCAACCCCGGCGTGGTACTGGCCAACGCCCTGGCCAGCCTGGTGGACCAGAACGGCCGCATCCGCTGCCGCGAACTGCTGCCGGCGAACATTCCCGACAACGTGCGCGCCGCCATCGCCGACCTGGAGATTGACCGCGACTCCCTGGGCCGCCCGCTGGACGAAGCCTGGGGCGAACCGGGGCTGACCCTGGGCGAGCGCCTGTTCGCCTGGAACACCCTGGAAATCCTCGCCTTCAGCACCGGCAACCCGCAAAAACCGGTGAACGCGATTCCGCCGCGGGCCGTGGCCTTCTGCCAATTGCGCTTTGTCCTCGGCACACCCTGGCAGCAGCTGGAAAGCCTGCTGCGGGCGCACCTGGACCGCGAAGGTTTCAGCCAGGTGGAAGTCGTCATGGAGCGCTGCTCTCCGGCCACCCGCCTGGACCCGGACAACCCCTGGGTCAAGTTCGCCAAGACCTCTATTGCAGGTAGCAGCGCACAGCGCCTGGCGCTGTTGCCGAACCTGGCGGGCACCCTGCCCAACGACATCTTCGCCGACGTGCTGGGGCTGCCGACCCTGTGGATTCCCCACTCCTACCCCGGCTGCTCGCAGCACGCCCCGGACGAACACCTGCTGCTGCCGGTGATTCGCGAGGGCCTGGAGATCATGACGGCCCTGTTCTGGGACCTGGGGGACCTGCCCCGAGCCTGAGACCGTCGCTTACCCCGCCCGACGCTGCTCGGGCACCTGTCGCTCAAAATCCAACAATAAGCAGGAGCGTCCTGTATGACAGCGTTAGCCACCACCTCGACCCAGGTCGAACCCAAAGCTTTATGGAAACCCATCGGCGCCGCCTTGATCGGCAACACCCTGGAGTGGTTCGACCTGTCGATCTACGCCTACTTCGCCCTGACCATTAGCCAGGTGTTCTTTCCCACCGCCGACCCGACCTTCTCCCTGCTGCTGGCCTTTGCCACCTTCGGCATCTCGTTCCTGATCCGCCCCCTGGGCGCGGCGGTCCTGGGCTCCTACGCCGACCGCCGGGGCCGCAAGAAAGCCCTGACCCTGTCGATCCTGATCATGCTGGCGGGCACCCTGCTGATCGCCATCATGCCCAGCTACGCCACCCTGGGCCTCGCCGCGCCGATCGGCATCCTCCTGGCCCGGCTGCTGCAAGGCTTCTCCGCCGGCGGCGAGTTCGGCACCTCCACCGCCTTCATGCTGGAACACGCACCAGCGCGCACCCGACACTTTGTCGCCAGCCTGCAATTCGCCAGCCAGGGCTTTGGCGTAGTCATCGCCTCGACCTTCGGCTACTTCCTGACCAAGCACCTCGATGCCCAGCAGATGCTCGACTGGGGCTGGCGCGTACCGTTTTTCTTCGGCCTGCTGCTGGGCCCGGTGGGCCTGTACATCCGCCGCACGGTGGACGAATCGCCGGACTTCAAGGCCAGCGAACCGGGGGAGCGCCCATTGCGCGAAGTGCTGGTAACCCAGAAGACCCTGCTGCTGATCGCCATGGGCACCCTGGTGGTGTCCACCGCCTCGAACTACATGATCCAGTACATGCCCTCCTACGCCGCCACCCGCCTGGACATTTCCCAGTCCTCGGGCTTTTTGGCGACCCTCACTGGCGGCCTGATCCTGACCTTCGTCACGCCCATCGTCGGCTACCTGTCCGGCCATATCGGACGCCTGAAAATCATGCTGACAGCGGCGGTGCTCTACGCCGTGGCAATCCTGCCCGCATTCCTCTGGCTCAACAGCCACCCCAGCGCCAGCTCCCTGCTGCTGGTGGTGGCACTGATGGCCCTGATCAAGGCGGTGTACTTCGCCCCCCTGCCATCGCTGATGGCGGACATCTTCCCCGTGCGCACCCGCGTCACCGGCATGTCCTTAAGCTACAACCTCGGCGTCACGATCTTCGGCGGTTTCGCCCCGGTGATCGCCACCGGGCTGATTGCGCTTACCGGCTCGCCACTGGCACCGAGTTTTTACCTGATGCTGGCAGCAGCACTGAGCGTCGTAGCCCTGCTGATGGCCCGCAAGAAACTCGGAATGACCTGAAATGCAGCCGTTTTTTGTCACGCGTGGTTGAAACGCCGCGTAGGAGCCGGCTTGCCGGCGAAAAGGCCCGTAAGTCATGCAGCGCCTGGGCGGGCGCCTTCGCTGGCAAGCCAGCTCCTACACAAACGCACCCCACCCTTAGCTTCAGGCCGGCCGGCAGGCCGCCGTCACGCTCTTGATCTTGATCTGAACGCCCCGTTAACCACGATGGCCGAACGCAGGCATTGAGCCGTGGGTAACCCGGCAGGACGCCGGGTTAGCCGCCCCAGGCCATGGATGGCCTGTGGCGGCGGCCCACGGATCAATGCCGGAGTTCGGGCATGCCGAGCCTAGGCGAGGCACCGAGTGGAGGGGCAAGAGCCTTTGGTTACTTTGGGCTCTTTCCAAAGTGACTCGCCGTAAGGGCGAAACCATAAGCCGCCACACCCGCAGCAACGGATGTATCCACCAATCAGACCGCACCCTCAGGTTTTACAACCGCTACGCGCCCGAGCGGGAGCAAGACGAGTGCTCCGCCCCCCTACTACTGCACCGGCAAAAAATTCATCAACAACAGACTCTGCGCATAATTGAACCCCACCCGCCGATAGCGCTCATCCAGAATCTGCGTCAGCAAATCCAACCGCGCCACAATCTTCCCAAACTCCACAGCAAAACTCAGATTGCTGCCCTCCTCGGAAATTTCATTGGAGAACAGCAACAACACCCCATTGGCATCCTGACGCTGGCTCAACAGCCAAGTGGCTTTTTCAATATTGCGCGCCGCATTACTGATGAACTGCGGATCAATGGTATCGGTCATGTAGAACTCGGTCCGCCCGCCATGGGCCGTCACCAACATGCTGCCAATGGCATAGATAAAGGCCCCGACCCGATCCCCCTGAAACTCCGGGCTCAAGGAATAACTCAAGGCCGCCAGATCACGACGATCCCCCAGGGCCGGCAATGGCTGGCGCTTTTCGATGGCATTACGAATCTCACGCTGGGCCGTGGTGCCATCGGGGAAACCCGACTTGCGCCACTGGCTGGGATTACGCAGATAGAGCTTGCCCATCAGCAGGTACAGGCTTTGCAGGTTGTCGCGCATGCCGATGGTGGCCATGCGATCGACGCTGGTCTGGAAGAATTCGTCAGGCTTGCCTTCACGAAACTGTTTGGCGATATCGCGCCCTTGCTGCTGGGTGCAGGCCGTGGCGCCAAGCATCAGCAGCACCACCAGGAACAGGCGCTGAAAGCGGGTTTGCATCATGCAAGAAGAGGGAGCGTAGGCCATCGGCACCGGGTCGAAATTCACGGGCTGCGGCGGGGATCGGCGCGGCCAGGCCTGGTGATAGAACGCAAAACTGTAAAAAAGTGCGATGGCCGCTGCCGACCATCGCCAAATCGCTCGCTTACGAGCGTCGCAACTGACCGGGGGAAACGATGATCTTGACGTTGTGTTCCTTGTTGTTGACCAGCTCCTCGAAGCCCTGGCCAACGATCTCTTCCAGCTGGATGCGCCCGGTCACCAGCGGCGCGATGTCCAGCCGGCCATCAGCGATAAAGGCGATCACATCGGCGAATTCACCGTTGTAGGCCAGGGCCCCCAGCACCGTTTTCTCGGTGGCCACCAGTTCGAAGAAGTTGAACTCGCTGGGCTCTTCGAAGATTCCCACCAGCACGCATTTGCCGGCCTTGCGGATCAGGTCGATGGCCAGCTTGGCGGTGTGCTTGTTGCCGATGCACTCAAAGCTGACATCGGCGCCCAATCCGCCGGTCAGGCGCTTGACCTCGGCCAGGGCGTCGCATTCCTTGGGATCGAGCACGTGGGTCGCGCCCACCTCCAGGGCCTTGGCCTTGCGCGCGCCGGACATTTCCAGGGCAATCACCTGGGCCGCGCCTGCGGCCTTGGCGCACATGATGGTGCACAGGCCGATGGTGCCGGCGCCGACCACCACCACGTTCTGCCCCAACAAACTGCCGGTTTTTTTCACCGCGTGCATGCCCACCGCCAGCGGCTCGATCAGCGCTCCGGCCTCGGCGGGAAAGTTGGCCGGCAAGGCGTACAGCAGGTTGGCCGGCACGTTGACCAATTCAGCGAAGGCGCCGTTGTTCATCAGCCCGGTAAAGGCCAGGTTTTCGCAGATGTTGTACAGGCCGTGGGTGCAGTAGTAGCAGGTGCCACAGTGCTGGCAGGCGTCGGCGGCCACCGGCTGACCGAGGCTGAAACCCTGGACCCCTTCGCCCAGGGCGACGATCTCGCCGCAGAACTCGTGGCCGAGGATGCACTGGCCTTTGATCCCGGTCAGCGGATGCGGCGCGTCCACCGGAATGAACACCGGCCCGGCCACGTATTCGTGCAGGTCGGAACCGCAGATGCCGCACCAGTCGACGCGAATCTGCACCCAGCCGGCGGGCGGCGCGTCGGGCAGCGGTACATCTTCGACGCGGATATCGTGGCGGCCGTGCCAGACCGCGGCGCGCATGCTCGGAACGGATTTGAGGGAAACACTCATCTTGGCTTCTCCATATTCTTGTAGAGCTGCGACGGCCCCCTGGCCGCCGCAGCACACCTCAGTGCTGGCGGATAAAGTCGAGGATCAGGCGGTTGACCTGCTCCGCCGCTTCCATCTGCAGCATGTGCCCCTGCCCCGGCAGCACCTCGATCTGCGCCTTGAGATCGGCGCTGTGGCTCGCCGGAATGATCCGGTCGTCACTGCCCCAGATCACCAGCACCGGCTGTGCGCCGTCCTGCACCACCGGGCGCAGGTCGGCCTGCTGGCGGCCATCGGCGAACAGCTTGCCGGCCAGTTGCCCGAGGGCCGCTTGCACCCCTTCCAGGCGCTTGTACTTGAGCATGTCGTCGAGCATCTGCCGGTTCACCAGCTCGGCATTGGAGAACAGCTGCACCAGTTGCGGCTTCAGCGCATTGCGGTTGCTGGCCTCGACGAAGCCTTGCAGGTAGTCGCCGTTGATCTCAGCGCCCAGCCCGGCGCTGCCGATCAGGGTCAGGGTGCGCACGCGGTCCGGCGCCAGCCGCGCGGTGTTGAGGGACACCGCGCCGCCCATGGAATGGCCTACCAGATGGGCCACGGGAATCTCCAGGTGATCCAGTAATGCCAGCAGCACTTCGCTCAATTCATCTAGGTCGCCGCGTTGCAGGGCCTTGGTCGATTCGCCGTGGCCCGGCAGGTCGAGGGCAATCACCCGGCGCCCGGCGGCCAGGGCTTCGTGGTTGAACAGCCAGTTGTTGAGGTCGCCGCCAAAGCCGTGCACCAGCACCAGCGGCATGCCGCCTTCGCCCCTTTCGAAATAACGGATCAAGCGGCCGCCAAGCTCGACCTTCTGCGGCGCCGGGCCACTGTCTTCGTCGGCGCTGTCGCCGGGCACGAAGCTGGCCTGGAACTGCTCGATCACCGCGTCGATCTCGGCGTCGCTGGCTTCGCCTTCGACCACGATGCCCAGCAGCGCGCCCACCGCCAGGGTCTCGTCCTGGCGGGCGATCTGCCGGCGCAGGATGCCGGAGAACGGCGCCTCGACGCTGCTGGAGATCTTGTCGGTCTCCACGTCCAGCACTTCATCGCCCTTGCTGATGCTCTGGCCTTCTTCCTTGAGCCAGGCATCGACCCGGCCCTCGGTCATCGACAGGCCCCACTTGGGCATGGTCAGGGTATGGATCTGGCTCATCAGCGGCTCCACTCGATCACAGTGAGCACGGCTTTTTCGATCTTCGCCGCGTCGGGGATGTACAGGTCTTCCAGGGCGTCGGAGAACGGCACTGGTGTATGGGGCGCGGTGACCATTTCGATCGGCGCCTTGAGGGAGGCGAAGGCTTTTTGCGCCACCAGGGCCGAGATGTCGGTGGCCATGGAGCAGCGCGGGTTGGCTTCGTCGATCACCACCAGGCGCCCGGTCTTCTCCACGCTTTCCAGGATGCTGTCTTCATCCAGCGGGCTGGTGGTGCGCAGGTCGATCACCTCGCAATCGATGCCGCGCCCGGCCAGGCTGCGCGCCGCGTCCAGGGCGGTGTTCACCGTGCGCCCGTAGGACACCAGGGTCACGTCCTTGCCGTCGCGCAGGAAGTTGGCCTCGCCGAAGGGAATCGCGTAGGACTCTTCCGGCACGTCGCCCTGCAGGCTGTAGAGCATTTTGTGCTCGCAGAAGATCACCGGGTCGTTGTCGCGGATGGCCTGGATCAACAGGCCCTTGGCGTCGTAGGGCGACGAGGGGCAGACCACTTTCAGCCCGGGGATGTGGGTCCACAGCGAGGTCAGCATCTGCGAGTGCTGGGCCGCAGCGCGCAGGCCGGCGCCGACCATGGTGCGGATCACCAGCGGAGTCTGGGCCTTGCCGCCGAACATGTAGCGAAACTTCGCCGCCTGATTGAGGATCTGGTCCAGGCAGCAGCCGGCGAAGTCGACGAACATCAGCTCGCACACCGGGCGTACGCCACGGGTGGCGGCGCCGACCGCGGCACCGACGTAGCCGATTTCCGACAGCGGTGTGTCCAGCACCCGTCCGGGGAATTGATGGTAGAGGCCCTTAGTCACCCCGAGCACACCGCCCCAGGCGTCGTTGTCGCCGGGGGCGCCGGCGCCGCCCGCCACGTCTTCACCCATGATGAACACGCTGGGGTCGCGCCGCATTTCCTGGGCCAGGGCTTCGTTGATGGCCTGCTGGTAACTGATTTTTCTCGCCATGATGGTGGTCTCTTGTTGTTCTGTGGGGCGTTATGGGTAGGCGACGTAGACGTCGCTGAGCAGGTCGGCGGGGCTCGGCTTGGGGTCGGACTTGGCCTTGCGCACCGCGTCTTCGATCAGCGCTTCCACCTCGGCATCGATCTGATCCAGCTGGCTGGCCTGCACCAGCCCCGAACGGGTGGTGCGTTCGCGGAACTGCATCAGGCAGTCGTTGTGCTCGCGGTAATGCTTGACCTCATCCGGCGCGCGGTAGGTCTGGGCGTCGCCCTCGAAGTGGCCGTAGTAGCGGGTCAGCTTGACCTCGATCAGCGACGGCCCCTCCCCGGCCCGGGCCCGCTCTACGGCGGCGCCGGCGGCTTCGTGCACGGCAAAGAAATCAAAGCCATCCACCGTCACCCCGGGCATGCCGAAACCGGCGGCGCGGTCGGCGATGTGGTCGCAGGCCACCGACCAGTTGGACGCCGTGGCTTCGGCGTAGCCATTGTTCTCGGCGATGAACAGGCACGGCAGGTTCCACACCGAGGCCATGTTCATGGCCTCGAACACCGCGCCCTCGTTGGAGCCGCCATCACCGAAGAACACCACCGACACACCGTCGGTGCCTTGCAGCCGGGCGGCCAGGGCCGCACCCACCACCAGCGGCGCCCCGGCACCGACGATGCCGTTGGCGCCGAGCATGCCCTTCTCGAAATCGGCGATGTGCATGGAGCCGCCCTTGCCCTGGCAGACCCCGGTCTTCTTGCCGTAGATCTCCGCCATCATCCCAAAGACGTCCACGCCCTTGGCGATGCAATGGCCGTGGCCGCGGTGGTTGGAGGCGATGCAGTCGTCGTCGCGCAGGTGGGCCATGACCCCGGCGGCGGAGGCTTCTTCCCCGGCGTAGAGGTGGACGAAACCGGGGATCTCGCCGGTGGCGAATTCCACGTGCAGGCGTTCTTCGAATGCGCGGATGGTGCGCATCACCCGGTAGGCGTGGAGCAACTGGTCAGTGGTCAGGGGTGTCGACATTTTTATTCTCCAGGGTGTCTTCGGACTGAAGGTTCACGGGGTGTTGCCGGTGATCGCGGTCGATGGCCAGCAGGCGCTGGCGCGCCGCGTGTGCCAGGACCGCGTTGACGTCGATGCTCAGCGGGCCGCCGGCATCCAGGGTGACCGTGGGCCGGTCGTGGGGGTTGAATTCGATCTCGCGCTCGCCATCCAGGGCCAGGGTGCCGGCGCTCAGGCACAGGGGCTGGGGCACGTCGGGTTGCAGGTAACCGGACTCCAGCACGCCGCAGCCCTGCAGCAGGCCGGGGGCCAGGGGCACCAGCAGCGCTTCGGGGGATTGCGGGTCCAGGCGCATCCAGGCGCCGTGGGGTTCCTGGCGAGTCACTGGCAGCCACAGCCCGCAAAGGGCGGAAATGCCGATGGACTGGGGCTCGGCAAAGGTCACGAAGACCTCGGCCAGATCGCTGGCGCGGCTGATGGCCCGGGCGCCGACAAAGGCCAGGGGCGACACCGCCACATCCACCAGGGCCACCTCGCACAGGCCCCGGGACGGCTCGCGCACCAGCAGCCGCTTGTTGCGCCGCAGGGCGATCTCGGCGGGCACCCGGCCGCTGGCGTAGAGCCCACCGGCCAGCCCGGCGCTGGTGGCTTCGCGCAGTTCCGGAAAGGCGTTGTTGGTGCCGGTGGACAGGGTCAGCAGCGGAATGTCACCGACCTCGGCGGCCACCGCCTTGTGGGTGCCGTCGCCCCCGAGCACGGCGATCAGCGACACCTCGCGCTCGGCCATCCAGCGCGCGGCCTGACGGGTGTCCTCGACGCTCTGGCGCAGGGTCAGGTCGAGGAACTCCAGGGCCGGCCAGTGCTGCTCCCGGGCCTGGCGGCTGCGGCTGTTTTTCTGCACCGCGGCGGCGATGCCGGTCATGTCGGTGGGCATCAGCACCTGGGTGATGCCGGTGGCGCCAAAGGCCGCCAGCAGGCGCTGGATCACCGAGACCTTGTCGGTGCTGGAGAACAGCCCGGCGTTGGCGGTAAGGCGGCGCACATCACGGCCCGAGGCCGGGTTGGCGATGATGCCAACGGTCAGGGGGCGGCGGTTCATGGGCTCACCGCGGGCGGAGCACAGGCAGGAGAAAACATCGGGCACCTCGTTCTTATTCTTCGATGGGCCAGTCGACGCGGGTTGCCGGAGTCTGGTTGCCAAGGGCCAGAGCAAGGCCGGTGCCAGGTGTCGGAAAACCTCTGCAAAAGGCTGTTCCAGAGCGGCTGACGTGCTTGCTGCGGCGCGTTGAAGCCAGCCGCCCGTGAGACGTTGCATGTCAGGCTGCACGGGGCCTGGGCGAGACCTTGAGACGTTGCGTCTCACTGCCGTCCCGGCGGCGTTCGGTGCTTGTCGAGGGCGGCGGATCGGCGCTTAATGCGCCGACAACGATAAGAAGCTGCAACCGGAGGCCTTCATGCTTTCCGCACATTCCAAAGCCCATGTGGACTGCGTCAGCCGGGTCCTGAAAAACGCCACGCACCTGCCCCAGGCGCCGGTGCCGAGCCTGATCCTCGATTCGTGGCGGCGCTCCATGGAGCAGCACCAGCTGGACCCCGGCTCGCTGCAGGGGCCGCGCATCCTGTCCGAAAACGTGCTCAAGGAATGCCGTGAGCGCTCCGAGCTGTTCCTGCGCATTGCCAGCGAAGAAGTGGCGCGCCTGCATGGCCGGGTGCGCGACGCCGACTACTGCGTGCTGCTCACCGACGCCCAGGGCCAGACCATCGACTACCGAGTGGAGTCCACCCTGCGCAACGACTGCCGCAAGGCCGGGCTGTACCTGGGCACCTGCTGGTCGGAGGGTGAAGAAGGCACCTGCGGCGTGGCGGCGGTGCTCACCGCGCGCACACCGATCACCGTGCACAAGCGCGATCATTTTCGCGCCGCCTTCATCGGCCTGACCTGCTCCGCCGCGCCGGTGTTCGACCCCCAGGGCGAGCTGCTGGGGGTGCTGGACGTGTCGGCAGTGCGCTCCCCGGATGACCGCCGTTCCCAGCACCTGATCCGACAGATGGTGGTGCAGAGCGCGCGGGAGATCGAACAGGCGTTCTTCATGAACAGCGCCCAGGGCTACTGGGTGCTGCGGGCCCATGCCAGCCCGGGCTATGTCGACAGCCAGCCGGATTACCTGCTGGCCTGGGACGACGACGGTTGCCTGCGGGCCCTGAACCCGGCGGCGCGCCATTACCTGCTGCGCCGCTATGGCCGCTTGCCGCAGCACATCACCCAGGTGTTCGACCCGCAGCTGTTGCAGCGCGCCCGGGACGAAGCCCTGTGCCCGCTGTCCGCCGAGCTGCACGGCCGCTTGCAGGCGCCGCGCCGGCCCCAGAGTCGCCCGCGCCTGAGCCTGGCCGGCGAACCGCTGGACCCGCGAGTGGAACAGAGCCTGCGCCTGGCGGTGCGGGTCAAGGACCGCCACCTGCCAGTGCTGATCCAGGGCGAGACCGGCTCCGGCAAGGAAGTCTTCGCCCGCCAGCTGCACCAGGCCAGCCAGCGCCGGGACCGGCCCTTTGTCGCGGTGAACTGCGCGGCGATACCCGAGAACCTGATCGAAAGCGAGCTGTTCGGCTACGTCGCCGGGGCCTTTACCGGGGCCTCGAACAAGGGCATGCAAGGGCTGCTGCAACAGGCCGATGGCGGCACCCTGTTCCTCGATGAAATCGGCGACATGCCCCTGGCCTTGCAGACCCGCCTGCTGCGGGTGCTGGCCGAGGGTGAAGTGGCGCCGCTGGGGGCCGCGCAGCGCAAGGCGGTGGATATCCAGGTGATCTGCGCCACCCACCGCGACCTGGAAGCGCTGGTGGCCGAGGGCAGCTTTCGCGAAGACCTGTATTTCCGCCTCGGTGGCGCGCGCTTTCAGCTGCCGCCGCTGCGCGAACGCAGCGACCGGCTGGCGCTGATCACACAGATTGTCGAAGAAGAATCCAAGCGCTGTGGCGCGCCGGTGCAACTGGGCAATGCGGCGCTGGAATGCCTGCTGGGCTACCGCTGGCCGGGCAACGTGCGGCAATTGCGCCACGTGCTGCGCTACGCCTGCGCCGTGTGCGAAGGGCCGCTGATCCAACTGCATGACTTGCCCGAACAACTGCGTGGCACAGCCGCCGAAGGCGCCCTGCCCGCCCTGGAAACCGCCACCAGCCCCGAGCGCCAGGCCCTGCTCGACGCCCTGGTGCGCCACCGCTGGAAACCCGTCGCGGCGGCCAAGGCCCTGGGCATTTCCCGCGCCACCCTGTACCGCCGCGTGCAACAGCACGGCATCCAGATGCCCGGCCGCAGCCCGGCCTAACCCAATGAAAACCTGTAGCCGCTGCTGAGCCCGCGAAGCTGCGCAAAGGCCCGCAGGGCCTTGCCTGGCGGTCTCCCGCCGAATCTACAGCGCCTTCAAAATCCCCGCGTCTCCTGCGGAGCCGTGCGCAGCCTGCGGCAGCGGCTACAGGAAGCGGCCCTGCGATCCCTGCGCTCTGTGTAGCCGCTGCTGAGCCTGCGAAGCTGCGCAAAGGCCCGCAGGGCCTTGCTTGGCGATCTCCCGCCGAATCTTCAGCGCCTTCAAGATCCCCGCGTCTCCTGCGGAGCCGTGCGCAGCCTGCGGCAGCGGCTACAGGAACCGCCCCTGCGATCCCTGCGGTCCGTGTAGCCGCTGCTGAGCCCGCGAAGCTGCGCAAAGGTCCGCAGGGCCTTGCTTGGCGGTCTCCCGCAGAATCTTCAGCGCCTTCAAAATCCCCGCGTCTCCTGCACAGCCGTGCGCAGCCTGCGGCAGCGGCTACAGGAAGCGGCCCTGCGATCCCTGGTCTGTGTAGCCGCTGCTGAGCCTGCGAAGCTGCGCAAAGGCCCGCAGGGCCTTGCTTGGCGATCTCCCGCCGAATCTTCAGCGCCTTCAAAATCCCCGCGTCTCCTGCGGAGCCGTACGCAGCCTGCGGCAGCGGCTACAGGGTTGGGTTGAGGCGGGCGCGGTAGCGCCCGGGGCTTTCGCCGGTCCATTTCTTGAACGCGCGGTGGAAGGCGCTGGGCTCTTGGAAGCCGGTGAGTTCGGCAATCTCGCTGATGCTGACGCTGGTGCGGCGTAGCAGTTCGACGGCCACGCCGCGGCGTACTTCGTCCTTGATCTCTTGATAGGAGCCGCCCTCGCGCTCCAGGCGCCGGCGCAGGGTGCTGGCGCTCATCTGCACTTCGCGGGCGAAGGCTTCCAGGGTCGGCCACTGGCTGTAGTGACTGCTGCGCAGGCGTTGGTGCACCTGGCGGGTCAGGCCGTGCTGGTTGCGAAAGCGGATCACCAGCCACTGCGGGGCGCTGCGCAGGAACACCTTGAGCGAGGCCAAATCCTGAACCACCGGCAGGCGCAAAAAGCGACTGGCAAATTCGATCTCGGTGCGCCCGGCGTTCCAGGTCAGGTTGCTGCCCCACAGCAGCGGGTCGTCGCTGAGGCTCAGGCGTGAATGACGAAAATCGGCGCGGTCGATGGGAATCCGCCGCCCGCCGAGCCAGCACAACAGGCTGATGATCAGCACCAGCAGGGTTTCCTCGGCGTAATGGCTACGCAGCGGATCGTCGCAGCGGCTGTCCAGGCTGATCACCGCGCGCTTGCCCCGCAAGCTGAGGCTGGCGCCGACGTCCCGTAAAAACAGGCCAAAGTTGTTCAGGCACTGGCGCAAGGCCTTTTCCAGGTTGGGCTCCTGGATCAGTCCGCGGCAGATCAGGGCGAAAGCCCCCGGCGGCATGCCGCGGGAGTCGAGCTGGAAGAATTCGTCCTGCAACTCGCGGATCTGGATCAGCCACAGGGCGGCAAAGGCACTGCCGGGCACCCGCGCCCGGGGCTGGTCGAGCAGCGCCGGGTCGATGCCGGCCTCGCTCAGTACCGCCGCCAGCCGCGCCGGCTGCTGGCGCAGGGCGTGGGTCATCACCCGGACAAAATAGACCGCGACCGAATCCGTTTCACGCATGTAGAGGCTGTGCTCCCGTAGCTGGACCTATGGCAAAAAACGCCAGCACCCTTGACCGCTTTTGGCATAGGCCGGCCACCGTGTGCGGCTCTAGACTCGCGCTGGATAACCCGCAGGGCAAGGCAACCGCGCCATGCTCCGCGAAGGCCATGAACAAAGGAAGAGCTGAAGATGAATCTTGCAAATATCGGGGTGATCGGCGCCGGCACCATGGGCAACGGTATCGCCCAGGTCTGCGCCCAGGCGGGCTTCGACGTGACCCTGCTGGACATCGCCCAGGGCGCCCTGGACAAGGCCCTGGCCACCATCGGCAAGAACCTCGACCGTCAGGTGAGCAAAGGCACCTTGAGCGAAGACGACAAGCGCGCCGCCCTGGACAAGATCCGCATCAGCACCGATTACAGCGTGCTCAAGGACGCGCAACTGGTGATCGAAGCCGCCACCGAGAACCTCGACCTCAAGCTCAAGGTGCTGCAGCAGATCGCCGCCCAGGTCAGCGCCGAGTGCGTGATCGCCTCCAACACCTCGTCGCTGTCCATCACCCAGCTGGCGGCCAGCGTCAGCGCGCCGGAGCGCTTTATCGGCCTGCATTTTTTCAACCCGGTGCCGGTGATGGGCCTGATCGAAGTGATCCGCGGCCTGCAGACCAGCGATGCGACCCACGCCCTGGCCATGAACATGGCCGAGCGCCTGGGCAAGACCGCGATCACCGCCGGTAACCGCCCGGGGTTTGTGGTCAACCGCATCCTGGTGCCGATGATCAACGAGGCGATCCTGGTGTTCCAGGAAGGCCTGGCCAGCGCCGAGGACATCGACGCCGGCATGCGCCTGGGCTGCAACCAGCCCATCGGCCCGCTGGCCCTGGCCGACCTGATCGGCCTGGACACCCTGCTGGCGATCCTCGAAGCCTTCTACGACGGCTTCAACGACAGCAAGTACCGTCCCGCGCCGCTGCTCAAGGAAATGGTTGCCGCCGGTTACCTGGGGCGCAAGACCGGTCGGGGTTTCCATACCTATGGCTGAGCGCTGCTCACGCTTTGCCGACAGCCGCGACAAGGCCCTGGAGCTGTTCGCCAGCAAGGGCTTCGGCCAGGTCGGCATGCGTGAGCTGGCGAGCCATCTGGGGCTGACCCCGGGCTCGCTGTACCACCATTACCCGAGCAAGCAGCACCTGCTGCTGGACCTGATCGAAGAGTTTTTCGATGAGCTGCACAGCACCCTCAAGCGCCTGCAACGGCGCAAGTTGCAGGGTGACTGCCTGCCGGCGCTGATCCGCGCCCACTTGAAGCTGCACCGGGAATTGCCGCGGCATTTCCGCTTGGTGGAGCGTGACAGCGGCTGCCTCAATCCCGACCAGCAGTTGCGGGTCGGGCAATTGCGCGAGCGTTACGAGCAACAGCTGCTGCAACTGCTGGGCACCCCGCCCGGCCTAGGTCCGCAGGCCCAGCGCGCCGCCGCCCATGCCCTGGCCAACCTGCTCAACAGCGCCCCCAGCTGGTTCAGCGAGCAACCGCTGGCCGAGCGTGAACGCGAAGCCCTGCTGGAAAACCTGCTCAGCGGCGCCATCGAGCGCCTGCTGGGGGGCGCGCCGCTGCACAGCGCGGTGGCCTGAGCCTGAGCCTCAGCGCAGTTGCAGGGGGTCCACCAGCCCGGCGGCAATCGCCATGCCCACCAGTTGCGGCAGGTGCTCGGCCTGCATGCGCTTCATCACCCGTGAGCGGTACAGGTCGATGGTCTTGACGCTGACCCCCAGTTGCTCGGCGATCTCGCGGTTGCTATAGCCCTGCACCAGCGGCAGCAACACGTCCTTCTCCCGTGGCGTCAGGCTCTCCAGCAAACCTTGCACCCGGGCCTGCCCGGCGCTCTGGTGCTGATGGCGGTCGGCGCGGCTCAGGGCCTGCTGCACGCTGTCCAGCAGCAGCTGTTCGTTGTAGGGCTTCTCGATGAAATCCACCGCCCCGGCCTTGAAGGCGCGGACCACGATGGGCACGTCGGCGTGGCCGCTGACAAAGATCAGCGGCAGGTGGATATCGCGCTGGCGCAACTCTTCCTGGACATTCAGCCCGCCCATGCCGGGCATGCGCACATCCAGCAGCACGCAGGCATTGAGGCTGGGGTCGCAGTGTTCGAGAAACTCGCGGCCGCTGGTGAACGGCAGCGCCTTGAGGCCCACCGACTCCAGGAGCCAGACGGTGGAGTCGAGCATGCCCGGGTCGTCGTCGACCACGTACACCAGCTGCTGCGCCTCACTTGTCATTGCCTTGCTCCTGTTGTCGGGTGGGAAGCTGAATCGGGATCGGCCGGGGCCGTGGCCGGCAGGTGGCAGCACATCGTCAAGCCACGCTCCTGGAGCTGAGCCTGCAAGTCGCCACCAAAGCCTTCGACGATGCTGCGGCTCATGGACAGTCCGAGCCCCAGGCCGTTGGCCTTGCTGGTGTAGAACGGGGTGAACAGCTGGGGCAACTGCTCGGCAGACACCCCGGGGCCCTGGTCGCTGACGCTGATCCGCACCCCGCCTTCGGCCGCCGCTTCGGCGCCCAGCACAATGTGCGAGCCTTGCTGTGGATGCACTTCGCGATTGGCCTCGATGGCGTTGCGCAACAGGTTCAGCAGCACCTGCTCCAGCAGCACCCGGTCGGCGTACACCGGCGGCAGATTATCCGCCAGCTGCAAGTCGATCGTCACCTGGCTGGACTGGGCTTCCCAGGCGCACAGGCGCACGGTTTCCCGGGCCACTTCGGCGAGGTCCAGGGCCTGCACCCGGCGCCCGCCCTTGCGCAGAAAGGCCCGCAAGCGCTTGATCACTTCGGCGGCGTGGGTCGCCTGTTCGGCGATCCGCTCCAGGCCCTGGGCGACCTTGCGGGCGGCGTCGGGCTGGGTGTCCAGGGCCTGCAAATAACGTTGGCTGGCGTTGGCGTAATTGACCACCGCCGCCAGGGGCTGGTTGATCTCGTGGGCGATGCCCGAGGCCAGTTCGCCCAGGGTCACCAGGCGCGCCGTGTGGGCCAGCTCGTCCTGGTGATGGCGCTGCTGGGCTTCGCGCAGTTCGCGCTCGCTCTGGTCGTGGGCCACCAGGGAATAGAAACGCTCGCCGCTGGCGGCGCGATGGGCCAGGAGCATCAGCGACACCGGCACCGAACCGCCGCCGGCCGGGGGTTGCAGGCGCGTCTCGACGCTCCAGCGGCCGCTGCGCTCGGCACAGCTCCAGCCTTCCTGTTGCAGGCTCTGCAGCACTTCCTGGCTGAGGATCGCCGCCAGCTCCGGCATCGCCTGCCCGGCGGCAAGCCCCAGGGTGCGCCGCGCGGCCGGGTTGAGGTAGGTCACCGCGCCCCCGGGCTGGATGAACAGCACCGGGTCGGGGTTGGCTTCCACCACTTCCGCCAGGCGCCGTTTGTTCTCCTCGGCCTGGACCCGGGCGGTGATGTCCCGGGACACCGCCACCACTTCCACCACGGTCCCGGTGTAGGTGTCGCGGATGCCGCGGCAGGCGGTTTCGAACCACAGGTAATGACCGTCGCAATGGCGGATGCGGTAGGTCATGGTGTGGTAGCCGTCCTGCTCCAGGGCGTCCTGAGTGCGCTGCATCAGCCCGGCCAGATCCTGACTGTGGAACAGGCTGCGGGCCAGCAGGCCGCGCAGTTGTTCCGGCCAGTAGCCCAACAGGGTCCAGGACGCCGGCGAGGCGTCGAGGAAGGTGCCGTCCGGGGTGTGCCGGGAAATCAGGTCGGTGGTGTTTTCGGTGATCAGCCGATACAGGCGCCGGGCCCTGGCCGACTCGCGCTCGGCCTGGACCTGGGTCGTGGCCTCTTGGCAGCGGGCCAATACCCGCTGCCGGTGCGGGTCAGGGATAAAGCTCCAGAGCAGGATGCGCTCGCCCCACTGGGCTTCCACCTGTTCGATGGCGCGCTGTTGCTCCAGGCAGGCCCGTACCAGGGCCGGGTGGTTGATCGGCAGCAGCGCCGCGAGATCGCCAGTGGCCGCATCGTCCAGCCACTGGCGCAGCGCCGGGTTGAGGTCCAGCGGCTGCGCCCGGGCGTCCAGCAGCAGGCTCGGTTGCGGGTCGTGGCCGAGCCAGAGCGAGTCCGGCAAGCGGCCTTCACGCTGGAGCTGCAGCCAGCGACTCAGGTGGGTGGAGGTGGGCATGGTCGATCAACCTGTGGGTGGCAACAGCAAAGATTCAATATAGTACAACTACTATACAACTCAGGTAGTACTTCCATATCAATCGACAAACAGTATATAAAAGACCCCGGATAAGTCACCGAGCGCCTGCAAAAAGCCTCGGCCAATAGAGCTAATAATCAGCCACCGGGTACCCGAACCATGTCCATCTACGAGCAAGGCCTGGCGCCGTCTGCCGTCAACCATATCGCCCTCTCCCCCTTGAGCTTCATCGAACGCACCGCTGCGGTTTACCCCGATTATCCGGCGGTGATCCACGGTTCGATCCGCCGCACCTGGGCCCAGACCTACAGCCGCTGCCGGCGTCTGGCCTCGGCCCTGGCCGGGCGCGGTATCGGCAAGAACGACACGGTGGCGGTGATGCTGCCGAACATCCCGGCGATGCTCGAAGCGCATTTTGGCGTGCCGATGATCGGCGCCGTGCTCAATGCCCTCAACGTACGCCTGGACGCCGAGGCCATCGCCTTCATGCTGGCCCACGGCGAAGCCAAGGTGCTGATCGCCGACCGCGAGTTCCATGAGGTGATCCACGCCGCCGTGGCCATGCTCGACCACCCGCCGCTGGTGATCGACCTTGACGACCCCGAGTACGGCGAAGGCCAGCCGGTCAGCGATCTGGACTACGAGGCCTTTCTTGCCGAGGGCGATCCGGAGTTTGCCTGGCAGTGGCCGGACGACGAGTGGCAGGCCATCGCCCTGAACTACACCTCAGGCACCACCGGCAACCCCAAGGGCGTGGTCTATCACCACCGCGGCGCCTACCTCAATGCCCTGGGCAACCAGATGACCTGGGCCATGGGCAACCACCCGGTGTACCTGTGGACCCTGCCGATGTTCCACTGCAATGGCTGGTGCTACCCCTGGACCGTCACCGCCCTGGCCGGGGTGCATGTGTTTTTGCGCCGGGTCGACCCGCAGAAGATCCTCAACCTGATCCGCGAGCATCAGGTCACTCACCTGTGCGGCGCGCCCATCGTGCTCAATGCCCTGGTGAACATGCCGGACTCGGCCAAGGCGGCCATCGACCACCCGGTCAACGCCATGGTGGCCGGGGCCGCGCCACCGGCCAAGGTGATCGGCGCCGTGGAGGAGATGGGCATCAAGGTGACCCACGTCTACGGCCTGACCGAGGTCTACGGCCCGGTGACCCTGTGCGCCTGGCATGCGGCCTGGGACGAGCTGCCGCTGGAGCAGCGGGCGCAGATCAAGTCTCGCCAGGGCGTGCGCTACCCGACCCTGGAAGGGGTGATGGTGGCCGATCCGAAAACCCTCGAACCCATGCCCCGGGACGGCCAGACCATCGGTGAGATCTTCATGCGCGGCAACACCGTTATGAAGGGCTACCTGAAGAACCCCACCGCCACCGCCGAAGCCTTCGAGGGCGGCTGGTTCCACACCGGCGACCTGGGGGTGACCCACCCCGACGGCTACATCGAAATCCGCGACCGGCTCAAGGACATCATCATTTCCGGCGGCGAGAACATCTCCACCATCGAGCTGGAAGGCGTGCTCTATCGCCACCCGGCGGTGCTGGAAGCAGCGGTGGTGGCCCGGCCCGACGAAAAATGGGGCGAAACCCCCTGCGCCTTCATCACCCTCAAGGCCGATCACCAGGACGTGAGCGAAGCCGAGATCATCGCCTTCTGCCGCGAACACCTGGCGGGCTTCAAGGTGCCGCGCACCGTGGTCTTCAGCACATTGCCCAAGACCTCCACCGGCAAGATCCAGAAGTTCGTCCTGCGCGACCTGGCGAAAAACCTCTAGCCTGAATACACCGACCCAGCCCCTGTAGGAGCTGGCCGGGCGGCGCTCCGCTTGCCAGCGAAGGCGCTCTCACCGGCCCATCCCTCGTAGGAGCTGGCCGGGCGGCGCTCCGCTTGCCGGCGAAGGCGTCGGCCAGGTCGATACATGGCTCGCGGGCCTCTTCGCCGGCAAGCCGGCTCCTACAAGGGGGCGGGCTTGGCGTTTTCGATTCATGCGGCTACGGCCGTTCAACCTCCCCTTTTGCCCGAGGTTCCTGCAATGCCCGAATTCAATGCTCCGCTGCGCGATATGCGCTTTGTCCTGCATGAAGTGTTCAATGCGCCCAAGCTCTGGGCCCGTCTGCCGGCCCTGGCCGATACCGTGGACGGTGACACCGCCGACGCCATTCTCGAAGAAGCGGCCAAGGTCACCGGCAATCTGATCGCCCCGCTCAACCGCAGCGGCGACGAGGAAGGCGCCAGCTGGCACGCCGGGCAGGTACGCACCCCGGCCGGTTTCAAGGAGGCCTACAGCACCTATATCCAGGGCGGCTGGGTCGGCCTGAGCGGCAACCCGGCCTACGGCGGGATGGGCATGCCGAAGATGCTCGCGGTGCAGTTCGAAGAGATGCTCTACGCCGCCAATTCCAGCTTCGCCCTGTACTCGGCCCTGAGCTCCGGGGCCTGCCTGGCCATCGACGCCCACGCCAGCGAAACGCTCAAGCAGCTGTACCTGCCGCCGATGTACGAAGGCCGCTGGGCCGGCTCCATGTGCCTGACCGAGGCCCACGCCGGCACCGACCTGGGGATCATCCGCACCCGCGCCGAACCCCAGGCCGACGGCAGCTACAGGATAAGCGGCAGCAAGATCTTCATCACCGGCGGCGAGCAGGACCTGACCGAGAACATCATCCACCTGGTGCTGGCCAAGCTGCCGGACGCCCCGGCCGGGCCCAAGGGCATCTCGCTGTTCCTGGTGCCGAAGATCCATGTGGACGCCAACGGCAACCTCGGCGCGGCCAACGCGGTGAGCTGCGGCTCCATCGAACACAAGATGGGCATCAAGGCCTCGGCCACCTGCGTGCTGAACTTCGACGGCGCCAGCGGCTGGCTGATCGGCGAGGCCAACAAGGGCCTGGCGGCAATGTTCACCATGATGAACTACGAGCGCCTGTCCATCGGCATCCAGGGCATCGGCTGCGCCGAGAACTCCTACCAGAACGCCCGCACCTACGCCCGCGAACGCATCCAGAGCCGCTCCCCGGCCGGCCCGGTGGCCAAGGACAAGATCGCCGACCCGATCATCGTCCACCCCGATGTGCGGCGCATGCTGCTGAGCATGAAAGCCATGACCGAAGGCGGCCGGGCCTTTGCCAGCTACGTCGGCCAGCAGCTGGACCTGGCCAAGTTCGCCGACCAGCCCGTTGAGCGCCAAAACGCCGAGGCCCTGGTGGCGCTGCTGACCCCGGTGGCCAAGGCGTTCTTCACCGACACCGGCCTGGACAGCTGCGTGCTCGGCCAGCAGGTCTTCGGCGGTCACGGCTACATCCGCGAGTGGGGCCAGGAGCAATTGGTGCGGGATGTGCGCATCGCCCAGATCTACGAAGGCACCAATGGCATCCAGGCCCTGGACCTGTTGGGGCGCAAGGTGGTGGGCAATGGCGGTGTGGCCCTGCGCCTGTTCACCGGCGAGATCCGCGACTACGCCTACCTGCCCGGCGCCGCCTACGCCGCCGAGCTGCTGGATGCGGTGCAGCGCCTGGAAGACCTCAGCGACTGGCTGCGCGAACAGGCGGCGCACAACCCCCACGCGGTGGGCAGCGCCTGCGTCGAATACCTGCAGCTGTTCGGTTACGTGGCCTATGCCTATCTGTGGGCGCGCATGGCCCAGGTGGCCGAGCACAAGCGCTCCGAGGACGACGGTTTCTACGGCGCCAAGCTGGCCACCGCGCGCTTCTACTTCAGCCGCCTGCTGCCGCGCATCCTCAGCCTGGAGCAGAGCATCCGCGCCGGCAGTGACTCGCTGTTCGGCCTCGACGCCGAGCACTTCTGAGGGCCTGGGCAGGGCGCCCGCCGCCCTGCCCCGTGCCGGTAAAAAAACCGCGCCCGCAGGTGCAAAACCTCGGGCGCCGCTGCATACTCCGCGCACCCGAGCACCGCCCAAGGAAGAAACGTGTTGGCCCCCGCCCTGATCATCGCCAGCTCAGCCATCGTGCTGCTGCTCGGCACCTTGCACCTGATCTACACCTTCGCCAGCGACAAATTCCAGCCCCGTGATCCGGCCCTGGCCGAACGCATGCGCCAAGTGTCGCCGATGATCACCCGCCAGACCAGCCTGTGGCGGGCCTGGGTCGGCTTCAACGCCAGCCACAGCCTGGGCGCCATGCTGTTCGGCCTGGTCTATGGCTACCTCGCCTGGCTGCACCCGGTCCTGCTGCTGGAGGCCCGTGGCTTGTTGCTGATCGGCCTGGGGTTTCTTGCCAGCCTGTGGGTGCTGGCGATTCGTTACTGGTTCCGCATTCCCCTGGTGGGCATCAGCCTTGCCCTGGTGCTGTTCGCGGCTGCCTGCGGTTTGCTGTTGGTTTGAACCTGAGCCGCCCTCCCTCATCGTCCCTGTTACTCTCGAGTTCCTTCATGTCCCGCCTGTACACCCTCTGGTCCCGGCTCTACTACCCGCTGTGCTGGATCGCCGTCGCCGCGCCCCTGGCCAGCATGATCCATTGCAACCTGAACCTGATCGTGCCCCGGGAGGTCGGCGGCACCCTGTTCGGCGGCTCCATGGGCTTTGTGATGTACCTGGGCGGCTGGGCCCTCAGCGTCCTGGGCCTGGTGCTGGCGCTGCTGACCCGGGTGCCCGGCGCGCGCCTGGCCTTGATCGTCGCCGGGCTGGTGCAAGGGCTGCTGGGCCTGTGGTGGCGGATCAACTACCCGGATGATTTCGACGGCAATCTGATCTTCAGCATCCAGCCCCGGGAGCTGGACTATGTGATGGTCTTCGGCTTCGCCCTGGTCTACAGCGGCGTCTACTTGTTGCGTCAGCAGCGGCTCAAGCCGCGTCCACCCGCCACTGGCAATCTGCTCGCGCTGCGCACCCTGTGGGCCCTGTTGCTGGCGGCGACCTTCATGCTCCCACCGCTGCTGGCCATCACCCGCAAACCCCTGCCCTATTGCGCCTTCGACCGAGCCGGCAATCAGTTGAGCGTGTGCCTGGGTCCGGACACCCGAGTGATTGTCGACTGAGCGTCACCCCGGCTTCTTTCTACCTGTTCTCTACCTTGATGAGTGTGACCATGTCTCGCCTGTTTACCCTGTGGTTGTGGCTGTACCGCCCCCTGTGCTGGATCGTCGTCGCCATCCCGCTGTCGGTGATGCTGCTGTGCGACGTGCAAATGATGCAACCGCGGGATGTCAGCGGCACGCTGTTCGGCGGCGCCATGGGTTTTCAGCTGTACCTGTTTGCCTGGGTGCTGTGCCTGATCGGCCTGGCCCTGGCCCTGCTGACCCGGATGCCCGGTGCGCGTATGGCCTGGCTGATGGCCGGGCTGGTGCCGTTGCTGCTGGGGGTGTGGTGGCGGCTCACCTACCCGGACGATGAGGATGGCAGCCGTGCGTTCAGCCCGCAGGCCTGGGAGCTGGACTACATGATGGGCGTCGTCGGCGTGCTCTTCATCAGCGGCCTGTACCTGTACTGGCGCCGCCGCCTCGTCTCACGGCCCGCCGCCCACAGCGCCGATGTGCTGTTTCTGCAGACCCTGTGGGCGCTGGTACTGGCGGCGGCGTTCATCCTGCCGCCGCTGAGCTTCATCAAGCAGCAATCCCTGCCCCGCTGCCCGTTCAACAAGGCCGGGGAGCAATTGACCGTGTGCCTGAGCGATGATCCGAACGAGCCGGTGATTGTCGACTGACCCGGCGCTTGCAGCAGCCCGGACACAAAAAAGCCCCGAACCGATCGGGGCTTTTTTTCTGCCGGGCGCTATCGACGCTTGGTGGCCGGTGCTTCCCTGCGCAGCGGCAAGGTGGCAGCAAAGGCCAGGGCTTCTTCCCGGGTGCCGAAAGTGGCAAGCCGGTCACCCGGGGTGCAGACCTTCCAGGGGCCGTGGTTGACGCTCAATACCTGATAACCGTTGATCTGCAACTTGTTCAACAGTGGCGTACTCATGGACACCTCCTTTTTGTCAGCGTGCCTGGGGCTTGGCCGTTTTACCTTACACCCGCAGAACGATCCGGCGACGGCCGCATGTCGGCGCTCGGTCATTTCCTCAGGTTGGCCAGAGGGTCGTAGGCGCGCGAACGCTTGCGCTGATGCTCGGGTTCGGGCTGATCCAGGGGCGCCCTGGCCGGGCCCACCGGATCGACCTGGGGGTCGGCGAGGTCCGGCGAATCGGGGTCGAAACCCGGGTCATGGGGATTCGAGGCGTGCTCGGACGAGCGCGGCCCCGTGGGGTTCTTGGCAGCCATGGTCAGCTCCTGTGCTAGCCCGCAACAGGGCGGGTACAGCCTTTGGATTGCGATCTGCTCCGAGGGTGCCGGCAAACGGACCAATGGCCACCGGCAAATTGCATTGCGCTGCGCAGCGTCGCAGGATGACGCCCTGGCCCACAACCGCTCAAAAGGAGGTGTTGATGACAATTCGTGCCGTGGTTTTCGATTTTGGTGGCGTGCTGTTCGACTGGAGCCCGCACCACCTGTACCGCCAGCTGATCCCCGACGACGCCCGTCGCCAGTGGTTCCTCGACACCGTCTGCACCCAGGCCTGGAACACCCAGCAAGACGCCGGCCGGCCCCTGGCCGAAGCGACCCGCAGCCTGGTGGCCGAGCATCCCGAGCATGCGCCGCTGATCGAGGCCTATTACGGGCGCTGGCCGGAGATGCTCAAGGGACCGCTGGAGGAAGGCGTGGCCCTGCTGGAGGACCTGCACCAGGCGCAGATGCCGCTGTTCGGCTTGACCAACTGGTCGCAGGAAACCTTTCCCTATGCCTGGGAGAATTACCCGTTTTTACAGAAGTTTCGCGACATTGTGGTGTCGGGGCAGGAGCGGCAGATCAAGCCGGATGCCGAGATCTATCACACGGCCTTGGGGCGCATTCGTGCGCATTTGCCGGGGGTGGCGCCTGAGGAGTTGGTGTTCATTGATGATCATGCGCCGAACATCGTCGCGGCCAGAGCGTTGGGGTGGCGGGCGATTCATCATGTAGCCGCGGGGGAGACGCGGCGGCAGTTGGGGGAGTTGGGGGTGGTTTGAGTCCTGGGGCTTTTTTTTGGGGGGGGGGGACATATCCGGTGCTGCGGGTGTGGCGGCTGGCGGTTCCGCTCTTACAGCGGGTTTGGGTGCATATCCGTTCTTGCGGGTGCGGCCGCTGGCGGTTCCGCTTTTACAGCGGGGTTTGGGTACATATCCGTTCCTGCGGGTACGGCCGCTTACGGTTCCGCTCTTACAGCGGCTCACTTTTGAAGAGCGCAAAAGTAAGCAAAACGCTCTGCCCCTCCACTCGGTGCCTCGCCTAGGCTCGGCATGCCCGAACTCCGGCATTGATCCGTGGGCCGCCGCCACCGGCCATCCATGGCCGGGTGGCGGCTAACCCGGCGTCCTGCCGGGTTACCCACGGCTCAATGCCTGCGTTCGGCCATCGTGGTTAACGGGGCGTTCAGATCAAGATCAAAATCAAAAGCAAGATCAAAATCTGACGGCGGCCTACCGGCCGGCCTGTTTCATTGCCGTTCGCGTTAATGTAGCCGCTGCCGCAGGCTGCGAACGCTCTGGGCGGCACTCCGTCGCAGGAGACGCTAAACCTGCCTCCCCGATATTCCTGACATATCGCGTCGCCTGGTTTCGCAGCCTTCGGCAGCGGCTACAAAGAGCCGGCCTGCGCACCTTGGCTTTGGCTTTGGCTTTGGCTTTGGCTTTTGATCTTGATCTTGATCTTCCGGCCCCTTCCCAGCCGGCCGAGCGTAGGCGTTGCGTAGGGGGCAGCTCGGCATGGATGCCGAGCTAGCCGCCACCCGGCCATGGATGGCCGGTTGGCGGCGGGCCCCCGGAGCAATGCCGGAGAGAGGGAACCCCGAGCCCCAGCGAGGGGCCCATGGAGGGGCAAGTGAACGGGACAACCACATAGGTAACAGAAAAGTTCAGGCACATCGGTAACACCCAATCAGGCCTGCACTGCCGTATTGAGCCTGATGTAACCATCCTTGGCGTCTTTCAGATCAAAGCGGCCCAGCTTGATTGGACCAAATATGACCTCCCAAACTCCCTCGCTAATGCGTTCCAAGCCAACAGTTTCGCGCTTGAGAACATTGCCGACATAGATCCTGAGACGACCTCTGTTGACCACACCACAAGAGTCAACAACATAGGCTTCTATATGACTCGGGTATCTCATTACGGGTAACCGAGCCGGATAAGTACGCTGCGAACTGCAATAACAAGAAGCCGGTGTTTTCTGTCCAAGTGCTTCATGCAGCCGTTCATGATTGTAGTGCTGCATGAACAGATCAAAGTGTTTTTGCTGAGCGCCCCATTCGATTTCCGGAGGGCTGGCCAGAGTACTTTTCAGTGTGCGATGCATCCGTTCATGGCGACCATTTTGCTCGGGACGACCCGGCTGGATTCGTTCGGGAATAATGCCCAAACGTAGCCACCAGATAGACAACAACGACAACCCAGCACGCCCTGCACTGGCAAAAGGAACTCCATTGTCAGTACGTATCCGCTCAGGCATCCCATAGGTTCTAAACAATCGCTCAAAGGCAGTCTTGGCGTCTTTGAAGTTGGTGCTGGGCATGCTCTCGCAGGCCAATAAGAAACGGCTCGCATGGTCCATAACCGTCAACGGGTAACACCAAACACCTCCTCCCGTCAGGTACTGCCCCTTGTAGTCAGCACTCCATAACTGATTGGGAACATCTGCTTTTTTCAAAGGACTTGGATAAATCGCAACACGCTGACGCAGCCGCCTAGGCGTCACCAGGCCTGCTTGTTTGAGGATGTTGTAGATACTGGTTTTAGAGGGCGGTTCCTGTCCTGGAAAACGTTCGGCCAAAGAAGCCTGGATCTTCTTGGGCCCCGGCGTTGTAGGACCTTTTGAGCGCAACTCGATAATCGCGGCCTTGATTTCAAAGGGAATGAGATGCGCCTGACAATGTCGACTTCGACTCTTCTCATCCAGGCCACGCACACCGTCTGCGTTGTAACGGGCTACCCATTTGTAACCCGTTTTTCGGCTGATGCTGTGTGCCGCACACAGCTCGCTGAAGTTAAAGCGTCCCAATAAATAGTCCGCAATGAACATCACTTTAAGGTCCATAGGGTTCAGCTCTCGCCACGGCATGGTCAGATCCTCGGAATCGACCCTGCCAGTTAAAAACTGTTACCTATGTGCTTGAACTGGTTTGTTACCTATGTGGGTGAGTCATACCCAAGCGTTTTTTGGTTCCTTTTTTTGGCGTTTGAAAAAAAGGGACTCGCCGTAAGGGCGAAACCCTAAGCGGCCGTTACCGCAGGAATGGATATGTACCCCACCCCCCGCTGTAAAAGCGAAACCACCAGCGGCCACACCCGCAGAAATAGATACGTACCCCAAACCCGCTATAAAAACGCCCCCAAACCGCCCCCCCTGCAACACCTACTCCCCCCCCCTGCCACGAAAAAAAACACCCCCTCTATCGCCATCCGCAATCACCCCCACCCCTCCATATCGCCCCGTGGAATACCCCAAAAATCCCCCCCCTTACCCCCGTGAATCCACCTGTCGGAAACCCACAAAATCAATGTGCCATTACCCAGCCAATTCCCCCCGCGCTGCTTAACTGCAAAAGCTGCCAAGTACCGCAGCCCCCCCTAACCCCCAAGGAAGGCACACACCATGAGCCCCACCTCGCAACACACGGTTGTCCCCTACGGAGTCGCGATCCAGTCGGCCATCGCCGAAGGCCAGCTACCCCAGATGAAAGCCCTGCTGGCCAAGCGCGATCCGAAGCACGACGAACCCAAGGATCTGAAAGCCGCCTACGAAAAACTGGCCAAGGAAGTCGCCCGCCTGGAACAGCACTAATCGCTGTTTCCCCGTCATTGAATGGAGGCAAAGCAAATGTCTGGTTCTATCTCCCAAGAAGGCCTGTTCCCCCTGAGCTACCGCATCGGCACCTCGCAACCCGGGGCCCCGACCCTGATTCTCAATCTGCTGGTCTACACCCCCGAGCACAGCGTGCGCGGCACTTCGTCCATCACTCAAGCGGTCAATCCGCCCCTGGACCTGCACAGCGATGTCTGGGGTCAGTACACCTACCTGACGGTCATGCCACCGAGCTCCAGCAAGATCCTCATCACCGCCCAGGGCAATCAGGGCGGACCCGGTTCCAACTCCATCATCAACTTCAAGCTGCACCTGGTGGTCAGCGATGACTGGAAGGAAGGCGTGGCCAACTACCAGTACTACAACGGACACAGCTGGGTAACGGTCAATCAGGTCCCCGCCCATCTGCAGGAACCCGTGCAGTCGAGCACCCTCTCGGCCCCCCACCATGGCCAGCCCAACCGTCCGCTGCCGCCGATCTCGGCGCTGTACGCGGCACCGATCCACGGCGCCATCGCCAGCGGCGACCTGTCGCAGATGAAGAGCCTGCACAAGGTGGCCACCCAGCAACTGGAGCAGCTGCCGTTGATCCGCACGGCGCTGGAGGCGGCCAAGGCCGAGATCAGCAAGCACGAGCGGCGCTGACTGGCGACCGTCCAGCGAACCTGATGTCTTCCACAAGATAAGGAGTTGCAGCATGACAATCGGACTGTTCCATACCCGCCTCATCGTCGCCAACCCTGTGATCGGAGGGCCGGTGCTGACCCTCGATCTGCTGGTCAACACGCCGCAGAAGAAAGTCAGCGGCGTGGCCCGGGTGACTCAGAGCACCTCGCCACCGATGCACTTCCTCGCGGATGTCTGGGGCGACTATTCCCAGGTCAAACTGGACCCCTCCAGTGAAGGCCATATCATCCTCAACCTGACCGGCAACCCCAGCGGCCCCACCAGCCAGATTGCCGAAACCTTCCATCTGCAGGGCATTCTCGGCCTTGACTGGGCCAGCGGTTTCGCCAGCTATCGCTACCAGTACCAGGGCCATTGGCATGTGGTTCAGCATGCCGCCGTGAGCCAGGCGCCGGTGGATCAAGCGGCCAACGCCGATCTGGCGCCCAAGGACGATCAACGGCATCTGTATCCGCAGCCGCTGTATGCCGTGGCGCTGCAACAGGCCCAGAGCAGCGGCGATCTGACGCGGCTCAAGGCGCTGGTGGCTCAGGGCGAGCAGCAACTGGCCAACAGTGACAACCTGAGCCAGGCGGTGCAGCAGTTACAGGCGGAAATCAGCCGCCTGGAACGTCGCTGAGTCCAGGCACCCGGGGCCGGCCGACAAAGGTCGGCCCCAGGGTTGCGGTAAACCGATCGCGCCATTGCCGCACAAGGAAGGCGCGCCTATTTCGATGGGTTGGTGCCGCGCACCGCTGGGTGCGCAAGGATCTTTCATGTCAGACAGTCTCCCCGCCCGCTACCTCAGCGAAACCGACCTCAAGCGCTATGTGCCGGTGCACGTGGTCTGGGAAATCACCCTCGCCTGCGACCTCAAGTGCCTGCATTGCGGCTCCCGGGCCGGGCATCGGCGCCCCGGCGAATTGAACACTCAGGAATGCCTGTCGGTGATCGACTCCATCGCCGCCCTGGGCACTCGGGAGGTCACCCTGATCGGCGGCGAAGCCTATTTGCGCAAGGACTGGACGCGGCTGATCCAGGCCATCCACGACCACGGCATGTACGTGGCGATCCAGACCGGCGGACGCAACCTGACCCCCGCCAAGATGCAGGCCGCGGTGGACGCCGGGCTCAATGGCGTCGGCGTGTCCCTGGACGGCCTGGCGCCGCTGCACGACGCGGTGCGCAATGTGCCCGGCTCGTTCGACAAGGCCCTGGACACCCTGCGCCGGGCCAAGCAGGCCGGGCTCAAGGTCAGCGTCAACACCCAGATCGGCGCCGCCACCCTGCCCGACCTGCCGGCCCTGATGGAGCTGATCATCGACGCCGGTGCCAGCCACTGGCAGATCCAACTGACGGTGGCCATGGGCAACGCCGTGGATCACCCCGAGCTGCTGTTGCAACCCTATCAACTGCTGGAAGTGATGCCGCTGCTGGCCCGCTTGTATCGCGAAGGCGAAGAGCGCGGCTTGCTGATGAATGTGGGCAACAACATCGGCTACTACGGCCCCTACGAACACATGTGGCGCGGTTTTGGCGACGACCGCGTGCACTGGAGCGGCTGCGCCGCCGGGCAGACAGTGCTGGCCCTGGAAGCCGACGGCACGGTCAAGGGCTGTCCGTCCCTGGCCACCGTCGGATTCTCCGGCGGCAATGTGCGCAGCATGAGCCTGCACGACATCTGGCACTACAGCGAAGGCATGCACTTCGGCCGCCTGCGCTCGGTGGACGATCTGTGGGGCTACTGCCGCACCTGCTACTACAACGACGTGTGCCGCGGTGGCTGCACCTGGACCTCGCATTCGCTGCTGGGCAAGCCGGGGAACAACCCCTACTGCCATTACCGAACCCTGGACCTGCAGAAAAAAGGCCTGCGCGAGCGCATCGTCAAACTCGAAGACGCCGGCCCCGCCTCTTTTTCGGTGGGCCGCTTCGACCTGATCACCGAGCGCATCGACACCGGCGAGGCGGTCTCCAGCGTCAGCGACAGCGGCCAGGTGATCAAGCTGGCCTGGGCCAACCAGGGCCACGCCTCCCCCGAAGAAGGCCGCATCCCGCCGCGCCTGGCCCTGTGCCGCAGTTGCCTGGAGTACATCCACGCCCATGAAAGCACCTGCCCCCACTGCCACGCCGATGTCGCCGCAGCCGAGGCCCGGCACCAGCAAGACCGCCTGCGCCAGCAGGCGCTGATCAACACCCTGCACCAGTTGCTGGGCATGCCCCAGGAGCAACCGCGCCTGTAACCTGTGCCAGCCGCCACCGCGCCAACCCCAGGCGCGGCGGCGGTCATGGCGGCTCTGGCAAGCAGGGAACAGCCATCCAAAAAAACTCCGGGCAAGGCCGGTAACGGCTTTGCCATGGCAGTTCGTCCACAGGCCCGAGCGCCTGCGCGCCGGCGGTGCAAGTTTTTGCGCACTTCATCAAACAGCAGTCGCCACCCTGTACTAGGATACGAGGCGACCCTTTGTCGGTCAGCGCAAACAGGAGGTAAATCACGCGCGACCCAAACTCGTTGTTATAAGGCAGTCCTTCCACACCTTCACATTCATGGATGAAATGATGAACTCACAAGTACTGTTTCCACATATTGGCAAGGTCATCGCCAGCACCGGCAGCCGCAGTTTCCCGCGCATGCTGCATGACCTGATACTCACCCAACTGGCTGTGGACGCCACTCACATCACCCAACTGCGCACGGCCCCGGAACCAGCCGCTGGCAGAACCGGCAATACCCTGATGCAGAGCCGTCACCCGCTGTACAGCGATCTGCACGCCAGCAATGACCCGCTGCTGCACACAGGCTTTCCCGAGCAGCCCGACGAGCCCTGCGGCAGCCCGCCGCTGCTGCGGCACCGGGGCAACGCGAACCCGGCGCAACTGCACCTGACCGGTCGCAAGGATTCGTACCACTTCGTGCTGTCGGTGTACCGCAGCAGCCAGGAGCAGAGCTTTTCCCCCCAGGAACGCCTGCTGCTGGAGGACATCTCGCCGCTGCTGCTGCCCATGGTGGAAAACCACATCAGCGCGCTGCAGCCGCGCGGCGACTCTGCCGAGCAGGACCGCGCCGCCATCGAGGGCCTGGCGACCGTGCGCCTGCGCTTTGCCGAGCGCCTGGAGCAGTCCGGGCTGCGCCTGTCCAACCGCGAGCTGGAAGTCTGTGTCGGGCTGCTGGCCGGGCGCACCGCACCGCAGTTGGCCGAGCAGCTCAAGCTCAAGGTCAATACCGTCGAAAGCTACTTGAAGCGCGCCGCCATCAAGCTCGGCATCAGTGGTCGCCACTCCCTGCTGCGCTGGATGTACTCGCCCCAGGCACAGGCGCCAGGCACCCGCGATGACGCGCCGGCCTGATCCGCCATTGGCCTTGATCCCGTAACCCCGCCCCCGCCGGCCCCTGTGCCGGCGGTTCTGTCTGTGGGCCGCTCAATCCCGGGCCAGGGCCTCGATCGGGTCCAGCCGGGCGGCGTTGCGCGCCGGAACGAAGCCGAAGACGATGCCGATCAGGGTCGAACAGGCGAACGCGGTGACGATCGAGCCCATGGAAAACACCATCTCCCACTCCTTGATGAACAGGGTGAACAGGTAGCCGATGGCAAACGACAGGGCGATGCCGATGGCCCCGCCAATCAGGCAGACCATCACCGCCTCCACCAGGAACTGCTGGCGGATGTCCGACTGCCGCGCCCCCACCGCCATGCGAATGCCGATCTCCCGGGTACGTTCGGTGACCGACACCAGCATGATGTTCATCACCCCGATGCCGCCGACCACCAGGGAAATCACCGCGATCAGCGACAACAGCAAGGCCAGGGAGCGGCTGGTGCGCTGCACCGTCTGCATGATGCTGTCGAGGTTGTTGGTGAAGAAGTCCTTGGTGCCGTGGCGCTGCTCCATGAGCTTCTTCACATGCTCCTCCACCACTTTGCTCGGCTGGCCGTCCTTGATCTTCACGCTGATGCTGTCCAGGTGGCGCTGGCCCAGTACCCGCCCCGCCGCCGTCTCGTAAGGCAGCCAGACGTTGAGCAGGTTGCTGGCGGCGAACATGTTCTTGTTCTCGGCCGTGACCCCGATCACCGTGCACGGCAGGTTGCCCACCAGGATCACCTGCCCCAGGGGGTCCACATCAGGACCGAACAGGCGGTTGCGCGTGTTGTGGTCGATCACCACCACCTGGGCCTGGCGCCGGGCATCGTTCTCGCTGAAGGCGATGCCCGCCGCCAGCTTGAGGTCGCGAACCTTGAAGTACAGATGGCTGACGCCGTTGACCGTGGCATTGAGGTCGATATTGCCGTAGCGCAGCAACAGGCTGCGGCCCACCATCGGCGTGGCGCTGTCGACGTAGTACAGCTGGTTCAGGGCCGTCACGTCGGCGGGCATCAGGGTCTGGATCGCCGCTGCCCGGCTGTCGCCGAAACTGGCCCCGGGGAAGATGTCGATGGTGTTGCTGCCGATGGCCTGGATGTCCTTGAGCACGTAGCGCTTGGCACCCTCGCCGATGGCCACGATGGACACCACCGAGGTGATGCCGATGACGATCCCGAGCATGGTCAGCAAAGTGCGCATGCGGTGCGAGACCAGCGCCACCCAAGCCATGACGAAGGCTTCCTTGAACAGCCCGAGGCTGGCCACCAGGCGTCGCGCTCCGCCCGGCCGGGTGCTCACCGGCGCCTGCGCCGGCTCCTCGTCCACCCCGCGCGCATTGACCCGGTCGCTGACGATCTCGCCGTCGCGCACTTCGATGATGCGCTCGGCGTTGGCCGCCACCTGAGGGTCGTGGGTGACGATGATCACCGTATGCCCCAAGGCATGCAGTTCCTGGAGAATGCCCATCACTTCCTTGCCGCTGTGGCTGTCCAGGGCCCCGGTGGGTTCGTCGGCGAGGATCACTTCGCCGCCGTTCATCAGCGCCCGGGCGATGCTCACCCGCTGTTGCTGGCCGCCGGACAACTGGTTGGGCCGGTTCGCCAGGTGCCCGGACAGCCCCAGGCGCGCCAGCAGCTCCCGGGCCCGGCCATGGCGCTTGACTTGCGGGGTGCCGGCGTAGATCGCCGGCATCTCGACGTTGTGCAGGGCACTCAAGTGCGGCAGCAAGTGATAACGCTGGAAGATGAAACCGAAATAGTCCCGGCGCAGCTCCGCCAGGGCCTGATCGTCCAGGTCGCGGGTTTCCTGGCCGTTGACCTTGTAGCTGCCGGCCGTGGCGTAGTCGAGGCAACCGAGGAGGTTCATCAGGGTCGACTTGCCTGAGCCCGAGGCCCCGGTGATCGCCACCATTTCCCCGGCCTGGATGCTCAGGTCGATGTGTTTCAGGGCCAGGAACTCCCGCTCCCCGGCGGTGAAGCTGCGGCTGATGCCCTTGAGCTCCAACAATGGCTGGGTCATGGTCAGGCCCCTGCCGTGCCGGGCAGCGGATCACCGATCACCACCTGATCGCCCTCCGCCAGGCCGTCCTTGATCTGCACCTTGACGTTGTTGTTGATCCCGGTGCTGACGTTGCGCGCCTGGGCATGGCCCTTGGCGTCCAGCACCCGCACCGCGAAGCTGCCGTCGGCGTTGCGCGGACCCAGGGCGGCCACCGGCACCATCAGCACATCCTTGGCGGTGTCGAGGACGATGCGCACCTGGGCGGTCATGGAGATGCGCAGCCGGTGGTCCGGGTTGGGCACGTCGAACAGGGCGTTGTAGAACACCGCGGTGTTCTGCTTGGGGGTGCCGGCGGTCTGGGTTTCGAGGAAGTTCTGCGGTGCCGGCTCAGTGCCCCGCAGCTTGGCGTAATAGCGCCTGTCGGCCTCGCCGAGGATGGTGAAGTACACCTGCTGGCCGGGAGCGATATGGATCACGTCGGCCTCCGAGACCTGGGCCTTGACGGTCATGGTGTCCAGGTCCGCGAGTTTCAGCAGCACCGGCGCCAGCTGGTTGGCGATCACCGTCTGGCCTTCCTGGGTCACCACCCCCACCACATCGCCGTCAATCGGCGCGACGATGCGGGTGTAGGCCAGGTTGACCTTGGCGGTGTCGATCTGGATATGCGCGCTCTTGATCTGCGCGTCCAGGGACAGCAGGTTGGCGCGCTGCACCTCGTAGTTGGACTCGGCGGTCTCGAAGTCCTGCTGGGAAATCGACGCGTCCGACTGCAGGTCGCGGTAGCGCTCGTAGATGGCCTTGGTTTCCTTGAGCTGAGCCGCGGTGGCACGGCGCTTGGCTTGCAGGTTTTCCTCGTCCACCTGGGCCTGGCGCAGGGTATTGCGCAGCACCAGGGGATCGATTTCCGCCAGCCACTGGCCCTTCTTCACCTTGTCCCCGACCTTGACCTTGAGCGACTTCAACTGCCCGGAAACCTGGGCCCCGACGTCCACCTGCTTGATGCCCTCCAGCAGGCCCGAGGCCAGGACCGCGTTCTCGATGTCTCCCCGCTCGACCCGGGCGGTCAGGTACTGCGGCGGCTCTGCCGGCGCCCGCACCGTATAGAAAATCAATCCAGCCACAACCACCAGCAACAGCCCCATACCGATTTTGCGAAACTTCGACTTTTCCATAGATGACCACAAGTGCGTTGAGGGCGGGCTCCACCGGCCAGCGGCGAGCCCCCTTACAGAACACCGTGCTGCCGTAGTGAGCGGTGTTCCAGATGAATGAAAGGCTGTCAGCCAGCGGCGGGCACCCGGCCCGCCGCCGCATCCAGGCTCATGACACAGCCTCCCCCTGGGGCAGCGCCAGCCCGTCACGCCACCAGGCCGCCAGATGCTGGACGTGGGGTGCCTTGAGCAGGCTGAAGTGGTTGCCCGGCCCCTGCCACAGCCCCAGCTCCGTCACCTGCCCACGCCAGCCCTGGACCATCGCCTCCTGCTCGCGCAGGTTGCCGGCGGCGTCCAGGCGCGGATCGTCCGCCAGCACCAGGCGCACCGGTCCCCGGTAAGGGCGTTGCGGCTGGTAGCGGGTACGCAGGGCACTGGCGAAGGTTCGCGCCGGCCCCTGCATCGCCCGAGGATCGGCACGCTGGGACAGCAAGCCGACCCGGACCATGCCGGCATGCAGCAGGTGCATCTGCATGGCGTCGTCCTCGGCGGCAAACAGCTGCGGATCGATGCCCAGGCTCTGGCCGCACGCCAGTTGCATGGACTCGATCAGCCGCAACAGCGCGGCCGTGCTGGTGTAGGGCCGCCCCACCACGCCGTGGCCGCCCGGGGCCTCGCTGTCGATCAGGGTCAGGGACGCCACTTCGCGCCCCGCGGCCTGCAGGGCCCCGGCCATTTCGAAGGTAACCCAGCCGCCGAAGGAGTGGCCGATCACGTGCAACGGCCCGTGGGGGTACTCCTGCTCGATGGCTTGCAGGTAGTAGCGCGCCGCCGCTTCCACCCGGGTGTGGGGCACGCCCTGGCCATCCAGGCCCCGGGCCTGCAGGCCGAAGATCGGCCAGTCCGGCCCCAGGGCTTCGGTCAGGCCGATAAAGCCGGTAACGCTGTCGCCGGCCCCCGGCACACAGAAGATCGGCGTCTGCCCGCAGCGCCCGCTCTGAATCCGCAGCAAGGGCTGGTGGGGCGTTGCTCCGGTGCTGGCAGCGACCCCGGCCTGCTTGATGGCCTGGCTCATGGCCTGGCCCAGTTCATGGATATGCGGCGCCTTCATCATGCTCAGGTGATCCCCGGGCACGCTGATGCAGTGCAAGTATGGCCCCGGCAGCACCTCGCCCCAGCCCAGGGTCGGGCTGCGCCGGGACAATGCGCTGGGCCGCTGGGCGGCGCAGAACAGGTGCACCGGCACACTGATCGGGTGCAGGCGGTAATGGGCCAGTGCATGGCCGTGAGCCACCTCACGGTCCAGGTAATGCCCCAGCGCCTCGGGCGCCGCGCTTGCCAGTTGCTCGAACAGCAGGCCCTGTTCCCGGCAGCGTTGCAGCAGCTCGGGGAAGTCCAGGCGGTCCAGGGCCTGGCGCAGCTGTTCGACGAGCGCCAGCGGTTGCACGCCCGCCGGGCCCTGGGCGCTCCAGTAGGCGCTGCACTGCAACAGCAGGTGCTGCTTGCGGGGATCGCTTGCGGACCAGCGCGCCTTGCCCTGGTCGGTCAGGCGCGGCACGTAGCTGTCGATCAAGCCGAGGAACGCCACCTGCTGATCCTGCCCCAGCAACTGCTGGGCGATCTCATAGGCCAGCACCCCACCGAAGGACCAGCCCGCCAGGCGATACGGCCCTTCGGGCTGGACCCGGCGCATGACCTCCAGCAAGCGGGTGGCCAGGCACTCCAGGGTGCGCAACTGCGGCTGGCCGAGGGCCACGCCCGGCAGGCCATAGATGGGGAAATCCCCTTCCAGGTGCTGCCCCAGCGCCGGGAAGTAGGCATCCAGGCCGGTGAACTCGTGTACCAGGAACAGCGCCGGGCCACTGCCGCTGCGCACCGTGACCCACTCGGGGGCCTGTTGCGGGGTCGCCGGGCGCGCCTCCAGCAAACGCGCCATGGCGGCCACGCTGGGGTGCTGGAACAACTGCGCCAGGCTCACGTCGAGCCCGGCCTGTTGCAGGCGGTTGACCAACTGGATCGCCAGCAGCGAATGCCCGCCGTGTTCGAAGAAATGCTCATGGCGCCCCACTTGCTCCTGTTTCAGCACCTGCGCCCAATGGGCCGCCAGGGTCTGCTCCAGGGGCGTCTGCGCCGCTTCAAAACAGGCGATGACCTGCGCCGCGGGGGTCGGCGCCGGCAGCGCGTTGCGGTCCAGCTTGCCGTTGTTGGTCAGGGGCAGTGCCGGCAGACGCACGTAAGCCTGAGGCACCATGTACTCCGGCAGTTGCGCCAGCAGGTGGTTGCGCAAGGCTTCGACGGCCGGCTCCGGCGCCTGGGCCTGCAGGGTGTAGTAGGCCACCAGACGCAAGTCCCCGGGCGCCTCCTCGCGCACCAGGACCACGCCATCGCGCAGTCCGGGGAAGCTCGCCAGCCGCACCTCGATTTCCCCCGGTTCGATACGAAAGCCACGGATCTTCACCTGCTGATCGTTGCGCCCCAGGTACTCCAGCAGGCCGTTCTCCTGCCAGCGCCCAAGGTCGCCGGTGCGGTACATCAGCGGTTCGGAGCCAGGGTTGGCGGCCGCGCTGCAGAAGGGATCGGGGAGGAACTTCTCGGCGCTCAGTTCAGGGCGATTCAAGTAGCCCTTGGCCACGCCCTGGCCGCCGATGTAGATCTCCCCCACTACGCCGATGGGCAGCGGCTGGCCCTGAGCATCGAGGATGTACACGCAGGTGTTGGACAGCGGCCGGCCGATGGGCACGCTGTCGGCGTCGGCCGCCAGTGCCCCGGGCTCATGGGTCACGGCAAAGGTGGTGGTTTCCGTCGGTCCGTAGCCATTGACCAAACGCAGGCCGGGCACCTCGGCCTGCATCCGCCGGAAGGCCACCGGGTCGGCCCGTTCACCGCCGCACAGGAGCATGCGCAGGCCGCTGAACGCCTGGGGCATCAGCTGCACGTACTGGTTGAACAGGCTGGTGGTGAGAAACAACAGCGTGGCTCCCGAGGCCTTCAGCAACTCGGCGAAGGCCTCGGGGTCCAGCAGCGTCTGCTGGTCCACCACCACGACCCGGCCGCCGTTGAGCAAGGGCCCCCAGACGTCCAGGGTGCTGGCGTCGAAGGCCGGGTTGGAGGCAAAGGCCACCCGGTCCCCGGGGTTGAAATCGGCGTAGCCGTTGTTGATCACCAACCGGGTGATGGCCCGGTGCGGCACCAGTACGCCCTTGGGCACGCCCGTGGAGCCGGAGGTGTACATGATGTAGGCCACCGCCTCGGAGGACTGGGCCAGGGCCGGGTTGTGCCCCGGCAGCCGGTCCAGGCGCAGGCGATCCAGGTCCACCCGCAGTAACTGTGCCCCCGGCAGCGCCCCCTCCAGGGCCTGCGCCGAGTGCGCCAGCAGCACCCTGGCGCCGCTGTCCTGGAGCATGAACACCTGGCGTTCGGCGGGGGCGTTGATGTCCAGCGGCACGTAGGCCGCGCCGCACTTGCTGGCCGCCAACTGCGCCAGCAAAAGATCCAGGGAGCGTGGCAACAGCAGCGCCACCCTGTCCCCGGGCTGCACCCCCAGCCCCAGCAAGTGATGGGCCAGCTGATTGGCCCGGGTATTGAGCCGGGCGTAGCTGAGCACTTGCTCGCCATGGACCGCCGCCACCTGCTGGGGACGGGCCTGCACCTGTTCCTCGAAACGCTGATCCAGGGTCTGCTGGCGTGGATAGTCGCGGGCGGTGGCGTTGAAGTTCACCAGCACCTGCTGGCGCTCGGCAGCCGGCAACACCGGCACTTGGCCGATGGCCAGATCGGGCGTCTGCTCCAGGGCCTGCAACAGGTTGTCCAGGGCCTCGTGCAGGTAGTGGCAAATGCGCTGGGCATCGATGCCCGCCACCACGGCGGTGAGCATGAAGCCATCCCCCAGGTCGTCGATGCTCAGGGTCAGGGGGTAGTTGCTGCGCTCCTGGGCATTGAGCAACTGCATGCCCTCCCAGGCAGCGTCGGCTTGCCCAGGCAGCCCGGCCGACGGCGCGCTGTGGCGGTAGTTGAGCAGGCTGCTGAACAGCGGCGTACCCGCCTCCACCGCGCTGCAACGCTGCACCAGGGCCAGGGGCGCCTGTTCATGGCCCAGCAGTTGCGCCAGGCGTTCATGGGTGGCCAGCAGCGCATGGCGCACCGGCAGGTCCCCCAGGTCCACCCGCAGCGGCAAGGTGTTGATGAACACCCCCAAGGCCCGTTCGGCGCCCTCGCCGCCTTGCATCCGTCCCAGCAGCACGGTGCCGAACACCACCTGCTGCTGGTTGGCCAGGCAGCCCAGGACCCGGCCCCAGGCCAGGTGCATCAGGCTCGCGGCGCTGACCCCCAGCTGCCGCGCCTGCAAGCGCAGGCGCCGGCTCAGCAGGCGGTCCAAGGGTTGGCGCGCCTCGTTGAGCGGCGCGCTGGCGCCCTGCACGTCCTGCAAGCCCAGGGGCAGGGTCGGTTGCCGGATATCGCCGAGCATCTCGCGGAAGAAGGCTTCATGTTCGGCCTCACCGATGCCCAGTCGGGCCTGGGCCACGTAGTTGCGATAGGGCACGGGGTCACCCAGCCGTTGCTGCTGGCCAAGGAGGAAGGCCTGCAGTTCATGCTGCAGCACTTCCAGGGCCACGTGGTCCATCACCAGGTGATGGAACAGCAACAGCGCCACCAGCCGCTGGTTGACCGGGTCCCGGGCGTAGACCAGGCGCAACAGCGGCGCCCGGGCAATGTCCAGGCGATAGCGCGTACTGTCGAAGCGCGCCTGCAACTGGCCGAGGATGTCGCCCTGGCCCGGGTCGAGGACGATTTCATCGCCCTCCAGGGGCGCCTGGCGCCAGACCACTTGCAGCGGCTCGTCCAGCCCTTCCCAGAGCACGGCACTGCGCAGGATGTCGTTGCGTTCGATCACCCCCTGCAAGGCCCGGACGAAGGTCTGCAAGCGCTGGGCCGTGTCGAAGGCAAACTGCGCCTGCAACACATAGGGATCGCCCTGGCCGGCGGCCAGATGGTGAAACAGGATGCCGGCCTGCAACGGCGCCAGGGGGTAGATGTCCTGGACGTTGGCGGTGCCGCCCGGCACCGTGGCCACCACCCGGTCAATGGCCGCCTGATCCAGCGTCAGCAACGGCAGCAGCTCGGGGGTGATGCGCGGGCAGTCGCGGTAGATCAGGTTGTCCGGCACCTGCACTTCACGGCCACGCCCCACGGCGGCGGCCAGGGCCGCCAGGGTCGGCTGGCCGAACAGCACCCGCACATCCGCCGAGAGCCCGGCCCGACGCATGCGGCCGATCAGGCTCACCGCCAGCAACGAATGCCCGCCCAGTTCGAAGAAGTGATCCTGGCGCCCCACCCGCTCCACATTGAGCAGCTCGGCCCAGAGCCCGGCCAGGAGGATCTCCACCTCACCCACCGGCGCCTCGTACTCGCGCACGCTGGCCGCCGCCAAGCCCGGGGCCGGCAGCTCCTTGCGCGCCAGCTTGCCGTTGGGGCTCAAGGGCAGCGCTTCCAGGTGCACGAACAAGGCCGGCACCATGTAGTCCGGCAGGTGCTCCAGCAACGCCTGGCGCAGCTGTTCCACCGCCAGGGCCGGACGCCCGGCGGCGCAGGTGTAGTAGGCCACCAGACGCAGATCCCCGGGCACGTCCTCCCGGGCCAGCACCACCGCTTCCTTGACCCCGTCCAGCTGGGTCAGGCGGGCCTGGATTTCCCCCAGCTCGATGCGCAGGCCGCGGATCTTCACCTGATCGTCGTTGCGCCCCAGGTACTCGATAGCGCCGTCGGCCCGATAGCGACCCAGGTCGCCAGTGCGGTACAGGCGCGCTCCAGGCGCCTCACTGAACGGGTCCTTGAGGAAGCGCTCGGCAGTCAGTTGTTCACGGTTGAGGTAACCCCGGGCCACCTGTACACCGCCGATGTACAACTCGCCCACCACTCCCCGAGGCACTGGCTGCATGTGCCCGTCCAGCAGGTAGATGCGGGTGTTGGCGATGGGCTTGCCGATGGGGGTGTTGTCCGGGGTGCTCTGCAGCGGCCCGGCGCAATCCCAGGCGGTGACGTCCACCGCCGCTTCGGTGGGGCCGTAGAGGTTGTACAGGCCGACCTGGGGCAGCTGCTGCTTGAAGCGCCGCACCAGGCTGCCCGGCAGGGCCTCGCCGCTGCACATCACCTGACGCAGGCCGCTGCAATCCCGGGTATCGCCATAGGCCAGGAACACATCCAGCATCGACGGCACAAAGTGCAGGGTGCTGATGCCTTCATCACGGATCACCTGGCGCAGGTAGGCCGGGTCCTTGTGCCCTTCGGGGCGGGCCATCACCAGCCGTGCGCCAGTGAACAGCGGCCAGAAGAACTCCCAGACCGAAACGTCGAAGCTGAAGGGGGTCTTCTGCAGCACCGCGTCATCGGCCGTCAGGCGGTACTGCTCCTGCATCCACAGCAGGCGGTTGACCACCGCCCGGTGCTCGTTCATCGCGCCCTTGGGCTGGCCGGTGGAACCGGAGGTGTAGATCACATAGGCCAGGTGCCCGGGGGTCAGCCCGTTGACCCGGGGATTGACCCGGGGCTGGCGCGCCCAGAGTGGTTGGTCCAGGTCCACCCGGGGCACGGTCGGGCTGCCCGGCAGTGCCCGGGTGGCGCCCTGTACCAGCAGCGCCTGGGGCGCGCTGTCCTCAAGCATGTAGGCAATGCGTTCTGCGGGGTATGCCGGATCGATAGGCACGTAGGCGCCGCCAGCCTTGAGGATCGCCAGCAGGCCGATGACCATTTCCAGGCCGCGCTCAACGCAGATCGCCACCCGACTGTCCGGCCCCACCCCCAGTTGCAGCAGGTGCCCGGCCAACTGGTTGGCCCGCTGGTTGAGCTGGCGATAGCTCAGGCGCTGCTCACCGGCCTGCACCGCCAATGCCTCGGGGGTGCGCAGTACCTGGGCCTCGAACAAGCCGTGCAGGGTCTGTTCCAGGGGGTAGTCGCGAGCGGTGGCGTTGACGCCGTGCAGCAGTTGCCGACGTTCGGCGGCGTCCAGCAGCGGCACCTGCTCCAGCAGCATCTGGTCGTCCGCCACCATGGCCTGCAACACCCGCTTCAGGTAACCGACATAACGCCTCATGGTCGACCCATCGAACAGCGCCGTGGCGTACTCCAGGCTGCCTTCGATCCGGTCCTGCACCTCCCCCAGGCTCAGGGACAAGTCGAACTTGGCGAAGTGGCTGGCCTCGTGAATGGCTTCCAGGCGCAGGTCCCCCAGCACCAGTTGCGGCCCGTCGCCGTTCTGCCAGGTCAGCAGGGTCTGGAACAGAGGGCTGTGGGACAGGCTGCGCACCGGACGCAGGATTTCCACCACCTGCTCGAACGGCAGGTGCTGATGGGCCTGGGCCTCCAGGGTCCGGGCCTTGACCTGGGCCAGCAAGGCCTCCACTCGCGGCGCGGCGCCCAGGTCCAGGCGCAGGGCCAGGGTGTTGACGAACAAGCCGATCAGCCCTTCGACTTCGGCGCGCATGCGGTTGGCCACCGGGGTGCCGATCACCACTTCGGCCTGCCCGGACAGCCGCCCCAGCAGCAGTCCCCAGGCCGCCATCAGGGTCATGTACAAGGTGGTGCCATGGCGCTGGCTCAAGGCTCGCAGCCCGGCCGTCAGGGCAGCATCGAGGCGGACTTCGACGCTGCTGCCGGCGTAGTCCTGGCGGGGCGGCCGTGGCCGGTCGCCGGGCAGCATCAGCAAGGGCGGCGCGCCCTCCAGGGCCTGGCGCCAGTACTGCGCCTGCTGCTCCAGCACCGCGCCGCTGAGCCAGCGCCGCTGCCAGTGGGCAAAGTCGCTGTATTGCACCGTCAAGGGCGGCAGCGGATCGGGCAGGCCGCGGCTGAAGGCGGCGTACAGCGCCACCAGTTCCCGGGTCAGCACGCCCATGGACCAGCCATCGCTGACGATATGGTGCAGGGTCAGGAGCAACACGTGATGATCATCCGCCAGGCTGATCAGGCGCCCACGGATCAGCGGCCCGCGCTGCAGGTCGAAGGGCGCCGAGGCTTCTCCTTGCACCAGGGCCTGCAAGGCTTTGTCGGCCTGAGGATGGCCCCGCAGGTTTTCCAGCAGCAGGCCCAGCCCCGCCTCCACGGGCGCGATCAGCACCTCGGCTTCATCAGCGTACTGAGCAAAGCGGCTGCGCAGGGTTTCATGGCGCGCGACGATACGCTCCAGGGCCCGTTGCAGGGCATCGCCATCCAACTGCCCGCGCAAGCGCAGGCCAATGGGAATGTTGTAGGCGGTGTTGGCCCCCTCCATCTGCGCCAGGAACCACAGGCGCTGCTGGGCGAAGGACAAGGGCAACGGCTGATTGCGCGGCGCCGGCAGCAGGTCCGGCAGGCTGCTGCGCTCGGCCCGTTCCAGGGCCTCGGCCACGGCGCTGAGCCGGGCATTGGCGAACAGCTCGGCCAGGGCCAGCTCCACCCCCAGGCGCTGGCGCACCTGGGACAGCATGCGCATGGCCAGCAGCGAATGCCCGCCCAGTTCGAAGAAGTGATCGTGGCGTCCCACCTGCTGCACCTGCAGCAGCTCGCTCCAGATCTCGGCCAGGGCGATCTCGCTGGCGCCCTGGGGAGCCACGTAGTCCTGGGTCAGCAGTGCATCGAGCTCGGGCCGGGGCAGCGCCCGCCGATCCAGCTTGCCGTTGGCGGTCAACGGCAGCGCCTCCAGGCCCACGTAGGCCGCCGGCACCATGTACTCGGGCAAGTGCCCAAGCAATTGGCTGCGCAACGCCGCCGGGGTCAATGCCACGGTGCCGGTCGCGGTGAAATAGGCCACCAGGCGGGTCTGTCCCGGTCGATCCTCCCGGGCCAGCACCAGCGCTTCCTTGATCCCGGGCAGCCGCTTGAGGCAGCTCTCGATCTCCCCCAGTTCGATGCGCACGCCACGGATCTTCACCTGGTCGTCGTTGCGGCCCAGGTACTCGATGCGCCCGTCCGCCCGCCAGCGAGCCAGATCGCCGCTGCGGTACATGCGTGCCCCGGGCTGGTCGCTGAAAGGATCGTCGAGGAAACGCTCGGCCGTCAGCTCGTGGCGATTGAAGTAACCCCGGGCCACCCCGGCGCCGCCCACATAGAGTTCACCGGCCACGCCGATGGGCACCGGCCGCTGCAACTCATCAAGCAGGTAGATCCGCGCGTTGGCGATGGGCCGGCCGATGTCCAGGGGCCCGCCGGCTTCCATCAGCCCGGAAGTCGCCACCACCGTGGCTTCGGTGGGGCCGTAGTTGTTGATCACGGCAAAACTCTGCGGCTGGCTGAACTGCCGCAGGCGGTCGCCACCGATCAACAGGGTGCGCAGCGTCGGATGCCCGAGCGACTGGCTGAAGGCGTATTCCGCCACGGGCGTGGGCAGGAAGCTCAGGTCCAGGGGCTGGGCGCGCCACCACTGCAGCAGTTGGTCGAGGTCCTGGTGACCGATACTGGCCGGCGGCAGGTGCAGGGTCGCGCCTGCGCACAGGGTCGGCCAGAACTCCCAGGCCATGGCATCGAAGCTCAGGCCGGCGACACAGGAAGCATGGCGCCCCGGGCCCAGGTCGAACGCCTGGCAGTGCCAGTCCACCAGGTTCTCCAGGGTGGCGTGTGCCACCATCACCCCCTTGGGCAATCCGCTGGAACCGGAGGTGTAGATCACATAGGCCAGATGCTCGCTGCACAGCCCGGGCACCTGGGGGTTGGCCAAGGACTGCTGCTGCCAGTCCGGCTGCTGCAGATCGATCACCACAACCGGAGGATCGCCCACCAGGGCGCGGGTTGCCCCCTGCACCAGCACGGCAAGCGGTGCGCTGTCCTGCAACAGGTAGGCGATACGCTCCGGCGGATGGCTCGGATCGATGGGCACATAGGCGCCACCGGCCTTGATGATCGCCAGCAGACCGACGGCCAGCTCCAGGCCTCGCGGTGCACAGATCGCCACCCGGCTATCCGGGCCCACACCCAGTCCGCGCAGATGGTGGGCCAGTTGATTGGCCCGGGTATTCAACTGCTGGTAGCTCAGGCTCTGCTCCCCAGCCTGCAGCGCCGTGGCATCGGCTTGCTGCCTGGCATGTACCTCGAAGCGCTGGTGCAGGGTCATGCCCCTGGGGTAGTCCTGCGTACTGGCGTTGAAGGCCTCCAGCAGTTGTCGACGCTCGCCCTCCTCCAGCAGTTGCACCTGGGCCAGCCGTTGCTGATCGTCCGCCACCATGGCCTGCAGTACCTGCACCAGATAGCCGACGTAACGCTGCACGGTCGCTGCATCGAACAAGGCGGTGGCGTAGTCCAGGGCGCCACGGATCTGCCCCTGGCTTTCTCCCAGGCTCAGGGTCAGGTCGAACTTGGCCACCTGAGTGGCCCCGGCCACGCCTTCGAGCGTCAGCTCATCGAGCACCAGGTCCTGGGCGAAATCGTCGAGCCAGGTCAGCACCACCTGGAACAGCGGGCTGTGGGACAGGCTGCGCTGGGGCCGGACGATCTCCACCACTTGTTCAAAGGGCAGGTCCTGATGGGCCTGGGCGGCGAAGCTGCGCGCGCGGACCTGGGCCAGCAAGGCGGCAACGCTCTGCTCGGCGTCCAGGTCCAGGCGCAGGGCCAGGGTGTTGACGAACAGGCCAATAAGCCCTTCCACCTCGGCGCGCATGCGGTTGGCCACCGGAATGCCGATCAGCAGATCGGTCTGTCCCGAGAGGCGCCCCAACAGCAAGCCCCAGGCCGCCAGCAGGGTCGTGTACAGGGTGCAGCCATGGCGCTGGCTGAGGCGCTTGAGCTGGGCGCTCAGCGGCCCATCGAGGAGGATCTCGACGCTGCCACCGCTGAAGTCCTGGTGCGGCGGCCGTGGCCGGTCGTAGGGCAGCGTCAGCAAGGTCGGGGCATCGGCCAGGGTCTGGCGCCAGTAGTCGCCCTGCTGCTGCAGCACCTCGCCACTGAGCCAGCGGCGCTGCCACAGGGCAAAGTCGCTGTACTGCACCGCCAGCGGCGGCAGCGGGTCCGGGCGGCCCTGGCTGAAGGCTTGGTACAGGGCCACCAGTTCCCGGGTCAGCACCCCCATGGACCAGCCGTCGGCGACGATGTGGTGCAGGGTCAGCAACAGCACATGATGATCGTCCGCCAGGGCCAGCAAGCGCCCGCGGATCACTGGCCCGCGTTCCAGGTCGAAGGCCTGGGCCGCCTCGGCCCGTACCCGTTCGGCCAGGTTCCGGGGGGCGTCCCGCAGGTCTTCGAACCCCAGTTCCAGGGCCTCTTCGATGGCACCGATCAGCACCTGGGGTTGGTCTTCACCCAGGACAAAGCGGCTGCGCAAGGTGGCGTGCCGAGCGACGATGGCCTGCAGCGCCTGTTGCAGCGCCGGGCGATCCAGGCGCCCGCGCAGGCCCAGGCCGATGGGGATGTTGTAGGCACTGCCGGCGCCGTCCATCTGCGCCAGGAACCACAGGCGTTGCTGGGCAAAGGACAGTGGCAGGTCATGGTCCTGGGACGCCGGGAAGATCTCCGGCAACTGGCTGCGTCCGGCCCGGTCGAGCACCGCCGCCACCGCGCAGAGTTCGGCATTGGCAAACAGCTCGCCCAGGGCCAGCTCCACCCCCAGGCGCTGACGCACCTGGGACACCATGCGCATGGCCAGCAGAGAGTGGCCGCCCAGTTCGAAAAAGTGGTCGTGGCGCCCGACTCGCGGCAAGTGCAGCACTTCTTGCCAGATATCCGCCAGGGTGGTTTCGGTGGCCCCCCGAGGGGCCTGGTACTCGCGGCTGATCAAGGCCGCCTGATCCGGCGCCGGCAGCGCCTTGCGGTCCAGCTTGCCGTTGGCGGTCAGGGGCAAGGCGTCGAGCTGCACATAGGCCATCGGCACCATGGAGTCCGGCAGTTGCGCCAGCAAGTGGGCCCGCAGGTCCGCCACCGACAGCGCAGCAGCCCCCTCGTGCGCAGTGAAATAGGCCACCAGCCGCGGGTTGCCCGGCTGGTCTTCGCGGACCAGCACCACCGCTTCCTTGATCCCGGGGAACGGGTTGAGGCGGCTCTCGATTTCCCCCAGTTCGATGCGCACGCCACGGATTTTCACCTGGTCGTCATTGCGCCCCAGGTACTCGATGCGCCCGTCCGCCAGCCAGCGGGCCAGGTCACCGCTGCGGTACATGCGCCCCCCGGGCTGGTCGCTGAAGGGATCGTCGAGGAAGCGCTCGGCCGTCAGCTCGTCGCGATTGAGGTAACCCCGGGCCACCCCGGCGCCGCCCACATAGAGTTCGCCGGCCACGCCGATGGGCACCGGCCGCTGCAACTCATCGAGCAGGTAGATCCGCGCGTTGGCGATGGGCCGGCCGATGTCCAGGGAGCCGCCCGCCGCTATCGGGCCGGACGTTGCCACCACCGTGGCTTCGGTGGGGCCGTAGTTGTTGATCAGGGCAAAGGGCTGCTGATGACTGAACTGGCGCAGGCGGTCGCCGCCGATCAACAGGCTGCGCAGGGTCGGATGTTGCAGTTCCTGGCTGAAGGCGTACTCGGCCACCGGGGTCGGCAGGAAGCTCACCTCCAGGGGCTGGGAACGCCACCAGGCGAGCAAGGCATCCACGTCCTCGCTACCCTCATGGGCCGGTGCCAGGTGCAGGGTGGCGCCGACGCACAAGGCCGGCCAGACCTCCCAGGCCATGGCGTCGAAGCCGAACCCGGCAAGGCTAGACGTGTGGCTGCCGGCGTGCAGGTCGAAGGCCTGGCAGTGCCAGTCCACCAGGTTGCACAGGGTCTGGTGTTCCACCATCACCCCCTTGGGCAGGCCGGTGGAGCCCGAGGTGTAGATCACATAGGCCAGATGGGCCGGGGTCAGCCCCGCCACTTCAAGGTTGTCCTGTGCCGAGTCCTGCCAGAGACGCGGGTCGAGCTCGATCACCGGCACCGACACGCGCGGCAGGCGCCCCAGCAGGTCGGCCTGGGTCAGCACCGCCCGCGGGCCGCTGTCCTGCAGCAGGTAGTCCAGGCGCTCGGCGGGATGAGTCGGATCGATCGGCACATAGCAGGCCCCGGACTTGAGGATGGCCAGCAAGCCCACCAGGGTCTCCAGGCCGCGCCGGGCAACGATGGCCACCCGGTCGTCGGGCTGCACGCCCAGCTCGCGCAATTGCCGGGCCAGCACATTGGCCTGCTGGTTGAGCTGGGCGTAGCTTAGGGCCCGGCCCTGGTACCAGGCGGCCACCGCTTCAGGGGTACGGGCCGCCTGGGCCTGGATGCGCTCATGGATGGTCTGGCCCCGGGGGTAATCCACGGCGCTGTGGTTGAAGCCTTCGAGCAACTGCTGGCGCTGGTCCCGGGACAGGATCGGCAGCTGTTCCAGGGCCAGCCCGGGCGTCTGTTCCAGGGCCTGGGCCAGGTGTTCCAGGGTGCACAGCAGGTAGTCGAGGATCGGTCGCGGATCGACCTGGGTGCTGGCCAGCAAGGTCAGGCCAAAGCCCGCGCCGAGGTCGTCGACACTCAGGGTCAGGGGGTAGTTGGTGCGCTCCTCGGAGTGCAGGGTGCTGATCCCGGCCCAGGCGGCCTGGGCCTCGGTGCTGACGGCAGCGCCGCTGTGGCGGTAGTTGAGCAAGGCACTGAACAGCGGGGTCGGCGCGCTCACGCCACTGCAGCGCTGGGCCAGGGCCAGGGCCGCGTGTTCATGGCGCAGCAAGGTGGTCAGGCGCGCATGGGTGGCCTTGAGGGCCTCATCCAGGGGGCGTTCGTCCACATCCAGGCGAAACGGCAAGGTGTTGATGAAGATCCCCAGGGCCCGGTCGGTGGCCTCGGCCCCCTGCATGCGCCCCATCAGCACCGTGCCGAACACCACCTTGCGCTTGCCCGCCAGGGTCGCCAGCACCCGGCCCCAGGCCAGGTGGAACAGGCTCGCGGCGCTGACCCCGGCCTGCCGCGCCCGGGCCCGCAGGTGCAGGCTCAACGGCTCCGGCAGGGTCAGGCTGGCTTCCTCGATGGCTCGCCCATCGCCCTGCACATCCTGCAGGCCGAACGCCAGGGTCGGTTCGTCGATATCGCCGAGCATCTGCCGGAAGAAGGCCTCGTGCTCCTCTTCACGGGTGCCCAGCCGGGCCTGGGCCACGTAGTTGCGAAACGCCAGGGCCGGCCCCAGGCGCTCGCCCTGGCCCATGAGCAACGCCTGCATTTCATGGCGCACCACATCCAGGGCGCTGTGATCCAGGGCCATGTGATGGAACAGCAACATGGCGACAATCCGCTGCCCGGCGGCGTCCCAGGCATGCACCAGGCGCAGCATCGGCGCCTGGCTGATGTCCAGGCGAAAGTGACGGGCGTCGAAACGGCCATGCAACTGGGCCATGACGTCGCCCGCGCCCGGGTCGGTCTCGACCTCCTGGAGCACCAGCGCGGCTTCGCGCCAGACCACCTGCATCGGCTGCTCCAGGCCATCCCAGAGCACCGCGGTGCGCAGGATATCGTGGCGCGCAATGACCCCGCGCAAGGCCTCGGCAAAGGCCTCCAGGCGCTCGCGGCTGGCGAAGGCAAAATGCGCCTGCATGACATAGGGATCGCCCTGCACGGCACTGACGTGGTGATAGAGAATCCCCTCCTGCAGCGGCGCCAGGGGGTAGATGTCCTGCACGTTGGCCACCCCGCCCGGCACCGTGGCGACAATGCGCTCGATGGCCTCCTGGCTGAGGTCGGCCAGGGGCAGCAGGTCCGGGGTGATGTGGCGGGTCGCCGGGGTGATGCCGTTGGCCGGCACCTGGACCTGCCCGGCCTTGGTGGCCGAGTATTTCCCGGCCTTGATCAGCTCGATCAGTTGCGGTTTGTATTCCCGCAGCCGGGCCAGCAGGGCCGGTTCGCTCAAGGCCTGCTTGTTGCCCTGGACCACCAGTTGCTCGCCCTTGAGCACCAGTTGCACGTCTTTTTCCTTCAGTGTCGCCAACAGTTCGGTCACGCTCACAGGACGATCTCCATTCGTTCGGTCATTGCCGCGTAGCCCGCCAGGGTCGGTTGTTCGAACAGCGTCCTGACATCGGCTTCCATGCCTTCTTCGCGCATCCGGCTGATCAGGCTCACGGCCAGCAGCGAATGCCCGCCCAGTTCAAAGAAGTGATCGTGGCGCCCCACCCGCTCCACATTGAGCAACTCGGCCCAGAGCCGGGCCAGGGTGATCTCCGTGTCTCCGATGGGCGCCTCGTATTCGCGCACCAGGGCCGCGTCGCGCCCCGGAACCGGCAGGTCCTTGCGCGCCAGCTTGCCGTTGGGGCTCAAGGGCAGCGCCTCCAGGTGCACGAACAAGGCCGGCACCATGTAGTCCGGCAGGTGCTCGCGCAACTGCGCCCGCAGGCTGTCGATGGGCAGTTGGCGGTGCGTTTCGTGGCAGGTGTAGTAGGCCACCAGACGCAGATCCCCGGGCACGTCTTCCCGGGCCAGGACCACCGCTTCCTTGACCCCGTCCAGCTGGGTCAAGCGGGCCTGGATTTCCCCCAGCTCGATGCGCAGGCCGCGGATCTTCACCTGATCGTCGTTGCGCCCCAGGTACTCGATAGCGTCGTCGGCCCGATAGCGACCCAGGTCGCCGGTGCGATACAGGCGCGCGCCGGGTGCCTCGCTGAACGGGTCCTTGAGGAAGCGCTCGGCGGTCAGTTGTTCACGGTTGAGGTAACCCCGGGCCACCTGCACTCCACCGATGTACAACTCGCCCACCACTCCCCGAGGCACCGGTTGCATGTGCCCGTCCAGCAGGTAGATGCGGGTGTTGGCAATGGGCTTGCCGATGGGGGTGTTGTCCGGGGTGCTGTGCAGCGGCCCGGCGCAATCCCAGGCGGTGACGTCCACCGCCGCTTCGGTGGGACCGTAGAGGTTGTACAGGCCGACCTGGGGCAACTGCTGCTTGAAGCGCCGCACCAGGCTGCCCGGCAGGGCCTCGCCGCTGCACATCACCTGGCGCAGGCCGAGGTCCTCCACTTCCTGACCATGGGCCAGGAACACATCCAGCATCGACGGCACGAAATGCAGGGTGCTGATGCCTTCATCGCGGATCACCTGACGCAAGTAGGCCGGGTCCTTGTGCCCTTCGGGACGGGCCATCACCAGCCGTGCACCGGTGAACAGCGGCCAGAAGAACTCCCAGACCGAAACGTCGAAGCTGAAGGGGGTCTTCTGCAGCACCGCGTCATCGGCCGTCAGGCGGTACTGCTCCTGCATCCACAGCAGGCGGTTGACCACTGCCCGGTGCTCGTTCATCGCGCCCTTGGGCTGGCCGGTGGAACCGGAGGTGTAGATCACATAGGCCAGATGGCTCGGGCTCAGTCCAGAGTGTTGCGGATTGGCCTGGGGCGCCTCGCTCCAGACCCAGCGGTCGAGTTCCACCAGCGGCACTTTCAGCTCGCCCGGAAGGGGCCGGCCGCCAGCCTGCACCAGCACCGCCAGGGGCGCGCTGTCCTCAAGCATGTAGGCGATACGTTCTGCGGGGTACGCCGGGTCGATGGGCACATAGGCGCCGCCGGCCTTGAGAATCGCCAGCAGGCCGATGACCATTTCCAGGCCGCGCTCGACGCAGATCGCCACCCGGGTATCGGGCCCCACCCCCAGTTGCAGCAAGTGCCCGGCCAACTGGTTGGCCCGCTGGTTGAGCTGGTGATAGCTCAGGCGCTGCTCACCGGCCTGCACCGCCAATGCCTCGGGAGTGCGCAGTACCTGGGCCTCGAACAAGCCGTGCAGGGTCTGCTCCAGCGGATAGTCCCGGGTCGTGGCATTGCAGGCGTGCAGCAACTGCCGACGCTCCTCCGGCGGCAGGATCGGCACCTGGCGCAAGGGGCGCTGGGGTGCCTGTTCCAGGGTGTCCACCAGGGCGTGCAGGGCCTGCTCCATGTAGCCGCAGATGCGCTCGGCGCCGATCCGCGCCAGGGTCATGGCGGTCAGCCGGAAGCCCTGGCCCAGGTCATCGACGTTGAGGCTCAGGGGGTAGTTGGTGCGCTCTTCGCTGCGCAGGGTCTGGATGCCTTGCCAGGCCTGTTGCATGGCCGGGCTCGGCGCTGCGTCGCTGCCGTGGCGGTAGTTGAGCATGGCGCTGAACAGCGGCAGCGGCGCGGACACGGCGCTGCAACGCTGGGCCAGGGCCAGAGAGGCATGCTCGTGCCCCAGCAGGGCGCTGAGCCGGGCATGGGTCGCCTTGACCGCCGCCCGGGTGCCGCTGTGGTCCAGGTCGACCCGCAACGGCAAGGTGTTGATGAACATGCCCAGGGCCCGGTCGGCCCCCAGTCCGCCTTGCAGGCGTCCCAGCAGCACGGTGCCGAACACCACCCGCTCCTGGCCCGAGGTGACGCTCAGGACCCGGGCCCAGGCCAGGTGGAACAGGCTCGCGGCACTGACCCCCAGCAGCCGCGCCTGGGCCCGTAGGCGCGCGCTCAGGTCGGCGTCCAGCGCCCGCTGCAACTCTTCAATGGCCTCACCGTCGCCCTGCACGTCCTGCAGGCCGAACGGCAGGGTCGGTTCGTCGATGTCCCCGAGCATCTCGCGGAAGAACGCCTCATGCTCCTCGCGACTGCCCCCCAGGCGGGCCTGGGCCACATAGTTGCGATAGGGAATCGCCGTGCCGGCAGGCTCCTGCCCCAACAGACAGGCCTGGATTTCCTCGCGGACCACCTCCAGGGCGGTGTGGTCCAGGACGATGTGATGGAACAGCAGGATCGCCACCGTGCGTTGCCGGACCGGGTCCTGGGCATGGACCAGGCGCATCAACGGCGCCTGGGTCAGCTCCAGGCGCCAATGCCGGGCATCGAAGCGAGCCTGCAACTGCTCAAGGATGTCGCCCTCGGCCGGGTCGAGGATGACCTCCTCCACCGCCACCCGGGCCCGGCGCCAGACCACCTGCAGCGGCTGTTTCAGGCCCTCCCAGAGCACCGCGGTGCGCAGGATGTCGTGGCGCTCGCCCACGCGCTGCAAGGCCTGGGTGAAGTCTTCCAGGCGCTGCCGGTCGGCGAAGGCCAGATGGGATTGCAGCAGATAAGGATCACCCTGGCGGGCGCTCAGGTGGTGATAGAGGATGCCCTCCTGCAATGGCGCCAGGGGGTAGATGTCCTGCACGTTGGCCACCCCGCCCGGCACCGTGGCGACGATGCGCTCGATGGCGTCCTGGTCCAGTTCGATCAGCGGCAACAGCTCGGGGGTGATGCGCGGGCAATCGGCGCCGATCAGATTGGCCGGCACCTGCACCTCGCGACCGCTGCCCACCGCAGCGGCCAGGGCCGCCAGGGTCGGCTGGTTGAACAGCACTCGCACATCGGCGCCAAGGCCGATCTGGCGCATGCGCTCGATCAGGCTCACCGCCAGCAGCGAGTGCCCGCCCAGCTCGAAGAAGTGATCGTGGCGCCCGACCTGCTGCACCTGCAGCAGCTCGCTCCAGATCTGCGCCAGGGCGTTTTCCACCTCGCCCTGGGGCGCTTCGAATTCGCGGCTCAGCCAGGCGTCCTGATCCGGTTGTGGCAACGCCTTGCGATCAAGCTTGCCGTTGGCGGTCAGGGGCAGCGCCAGCAAGCGCACATAGGCCACCGGCAGCATGTAGTCCGGCAGCCGGCCTTGCAGGTGGTCGCGCAAATCCTGGAGATCCAGCTCCTGGTTGGAAACCTCGGCATGCTCGGTGAAGTACGCCAGCAAACGCCCTTCGCGCACCAGCACCAGGGCTTCCTTGAGGGCCGGATGGCTCAGCAGCGCCGCCTCGATTTCGCCCGGCTCGATGCGCATGCCACGGACCTTGACCTGATCGTCGTTGCGCCCCAGGTAGTCGAGGCTGCCGTCGGCACGCCAGCGGGCCAGGTCGCCCGTGCGATACAGGCGCGCCTGGGGCTCGGCGCAGAACGGGTCGTCGAGGAAACGCTCGGCCGTCAGCGCGTCGCGATTGAGGTAACCCCGGGCCACCCCGGCGCCACCTACGTAGAGCTCACCGATTACCCCCAGGGGCACCGGGCGCTGCAGTTCGTCCAGCAGGTAGATCCGCGCATTGGCCATGGGCCGGCCGATGTGCAAGGAACCGCCCGCCGCGATCGGGCCGGATGTTGCCACCACCGTGGCTTCGGTGGGCCCGTAGTTGTTGATCACGGCAAACCCCGGATCGGCCGGGAACTGGCGCAGGCGGTCGCCGCCGATCAGCAAGGTGCTCAGGGTCGGGTGACCCTGGCCCTGGCTGAAGGCGTACTCGGCCACCGGGGTCGGCAGGAAGCTGATATCCAGGGGCTGGGCCCGCCACCAGCCGAGCAAGGCGTCAAGGTCCTGGCTGCCGACCTCGGCCGGTGGCAGATGCAAGGTGGCGCCGCTGCACAGGGTCGGCCAGACCTCCCAGGCCATGGCGTCAAAACCCAGGCCGGCGACGCTGGAACTGTGGCGCCCCGGCCCCAGGTCGAAGGTCGCGCAGTGCCAGTGCACTAGGTTCTCCAGGCTCTGGTGCTCCACCATCACGCCCTTGGGCTGGCCGGTGGAACCGGAGGTGTAGATCACATAGGCCAGGTGCGCCGGGGTCAGCCCCGGCACCTGGGGATTGTCCAGGGGCGCCTGCTGCCAGACGCAGCCGTCGAGGTCGATCCGCACCAGGCCGGGCATCTCCGGCAACTCACAGGTAGCCCCCTGCACCAGCAGCGCCAGCGGTGCGCTGTCCTGCAGCAGGTAGGCGATGCGCTCCGGCGGATGGCTCGGGTCGATGGGCACATAGCTGGCTCCGGCCTTGAGAATCGCCAGCATGGCCGTCAGCAGTTGCGGCCCCCGCGGCAGGCACAGCGCCACGCGCTCGTCGGGGCCGGCCCCCAGCTCCAGCAGTTGCCGGGCCAGTTGATTGGCCCGCTGATTCAGTTGCCGGTAGCTCAGGCGCAATGGCCCTTGCACCAGGGCCACGGCCTCGGGCGCGGCCTGTACCCGGGCCTCGAACAGGCCGTGCAGGGTCTGTCCACGGGGATAGTCGGCGGCGCTGGCGTTGAAGCCTTCCAGCAACTGCTGGCGCTCCGCCGTCGGCAGTACCGAGAGCTGCACCAGGTCCAGGTCCGGACTCCATTCCAGGGCATCGGTCAGTTGCTCCAGCACCTGGAGCATGTAGCCGGCCATGCGCTGTGCACCCATCGCCGGCAGCGCCAGCAGCGACAGGCTGAAGCCCTGGCCCAGGTCGTCGACGCTCAGGCTCAGCGGATAGTTGCTGCGCTCCTCGCCCCCCAGCAGCTCAATCCCCTGCCAGATATCCAGGCCAGCGCCGCGTCCGGCGTCCGCCACGCTGTGCCGGTAGTTGAGCAAGGCACTGAACAGCGGCGAGCTGGCCGGCACCCCGCTGCAACGCTGGGCCAGGGCCAGGGACGCATGTTCATGAGCCAGCAGGGCGCTGAGCCGGGCATGGGTCGCACGGACCCCGGCCCGCACGCTGCCGGCGTCCACATCCACCCGCAGCGGCAAGGTATTGATAAACACCCCCAGGGCCCGGTCGGCGCCCTCACCGCCCTGCATCCGCCCCATCAGCACGGTGCCGAACACCACGTGCCGGCGATTGGACACCTGCCCCAGGACCAGGCCCCAGGCCAGGTGCATCAGCGCCGCGGCACTGACCCCCAACTGCCGCGCCTGCTCGCGCAGGCGCAGGCTCAGGGCGTCGGGCACAGGCACCCGGGCCTCTTCGATATCCCGGCCATCGCCCTGCACATCCTCCACGGCAAAGGCCAGGGTCGGCTCGTCGATATCACCGAGCATCTGCCGGAAGAACCCCTCGTGCTCCGCCTGACCGGCCCCCAGCCGAGCCTGGGCCACGTAGTTGCGATAAGGCATCGGGGTGCCCAGGCGCTCGTGGTGGTTGAACAGCAGCGCACGCATTTCCTCGCCGATCACCTCCATGGCGGTGTGATCCAGGGCCAGGTGGTGGAACAGCAGGATCGCCAGCACCCGCGACTGCCCCGGGACCCGGGCATAGACCAGGCGGATCAGCGGCGCGCGGGTCAGGTCCAGGCGCCAGTGGCGGGCGTCGAAACGTTGCTGCAGTTGTTCGAGCAGATCGCCGTCGGCCGGGTCCAGGACCTGCTCCAGAACCTGCAGTTCGGCCTGCCGCCAGACCACCTGCAACGGCTGCGGCAAGCCCTCCCAGAGCACCGCGGTGCGCAGGATGTCGTGACGCTGGATGACCTGTTGCATGGCCCCGGCAAAGCGCTGCAAACGCTCCAGGCTGTCGAAGGCCAGGCGCGATTGCAGCAGGTAGGGATCGCCCTGTTCGGCACTCAGGTGGTGATAGAGAATGCCCTCCTGCAGCGGCGCCAGGGGGTAGATGTCCTGCACATTGGCCACGCCCCCGGGGACGCTGGCCACCACCCGATCGATGGCTTGCTGGTCCAGTTCGATCAGCGGCAGCAGCTCTGGCGTGATGCGCTGGCAATCGGCGCCGATCCGATTGGCCGGCACCTGCACCTCGCGACCGCTACCCACCGCAGCGGCCAGGGCCGCCAGGGTCGGCTGGCCAAACAGCACCCGCACATCGGCGCTGAGGCCGATCTGGCGCATGCGCTCGATCAGGCTCACCGCCAGCAGCGAGTGCCCGCCCAGCTCGAAGAAATGATCGTGACGCCCGACCCGCTCGACCTTGAGCAGTTCGCTCCAGATCCGTGCCAGGGCCGTCTCCACCTCGCCCTCGGGAGCGACGAAGCCACGGCTGAGCAGGGCCGACTGATCCGGCGCCGGCAGGGCCTTGCGGTCCAGCTTGCCGTTGTTGGTCAGGGGCAATGCATCGAGGCGCACATAGGCCAGGGGCACCATGTAGTCCGGCAGTTGCTGTTGCAGCGCCTGGCGCAGGGATTCGGCGGACGGCTCCGGGGTGTCGGCCTGCACGCTGTAGTAGGCCACCAGGCGCTTGTCCCCGGGCTCATCCTCGCGGGCCAGGACCACGCCTTCCTTGACCCCGGGACAGCTCAGCAAGCGCGCCTCGATCTCGCCCGGTTCGATGCGCAGGCCGCGAATCTTCACCTGATCATCGTTGCGCCCCAGGCACTCCAGCACACCGTTGTCCAGCCAGCGACCCAGGTCCCCGGTGCGGTACAGCAGCGCCTGTGGCTGGTCGCTGAAAGGGTCGCGGATGAACTTCTCGGCGCTCAGTTCGGGACGGTTGAGGTAACCCAGGGCCACGCCATCGCCACCGATGACGATCTCGCCCTGGGCCCCCAGGGGCACTGGTTGCTGGTGCTGATCCAGGACATACACCCGGGTATTGGAGATCGGCCGGCCGATGGGCACGTGCTCGGCGTCGACCGCCAATTGCCGGACCTCATGGGTGGTGGCGTAGGTGGTGGTTTCGGTGGGGCCATAGCAGTGCACCAAGCGCAGTTGCGGCGCGTGCGCCAAGAGCCGGCGGAAGGCCGCCGGGTCGGCACGCTCGCCGCCGCAGAGGAGAATCCGCAAGCCCTTGAGGGACTCGGGAATCAGCTGCACATACTGGTTGAACAGCGCCGTGGTGACGAACAGCACCGTGGCCCCCAAGGTGCTCAGCGCCTGGCCGAAGCGCACCGGGTCCAACAGGGTGTGGTGATCGATGACCAGCACCCGCCCGCCGTTGAGCAAGGCCCCCCAGACGTCCATGGTGCTGGCGTCGAAGGCCGGGTTGGAGGCGAAGATCACCCGATCCTCGGGATTGAAATCGGCGTAGCCGTTGTTGATCACCAACCGGCTGATGGCCCGGTGCGGCACCCGTACCCCCTTGGGCGTGCCGGTGGAGCCGGAGGTGTACATGATGTACGCCACGCTCTCGGAGGACTGGGGCAGGTCCGGGTTGTGGGTGGGCAAGGCACTCAGCCGCAGGCGATCCAGGTCCACGCGCCGGGCCGGGCAATCCAGCACCTCGTCGCTGCGGGTCAGCAAGACCACGCTGCGGCTGTCGCTGACCATGAAGCCCTGGCGCTGGGCCGGGGCATGGATATCCAGGGGCACATAGGCCGCGGCGCACTTGCTGATGGCCAACTGGCTCAGCAACAGGTCCAGGGAGCGTGGCAACAGAATCGCCAGGTGATCCCCGGGCTGTACCCCCAGCTCCAGCAGATGGTGGGCCAGCTGGTTGGCCCGGGTATTGAGTTCGGCGTAGCTGAGCAGCGCATCGCCCTCCACCGCCGCCACCCGCTGCGGATGGGCCTGGGCCTGGGCTTCGAACAGTTGGTGCAGGGTCTGTCGGCGCGGATAGTCAGGGGCCGTGGCATTGAATTCCACCAGCAGTTGCCGGCGTTCGGCCGCGGGCAGCAGCGGGATCTGTTGCAGGGCCATGTCCGGCGTCTGCTCCAGGGCCTGGGCCAGGTGCTCCAGGACGCATTCCATGTAGCGGCAGACCCGCTCGCCATTGACCTGGGCCACCGCCTGCAGGGTCAGGCGCAAGCCCTCGCCGTCATCGTCGATGTTCAGCGCCAGCGGGTAGTTGCTGCGCTCTTCGGACGCCAGCACGCGAATGCCGTCCCAGGCCGCCGGCCCCTGGTCCCCAGCGGCTTGCTGGGGGCTGTGACGGTAGTTGAGCAGGCTGTTGAACAGCGGCTGCGCCGCCGGTACGCCACTGCAACGCTGGGCCAGGGCCAGGGAGGCGTGCTCATGCCCCAGCAGTTGCGCCAGTTGCTGATGGGTACGGCCCAGGGCCTCTGCCACGCCCTGGGGGCCCAGGCCGATCCGCAGTGGCAAGGTGTTGATGAACATGCCCAGGGCGCGGTCGGCCCCCGCCCCGCCGTGCATGCGGCCCAGCAGCACGGTGCCGAACACCACGTCGTCGCGGCCGGACAGCGGCCCCAGGACCCGGCCCCAGGCCAGGTGCATCAGGCTGGCGACACTGACGCCAAGGCTGCGCGCCTGCTGGCGCAAACGCCGGCACAGTGCCGGTTCCAGCCGCAGTTGCTGCTCGCGGATGCCGCTGCCGTCGCGATTGACGTCCTGCAGGCCGAACGCCAGGGTCGGCTCGTCGATGTCCCCCAGCATCTGGCGAAAGAACGCCTGATGTTCCGGTTCGCCAAGCCCCAGGCGCGCCTGGGCCACATAGTTGCGGTAAGGCACGGCAGGCGGCAGCTGCGCGCCGTGGCCTTGCAGCACGGCGCTGATCTCTTGCACCAGCACCTCAAGGGAGCTGTGGTCCAGGGCCAGGTGATGCAGCAACAGGATGCCCAGCCAGCGCTGCGGGTCAGCGTCCCGGGCACAGACCAGGCGCAGCAAAGGTGCCCGGCCCAGGTCGAGGCGATAGTGACGGGGGTCGAAACCGGCCTGCAATTGCCCGAGGATCGTCCCCCGGGCGGGGTCCAGCTCCAGCACTTCCAGCTCCAGGGGAGCCTGGCGCCAGACCACCTGCACCGCCGCGTCGAGGCCTTGCCAGACCACACTGGTGCGCAAAATGTCGTGGCGCTGGATCACCTGCTGCAAGGCCAGGGTAAAGGTCTGCAAGACGTCGTCGCTGGCGAACTCGAACTGCACCTGGAGCACATAGGGATCGCCCTCGGTGCTGCTCAGGTGGTGATACAGGATGCCCGCCTGCAAGGGGGCCAGGGCATAGATGTCCTGAACGTTGGCCGCGCCACCGGGCACCTGGGCCAGCACCCGGTCGATGGCCGCTTGATCGAGGTCCGCCAGGGGCAGCAGCTCTGGCGTGATGCGCCGGCAATCGGCAGCGATCCGGTTGGCCGGCACCTGCACCTCGCGCTGCCCACCCACGGCGGCCGCCAGGGCGGCCAGGGTCGGCTGGCCGAACAGCACCCGCACATCGGCGCACAGATCCACCTGGCGCATGCGCTCCATCAGTTTGACCGCCAGCAGCGAATGGCCGCCCAGCTCGAAGAAATGGTCCTGGCGCCCGACCTGGGGCACTTGCAGCAACTCCTGCCAGATCTTCGCGATGGCCTGCTCCACCTCGCCCTGGGGCGCTTGATAGTCGCGTCGGGCCAGCGCGGCGCTGTCCGGCGCCGGCAGGGCCTTGCGGTCGAGCTTGCCGTTGGTGGTCAGGGGCCAGGCCTGCAGCAGCACGAAGGCGCTGGGCAGCATGTACTCCGCCAGGCTCTGGCGCAGTTGCTCACGCAGTTGCGCGGCGCCCGGGGCCGCTCCCGGCCGGGGAATCACATAGGCCACCAGGCGCTTGTCTCCCGGGCTCTGTTCCCGGGCGATCACCACCGCCTCGCCCACCCCGTCGCACGCCGCCAGCCGCGCCTGGACCTCCCCCAGCTCGATGCGGAAACCGCGAATCTTCACCTGATCGTCGTTGCGCCCCAGGTACTCCAGGCTGCCATCGGTGCGCCAGCGGGCCAGGTCGCCGGTCTTGTACAGCCGCGCCCCCGGTCGATTGCTGAAGGGGTCGGCGATGAAGCGCTCGGCGTTGAGTTGATCACGGTTGAGGTAACCCCGGGCCACCCCGGCGCCCCCCACATACAGCTCCCCCACCACCCCCGTGGGCAAGGGCTCGCGGCGTGCGTCCAGCACATAGAGTTGCAGGTCGGGAATCCGTCGGCCGATGGGGCTGCTGCCCACCCATTGCGCGTCCGCCGCCTGCAACGGCCGGTAGGTCACGTGCACCGTGGTTTCGGTGATGCCGTACATGTTCACCAGTTGCGTGCCGACGTTCTCCAGCCGGGCGTACCAGGGCTTGAGCATCCCCGGCTCCAGGGCTTCGCCGCCGAAGATCACCTGGCGCAGGGAGTGCTTGAGCCCGCTCTGGTCCTGGGCCGCAATCAGCGAGCGGAAGGCACTGGGGGTCTGGTTGAGGATGCTCACCCGGGCCTCGCACAGCAGTGCGTAGCAAGCTTGCGGGGAACGGCTGACGACCTGGGGCACCACCAGCAACTGGCCGCCATGGATCAGGGCGCCCCAGATCTCCCACACCGAGAAGTCGAAGGCGAAGGAATGGAACAGCGCCCAGACGTCGCGCCAGTTGAAATCGAACCAGTCGCGGGTGGCGGAAAACAGCCGGGCGACGTTGCGGTGTTCCACCATCACGCCCTTGGGCAGGCCGGTGGAGCCGGAGGTGTAGATCACATAGGCCAGGTTGGCCGGGGTCAGCCCCGGCACGTCGGGGTTGTCCGGGGACTCGTGGGCCAGGGTGCGGCTGTCGAGGTCGATCAGCGGCACCCGCAGGTCGGCCACCAGGGCCTGGGTATCGGCCTGCACCAGCAGCGCCACCGGGGCGCTGTCCTCCAGGGTGTAGGCGATGCGTTCCCGGGGATAGGCCGGGTCGATGGGCACGTAGGCGCCACCGGCCTTGAGGATGCCCAGCAGGCCGATGATCATTTCCAGGCCGCGCTCGACGCAGATCGCCACGCGCTGGTCCGCACGCACCCCCAGCGCCAGCAAGCGATGGGCCACCTGATTGGCGCGGCGGTTGAGCTCGCCGTAACTCAGGCGCTGTGCCTGGAAAAGCAGCGCCGGCGCCTCAGGCTGGACCCGGGCCTGGGCCTCCACCTGCTGATGGATCAGCGGGCTGTCGGGGTACTGCCCCAGGGGCGTGTTCAGGCCCTGCAGCAGGTAACGCCGCTCGCTGGCCGGGAGCATTTCCAGGCTGTACAACGGCGCCTCGGGGTTTGCCTGCAGGGCCAGGGCCAGGCTTTCCAGGGTGGTCAGCAGGTAGCCGCTGATGCGCTCGGCACCCAGGCTGGCGTCCACCAGGGCGGTGATCTGCAGGTCCTCGCCCAGATCGTCGATGTTGACGGTCAGCGGGTAGTTGGTGCGCTCCTGGGCACCCAGTACCTGGATGCCCGGCACCAGCTCCTGGACCTGGTCGCCATCGGCCCGGTGGCTGTGGCGGTAATTGAGCATGGCGCTGAACAGCGGGGTCGGCGCACTGACTTCGCTGCAACGCTGGGCCAGGGCCAGGGAGGCGTGCTCATGGGCCAGCAAGGCGCTCAGCCGAGCATGGGTCGCCAGCACCCCGGCGCGCACGCTTTGCGCTCCCACATCCACCCGCAGCGGCAGGGTGTTGATGAACATGCCCAGGGCCCGCTCACCGCCCTCGCCCACTTCCATGCGCCCCAGCAGCACGGTGCCGAACACCACCGCCTCGCGCCCGGACAGCTGGCCCAGGACCCGGCCCAGGGCCAGGTGCATCAGGCTTGCCACACTCACCCCCAGTTGCCGGGCCTGGCTGCGCAGGCGCTGGCTGAGCTGGCGATCCAGAGGCAGCCGGTGTTCTTCAATGCGGCCGGTTGCGCCCTGCACATCCCCCAGGCCGAACGGCAGGGTCGGCTCATCGATATCCCCGAGCATCTCGCGGAAGAAGGCTGCGTGGCGCTCCTCGCTCTGCCCCAGGCGGGCCTGGGCCAGGTGGTTGCGAAACGGCACCGGCAGCGGCAACTGCTCGCGCTGGCCCAGCAGACAGGCCTGGATTTCCTGGCGCACCACATCCAGGGCGGCGTGGTCCAGGGCCATGTGATGGAACAGCAGCAACGCCACCTGGCGCGAGTTGACCGGGTCCTCGGCGTGCACCAGGCGCAACAGCGGCGCCTGACGCAGGTCCAGGCGGAAATGCCGGGAATCGTAGCGCTGCTGCAACTGGGCCAGGGCATCGCCCCCGGCGGCGTCCAGTGGTAGGGCTTCACACTGCAGCGGCGCCTGGCGCAGAACCACCTGCAGCGGTTCATCGAGGCTTTCCCAGACGATCGCGGTGCGCAGGATGTCGTGGCGCTCGATCACCCATTGCAAGGCCTCGGCAAAAGCCTGCAGCCGTTGCCGGTCGGCAAAGGCGAAATGCGCCTGGAGCACATAGGGATCGCCCTGGGGCGCGGACAGGTAGTGATAGAGCATGCCTTCCTGCAGCGGCGCCAGGGGGTAGATGTCCTGCACATTGGCGGCGCCCCCTGGCACGCCGGCGACGATGCGGTCGATGGCCGGCTGCTCCAGTGACACCAGGGGCAGCATGTCCGGGGTGATCCTGAAGGCCGGGCTCAGCCAGTGGCCGCCCTGTTCGCTCACCTGCTGCAGAAGCTGCGCCTTGTGCTGGATCAGGCTGTCCCAGAGTGCGTCGTCCAGGGCCTCGTCATCGCCCTGCACCAGCAGATCCTCGCCGTCCCGTTGAAGACGGATCGCGAGGGTCGAAAGAACGGCCATCAATTCGCTGAACTGCATGTCGTAACCTGCCTGAGAATTCGGAAATGGTTGAAGAGAACGTCCTTGTTTCAGATGCAACCTTTCAGAGGCGGCGCAGGGCCCGAGCGCTCAGCGGCCAGCGGCTCGGGCAAACGCCGCAGACACTGATCCCGCCAGGGCTCCCGGCAGCCTGGAGACGCTAAAACATCCGTCCTTGAGTGTCTGACATGGGAAGCCGGGACATGCCCCCGGCGTTGTCCCGGCCCCCGTCCTGTGGCGCCCACGGCGAGCGCCGGCCCTGGGGCCGGCGCACCTGCAAGGCCGAAGATGGGCTCAGAGACGCCGCTGGCGCTTGAGCTGGGGAATGGTGGTGGCGGGAATCTCCAGGCGCTGCAACTGGTACTGGGTATGGGCCGCCAGGGCCGCCAGGGTCGGCTGGCTGAACAGCAGCCGGGCATCGGCATGCAGGCCCTCCTGGCGCATGCGCGCCACCAGGCTGACCGCCAGCAGGGAGTGCCCGCCCAGTTCGAAGAAATGGTCATGGCGCCCCACCCGCTCGACCTGCAGCACCTCGGCCCAGAGCCGCGCCAGGGTCGTTTCCAGCTCACCCTGGGGCGCCTCGAACTCGCGGCTCAGCACTGCGTCCACCCCGGGTTCCGGCAACGCCTTGCGGTCCAGCTTGCCGTTGGCGCTCAGGGGCAGCGATGCCAGCCGCACATAGGCGGCCGGCACCATGTACTCCGGCAACTGCTCCAGGACATGGGCCCGCAGTGCCTCGATACCCGGCGGCGCCTGATCCGGGTGCAGGCTGAAATAGGCCACCAGGCGCTCATCGCGCATCAGCACCGCCACCTCGCGCAGGGCCGGGTGTTGCGCCAGCCGTGCCTCGATCTCCCCCAGTTCCAGGCGCAGCCCGCGCAGCTTGACCTGGAAGTCGTTGCGGCCGAGGAACTCCAGGTCGCCGTCGGCGTTGTAGCGCACCAGATCGCCGCTGCGGTACAGGCGGTCACCGGCCACGAAGGGGCTGTCGATAAAGCGCTCGGCCCGCAACTGCGGCAAGCCCAGGTAGCCCCGGGCCACGCCGACGCCGCCAATATGCAACTGGCCACTGACCCCCAGGGGCACCGGCTGGTCATGGGCATCGAGCACATACAGCCGGGTATTGGTAATGGCCCGGCCGATGGGCAACTGCACCGGCGGTACAGGGGCCCCGGGTTCCAGAGTCCAGGCACTGCTGTCCACCGTGGCCTCGGTGGGACCGTAGACGTTATGCAGCCGGGCCTTGGGCAGGCGCCGCTGGAACAGCCGGGCGATGGCCTCGGTGAGCTCGCCACCACCGCAGAAAACGTCGGTCAGGCTGTGGCACTGTCCGCTCTCCTCCAGTTGCAGGAACTGCAGGAGCATCGCCGGCACGAACTTGATCATGGTCACCTGCTGCGCTTGCACCAGCTGCGCCAGGTAGCCCGGATCACGCTGGCCGTCGGGCCGCGCCAGGAGCAGGCGCATGCCGCTGACCAGGGGCCAGAACAGCTCCCACACCGAGCCGTCGAAACTGAACGGGGCCTTTTGCAGCAAGGTGCCGCCCGGGCATGGCCCACACAGTCGCGAACTCCAGTGCATCAGGTTGCCCAGGCCACGGTGTTCCACCATCACCCCCTTGGGGTTGCCGGTGGAGCCCGAGGTGTAGATCACATAGGCCAGGTGCCTGACCCCGAGCCCCGGCACCACAGGATCATCCTGGCCCGGGTGCTGCCAGTGGTCGCGGTCGAAATCGATCAGCGGCACGGCCTGGGCCTGCAGCAGCGCCCGGGTGGGCTGGTGCACCAGCACGGCCAGTGGCTGGCTGTCATTGATCAGGAAGCTCAACCGCTCCGGCGGGTACTCCGGGTCCAGGGGCACATAGGCGCCACCGGCCTTGAGGATGCCCAGCAGGCCGATGAGCATTTCCAGGCCGCGCTCCACGCACAGCCCAACTCGCACGTCCGGCCCCACCCCTTGCTCGCGCAAGTGATGGGCCAGCTGATTGGCCCGCTGGTTGAGCTGGGCGTAGCTCAGGCATTGCTCGCCGGCCTGCAGGGCAATCGCCTGGGGCGTGCGGCGGACCTGGGCTTCGAACAGCCCGTGCAGGGTCAGCTCGCTGGGGTAGTCGGAGGCGGTGGCGTTGAACGCCAGCATCTGCTGCCGATACTCCGCCGCCGGCAGGATGGACAGGCTCTGCAGCAGGGTCTGCGGTGCCTGTTCCAAGGCCTGGACCAGCCCCTCCAGGGCGCAGCTCAGGTAGTCCAGCAGGCGCTGCGCGCCGATCCGCCGGGGCGCCCGGGCTCCCAGGCGAAAGCCCGGTTCCAGGTCGTCCACCGCCAGCATCAAGGGGTAGCTGAGCACTTCTTCGCTGCTCAGCCATTGCGCCCCCGGCACCCCTTGCAACAGGGCCTGGGCGTCGGCGGCGACGTTGTGCCGGTAGTTGAGCAAGGCATTGAACAGCGGCGTCGGCGCCGCCACGCCGCTGCAACGCTGAGCCAGGGACAGGGGCCCCTGCTCATGGGCCAGCAGCGCGCTGAGGCGTTCCTGGGTCTGGCGCAACCCGGCCGCCACCGTCAGCCCCGCCAGTTCCAGACGCAACGGCAAGGTGTTGATGAACATGCCCAGGGCCCGGTCCGCTCCCGCACCGGCCTGCAAGCGACCCAGCAGCACCGTGCCGAACAGCAGGTCCTCGCGGCCGCTGGAGCGTCCCAGCACCAGGCCCCAGGCCAGGTGGAACAGGCTGGCGGCACTGACCCCGAACTGCCGCACCTGATGACGCAGGCGCAGGCTCAAGTCGTGATCCAGCAGAGCACTGGCATGCTGCTGATCCACCGGCTCGCCCGCACGCTCCTGCCACTCGAAGGCCAGGGTCGGCTGGTCCACCGAGGCCAGGTATTCACGGAAGAACGCAGCATGGGAGGCCTGCCCCAACCGCGTGCGGGCCACGTAGTCACGGTAGGCAAAGGCTGGCGCCAGTGGCTGTTGCCGGCCGTTCATGTGGGCGGCGATTTCCGCCATCAGCAAGGCCGTGGACGTGGCATCGTTGACCAGATGATGAAAGCGCAGCAGCGCGAGCCAGCGCTGGTTCGGCCGGTCCTCGGCCCAGGCCAGGGCCAGCAGCGGTGCCTGGCGGATATCCAGCGGGTTGTGCCGCGGGTGGTAATGCTCGCGCAACTGCTCCGCCAGCGAGCCGCCCTCGGCCGTCGGCTGCCACTGCTCCACCGGCAACCGGGCCTGGCGCCAGACCACCTGCAGCGGCTGCTCTGCCGCCTCCCAGACCAGGCTGGTGCGCAGAATGTCATGGCGCTCGATCACCGCCTGCAAGGCCTGGGCGAAGGCGTCCAGGTCCTCGCGACGGGAAAAGGCCAGCAGCGCGTGCTGCTGGTACGGGTCATGCGCGGCAAAGGTCATGTGGTGGTAGAGCAAGCCCTCCTGCAGCGGCGCCAGGGGATAGATGTCCTGCACGTTGCTCACGCCGCCGGGAACGGTGGCCAGTACCCGGTCGATGCTCTCCTGGTCCAGGTCCACCAGGGTCAGCATCTGCGGGGTGATGTGCCGGCAATCGGCAGGTATGCCATTGGCCGGGATTTCCACGTCCTGCCGGCCCTCCACCGCCGCCGCCAGGCTGGCCAGGGTCGGCTGGCCGAACAACACCCGCACATCGGCATGCAGCCCCTGCTCCTGCATGCGCTGGATCAGTTCCAGGGCCAGCAACGAATGGCCGCCCAGTTCAAAGAAATGGTCGTGGCGGCCCACCTGTTGCACCTGCAGCACCTGGGCCCAGAGCTGGGCCAGGGTGGTTTCCAGTGGGCCCTGGGGGGCCTGGTACTCGCGGCTGACCAGGGCCTCGGGCCCGGGTGCGGGCAAGGCCTGGCGGTCCAGCTTGCCGTTGGCGGTGAGGGGCAATGCCTCGAGCCGTACATAGGCCACGGGCACCAGGGCGTCGGGCAACTGCCGGCGCAGGAAGTCCCGCAGGTCACTGATCGGCACGGCCTCGCGGGCGGTGAACCAGGCCAGCAACTGGCCGTCCCGGGCCTGGACCAGCACCTCCTGCAGCGCGGGATGGGCGCCCAGGCGGGTTTCGATTTCTCCCAGCTCGACGCGCTGGCCACGGATCTTCACCTGATCGTCATTGCGCCCCAGGTACTCCAGGCGGCCGTCCTCCAGCCAGCGAGCCAGATCGCCGGTGCGGTACATGCGCGCACCGGGCCGGTCGCTAAAGGGATCGTCGAGGAAACGCTCGGCCGTCAGCTCGTCGCGATTGAGGTAGCCCCGGGCCACCCCGTGACCACCGATATAGAGTTCGCCGGCAATGCCGATGGGCAGCGGGCGTTGTCGCTCATCCAGCAGATAGACCTGGGTATTGGCGATGGGCCGGCCGATATGCAGCGGCTGCCCGGCCTCGATGCTCCCGGAGGTGGCCACCACCGTGGCTTCGGTGGGGCCGTAGTTGTTGATCAGGGCAAAGCGCTGTGCCTCGGGTAACTGGCGCAGGCGATCGCCACCGATCAACAGGGTGCGCAAGGTCGGATGACCGAGCCGCTGGCTCAAGGCGTACTCGGCCACCGGCGTGGGCAGGAAGCTCACCTGCAGCGGCTGGGCCCGCCACCAGGCGAGCAACCCATTGAGGTCTTCGGGGCCGTCACTGGCCGGGGCCAGGTGCAGGGTCGCCCCGGCGCACAGGGCCGGCCAGACTTCCCAGGCCATGGCATCGAAACCGAAGCCGGCCAGGCAGGAGGTGTGGCTGCCGGCCTGCAGCTCGAAGGCCCGGCAATGCCAGTCCACCAGGGCGGACAGGCTCTGGTGCTCCACCATCACGCCCTTGGGCAAACCGCTGGAGCCGGAGGTGTAGATCACGTAGGCCAGGTGCTGCGCCGTCAGCCCGGGCACCTGGGGACCAGGCGCCGAGCCTGACTGCCACTGCTGATCGTCCAGCTCGATCAGCGGCACCGCCAGGCTCGGCAGGCGCTCGCGCAAACCGGCCTGGGTCAGCAGCGCCACCGGCCCGCAGTCCTCCAGCAGGTAGGCCAGTCGCTCAGGGGGATACGCCGGGTCCAGCGGCACGTAACAAGCGCCGGCCTTGAGGATCGCCAGCAGGCCGACCAGGGTCTCCAGGCTGCGTCGGGCCAGGATCGCCACCCGCTGATCGGGACCGACCCCAAGCCCTTGCAGGTGCAGGGCCAGGGCATTGGCCCGGCGGTTGAGCTGGTCGTAGCTCAGCTGCTGGCCCTGGGCAACCAGGGCCACGGCGCCCGGAGTGCGCTGGGCCCAGGCCTCGACCCGCTTGTGGATGCGCTGCTCGGCAGCCAGCGGCTGGCGGGTGGCGTTCCACCCTTGCAAACGCGCGCCCTGCTCTGCGCTCAGCAGCGAAAACTGCTGCACCGGCAAGGCCACGTTCGCCAACCCCTGCTCCAGCACATGGATCAGGCAAGCGGCCAGGGCCTCGATCTCATGGGGCTGGAAATACCCCGTGTCGTAGACGTAATGCATCCAGGCGTTGTCGTCGAAACGGTTGCTGCGCAGGTGAATGGCCAGGGGCGTCGGCTCGTGGCGATTGGAAACTTTCACCGACGAGGCCACGGCATCGCCGTAGCGGTATTGCAGGTCCTCCAGTTCATAGGACAGGGTCAGTTCGAACAATTGCCCGCGGTCTTCACGCAGCAGGCCGAGGGCGCGATTGAGCTCGCTCAGGGGAAAGCGCTGATGGCGATAATCCTGCTTGAGCACGTCCCGCACCGCCGCCACCAGCGCCTCGAAACTCAGCTCGCGGCCGAAGTCCATGTGCACCGCACTGACCTGGGTGAAACAGCCCAGGGTCACCTTGAAGGCGGCGTTGGGCCGGTTCAGCACCGGCATGCCCAGGACCCACTGGTCGCGCTGGCCGGTGCGGGCGAAATACACATGCAAGGCCGCCAGCAGCACGTGGAAGGCCGAAGCCCCGGTGCTTGTGCCCAGGGCTTTCATCCGCTCATGCAGGGCCGCGGGAAAGGCCTGCACCAGGGTCGCCCCGGGCGTTCCGGCTTCCTGTCCCGGACGATGGCGCGGGCGCAACAGCGGCTCCGGCAGGCTCTGGTACTTGGCCAGCCAGTAGTCGCGGTCCCGGGCATAACGGCTGGACTGCTGGTAGCGCGCGTCGTCCTCGATGAAATCGACAAAGGACGGTGCACCAGGGCCGGGCTGTTCGCCCCGCGCCAAAGCGCTGTAGAGGCTACCCAAGGACTGGGACAACTGGGCAAAGCCCCAACCGTCGAGGATCAGGTGATGGGCCTCGGCTTGCATCAGGTGATGCTCGGGGCTCAGGCGAAACAGCGAGAAACGGCACAGGCGTTCGCCACTGAGTTTGAACGGCTGCTGCATCTGCCAGTGAATCCGCGCCAGGGCAGTGGCCAGCGGGTCGGCCTCGGCGGACAGGTCGTGAAATGCCAACTGCACCGGCCAGTCGCGGTCGAAGTACTGCAACGGCAGGCCGTCGCTGCTGCCCTCCAGGGACAGCACCGTGCGCAGCACATCATGCTTGCGCACCAGCGCCTCCACCGTGCGCTGCATCAGCTCGGGCTGGAGCGGTCCCTTGAGGTCGGCATAGCCGCCGATGTTGTACAGCGGCGAGTCACCGCGGCTCAGTTGATCGAGCCAGATATCCCTTTGCCCGGTGGTCAGCGGCAAGCCTTGGGCCTGCTCCGCCCCGGCGCTCATGCCATCACCGGCGCTGAACGTCCAGCAGGCAGCGCACCGTGGATGACAAGGGTGATTGGCGCGACCATATCGGCCACGGCAAAGGCAGAAAAACGCATCATAAGATCCTTCTCATGTGATGGGCCCGGGCACCAGCGTCCGCGGATTTAAGCATCGGCCCCACACCCTGTATGTCACCCGAAACCCGGACATTCCTGGGCCCTGGCGAAGCAGGCTCAAGGCCTTGAGAACGGCTCTGGCAGGCCGCCAGGCAAGCCCCCGGGCAGGCACCATCAGCGCCGGGACGCTGCTGCGGATCGGCTGAAATAGCTGTAGGACATTGACCACCCGTACATGAGGCTCCTGGCCTCGCCTGCCTTGCCGCCAAGGCCTGATGAGCCTGTGCCGGCAGCGCCTTGCACAACCGCGAGGACGAACGCCAGCGGGGATTGCGCGCCTGTTGCCGGCCCACGGGGACAGCCCGGCAGCGCTCTGATGCGGCCTGCGTGTCCCGGTTTACCCCTACAGACGCGAAGTAAATTCTTAGGCTTAAATCAGATTTTTCCGACCAAATCAGGTACATGAACACTGTGCCGCGGGCCACCGTGGCGACCGCGTTTCGATCAGCGATTTGTCTCGATCAAGGATGATAAGGATATGGGTCTGACCAGCAGTATCGCCAACATGGAAACTCCACCCTTCTACTTCGAACTGGGGCAGTTGATCTCCAGTACCGGCCATTGCGGATTCGCCAGGGACATGCTGCAACTGGTGGACAAGCTGGTGCCGGTCAGCCAACTGCTGCTCAGTGAGTGGACCCTCGACGAACGCCAGGCCAGCTCCCTGGCAATCACCTTGCTGGGGCGGGCCGGGCTGCAGGAGGACCTGCCTCTGCCGGAGCCCCCGCGACGCCATGATCCGCTGCTGCACAAGATGCTGGAAATGGACGACTCGCTGCTGATTCAGATGAATGCCCAGGCCCAGGGCGGAACATCACGCCACACCCCGCACCAATGCCATCTGGTCTCGCGCAAAGCCAACCGCCGCTGTGTCATCGCCCTCTACCGCGAACCCTCCCAGGGCGGTTTTTCCCTGGCCGAACTGTCCTTTCTCAAGAGCTTGTCGGCGACCCTGCTGCCGCTGTTGGAGCGCCATGCCCAACTGCACCGGCAACAGGCCCTGAAGAACCTGCGCAGCTGGAGCAGCCGCCCCCTGGATGCGCGTCAGCAGACGCCCCTGCAACGGGAGTTCGACGAGCGCCTGTCCCTGGGGGACATCAGCCTTTCGGCACGGGAAAAAGAAGTCTGCCTGGGGCTGTTGACCGGAGGCACGGTGCCGGAAATGGCCCAGCGCCTGAGCGTCAAGAACAGCTCCATCGAAACCTACCTCAAGCGTGCCGCCGCCAAGCTCGGGGTCAGTGGCCGCCACGGCCTGGCCAAGTGGATGGTCGGCGCCTGAGGCGCGCTTGCTGCGCCCCTGTCGTCCACCTTCAGGATGTCCTTGTCACGAGGCTGATATGCGTACCTCCCCTTCGATCCTGGCGGCCCTGGCCCTGGCCCTCGGCGGCTGCTCGCTGATCCCGGACTACCAACGCCCAGCGCCGCCGGTTGCTGCCCATTACCCTCAAGGCCTGGCCTACGCCTCGGCCGCCGGCACCGCGGGAGCCGACTGGTCCGGCCTGTTCCAGGACCCCTTGCTGCAACAGTTGATCCACAGTGCCCTGGACAACAACCGCGACCTGCGGGTGGCGGCGCTGAACGTCGCGGCTTATCAGGCCCAGTACCGCATCCAGCGCGCCGACCTGCTGCCGGCGGTATCGGCCAGTGTCAACGGCAAGCGCCAGCGGCTGCCCGAGCAGATGACCGGTGGCAAGGCGCTGATCAATTCCAGCTATGGGGCGAACCTGGGCATCAGCGCCTACGAGCTGGATTTCTTCGGCCGCATCCGCAGCCTCAGCCAACAGGCGTTGATGACCTACCTGTCCAGCGAGCAAGCCCGGCGCAGCGCGCAGTTGAGCCTGGTGGCCAATGTCGCCAGTGCCTACCTGACCTGGTGCGCCGACCAGGAACTGCTGGAGCTGACCCGCAAGACCCTGGCCGCGGATGAGCAGAGCCTGCGTTTGACCACACGCAACGGCCATGCCGGGAAGATCTCGGCCCTGGACGTGGCCCAGGCCCGCACCCGCGTCGACAGCGCCCGGGCCAACCTGGCCCGCTACCAGCGCCAGGTGGCCCAGGACCTGAACAACCTGACCCTGTTGGTGGGGGCGCCCCTCCCCGCCGACCTGCCCCAGCGCAGGCTGGCCGAAGGCATGCTGGCCCAGGTGCCCGCAGGCCTGCCTTCGAGCCTGTTGCAGCGACGCCCGGACATTCTCCAGGCCGAGTACCAACTGCAGGCCGCCAACGCCAACATCGGCGCGGCCCGAGCGGCGTTCTTCCCCAGCGTCAGCCTGACTGCCAATGCCGGGAGCTCCAGCAAGGAGCTTTCCGGGCTGTTCAAGGGAGGGGCTGGCGGCTGGACCTTTCAACCGCAGATCAACCTGCCGATCTTCAATGCCGGCAGCCTGCGCGCCAGCCTGGACTACGCCCGGCTGCAGAAGGACATCAGCGTCGCCCAGTATGAAAAGGCGATTCAGACCGCCTTCCAGGAAGTGGCCGACGGCCTGGCCGCTCGCCAGACCTATCAGCAGCAATTGATGGCCCAGGGCAATCTGGTGCAGGCCAGCCAGGACTACTACAACCTGGCCGAGCATCGCTATCGCATCGGCGTGGACAGCAACCTGGTGTTCCTCGATGCCCAACGCTCGCTGTTCAGCGCCCAGCAGGGCCTGATCAACGACCACCTGGCGCAGCTGCTGGCCGAGGTCGACCTGTACCGGGCCCTGGGGGGCGCCTGGAGCGCAGCACCGAGCCTGGCCGGCACCCAGGCACAACCCTGACGCGGTCCTCGGCTTGAGGTCCGAATTGAGGTTCTAGGTTGGAGGGGGAAGTAGCGGCTAGCGGGGGATGTTGAACGCATCGAACCTGAAGTGCCGACCCGGCCAGCCAAGGGCAGTAGGCAGAACACGGACCGGGCAGGCAGGTATTGCGATGTTGCAGCCCGCCCTGACCAGAAACCACCACTGGGCATGGAGCCTGTGGTGGCTGGCCGGGCGAACGGGGCAATTCTAAGCAGCGGTCCTGGCAACGTATGTAAGAAAATTCTTATTCCTGCATATCCTCAGTCGCGCAATCGACGGGGATAAAACCAGAATCTTCCAAGAATGCTCGGGACCGCCGCTGTCGCCCGCGGTCAACGGGTGCCCGGCACCAGATCAAGGATCTCCTCGATGCCCAGGCAACGGGGTTCCACCTCCAGGGTCCGGCCATGTTCGAGAATGCCCACCGCCACATCACGCATGGCCATGTAGGCACTGCGCAGCATGTGGTTGGCGTAGATCACCGCGTTGAAGCCGGCTCCTTCCAGCTCGTCGAAACTCAAGTGGGCATAACTGGTGGGTACGCAGATCAGCGGCACCCGCGGGCATTGGCGACGGAACTGCCGGGCGAATTCGAGAATCTCCAGGCCGTCCTTTTTCCGACTGTGGATCATGATCCCGTCGGCGCCGGCGGCGACATAGGCCAGGCAGCGCTCGATGGCGTCGTCCATGCCCTTGTCGAGGATCAGGCTTTCACAGCGCGCGATGATCAGCAGTTCTGCATGGCTGCGGCTGGCGCAGCCCACGCGGATCTTCTCGCAGAATTCCTCGATGCTGTCCTGGACCTGGCTCACGGCGGTACCGAACAGGGAGTTCTTCTTCAGCCCGCACTTGTCCTCGATGACCACCGCCGAGACCCCGGCCCGGTCCAGCATCTTCACGTGGATGGCGAAGTGCTCGGCCTTGCCCCCGGTGTCGCCGTCGAAAATCATCGGCAGCGAACAGACATCGAAGATCTCGCGAATGCCGTGCAGGCGGTTGCTGGGCGAGAGGATCTCGATGTCCGGCAGGCCCTTGTGGGTCGAGTCGGTCAGGGAACTGGACCAGATGGCGTCGTAACTCAGGCTGGGCCCGGGCCCGCGCTCCAGCCTGGATTGTTCGGCCAGCAGCGCCGAGATCGGGCTGTGGGCTTCAAGGACCCGCAGACAGCGCTTGCGGCGCAGCAACTGGCTGAGGTGGGTTCGGCGAATATCAGCGTCCTGCATGGGATTCACGCGCCTCTTGTGAGTAGGAACAGCGGGTTGGCTGCGGCGGCCAGGCCTCAGGGATGGGTCATGTCCAGGGCCACCACATAGCGGTCGAAATCCGCGGCCGAAACGTAGCCAAGCTGTTGCGCCACCTCCCGCAGGGACTTGCCCTCCTGGTGGGCGGTCTTGGCGATGATGGCCGCCTTGTCGTAGCCAATGTGCCGGTTGAGGGCGGTCACCAGCATCAGGTTCTTCTCGATGTTGGCCTCGATCCGCGCCCGGTTGGGCTCGATGCCCACTGCGCAATGGTCGTTGAAGGCGCGGCAGGATTCGGCCAGCAAGGTGATGCTTTCCAGCACGTTGTGCACCATCACCGGCTTGTAGACGTTGAGCTGGAAATTGCCCTGGCTGCCGGCAAAGGCCACGCTGGCGTCGTTGCCGAAGACCTGGGCACAGACCATGGTCAGCGCCTCGCACTGGGTCGGGTTGACCTTGCCCGGCATGATCGAAGAGCCCGGCTCGTTCTCGGGAATGTCGATCTCGCCGATGCCGCAGCGCGGGCCGCTGGCCAGCCAGCGCACGTCGTTGGCGATCTTCATCAGGGCCATGGCCAGGGTACGGATCGCCGCCGAGGTGTTGATCAGCGCGTCATGGGCCGACAGGGCGAAGAACTTGTTGGCGCAGGACTTGAACGGGTAGCCGGTGAGCTCGGCGATGATTCGCGCGCACTCGTCGCCGAACTGCGGGTGGGAGTTGAGCCCGGTGCCCACCGCCGTGCCGCCGATGGCCAGGTCGTAGAGGCCGCCGAGGTTGAGTTCGATGGCCCCCAGGGCGTAGTCGATCTGTTCGACCCAGCCGCCGATTTCCTGGCCGAGGGTGATCGGGGTGGCGTCCTGCAGGTGAGTCCGGCCGACCTTGACCACGTCGCGATACTGCTGGGATTTTTCGAACAGGGTGTCTCGCAGGGTTGCCACCCCGGGCAGCAGGGTCTCGAAGATTTCCGTTACCACCACCATGTACATGGCCGTGGGAAAGGTGTCGTTGGACGATTGCCCACGGTTGACGTGATCGTTGGGGTGGATGGGCTTCTTGCTGCCCAGCTCGCCGCCGAGCATCTCGATGGCCCGGTTGGCGATCACTTCGTTGGCGTTCATGTTGGACTGGGTGCCGGAGCCGGTCTGGAACACCACCAGCGGGAAGTGATCATCCAACTGCCCGCTGATGACTTCGTCCGCCGCCTTGACGATGGGCAGCGCGATGGCTTCAGGCAGTTCGCCAAGCTTGAGGTTGGCCAGGGCCGCGGCCTTTTTCAGGATGCCCATGGCACGGATCATCGGCGCGCCCCACTGGAAGCGCGAACGGCCGATGGGGAAGTTGAGGATGGAGCGCTCGGTCTGAGCCCCCCAGTACCTGTTGGACGGTACGGAAATGGACCCCATCGAGTCGGATTCAAGACGCATGTTCATGGTTCTCCAGTCTTTGCTATGCAGTGCAATCAGTCATGGGAGGCCGGGCCGTCGCCGCGCCCGGCATCGTTTGCAGGGGCCCTACGCCTTGAGCACGGAGGCCATTTTTTCCAGGTGCGCGCAGGCCCGCACCACGTACTCGTCGGAGAGCGCGGCGATGCGCCGGTAGTCGATCTGCTGGCCGGTGGCCTGGGTGTAGAGCTTCAGGGCGTCGGTGGCGTGGCGGAAATGCCGAGCCTCGACGGCGCCGCAATGGACGCTGAGGAAGCCGGCGATGCGGTTGGCCTCCCCCGCCGGATAACCGCAGGACTCGCGCAGCCAGTTCTTCCACAGCGGTGTCATCAGGTTGTATTCGCCGGTGTTGAACAGCTCGGTCAGGGCCATCATCTCCAGGGCTTCCACCAGGTTCGGCGCCAGGGGGCGTTTCTCCCCGACCCAGGTGGAGAACTCCTTGGTGATGGGGTTCAGGTACTTGTCCTGCAGGCGCCAGTTGTCGGAGCCGCAGATGGCCGAGGCCATGCGGTGGTACAGCTTGGAATGGTGGGGATGGCCGTGCATTTCACCGAGGCCGACGTCTTCGACGATGATCTCGCCGCAATGCCGGGCGGCCTCCAGCAGCTTGAGCTTGTTGTCGTCGCCGGGCAGGTCCGCGGACTCCTGCAACAGCCGCACGATGATGCTGGACACGGCGTGAGCCGCGCCATCAGGGCTGCGCCAGCCGCAGAAAAAGGTGCACAGCGAATCCTCGGACCAGCGGCTGGATGTCATGCGCTGATAGGTCTGGCAGTAGCCGTCCAGCTTGTCGGGATGGTTTTCAAAGCCGGTCAGCAGGGCCTCCACCAGATTCCGGTCTTCGACATCCACCAGGGCCTGGTGCACGTAGCCGATGAACGCTTTGCGGGAACTCTCCATGTCTCTCTCCTGTATTTATTGTTCACTTCACGGACAGCAAGACGAGCGACGCCACCCGGGCCACCACAGGGGCGCGGGAACAGCGGTGATGACGGTGCAACGGCGGGCGACTTGAAGCGCCGTCAGTCCATGACGATGGCCGACATGAACTGGTTGAAACGGCCCAGCCCCTCGATCAACTCCTGGTACTCGACGGCGTAGGAAATCCGGATGCAATGCGGGTCGCCACACCCCGAGCCCGGGACCACGGCGATATGCGCCTCGGTCAGCAGCAGGTCGGCCAGGTGCTCGACATCCCGCACCTGCTCGCCGCGGTAGTAGCCCCCCAGGCGGGAGGAGACATCCAGGTAGAGATAGAAGGCCCCTTCCGGTGGTGCGTAGCTGATGCCTTCCAGGCGATCCAGGTAGGTGCGGGCAGCGTGCAGCTGCCGTTGCAGGAACGGATTGACCTGGTCGGCGAACTGCGATGAATCGGCGTTCAGGGTGTTGAGCGCGGCGTATTGGGACAGGCTGCTGGGGTTGGAGGTGGTGTGGCCCTGGAGGTTGTGCATGGCCGCGATCACCGGCGCCGGGGCGCAGGCGTAGCCGATCCGCCAGCCGGTCACTGCCTGGCTCTTGGAAAAGGAGTCGATCAGCACGGTTTGCGGTTTCAGCGCCGGGAACAGCGAAAGGATGTTGTGATGCTCATGGGGCTCGCGCACCAGGCCGCGATAGCACTCGTCGAACATCACCCAGAGCCCCTGGTTGAAGGCCAACTGAGCGATCGCCAGCAGTTGCTGGCGTTGATAGACGGTGCCCGTGGGGTTGTTGGGGGTGTTGATGACGATCATCCGGGTGCGCTCGCTCAGCGCGCCCTGCACCGCCTCAAGGGTCAGCCGGTAGTCGTCGCCCCGGGTCTCGACCAACACGGGCGTGGCGCCCGCCAGGCGGATCTGGGTGGGAAAGGTTTCCCAGTACGGGGTCGGCACGATCACCTCGTCACCGGGGTTGAGCAGCACCATGCAGGCGTTGTACAGGGCCTGCTTGGCCCCGGCGGTCACCGCCACTTCATTGGCCGCAAAAGTCACGCCGGTGCGCTGGCTGACCTGCTGGGCGAGCTTTTCCCGCAGGGCCGGCAGGCCAATGGGCGGGGTGTAGCGGTTGCGCGCGTTTTCGATGGCTTCAATGGCTCCGGTGCGCATGTCCTGGCAGGCGTCGAAGGACAATTCACCGGCGGCGAAGTTGATCACCTTGACCCCGCTTTCCTTCAGGGCGTTGGCTTTGCTGCGCATGCTGGACGTACCGGGGGCACTGAGGCCCAGGGCACGCTTGGACAAGGAAAATCGGCTTGCAGTGGCTTCGCTGTTATTCATGTTCTTACCTGCGAAAACGATCTGGAAACAAGGCGCCCCGAATTCGGGAAACACCCTGTGCAGCCAACCTGGATGGGGGCTCCAGCCAGGTCTTCTTACATTCTGATGACAGTCAGAATGTCCGGCCAATACCGTTTGCGTCGTGATTGATACTGCAAAAGTAAGAAATATCTGATGGCCGCGAGGCCCCTGCCGCGAGCCCGGGCGCAGAACGCATCAGGCCCGGGCAGAACAGCCCCGGGCCTGATGATTCAAGGGTCGACAGCAAGCATCAGCCAGGGCTGGACAATGCCCGAGCATCGGCGTCCAGGCCGCGCTGCACGTACCAGGACAGCGGCAGCGTCAGCAGCAGCGTGGCGGCCAGGGCCATCACCGCCAGGGGTATCCCGGTAACGTCCCCCAGGCTGCCGAACAGCACCGGGGCCAGCGCCCCGCCACCGATGGTGCCGGTATAGAACAACGAGAACGCATGCTCGCGTTTGCCGGCCCCCGCCAGGTCCGGCACCGCGCCGTACAGCACCGAGGAGGTGCCGTTCAGCGCCAGGCCCAGCAGGGGCAACATCAGCATCAGGCCGTTGTAGGGCAGAAATACCGCCAGCACGATCAGGCTGGCGGTGGTGAATTCGGTGATCCACACCGTCTTCATCATGCCGATGCGCGCCCCCAGGTAACCGCACAGCAACTTGCCGAAGGCACCACCGACAAACAACAGGGTCAGGGCCAGGCCGATGCCCGCGGTGCCGGCGCCCTTGGCCTTGAGCAAAAACGGCAGGAAGGTCAAAAAGCCCATGCGCACTGCACTGTCCAGGGTGCCGGTAAGGATCAACGCACGCATTCCGCTGGCCGAGCCTTGGCCCTTGACCGCCTTGGGCGCCTTCTCGCTCATGGCCGCGGTGACGGCCCGGGAGGGAATCAGCCACCACAGCAACAGCGCGGCGGCCAGCCCCAGGAGGCCGATCAGGGTGACACTGGCGCGCCAGCTGATCACCGTCAGTAACAGGCCCACCAGGCCGGGGATCAGGGTCTTACCGATGTCCCCGGCAAAGTTGTACTGGGACAGGGCCTCCTTGACCCCGCCTCCGGCTTCATGGGTGTCGGTGATCAAGGAAGACGCCAGCGGATGCTGGGTACTGGCCCCCAGGCCGCCCAGCAGCAGGGCCAGGAGCAACACGCTCAAGCCCCCGGCCTGCCCCGCCAGCAGGTAGGCCAGCCCGGCCAGCGCCGTGCCGCCCACCAGCAGGCGCTCGCGGCCCCAGCGCTTGGCAGCACGGCTGGCCAGCAGTTGGAACCCGGCCATCATCCCGGAATAGGCCCCGCGCAACAGGCCGATCTGGGCATAGCTCAGGGCGAACTGCGCCTGCCAGATCGGCAGCAGCACGTAGATCACATCGGTGAGACCGTCGTGTACCGCATGAGCACTGCAACCGGCCACCAGGGACCGGCGGCGTACCGAAGTGTCGGTGGCCGGCATGGCCTCCAGGGAGGCGCTGTGTTTCAGGTCATTCATCTTGGGGGCGGGCTGCGAGGTCGAAGGGATAGAAATCAGTCACAGGATAGGCAAGCCTGGGCCAGCCACAAGCCCCGTTGCCAGGGCCGGGCCGCACGCCATCAGCGCAACAACTGGCTGCAGTCGCGCATCACCCGGGCCTTGCGCTGCAGGTATTCGCAGAAGATTTCCCGCGCCACCTGGGGGTCGACACGCACCTGCATGGCATCGACGAATTCCTCGACCGCCGCCACCGCATGGGCGAAGTGGTTGCTCTCGGTGCCGCCGGTGTGCACCGTGACCCAGGCCACGGTGGTCCGGGCCTTTTCCGCCGGTACGCCCATGTCGCGCACGAACCATTGCTTGTACAGCGGGTGGATGAACTCCACTTCACCGTGGGTATAGACCTCGTGGATCAGGGTGGTCAGCAGGCCCTGGAGCAGATCGCGGTCGCGCAGACGGCGGAAGTCGGTCCAGTCCTTGAAGCCTTGCGCCGAGGGCAGGCAGTTTTCCTTGAGCAGCCACTGATCGTCGCCGCAGATGGGCGTTGCCATGTTGTAGAACAGGTCTGAATGCAGGGTGTTGCCCAGAGCGCCCAGGTCTTCATCGGTAATGCGCTGCAGGCTGCCGCAGGCACGATAGAGGCCGTCGGCGGCTGCCGAGCCCTGGCCCGAGCGGGCCAGCAAGGTGATGCGGTTGGCCAGGCCGGAAACGCTGGTGGCGGAATTGTTGGTCTTCGACCAGCTGGCAAAGAACTTGCGCAGCACGGCAGGCGCGTGGCGGCGCGAGGTGAGCTTCTCGAAGGCACTCTCGATGTCCACCAGGGCGTTCTCTTCGCTCCAGAACGCCTCGAACAGCGCATGCTTCAAGACACTGGCCGGCATGTCGTTCAACACAGGTTCGACAATCTTCAACAACTGGCTCTGCCGGGTCAGTACGTTATTCATGGTCACCTCACGTATTCCTTGTTGGATGATGCATCTAGGGGGTTCACCAGCCTGGGATCGGCGACCGGTGCTTCGGGTTCGAGGGGCTTCCAGCCGCCCCAGGCAATCAGCAGCGACAGCAGTTGGAACACCACGATCAGCGCCACACAGCCCTGCCAGCCCCAATGGCTCCAGAGCAGTGCCGGGACCACAGCGCCGAAACTGCCTCCCAGGTAATAGAACGTCAGGTACAGCCCCACCGCCCCGGCCTTGTTGTGGCGGGCGGTGGCGGTGGTAAAGGAGTTGGCGGCGGCCTGGGCCATAAACACCCCGGTGGAACTCAAGGCCAGGCCCAGCACGATCAGCCACAGCGAAGGCAACAGGGTCAGGGCCGAGCCGCCGACCCCGAGCAGGGCCGCGACCTTGAGCAACTCGGCCTGGGGCCGGGATTTGCTCAGGCGGCCGGCGATGGGAATCACCACCAGTGCCAGCAGGAATACGCTGTAGATGGCCCCCAGGGCCGCGGCGCCCAGGTCGAAGGGCGGCAGGCTGAGGTAGAGCCCGGCGTAAGTGAAGGTGGCCACCTGGGAGAACAGCACGCAGAAGCCCACGCCATAGGCCGCCAGCAAGGGCCGGCTGCACAGCTCGCGCAGATCCCGCATGCGGTTCTGTGCACGGCGGCTGACCACGGGCGCATTGGCCGGCAGCAGGAAATGGATGGCCACGCCGATCAGCAGACTCAGGCCGGCCAACAGCGCGAAGGCCTCGCGCCAGCCGACGTACTCGGTCATGAAGCCGGTGACGAAACGTCCGGCGAAACCGCCCAGCACGGTGCCGGCCACGTAGAGACTGGTGACTTCGGTGACGGTGCCGCCGCTCCAGCGATCGCCGATGTAGGCCACGCTGGTGGCGAACACCACCGGGATCAGCATGCCTTCGATAAAACGCCAGAACAGCAACTGGGCAAAGCTGCCGGCACAGGCCGCCAGCAGCGCCGGCAGCGCCAAAAGCAGGGACGCCAGGACCATCACCGAGCGCTGCTGGAAACGGCCGGTGAAACGGCTGACAAAAGGTGCGGTGATGGCCACCGCCAGGGTGGTCACGGTGATGCTCCAGCCCGCGTCCCTGATACTCACCTGAAAGCTCTGGGCGAACTCCTGAAGAATGCCCTGGGTTGCATACAGGTTGAGAAAGGCCGCACAACCGCACAAAAACAGGGCGATGCGAGCACAATGCTGGCGCGGACTCATGAAACCTCTCGTTTTATGACGAAAGGCCTTTATAAAATACCCCGCGCCCCCAAGACCAATACCGATTTACGACCGATCAATACCCAGGGAACAGGATGCTCGATCTACGCAAGTTGCGTTACTTTCTGACCGTCGCCGAGGAGCTGCACTTTGGCCGTGCCGCCCTGCGTCTGCACCTCGCGCAACCGCCGCTGACCCGGCAGATTTCGGCACTGGAAGCCGAACTGGGGTTTCGCCTGTTCGACCGCACCAGTCGCACCGTCTCCCTCACCGCCCAGGGCCGGCACTTTTTGCCTTACGCCCGGGCCGTGCTGGAACAGGTGGACCTGACCCAGGTCATGGCCAGCAAGCTGGCCAAGGGCAGCGCCGGGCAACTGGCCCTGGGCTACGCCAGCTCGATCGCCCTGTCGGACCTGTTCAGCCAGGCGATCCAGGCCTTCGCCCAGCGCTACCCGGACGTGCAACTGACCCTAGTCGAGGGCGCGTCGGTCAGCCAGTGGTCACAGATCGTCGACGGGCGAATCGATATCGGCATGAGCCGGATGCAGCCACCCAGCGAGCAGAGCGAAATCCAGGCCCTGTCCCTGGGGGACGAACCCCTGGTGGCGGCCATCTCCAGCGACAGCCCCCTGGCCGCCCAGGATCAGGTGACCCTTGCCGAGCTCAGCGAACACCCGTTGATCCTGTTTCCGGCGGACTACGGCTCGGGGCTCAACGAGGCGATCGAACAACTCTACCGGCGCAACGGCCTGCCCCTGCGACCGGGCCCCAGCGGCCGGCAGATCACCTCGATCATCGCCCTGGTCGCCGCCGGCCGGGGCATTGCCCTGGTGCCCCGCTGCACCCAGACCCTGGCCAAAAAAGGCGTGACCTACCGACCGCTGACGGACCCCGGCGCCACGGCGCAACTGCTGGTACTGACCCGCAAGCAAGGGCGCAGCCAACTGGTGGACGCCTTCATGGGGGTGCTCGACGAATTGCTCCAGGCGCAACCGCAATCTGTGGGCGCTAGCGGCATGCCACCCGGGCCTCTGCCCCACCTCCAGCGATGAGCAGATCGTTGCCATTGACGTCGCGGCCCACGAACTCTCTGCTGTAGGCATGCACCTGCAAAGGTCTGCTAGACACTTCGACAGTCTTGGCGACTGGTCAGCCGCTGATGCAGGCGTATATTGATAGTGTCGATCCAGGTAGTTGAGGCGATAAAAGGTCGCCAATGGTGGGACAAGCGAGAGTGCTGGGGGCGCTAGCGGATAACCCGAAACGCTGGAGGTGCACATGAGGCAATATCAACGACTCTTTCTGATCGCAGGTCCCACCATGCGTCACTCGCCGGCGATGGAGCGGGCAATCGCCCTGGCCGACGCTACGGGCGCCGCGCTGCATATCGCAGTGTTCATCGAAGACTTCGACCTTATGCGGTTAATGAGCAACAGCGAACAACTTCGTGAGAGTTGCCGGCAGGAGAACCTGCAGTGGTTGACGGATGAGGCCGAACTCATGCGCAGGCAGGGCATCAACGTGACCACCGAAGTTGCAGTGACCCGTGACCCGCTGCAAGCAATCCTTGAGCATGTGGCTGAAATGCAGCCGGACCTGATTATCAAGGACGTACATCATGAATCAGCGCTCAAACGCGTATTCGTCACACCTTTGGATTGGCAGTTGTTGCGTCAATGTCCGACCCCCTTACATCTGGTCAGCGAAGTCAGGTGTCCGCTTCCTCGGATGATTGTGGCGGCGGTTGATCCATCGCATCCAGAGGGTCAGATCAGCGGAATCAACGACAGCATCATTCAGGCGGCGAACGAACTGGCGACGCAATGTGAGGCTGAATTGCACATGCTGTATGCCTATGAACTGACACACACACACTTCTCTGATGCGGGTGCCGGCGCCGTGACGATGCCAGGCTTCAGCGACGACGTGCGCCGGTCACTTGAAAAGTGCTTCATTGCCTTGGCGGAACGCCATGGCGTGCCACCTGAGCGGCGACACTTCATTGCAGGGCCGCCAACCAAAGCGATGGCCGAATTTGCCACTCATACTCGAGCAGATGTCTTCGTAATGGGAAATACCCATCACAAAGGGGTGGACAAGCTTATTGGCAGTACTACGGAGCATGTTCTGCATCAGGTGCCGTGCAGCGTTCTGGCCATCACGGGATAAGCGGATCAATGAACGAAAAAACCGCCACTATCGCAGCCGGCTGTTAGTGCTGATGTGGTTTTGACCCAAGTTGCGGACTTGCGCTGCCCCTTGGGTGGTCTGTGATAACGACGCTTCTGTTGGGTAAAGAAAATCACCAGAAAACCTTCCATTTTCACTTCCTCAGCGCGTACCGGTCATTTGGTAGGACAGAAGTCCTGCGGCGTGCAATGAAACCGAGCCGAGTGAACACAGCCATTTGCCCTCCTGAATCAGGGCAGCTGTCTCGGTGGAAAATGTGGAAAAGGTGGTCAGGCCGCCACAGAAGCCCGTGATGATCAGCAGGCGCCATTCAGGGCTTAGGGGGATGTGGCCAAAACGCGATGGCCAGGCCAATGATGCCGCCACCGACCATGTTCGCGACCACAGTGCCTGGCAGAATCGAGGGAAACAGGGCGTTTAACTTCATGCCCAAAAGCCAACGCCACCAAGCACCCACTGATGCGCCTAGAGCAATGACTAGAAGTGATTTCAACATGGTGCGTGTCTCCTCTGGGCTGAAGTGGCCGAGGAGATGCGAATAACCGCGTACTAAGACAGGGAGCTGATATGAGGTTTTGAGTCACCATCCTGCCCTAAATTGGCGGACAGGGAGGCACACCTACGCACCCCATCCAGGGTTCACGTAGGCATCATCAGCACAAAGGCGGTTGAAGGAGGAATACCCTCTTCTGTTTTCATGCCATGGCAGCCACTGTAAGACTTTCAAGGTACAACGAGTTCGTATGAACTGGCTTAATGAGTTTTGACACCTCAATCGAACGCTATGGTGGCGCTCAGATTCGAGGTGTATCTCTACCGCCCCCTGGTCTACGCGGCGCAAATCGCAAGGAAAAACCACGACATGAAGATTCACGACCTTTTTTCCGCCCCCAGCTTTCGTAGACGCAGACCCGTTTGCAGCCCTCTTTTCCTCATCGTCATCAATGTCTAATTAAATGCAGAAAACGTGTGCATGAACATAAACAGCAAAGGTGACCGTCGACCGTTTTTTATATTCCTCATCTTTTTGCGCCTGGGACTGACCTCATTTGGCGGGCCCATCGCACACTTGGGGTATTTCCGCGATGAGTTCGTCACGCGCCGGCAATGGCTGACTGAGCGTAGCTATGCTGACCTGGTCGCACTTTGCCAGTTCTTGCCAGGCCCCGCGAGTAGTCAGGTTGGTATGGCGCTGGGACTCTCCCGTTCGGGCTACTCTGGGGCGCTGGCCGCCTGGGCGGGTTTCACGCTGCCCTCGGCCATCCTTCTGATCCTGTTTGCGTTAGGTATTTCCAACCATGGCGATATCATCGCGCCTGGCGTACTGCACGGCCTGAAAGTCGTGGCCGTTGCGGTGGTCGCTCAAGCCGTATGGGGAATGGCACGGAATCTATGCCCTGATGCGTTGCGTATCACGATCATGGCGATTACGACGTGTGTGGTGCTGTTGGTTCCGTCTGCATGGGGGCAGATCGGCTCAATTGTTGTCGCGGCTTTTGCCGGCGTGCTTTTATTCAAACCAGCTCGCGCCGCCGAACATGATCCACTGCCTATAAAGGTCGGTTACCGAGCAGGTTTGTTCTGGTTATCACTGTTCTTCGCTTTGCTGGTCGGCTTACCGATAATGAGCCAGATGCTACTCAGTCAGACGCTCTCCATGGTAGATGCATTTTATCGCTCCGGGTCTCTGGTGTTTGGTGGTGGTCATGTGGTGTTGCCATTGTTGCAGGCCGAAGTAGTGCCTTCAGGCTGGGTCAGCAATGAAACCTTTCTTGCCGGGTATGGTGCAACGCAGGCTGTTCCTGGGCCGCTTTTGACCTTCTCGGCATTTCTAGGTGCGTCGATGAGCGTCGAACCCTCTGGCTGGGTCGGCGGGTTCATTTGTTTGCTAGCCATTTTTCTGCCGTCGTTTCTATTGATCGTTGGTACGTTACCGTTTTGGGAGCAACTGCGGCGCAGCGTACATATCCAAGCAGCGTTGCTTGGGATCAATGCGGCGGTGGTTGGTTTGCTTCTAGCGGCGCTTTATCAGCCTGTATGGACGAGCGCGATCCTTAAGCCACAGGACTTCGGTTTGGCATTGGTGTGCCTGGTCGCGCTGATGTTTTGGAAGCAACCGCCCTGGTTGGTGGTGATCGGTGGTGGTGTAGCCGGATGGGTGCTGAGTGCCATGCTTTGACAGTCTTTCAAACTCCGTAGGGCTTTCTCGTCCAGTTGGAATGCCCTTCTATAGCGTCCTTGCCATGGTCAGGGAGTTGGCCAAGTCGGTAATCGAGAAGCAGCGCGGAAAGCATCCGCTCTACGCGTTCCCGCTTGGCAAGCCTGATGGCGAGGGGAATGAAACGACGTTCCACCACATGAATGACTCAGCCTGGAAGAAGGCCAGGGTCACTTGGAAAGTCACGATGGCAGAAACAACTGCGGTGAAGGGCTATGAATCCGCGCGGAGCGGCTCAGTTTGGAAAGCCTCATGCTCGTCTCGTGCCTGGTTTCCTAGATAGATCCATCAAGCTGTGACGTTGTCGCCTCCCCCGACCGCCAGGAGCAGCTCGGGCAATACCACACCAGCACTTCCTTTCAGCATTATCTCGTCCGCGCCAACCCATCCAACCTCCTCAAGGTTGACATGGATCACCGCAGCCCCGGCTGCGAGCGCCATTTCAGGAATGCCAGCTGCCGGCATGACTACGCCGGAAGTCCCCACAGAAATCAGTACATCACAATCTCTCACGAGCCGTACTGCGGACCGCCAGGCGTCCTCGGGCATCTTCTCCTTGAACCAGACCACCCCTGGCCGAAGCCTTTCGTTGCAATGCTCACACCGAGGAGGCTCGATCCACTGTCCTTCCTCAGAAACCCTCAGCTGGTCAGGTGTTAATTCGCCTGGCCGGTGACACGCAAAGCATTTCGCGTCCATCAAGCTGCCATGAACATGAACCACGTCCAATGAACCTGCACGCTCATGCAGGTCATCGATATTTTGGGTAATGACGGACACCTCCCAGCCGGCATCTTGAAACCGGGGAATGCACAGGTGGGCCGCGTTTGGCTTTGCCCCGCTGACCTGGTGCCGCCGCCACAAGTACCAGCCCCATACGAGAGCCGGGTTCTCCCGAAAGGCGTCCGCTGTTTCCAGGCGTTGAGGGTCGTGCTTCGCCCATAACCCAGTTAGTTTGTCGCGAAACGTCGGTATTCCGCTCTCAGCCGAGATACCAGCACCCGAGAAAAAAACGATTGTCTTGGACGCACTTAAAACATCAGCAGCTCTTTGCATTTGGCTCACGAGACACCCCTCGGCTCTGCAGCGACGGATACTGTTCAGTAAACACGGGAAAGACCTATGACCCTAGTTTAGGCACTCGCGGCTGAGCGGAAAATAAAACGCATTGACCCAGGCGAATACGATCATCCTGGCGCAGCACAACCCTCTGGGTCGCTGCGACCCTGCGATCGGGCCTGCGTGACGATGGCCGCATCCCAACGAATACGGCCACGGACTGCATCAACTTACGGACGAATCCAGGCGGGAGCTGCAGCCGGCTGCCAGACCGGTACGTGCGGTCTCGGCACAGGTCGCCAGCCCCGCATAGTGAATGCCCAAGCCGGAAATTCCGGGACCGTAATGCGCGTACTTGCCGGAGTTGGTCATCAGTGAGCGGGCGTTGGGCTTGAGCAGCGGTTTTTCGATCACGCACCAGCAAGTGTCGGTCATGAACTCCACGCCGAAGGCTGCCAGGACATCGATCGCACCGGCCGCCTCGGCCTGCTCGAACACCGTCCTGCCGCAGGTAACCATGATCGAGACCTGCGGGTGCTTGCGCTGACCGGCGCACAGTTGTGCCAGGCGCTTGAATTCGTCGAGGGAAAAATGCGGGTTGCCCAGGGAGATGATGTCCACCTGTCGATCATCAGCCGAGTTCAGTGCCTGCCAACTGCGGTACAGGTCGTCACGGCTGACCCTGATGGTTTCCAGGGGGTGGGCAAGAACCTGTAGCGTCGCCAGGGACAGCGCTTCCGGGGTGCCCCCGAAGCCGCGGATACAGCGACTCGTCGAAATCCGCCAGCTGCGGCACCTCGATCACCACCGCCGCCTGGGGATTCTTGTCGATATGGCAGCCGCGTGGGCCCTGGCCGCGTGCCGGATTGCACGCAAAGCCTTGAACCGTTGAGCCCCCCATAAACCTCTGACGTGACCCGACAGCTTGCATTGTCGGGTCCAGCAGCCTGAGTTGCGTGATAGCCAACACGCTGACGGGGTCAGCACTGCCACTCTCGAGCAGGATGGTTGATGAACACGGTCTTTGATCGGCGAAAGGCGTTGAGCCCGCACAGACCTACGTCGCTTCCGAGCCCCGACAACGTCCATCCATCAACCGTCAACGCCTCTTTGTAAATCAAAGGGTTGTTGACCCAGATCAGACCTGCCTCAAGCCGATCTGCGGCCGTGATTGCTTCGGCCAAATCGCCGGAAAACAATACAGCCCCCTGCTTGCAGGGTGAACTATTAGCCAGCTCCAGGGCTTCATCAAAGTGCCGCACACGGCGAACGGCGGCTACTGGGCCAAAACATTCCTCATGGTAAATATCCATGTCATCGCTGAGCTCGGTAAGAAGGGTTGGTTCATAAAACCAGCCAATAGGGTGATCGGCGGGTATCTGTCCACCACAGACTCGTGTCGCCCCTTTGGCCAGTGCATCCTCCACAAGGCCCATCACTTTTTTTCGTGCTTCCTCGCTTACCAACGGTCCAATCTCCGAGTAACCACGGCTGTAACCAGTACGCAGCGCACGAACACCTTCTGCAAACCTCTCGACAAATGGGTCGTGTACTTCATCCACGACAAAGAATCGTTTTGCCGAGGTACAGGTCTGTCCACCCAGACGAAACGCGGCAGTGACCGCACAGGCTGCTGCAACATCCAGCAATGCGTGTCGCGAAACGATCACCGGAGCACTGCATCCGGTCTCGATCACACAAGGTTTCATCAGCTCCGCACAAGTCACGGCTACGGCGCTAGCTGCTGCGGCACCGCCACTAAAGGCGACAACGTGAGTAGCAGCAGACTGCACCAGCAATTGTGCCGTTAAGCCATCCCCAGGAAGACAGGAAACCAAACCCGAAGGCAATCCTCTGAAGTACTCCATGAACTTCAAAGTACAGAGTGCAGCGGTCTCTGCAGGTTTCACTATGCAGCTGTTACCTGCGGCCAATGACGCCGCTACGGTTCGGCACATCAATAGCAGCGGCTGACTGACTCCGAGAATATGCACACTGATTCCATAAGGCTCATAGTGCCTGTGTTGCAGCGTCAGAGACCGCAAACTACTGAGGACGTCATTGGACTCTTCACTGGCCAGTTCGGCGTAGTGTCGAAAAACCCGTGCACAACCGGCCAGCTCAGCCATAGCGTCAGAAAATGACCTTCCCGTCTCCGCCCCCATCAGGCAAGCAACCTCAAGGCCATGCTCAACTGACTGCTCGATGGTCTCGGCGACTTCATGCAGTAACCGGCCACGCGCCCTGCCGTCGAATGCTCGCCACTCGATGCGTGCAGCGTCGGCGACGGCGATAGCCGCGTCGACGTCGGCTTTATCACATAACGGGATGACTCCAATGCGCTCCAGCGTCGCCGGATCGAAAACTTCCCGTGTGCGACGACTAGCAGAAGGCAAATACCCAGGATTGACGAAATACAGAACCGCGTCAGCGTGAGCAGTGTTCATCGAAGCATCCTTGTTCAAGTCATTAAGGGTATCCGTCAACATCAAGAAAAGCGGACCACCCAGACATGTTCTCCATAGGGACCCACCGGCCACAGCCGGACCAGTCACTAAGGACGGACGCTACCAAGCTCCAGCTGACAATTCGATTTCACAGAGCTTACCTTCAGGTAACCAGATAATTGACCGTGGCTAGAACGCTAGGGGGCAATGCTTTCCAAGGCTTGCAGGTAGTGATCCAACAGCAGGTTTCCTGCTTGGTCGGGGCGAGTGATCACCGAAAGCTGAGTACAGTATCGGTAGTGCTCCGGACACAAAGCACGCATGCGTTCAGCATCGACCCAACGCTGAGCGTAATGGCTGGGCAGATAGCCAATGTATTCACCACTCAGAATCAAGAACGCCACCCCCTCGCGATCGCTGGACGTCGCCATTACCTTCAGCTTCTTGGAGTACTTGATGACCTCCGGTTCCTGGGATTGAGCGATGGTGACCGCGTCACAAAGGGGTAAGCGTTCGAGGATCGAGCTTTCATCCTCAACCCCGAACAGAGGGTGTTCATGGCTGCAATAAAGCTGCGACTCCTCGGCATACAAGGGTCGATAGTCCAAGCCATTCACTCTGTGAGTAGTGGGTATCGCGCCAATGTGGAAATGACCATCGAATACGCCGCGGGCCACGCTGCTTGGCGTCGTCATATGCACATTGACCTGAATATCGGGCCCTTTGGCCCTGAGAATCTTGAGTGCCTCAGTCATTCGCATGTGAGGCGATGTCACCAGATTGTCAGTAATTCCAATGTTGAGCTCCCCCCGCAGTTGAGTGGTGGCGGAATTCACCTGGGTGCGAAAATTGCCTATGGCCGCGAACAACTGGAGTGACGCGTCGTAGATGCTCTGCCCGGCAACCGTCAAAGCGAAACCACTGCGCCCACGTTTGCAAAGACAAACACCCAGACGGCTTTCCAGATTGGCCATGCTCAAACTGATAGCCGCACGACTGATATTCAGCTCTATCTCGGCAGCGGAAAATCCGCCGCACTCAACCACCGCGCGAAACACCCGCAGCAACCGAATATCGATGTCACTTACCTGACCCACTCTCATAAGAGACCTCCGCAGCCAAGCCACAAGGTTCAGAACATCCAGCGAGCCGGCACTATAGAGGTGCCACCGCCCTTGTCGCCATGCTTCAGCAGACAGATCAGAAACGGCTTAGATAGGTAAGCCTCTGGTTACCTGAAGGTAAGACAAGAGCCATTCTTTAATTCCTTCGAGTTACGTAGCTTGGTCCTCCTGATCCGGCCGATAAATGTCGGCTTGGATTGCGTATTGAGTTCATACATCAAGCAAGGAGCATGACGATGAAATCGATGGCAGGAGCAACGGCTCTGGTATTGATGCTCAGTTCATCACTGGCGGCTTATGCCGATCAGGAGATCCGCATAGGTGTAGCCGGCCCCTTCACCGGCAGCTACTCCAGGCTGGGCGCGCAGGTCTGGAACGGCACCAACGCAGCGGCCAAACAGATAAACGCCGCGGGCGGCATTAACGGCAAATTGATTGTCCTGGTCAAAGGAGACGATGCCTGCGAACCCAAGCAAGCGGTGGCGGTAGCCAACCGGATGATCGATACCGACCATGTACAGGCCGTCATCGGCCACGTCTGTTCCTCCTCCACCCTCCCCGCCTCGGAGATCTACTCGGACGCCAACATCCTGATGATGACTCCTGCGTCTACTGCCAACACCATCACTGAACGTGGCCTGGACACCGTGACCCGAATGGTCGGACGCGACAGCCAGCAAGGTGAGGTTGCTGCCAATTATCTACATGAACAACTCCAGGCCAAACGCATCGTCATCGTGCATGACAAGGACTCCTACGGCATGGGAGTAGCTCTGGCCGTACAACAGCGCCTGGGAGAAATGGGGATCAAACCTGTCCTGTTCGAAGGCCTCACACGCGGCGAGAAGGATTTCAATGCCCTGGCCACCAAGATCAAGGGCTTGCAAGTGGACGCGGTCTTTTATGGTGGTGTCGCCGTGGAGGCTGGCACCCTGGTCCGACAGATACGCGAGTCGGGGGTCGACGCTCCCTTTGTGGCTGGCGATGGCATCGCCTCCGATGACTTTCCGGTTGCGGCCGGTGGTGGGCAGTTCATCAAGGGGGTCTTGATGGTCTTCGGCCAAGACGCACGACAAAATAGTGAAAGCCAGATGGCAGTAGCCGCGTTGCGCAAGGAGGGATTCGAACCTCTGGGATACACGCTGTATGCCTACGCGGCGCTTGAAGCCATTGCTCAGACCATGCAAGCCACCCAATCCCATGACGGCGCGGTACTGGGACAGTGGCTAAGGGACAACAGTGTAAAAACCGTTGCTGGCAATAAGCGCTGGGACGCCAAGGGAGACCTGGCGACGCCTGACTTCGTGATGTATCGCTGGGATGATCAGGGCGAATACAGCGTCTTGCGCTGATTTTTTTGTGGGGCGCCAAGATCAGGCGCCCCAAACAGAATGCCGCGCATTCAGCCAATGTCTTCCACAGCCTTTACTCGGGCGGTGCTCAGGGGTAAGGGCAAGAAATACACAATCCCTAAACTCCACCCGACAGGCTGTTACTACCCGAACATATCGGCCGCCCGCCACATTCGTTGTCAGAAGGACGCTGCCGTTAAACCCAAATCGCCCCCCCTAGCTGCTGATACAACGCCATGGGCAAGCTGATCCCCTCTTTCTGCGCCCGGACCCAGGCTTGCTGCTTGGCTTGCCCAGGTGGATGGACGCCCAAACCTTCCAGACGCTGCATCTGCTGTGCCAGGCGGCTCTCGAACTGCTCGTCGAGCAGGTGCGGGGCGATAGCGATCACCAGCAGCCCCGCACCCGGCGATTGCCCGCCGCGGCGAAAATCCGGCGCATCCAGCGACCAGTTGGCACCGCTGACGCCGCCGGCGAGCACTTCGACCAGCAAGGCGATATTGGCCCCGCGACTGCCGCCGAATGCCAGCAAGGCACCGTGCATGGCCTCCCGGGCACTCAGGGTGGCAGCGCCCTGGGCATCCACCGCCCAGCCTGCGGGGATCGTCTCCCCGGCCTCGGCCGCCTTGAGCAGGTTGACGAAGGCCGTGGCGCTGCTGGCCTGGTCGATCAGCAGCAGGCGCCCGTCGCCGCAAGGGGCGGCGAACGCCAGGGGGTTGGTCGAATACATCGGCTGGCGCTGACCGGCCACGGTCAACAACGGCGGGCCATTGCAAAAGGCCAGTGCCACCAGGCCTTCGCTGGCCAGACGCCGGGGGTAGTAGCCCAGCTCGCCACAGGTAAAGCCGCTGTGCTGGGCAAACAGGCTGATCCCCAGCTGCCTGGTGTTGTCGCACAAGGCGCCAAAGGCCCGCTCGAACCCCAACTGCGCGATGCCCTGGCGCGCATCACAACGGATCATCGCCGGCGCCACTTGAGTGATCAGCGGCTGAGCAAGGCCCGCTATGCGCCCGCTGGCAAACCCGTTCAGGTAATCGCCCAAATGCTCGAAACCCACACTGGCCAAGCCATGGCCATGGGCCGATACCGTGGCTTCGGCCAGGGCCTGGGCCACTTCCTGACTGCTGCCGGCATCGAGGCAGCAGCGCTGGGCAAACGCCCTGGCCTCGGCCAACGACAGGCACTTGAACGCTGCACCTTCTGACATGGGTTGCTCCCTGACGCTGTTCCACAACTGCCCAGGCGACCAGGCTCAGGATCACCGGTCATTCCACCAGGCGCGGCGCACCGACGTTGGCGGCTTGTTTATCCAGGCCGAACGAGCCGAGTATCTCGGCCATTTCACCCGACGCGTGCAAGGCCTGGATGTTGTCGTTCAGCGCCACGCCCAGCGCGGTATTGGCCTTGGTATGCGGGAAGCTAGACTGCCCCGGTTGCAAGGTGGCCCTCACCCGTGGGTCGGGCGCCGAGATCTTGATGTGCTGGCCCGGGTACGCGCCCTTCTGCTGCGAAGCCACGCCGACTGCAAAACTGTCGACGCCCAGCGCAATCCGCTTCGAGGCCAGGTCCTGGGCCATGGCTACCGGGTTGGGGTACAGCACCAGGTTGTCGCCAAAGAGCTTTTTCAAATCGTCGACCCACAGATAACCCTGCACCGTGCCGACGCGCTTGCCCTCCAGCTCGGAAATGCTCGAATAACCCTCCCTGGAGATAATCCCCATCATGTCCAGGTACAGTGGCGCGGACAGGCCCAGGGCCTTGCTGCGCTCGGCGGTACGGTACCAGTCGCCGATGCCGACGTCGGCCCGCCGCGCGATCACAGACTGGATCACCGCCGCCGGGTCCACCACTGTCAGCTTGATCTCCAGGCACTCCCTGGCGGCGATGCGCTTGATGATTTCGCCATCGACCCCGCTTAACTGGTTGCCCGGCCCGGGAATCGAATATGGCGGAAAGACCCAGGCCGCGACCGCCAGCACCCCGGGGGTCAGGGTTTCAAACTGGTGGGCCGGCTTGCAGTCCGCCAGGGCCAGGGGCGCGCCAGCCAGGGCCGCGCCGCCCACCAGGGAGGAACAAAGGAATGCCCAACGGGTAATGCGTTTGAATGAATGGATCATGGCTTCACCTGTGCATGGCTTGCGTTGAGGGAACAGCCGCCGGAAGACAGCCCGAACGGGTCACGCGTGCTGGCTGGGCGCCAGTCTTTTCTCCAGTGCCGCAACGCCCAGGGTCGCGGGGGCGCAAACCGCGGCGTACATCAGGCCGGCCAGGGTCAGCACCGGCAGGTACTCGAAGGTCGACGAACCGATGGCCGAGGCGCGGCTGACGATCTCCGGCAGCGCGATGGTGAAACACAGCGACGAAGCCTGGAACATCATGATCGAGAACCCCAGCAACGACGGCAGGGCCACCCGCAGCGCCTGGGGCAAGATGATGAAACGCAGCGCATCGAAGCGGTTCAGGCCAATCACCTCGGCCGCCTCGTTCTGCCCCTGGGCCACGGCCTCGATACCACCGCGGATGATCTCGCTGGTGTAGGCCGCGGTGCAGTAAGCCAACGCCACGGCCGCCGCCCAGAAGGAACTCAGGGTCAGGCCGGCCGAGGGCAGGCCGAAATAGACGTACTGCAGCAGGATCAACGCGGGGGCGCCGCGCCCCAGTTCGACGATCAGCAGCGAGGGATAGCGCACCACCCGACGGGATGCCGAAACCCCCAGCGCCAACAGCAACCCCAGGACCACCCCCAGCGCCAGGCTGACGGCAGTGACCTGCATCGACAGCACGAAGCCCTTCCACAGTTCGGGAAACCAGGCCAGCCACATCGTCAGGATCTCGTTCATCGGGCCACCCTCTGCTTCAGGGTGGCCGCCAGCCAGCGCGAGAACAGCGCCACCGGTACGCTGAGAATCAGGTAGACCAGCGCCGCCACGCTGTACACCCCCAGCCCTTGAAAGGTTTGCTGGGACAGCTGATAGGCCTGGAAGCTGACGTCACCGACGCCGATGGTCGACGCCACGGCCGAGTCCTTGAGCAGGCCGATGGCATAGGTGGCCGAGGTGGGAATGGCGATGCGCACCAGTTGCGGCAGCAGCACATCGAAAAAGCGCTGGGACGGCGAAAGATTGAGCACCTGCGCCGCCTCGAACTGCCCCTGGGGAATCGCCGCGAAGGCACCGCGATAGACCTCCGACATGTGCGCCGCGGTGATCAGCCCCAGGCCCAGCACCGCAGCGGCGAATGGCGACAAGGCAATGTAGCCGCCACCGATGCCGAAGAAAATGAAGAACAGCCAGACGATCGGCGGAATCGAACGCAGGGTCAGCACCAGCATAGCCGCCAGCCAGCGACAAGACTTCAGGTTCGACAAACGCAGGGCGCAGAGCGGAAAGCCCAGCACCACGCCCATGCAGAAAGCGCCCAGGGTCACGCTCAGGGTCCAGGGCACGCCGTGCAACAGGACCAGCAGGATATCCAGCATCAGCGATTCCTCACGGCCTGGAGAAACTGCGCCACCCGCGCGTGCCGTGGCTCGCGCATCACCTGGGCACTGGGCCCCTGCTCGATGATCCGTCCTTCGGCCATGACCACCACGCGGTCAGAAACGGTTTCGGCAAAGTGCATCTCGTGGGTCACCACCAGCATCGACATGCCCTCGCGCGCCAGCTCCTTCATCACCGCCAGCACCTCCAGGCCCAGCTCGGGGTCAAGGGCCGAGGTCGGCTCGTCGAACAGCATCAGTTCCGGATCCAGCGCCAGGGCCCGGGCAATGGCGATGCGTTGCTGCTGGCCACCGGAGCAACGGGCCGGGTAGGCGTTGGCCTTGTCCGCCAGGCCCACCCGGTCGAGCAACTGCAAAGAGCGGGCATCCGCTTCCTCGGCGCTGCGACCCAGGGTGCGGATCTGCGCCAGGCTGACGTTGCGCAGCACCGTGAGGTGCGGAAACAGGTTGAACGACTGGAACACCATGCCGATGCGCCGGCGCAACTTGAGCAACTCGCTCCTGGGCAACGGACGCCCGGCCTCGATATGCACCCCGTCCATGCTGACCCGGCCGCGGGTCGCTGGCTCCAGCTGGTTGATGCAACGCAGCAAAGTGCTCTTACCCGAGCCGCTGGGGCCGATAATCGCCACCACCTCGCCTTGGGCCATCTCGAAACACACGTCGTGCAACACCGGGTAAGGACCGAACTGCTTGTGAATCGCCTCCAGGCGCAAGAAGGGTTCGGCGCCAGATGGCGGGCGCGGCGCCAGGGCGGCGGCGCTTTCGATCACGGTCATGCTGCTCATGATTTTTCTCCGGACAGGGTAGACGCCATGCCTGCAAGAAACAGGCAACAACCGCTGTTATCGATCGTCGTCGACTAACGGGGTACGGGAAAGCTTGACCGCTCCAGTGGCGCTGATCAGCACCTGCTCTTCGAGTTTCACACCTTCGTGCCCCCCCTGCTCACCGATGTAACTCTCCACCGAGAGCACCATGTTTTCCTCGAAATGGCCGTCATAACCCCACTCGGCAAAGTCCACCGCGTAGGCCACGCTGGGGTATTCGTCCACCAGACCGACGCCGTGCAGCATCATCATGTAGCGGTTGTGCTCGAACTGTTTGGGCACCGGCCAACAGCGCTCGGCAAACTCGCGGAACGACAACCCCGGGCGCAGCAGGTCGAGGTTGAAGCTGATTTGCTGCGAAGCGATGTCCAGCAGGTCGCGCTGGGCCGCCGTCGGCGCCTTGCCGGGGCAGATGAAGCTGCGGGAGATGTCCGAGAGATAGCCCCCCGGCCCGACCATGTCGGTGTCGAAGCAGACCATCTCGCCGGCCTCGATGACCTTGTCCGAAGCGTCCTGGAACCAGGGGTTGGTGCGCGGGCCGGAGTTCAGCAGCCGGCTCTCGGCCCACTCCCCGCCCTGGGCCACGTTGGTCCCGTGCATGATGCTCCACAGCTGGTTTTCGGTGATGCCCGGCACCAGGCTGGCGCGCATGCGGGCAATCGCCAGGTCGCACACATCCATCGACACCCGGTGGCTGGCGATCTCCTGCACCGACTTGATCAGCCGCGCCTGCTCCATCAGCGGCTGGGCGTCGAACAGCTGGATGCCCTGGGCCTTGAGTCTTTCCGCGCCCCAGGGGTCGCAGCGGTCCACCGCCAAGCGTCGATTGCTCGCGCCATGCTGGGCCATCAGATCGGCCACTTCGAGAGCCCAGCGCTGGGCTTTTTCCTCGACCCGCGGGCCGGCGAGGAAGTACAGCCAGGGGATCGCCGGACGGATTTCATCAATGGTTTCGATGTGCTCGCTGTTGTGTCGGCTGCTGGTGAATTCGAACAGCACCACCGGGCCATCGGTGGCCACGAATACGTAGCGGCTGGGGGAATGCATCACCCACAGGCCAAGGTTATTGGTATCGGTGGCGTAGCGAATATTGATCGGGTCGGCCAGCAGCACGCCGGCGTAATCGTGCTCGCGCAGTTGCTGGCGGATGCGCTCCAGGCGGTACTGGCGCAGCGCAGGCCGGTCAATCGCGGCATAGGCCGCCAGCAGGCCGTGATCGACCGGGGCCAAGGCATGGCCGGTGACGCTGGCATCATTGCGATAGCGCAGCGGGCTCGGGGGGACAGCATTGAGCAGCTCGGTGAAATCGGTATCCGTGTGCATGCAACAACCTCCGTGGGGAAGAGTTTGACGTTAATCAAAACCAATCGGACCAACATTCGGGGCAGTGACTTAAAGACCTGGGAAACGGATGACGGCTGTCTTTCTTATGGTTCAGTGCACGGCAACAGGCAGTCGCTAGAGGTCCTTGACCAGGCGCAGGGCGTCGTAGATCGCCGCATGGGTGTTACGCGATGACACCGCATCGCCGATTCGAAACAATTGGAACCGCCCTTGAGGGTTGGTCACCAGGTTTTGCGGGTGGCCGGCAATCAGGTCCCGGTACTCCACGGCGCCTTGATTGCTGGCCTGGGGCTGGAGCTCGAAATACAGCTCGTCCAGGGGGCGGGTGCCATGGTTGACCACGACCTGGTCCACCCGCCGGGTTTTCTCAAGATCGCTGTAATCGCTGCCGATGGTCGCCAACAGCTCTTCGCCCTGGCGCTCCACGGCCTTGAGCCGGTAGGTGACGGTAAAGGTGGTGTCCAGCCGTTGCAGCGAGCGCATGTAGGGCACCAGGTTCATGCCCATCACTTCCGGCGCGAACGAGCGGTCGGGGGTCATGATCTCGGTCCGGGCGCCGCTGCGAGCAATGAACTCGGCGGCCTGCAAACCCGCGTGATCGCCGGCATCGTCGTACACCAGCACATTGCGTCCGGGTTTGACGTCGCCGGAAATGATGTCCCAGCTCGACACCAGCCACTGGTTGCCGTGCTGCAGGACTTCGGTGTGGGGCAACCCGCCGGTGGCGACGATCACCACGTCGGGGTGTTCATCGAGGACCATCGCCGCATCGGCCCAGGTGTTGAAGCGAAACCTGACGCCCAGGCGCTCGCACTGCGCCATGCGCCAATCGATGATGCTGATCATCTCCTTGCGTCGCTCGGACTGCGCGGTCAGGCGAATCTGTCCGCCGGGCTGGTCGGCTACTTCCAGCACCAGCACCTCATGCCCGCGCTCGCCGGCCACCCGCGCCGCCTCCAGGCCGCCGGGACCAGCGCCGATGATCAGGACCTTGCGCTTGCGCGCGGCCTTGGGCACCTCGTGGGGCATGCTGGTTTCACGGCCGGTGGCGGCGTTGTGAATGCAGTAGGCGGCACCGGCGTTGTAGATCCGGTCCAGGCAATAGTTGGCGCCGACACAGGGGCGGATTTGATCTTCGCGGCCCTCGATGATCTTGCGCACGATATGCGGGTCGGTCATGTGCGCCCGGGTCATGCCCACCATGTCCACCAGGCCCGAGGCAATCGCGTGGCGGGCGGTGGCGACGTCGGGAATCTTCGCCGCATGGAAGGTCGGGAAGCCGGTCAGGGCGCGAATCTCACCGGCAAAGTCCAGGTGCGGCGCGTTGCGCATGCCCTGGATCGGAATGATGTCGGTCAGCCCGGCATCGGTGGCGATATTGCCGCGAATCACGTTGAGGAAGTCGACCATTCCGCTGTCTTTGAGCAACTGCGAGATCTGCAGCCCCTCCTCCTTCTCCAGGCCGCCGGCCAGTACCTCGTCGCCGGTGTAACGAATGCCGACGATGAACTCCGGGCCCACCCGCCGGCGAATGGCACTCAGCACCTCGAAGGTGAAACGCAGGCGGTTGTGCAGCGAACCGCCATAGGCGCCCTCCAGCTCGTTGGTCAGCGGCGACCAGAACTGGTCCATCAGGTGGCCGTAGGCTTGCAACTCGATGCCATCCAGGCCGGCGGCCTGCATGCGTTCGGCGGCGTCGGCGTAATCGCCGATGATGCGTTCGATGTCCCAGATTTCCAGCTTTTTGGGAAAGGCCCGGTGCGCCGGCTCCTGGTTGTGCGAAGGCGACACCACCGGCAGCCAGTCGCCTTTGTCCCAGCGGGTGCGACGCCCCAGGTGGGTGAGCTGGATCATCACCGCCGCGCCATGCTCATGGCATTCGTCGGTGAGGTCTTTCATCCAGCCGACCACTTCGTCCTTGTACGCCAGGATGTTGTTGAACACCGGCGGGCTGTCACGGGAGATCGCCGCCGAGCCTGCGGTCATGGTCATGGCCACGCCGGCCTTGGCGCGCTCGACGTGATAGGCCCGATACAATTTCTTCGGCATGCCCTCTTCGGGGTACGCCGGCTCGTGGGAGGTGGTGATAATGCGGTTGCGAAGTGTCAGGTGCTTGAGGCGATAAGGCTGAAGAAGCGGATCGTTATTCATATCGGTCTCGCATACTGGTCATCAGGCAAGGCAGACGATAGACCTCAATGTACACCAGTGTCAACGACATAGACAGTAGTGTACATTCACCCCATCAAGGTCAAACGGACAAGGAAAAAACGCCCCATGAAAGCAACCAGCAACAGTGCGGAAGCAGCCGGCCGTGGCTCTCTGGAAAGCTGGCTCAACGCGGCCTATGAAAGCCTCAAGGAATCGGGGGTGGATGCCGTGCGGGTGATGCCGCTGGCGAAGAAACTCAACCTGTCGCGCACCAGTTTCTACTGGTATTTCCAGGACCGCGAGGCTCTGCTCGAAGCCCTGGTGGACTTGTGGAAGAACAAGAACACCTTGAGCCTGGTGTCACAGTCCGAGGCCTATGCCGAGTCCATCACCGAAGCGATTCTCAACGTCTTCGACTGTTGGTTGAACAGCGAATTGTTCGATTCGCAGTTCGAGTTCGCCATGCGCAGCTGGGCCCTGCAATCGCCCGAAGTAGCGCAGGAAATCCGCCAGGCCGATGCCCAGCGGGTACAGGCCCTGGCACAGATGTTCGACCGTTTCGGTTTCGCCCACGACGCCGCCGTGACCCGCGCGCGCTCGATCTACCTGACGCAGATCGGCTACATCAGCATGAACACCCAGGAACCGCTGGCGCAGCGCATGCGCTTCATTCCCGAGTACTTGAAGATCTTCACCGGCGTCGAGCCTCTGCCCAGGGAACTGGAGCGTTTCTTTCAGCGCAACGGTTTTTCAGCGGCCGAACTTTAGGTCCGGGCCAGGCTGGAGCGCAGCCCCCCCCGATCGACATTCACTCAAACTGCATCGCCTGAGGAGCCTGCCCAATGGCCGTTTCGCGCTCCACTGACAGGGCTTGCGGGCCGGCTTTCTATCGGTTGCGTCGTTGATTGCAGCGATCGCTGCTATCCAGCCTGTTGACGAGATCAGCATTGCCGCTCCAGAGCGGGTGGCGGGAGTTTCATCGATGGGGCCTTGATGGTCTTTGCCCAGGATACAAGGCAAAACCCCAAAAGCCAGGCGACAGTGGCCGTACTACACCAGCAAGCCCCCCCTGGATACACGCTGTATGCCTATGCGGCGCTGGAAGCCGTTGCTCAAACCATGCGCGCCACTCAACCTCAGGACGGCGCGTTGCTGGGACAGTGGTTAAGGGACGACAGTGTAAAAAACGTTGCTGACAATAAGTGCTGGGACGCCAAGGCAGACCTGGCGACGCCTGACTTCGTGATGTACCGCTGGGTTGATCAGGGCGAGTACAGCGTCTTGCGCTGATTCTTTGCGTGGGATGCCAGAACCAGCCCCCCCCCCACAATGAGGCAATGACCCTGCCCTGACACACGATACTCCGCAAAAGATATCCATCAGACCCTGTCTCAATCGATGATCACCAGCTCAGGTGCCAACGTGGACAAGCTGCTTGAGCCCTCCGGACCGCAAAGCACCGTATCGCCTAATTTGATACCAAAGCCCTCGTTATACAGCGATAGATTTGGCTCGATGGTGAACGACATATTGGGCTTGAACACATGCTCGCCCATCGCTTCAGTCCAAGTCGAGGGATAGGCCAGCCCCAAACTACTGCCAATGCGATGTACACGGGTACGCGAAAGATCAATGCGATCAAGTATTTCGTTGCACACTCGATCAACCTCGCCCACCGAGGTACCTGGCTTGGCCACATCGATGGCGGCACTGAAGGCTTCAGCCAGCAACGTTGAAACTTCTCGTACCCGCAAGGTTGGCTTCCCAACAACAGCCGTGCGCATCAAGGTCGCGTGATAACGATTGCAGACACCTGCGTGCTCAAGAACCACAACGTCGCCATAACTGATGGTCTGTCGGTGAGGCATTACATTGGTCATGGCGCTGCGCCGGCCCGTTGCACACATTGGGCTGATGGCGGCATTTTCACTACCAGCCTTGCCCAAGGCTTGGGCAACAATTCCAGCGACTTCGACCTCTGATATGCCTGGACGCAAGGCGGCGAAAGCCGCCTGCATCCCAAGATCCGCCATGCGTGCAGCGCTGCGTTGATAAGCAATTTCCTGGGGGCTTTTAACCAGACGTTCCTCAGCGACGACCAGAGAAGCGTCCTCGAAATGAGCCTCCGAGAGGTAGCCGCACAAGGTTTGGAACTGCAACGGCGAAAATGTCGAGGTCGACATCTCAAGTCCAATCCGAGCATGACTCAAGCCAGCCTGGGCCAGCATTTCTGCAACGATGCGCAGCGGTTCTTCCTTGGAGATATCGTAGAAGATCGCATGCTTAATACATGACAACTCCCACGTACATGACTCCTCGCTGGTGCGGGCAATGAATATCGGATCAGCCAGTTTCGGCGAAATGATCAATGCCTGGTAGCAAAGAAAGCCCAAGCTGTCGAAGCCCGTGAGGTAGTTGATATTCGATGGGTTATTGATCACCAGGGCTTCCAAGGCCTGGTCAATAAGGCGGCGTTTTATCGCCTCGATACGATCAATATATGTTTGAGTTGGAAAAGCTGTGAGAATGGAAATCCCCTCTGGAACTCAGCTCTCGGGCATGAGCTGTCCGCACCGTTTACTGTTCTGTGTGCGTATCCTCTGCCCGACACTTCAGCGCCGGGCAGTCTGCTTTACCGCGCAGCCCAAGCGTTAAAGCGCTCTTCAAGCTCTGTTCCGTGATCAATCCAGAAGCCGCTATCAACCTTCAGGGCCTGAGCCATGTTCTGCTCAGAGGTCGGAAAACTATTGCGCGTTTCGGGAGCGATCAGTTCCATGGTCTGCTTATGAGTGGGACCGTTGAACATCTTTTCGGCGAATATCTTTTGCTGCTGCGGCAAGCTCGCGAAGGCTATGAATTTCAGCGCTGCTTCCTGGTTCCGGCTGCCTTTGACTATGGCCCAGCTATCCATGTCATAGAGACTGCCATTCCACACTAACGGGAAGTCGTATCCCTCCTTTTGGGCACTGATTGCCCGGGTGATATACACAGACGTCATGCTGACATCTCCAGCCGCCAGCCATTGCATCGGCTGAGCGCCTGACTCCCACCACTGTATCTGTGTTTTGATCTGGTCCAGTTTGCGAAAGGCCCGGTCTACGCCACCGGGTTGTCGCAGCACCTGATAAACCTGATCACGTGGTACGCCGTCGGCCATCAGGGCGATTTCCAGAGTCAGCTTCGCGCCTTTGCGCAGAGCCCGCTTGCCAGGAAAGCTCTCCAGATCCCAGAGCTCCGCCCATTCTTTTGGGGCTTTCGACACCGCTTTAGGGTCATAAACCAGAGCCGTAGACCAGATAAAAATACCGACCCCACATTCGCTTACCCCGTCTTCGACGAAGTCCTCCTTGCGCACTCCAGGAATCGCCGGCAAGCGCTCGAACAATCCTTCCTCGCATCCGCGCTGCAACTGCGCATGGTCGACTTCAACCACATCCCAGGTAACGCTTCGGGTATCCACCTGAGCTTTGATCATGCCGATTTCGCCGTTGTATTGCGCTGCTCGCACGACTACAGAATGCTGCTTCTCAAAGGGGGTGTAGAACGCCTCCTGCTGAGATTTTTTATTTATTCCACCCACGGAGACGACCGTCAGTGCCTCGGCTTGGGCGCAAGTACCTAGGGCGACCAGGGTCAGGCTGGCTATCGCAGTTTTAAACATGGCAGATCATCCTTTTTCTGGTTTAAAAAACCTCGAAGAGGATGCTAACCAAGGTGACAACGCAGCAGCGGGAATAAAAAGCTCAATCTACGGGAATCTTTTTCCTCCGCCGCCGTGCGGGTAGAACGACTCAAATCACTCAGGGGCCGTAAGATCGAAACCCGAATAGACCTTAAACAAAGCTAGAAAACCGAACCATCGTTCGAGCTCTGGTCGTTAGGAGGCCATGAAGAATGAAGAGCTGCAACGACTATCGACTCCCCTCTCTCGATGCACTGCTGGCCTTTCAGACTGCCGCGCAGTTGAAGAGTTTTGAGCGTGCAGCCCAAGCCCTGTCGCTGACCGCAAGCGCACTACGAAAACGTATAGCGGGTCTTGAGCAACTGCTTGGCTTGGTGTTGTTTGATCGTCAAGGCGGAACCCTCGCGCTGACGGCGCAGGGGCAAATGTACCTGGAACAACTCACCCCCGTACTGACTCAACTGATCGCCATACCGGTGCATCAACGCCCGGCACAACGCAGGCAGCGCCTGACACTCAGTTGTCCACCCACGTTTGCCCGTCAGATCCTCATCCCCCGCCTTGCAGAACATAGCCAACATTACCCGGACATCGATCTGGAAATTCAACTAAGCGCTCCCATGTCTGGCACAGAAACACCGCTGCGAGACATCCAGGTATCTGGAGAAAGCGCCACCGTGGAGCCTCAACACAGGCTACTCGACGAGCTCTTGCAGCCCTTGGCTGCACCAGAACTGCTAAGCCGTTACCCAGACATACAGCTACCGCAGGAGTTCGCCTGCTTGCCGCTGATGCGCTCACCGCTAGAGCCCTGGCAACCCTGGTTTCAACAAGCGCACCTGGCCTTGAACGAGCCAGACCAGGGACCGTCCTTACTGGATCTGGGGATGATGCTAGAGGCTGCGGCCAACGCTCAGGGGGTCGTCCTCGCGCGACCCTCGCTGGCTCGTGATTGGCTGGAAAGTGGGCGACTGGTCGCGGTCGGCAATGTTCGTAGTGTTCCTTCCTACCACTACCAACTGCACATGCATCAGCGATCAGAGGCCGCACAAGCCTTCAGTCACTGGTTGACACAGATATGCCATGAGGCCGTGGAGCACGGGCAGCGTTACTTGAGTGATCCGCACTAAGGAAAAACCGGCTCGCTAGATGCGAAATTTTTTCCCTGCTGATGATACATCAGGCGGTTAGGCTGACTCTGAACATCACTCGGGAGCAGTCCAATTGCCTATCGTTACTTGCATCGAAGACCTGCGCAAAATGGCGCAGCAGCGCGTACCACGCATGTTCTATGACTACGTCGATGGAGGCTCTTGGACCGAAAGTACCTACCACGCTAACCAGGACGATTTTGCAAAGATCAAACTGCGCCAGCGCGTTGCAAGAAATCTCGAAAATCGATCGCTTAAAGCTAATCGACTAGGCATTGATATGGCTATGCCGCTGGCCATAGCACCTACCGGATTGGCTGGGATGATCCACGCGGATGGTGAAATCCTTGCGGCGCGTGCTGCGACTGCGGCCGGTATTCGCTACACACTCTCAACGGTCAGCATTTGCTCACTGGAAGACGTCGCCGACGCAATCGAGGCACCTTTCTGGTTTCAACTCTATGTGATGCGCGATCGTGAGTTTGTGGGCCGCCTGATTGACCGGGCTAAAGCCGCAGGCTGCGATGCCCTGGTGTTAACTCTGGACCTGCAATTGAGCGGTCAACGGCATAAAGACCTGAAAAACGGACTGAGTACCCCGCCACGCCTCACTCCCGCCAGCCTCTTGAACATCCTGACTAAACCACGCTGGATCAAAGGCATGCTGAGCACTCGCCGTCACTACTTCGGTAACATCATGGGACACGTTGCCGGCGTGGATGACTTGCGTCAGTTGGCCGATTGGACCTACGAGCAGTTCGACCCAACGCTGTGCTGGGACAACATCAAGTGGATCAAGGATCGCTGGGGCGGAACACTGATTCTGAAAGGCATTCTCGATGTTGAGGACGCACACCTGGCCGTTGCCAGTGGCGCAGATGCACTGATAGTTAGCAACCACGGCGGGCGTCAACTCGACGGAGCTCCTTCCAGCATCAACATGCTGCCGGCCATCGCTCAAGCAGTCGGCGGGCAGATTAACGTCTGGTTCGACAGTGGCATTCGTAGTGGCCAGGACGTGATCAAGTCACTGGCTCTGGGGGCTCAAGGCGTCATGCTCGGACGTGCCCATCTTTATGGACTGGGAGCAATGGGCGAAGCAGGAGTGACCAAGGCATTGGAGATCATTGCAACAGAAATGGACCTGACCCTGGCACTTTGCGGATACACCGATGTACAGCAAATTGATCACAACATCTTGTTACCAGGAAGTTATCCGAAGCCCTGACAAATCTGAAAGCCATCGCACTCGGGCTAAGGCATAGAGGCGTCTACAAAACTCGGGGCGATTCAATCCTCGAGCAAAGGGCTATCACTATAAACAACGATCTTCCAATCCTTGAGGCCGTTTTTCCCAGTGAGTCGGCCCTCAACTTTCTCGGTTGCTGGAGCAGCCGCCAGAAGTAAGAGCAGGAAATACAGCAAGCCGCGCCCTAATTAGAGAGCTGTATACCAGCAACTCGAAGAGAAACTATGTGGGAGGAGATGTAGGAGTATTCTCCAGACATGAAAAAGCCCAACCTGTGAAGATTGGGCTAAGTCATTGAAAAATATGGTCGGGACGGAGTGATTCGAACACTCGACCCCTAGCACCCCATGCTAGTGCGCTACCGGACTGCGCTACGCCCCGACTAGGCGTGAAACCTGTTTCACTTCTCAGGAAACGTTGAGGAATATACCGCAAGCTTTTGAAAAGTGGAAGTATTTAATACGATGAATTACTTCTTGAGCACCACAAGCACATCTTCAAGCTCAGAGATCATCTGACGGATCAGTTGCTTGTACTGGGTGGTGTCGTCTTTGGCCTCATCACCGGAAAGGCGCAAGCGCGCTCCACCGATGGTAAACCCCTGATCATAAAGCAACGCGCGGATCTGCCGGATCATCAACACGTCCTGGCGCTGATAATACCGGCGATTTCCGCGGCGTTTGACGGGGTTGAGTTGAGGAAACTCTTGCTCCCAATAACGCAGCACATGCGGTTTTACCGCACAGAGCTCGCTGACTTCACCGATGGTGAAGTAGCGTTTACCCGGGATGACCGGGAGCTCGTCGTTATGACTTGGTTCCAGCATAAGCCTCAACTCGGGCCTTCAACTTCTGCCCTGGACGAAAGGTGACCACACGGCGAGCCGTGATCGGGATTTCTTCACCCGTTTTCGGGTTGCGGCCAGGACGCTGGCGTTTATCCCGAAGGTCGAAGTTACCGAAACCGGACAATTTGACCTGTTCGTTATCTTCGAGAGCGTGCCTGATTTCTTCAAAGAAAAGCTCGACCAATTCCTTGGCCTCGCGTTTATTCAGGCCTAGCTCTTCGTAGAGACGTTCGGCCATTTCAGCTTTCGTCAGAGCCCCCATACGTCACTTCCTTAACGTGGCGTTCAACCTTTGTTCGAGCGAGGTGAGGATGTTTTGTGTCGTGGAGTTCACCTCATCGTCATTAAGAGTGCGCGATGGATGCTGCCAGGTCAAGCCGACGGCAAGGCTTTTTCTATGCGGATCAATGCCTTTACCCTGATAGACGTCAAAGAGCCTGAGGTCTGTCAGCCATTCGCCTGCATTTTCACGAATTACGTCCAGTACTGCGCTCGCCGCCACGTCACGATCCGCCAGCAATGCCAGGTCACGGCGTACTTCTGGGAAACGCGAAAGCTCGTGGAACTTCGGAAGACGACCTTGAGCCACCTCGCCCAGAACCAGCTCAAACACGTAAACCGGACGATCCAGGCCGAGATTTTTTGCCAGTTCCGGGTGAATAGCCCCCAGATAACCGACCTCACGACCATCACGCTCGATACGTGCAGTCTGGCCAGGATGCAGCGCAGGATGCTTGCCCGGAGCAAAAGTGAATTCATCCAGTGCGCCAGCAAGGCCCAGCACTGCCTCGACATCTGCCTTGACATCAAAGAAGTCGACACCGTCGCGACCTTGCGCCCAACCTTCAGGCAAGCGACTGCCGCAAACGACGCCGGCCAACATTGGCTGCTGCTTCAAGCCTTCCAGTTGACCGATAAAGCGCAAGCCGCTTTCAAACATGCGGACGCGATCTTGCTGACGGTTCAGGTTGTGCTGAAGTGCCTTGACCAGGCCAGGCCACAAAGAAGAGCGCATGGCCGCCATGTCAGCCGAAATCGGGTTGGCCAATAGCAGCGGTTCAACACCTGGATTGAACTGCTCAAACAATTTCGGATCGATGAAGCTGTAAGTGATTGCTTCCTGATAACCACGGGCTACCAGCAGACGCCGCAGGGCAGGCAGATCACCTTGCGCTTCCGCCTTAGCCTGAGGAGCCAGGCGAGCCTGCGGATAACGAACCGGCAAACGGTTGTAGCCGTAGAGACGCGCCAACTCTTCGATCAAGTCGACTTCAAGGCTGATATCGAAACGGTGGCTTGGCACTTCAACGCGCCATTGGCCTGCGCCATCGGCAGTGACTGTCAGGCCCAACGCGGTGAGCAGACGCTCGACCTCGGGACCGTCGATTTCCATGCCCAGCATCTGGGTGATGCGCTCAGCGCGCAGCGTCACAGGTGCAACAGATGGCAAGTGCTGCTCGCTGACAGCTTCGATGATCGGACCAGCTTCGCCGCCAGTGATCTCCAGCAACAAGCCAGTTGCACGCTCCATGGCCTCGCGAGCCAGCTGCCAGTCCACACCACGCTCATAGCGATGAGAAGCATCGGTATGCAGGCCATAGGAACGGGCTTTGCCAGCAACCGAAATCTGGTCGAAGAAAGCGCTTTCCAAAAACACGTCGCGGGTGTTTGCGGTAACGCCACTGTGCTCACCGCCCATGACGCCAGCGATTGCCAGAGCACGGGTGTGGTCAGCAATCACCAGGGTATCGCTACGCAGGGTAACTTCCTGGCCGTCGAGCAGTACCAGTTTCTCGCCCTCTTCGGCCATGCGCACTCGAATACCGCCGTTGATTTCGGCGAGATCGAAAGCATGCAGCGGCTGGCCCAGTTCGAGCATCACATAGTTGGTGATGTCCACCGCCGCATCGATACTGCGCACGTCGGCACGACGCAAGCGTTCAACCATCCACAGAGGGGTCGGCTTGGACAAATCGACATTGCGAATAACCCGACCCAGATAGCGCGGGCAGGCCGTCGGAGCAAGCACTTCCACAGGGCGTACTTCGTCGTGCACTGCAGCAACCACTTTTACTTCAGGGCGCTGCACTTTAACGGCATAGAGCGCACCGACCTCACGGGCCAGACCGGCAAGCGACAGGCAGTCACCACGGTTTGGAGTCAGATCGACCTCAATACTGGCATCGTCCAGGTTCAGATAGACGCGAACGTCCTCCCCCACCGGAGCATCGGCCGGCAGCTCCATCAGACCATCACTGCCTTCACCAATCTGCAGTTCGGCTTGGGAACACAGCATGCCGTTGGACTCAACGCCACGCAGCTTGGCTTTCTTGATCTTGAAGTCGCCCGGCAGCTCGGCGCCAATCATCGCGAATGGGATCTTCAAGCCTGGACGCACATTAGGTGCACCGCAGACCACCTGGAAGGTCTCCGCGCCGTTACTGACCTGGCATACGCGCAGCTTGTCGGCATCTGGGTGCTGCTCGGTGCTGAGCACCTCACCCACCACTACACCACTGAAATCACCGGCGGCTGGCGTTACGCTGTCAACCTCAAGACCGGCCATCGACAGACGAGCAACCAGCTCGTCACGACTCACCTGCGGGCTAACCCAGCCACGCAGCCATTGTTCACTGAATTTCATCCTGCTCTCCTAATAGATTCGTTACGGACGCGCGACTAGCGAAATTGCGCAAGGAACCGCAAGTCGTTGTCGAAGAACAGGCGCAAGTCATTGACACCGTAACGCAGCATGGCCAAACGCTCGGCGCCCATGCCGAAGGCAAAGCCCTGGAACTCTTCCGGGTCGATCCCGGACATACGCAGCACATTTGGGTGAACCATGCCGCAGCCCATGACTTCCAGCCAACCGGTCTGCTTGCAGACGCGGCAACCTTTACCGCTGCACATCACGCATTCCATATCGACTTCAGCGGATGGCTCGGTGAACGGGAAGTACGAAGGTCGGAAACGCACGGCCAGCTCTTTTTCAAAGAACACCCGCAGGAACTCTTCAATGGTGCCTTTCAGGTCGGCAAAATTGATGTCGCGATCCACCAGCAGGCCTTCGACCTGATGGAACATCGGCGAGTGAGTGATATCGGAGTCGCTACGATACACACGGCCTGGGCAGACGATGCGAATCGGCGGCTGCTGCGATTCCATGGTGCGGACCTGTACCGGCGAGGTATGGGTGCGCAACAGCATGTTCGCATTGAAATAGAAGGTGTCATGCATCGACCGGGCCGGGTGATGGCCTGGGATGTTGAGCGCCTCGAAGTTGTGATAGTCGTCTTCGACCTCAGGGCCTTCGGCGATGCCGTAGCCAATGTGGGTAAAGAACTGCTCGATACGTTCCAGGGTCCGCGTAATCGGGTGCAGACCGCCAGAGGTCTGGCCACGGCCCGGCAGAGTTACGTCAATGCACTCGGCAGCGAGTTTGGCGCTGAGCTCCGCCTCCTCGAAAGCCGCTTTGCGCGCATTGAGAACCTCTGTTACACGCTCCTTGGCAACGTTGATCAGCGCTCCGACTTGCGGACGCTCTTCGGCAGGCAGGTTGCCCAGGGTCTTCATCACCTGAGTCAGTTCGCCCTTCTTGCCAAGGAAGTGAACCCGGATCTGTTCCAGGGCATTGATGTCTTCAGCGTGTTGCACGGCCTCAAGTGCTTGAGAAACCAGCGCATCCAGGTTTTCCATGTACAGACTCCAGATACAAAATAGGGGAAGAGCTTGAAGGCTCTTCCCCTATTTATGACGTTTAACACCAGAGCCCACGAAAGGTGAGCCCGGATGACTGTCGGGGGTACTTAAGCCAAGGTGGCTTTAGCTTTCTCGACAATCGCAGCAAACGCCGCTTTTTCGTTCACTGCCAGATCAGCCAGAACCTTACGGTCGATCTCGATGGACGCCTTTTTCAGGCCAGCGATCAGACGGCTGTAAGACAGACCGTTAGTACGAGCACCAGCGTTGATACGAGCGATCCACAGAGCGCGGAACTGACGTTTTTTCTGACGACGGTCGCGGTAGGCGTATTGGCCTGCCTTGATTACCGCTTGCTTGGCAACACGGAATACGCGCGAGCGTGCGCCGTAGTAGCCTTTAGCAAGTTTCAGAATTTTTTTGTGACGTTTACGGGCAATGACGCCACGCTTTACACGAGCCATGAGTTACTTCCTCTATTCTTGATCCAAAAATTAACGAAGGCGCAGCATGCGCTCGACTTTTGCCACGTCAGACGGATGCAGCAAGCTGCTACCGCGCAGTTGACGCTTACGCTTGGTCGACATTTTGGTCAGGATGTGGCTCTTGAAAGCGTGCTTGTGCTTGATACCGTTAGCAGTTTTCAGAAACCGCTTAGCAGCACCACTTTTGGTTTTCATCTTTGGCATGTTCGGATACTCCGCATTCAGTTGATAAACATAATCAGAAGGCCTGCCGTGCCCTGTTGATTACTTCTTCTTTTTCGGGGCGATGACCATGATCAGCTGGCGTCCTTCCATCTTAGGATGCTGTTCGACCGAACCATACTCTTGCAGGTCAGCTTCAACCCGCTTGAGGAGTTCCATCCCCAGCTCCTGGTGGGCCATCTCACGGCCGCGGAATCGCAAGGATACCTTGGCCCTGTCCCCGTCACTCAGGAAACGTACCAGGTTGCGCAGTTTTACCTGGTAATCCCCTTCCTCCGTCCCTGGACGAAACTTGATTTCTTTAACCTGAATCTGCTTCTGGTTCTTCTTCGCAGCAGCAATCTGCTTCTTCTTTTCGAAGATCGATTTGCCGTAATCCATCACCCGGCAAACAGGTGGGACTGCGTCGGCGGAAATCTCCACCAAATCCAGCTTGGCTTCTTCAGCTATACGAAGCGCTTCATCAATCGAGACGATGCCAATCTGCTCGCCGTCAGCGCCAATTAACCGAACCTCGCGTGCCGAGATATTCTCGTTGATCGGGGCTTTCGGTGCAGCTCGTTTATCTTGTCTCATATCACGCTTAATAATAATTACTCCGAATCTTGGCGACCACGCCGGGAAACCGCTTGTGCGAGGAACGCCGAGAATTGGTCCACAGGCATCGAGCCCAGGTCTTCACCTTCACGGGTACGCACAGCGACAGTCTGCATCTCGACCTCCCGATCTCCAATAACCAAGAGATAGGGAACCTTGAGCAAAGTATGCTCGCGGATTTTAAAGCCGATCTTTTCATTTCTCAAGTCGGACTTGGCACGAAATCCGCTTTGATTGAGTGTTTTTTCTACTTCAAGGGCAAAATCTGCCTGTTTATCAGTGATATTCATCACCACGGCCTGAGTCGGAGCCAGCCACGCAGGGAACGCGCCCTCGTAATGCTCGATCAGAATCCCGACAAAACGCTCGAAGGAGCCGAGAATCGCCCGGTGCAGCATCACCGGATGCTTACGGCTGTTGTCTTCGGATACGTATTCAGCACCCAGACGGATCGGCAGGTTGAAATCCAGCTGCAAAGTACCACACTGCCATACACGCCCCAGGCAGTCTTTCAACGAGAACTCGATCTTCGGACCATAGAACGCGCCCTCGCCCGGCTGCAGATCATACGGCAACCCGGCACTATCCAAAGCCGCAGCCAGTGCGTTTTCCGCACGGTCCCACAACTCATCGGAACCCACGCGTTTTTCAGGACGAGTGGAAAGTTTCATCTCGATGTCCTTGAAGCCGAAGTCGGCATAGACATCCATAGTCAGCTTGATGAACGCAGCGGACTCGGCCTGCATCTGATCTTCAGTACAGAAGATGTGAGCATCGTCCTGGGTAAAACCGCGCACACGCATGATGCCGTGCAACGCTCCCGAAGGCTCGTTACGGTGGCAAGCACCGAATTCGGCCAAGCGCATCGGCAGCTCGCGGTAGCTCTTCAGCCCCTGATTGAACACCTGCACGTGGCACGGGCAGTTCATAGGCTTGATCGCGTAGTCGCGGCTTTCCGATTCGGTGGTGAACATGTTCTCGGAATAGTTGGCCCAGTGCCCGGACTTTTCCCAAAGGCTGCGATCGACCACTTGCGGAGTCTTGATCTCCAGATAGCCGTTTTCACGCTGCACCTTGCGCATGTACTGCTCGAGCACCTGGTACAGAGTCCAACCATTGGGGTGCCAGAACACCATGCCCGGAGCTTCTTCCTGGGTATGGAACAGGCCCAAACGCTTGCCAATCTTACGATGGTCGCGCTTTTCGGCCTCTTCGATACGCTGGATATAGGCAGCGAGCTGCTTCTTATCCGCCCACGCAGTACCGTAAACCCGCTGCAACTGCTCATTCTTGGCGTCGCCGCGCCAGTAGGCACCAGACAACTTGGTCAATTTGAACGACTTCAGGAAGCGCGTGTTCGGCACGTGCGGACCGCGGCACATGTCGACATATTCTTCGTGATAGTAGAGGCCCATTGCCTGTTCATTCGGCATGTCCTCCACCAGGCGCAACTTGTAGTCCTCGCCACGAGACTTGAACACTTCAATCACTTCGGCTCGCGGGGTGACCTTCTTGATCACGTCGTAGTCTTTCTCGATCAGCTGCTGCATGCGCTGCTCGATAGCCGCCATGTCTTCGGGCGTGAAGGGACGCTCATAGGCGATGTCGTAATAAAAGCCTTCATCAATGACCGGGCCGATGACCATCTTGGCGGTCGGATACAACTGCTTGACTGCATGCCCTACCAAGTGAGCGCAAGAGTGGCGAATGATCTCAAGCCCCTCTTCGTCCTTTGGCGTGATGATTTGCAGGGTTGCGTCGCTGTCGATCACATCGCAGGCGTCGACCAGCTTGCCATTGACCTTGCCGGCCAGGGTGGCCTTAGCCAAACCTGCGCCAATAGATGCAGCGACCTCGGCTACGGATACCGCATGATCGAATGAACGTTGACTGCCGTCGGGAAGAGTAATGGTGGGCATGGCGCCTCCTCTCCTAGTGGTGACCCCTACCAAAGGTCACGTGGGTTGGGATGAGCCAGTACGCGATTCAGTCCGGCCGTTCTGTAACAAACGCCTGCCTCACAGTGGCAAGAGCCTTGCGGCCAACCGGGAAACCGAACCAGAGTGACTGGGGTTCAAATCAAAATTAATGAGGCATAGACCGCGAGGGAGAAGTGCAACACCCAAAGCTTGAAAACACCCAAGCCGGGCATGCTAGCACAGATAAATCGCAAGCACCGCGCAGCAAGTTTCCCAAAAGATACTTTCCGGTCTTTTATTGAAGAAAGTGAACTTGCGATGTACGCCGAACCTCAAATACCAAGAGAATCGTCGTCCTTGCTATCGACCTCAGGAGAACTCGACTCATGCGCCTTACCCAATTGCTTACCCTGGCCGCCCCACTCGCCCTGCTCCTGCCCTTGAGCGCACAAGCTGCATGGCCTGCCGGAGCTCGTGCCGACTATATGAAGGATTGCACTGCAGCAGCCAGCCAAAGCATCGACGCCAAAAGCGCCGAGAAACATTGCGCCTGCGGTGCAGAGAAGCTGAATGAAAAATTCACCACCGATGAAATCAAGGAGCTGATGAGTAAATCCAAGCAACCTAGTGCAGAACTGAGAACCCGAGCCCTGGACGCCATCGCTGCTTGCCGAGTGGTCAAATAACCAACCACCGCTCGAAACAGGCTGTACCAAGGCCTGTCAGCAGGCCTGAAACGCGGTTTTTTTCACAATTTACGCAGCTTTTACGGGTTTTTTTATCACCGTTTGTTTTCCGCGAAAGCCCCTTAAACCGGGGCCTACAGGCAAATCGAACGGCAAAATACACGGACACATCGGGCAAAGAGCACCTACAGGGGGCTCCCAAGCCGAACATTTCGACTATGATAGCTCGGTGTGCCCAGTTGGCCTGAGCAGCACAGCACTACTGAAAATATATGTTTCTTGGAGATACACCATGTCTAATCGCCAAACCGGCACCGTAAAATGGTTCAACGATGAAAAAGGCTTCGGCTTCATCACTCCTCAAGGTGGCGGTGACGACCTGTTCGTACACTTCAAAGCTATTGAAAGCGACGGTTTCAAAAGCCTGAAAGAAGGCCAAACCGTTTCCTTCGTGGCTGAGAAAGGCCAAAAGGGTATGCAAGCTGCACAAGTTCGCCCTGAGTAAGTTTTCAGCGAGCTAAAAAAACCCCGTCCATGTGACGGGGTTTTTTATGCGCGGGCCAAAAAACTAAGCCTCAACCACAGTTGACCCGAGTAACCACCAGGCCGGCATCGGTATTGAGGTTCAGGCGGTCGGAGCGGTACTCCAGAGTAATCATGTCATTAGGCTTGAGGAAACGCGCATATTGCGCTCCTGCGCGAGTACGGGCCTGTTCCAGCAGTTCGGGAGAAGCCTTCTTGCCGACGGCAAATTCGGCAGCTGTTGCTTCACAACGCGTGTGCCCGGATTCAGAGGCCACAGGTTCCTTTGTCGACCCGGTGGTGCTGCATCCACTGAGGACAACAGCGGCCAACAAGGTTCCGAATGAAGCGAGCTTCCAAGGCATGAAGCCTCCTTTTCAAAATTAAGCAGAGATCGTGCGACAGCCGATTTGGCTTTTGGTTTCAAAACAAAATGGCCTTTTGCCCTATGTCACGGACAGCGAGTAAGTCTGCCTCAGGCATCGCGACACTTTCACAGGACAATCGTCACTGAATATGAACAGCACTCAATAGATATCGATGTAGTCGAACGCCGGTTTCGGCCAGTTCTGCTTGAGTGCATTGAAGATCTGCATTACCCAAACCTCATCACTGGCCGCCACGTTGCCGACATAGCCGGATCCGGCTGCCCAGGTTTCCAGGCGAAACAACAAACCTTCGATGTCGACACCTCCCACCACTCCCGAAGAGATGTAGGCAATCCCGGTCCTGGTGACACGCAACTGGGTATGCACGTTGTCACTGGCCGAAGCCAGAAGCTGGCGCACCGCCTCCAGGGTCAGGGCATCAGGCTGATTCAAATCGATTTGCACAGAAGCTTCCTTGAGCGCAGGAAAAGCGCCAGTGTCGCATAGCCCCCGCTTGATGCCTAAGTCGGAGTGCCAAACGCTCGGCAACATGGTTAACTCTGCGACGCAGCAAACACCCGCCCAGGCCCGGCCCTGGCGCCCGCCTTATCCGAAATCGTGAGACTTTCATGGCCACCGTGAGTATCGACGCCGACATCAAAGCCAAATGGCCCCAAGGCCAGTGCTCCTACAGCCCAGGGAGCCCGGAAGAGTTGGCGATCATTGGCATAGACCTGCTGGTCAAGGAGCTGGGAACCCAATCCGCCTGGGCGTTCATTGAGCAGGTTTTCGAGAAGTACCCTGCTGATCACCCAGGCGCACAGGACCCGGAACGGGAATAGAACCCCGCAGGCAGGAGCCTGCGGGGGCGCTGCTTACTTGAGGCGAGCCAGACGCTCGGTGAGCAAGTCGAAAAAGCCCTGAGCATCACCATTCTCAACCCAGAACACGTTCTTTTCCTGCTTCAGGCCGTCGTACCAGTCGACGATGGTCTGGCCGAACGTCGGCCCTTCACGACTGTCGACAACCATGTTGGCCTGACGCCCGCTGAACAGCTCAGGCTTGAGCAGATAGGCGATCACCGTCGCATCATGCACCGGGCCGCCAGGAATACCGTAGTGCTCCATGTCGCCTTTGACGTACTCATTGAGGATATCCCCTACCACCTTGCTGGCATTGTTGTTCAAGGCGGCGATCTTCTGCAGTCGCGCCTCGCTGGTCAGCACCTTATGGGTGACGTCCAGTGGCAGGTAGGTCAGCTTGACGCCACTCTTGAGCACCACTTCGGCCGCTTGAGGATCGGCGAACAGGTTGAACTCGGCCACCGGGGTGATATTGCCGCCATTGAAGTGTGCGCCACCCATGACCACCACTTCCTTGATGCCCTGGGTAATATCCGGCGCCTGGATCAATGCCAGTGCCAGGTTGGTCTGCGGCCCCAACATGGCGATGGTGATGCTGTGGGGCTTGGCCGCCCGCAATGTATCGATCAGATAGTTGACCGCATTGCCCTTGGCCAGCGGCGCCTTGGGCTCATGCACAGTCACCCCGGAAATGCCTTCCTTGCCGTGGATATTCTCGGCATAGATCGGCGTGCGCAGCAGCGGTTTTGGCGCCCCGGCGTAGACCGGCACTTCATCGCGACCAGCCCACTCACGGGCCAGGCGCGCATTGCGCGAGGTCTTGTCCAAGCGCACGTTACCCGCCACCGTGGTCAAGGCACGAATATGCAGCTCCTCGGGCGATGCCAGGGCGAACAACAGAGCCACCACATCGTCGGCCCCCGGATCGGTGTCGATGATCAGATCGATTTTTTCCGCCGCCTGAGCGCCGGTAGCAGTGAGTAGAGACAAGAGCAGCAGACTCCGGAACCAGTGTTGAAACAGCAGAGCATAGCGGTGCATGGCGCACTCCTTGTGCAAGGTAAGGAAAAGCCGGACAGCGGCCTAGAAGGTCACCCCGGCAACCAGGGCGATGTTGCAATACGGCTGGCACTCTCCCGTGCGAATCACTGCACGAGCCTGGCGACTGAGCACCTTGAAATCTTCGTGACTCATCAGTCTGCGCTCCCCCAGCTCGCCACTGAGGTTCAGCACGTCCAGCCCCAGTAAAGGCTGCGGCCGCTTCAGCAGAATCTCCTCGGCCAGCACATGACTCTCCACCTGCATCTCGCTGAGCAACACCTTGAGCGTGCCGAGAAAATCGGGCACGCCGTGGGTCAGGGCCAGATCGATCAACTCGACGCCAGTTGGCACCGGCAGACCGGCATCACCGATCACCACGATGTCGCCGTGGCCCAAAGAGGCAATCAAGCGTGACAGGGCAATATTGAGCAAAGGTGTCTTTTTCATGAAGGGACAAAGGCCTGTACGTCGGACAGTGTGGGAATGGAAGGTTGTGCACCGGCGCGCGTCACCGACAGCGCCGCAGCGACCTGACCAAAGCGGATCGCCTCGGCCTCGCTTTTGCCGGCAGCCAGGGCGGCGGCAAAACCACCGACGAAGGTATCCCCCGCGGCCGTGGTGTCGATGGCCTTGACCTTGGGCGCCGGAAAATGCTCGAAACTGCGGCCATTGGCAAACAGCGAACCTTGCGCCCCCAGGGTGATGATGACCTTGCCGGCACCGGCGGCGATCAAGCGACCGGCCGCAGCTTCGGCGCTCTCCAGCGAGTCCACCGCCACGCCACTGAGGGCGGACGCCTCGCTTTCATTGGGAATCAGGTAGTCGATCGAGCCGTACCACTGCTCCGGCAGCGGGCCGCTGGCCGGCGCCGGATTGAGAATCACCGTCTTGCCCAGCTCACGCCCGCGCTTGAGGGTGTACCCCACCGTTGCCAGGGGCACTTCCAACTGACAGATGATCACGTCGGCCTCCTGCAACACCCGATCAAACCCCGCAACCTTCTCGGGGCTGAGCAGGCCGTTGCCACCGGCGACGATGACAATTGCATTCTGGCTACTGTCATCCACCACGATCAGGGCTACGCCGCTGGAACCCTCTACCACGCTCACCGCCTGGCAATCGATCTGCTCGGCGAGCAAGGCACTGCGCAATTGCTCGCCATAGGCATCATCGCCAACACAGCCGACCATCGACACCTGCGCCCCCAGCCTGGCGGCCGCCACTGCCTGATTGGCTCCCTTGCCACCGGAAACCGTCGCAAAGGATTTGCCAATCAGCGTCTCGCCTCCTCGCGGCAAGCGCTCGGCCCGGGTCACCAGATCCATATTGAGGCTTCCCACTACCACTACTTTTGCTGGCATACATCGATACTCAATCATTTGGATTCAGCGGTACTCGGCAAATGCGCTACTGAGCGGCGCAGTCGATTCCCGCAAGACAATATTCGGCGTAACGATGCGCTGGTCGACCGGCAACTCCCGCGCAGCGATCCGGCGCAGCAGCAACTCTGCCGCGGTCTCCCCCAGTTGCAGGATCGACTGACCCACCGTGGTCAGCGCCGGGTAGACATAACGGCTCATGAGAATGTCGTCGAAGCCGATCACCGAGAGCTCACTGGGTACACGGATATTGCGCTCCGCCGCGGCCCGCAACACACCGATGCCCATCATGTCGTTAGCGGCGAAAATGGCGCTTGGCGGGCGACTCTCAAGCAACTGCGCCGCAGCGCGATAACCACCAGTGCTGCTGAAATCACTTTCCAGGATGCGCCCTGCTGGCACCTCGACACCGGCTTCCTGCAACGCCTGGCGAAACCCCGCCAGGCGCATCTGCGCCACGCTGGTGTTGGCCGGTCCGCCGATACAGGCGATGTCCCGGTGCCCCAGCTCCAGAAGGTGCCGGGTCGCCAGGTAGGCACCGTAATGGTGGTCGATACGCACCAGATCGGCGTCCACCCCTTCCAGCCCACGGTCGACAATCACCATCGGCGTGCGCACCCCGGCCAGACCCTGGGCCAGACCACTGTCGCCACCAGCGGACGTCACAATCAGCCCGTCGATGCGCTTTTCCAGAAGCACACGCAGATAGTTGCGCTGCTTGTCCGGGTTATCGTCGGAGTTGCAGAGGATCACGCAGTAACCGTTGCGCTCGCAGTAGTCCTCAATCCCTCGTGCCAGTTCGGCGAAGTAGGGGTTGAGACTGTTGGGCACCAGCAGGCCGATGGTCGCGGTGGTCTTGGCCTTGAGTGAGCGGGCCACCGCACTGGGCACATAGTCGAGGCGTTTGATCGCCGCCTCGACCTTGACCCGCACCTCTTCACTGACCGGCCGCGTCTTGTTCAGCACATGGGACACCGTGGTGTAGGAAATCCCCGCCAGCGCTGCCACATCCTTGATTGTTGCCATGAATCAAACCCGCCGATTGGCGCGCTGGCTGCGATAGGTGTCCAGCACCACGGCAATCACAATGACCGCGCCGGTGATGATGCGCTTGGTCGGTTCTGATGCGCCGATTTGCGCCAGGCCTGCAGCCAGCACGGAAATAATCAAGACGCCGAAGAAGGTACTGATCACCGAACCGCGTCCGCCCATCAGGCTGGTGCCGCCAATCACCACCGCAGCGATGACCTGCAACTCCAGACCGGAGCCCGCATTCGGGTCTGCCGCTTCCAGGCGAGAAATTTGAAACAGCGCTGCAATACCCGCCAACAACCCCATCAGGCTGAACACCAGGATCTTGTAGGGTTTGGGATTGATCCCCGCCAGACGCACCGCCTCTTCGTTGGTACCGATGCCGATCAGGTAGCGGCCGAACACGGTGCGCGTCAGCACCGCCTGGGCCAGGAAGATAATCAGCAGGGCAATGATAAACGACGGCGAAATGCCAAAGGCAATCGGATTCGACAACCAGGCGAAGGCATCACCGATATAGGCCGTGCGCGAGCCGGTCATCTGATAGGCAACACCCCGGGCCATTTCCAGCACCCCCAAGGACACGATGAAGGACGGGATACGCCAGGCCACAGTGATCGAGCCGGTGATGGTTCCCGCCAGCGCCGCACAGGCCATGCCCAGCAATGCCGCAGGTACCACGCTCCAGCCCCAGCCGAGAATCGCCACGCTGACTGTCGAGGCCGCCAGGGCCAGCACCGACCCCACGGACAGATCGATGCCACCGATGATCAGGACGAAGGTCATACCCACCGCCAGCACCATCAGGTCGGGAATCTGGTTGGCCAGGGTGCTGAAGGTGTCATAGGAAAGGAAATGGCTGCTGAGCAGGGAGAACAGGACGATCATCCCCAACAACGCCCCCGCCAGACCCAGGTAGGTGCCGAGGCCGTAGTAATGGCCGCCTCGCTTGCCGCTTGCAGGTGCAGTTTTCATGATGCATTCCTAGGCGTCGCTTCGCTGAGCAACGCATCTCGTTTTTGATAGCCGGCAAAGGCGGCGGCAAGCAATTCGTCCTGGGTCCAGCTGTCACGCTCGAAGGTGTCGATCAGACGCCCGGCAGAGAGCACGCCGATGCGATCACAGATCAACATCAACTCGCGCAGGTCGCTGGACACCACCACCAGGGCCTTGCCCTGGCGGGTCAACTCCCCCAGCAGGCCATAGATATCGAACTTGGCGCCGACATCGATACCGCGAGTGGGCTCGTCGAACAGCAACACCGAGCAGTCGCGCTCCAGCCAACGGCCGATCACCACTTTCTGCTGGTTGCCGCCGGACAATTCGGACACCAATTGCGCCGGACTGGAACTGCGAATGCGCATGGCATCGATCTGCCGCCGGGCCAGTTGCTCTTCGTCCTGGCCATTGACCAGGCCGCCACTGGAAATAGCCGGCATGTTGCCCAGGGCGATATTGGCGCTGATGGACTGGGTCAGCAGCAGCCCTTCGCCCTTGCGATCCTCAGTGATCAACGCAATGCCGTTGGCCACCGCATCCACCGGGGAGCGAATGCTCACCGGACGGGCCGGCGTGCCCAGGGCAATGCTGCCGCTGTCGGCGACGTCGGCACCAAAGATCAGCCGCAGCAACTCGGTGCGCCCTGCCCCGATCAGGCCGGAGATACCGAAGATCTCGCCACTGCGCACCTCGAAGGACACATCACAAACCTTGTCCGAGCGACTGAGGTTGCTGACCGTCAGCGCCGGTGCACCGATCTTGCGCTCGCCCAGGTCAATGTGTTCGCCCAGCTCGCGACCCACCATCAGGTTCACCAGCTGTTCGCTGTTGTAGTTGGCCATGGGCTCGACACACACCAGGCAACCGTCACGCAACACAGCAATGCGCTGGGCCACCCGGGCCAGCTCTTCCAGGCGATGGGAGATATAGATGATGGACACGCCCCGAGCCTGCAGGCGAGTGATCTGCTCGAAGAGCATCTCCACCTCACGTGAAGTGAGCATGGCCGTCGGCTCATCGAGAATCAGCACATGACAGTCGCCGATCAGGTTGCGGGCGATCTCCACCATCTGCTGGTGACCGATGCCCAATTCACCCACCAGCGTGTCAGGATCGATGGCGTCAAGGCCGACCTGGGCCATGGCCTCGATCGCGGCCTTGCGCAATTGCTTGCGGCTGATCCAGCCACCGGTAGTGGGCAGGTTGTCGAGAAACAGGTTCTCGGCCACCGACAGGGTCGGCAGTAGGTTGAGCTCCTGCATGACCATGCGAACCCCCACCTCTTCCGCCTGGGTCCGGCTACCGGGGCGATAGTCCTGGCCGTTGAACTGCATGTGGCCGGTGGTAGGGCTGACCAGACCACCGATGATCTTCGACAAGGTGCTCTTGCCGGCGCCGTTCTCACCAGTCAGGGCCAGCACCTCCCCACGCATCAGCGTCAGGTCGATGCCGGTCAATACCGGCTGTGCATAGGTCTTGCCGATACCGCTGACCGAGAGGACAGCGTTCGCAGCGGAAACTGACATAAGAAACTCTCCATGCGCTCGCCCGAACGGGCGAGCGCCGTTGTGCCGCCGGAAGGACTACTTGGTGACCAGCTCAACTGGAGTTTCGATCACGCCGTTGGCACCGCTGTCGACTTTCTCGCCCTTGAGGATCTTCAGCGCGGTCTCGATGCCGAACACCGCCTGCTTGGCAGCGAACTGGTCGGCAGTGGCCAGGACCCGGCCATCCTTGAGCATGGGTTTGATGGCGTTGATATTGTCGTAGCCCACTACCTGGACCTTGCCGGCCTTACCGGCGGCCCGCACGGCGGAAACCGCCCCCACTGCCATGCTGTCGTTACCGGCCAGCAATGCCTTGAGATTCGGGTACTCGCTGAGCATCGCCGAGGCCACACGGTTGCCTGCGTTGATTTCCCAGTCGCCGGATTGCAGCGAGACCACCTTGATCTGCGCGGCGTCCATCGCGTCCTTGAAGCCAGCGGTGCGCTGCTGTGCGTTGGTGGTGGTGGAAACCCCTTCGATGATCCCCACTTCGTCGCCGGCCTTCAGTTGCTTGGCCAGGTACTCACCCACCAGGCGAGCCCCCTTGCGGTTGTCCGGCCCCACGAAAGGTACGCTGATGTTCTTGCTTTTCAGCACACCGGGATCGAGTTGGTTATCGATATTGATCACGGTGATCCCGGCATCCACCGCCTTCTTGATCACCGGCACCATGGCCTTGGAGTCGGCGGGTGCAATCACCAGGGCACTGACCTTGGAGACGATCATCTGCTCGACGATGCGAATCTGGTTGGCGGTATCGGTTTCGTCCTTGATGCCGTTGGACACCAGGTCGAAATCGGCGGAATGCTCTTTCTGATAAGCCTTGGCGCCGTCTTCCATGGTCAGGAAGAACTCGTTGGCCAGGGACTTCATGACCAGGGCGACCTTGGGTTTCTGCGAGGTCTCGGCATAGGCCGAAGAGAGAGGGAGGGCAGCGGATGCAGCAGCCAGAACAGCGACAGCGAGTAGACGTCCAGCGAAGGGCAGCTTCATGAATTCACTCCGATCTTATGATTATTGTGAGCAGCGTCCGCACGGCAGGGTGAGCAGGCCGTCATCAGCAGGGATGGGAGGCCGGTGCCGCACTTTGGAAAGATAGACGATTGTCGTTATCCAAAGGCCGCGCAAACGTTTGCGTAAAACGAACTATGCGAACCTAGCCAGAGTTTGTCAACGCCGATCAGTGTCTGGAAAAAGCAGACAGACAGGGGGCAAAACCCCACTGCTGGAGAGGAGAAACCTGTCCGCACCGTAGCGTCGAACAGGCTCTGAGGGTCATGCGGTGGTGTTTACCAGGCCGCCCGAGGAGGAGTCCTTGGCCAGCTCACGGACCAGATTGCCCGATACCTCGGCCAGGGCCCCGTTGGTCTGGGCGATCTGCCCTTGAAGGCCCATCACCACGGTCTGCTTGGCTTCAGGGGTCGGATAGTCGGCGGCCTGGGCGGCAGCCAGTTGCTGTTGCTGCTGCTTGAGCTGCTCCTGCAACTCTTGCATACGCTTGAGCAGCATCTTGACGACGATGCTCTGATTGTCTCCACCCGAGTCTGCGGCTTCGGACTTTTCCGCCTGCTTGCCGGAACCCACCCGGAGGGTGTCCGACTCATCGGTGCCAAGCGCCGTGGACGCCTCCTCGGCAGCGGCGTTACTCAATGCATCAATGGTCGCCGGTGACTTGCCATTGATCAAAATCGCTCCTGCGCCAGGAAATCCGACTGACAGAGACATATGAACTCCTGAAAAAAAGATCCTGTCGGGTCATCGACCATCTCGCGACATTCTTTAATAACGGCCCCAGCCCCTTTGTACCAAACCGCTGACGGGCATTTTCGGATTGCCGAACGCCTACCCGCGCAAACGTTCGGAAACCCGGACACACACCACTCCATCGCCGCCATAAAAATACATAAAGTTGATATAAATCAGTAACTTAAAATACTTATCAGACCAAGGTAGCGCTGGTACAGATCCTGCTCAACCCTCACTGCCTCACCGCATACAGATCTGCGGTCGGGGTGTTTCTAGATGAACCTGCATCAGCACCGTCTCACTACTAGAGAGAAAATAATGAAATCTGCCTTCAAAACCTTCGTTCCGGGCGCTTTGGCCCTCCTCCTGCTTCTGCCTGCAGCTGTGCAGGCCAAAGAAGCTGAAACCCAACAGAAACTCGCCAACGTCGTGGTCCTTGCTACCGGTGGCACCATCGCCGGCGCCGGCGCCAGTGCCGCCAACAGCGCCACCTACCAAGCAGCCAAAGTCGGCATCGAACAACTGATCGCCGGCATCCCCGAGCTGAGCCAACTGGCCAATGTGCGTGGCGAGCAAGTCATGCAGATCGCTTCGGAAAGCATCACCAACGAAAACCTGCTGCAACTGGGTCGCCGCGTTGCTGAACTGGCCGACAGCAAAGACGTCGATGGCATCGTCATCACCCACGGCACCGACACCCTGGAAGAAACCGCCTACTTCCTCAACCTGGTGGAAAAGACTGACAAGCCGATCGTGGTCGTCGGCTCCATGCGCCCAGGCACCGCCATGTCGGCTGACGGCATGCTCAACCTGTACAACGCAGTAGCCGTAGCCGGCAGCAAGAACGCCCGCGGTAAAGGCGTGCTGGTCACCATGAACGATGAAATCCAGTCCGGTCGCGATGTCAGCAAGACGATCAACATCAAGACCGAAGCCTTCAAGAGCCCATGGGGCCCACTGGGCATGGTAGTGGAAGGCAAATCCTACTGGTTCCGCCTGCCTGCCAAGCGTCACACCATGGATTCGGAATTCGACATCAAGAACATCAAGAGCCTGCCTGACGTAGAAATCGCCTACGGCTACGGCAACGTCAGCGACACCGCTTACAAGGCCCTGGCACAAGGTGGTGCCAAAGCCATCATCCATGCCGGTACCGGCAACGGCTCCGTGTCCTCCCGCGTAGTGCCAGCCTTGCAAGAGCTGCGCAAGAACGGCGTGCAGATCATTCGTTCTTCCCACGTCAATGCTGGCGGCTTCGTACTGCGCAACGCTGAACAGCCTGACGACAAGAACGACTGGGTCGTGGCTCACGACCTGAACCCGCAAAAAGCCCGCATCCTGGCCATGGTCGCTCTGACCAAGACTCAGGACAGCAAAGAACTGCAACGCATGTTCTGGGAATACTGACAGCCCTCCGCTCGACCGACTCCGGTCGAGCAGGCTTCAACCACTCGCCCATCCAGGCGAGTGGTTCCGCCCCCCGCCTAACAGCCTCGTCGCGCCCTCCCCCGTAAAAAATCTCCCTCATCCGTGAGACAAATGCGTAAAGCATGGTCAGAGGAACTTCTTGAATCTTAAGCAGTTGCGAAATGTCTTACAGTTAAATACTGTATACACGTACAGCTTATTAAGGATTGTTCCGTGGCCACGACCCAAACGCCCCTCAGCTCCTACGAACGCCTGGGTGTACGCATCCAGAAAATCATCAACTCCCCTACCGCACAGAAAGCCAAGGCAGCCCTGATCTTCCGCCTCGCCGATGAGCCCCAGGACGAGTGGGAACGCCTGCTGGAGGAAATCGCCGAGAACGACAACGTCACCCTCGCCTATCGCGACGATGGTGGCGTGCAAATTTTCTGGGTCGTACCGAAGGAAGACTGAGTTGATGAGTGTCCGTTGTTTTGCCGTACTGCTGTTTTTCATCACCTTCACCGCCCAAGCCGATGCCCCACGCACCTTCAGCGAAGCCAAGAAAGTCGCCTGGAAACTCTATGCCCCCCAATCAACCGAGTTCTACTGCGGCTGCAAGTACAACGGCAACCGGATAAACCTCGCCGCTTGCGGCTATATACCGCGCAAGAACGCCAAGCGCGCAGAGCGCATCGAATGGGAACACATAGTGCCGGCCTGGCAGATCGGTCATCAGCGCCAATGCTGGCAGCAAGGCGGGCGCAAGAATTGCACCCGTACCGACCCGGTCTATCAGCGGGCCGAAGCGGACTTGCATAACCTGGTACCAAGCATTGGCGAAGTGAATGGCGACCGCAGCAACTTCAGTTTCGGCTGGCTGCCGGAGCAATCCGGGCAATATGGCTCATGCCTGACCCAGGTGGACTTCAAGGCCAAGAAAGTCATGCCCCGCCCCTCGATTCGCGGCATGATCGCCCGCACCTACTTCTACATGAGCAAGCAATACGGTCTGCGCCTGTCGAAACAGGATCGACAGCTCTTCGAAGCCTGGAACAAAACCTATCCGGTGCAGGATTGGGAGCGCCAACGCAATCAGAGCGTGGCCTGCGTGATGGGGCGTGGAAACGAGTTTGTCGGAACCGTCAACCTCAAGGCCTGCGGCTGACCCAGAGGCGCCCCTTGATATGGGCGCCTCTCGATAAGGCGGGAGCAGACTTACTTACTGTGCAGCCTGGTGCTCGATAACCGTGACATCGATGTCACGCTTCTTGGCCTTGATGAGTTTCTCGACCACTTCGGTCTTTTTTGCCTCGGCCTCGGCCTGGGACGCAAAAGGCCCGAGCAGCACCCGCTTCTTGCCTTCCACGGTCACCACATTGGACATGATCCCGTGCTCGATCAGCCAACCTGTGAGATCACTGACCGCCAGGGGCAGTTCGCTGCCCACCCACACATCCCACTGCGGCGCGGTAGAAGCCTGAACCGGCTGAACCTGCGTCGTCGCCAAAGTGCTCTTGTTCGCCTCGACTGGCTTGCCTTCACCGCAACCGGCCAACGCCAACACCGCCATCATCATCGCTACTGTGCGCACAACCTACCCCTAGAAAGTCTGAGGCGGCGATTTTAGCACTCAAGACAAAAGAGACCTCGTCACAAAATCAGGCCGAAACAGGAAGAATGATATTTATTGCCTCTGTATAGTTGCGCCTTGGGAATTAATAGATCGTCTGCGCGTCAGAAAGAGGCACCCACTCAGTGGAACTTCGCACTAATCTATACCTAAGACCGACCTCTGCACTGTTTGAATCTGGTGCTCTACAAAGCCATCAAGGAGAAGATCATGCTGATACTCACCCGCAAAGTCGGTGAAAGCATAAACATCGGTGACGACATTACGATCACCATTCTCGGCGTCAGCGGCCAACAGGTCCGCATCGGTATCAACGCGCCAAAAGACGTCGCGGTACACCGCGAGGAAATTTATCAACGCATTCAAGCCGGACTGACCGCCCCGGACAAACGCGAAACCCCATGAATCCAATGAGCACCCGCTCCCTGCCTGTGCCCAACAGCTGGCGCGGCGCGTGCCCTATTTGCCTTGAACCTCTCCTACAGAACACCTGCATGCCCTGACCGGATTGCGGCTATAACAGATTCCCGCCCACTGGATTGTCGTCAAGCACTGACTATCGCCCTTTTCTGGCAAATACCAACCGCGGCCTCCCGGTACGCGGCGCCTCAGCAATACAGGCGTCGCACCCGGGCTCGGCGGTCAGGCGCCGACCGCTGGCTTGAACCCCAAATCCTCAGTGAACCGCAGCAGGTAGCCGTCCGGATCAAGCACCAGCAGGTTCAACTCACCATGCAGCAACTCGTCATGCCGGTACCAGCACTCCTGGATTTCCCTGCGCAGGACGATACCGGCATGCGCCAGAGCGGCAGCCATCTGGCGAATGTCCGGGCACTCGATGGACAAGTTCATGCCTCGGCCAAAAGGCGCCTGCAAGGGGCCGACGCGCCACTCTGATTCCTCCTGATCATCCTGCTCCAGCATCAACTGAGCGCCGTTGAGGGAGAGAAAGGCAAAGAAGTGTTCCGGACGCTGATACTCCACCTTGAAACCGAGGGTATCGCGATAAAAAATCAGACTGCGCTCCAGGTCCGTGACCAGCATTTCCGGAACTAGGTTATTCATTTGAAACATGGCAAAAGTCCATTGCTCATTGATCGAGCCGCGAGACTACGCTCAAGCCGATCCCAAGTGCAGCCCCGCTTACCAATGATTACAACTGAGCCAATGCCACACCAGGCGCCACGCCCATCCACCTGCCGCCGATCATCCATGGACAGCCTTCAGGAAAAAAAGGCGACCCGCATTCGGATCGACAACATCCGTGCGGGCCGCCTTGCCGTTGAGAAAAACAACGACATCACTGTTCAGCCATGACGCTCCTGCAACACCTTGCTCCACAGGGTGAAGGCCACGGAGGGCGTCCATGCCGGGTTTGAAGTGTGCTCTTGAAGGCAGAGATAATGATTGCCCTCGTAGCTCACTCCGTCCTCCCGGAGATAGCGTTGACTGCTACTCCACTCAGGAAAGCTCGGATCGACGGCGCCACCCGCAGTCCTGACACTCAGGCTGCGACTGGGCAACGATTCACGACCCTGAGTATCAGTGGCCGTAACGAAGTAACTGTACTGGGTATCGGCACTCAGCCCCTTGTCTTCAAAGCCCAGGGAAGTCGACTGGCCCACCGCATTGCCATCGCGATACAGGGTGTAGAACTCCACCGGACGCACACCACTGGAGGCGCCCCAGCTCAAGGTGACGCTGCTACGAGTGGTTCCCAGAACCTGCAGGTTGCCAGGTGCCCCGGGACGCTCGGGCTCTGCGCCATCGCCATGGATCAACGGCGCATAACGGTTGCGGAACTCCCAGTTGTACGGCACGCCTTGCCGACTGACTCCGGCATCCCAGTTCACCGACCAGGTCATCAAGCCCTTGATGGCATGACCAGCATCCTGCAGCCGCTTGAACGCATTACTCACAGCCGCGGGATCGATGACATAGCCCGTGGCCGCGGCATCGACGTTGCTGGGCAAGCCGATTGCCAGCTTGTCCGCCGCAATCCGGGTGTAACCGCGAGAGCCCGAAGCCAGGCTGTCGGTCAGGTAGAACAGGAAGTCTTCCTTCATCTGATCATTGTTCTGGGCAATCCAGGCGCCCTGCCCGCCATTGGCCTCCGGCACCCAGAGTCCATCGCCACCCTGGTTGTAGTATTGCGGCGCGACAAAGTCGTAGTAGCCCTCCAGGGCTTGCAGGTAAGCCACGTACTTACCATTGCTGGTCAGGTACGGAAACTCCGGCGCCATACTGATGATGAAATGCTTGCCCTGACCGGCATAGTGATCCTTCACCAGCTTCAAGGCTGCCGGCAACACACTCTTGTTGTCGGCATAGTCGATTGCACTCTGCTCCAGATCGATATCCAGGCCATCGAAGCCGTAAGTCTCCACCAGACGGATGATTTCGTTGGCCAAAGGCTGCTCGTCGCCCTTGCGCAACTCGATATGCGCATCGGCACCACCCAGGGAAATCAGCACGACGCGCCCCTGGCTGTTAAGCACACCGACCTGACGCCGGAACTCGGTGTCCGAGAGGTTGTAGGGCTTGAAGGTGGGAATGCCGTTGCCCTTCATGAAGGCCACCGCCACCACGTTGTACTCCTTGGGAACATCCAGCAGGCTCAGATTGGCAAATTGCCCCTGCTGATAACCGTCGGCAGAACCGGCGGCCCAGTTATGCCAGAAGCCCATGAGGATCTTCTTGCCGGCAATGCTCGGCATCATGGAGGCCGCATCGGCAGCTTGACTCTTGTTTAATGCAAAATCGATTTTATTCACGCTCTAATCCTTCAGAACTGTTAAAGGGGGCTGCACGACCGAGACTTACTTGAAGTCCAGATCGAAGGCCTGATAAAACCCGTTTCCGGTATTGGCGACAACCCACACCAGCACCACAACATGGTGGCCTTTCTTGTTTTTTGGCAGCACAACTTCATGATTAGTCTTGGCCTTCAATACCGAGCCAAACTTGTCGAATGGAACTTCGGTATAAAAATCCTGATAAAAAGCCTGAGGCTCCAGTTGTGCACGGCTGATGCGTTGCTTCGGGTCCCAACCATCTTTAGTGATGAACCAGCTGTAGCCACGAGTGACGTGAGGCGCGGTGTACTCCCATTGCACCCGGAATACCTGACCGGGGTCCACATTGAGCAGCGGCCAGCTGAAGGCACGATTGATTTTCTTCGACATTTCCTCGTTGGTGAAGTTGATGCAGTCGCGCTCATCCACCTTGCCACCACTGAGAATGTGGCCATCTGCGGGAGGTACCGCGCTCCCGACATCGCTGTCGTAAGGTTTCGGGAAAGGCCCGGCGGTCAGAGCCGGAAAGTTTTTCCCGCCTTCCATTTCATTCACCTGCCAGGTTCCCAGCAATCCCAGCTCTACTGCAACCGCACCACGACTGGAAGGCGAAACAACGCGACCATGTTTAACTTGAGCTTGTGGCTTGTTCATATCTTTCACTCCATTGATTAAGTAAGTCTTGCTCCTTGTTGAGCACCTTTAACTTAGCGCACTTTTCTCGATTTTTTCACCACATCACAAACTAACCATCCAGAACAATTTACACAATTCAGCGCCAGCCCTATTAAATACTAGACTTCTTTATTTGAACTGACACTTTAAAGAGTCAATGTATTACACGCTTTTCTACACTAAAACTCATACTTTCTGCCGAGAGAAAATATCAAGCCATACAACTTGCGTTGAAAACACGGCACCCAGAAACAACAAAACCCGGCGATTGCCGGGTTTGCTGACAGAAAGGCTGAGCGCCTACACCTGAAGCGCTGCCTGGGCTTACAGACAGGTCGCCAACGCAGCCAATCGACGCTTCGAAACAGAGCTGTCCTCGATCGCGTAATAGTGGACAGCGGTGCCCGAGGGCTCGGCCTTGATATCCACGAAGACTTCAGCTGCACGGGTATACACCGTATATCCGCCTACCTTGCCAGCTTGCAGGTAGGCAGCCGCATCCACACCAAAGACCGCCTCATCCTGCCAGGCGAACTGTACGCATTGCGCCACCAGTTGATCGGCCTTGGCCGAGGTCAGGGTCTTGTTGGGCGTTCTTGTCCGGGCATCGTCCATAGTGGAACTTGCACAGCCGGCCAACAACACCGCAACCATCACCGCCATCAAAACCCGCATGCTGCCACCTCGTCCATAAAACGCGAGAGTATCGCTCACACGGCGGAGAAAAGGCGTTTGAGCAGAAAAAAAGAAGCCGCGATGCCAATTGCCTTTTGTTTACAAACCCCATTGCAAGGCCTCAGGCAAAGGATTAACCTTCGCGCCCCTTCCCACACTTTTGCCAAGGAGATCCACGATGCAACAGCTGATCACCCCTTGCAGGACGTGCCTGGTTTAAACGCTGTATCCGCTACCCGTTAGCGCCTTCGCTTAACCCCGCTCCGTCCTGCCACTACCTGAATATTTTTTTCCAATCAGGAATTGGACATGGACACTTGCATCCGTCATTTGTCGAATGGCGTCTCTCTTATCGCCTCCGACACCACCTGGATCGAAGACAAAGCGCTCCAGCAACTGCACACCACCGCCCAACTGCCCGGCATGCGCCAGGTCGTCGGCATGCCGGACCTGCACCCAGGCCGAGGCTACCCGGTGGGTGCAGCATTTTTTTCCACTGAGGTGGCCTATCCGGCACTGGTGGGCAACGACATCGGCTGCGGCATGGCGCTGTGGCAAACCGACCTCTCCAGCAGCCGCCTCAATCTCGACAAGCTGGAAAAGAAAATCGGCAATATCGATCTCCCTCTGGATGAACAGTGGGATGAAGAACGTGCCCAGCTGGGCCTGCCCCTCACCGGTCACGAGCACTCACTGGGCACCATTGGCGGCGGTAATCACTTCGCCGAGTTGCAACAGCTCGATCAGGTGTACGACACCGCAGCCCTGCTGGCTCTGGAACTGAATCCGAAAGCCTTGTTGCTGCTGGTGCATAGCGGCTCTCGCGGCCTGGGAGAGGCCATACTGCGGCGCCATGTGGATCAGCACGGGCACAACGGCCTGGAGATGACCAGCGCCGCTGGCGTCCAGTACTTGCAAGAGCATGATGAGGCCCTGCGCTTCGCCGAAGCCAACCGACGACTGATTGCCGAACGCCTGCTGCACAACCTGCGGGCCAGGGGGCACGCCGTGCTGGACATCAACCACAATCTGGTGTCCCCGGCGAATATCGATGGCGTCGAGGGCTGGCTGCATCGCAAGGGCGCCACACCATCGGACCAGGGCCCAGTGGTCATTCCGGGCTCCCGGGGTGACTACAGCTACCTGGTACAGCCCACTCCGACGCCTGTCAGCCTGTTCTCCCTGGCCCACGGCGCCGGACGCAAATGGCTGCGCAGCGACTGCAAGGGCCGGCTGGCGACCCGCTTCAGTTTCGACCAGCTCAAGCGCACGCAACTGGGCAGCCGAGTGATCTGCGAGGACCGCGGATTGATGTATGAGGAAGCGCCCGAAGCCTACAAGAGCATCGACAGCGTAGTGGGCAGCCTGCGGGACGCCGGCCTGGTAAAGATCATCGCCCGGCTCAAGCCGGTACTGACTTACAAACGCCGGGGGTGCTGCTGATGCTGCTGTTACAGCTGTCCTCTGCCCAGGGGCCTGCCGAGTGCGAGCTGGCGGTGACCAAGGCTTTGCGCCTCCTGTATCGCGAAGCCGAGGCACAAGGCGTACGTACCAGCCTGGTCGAACAGGTACCCGGCCAAACCCGGGACACCCACAAGTCGGCCCTGATCAGCCTTGATGGCGAACAGGCTGCAAGACTGGCTGAACGCTGGACAGGCACCCTGCTCTGGACCTGCAAAAGCCCGTGTCGCCCTGGACACAAACGCAAAAACTGGTATTTCGCCGGGCAACTGTTCAAGGCTCCACAAGACAGCATGGACGGCGAAATCCGCTTTGAAGCCATGCGCGCATCAGGTCCGGGCGGGCAACACGTGAACACCACCGACTCCGCCGTGCGTGCCACGCACCTGGCAACTGGAATCAGCGTGAAAGTGCAGTCCGAACGCAGTCAGCACGACAACAAGCGCGTTGCTCGCCTGCTGATCCTGCAGCGCCTGGCGGATCGGCAACAGCAATCCGAGGAAGCACTGCGTCTGCAACGCCGCGACGCCCACCACCGAGTGGAGCGCGGCAACCCGGTACGCAGTTTCAACGGCAACGCGTTCATAGCCCAAGACTGACCCCCGGCCACGGGAGCCGGCCATCACGACGGCTCCCTGCACCAGAAGTTGGCGAGCTTCACCTGCGAAAACAGGGAACCGCACGTAAAAAATCCTCAACCCGCTCGCCAACAGGACCGCCACCCACAACAAGAACCGTGGACGGCAACGACCAGGACAATTGAAGACACGGCGTAAAAACCTTGATGAACAACTATTTTGAAAGCCCCTTCAAAGGCATCCCCCTTGATCAGCAAGTAACCCACCCGGATATCCAGGTGGGCCGCTACAGCTACTACTCCGGCTACTAGCACGATCACAGCTTCAATGACTGCGCAAACTACCTTCTTCATGATGAAGACGCAGACCAACTGATTATCGGCAGCTTCTGCTCAATGGGCTCAGGGGCGGCATTCATAATGGCCGGCAACCAAGGGCATAGGAATGCGCGGATCAGCACCTTCCCTTCTATTGGATGTCCGAAGAGCCTGCGTTCACAGGCGCACAAAACGACTACGAAGCCGCTGGGGACACGGTGATCGGCAATGATGTCTGGATGGGTTCCGAAGCCGTTGTCATGCCCGGCATCAACATCGGAGACGGTGCAGTGATTGACACCCGCGCCCTGGTGACACGAGATGTCGAACCTTGGGCAATCGTCGACGGCAATCCTTTCAAGACGATCCGTAAACGCTTCGACGAACGTAGCATCGAGAGGCTTCTGGCGATGCAGTGGAGGCACTGGAGCGACGACCAGTTAAAAGCGGTAATGCCACTGATGACCAGTAGCAATATCGCGGCGTTGTTTCAGCACTGGAAGGAGTTCATTCGAGCGCCCTGATCCGACATCCCCAAGCGGCCCGCTCACTCCGGCCGCCATCAGGACAAGAAGCGCCATGCGGAAAAACAGTGATCGCACCGAAGTTCTGAAGAGCGCCTCGCAATACAATTAAAACGCCCAAAGCAAAAAGGGGCTCACCTTTCGGTGAACCCCTTCTAGACCGCCCAGCAGAGCGGATTTTGTTTGGTAGGCGCGATTGGACTCGAACCAACGACCCCCACCATGTCAAGGTGGTGCTCTAACCAACTGAGCTACGTGCCTGCTGTGAGGCGGCATTCTACGGAATTCCAAAGGGGTGTCAACACCTTTTTTGCAGCTAAGCCTATGAATATGCGAATTTTTTAATTTCGCGGCCACGAAGAAGTTTTTCTTCCTGTCTGGTAGCGGATTTTCAACTCAGGTAGCATCGACGCACTCGTAAAATATATTAAACACATGAGGTCGCAGGATGGCGAACATTCCCTACCCACAGTCTTATTACGCTGCTTCCGCCAATGCGGCCCCAGAACGCCCACAATTGCAAGATGAGGTTGAAACCGACGTCTGCGTGATAGGCGCAGGTTACACCGGCCTGTCCAGCGCCCTGTTTCTTCTGGAAAACGGCTTCCGGGTGACCGTGCTCGAGGCCGCCAAGGTCGGCTTCGGTGCATCCGGGCGCAATGGCGGGCAGATCGTCAACAGCTACAGTCGCGACATCGATGTAATCGAACGCACTGTCGGCCCCAAGCAAGCACAACTGCTGGGCCAGATGGCATTCGAGGGCGGCCGTATCATCCGCGAGCGCGTCGCCAAGTATCAGATCCAGTGCGATCTGAAAGACGGGGGCGTGTTTGCCGCACTGACCAGCAAGCAAATGGGTCACCTGGAGTCGCAGAAGCGTCTGTGGGAGCGCTACGGCCACACTCAGCTGGAGTTACTGGACGAGCGGCGCATTCGTGAAGTCGTGGCCTGCGACCAGTACAAGGGCGGCATGCTCGATATGAGTGGCGGCCACATCCACCCGCTGAACCTGGCCCTGGGTGAAGCGGCTGCCGTGGAATCCCTGGGCGGGACCATTTACGAACAATCCCCAGCGGTACGCATCGAGCGCGGCGTCAGCCCCGTGGTACATACCCCGCAGGGTAAAGTCCGCGCCAAGTTCATCATCGTCGCCGGCAACGCCTACCTGGGCAACCTGATTCCGGAGCTGGCAGCCAAATCCATGCCGTGCGGCACCCAGGTGATCACTACCGAACCCTTGGGCGATGAGCTGGCAGCCAGCCTGCTGCCCCAGGACTACTGCGTCGAGGACTGCAACTACCTGCTGGACTATTACCGCCTCTCCGGCGACAAGCGCCTGATCTTCGGCGGCGGAGTAGTGTATGGCGCCCGTGACCCGGCCAATATCGAAGCGATCATCCGGCCGAAGATGCTCAAGGCCTTCCCGCAGCTGCAAAACGTGAAGATCGACTACGCCTGGACCGGCAACTTCCTGCTAACCCTGTCGCGCCTGCCACAGGTTGGTCGTCTGGGAGACAACATCTACTACTCCCAGGGCTGCAGTGGACACGGCGTGACCTATACCCACCTGGCGGGCAAGGTCCTGGCAGAAGCCCTAAGAGGCCAGGCAGAGCGTTTTGACGCCTTCGCCGATCTACCCCACTACCCTTTCCCTGGAGGCCAATTGCTGCGCACTCCATTCACTGCACTAGGAGCCTGGTACTACAGTCTACGAGACAAGTTCGGCCTCTGATAAACGGCCTTTCTGCCACCATAAAAAAACCGCCCAACAGGCGGTTTTTTTTATGCTCGGACATTTCCACTCAAATTGCACAACTGCACCAAGCTCATTGCAAAAACAAAAAACCCCGGTCTTTCGACCAGGGCCTTTGCTATCGATGCGAATCAAGCCTTTGGCTTTCTTCGTTGCTTCAAGGCGTTCAGTGGTCCTTGAAACTGATATGGCGCAGCGGACGGGACTCGAACCCGCGACCCCCGGCGTGACAGGCCGGTATTCTAACCGACTGAACTACCGCTGCGTATCGCTTGGACTTGCGTCCATGTGAACCGTTTAAATCGTCTGACTAAAAAGCTTTTGGACTTTTCAATCTCAAACCAGGTCAACCTGATCTGGAAAATATGGCGCAGCGGACGGGACTCGAACCCGCGACCCCCGGCGTGACAGGCCGGTATTCTAACCGACTGAACTACCGCTGCGCGTCGGTTGGAGGCTTCCTTGGAAGCTTCCGCCTTTCTCTCGAAAGACTCTCAGGAATGGTGGGTGATGACGGGATCGAACCGCCGACCCTCTGCTTGTAAGGCAGATGCTCTCCCGGCTGAGCTAATCACCCTTTGCTTCGCTGAGGCCGCGAAATTTACGCAGGTACCGAAGCTAAGTCAATAGCAGGCTTGAAGTTTTTTTCAGAAACAGCTGCAAGCGACACACTGTGAGGCTCAGGCAAAAGCCAAGACCGCATCATCCCTGATAAATCATTTTCTTGGTCATGCCGCCGTCCACCACGAACTCTTGACCAGTAACGAATCCCGAGTTGCGCGACAGCAGCCAAGCCACCATCGCTGCCACGTCCTCCACCGCCCCCACCCTGCCCGCTGGATGCTGGGCGTGATCAGCATCAGACAAAGGCTCGGCGCGTCGCACCGCTGGATCACGAGCGTCGATCCAGCCAGGACTCACGGCGTTGACCCGAATTTCCGGCCCCAGGCTAATTGCCAGGGCGTGAGTCAAGGCCAGCAAACCACCCTTGCTCGCCGCATAGGCCTCACTGTCGGGCTCCGATTGCCGAGCACGAGTAGAAGCCAGGTTGACGATAGAACCGCCATGGGCACGCAGATAAGGCGCGCAATGCTTGGCCAGCAGCATAGGCCCGCCAAGATTCACCGCCAACACCCGATTCCAGTAGGCCAGGTCCAGGCTTTCCAAGGTGATGTTGTGCGGATCGGCCACCGCAGCATTGCAGACCAGGGCATCAAGGCGCCCAAACTGCCCCAGCACCTCGGCAACCCCTTGAGCCACCTGCTGCTCATCCGCCACGTCCATGGTGATGAACCAGGCATTCTCACCCAGCACCTTGGAAACCTTGGAACCGCGCTCCCGATCCAGATCGGTCAGCACCACTTGCCAGCCTTCACTGATCAGCCATGCAGCGATCCCCAAGCCAATGCCCCGCGCCGCGCCGGTGACCAGCGCAACACGACCATTAACGCCACCCTGAGGCGTGGACAACTCGATCACAAGGCTGCCAGACCGCGAGCCAGGTCGACCTGCAGGTCAGCCACATCCTCCAGCCCCACCGCAATGCGGATCAGACTGTCACGAATACCCGCAGCCTCACGCTCCTGAGGCGCCAGACGCCCGTGGGAAGTGGTGCTCGGATGGGTAATAGTGGTTTTGCTGTCGCCCAGGTTGGCAGTGATCGAAATCAGCCGAGTGGCATCGATAAAGCGCCAGGCGCCCTCTTTACCGCCCTTGACCTCAAAGCTCACCACCGCACCGAAACCACGCTGCTGGCGCTTGGCCAGCTCGTGCTGAGGATGACTGGCAAGACCTGCGTAGTGCACCTTCTCGACACCATCCTGCTGCTCCAGCCATTGCGCCAGGGCCAGGGCATTGGAGCAGTGGGCACGCATCCGCAAGCTCAGAGTCTCCAGCCCCTTGAGGAAAATCCAAGCATTGAACGGACTCAGGGTCGGCCCTGCAGTACGCAGGAAACCCACCACTTCTTTCATTTGTTCGCTGCGGCCGGCGACCACACCACCCATACAACGGCCCTGACCGTCAATGAACTTAGTCGCCGAATGCACCACCACGTCCGCGCCAAGCTTCAGCGGCTGCTGCAACGCAGGAGTACAAAAACAGTTGTCGACCACCAGCATCGCGCCCTTGGCATGCGCTACCTCGGCCAGTGCGGCGATGTCCACCAACTCAGCCAAGGGATTGGATGGCGACTCGACAAACAGCAATTTGGTGTTGCTCTTGATTGCCGCATCCCAGCCGGACAGGTCCGCCAGGGGTACGTAATCAACCTCAACACCAAAACGCTTGAAGTACTTCTCGAACAAGCTGATGGTCGAGCCGAATACACTGCGTGACACCAGCACATGGTCTCCAGCACTGCAAAGACTCATCACCACCGAAAGAATGGCCGCCATGCCAGTAGCCGTGGCGACTGCCTGCTCCGCCCCCTCCAGCGCCGCGATTCGTTCTTCGAACGAGCGCACCGTCGGATTGGTGTAGCGCGAATAGACGTTACCAGGAACCTCGCCGGCGAACCGCGCAGCCGCATCGGCGGCTGTACGGAACACATAGCTGGAGGTAAAGAACATTGGATCACCGTGCTCGCCTTCCGGCGAGCGGTGTTGGCCGGCGCGCACCGCCAGGGTATCGAACGCTACGCCTTCAAGGTCGCTGTCCAGCCGACCGGCATCCCAATCCTGACTCATGCCGCCTACTCCTAATGTCTTCTTAAATGCTCTGGATCAGTTGTTGTACAGATCGATGATGGCGCTGACTGCCTGAGTCTTGGCCTTGGAGGCATCATTACGAGCGTCCTCGATCTTGTTCAGATAGGCCTCATCCACATCGCCAGTGACGTACTTGCCATCAAACACGGCGCAATCGAAGCTCTCGATCTTGATCTTGCCACCACCGACTGCTTCGATCAGGTCTGGCAGATCCTGATAGATCAGCCAGTCGGCACCAATCAGGTCCGCCACATCCTGGGTCGAACGATTGTGAGCAATCAGCTCGTGAGCGCTTGGCATGTCGATGCCGTACACGTTCGGATAGCGTACAGCAGGGGCCGCCGAGCAGAAGTAGACGTTTTTCGCGCCGGCTTCACGGGCCATCTGGATGATCTGCTTGCAGGTGGTGCCACGGACGATGGAGTCATCCACCAGCATCACGTTCTTGCCGCGGAATTCCAGCTCAATTGCATTGAGTTTCTGACGCACGGATTTCTTCCGCGCCGCCTGGCCCGGCATGATAAAGGTGCGACCGATGTAGCGGTTCTTGACGAAACCTTCGCGGAACTTGACGCCCAGATGGTTGGCCAACTCCAACGCCGCGGTACGACTGGTGTCCGGAATCGGGATCACCACATCAATATCGTGCTCCGGACGCTCGCGCAGGATCTTCTCGGCCAACTTCTCGCCCATACGCAGACGCGCCTTGTACACCGAGACACCATCAATGATCGAGTCAGGACGAGCCAGATAAACGTGCTCGAAGATGCACGGAGTCAGCTGCGGGTTGGTGGCGCACTGACGGGTGTAGAGTTTGCCTTCTTCAGTGATGTAGACCGCCTCGCCTGGAGCCAGGTCGCGAATCAGGGTGAAGCCCAGCACGTCCAGGGAAACGCTTTCCGAGGCAATCATGTACTCCACGCCTTCGTCGGTATGACGCTGGCCGAAAACGATCGGACGGATACCGTGTGGATCACGGAAACCGACGATGCCGTAACCGGTAATCATGGCCACCACTGCGTAACCACCGACACAGCGGTTGTGCACGTCAGTCACCGCAGCAAACACGTCTTCCTCGGTAGGCTGCAGCTTGCCGCGCTGGGCCAGCTCGTGAGCGAACACGTTGAGCAGCACTTCGGAGTCAGAGTTGGTGTTGACGTGGCGCAGATCGGACTCATAGATCTCTTTGGCCAACTGCTCGACATTGGTCAGGTTGCCGTTGTGCGCCAGGGTGATGCCGTACGGCGAGTTGACGTAGAACGGCTGAGCCTCGGCCGAAGTCGAACTGCCCGCAGTCGGGTAACGCACATGGCCAATACCCATGTGACCGACCAGACGCTGCATATGCCGCTGCTGGAACACATCACGAACCAGGCCATTGTCCTTGCGCAGGAATAACCGGCCATCATGGCTGGTCACGATACCGGCAGCGTCCTGGCCGCGGTGCTGGAGGACGGTTAGCGCGTCATACAGCGCCTGATTGACGTTCGACTTACCGACGATACCGACGATGCCACACATGCGACGCAACCCCTACTTAATGAAACTGAACTGAACACATCTTACTGAGGCGTTTTGGCCGGTAAGAGGTGCTCCTTGAACGGTATTTCAGCGGGTACGCTGATACCGCTGGCCAGCCACTGACTGCTCCACCCCAGAATGAGGTTCTTGGACCAGTCTGCAACCAATAGAAATTGTGGCACCAGTCGCGACTGTTGCCACCAGGAATCCTGCTGAACCGGCCCCAGGCTCAAGAGCCCGACGGCCACGACCACCAGCAACGCGCCACGCGCCGCGCCGAAGGCCATGCCGAGAAATCGATCGGTTCCGGAGAGACCGGTGACACGAATCAATTCGCCGATGAGATAGTTGACCATTGCCCCCACCAGCAAGGTGGCGACAAACATGATTGCGCAGCCCGCGATCACGCGAGCCGAAGGAGTTTCGATATAACCGCCGAGGTACTCGGACAGTGAGCCACCAAACATCCAGGCAACGACTCCTGCGATGATCCAGGTAAGCAACGACAAGGCTTCTTTGACGAAACCGCGGCTCAAGCTGATCAAAGCGGAGATGGCGATTATTGCAACGATCGCCCAGTCAACCCAGGTAAATGGCACAGTGCAGCCTACAGACGGATAAGGCGGCGCATTTTAACAGAGCGCTTGGCTGTCGGTAAGCTGCGATTCACTGTGCTTTTGAAATCAGCCAGATAGCCTCAGCCACGCTCCGGCTGGAAGCGCACCACAAAACCCTTGAGGTTGTGCTGACGACCCAACAGGTCACGCAGGCGATCAGCCTCGGCACGCTCGATCAACGGCCCGACAAACACCCGATTCTTGCCTTCAGCAGAACGGATATATGCGTTATAGCCCTGGCTGCGCAGGGTTTTCTGCAGGTTTTCCGCACTTTCACGGCTCGACAGGCTGGCCAACTGCACCGACCAGCTGATGGACAGACCATTGGCATCGATCCGACTCTGACTGGTATCAGGCTTGGCTGCGGCAATCGGCTGGGCCGGGGCCGGCACAGGGGCAGGCTTAGGCGCTGGCGCCGGCTTGCTGGCCACTACAGGTGCTGGCGCAACCGCTGGCGCACTCGGAGCAATCGGCATCGACGGTGCAACCTGCTGCACCACGGGCTCCTCGACAGGCACCGGTTCCTGGGGCAATACCTGGGGCTCAGGCACTACCACCGGCTCAACCTGAACCTGAGGCATGACCGAGGCCTGTGGCGCCGGCGGCGCTTCAACCGTTACGTGGCGCTGCTCATCCTCTCGCGAGAACAGCATCGGCAGAAAAATCACCGCCAAAGCCACCAACACCAGCGCTCCAACCATTCGCTGCTTGTAGACCTTATCCAGCATTGCCATGTGCAGCTTCCTCCGTGGAGCGCCGGGCGAGCCACTCAAGCGCCTCGGCAACACAATAAAAAGATCCGAACAGCAGAATTTCGTCATCTGCAGTCGCTTGCGCACATTGCGCGTCCAACGCCGCTGCGACACTGGCATAAGACGCTACCGAAGCACCAAGGTTCTCCAAGGCGGCCTGCAGATCCTCCACAGGGCGCGCCCGAGGCGAATCCAGTGGAGCCACCGCCCAGTGCTGGACCGAGGCCTGCAAACTGCCGACAACTCCCGACAGATCCTTGTCCGCCAGCAGGCCGAATACCGCCAGGCGCTTGCCGGCTACGGGTCGACGCGCCAGGCGCTCGGCCAGATACTGCGCGGCATGGGGATTGTGCCCCACATCCAGAAGCAGGTTCAGACGCTTGCCCTGCCACTCGATCTGCCGACGATCCAGACGGCCGGTCACCCGGGTCCGCTGCAGAGCTGCACCGATCAGCTCAGGCTGCCAGGGCAACCCGGTAAGCAGGTAGGCCTGCAACGCCAACGCCGCGTTTTCCATGGGCAAATCGAGCAGCGGCAGATCACGCAACTCAACCTGATTGCCCTGGGCATCCAGACCGCGCCATTGCCAATATTCTTCGGTGAGCCCGAGGTCGAAATCTCGCCCCCGGAGGAAAAGCGGACAACCCAGCTCTCGCGCTTTGTCCAGCAAAGGCTGCGGCGGATTCAGGTCGCCACACAGAGCTGGAGCGCCGGCACGAAAGATTCCAGCCTTCTCGAAAGCCACGGACTCCCGGGAATCCCCCAAGTACTCGATATGATCGACACCAATGCTGGTGACCAATGCCAGGTCGGCATCCACCAGATTGACCGCATCCAGACGCCCACCCAGCCCCACTTCCAGGACTACGGCATCCAGGGCCGCGCGCTGGAACAGCCAGAACGCCGCCAGGGTGCCCATCTCGAAATAGGTCAGGGAAACATCACCACGCCCCGCCTCTACCGCAACAAAGGCCTCGCACAGTTGCTGATCAGTGGCCTCAACGCCATTGATCTGCACCCGTTCGTTGTAGCGCAGCAGGTGCGGCGAGCTGTAGACCCCAACCTGCAGGCCCTGAGCCCGCAACAGGGAAGCGACAAAGGCACAAGTAGAGCCCTTGCCATTGGTACCAGTGACCGTGATGACCCGAGGCGCCGGCTTGCCCAGCCCCATCCGGGCCACTACCTGCTGCGAGCGCTCCAGCCCCATATCGATGGCCGAAGGGTGCAACTGCTCAAGGTAGGCGAGCCAATCGCCCAGGGTACGCTGGGTCATAGGTTTGCTGGAGCCGGCGGAACCACGATCGGTTCAACGGGAGCGGCCACGAATTCAGGCGTCGGCAGCCCCATGAGCTGGGCCAGCAGATTACCCAGGCGCGGACGCAGCTCCTGACGGGAGATGATCATGTCGATGGCACCATGCTCCAGGAGGAATTCGCTGCGCTGGAAGCCTTCCGGCAGTTTTTCCCGCACGGTCTGCTCGATCACTCGCGGCCCCGCGAAGCCCACCAGGGCTTTAGGCTCGGCGACGATTACATCACCCAACATCGCCAGACTGGCGGAAACACCACCGTAGACCGGATCGGTCAGCACGGAGACGAATGGAATGCCTTCTTCACGCAGGCGCGCCAGCACGGCGGAGGTCTTGGCCATCTGCATCAGGGAGATCAGCGCCTCCTGCATCCGCGCACCACCGGAGGCGGAGAAGCAGATCATTGGGCAACGGTTTTCCAGAGCGTAGTTGGCCGCGCGGACAAAGCGTTCGCCAACGATGGCGCCCATGGACCCGCCCATAAAGGAGAACTCAAAGGCCGAAACCACGACCGGCATGCCCAGCAGAGTGCCACTCACGGAGATCAGAGCGTCCTTCTCGCCAGTCTGCTTCTGCGCTGCCGTCAGACGGTCCTTGTACTTCTTGCCGTCACGAAATTTCAGACGGTCAACCGGCTCCAGATCAGCACCCAGCTCGGCACGACCTTCGGCGTCGAGGAAAATATCGATCCGGGCGCGAGCACCGATGCGCATGTGGTGATTGCACTTGGGGCAAACATCCAGGGTCTTTTCCAGCTCCGGACGATAAAGCACCGCCTCGCAGGACGGACACTTGTGCCAAAGACCTTCGGGCACCGAGCTTTTCTTCACCTCGGAACGCATGATCGAAGGGATCAGTTTGTCTACTAACCAGTTGCTCATGCTTTCTTTCTCCAGTACCGGCGGCCCGAACGCTCTGGTTCGCAACCCCGCGTATGCCCTTGAGCTAAATTCATGTGTGCGGCGATGATCACTTCGCTACCGCGGTCAGCACCGGGCTCGACCTGCCTGCAATGAAGCGCCCCTCAGCCATCCCGACAACCCGCAATAGAGCGGTTGCCACTCGATTCCGACCCCGCCTTAAGGCGGCGCCTGCCTGTTTTGTACAGTGGTGTTATGGACGGCGGCAGACTGCCAGCCGTCACATCGACTCGTTGCTGCGACGCACTGCCTGCATAAATGCCTGAATCCTTGCCGGATCCTTGATGCCTTTGCTCTGCTCCACACCGCCACTGACATCCACCGCATAGGGGCGAACCCGAGCAATGGCCTCGGCGACGTTCTGCGCTGACAGTCCGCCAGCCAGGATGATCGGCTTGCTCAGCCCCTGAGGAACCAGGGACCAGTCAAAGGCCTCGCCAGTTCCCCCCGGCACACCCTCGACATAGGTATCCAGCAGAATTCCGCTGGCGCGCGGATAAGCCAGGCAGGCAGCAGCAACGTCATCCCCGGCCTTGACTCGCAGCGCCTTGATATAGGGACGGTGATAACCCTCGCAATCCGCTGCCGACTCATCGCCGTGGAACTGCAGCAGGTCCAGCGGAACGGCATCGAGGATCTCCCCCAACTCGCAGCGACTGGCATTGACGAACAGCCCGACCGTCGTCACGAACGGCGGCAAGGCGGCGATGATCGCCCGCGCCTGCTGCACACTCACCGCCCGGGGACTCTTGGCATAGAACACCAGACCGATGGCATCGGCCCCCGCCGCCACCGCTGCCAACGCATCTTCTATGCGGGTAATCCCGCAAATCTTGCTGCGAACAGCTGACATGTCGTTTGAACCTCGGGGGCAAATTCGGAAAGTTCCGGATGGTAGCAAATGCTTTTCCGGGCGTCAGCCGTCAAGTTCAGACCAACCGGTGAGGAAATGTGGCCCGATGTATCGCTCCGGCAACTGGAACTCATCCTTGTATTCCACCTGCACCAGATACAGGCCGAAAGGATGAGCGGTGACCCCGCCCGTGCGGCGAATCCGGCTCTCCAACACCTCCCGCGCCCATTCCACCGGCCGCTCGCCCGCACCGATGGTCATCAAGACCCCGGCAATATTGCGCACCATGTGATGCAGGAAGGCACTGGCGCGAATGTCCAGGACAATCATCTTGCCGTGCCGGGTAACCCGCAGGTGGTGAATCTCCTTGATCGGCGACTTGGCCTGGCACTGGCCAGCCCGGAACGCACTGAAATCATGGGTCCCCACCAGAAACGCGGCAGCCTGGGCCATCCGTTCGATATCCAGCGGCCGGTGATTCCAAGTGACCTCCTCATTGAGATGGGCCGGACGGATCTGATCGTTGTAGATCACATAGCGATAGCGCCGGGCAATCGCCTTGAACCGAGCATGAAAATGCGCCGGCATCTCACGAGCCCAACTGACACTGATGTCATGAGGCAGGTTGATATTGGCCCCCATGACCCAAGCCTTCATCGAGCGCACGGCCTGGGTATCGAAATGCACCACCTGACCACAGGCATGCACACCGGCATCGGTACGCCCCGCACAAGCCACCACCACGGGAGAGTCCGCAACCCTGGACAAGGCCTTCTCCAGGGTTTCCTGGACGCTGGGCACACCAGAAGCCTGACGCTGCCAACCGCGATAGCGCGATCCCTTGTATTCAACACCCAGAGCGATGCGGGAAAAGCCTGCGGCCGCCATTTCGGCGGCCGGGTTATCTATATTTGCCAAGAACTTACAGCCTGCTGATATGCGCAAAGGCGCTCATTATAAGGCTGGCGGGAGCAGACGCCATGCACTGCCGCGGTTTAGTTGCAGATTGCTTCACGTCGACAACGATTGCATCAGCCGCCAGGTCATCGCTATATAGCAACCTACATAGCGGTAGAGAAACAAACACCCTGACCGAGAGCCGACGAATGATCGCAACCAACAAAGAAGCCGTGGGCCTGGCCTACAGCCTGGAAGGCATGCTCCACGCCAAGCGCATGACCTGGGAGGCCATCGCGCAAATGGCCAGGCGGATCAAGCCCGGCATGCACGAATCCACCGCCAGGGAGATGGGCCTGCAAGTATTACAGGAGCTGGGCATGGAACGTATTTGGCACCCACTGCTGATTCGTTTTGGCGCCAACACCCTTAAGACCTTCAAGCAACGCTCCGACAGCGACCCCCAACTGAATGAAAACGATCTGTTCTTCATTGACCTGGGAGTCGTCTGGGATCGCCACGAAGGCGATTGCGGAGCGACTTACGTCGTAGGTTGCGACGAGGAAATGCACGCCTGTGCCGCGGCCGCCAAGAGCCTGTTCGATCAGGTGCGCGATCACTGGAAAACCCATCAAGTGGCCGGCCCCGAACTGTACCAATACGCCGAAGAACAGGCCCGCGCCATGGGCTGGATGCTCAACCTGGAGATCAAGGGGCATCGGGTCAGCGACTTCCCCCACGCGATCTATCGCGCTGGAGACCTGGGGGACTTCGCCGACTGCCCACAAGTGGGCCTGTGGATCCTGGAAATCCAGATCGCCCACCCTACTCGCCCCTTTGGCGCCTTCTACGAAGACCTGCTGGTCTGAATGACCGCCAAAAGCGCCACCAACAAAAACGGCAGCCTTATCGGCTGCCGTTCTGCTCAAGCATCGGGTTGTTTCAGGCCAGTCTTGCGAGCATTTCCTGCGCTTCGCTCTTCTGTCCTTCATTACCCTCGCTGAGCACTTCGCCCAGAATATCCCGCGCGCCGTCGTTGTCACCCATATCGATATAGGCCTGAGCCAGATCCAGCTTGGTGGCCACTTCATCGCTGCCGGCGAGGAAGTCGAAATCCGCTTCCTCAGGCGCAGCCGCAGCATCTTCAGCCGTGAAGCTTGGCGTAGCCGGCTCCGGCTGATCCAGACTCTGGGCCAGACGATCCAGTTCGGCGTTGACATCATCCAGTTCGGAGGCAAAGGCGTCCTTGGGCTCTGCCGCGGCATCCATTTCATCAGCCAGGGACAGATCGAAGTCAGCCGACAGATCCAAGTCATCCAGCGTTGACTCGGTGACGGTAGGCACATCGCCAGCCGGCAGATCCTTGAGATCGTCTTCCAGGCTCAACAGGAAGTCGTCGTCACTCTGGGTCGACGCCGGCAGGTCCGCTCCGAGATCAAGGTCGAAATCCCCCAGATCATCCAGGCTTTCCTGAGCCGCAGTCTGCTGCTCAAGAACCGAACCAAAGCTCAGGTCGTCGTCCAGAGGGAATTCCTCCAGTTCAACCTCAGGCTCAGACGCCACTACCGCTGGCGAAGCTGCCTCGAGGTCATCCAGGCTCAGATCGAAATCCGCGTCCAGACCTTCCACAGGCGCCGCGGGCTCAGCGGGCTCAGGCTCATCCAGCAGCTCCTTGACATACTGAGCATCCAGTTCCGCAGCCACAGCCGCAGCAGCCAGCCCCGCTGTCGCCGCCACCGCCACCATCGCCGGGAAACGGCTCTTGAGCTGCTCGACCTGAGCGTGGTTATCGCCATTGGCTACCAGCTGCCGCTCCTGAGCGACAAAAGCGCTGCGATCCCCCTGATGCGCATACACCTCCATCAGCTTCAGGCGCAGATCACTGCGCTGCGGCTCGAGCTTGACCGCCTCTTCAAGAATGGCTGCCGCCTGATTCAGGCGACCACCATCGATATGGTTCTGCGCCTGCCCCAGCACATCGGTGGCTCGCTCAACCGGCGCCGCCGGAACTGGCGCCATCACCGGAGCTGGAGCTGGAGCTGGAGCTGGAGCTGGAGCTGGAGCTGGAGCTGGAGCTGGAGCTGGAGCTGGAGCGAGCTTGACGCTTGGTGGCGGGACTTCAAGACCTTCAAAGCTACCTTCCGGAAGATCCAGTTCCTCGGCGAAGTCACTATTTTCCTCGGACAACGCCCGAGCCATGCGCAGGTGCTTTTCCGCTTCCTGCTGAGCCTTGCGACGACGTGCCAGCAACAGCAACAGCAGCAACACCGCCACTATCGCACCGCCACCTACCAGCCCGAGAAGGATTGGATTGGTCAGCAGGTCGCCATACTTGTCTTCGTCAGCCTGGGCCGCTGGCACATCCGGAGCCGGATTGGCTGCTGGCTCACTGACTGGAGCTTGCGCAACCACTGGCGTCGCCGCAGGCGCCTCAGGTTTGGCCACCAGTTCAGCAGGCATCACCGCTGTTGGCTGAGCGACAGGGGCCGCACCTTCAGCCTGCAACTTGGCCAACTGGTTGTTCTTCAATTCGATCAGGCGCTGCAGCTTGTCCAGCTGACTCTGCAGATCCGCCATGCGCTCCTTGAGTTCAGCATTATCGCGACGGGTTGCATCCAGGCTTTCCTGAGTCACCGCCAGCTTGTTGTTCAGGGCCTTGCTATCACCCGCGACGCCCTTGCCACCAGCCTTGCCGCTGTCCGCAGAAACCAGGCTCAGGTTGTCCTTGGTGTTGACCTGCTTGGGCGCCTTTTCGGCACCCGCACGACGAGTCGCATCCACCTGCAGCTGGCTCCGTGCACCAGCGCGACGCCCCTGACGCCAGGCAGCATTCTGCGCAGCCACTTCGGCAATGGCCTTGGGCTGCGGCAACGCGGTGCTCTGCACCACGTCAGGCAGGCGCAGGACCCTGCCAGCTTTCAATCGATTGATGTTGCCGTCGATAAAGGCATCCGGGTTCAGCGCCTGGATCGCCAGCATGGTTTGCTGGATCGACGCGCCATTGCGATTCTTCGCGGCGATTTCCCACAGCGTGTCACGAGGCGCAGTTGTGTATTGCTCAGGCTTGCTGACTTTGTTGGCACGAGTGACCGGGGCATTCACCGCCGGGCCACTGACCGGTGCCGCCTGTGCAGCAGCAGCGGCTTGCGGGGAAAACTTCGAAGGGTCCAGCAGCACGCTGTAATCGCGCAGCAGACGACCGTTGGGCCACATTACCTGGACCAGAAACTTGACCATCGGCTCCGACAACGGCTGACTCGAGGTCACCCGCAGTACGCTCTTGCCGCCGGGATTGAGAACAGGAGTAAAACTCAGGTCATTGAGAAAGGCCTGACGATCGACGCCGGCCTTGGCGAACTCTTCTGCCGGGGCCAGGCTGGGCACCACTTCCGCAGCAGTAAGGTCCTTGATATCGAGCAATTCGATTTCTGCTACCAGAGGCTGGTTCAGACTCGACTTCAGGGTCAGCTCCCCGAGCCCAAGCGCCTGCGCCATACCGGAGGACAGCGCCGAGGCGGCCGCTATTGCTAACACCAGTTTGCGAACTTGAACCATAGCCTCATCCTTTGTTTGAACATTCCTCGGCCAGCGAGAAGGTTTTGTAGCGGCTGCCATAAGGCACTGCGCGGGATCATGAGCGACCGCCACGCGGGATTATTTACTGCATGCCCCGGGAGCACCTGACGGCCACTCACCTCCAGCAACTTGCCAAGCATAGCGCCCAGCTAGATTCATTCTGCAAATTGTTGCCAAGTATCTTTTACAGCAGGTCTTTTATCAACAATTCAGCCAGCTGCACAGCGTTCAAGGCCGCACCTTTGCGGACGTTGTCCGAAGTCAGCCACAGATTCAGTTCCGCCGAATCGTCGACGCCCCCACGAACCCGTCCCACATAGACTACGTCCTGGCCCACGGCGTCACCCACTGCGGTGGGATAATCACCGGCGTCCACCAGTTCCAGGCCGGGAGCCGCCTCCAGCGCCGCATTCACCGCCGCCAGATCGACGTCGGCACCTGACTGCAAAGTCACGCTATAGCTATCGCCAAAAAACACCGGTGCTTGAATGCAAGTGACAGAAATCTTTAATAAAGGCTGCCCCAGCACCTCCCGCAACTCTCTCACCAGACGCTTTTCCAACAGCGTGTGTCCCTGGGCATCTGGCGTACCGACCTGAGCCAGCAGATTGAAGGCTACTTGGCGGTCGAAGAAACGCGGCTCCAGCGGTCGCACATTCAGCAGTTCGGCGGTTTGCCGGGCCAGTTCGCTGACGGCCTCACGCCCCTGGCTGGAAATCGCCAGGCTGGCGGTCAGGTTAACCCGCTGGATATCCAGCACGTCCTGCAATGGCGCCAGCGCCACCGCCAGCGCCGTGGCCGCAGCACTGGGACTGCTCAGTTGCACCGGCTTCTTTAGACCAGCCAGCACCTGGGCATTGGCCTCAGGCACGACATTGGGTGCCTGGGCCGACGGCAAGGCACCGGAGAGGTCGATCACAGCGCAATTGGCCGCTGTGGCACGAGGAGCGAAGCTCAGGGTCACCGCAGGGCCCGCGGCGAAAAACGCCAACTGAACCTTGCCAAAGTCGAACTCGTCGACTTCTCGCACACGGACATTCTTGCCGCGAAACGGCACCGAGTGACCAGCCGACTCACTGCTGGCGAGCAGGTGCAGGTTGGCAACGGGGAAATCACGCTCTTCGAGAATCTGCACCAGGGTTTCGCCAACCGTGCCGGTGGCGCCGATAACAGCAATATCAAAGGACGGGGTCATGGTGCTACCTCAGGCGGAACGGGGGGAGCGGCACTTTACCCGGCACGGGGTGACGAGGCAATTCGCGGGGGAAAGTGCTGGTTGGGCTAAAGCACTCTTCGCGGGCGAGTCCGCTACATGAGCATGAAAAAGCCCGCGCCTTGTGCAAGGGGCGGGCTGTTTCAAACGCTTAGAGAATCAACGCTCCAGCAAGATCCGCAGCATGCGGCGCAGCGGTTCGGCTGCACCCCACAGCAACTGGTCGCCCACGGTGAAGGCACCGAGGAACTGCGAGCCCATGTTCAGCTTGCGCAGACGACCAACCGGGATGTTCAGGGTGCCGGTGACCTTGGTCGGACTGAGCTCCTGCATGCTGATGTCGCGCTGGTTCGGCACCAGTTTGACCCAGGGATTGTGCTGGCTGATCAGCCCTTCGATATCGGCGATCGGCACATCCTTGTTGAGCTTGATGGTCAGCGCCTGGCTGTGGCAGCGCATGGCGCCGATGCGCACGCAAATGCCATCCACCGGGATCGGGCTCTTGAAGCGACCGAGGATCTTGTTGGTCTCGGCCTGGGCCTTCCACTCTTCACGGCTCTGGCCGTTAGGCAGTTCCTTGTCGATCCACGGGATCAGGCTACCGGCCAGGGGCACGCCGAAGTTCTCGGTCGGATAGGCATCGCTGCGCATGGCTTCAGCCACTTTACGGTCGATGTCGAGGATGGCGCTGGCCGGATTGGCCAGGTCATCAGCGACAGCCGCGTGGGTCGCGCCCATTTGCTTGATCAGCTCGCGCATGTTCTGCGCGCCGGCGCCGGAGGCCGCCTGATAGGTCATGGCGCTCATCCACTCCACCAGACCGGCTTCGAACAAGCCGCCCAGGCCCATCAGCATCAGGCTGACGGTGCAGTTGCCACCGATGTAGTTCTTGGTCCCGGCATCCAGTTGCTGGTCGATGACCTTGCGGTTCACCGGGTCAAGAATGATCACCGCATCATCCTGCATGCGCAGGCTGGAAGCGGCGTCGATCCAGTAACCCTGCCAGCCGGCTTCACGCAGCTTGGGGAAGACTTCGCTGGTGTAGTCGCCACCCTGGCAGGTCAGAATCACGTCGAGGGTTTTCAACTCTTCAATGTTGTAGGCGTCCTTCAGTGGAGCAATGTCCTTGCCCACCGACGGCCCCTGGCCACCGACATTGGAAGTGGTGAAAAACACCGGTTCAATAAGATCGAAGTCCTGCTCTTCAAGCATCCGCTGCATGAGCACGGAACCGACCATACCGCGCCAACCGATCAGACCTACACGTTTCATCGCAACTACACCTTTACAAAAGTGGGCCACCGTCTGTGCGGTGGGCCCGAAAGATTACAGATTCCGCAGCGCGGCGACTACTGCATCGCCCATTTCCTGCGTACCGACTTTGGTGCAACCGGCCGACCAGATGTCACCGGTGCGCAAACCTTGATCCAGCACTCGGCTCACCGCCTGCTCGATGGCATCTGCCGCGTCATTCAGGTTGAAGCTGTAACGCAGCATCATCGACACCGAGAGGATGGTCGCCAGCGGGTTGGCAACACCCTGGCCGGCGATGTCCGGCGCAGAACCGTGGCAAGGCTCGTACATGCCCTTGTTGTTGGCATCCAGGGAAGCCGACGGCAGCATGCCGATGGAACCGGTGAGCATCGAAGCCTCATCGGAGAGGATGTCGCCGAACATGTTGTCGGTGACGATCACGTCGAACTGCTTCGGCGCACGCACCAGTTGCATGGCGGCGTTGTCCACATACATGTGGCTCAACTCGACATCCGGGTAGTCCAGAGCCACTTGTTCGACCACTTCACGCCACAGCTGGCTGGAGGCCAGAACGTTGGCCTTGTCCACCGAGCAGAGCTTCTTGCCACGCACCCGCGCCATGTCAAAGCCGACCCGGGCGATACGACGGATTTCACTTTCGCTGTACGGCAGGGTGTCGTAGGACTGGCGCTCGCCATTTTCCAGCTCACGGGTGCCGCGAGGCGCGCCGAAGTAGATGCCGCCGGTCAACTCGCGCACGATGAGGATATCCAGGCCCGAGACAATTTCCGGCTTCAGGCTCGAGGCATCGGCCAGTTGCGGATAGAGGATCGCCGGGCGCAGGTTGCCGAACAGACCCAACTGCGCACGAATCTTCAGCAAGCCGCGCTCAGGACGGGTATCACGCTCGATCTTGTCCCACTTCGGACCACCCACAGCACCCAGCAGCACAGCATCGGCGGCACGAGCACGATCCAGGGTCTCATCGGCCAGGGGCACACCGTGCTTGTCGATGGCAGCACCACCGATGACGTCGTGGCTCAGCTCGAAGCCCAGGCTGTACTTGTCATTGGCCAACTCCAGCACCTTGACCGCCTCGGCCATGATTTCCGGACCAATACCGTCACCTGGGAGAATCAGAATCTGCTTGCTCATGCGTTCCTCATTTGCTCTGTCGGCGCACCCGCAGGCGCGCCCGGAAAAGTTCTATCGCTCGGCCCACAGCACCAGTACATCTGTACTGAACGAACCATCGGCCTCAATCTCAAAATATTCGCGCACTTCATTGCCCATTGCCTGCTGCAGCTCGCGAATTGCCGCCCGCAGCACCTGGGGCGTACGCATGCGCTCGACCCAGGAGTTGTACTCCAGGCGCAGACGCTGACGAGCGGTACTGCGGGTATGCAACCCCGCCTCGCTGACCTGGCGTAGCCACTCCCCAGCCGAATAGTCACGAACATGACTGGTGTCACGCAGCACTTCGACGCTTTGCAGGTAAGTGTCCAGCAGTGGACTGCCCGGCGACAAGACATCAATGAACGCCGCCACGCCACCCGGCTTCAGCACCCGGCGTACTTCTCTCAAGGCCAGGCCCAAGTCGCTCCAATGGTGAGCCGAGTAGCGACTGAAGACGAAGTCGAACTCGCCATCGGCGAACGGCAAGCGCTCGGCTGCGCCCTCAACGGTGCGGACGTTATGCAGATTACGCTCCTGCGCGGCTCCCGACACTACATCCAGCATCTGCTGGGAGAGGTCGTAAGCCACCACTTCCTTGACCAGCGGCGCAACGTGGAAGCTGACATGACCGGCGCCACAGCCCAGGTCCAGGACCCGGGCAGCACCCTGGCCCGCCACTTCGGCTTGTAGCAGCGCGAATTCGGCGCCTTGAGCGTGTACGGCACTGCTCAGGTAGGCCGAGGCCTGTTCACCGAATTGCTTCTGTACCACCTGGCTATGGGCGTTGCTGGTCATGCTGTGGTCCTTTTGATCAGGGGAACGGCGTTCGCTGGCCAGCCAGCTCCTGCATCACAAATCCGCAGGAGCCGGCTGCCGGCGATCAGGCGTCGCGGAACAACCAGGGCTGGCTGGCCCGATGCTTGGCCTCAAAGGCGGCAATGGCGTCAGCGTCCTGCAAGGTCAGGCCGATGTCGTCCAGACCGTTAAGCAGGCAATGCTTGCGGAAGGCATCAATCTCGAACTTCAACACCTTGCCGTCGGGACGGGTCACGGTCTGCGCCTCAAGGTCGATGTGCAACTGGTAACCCGGCGTGGCTTCGACCTGCTGGAACAGCTCGTCGACTTCAGCATCGCTCAAGATGATCGGCAACAAACCGTTCTTGAAGCTGTTGTTGAAGAAGATGTCGGCATAGCTTGGCGCGATGATGCTGCGGAAACCGTACTCTTCCAGGGCCCAGGGCGCGTGCTCACGGCTCGAGCCGCAGCCGAAGTTCTCCCGCGCCAACAACACGCTGGCCCCTTGGTAACGCTCGGCGTTAAGGACGAAATCCTTGTTCAACGGACGCTTGGAGTTGTCCTGGTAGGGCTGGCCCACGTCGAGATAGCGCCACTCATCGAACAGGTTGGGACCGAAGCCGGTGCGCTTGATCGACTTCAGGAACTGCTTGGGGATGATCTGGTCGGTGTCGACGTTGGCACGATCCAAAGGCGCGACCAAACCATTGTGCTGGGTGAAAGCTTTCATGCTGCGCTCCTTAGATCAATTCACGGACGTCGACGAAACGACCGCTGACAGCGGCGGCGGCGGCCATGGCCGGGCTGACCAGATGGGTACGCCCACCAGCACCCTGGCGCCCTTCGAAGTTGCGGTTCGACGTCGACGCGCAATGCTCACCGGACTCCAGGCGATCCGGGTTCATCGCCAGGCACATCGAGCAGCCCGGCTCACGCCATTCGAAACCGGCTTCGAGGAAGATCTTGTCCAGGCCTTCCGACTCGGCCTGGGCCTTCACCAGCCCCGAACCCGGAACCACGATCGCCTGCTTGATAGTGGAGGCCACTTTACGGCCCTTGGCGATCACCGCCGCGGCACGCAGGTCTTCGATCCGCGAGTTGGTGCAGGAACCGATGAACACGCGATCCAATTGAATGTCGGTGATTGCCTGGTTGGCGCTCAAACCCATGTACTTCAAGGCTCGGACGATGGAGTCACGCTTGACCAGGTCCATTTCCTCGGCCGGGTCCGGCACGCGTTCATCCACGGCCAAAACCATTTCCGGCGAAGTGCCCCAGCTGACTTGCGGCTTGATTTGCGCGGCGTCGAGCTCGACCACGGTGTCGAACTGGGCATCGGCATCGGACACCAGGTCTTTCCAGGCCTCGACCGCCAAGTCCCATTCGGCGCCCTTGGGTGCAAACGGACGACCCTTGACATAAGCCACGGTCTTTTCGTCCGCCGCCACCAGTCCGACACGGGCACCGGCTTCGATGGACATGTTGCAGATGGTCATGCGGCCTTCAACGGAAAGGTCGCGAATCGCGCTGCCGGCGAACTCGATGGCGTGGCCGTTGCCACCGGCGGTGCCGATCTTGCCGATCACTGCGAGGACGATGTCCTTGGCGGTCACGCCAAAGGGCAAGGTGCCTTCCACGCGCACCAGCATGTTCTTCATCTTCTTGGCCACCAGACACTGGGTGGCGAGCACATGCTCCACCTCGGAAGTGCCGATGCCATGGGCCAGGGCACCAAAGGCGCCATGGGTGGAGGTATGGGAGTCACCGCAGACCACGGTCATGCCCGGCAAGGTGGCGCCCTGCTCCGGACCGATCACGTGGACGATGCCCTGACGCACATCGTTCATCTTGAATTCGACGATGCCGTATTCGTCACAGTTGTCATCGAGGGTCTGCACCTGCAGCCGGGAGACCTGATCGGCAATCGCTTCGATCCCGCCCTTGCGCTCAGGCGTAGTCGGTACGTTGTGGTCTGGGGTGGCGATGTTGGCATCGATGCGCCAAGGCTTGCGTCCGGCCAGACGCAGGCCTTCGAACGCTTGCGGCGAGGTCACTTCATGGATGATGTGACGATCGATATAGATCAGCGCCGAACCATCGTCGCGCTGCTTGACCAAATGCGAATCCCAGAGCTTGTCGTAGAGCGTCTTGCCGGCCATCGGACCATTCCTCATCAGCTTGTTTCTATGCCCCGGGCCCTGACCGTCGGCCGATCAATAACCCCTTGGCTTGTGAGGCTGATGCTATGGCGTTAGATTAAATAACTCAAATTCATATTTTTCATGCTTTGGATAACCAACTGGAATACAACCATGGACCTGGCCAACCTCAATGCCTTTATAGCCATCGCCGAGACCGGCAGCTTTTCCGGCGCTGGTGAACGCCTGCACCTGACCCAGCCCGCTATCAGCAAACGTATCGCCGGCCTGGAGCAGCAGCTCAATGTGCGCCTGTTCGACCGCCTGGGCCGCGAGGTCGGCCTGACCGAGGCCGGACGCGCTTTGCTGCCCCGGGCGTATCAGATCATCAACGTGCTGGACGACACCCGTCGCGCCCTGACCAACCTCACCGGGGAAGTCAGCGGCCGCCTGACCCTGGCCACCAGCCATCACATCGGCCTGCACCGCCTGCCGCCGCTGCTGCGGGCCTTTACCCGGCGCTACCCGCAAGTGGCGCTGGACATCCAATTCCTCGATTCCGAGGTGGCCTACGAGGAAATCCTCCACGGCCGCGCCGAACTGGCGGTGATCACCTTGGCACCCGAGCCCCACAGCCTGATCAAGGCCACCGCGGTCTGGGACGACCCGCTGGACTTTGTCGCCGCCCCGGAACATCCGCTGGTCAGCAACGGCCAGGTCAGCCTGGCGGATATTGCCCTGCATCCGGCAGTTTTTCCCGGCGGCAACACCTTTACCCACCATATTGTCCAACGCTTGTTCGAGGCCCAAGGCCTGACGCCGAACATCGCCATGAGCACTAACTATCTGGAAACTATAAAGATGATGGTTTCCATCGGTCTGGCCTGGAGCGTCCTGCCCCGCACCATGCTCGACGATCAAGTCGCGCGCATTCCTTTACCGGGCATACAACTGCGACGCCAGCTAGGCTATATCCTGCATACCGAACGGACGCTGTCGAATGCTGCGCGGGCCTTCATGGCCTTACTGGATGCACAAGTCGATTGGCCAGGGAACCCGGCATAGCTCTTCCGGGTATTGCCCGTGCCAAGCCGAACTGTCATGAGTATCCCGCGCCAAACGAATGACTCAGCTCAAGGCCTGACACCCATGCCAAAACCCGCTGACCGTATTCCACCCATGCCGCGTATCCATGCTGTCGACCCCAGGGAGTCGGAACAAAGCTGGGAAAGCGCACCGCAGTTGCTCGCCGCTCTCAATGGCGCGCGGCTGGGAGCCTGGTATTGGGATATTGAAAGCGGGCAGATCAGCTGGTCCCGGGGCACCCAGGCACTGTTTGGCTTCGATCCACGCCAACCCCTGCCGGAAAACCTCGAATACCTCGATCTGCTCCCCATTGAAGACCGGGCCAGAACCGTGCGGGCTTTTCATTCGGTGCTGGCGGGAGCGCCCCTGGAACACGCGATGCACCACCGCATTCGCTGGCCCGATGGCAGCCTGCACTGGCTGGAGATCAACGGCAGCGTGCTACCGGACAAGCATGGCAAGCCCCGAATGATCGGGGTGATCCGCGAGATCACCCACCAACGCCAGCGGGAGGAAGCCCTCAGCAGCTCGGAAAAACGTTTCGCCACCCTGTTTCACCTGTGCCCCAACATGGTGCTGCTGACCCGCCTGGAAGATGGCCTGATCAGCGAGGCCAACCAATACTTCGAAAGCCAGTTCGGCTGGCCCGCCGAACATGTGATAGGCCGCACTACCCTAGAGATCGGCCTGTGGGTTAATCCCGAACAGCGCGCCCAACTGATCAAGGCCGTGCAGAAAAAGGGCCAGGCCGCCAGCCTCGAAGTCCAGTTCCGCGCCAGCAACGGCCAGATCCACGACGGCATTCTCAGCGCGCAGAAAATCGAACTGGAAGGCAAGCCCTACCTGCTCAGCACCTTTCTCGATACCAGCGAACGCAAAAGAGCCGAACAAGCCCTCAAAGACAGCCAGGAACGCCTCGACCTGGCCCTGGATTCGGCGCAACTGGGCACCTGGGATTGGCACATTCCCAGCGGCATGCTCTATGGCTCGGCCCGGGCCGCACAATTGCACGGCCTGGAGCCAGCGCCCTTCCATGAATCCTTCGAAGCCTTTTTCGAGGGCGTCCCCACTGAAGAACGCGACAGCATGCGCGATGCCTATCGCAGCCTGCGGGAAGGGCCGGCGGGCAACTACCAGCTGACTTACCGGGTGCAACTGGCGGACGGCAGCTCGCGTTACCTGGAAAGCCGCGCTCGCCTCTATCGCGACGAGCAGGGCAATCCACTGCGCATGGCCGGAACGCTGCTGGACATCACCGAACAGGTGGAACGCGAACAGCGCCTGATCACTTCGGAAGAGAAGTTCGCCAGCCTGTTCCAGGTCAGCCCGGACCCCATCTGCCTGACCCTGCTGGAAACCGGCCAGTTCATCGAGATCAATTCAAGCTTCACCCAGACCTTCGGCTGGACCCCGGAAGATGTGATCAACCGCAGCGCCGAACAGATCGGCTTCTGGGCAGATCCCGCCCCGCGTCTGCGGCGGATCGAACAGGTGATTCGCGAACAGGCGCTGAACAACGTGGCAGTGGTGGTCAACCACAAGAACGGCCAGGCACTGACCTGCATCATTTCCAGCCGCCTGATCACTGTCGACAAGCAGCCGTGCATCGTCACCACGCTGCGGGATATCACCCAGCAACAGCGTTCCGAGGCCGCGCTCAAGGCCAGCGAAGAGAAATTCGCCAAGGCCTTCCACTCCAGTCCTGACGCCATCACCATCACCGAGCGCGACACCGGCCGCTACCTAGAGGTCAACGACGGCTTCTGCCGCCTGACCGGCTACCGCACCGATGAAGTGCTCGGCCGCACCATGTACCAGGTCGGCATCTGGGCCGAAGAAGCCCAGCTCGCCACACTGCTGGCGGAGCTCAGGCTCAAGGGCCGGGTGCATCACCTGGAAATGCTCGGGCGTAACAAGCGCGGGGAAATCCTCACCCTAGAGGTCTCGGTGGAGCCGATCATCCTCAATGAAACACCGTGCCTGCTGCTGACGGCCCGGGACGTCAGCCTGCTGAAGAATGCCCAGGCGCAGATCCGCCACCTGGCCTACCACGATCCCTTGACCAACCTGCCCAACCGCGCCCTGCTGATGGACCGCCTGAGCCAGCAGATCGCTCTGCTCAAGCGCCACAACCTGCGGGGCGCCCTGCTGTTCCTCGACCTGGACCACTTCAAGCACATCAACGACTCCCTGGGGCACCCGGTGGGCGATACCGTACTGAAGATCATCACCGCCAGACTGGAAGCCAGCGTGCGCATGGAGGACACCGTCGCGCGCCTGGGCGGCGATGAATTCGTGGTGCTGCTCAGCGGCCTGGAAGGCTCGCGCAATGAGGTCAGTGAACAAGTACGGCAACTGGCCGGGACCCTGCGCGAGCTGCTCTCGGAACCGATGTTCCTCGACGGCCAGCGCCTGCAGGTCACCCCCAGCATCGGCGTGGCGCTGATTCCCGATCACGGCTCGACCCCCACCGACCTGCTCAAGCGCGCCGACATTGCCCTTTACCGCGCCAAGGACTCCGGGCGCAACACCACGCAGATGTACCACAACACCATGCAGAAGGCCGCCAGCGAACGCCTGCGCATGGAAACCGACCTGCGCCTGGCCCTGTCCCGCGGCGAATTCAGCGTGCACTACCAGCCACAGGTGGATGCCCGCGACAACCGCATCGTCGGCGCCGAGGCCCTGGTGCGTTGGCAGCACCCGGAGCTGGGGGCGCAATCACCGACGGAGTTCATCAAGGTGCTGGAGGACAGCGGACTGATCCTTGAAGTGGGCACCTGGATTCTCGATGAAGCCTGCCTGGCCTTCAGCCAACTGATCGAGCAAGGCCTGGTGGACCCGCACCACTTCAGCCTATGCGTCAACATCAGCCCTCGGCAATTTCGCCAGAACGACTTCGTCGAACGAATCGAACACAGCCTGACTGCCTATGCCCTGCCCTCATCATTGCTGAAGCTGGAGATCACCGAAGGCATCGTGATCCAGAACCTGGATGACACCATCAACAAGATGCGTCGACTGAAAAAACTTGGGGTCAGTTTTGCCATGGACGACTTCGGCACCGGCTACTCCTCCCTGACGTACCTAAAACGCCTGCCGGTGGACACCCTGAAGATAGACCAGTCATTTGTCCGCGATGCCACCCACGACCCCAACGATGCGGAAATCATCCGGGCCATCGTCGCCATGGCCCGCAGCCTGAACCTGAAGGTCATCGCCGAAGGCGTGGAAACCCCACAGCAACTGGAATTCCTCCAGGGGCTGGAATGCCATCTGTACCAGGGCTACCTGCACAGCCAGCCGCTGCCCCTGAGCGAATTCAAGAAGCTGCTGAAATGACAGGCACGAAAAAGGGCGCCACCAGGGCGCCCTTTTTTACAGCGGTCTTAGTGTTGCAGAGCCGGCTGCTGCGCACCGTTGATCGGAATGCGCTTTGGCTTCGCCTCTTCCGGTACAACCCGCAGCAGGTCAATGTTCAGCAGACCGTTGCTCAGGGCTGCGGCCTTGACCTCGATATGGTCGGCCAGGCGGAAGGACAGCTTGAATGCACGCTGGGCAATGCCCTGGTGCAGGTAGGTGACACTTTCATTGGCGTCGCGCTTGCCACCGCTCACGGTCAACACACCTTTCTCCACTTGCAGTTCCAGATCTTCATCCTGGAAGCCGGCAGCGGCGATGACGATGCGGTATTGGTCGTCGGCGTGTTTTTCAACGTTGTAGGGTGGATAGCTGCTGCTCGGTTCGTTGCGCAACGCCGATTCAAACAGGTCGTTGAAACGGTCGAAGCCAACAGAGGAACGGAACAGTGGAGCCAGGGAAAATGCAGTACTCATGGGTCTATCTCCTGATTTTTCAGCGAGTGGTTATCTCCGCGACCCGAATTCGGCGTCGCGTACCCAAGAGATAGGGACCGCTCCTGACATTTCAAGAGGCTTTTTTTGAAATTTTTACGCCGCTTCGCTGCGGGGCATGCCCAGCAGCCGCCCCACCTGATCCAAATCGGTTTCCCGACGCAGAGCGGTAAACAGCTCAACCGCCTCCGGATAGTTGCGGGTCAGCATGGCCAGCCATTGCTTCAAACGCCCCGGGGCTGAACGGGGGGTCAGTTGCACCACCACCTGGGCCCAGAAGTCCTGAAGCATGGGCTGCAGATCGGCCCAGGACATTTCCACCACCTCCTCCCCAGCGCGAGCGGCGGCGATCTGCCGGGCCAGGTCCGGACGCGAGACCAGCCCACGACCGAGCATGATGTCCTCCACGCCACTGATCTCCCGACAGCGCCGCCAATCCTCGACGCTCCAGATATCGCCGTTAGCGAACACCGGCACCTTGACCACATCCTGCACCCGAGGAATCCACTCCCAATGAGCGGGCGGCTTGTAGCCATCGACCTTGGTCCGTGCGTGAACCACGATATGTTCCGCGCCACCCTCGGCCAGCGCCGTAGCGCACACCAGCGAACCGTCCGGACTATCGAAGCCCAGGCGCATTTTTGCCGTGACCGGGATATGTGCAGGCACCGCTCGCCGCACATGCTCGACAATCTGATTCAGCAGTTCGGGCTCCTTAAGCAGCACCGCCCCACCCCGGGACTTGTTGACGGTCTTGGCTGGACAGCCAAAATTCAGGTCGATCACCTCGCTGCCAAGCTCGCAGGCCAGCGCGGCATTTTCAGCCAGGCACACCGGATCGGACCCCAGCAACTGCACGCGCAATGGCACGCCGGCAGCGGTATGCGCGCCTTGCAGCAACTCGGGAGCGAGCTTGTGGAAATAGGCAGGCGTCAGTAGACGGTCATTGACGCGAATGAACTCGGTGACACACCAGTCGATCCCGCCAACACGAGTCAACACATCCCGCAGGATGTTGTCGACCAACCCCTCCATGGGCGCCAGGGCAATTTGCATGAAACACACTCAACGAAAAATCAGGCGAAAAAACGTCCGCCAGTTTACTGGGTTTCACCCGATAACAGGAATTTTGTAGGAACGGCCGAGCGGCGTTGCGCTTAGCGACAAATGGGTTCTCCGGCCTGACAGCGCCCTTGAACACGCCTTCGCTGGCAAGACGGTATCCACAGGAGCCAAGGTGATCACGAGCCCAGCAGGGCTGTGCCGTAGCCCTCAAGGAATTCGGCGGGCATACGCTTGGGCTTGCCGCTGGACAGCTCGATGCAGACAAAAGTGGTCTGGGCCCGCAACAAGGTACTGCCATCGCTCGGACGGACCAGCTGGAAACGTCGAGTCATCTTCAGGCGCTGATCCCAATCGACGATCCAGGTGGCCAGTTGCAGCTCATCGCCTTCATAAGCCGCGGTCAGATAGTCGATCTCGTGCCGCACCACGGCCATCGCCCGATCCAGGCGACGATACTCGGCCAGATCCAGCCCCAGACGTTGCGAGTGACGCCAGGCGCAACGCTCCAGCCAGGTCACGTAGACCGCATTATTGGCGTGCCCCAAGCCATCGATATCCTCGGCCACCACCTGCAGATCGATAACGAATGGCGTTGCCAGATCCCAACTCATGCCCAACTCCCGGTCAGATTTTTTGACCGGGGCAGTGTAGCGGATGCTCAGGCAGATTGGCGCGCCGGCAGATGGCGTCCGGTGACCAGAGTGATCACAGCGTCGATCACTCGGGGATCGGCCAACACTCGCTGATGACCTCCTTCACTCAAGCGCAGCAAGCGACTGTCGAACCAGGCCTGGTGGATCAACTCCGACTCCTTGACCGGTACAAATCGATCATCTTCGGCATGAATGATCAGGCCAGGCATCTCCAACTGATACTGAGCCACGTCCAGAGTCGCGGCACGCATCCCTACATCCTTCTCCACTTGACGGATAAAGGCCGAGCGCGCCCTGGGCGGCAAGCGCATGTAGCGGGCAAAACCTCGCAACACGCCAAGAATCCGAGCCGGCGCGGCGATACTGACCAGGGTTTCGGTGCGCAGTCCCAACTGCACAGCGAGCATGGCGCTGGCACCGCCCATGGAGTGACCAATCACTGCGCGCAAGGGGGGCAATTCCGCTGCTGCCTCCAACATCGCCCGGGCAAAGAGCACCACATTGGCCTCCTCCCCTGGAGAGCGGCCGTGGGCGGGACCGTCCAGCGCCACTGCGGTATAGCCAGCCGCCACCAGCGCCTCGATCAGGCTGGCAAATTGAGTGGGTCGCCCTTCCCAGCCATGCATCAGCAACACTGTCGGCCCCTGCCCCCAACGCAAGGCAGAGAGGCCAAAGCGCAAGGTCAGACGCTCAGCACGCTCCAGCAGGGGCAGCTCCCACTCTCGGGGCGGCAGCTCACGGGGAGTCATGAACAACTGGCGCATCCGATTCGCCGCCCACTGAGGAGCCACCCAGCCCAGAGTGCCATTGACACCACGAATCCAGCTCAATCCGCTCATCGCCCAACACCTCGCAACCGAACTTCAGGTCATAGAACCGCCGACTTGGCGGCACGCAGTAGACGATCGGACAATTCACCCGGCCCCAGAGCTCGCGCCAGGGACAACCCACCAACCATCAACGCCATATCCGCCAACGCCTTGTCCGTGTCCTCGGGGCTTGCGGCCAACTGCGCGACCATCAGCTCCATATGCTCGTTCAAAGCCTTGCGAAAACTCTCTGGAAGCCGCCCCAGCTCACCCACCGATGCCGGAATCGGACAGGCCTGCTCAGTGGAGTCGCGGTGCTTGCGCGACAGATAGAACGCTGCCGTCAGCGCCCTTCGCTCCTCACCACTCAAGCCTGCGTCCATCTCGTCGAGCAAGCCACGTCGGTGGGCGAGCAGTTGGGTGAACGCCTCAAGCATCAGCGCATCCTTGCTCTCGAAGTGCGCATAGAAGCCACCCACCGTCAGCCCGGCAGCCCCCATCACCTCACCCACACTCGGTTCGGCCGGGCCTCGCTGGATCAGCGCCGAACTGGCAGCCTGGAGAATACGTTCGCGGGTTTGAGCTTTTTTATCGTTCATCGTTGCCTCCGAATATTACGGACAAAATATTATTCCCATAATAATTTTCCGCAAGTCGTCAGTGTGACCGCCGGTCAGAAGTGCAGGCTGAGGAAGAGGGTAAAAGTTGGCCGGACGCCAGAAAAACAAAAGGGCCATTCAATAATTGAATGACCCTTAAAAATCCCGCATAGCGGGTAAACGTGGCGTCCCCTAGGGGACTCGAACCCCTGTTACCGCCGTGAAAGGGCGGTGTCCTAGGCCACTAGACGAAGGGGACACATACCCTTCTAACAGTTGATCAGTGCTGAGTTCTGATCGATTCAAGACCCGTGTGGCCAGGCCTTGAACTGTAAATTGGTGGAGCTAGACGGGATCGAACCGTCGACCTCTTGCATGCCATGCAAGCGCTCTCCCAGCTGAGCTATAGCCCCAGATTTTCGCCTCGCGGCGCAGCGAAATCTTGCAACATCGCTTGTGTGAAACTGGCGTCCCCTAGGGGACTCGAACCCCTGTTACCGCCGTGAAAGGGCGGTGTCCTAGGCCACTAGACGAAGGGGACGCAAACCCTTCTAACAGTTGATCAGTGCTGAGTACTGATCGATTCAAGGCCGGTGTGGCCAGACCTTGAACTGCAAATTTGGTGGAGCTAGACGGGATCGAACCGTCGACCTCTTGCATGCCATGCAAGCGCTCTCCCAGCTGAGCTATAGCCCCGGATTTTCGCCTCGCGGCGCAGCGACATCTTGCAACATCACTTGTGTGAAACTGGCGTCCCCTAGGGGACTCGAACCCCTGTTACCGCCGTGAAAGGGCGGTGTCCTAGGCCACTAGACGAAGGGGACGCAAACCCTTCTATACAACTGATCAGTGCTGAGTACTGATCGATTCAAGGCCGGTGTGGCCAGGCCTTGAACTGCAAATTTGGTGGAGCTAGACGGGATCGAACCGTCGACCTCTTGCATGCCATGCAAGCGCTCTCCCAGCTGAGCTATAGCCCCTCGTCGGTGAGGACGGGGCGAATCTTAAGGGGCGATCGGAAGGCTGTCAATTTTTTTTCCGTATTTTGAAAAAAAATTTGCCGGGATAACAACCACTTACCGCCCTGCCCCAAAAACCCTGGCTTTTTCAGCCTTAGCGGCCCGTGCCAACTCCCATAAACGGGGGGCCGCGAGCCGCCTGGAACCCACTTTGCCAGCGACCAATCGACCTGGCGCCTGAGAATCAAGCGTAGTCGAAAAGCCCGCAGCGCCTTGTAGCTCCCCTGCTGCGAAGCGCCGTCAGCCGATGGCGCCCAGCAGTTTTTCCCACTCCTTGTTCTCTTTCTTCGACACGCCACCGAGCAGGTCGATGGCCTGGCGCAAACGGAAACGAGTAAGGTCAGGCCCCAGGATCTCCATGGCATCGAGCACCGACACCGAGCTGGCCTGACCAGTGATCGCAGCGAACATCAGCGGCATGGCGTCACGCAGTTTCAGCTCCAGGGATTCAACCACTGCCTGAATGGTCGCGGTGATGCTGTCTTTCTCCCACTGGCGCAGGCTCTCGAGCTTCCACAGGATCAACTGCATCACTTGCCGCACCTGATCGCCAGAAAGCTTCTTGGATTCGAACAACTTGGCATCCGGGGTCACGCCACCGGCGAAGAAGAAGCCGGCCAACGGTGCGATCTGGCTGAAGGTCTCAACCCGGCCTTGCACATGGGGCGCGATCTTCATCAGGTACTCAGGATTCAGCGCCCAGGTCTGCACGCGACTGGCGAACTCTTCCACCGGCAGGTCACGCAACCACTGGCCGTTGAGCCAGGACAGTTTCTCGATATCGAAGATCGGCCCACCCAGGGATACCCGCGACAGGTCAAAGTTATCGACCATTTCCTGCAACGAGAACTTCTCGCGTTCGTCCGGCATCGACCAGCCCATGCGCCCCAGATAATTGAGCATGGCTTCCGGCATGAAGCCCATGCGCTCATAAAAGGTCACAGAGGTTGGATTCTTGCGCTTGGACAGCTTGCTCTTGTCCGGATTGCGCAGCAGCGGCATGTAGCACAACTGCGGCTGCTCCCAACCGAAGTACTCGTAGAGCAGAATCAGCTTCGGTGCCGAAGGTAGCCACTCTTCACCGCGCAGCACATGGGTGATGCCCATCAGGTGGTCATCGACCACGTTGGCCAGGAAGTAGGTCGGCAGGCCATCGGTCTTCATCAGGACCTGCATGTCCATGCGATCCCACGGAATTTCGACATCGCCACGCAGCAGATCAGGCACCACACAAACGCCTTCGGTCGGCACCTTCATACGAATCACATGGGGCTCACCGGCCGCCAGACGCCGGGCCACTTCTTCCTTGGACAGCAGCAAGGCGCGGCCGTCATAACGCGGCGTCTCGCCACGAGCCATCTGCTCGGCGCGCATCTGGTCCAGCTCTTCGGCCGTGCAGAAGCATGGGAACGCGTGACCCAGGTCCACCAATTGCTGAGCATATTTCTGATAGATATCGCCGCGCTCGCTCTGGCGATAAGGACCATGGGGACCGCCCACATCCGGCCCTTCGCTCCAGTTGATGCCCAACCAGCGCAAGGCATCGAAAATCTGCTGCTCGGACTCGCGGGTCGAACGCAACTGATCGGTGTCTTCGATACGCAGGATGAACTCACCGCCATGCTGCTTGGCAAAGCAATAGTTGAACAAAGCGATGTAAGCGGTACCTACGTGGGGGTCCCCGGTAGGCGATGGCGCGATGCGCGTGCGGACGGTGGTCATGGCATATCTCGAAAAGATAGAAAAACGAGGAATAAAACAGGGGGCGAATGGTAACAGGCGACCCCGGCCCGGCTCCAGTAAGGAGGGCATTTAAGCCAAGGTTGCGACTACAGGCCGCCGCAGAGCCCATGAATGGTCAAGTATCAGCGCCTGGCATTTACCACCCACGGGCTATATGCCAGGTTCACCCGCTAATAAATTTTCTTACACTTTTTGATTGCGGCTGTGCGCCCTGGGATTTGACCTGTTCGGGCTCGCGAGCCTCTCTTCCGGAGTGCTCAACCCGGACCTCGCCGGGCCGCAGCGCAATCAGATCCAGATCATCCGCGCCCTGAGGCAGCCGCTGATCATGACCCACAACGACGTCTTCCAGGTTGTCGGCATCGCCCAAGGAGGAGAAGCCCACTGACCCACGAAATGCCTGCAGCAGTTGGCTTGCCAGCGAAGCCCCCCCCTCGAGCACCGCACAGGACTTGAGCCCCTCTTCGCCGGCCAGCCAGCTCCGAGGGATCGAACGCCGTTAGACGGTCAGCAAGCGCTCGCGCAGCTTGGTGATTTCGTCGCGCATCTGCGCCGCCGCCTCGAACTCCAGGTCCCGGGCCAGTTGGTACATTTTTTCTTCGAGCTGGCGAATGCGCTTGGTGATTTCGCTGGGCGAACGCAGTTCGTTTTCGTAGCGGGCACTTTCTTCGGCGGCCTTGGCCATGCCCTTGCGCTTCTTGCTGCGCGAGCCCGGCACGGTGGCGCCTTCCATGATGTCGGCGACATCCTTGAACACCCCTTTGGGGGTGATGCCGTTGGCCAGGTTGAAGGCAATCTGCTTGTCACGCCGCCGTTCGGTCTCTCCAATCGCCCGCTCCATGGAGCCGGTGATGCGGTCGGCATAGAGAATCGCCCGGCCATTGAGGTTACGCGCGGCGCGACCGATGGTCTGGATCAGCGAACGCTCGGAACGCAGGAAGCCTTCCTTGTCGGCATCGAGAATCGCCACCAGCGACACTTCCGGCATGTCCAGGCCTTCACGCAGCAGGTTGATCCCCACCAGCACATCAAAGGTGCCCAGGCGCAGGTCGCGAATGATTTCCACACGCTCCACGGTGTCGATGTCCGAGTGCAGATAACGCACGCGCACACCGTGGTCGGCCAGGTAGTCGGTCAAGTCCTCAGCCATGCGCTTGGTCAGGGTGGTGACCAGCACTCGCTCTTCCACCGCCACGCGCTTGGTGATTTCCGACAACAGGTCATCCACCTGGGTCAGGGCCGGGCGTACTTCCACCTGGGGGTCCACCAGGCCGGTGGGACGCACCACCTGCTCCACAATGCGCCCGGCGTGCTCAGCCTCATAGTTGCCCGGGGTAGCAGAGACGAAGATGGTCTGCGGGCTGACGCCTTCCCACTCGTCAAAACGCATCGGCCGGTTGTCCAGCGCCGATGGCAGGCGAAAACCATATTCCACCAGAGTCTCCTTGCGCGAACGGTCGCCCTTATACATGGCGCCCACCTGAGGCACGCTGACGTGGGATTCGTCGATCACCAACAGCGCATCCGCCGGCAGGTAGTCGTACAAGGTGGGTGGCGCGGCGCCGGCGGGACGGCCGGAGAGGTAGCGCGAGTAGTTCTCGATGCCGTTGCAATAGCCCAGCTCGAGGATCATCTCCAGATCGAAACGGGTGCGTTGTTCCAGACGTTGGGCTTCCACCAGTTTGTTGTTGGAGCGCAGGTATTCCAGGCGTTCCTGCAGTTCCACCTTGATCCCCTCGATAGCGTCCAGCAGGGTTTCCCGTGGGGTCACGTAGTGGCTCTTGGGGTAGAAGGTGAAACGCGGCAGCTTGCGGATCACTTCGCCGGTCAACGGGTCGAAAGCGCTGATGCTTTCCACTTCGTCGTCGAACAGCTCGATGCGGATCGCTTCCAGGTCGGATTCCGCCGGATAAATGTCGATCACGTCGCCACGCACACGGAAGGTGGCGCGAGCGAAGTCCATATCGTTGCGGGTGTATTGCAGGTCCGCCAGGCGCCGCAGCAAGGCACGCTGGTCGAGCTTGTCGCCGCGGTCCACGTGCAGAACCATTTTCAGGTAGGTTTCCGGGCTGCCCAGACCATAGATGCAAGACACCGTGGTCACGATGATCGCGTCCTTGCGCTCCAGCAGCGCCTTGGTCGCCGACAGGCGCATCTGCTCGATATGGTCGTTGATCGATGCATCCTTCTCGATAAAGGTATCCGAGGAAGGCACATAGGCTTCGGGCTGGTAGTAGTCGTAATAGGAAACGAAGTACTCCACCGCGTTGTTCGGGAAGAAGGCCTTGAATTCGCCATACAACTGGGCAGCCAGGGTCTTGTTCGGCGCCAGCACCAGGGTTGGGCGCTGCACCTGGGCGATCACGTTGGCAATGCTGAAAGTCTTGCCCGAACCGGTCACACCGAGCAGGGTCTGGTGCGCCAGCCCAGCCTCGATGCCTTCGACCAGCAGGCGGATGGCTTCCGGCTGGTCGCCGGCGGGCTGGAAGCGGGTGACTAGCTGGAATTCGGACATAACCTACCTCTGGGATCATTCGTGCGCGGCCATACCGTACAGGAACGAGAAAGACCGCGTACGCCCCATGTCGCCGGGGAAAAAACGGGAATGCGCTAGATGTGGAGCCAAATACTACGGCTTTCAAGGGAAAGGCCTGACACCCGCTAACACCCAGGATGTTGCAATAAGACTAACGGTCGAAAAATAAAGCGAAAAACTTGCTGCAAAAGGTCAATCGACTGTCGCCCACCGCGATGATGGCCTCTATACTAGCTCCCCGTTTGTGCACCGCTCTAGTGCATTCGGCTGGAGCGCGACACGTCCCTCCACACTCCATTCAGAGCCGCCGTAAAAATGAGCCTGTTCTCCGCTGTCGAAATGGCACCACGCGATCCAATCCTGGGCCTCAACGAAGCATTCAACGCCGACACCCGAACCAACAAGGTCAACCTTGGGGTGGGCGTGTACTGCAACGAGGAGGGACGCATTCCACTCCTGCGCGCCGTTGTCGAAGCCGAGACAATTCGCGCCGCTCAACACGCTTCCCGTGGTTACCTGCCGATCGACGGCATTGCCGCCTATGACCAAGCGGTACAGAAACTGCTGTTCGGCAACGACTCGCCCCTGCTGGCCGCTGGCCGCGTGGTCACCACCCAGGCCGTTGGCGGTACTGGTGCACTGAAGATCGGCGCCGACTTCCTCAAGCAACTGCTGCCCAACGCTGTGGTCGCCATCAGTGATCCAAGCTGGGAAAACCACCGCGCACTGTTCGAAACCGCTGGTTTTCCGGTGCGGAACTACCGCTACTACGACGCCGCCACCCACGACGTAAACCGTGCCGGCCTGCTGGAAGACCTCAACGCCCTGCCGGCCCAATCGATCGTGGTGCTGCATGCCTGCTGCCACAACCCGACCGGTGTCGACCTGACTCCGCAGGACTGGAAAAACGTCCTGGAAGTGGTCAAGGCGAAAAACCTCGTGCCATTCCTCGACATGGCCTACCAGGGCTTTGGCGACGGCATCGACGAAGACGCCGCCGCAGTGCGCCTGTTCGCCGAGTCGGGCCTGACCTTCTTCGTGTCCAGCTCGTTCTCCAAGTCGTTCTCGCTGTACGGCGAGCGCGTTGGCGCTCTGTCCATCGTCAGCAGCTCGAAGGAAGAAAGCGCTCGCGTGCTGTCCCAGGTCAAGCGCGTGATCCGCACCAACTACTCCAACCCGCCAACCCATGGCGCAACCATCGTTGCCGCGGTGCTGAACAACCCGGAACTGCGCGCCCAGTGGGAGCAGGAACTGGCGGAAATGCGCCTGCGCATTCGCGGCATGCGCACCCAGATGGTCGACTTGCTGGCCAAAGGCGCCCCTGAGCACGACTTCAGTTTTGTCGGCCGCCAGTGCGGCATGTTCTCCTACTCCGGCCTGACCGTTGAGCAAGTGACCCGCCTGCGCAATGAATTCGGCATCTACGCCCTGGACACCGGCCGCATCTGCGTGGCCGCACTGAACCAGAACAACATCGACGTGGTGACCAAGGCCATCCTCCAGGTGATCTGATTCACGGCCGTCGCGCAAAAAGGGGAAGCCAGGGTGCTTCCCCTTTTTTGTGCGCGCTCAGCTAATACCCAGTCCAGCCCCTGCATCCTCTAGACTGAGGCCACGCCTCCCTTGCCGATCGAGAATCCAGATGAAAAACGATGACCTGCGGGCCGACCGCGACGAACTGGAGCACTACTTGCCCCGCTCGCAGAAACGCGAAAAGAGCCTGGTACTGCAAATCGCCCTCGGCGTGTTCCTCGGTGGTCTGGCCCTGTGGCTGGTGCAACTGGCAGCCACATCGCTGATGGCCAAGCTGATGCTGGGCACCCTGACCTTCGGCGGCTGAACCGACTCAACCCGCCAGTTCACGCATTCGCTGACTGGCGGCATCATCAAAGGCCACGTACAACGCCTCAGCGACCTGGCTCTTGATGGCCTTGGCACTCTCCAGCCCCAGGACAAAACCTTCGGCCTTGCCCGCCGCGCGGTTCAGATCCGCCGCTGCCGCTGCCTGGGTAATGGCATCCCACAACTTGTCGGCCTGAGGCCCGACTCCCTTGGGCAGGTTGATCTGCTCGATGCTCATGACAGCACCTCGCATCGCGATGCAAAAAAATGAGTGGGAACCTGGGATAAATCGAAGCGCATCATAAAAACGTACCTTTGCGGCTTGAGGCCGGCAGCGCGTGAAACCACTTCCGGGGAGCCATGGTAGCCCCTATCGGATCACGTACAGGCTCGCTAGCCGATAAAACCCTTGAAGTAATGTCAGCAGATCATTCAGAACCTCGCTGCACTGAAAAAAACATTCACAGCTTGTTGACTTCCCTTTCTGAATCAGTAAGATACGGCGCATTCCGCGATAGCTCAGTTGGTAGAGCAAGTGACTGTTAATCACTGGGTCCCTGGTTCGAGTCCAGGTCGTGGAGCCATATTCCTACACTGATTTGCCTCAAACCCAACAAGAGCGCCCTGCTCTTTTGGCAAATCAGCAGAAAAAACCACTATCAGTTTCATGATCCGCATGTCAGCCAGACATGCGGATAAAGTGCTTTGCGAGCCGAATGGCTCAGGCAAAGGTCTGGTTGCCTTGCCGCAATGGCCTGACGTAGGCTGTGCGCTTATTTTTCCGGCCAGTCAGACAACGATGTTCCTGCCAGCACAGTCCCCGTGCCTCTCCCCCTCGATGAGCCCTTCGGCAACCCTGGCCGTTGCCCAGCATGATTGCGCGATCAACCGTCGCCGCCGCAGCGTCCTGTTCGCCTTCACCTTCTCCCCGCACCAAGGCAGTCGCTAACCGCGATTGAGCCTGGCACCGCCCCGCCACCTTTGGCGCCGATGCAGAGGCTGGCTCGCCAGCGAAGACGTCTCGAAGTGCAACGCACCATTCAATGACCGCTTCGCCAGCAGCCGGCCCCTACGCCGAGGGCACAGGCCCGGCTCTCGCCCGTATCTTGGCGGATGCTGTCACGCGGCGTCCGCAACATCTCCATTTTTCAGCGCCTGACGCTTCAGGCGCGAGTCTTGATCATGAACAAAGCCTTGTTAGCTGCCTTGATCCTGGGCATTTCCATTGTCGGCCTGAGCATCGGCTCCACAGTGCCGATCCTTGCCCTGCGCCTGTACCAGGCCGGCGCGTCGAACAATCAGATTGGCATCATGTCAGCCTTGCCTGCGGCGGGCATGATGCTTTCGGCATTCCTGGTCAATGCCTTGTGCCAGCGCCTGACCCGGCGCCAGATCTATCTGCTGTGTTTCAGCCTCTGCGCCCTGAGCGTGGCAGCCCTGGAACTGCCGGACGCCAGCCTCTTCAGCCTGGGATTGGCCCGGGTCGCCATGGGGCTTGGGGCCGGGCTGATCATCATTCTCGGGGAAACCTGGGTCAATGAAATGGCCGAAGACGCCAGCCGTGGCCGCTTGGTGGCGGTCTACACCACCTGCTTCACCTTTTTCCAACTGCTGGGCCCTGGCCTGGTATCACTGCTGGGCACCGAGGGGCCGCTCGTACTCACCATTGTCAGCCTCGGTTATGCCGTGGCGATCGCCGTGGTCTGGCTGACTCTGCCCCAGGAAGACTCCCCAAGTCCTCACGAGGAAAGCCGGACCTTCTCGGTGCTGGGCTTTATCCGCATCGCCCCGGCGTTGTGTGTGGGCATATTGTTCTTCGCCTTCTTCGACAGCGTCGTGCTGTCGCTGTTTCCGGTGTACGCGGCCACTCATGGCTACAGCATCAAACTGGCGGCACTGATGGTGACCATCATTCTCCTGGGAGATACGGCGTTCCAGTTCCCCCTGGGCTGGCTCTCGGACAAGCTGGGGCGCCCGGGGATCTACCTCGGCTGCGGCATCATCGCTCTGCTGATAGGTCTGTGCCTGCCACTGTTGATGCAATCCCCCGGTCTGCTCTGGCCGAGCCTGGTCATCCTCGGCGCGGCGGCGGGCGGCATCTACACCCTGGCGATCGTGCTGATCGGGCAATCCTTCAGCGGAGCGGATCTGGTGACCGCCAATGCCAGCGCCGGTCTGCTCTGGGGCATCGGCAGCCTGCTGGGGCCACTGCTTAGTGGCGCCGCCATGAGCGGCGGCAGCTATGGCTTACCCCTGACCCTGTCGGCGGCCGCCGCCGTGGTGGTGGTAATGGCTCTGTCCCTGGTGCGCCAGGGGCAGTTCAGCAAGGTCACGGAGTAACTCACGCTTCACAAAGAGGCGGCCTGGAAACATTCACAGGCCGCCTCTTTGTCATTACCATCGCGCCATCCAAATCCCCTGATGAAAACTGTGCAATGAACCAACCTCTGCGCCTCCTGTCCCTGTGGGGGCTGCTGTCTCTGTTACCGCTACAGGCCCTGGCCGCCTCCACGGTGGATTGCGCCACCCTGAGCGACAACGCTTCCCTGGAAGCCGGCGAGTACCGGCCGCCCCTGGAAGCCAAGGTCATAGGCCAAGGACGGTTGCACTTTCACAGTGGGCCGAATGCCGCCTGCGTGAACCAGAAGCTCTATGTGATTCCGGGCGACGGCCTGACCGTGTACGCCTCCAGCGACAGCGGCTGGGCCCAAGTCATGTACATCGCCAAAAACGGTGAGGACTACAGTGGCTGGGTCGAGGAAAAACGCCTGCAACTGGGCGGTCACTACGGCGGCCCACAGCTGCCGGCCGAGGTCACGGCCTTTATCCAGCGTCACGAAGATTGCCAGCACTTTGCCGGCGAGGAGGCGTATGACGAGGAGCGTCGGGCCGAATTGGAAAAAGCCGTTAACGACGTCTGTATCGGCCATGATCGCCAGCTCGCAACCTTGCGCGGGCAGTACAAGGACAACCCCGAGGCCTTGCAAGCCCTGGAGCCCTTGGACAACCTCGAATAATGACTCACCCATAAAAAACGGCGCCTTCAGGGCGCCGTTTTTTAATGTCGCAATGATTGCACTCAGTGCGTGGTTTGCGCACTGCCTCGAGCATGGCTCGGTGCCGAGCCGTCCCCAAGCGGATTCGACGACTGTCCCGAAACCTCAGCTACCAGCGGCACTTCATTGCCTTCGGCATCGTGCAGCTTGCCACCGCTGAAGTAGTCCCCCTCACGCAGTACGGCAATGTCTTGGAAACGCAGGCTGCGCTCGGTGCCAGCGACGAACACCGACTGCTGGTCCGAGTTGCCTGCGGTGAAATGGTTGAACGCCAGGTTCAGCAGGATCGCCATGATCGCCGACGAGCTGATGCCCGAGTGGAAGATCGTCGCAAACCAGCTGGGGAAGTGGTCGTAGAAGCTCGGCGCAGCGATCGGGATCATGCCGAAGCCGATGGAGGTCGCGACGATGATCAGGTTCATGTTGTTGCGGTAGTCGACCTTGGACAGGGTACGAATGCCACTGGCCGCCACGGTGCCAAACAGCACGATACCGGCACCGCCCAGCACCGAGGTGGGCACCGCCGCAATCACCCGCCCCATGAAGGGCAGCAAGCCGAGGACTACCAGAAACACGCCGCCGGTAGCCACTACAAAACGGCTCTTGATCCCGGTGACTGCCACCAGCCCGACGTTCTGGGCAAAAGCACTCTGAGTGAAGGAACCGAAGATCGGCGCGATCATGCTCGACAGCATATCGGCACGCAGCCCATCCCCCAGGCGCTTGGAGTCGACCTTAGTGTGGATGATTTCACCCACCGCGAGGATGTCCGCCGAGGTTTCCACCAGGGTCACCATGACCACGATGCACATCGACAGGATCGCTGCGACATGGAAAGTCGGCATCCCGAAGTGGAACGGCGTGGGCAGGCCAAACATCGGCCCCTGAGTGACACCGGAAAAATCCGCCATGCCCAGGAACACCGCGATCACCGTACCGATGACCATGGCAAGGAGAATCGACAGCCGGGAAATCGCCGCGCTGCCGATCTTGCTCAATAGCAGCACCAGCACCAGGGTGAGGGCCGCCAGACCGATGTTCGACATGCTGCCAAAATCCGCCGCCCGGCTGTTACCGCCCATGGCCCAGCGCGCCGCCACAGGCATCAGCGTCAAGCCGATGGTGGTGATGACAATGCCGGTGACCAGCGGGGGAAAGAACTTGGTAATGCGAGAGAACACCGGCGTAATCAGCAGGCCGATCAGCGAAGCTGCAATCACCGCCCCCAGAATTGACTGGAAGCCGCCCTCGCCGCTGCTGGTGACAATCGCCACCATGGTCGATACGCCCGCAAAGGACACCCCTTGAACCAACGGCAGCTTGCAGCCGAAAAACGGCACGCCGAGCGTTTGCAGCAAGGTTGCCAGCCCCCCTGCAAACAACGAAGCGGCGATCAGCAGGCCGATCTCCGCTGGCGACAGACCGGCCGCCTGGCCGACGATCAGTGGCACCGCAACGATACCGCCATACATGGTCAGAACGTGTTGCAGGCCATAAGCCATATTCGCGGCAATACCCAAATTTTCATCTTCGGGACGTTGCTGTGAAACCTGGGGCGTATTCATGGTGTGGGGTTCCCTGTTTTTGTTATGCGCACACTGTATGCAACAACAAAGACAACTGTCCATAGGATTGTATACAGTTTATCGGTCAATCTTCGGGCACTTCCCCCTGCTGATTCACCGATAAAAAGCCCCGCCCAGGTCGTACGGATCACCCTTTTCCAGCCTGAATGGCCGCCCCAGAGCCACCGCCCCACATCGGGCCGGCAGGACCTGTGCAGCAAGCCGACATCCTTGGCCCCAACCCCACCCGCTGAAACACAACGCAAAAAAAGGCCGATCCATTGGCTGGATCGGCCCTTGCTGCACACAAAAAGACCAATCAGTTGGCCGGTACGCGGATCTTGTACACATTGGGGGCGACACGAATCCACTGATCGCTGACCAGCGGATAGACCCGGGTCCGCGCCGACAAACGCAACAGCTGCGAGTTGATGTTGGCCAGGGTCTTCACGTTGCCGTCACGCTGATAGCTGAGCATGTTGTCGCGCACATTGATGATGGTGTTCCAGGTGTCCTTGTTATTGATGATGTACTGGGCATTGGTTTCGAATTGCTCACCCGGATCATCATTGCGGCCGTTCGGACCGAGAAACAGGTTCCAGGGCATCCAGGTGTAGAAGCCATGAAAGGTGTCCCAACCCAGGGGCCGTGGCGGCACGCCCGCATTGGCCCGCACCACGCCCCGACCGATCTCCTCGAGCAACGTCTTGGCCTGGTCATAATCCGCCGCCACCGGCGCAGTGACGTTGACTCGATTATCCTGGCCATAGCTGAGGAAACGTGCGCCAAAGCCGTCCCAGAAACCCTTCAGCTCCTTCAAGTGCCCACGCTGCACCACGGACATGTAGAAATCCCGCAATTGGTTGTAGGCAATGATGTGGTGTCGACTCACCGGCACCGTGAACGCCGGCCCGACTCCGGACGTCTTGAGATCGGCACTGTAGTTGTCGGACGGTGGATAGGGCGACCCGGCCCGAGCGTCCATGCTCAGGTTGTAGTTGCCGTCGGGGTTGGGGACCGCGAAGCTGCTGGTGGAACACAGGCTGACCACTGCCAGCAGCGCAGCGAACAGCCCCTGCCTGAAACGCCTCAGCGGTGTTGCGGTACTGCCGGACACCGTGGATCGATGTATTTTCTGCATGATTCTCTCCATAGAAAATTGCCGGTTTGCCGGTGGATTCTATGGAGCGCCAGCTTGGGATTTTAATCGGGAAGTGCTTCCGTATTCGGCTCCCGCTCCCGGTGCGACAGGTGGTGATCAGGCCTCCAGCAAGCGCTCGAGCACTCTCGACAACTCGGGATGCTCCGGCAGACGCAAGGCAAACTCGTCCTGCAACAACTGCATCAGCTCCCCCGCATTAGTGATCTGCCGCCGCTCGCTGGGCTGCCCCACGCGATGCAAAGCGTAGCTGCCGTTGTTCAGGGTTCGGCGCACCCCCGGCCCTATCAGCGCCACCTTCAACTGACCGAGGAAAGGCGAGTCACGGTGAGTCGAGACGTACCAGTTGCCCATTTCGTAGTCCACATCGCCCTGTATCTGCAGATCAAAGACGTACAGGGCCCGCCACTCATCCATGACCTTGGCGCGCAGGGTGTAGCTACCGTCTCGCTCGGTAATGCGATAGGGCTCGTGGGGTGTTGCCTGTTCTGCTTCGGTATCGAGCAGCAAGGGCGCAGTGGGCACCATGCCGCCGAAGCCGACATCGGCGATGTAGCGCTGCCCGTCTAGGTGCAACAGCGTCAACCTGTGACTGCGCGCGGTGAGCGCATCCTCCGGCCCTCCCATGACCACCCGCCCGGTAATGCCACGCGCCTCATAGCCCAGATGCTGCAACAGCACCAGGAACGTCTGATTGAGTTCATAGCAATAGCCACCGCGCCCCTCTTGCAGAATCTTGCGTTCCACCGTGCCCAGGTCGATGGGCACCGGCAGGCGCAACAAGGTAGAAAGGCTTTCGAAGGCAAACTCGCAGACATGTCGCCATTGCAGTTCTCGCAGGGTTTCCAGGGTCGGCGGTGGCGCGCTGTGGTAACCCAGTCGGCGCAAATAGAGGTCAATGTTCATCAGGTGCGGCTGGCTCATGCACAAATCCTTGAAATGAGTGTCGCGCAGGGCTCCGGAGACTCTTGTGCCGATCCGCTTGTTCAGCACCGGTCCCTGCCAGGTCAACGATAGGTATAAGCCAGAAACGGGGCATTCCAACAATCGATTCGGCTGATATTTTTTATCGCATTGGCCCGGGATTGGCTCTTGCCAAGAGCTGACGGTGATTCTGTAGTAGCCACCGCCCTAGCGGCCTCGCCCAGGCGCGGCGAGCGTCCTGCCTGTGGCTCAAAAATCATTCGGCACGGGCCTTCTACCGGGCCCAGGGATATGACGCCGCAGGCACCACCCCCTATGAGCTTGGTGGCAATACCTACGCCAATCAGATCTTCTGCAAAGCCTGACAATGACTCAACGGTCGGAGCGCTGCAGCAGATCCTCAGCGCTCTCCACCGCCAGGGCCATCACCCGATTGCGCCCCGTGGCCTTGGCCTGATACAGCGCTGCATCCGCCCGTTCAATGAAGACTTCGATGCTGTCGCGCCCCGTAGGAACGAAGGAGTAACAGCCCAGACTGATGGTCACGCGTCCCACTGGAGAACCGGAATGGCTGATGTTGCGCTCCATGACGCTCTGGCGAATCTGCTCGGCCATGGCCAGGGCACCGTGGATATCGGTATCGGGCAGCAGCACCGCGAACTCTTCCCCGCCATAACGCACGGCCAGGTCGGTCTTGCGATGACAACACCCTTTCAGGGCCTGGGCCACCTCTGCCAGACAATGATCGCCGGCCACATGGCCGTAGGTATCGTTGTAACGCTTGAAGTAATCGATGTCGGCAATGATCAGGCTCAGCGGCGTGCTCTGCCGCGCCCCGCGACCGAACTCGATCTCCAGGGAGCGCTCGAACAGCCGCCGATTGCCCAAACCGGTCAGGCTGTCATGGGTGGCAATCACCTCCAACGCCTCCTGGGCCTTGCGCAGATCGGTTTCGATCCGCTCGTTGTTACGCACCTGGCTCACAAACACCCAGCCGAACAGTCCCACTCCCAGCAGCACCAGGGCGACGATGGCCGTGGATTGATAGGCCGAGGCGTACCAGCCCTTGAGAATCGAGTCCTTGGAGTTGGCCGCCGCCACCACCAGCGGATACGCCTGCAACTGGCGATAGCCATACAAGCGCGTCACCCCATCCACGATCGAGGTGATCATGGCGTTGCCGGAGGTGGCCTCAGGCAGGTACTTGCTGAAAATCTCGCCACGGGACAGGGAGGCCCCCACTTGCCGCTCCTCGAATGGCCGCCGCGCGATCAGGGTGCCATCGGACAGGGCGAGAAACATCACGCCCTGCTCATCGATATTGAAGCTTTTGAAGAATTGATCGAAGTAAGCCAGCTTGATGCCGGCCATCAGCACGCCCTGGAAGTTCCCGTTCTGGTCATTGATCCGCCGCGAAATGGGAATGATCCACTCGCCGTTGGCGCGACTGCGAATCGCCGGACTGATATGGGCCTGCAGCGAAGCGTTCTGCTGGTGGAACCTGAAGTAGTCACGATCTGCCACGTCCTTGCCATGAGGCGAATCGTTAAAGGAACTGACCACCCACTGGCCTTGCTTGTCATAGAGAAACACTCCGCTGAGTTGCACCAGGGCCTGTACCCGCCGAGCAAAGATCTGTTGCAGGCGCAGCCGTTGCACGGGCCCCTCGCCGATGGCCTGGATCCACTCGGACAGGCTCATCAGCACCAGGTCGGCCTCCATGAAAGTGTCCTCCGCCTGCTGGGCAATGGCCCGAGTCAGGTTGGTGGAGTTGACCTCTGCCTGTGCCAGGTCATGGCGCCAGGACTGCTCTAGCTGGAGGTAAAGCAAACCGCACAGGCACAGGAACACCGTGGCGATAAAGGCCACCGCGGCCTTGAGCAGCGGCAAGCGTTTCAAGGTGCCACCCGGGGCGTGTTGAGCGTCGTAAATGGGGACAGGCAAAAGGGGCGTCCTGACGGGAAAAGCCTGAACTACGCGGCAGATCCCTGGTTGTTTTCGAGACCGGTTCACTGACCAGCATCCTGTAAAACATCGGCTCCATGGCGTTCAAACACAGGCCAGGGGCCGCTCGCAACCGCATCCGATCTAGCCCCTTGCAGGGGTTATCGGCCGCAGAGGACGATGCCTAAAGCGCGGATCGTCGGCTGGAACAATATTCGACGATGACCTGAGTCAGTGTCGCCACAACGGCTGGGTCCGCGTCGGACGCAGTAAACAGCCGGAACTGAGCCTGAGGCAACTCCGGCAAACCGTATTCCGCACCCAGTGCACACAGCCCTGCTCCCAACTGACTGACCGCCATGGGCGCCACGGCGAAGCCCGACAGCACTGCGGCACGCAAGGCCCCGTTGCTGCTGCAGAGCATGGCCGTACGCTGGGCGATGCCGGCTTTGGCCAACCGCCCCAGGGCCACCGCCCGATAAGGACAAGGCTCAGGAAACAGCGCCAGGGGCAAAGGCTCGGGCAAGGGTGCCACTGATTGTGGCAGCCCGGCCCAGACCAGGGGTTCGGACCAGAGCAACTGGCCTGGCGCTGCTGTTTCGCACAAGGACCCCACCACCAGTTGCAAACTGCCCTGAGCCAGAAGATCCAGGAGGGTACCGGGGATGCTCACCTGCACATCGAGCTGGATACCCGGGAACTGCCCGGCAAAATCCAGAAGCGCACGCAACAGACGGGGCTCGGCAAAATCCTCCGCCAATCCGATCCCCACCCGCCCATGGAACGGCACCCGGGTCAACTCGGTCCAGGCGTCGCGATTCAACGCCAGAATGGCTCGGGCGTAGGCCATCAGCCGCTCGCCATCGGCTGTCAGTTGCTGTGAGCGGGTGGTGCGTTGCAGCAACGGCTTGCCGACCTGCTGTTCCAGGCGCCGCAGATGGCCGCTGACCGCCGACTGGGTCAAATGCAGTTTTTGTGCTGCACGACTGAACCCCTGTTCATCGACAACAGCGACAAAGGTACGGAGCAGCAAGGCATCGAACATATTTCACATCGCCATTAATAAGCCTTAGATAGACAATTTATATTTACAAATAAGCTATGTTGCAATAGCGGTCATCCCTGTCCACCAAGAGATTCGTTCATGACCCGGCTCCTGCACATCCAATGCTCGCCTCGCTTACGTCGCTCCGCCTCCCTGGAAATCGCCCGCAGTTTTATCCAGCGCTATCAACAACAGGTTCCCGACACTCAAGTCAGCACCCTGGACCTTTGGAGCCTGGAACTGCCGGAGCTCGATCAGACTGCAATGGACGCCAAGTACGCCCGACTCGGTGGCCAGCCGTTGAACGCTGGCGAACAAAGCGCCTGGGACCGACTCCAGGAACTCGCCGCGCCCCTGCATCAGGCCGACCTGTTGGTGCTCTCCGTGCCGCTGTGGAATTTCAGCATTCCCTACAAGCTCAAGCATTTCATTGACCTGGTATCGCACCAGGGAATCCTCTTCAGCTTCGACCCCGAGCACGGGCTGCAGGGCCTGTTGCGCGAAAAAACAGCGGTGGTGAGCTACGCCCGCGGGCTGGATTTTTCAGCCCAGTCGAACACTCCGGCCCAAGCGTTCGATTTCCAGAAACCCTACATCGAGGCCTGGCTGAACTTCATCGGCATTGCCGACCAGCACTCGCTGGTGGTGGAGAAAACCATTCTCGGGCCAGACATCGACCAGGCCTCCCGGCAAGCGACAGCGCGCCAGGCACACGGCCTGGCCGAGCAACTGGCAGCGCGCCGCCCCTAGTACTCGAAAAAGACCGGTGGAGCGACTGACAGTTTCCGCCGGTCTGCAACCTTCCACAGTTCCCCAGGCGAAACTCCCACCGCCTCGCCACCTTTTATCAACAGACCTGCACTGATCGGCACGAATCATCAAAAAGCTCACAAAAACGCCGTCGGTCCATGCATTTTTGGTCTATACACAACTCATAAGAATCTTCGATGCAAACCACCGTCCCGCTCCTCGGTACTTTCAGGTCGTGCGTATGGCGGTGTTGGAAGTTGATCACCAAGGAGTGGATGTTGATTGGGGGTAACACGCTTAACCGTTTCACGTTCATACGCTGGCGCCATCGGGAACTGCTATTGGCGCTGATCGAGCGTGAAATCACAGGCCGCTATCGCGGATCGATCGCCGGTCTGCTCTGGTCCTTCCTCAACCCCCTGCTCATGCTGCTGGTATACACCTTCGTTTTCAGCGTGGTGTTCAAAGTGCGCTGGGACACCGGCAGCGACTCGAAAAGCCAATTCGCCTTGCTGGTATTCACCGGCATGATGGTCTTCAACCTGTTTTCAGAATGCATCAGCCGTGCTCCGGGCCTGATCCCGAGCAACGCCAACTACGTGAAGAAAGTCGTGTTCCCCCGGACCTCCTGCCCGGCGTGATACTCGGGGCCGTGCTGTTCCATACCCTGGTGAGTTTCATCGTCTGGCTGATCTTTCATCTACTGGTCTTCGGCCTGCCACCGTTCACCACCTTGCTGTTTCCCCTGGTACTGCTGGGGCGTCGTCCCCGATATCAGCCTATGGCTGGGCCAACTGGTGGGTGCCAGCACTGTGGCTTTTCTCGGACATGCGTGGTTCGAGAAGAACCGCCAGGGGTTTGCCGATGTGCTCTGATCCTGTGATCAAGACCCTGGGCCTGGGCAAGTGCTATCAGATCTACGACCAGCCTCGGGATCGCTTGCTGCAATTGCTGCTACCTCGCGGTAAACAGCGCTATCGCGAGTTCTGGACATTGAAAGAGGTCTCACTGGAGATTCGCAAGGGCGAAGCCCTGGGCCTGCCGGTGGTCAGCACCGACTTTGGCGAAATGAGTGTTCGCCGTCATACACCGGGAGTTTTTCTCAGCGATACCGCCGCGGACATTCCCCAAGTGATGCGCCAAGCCCTGGCGTTCAGCGAGCCACTGGCGAATACCCTGCAGTTCCGCGAGGCCAACTCTTGGACGAAACGTTTCGAGGTGGCCCATGCCGACCCGAGCAACCAACGTCGAAGCCATTCCGGCGCCTGCAGCCGCTCACGCCCGTTGTTCGTCGAATGGCATAAACATCGAGGCATGATCCGTTTCTATGGCAAGTTCTTTCGTGATGATTATCCGAAGGTTCTTTCCTGGTGCATTTGCGCGGGGGTATGGCTGAGGTTCGGCGCAATGGTGGGGTACTACTCTGCGGTGCGGTTGAGGCAGATAATCGGCGTAACTCGATGACTCACCAATCGTCCCCCGTCCATCCCGGGGACAAACAAATTGCCCCTGCGCTTTCCTGATAAACTCCGCGCTATCAGATCTTTTGTTCACGATGCGAAGAAGCTTGCTTCATTTGCCGCCGTAACGTCTCAAAGCAGAACCTCATGTCCTTGAACAACGAAACCTCCCTACAGCAAAGCTTTTCCCGTCGTTTCTCAGTGGCGCCGATGATGGATTGGAACGCCTAACTCTAGCGCTTACATAAACCGTGACCTGCAGCGTACCCGAGAATAGCTGGTACCACTTTCGTACCATACCATTTGTCACACTTCATAGCGCTTCCCGCCTAACTGCTTTCAAACCGCCGCGCAACTCGCATAAAAGTGTTGACTCATGACAACTTCAGGGTCTGGCTGGCGATAAGCCGACTGAACCTGGGCAAGCTCCACTAGCCGGGCATTCGTTATGACTCTGAAATGGAGCTGGATACTGAGTAGCTTCGAGCCTTGGTGCTGGATCTGCCGTACCAACGTGCAGACTTTGCCAGCTCGATCACCTTGTTTTAACGGTTGCCATTATCCCATTGATTTAACACCACAAATTACCTGTTCTGCCAAAATCGGCACCATGGTATCTGCTCCCACGCTTTACCATCTAACACCTGAACAACTGCGCGCATTGGCAACGCAGTTGATGCTGAGTGTCCAGACGCTCGACGACCAAGTCGACACGTTGGGGAACGGGCAGCGGCTATCATGAGTTTGATCCAGCCTACGCGGGTGAATGGGCACAATCCGTAAGCCTATTTGAAGGACGTACTTCCATGCCAGCCTACGTAGCAGGTTATTGAAATCGATCAGTTGCTGCCGCATAAGTGGCAACCTGCTACATTAGATAAAACGTGAAATTTGGACGTTTAGGGAAGATAAAGTCGCAAGGCGTTAGTTAGCATTTAAAATCTTAATGCCTTACAACCATAGTATTCAAGGAGCCTAATTAAAAATGAAAAAATACATTCTGAAACCTCAACTCCTCCAACCTGGTGATATTGTTTGCACTAGAGAAAACAACCGTACCAGTAAGTTTATTCGAAACGCACTGACCTGTGAGTACTCCCACGTTCTGCTGTGCGTCGGGCCTTCGTCTTGCATCCACGCAGATGGCGAAGGGGTCCACTCCGTGAATATTCAGCGTATGCTAGCAAATAACGCACTTGACTTTATGGTATTAAGACCGAAACTTGAACGAGCGTTAACCTTAGAGCAGACCAGTAAAATTTGTAGTTATGCACGGTCAAAAATCGGCACTGAGTATTCCAAGATAGACGCAACCAAATCTGGTGTAGCTCGTAAAGTAAGAAAAAAAATTAAAGGCCTGCAATCGAAATATCAGTTTTGCTCCCGGCTCGTTGCGGAGGCGTACGAATACGGTGGCGTGTCTTTCTTCACTCCAGCTAGCGTGTGTACCCCCCCGGATATATTCGAAAGCGATTTCTTTTTTGCGCTTGAAGATGTCGCCAGAGAAGCGTCACCAGAAGAAATTAAATTTGCATCCGATGTAAGTTGGGATCCCATCAATAAGCAAACAAACATTACAAATAAAATTTTCCAGGATGCTCGGGAGATTACAGGCAGCAATATCCAGACCTTTCAGGATCTGTTTTTAGCAGCGATCAATACTCCAGAGGTCGATGATCAACTTGCGACGGCTATCTTGAACTCAGGTTACTTGACGATTTGGGCCGACGATGTTTTGAAAAACCCCTGGCGTTATTTTAAGGCCGATTTCGAAATCGTCTCTAATCTTGGCGCTGGGGGCATAGACCTAGCCTTGCGAGAGTCGTCTATGGCAAAAAAAGACTACAAGCGCTTTGAAGAGATGCGAATGTCCTTAGTCAAAGATCACAAATTAACCCCGAGACAGTCGTTAAAGCAGCATATCGTCCTTTACCAGCTCTTGATTTCGCTGGCACGACAGAGGATTGAGCTGTTCGAGTGGGTACTGACCAGGGAACGTCTTCGTGATTCAACAAGTTAAGTTAGTGATTGACCTTGTTACACGACGACAAACTTCTGCCTTTCTGCGATTAGGGTATTTTATCTAACCATGCAAGACCTGTAGAGCGGACGCTTACGAATTGCGCACTAAAAAGCCCTCAGAGATGGGCTTTTTAGTAATCGATAGTTTTTGAAACTATTAAAATTCTAGCGAGGCTTTGTCAGGGCACCCAAAAATTAGCCATCTTCTAACGAAGCGGTAGTCTAAGTTTTAAATACCTTCGCGCTTATTTCTAATTTATGTTTTGCTCCCTTCCATGACGAACACCCAACAAAGGCACTAATGATTTTTATGCATCGGATGCTGAACCATGCCCGAAAAGAATGTAAGCCTACGACCGATTTCTTCTTCGAATTTTTGCGGAAAGTATAGTGAATGCTTTCCTGACCGCCATTTTTCGACATGGGAAAACTCTTAGCTTTTCTCGGCTTTTAAGCTTGTGTAAATCACGGTAAAAATATGATTTGTCGACTTAGTGCCGAACCAGTTTTTTTACAAAAAAACTAAGAGCGATGTTCCATATGTAACGATAGCAAAAACGAAGACCGCGAATAATGACAGAAAAACACAGAGAAACTCTTACCTTTCCCTCATGAGCACTCAAAATAAATTCCAGATTGTTAATCTGTAAATTTTCGTAAAGCAATTGAATTCACGGGCTTTTCTAAATGTGTCGATGAAGGAGCGATTCGAAAGTGCCCGCACCCTCGATCGTCCGGACAGCACCCCGGTTTACAAGGGATCCAGCGGTGCCAGCAGTGAGAAAACGTTCCCACGCTATTCCCATGGCCCTCAACGTACAGCTCAGTACGTGCGCGCATCACACGCATAAGGGGCTGAAATTCAAGGTGTAGGGGGGTAGCAAAAAAAGAGTAACATCAGTAATCCTGACCGAAAAAACTACGCAAGCCATTGATTTACAAGGTTTTAGATCCAGACACGAAAGGTAATTTTTAAGTAACCTAAGAGTAATCAGATTACCTATTTATAAGGTGATATTAGTCTTTATAAAAACCATTACATTTCAACAGCTTAAGAATTAATTACTCTTCACATTACTCCCGTGTTACTCGTATTTGTAATTTCTGAGGCCTTGATTTTCGGGGCCTCCAGAGCAGAACCAGCCCCTGGTTACTGAAATTACTCTTTCTCAGACATCCCCCCTGCCTCCAACAATCTGGAAGCCTCTAGGCCTCCTCAGAAATTCGGCCTCGGTGCAGGATTCCGCAGGCTTTTCAGACCCCAGAAAAGCCCAGCAGGCGCCCAGCTGGGGCCGTCGGAAATGATCTGCAGGTGCGCAGAAAAAGCGACCCATTTAGCCCGCAGGCGAGGTGGGGGGACGACGGCGCGCCGGGGGCAAACGCCCGCAAACGCGATGAAAGCGCACCAATATAGTGCATATCAACTCATCCCCAACCAGAAAGGAAAGGAAAATGTTGCTACTAGGCGATACTCTTGTGGCCATACGCCACACAGATCACCTGAACGCAGGAGCAAAAAATGGAACGAAAGGAGCTTCATAGAAAAGTGATGCTTTTCAAAACAAAACTAGAAGAAGGAAAAATTCATGTTGCCGAACATCTAGTTGAAGAAGTTAAAAGAAGTTTTGAAAATATAAGCTTATTAGCTGACGGCATGGTAGATCCTGATTCAGTAGATGCCATTGTGAGAGGTGCTCTTGGGGCGGTCGCACACATAGAAGATCGAGAGGAGTGGAAAGAACTTATTTCGCTAAAGGAAATACAGAACGCCTACTTTAACCGTGTAGACGCTCACTTCGGCAAACTATTCGAACTGATGAATAAGGCCGATGCTAATCCATACAAATTTGCTGCTTGGTTCGCATCGGATGCAAATCGCGTAGATGATAATATCGAACTAATAGATGAGTTCACTGCTGAGATCGTGAAGTTCTGGAAAAACATTGCAGAACCTACTTGGATACATGTAGAGGACTGCATTGATTCAAAAGCAATATTCACGGGTGAGCTTTTCCCTGACGGAAGGTCAAACCTTGCAAGCTCCACCGGAATTTATTTTGATACCACTATACTGCCTGACCCATTTCTGAAAATATATTCGCTTTTTGAGTTCATGCCCAAGCAGGAACGCTTACAAGAAATAATACGCCTCGCCCTTCAAGTACTTCAATATAAAGACCTAGCGCTAGCTGAAGTTGAAAAGCCCATAATCGCTGTACTTCCCGACCGACACAGACTTGACAAAAGCTATGAACATTACGTCAACATCTGTGCTGAGCAAGACACTCTTTCTTACGGCAATAGCATTTTCGGCACTAACTACTCCGACATCAAAGAGATGCTAGAGTATTTAAGAAGCTTTAAGGATTCTCAAGCTGTTGCGGCTCTTGTTAAAGATCCAAAAAAAATGCTGTTCTCAACAGAATGGGACGGAGATTTTTCTACTCACATCGAGCGATATATAGAGGAACAAGGTAAAAGGCTAGGTTTCAACGCCCCAGGCGAAGCTATATTCATGAATATGCTCACTCGCTTTTCGCAGGCGAACAATTCATTTCAAAGAAGTATGAGTCTTGGTGGGACCCCAGTAATCAGAGCCGAAACAAGTTGGGCTTGGTTTAACTTTATGCTTGGAGAAAATGCTAAAAGCTTCGACGACGGAGACTTGAAAAATCTTCACATCTCTAGGGCCTTACAGAGCACTATAAAAAATGAGATATCTTGGCTCGGCAGTGTTCCTATTGATGCACTGATACAAATTCGAAAAACAGATGCTCTTGACGAAATACGCAATATTCTAGGCTCTGGACTTTCTGAAATCATAGACAGTCGCCCCGACAACTTCTTTAGAACCGGCGACCGAGTTTTAGAAAATCTACAAGGTGCGTTCCGCGAGCATGAAAAAAAGATAGCCCAACTTCGTGCAAAAAAGTGGAAATTCGCAGGCCTCGACATTGGCTCCTTCATAGTTGTCGGAGGAATTGAGATAGCAGCTGCCATCACCGGAACGCCAACATGTGGAGTTATTGCAACAGCAGCAAACCTAACTGGACTCATCCCCAGCGCCAAAGATATAAAAGAAAAATTCCAGACAATCAAAAACGAGAATACAAACATAAACAACACGGGTGTAGGTATATTGTTCAACACCAAAAAATAACAGTGCACACTCAAAGCGTGCAGCTATAACGCTTCACGCTTTCTCTCTGTTCAGAACTCCAATAAGTAAGTTTTTAAACTTACAACCTCCTCACCTAACCAGTCATTTACCTGCGCCATCTCCCTTGATTCAGCGTCGACCTAGTGCTAGCGCATCAGCCCGTTTAATGCGCGGGGGTTCTACTGCCCCCCCGCACTAAGTTCAAACGGCTTAAAGCTAACAATCTCCTCCCCAATCCACTCATTAACCTGGGCCAGTCGCGCCTGCAACGGCTCCAGCTCATTGACCGCCCACACCTCAGCAGCCTCCCGCAACGACCCGAAACCACCCGCGTTCTGCGGCACGATGCCCATCAACTGCGGCGGAATACGCAAGGCCGCAAGCAGGTCGTCGCGGCTGATGTTTTTGATTGAGCTAAATTCGTCCTTGGCCGCGACCTCACTGACCGGAATGAGCTGGATGCCGTCCTTCTTCCCGGCGGGTGCGTAGACGAACAGGTTGCGGAAGTTGCCCGGGCCTTTCGAGTTCTTCAGCGCGGTGCGCAGCGAATCGATGTCCTCTTCCTTCTGCGCCGCGTCGGTCATGTAGAGGATGAAGCCGGCGTGACTGCCGTTGTTGTAGTACTTGCGGCGAAACAGGGTGGCGCTCTCGTTCAGCAGCGCGCTTTGCAGCGCCGCCAGCCACTCCGGCAGGCCGTAAATCTCCTGGTTGATATCAGCCTCGCGCAGGTGGCAGATGGAACCCGGGGCGAATTCGTGTTCGTCCTTCCAGCCCCGCACCTGGTAGTAGGTCACCAGATCGGCGCCGCGGCGCATGTACTTCGCCAGCGGCGGGACCAGGCCCAGGGTGTTGCGCAGCATGTTGTTGCGTTTCTCCAGGTAGCAGTTACCGCACCAGAGCCAGTCCAGTGCGAACTGCTCGAAGGCCTGGCGGCTGAGCAGCTTGTGAGGGATGAAGGTGCGGGCCAGCATGTTGCGCTTGAAGTTCAGCCCCGACTGCAGATACACGCTGGCCCGGGTGGTCTTGGCCAGGCCATCCATGGACATCGGCGTTTCGTACCAGCGGCCGTTGAGCCAGCACTGCAGGTAGTCGAGGATCTCGCGGCCATCCAGCACCGGCGTCGGGTCCCCAAAGGTGAAGGCTTCCACCGGGCCGGCCTCGGCCTGCAGCAGCTCCCCTTCTTTCGGTGCATTGGCGGCTGCCAGCTGTTTTCCGCGGTTACGTCTGCTCATCAGTAGGACTCCATAAATCCGGTGTTCGCCGTGGTCTGCCCTTCGAGGGGTTCGTTGTGCAGGGCGTGGAAGGTCGCCCACGCCAAGTCGGCATGGCCGGTTTCGTCGGTGCGACCGGCTGTGTAGGTGAACTGGCGCCCGGAGGCGGTGACGGTCTTTCGAATAGCCATCAGCGACTGGGCCATATCCGTCCAGCCGGCATCGAACTCCAGCCGGCCGTTCTTGATCACGTCGTAGGCTTTCAGCACCAGGCGGGTTTTGACTTCGGGCGAGTAGCTGAAGGTGGTGATGTTCGGGAAGAACGACTTCACCAGCTGCGCCACGCCTGAGCCCATGCCGGTGATGTCGATCCCGATGTAGGTCACCCAGTAGCGCTGGGTGACCTGGCGGATGGCCTCGGCCTGGGCCGCGAAGTCCATGCCCCGGAACTGGTGCCGCTCCAGGATTCGGAACTTGCCGCCGGGCACCATGGGGGGAGCGATCACCACCATGCCCGCGCTATCGCCGTTTTCCGCTGGGTCATAGCCCACCCAGACCTGGCGATCGCCGAACGGCCGTGCGGCGAAGGGTTTGTAGTCCTCTGCCCAGAGGTCCCAACTGTCCACCATGCAGGGCTGCAACATCGCCAGGGGGAAGATGCTCGCCCCGTCGTCGATGAACTGGCACATCAGCAGGTTCTGGAAGGCCTCGGCGTCGTACTCAAGCCTCAGCTCGTCCAGGTCGAACAGATCACAGCCCCGCCCTTCCGCGTCCAGGATGGTGACGATCTGGCGCCAGATCCGATCCTCGCAAAGCCGCCCCTGCTGCAGGGCGTTGTGAGACACGTCGAGCTTGATCCGCTGCGCCGCCGGTTTGCCCTTGTTGAAGCGCTCGCCGGTCCAGAAGGTGTAGGCCTCGTGCGCCATGCTCGATGGCGTCGAGAAGTAGGTCCGGCGGTACTGCTTCTGCATCGCCATGCCGCTGGCGACCTTGTTGAGTTCCTTGAACTTGAAGGTCCAGAAGAATTCGTCGAAGTAGAAGTTGCCGTGATAGCCCTGGGCGGTCCGGGCGTTGGTCCCCAGGAAATGCAGCTCGGCGCCGTTGCCCAAGATGATCGGATCACCGGTCAGCTCGACACCGACCGTCTCACGGGCGAAGGCCTGGATGTAGGCCTTGAAGATGTGCGCCTGATTTTTCGAGGCCGACAGGAAGATCTGATTGCGCCCGGTAGTCAGCGCATCGATCAGCGCCTCCCGGGCGAAGTAGAACGTCGCGCCGATCTGCCGGGACTTGAGGATGGCGCGGGTACGCTGGTTGCCCGCCTTGTACCAGTCCAGCTGATAGCCGAAACAGCCATCGATGAACGCCTCGGTTAGCTTTTCGATGTGTTCTTCATCGAACTCGTTGCGCTTCGGTGCCTTCTTCGGCCCCTCGTTACGCTTGGCCAGGTTCGGGTTCAGCTCGGTTTCGGTACCGCCTTCCGTGAAGCGCCGAATGCGCGCCTGGCGCTCCAGCTGGCGGTGCAGCAGGTCGATTTCCTTGTAGTCCGCCCCTGACTTGGGGTCCTTGAGGATCAGTTGCACCAGGCGCGCTTCGGTGGCCGCTTCGATGCGCTCCAGCGGCGTGGCCCGGTCCCATTCGTCCCGGGCCTTCCAGCTGTGCAGGGTCTTTTCCTTCTCCCCGATCAGCTCGGCGATCTCGCACACGCGATAGCCCTGCCAATACAGGTGTTTGGCGTGGCGGCGGTGATCGGTGGGCAGGTCGACGATGGCATTCATGGCGCAGATGCTGCCGCCCGCGCGCGAACACTTCCCGCGCCGCCCCTTGTACGCAGCGGATCTACAACAGCGCCTCGTTGCCCGTCTCGCCCGCGCTCAACAACATGCCCTCATCGCCAAGGCACACAGCCACCGCACTGAGGATTCACGCATGGCCGGCAAAACCGACACCCCAGCCAAGAAACACCGCTCCAAGTTCTTCCGCGTCGCCGTTGAAGGCGCCACCACCGATGGCCGCCAGATCGAACGGCAATGGCTGGTCGACGCTGCCGAGACCTACAGCCAGAACACCTACGGCGCCCGGGTCTGGATTGAGCACATGCGTAGCCTGCTGCCGGACAGCCCGTTCCGCGCCTACGGCGACGTGGTCGCGTTGAAGACCGAAGAGGTCGAGATTGCCGGCGCCAAGAAGCTCGCCCTGTTCGCCCAGATCGAACCCACTGCCGACCTGGTGAACATGAACAAGGCCCGGCAGAAGCTCTACACCAGCATCGAGATCCGCCCGAAGTTCGCCGACACAGGCCGCGCCTACCTGGACGGCATCGCGGTGACCGATACCCCGGCCAGCCTGGGTACCGAAATGCTGACGTTCAGCGCCCAGAACCCGGACAAAAACCCGCTGGCAGCCCGCAAGCGCGACGCCAGCAACCTGTTTTCCGAGGCCATCGAGGTGGCTCTCGAATTCGAGGAAGTCGAGGACGAAAGCGGCAAGGTCGCTGGCCTTTTCAGCCGCGTGCTCGACCTGCTCGGTAAGAGCAAGGACAAGGAAGGCAAGGACGCCGCTCTATTCACCGAGCTCGGCGAGGCCGTCGAGGCCATGGCTGAGCACGTCGCCGGCCAGGGCCAGGCCTTCGCCGCCGAGAAAGCTGCCCGCGAAAGCCTGCTGGCCAAGCACGAGAAACTGGCTGCCGACTTTTCGGCGCTGGTGGAAAAACTCGAAAAGACGCCGGCCGGTACCAGCCAGCAACCGCAGTTCACCGCTCGCCCCGCGGCTACGGGTGGTGACGGGGCTCTCGTCACCGACTGCTGATCCCAACACGGACAACACCAAGCCAAGGAACATCGGAGAACACCATGCGTAACGATACCCGCGTCCTTTTCAACGCCTACCTGCAACAACTTGCGCAGCTGCACGGCGTGAGCGACGTCACCACCAAATTCACGGCCGCCCCCAGCGTTGCCCAGACCCTGGAAACCCGCATTCAGGAGTCCAGCGCGTTCCTCAGTGCCATCAACGTTTACGGCGTCTCAGAACAGTCGGGCGAGAAGATCGGCATCGGCATCGACGGGACCATTGCCAGCACCACCGACACCACCGTCAAGGACCGCGAGCCCCGAGACCCGAGCGGCCTGGATAACCGCGGGTACACCTGCACTCAGACCAACTTCGACACTGGGATTCGCTACCAGAAGCTCGACCAGTGGGCCAAGTTCAAGGACTTTCAGGCGCGCATTCGTGACGCCATCATCAAGGCCCAGGCCCTCAACCGGATCATGATCGGCTGGAACGGCACCAGCCGCGCCGCGACCTCCAACCCATCCACCAACCCGCTGTTGCAGGACGTGAACATTGGCTGGCTGCAGAAAATGCGTCTGGAAAACGCCGCTCGCGTGTTGCAAGAAGTGGTCGACGGCAGCGGCAAGATCCAGATCGGCGCGGGCAAGGATTTCGAAAACATCGACGCCCTGGTCGTCAGCATGGTCAACGAGTTCATTGAGCCCTGGTACCAGGAAGATACCGAGCTGGTGGTGATCTGCGGTCGCCAACTTCTGGCCGACAAGTACTTCCCGATCATCAACAAAACCCAGGCGCCGACCGAGATGCTCGCGGCCGACATCGTCACCAGCCAGAAGCGCTTGGGCAACCTGCCAGCCGTCCGGGTACCGCACTTCCCGGCCAACGGCCTGATGGTGACCCGACTCGACAACCTGTCGCTGTACTGGCAGGAAGGCACCCGCCGCCGAACCGTCGTCGACAACGCCAAACGCGACCGCATCGAGAACTTCGAATCGGTCAATGAAAGCTATGTGATCGAAGACCTGGGCTGCGCTGCCATGGCCGAAAACATCACCCTGAGCTGAGGCCGGCGATCATGACCAATCCCTGCCGCCGTCACTTCCAGCGCGTTACAGCAGCCGTTGCAGCGGCTGCTGTCGCCGGGCCGACCCTGACCATGGAAGGCGCCACCATTTACGAGCTGCACCTCGCCAAGCTCCAACAGGACTACCTGCGGCTGAAACAGGTGCAGTCCACCGAGGGCAAGGCAGAGCTCAAGCGACAATTGCTGCCGGAGTACGAGCCCTACGTCGAAGGCATGCTCGCCGAGGGCAAAGGCGCCCAAGACCAGGTGCTGACCACCCTCATGGTCTGGCGCATGGACGCCGGCGACTTCAAAGGTGCCCTGGACATCGCCGCCTACGTGATCGAGCACCAGCTGCTGATGCCGGATCGCTTCGAGCGCACCAACGGCACCATCGTCGCCGAAGAGATCGCCGAAGCCGCGTTGAAGGCCCAGAAATCCGGCGGCAGCTTTGACCTGGAATTGCTGCTGCGCACCGAGCAGATCACCACCAAAGAAGACATGCCGGACCAGGCCCGGGCCAAGCTGCACCTGGCCATCGGCAAGGCGCTTTCTGCTCAGATCGCTGATGACGCCCCCGCAGACACTGCCCTGCAGCCCCTGGAGCAGGCCAAGACACACCTGGCCCGCGCCATCCAACTGCACAGCAACTGCGGCGGCAAAAAGGATCTGGAGCGCGTCGAGCGCCTCCTCAAGAAACACACTGCGCCCGCCCCTTAAAGGCACGCAGTTAACCGAGCGTCCCCACGCACCCCGCCGGCTCGGGGCGGATCGGCCAGACCGCTCCGCCTGAACGTGAAGCCCCGACCACCGGCGACTTATTGAGCGCAGCACCATGAGCGGATTCGTAGCCGGCGGCACAACGCCAAGTGGCCACATCAACACCGACCCATTCTGGCCCTCGATCGATCTGGACCAGCTGCGCGCCACCTTGCGCATCGACAGCAGCGTCACCCCGGCTCGTTTGGAAACAGCGGTGATCAACGCCGCGATCAGCGTCAACCGGGAGCTCGATGACTGGCGCATAGCCCAGCAAGCTGCCGGCTATGCCGAACTGAAAGACGTCCCCAGCCCCCTGGTCAAGGATGAATCCGCCCAGGTCCACCTGTACCGCCGAGCGATCGAGGCCGGCGTTGGCGCTGAGGTCTGTGAACGCTACCGCTCCTATGACAGCACCAACACGGGCAACCGCAAGGCCGAAGAACTGGCCCCGAACATCGATGACTACCACCGCGACCAGCGCTGGGCCATCCGCGATTTCCTGGGTACCAAGCGCACCACCGTGGAGCTGATCTGATGGCCGTCACCCTTCGCGCCCTGCAAAACGACACCGTAGACGCCCTCTGCTGGCGTCACTACGGCCGCACCGCCGGCGTCACCGAGGCGGTGCTTGAAGCCAACCCCGGGCTGGCTGATCACGGCCCCACCCTGCCGCAAGGCCTCGCCGTTCAAATGCCCGAAGCCCAGACCACAGCCCCGCAGCGGCAGATGGTGAACCTATGGGACTGATCCACTTGAGCCGCCTCCTTGAGACCTACCACCCTGGACCCTGGAATGAAGCGAATGCCTGACCGTCCCGACACCTGGGCCTGGCTCGCCGCCTGGCTCGAACAGAACTGGCCGACCCTGTATGCCGGCCTCTTGGCGCTGATCATTGCTGCCCTGCGGATCATCTACGGCGGTGGTACCTGGCGCCGAATGCTGGTCGAGGCGCCGCTCTGCGGGGCACTGGCCTTGGCCGGCAGCCATGGTCTGGCGTTGCTCGGCATCCCGGCATCGACCGCCCCGTTTTTCGGTGGCGTGATCGGCCTGCTCGGCGTCGAGGGCACCCGCGCCGCGGCGCGCAAGTTTTTCAACCGCAAGGTAGAGCAGCTATGAACACACTCCGGCACGGCGATCGCTCGCAGATGGTTCGCATCCTGCAGAAGAACCTCAACAATCACGGCATTACCGTGGCAGTAGACGGCGACTACGGCGACGCCACCGAAATGGCCGTTCGCGCCTACCAGCTCAAGGCCGGCCTGGTGGTGGACGGCATCGCCGGCGAGAAAACCCAAACCAGCCTGGCCGGAGGCGATTGCGCTCTGCTGCTGAAGAACGCCGACCTGGTCAGCGCCGCCCAGCGCCTGGATCTGCCCCTCGCCAGTGTCTACGCGGTCAATGAGGTCGAATCGAACGGCAAGGGCTTCTTCGCCAACGGCAAGCCGGCGATCCTGTTTGAACGGCACATCATGTACCGCCAGTTGCAGACACCACGCCACCCAGGCGACGACCCGGCAGAACTGAAGCGTCACGCCGACGAGCTCGCGGCGCAGTACCCGGCCATCATCAATCCGAACCCCGGTGGCTATGCCGGCGGCCCTGCTGAGCATCAGCGCCTGGCCACGGCCCGCCTCATCGATGACACAGCGGCCCTCGAATCCGCTTCCTGGGGCGCCTTCCAGATCATGGGCTTTCACTGGAAGCGCCTGGGCTATGCCAGCGTGCAGGACTTCGTGACGGCCATGAGCGCGAGCGAGTCCCGCCAGTTCGACACCTTCGTCCGCTTCATCGAGACCGATCCGGCCCTCCACAAAGCGCTGAAGGCCCGCAAGTGGGCCGACTTCGCCAGGCAGTACAACGGGCCGAACTACCAGCGCAACCTGTACGACACCAAGCTCCAGCGCGCCTATGAGCGGCACAGCGCCTGCAGCTGCGGTCAGGAGGTGCCGGCATGATCGATCTCGAAGCGGTGCACAAGCTGAAGGTAGAGGACGGTGACGTGCTGGTCGTGCCTGAAAACACCGAGCCAGAAGCCATGGAGCTGCTGGCCGAGGCGCTGCAATTTGTCGATCCTGGTTGTCGGGCGATTGTGATTCGCGGCCCGCTCGAACACCTGGACGTCGGCGCCATGAACAAACTGGGCTGGTACCGCGCATGACCGCCAAGATCGCCTACCTCGAAATCTCCGGTCGCCAGACAGGGAAGACCACCCGCCTGGTGAAAATCGCAAACGACCTCACCGCCCAGGGGGAGACGGTGATTTTCGTCACCCTGCAAGCAGAGGATTTACTCGGGCGCCTGCCAGGGGTCGTCGTACTTTCGGACCATCAGGCCCCTCCTGATGACCTCGACCTGGAACAAGCTATCTGGATCTACGACGAGCTCGACTGGCTCAAGTCGGCCAAGGTCCGCAACGGTGGGTACTACGCAACAACGGCGAGCCGAGTCCGCGACTTGGGGATCGATACCCCGGAAACGGATCTGCTGTTGCAACTGATCGAGCTCAACGGCGGCAGCTATCAGCGCCATCTTCTGACACCGGGGGTAATCGATGAGGCCTACTTCAATGAGGCCCGCGCGTTCTATACCGACGAGCAGTACCGCCAGATGGTCCTGGGGGAGTTCCTCAAATGAGCACCATCCGCCAGATCCTGCTGGGCCTGGCCCTGGTCGGCGTGCTGGGCCTGCTGGCCTGGAATCAGGAACAACGCATTGAGGTCGCCGACAAGAACCGAGCACTGGCAGAGAAAAACACCCAGGACGCGCTGGCCGCGGCCGGACGCAGCGAGGGCAAAGCCAACGCCCTGGAGGCTGCTCTTTCCAGCGAACGCGAGGCCCAAGCCCGTCTGCGCACCGAACAGGACCTGCTACGCCAGGGGCTCGCCAAACGACAACTCACCATCGAGGGGCTGAAACGTGAAAACGCTGATTTGCGCGCTTGGGCTGACCAACCCTTGCCTGATATTGCTCGCCGGTTGCGCGAGCGCCCCGCCCTCACCGGCGCCGACGCTTATCGTCAGTGGCTGTCCGACCGTGGTGCCCTGCAGCCTGCCGGCGACCAGCCCCAGCAATAACGGCGACCTGATCACCGACCAGGATCGTAGCGAGGCCGCCTGGGCCGAATGCGCGGGCCAGGTCGACATGATCTACCGCTACCAGCAGGCCAAACCATGAACAAACCCGACAGCCTGCGGGTGTTCCTGCTGGAACGGGTCCCGGAACTGCGCCACAGCCCCGACCGGCTGCTGATCTTCATCGATAACGGCAAGGTCCGCTGCACCGCGGCCCCCAGCCTCTCGTTCGAATACAGCTACGACCTGCAGGTGATCCTGACCGACTTCGCCGGCCATCCGGACAGTGTCATGCTGCCGCTGCTGGAGTGGCTCCGCGTGAACCAGTCCGAGCTACTGGAGAACCTCGACAAGTCCGCCGACGGCATTAAGTTCGAGGCCGACCTCATCGACAAGAGCAAGGTCGACATGAGCTTGACCCTTCCCCTCACCGAGCGCGTGGTCGTTCGTACCGATGATGCGGGCAACACCACCATCAGCCACCCAGGTGAGCCACAGCGCAACCCCACATGGCCCGAGAGAGGCCCGGAATGGATAGTGCCCAATGGCTGATCTTGAAGCGCTGGAGGACTGGGCCGCAGGCCTGCTGGGGCAGTTGCAGCCCGCTGCACGCAATCAGCTTGCCCGAAGCATCGGCCAAGCCCTGCGCCGCAGCCAGCAACAGCGGATCATTGCCCAGCGCAACCCGGACGGGAGCAAGTACGCCCCTCGCAAACAGCGGAACCTGCGGGGCAAACAGGGACGCATCAAGCGCAAGGTGAATATGTTCAAGAAGCTGCGCACAGCGAGCTTCTTGAAGGTTCAGGGGGATGGCAATGCGATCAGCGTTGGGTTTACTGGGCGGGTAGCCCGTATTGCGCGCGTGCATCAATACGGGCTGAAGGATCGGGCCGAGCGTGGGGCGCCGGAGGTGCAGTATGAACAGCGAGAGATTCTTGGTTTTACAGAGTCGGACATTTCACTCATCAAAGATTTTTTACTAAGCCACTTAGCTTAACCATCTAAATCCCCTATCAAATCCTCATAAACCTTAAGTGGCTTAGGCGACTTATACAGAACAGACCTCACGACTTGACCTTCAAATCCAATTTTTTCTTTAAAGTAAAACTTGAATGCCTCAACTAGCTCTTCTGGCGCACGAGGGTCAAGTAATATCCGATCAACCAACGCATGTGGATCAATCGGAATCGAAATCCCCTTTTTTTTAACTGTTCTCTTTTGATCTGGGCAAAATATGGTTGCTCGCCATTCATTTTCATGACGAAACGCCTCTCGCTTCATGTAGATTGCATCAATAGCTCGCGAGATCTCGAACTTCTCACTAAGCTCAGTTCTGATTTTCCTAGCCTCAGAATTGAAATCAGTTTGAGAAAGGTAGTCAACTTCACCGACACGAAAATGGTAACCCGCTTTTTCAGCAGCCAACTTAAGAGCTTGCCTAAGTTTTCTAGTCGTAGTAGAGAGCCTAACTCCCATTCCGTTATTTGAGTAAATTCGCCACATAGCATCAGAGATTCCATGCTGACACCAACATTGCGAATAGATCGCATGATCTCGCGCGTGGCTTATTCTTCGCTCATAGGGGTCATCCCACGAAGCAGGGCTTGCAAAGTACAGTTCCCTTTTTTCAAAAATTTGAACTGCCCGAGAAAAGTCTAATATCCGATACAACGGTTTAGGCTTAAAACTTAGTTCCATAAAAATCCCTTTAGATTTGAGCAGATGTAGTAAATCACTTGTGGCGCTCAAGCATACAAACACCCGAGGCTGCACGCACGCACTCGTAGCTCCAACATCGGGGCCATGAAAGACTTAGCCACCCTCGCCCGCCTGATTGAAAACCTCATCCGCTTCGGCGTTGTCGCCCAAGTCCAGATGACGCCCCCGCGCGTGCGTGTGAAAACCGGTGAACTGACCACCACCTGGCTGCCATGGCTGACCCTACGGGCCGGATCCGACAAGGAGTGGGACCCGCCCACCACCGGCGAGCAGGTCCTGCTGATCAGCCCCTCCGGTCAGCTGGGCAACGGCGTAGCCTTGACCGGCCTGTTCAGCGACAGCGCCCCGGCCAACGGTGACCGCGCAGGCCTCCACCGCCGCACCTACAGCGACGGCACGGTGATCGAGTACGACAGCGTCGCCCATCACCTGAATGCCACCCTGGCCCCTGGCGGCACCACCAATTTGGTCAGCGACGGCGGTATCACTATCGTCGGCCCGATCACCCACCAGGGCGACTACACCCAGACCGGCAATCAGACCATAACCGGCAAGGTCACCGTTTCAGATGACGTTGTCGCGGCCGGCATCAGCCTGATCAAACACCTGCATGGCGGCGTGCTGCCTGGTGGAGCCAAGACGGGAGTTCCGGAATGAACCGAGAAACCGGCGCCGCGCTCAGCACCGAAGAACATATCGTCCAGTCCTGCACCGATATCCTGACCACGCGCCTCGGTACCCGGGTGATGCGCCGTGAATACGGCAGCGTCCTGGCCGAGCTGGTGGACCACCCGTTCAACGACGCGACCCGCCTTCGCGCTTACGCGGCCACCGTGATGGCCCTGATGCGCTGGGAGCCACGGATTACCCTGAGCCGAGTGAAGTTCGTCGGCGCGACGCTCCAGGGCCAGTCGGTGATGGACATTGAATGCAGCCGCGTTGACACCAACGAGCCGCTGAACCTGAGCGTACCGCTGCAACTGGGGGCAAACGTATGAGCACCTTTGTCGCTATCGACCTGGGCCAGCTGCCAGCGCCGCAGATCGTCGAGCAGATCGATTACGAGCAGATCCTCGCCGAACGCAAGGCCTACGCCATCAGCCTCTGGCCTGCGGAGGAGCAAGCCGAGATCGCCGCCCGCCTGGCGCTGGAATCCGAGCCGCTGACCAAGCTGCTGCAGGAGAACGCCTACCGGGAAACCATCTGGCGTCATCGGGTCAATGAGGCCTCTGTCGCCAACATGCTGGCCCTGGCCAAGAACTCCGACCTGGACAACCTCGCGGCAAACTACAACGTCGCCCGCCTGGTGGTGCAAGAAGCCAACCCCGCGGCCGTGCCACCGATTGCCCGCATCATGGAGAACGACGACAGCCTCCGCGAGCGTGCCCAGATGGCCTGGGAAGGCCTGAGCACCGCGGGGCCGCGCAACAGCTACATCTTTCACGCGCGCTCCGCTGATGGCCAGGTTGCCGACGCCACGGCAGAAAGCCCGGCGCCGGCCGAGGCCGTGATCACCGTGCAATCCCTGCTCGGCGACGGTACGGCCTCAACAGCCCTGCTCGCAGCGGTCAAGACCTACCTCAGCGACGACGACCGCCGGCCCGTCGCCGACCGGCTGACCGTCCAGGGCGCCGAGATCATCAATTATCAGGTCAATGCCACGCTCTACATGCTAAGCAATGGCCCTGAAAACGAACTGGCTCTCGCCGCCGCCCAGGCCAACCTTCAGGCATTTGTGCACCAGCGCCGGCGGCTGGGCCTTGAAGTGTCCGAATCGGTGGTGCATGCCCGGCTGCATGTTGAAGGCGTGCGCAAAGTCGTGCTGCAGGACTGGGCGGATATTGTTGCAACGCCCTATCAGGCGCCGTTCTGCACCGCCATCACCCTGGCGCTGGGGGTTGAGTGATGACCGACCAACCCCTGCTGCCGCGCAATTCCACGCCGCTGGAACGTCAGGCCGCCCAGGCCCTGGCCCAGATCCAGCGCGTACCGATTCCACTGCGCCAGCTGTACAACCCGGATCTGTGCCCGGCTCACCTGCTGCCGTACCTGGCCTGGGCCTTCTCTGTCGATCGCTGGTCCAGCCAGTGGACGGAAGCAGCCAAGCGCGCTGCGATCCGTGCGGCGTACTACATCCATTCACGCAAGGGCACCATCGGCGCCCTGCGCCGGGTGGTGGAGCCGCTGGGCTACCTGATCGAGGTTGTTGAGTGGTGGCAGAAGGTGCCCAACGGACCGAGGGCGACCTTTGCACTCAAGGTCGGCGTGCTCGACACCGGTATCACCGAGGAGATGCACCAGGAGCTGACCTGGCTGATCGACGATGCCAAGCCCCTCACCCGCCACCTGATCGGCCTCGATATCACCCTTGAAACCCGCCTGAACGCCTACACCGGCGTCACCGTTTTCGACGGTGACGAGATCGACGCCTACCCCTGGACCAACCCGGACCTCGACATCGTGATCCAGGGCTATAACGGCGTCAGCGAATACACCCTCGACGAACTGGACGTGTACCCCCATGGTTAATCAGAACTCCATTTTCGGCGGCATGCTCACCAGCCTCGGCGCCGCCAAGAAAACCAACTGCGACGCCCTGGGTATCCCGTGGGAGCCCAGCTACATGCTCATCGGTGACGCCAATGACACCGACCCGGTGCCAAGCCCTGGGCAAACGCAGCTGATCCGCCAGGTCTACCGTGCGCCGCTCAATGCGCTGTACGTCTCGCCGACCGATGACAAGGTGCTGATCGCCGAGCTCGTGCTACCGCCGGAAGTCGGCGGCTGGTGGATTCGGGAGCTGGCGATCGAGGACAAGGACGGCGTGTTCTGTGCGGTCGCCAACGTGGCCCCCAGCTACAAGCCGCTGCTCGCCCAGGGCTCCGGGCGGAATCAGGTCGTGCGGATGCACATCATCACCAACAGCACGACCAACATTCAGTTGAAGATTGACCCGAGCGTGGTCCTGGCGACGCGCTCCTACGTCGATCAGCGCATTTTGGAAGAGCTGAACAAGCAGGACTTCAAGCATTCGGTGCTGGTTGCAACTACAGGAGTCATTACCCTCAGTGGCCTGCAGACGGTTGACTCTGTAGCACTGGCCGCCGGCAACCGTGTCCTGGTCAAGAACCAGGCCCAGGCCAAGGATAACGGACTCTACGTTGCAGCTGCGGGCGCATGGTCGCGAACTCAAGACGCCGATACCAGCCTTGAAGTTACCCCCGGGCTGTTCGTCAGCATCGAGACCGGCACGGTCAATGGCGACAGCGTCTGGCAGTTGGTCACCGACGGGCCGATTGTCCTGGGTACTACACCGCTGGCCTTCGAGATGGCGACGGGGCGAAGCGGTGTCAGTGCCGGCTCCTATACCAATGTCACGGTCGACAAGTACGGCCGGGTGATCGCCGGGACCAACCCTAGCACCTTGGCCGGGCATGGCATTACTGATACGTACACCAAGCCCGAAACCGCTGCCGCGATCCAGCAGGCAATAGCAAGTTTGGTGGCATCGTCACCTGCGGCGCTCGACACGCTGAAGGAGCTGGCCGACGCGCTGGGCAATGATCCGAATTTCGCTACCACGATGACCAATGCGCTTGCCGGTAAAGCCGGCAAGGCGACCACTCTTGCCGGCTATGGCATCGCAGATGCCTTCACCAAGCCCGAAACCACTGCTGCGATTCAGCAAGCAATAGCAAGCTTGGTAGCGTCGTCACCTGCAGCACTCGACACGTTGAAGGAGCTGGCTGCTGCGCTGGGCAATGATCCGAATTTCGCTACCACGATGACCAATGCGCTTGCCGGTAAAGCCGGCAAGGCGACCACTCTGGGCGGCTATAACATCAATGACGCTTACACGAAGGTCGAGGTTGAAGCGATTGTTAAGGCTCAAGCTACAGAAACAGTCCGCGGCGCGGTAAGGATCGGAACAATAGATGATGTGAATGCTGGAAACGATGACACTGCTGCAGTCACGTCGAAGAAGCTCCGCTGGGGGATTACGCTAATTCTTGGTCCTAATGGCGCTGTGGCTTTCCCGTCCTGGCTGGGCGGCTTGGTGATTCAGTGGGGGACCGTATCCGGCATCGCTCCCGATACTTCGCTGAACGTTTCTTTTCCGATGGCGTTCACCACGGCTTGCTACTCATTAACGTCCTCTGTGCGCAACGCGCCCGGGACTACATGGATTGACGAGCACAGCACTTTGCAATGGCGATCAGTGACAAATTCGGGGTTCCTCGCCTGCAGACAGCAAATCAATGATGCAGGGTCCGCTGCAGCGAACTGGGCCGCGAATTACATCGCCATCGGCAAATGAGGGCCACGACATGAAGGCAGTTTTTCAAAATGATGTTCAGCGTTGGGCGTTCGGCTTGGACGGCCCTGGAGCTATTGAACTCACGAAAGAGGAATATGCAGCACTGCTGGCTGCGCCGTCCCGAGGCATGGAAGTTTCAGCGGGGCCGGATGGTCGCCCGGTCCTTGTCGCGCCTGTCCAGTCGCTGCCAGAGCGTCTTCAGGATAACGAGCGCGCTTGGCGTGATCAGGCGCTTGCAATTGCTTCGGGCATCCGCGACAGGCACCGGGATGAGCTTGAGCTTGAGCGGCCCACGACGCTGACGGGGGAGCAGTTCAAGGAGCTGCTTGTGTACGTCCAGGCGCTCCGGGATTGGCCGCAGTCACCAGACTTTCCCAATACCCAGCACCGCCCCAATGCTCCAGAGTGGATTGCAGAGCAAGTCGAGTAGCCCGGCTCCGCACGTTCTCCCTGTATCTCTATCCCCTACAACCCGCCGTGCTCGCCGATCCGGCGCGCGCGCGGCAGCCTGTGCACTGTCACCCCATTCACTGCGCAGGCAAAACCCATGGCCGATTATCTACACGGCGTGCGGGTCCTCGAACTCAACGACGGCACCCGCCCCATTCGCACCATCCCCACCGCTGTTATCGGACTGGTCTGCACTGCCGACGACGCTGATCCGCTGGCTTTCCCGCTTGATACCCCGGTCCTGCTGACCAACGTTCAGACCGCGGTCGGTAAAGCCGGCACCAAGGGCACCCTGGGTGCCAGCCTGCAGGCCATTGCTGACCAGACCAAGCCCTACGTCATCGTTGTACGCGTCAAGGCCGGCGAAACCGAAGCCGCAACCACCAGCGCCCTGATCGGCACCACCACCGCCGACGGCAAATACACCGGCATGAAAGCCCTGCTCGCCGCCAAGGCCCGCGTTGGAATGGTGCCGCGCATTCTTGGCGTACCAGGCCTCGACAGCCTGCCGGTGGCCACCGCCCTGGTCTCCATCGGCCAGCAGTTGCGGGCGTTCTGCTATGTCAGCGCCTGGGACAGCAAGACCAAAGAGGAAGCCGTCGCCTACCGTGAAAACTTCGGCGCTCGGGAGGCAATGGTGATCTGGCCAGACTTCCAAAACTGGGACACCACCACCAACGCAACAGCGAAAGCATCCGCCGTCGCTCGCGCCCTGGGCCTGCGGGCAAAGATCGATCAGGAAACGGGTTGGCACAAGACCCTGTCCAACGTCGCGGTCAACGGGGTTACCGGCATCAGCGCCGACGTGTTCTGGGACCTGCAGAACCCAGCCACCGACGCCAACTACCTCAACTCCAACGAGGTGACCACCCTGATCAACGAGGGCGGGTTCCGCTTCTGGGGCAGCCGGACTTGCAGCGACGATCCGCTATTCGCCTTCGAGAACTACACCCGTACCGCGCAGATCCTCGCCGACACCATGGCCGAGGCGCACATGTGGGCCGTGGACAGGCCGATGACTCCGTCCCTGGTCAAAGACATCATCAACGGGGTCAACGCCAAGTTTCGCGAGATGGTCACGGCCGGCTACCTGATTGGGGGTAGTTGCTGGTACCAGGAAGACGCCAACGACAAGGACACCCTCAAGGCCGGCAAGCTGTTCCTTGACTACGACTACACGCCGGTACCACCGCTGGAAGACCTCACCCTGCGGCAGCGGATCACCGACCGCTACCTCATGGAATTCGCCAGCAAGATCAACAGCTAACCAGGGGCTCCCCCGCGAAGGGAGTCACCCAGCGCCAGGACACCGGAGAACACCGCCATGGCCATGCCTCGCAAACTGAAAAACCTCAACTTGTTCAATGACGGCAACAGCTACCTGGGCGTGGTCAAGTCGGTCACCCTGCCGCCCCTCGGCCGCAAGATGGAGTCCTACCGGGGCGGCGGCATGAACGGCTCGGTCAAGGCAGACCTGGGCTTCTCCGACGACGGCATCCAGTTCGAGTGGAAGACCGGCGGCCTGGATCTGATCGCCCTGCGCCAGTTCGGCTCGGTGAATGCCTCCGGGATCATGCTGCGCTTCTCCGGCGCTTTTCAGCAGGACGACACCGGCGACGTCAGCACCGTCGAGGTGGTGGTGCGTGGTCGGCACGAGTCCATCGAAATGGGCGACGCCAAGCCCGGTGAAGACACCGAACACAGCATCAAAACTACTTGCAGCTACTACAAGCTCACCGTGGACAACGAAGAGATCGTCGAAATCGACCTGCTCAACTTCATCGAGAAGGTCAACGGCGTCGACATGCTGGAAAAACAGCGCCAAGCCCTGGGCATCTGACCTGCTCAACGCTTGATCACCGAGCAAATTAACATCCTCACTTGGAATACATCATGAGCACTGAAGAAACTCTCGAAACCCCAATCGCCGCCGACGACAACAGCGTAACCCTCGACAGCCCGATCAAGCGCGGCAAAACCGAGATTACCCAGATCAGCCTGCGCAAACCTCAGTCCGGCGAGCTTCGCGGTGTGCAGTTGATCGAACTGCTGAACATGGATGTCGCCAGCCTGATCAAGGTCATTCCACGCATCAGTACCCCCAGTATCACCGCTCCTGAAGCCGCAGCAATGGACCCGGCCGACCTGTTGGCGTGCGGCAGCAAGATCACCGATTTTTTGTTGCAGAAGTCGGTGAAGAAGGAAGCATCCCTCATTGCGTAGAAGACGCCATGGCCGATCTGGCTGTGGTTTTTCACTGGGCGCCGGCTGACATGGACCAGTTGGGCCTGCAAGAACTGATGGACTGGCGCGAGCGCGCCAGGGTAAGGAGCTCCGCCGATGTCGAATGATTTGAAACTGCGGGTTTTGCTCAATGCCATCGACAAGGCCAGCGGGCCTCTGAAGAAGATCAGCGCGGGCGGCTTGGAGAGCGCACGCGCGCTCAAGACCGCACGCGATCGCCTGAAGGAGCTCAACGCCCAACAGAAAGATGTCAGCGCCTGGCGCGCCCAACGCACCGCTGCCGATCAGACCAAGCAGTCTCTCGATGCCGCTCGGGAACGGGTCAAGGCCCTAAGCCAACAGTTTGCGTCCACCGGCGTTCCGACCAAAGCCATGACCCGGGACTTTCGTGCAGCCGTGCGCGAAGCCCAGCGGCTGAAGCAAGAGCATCAGCAACAAGGAGTACAGCTGCAGGGGCTGCGCTCGAAGCTCCACAGTGCCGGGATCAGCACGAAGAATCTCAGTAGTCACGAGCGCCAACTGCGCGAGCAAATTGGCGCCACCAACACCACCATCAACGACCAGACCCGGCGTCTTCGACTTCTCAGCGCACAACAGGCACACGCCGCCAAATCACGGGCCGCACTCAAACAAACCTATGACCGCCGTAAACAGTTTGCCGGCGACGCCGCAATGAGCGGCGCAACAGGCATGGGTGTCAGCTATGGGATAGGTCGTGGTCTGTATGCCCCCTTGCAAGAGGGCAAACACTTCGCGTTGGAGGAACAGCGCGTCGCGGCTTTGGGGCTTGGCAAAGAAGACACCAGCAAGGCAATCCAGTTTGCCAAGGAGATGAAAACCTACGGCACCAGCGTGACCGAGAACCTGACCCTTGTTCGGGATGCCATGACCGTGTTCGCGGATGAACATGAAGCCGAGATGGTTACCCCAACCCTGGCGAAAATGAAGTTCGCCAACCACGCCATGTACGGCGAAGAACAAGGATCTGACAACGAACGCAAGTTCATGGACATGCTCAAGGTGATTGAGCTGCGCGGTGGACTCGCCAGCAAGGAAGCCTTCATCAATCAGGCCGACATCGTGCAACGTGTGCTCACGGCCACCGGGGGCCGCGTCGGCCCGAACGAATGGCTGAACGTGATCAAGACCGGTGGTGTAGCGGCCAAAGGCATCAAAGACGATGCGTTTTATTACCAACTGGAACCGCTCGTACAGGAGATGGGCGGGCACCGTGTCGGTACGGCGATGATGAGCGCCTACTCCAACATCTACCAGGGGCGCACCACCAAGCGCGCGGCCAACAACCTGGAGAAACTGGGGCTGGTAGATCCGACGAAGGTCAAACACGACAAGGCCGGTCAGATTGCCTTTCTCGATGTCGGTGCGATCAAGGGCAGCAAGATTTTCCGGGAGAACCAGTTCGAGTGGCTGGAAAAAGTGCTGCTGCCACAGCTGAAAGCCAAAGGCATCACCGAGAAAAGCCAGGTGCTGGACACCATCGGCAGCATCTTCTCCAACCGCACAGCCTCGAACCTGTTCGCCCAGATGTACCTGCAGCGTGAGCAGATCCATAAAAACGCCAAACTCAACGCCGGCGCGGACGGCATTGATCAGCTGTATGCAAAAGGCCTAGATAGCACCCAAGGACAGGAATTGGAACTGCTGGCACAGCGGGCAAACGCTTACAGAGAAATGAGCGCTGCGATTCTGCCAACCTATGTCGCGGCACTGAAAACCATCACCAATGCGATAAAGGAAATCACTGCCTGGATGAAGGAAAATCCGGCTGCAGCGTCCGCCATGATGAAAACCCTGATGGTGGTCGGAGTGCTGGCGGCGACCTTCGGGGCGCTGGCTCTGACATTGGCCAGCTTGATCGGCCCATTTGCAGTCATCAATTATGGCCTGGGCTTGTTCGGGCTCAAGGCTGCTGGTACCGGTGGCGTCATTCAACGACTTTTTCCAACGCTGGCCGGGCTCGCTCGCAACGCCCTACCGATGCTGGGCCAAGGTATAAGAGTGCTCGCCAGCCTGATGGGCGGCGTGCTGATGACAGCGATACGCACTGTTGGCATCGCGCTGTGGGGGCTCGCTGCCAACCCAATAGCGCTGGCCATCGCTGCTGTAGTGGTTGCTCTGGCTGGAGCCGCGTACCTGATCTACAAAAACTGGGATGCAGTGAAGCTGTATGTCATTGGCCTTTGGAACGAAATCAAAGCGGGGTTCTCTGGCGGGATCGGTGGCATCGTTACGGTGCTGACCAACTTCACCCCTATCGGCATCCTCTATCGAGCCTTCGCCGAGGTGTTGAATTACCTGGGGCTCGACTTGCCCACTCGATTTACCGAGTTCGGCAGCATGATCATCAACGGCCTGGTGAACGGGCTTTATGCCGGCATGGGACAAATCAAAACAGCCATCACCTCGATCGGCGACTCCACCATCAACTGGTTCAAGGAAAAGCTGGACATCCATAGTCCCTCGCGAGTTTTTGCCGAACTTGGGAGCTTCACTATGGCCGGCCTAACACTGGGCCTGGAAGGCGGTGCAAAAGGGCCGATCAGCGCGATGACCAGCACGGCAAAACAACTCACTGCTGCCGGGAGCCTAGCCCGGGGCTCAACATCAACCTCCGCTCTGACCGTGGACAGCAGAGGCCCGATCAGCGGCAGTGCACCGGTGATCTACGACAGCCACGACCAATACGTCATCAACATTCCCACTGCCCCTGGTATGGACTCGCAGGCGGTAGCCAGAGCTGTGCGCGCCGAGATGGCTCGAATCCAGAGTGAAAAAAGCGCCCGCCAGCGCAGCAAACTGTCCGATCTGGAGTAACTGGCCATGATGCTTGCCCTTGGCATGTTCGTTTTCAGCCTGCACACGCTGGCCTACCAGGAGCTGCAACGCCAGACCGACTGGCGTCACGCCAGCAACAATCGTTTCGGCGCACCACCCGCCCGGCAATTCCTCGGACGCGGAGAGGACACCATCACCCTTCCGGGGATACTGCTTCCTGAGCTGGCCGGCACGGTGCTCAGCCTCGACGCACTAAGGCACATGGCAAATACGGGCAAGGCATGGCCGGTGATTGAGGGCAGCGGACGAATCTACGGCCTCTGGATCATTGAAAGTCTGAGTGAAACCAAGACCATTTTCTTCAGCGACGGTACACCGCGGCGAATTGAGTTCAGCCTCACGCTCAAGCGTATCGACGATGACCGGATCGACCTGTTGGGCGCAGCTACCAGCACGGGCGTCAACATTCTCCGAGCTCTCCTATGATCGATGCTGCGATTGCCCGCGTAACGGCTTACCTTCGAGATACCACCGAGCAGTACCAGCGCGACGCGATCTATGCCGTTCCTGCGTTCCGCATGACCGTGAACGGCAATGACATTGCTCAGCTGATCAGTCCCCGACTGTTGAGCCTGGACCTGACCGACAACCGAGGAATCGAAGCCGATCAACTCAGCATCACCCTCAGCGATCACGACGGTCTATTAGCGATCCCCCCAAAAGGCGCAGTGGTGCGCCTCTGGCTTGGCTGGAGCGACACAGGCCTGGTTGACAAAGGTACCTACACCGTCGACGAAACCGAACACAGCGGCGCCCCGGATGTACTGAGCATCCGCGCTCGATCAGCGGACCTGCGCAAAGGGCTGAAGACCAAGCGCGAGCGCAGCTGGAGCAACAAAACCCTGGGGGATATCCTCGGCGATATCGCCGTAGGCAACGGCCTTACAGCGACAATCGCCGGCGCACTCGATGGACTCCCCATCCCTCACCTGATTCAAGCCAATGAGTCCGACGCCAACTTGATCAGCCGCCTGGGTGAAGACTTCGACGCGGTGATCAGCGTCAAGGCCGGCTGCCTGCTGTGCATTCCAGCGGGTGGAGGCAAGACAGCCAGCGGCCTGGATCTGCCACACATCACGCTGACTCGCTCCGACGGAGACTCACATCGTTATCTGCAAGCCGAACGCGACAGCTATGACGGGGTTCGGGCGTACTTCTACGACGTGAACAGCGCGAAAAAACAGGAAGCCATTGCCGGAGGAGGTGAAAACCTAAAGGATCTCCGTCACACCTACAGCGACAGGCAATCCGCGCTACGTGCTGCCCGAGCCGAGCTCAATCGACTGCAACGCGGAAGCGCAACACTCAGCTACACCCTGGCCAGAGGTAGGCCGGATCTGATACCCGAACTCACCTACACCCTCCAGGGCGTGAAAGCCGAAATTGACGAAATCATCTGGTATGGCGGCAACGTGCAGCACACCCTCAGCGCAGACAGTGGCTACACCGTGAGCCTGGACCTGGAAAGCAAGCTGCCAGAGGACACGGTCGAAGGCTTGGCCGAAGAAAACCAACAGGACTACACAGGAATCATCGCCTACTACCGCGACGAGAAAACCGGAAAAGAGAAGACCAGGACGGCCGGTGACCAGAAGAAACCCAAGCGTCTGCTGTGGCTTTACGCCAACAAATACACTGCAAAACGTGCAGTTGATCGGGAGTGGAAGCGGCTGCAGGCGGCGAAAGAGGAATCAAAAAAACCCGCAAAAGGCGGGTCCGCGTCTTAGACAACTGCGTTATTCGGCGAACACAGAAATGGTCGTGCTGCCCCCGTCACGGACGAATGCCTGACATTCAAGAGCGAGATCGTCTTCCTCGATCGTTGCAATTTCCCCATCGTCCTTGAGGGCCCTACTACGGCATTGCTTCGATGCTTTGACGATACCAGTGGCAGACCGAGAGGAAACCAGACTGCCAGCCCGACCGACCAGGTCGTAATACTGCGAATCAGGTTCGGGACCATCCCAAGTGATCGCGAGGTTAGGTTTTCCGACACCACAGCTAACTGACAGGGTAATGTTCGGGCCGTCCCGATATTCAGTAGTGCGATTGCCTTCGGTTTGCCTGACTTGGGTCAGGTGACGTTCTTGCTTGAGCGCCACCAGGATACTGTCACAGGTAGCCGCGGATGCAGATGCAGAGAAAGTCAGCACCGCCAGACAGACGCCCGCATTTAAAAAAAGACTCACTTTCATAACCGTCCTTAGCTTTATCGCCGACTGCTGCAACTGGTGCCCCGAGCGTCCCCTCTGACTGATCCGAACTTAATGGATGCAGACTATGCCGGCCGTTTAGTGTCAGCAAGAGATTCAGTCAATTCCTTGAGGCGCTGCTCGACATCCATTAAACGTTTCTTTTCCTCAGCAGCGCTTTGTATCTCTCTTTTTCCGGCCTCTCCAAGCGAACGAAACAGCTCGAGAATGGCCTCCTCCTGCATGGTCGTGGTTTGAACGCCAGATGCCTCACCACCTTGGCCCGGGAACATTGACCCCTCCCCAGTAAGCAGCCAGTCAAGACTTATACCCAAATGAGTGCGAAACGCTGTCATAGCCTTTGCATTGGGCTCGCGCTCGTCCAAAAGATAGTTTTGGAGCGTCCTGTAAGGGATGCCTACGACCTGAGAAGCCTCCTTTATGGAGAGGCCTTTCTCGTCGAGAACATTGCGCAGGCGCTTAGCTATACTCATTTTTTCATATAATCCGTTTGACATACCCATTTAGGTGCATATACTGCGAACAAACAGGTACATCTTAACCAACTAGGAACACTCCAACCATGAGCGAAGCCATGGAAAAGCGCCAGATTCAGGCACGACTGATCGAGCGAGGCAGCAACTTCCGCCAGTTCGCCCTCAGCCATGGCTACGAGGTGCGAACCGTGACGCAAGTAGTTCAACGCTGGGCGGGCCACAAAACGTTGCCTCGTGGACGGCTGACCTTCCAGATACTGCGGGACCTGTCCCGAGTGATTGGCAAAGAGGTTTTACCCGGAATCCTCGCTGAAAACGCCGAACCCCCCTCCGTACCGGCTCTGTAAATGCACTGTAGGGGCGATGACTTCAAGGAGAAACCAGAAGATGAAACGCCCGGTTCTAGTGACCAAACGACAGGTGATGAGTGCGGTGATCTGCGATTACCCCGGCGGTCGTGAGTGTGCAGCCGCACGTCTCGGCTACGAACTCAAGAAGTTCGACAACCACGTTTACGAGAACGCCGGCAGCCGTCCGCTCAGCGATGAACAGATACACCTGCTGGAACAAGACTCCCGCACTACTCATCTGCCCGAGTACATCGCAAGCCTCTACGGCGGCATGTTTGTGCCCCTAGCCAAGCCCGAAACTCTGGACAACATCGACCTTTACAGCCGCTCCGTGAATGCCGCTGCCAAGCGCGGCTATGTCGACCAGATCATCGCCAAGGCCCTGGACGACGGCGTTATCGAGCCTGGGGAGGCCGAGGCCATCCTAGCCGCACATCAGCGCTATATGTCGGCACGACATGCCGAGGTGCTGGCCACGATTCAACTACACAGCAAGGCAGGTGCACGTTGAAGACGGTAAGGCATCAGCCCTTTCCCAACTGGGATTTGATTTCCTTCAAAGCGGTAGACACATCGTCGACAGCGAAACGTATGTCTTGGCCCTTAATGGCCCGTCCGGGTTCGGAGCCAGTCAAAGTGGTGTGTGTTGCCTCTCGGAAGCCTTTCATGACTTTCAACAGAGCCTCACACCGCTCGTTCAATCGACGCTCCAGCTCTTCAACTGTCCTGTTTGGATGAATTGCCATGAATGATCTCCTTGAAAATGAACGTGAAAATCTGCTCCAGCTTTTGGCAAAAGCCCAGCAGCGGCTAGACACCCTAAAGGAAACCGTAAAGACGGCCAACGGAGGCCTTGCGGGTACGGAAATCCGTATCGCAATTGGCGACGCAATCACACCGTTGAGTGTTGCCTTCGAAATTGCCGAGCCCCTCTGAGCATGAGCACCTACAAGCTTGTCTGCCCGCACTGCCTCAGCCGCATGCGCATTCGTACCAGCGAGGGCACCCACATTTTCCTGCGGGTGGCCTACCTGCAGTGCACCAACGAGGCCTGTGGTTGGTCAGTACGCGCTGAATTCGAGATGACCCACGAGATGAGCCCCAGCGGCATGGCTAACCCATCCGTGCACCTTCCCGTCGCCGACATCGCCTTACGCCGTGCGGCAATGAAGACGGCCAACGATCAACCCGATCTGCTCGACCAAATGGAAATGGAGTGTGCGCCATGAATCACGAACACCTACCCCATGACTACCGCAGCAGCATGCAACGTGCGGCGTTTGCCTATCTACAACGACATGAAGCGCAGTACCTGGTGGATTCCGACAGGCTCTACGACAACTGTGTCCGACACCTGACGACCGCCCTGGAAGTGCCGCTATTCATGGCTGAACAGCTGGTGCACAACGCCTGGACTGAGCTGCAGGTAATCAAGCAGCGCAAATGGATTGGTGTCGATTGGGGCTCCGTTCCTGGCTGCAAGGTCGTGCATCTGATCGATACCCGAGCCGATCTGCGCTACCCAGTCCCGGCAAGGCTTCTGCCACAGACTCTGCTCACCCAGCGCGACTCTGCTCTCAAGCCGCACCCTCGATAACGCCCTTTTAAAACACCCCGCCCAGCCCCGTTTCCCGTGGGTTTGGGTGAGCTTTGCCCGAAATCTGAGGTGGACCATGGAAATCGACATCGCCATCACCGCAAAACTGCCCCGCGACCAGGCGGAAGCCCTGCTTCAAGCGCTCCGAGCTGACTATAGCGCCCAGTTCAACGAGCACTGGTATGACGACCGCTTTCGCATGATCCCCGAAGGCCTGCGGCACGGCTCGCTGCTCGTGGCCTTTCCGGTCATGGCTGCGCAAAAACGCCTGATTGGCGCCCTGAAACATAGTCTCGACGAAGCGAAGTAAGCCACGATGGAAATGGAACATAGGCTGCGAGCCGAAGTCATCCAGCGCATTGAGCGGGATTACCAGCTCAAGCACATGCCCGGCACCAACTACATGCGCAAGGGTGTTTGCCCTGCGCCAAGTTGCGGCCAGAAGACCCTGTACACCTTCTACGACTCGCCCTGGACGTTGATATGCGGACGGCCAGAAAAGTGCGACCACCGCGTCCACGTAAAGGACATCTACGACGATCTGTTCAACGACTGGAGCAAGACCGCTCCGTCGACACCGGATAACCCGATTGCGACGGCACGCGCCTACCTTGAGTTTGCACGGGGCTTTAAGTTTGAGCTGATCGCCGGTTGGTTCACTCAAGAAAACTACTGGGACAGCCGCCTCAACATCGGCAGCGCCACAGTGCGCTTCCCACTTGAGAAGGGCGGCTACTGGGAGCGCCTGATCGATCGGCCTGAACGATTCGGCAAGATGAAGGCGCGCTTCCGCCCCACCGGCGAGGGCCAGCCAGGTTATAAGGGCGTCTGGTGGTGCCCACCAAACCTGGATCTGCTGGAAGTCGACGAGCTCTGGATTAACGAAGGGATATTTGACGCCATTGCCCTGGGACACAACGACGTCTCGGCCGTGTCCATGATGTCCAGCGCCCCCTGCCCTATCGATTCCCTCAAGGCGTTGGTCAAACTGCGCCGCGACGCTGACAGACCCCTTCCGCGCCTAGTGTGGGCGCTCGATAACGAGCCAGTCGCCAAGGCCAACATGCGCCGCTGGGCGAAGGATGCGCGCGACCTGGGCTTCACCTGTAAGGCAGCAGTGATCCCCCAGCCCAATGGCAAAAAAGTCGATTGGAACGACCTGCACCTGCGCTGGAAATCTATCGAGGGTGAGGACGAACGAGCCGAACGTATCCAGCAAGACCTGGAAGAGGCCCTTCACCAGGGCGACCTGCTGCTTGCCGATTCCGCTGAAGAAAAGGGCTTTCTCATCTACCTGCGCGACGAGCGCAAGGAATTCCACTTTTCGTTCCGCAAGCGCCTGTATTGGTTTCGTCTGGACCTTGAGCGGTATGACCGCGCCATGAGCGATCTGGAGAGTTCAGAGCGCCATGAAGACCAGTTGCTCAGTGATCAACAGCGTCGCTACAAGGCGCTGCGCCAGTCTGGCTCCGTGACCAGCATCGCCAACTGCAATTTCCAAGCGCTGTACTACATGCGCAACGACCTTACCGATGAGGCCTGGTACTACTTCCGCATCGAGCGCCCTCAAGGGGCAGTCATCAAAAGCACTTTCACGGCCAAGCAGCTCACCTCAGCGCCTGAGTTCGCCAATCGCCTGCTCAACGTCTCCAACGGTGCAATGTTTGAGGGCAGCGCCCAACAGCTGAAGCGGATTCTCGCGCCCCAGCTCGATTGCCTGAAAACCGTGAACACCATCGAATGGATCGGCTACAGCCGCGAGCACGGAGCCTACGTCTTCAACGACCTCGCCTTCTTCGGCGGAAAGATCCAGATGCGCAACAAGGAAGACTTTTTCGACCTCGGAAAGTTGAGCATCAAGTCCCAGAGCCAGTCGCCGGTGCTGCACATCAATACCGACCTCAACACCTACAACGAAGGTTGGTTCGATATCTACTGGCGCTGCTTTGGCGTGCAGGGTCTGGTAGTGCTGGCCTGGTGGCTGGGAGCCTTGCACGCCGAGCAGATCCGCCAGATCCATAAATCACTGATGTTCTTGGAGCTGGTAGGGGAAGCCGGTTCGGGTAAAACCACCCTGGTGGAGCTGTTGTGGAAACTGGTCGGCCGTACCGACTACGAAGGTTTCGACCCATCCAAAGCGACCGCCGCAAGCCGTGCGCGCAACTTCTCGCAGGTCAGCAACTTACCGGTAGTGCTGATTGAGTCAGAGCGTGAGCAAAAGGAAGGCCAGCCAGTGAAGCACTTCGACTGGGACGAACTGAAAACCGCCTACAACGGCCGCAGCGTTCGCTCTACCGGCGTCAAAAACAACGGCAACGACACCCACGAACCGCCCTTCCGCGCCGCCCTGCTGATCGCGCAGAACAACCCGGTGAACGCTTCGGAGCCGATCCTGCAGCGACTCTGCCACGTCCACCTGACCCGGGAGCACCACACCCCGGAAACCAAGCAGTTCGCCGAGCAACTGGAGCGCATGCCGATGGAAAACATCAGCGGCTTCCTGATCAAGGCACTGCAACGCGAAGCCAACACCATGCGCCTGATGGAGGAAAACACCTCCGGCTACGAGCAAGAACTGCTGGCCCAGCCCGGCGTCCGTACCGTTCGTATCGCAAAGAACCACGCCCAACTGCGCAGCCTGGTGGATGCATTGGCAGACGTGGTGCCCCTCGGCGAACACCGGAAGGCCCTAGCACACGCCGAGGTCAACCGCATGGCCCTGGAGCGCCAGCAGGCCATCAACGCCGATCACCCGACCGTGCGCGAGTTTTGGGACCTGTACGACTTCCTCAACGGCATGGATGAGAAAGGCGCGCTCAACCATGCGCGCAAGGACGGGTTAATCGCCGTGAACCTCAATGAATTCGTCGAGATGGCTGCCAACAAGCGCCAGCAGGTGCCTGCGCTCAGCGATCTGAAGCGCCTGCTGAAAACGAGCAAGTCACCCAAGTTTCTGGAGTCGAACAAGGGCGTCAACTCAGCCCGGTTGCTGGACGCGTTCGACAAACCGAAAACCGTTCGCTGCTGGGTATTCCAGCCCTGAACCCCATCACCGAAGCGCTGCAACGCTTCGGCACCCCAAAGGAGAAGCACCATGCAAGACGACAACGAACCGACCTTGAGTGACAACGCGATCACGTTGACCTGCAGCGCCGCGGCGCTGGCTGTCCTGATCGTCCTGGGCAACCTCGCGCCGGACGTACTGCTGGCCATCGTCCGCTAACCCAACCGCCCAGGTGCTGCAACGCCTGGGCACCCCCAAAGGAGAAGCACCATGCATATCAAGGTCATCAAAGGCGCTAGGGCGACGGGAAAGACCCGCCAACTAAGGCAGATCGAGGAGCAGCGAAACGCGCAAGGAAAGCCCACCAGCATCATCCACGCGGATGCATACGCCCAGGCGGGCCTGCTTTCGATCATGGAAGTAAGGATTGAGCGCGGAGAACGCACATTGCTCGTGGATGACTGCTCCCGCCAGCAAATCGACGAAGTATTGAAGTGGCAGACAGCTCACGACGAGAACGATGGATTGAAGGACCTGGAAATTTTCCTTGTTCGCATCGCCGGCTGAATTATTTCGAAAGAGTGGTGCCGAGGGGCTGCAACCCCTCGACACCGACCACCCCAAAGGAGAAGCACCATGCAAGTGAATCAACCCGAAGGCGGCACCGCAGAGGCTACCACACCGCGCTACGACACCATCGTCATCTGTCGATCCACTGGTCAAACCATCCCGCAGGAAGTCGAGGGCGGTGAAGTAGTCGCCTGGAGCCTTGGTCACGGCCTGGCAGCCATGGATGCCCTGGAGGAGTTCGTCGATGACCTGGCGGCCGGCAATTGTCGCCAACCTGCGCACCTCACCCAGGGCGCCGCCGACGCACTTAATCTAATGCGTCGCCGGCGTGCCATTGGCTGGGAGGCTGACGAACCTAACAAACAGTCGCCAGCAGACTGGCGTGCAGCCGTAGCTCTAGCAGAAGCGACAGCCCGCAGGGTGTTCGGCGAAAACAACGACGACACAATGCAGGCCATCGACTACATGGCAGGACTGCTGCTGGCATGTGAGCCGCAAGCACAAACGACAGTGCAACAGAAGCCGTTCATGTTCACTCAAATGCAGGCTGGCGACGTGCTGGATTGGACACAAGACGCGGACCTGGCCGAAGCATGGGAGCAAGAAGGCCATACGGTTGCCAAGCTCTACATTAGCCAGGGAGGTGCAGCATGACCACCCACAACATCGTCAGCCTCAGCGGTGGCAAAGACAGCACCGCGACCCTGCTTGTCGCGATTGCCCTAGAGACGCCAAACCTCCAAGCAGTGTTTGCTGACACCGGCAACGAGCATGAGTTGACCTATGCGTATCTGGACTACCTGGAAAAAGCCACGGGAATCAGGCTCACTCGGGTTCGGGCCGACTTTACCAAGCGCATCGAGGGCAAGCGTCGTTTCATCGAAACCAAATGGCGCGAGCAAGGCATTTCAGAAAGCGTTGTCCTGGCGGCTCTTGACGTGCTCCAACCCACTGGAAACCCTTTCCTAGATCTGTGCATCTGGAAAGGCCGCTTCCCGAGCCGCAAGGCCCAATTCTGCACTATGGAACTGAAGCGGGACCCGATGCTTGAACAGGTCATCATGCCCCTGATGGGCAAGGGGGACATGCTCATAAGCTGGCAAGGGGTACGTGCGGACGAATCGCTAAACCGCCGCTACCTGCCCGAGTGCGACGAAGTGGGAGGCGGTCTCTTCAACTACCGACCGATTTTGAAGTGGGACATCCCAGCAGTATTCGAAGCCCATCGATACATGGGCATCAAACCAAACCCGCTGTACTCCCAGGGTATGGGACGAGTTGGCTGCATGCCCTGCATAAACTGCCGCAAGGATGAACTTCGCGAGATCGCCTTGCGGTTCCCCGAGGTGATAGACCGCATTGAGCGGTGGGAGAGCATCACGCAACTAGCCAGCAAATACGGTGCGGCAACCTTCTTTGCTGGATCAAACGCAAAGCACCCCAGGGGCTCGATCGCGGGACTGAGCGCTGCCGAGATAATGGAAATTGCCTGCATCCGCCAGGCCGTGGAGTGGTCCAAGACGGCCCGAGGCGGAATCCAATTTGATCTGCTCATAGAAACCGATTCATCCGCCTGCTCCAGCGCCTACGGGCTCTGCGAGTCCACCTGGGAACCCGTCAACATTAAGGGGGCCGCATGAACGTCTTCCTTTTGCTGTACCTGTGCACCAGTGCCGCCCGCACGGATTGTCAGGTGATCCCGGTTCAACGCTGGATTGGGCCTGACTCCTATCAGCAGTGCGGCACCGCCGCCGGACAACTTACGGCCAGCCTCACCGACAAGAACCGCAAACGGCTCTATTTCATATGTGACATCCAGGATGCTGGCGACGTGGGTGCAGCTCAACGAATCGAACTGCGGCTGACACGCCAATCGTTTCTGCTTTGAACTGGAGGCCCACAATGTCTGATCTTTTCTATCTACAGGACAGCCGCAGCAACGTCGGCAGCCGCGCCATGTTCTGGAAGTCCGGCGGCGGATACACCTCGAACCTGGACGAAGCCGAGCAATTCACTAGCGAGCGCGCGGTGAAGCAGTTCGAGAGCCGCGACACCGACCTGCCCTGGCCCGCAGCGTATGTTCGGGCACGGGCGGAAATCGGAGTTGACTGCCAGTACCTGACCCGGTCTGAAGCCGAGGCCTACCGTAACGATGACGGCCGTGTGTATGTGGCCTACGCACGCACCTGGGACGGGAACGACCTCGTCTGGCTCGGCGGGAAAGGGCCAACCGCCGACCTGGAACAGGCGATTCACCCAGGGGCATCAGATGCTGTCGGGTATCGGTCGAAGGAATTTGAGCTATGGCCATGCGGCTACATAGTTGAGCGTTCGCGCCCCGTCGTTCGGGCCTCGCTGCTCGATCACAAACAGGCGCTCCGGGCTGCTGGCCTGCGGTTGCCCAAGATCAAGGTCCAGCGCACAAGGAAATACAGCAACCTCACCAACTGCGACGGCTGCGGCCGCTTCCTCAGCGAGGATCAGCGATTCGACGACTGCCCGAACTGCGGTGCGAGGAATGCACCATGAACACAGCCTTTATTCTGATGGCCCAATACGACGGTCAAGCGATAATCTCGCTGGAACAGGTTTGCCGGGATTACTTCACACACCTAACGCCGGAAATGTTCCAGCGCAAGGTGCTGAATGGTCAGATCAAACTACCAATCACCCGCCTAGAACCGAGCCAGAAGTCGGCCAAGGGCATCCACCTCACCGACCTCGCCGCTTACCTAGATCTACAGCGCGCGGCCGCGGTTAAAGAGCACAACCAGCTCAACGGGATAAAACCCGCCTACTGAGCCACTTCATTGATGCGGCGCCCAGTTGGACGGGCGCCCTCAACATCTTCTCGTGCCATTCCCATCCCACATAACGATCACCCTTCCCGCGCAGGTGGGTGTAGCGCCTCATCGAGTTCCAATCCCTATGCCCTGAAACGCTCGCAACACGTGGGATATCCCAGTCCATTTCGAAAAGACGACTGATGCCTTCGTGGCGAAGGTCATGGAAGTGCAGATCTGCGATGTTCAAGAACTTGCAGGCTTTGGTCCAGGAAGTGGAGATAGATTCAGGGCTGTAGGGGAATATGTCGTCGCCGGCCTTTGGCATCGTCTGGAGAATCTGCCACGCCTCGTCCGGCAGGTAACACCAGACATCGTTGCCGATCTTCTGCCCGGGGTTCTTCATGTCGCGCACCAAAACTCGCTGACCATGCTCGTCGACGTCGGCCCAGCGAATACGGGTTATTTCATCCAGCCGGCGCGTAGAGAACAGGGCAAAGCCCACGACTTTCAGCATATTGATGACAGTTGGGCGCCTCGCCTGCATGTCTTGGTAGTGCGTCAGCACCCTTCCCAACTCGTCCAAAGTCGGCCGGCGGTCGCGCTCACGGCTTTTCAGGTTGTAGCCCAGCTTGCGTAATACGCGCCGGGCGCCGCCCATGGCGAGCGGGTCTACTTGGTACCCCCACGCATCCTTGGCAATTGCCAGAACAGCGCCGAGGTGCGCCAGGTCATTGCCGGCGGTTTGAGGTTGAACCCCACCGCCCTCCTTGCTCATCCGCCACAGTGCGAAATCGACCAAGCACTGGGTATTGATGTCCGTGTCGGTCAGCCCGCCGAGGTACGTCTCACCGATGGCATTGAGGGTCGCGCGCTTGGTCTTACCCAACGGCCGGGCTTTCTCGACCTCTACCAGGTAGCGTTCGGTCATATCTTTGAGCGTGGCGCCCTTGCGGCTTGCCCGCTCGATCGCGCCAGGTTCATCGAGCTCCGACTCGCGCTTACGCGCCCAGGCCTGAGCGGCCTGTTTTCGGGCGAAGGTCTGGCTCTCTTGGTAAACTTGCACTCCGTCGCGCTTGATGCGGATCTGAGCCGTGTAGCTCACACTCCCATCTGCCAGTTTTCTTGCCCTGATAGTCGCCATATCGAAAGTGGTACGCGTCAGTTTTTGAGTGGTACATCGTACCACCGAGCCTTAAAAAACGCCTGAAAACGCCCGAAAAAACGCCTTAAACACGTAGAGCAAAATGGTCCAGAATTCAGCTACAGCCCCAGTAAACTCAAGCCCTACGCTGTCTCGGCGGTTTAGCGTTGCACCTATGATGGATTGGACTGACCGTCACTGCCGATTCTTCCTGCGTCTACTGTCCAAACACACCCTGCTCTACACCGAGATGGTTACCACCGGTGCGTTGCTCAACGGTGATCATGAACGCTTCCTGCGCTATCACCAGTCCGAACATCCTCTGGCGCTGCAACTGGGCGGCAGTACTCCAGCGGATCTGGCGGCCTGCGCGCGCATGGCCCAGGAGCACGGTTATGACGAGGTCAACCTGAATGTCGGTTGCCCCAGCGATCGGGTGCAGAACAATATGATCGGCGCCTGCCTGATGGGGCATCCGGCGCTGGTGGCCGATTGCGTGAAGGCCATGCGCGATGCGGTGTCGATTCCGGTGACGGTCAAGCATCGAATCGGGATCAACGGTCGCGACAGTTATGCCGAACTGTGTGATTTCGTCGGCCAGGTCCAGGATGCCGGCTGCACCAGTTTTACCGTGCATGCGCGGATCGCGATTCTCGAAGGGCTCTCGCCCAAGGAGAACCGGGATATTCCACCACTGCGCTATGACGTGGCGGCACAGTTGAAAGCGGATTTCCCGCAGTTGGAAGTCATCCTTAACGGTGGAATCAAGACCCTGGAGGCCTGCCATGAACATCTGCAGACCTTTGATGGGGTGATGTTGGGTCGTGAGGCCTATCACAATCCCTATCTGCTGGCCGAGGTGGACCAACAGCTGTTCGGCAGCACCGCACCGGTCATTTCCCGGGCCGAGGCCCTGACACAACTGCGACCTTATATTGCCGAGCATCTGGCATGCGGTGGCGCGATGCACCACATCACTCGCCATGTGCTGGGACTGGGGACGGGCTTCCCTGGGGCTCGCAAATTTCGCCAGTTGTTGTCGGTGGATATTCACAAGACCAAGGACCCACTGGGCCTGCTGGATCAGGCCGGGCAACTGCTTGAAGGGCGTTAACCATCAGCCGGGTTGAACCTGATCTGGCTTTTGGTATCTCAATTACCTGAATCACGCCCCAGCATTCAAACACCTGTTTTCAGGCCGCCGCCCTTGGGGCCGTTGTAAGCCTTCCGCGCCCTTGAGCGCCTGACAGCGCTCGGGTAATGTCATCAGACCCATAGGACAGAGCACGCTCATGACTTCCAAGCTGGAACAACTGAAGAAAATCACTACCGTGGTAGCTGATACCGGCGACTTCGACGCTATCGCCCGGGTCAAGCCGGTGGATGCCACCACCAACCCTTCGCTGCTGCTCAAGGCTGCCGCCATTCCTGGCTATGCCGACCTGTTGAACGCTTGCGTCAGCGACTGCAAGGGTGATGTCGGTCTGGCCAGCGATCGCTTTGGCGTAGCTGTCGGCCAAGAGATTCTCAAGGTCATTCCCGGTCGTATTTCCACTGAAGTGGACGCCCGGCTGTCGTTCGACACTGACGCGATGCTCAAACGCGCCCATCGCCTGGTCGAACTTTATGAAAAGGCTGGCGTAGGACGCGATCGAGTGCTGATCAAAATCGCTTCCACCTGGGAAGGCATTCGTGCCGCCGAGAAGCTGGAGCGTGAAGGCATCCAGACCAACCTGACCCTGCTGTTTTCCTTCGCTCAGGCCGTGGCCTGCGCCGAGGCCGGAGTCTTCCTGATCTCGCCATTTGTGGGTCGGATCTACGATTGGTACAAAAAAGCCAACGGCAGCGACTACACCGGCGCCGATGATCCGGGCGTACAGTCGGTCACACGCATCTACAACTACTACAAGGCCAACGACTACAAGACCGTGGTCATGGGTGCCAGCTTCCGCAACCTGAACCAGATCGAGCAACTGGCCGGCTGTGACCGCCTTACCATCAGCCCAGACCTGATCGAGAAGCTGGCAGCCGACACTGGCCAGCTAGAGCGCAAGCTGAGCCCGGGCAAGACCGGCGAAGCCCGTCAGAGCCTGAACGAATCGCAGTTCCGCTGGGCCTCCAATGAAGACGCCATGGCCACTGAGAAACTGGCTGAAGGCATTCGTCAGTTTGCCCGTGACCAGGAAAAACTCGAAGCCCTGCTGGCTGCCAAGCTCTGATTGCTCAGTACCAACGCAAAAAGGGCGAACCCTCACAGGTTCGCCCTTTTTTATGCCGTGCGTTTCAGCGAATCAGTGACGCTCCAGAGCGTTCACCAGATCATGGAAGGCTTCGCGGTTGGAGTCGTTGAGCCCCATCAGAATCTTGTGAGCCTCCAGGACCTTAATCCGCACCACTTCTTCCGACTGGTCCTGGGAAGGCAAGTCGGCCAGGCATTCCGGGCAAGGAATCGGACGATCGACGATGTTGAACACCTGATCGAAGCCCATGGACTGCAACAGCCGGGTAATGTCTTCGTGGGTGGTGACGACGGTGGGCAATAGACCTACCTTCTGCCGCGATAGGATCGACAACTTGGCCAGCAGGCCCAGAGTAGTGCTGTCGATGCTGCGGGTTTCAGTGAGGTCGATCACGATCGCCGAGAAATTCAGCGCAGTGAAAATCCGCTCAATAGTCGCATCCAACGCCGAACACAGGGTCAGGCGCACTTCACCGATGAACTTCAGGACAAAAGTGCCGTCCTGCTCGGCGAACTGGATTCTACCGGTACTCATTAAAGGTTCCTGCTCAACACTAACAGGGCGATATCATCCGGCATCTCCCCTAGCGTGGCCAATCCAAAAACTTGCCGCAGGCCATCCAGGCTGCCGCCCGCAGCTCTCACCCGTTCAGGCAAGGCCGCTTCTTTTTCTTTGAGTGTAGGTTCGGGCAAAAGGTCCAGAATGCCATCGGACATCAGCGTCAAGCTGAACACTGGGGGCAGTTCCAGAATGTGGTCTTCATAGGTAGCCTCGTTGAACAGGCCTACCGGCAAACCACGCCCTTCCAGATAACGCACACTGTCTGGTGTGTACAACACCGGCAACGGCAAGTGCCCGCCAATGCTATAGGTCAACAAACCAGTCTCCTCGTCGATAACTCCACCGACCATCGTGACGTGTTTGCCCAGCTTACAACTGATCAGGCCACGGTTGATATGGCCCAGTACTTCCGAAGGCTTGAATTCCGGCAAGGTACCGTTGCGCTTGGATTCGAACAGCAGGCGCGTGGTCATGAACTTCAACAGCACGGTGACGAAGGCTGATGACGCACCATGGCCGGAAACATCAGCCAGGTAGAAGGCAACCCGACGCTCGTCGACGCGGAAGTAGTCGACGAAATCCCCCGACAGGTAGAGCGAAGGGATGATCTGGTGCGCGAAATTAAACTCATCGATCGACCAGGGACTGGTGGGCAGCATGTTCATCTGCACCTGGCGACCGGCGTTCTGATCTTCCTGAAGCAGATTGAGGCTGGCCTCGAGTTCGCGGTTGGCGGCTTCGAGCTTTTCTCGATAACGCTGGTTTTCCAGCAACAAGCGCGCTCGATCCAGGGCTCGACGCACTGAGTGCTCGAGCACGGCCAGATCTTCCAGAGGCTTGATCAGGTAGTCCGCCGCACCCAGGCGCAGCGCTTCAACCGCGTCGTTCATCACGCCCGCCCCCGAAACCACTATCACCGGGGTCTGCGGCGACAACTCGGTCACTTGACGGATAAGTTCGAGACCGCCCATCTGCGGCATGCGCAGATCGCAGATCACCAGATCGGGGTTGTCGCGCTGGAATACCTGAAGACCCTGCTGGCCGTTAGCAGCCTGCAGTACGCTGAAGCCACTGTCTTCCAAATAGGCCGCGAGACTCGCGCGTACTACTTCGTCGTCATCGATTATCAGCAGCGTGGCACTGGTTTTTTGCATGTGGGCAAACGGCGCCAGAATTAGGTTGGCGTAGGTGGCTTGGCCCAAGGCCTGGCGCACGCTACTGGATTCGCTTTCTAGCCACTCTGAAGTGGAGCCAGGACCTTCAGCCCTGCACGCCCGCTCATCAGAGGTGCCCTTCTAAGGCGCAGACGGTACTCCCATCCGCGGGGCGTTTCAAGCTCATGCCGATGGTCGCCTGACGTCTTTACACCGCAAATCACCGGGAGTTATAAAAACCGCTAAAACCGCAACTCAATCGCAGGATGGAACCCATGAATCAAAACCAGCGTGACTACAGTGAAAAGCGCGATTACATCCGTATGCGGGTGGATGCCGAGGTCACGCTGATCCACCAGGGACAGGTGATAGAAGCGGTCTGCATTGACCTTTCCAGCAGCGGCATGCAGGTCCAGGCACCCCGTTCATTTCAGGTCGGCGACCTACTGAGTGTGCGTATCGACTCGGAGCATGCAGCCCTCAGAGGCCTGGAAGCGGAGACCGAAGTGGTCTGGGTCAACTCACAGGAGGGTGGCAGCCAGAAACTTGGGCTTACAATCCTTAAGATGAAGTAAAACTTACTCCCATGAAAAAGGCGGCCTGATGGCCGCCTTTTCAGTTTCTGCAAGACCGTCGCCCGATCAGAAGTCGTCTTCGACCTGACCATCCTTGACCTTGAATTCACGATTCTGCAGATAGGCATTGCGCACAAAGGTGTAGCGATCACCGCGAATCAGCTTGTCCGCAGCCAGCAGGCTGGCACGAGTATCAACCACGTTCACGCCCATGGTGATGTTGCGCGCAGGGATGTCGTTCATGTAGCGATAAGGCAAGGTGTAGCTGTCCACATACTTGGCCGGCGCGTCACGCAGGGTGCTAGGGCCCAGCAACGGCAGCATCACGTAAGGACCGCTGCCCACGCCCCAATAGCCGAGAGTCTGGCCAAAGTCTTCGTCATTGCGCTGCAGACCCATCTGGGTACCGACGTCAAAGAAGCCCGCCAGCCCCAATGTGGTGTTCATCAGCAGGCGCGCAGTATCCACACCGGCGGCACGAGGCTTGGCCTGGAGGATGTCGTTGGCCAGGTTGCCGACGTCACCAAGGTTGCGGAACATGTTGTGGATACCGTCTTCCAAAAACTGCGGCGTCACGGCCTGGTAGCCTTGGGCCAGCGGCTTCAGGGCATAGGTATCAAGGGTATCGTTGAACATGAAGATGGGACGGTTGATGCTTTCCCACGGGTCCTCTTCGGCCGCCTGGGCGACCAGGGGAGCCAGCGTCACACCGGCACTCATACATAGCGGAACTAGATAACGGCTCCAGCGCATAGCAGGAAACTCCTTGGATTGTTCTCTCGTGGGGCTATGCCCTGAGGTTAGGTCGAGGAGTATAAAGCGGATAGGCCTGTTTAGGCAGCATCACTGCAAGCAGCCTGGAGGCATCAGTCAATCAATCCTGTTCGCATTCACCTCACTGTCACCTGCATGTCATCTTCCCCGGCTAGCCTCGAGAAGAATTTCAAGGACGTTGATATGCCCCACGCCGATGCCTTAGCCCAGACAGCAGCGCCATTGACCGCGGTGCTCTTCGGCCTCAGTGGCTGCCTGGTGGATTTCGGTGCGCGCACGCGCCTGCAAACCACCACGCGCCCTGGCCCGGAACAGGTCCGGACCACTCCAGGAGCTTTGGACACCTTGCGTCATCTGCAACAACTGGGCATTCCCTGCGCCTGGCTCGAGCAACTACCCTGCGCCAGCAGCAGCCACCTGGCCGCCGCCCTGCCCGACTGGATCAAACCCACCCCCGCCGCTCCCGCTCCCTGGCCCGCTCCCGACGCCTGCTGGCAGGCGCTGATGACCCTCAAGGTGTCCCGCCTCGAGGGTTGTGTACTGGTCAGCGGTGAACCGCAACTTCTGCAGTCAGGGCTCAACGCCGGACTCTGGACCATAGGCCTGGCCTCCTGCGGGTCCCTGTGCGGCCTGACACCAAGTGAATGGCAGGCTCTGAGCCAGCAGGAGCGCGAACTCAAGCGCGGCAAGGCCACCCTGCAACTCTTCGGTCTGGGGGTGCACTCGGTCATCGACCACCTGGGGGACCTGAACACCTGCCTGGCGGACATCGAACTGCGCCGGCTCAAAGGTGAAAAACCCTGACATAAGCCTGTTGATCAGGATCATGCACAGTGCCCGGGAGTGGATTACTCTAAGCCGTGGGCATGGACCTTTGCCTCAAACGCGCGGTCCATCCCTGTGCCTATCAATAAAGGGAGAACGCCATGCCTGCCCGCGAACTGCAAGAACAACTCGATACCCTGCGCGAGCAATTGGAGCAGAACCCACCGCTTTCGGAAGCCGAGCGCGCCAATCTGCAGGAACTGATGCAGCAGATCGAACTGCAACTCAAGCTGGAGACCAGCACCCACGACGCCAGCCTCGCCGACGGTGTCAACCTGGCAGTGGAACGCTTCGAACTGGAACATCCGGCCATCGCCGGAACCCTGCGCAATATCGTCCAGACCCTGGGCAACATCGGTATCTGATAGCGCCCGATAACACCGTCCCATAAAAACAAAGCCCCGCATCATTTGCGGGGCTTCTGCTTACTGGCGAACCAATCGCTGATTGGCGAACTCCGCCGTTTCGGTACTGCGGTACGGATTGATATCCAGCCCGCCGCGACGCACATAGCGAGCGTAGACGGTGAGTTTCTCGGGTTTGAGCAACCGCTGCAGATCAAGGAAAATCCGCTCCACGCATTGCTCATGGAAGTCCGAGTGCTGACGGAAACTCACCAGATAGGCCAGCAGGCTGGCGTGATCCAGCGCCGCGCCACGGTACTCCACCACGACACTGCCCCAGTCCGGCTGGCTGGTCACAGGGCAATTGGATTTGAGCAAGTGGCTGTGCACACTTTCCTCCACCACTTGCGAATCATCGCAACGCAGCAGCTCAGGTCGCGGATGCTCATAGCTGTCGACACTGATATCCAGCTCGTCGATGCAGATGCCTGGCAGTGCCACCACACCTTGCGCCTCGACCTCACCAAGGCTGCGAATACGCACCCCTACGGGCTTGCCTGCGGCGGCCGAGAGATCCTGACGCAAAGTCGCCTCAAGCGTCGCTCGATCAGCGAAGGGGGTCTGGTTCAACGAGTTGAGGTACAGCTTGAAAGACTTGGACTCGATGATGTTCGGCGAATCTGCAGGAATGCTGAATTCACCAATGGCCACCACCGGCTTGCCTGAAGGCAGCAGCCAGGACAATTCGAAGCAGTTCCAGAAATCCACTCCCTTATACGGCAGGGTATCGGCACTCAAGCCCAGCTCGGCCCATTTTGCTGCCCGGGGAATCGGGAACAGCAGGGATGGCGTGTAAGTGGAAACGTATTCACTGGACTTGCCCAGCGGCGAATGTTCGGCTGCGGGATGCATGGCGGAAACCTGACTGAAGAATCAGCCGATTCTACCAGCCTTTGCTCCCGCCTTTGAGCCCCGAACGCTTACGGGCTGACTGTCAGCTTGCCGACCATGCCGGCCTGGTAGTGCCCGGGAACATTGCAGGCGAACTCCAGGCTGCCGCTTTTGCTGAAAGTCCAGGTCAGGTCGGCCTGCTTGCCAGGCTCCACCAGCACACTGTTGGGATCGTCATGCTGCATGCCGTGATCCATGCCTGCCATGGAGCCGTGGCCCATGGCTGGGTGATCCATGGGTTTCATTGCGGTGGGCGTGAGCATCCCGCTTTGCTGCATCTTGAGCATTTCCTGCTGGTGCTCGGCATGCATCGCCGCGTTACCCAGGTTGAATTCGTGGAGCAGTTGCCCCTTGTTGATCAACACAAAACGCACAGTCTCGCCGGCCTTGATCTCCAGGACCTTGGGATTGAAAGACATATCGCCCATCACCACCTCGACCACCCGAGTGGCCTTGGCGGCCGCGGCCGGCTGGCCGAAGTCATAAGAGGCCGCCGGTGAAGCCCAGAGCGGTACGCTCAACAGCATCAGACAGCCTCCCAGGGCCGAGCGGCGTCGCAACAACAGGTTTTGCAGATTCATCGTCAGGCTCCAACAAGATCAGGATTGAGCATGTGGCAAACTCTAACGGCCCAGCGCTGCCAGCCAGCTGACGGCTAGATTACAACTTTGTCAGCTTGATCTGCCCTGCCCCTCGGCAAGGTATAAAGCCCGGGTTACACAAGCCACGAGTACCATCATGAAACTGTTGATCGTCGAAGACCAGCCGAAAACCGGCCAGTACCTGCGCCAAGGCTTGAGCGAAGCCGGCTTCAATGCCGAGCTGGTAGCGGATGGCAATACCGGCCAGCACCTGGCGCTGACCGGTGACTACGCCCTGTTGATTCTCGACGTGATGCTCCCGGGGCGCGATGGTTGGCAGATCCTCCAGGCCGTACGCAGCGCCGGCCTGGACATCCCTGTGTTGTTCCTCACCGCCAGGGACGCCGTAGAGGACCGAGTCCACGGCCTGGAACTGGGAGCCGACGACTATCTGGTCAAGCCCTTTGCCTTCTCCGAACTGCTGGCCCGGGTTCGCAGCCTGCTGCGCCGGGGTAGCGTGATGACCCAGGAAACCAGCCTGCAACTGGCTGACCTGCGCCTGGACCTGATCCGCCGCCGGGTAGAACGCAGCGGCCAGCGCATTGATCTGACCGCCAAGGAGTTCGCCTTGCTGGAAATGCTCCTGCGACGCCAGGGAGAAGTCCTGCCCAAATCGCTGATCGCCTCCCAGGTCTGGGACATGAACTTCGACAGCGACACCAACGTCATCGAAGTAGCAATCCGCCGCCTGCGCCTGAAAATCGATGACGAATACCCGAACAAGCTGATCCATACCGTACGCGGCATGGGGTATGTGCTCGAAGAGCGTCCGGCCTGATGCGCCGCCTGTCACTCAGCGCACGCCTGGCGCTGCTGTTCGCCGCCTGCACCGCCGTGGTTTCGCTATTTGCAGGGGTGCTGTTCAGTCGCGCCAGCGAAGCCCACTTCATCGAACTGGACCAGCAACTGCTGGACGGCAAGCTGATCGCCCTGCGCAGCGTCTTGCAGGATGTGACCGAGGCCCGAGATTTTGCCCGGTATCAGGCACGGCTGCAGGACGAGCTGAGCCATCAACCGGACCTGGCCCTGCGGATAATCGGCAGTGACGGCCGACTCTGGTTCGACAGTGCCCCCGCCCTGCCCGCCTCCTTGCCCAGCGAAGCCGGCCTGCACAATCTGAATCTGAACAGTGCTGCCTACCGGATCTACTCCGCGCCGCTCAAGCCAGGTCAAACCGACTCGCCACAGCTGGCCCTGCTGCTGAATATCACCCATCACCAGCACTTTCTGCAGCGCATGCAGCACCTGATCTGGTTCACAGTAGGGCTCTCGGCCCTGGCCACTGCCCTGCTTGGTGCCTGGGCCGCCCGCAGCGGCCTGCGCCCCTTGCGACGCATGAGCGCAGTGGCCGCAGGAGTCTCCGCCAGTTCCCTGACCCAGCGCCTGCCCCAGGAACAGATGCCCGTCGAACTGGCCGACCTGGCCAGCAGCTTCAACGCCATGCTCGGCCGCCTTGAGGAATCCTTCCAACGCCTTTCGGCCTTTTCCGCTGATATTGCCCACGAGTTGCGCACGCCCCTGTCGAACCTGCTGACCCACACCCAAGTCACCCTGACCCGCCCGAGAGCGATCGAGGACTACCGCGAAGCCCTGCACAGCAACCTCGAGGAACTGCAATGGATGGCGCAACTGGTCAACGACATGCTGTACCTGGCCAAGGCCGACCATGGGCTGCTGACCCCGAAATGCGAAGCACTGGAGCTGGCCGAGGAAACCGACATGCTGTTGGAGTTCTATGGCCCCCTGGCGGAAGACGCGAACGTCAGCCTGAGCCGTGAAGGCCATGCCGGCTTTATCGGCGATCGCAGCATGCTGCGCCGAGCGCTGTCCAACCTGCTGGACAATGCCCTGCGCTTCACACCTCCTGGAGGATCGGTCCAGGTACGGATCAGCGACAGCCTACAGGGCTTGAACCTGAGCATCGAAAACAGCGGAGAGGGTATCGCCAGGGAGGTACTGCCGCGGTTGTTCGACCGTTTCTACCGGGTAGATCCGGCGCGACGCGAGGGCAGCAGTGAACATGCAGGATTGGGACTGGCGATCACGCAGTCGATCATTCGCGCCCATGGCGGACAGATACGTTGCGAATCGGAAGCGGGCTGGACACGCTTCGTGATCGAGATGCCGAGCAAGCGTTGAGAGCCTGTTCACCGGCAAGCCGGCTCCTTCACCAATCAGGCAGGAGCCGGCTTGCCGGCGAGAGCGGATCTCAGGAATACCGCAAAGCGTGAGCCGGCTCGACCTTGGACGCGCGCCAGGCCGGATACACAGTGGCCAGGAAGCTGAGGATGAACCCAGCGCTACAAATCAGCGCCACATCCCCACCCTGCAGTTCGGAAGGCAGGTTGCTGACAAAGTACACATCCGAACTGAAAATCTGCTGGCCGCTGATCCGCTCCAGCCAGCCCACCAGTTCGCTCACGTTCAACGCCGCAATGACCCCTAGCACCCCACCGATCAGGGTGCCGACAATCCCGATCACCGTGCCCTGGACCATGAAGATCGCCATGATCTGCCGCGGCGTGGCGCCGATGGTGCGCAGGATTGCGATGTCCGCGCCCTTGTCGTTCACCACCATGATCAGGGTGGCGATGATGTTGAACGCCGCCACCGCGACGATCATCAGCAGCAACAGGCCGATCATGGTCTTTTCCATCTTCATTGCGCTGAACAGGCTGCCCTGGGTGTGGGTCCAGTCATCGGCGCGGAAGTCCGCACCCAGCCCCTTGGCGATATCCACCGCCACCTGTGGCGCGGCATACAGATCCTTGACCGCCAGGCGCACGCTCTGCACCTGATTGGGCTGCCAGCGCTGCATCTCTGCGGCGTCGGCCATATGGATCAGGCCCATGGAGCCATCCAGCTCGGCGCCCACCTTGAACACCCCCACCACGTTCAGGCGCTGCATACGCGGGGTGATACCCCCTGGCGCCGTACTCACTTCAGGCACGATCAGGGTCAGCTTGTCGCCGACATTCAAGCGGAAACGCCGGGCCGTGATCTCGCCGATCACCACGCCGAACTCGCCGGGTTTCAGGTCTTGCAGGCTGCCCTGGACAATATGCTGGGCAACGATGGACACCTTGCCCTCCTGCGCCGGATCGATGCCGCTGATCTGGATCGGCTGCATCGCCCCCTTGTAGGAGAGCATGCCTTCCATCTCGGTGAAGGGCACTGCAGCAGTGACTTCCGGATTCTTCAACGCCGCAGCGGCCACTGGCTGCCAATCATCAATGGGCTTGACCCCAACGATGGTGGCGTGGGGCACCATACCGAGGATGCGCGAGCTCATTTCCCGCTGGAAGCCGTTCATCACCGACAGCACCACGATCATCGCCAAAACGCCCAGGGCGAGGCCGATCATCGAGGTCATGGAAATGAACGAGACAAAACGATTGCGCCGCTTGGCGCGGGTGTAGCGCGTGCCGATAAAGATCGATAAGGGTCTGAACATGGGCAAGGCACCCTGGAAAAATTAATGACCCGGTGTCGACGGGCCAGCCGCCGACACCGCGTGCGGCCGCATCAGATGGCGACCAGGTGACCTTCTTGCAGGTGCAGTACGCGATCCATCTGCCGGGCCAGGTTCATATCGTGCGTCACCACCAGGAAGGCGGTACGCATCGAAGTGCTGAGTTCCAGCATCAGGTCCTGAATGCCCTGGGCCGTGTGCGAGTCGAGGTTGCCGGTGGGCTCATCGAGCATCACCAGCCCCGGCTGGTTCACCAGGGCCCGGGCGATGGCTACCCGCTGACGCTCACCGCCGGACAGTTCGGCCGGCTTGTGCTCCAGGCGATGACCCAGGCCAACCCGCTCCAGCAGCGCAGTAGCACGCTGACGGGCTTCAGGAATCGGTGTACGGCCGATCAGCAGCGGCATGCAGACGTTCTCCAGCGCGGTGAACTCCGGCAGCAGGTGGTGGAACTGGTAAACGAAGCCCAGGGCGCGATTACGCAATTGACCGCGAGCCTTCTCACCCAGCGCCGAGAGTTCTTCGCCGGCCAGCCAGACGCTGCCCTTGGAGGGCGTATCCAGGCCGCCCAGCAAGTTGAGCAAGGTACTCTTGCCGGAGCCCGACGTACCGACGATGGCCACTCGCTCCCCCGGATGCAGTTCCAGTTGCAGGCCGGACAGGACCACCACCGATTCCGGACCTTCCTCGTAGGACTTGCCCAGGTCACGGCAGCTCAGGATTGCTTTTTCACTCATGCCCAACTCACTCATAACGTAGCGCCTCCGCAGGCTGGGTGCGCGCCGCACGCCAGGCTGGATACAGGGTGGCGAGGAAACTCAGGACCAATGCCGCGCCGCAGACCATCAACACGTCCTCGGCCATCAGTTGCGACGGCAGGTAGTCGATGAAGTACACGTCGGCATTCAGGAATTTATGGCCGATCAGGCCTTCGAGGGCGGAGATCGCAGCACTGACATTCAAGGCTGCGAGCATCCCCAGCACCGCACCGATCAGGGTGCCGACCACACCGATCACCGTGCCCTGGACCATGAAGATCGCCATGATGGTGCCCGGCGTAGCGCCCAGGGTGCGCAGAATAGCGATGTCGCCCTTTTTGTCGTTCACCACCATCACCAGGGTCGAGATGATGTTGAACGCAGCCACCGCGACGATCAGCAGCAAGAGCAGGCCGATCATGGCTTTTTCCATGCGGATGGCCTGGTACAGGTTGCCATGAGTACGGGTCCAGTCACGGGCGTAGAAATGGTTCTCGCCCAACTGCTGGGCGATTTCCCAAGCGGTGCGCGGGGCCTGGAACAGGTCGTCGAACTTCAGCCGCAGGCCCTGGACCTGATCCGGCTTCCAGCGGTGCAAGCGGCCCAGGTCTTCCAGGTTGGTCAGGCCCAGGTAGCCGTCGATCTCGCCGGCGCCGACATGAAAGATGCCCACCACGGTAAAGCGCTTCATCCGCGGGAACATGCCAGCGGGGGTCACCGTGACTTCCGGGGCAACGAAGGTCAGCTTGTCCCCCAGGCCAACACCCAGCTTGGCGGCCGCCTTGTCGCCGATGACGATACCGAAGCTGCCGGGAGCCAGAGCATCCAGCTGCCCCTGCTGCATGAAGTGGTCGATGATCGACACCTGCCGCTCTTTGCCAGGATCTATGGCATTGAGCAGCACCTTCTGCACCTGGCCATTGTTGGTCAGCAGGCCCTGCATCTGGGTGAATGGCGCCACCGCCAGCACTTTCGGGTTCTGCTTGACCTTGTCGGCCAGGCTTTGCCAGTCGCTGATGGGTTCACCGGACTCGATGGTGGCGTGGGGCACCATGCCCAGCACGCGGGTGCGCATCTCATGATCGAAGCCGTTCATCACCGACAGCACCACGATCATCACGATCACGCCGAGGGCGAGTCCGATCATCGAGGTCAGGGAAATGAATGACACAAAATGATTGCGACGCTTTGCACGGGTGTAACGCGTGCCGATAAAAGCAAACAGAGGTCTGAACATGTCGGGGCTTGTGCAGAGGAAAAGAAGACGTCCTTGTGGCGGGGCCTGGTAAGCAGCTTTACACTCAGACCACTGCCTCTACCATGGGTTCGCCATGTCGACATTAGATGAAGAAGATCGCCGCGAATACTACCGTATCGAGGACACGATCGCACTGGAAATTAGCCCCTTGTCCGCCCACGACGCGGCGAGCAAGGAAGTGTTGCAGGATGAGTCTCCGCTGTTCAATTTGCTCAGCGAGCTGCACCTGAGCGAATTCGAATCCCAGCACCTGCTGCGTCAGGTCAACGAGCGCGATCGCACCCTGGCCAGCTACCTCAAGGCCATGAACAAGCGCATCGACCTGCTCAGCCAGGTGGTGGCGCAGACCGTGTTCGGCAAGTTCGGCGAGCCGCAGCGGGTCACCCTTTCCGAAGGCGGCATCGAGTTCAACCACCATCTGAGCTATCCCAGCGGCAGCCACCTGGCGGTGAAACTGCTGTTGATGCCGCAAGCCCTGGGCCTGCTGCTGCGAGCCCGGGTCATCCACTGTGAGCCACAGAGCTTCGGCACCTTCGAGATCGGCACCGAATTCGAAGCATTGACCGATGCCCAGCGCCAACTGCTGGCGCGCTACATCCTGCAAAAACAGGCTCAGCAACGCCGCATGGCCCGGGACCAGACAGACCCCGCCGCTGGTTGAGCCGCAAGCCTGACCCCCTCTTAAGGAACAACATCCGTGAAGGAGCAATTGTGACCCTGATCTATGGCCATCGCGGCGCTAAAGGCGAAGCACCGGAAAACACCCTGACCAGCTTTCAGGAATGTCTCAAGCACGGCGTGCGCCGCTGCGAGCTCGACCTGCACCTGTCCATGGACGGCGAGCTGATGGTGATTCACGACCCGACCCTCAAGCGCACCACTGACCGGCGCGGCAAGGTGGTGGAGCATTCCGCCGCCGAACTGGTGACCTACGACGCACGCAAAGGCGGCCCGGGCTGGGTCAGCCCCTGCCCTATTCCGCGCCTGGAAGAGCTGTTCGAGAAATGTGACTTCGAGCACTGGCAGCTGGAAGTCAAGAGCGCCTCACGCACCCGCGCCGCTACGACGGTGCTGGCGATTCGGGAAATGGCCCAACGCTTCGGCCTGCTGGACAAGGTCACCGTGACCTCAAGCTCGCGGGAAGTGCTGAAAGCCGCAGTCGAACTGACCCCGGACCTGTCTCGCGGACTGGTAGCCGAATACGCCTGGCTCGACCCATTGAAGGTCGCCCAGAGCTATGGCTGCGAGATTCTTGCGCTGAACTGGACCCTGTGCACCCCGGAGCGACTGCAAAGGGCGCAGCGTCAGGGCTTGCATGTGTCAGTGTGGACGGTCAACGAGCCCGCGCTGATGCGCAGGCTCGCCGACTTCGGCGTAGATAGCCTGATTACAGACTTTCCCGGTTTGGCCAGCGCCACCCTCGAGAATTACTGAAATCGGTCTCCCCGGCCGGCTCAGGCCACCGGCCGGAGCCGCTCAAAAAAGCCGGTTGAGGCCGTCGTACGCTGCTACCCGATAGGCTTCGGCCATGGTCGGGTAGTTGAAGGTGGTGTTGACGAAGTACTTCAGGGTGTTGTGCTCACCCGGCTGGCTCATGATCGCCTGACCAATGTGGACGATTTCCGAAGCCTGGTAACCGAAGCAATGCACGCCGAGGACCTCCAGGGTTTCCCGATGGAACAGGATCTTCAGCATGCCTTGCGGCTCGCCGGCGATCTGCGCACGGGCCATGCCCTTGAAGAACGCCTTGCCCACTTCGTAAGGCACCTTGGCCTGGGTCAGCTCCTGCTCGTTCTTGCCGATCGAGCTGATCTCCGGAATGGTGTAGATCCCGGTCGGTACATCGTTGACGAAGCGCCAGCTGCCGTTGTCGACAATGCTGCCGGCGGCGGAACGACCCTGGTCGTGGGCGGCACTGGCCAGACTCGGCCAGCCGATCACGTCACCGGCGCCGTAGATGTTCGGCACGCAGGTGCGGTAGTTCTCGTCGACTTCGATCTGGCCACGACTATTGACCTTGACCCCGATATTCTCCATGCCCAGCTTGTCGGTGTTGCCGGTACGGCCGTTGCACCAGAGCAAGGCGTCAGCCTTGATCTTCTTGCCGGATTTCAGGTGCAGGATCACCCCGTTGTCCACACCTTCAACGCGGTCGTATTCCTCGTTGTGGCGCACAGTGATGTTGTTGTTGCTGAAGTGGTAGCTCAAGGCCTGGGAAATCTCCGAGTCCAGGAAGCTCAGCAACTGGCCGCGGTTATCCACCAGTTCCACCAACACCCCAAGACCACTGAAGATCGAGGCGTACTCGCAGCCAATGACCCCGGCGCCGTAAACGATGAGTTTGCGTGGGGTGTGGCCGAGGCTGAGGATGGTGTCGCTATCGTAGATACGCGGGTGACTGAAATCGATGTCCGCCGGGCGATAAGGACGCGAACCGGTGGCGATGATGATGTGCTTGGCTACCAGTTTTTCCACCACGCCATTGGCGCAAACCACTTCCACGGTCTGCTCGTCGGCAAAACTGCCAGTGCCGAAGAACACATCCACCCGGTTGCGGGCGTAGTAGCCGGTGCGCGAGGCCACCTGCTTGGAAATCACCTTCTCGGCGCTCTTGAGCACGTCCGGAAAGGAAAACCAGCGCGGCTCGCCAATGGCCCGGAACATCGGATTGGTGTTGAACTGCATGATCTGCCGGACCGAGTGACGCAGGGCCTTGGACGGAATGGTACCCAGGTGGGTGCAGTTACCGCCGACCTGGCGACGGCTATCGACCATCGCCACTTTGCGTCCTGCTTTCGCGGCGTTCATTGCCGCACCTTCTCCAGCGGGGCCCGAGCCCAGCACCACTACGTCGTAGTTGTAGACAGCCATGCGTACTCCTCAGAACAGGCCGAGATGCCCTTCTGGCATCTCCGGCTAAATCATGCCGCGGCCAGCGACATGAAGGATCAATTTGGCTCGGTTACGAACCCGGGCACAGTCTATAGAAGCGTCAACGCCGCGCACATTAACCCTTGGTCGCGTCGTAGGCTACTTTTGCCTGCACTACAGCATTCGCAACAGCGTGCCTGGTTATTGTTTTGGTCCGGCCAACAGCGCATCGAACGCCGGATTGCTACGTGTGACGAAGCCTTTATCGGCACGCATCACAAAAAATGCGCCGATACGGTGTTTTTGCGCGTAGTCCCAGCCTGCTTCGGGACCAAGAATCAGTAACAGCGTAGAGAGGCCATCGGCCATGAGTGCCGAAGGATGAATCACGGTCACCGACGCCAGCCTGTGAGTGATGGGCTTGCCAAGCCTGGCATCGAAGGTATGGGAATAGCGCTGGCCGTCCTGCTCGAAGTAATTACGGTAGTCGCCAGACGTGGATACACCATAGCCGTCCAGTGCGATCACCCGCTGGGCCACCTGCTGGTCGTCCCGCGGTTCCTCCAGGGCGATACGCCAGGGCGCGCCGTCCGGTTTGCGGCCCACGGCCTTGAGCTCGCCAGTGACTTCAGCGAGAAAACTGTCGATCCCCAACTGCGCAAGCCGCGCGGCAATGCGATCCACTGCGTAACCGGCGGCAAGGCTGTTGAAGTCCACTTCCACCGGCGCATCCTTGCACAGCTCCTGGCCTTCGATATGCAAGTGCCCATGTCCGACCCGCTGCCGAACCTCGGCCAGGGCTGACGCGCTGGGAATTTTTTCCTCTCGCCCCTGAGGCCCAAAGCCCCAGAGGTCGAGCAGCGGCTCCACCGTCAGATCAAAGGCGCCGCCACTGTCCCGGGACAGCTGCTCGCCAACTCGCACCAAGTGCAGCACCGATTCAGGCATCGGTTGGCAGCTGTTGCCGGGCAAGGCGTTGAAACGCTCGATATCCGAGTCACTGCGGTAGGTGGACATCTGCCGATCAACCTCAGCCAGGATTTGCTCGACCTCGGCCTTGACCCGCGACTCATCCGGCACGCCGGTGCGCTGCACGTACTGAACGGAGTAAGTGCTGCCCATGGTCGGCCCGGAGACGCTGTGCAGGCGATCGCCACCACAGCCCGCCAACAGCGCCATCGCGCCCCACAATGCGTTCCACCACCATCGCCTTCCCGACAAGATTCCCCTCCAGATCAATTGCCCCAGAGGGCGAGCTGACAACGCGAATGGCCATTATGCGACAGACGGATGCGGCATGCGCGCCAGGCCTGCCAGCCTGGCCGGCACCAGAAGCTTGACCCAGAGCCATCGCGCAGCACCCAAGAGTTTTTGTTGCCTGACGCCACCAGCACACATATTGTTACAAAACTGTTCAGCGTGCCGCCTCGCGCCCCACCTTTGCAGTGAGGACGAGTACTGACCAGGGATTGCTAACAAAACAGCCAAAGTGAGTGAAAAAATGTCCACGACCACGGGCAAAGGCAAGGCGATCTTTCGCGTTGTCAGCGGCAACTTTCTCGAGATGTTCGACTTCATGGTCTATGGCTTCTACGCCACGGCAATCGCCAAGACCTTCTTTCCGGCCGACAGCGCCTTCGCTTCATTGATGCTGTCCCTGGCCACTTTCGGCGCCGGCTTCCTGATGCGTCCACTGGGAGCAATCTTCCTCGGCGCCTACATCGACCGTCACGGCCGCCGCCAGGGCCTGATCATTACCCTGGTGCTGATGGCCGCGGGCACTGTGCTGATTGCCTGCGTGCCGGGCTACGCCACTCTCGGCGTCGCCGCTCCGCTGCTGGTGCTGCTGGGTCGCTTGCTGCAGGGCTTCTCCGCTGGCGTGGAACTGGGTGGCGTGTCGGTGTACCTGGCCGAGATCTCGACACCGGGCCGCAAGGGCTTCTTCGTCAGCTGGCAATCGGCAAGCCAACAGGCGGCCGTGGTGTTTGCCGGCTTACTGGGGGTGGGTCTGAACCACTGGCTGAGCCCCCAACAAATGGGTGACTGGGGCTGGCGCGTGCCGTTCCTGGTGGGCTGCATGATTGTTCCGGCCATCTTCATGATCCGCCGTTCTCTCGAGGAAACACCCGAGTTCCAGGCCCGCAAACATCGCCCCACCCTGCAGGAAGTCATCCGCTCCATCAGTCAGAACTTCGGAGTCGTCATTGCCGGCATGGCCTTGGTGGTGATGACCACCGTGTCCTTCTACCTGATCACCGCCTACACCCCGACCTTTGGCAAGGCCGAGCTGCACTTGTCGGACTTCGACGCCCTGCTGGTGACTGTGTGCATCGGCCTGTCGAACTTCTTCTGGCTGCCGGTCATGGGCTCGCTGTCGGACCGCATCGGTCGTAAACCGCTGCTGCTGGGCGCCACCATCCTGGCCATCTTCACCGCTTACCCGGCGCTGTCATGGCTGGTGGCCAACGCCAGCTTCAGCCACCTGCTGATCGTCGAGCTGTGGCTGTCCTTCCTCTATGGCTCGTACAACGGCGCGATGGTGGTGGCCCTGACTGAAATCATGCCGGTGGAAGTGCGCACCACCGGCTTCTCGCTGGCCTACAGCCTGGCAACCGCAACCTTCGGCGGCTTTACCCCGGCGGCCTGCACCTACCTGATCCACGTTCTGGGCAACCAGGCCGCACCGGGCATCTGGCTCAGCGGCGCGGCGGTGCTGGGGCTGATTGCGACACTGGTGCTGTTCCGTGGCGACCGCCACGAACTGCGTACAGCGCAGGCGGCTGGCAGCGCCTGACAGCCAACAGCGCGGACAAGTTGGCACCTACAAATGACGCCGGCCTCGTAGGCGAAAGCCACAAACAAAAACGCCCCGACAAGTCGGGGCGTTTTCATTTCAGCAGTCGCTTAGCGTGGGAATGCTGGCGGGTTGACCCCGGCCATGTCTTCCATCACGCGCACAACCTGGCAGCTGTAACCGAACTCGTTGTCGTACCAGACGTACAGAACAACGCGGTTGTCCTGAACGATGGTCGCTTCAGCGTCGACAACACCGGCGTGACGCGAACCCACGAAGTCAGTGGACACCACTTCCTGCGAATTGACGAAGTCGATTTGCTTATGCAGATCGGAGTGCAGCGCCATGTAGCGCAGGTACTCGTTCATCTCTTCACGGGTGGCGGCTTTCTCAAGGTTCAGATTGAGAATGGCCATCGACACGTTTGGCGTTGGAACGCGGATCGCGTTACCGGTCAGCTTGCCGGCCAGCTCAGGCAAGGCCTTGGCAGCAGCGGTAGCAGCACCCGTCTCGGTGATCACCATGTTCAGCGCGGCGCTACGGCCACGGCGATCGCCCTTGTGGAAGTTGTCGATCAAGTTCTGGTCGTTGGTGTACGAGTGAACGGTTTCAACGTGACCGTTGATGATGCCGAACTTGTCATTCACAGCCTTGAGCACCGGCACGATGGCGTTGGTGGTGCAGGAAGCGGCGGACACGATCTTGTCGTCAGCAGTGATTTCGTTGTGGTTGATACCGTGAACGATGTTCTTCAGCTTGCCTTTGCCAGGCGCGGTCAGGACCACGCGGTCGATACCCGGGCAGGTCAGGTGCTGGCCCAGGCCGTCGGCATCACGCCATACACCGGTGTTGTCCACCAGCAGCGCGTTCTTGATCCCGTACTGGGTGTAGTCCACCTCGGTCGGGTTCTTCGCGTAGATCACCTGGATCAGGTTGCCGTTGGCGGTGATGGTGTTGTTTTCTTCGTCGATGGTGATGGTGCCGTTGAACGAACCGTGTACCGAATCGCGACGCAGCAGGCTGGCGCGCTTGGTCAGGTCGTTTTCGGCGCCTTTGCGCACCACGATGGCGCGCAGACGCAGGCCGTCGCCACCACCGGTTTTCTCGATCAGGATGCGCGCCAGCAGACGGCCGATACGACCGAAGCCGTACAGGACAACGTCAGTGCCTTTGCGGGCCGAAGCGTTTTGCTGGCCAACCACGTCAGCCATTTCTTCACGCACGAACTGCTCGGCGCTGCGGCCATTGCCTTCGTTACGGAATTTGAACGCCAACTTGCCCAGGTCTACCGAAGCTGCGCCGAGCTTGAGCTCGCTCATTGCTTTGAGCAGAGGGAATGTTTCGTGGACGGAGAGTTCGCTGTCGTCGGAGGAGCGATGGCGAGCAAAGCGATGAGCTTTGAGAATCGCGATGACAGACTGGTTGATCAGGCTGCGGCCATAGATCGAGCTCACCACATTGTTATTGCGGTAGAGCTGACCGATAAGCGGAATCATCGCTTCTGCGAGTGCTTCACGGTCGATCCATTCACCAAGACACTGGTCGGGCTTCTGAGTCACGGGAACCTTCCACATGTAGGGGCAGAAAAAAGGGGCTACATTATGACGCCGAGTCCCTCTCGTAGCAATGCGCGCCTGTCGTGCGGAACGCAACAAAAAGCCCTTGCAAAAAAACACCACTATGCTGGAGGCCAGTAAAACCGCGGCTTCCAGCCGCGTCAATTTTTTGGACAGCCAAGCAACCTGTATGTAACCCTCCGTAACACCAAGCAAATTCGGCACTACATTTCCGCCAAAAAAGCACATTTTGTTGTCATAGCCACTACATTTGCCCTGACCGGCGTAATAGACGCATCAGCCACTGACAGTGGCCACCCGGGGCCGTTACAATTACCGACTTTCGTCGCAACGCTTGGAGCTTGACCGTCCGTGCCCGTCCTGCGTCTACCGCTACTCCCTGCCGCCGCCGGTAAACAGCATTGGGGCAACCTGCCCGGTGCCGCCCTGAGCCTGGCCATCGCCGAAGCCGCCAGCGCCGCCAAGCGCTTTACCCTCCTGCTGACCGCCGACAGCCAAAGCGCTGACCGGCTGGAACAGGAGCTGGGCTTCTTCGCCCCGGATCTGCCGGTGCTGCATTTCCCCGACTGGGAAACCCTGCCCTACGACCTGTTCTCGCCGCACCAGGACATCATTTCCCAGCGCATCGCCAGCCTCTACCGGCTGCCGGAGCTGGAGCACGGCGTACTGGTGGTGCCGATCACCACCGCCCTGCACCGCCTGGCGCCGACCCAGTTCCTGCTGGGCAGCAGCCTGGTACTGGACGTTGGCCAGAAGCTCGATGTGGAACAGATGCGCACGCGCCTGGAGGCCAGCGGCTATCGCTACGTCGATACAGTCTATGAGCACGGCGAATTCACCGTGCGCGGCGCCTTGATCGACCTGTTCCCCATGGGCAGCAAGTTGCCTTACCGCATCGACCTGTTCGACGACGAAATCGAGACCCTGCGCACCTTCGACCCAGAGAACCAGCGCTCCATCGACAAGGTCGACTCGGTGCGCCTGCTGCCGGCCAAGGAATTCCCTCTGCAGAAAGAAGCGGTGACCCGCTTCAAGGCGCGCTTTCGCGAACGCTTCGACGTGGACTTCCGCCGCTGCCCGATCTTCCAGGACCTGAGCAGCGGGATTACCCCGGCCGGTATCGAGTACTACCTGCCGCTGTTCTTCGAAGAGACTTCGACCCTGTTCGACTACCTGCCCCAGGACACCCAAGTGTTCTCCCTGCCGGGCATCGAACAGGCCGCGGAAAACTTCTGGAACGATGTACGCAACCGCTATGAAGAGCGCCGCGTCGATCCATCGCGCCCGCTCCTGCCTCCGGCGGAACTGTTCCTGCCGGTGGAAGACTGCTTCGCCCGCCTGAAAAACTGGCCACGGGTGGTGGCCAGCCAGCAGGACATCGAAACCGGCGTCGGCCGCGAGCGTTTCCCGGCCCACGAATTGCCCAACCTGGCCATCGAGGCCAAGGCCAACCAGCCGCTGGCGGCGCTCTCGGGCTTCCTCGACGAGTTCCCCGGCCGGGTGTTGTTCACCGCCGAATCCGCCGGCCGCCGGGAAGTGCTGCTGGAGCTGCTGGAACGCCTCAAGCTGCGGCCGAAGACCGTCGACAGCTGGCCGGATTTCGTCGCCAGCAAGGAGCGCCTGGCGATCACCATTGCCCCTCTGGACGAGGGACTGGTATTGGACGATCCAGCCCTGGCCCTGGTGGCGGAAAGCCCACTGTTCGGCCAGCGGGTGATGCAGCGTCGGCGCCGGGAAAAACGCGCCGACGCCAATAACGATGCAGTGATCAAGAACCTCACCGAGCTGCGCGAAGGCGCGCCGGTGGTGCACATCGACCACGGTGTCGGCCGCTACCTGGGTCTGGCGACCCTGGAGATCGACAACCAGGCCGCCGAGTTCCTGACCCTGGAATACGCAGAGGGCGCCAAGCTCTATGTGCCAGTGGCCAACCTGCACCTGATCGCCCGCTACACCGGCAGCGACGACGCCCTGGCGCCGTTGCACCGCCTGGGCTCGGAAGCCTGGCAGAAAGCCAAGCGCAAGGCCGCCGAGCAAGTGCGCGATGTGGCCGCCGAGCTGCTGGACATCTATGCCCGGCGCGCCGCCCGCGAAGGTTACGCCTTCGCCGATCCGAAGGCCGACTACGCCACCTTCAGCGCCGGCTTCCCCTTCGAGGAAACCCCGGACCAGCAGAGCACCATCGAAGCGGTGCGCGAGGACATGCTCTCGGGCAAACCGATGGACCGCCTGGTCTGTGGCGACGTCGGCTTCGGCAAGACCGAAGTGGCCATGCGCGCCGCTTTCATTGCGGTCCACGGCGGCAAGCAAGTGGCCATCCTGGTGCCCACCACCCTGCTCGCCCAACAGCACTACAACAGCTTCCGCGACCGCTTCGCCGACTGGCCGGTGACCGTGGAGGTGATGAGCCGCTTCAAGTCGGCCAAGGAAGTGAACGCCGCGGTGGCGGACCTGGCCGAAGGCAAGATCGACATCGTCATCGGCACCCACAAGCTGCTGCAGGACGATGTGAAGATCAAGAACCTGGGGCTGGTGATCATCGACGAAGAACACCGCTTCGGGGTGCGCCAGAAGGAACAGCTCAAGGCCCTGCGCAGTGAAGTCGACATCCTCACCCTGACCGCCACGCCGATCCCGCGAACCCTGAACATGGCCGTCTCGGGCATGCGCGACTTGTCGATCATCGCCACGCCGCCGGCGCGACGCCTGTCGGTCCGCACCTTTGTCATGGAGCAGAACAAGAGCACGGTCAAAGAGGCCCTGCTGCGTGAACTGCTGCGTGGCGGCCAGGTGTACTACCTGCACAACGACGTGAAAACCATCGAGAAATGCGCCGCCGACCTGGCCGAACTGGTGCCCGAAGCACGGATCGGCATCGGCCATGGGCAGATGCGCGAACGCGAACTCGAACAGGTGATGAGCGACTTCTACCACAAGCGCTTCAACGTGCTGATCGCCTCGACCATCATCGAGACCGGGATCGACGTGCCGAGCGCCAACACCATCATCATCGAGCGCGCCGACAAGTTCGGCCTGGCCCAGTTGCACCAGTTGCGCGGTCGGGTCGGGCGCAGCCACCACCAGGCCTACGCATACCTCTTGACGCCACCGCGTCAGCAAATCACCCCGGACGCTGAAAAGCGCCTGGAAGCCATCGCCAATACCCAGGACCTGGGGGCCGGTTTCGTCCTGGCCACCAACGACCTGGAAATTCGCGGCGCCGGCGAGCTGCTGGGCGACGGCCAGAGCGGGCAGATCCAGGCTGTGGGCTTCACCCTTTATATGGAGATGCTCGAGCGCGCGGTGAAGGCCATCCGCAAGGGCGAACAGCCGAACCTCGACCAGCCCCTGGGCGGCGGCCCGGAAATCAACCTGCGCCTGCCGGCGTTGATTCCCGAGGACTACCTACCGGATGTCCACGCCCGCCTGATCCTCTACAAGCGCATCGCCTCGGCAACCGACGAAGACGGCTTGAAGGACCTGCAAGTGGAGATGATCGACCGCTTCGGCCTGCTGCCCGAGCCCACCAAGAACCTGGTCCGCCTGACACTGCTGAAACTCCAGGCCGAAACCCTGGGAATCAAGAAGGTCGACGGCGGCCCGCAAGGCGGGCGCATCGAATTTGCCGCGGATACGCCGGTGGACCCATTGGCACTGATCAAACTGATTCAGAGCCAGCCCAAACGCTACAAATTCGAAGGCGCAACCCTGTTCAAGTTCATGGTGCCTATGGAGCGCCCGGAAGAGCGCTTTAATACATTGGAGGCACTGTTTGAACGCCTCACCCCGAAAACTGCTTGAAGGACGCCCCATGCGCCTGTTCCGCTCCCTGACCCTGCTCCTGACCCTGGTCGCGCCCATGGCGCTTGCCGACGATCTGTACCAGGTGGAAATGATCCTTGTCCGGCAGAATGCCGAGCCGCAGATCATAAGCCGCGCCGCTCCGGAAGACTGGGCCGCCGGCGCTCAACGCCTGAGCCCGGAAAGCCAGCGCACGCCCGCCCTGGGCGGGATCGTCGAGAAGCTCAATGCCAGTGGCAACTACAGCGTGCTGCTGCACAAGGCCTGGCAGCAGACCCTGGGGGAAACCCCGGTCAAGGTGGCCCTCAGCGACGGGCCGGAACTGTTCGGCCAGTTCCCCATCGAAGGCACCCTGAACCTCAAGCTCGGGCGCTTCACCGATGTGGACGCAGACTTCTGGATCAACCAGATCGACAGCAATGGCCTGGTTACCCGCAGCGAACGCCTGAAGCAGCAAAGCCACACCAAAAACGGTCAGCTCAACTACCTGGACAACGGCCACCTGGCGCTGCTGATCAAGATCACCTCGCTCACCGCACCGGCGCCGCGCCCTGCTCCAACTGAAATACCGGACTGATCGAAGTCCCTATGACCCCGCCCCTGACCAAACCCCTGGCCCCGTCCTGGGTCAATCGCTTCAAGGAACAAACCTTGGAGCGCGGCCGGCGTTACGCCCTGGAAAGACGTGTACGCATCGTTACCGCTGCAGACAGCGCTATCACTGCCAGCTGCGAAGGCTCCGGTGGCAATGTCTATCGGCAGCACATCAGCCTGCGAGAATCGAGCAAGGGCAACCTGCTGCTGATCGACGCCCATTGCACCTGCCCGGTCCGCAGCAACTGCAAACACATCGCCGCCGTGCTGTTGCAAGTGGAAGAAACCCTGGCCTATCCCGCCGCAGCCAAGGATGCCGAGCTGCTGGAAAAGCTCTCCGCGGTACTCGACAGCCGCCGCCCCGCAGCGCTGCCACAGCACTTGCTGGAGGATGTGCAACCCGTGCCGCGCCTGTGGCTGGCAAGCATCGAATTCAGCGCTTTCGAACCACGCAACGGCAAGATGCAGCGCTATATCCAGCACCGCGCCGCACTGTCATTCAACTACATGGGCGAACACGTCAGCGGCCAGAAGAATGCCGATGTGATCATCCGCCAGGAACATCAGACCCTGCGTATAAAGCGCCACCCCGAGCGTGAGCAAGGCTGGCGCGAGCAACTGCGAAACCTGGGTTTCAAGATCGCCACCCGGCAGAGCAAGGCGTTACCGGAAAGCGCCGGCGAGCTGTTCGAGATGGTCAACGACAGCGCCTGGCTGACCTTCACCCTCAATGAGCTGCCCAAGCTGCGCAACCAGGGCTGGGAGCTGCAGATCGACGAAGGCTTCGGCTTCGACCTGACAGCCGTGGACGACTGGTACGCCAGCGTCGACGAAGCCCCAGGGCGCGACTGGTTCGACCTGGAACTGGGGATCATCGTCAATGGCGAGCGCCTGAGCCTGCTGCCGATCCTACTTAACCTGATGCGCTCCCACACCGAACTCCTCAACCCGGAACGCCTGGCCAGGCGCCGTGACGATGAGTTGATCCTGGTGAACATTCCCAACCGACCCAATTCCTTGCACGGCCCGCTGCAAGTGGCACTGCCCTACGGCCGCCTGAAACCGGTGCTGGCAACCCTGGGGGAGTTCTATCTGCAGGAGCCCGGAGAAACCGCCCTGCGCCTGAGCAGTGCCGATGCCACACGCCTGAACCCACTGCAGGACCTGCCACTGCTCTGGGAAGGTGGCGAGCATATCCGCACCTTTGCCCAGCGCCTGCGCGACATCAAGGACTACTCGGCGCCGGTGCCAGAAGGGTTGAATGCCACCCTGCGCCCCTATCAGCAGGAAGGCTTGAGCTGGATGCAGTCCCTGCGCCAGCTGGAAGTGGGCGGCATCCTCGCCGATGACATGGGCCTGGGCAAAACCCTGCAGACCCTGGCGCACATCCTCAGCGAGAAAAACGCCGGCCGCCTGGACCGCCCTTGCATGGTGGTCATGCCCACCAGCCTGATTCCCAACTGGCTGGACGAAGCGGCGCACTTCACCCCGCAACTCAAGGTTCTGGCGCTGTATGGCGCGGGACGCAAGAAACACTTCGCGCAACTGGCCGACTACGACCTGCTGCTGACCACCTATGCACTGCTGCCCAAGGATGTTGAACTGCTGGCCGCGCAGCCCTTGCACGTACTGATCCTCGACGAGGCGCAGTACATCAAGAACCCGTCGAGCAAGGCCGCCCAAGCCGCACGCGAACTCAACGCCCGGCAGCGCCTGTGCCTGTCTGGCACGCCCCTGGAAAACCACCTTGGAGAACTCTGGTCGCTGTTCCACTTCCTGTTGCCGGGCTGGCTTGGCGATGCCAGGAGCTTCAACCGCGACTACCGGGTGCCGATCGAAAAGCACGCCAGCGAAGTGCGCCTGCAGCACCTCAACGGCCGGATCAAACCCTTCCTGCTACGCCGCACCAAGGAGCAAGTGGCCACTGAGCTGCCACCCAAGACCGAGATCATCCATTGGGTCGAACTCAATGAGGCGCAACGGGACGTCTACGAAACCATGCGCCTGGCCATGGACAAGAAAGTCCGCGACGAGATCACCCGCAAGGGCGTGGCGCGCAGCCAGATCATCATCCTCGAAGCCCTGCTCAAACTGCGCCAGGTGTGCTGCGACCTGCGCCTGGTCAACGACTCGCCCCCGGCGCGGGGCAGCTCGTCGGGCAAACTCGACAGCCTGATGGAGATGCTTGAGGAGTTGTTCGAAGAAGGCCGGCGCATTCTGCTGTTTTCGCAGTTCACCTCGATGCTGAGCCTGATCGAAGCCGAGCTCAAACGACGCAAAATCGCCTACGCCCTGCTCACCGGCCAGACCCGGGATCGGCGCACGCCGGTGCGGGATTTCCAGAGCGGCAAGCTGCAGATCTTTTTGATCAGCCTCAAAGCGGGCGGCGTGGGCCTGAATCTGACCGAGGCCGACACCGTGATCCACTACGATCCGTGGTGGAACCCGGCGACCGAGAGCCAGGCTACCGACCGCGCCTACCGCATCGGCCAGGAAAAGCCGGTGTTCGTCTACAAGCTGATTGCCCGGGGCACCGTGGAGGAGAAGATCCAGCTCCTGCAACAAGAGAAGTCGGACCTGGCGGCAGGCGTACTGGACGGGCGCAAGGCCGGCGACTGGAAGCTGCAGAGTGAAGACATCGAAGCCCTGTTCGCACCGTTGCCGGACAACAAAGCCGGCCGCTGACCCGATATGGGCACCCGGGAATTGCTCCTGGTGCCCATTAGTCAGGCGTCCTCAGTCAATCAGTTGGGCAGCCCTCAACGCCTCCAGGGCCTTGAGCCAGCGAGGGTCCTGCTTGTACTCGACATTGGCAAACGCCTGACCACGCATCCGTGCAATGCGCGGCGGCGGCTGCACTTTCAGGCGCTGCGCCGCGCTCAATGCCAGCTCGGCCGCAGCACGGTCATTGCACACCAGGCCCATGTCACAACCGGCACCAAGAGCGGCTTCGATCCGGCTCGCGGCATCCCCCACCACGTGAGCGCCGGCCATGGACAAGTCATCACTGAAGATCACCCCGTCAAATTGCAGTTCGCCACGCAGGATGTCCTGCAACCAGCGCCGAGAGAAACCGGCCGGCTGGGGGTCGACTTGCGGGTAGATCACATGAGCCGGCATCACTGCCGCCAGTTGCTTGCTCAGGCGCGCAAATGGCAGCAGGTCCTTGGCACGAATCTCCTCCAGACTCCGCTCGTCATTGGGGATCGCCACATGGGAATCGGCCTCGGCCCAGCCATGCCCGGGAAAATGCTTGCCCGTGGCCGCCATCCCGGCGCTGTTCATGCCTCGGATAAAGGCACCGGCCAACAGCGCCGCGCGCTCCGCATCTCCCTCGAAAGCCCGGCTACCCACCACCGCACTGCGCTGATGATCAAGGTCCAGGACCGGAGCGAAGCTCAGATCCAGGCCCACAGCCAGCACTTCGGTGGCCATGATCCAGCCACACTGTTCAGCCAGGTATTCGGCATTCGGGTTATCCGCGAGGGCGCGCATGGCCGGCAGACGAACAAAGCCCTGGCGTAGCCGCTGTACCCGGCCACCTTCCTGATCCACCGCCAATAGCAGATCAGGACGGATGGCGCGGATCGCCGCACTGAGCTCACGCACCTGGCGCGGATGCTCGATATTGCGAGCAAAGATGATCAATCCACCCACTTGCGGCTGGCGCAGGAGTTGGCGATCTTCAGCCGTCAGCCAAGTACCGGCGACGTCCACCATCAAGGAGCCTTGCAGGCCAACGGTCATAAAATTTCCTTAATCACAAATACGCGCGCCATCTGCGATGGCTTCCTGGCGACGCAGACAAGGCCGTATCCACGAGGGACACAGCCGAGCCGATCGACATCGACGAGAGGAAAGCACAGGGGTAAAAACGGGAATCGGCATGGGCGGCTAGCTTAGCGGATGTAAGCTGTCGCGCCCACCCGTGAGGTCAAGCCTTGGCGACTGCCGGGGCCGACTTGCTACGCGGCTTGAGCTGAGCGCTAGCCATGGCTTCGTCCGTGACCCCGGTTTCGGCACGCATGCCGGCGGCGAGGAACGGCACCATCAGCCGCATCACCTGCTCGATGGAAGTACTGACCCCGAAATCGGTCTCGGCGATGGCGCGCAATGCCTTGATCCCGGACATGCTGAAGGCCGCAGCACCCAGCATGAAGTGCACACGCCAGAACAACTCGATGGGCGGAATACGCGGCGCCGCTTCGTTAACCAGCAACATATAACGGCGGAATACCTTGCCGTACATGTCTTCCAGATAACGCCGCAAATGGCCCTGGCTCTGACTAAAGGCCAGTCCCAGCAGACGCATGAAGATCGACAGGTCGTTACCACTACGAGGCTGCACCACCAGCGCCTGTTCGACGAGGATTTCCAACAGTTCCTCAAGACTAGGCTTGCTGTCCGGTTTTGACTGCCGCCGCTCCAGCTCGCGATCAAGACTGATGCAGAAAGGTCCAAGGAAGCGCGAGAACACTGCCTGGATCAACGCCTTCTTGGAACCGAAATGATAGTTGACTGCCGCCAGGTTGACCCCGGCCTTGCTGGTGATCAGCCGCAACGAGGTTTCGGCAAAACCTTTTTCCGCGAACAACTGCTCGGCAGCATCGAGAATGCGTTCAACGGTTTCCGACTGGGCCATGGCTACTCCGCCTGACAAACACTTGTTTGAAACATACGTTTCAGGCTCTGCAATGTCAAGCCTGCCGGCCTCTGCAGAGGCCGTACGGCGCGCTATTTAATCATACCTACCGACCTCTGTAGCCAGCCTTCGGCAACGGATTCCAGCATCAGGATGATGACCGCCCGGTAGCCCCCAGAAAAAGGAGGATTGCCAAGTGACACTCACTGTATATAATCCCAGTCACTGTATAAAAAGACAGAGCGATCGACATGCTAAAACTGACGCCACGCCAAGCTGAGATTCTGGCTTTTATCAAACGCTGCCTCGAAGACAACGGGTATCCCCCCACCCGTGCCGAAATTGCCCAGGAGCTGGGCTTCAAGTCACCCAATGCCGCCGAAGAACACCTCAAGGCTCTGGCCCGCAAAGGCGCTATCGAGATGACTCCGGGAGCCTCTCGCGGCATTCGCATCCCCGGTTTTGAAGCCAAAACCGACGACTCGCTACCCATCATTGGTCGTGTCGCCGCCGGCGCCCCCATTCTCGCCCAACAGCACATCGAAGAGTCCTGCAACATTAACCCGACCTTCTTTAATCCTCGCGCCGACTACTTGCTTCGGGTCCAAGGCATGAGCATGAAAGACATCGGCATCTTCGACGGCGACCTGCTCGCGGTGCATACCACCCGCGAAGCTCGTAATGGCCAGATTGTAGTCGCGCGCATCGGCGATGAAGTCACGGTCAAGCGCTTCAAGCGCGAAGGCAGCAAGGTCTGGCTGATCGCCGAGAATCCGGAATTTGCCCCTATCGAAGTCAACCTGAAAGATCAGGAACTGGTGATCGAAGGCTTGAGTGTCGGCGTCATTCGCCGCTAAAGGAGGCTCCATGCAGTTCCCCCAGACACCACAGCAAGCACAACTACCACTGTTCGAAGCGTTCCTGGCCCAGCCACTGGCGCCCGTACTCAAGGAAGCGGTCGAATCGCCCTGGAACAACGATCCAGAAGCCTTCAGTGAACTGTCGCTCCGCGGCGCCACCGGGAACTGCCTGAACCTTCTGGCCCCCATCCTCAGGGAGCTGAGCCAGGATCAGGACGCCCGCTGGCTGACCCTGATCGCCCCTCCATCCAGCCTGACCCAAAGCTGGTTGCGGGAGGCTGGACTGAATCGCGAGCGCATCCTGCTGCTGCATCCACGGGGTAATCAAAGCCCGCAGCAGCTCGCTTGTGAAGCCTTAAGACTGGGCCGCAGCCATACCGTGGTCAGTTGGCTGAACCCGCTAAGCGGCAGTGCTCGGCAACAATTGATCAGTGCCGCACGCACGGGTGATGCGCAAAGCCTGAATATTCGCCTGGGATAAATACCGGGAAGTCACAGTAAATGCGCTTGAATGACGCAAGGCTTCTCCAGGATTGAGAAGCCGAAACAAATATGACGAATAACCGGAAGAAAACCGATAAACGGGTTTAGTGGAGAACCCGCGGACCGTCTTCCTTGTCGATTTCACCTTCAACCAAGCGTCCGGCCATCTGCACGCCGACGCTCAACATGGCCTTGGCAACTTCCACATGCTGACCTTGCAAAAAGACTTTGGCATCTTCGGAAAAATCCAAAGTAACCAGAGAACCCTCGTCCTCAGCTCTGCGCAGCTCAATACGACCGTCTGGCAATTCGACAATTTCTAGAAAGGACGTTGGCATAAAAGTCTGGTCTCCACGAAAGGCGGGGATTATATCAGTCATAACCCCCACCTCGCTCAGGATCTTGCATGGCAGCAGCTACTGCTCGACGCGCCACCTTCCCTTCTCCACCGATGTCCCCTAAGCCGAACCCGCCACAGAGGCGCAGCAGAGCCCCTCAGAAATTCGGCTTGTATTCAAAACCCGCCGACGCCTGGCTGTCGGAAAACGGCGTGACCAGTGACTTTTTCAGGGTCAACCGATTAACCAGCGAGCCGGGAAACAACTGAATGCTGTTATTGAAATGCTCCACATTCAGATTGAACAGGGTAATGGCGCCGCTGACATTGCCCTCCTGCTCGGCTACCTCACGCATCAGGTTGTTCATCAGCTCCGCAGACTTGAGCTCGGGATAGGCTTCAAACGCCAGGTTCAACCCTCCCAGCAACGCCTTGGTCTCCCGATCCACCGACTTCAACGCCTCACCATCCGCCACAGATGGCAAGCTGGTGATGGCGCTACGGAGCCCGACTATTTTCTCCAGCAACTGGCTTTCGTAATCCTGAAAACCGGCCACTTGCGGCTCAAGCACATCCAGCACCTTGATCCTCTGCCTCTGGTAGGTGAGCACATCCGACCAGGCCCGTTGCACGCGGTTATAAGCGCTGACGATCTTGTTGTAATGCACATAGGCAAGAACACCCAAGACAATCGCAATCACTAACAACAATTCCATACCCTACTGCTCCATATCATCGGTGACTGTCAGCGGAAGCTCGAAATTGTTGTCCTGCAACTCCGCCAACTCATGCACGAGGGCCATAACCGGAAAAAGGTTCGGCAATTTAAGCCCCTGCTTGATCTTTGCGTAGAAGCCCGGAAGGTCCTCAAGGGTTCCCGGGTCCTGATAGGCCATGACTTCGGCATCATCGAAGCTCAGACACAAGCGCCCCTGACTGGAAAACTCCAGATTCACATTCTTCAGCCGCCGACAAAGACCCAGCAAGAAAACCAGGGTGGTGGGCGTTGCGAACCTTGCGCAAGCCAGCTCACTCTCGCCACAAAACATGAAAGTCCTGTTGAAGTCATCGAAGGTAGTCTCGAAGACCTTGCGCTTGGTAATTTTTTTATCCGGGAGATTGCTGCGCACTTCCACGCCCCTCACCCAGGGGAACTCCACCACCAGGCTGAAGCGATCGAAGCTCTCATACACCCGCTCGGACTCGCCATCGGATTTTTTCTTGATATGAGAGTTCACATAACGCAGGTGGTGAAAGACAAAAGACAGCTCGTGCCGAGCTCCCTGATAGACCCCCTTGGCCGAAGCCTCAATACGACGACTGTCATTGCCACGGTCATAGTCATCAAACTCACCGCTCAATTGCCTGAAACGCTCATCAGCTGATCCACCCGGGTCCCACAGACCATTACTGAGGAACGAACATTTACGGGCTATCTTCTTCGGTAGCTCGTCAAAGGCCGCCTTACGGCTCATCCAGATGTACAGACTGGCAAAACCCAGGCACGCCGCGACAAACACCATCGGGATCACACCAGCCATGGCAGGCACGGCCGCAGCAATAGCCAGCATCAACAGCACCAGGGGCTGGGCATGATCGAATTTCAACCCACCTTTGAAGGTGCGGAGCTTGTCGATAACCTTCAGCAAATCCTCGTTTGACCTGGCGCGCGCAACTTCCGCGTCGCAGCTGGCCAACAAGCGGACCAGCTCGGCATCATGCTTGAGAAACTGCATCATTCTTCCTTGCTCAATTCGCCGGATTCGGAAGTCTGTGGAACGACAGCAGTAACAACATGACCGTCGTGCTGCTGGGCCAACCGCTCTATCTGTGCGAACAACGGATCCAACTTCGGCAACTCGATGCCAGCCTCGATCCGCTCACGAAAGACCGCCAGATCACTCAGCAACCCCGGATCGGCATAAGCCATGATGTCTTCATTGTTGAAGCTCAGGCAGAGCCGTCCCTGGCTGGAGAACTCCAGATTGACCCCATGGAGCTGGCGCGAAAGCTCCATCAACAGATCCAGCGTCGCAGGCGTGGCGAAGCGCTCGCAACAGGCGGGGTCAATGCCGCGCAGCACAAAGGTCTGATTGAAATCGTCGCGGTCGGTCTTGAAGGGCTGTCCAGACAGCGGTATTTCCAAGGGGCTGGATCGAACCGCAATCTCTCTCACCCAAGGGAAATCCACCACCAGACTGTAGCGGTGGTAGTTCGTGTAAACCGTCCTGAAGCCTCCGCTGGCCTCACGCTCGCGACTGGAGATCACATATCGTAGATGGTGATACTCGAATGCCAGCGAATGCCGCTCTCCTCGATACCCCCCCTGGAGCGAGTCCAGGATACGGCGCTGCTCAATCTCGCTGCCCCGCTGGTAATCAGTGAACTCGTTGTCCAGTCTCTTCAGACGCCAGTCGGCACTGCTGTCGAATTCGCTCAAGTCGTTGCCCAACATCATGCACTTGCGGGTAATGCTCGCCGCCAGATCCGTCAACGCCCCAGAGACGCCCTTGCTGACCCGGTAGCTGAAGAAACAAAGAGCCACAAACACCCAGAACATCCCGCCCATGCCATCCATCAACAACCCAGCCGCGAGCGCGGCAAACGCCAGCACCAGGAGCGTTATTGACTGCATATGATCGAATTCCAGGCCACCGGGGAATATCTCCAGCCGGTCGAGCACCTCCAGCAGATCCGCCTTGGACTGAGCGTTGATGACTCGCATCTGGCAATCGCTCAGCAGGCGAACTAGCGCTTGGTCACGCAAGAAGAACAACATAAATCTTCCTTGATCAATTAAACGCGTCGCGTATCAAGCGACGCTCAGGCTCAACACTCGTTCAAGCCATCTCGAAAACGAATGGCCAGGGCCTTGAGATTCTGCCGCCAACTTTCCAGCTCTTCCCGGCTCAGTTCCTGCTCCGACTCTTCCTCATCCAGATTGACCGCCACGATCAGCGGCTGGGTCACATCGCCCTTGGGCTTGTGCGGCGCTCGCGGTGGTTGAAAGAGTTCGCTGTAAGCGGATAGCAGTTGCGCCAGCCAGGTCTGCGGGCTCTGCGCCAATTCCACCAGCTCCGCCAGCTCGGGAATCGCAATGCTATCCAGCACTTCACGGCTAAGGATCTGCTCGACCCGCGCAGCATTGGCCTGCGGCAGCCGGTAGAACCCTGCAATTTCGTGGCATAGCCCCAGCAAGGCACCGTACAGGTGGAACAGCACCGATTCGCGCCCGGCCTGAACCTGTGCCTGGGCATTCATCGCCCGCCCCTCTTCGGCCCGGGCCAGGGACTCGAGGGCCAGGCCGGCAAAGTAGATTTTCTGATTGGTACGGGTATAGAGCTCGTGGGCCATGTAGGCAGCCTCCACTACAAGAAGAGAACCGGATGCGGACGGCACAGTTTCAAGGATCACTCCCGCGCACCGCAAGGCAAAAGAAAGGCCGCATGACTCCCAACGGAATCATGCGGCCCTGTACAGCGCTACATCGAGGAGCAAGCCCCTCGACACAAACAGTGCTTAGCGCTTGTCTTCGACCTTCCAGGTACCACCGTCGTAGAACGCACGCCAGCCGGTCGGCTTGCCATCAACCTCGGTCTGCACATACTGCTCCTTGGTCTTGCGGCTATAGCGCACCACCGCCGGACGACCGTCCGGGTCCTTTTTCGGCGCTTCGCAAAGGAAGTGGTACTTCGGATCAATTTCGTCCTTGTGCGGGATCAGCTCCAGCACCAGCGGAGCGCGGGTTTCACGGTTTTTCGGGAACTGACTGGCGGCCAGGAACAGACCCGAAGCACCATCGCGCAGGATGTAAGTGTCGTTGACCTTCTCGCATTTGAGCTCAGGCATCTTCACCGGGTCCATCTTCGGCGGCGCCGCGTCGCCGCTTTTCAGCAGCTTGCGAGTGTTCTTGCAGGTCGGATTGGTGCAACCGAAGAACTTGCCGAAACGACCTGTCTTGAGCTGCATCTCGCTCCCGCACTTGTCGCATTCCAGGCTCGGGCCTTCATAGCCCTTGATCCGGTAGCTGCCCTCTTCGATCTCGTAACCGGCGCAATCCGGGTTGTTACCGCAGATGTGCAGCTTGCGCTTTTCATCCAGCAGGTAAGCGTCCATCGCCGTGCTGCAGATCGGGCAACGGTGCTTGCCGCGCAGTACCAGGGATTCAGACTCGCCCTCGTCGTCCGCAGCGATCTCATCGCCCGGCACCAGGTTGACGGTGGCCTTGCATCGCTCCTTCGGAGGCAGGCTGTAGCCCGAGCAACCCAGGAACACGCCGGTGGAAGCGGTACGAATCTGCATCGGCCGACCGCAGGTCTGGCAGGGAATATCGGTCATCACCGGCTGGTTGGCGCGCATGCCGGTGTCAGCACCCTCGGCCACTTCGAGTTTCTTCTTGAAGTCGCCGTAGAACTCGTCAAGGACGCTCTTCCAGTCGCGCTCGCCCTGGGCCACGTCATCGAGGTTCTCTTCCATGCCGGCGGTGAAGCCGTAGTCCATGAGGTTGGAGAAGCTTTCGGAGAGACGCTCAGTGACGATGTCACCCATCTTTTCCGAATAGAACCGACGGTTGTGCAGGGTTACGTAGCCGCGATCCTGAATGGTCGAAATGATCGCCGCATAGGTCGAAGGACGACCGATGCCGCGTTTTTCCATTTCCTTCACCAGGCTGGCTTCGGAATAGCGCGCCGGCGGCTTGGTGAAGTGCTGGCTTGGGTCGAGCTTGATCAACTTCAGCACTTCGCCCTGCGCCATGTCCGGCAGCACATCGTCATCACCTGGCTTGCTGATCTGCGGCATGACCCGGGTGTAGCCGTCGAACTTGAGGATGCGGCCCTTGGCGCGCAGCTCGAAGTCGCCAGCGGCCACGCTGACGGTAGTGGACAGGTATTGCGCCGGCAGCATCTGGCAAGCAACGAACTGACGCCAGATCAGCTCGTAGAGCCGCTCAGCGTCACGTTCCATGCCCGACAGTTTGCTTGGATGGGTGTTCACGTCGGACGGACGAATCGCTTCGTGCGCCTCTTGGGCCCCTTCCTTGCTGCTGTAGACGTTGGGCGAGGCCGGCAGGTACTTGTTGCCGAACTCGTCTTCGATATAGGTCCGCGCCATCGCCACGGCATCAGCCGAGAGGTTGGTGGAGTCGGTACGCATATAGGTGATGTAGCCAGCTTCATACAGACGCTGGGCCATCATCATGGTCTTCTTCACCCCGAAGCCCAGGCGGTTGCTCGCGGCCTGCTGCAGGGTGGAGGTAATAAATGGCGCCGACGGCTTGCTGCTGGTGGGTTTGTCTTCGCGCTTGGCGACGCTATAGGCCGAAGCCTTGAGCTTCTCCAGGGCAGCCATGGCCTGTGTTTCATTGAGCGGCTTGAAGGCCTCGCCGTTTTCACGGGCCACTTCAAAACGCACATTCGAACCCTTGGCGGTGCCCAGATCAGCGTGTACTTCCCAGTATTCTTCAGGGATGAAGGCACGAATCTCGCGCTCGCGCTCCACCACCAGCTTCACGGCAACCGACTGCACACGACCGGCGGACAGGCCACGGGCAATCTTCGCCCACAGCAGCGGCGAGACCATGTAGCCCACCACGCGATCAAGAAAGCGACGGGCCTGCTGAGCGTTGACCCGATGAATATCCAGCTCGCCGGGCTGGGAGAAGGCTTCCTGGATCGCCTTCTTGGTGATTTCGTTGAACACCACGCGCTTGTAGCGGCTGTCGTCACCGCCGATGGCTTCCCGCAGGTGCCAGGCGATGGCTTCCCCTTCGCGGTCCAAGTCCGTTGCGAGATAGATGGTGTCGGCATCCTTGGCAAGGCGGCGCAGCTCTTCAATGACCTTTTCCTTGCCGGGAAGGATTTCGTACTTGGCCTTCCAGCCGTGCTCGGGGTCGACGCCCATGCGTGAAACCAGCTGCTTGCGCGCTTTTTCCTTCGGCGACAAGGCCGGGGCTTCGCCCGCAGCGGCCTTGCCACGCTTGGCGGCTGGCTCTTTGGCGGCGCTCGCCGAACCGCTGGTGGGCAGGTCTCGGATATGGCCGATACTCGACTTCACCACGTATTGGTTGCCCAAGTACTTGTTGATGGTCTTGGCCTTAGCCGGGGATTCCACAATGACCAGCGATTTGCCCATGGATCAGAAAATTCCTGAATTCGAGAAGTGAAAGGCGGTTGGCGCCTGACGCGGCCCCGCTATATATAGTGGCAACAAGGTGAGGTCAAGCGCAGGGTACTGCGCGACCTGCACTTACGTCGGTGAAAAAAGACTGGGTTCGGCCTGCACCAAAGCAAAGCGTGGGACCTGCTCGCCGTCAACTTCGACCGACTCCAGGAACATGCTCAAGGGTCGCACCCAAAAACCGTAATCCCCATACAGGGCTTGGTAAAACACTACTTCTTCTTCCGTTTCCGAGTGCCGCGCCACGCTGAAAACGCGGTACTGCGGCCCCTTGTAATGCTGATAGAGCCCGGGTTGTAACTGCATGCTCTGGCCCTCGTGCAATTTTTTTCAAAATAAAAACAAATAAATCTTCAGAAAAACAAAAACCGGGGCACAGGGCCCCGGCTTCCATCAACCCAACGCTTAAACGCGTTCGAAGACGGTCGAGATGCCCTGGCCAAGGCCGATGCACATGGTGGACACACCGAAGGTGCCGCCATTTTGCTTCATGACGTTGAGCAGGGTCCCGGAGATACGCGCACCGGAGCAACCGAACGGGTGACCCAAGGCGATCGCGCCGCCGTGCAGGTTAACCTTCTCATTCATCTTGTCGAGCACTTTCAGATCTTTCAGCACTGGCAGGGCCTGTGCGGCGAAAGCTTCGTTGAGCTCGAAGAAGTCGATGTCGTTGATGCCCAGGCCTGCGCGCTTCAAGGCTTTCTGCGTGGCCGGTACTGGACCATAGCCCATGATCGCCGGGTCCACACCCGCCACCGCCATGGAACGGATCACTGCCAGCGGCTGGATGCCCAGATCCTGGGCACGCTGGGCCGACATCACAATCATGCACGAAGCGCCGTCGGTGATCTGCGACGAAGTACCGGCAGTCACGGTGCCACCCTTGGGGTTGAACGCCGGCTTCAAGGCCGCCAGGCTTTCCAGGGTGGTTTCGGGACGAATGGTTTCGTCGTAGTCGAACAGTTTCAGGAAACCGTTCTCGTCATAGCCCTGCATCGGGATGATTTCGTCCTTGAACTTGCCTTCCACGGTCGCCTTGTGGGCGAGCTGGTGGGAACGCACGCCAAAGGCGTCCTGCTGCTCACGGGTGATGCCGTGCATCTTGCCCAGCATCTCGGCGGTCAGGCCCATCATGCCCGAGGCTTTCGCCGCGTACAGGGACATGTGCGGGTTCGGATCGACACCGTGCATCATGCTCACGTGCCCCATGTGCTCGACGCCGCCCACCACGAACACGTCACCGTTACCGGTCATGATCGCTTGCGCAGCGGTATGCAGTGCGCTCATGGAGGAGCCGCACAGGCGGCTGACGGTCTGGCCGGCCGAGGTGTGCGGGATCTGGGTCATCAGCGACGCCATGCGCGCGATGTTCCAGCCCTGTTCCAGGGTCTGGTTGACGCAGCCCCAGATCACGTCCTCGACTTCCGCCGGGTCGACCTTGGTGTTGCGTTCCAGCAGTTTGCTGATCAGGTGCGCCGACATGTCTTCGGCGCGGGTGTTGCGGTGCATGCCGCCCTTGGAGCGGCCCATCGGAGTACGACCGAAGTCGACAATCACGACGTCTCTAGGATTCAAGCTCATATGTTCACTCTCGCTCTAGTGTGGGCGCTTAACCGAAGAAGCTCTGGCCGTTCTTGGCCATTTCACGCAGCTTCGCGGTCGGGTGGTACAGCGCGCCCAGATCGGCGTACTGGTCGGCCAGGGCAACGAACTGGGCAACACCGATGGAATCGATGTAGCGCAGCGCACCACCACGGAATGGAGGGAAACCAATACCGTAGACCAGGCCCATGTCAGCTTCGGCAGCAGTTTCGACGATGCCGTCTTCCAGGCAACGAACGGTTTCCAGGCACAGCGGGATCATCATCCAGTTAATGATGTCTTCGTCAGTGACTTCACGCTGCTCGTAGACGATTGGCTTGAGCACTTCCAGCACCGACGGATCGGCGACCTTCTTCTGCTTGCCCTTCTTGTCGGTTTCGTAGGCGTAGAAACCCTTGCCGTTCTTCTGGCCCAGGCGCTTGGCTTCGTAGAGTACGTCCACGGCCGAACGACGATCGTCCTTCATGCGATCCGGGAAGCCTTCAGCCATCACGTCACGACCGTGGTGACCGGTGTCGATGCCGACCACGTCCATCAGGTACGCCGGGCCCATTGGCCAGCCGAATTTTTCCATGATCTTGTCGATGCGCACGAAGTCCACACCAGCGCTAACCAGCTTGGCGAAACCGCCGAAGTACGGGAACAGAACGCGGTTGACCAAAAAGCCCGGGCAGTCGTTGACCACGATCGGGTTCTTGCCCATTTTCTTGGCGTAGGCAACGGTGGTGGCAACGGCCAGCTCGCTGGACTTCTCGCCACGGATCACTTCCACCAGAGGCATCATGTGCACCGGGTTGAAGAAGTGCATGCCGACGAAGTTTTCCGGACGCTTGAGGGCCTTGGCCAACAGGCTGATGGAGATGGTCGAAGTGTTGGACGCCAGAATGGTGTCCTCTTTGACCTGACCTTCGACTTCAGCCAATACCGCTTGCTTGACCTTAGGGTTCTCGACCACCGCCTCGACCACCAGGTCGACGTGACCGAAGTCCCCGTAAGACAGGGTTGGACGAATGCCGTTGAGCACCTCAGCCATTTTCGCGGCAGTCATGCGGCCTTTATCAACGCGACCGACCAGCAGTTTCGCAGCTTCCGCCAAACCCTGCTCGATACCGTGTTCGTTGATGTCCTTCATCAGGATCGGCGTGCCTTTAGAGGCCGACTGGTAGGCAATGCCACCACCCATGATGCCGGCGCCGAGTACTGCGGCCTGCTTCACGTCCTTGGCGATCTCATCGTAGGCCTTGGCCTTTTTCTTCAGTTCCTGATCATTCAGGAACAGACCGATCAGGCTTTGTGCGGCAGAGGTCTTGGCCAGTTTGACGAAGCCGGCGGCTTCCACTTCCAGAGCCTTGTCGCGGCCGAAGTTGGCGGCCTTCTGGATGATCTTGATCGCTTCAACAGGCGCCGGGTAGTTCGGGCCTGCCTGACCGGCGACGAAACCTTTGGCGGTTTCGAAAGCCATCATCTGCTCAATGGCGTTGAGCTTGAGTTTTTCCAGCTTCGGCTGACGCTTGGCCTTGTAGTCGAACTCGCCGGAAATAGCGCGCTTAACCAGGGCCAGAGCGGCGTCCTTGAGTTTATCGGGAGCAACCACAGCATCGACGGCACCGACTTTCAGCGCGTCTTCAGCACGGTTTTCCTTGCCGGCGGCAATCCACTCGATGGCGTTGTCGGCACCGATGATGCGCGGCAGACGCACGGTACCGCCGAAGCCCGGGTAGATGCCCAGCTTGACTTCCGGCAGGCCGATCTTGGCGCTGGCCGCCATGACGCGGTAGTCCGCCGCCAGGCACATTTCCAGGCCGCCGCCCAGGGCGATGCCATTGATCGCGGCAACGGTCGGCACGTTGAGGTCTTCGAAATCGCTGAAGATCTTGTTGGCTTCGAGGTTACCTGCCACCAGCTCGGCATCCGGCAGCTTGAAGTTATCGACAAACTCGGTGATGTCGGCGCCGACGATGAATACGTCCTTGCCACTGCTGACGATCACGCCCTTGATCGAAGCATCTGCCTTGATGGTGTCAACAGCCTGACGCAATTCATTCAGGGTTAGACGGTTGAACTTGTTGACGGACTCACCCTTGAGGTCGAAATTCAATTCGACGATGCCACTTTCAAGAGCCTTAACCGTGATGGCTTTACCTTCGTAAATCATCAACTGATCTCCACGATATGGAAGCTGAACAGTACACGTCGGACGCTGACTTCTGGCTTGGCACTAACGTCACCGTCGATGCTAACGCCAATCCGCCAGGCACACCCGCCAACGCGATAGTCGGGATTCTGTATAGAGCCGCCTGAGATACAAACGCTCATTTCATACGCCCGTTTGATTTGGGTACGCCACATTCAGGGAAAATCCGGCAATTGTCAATCGTACAAAACGCTGTTTGAAACGCGACTTTGCGGTCACTTCACTGCTCCCCAGATGATCAACACACCCCTGCATTCATCGCCATTCATAGGATCAATATTTAGAAAAATCGCCCTAAATCGTCAGCCCACAGGGAACGATAGCGACTAAGCTGGAGATATATCTGAAGAAAAGGTCAGAAAGTTTTATCAAATAGGGGCACAGCCCAGACAGCAAGAAGCCACCCCAGGGTGGCTCAAACGAGATTACCGGCCTGCCTGGCCATCCCGCCCGATGCTGAGTCGGGCTTTTTATTGCCAAACGCCCACGATTGCCGCGGGCGCCCTCCCCCATGACTTCAGGCCAAGGCCTTGAGCACCGAGGCGATATCCTGCAAGACACTGGCCTCGCCGCGCTCGCTCCAGTACAGGGCGATCAGTTGCTTGTCCGCTTCAACCTTGAAGACCCCTGGCGGCAAGGTCTGCAGATGCTGGAGCAGCGCCTCATCGACACAGGGTTCACGCCACTGGTTGACCCAGCTACCAGGGGCTATCTGCCAGTAACTCCAGCAAGCAGATTGTGCGCTGCGCCTCGGCCGGTGGTATTGCGGGCAAGGATTGGGCGGCTCCTGCCCCAACCAGTGCGGCCATTCCTGGGGCGCCAGCTGCATGGCCAACCCCATGCGCCGCGCTTCCAGGCGCAGGGCGATCAAGCCGCTCTGGCGGCGCGAGGGCCGCAGCCACGCCAACGGGCTCAGAACCACCGCAAGGATTGACACCACTATCCAGACCGTCATATCAGTACTCTCGATTTTTAGATGAGCGGGGCCTGGGTGGAACCAACCCGCTTGAAACCAGCCATACTTGAAGCTATTGCAATCCTCAGGAGGAGCGCCTCATGTCCTACCACCATATTCTGGTCGCCGTAGATTTAACCGAAGAGTGCGATCCTGTTATCCACCGCGCTCGCGAGCTGTCGGTGAGCAATGGAGCCAAGCTGTCCCTGGTGCACATCGTCGAACCCATGGCCATGGCCTTCGGCGGTGACGTGCCCATGGATCTTTCGCAGCTGCAGCAGCAACAGTTCGATCAGGCCAGGGAACGCCTGGACCGGCTGATCCACAAGTACCCGGAGCTGACCAAGGAATACAGTCACCTGACCTATGGACAACCGCGCCAGGAAATACATCACCTGGCCAAGGAACAGGAATGCGATCTGATTGTGGTGGGCAGCCACGGCCGTCACGGCCTGGCCCTGCTGCTGGGCTCCACCGCCAATGACGTCCTGCACGGCGCACCGTGTGACGTGTTGGCTGTGCACCTGGCCAAACGCTAAGCCCTCACCCGACAGTTACCAGACCGGTCACTGCTCCGAAAAAAAGCCCGACGCTAAAGTCGGGCTTTTTTATCAAACACCGGTCACTCAGGCATCCAGCTCGGCCCAGCGCTCGACCATCTGCTCCAGCTCGGCATTCAACTGCTCCAGCCGGGCAATGACCGCAGCGGTTTCAGCCGCCGGGCGCTGATAGAAACCGGCATCGGCCATCTCCGCCTCGACCCCGGCAATCTGTTGTTCCATCGCATCGATCTGCCCCGGCAGCGCCTCAAGCTCACGCTGCAATTTGTAGCTGAGCTTCTTCTTCGCCGGAGCCTCTTGCACAGGGGCTGGCGCTGCGGCTTGCACCGGCGCAACCACGGCGGAATTCAGTTCGGCCTTGCCGGACTTGTTCTCGGTAACCCCCAGCAGCCGCGGCGAGCCACCCTGGCGCAACCAGTCCTGATAACCGCCAACGTACTCGCGAACCTTGCCTTCGCCTTCAAAGACCAGGGTGCTGGTCACCACGTTGTCGAGGAAGGCCCGGTCGTGGCTGACCATCAGCACGGTGCCCTGGAAGGTCAGCAACACTTCTTCCAGCAGCTCGAGGGTTTCCACATCGAGGTCGTTGGTCGGCTCGTCGAGCACCAGCAGGTTGGCCGGTTTGCTGAACAACTTGGCCAGCAACAGACGGGCACGCTCACCGCCAGACAGGGCCTTGACTGGCGTACGGGCACGTTGCGGACTGAACAGGAAATCACCGAGGTAGCTCAGCACGTGACGGCTCTGGCCATCGATCTCGATGAAGTCGCGACCTTCGGCAACGTTGTCGATCACGGTCTTTTCCAGGTCCAACTGGTGGCGCAACTGGTCGAAGTAGGCCACGTCGATCCGCGTGCCCTCTTCCACCTTGCCGCTGCTCGGCACCAGACCGCCGAGCATCAGCTTGAGCAAGGTGGTCTTGCCGGTGCCGTTGGCGCCCAGAAGGCCAATGCGGTCGCCACGCTGCAGGACCATGGAAAAGTCCTTGACCAGGAACGGGCCGTCCGGGTGAGCGAAGCTGACATTCTCCAGCACCATTACCTGCTTGCCAGACTTGTCGGCGGTTTCCAGCTGAATGTTGGCCTTGCCGGTACGCTCGCGACGCTCACTGCGCTCCACGCGCAGCGCCTTGAGCGCACGCACGCGGCCTTCGTTACGGGTACGCCGGGCCTTGATGCCCTGGCGAATCCACACTTCTTCCTGGGCCAGGCGCTTGTCGAACAGCGCATTGGCGGTTTCTTCCGCCGCCAGCATGGCTTCCTTGTGCACCAGGAAACTGGCGTAGTCGCCGTTCCAATCGATCAGGCCGCCACGATCCAGTTCGAGGATGCGGGTGGCCAGGTTCTGCAGGAAGGAACGGTCGTGGGTAATAAAGAGAACCGCGCCCTGGAAATCCTTCAGCGCCTCTTCCAGCCAGGCAATGGCGCCGATATCCAGGTGGTTGGTCGGCTCGTCGAGGAGCAGCAGATCCGGCTCGGATACCAGGGCCTGCGCCAACAGCACGCGACGCCGCCAGCCACCGGACAACTCGGCGAGGGTCTTGTCGGCTGGCAGTTGCAGGCGGCTCAGGGTGCTGTCCACCAGTTGCTGCAGGCGCCAGCCGTCACGGGCTTCGAGGTCGTGCTGGACGTGCATCAGTTTTTCCAGATCGGCGTCGGTGACGATGTTCTGGCTCAGGTGGTGGTACTGGGCCAGCAGCTCGCCGACACCGTCCAGGCCCTGGGCAACCACGTCGAACACGGTCCGCTCGTCGGCCACAGGCAGTTCCTGAGGCAATTCGCCGATCTTCAGACCGGGTGCGCGCCATACGGAGCCGTCGTCGGGCTTCTGATCGCCCTTGACCAGCTTCATCATGCTGGATTTGCCAGTACCGTTACGGCCGATGATGCACACCCGCTCACCACGGGCGATCTGCCAGGACACCTTGTCCAACAACGGCATGGCGCCGAAAGCAAGGGACACATCGCTGAATTTGAGCAGGGTCATGTTCTTCTCCAAAAACCGGGCGCGCATTCTACCTGACTTGCGCCCTCAGAAGGCCCGCTATTTCGCCACCGGCAACCCCGAAGGCACTTTTGTTGCCAACTGATGCCAAGGGCTCGGCAAAGCTTTCACCGGTTGCTGGCAAAAGGCTAAGCTAGTGAACAATCAGTGTTGGCCTTGTCGGCACTTGTCATGATTTCTCTGCCCGGATGTCTCATGCGCAGTCGCCTTTTCAGCCTTTTATCCTGTCTGCTTCTTTCCGCCACTGCCGTCCAATCCGCCCAGGCGGCGGACCTGACCCAGCAACGCCGATATTACGACGAGGCCAAACGCGCTCTGGCCAAGGGCGATTCAGGCCCTTATTTCCGTTATGCCGATGCCCTGCGCGACTACCCACTGGAACCGTACCTGGCCTATGACGAACTCACGGCCCGCCTGAAGAGCGCCAGCAACGCCGAGATCGAGAAATTCCTCGCCGAACATGGCGACCTGCCTCAAGCCAACTGGATGAAACTGCGCTGGCTGCGCTGGCTGGCGGAACGCGGCGACTGGGCCACCTTCACCCGGTATTACGACCCGAAACTCAACTTCACCGAACTGGACTGCCTCAATGGCCAGTACCAACTGGGCCATAACCTCAAGGCGCAAGGCTATGCCGCTACCGAAAAGCTCTGGCTGACCGGCAAATCCCAACCGGCCGCCTGTGACGCGCTGTTCGCCCAATGGGCCGCTGAAGGCCAACTGACCGAACAGAAGCGCTGGCAGCGGGCCAAGCTGGCGGCCGAAGCCCGCAACTACCCCCTGGCCAACAGCCTGGTCAAGAGCATGACCACCCTCGCGCCCCAGGGCCGTCTGCTGGTGGATGTGGCGCAAAAGCCGGAGCTGCTGAGCCAGCCTTCGCGCTTCCAGCCCGCCGATGAGGCGATGTCCGACGTGGTCGGCCTCGGCTTGCGCCGACTGGCTCGCCAGGACCCGGACAAGGCCATGGCCCTGCTGGACGGCTATGCCAGCAGCATGCACTTCTCACGCGACGAAAAAGTGGCCATTGCCCGCGAAATCGGCCTGACCCTGGCCCGACGCTTCGACAGCCGCGCCCTGGACGTCATGACCAAGTACGACCCAGAGCTGCGGGACAACACCGTCTCCGAATGGCGCCTGCGCCTGCTGCTGCGTCTGGCGCGCTGGGAAGATGCCTACCAGCTGACCCGCAAGCTGCCTCAGGACCTGGCCAGCACCAACCGCTGGCGCTACTGGCAGGCGCGCAGCCTGGAGCTGGCCCAGCCGAAGAACCCCCAGGCCCTGGCGCTGTTCAAAGGCCTGGCCCGGGAGCGTGATTTCTACGGATTCCTCGCCGCGGATCACGCCAAGGCCCCCTATCAGTTGAACAACCAACCGCTGATGCTGAGCCAGGCAGTCATCAACAAAGTGCGCAACACTCCGGGCGTGCGTCGCGCCCTGGAATTCCATGCCCGGGGCCAGATCGTCGATGGTCGCCGTGAGTGGTACCACGTCAGCCGGCACTTCAACCGTGACGAAATGGTGGCCCAGGCCAGGCTGGCCTACGACCTGAAATGGTACTTCCCGGCCATTCGCACCATCAGCCAGGCCCAGTACTGGGATGACCTGGACATCCGCTTCCCCATGGCTCACCGCGACACCCTGGTGCGCGAAGCCAAGGTCCGCGGCCTGCATTCGAGCTGGGTGTTCGCCATCACCCGCCAGGAAAGCGCCTTCATGGACGATGCCCGTTCCCACGTGGGCGCCAGCGGCCTGATGCAACTGATGCCTGGTACCGCCAAGGAAACCGCGCGCAAGTTCAGCATTCCCCTGGCCTCTCCCCAGCAAGTGCTGGACCCGGACAAGAACATCCAATTGGGTGCGGCGTACCTGAGCCAGGTCCACAGCCAGTTCAACGGCAACCGGGTATTGGCATCTGCTGCCTATAACGCGGGTCCTGGACGGGTGCGGCAATGGCTCAAGGGCGCCGACCACCTGAGTTTCGACGTGTGGGTGGAAAGCATTCCCTTCGACGAAACCCGCCAGTATGTTCAGAACGTACTGTCCTACTCGGTGATCTACGGCCAGAAGCTCAACTCACCGCAGCCGCTGGTGGACTGGCATGAGCGCTACTTCGACGATCAGTGAAGCCAGCCTTCTACAAGCCCGCAGCGATGCGGGCTTTTTATTGGGCGGCCACCCATTGCGGGAGCTGGCATACCGGCAAAGAGGCCTTCGGACTCGGCGCCAGCCTGATGGCCGCTTTAGCCAGCAAGCCGGCTCCTACACAGGCGCCTGAGGACCTTCGCTGAACTGCAGGGCCGCCAGACGCGCATACAGCGGACTGTTGGCGATCAGTTGCTGATGAGTACCCACCGCCACCAGCCTGCCCTGATCCATGACCGCAATCCGGTCGGCATTCTTCACCGTGGCCAGGCGATGGGCGATCACCAGGGTGGTGCGGTTCTTCATCAGGCTGGGCAAGGCTTGCTGAATCAAATGCTCACTCTGCGCATCCAGGGCACTGGTGGCCTCGTCCAGTAACAGGATCGGCGCATCCACCAACAACGCGCGAGCAATTGCCAGGCGTTGCCGCTGTCCGCCAGAAAGTCCCAGCCCGCCATCCCCCAGATGAGTCTGATACCCCTCTGGCATCTGCTCGATGAACTCGTGGGCATAGGCGATCTTCGCCGCCTCCTGGACCTGGGCCAGGGTGGCACCAGGATTGCCATAGCGGATGTTCTCTTCGATGCTGCCGTAGAACAGCGCCGGGCTTTGCGACACCAGAGCAAAACAGCGCCGCAGATCCAGCGGATCGAGCTGGGTCAGGGGCACCCCATCCAGCAATATCCGCCCCTGCTGCGGGTCGTAGAAACGCAGCAGCAGATCGTAGAGGGTGGATTTGCCTGCCCCCGACGGCCCGACCAACGCCAGGGTTTCTCCGGCCTGAACCTTCAGGCTCAGGCCATCGACGGCGTAGCGGTCCGGCCTTGACGGATAGGAAAAGCTCAGGCCGTCCAACTCCAGATCGCCCTGCACACGTGCCGGCAAGCTCACCAGACCGCTACTGGGCGCCTGGATAATGTTCTCCGCCCGCAGCAGTTCGGCGATCCGCTCCGCAGCTCCGGCAGCGCGCTGCAGTTCGCCAATGACCTCACTCAAGGTGCCAAAAGCGCTACCGACAATCAGGCTGTAGAACACGAAAGCCGCCAGCTCACCGCCGGAAATACGCCCGGCGATCACATCCATGCCTCCTACCCAGAGCATCACCCCCACCGCGCCCAAGACCAGGACGATCACCAGGGTGATCAGCCAGGCGCGCTGGACAATACGCTTGCGCGCGGTATCGAAGGCCTGCTCCACCGTCACGGCAAAGCGCTGCTCGTCCTGGGCCTGGTGGTTGTAGGCCTGGACCGTCTTGATCTGCCCCAGCGTCTCGGACACATAGCTGCCGACATCGGCGATCCGGTCCTGACTCAAGCGCGACAGGCTGCGCACCCGGCGGCCGAAAATCAGGATCGGCACCAGCACCAGCGGCAAGGCCACCACCACGATGCTGGTGAGCTTGGGGTTGGTGACGAACAGCAGGACGATCCCTCCCAACACCATCAGCGCATTCCGCAGGAACAACGACAGCGAAGAACCGATCACCGACTGCAGCAAGGTGGTGTCCGCCGTGAGTCGCGACTGGATCTCCGAGCTGCGATTGTTCTCGTAGAAGCCGGGATGCAGGTAGATCAGGTGATTGAACACCTGGCGCCGGATGTCCGCCACGCAGCGCTCGCCGATCCAGGACACCAGATAGAAACGCACGAACGTGCCTACCGCCAGGGCCAGGACCAGCAGCAGGAACAGGCCAATGGACTGGTTCAGCAAATGCGGGGACTGGGTCATGAACCCCTGGTCCACCAACAGGCGAATCCCCTGCCCCATGGACAAGGTGATGCCCGCAGTAACAATCAATGCCAACAGGGCGCCGAGCGCCTGCCAACGGTAGGGAGCGATAAAACGGCTGGCCAGATGCAACGCCCGGCGGTGACGAGAAGAGAGCATGCAGTTCATCCATTGACGCGCCGGCGACTGACCCGTTGCAGCGGCGGCAACGAGAGGAATTCGCAGGAACTTTGCTAAATCACAATGAGTCAGGTTGATTATGACCGCTGACACTAGCGCCTAGAGATTATCGGTCTAATCCGTGGCTGGCACTCCCCGGGCATTTCTGTTGGAGTGAAGTCGCCGGGCCAGCCCTTGCGGCGGTCTGTAACAGCTTGGTCACCCGGCCATTCTAGAGTAAGCACACAACCTGATGAGGAGACAGGCCATGTCCTTGCAACACAGCAGCAATGACAAGATTCAAGTAATCCGTACCCAGCCGAACCAGTCTCTGGGGTGTGCCATCATCGACGCCCAGGGTCGCGAAGTACCTATTACTGAAGAAATGATCCAGAACGCCTGCCGCGAACTGGAAAAGCGACTGGTCAAGCCTGCTCGGCAAGATTGACACTCAGCCTCATGTCCTCTTGACCCGGCCTGGTGGCCGGGTTTTTTATGGGCGCGCTTTACTGTCTGAACGACTTCAGACTTCGCTGGCGCCCAGGGCCCGAACGATCTGGCTCAGGGCTGGCGAATCACCCTGAATCCGCACTTGCAGCCCGTCGATCTCGCGACGCTCCGGATAATGCTTGCGCAGGCCGTCGAAGGCGTTGCGTTGCTGGGCGACATCATCCGCCAGGCTACGGCGAAAATCCGCATCATCACGGCGCGGGTCATACACCGCCCGGCAGATCATCGCCAGGGCCCAGGCCGGATCGGCATTGGCATTCAGGCTGACTTGCGGCACCCACGGCGCCGGCAGCAAGGTGGCCAGGCTGACCTGTTCGGCCTGACCGAGGAAGCGGCAGTAGGCCTGGTAGATCTGCGCCGTGCCACGCTGTTTGCCATCCAGGCTGTAGCCGGCGATATGGGGCGTGGCCAGCACGCACAGGTCCGCCAGCTCGCGATCCACTGTCGGCTCCTCTTCCCAGACATCCAGCACCGCCTGCAAATCCTCACGCTGCAGCAACACTTCACGCAGTGCCTGGTTATCCACCACCGGGCCACGGGCTGCATTGATCAGCCAGGTACCTTGCTTGAGCTGGTTCAAGCGCTGGCGATCCAGCAGGTGCCAGGTGGAATGCTCGCCATGCCGAGCCAGTGGCGTATGCAGGCTGATGACGTCGCAACGTTCGATCAATTGCTCCAGGCTGACGTAGTCGCCGCCTTCCGCCGCCTGTCGCTGCGGATCACAGACCAGGACTTGCCAACCCAGACCGCGCAGGACCTTGATCAAGCGTCCGCCGACTTCACCAGCCCCCACCACGCCGTAACAGCGTTGAGCCAGATCCGCCCCTTCGATCTCGGCCAGGGTCAACAGGCTGCCCAGCACATAATCCACCACGCCACGGGCATTGCAGCCCGGCGCACTGGACCAACTGATACCTGCCTGCTGGAAGTAATCCAGGTCCAGATGATCGGTGCCGATGGTGCAGGTGCCGACAAACCGCACCGGACTGCCTTCCAGCAATTGGCGATCGACTTGAGTCACCGAGCGCACCAGCAACACATCCGCCTGCTCCACGGTCGCCCGATCAATGGCACGCCCGGGGAAACGCCGGATCTCGCCGAAGCCGGCAAAGAACTCTTCGATCAGGGGAATATTTTCGTCGGCAACAATCAACATGGCTGGCTCCTCGTGGGGAGCCGCAGTGTAGGCGCAGATGACAGGCCGAGCCAGCGCGGCTTGAGGTCGAGCACTCATTTCCCCGCGACCGGCCATTACAAATCCACAACACTGGATTTTTTCCTGACCAGAGTGTCAACGCGTAGACTGTCGCGTCCCGCGCAACACGCCTATGGACGCTACGCCCCGTGAATTCCGTGACCGACACTCCCATCACCCCAGCCACCAGCCGCCCTGCACGGGTTGGCCGCGAACTGCGCGACCTGCTGCGACTGGCCCTGCCCATCATGATTGCCCAGGTGGCCACCACCGCCATGGGCTTTGTCGATGCCGTCATGGCCGGTCGGGTCAGTCCGCGGGATCTCGCGGCCGTAGCCCTGGGCAACTCAATCTGGATTCCAGTGTTCCTGCTGATGACCGGCACCCTGCTGGCCACCACACCCAAAGTGGCCCAGCGCTTTGGTGCCGGCAAGCTGCACGAGATCAGTCCGGTGGTGCGCCAGGCCCTGTGGCTGGCGGTAGTGACGGGCCTCTCGGCCACGCTGATATTGATCAGCGCCGAACCGATACTGCACCTGATGAAGGTTGATCCGGAACTGATCAAGCCCTGCATGGGTTATCTGCACGGCATCGCCAGCGGCCTGCCGGCTGTAGCGCTGTACTACGTGCTGCGCTGCTTGAGCGACGGGCTGGGCCGCACAGTGCCGAGCATGGTCATCGGGCTTTGTGGCCTGGCCCTCAACATCCCCATCAACTACATCTTCATTTATGGCCACTTCGGTGTGCCGGCCATGGGCGGCGTCGGCTGTGGCTGGGCCACGGCGATCGTGATGTGGGCCATGATGCTAGGCATGGCCGGCTGGGTTCACTGGGCACCGGCCTATCGCAAGATCCAGCTGTTCAGCCGGTTCGACTGGCCACAATGGGCGGTGATCAAGCGCCTGGTGAGTGTCGGCCTGCCCATCGGCATCGCGGTGTTCGCCGAGTCGAGCATCTTCGCGGTCATCGCCCTGTTGATCGGCAGCCTGGGTGCCACGGTAGTGGCCGGACACCAGATTGCCCTCAACGTCAGCGCCCTGATGTTCATGATCCCCTACTCCCTGGCCATGGCCGTAACGGTGCGGGTCGGCCAGTCTCTGGGCCGTCAGCAACCGCGCGACGCACGCTTCAGCGCCGGAGTCGGCATGGGCGCGGCACTGGCCTACGCCTGCCTGTCGGCAAGCCTGATGTACCTGCTGCGCGAACCCATCGCCTCGATCTACACCAACGACCCGATGGTGATCCAGGTAGCCTCGATGCTCATCGTGTACTCGGCATTGTTCCAGTTTTCCGATGGCATTCAGGTCACCGCCGCCGGCGCACTGCGCGGCTATCAGGACACTCGGGTGACCATGATCCTGACCCTGTTCGCTTACTGGGGGATTGGTTTGCCGGTGGGCTACGCCCTGGGCCTGACCGATTGGTTCGGAGCGGCACGGGGCCCGAGCGGTCTGTGGGAGGGGTTGATTGCCGGCTTGACCTGCGCCGCGCTGATGCTGTTGATCCGCCTGACACGCAGTGCGCGCAAGCAGATCCGCATCGGCCGTTCGGCGGGTTAATCGAGCTTCTTGCGAATCCAGTAGAGGTAGGTGCCGGCCTCTTCCTGCTGCGCCACCAGTTCGTGGTCGAGGAACACGCAGAACTTGGGAATGTCGCGGCGGGTGGAAGGGTCGGTGGCGATCACTTTCAGCAGCCCGCCTGCGGGCAGGTCGCGAATGTGCTGGTGCAGCATCATCACCGGCTCGGGGCAATTGAGGCCGGTGGCGTCGAGGGTGCCGTCAACCGGCGTATCGATGATTTGACTCATGGTTCACTCCTGAAACAGGCGGCCATTGTCGCGCAATGGTGCCATCGGGTCATCAGTTGCCGTCGTTCCACGGCCCCGGTCCTGCCGTAGGAGCTGGCTTGCCAGCGAAGGCATCCTCACGCCTTGCACTGCTGTGGGGGGCCTGTTTCGCCGGCAAGCCGGCTCCTACATGGAAGCGGGCGGTGTTGCGGGTACTACGCCGATTTGGGCTTTTTCACATCCAGGCGACGCAGGTGGCAGGTCACTTCCTCGCGGTCGTGATACAGCTGCTTGCAGCCGATCGCCACCCGAACTCCCCGCGCCTTGAAGCCCTCTTCAATCCGCTCCAGCAAACGCTTCACTTCGGCGTAACGCTGCTTCATCGGCAGCTTCAGGTTGACCACGGCCTCGCGGCAATGGCCCTCGCCGATCCAAGTTTCCAGAAGTGCGGCGTTGCGCGCCGGCTTCTCGACGATGTCGCAGACCATCCAGTCCACCGGCTGTCGCGGCTTGAAGGTAAAACCGTCCGCCATCAGGTGTTGCACCAGGCCAGTGTCCATCAGGCTTTCAGCCATAGGGCCGTTATCGACGGCGGTCACCAGCATGCCGCGATTGACCAACTGCCAGGTCCAGCCTCCTGGCGCCGCACCCAGGTCGACCCCGGTCATGTCGCTATGCAAGCGCTCATCCCACTGATCCCGGGGGATGAAGTGGTGCCAGGCCTCTTCCAGTTTCAGGGTCGAACGGCTTGGCGCTTCCCGGGGGAACTTCAAGCGTGGAATGCCCATCGGCCACATGGCCGAGTTGCCGGCATCCGCCAGGCCGACAAAGACTTCACGCCCACTCTTGAAGGTCAACAGCAAGCGCGGCTTGGCGGCATCCTCCACCAGCTTGCCGGCAGCGCTCAGGGCCTTGCGCAACGGACCTTCGAACTTTTTGCAGAAGTTCGACAGTTCCTTGCCGTCATTGGTATCCACCACCTCCAGCCACAGGCTGCCGCACTGGGGAAAGCCGGCCAGGTAGGCCAGGATCACGCTAATGCGGTCGGTTTCCGGCAACTCGATGAAGCCGCCGCGGGCCCACTGCCGGGGGAAGATCAGTTCGGCAAAGCGCAGCCCCTGCATCAGGCGCTGGGCGCCGTCGTCCTCGGTGCAGATGAACTCGGCGCAGGCAGTGCTGGGCTTGGCCTTGGCGTAGCCGGCGACATTCAGCCGAGCCGCGTGGTCGGCGATCTCGGAGCAGACTTCGCCCTCGAAACCGGGCCGGCAATGGATAAACAGGGTGTTCATTGAATCTCCTGGGCAAATGGCGACGAATCGATGCGCAAACCTGCCCTGTAGCAAAGCCTGTCACGAAAACCGGCGCATCATAACCGAGTTCGGAACCTTGGACTGAACCCAGGAGTCCAGTGATTAGCTATAAGCCCCAAACAGAGCTAGGTTAACCCTCTGTCCGTATCACAGGCCCGTAGCCGTGCGGGCCACAAGGAGTCATTCAATGCCATCCCTCGATAGCCTGAAAACCCTTAAAACCCTAAAAGTCGACGACAAGACTTATCACTATTTCAGCCTGCCGGACGCCGCCAAGAGCCTGGGCGATATCGACGCCCTGCCCATGTCGCTGAAAGTCCTGCTGGAAAACCTGCTGCGCTGGGAAGACGACAAGACCGTCACCGGCGCCGACCTCAAGGCCCTCGCCGCCTGGCTCAAGGAGCGTCGCTCCGACCGGGAGATCCAATACCGACCCGCTCGCGTCCTGATGCAGGACTTTACCGGTGTGCCCGCCGTGGTCGACCTGGCCGCCATGCGCGCTGCCATGGCCAAGGCCGGTGGCGATCCACAACGGATCAACCCGCTGTCCCCGGTGGATCTGGTGATCGACCACTCGGTGATGGTGGACAAGTTCGCCAGCAGTAGCGCCTTCGAACAAAACGTCGACATCGAAATGCAGCGCAACGGCGAACGCTATGCCTTCCTGCGCTGGGGCCAGAGCGCCTTCGACAACTTCAGCGTGGTGCCGCCGGGCACAGGCATCTGTCACCAGGTCAACCTGGAATACCTGGGGCGCACGGTCTGGACCAAGGACGAGGATGGCCGCACCTACGCCTTCCCCGACACCCTGGTGGGCACCGACTCCCACACCACCATGATCAACGGCCTCGGCGTGCTGGGCTGGGGCGTGGGCGGGATCGAGGCAGAAGCGGCAATGCTGGGCCAGCCGGTGTCGATGCTGATTCCGGAAGTCATCGGCTTCAAACTCACCGGCAAGCTCAAGGAGGGCATTACCGCCACCGATCTGGTGCTGACGGTGACCCAGATGCTGCGCAAGAAGGGCGTAGTGGGCAAGTTCGTCGAGTTCTATGGCGATGGCCTGGCCGACCTGCCCCTGGCAGACCGCGCCACCATTGCCAACATGGCCCCGGAATATGGCGCCACCTGCGGCTTCTTCCCAGTGGACGACATCACCCTGGATTACCTGCACCTGTCCGGGCGCCCTGCCGAGTTGGTGAAACTGGTGGAGGCCTATAGCAAGGCCCAGGGCCTGTGGCGCCTGCCGGGCAAGGAGCCGGTATTCACCGACAGCCTGGCCTTGGACATGGGCACCGTGGAGGCCAGTCTCGCCGGACCCAAACGGCCACAAGACCGGGTCGCGCTGCCCAATGTGGCCCAAGCCTTCACTGACTTCCTCGACCTGCAGTTCAAACCCACCAGCAAGGAAGAAGGTCGCCTGGAAAGCGAGGGCGGCGGCGGTGTCGCCGTGGGCAATGCCGACCTGGTGGGCGAAGCCGACTACCAGGACGCAGGCCAGACCTATCGCCTGAAAAACGGCGCGGTGGTGATCGCCGCCATCACCTCCTGCACCAACACCTCCAACCCTAGCGTGATGATGGCGGCAGGCCTGGTGGCCAAGAAAGCCGTGGAAAAGGGCCTGCGGCGCAAGCCCTGGGTCAAGAGTTCGCTGGCTCCAGGCTCCAAGGTGGTGACTGACTACTATAAAGCCGCCGGACTTACGCCTTACCTGGACCAACTGGGCTTCGATCTGGTGGGCTATGGCTGCACCACCTGCATCGGCAACTCAGGTCCGCTACAGGAACCGATCGAGAAAGCCATCCAGCAAGCCGACCTCACCGTGGCTTCGGTGCTGTCGGGCAACCGCAACTTCGAAGGCCGGGTGCATCCCCTGGTCAAAACCAACTGGCTGGCTTCCCCGCCCCTGGTGGTGGCCTATGCCCTGGCCGGCACGGTACGTATCGACATCAGCAGCGAACCGCTGGGTCAAGGTAAGGATGGCCAGCCGGTGTACCTGCGGGACATCTGGCCCAGCAGCCAGGAAATCGCCGAGGCCGTGGCCCAGGTCAACACACGGATGTTCCACAAGGAATACGCCGAGGTGTTTGCCGGTGACGCCCAATGGCAAGCCATTGAAGTGCCACAGGCGGCCACTTATGTCTGGCAGGACGACTCCACCTATATCCAGCACCCTCCCTTCTTCGACGACATTGCCGGCCCCCTGCCAGAAATCAAGGACGTCAACGGCGCACGGGTGCTGGCGCTGCTGGGGGACTCGGTGACCACCGACCACATCTCTCCCGCCGGCAATATCAAGGCCGACAGCCCGGCCGGACGCTACCTGCGGGACGAGGGCGTGGAACCCCGGGACTTCAACTCCTACGGCTCGCGTCGGGGTAATCACCAAGTGATGATGCGCGGCACCTTTGCCAACATCCGCATCCGCAACGAAATGCTCGGCGGCGAAGAAGGCGGCAATACGCTCTACATCCCCAGCGGCGAGAAAATGTCGATCTACGACGCGGCCATGAAATATCAGGCCTCGGGCACGCCGCTGGTGGTCATCGCCGGTCAGGAATACGGCACCGGTTCCAGCCGTGACTGGGCCGCCAAGGGCACCAACCTGCTGGGGGTCAAGGCGGTGATCGCCGAAAGCTTCGAGCGCATCCACCGCTCCAATCTGGTGGGCATGGGGGTCCTGCCCTTGCAGTTCAAGCTCGACCAGAACCGCAAGAGCCTGAAACTCACCGGCAAGGAGACCCTGGACATCCTCGGCCTGAGCGACGTGGAACTGACCCCGCGGATGAACCTGCCCCTGGTGATCACCCGTGAGGATGGCAGCCAGGAGAAAATCGAGGTGCTGTGCCGCATCGATACCTTGAATGAAGTGGAATACTTCAAGTCCGGCGGGATCTTGCATTACGTGTTGCGGCAGTTGATTGCGTCGTAATAGGGGAGTATCAGATTTTTTGTGTTCGGGCCGTTAATGGCCTGCCGTCAGGCAGTCCTTCATTTCACCAGGTCGGCCTGATAAATCGATCTCCGTAGAGAATCGCAAATTGATTCATGGCGCTTTTCCAGTTATCAGCGGCGCTACCCCCAGTTAGCCGTGATGTTGCGCAAGCCTAACCAGATCAACTTCGTCGGCGCATCGTCGGTTGGAAAGTGCCCTCGGGTCTTGATGATCTTGCGCAGCTGAGCTGCGTTGCTTTCGATGGCGTTGGTGGTGTAGATCATTTTTCGGATGGCCGGCGGCAAGAAAAAAAATGGGATCACTCGATCCCAGGCTCGTCGCCAAGCGGCCACCACCGTCGGATATTGCTGGCCCCAAGGCACCGCTTCGAAGGCGTTCAAAGCATTCTCGACGGCTTCGGAATTCAGTGCCTGACAAATCGGCTTGAGGTCTTTGGCCAGTGCGCGACGCATGTCCCAGGCAGCGTAATCAAGGCTGTTGCGGATCAGATGCACGATGCAGGTCTTCAAGGTCGTCGCAGGAAACACAGCACTCAAGGACTCGACATACCCTTGAGACCGTCGGTTACGGCGATCAGTACATCTTCAACGCCACTAATCTTGAGGTCGTTAGTATGCGATCCATAAACCCCACCTACCCAACAGTGGGTCAGCGGTTTACTGTGGCATTTCGGGCGAGCAGTTCCACGGCAGTAGCGCCTCGTAGTCCTTTACTGACGAGGCATGCGGCAGCCGCTCTAGTACGTGGCGTAGCCACGTATAAGGCTCTTGGCCGTTGACCTTGGCGGTCTCGACCAGGCTCTAGATCTTCGCGCTGGCACTGGCGCCGTTGACGGTATCGCTGAACAGCCAGGCCTTGCGCCCGATGACAAGCGGCTTGATCGCTCTTTCAGCCGCGTTGTTGTCGATGGGCAAATAACCCGCTTCGACATAGCGCTCCAACCGGCTCCAGTTGTTCGCCAGATAATGCACGGCCTTGCCCAACGCACTTTGGGCCGTCACCTGAGCCTGGGTTTTCTCCAGCCAGCTTTTCAGTTGGGCCAGGATCGGCAGGCTTTTCTCCTGTCGACGGGCAAACCGCTGTTCATCGCTGACGCCCTTGAGCTCGCGCTCGATGCCGTACAGTCTGTTGATCATCGTCAGCGCGATATCGGCCCGTCCGGTTTTACCCTTGGGCTGCACTTTTTGCGCGTCCACGAACTTGCGTCGTGCATGGGCCATGCACGCCAGACGTTCCACACCGGGTTGCAACGCCAACGCGTTATAGCCAGCGTAATCGTCGGTCATGACATAGCCACGGTAATTTTCCAGCAGACGCAGTGGCTCTTCCTGAGTACGGCTGGAGGTGTAATCAAACAGCACGACTTTACGATCTGGCGGGCCGGTGGCTTGCACCCACATCCAGGATTGGCGGGTCGGGTCTCGATCCGGTTCTTTCAACACCTGGACACGGGTTTCATCGCAGTGGATGACCGGACTTTCCAGCAGGCGGTCACGCATCAAATTCAGCAGTGGCTGGAAGTGCTCGCTGCACTGGATCACCCAGCGAGCCGGCGTTTGCCGAGGGATCTCGACACCGTGGCGAGCGAGGACTTTTTCGAAGCGGTGCAGCGGCAGACCATCGACGTATTTAGTCGTTAACAGCATGGCCAGTACGCTTGGGCTGGCCATGCTCTTTTCGATCAGTTGCGCAGGTTTGCCAGCCGTGACCGGGGCTGCTTCGCAGCCCCTACACCCGTAGACCTTGCGGATGTGTTTGATGACTCGGATCTGCATCGGCACGATGTCCAGCTGCTCGCTGGTTTCTTCGCCGATGGCATGTTTGCGGCAACCACAAGCACAGGTCAGTTCGTGCTCGGGCAGTTCATGGATGACTTCGATGCGTGGCAAGTCAGCCGACAATGGCTTGCGTTTGCCACGGCGCTTGATCGGGGCGACAACTTCTTCGTCAGCTTCAACGGGCGCTGGCGTGTCGATACTTTCGGCTTCATTAAACAGCAGCAACTGTGGCGTCGCCGGATCTGCGGTTTGCTCTGACTTACGCCCGAACAGACGCTGACGAAGCAGCGCATTCTCTTCTTCAAGAAGAACGACCTTCGACTGTATCTGAGCAAGTAATTGCTTGAGCGCAGTTAGGTCATCGGGAAGGTTGTCGGGTATGGAAATCATGGCCCGGATTATACCCAGTCAAGCGACGAATCGCGGCGTCAAAACCTGATGCGGACGGTTGCGCCACAGGTCAAAACCGTCGAGCAACCAGTTCAGTTCCTGAACCGTCAGCACCATGGCTTCGTTGGTGACGTCGGGCGAAGTTTTGAAGCGTTCGGCTTCCAGACGCTTGAGCCACAGACAGAAACCGTTGCGCTCCCAATACAACACTTTGATGCGGTTACGGGCTTTGTTGAGGAAGACAAAAAGTACCGGATCGAACAAGGCGACTTTGATATCCAGCTCGACCAGCGCGGTCAGACCGTCTATGGATTTTCGAAAGTCTACGGGCTTGGGGTAGAGGTAGACTTTTTCCACTTTGGCATCGGGTCGCATCATGAGGTGCTGGCTCCTGAAAGAGTTGGGGAGCACAGCTTCGAGCATCAGATTTCGACTTGGAATGTGGGCTTTATGGGGCGCTTACGGTCGTTAAAGACCTTCATCCAGAACTTCGCGCCGTCAGTGGTCTCGGTCCAAATGGCCAAAATATCTCTAGTACTGTCGGGTAATACCCCCAACACCATATAGATGGCCTTGTTGCGAACCAGACCTTCGTAACGGTTTTTGACCCGCAAGGCATCGAAGAAAATAACTGGATACATCGGTTCGAGTGGGCGTTGTTGCCAGGCGTTGACTTCTTCCAGAACACCATCGGTCACCGAGTTGATGAAGTCATGAGAAACGTCTGTCCCGTACTGCTCCGAGAGGAATGCACGGAACTCGTCATAGAAGCTGGTGAAACGACGTTCATGCTTGCAGCTCAGGATTGAAACGAAGCTGCCGTCACGGTCCCTACGGTTGTCCAGGCGAAGCGGACCATCATCGGACAACACTGTTTTGCCGCTTTTCCCGTTACGCTGGATGCTCGAATCCTCATAGAGCCACACCATACAAAACACCGTCCTTTGTGACGGTGTTTTCGCTTTATAACGTTAAACACCGGCTACATTGGCTTCTTTGTTAAAACTCTTCATCGTGATCCACAAATTTTAAAGCAAGAACTCTGTTTGCATCAGCGCTCACTCTGTTGACTGTTTGCAGCCCTTTAACCAAGACTAATGAAGTTGGTCGCCCTCTCGTCCTACTATTGATCATAAAATCCCTCCTAAAAAAGCCCCTTCAATTTAATTCTTGCCCATCCATTTTATAACTTCAAGCAAAAGGTCATAACAAAAGTTACTGAAGCTTCCGGATTTATTGAGGCGGAACAGCATGGGCTAAATAACCATCCTGCTGCTTGACCATGGATATTTCCAACCATCAGCATGTTTTGGCAGGCACCCTGTGTTTCGAGCGTGCTCTTAAATCAAAACCCGAAAAATTGGCAGCCTTATAAACCAAAAGAAAGAACTGGACTAGAGCAGTTCCTCGCGTACAAGCCGTGGATGTATACGGACAATACTAAGCTTGCTCGCTGCCAATAGAAGGTTAGGTGGTCGAACTGCGACCGCAAAGAGTCTCCTGGGTAGTTACTAAATAAATTTAGCCCACCACCAAGACGCTCAAGAATTAATCAGGCGAGAATAAAGCTTTATGTAAGCTTCTCCCATGGAGCGGGAAGTAAAAATCTGCAGATAACGCTCTCGGGCAGCCTCGCCATAGCGACTAGCCAAGGCCGGGGAGTCCCAGAGCGTTGCCATCGCCAAACGCATCGCCAGCGCATCTCGGGGGGGAACTACCAGGCCCGAAACCTCATGCTGATTAATAAAACTGGTTCCGGTACCAATCTCACTACAGATCATAGGTTTACCAAACATTGCAGCCTCAAGCAGACTTATCCCAAACGCCTCAGAACGTAAATGAGAAGGAAAAACAACAGCATAGCAAGCTTGGAGCAGATTGACTTTTTGTTGCTCGGAAACCTGACCGATAAAATGCACGTTATGCAACTTTCGTTCAATCGCCATCTGCATCAACTCTTGCTCTAGCGGGCCTGCGCCGACAATAAATAATGGCCAATCACTATTTTCTATAGCCTGCAGTAAAAACTCCAACCCTTTGTAATAACGCAACACACCAATAAACAGGAAGAATCGACCATGTTGCTTTCTGAGCTCAGAGACTTTATCGTCCTCGTACTCGGGGTACATTGATTGATCTAGGCCAATAGGTATTGCAATTGACTTGTCACGGAAATTGGCAAGAACGGGAGAGCTCTCAAGATAATTAGGACTTGTAGCGACAATAGCACCGACACTATTCAGAAACGTATTTTGCAAAGGGCTATAAAAATACTTCAGCACCTTTTGACGCACCACATCTGAATGATAAGTTACAACTGTTGGCTTTTTTACTCGAGTTGCAAAATGAACCAAGTCCATAAATGGCCATGGAAAATGATAATGAACTATATCTGCTGACCTAGTGAGCTGTTTGAAAATCTTGAATGACGAGAGAGAGATACCCGTCGATGCTAGATTGAAATCTTCTTTTGCCTGAACTAACTGATAGTCGGCTTCTTGGGCCGAGGAAGTTCCCTCCTTGGCCAGCGAAAGCACTACGTTTTCGCATCCTTGACGGCTTGTAACATGTGTCAAATGGCGAATGAACATCTCCACGCCACCATGCTGGTCTGCTGCAAAAGTTTTGTAAAAATGTAGAATCTTCAAACAGCACCTATTTTAAAACGGTGGCCTCTTCTAGTTATAAAACAAGAGAAGCCGTCCGCCGTTACTAGAATAAACCTATAAAATCACTTGACCTTTACATTTATCTCTAGTGGCTTGACATCTTTCGAATCAAACCAGGAGATATTTTCCTGAACAAGGCTAACTTGAAGAATGTAATTCCCAGGAGCCGTGGGCGCTGCAACCCCTAGTTGAATAGCCACTTCTGATTCGGGTTTGACTGGAGCTGAAAACGAGGTCCGGTTACCATCTACCAGAAACATTTTTCTATCAGACCCAAGCCAATGATAGGCGGCCAAAACCGGACCTGTTGCAGCCTTAGAATCCCAAGCAGTTGTACTGGTATTCTTAACCGTTAACGGCACAATGAATGTGCTGCCAGGCATCACTTCAAAGCTAGTCTGTGTCGTACTGTACTGCGCTGAGAAAATGTTTTCCGGCTTACTATTATCGCAGGCGCTGAGCATAGCTACACATGATGCGGCCAATAATAATTTGCTAAGTTTCATTTTAACTACCCTGTGTGTATGAGTTTTTTTCAGCATTGCGATACACCTGCACAGTCTCCTGTGCACAGCGTTTCCATGAAAAATCTTCTGCCCGCCCCCCCCCGACTCTCGAAAGGTGCGCCCTCTGATGCGGGTCCTCAAGCAGTTCTAAGATTGCCTGGGTCAGGCTCATGGAGTCATTCAAATCAAACAGTTTGCAGGCCCCATCGGAAAATTCGGCCATTGAAGTGCCTTCACCACAAATAACTGGCACACCGCTGGCCATCGCTTCCAACACGGGTAAGCCAAAGCCTTCATACACCGAGGGATAGACAAAAGTAGCCGCCCCGGCATAAATAAAAGGCAGATCATGAGCGTTGAGAAACTGAAGAAATCTCACATCACCTTTGGCCTGCAATACCTGTATCCGATTCAATAACTCCACGTTTCGCCAACCAGGTGCGCCTGCAATTACCAGAGGCCATGCTTGACGTACCTTTGCAGGCAAACATTGCCACGCATCCAACAACACCGAAAGACCTTTCCGAGGCTCAATAGTGCCAACGAACGCAAGGTAACGCCCATGGGCAAGGCCATACTTGGCCAACACCGATGCAGTGGCGCTTGCCGAACGCGGCATAAATCGAGCATCGGCCCCTAGGTAAATTGACCGAACTCGATCAGGTTTGACACCAAACTGCTCGATCAGCTCTGTGCGTACCACGTCTGAATCTGTAATCACAGCGTCTGCCCGATCAAGAGTTTGGGGCAGTTGCTGATTCAACCATGCGACTCGTTCCGGCGGATGGAACTCTGGATATCGGATAAATGACAGATCATGTACCGTCGTCACACTTGGCCCGTCACAGGGCTTGAGAATGAAGTTCGGCTCATGATAGATCACGTTCTGACGGCACTTGAGTCCATGCTTGAATCGAGCACTCGACCAAGCTGACTTGAGGCGATAAGCCAGTGGCAAGGCTCTCAAGGTACTACGCAACTGAGACATCAACAGTCGTGGAGGAGCGCCAGCGTCGGCTGGAAGTTGTGGCAGATCAAAACTGCTCAGCACTCGCTCTGCGGATAGAAACTGGTCGCCATCGAAACAGTCAGTCGCCTCGATATCTGACAGAGCCTGAAACTCTCGCAAAAGATTCAACGTGTAGTTGCCGATACCGGTCAATGGCGGGCGCAGAGACTCGGTCCCCATCAGTACCTTCACCGTTCGGTTACGACGCGCAGACGCCACTCTGCCAACAATAACGCCAACGTTTCTTTCAGTGAAATTTTCGGCTGCCAGCTCAAGACATCGTGAATACGATCACAGTTACCAGCGGCAACCGGAATATCCGAAGGCCTTAAGCGCTGGGGGTCCAACTCCACACTGATAGATGCGCTGCTCTGGCTGATTAACTCGTCCAAAACTTCGCGAATTTTGCATGCATGACCGGAAGCAACATTAAAAATACGTGGATACGTTTGAACTTCGCTGAATTCTAGCAACTGCAAGTAGGCCGCACACACGTCATGTACATCAAGAAAATCGCGACAGGCCTCAAGATTTCCCACTTGCATGATCGGAGCTTGTTTTCCGCACTCGATCAAGGCAATTTGCCTGGCAAAAGAGGCTGTGACGAAATCAGGGGATTGGCCAACTCCGATATGATTAAACGGACGCACAATTACGCCACGAATACCCTGTTTGAAATACTGTTCAAATGCGAGCTCGGCAGCCAGTTTACTCGCGGCATAAGGATTCATCGGAAGGCATGGACTGTTTTCATCCAGAGCAATACCGGCTTTGAATGCCTCACCATAAACCTCCGAAGAGCTAGCAAATACTACAAAAGCGTCCGAAGCTTGCTGCTTGATCGCCTCCAGCAGATTCAAGCTCCCCAGAACGTTGGTATTCCAAGTCAGCAAGGGATCGCGAAAACTGGTCGGCACATGAGAAATGGCTGCCAAATGAATAATATGGGTCGGTTTGGTCCGCTCTAGAGCCGCGACGCAGGCCATGGCATCACGAATGTCCAACTTGATTTGTTCGAAATCTGCACGAGGAGACGGGTGAGGCGCTGTACTAGCACAACTCACGCGATAACCTGCGGCTAACAACGTTTCAAGCAGCACTTTACCGACAAAGCCATTAGCTCCGGTCAACAGAACATGTTTCACGGCTATTCACCTTTGGCCAGAACAATATTAGTAGGACGAACGGGCTCAGAAAAATGGCCCATTCGCTCGGAACGCAAAAAGCGGCCCTATTGGCCTCAGAACGAAAAACCTTGCTCATTACGACGCAGGTCGGCCTGAACCATCATTCGGCAGAGATCTTCCAGGCTGGTTTTCGGCTCCCAGCCTAGCTTTGCCTTGGCTTTCGCTGGGTCGCCAATCAACAGCTCGACTTCGGCTGGACGATAGAACTTCGGATTGACCTGTACCACCGTCTTACCGCTGGCAGCATCAATGCCGTGCTCTTGGTCACCCTCGCCCTTCCAGTCCAGGTTGATATCAACGGCCTTGAACGCCAATGATACGAAGTCACGTACGGTTTCGGTCCGGTTGGTGGCCAGGACGAAGGTTTCCGGCTCGTCGACCTGCAGCATGCGCCACATGCCCTCAACGTATTCCTTGGCAAAGCCCCAATCGCGCTTGGCGTCCATATTGCCCAGCTCCAGAACATCCAGCTTGCCCTGAGTGATTTTAGCCACGGAGTCGGTAATTTTGCGGGTCACGAACTCACGACCACGCAGTGGCGATTCATGGTTAAACAAGATACCGCTAGCACCGAAGATCCCGTAGGACTCACGATAGTTGATAGTCATCCAGTGTGCGTAAAGCTTGGCAACACCATAGGGGCTGCGCGGATAGAACGGCGTGCTTTCGACCTGCGGGATTGCCTGTACTTTGCCGAACATTTCCGAGGTGGATGCCTGGTAGTAACGAACCTTAGGATTGACGATGCGGATGGCTTCCAACAGATTGACAGCGCCAAGACCTGTAATCTCGGCAGTAGTCACCGGCTGGTCGAAAGACACGCCTACAAAGCTCTGCGCAGCAAGGTTATAGACTTCGGTCGCTTCAGTGGTCTGCAGCAAACGGATACTGGAAGAAAGGTCGGTCAGATCATATTCAACCAAGTGCAGATTAGGGTGCTGGGTGACACCGAGCTCATCCATGCGCCAGAAATTGACCGAGCTGGTGCGGCGATAGGTGCCATAGACCACGTAGCCTTTTTCCAGCAGAATCTGAGCAAGATAGGCACCGTCTTGGCCGGTGATGCCGGTAATAATTGCTTTTTTCACGTGTAACTCCCTAAACAAACCGCGCTTACTCTATAAAGATTCTATCCAGAGATACTTTCTGAATCTTTTCATGCATAAAGTGATAAGTCGTACTCAACGACTCATCTTGTTCAAATGCTTTATGGTTTTCAAAGCCATTAGTCGCATTTATAGCCTCCCTCAATACATATGCCCTAACCCATGGATCAAAAAATGCATAAGTGGCGCGATACAGCATTTTCGAAGGTATCGCCGATGAGTTGAATCGAACCTCAACCTTCGGCAGATAACATGGAAAAATAACATCACCGTCATCAATACCTTGGCCCATGTAAAAACAACTGGCCGAGGTACGCCCCTTGATGAGCTGTGACCACAGTACACAATCTGCTCCGCGGACATCTGGCAGATAGCCAGGATGCACATGGATGAATTTCAAAGGTGCAAGCTGCAGGTAACGAGCCGGTACGATACCTCCTCCCGTGAATAAAAGGGTAGTTTCCGGCAATGCAGCCAGGTGATTGTATAGCCGGTCATCCGCCAGACTATTCACCATGAGGGGTTCGACATTTGGGCAATACGTGCGCAAATCTGTCAACGACAGCGCATTGTCCAATACCTCGGAACTAAAACCCAGTGTGTTCGCCACAGACAGACGGACAGCTTCACACAGGGCGGGCTCTTTTCTTATTAACGTAGAAGGCCAAAAATGAATGCTGTTTTTCTGCCTCCCCTGAGCATATCCCTGACGCAAAAAAGCGGGCAGATAGCGCCCTACGGGCTTTTTGCTGACCAGATCTACCGCTGATATCAGATGAATGATCTTTTGCGGCCGATACCCCATGCTTTTCAAGGTGGCCAGATATGCGCGGGCAATTGGCCCCTCCCAAAACAGCACAGTAAGAGGCAGTGTTCTTTGCTCTCGCGAGGGCGTACGAGCGCCCCCCTGGGTAACACTTTCAGGCGTCGCGCTGGCGGAATACTGATCAAGGAACCGTTGCGCACGAATCTCGATAGGCTCACGTAAATCGGCAGATACTCCCAACTGTAGAGCCATGGAGTCCATCAATTTGAACATGGCATTCAAGCGTTTGAAGGCCAGATGCTCCCTCCCTGCCACGTCACACAATTGTAAGAAGTCGGCAAATAATACGGTAAGGGCAACTTCATTCCAGTGAGGATCCAGAAGGCGATCAGTGACTCTCTTGCCATCAGTCCCATACGCACAAAACAGCCGGCCAGCGATTTCTATACGCATGCATAGAAAGCTGAGCAGCCGGGCTTGCTCGCTGGGCGGCACCATTTTTCCAGCCAATCGGTACAGTTCAAAGACAGTATCGATATGCACACTCACATCTTTCGTTGGAGTATGCTCTGACATGGCTTTCAACAACAGGGTATCTATCATCCGCCCCTCAATCATTTACGTGCTACCAAACGCTGATGAATGAACTGCAAAATATTAGCCATGGTCCAATACATTACCATTCCCGAAGGAAAGGAATAAAACAACAAGAAAAACACCAACGCCATTAACCATAGGAAAAAGCGCTGGCGAAATGCCTCTGTTGCATTGGTACTGGAAGCCGAGGAAAACTTGATACTCAACAACGTACTTAGTGCCATCAGTACCGGCAGTAGGTTGAAGTACTTACCGAAAAACGGAATATCAATATCAAAGGAAAACAACTGGTCAGGCTGCGCAAGAGTCTTCATCCATAAAAACGGTTCGTTACGTAACTCAAATACCTGCCCAAGCAGATGGTACAGCGCTACAAAAATCGGAATTTGTATCAATACGATCAACAGAGGTTTCAATCCCGCCAATGGACTGACCTTATGCGCCTCATAGAGTTCCAGAATCCGCTCGCTCTGCTCTCCGCCTTTGTAATTGCGACGTATTTCCTGCAGCTCTGGCTGCAGACGCTCTTGAATAGCAGCGAATTTCTTCTGGGCCGCCATGGCATTCTTAGCGATTGGGTACATCACCAATCGAACTAGAACAGCTAGCAGGATAATAGAAAGCCCCCAACTGCCAGCGGCTTGGTGAATAAAACCCAGCACGAACATGATGCCTAGGATCAGTGCCCGCATCCATTCCCAGAGTCCCGCGAATAGAACGCCAGAAAGCGCAGGCTCTTGAGCCGACAACACCGTGTATGACTTACCACCTCCATACACGTCCCAGCGAAAGACCTGTGGCCCTTCGCTACGATCATCGGCCAATGGAATCTCGACCTGAAGAGCGGTTTCAAACGCAGGGTGCTGCGGATACCAAAGCCCAACTTTCGGTGCTTGGACTTGCCACGCAAGGTGATTCTCGACATTTCCCTGAGGAATCAGGAGCAACGCAAAATAACGACTTTGCAGGCCAACCCATTCCGTTGCACCCAGCTCTGCAGGCGCAGTGAACTCGTAGAGATCATCATGGCCCAGACGCTTGGTCTCGACGCCTTCAGCGTTACGATAAACCAGCTCGGTAAACGAATAGATCGCTTGCCCCATGCCCAATCCCTGAGTGGGCTCCTCACCCAACCCTGGCCCCAGTTGCAGCCATACGCCATCTCCCGCCTGCTTGCTCGCCCCTTTCAGTTGAATGCTGAGCTCGAATCCGATGCGCGAGGGCTTGTCAGTCAGGCTCCATACCTTACGGATCGTGAAGGGCAAATCACCGTCTTCTAGCCCAAGAGCGACGGTTCCTGATTTGCTTTGGAGCACTCTCCAACCGCCGGCAAGAGCCTCCCACTCTTCAAGAGTCTTACCCTTGAGTACACCTTTCAGTGCAAACAACTTTCCGCCTGGAGCTGCAAGATCCTGTGCTTGGCCCTGAGCGTTCAGGACATCGGGCAAGCGCCAGTGCTTGACTGTTCCCTCCTTCAAATCGAACGCTAACTCCACGCTGGAGTTTGCGATGGTGAGAGGTGATGGCGAGGCGGCATCCGCATATGCAAACGGAGCAATAAGTATCAGCAACCAGAGGCACAAAAGACTCTGAATACTCTTTTTCTGAATAGACATTGGGCAACTTTATAATCAGCCCCGCCAACTCAGATTGGACGAAGGCATTAAGCGTTTCACTGCCTGAAAATGGAGTGACCTAAACCCCATGGCGACACAGGGTTCAAACCATCCAACAGACGACGTTTCACTTCTCGGTTGTTTTACTGACGTTAGAATCTTTTTTCACCGAGTCCTTACGTAAACCCAACATCCGCAAAAAACGGTGCCAGTACAGCTTGAGCACGACAACAACCGCCGCCAATGCGCCAAGAATGCCTTGCAAAACAGCGCTGCCAGTGCCTGGATCCAGATAAGCAAATGCATTAATTGGCAAAACGACCAGACAAATAAGCGCTACAAGGGAGAAACGACTTTTTTTCATGCAAAATACTCCTTATCAATCCAGCAAAGAAAACAGATGAGCCGCAGCAACGCTGCCACTTTTACCCGAGTTGAAAATCCAACGATCACGCGCAGTGCAAATATCAACTTGCCATTGGCGCGCGTTTTTTATCAATTCAGCGGCCTTACCCCCCAAGCCTGCCAACTCTTGCGGGGAAATAATTACCCCAATCTGCTCACGAATACGAGCTTCCAGGGGCTCTCGATCAAGTGACTCATACGCAGGATTCAGGATTTTACGCGCAACATCAACAAAAAGGGTGGGTCTTTCAAGCCCAAGCGAAAACTCCAAGGCAGCTCCCGACCAGTCGCTGACCATGATATCGGACTCGAGCAAGGATTTTCGAGCATCGCCATCCTCGTCCAAGCAGAACAGCGGTTCATCACGATAATGCTCGACGATGCGATCCAGTACATCCGGGCGCAATTTACGAGTTCGCGGATGAGGTCGCAGAATCACACGCAAACCTGCCTCGATAAGAGGGCTGATGGCATCCAGCCCGTGCAACTCCAACAGGCCGTTCTCACCCCAGGTTGGGGCGACCAGCACTTGCCCGGGCAAGTCTGGTGTTCGCAACAGCGGTCCTGAATGCCCTTCATGCAGAATGGCATCCAACCGGCCGTAGCCATGCTCAATCAGGATCTTGGGCGGAAGTCCTGCCAACTGTTCGCGAGCCCGTGTTTCATCGACATGGTGCGGCCCTACGCACAGGATCGAGTCGAAATGGTCAAACGCCGCTTGGCGATACACCATATGGGTACTGACTATGGAATGATGAAGGTAGGCATAATGCACAGGATGGGGAGAACGTTTGATATGGAAACTCTGCAGGTCCGGCATCGTCATGAGTAGGACTTGCACATCCAGCGTCGAAAAAAACAGCGTGCGCATGCTGCCATCCCCCACATAAAAGGTCTGTAAACCCTCTCGTGGAGCCAACAGTAGAGGGTCGTCCTCAGCCGAAGTCACATAGACTACAGGCAGCGCATACTCATCCAGCAACGCTTTGAATACAGCCTCAAAATATGTCCAGTAGCCGCACCCCTCTGAATAGAACACCAGGCGCCGCTGTTCTTTGGGCAGTTGCTTGAATGCTTGCAGGCCCTTCCATTCTCGGTAGATCTTGCGTAGTGAATTGAACATGCTCAAACCGACAATTGAATAAACGATGCCAACTGACCGGCCTTGTGCATCTGATGGTACTGATCAAGGTCTTCGACCGTATCCACTTCCAGCCAACCATTGCGGGTAAATGCCGCCTTCGCTTGCCAACCTGAGTTGATCAGGTATTGAAGGAAACTGGTCATGTACATATTGTCAAAGTCCTTGCCATCATAACTGACTTGACGGTCCAGAGCGTGCCAAGCAGATCGGAATGCGGCCACCTGGTCACCGCGTACTTTTATCAATCCCATGTACTGGCCCTGGATCTCGCTGTAATCGTTGGGCTTCTTGCCCAACTCAAGAATACAGTCATGCTCGTCCAGCTTCAGCGTTTCGGCATCGGCCAGGGGATTTTCCATCCGGACTTCCCAGAAGCGACGCCATTCAAGATCGACGGCAACAGACAAGGGTGCCTGGCTATGCAGTACAGCATCCAGAACTCGAGGCTCATAGACGATATCACCATAGGCGATAAGCAGATCCTCGCCTTCTTGCATCAGGGCCTCGGCGCAGAACAATGTGGCAACCATATTGGTCTCGGCATAACGAGGATTGAGTACCACTTCAGTGCCGTCAGCTTGCAGGCCTGTAGAACAGTAGCCTCCCACCAAGACTATGTCGCTCACACCAGCCCCACGCAACACTTCGAGCTGGCGATGTAACATAGGCTTACCGAGCAACTCAACCATGCACTTGGGGCGGTCATTGGTATAAGGCCGCAAACGAGTACCCTGGCCTGCTGCAAGAATTATTGCTCGCATTAGATATTTCCTGATTCAAAAAGCTGGCGAACGAGTTGAGTATCGAGCGGACTGAACGGTGCCTCGCGTTCGGGATGCCACATCAGCCCTATCCAGGGCAGATGATTATGAGTGAATGCCTCGACGGTGCCATCCTCCGCACAGACTTGTGCTAGCAACTCAGGCGCAAGATCGACCGTCCTCATTCCCCACCCATGAAAGCTGTTGACCACACGGTAAGCACTGAATCGGGGATCATCCCTCAACGCCGTGACTGCATGTCGAGCACCAATGTGCCCGGCCACAGGTGTCAAACTACCGCCCAGAAAGTGATTCAGCATTTGCATGCCTCGACAGACCCCCAGCACTGGCAGCCGTGTACGAACAGCCCATGCAAGCAATGCCGCCTCCGTTGCGTCACGCTCCGGCGCCGACCGGGATGCACTCGGCAGGCAGTCCAAGTCATTGCCCCCCGTCAGGACAAGACCCGCCACCTGCTGGCGCGCCACCCATCCTTGAGGGTCATGTAAACCATTGGGCACAGCCACTGCATCAGCCGCAAACTGCTCCAGTAAGACCGCCCATTGCTGATCAAGACAATCACGGCGCTCGTTATAGTCCTGAACCCATTCAACTCGCTGAGTAACGGCAATACGCATCAGCGCATGATCCTGATCAGGCGGTTGGCCGCATTAAGCTCAAGTACATGGGCTACCGAAAGGCTCTGATAATGGGTTTCACCCACTCCTATCGCTGCCGGCAACCCAAATTCAGCCGCACGAATAGCCATGTGTGAATTAGCCCCGCCGTACATAGTGATCAAACCGACAATCTGCCGGCCAAAAAGCCAGTCATACCCCGGGTCCGCCTGGGGTATAAGGGCGATTTTTCCTGCCAGGTCAATATCGTCATTGACCTTGCTCAGCTCGACACAGGCAGCAGTAATCTGGCCGCTACCAATGAAGTTGGCTTGATTGGATGGATAGAGAAAAACCGAAAAGTCCTCTTCTCGACACAAGAGAGGCGGGAGTTCGGCCGCCGACATCAAGTCATTCATCGCCTTGCCCTCGGTAGCTCGCTGCAACAGCCACACCCCTGGTATAGCGGTGGCAACTGAACCGGTACGCAACGCCAAGATATCCTCCAGGCTCACGTGAGCCAAAGCCTCCCGGGACAACCCTAGAGGCTGCGCCCATCGAGCAAGCTCATCCAACGCCAGGGACAGATTGCGAGTGAAAGCGAACTTGGCATATTCACGCCCCTCAACGGCATTACGCAAAAACGCCTCGAGGCTCTCACCGTCGCACCGTAAGCCTTTAGCTTGAAGGGCCTCGACAAAACGCTGTCGTGCCTCTCGCCATAAACCACCCGCCTCGTGCCCTTCCGTTGCCGCGGTGACATCTAGATGCCCAGCACTGGCCACGATAGGTCTCAGGTAATGTTCCGGATCAGCGGAATAGGCAAGGGAGGCAATATCATAGGTGCCGGGCCGCAAATGCCCGTACATCTCGACAAAGTTCTCCCAACTCAGATCCCCGCAAGCACAGGCCCTGGCATCATGGGTCAATTGATGACTGACCGTACGGATCGTGCCGAGAAAGTCCTCGACTTCCGCCTCGCTCAGGACTCCGATACTGACCGCCGAGCGCAGCAAGGTAATCGCAACGAACGCGCTACGTGCCAGATGCGCAAAAGGCAATGTGCCGTATTTTCGGCAATCGTGCAGCAGCGCCCAGGCTTTCTCCAACGGTGGTAGTGATGATTGGCGCAAGCGTTCAAAGCGCTGCTCGAGCCTTTCAAGCTGCGCCAGGTCATCAGGATTGCGCAACATCGCCTTGGCACTGATTTCACGTAGTGCGCTACGCAGTTCACCCAACTCCTGGACACTGAAACCACCTTCCTCGACCAGACGCGTTTCCCAGCGCTGGAAGTCAAGCGCAAAGCATGTCGGCACGACATCAAACTCAACTTTGTCATGCAAGTGTGGATGACGCGTAAGCCAATCCAGGTAGAAGTTCACCAAGCGAGCCGCCAATTCGTCATCCAGCGCCGCAGGAACGAATGAATTGAAACTGGCCCGCACATCGACATAAGGATGCCCGGCAAAGGCAACAAGCAATGGCTGAGGCCGCACATCACGATAACCGTACTCGGCGCGCTGAGTCGCCCAGGTCTGATCCATGATCAAAAAACGATACAGGCTGAAAGCCAGCAAACTCGGTTTGGTGCCGATAATCTCCGCGGGATTCCAATCCGGCATGATGCCAAATATGCCTCTCTGCCCCACAACAAAGGGCGATGGAGTTTGCAACACTTCAAAACGCTGACGAGCTTCGTTGAGCAGCGCCATCAGCTCATTGTCATTCCCGCTCCATCCGGAATGGTCAACGGCGATGGGGCGAACTTGCAGGATATGTACCCCTCCCTTCGCAGTGATCGCGAACTCAATATCCAATGAGTCATAACCCAGCAGACCTTCAATTTCTCGCAGTGCTGGCAGCAACGCATTGAGATGCTCTGGGATGTTGGGATTGTGTTCATCAGCATCACGCCGTATCACCAAAGTCTTATGTTCACGGCTACTGCCGCTGGTGATCGACTCGGTGCTGCCACTGACGTCGTCATAATTTGCTACGTAGTAAGGCGCACCACTGCTCAGACTCCGAGTGAATACAACACCACTGACCAGAACCTGATCCAGCATCGGCTGAACCAAAACCTGATCTTCGGGATTGAAATCCGGATAAGACGCAACAACCTGCTCGACCGCCGAATGCAACGCGACAAGGTCCCCACCATCGACATTCAAGAGACTCGTATAAGCCCCGGCGTTGGAGTTGATGAAGCCATCTTCAGAAAGCGCGCTGCTGCGAATAACTAGCTTCTGATCCGGGAAATGACGCTGGATCGTCAGCAACAAAGCCTCAGCGTCCTCCCGCCACTCGGCGACAGTGAAGCTGACCTGGTCTTCGATACGACTCGACGTCACCATGCCGTAAAGACGTTGCAGGGTCTGAGCCTTGGTGCCCAGCACGAAGTGCGCCAGATCCCGGGGCTCGTTCAACTCTGCCCAGTCACCGTGGACATCCACTGCCTGCACATCGAACCCCTGCATCCTTAAAACTTCGACCAAGTCCGACAAGTTTCCCTGACGCAGACGTGCACGCAGGTCATCCTTCGCCGCGCTTAGCGCAGCTGCAACCCTGGGCCCAAAGCGAACGCAGCCAACAAACTCTGCAGATGCGATGTCAGGCGCAATATCAGCACCGAGGCGAGTCACCATCTCTTCGTGCAAGCAGACTTTTTCACAACGAGCCAAATCGTCCAGAGTGCGTCCGGAAAATCGTTTGCGCCAATGGCTGTCAACGGCAACTACTACATCCGTGTCGACCGCAGAAAGTGCAGTCACCAAACTCTTTCGTATCAGAATGTCGGAATAGGATACCAGGCAGTGGCTAAAGGAAGGTAACTCAACTTGCAATAGCGAAAAGGCGGCGCGAGTCCGCTGCCACTCACTGTTTATCCAATAAGTGAACTCCGGGTAGCGCTCTTGAATAGTCTCAACTTGATAACCACCGACGAAATGTACAACCGGCTGAATGGAACCTGCGGCTTGCAGCAACCAGTCCAGCACTCGTGATGCTCCCAAAGCGCTACGCAGGGCGACATGCTCCTCACCTCGATGAGGCCGCCCTGCGCCAAGGATAATGAAGGCTGGCTGCATCAGTGAGTTGCCCCCTGCTCGGTAATCACAAATGACTGCACAGATACGCCCAGTTTTCGACAATCCTTGGAGTCCATGACGTCGCAGGGGGCAACCGCCTCATTAAAATGAAGCTCGACGTTGAGCAGCCCCTTACCAACAACGGCGGCCGGAACTCCAATTTCATACCAGCCTAAACCCGAAACTTTCCACGAACCAATTTTCTTGCCATTAACTACAACATCAACATCCTGAGACGAAACTCCCGGCGCAAGAAAAGCACTGCCGTAGAATTTAAGAGTCAAATCCTTACCGACGACACCATCAATATCAAAGGCAGAATAACTCGCATCACCATCGGTCCAGCGATGGTCAGGCTCTTGATAGCTCCACCCATGCTTAAAATAGCCAGCAGCATTTCCATTTTCAACAAAAGAAAGATACTCACCCAACTTATATTTATTTACCCTAGGCAGAGCATGATAATTACCCTCTGTATAGAGCATGTAATCATTGTTCCAAGAGGACACATCACGAATATCGCCCTTCACTGTATACTTATACATAGGAGGCATAAACTCTTTGCTTCCATCAAAGTATTCCTTAGTCCAATGATAGTAGAAAAAAGTACGTGCATCTTGAGGGCGCCCACCCACCCCGAACAAGGCACTGCCACATCCAAAAGCAGCATTATTCTCGGAAAAAATACAAGCAGCATTACGTAGCTGCATAGGAGCTTCAGATACTTTTAATGCGTCAACCGAATGAGCTGGCTTATACAGAAACAGAGGCCGCGAAGAGGCCAACACGTTATCTGATATTTCATCAAAATTAGAAGTCTTACTACCATACATATCATTAGGCACTATGTAGTGACTACCATGATCACCCACAACCAAGATCTCAGAACTATCATATACGCCCAAGCTTTTAAGCTTCTCCAGCTTTCGACGTAGCAGTGTCAATACACCACGTGACTGTTGAATGTATGAAGCTCGCTCTTCCGGCATTCCCGCCTTATAGTTAAAGTGCTCATCGAGCTGTAACGGCCAGTGCGCCCCTGCGTAGTGATAAAACTTGAATTCCCCTGTGTTTTTTGACCCTACTATAGCTTGTTTCTCGAAAGCCTCTAAAAAACTCAAATCTTGGCCATGAATTCCCGGTAACGTGTTTTCATCAAAATTTAATTTTGAAAAAAACCAATTACCCTCACCATAAAACTCAGGCTTCCATCTGGTGGGCAATGTTCTGAAAACACCACCATCTAGAACCAACAAGTCATTTTGCAACAATGCTTTCCACCCAGCACGCCCCAGAGTGCTTATATGAAAAACAGAATTACGCACTCCCTCGAGAGTGGAAGGAAGTATAGTGACAAGGCTTACACCGTACTTTTGACCGACAAAGTAGTCAGCTATATTTTTCTTTTCATTCTCCTTTCGCGTCCACTCTTTAATCGGAAGCTCATTCTTATATTGTTCCCCCGTCATAATCAAAGGAACTGATGCTACTGTGGTTGGAAACCCGCCAGCTGTGTCTGGATAAAAAGTAAAACCCTTTAAAAAACTAATCTCTTCTGGCCATTTCCTAGAAATCTCCAAAAAAATATCAGATTGAAAGGTATCCAATATAATTAGAATTTTATTGTTGCTTGCATGCAAGACAAATGGACTGCTTCCGTCGCCCTCATTCTCAACCCCATTAGATTGATAACCTGATATCACTCCAGAACTGACCAAGGTCAAAAATCCAAGAAACGTAGTTCCTTGCGCTATCAAATGCAAGTTCTTAAGAGATCTGAACGCCAAACTCACTGCAGCTATTATAATTACAGCCCATACCAACAGTTCCCAGTGAGCATGCTTATCCCATTTTGCCCATTCTACTCCCCGTCCATCCAGAGCCCCAAAATCCCAGGAGAAAATCTGACTCTGAACCCAGGCAGCAATCGCGATGCCTACAAATAGCCCACTGAGCAATTTAAAAAAAATCGGAATGCGACGCACCATCAACAGTAAAATAGCGCTCACAAAAAAGATGCCGAGCGTTATAATACAAAGAAATAGCAGCACTGAGGACAATGTCGAAACATACTCAGAGGCATTACCAAAATAAAATGCCAGAGGAGCAACCATAAATGTAATAAACGGAAAAACCCAAGCCACTATAGCAATTTTTTTATTATATTCGCTCACACAACACCCCAAGCAGAAGTAAAAAACACTGCAATTACCTCACAACCCCAAAAGATTATACTTTAAACACAGGCTAACTGCCTGCACTCCTCTAGAAACCTGTTACCAACTTCATGCCAACCATACTTCAAAGCTGTTTCTCGCCCAGAGCTAGCAAGCCTTGACTGCAAATCTTCATCCTCTAGGAGCTGCACAATTGCGCATTCGAGCTCAGAAGGTGCAACCATCAAGGAGTTTTCACCATCAACGGCCATGTCGTGAAATGCAGCACAGTTCTTATTAACAATAATCGGCTTTCCAGCAAGCCAAGCCTCTAGCAAAACAATACCAAAACTTTCACTCGTGCTCATGTTTATCAACGCAACACACGACATCAATGCACCACGCACGACATTACGTGGCTGGCGACCCAGGTAACTGGCACAGTTTGCAGTGACCGCCAGGCCATCATCATCCGGCCCTATCAACACGACCCTAAGAGGCAGTTTTTGGTTAATTGCCGAAACAGCATCAATGACACCACGATACCCCTTGGCGGAAGCCTTTCGACCAAGTACGAGAACAAATGGCTCATCGCATTTATAGGCATCACGGAATGCCGCGACATCTCCAGCCTGAAACGCCTCGTTGATATCTATGCCAGCTGCCAGGTAACGGGCTGTAGCACCCCGAGAGTTGTAAAAATCACAAGCTGCATGTGGCGCTGCCAATACCAGGGTCGCATTCAATGCACTGTCTAATACATCAGGAAAATGATAGAAATCATCGTCCAAATGTGCATGTGGAATCATGATAACCGGAACGTTTTTCCTGTTTGCATATTCCACGGCCATTACTGCTGGTCTAAAGATATTATTATGCGTTACGACCAGATCATATTTTTCAATTGCTCCCTCAAGAAAGGCCTCAAGTTCGGAAGAAAATGGGCCTCTCATATCACTCAATCTGAGTGACATCGAGCGTCTTACTTCGTCGGCAGCCGTTGCCAAGGAATTAAAGCCAAGCTTGGGGTTCAATCCAGAAATGCTAGATAAAATCGTGCTTGCAAAATCAAGCTCTTCTCCATTCACAATGACCTTTGTAAGAATGAAAGCAAGTGGCCTGACATCCGAACTGTTATTTTTTATTCTCGAAGATAAAATCTCCACCTGCCCCGCAGCAGCTGAAAAGCTAATTTCAAAACTACCGGAAACATTACTATTGAATAGCAAGCAGCCTTCATTATCTTGAATCAAGAGCGCCAAAGGATCTACGGCGTAGGCATTTATAATGACGTCTGATCGAGAGTTAAGGTGTAAAGCACAAGCAGTATAAGCCCATCGAAACACGCTTCCGCAACCATCGGTCTCGGCATTACCCCACCCCCAGGCCAAGGCATCCTGATCAACCAAAGCACTTAGCTGCTGATAAACTCTACGCTCAAACTCTGGCTGGATAGACCACGCTTTACACAGCTCATTTCTGACTTCGTCTGAGGGTCTATCAAGGATAGGAAATCTCGCAAACCGAGTATTCTTCATCTCGACAAATACGCCCAGGGACTCATCAAAACTATAAGCTTCAGAAAAGCGCGAGTTATTCGTAATACTACTAACTTCTGGAGCTATGACATCGATGTCAAACTCATCAGAGGCATCCAAACTCCTCAGAAGGTTCTCGATCATGAACTCGGCCCCCCCAAGACAAGGAGACACATAGCGGTACGTCACAAAAAGAACACGTTTCTTCGGCAATTCCAGTGCTTTCAAGTGTGATACAAAATCTCCTGCCAAAGCGTGCATCGACAGATATCGATCAAAAATGAGCCTACGTTTATTTTTAATCTCAACCGGCTCGTTACAAAGCTTATCGACTGCCTCACGCGTTGCACTGGCAAATAGACTTAAGGGCGCTGACTTAATATGTGGCTCAACAACCGAAGGATAACCACGCTGCCCAAACTCGGTGGTCACTACAAACAGACCATTACCCAAGTAATCTGCGAGTTTGACGTTAGACCCACTTCCTTCCATCATGGGATTGATTGCAACTGCGCAGCTCTGCATAACTGCTGCTTTTTCAGCCTCTTCCAGCACCCCCCAAAGGACTATATTTTTCTTACTTTCGAGAGTTACAGCACTGCATACTGAACCAATGATATGAAATTCAATATCAAGACAACCTGGAGCCAGAACATCAATAATAAAGCGCGCCGCGTCCACGTTGGGCATATGTGCCGACCCCAAAAACACTACAGATCTATGCTGTATTAGTTTTTGGGTTTTCACCAATAATTCTGGCTCAGGTATAACAGCTTTATCTGCGCCATTCCTGATTACCAGCACCGGGCCTGCAGTTGAAGCACCTTGTACTAGCGAGTCAGCATCATCCTTAGAAACCGCCACAATCGACATAGCCCGCCTTACTGCCCCTTTTTCCAAAAGGGCCACACTCGTAGATAGGCGATCAAATTCTGGGTGGTATTGAAGCAGACGAGTCTTTAGTATTGTTTCATTATTTTGCGAAGAATAAACAAACCTATCGCCATAAGCCATAGGCAGAGCGGTCAAGTAAGGATGCTCTACAACTACCGCACGGGAAGACGCTGCTAGAATCTTATAAACATCTACCAGAGCACGATTCGAAAGAGCAAACTCCCCAGCTACAATGTCATCACTACCAACATGAAACAGCGAATTAAGCCTGTTTAGCTCGCTCCAGTGCTCTGTAGTTTTAGGAACAGAGATAACGGTTATCCGCGCGCCCTCGTTGCGAACTTTAAAATCTTCACCACTTGAAAAACAAAGAAAAATAACAGGTGACCATTCACTAACGGCCGCACATATCCCTCTGGTTCTAGTCGCCCCCCCCCCCACACTAGAAAAAGAGTCATAGTCATTCAAAAACAGAACGTACTTATCCAAAGCCTGTTTTTCTTCAAGTACACTCTCTATGTGTCTCGTGAAACGAAGAACTATAGCATCCCAGGTATATTCTTTTTTAGCGACGCGATAACCTTGCTCGCCGACTTCCCGCAGTGAGCTGAGGTTTTTTAGTTGTGCTTGCAGATTATCTGAAAAAAATTCAAGATCCGAACTTATGTAACTCTCAGCGTGAATTAGATTAATGCCACGCACCCCAACTGGCGTTGACAATAGCGGTAAGCCAATAGAAAGATAGTCAAAAACCTTGATATTGGATCCGCTCCCTCCAGCCATAGGATTAAGAGCAATCGTTGCCTGTGATAGTAATTTGCTTTTTTGCACATTATCAACAAAACCATGTCTGATCAGATTTGCAGGATAGCGGCTCTCAGGCAAACACCCACCCACGACATGGAACATTACATTTGGACAATTCGGCGCCAACTTTTCAACGATAAATTTTGCCGCATCAACATTTGGTGGATGACCACTCCCAATAAATATCGCAGAGTTTTTTTGTACTCCATCAGTATTTCGTAAAGGCTGAGCAATTGTTCCATTCGGAGTGAACAGTGACTTGTTCACGACTCCTGCAACCAATCGCTCGAATTCCTTGAGGTCTGCCTCACCGCAATACAGAACACAATCCGCAAAGGTCAGCAAACGCACTTCTTCCGACTCAATTAAGTCATGGATCGGAAGTGATTTTTTTCCAGGATGTAGCAGCCTATAAAGCACAGACTCACAATTATAAGAGTTATACACTCTTACCTTATCATCCACGCCAAGGAAAGTGTCATAACTTGCAGTAAAAGGTGAATCATGAATAATAATATCTGCTTCAGCATACTCCTCCAAATACGCAGAGTGGAGGGGTGTAACGTATTTCCCGCATGCGGCGAGACAGGGACCAGAAAGATCTCCGCCACTTCCAATAGACTCCCAACCCGCCCACTCACGGACAAAATTAGAGTCTTTCGGAATTCGACGCTCAACAAAATTCGCGCCGTGCTCTATTATCTCTTCAGCAACCCCCATATGACTGGAAGTCAGAAGCGTGACATGATGATAACGACTAAGTGAACGGTAAAAATTAAACAACCTAACTTCCCCACCATTAGATGGTGGAACAAATGCAGGAAAAAAGCTGAACGCTAGAATCTTTCTCATAATTTATTCACTTAAAAAACCAGGACTCAAGAGGCCCCTTCATATCCGTATGCGCTTTATCTTTAGGAAGATGAAAGTGCTGAGACTGCATTTGCGTCACAACACGCTCGCTTTCTGTAGTTACTACAGTATGCACGTGCTGCACCAAACTTTGTACATCATCACTACCACTAGAGGAATGAGAAAGATCTGATTCCAGCAGAATACTCAAATCTGAAAAATCCGGCGAACTTGGCGCAACATTAGATGCTACAGAGAAGAACGCAGAATCTTGGGGAAGAATACCTTGGTGCACTGAAAACCTTTTCAAGTGCGCATGCAGTCGCGGATATTGCTTGATCCGCACGTTCAACCGCCTACGTAGCTCGGGGCGAGCTAAGATGATATTGATAACTGGCTTCAATACTGACCTGAGTACGGTCTTGGTTAAAGTGAAAGGCGTTTTTAGTATGACACCAGCGCCCAGCCTCAATCCTCGTAAAGGTAAAGTAAGACGCCAAGACGTACTGTTGAGGATAGAACTCACCCTCGCCTCATGGTTCTTGGCATGTATTTGCCAATGGTGAGCCGCACCCAAGGTGTCACTCAAGCGAGCCTTAAGCACATCAACTTGAGCAGTCAAGTCCTGGGAGTGGCTAATAGCCGCATCGCGCTCGACTTCAAGAAGAACCTGAGAATTCTGATTCTCAACAATAATTGATTGAAGCTCTTCCAGCTTTTTATAGACCCGATGCAAACCAGAGGGCATTGCTTGAGCATTCAACTGACAGCTTTTACCTTCAAGCAATGCCAACAAGAGCATTTCGCCATCGCGCAAGGTCGTCAAGCATAGGTCCCGCTCAGCTAGCTGCTCTTGCAGTAGCTTAATATCTTCATCCGCCTCATAGCTCATGGACTCCAGGCTTTTGATTCGCTCCTCAGCTTTACTAAGATCATCACTGCTGGTGAGCAGGTCTCCCTCAAGTAAGTCCTTGCGCTCCTCAGCCTCCTCTAGGAGTTGCATGAGTCGAGCGAGCTCCGCATTTTGAGCCGGTTGTTCCAAAGCTACTTTTTGATACTCAGCCTCTAGCTCTATCAACTCAGTTTCAAGACGAGAAACATGAGATGTCTGCTCGGCCAACGAGCCCTTCAGATTATTAACTTGTGTCTCGAGTAATATGACTCGATCCGATGCAGTATTGAGCTGCGCCTGGAAAACCTCGCTAATTGCCTGAACTGCGCTCAATCGAGCTCCGGCCTCACTCGCGTAGTCAGCGACATCCTTGATCCGCTGATTGACTTGATCAGAACAGATTTCAAGTCGGGTCAAACGGGATTCGCTATTGTCAGTGCGCTCACACAAAGCGTGAACCGTTGACTCCAGAAGATTATTTTTCTGCTGAATCTCCTCAACTTTGTGAACAACCACACCTAGGCTCTCATTTAACTCATTTGCACAGTTTTCATGCTGGCTATTGCGCCATTGTGCTTCTGCATCGTATCGATGAGCCAAAACTTCAAGCGACAGGCCATATTCTTTTTGGAACACTGCATCAAAATGTTCCAGTATGTCTGGGAGTGCTTGTTTCTGGGCCACAATTGCATAATCAGGGCTCGCTCCACCCAAGACACTCATCAAAGTCATTGAGGGGGCTGTGACGACTTCTGAAGACTCTTGTAAACGCAGCAGTTTAGATCGAAAAAAGCCACTGTATTCGGTAAGAAAACTCAACAAAAGATGCGGAATTGGACGCTCATGAGTAGGATCGAGATAGAAGCTCTGAGTTCCAACAACAATATTCTCAGCATTCGGAGTTTCCAAAATCAAAAGCCCTGCTGGCTTGAGGACGCGCAATGCTTGCGCCACTAGCTCTTTTAAATCATTAAAAGGAATATGCTCGGCAATGTGAAAGCCAGAGATAATAACCTGGCTCTCATCTGGCAAGTTCTTAAGAAATTCTAGAGCATCACCTTGAATAGCGGGCAAATTTAAAGCCTTACACCCTTCAAGCATTCCCTCGTCTAGATCAACGCCCATAGGAGAAAATCCATTTTGCAAAAGAGCCTGTAACCACTCCCCGCGCCCACACCCAAGATCCAGCGCGAAACGCTCATCATAAATCTGCTGCAGAGGCGCGATAAAAGGTAAATAAACATCTAGTCGTCCGAGAATCAGATCGCGTGAGCCACGATGGCGATCTTCAAAGGCACGATAAAACGGCATAGTCATCTTATGCACTCCACATTAGGTGGTATCCAAGCTAGCCCTACGAACTCCGACTTTGAGATATTTACTACATTAAAGACCAGCGCCAAATCAAGCCACTCAAAGTTTTTTGAAAGATGGGTTTCTGTGCTGTGCAAAGCTACAGCTATGGAATAGGACCCAACCCCAAGATTGGCCGGAAAAGAAAAGCTGTACTGAATTAGCTCGCCAGCCTGAAGTTTCTCTAGCTTGCATCCGAGATAGTGAGTATTTGTACCAAAAACCGGCTGCCCTAGCCGATCCTTGATTACATAACCAACCACCAACTCTGGCACTTCAGAGTTGACATGAATCTTGACTTTTAATGAAACATCTTCTGCCACTGGCACGTACTCAACCGGCTCTCCCGCAACATTATGCAGGCTGACTGACTGAATACTGACCTCTCCAGTTCCTGAGCGAGTCTGAACAGAACCATCGTCCAGCTCACACACCTTAACCGTATTATTTTCTTTCTCTGCAATCAATGCATTATAGAAATCCATTACTTCTTCAGGGTTCCCGTCCTTTATTACCGTCCCCCTCTCCAAAAGCAAGGCGCGGCTACATAAAGCCTGAATAGACGCCTTGTCATGGGACACGATCAACAGCGTTGTACCCCGCCGCTGAAACTCCCTAATTCGTTCAAAACTTTTATGTTGAAAGTAAGTGTCTCCGACGGACAAAGCTTCATCAACAATAAGAATTTCAGGACGAATCGCGGTTGCAACTGAAAATGCAACCCGCATTTGCATACCGCTGGAATAGGTTCTTACCGGCTCATCAAAATAGTGACCGACTTCTGCAAACTCTTCAACATCTTTAATAACCTGATGTGTTTGTTCGACGGTGAAGCCCATTAAACCAGCGGCATGATAAACATTCTGTCGGCCCGTCAAATCGGGACTGAAGCCCATTCCCAATTCCAGAATAGCGGCAATCCGTCCATTGACCCGGACACTCCCCTCAGTGGGCTGTAGTGTTCCTGTAATCATTTTGAGAAGAGTTGATTTACCTGCGCCATTCTGCCCCACAATGCCGATGGCTTCGCCTGGCTGAATTGAGAAACTGACGTGTTTGATTACCCAATGCTCTTCGCTAGGCCTTGTCGGCAATCCAAACCAGCGCCCAATCCGTTGAAACTCTGACGCATAAACTCTGTAAGCCTTACCCAAGTTATTTACGGTCAAAAGGCTCATAGAACGTCCACCATCTCAGGCGCTGCCCGTCTAAACATGAATATGCCTAATAGCATTAATACTGCAGCCACAACTAACGCGCCAATGAGACTCTGAAGGTCTGGCATCTGAGCATATACCAGAGCATTATGATAAGCCGAGACAATTGGATACATGGGATTGAAAGCCATCACCCCCTTGAAATCATCAGGAATGATATTTACCGGATAGATAATAGGAGTAAACCAGAACCATGCCTGGAGGACAATCGGCACTACTTGGCCGACATCACGAACAAAAACATTTAAAACCCCTAGAATCAACCCCATGCCAACCGCCAGCGCGGCCACAATAAAAGTTAGCGGCACGACCCAAAGCATTTGAATACTGGGTAACTGCCCAAGGAGCGCAAAAACAAAAAGTAATGCACCAAAGAGCAAGGCATAATTAAGCAGGCACGACCCTACGACAATCACAGGCAAGGTAATTCGGGGAAATCTCATTTTTTTCATCAGGTTTCCCTGATCAATAAATAGAGTTAGACAACGCCCCATAATTTCGGAAAACAAGCTCCAAGCTAAAATCCCTGCCATCAAATACAGAGCGTAGGCATACTTGTTATCAATTCCAGGTAATTTCGCTGCCAGCACATTGGACAGCACCAGCGCATAGATCGCGACTTGTGCCAATGGGTTAATAATCATCCATAGCCCACCCAATCGACTACGCGCAAAGCGGGCAACGAATTCATTACGAATGGACGACCAGACGAAGCCCCGGTAATCCCAAAGGCTTCTAAACAACCCCAACATCGCTGACTCCTGAAAAAAGTCAGGCAAATGCCTGACTTATTGTGATACCTACTTTCAAACTCTCGGTCGCTCACATGTAGACCAAGAAATCAAAAAGCGGGCCATTTACCCCTTTCGAAAAAGGTCCATTACTCAGCTTCTGCCGTAGATATCTTCGAACCTTACGATGTCGTCTTCTCCGAGATAGTCACCACTTTGCACCTCAATCAGCACCAAATCGATCAAACCTGGGTTTTCAAGGCGATGGGTATGGCCTGCAGGAATGAAAGTTGATTCATTGGTATTCAACAGAAACGCACGATCATTGTTGACTACACGCGCCATGCCGCTGACCACGATCCAGTGCTCGCTGCGGTGGTAATGCATTTGCAACGACAATGAGCCACCAGGCTTGACTTCAATACGCTTGATCTTGAAGCGCTGTTCTTCTTCCAGCGTTGTGTAAGTACCCCAAGGACGACGGACCGTCGTATGATCCAGGTGCGCACAGTGACCGCTTTTCTTCAAGCGGGCAGTAATTGCCTTGATTTCCTGAGCATGATCCTTATGGGCAACTAATAGAGCATCAGGCGTATCGACAATAATCAGGTTCTCAACACCAACCAGCGCAGCGAGCCGGCGACGACTTTGTACATAATTATTGTTCGACTCATGCAGCACTACCTCACCATCGATCCGATTGCCGAATTCATCTGCCGAGGAAAGCTCGCTCATGGAGTTCCAGGAGCCAATATCACTCCAACCAATATCACAAGGTACCGTAACAACTTTCTGGGATCGCTCCATCAATGCATAGTCGATAGAAACGTCCGGAACCCTGGCAAAGCTATCTGAATCAAGGTGCAAACTGTTATGGCTGGCCCCTTTCATTTCACCAGACTCAGTCAGGCATGACTCTACGGCATCGAAAACATCCGGTGCGCACAACTTCATTTCATCAATTAATGTACCGGCTCTAAAGCAGAACATTCCCGAATTCCAGAAATACTCTCTCGTCTCCAGGTAGCTTTTCGCGATTTCCAGGTCAGGCTTCTCGACAAATCGCTTAACCTTGAAACCTCCCCCCAATGGCTTATCGATATCCTTTTGAATATAGCCATACCCCGTTTCAGGGTACTCCGGCTGTACTCCGAAAGTTACCAGCCAACCTTGTGCTGCCAATTCCCGAGCAGAGTCGACAGCGGCTGTAAATGCCGCTTGCTTTTCGATCAGATGGTCAGCGGGAAGCACTAGCATGACTGCATCTGGTCCATGAACTCTGGTAATTTCCTGAGCAGCCAAGGCCACAGCCGCAGCAGTATTGCGACCGAAGGGCTCTAGGACGAAACTCAGGTTAGTAAACTCAGGAGCAGCAGCGCCATATTCATCAAGGGTCTTGAAATAGAGATCACGATTAGTGATCGTCACAACCTGCTCAACCCCATTCAGCGCAAGGGCTCGCGAAAAGGTCTTGCTAATAAGATTGCTGCCGTCGGGCAATTGAATAAACGGCTTGGGATGTGCAGAACGCGATACAGGCCAGAGACGACTCCCCGAGCCACCACAGATAATGACGGGAACGAACTTCACACAGTACTCCTTTACGTGGCGTCGCCTCCTGCGCGACCCAAAAGTTCGGCCACCTGAAGCCAACAACCAAAATATGAAAAAACCAACCCTTTCTTCGTGAAAAGAGCCTACTTAGTTGCAGAAAGTTGGAAAATAAATCTTGAATTTATAAAAAAACGAGTAATCATTCTTTCATGCCGAAGCGTTTTTTGTCTAGAGCCCCCCCCCGCCTTGCCCTTCGTCTATCGCGGAAAAACCCTTGTAATCCAAATACTTGAGAGCTTTCGAAGCACTCAGATGCCGACAACGCAAACGCACCTATAAGTAAAAAAGCGGCTTGCCCCACGCAAAGACGTTACTGCCTGCAAACCTCCTTCCTCAGCCCCCAAACGAACTCGCCGTTCTAGACATATACCAGCGAATTTAAGCCTTCGTGGTTAGCAGTACAATGCCGAGCCCAGCAGCGACACCCCCAGAGCAACTCCAACGCTAAACCAACGGATTTACAGCCCCCCCCCTTCAGGCCAGACATTGAAGACATATAGCCGCCCAAAACACCTAAAGCTCGCCCTGAACTACAGATCCGATACAAAATTGCGTCTTTATAGTACCTCTCCACTTCGCACCAAGGATTCCACATGACCGCTTTGCCATGGATGTATCTGGCACTCCTTTCTATCGGCTACGCACTGGCTCTGAGCTACGGGCAACTGGGGCTGCTGGCCGCCCTCTCGATCTTCCTGCTGCTCTGCGCCGGATTTGCCGTACGCCAGCAACGCAGCCGCATCGGCCAATACCTGGGCCACGGCCTGTTCGTGGTGCTCGCCCTGGCTCTGGCCATGCACTGGCTGCCAGGCTTCTACAACGGCCGGGCCATCGACCCACAGCGCTTTACCGACGACGCCGTGCCCTTCTCCATGTACCTGAATCAGGACAAACCGCTGATCGGCTTCTGGCTGCTCTTGGTCTGCCCCTGGATCGTCGGTCGGCGCTCGCTACGTCTGTCGCTCTACGCAACGGTTCTGGCCCTGACGTTGTGCGCAATCGCCGCATTGGGCGGGGCATTGCTGCTGGGAATCATCAGTTGGGCGCCGAAATGGCCGGATCAGGCCTGGTTGTGGGTGCTGAACAATCTGCTGCTGGTCACCCTGGTGGAGGAAGCGCTGTTCCGGGGTTACATCCAGGGCGGCCTGAGCCGGAAATTCAAGGCCCTTCCCTATGGTGAGAACCTGGCACTGCTGTGTGCGGCCCTGTTATTTGGCCTGGTACACCTGGGTGCTGGCTGGCAATGGACCCTACTGGCAACCATCGCCGGGGTCGGCTACGGTCTGGCCTATCGCTTTGGAGGCCTGGGTGCGGCAATTGCTACGCACTTCGGTCTCAATCTGCTGCATTTCGGCCTGTTCAGCTATCCGATGCTCGCCGGATAGCCCAGCGAAAAGTTGCCAAAACCAGTACTTCAGGACAATTGACTATCAAGGAAGAAGGTCAATGATTAACGCCTCGCCAAAGCCATCGGAACCGCGGTGGCGCATTTTGCAAGCGACAGCTTCTGCCTAATGAGACCCAGCGCCGATTATTGAAAAATAATTTCAATAATCGGCTGAAGCGGCCGACAACCCATCAAAGCCTTGCGGATTGAAAAACCATGCGTAATAACCAGCCTGTCACTCAGCGCGAACGTACCTTCCCGGCTCAACAACGGTTGATTTCCACCACCGACGCCAAAGGCGTGATCACCTACTGCAACGATGCCTTTGTCGAGATCAGTGGGTTCTCCCGTGAAGAACTGGTTCGCGCGCCGCACAACCTGGTCCGTCACCCTGATGTCCCAGCGGCAGTGTTCGCGCACATGTGGGGCACCTTGAAACAAGGCTTGCCATGGATGGGGATCGTCAAGAACCGCTGCAAGACCGGCGACCACTACTGGGTCAACGCTTATGTGACTCCGGTGTTCGAAGGCAACCAGGTGGTGGGTTACGAATCGGTACGGGTCAAGCCCACCGCCGAACAGGTGCGCCGCGCCGAAGCGCTTTACCAGCGTATCAACTCCGGCAAGTCGGCCATTCCCAAGCGTGACAAGTGGCTACCGGTGCTGCAGGACTGGCTGCCCTTCATTCTGGTCAGCCAACTGAGCTTCATGATCGGCGCCTGGCTCAACTCCCATTGGGGCTTCGCCCTGGCTGCCGCGCTCTCGGTGCCGCTGGGCCTGCTGGGCCTGAGCTGGCAGCAACGCGGCCTCAAGCGCCTGTTGCGCCTGGCCGAGCAGACCACCTCCGACCCGCTGATCGCCCAGATGTACACCGACAGCCGCGGCGCCCAGGCACGTCTGGAAATGTCGATCCTGAGCCAGGAAGCACGCCTGAAGACCTGCCTGACCCGCCTGCAGGACACGGCCGAGCACCTCAACGAGCAGGCTCGCCAGTCCGACACCCTGGCCCACAACAGCTCCAGCGGCCTGGAGCGTCAGCGGGTCGAAACCGAGCAGGTGGCCACCGCGGTCAACCAGATGGCCGCCACTACCCAGGAAGTGGCCAGCCACGTACAACGCACCGCCGACGCCACCCAGGAAGCCAATCGCCTTACCGGCCGTGGCCGGGACATCGCCGGGGAAACCCGCGAAGCCATCCAGCGCCTGTCAGTGGTGGTGGGCGAAACCGGCCTGACCGTGACCCAGCTGGCCAAGGACAGCGACGAGATCGGCGGCGTGGTGGATGTGATCAAGGGCATCGCCGACCAGACCAACCTGCTGGCCTTGAACGCGGCCATCGAAGCGGCACGCGCCGGGGAAATGGGCCGCGGCTTTGCCGTGGTCGCCGATGAAGTGCGCCAGCTGGCGCAACGCACCAGCGAGTCCACCGGGCAGATCCACACCCTGATCGCCAAGCTGCAACAAACCGCCGCCACCGCCGTGCAAACCATGGACGCCGGTCACCGTCAGGCCGAAGAAGGCGTGGCGCGGGTGCTGGAAGCCGACCAGGCGCTGGTGGGCATCAGTGAAGCGGTGGCCAACATCACCGACATGACCACCCAGATCGCTGCCGCCACCGAAGAGCAAAGCTCGGTGGCCGAAGAGATCAGCCGCAACATCAGCACCATCGCGCAACTGGCGGACCAGACTTCGGAGCAGGCCCAGCACTCGGCCGAACTCAGCGAAGCCCTGACCCGCACCGCCCACACCCAGTACTCGCTGGTGGAGCGTTTCAACCGCTAAGCCCCCGGGCCGGCGACAAAAAAACCGCAAGCACCGGCTTGCGGTTTTTTTATGCCTGCGAACTCGCCCAACAGCCGCAAGAGCGAGCTTGCTCGCGACAGATCTACGCCGCGATCCCCATTCGAGGGCCGGGTGAGCGCTTCGCGAGCAAGCTCGCTCCTACAGGATCAGGCCAGTGTTTGCAGGAACGCAGCGACCTTGGCCGCCGCTGACTCCAGGTGCTGCTCATGGGTGCAACCGGAGGCCTTCAGGGGCTTGAGATCGTGATCAGCGGCCGTCAGCCAATACAGCTCGATACTCGGTGCCAGTGAGTAGGCTTCGACCGCCTGGCGATTGCCCAGGGCGTCACGCTCGCCCTGCACGATCAGGGTCGGCGTCGCCAGTTCGGCCAGGTGCGCCACTCGCGGTTTTTCCGGCTTGCCAACGGCATAGAAGGGATAGCCCAGGCACACCAAGGCATCGGCAGCCAATTCATCGGCCAGCAAACTGGCCATGCGTCCGCCCATGGACTTGCCGCCCACCGCCAGAACCCCAGTGACATAAGGTCGCACCAAGGCATGCACCTCGCGCCAGCACTCCAGGAGTTTGGGTGCCGGGTTGGGCGGGCGCTTGCCGCCATCCAGGCGCCGCTGGGCCATGTAGGGAAACTCGAAGCGCAAGACGTTCACCCCATGCCCGGCAAGGCGTACAGCGATGTCGTTCATGAAGCCGCTGTCCATCGGCGCGCCGGCACCATGGGCCAGGATCAGGGTCGGAGCCTGCAACGGGCTGGCAACAGCGGCGACCTCCCATAACCAGCCCCGTTTCCGCACGCACCGCGCCCATTGATCCCCGTCAATACTGGCCTTGTGCTCATTGCTCATGCTTGCCTCGCTTTTAGTCTGCCTATAACTCCAGACGAAGTGAGCGCGCCTTGCCGTGCGCAGTCGCTTTCACTTCAGCTGAACCGTGGATGGGGAACCATGAACACTTCTATCAGTACCGCCTACAACTACAAGGTGGTCCGCCAATTCGCCATTATGACGGTGGTGTGGGGCATCGTCGGCATGGGGCTCGGGGTTTTTCTCGCTGCCCAGTTGGTCTGGCCTGAACTCAACTTCGACCTACCGTGGACCAGCTTCGGCCGTCTACGTCCGCTGCACACCAACGCGGTGATCTTCGCCTTTGGCGGCTGCGCACTGTTTGCCAGCTCGTTCTACTCGGTGCAACGCACCTGTCAGACTCAGTTGTTCGCGCCGAAAATCGCCGCGTTCTGCTTCTGGGGCTGGCAGCTGGTCATCCTCTTGGCAGCTATCAGCCTGCCACTGGGCTACACCAGCTCCAAGGAATACGCCGAACTGGAATGGCCGATCGATATCCTGATCACCATTGTCTGGGTGGCCTACGCCATTGTGTTCTTCGGCACCGTGATGCAGCGCAAGACCAAACACATCTATGTGGGTAACTGGTTCTTCGGCTCCTTCATCATCACCGTGGCCATCCTGCACATCGTCAACAACCTGGAACTGCCGGTCAGCTTCACCAAGTCCTACTCGGTATATGCCGGTGCGACCGATGCGATGGTGCAGTGGTGGTACGGCCACAACGCTGTGGGCTTCTTCCTGACCGCGGGCTTCCTGGGGATGATGTACTACTTCGTACCCAAGCAGGCCGAGCGTCCGGTGTATTCCTATCGCTTGTCCATCGTGCACTTCTGGGCACTGATCACCCTGTACATCTGGGCCGGTCCGCACCACCTGCACTACACCGCACTGCCGGACTGGGCTCAGTCCCTGGGGATGGTGATGTCCCTGGTACTGCTGGCGCCAAGCTGGGGCGGCATGATCAACGGGATGATGACCCTCTCGGGTGCCTGGCATAAGTTGCGTAGCGACCCGATCCTGCGCTTCTTGGTGGTGTCCCTGGCGTTCTACGGCATGTCGACCTTCGAAGGTCCGATGATGGCGATCAAGACCGTCAACGCCCTGTCCCACTACACCGACTGGACCATCGGCCACGTTCACGCCGGCGCTCTGGGCTGGGTGGCGATGATCTCCATCGGCGCCCTGTACCACCTGATCCCGAAAGTCTTCGGTCGCGAGCAGATGTACAGCACCGGCCTGATCAACACCCACTTCTGGCTGGCCACCATCGGAACCGTGCTCTACATCGCCTCGATGTGGGTCAACGGTATCGCCCAGGGCCTGATGTGGCGTGCAGTCAACGAAGACGGCACCCTCACCTACTCCTTCGTCGAAACCCTGGTGGCCAGCCACCCAGGCTTCATCGTGCGACTGGTCGGTGGTGCGATCTTCCTCAGCGGCATGTTCCTGATGGCTTACAACACCTGGCGCACCGTGCGTGCCGCCGTGCCAGCCGAAGTCAACGCCGCTGCGCAGATGGCCTGAGGAGTCCGCCATGAAACACGAAACGATTGAAAAAAACGTCGGCCTGCTGATGCTGCTGATGGTCTTCGCGGTGAGCATCGGCGGTCTGACCCAGATCGTCCCGCTGTTCTTCCAGGACGTCACCAACAAGCCGGTGGAAGGCATGAAGCCCTACACCGCCCTGCAACTGGAAGGCCGTGACATCTACATCCGCGAAGGCTGCGTACAGTGCCACTCGCAGATGATCCGTCCGTTCCGCGCTGAAACCGAACGTTACGGTCACTACTCGGTGGCTGGTGAAAGCGTCTGGGACCACCCGTTCCTGTGGGGCTCCAAGCGTACCGGTCCGGACCTGGCCCGTGTCGGCGGCCGCTACTCCGATGACTGGCACCGTGCGCACTTGTACAACCCGCGTAACGTCGTGCCCGAGTCGAAGATGCCGGCCTACCCGTGGCTGGTGACAGCAGCGGTGGACAGCAGCCATACCGAAACCAAGCTCAAGGTCATGCGCACCCTCGGCGTGCCCTACACCGACGACGACATCGCCGGGGCCACCGCCTCGCTCAAGGGCAAGACCGAGATGGACGCCCTGGTGTCCTACCTGCAAGTGCTTGGCACTGCGATCAAGAGCAAGAGGTGAGCCATGGGTTTTGAACTCGATAGCGGCATGATCCGCGGGCTCGGGACCCTGGTGGTGATGATCGCCTTCGTCGGTCTATCGATCTGGGTGTTCAACTCAAAACGCAATCCCGAGTTTGCCCAGGCACGCCTGCTGCCCTTCGCCGACGACCCGATGCCGGGTGCGGCACCGGCCGGTAATACAACTGATGACGCTCAACCTCAAGAGCCTGTAACAAGGAGCATTCGGCCATGACCACCTTCTGGAGTACGTGGATCTGCGTACTGACCATCGGCAGCCTGATCGGCCTGACCTGGCTGCTGGTCGGCACCCGCAAGGGTGAAACCAAGGGCAGCGTGGACCAGACCATGGGCCACGCTTTCGATGGCATCGAGGAGTACGACAACCCCCTGCCGCAATGGTGGTTCCTGCTGTTCGCCGGGACCCTGGTGTTTTCCGTGGGCTACCTGATCCTCTACCCGGGCCTGGGCAACTGGAAAGGCATTCTGCCGGGCTATGAAGACGGCTGGACCCAGACCAAGGAATGGGAAAAGGAAATGGCCAAGGCGGATGTGAAATTTGGGCCGATCTTCGCCAAATTCGCAGCCATGCCCGTAGAAAAAGTGGCCAAGGACCCACAAGCACTGAAGATGGGCGGACGCCTGTTCGCGTCCAACTGCTCGGTGTGCCACGGCTCTGACGCCAAGGGTGCCTTCGGCTTCCCCAACCTGGCGGACGACAACTGGCGGTGGGGCGGCAGCGCCGACACCATCAAGGCCACCATCATGGGCGGCCGCATGGCGGCCATGCCGGCCTGGGGTGAAGTGCTCAAGGAAGCAGGCGTGAAGAACGTAGCGGCTTATGTCCGTCACGAACTGGCCGGCCTGCCCCTGCCAGCGGACAGCGACGCCGACCTGGTGGCCGGGCAGCAAGCGTTCAGCACCACCTGCGTGGCCTGTCACGGCGCCGACGGCAAGGGCACTCAGATCATGGGCGCGCCCGACCTGACCCAGCCTGCCGGTTTCATCTACGGCACCAGCCTGGCACAACTGCAGCAGACCATCCGCCACGGTCGCCAGGGCCATATGCCGGCGCAGAGCGAACTGCTCGGCAACGACAAGGTGCAACTGCTGGCCGCCTACGTGTACAGCCTCTCCCACCACAACAGCAACAAGCCACAAGCTGAAAGCGACCAGTAAAAGATCAACGGCAAGCTGCGAGGTTTCACTTGCAGCTTGCCGCTTGAAGCTTTCCCTCCTGCCTCTTTGCGACCAAGTGTCGCACCCCTCTCCCCCACCGCCTTTGCACTGATCCGAATCAGGTCTAAGCTTGCCCCGAAGTGGACTGGCAATGACCAGTCACAGGCCATCGGTATCCTTGACGTTCGAAGCTTTCGCTCGATGACAGGCCGCAAAGGCTGGTTTATACCGGCTGTCGACTGGCTTACCACCTGTCAGCTGATCCGCGGACTTCCACACACCCGGTTACAACTGACCTGACACCCCAAGTTTTTTGTCCACTGCGACATTTTGTCCGAGGGCAATTTTTGTCCCTACTCGGCATAGGGAAAGGCCGCAGAATCAGGCATGGAACGCATTGACCCAGGTCATGGCGCGTTGCAATGACCCCCTGCTTTCTCCATACTTGCGGCCGATTTTTATCCCTAATAAAACACCCAAACCGTGGAACCTTAGAATGAGCACAGCAATCAGTCCGACTGCTTATAACTATAAGGTAGTCCGCCAGTTCGCCATCATGACGGTGGTCTGGGGGATCCTTGGCATGGGGCTCGGTGTCTTCATCGCCTCGCAACTGGTCTGGCCGGAGTTGAACTTCGATCTGCCATGGACGACCTTTGGACGCCTGCGCCCGCTGCACACCAACCTGGTGATCTTCGCCTTCGGTGGATGTGCATTGTTTGCCACCTCTTACTATGTCGTGCAGCGAACCTGCCAGACGCGACTGATTTCCGACAGCCTTGCGGCCTTCACCTTCTGGGGTTGGCAAGCGGTGATCGTCGGCGCGATCGTGACCCTGCCACTGGGTTACACCACCACCAAGGAATACGCCGAACTGGAATGGCCCCTGGCTATCCTGCTGGCGATCGTCTGGGTCACCTATGGCCTGGTGTTCTTTGGCACCATCACCAAGCGCAAGACCAAGCACATCTACGTCGGTAACTGGTTCTACGGTGCCTTCATCGTGGTGACCGCGATGCTGCACATCGTCAACCACGCCTCCCTGCCGGTCAGCTTCTTCAAGTCCTATTCGGCCTATGCCGGTGCGACTGACGCCATGATCCAGTGGTGGTACGGCCACAACGCCGTGGGCTTCTTCCTGACCACCGGTTTCCTGGGGATGATGTACTACTTCGTACCCAAGCAGGCCGAGCGTCCGATCTACTCCTATCGCCTGTCCATCGTGCACTTCTGGGCGCTGATCACCCTGTACATCTGGGCCGGTCCGCACCACCTGCACTACACCGCACTGCCGGACTGGGCCCAGTCCCTGGGCATGGCCATGTCGATCATCCTACTGGCACCCAGCTGGGGCGGCATGATCAACGGCATGATGACCCTGTCGGGTGCCTGGCATAAGCTGCGCACCGACCCGATCCTGCGCTTCTTGGTGGTGTCCCTGGCGTTCTACGGCATGTCGACCTTCGAAGGTCCGATGATGGCGATCAAGACCGTCAACTCGCTCTCGCACTACACCGACTGGACCATCGGCCACGTACACGCCGGAGCTCTGGGCTGGGTGGCGATGATCTCCATCGGCGCCCTGTACCACCTGATCCCGAAAGTCTTCGGTCGTCAGCAGATGCACAGCACCGGCCTGATCAACACCCACTTCTGGCTGGCCACCATCGGTACCGTGCTCTACATCGCCTCGATGTGGGTCAACGGCATTACCCAGGGCCTGATGTGGCGTGCAATCAACGATGACGGCACCCTCACCTACTCCTTCGTCGAAGCGCTGCAAGCCAGTCACCCGGGCTTTATCGTCCGCGCTCTGGGCGGTGCGTTCTTCGCCGCCGGCATGCTGATCATGGCGTACAACGTGTTCCGCACCGTTCGCGCCTCGAACCCGGCTGAAGCTGAAGCCGCCGCTCAGATCGCTGTAGTTGGAGCTCACTGATGAAGCACGAAGTAGTCGAGAAGAACATTGGCCTACTGGCCTTCTTCATGGTCATCGCCGTCAGCATCGGCGGCCTGACCCAGATCGTTCCGCTGTTCTTCCAGGACGTTACCAACAAGCCGGTGGAGGGCATGAAGCCGCGCACCGCGTTGGAACTGGAAGGCCGCGACGTGTACATCGCCAACGGCTGTGTCGGCTGCCACTCGCAGATGATCCGTCCGTTCCGCGCCGAAACCGAACGCTATGGCCACTACTCGGTGGCCGGTGAAAGCGTCTGGGACCACCCGTTCCTGTGGGGCTCCAAGCGTACCGGCCCGGACCTGGCCCGTGTCGGCGGCCGCTACTCCGATGACTGGCAGCGTGCGCACTTGTACAACCCGCGCAACGTGGTCCCCGAGTCGAAGATGCCGGCTTATCCGTTCCTCGTAGAAAACAAGCTCGACGGCAAAGACACCGCGAAGAAAATGGAAGTCTTGCGCACACTCGGCGTCCCTTACACCGACGAAGACATCGCCGGCGCTCAGGATGCTGTGAAGGGCAAAACCGAAATGGACGCGCTGGTGGCCTATCTGCAAGGCCTGGGCACCATCATCAAAAGCAAACGGTGATCTAGATGGATATCGGGATGATTCGTGGCCTGGGCACCCTTGTTGTGATGGTGGCCTTCATCGGCTTGGCGCTCTGGGTGTTCAGCCCCAAGCGCAAGTCCGAGTTTGAAGACGCGACCTTGCTGCCGTTCGCGGATGATCCCGACGCCATCAAGCACGTCGAGCAAGCTTCTAGGAGTAACAAAGAATGACTACGTTCTGGAGTCTGTACGTCACAGTCCTCAGTCTGGGTACCATCTTCGCCCTGACCTGGCTGCTGCTGTCGACCCGCAAGGGCCAGCGCACCGAGCAGACCGACGAGACGGTCGGCCACTCCTTCGACGGGATCGAGGAGTACGACAACCCGCTGCCACAGTGGTGGTTCATGCTGTTTGTCGGCACCATCGTCTTCGCCCTGGGTTACCTGGTGCTGTACCCGGGCCTGGGCAACTGGAAAGGCGTCCTGCCGGGCTACAACTACCTCGATAACGAGAAGCAGACCCCGTTTGCCAACGGCCAGCCGGGCTGGACCGGTGTGCATGAGTGGGAAAAGGAAATGGCCAAGTCGGACGCCAAGTTCGGCCCGATCTTCGCCAAGTACGCCGCCATGCCGATCGAAGAAGTGGCCAAGGACCCGCAAGCCCTGAAAATGGGCGGTCGCCTGTTCGCGTCCAACTGCTCGGTCTGCCACGGTTCCGACGCCAAGGGCGCCTATGGCTTCCCTAACCTGACTGACGCCGACTGGCGTTGGGGCGGCGAGCCGGAAACCATCAAGGCCTCCATCATGGGCGGTCGCCACGCGGTGATGCCGGCCTGGGTGGACGTGATCAAGGAACAGGGCGTCAGTGACGTTGCCGCTTATGTCCTGACCAACCTCGACGGCCGCAAGTTGCCGGAAGGCATCAAGGCCGACCCGGTCAATGGTCAGAAGCTGTTCGCCGCCAACTGCGCGGTCTGCCACGGTCCGGAAGGCAAAGGCACACCAGCCATGGGCGCCCCGAACCTGACTCACCCGGCAGCCTTCATCTACGGCTCGAGCTTCGCCCAACTGCAGCAGACCATTCGTCATGGCCGTCAGGGCGTGATGCCTGCTCAGGAACAACTGCAAGGCAATGACAAGGTTCACCTGCTGGCGGCCTATGTCTACAGCCTGTCCCACGGCAACAAGCAGGCCGACGCCGAGTAAGACCGACGCCTGAAAGCAATACCCGACGGCCCCGCCAATGAAAATTGACGGGGCCGTTTTGTTTGCGCCTTGCATCGGCTGGTGCTCGAAGGTGGATCACCCTTCCAGGCAACCCGGTAGTAGCATCTCTAGAACAAGGAGGACTTTGAGGCCTGCGGAGTCCGCCTGATCATTCCCTGGAAGAATTGAACGGCGCCGCCTGCAAATGGGTCCATAATTCATAAGTCAATTGATTCAAGTCATTACACCATCAGTTGATTTCCCCCAACGCGACCAAAGGTCGCACCCTTGCGCTAGAGCTACAGGCGTATCATTGCGCCACTGCAACACCCCTTTTGACCCCGGCCGGCATGTACTGGCCGAGGCATTTTTCCACTGCCGTGGGATGCAATGATGAGCAACCAGATTCCCGTACAAGACGTTACCCCGCCTGCCAAAAACGCGACCAACAGCGTCGACCTCTACGCCTCCAGGGAAAAAATCTACACCCGCGCCTTCACTGGCCTGTTCCGCAATCTGCGCATGCTGGGCGGCGCCGGATTATTCCTGCTGTACTTCGGCACCGTGTGGCTCAACTGGGGTGGTCACCAGGCTGTCTGGTGGAACCTGCCGGAACGTAAATTCTTTATCTTTGGCGCCACGTTCTGGCCCCAGGACTTCATCCTGCTCTCGGGCCTATTGATCATTGCCGCTTTCGGCCTGTTCTTCATCACCGTCTATGCCGGACGCGTCTGGTGCGGCTACACCTGCCCGCAGAGCGTCTGGACCTGGATTTTCATGTGGTGCGAGAAAGTCACCGAAGGCGACCGCAATCAGCGCATCAAGCTGGACAAGGCGCCCATGAGCGCCAACAAGTTCCTGCGCAAACTCAGCAAACACAGTCTCTGGCTGTTGATTGGCTTCGTCACCGGCATGACCTTCGTCGGCTACTTCTCGCCCATCCGCGAACTGGTCATCGAGTTCTTCACGGGCCAGGCCGATGGCTGGTCGTACTTCTGGGTCGGTTTCTTCACCCTGGCCACCTACGGCAACGCTGGTTGGCTGCGCGAGCAAGTGTGCATCTACATGTGCCCCTATGCGCGCTTCCAGAGCGTGATGTTCGACAAGGACACCCTGATCGTGTCCTACGATCCACGCCGTGGCGAAAGCCGTGGTCCACGCAAGAAAGGCGCCGACTACAAGGCCCAGGGTCTGGGCGACTGCATCGATTGCACCATGTGCGTCCAGGTCTGCCCCACCGGCATCGATATCCGAGATGGCCTGCAGATCGAATGCATCGGCTGCGCTGCCTGCATCGACGCCTGTGACAGCATCATGGACAAGATGGAGTACCCACGCGGACTCATCAGCTACACCACCGAACACAACCTCTCCGGACAGAAAACCCATAAACTGCGTCCGCGCCTGATCGGTTACGCCCTGGTGTTGCTGGCCATGATCAGCCTGCTGGTCACCGCGTTCTTCATGCGCTCGCTGGTGGGCTTCGATGTCAGCAAGGACCGGGTGCTGTACCGCGAAAACTCAGAAGGCCGGATCGAAAACGTCTACAGCCTGAAGATCATGAACAAGGACCAGCGCGACCACACCTACGTGCTCGATGCCGCTGGCCTGCCGGACCTGAAACTGCAAGGCAAGCGTGAGATCCACGTGGAGGCCGGCGATATCGTCAGCATGCCAGTGGAACTGTCCATCGCTCCAGAGCAACTGCCATCGACCACCAACGAGGTGAAGTTCATCCTCAAGGATGCCGACGATGACAGCGTCCACGTTGAAGCCAAGAGCCGGTTCATCGGCCCACAAATTCGTTAAGAGCCAAGAGAAGTGATCATGCCCGCAGCTACCACCACCAGCCCCTGGTACAAACACCTCTGGCCCTGGATCATCATTGGCATCCTCGCCTGCTCGGTGACCCTGACCCTGTCCATGGTGACCATTGCCGTGAACAACCCGGACAACCTAGTCAACGACAACTACTACGAGGCCGGCAAGGGCATCAACCGCTCCCTGGACCGTGAACTGCTGGCCCAGACCCTGAAGATGCGCGCCAACGTGCACCTCGACGAACTGACCGGCGAAGTGGAACTGCGCCTGAGCGGTAACAGCCAGCCCAAGACCCTGGAGCTGAACCTGATCTCGCCGACCCAGCCCGAGAAAGACCGCAAGATCGCCCTCACCCGCAGCGAAACCGAACAAGGTCGCTACATTGGCCAGCTGAGCGATCAGGTCGAAGGCCGGCGCTTCGTCGAGCTGCTGGGAGTCGAAGGCGACAAGACCTGGCGCATGTTCGAAGAGGAACAAGTCAGCCACGACAAGGACCTGCTGCTGGGCGATGAGCCGCTGCAAGGGGCGGAAGACCTGAACTGAACAACACCTGTCGTCCATCGCCGGCCCGCCGCCCTCCCCGTCACCCGGGTTGCAGGCGACTGGCCGGCGATGAGTTTTTTCCCGACCACAAAGACCGCCGATGACCACGCCACTGCCCTGCTACCACTGCGCCCTGCCGGTTCCCACTGGCAGCCGGTTCACCGCCGTCGTGCTCGGCGAGCCTCGGGAGTTCTGCTGCCCGGGCTGCCAGGCGGTGGCCGAAGCCATTGTTGCTGGCGGCCTGGAGCATTACTACAGCCACCGCAGTGAAGCCTCGGCCAACCCCGAAGCCTTGCCTGTGCAGTTGCTGGACGAATTGGCACTGTACGATCGTGCCGACGTGCAACAACCCTTTGTCCGCCACGAAGGCGAGCTGGCGGAAACCACTCTGCTCATGGAAGGCATCAGTTGCGCCGCCTGTGGCTGGCTGATCGAAAAACACCTGCGCAGCCTGCCAGCAGTGGTCGAGGCCCGCCTCAACCTTTCCAACCACCGCCTGCATGTGCGCTGGGCCGATAGCCAACTGCCCCTGAGCCAGGTTCTCAGCGAACTGCGGCACATCGGCTACGCCGCCCACCCCTACCAGCCGGACCGCGCCTCCGAGCAACTGGCCAGCGAAAACCGCCTGGCCCTGCGCCAGCTGGGGGTCGCCGGACTGCTGTGGTTCCAGGCCATGATGGCGACCATGGCCACCTGGCCGGAATTCAATATCGACCTGAGCCCGGAGTTGCACACCATCCTGCGCTGGGTCGCACTGTTCCTCACCACTCCCATCGTGTTCTACAGCTGCGCACCTTTCTTCAAGGGCGCCATGCGCGACTTGCGCACCCGTCACCTGACCATGGATGTCTCGGTGTCCCTGGCCATTGGCGGGGCCTACCTGGCGGGAATCTGGACCGCCATCAGCGGTGTCGGCGAACTGTACTTCGACGCTGTGGGCATGTTCGCGCTGTTCCTTCTCGCCGGCCGCTACCTGGAGCGTCGGGCCCGGGAACGCACCGCGGCGGCCACAGCGCAGTTGGTCAACCTGTTGCCTGCCTCCTGCCTGCGCCTGGGCCAGGATGGCCAGAGTGAACGCATCCTGCTCACCGAACTGCGCCTGGGCGACCGGGTACTGGTGCATCCCGGCGCGGTGCTGCCGGCCGATGGCAAGATCCTCGACGGCCAGTCGAGCATCGACGAATCCCTGCTCACCGGCGAGTACCTGCCGCAACCACGCAGCCTGGGAGATAGCGTCACTGCCGGCACCCTGAACGTCGAAGGCGCGCTGACGGTGGAGGTTCAGGCCCTGGGCCAGGACACCCGGCTGTCCGCCATCGTCCGCCTGCTGGATCGGGCTCAGGCAGAGAAACCGCGGCTCGCGGAGGTCGCCGACCGCGCGGCCCAGTGGTTCCTGCTGTTTTCATTGATCGCTGCAGCGGCCATCGGCCTGCTGTGGTGGCAACTGGATGCCTCGCGCGCCTTCTGGATCGTCCTGGCCATGCTGGTTGCCACCTGCCCTTGCGCGCTGTCCCTGGCCACCCCAACGGCCCTGACCGCCGCCACCGGCACTCTGCACAAGCTCGGTCTGCTGTTGACCCGCGGCCATGTGCTCGAAGGCCTGAACCAGATCGACACGGTGATTTTCGACAAGACCGGCACCCTCACCGAAGGACGCCTGGCACTGCGCGCCATTCGCCCCTTGGGGCCGCTGTCCAGCGATGACTGCCTGAGCCTCGCGGCCGCCCTGGAGAACCGCTCCGAGCACCCTATTGCCCGGGCTTTTGGCCGTGCTCCAGTGGCGGCCGAAGAGGTCACCAGCAGCCCGGGGCTGGGCCTGGAAGGCCTGGTGGGCACACAGCGCTTGCGCATCGGCCAGCCGGCATTCGTCTGCGAACTCAGCGGTTGCCCGGTGCCCTCGATGCCCGATGAAGCCGGCCAGTGGCTGTTGTTGGGTGACAGCCAGGGCGCCCTCGCCTGGCTGGTGCTCGATGACCGGCTGCGCAGCGACGCCCCAGCCCTCCTGGCCGCCTGCAAGGCTCGCGGCTGGCATACCCTGCTCCTGTCCGGGGACAGCTCACCGATGGTGGCCAGCGTCGCAGCCGAACTGCAGATCGACGAGGCCCGTGGTGGCCTGCGCCCGGATGACAAGCTGCAGGTACTGCAACAGCTGCATCAACAGGGCCGCAAAGTGCTGATGCTCGGCGACGGGGTCAACGATGTGCCGGTGCTGGCCGCCGCCGACATCAGCGTGGCCATGGGTTCGGCCACCGACCTGGCCAAGACCAGCGCCGATGCAGTGCTCCTGTCCAACCGCCTGGACGCACTGGTGCAGGCCTTCAGCCTGGCCCGCCGGACCCGCCGGGTAATCATCGAGAACCTGCTTTGGGCCGGGCTGTACAATGGCCTGATGCTGCCGTTCGCTGCCCTGGGCTGGATCACTCCGGTCTGGGCTGCAATCGGCATGTCCATCAGTTCCCTGACCGTGGTGCTCAATGCCCTGCGCCTGACCCGCATGCCGCGGTCAGCCGACAGCGCCAGCGCCCCCGAAACCCGCCTGTTGCCGGCCTGAGCCGCCGGGCCTGGAGTCCAGATGCCAGCTCTATATGTGATGATTCCGGCCGCCCTGCTGATCGTGGCCATCGCCATCTATATCTTCTTCTGGGCCGTCGACAGCGGTCAGTACGACGACCTCGACGGCCCGGCCCACAGCATCCTGTTCGACGATCAAGACCCTAGCCACACCGCAGCGGTGGACGAAGCCAAGGGCCAGCCAGGCAACGACGCCGAGCCGGTCAAGAAAGCGGAACCACCTCATGCTTGAGCTGGCTCCCCTATTGGTTTCGGCGGTGATCCTTGGCTTGCTGGGTGGAGGGCATTGCCTGGGCATGTGTGGCGGCCTGATGGGCGCTCTGACCCTGGCCATTCCCCAGGAGCAACGCAGCCGGCGTTTCCGCCTGCTACTGGCCTACAACCTGGGGCGCATCCTCAGTTATGCCCTGGCCGGCCTGCTGCTGGGCCTGGCTGGCTGGGCCGTGGCCAGCAGCCCGGTGGCGCTGTTCATGCGGGTACTGGCTGGCTTGCTGTTGATCGCCATGGGCCTGTACCTGGCCGGCTGGTGGAGCGGCCTGACCCGCATCGAAGGCCTTGGACGGGGCCTGTGGCGGCATATCCAGCCTGTCGCCAACCGCCTGCTGCCAGTTTCCAGCCTGCCTCGTGCACTGCTCCTGGGTGCGCTCTGGGGCTGGCTGCCTTGCGGCTTGGTGTACAGCACCCTGCTGTGGTCGGCGAGCCAGGGCAACGCTCTGGACAGCGCTCTGCTGATGCTGGCATTCGGCCTCGGCACCTGGCCTGTGCTATTGGCCACGGGCCTCGCGGCAGAACGGGTTACCGCCCTGCTGCGCCGTCGCAGCGTGCGCATGGCCGGAGGGCTGCTGGTCATGCTGTTCGGCATCTGGACCCTGCCCGGTCCTCACCAGCACTGGCTGATGGGCCACTGATCCCAGGAAAGTGCCCGGCTACAGGGCTTGCACGCCCCGTCGGCGCTACCTCAGCGGCTCCCGAACACCCTTGATACAAATCAAGATGGCCGCAGCCCTAACCCCCTAGACTCGCGAACACTGCCAGCCTATCCGGGGGAATTCCCGCATGCTCGACGCCATTCGTTGGGACACAGATCTGATCCGCCGCTATGACCTGGCGGGACCACGCTACACCTCATACCCGACCGCGGTGCAATTCAACAGCCAGGTCGGCGCCTTCGATCTGCTGCACGCCCTGCGCGACAGCCGCAAGGCCCAGCGTCCGTTGTCGCTGTACGTGCACATCCCGTTCTGCGCCAACATCTGCTACTACTGCGCCTGCAACAAGGTCATCACCAAGGATCGCAGCCGCGCCCTGCCCTACCTGCAACGCCTGGAACAGGAGATGCAACTGATCGCCTGCCACCTGGCGCCCAACCAGCGGGTCGAGCAGTTGCACTTCGGCGGCGGCACCCCGACCTTTCTCAATCACGATGAGCTGCGCCAACTGATGGCGCTGCTGCGCAAGCACTTCAACCTGCTGGACGATGACTCCGGGGACTACGGTATCGAGATCGACCCCCGGGAAGCCGACTGGTCCACCATGGGCCTGCTCCGGGAGCTGGGCTTCAATCGGGTCAGCATTGGCCTGCAGGATCTGGACCCGGCGGTACAACGGGCGGTCAATCGCCTGCAGAGCCTGGAGGAAACACGGGCCGTGATCGAAGCGGCCCGCACCCTGCAATTTCGCTCCATCAACATCGACCTGATCTACGGCCTGCCCAAGCAGACACCAGAGCACTTCGCCCGCACCGTGGAAGAAGTGATCAGCCTGCAACCGGATCGCCTCTCAGTCTTCAACTATGCCCATCTGCCCGAGCGCTTCATGCCGCAACGACGGATCAATGGCAATGAGCTGCCGGCTCCGGCAGAGAAACTGGAAATGCTGCAACGCACCATCGAGCAATTGACCGCCGCTGGTTATCGCTACATCGGCATGGACCATTTCGCCTTGCCCGATGACGAGCTGGCAATCGCCCAGGAGGAGTCGACCCTGCAACGCAACTTCCAGGGTTACACCACACATGGTCATTGCGACTTGATTGGGCTGGGAGTATCGGCCATCAGTCAGATCGGGGATCTCTACTGCCAGAACAGCAGTGACTTGACCCAGTATCAAAATGCTTTGGCGGGTGCACAACTGGCCACTAGTCGTGGCTTGGTATGCAACACCGACGACCGTCTGCGCCGTGAAGTTATTCAACAACTGATCTGCAACTTTAGTCTTAAGTTCGAAGATATAGAAAAGGCATTCAATATCGACTTTCGTGGCTACTTCAACGAACTATGGCCGGATCTGCAGGAGATGGCCGACGATGGCCTGATTCAACTCAGCGCCGAGGCGATTACCGTACTTCCAGCAGGACGCCTGTTGGTGCGCTCGGTGTGCATGATCTTCGATGCATACCTGGGCCAACAGAATCGCCAGCGTTTTTCCCGGGTGATCTAGGACTTCATGATCAGGGAAGTGGCCTTCATCACCTGCTCGGGGCTCAGACCTGCCTCTTTCATCGCCTTGGCCAGGGAGGCATTGGCGGTCAGCAAACCGCTGTTCAGGCTCGCCAGGGCAGACTGCAAGCTGCCAACCTTCGCCTTGGCCTCTTCAGGGCTCAGGCGTTTGTCGGCCATGACTGCCTGAAGCCGGGCAAGCTTTTCAGCAATCTGTTGTTGCAATTTTCTGATCATTTTGAGGAGTTGTTGAATATTTTCGGGCAGGCCGCTTTCCTCGATGTCACGGTCATCGCCCGCAGCACTGGAGGATTTCTGCAATCCAACACCCGACAGCGACACTTTGACGCCCTCTCCGATCACCGATTCAGCAACTAATGGAGAGCTCCTTAGTTCATCGTCATCACGGCCTTTCGAGGTCTCGGAAAGTAACTGCAAGTTGTTGCTGCCATTAGTAATACCGCCAACAGAGGACATAGTTGCAGCTCTCCAAGTTAACTTTGTTAACTGGTTATCGACTCATAAAAGGAATGCTTTACGACTAACAATCAATACGGCACGGACTGGCCGGAACCTCCTCCCGTGAGTTACCCTTACGGCCTATGTGTGTTTTCCCACAAGGATTCTAGAATGTCCGAGCCAGTTAAACTGCGCGCTCATAACCAGGCCCATTGCAAGGATTGCAGCCTGGCCCCTCTGTGCCTGCCACTTTCCTTGAATTTGGAAGACATGGACGCGCTGGACGAAATCGTCAAACGTGGCCGCCCATTGAAAAAAGGCGAATTCCTGTTCCGTCAGGGTGACGGCTTCGACTCGGTGTATGCCGTGCGTTCAGGTGCCCTGAAAACCTTCAGCCTCAGTGACGGCGGCGAAGAACAGATCACCGGCTTCCACCTCCCCAGCGAGCTGGTGGGGCTGTCCGGCATGGATACCGAAAGCCATCCGGTTTCGGCACAAGCCCTGGAAACCACCTCGGTGTGCGAGATTCCCTTCGAACGCCTCGACGAACTGGCTCTGCAATTGCCGCAACTGCGCCGTCAGTTAATGCGGGTCATGAGCCGTGAAATCCGTGACGATCAGCAGATGATGCTGCTGCTGTCGAAAAAGACCGCAGACGAGCGCATCGCTACCTTCCTGGTCAACCTCTCCGCACGTTTCCGCGCACGGGGCTTCTCGGCCAACCAGTTCCGCTTGAGCATGTCGCGCAACGAAATTGGCAACTACCTGGGCCTGGCGGTGGAAACCGTATCCCGGGTGTTCACCCGTTTCCAGCAGAACGAACTGATTGCCGCTGAAGGCAAGGAAGTGCACATCCTCGATCCGATCCAGCTCTGCGCCCTGGCCGGCGGCTCGGTAGACGGCTGAACCACAGCACTTGCGACTGAGCCAAGCCGCTCGGTCGCGGGTATACTGGCGCGGCCTATTTGCCCGCCAGGACACCTGAAGATGGCCTTCGATTCCTTCGACATCAAATCCCTGATCCGCCCTGTCATCGACTTCCCGAAACCGGGCGTGATCTTCCGCGACATTACCCCTCTGTTCCAGTCTCCCCGGGCCTTGCGCCTGGTGGCCGACAGTTTCGCCCAGCGTTATGTCGAAGAAGACTTCAGCCACATCGGTGCCATGGATGCCCGGGGCTTCCTGATCGGCTCGATCATCGCCCACCAACTGAATAAGCCGCTGATCCTGTTTCGCAAACAGGGCAAGCTGCCTGCGGACGTGCTCACCGAGGGCTATCAGACCGAATACGGCGAAGCCTTTCTCGAAGTCCACGCCGACAGTCTGTGCGAAGGCGATTCAGTACTGATGTTCGATGACCTGATCGCCACCGGCGGTACCCTGATCGCCGCGGCCAATCTGGTACGGCGCATGGGGGCGAAGATCTACGAGGCCGCCGCCATCATCGACCTGCCGGAGCTGGGCGGCTCGCAGAAACTGGAAGACATGGGCATCCCAACCTTCTGCTTGACGCAGTTCTCGCTGACTGAGCGCTAGGATCTACCCGCGTATTCACCAGCAAGCAGGTTTCTACAGGCCCATCTGCTTGCTGATGATTTCGTTCATCACCTCGCGAGTGCCGCCGCCGATCGAGAGAATACGGTTGTCGCGATACAGGCGCTCCACCAGGCTCTCGCGCATGTAGCCCATGCCACCGAGTATCTGCACCGCATCATGGGTAATACGGTCGGCGGTATCGGTGGCAACGTTCTTGGCCATGGAAATCTCCTTGATCACACTCTTGCCCGCGGCCATCTTCGCCGCCTGGCGATAGGTGAACTCCCGCGAGACTTCCAGAGCCGTAGCCATCTCCGCCAGACGATGCTTGAGCACCTGGAACTTGCCGATGGGCTTGCCGAACGCCTCGCGCTCGCGAGCCCACTTCAGGCTTTCCTCCAGGGCCATCTGCGCCGTCATGTTGGCCATCAGCGCCAGGGCCAGGCGTTCGCTCTGGAAATTGCCCATGATGCAGGCAAAACCCATGTTCTCGGCACCGATCAGATTGCCCACCGGTATCCGGCAATCGTCAAAGAACAGCTCGGCAGTGTCCGAGGCCCACCAGCCCATCTTTTTCAGCTGTCGCCCCACGGTGAAGCCCGGCGTGCCCTTTTCGATCAGCAGCAAGCTGATGCCGCCGTAACCGGGCTCACCGGTACGCACCGCAACGGTGTAGAAGTCGGCGCGTACGCCGCTGGTGATAAAGGTCTTGCTGCCGCTGACCCGATAATGATCGCCGTCACGCACGGCGCGGGTTTGCAGGTTGGCCACGTCAGAGCCGCCACTGGGCTCCGTCACCGCCAGAGCGCAGATTTTCTCGCCGCACAGCACTTGGGGCGCCACTCGCTCCCGCACTTCGGGTCGAGCCCATTTGACGATGGGCGGCAGGCCGATATCCAGCGAGCCCAGCCCTGCCACCAGGCCGCCGGAACCGCTGCGCATCAGCTCTTCACTGGCGGCGATCTTGGCGAACAGGTCACCTTCGTGACTGCCCCCCAGGGCTTCGGGATAACCGATCCCCAGAATCCCTGCCGCACCGGCCTTGAGATACAGCTCGCGGGGGAAGCTTTCAGCCTCCTCCCACTGATCGATCTCGGGGAGAATTTCCCGTTCGACGAAACGTCGCACGCTGTCACGGACCAACTGGTGGCTGGGGTCGAAGTATTCCTGGCAGGCAGACATCGGCAAGCTCCTCTGAAGGGTCGAGGGAACTTACCAAGCGCTTGCTTGGTTTTCAAGAAAATGTGTGGCGGGTCTTTCGCCGGCAAGCCGGCTCCTACCGCATTAAAGCGCTATGGGTTTGCGACCGGCGAAGGAATGGGCCAGGGTGCCGCCGTCCACCAACTCCAGCTCGCCACCCAGAGGCACGCCGTGGGCGATACGCGAAGTGATCAGGCCTTTGTTGGTCAGCAGTTGGGCGATGTAGTGCGCCGTAGCCTCGCCTTCCACGGTCGGGTTGGTGGCCAGGATCACTTCGCTGAAGCTGCCTTGCTCCTCGATCCGTGCCAGCAACTGCGGAATACCGATCGCTTCGGGCCCTAGACCGTCCAGCGGTGACAAGTGCCCCTTGAGCACGAAATATCGACCGCGATAGCCGGTCTGTTCCACCGCGTACACATCCATCGGTCCTTCCACCACGCAGAGCAAGCTGTCGTCGCGACGCGGGTCGGCACACTGCGGGCACAGCTCGTCTTCAGTCAGAGTCCGGCATTGACGGCAATGCCCCACCCCTTCCATGGCCTGGCTCAAGGCCTGGGCCAGGCGCAAACCACCACTGCGATCACGTTCAAGCAGCTGCAAGGCCATGCGCTGGGCGGTTTTCTGACCCACGCCCGGCAAGGTGCGCAGGGCATCGATCAGTTGGCGAATCAGGGGGCTGAAGCTCATGGGCAAAGGTCCGACAAAACGACGAGACGCGGTTTATACCCGCGCCTCAGGGTAGCGTCAAATACTCGCGTGCGCGGCAACCTTGACCACCAGCTTGCCGAAGTTGCGCCCCTCCAGCAGGCCGATGAAGGCTTCAGGCGCCTGCTCCAGGCCTTCGACCACATCTTCCTTGAACTTGACCTTGCCTTCGCGCACCCAGGGCGCCATGGCCTTGATGAATTCTGGATGCCGGTCACCATAGTCGTCGAAGACGATAAAGCCCTGGATCCGCACCCGCTTGGTCAACAAGGCGCGCTGCAACAGCGGCAGACGGTCCGGGCCTGGCGGCAGTTCCTGAGCATTGTACTGAGCGATCAACCCGCACAGGGGAATGCGCGCCTTGGGATTGAGCAAGGGCAGCACGGCATCGAACACCTTGCCACCGACGTTCTCGAAATAGATGTCCACGCCCTTGAAGCAGGCCTGGGCCAGCTCAGCGGCAAAATCGGCGCTCTTGTGATCGATGCAGGCGTCGAAACCCAGTTCCTCGACCACGTAGCGGCACTTGTCCGCGCCACCGGCCACACCCACCACCCGCAGCCCCTTGAGTTTGGCCACCTGCCCTACCACCGAGCCCACAGCGCCGGACGCCGCAGCCACCACCAGGGTTTCCCCGGCCTTGGGCTGACCGATGTCCATCAGCCCCATGTAGGCAGTCATCCCGGGCATGCCCAGCACGCCCAAGGCCATGGAGGGGCTGGGCAGGCCGGAAGGCACCGGAATCAGGTTACGACCATCACTGATGCAGTGGCTCTGCCAGCCAGTGGCCCCCACGACCAGATCGCCTTCCTGGAACTTCGGATTCAGCGAACGCTCGACCCGACTCACCGCGCCACCGGTCATGACTTCATTGATTTCCACCGGTGCGGCGTAGGACGGCGCGTCACTCATGCGGCCGCGCATGTAGGGGTCCAGGGACAGGTAGAGGGTCTGCAGCAGGACTTGGCCGTCCGCCAGCTCCGGCAAGGCGACCCGCTCCAGACGGAAGTTCTCAGGGACCGGTGCACCCTGGGGACGAGAGACCAGCACCACACGCTGGTTGAGGGTCAATGTTTGCGACATCACAGACACTCCTGTATCGAGGGTTGGAAAGGACTGTATAGGGTGCAGACCCCACGAGGGCCGTGGCGTTCGATGTTTCTACAGACGGATCGGCGGCGGCCTTCGCCCGCAATCCAGCTCCCACGAACAGCGCAGTGCTTATCGACAGGATAAAAAAAGCCAGGCTCAAGGCCTGGCTTTTTGCGTCCATCCGAAGCGCCTGGGCGACTCAGAACGGCAGTTTCATGCCTGGAGGCAGTTGCATGCCGGCAGTCATGCCGGACATTTTTTCCTGGCTATTGGACTCGATCTTGCGCACGGCATCATTGACCGCAGCGGCGAACAGGTCTTCCAGCACTTCACGGTCATCTTCGCTGACGCCTTCCAGCAGGCTCGGGTCGATGCTCACACGCTTGATGTCGTGACGACCGGTCATGACCACAGTGACCATGTCGCCGCCAGCCTTGCCGGTGACTTCAGCGTTGGCCAGCTCTTCCTGCATCTTGGCCATTTTTTCTTGCATTTGCTGTGCCTGCTTCATCAGGCCGGCCATGCCACCTTTCATCATGGGAATTACCTCAAAGTACGGGGATTGAAACAGCGCCCGACCCAGGGTCCGGCGCCCTTTAAGTGATCAACCCTGAGCGGCCAGGGCCTCGACAGGTTCAATAGTATCCTGGCGCACCACGGCGCCGAACTCCTGGACCATCTGCTGGATGAACGGATCGCCGTGGATCGAGTCCTCCGCCTCGCGCTGACGGTCGGCCCGACGCCTCGAAGCGGCCTGGGCCGGGGTTTCCTGCTCGGGCTTGATCAGCTCGATGGTCAGGGTCAGGGTACGTCCGTGGTACTGGTTCAGCGCGTCATTGAGCCGGCGCTGCTGAGTGGCGTTGAACAGTGCGCTGTGGGCCGGGTCCAGGTGCAACAGCCAGTTGTCGCCCTCTACGGCCATCAGGGTGCAGTTGGCGGCGATGCTGCCGGTCATGCCGGAGATCGGCAGTTTCGGGAACAGTTGCAGCCACTCCAGAGCCAGGCCAGTGGCCGGCTTGGCAGCAGGTTCCGGTTCGGGCTCCGGGGCCGGATCGGCGGCGTGCTCGCTGGCCAGCTCGTCCAGGTAGCTGTAGGCCGAATCCATGTCCGGCTCGATGTAGTCCTCGTCCAGGGGCGGCTCGTCGTCCAGATCAATGCCCGGGGTGGCAGCGTCGACCTCGGCCACGCTCGGCTCGGGCACCGGCGCACTGACCCACTCCGGCGCATCCGGCACCACGCTGTCGGGCGTTGGAGTTGGCATTGGCGTCAGCTCGGGCTGTTCGGCCACCACGTCCAGCACCGGTTCAACAGCTGGTTGCTGCTCGATCTGCGGCGCTACCGGATCGTTCCAAGGCAGGTCGACCACCTCCTCGGCGGCCACCGGCCCAGGCTCGACGTCAACCGCTTCGACGGCAAGCGCTTCGGCAACCGGCGGCGCGACAGGTACAGGCGCGACCGGCGGAGCTGGAATCGGAGCCGGAGCGGCAGCCGGTGCGACCGGCGCGCTGGCAATAGGAGTAACGGGAGCCACAGGCACAGCAGGTGCTGGTACCGCCACGGCTTGGGCGGAATCAACTGTGGCCTGGCTGATCCCCACTGGCTTTAGCGGCTGTCTCGGTGCATCCGCGGTGTCCGCCGGGCGGAAGGCCAGCATCCGCAGCAGGACCATTTCGAAGCCCCCTCGCGGGTCCGGCGCCAACGGCAGGTCGCGACGGCCGATCAGGCCCATCTGGTAATAAAACTGTACGTCTTCGGCCGGCAGTGCCTGGGCCAGAGCCAGTACCCGGTCACGATCGCCATGACCGTTGTCGACCCCTTCGGGCAACGCCTGGGCAATCGCGACCCGGTGCAGCACGTTGAGAATTTCCGAGAGCACGCCGTTCCAGTCCGGGCCCTGCTCCGCCAGATGGCGCACAGCCTCCAGCAACGCCTTGGCGTCACCATTGATCAGGGCATGGAGAACGTCATAGACCTGGCCGTGATCGAGGGTGCCGAGCATCGCTCGCACGTCGGCGGCCATGACCTTGCCTTCACCGAAGGCGATGGCCTGATCGGTCAGGCTCATGGCGTCACGCATCGAGCCGTCGGCGGCGCGGCCCAGCAGCCACAATGCGTCGTCTTCGAACGGCACGTTCTCTACACCCAGCACATGGCTCAGGTGCTCGACCACCCGTTCGGGGGTCATGTTCTTCAGGGAGAACTGCAGGCAACGGGACAAAATGGTCGCCGGCAGCTTCTGCGGGTCGGTGGTTGCGAGGATGAACTTGACGTAGGGTGGCGGCTCTTCAAGGGTCTTGAGCAAGGCGTTGAACGAGTGACTGGAAAGCATGTGCACTTCGTCGATCAGGTAGACCTTGAAGCGTCCGCGGCTCGGCGCGTATTGCACGTTATCCAGCAGCTCACGAGTGTCCTCGACCTTGGTCCGGCTCGCGGCGTCGATCTCGATCAGGTCGACGAAGCGTCCTTCGTCGATCTCGCAGCACACCGAACAGGTGCCGCACGGCGTGGAAGTGATGCCTGTTTCACAATTCAGACATTTGGCAATGATCCGCGCGATGGTGGTCTTGCCCACCCCGCGGGTGCCGGTAAACAGATAGGCGTGGTGCAGCCGCTGGCTGTCCAAGGCATTGATCAGAGCCTTGAGCACATGGGTCTGGCCGACCATTTCGCGGAACGAGCGCGGACGCCATTTACGTGCAAGAACCTGATAACTCATCGAAAACCGTCGCAACTGGAAAGCGGAAGCCGGTAATGCTAGCGGAGCAAGGGCGAAATTGCATCCGGCGCGCTCGTCTAATCTGTCTAAGCTGCATTTCGCAAAGGATTGCTCGGTCGTTAGAACCGTGGGAGACCGTATGCATTTGACCTGGGGCGCCCTGCTGCTCTTGAGCACCAGCCTGGAAGCCGCCGAAGCGCCTTTACGCTTTGTCATCGCCGACAGCTGGGCCATGCCGACCATCGAGGTCGATGGCGAGCAACCCACCGCCGGCATCCTTTACGACACCATGAACAGCCTCGCCCGGCATATGGGCACCCGTGCCGAGTTCCACGTCCTGGCCCGCGCCCGGGTGCAGAACGCCATGGCCCAGGGCGAAGTCGACGTGCGCTGCTTCGCCGCACAAGCCTGGCTGCCGAACCTGTCCGGGGATTACCTGTGGAGCGTGCCGCTGTTCGTGCAACGCAACCTGCTGGTCAGTAACCGCTACCATCATGAGCCGATCAACCCGCAACAGTTGCCCACTCAGCACATCGGCACCGTACTGAGCTACACCTACACCTCGCTGCAACCCCTGTTCGAGAGCGCCCAGCTGATTCGTGACGATGCCCGCAACGAGGAGCAAGTCCTGCAAAAGCTCCAGGTAGGACGCTACCAGTACGCTATCGCCAGCCAGTGGACCCTGGACTGGTTCAACAAGACCCAGTCCTCCGGCAAACCCTTGCACCGCGTCGCGCTGCTGCAGGAGCAAGCCGTGGGCTGCTACGTGCGCAATGACCCGGCAGTGCCGGCCCAGCGAATTCTGCGGACCCTGCTGAAGATGAAGATGTCCGGCGAGATCGATGCCATCGTCCAGCGCTACGTCGACCCGCAGACCGGCGCTCAGGCCTCCGACACCGTGTCGCCATGAAGCGTGCCGCACCGCCACGGCAGCGGCGGCTCGAAGTTGCTTACCCACTCCAGCACGGCGTCAGCGGGCATGGGTGCAGCAATGAACTCACCCTGGGCCACCTCACATCCGAGGGCCATCAATCGCTCGCCATGGGCCAGGCTTTCCAGGCCCTCGGCCACAACTTGGCGGCCAAACGCCCGGGCCAGCCCGACCAGAGCCTGAATCAGGGCCTGGTCATCCTGGTCGTGAAGCATGTCGCGGACAAACAATCGATCGATCTTGATGGTCTGGGTACGCAGACGTTTGAGGTAGCTCAGGGACGAATGCCCAGTACCGAAGTCCCCCAGGGAAAACTGCACACCAAAGCCCTGGCAGGCATCGAGGCAATCGCTGACTCGCTGAATATTGTCGATGGCCACCGACTCGACGATCTCCAGATCCAGCAAGACGGGTGACACATCCGGGTAGCGATCGAGCATCCCCTTGAGCCGCTCGACAAAATCCGTGCGCTGGAAATGCCGGGCCGCGACGTTCAGGCTCACCGGCCAGACATGGCCCGCCGCCTGCCAGCGTTGCAGCTGACTCATCACCTGATCCATGACCCACTCGCCGATATCGACGATGAGGTCGGTCTCTTCCACCTGAGGCAGGAAATCCTGGGAACCCAGCATCCCGCGCTGCGGGTGCTGCCAGCGCAACATGGCTTCAAACCCCACCACCGCGCCGCTGCGCATGTTGACCTTGGGCTGGAAATACAGCTGCAGCTCGCCGCTGTTCAGCGCCTGGCGCACGTGCTCCACCGTCTGGTAGGTGACCATCACTTCACGATCACGCAGGACATCGAACAGGTGGAAGCGATTGCGTCCGCTTTGCTTGGCCACGTACATCGCCTGGTCGGCGTGGCGCAGCAAGGTATCGGCATCATGGTTATCGGTGGGAAACAGGGTCACCCCAATGCTGGCAAACACATTGATGTCCTTGCCCTGGATCGAATACGGCTGGGAAATGGTCGCCAACACCCGCTGCAGTGCCGCCCGCAGCTCCAGCATGTCCCTGACGTAACGCAGGATCAGCACGAACTCGTCTCCGGCCAGGCGTGCCACCACATCTTCGCCCCTGATGATCGAACGCAGGCGGGCAGCCACTTCCACCAGCAGCAGGTCACCACAGGCGTGACCGTAACCATCATTGACTGCCTTGAAACCATCCAGATCGAGCATGCATACCGCCAGGGGAATATTCTCCTGGCGGGAGAAATCCAGCGCCTGATGCAGCAGATCGGAAAGGAAGGCTCGATTGGGCAGGCCAGTGAGCACGTCATGCCCAACCCGCCATTGCAGCGAATGCAGCAACTGGCGCTTCTCGCTGACATCGAAGCGGATCGATACATAGCGCATCACCTTGCCGGAGCGCTGATCCACCAGGGGCACCATGGTGCTGTCGACCCAGTACAGGCTGCCGTCCTTGGCACGGTTGCAGATCTCACCTTTCCACACCCGCCCCTGGATGATGGTCTGCCACAGCTCGGTAAAGAACTCCGGTGGATGCAGCCCCGAACTGAGCATCCGGTGGTTGGCTCCGATCAGCTCTTCACGGCTGTAGCCCGAGATCTGGCAGAACAGGTCGTTGACATAGGTGATGCAACCGCCGAGATCTGTCTCGGAGAAAATGGCGGCGGCATCGACGGCCCTGCGGTATTTCTCATCCATGAGTCGAACTCACTGTCGCTAGCGGTTGAACCGCTCGACCAAGGCACGCAGCCCGGAAGAGATGTTTTCCAGCTCCGCGCCGCGAACGACTCCGGCGCTGGCATTCTCGGCAGTGCGCTGCACCGTGGCGGCGACACTGTTGATCTGTTCGGAAACCGATTCCGCTACATGGGACTGCTCCTGGGACGCCGCAGCCATCTGCTGACTCATGTCGGTGATACGCTCCACCGCGGCGCCTATGCCCTGCAAGGCTTGCTGCGCCTGCAAGACCTGCTGCACCCCTTGCTCGGCTTCCTCGATGCCCAGGCTGGCGATCTGCACCGCCTCATCGGCACCGGCCCGCAGGCTCTGGATGATGCCCTGGATCTGCTGGGTGGACTCACGAGTCTTACCGGCCAGGGCGCGCACCTCATCGGCCACCACGGCAAACCCGCGCCCCTGCTCTCCGGCCCGAGCGGCTTCGATGGCTGCGTTCAAGGCCAGCAGGTTGGTCTGGTCGGCAATCGCCTGGATCATGCTCGCTGCCACCATGATGTCCTGGGTCTGCCCGGCCAGGTCACCCACCGCCTGATTGATCTGGGTAACAGTGCGGGCCAGCAACTGGATGGCGTCACGGGAAGTGCCCGCCACCTGGCTGCCTTGCTGGGCCAGCAGGTTGGCAGTGTGAGCCTCACTGGCGGTGTGCTGTACGTGTTCGGCAACCTCGGTGATCGAAGCGGCCATCTGGGTCATGGCAGCGGCCGTCATGTCGGTCTCCGCTCGCTGTTCCAGCAGCGCCGACTCAGTGCGGCTGGACAACTGACTGGAGTCGGCCGCCGCCGTAGCCATCTGTCGAGCCAGGTCGCTGAGTCGGGTCAAGGCGGTTTTCAGCCGCGCCTCTTCACTGGCCAGGATCAGTTGCAACTGCGCCGCCGGCCCCAGCGCGTCGCTGTAAGCCAGGGCACAGATCGGATCGGCAAAGGTGTTTGGAGTGCTACGGACAATCTGCTTGAGCTGCTGCCCCAAACGGCGCTGGGCCATCAGCCCGACCCCCACGAACCCCGTGACCGTCAGCCCCTGGGCCAGCAGCGTCGGCAACCAGGTGAATGCCGCCAGGCAACCCACCGCTACCGCTACCGGCAACAGCAATGGCCTGGCTGCTGCCTCCAGGTGCCGCCAGGCCGAGACCGGTGCCTTGTCAGCACGCAATCGCGCATAGAGGATTTCAGCGCGGTTCACTTGCTCCCGGGTCGGCTTGACCCGCACCGACTCATAACCCACCAGTCGACCCTCTTCGAGGATGGGCGTGACATAGGCGCTGACCCAGTAGAAATTGCCGTTTTTGCAGCGGTTCTTCACCACGCCCATCCAGCTCTGCCCTGCCTTGAGATACCCCCACATCGACTCGAACACCGCCGCCGGCATATCCGGGTGACGCACCAGGTTATGGGTGCTGCCAATCAGCTCGGCCTGGCTGAAACCACTCATCGCGGCGAATTCGGCATTGCAGTAGGTGATGTGGCTGTTGGTATCGGTGGCGGATATGAGCCGCTGCTGGTCGGGAAAGGTCTGCTCAACAGAGGTGACCGGCAAATTGAGACGCACTTTAGAACTCCATAGACAGCCTGCGATCAACAGCACCGGGAAGCCGGCAACAGGTTGATTCGAAATGTACTTTCCTGGCGGTACGACTCAATCGAAAGGATCGCCCTGATTGCAGCCGTACAGCGGTTTGCGCGGCAGTTGACCGTCGATTCGACGAAGATCAACTAGGATCAGATAAGGCGTCAGGTGGGGGACGGCGGACGGTGCGTTGGCGGGATTTACGAGACGGTCGAGCCTCTGCCAAGTCCTCGGTTTAGGTGAACAAGGGAAATGCAATGATTTCTTGTTTCATAAACCTGCCCTCTGAAACTAGATCACCAAATACCTGTCCGAAGCGCCGATTCTACGAAATGCATCACATTTTGCAAAGCAAGGTGATGAATCATGGTGTTGTCTAATGCCAATATTTATCGTTAAGTTCTTGATTCTAAATGGGAATTGAGCGATGCAAATTTCAAGTTTGGGTGCAGCCATCAAGCGTTATCGAAAGGTAGCGGGGCTTACTCAGGCTGAACTAGGTGAAAAAACCGGTTTTGACCCAAAAACCATCAGCCGCTTCGAAACCGGCACCTACACCCCCAGCGTTGAAGCTCTATTTCTGCTAGCCGAAGTACTGGGAGTGAAGCTGAAAGCCTTCTTCGCCGATCTGGGCGACGAAGAGGAACAGCGGGCTTATTTGTTCGGTGTCATTCACAAAGCCACCCCGAAGGATCTGGGAAAGCTGATAGCAGCGGTAGACCAGGCCTTGTCCAAGCCTTGAGCCCCGCAACAAATCAACGAGAAGAGGCACGCTTATCACCCCTGATAAGTTGGCCTCTTTTTTAATCCACGACTCCTGACAGGAACTGACAGACCCAGCCCATAAGCTTGTGCCCACAGCACAGCCCAAAGGCCCCTGGAGTCGTCATGATCAGTAACACCTACTTCCTGCTTTATGTGGACAGCCCGCCCCTCAGTGCAGAGTTCTACAGCCGCCTGCTGGACAAACAGCCGGTGGAATCATCCCCATCCTTCGCCCTGTTCATCCTCGACTCGGGGATCAAGCTCGGCCTCTGGTCCCGGCACACGGTTGAACCGAGCGCCCAATCAACCGGTGGTGGCGGCGAACTGGGCTGGGCCGTGGACAGTCGAGAAGCCGTGGACGAATTGCATCGCCACTGGCAGGCGCTGGACATGACCATCGCCCAGCCCCCCACCCGGATGGACTTCGGCTACACCCTGCTCGCCCTTGATCCGGACGGACATCGCTTGCGCGTGCTCTATCTCACTGTCGACTGAATCCATGCCCCAACAGAGGCGCTATACCAGCGCCTTCCCCGCCAGCGCTGAGAGATTACTAGAAACACCTCATTGAGCCCTCCAACACTCATCGCTATCCTCCCCGCCGACTTGTCACAATTTGTAAGGGAATACGATGAAGTACCTGCGCCTCCTCATGGCGATGGCCGTCCTCTGCGCCACGCCCCTCCTTGCCTTTGCCGCCGCGCCGAACGAGAGCAAGGACGCCGAACCCCAGACCGCCGAACAGTTTCTCGCCTCGCTCTCCCCACACCACGGCAACGTCAAGCTGCCCGGTGATATCGCCAGCCTCGACCTGAGCCAGGAGTTCTACTACCTCAACCCCAAGGACACCGAGAAGCTGCTGACCGAGGGCTGGGGCAACCCACCCGGCTTCACCACCCTGGGCATGATCGTGCCCAGCGCAGTCAGCCCGCTGTCCGCCGAAGGCTGGGGCGTGATCATCAGCTACAAGAATGACGGCCACATTTCCGATGACGACGCGGCGAAAATCGATTATCAGGACCTGCTCAAGCAAATGCAGGAAGCGGACGAGGAAGACAATAAGCAACGCAAGGAACAGGGCTACGGCGCCATCCACTTGCTGGGCTGGGCCGAACAGCCAAGCTATGACGCGCAATCCCACAAAATGTACTGGGCCCGCGAACTCAAGGCTGAAGGCGCCGAGAGCCACACCCTGAACTACAGCATCCGCGTACTGGGGCGCGAAGGCGTGCTGGAACTCAACGCGGTCGCCTCCATGGACGACCTGGCAACTATCAAGCGCGAAATTCCCAAGGTCCTGGCCTTCACCAACTTCACCGATGGCAACCGCTACGCCGACTACAATCCCAGCACCGACAAACTGGCCTCCTATGGCCTGGCCGCCCTGGTGGCCGGAGGCCTGGCCAGCAAGGCTGGCTTGTTCGCCAAGCTGGGGGTACTGCTCCTGGCCGGCAAGAAGTTCATTGTCATCGGCGTGCTCGCACTTGCCGCGTTCGCCGGCCGGCTGTTCAAGAAAAAAGGCTGACTGCAAGGTGCAACGCCCCCGCATGATGAGGGGGCGTTGCAGCTTATCAACCACCCTGTTTTACCTGCACATCTCGCTCCTTCGCCGGCAAGGCCCGCAGCCGCCAACGCCCTTCCAGTTGCATGGCCATCACACTGCCCAGCACCACGGCCGCCCCCAGCACCACAGAAGATTGCACCCGCTCTCCCAGGACCATCGCAGCCAGCAGCATCGCCGTCGGTGGAATCAGATACATGGCGATCGACGCCCGACTGACCTCCACCCGCTCCAATACGTAAGCCCAGGCCAGATAGGCCAAAGCACTGGGAAACAACCCCAGCAACAGCACCGCCAGATTCACCCGCCACGACGCCTGTGCCACCGCCTCGGGCAACCCGGGTGCGTACACCGACAACAGCAACGTACCGCCCCAAACCATGTAGCACACCGTGGTCAACACGCCGTAGCGCCCGGAAAAGCGCCGTTGCAAAACGAAGTACAAGCCCCAGGAAAACGCCGCCAACAACACCAGCAATCCACGCGGCTCGATCGACCCCAGCCCCTTGTCGGCGGCAACCACCAGCACCGCTCCAAGCAACCCCACCACCACGCAGCCCCAGCGCCAACCACTGACCGGTTCCTTGAGCCAGAAGAAGGCGATCAGCGTGCTGAAGATCGGTGCCGACTGCGCCAGCACGCTGGACGCGCCGGCACTCAAGCCCTGCTGACCATAATTGAGGCTGACGTGATGCAGGGTGATGGCAAAGAACCCCAGCACCAGCAGCCAAGGCAGATCACACCAGCGCGGCAGGGATATTTTCAACGCCACTGCCATTGCCGCCATGAACAGCGAAGCGATCAGGAAGCGCAGCAGCGCCAGATGCCCCGGACTGTAGCCCTCAAGGCCAATATGGATACCCACCGGCGAATAGGCCCAGCACAGAATGACCGCAGCGGTAGCCAGCAATAACTTGAACCCAGGTAAGCGCTTCACGGCACAGGCATCCAGACAATAAGAAGAAACGCAGTCTCTCGCCCCCCATAACTCACCACAACTAACCGATACTAAGGCTACCCCTCACTGGAAATGAGCAATGGAACTGACCCAACTGAAGATGGTGAAAGCCGTGGCCCGCTCCGGCAGCATTGCCCGCGCGGCCGAGCAATTGCATTGCGTGCCCTCTAATATCACCAACCGCCTCAAGCAGCTGGAGAGCGAACTCGGTACCCCGCTGTTTACCCGGGTCGGGCGCGGGCTGAAGATCAGCCCGGCCGGGGAAATATTCCTCGGCTACAGCGAGCGAATCCTGGCTCTGGTCGACGAAGCCAAACGCGCCGTGGACAGCCAGGCGGAGCCCAGCGGATTGCTGCGCCTGGGCTCGATCGAGTCCTGCGCTGGCGGCCGCCTGCCACCGCTGCTGGCGCAATACCACCGACGCTACCCCAAAGTGAACGTGGAACTGGTAACCGGCACCTGGTCGCAACTCTTTGAAGAACTGCAACACCAGCGTATCGACGGTGCCCTGGTGGCCATCGATACCTTGCCGCCCAAGCTTCAGCAAACCGTGCTCTACCACGAGCCACTGGTGCTGATTTCCAGTGCAGGCACCGCCCCCATCCGCAGCGCCAGCGATTTGCAGGGGCAGAATCTGTTCATGTGGCCACCGGGCTGCCCCTATCGCCGTGCCCTGGAAAACTGGCTGGCCAGGCACGGCCTGAACCTGCCCATTACCGGGTATGCCAGCTGGGGCACCATTATCGGCTGCGTCAGTGTCGGTGCCGGCGTCTCGCTGATACCGGAAGGTGTGCTGGAACGCTATTCGCAGTCGGCGACCCTGAACGTGCAGCGTTTCAGCGACCTGCTGCCGGTGGACAACCGCTTTGTCTGGCACCAGGACGTGAAGCGCCACAGTGCACGGGATGCGTTTGCCCAGTTGTTGCGGGAACAGCTGGGAGCATGACGCCCTTTCCCGGCAAGCCGGCGAGCGTTTCGGCACAATGCACGAGCGCCCCGGCACAACAACGGACTCAGCCTGCCAATAGACTCGTCTTTCATCACCAACACCCAGACGAGCCCCTCATGAAAAACCGACTTTTACTCAGCGTGCTTTCCTTGGGTCTGAGCCTTGGCGCCCAAGCCGCCGAGTTCAGCATCAGCAGCCACGACATCAGCGACGGCCACCCCTTGAGCCCTCGTGAAGTGTTCCAGGGCTTTGGCTGCGAAGGCGGCAACACCTCTCCCGAACTGTCCTGGAAAAATGCCCCACCGGGCACCAAAAGCTTTGCCATCACTGTTTATGATCCGGACGCCCCCACCGGCAGCGGCTGGTGGCACTGGACCCTGGTCAACCTCCCGACTTCCACCCAGCAATTGCCCAGAGGTGCCGGTAGCGCCAACGGCGAGCAACTGCCGCCCGGCGCCATTCAGGGGCGTACCGATTACGGCCAACCCGGCTTTGGCGGCGCCTGCCCGCCAGTGGGCGATAAACCGCATCGCTATCAGTTCACCGTCTGGGCATTGAAGGTGGATAAACTGCCCCTCGATGCCCAGGCCAGCGGTGCATTGGTGGGCTACATGCTCAACGCCAACGCCTTGGCCAAGACCACACTGACCGCTACTTACGGACGCTAGTAACGATGAATGCCCCTGCTGGCCTGCAGCATCATGAAAGCCGTATCGACACCTGCGTCATCCGCGCCCGGCAAGCCCATGCCCTGCAACGGGTACCGATTTTCGTCAGTGCTCTGTGCCGGGTGCGCCAGGGCGAGAAACGCATGGAGTGGGACGACCGCCAGATGCGCGTGGGCGGCCAGCACCTGATCCTGCTGCCGGCGGGACGCGAAGTGGGCATCAGCAACTATCCGGGCGCGCAGGGTCACTACATCGCCGATGTCGTGACCTTTCCTGCCCCGGCCTTGCGGGCGTTCAGCCTGCGCTACCGCCAGCAGATCATTACCCGTCCCGGGCGCAGCGGCGCGGAGCTCTGCGTCCCCCTGGAGCGGCACACCGCCCTGGCCTGGGACAACCTGCTGGAGTGCATTGCCAGCGATGCACCGGACGCCCTGCGCAGCCACTACGGCGAAGCGGTGCTGCTGGCCCTGGCCCTTGGCGGCTGGGCCGGCCCATTGCTGCTGGATCGTCACGACCCACTGTGCGAACGGGTGCAACAGATCCTCATGAGCAACCCGGCGCGGGACTGGACAGTAGCCTGCGTCGCCGAGCGCCTGAACCTTGGGGCTTCCACATTGCGTCGCCAGCTGGCGAACGAGAACGACAGCTTCAGCAACATCCTCGAGAACGTCAGGCTGGGCCTGGCCCTGCAGTGGCTGCAAACCACGCCACGCCCCATCGGTGAAATCGCCGCAGCCAGCGGCTACGCCTCGGCATCACGTTTTGCGGTGCGCTTTCGCAAGCATTACGGGCTTTCGCCCCGAGAACTGCGGGCAGCTATCTAGCCAGCGCGCATCACTGCGACAGGCCATCCATCACCGCATCGATGAAGGGCGCCTTTTGCGCGAGATACTCGCCAATGCCCTCGCGATTGCCGGCTTCAAGCCGAAGCTTAAGATCCTGATATTGCTGACGGATGCCGCTGTCCTGACGCAACAGATCACGAAAACGCAGCATGCGCCCGATCTGCTCATGACCACAGATGCAGACATGCACTTTGTGGGTGCGCACGCCTTCAACATCGCGGCGGTAAAAGTGATGCCCCGGGGACAGATCACTGCCCCGGACATAGCCCAAGGTCGCCATGAAGGCATTGCGCGCAGCCTCATCCCGGTGCTCCACGACCACGGCCAAAAGATCGATTTCCGGCTTGGCCGCCAGCCCTGGAACAGCCGTGCTGCCCACGTGATGTACCTCTATCAGTTCGCAACCGAAACCTTTGGCTATGCGCCCCTTCTCAGCGCTGAATGCACCAGGCCACTGATCGTCATAGAGGGAAATCTTACTGGTAAGCGCCATGACCACTCCTTGATGCAAAGGCGTTGGATATTCCAGAAACGAACCGCACGGGCTGGCTGGACAAGGGATTCGCGAGCCAGAAACCGGGCGCACGACAAAAAACACGCCAACAGGAACGCTGCGCGCTTCGAAGACTTTCAATTGCTTTAAGAATTTTGATCAATCTCGTTGAGGACCAACGAGAAGCGTTATGGAGGCAACCCCACCAGCCACACCCCGGCACACAATGTTCCCGCTGTGGCTGCTGCCTTCCGGCTCTGACCAGGTTCACGGGTAATCGTTGCGGGGGGACCGATGGGGTCACCATAACGACGTTCGCCTGACGGCGAGCCGCGCCATTGTACCTATCTGAGTTGAACTTACAACCGCTCGTTGCAGATTAAAAAATCCGATGAGCTTCAAGCACTTGGATACACCTCTGGGTAAAAGCCCTCCCCCATCGCCTGAAGGACGGTGGAGTCAGTCCAGGGACAGCACTTCGTCGGCACGGCCGCCTTCTTGCTGGATCACCAAGTGAATGAAATGCAGCTTGGCAATCACCGCCGGCGGCAGGATGAAGGGGTAGAAATCCGGCTGGCCCATGCTGCGGGACAGTTCGTTGAGCATGCCAGCCAATTCGATCCAAGCGTTGACGAAGGCCAGGAACGCCGGTCCGCCAGGATGCTGCGGGTCGTACAGGCTGCTCAGGGGAAACGGCTGGTAGTCGAGATCGACGTCGCGGGCACTCATGCCAAAGCCCAGGGCGGTGTCCACCGCGTCCATCATGTGCAGGTAGTGAGCCCAGGTTTCCGCCCAGTCCTCCCAGGGGTGCATGGTGGCGTAGGCGCTGACGTGGCTTTGCTGCCAGCCGTTTGGCGCACCCTGCTGATAGTGCTGCTCCAGAGCCTCGGCGTAGCTGTAGCGCTCGTCGCCGAACAAGCTGCGAAACGGCTCCAGCCAGGGGCTGTTGGCAATCAGCCGATCCCAGTAGTAGTGCCCCACTTCATGGCGAAAGTGCCCAAGCAGGGTGCGGTAAGGTTCATGCATCTGCGCCCGCACCCGCTCGCGATGGGCATCATCGGCTTCCTTGATATCCAGGGTGACCAGGCCATTGGCATGTCCGGTAATGGGCGTCCTTCCCTCAAGATCAACACCAAGGAAGTCGAAAGCCAGGCCCCGCGCTTCGTCGTCGCTCTTGGGGATCACTTGCAGCCCGAGGGCGATCAGTTGGGCGACCAGGCGGCGCTTGGCGATTTCCACTTTGCGCCAGCGCTCAGGATTCTCCGGCACGGACAAGTCGGGGATGGTGCGGTTGAGGCTGCAGGCTACGCACAGATTACCGGTCAGGTGGGCCGGCAACATCCAGTTACAAGCGGCGGGCGTATCGAGGTTGGCGCAGCGCTTGAACGCCCCCGCCTCAGGCTCGGCATCCAACACCCAGGTCCCGGCGGCTGGCCCTGGCTGCAGGGACGACAGACAGCCTGATTGCGGCGCATAACCGAGCAAGGCAGAGCACGCCAGGCACTGGCTGTTGCGAAAGAACAGCGACTGCCCACAACGGCATGACCAGAGTTTGCTGTTGCGTGAGCGGTCGCCGACGAAGGGCGCGGCGATCCGGGAACTGAGCTGCTCGAAGAAACGGTACATGACGCATCCTCCCTGGGGCTTGCCAAGACTAGATCATCCTGGCTGCCTCATCGTTCCCTCGGCCTGTCAGGAGCCGGCTTACTGGCGAAACCATCGCTGCCCAGCCGGCTCCCAAGGATCACGCGGGGATGGGGATGCCGTGGTCGACAAGAAAGGCGACAAAGGCCGCTTCATCCAGGACCTTGAGCCCCAGCTCATTGGCCTTGGCCAGTTTGGAACCGGCTCCGGGCCCGGCGACGACGCAGTGGGTTTTCGCCGAAACGGACCCCGCCACCTTGGCCCCCAGGCTTTCCAGCTTTTCCTTGGCCACATCGCGACTCATCAACTCCAGGGAGCCGGTGAGCACCCAGGTCTTGCCAGCCAACGGCAGGCCTTCGACCACCTTCTTTTCGCTCTGCCAATGCATGCCAAAGGCCTTGAGCTGCTCTTCGATGGCCTGGGCCAACCGGGCATTGGCCGGGTTGTCGAAGAACTCCCGCACCGACTTGGCCTGCTTCTCCGGCAGGGCCTGGCGCATATCCAGCCAGTCAGCCGCAATCACGCCCTGCAGGGAACCGAACTTGTCTGCCAGTTTCTGCGCCGCACCCGGCCCCACCGAGGGGATATTGAGCTTGTCGAGCATGCCGCCCAACGTGGTGCTGGCGGCAAACTCTGCCCCCAGCTCGCCCTGATCCTGCAACACCAGGCCGCATTGATCCTCGGCCAGCAAGGCACCAATCACGCTCTGGTTATGACTGTCTTCGAAGAAGCTGTGAATCTCGTGGGCCACTTCCAGCCCCACATCCGGCAGGTAGGTCAGCACCTGGGGCAAAGCCTGCTGGACCCGCTCCAGGGTTCCCAGGGAACGGGCCAGGACCTTGGCGGTTTCCTCACCCACATCAGGAATGCCCAAGGCATAAATGAAGCGAGCCAGGGCCGGACGCTTGCTGTCCTCGATAGCCTTGAGCAGCTTGTTGCTGGAAACCTCGGCAAAACCTTCCAGATCGATGATCTGTTCGTACTTGAGCTGATAGAGATCCGCAGGCGAAGCAATGAGCTTTTCGTCCACCAGTTGCTCGATGGTCTTGTCCCCCAGGCCTTCGATGTCCATGGCTCGACGGGAAACGAAGTGGATGATCGCCTGCTTGAGCTGGGCACCGCAGGCCAGGCGACCGACGCAGCGATACACCGCGCCTTCGCTGACGGTTTCCCGGCCCTTGCTGCGCTTGACCAGTTGCGTGCGCTCGACATGAGAGCCACAGACCGGGCAGCTTTGCGGAATCTGTACCGGCCGGGCGTTTTCAGGGCGACGCTCAACGACCACCTGCACCACTTGCGGGATCACGTCACCGGCGCGGCGGATGATCACCGTGTCGCCAATCATCAGCCCCAGGCGCGCCACCTCATCCATATTGTGCAAAGTAGCGTTGGACACAGTGACTCCCGCCACCTTGACGGGCTTCAGGCGCGCCACTGGCGTCACCGCGCCAGTGCGGCCGACCTGGAATTCCACATCCAGCAACTCGGTGAGTTCTTCCATGGCCGGGAATTTATGGGCAATGGCCCAACGCGGCTCCCGGGCACGGAAGCCCAGTTCACGCTGAGAGGCGATGCTGTTGACCTTGAACACCACACCGTCGATCTCATAGGGCAGCGCATTGCGCCGCTCGCCGATCTCACGGTAATAGTCCAGGCATTCATCAACCCCTTTGGCCAGGCGCAGCTCACGACTGATGGGCATGCCCCACTGCTTGAGTTGCTCCAGGTTGCCGATATGCGTGTCAGCAATGTCGGCACTGACTTGGCCCAGGCCGTAGCAGCAGAACTCCAGCGGCCGGCTGGCAGTGATCTTCGAGTCCAGCTGGCGCAAGCTACCCGCCGCCGCATTGCGCGGGTTGGCGAAGGTCTTGCCGCCCGACTCCAGTTGCGCCGCGTTCAGGCGCTCGAAACCGGCCTTGGACATGAAGACTTCGCCGCGCACTTCCAGGGTCGCCGGCCAGCCGCTGCCTTGCAGCTTGAGCGGAATGTTGCGCACGGTACGCACGTTGACACTGATGTCTTCACCGGTGGTGCCGTCGCCACGGGTGGCGCCACGGACCAGCACACCATCCTGATACAGCAGGCTGACCGCCAGGCCGTCGAGCTTGGGCTCGCAGCTGTACTCCACCGCCGCACCGCCACCAAACAGATCGCCCGCCGGCAGGTCCAGGCCTTCGTTGACCCGGCGATCAAACTCGCGCATGTCGACTTCTTCAAAGGCGTTACCCAGGCTGAGCATGGGGATTTCATGGCGCACCTGGGTGAAGGCCGAGAGCGCCGCGCTGCCCACACGCTGGGTTGGAGAGTCACTGGTGACCAGCTCTGGGTGCTCGGCCTCCAGGGCCTTGAGTTCGTGGTACAGGCGGTCGTACTCGACGTCCGGAATGCTCGGTTCGTCCAGTACGTGGTAACGGTAGTTGTGTTGGTCCAGCTCGGCGCGCAGCTCAAGAATGCGGGTTTCAGCGGCGGTCATGGGGGTTCTCTCATAAAGCAAAAGAGCAGCCTAGGCTGCTCGATCTGAAGATGGGGGCGTGGGCTTCGCTGGCAAGCCAGTTCCTGCACAGTCAGCTCCTGCGAGAGGAGCTGACTGTGGAAGCTTAGCGCTTCTGGGTCAGAGCGCGGCGTTCGAATTCGACGATACGCTGGCGGTAGTGCTCGATGGTCTGGGCAGTCAGCACGCTGCGCTGGTCGTCCTTGAGTTCGCCATTGAGCTCCTGGGACAGCTTGCGCGCCGCCGCCACCATCACGTCGAAGGCTTGCTTCGGATGACGCGGGCCAGGCAAGCCGAGGAAGAAGCTCACCGCCGGAGTGCTGAAGTGATCGATATCATCCAGATCGAACACGCCGGGCTTGACCGCATTGGCCATGGAGAACAGCACTTCGCCATTGCCCGCCATGCTTTCGTGGCGGTGGAAGATATCCATCTCGCCAAAACGCAGGCCACTTTCAAGGATGTTCTGCAACAGTGCCGGGCCTTTGAAACCAGCGCTGTCGCGGCAGATCACACTGATCACCAGCACTTCTTCGGCCTGCGGCTGTTCCTTGTCGCTGTGACCGGCAGCCTTGCCTTCATCCGCCGGGAAGTCATCGTCGCGGCTACTGAAGCTTGGGCCGCTATCCAGATCCAGGTCCAGATTGAGGTCACCCTGATGAGGCTCGCCCCCACGCTTGCCGCGCTTGGACGAAGAACTATCCCGAGGCTCGCGGGCAGGCATGCTCACCGACGGCAGATCGTGCTCGTCCAGTTGCGGTTCTTTATGAGTATCCAGCACCCGAGGCGGACCCAGGAGTTCGGCACTGCCTTCATCGTCCGGCAGATTGGAAAGACTTCGATCAAGACGGAACTTCAACTTCCCCTTGCCGCCGCGCATACGCCGCCAGCCATCAAAAAGAATACCGGCGATAACAATAATGCCGATGACGATCAGCCACTCGCGCAGACCGATTTCCATGTAATCCCGTGCCTCTATAAAAAATGCTGAAAAATAAGGGGTTTACAATCTGCAAACCGCTTTAAAACGTGGCGCCAACTCTATGTTCTGAATGGCGTTTTGCCCACGCATAGGAAAAATTGACATTAAACTAGCACGACCAAAGGCAACTTTACACCGTCTGTCGCAACGGTTACGGCCAATATGTCGATTGGCCAGCTTGGTAATGGGAAAAATCCCCCGACTTGCCGTCCAATAGTCGCCTTAGTCGCCCGGACTCAAGCGTCCACCATCGCCATCGCCTCCTCGACATCCACGGCTACCAGGCGCGAACAACCGGGTTCGTGCATCGTCACCCCCATCAACTGATCGGCCATTTCCATGGCGATCTTGTTGTGGGTGATATAGATGAACTGCACAGTCTGCGACATCTCTTTAACCAATCTTGCATAGCGTCCAACGTTAGCGTCATCCAGCGGCGCGTCAACTTCATCGAGCATGCAGAACGGCGCCGGATTCAACTTGAAGATGGCGAATACCAGGGCCAAGGCAGTCAATGCCTTTTCGCCCCCCGAGAGCAAATGAATGGTGCTGTTCTTCTTCCCGGGAGGACGCGCCATGATCGTTACCCCTGTATCGAGTAGATCTTCGCCCGTCAGTTCCAAATAAGCGCTGCCGCCACCGAAAACTTTTGGAAAGAGTGCCTGCAAACCGCCGTTGATCTGATCAAAGGTATCTTTGAATCGATTGCGGGTTTCCTTGTCGATCTTGCGAATCACGTTTTCCAGGGTTTCCAGGGCCTCCACCAGATCGGCGTCCTGGGCATCCAGATAGCGCTTGCGCTCTGACTGCTGCTGATACTCGTCGATGGCCGCAAGGTTGATTGCGCCCAAGCGTTGAATTCTTGCCGCAATGCGCTCCAGCTCTTCCTCCGCGGCCTGCTCGCTGGCCTCCCCGGTCAGGGTCGCCAGCACGCCGTCCAGGTCGTAGCCATCGGCCAGCAACTGCTCCTGCAAGGTCTTGCGACGCACGGTCAGGGCTTGCCATTCCATGCGTTGCTGTTCGAGCTGGCCGCGGATCAGTTGGGATTGCTGCTCGGCCTGGTTACGGCGCTTCTCGGCATCACGCAGTTCGCGATCGGCATCTTCTAGGGCGATCTGCGCGGTCTTGAGCTCGACATCAACGGTCATGCGCTTTTCCAGCAGTTCTTCGAGCTTGAGGCGCAGTTCTTCCAGCGGCGCCTCGCCCTCCTCCAGGTTGAGGCTGAGCTGTTCGCGCTTCTCGGTCAGGCGCTCGGACTGCAGCTCCAGACGCTCCAGGGCCTGACGGGTAGAGTCATGTTGGGCCTTAAGGGAGCCCATGCGCACCGCCAATTGATGAGCGTGATCCTTGTGCTGGCGTGCTTCCTGGCGCACCCGATCAAGGCGCTCGCGCAAGCTGTCGCGCTGGGCCAACAGCAGCTCACGCTGCTCGGTGTCCAGGGCCATGCTGTCGAGGGCCTCCTGCAATTGCAGACGCGCCTCGCCCACTTGTTCATGCTCCAGCTCACGCTGCTCGCCGACCTCTACCAGCTCCTCATCGAGGCGGGTACGACGCAGATTCAACTGCTCGGCCTTGGCCTTGCCGGCGGACAGCTTGGCTTTCAACTCTCCCTGCTGGCGAGCCTCATCCTGCAACAGGCGACGCAAGTGTTCGCGACCGTTCTCCTGCTGACGTTGCTGGGCCCGTAGGTTGAGCAATTGACTCTCCAGGGCTTCGACACTGGCTTCGCGCTCATCGCGCTCCAGGGTCAGTTGCTGGATTTCCTGGCCTCGCGCCAGCACGCCGCTTTCCGCTTCGCTGGCCCGCCGCACCCGCAGGAAATGCCGGCCGACCCAGTAGCCGTCGCGACTGATCAGGCTCTGCCCGGCTGCCAGTTGCCCACGCAAGGCCAGGGCCTGTTCGAGGTTTTCCACCGGTTTGACCTGCCCCAGCCAGGGCGACAGATCGACCGTGGATTCCACCTTGTCCAGCAAGCTGCCGGGCATGCGCAGCGCATCGCCTTGCAGGCTCAGCAGACGCAGGTCGCCTTGCTGGAAACCGGCCAGATCAATACCGGTGAAATCATCCACCAGCACCGCTTGCAGATCGGCGCCAAGCACGGTTTCCACCGCCAGCTCCCAGCCCGCTTCCACGTGCATGCCATCGGCCAGGCGCGGACGCTCGGCCAACTGCTGTTCACGCAGCCACTGTGCAGTACCGGTGCCCGGGTCCAACGCGGCTTGCTGCAGGGCCTCCAGAGACGCCAAGCGGCCATTGAGCCGCTGCAATTCACCCTGGGCCTGCTGCTGGGCCTGGGTCGCCTGCTGCAATTGCTGGCGCAGTTGCTCCAGGCGCTCGACCTGGGATTCCTCACTGGCTTGCAGGTCTTCCAGAGTTGCCTCGCTGGCGGCCAATTGTTCGTTGAGTTCGAGGATCGCCGCGTCTTCCGGGTCGGCCGAGAGCAACTCACGCTCCTCCCCCAGGCGTCGCTGACGCTCGGCCAGCCGCTCCATGCTGCTTTCGAGCTGCTGGATGCGCGACTGCTGCACTTCCGCCTGGCGCCGCGGCTCGGCAGAACTCAGGTTGAAGGCGTCCCACTGCTCCTGCCAGCCGTGCATGGTGGTTTCGGCTTCTTCCAGGGTCGCGGCGGCTTCCTCGGCGGCGGCTGCAGTGACCTCCTGCTCAGGTTCGAGCATGGCCAGCTCTTCCCCCAGGGTTGCCAGCAAAGTGCGGTCGTGGCCCAGGTGTGACTCGGTCTCCAGACGCGCACGTTCGGCTTCCTTGAGATCATCCTGCAATTGCCGCAGGCGCTGCTGGCCGTGCTGGATGCTTTGCTCGACCCGGGCGATATCACCACCCACCGAATAGAAGCGCCCCTGCACCAGATTGAAGCGCTCGGACAATTCATGGTGACCGTCACGCAAGCGTTCGATAGCAGCATCGGCATTGCGCTGCTCAGCCACCAGGGCCTCGAAGCTGACTTCCTGGCTACCGATCACCGACTCGCGCTGGCCGACTTGCTCATTCAATGCCTGCCAGCGCAGAGCCGACAGTTGCGCCTTGAGCTGGCGCTCCTCGGCCTTGTATTCCTGGTACTTCTCGGCGGCCTGGGCCTGGCGATGCAGGCGTTCCAGCTGACGCTCCAGCTCTTCGCGCAGGTCGGTCAGGCGGGCGAGGTTCTCATGGGTGCGGCGGATGCGGTTTTCCGTCTCGCGCCGGCGCTCCTTGTACTTGGAAATGCCCGCGGCTTCTTCAATGAAGTTGCGCAGGTCCTCGGGCTTGGCCTCGATCAGCTTGGAGATCATGCCCTGCTCGATGATCGAGTAGCTGCGTGGCCCCAGGCCGGTGCCAAGGAAGATGTCGGTGATGTCCCGACGGCGGCACTTGGCGCCGTTGAGGAAATAGCTGTTCTGGCTGTCGCGTGTGACCTTGCGGCGAATGGAGATCTCAGCGTAGGCCGCGTATTCGCCCACCAGGGTGCCGTCGGAGTTGTCGAACACCAGTTCGATACTGGCCTGGCTCACTGGCTTGCGACTGGTGGAGCCATTGAAGATGACATCGGTCATCGACTCGCCACGCAGGTTTTTCGCCGAGCTTTCGCCCATCACCCAGCGCACGGCGTCGATGATATTCGACTTGCCGCAGCCATTGGGGCCCACCACCGCCGCCATGTTGCTGGGGAAGTTCACCGTGGTCGGATCGACGAAGGACTTGAACCCCGCCAGCTTGATGCACTTGAGTCGCACGCTTAAGCATCCGCCAACGCAGACACCACCAGATCGCTGCTGCGCTGGGCGTAGGCCGTCAACACCTGGCGGATCTGCTCCAGATCACGGGCCAACACAGCGGCCAGCAACTGCTCGAACAACTCCAGGTACTCGCTCATCGACGCCTTGCGCTGCTCCAGTGCCAGGTAATAGGCACGGCTCATGGCCGGCTGCAGATTCTCGACGGTTTCCTGCAGGTAAGGGTTGTTGGCAAAAGGATAGGCCGCGCGCATCACGCTGAAGCTGTCCTCGACGAAGGCGCGGATGTCCTGGCGCTCGTAGGCACCCTCCAGACGCTGCTGGATCTGCAGGAACGGCGTCATGTCGCTCTGCTGCACCCAGCCGCTGGCCACGCAGTTGCCCAGCAGGATGTACAACTCGCTCATCAGGGTGCAAAGACTGCGGACCTTGTGCTCGGTGAGCTCGGTCACGTGGGCACCACGGCGCGGCAGGATGGCAATCAGATGGCGGCGCTCAAGAATCAGCAAGGCCTCGCGGACCGAACCACGACTGACATTGAGGGCCAAGGTGACCTTCTGTTCCTGAATGCGCTCTCCAGGCTTGAGATCCCCGCGAATGATACGTTCGGCGAGGTGGTGAGCAATCTGCTCGGCGAGGCTGTCCGGCGCCTTGAACGTCATGGTTTTCCTTCAAAATCTTTAATCGGCACAAGCGGCGCAGTGTAGCGCAATTGCTACCCCATCGCGGAGTGCTCCGACAGGGGAATTTGGCATGAAACAAGCAGATTGATGTTGATTCAAGGGTTTCTCAAATGCCGTTCATACTTGAAATGTTGAGCACAGAAATTTCCTGACCCAAAGGTCAGAAAATCATTGACCGAAAAGTCAGACATGACTAAATTCGGCTCAGTTCGCTTAACAACAATAAAGAGTCTGCGAGGCCTTCCGTGATCCAGTTTTTACTCAACCAGGAACTCCGTAGCGAGCACGCCCTGGACCCAAACCTGACCGTGCTCAACTATCTGCGCGAGCACCTGGGCAAACCCGGCACCAAGGAAGGCTGCGCCAGCGGCGACTGCGGCGCCTGCACCGTGGTGGTGGGCGAGTTGCAGGTGGATGCCCAGGGCGGCGAATCCATTCGCTATCGCAGCCTCAACTCGTGCCTGACCTTCGTCTCCTCCTTGCACGGCAAACAGCTGATCAGCGTCGAAGGCCTCAAGCATCAGGGCCAACTGCACAGCGTGCAGCAGGCCATGGTCGAGTGCCACGGTTCACAATGCGGCTTTTGCACCCCAGGATTCGTCATGTCGCTGTTCGCCCTGCAAAAGAACAGCAGTGAACCCGACGCCCACAAGGCCCATGAGGCCCTGGCCGGCAACCTGTGCCGTTGCACCGGCTACCGGCCGATCCTCGCTGCTGCCGAGCAGGCCTGCTGCGGCCAGCAGAGCGATCAGTTCGACGCCCGCCAGACCGAGACCATCAGTCGCCTCAAGGCCATCGCCCCCAAGGACACCGGTGAACTCAACAGCGGCGACAAGCGCTGCCTGGTGCCGCTGACCGTGGCCGACCTGGCCGACCTCTACGACGCCTACCCCCAGGCACGGCTGCTGGCCGGTGGCACCGACCTGGCCCTGGAAGTCACCCAGTTCCACCGCACCCTGCCCGTGATGATCTACGTCGGTAACATTGCCGAGATGAAGCGCGTCGAACGCTTCGACGATCGCCTGGAGATCGGCGCGGCCACGGCCCTCACCGACTGCTACGACGCACTGCGCGCCGAGTACCCGGACTTCGGCGAATTGCTGCAGCGCTTCGCCTCGTTGCAGATCCGCAACCAGGGCACCCTGGGGGGCAATATCGGCAATGCCTCGCCCATCGGCGACTCACCGCCCCTGCTGATCGCCCTGGGTGCGCAGATCGTACTGTGCAAGGGCGAAGTACGCCGCACCCTGGCCCTGGAAGACTATTTCATCGATTACCGGGTCACGGCCCGCCAGGACAGCGAGTTCATCGAGAAGATCATCGTGCCCCGGGCCAGCGCCGAACGGCTGTTCCGTGCGTACAAGGTCTCCAAGCGCCTGGACGACGATATCTCTGCGGTCTGCGCGGCCTTCAACCTGCAGATTGAAAACGGCGTGGTCAGCGATGCGCGCATTGCCTTCGGCGGTATGGCGGCAATCCCGAAACGAGCCAAGAGCTGTGAAACCGCACTGATTGGCGCGCCCTGGAACCTGTCCACGGTGGAGCGCGCCTGCGCCGCCCTGGCGGAGGATTTCACCCCGCTTTCGGATTTCCGTGCGAGCAAGGAATACCGCCTGCTGAGTGCGCAGAACCTGCTGCGCAAGTACTTCATCGAACTGCAAACACCGCACATCGAGACCCGGGTGACCGCTTATGTCTAATCATCACAAAGTCGAGAAGACTCAAGCCGAACTGACGGCCCTGTTTCACCAGGACCTGACCACGGGCGTTGGCCGCAGCGTCAAGCACGACAGCGCCGACAAACACGTGTCCGGCGAGGCGCTGTACATCGACGACCGCCTGGAATTCCCCAACCAGTTGCATGTCTACGCGCGACTGTCGGACCGAGCCCACGCCAAAGTCATCAGCATTGACACCGGCCCCTGCTACGCCTTCGAAGGCGTGCGCATCGCCATTACTCATGAAGACATTCCCGGCCTGAAGGACATCGGCCCACTGCTGCCCGGCGACCCGCTGCTGGCCATCGATACCGTGCAGTTCGTCGGCCAGCCGGTGCTGGCGGTGGCCGCCAAGGATCTGGAAACCGCGCGCAAGGCGGCCATGGCCGCGATCATCGAGTACGAGGACCTGGAGCCGGTGCTGGACGTGGTGGAAGCCCTGCGCAAGCGCCACTTCGTGCTGGACAGCCACACTCACCAGCGCGGCGATTCCGCCGGCGCCCTGGCCAGCGCCGAACACCGCATCCAGGGCACGCTACATATCGGCGGCCAGGAGCATTTCTACCTGGAAACCCAGATTTCCTCGGTGATGCCCACCGAAGACGGCGGCATGATCGTCTACTGCTCGACCCAGAACCCCACCGAAGTGCAGAAACTGGTGGCGGAGGTGCTCGACGTGTCGATGAACAAGATAGTGGTCGACATGCGGCGCATGGGCGGCGGCTTCGGCGGCAAGGAAACCCAGGCCGCCAGCCCTGCCTGCCTGTGCGCGGTGATTGCCCGCCTCACCGGCCAGCCCACCAAGATGCGCCTGCCCCGGGTCGAAGACATGCTCATGACCGGCAAGCGTCACCCGTTCTACATCGAATACGACGTGGGCTTCGACAGCAACGGCCGCCTGCACGGCATCCAGCTGGAACTGGCGGGCAACTGCGGCTGCTCACCGGACCTCTCGGCGTCCATCGTCGACCGGGCGATGTTCCACTCCGACAACGCCTACTACCTGGGCGACGCCACCATCAACGGCCACCGCTGCAAGACCAACACCGCCTCCAACACCGCCTACCGCGGTTTCGGCGGCCCGCAAGGCATGGTCGCCATTGAAGAGGTGATGGACGCCATCGCCCGCCACCTGCACCTGGACCCGCTGGCGGTGCGCAAGGCCAACTACTACGGCAAGACCGAACGCAACGTCACCCATTACTACCAGACCGTCGAGCACAACATGCTCGAAGAGATGACGGCCGAACTGGAAGCCAGCAGCCAGTATGCCGAGCGTCGCGAAGCCATCCGGCTGTACAACGCCAACAGCCCGATCCTGAAAAAGGGCCTGGCACTGACCCCGGTGAAGTTCGGCATCTCCTTCACCGCCAGCTTCCTCAACCAGGCCGGCGCGCTGATCCACATCTACACCGACGGCAGCATCCACCTGAACCACGGCGGCACCGAAATGGGCCAGGGCCTGAACGTCAAGGTGGCCCAGGTAGTGGCCGAGGTGTTCCAGGTGGACATCGAGCGGGTACAGATCACTGCCACCAACACCGACAAAGTACCCAACACCTCACCCACCGCGGCATCCAGTGGCGCCGACCTCAACGGCAAGGCCGCGCAGAACGCAGCGCAGACCATCAAGTCGCGCCTGGTGGAGTTTGCCGCGCGCAAGTACCAGGTCAGCGAAGAGGATGTGGAATTCCACAACGGCCACGTACGGGTCCGCGACCATATCCTGACCTTCGAGGAACTGATCCAGCAGGCGTATTTCGCCCAGGTGTCGCTGTCCAGCACAGGTTTCTACAAGACCCCGAAGATCTACTACGACCGCAGCCAGGCTCGGGGTCGGCCGTTCTACTACTTCGCCTTTGGCGCAGCCTGCGCCGAGGTGATAGTCGATACCCTGACCGGCGAGTACAAGATGCTGCGTACCGACATCCTGCACGACGTCGGTGCCTCGCTGAACCCGGCCATCGACATCGGCCAGGTGGAAGGCGGTTACATCCAGGGCATGGGCTGGCTGACCACCGAGGAACTGGTGTGGAACGCCAAGGGCAAACTGATGACCAATGGCCCCGCCAGCTACAAGATCCCGGCGGTGGCCGACATGCCCCTGGACCTGCGGGTCAAGCTGGTGGAGAACCGCAAGAACCCGGAAGACACGGTGTTCCACTCCAAGGCCGTGGGCGAACCGCCGTTCATGCTTGGCATCGCTGCCTGGTGCGCCATCAAGGACGCAGTAGCGAGCCTGGGCGACTACCGCCATCAACCGCAGATCGATGCCCCGGCGACACCGGAGCGAGTGTTGTGGGGCTGCGAGCAGATGCGTCGCTTGCAGGTGACCAGGGCCGTGGATCAGCAAGTCGAGCTGGCGCCGCTGTAACGGCCTTCACGGGCAAGCCCGCTCCTGCACCGCGCCCGTAGGAGCTGGCTTGCCGGCGAAGCAGCCCGAACAGACCACCAAGATGTCGAGGTAAACATGAACAACTGGATCAGCGCCCTCGCCGACCTGCAGAACCAGGGTGAGCCCTGCGTGCTGGTGACCATCATCGAGGAGCTCGGCTCAACGCCGCGTAATGCCGGTTCGAAAATGGTTGTCAGCGCCACCCAGGCCTTCGACACCATCGGCGGCGGGCACCTGGAGTACAAGGCCATGCAAATTGCCCGGAACCTGCTCGCCAGCGGCCAGCAGGCCACACACCTGGAGCGCTTCAGCCTCGGTGCCAGCCTCGGCCAGTGCTGCGGCGGCGCCACCGTGCTGCTGTTCGAACCCATGGGCCAGGTGCAAGCGCAAATCGCCGTGTTCGGTGCCGGCCACGTCGGCCGCGCCCTGGTGCCACTCCTGGCCAGTCTGCCGTGCCGAGTACGCTGGATCGATTCCCGGGAACAGGAATTCCCGGAACAGATTCCCCAGGGCGTGAGCAAGATCGTCAGCGAAGAACCGGTGGAGGAAATCGATAACCTGCCACCTGGCAGCTATTGCATCGTCATGACCCATAATCACCAGCTGGACCTGGAGTTGACCGCCGCCCTGCTCAAGCGCAACGACTTTGCCTATTTCGGCCTGATCGGCTCGAAGACCAAGCGGGTGAAGTTCGAGCACCGCTTGCGCGATCGCGGTTTCGACGCAACCACCTTGCAGCGCATGCGTTGCCCGATGGGGCTCGCTGAAGTCAAAGGCAAGTTGCCCGTGGAAATCGCCATCTCCATTGCCGGTGAGATCATCGCTACCTACAACGCCCATTTCGGCCAGTCCAGCGCCAGCGCCGAACCCATTGCCAAGCTGCTGCCGGCCTCGCGCCGCAGCCAGACTTCGAACTGACACGCCACACACTGAGAACGACCATGCCTTTGACTCGCAAAGCCTACCGTGCCGCCATCCTGCACAGCATCGCCGACCCGGCCGAAGTCGGAATCGAAGCCTCCTACGAGTATTTCGAAGACGGCCTGCTGGTGGTCGAGGACGGCCGGATCAGCGCCCTCGGCCACGCCAGTGAACTGCTTGCCGGCCTGCCCGCCGATGTAGAGATCAATCATTACCCCGATGCCCTGATCACCCCGGGCTTCATCGACACCCACATCCACCTGCCCCAGACCGGCATGGTCGGTGCCTATGGCGAACAGTTGCTGGACTGGCTGAACACCTACACCTTCCCCTGTGAACGCCAGTTCGCCGATCAGGCCCACGCCGATGAAGTGGCGGACATCTTCATCAAGGAATTGCTGCGCAACGGCACCACCACCGCGCTGGTGTTCGGCAGCGTGCACCCACAGTCGGTCAATGCCTTCTTCGCCGCCGCCGAGAAACTCGATCTGCGGATGATCGCCGGCAAGGTGATGATGGACCGCAACGCTCCGGACTACCTGACCGACACCGCAGAATCCGGCTACCTGGAAAGCAAGGCGCTGATCGAGCGCTGGCACGGCAAGGGCCGCCTGCACTACGCGGTGACCCCGCGTTTCGCCCCGACCAGCACCCCGGAACAACTGACCCTGGCCGGCAAACTGCTGACCGAGTACCCCGATCTCTACATGCAGACTCACATCAGTGAAAACCTGCAGGAGATCGAATGGGTCAAGGAACTGTTCCCGGAGCGCAAGGGTTACCTGGACGTTTATGACCACTATCAACTGCTGGGGGAACGCTCGGTGTTCGCCCACGGCGTGCACCTGTGCGATGACGAATGCGCGCGCCTGGCGGAAACCGGTTCGGCCGTGGCCTTCTGCCCAACCTCGAACTTCTTCCTCGGCAGTGGTCTGTTCAACCTGCCCATGGCGGAAAAACACAAACTCAATGTCGGCCTGGGCACCGACGTCGGTGGCGGCACCAGTTTCTCGCTGCTGCAGACCCTGAACGAAGCCTACAAAGTCATGCAGCTACAGGGCGCACGCCTGAGCCCGTTCAAGTCCCTGTACCTGGCAACCCTGGGCGGCGCCCGCGCCCTGCGCCTGGAAGATCGGATCGGCACTCTGCACCCTGGCACCGACGCCGACTTCGTGGTCCTCGACTACCACGCCACTCCCTTGCTCAGCTATCGCCTGAAGCAGGCCAACAGCATCGCTGAAACCCTGTTTGTACTGATGACCCTGGGGGACGATCGCACCGTGCTGCAGACCTACGCCGCCGGCCAGCCAGTCCACCAGCGCTAACCCCGCAAACGAAAAATCCCCCGCTCGCGAAACATCGAACGGGGGATTTTTCATGCCTGAGTCCCAGGCGATCAGGTGCAGACTAGAACGTCACTTCCATGTTCAAGGTCGGCGCCGTGGTCCGCGTACCCCGTCCACCGTCCACCCCGAACTTGTTGTGCCAGTACTCGTAGCCAACACCCAGGTACAGGTTGGGCTTGACGTTCTTGCCGGGCAACACGGCCACCATCAGCGACGTCCGCACCAGGGTTTCCGCTGCGGTGTCACGATAGTTGTAGTCGTGGCCCTTTTCCCCGGTGTAGTTGACGAAGCCCTGGAACTTGGCGGCGTGACTGCCAACTTCGAACGGACGCATCCAGGCCAGGTTGAGCATGTAAGTATCGTCGAAGGTGTGATCCGGGTCCTTGGCTCCGGGGATGCCGGAATGGTTGTTTTCCTTGTAGTACAGCAAGCTCAGGTCCAGCACCCCGACGGTGTTGAATTTCAGGGTCGGACCGAAGACCAGGGCGCGTTTCTTGGCCGAGCCCAGGTTGTTGTTGCGACTGGCATCGAAGCCCAGGGTCAGCGCGTAGTCCTTGACGAGGCCGGTGCCCAAGGGCGTATCGAACACCCGGGACGCGAAGAGCTGGTGACGATAGACGCCATAGACTTCGCTGCTGCCCTTGTGGGTGCCCTTGCGCGGATCGTCGCTGTCGGAGAGCAGCAGATCCAGGTGCAGGTAGTTGCTGCCGTACTGGTAGCCACTGGCGTGGGTGAAACTGTAGATGCGCTTGCTGATGTAGTGCGGATTGTTCGGGTTGGTGAACTCCTTGCCGTACCGAAAGCCGACGCTGTTGTTCATCCACTCCAGGGCGGCTGCTTCCCCTGCTCCGATCAGTGTCATCAGCAGGGTTGCGCCTTGTAATGCCTTTTTCATTTTTATTATGTCCTGTGGCGGTGTGGCGTAAGGCAGCTTCGCTGGCTGCCGTCCGCACGCAGTATCGGCACAAGCGCCACAGGCCCCAAAGCACAGAATATCGATCAGCGCGCTGCCAAAACGGCAACAGCCGCCCACAGCCATGGACTCAGAGCGTTAGCTGGCCGAAAGCGCGCTCGGCCCGCTCGCGAATGGCGATCTCCTCGCCAAGCAGATGCGCCAGCGCCTCCACCGCGCTGGGCAGATCACGACCGCTGCGGGCATAGAGCCCCAGGTCGCTATAGATCCCCCCCTGATCGCTCAGCGGGATATGCACCAGTTCCCCCTTGCTCAGGTCGCCCTCGACCCCGACCCGGGTCTGGAAGGCCACCCCCATGTTGTGCCGAGCCATCTGCCGCGCCAGCTCCATGGAGTTACTCTGCAAGGGCGGCTTGTCCAACAGCCCCAAGCGCTTGTGCAACGGCGCCAGCAAGTGATGGATCGACAGCTCGCTCTTGGCCAGGATCAGCCCGTGCTCGGCGCAAGTGGCGAAATTGACGCTGCCCCGCTCGGCCAAGGGATGATCGGGACTGACCAGCGCCCCCAGGCGAAAATGACCGACGCTCAAGGGGCGGATCTCCGGCGCCCTGGGCAAGGCGAACGCCAGGCCCAGGTCCGCACGACTGTTGATCAAGGCCTGGGGAATGGATTGCGAGCCCTGCACCGTGACGCCGATGGTCACCTGTGGATACAGATCGCGCATGCGCTTGAGCACCGAGGGCAGCAGATCCACCGTCGCGCCTTCCACCGCGGCAATCTCCACATGCCCGCTCTTGAGGCCACGCAGAGCATCGAACTCCAGGCGCACCCGCTCCAGGTCCTGCAGCACCAGATTGACATGACGGCTCATGACCTCACCCGCCAGGGTCAGGCGCAGGCCGCCCGGCAGGCGTTCGAACAAGGGCGCGCCGATTTCATCCTCGATCTTCAGGATCTGCCGGTTCACCGCCGAAGACGCGACATTCAAGCGCCGAGCAGCCTCGCGGATCGAATGACAGCGACGAACCATATCGAAGTAATGGATGGCGGGAGAATGAATGCGTAGCGTTCTGCCGATCATGCCGCGGGCTCCTTTCGCAGGACCAGAGGCGCACGGATTGCCGGCCGTGAGCCTCGAAGCAGGCACTGTATACAATCTTAATTGAAATTTAAAACAATCTTCCTGATCAGCAGGCAGACCCGCCGCCAAACAAAAATCCCCCGCTGCATAGGGCTACGCAGCGAGGGATTTTCAGTCTGATCGAGGCTTACAGCTTGGCCGTCGGCCGCCCCGGCTTCTTAGTCTGCAGCAGGTGCGAGAACACCGCATGCAGGTCGTCCGAGGCGCTTTCCTCGTCGAGATTGAGCTTGCTGTCGATGTGATCCATGTGATGCATCATCAGGTTCACCGCCAGCTCGCCGTCCCGGGCCTCGATGGCGTCGATCAGTTGGGTGTGCTCATCGTAGGAGCAGTGGGAGCGGTTGCCGCTTTCATACTGGGCAATGATCAGCGACGTCTGGGACACCAGGCTGCGCTGGAAGCTGATCAGCGGTGCATTCTTCGCAGCTTCCGCCAGCTTCAGGTGAAACTCCCCGGACAGGCGGATACCGGCACCACGATCGCCTCGGGAAAAGCTGTCGCGCTCCTCGTTGACCATCTGCCGCAACTCCAGCAGCTGTTCGGCGGTGGCATGCTGGACCGCCAGCTCGGTAATGGCTCGCTCCACCAGACGCCGGGCGAGAAAGACCTGACGGGCTTCCTCGACGCTCGGACTGGCAACCACCGCCCCCCGATTGGGCCGCAACAGGACTACGCCTTCATGGGCCAGCCGCGACAATGCACGACGGATGATGGTCCGACTGACTCCGAATATTTCCCCAAGCGCCTCTTCACTCAACTTGGTGCCGGGCGCCAGGCGCTGCTCGAGGATGGCCTCAAAGATGTGCGCGTAGACAATATCGTCCTGGGTTCCGCTGCGACCGGCTTTGCCTGCTCGCGGTTGTTTCTTGAGAGGTTGCAACTGTTCGTTCATGGGCACTCGGGTCGGGAGGACTGCGGCGATTTCGGCGTGACTTTAATACGCCACGGTGGGTCGCTGGCAAGTATCGCGTTAAAACAGGGGCACATTGTACACAACCGCTGGGGATCATTAGCAAAAAGTGTTACCGGCCCCACCACTTATTCAACGACTGTACGGCTATTTGTAGTCACGGCTGTATTGCAATGCAAAGTTGCTTTTAAGTTTAGGCTTGAACCTTGAACCCTATTACCGGCTCGTTGCTTGCGCAGGCTGCAAGCAGCGTTCGCCGGGTATGGGTTTTGCGTCTTTCAAGAACAAGGAACAGCAGTAATGTCCGATGCCACCCCCGCGCAATTACGCCCCCTCGCGGACACTTCGCCCTCCGCCATCGTTGCCGGCTTTATCGCCATGATGACCGGCTACACCAGTTCCCTGGTGCTGATGTTCCAGGCTGGGCAAGCCGCCGGCCTGACCAGCGGTCAGATCTCCTCCTGGATCTGGGCCATCTCCATTGGCATGGCGGTGTGCAGCATCGGCCTGTCTCTGCGCTATCGCACCCCCATCACCATCGCCTGGTCCACACCCGGCGCTGCCCTGCTGATCACCAGCCTGTCGGGAGTGACCTATGGCGAAGCCATTGGCGCCTACATCACTTGCGCGGTCCTGGTGACCATTTGCGGACTCACCGGCAGCTTCGAGCGCCTGGTGAAAAAGATCCCGGCATCCCTGGCAGCCGCCTTGCTGGCGGGAATCCTGTTCAAGATCGGCAGTGAAATCTTTGTGGCGGCCCAACACCGTACCGGTCTGGTACTGGGGATGTTCTTCACCTACCTGGTGGTCAAGCGCCTGTCGCCACGTTATGCCGTTCTCGCGGCCCTGCTGATCGGCACTGCACTGTCCGGGCTGATGGGCTTGCTGGACTTCAGTGGCTTCCACCTGGAAGTGGCGACGCCGGTCTGGACCACGCCGCACTTTTCCCTGGCGGCCACCATCAGCATCGGTATTCCACTGTTCGTGGTCGCCATGACCTCGCAGAACATGCCCGGGATCGCGGTGCTGCGCGCCGACGGCTACAACGTCCCGGCCTCGCCACTGATCACCGCCACCGGGCTGGCTTCGTTGCTGCTGGCGCCATTTGGTTCCCACGGCATCAACCTGGCGGCCATCAGCGCTGCGATCTGCACCGGCCCCCACGCCCACGAAGATCGCAGCAAGCGTTACACCGCCGCAGTGTGGTGCGGGGTTTTCTATGGCATTGCAGGGGTCTTCGGCGCCACCCTGGCGGCGCTGTTCGCGGCCTTGCCCAAGGAACTGGTGCTGTCCATCGCCGCCCTGGCGCTGTTCGGCTCGATCATCAACGGCTTGAGCATCGCCATGAGTGAAGTGAAGGAGCGAGAAGCGGCGCTGATCACCTTTATGGTGACAGCCTCGGGGCTGACGCTGTTCTCCATTGGCTCGGCGTTCTGGGGAATTGTCGCTGGGGTGGTGACCTTGATGATTCTGAATTGGCGCAGCGCCTGAAGGGCTTCGCTGGCCTACACAGACCGGCGCCCACTGCAGGAGCCAGCCTGCCGGCGAATAGCGCCCACGACAAAACCCGGGGCTGGCCCGTGGCAGATGCAAGGATACAAAGGGGGAAATCGACAGGTTGCCCTGGGGGCAACATCGCATGAGCGGCCCGGACGGGCCGCTCATGCATGACATCACGCGACTGGGTTGATCGCGTTGTCCGGGTACCAGACGTCCAGCAGCGGGCTGACTTCAACGCTGGTCAGCTCGGTACGGCCTTTGAGCCAAGCTTCAACAGCTGCACGCTGTGCTTCGCTGACGGAACCGCGCTTGCTCAGGCAAACCAGACCGAAGTCATCGCCGCCAACATAGCCCAGACCGTTGGCTTCCATCGCTTCTTTGAGGAACGCGTCGAGGAAAGCGTCAATAGCTTCTTCAGCCAGATCTTCTTTGAAATCCAGGTTCAGCTCAAAACCCAGCTCCTGAAATTCATCTACGCAGAGTTTTTTGCGCAGACGGCGGGAACGGTTAGTGGCCATGGAACAATCCTCATAAGTAATAACGGGCGGCACTTTACCAGTTTAGGCGGGCGATTGCCTGACTCTATGAGGATGCAGGACCGCCATTGGTAAAAAAAATACCGCCACGGCGGCCCGTGGCACGGCACAAGCCGCTATACCTTGGGGCATAATGCCGACACTTTCATGATCACTGAGGGATTTTATCTGCATGCCCTCGCCTTTTTTCCCCTCGACTGCAGGGTTCCACTTCATATGATCAAATCGTTGCGTCCTCTGTTGCTTGCCAGTGTTTTTCTTCCCCTGGCATTTCCTGTCTCTGCGGCTCCGGTCAACACCACCCTGACCCCCAAGGTTCAACAAGCCCTCAAAGCCAGCAAGCTCCCGAACAACGCCCTGTCGCTGGTGATGATTCCCCTGAACGGCCCTGGCACGCCGACGGTTTTCAACGCCGATGTCTCGGTCAACCCGGCCTCCACCATGAAGCTGGTCACCACCTACGCGGCCCTGGAAATGCTTGGCCCGACCCACCAGTGGAAGACCGAGTTCTATACCGATGGCACCCTCAGCGGTGGCATTCTCAACGGCAATCTCTATCTCAAGGGCGGCGGCGATCCCAAGCTGAACATGGAGAAGCTCTGGCTGCTGATGCGTGACCTGCGGGCCAATGGCGTGCAGCAAGTCACCGGCGATCTGGTACTGGACCGCAACTACTTCGTGCAACCGCAGTTGCCTGAGTTCAATGACGACGGCAACGACGAGAACAAGCCGTTCCTGGTCAAGCCCGACGCGCTGATGGTCAACCTCAAGGCCCTGCGCTTCGTCGCCCGCAATGATTCCGGCCGGGTACTGGTTTCGGTAGAGCCGCCGATTGCCAAGATCCGCATCGACAATCAGGTCAAGGCAGTCAACACCAAGCAGTGCACCGGCGACGTTCGCTACAACCCCGTGCCCCAGGCCGATGGCAGCGTGATCGTCACCGTTGGTGGCCAGTTGGGTGATGGCTGCAGTTCCCAGACCTATCTGTCGCTGCTGGACCACGCCACCTACACCGCCGGTGCGGTGCGGGCGATCTGGAGCGAACTGGGCGGCAGCATCCAGGGCAAGGACCGCCTCGCGGTAGTCCCCAAGGATGCCAAGGTTCTGGCCCGTGCCTTCTCTCCGGACCTCGCGGAGGTCATTCGCGACATCAACAAATACAGTAACAACACCATGGCCCAGCAGCTGTTCCTGAGCCTGGGCGCCAAGTACCGCAATGAAGCCGACGGCGATGACGCCAAGGCGGCCCAGCGTGTGGTGCGCCAGTGGCTGGCGAAAAAAGGCATCACCGCGCCGCATCTGGTGATGGAAAACGGCTCTGGCCTGTCCCGTGCCGAACGGGTCAGCGCCCGGGAACTGGCCGGTCTGCTGCAAGCTGCCTGGAAGAGCCCCTACGCCGCCGAGTTCATCAGCTCCATGCCGATTGCCGGCATGGACGGCACCATGCGCAAGCGCCTGAAACGTACCGCCATGTCCGGTGAGGCCCACATCAAGACCGGCACTCTGAACACCGTGCGCGCCATCGCCGGCTATAGCCGCGATGACAACGGCAACACCTGGGCGGTGGTGGCGATCCTCAACGATCCGCGACCCTTCGGCGCCTCTTCGGTGCTGGATCAGGTGCTGCTGGATCTGTATCGCCAGCCAAAACTGGCCACCAGCGCATCCGTTCTGTAGCTCGCTGTTGCGACAGTGGCGGACCCGCTCCGCCGCTGTCAGCGATCAGGGCAGCTCTGGCTGGACTCGATCGCGTCCGGCCTGCTTGGCGGCATAGACCCCGGAGTCGGCCCGCAACAACAAACCGTCCGCCCCCTCGCCTTCGCGCCAGCTGGCAATGCCGAAACTGGCGGTGACACTGCCCACCGGCTCGATCGGCGAACTGCGCAGCCCCTGCCACAGTTCCTGAGCCAGGATCAGCGCCTGCTGGGCGTTGGTGCCCGGACACAGCACCATGAACTCCTCGCCGCCGAGACGGCAGAACACATCGGTACGCCGCAGACGCCCACCAATGCGGACACAGAGCCCCCGCAAGACCTGATCCCCGACGCCGTGTCCGTACTGATCGTTGATCCGCTTGAAATGATCGATATCCAGCATGATCACCGCCATATCGCCCCCAACACGTTCAAGACGCTGCATTTCGTTCTGCAACTGCTCCTGGAAATAGCGCCGGTTGTGAATGCCGGTCAGGGAGTCGGTCACTGACAACGCACGCAACTCTTCCTCGACCCGCTTGAGGTCGGAAATGTCCGAGATATAGCCGTGCCAGAGCACGCCGCCGCCCTGCAGGCTTTCCGGGGTCGCCGCGCCACGCATCCAGCGCAGCCCCCGTTGCGGCAGGCAGACCCGATACTCCTCGCGCCACGGACTGAGCTGCTTGGCGGAAACCTGGATCGACTTGCGCACCCGCTGCACATCCTCAGGATGGATACGCTCGAACACTGCCTCGGCATCCTCCTGCAACACCTGCGGCTCGATCTCGTAGATTTCGCGAATGCCATCGCTGGCATAGGTGAAGCTCGCGTGCCCCTCGGCATCCAGCTTGAACTGGTAGATCCCTCCGGGAACATGGGCACTGAGCCTTTTCAACAGGCGGTCCCGGGCCGCCAGGGCCTCGTGCACCCGCTTGCGCTCGGTGATGTCGATGCAGATGGCTAGGTGGCCGATCCACAGCCCCTGATCATCCAGCACCGGGGTCGCCAGCATGTTCACTTGCAGGTGGCTGCCGTCACGCCTGACCAACGTCCACTCCCGCGCCTCATGGCCACCGGCCAGGCCTTCTTCCACCAGCATGGCCCGGGACACTGGAATGGCCTTGCCATAGCGCTGGGTAAGGCTCTGAGCCCAGCTTTCCAGCTCCCGGGGCAGGTGCAGGCTTTCCAGGGTCAGGTGGCCTACCGCTTCACTGCTGCTGTAGCCGAGCATCTGCTCGGCCCCGGCATTGAAGGTACTGATGACACCACGCAGGTCCGTGGCGATGATCGCCACCTGGGTCGCGGCATTGAGCACGCAGCGCAACTGACTGTGAGTGCCGCGCAATTCCTGCTCGCGACTGCGCAGCTCCCCCGTGCGTTGCTCCACCAGGGCCAAGGCCCGTTGCCGCTGACTCACCAGCACATAGAGCAAGGCGCTGAGCAGCAGACTGAGCAAGCCACCGAGAATCACCAGGCTGCTCAGGGAAGATTGGTTGGCGTGCAGGAACGCCGCGCTGGGGCGGATATCAACCTGATAATCCCGGTCCGCCAGGCGCAGCAAACGGCTGGCCGTCAGGTGACTGGCGATCGGCGGGTTGTTCGATTCATAGAGCACCTCGTGCTGGCCCTCGGTGGACAGATCGAGAATGCGCACCGACAAATTGTCGCTGGCCGGCACCGGCAAGCCGTCCGCCACCAGTTGCCGCAGGCTGATCACCGCCAGCACATAACCGTAAGGCCTGGCCTCGGGCAAGGGGCTGTCCTGGGGCCGCCTGACCGGCGCCGCCAGCAGCACGCCCCGGGCATAGGCCGGGTCCACGGCAACCAGGTGCAAAGGCGGCGAAACCGCCAGGCCGTTGAGCTCCCTGGCCCGCTCCAGAGTAGCCCGGCGCTGAGGCTGGGCCAGCAAGTCGTGCCCCAGGGGCGACCCCAGGGGGCTTTGAGTCTGGCTGTACAGAATCGGCGCAAAGTCTTCTTGCTCACCAGCGGGCTCCATCTGGCCGCTGGCGTTCAATTGCAGGATGGTAAACCCCGCCACCCCCTGATCCCGCACCGCCTGTTCGAACGCCGGCCGCTGGGCACGACTCACCAGAGGCGCCCAGGCATAGGCCTGAGTGTGGCGTAACAGAGGCTTGGCGTAACCATCGAAGTCCTGGCGGGTCACCAGGTCGGAATTGACAAAGAAACGCCGCAGACCGTCCAGGCGTTGCTCCTGGTCTTGAAAGCGCTCTTCGATACGGCTGTAGCGTTCACTGGCGAGCAATTGGAAGCGCTGGCGCAGTTGCTGTTTGTTCGAGTTGTAAGTGGACCAGGCCAGCAGCCCGGTGAGAATGCCGCCCGCAAGCAACACCAGCACAGCTACTAGCCAGGCAGAGACTTCTTCACTAATGAAACCCAGGATCTTCGGGCGTACCACATGCAACGGCATAAGTAGAACTCATCACGCCAGCGAGTTTGGGTGTCATCCGGACTTGGTGTGAGTTATAGCTATTAGCCACTAATTTGACCAGCGCTAAACAGCCCCCAAAGCCCGAAAAAACGGGCGTTGGGGACTTATCCGGCCATCAGCGGGCGCTGATTTTCCAAGCACGGTGAATTTTGCTGTTACGGGCAAAATCCGGGTCGATGGTTTTCGCCGTGATCTCCTCGACCTGATAGCGCGCGGCGAGGTTCTCGTCCAACTGGAACTTGCGGAAGTTGTTGGAGAAGTACAGCACGCCACCCGGCGCCAGACGGGCCATGGCCAGGTCCAGCAACTGCACCTGGTCACGCTGCACGTCGAACACCCCTTCCATGCGCTTGGAGTTGGAGAAGGTCGGCGGGTCGATGAAGATCAGGTCGAACTCGTCACGGCAGCTGTCCAGCCAGGCCATCACATCACCCTGCTCCAGACGGTTCTTGTCGGAGAAACCGTTGAGGGAGAAGTTGCGTCGCGCCCAGTCCAGGTAGGTTTTCGACAAGTCGACGCTGGTCGTACTGCGGGCTCCACCCTTGGCCGCGTGCACACTGGCGGTGGCGGTGTAGCAGAACAGGTTGAGGAAACGCTTGCCAGCCGCCTCTTTCTGGATGCGCATGCGCATCGGCCGATGGTCGAGGAACAGCCCGGTGTCCAGGTAGTCGGTCAGGTTCACCAGCAGCTTGACCCCGCCTTCGCGAACTTCGGTGAACTGGCCCTGGGCGCTCTGGCGCTCGTATTGCTTGGTGCCGCTCTGGCGCTCGCGACGCTTGATCACCACCCGGCTCTTATCCACGTTCAGTGCCTGGGGAATCGCTGCCAGGGCATCGAACAGACGCGCCTGGGCCTTCTCCGGGTCCACCGACTTGGGCGCCGCGTATTCCTGGACGTGCACCCAATCCTGGTACAGGTCGATGGCCAGGGAGTATTCCGGCATGTCCGCGTCATAGACCCGATAGCACTCGACACCTTCGCGCTTGGCCCATTTGCCCAGCAGCTTGAGGTTCTTTTGCAGGCGGTTGGCAAACATCTGCCCGCCCTCGCTCAGACGGGCCTGCTCGACCACCGGCGCCGGCGCAGGAGCCGGCTTGATCGGGTTGCCATTCTTGTTGTACTGGCGCACTGGCGGCTCGTCTGCAGCGGCCTGAGCCTGCTCGCGTTCCACCTGGCGCTGCTCGGCAGTGCGTCGCTCACCGGTGACGAACTGGTCCGGCAGCACCTTGATCAGCAGCAGCTTGCACGGCAAGGCGCCGTTCCAGAACGAGTACTGCTTGTGGCTGCGAATGCCCATGCGCTTGCCCAGGTCCGGGGCGCCGGTGAACACCGCCGCTTCCCAGTTCAAGCAGGCCTGACGCAGGCGCTCGCCGAGGTTCTGATAGAGGTACAGCAGGCTGGCCTCGTCACCCAGGCGCTCGCCGTAGGGCGGGTTGCAGATCACCAGGCCCTTCTGGTTCTGGTCCGGACGCGGTTCAAAAGTCCCCACTTCGCCCTGGTAGATCTTGATCCAGTCGCTCAAGCCCGCGCGCTCGACGTTGTTGCGACCCGGCTGGATCAATCGTGGATCGGCCTCGTAGCCGCGAATCCACAGCGGTGGCTTGGCCAGTCCGGCCTGGGCCCGAGCCAGGGCTTCATCATGCAGTTTGCGCCACAGCGCCGGCACATGGCCGAGCCAGGCGGTAAAGCCCCACTGCTCACGCTTGAGGTTGGGAGCGATGTCCGCGGCAATCATCGCCGCTTCCACCAGGAAGGTGCCGACACCGCACATTGGGTCAGCCAAGGCCCCGCCTTCAGCGGCGATGCGCGGCCAGCCGGAACGGATCAGGATCGCGGCCGCCAGGTTTTCCTTGAGCGGCGCGGCGCCTTGCTGCAGGCGATAGCCGCGCTGGTGCAGGCTGTGGCCGGACAGGTCCAGGGACAGGATGGCTTCGCCGCGATCCAGGCGCAGGTGGATGCGCAGGTCCGGATTGAGCTTGTCCACCGAAGGACGCTCGCCGGTAGGTGTACGCAGTTTGTCGACAATGGCGTCCTTGACCTTCAGGGCACCAAAGTGGGTGTTGTCGATGCCCGAACCGTGACCGCTGAACTCCACCGCCAGGGTGCCATCGGCCAGCATGTGGTCCTGCCAGTCGACGTCGAGCACGCCGTGGTAGAGGTCCTCGGCGTCCTTCATTGGAAAACGCTTGAGGACCAGCAGCACCCGGTTGGCCAGGCGCGACCACAGACACAGCCGATAGGCCGTCTCCATGTCGGCCATGCCGCGCACGGCAGAAGTGTGCTCACGCGCTTGCTCAAGGCCAAGCCCGACGGCTTCCTCGATCAGCAGGCCTTCAAGGCCTTTGGGACAGGTGAGGAAGAGTTCGTAACGATCCGACATGGGAGTACCAGGGCCTTTGGCAATAAGTGAACGGACAACGCATCGCCCGTTCGGTTTTCAATCAAGCGCTTTTCTTCAAGAGCGCTCGTGTGGCACGAAACTGTGCCGTCCCACCCCGGCAGACAGGCTTTCTTGCAGGGCAAAAAAGCTTAGAGGCCGGGACAGATAAAAAAGTCAGGGCAACAAAATGACATAAGTCGACCCTTCGTCGAATAGTAGTTGAGTGCAACCGTTCGACATTCTCACTAAAGCATTAACCTCATCATCTAGTGAGAGGCTGATCACAGCGGGCTTTGCCTGGCAAACAAGCTAAAAAACCCGTCCCGGCTTATGGCCTGGACAGCATTATCGTTACGTCCTTATGACAAAACGATCATTCACTTGCTGTGACCTATTGGTTAGAACTCAACACAGGTTGGCGCCGCAATGGCGTCAACATCAAGGCTCGCCACGCCGGCAGCGAGCACCAACGGCAGAGACAATCTGCCCGACCTCAGAAGAAGGTCGACGGGACATAAGACAGTCAACAAGTGAGGGAAACACCCTATGAGAAGACTAAAGCGTGATCCGTTGGAAAGAGCATTTTTACGCGGATATCAGTATGGCGTTAATGGCAAGTCCCGTGAGCTTTGCCCATTTACTCTACCGTCGGTACGCCAAGCCTGGATTAACGGCTGGCGAGAAGGACGCGGCGACAACTGGGACGGTATGACTGGCACTGCGGGCATCCACAGACTCAACGAACTTCGCGCTGTCGGCTGATCAGGGCACATTCCGACACCTACAACTTGAATAGATGACGACTTAACCACGCACGCCCCATCCGGGCGGCGGGCTTCGGCCCAGGGGCTCCTTCGAGGAGCCCTTTTTTATGGCCGCGCTGGCGCCCGTTCTTATCGGCCCATGGCCGCGATGGCATCCACCGACTCGCGAATCAACGCCGGCCCCTTATAGATGAAGCCCGAATACAGCTGTACCAGGCTGGCGCCCGCGGCGATCTTCTCAGCCGCGTGCTTGCCTTCCGTGATGCCGCCCACGGCAATGATCGGCAAGCGACCGGCCAGTTCGGCGGCCAGGACCTTGACTGTGTGGGTGCTCTTGTCGCGCACCGGCGCGCCGGACAGGCCGCCTGCCTCATCGCCGTGTTCCATGCCTTCGACGCCTTCGCGACTCAAGGTGGTGTTGGTGGCGATCACCGCGTCCATGCCGGTTTCCAGCAAGGCCCGAGCCACTTCAACGGTTTCCTCATCGCTCATGTCCGGCGCGATCTTGATCGCCAGGGGCACGCGTTTGCCATGAATGCTCGCCAGCTCCTGCTGACGCTGGCTCAGAGCCGACAGCAGCTGCTTGAGGGACTCGCCAAACTGCAGGCTGCGCAAGCCCGGGGTATTGGGCGAGCTGACATTGACCGTGACATAACTGGCATGGGCATAGACCTTGTCCAGGCAGATCAGGTAGTCATCCACCGCCCGCTCCACCGGGGTGTCGAAGTTCTTGCCGATATTGATCCCCAGCACGCCCTTGTATTGGGAGGCGGCCACACGCGCCAGCAGGTTGTCGACCCCCAGGTTGTTGAAGCCCATGCGGTTGATGATGGCTTCGGCCTGAGGCAGGCGGAAGATCCGCGGCTTGGGGTTGCCCGGCTGCGGACGCGGAGTGACGGTGCCGATCTCGACAAAGCCGAAGCCCAGTTGAGCGAAGCCATCGATGGCGGCGCCGTTCTTGTCCAGACCGGCAGCCAGGCCCACCGGGTTCGGAAACTCCAGGCCCATGACCTGCACCGGCAACTGCGCCGGCGCCTTGCACAACAGACCGTTAAGGCCCAAACGCCCGCCCGCACCGATCAGGTCCAGGGACAGATCGTGGGAGGTTTCCGGGGAGAGTTTGAACAACAGCTGGCGGGCCAGGGTATACATGGGCGGGATGAACTCGGTTGGCGGCGAAATAAGGCACCGATTATAGCCGCGCCCAGGGCTTGCAGGCGAGGCGCAGAATGAAATCCCCGACAATGGCATATGCCTTGCACCCACTTGCTCATCAGACCTGGGCCAATGGCGGCCCAGGTTCAAGGACAACGGCGTCGTCACCCACACAGGCTTTGCCTGGCCAGTGGGTACGACGCTTTTTTATGCAAGGTGCCAAGCCATGACTGAACACCCCAACTGCGCACTGGCCTGGGTCAACGGCAGCGATGCCCCGGAAAAGTCCGCCATCAACCTGGGCTTCATGGCCCTGACCGATTGCGCCTCGGTGGTGGTCGCCGCCACCCAGGGCTTTGCCCAGCCCTACGGCCTGACCCTGAACCTCACGCGCCAGAGTTCCTGGGCCGGGCTGCGGGACAAGCTGGTGAGTGGCGAACTGGACGCTGCCCACAGCCTGTACGGCCTGATCTACGCCGTGCACCTGGGCATCGGCGGGACCCATCCCTGCGACATGGCGGTGCTCATGGGCCTGAACCAGAATGGCCAGAGCATCAACCTGTCCCGGGAACTGCAAGCCCTCAAAGTGACCAGCCCTGAAGCATTGGACCGCCATGTGCACCAAAGCCGGGCACGACTGACCTTCGCCCAGACCTTCCCCACCGGTACTCACGCCATGTGGTTGTACTACTGGCTGGCCAGCCAGGGCATCCACCCGCTGCAGGATGTCGACAGCGTGGTGGTGCCGCCGCCGCAGATGGTGGCTCACCTGCAGGCCGGGCGCATCGACGGGTTCTGCGTCGGCGAACCCTGGAGCGCCAGTGCAGTGCAGCAGGATCAGGGCTTCACCCTGGCCACCAGCCAGGCAATCTGGCCGGATCACCCGGAAAAAGTCCTCGGCTGCACCCGCGCCTTCGTCGAGCAATACCCCAACACCGCCCGGGTCCTGGTCATGGCGATCCTCGAGGCCAGCCGCTTTATCGAACAAAGCCCGGAAAACCGCCGCAGCACTGCCCAGTTGCTGAGCGCCGCCGATTACCTGAATACACCGCTGGACTGCATCGAGCCGCGGCTGCTGGGGGCTTACGCCGACGGCCTGGGCAATCGCTGGCAGGACCCCCACGCCCTGCGCTTTCACCACCATGGCGCCGTCAACCTGCCCTACCTGTCCGACGGCATGTGGTTCATGACCCAGTTCCGGCGCTGGGGCCTGCTGCGGGAAGACCCGGACTACCTGGGCGTCGCTCGCCACGTGCAGCAGCTTGAACTGTATCGCGAAGCCGCCAGCGCGCTGGGCATCACCGCCTGGGGCCAGGACATGCGCAGCAGCCAGTTGATCGATGGCAAGGTGTGGGACGGCTCTGAGCCTGCCGCCTATGCCCGCAGCTTCCGCCTGCATGCGATGAACGACACCCCTCCCCTTGTTGCCCAGCGCTGACCGGAGCCCGCGAACATGCTGCGTATCCTGCTGATCAACGACACCGCGAAAAAAGTCGGAAGGCTCAAGGCCGCCCTCAGCGAAGCCGGTTTCGAGGTGATTGACGAATCCGGCCTGACCATCGACCTGCCGGGCCGCGTCGAAACGGTGCGCCCGGACGTGATCCTGATCGATACCGAGTCACCCAGCCGTGATGTGATGGAGCAAGTAGTGCTGGTCAGCCGCGATCAACCGCGGCCCATCGTGATGTTCACCGATGAACACGATCCGGGGGTGATGCGCCAGGCGATCAAGTCCGGGGTCAGCGCCTACATCGTCGAGGGCATCCAGGTCCAGCGCCTGCAACCGATCCTCGACGTGGCCATGGCGCGCTTCGAAAGCGACCAGGCCCTGCGCGCGCAACTCCAGGCCCGCGACCAGCAACTGGCCGAGCGCAAGCGCATCGAGCTGGCCAAGGGCCTGTTGATGAAGATGAAGGACTGCGACGAAGAACAGGCCTACACCCTGATGCGCCGTCAGGCCATGGGCAAACAGCAGAAGCTGATCCAGGTCGCGGAACAGATCATCGCCATGCAGGAACTACTCGGCTGACCTGCGCCCCGTAGGAGCCGGCTTGCCGGCGAACAGACCTCTGAACCTTGTGCCAGTGTTGAGGGCGCCTTCGCTGGCAAGCCAGCTCCTACAGCGAGCCTGCCCATGCGAGCCTGCATCGGCCGCCGGTTGGCGCGGCTCTTGCTATCAAATCCACAACGGTAACCAACGGCGGTTGCCCCACCTACGACAAAGACGTCGCGCACCCTGCTCGCCACAACGAGCCGGATGCCGACGTTTTTTCGTTTTGGCCCCACTGACCGGGGTCGGTGGCGCGGCCGTGGCGGCGCTCCACCTGCAAGCTCATGACGACTCCAACGACTCTTATCAGCTGAGGTGCGCGATGAATTCAAGCTTCTGGAAATCCGGCCACACCCCGACCCTGTTCGCAGCCTTTCTGTATTTCGACCTGAGCTTCATGGTCTGGTACCTGCTGGGCCCCCTGGCGGTACAGATTGCTGCCGACCTGCACCTGAGCCCCCAGCAACGCGGGCTGATGGTGGCCACACCGATCCTCGCCGGTGCAGTGCTGCGTTTCATCATGGGCCTGCTGGCCGATCGCCTGTCGCCCAAGACCGCCGGCCTGATCGGCCAGGTGATTGTCATCGGCGCTCTGTTCGGCGCCTGGAAGCTGGGCATCCACAGCTATGAGCAAGCCTTGCTACTGGGGGTATTCCTCGGCATGGCCGGCGCCTCTTTCGCTGTGGCCCTGCCCCTGGCCTCCCAATGGTATCCGCCGCAACACCAGGGCAAGGCCATGGGCATCGCCGGTGCCGGCAACTCCGGCACGGTGTTCGCCGCGCTGCTCGCTCCGGTGCTGGCAGCGGCTTTCGGCTGGAGCAATGTCTTCGGCTTCGCCCTGATCCCGCTGCTCCTGACACTGGTGCTGTTCGCCTGGCTGGCGAAGAACGCCCCTGAGCGGCCGCAGGCCAAATCCATGGGCGACTACTTCAAGGCCCTGGGGGACCGCGACAGCTGGTGGTTCATGTTCTTCTACAGCGTGACCTTTGGCGGTTTCATCGGCCTGGCCAGCGCCCTGCCCGGCTATTTCAATGACCAGTACGGCCTGAGCCCGGTGACGGCTGGCTACTACACCGCCGCCTGTGTCTTCGGCGGCAGCCTGATGCGCCCTCTGGGCGGCGCCCTGGCGGACCGTTTCGGCGGTATCCGCACTTTGCTGGCGATGTACAGCGTGGCGGTGGTCTGCATCGCCGCCGTGGGTTTCAACCTGCCCAGTTCCTACGCTGCCCTGGCCCTGTTCGTCTGCACCATGCTGGGCCTCGGCGCCGGCAATGGCGCGGTGTTCCAGCTGGTACCGCAACGTTTTCGCCGGGAAATCGGGGTCATGACCGGGCTGATCGGCATGGCCGGAGGCATCGGCGGTTTTGCCCTGGCCGCAGGCATGGGCGCGATCAAGCAGAGCACCGGCAGCTATCAACTGGCACTGTGGCTGTTCGCCAGTCTCGGGATCCTGGCCTGGTTCGGCCTGCACGGGGTCAAGCGCCGCTGGAGAACCACCTGGGGCTCCGCCGCCGTGACTGCGGCACGGGTCTGAGCGCACCATGGGCCTGCAACTGAGCCATGCCGAGGCCAGCGCCACCGGACCGCGGACGGAAAATCAGGACGCCTTGCGCCGGGTCACCCCGGCGCCGGATCTGGCGGCGAGCAAGGGCCTGCTGTTCGCCATCGCCGATGGCGTCAGTCAGTGCGCCGACGGCGGCCTGGCAGCGCGTTCGAGCCTTCAGGCCCTGGCCCTGGATTACTACGCCACCCCGGAAACCTGGGCCGTGGCCCAGGCCCTGGAACGCCTGCTGACCGCCCAGAACCGCTGGCTCCAGGCCAACGGCGGCGGCCAGCCCCTGCTCACCACCCTCAGCGCCCTGGTACTGCGGGGCCGGCGCTTTACCCTGGCCCATGTCGGCGACTGCCGGGTCTACCGTTGGCACCAACAGCAGTTGCAACGCATCAGCGAGGACCATGTCTGGGACCAGCCGGGCATGCAGCATGTGCTCAAGCGCGCCCTGGGCCTGGACCAGCATCTGGTACTGGACTTCCTCGATGGCGAACTGCGCCAGGGCGAAAGCTTCCTGATGCTCAGCGACGGGGTCTGGGCCACCCTGGGCGACAGCGCCATCGCCGCCATTCTGCGGGACCAGCCCGACCTGGACAGCGCGACACAGACCTTGGTCAGCGCGGCGCACCTGGCCGGTAGTCAGGACAATGCCAGCGCGCTGCTGGTGCGGGTCGACGCGCTTGGCGAAAGCAGCCTCGGCGATGCCCTGCTGCACTTGCAGCAATGGCCCCTGCCGCCGTTGCTGAAACCCGGGCAACGCTTCGAAGGCTGGCAGGTGGAGAGCCTGGTCAGCCAGAGCCAGCAATCGCTGCTGTACCGCGTGCGTGACGAACAGCACCAGGCCTGGCTGCTGAAAACCCTGCCGGCAGCCCTGCACAACGACCTGGCGGCCTGCCAGGGGCTGCTGTCCGAGGAATGGCTGCTGCGCCGCGTTGCCGGGCGGTATTTTCCCCAGGTGCACGGTGGCACTGCGCGCCAGCATCTGTATTACCTGATGCGCGAATACCCCGGTCGCACCCTGCAACAGCTGTTTCGCTACAACGGCCCCCTGCCCCTGGACCAGTGGCAGTCCCTGGCCGAGCGCCTGCTGCGGGCCGTTGGCCTGCTGCACCGCCGGCAGATCCTGCACCGCGACATCAAGCCGGACAACCTGCTGCTGGGGGACGACGGCGAACTGCGGATTCTGGATTTCGGCCTGGCCTACTGCCCGGGCTTGTCGGCGGACCTGGCGCACCTGCTGCCCGGCACCCCGAGCTATATCGCCCCGGAAGCCTTCGCCGGCGAACCTCCCAGCCCGCAACAGGATCTCTATGCGGTGGGTGTCAGCCTGTATTACCTGCTGACCGGGCACTACCCCCATGGCGAGGTCGAAGCCTTCCAACGCCCGCGCTTCACCGCTGCTGTTCCCCCCAGCCGCTACCGCCCGGATCTGCCGCAATGGCTGGAGCAAAGCCTGGAACGCGGGGTCTGTGCCGACCCGGCCCAGCGCTATGAAACCGCCGAAGAATGGCTGTTGGTGCTGGAACAGGGTGAACGCCGCAGCCTGAGCCTGCGGCCGCGCCCCTTGCTGGAACGGGAGCCGCTGAAGGTCTGGCGCGGCCTCGCCCTGCTCGCCCTGCTGCTCAACCTGATATTGCTGCTGGCACTGCTGCATCGTTAGCGCCCCGCGTCCCTACGGGCCGTTCGCAGCCTGCGGCAGCGGCTACACAACCCTCGGCTGCCTTGGGCCTGTAGCCGCTGCCGAGCCATAGCGAGGCTGCGATAAGGTCCGCAGGACCTTGCTTGACGCCCCCCAGACCGCCCATCGCCCCCCCACAGCCCCCAAGCGCCGAAACAGGGCGCAGCGCCTCAATCAGGTGCAACGGCCACACCCGACATCCCCGGAAACCTGACCCAGGCCCCATAAAACCGCGCCCTCGGCAACTTGGCACAAGCGCTGCATGAGAGCGGACAACAGACATAAAGCCCGGCCTTCAACGACGAAGGCAGGCTTCCCGAGAGAACGGGATCGGACAAAGGCGTCCTCGTCAGGCCACTGACGGGACGCCTTTTTTGTTTGCGCGCAGTTTTTCGAGCCAGGCCGCACTGAACCTGCCTGAGCTCCGGAGAAGCCCATGAAAAGACTCAAACTGGTAATGATCGGCAACGGCATGGCCGGGGTCCGCACCCTGGAAGAGTTGCTCAAACTCAGCGACGAGCTGTACGACATCACCGTGTTCGGTGCCGAACCCCACACCAACTACAACCGCATCCTGCTCTCGCCGGTGCTGGCCGGAGAACAGACGTTCGAGGACATCGTCCTCAACGACCTGGACTGGTACCTGAACCACAACATCAAGCTGCTGCTCAATCGCAAGGTGGTGGAAATCGACCGCATCAAGCGCCGGGTGATCGCCGAGGACGGCAGCGAAGCCGAGTACGACCGCCTGCTGATCGCCACCGGCTCCACACCCTTTATCCTGCCGATTCCCGGCAAGGACCTGCAGGGGGTGATCGGCTATCGCGACATTGCCGACACCCAGGCGATGATCGACACGGCCAAGACTCACACCCATGCGGTGGTGATCGGCGGCGGCCTGCTGGGCCTGGAAGCTGCCAACGGCCTCAAGCTGCGGGGCATGGACGTGACCGTGGTGCATATCGGCGAATGGCTGCTGGAACGGCAACTGGACCAGACCAGCGGCCAGTTGCTGCAAGGCGCCCTGGAAAGCCGTGGCCTGAAGTTTCGCCTGTGTGAACAGACCCAGGCACTGATCGATGCCGGCAATGGCCGGGTCGGCTCGGTGCAGTTCAAGAATGGCGAGATCATCCCCGCCGATCTGGTGGTGATGGCCGCCGGCATCCGCCCCAACACCGAGCTGGCGGAACGGGCCGGCCTGCCCTGCAACCGTGGGATTCTGGTCAACGACACCCTGCAAACCTTCGACCCGCGTATCTACGCCATCGGTGAGTGCGCCAGTCACCGCGGTATCGCCTACGGTCTGGTGGCGCCGCTGTTCGAACAGGCCAAGGTTTGCGCCAACCACTTGGCTCAACTGGGCTTTGCCCGCTACCAAGGCTCGGTGACGTCCACCAAGTTGAAGGTCACGGGCATCGATCTGTTTTCCGCCGGGGATTTCATGGGCGGCGACGGCACCGAGACCATCACCCTCTCCGACCCCATTGGCGGGGTCTACAAGAAGCTGGTGATCAAGGACGACGTACTGGTCGGCGCCTGCCTGTACGGCGACACCGCGGACGGCGGCTGGTACTTCCGCCAAATCCGCGAGCAGCAGGCCATCGGCGAGATTCGCGACCACCTGATGTTCGGTGAGAACGCCCTGGGCGACGTCGGCCATCAGGGCCAGGACAAGGCCATGAGCATGGCCGACACTGCCGAGGTCTGCGGCTGCAATGGGGTGTGCAAGGGCACCATCGTCAAGGCCATCCAGGAACAGGGGCTGTTCAGCGTCGACGAGGTCAAGAAGCACACCAAGGCCGCCAGCTCCTGCGGTTCCTGCGCCGGCCTGGTGGAGCAGATCCTGATCAACACCGTGGGCGGCGCGGCGGACGTCAAGCCGAAAAGCGAAAAAGCCATCTGCGCCTGCAGCGACCTGAACCACGGGCAGATCCGCCAGGCCATTCGCGACCAGCATCTGCTGACCATCGCCGGCACCATGAGCTACCTCAACTGGCGCACCCCCAACGGTTGCGCCACGTGCCGCCCGGCGCTGAACTACTACCTGATCTCCACCTGGCCGGGAGAAGCCAAGGACGATCCGCAATCGCGGCTGATCAACGAGCGCGCCCACGCCAACATCCAGAAGGATGGGACCTACTCGGTGGTGCCGCGGATGTGGGGCGGCGTGACCAATCCGTCCGAGCTGCGACGCATCGCCGATGTCGCCGACAAGTACCAGGTGCCCATGGTCAAGGTCACCGGCGGCCAGCGCATCGACCTGCTGGGCATCCGCAAGGAAGACTTGCCCGGAGTCTGGAAAGACCTGGACATGCCGTCCGGCCACGCCTACGGCAAATCCATCCGCACGGTGAAGACCTGTGTCGGCAGCGAGTTCTGCCGCTTCGGCACGCAGAACTCCACCCAGCTGGGGATCGAGCTGGAGCACGACCTGTTCAACATGTGGTCACCGCACAAGGTCAAGCTGGCGGTCTCCGGTTGCCCGCGCAACTGCTCGGAAGCCGGGATCAAGGACGTGGGCATCATCGGCGTCGATTCGGGCTGGGAGATGTACATCGGCGGCAACGGCGGGATCAAGACCGAGGTGGCGGAGTTTTTCGTCAAGCTCAAGACCGCCGAAGAAGTCCGCGAATACAACGGCGCCTTCCTCCAGCTGTACCGCGAAGAGGCCTTCTACCTCGAACGCACGGTGCACTACCTGCAACGTGTCGGCCTGGAGCACGTGAAAAAGGCCGTGCTGGAAGACCCGCAGCGGCGCAAGGCGCTGAACGAGCGCCTGCAGTTCTCCCTGTCCTTCGAGCAAGACCCGTGGCAGCAGCGCCTGGCCGAGCCGCAGCTGAAAAAAGAGTACGAGTCGATCCCCGTGAAACAACTGGAGGTGCCGGCATGAACTGGCTGGATATCTGCGCCCTGGAAGAGATCAATGCCCTGGGCTCGCGCATCATCAAGGGCCCCAAGGGCGATATCGCGATTTTTCGTACCAGCGACGATCAGGTCTTCGCCCTCGACGATCGTTGTCCGCACAAGGGCGGCCCCCTGTCCCAGGGATTGATCTACGGCAAGCGCGTGGCCTGCCCGCTGCACAACTGGCAGATCGACCTGGAATCCGGCGAAGCCCAGGCCCCGGACACCGGCTGCGCCCATCACCATCCGGCGCGGGTGGCAAGTGGCCGGGTGCAGTTGGCCCTGCGGGATGCCGGCTGATGAAGCCGCAGAGCACGGCCTCGACCTGTTGCTACTGCGGGGTTGGCTGCGGTGTGCTGATCGAGCATGACGGCCGGCAGATCCTCGGGGTCAGCGGCGATCCGGCGCACCCGGCCAACTTCGGCAAGCTGTGCAGCAAGGGCGCCAGCCTGCATTTGACCGGCGACCGCAACGCCCGCGCCCTGTACCCGGAACTGCGCCTGGGCAAGGACCTGGCTCGTAGCCGCTGCGACTGGGACAGCGCCCTGGAGCATGCCGCCGGGGTATTCGCCCAGACCATCGCCGAGCATGGCCCGGACAGCGTGGCGTTCTATGTCTCCGGGCAACTGCTGACCGAGGACTACTACGCCTTCAACAAGCTGGCCCGGGCCCTGGTGGGCACCAACAATATCGACAGCAACTCACGGCTGTGCATGTCCTCGGCGGTGGTGGGCTACAAGCGCAGCCTGGGGGCCGATGCGCCGCCTTGCAGTTATGAGGACCTGGAGCACAGCGATTGCGTGGTGATCGTCGGCAGTAACATGGCCTACGCCCATCCCGTGCTGTTTCGGCGCCTGGAACACGCGAAAAGCCAGCGTCCGGACATGAAAGTCATCGTCATCGACCCGCGTCGTACCGACACCTGCGATCTGGCCGACCTGCATCTGGCGATTCTGCCGGGCACCGATGTCGCACTGTTCCACGGGATTCTCCACCTGTTGCTGTGGGAGGACTGGGTCGATCGGGACTTCATCCGCGAACACACCGAGGGCCTGGCCGAGCTGAAGCTCCTGGTCCGCGACTACACCCCGGCGATGGTGGCGCAACTCTGCGGTATCAGTCTTGAGCAACTGCAGCTGTGCGCCCAATGGATAGGGACGGCGCCCAGTTTCCTGTCGTTGTGGTGCATGGGCTTGAATCAGTCCAGCGCCGGCAGCGCAAAAAACAGTGCGCTGATCAATCTGCACCTGGCCACCGGGCAAATCGGCCGAAAGGGTGCGGGGCCCTTCTCCCTCACCGGTCAGCCCAATGCCATGGGCGGGCGCGAAACCGGCAGCCTGAGCAATCTGCTCCCCGGGCACCGGGAAGCTGCCGATCCCCAACATCGCGCTGAGGTCGCCGCTTATTGGGGGGTGGAACAGTTGCCAGCCAGCCCCGGACTGAGCGCTATCGAGTTGTTTGAACAGCTGCAAAGCGGTCGCATCAAGGCCTTGTGGATCGCCTGTACCAACCCGGCGCAGTCCCTGCCGGACCAGAACGCGGTGCGTGCGGCCCTGCAGCACTGCCCGTTCGTGGTCCTGCAAGAAGCCTTCGTCACCACGGAAACCGCGGCCTTTGCCGACCTGCTGCTACCTGCCGCCAGTTGGGGCGAGAAGCAAGGCACGGTGACCAACTCGGAACGGCGGGTTTCTCATGTGCGTCAGGCGGTAATCGCACCCGGTGAGGCACGGCCTGATTGGGCCATTACCGTGGATTTCGCTCAACGTCTGGAGCGACGCCTGCGGCCCGGGCAGCCGAGCCTGTTTGACTTCGATTCCCCAGCCCAGCTGTTCGATGAGTACAAAGGCCTGACCCAGGACCGCGATCTGGACCTGTCCGGCCTCAGTCACCAGTTGATCGACCGTCTCGGCCCACAGCAGTGGCCCTTCCCCAGCGGCGCGACACAGGGCACGCCGCGCTTGTATGGGGATGGGCGTTTTCCCACCGCCACTGGCCGCGCGCACTTTGTCTGCGACCCTTACCTGCCCGCCAAGGAACAGCGCGATGCCCGCTTTCCCCTGACCCTGATCACCGGTCGGCTGCGGGACCAATGGCACGGCATGAGTCGCACCGGCACCGCGGCGCAGCTGTTCGGCCATGTCAGCGAAGCACTGCTGAGCCTGCATCCGGACGAACTGCGGCGCCAGCGGCTACGGGAGGGAGATCTGGTCAACCTGAAAAGCCGCCGTGGCAGTGTGATCGTCGCCGTCAGCAGCGATGACAGCGTGCGTCCCGGCCAGGCCTTTGTGCCGATGCACTGGGGGGATCGCTTCCTCAAGGGCGGGATCAATATCGTCACTCAGCCGGCCTTTGACCCTCTGTCCAAACAGCCGGAACTCAAACACAGCGGCGTGCGCCTGGAGCCGGTGCAACTGCCTTGGCAATTGTTTGCCCTGATCGAAGGCGACGTGCAGGCGCACTTCAGGGCTCTGCGCCCCCTGTGCGAAGCCTTTGCCTATGTCAGCCTGAGCCTGACCGGTCGCGAACGTCCGGCCCTGGTGATTCGGGCCGCTCACCAGGAGGCGCCGCAGCCGGCATTGCTCAAGCTCATCGATCAGCACTTGGGGCTCGAAACTGGGCCGGTACTGGCTTATGACGATCCGCGTCGGGCCATCGGCAAGCGGGTGCGCATCGAACAAGGGCGGATCACCGCAATTCGCCTGGCCGGGGAAACCCTGGCCCAGCACTGGCTGCAGGAACTGTGGCTCGAGGGACGCGCCGATGAGCAGCTACGACGCTGGTTGCTGGCGCCGATGAGCAGCCCGCCGGGGGCCAGCGGCCTGGGCGGGGAACGGGAGCGGACCCTGTGTAACTGCAAGAACGTCAGCTACCGGGCGGTCTGTGCCGGTATCGCTGAAGGCCTGAATCTCGACCAACTGAAACAACAACTGGGTTGCGGTAGCCAATGTGGCTCCTGCGTGCCGGAGATCAAGCGCCTGCTGGCGACTCCGGTGCAACCTGTCGCCGCCATCCCTGTGTGAGGAAAACGTATGAGCGCAAAAGTCTGGCTGGTAGGTGCAGGGCCTGGAGACCCCGAGCTGTTGACCCTCAAGGCCGTACGCGCCCTTGGCGAAGCCGATGTGGTGTTGATCGATGATCTGGTGAACAGCGCGGTGCTGGACCATTGCCCCACAGCGCGGGTCATCCCGGTGGGCAAGCGCGGTGGCTGTCGCTCCACGCCCCAGGCCTTCATTCATCGCCTGATGCTGCGCTATGCCCGGCAAGGGCGCTGCGTGGTGCGCCTCAAGGGTGGCGATCCATGCATTTTCGGGCGAGGTGGCGAGGAAGCTCAGTGGCTGAAGGAGCGTGGGATCGAGGTGGAGCTGGTCAATGGCATCACCGCCGGGCTGGCGGGTGCAACCCGTTGTGATATTCCCCTGACCCTGCGAGGCGTGGCTCGGGGCGTGACCCTGGTGACCGCCCACACTCAAGATGACAGCAGCCTGAACTGGCAGGCTCTGGCTCAAAGCGGTACGACCCTGGTGATCTACATGGGGGTGGCGAAGCTGGCAGAGATTGCCGGGCACTTGCGTGACGGCGGTCTGGCAGCCGATACGCCGGTGGCGATGATTGAAAATGCCTCGCTGCCTGAACAGCGGGAATGCCGCAGCGATCTGGCGGGGATGGAGCGCGATGCCCTGCGCTTCGAGTTGAAGAGCCCGGCGATCCTGGTGATCGGTGCAGTGGCGGGCACAGAGTCCGCTGTCCAAGCCTCTGCGTGCCAAGCCTGAGTCGCGCCTCTGGGCCAGGTAAATCGCAGACAAAGAAAAACCCGGCCTAGGCCGGGTTTTTCCAAGCTACAAGGCTAATTACTTAGCTTGAGCTTCAACCGATGCTTCTACGCGACGGTTAACTGCGCGACCAGCTTCAGTTGCGTTGTCGGCAACTGGGCGGGACTCACCGTAACCAACGGATTGAACGCGGTTAGCGCCAACGCCGTACTGGTTGACCAGAACTTGTTTAACGGCGTTTGCACGACGCTCAGACAGCTTCTGGTTGTAAGCGTCAGGACCGACGGAGTCAGTGTGACCTTCAACAACGGTGGTGGTCTGTGGGTACTGATTCATGAAATCAGCCAGGTTCTTGATGTCAGCGTAGCTGTTAGGCTTAACGACCGACTTGTCGAAGTCGAACTTAACGTCCAGCTCAACACGAACAACTTCAGCAACTGGAGCTTCTGGAGCTGGCTCAGGAGCTGGAGCTGGAGCAACTGGAGCTGGAGCAACTTTGCCGCCGCTGCCACCGAAGTTCACACCCAGACCGATAGTAGGAGCGTAGTCCCACTTGCCGTTGTCCAGCTTGTAGTCAGCTTCAACGCCGGCACGGGCGAACAGGTTGTCGGTGAAGTAGTACTTAACACCAGCGCCTGCAGTCAGGAAAGTCGACTGGTCGCGGCCGCTGTGACCGTCAGCGATCACGTTGGTCATGCTCTTGTGAGCAACACCGCCGGAAACGTATGGACGCAGAGCGTCACCCACGGTACCAAAGTGGTACTGAGCGTTCAGGCCGAAGTTGTCGCCTTTGATTTTCTGGTTACCAGTACCGTCGTTAGAACGGGTGTGGTTGGTCTTGTCGTAGGTGGCGTTCAACGACAGATCGTCGGTCAGGAAGTAACCGATCGATGCGCCTGGGTTGAAGCCGTCTTCAACGTGATTAACGCTGTCGTTGTACTGTTTTTTGTAAAACAGTTCACCCTCGACCGCGCCTTGGCCTTGCGCCAGAACGCCGAACGAAGTCACGGCAACAATAGAACCAATGGCAATGCCCAAGGTGTTTTTCAGTTTCATCCGTTAAATCCCCATCTGGTGATTGTAAAGCAGTCCCACATACCGGGGGACAACTCGGCGGTAAGTCTATCAGAACTCACCTAGACGTAAGAGATATTTGCGCCGAACTAAGTTTCAGCAATGCCTGCAAATTTCTCACGCAATTTATCAAGAGCACGTTTGTAACGCATTTTTGTAGCACTCAACCCCATGTGCATGATGTCCGCGATCTCCTGAAACTCCAGTTCTGCGACAAATCGTAGCACCAGAATTTCTCGATCAATCGGGTTCACATGCACTAGCCATCGGTCAAGTCCGCCCTTCTCCTCAGGTTTCGGCGCCTTCTCTTCAGAGGCCTCCTCGAGGGGGTCAAGACTTAAAGCGTCCATCAACCGACGCTTGCGCCGCTCCTTGCGATACTGCGTGATGCATTCGTTGTACGTGATGCTATATAGCCATGTCTTGAACTTCGATTTGCCCTCAAAGTTCTTAAGGCCATACAGCACCTTCAACATCACCTCCTGACAGACATCATCCGCATCACGATCGTTCCCTAGATAACGCGCACAAACATTAAATAGGGTCCGCTGATAGCGTCGCATCAACTCTTCATAGGCGCGTGTTACGTGAAACAGCTCCGTATGTGAGCGCGCAACCAACTCCTCATCAGAGAGCTCACGGGGGTCATAGCGCGTGGATAGCGATTGGGTTTTATTCAAAACGAGTCGTGCCGACAGTCAGGTCAATGTCCGCCGCAGCCCGATGAGGGCATTTTGCGGCGGCATACATTAGCAGGGTTTGCCGGGTTAGCGGCTACTTACATGCTGCTCCAGCAGGATCCGATTGGACAGAGAGACTAGCTCACCCTCCTCGGTCAGCAATGTAGTTTTAACCGTGCCGATCTCTTCGATCTGGCCTTCGACCTCACCAACACGTACTTGTTGCCCAACCTGGTACAACTCACGCACATAGATTCCCGCAAGAATCTGTCCGGCAATTTCCCGGCTTCCCAAACCCATCGCCAGCGCAACGGCCAGACCAACGGTAATCAATACGATCACGATCACATGGTTGAGCAGGTCGGTTTTGACCTCCAACTGACTGATCGCAACGGAAATACTGATGATGATCACCAGCCCCTGGGCAATCCGTCCCAGGCCACTGGCGTAATCGAGGCCTACACCTTCCGCCGCTCCGCGCACCAGACCGTTGGCCAATTGCGCCAGCAGAACCCCCACCAACAGCACCAGCGCAGCACCGAAAACCTTCGGCAAATACAGCGCAAGCATGTCGAGCGTAGCCGAAACTCGCTCAAGGCCAAGGGATTCAGCAGCAGAAACCAGAAAAATAAGCAGAACGAACCAATAGACGATCTTGCCGATCAAGGTCGAGATCGGTACTTGCAAGCCCGCGCGGGACAGCAATTTGGTCAAGCCGGTACCGCCCATCAGGCGATCCAGGCCCAGCTTGGCCAGCAATTTCGACAACAGGGTATCCAGCAGCTTGGCCACCACGAAGCCCAGCAACAGCACCACCAGCGCGCCGAACAGGTTCGGAATGAAGTTCGCTACCTTGGTCCACAAGGCAGTCATCGCCGTGACGAGGCTCTGCGTCCAGAGATCAAGTTCCATATTCAATCAGCCTTATCAGCAGTGCGAGCAGAAGATTTACGACGGGAAACCGGCGCGATATGGGCCGATCCGTTATTCAAGGCGATCATCAGCGCCGGCAGCCAGCGGCCCAGCAGGCTGAACAGATCCCCCGCACCAACCTGGCGGTTGGCGGTTTTCAGTACGCGGCCCAGGCAGGCATCGTCATCGCGGCTCGATGGCGAAGCTTTGAGCATGTCACGCAAAGACTGTTCAAACGGATCGTGCATACGCACCTCGGGTGATGTCTGGAAAAGACGCGATCAGATTTATTCGGGTCACATGACGCATCATCACACCCAGCGCAAACGGCGAAACAACCACCATTGTCCCAAGGCCACCGACACCAGCAGCAGGCAGGCAATGATGAATCCGTAAGGGCTGGCGGAGAACGGAATGCCGCCGACGTTGATCCCCAGAAGACCGGTGAGAAAACTCATGGGCAGGAAGATCCCGGTGATGATCCCGAAGCGATACATGGTTCGATTCATGCGTACGCTCAAGCGCCGGTCTTCGGCCTCCAGCACAAGCCCCACGCGCTCTCGAGTCAATTCCAGCTCTTCCAGGTAACGGGTAAGGCTGTTGTGCAGTTCATTCCAATAATCACCATCATCGACGGCGAACCAGGGCAGTTTTATCCGACTCAGTTGGGAGAAAATATCCCGCTGCGGTGCCAGGAAACGCTTCAGTCCGGCAGCCCGGCGACGGATCTGCAAAATACTCCCATGCTCCGGGGTATACCGTTCGTCGGCATCTAGCTTTTCTTCCTCAGCATCGACCACTTCAGAGAGATCGCTGACCAGATCCTGCACTTTATGGGTCAGGTATTCGGCCATATAGAGGAGGAGCTCGGCGGCGGTTTTCGGCCCCTTGCCCTCGGCCAGCTGCACCAACAGCTCATCGGTGGCCCGCAAAGGCCGCAAGCGCAGAGAAATCACCCGCTGCGCGGACGCAAAGATGCGCACCGAGACCATGTCTTCAGGCTCGGCTCCCGGATTGAGATTGATGCCCCGCAGAAACAGCAGCAGTTCCGACTCCGGCAAGGCCAGCAAGCGCGGCCGGGTATTTTCCTCCAGCAGCAGATCACAGCTGAATTCGCTCAAGCCGCTGGAGCGGCGCAACCAGGTCTGGGTTTGCGGATGACTGCGATCCCAATGCAGCCACAGGCTTTCATGGGCCTGTAGCTGCAGATCGTCAAGCTCAGTCCGGGCTATCGAACGCGCACCACCTTCACCATCCAGCACCAGGGCATGCACCAGCCCCCATTGCGCGTTTTCTTCCTCGAACATCCTCATCCCTTGTCAGGCCAACTACTTATTCAGGCATTTTCAGCGGGCTCGGCGACACGATCACGCCGTTGTTATCGGCGTAGACATACTGGCCCGGACGGAAAGTCACACCGGCAAAGGTCACTGCCACATTGAGATCACCAATGCCACGCTTGTCGGTCTTCATCGGGTGGCTGGCCAGGGCCTGGACACCGAGGTCAGTCTGCGCGATGACATCCACATCGCGGATGCAACCGTAGATCACCAGACCTTCCCAGCCATTTTTCGCCGCCTTCTCGGCCAGCAGGTCGCCCAGCAGCGCGCGACGCAGGGAACCACCGCCATCAACCACCAGTACCTTGCCGTGCCCCTTGAGTTCGACTTGCTCCTTGACCAGCGAATTGTCTTCGAAGCACTTGATGGTGACGATTTCCCCACCAAAGGAATCGCGACCACCAAAGTTGCTGAACATGGGCTCAACCACCTGTACCAGGTCCGGGTAGGCGTCGCACAGGTCGGGAGTGAGGTAATGGTTCATCGAGAAACTCCTGTAGCAGAAAGAACACGATCGAAGGTATCGGCAAATTCCAGGGGCTGCCTTGGAAATACGAGCTCAAGCGGCAGATGTTTAACCCACAGTGCCTGAGAAGCTGATCGGCCTGTCGCGTATTTTGCAGCCGCCTCACTGGAACGGAAAGTCGACCCAATAACTGAATGTGACCAAAACAGCACAATGCGTCATATCTTAGCCGCAAGCGTTATCGAGCGAAATGCCCTTCTCAGAGCCCTCGCATCAGACCGCAGCCACCTGCTCGGGCGCTGAAACCAGCAACGGCGTGTGCTGATCCTTGAGCCAGCGCTCCACTAACGGCCAGACCTCAGTCTGCGCCGGCTTGCTCACCAACATCTCGACATGACCGAAATTGCTACTGAACCCTAGCTCACGCCCCAGGCAGACAAATTGTTTCTGCTCGCTGGCCAACTGATCGAACAACTTGCGACAGGCCCAGGTCGGGTCCTGATGATCCCCAGTTGCGCTGACCGCCAGCACCGGCACTGAAACCTCCGCTAGCCCCGCCCACCAATCCTTATCGGCATCACCAAAACGACCGAACAGGCCATGCCAGCGCATGCTTTCCAAGGCCAGGCCAATGGGCTCGTCTTCCGGACCGCGCTTGAGCCGGGAACCGGAGAGTTGGGCAAAACGCTTGATGACCAGGCGCCCGCCCCACTCCACCATAGGAATTTTCAGCGGCCAGTAGGTGCGACTGACCTGGGTGCCGAAAAACGCCGCCGAAGCCACCCCCGCATCCCCCAGATACTGCCCACCCAAAGCCGCCGCCAGGGTGGTACCCCCCAGGGAATGGCCAATCCAATGCGGTATTTGCGCACTTTGCTCACGAACGAAGGCAGCAATCGCCGGCAGATCGTAACGCGCGTAGTCAGCCACCCGATTCTTGCGGTAATCGGCATTGCGTCGCGACAGACCGTGACCGCGCATCTCGGGAATCCACACATCAAAGCCCGCTCGGGCCAGATAGGCCCCGAGGCCAATGCCCTTGGGCGAGTACCAGAAACGCCGGTTGGAAAAACTGCCGTGAAGCAAGACCACAGGCACACCCCGGGCCTCGGGCTCATCGGCCAGCCCCAGGCGGGTCACCGCCAGCTCTACGGAGCTGTCCGGACTGTTGCCGGGTTTCAAGCGATAGACATCTTCGCTGAGGTCGCCTCGACGCTCGGCACTGATCAAGGCGACGGGAAATAGATTGCTGCTGCTTTGCATATTCTTCTTGCACAAAAAAGGGCGGCATCCAGAAGAAGCACGCCCTGCTTGAATCTTCAAGAGCCGGCCAGCCTCACGAGCGACCGACTCTTCGTTCACCGATTACGCCGCGCCCTGGCCTTCAGCCAGGAAGAACCAGGTTTCCAGCACCGAGTCCGGGTTCAACGAAACGCTTTCAATGCCCTGCTCCATCAGCCACTTGGCCAGATCCGGATGGTCCGAAGGCCCCTGGCCGCAAATGCCGATGTACTTGCCAGCCTTGTTACAGGCGGCAATGGCATTGGCCAGCAGTTTCTTGACCGCAGGATTACGCTCGTCGAACAGGTGGGCGATGATCCCGGAGTCGCGGTCCAGGCCCAGGGTCAGCTGGGTCAGGTCGTTGGAACCGATGGAGAAACCATCGAAGTACTCGAGGAACTCGTCAGCCAGGATGGCGTTGGATGGCAGTTCGCACATCATGATCACGCGCAGGCCGTTTTCGCCACGCTTGAGGCCGTTTTCAGCCAGCAGATCAACCACTTGGCTGGCTTCGCCCAAGGTACGCACGAACGGCACCATGATTTCGACGTTGGTCAGGCCCATCTCGTTGCGCACGCGTTTCAGCGCGCGGCACTCGAGCTCGAAGCAGTCACGGAAGGATTCGCTGATGTAACGCGAAGCACCGCGGAAGCCCAGCATCGGGTTTTCTTCTTCCGGCTCGTAGAGCTTGCCGCCGATCAGGTTCGCATATTCGTTGGACTTGAAGTCCGACAGACGCACGATGACCTTCTTCGGCGTGAACGCTGCCGCCAGGGTGCTGATGCCCTCGACCAGCTTATCGACATAGAAGTCCACCGGATCGTGGTAACCGGCGATGCGCTTGTCGACGCTGTCCTTGATCTCCTGCGGCAGCCCGGCGTAATTCAACAGCGCCTTGGGGTGCACGCCGATCATGCGGTTAATGATGAATTCCAGGCGAGCCAGGCCCACGCCGGCATTGGGCAGTTGGGCGAAGTCGAAGGCGCGATCCGGGTTACCGACGTTCATCATGATCTTGAACGGCAGCTCCGGCATGGCATCCACCGAGTTCTTCTTGATGTCGAAGCCCAGTTCGCCTTCAAAGATGAATCCGGTGTCGCCCTCGGCGCAGGAAACGGTCACGCCCTGGCCATCTTTCAGCAGCTCGGTGGCGTTGCCGCAACCGACCACCGCAGGAATACCCAGCTCGCGAGCGATGATCGCCGCGTGGCAGGTACGGCCGCCACGGTTGGTGACAATGGCGCTGGCGCGCTTCATCACCGGTTCCCAGTCCGGGTCGGTCATGTCGGAGACCAGCACGTCACCCGGCTGGACCTTGTCCATCTCGGAAACGTCCTTGATGATCCGCACCTTGCCGGCGCCGATGCGCTGGCCAATGGCACGGCCTTCCACCAGCACGGTGCCGGTTTCCTTGAGCAGGTAGCGCTCCATGACATTGGCCTGGGTGCGGCTCTTCACGGTTTCCGGACGAGCCTGGACGATGTACAGCTTGCCGTCGTCGCCGTCCTTGGCCCATTCGATGTCCATCGGGCACTGGTAGTGCTTCTCGATGATCATCGCCTGCTTGGCCAGCTCACTGACTTCCGCATCGGTCAGGCAGAAACGCGCGCGATCGGCCGCGTCCACGTCGACGGTCTTCACCGAACGCCCGGCCTTGGCTTCATCGCCGTAAATCATCTTGATCGCCTTGCTGCCCAGGTTGCGGCGCAGAATGGCCGGACGACCGGCTTCAAGGGTGTTCTTGTGGACGTAGAACTCGTCCGGATTGACCGCACCCTGAACCACGGTTTCACCCAGGCCGTAGGCGCCGGTGATGAATACCACGTCACGGAAGCCCGACTCAGTGTCGAGGGTGAACATCACGCCGGCGGTGCCGGTTTCCGAACGGACCATGCGCTGCACACCCGCAGACAAGGCCACCAGCTTGTGGTCGAAACCCTGGTGCACGCGGTAAGAAATGGCGCGATCGTTGAACAGAGAAGCAAACACTTCCTTGGCCGCGCGAATCACGTTATCCACGCCACGGATGTTGAGGAAGGTTTCCTGCTGGCCGGCGAAGGAGGCGTCCGGCAAGTCTTCAGCGGTAGCCGAGGAACGTACGGCTACGGCGATGTCCGGGTTGCCCGCCGACAAAGCGGCGAAAGCGGTGCGGATTTCGGTGTTCAGGCGCTCGGGAAACTCGGCTTCCATGATCCATTGACGGATCTGCGCGCCGGTCTTGGCCAGGGCGTTGACGTCATCGACATCCAGCGCATCGAGGGCGGCATGGATCTGGTCGTTCAGACCGCTCAACTCAAGAAAATCACGATAAGCCTGAGCTGTCGTGGCGAAGCCACCAGGGACCGATACGCCCGCACCTGCGAGGTTGCTGATCATCTCGCCCAGGGATGCGTTCTTGCCCCCCACATGCTCAACATCGTGTTTGCCGAGCTTATCGAGGGAAACTACGTACTCTACCAAGGTGATCTCTCCACTAACTGTGTTGGAAAAGCTCAGAAGCCGGCTGCTCTTTGGAGCGTTTGCCCGCTATATGGCCTGGACCTGGAAAATAAGTGAGAATGCGGGCCATTCCCGGCCGACAAATCGCGCCTATCATATCCAAGAATCGTCACTAGCTTAAGGCCCAAGCCGCAAATGAAACGATCTGCTTTCTTTATCTCCGACGGTACCGGCATCACAGCGGAAACCCTCGGCCAGAGCCTGTTGGCGCAGTTCGAAAACGTTACCTTCAGCAAATTCACGCGGCCGTATATCGACAGCATGGAAAAAGCGCGGGCCATGGTACAACAAATCAATATAGCCGCCGAAAAAGACGGCTATCGGCCGATTATCTTCGACACCATCGTCAATCAGGACATTCGTGAGATCCTCGCCACCTCCAATGGTTTCATGATCGACATCTTCTCGACCTTCCTCGCCCCCCTGGAACAGGAGCTCAGCGAGCACTCGTCCTACTCCGTCGGCAAGTCCCATTCCATTGGCCACAACTCCAACTACATGGAGCGGATCGAGGCGGTGAACTTCGCCCTGGACAACGACGACGGTGCCCGCACTCACTATTACGACAAGGCCGACCTGATCCTGGTGGGCGTGTCGCGCTGTGGCAAGACCCCGACCTGCCTGTACATGGCCATGCAATTCGGCATCCGTGCGGCCAACTACCCGCTGACCGAAGAAGACATGGAGCGCCTGCAACTGCCCAACGCCCTGCGCGCCCACAAGCACAAGCTGTTCGGCCTGACCATCGACCCGGACCGGCTCACCGCGATCCGCAACGAGCGTAAGCCCAACAGTCGCTATTCCAGCTACGCCCAGTGCGAGTTCGAAGTGCGTGAGGTGGAAAACCTGTTCCGCCGCGAAAACATTCCCCACATCAACTCCACGCATTTCTCGGTGGAAGAGATCTCGGCCAAGATCCTCGTGGAAAAAGGCGTGGAACGGCGCTTCAAGTAAGCATCGACGCCACTTCAGCCGATCCGATGTGGCAAGCACGCGCCCTTGCCACATCCGCCACACCTTCAGCGCCTCACCACCCCGGCAATCCAGGCTCCTGGCTTAACGCCGCAGCCAGCGCAGCAAAACCCTCAGTCAGTTTCCGATCATCGGCCGTGGTATTGCAGACACTGGCACGAATGAACTGCGGCACCCCTGCCTGGCCGACGGCAAAGGCCTCGGCCGTGGCCACCAGATAGTGCTGCTTCAGATGCGCTTCGATCTCCGAGGCCCGCCAGGGCTCGGGAACCTGAATCCAGAAATGCGGGCATGCCTGCGGACTGCGCCACTCCAACCCTTGCAGCAAACCCGCCACCAGCCCCTTGCGACGAGTGATCTCGGCCATTTGCTGCTGACGCAGGCGTTCGGCAATACCGTCGTCGATCCACCCGGCAGCCAGCTCCAGGGCCAACGGCGTGGCCATCCAGCAGGTTGCCCGCAGCGCTGCGGCCAATCGTCCCACCAGAGGCTGCGGCCCATGCACGAAGCCGACCCGCAACCCAGCCGCCACAGCCTTGCTCAGGCTGCTGATCAACACCGTGCGCTCCGGGGCAAAATGCGCCAACGGCGCTGGGCGCCGATCCATCAGCACGGCATGGGTTTCGTCTTCAAGAATCAATAGATTGTGTCGCCGACAGACCTCGGCAATGGCCTCCCGCCGCGTCGGGGACTGCACCGCCGTGCTGGGATTCTGCAAGGTCGGCGTGCAATACAGGGCCGCCAGCCGGTGATGCCGGCACGCCTCCTCCAGCGCCTCGGGCAAAAGCCCCTGCTCATCCATGGGCAACCCCAGCAACTTGATCCCCAGCATCCGTGCAGTGCTGATCAGACCCGGATAGGTCAGGTGTTCGGTAGCCAGGGTATCCCCGGCCTTGAGCAGCGCCAGCAAGGCGACATGCAAGCCGTGCTGCGCCCCGTTGACGCAAATGACCTGCTGGGGATCAACCTGCAATCCCTCTTGGCTCAGCCAGCGGGCGCCGGCCTCGCGATAGCGCGCCAGCCCGGCTTCCGGGCTGTAGCGAGCCACCTCCAGCAACCCCTGGGGATCTTCCGCCAGCGCCCGCAGGCTCTGGGCGATGTAACGACTCTCCGAACCGGGGATATGGGTATTGCGACTCATGTCGAACAGCGCGGGCGACTCGTCTCCGACAGTGCGGAACCCCGAATCACGCTGACGCTGCAAACCGTCCTGGCGCACATAAGTGCCATCACCGACTCGCGCCACCACCTGCCCCAGGCGCTCCAGCTCGGCATAGGCACGGCTGATGGTGCCGATGGTCACGCCCAGTTGATCGGCCAGCAGCCGGTGGGGAGACAGTTTGCTACCGGGCGCCAGCAGACATTGCTCAATGCCCTGGTCCAGGGCCTCTGCCAGCCGCTTGTACTTGGGCCCCGAGCCCTCCTGCAACGCGGAACGCAACATTGACACCATGTCAATACTTACTTTGACAGCCATCATTTACCCCAATAACGTGCTTTACAGGTTCAATCACCGGAAATGACTCGCCAAATATAGGGGTCAATTGCCAATCACGAAAGGAATGTCAGTGTGAACACCCTCACGGCAGCACCTACCACGCCTGTGTCATCGCGCCAGTGGCTCGCCACGCTGGTGACCTGCACCCTGTTCCTGATTGTCTGCCTGAGCTGGGGCACCACCTGGCTGGGCATCAAGATTGCCGTGGAGAGCGTGCCGCCGCTGACCGCCGCCGGGCTGCGCTTTCTGATCGCCTTCCCGCTGTTTGCCTGCTTTGCCTGGCTGCGCCGCGAACCACTGATGTTTCCCAAAGGCAGCCGGGGTTTCTTGCTGTTCGTCACCTTGTGCTACTTCAGCCTGCCCTACACCTTGCTCAACTACGGCGAGGTCCACGTCTCCTCGGGCCTGACCGCGCTGCTGTTCAGCTGCATGCCGGTGTTCATCCTGATTTTTTCCGCCTTGCTGTTGCGCGAGAAGATTCATCTGGCACAACTGCTGGGCATCGCTGTCGGCTTCGCCAGCCTGTTCCAGATCATCCGCGGCCAGGGCCTGCTCAGCGATCACAACGAACTGTCGGGGGTACTGGCGATTCTCGGCGCGGCGCTGCTGCATGCACTGTGCTACGTGGTCACCAAGAAACACGGCAGCGCCATCAGTGTCATCACCTACAACACCTTGCCAATCGGCATCGCCGGTTTGCTGCTGTGCCTGGCGGGGCTGGGGATTGAGCAACCGGACTTTGCCGCCATCAGCCCGCGTTCCTGGGGCGCCTTGCTGTATCTGGGGCTGGCCGCTTCGGTGGGCGGGTTCATTGTCTACTTCTTCCTGCTCAAGCGACTGAACCCGGTGATCCTGTCCTTCGTGTTCATCATTTTCCCGGTGTTCGCGGTGATCATCGGCGCCTGGTACGAAGGACAGAGCCTGTCCCGGGACTTGTTGCTGTACTCCGCCACCCTGCTCGGCGGCTTTGCCATCACCAAATTGCCATTGGATAAATGGCTGTCCAGAACACCTGCCCAAGACTAAAGGAACTCAGTAGCGGCGAGTTTGCTCACCAACCCCATCGGAACGCCGGGTTCGCCCGGCGAACCGGTGTCATCACTGACATTCATCGCGAGCAAGCTCGTCCCTACAAAGGGAGAAGGTTGCCTCAGATCACCAGCAAATCGACGAACCTATGCACCGGTGTTGCCTCCAGGCGCGCCGGGTCCTTGCACAGTTGGAAAATCTGCGTCGAACGCTGGGCGGTGAAGCGCGTGGCCAGATTGGCCTTGAACTTGTCCTCCAGCAATGGAATGCCTTCGGCGCGGCGACGACGGTGACCGATGGGATATTCCACCGCCACCTGCTCGGTACTGGAGCCGTCCTTGAAGAACAACTGCACGGCATTGGCGATGGAGCGCTTGTCGGCCTCCAGGTATTCACGGGTGTAACGCGGGTCTTCGACGATCTCCATCTTGCCCCGCAACTGATCGATGATCGGATGCGCTGCGTGGAAATCATCTTCGTAGTGCTCGGCCACCAAGGTGCCGAACGCCAGGGGCACAGCGGTCATGTATTGCAGGCAATGATCACGATCGGCGGCATTGGCCAAGGGGCCGACCTTGGAAATGATACGGATCGCCGATTCATGGGTGGTGATGACGATCCGGTCGATCTCGGGCAAGCGATTGCGCACCAGGGGATGCAAAGTCACCGCCGCTTCACAGGCGGTCTGCGCGTGGAACTCCGCTGGGAAGCTGATCTTGAACAGGACGTTTTCCATCACGTAACTGGCGTACTTCTGCGACAGGCTGAAACAGCGCTGCGCCTCGGGCTTCAACGCCAGGTCCTTGTTGGTGTGACTGAACAGCACGTCATAGAAGCCCCATTGCGGCGCCGTCAGGACACCGGGAATCCCCATCTCGCCACGCAGGGCGATGTCCGCCAGACGCACCCCACGGCTTGAAGCATCGCCCGCCGCCCAGGATTTGCGCGAACCGGCATTCGGCGCATGACGATAAGTCCGCAACGCCTGGCCGTCGACAAAGGCATGGGACAGCGCCGCCAGCAACTGCTCGCGGTTGGCGCCCATCAACTTGGCGCAGACCGCTGTGGAGGCAACCTTTACCAACAGCACATGATCGAGACCGACCCGGTTGAAGGAGTTTTCCAGGGCAATCACTCCCTGGATCTCATGGGCCATGACCATCGCTCGCAACACATCGCCCATGGTCAACGGTGCTTCACCATTGGCCACACGCTTTTGCGAGAGATGGTCGGCCACCGCGAGAATGCCGCCGAGGTTGTCCGAGGGATGCCCCCATTCGGCCGCCAGCCAGGTGTCGTTGTAATCCAGCCAACGCACGATGCAGCCGATGTCCCAGGCCGCCTTCACCGGGTCCAGGCGATAGCTGGTGCCGGGAACCCGGGCACCGAAGGGCACCACCGTGCCTTCGACGATCGGTCCCAGGTGCTTGGTGCATTCAGGGAAACGCAGGGCCAGCAAGCCGCAGCCCAAGGTATCCATCAGGCAATTGCGGGCGGTATCGAGGGCTTCCCGGGAGTCGATGACGTAGTCCAGGACATAGTCGGCAATGTCCTGCAAAACCGGGTCGTAATCGGGACGGTTGTTCAGGTCAACGTTGGCGCTCATGAGTGCTTCACTCCTGTTGCAAGGTTGTGGGTAGCGGTGATTCCTCAGGTACAGGTCAATAACGGCATCGCAGGTCTGCGCCTGCTCAGCGATTCAATAACAACATCACGACTGGCGGTGGTGGCGAGGGAGCAAGCCCCACCGCCACGCCAACGTGGCTCTGCTTAGAAACTGTCGCCGGGCACTCGCACCCAGCCTTCCATCAGCACTCGGGCGCTACGGCTCATGATGGCCTTGACCACCGTCCAGTCACCGCCGCTTTGAGTGGCTTCGGCGCCGACGCGCAAGGTGCCCGAAGGGTGACCAAAACGTACCGCGCTGCGCGCGCCGCCACCGGCCGCCAGATTGACCAGGGTCCCGGGAATTGCCGCCGCGGTGCCGATGGCCACCGCGGCGGTGCCCATCATCGCGTGATGCAGCTTGCCCATGGACATGGCCCGCACCAGCAGGTCGACGTCACCGGCCTTGATCGCCTTGCCGCTGGAAGCCTGGTAATCCGCCGGCGGCGCCACAAAGGCCACTTTCGGCGTGTGCTGACGCTGGGCGGCTTGGTCCAGGTGCTGAATCAGGCCCATGCGCAGGGCGCCGTGGGCGCGGATGGTCTCGAACATCGCCAGGGCCTTGGGGTCGCCATTGATGTCGCCCTGCAGCTCGGTGCCGCGATAACCGATGTCCGCCGCGTTGACGAAGATCGTCGGAATCCCGGCATTGATCAGAGTCGCCTTGAAGGTGCCGACACCGGGGACTTCCAAGTCGTCCACCAGGTTGCCGGTGGGGAACATCGAACCACCGGCGCCCTCTTCCTCGGCCGCCGGATCGAGGAATTCCAGCTGCACTTCGGCCGCCGGGAAGGTCACCCCATCCAGCTCGAAATCACCGGTTTCCTGAACCTCGCCATTGGTGATCGGCACGTGGGCGATGATGCTCTTGCCGATATTGGCCTGCCAGATGCGCACCACCGCCACGCCGTTCTGCGGAATGCGCGCCGGGTCCACCAGGCCGCTGCTGATGGCGAACGAGCCGACCGCCGCCGAGAGATTGCCGCAGTTGCCGCTCCAGTCGACGAAGGCCTTGTCGATGGCCACCTGCCCGAACAGGTAATCGACGTCGTGATCGGCCTTGATGCTCTTGGACAGAATCACCGTCTTGCTGGTGCTGGAGGTGGCACCGCCCATGCCGTCGATCTGCTTGTCATAGGGATCGGGGCTGCCGATCACCCGCAGCAGCAGGGCATCGCGGGCCGCGCCCGGCAACTGCGCGGCCTCGGGCAGGTCCTGCAGGTTGAAGAACACACCCTTGCTGGTGCCGCCACGCATGTAGGTGGCCGGAATCTTGATTTGCGCTACAAATGCCATGGATTTCTGGTCCTGATAAAGACCGGGGGCGGCGCCTTGCGGCCCGCCCCCGGTACGTCATTTAGCTGGCGACTGCCGATTCCAGGAAGTCCTGGGCGAAGCGTTGCAGCACCCCGCCCGCCTCGTAGATCGACACCTCTTCGGCGGTGTCGAGGCGGCAGGTTACCGGCACCTCCAACCGCTCGCCGTTGCGGCGATTGATCACCAGGGTCAACTGCGCCCGTGGTGTGCGTTCGCCGATCACGTCGTAGGTTTCGGTGCCGTCGATGCCCAGGGTCTTGCGGTCGGTGCCCGCCAGGAACTCCAGGGGCAGCACGCCCATGCCCACCAGGTTGGTGCGGTGGATGCGCTCGAAGCCTTCGGCGACGATCGCCTCCACACCCGCCAGGCGCACGCCCTTGGCCGCCCAGTCGCGGGACGAGCCCTGGCCGTAGTCGGCGCCGGCAATGATGATCAGCGGCTGCTTGCGCTGCATGTAGGTTTCGATGGCTTCCCACATCCGCGTCACTTTGCCTTCCGGCTCGATGCGCGCCAGGGAACCCTGCTTGACCTTGCCGTTTTCCTCGACCATTTCGTTGAACAGTTTCGGGTTGGCAAAGGTCGCGCGCTGAGCGGTCAGGTGGTCGCCACGGTGGGTCGCGTAGGAGTTGAAGTCCTCCTCCGGCAGGCCCATTTTCGCCAGGTACTCACCGGCCGCACTGTCGAGCATGATGGCGTTGGACGGCGACAGGTGGTCGGTGGTGATGTTGTCCGGCAGCACCGCCAGCGGCCGCATGCCCTTGAGGCTGCGCTCGCCGGCCAGGGCCCCTTCCCAGTAAGGCGGACGGCGGATGTAGGTGCTCTGCGGACGCCAGTCGTACAGCGGCTCGACTTTCGGGCCGGTGTCCTCGTGGATGGCGAACATCGGGATGTAGACCTTGCGGAACTGCTCCGGCTTCACCGCGGCCTTGACCACGGCGTCGATTTCTTCGTCGCTCGGCCAGATGTCCTTGAGGCGGATTTCCCGGCCGTTGGCGTCCAGGCCCAGCACGTCCTTCTCGATATCGAAACGGATGGTGCCGGCAATCGCGTAGGCCACCACCAGCGGCGGCGAAGCCAGGAACGCCTGCTTGGCATAGGGGTGGATACGCCCGTCGAAGTTGCGGTTGCCCGAGAGCACGGCGGTGGCGTACAGGTCGCGATCGATGATCTCTTTCTGGATCACCGGGTCCAGGGCGCCGGACATGCCGTTGCAAGTGGTGCAGGCAAAAGCCACCACGCCAAAGCCCAGCTGTTCCAGTTCATGGCCCAGGCCGGCTTCTTCCAGGTACATGGCCACGGTTTTCGAACCCGGAGCCAGGGACGATTTGACCCACGGCTTGCGGGTCAGCCCCAGCTTGTTGGCATTGCGCGCCAGCAGGCCGGCAGCAATCACGTTGCGCGGGTTGCTGGTGTTGGTGCAACTGGTGATGGCGGCGATGATCACCGCGCCGTCGGGCATCTGCCCCGGCACTTCGGACCACTGCCCGGCGATGCCCTTGGCCGCCAGGTCGCTGGTGGCGACCCGCGCGTGGGGGTTGCTCGGCCCGGCCATGTTGCGCACCACCGACGACAGGTCGAACTGCAGGCCACGCTCGTAACGCGCGCGCTTCAGGCTGTCGGCCCACAGGCCGGTGTGCTTGGCGTAGCTCTCTACCAGGCGCACTTGTTCGTCTTCACGGCCGGTGAGCTTGAGGTAGTCGATGGTCTGCTGGTCGATGTAGAACATCGCCGCGGTGGCGCCGTATTCCGGGGCCATGTTGGAGATGGTGGCGCGGTCGCCCAGGGTCAGTGCCGCGGCGCCTGCGCCGAAGAACTCCAGCCAGGCACCCACCACTTTCTGTTTGCGCAGGAACTCGGTCAGCGCCAGCACCATGTCGGTGGCGGTGATCCCGGGCTGCAACTTGCCAGTGAGCTCGACACCGATGATTTCCGGCAAGCGCATCCACGAAGCGCGACCGAGCATGACGTTCTCGGCTTCCAGGCCGCCCACGCCGATGGCGATCACACCCAGGGCATCCACGTGCGGGGTGTGGCTGTCGGTGCCGACGCAGGTATCAGGGAAGGCCACCCCGTCGCGCACCTGGATCACCGGGGACATTTTCTCCAGGTTGATCTGGTGCATGATGCCGTTGCCCGGCGGGATCACGTCGACGTTCTTGAAGGCTTTCTTGGTCCAGTTGATGAAGTGGAAACGGTCTTCGTTGCGCCGGTCTTCGATGGCGCGGTTCTTGTCGAAGGCATCCGGGTCGAAGCCGCCGCACTCCACGGCCAGGGAGTGGTCGACGATCAACTGGGTCGGCACTACCGGGTTGACCAGCACCGGATCACCGCCCTGGTCGGCGATGGCGTCGCGTAGGCCGGCCAGGTCCACCAACGCAGTCTGGCCAAGGATGTCATGGCACACCACGCGGGCTGGGAACCAGGGAAAGTCCAGGTCGTCACGACGTTCGATCAACTGGCCCAGGGACGCCTTGAGGGTCGCCGGATCACAGCGACGCACCAGGTTCTCCGCCAGCACGCGGGAGGTATAGGGCAGGCTGTCGTAAGCGCCTGGCTGAAGCGCATCGACCGCCGCACGGGCGTCGAAGTAGTCCAGCTGGCTGCCAGGCAGCGTCTTGCGAAATTCAGTGTTCATGGTCAGGGGACTCGATCACGGTAGTTTCAAAGGGAGCGCCTGGCACCGTGTTGAATGGACATCTATCCCTTGTCGGAGCGACCTGGCTCGCGATGACTGAAGCAGATCCGACATGGCTGTCGGCTGATCCATCGCTATGGCGAGCAAGTTCGCTCCTACAGGTTTGTGGTTCATTCAAGCCACAGTGCCGACACCCTCCCGGTCAGCGGCGTTCGATTGGCACGAACTTGCGCTGTTCAACGCCGATGTACTCGGCGCTTGGACGGATGATGCGGTTGTTGCCACGCTGTTCGAACACATGAGCAGCCCAGCCGGTCAGGCGCGAACACACGAAGATTGGCGTGAACAGCTTGGTGGGGATGCCCATGAAGTGGTACGCCGAGGCGTGGTAGAAGTCGGCGTTGGGGAAGAGTTTCTTCTGCTCCCACATGGTCTTGTCGATGGCTTCGGATACCGGGAACAGCACCTTGTCGCCCACTTCGTCGGCGAGCTTCTTCGACCAGCCCTTGATCACCTCGTTGCGCGGGTCGTTGTCTTTGTAGATCGCGTGACCGAAGCCCATGATCTTGTCCTTGCGCTCCAGCATCCGCAGCAACTCGGCAGTCGCCTCCTCGGGGCTCTGGAAGCGCTCGATCAGCTCCATGGCTGCCTCGTTGGCACCACCGTGCAGCGGGCCGCGTAGCGAACCGATGGCTGCAGTAATGCACGAGTACAGGTCCGACAGGGTCGAGGCACAGACCCGGGCGGTGAAGGTGGAAGCGTTGAATTCGTGCTCGGCATAAAGGATCAGCGAGACGTTCATCACCTTGACGTGCAACTCGCTGGGCTTCTTGCCGTGCAACAAGTGCAGGAAGTGGCCGCCGATGGTCTGCTCGTCGCTGACACAGCTGATGCGCACGCCTTCGTGGCTGAAGCGGTACCAGTAGCACATGATCGCCGGGAAAGCCGCCAGCAGACGGTCGGTGACGTCATGCTGCTGGGAGAAGTCCGCCTCCGGCTCGATATTGCCGAGGAACGAGCAGCCCGTACGCATCACGTCCATCGGATGGGCCTGGGCCGGAATCCGCTCCAGCACTTCCTTGAGCGCCTGAGGCAGGTCCCGCAGCTTGCTCAGCCTGGCGCTGTAAGCGGCCAGTTGCTCCTGGGTCGGCAGATCGCCGTACAACAGCAGGTAGGCCACTTCCTCGAACTGCGCATCGGCCGCCAGTTCGCGCACGTCATAGCCGCGATAGGTCAACCCGGCACCGGCCTGGCCCACGGTGGACAGCGCGGTTTGCCCGGCCACCTGTCCGCGCAGACCTGCGCCACTCAATACTTTTGCTTCGGCCATTGCTCTCTCCAATCTTGAATTTGTTAGGGACTTGGCAACTTCATCAACGGTTTGTTCGTGGTTCGCGAATCAACCTTTCTTCTGCGCGAACAGCGCGTCGAGCTTCTGCTCGAAGCTGTGGTAGTCGATACGCTCGTAGAGCTCCATGCGGGTCTGCATGGTGTCGATCACGTTCTGCTGGGTGCCATCGCGACGGATCGCGGTGTAGACGTTTTCCGCCGCCTTGTTCATGGCACGGAACGCCGACAGCGGGTACAGCACCAGGGAAACATCCACGGATTTCAACTGTTCGGTGGTGTACAGCGGAGTCGCGCCGAATTCGGTGATGTTGGCCAGGATCGGCGCTTTCACCCGGTCGGCGAAGATCTTGTACATCTCAAGCTCGGTGATGGCTTCCGGGAACACCATGTCGGCACCGGCCTCGATGCACGCCGCGGCGCGCTCCAGGGCCGACTCCAGGCCTTCCACCGCCAGGGCGTCGGTACGCGCCATGATCACGAAACTGTCGTCGGTGCGGGCATCCACCGCGGCCTTGATGCGGTCGACCATTTCCTGCTGGGACACGATCTCTTTATTAGGACGGTGACCGCAGCGCTTGGCGCCGACCTGGTCCTCGATGTGGATCGCCGCCGCGCCGAACTTGATCATCGACTTGACGGTGCGGGCCACGTTGAAGGCCGAGGAACCGAAACCGGTGTCCACGTCCACCAGCAGTGGCAGGTCGCAGACGTCGGTGATGCGGCGCACGTCGGTAAGGACGTCGTCGAGGCCGGTGATGCCCAGGTCAGGCACCCCGAGGGAACCGGCGGCGACCCCGCCGCCAGACAGGTAGATCGCCTTGAAGCCAGCGCGCTTGGCCAGCAGGGCGTGGTTGGCGTTGATCGCGCCCACCACTTGCAATGGCTGTTCGCTGGCGACCGCATCGCGGAAACGCTGGCCTGGAGTGCTCTTGTTGGAACTCATGACTCACCTCGTGGAGTGGCTGTCTGATGGGCGCTGTCCTGGTAGTGACGCGCGATGTTGCGTTTCGAGGCGCCGATGTGGCGGCGCATCAGTAGCTCGGCCAGTTCGCCGTCGCGATCGGCAATGGCGTCGAGAATCCGGTGGTGTTCGGCAAAGGCCTGGTGCGGGCGGTTGGGGGTCGCGGAGAACTGGATGCGATACATGCGCACCAACTGATACAGCTCGCCACAGAGCATTTGCGTGAGGGTACGGTTGCCCGCGCCCTGGATGATCCGGTAGTGGAAGTCGAAATCCCCTTCCTGCTGGTAGTAGCCGACCCCGGCCTGGAACGCCGCATCGCGCTCATGGGTATCGAGCACCCGGCGCAATTCGTCGATTTCCTCGCTGGTCATGCGCTCCGCCGCCAGGCGACAGGCCATGCCCTCCAGGGATTCGCGAATTTCGTAGAGTTCGATCAGCTCGGCGTGGCTCAGGGATACCACCCGGGCCCCGACATGCGGCACCCGCACCAACAGGCGCTGGCCTTCCAGGCGGTGGATGGCTTCGCGCAGCGGGCCGCGACTGATGCCGTAGGTTCGGGCCAGCTCAGGCTCGGAGATCTTGCTGCCCGGGGCGATCTCGCCCTTGACGATGGCGGCCTGGATGCGCCGGAAGACGTTTTCGGACAGGGTCTCAGAATCGTCCTGTGTCGGCAGCGGATGTTCCAGTTGATCCAACATATTGTCGACACCTTTAAAATCAATGAGGCAAAAACTAGCCAATACCCCCTAAACAGTCAAAGGAAAAATTGAGATTGTCGACAATCGTCTAATAAGCCTTTGCACCCAAACGAGACAAAAGGCCCGCCCCCGACGCTGGCGCCATAAAACCAGCATGCTAGAATGCTGCCCGCATTGGCCTGTCATCTTTTTATGACACGCATACGAGGGAGCTTGCGCAGCAATGCCGGTCGCCTTGAACTGAAGAACCCAAGCCCATCAGGATCTATGAGACTCAAGGCCCTTCCCCTACTCCTCTGTCTGCCTGCCCTGCCCGGCCTCAGTGCCGCCGCCGGCAAGACGGTCTACGGTTTGAACGAGTACGCGCATCTATCAGGTATCGACCTGGAAGTTGCTGCCAAGCTCGACACCGGCGCCAAGACTGCGTCCTTAAGTGCCCGCGACATCAAGCGCTTCAAGCGCAATGGCGAGTCCTGGGTGCGTTTCTACCTGGCCATCGACACCGCCCATTCCCACCCCATCGAACGGCCCCTGGCCCGGGTCAGCAAGATCAAGCGCCGCGCCGGCGACTATGATCCCGATGAGGACAAGAATTACACCGCGCGTCCGGTGATCGCTCTGGATGTCTGCATGGGCAGTGCCTTGCGCAGCATCGAAGTGAACCTGACCGACCGCAGCACTTTCCAATACCCGCTGCTGATTGGCTCCGAAGCGCTGAAACGCTTCGACGCGCTGGTCGACCCCAGTCTTAAATACGCTGCTGGCAAACCCGCCTGCGCCACCGACGCTCATACCGCAGAGTAATTCCAATGCGCTCTCTTACCCTTCATCTGAAAGTCCTGATCGCCATCCTGGTGGTGCTGGGCATTTCGATCACGGCCTATCAGATCTTCGTGCTCGGCATTCCGGTGACCGAAGACGCCACCGACGATCTGTGGAACATCGACGCCAAGGTCGAGTTCGTCGCCAACGGCAAGGACCCGATCAAGATCCAGATGTTCGTGCCGCCCCTGAGCCGCGACTACGTGAGCCTCAACGAGAGCTTCATTTCCAACAACTACGGGGTGGCGGTCAACCGCGTCGACGGCAACCGCAAGGTCACCTGGTCGGCACGCCGGGCCAAGGGCAACCAGACCCTGTACTACCGCCTGGTGCTGACCAAGCGCTACAGCGCCGAGAAATCCAAGGTCAAGGGCCCGACCTTCCGCGACAGCATGGCCGTGGAAGGCGCGGAAAAGATCGCCGCCGAAGCCCTGCTGGCGCCAATCCGCCAGCACTCGGCGGACGTCGAGACCTTCATCAGCGAAGCCATCAAGCGCGTCAACAACGCCAATGACGACAACGCCAAGCTGCTGCTGGCCGGCGACCCCTCCAGCGCCAACAAGGCCAGGATCGTCGAGCTGCTGCTGTCCATCGCCCACGTGCCGATGGAGAAGGTCCACACCATCCGCCTGGTGGCCGATCAGCCGCAGACCCCGGAACTCTGGCTGCGCAGCTTCAACGGCACCGACTGGCTGTACTTCAACCCGGAAACCGGCGAACAGGGCATGCCCAGCGACCGCCTGCTGTGGTGGACTGGCGATGACAACCTGATCACCGTCGATGGCGGCAAGAAGGCCAACGTCACCTTCAGCCTCAACAACAGCGAAATGAACGCCATTCGCCTGGCCAAGCTGACCGACGAGAACACCGACGCCAACTTCCTCGAATACTCGCTGTACGGCCTGCCGCTACAGACCCAACAGACCTTCATGATCATGGTGATGATCCCCATCGGCGTGCTGGTGATCCTGGTGTTGCGCAACCTGATCGGCCTGCAGACCCTGGGCACCTTCACCCCGGTGCTGATCGCCCTGGCATTCCGCGAGACCCAGTTGGGCTTCGGTATCGTGCTGTTCACGGTGATTACCGCGCTGGGCCTTTCATTGCGCTCGTACCTGGAACACTTGAAGTTGCAGATGCTGCCGCGGCTGTCGGTGGTGCTGACCTTCGTCGTGGTGCTGATCGCCGCCATCAGCCTGTTCAGCCACAAGCTGGGCCTGGAGCGCGGGCTGTCGGTGGCACTGTTCCCGATGGTGATCCTGACCATGACCATCGAACGCCTGTCCATCACCTGGGAAGAACGTGGCGGCGGCCACGCGATGAAAGTCGCCATTGGCACCCTGTTTGCCGCGTCCCTGGCGCACCTGATCATGAGCGTGCCGGAGCTGACGTACTTCGTCTTCACCTTCCCGGCGATGCTGCTGATCCTGGTGGGCTTCATGCTGGCGATGGGTCGCTACCGCGGCTACCGCCTGACGGAGCTCGTGCGTTTCAAAGCCTTCGTCAAGGCTGACTCCTGATGTTCGGCCTGTGGAAAACCTGGAAAGCCCTGGAAGCGCGGGGAATCATGGGCATCAACCGGCGTAATGCCGACTACGTGCTCAAGTACAACAAGCGCAGCCTGTACCCCATCGTCGATGACAAGATCATCACCAAGGAGCGGGCGATCAAGGCCGGCATCCATGTGCCGGAACTGTACGGGGTGATCTCCACCGAGAAGGAAATCGACAAGCTCGACGAGATCATCGGTGGGCGTAACGACTTCGTGATCAAGCCGGCGCAAGGCGCCGGTGGTGACGGCATCCTGGTGATCGCCGACCGCTTCGAAGGCCGTTACCGCACGGTGTCCGGGAAGATCATCAGCCATGAGGAGATCGAGCATCAGATCTCCAGCATCCTCACCGGCCTGTATTCCCTGGGCGGCCACCGCGACCGGGCACTGATCGAGTACCGGGTGACCCCGGACCAGATCTTCAAGAGCATCAGCTACGAAGGCGTGCCGGACATCCGCATCATCGTGCTCATGGGCTACCCGGTGATGGCCATGCTGCGCCTGCCAACCCGCCAGTCCGGGGGCAAGGCCAACCTGCACCAGGGCGCCATTGGCGTCGGTGTCGATCTGGCTACCGGCCTGACTCTGCGCGGCACCTGGCTGAACAACATCATCACCAAGCACCCAGATACCACCAACGCCGTGGACGGTGTGCAACTGCCCTACTGGGACGGTTTCATGAAGCTGGCAGCCGGCTGCTACGAGCTCTGTGGCCTGGGCTACATCGGCGTGGACATGGTGCTGGACCAGGACAAGGGCCCGCTGATTCTCGAGCTCAACGCCCGGCCCGGGCTGAATATCCAGATCGCCAACGACTGCGGCCTGACCCAGCGTACCCACGCTATTGAAGCCCACCTTGAGCAACTCAAGGCCCGGGGCATCGAGGAAACCGTCGAAGAGCGGGTGCGCTTCGCCCAGGAGCTGTTCGGCCACATTCCGCCGGTGGAAGGCTGATAACGGCTGCCGCGGGGTGCGAAGGCAATTTTCGCAGCCTGCGGCAGCGGCTACAGGTCGGTGAATGCGCCCTGAATCAGGCAATCGCCGACATACCCTCTAGGAGCAATTCCTGCACAGGCATACAATCGCCAACCGCGCTCCGATGGCTGATTTGCCCCGCATGTTGACCTGTTCCGTACACCCGCTTCCTTATCGCGCCAACCCCGCCGAGTATTTCGCGGCAATCGAACACGCCCCCGGTGCCGTGCTGCTGGACAGCGGCCGGCCCGCTGCCGAGCGCGGTCGCTATGACCTGCTCAGTGCCTGGCCGCTGGCCGAGCTGACGGTGGCCGCCGACGAACGTGGCGGCGACTTCCTCCAGCGTCTGCGGCACAACCTGCAGCAACTGGGCCCGGCCGAGGTCCCGGCGCCCTATGAACTGCCCTTCGCCGGCGGCCTGATCGGCTACCTCAGCTACGACTTCGGCCGCCACCTGGAACGCCTGCCGAGCCTGGCCCGGGATGACCTGCACCTGCCGGACGCGCGCTTTGGCCTGTATGGCTGGGCGCTGATCAATGACCACCAGACCGGCACCAGCCAACTGCTGTTCCACCCCAGCCTGGACGCCGCCGAACGCCAGCGCCTGATCCAGCTGTTCAACCAGCCACTGCCCGCGTCGCAGTCGGCATTCAAGCTGACCAGCGCCATGCAGCCTGATCTGAGCGCCGAGGATTACCACCAGGCCTTCCAGCGCATCCAGCACTACATCCAGGCCGGCGACTGCTATCAGGTGAACTTCGCCCAGCGCTTTCGCGGCCAGTACCAGGGCGATCCCTGGGTCGCCTACTGCGCGTTGCGCGCGGCCTGTCCGACGCCCTTCTCCGGTTTTCAGCGCCTGCCGGACGGTGGCGCGGTGCTCAGCCTGTCGCCGGAGCGCTTCGTTCATGTCAGCCAGGGCCGGGTGGAAACCCGGCCGATCAAGGGCACTCGTCCCCGGGGCCGGGACGCCGCAGAAGACGCCGCCAACGCCGCCGAGCTGCTGGCCAGCCCCAAGGACCGCGCGGAAAACCTGATGATCGTCGACCTGCTGCGCAACGACCTGGGGCGCACTTGCCGCACCGGCTCGGTGCGCGTGCCGGAGCTGTTCAGCCTGGAAAGCTACCCCAACGTGCACCATCTGGTGAGCAGCGTGACCGGCGAGCTGGCGCACGACAAGGACGCCCTGGACCTGATCGCCGGCAGCTTCCCCGGCGGCTCGATCACCGGCGCGCCGAAGATCCGCTCGATGCAGATCATCGACGAACTGGAGCCCACGCGACGGGCGCTGTACTGCGGCTCGCTGCTGTACCTGGACGTGCGTGGGGAAATGGACAGCTCGATCGCCATCCGCAGCCTGTTGGCCAAGGACGGGCAGATCTGTTGCTGGGGCGGTGGCGGAATCGTCGCGGATTCGGACTGGCAGGCGGAGTACCAGGAATCCATCACCAAGGTGCGGGTGCTGCTGGAAACGCTGCAGGGGCTCTGAACCCCTGTAGCCGCTGCCGCAGGCTGCGACAAGCCCCGCAGGGGCTTCAAGACCTCAAGAGCGACGCCTGCTTCGGAGTCGATCGCAGCCTGCGGCAGTGACTACAGGTGCTGCTTACAGGCTCAAGGTGCGGTTGGAAGCCTTGATGAACTCCTGCTTCAGCTCGGCAAAACTGTGCACCGCGGGGAACTGCGGGAACTCGCGGATCACGTTGTCCGGGGCATGGAACAGGATGCCGGCATCGGCCTCGCCGAGCATGGTCGTGTCGTTGTAGGAATCCCCCGCCGCGATCACCCGGTAGTACAGGCTCTTGAAGGCCAGCACCGATTGACGCTTGGGGTCCTTCTGGCGCAGCTGGTAACCGGTGACCCGACCGCCGTCATCGGTGATCAGGCGGTGACACAGCAAGGTCGGGAAACCCAGCTGGCGCATCAAGGGCTGGGAAAACTCATAGAAGGTGTCGGAGAGGATCACCACCTGGAAACGTTCGCGCAGCCAGTTGACGAACTCCACCGCGCCGTCCAGGGGCTTGAGGGTGGCGATCACTTCCTGGATGTCGGACAGCTTCAGGCCATGCTCGTCGAGAATCCGCAGGCGCTGCTTCATCAATACGTCGTAGTCGGGAATATCCCGGGTGGTTGCCTTGAGGGATTCAATCCCGGTTTTTTCGGCAAAGGCGATCCAGATTTCCGGGACCAAGACACCTTCCAGATCGAGACAGGCAATTTCCACAAGACACTCCCATTGGTTCTGATTATTGAAGTTGAGCGAGCAAAAGGACTGCCGAACTCTAGCGATTCGCCTGCGCAGGCGCAACGCAGAGGAGCGCGCCAGGGCCGGGTGGATTTTGTTAAGATCGCCCCCCTATAGAGCGCACAGCGCCACCGACCTGTAGGAAACCGCCCTGATGACCCCATCGTTCGACGTCGCTGAACTCGCCGCGACCTATGCCAACAAATCCGCCCAGGACATTCTCAAGCTGGCCTTCGCCCAGTTCGGTGACGACCTGTGGATCTCCTTCAGCGGCGCCGAGGATGTGGTGCTGGTGGACATGGCCTGGAAGCTCAACAAGAACGTCAAGGTGTTCAGCCTGGACACCGGGCGCCTGCACCCGGAAACCTACCGTTTCATCGATCAGGTGCGTGAACACTACAAGATCGACATCGAACTGATCTCGCCGGACCACAGCAAGCTCGAACCCTTCGTCAAGGAAAAGGGCCTGTTCAGCTTCTACAAGGACGGCCACGGCGAATGCTGCGGCATCCGCAAGATCGAACCGCTGCGACGCAAACTGTCCACCGTCAGCGCCTGGGCCACCGGCCAGCGCCGCGACCAGAGCCCGGGCACCCGCAGCCAGGTGGCGGTGCTGGAGATCGACAGCGCCTTCTCCACCCCGGAACGTCCCCTGTACAAGTTCAACCCGCTGGCGCAGATGAGCAGCGAAGAGATCTGGGGCTACATCCGCATGCTGGAACTGCCGTACAACAGCCTGCATGAGCGCGGCTTCATCAGCATCGGCTGCGAGCCCTGCACCCGCCCGGTACTGCCCAACCAGCACGAGCGCGAAGGCCGCTGGTGGTGGGAAGAAGCCACCCAGAAGGAATGCGGCCTGCACGCCGGCAACCTCATCAGCAAAGCCTGACCCTCCCCCTTCTCCCCTGGAACCGGCTTGCCGGCGAAAGCCCCTCGCCCTGAGGACGCGTTCGCCGGCAAACGGAACGCCAACCGACGCACCCGCAAAACCTGTACACATAAATGTCACCAAGGGTGCCATTTATGTGTGCACTTTCAGCACCCTCCGCCCCAAAAAGTGACATGCCTTTCTGCCGTCAGCATTCATACGACAGCCAATCGCGTCCGCCGAAAAATAAATACCTGTTCAAACGGTCAATTTTTAATCCATCTATTTCATACAGTTAGTGGCAGCCCATAACAAAACGAAATCAGCAGCCGATTTCATAGTTTCAAAACTGGCACAGAAGTGGCTTTAGTCGACCTATGTTTTGTATACAAAAACAGCAAAACATACATACACTAACCGTCCGCACGCCTGATCCACGACTCAAGCTGCAGATGCCCAGAACCCAGTGATTCCGCCCCTGCGACGAAGATTGTCGAGCCTTGCGCTCAAGCACAGTCATCCGGGGCCGGAATCAGGAGCCGCCGGAATGCACACCAGCCCTTCCAACAACATCGCACTGGATCTGCCCTCCTCGCCGCACTCGCACCACCTGCAACAGCCCATCGCCACAACCGACCCGGACAGGGTCATCCTCAGCCCGCGCCTGCACAACCGCGACCTGGCGCCAACCAAGGTCGAAGGCCGGCGCTGGGGTGGCTACAGCATCTTTGCCCTGTGGACCAACGATGTGCACAACATCGCCAACTACTCCTTTGCCATCGGCCTCTACGCCCTGGGCCTGGGTGGCTGGCAGATCCTCCTGTCGCTGGGAATAGGCGCGGCGCTGGTGTACTTCTTCATGAACCTGTCCGGCTACATGGGACAGAAGACCGGGGTGCCGTTCCCGGTGATCAGCCGCATCAGCTTCGGCATCCATGGTGCACAGATACCGGCACTGATCCGCGCGGTGATCGCCATCGCCTGGTTCGGCATCCAGACCTACCTGGCCTCGGTGGTATTTCGCGTGTTGCTCACGGCCATTCATCCGGGGTTCGCCGACTACGACCACAACTCGATCCTCGGCCTCTCGACACTGGGCTGGGCCTGTTTCGTGCTGATCTGGCTGGTGCAGTTGGTGATCCTCGCCTACGGCATGGAGATGATCCGCCGCTACGAAGCCTTCGCCGGGCCGATCATTCTGCTGACCGTGGCCTGCCTCGCCGGGTGGATGTACACCCAGGCCGACGGGCAGATTGCCTGGTCGATCCGCGAACCTTTGACCGGCGGAGAAATGTGGCGGCAGATCTTCGCCGGCGGCGCCTTGTGGCTGGCGATCTACGGCACGCTGATCCTCAATTTCTGCGACTTCGCCCGCTCCTCGCCGTGCCGCAAGACCATCAAGGTCGGCAACTTCTGGGGCCTGCCGGTGAACATCCTGGTGTTCGCCACCATCACCGTGCTGCTGTGCGGAGCGCAGTTCCAGATCAACGGCCAGGTCATCGAAAGTCCGACCCAGATCATCGCCTCGATCCCCAACACCCTGTTCCTGGTCCTGGGTTGCCTGGCCTTCCTGATCGTCACCGTGGCGGTGAACATCATGGCCAACTTCGTCGCACCGGCCTTCGTCCTCAGCAACCTGGCCCCCAAGTACCTGACCTTCCGCCGCGCCGGGCTGATCAGTGCGGCGCTGGCGGTGCTGATCCTGCCGTGGAACCTGTACAACAGCCCGCTGGTGATCGTGTACTTCCTCTCCGGCCTCGGTGCCCTGCTAGGCCCGTTGTACGGGGTGATCATGGTGGACTACTGGATCCTGCGCAAAGCCCAGATCCACGTGCCACAGCTGTACAGCGAAGACCCGCAAGGCGCGTACTTCTACAGCCGCGGGGTCAATCTGCGAGCGGTGGCGGCCTTCGTGCCCGCGGCGCTGATTGCCATCGTGCTGGCCCTGGTGCCGGGCTTTGCCAGCGTCTCGCCCTTTTCCTGGCTGATCGGCGCCGGCATCGCCGGCCTGCTGTACCTGATCATCGCCAAGCGCCAGCCCAATTACGCGGACGTCAGCGGCGAATCCATCGCCGTGGAAAACGTCAGTCATTGAAACTGAACGGCCCGGTGCGCCGGGCCTTGAACTGCCCAACCTGCAAGGAACCCCCATGCGCATTCTCGTGGTCAACGTCAACACCACCGACAGCATCACCCAGGCCATCGCCCGCCAGGCACAAAGCGTGGCAGCGCCGGGTACGGAAATCGTCGGCCTGACTCCCTACTTCGGCGCCGAATCGGTGGAAGGCAACTTCGAAAGCTACCTGGCGGCCATCGCCGTCATGGATCGGGTGCTGGCCTACGACCAGCCCTATGACGCAGTGATCCAGGCCGGTTACGGCGAGCACGGCCGCGAAGGGCTGCAGGAGCTGCTGAATGTGCCGGTGGTGGACATCACCGACGCCGCCGCCAGCACGGCGATGTTCCTCGGCCACGCCTACTCGGTGGTGACCACCCTGGATCGAACCGTGCCGCTGATCGAGGACCGGCTCAAGCTGTCCGGCCTCTATGAGCGCTGCGCCTCGGTACGGGCCAGCGGCCTCGCGGTGCTGGAGCTGGAGGAAGACCCGCTGCGGGCGGTGGAATCCATCGTGCGCCAGGCCGAACTGGCGGTGACCCAGGACAAGGCCGAGGTCATCTGTCTGGGCTGTGGCGGCATGGCCGGACTGGATGAACAGATCCGCCAGCGCACCGGGGTGCCGGTGGTGGATGGGGTCACGGCGGCGGTGACCATTGCCGAATCGCTGGTACGCCTGGGGCTGTCCACCTCGAAGGTGCGCACCTACGCGACGCCACGGCCAAAAAAGGTGCTTGGCTGGCCGCTGCGTTCAGGGCGCTGAGTCAGGCAACTGCCGGGTTCGCCGGCAAGCCGGCGCCTACAGGGCGCTGAAGGTTTGCGCCAGGCCCTGTTCGGCGAACTGCTCGATGACGAAGTCGACGAACGCCCGGGTCTTGCCCGGGAGCATCTTGTGCTCGGCGTAGTAGATCGAGGTGTAGCCATCATCGACGTACCAATCCGGCAAGACCCGTTGCAGCGCGCCGGAACGCAGGTAGTTGACGGCAAACGGCATGCTCACCAGGGCCAACCCCAGGTCCTGGGCGGCCGCCACGCAGGCGGCTTCGGAATCGCTCATGGTCATGCTGGCCTTGAGCTCCAGCGGGCGCACACCGCCTGCGCGGCCAGTCAGTTGCCAGGGACGGATGCGGCCGGTCTGCGGAGAACGGATCAGGATCCCCCGGCAATGCTGCAGGTCCTCCGGATCACGGATCGGCGCTCGCCCCGCGAGATAGGCCGGGCTGGCCACCAGCACCCGATGGGCCGGTGCCAGGCGCCGGGCGACCACCCCTTGTGGCAACTCGAAACCGCCACCGATGGCGGCATCGAAGCCCTGGCCGATCAGGTCCACCTGGCGATTGTCGAAATGCCAGTCCGGCTGGATGTCCGGGTAACGCTGCAGGAAGCTTGCGAGCATCGGCACGATGTAAAAACAGCCAAATACCGTTCCCATGCTGACCTTGAGCGTGCCTGCCGGGCGCCCCTGGACGGTGGACAGGCTGCTCACGGCATTCTGGATGGTCTGTAGGCTGTCGCTGACTTCTGCCAGGAACAAGCGTCCGGCCTCGGTCAGGGTCAAACGCCGGGTACTGCGCTGGAATAGACGCACACCCACCCGCGCCTCCAGCTTGGCTACGCTCTTCCCCACCGCGGCCGGGGTCAATCCCAGGCGTCGCGCCGCCTCGGCAAAGCTGCCGACTTCAGCGCTGCGGACAAAACATTCGATACTGCCGAAAGCTTCCATCACTGACCATTCCATACTTTTGGTTTACACAGAGTATAGGAATTACCCGCTACACAGCGGCCAATCAGCAGTCGATACTCGACGCCAAGCACAAGGCAACCCGACCTTGAATCTCTGGAGAAACACATGAGCAAGCACAACCTCAGCGGCAAAGTGGCCTTGATCCAAGGCGGTTCCCGCGGTATCGGCGCCGCCATCGTCGAGCGCCTGGCCGCCGAAGGCGCCAGCGTCGCCTTCACCTATGTCAGCTCCGCGAGCAAGGCCAAGGCCCTGCAGGACAGCATCATCGCCAAGGGCGGCAAGGCCCTGGCCATTCAGGCCGACAGCGCCGACGCCGACGCCATTCGAGAGGCCGTGCAACGTACCGCCCAGGCCTTCGGCCGCCTCGACATCCTGGTCAACAATGCTGGCGTGCTGGCAATGGCCCCGCTGGACGAATTCAAGCTGGAAGACTTTGACCAGACCCTGGCCATCAACGTACGCAGTGTGTTCATCGCTACCCAGGAGGCTGCGCGGCACATGGGCGAAGGCGGACGCATCATCAATATCGGCAGCACCAATGCCGAGCGCATGCCCTTCGCCGGTGGCGGTCCCTACGCCATGAGCAAGGCCGCGCTGGTAGGCCTGACCAAAGGCCTGGCGCGGGACTTGGGACCACGGGGCATCACCATCAACAACGTACAGCCCGGCCCAGTGGACACAGACATGAACCCGGCCGACGGCGCCTTTGCCGAAAGCCTGCTGGATCTCATGGCCGTGCGTCGCTATGGCCGCGCCGAAGAAATCGCTGGCTTCGTGGCCTATCTCGCCGGGCCCGAAGCGGCCTACATCACTGGCGCCAGCTTGAGCATCGACGGCGGTTTCAGCGCCTGATCCGTCAACGCAAAAAAACCGGGCCACCTGTAGCAGGTGGCCCGGTTGCTTGCGCGGCATCCGCCAACGGCTGCCGCAGGGGGCGAACCGGCTGGCAACGCCCTCCTTTCTCCCTACCCGTTTCCTTGCGACCTCAGGCCCACACCAGATGCGGCAAACCACAGGCGGCGGGCTGAAACCCCTTGAGCGAGCGCAGAATCCCGTCAGCGTGGGCGAACTTGCTATCCGCCATGGCCGGATCGGGCACCGCAAGCACCCGCATCCCTGCGGCCTTGGCGGCCGTCACGCCGAAGGGCGAGTCCTCGAACACCAGGCACTCCCCTGGGGCTATCCCCAGGCGCCGGGCCGCGGTGAGGAAGATATCCGGCGCCGGCTTGGCCGCCGTCACTTCCGGGTCATCGGCGGTGACGATGGTGTCGAACAGCGCAAACCAATCGCCATGGCGGGTGATTTTCTCGCCGAAGGACATCTGCGACGAGCTGGTGCCCACTGCGATTGGCACCTGGTGCTGCTTCAAATGGCGTACCAGTTGCTGAGCCCCCGGCATGGCCTCGGCCCGAGGAAAGCGCTCACGCATCAAGGGCTCGCGCATGACCAGGAACTCTTCGGCGCTGATGGGCAGGTCCAGGGCCTCGACCACGTAACGCGCCAGATCGGCGGCACCACGTCCGATGATGTTTTGCTTGATGGTCCAATCGTAGGTACGGCCATAACGCTCGGCGATCAACTGCGTGATCTCGGTGTAGATACCTTCGGTATCCAGGAGCAGACCGTCCATATCGAAAATGACCGCCTTGATCGGTCCCAAATCATTCAACTGTGCATTCATCGCATCTGATCCGTTAGCAAAAGTACATTCCAGGGAGCGGCTCAGGTACGGCCCGTTATGTTCGGCAACGCGTCAATTAAAGGATTCAGCAGCATAGCGGCGGGGCTGGGTCAGGAGCAACCGAGGGGCAAGGTACAGAGTGCGAGAGGCGGGATAGTTTCAGTCGCCAGGATCGAGCTCGCTCTCTCCTTCTTCAGGCCCTTCCTGCAGTGGCACCAGCGCATCATCCATCAAGGAGCCGGGATCTTCATTCCCCGGGTCGTTGATCACCAACGGTGACGCTGAGCCTGGCTCGACATTAGCAGGCATTTCACGGGGCATGATCCTCTCCTTAAACAGCGGGACGGGCTGCATCAAGTATGGCGAAGCCCTGGGCAACGCGCACAAAAAACCCGGCGCGGGGCCGGGCTATTTTGAACGAGAGCCTAAATCAATGACGCTTCTTGTGCCCCATGCTGCTCCCCAGGGCACCACCCGCCGCACCACCAATGCCGGCACCCACGGTGGACCCAGTGCTGCCGCCCAGGCGATTGCCGATCAGCGAGCCACCGGCCGAACCCAGGCCACCGCCAATCGCAGCCTTGGTCCGGCTGCCCTTGCGCGCACCCGCCGCACTACCGGCCGCCCCGGCCACACCCGCACCAATAGCCGCCCCGGTGCTGCCGCCGAGCTGTTGCCCGACCACGTTGCCCAGCGCACCGCCGAGCCCACCACCAATGGCGGCAGTGCCATCTCCAGCCATCGCACCTTGAGCCAGCAGAAGTCCTACAACCAGGGCAGGTAAAGTTGAACGCATGACTTGAACCTCAAAAAAAGACTGTCGAACTGACACAAAAGCCCAGCGCGCGCCACCCGCTGCGGAGCGTAACGGCAACACCCGGTTGCTCTCCGGTGGGTTGGACCGCGGATTCTAAAAGAGTTTTATCGTCGCGCAAAAAAAAGCCCGCTGGGGAACGGGCTAGGGGTACTGCTTTTAACGGATGGTTTGAGCGTACGCAGGCAGATGTGAAGATTCTGTGAAAAGTACCCGCGACTGGGAGCAACAGACGCGGATCACACAATTTCCCATCCTGCCAACATCTTCAGTTCACCTTCTGAAGATGCTCGAAGCCGATCAATACAGGCCAGCCCCTTGGTTGGCTACCCCGCCACTGCTTCGATAAAGGCCTGATCGCTCACTGGCAACAGTGATCTCAGCGAATGCTGCGAATGCTGCCCTTGTTGCCTTTGACAGTGACCGAGACTTTCTTGAAGACGAAGTAGTTTTCTTCGCTGACTTCATAGCGTGGAGCCACGATCAGGTCGGCACCGGAAGACTTGACTGCCTTGAAGGCAGCAGCCGACTTGACCGCACTCACTGGATCCAGGCCCAAACCGCCCAGACCGCCGCCAGTATCGCCACCGTAGGTCACGCCATCAGCAAACTGGTTATCGCCACCAAACTGCAGGAAACCAAAGAGGATGTTCACCGACGACTGGCCCGAGATTGCCTCGCCCACTGCTACATCTGCCTTCAGGTCAGCCTTGACCTGGCTATCGATGGGCGACGATGGCTGGCTGATGTTGTAGCTGGTGCAACCAGTGGCTGCGGCTACGAGAGTGGACAGTGCGAGGAGTTTGAAAATAGCTTTCACGTTTATTTCCTTATTACTTTTCATATAAAGGCATCATCGCTGGATGCGCAGCCCCGTTTGAATCGGGATAAGGAACATATCCCCAGTTATAGCCAATTGAGATAAGAAAATTCCTAAAAGCACAAAGGATGCCTCTTCAATTACCCCCTCTCACTGGCGATAAACTATTAATACGACTACCAAAAAAAATCGGAAAAAAATAATACGCAAACAACGGCAAGAACGTTATGCCCCCAACCAACCACCGAAAATGAACCCGCCTACTTCGTGACCAGCCTTCACGCTTGGCAGCACGATAAAGCCCCATTACAGATGCATCGCTCGGCGCAAACAGGGATCTCTATTGCCAGCAGGACTATTGGCAACATCAGGCCTTTTCTCAAACTACTCATTTCTTCCAATTACAACTATCAATCCTGATAGACATCCAGATTTAACATTTTGCGGACAATAAAAAGCCCCGCATCTAACGGGGCACTCAAAACTTAAGATTACTTTCTCTTTGGCATTGCCTTGGGAAAGAACATCGTGCTACTGGCTACCGGCAGCGGCGCAGTTTTCTTTCTGCTACTGACTCGGGATTGTTCTTCGACTTCAAATGCGGCCTGACCGCAACGCACCAAGTTGTTGATTGGGAACTCATCCCCGTTGTCTTCGATATAGGCAAGACTCCTCATATTCCAGCTCCCTCCAACAACCGATCAGTACCGGCAAGCTCCTGATTGCCTGGAAAATACTGACCGTCACGGCGCTTCAGACTAGCCAGTCATTTGTCGACCTGCCGTCCAAACCAGACAAGTGCCGACGAGTGGCAAGGCATCAGAGGAAAAAATGATCCAGAGCACATTTCCGGGCCCATGAACCCGACGACCGCTTGATATGGCAGCACGTCCATTCAGAAATTAGCGGGGGCTTGGCATCCAATTGCCTTATGAAGTGGTGCTGTACATGTCTAGGAATGGAGACATTTTCAGGGAGAGCATCAACACCAGGCTCGTCAAAATTCGAACCCTTGGGCAGCTCTTTCCATGAAAAAACCCAGACCATTATCAGCTTGTCAATAGTGCTGTTGAGCGACTGAGCGGGAGGTCGCGCGGTGGTAGGCTTTCATGGCGTCACATTACGCGCGTGCCCGATCTGTTCGGATTACTGATAAAGGCAGGTCAGGCTATGCATAAGCCTCATATCAGCTAACTGAAAGGATTCGAACATGAAAAATTCCATAACTGTTCTGGCCGTTTCCGCGACGCTCGCTTTCACTGCAACTGTCGCGAACGCCTCCGCGCATCAGGCCCCCATCAAGGCTCCCCAGACCGTCAATCAGATGACAGCCTCTGTTGACACTCCTTTCAGATCCCATCAGACAACTGGCGAAATCCAGATGGCCAGCCTGGCCAGTAGTTGCTCCGATGATCGATATTCCTGGTGGGAATACAGCGGCTGGGAAATCGTCGGCTGTCTCATAAGCGGCCAGTGGTAACTATTCTGACAGGCCTGGTGCGCAACTTACGCAGTCAGCACGCACCAGAGCCTTTTAGCCCAGCCACACACGACTTCGAAGATACAGACGCCCTCATACTTTTTACCCGGCAATAGCCCTCGCCAGCAGACAATTGCTTCTGGTTTAGAGGCACCCCTTGTTGCCTCTTCGAAATGGGACTAGAGCAACAAAATACCTTTCCATGTGTATGCTGCCGCGGACATCGCTCGGCGAATTCGACCTCGGCCATTTCGCCGAGATATATACAGCTCATTCACTGCGCAAAGGGGGTAACGCTTAACCAGTTGTTATCCACCCAACGCCACCGAAAAACACCCACCGGCCCCATGCGGGTCCCAAAGGGAGATTTTTCAGACGCCAAAAACCACAAACCCCCGACTTTCTCTAGGAAAATCAGGGGTTTGTGTTTGTAGAATGTGGCGGTGAAGGAGAGATTCGAACTCTCGATACAGTTTCCTGTATACACACTTTCCAGGCGTGCTCCTTAAGCCACTCGGACACTTCACCGTATCTCTTCAAACCGATTCAGTCTGTCGAGGCGCGCTAATGTAGTCGATAGCTTTTCAGATGGCAAACTTTTTTTTCAGAATTTTCATGCGCTTAAGGCCGATCCCTGCTTGAAGGGGATTCGCCCTCCATCGACGACAAGGCAAACCGGCCATTCTCCAGCCTTGCCTACAGCTATATAGAAGAAACCACCCGTTACCCGCAGCGCCATACAGGCCGATGTCAGGTCCCAAGCCTGACTCACCAGTCAGTCACGGCGCTTTACCAGATCTATCGTGGTGGGTAACTTCTGCTGCACTTCAATACAAGGAATTGCGTCATGAGTGAGTTGATTTCCTACCATCTCGAAGACGGTATCGCGACCCTGACCTTGAGCAATGGCAAGGTCAATGCCATCTCCCCGGACGTGATTGCCGCTTTCAATGCCGCGCTGGATCAAGCAACGGCCGATCGCGCAGTGGTGATCATTACCGGTCAGCCAGGGATTCTTTCCGGTGGCTACGATCTCAAAGTGATGACTGCCGGCCCTAAAGAAGCCGTGGCGCTGGTGACCCTGGGTTCGACCCTGGCTCGCCGCCTGCTGTCCCACCCCTTCCCGGTGATCGTCGCCTGCCCCGGCCATGCTGTGGCCAAGGGCGCGTTCCTGCTGCTGTCGGCGGACTACCGTATCGGCGTCGACGGGCCGTTCAGCATCGGCCTCAATGAAGTACAGATCGGCATGACCATGCACCACGCGGGGATCGAACTGGCCCGTGACCGTCTGCGGCGCTCGGCCTTTCATCGCTCGGTGATCAATGGCGAGATGTTCGATCCCCAGAGTGCTGTGGATGCCGGCTTCCTCGACAAGGTGGTGAGCGCCGAGGAACTGCAAGGCGCCGCCCTGGCTGCCGCGCGTCAACTGAAGAAAATCAACATGCTGGCCCACAAGAACACCAAGCTGAAAGTGCGCAAGGGACTGCTGGAGACTTTGGACAACGCCATCATCCAGGACCAGGAACACCTGGGCTAAAACACCTGCCTTCCCCGATCCAGCCCGACCTGCGTGTCGGGCTTTTTGCATTGGCCTGAACACCCAGCGCCCACCGCTCTAGACCGCTGCCGGCCATCGCAGCCGGAAACATGCCCTTAAACATCGCCCATCTCCCGGCTGAGAACGGTAATTGCCGAAAACAGTGCACATCCGTACACTGCGCCACCTTTTGTCCCCGGTGAGCCGTTTAGATGCTGTATCTGTTTCGTATGTCGTTGATGGGCCTGCACTTTATCCTGGCCGGCAGCCTGGGCCTGCTGCTGGGGCTGTGCCGCCCGTTCAACCCCGACAACAGCCGCCTGTGCGCCCGCCTCTACGCCTGGCCGGCCATGTGCATTCTGCGCCTGCGGGTCAAAGCCGAAGTCGGGCCACTGATGGACAAGCCCGAGAGCTGCGTGATCATCGCCAACCACCAGTCCAACTACGACCTGTTCGTGTTCGGCAACGTGGTGCCACGGCGCACCGTGTGCATCGGCAAGAAGAGCCTGAAATGGGTGCCTTTGTTCGGCCAACTGTTCTGGTTGGCGGGCAATGTTCTGATCGATCGCGGCAACCCGCTTAAGGCCCGACGCTCGATGCTCACCACCACCCACACCCTGCAGCACAAGAACACCTCGATCTGGGTCTTCCCGGAGGGCACGCGCAACTTCGGCGAAGACCTGCTGCCCTTCAAGAAAGGCGCCTTCCAGATGGCCATCGCCGCCGGTGTGCCGATCGTGCCGGTGTGCGTCAGCAGCTACATCAAGCACATGCACCTGAACCGCTGGAACGGTGGCAAGATCCTTATCCGTTCGCTGCCGGCTATTCCCACGGCCGGGCTGACCATGGAAGACATGCCCTTGCTGATTGCCCAGTGCCGCGAGCAGATGCGCGAGTGCATTGCCAACATGGATCGCCAACTGCAAGCGGCCTGAAGCTGCCGCCCCATCTGTGACGCCACCAAGCCCGCCTCGTGCGGGCTTTTATTTATCGCCGAACTCAAGCTGCACCAGTGACTCTGATGCTGCATTGCAGGCTAAGCTGCTGCTGATCTGTCATCGCCACCATTGATAAGAAGAAGTGAACCGCAACCATGGGTAGAGTTGTTGCTGCCGCCGTTTATAGCGGCGGGAAGAAAGTCGCTGATATCAGCCTCGACGAAGGGGCTGCCTGGGCCGCGAAACCCGGCCACTTCGTCTGGATCGGTCTGGAAGAACCCAACGCCCACGAGCTGGCCAATCTGCAGCGCCAGTTCAACCTGCACGAGCTGGCCATTGAGGACGCTCTGGAGAAACACAGTCGGCCCAAGCTGGAAACCTTCGGCGACGCACTGTTCATCGTCACCTACTCCCCCGTGCGGACCGAAGGCAAGCTGGAGTTCATCGAAACCCACATCTTTGCCGGCAACGGTTACATCATCACCGCCCGCAATGGCCAATCGGCTTCCTACGGCTATGTCCGCCAGCGCTGTGAGGCGCGCCCACTGTTGCTCGAGCACGGCGAAGACTTCGTCCTCTATGCCTTGCTGGACTTCGTCACCGAGAACTACCAGCCGGTCAGCGAGGCCATCCACGGGGAAATCGACGAGCTGGAACGCAATGTGCTGAGCAACTCACTGAACGAGCGCGATATCCAGAACCTCCACGGCCTGCGCCGCGACGTGCTGCGCCTGCGCCGTTATGTGGCGCCCATGGTGGAGATCAGCGAGGAGTTGCAGAAGCTCAGCTTTCCGTTCATCGACAAGAACATGCGCCCGTACTTCCGTGATGTGCAGATTCATGTCACTCGGCAGATGGAAGACCTGTCGACCCTGCGCGACATCGCCAGCCAGACCATCGAGATCGGCGTGCTGCTGGAGGCTTCTCGGCAAAGCATCGTGCAACGCAAGTTCGCCGCCTGGGCAGCGATCCTGGCGTTTCCAACAGCGGTAGCCGGGATCTACGGGATGAACTTCCAGAACATGCCGGAACTGAGCTGGCACTACGGCTACTTTGGGGTATTGGGCTTCATCAGTGTCGGCTGTGTCGGTCTCTGGGCCAGCTTCAAGCGCTCAGGCTGGCTCTGAGTGACGATGGCCCTGCCCTTGCGGCAGGGCCACAGGCGCACTCAGGCCGCTTCAGGCTTGTGAGCGACGAAGCGCATCATCCACTCCGCAACGGTGGTGCCGTGATGATCGTGCTCAAGGCTGGCCACGCCTTTCTGGTAGATCTGCTCGCCGAGAAACTCCTGGCGCAGATCCAGCAGGGCCCGGGAGTAATCGTGGATGAACTCGGGATGCCCCTGGAAGCACAGCACCTGGTCGTTGATGTGGTAGGCCGCGAAGGGGCAGAAATCACTGGAGGCAATCACCGTGGCATTTTCCGGCAACGCGGTGACCTGGTCCTGATGGCTGATCAACAGGGTCAGTTCCTCCACCACCGGGCTCATCCACGGCGCCTTGGCCGCCAACTTGTAGCTGTGGGTTCCCACGCCCCAGCCCTGACTCGCCCGCTCGCTCTTGCCCCCCAGGAGCAACGCCAGCAACTGATGACCAAAGCAGATGCCCAACAGCTTGTCGCCGCGCTCGTAGCGACCCAAAAGGTAGGTCCTGAGGGTTTCGATCCAGGGATCGGTACCGAAGGAATCGGCCTTGCTGCCCGTCACCAGATAGGCATCGAACTCCAGCTCATCGCCGGGATACTCGCCCTGGACCACGTTGTAGACACTGAACTGGGCGGCGATGGGCTGCTGGGAAAACAGACGCTGGAACATCTGCCCGTAACCCTGATATTGATCGACCAGTTCGGGACGCAGGATATCGGTTTCAAGAATGCAGATGCGTAGCGACATAAAAAATTCCTGACAAGGCGATGGCAATAATGAACACCCCAGAGCCTGCCTTGAAATACCACGGCAAGGCAAGCCCCGGGGCGGGTCATTTACTGCCCGCTTGTGTCAGAACAACTGGCCCTGGCGGGCCTTTTCCAGGAGCAGCGTCGGCGGGGTGAAACGCTCGCCGTACTGCTCCGCCAGGTACTGCGCGCGAGCGACGAAATCCTGCACCCCGTACTGGTTGATGAACTGCAGGGCGCCACCGCTCCAGGCCGCAAAACCGATACCAAAGATCGAGCCGATATTGGCGTCAGCGGTGGACTGCAACACGCCCTCCTCCACACAGCGCACGGTTTCGATGGCCTGGATAAACAGCAGGCGGTCGCGCACATCCTGGGGCGAGATCTGCCCGTCGGCCTTGTAGAAGCGCGTGCGCAATTGCGGCCACAGGTGCTTCTGGCCGCCGGCCGGGTAGTCGTAGAAGCCGCCTCCGGCAGCCTTGCCCGCTCGCTTGTATTCGTTGAGCAACAAATCGATCACGGCAAATGCCGGATGCTCGATGGCAGGCCGGCCTTCGGCCTGCAAGTCCTTGGTGGTCTGCTGGCGAATATGGCTCATCAGGCTCAGGGAAACCTCATCGGAGATTGCCAGCGGTCCGACGGGCATCCCGGCCTTGCGCGCCTCGGCTTCGATCATCGGTGCCGCGATGCCTTCGCCCAGCATGGCGATGCCTTCGTTGGTAAACGTACCGAACACCCGGGAGGTGAAGAAACCGCGGCTGTCATTGACCACAATCGGGGTCTTCTTGATCTGCAGGACAAAGTCGAAACCTCGAGCCAGGGTTTCATCGCTGGTCTTCGCCCCTTTGATGATTTCCACCAGAGGCATTTTCTCCACCGGGCTGAAGAAATGCAGACCGATGAACTTGTCCGGATTGGGTACTGCGGTGGCTAGCCCGGTAATGGGCAAGGTGGAGGTGTTGGAGGCAATCACGGCGTCCACGCCGACCACCTGCTGGGCAGCCCTGGACACCTTGGCCTTGAGTTCTCGATCCTCGAACACGGCTTCGATGATCAGGTCGCAGCCGGCCAGGTCGGTCTCTTCAGCCGTGGTGAGAATCCGCGCCAAGATTGCCTCACGCTGCTCGTTGCTCATGTGTCCGCGCGCGACTTTTTTCTCCAGCAGCGCCGCCGCGTGAGCCTTGCCCTTCTCCGCCGCTTCGCGGCTTATATCCTTGAGCACCACCTCGATGCCTGCGACGGCACTGACGTAGGCAATCCCCGCGCCCATCATCCCGGCACCGAGTACCCCGAGTTTTTTCGTGGTCTGCGGCGCTATGCCTTGAGGACGTGAACCGCCGGCATTGATCTCGTTGAGCTGGAACCAGAAGGTGCCGATCATGTTCTTCGCCACCTGGCCGGTGGTCAGCTCGGTGAAGTAGCGGGTCTCGATCAGTTGCGCGGTGTCGAAGTCCACCTGGGCGCCTTCAACGGCGGCGCAGAGGATCTTCTCCGGTGCCGGGAAGCAACCCTGGGTCTTGTTCCGCAGGATCGACGGGGCAATGGCCAGCATTTGCGCCACTTTCGGGTTCGCCGGCGTACCTCCAGGAATCTGATGGCCGCGCACATCCCAAGGTTGCCTGGCTGCCGGGTTGGCCTGAATCCAGGCCCGGGCCTTGGCCAGCAGGTCGTCGCGATCTGTCGCCAGTTCGTCGATCAGGCCGGCCTGCAGCGCCTGCTGCGGACGCACTTTCTTGCCCTCCAGCAGATAAGGCAAGGCCTTCTCCAGGCCCAGCATGCGCACCATGCGCACCACGCCACCGCCACCGGGCAGCAGGCCCAGGGTCACTTCCGGCAGACCGATCTGTAGCGACTTGTCGTCCAGTGCAATTCGGCGATGGCAGGCCAGACAGATCTCCCAGCCACCGCCCAGAGCGGCACCGTTGATCGCGGCGACCACGGGCTTGCCCAGGGTCTCCAGGGCACGCAACTGGCCCTTGAGGGTCAGCACCATGTCGTAAAAGGCCTTGGCCTGCGGCTTGCCGACCTTGATCAGCTCATTGAGGTCTCCACCGGCAAAGAAGGTTTTTTTCGCCGAGGTAATGATCACCCCGGCAATGGAATCCTGTTCGGCCTGCAGCCGGGCCACTGCAGCGGCCATGGCATCGCGGTACACCGCGTTCATGGTATTGGCGCTCTGGCCCGGCATATCGATGGTCAGGACGACGATCTGGTCCTGGCCCTTTTCGTAACGGATGGCATCGGTCATGAAGGAAATTCCTTGAAGTCGGGGCTCAGAGGCGTTCGATGATGGTGGCGATACCCATACCGCCGCCGACACAGAGGGTGGCCAGGCCATAGCGCTGGCGCCGGACTTCCAGCTCGTCGAGCAAGGTGCCGAGAATTGCGCAACCGGTGGCGCCCAGTGGATGGCCCATGGCGATGGAGCCGCCGTTGACGTTGACCTTGGCCGGATCGATGGCCATGTCCTTGATGAACTTGAGCACCACCGAGGCAAAGGCTTCGTTGACCTCGAACAGGTCGATGTCCTCGACTCGCAGCCCGGCCTTGGCCAGGGCCTTGCGAGTGGCCGGTGCCGGGCCGGTAAGCATGATGGTGGGATCGGTGCTGGTCACCGCAGTGGCAACGATCCGCGCCCGGGGCTTGAGTCCCAGCTCCCGGCCCTTGGCTTGCGAGCCGATGAGCATCAGCGCCGCACCGTCGACGATTCCTGAGCTGTTGCCCGGGGTGTGCACATGGTTGATGCGTTCCACATGGCTGTAGACCCGCAGCGCAGTGGCGTCGAAGCCCATCTGCCCCATCATCTCGAAACTCGGCTTGAGGTTGCCCAGGCCTTCCAGGGTTGAATCGGCACGAATGAATTCGTCGTGGTCCAGCAGCACGATGCCGTTCTGGTCCTGAACCGGCACCAGGGACTTGCCGAAGGCACCGCTGGAGCGCGCACGGGCAGCCTTCTGCTGGGATTGCAGGGCAAAGCGGTCGACGTCCTCGCGGGAGAAACCTTCCAGGGTCGCAATCAGGTCGGCACCTATCCCCTGGGGCGTGAAATGACTGTGCATGTTGGTCTCGGGGTCCAGTACCCAGGCGCCGCCATCACTGCCCATGGGAACCCGCGACATGGACTCGACGCCACCGACCACCACCAGTTCCTCGAAGCCCGAGAGCACCTTCATCGCGCCCAGATTGACCGCCTCCAGCCCCGAGGCGCAGAAGCGATTGATCTGCACCCCCGCCACGCTCACATCCCAGTCCGCTGCCTGGACGGCGGTCTTGGCGATATCGGCCCCTTGATCGCCGATGGGGGTCACGCAGCCCAGGACCACGTCGTCCACCTGGCTGGTGTCCAGCTCGCAACGTTGTTGCAGGGCCCGCAACAGGCCGGCAACCAGATTCACCGGTTTCACACTGTGCAAGGCGCCATCAGCCTTGCCTTTGCCACGGGGCGTGCGTAACGCATCGAATATCAAAGCTTGGGTCATGACGTCCTCGAACCGCTATCCAGGGGGGGAAATGTCGAGCTCCCACATTAGGCGCGGCAGCGACGGATTCAATGACCGATGCGCTCAGCCGCCTTGACGGTGACGCTCAGACGAACGGTAGGCAGCTAAGCGATCCACCGATGAAGGGTCGCGAGCTGTCTAGCCAAAGGGCGGCCACCCGGTATTCGGGCGGATTTATAGCTTTTTAAGGAAGTGCAGCTATAACTTCATACGAATTGGATCTAAGCCAGAGGATTCAAGGCCCCTAAGGTAGAAACTGTAGGAAGTCCCAGACGGATTCTGCGCCGGGACAGATCAGAAAAAGGACACATAGCCGGCTCATCGTAAAAAAAACAGCGACCGGCGTGCATAGATGCTCAGGAATAACAACAAAAGGCATTCAGCCATGTTCAAACATTCGAAAGTACGCCAGGCGGGGCTCATTCTCTTTGCAACCACACTGCTGCTGATCTTGCCGAACCTCACCAAAGTGATCGGCTGATCTGTGGCTGCTCGACCAACGAGATAGAAAATCGCCCCCCGGCTCCTACCGGGGGACAGTTTTGCGTGCCAGTCTTCCCGAGGAACTGGAGGACGTTATCGGCATCAGTGCCGAGGGTGTGGCCCAGCAGTTGCGCAACGTGGTGCTGGCCCCCAAACGCCACGGTGGTGAGCTACAGCGACACTGGCCAGCATGCCCTGGAAGCCGAAGACACCCTGGTCAAACGCGGCCATTTCGGTATCGTCAACGGCGGTAACCATGAAAAACTCCGGGCTGCCCTGTTCGACCATGTGTCGCAACCTGAGGATGTACTCCCCGGCGACGAACCCACTGACGACGATCCGATGGACATCAATTGAAAGCTCTCATCCTTTGCGCTGCTCTGTTGTCGAGCAGTCCGCTATACGCTGCGCAACTGCTGATCGACCTGGGCTCAGACAGCCGCACCTGGCAAACCGAAGAACTGCTCAAGCACCCCGAAGCCCGGGACATCCGCATCAAGGACGATGTGTCCTACAAGCGCGAGATGCAGTACCGAGCCGTGCCCATGGCGGCCCTGCTCAAGGGCCTCAAGGCCGAGGACCATCTGCAGGCCGTGGCCCTGGACGGCTTTGCCGCAGAGTTGAACGCCGCGCCCCTGCTCAATCGCAAGGGCGCCCAGGCCTGGCTGGCCATTGAGGACCCTGACAAACCCTGGCCGACACTGGCAGCGGACAAGCCCAGCGCCGGACCTTTCTACCTGGTATGGAGCAACCCCGCGGCCGGGCATATCAGCCCCGAGCAATGGCCGTTCCAGGTTGCGCGCATTCAGCGCCTGGCGCCGGTGGCGGAGCGTTTCCCGGCCCTGGGCCCGGACCCGAAGCTGGCGGTCGATGATCCAGTCAACCAGGGGTTCGCCCTGTTCCAGAAGAACTGCCTGGCCTGCCACCGACTCAATGGCGCTGGCGACTCTCAGTTCGGACCGGACCTGAACATTCCCTATAACCCCACCGAGTATTTCGGCAGTGATTTTCTCAAGCGCTATATCCGCGATCCGCAAAGCCTGAGGCGCTGGCCCCAGGCGAAAATGCCTGGGTTCAGCAACAGCGTCCTGCCGGATGGGGAGCTGGAATTGTTGCTGGAGTACCTCCGGCATATGGCGGGGCGCAAGCAGATTCCTTGAGTCCCTTTCGCCAGCGAGCCGGCGCTTGCAGAAGTGACTGCTGCTTGCACAATCCTGGTATGCATCTGTTCGCCGGCACCGCCCCGGCGAAAAGCGTCGGCCGCGCTGGTAGCCACATCCGTTGCCCTCAATGTGTAGGCCATGAGCTGGTGAAGCCCTGCATCAGCTCGACCAGAGCGGCACGATCACAGCGCCTTGCGGATTGCTGACTGGCAAACTCACGCAACGCTTCATCAGCCTCGGTCAGGCGAGCACCTGCTGGCGCTCACTGTCGTGGGGCGTCAGGCTCAAGTACTGGATGCTGGTTCGTACCGGGTGCTGGTAGCGATAGGCGGTTGCGTGGCTGATGGAGAGTCTCACGCAGCCTCCAGGTAGGCACGGTGAATGGCATCGCCCAACTGGCGCACCAGGGGAATGAAGTCGGTCAGCCAGGCATGCAGGCCCTCGTCGAGAATTTCATCAATGCCGATGCAGCGCAGACGCGCATTCATCTGCGCCGCCAGACGCTGGGCCGGAAGCCCGTTGTCCCCTGGCAGGCTGGCGAGGATCTGGTCGATCTCTTCGGTGCAGGCGCGCAACGAGCGCGGCACGTCGGCATGCAACAGCAGCAACTGGGCGACATGCCGGGCTCCGGGAGCTTCGCGGTAGATCTCGGTATAGGCCTCGAAGGACGACAGGGCGCGAAGCAAGGCGCTCCATTGGTAATACGCACGGGCGGTACCGTCACCGACCGCATCAACCTGGTCGCCAGTCATCTCGTAGCGGGCATCCAGCAGGCGCAGGGTGTTGTCGGCCCGTTCGATAAAGGTGCCCAGGCGGATAAACCGGAAGGCATCGTTGCGCATGATGGTGCCGTAGGAGGCTCCGCGAAACAGGTGGGAGCGCTCCTTGATCCATTCGCAAAAGCGGTTCATGCCGTAGGTACTGAGACCTTGGCGGGCAATCTGTTGAATATCCAGCCAGGTGGCGTTGACGTTTTCCCACATATCGGCGGTGATCCGCCCGCGTACCGCGTGGGCACAGGCCCGGGCCGAACCCAGGCAACTATAAATGCTGGCCGGATTGGCGGCATCCAGGGCAAAGAACTGCAACAGCCGCTCGGCATGCAGCGTCTCATGGCGAGCCCGGTAGTCCTCAAGGGTGCCGGTGATCAACAGCGGCATGGCCAGTTCATGCAGACCGTCACCGTGCCCATCCTGGGGCATCAGCGACAGCGAATAGCTGACGTCGAGCATCCGCGCGAGGTTTTCCGCGCGCTCCAGATAACGGGACATCCAGTACAGGTCTGAAGCGGTTCGACTCAACATGGCAGGCGTCCTTAATCCTCCACTACCCAGGTGTCCTTGGTGCCGCCAACCTGGGAGGAGTTCACCACCAGGGAGCCTTCACGCAGGACCACACGAGTAAGACCACCGGACACCACACGGGTTTCGCGATCGGCGAGGACAAGCAGCAACCTGGCGTGCCTACCCTCGCTGCGCGAAGCCGCTGCCGCTCCCTTGTACGTAATGGCCAGGCGCAGGTTTTGGCTATCACCAGCATAGTCAGAGTTGATTTCACCGCTGGGGGACACACGGGGATAATCGCCCCATCGAGCAAACACTTCACCAAGCCTGATGAAGTTGCTGCTGCAACCTTGATGACGCCGATGACAACCGGGTCCGGGCTCTCCCGACCGGTTCCCTCTCCTGACCGGTCTTCCCTTTTAGCCACCCTGTCGGGTGGCTTTTTTTTGCCTTTGCGGCCCCTGAAAACACAATTGGCCGACCCGCAGGCCAGCCAATTGTCAGTCTCGATGCACACAACCTTAGCTATACCAGACGCCCACGGATCTCCTGTTTCACCCCCCAGCCTTCAATGATGCCGCCCAGGGGTTCGACCACTGCCTCGAAGTCCTGTTCAAAATCCCCGATGCCGCCATGGGTGGCGTACATCACCTTGCTCAACTCCAGATACCAGGCGCCGTCGTCACGCACGCTGACCTGGGCATTCAAGGATTCACCGCGAAACTGTCCTGCCGCCCTGCGTGCCCGCTCCTCATCCGGGAAAATGGCGTAGAACTCGATGGGATGGAATCGTGAAAAGTCAAAACCGCCTTCTTTCATGCGGCGCAACACACTGCTGCTGAGGTCTTCTTGAAAGGCTGTGCTCATGAAACGTCCTCCTCAAACCGATGGATAGACTTTCCGTGCTTCCCGACCCACCGGCCAAAAGTGACCGGCATCACGACCCGGGGCGGGTCGTCAGGAAACAAGCATGGAGCTGACAAGATCAGAGCTTAGCGAAGAATTCGCTGATCTCGTTTGCAGATTAGCGCCAACACCTGGACGACGCCAGAAATTGCTGTCGGAGCCCTCTCTGCTCTCATTACATCGGCGTAATGCTGAGAATCTGAATGCTGTTCTGCTCTTTCAAGCTCTTGAGGGTAGGGGAATCGGTGCGCCCATCCAGATCATTGAGATCCAGTTCGGCACTCACTGGCAGCAACCTGGCCCGGACCAATTGTGCGGCGCGTTCCAACGTCGGTTGCTGCTCGCAATCGAACTGCTCGACGGACTGGACGCCATGATCATCCACGAAAGTGACTTGCCACTTTTGCATCAACGCCTCCTTGATAGCCCCATGAGTGGACCTACAGCATCTCGACCTTGAGTGCGAGGCAAACGTTCCACAGTGCTGGCGGGGACAAACCAATAAAAAGACCGCCCGGAGGCGGCCTTGATGAATCCCGTGGACAATCAGCCGATTACGGCTTTTCGGCACGGGCCTTGAGCGCCTTCAAAGTGTTGAAGGGCGCGTCCACCACGAACTTGTTGGCCAGCCAGGACGGCACGCTGCCACCCGGCTCGGTATGCACCTGGTAGGTCACTTCCACCTGATCGGCCCCTTTGGGCACAAACTTCCAGTAACCCTCAACCTGGGACACACGCACGAAGCCTTTCTCTTCGGGAATGTAGGTGGGCACGCCTTCCAGCTTACGGATCAGGCTGCCATCGGCGGCCTCGCTGGAGGTAATGTGCAGCACCGAGTCACGGGCAGTCACTGGCCAGGGGGTATTGAACTGAGTGTAGGTCCAGCTTTGATCACCCTCATGCTTGAGCAGCTTCTGGCTCTTGCACTCATGAATCCAGGAGCAGGCACCGGCCACGTCTTCCTGCAGCGCGCGAAGCTTGGCGATGGAGGTCTTCATGGTGGTGACGCCGCGATAGGCCTTGTATTTGGAACCGGCCACTTCACTCAAGGAAATCTTGATGCCGTCTTCATCCTTGGCCGTTTGCCAGTCTTCGGCGTGGGCCGTTGCCGACAGCAGCACGGTTAAACCACAGAGCACAGCAATTCGATGCAGCAAACCCATTGTCTTATTCCTTATTGTTGAAGTTCCGTTCATTAAAACTAAGCAGCCGTCACTTGCTCCCACCAACCGAGCAAACGGATGGCGTCTTCTCGGCTTTCGCCACACACCTCAGGATCCGCCTGAAATGCCCCACAAACCGCTGGCCGCTCCGGCCTGCCGAAAAGACCGCACAGGTGTTCGACAGAAAGGTGCAGGCAACGTTCTCCCGCCGGCTTGCCATTGGGCATTCCAGGAATCGGCGTACTGATAGAAGGGGCAATGCAGCAAGCGCCACAACCTTCACGGCAGTTCATGACGAAAAGCTCCTCGCGACAAGCATAGTGTTGAATGAGGCCGGACAAGAGTAACCGCTAAAACAGCCGTTTAAAATTACTCAAAGAACGGATTTGACGCACAACCGTGCGTGACTGATCAGTCTCCGACAAAGTGCCGGTCAACTCGGTCACAGAGAGGTTGATGAATTTACTGTTTGAACTCGAAATCCAGGGCAGCGCCCTCGATATCCCGACGCTCCTCGTTGCGTAACTGCAACTGCATTTCGTTGCTGAGCAATCGACCGTTGAGTTGGAACGGACTGCTGTCCTTGGGCTTCTCGCCAAACATCTGCGGCAGCAGAGGCTCGCGCTTGGGCAGCGGCAGCGCTCCCACAGGCTGCAAGTGCTTGACCATTTCCGGTGGCAGGCTCAAGTCGAGCTTGGGACTGGCCAGAGGTGTGTTGATATCTTGATAGGCCCACTTGGACTTGGCCTTCTTGGGCGCAGGCTTGGCCTTTTTCTTGGGCTGGGCTTTGCTGGCATTGGCGGACGGTTTGGTCTTGCTCGCTGGAGCCTGCTTGGTGCTGGAGGCCTTGCTTGAATGAGTAACGCTGGCAGCCGGTTTATCCGGGGTCGAGGCCGCCTGGACAGGCGCCGCAACGACTCCCAAGAGGCAGGCACTCAACCAGATGACAGGAAAAAAGGCTTTCATAAAGGCAGGTAGATCGACAAAAGGTGCCCTATGCTCGCTTGTTGCAAGCCCCATGACAAGCATGGGACCGCACTGTCTAGAATCCGCCGGCCGCTTCTTGGCATAACTGACTGGCGAGCATGCCCAGGGTCATCAAGGCTCGCTCGGCCTCGCGGTTCCAAGGTGTCCCGCAATTCAGGCGCACGCAGTGGTTGAACTGTTCGGTGTTACTGAAGATCAACCCCGGAGCGATACTGATGCCCTGCTGCAAAGCCCGCACGTGCAGTTCCTGGGTGTTGACCCGTCCCGGCAGGCTGACCCAGAGAATGAACCCGCCGTTGGGCCGGGTAATCTGCGTACCTTCCGGAAAATGCTGCTGCACCGCCAGTTGAAAGGCGCTGAGGTTCTTGCGGTATTCCTGGCGGATGTAGCGCAGATGACGGTCATAACCACCGTTCTCCAGATACGCCGCAACCCCCATCTGCGTCACGCTGCATGCGGAATGGGTACTGAAGGTCTGCAGGCGCTGGATCTCCTGCTGATACTTGCCAGCAATCATCCAGCCGATACGCACTCCCGGCGATAGGGTCTTGGAGAAGCTTGAGCAGTAGATCACCCGGTCCAGGCGGTCATAGGCCTTGAGGGCCTTGGTGCGCCCCACTTCGAACATCAACTCGCCGTAGATATCGTCCTCGACCACCTGGATATCGAAGTCCGAAGCCAGGCGCAGCAGTTGCTTCTGCCGCTCCTCCGGCATGGTTCCACCCAGGGGGTTGCTCAGGCGCGTAGTCAGTACCAAGGCCTTGATCGACCATTGGTTGGCCGCCAGCTGCAGGGCCTCAAGGCTCATGCCCGTAGAGGGGTCGCTGGGAATCTCGATGACCTTGAGCCCCAGCAGGTCCGCCAGTTGCAGCAGCCCGTAATAGGTCGGCGATTCCGCGGCGATCAGATCACCCGGCCGGGTCAGGACCCGTAGGGACATCTGCAAGGCATCGACGCATCCGTGGGTAATCACCACTTCCGAAGGGTCGACCACGACCCCGGCATCGCGCATGCGAATCGCCACCTGACGCCGCAAGGGCTCGAATCCCGGGCTGAACATATAGCTGAACGCCCGCGGACTGTGAAAACGCGTGACCTTGGCCAATTGCTGGTGCAGCGCCCGCACCGGCAAATAGTCAACGCTGGGCACTGCCGCACCCAGGGGAAACACGCCCTCGCGACGGGACTCCACCAGCACCTGCTGAATAATGCTGCTGCGCGTGACCAGTCCTGGACGTTCGACCCGGGCAATATCCGGGGTCGGCGCGGTCAGAGCCGGGGTCTGGTGCACGTAGTAACCCGATTGGGGACGCGCGCGGATCAGCCCCTGATCTTCCAGATTGGCGTAGGCCTGGAGCACCGTGGCGTGGCTGACATTGAGCTGCGAGCTCATCTTGCGCACCGACGGTACGCGCTCCCCCGGCTGGTAGACACCACGGCGAATATCCTCAGCCAGTTGCTGAGCGATACGTTGATAGAGCAAGAGATTGGTCATGGCGCAGCACTCGATTTCACGGCGTTTTATTCTTGTGTGAAACAATACCGGCACAGTTTAGAAGTGTACTGGGACAGTTTCTACAATAGTCGAGGACACAGGCCAGTGAAAAGTAGAACTGTCGAGTTTTTGCGACACCCTCAGACATAAAAAAACCCAACGCTTGCGAGGCGTCGGGCTTTTCAGGGGCAAAGGGATCAGTGTTTCAGCGAGCAGCGCCGAGCTGGCCCTTGTCGTCGGAGAAGACGATTTCCACCCGACGGTTCTGCGCCCGGCCCCGTTCGGAGGCATTGGCTTCCACTGGGTACTCGTCACCATAGCCCTGGACATGGACACGCTTTTCGTCGATTCCCAGGTCCACCAGCACATCGGCCACCGCCTGGGCACGATCGCGAGACAGCTGCAGGTTGCTCTGACGCTCCCCGGTGTTATCGGTGTAGCCCTCGATGCGTACCACGCGCTTAGGGTTCAGCTGGAGGAACTGCACCACCTTGAGCACCGTGCGGTTCGCCGAACTCTTCAACTCAGCTTCACCGGTGTCGAACAGCACGTCTCCCAGCGTCATCACCAGACCACGATCGGTCTGGGTGGTGGCCAGGCTGATGATCTGCTCTTCGAGCCATTTGCCCTGCTGCTGCACGCTCAGCAACTTGGCCTCACGCAGGGCCAGTTGCAGACGTTGACGCTCCAGCTCGAGCTTGGCCGCACGCTCCTGATTCAGCGCCTGTTCGGTGTGCTCACGGGCGATTTCGCTGTAACGACGGCTCAGGTAGGCATAGTGCTCCACGTCGCCGCCGCTGCCCCAGTAGGTCGACAGACGATCGGCGCGAGCCAGGGACTCACCCGCACGTATCACGTCCTTAGGCGCGATACGCAGCACATTGGAGTCTTCCTTGACCTTCTGGAAGTCGTTGCCGGCTTGCTGCAAGGCTTCCTCACTGTGCTGGCCGGCGCAGCCATAGAGACCGGCGCAGGCCAACAGCACAGCGCCGCCGAAGATACGGATAGAGAGGCTCATTGGGCGTCTCCCAACTGCTTGCGCAGGCGCGTAATGCGGGTATTGAGCACATTCACCTGCTCCTGGCTTTTCTGAGTCAGGACCTTGGCTTCTGCCAGACGCGCATCCAGCTCGGCCTGCTCGGCGCGCATCCGCGCCTTCTTGTACGACTCATCCTGCATATTGCCCTGGGCACGGGCGAACTTGTCTTCGGCCAGTTTCAACTCAGGCATGTCCTCGGCCGAAGCCCCCACGGCCTTGGCTTGTTCCAGGGCCTGGGCAGTAAGGCGCATCTGCTCGTTGGGCGCCGGATCGGTTGCACAACCCGCCAGGGCCAACAGGGCCAGGGCAGCGAAAAGAGGTCGAATAGTCACACGTGATTCCTACGGTTTTGGGCTGCTGACGGGTTGCTGCAACTGGGCCTTCCAGCGCTCCAGATTGCGCTGCAGCAAGGCCTCCGTCAGACCGGACGCGGGCAATTCTGTCATCTTTTTTGCCAACTGTCCGCGCAACCATGGATCATTGCAGGCGGAGTTGTGGGACAAGGCCAGGAACAGCCCCGGTTTGTCGACAGGCTGGGGAAAGGTCACCAGATCCGCCGCCATCCCCAAGGACTGGGCCATGGCCATGCCCGCGTAACGCGGCGCCAGAACATAGTCCACTTCCCCCAGGAGCAAGGTCTGGAAGACTTGGGTCAGATTCGGCAAACGCTTGAGTTGCAGATGCTCCTTGGCCATGGCCTGAAAGGGCTGGGTCAGCCTGGCCTTTTCCGATACCGCGCCGGGATGACCGGCAAGATCCAACGGCTGGGCATAACTCAGGGTGGAGTCCTTGCGGGTCCACACCAGGTAGTCGTTCTGCACCAGGGCCGGATGGATGTAGTCCAGGGACTCCAGTTCGTTCAAGGTCAGGGGCGCGTCGGCTAGCAGATCCATGCGCCCACTGCGCACTTCGTCCAGGGCCTCGGAACGTTTGCCGGCGTACAGCAACTCGATCTTGAGCCCCAACTCTCCCGCCACCTGCTGCAATAGATCGGCACTGGCCCCTATCAGGTGCTTGGGGTTCTGCGGATCGCGCCACAGGTAGGGTGGTGCATCCGGGCTGCCGGTGACCACCAGGCGTTCGCACTTGCCCGCAGCCATCGACAGCGATGGCAACAACGCCAGACCCAACAGCGCTGACCAGCCCCTCATGCGGCGCAGATCCATGGCGAAATTCTCCCCAACAAAAAACAGACAAAAAAAGCCCGGCCAAAGGGCCGGGCTCTTTATAAGTGAAGCCGCCGGATTAGACCAGCTTCTCCAACTCAGGTACGGCTTCGAACAAGTCCGCCACCAGACCGTAGTCGGCCACCTGGAAGATCGGAGCTTCTTCGTCCTTGTTGATCGCAACGATCACCTTGGAATCCTTCATGCCTGCCAGGTGCTGGATCGCGCCGGAGATACCGACGGCGATGTACAGCTGTGGCGCGACGATCTTGCCGGTCTGGCCGACCTGCATGTCGTTGGGCACGAAGCCTGCGTCCACGGCTGCGCGGGAGGCGCCGACCGCTGCGCCAAGCTTGTCGGCCAGGGCGTACAGGTGCTTGAAGTTGTCACCGTTCTGCATGCCACGGCCGCCGGAAACGACGATCTTGGCAGCGGTCAGTTCAGGACGATCGGACTTGGCCAGCTCTTCGCCAACGAAGCTCGACTTGCCGGCATCGTGAGCGGCGCCAACGGCTTCAACCGCAGCCGAACCACCTTCAGCAGCAACGGCGTCGAAGCCGGTAGCACGCACGGTGATGACCTTCACGGCAGCCGAGGACTGCACGGTAGCGATGGCATTACCGGCATAGATCGGACGCTTGAAGGTGTCAGCGCTTTCTACCGAGATGATCTCGGAGATCTGGTCAACGTCCAGCTGAGCGGCAACCCGCGGCAGGATGTTCTTACCGTTGGAGGTAGCGGCAGCCAGGATGTGGCTGTAGCCAGCACCCAGCTCGGCCACCAGCGGCGCAACGTTTTCCGGCAGTTGGTGAGCGTAGGCGGCATTGTCTGCCACCAGCACTTTGGCCACGCCAGCGATTTTTGCAGCGGCTTCAGCCACAGCGCCAACGCCCTGGCCGGCTACCAGTACATGGACGTCACCACCGATTTTGGCGGCGGCGGCAACGGTGTTCAGGGTGGCCGGAGCCAGCGCCTTGTTATCGTGTTCGGCGATTACCAAGATAGTCATGATCAGATTACCTTCGCTTCGTTTTTCAGTTTCTCGACCAGTTCAGCCACCGACTTGACCTTGATACCTGCGCTGCGTGCAGCTGGCGCTTCGACTTTCAGGGTCTTGTTGGTGGAGGCGGTGGAAACGCCCAAAGCATCAGGAGTCAGCGTTTCAAGCGGCTTCTTCTTGGCTTTCATGATGTTTGGCAGAGACGCATAGCGCGGCTCGTTCAGACGCAGGTCGGTGGTGACGATGGCTGGCAGGTTCAGCGCAACGGTCTGCAGGCCGCCGTCGATTTCGCGAGTGACATTGACCTTGTCGCCGGACACTTCGACCTTGGAGGCGAAGGTGCCTTGAGCATAACCGCTCAGGGCCGCCAGCATCTGGCCGGTCTGATTGTTGTCGCTATCGATGGCCTGTTTGCCCAGGATAACCAGCTGTGGCTGTTCCTTGTCGACCACAGCCTTGAGCAGCTTGGCCACAGCCAGGGAGTTCAACTCTTCAGCGGACTCGACGAGGATTGCGCGATCGGCACCCAGTGCCAGGGCGGTACGCAGTTGCTCTTGAGCAGTAGCAGGACCGATGGAGACGACGACGATTTCAGTCGCTACACCTTTCTCTTTAAGGCGTACGGCTTCTTCCACTGCGATTTCGCAGAAAGGGTTCATCGACATCTTGACGTTGGCGAGGTCGACGCCGGAGTTGTCCGCTTTGACGCGAACCTTGACGTTATAGTCGACCACTCGTTTGACAGCTACAAGAACCTTCATGGATTCCTCGTTACTCTCCGGTGAAAAGAAAGTCGCCTAGGCGAGAACCTGGCGGTTGATGCTCATCGGCACAAGGGCACCTCCAAAAACGCTGGCGCATATCAGGTTGACCTTGCTCACGGGGTGATGACCGTTCGTCAGTGGTGACCGACGAGTCATTCATTATCGCGGCGTGTAAACTGCGCACTTTCAAGCTGCGCGGTGCGTCACCTTTATTGCCTTTGCCCTGTCTTTAGAGGTGCTCTTGAAACCAACAGTCAGCCTACGGCGAGCGCAAAACCGACCGTATCTTGACCGGAACGCCTTTTCCGGTCAATACGGCAAAATAGCCGTTTATAAGCCGCGCTTCTTTGATTTATCTGGGCTGCGGCAAATTCAAACAAACGTTTGTATTGGACGCTGAGAGTGGTGTAGATATAATGCGCCGCCCAGAGAGAAAGGTCGGCCATCCTCCCCTTCTCCCCCCATTTGTAATGGGAGAAAGCGCGGATGCAACGCCAAACCTCCAATTAGAAAAAACCGTTGAGCCTTGAGTAGGAGATAGCCTAGTGGAACGCGAATACATGGAATTCGACGTGGTCATCGTCGGTGCCGGCCCCGCAGGCTTGTCCGCCGCTTGCCGCCTTAAGCAGAAGGCCGCTGAAGCCGGTAAGGAAATCAGCGTCTGCGTGGTTGAAAAAGGCTCCGAAGTCGGTGCTCACATCCTTTCCGGTGCCGTGTTCGAGCCTCGGGCCCTGAATGAACTATTCCCGGACTGGAAGGAACTGGGCGCCCCGCTCAACACCCCGGTCACCCGCGACGACATTTATGTCCTGCGTAGCGGCGACACTTCCACCAAGGTTCCAGACTTCTTTGTGCCCAAGACCATGCACAACGAAGGCAACTACATCATTTCCCTGGGCAACCTGTGCCGCTGGCTGGCCCAGCAGGCCGAGAACCTGGGCGTGGAAATCTACCCGGGCTTCGCCGCCCAGGAAGCCCTGATCGACGAAAACGGCGTGGTCCGCGGGATCATCACCGGTGACCTGGGTGTCGACCGTGAAGGACAGCCGAAAGATGGCCTCTACACCCCAGGCATGGAACTGCGCGGCAAGTACACCCTGTTCGCCGAAGGCTGCCGCGGCCATATCGGCAAGCAACTGATCAAGCGCTTCAACCTGGACACCGACGCCGACGCCCAGCACTACGGCATCGGCCTCAAGGAAATCTGGGAAATCGATCCGGCCAAGCACCAACCGGGCCTGGTGGTCCACACCGCCGGCTGGCCGCTGGACATCATGAGCAACGAGAACACCGGCGGTTCCTTCCTCTATCACCTGGAAAACAACCAGGTCGTGGTGGGCCTGATCGTCGACCTGTCCTATGCCAACACCTACCTGTCGCCGTTCGACGAATTCCAGCGCCTCAAGCATCACCCGGTGCTCAAGCAGTACCTGGAAGGCGGCAAACGCATCAGCTACGGCGCCCGTGCACTGGCCAAGGGCGGTATCAATTCGCTGCCGAAGATGGTCTTCAAGGGCGGCGCGCTGATCGGCTGCGACCTGGGCACCATGAACGTCGCCAAGATCAAGGGCAGCCACACCGCCATGAAGTCCGGCATGCTCGCCGCCGATGCCGTGGCCGACTCGCTGTTCGCCGGTTCCGAAGGGGCTGACGAGCTGAAGAGCTACGTCGACTCCTTCAAATCCAGCTGGCTGTATGAAGAGCTGTTCGCCAGCCGCAACTTCGGCCCGGCCATGCACAAGTTCGGTCCGATCATCGGCGCCGGCTTCAACTGGATGGATCAGAACATCTTCGGTGGCAAGCTGCCCTTCACCCTGCACGACACCAAGCCGGACTACGCCAGCCTGAAGCTGGCCAAGGACTGCGCGAAGATCGACTACCCCAAACCCGACGGCAAAATCAGCTTCGACAAACTGAGCTCGGTATTCATCTCCGGTACCAACCATGAAGAAGAGCAGCCTTGCCACCTCAAGCTGACCGACCCGAGCATCCCTCTGGGCCGCAACCTGCCGCTGTACGACGAGCCTGCTCAGCGTTACTGCCCGGCCGGCGTGTATGAAGTGATCACCCAGGAAGACGGCGAGAAGCGCTTCCAGATCAACGCCCAGAACTGCGTGCACTGCAAGACCTGCGATATCAAGGACCCGGCCCAGAACATCACATGGGTCACTCCGGAAGGTGCCGGCGGCCCGACTTACCCGAACATGTAAGTCGCCGCGGTACACAAGAGGCCCCCTTTATGGGGGCCTTTTTCATGCCCGGGTTTTGCTGGCACAGTCTCCGGTAGAAACCGACTTGTCGGCGAAGAACCCCTCAAGCCTTGTAGCGGCCCAAAGGCGTTCGCCTACGAACAGCATCTACAGAGCAACGGCCCGCTCATCCCCGGGATTACGCTCAAAGTAGCGCTTGTACTCGCGACTGAATTGCGAGGTGCTCTGGTAACCCACCCGATGCGCTACCTGGGCCACACCCAGCCCTTCTCCCACCAGCAACTGCTGGGCCTTGAGCAACCGCAGGCGCTTGAGGTACTGCACTGGCGACAGCAGGGTGCTGCGCTTGAAATGCTCGTGGAAGGTCGAAGTGCTCATGTTGGCGCAGCGGGCCAGGGTCTCGACGTTCAACGGCTCGGTGTAATGCTCGTGCAGATGATTGAGCGAAGCCGCGACCCGCGCGAACTGCCCCTGCTGCTCCACCAGCGCCCGCAGCGCATCGGCCTGAGGCCCGCGCAGGGCAGCAAAGAGCAGCTCGCGCACCCTGGACGCCCCCATTACCTTGCACTCCAGAGGATCGTGCAGGCAACGCAGCAGGCGCTCCACGCAACCACGCATGACGTCGTCGAGCACCGCCGAGGTCATCGATTCCAGGGTTTGCGCCGAAGCCGCCCGGCCTTCGGCGATCCCCATGGCCAGCACCAGCTCGCTCAGGACTGCCCGGTCGATGGCAATGGAAATCCCCAGCAGCGGTGCGTCGGGCAAGGCGAAGGTTTCGCACTCGAAGGGCACCGACAAGGCCTGGATCAGGTAGTGCCCGGCGCCGTATTCCAGGGTCCGCGTGCCCAGGTAGGCCAGTTTGCTGCCCTGGACAATGATCATCAGGCTCGGTTCATAGATCTGTGGACCTCGCGCCACATCACAGCTGGCCCGCAGCACCTGGACCCCAGGCAAGGCGGTGGCAACAAAACCATCTCGGCTGGCAAGGGGCTGGATCAGCGAAACCAGGGTGGCATTGGCGTCAAGGTGACGGGTCAGCAGCATGCAGAAAACTTCACGAAAAAAGGGATGAAAACATCATCGCAGGTCTGCTGGCCAATGCCGCGCAAAAACCGCCAATACCGGAGGAATAGGCATGACATGCCGAGGAATCGCCATGGCCGCCCTCAGGCTCGACGCCGAGAATGCACCGCCTCACTTGTCAGCGCTTTTGCGAGGTTCTTCATGTACACCGCCATCGGTTATGCCGCCCAATCGGCCACCACTCCCCTCGCCCCCATGAGCTTCCAGCGCCGCAGCCCACGCGCGGACGACGTCGCCATCGAGATCCTTTACTGCGGCGTCTGCCACTCCGACATCCACCAGGCCCGCAACGAATGGGGCATCGCCGTGTACCCGCTGATGCCGGGCCACGAGATCGTCGGCAAGGTCACCGCCGTCGGCGCCAACGTCAGCAAGCACAAGGTCGGCGACTTGGTGGGCGTCGGCTGCATGGTGGACTCCTGTCGCCATTGCGAAGCCTGTGCTGCGAACCTGGAACAGTACTGCCTGGAAGGTCCGACCATGACCTACGCCACCCCGGATCGGGTCGATGGCAGCAACACCATGGGCGGCTACTCCGACAGCATCGTGGTCAGCGAGCACTTTGTCGTGCGCATCCCGGAGAAACTCGACCTGGCCAGCGCTGCACCGATTCTCTGTGCCGGCATCACCACCTACTCGCCCCTCAAGCACTATGGCGTCAAGGCTGGCGACAAGGTGGGGATTCTCGGCATGGGCGGCCTGGGCCACATGGGCATCAAGTTCGCCAAGGCCCTGGGGGCCGAAGTGACCCTGTTCACCCGCTCGGCGAGCAAGGCCGAAGAAGCCCGCCGCCAAGGCGCGGACCATGTGATCGTATCCACCGATGCGGCGCAGATGCAGTCGGTAGCCGGGCATTTCGACTTCCTCCTGGACACCATCCCGGTGCCCCACGACCTCAATCCCTACCTCGACACCCTGCGCTTTGACGGCGTGCACATCCTGGTGGGCCTGATCGAGCCGGTGGACCCGGCACTGCACGCCGGCAAGCTGGTGATGAGCCGTCGCGTACTGGCCGGATCGCTGATCGGCGGCATTGCCGAGACCCAGGAGGTGCTGGATTTCTGCGCCGAGCACGGCATCACCTGCGATATCGAAATGCTCGACATCCGCCAGATCAATGAAGCTTACGAGCGCATGATCAAGGGCGATGTGAAATACCGCTTCGTGATCGACATGGCGACCCTCAAGGCCTGATTCAGTCCTGGGCGGGTCGACAGAGCGTCAACCCGCCTCTAAGCGCTATCACAGGCTGATCTAAACGCAGGCAGGCTAGGGTTTGAGCTACAACGGAAGCGCAAACAACGCCTCTATCTCGATATTCACCTCTGGAGAAAACAGCCCAGCCACCTGAACTAGGGAGCTGGCCGGATAGGCCCCTTGATAGTTTCGGGAAAGCACCTCCCGTAGCGCGTCAAGGTCCTCCAAGGATGTGACGAAGACCGTCACCTTGATCAGATAATGAAGGCCAATACCTTCAGCTTCGGCAACCTGCTTAAGCTGCTGAAAGATTGCCTCAGCCTGCTCCGCCATGGATTGACCCTGGGCCTTGCTGCCAAAGGCGGTCAACCCAGAAAGGTACAAGGTCCCCTGGTGCCTGACCGATGCGGAATAAGGACCGGCGGGGGCGCCAAGGGCCTGGTAGTTTTTGCGTGACAACATGATATCGCTCTCCTGGGTAGCCTCCGGTGCCGCCGCGCCTGCCTGAAACGACGTGAACAGGGCGCTCAGCAACCATGCTGTAGTAATGGTTTTCATCGGGCAATTTCCTTGAGTGCAAGGCAAGGCCCCACTCCCCTGGGCCTTGCGTCTTGCTAGAAGATGGAAAGCGGAGTGTTCTCAGTTTGGATGACCGAGTGCGGCTCTACGCCCAGCAACAGCGGCGGACCTGATTTGGCGGCGCTCGACGAGACGACGGCTGAGCAGGTAGAACACCGGTGTCAGCAACAAACCGAAGATGGTCACACCGATCATTCCGGAGAACACCGCCACCCCCATGGCTCGACGCATTTCAGCGCCGGCGCCGCTGGAGAGAATCAGCGGTACCACTCCCATGATGAACGCCAGTGAGGTCATCAGAATCGGCCGCAAGCGTAGTCGACAGGCCTCCAGCACTGCTGTCCTGGAGTCCATTCCCTCCTGCTGTCGCTCCTTGGCGAATTCGACGATGAGAATCGCGTTCTTGCAGGCCAATCCCACCAGAACGATCAGCCCGATCTGGGTGAACATATTGATGTCCCCAGAAATGCTCAGAACGCCGACCAACGCAGAGAGCAGGGTCATCGGCACGATCAGGATCACTGCCATGGGCAGACTCCAACTCTCGTACTGCGCCGCCAGCACCAGAAAAGCCAGGAGCACACACAAAGGAAACACGAACAACGCGGTATTGCCGGCCAGAATCTGCTGGTACGCCAGCTCGGTCCACTCGTAGGCCATGCCACTGGACAGCTCGGCCTTCAACAGGCGCTCAATGGCCGCCTGGGCCTGGCCCGAGCTGTAGCCCGGCGCCGGGGCGCCATTGATCTCCGCCGACAGAAAACCGTTGTAATGCATGGTGCGCTCCGGCCCGGCGCTACTACTGATCCTGACGAAAGCCGCCAGAGGAATCATATCGCCTCGCTGATTGCGCACCTTCAACTGGCCAATCTGCTGAGGCTCCAGGCGAAACTGTTGTTCCGCCTGGACGCTGACGCGGTAAGTACGTCCAAAGCGATTGAAGTCGTTGGCGTACATCGAGCCCAGATATACCTGCAAGGTATCGAAGACATCACTGATGGAAACGCCATGACTCTTGGCCTTATCGCGGTCGATGTCGGCTTCCAGTTGCGGCGCATTGATTTGATAGCTAGAGAATACCCCCGCCAACTCCGGTATCTGCTGCGCCTTGGCGATGATGTTCTGAGTCTGCTTGAACAACTCCTCATGACCGAGATTGCCCCGATCCTCTATCTGCAGGCGAAAACCGCCAATGCTCCCCAGGCTCTCCACGGGGGGCGGTGGCACTATCGCGACAAAGGCTTCCTGAATAGCCCCAAACTCCGCTGACAGCGACTCGACAATCCGCGTATGAGACAGATCAGGGTGTTTGCGCTCAGAAAATGACTTCAAGGGAATGAACATCAGCCCGCTGTTGGAACTGTTGACGAAACCGTTGATGGACAGCCCCGAGAAACTCACAGTGTTCTCAACCCCGGGATGTGCCAAAGCAAGCTCCGATATCCTTTGGATCACCGCCTCCGTCCGATCCAGGCTGGCGCCTTCCGGAAGCTGGGCGAACGCCACCAGGTATTGCTTATCCTGCTCCGGCACAAAGCCGCTCGGAGTGTTGCTGAACCCCAGGTAGGTCAGGCCGATCAAGCCGGCATACAACAACAGGGCAATGCCACTGCGACGCAGGATGCGGCTCACACATCGCACGTACCCTAGGCTCAACCAGTCGAAGAAACGGTTGAAGGGCCTGAAAAGCCATCCTCCTAGCACCCGCTCCAGGCCACGGGTCACAGGATCCTGCGGCACCTTCTTATCCCTGAGCAGCAGCGCTGCCAAGGCCGGCGACAACGTCAGCGAATTGAATGCCGATATCACCGTGGAAATGGCAATGGTCACCGCGAACTGCTGGTAGAACTGCCCGCTGAGACCGGCAATAAAGGCGGTCGGTATAAACACCGAGCACAACACCAGGGCCGTGGCGATGATCGGCCTGCTGACTTCTCGCATGGCCCGCTGGGTGGCCTCGAGTGGCGAGTAGCCGAGGGCGATATTGCGCTCCACGTTCTCCACCACCACGATGGCGTCATCCACTACGATGCCAATGGCCAGTACCAAGCCAAACAACGACAGGGTATTCAAGGAAAAACCCAGCAGATGCATCACCGCAAAGGTACCGATCAGCGAGACCGGAACCGCTGCCAGGGGAATGATCGATGCACGCCAGGTCTGCAGGAACACCACCACCACTAGCACCACCAGGGCAATGGCTTCGAACAGGGTGTAAACCACCGCACTGATGGAGTTACGCACAAAGACCGTCGGGTCGTAACCGATGGAGTACTCGATACCGGATGGAAAATCCGTCGCCAGCTCTGCCATCCGCTGACGAATTCGATTGGACAATTCGATGGAGTTGGCACCAGGAGTTTGGAACACCTGAAGTGCGGCTGACGGTTGGTTGTCCAGATGGGCGCGCAGGGCATATTGGCTGGAGCCCAACTCGACACGCGCCAGGTCCCGCAGGCGGGTGATTTCACCATCGGCACCAGCCCGGACAATGATGTTTTCGAACTCTTCTTCTGTCACCAGCCGCCCGCGAGCGTTGATCGGCAACTCGAAGGCGCTGTCCCCTGCCACCGGCGGTGTGCCCAGGGAACCGGCGGCAATCTGCCGGTTCTGTTCACGGATTGCATCAATGATATCGCTGGCAGTGAGGTTACGCGAAGCAACCTTGTGCGGATCCAGCCAAACCCGTAAGGCATAATCGCCCATGCCCAACAGACGGATATCGCCCACGCCATCGATCTTGTACAACTCATCGATCACATTGATCGACATGTAGTTGGACAAGTGCAAGCGGTCGTATTGCTCATTCGGCGAGACCAGATGCACCACCAGGGCCAGAGCCGGCGAGGTCTTGTCCACCGTCACCCCCAGGCGCTGGACCTCAACCGGCAGCAGCGACAGAGTGCGATTGACCCGGCTCTGCACCTGGATCTGAGCACCATCGAGGTCGGTGCCAAGACGGAAGGTCAACGTCAGGGTCATGACCCCGTCGGCAGTGGATTGCGAGGACATGTACAGCATGCTCTCAACACCACTGAGGGCTTGCTCCAGAGGCGAGGCCACGGTTTCCCCGATGACGCTGGAACTGGCCCCGGGAAAGCTGGCCCGTACCACTATGGTCGGAGGCACCACCTCAGGGTATTCACTGACCGGCAACTGATAGAGGGAAATGGCTCCGCCAATCAGGATCAACAAAGAAAGGACCATGGCAAAGACCGGCCGCTGTATGAAGTACTGAGAAAAATTCATCGATGCACTCTCCTGTGCCGATTTCAGCTGCGGGGCCCAAAACCATGGGACACGACCTCGGCCATCGCCTGAGGCGCTGCTGGCTCAACCGCATCGTTGAGCCGGGTCAAGCCGGCCAGCGTCTCGACGCTGGCCATGTCCTGAGCATCAGGAGTGACGCGCATGCCGGGACGCACCCGCTGCAAACCATTGATCACCACCCGCTCTCCTTGCTCCAGGCCACTGCGCACGACCCGCAATCCCTCCAGCTTGGGGCCCAGCTCAATCGCGCGATATCGGGTCTGGTCCTGATCGTCAACCACCATCACGAATTTACTGTTGAGGTCGGTGCCTACAGCTTCATCCTTGATCAGGACGGCCGGATAACGGGCACTGCCTAGCAGTTTCAGGCGCACATAGAGGCCTGGGGTGAAAACTCCCTGGCTGTTGTCGATCACAGCCCGCCCACGCAAGGTACCTGTGCGCGGATCGACCTGATTGTCGAGAAAATCCAAGTGCCCCAGATGCGGTGTGCCGACTTCGTTGCTCAGCCCCAGATACACCGGACTTCGTCCGCGGGCATCACGCCCCTCCTGACGCGCCAGTTGCATGTACTTGAGATACAGCCGTTCATCCATGTCGAAATAGGCATAAAGCTCCCGAGTGCTGACCAAAGTCGTGAGCAAGGTATCGCCGCTACGCACCAGGTTGCCGGCACTGACCTGTGCCCGACTCACCCGCCCGCTAATGGGGGCAGTCACCCGGGTGAAACTGAGGTTCAGGCGCGCCGCATCCAACTGCGCCTGGATCGAAACCGCATTGGCCCTTGCCTCTTCGGCGGCAGAACTGCGAGCCTCGGCAAGCTCCGCAGAGATCGCGCTACTGGCTCGCAGGCGCTCTCCCCGACGCGCCTCACTCAAACTACGCGACTGCACAGCGCGAGCCTGCTGCAATTGTGCTTCCAGAGCTCTGACTTGGGCCTCGAAGGGGCGGGGATCAATCTGAAACAGCAGATCGCCGGCCTTGACCAAAGCACCGTCACGCAAAGCGACGCGATCGACATGACCGGAAACCCGAGGCCGGATCTCGACGGTTTGCGGCGCTTCGAGCCGGCCACTGAGCTCATCCCAATCGCCGACTGACTGCTCGATGGCCCGGGCCACAGTCACCTGCGGAGCCAGCGTCGCCTGCGGGCCGGGTTCAACCTGACCGCACGCAGCCAGCAGCGTACCGGCAAACAAGGTCAAGGCCTGTTTGCCAGTGAAACGAAAGTCATCCATTACGCACCTCAAATGGGCAGAGAAACAGGCTCAGCCAGCACCCTGTGCCGCTGAGCCACCCTGTTTGGCGCTTTATCGCGTCGCGGTCACAGGGTTGTTCTGACGCCAACTGTCATGCAGCCACTTCTCGGTCTGGCGATGCCCGGGAAACCTCACCCAGACGATATCGCGTTCGAAAACCATGGCTTTTTCGTCAGCGCCGACAATCACCCAGAACCAGCGGCCATCGGTCAGATTGCGTGCCTTGACCTTCATGCCGGTCAGGGTAACGGTACGTAAACGGCCGTCTTCTACGACCTGGATCGGCTCATCGTGGGGGTCGATCCAACTGATCTTCATATTCTCCAGCAGGTCAGGTGCCCTGCGCTGAAGAAAGTCCCGGGCCACCTGCTCACTGCGCGAGCGATCGGGTAGCGGACGGTTCACCAGATCCAGGGACAGGTGAGCGAAACCCTTCAGCCCCGCCTGCCCATCCACAAGGATGCTGAAGTGTTCACCACCCAGACCGCGGTTGCGCTGGTCGGCACGCTCGTACCGGGTCAACACCGCGCTGTCGCCATCCACCTGGACTGGCACGCTTTCGACCTGCTGGTGAGTTAGCGGCACCGCTAATCCTCCAAGGCTGACTTGATGCATGACACTGCCCTCCTGTTGAGCCGGGATCTGTGCGGCGCTCGCCACTGTCGAGAGCGTGGCTATTGCCACGACCAGTAGACGGTGCTTGATACCTTTCATGATGTTGCTCCTGTTTGAACATCCCTAGATTTCACGACGGCCTGGGTCAGCGCTGACGCTGTTCACGGACACCAGGGACGAGCCCTGTACCAGCACTATTGATCCAATGCCGATGACGATCAGGGCCAGGTGTACCGATTGAATCGCCCCTTGCTTGATCCAATAGCCGAACCACAGACCACCGCAAATAAAGCCAAGCCACAGCAACACAAAACAAGCCAGGGCGATCATTGCCCGGTCGCGTGCGACCTTGAGCCGGCGCAGATCCGGACGCAGCCAGGTGTGTACATAAGCCAGGACTGCACGCCACAACAGGCAGGCGATCGATAATTGGCAAAAGACAACGCCGTACAGCAGCCGAGGCACCCACTCGGCCGGCCAAGAGCGCCAAACCAGGCCACTACCCAGCAACTCTTCAGCCCGGACCAGCTCCATGGACAGCATGGTGCCCAGATGGAAATGATTGGTACCGGGGTCGTACAGGTTGTTGAGCACGGCAATGCTCATCCACAGCGCCAGGCCGGCAGTGATCACCAAATGGCTGAATGCAGTAATACGAATGGACATGACAACGCTCCTCGTCAGGTCAGTGGCGTGGCCGGCAACAAGGGCCAGCCTCGTGCGTTGGCCAATGCCAGCATCGCCGGATCGTGAACCACCACATGGGGGTGGCCTAGGTACTCGAGCATCGGGACATCAGAAAGGTGATCGCCGTAGCCATGGCAGGCTGCCGGATCGATACGCAGTTCCGTCAGTAATCGCGACACCACCTCACGCTTGCCGGCACCAATGGTCTGCGGCTCGATCAACTGCCCGGTGTATCGGTCATCCTTGACCTCCATCTGATTGGCCAACAAGTAGCTCACTCCCAGGTCATCCGCCAGAGGCTGCAGGAAATCCATCGCGGAACCGGAAACGAACGCCACCGAATGACCCGCTTCCTGATGCTGCCTGAGCGCCGTCAGAGCCGCGTCGATGAAAAAACCCGGGGCCGTCGCCAACTGGTGATACCAAACATGCGCCGTCTCCCGGAGCGGGCCCGGTCGATGTCCGTTGAAAACCTCATAGAAACGCCGATTGATAGTGGTGCGGTCCACACCGTCGGCTTGCCATTGGCGCATGCGTCGGGTAGCAGATTGATGCGCCCTCTCGCCTTGTGCCTTCCCCAATTTCCGCTGCAAGTAGAAACGTTGAAAACTGAACATGCTCTTGATACTGATGAGGGTCTCATCGACATCGAAGAACGCAATTGTCGCCGGTGTCATGGCACTACTCCTTCAATGGACCATGCAGCGCATCAAAGCGCTGCACGGCCTCTGGCAGGACTCGATTAACTGTGTGATAACTCACCGAGCAACTCGGCCCTGGCCCCTGGAGCAATGGATATTCGAGGTTCTATACCCAAGCCCTGACGCAATCTCTCGACCTGTGCGGCAATGGCATCACTCGCCAGGCGAGCTTCGCGCTGGACCAGTACATTCGCATCCATCACCACAAACTTGACCTCCATCGCGGACACTGGCTGATCGCTCTGCCACACCTCCAGTTGGGCGTGTATGTACACACGCCCAGCGCCCTTCTGCTTCTGCTCTATCACCCGGTAGCGAATTTCAGCCGGCAACGGAAAGGCGAACGCCAGGTAGCGCAGGTTCATCTCGTTGATGACGAAATAGCGATTTTTCGGCTCGTAGTGTTCGAGACAAAAACGCTCGGTAACCGCCAGGAACATCTGCCGGCAAGCTTCAGTGAGCACCATGCCCTGGACGTGCTGACCGGTAAGGTGGTCCAGCATCAACTCGTTGCCAGCAGGCAGCAGCAGATTCGCGACGAAGGTGCCGTCCTCACGCTGTTCCGGCACCGTGATAAGCACATTCTCGATCTTGCGTTTATGGGACAGTTGCTGACCCGCAGGCGGACTGTTCATCCACACGTACCAATGTTCGAACTCCTCACTCAATCCCAGCTTGAGGGCTGTCTGATAGGCCTCCTCCATATCCAAGCTGCTGAGGCCCTGACCGGCGATCAGTTTTTTGCCAATCAACGAGGACCCTGCCGATCCCAGACGCAGGCCTTCCAACAGCTCGTCATAGGTAATAACGTTGTCCTGCTGAGCAAACTGCTCGAATTGACTCGCGACGACGACAAAAACGCCCATGTACAACCTCCTTGGAAAATACAAAGTGGGTGGTTGATCCACCGTTTACTCACACCAAAAGCGATTGCTGTGATTGCGTTGGCGAGTACCTGTCCCGTCGAACAGCTCGCGAAACTCTTATCTGGCCCCCAACACTGTGGAGCAACGTGCGGAGCTCACCGGCCACGCGCTGTAAAGGGCTGCCAGGCCAATGCCTGCAGCCAGCACGAGAAAGAACACCGAGTCGGACCAGGTCGCAGAGCGACTGGCCAAGAGAGGCCCAAGACTGGCCCCGATAAACAGAACAAAGGTGTACAAGGACACCGCCAGGCCTCGCACAGATGGCTCGGCAACACTGGCGACCCTGGAGATCAGGCTGGGAACACTGATGCAGACACCTGCTACGAACAGCACACTGGCGGCCAGTAGCGAGTAGGCCGAGCGGTTCACAAGCACCGCGCACAACGCCAGCCCCACAGCGGTAACCAGCAGGCCAGCAGTAGCCAATCGCAAGGCGCCCCAGCGAGGAGTCAGCAGAGCCACCAGTAGAGGCAACAGGAACGCCGGCAAAGCGATGGCTCGCGCAGCCAGGAGGCTAACGCCCTGTTGCTCGAGCTCGGCACCCAGGCGCACATCCAAACTGATGTAGAACGCCACGAAAACCATCAGCAACAGCAGAGCGCAGACATAGACGCGACGCAGTTTCGGGTCCTTAAGCACCCTGCCCGTTCCTTCATAAGCCGCCCACCATGAGGTACCTGCAGAGCCTCGAGAAACCCTTGTCTGTTTAAGCAAAGCGATACGCAACGCCGTCGCCAAATAGATCACCATCAAGGGCAATAGCGCCCAGGCAAACCCCCAGCGCCCGGCCACCATCACTCCGTAGATCTGCCCCAGTAAGCCGGCGGACAAAAACGCAGTGCTCATCCATGCCACTCCCCAGATCCGTTGCCGCGCCGTGCCGCACTCGGTGATATATGCCAGGGCAACCGGGGGAAACGAGGCCGCGGCAAACCCTTGCAGCCCACGCCCGAGGAGAAACAACCCGGGACTCGAGACCAGCATCAGGCCTAGCGATACCAGCGCCAGCACCACTAGCCCTACCACCAGCACCGGACGACGACCGACTCTGTCCGACAACGGACCGAACACCAGAAAGCCCAAGGCATAGGCCAGGCTAAAAGCCTGCAGGGCATAAGCGCTCGTTGACGGTGAGAGCCGGTAGGTTTGTGTCAGCGACGGGAGAATCGGCAGAGGAATGTAAAGCAGCGAAACCACTGACAGAGCACACGCAACCAGCAACGCAAGGGGCAAGGATGCTGAAGAATAAAATTCATCTGATATTTTGTTCATGGCTGTTTTGTAGTCGCCTACATATTAACGTTAAAAAACCGCCACTTCTCAGTGACGGCACTGTGTACTATTTGGCCAGCGCAGGCCCGACCTTGAGCATGACCTTCACCAAAAGCTCCCGCTCCTGCGGGCTGAAGTGACTCATGAAATCCGCCACCCAGGCATAATGATCAGGTAGAACCCTCCCAAGAATTTCATCACCCTCAGGGGTCAAACGCACAATCCACAAACGACGATCATCCGGGTCCGAGTGCTTGGTACACATGCCGGCGGCCATCATCCGATCCACTACCCGAGTCATGGTCTGGGACGTGACGGCCACTCCGGCCGCCAAGGCCCCGACCGTCAAACCATCCGGGTTGCGCTTGAGCAACAGCAACACGAAAAACTGCGCCTGTGACAGGCCGTTACGCGCAAGGTTGCTCTCGAATGCCGAGAGCATCTCATTGGTCGCCGAAGCCCAGATCAACCAAGTCTGTAATCCAGGGACATCAGGATTACCGTACTTCTTGCCAAATCGCTCCAATGTCTCGTAACTCGGCAGATCTTTGAGTTCAAACATTATTCAGCCAACTGTTATGTAGTCAGCTACAGATGATAGCGAGCAGAATACGTTTGTCAACCGTCTTGGGCTTTCGCCCCAGGCTTCCAGGCTGACAAGCACCCTGATTTCGCAATCCCTGCAAGGCGCGACGCCGCTCTAGCGAATCGCTGCTTCAGCCGCGGGCGAAAGCCCGCAGCACTTCACCGTCCATGCGGTACTTGACCCACTCCTCCTGAGGCTGGGCGCCCAGGGACTTGTAGAACTGGATTGCTGGTTCGTTCCACTCCAGCACGCTCCATTCGAAGCGTCCGCAATCGTTGTCACAGGCAATCTGTGCCAGATGCCGCAGCAGTTGCTTGCCCGCCCCGCCACCCCGTTGTTCCGGGGTGATGTAAAGGTCTTCCAGGTACAGGCAGTTGCTGCCCAACCACGTCGAGTAACTGAAGAAAAACACCGCGAAGCCGATCGGCTGTCCGTCCCGCAGGCAAATCAGGCCGTGGGCCGTGGCGCCCTCGCTGAACAGGCTGCGCTCGATGTCGGCGACACTGGCAATCACCTCATGACGCGCTCGCTCGTAGTCGGCGAGTTCAGTAATGAAGGCAAGAATCTGCGGGGCATCGCTGGGCAGCGCGGGACGGATTTCGACGGACATCGACGGTTCTCATGGCGGAATCAGGCGGCCATATTAGAACGACAGTCGAAAGACTTGCACGGGCATTTATAGGAATCGGCCAATCACCGATCATGCGCGACGCCGAACTGGATAACCTGGACCGCCGAATGCACTTTGCTCCCCTGCACGCCCTGGCAGAAACCTTGCTGCCCCACGCTCTCGAACCGACCAAAGACGGCTCCCATGACCTGTCCCACCTGCAACGGGTCTGGCACAACGTGCGACGCATAGTCGACGAAGAAGGCGGCGACCTCAGAGTGCTGCTGGCCGCTACCCTGCTCCACGATTGTGTGAGCGTGGAAAAAAACTCACCCTTGCGCGCCCAGGCCTCACGCCTGTCGGCGGACAAGGCCCAGGGGATTCTCGCCGCGCTGGGCTGGAACGACGCCGAGATCGAAGCAGTGGCTCACGCCATCGCCGCCCACAGTTTTTCCGCCGCCCTGGCCCCGGCCACCCTGGAAGCCAGGATCCTGCAGGACGCCGACCGTCTCGATGCCCTGGGCGCCCTGGGCGTGGCGCGGACTTTCTACGTCTCCGGCCGCCTGGGCCGGGCCCTCTACGACCCCGCCGACCCCACGGCCCAGCAGCGCGAGCTCGATGATGCGCGCTTCACCCTGGATCACTTCCAGACCAAGCTGCTGCATTTGGCCGAAGGTTTTCAGACCTCCTGCGGCGCCCGTCTGGCGCAGATCCGCCATGCGCGCCTGCAACGCTTCAGGCAGGAATTGCTGGAGGAAATCGGCGAGTGAGCCGGAAGACTTACTCCGCTGGCGGCTAACCCTGAAACCACCAGGAACACAACCAACCGGCGGCGTCGCCATGTTAGAAAGCCCGGCATCAGTTTCAGCATGACGAGGCGTTTTCATGTCCACCCAGGCCAAGCCGCAATCCGAGGTGTCGGGCCCCTTGTTCGGGCTGTTGTGCCTGGGCAGTTATCTGTTGTCGCTGTCCTACGGCGCGACCTTTCTCCTGTCCCTGCTGATCAGCAGCCGCGGCGGCGATGAGCACGACGCCGGCCGCGTGATTGCAGCGGCAATGCTCAGCACCTTTGTCGCGGTGATCGGCTTTCCCTGGCTGGCAGGATCATCGTCGAGGCCGGTATCCAGGCGCTGCTGCTCAGCGTGCTGGCCATTGCCGTGCTGAACTGGCTGATCAGCCTCGCGCGCCTGGGGTGGCGCCACTTGCAGACACCCCAGGTGGCCCACCGGGGGCTGACGCCGTTCGTCGGTGGTCAGGCACCAACCGCCCAGCAGCACAGACCAATATCAGGTAACGACTCAGACGAATGGAGGCGACACCATGATCAAGCTTCAACTGGCTGTACTGACCCTGGCCGGACTGCTGTCCACCGGCGCACTGGCCGGCGCCACCGGGCCGGACGATCCCGCACATGGACCGACCTCCCCCGCGCCCAAGATCACCCCCAAGATCAACATCAACCCGGCGCCCATGGATGAGGGTTCGCTGCCACCGGCCACCGGCACCGACCCGCGTACCCAGGGCAACGACAATGGTCGCCAAGGTGGCGCTGGCACGTTGCAGTCCACCCCGGACAACGGCAAGACCGGCACCGGCTCGAAAACCACCAGCGGTGGCTCCGGCTCTGAAGGCAGCAGCCAGTAAGGCTGGGCTGGGGGTTGGTTCTACCTCGCCACGATGAGGCGTTGCGCAAGCCGAGCCCGGCTTGCGCCAGGCACTCAGCGGGGCTCCTGGGCCTGCAGCAAGGCATCCACTTCAGCGCGGCCAGGTGCCGTGGCCGGACCACGGCGTGTCACCGCAATGGCTGCTGCGGCATTGGCTCGGCGGGCGGCCGCCAGAGGCTCAAGCCCTGCCGCCAGCCCGGCGACAAAGACCCCGGCATGGGCGTCGCCGGCACCATTGCTGTCCAGCGCCTGGACCTTGAATCCGTCCACCTGCGCCAGCTGCCCCTGGCGTCCGATCCAACAGCCCCGGGCGCCGTCGCGCAGCACCAGCAGGGCCGTGGGTGACAGCCATTCGCCAAGGCGCTGCAAGGCCGTCTCGATGCTCGAACTGGCGGTAAAGGCCATGGCTTCGGCGCGGTTACTGCTCCAGATATCGATCCGCGGCAACAAGGCCAGCATCAGGGGGGCGTCGGGCGAGTCCACCAGAGGGCCCGGGTCGAACATCAAGGGCACCGAGCGCGGCAATGCCAGCAGCCAGTCGACCAGCGCCTGAGCCTTGCTCGCCTGCAGCAGGCTGTAGCCGCTGACATACAGATAGTCATCCGCCTGGACCCTGACCTCTGCCAGATCCTCGGCCGACAGTTCACCCTCGGCGCCGATATGGGAGATGAAGGTACGCTCCGCCGAGGCATCGATCAGGGCCACGCAGACACCGGTATCGACACCCGGACTGGGCGCCAGACTCAGGCCAATGCCCTCTGCCTGCATCGCCGCTCGGGCCAGATCGCCAAAGCGCCCCTGGCCGTGGCGCCCCAGGTAGAGCACGGGCAAGCCATTGCGCGCCGCCGCGGCCATGACATTGAAGCCGCCGCCGGCCTCGAAGCTCGCCGACTGGGCCAGGACATCACCGCCGGCCGCCGGCAGCCGGTCCACGGCCATCACCAGATCGACGATCACCTGGCCGCTGTGCAGCAACCTAGGCATTGGCATTCTCGACAAAGGCCCCACGCCGATCGCGGGCACCGCCCAGCAGAGCGTACCCACCGCCTGCCACCAGGAAGGTGACGACCCAGCCCAGGCCGTTATGCCCCAGCCAGGAATCGGCCAGCGGCCCGGTGAACCAGACATCTTCAGCGGTGGTGCCGATGCTGGTGAAACAGAACCCCAGAATGATCGCCAGCACCCAGGCGCCGAACGCCCGCCACTCGATCCCGCCCTGGTACCAGTAGGCGCTGCCGGGCCCGACATTCAGCAAATCATCGGCGCTGTAGTAATGACGATGGATCAAGTCCACCACGAAGATTCCCACCCAGGCCGTGATCGGCACCGCCAGCAGGGAAATGAAGCTGATGAAGGGGCCGTAGAAACTGTCAGCGATCAACATGAAGTAGATCGACCCCATGAAGATCGCCACGATGTCCACCAGTACCGCGTAGACCCGCTTGACCTTGAGGCCCAGGGTCAGCGCGGTGAGACCGGCGGAATACACCGACAGGTTGTTGGACAACAGCAGACCGCCGAAGGCAGCGATCAGGTAAGGCACGGCCATCCAGGTTGGCAGCATGTCGCGGATCGCAATGATCGGGTCCACCGCTGAGGCCAGATGATCGTTACCGACCGACAGCAAGCCTCCCAGGGTGATCAGCAGCACCAGCGGAATACCGGCACCGAAGGCCGCCGAGGCCACCAGGCGCCCGGCAGTGACCGAACGTTGCTGATAACGGGACATGTCCGCCCCAGAGCTGGCCCAGCCGATCCCGGTGCCTGCGGCCATGGTGCCGACGCCGATGATCATCGCGCTCATAGGCGCGGGGGAGGCATTGAACACTGCGGTCCAGTCGATGGTGGCACAGAGAAAGCCGCCCACCAGGACGTTCAGCGCGCCGAATCCGTAGGTGGCCCACTTCTGGATCACCAGCAACGTGGCGTGACCCAGACCGGACACACTCAGCGTCATGAGCACAAAGATAGCGATGAACAGCAGGGTCAACAGTGGCGCGTCCTTGGCCGAGGCCGGGGTGTGGAACAGGATCGAACTCAAGGACAGGAGAACAAAGGCTGCGGTGGTGGTATTGACCGTTTCCCAACCGACTCGCGACAGCATGGACACCAGGGTCGGGCCGATATTGCCGCGCACACCGAAAATGGCCCGAGACAGGGTCAGGCTCGGCGCCCGGCCACGACGGCCGGCCACGGATATCAGCCCGACCACGGCGAACGATCCCACCGAGCCCAGGACCGCCACCAGCAGCACCTGCCAGATCGACAGGCCGCGAAACGCCACCAGGGTCGCCCCCAGGGGCAACCCGAGGATGCTGATATTGGCCGCAAACCAGACCCAGAACAGCTGCAAAGGATGACCGTTGCACTCCGCTTCCGGGACCGGCTCGATGCCACGGGTTTCCAGTTGTCCGACACCTGGCCCGGCGGTCGATGAACTCATGAATAAGGCTCCTGTTGCCATCGTTGTGGTTATTGGCAATTTCGGAAGTCGCTGAACATCCCGGCATTCCTGGCCGTGTTTTTTAGCTTTCCATAGCCATAGGTGTTCTCAGAGCAAGCTGGCTCAGCGCAGAGCCAGCAGCTCTTGTACCAGGGGCTGCAAATCCAGTTCATTGACCTGCTGCACCCGGTCGATCAAATCCCTGGGCCACGCCTCGAGCCCAAGGCAGGCGCCGAGCATGGCCCCGAGAATCGCGGCGATTGTGTCGGTATCGCCCCCCAGGCTGGCAGCCATGCACAAGGCCTCGAAGGCTTCCAGATGACCAAGCGCCACTTGCCCGGCCAGGGCAAAGCTCGTTACCACCGACTCTTGGGACGCCACCGAGGTCCCCACCAGCTCATAGAGCATCCGGGCAAACCCCTGCTTGTCGCCATCCACGCTCAGAGTGGCAGCCCACTCCAGGCGCGCGGCAATACTGGCACCGGCGACCCAGTAACCTTGCGCCTGTGCCTGCCAGGCAACCTGCCTCCCAAGGGGCAAAGCGTCCGCCAGGCAAGCGCCATTGACACCTGCGGACACGACTGCCGCCACCGCTGCCGCACTGGCAATGCCCAGGCTGGTGTTGTGGGTGACCTGGCAGGCCTGGACCACCGCCTGGATAAAACGATCGGAGTGGGCAACATCGCTGGCGATGCCCACTGGCGTGATACGCATCGCGGCGCCATTGGTGGTGCCGTAGCGGCCGGCCTCTTCCACCGAGTGACCGGCGAGGATCAGTTCAATCGCGTGTTTGGTGGAAGGCCCGAGCAGGTCCTGGGAGCCTTTGGCCTGCATCGCGGCCTCCCATTCAATCAGGCTGCTGGCCAGCGCGGTCGGAACGATACGGCCTTGGCCCTGGACCAGCAGGCGGCCCACCAGGATCGCCTGTTCGGTGTCGTCGGTAATGGAGCCGGCAGGCATGTTCGCCGCGATCGGCTGGTCCGGGCCGGCATCTTCCAGGGCACCGATGGCGCCGAAGCGCTGCTGGATCTGTGCACGACTCAGGGACTGGGTCGGCATGCCCAGGGCGTCGCCCAAGGCCAATCCATAAAAAGCGCCAAGCGCCCGCCGGAGCTGGCTCACCCTGACTCTCCAAATTGCAGGTGCAGGCGAAAATGCTGCGGGTCCAACAGGCTCTCCACCTGCTCCATGAAGCGTCCCTGGCGGTCATAGGTAGTGCGCAGGGCCTTGAGGAACACTTCTCCGGGAGCACGGCCCAGCAGCTCGGCGTCTTCGGCATTCAAGGGTTCGGCGCCGATCCACTGATCGCCACGCTCGCCGATATAGCCGTAGGCGGCCAGGGTAATGGTCAGGGAATCATCGATCAGGCCAACCCGGGGCAGGCCTTCAAGTTCGCCGGATGCAGGGATCAGGGAGCGCTCAAGAGACAGCACCCGCCCCTCGGTGCTGCGGCGACGGCGGTCCAGGGCAATGAATTGGTCAGTGCCCAGGCGGTGCTTGAGCTCGGGACGGCAGATCGCCTCCAGGCGCAACACCTCGGTATTGACCAGCGCTCCACTGTCGGCCAGCGCCTGGGCCCAACCGTGATGCTGGTCCAGGGCCACGCCATCGAAGGTGACAATGGAGCCGACGCCGCTCTGTGTGGCGATGTAGTTGCGACGCTTGAGCTCGGCCAGGGCCTCACGCAAGGTGCCGCGACTGACACCGAACTCCTCGGCCAACTGATGCTCCCCCGGAAGCTGGAAGCCGTCTTCCATGAGACCGCTTTCAATGCGCCGGATCAGCTCGTCGACCACTCTTGTTTTCTTATCGAATCGGACATGTTTGATCATGTCCGGTTGATACATGAAAGATCGAATCAAGAGCAAGAAATATCTTCTTACACCGGCTGGAAACGTCCGTCTAAGGCTCAAGACCTATGGGGAAAAACGTTCCGCCGCTCCACACTCCCAGCCAATTCTGGCCTTCAAGGGTGCGCGTCTGCGCCAGTTCCACCAGTTGGTAGAAGACGTTGCGATGGATCAGCGCCTCAAGATTGTGTCGAACCAGGATATAGGGCGCAGGCTCCTGGGTCTGAGGATCGATCACCACGCGCAGGGGATGCTCAGCGCCGGCAACCACCTGTTCATCGACATGGGTGGTGAAGCGCAACACCTGGTTTTCGCCCTGCCCTTCGACCTCCAGGGTCACGGCAACGAAAGGTGCGTCATCAACCTTGATCCCCACTTTCTCAACCGGAGTGATGAGAAAGTACTGGTCGCCATCGCGGCGGATGATCGTGGAGAACAGCTTGACCATGGGCTTGCGGCCGATGGGTGTGCCCAGGTAATACCAGGTACCGTCACGAGCGATGCGCATGTCGATATCGCCGCAGAAATCGGGGTTCCACAAGTGGACCGGCGGCAGGCCCTTCTCAGCCTTGGGAATCTGCGCCAACAGGTCGTTGGCCTTGCCTGGACCACTCATACCGCTCTCCTCAATCAATCAGTCACTCAAGCCCAGCAAACCGCGCGCGTATTGCTGCAAGGGCGGGCCGAGCAGATCCTGGGGCTTGTTGTCGTGGAACGTCAGTAAACCGCCACGACTGCGAATACGTGCCGAATCGATCAGATACTGGGTACTGGTTTCGATCAGCATGATCTGGATGGTACTGGTATCGACCCCCAGGCGGTCGACGGCTTCCTGATCCAGCCACTCATCGGAGTTGCCGATGCGGTCATCCGCCTTGGCAAAACGGGCGTAAAGCAGATAGTGCGCGCCTAGCTCCCGGGCTTCGGCCATGGCTTCGTTGAGGCCTTCGGCTGCTCGGGCGCGACGCACCATGGGGAAATACTCGATAAAGCCGTTGAAGGCTTCCTCCGCCACCACGTTGGGCCGCGGGTACGCGCTGCCTGGCGGAGCGAAAGGCCCCTGGGCGATGAAAATGAACGAATCCGGCTGAATGCGGAATGAGCTGGTACGGCGGGTATCACTGTGGTCGAGCACCCCGGCGTCACTCAGGTGATAACGCACCCCTTCGCCCATATCACTGACATTCATGCAGCCGCCAAGTGCCAAAAAGGCCAGCAGCAAAACCAGGCTACGCATCCTACCCTCCAAAATCCGGTGACGGAAAACCGGCGAATGGCCACGGGATGCAGCTTCCGCGCCAGCTACGCGATTGAAGGAAACTCACGGAAAATCAGCATCAGCCACCGATGATCTTCATCACCGTGGCTCCGCCGGAGAAGGCCACATCCTGCTTGTCTCCCAAGGCCTTGACCAACAGGCGCTGCAGGGCCGGCAAAGCTTGATGGCGCGGCTTGTCCAGCAGATCGCCAACATAGTGACGATTGCTCGAAGACAGGCAGCCGTGCAACCAGCCAGTGGAAGACAGTCGCAGGCGCGAGCAAGTCCGGCAGAACGGCACACTCTCGTTGGCAATCACTCCGAAATGGCCAAGCCCGGGAATCTCGTAGCGTACGGCCGTGGCATCCAGTGGCGCGTCGGCCTGCAGGTAGTCGTAGCGCTGGCCGATCAGGTCCAGCAACTGCTGCAGGCTGACAAACTGCTGCAGGAAAGCATTGCCGTCGCTAGCCAGGTGACCCATGCGCATCAACTCGATGAAACGCAATTCATAGCCCTGCTGCAGACAGTAATCGAGCAACGGCATGACCTGGTCCAGGTTCTGTCCGCGCAACGGCACCATGTTGACCTTGATCTTCAACCCCGCGGCACGGGCTTGCTGCATGCCATCGAGCACAGTGGCCAGATCCCCGCCGCGGGCGATGCTGCGAAAGGCCTTGGCATCCAGAGTGTCGAGAGAAACGTTGATTCGACGGATCCCTGCTTCCAGCAACAATGGCAGCTTGCGCGCCAGCAACTGACCGTTGGTGGTCAGACTGATGTCTTCCAGATCCATGCGCCCCACCGCTTCCATGAAAGCTTCCAGCTTGGGGCTGACCAGAGGCTCACCGCCGGTGATGCGCAAACGCTCGATGCCAGCCGCTTCGATCAGATACGCCACGCCCCGGGCCATCGCCTGGGCCGACAACTCATCCTGGGCAGCCACCAGCCGCTTGCCGTTGGGCACGCAGTAGGTACAGGCGTAGTTGCAGGCAGACGTCAGGCTGATCCGCAAGTTGCGAAAGCGCCTGCCTTGACGATCAACGATCATGGATGACTCCGGCGTAAGAAGGGAGAACCGGCAAAACCTGACTCAAAAATCAGGTTTTAGCAAGTCCCATGCCTGAGTATATTCCTCGGACACCGCGCCATACAGTTACCCGATGGCGCAATACAACGGGCGAATGCCTCAGCTGTTGGAAGTGTCGGGGTCGCGCTTGCGCTTGTTGCCCATGCGCACGCCGATGTCCATCAGGAACTGGAAGAAACCTTCCTGATCCTCGAGCACATTGCTCCAGAATGGCGAGTGATAGAGCGCCACGGCACCGTGCACCAGCGCCCAGGAAGCGCAGTAGTGGAAGTAAGGCGGCACGTCTTCCAGCTTGCCTTCGCTGATGCGGCCCTTGATCAGCAGGGTCAGGCGCTCGAAGTTGGAAGCACGGATCTTGTGCAGTTCCTCGACCATCTCCGGCACCTGATTGCCCTTGACCACCTTCTCTTCCAGGCGGTCGAACAACCGGTAGCGCTGCGGATCGCGCATGCGGAACTCGAAGTAGGCCCGAGACAGAGCCTCCTTGTCCTTGTCGACATCGGCAGAGTGCAGCAACTCGTTCAGATCCCGCTCATAGTCGAGCATCAGGCGCAGGTAGATCTCCGCCTTGGACTTGAAATGCTTGTAGATGGTCCCTTTGCCGATACCCACGGCATCCGCAATCATCTCGACGGTGACGCTGTCTTCACCTTGTTCGAGGAACAGCTTGAGCGCGGTATCGAGAATTTCTTGCTCACGGCGACGAAACTCACGGACCTTACGAGGTTCTTTTTGCATAAGAAAAGGTCTGTTCGGGGTCAAAATCGAAGCCGCGTATTATGCCTAACTTGCGCCAAAATGCACGGATCATCCGTCGTTGCCACTGTTTCTGACGTAAAAGCCCTCGAGACGAAAAGACCCAGATGAGTCGCAAACGTCCGGAAAATCCAGTGAATACGGGGCCGGCAAGCGGTTCAAATAGAAAACATCGACAGCTGTAAAGCCTCGTATCAGACCGTAAAGTCTCGATTTTTCTGTAATCGGGTCTCGATACCGGCCTCAGCCCCACACTCGACGAAAATACCGCAATGAGTCGCAATTGCTTCACTGCTTCGCAGGAGTGTTGCCTTTATCAGCATCAGGAAATATTACCGATGAGCCTCGAAAGCTCCATTCAGGACAGGTGAAAGGTCTGAATGTATCGATACCATTGATGGGGATCAGGCTTCTCGGGAAACTAAACTGCAACAGCTTATGTGTTTACCGAAGGGGGAAAATCGTCGAATTCGTGCAAAATTTGCGAAAACAGACTGATTTTTTGGGATTTTCAACGAAATAAGCCCCAAAACACCGCAAATGAGAACTCAACCGAAGCGCTCGTATTCCAAATTTGTTTAAAAAACGAGCAGGAGCAACTGGACTGAATGCAATAGTGATCAATACTTGAACTGTCGGCGGGACATCTCCCCCAAGTGAAACGCCGATCAAGGTACCGAAGGACCGCGTGCCTTAGTTTTACTCCTAATGGTCTTAACCCGGATTCACCCCCCAGAACCCGGGTTTTTTTTGCCTGAAATTTGCTCTTCCACACACCGACGACTCAGGCCTCGCCCTTGACTCGCGCCAGGGGAAACAGACGCTTGAAGTTGGCTGTGGTCTGTTCGGCAAAGGCGTCATAGGCTTCGCCCCGCAACATCGCCAGGAACTCCGCCACTTCACGTACGTACTGCGGCAGGTTGGGCTTGCCGCGATAGGGGATAGGCGCCAGATAAGGTGAATCGGTTTCCACCAGCAAGCGATCGGCAGGCACCTGCCGCGCCACATCGCGCAAAGCGTCGGCATTGCGGAAGGTGACAATGCCCGACAGAGAAATATAGAACCCCAGGTCCAGAGCTGCCTTGGCCATGTCCCAGTCCTCGGTAAAGCAATGCAACACGCCGGCATTGGGCAATGCAGCTTCACGCAACAGCGCCAGCGTATCGGCCCGGGCACCGCGGGTATGCACGACCACCGGCTTGCCAGTCTGCTGCGCGGCCTGCAGGTGCAAACGGAAGGACTCCTGCTGCAACTCGGCCGCTTCCGGCTCGTAGTGATAGTCCAGTCCGGTTTCGCCGATGGCCACCACTCGCGGATGGTTCAATTCATCCAGCAACCAGTCCAGCGCCGGAGCCGCCCCCGGCTGCACATCCAGCGGATGCACCCCCACCGAACAATCGACGTCGTCATAACGCTCGGCCAGCGCTTTGACGTCCGCCGCGTTGTCGGCACTGACGCCAATGCACAGAAAATGCCCGACACCGCGCTGACGGGCGGCATCGAGCGCGGCATCCAGTGAGCCGTCATGGGCGGCAAGGTCGAGACGATCAAGGTGGCAATGGGAATCTACGAGCATAAGAGACTGCAACTACATCCGATAAATGAAAGGGCCGGACTGCACAGTCCGGCCGGATACAGGCTTGATTCTAGGCGCTGCCTGTCAGCGCTGGGTAGGCAACGCCGACCATTGCACCAACAGCGCTTCCAGCAGCAACACGCGATTGAGGTTGGCCTTGCTCAGAACCTTTTGCCGCTGGGCCAGGATCCAGTCCTGGATCGCCAGCACCTTGTCCTGGCCGGACTTTTGCGCCAGGTACTGCAGCACCTTGCGCATGTCCTGCAACCCCAGTCCGTCTTCGTCCTGGGTCAGTTGGTAGCGCAGGATCAGGTTCGACCAGTCACAGAACCAATCGAACAGCAGCAACAAGGGGATGGCATTCCAGGCCTCGGCCAACTGGGTTGGCGACTGTTGCTGCTTGAGCAACTTCTTCACCCCCTCCACCACCAACGCCCGCTGCTCACGCACCCCTTGCGCCTGCAAGCCGACGGCAGCCAGCGGCGATCCCGCCGCGAGGGTCAGCAGCTCCAACCGCTCCTCCTCGGTGCATTCAGGCAAGGCCTGGGACAGCCACTGCTGACTCATTGCCGCGCTGGGCAATGGGCACGCCTGCTGCACACAACGGCTCTTGATGGTGGGCAACAGCCGGCTGGGCTGATGGCTCACCAGCAACAGCACGGTGTCGCCTGAAGGCTCCTCAAGGCTTTTCAAAAGGGCGTTGGAGGCGTTGATGTTCATCGACTCCACAGGCTCGATCAGCACCACCTTGCGTCCGCCCAGCTGCGCAGTCTGGACCACGAAACTCACCAACTCGCGAACCTGGTCGACCTTGATCGCCTTGTCCGCTTCTTCGGGTTCCAGCACGTAATTGTCTGGATGACTACCCGCCTGCAACAACAGACAAGACTTGCACTGACCGCAGGCATCCAGCCCGTCGGGGCGCTGGCACAACAGGCGCGCCATCAGGCGCTCGGCCAGGGCCCGCTTGCCAATTCCCGCCGGACCGTGCAGCAGGTAGGCGTGAGCATGCTGCGCGCGCCCCGCCAACTGTTGCCAGAGGCCGTCCTGCCAGGGAAAGACCTCAGCCACGGGCGCGCTCCAGCAATTGTGGCAGCAAGGCATCCAGGGATTGCTGGACCTGCGCCAGTGGCTGCGCCGCATCCACCAGGAAATAACGCTGCGGAGCAGCTTCAGCACGCTTCAGGTAAGCCTCACGCACCTTCTGGAAAAACGCCTGGCCTTCCTGCTCGAAGCGATCCAGCCGGCCACGGGCACTGGCCCGGGCCAGGCCAACGTCCACTGGCAGGTCAAACACCAGGGTCAGGTCCGGGCGCAGCTGGCCCTGGACGAAATCCTCAAGGGCAGCGATGCGCGCAAGGCTCAGGCCACGACCAGCCCCCTGATAGGCGTAGGTCGAGTCGGTGAAGCGGTCGCACAACACTACCGCGCCCCGGGCCAGTGCCGGGCGAATCACCGAGGCCAGGTGCTGGGCGCGGGCCGCGAATACCAACAGCAGCTCGGTATCGGCGCTCATGACTTCCTCCCCCGGAGTCAGCAACACTTCGCGAATCCGTTCAGCCAGGGGCGTGCCACCAGGCTCGCGGGTCAACAACACTTCGATGCCTGCAGCGCGCAAACGCTCGGCGAGGTACTCGCGGTTGGTGCTTTTGCCGGCACCTTCCGGGCCTTCCAGGGTAATAAACAAGCCAGTCACAGGCAGTCCTTAATCAAAGTCATTGCGGGCGTTTCGGCGCGGGTTCGGGCTCCACCGGAGCCACAGCCGGCGCGGGTGACGCTGGCGGCGAGCTGTCCGGCGCCGCCTGAGGCGCAACTGCCGGCGCCGAACTCTCGGCTTCGGGAGCGGCCGGAGCAGTTACTGGCGCCGGGCTGGAACGATAGTCGGCGCGACGCTTGAGCTGGAACTCGCGCACGGCGCTGTTATGGGCATCCAGATCATCGGAGAACACATGGCTGCCGTCACCCCGGGCAACAAAATACAGGCTCTTGCCCGGCACCGGATTGAGAGCGGCATGAATCGCCTCGCGCCCGACCATAGCAATCGGCGTGGGTGGCAACCCGGCAATCACATAGGTGTTATAGGGCGTGGCTTCCTTGAGATGCGCCCGGGTCAGCTTGCCGGTGTAGCGCTCGCCCAGACCATAGATCACGGTAGGATCGGTCTGCAGCAGCATGCCGATCTGCATGCGCCGTACAAAGACCCCGGCGATCTGTCCACGCTCATGGGGCACGCCGGTTTCCTTTTCCACCAGCGACGCCATGATCAGCGCCTGATAGGGATCACTGTAAGGCGCATCATCAGCCCGCCTGCTCCACTCCTTGGCCAGTACATCGTCCAGGCGGTCGTAGGCTTTTTCCAGAAGTTCGGCATCGGTCATGCCGCGCACAAAACGATAGGTATCGGGGAAGAAACGCCCCTCGGGAAACACGCCGCCGTGTCCGAGCTTCTCCATCACCTGGCTGTCGCTGAGACCGGTCAGGGTCTGTTGCAATTTGTCGCTCTTGGCCAGGGCACTGCGCACCTGACGGAAGGTCCAGCCCTCCACCAGGGTCAGGCTGTACTGCACCACCTCGCCTCGCTGCCAGAGACCGATCAGGCCTTCGGCAGTCATGCCCGGTGTCATGCGGTACTCGCCGCTGTGCAAAGGCTGCCCCGCCAAGTTGAAGCGCCAGTAAAGGCGCAGCCAGAACGCGTCCTGGATCACGCCATCAGCCTGCAGACGATTGAAGGTTCCGGTGGGCGTAGAACCGGCGGGAACATCGAGCAGTTGCTCCTGACTCAGGTTCAGCGGTTGTTCCAGGGCCGAGTGCAATTTCCAGGCACTCGCGCCCAGCAGCAGACCTGCCAGGACCAGTCCGGTTTCCAGCAGGAGCAGAAATTTACGTCTCACGAATCAAGCATCCAGTAGTGCGCGGGTAATGCCCTGCAGTTTACGGGTGAGCGCACCCGCCGACCAGCTCATCCCGGCGCAGCCAAGCACTGGCCAAATGCCGTAGACACTGTTGCAGACGAAGACCTCGTCCGCCTGTTGCAGTTGATCAAGGCTGATATCCGCCACTTCAAAGGGAATGCCTTCTGACTCGGCCTGAAACAAAATTTCAGCGCGCATCACTCCAGCCACACCGCAGCGACTCAGATCAGCCGTCAGGAGACGCCCCTGACTGACCAGAAACAGATTGCTGAATACACCTTCGATCACCCGTCCGGCACCGTCGAGCATCAAGCCTTCAGCGTGCTCGAGATCGCGCCATTCAGCGCGAGCCAGAACCTGTTCAAGGCGATTGAGATGCTTGAGGCCAGCCAACAGCGGCTGCTCGGATAAACGCGTGACACAAGGGAACAGCACAACCCCCTGATCGGCATGAGCCGCCGGATAAGCCGGCAAGGCCCCGCCCTGGAGAATCCGCCGCGCAGCGCCTGCAGGATCGGCGGCATATCCTCGCAGGCTGTCGCCCCGGGTCAGGATCAGCTTGAGCACACCCTCCCCCAGGGCCGCCGCATAGGCCAGCACTTCGTCGCGAATCAGCGCCTGATCCGCGCTCAGCGCCAGACGTCGGCAGCCTTCGGCCAGACGCTGCAAGTGCCGCTCCAGCAGTTGCGGTTGCCCGGATCGGACAGCGATGGTCTCGAACAGACCATCGCCATAGGCCAGGCCGCGGTCCCTGAGCGACAGCGCGTCAGCTGGCCGACCGTCGACCCAGCTTTGCATCACTCGGAGAACCGGCGGAACACCAGGGAGCCGTTGGTGCCACCAAAGCCGAAGGAGTTGGACAGCACCACATCGATGTCCATGCTGCGCGCAGTGTGCGGCACGAAATCGAGGTCGCAACCCTCATCCGGTTCATCCAGGTTGATGGTGGGCGGCGCGGCCTGACTGTTGATTGCCAGTACGCTGAAGATCGCCTCGATCGCCCCGGCGGCACCCAGCAGGTGACCGGTCATGGACTTGGTGGAACTGACCGCGAGCTTGTAGGCATGGTCGCCGAACACGCTCTTGATCGCTTCGGCTTCCGCCAGGTCACCGGCCGGAGTCGAAGTACCGTGGGCGTTGATGTACTGCACTTGATCGACATTGAGCTTGGCGTCACGCAAAGCGTTGGCGATGCAGCGAGCGGCACCGGCGCCATCGGCGGGTGGCGACGTCATGTGATAGGCATCACCGCTCATGCCGAAGCCGATCAGCTCAGCGTAGATGGTGGCGCCACGAGCCTTGGCGTGCTCCAGTTCCTCAAGAACCAGGGCACCCGCACCGTCGGCCAGCACGAAGCCATCACGCCCCTTGTCCCACGGACGGCTGGCACGGGTCGGCTCGTCATTGCGAGTCGACAGCGCACGGGACGCACCGAAGCCCCCCATACCCAGGCCACAGGCGGCCATTTCGGCGCCACCGGCAATCATCACGTCGGCTTCGCCGTAGGCAATGTTGCGCGCGGCCATGCCGATGCAGTGGGTACCAGTGGTACAGGCAGTAGAAATGGCATAGTTCGGCCCCTGGGCACCCAGATGGATAGACAGGAAGCCGGAAATCATATTGATGATCGAACCGGGCACGAAGAACGGAGAAATCCGCCGTGGGCCGGAATCGTGCAGGATGCGGCTGGTTTCTTCGATATTGGTCAAACCGCCAATACCCGACCCCATGGCCACGCCGATGCGCTCACGGTTGGCATCGGTGACTTCCAGGCCGGCGTTACGCACCGCCTGAAACCCGGCCGCCAGACCGTATTGAATGAACAGGTCGAGTTTGCGGGCCTCTTTGGCCGACAGGTACTCCTCGACATTGAAGCCCTTTACCGAGCCGCCAAAACGGGTGGAATAGGCAGAAAGGTCGGTGTGTTCGATCAGACCAATGCCACTTTGGCCAGCCAGAATGCCCTGCCAGCTACTCGGTACATCCGTACCCAGTGGCGACAACATACCCATACCGGTGACTACGACGCGTCTACGCGACACAGCACTCTCCTTTTTCTAATGACGACACTTTGTATCAGGCCTAAAGAAAAAACCGCACGCCGTAACGGCAGTGCGGTTTTTCCATGACAGCAAAAGACGACTACAAACGATTAAGCCTGGTGGCTAGTAACGTAGTCGATAGCTGCTTGAACGGTAGTGATCTTTTCAGCTTCTTCGTCAGGGATTTCGGTCTCGAATTCCTCTTCCAGAGCCATCACCAGCTCAACGGTGTCAAGGGAGTCGGCACCCAGGTCTTCAACGAAGGAAGCGGTGTTCACAACTTCTTCTTCTTTAACGCCCAGTTGCTCAGCAACGATTTTCTTGACGCGCTCTTCGATGGTGCTCATACCTTGTTTTCACTCCTAATGGACAAATTCAGGCAGCTGGCCAGTGGGTAAGTGTATAGAAAGGCTTTTCAGCTTTTCAACTGAAAGCTTCATCCCTCAAACCCTTTGGCCATCTGCCTATAAATTGATTGCAGCTTTATAACGGATTTTAGACAGCTCGTATGACATTTTTTTGAAGCAATCCGTCACATGTGACTCACATATACATCCCGCCGTTGACCGGGATTGTAGCCCCAGTAACGTATGCCGCACCGTCGGATGCCAGAAAAGCGACCACTTGCGCGATCTCTTGAGCCTGACCCAGACGACCCAGCGGAATTTGCGTCAGCAGGGCTTCACGTTGTGCTTCCGGCAACTCGCGGGTCATATCGGTATCGATAAAACCTGGAGCAACCGAGTTCACAGTGATCGACCGCGAACCCACTTCACGCGCCAGGGCACGGCTGAAACCTTCCAGACCGGCTTTGGCGGCGGCGTAGTTTACTTGGCCTGCGTTGCCCATGGCACCCACAACCGAGCCAATACTGATAATTCGCCCCCAACGAGCCTTGGTCATGCCACGCAAAACACCCTTGGACAGGCGATACAGACTATTCAAGTTGGTATCGACCACGTCGTACCACTCGTCATCTTTCATGCGCATCATCAGGTTGTCGCGAGTGATACCGGCATTGTTCACCAGGATCGCCGGCGCACCGAACTGTTCGGTGATGCTGGCCAGAACCGCAGCCACGGACTCGTCGCTGGTGACATTGAGCTCAAGGCCGGTGCCTTGAATGCCATTTTCCTTGAGGGTAGCGGCGATGCGCTCGGCCCCCGAAGCGGAAGTGGCAGTCCCCACCACGGTGGCGCCCATACGCCCCAGCTCAAGCGCGATGGCCTGGCCGATCCCACGGCTAGCGCCGGTCACCAGTGCAACTTTACCTTGCAGACTCATGCAAGCTTCTCCTAGTTCAGGCCAACGCTGCACGAGCGGCAGCGAAAGCATCTGGGGTATTCAGGTTAGAGGTCGACACGCCTTCGGCGCAGCGCTTGTTGAGACCGGCCAGGACCTTGCCCGGACCGCATTCCACCAGCTGGGTGGCGCCCTGGTTCGCCAGGGTCTGCACCGACTCGACCCAGCGCACAGGCTTGTACAGCTGCTCCAGCAAGTCGCGCTTGAGAGTATCGAGGTCGGCCGCCACGGCGGCGCTGACATTCTGTACCAGCGGAATCTGCGGTGCCTGCCAGTTGATCGCAGCAATCGATTCAGCGAAACGCTCAGCCGCAGGGCGCATCAGCTCGCAATGGGACGGCACGCTGACCGGCAATGGCATGGCGCGCTTGGCTCCGCGCGCCTTGCAACCCTCGATAGCACGGTCCACCGCCGCCTTGGCACCGGCGATCACCACCTGGCCCGGGGAGTTGTAGTTCACCGCACTGACCACTTCACCTTGCGCCGCTTCTGCACAGGCCGCCACGACATCGGCGTCGTCCAGACCAAGAATTGCCGCCATGCCGCCTTGACCTGCCGGCACGGCTTCCTGCATCAGCTGACCACGACGCTCGACCAGCTTGACCGCTTCGGCCAGAGTCAGACTGCCAGCGGCCACCAGGGCGCTGTATTCACCCAGACTGTGACCCGCGACGAAGGCCGGACGCGCACCACCCTCAGCCAACCAGACACGCCACAGGGCGATGGAGGCGGTGAGGATGGCCGGTTGAGTCTTGTCGGTTTGATTGAGCAGCTCTTCGGGACCTTGCTGGGTCAGCGCCCAGAGGTCGTAGCCCAGAGCATCGGAGGCTTCCTTGAAGGTATCGAGGATCAGTGGGTACTGCGCGCCCAACTCGGCCAACATGCCGAGGGACTGCGAGCCCTGTCCTGGAAAGACGAATGCGAGGGATGCAGACATGTAACAAGCCCCTAATGATCTTGTCGTCGGAGAATTGACGTCACACCGCGGTGGACGCAAGAAACTGACAGTTGGATGGCCAATTGAACTGAGCGGTCACATTTAAGCACTCCACAGGATAAACGCCTAAAGCAACAGATCTTCAAGGCGCCCATGCAGGCGTCGCGGCAGGTCTTCCTGGATTTCGATCAATGCACGCTGAATCGCACTCTGGAACCCCTGAACGCCCGCAGAACCGTGGCTTTTCACCACTATTCCCTGCAACCCGAGAAAGCTCGCACCATTGTGCCGAGCCGGCGCTAGGTCCGCCTGTAATCGCCGCATCAGCGGCAAGGCCAGCACACCTACGGCCCGGGATAGCAGATTGCGCCTGAACAATGCCTCGATACGAGCAGCAATCATGGTGGCCAGCCCCTCGCTGGACTTGAGCAGGATGTTGCCGACAAAACCGTCGCACACCACCACATCCGCCTCGCCGCGATACAACCCGTCACCTTCAACGAAGCCTATGTAGTTCAGCCCTCGCGCCTGCTGAAGCAGACTCGCCGCCAGCTTGACCTGCTGATTACCCTTGATGTCTTCGGTACCGATATTCAGCAAGGCCACTCTTGGTCGCACGATGCCCAGGCTTTGTGCCGCAACCGACCCCATGATTGCGAACTGCAACAGGTGCTCGGCACTGCAATCGACGTTGGCCCCCAGGTCCAGCAACTGGCAATAGCCGCGCTGAGTGGGAATGGCAGCCACCATCGCCGGACGATCGATGCCGGGCAGGGTCTTGAGTACGTAACGCGACAGAGCCATCAGCGCCCCGGTATTACCTGCACTGACGCAAGCCTGGACCTTTTCATCCCGCAACAACTCAAGCGCCACCCGCATCGACGAATCAGGCTTGCCACGCAATGCCTGGGCAGGCTTCTCGTCCATGGCAATCACTTCGCTTGCCGGAGTAATCGTCAGGCGCGCGCGATCCACGGCCGAATGACCGGAGAGCAGCTCTTCAAGTAGGGAGGGTTGACCGACCAGGGTCAGATGCAGCGAGGGGGTAGCAGACAGGCAAGCAATACTGGCCTGAACAATGCTGCGGGGACCGAAGTCCCCGCCCATTGCGTCAATCGCGATGACTTGAGCGGACAAGGATTACTCGTCAGCGCCCTTGTCGATCACTTTACGACCACGGTATACGCCTTCTGGCGATACGTGGTGACGCAGGTGAACTTCACCGGTGGTCTTTTCTACGGACAGGGTGCTAGCCTCGAGAGCATCGTGGGAGCGACGCATGTCACGGGCAGAGCGGGATTTTTTGTTCTGCTGAACAGCCATAATTGATTAACTCCTAAACGTTTGGGTCACGCTTTAACTGCGCCAATACACTGAACGGGTTGGACCGCGTTACCTCGTCCTCGCTCGGTTCGGGCTCATCGAGCCCCGCCGGCTGCTGGCATTCTTCCGGATGATGAGCAGGCACGATGGGCAAGGCAAGCAAAAGCTCTTCCTCGACCAACGCCTGCAGATCCAAAGGATCTTCGCCCAGTTCCAGCACGTCATAACCTTTCGGCAACGACTGGGTATTCGCACCCTCCTTCACCACGGCATAACTGCACTCGCTGTGGATCGGCAGGGTGACCAGCTCAAGACAACGCTGGCAAACCATTTTGACTTCGACGTCGATGGAGCTGTGGATAACTACAGCTTTACGCTCGTCACGCTCGAAAACGAATTTAGCCTGCACCGTACCGACATTGTCGGAAAGCGGGTCGCAGAGTCTCTCCAAATCGGCCAGCAGCAGTTCACCTTGAAGGGTGGTGCCACGGTCAGCCAATTTGCGCGGGTCAACGTGAGGTGGAATCGGGTCATTCAACATAGGCGCAGCATTATAGGGATGCCCCCGGCCATGTCAAAGGAAATTCAGCCCTGTCCGTCACTTGCGAGCCCCGCTAGAATTCCCGCCCCACCCCAGGAGATGCGCATGCTGCCTTTATTACTAGCTTCGAGCTCGGTGTACCGCCGAGAATTGCTCTCTCGCCTGCAACTCCCCTTCACTTGCAGCTCTCCTGACATTGACGAAAGCCACCGCCCCGGCGAGCACGCCATAGAGCTGGTGAAGCGCCTGGCGGAGGAAAAGGCCCGCGCCCTCGCAACCACCCACCCAGCACACCTGATCATCGGCTCGGATCAGGTGGCGGTACTGGGAGAGCGCATCATCGGCAAGCCTCACACCTTCGACAAGGCCCGCCAGCAGTTGCTGGACGCCAGCGGCGCGAGCGTGACCTTCCTCACCGGCCTGGCCCTGCTCAACAGCAAGAGCGGCCAATGCCAAGTGGACTGCATCCCCTTTACGGTCAACATGCGCCACCTCGACAGCGCCCGCATCGAACGCTACCTACACGCAGAGCAGCCCTTCGACTGCGCCGGCAGCTTCAAGGCCGAAGGCCTGGGTGTCAGCCTGTTCCAGAGCACCGCCGGCAGCGATGCCACCAGCCTCATAGGACTGCCACTGATCCGCCTGGTGGACATGCTACTGGCCGAAGGCGTGGAACTGCCCTGAGCAGACACTAAAAAGCCGGCACTGCGGCCGGCTTTTTTACCCCCCCCGAAGTCAACGCAAGGTTGGCCCCTGAAAGCCCATCCACATGGCGATCTGCTCAGCCACGCTGGCGCCTAGCTTCTTCGAGAAACGATCGAAAGGCGATTCCTGAACAGTAAAATCCACCACTTCCTTCTCGCCGATCACATCCCGCGCCACCGAACTGGTGCTGCCCAGGCCGTCAATCAAGCCCAACTGCAGTGCCTGCTCACCAGACCAGACCAACCCGGAGAACAGCTCAGGATGCTCCTTATCCTTGAGACGCTCACCACGCCCCTGCTTGACGCTGGCGATGAACTGACGATGAGTTGTATCCAGCACACCTTGCCAGAACTGGGTCTCTTCAGGCTTTTGCGGCTGAAACGGATCAAGGAACGACTTGTGCTCGCCAGAGGTGTAGGTACGGCGCTCGACCCCCAGCTTCTCCATGGCACCGACAAAACCGTAACCGGCAGCCGTAACCCCAATGGAGCCCACCAGACTCGCCTTGTCGGCATAGATCTGATCAGCAGCACTGGCAATGTAATAAGCGCCAGAAGCACCGAGATCAGAAATCACCGCATAAACCTTGGTGTCCTTGTGCAGAGCCCGTAAACGGCGAATCTCGTCATAAACATAGCCAGACTGCACCGGACTGCCGCCAGGACTGTTGATACGTAAAACAATGCCCTTGACCTTGGGATCATCAAAGGCCGTGCGCAAGCTACCGACGATATTGTCTGCACTTGCAGACTCCTTGTCGGCAATCACCCCCGTGACATCGATCACTGCGGTGTAGCTACCACCACGAGCGGCGCTCTTCTCCATGGTCATCAACGGAGTAAACAACGCCAGCGCGACAAACAGGTACACAAAGGTCAGCAGCTTGAAGAAAATCCCCCAACGCCGCGAACGACGCTGCTCCTGAACACTGGCCAGGAGGGTCTTTTCCAACAACTGCCAGCTTTTATCGTCACCACCTTCAGCGCCGGCCTTGCTTGGCGCCTTCCATTCATCAGACATGCTTGCTACCCCAACGAAAACTTAATCGACACCCTGACTGAGCCAGGTGTGCAACTCAGGAAAACGGTCGATGGACAGGCGCGGCTCAAACGCCTGCAAGGCCTCAATGGACTGAGCACCGTAGCTAACCGCCACCGAATCCATGCCAGCATTACGCGCCATCAACAGATCGAAGGACGAATCCCCGACCATCAATGCCTGCCGAGGCCCAACACCGCAATGAGCAAGAATCTCCTCCAGCATCAAGGGATGGGGCTTGCTGGCAGTCTCATCGGCGGCCCGGGTGATATCGAAATACTCTTCCCAGCCATGAGACTTCAGCACCCGATCCAAGCCCCGGCGCGCCTTGCCCGTAGCGACCGCCAACCGATAACCCTCAGCCCGAAAGGCCTCAAGAGACGACACCACTCCAGCAAACAACGGTGAAGGCTCAGCCTCAAGCGCGATGTAGTGTTCCGCGTAATGCTGACGAAAGGCGACCAACTGGCCGTCGTCGATTTCCGGATACAAGGTACGAATCGCCTCCGGCAACCCAAGCCCGATGATGCCCTTGACGGCAAAATCATCACGCCGAGGAAAACCGGATCGATCGGCAGATACGTGCATCGACTCAACAATCCGACCAATGGAGTCAGCCAGAGTGCCGTCCCAATCGAAGATCAGCAGTTGGTAATCAGGGTGCACTCAAGCGCTCCACGGTTTTGGCCCACATGTCGTCCACTGGGGCCTGCAACTTCAGCTCACCACCATCCGGCAGCGGCACCGTCAACATATAGGCATGGAGAAACAGGCGCTTACCGCCCAACTCGCGAATCTCACGAGTGAAATCATCGTCGCCGTACTTGCTGTCGCCGGCGATGCAGTGCCCGGCGTGCAGGGTGTGCACACGAATCTGATGCGTACGCCCGGTGACCGGCTTGGCCTCGACCATAGTGGCGAACTCACCGAAGCGGCGCAGCACCTTGAACACCGTCAAGGCCTCCTTGCCCTCCTCGTTCACTTCCACCATGCGCTCGCCTGAGCGCAGATTGCTCTTGAGCAACGGCGCCCGCACCTGCTTCAGCGCAGTAGCCCAGTGACCACGAACCAGAGCCATATAGCGCTTATCCACACCATCACCGCGCAAAGCGGCATGCAGGTGGCGCAACATGCTGCGCTTCTTCGCGATCATCAACAGGCCAGAAGTATCGCGATCAAGGCGATGCACCAGCTCCAGTTCCTTGGCATCCGGACGCAACTGACGAAAGGCTTCGATCACCCCGAAATTCAGGCCGCTTCCGCCATGCACAGCAATGCCTGCAGGCTTGTTGATCACAATCAGGGCCTTGTCTTCGAAGACGATCGACGCCTCAAGACGCTGCAGCAAACCTTGCGCCAGCGGCACCGGCTCGTCGCGCTCAGGCACGCGCACCGGCGGCACGCGCACCACATCACCCGCCTGCAGCTTGTATTCGGGCTTGATCCGCCCCTTGTTCACCCGCACTTCGCCTTTGCGCAAGATGCGATAAATCAAGGTCTTGGGCACGCCTTTGAGCCGAGCGAGAAGGAAGTTATCAATTCGTTGGCCGGCATATTCCGGCGAGACCTCAAGCATTTGAACGCCTGGGGTCGAGGGGGCAGTAGTCGTCATGGCGCGAATGATAACAATTTTTTATGGATTTGAAGCACTTAATGATTGCTGCTATAGTCGCGAACGCCGCCAAAAGCGGCTGGACAGCGGAACAGCGGCAACTAGCCGGCCCTGACCAACGCAATTCATAAGGACGCAAGGCCGTCCTACGCAGCTTTCGCTACATACCGGAAGAGTTTGACGTTGTAACAAGCGCAGGTGACATGAGGCCTGAAACCCGTAGAAAGCAGAGTTATCACTCGCCTTTTACGCAGCGATTAACGGCCAGTTCACAAAGTGCAGTCGGCGACAGACAACCCCGAGCGAAGGTTACGGAAACAACGCCTTTAGCCATGATGCGTGACCTCCCCTTTCGGAGTTCACGGTAAATGCCAACCCGCTGCGGATTCTGCGCGCGGCAGCACCCGAATTATCAGGGATACGTGTAGGGTGGAGATGCACAACCGTCGGACTGTGTAGCATTAGGCTTTATTCAAGACGCTTCATCTCGTCCACAGTCGCCGGTTGATTCCTCCTCCTGACAGACTTTTGCTTAAGCGGTGCCTTAGTCACCACAGCAAGCAGGACGCGTGAGTCGCGACTTCGTTCTTAGTTATTCGGACGAACCTCGCTAGACACTCGAGTGGTCAACCACTCCTGACGCACCTGACACCGACCGTGAGAAGTCGTGTGTGCCGAACGCCGTTTCCGGCAGCCCGGAAACCGACGGTACTACATGAAAAGAATGCTGATTAACGCAACTCAACCCGAAGAGTTGCGTGTTGCCCTGGTAGACGGCCAGCGCCTCTACGATCTGGACATCGAGTCCGGTGCACGCGAGCAGAAAAAGGCCAACATCTATAAAGGCCGCATCACTCGTATCGAACCAAGCCTTGAGGCTGCCTTTGTCGATTTCGGCTCTGAGCGCCACGGCTTCCTGCCCCTCAAAGAAATCTCCCGCGAATACTTCAAGAAAGCCCCTGAAGGCCGCGTCAACATCAAGGACGTCCTGAGCGAAGGCCAGGAAGTCATCGTCCAGGTCGAAAAAGAAGAGCGTGGCAACAAGGGCGCCGCCCTGACCACCTTCATCAGCCTGGCGGGCCGTTACCTGGTACTGATGCCGAACAACCCACGTGCCGGTGGCATCTCCCGTCGCATCGAAGGCGAAGAACGCAACGAACTGCGTGAAGCGTTGAACGGCCTGGTAGCTCCTGCCGACATGGGCCTGATCGTGCGCACTGCCGGCCTGGGCCGCAGCAGCGAAGAGATGCAGTGGGACCTCGACTACCTGCTGCAACTCTGGACCGCCATCAAAGAAGCATCGCTGGATCGCTCCGCGCCATTCCTGATCTACCAGGAAAGCAACGTGATCATCCGCGCGATTCGCGACTACCTGCGCCAGGACATCGGCGAAGTGCTGATCGACAGCGTTGAAGCCCAGGACGAAGCCCTGACCTTCATCCGCCAGGTGATGCCGCAGTACGCCAGCAAGATCAAGCTGTACGAAGACAGCGTGCCGCTGTTCAACCGTTTCCAGATCGAAAGCCAGATCGAGACCGCCTTCCAGCGCGTGGTTGAACTGCCTTCCGGCGGCTCCATCGTCATCGACCCAACCGAAGCCCTGGTGTCCATCGACATCAACTCGGCCCGCGCCACCAAAGGCAGCGACATCGAAGAAACCGCCCTGCAGACCAACCTGGAAGCAGCGGAAGAAATCGCTCGCCAGTTGCGCCTGCGTGACATCGGCGGTCTGATCGTCATCGACTTCATCGACATGACCCCGGCCAAGAACCAGCGCGCAGTGGAAGAGAAAGTCCGCGAATGCCTGGAAGCCGACCGCGCCCGTGTGCAGATCGGTCGCATCTCGCGCTTCGGCCTACTGGAAATGTCCCGTCAGCGCCTGCGCCCATCCCTGGGTGAAAGCAGCGGCATCGTCTGCCCACGCTGCAACGGCACCGGCATCATCCGTGACGTCGAGTCGCTGTCCCTGGCGATCCTGCGCCTGATCGAAGAAGAAGCCCTGAAAGACCGCACCGCCGAAGTTCGCGCCCAAGTGCCGATTCCGGTCGCGGCTTTCCTGCTCAACGAGAAACGCAACTCGATCACCAAGATCGAACTGCGCACCCGTGCCCGCATCGTCATCCTGCCGAACGATCACCTCGAAACGCCGCACTTCGAAGTTCAGCGCCTGCGCGATGACAGCCCGGAAGCCAACACCAACCAGTCCAGCTACGAAATCGCCGCTGCCGCTGCCGAAGCCGAAGAAGTTCAGCCAACCGCCGCCACCCGTACCCTGGTTCGCCAGGAAGCCGCGGTGAAGACCGCTCCGGCCCGCGCCAACGCACCAGTGCCAACCGAAGCCCCTGCACCGGTTGCCGCTCCAGCTCCGGTTGTTGCCGAACCGAGCCTGTTCAAAGGCCTGGTGAAGTCCCTGGTCAGCCTGTTCGCCACCAAGGAAGAGCCAGCGGCTCCAGTTGTGGTCGAGAAGCCAGTGACCGAACGTCCTGCGCGCAGCAACGAAGAACAACGTCGCAATGGCCGCCAACAGAGCCGCAACCGTAATGGTCGCCGCGATGAAGAACGCAAGCCGCGCGAAGAACGTGCTCCGCGTGAAGAACGCGCACCACGGGAAGAGCGTCAGCCACGGGAAGTTCGTGAAGCCCGTGAAGAAGTACAAGGCGTAGCCCGCGAAGAACGCGCTCCACGCGCACCTCGTGAAGAACGTCAACCACGCGCCCCTCGCGAGGACCGCAAGCCACGTGGCGAACGTGAAGAGCGTGTTCGCGAGCTGCGTGAACCGCTGGATGCCGCTCCGGCTGCAGCCGCCGCTACCGCCGCTGTGACTGAAGAGCGTCCAGCTCGCCAGCCACGTGAAGAGCGCCAGCCGCGTCAACCACGTGAAGAGCGCCAACCACGCGCCGAGCAGGCTCAAGCCGCTGCCGCCAGCGAAGAAGAAGTGCTGCCTAACGAAGAGCAACTGCAGGAAGAGGGCCAGGACAACGCCGAAGGCGAACGTCCACGTCGTCGCTCCCGCGGCCAGCGTCGTCGCAGCAACCGTCGTGAACGTCAGCGCGATGCCAACGGCAATGTGATCGAAGGCTCGGAAGAGAACGGCGAAGAGCCGAGCAGCGCCGACCTGGCTGCCGGCCTCGCGGTTACCGCTGCCGTTGCCAGCACCGCCATCAGCGCCAACGCTGAAGCCGAAGCGCATCAGCAAGCCGAACGTGCTACGGCCGCGGTTGAAGAAAAGGCTCCGCAAGCGCCTGTTGTTGAAGCCAACACTGCAGTGGAAGCTCCAGCAGCTCCAGCGGTTGAAGTTGCTCCATTAGCCGAAGCGGCTCCGGTTGTTGCAGAACCCGCCCAGGTTGAAGTTGCCGCCGAACCGGCCGTGGTTGTGGAAGCACAGCCAGTGGTTGCCCAGCAGCCTGTGGCAGAACCTGTAGCCCCAGCGCCAGTGACTGCAGAAAAGGCCAGCGAGCCGGCTCAGGAAACTCCAGTGCCTGCAACCGAGCCTGTAGCTGTCGAGCAGCCAGTGGTTGCTCAGCAGCCAGCCCAGGCTGAAGAGCCTGCTCCGGTTGTCGCCCCTGTGGTTGCCGAAGCACCCGCTCCAGTGATCGAGGCCGCTCCTGCCAGCGCCCTGACCAGCAACGGTCGCGCACCAAACGATCCGCGCGAAGTGCGTCGTCGCAAGCGTGAAGCCGAGCGTCTGCAGAAGGAGGCCGAACTGGCTGCCGCAGCTGCCCCGGCTGAAGCCGTGGTCGCTGCCGAACCCGCTCCGGTAGAAGCGCCAGTGGTCGTCGAGGCCGCTCCAGCGCCTGTCGAAGCAGCCGAAGCAGCACCTGCGCCTGTCGCCGAACCTGCGGTCGAGCAAGCTGCCCCAGCCGTGGAAGAGGCTCCGCACAACGTCGAACACGCCGTTGAGCACGTAGCCCACACCGAGGAGAAACAGCACGAGCATAAACCTCTCGTCTGACTCCATCGGCAATGAAAAAGCCCCGCCCGGTTAACCGAGCGGGGCTTTTTCATGCCTGCCATTCAGCGTTCCCGATAGACCAGCGCCTCGGGTCGATCCACATCCCATACCACTCCCGGGTCGGTCACTGCCACCTCGACCACCTTGCCCGAGGTAAACAGGCACTTGGCACCGCGATCACCGGACAAGCCTTGCAATGCAGCGCCATAAGCCCGACCAAACCCCACCGGATGCCCCAGATCGTCACCCAGCCGAGGCACGCTGATGCCCTCCTCGGTCAACGCCTCGATTACCCGCGTTATGGTGCCAGGCAAGATAAAGGGCATATCCCCCAGCAAAATCACCCAACCACCGGCATCGGCACTAGCAGCCACTGCCGCCGCCAGACTCTGGCCCATGCCAAGGGAATCCAGCAACAGCACCTGGCAGCCATAAGCCTGCGCCAGTTCCGCCACCTGCGGCCGACCCGGCGTCGTGACCAGTACCCGCCGATGCATTTCCACCGGCAGATTGACCAGCACCTGTTCCAGCACCGGTCGCAATACACCATCGCGACCTCTGCAAGGTGCCAGCAACTTATCCTGATCGCTCCCTGCCACCTCTCGATAACGACTGCCCTGCCCCGCCGCCAGGATGACGGCGCAAGGCGGGGCAATCATGTGGTCGCCTCGGCCACTCGGGCCAACGGCTTCTTCTGCAAGGGCTCAATGCCATTCTTGATCGCGACGATCTCCGCCATCAGCGACAGGGCAATCTCCGCCGGCGTATGACTGCCGATGTGCAACCCCACCGGGCCATGCAAACGCTCGATGGCCGGCGCTGACAATCCCAAGAGCGCCAGATTGTCCCGACGTTTCTGGCTGTTGACCCGAGACCCCAGGGCTCCGACATAAAACGCCGGGGAATCGAGCGCCGTCAGCAGGGCCATGTCATCCAGACGCGGATCGTGAGTCAGCGCCACCACCGCCGTGCGCTCATCGGGCTTAATACTCAGCACCGCATCGTCGGGCATGCCGGCGACAAAGCGCCCATCCTGATCCTCCCACCCTTGCACGAACTCCTGGCGCGGATCACAGACCAGCACCTCGAAGTCCAGCAGACGGGCCATTTGCGCCACATAACGGGAAAGCTGCCCGGCGCCGATCAGCAACAGACGCCAGCGCGGCCCATAGATCGCCCGCAGAGTGAGCCCGTCGAACGCCAGCTCATCCGTCTTGCTCGCCGCCTTGAGCAGCACCTGTCCACTGCTCAGGTTCAACTCCCGAGCCACGATCTGGTGCGCCTCGCAGCGCTCCAGCAACTCGGCGACCCAGGAAGGATCGCCGACCCGCTCCTCGGTCAGGCGCAAGGTGCCGCCACAGGGCAGGCCAAAACGTGCCGCCTCCTCCAGGGTCACACCATAGGTCAGCAACTGCACCGGCGGCCCGGACAGGGACAAGCGCCCATCCGCCAGGCGCGTGATCAAGTCGTCCTCGATACAACCACCGGATACCGAGCCAATCACCACCCCATCGTCGCGCAAGGCCAACATGGCACCCGGCAACCGGGGCGCACTGCCCCAGGTCTGCACCACGCTATAGAGCACCACCGTGCGCCCGGCGCGGCGCCACTCCAGAACACTGCGCAGGACATTCAGGTCGACGCTGTCCATCAGGCACCCGCCTGCTGCCAACCCTGCAGCTGGTAGCGCACGGGCAGATTGCGGATGCGCTTGCCGGTGGCGGCGAAGATGGCGTTGCACAGGGCCGGCGCAATCGGTGGTACACCCGGCTCACCAACACCTCCCAGCGGCACCTCGCCCGGCGGAGTCAGCAAATGCACCTGCACCTCTTTCGGCGCCAGGGACATCCGTGCCACCTCATACATATGGAAATTGTCCTGCTGCACCTTACCGTCCTTGAAGCTGATCTCCCCCAGCACCGCATTGCCCAGGCCCATGACACAAGCCCCCTCGAACTGCGAGCGAATACGCTCGGGGTTGATCTGCGGACCGCAATCCACGGCGATATCAGCCTTGTGCACAATCAGCGTGCCATCCTCCTTCACCTCCACTTCGATCACCGCTGCCACGTAGGTCACGAAGCTGTAGTGCACCGCCAACCCCAGGCCACGCCCCTTGGGCAGCGAGCGCCCCCACCCGGCGGCCTTGGCCGCGGTTTCCAGCACCGCGCGCATGCGCCCGGTATCGATCGGGTAACGCTCAGGGGACTCGCCGTAATTCCATTCTTCGCTCAGGGTTCGCGGATCGATCTGACGGTCCGGCCCCAACAGCTTGAGCTGGTACTTCAGTGGGTCCTGGCCCGCCTTGTGGGCCAGTTCGTCGACAAAACTCTGAATGGCAAAACCGTGGGGAATATTCGACACCGAGCGATACCAACCCACCCGGGTATGGGCCGCCGCTTCGGGGTTTTCCAGGCGCACATTGGGAATCGCATAGGCCATGTTGGTGAAGCCCATGCCCAGCTCGAAGGCGCCTTCATGGTTCATCCCCGGGGCAAACAACGCGGTAATGCTCGGCGCCACGGTGCGATGCAGCCAGGCGGCGGGCATGCCGTCCTCGCTTAACCCGGCCTTGAGGTACTCCGCCGACACCGTATGGAAGTAGGAGTGGTGGATATCATCCTCCCGGGTCCACTGCACCCGCACCGCCTTACCGGGAAATGCCTTGGCCAGGATGGCCGCTTCAAGAATGAAGTCCGGCTTGGATTTGCGTCCGAAGCCGCCGCCCAGCAGGGTGACGTTGACCGTGACCTGGTCAAAGCCGATGCCCAGGCGCTCGGCAATCCGCTCACGGGTCACCTGAGGCGCCTGACTCGGCGCCCAGGCCTCGCAACGGCCATCCACGAAGCGCGCCACGGCCACCATCGGCTCCATGGGTGCCTGGGCCAGGTGCGGCAGGTAATAGGTGGCTTCCAGGCTGCTCTGCGCACCACTCAGGGCTTCATCCAGGTTGCCGGTGCTGCGCACCACCTTGCCCGGCTTTTGCGCCGCCGCCTCCAACTCCTTGCGATATTCGATGGAGTTGTACCCGGCATTGACTCCATCGTCCCACTCGATCTTCAAGGCATCGCGGCCCTTGATCGCGGCCCAGGTGTTGCTCGCCACCACCGCCACACCGCCCAGGGGCTGGAACTCGGAAGGCAACGGACGGCCATCGATGGGCATGACCTTGATCACCCCAGGCACCTTCAGCGCTGCACTGTCATCCACGGACTTGACCTTGCCGCCATAGACTCGAGGCCGCGCCACCGCCGCAAACAGCATGCCTTCAAAGTGCACATCGGCGCCGTACACCGCACGACCATTGACGATGTCCTCGCCGTCGATGGCCCGGGTCGCCTCTTTACCGATATAGCGAAACTCCGACGTCTGCTTCAGCCGCAGGCTGTCCCGGGCCGGCACCGCCAGAGCCCCCGCCGCTGCGGCCAGAGCGCCATAGCCCAGTTCGCGCCCGCTGGGTTGGTGAACCACTTTGTGCAACTGCGCCCGGCACTCGCTCAGCGGTACTTGCCATTGCTCGGCGGCGGCCTGTTCCAGCATGGTTCGCGCAGCGGCGCCGCAACGACGCATGGGCTCGTACCAATGGCGCATGCTGCGCGAACCGTCGGTGTCCTGGTTGCCAAAGCGCGCCTCGTCCCCGGGCGCCTGCTTGACCTTGACCTGAGCCCAATCGGCCTCCAGCTCATCAGCCACCACCATGCTCAGGCTGGTCCGCACCCCCTGGCCCATCTCCGAACGGTTGCAGATCACCGTCACGCTGCCGTCACTGGCGATGCTCACATAGACCTTGGGATCGTCGACCCAGCCATGGGGCATGCCGTCGGCACCGAACTTCTGGTCTTCGGCAAACGCCTGCTGCCAGCCCCAACTGGCCGCCAGCACCAGGGCTCCGGTTGCACCCACGCCCTTGAGAAAACTCCGGCGGCTGAGGTTGCTCAGGGCAAAATCACTGGGTAGGTGGTTCATGCCTTGGCCTCCTGCAGATGGTTGGCTGCCTGGCGAATCGCGGTCTTGATCCGGTTGTAGGTACCGCAGCGACAGATATTGCCGAGCATCGCCTCCTCGATCTGCTCGTCGCTGGGATTGGGATGGGTCTTGAGCAATGCAGTGGCGGACATGATCTGTCCGCCCTGGCAATAACCGCACTGGGCCACCGCTGTATCCAGCCAGGCCTGCTGCACCACCTGCCCGACCGGATCGTTGTGCAGGTTATCGATGGTGCTGATGTTCTTGCCCAGCACCGAGCCGGCCGGGGTGATGCAACTGCGCGCCGGATCACCGTCGATATGAACGGTGCAGGCGCCGCACAGGCCCATGCCGCAGCCGAATTTGGTGCCGCTGTAACCCGCCACATCGCGGATGGCCCACAACAGTGGCATGTCCTCGGTGACGTCCAGTGGATGATCTTGACCGTTGAGCTTCAGGGTAATCATGGGCACGCCCGCATTCTATGAGGTGATGGGGTCGAGCCATCTGCCACGCAGCAGCGCGGCTGCGGTGCGCGCAGATCGGCTCAGGCTAATCGGGCTCTCTTGTGAAGACGGGGCTTCACCGGGCCTTTGGCGACGACAAATACTCACATTGTTAGCAAGCTAAGTTAAGTCGTCATGCATAAAAAAGCCTTGCAGGGTGTAAACCGTGCAAGGCTTTGGACTCAAGCGCTGAGCTTAGTTCAAGAGCTGCCTCAATACAGATTCGGCTCCATCTCCAGCTCGACACCGAAGCGCTCGGCGATATCGCGCTGGATTCGTCGGGCCAACTCCAACAGCTGCAAGCCTGTGGCCGTACCGTAGTTCACCAGCACCAGGGACTGCAGGCGATGCACGCCAGCATCGGCATCGCGAAAGCCTTTCCAGCCCGCCTGCTCGATCAGCCAGCCGGCCGCCAGCTTGACCTGCCCGTCGGCCTGGGGATAACCCACCAGCCCCGGATGCGACTGCTTGATCTGCGCCGCCAGCACCGCCGATACCACCGGGTTCTTGAAAAAGCTGCCGGCATTGCCAAGCACCGCCGGGTCCGGAAGTTTCTCGCTGCGGATACTGCAAATCGCCCGGCTGACATCCCTGGCGGTCGGCTGTTCGATGCCCTGCTCACTCAAGCGCTGACGCACCGGACCGTATTCAAGATGCAAATGATCGACACGGTTCAAGGCAAAACGCACCCGCAGGATCAGCCAGCGGCCGGCCTGATGCTTGAACAGGCTGTCACGGTAGGCGAACTGGCACTGATCCAGATCGAAGTCCCGCAGTTCGCCGGTCTGCCGATCAAGGGCGGTGAGACCGACGAACACGTCCTTGATCTCGACACCATAGGCACCGATGTTCTGCATCGGCGCGGCGCCGACGGTGCCGGGGATCAGGCTGAGGTTCTCCAGCCCGGACAAGCCCTGGTCCAGGGTCCATTGCACGAAGGGATGCCAGGTTTCGCCAGCCTCGGCTTCCACCACCACCCGCTGCCCATCATCGCTAAGCAAGCGAATCCCACGGGTGGCCATGCGCAACACCAGTGCCTGGATATCCGTCGTCAGCAGCAGGTTGCTGCCGCCGCCGATCACCAGCAGTGGCAACTGCTGATCGGCGCAATAGGCCAGGGCCTCGCGTACGTCGTCATCGCTGTGGGCCTGGGCGAACCGCTGCGCCTTGACCTCGACCCCGAAACTGTTGAACGGCTTGAGGGACACATCGGATTGAATGTCCAGGCTCATAACCGCCCCTTCAGTTCGATCACCAACCGATCACAGGCATCCTCGATCAGGTCCAGCACCTGCTCGAAGCCCTGCTCACCGTCGTAATACGGGTCCGGCACTTCATCCAGCGGCGCCTCGTAGCGGCGCAGGAACAGATCCAGCTCGGCCTTGCCCAAAGCCGGCTGCAGAGCCTTGAGGTTGCGCAGGTTGCTCTGATCCATGGCGAAAATCAGGTCATATACGGCGAAATCGGCACTGCCAACCTGCTGCGCCCGTTGCGCAGAAAGGTCGTAGCCACGCCGCAAGGCCGCCTGCTGGCTGCGCTTGTCCGGCGCCTTGCCAACGTGCCAGTCGCTGGTGCCGGCGGACGCGACCTGAACCTGATGACCCATGCCGGCTTCATTCAACTTATGGCGCAGCACGCCTTCGGCGGTGGGCGAGCGGCAGATGTTGCCCAGGCAGACGAACAGAACCCGCATCACGCCTCCAGCAGGCGCCGAACGCGCTCAAGGTCTTCGGCGGTATCGACGCCAGTGGGAGGTGCTTCCAGGGCATCGGCAACGTGGATGCGCACGCCGTGCCACAGGGCACGCAACTGCTCCAGGGACTCGGTGTTTTCCAGCCAGCACGGCCCCCAACTGACGAAGTCATGGAGAAAACCTGCACGGTAGGCGTAGATACCGATGTGTCGGCGATAAGGCACGCCTTCCGGCAACTGATCATGACTCTTGGCAAAGGCATCCCGGGCCCAGGGCAAGGTGGCGCGACTGAAGGTCAGGGCCAGGCCGTTGAGATCAGTGACCACCTTGACCACGTTCGGATTGAACAGAGTCTCTGCGTCCTCGATCGGCTCGGCCAGGGTAGCCATGCGCGCTTCGGTATGGGCCGCCAGGTTGGCCGCCACCTGATCGATCACCGAAGGCGGAATCAGCGGCTCATCACCCTGGACGTTGACCACAATGGCATCCGCCGCCAGGCCGAGCTTGCCCGCGACTTCCGCCAAACGATCGGTACCCGAATTGTGGTCTTCCCGAGTCAGCAGCGCTTGCGCGCCAAAGCCCTGGCAGGCCTCGACGATACGCTGATCATCGGTGGCCACCACCACTCGCTCGGCGCTGCTCTTGCAGGCCTGCTCCCAGACCCACTGGATCATCGGCTTGCCGGCGATCAGTTGCAGGGGTTTGCCTGGCAGGCGGGTGGAGGCGAAACGCGCCGGGATGACCACGGTGAAAGCGCTGCTCATTTGTCCAGACGCTCTTCGGTGGTCAGGGTACGGGCCTCGCTTTCCAGCATCACCGGGATGCCGTCGCGAATCGGGTAGGCCAGGCCGGCGCCCTTGCTGATCAGCTCGGTCTTGTCGGCGCTGAGTTTGAGAGGGCCTTTGCAGATCGGGCAGGCCAGGATGTCGAGCAGTTTGGTGTCCATGAGGTTTCCCTGGATAAAAGCGATTAAGGCAACAGACGATCAGGCAGCAGGCGCATCAGCTGGGTATCGAACCAGGCGACGAAGGCCGCGGACGGCACGGCGTCCACCGCCAGGTACCACCAGTCGGCTGCCGCGAAGTCACGGCACTTGACCGCATCTTTTTCGGTCATGACCAGCGGCAATGACGGGGTGAAGGCCAAGGCCTGCGCACTGTATTGGGCGTGATCGGCAAATGCATGGGGGACAGGCCGCCAGTGTAGCGTTTCAAGGGTATTGAAGAAACGCTGGGGGTTGCCGATACCGGCCACCGCGTGCACCGCCTGCCCTGGCGCGAAGTGTTCCACCGGGCGACGCTCGCCGCTCTGCAGATTGACCAGCGCCGAAGGCTTGAGATGGAAGGCAAAACCGTCGGCGCGATCATCAAAGGCGCCGTTGTAGAGCAGGGCATCGACACTGTGCAGACGCTCCACCGGCTCACGCAGCGGGCCGGCCGGCAAACAGCGACGATTGCCCAGGCCGCGGGCCGCGTCGATCAGAACCAACTCCAGATCACGGGCCAGACGGTAATGCTGCAGGCCATCGTCGGAAAGAATCAGATCCAGCGGTTCGGCAGCCAGCAAGGCCTGCACCGCGCGGCTACGATCCGGGTCGATCATCAGCGGCACGCCACAGCGCTGAACGATCAGCAGCGGTTCATCACCAGCCACGGTGGCGCTGTCGTCGGCCGTCACTCGCCAGGGCAATTGCGGCGGCTTGGCGCCATAGCCACGGCTGACCACCCCGACCCGCAGGCCAAGGCGCTGGCAGTGCTCCACCAACCACAGGATCAACGGCGTCTTGCCAGTGCCTCCGACGGTGATGTTGCCCACCACGATCAAGGGCACCGGTGGTTGATAGATCGCCCCCTCGCCTGCCAGGAAACGCTGGCGCTTGCCCACCACCACACGGCGGTACAGCCATTCCAGGGGCTGCAGCAGTTTCAGCGCAGGATGGCCGTTGTACCAGGCGGCGAGCAGACGATCAGAAAGTGCCATCAGGGTGCCGGCGCCGCCTCGACGGTGGTCATGCGCAAATGGCTGAAGCCGAGCTTGCCGGCCGCGTCCATGGCAGTGATCACCGCTTGATGTTGAGTCTTGCCGTCGGCACTGATGGACAGCGGCAGGTTGGTGTCTCCCGCCGACTCCTTCTGCAAGGCGTCCATCAGGGTCGCCAGGTCATTCTTCGGCAGCACCTGATTGTTGACCGAGAACACGCCATCAGCGCTGATGGCGATATCCAGCTGCTTGACCTGCTGGTCTTCGGCGGGCGAGCCGCTGACCGCTTCCGGCAGATCGACCCGCAATTGGGTCTCCCGGGTAAAGGTGGTGGTGACGACGAAAAACAGCAGCAGGATGAACACCACGTCAATCAACGAAGCAAGGTTGATGTCCACGGTTTCCCGGGGTTTGCGACGGAATTTCACGCTTTGCCCTCAGCCAGGTCGACATCGCGGTCGCCCTGGATCACTTCCACCAGCTTGATCGCTTCCTGTTCCATGCCCACCACCAGCTCATCGACCCGGCGTTGCAGGAAACGGTGGAAGAACACCGAAGGAATGCCCACCATCAAACCGGCGGCAGTGGTGATCAGTGCCTTGGAAATACCACCGGCAAGCACTGCAGCGTTGCTGGTCATGCCCGATCCCATGAACGAACTGAAGATATCGATCATGCCCAGCACCGTACCCAGCAGGCCCAGCAGGGGCGCCATGGCGGCGATGGTGCCGAGGGCGTTGAGGTAGCGCTCCAGTTCGTGAATGACCCGGGCGGCGGCTTCCTCGATGCATTCCTTCATGATCTCGCGACCATGCTTGGAGTTGGCCAGGCCCGCTGCCAGGATCTCTCCCAGGGGCGAATCGGCACGCAGTTCCTTGAGTTTCTCCTTATTGAGTTGCTTGTCCTTGATCCAGCGCCAGACCTGGCCCAGCAAATGGGGCGGGGTGACTCGGCTGGCCCGCAGGGTCCACAAACGCTCGGCGATGATGCCCACAGCCGCGATGGAACTCAGAATGATCGGCAACATCATCCAGCCGCCGGATTTGACCAATTCCCACACAGTGACAGTCCCCTCGAAAAAGTGCGCCACTCTAACATAGGGGCTGGACGCACCGAAGACCGTGATGTCGCATGCTCAGGGGCTTTAATAACCCACGGTTATTTAAGGCATTGCTGGCCAGTCGCGCCAGAAGCGCCGCTGTTGGCGCAGGCTTTCAGGCTGGCCGAAAGTCCCCAGCCGCAGCTTCAGTGCGCCTTGCTCGGCACTGTCATGAATCACCATGCCCAATTGCCGGTAGCGCGCCACCACCTGGGGATGAGGATGGCCAAAGGCATTGCCCTGCCCCCGGGAAATCAGCACCGCCTTCGGCGTCAACCGCCGGAGCAAGGCCATGGACGATGAGGTACGGCTGCCATGATGGGGCGCCTGCAACCAGTGAATGCGAACCGCCAGCGGACTGCCGAGCAAAGCCCGCTCAGCATGGACATCGATATCGCCGGTGAGCAGCAGGCGTTCGCCGCCGGCCTCGACCAGCAGCACACAGGAAGCCTGGTTGCCGTCTGCCGCCCCCGTCCACTGCCACAGCGTGAAGCGGGCGCCATTCCAGTGCCAGCTCAGCCCGCTATCACAGGAGGCCGACTGCAGGGCAGCCGGCAAGGCCTCAGGCTCGCCGCTGCGCACCTGGCTCACCGGTATCCCGCGCTGGACTGCCAGGGCGCCTCCGGCATGATCGTTATCGGCGTGGCTGAGCAGCATCAAGTCCAACCGTCGAATGCCAAGTTTATGCAGCGTCGGCAGCACCACTCGCTCCCCCAGGTCGAAATCCGCGACTCGCGCACCGGCGTCATACAACATCGCGTGATCACGGGTACGCAGAATGAACGACAACCCCTGCCCCACATCCAACTGCCAGATCTCCACCTCGCCCTCGGGTACCGGGTCCTGGGGAGGCCAGACGGCCAACAGCAACAGCGGCCAACCCAGCACCCGCAGTGGCACGCCCTTGGGCAACAGCAACAACAGCGCGCCCAGGCTGCTCAGGCCCCAAACCCAAAGGGGGATCAACGGCGCCACCCAGGCTGGCCATAATCCGGCCATCGCCCCCAGTAAGCGGAACAGCCCATCCAGCAGGCCACCCGCCAGCCATAACAGCCCTTCACCCACATAAGGCACAGGCAACAACAGACAGCCCAGCAAGGCCGGGGGCAGGACCAGCAGACTGATCCAGGGCACCGCCAGCAGATTGGCCAGCGGACCACTGAGACTGATGGGCAAGCCAAGGGCCAGCAAGGGTGGCAACAGGCCAATACCCATCAACCACTGGGCGCGGGTCCAACTCTGCCACCAACGCCAGGAACCCAGGCGCCCGGCAAAGGTGAAGATGAGCACCGCCACCGCGGCATAGGACAGCCAGAACCCTGGCTGCAAGCTGGCCAGGGGCTCGAACAACAGCACTGCATTCAACGCCAGCAACAAGGGCCACCAAGCCCGCAGGTGACGAAAGCGCCAGCGCCAGAGCAGCACCAGCGCAACCATCACGCAGGCCCTCTGTACCGGCACATCGAACCCTGCCAGCAGGCCGTAGCCCAGCGCCCCGACAAAGGCCAGGGCGCAGGCCCAGGGCAGCCAGGGCCAACGCGCGGGCCAAAGCCCGTAACGAGCCAGCCCTGCCACTGCAAGGTAGATCACTGCGGCCAGCAGACTGATGTGCTGTCCGGATATCACCATCAGGTGCACCGTGCCGGTGTCCTGCAACAGTTGCCAATCTTCCCGCGTCAGCCCCGAACCGTCGCCCATCACCAATGCCGCCAGGCCTGCGGCGCGGCCGTGGGCCTCGACCGCGAGTAAACGCTGGCGCAGACCGTCACGCCAGGCTTGGCGTGCCGGCGCCAGCAGTTGCCCATCCTTGACTGTGCCGGTGGCCCCAATGCGCCGGGCCAGCAGCCAGGCTTCGTAATCGAAACCGTGAAGATTGAGCAGACCGGCAGGACGCCGCAGCTTGACCGCCAGGCGCCAGCGTTCGCCGCTATTGACAGGTGGCCCACCGTGCCAGGCCAGGCGAATTCGCCGCGGCAGGCGCTCTCGTCGGGACTGGGCATCCTTGAGCTCAAAGCGCACCACGCCCGCCCCCGGTTCCGGCAAGCCGACCACCCGCCCTTCCAGCCAGCGGGTTTGCCCATCCAGGGACTGAGGCAGGCGATCATCCAGCGCCCATTGCCCGGATGCACAGGCCCAGGCCAAACCGAACAAAAAAAATGCCACCGGATGTGTACGAAAAGGCAGCAACATCAGCCCCCCTATCGCCATCAGCAGCAACAACCAGCCGGGCGGCAGCACCGGCATGAAACCCAGCGCCAGCAGTCCTGCGGCCAGGGCCAGCATCCCTGTAACCATCCATCAGCCCATCCTTGGCAGTTCCTAGTCTTGGCTTAGCCGAGGATCGCAGGCGCGGCTTTATCATTTGTCACAATGTCTGAATTTGCGCTGGCTAGAATCCAGTCATAATCCTCGTCTGACCTGACCGAGAAGCCTTATGCCCCGGCACTTATTCAAACGTTACATGCCAGATCCGGTCAGCATCCGGGAACACAAGTCCTTACGCTTTCTTGGCACCCTGTTGCATGACGCCAACCTCTGGCACCTCAATCGGCACTCGGTAGCCCGAGCCATGGCTGTAGGCCTGTTCGCCGCCTTTATCCCGATCCCGATGCAGATGCTGCTGGCCGCGGTACTGGCCATCTGGCTGCGGAGCAACATGCCCATCAGCGTCAGCCTGGTCTGGCTGACCAACCCCATTACCATGCCGCCGGTGTTCTTCTGCACCTATCAACTGGGCGCCTGGCTGATGAATGTGCCGACGCGTACCTTGCCCGACGAACTGACCTGGGAATGGATCAGCAGCCAGCTCAGTACCCTGTGGCAACCCTTCCTTCTCGGCTCGGTGGTGGCCGGATTGGTGCTGGGAGCCCTGGCCTATTGCCTGACCATGCTCTACTGGCGCTGGTGGGTCGGCCGCCAATGGCACAGACGCAAGCAACAGCGGCGATGACAAACGAAAACGGCCTCCCAAAGGAGGCCGTTTTCAGTACACCATCACGGCGTTTACTGACGCATGCCGCGGCCGCTGACCAGCAGTCGGGCACAACCGATATAAAGCACCACGGTGGCCACCAGCATGAAGGTGATGGCCACACTGATCTTGATGTCCGAAACCCCGAGAATGCCGAAACGGAAGGCGTTGACCATGTGCAGCACCGGGTTGGCCAGGGACACGGTCTGCCAGAACGGCGGCAGCAGATTGATCGAGTAGAACACGCCGCCCAGGTAGGTCAGGGGCGTCAGCACGAAGGTCGGGATAATCGAGATATCGTCGAAGTTGCGCGCAAACACCGCGTTGATAAAGCCCAGCAGCGAGAAGATGGTTGCCGTCAGCACCACCACCAGCACGGTCACACCCAAGTGATGCACCTGCAGCTTGGTGAAGAACAACGACAACAGGGTCACGATGATTCCCACCATCAAGCCCCGCAGGACCCCACCCAGGGTGTAGCCGATGAGAATGGTGTGGGGCGATACCGGCGACACCATCAATTCCTCGATGGAGCGCTGGAACTTGCTGCCGAAGAAGCTCGACACCACGTTGCCGTAGGAGTTGGTGATCACCGACATCATGATCAGCCCCGGCACGATGTACTCCATGTAGGTGAAACCACCCATGTCGCCAATCTGCCGACCGATCAGATTACCGAAGATGACGAAGTACAGAACCATGGTAATGGCCGGCGGCAGCAGGGTCTGTGGCCAGATCCGGGTAAAGCGTCGGACCTCGCGATAGACAATGGTGTTGAGCGCCACCAGATTGGGTTTCAACTCAGAACTCATACCGCCACCTTCGACAGATTCTTCTCCACCAAGGACACGAACAACTCCTCAAGTCGGTTGGTTTTGTTACGCAGGCTCAAGACCTCGATGTTCTGCAGGGCCAGTTGACCGAACAGCGCCGTAATCCCAACAGCCTTGTCCACCTGGACTTCCAGGGTGTGGCTGTCCACCAGCCGGGTCGGGTAGCCCGCCAGTTGCGGCGCCACACTGAGATCGTGCTTGAGATCGAGAAGGAAGGTTTCCACATGCAACTGGCCCAGCAACTGCCGCATGCTGGTGTTCTCGACGATGGTGCCGTGGTCGATGATGCCGATGTTGCGGCACAGCTGCTCAGCCTCTTCCAGGTAATGGGTGGTGAGGATGATGGTGATGCCTTTCTGATTGAGCTCGGTGAGGAAGCTCCACATCGAACGGCGCAGCTCGATATCGACCCCGGCAGTGGGTTCGTCGAGGATCAGCAGGCGCGGCTCATGCACCAGCGCACGAGCGATCATCAGGCGGCGCTTCATGCCGCCGGACAGGGAGCGCGAAGGCACATCGCGCTTGTCCCAGAGGCCGAGCTGGGTCAGGTACTGCTCGGCCCGCTCCTTGGCGATCTTCGCCGGAATGCCGTAATAGCCGGCCTGAGTGACGACGATGTCGAAGGTCTTCTCGAACTGGTTGAAGTTGAACTCCTGCGGCACCACGCCGATGCAGCGCTTGAGCGCCGCAGGCTCACGATCCAGGTCGTGACCGAAGACATTCACGGTGCCGCTGGTCTTGTTCACCAGGGTCGAAAGAATGCCGATGGTGGTGGATTTACCGGCCCCGTTAGGACCAAGCAGGGCGAAAAAGTCACCTTCGGCGACATCCAGATCGATACCACTCAGGGCCTGGAAACCGTTGCCGTAGGTTTTGGTTAGCTGCCGGATGGACAGAGCGGAACTCATATCGGATTCATGCACCAAGAAGAGGGAATTGTATAAGTGAGGGCAGCCTGGCTGGATTGCAACGACGCCAGGCGCTCGCCATGTTGCGGGTCGAGGCCACGCAAGTACAGTCACGCGTATCGATAGTGGGTATTAAGTCAACGCGGTCATCACCGCCTGACGATAGGCCGGACGCTGCTTCAAGCGCTGGTACCAGGCCTCAAGATGGGGCATCGAAGGCCGCTCGATGGGCATCTCGAACCAGGCATAGATGAAGCTGCCCAGCGGGATATCGCCCACGCCGATTTCTTCTCCCGACAGATAGGGCTGCCCAGCCAACGCCTGATCGACCCGGGACAGCAACTCGGCGCAAGTGGCCTTGGCGGCATTGATCTGTTGCCAGTCCTGCTGCGCCTCGGGGGTACGCAACACGCCCCAGAACAACTGCCGGAACGGTTCGGCGAAGGTCGAGGTGGTCCAGTCCATCCACTTCTCGGCACTGGCCCGGGCCTGCACATCGGCCGGATACCAGTGGCTATTGGCGGCATGCCGGGCCGCCAGGTAACGCACGATGCTGTTGGACTCCCAGAGCACGAAGCCATCGTCTTCAATCATTGGGATGCGCCCATTGGGGTTCAGCGCCCGATATTCCGGGGTGTCCACTAGGCCGAAGGCACCGCCGGCATCCAGGGACTCATAGGCCAGCGCCAATTCTTCAGCGCACCACAACGCCTTCCTGACGTTCGACGAGTTCTTGCGACCCCAGATCTTCAGCATGACCATCCCTCAGTAATGAATGCCGGGGCAGTCTACGCCTGATCAGCCGCGACTCAAATCGCCGTGCATGTCCCCCAGCGACACAGGGTTCTGCTCATTGAACAGATGGGGGTAGCACTTTTCCAGGTGGCTAAAGAACAGGCTTTGCGGCACATCGGCGAAGCGCCCATGGTCCACCAGGTACTCCATGGATTGGTCACCCTGGCGGTTGAAGGGGTGGAAAACACTGTCCTGCACACCGTCAAAATCCAGCGGCGCCACGTCGAACAACTCGCACAGACTCTGATTGAACGCCGGCGTCGCCTTGACCCAGCGTCCGTGCAGGTACAACTCGGTGTAGCCGTGCATGGCGAACACATCGCTGCGCAGCAACTCCAGCAGACGGGGCGTCGACAGATGATTGCGCACATCCGCCAGACCGATACGCGCCGGAATCCCGCAATGCCGGGCGCAGCCGGCGAGCAAAGTGGCCTTGGGCACGCAATAGCTTTCGCCGCTGGCCAGGGCATGGCTGCCTCGCAAGGTCTCGGGGTCGCGGCTGAAGGAATAGAAGTTGTAGCGCACGGCCTCACGCACGGCGTAGTACAGGCTCACCGCCTGCTGTCGCGGATCACCACTGGCACCGCGATGAGATTCGGCGAACTCCACCACTGCAGGGTGGTCACTATCGATGAAGCGGCTGGGACGCAGGTACTCGTGCATGGGCAAAACCTCCGAGCGAAGCCTGGAGTCTATCGAGGCGTGCGTCCCAGCAATAACGACGTTTCGGCCAAAGGTCAGGGTCGGCTCGATCCAATCGGACCGGTTTTGCCAGCCTTGGCTCGACGGCAAAGTCGACCGCTGTACTCGCACCGCACCGATCACCCGCTTTGTCGGAGGCCGACTAAGCTCTGATGGTGATTTGGCCCCTGGTTTCATGGAGGATTGAATATGCTGTTGTTGTGGATACTGGTTCTGCTGGTTGGAGTGGCCTACCTGGCGCACCGCCGCACTGCCCCTCTGCCCGCCCTGGGCGCAGTGGCCGTTTTCCTGCTGGCCATGGGCGCCTTCAGCCGAGCACCCGGCTGGTTGTTGCTGGTTTTCTGGGTAGTGCTGGCGGCCGTCGCCGCGCCTTTGCTGCTGCCGGACCTGCGACGCAAGTACTTCAGCGCACCGCTGTTCGCCTGGTTCCAGAAAGTCCTGCCGCCGATGTCGCAGACCGAGCGCGACGCCATCGACGCCGGCACCGTGTGGTGGGACGGCGAGCTGTTCAGCGGCCGTCCGGACTGGAACACCTTGCTGGCCTACCCCAAGGCCCAGTTGACCGATGAAGAACAAGCCTTTATCGACGGTCCCACCGAGGAACTCTGCGCCATGGTCAGTGACTGGCAGATTGGCCAGCACATGGACCTGCCGCCCGCGGCCTGGACCCATATCAAGGAACATGGCTTCTTTGCCCTGATCATTCCCAAGGAGTACGGCGGCAAGGGTTTTTCCGCCTACGCCCACTCTCAGGTAGCGATGAAGCTGGCGACCCGCAGCGGCGACCTGGCCTCCACGGTCATGGTCCCCAACTCCCTGGGCCCGGCGGAACTGCTGCTGCATTACGGCACCGAAGAACAACGCAACCACTACCTGCCGCGCCTGGCTCGTGGCGACGACATCCCCTGCTTCGCCCTCACCGGCCCATTGGCAGGCTCCGACGCAGGAGCCATGCCCGACACCGGCATCATCTGCAAGGGCCAATGGCAAGGCGAGGAAACCCTCGGCCTGCGCCTGAACTGGGAAAAGCGCTACATCACCCTGGGCCCGGTGGCCACCCTGCTGGGGCTGGCCTTCAAGGCCCACGACCCGGATCACCTGCTGGGGGACGAGGAAGACCTGGGCATCAGCCTGGCGCTGATCCCTACCGATACCCCGGGGGTCGAGATCGGCCGCCGCCACCTGCCCCTGGGCGCGGCCTTCATGAACGGCCCCAATTCCGGCAAGGACGTGTTCATTCCCCTGGACTACCTGATCGGCGGCCGGGAAATGCTCGGCAAAGGCTGGATGATGCTGATGAACTGCCTGTCGGTGGGACGCTCGATCTCCCTACCGGCGGTGGGCACCGGCGCCGCCAAGTTCACCAGCCTGGTGACCGGCCAGTACGCCCAGGTACGGGAGCAGTTCAATGTGCCCCTCAGCGCCTTCGAGGGGATTCAGGAGGCCCTGGCCCGCCTCGGCGGCAATGCCTGGCTGATGGACAGCGCGCGCATGCTGACCGCCAACGCCGTGGACCTGGGAGAGAAACCCTCGGTGCTGTCGGCCATTCTCAAGTACCACCTCACTGAGCGCGGACGCGAGTGCATCAGCCACGCCATGGACGTGCACGGTGGCAAGGGCATCATCATGGGGCCCAACAACTACCTGGGCCGCAGTTGGCAGGGCGCGCCGATCTTCATCACCGTGGAAGGCGCCAATATCCTCTCGCGCAACCTGATGATCTTTGGCCAGGGGGCCATCCGCTGCCATCCGTTCGTGCTCAAGGAAATGGCCCTGGCCGGACGCGAGGACCATGACCAGGCCCTGCAGGAATTCGATGCCCTGCTGCTGCAGCACATTGGTTTTGCCGTGAGCAACGCCGCCAGCACCCTGGTGCTGAACCTGGGCCTGGGCCACTTCGAACAAACCCCGGGAGACAAGCTCAGCCAAGGCTACTTCCGCGCCCTGAACCGCCAGGCTGCGGCCTTCGCTCTGCTGGCCGACGTGTCCATGATGCTGCTGGGGGGCGAGCTCAAGCGCCGCGAGCGCCTGTCGGCTCGCCTGGGCGACGTGCTCAGCCACCTGTACCTGGCCTCGGCGGCGCTCAAGCGCTACCACGATCTGGATTCACCGGAGTACCTGCGGCCCCTGCTGGCCTGGGCCCTGGAAGAAAGCCTTGGCCACTCCGAACGTGCCCTGGACGAGTTGCTCAGCAACTTCCCCAGCCGAGTGTTCGGCTGCCTGCTACGGGTATTGGTGTTCCCCTTCGGCCGTCGCCATACCGGGCCGTCGGACCGCCTGGATGCCGAAGTGGCGGCGATCATTGGCCGCGCCCAGGGCGACCCGGCCCTGGAAGCTGTGCTCGCCGGCTGCTATCGCCCGCAATCCACGGACGATCCGGTAGGCGCCCTGCAGCACGCCTGCGACCTGCTGAGCGCGACCCATCCGCTGCAGAAAAAACTCCACGAAGCGCTGAAAAGCGGCCAAGTCAAACCGGCGGCGGGCGAGTCGCCCATCGATGCGGCCCTGGACGCCGGCGTGCTGCAAGCGGCCGAAGCCCAGAGCCTGCGGGACGCCGAAGCGGCGCGACGCAAAGTCATCGATGTGGATGATTTCGCCAAGGAGGAACTGACCTTGAGCGAGGGCAAGACCCGCTAAACGGGCCCCTTGGGACAGGTCGATTATGAAACCGGGCGCGAGGGCTATATACTCCCGCGCCCGTTTTGCTCTTGAGGACCCTGTCATGTCCAACGTCGTCGCCGATCATCTCGTCCTCCTGGACCACCTGCGCAGCATCCTGGTGGCGGTGGGAGAAGCCGAACAGGTTCCCGAAGAAAGCCATGCGCTGTTCCTGGAGCGCTTCGATGAACTGCGCGCCTCGCTGCCGATCGACCCGATCGAAAGCCAGTACCTGGGCCAGGACCTGCTGTGCCAGATCATGCAGCGCTATCCGCAGATCGCTCATCTGGTGCCTCGCGACCTGCTGTGGTTCTTCGCCGGTGACTGCCTGCACTACATGCCCGATGAAGAAATCGACCTGTACCAGGCCCTGGAAGAACGCCGTTTCGAAGCCGAGCAGAACGACGAGCCCTTCGACTGGAACCAGGAAAAACAGCTGCTGGCGCTCTCCGCCCAGGACAGCAAGCACTGATTGCCGCGCCTCGCGCAGCCAAGGCCCGCCCGGCTTTTCCGGCGGGCCTTTTTTATGTCCGCCTTATCGCGTCGTCCTCGTAGGAGCCGGCTTGCCGGCGAAGAGGCCCTTGGGTTTTTGCATCGCCCTCAAAGGCATCTTCGCTGGCAAGCCGACAGTTTCTACAAGATGCGTTCGGCTTTGCCGGGGCGGTTCAAGGTCGGCTCCCGAGCCAGGCACTCCACCAGATAGTCGATGAAGACCCGCAGCTTGGGCGGCAGGTAGCGGGTTGGCGAATGCAGGAGCCAGGCACCGCCGTGATAGGACGCAAGAAAGGTCCACTCCGGCAACACCTGGACAATCAGCCCCTGTTCCAGAGCATGCCGCGCGGTGAAATACGGCAGGCTGCCAATGCCCAGATGCTGCAGCACCGCATCCAGGCGCACCCCTGTGTGGTTGGCGGCATAACGCCCGCGCACACCGACAGTCACCGCCTTGCCGCCTTGAGTGAACTTCCACCGCGCATCGCTGGGGGTTTCGCCAAGATAGATGCAACTGTGCTGGCGCAGGTCCTGAGGATGCTGCGGCGTGCCCTGCTGCGCCAGGTACTGCGGGGTGGCACACAGCAGGTGATCAATGCGCAACAACTGACGACCAATCAAACCTGGCGGCGGGCGATCGGTGATGCGAATCGCCAGGTCGACATTGTCTTCAATCAGGTCGATATCCCTGTCTTCATGCAGCAGTTCGACATCCACCTTCGGGTAGCGCCGAAGAAACTCCGGCATATGGGGATGCACCACGAAGCGCCCCACTGCCTTGGGCACACTGACCCGCACCACGCCCTCGGCCTCGTGGGTGAACTGACCGCTGATCTCCATGACCGAACGGGCCGCACTGACCATCTCGCTGCAGCGCTTGAAAACCTCTTCGCCGCCGTCGCTCAAGCGCAACTTGCGGGTGGTGCGTTGCAGCAGGCGCGTGGCCAGGGCCTTCTCCAGCCGCGAGATGCTGCGGCTTACCGCCGACGGCGAGGAACCCAGCTGACGCGCTGCTTCGGAAAAGCTGCCGGTTTCTACGACCCTGACGAAGATGGCCATTTCTGCCAGTAAAGGCAGGGGGAGATTTATGCTCATGACGCAATAGTCCATTGAGTTTTGAACGGATTATCACGCAATTACCCAAGCCTCATAATAAAAAAACACTTGGTTCCAGGGTTTGAGAAATGACGCTTCGCCTGTACTTCGAACACGACCTGCTGACTGCCCCGGTAGAACTGCTGACCTGCGTGCCCCGGGACGATCTGTTCGCCGCGACCTTGCACGCCACGCCCTTTCATCCCCAGGGTGGCGGCCAACCCAGCGACACGGGCTGGATTGGCGAGGCCCGCGTGCTGCGAGTCACCCAGGAAGGCGAGCAGATCGTGCATTACCTGACCCAGCCGCTGACGCCGGGAAGCCATGAAGCTCGCGTCGATGAAGAGCAGCGCCTGTTCAACAGCCGCATGCACTCCGCCGGACACTTGATTGGCCACTTCGTGCAGAGCCTGGGCTGGATTCCGATCAAGGCTCATCACTGGCCGAACGAGGGACGGGTGTCGTTCAAGCCCGGCGAACAGCCTCAGGCAATCGACTGCGCCCGAGTGCAGAACGCCCTCGCACAATGGATCAGCGAGGATTTTCCCCGGCATATTTCCCTGGCCGCCGGATCGCGCCAGATCAGCTTCGGCCAGTTGCCCGCCTACGGTTGCGGCGGCACTCACGTCCAGCACCTGCAACAGCTGGGACGGGTGCTCATCGACTCGGTCGCGGAGAAAAAAGGCACCCTTTCAGTCAGCTACAGCCTCGGCTGAGCCACCCACGCTTTTACCCACCTTCCTGCCTTGCGGAGTCCGCATGCTGTCCAATTATCTTGGGGAATTTCTTGCCCTGGCCGTCGTTCACTTTCTTGCCGTGGTCGCCCCGGGCCCGGACTTTGCAGTCACCATTCGCCAGAGCGTGCGCTTTGGCCGAATGACCGGTGTCTGTACCGCCCTGGGAATCGGCGCCGGCATTTCGGTGCATGTGCTCTACACCCTGCTGGGGGTCGGCGCACTGATGCACGCGACGCCCTGGCTGCTGAGCGCCGCCAAACTGCTGGGCGCGGCCTACATTCTGTACTTGGGCGTCAGCCTGTTGCGCAGCAAGGCCAAGACCAGCATCCCAGGCGACACCGCGCCGGATGAACCGCAGCAGACGTTGCTGCGGGCCTTTATCACCGGTTTTCTGACCAACGCCACCAACCCCAAGGCGACCCTGTTTTTCCTGGCGATCTTCACCACCCTGGTCAGCGCCACCACGCCGTTGAGCATTCAGGCGCTGTATGGCGCCTGGATGTGCCTGGTGAACGCGCTGTGGTTCGTCATCGTCGCGCTGTTCTTTTCCAGCACCCGGGTCCGCCTGCTGTTCATGCGCCTGGGCCACTGGTTCGAGCGCTGCATGGGGCTGATCCTGCTGCTGTTCGCCGGACGCCTGCTGCTGTCGCTGTAAGCGACCCACGACAAAGGCCCGCACAGTCGTCTGACTGGCGGGCCTTTTTTTGTCCATGGCAGGACGAAGCGTTGAATCGCAGACAAAAAAAACGCCGCTCAGTGAGCGGCGTTTTTGTGAAATTGGAGCGGGAAACGAGACTCGAACTCGCGACCCCGACCTTGGCAAGGTCGTGCTCTACCAACTGAGCTATTCCCGCAAATGGCGTCCCCTAGGGGACTCGAACCCCTGTTACCGCCGTGAAAGGGCGGTGTCCTAGGCCACTAGACGAAGGGGACACGCTACCCGGAACACATGGTGTGTGTTTCGGTGTCCAGACCCGCATCCGAAGACTTGGTTCTGGTTTCACTCGACCCCGCCCGAAAGCAGTGCCGTTTAAAATTGGAGCGGGAAACGAGACTCGAACTCGCGACCCCGACCTTGGCAAGGTCGTGCTCTACCAACTGAGCTATTCCCGCAAATGGCGTCCCCTAGGGGACTCGAACCCCTGTTACCGCCGTGAAAGGGCGGTGTCCTAGGCCACTAGACGAAGGGGACACGCTACCCGGAACACATGGTGTGTGTTTCGGTGTCCAGATCCGCATCCGAAGACTTGGTTCTGGTTTCACTCGACCCCGCCCGAAAGCAGTGCCGTTTAAAATTGGAGCGGGAAACGAGACTCGAACTCGCGACCCCGACCTTGGCAAGGTCGTGCTCTACCAACTGAGCTATTCCCGCATTGGCGTCCCCTAGGGGACTCGAACCCCTGTTACCGCCGTGAAAGGGCGGTGTCCTAGGCCACTAGACGAAGGGGACACGCTACAACATTCACTACCTTCAACGTTTCGCGCTTTGCTTTCCGTTGAAAGTGGCGCGCATTCTATGGATGCTTTGGGAGGCCGTCAACCCCCAGATATAATTTTATTTAAATCAATGACTTCGGAGTGGTTTTAGGCTCACTTCGGGCTTTTCTGCCGTCCGCGCTTTGACGCCTATATTCTGGCACTCGACAAGACGCTATAGTCCCCCGCAGCCGGTGATGGCAATTTGAACCTGGGGCTCACCCTGGTGGTTCTATACCTATATAAGCAGCACAACTCATGCCCGGCTCGTCGAGCGGCGCTATGCGTCTAAATGCCAAGCCACTACACTCGCACGCGAATCCTATAACGAGGTTTTAACGGTGACACCACTCATGATCACCCTGCTGGTAATAGCCGGGATCGCACTATTGATCGCCATTGGCTACATGAACCATGTGGTGGAAAACAACAAACTGGAAAAGGCCCGCACCAAAGTCGAACTCAATGATCGCCTGCGTCGCTGCGGCGAGATCACCGAAACCTTCCCCGGCCAGTTCATGTCACCGGCCCTCAAGCTGCTGCTGACACGCCTGGAACTCAACGTTGTGCAGCGCATGCTCAACCTCGACAAGGCAGATAGCGCTCTCAAGGCGCGTCTGGCCGAGCTCAATACCTTGGTGGGACAGGGCGAATCGATTCCGGTGAACAATCCACCGTCGCCGATCCAGACCGAAGCCAAGGCCAAGGATGTTCGCTTCCTGCTGGAGGCCATGCACGGCCAGGTCACCCGTGCCGCCCACGATGGCTTCCTGCAACCCAATGAAGCCAAGCGCTGGATCAAGGAGATCCGCCATATCCTGGTGTTGCTGCATATCGAGTTCTTCAACAACCTGGGGCAATACGCCCTGCAACAGAACCAGCCGGGCCAGGCCCGCCTGGCCTTCGAACGCGGCGTGCAATACCTGCGCAAGCAACCGGACCCGGCGGTCTACAAGGAACAGCTGGAATACCTGGATAAGCTCCTGGCCCGTGCCAACGCCATGGTGCTGTCGACCCTGGAGCCCGCGCCAGACGAGGACAACGAGCTGACCCAAGGCCTGAAGACCGTGGAAGCCGACGCCGACTGGAAGAAGAAAGCCATCTACGACTGATATGAAAAACCCCCGCCTGGCGCATCCAGCGCCAGGCAGGGGTTCGATGCAACAGCGCCCTCTTCGCCGCTACAAGCGGAAATGCCCCACCATCCCCTTCAACTCCACACCCAACTGCGCCAGCTCGATGCTCGACGCAGCATTGCCTTGCATGGCCAGGGAAGACTGGTCGGCACTGGCACGAATGCTGGTGACACTGCGATTGATCTCTTCAGCCACCGAACTCTGCTGTTCGGCGGCAGCGGCAATCTGCTGGTTCATCTGCTGAATCAACGACACCGCCGCGGCAATGCTGCCCAGGGCACTTTCAGTCTGCAGGGCATCGCTGACCGCCAGCTTCACCAGCTCGCCGCTGCTCTGGATCTGCTGCACGGAAGAGTCGGCAGCGGCATGCAATGCCGTCACCAGACGCGTGATCTCCTCGGTGGACTGCTGGGTACGTTTGGCCAAGGCCCGCACTTCATCGGCCACCACCGCAAAGCCCCTGCCCTGCTCCCCCGCCCTTGCCGCCTCGATGGCGGCATTGAGGGCCAGCAGGTTGGTCTGCTCGGCAACGCTCTTGATGACATCCAGCACGCTGCCGATGTTGTCGATCTCTGCGCTCAGGCTCTCGATGCCGCTGCTGGCCCGGGTCGCGGAATCCGCCAACTGCTCGATGCGTTGCATGCTCTGGCGCACGACCTGCTGGCCACTCTCCACCTTGTCATCCGCCGCCTGGGCGGCCTGGGCCGCTTGCTCGGCATTGCGCGCCACATCGTGCACCGTGGCGGTCATCTGATTCATGGCGGTGGCCACCTGCTCGGTTTCTTCCTTCTGGGTACTGACTTCAAGGTTGGTCTGCTCGGTCACCGAGGACAGTGACTGGGCCGAACTGGCCAGTTGCTCGATCCCGGCCTGCAGGCCACTGACGATACCGCTCAGGCCACTGCCCATCTGCTGCATCGCCTGCATCAACTGGCCGATCTCGTCACGCCGGGTGACCACCACCGTGGCACTCAGGTCCCCCGCCGCGATCTGCTGGGCCACATGCATCACACTGCGTAGCGGACGAACGATCAGGCGAGTGATGCTCAAGGCCGCCAGCAGTCCCACCAGCAATGCCAAGGCAGAGGAGCCGATGATCAGCAGGGTGTTTTTCTCCAGCTCCCCCTGCATCGACAGATCTTCAGCGGCATAAGCCTGGTCGACCCGTGCCATCACCTGGGCGGCGCGCTCATGCAACGTCTGATAGACCTGCTTCTCCTGAGCCAACAGGCCGGTGTATTCGTTGAGTTTTTCGCTGAAGTTGCCGATGTGCCCAGCGACCTCGTTGAGCACCGTCTGGTAGCCCCCATCCTTGACTGCGCTCTTCAACTGCTCGGCTTGAGCCAGGGCCTGCTCGGCCTGCTCGATATTGCCCTGCTCGGCACTGCCTTGCTCATCCCCCTTGCGATTCTGGTCCAGGCGCACCCGAGCTTCGTTCATGGCTTGCAGCATCAGGCGCGAAACCTGGCTGATCTGATTGGCCTGTTCGATGAACTCCGCGCCCTCCTTGCCCTGGGAATCCTTGAGCGTATAGGCGCCGTCATCCGCCAGACCGGCCTGCAGCACATCAAGGTTGTTGGCCACACTGGACACCGACCAACTGGCCATTTCCAGGGCCAGGTCCTTGGCCTGGGTCAGCTCGACGAATTCATCGAAGGCCTTGCGGTAGTCCGCCAGCGCCAGCTCGACCTCCCCCATCACTGACTGGTTGGCGGTCGACTGCCCCTTGAGCTGCTGGGCCAGGAGCAACAGTGCATCCAGGCTTTCATGCAGGCTGTCCACCGTCTTGCTGTCGCCGTGCAAGGCATAGTCCTGCTCCAGCAGTCGCACCTTGAGCACGCCACTGTTGAGCTGGGACATCTGCTTGAGGCCATCGAAACGCTGGCTGACGGTTTGCAGGGACCAAACGCCGATGCCGGCCACCAGGGCCGTCAAGAGCAACACCAGGGCAAAACCGATACCCAGTTTCTTTGCCATGCCCAGGTTGGCAAAACGTCCACTCGCGGCCGAAGTCATGGTGCGCAGTCCCCTTCCAATCCCCAATGGCAATCAGGCCATTTTGTCTTTGCGAAGGGTCGCAACGGCGTGCACCGGCGCACAAGTCTCTGACGTCGGAATAATGGCAAAAAGCTACGCCGAGGTCGTTTTCAGGACACTGGAGGTCGATTCCATCGGGCCCCGGCGGGCTGTTGCGCCAAGGCCCGAGCCTGCAGTCAGATGGCCGTGGCGCCGCCGTCGACGGTCAAGGCGTGTCCAGTGGTGAAAGCGGCGCCATCACTGCACAGATAGAGCACCGCACTGGCAATCTCCTCGACTTTGCCGATACGCCCCACCGGGTGCATCGCCGCGGCAAATTCGGCCTTCTTCGGGTCAGCCTCATAGGCACGGCGGAACATGTCGGTATCGATCACTGCCGGGCAGACGGCATTCACCCGAATCTTCTTTTTGGCGTACTCGATGGCCGCTGACTTGGTCAGGCCGATCACGGCATGCTTGGACGCCGCATAGATGCTCATCTTCGGAGCGGCGCCCAGGCCAGCCACCGAAGCGGTGTTGACGATCGCGCCACCGCCCTGGGCAAGCAGCAGAGGCAGCTGGTACTTCATGCACAACCAGACCCCTTTGACGTTGACCCCCATGATGGCGTCGAACTCATCCAGGGAGCCTTCCGCCAACCGCCCCTTCTCGATCTCGATCCCGGCATTGTTGAAGGCATAGTCCAAACGGCCATAAGCCTCGATTGTCCGGGCCATGAGGTTCTGCACATCCGCCTCCCGGGTGACGTTGCAAGACACGAACAGCGCCTCGCCTCCAGCCGCCTGGATAAGCGCCACCGTCTCTTCGCCTCCGAGCACATCCAGATCCGCCACCACCACTTTCAAACCTTCTGCGGCGAACGCCTGGGCAGTCGCCCGGCCAATACCGTTGGCTGCGCCGGTCACCAGGGCCACCTGGCCGGAAAACGTCATGCTCATTGCAAAGATCCTCGATCAAGTACGGGTCAGCTACCCAATCCAATCTAGCCACAGCCGGCCATGGTCGCGTCAGCACTATCAAAAGGCCGGTTGAGCTCTTATGCCTGCTGGTGATGAACGCCCCCCTCTCTACATCACCACACTGGATTGGCTCCCATTCGCTGGACTGGCAAACCTTGCGACAACGTCCTTGAGGGTCTATCAACTAGAGCTTCATTCACCCCTTGAGTGCCTGTCATGACCACCCTGACCAATCGCCAGTTCCTGCTTGCCAAACGTCCCGTCGGGGCAGCCACCCGCGAGACCTTTACCTACCAGCAGGTCGCCGTCGGCGAACCGGCAGCGGGGCAGATTCTGGTGAAGAACCAATACCTGTCCCTGGACCCGGCGATGCGCGGCTGGATGAATGAAGGCAAGTCCTATATCCCGCCGGTGGCGATTGGCGAGGTCATGCGCGCCCTTGGGGTGGGCCAGGTGATTGCCTCGAACAACCCGGGATTCGCAGTCGGCGACTACGTCAATGGTGCCCTGGGTGTGCAGGACTATTTCCTGGGCGAGCCCCGGGGCTTCTACAAGGTCGACCCCAAGCTGGCCCCTCTGCCGCGCTACCTTTCAGCCCTGGGCATGACCGGCATGACGGCCTATTTCGCCCTGCTGGATGTCGGCGCGCCCAAGGCCGGTGACACCGTGGTGCTGTCCGGTGCGGCAGGCGCGGTGGGCAGCATCGCCGGGCAGATCGCCAAGATCAAAGGCTGCCGGGTGGTGGGCATCGCCGGCGGCCAGGACAAGTGCAAGTTCCTCATCGAGGAACTGGGTTTTGACGGCGCCATCGACTACAAGAGCGAAGACGTGCACGCTGGGCTCAAGCGTGAGTGCCCCAAAGGCGTCGATGTGTATTTCGACAACGTCGGCGGCGACATTCTCGATGCCGTGCTCAGCCGCCTGAACCTCAAGGCCCGGGTGGTGATCTGTGGCGCCATCAGCCAGTACAACAACAAGGAAGCGGTCAAGGGACCGGCCAACTACCTGTCGCTGCTGGTCAACCGTGCGCGCATGGAGGGGTTCGTGGTGATGGACTACGCCTCGCAGTTCGCCGCCGCCGGACAGGAAATGGCCGGCTGGATGGCCAAGGGGCAGCTCAAGAGCAAGGAGGATATTGTCGAAGGACTGGAGACCTTTCCGGAAACGCTGACCAAGCTGTTCAGCGGCGAGAACTTCGGCAAGCTGGTACTGAAGGTCTGACCTGCAGGAGCCGGCAAGCCGGCTCCTGCAAGAGGAGGCGTGTTACAGGGCCAGTTCGGCCACTACGTCGGCCAGGGCCTTGGCCGGATCGGCCGCCTGGCTGATGGGACGACCAATCACCAGGTAATCGGAGCCTGCGTCCAGAGCCTGACGCGGGGTGAGAATCCGCCGCTGGTCGTCCTGGGCGCTGCCCGCCGGACGAATCCCCGGGGTCACCAGTTGCAGAGTCGGATGGGCGCTCTTCAGTGCCTGGGCTTCCAGGGCCGAGCACACCAGGCCGTCCATGCCGGCCTTCTGCGCCAGGGCGGCCAGGCGCAGGACCTGCTCCTGGGGCTCGATATCCAAGCCGATACCGGCCAGGTCTTCACGCTCCATGCTGGTGAGCACGGTGACGCCGATCAACAGCGGTTTGGGACCTGTGCGCTGATCCAGCACCTCGCGGCAGGCAGCCATCATGCGCAGGCCGCCGGAGCAATGCACGTTGACCATCCACACGCCCATTTCCGCAGCAGCCTTGACCGCCATGGCGGTGGTGTTGGGAATGTCGTGGAACTTCAGGTCCAGGAACACTTCGAAACCCTTGTCACGCAAGGTCCCGACAATCTCGGCGGCACAGCTGGTGAACAGTTCCTTGCCGACTTTGACCCGGCACAGTTTCGGGTCCAGTTGATCGGCCAGTTTCAGTGCGGCGTCACGGGTGGGGAAATCCAGGGCGACGATGATAGGAGTCTGGCAGGCGGACATGAAGGGGCTCTCAGGCAAGTCGAAATCGGCGCGGATTGTAGCGCAAGCCGTGGCGCTCCGGGACCCGATGAAAGGTAAAACATCCTCAACGGTGGTCGCGAATGCCGATCCGGCCGACAAATCCCCCGGGAGACGCGGACTTTGTATCAAGCCGGATACACTGACGACACGTCAGCAACAATCCCCGACGCTACCCTCCCCAGCCGCAATACCCTCGAACAGCACTTCCAGCCCCCGGGCCGGACGCCTATGCTGAAGCCACAACCCCGCCGTCACCTTCTAGTGGCGGCAAGCCTACCTGGCAGATGAACGCCCCATGCACAACACTCCAGCCCCTCTCAACGACTCCAAAGCAGCAGTCAATGCCGATGACAAGCGCTGGAACACCCGGGCCCTGATCGTCGACGACGACGTACCGATCCGCGAACTGCTGATCGACTACCTGGCGCGCTTCAACATCCATGCCAGTGGCGTCACCGACGGAACAGCAATGCGCCAGGCCCTGCAGGCCGAACACTTTGACGTGGTGGTACTGGATCTGATGCTGCCCGGGGAGGACGGCCTGTCCCTGTGCCGCTGGCTGCGCACCGAATCGGATATTCCGATCCTCATGCTCACCGCCCGCTGCGAACCCACCGACCGCATCATCGGCCTGGAACTGGGGGCCGACGACTACATGGCCAAGCCCTTCGAACCCCGAGAGCTGGTGGCGCGAATCCAGACCATCCTGCGCCGGGTCCGTGATGATCGCAGCGAACAGCGAGCCAATATCCGCTTCGACAGCTGGCGCCTGAACAGCGTCCTGCGCCAACTGATCTCGGCCGATGGGCTGGTGGTGCCGCTGTCCAATGCCGAGTTCCGCCTGCTGTGGGTATTCATCGAGCGCCCGCGCCGGGTGTTGAGCCGCGAACAACTACTGGACGCCGCCCGCGGACGCTCCATCGAAGCCTTTGATCGCAGCATCGACCTGCTGGTCTCGCGTCTGCGGCAGAAGCTCGGGGATGATCCGAAATCGCCGCAGTTGATCAAGACCGTGCGCGGAGAGGGCTACCTGTTCGACGCCCGAGATATCGGCTGATGCGTGGGCGTTTCGATACGCTGTTCGGCCGCCTGTTCGGCGTCCTGCTGATCGCGATCGTACTCGCCCACCTGCTGGCGTTCTTCTGGTTTCACCATTACGGGCCGCCGCCCCCACCGCCGCCGCCCCATTCGGCGACGTTCAACAATGGCCAGCCTCCAGTTCAGCCACCGCATTTCCCGAGACGCCCGCCACGGCCCTGGTTCGGTGGCCCGCTGGTGCCCCTGACTTTCCAGTTCATTTCCTTGATCATCGCCGCCTGGTACGGCGCCAAGCTGCTATCGCGCCCCATCCAGCGCCTCAGCGATGCCGCGGAACGCCTGAGTGAAAATCTCGACAGCCCGCCCCTGGAAGAAGTCGGCCCCCGGGAAGCGCGACAAGCGGCCAGCGCCTTCAACCAGATGCAAAAACGCATACAGGAACAGGTTCAGCAGCGGGGGCGCATGCTCGGCGCCGTGTCCCATGACCTGCGCACGCCACTGTCACGCCTCAAGCTGCGCCTGGAACAGATCGAGGACAGCAAGCTGCAAGGGCAGATGCGCCAGGACCTGGACGACATGATCAAGATGCTCGATGCCACCCTCAGCTATCTACATGAACAGCGCACCAGCGAGGCGGCGCAATGGATGGATGTGCAGGCGCTGGTGGAGTCGCTGTGCGAGAACGCCCAGGACCAGGGCGCCGACGTACAGGCCCAAGGCCATTGCGCGCCCCTGCTGGTGCAGCCGATGGCCCTGCAGTCCTGCCTCAACAACCTGCTGGACAACGCCTTGCGCTATGCCGGGCAGGCCACCCTGACCCTGGAAGACAACCGTGAGCAGCTGCTGATCCGGGTCATCGATCATGGGCCGGGGATTGCCGCCGACAAGCGTGAGGCCGTGTTCGAGCCCTTCTTCCGCCTCGAAGGCTCACGCAACCGCAACTCCGGCGGCGTTGGCCTGGGCATGACCATTGCCCGCGAGGCGGCGGAGCGCATGGGTGGGCAATTGCTGCTGGACGAAACCCCGGGCGGCGGCCTGACTGCAGTGTTGCACCTGCCCCGCCCCTGAGCGCCTTGTGTAGCGACGGGGACAAAACTCAAATACCCAGGACAGCGACGCCCAGAGCCAGCAGGCCACCATCGCCGAAGCCTTGGGCAAGATGATCGCCAACCTCAGCAAGCAGTATCAGTTGAACCCCGGCAGCAGCGTCAACGTCGCCGCCTGTTGGCCCCTTGCCGCTCCCTCGGGGAGCGGCAATCCGCACGTCAGCGCGGTTCCTGGGCCCGGGCCTGGCTGGCACTCCAGTCCAGCAGCAGGCTGTAGGCCACCGCCAGCAGGGTCGGCCCGATAAACAGGCCGATAAAGCCAAAGGCGATCAGGCCGCCGAACACGCCCAGCAGCACGATCACCAGGGGCAGATTGCCGCCGCGACTGATCAGATACGGCTTGAGCACGTTGTCGACGCCGCTGATGATGAAGGTGCCCCAGATTCCCAGGAACACCGCCATGCCGTATTCGCCCTTCCAGGCCAGCCAGGCCGTAGCCGGAATCCATACCAAGGGTGGTCCCATGGGAATCAGGCTGAGCAGGAAGGTGACGATACCCAGCACCAGCGCCCCGGGAACGCCGGCAATCAGGAACCCGATCAGCGCCAGCACGCCTTGGGCCGCTGCGGTGCCTATGACTCCGTTGACCACCCGTTGCACCGTGCCGGCCACCAGTTCGATGTAATACCCGGCCCGGTCACCGATCAGGCGTTCCAGCAGCTTGTGCACGAATAGCGCCAGGCGCGGACCGTCGCGGTAGAAGAAAAACACGAAGACAATACTCAGGGTCAGCTCAAGAATGCCCCCACCAATCTGCGCACTGCGGGCCAGCAACCAGTTGCCGACCTGCCCCAGGTACGGCTTGACCGCCAGCATCAGGGCCGCGCCCTGCTGATCGATGCTGTCCCACAACGCCACCAAGCGCTCCCCGACCAATGGCAAGCCGCCGAGCCAGGCGGGAGCCTCGGGCAACCCGTCCACCTGCACGTCCTTGATAAAGGCCGTGGCATCGCGCACATGGTCCGCCAGATTGAGGCCCAGCCAGACCAGGGGCGCCGCCACCAGGACCATCCAGCCCAGGGTCAGCAGCGCTGCGGCCAGGGATTCGCGGCCATTGAGCCAACGGGTCAGCAATCGCATCAGAGGCCAGCTGGCAAAGGCCAGCACCGCGCCCCAGAACAGCGCCGACCAGAAAGGCGCCATCACCCAGAAGCTGGCACCGAACAACACCAGGAGCAGGATCTGCACCAGCAGGCGATCGTTATTGGGCATGAAATGTCTCGCGCAAGAAGAATCAGAGAAGAGTAGGCGAACCCGCGAATGCGGGCCGCCTGAAACAGCTTAACGCAGCCGTTCGACGTGCAAGCCGGTCACTTCGGTGTTGCCGGTCTCCATGCGCGTGGCCAGCACGCCCTGGCTGATCAGGGCCTGGCGCCAGGCTTCAGCCTGCTTGCCGGACAGGCTGATCCGCATCGTGGTGTCCAGATTCAAGCCACGAGAGAGCAGATTGAGCCAGACGGGCTGGGGGTCCGCGAGTTTTGGCAGATCCAGTTTTCCCGTGTCCTTCAGCTGCCGTAGCAAGGTCGCCGAGGTGGGCAGCAGGTCGCCCAGAGGCGCTGCAGCATCAAACTGTTCCACATGGAGGTAGGCCCGGCGATTACCCCGGGTGATGCTATACAAGGCCACCAGGGTGTTCTCCTGGGGCTCCGCCAGGCGCAACAGCAGATAGGCCTGCTGCTCATCGGCGCCGTACAGCTTGGCGTTGCCGAACACTTGATTGGCCCACAGGCTGCTCTCGCCGCAATCCCTGGCCTGGCACCAGAACAACAGCTCGGCCCCTTGCTTCTGCAGGGCCTCCCGGGCCAGGGTGAAGGCCTCGTTGGAGGTGCGCTCGGCGGGTAATTGGTAGGTAATGGCGGTGAGTTTGCCCCTGGCATTGACCTGTCCGTCAAAACGCAGCTGGCCGCTGATCCTGCGGACCGACCCCAAGGGGTAGACGCGCTCCTGCTCCACTTCGGGGCGGTAGTCGACGATTTGTGCGTCGGTCAGACGGGGAACCAAAGGCAGGTCATGACTGCCCGGCAGATCGGCGGCAAGCGCCAGCGAGCTTAACAAGGCCAAGCTCAAAGCACTGATTGAACGCATGAACACTCTCATCGGATAAGCATGGCCTGGGCGCCTTTGACGACGCTGGCGTCATCATTGCGCTGCGGAACCTGCAAGCCGCGCTGGACCGCAGGCCGGGCCTCCAGGGCCGCCATCCAGCGTTGCAGGGCCGGCAATCCCTGTACCGAGACACCGGACCATTCATGACCGCGCACCCAGGGGAAGGTGGCGATATCGGCAATGCTGTAGTCCCCGGCCAGGTATTCGACCTGCTGCAGACGAGTATCGAGCACCTCGTACAGGCGCCGGGTTTCATGCTGGTAGCGGTCGATGGCGCCCTGGAGCTTTTCCGGGAAATAACGGAAGAATACGTTGGCCTGGCCCTGCATGGGCCCCACCCCGCCCATCTGGAACATCAGCCATTGCATGACGATGGAGCGGCCCTTGGGGTCGGCGGGCAGCAACTGGCCACTGCGCTCGGCCAGGTACACCAGGATCGCGCCAGATTCGAATACGGGGAAATCACCATTGTCGCGATCGACGATGGCCGGAATACGTCCATTGGGATTGATCTTCAAAAACGCTGGCGCCTTTTGCTCCCGCTTGTCGAAACTCAGGGCGTGCACGGTATAGGGCAGGCCGAGCTCTTCGAGCAGGATGGAAACCTTGTGGCCATTGGGGGTCGCAGCGGTGTACAGATCTATCATGGTTGTCTCCCATTTCAACCCGCCCAGCCTCGACAGTTGACCCCGTCAAGTCAAGGAACGGCGAAAAACCGATTGAAACAGTCTGCGACAAAGCGGGCACCGGTCTCATCGTTGAGATGCAGATGGTGGCCGCCTGGCAGCTGCTCACGGCTAAAGGGTAGACGCTGCAACAGCGCTTCATGCCTGGCCAACATGCCATCGGCCGCTACCACCAGTTGAGTTGGACAACTGACACGCTGGACGAAGGACATGGCCTGTTCCTCGGTCAGCCGCAGCGGCGAGGCTAGGGTCAGGCGACTGTCACTGCGCCAGGTGTAGCCACCGGCAACCGGCATCAGGCCACGCTGGGCCAGCAGTTCGGCAGCCTCGCGACTGACCGCGACCAGTCCCTTCATCCGTGCTTCGATGGCCCGTTCCAGAGTGCGATAGACCGGTTTGCTCTTGTCCTGCAGGTTGATTTGCGCCTGCAGGGCCATGCCCAGGCGTTCGGCGGCGTCCTCGCCTTTGGCGGTCGGTGGAATGACCCCGTCGATCAAGGCCAGGTGGCTGACCCGCTCCGGCAGCGCGGCCGCCAGCACCAGGGATACGATCGCCCCCAGGGAATGGCCCATCAGGGCGAAACGCTTCCAGCCCAGCTGTTCAGCGACTTGCAGCACGTCGTACACGTAGTCCCACAAGGCATAGCCGGCCCCCAGGGGGCGATGCCCGGAATGACCATGGCCGGCCAGGTCCAGGGCAACGATACGCAGACCGTTGAGCTTGGGCGCCAGCCGGGCAAAGCTGTTGGCGTTGTCCAGCCAGCCGTGCAGGGCGATGACCGGTAAACCGTCCTCGGGCCCGAACAGATGAGCCGCCAGTTCGATGTGGGGCAGACTCAGGCGCACTTCCTCGACGGTATGGCTCATGCACAACTCCGTTGCTGGCGATCGTCCCAGCGGCTGAACAGCTCCTTGAGCAAGGCCGCCGTGGCAGTGGGCCGCTCAAGAGGAAACATGTGGCCGCCGGGCATGGTCAGCGATTCCCCATGGGGCATGCGCCCCACTGCACTGGTGTGATGACGCATCACTACCCGGCTCTGCTGCCCCCGCACCACCGCCAGGGGCACCTTTAGCTGGCGGGCGCTGCCAGGGCTGGTATGGGGCACGCCGCGATAGATGCTGATCTCGGTAGCCGGATCGAAGCGCAACCGCAGGCGGTCGCCCACTTGCTGCAGGCCATGCTGCAAATACGCGTCCAGACAGTCCGGATCGAACGCGCGAAACAGGGTCTTGCGCGAGAAGTAGCTGCGGGCCGCTTCGATATCGGCAAATTCCTCACGACGTCCCAGGGTGCGCCCGGCGGGAGTCAAGCGGTCGATGAAACCAAACCGCTTGGCGGCGCGGATCACCCATTGATCGGCACGGGTCAGCACCGGGGAATCGAGCATGACCACGCCCCGATACAGTTCCGGACAACGCAAGGCCGCATGCAAGTGCAACACCCCGCCCAATGAATGTCCGACGCCCCATACCGGCTGGGCCTGCTGTTGCAGGTGGTGAATCAATTCGTCCACCAGGCTGCGCCAGTTATCGTCCACCGGAAAACGCGGGTCATGGGCGTGCTGCTGCAAGTGGCTGACCTGGAATTCAGGCGCCAAGGCAGCGAACAACTTGCCGTAAGTCCCGGAGGGAAACCCATTGGCGTGAGCGAAAAAAACCTGTTGCGACATACCGACTCATCCATCCACCAAACCAACAACGATTGTCCGCAAGGCCCCGTACCAGGGCAATGACCGTAACGGACAGGAATGCTGACACCCGGGCTCAGCCTATGACCCGTTGTTTCAAGCCACCGGCGGTTTCTGTCCCAGTGGCACCACGGCCATGGTCAGGCGCGAGACGCAACTGGCCTTGCCTTCATCACTGCTCAAGCGGATGTCCCAGACATGGGTGGTGCGCCCGATATGAATGGCCCTGGCTACCGCTGTCACCCGACCGCTGCGCAAGCCCCGCAGGTGGTTGGCGTTGATCTCCAGGCCCACGCAATAGAACTGGCTGGCATCGATGCACAGATAGCTGGCCATGGAGCCGACGCTTTCCGCCAGCACCACCGACGCGCCGCCATGCAACAGGCCATAGGGCTGGTGGGTGCGATGGTCGATGACCATGCTCGCCGTCAACGACTCCTCGTCGTAGGACTCGAAGCGAATATCCAGCACTTCGCCGATGGTGTTCTTCTGGATTGCGTTCAGTTGTTCGATGTTCGGAGTGGTACGCCACAGACTCATCGCCGCTTCCTTCTCTCGGGTTGTTCTTGTCGATCAATCCTGCCACAGCACGGCTTCGCCACGCTCGCTCCAGGTTTGAAAACTCCCGCCATAGGTGGCTTCGATCACATTGCGCTTGATCTTCAGGGTCGGGGTCAGAAAGCCGTTCTCCACGGCCCAGTTGTCCTTGACCACCACTAGCCGATGCAAACGCTCGTGTTTGTCCAGACTGCCGTTGACCTGAACCAGGAGACTTTCCAGGCTGCTGTGCAGCCCTTCCCGGGAGCTGCCGCCAGCAGCCTGCAAGCCGGCCGCCGAAAGCACACACAACCCCAGGGGCGCGCTCAAGCCATCGCCCACCACACACACCTGCTCGATATGGGCATGCACCGCCAGGCGATTCTCGATGGGGGCCGGGGCCACATACTTGCCCTTGCTGGTCTTGAAGATTTCCTTGAGCCGGCCAGTCAGGCGCAAATTGCCGGCAGCATCCTGCTCCCCCTTGTCCCCCGTGCGCAAAAAACCATCCTCGGTGATGGTTTCCGCCGTTTTCTGCGGGTCCTTGTAATACCCCAGCATGGTGGCCCCGCTGCGCACCTGGACCTCCCCTGCCTCATCGATACGCACTTCGACCTCCGGACAGGGCCGGCCGATCCAGCCCGGAACATGCTCCCCGGACCGCCCGATATGGGAATAACCGCAGCTTTCGGTCATGCCGTAGACCTCCAGCACGTCCAGGCCCAGGCGGCGATACCAATGCAATAGGGTCTGGGGTACCGGCGCCGCGCCCGACAAGGCCACGCGCAATGCATCTAGCCCCAATCCGGCCAGCACCTTGTGACCGACGCGCCTGCCGATAAAAGGCAGGCCCAAAAGAAAATCCAGACGCTTGGCCGGCACCTTGCTGTACACCCCCATCTGGAACTTGGTCCAGATCCGCGGCACGCCAAACAGTGCAGTGGGCCGGGCCCGCTGCAGGTCAACCAGGAAAGTGTCGAGGCTTTCGGCAAAGAACACAGTCTGCCCGGTGTAGATCGCCGCCATCTCGACGAACATGCGTTCGGCCACATGACACAACGGCAGGTAGGACAGCAACCGATCCTCGGGGCCCAGGCCGAAAAGCCCGACGCCGTGGCTGGCGGCAAAGCCCAGGTTGCCGAAACTGTGCATCACGCCCTTGGGCAGGCCGGTGGTGCCGGAGGTGTAGATGATGGTGGCCAGTTGATCCGCAGGCGGGCAAGGGCTATCCGCCAGGGGCTCGCTACGCTGCACCTGTTCCCAGTCGAAATCGAAATGCCCCTCGGGGCCCAGCGGCAGACGGATGGTGGGCAACCCGGGCTTCAACCCCGGGGCCATGCCCGGCCAGTCATCAAGCTTGCCGATGAATGCCAGGGCCGACTCGGAGTGCTCCAGCACCTGGGCCACCGAATCGGCTGTGAGGTTGGGATACAGCGGCACCGACACATGCCCCGCCATCCAGATCGCCAGGTCGCTGATGATCCAGTGCGCGGAGTTCTTGCCAATGATTGCAATGTGGCTGCCAGGAGCCAGCTGCCGTTCCCGCAGCCACTGGGCGGCACGACGGGCCTGCTGGCCGACGTCGAACCAGCTCAACGCCTGCACCTGCCCTCCGGCGCTGGGCTGCACCAGGAAACGTTGCTGGGGATGACGAGCTTCGCGCTCGTAGAACACTTGCAGCGGCAAACGAAAAGCAGCAGCCATGACTCGCTCCTTTGTTTTTATTCTGTTCGCGACACCAACCAAGCACTTGCTTGGCTGACTATTCCACGCACAAAGGAGCGCTGCAAGTTAAGAAATGTAGCGGATCACGACCCGATACCGAGCGGAGGCAAAAGGTCATGACGGCCAGGGGATTCCCTGGCCGCCGCCAGCATCAAGGGTGCTTGACGCCGTTAAGGATCATCAGCCCCGCCAGAGGCCAGTCGCCTTCCAGCTCCGCCAGGCTGGCGGTGTTCATGGGCTGGGGATCACGCAGATGGCCATGCTGCAACAGGCCGATCAGGCTACCCACCAGGGGTTGATGGCTGACCAGCAGCAGATTGTCCGCACCGTCCAGTTGCTGCAGCACCTGCAGCGGATTGGCCTCCGGCGTCAGCCAGGGCACGGTACGGATCTCTGCTTCGAACCCCAGAGCCTCGCGTACCAGCTGGGCCGTTTGCTGGGCTCGTACATAAGGGCTGGCGATGATTGCGCTGATGGGCTGGCCAATCAGTTGCGCGGCGCTGCCCAGCACTTCCTCACGGCCGTGGGCGGTAAGATTGCGCTGGGCATCGGTGGGCGCGTGGGATTCGGCCTGGCCATGGCGCAGGACCCAAAGTTTCACAGCTTGGGCTCCTCATCGCGCACCGGATGGGGGGCTGGCGGCACGCTATGGGGAGCCTCCCCCTCAGGTGCTCGTGGGGCTGGCCAATCCGAGAACGGCCAGGGTTTCTGTTCGGTATGGAAGCTGCCGAAACGGCCGATCTGAGCCAGGAACTGACTCAGGCTGTCACCGAAGTTCATCAGGCCGGCATTGGGAGCGCCGTAGATCAACCGATAAACAAGCTGCACCAGGACCAGGGCACCAAGGAGAAACTGCGCCACCTGCCACACCATCACGAACACCAGCATCCACAGCACGCGCAGGAGGATGGATTCGTATTTGGCTTCGGAATTCGTATCGTTCATGTCTGGCTCCTGTGCTACTCAGTTGAATCCGCTGGTGGAGATAAAGTCGACGTCGGTTTTCGGCTCGCCGCGCATCAAGAGCTCGATCACCTGATTCAGCGTACGCCCTTCGAACAGGATCGCGTGCAGCCCGGCTACCAGCGGCATGTAGACCCCCAACTCCTGAGCCTTGACCTTGAGCACCTTGAGGGTATTGACGCCCTCCGCCACTTCGCCAAGACGCGTCACCGCCTCTTCCAGGCTCAGGCCCTGGCCCAGGGCAAAGCCCACCTGATAGTTGCGGCTCTTGGGCGAGGAACAGGTGACGATCAGGTCACCGACACCCGCCAGACCGAGAAAGGTCATGGGATTGGCACCCTGGCTCACGGCAAAGCGGGTCATTTCCGCCAGCGCGCGAGTAATCAGCATGCTCTTGGTGTTTTCCCCCATGCCCAGGGCCACCGCCATGCCGGCGATGATCGCGTAGACGTTCTTCAGCGCTCCGCCCAGCTCCACGCCAAAGCGGTCGGCACTGGCATAGACGCGGAACGTCCGGCCATGCAACACCGCCTGGACCTGCTGGCACAGTTCTTCGTCTTCGCTGGCGACCACGGTGGCGGTCAGGGCGTGCTCGGCCACTTCGCGGGCCAGATTAGGCCCAGAGAGCACGCCGATCCGCGCTTGCGGGGCGATATCCTCGAGGATCTCGCTCATCAGTTTGAAGGTCTGGGCCTCGATGCCCTTGGTCAGGCTGACCAGCATCTTGCCGCTCAACAGTTGTGCGTGGGGGGCCAGTACCGAGCGCAGGGCGCTGGAAGGCAAGGCGACAAAGCACAGGTCACTGTCATTCAGGGTGGCCAGCAGATCGGTGACCGGCTCCACCGCCGGATGAATCTTGATGCCCTTGAGATAGCGCGGATTCTCGCGATTGACCCGAATGGCCTCGGCCTGTTCGGGGTCACGCATCCACTGCCGCACCGGGTGACCGTTCTCGGCCAGCAGATTGGCCACGGCGGTACCAAAACTTCCGCCTCCCAGGACCGCAATAGGGCGCTGTTGTGTCATATGCAATCCGTTTATCCATAGCAGTGGCGATGGCGGCATTATACGGGGCGGTTTTCCCACCACCAGCCCCAGCGGCCATTCAGACGATCTGTCGGGAACGGGTGGACTCATTCGGGGAATGTCGGGCTTATCGACTGGAAAACTCGACTGTCTCGGTTAACATGCGCGCCATCTTTCAAGATTCAAGGCTGTGCCGTGTCCATTGGCCCCTCACCTCTTCGTCTGTCACTGCTGCTGGGCATGTTGTTCGGCTACCCAGCGCTGGCCGACGATTTGTTCATGGATGGCAGCGCCCTGCCCGAGGTCCTCACCGCCACGCGCCTGAAGCAATCCCCAGCCGCCGTCCCCGGCAGCATGACGGTGCTCGACAATGAACTGATCAAGGCCAGCGGCGCGCGGGACATCAGCGAACTGCTGCGCCTGGTGCCGGGGATGATGGTCGGCGCCATCAGCGGCAATCAGGCCACGGTCAACTACCACGGCACCAACGCCAGCGAAGCCCGGCGCATGCAGGTACTGATCGATGGGCGCTCGGTGTATCGCGCAGGTCTGGCCACGGTGGACTGGAGCGATATTCCGGTAGCCATGGAAGACATCGAGCGCATCGAAGTGTTTCGCGGCCCCAACACCGTCAGCTACGGCGCCAACGCACTGATGGCGGTGGTCAACATCATTACCCGCTCCCCCGCCAACAGCCACGGCACGCGCTTCAAGGTGACCAGGGGCCAGCGCGGTATCAACGACTGGTACGCCAGCCAGGGCACCGGCTGGGAAAGCGGCGACCTGCGGCTGTCGTTGTCGGGGCAGGAAGACGATGGCTTCGACAGCCGCCTCGACGGTTCCGACTACCGCGACAGCAGGCGCTTGAATCGCGTCAGTCTGTCGGTGAGCCAGATGCTCAATGAACAGCAGAGCATCGATTGGCAATTGAATGCCAAGGAAGGCACCAACCAGCGACCTTATACCTACAAGCCGGTGTTCTATGGCGTGTCCCAACAGGGCAACAACTCCGATGTGGTGGCCAAGGACTACGCCGGGTCACTGCGCTGGAACCTGGAGCTCAATCCGCAGCACAGCCTTTATGTCCAGGGCTCGGCCCAGCACTGGGATCGCCAGCAGACTTGGCGCGCCTGTGACGCGGCGATTTCCTTCAGCCCCGAGCTGACCCGCCTGTGGCAAATCAATCCGAATTACGCCGAGCGCCTGGCGCGCGGCATCAAAGGTTTCAGCGATGCCGGTGCCCCGCCCCCGGGATCTCCCGCCGAGCAGGCCATAGCCCAGCAGGTCCTCACCCAGTGGAGCGCCGGCGGCAAGCAAACCGTCTGCGGCAATATCGACCAGAGCGCCCGGGAGACCCGCTACGACCTGGAGTTGCAGGACACCCTGAGCCTCAGCGATAACCTGCGGCTGGTCAGCGGCATGAACTATCGTTACGACCGGGCCGACTCCGAAACCTACTTCAACGGCACCCTCGACGACACCACCTGGCGCCTGTTCGGCCAGTTGGAGTGGCGGGCCAGCGAACACTGGCTGATCCAGGGCGGGGCTATGTACGAAGACACCCAGCTGACCGGCAACTCGCTGACGCCACGGATCGCCGTCAACTACCTGATCAACCCGCGCCACGGGCTGCGCGCGGTGTATTCGGAAGCCATCCGCTCTGCGGACATGTTCGAGAACAACGTCAACTGGAGCTACCGGGTCACCGGTCTGAGCGCTCCGGTCTACGGCCAGAACAGCGCCCAGTACTTCGTCAGGACCCGTGGCCCCGGCAATCTTGACCAAGAGCACATGCGCTCTCGGGAGCTGGGCTACAACGGCTATTTCAGCGACCAGGCACTGAATCTGGACATCAAGCTGTTCTATGACGAAATCAGCGGAATGATCAGCGAACCGCTGCGCAACAACCAGTACATCGCCAGCAACAACAACTCGGCGCGCTTCTCCGGCACCGAGGGCCAGCTGGACTGGCAACTGAGCCGCGCCGACCGCCTGCGCCTGACCTACGCCTATGTCCACGCGCAAGCCAGCAATCGCCTGGACCAGCACCTGACCGCCAGCAACAGCGGTTCTGCCGGCTGGCTGCGCAATTGGGGCCAGGGCTGGTCCAGCGCCCTCTTCTACTATGGTGACAACGCCCTCAACGGCTACCGCTTCCAGCGCATCGACACCCGCATCGCCAAGCGCCTGGCCCTGGGCAAGGCCAGCCTGGAACTGGCAGGCACGCTGCAACAGCGGCTTGACCATGAGCCCACCACCTTCGCCGACAACCTCTACGACTCACGGCACGTGGCCTACCTCAGTGCCGAGCTGGAGTTCTAGCATGGGCCAGCGCGGGCCCTGGAAGGCCCTGGGCATTCATCGCTGTCTCGGTATCTGCCTGATCCTCCTGGGCATGCTGCTGGCGACTCCGCTGCGGGCAGCCGACGTGTTGCTGACCGCCAGTGAAGGCAGCGACAGCGTGCGCACCTTCACCGAGGAACTGGCCACCCAGCGGCCTCAGGACCAGGTGCGCTTCGTGCCCTTGGCACAACTGCCGGCACCGAGCCAACTGCCCGCAGCCACGCGCCTGATCCTGCTGGACCCGCAAAGCCTCGACTGGCGCCTGCAAGACCCGCAAGGGCCGGCCACCCTGGTCCTGCGGATCAGCCGCCTGCAGGCCCAGCAGCGCCTGCAAGGCGCGCCTCACCCCAAACTCAGCCTGCTCTGGAGCGACCCGCCCTTGAGCCGCCAACTGCGGCTGATCCACAAGGTGCTGCCCCAGGTGCGCCGGGTCGGCGTGCTGTACAGCGAGGACAGCCAGTTCCTGCTCAGGGAACTGCGCGACGCAGCGCAATCCATGGAAATGGAAATCGTCGCCGAACCCTGGGACAGCACCAATGACAGCCGCCCGCTGCAGAACCTGTTGCGCAACAGCCAGGTGCTGCTGGGCCTGGACGACCCCAAGCTGTACAACCCGAAAACCGTGAAGAACCTGCTGCTGAGCAGCTACGCCCGGCAACAGGCGCTGATCGGGCCCAATGCCGGCTTCGTCAGGGCCGGCAGCCTGGCCAGCACCTACAGCGACCAGCAGGACTGGCTGCAGACCCTGGACAGCCTGCTGGATCAGGCACCAGCCCACTGGCCCAGGGAGCTGTACCCGGCGGCCTTCAAAGTACTGAGCAATCCACAGGTGGCACGCTCCCTGGGCATCGAGGAAATCGACCCGCAAGCCGTCGCGCACCAGTTGAGTGAAGGAGAGAAACGCCCATGACATTGCGTCGCCGGTGGGATATCCAGACCCGCACTCAGCTCATCAGCCTGGGCCCGGCCCTGCTCCTGACTCTGCTGCTGATCAGCTTTTTCACCTTCGTGCGCCTCCAGGATCTGCGCCAGGAGTTGAACCATACCGGCCAACTGATCGCCAACCAGTTGGCCCCGGCCACTGAGTACGGGGTGATCTCCGGCAACAACGAGGGCCTGGAAAGCCTGTTGCAAGCCACTCTGGCCACGCCTCATGTGCACTTTCTGGAAGTCCAGGACAGTGCCAACAACATCCTGGTGTATGTCGAGCAGCCGTCCGCCAGTCACAACCATGCCCAGCAGATCAAGGTCTTCCAGGCACCGGTGCGCTTGCAGCGCATTCAGGTGCACAACGACTTTCTGCAGAATGATCCCGCCAGCCTGAGCCCCCAGGGCGACGGTTACCTGGGGCGGGTTATTGTCGGCATGTCCAATGACGCCTTCAGCCAGCGTCAACAGGAAATCCTCCTCAAGGCCGGGATTCTCGCCCTGTTCGCCCTGCTCTTCACCTTCTTCCTGGCCCGACGCCTGGCGGCCGGCCTGGCGCAACCCATCAGCGCCATGGGCCACGCGGTGAAGGCGATTCAGGAAGGCGACTTCAAGACGCCGCTGCCGATTGTCGACGACGGCGAGCTGGGCAATCTGGCGCGACATATCAACAACCTCGCCGCCGGCCTGGAACTGGCCAGCCGTGAGCAGCAACAGGCAATGTCACAACTGATCCAGACCCGGGAAGATGCTGAGCGGGCGAACAAGGCCAAATCGGACTTTCTGGCGATGATGAGCCATGAGCTGCGTACCCCGATGAACGGCGTACTGGGGATGCTGCAATTGCTGGAAACCACCGAGATGACCCAAGAGCAGAGCGAGTACGCGGCACTGGCCTCGGAGTCCACCGAGCACCTGCTGAAGGTGATCAATGACATCCTCGACTTCTCGCGCATCGAACGCTCGGCCCTGGAGCTGGAACACATTCCGTTCAACCTCGCCGAGTTGATCAGCAGCTGCGCCCAGGCCTTCCAGCACAGCGCATTGCAACGAGGCCTGGACCTGCAACTGCGGCTGCCGCCGGGCATGGAGTCGCTGCAGGTCAAGGGCGACCCGACGCGAATCCGCCAGATCCTGGTCAACCTGATCGGCAACGCGCTGAAGTTCACCGAACAAGGCAGCGTCACCATCGAACCCCAGTGGCAGGCCCTGGATCACGAACTCCTGTGGTTCACCTGCTCGGTGCGCGACAGCGGGATCGGCATCAGCCCGGCCAGCCTGGAGCTGATGTTCGATGCATTCCAGCAGGCCGACAGCTCGATTTCCCGACGCTACGGCGGCACGGGCCTCGGCCTGCCTATCGCCCGGACCCTGGCTGAACGCATGGGCGGCACCCTGCGGGCCCAGAGCGAGGAAGGCCAGGGCTCGGTGTTCACCCTGGAAATCCCCCTGGCGCTGTTTCAGCAAAGCCTGCCCGTGCTGGCGCCGCGAGTGAACACCGCCGCTCACCAGGGCGAAGGCCGCAACGTGCTACTGGTGGAGGACAACCCGGTGAACCAGACCGTGATCCAGGCCATGTTGCGCAGCCTGGGCTTCACCGTCAGCATCGTCACCGACGGCGCCCAGGCGGTACGCAGCGCCGAAAGCCTGATTTTCGAGGCCATTCTGATGGACTGCCGACTGCCACTGGTCGACGGCTACGAAGCCACCCGGCAGATCCGCCAACTGCCCGGCTGCGCTGATTTACCGATCATCGCCCTGACCGCCAACGCCTTGCAGGGCGACCGTGAGGCCTGCCTGGCGGCGGGCATGAACGACTACCTGGCCAAGCCGTTCAAGCGGGCTGATCTGCAGCAAATTCTCCAACGTTGGGTGCAGTAACAGGCTATTTTCCAACAGGTGCGACTGGCGTGACGGGCGAAAGTGCGGCAGTCTTAGGCACCCGACGGGCCCCGAAAAGGCCCTCAAAAAAAATTTCAGTGCACAAGTGTACATTCATGCCCTTTGCGCTGTGACTTTCACTACAACGCAATAGTCTATGAGTAGGCTGCCGGCTCGAGGCATGAACGCTTCGATCGGCCGGGAAGATTGCCCAACCCTGCCGCACGGGACTATTGAGGAGCTCGCATGACCAAACAAAACGCCTTTACTCGGGAAGACCTGCTGCGCTGCAGTCGCGGTGAGCTGTTCGGCCCAGGTAACGCGCAACTGCCCGCCCCCAACATGCTGATGGTGGATCGCATCACCCATATCAGCGAAGAGGGTGGCAAGTACGGTAAAGGTGAATTGGTCGCTGAGCTGGATATCACTCCAGACCTGTGGTTCTTCGCTTGCCACTTCGAAGGCGATCCGGTGATGCCGGGCTGCCTGGGCCTGGATGCCATGTGGCAACTGGTCGGTTTTTTCCTCGGCTGGCAAGGCCTGCCGGGCCGCGGCCGCGCCCTGGGTTCGGGGGAAGTGAAATTCTTCGGCCAGGTACTGCCGACCGCGAAAAAAGTCACCTATAACATTCACATCAAGCGCGTGCTCAAGGGCAAGCTGAACATGGCCATCGCCGATGGCTCGGTCAGCGTTGACGGCCGCGAAATCTATACCGCCGAAGGCCTCCGGGTCGGCGTGTTTACCTCAACTGACAACTTCTAAGGGTTATCCGCATGCGCCGCGTCGTTATCACTGGTCTGGGCATTGTTTCGTGCCTGGGCAATGACAAAGAGACCGTCTCCGCTAACCTGCGTGCAAGTCGCCCTGGCATCCGCTTCAACCCGGAATATGCCGAAATGGGTCTGCGTAGCCAGGTTTCCGGCTCCATTGACCTGAATCTTGAAGAACTGATCGATCGCAAGATCTATCGCTTCGTCGGCCACGCAGCGGCTTACGCCTACCTGGCCATGAAAGACGCCATCGCCGACTCCGGCCTGAGCGAAGAGCAAGTGTCCAACCCCCGTACCGGCCTGATCGCCGGCTCCGGCGGCGCTTCGACCCTGAACCAGATGGAAGCACTGGACATCCTGCGCGAGAAAGGCGTCAAGCGCGTTGGCCCGTACCGTGTAACGCGGACCATGAGCAGCACCGTTTCCGCCTGCCTGGCCACGCCGTTCAAGATCAAGGGCCTGAACTACTCCATCGCTTCTGCCTGCGCCACCAGTGCTCACTGCATCGGTACCGCCATGGAACAGATCCAGATGGGCAAGCAGGACATCGTCTTCGCCGGTGGCGGTGAAGAAGAGCACTGGACCCAGTCGTTCCTGTTCGACGCCATGGGCGCCCTGTCCACCCAGTACAACGAAACCCCGGAAAAAGCCTCCCGCGCCTATGACGCCAAGCGTGACGGTTTCGTCATCGCCGGCGGTGGCGGCATGGTGGTGGTCGAGGAGCTGGAACACGCTCTGGCCCGTGGCGCGAAGATCTACGCGGAAATCGTCGGCTACGGCGCCACTTCCGATGGCTACGACATGGTGGCTCCAAGCGGTGAAGGCGCAATCCGCTGCATGCAGATGGCCATGTCCACCGTCGACGCACCGATCGACTACCTGAACACCCACGGCACCTCGACTCCGGTCGGCGACGTTGCCGAGATGAAGGGCGTGCGTGAAGTGTTCGGCGACAAGGCTCCAGCCATCAGTTCCACCAAGAGCCTGTCGGGTCACTCCCTGGGCGCCGCCGGCGTTCACGAAGCGATCTACTGCATGCTGATGATGGAAGGCAACTTCATGGCCGGTTCGGCCAACATCGACGAGCTGGACCCGGAAGTGGCCGACATGCCGATCCTGACCAAGACTCGCGAAGACGCCACCATCAACACCGTGATGAGCAACAGCTTCGGCTTCGGTGGCACCAACGCTACCCTGGTGCTGAAACGCTGGCAGGGCAAGTAAGCCCCGCCGCTTCGCCGAATGAAAAAGCCCCGACTGGTTCGGGGCTTTTTTTCGCCTGGCGTTCGCCGGTAAGCCGCCCCCCAAGCAACCTGCACGAGCCTGCTTGCCGGCGAAGGCGCCTCACACCGAGAAGCGCGCCACCATGGTGTTCAGATCCACCGCCAGCCGTGACAGCTCCTGGCTGGCGGCGCTGGTCTGGTTGGCCCCCGCCGAGGTCTGCAGCGCCAGATCGCGGATGTTCATCAGATTGCGATCCACTTCCCGCGCCACCGCGGCCTGCTGCTCCGAGGCACTGGCAATCACGATATTGCGCTCGTTGATCAGGGTGAAGGCCGAAGCGATTTCCTCCAGCGCCTGACCTGCCGCCTTGGCCACTTCCAGGGTCGAGCGGGCCCGGCTGTTGCTGTGCTGCATGGAACTGACCGCCTGGTCGGTGCCTTGCTGGATCCCGCCAATCATCTGCTCGATTTCCTGGGTCGACTGCTGAGTCCGATGGGCCAGGGCCCGCACTTCGTCCGCCACCACGGCAAACCCGCGCCCGGCATCCCCGGCTCGCGCAGCCTCGATGGCCGCGTTCAGTGCCAGCAGGTTGGTCTGTTCGGCGATGGAGCGGATCACATCCAGCACCTTGCTGATGCCATAGACCTTCTGTGCCAGGTCTTCCACCTGGCTGGCATTGGTCGTCACATCCTCGGCCAGCAACTCGATGGAGAGCACCGTCTGATGCACCTGCTCACGCCCATGCTGGGCGATCCGGTCCGACTCCCGAGAGGCTTCGGAGGTAGCCACGGCATTGCTGGCCACCTCCTCCACCGCGGCGGTCATCTGATTCACCGCAGTGGCCGCCTGCTCGATTTCCAGGCTCTGCTGATGCAGGCCCCGGGTCGCATCCTCGGTCACGCAACTGAGCTCTTCCGAGGCGGAGGCCAACTGGCTGGAGGAGTCGGAAATGCGCCGGATGGTTTCCCGCAGGCTGTGCTGCATGGCCTTGAGCGCCTGCAACAGTCGCGCCGGTTCATCCTTGCCAACCACCGTGATGTCACCCGTCAGGTCGCCGCCGGCCACCACCTCGGCGACACTCAGGGACTGGGCCAGGGGCAGGACGATGCTGCGGGTCAGCAACAATGCCAGGCCAATGGTCACCAGCGCCGCCACCGCGATCATGCCCACCACCCAGACCCGCGACTTGCTGAACACGGCCTGGGCCAGGTCCGTGGCCTGGGTCGCGCGCTGCTTGTTCAACTCGACCAGTTCATGCAGGGTCGCCGCCATGTCATCGGCCAATTGATTCATCTCGCCATTGACCACCTTGATCGCCTCTTCCAGCTGGTTCTGGCTGGAAAAGGCCATGACCTGGGCCTGGCGCTGCAGGTACTGCTTCTCAATGGCCTTGAAACGATCGAACAGGACCCGTTCCTGGGGCAGCACGATCAATGACTCATAGCGCCCCTGGGCAACCCCCAGGCCAGTCTTGATGTCGTTGATCTTTTTTTCGTTCTGGACAATCGCTTGCGGGTCGCGATTGATCAGCAGACGCAGGGTCAGGGCACGGATGCGCAGCAGGTCCTGACTCATGTCACCGACGAACATGACGCTGGGCAGCCAATTGCTTTCCACTTCATCGGACTGCTGGCGCATATTGGCCATCTGCATCAGGGCGAATGCCCCGAGGGCAAACACCATCAGCGCCAGCAAGCCGAAACCCAGGCCTGCGCGCGGCGCGATATTGAGACTTCTAAGGCTCATTCCTCTGGCTCCTTCCTAGAGCGCTGCAAGAACTTGCAGCAGGGTGCTCTTAGACGGTATCGGGCCGTTGGAAAATTGCGTAAGACAAAAACGTGATATCAAAACGCCCTAGCACTCCAATACTTGGGCGTAAAACGATTCAGCGCACAGAAAATCGCTGTTCTGCCAACAAACGGTCGCCCTGAAAGACCATGAAGTGCCATTCGCCGGGCACCACTTCATGGTTCTCCGTGAATTCGTAGGCCATCACATCCTGAGGAGCATTGGGCACCAGTTTCTGAGTGATCTCGAACTTGTCGTGGCGCGCCCCGTCCGGGGTACGGATGCCCGGAGTCAGGTAGAGCAGAGTCAGAGGCTGATCCTCGGCCACCTTGCCCAGCAACTGGTAACGCATACCGAACTTGGTCCCCAGCTTGGCGGGCACCACCGAGGTTTGCTGGATCTTCTCGTTGCTGCGGCGCAGCACCCGCTCCCCCGATTGCAGCTCGGCCTTGGGCCCTTCGAACACGCCGTATTCCACCGGTCCTTCAACACGGACTTCGGCACTGGCCAGGCCAGTGAAGATCATCAGCGCCGCCAATGCGCTTAAACGAGTGAGGTGCATATCGCGCTCCTTGATTGAGATGGCGCGAGCTTATGAAGCAGGCGTGACAGGCTGATGACAGACTGGGGCCTGCTAAGGGCGACTTTTGGCGGGAAGGATGGCGAGGAAATTGTCATGGGCCACCTTGCGCGCCACCTCCTCCGGCAAGGCATCGAGGAAGACATCGAAGCTGTGCAGCTCGCGCCCCAGCTTGTTGAAGCGCCCGACCACATCCGAACCGAGCATGAAGCGCTCCGGGAAGCGCTCCACCAACTGCAGCCAGGCCTGGCTGGGGTTGCCCTGCTCATCCAGCAGATAGGGCGTGAGCAGGCTCCAGGACAGGTCGATGTACAGATTGGGGTAGCTCTCCAGCAGCCGCGTCAGTGTCGGCAGCAAGAATTCCAGGCGGGTCTGGTGACGATGGATCTCGGCGCTGGTGCCAGCGTGGGCCCAAATAAAGCGCGTATGGGGGTGATTGCGCAGCGGCTCTTCGATTTCTGCCAGGTACAGCGGGTTGCGTTCGCGCTTGGAGGTGATGTTGGAATGCAGCATGACCGGCAGGTCGTTCTCCGCCGCCAGGTGATAGACCTTGGTCATCGCCTCGTTGTTGGCCCGTGGCGTGTCTCCGGCAGTCAAGGCCGTGAGGTCGTCATGGCGGGTGAAGACCTCACCGATGCCCTGCCACAGCCCCGGATCGAGGTCGAGCATGCGCTGGATATGCGCCGCGGAGTTCTTGTCATTGGGATTGAAACCGGACAGGAAGGGATGAAAACGCTGACGCTGCTCAGGGGGCAGTTGCTTAACCGCAGCCGCCACCAGCACGTCGGTGGCGCTGTACCAATAGGCATCAGCATCATCACCGGCGTAATAGCGTGGACGCTTGGGTTCATCCTCGTGCCATTTCTTGGCCACCGGAATTCCGGAAATCATCACCTGTTCAATACGGTTGTCAGCCATGGCCTTGAGCAACGCATCCATGCCCGCGGATTCCTGGAAGAAGTCCACGTAATGCAAGTGAGCATCGCTGTAGCGGTAATCCCGTGCCTGGGCCGCCACGCCGGGCAGCAGCATCAGCAACGCTCCAAGGCAGGTTCCGTATAAATGATTCCAGTACACCGCAGCGTCTCCAAAGGGTTGCAGCCGGGTAGACCCTGCGCCCAAGCAGCAGGTTCAGAAAAAAGGGGAACGCCTGTGCCTCCCCATGCTCTATAACTTCAGCACCTTTACAGCCTGATCCGACATTCATCACTGCCTGAGGTTTGCCATGACCATTACCGTCAATACCGAGTCCAGCGAAGGTTTCCGCCACAGCATCCAGGTGGATGACCACCAGTTGTTCACCGACCTGCCCCAGTACGCCGGTGGCGAAGGCACCGCCCCCGAGCCCCATGACTACTTCGATGCCGCCCTGGGGGCCTGCAAGGCCCTGACCCTGAAGCTCTATGCGCAGAAGAAGAACATCCCGCTGACCGGGGTCACGGTGGAGCTCAAGCACGACAACAGCCAGGAGCCGCAAGGCAAATACGCCCTGCATGTAAAGCTGACCCTCAAGGGCGTGCTCACCGATGCCCAGCGTGATGAGCTGCACCGGGTGGCCGACCGTTGCCCGATCCACAAGCTGATGACCACCAGCGAAGTCAGCATCGAGACCCACCTCTCCGAAGGCGCCTTCAGCCAATAGCGGCAAGGCTGGCACACGCGGGTTATGCTCCCGGGCATAACCCGATCAGCCTGGAATCCGCCATGAACTCACCCCTCGTGATCCGTCCCCGTGCCGAGGACGTTGAAGGCCAGCCCATCCTGCGCCCCCTGCCTTCGGCCCAGTGCCGCAGTGTCGGGCCTTTCGTGTTCTTCGACCATATGCTGGAAACCCGCTACCCGCCGGGCAAGGGCATGAATATCCGCCAACATCCGCATATCGGCCTGTCCACCCTGACCTACCTGTTCGCCGGGCAGATCCAGCACAAGGACAGCCTGGGCTCCGACCAGATCGTGGAGGCCGGAGACGTCAGCTGGATGACCGCCGGCAGCGCCATCGCCCATGTCGAACGCACGCCAGCCCCCTTGCTGGCCCAGGGGTTCGCCATGCACGGCCTGCAGGTCTGGCTGGCCTCGCCCCAAGAGCAGGAGCAAGGCCCGGGGCATTACAGCCATCACCCGGCCAGCAGCCTGCCGGTGAGCGACAACCTGGGGGTAAGCATCCGCATGATCGCCGGCAGCGGCTTCTGCCTGGAATCGCCGGTGCCGGTACTCTCCCCCACCCTGTACGCCGAGCTGCGACTGCAGACCGCCACCAGCCTGCTGATTCCCACCGAGCACCCGCAGCGCGCGCTGTATGTACTGGACGGCGAGGCACAACTGGACGGCGAGCCTTTGCCCGTGCACGCGCTAGTGGTATTGCCGGAGGGGGAGAACGCCACGCTGTTCGCCGAAAGCGATTGTCACGCAGTGCTGATCGGCGGCGCGCCCCTGGACGGTCCGCGCCGGATCAATTGGAACTTCGTGGCCAGCGATCCGGCGCGTATCGAGGAGGCGCGCCAACGCTGGGCGGCCGGTGATTGGCCGCAGGTGCCAGGAGAAAGCGAGCGCATCGAATTGCCACCCGCCCGCCACTGATCGCTAGGAGCCGGCTTGCCGGCGAACAGGCCCGTGAGTCTGGCGTTGCTCTCACTGATGCCTTCGCTGGCAAGCCAGCTCCTACGGGATCAGGGTCGGAGGGTCAGCCGCTAAAGACTTCGTCCAGCAGGTAATGCATGGTGGCGAAGGCCCGCGCCGAGGTCTTGGCGTCGTACATCATCTTGCCCGGTACATTGGCGTGGGTATCGGTGAAGGAATGCACCGCACCGCCATAGCTGACCAGTTGCCAGTCCACACCCGCCGCATCCATTTCCGCCTCGAAGACCGGCAGTTGCTCCTTGGCCACTAACGGGTCCGCCGCACCGTGCAGTACCAGTACCGAACCCTTGATATTGTTCGCGTCGCTAGGGTTGGGGGTGTCCAGGGTGCCGTGGAACGACACCGCCGCCTTCACTGGCGCGCCACTGCGGGCCAGCTCCAGGGCGCAGCAGCCGCCAAAGCAGAAACCGAAGGTAGCCAGCCTGGAAGTGTCCACCGCTGCTTCGCCCTGACTCTGCAAGGCCGCAAAGGCCGCCTGCATGCGCTTGCGCAACAACGCCCGGTCATCCTTGAGCGGCATCATCGCGGCACCGGCCTCACTGGCATCGCTGGGACGCAGCGACTGGCCATACAGATCAGCGATCAGTACCACGTAGCCCTTGGCCGCCACCGCCTCGGCGATCTTCTCCGCGCCGGCGCTGACGCCCATCCAGTTCGGCGCCATCAGCAACCCCGGACGCGCGCCTTGATGGGCGGCATCGAAGGCCAGTCGACCTTCATAGGGCTGGCCATCGATCTGATAGACCACGGAACGCACTGTGATTTGACTCATGACTCAGCTTCTCCAGTAGAGGGACACCAGAATGAAAAAACCCGCCGAAGCGGGTTTTTCTTGCAACGTGGTTAAACCGACAGTTCAACCAGCAGCTTGTTCAGTCGGCGCACATAGGCCGCCGGGTCTTTCAAGCTGTCACCGGCCGCCAGGGCCGCCTGATCGAAGAGGATGTGCGACAGGTCGCCAAAGCGCTCTTCGCTCTGCTCACCGTCGAGTTTCTCGATCAGCGGGTGAGTCGGGTTGAACTCGAAGATCGGCTTGGAATCCGGAACCTTCTGCCCGCTGGCTTCAAGGATCTGGCGCATTTGCAGCCCCAGGTCCTGCTCGCCGATGGCCAGGATCGCCGGGGAGTCGGTCAGGCGGTGGGAAACCCGCACTTCGCTGACGCTCTCGCCCAGGGCGGTCTTGATCCGCTCCACCAGGCCTTCCTTGGTCTTGGCGACTTCCTCGGCAGCCTTCTTGTCCTCTTCCGAGTCCAGGTTGCCCAGGTCCAGGTCACCACGCGCCACGTCGACAAAGCTCTTGCCGTCGAATTCGTTGAGGTAGCTCATCAGCCACTCGTCGATACGGTCGGTGAGCAGCAGCACTTCGATGCCTTTCTTGCGGAAGACTTCCAGATGCGGGCTGTTCTTCACCTGAGCGTAGGATTCGCCGGTGAGGAAGTAGATCTTGTCCTGACCTTCCTTGGCGCGAGCCAGGTAGTCGGCCAGGGATACTGTCTGCTCGCCGTCGTCGCCCTGAGTGGAAGCGAAGCGCAGCAGGCCGGCGATCTTTTCCTTGTTGGCGAAGTCTTCGGCCGGGCCTTCCTTCATCACCTGGCCAAAATTCTTCCAGAAGCCCTTGTATTGCTCTGGCTCGTTCTTCGCCAGTTTTTCCAGCATGTCGAGGACGCGCTTGGTCAGTGCCGATTTCATCGAATCGATGATCGGGTCTTTCTGCAGGATTTCCCGCGAGACGTTCAGCGACAGGTCGTTGGAATCCACCACGCCCTTGATGAAGCGCAGGTACAGCGGCAGGAAGGACTCAGCCTGATCCATGACGAACACGCGCTGCACGTAGAGCTTGAGGCCCTTCGGCGCTTCACGCTGGTACAGGTCGAACGGTGCACGGGCCGGCACGTAGAGCAGCGAGCTGTACTCCAGCTTGCCTTCGACCTTGTTGTGGCTCCAGCTCAGCGGGTTCTCGAAGTCATGGGCGATGTGCTTGTAGAACTCCTGGTATTCCTCGTCCTTGATCTCGGTACGCGGACGGGTCCACAGGGCACTGGCGCGGTTGACGGTTTCCCACTCCAACGCCGGTTTCTCTTCGCCTTCGGCGGCAGCGGCTTCTTTGGGCAACTCGATCGGCAGCGCGATGTGGTCGGAGTACTTCTTGATGATGTTGCGCAGGCGCCAGCCATCGGCGAACTCGTCTTCACCGGATTTGAGGTGCAGGACGATGCGGGTACCGCGCTCGGCCTTGTCGAGGGTCGCCACTTCGAACTCGCCTTCACCCTTGGACGACCAGTGCACGCCTTCGCTGGCCGGCAGGCCGGCACGACGGCTGAACACTTCGACCTGGTCGGCAACGATGAACGCGGAGTAGAAACCCACGCCGAACTGACCGATCAGGTGCGAGTCCTTCTTCTGGTCGCCGGTGAGGTTCTTCATGAAATCGGCAGTGCCGGACTTGGCGATGGTCCCCAGGTGAGTGATGACATCTTCACGGCTCATGCCGATACCGTTGTCTTCGAGGGTGACGGTTTTCGCGTCCTTGTCGAAGCTCACACGGATTTTCAGTTCGGCGCCACCTTCCAGCAACTCAGGCTTGGACAGGGCTTCGAAACGCAATTTGTCGACGGCGTCAGAGGCGTTCGAGATCAATTCGCGAAGGAAGATTTCCTTGTTGGAATACAACGAATGGATCATGAGGTGCAGCAGTTGCTTCACCTCGGTCTGGAAGCCCAGGGTTTCCTTTTGAGTTTCCACACTCATGGTCATCAAACTCCAATCAGATGGCTGTGGTCGCGCTCCGGAAGCGGAGAGCGGCGGGATGACATGGAAGTGGGGGTAGCTGACTGGATTTCAAGGGGCGAGACTCTCTTCAATCTTGAAATGTGCCCGGGCGGTAGCAATTGGCTCGTCGGCGGTGCTCTGCCAGGCCGTGATGGCGACGTTGGCCACCCTCCTCCCCTGCCGCCACACCTGGCAGCGAGCGAAGGTGTCACGAAACTGTCCGGCACGCAGGTAGTCGAGGGAAAAATCGATGATCTTCGGCACGCCGGGCGAGCCGGTGAGAATCAGCAAATGCAGGGCTGCCGCCAGCTCCATGAAACCGGCGATCACTCCACCGTGCAGGGCCGGCAGCAGAGGATTGCCGATATTGTCCTTATTGGCCGGCAGGCGAAACAGCAGCTCATCCCCCAGCGGCGTGCACTCGATGCCGATCAGTCTGGCGTAGGGAATCTGCTCCAGCAACGCGGCGTAATCGCCCTGCTGACGAGCCTGCTCCAACAACCCTGCAAGCCCCCCGCTCATGCCCGCTCTCCCTTGATGGAGCCGGCAAACCCACGACTGCCCTTGAGCCCCTTGCCCATGCGCATGAAGGTACCGACCACGTGGGCCACGGGGCGTTCGGGATCGTCCTGATAGGCAAAGCCACGGGTGAAGATCACGTCAGTGGTGACCCGGTAACACTGGGCAAAGCCGTGCACATCATGATGAGGCATCGCCGGATGCATATAGTCTATGCGCAGGTCCAGGGTCGGACACACTTCGAACTCCGGCAGCACACAAAGCGTGGCCATGCCGCAGGCGCTGTCCATCAGCGTGGTCAGGGCGCCGCCATGAATGATCCCGGTTTGCGGGTCACCGACAATCTGCGGGCTGTAGGGCAAGGTCAGAGTCATGCCTTCCACCGAGGCGCTGTGTACCCTGATATCCAGCACCTGACAGTGGCGCAGAGCGGAAAGAAAGCGCGTCGCACGCTCGAAAATTGGGTTCTGCACCATGGCTTATGCCTCTTGTTATTGTCAGGAATGTGCATTGAATGAAGCAGACAAAAGTTCCGTGAAACGAATACTTAATATATCTGTGAGCCTCAAGGAACTTAAATCACAAGGCCATGATCGAAAGGCCAGTAGATATCTTCACTAAGGAGAAACACCCCATGCGTAAGACTTTAGCTATTGCCCTGATGCTGACCGCTTCCCTCGGTCTGGCTGCCTGCGACAAAAAATCCGAGGACAAAGCTCAAGATGCCAACCAACATGCTGAGCAAGCTCAACAAAAAATGAACGAAGCTCAGGATAAAGTGAACGAGGCAGCGAAAGAAAACGCCGAAGCCGCCAAAGATCAGGCTGAATCCAACAAGGCCGCTGCTGAAGAAAGCGCCAAAGAAGCAGCACCTAAAACCAACTAAGTCGGTTTTAGCGCAACACCAAAAAGCCCGCCAAGTGCGGGCTTTTTCTTGTCTGCAAAACAGCAGCTCAATACAACGGTGTTTAGTTGTCGAATAGGTAACTAAGCACTGAAGCTCAATACCCTGACTCCAGGAACAACTCATCCTGGAGCGGCTCTGCCTGCAACGGGTGTCCAGACACTCCACTGGCTGAAGACTCCAACGCATAGTGCGAGGAACTGGATACGGGCAATAGCCTGATGGGAAAGTCGTAGTGGGCGGTAAAGGGTGCCAACCACTGGCGAGTCTGGTAATCGACCGCGGTAATACTCATGTAGCAAGGGTGCGGGGTGTCCTGGGGCGCGCGGCCGGCCAGCACCATCACCAGTTCCCAGTCGGTTGCCTGCTCGACCTGGAAGCGTCCGTCCTCGCCAGTCAGGAACTGCGCCCCACACAAGGTGCCCCTGGCCCCGGCGATCGGCATGCCGCTCAATGCATCCACCACCTGGCCACGGGCGTCGCCATTCAGATACAGGGTTTGCACCCGGCAACCGGACAACAAAATGAATGAAAGGCACAGGCACATCAGGGCACGCAGCTTACTCATTGGCCAACTCCTTTTAACCGGGCAACAGATCAATCGATCAGCCCTCCCCGCTCAGACTGCGTCTTTGGGGCTATCGGCCAAAGGCTGTTCAGTCGGGGTATAGACCATGACGTCAAGTACGTCGGAATGAAACTCCCGCCGGTACAGGACAAACACCACGCCTGCACTCATCAGCATGAACAACCAGGGGCTGACGAACCAGGCCAGCATGGTCATGCCGAAATAGTAGGAACGCAGCCCGAAGTTGAACTGGTTGGCCGCCATGGAAATCACCCGGGCTGCCCGCAAAGCAAACGCCTTGCGCTCCTGCTCGGAGACATGTCGCTCGCCGATCATCGGCGCCGACCCCACCAGCACCGCCGCAAAGTTGTACTGGCGCATGCACCAGCTGAAGGTGAAAAAGGCATATACGAACACCAGCGCCAGGCACAGCAACTTGATCTCCGACATGCCCTGGGACGCCTGCTGCACCAGCGGAATGTCCGCCAGCAGCGACACCGCGCGCTCCGATGCACCGAGCACTGTGAGGATGCCTGCCAGGATGATCAGGGTACTGGAAGCGAAGAACGAAGCGTTGCGCTCCAGGTTGCCGATCACACTGGCGTCGGCGATACGGTTGTCCCGCAGCAGCATGCGACGCATCCAGTCCTCGCGGTACAGGTGCAGGACGCTGGCCAGGCATGCCGTGTCCCGGCCCTTCCAGGTGGCATAGCGGGTATAGCCGCCCCAGCAGACGACGAACCACAGAGCGGCCAGTAGATGAATCAGGTTGGCTTGGACAAACGACATGCAAATTCCTGTAAGGCGTTGGCAAAAGACAAGGACACTGCTTCGACGCCACGCCGAGGAAAAAGACACCGCCCAAGCCCCATAAAAAATGCCCCGTATCGATGGATACGAGGCATTTTCCTTGGCGCTCATGGATCGCTTGTGGCGATCCAGAGCCATCAGCGGCAGATCAAGCCAGGGCTTGGGCCGGCTTGCCCAGAATACGGTCGAAAACCACCGCAACCGCCAGGACGATCACCGAAGGCACCAGCCAGGCCAGGCCTTGCTCGCTCAACGGCAAGTGGGCCAGCTGGCTAGGCAAACCATCGGCCAGGCCGGCCCCCTTGAGCGCATCGATCAGACCGAACACGAAAGACACCAGCATCACCGGGCCAACGATACGCCGCTGGTCCTGCCAGAAGTCCTTGCAGAAGCTCAGGGCCACCAGGGCAATGCACGGTGGATAGATGGCAGTCAGTACCGGGATCGAGAAGGCGATCAGCTTGGTCAGGCCAAGGTTGGACACCAACAGCGAGAAGACCGCGAGGATCACCACCAGAGTCTTATAGGACAACGGTGTTACGCGGCTGAAATACTCGGCGCAGGCACAGGTCAGGCCCACGGCGGTCACCAGGCAAGCCAGGGAGATCAGTACCGCGAGGAAGCCGCTGCCCAGGGAGCCAAAGGTGTGTTGGACATAGGCATGCAGCACCGCCGCGCCATTGGTGGCCCCGGCGGCCACTTCATGGCTGCCCGAACCGAGACGGAACAGACTGACATAGACCAGCGCCAGACCAACCCCGGCGATCAGGCCGGCGATCACCGCGTAACGGGTGATCAGTTGAGGCGACTCGACTCCTCGCGAGCGAATGGCGTTGACGATAACGATACCGAACACCAGAGCGCCCAAGGTATCCATGGTCAGGTAACCATTGATGAAACCTTGAGAAAACGGCGCTGCCACATATTCGGGCGTGGCCTCGCCAACAGTACCCGCTGGCAGCGCGACCGCTGCAATACCCAGAACCGCCAGCGCGATGATCTTCAACGGCGCCAGGAAACGGCCAACGGTATCCAACAAGCGGCCCGGATACAGGGAGATGAAGAACACCAGCAGGAAGTAGGCCGAGCTGTAGAGGAACAGCGCCAGCGGGCTCTCGCCCGTCAGTGGCGCCAGGCCCACTTCAAAGGACACAGTAGCCGTCCGCGGCGTGGCGAACAGCGGGCCAACCGCCAGGTAGCAGACCGCCGCCAACAGACCGCCAGCGACTTTACCGATGGGGCTGCTCAGGGCATCCATGGCGCCACCGACCTTGGCCAGGGCAACCACGGTGATCACTGGCAGGCCGACCGCCGTGATCAGAAAACCCAACGCCGCCATCCAGACATGGGGTCCGGACTGCAAACCGACGATAGGAGGGAAGATGATGTTGCCAGCCCCGACGAACAGGGCAAAAGTCATGAAGCCGAGTGCCAGAATGTCCTGGCCTTTCAACACTTTCATTAAGGAAATACCACACTACTGAATCGGAATTTAGAGAGGGATTTCCCTTATGGGTGAGGGAAATGCTGTCAATCCGTATAAGACTGACCCGTTTAGCGCGCAGTTACCTTGTGGGCAGCAGACGCAAAAAGAGGCGGCTAGCCTACCGAATCTGCAAGACGAACGCACCGGCGCAATGAGAATTTTCTGATATGCGACATTGGGATGTCGCATTTTCGAAATTATATTTCCATCGGGCTTAATCCTATCCCCGCACACCAGCCAGCATGCTGGGAGCCGAACCGTATAGAAGCCGAATTAGGTAAGCGCGGCTTGTATAGGAGCTGGCTTGCCAGCGAAGCCCTCCCCCAGGGCAGCAACTGAACTGAAGGCCTCTACGCCGGCAAGTCGGCTGCTGGGGCAGAAAGCACAAAGGCCACCCGAAGGTGGCCTTTGTGGTTGAAGCGTCAGTTAAGCGCGAGGCTTACTTGACAGCCCAACCGGTCAGCTCGGCCAGGGCCTTGCCGATGTCTGCCAGCGAACGCACGGTTTTCACGCCTGCGTCTTGCAGCGCAGCGAATTTCTCGTCTGCAGTGCCTTTGCCGCCAGAGATGATTGCGCCAGCATGGCCCATGCGCTTGCCCGGAGGAGCAGTCACACCAGCGATGTAGGAAACAACCGGCTTGGTCACGTGAGCCTTGATGTAGGCAGCCGCCTCTTCTTCAGCCGAACCGCCGATCTCGCCGATCATCACGATCGCTTCGGTCTTCGGGTCTTCCTGGAACAGCTTCAGGATGTCGATGAAGTTGGAGCCTGGGATCGGGTCACCACCGATGCCGACGCAGGTGGACTGACCGAAACCGGCGTCAGTGGTCTGCTTAACGGCTTCGTAAGTCAGGGTGCCGGAACGGGAAACGATACCGACCTTGCCTGGCAAGTGAATGTGACCTGGCATGATGCCGATCTTGCATTCGCCTGGAGTGATCACGCCTGGGCAGTTAGGGCCGATCAGGGTAACACCCAGCTCGTCGCACTTAACTTTAGCGTCCAGCATGTCCAGGGTAGGGATGCCTTCGGTGATGCAGACGATCAGCTTGATGCCGCCGAACGCTGCTTCCAGGATCGAGTCCTTGCAGAAAGGAGCTGGAACGTAGATCACGCTGGCGGTGGCGCCAGTGGCAGCTACAGCGTCTTTCACGGTGTTGAACACTGGCAGACCCAGGTGCTCGGTACCGCCTTTGCCTGGAGTTACGCCACCCACCATCTGGGTGCCGTATTCGATGGCTTGCTGGGTGTGGAAACTACCTTGCGAACCGGTAATACCCTGGCAGATAACTTTGGTGTCTTTATTGATCAGGACGCTCATTATTTGCCCTCCGCAGCTTTGACAACTTGTTGAGCAGCGTCGGTCAGGCTGGTAGCAGCGATGATGTTCAAGCCGCTTTCTGCCAGTACTTTAGCGCCCAGTTCAGCGTTGTTGCCTTCAAGGCGAACAACAACCGGGATTTTCACGCCGACTTCTTTCACAGCGCCGATGATGCCTTCGGCAATCATGTCGCAGCGAACGATGCCGCCAAAGATGTTGACCAGTACTGCAGCGACGTTGGTGTCGGACAGGATGATCTTGAAAGCTTCGGTCACGCGCTCTTTGGTAGCACCACCGCCCACGTCGAGGAAGTTGGCTGGCTTACCGCCGTGCAGGTTGACGATGTCCATGGTACCCATGGCCAGGCCGGCACCGTTGACCATGCAGCCAATGTTGCCTTCCAGGGCTACGTAGTTCAGTTCGAACTTGGCAGCGTGCGCTTCGCGCGGATCGTCCTGCGACGGATCGTGGAAGGTCTTCAGCTTAGGCTGACGGTACATGGCGTTGGCGTCGATGTTGATCTTGGCGTCCAGGCAGTGCAGATCGCCGTCAGCCTTGATCACCAGCGGGTTCACTTCCAGCAGGGCCAGATCGTGATCCTGGAACAGTTTGGCCAGACCCACGAAGATCTTGGCGAACTGGGCAACTTGCTTGCCTTCCAGACCCAGCTGGAAAGCCAGCTCGCGACCCTGGAATGGCTGAGCGCCAACCAGTGGGTCGATAGTGGCTTTCAGAATTTTTTCTGGAGTGTCGTGAGCGATTTTCTCGATGTCCACGCCACCTTCGGTGGAAGCCATGAACACGATGCGACGGCTCGAACGGTCAACGACAGCGCCCAGGTACAGCTCTTTAGCGATATCAGTGCACGATTCAACCAGGATCTTGGTGACAGGCTGGCCATTGGCGTCAGTCTGATAGGTCACCAGACGCTTGCCCAACCACTGCTGAGCGAATGCCTTAGCGTCTTCTTTGCTGCGAACCAGCTTAACGCCGCCCGCTTTACCGCGACCACCGGCGTGAACCTGGGCTTTGACAACCCACTCGGAGCCGCCGATTTTGTCGCAAGCTTCTGCTGCTTCTTCCGGGGTGTCTACCGCGTAGCCTTTGGATACTGGCAGGCCGTATTCAGCGAACAGCTGCTTACCCTGATACTCGTGAAGATTCATGCTTTTTACCGTCTTCGTTAGGTACTGCGCATTCGGCGCTGCGCTCAAGATTGAGTGCCGCACCACCTGTGACCGCTACTCTCAAACCAGCGCCACACCTGAACCCGGAGCCTGGGCCCCGATCCAGTGTGTGGCGCTACCTCAAGAGGTCGAGTCCAGCGGATATTCCGCGGTGAGTCTTGCGCACAAGGCTCACGACGGGCCAACCGCCGTGGTTTCTTATTATTGCTTAGCGTTTCTTGCGGTTGGCAATGTGGATGGCAGTGCCATTCACAGCCAGAGCTGCTTCGTGCAGGGCTTCGGACAGGGTCGGATGAGAGAAAACCATCATGCCCAGGTCTTCGGCGCTGGTGCCGAATTCCATGCCGATTGCACCTTGCTGAACCAGTTCCGCAGCGCTTGGGCCAATCACGTGGACGCCCAATACGCGGTCAGTCTTGGCATCGGCGATGACTTTGACGAAACCACCGGTGTCGTTGGCTGCCATGGCACGGCCGCTGGCGGCAAACGGAAAGGTGCCGACGTTAACTTCAACGCCTTCAGCTTTCAAGGCCTGCTCGGTTTTACCGACCCATGCAATTTCCGGGTGAGTATAGATAACCGAAGGGATCAGGTCATAGTTCATCTGGGCCTTGTGGCCCTTGATGCGCTCGGCAACCATGATGCCCTCTTCCGAGGCCTTGTGAGCCAGCATCATGCCGCGCACCACGTCACCAATGGCGTAGACGCCCGGTACGGTAGTAGCGCAGTGATCGTCAACGTGCACGAAACCGCGCTCGTCGAGGGTCACGCCGCAGTCGGCAGCCAGCAGATCGGTGGTCACCGGACGGCGACCAACGGCGACAATCAGCTTGTCGAAAGTGATGGTCTGTTCGCCGTTGGCGTCGGTGTAGGTCACCACGACTTCTTCGCCGTTGACCTTGGAGCCGGTCACGCGAGCGCCCAGCTTGATGTCCAGACCCTGCTTGGTCAGGGTTTTCAGCGCTTCCTTGGAAACAGCGGTGTCAGCTGCCATCAGGAAGGTGTCCAGGGCTTCCAGGACAGTCACTTGCGCGCCCAGACGCGACCAGACCGAGCCCAGTTCCAGACCAATAACGCCAGCGCCGATCACGCCCAGACGTTTTGGTACGGCCTGGAATTCCAGCGCGCCGGTGGAGTCGACGATGACATTCTGATCGACCGGGGCCGGTGGAATGTCGATTGGACGCGAACCTGGAGCCAGGATCACGTTTTCAGCTTCGATGACTTCAACCGAACCGTCCGGCTTGGTGACTTCGACTTTCTTGCCTGCCAGCAGTTTGCCGTGGCCTTGGATCGAGGTTACGCCGTTGGCTTTGAACAGGGTGGCAACACCGCTGGTCAGGCCTTTGACGATGTTGGCCTTGCGACCGACCATGGCCGGTACGTCCATGGTCACGCCAGCGTGGCTGATACCGTGGATGGCGAAACCGTCCTGAGCCTCATGGAATTTCCAGGAGCTGTCCAGCAGCGCCTTGGAAGGAATGCAACCGACGTTCAGGCAAGTACCACCGAGGGCCAGCTTGCCCTCTTTGTCGGTGTACTTCTCGATGCAAGCGGTGGTGAAACCGAGTTGTGCGGCCTTGATTGCGGCGACATAACCGCCTGGGCCCGCGCCAATCACTACCACGTCGAATTTCTGAGTCATAAAAAGGTTCCTTTTAACGGCAAGCTAGAAGCCGCAAGCCGCAAGCTTGAAGCCCCTCGCCTTAAGGGCTCGGAACTTGTCGCTTGCAGCTTGCAACTGCTTTTTAGATGTCCAGGAGCAGACGCGCCGGGTCTTCCAGCAGGTTCTTGATGGTCACCAGGAACGTCACAGCTTCTTTACCGTCGATCAGACGGTGATCGTAGGACAGCGCCAGGTACATCATCGGACGGATTACTACCTGACCGTTGATCGCCATAGGACGTTGCAGGATGTTGTGCATGCCCAGGATAGCGGCTTGCGGTGGGTTGACGATCGGGGTCGACATCATCGAGCCGAAAGTACCACCGTTGGTGATGGTGAAAGTACCACCGGTCATCTCTTCCATCGACAGCTTGCCGTCGCGGGCCTTCTTGCCGAAGGTGGCGATGCCGCCTTCGATTTCGGCCAGGCTCATCAGCTCGGCGTTACGCAGGACCGGAACCACCAGGCCACGGTCGCTGGACACCGCAACACCGATGTCGGCGTAGCCGTGGTAGACGATGTCGGAACCGTCGATCGAAGCGTTGACTGCCGGGAAGCGCTTCAGCGCTTCGGTGGCGGCCTTGACGAAGAACGACATGAAGCCCAGGCGCACGCCGTTGTGGGACTTCTCGAACAGGTCCTTGTACTTCGAACGCAGAGCCATGACTTCGGTCATGTCGACTTCGTTGAAGGTGGTCAGCATGGCCATGTTCGACTGTGCTTCAACCAGACGCTCGGCAACCTTGGCCCGCAGGCGGGTCATAGGTACGCGCTTCTCGACGCGATCGCCGGCAGCGAAGACTGGAGCAGCAGCGGCTGGAGCCGGAGCCTTGGCAGGCGCGGCAGCCGGAGCGGCTTTCTTGGCGGCAACAGCAGCCACCACGTCTTCCTTGGTCACACGACCGCCTTTGCCGGTACCGGCAACGGAGGCGATGTTGATGCCGTTCTCTTCAGCCAGCTTGCGCGCGGCAGGAGCGGCGATTGGATCGTCTTCGCCGTCAGCGGCAGCAGGGGCAGCAGCGGCCGGAGCAGCGGCGGCAGCAGGAGCAGCGGCAGCAGCTGCGCCTTCAACGATGGAGCCCAGAACTTCGTCGGACAGAACGGTGTCGCCTTCGTTCTTGACGATAGCGCCCAGCACGCCATCAGCGGTGGCCAGCACTTCCAGCACAACCTTGTCGGTCTCGATGTCGACGATCAGCTCGTCGCGCTTGACGGCTTCGCCCGGTTGCTTGTGCCAGGTGGCAACGGTGCCATCGGCAACCGATTCCGGGAAAGTGGGGGCTTTGATCTCGATAGCCATTATCAGTGGTTCCTTAAATTCGGTTTCAGGTGCGCGAAGGCGTTAAACAGTGAAGGCATCTTGCAGCAGTTTTTCCTGCTGCTCGGCGTGCATCGACGCGTAGCCACAAGCTGGCGCAGCAGAGGCGTCACGGCCCGCGTACTCGAGTACGAGCGACTTGTCGTGATTGCCTACGATGCGACGCATGTGGTGCTGGCTGCAGTACCAGGCGCCCTGGTTCATCGGCTCTTCCTGACACCAAACCACATGCTTGAGGTTGGTGTACGGAGCCAGGACTTCGTTCAGATCGTCCTCAGGGAACGGGTACAGCTGCTCAATACGCACGACGGCGATGTCTTCACGACCTTCGGCACGGCGTTTTTCCAACAGGTCGTAGTAGACCTTGCCGCTACACAGAATCAGGCGCTCGACCTTTTTCGGGTCCAGTACGTCGATTTCCGGAATCACGGTCTGGAACGAACCTTCGGCCAGATCTTCCAGAGTCGAGATGGCCAGCTTGTGGCGCAGCAGCGACTTCGGAGTCAGAACCACCAGTGGTTTGCGCAGAGGACGGATCACCTGACGGCGCAGCAAGTGGTAGATCTGTGCCGGAGTGGTCGGCATGCACACCTGAATGTTGTGCTCGGCACACAGTTGCAGGTAACGCTCCAGACGCGCCGAGGAGTGCTCAGGGCCCTGACCTTCGTAACCGTGAGGCAGCAGCATGGTCAGACCGCAGAGACGGCCCCACTTGTGCTCGCCGCTGGTGATGAACTGGTCGATCACCACTTGTGCACCGTTGGCGAAGTCGCCGAACTGGGCTTCCCAGATCACCAGCGCGTTTGGCGTGGTGGTCGAGTAGCCGTATTCGAATGCCAGTACCGCCTCTTCCGACAGGAAGGAGTCGTACAGGTCAAAGCGCGGCTGACGTTCGAACAGATGCTTGAGCGGCACATAAGTGCTGGCATCTTTCTGGTTGTGCAGAACGGCGTGGCGGTGCGAGAAGGTGCCGCGGCCGATGTCCTGGCCGGTCATGCGGATCGGGTGACCTTCGAACGCCAGGGTCGCGTACGCCATGGTTTCAGCGTAACCCCAGTTGATCGGCAGGCCGCCGGCTTGCATCTTCTGACGGTCTTCGTAGATCTTCGCAACCTGACGCTGAACCACGAAGCCTTCCGGCAGCTCCAGCAACTTGGCGGACAGTTCCTGCAGGGTCTTGAGATCGAAGGTGGTGTCGTGACGTGCGGTCCAGGTGTGGCCCAGGTATGGACGCCAATCCACGAACAACTCTTTGTTCGGTTCCTTGACCAGGCTCTTCACTACGTGCAGACCGTTGTCCAGCGCATTGCGGTACTCATCGACTTTCGCCTGAACACGCTCTGCGTCGAGCACACCGCTCTGGATCAGGCGATCGGCATACAGCTCACGGGTGGTGCGCTGTTTGGTGATCTGCTGATACATCAGTGGCTGGGTGCCGCTTGGCTCGTCGGCCTCGTTGTGGCCGCGACGACGGTAGCAGACCAGGTCGATCACCACGTCGCGCTTGTACTGCATGCGGTAGTCGATGGCCATCTGGGTCACGAACAACACGGCTTCCGGATCATCACCATTCACATGGAGGATCGGCGCCTGGATCATCTTCGCAACGTCAGTAGCGTACTCGGTGGAGCGCGAGTCCAGCGGGTTGCTGATGGTGAAACCTACCTGGTTGTTGATCACGATGTGCACAGTGCCGCCGGTACGGAAACCGCGGGTCTGGGACATCTGGAAGGTTTCCATCACCACGCCCTGACCGGCAAACGCCGCGTCACCGTGGATCGAGATCGGCAGAACCTTGTCGCCGGTCTGGTCGTTGCGACGATCCTGACGGGCGCGCACCGAACCCTCGACCACTGGAGAAACGATTTCCAGGTGGGACGGGTTGAACGCCATGGCCAGGTGAACTTCGCCGCCGGCGGTCATCACGTTGGACGAGAAGCCCTGGTGATACTTAACGTCACCGGAGCCCAGCTCGACCTTCTTCTTGCCTTCGAACTCGTCGAACAGCTCGCGCGGGTTCTTGCCGAAGGTGTTGACCAGGACGTTGAGACGGCCACGGTGAGCCATGCCGATCACGACTTCCTTGGTGCCGTAGGAACCGGAACGCTGGATCAGCTCGTCGAGCATTGGAATCAGGCTTTCACCACCTTCCAGACCGAAACGCTTGGTGCCCGGGTATTTGGTACCCAGGTATTTTTCCAGGCCTTCGCCGGCGGTGACGCGCTCGAGCAAGTGGCTCTTGATGTCGGCGGAATAGGTCGGACGGCCGCGTACGCTTTCCAGACGCTGCTGGAACCACTGACGCTGTTCAGAATCGGTGATGTGCGTGAATTCAGCGCCGATGGTGCGGCAATATGTCTGCTGCAACGCTTCGTGAATTTCGCGTAGGCTCGCTTCCTCTTTGCCGATGAACAGGTCGCCGGCACGGAAGGTCGTATCAAGATCGGCATTGGTCAAGCCGTAATGATTGATCGACAGGTCTGCAGGTGCAGGACGCTGCCACAGCCCCAGCGGGTCCAGCTGGGCTGCCTGGTGGCCACGCATCCGATAGGCCTGGATCAATCGCAGCACTTCAACTTGCTTCTTCTCGTGCTCACTGCTCACGCTGCCGGCGGATACCGGTTGGGCGCGGCGCTGGTTCTTTGCCAGCAAGACGAAATGATCGCGGATTGTCGAGTGCGAAACATCGATGGCAGTGCTGCCGTCGGTAGGCAACTTCTGAAAGTAAGTGCGCCACTCTTCTGGCACAGCGTTAGGGTCGTGCAGGTAGAGCTCGTAGAGCTCTTCCACATAGGCAGCGTTACTACCGGATAGGTAGGCGCTGTTCCACATGCGCTGCATCACGCTTTCTTGCATGCTTGGTCACCCTCGGTTAGGGGAACACCACCGGCGAAGACACCGAGCAAGCTTGCAGAAGTCCGAATGCAGCGACCAAAACAAGCCACTTAGGATCACGCTGATAGTCCGGGTACCAGCCCGGATGCCCCTGCTTGTCTCATTTCTTCAAAAATAAAAGCAGCCACTTTGTGAGCTGCTGCTCAGGTTAGAGCCATGACGCGGGTTGAAGCCCGCGCCTTGGCTTTTACGGGTACAGCGGTCCTACGGGTACAACAGCTGAATCACACGCCACTCTGCAGCAACATGTTACGAATGTGACCGATGGCCTTAGTCGGGTTCAGGCCCTTCGGACAAACGTTGACGCAGTTCATGATCCCCCGGCAGCGGAATACGCTGAACGGGTCATCAAGAGAAGCCAGACGCTCGGAAGTCTTGGTGTCACGGCTGTCTGCCAGGAAGCGATAGGCTTGCAGCAGAGCAGCCGGGCCCAGGAACTTGTCCGGGTTCCACCAGAAGGACGGGCAGGAGGTCGAGCAGCAAGCGCACAGGATACACTCGTACAGACCGTCGAGCTTTTCGCGCTCTTCCGGGGACTGCAGACGCTCGATGGCCGGAGCCGGCGTGTCGTTCTGCAGGAATGGCTTCACCTTCTCGTATTGCTTGTAGAAGATGCTCATATCGACGACCAGGTCACGGATAACCGGCAGACCTGGCAGCGGACGAACAACCAGCTTGTTCTTCTTGACCACGGCGGACAGCGGCGTGATGCACGCCAGGCCATTCTTGCCGTTGATGTTCATGCCATCGGAACCGCAAACGCCTTCACGGCAGGAACGACGATAGGAGAACCCCTCGTCCTGCTCTTTGATCAGCGCCAGCACGTCCAGCACCATCAAGTCCTTGCCACCGGTGTCGACCTGGAAAACCTGGGTTTTCGGAGCCGAGTCGGTGTCAGGGTTGTAACGATAAACTTCAACTTGCAACATATCGATCACCCTTTAGTAAGTCCGGACTTTTGGTTCAAAAGTCGGAACAGTCTTCGGCGAGAAGTTGACCGCACGCTTGGCAACGCGCTTCTCACCCGGGAAGTACAGGGTGTGGCACAGCCAGTTTTCGTCGTCACGGTCTTCGAAGTCTTCACGGGCGTGAGCGCCGCGGGACTCTTTACGCACTTCGGCAGCGATGGCAGTGGCTTCAGCCACTTCCAGCAGGTTCTGCAGCTCAAGTGCTTCGATACGCGCAGTGTTGAAAGCTTGAGACTTGTCGTTGATCTTGACGTTGGCGATACGCTCGCGCAGCTCAGCCAGCTGAGCAATACCCTTCTGCATGTACTCGCCGGTACGGAATACACCGAAGTAGTTCTGCATGCAGTTCTGCAGCTCGCGGCGCAGGGTTGCAACGTCTTCACCGGTGGTGCGCTCGTTGAGCTTGGCCAGGCGGTTCAGGGCAACGTCAACGTCGGTGTCGCTGGCATCGCGGTATTCGATACCGTCGGTCAGCGCTTTTTCCAGGTGCAGGCCAGCTGCACGACCGAACACCACCAGGTCCAGCAGCGAGTTGCCGCCCAGACGGTTGGCGCCGTGTACCGATACGCAAGCCACTTCACCCACTGCGAACAGACCAGGGATGATGGTGTCTTCGCCAGCAGCGTTCTGAGTGATCGCCTGACCATGAATGTTGGTGGCAACGCCGCCCATCATGTAGTGGCAGGTTGGAACGACCGGAACCGGAGCAACCACCGGGTCAACGTGGGCAAAGGTCTTGGACAGCTCGCAGATGCCAGGCAGGCGGCTGTGCAGTACTTCTTCGCCCAGGTGATCAAGCTTGAGCATCACGTGGTCGCCATTCGGGCCACAGCCGTTGCCGGCGATGATTTCCTTGACCATGGAGCGCGCAACAACGTCGCGACCTGCCAGGTCCTTGGCGTTCGGAGCATAACGCTCCATGAAACGCTCGCCATGCTTGTTGATCAGGTAACCGCCCTCACCGCGGCAGCCTTCAGTCACCAGTACACCAGCGCCGGCGATACCGGTCGGGTGGAACTGCCACATTTCGATGTCTTGCACCGGAACGCCGGCACGCAGCGCCATGCCTACACCGTCACCGGTGTTGATCAGGGCGTTGGTGGTGGAAGCATAGATACGACCTGCACCGCCGGTAGCCAGAACGGTGGCCTTGGAGCGGATGTAGGTAGTTTCGCCGGTTTCGATGCAGATCGCGATCACGCCGACAAAAGCGCCGTCCTGGTTCTTCACCAGATCGACCGCGTACCACTCGTTGAGGAAGGTGGTACCGGCTTTCAGGTTGCCCTGATAAAGGGTGTGCAGCAGTGCGTGACCGGTACGGTCGGACGCCGCGCAGGTACGAGCAGCCTGGCCGCCCTTGCCGTAGTCCTTGGACTGACCACCGAAAGGACGCTGATAGATGCGACCGGTTTCGGTACGGGAGAACGGCAGACCCATGTGGTCCAGTTCGAAGACCGCAGCCGGGCCTTCCTGACACATGTATTCGATAGCGTCCTGGTCACCGATGTAGTCGGAACCCTTGACGGTATCGTACATGTGCCAGCGCCAGTCATCGTTCGGGTCCGCCGAGGCGATCGCGCAAGTGATGCCGCCTTGGGCAGACACAGTGTGCGAACGGGTCGGGAACACCTTGGTGATCACGGCAGTCTTGTGGCCGCCCTGGGCCAGCTGCAGTGCGGCACGCATGCCGGCGCCGCCGCCGCCAATGATGATGGCGTCGAAAGAAATGGTTGGAATGTTAGCCATGAATCAGATACCCCAGAGAATCTGCACACCCCAGACGAAGTAAGCGAACATCGCAACGCCGCATACTGCCTGGAAAAGGAAACGCACTGCTGTCGCCGACTTGCCCAGCGCCATCGGCGTCAGGTAGTCAGTCGAGATGGTCCACATGCCGACCCAGGCGTGAGCGCCCAGGGCCACCATGGCCAGCAGACTGAAGATACGCATCCAGTTGTTTGCGAACAGGCCATGCCACTGGGTGTAGTCAATGCCCGGATTCGCTACGAGGTATCCGATCAGGAAAATGAAATAAGCCGCGAGAACGACCGCAGACACACGCTGTGCCATCCAGTCATAAAGGCCCGAACGCGACAGGTTCGTAACGCTGGTTACCATATCCAAACTCCCGCCAGAACGATTACCACCACGGATACGGCGATAACGATTTTCGAGCCCAGCTTGCCGCCTTCCAGCGTCTCACCGATGCCCATGTCCATAATCAGATGGCGTACACCGGCCACCAAGTGATACAGCAAGGCGGACAGGAGGCCCCACGCAACGAATTTGGCCAGCGGACTGGTCAAGCACGCCTTCACCTCGGCATAGCCTTCCTCGGAGCCCAGGGATTTGCTCAATGCATAAAGCATGATGCCGATGCCCAGGAAGAGGATGATGCCGGAAACACGGTGAAGAAACGACGTAACGCCGGTGATGGGGAGTTTGATGGTCCTTAGGTCTAGGTTTACAGGTCGTTGGCTATTCACGGCTTTTTTCACACTGAAGAGCCCCTAACAATCAGGGCAAAGTTGTTGGGGAGTGCACTGGTCAGGTAACCACTACCCAGGGAGTGCGACCCCCAATAAAGCGGGCCCAGAAGCCTACGGAGGTCGGTGGCCGAGTATAGACAGTTAGGCTACTAATGACAACGCAAACACCTTCCCCTAATAGCTGATTGCGTTAGCCTTATAAAAGGCGTAAATGGCGCTGAATTTCGCTAAAAAATCCCTCCCAAAGCCTTCTGGGACAAGACTTTAGGCAAATTGACATTCAGATTTATCTCACTATAGTGGTGCGGGCCCTGCGTGGGGGGTCTGTCTGATGATTTCAAGCATAAATAGGAGGCCACATGGCTGACAAAAAAGCGCAGTTGATCATCGAGGGCGCAGCCCCCGTCGAGCTGCCCATTTTAACCGGCACCGTTGGTCCCGATGTAATTGATGTTCGGGGCCTGACGGCCACGGGCCGCTTCACTTTTGACCCGGGTTTCATGTCGACCGCCTCCTGCGAGTCGAAAATCACCTATATCGACGGCGACAACGGCATTCTGCTACACCGCGGCTACCCGATCGAACAGCTGGCTGAAAAGTCGGACTACCTGGAAACCTGCTACCTGCTGCTCAACGGTGAATTGCCTACCGCCGAACAGAAGGCCCAGTTCGTCAGCACCGTGAAAAACCACACCATGGTTCACGAGCAGCTGAAGAGCTTCTTCAACGGTTTCCGCCGCGACGCCCACCCAATGGCGGTAATGTGCGGCGTAGTGGGTGCACTCTCGGCGTTCTACCACGACTCCCTGGACATCAATAACCCGCAGCACCGCGAAATTTCCGCCGTGCGCCTGGTCGCCAAGATGCCGACCCTGGCAGCGATGGTTTACAAGTACTCCATGGGCCAGCCGATGATGTATCCGCGCAACGACCTGTCGTACGCGGAAAACTTCCTGCACATGATGTTCAACACCCCGTGCGAGATCAAACCGATCAGCCCGGTGCTGGCCAAGGCGATGGACCGGATCTTCATCCTCCACGCCGACCACGAACAGAACGCCTCGACTTCCACCGTACGCCTTGCCGGTTCCTCGGGCGCCAACCCGTTCGCCTGTATCGCCGCCGGTATCGCCGCGCTCTGGGGCCCTGCCCACGGCGGCGCCAACGAAGCCGTACTGACCATGCTCGACGAAATTGGCGATGTCTCGAACATCGACAAGTTCATCGCCAAGGCCAAGGACAAGAACGATCCGTTCAAACTCATGGGCTTCGGTCACCGCGTGTATAAGAACCGCGACCCGCGCGCCACCGTAATGAAGCAGACCTGCGACGAAGTCCTGAAAGAACTGGGCATCAACAACGATCCTCAGCTCGAACTGGCCATGCGCCTGGAAGAGATCGCCCTGACCGATCCGTACTTCATCGAACGCTCCCTGTACCCGAACGTCGACTTCTACTCGGGGATCATCCTCAAGGCGATCGGCATTCCGACCAGCATGTTCACCGTGATCTTCGCCCTGGCGCGGACCGTCGGCTGGATCTCCCACTGGAAAGAAATGCTCTCCAGCCCTTACAAGATCGGCCGTCCTCGTCAGCTGTACACCGGCTACGAATCGCGCGACATCACCAAGCTGGAAGACCGCAAATAAGACCTGCCTTGCGCACACGTCTTAGCTGCACCGGATACGGCCTCTAACAGAGGTCGTATTTGTTTCTGCCCCCCCCTCCCCTCACCTACCCCCTGCCGGAACCGACTTGCCGGCGAAGAACCCCGCAGCCCTGCCTCCCCCTCGAATAAGCCTTCGCTGGCACGCCAGCTCCTTGCATCTCGACTATCGCTGCGCCCGCAGTCGAGGGTATCTGAACAGAGCGAGCAGACAAAAAAATGCCCCGATCTTTCGATCGAGGCATTTTGCTATTACACAGCTTCTATATAGAAGCCGATACACAGGCCGAGCTTAGTGCGACACCGCGCCACTGGCGCCCAGGCCGGTCTGCGAACGCACGAACTGCGGGAAGAACAAAGCCCGCTCATTGGCCGCCGAAGCCGACTTGTCAGTGATGGAGAAGAACCAGATACCGACAAAGGCAATGATCATCGAGAACAGCGCCGGGTACTCGTACGGGAAGATTGCCTTCTCGTGGTGCAGGATCTGCACCCAGATGGTCGGACCGAGAACCATCAATGCCACCGCACTGACCAGGCCCAACCAGCCGCCAATCATGGCGCCACGCGTGGTGAGCTTCTTCCAGTACATGGAAAGCAGCAGCACCGGGAAGTTGCAACTGGCAGCGATGGAGAACGCCAGGCCCACCATGAACGCAATGTTCTGACTCTCGAAGAGAATACCCAGGCCGATGGCCAGCACGCCCAAGGCCACGGTAGTGATCTTGGAAACGCGAATCTCATCCTTCTCGTTGGCCTTGCCCTTCTTGACCACACTGGCATACAGGTCATGGGACACCGCCGAAGCACCTGCCAGGGTCAGGCCCGCTACTACCGCCAGAATGGTGGCGAAAGCCACCGCCGAGATGAAGCCGAGGAACACGCTGCCGCCCACCGCATTGGCCAGGTGCACTGCCGCCATGTTGTTGCCACCCAGCAAGGCGCCTGCGGCATCCTTGAAGGCCGGATTGGTGCTCACCAGCAGGATCGCGCCAAAACCGATGATGAAGGTCAGGATGTAGAAGTAACCGATGAAGCCAGTGGCGTAGAGCACGCTCTTACGGGCTTCCTTGGCATCGCTCACGGTGAAGAAGCGCATCAGGATATGCGGCAGGCCGGCAGTACCGAACATCAGCGCAAGCCCCAGGGAGAATGCCGAGATCGGGTCCTTCACCAGACCGCCAGGGCTCATGATCGCCTCACCTTTGGGGTGAACCTTGATCGCCTCGGAGAACAGGGTGTTGAAATCGAAGTTGACGTGCTTCATCACCATCAGCGCCATGAAGGACGCACCGGACAGCAGCAGCACTGCCTTGATGATCTGTACCCAAGTGGTGGCCAGCATGCCGCCGAACAGCACATACAGGCACATCAGGATCCCCACCAGGATCACCGCCACATGGTAGTCGAGGCCGAACAGCAGCTGGATCAGCTTGCCGGCACCCACCATCTGCGCGATCAGGTAGAACGCCACCACCACCAGCGAACCACAGGCCGACAGAGTGCGGATCTGAGTCTGCCCGAGGCGATAGGACGCCACGTCGGCAAAGGTGTACTTGCCCAGGTTGCGCAGGCGCTCGGCGATCAGGAACAGAATGATCGGCCAGCCCACCAGGAAGCCGATGGAGTAGATCAGGCCGTCATAGCCGGAAGTGAACACCAGCGCGGAAATCCCCAGGAAGGACGCCGCCGACATGTAGTCACCGGCAATCGCCAGGCCGTTCTGGAAGCCGGTGATCTTGCCACCCGCGGCGTAATAGTCGGCAGCCGACTTGTTACGCTTGGAAGCCCAGTAAGTGATGCACAGGGTGGCCCCGACGAAGACCACGAACATCACGATCGCCGAGACGTTGAGGGGTTGCTTGTGGACTTCGCCAGTCAAAGCGTCTGCGGCCCACAGGGCAGGAGCGAAAGCGGCAAGACCGAGTGCTGCGAATAGACGTCGGATCATTGCTGAGCCTCCTTCAGGATCGCATTGTTCAGGTCATCGAACTCGCCGTTGGCGCGTCGCACATAGATACCGGTCAGGATGAAGGCCGAGACAATCAAGCCGACACCAATGGGAATGCCCCAGGTGATGGATGAAGTTGGACTGAGTTTGGCGCCCAGGATCTGCGGACCGTAAGCGATCAACAGAATGAAGCCCGAGTAAAGCCCAAGCATGATCGCCGAGAGAATCCAGGCGAACCGCTCTCGCTTACTGACCAGCTCCTTGAAACGCGGGCTGTTTTGAATCGAGAGGTAAATGCTGTCGTTCATTGTTTTTATCCTCGCAGCACAGATTTTAGGTAGAACCTAATCCACTCTATGCGGCTGTGAGGCAGGTTCCAGACGACCTTAGTATTAGAACGACATTAGCCACCTCGCCAACTTCCCCCCCCAAAAAAACACAAGGCCGGCCGCTGATATCAGCGGCCGGCCTCACAACCCTCGTTCTAGACGCCTGACGGCTATTTAGCAGTCCACTCGGCAACCCGCTCCGGGTGCTTGCTCACCCAGTCCTTGGCTGCCACATCCGGTTTTGCGCCATCTTGAATGGCCAGCATGACCTCGCCGATTTCATCCTTCGACGCCCACTGGAACTTCTTCAGGAACGCTGCCACCTCTGGCGCCTTCTTCTCCAGGCCCTTGCTGCCGATGCTGTTGACGGTTTCAGCGGCGCCATACACCCCTTTCGGATCTTCGAGGAAGCGCAGTTTCCACTTGGCGAACATCCAGTGCGGTACCCAGCCGGTCACGGCGATGGATTCCTGCTTATCCTCGGCCCGGGTCAGTTCGGCGATCATCGCCGCACCGGAACTGGCCTGCAGCTTGTAGTCCAGGCCGTAGTCCTTGATCGCCTGGTCGGTCTTGAGCATCACCCCTGAACCGGCGTCGATGCCGACAATCTTGTTCTTGAAGCTGGTATCGGTCTTGAGGTCCTCAATGGTCTTGGCCTTGACGTACTCCGGCACGATCAGACCGATCTTGGCGTCCTTGAAGTTGGGACCGTAGTCGACAACCTTGTCCTTGTTCTTGGTCCAGTATTCGCCGTGAGTCACCGGCAACCAGGCCGAGAGCATGGCGTCGAGCTTGCCGGTGGCTACGCCCTGCCACATGATCCCGGTCGCCACCGCTTGCAGTTTGACGTCGTAACCGAGCTTCTGCTTGATCACCTCCGCCGCCACATAGGTAGTCGCCACGCTGTCGGACCAGCCGTCGACGTAGCCGATGCTCAGGGTTTTGCTGTCGGCACTGGCCAGAGTGGAGCTGATGGCAAGTACCAGTGCGGCACCTGCGCCTAAGAGTCGTCGCATCTTCATCGTTACTTCCCCGAAAAGTGCAGTGCCAGGCGGCTGCCGGGCACGTCAACGTATGGTTATGGTGCTCAGCGCCCCCATCACGCCTCACCGCGAACGCGTTCGATCATCAGCGGAGTACTGATGCTTCGATCATCAACCCGCCACCGCCCGCGACCTGCTCTGCCTGCGACCTCAAGGCAACCAGCAACGACATCAGATAGCCAGTAACCAGGTGCTGCGACCTCCTCGGCTCAGGGCCCGCCCAAACTTTGCATGTCAAAATCATGCAGGCCACCAAGCTGTGGACAAATGCGGGTAAGATGCCCCGCTTTGTTCCACTACGGCCTGACCATGCCCGCCACAGCCCGCTTCCCCACCCTCGCTTATCTGTTTGCCTGCCTGCTCGGCCTGCTGGCCCTTGGTAGTTACTGGTACGGCCTTGGCCGGCCGGTGTCGCTGCCGGACGTCGCCAGCGCCAGCCACAAACTGCAATGCGCCTCCTATACGCCGTTCGACAAGGACCAATCGCCCTTCGACCAGCCGTTCAAACTGCGCCCCGAACGCATGGACGCCGACCTGGCATTGCTGGCCACCCGCTTCGAATGCATCCGCACCTATTCCATGACCGGCCTCGAAGCCCTGCCCGAGCTGGCGCGCAAGCACGGCCTGAAGCTGATGATCGGCGCGTGGGTCAATAGCAACCCAGTAGACACCGAGAAAGAAGTCGACCTGCTGATCGCCTCGGCCAATGCCAACCCGGATGTCGTCAGCGCGGTGATCGTCGGCAACGAGGCGCTGCTGCGCAAGGAAGTCACCGGCCCGCAACTGGCGCGCCTGATCCTCAAGGTCAAGGCCGGGGTCAAGCAGCCGGTCACCTATGCCGATGTCTGGGAATTCTGGCTCAAGCACCCGGAGATCGCGCCAGCGGTGGACTTCCTCACCATTCACCTGCTGCCGTACTGGGAAGACGACCCCTCGAACATCGACGCGGCCCTGAACCACGTGGCCGAGGTACGCCAGGTATTCGGCAACCGCTTTGCCCCCAAGGACGTGATGATCGGTGAAACCGGCTGGCCCAGCGAAGGCCGTCAGCGAGAAACGGCGCTGCCGAGCCGAGTCAACGAGGCCAAGTTCATTCGTGGCTTCGTTGCCATGGCGGAACACAACGGCTGGCACTACAACCTGATCGAAGCCTTCGACCAGCCCTGGAAACGCGCCAGCGAAGGCGCAGTCGGCGGTTACTGGGGGCTGTTCGATGCCGATCGCCAGGACAAGGGCATCCTCGCAGGCCCGGTGTCCAACCTGCCTTACTGGCCACAATGGCTGGGGGCGGGCGCAGTGATATTCCTCGGCACCCTGATCCTGGGTGGCCGGGTTCGCGGTCGACGCGCTGCGCTGCTCTTGCCGCTGCTGGGCGCGCTGGCGGCGTGCACCATCGGCACCTGGGGCGAACTGGCGCGGGTCACCAGCCGCTTCACTGGCGAATGGTGCTGGGCCGGACTGCTACTGGGCCTGAACCTGCTGATTCTGGCCCATGCCGCCCTGGCCTTGAGCCCTCGCGAAGGCTGGCGTCTGCGGGCCTTCAATGCCCTGGAAAAGCGTGCAGGCTGGTTGCTGGCAACGGCAGGATTCGCCGCCGCGGTGATGATGCTGGAGCTGGTGTTCGACCCGCGCTACCGCAGCTTCCCGAGCGCGGCCCTGCTGCTGCCGGCGCTGGTCTACCTGTGCCGCCCGGTGCGCGTGCCACGCCGCGAAATCGCCTTGCTGACCTTTATCCTGGGTGCCGGCATCGCTCCGCAGCTGTATCAGGAAGGCCTGGCCAACCAGCAGGCCTGGGGCTGGGCCCTGGTCAGCCTGCTGATGGTGGCCGCGCTGTGGCGCAGCCTGCGGGCCCGCATCGCCTGAAAACAGCCCTAGCCGCAGGTTTCGCCTGCGGCTAGGGCTTGGCGGCGCGCACCAGGCGCAAGGCCGCAATCACCACCGCAAACACCGCCAGCGTGGTGTTGTACAACGCCAGGGCCGGAATGCCCGCCAGCAAGGCCAGCACCGCCAGCCACCAGCCGGCACGACCCGGCACGACAAACCCCAGCAGCGCTGCGCCCAAGGCACTCCAGCCCAGCACCTTGAAGTGGATCATCCAGCCCAGGCTGGAACGTAGCGAACACTCCCAGCGACCGGCCTCATCAACACAGACGCCCACCCACCGAGCATCCTCCATAAAGCCATAGCGCAGGCCATAACTGGCGGCCAGCCACAGCGGCAGGACAACGAGCAGCACAATCACGGGAAGGCGGCGGGACATGAAACACTCCGAACAATCAAAACGGCGCCCAGCATAATCGCCCACGGACGCTTGGCAAGCACGACGCACAGATAACTGTTCAGCAAATAGCGGCAAAGTGTATCGTCCGGCTACTATCACCCCCCAGCAGGCCTGTGGCCGGGGTTATTTGTGCCCACCCATGGCACTTCGGCAGCAGCGCGGTGGTCATAGCCTGCGAACCTCATTCGGTACCTTCCTTCTAGGGATACAGTCATGCTTCGTTCCTTGCGCCTCGCTGCCCTGTTCGGCGGCCTTATCCTGAGTGCGTCCGCACTGGCGGTGGATGTCGACCCGGCCAGCTATGGCTACCCGTTGACCAACCCCTTTGAAGCCACCATCGCCACCACCCCCCCGGAGCTGCGCCCGGAACTGCCCGCCAACGATGACATCCGTCAGTCCGACTACAGCCTGAACCTGCGGCCGGAGCGCGAGTTCATCCTCCCGGACAATTTCTGGGCGGTGAAGAAGCTCACCTACCGCATCGCCACCCAGGACCACGCCGCGCCACTGATCTTCCTGATCGCCGGCACCGGCGCGCGCTACGACAGCAGCCTCAACGAGTACCTGAAGAAGCTCTACTACAAGGCCGGCTACCATGTGGTGCAACTATCCTCGCCCACCAGCTTCGACTTCATCACTGCCGCCTCGCGCTTCGCCACCCCCGGGGTGAGCCAGGAAGACGCCGAAGACATGTACCGGGTCATGCAGGCCGTACGGGCCCAGCACCCCAAGCTGCCGATCACCGAGTTCTACCTCACCGGCTACAGCCTCGGCGCCCTGGACGCGGCGTTCATCAGCAAACTGGATGAGACCCGACGCAGCTTCAACTTCAAGAAAGTGCTGCTGCTCAACCCGCCGGTCAACCTCTACACCTCGATCACCAACCTCGACAAACTGGTACAGACCGAGGTCAAGGGCATCAACAACAGCACCACTTTCTATGAACTGGTGCTGGGCAAGCTGACCCGCTACTTCCAGCAGAAGGGCTACATCGACCTCAACGACGCCCTGCTCTACGACTTCCAGCAGTCCAAGCAACACCTGACCAACGAACAGATGGCCATGCTGATCGGTACCTCCTTCCGCTTCTCGGCAGCGGACATCGCCTTCACCTCGGACCTGATCAACCGCCGCGGCCTGATCACCCCGCCCAAGTACCCGATCCGCGAAGGCACCAGCCTTACCCCGTTTCTCAAGCGTGCCCTGCAGTGCGACTTCGACTGTTACCTGACCGAACAGGTGATCCCGATGTGGCGCGCCCGCACCGACGGCGGCAGCCTGCTGCAACTGATCGACCAGGTAAGCCTCTACGCCCTGCAGGACTACCTCAAGGCCAGCCCGAAGATTGCCGTGATGCACAACGCCGATGACGTGATCCTCGGCCCCGGCGACCTGGGTTTCCTGCGCAAAACCTTTGGCGACCGCCTGACCGTCTACCCCCATGGCGGGCATTGCGGCAACCTCAACTACCGCGTCAACAGCGACGCCATGCTGGAGTTCTTCCGTGGCTAAACATCTCCTGCTTATCGCTGCGTTGCTCTGCGCAGGCTATGCCCAAGCCGACAACAGCAAGGCCCACGCCCCCACGGTTCAGGACCCCGACGGCTTCACCGAGCCGTTGAAGAAACTCAAGTTCAACCCGGGGCTGGACCAGCGCGAGTTCGAGCGTTCGACCCTCAATGCACTGAATATCTATGACCCGCTGGAGTCGTGGAACCGCCGGGTCTACCACTTCAACTACCGCTTCGATCAGTGGGTGTTCCTGCCGGTGGTGGACGGTTATCGCTATGTGACCCCGAGCTTCCTGCGCAGCGGGGTCAGCAACTTCTTCAATAACCTCGGCGACGTCCCGAACCTGATGAACAGTCTTTTGCAGTTCAAGGGCCATCGGTCGATGGAAACCACGGCGCGCCTGCTGCTCAATACCACCATCGGCGTTGCCGGCCTGTGGGACCCGGCCACCAAGATGGGCCTGCAACGCCATAGCGAAGACTTCGGCCAGACCCTCGGATTCTATGGCGTGCCCGGCGGCGCCTATCTGGTGCTGCCGATCCTCGGCCCGTCGAACCTGAGGGATACAGCCGGGCTGGCGGTGGACTACACCGCCGAATCGGCGATCAACTTCCTCAACGTCTCGGAAGTCAGCAGCAATCACCCCGAGATCTGGGCGCTGCGTGGTGTCGACAAGCGCTACCAGACCAGCTTTCGCTATGGCCAGCTGAACTCGCCGTTTGAATACGAGAAGGTGCGCTACGTGTACACCGAATCGCGCAAACTGCAGATCGCCGAGTAACCCGCTGTACCGGTTGCCGACCGCAAGAGCGGCAACCGGCTGACTCGTATCTCAGCCGCGCAAGGCCCGCCAGCCTTTGCCCAGTAGCGTCACGGCCAGCAGTACCAGCCCACCGGCAATGATCCCGGCCACGGCATTGAGCAGGGTCGGCATGATCACCGACACCGGGCCCATGACGGCGGCACTACGCTCGGCCAGGCTCTCGATCAGATGGTGCACGGCAGGGACGCCGTGGGTGAGGATGCCGCCACCCACCATGAACATCGCCGCCGTGCCGATCACCGACAGACTCTTCATCATCCACGGCGCCGCTCGCAGGATGGCACCACCGATGCGTTTGGCCAGGGCGCCCGGTTTCTGCGCCAGCCACAACCCCAGGTCATCGAGCTTGACGATGCCCCCCACCAGACCGTAGACGCCAACGGTCATGACAATCGCAATCCCCGAGAGCACCACCACCTGCTGGCTCAGGGAGGCGCCTGCCACCGTGCCCAGGGTAATAGCGATGATTTCCGCGGAAAGGATAAAGTCGGTACGAATCGCGCCCTTGATCTTGTCCTTCTCAAAGGCCACCAGATCCACCTGAGGGTCTGCCAGCGCCCGCAAGGTCTGCTCATGTTCGGCCGCATCGTCGCCGTGGGGCAGGTACTTGTGCGCCAGCTTCTCGAAGCCTTCGAAACACAGGTAGGCCCCGCCGATCATCAGCAACGGCGTCACCAGCCAGGGCGCCAGGGCACTGATGGCCAGCGCCGCCGGCACCAGGATCAATTTGTTGCGAAACGAGCCCTTGGCCACGGCCCAGACCACGGGAATTTCCCGCTCGGCGCGAACCCCGGAAACCTGCTGGGCATTGAGCGCCAGATCGTCGCCCAATACCCCGGCGGTCTTCTTCGCCGCCATCTTGGTCATCAAGGCTACGTCATCGAGAACTGCGGCGATGTCGTCGATCAAAACCAGCAAACTGCTTCCTGCCATGGGCCAGGCTTCCCTGCGTTAAATAAGGCGCGCAGCATACCGCGTCAAAGGCCGGACAAGCGAGATGTCAGAAGCAGGAAAACCGCGGCCAACGGGCATTCTTGAGCCCCTCGCGACCCCGGTGCTACCATGCGCAACCGCCCGAACAGGCAAGGAATCCCCCGGTTTATGAGCACCATCCGCGAGCGCAATAAAGAACTGATCCTGCGGGCCGCCAGTGAAGAGTTTGCCGACAAGGGCTTTGCAGCGACCAAGACCAGCGACATCGCCGCCAAGGCCGGGTTGCCCAAGCCCAACGTCTACTACTACTTCAAGTCCAAGGAAAACCTCTACCGCGAGGTGCTGGAAAGCATCATCGAACCGATCCTCCAGGCTTCCACTCCGTTCAATGCCGACGGCGTACCCAGTGAAGTGCTCAGCGGCTACATCCGCTCGAAGATCCGCATCTCCCGCGACCTGCCTTTTGCCTCCAAGGTGTTCGCCAGCGAAATCATGCACGGTGCGCCGCACCTGAGCCCGGACCAGGTGGAACAGCTCAACGCCCAGGCCAAGCACAACATCGAATGCATCCAGACCTGGATCGATCGCGGCCTGATCGCCCCGCTCGACCCCAACCACCTGATGTTCAGCATCTGGGCCGCGACCCAGACCTACGCCGACTTCGACTGGCAGATCTCGGTGGTCACCGGCAAGAGCAAACTTGACGAAGACGACTACGAAGCTGCCGCGCAGACCATCATCCGCCTGGTGCTCAAAGGCTGTGAACTGGATCACTGATCGCGTTTCGGCCCCTTCCCGTGCATTTGTGTTGTTGCTGCAAACTGCGCACAGGAATATCAAGACACCAGGCAAGGTCCTGCGGACCTTTTCGCAGCCTCGCGGGCTCGGCAGCGGCTACAGGCCAGGGCCGGGCCCGCAAGGTTAAGGGCTAAGCGCTGACGCCGGCGTCCGCCGCCAGGCCCTGAGCCTCGATCGCGCTGATCGCGCATTGCTCATCGATGTCCGAGGTATCGCCACTGATGCCGATCGCTCCCAGCACCGCCCCCGCCTGATCCCGAATCAACACCCCGCCCGGCGCGGGCACCACGCTGCCCTGTCCCAGGCCATTCAACGCACCGATGAACGCCGGGCGCTGCTGCGCATCCAGCGCCAGCAGGCGCGAGCCCTTGCCCAGGGCTACCGCGCCCCAGGCCTTGCCGATGGCGATCTGCGGACGCAACAGGCTGGCGCCATCCTCCCGTTGCAGGGTCACCAGATGCCCGCCGGCATCCAGCACCGCAATGGTCAGCGGGGCCGCGTTGATCTTGCGCCCCGCATTGATGGCCTGATTGGCCAGGTTGACTGCGACTTTCAAGGTTAAAGCGCTCATGGGTGCCGTCCTTATCTTGTTATTGGGAAAGCCTGGTGGAAGCTTCTTGCAGGAGAAGTCCGATGAAGCAAATAGAACACAATAAATTTATTTTTTGTATACAATAATTCGAGAAAGGTAGCTCATGCGACAAAAGGACGCCGGTTTATAGGGCCCCATCGAAAGCCGCTACCGTTCAAGAAAATGGATTGACCTGCGCCATCCGCCGTGAATACACTTTGCGCAAAACAACTTGTATACAATTACAAAACGCAAGAGGCACAAAACCATGAGCAAAATGAGAGCAATCGAAGCCGCCGTTCTGGTGATGCGCCGTGAAGGGGTCGATACCGCTTTTGGCATCCCGGGTGCCGCCATCAACCCGCTGTATTCCGCGCTGCAGAAGGTCGGAGGCATCGATCACGTCCTCGCTCGCCACGTCGAAGGCGCCTCGCACATGGCCGAGGGCTACACCCGCACCAAGGCCGGTAACATCGGCGTGTGCATCGGCACTTCCGGCCCGGCCGGCACCGACATGGTCACCGGCCTGTACAGCGCCTCGGCCGACTCGATCCCGATTCTCTGCATCACCGGCCAGGCGCCCCGGGCCCGCCTGCACAAGGAAGACTTCCAGGCCGTGGACATCACCAGCATCGTCAAGCCGGTGACCAAGTGGGCCACCACCGTGCTGGAACCGGGCCAGGTGCCCTACGCCTTCCAGAAAGCCTTCTATGAAATGCGCTCCGGCCGTCCTGGTCCGGTGTTGATCGACCTGCCATTCGACGTGCAGATGGCGGAAATCGAATTCGACATCGACGCCTACCAGCCACTGCCCCTGGCCAAACCGGCGGCCACCCGGCTGCAGGCGGAAAAGGTTCTGGCCCTGCTGGACCAGGCCGAACGCCCGTTGCTGGTAGCCGGTGGCGGTGTGATCAACGCCGATGCCAGCGACCTGCTGGTGGAGTTCGCCGAACTGACCGGCATTCCAGTGATCCCGACCCTGATGGGCTGGGGCACCATCCCTGACGATCACCCACAGATGGTGGGCATGGTCGGCCTGCAGACCTCCCATCGCTACGGCAACGCCACCCTGCTCAAATCCGACACGGTGCTGGGCATCGGCAACCGCTGGGCCAACCGCCACACCGGCTCGGTGGACGTCTACACCGAAGGCCGCAAGTTCATTCACGTGGACATCGAGCCAACCCAGATCGGCCGGGTATTCACTCCGGACCTGGGCATCGTCTCCGACGCTGGCAGCGCCCTGACCGTACTGCTGGAAGTGGCTCGTGAATGGCAGACCGCCGGTAAGTTGAAAGATCGCAGCGCCTGGCTGCATGACTGCCAGCAGCGCAAGGCCAGCCTGCATCGCAAGACCCACTTCGACAACGTGCCGGTCAAGCCGCAACGGGTCTACGAAGAGATGAACCAGGTCTTCGGCAAGGACACCTGCTACGTCAGCACCATCGGCCTGTCGCAGATTGCCGGTGCGCAATTCCTCCACGTCTACAAGCCACGCCACTGGATCAACTGCGGTCAGGCCGGCCCATTGGGCTGGACCATCCCCGCCGCCCTCGGCGTGGTCAAGGCCGATCCGAACCGCCAGGTGGTGGCCCTGTCCGGCGACTACGACTTCCAGTTCATGATCGAAGAGCTGGCAGTAGGGGCACAGTTCAACCTGCCGTACATCCACGTGGTGGTGAACAACTCCTACCTGGGACTGATCCGCCAGGCCCAGCGCGGCTTCGAGATGGACTACTGCGTGCAGCTGTCCTTCGACAACCTCAACGCGCCGGAGCTCAACGGCTACGGCGTGGACCACGTCGCGGTCGCCGAAGGCCTGGGCTGCAAGGCCCTGCGGGTGTTCGAACCCAAGGACATCCAGCCGGCCCTGCGCCAGGCCCAGGAAATGCTCCAGACCTTCAAGGTACCGGTGGTCGTGGAGATCATCCTGGAGCGCGTGACCAACATTTCCATGGGCACCGAAATCAACGCGGTCAACGAGTTCGAAGACCTGGCGCTGGTGGGCAACGACGCCCCGACCGCCATTTCCCTGCTCGACTAAACCCTGTAGCCGCGCCCCCAGGCTGCCATCAGGTTCGCAGAACCTGGCCGGGATCTGCCCCGCACCCTCTTCAAGAGGCACTGCCGGGGCAGCTCGACTGCAGCCTTCGCCCGCTCTACAGGCTTCACCGATTCACAGGAGACCACCATGCCGCGTTTTGCCGCCAACCTGTCCATGCTGTTCACCGAACAGGACTTCCTCGCTCGCTTCAAGGCCGCCGCCGATGCCGGTTTCAGCGGCGTCGAATACCTGTTCCCCTACGAATTCAGCTCCGCCGAGATCAAGGCGCAACTCGATGCCCACGGCCTGACCCAGGTGCTGTTCAACCTGCCCGCCGGCGACTGGGGCAAGGGTGAGCGCGGAATCGCCTGCCTGCCCGACCGGGTCGAGGAATTCCGTGCCGGCGTCGACTTGGCCATCGCCTACGCCCAGGTCCTGGGCAATACCCAGATCAACTGCCTGGCCGGCATCCGTCCCCAGGGGGCTGATGCCGCGTTGCTGGAAAAGACCTTCGTCGCCAACCTCAAGTACGCCGCCGACAAACTGCAGGCGGTCGGTATCAAGCTGGTGATGGAAGCCATCAACACCCGCGACATTCCCGGCTTCTACCTCAACAACACCGCCCAGGCGCTGTCGATCCGCGAACAAGTAGGCAGTGCCAACCTGTTCCTGCAGTACGACATCTATCACATGCAAATCATGGAAGGTGACCTGGCGCGGACCATGGCCAACCACCTCAACCAGATCAACCACATCCAGCTGGCAGACAACCCAGGACGCAACGAACCCGGCACCGGCGAGATCAACTATCGCTTCCTCTTCGAGCACCTGGACAGCATCGGCTACCAGGGCTGGGTCGGCTGCGAATACAAGCCGCTGACCACCACCGAAGCGGGCCTCGGCTGGCTGAAAACCCACAACGCAATCTGAAACCGCCCCCCTGTAGGAGCCGGCTTGCCGGCGAACAGGCCCGCAAGCCGTGCTGCGCCTTCGCTGGCCAGCCAGCTCCTACAAGGTCCCGTTGAATAGAGGATTTTTATCATGGCTAAAATCGGATTTATCGGCACCGGCATCATGGGTCATCCCATGGCGGCAAACCTGCAGAAAGCCGGTCACTCCCTGCTGCTCTCGGAACACCACGGCAAGGCCCCGGCCGACCTGATCGCCGCCGGCGCGGTGGCCCTGGCCTCGCCCAAAGAAGTGGCCCAGGAAGCCGAGTTCGTCATTATCATGGTGCCCGATACCCCTCAGGTCGAAGACGTGCTGCTGCGTGCCGACGGCGTTGCCGCCGGGATCGGCAAGGGCAAGATCGTCATCGATATGAGTTCCATCTCCCCCACCGCGACCAAGGCCTTCGCCGCCAAGATCAACGAGAAAGGCGCGCAGTACCTGGACGCACCGGTGTCCGGCGGTGAAGTCGGGGCCAAGGCCGCGACCCTGAGCATCATGGTCGGTGGCGACAGCCAGGCCTTTGAGCGCGCCCTGCCGCTGTTCCAGAGCATGGGCAAGAACATCACCCTGGTGGGGGGCAACGGTGACGGTCAGACCGCCAAGGTGGCCAACCAGATCATCGTCGCCCTGAACATCCAGGCCGTGGCCGAAGCCCTGCTGTTCGCCTCGAAGAACGGTGCCGATCCGGCCAAGGTGCGTGAAGCGCTGATGGGCGGTTTTGCCTCCTCGAAGATCCTCGAAGTGCACGGTGAACGCATGATCAAGGGCACCTTCGATCCAGGCTTCCGCATCAACCTGCACCAGAAGGACCTGAACCTGGCCCTCAGTGGCGCCCGCGAGCTGGGGATCAACCTGCCCAACACCGCCAATACCCAGCAAGTGTTCAGCACCTGCACCGCTATTGGTGGCGGCAACTGGGACCACTCGGCCCTGATCAAGGGCCTGGAACACATGGCCAACTTCTCGATCCGCGATAAGAAATAAGCAGCGTCCGTAGCCGCTACCCCAAGCAGCGCCAAGGTTTGCAGGAAACGCCTCACGGCGGGCCAGGGACAGGCCCTGCTGACCTTGTCGCCGCCTGAGGTGGCGGCTACACCCGTTTCAAGCCCCCCATAACAAGAAATCCGGGAGCCCGCCATGTCGGTCGATCCGCAACAATTCCTCCGAGAGCTGTTCGCCACAGCCATCGACGCCGCCCATCCGCAACAGGTTCTCGAAGCCCATCTCCCCAGCGACCGCAGCGGCCGCGTCATCGTCATCGGTGCCGGCAAGGCAGCGGCGGCCATGGCCCAAGTCGTGGAACGCAGCTGGCAGGGCGACGTCTCCGGGCTGGTGGTTACCCGCTACGGCCACGGCGCCCCGTGCACCAAGATCGAAGTGGTCGAGGCCGCTCACCCGGTGCCCGACGCGGCTGGCCTGGCCGTGGCCAAGCGGGTACTGGAGCTGGTCAGCAACCTGTCAGAACAGGATCGGGTGATTTTCCTGCTGTCCGGCGGCGGTTCGGCGCTGCTGGCCCTGCCCGCCACGGGCATCACCCTGGCCGACAAGCAGGCCATCAACAAGGCCCTGCTGAAATCCGGCGCCACCATCGGCGAGATGAACTGCGTGCGCAAGCACCTCTCGGCGATCAAGGGCGGACGCCTGGCCAAGGCCTGCTGGCCGGCCACGGTCTACACCTATGCCATTTCCGACGTCCCCGGCGACCTGGCCACGGTCATCGCTTCCGGCCCCACAGTGGCCGATCCGAGTACCTCGGCCGAAGCCCTGGCGATTCTCAAGCGCTATGCCATTGAAGTACCCGCAGCAGTACGCAACTGGTTGCAGAACCCCGACTCGGAAACCGTCAAGCCCGGCGACCCGTGCCTGGAACGCAGCCACTTCCAGTTGATCGCCCGCCCCCAGCAATCCCTGGAAGCCGCCGCGGTCAAAGCCCGCCAGGCCGGCTACAGCCCGCTGATCCTCGGCGACCTGGAAGGCGAATCCCGGGAGGTGGCCAAGGTTCACGCCGGCATCGCCCGCCAAGTAGCCTTGCACGGCCAGCCCCTGGCGGCGCCCTGCGTAATCCTTTCCGGTGGTGAAACCACGGTTACCGTGCGCGGCAAAGGTCGCGGCGGCCGCAACGCCGAGTTCCTCCTGAGCCTCACCGACAGCCTCAAGGGGCATCCCGGGATCTACGCCCTGGCCGGCGATACCGACGGCATCGACGGCTCCGAAGACAATGCCGGGGCGATCATGACCCCGGACAGCTACGCTCGGGCTGCGGCCCTGGGCCTGAGCGCCAGCGACGAGCTGGACAACAACAATGGCTATGGCTACTTCGCAGCCCTGGGCGACCTGATCGTCACCGAGCCGACCCGTACCAACGTCAACGACTTCCGCGCCATCCTGATCCTCGAGAACCCCAAACATGACGCCTGACAAGAAAGTCAAAATCCTCGCCACCCTGGGGCCGGCCACCGACAGCATCGAGGACATCCGCGAACTGGTGCAGGCCGGCGTAAACATCTTCCGACTCAACTTCAGCCACGGCAGCCATGCCGACCATGCTCAGCGATATGAGTGGATTCGCCAGATCGAACGCGAGCTGAACTACCCCCTGGGCATCCTCATGGACCTGCAAGGACCGAAACTGCGGGTTGGCACCTTCGCCGAGGGCAAGGCGCAGTTGGTACGCGGCCAGGCCCTGCGCCTGGACCTGGACCCTACGCCGGGGACCGCCCAGCGGGTCAACCTGCCGCACCCGGAAATCATCGCGGCCCTGGAGCCCGGAATGGACCTGCTGCTGGACGACGGCAAGCTGCGCCTGCGGGTCATCGCCAAGCACGCGGACGCCATCGAGACCACCGTGCTCAATGGCGGCGAACTGTCGGACCGCAAGGGCGTCAATGTGCCCCAGGCAGTGCTCGACCTCAGCCCGCTGACCGCCAAGGACCGCCGCGACCTGAGCTTCGGCCTGGAATTGGGCGTGGATTGGGTGGCGCTGTCCTTCGTGCAACGTCCGGAAGACATCCGTGAAGCCCGTACCCTGATTGGCGACAAGGCCTACCTGATGGCCAAGATCGAAAAGCCTTCCGCGGTGGCCCAACTGCGGGAAATCGCCGAACTGAGCGACGCGATCATGGTGGCCAGAGGTGACCTGGGGGTGGAAGTCCCGGCGGAAAGCGTGCCGCAGATCCAGAAGAACATCATCAGTACCTGCCGTCAGCTGGGCAAACCCGTGGTGGTCGCCACCCAGATGCTGGAGTCCATGCGTTTCTCCCCGGCGCCCACCCGAGCCGAGGTGACCGACGTCGCCAATGCCGTGGCCGAAGGCAGCGATGCGGTGATGCTCTCGGCGGAAACCGCCTCCGGGGAATACCCGCTGGAAGCGGTGCAGATGATGAGCAAGATCATTCGCCAGGTGGAAACCGGCCCCGACTACCAGACTCAACTGGACGTCAGCCGCCCCCAGGCCGAAGCCACGGTATCCGACGCCATCAGCTGCGCGATCCGCCGGGTGTGCAGCATCCTGCCCGTGGCGGTGCTGGTGAACTACAGCGAGTCCGGCAGTTCCACCCTGCGTGCCGCCCGGGAACGTCCTTCGGTACCTATCCTCAACCTGACGCCGAACCTGCAGACAGCGCGCCGCTTGAGCCTGGCCTGGGGTGTGCACTCGGTGGTCAATGACCGCTTGCGCCAGGTGGACGAGGTCTGTGCCACGGCCCTGGAAATCGCCCAGGCCCAGGGCCTGGCCAAACGCGGGGATACCGTGGTGATCACCACCGGCGTGCCGTTCGGCCAGCCGGGAACCACCAACTCCCTGCGCGTCGAAACCCTTCTCTGACCCGCCGTAGCGCCCACGACCTGCAGCGAGCCTCCCAAAGAGGATGCCGCTGGGGTCGAACGCTGCGGTACGACAACCACCGCATTCGCCGACTCTCGTCATGCCTGCACAGTCTTTCAATGCCTTCTGCCCCGACTGGGCCACTGCCTTGCTCAACGGTTTCAGTCAGATTTTCCTCCAGCGCCACCCGCTGTGCGGCCTGCTGTGCCTGCTGGCGATCCTGATCAGCGCCCCGGCCCTGCTCGGGGGCGCCCTGCTGGGTGCCCTGGCCGGCCTGCTCACCGCCCAGCAACGGGGCTATGCCAAGGCCGACCGGCAAGCCGGACTCTTCAGCTATAACGGCGTGCTCCTGGGCCTGCTGCTGAGCCTGTACCTGCCCTGGTCGGTGCTGCTGCCGCCGCTGATCATCGCCGCCGCCGGCCTCAGCGCGATCATCACCCAGCAATGGCTGAAACGGGCCCGCAGCCCCGCCAGCCTGCCGGCCTACACCGCGCCCTTCGTGGGCCTGGGCTGGCTGTTGCTGAGCCTGATGGAACCCATGCAATCCATGCCCCAGGCGATGCCCGGCCTGTCCCTGTGGAGCCTGCTGAGCGGAGTGTTCCAGGGCCTGGGCCAGATCATGTTCCTCGGTCAGCCTCTGGCCGGATTGTTGATTCTCCTCGGCCTGCTGCTGGCCAACCGCCGCGCAGCGACCTGGGCCCTGATCGGTTCCGCCAGCGGCCTGGCCTTGACACTGCTGCTGCATGAGCCCGGCCGTGCCCTGCTGGGCCTGGGCGGCTATAACTGCGCACTGGTGGCCCTGGCCCTGGGCCAAGGAGCCCGACGTCCGTGGCGGCCACTGGCAGGAATGTGCCTGGCGCTGCTGATCACCCCAGGCATTGTCGCCCTGGGGCTAGCGCCCCTCACCGCCCCCTTCGTCCTGGCCTGCTGGCTGATGCATGTCGCCACCCGGGTCCTGGGGCCTGCGCCTGGGGACCACGCACCTTGCGCTCCCCCGGCAACTCCCCCTAGGCTTCGCTGATCTTTGATTCAGGCGATTCCCATGGTTAACCGCGACAACTGGCGCCAGCGCCTCTACGTGATGATCTTCCAGACCGATACGGTGGCCGGAAGACGCTTCGATACGACCCTGCTGCTGATCATCCTCGCCAGCCTGGTGATCGTGATTCTCGACAGCATCGACGAGGTGCACAGCAACTACGCCGACGTCCTGGCGTACATCGAATGGGGCTTCACCCTGATCTTCCTCATCGAGTACGGACTGCGCCTGTATTGCTCCCCCAAACCCCTGCGCTATGCCTTCAGCTTCTATGGCCTGGTGGACCTGCTGGCGATCGTCCCCGGCATCCTCGCCCTGTACTACAGCGACGCCCAGTACCTGTTGATCATTCGGATCATCCGCATGCTGCGGATCTTCCGCGTGCTCAAGCTGTCGCCCTACCTGAAACAGGCCCATTACCTGCTCGATGCCCTGCGCGGCAGCAAGCAGAAGATCCTGGTGTTCCTGCTCAGCGTCTGCACCCTGGTCACGGTATTCGGCACCCTGATGTACGTGGTGGAAGGCCCGGAACATGGCTTTACCAGTATCCCCAAGGGCATCTACTGGGCCATCGTCACCCTGACCACCGTGGGCTATGGCGATATCGTGCCCAAGACCGTAATCGGCCAGATTATTTCGTCGATGGTGATGATCACCGGTTACTCGATCATTGCCGTGCCTACCGGGATCTTCACCGCGGAGCTGGCCAGCGCCATGCGCGGCGAACAGCTCAAGCACGACTGCCCGGTGTGCCGCAAGAACAGTCACGAACCGGCCGCGGCCTTCTGCTCCCGCTGTGGCAACGCGCTGTTCAAGAAAATGGAATAAGCAAAGTACTTTTTAATCTTTAAAGAGATATAGCGCCCCGGCTATAGTCGGCGGCAAATTGCCTTCACTCTCGAACAAAAGGAATGCGCAGTGAAAAAACTCTTCAGCGCCTCGCTTCTGGCCGCCGGCCTGGCCCTGGGCAGCGTCGCCCAGGCCGCACCGACCCTGCTCAACGTGTCCTACGACGTGATGCGCGACTTCTACAAGGACTACAACACCGCCTTCCAGAAACACTGGAAAGCCGAGCACAACGAAAACATCACCCTGCAGATGTCCTTCGGCGGCTCCAGCAAGCAGGCGCGCTCGGTGATCGACGGCCTGCCGGCGGATGTCATCACCATGAACATGGCCACCGACATCAACGCCCTGGCGGACAACGGCAAACTGGTGCCGGACAACTGGGTAACGCGCCTGCCGAACAACAGTGCGCCCTTCACTTCGGCCACCGTGTTCATCGTCCGCAAGGGCAACCCCAAGGCCCTGAAAGACTGGCCAGACCTGCTCAAGGATGGCGTGCAAGTGATAGTGCCCAACCCCAAGACCTCGGGTAACGGCCGCTACACCTACCTCTCGGCCTGGGGCTACGTGCTGAAGAACGGCGGCGACGAGAACAAGGCCAAGGACTTCGTCGGCAAACTCTTCAAGCAGGCCCCGGTACTGGACACCGGTGGCCGCGCCGCCACCACCACCTTCATGACCAACCAGATCGGCGACGTGCTGGTGACCTTCGAGAACGAAGCGGAAATGATCGCCCGCGAATTCGGCCGCGATCAGTTCGAAGTGATCTACCCAAGCGTCTCCGCTGAAGCCGAGCCGCCGGTGTCGGTGGTGGACAAGGTGGTGGAGAAGAAAGGCACCCGCGCTGCGGCCGAGGAATACCTGAAGTACCTGTGGTCGCCGGAAGGCCAGGAAATCGCCGCCAACAACTACCTGCGCCCACGGGACCCGAAAGTCCTGGCCAAGTACACCGACCGTTTCCCGAAAGTCGACTTCCTGTCGGTGGAGAAGACCTTCGGCGACTGGCGCAGCGTGCAGAAGACCCACTTCAACGACGGCGGGGTCTTCGATCAGATCTATACCAACGCCAAGTGACGCTGGTAGCCCGATAAAAAAAGCGACCGTGAAGGTCGCTTTTTTTATGCCGCCGATCAGGGAGTCACAGAGCCCGCGCCGAACTGAACTGCGCGGCTTCGGCTGCCTGATAACGCTCATCCAGCACCGCCTCCGCCTCGACTTCGATCAACCACTCCGGCAACGACAGCCCGCTGACGATGATCCATGAGGACGCCGGTGGCTGGCTGGCAAAACGCTCGAGCAATACCGCGCTGATGTGCTCCTGCTGATCCCGCGCCGCTTCGGCGATGTAGATCCGCAACATCACCACATCCGCCAGTTGGCCTCCCGCCTCGGCCAGGACCTTCTCGATATTGTCGAAGGCCTGCTCGGTCTGCTGCCGCAGGCCCGGTCCTACGGTACGCTCCTGCTCATCCACACCCACCTGACCGGACAGCAGCAGGCGTCGACCGCCGCGCACCTCCACCGCCTGGCTGAAACCGTATTGCAGGGAATTGAACACACTGGCTGGGTTGAACGTTGACTTTTCCATAAGGGACTCCCACCGCACTGAACGACCGGAAACCCTAAACCAAGGCCTCAGCGACTTCCACTGCAAGCGCAGCGCAGCAACATTTGGCAACGCAAGCTTCAGCGCGGGGTTGCCAGCCTTGAGCAGGCTGCCCCCAGGGCCCTGAAGACCATGAGCATGCTATCGAACAAGATGTAAGTAAATGTATCATCAGGCCTCGGCAGCGGCACGCCCCGGCAATCTCCAGAGCCTCATGACTCAGAGATTTATTCCCAACAGGAATGAATGCTATCGCCCCGCCCTCTCTACTGCGTTACTGCGCGGTCTCTTAACCTCGTTCCATCCTTTCGCCGCCAAGAGAAACCTGATGACTTCCACGACCCAGGTGCTGCCCGCCAGCAACGTGACAATGACCCGAGGCATGGTGCTGCTGTTCGCCTTCTGCTGCGGCGCCATCGTCGCCAACATCTACTACGCACAACCGATCATCGAGCTGATCGCCCCGGACCTGGGCCTGTCCAGCTCCCTGGCCAGCCTGATCGTGTCCCTGACCCAGATCGGCTATGCCCTGGGCCTGTTCTTCCTGGTGCCCCTGGGAGACCTGCTGGAAAACCGTCGGTTGATGATCACCACCACCCTGGTGGCCATCGCCAGCCTGCTGGGGGCTGCGTATACCCAGCAGCCCAACGCCTTCCTCCTGGTATCGCTGCTGATCGGCTTCAGCTCGGTGTCGGTACAGATCCTCATTCCCCTGGCTGCGCACCTGGCCCCCGAGGAGTCCCGAGGACGAGTGGTGGGCGGCATCATGGGCGGCCTGCTGCTGGGGATTCTCCTGGCCCGTCCGGTGTCCAGCGTGGTGACCGATCTCTTCGGCTGGCGCGCAATGTTCATCGCCGCCGCCGTGCTGATGGCCGCCATCAGCCTGGTATTGATGCTGACCATACCCAAGCGCCAGCCGGCCCACAGCGCCACCTACGGCCAACTGCTGCGCTCCCTGGGCGGCCTGCTGCGCCAGCAGCCGGTCCTGCGCCAGCGAGCCTTCTACCAGGGCTGCATGTTCGCCACCTTCAGCCTGTTCTGGACCGCCGCGCCCCTGGAACTGGCACGGCATCACGGCCTGTCACAAAGCCAGATTGCGATCTTTGCCCTGGTGGGCGCCATCGGCGCCATCGCCGCCCCCATCAGCGGACGTCTCGCGGATGCCGGCCATACCCGCATCGCCTCGCTGCTGGCCATGCTCCTGGCAGCCCTGAGCTTTATCCCGACACTGATCCATCCCGCCTACAGCGTCATCGGCCTGGCAGTGACCGGGGTGGTCCTGGATTTCTGTGTACAGATGAACATGGTGCTCGGCCAACGGGCGGTGTATGCCCTGGACGCCCACAGTCGCAGTCGCCTCAACGCGCTGTACATGACCAGCATCTTCATCGGTGGCGCCTTCGGCTCGTCGATTGCCAGTGCGGTGTACGAACACGGCGGCTGGCTGGGAGTGGTGCTGGTGGGCAGTGGGTTTCCACTGCTGGCCCTGCTGCGCTTCCTGCTGGTGGCGGACAACCGCCGCGCGGCCCGCGCCTAGGCCGTGCGCCCAGGACTCGGTGAACGTTTTGGCGCACACTCCCCGATTCCCCCCTTCTCAACCCAGCAAGGACAACCGATGGACCGCCTGGCCGCGATGGAAACCTTTGTACATGTGGTGGAAAGCGGCTCCTTCTCCGCTGCCGCCCGGCGTCTGAACCTGGGTCAGCCCGCCGTATCGAAAAGCATCGCCCAACTGGAGGCCTATCTGCAGGTGCGGCTGTTGCTGCGCTCCACCCGCGGCCTGAGCCCCACCGAAGCCGGCCTGGCCTTCTTCGAACGGGCCAAACGCACCCTGGAGGAAGCCAGCGAAGCGGAAAATGCCGCCCGGGGCTCGGCCTCCCAGTTGCGTGGCACCTTGCGCATCTGTGCGGCGGTGACCTTCGCCCGCCTGCATATCATTCCTCACCTGGGGCCCTTTCTGGAGCAGCACCCCGAGTTGCAGATCGACGTGGTGATGGATGATCACACCATCAATCTGGTGGAGGCGGGAGTCGATGTCGCCCTGCGCATGGGCAGCCTCGCCGACTCGACCCTCATCGCCCGCCAGATCGCCGAGTGCCCGCGCCTGCTGCTGGCCACTCCCGAGTACTTCGCCGAGCACGGCGAGCCGCAGCATCCCGGTGAACTGACCGGGCATCAAGCGGTGATCTATAGCCGGGGGCCCGGCAATCTCTGGCACTTTTCCCAAGGCGACGACGAGCAACGGGTAAGTGTCAGTGGCAGGGTTCGAGTGAATGCCGCAGAAGGCTTGCGCGAATCGGTACTGGCCCATCAGGGGCTGGCAATGGCCTCGCAATGGATGTTTGCCCCGGAGCTGGCCAAGGGTGCGGTCAAGGCCGTGCTCACGGATTGGCAACTGCCCCGGCAGCAGCTGTGGGCTGTGTTTCCCGGCGGGCGCCTGGTGAGTGCCAAGGCCCGGGCGTTCGTGGATTATGTGGAGCAGTTGCTGGAGCGTCTGTGAAACCCCGGCCTCAGATCCGCTCGCGCACCAGCACTTCGATATTCGCCGCCTCACCCCAGCGCCGCAGCCGGTCGATCAGGCTCAGGTCGGTTTCACCCACCAGATACAGGACGTCGATGGTCTGGATCGCGGCCCACTGGACGAACTCACTGCTGTCGAACTCGCCAAGACTGGCGAGCTGGAACTCGTTCTCGTAGAAACCTGGGATCACCGGGACCGGGGTGTCCTGGGGGCTGGCTCCGGCAATGAACGGGCAGGACAGGTGCACCACGCCCCATTGCGCCACACGCCAGTTCCTCAGGGCTTCGTCCAGGCGCGCGCGGGCACCGCGGACAAAGCCCAGGCCGTCGATCACTACCCGCCGGTTGACGATCAGCCACAACTTGCGCCGGCGCGGCGCCTTGAGCAGTACCTCGCCGGTCACCTTGGACGCCCGCAGCGCCAGGGCGATCACCAGCAGCAAAGGTGCGCAGTAGCCATAGAGCCTCTCGGCCTGACTGGCCTCGGTCAGGCCATGCAGACGGTGTACCTCGGCCCGCTGGTGCTCCAGCTCACTGAAGGTGTCCCCCAGACGCTGCAGCCATTGCTGCACCAGAGGCGCTGAATACTCACCACGAAGGTCGCCCAGGGCCTGCTGCACCTTGATCACGGCCAAAGCCGAAAGACGCCCATCGGCAGAACGCTCCAATGTGCCAAAGCGCTCGCACAGGTTGCTGACCTGGGCAGCATCCCGGGGCTCATGCAGCTCCAGCGCTGCCTTGCAGTGAGCGCTGCCGAGCATGTCATCGATCTCGGCCAGCACTCTGCGCTGCGCTGCGTCCCGGGCGCTTTGTGCCAGTTGGTAGTCACTCTGGAACCAGTCCACCCGCACTGCCTGGGTGGCGCTGATCAGGGCCAGGGCAGCCAGCAGCAACCAGCCGTAGTCGACTTTCTTCCAGCCGACCTCCCCCAAGCGGAAAACCGAGATCAGGCTCCAGCAGAAGAAGTAGTACATGAAGGCGAAGGCCACCAGCAGGTACACCGGTGCCAGGGACAGATAGATCAGCTCCGGCACGTCCGCCGGCCCCAGGCCGTACAACAGCAACAGGACGCAGACCACGGCCAGCCAGAACACCATCGGCGCGACATAGGGTTTGTTCAGGTCTTTCTTCATCGGGCGCTCAACGGCTGATACTCAGGAACACCCCGCTGTATCGGCCAGCCTGGGCAGGGCTTAAATAATCCGCTGACCATGGCAAGGCCGGCGCCGGCTCTGGCCCGCGCCTGTGCAGTCAGTCAATGGTGTTGGAAATTACTGGAACTGACGCCCCAGCCCTGCGGGTACACCATGGATGTCGGTGTCTTCCCAGGGACCGTCGGGGCTGATGGAGCGGCTCCAGCCGTTGTTCCAACGGTAATAGGTGCGTTGGCGATAGAAGGTGTTGCTCTGGTTATCCAGCACATAGACCCCCAGCCGCGCATCCCAGTGGCTGTGCCCGCCGGGTGGCGGAGCAAAGCTGGCGGAGGTGCGTGGCAGGGGCTTGGCGGCGGGAATCGGCGCCCCGGGCTTGCCTGGCGCGGGAGCCGTAGACGGGGCCGGGCGCGTGCTCGGCCCCGCAGGCGGGATGGGTTCAGAGGAGGTCGGCGCCGGCCGGTGGACCGTACAAGCACTCAACCCCAGGACCAGTGACAACAGGGTGATACGAGCGATGGCGGTCATGGCGGCTTCTCTGATTATTGATCCGGACTGTCGATGGTCAGCTGTTGCGCGGCCGTGGTGCTGCTGGGCAGGGGCTGGCTCTGCCCGATCCACTCACCGGCCGTTGGCTGGCCGGCACGGGAAATGCGCGCAACCAATTGGACTTCAGGGAAGTTCGACAGTTTCAACTGCGGCATCATCGCGTCGCTATCCCCCAGCTCCACAGTGGCCGGCAGATCGGCGACGGTCAGGCGCTTGGCCGCCAACGGCGCGGGCGGGCCCTGGGTGGCACGGGCGAAGATGAATACGCTGTCACCCGGCTGGACCTTGGCCTTGAGCTCCGCCGCCAGATCGACCCGGACCTTGAGCAAGGCGCCCTTGGCCTTGACCGCAGGCTCGGCCGCGACCTTGCCACCGGCTGCCAGCAGTTTCTCGCTGGCGCGATCAATGCCTCCCTGCAGCGCGGCACGGGAATTGTCCTGCGGCGGCAGTTGCGCCTGCAGGCGCTTCCAGTAATCGATGGCCTCCTGGAAACGTCCGCCTTCGAAAGCGGCGATACCCAGCAACCCGAGACTGGTGACTTCGTTGGGATCGGCCTTCAACGCTTCATCGGTCAAGCCCTGGACCTTGTCCGACCATTGCTTGTTATCGGCGAAGTACTGAGCCTGGGCCCACTGCCCCAACAGCTCGGGCTGGCGTCCGGCCAGAGCCACGGTACGCTCGAAGATCTTCGCCGCGTCCGCTGGACGGTCCTGGGCCATGTAGGTACGCCCAAGGAAGTACAGGCCCTCGGCAGAATCCGGCTGGGCCGCCACTGCGCGCTCCAGGCGCCGGGTCATTTCTTCCATGGACTGCGGCGCCTGGGCGAACTCCCGGGTCAGCTCGACCTTGTCGCTGGCACCAAAATGCAGGTACAGACCCAAGCCCAGCACCGGCACCAGCAGCGCCGCCAGCAGCGGCAGCGGTTTGCCCAGACGCGAGGTCCGCACTGGGCCGCTGCCTTCGGTGTCCGCCAAGAGTTCCCGGGCCGCTTCCGCACGCCCCGCGTCCATCTGCTCGGCACTGAGCACGCCTTGCGCTTGCTGGCCATGCAGCTCGGCCACGCGCTCTTCATAAAGCGCCACGTTCAGCGCGGTACGATCCTCCTCACGTTGGGCACGACGCTCACGCAATACCGGGATCAACAGGAAACTCAGGGCGATCAGGAGCAGCAGACCTGCTGCAAGCCAGAAATCAATCATGGGGGGTTTTATCCAGCAGTTGGTCGAGGCGCTGACGCTCTTCGACGGAAAGCGTGTTCGGGCTGTCGCTGCGCTCGACGCGACGACGCCGGACTATCACGGCAATGATCACCAACCCGCCCAGCAACAGGCCGGCAGGACCGAACCAGAGCAAGGCGGTCTTGCCGGTCAGGGCCGGCTTGTAACGCACGAAGTCACCGTAGCGATCCACCATGAAGTCGATGATCTGCTGATTGTCCTTGCCCTCGCCGAGCATGCGGAAAATCTCCTTGCGCAGGTCGGCGGCAATCGGTGCATTGGAATCGGCGATGTCCTGGTTCTGGCACTTGGGGCAGCGCAGTTCCTTGGTCAGCTCGCGAAACCTTTCGCGGTCGGTGTCATTGGCGAACTGGTAGGTATCAATGGCAGCGTGGGCCACGCCAGCGATGCTCAGGCCCAGGATGGCGGCGGCTAACCAGCGCTTCATGGCTTGGCCTCGTCGACCAGGGCCTGGTACTTGGCCGCCAGCTGTTCGCGCCACACCACTTCGTCGATCACCCCGACGAACTTGTCACGGATGATGCCCTTGGCATCGATGAAGAAGGTTTCCGGGGCACCGTAGACACCCAGATTCAGCCCCAGGGAGCCCTCCTCGTCCCGCACATCCAGCAGGTAGGGATTGTGGAACTCGGCCAGCCACTTCAGGGCGTCGGCATTGACGTCCTTGTAGTTGATGCCGTAGATCACCACGCCCTTCTCGGCCAGCTTGTTCAGCACCGGATGCTCGACCCGGCAGGAAATGCACCAGGTGCCCCAGACGTTGACCAAAGCCGGCTTGCCCAGCAGGTCCGCGCGGGTCAGGGTCTTGTCGCCCTGCACCGACGGCAGGGAGAACTCCGGGAACGGCTTGCCGATCATCGCCGACGGCAGCTCGGCCGGGTCCAGATACAACCCGCGATAGAGGAACACCGCCACCACCAGGAACACCGCCAGGGGCAACATCATCATCCAGCGTCTCATGCGGCGGCTCCTGTCATGCCCAGCGCTTCGCGCACGCGGCTTTTAACCTTGACCCGATAACGCCGATCCATCGCCGCCAGCAAGCCACCGAACCCGGTGAGCAGGCCGCCGAACCAGATCCAGCGCACGAACGGCTTAACGTGTACCCGCACCGCCCAGGCGCCATCCCCCAGGGATTCGCCCAGGGCGACATACAGGTCACGGGTGAAACCGGCATCGATGCCGGCTTCGGTCATCATCGAGCTCTGCACGGTGTACAGGCGTTTTTCCGGGTGCAGCACCGCCACTTCCTTGCCGTTGCGCACCACACGCACAGTGCCCTTGTCGGAAGTGAAGTTCGGCCCTTCGAAATGCTTGGCGCCTTCGAAGATGAACTGATAACCGGCCAGTTCCATGGACTCGCCTGGCTCCAGGCGCAGGTCGCGCTCGGCGCTGTTCTGGCTCGACAGCACCACGCCCAGGGCGCAGATCGCAATGCCCAGGTGCGCCAGCTGCATGCCCCAATAACTGCGAGTCAGGCTTGGCAGGCCCTTGATCAGGCCCTTGTGGCGGGTCTTGTCGAAGATGTCACGCACCCCGGCCAGCAGCACCCAGGCCGCCAGCAAGAAGGTCGCCAGCACCGCCCAGTTGAAGTCGCCGTAGGCAATGCCGGCCACCACGGCCAGGGCCACGCTGCCCAGCAGCACCGGACCGAGCATGCCCAGCAGCCATTTCACCGGGGTGTCTTTCCAGCGCACCAGCACGCCCACCGCCATCACCACCATCAGCAGGGCCATCAGCGGAATGAACAGCGCATTGAAATACGGCGGGCCCACCGACAGCTTGGCCCCGGTCAGAGCGTCCAGCACCAGCGGATACAGGGTGCCCAGCAGGATCATCGAGGACGCCACCACCAGCACCAGGTTGTTGCCCAACAGCAGGGTTTCCCGGGACCACAGGTTGAAGCCCACATGGCTCTTGACCACCGGCGCTCGCAGGGCAAACAGGGTCAGGGAGCCCCCCACCACGAACAGCAGGAAGATCAGGATGAACACGCCGCGCTCAGGGTCCGAGGCGAAGGCGTGCACTGAAGTCAGGACCCCGGAACGCACCAGGAAGGTCCCCAGCAGGCTCAGGGAAAACGCGGCAATGGCCAGCAGCACGGTCCAGCTCTTGAATACACCGCGCTTTTCCGTCACCGCCAGGGAGTGGATCAAGGCCGTACCCACCAGCCAGGGCATGAAGGAAGCGTTTTCCACCGGGTCCCAGAACCACCAGCCGCCCCAGCCCAGTTCGTAGTAGGCCCACCAGGAACCCAGGGTGATACCGATGCCAAGGAAGGCCCAGGCGACAATGGTCCAGGGCCGCGACCAACGCGCCCAGGCAGCGTCCAGGCGACCGCCGAGCAGCGCGGCGATGGCAAAGGCGAAGGCCACCGAGAAACCGACGTAACCCATGTACAGCATGGGCGGGTGGACGATCAGGCCGATGTCCTGCAACAGCGGGTTGAGGTCGCGACCGTCCGCCGGCACCTGGGGCAGGATCCGCGAAAACGGGTTGGAGGTCATGATCAGGAACAGCAGGAAGCCGGTGCTGATCATGCCCATCACCGCCAGCACCCGGGCCAGCATCACTTGTGGCAACTGGCGCGAGAACACCGACACAGCGAAGGTCCAGCCCCCGAGGATCAGCGCCCAGAGCAGCAGCGAACCTTCGTGGGCGCCCCACACCGCGCTGAACTTGTAGTACCAGGGCAAGGCGCTGTTGGAGTTGCTGGCGACATAGGCCACCGAGAAATCGTCACTCATGAAGGCGTAGGTCAGGCAGCCGAAGGCGAATACCAGGAACGCGAACTGACCCCAGGCTGCTGGCTGGGCCAGGCTCATCCACAGGCGGTCGCCGCGCCAGGCGCCCAGCAATGGCACCACGGCCTGGACCAGGGCAAAGCACAAGGCGAGGATCATCGCCAGATGACCGAGTTCGGGAACGAACAGTGCGGAACTCATGGCTTAACCCTCTTTCGCTGGTGTCGGTGCCGACTGGCCGCTGTCTTGCAACGCCTTGGTGACTTCCGGCGGCATGTATTTCTCGTCGTGCTTGGCCAGCACTTCATCGGCCACCACCACGCCATCGGCGTTGAGCTTGCCCAGGGCGACGATGCCCTGCCCTTCGCGGAACAGGTCCGGAAGAATGCCGCGGTAGGTGATGGTCACCGATTTGTTGAAGTCGGTGACCACGAATTTCACGTCCAGGGAGTCGGCGGAACGTTGCAGGGAGCCGGCCTCGACCATGCCGCCAGCGCGAATCCGCGTGTCCAGCGGTGCTTCACCATTGGCAATTTGGGTCGGGGTGTAGAACAGGTTGATGTTTTCCTTCAGCGCGCTGAGGGCCAGGCCGACGGCAATGCCGACGCCCACCAGGATCGCCAGGATGATCAAAAGACGCTTTTTACGCAGCGGATTCACTTACCGTTCTCCCGGCGCAGACGACGCGCCTCTTGTTGCAGATAACGCTTGCGCGCCAGGATCGGCGCCACCAGCTCACGAGCCAGGACGACCAGGCAAATGCCATAGGCCGACCAGACGTAGAGGCCGTGATGGCCCATGGCGAGAAAATCGCTGAAGGATGCAAAGCTCATTGTGCGGTCTCCAGGCTGCGTTGGACTTCGGCCTTGACCCAACTGGTGCGGGCTTCGCGCTTGAGCACCTCAAGGCGCATGCGCAGCAACAGCAGCACGCCAAAGAAACAATAGAAACCCAAGGACGTCAGCAGCAGCGGCAGCCACATTTCCACCGGCATGGCGGGCTTTTCGGTGAGGGTGAAAGTCGCCCCCTGGTGCAGGGTATTCCACCACTCCACCGAGTATTTGATGATCGGGATATTCACCACGCCGACAATCGCCAGCACCGCGCAGGCCTTGGCGGCGCTGTCACGATTGCTGATGGCGGCATTGAGCGCAATCAGACCTGCGTACAGAAACAGCAGGATCAGCATCGACGTTAGTCGCGCATCCCAGACCCACCAGGAACCCCAGGTCGGCTTGCCCCAGATCGCCCCGGTTACCAGGGCCAGGAAGGTGATCGAATGCCCGATGGGCGCCGCGCATTGCAGGGCAACGTCGGCCAGTTTCATTTTCCACACCAGCCCGACCACACCGCACACGGCCAGCATGACGTAGCAGGACTGGGCCAGCATCGCCATTGGCACATGGATATAGATGATGCGAAAGCTGTTGCCCTGCTGGTAATCCGGTGGCGCAAAGGCCAGGCCCCAGACCACGCCGATACCGATCAGCAACACGGCGGCGACGCTCAGCCAGGGCAGCAGCTTGCCGCTGATGCCGTAAAACCATTTAGGCGAGCCGAGCTTATGAAACCAAGTCCAGTTCATTCATTGCTTCCATCACGGTTGCTCTTCGCTCTCACGAACAGCCAGGGTCTTTACTGGTCAAAAAACAACCAGACCTCATTATTCGCCGACGCTGATCTTCAGGCCAGCAGCTATTGCAAAGGGTGTAAGGGTTACTGCCAGGGCGGTCAGGCTCCCAAGCCACAGCAGATAACCTGTCGCCGGCATGCCCTGCAGTGCCGCCTGCAGGGCGCCACTGCCGAGAATCAATACCGGGATGTACAGAGGCAGGATCAGTAACGCCAGCAGCAAGCCTCCACGCTTCAACCCCACCGTCAGTGCTGCGCCCACTGCGCCCAGCAGGCTCAGCACCGGAGTGCCCAGCATCAATGAAGCCAGCAACACCGGCAGGCAGGCGGCAGGCAAGCCGAGCATCAAGGCCAGCAAGGGTGCAAGCAATACCAGTGCCAGGCCGGAAAAGGCCCAGTGTGCCAGCACCTTGGCCAAAACCAGAAGAGGCAGGGGGTGCGACGAAAGGACCCACTGTTCAAGGGATCCGTCCTCGAAATCACTGCGAAAAAGCCCGTCCAGCGAGAGCAGGACGGACAATAAGGCCGCTACCCAGACCAGCCCGGGAGACAAGGTTTGCAACAGATTTGTCTCAGGTCCCACGGCCAATGGGAACAGAGCAACGACGATGGCGAAGAACACCAGAGGATTGGCCAGCTCCGCCGGGCGTCGGAACAGCAAGCGCGCTTCACGGGCCAGCAATTGGGCAAAGACGCTCATGCCGCCCACCGCCCCAGATCCAGATCGCGGTAGCCGGAGGGCATACGGGTCAGCGTGTGGTGAGTGGTCAGGACCACCATGCCACCACGTTCACAATGATTGGCCAGGTGCTCCTCGAGCTGGGCCACCCCCTGTTTGTCCAGGGCGGTAAAGGGCTCGTCGAGGATCCACAGCGGCGGGCCGTCCAGATACAGCCGGGCCAGGGCCACACGACGCTGCTGGCCGGCAGACAGGGTGTGACAGGCAACGTCCTCGAAGCCGCGCAGGCCGACGGCCGCCAGAGCCTGCCAGATAGCGTCGCGCGTTGCCGGCTGGTGCAAGGCACAGAGCCAGTTGAGGTTTTCCTCGGGGGTCAGGACATCCTTGATTCCGGCGGCATGGCCAATCCACAGCAGGTTGCGCGCCAGTTCGGCGCGCTGGGCATGCAAGGGCTGGCCATTGAGCAGCACCTGACCGCTGGTGGGTTGCATCAGGCCGGCGAGCAAACGCAGCAGGCTGGTCTTGCCACTGCCGTTGGGGCCACTGATCTGCACCATGTCTCCGCCGGTCAGACGCAACTCCAGGTGTTCAAACAGCATCCGCCAGTCGCGCTCACAGGCGAGTGCTACGGCTTCGAGAAGAGGGCTGGTCAAGGGATGGTGGGCCTTTACGGGTTCAAGTCGGCAGTGGAGCGGCCGTTAAAGGGATGCAGGATAAATGCATTGGCGGCCTGTTCTAGAGAGCTGCGTCAAACATTTGCAATGTTTTCCCCACTCCCCCAAAGACGGGCGGCATTATACATGCGAAGCCCTACTCTCAAGAGGGCTAATTTCCACAGGTTGTGTCCGAATGACTGGCGAAATAAACATCCTGCCACTGCCCCAGGCGCCGGCTCCCGGCCCCTCGCGCCCTCAGCCGATCAGCGGCGAACTGCTCAAGCTGGTGCCGCCACTGGAAGGCTTGATTGCCGCCGGTCAGAGCGCCAAGGCTGAAGTGCTGTCGCTCAAGCAGACCGACCAGACCTTCCAGCTGTTGCTCAAGGTGACCCTGGACAACGGCCGGCAAACCACCGTGCAAGCCACCAGCAGCCAACCCTTGCCCCAGGGCACCAGCCTGGCGGTGATCCAACCTTCGGCCGGCAACCTGGCGATCACCGTGCAGCAGGCCATTGCCTCCAGCGTCGCCGCCCTGACGCGCCTGGATACCAGCCAACTGCCCGCCGGCACCCTGCTCCAGGGCAAGGTGCTGACTACCCAGCTCCTGCCCCAGGGCAGCAATCAGCCGGCGATCTACCGTTCCCTGGTGAGCCTGCTCAACACCGCGCAAAGTGGCGCCACCTTGAGCATCGACAGCCCGCAGCCGCTGCGTATCGGCAGCCTGCTCAGCGCCCAGGTCGCGGATGCACAGACCCTGAACTTCGTCCCTCTGGGCAACCGCCAGGAACAACTGGCCATCGCCGCACAACTGGCCAGCCAGCAAAGCCGCCAGGGTTCCCTGAACGGACTGATCAACCTTCTGCAGAACCTGCCCGCCGACAGCGAACTGGCCACTTCCTCCGCCGACCTGCGGGCCGCCGTGGAGCGCTTGCTGGCCGGCCTGCCGGACCATCAGCAGCTGAGCACCTCGCGCGGCGTGGCCCAGGCTCTGCTGGGCAGCGGCCTGTTTCTGGAAGCCAAGCTGCTGGCCGGCACCAATCCCGGTCAGACGCCAGACCTGAAGGGCGACCTGCTGCGCCTGATCGCCCAGTTGACCCCGGGACTGCCCTCCTCCAGCAGCTTCAATGCGATCATCGCCGCCAACACCCTGGCGCAATCGCTGCCGAGCTTCGTGCGCAGCGCCCTGGGCACCCTCGGCCAGGTCAGCGCCAAGACCTCACCCAGCGGCTTCCCGCTGCCGGCACGGCTGCTGCAAAGCCTGGAGGGCGAAGGCGATCTGGAACACTTGCTGCGCCTGGCCGCCGCTGCGGTATCACGCCTGCAGAGCCATCAACTGGCGAGCCTGGAACAAAGCGGCCAGACCGACGATGGCCGGCAACTGACCACCTGGCAGCTGGAAATTCCCATGCGCAACCTGCAGGACATCGTGCCCTTGCAGGTCAAAATGCAGCGCGAAGAAGCGCCGGAGCCTGAGCCGCAACAAAAACGTGAAGAGCGAGAATCCAAGCAGGCCTTGTGGCGGCTCGATCTGGCCTTCGACCTGGAGCCCCTGGGCCCGCTGCAGGTCCAGGCTCAACTGATTCAAGGTCGGCTGTCCAGCCAGCTGTGGGCCGAACGCCCCTACACCGCGAGCCTGATCGAAAGCCACCTGGGCAACCTGCGCGAACGCCTGCTGGCTTCAGGGCTGGATGTCGGTGACCTGGACTGCCACCTGGGCATCCCGCCCCAGGGCCCGCAAACCCGATTGGAACAACGCTGGGTCGACGAAACCGCATGAAGCACACACCTCCTCCACGCCAGGCCATTGCCCTCAAGTACGACGGCCAGCAAGCCCCGACCCTGACCGCCAAGGGTGACGATGAACTGGCCGAAGCCATCCTGAAGATCGCCCGGGACTATGAAGTGCCGATCTATGAGAACGCCGAGCTGGTGAAGCTGTTGGCGCGCCTGGAGTTGGGCGAGAGCATTCCACCGGAGCTGTACCGGACCATCGCCGAAATCATCGCCTTCGCCTGGAACCTCAAGGGCAAGTTTCCGGCCGGGCATGATCCGCATCAGGTGGAACTGGAGAAAGACATCACCGAGCGCGGTGACGATTATTGAAGAGAAGCCGCGGTAAGCGCTAAGTCGCAAGCCTCCCTCGGGAAGCTTGCGACTTGTGGCTAGCCTTTGTGCAGCTTGCTGACCAGCTCCGCCTCGGCCTGGGTCAGGCCGCAGGACTGGGTCAGCTCGTCGACACTGGCGCCCATGCCCACCAGGCGCGCGGCCTGGGCGAAGGACAGGCTGGAGGGGTCACGCTGCTCCAGTTGGGCCAGTTTGTCCGGCAACGGCGCCACCACCGCTCGCAGCTCGTGCAGATCCTCGCCCATGCGCACCGTACCGCTCTGGTAATGATCGACGCGCTTGGCCAGCTCCTTGATCCGCTGGTCGCGCACGGCATCGCCTTCGGCCTGCTGGGCAGCGATCTGCCGCTGATTGCGGGTGTACGACAGGAATAGCGCCACAGTGGCGACCCAAAGGATCGCCAGGACAATCACCGCTACCTCGAGGATCAATCAGATACTCTCCAGTTCCGACCATTCCTCTTCGCTCATCATCTTGTCCAGTTCAACCAGAATCAGCAGTTCGCCGTTCTTGTTGCAGACACCCTGAATGAACTTGGCCGACTCTTCGTTACCGACATTCGGCGCGGTCTCGACTTCCGACTGACGCAGGTAAACCACTTCCGCCACGCTGTCGACCATGATCCCGACCACTTGCTTGTCGGCTTCGATGATGACGATCCGGGTGTTGTCGTTGACTTCGGTCGGCACCAGGCCGAAACGCTGACGGGTGTCGATCACGGTGACCACATTGCCCCGCAGGTTGATGATCCCCAGAACATAGCTGGGAGCACCCGGTACCGGAGCGATCTCGGTGTAGCGCAGGACTTCCTGGACGCGCATCACGTTGATGCCGTAGGACTCGTTATCCAGCTTGAAGGTGACCCATTGCAGGATCGGATCTTCGGAACCCTGTGCAGACGACGACTTATTCATACCCTGACCCCTCAAAAAACCGTTGAAAACGGCGTGTGTTCTGTGTGGCCACGTCCGACGGACATAGCCTGTTGTTGGTTTACTTCGGCTTGTGGGCCGCTTGACTGATAGCCATCTGCTTGGCGCCACCGGTGGCAATCAACTCGGCCAGTTCAGCAACGTCAAGCAAGGCGCACATATGCTCAATCACCGTGCCGGCCAGCCACGGACGCTGGCCACGATGACTGCGCCACTTGATTTCGTTGGGGTCCAGGCGCAGGGAGCGACTGACCTGATGCACTGCCAGCCCCCACTCGTAGCCCTGGACCGAGATCACATACTGCAAGCCCTGGCGAAAATCATCACGGTAGCGATCCGGCATGACCCAGCGAGCGGTATCCAGGACTTTCAGATTACCGGCCTGGCTCGGCAGGATGCCGAGGAACCATTCCGGCTGGCCGAACAGCGGTGTCAGTTCCTGCCCTGCCAGGGAGTAGATCGACCCCAGGCACACCAACGGCACTGCCAGGGTCAGGCCGGCGACATCGAACAACAGGCACTCGAAAGGTTCGGCCGCCCAGCTGGGACGGTCGCTACCGGAAACCGGAGGCGGTGTATTGTTCGGCGGCAGATGAACTTCCACCAGTGGCGGCACCAGGGCCTGGAGCATCGGCACCACCGGCGAGATCGAACTCGGCAAGGGTTCCGGCGCCTCCATTACCGCAGGTGCAGGTGCAGCATCCCGGACAGCAGGTGCCGCCTGGTGCTGGGCCTGTGCGTCCCGCGCCTGCTCTTCCAACACTGCAGCCTGGAACTCATCCAGCACTTCGCTGGAAGCCGGGGACATTACCGGCGGGACCGGCGGAGCAACCTGGACCGGAGGCTCCGGTAGCTGTTCCTCTTCGGTAGCATCCTGCAGCAAAGCGTCCAGGTACGACTGCAGCGCCAGCTGAGGCCGGCTCTTGATATCCAGAGGACGGTTCATGAGGATGCCCACGCAAAAACCCCGATACAGTGATCTGTAGGGGTTATCGGCCGAGCGGTCGAGTGACTTGAATAGCGCTTCACGTCAAGCCACCTGCGCCACGAGTTGTTGGGCCAGCAGATGCTTGAGCAAGGCCTTGTAGGCCAGTACACCGCGGCTCTTGCCATCGAACTGAGATGGGGTGACCCCTGCCCGGCTGGCATCCCGCAAGCGGGTATCCACCGGGATATAGCCCTGCCAGATTTCGTCGGGAAACTTGTCCCGCAGAATGCGCAGAGTGCCCAGGGAAGCCTGGGTCCGGCGGTCGAACAGGGTCGGCACAATGGTGAACGGCAGCGGCTGCTTGCGCGAGCGATTGACCATCGCCAGGGTGTTGACCATGCGCTCCAGCCCCTTGACCGCCAAGTGCTCGGTCTGCACCGGGATCACCAGCTGCTGGCTGGCCGCCAGGGCGTTGACCATCAACACACCGAGCAGCGGCGGGCTGTCGATCACCGCGTAATCGAAGTCCTGCCACAGCTGTGCCAGGCTCTTGGCGATCACCAGGCCCAAACCACTCTGCCCCGGTGACTGACGCTCAAGGGTGGCCAGGGCGGTGCTCGACGGCAACAATGAAATGCGCTCATGGCTGGTACCCAGCAACAACTGGCCCGGCAGGTCCTGGGGCACATTGCCCTTGTGCAGGAACAGGTCGTAGCTGCTGTGCTCCAGGCTGTCCGGGTCATAGCCGAAGTAGCTGGTCATGGAACCGTGGGGGTCGAGATCGACCACGACCACGCGCTTGCCCGCCTCGGCCAGCAAACCGGCTAAAGCGATGGAACTGGTGGTTTTACCGACACCACCCTTTTGATTGGCAACTGCCCAGACTCTCATTCGGTTTGTTCCTCCCGCCCGGCCACAGCGGGGCGAGACATAGCGCTAAGTTATAAAGCGGGTGACGGAGAATTGACGGCGCTTCCCTGTACCGGCGTTTTCACTGGGGTTGGTGCAGTTTGTGTGCCAGCACGCTTGAGTGCCGCATCCGGTGTCGCGTTGGCGGTTCCGGTACCGGTCAGGCTGCGACGCACATCCAGGTTGCGCGACACCACCAGCACCACCCGGCGATTGCGCGCCCGGCCTTCGGCGGTGGCATTGTTGGCCACCGGCTGGAATTCGCCATACCCCACCGAAGCCATTCGCGCGGGGTTCACCCCCTGCATCGCCAGCATCCGCACGATGCTCGCCGAGCGGGCCGAAGACAACTCCCAGTTGGTCGGGTACTGCGCGGTCTGGATCGGCAGGTTGTCGGTGAAGCCTTCGACATGAATCGGGTTGTCGAAGGGTTTGAGGATCTTCGCCACCTTGTCGATGATGGTGAACGCCTGATCGCTGGGCATGGCATCGCCGCTGCCGAACAACAGGCTGGAGTTGAGTTCGATCTCCACCCACAACTCATTGCCACGCACAGTCATCTGGTTGGAGCTGATCAGGTCGCCAAAAGCGGCGCTGATGTCATCGGCGATGCTTTTCAGCGGATCACTGCCACCGGAGATGCCGGCGTCGGTCTGTTCGCTGTCCTTGACCAGCGGCTTGGCCGGGGTCACGGTCTTGGGCCGCTCGTCACCGATGGGAATCGGCTTGAGACTGCGATCGGAGTCGGTGAAGACCCCGATCAAGGCTTCGGAAATCACCTTGTACTTGCCCTCGTTGATCGAGGAGATGGAGTACATGACCACGAAAAACGCGAACAGCAAGGTGATGAAGTCGGCGTAGGAAACCAACCAGCGTTCGTGGTTGACGTGTTCTTCTTGCTGGCGACGACGAGCCATAATCAGTCCATGAAGCCTTGCAGCTTCAACTCGATGGAGCGAGGGTTTTCGCCTTCGGCAATCGACAGAATGCCTTCGAGCAACATTTCCCGGTAACGGGACTGGCGCAAGGCAATGGCCTTGAGCTTGGCCGCGATCGGCAACAGCACCAGGTTGGCGCTAGCCACACCGTAGATGGTGGCGACGAAGGCCACGGCGATACCACTGCCCAACTGCGATGGATCAGCCAGGTTGCCCATCACGTGGATCAGGCCCATCACCGCACCGATGATGCCGATGGTCGGCGCATAGCCGCCCATGCTTTCGAAGACCTTGGCAGCCTCAATATCGCGGCTCTCCTGAGTGTAGAAGTCCACCTCAAGGATGCTGCGGATGGCTTCCGGTTCGGCACCATCGACCAACAGCTGCAAGCCTTTGCGCGAATAGGTGTCAGGCTCGGCGTCCGCCACGCCTTCCAGGCCCAGCAGGCCCTCCTTGCGTGCGGTCAGGCTCCAGTTGACCACCCGATCGATGCCCCCGGGCAGGTCCACCCGAGGCGGAAACAGAATCCACACCAGGATCTGCATGGCTCGCTTGAAGGCACTCAAAGGCGACTGCAGCAAGGCCGCGCCGATGGTCCCGCCGAGCACGATCAGTGCCGCCGGGCCATTGGCCAGGGCCGACAGGTGCCCCCCTTCCAGGTAGTTGCCGCCAATGATGGCGACAAACGCCATGATGATCCCGATAAGGCTGAGCACATCCATCAGAGACAGGCCTCGACCAGATGCCGGCCGATGTCGTCCAGGCTGTACACCGCGTCCGCCAGATTGGCTTTGACGATGGCCATGGGCATGCCGTAGATCACGCAGCTGGCTTCATCCTGGGCCCAGACCGCGCTGCCGCCCTGCTTGAGCAGACGCGCGCCTTCACGACCGTCAGCGCCCATACCGGTCAGCACCACCGCCAGAACTTTGTCGCTGTAGGATTTGGCTGCAGAGCCGAAGGTGATGTCCACGCACGGCTTGTAGTTCAGGCGCTCGTCGCCAGGAAGAATCTTCACCGCGCCACGACCGTCGATCATCATCTGCTTGCCGCCCGGCGCCAGCAGCGCCAGGCCTGGACGCAGGATGTCGCCATCCTCCGCTTCCTTGACGCTGATCCGGCACAGCTTGTCCAAACGCTCGGCAAAGGCCTTGGTGAAGGCCGCGGGCATATGCTGAATCAGCACGATAGGTGCCGGGAAGTTGGCCGGCAGTTGGGTCAGGACCCGCTGCAGCGCCACCGGGCCACCGGTGGAAGTACCGATCGCCACCAGCTTGTAGGCCTTGCGCTTGGGCGCTGGCGATGCCGGGCCGGCAGCCGGTGCAGGAGCACGGACTGGAGCAGGCGCAGGCGCCGGACGACTGCCGCCAAAACTCGACGGCGCCGGAGCCGGTGCAGCCGGTTGCGGCGCCGGGGCGCTGTAGCTGCTGAAACGGCGATTACTGCGCGAAATGCTGTGGACTTTCTCGCACAGCAGTTGCTTGACCTTCTCCGGATTGCGCGAGATGTCTTCGAAATTCTTCGGCAGGAAATCCACAGCCCCGGCATCCAGCGCATCGAGGGTCACTCGAGCGCCTTCGTGGGTCAGGGAAGAGAACATCAGGACCGGCGTCGGGCAGCGCTGCATGATATGCCGCACTGCGGTGATGCCATCCATCATCGGCATCTCGTAGTCCATGGTGATCACGTCCGGCTTGAGGGCCAGGGCCTGATCGATCGCCTCTTTACCATTGGTCGCCGTACCGACGACCTGGATATTCGAATCCGCTGAAAGAATTTCCGAGACGCGGCGGCGGAAAAAACCCGAATCGTCCACCACCAGGACTTTGACTGCCATAAACACTCCGTTAGGTGGGGCGAGGCCAACCGCCCCTCCCCGCCGAATCAAATACGCCGTGCGGCGTAACGCTTGAGCATGCTCGGAACATCGAGAATCAGAGCGATGCGGCCGTCACCGGTAATGGTGGCGCCGGACATGCCCGGGGTTCCCTGAAGCATTTTGCCCAAGGGCTTGATGACCACTTCTTCCTGGCCGACCAGTTGATCGACGACAAAACCGATCCGCTGGGTGCCCACCGAAAGGATCACTACGTGGCCTTCACGCTGCTCTTCATGAGCGGCGGAACTGACCAGCCAGCGCTTGAGGTAGAACAGGGGCAATGCCTTGTCACGCACGATCACCACTTCCTGGCCATCCACCACATTGGTGCGGGACAGATCGAGGTGGAAAATCTCGTTGACGTTGACCAGAGGGAAAGCGAACGCCTGGTTGCCCAGCATCACCATCAGGGTCGGCATGATCGCCAGGGTCAACGGCACCTTGATGACGATCTTCGAGCCCTGGCCCTTGGTCGAGTAGATGTTGATCGAACCATTGAGCTGGGAAATCTTGGTCTTCACCACGTCCATGCCCACACCACGGCCGGAGACGTCGGAGATCTCGGTCTTGGTGGAGAAGCCCGGGGCGAAGATCAGGTTGTAGCACTCGGTGTCGCTCAGGCGGTCGGCCGCGTCCTTGTCCATCACGCCGCGCTTGACGGCAATGGCTCGCAGAACGTTGGGGTCCATGCCCTTGCCGTCGTCGGAAATCGACAGGAGGATGTGGTCACCTTCCTGCTCCGCCGCCAGCACCACTTTGCCGCCGCGGGCCTTGCCCGAGGCTTCGCGCTCTTCAGGCGACTCGATGCCATGGTCTACCGCGTTGCGCACCAAGTGCACCAGCGGATCGGCCAGGGCCTCGACCAGGTTCTTGTCGAGGTCGGTTTCTTCCCCCACCAGCTCCAGGTTGATCTCTTTCTTGAGCTGTCGGGCCAAGTCGCGAACCAGACGCGGGAAGCGCCCGAACACCTTCTTGATCGGCTGCATGCGGGTCTTCATCACCGCGGTCTGCAGGTCGGCCGTCACCACGTCCAGGTTCGACACGGCCTTGGACATGGCTTCGTCGCCGCTGTTGAGCCCCAGGCGCACCAGACGGTTACGCACCAGAACCAGCTCGCCCACCATGTTCATGATTTCGTCCAGGCGCGCGGTATCGACCCGCACCGTGGTTTCTGCTTCGCTGGCAGGCTTTTCCGCTGGTGGCGCAGCTGCGGCACGAGCCGGTGCCGGTGCTGCAGCCGCTGCCGGTTTTGGCGCCTCGGCCTTGGCTTCGGGCTTCTTCGCCACGGGCTTGGCGACGGCTGTGCTGGTTGCAGCAGCCGGTGCCGCGGCAACAGCCGCTGCCGGTTTGGCCGCACCCGGAGCTTCAGAGAACTTGCCCTTGCCGTGCAGCTCATCGAGCAGGGATTCGAATTCGTGATCGGTGATCAGGTCGCTGCCGGCTGCGGCGGCGCTTGGCGCCGGCGCGGCAGGCACCGCGGCCACTGCTGACTCCAGTGCGTCCACGGCAAAGTTGCCCTTGCCATGCAACTGGTCCAGCAGGGCTTCGAATTCGTCATCGGTGATTTCGTCGCCCGCCGCGGCAGCACCAGCGGCAGCAGGAGGCGCTGCGGTGGCTACGGCATCGGGTGCGAACTGCCCCTTGCCATGCAGTTGGTCCAGCAGGGACTCAAACTCAGCATCGGTGATCTCGTCGCTGGCGGGCTCGCCCTCGGCCACCGGTGCGGCAGCAGGTGCGGCTTCGGCGTCGGCCTTGGCGGCATTCAGCGAGTCGAGCAAGAGTTCGAATTCGTTATCGGTGATGTCCCCTGACGGAGCCTGCGCTTCAGGCTCGACAACGGCTTCGGCCACTTCTTCAACCACCGGCGCTGCAGGTTCGGCACCGGCAGGCTCAGCCAGGCGCGCCAAGGCGGCCAGCAGCTCAGGTGTCGCGGCAGTAATTTCGGTGCGCTCACGGACCTGGCCAAACATGCCGTTCACCGCGTCCAGAGCCTCAAGCACCACGTCCATCAGTTCCGAGTCGACCCGCCGCTCACCCTTGCGCAGGATGTCGAAGACGTTCTCGGCGATGTGACAGCACTCCACCAGCTCATTGAGCTGGAGGAAGCCGGCGCCCCCTTTAACAGTGTGAAAACCGCGAAAAATTGCATTGAGCAAGTCCGCATCATCTGGCCGGCTTTCCAGCTCGACCAGTTGTTCGGACAGTTGCTCTAGAATCTCGCCGGCCTCAACCAGGAAATCCTGAAGGATCTCTTCATCGGCGCCGAAGCTCATTAATGGGTGCTCCTAGAATCCAAGGCTGGAAAGCAAATCGTCTACATCGTCCTGACCGGACATAACGTCTTCCCGTTTATCGGCATGAATCTGCGGACCTTCACCCTTGGCGAGATGTTTTTGCGGATCTTTTTCAGCGAGGATCGATTCACGGTCATGTTCGATGCCAGCGAAACGATCGACCTGACTGGCCATCAAGACGAGTTTGAGCAGATTGCTTTCGACTTCCGTGACCAACTGGGTCACACGCTTGATCACCTGACCGGTCAGGTCCTGGTAATCCTGCGCCAGCAGAATGTCGTTGAGGTGGCCCGAGACGGTGCGGGTTTCCTGCTCGCTACGCGTCAGGAAACTGTCGACCCGGCGTGCCAGTTCGCGAAACTCTTCAGCGCCGACCTCGCGCCGCATAAAGCGCCCCCAGTCTGCGCTCAAGGCCTGGGCTTCAGTGCTCAGGCCATTGACCAACGGAGTGCTGATCTCTACCAGATCCATGGTGCGGTTGGCGGCGGCTTCCGTGAGCCGGACCACATAGGACAGGCGCTCAGTGGCATCCGTGATCTGTGAAACTTCCTCGGCTTGCGGCATGTGCGGGTCAATCTGGAAATTGACGATCGCGCTATGCAGCTCGCGGGTGAGCTTGCCCACTTCCTGATACAGGCCGCGGTCACGGGTCTGATTGAGCTCATGGATCAATTGCACCGCTTCGCCAAACCTGCCCTTTTCAAGGCTTTCGACCAGTTCCAGCGCATGTTTTTTCAGGGTCGACTCAAAGTCGCCCAGTGAAGATTCGTTATGCTCCATAGCTCCCCCGTGGCGGAATGGCTACGTACATCAACCGATGCGTTCGAAGATCTTTTCGATCTTCTCTTTCAACGCCTGAGCCGTGAATGGTTTGACGACATAGCCGTTTACGCCGGCCTGGGCCGCTTCGATGATCTGCTCGCGCTTGGCTTCAGCAGTCACCATCAATACCGGCAGGTGCTTGAGTTTTTCATCGGCACGCACGTGGCGCAGCAGGTCGATACCGGTCATGCCCGGCATGTTCCAGTCCGTTACCAGAAAGTCGATGCTCCCGCTGTTGAGTACCGGAATGGCGGTAGTGCCATCGTCGGCCTCGACCGTGTTGGTGAAACCCAGATCACGCAACAGGTTTTTTATGATCCGCCGCATCGTTGAAAAGTCATCAACGATGAGGATTTTCATGTTCTTGTCCAATTCGACCTCCAAGCAGTCTTAAACGCATCCAGCACCTGAACGCGCCATTCAATCAATTCGGCATAACACACAACGACTGCATGGAGCACATACTGCAAGACCGGTGCAGCGCTTGCTTCACCGGTCCTGATCGCAGTGTCCCCACACTGCCTGTCAGCGCGCTCGCCACTCCCCCAAACGCCCCCGCAAGCGGGCTGCGCACTGGCTGTGTAACTGGCTGACCCGCGACTCGCTGACCCCCAGGACCTCACCGATTTCCTTGAGGTTCAGCTCTTCGTCGTAGTACAGCGCCAACACCAGTCGCTCGCGCTCCGGCAAATTGGCAATCGCATCCGCCAACGCAGCCTGGAAGCGTTCATCCTCCAGGTCCCGTGACGGCTCGAGATGAGCACTGGCGCCATCCTCATGCAGCCCTTCATGTTCGCCGTCCTGCAACAGATCGTCGAAACTGAACAGGCGGCTGCCCAAGGTGTCGTTCAAAATCCCGTAATAATCGTCGAGACTCAATTGAAGTTCGGCCGCAACTTCGTGATCTTTAGCGTCGCGACCGGTTTTAGCTTCAATTGCGCGAATGGCATCACTGACCATGCGCGTATTACGGTGCACCGAACGCGGTGCCCAATCGCCTTTGCGAACCTCGTCGAGCATCGCCCCGCGGATACGGATACCCGCGTAGGTTTCGAAACTCGCCCCCTTGCTCGCGTCGTACTTGGTCGACACTTCGAGCAAACCGATCATTCCGGCCTGAATCAGGTCTTCCACCTGAACACTGGCCGGCAACCGCGCCAGCAGGTGATAGGCAATACGCTTGACCAGGGGCGCATAGCGCTCGATCAATTCGTATTGGCTGTCACGTGCCGACTTCTTGTAGAGGTTGTAGCCGCTGGCAGTCATAGCACCGGTCCCGCTGTTTGATGCACTAGGCGCTCGACAAAAAACTCCAGATGCCCGCGTGGGTTCGCCGGCAACGGCCAGGTATCGACTTTTTGCGCGATGGCCTTGAACGCCAATGCACACTTCGAACGAGGAAAGGCTTCATAGACCGCACGCTGCTTTTGCACGGCCTTGCGTACGCTTTCGTCGTAGGGAACTGCGCCGACGTATTGTAAGGCCACGTCCAGGAAACGATCCGTGACCTTGGTCAATTTTGCAAACAGGTTGCGCCCTTCCTGAGGACTCTGGGCCATGTTGGCCAAGACCCGGAAACGGTTCATGCCGTAGTCGCGGTTGAGCAACTTGATCAGCGCGTAGGCGTCGGTGATGGAGGTCGGTTCGTCGCAGACCACCAGCAACACTTCCTGGGCAGCGCGGACGAAACTGACTACCGAGTCACCAATGCCCGCAGCGGTGTCAATCACCAGCACATCGAGATTGTCGCCGATGTCGCTGAAGGCCTGGATCAGGCCCGCATGCTGGGCAGGACTCAGGTGCACCATGCTTTGGGTGCCCGAGGCGGCCGGAACGATGCGAATGCCGCCAGGCCCCTGGAGCAGCACGTCGCGCAGCTCACAGCGCCCTTCGATGACATCCGCCAGGGTGCGTTTGGGGGTCAGACCCAGTAGGACATCGACGTTGGCCAGTCCCAGATCGGCGTCCAGCAGCAAGACCCGCCGACCGAGCTCAGCCAGAGCCAGGGACAAGTTCACTGACACATTAGTCTTGCCGACGCCACCTTTGCCGCCGGTCACCGCAATCACCTGTACGGGATGCATGCTGCCCATGTTCTTTCTTTACCTTGTCTTACTTAGACGGGGCCACATAACTGGCTGCGCGTTCACCATTGGAACAATGCATGGCAGACCATCGATGTAGATACACTGCAATCTATTCATGTCTACCTCAGCCGACCCGCTTGGTCGGGCTGTGATAGAGGTCAGCGAACATGTCGGCCATGGCTTCTTCGCTGGGTTCTTCCTGCATCTGCACACTGACAGCACGACTCACCAACTGGTGACGGCGAGGCAGATGCAAATCGTCGGGAATCCGTGGGCCATCGGTGAGATAGGCCACTGGCAATTCGTGACTGATGGCCAGGCTCAAGACCTCGCCAAGACTAGCTGTTTCATCCAGTTTCGTGAGGATGCAACCGGCCAGACCGCAGCGCTTGTAGCTGTGGTAGGCAGCCGTCAGCACCTGCTTCTGGCTGGTGGTGGCCAGCACCAGGTAATTCTTCGCCCGAATCCCACGACCGGCCAGGCTTTCCAGTTGCATGCGCAACGCCGGGTCGCTGGCTTGCAGGCCGGCGGTGTCGATCAACACCACGCGCTTGCGCAGCAGCGGGTCCAGGGCTTGAGCCAGGGACTGACCAGGATCGACATGGGTCACCGACACATTAAGGATGCGCCCCAGGGTCTTGAGCTGCTCCTGGGCGCCAATACGGAAGCTGTCCATGCTCACCAGAGCAATGTTCTGTGCGCCGTACTTGAGTACATAGCGCGCTGCCAGCTTGGCCAGGGTGGTGGTCTTGCCCATGCCGGCAGGACCGACCATGGCAATCACGCCCCCCTCTTCGAGCGGCTCGACTTCCGGGGTCTGGATCATCCGCGCCAGGTGCGCCAGCAACATGCGCCAGGCCTGGCGGGGCTCGTCGATTTCGCTGATCAGTGCCAGCAGGTCGCGCGCCAGCGGGCCGGACAGGCCGATGCGCTGCAGGCGACGCCAGAGGTTGGCCTGCTCCGGGCGACTGCCCTGCAACTGGCTCCAGGCCAGGGAGCCCAACTGCACTTCCAGCAGCTCACGCAGACCGTTGAGTTCGAAACGCATGGAGTCCAAGGCCCGGTTATCGGGCGCCGGAGCAACAGGAGCCGGGGCCGGACGCGGACGCTCGGTCAGGGTCGGCTCGATCAGCGGCTCGGCGGCAGTCAACGGCAGACCGGCGAACAACTGGCGATTGGTGATCGAGGCACTGTCGCCCTCGCCCCGCAGGCTCAGTTCGGCCTGGGCAGTGACGATACGCGACTGGGTCTTGCGCAACTCGTCTTCAAGTTCCATGTTCGGAACCCGCGGCGACAAGGCTGACAACTTGTAATCCAGGGCAGCCGTCAACTCGACGCCCCCGGCAATCCGCCGGTTGCCGATAATGGCGGCTTCAGCGCCCAACTCATCACGAACCAGTTTCATGGCCTGACGCATATCGGCGGCGAAAAAACGCTTAACTTGCATAACCCACTACCTCAGCCGTTGGGCCCTACTGTCGCAACGATGGTCACTTGCTTGTTGTCGGGAATTTCCTGGTACGCCAGCACATGCAACCCGGGAACGGCGAGACGCCCGAACCGCGAGAGCATGGCGCGGACCGGACCCGCTACCAACAGAATCACCGGTTGACCTTGCATCTCTTGACGCTGCGCCGCTTCGATCAGCGAACGTTGCAGCTTTTCAGCCATGCTTGGCTCCAGCAGAACGCCTTCTTCCTGGCCTTGTCCTGCCTTCTGCAAACTGCTGAGCAAAATTTGTTCCAACCTTGGCTCCAAGGTAATCACAGGCAGCTCAGACTCAGTACCTACAATGCTTTGGACGATGGCGCGAGACAAGCCGACCCGAACCGCGGCAACCAAAGCGGCAGTATCTTGACTCTTGGCGGCATTGTTGGCGATCGCCTCGGCAATGCTGCGGATGTCCCGTACCGGCACCTGTTCGGCCAGCAGCGCCTGCAACACCTTGAGCAACTGCGACAACGACAGCACACCCGGCACCAACTCCTCGGCCAGTTTCGGCGAACTCTTGGCCAGCACTTGCAGCAACTGCTGCACCTCCTCGTGACCAATCAGCTCGCTGGAGTGCTTGTACAGAATCTGGTTCAAGTGGGTGGCGACCACGGTACTGGCGTCCACCACGGTGTAGCCCAGGGACTGCGCCTGAGGCCGCTGGCTGATTTCGATCCACACCGCCTCCAGGCCAAAGGCCGGGTCACGGGCCGAGATACCGTTGAGGGTGCCGTAGACCTGCCCGGGGTTGATCGCCAGTTCGCGATCCGGATAGATCTCGGCCTCCGCCAGGATCACCCCCATCAGGGTCAGGCGATAGGCACTGGGGGCCAGGTCCAGGTTGTCACGGATATGCACAGTGGGCATAAGGAAGCCCAGGTCCTGGGACAGCTTCTTGCGCACACCCTTGATCCGCGCCAGCAGTTGCCCGCCCTGGTTGCGATCCACCAAAGGAATCAGGCGGTAGCCAACTTCCAGGCCGATCATGTCGATTGGAGTCACATCGTCCCAACCCAGCTCCTTGGTCTCCATGGCCCGAGCCGGAGAAGGCAGCAAGTCTTGCTGACGCTGGACTTCTTCCTGAGCCTTGACCTTGACCAGGTTCTGCTTTCTCCAGAGCAGATAAGCTGCACCACCGGCCACTGCCGCCAGGCTGAGGAAGGAGAAGTGCGGCATGCCCGGCACCAGCCCCATCACCGCCATCAGGCCAGCAGCCACTGCCAGCGCCTTGGGCGAAGCGAACATCTGCCGGTTGATCTGCTTGCCCATATCTTCGGAGCCCGAAGCACGAGTCACCATGATGGCGGCCGCGGTGGACAGCAGCAGCGATGGCAACTGCGCCACCAAACCGTCACCGATGGTCAGCAAGGCATAGACCTTGCCGGCGTCGGCAAAGGTCATGTTGTGCTGGAAGATACCGACCGCCATGCCGCCGATCAGGTTGATAAAGAGGATCAGCAGGCCGGCGATGGCGTCGCCGCGAACGAATTTGCTGGCACCGTCCATGGAGCCGTAGAACTCGGCCTCCTGAGCCACTTCCAGACGGCGCAGCTTGGCCTGATTCTGATCGATCAGGCCAGCGTTGAGGTCGGCGTCGATGGCCATCTGTTTGCCGGGCATGGCATCCAGGGTGAAGCGCGCGCTCACCTCGGAGATCCGCCCGGCACCCTTGGTCACCACCACGAAGTTGATGATCATGAGGATCGCGAAGACCACGATACCCACGACATAGTTACCGCCGATCACCACCTCACCAAAGGCCTGGATCACCTTACCAGCGGCGGCATGGCCTTCCTGACCGTGGAGCATCACCACCCGGGTCGAGGCCACGTTGAGTGCCAACCGCAACAAGGTGGCTACCAGCAGAATGGTGGGGAACACCGCGAAATCCAGTGGTCGCAGGGCGTACACACAGACCAGCAGGACTACGATCGACAGGGCAATGTTGAAGGTGAAGAACACATCCAGCAGGAACGCCGGCACTGGCAGCATCATCATGGCCAGCATGACCAACAGCAGCACAGGTACACCCAGGTTGCCTCGACCGAGGTCAACCAGGTTACTGCGAGCCGTGTTGATTAACTGAGAGCGATCCACCGATTTACCCCGTTCCGTAAAGCAAACTTTTGACGCCTGAAGCGGCTCGGGGCTGCTACTGCAAGAAGCCTTCCAACTTTGCCAAAGCGGCGCAATCCCATCCTTGACCAGGAAGAACCGGGCTACCGGCGAACAAGACCGCAGGACCACCATTGTCGGCTAGCGAAGCGCCCTGGGTCAGCTGCAAGAAACAAGGTTACAAGGCGAAATAATGGCAATTAGCCATTTTTCTGACGAAAGCAGGACGCACTCGTTGGCAAGCCAGGCCCTGCATGCCTGCAGCTACACAGGCTCGATGGGGCCGCCCGAGGATTGCTTGCCGCCAGTGTCACGCCGCAGATCCGCCGGAATCGGCAAGTCCTTGAGCGGGTCCGGACGCTTGCCCTTGCCCGCGCGGTGCTGGCGGATCTGATAGACGTAGGCCAGGACCTGGGCCACCGCCAGGTACAGGCCCGCAGGGATTTCTTCTTCAAGCTCAGTGGAGTAATAGATGGAACGCGCCAAAGCCGGCGACTCCAGCAGCATCACTTCATGGGCCACGGCAATCTCGCGGATTTTCAGGGCCAAGAAATCACTGCCCTTGGCCAGCAACACCGGAGCCCCACCCTTCTCGGCGTCATACTTGAGGGCAACGGCGTAGTGAGTCGGGTTGGTGATCACCACGTCAGCCTCGGGGATTGCCGCCATCATCCGCCGCTGAGACATCTCGCGCTGGGTCTGGCGAATCCGCTGTTTGACCTCAGGACGACCTTCCTGGTCCTTGTGCTCGTCACGCACCTCCTGCTTGGTCATCAACAACTTCTTATGGGCCTGGTAAATCTGCACCGGCACATCCACCGCCGCGATCAGGATCAGCCCGCACGCCATCCACAACGTGCTCCAGCCCACCACCTGGACGCTGTGGATGATCGCCAGTTCAAGCGGTTCGTGGGCAATGCGCAGCAGATCATCAATGTCCGCCGACAGCACCGAAAGCGCCACGAACAGCACCAGGCCGAATTTGGCCAGGGCCTTGAGCAGCTCGATCAACGCATTGGTGGAAAACATCCGCTTAAGACCACTAGCCGGATTCATCCGACTGAACTTGGGCGCCAGACTCTTGCCCGCGAACAACCAGCCCCCGAGGGAAATCGGCCCGATGATGGCCGCCAGCAGCAAGGTCAGCAGCACCGGCTGCACCGCCAGGATGGCGATCTTGCCCGAGTGCAGCAGGTACTGCCCCATGGCTCCCGGGCTGAGCAGCACCTCCCGGGGCAAGGAGAAATTCAGACGCATGATTTCCAGCAGGTCCTGGGCCAGACCACCGCCATACACCAGCAGACCGCCCGCCCCTGCCAACATGACGGCCAGGGTATTGAGCTCCTTGGAACGGGCAATCTCACCCTTTTCCCGGGAGTCCTTCTTGCGTTTCTCCGTGGGGTCTTCTGTCTTGTCCTGACCGCTCTCGCTTTCTGCCATGGCTCAACGCGCCTTTGCCAGTTCGCGTAAAAACTGCAGGGCCTCGGAGGCCAGCGGTTGATACTGATTGAGAATGTCAGCCAGGCTGACCCAGACAATGCCCATGCCGAGCACCAGCGTCAGGGGAAAGCCGATGGAGAAGATATTCAATTGCGGGGCGGCTCGGGTCATCACGCCAAAGGCGATGTTGACCACCAGCAGCGCGGTGATCGCCGGCAGTACCAGCAACAGCGCAGCCCCCATGACCCAACCGAGCTTGCCCGCCAGCTCCCAGTAGTGGTTGACCATCAGGCCACCGCCCACTGGCAGGGTGGTGAAGCTTTCGGTAAGGACTTCAAAGACCACCAGATGGCCGTTCATGGCCAGGAACAGCAGGGTCACCAGCATGGTGAAAAACTGCCCGATCACCGCCACCGAGACGCCGTTGGTAGGGTCGACCATGGAAGCGAAGCCCATGCCCATCTGGATCGCCACGATCTGCCCGGCGATCACAAAGGACTGGAAGAACAGCTGCAGGGAAAACCCCAGCACCGCACCGATCAGAATCTGCTCGGCAATCAGCAGCAGGCCGCTGAGATCCAAGGCACGCACTTCGGGCATGGGCGGCAGGCCCGGGACTATGACCACGGTAATCGCCAGGGCGAAATACAAACGCACGCGACGCGGCACCAGAGTGGTACCGAATATCGGCATCACCATCAGCAGCGAGGTGACCCGGAACAGCGGCAACATGAAGCTCGCCACCCAGGTACTGATCTGAGTGTCGGTCAGCGCCAACAGGGACATCGGCTCAGCCGATCAGCTGAGGAATACTGCCGTACAACTGACGGATGTATTCCATGAAGGTTTGCACCAGCCAGGGACCGGCGACAATCAGGGTCACCAGCATCACCAGCAAGCGCGGCAGAAAGCTCAGGGTCTGTTCGTTGATCTGGGTGGCCGCCTGGAACATGGCCACCATCAAGCCCACCAGCAGGCTGGGCACCACCAGCACTGCCACCATCAGAGTGGTCAGCCAGAGGGCTTCGCGAAACAGGTCTACCGCGACTTCAGGAGTCATTGTCGAGCACCCGCAAACAAGGTTTTAAACACCGCCGAAACTGCCCGCCAAGGTGCCGATGATCAGGGCCCAGCCATCCACCAGAACAAACAGCATGATCTTGAACGGCAAGGAAATGATCAGCGGTGACAGCATCATCATGCCCATGGCCATCAGCACACTGGCCACCACCAGGTCGATGATCAGGAACGGGATAAAGATCATGAAGCCGATCTGGAAGGCCGTCTTGAGCTCCGAGGTGACGAAGGCCGGCACCAGGATGGTCAGCGGTGCCTGGTCGGGGCTGGCAATGTCGGTGCGCTTGGACAGGCGCATGAACAACTCCAGGTCACTGCTGCGAGTCTGCGCCAGCATAAAGTCCTTGATCGGCACCTGGGCCTTGGCCACCGCCTCCTGGGACGTGAGTTTTTCCGCCAGGTAAGGCTGCAAGGCATCCTGGTTCACCCGGTCGAACACCGGAGCCATGATGAACATGGTGAGGAACAGCGCCATGCCGGTGAGGATCTGGTTGGACGGCGTCTGCTGCAGACCCAGGGCCTGACGCAGGATCGAGAAAACGATGATGATCCGGGTGAAGCTGGTCATCAGCATGACGAACGCCGGGATGAAACTCAGCGCGGTCATGATCAGCAGGATCTGCAGGCTGACCGAGTATTCCTGCTGACCGTCGGCATTGGTGCCCAGGGTAATCGCCGGGATCGACAACGGGTCGGCCGCCAGCGCCAGCGGCGCCACCAACATCAGTGCCAACGTCAAGATGATGCGCAACGGCATTACTTCTTATCCTTATGATCCTTGCCCAACAGCTCCATCAGGCGCTGGGCAAACTCGGGCGTCGCCTGCTCGGCACTGGGCACCTGCACCGGTTCTTTGAGTACATGCAGCGGGGTGATGGTGCCCGGGGTCAGGCCCAGCAGAATCTGCTCGCTGCCCACTTGCACCAGCACCAGGCGATCGCGCGGCCCCAGGGCCCGGGAGCCGATCAACTCGATCACCTGCCCCTTCCCGGCGGGACCGGCCTGCTGCACCCGGCGCAGCAGCCAGGCGAGGAAGAAAATCAGCCCGATCACCAGCAGCAGGCCCAGCACCAGCTGGGTCAACTGCCCGCTGACACTGCCCACTGCCGGGGCTGCAGCCGCAGCTGTCGCCGCCGACTCTGCAGCCAGGGCGCCCAGGGGCAAACCGAGCACGACCACGCCAAGCAGCTTGTTCACTTAGCGCAGCTTCTTGATGCGTTCGCTGGGGCTGATCACGTCAGTCAGGCGAATACCGAACTTCTCGTTGACCACCACCACCTCGCCATGGGCGATCAGGGTGCCGTTGACCAGCACATCCAGCGGCTCGCCGGCCAGGCGATCAAGCTCGATCACCGACCCCTGGTTGAGCTGCAGCAGGTTGCGGATGTTGATGTCGGTGCTGCCCACTTCCATGGAGATCGATACCGGGATATCGAGAATCACGTCCAGGTTGGGACCGTCGAGCGTGACCGGCTCATGGCTCTTGGGCATGCTGCCGAACTCTTCCATCTGCAAACGCCCGGAGCCGGATGCGGCGCCTGCATCGGCGGCCAGCAAGGCGTCGATATCGGCCTGGCCGGCATCACCGGTTTCTTCCAGTGCAGCAGCCCATTCATCGGCCAGTGCCTGGTCGTCCTGGGAGTTAATTTCGTCAGCCATCTTGGGTCCTCGACGGGCAAAAATTCATTGAACAGCAAACAGGTTGGAGCGCCGCTCAACGGCGCTCGATCGGCTCGATCACTTGCAGCGCCAGGTTGCCCTTGTGGGAACCCAGCTTGACCTTGAACGACGGTACGCCGTTGGCACGCATGATCATGTCTTCCGGCAGTTCCACCGGGATCACATCGCCCGGCTGCATGTGCAGGATGTCCCGCAGGCGCAACTGACGACGGGCCACGGTGGCGCTCAGCGGCACTGCCACATCCAGCACGTCCTCGCGCAGTGCCTTGCTCCAGCGCTCGTCCTGGTCATCCAGGTCAGACTGGAAGCCGGCGTCGAGCATTTCGCGGATTGGCTCGATCATCGAGTACGGCATGGTCACGTGCAGGTCGCCGCCACCGCCATCGAGTTCGATGTGGAAGGTCGACACCACGATGGCTTCGCTGGGGCCGACGATGTTGGCCATGGCCGGGTTCACTTCCGAGTTTATGTACTCGAAGTTGACCGGCATGATCGCCTGCCAGGCTTCCTTCAGATCGACGAAGGCCTGCTCCAGCACCATGCGCACCACCCGCAGCTCGGTAGGCGTGAATTCACGCCCTTCGATCTTCGCGTGGCGGCCGTCGCCGCCGAAGAAGTTGTCCACCAGTTTGAACACCAGCTTGGCGTCGAGAATGAACAGCGCCGTGCCACGCAGCGGCTTGATCTTCACCAGGTTGAGGCTGGTGGGCACATACAGCGAGTGCACGTACTCACCAAACTTCATGACCTGCACGCCACCCACCGCCACATCGGCGGAACGACGCAGCATGTTGAACATGCTGATCCGGGTATAGCGGGCGAAACGCTCGTTGATCATTTCCAGGGTCGGCATGCGTCCGCGGACGATGCGATCCTGGCTGGTCAGGTCGTAGCTTTTGACACTGCCGGGCTCGGCAGCGTGTTCGGTCTGTACCAGACCGTCGTCGACGCCATGGAGCAGCGCATCGATCTCATCCTGGGACAGCAGGTCCTGCACGGCCATGTCGTGTTCCTACTGCAGTACGAAGTTAGTAAAGAGCAACTGCTCGACCACCACTTTGCCCACCTCTTTCTGCGCCACTTCCTGGACGCTGGCAGTGGCCTTCTGGCGGAGCATTTCCTGGCCAACCGGAGTCGCCAGGGTGTCGAAACTCTGTCCTGAGAACAGCATCACCAGGTTGTTGCGGATCACCGGCATGTGCACTTTCAGCGCATCCAGGTCGGCCTGGTTGCGCGCCAGCAGGGTAATGCTCACCTGCATGTAGCGCTGACGACCGTTCTGCGTGAAGTTGACGACGAAGGCCGGGGCCATGGGCTCGTAGATCGCTGCCGGCTTGACGTTGCTGGCGGTTTCCGCAACCGGCGCAGGCTTGCTCTGAGCACTGTGCATGAAGTACCAGGTGGCGCCGACCGACAAGCCGATGGCCAGCAACAACGCCAGAACAATCAAGAGGATAAGCTTGAGTTTGCTTTTCCCTGCGGTGGGTTTTTCTGCTGCTTCGCTCTTCGCCATGCCAATAATCCGTCACTATTCGGGGGTTCACAGTCGCACGGCAAGGCAAGAGCAAGTGTTATGCCAGATTTGTCCGAAATGGGGGGATAAGCAGCGGGGAAGGAGAAGCAAGGGGCATGGCGAGCTCTCTCGGCCACGCCCCCTCTGTCACTCAATCAGGCGTAATAGTCCACAGCGCTGGTGCCAATCACGGTCTGCACCGGGGCAGCCACTTCAGCCACGCCATGGGGCAACTCTTCGTCGCCACCGTCCAGGCGCGTGCCACTGGTGCTGGAACCACTCCTGCGGTTCTGCTCCTGCTGCGCCTGTTCCTGACCCTGCCAGCCGCGGGACTGGTCGGAAACGTTGACGTCCACCTGCCCCAACCCCTGCTGGCTGAACATGTCTCGCATACGGTGCATCTGCCCTTCCAGGGCTTCACGGACACCGGCATGGGCACTCATGAAGGTCACCTGGGTCTGCTGATCAGGAATCATGTGTACGCGAATATCCAGGCGTCCCAGCTCCGCAGGTTGCAACTGAATGTCCGCCGACCTGAGGTTGGCGCTGGACAGGTACATCACCCGATTGACCACTTCATCGGTCCAACCGCTCTGGTGCATGGCCAGCGGCTGGTTGACCGGCACCGCATTGGCGGTCTTCGGCGTCGCGGCCTGAGTCAGGGCCGCCAGACGATTGGCGAAATCATCCACCCGGGTATCGCTGGAAGCCCCCTTGAGGTCTTTCAGGCCGTCGGCAATCAGGCCAGTGAAGGCCTTTTCGCCGCCCTGCTCGGTGCTGTTCTTGCTGGTGTGCTGCTCAAGCATGCCAGCCATGCCATTGGCGAAGTTCTGCACCGACGTCAACTGACCGTCGGCATCGGCATTCGCGGGTGCAGCCTTGGGCTGAGACTGACTGGAAGCCGAGACATGCCCACCTTGCTCCATGGCCAGACGCAGCGCTGGCAAGGCATCCAGCGGATCGGCCTCAGGATCGAAGGCCTCCTTGGGCGGCTCCGCCACAGGTGCCACCGTCGGCACTACCGCTGCCACCACCCCAGCGGGCGGCGCCACGGGCACTTCCACCTGAGGTTGCGCAGCCACTACCGGCGGCGGCACTTCAGCGACCTGGGGTTGCGGCTGGATCGCCGGCAACAGACTCGGGTCCACCGGCGCCGGATCCACCGAGGCGTCGGCCTGCGTGGTATCAGCCGGCTTGCTGTCATCACTGGCGGCAGTGGCGGGCTTGCTGTCGCTGCTCACCGGCTTATCGGCAGGCAAGGTTTTGCCGCTATCGGCAACCGCCGGCTGCGGCGCGGCAGACTGATCGCTGGCAACATCCTTCTTCGGACTGTTGTCGACGCTCTTGTCCCGTACGGGCTTGGGCGAGTTGTCGGCGAGGGCCGGCGACTTGTTCTGCGGCTTGCTCTGAGACTCCTTGGCATAGAGCTGCGCGAAGCTGGACGCCTTGTCCCCAGGCTCGGCAACGCTTGCCAGAGGGCTGGCAGGGGCCGCTTGAGTCTTGGACTTAGCGTTGGCCTGAGCTGTGGCCTGAAGAAGCGAATTAGGGGTAACAGCCATGGGACAGTCTCCGCTGCACGGGGATCAAAGGTACAGTTCAGAGACTTGACTGCAAAGGTCGAGCCAGCTTTATCAACCTGCTGACAAAAGGTCGTTTCTCAGCAGTGGAAGCGCTGCAATTCCTGCTCGCACAAGCGCCGGACAATGGCGAACTCGCCATCGATCTCCCCCACCAGCTGGCGAATGCCATCAACGGCAGACTGTCCGGCCCGCACCTCAAGCTCATGACAGAGCTCAGCCAGGCGGATCGCCCCCATATTGCTGCTACTGCCCTTGAGACTGTGGGCGGTCGCCACTAGCTGCAGAGCATCCTCGGACTTGCGCAACAGCCGCACTCGTTCCTCGGAGTCGCAGACGAAAGTGTCCAGCAGGACGGGGTATTCATCCTCCATGACTTCCTGCAATGCGTTGAGCACCGTGTGGTCCAGATGTATCTCAGCCACTTGTTCACTCCTTGATCAAGAACCCCAGGATTATGCCAGAGCCTCCCAGGAAAACTCCACGCAGACACTGCGCCCATCGTCCGCCCACACCGCCTGGCGGCTCATCTGTCGGATCAGGCTCACGCCGCGCCCCGACAAGCGCTCGGTATCGTTGGGCCGAGCCAGGATCGCCGCGACATCGAACCCCTCGCCACTGTCTTCGATACGCACTATCAGGCGCCCTCCCGTCTCCAGGGGCTGCACCTGCAAATGCACCCGCACAAAGCCATCCTCTAGCTCCGCCAGCCTCACGGATCGCTCGCGGTAATAGCGGCTGAAGCCCTCGGCATCCCGTTTAAGCCGGGAGTCGAGCTTGAGCACACCGTGCTCCAAGGCATTGGAATAGAGTTCGGCCAGCACGCTGTACAGAGCCCCGCTCTGGGAGCGCAGGCCGTGCACCTCCAGCAACAACTGCAACAGATACGGCAAAGGATTGAAGCGCTTGAGGGTAGCGGCGCGGAACTCGAAGCTCACCGACCAATCCAGCGGACAGGACTGGCCGCTGTCGGAGTACACCGGGGCCGGCGGCGCCAGCCTGGGAAATTCTGGCAAGCCGACTTCGACCATGCTCACATCGTCCCGGGCACTGCCACCAAAGTCCTCCAGGGCCTGCTGAATCTCCTCGAACAGTCGCTCCTGCTCGCGGTTGGCGGCAAACACCCGGTGCAACCGCTCCACACCAAACAACTCATCGGCGGTGTTGCAGGTGTCGATCACCCCGTCGGACAGCAGGAATACCCGATCCCCCGGCGCCATGGGGAACACTTCAGTGCGATCTTCGAAAGCCTCGGCACTCAGCACCCCGAGGGGCAGATGTCGCGCCACCAGGGGCGTACGCGCACTGCCGGCATGACGATACAGATACCCCTCGGGCATGCCGCCATTCCACACCTCCACTGACCGTCGCTGGTTACTCAGGCACAGCAGGGTCGCACAACAGAACATATCCACCGGCAGGATGCGCTTGAGCTTGGCATTCATCTCCCGCAGGGTTTCCGGCAGTCCGTAACCCTTGGCGGTCATGCCATAAAACACCTCGGCCAGGGGCATGGCCCCAACCGCCGCTGGCAAGCCATGACCAGTGAAGTCCCCCAACAGCACATGCATGTCACCCGCCGGGGTGTAGGCCGCCAGCAGCAAATCGCCATTGAACAGCGCGTAAGGCGACTGCAGGTAGCGGATGTTCGGCGCATCCAGGCAACCGGAATGGGCGACCTTGTCGAACACCGCCTTGGCCACCCGCTGCTCGTTGAGCAAGTAATCGTGGTGACGAGTGATCTGGTCCCGCTGCGCCAGCACGGTTTCCTGCAGGCGCCGCAAACGGTCCATGGCGTTGATCTTGGCCCCCAGAATCACCGGGTTATAGGGCTTGGCCAGAAAGTCGTCGCCACCTGCCTCCAGACAGCGAGCCAGCGCCTCCCCTTCGCTCAGGGAGGTGAGGAAGATGATCGGCACCAGGGTCTCGCCCGCCAGGGTCTTGATCCGTCGCGCGGCCTCAAAGCCGTCCATCACCGGCATCATCGCGTCCATCAGCACTATGTGCGGACGCCGCTGCTCGAACAACGCAAGGGCCTCGGCCCCATTACTGGCCGCCAGCACCTGATGCCCCTGGCGCCGGATAATGCCAGACAGCAGCAAGCGGTCCGCCGCGCCATCTTCGGCGATCAGCACACACAGGGGCTCGGTCATCGAGCGCATACCGCTCAACTGATGTCGAAAAGCTTGTCGAAATTGGAGATGGCAAGGATCTTGCGCACATCCGAGTTGCTGTTGATCACCCGGACATCGGCATTGTCGCCACCGGCGTGATCACGCAACAGCAACAGCATGCCCAGGGCCGAGCTGTCGAGGTAGGTGGCTTCCTTGAGGTCCACCACGATGGACTCTGGCGTCCGGTTCAGGCGCTCATAGGATTCACGAAACTCCTGGTGGCGTCCAAAATCGAAGCGCCCCCTGATGGAAATCGTGAGTTTTTGTCCGTCCGGGGATATTTCTGTAACGACCGACATGTGACTGCTTCCTTGTCATTGACGACGTTTAAAAGGTTTAGCACCCACTGACCCGGCGAACAACCTGCAGACGAAAAATGAGCGCTCTCAATAAGGGTTCTGACGGGGCAGACGCTGGGAAAGTTCATCCAGCAGCTTCTGTTCGCGCTTGTCCTCAAGCGCTCGAGCCTCATCAATGTAACGCTGCACCAGCTTGCGCAGCCCTTCCACCCGGGCATAAGCCTGCTGCCAGGCCTCGCGCGCGCGATCGAGGTTGTTCTGATGCCAGGCAAGGCTTTGCCGCTGCTGGGCCACGGCGGTATCCAGCTGACTGAGAAAATACTGGTAGTTCATCAACCAGTGACCACTGACGCCGAGCTTGCCGCGCTCGACCCACTGTTCCTGGTAGTCGCCACGAAAACGCTCCAGGTCCCCGAGCTTGCTCTGGGCCACACGCACCTGGCCGTGAAAGTACTCCAGACGCTGGGCAGCGGTACGCTCGGCGTTTTCCGCCATGTCCACCACCGGCGCCAGACGCGCTGCACGGCTGTCGGCCATGGCCGGTTAGCCCCCCGTCGCTGGAGCGAAAAGCATTTCCAGGTGGGTCTGGCTATGACCCAGGCTGACGTTGTCGTTAAGGCCCTGGCGCAGGTAGGCAACCATCGCCGGCTGCAGGGAGATTGCGGTGTCGGTATCGCGATCGCCACCGGCGACGTAAGCGCCAACGCTGATCAAGTCCCGAGCCTGTTGATAACGCGACCACAACTGCTTGAAGTATTGCGCCCGAGCCATGTTGTCGGGGCTGATCACCGCCGGCATGACCCGGCTGATGGAGGCCTCGATATCGATGGCGGGATAATGCCCTTCTTCGGCCAGGCGCCGGGACAGCACAATATGCCCGTCGAGCACGCCCCGAGCCGAGTCGGCGATCGGGTCCTGCTGATCGTCACCCTCGGACAGCACGGTATAGAACGCGGTAATTGAGCCACCACCGGCCTCGGCATTACCGGCCCGCTCCACCAGCTTGGGCAGCTTGGCGAACACCGAAGGCGGGTAACCCTTGGTGGCCGGCGGCTCGCCAATGGCCAGAGCGATTTCCCGCTGGGCCTGGGCGAAACGGGTCAGGGAATCCATCAGCAACAGGACGTTCTTGCCCTTGTCGCGAAAATACTCGGCGATCCGCGTGCAGTACATCGCCGCCCGCAAACGCATCAACGGCGCATCGTCCGCTGGCGAAGCCACCACCACTGAACGCTTGAGACCTTCTTCACCGAGAATGTGCTCGATGAACTCCTTGACCTCACGGCCCCGCTCGCCGATCAGCCCGACCACGATGATGTCGGCCTCGGTGAAGCGAGTCATCATGCCCAGCAGCACACTCTTGCCCACGCCGGTACCAGCGAACAGACCGAGGCGCTGGCCGCGACCTACCGTCAATAAACCGTTGATACTGCGAATGCCCACATCCAGCGGCTGGCTGATGGGGTCACGCTTGAGGGGGTTGATGGTAGGACCGTCCATCGGCACCCAGTCCTCGGCACGCATGCCGCCCTTGCCATCCAGAGCGCGTCCGGCGCCATCCAGCACACGCCCGAGCATGCCCATGCCCATGGGCAAGCGCCCGGTATCAGCCAGAGGGACAACCCGAGCACCAGGAGCAATCCCGGCCACGCTACCGACCGGCATCAGGAACACCTTGCTCCCGGAAAAGCCCATGACTTCCGCCTCGACCTGAACCGGGTGATAACTGTCATCGTTGATCACCAGGCAGCGGGTGCCCATGGCGGCACGCAGGCCCTCGGCTTCAAGAGTAAGGCCGACCATGCGCAGCAGGCGGCCTTCAAGAATCGGCTGACCTGGTAGCTTGACGGCCTCGGCGTAACCTTCCAGGCGCTTGCCGAAACTGGTGCGTTCAAGGCGCATCGGGGTGTTCCGCAGGCTCGGCCTGCTCTGGAACGCTGGACTCTGCGGCGTCGACATCCGGCGCCGACGGAGTCCTTGGGCCGAGGTCCAGGCTCAGGTCAGCAGCCGCCGGGTGCAGCGACTGCTCATGCAACTGATCGGACAGTTGATCCAAGGCCTGGGTGATCCGGGTTTCGATGCTGGCATCGATGCGGCTGTGCTCGGTCTCGACCCGGCAACCACCGGGCAGCAGCGCCTCGTCCTCGACGATGCGCCAGCTTTCCTCGTGCCGCTCGCGCAGGCTCTTGACCTGCTCGAAGTCCTGCGGATTGACATAAAGACGTACATTGCCAACCCCCAGCGGCAATAGCTTGAGGGCCTCGCGCATGACGTGTTCGATCTGACTGGAATCCATCACCAGCTCACGCTGGATCACCTGCCGGGTGACGTGCTTGACCAGATCCACCAGGGTTTGTTCGATCTGCGTATCTTGCTCGGCGATGGGCTCGAACAAATTGACCATCAACTGTTCGAGCGCCTGCAACTTGGCGACCAGGGCGACTTCAGCCTCCTGGCGAACCTTGAGCGTGGTGCTGTGGAAGCCTTCCTTCTCGCCGGTGGCGAAACCTTCGTTATAGGCTTCCTGGCGAATGCTCTCGAGCTCTTCCAGGGTCAGTGGCTGGACTTCTTCCAGCGGCACTTCCTCGATTTCTTCCGGCACCTCTTCAGGCTCCGGCTCAGGCTCGGGCGGCTCGGGATCGAAACTGGGCAGTGCCCAGACGTCAAAACCCTCGACGTCCCGGGCACGAATCAGTTCGCTTTGGGACTCATCACTGCTGGACGACATAAAGCGACCTTAGATCATTTCTTCGCCGCCCTTCCCACCGAGAACAATCTCTCCGGCTTCGGCCATACGGCGGGCAATAGTGAGGATTTCCTTCTGCGCAGTTTCCACGTCGCTGACGCGAACCGGGCCCTTGGCTTCCAGGTCATCGCGCAGCAGCTCCGCCGCACGCTTGGACATGTTCTTGAAGATCTTTTCCTTGACCCCTTCGTCCGACCCCTTGAGGGCCAGAACCAGGACATCGGAAGACACTTCGCGCAACAGGGCCTGGATACCGCGGTCATCGACATCGGCCAGGTTGTTGAACACGAACATCAGGTCTTCGATCTGACCAGACAGGTCTTCGTCGACTTCGCGGATCGAGTCCATGAGCTGGCCTTCAATCGAGCTGTCGAGGAAGTTCATGATGTCGGCTGCGCGCTTGATACCGCCCAAGGTGGTACGGGACGCGTTGGAGTTGCCGGAGAATTGCTTCTCGAGAATCTGGTTCAGCTCTTTCAGGGCCGCTGGCTGCACAGTATTGAGCGAGGAAACCCGCAGAATGATGTCCAGGCGCGCCTTGTGGTCGAAGTTGCCCAGCACTTCACCGGCCTGATCCGGATCGAGGTAAGCCACCACGATGGCCTGGATCTGCGGGTGCTCGTAACGGATCACGTCGGCCACGGCCCGTGGTTCCATCCACTTCAGGCTGTCGAGGCCACTGGTGTTGCCACCCAGGAGGATACGGTCGATCAGGCCATTGGCCTTGTCTTCGCCCAGGGCCTGAGTAAGCATTTTGCGCACGTAGTCATCGGAACCGACGCCGAGACTGGTTTGATCGCCGACAATGTCGACGAACTCGCTCATCACCTGCTCGACCTGCTCACGGTGCACGTTGCCCATTTGCGCCATGGCCACACCCACACGCTGAACCTCTTTGGGCCCCATGTGGCGCAGCACTTGCGCAGCATCGGTGGAACCCAGGGACAGCAGCAGAATCGCGGCTTTGTCGACCCGGGTCAGTTTGGCGGTAGCGGCTCGGTTATCACTCATCTGCGTTAATCCACTCTTTCACGACCTGAGCCACACGACCCGGGTCTTCAGCCACCAGACTCTTGATTGCGTTCAACTGAGCGTCATAACCCTCGCTCGGGCTCGGCAGCAGAATGCTTTGCGGACCGCCCAGGCTGACGCGGTCGTTGGCCAGCTCGCCGTCCAGGCCGCCCATGCCGCCCAGCTCGACGTCGCTGCCCAGCCCTGCCAGTTCCTTGTTCTTGCCGCCGCCAGTGATGTTGTTGAGCACCGGGCGCAGCACGCCGAACACCAGCACCAGGATGAACAACACGCCCAGCACTTGCTTGACGATGTCCCAGAACCACGGCTGCGAGTAGAACGGAATGTCGGCGATCACTTCCCCACGCTCGGCGGAGAACGGCACATTGATTACGCTGACACTGTCGCCACGGCTGGCATCGAAGCCCACTGCGTCCTGCACCAGGCGAGTGAAGCGCGCCAATTCATCGGCGCTCCAGGGAGCGCGACTGGTTTCGCCGTTGGCCGGGTTGACCTTGACCTGATCATCCACCACCACCGCTACCGACAGGCGATTGAGACGCCCCTGCTGTTGCTTGGTGTGGCTGATGGAACGATCGAGTTCGAAGTTCTTGGTGGATTGTTGACGCTTGTCCGACGGGTACGGTGCCAGCATCGGCTGGCCGGTAGCCGGATCCATGATCTGCTGACCGTTGGCGTCCAACAGCGGCTGACCTGGCTGCACCATGCCCGCGGCGGCGGTAGCGCCACCGGTGGTTTGCGGCGCCGAAGCCGGCGAAGGCGGCTGGTTGCTCAGAGCACCCGGAACGCCTTGCGGACCATTGCTGCTGGAACGCTGCTCGTTGACCGACTGCTCACTGCGCAAGGCCGGCTGGTCTGGGTTGAACTGTTCGGAAGTGGATTCAACGGCGCTGAAGTCGACATCCGCCGAGACCTCAGCCTTGTAACGATCGTTGCCCAGCACTGGCTGCAGGATGTTGTGCACCCGCTGGGTCAGCATGCCCTCCAGGCGACGACTGTAGTCGAACTGCTTGCCGGCCATGGTCAGCGCGGAGTTTTCCGCTTGATCGGAGAGCAGGTTGCCCTTCTGGTCGACCACTGTGACTTGGGACTTGCTCAATTCGGGGACGCTGGTAGCCACCAGGTTAACGATGGCCATGACCTGGCCTGGCTCCAGGGAGCGGCCGGAGTACAGTTCTACCAGTACCGAAGCACTGGGCTTGCGCTCGTCGCGCACGAACACCGAGCTTTTGGGAATCGCCAGGTGCACCCGGGCGCCCTTGACATTGTTCAGGCTGGAGATGGTACGGGCCAGCTCGCCTTCCAGGCCGCGACGATAACGGGTCGCTTCCATGAACTGGCTGGTGCCCAGGCCTTGCTCTTTATCAAGGATCTCGAAGCCGACGTTGCCGTCACCCGGCGCCACACCGGCGGCAGCCAGTTTCAGGCGAGCACGAGACAGGTCATCAGCCTTGACCAGCAAGGCACCGGAGTTGGGCTCGACGGTGTAAGGAATGTCGGCAGAGGCCAGGGTGTCCATGACTTGCTTGGCGTCCATCCCGGCCAGGCTGCCGTACAGCGGCCGGTAATCGGGCTGCTGGGACCACAGCACCACGGCAAAGCCGATCGCCACGCTGGCGGCCAGGCCTACCAACAGGCCAACCTGACGCAGCATGGTCATCTGGGACAGGTTTTCCAGGAAGGACAAACCGAACAGCGGCGGTTTACCGTCTATCGGGGTGGCCTTGGCCGGTACGTTATCGGCGACTGCTTCTGCCATGACTCAATCTCGTCCTTAAACCGGCATCTGCATGATGTCTTGATACGCTTGAACCAGCTTGTTACGAACCTGGGTCAAGGCTTGAAAAGACACGCTGGCCTTTTGCGAGGAAATCATCACATCCGTCAGGTCCACACCGCTTTTGCCGATCTCGAAGGCACTGGCCAACTGATTGGACGCCTTCTGGGTGTCGTTGACCTTGTTCACGGCCTGGCCAAGCATGTCAGCGAAACTGCTGCCGCTGACCTCTGCCACTGCGGCGGATTTAGGCTGCGACATCGCGTCCATTTGCATGGCCCGCATATCCAGCATCAACCGATTAAATTCAACACCTTGGCTCATGGTCTACTCTCTCTGACGACCCGCAATTTTTTGACGCTCACCGTGCGGTTAGTGAGGTGTTAGCAACAAGGGTGCCAGCTCCATGGCCCAACTCGACAAAAGCCCATCCAGGACTTTGCATATCAGTAATCAGGTCGCAAACAGATAGGCCTCGACGTCCATTCCGGCGTCACGCATCTGCGCCAATTTGTAACGCAGGGTGCGCGGACTGATCCCCAGACGCTCCGCCGCCTCTTTGCGCCGCCCACGCTCGGAACGCAGGGTATCGATGATCATCTGAAATTCCCGGCGCCGCAGATCATCCCCCAGCCCCCCCGACTCCTGAGGCACGCCCTCATCCTCGCCGACCACGCCGCGCAACGCCGACTGACCGGCAGGAGCCAGAGCCGGCAGGGGTGCACAGGCCACCGGCCCGGCCAGGCAGAAATCTTCCGGCTGGATCAGGCCGCCCTGCTGCAGGATCAATGCCCGCTGCAAAGCGTTATCCAACTCCCGGACGTTGCCCGGCCATGGATAGGCCAACAGACACGCTTGCGCCTCAGCCGAGAGCCTGGCGGCGGCATGTTTCATTTTATTGACGTGTTTGGCCAGCAGACGCTCGGCCAGCGGCAAGATATCGGCGGTACGCTCGCGCAATGGTCTCCAGGCCAGAGGGAACACCGAAAGACGGTAATACAGATCCTCGCGGAAGCGTCCGGCCGCCACCTCTCCTGCCAAGTCGCGGTTCGTGGTGGCCACTACCCGGATATCCAGAGCGATAGGTTTACGCGCCCCCACCCGCTCCACTTCACGCTCCTGCAACACCCGCAGCAACTTCGCCTGCAGCCCCAGGGGCATTTCGGAAATTTCGTCCAGGAGAATAGTGCCGCCGTCGGCCTGCTCGAACTTGCCGGGCTGCGCGGCGATAGCCCCCGTGAAAGAACCCTTCTCATGCCCGAACAGGGTGGCTTCAAGCATGTTGTCGGGAATCGCCGCACAGTTGATGGCGATAAAGGGCTGGTTACTTCGATGGGAATGCTGGTGGATGTAACGCGCCAACACTTCCTTGCCCGTGCCGGACTCGCCGGAAATCAGCACAGTGGAATCACTACGGGCCACGCGCGCGGCCAGTTCCAGCAATTGCGCACTGGCCGGCTCAAAGGCTACAGGCCCCTCATCCTCGCCCGCCCCCAGGCAACCCAGGGCATGGCGCGCCACCAATTCCAGCAGGGCACGAGGCTCAAAGGGCTTGACCAGATAATCGGCAGCGCCTTGACGCATGGCCTCCACGGCTCGTTCGACGGCGCCATGGGCAGTCATCAGCAATACCGGCAACTGCGGTTGGCGGGCACGCAACAGACCCAACAACTGATGACCATCCATGCCAGGCATGTTGACATCGCTGACCACCAGGCTGAAGGACTCCACGGCGACCGCTTCCAGCGCCTCTTCCGCACTGCCGACCGCCTTGTAGTCATGACCGGCCAGCAGCAGAGTGTCCGCCAGGGCCTCGCGCAACGCGCGATCGTCTTCAACCAGTAGAACCTTGATTGCCATTACCTTCACTCCACTCCATGAGCACTGGAGAACAGAGGCAATGTCACCAGCGCACAAGTACCGCGCCCAGGACGGGAACGCAGCGACAATTCTCCCTGATGCGCACGGGCCACCGCCTTGACCACCGTCAGGCCAAGTCCGGTCCCATTGGCCTTGGTGGTGAAAAACGGCTCTCCCAGACGCTCCAGCACCGCCGCATCGATGCCACTACCGCTGTCACTGATGCACAGCCGCAAGGTGTCACCACGACTGTACAGGTGCACCTTGAGCCGCGCCGCGCCGGCACTGGCTTGCACGGCATTCTCGATCAGGTTGAGCAAGGCCCCCACCAGGGTGTCGCGATTGCACAGCAACTCTCCCTGATGACTGTCGCACTGCCAGCGCACGGCAACATCCTGGACATGGGTCAGGGCCGCGGCCTGCAGTGATTGCAGCAGCGACTTGGGAGTCAGGCGATCAGTGAGGGGCAGCTCACCACGAGCGAACACCAGCATGTCGCGCACCTGGTGCTCCAGCTCGTGCAGTCGCTCCTTGAGGCGCCCAGCGAAACGCTGATGAGTGGCCACTGGCAGTTCATGCTCGGTGAGGTGACTGGCATACAACAGGGCCGCCGAGAGCGGCGTGCGAATCTGATGCGCCAGAGAAGCGACCATCTTGCCCAGGGAGGACAGGCGCTCGTGACGGGCCAGTTGATCCTGCAGATGACGGGTTTCAGTCAAATCGTTAAGCAGCACCAGTTGCCCGGGTTCGGCATCCAGTGAACGGGTAGCGATCGATAGGCGCCGGCCATCGCGCAGGGATATTTCATGACCGTCATCCTCGCGGGGCGCAAAGCTGCGGGCGATGATGTTGCGCCACAACTGCCCTTCCAGCGGCAGCCCCAACAGATCACACGCCGCCGGGTTGGCCTCGCTGACGATACCCTGGCCATCGATGACGATGACGCCACCGGGCAACAGGTCGAGAAGGTTTTGCAGACGGTTGGCCAGACGTTCTTTTTCCGCCAGCTCCTGCATCCGCTGGGCACTGACCACAGCCAACTCGCCCTTGAGCTCAGTCACCCGAGCCTCAAGCATGCTGTAGGAGTCAGTAAGTTGGCTCGACATCTGGTTGAACAAGGCGAAGGCCTGCTCAAGACCCAGCCGGCTTGCCTGCTCTACGGACGACGATTGCCCCGAAGTATCAGGGGCAGGAGACATCTGGGCGGCTTGGGGCATCGTGCTTTCTCGCGTGGCTGACCGTCAGTTAAACGGAACGTTGCAAGAGACTTAGCAATACCCGTGCCTAAAAAAAACCGCCCTTTTTTCAACAACTTGAAAAACAGGCGTCAATCATCCGCCTGTTCATCACCTTCACGACGACTCATGCCGTACTTGCGCATCTTCTCCACCAGGGTGGTGCGACGAATGCGCAGGCGTTCTGCGGCCCGAGCCACAATGCCATTGGCATCGTCCAGCGCTTGCTGGATCAGACCCTGCTCCAGGCTACCGAGGTAATCCTTCAGATCCAGGCCTTCCGGCGGCAGCATGGCGGTGGCAGCAAAGTCCGGCGCATGGCCATTGATCGCCACGCGCTCTTCCAGGTCGCTGCGCAGGCTGTCCACCACCAACTGCTCGTCTTCATCATCGACGTAGCGAAACTTCTTGGGCAGCTCGACCACACCGATCACGCCGTACGGATGCATGATCGCCATGCGTTCCACCAGGTTGGCCAGTTCGCGGACGTTACCCGGCCAGCCATGCCGGCACAGGGACATGATGGCCGCGGAGTTGAAGCGGATCGAACCGCGTTTCTCATGCTCCATGCGCGAGATCAACTCGTTCATCAGCAGCGGAATGTCTTCCACTCGCTCACGCAACGGCGCCATCTCGATGGGGAACACGTTGAGGCGGTAGTACAGATCCTCACGGAAACTGCCCACTTCAATCATGCTTTCAAGGTTTTTATGGGTGGCTGCGATGATTCGCACATCGACACCCTGGGTCTTGTTGCTACCTACGCGCTCGAAGGTCCGCTCCTGCAGCACCCGCAACAGCTTGACCTGCATTGGCAGCGGCATATCACCGATTTCGTCAAGGAACAGGGTGCCACCGTTGGCCAGCTCAAAGCGCCCGGCACGACTGGTAATGGCCCCGGTAAATGCGCCCTTCTCATGGCCGAACAGCTCGCTTTCCAGCAACTCTGCAGGAATGGCTCCGCAATTGACCGGAACGAATGGCGCGTCACGACGCTTGGAGTGGTAGTGCAGGTTACGAGCTACCACTTCCTTGCCGGTCCCGGACTCACCAAGGATCAGCACGCTGGCATCGGTATCCGCCACTTGCTGCATCATCTGCCGCACGTGCTGGATCGCACGACTGGTGCCTACCAGGCTGCGAAACAGGTTGGGTTCGCGGTGACGACCGCGCTCGCGGGCCTGATCGTACATTTCACGATAGACCTGGGCACGGTGCAGGGAGTCAAGCAACTTGCTGTAGCTAGGAGGCATTTCCAGAGTGGAAAGCACTCGACGACGCTGGTCTTCTGGCAAGTCGATGGAAGAATTTTCGCCCATTAACAAAACCGGAAGGAACTCATCCCAGGTTGAGAGTGTCTTTAACAGGCCCAAAAGCGCACCAGGAGCATTTACAGTCCCGATGAGGACGCAAATTACTTCACGACTTGACGACAAAGAGCCGACAGCCTGCTGCCAGTCATGGCTACCGCAGGGTAAATTTTCTTCACCGAGAAAATTTAAAATCACCGCCAAGTCGCGGCGGCGCACGCTATCGTCATCGATCAGCAGAATTTTGGTTTCACGCCACATGCAATAGCAACTTCCCTAGTCAACTCAATGCCCAGAATGAGGGGCAAGCTAGACGCGCTTTAGGCATTTTCTACCTTATAGACGCCTGAAATCTGAAAACAGCCACTAGTTAAGTCAAAAATGCGGGCACAGTCAAATTTATGGCGCGCAACGTTCGGATTAACTCAACATTAACCGAACAAATGGTAAACCTTTGCTGCGTTCTGTGCTTGGGTGATCTGCGACATCTCGTCGACTATTGCCTGACGCTCACCGGTTGCCACCTCAAGCAGCTGCCGGTAAACACCCAGCAACTCCTCCAGATTGTCCCGCAAGGCGACCTCGTCAACCTGAGCCTCACCAAGCACATCTTCCATGCACGAACGGCAGGCAAGATCCAACTCGCCAATGGCTTGCCAGTTGCGCTCAGCCAAGGCACCAACCAGGGCTTCGCGGGTTTCTTCGATGCGTTGCAGGACAGCACTCATGGTGTTCCTCCTTAGAACTGCGGACCCGGTGCAGCGATGGCATCCCAGCCTTCCTTGACCGTACGCAGCAGATCAGCGACCTCATCGAGAATCTTCGGATCGGTCTTGATATTGGCTTCAGCCAGACGCTTCATCATGTAGGTATAAAGACTGTCCAGATCCCCCAGAGTATCCATGGAGTTTTCCAGGTCCAGCCCCTCACGCAAGCCACCGATAATGCCAATGGCCTTGCCGATGAACACGCCCTTGTTGGCGACATCCTTGCGCTCCATCGCGCCCTTGGCCTGCGCAATACGATCCAGACCGCCTTCCATCAGCATCTGTACCAGACGATGCGGACTGGCTTCTGAGGTCTGTGCCTGTGCACCCACCTTCTGGTACTGCCGAAGGGCTAACATCGGATTCATGTGATACCTCTTCAAAAATCAAGGGTTCGTATAAGCAATGTATCGACGCAACGTCAAAAAACTTTAGATCAAATGCAAAAGCCCGGAGCGCTGAAAAAACGCTGCCGGGCTTTTGGCGCAGGCTAGATATTAGCCCTTTTTCTGTGCGTTCAACGCTTCGAACATCGACGTGATGTTACTGGCGGTGGCCTTCAACTTGCCCACCAAAGTATCCATGTCGTTGTACTTCTTGGTCAGTACCGCGGTCAGCGTCGCCACTCGACGGTCAAGAGCATCCTGCTGATCGCTGAGCTTTTTCTTGGTGATATCCAGGGTCTTGGTCCGAGTGGTGAGAATCCCCTCGGTCATACTGCCTACGCCCTGAGTGAACGGCTTGATAGCGGAAGTCATGCGATCAAGCAGGCCCGGATTGGTGCCATCACCGGAAAACAGCTTCTGCACCTCGCCACCGAGCTTTTTATCGGTCATGGCGGCAGTGAACTTCTTATCATCGAAGTCCAGGGCGCCAGTCTTCTGGTTGGTGGTAATCCCCAACTGCGCCAGAACGGTGAGCTTGTCGCCCGCCCCGACTTGCGACAAAGGCTCACGAATGGCTGCCAGAATCGAACGTGGCAATGGGTCACCCGTCAACTGAGCGGGCACTGTCGGCTTGCCATCGTCGTCCAGAGAGGGCTTGGTCAGCGTGCTGATGCCATTGGCCACCGCGTTGTAGGCGTCGACAAACTTCTGAATGGAGGTCTTGAGACCCTCGGTATTGGTAGCAACAGTCACAGTGATAGGCGCGGTAGTCGCTGCCACCAGATTGAGCTTGAGGCCGGAAATGGCCTGCGTGACCGTGTTGCTTTTACTGGTCAGCTGCATGCCATCGACGCTGAACGAAGCGTCCTTGGCCAAACCGCCAATGGAGCCTGAAGAGGTTGCGCTGACGGGATTGGTATCAGAGCCATTAGGCATCACCTGACTGCCGTCGATTTCCAGGCCGGCAATGCCGCTGACGGAAATATCAGAGCCCGCCCCGCTCTTCTCGGAGCCCACCACCAGCCGCGAACCAAAGGAGTCGGTCACGATGTTGGCACTCAACCCGGAAGTCGACATCTTGGAGTCAGCGTTGATCGCATCACGCACGGACTGCAAGGTCGCGTTCGCACCAATAGTCAACGGATAATTAATGCCATTTTGAGTGATGGTCAGGGTACCACTCGGAATAGCACTGGAAGCGCCCCCGGAGAAAGCCGCACTTGCCACTTTCGACGAGGTTGCAAGATTCTTCACCTCAACCTTGTACTTACCTGCTACTGCATCGTTACCCGCAGTGGCATCGACGAACTTGCTGTCGCTGGAAGTTGCCGCAAAGCCGGTAAAGGCAGGATTGACCGAGCTTCCGAGCCCAGCAACCCCCAGAGTGCTCTGAAAGGACGACAGCAACGACTGCAAGGTCCCGATACCAGAAATACTGGCGCTATTAGTGCTGGTCGCACGATCGATCTGACCCTGCTTGGCCGCTTTGTCAGCCGCCACGAGCGCCTTGACGATAGCACCCGTATCGAGACCAGAACCCAAACCAGTACCCGGTAGAATTGGACTTGCCATGTGTGTCTCCCTTCATAGTGCCGCCAGTCTTTTGACCACTAAAGCGCCCAAAAGAACACAGCAACAAATTTCATGCCAGCTATCAGACTTTCGCGCTGAACAGCAGGCTACTGGCGTCATTCAAGCTATTGGCCAATCTCAGCACTTCTTCGTTGGGGATCTGCCGAACCACCTCTCCCGAATCACTGGCGATCACTTTGACCACAACTTGGCCGGAGGGCTCATCGATCGAGAACTCCAGATTACGCTTGACCGACTGGACGAATTTTTCAATTTCCTGGACGGCCATCTTCAACTTTTCCTGCTCGGTCTGAGCGTCTTTCTTACTGTCCTGCCTGGCGGTTTCGACCACGGCCGGGACCACCTCTCGAGGCTTTTCCACGGCCTTGTCAGCAACGTGCGTCACCGGCTTGGCCGCTGGATAAGACAAGTTCAGCTTCACGCTCATATCCATGTCCATCACCTCTTAAAGTAAAAAAGCGAGAGAGCACGACCAGCGCACTCCCCCGCCAAAGCTTAGCCAGCTATTACTGAAGCAGTTTCAGTACAGCGGATGGCAGTTGGTTGGCCTGGGCCAGAACTGCGGTCGAAGCTTGTTGCAGAGTTTGCTGCTTGGTCAGCTGGGCAGTTTCAGCAGCGAAGTCGGTATCTTGTACGCGACCCAGTGCAGCACTGGCGTTTTCGTTGATGTTCTGCAGGTTGGAGATGGTGCTGGTCAGACGGTTCTGTGCAGCACCGAGGTCGGCACGGGCGGAGTTGATGGTCTGCAGCGCTTTGTCGATCGCGTTGATCGCGGCGCTGGTGTTGGTTTCAGCCTGGCCGCTGGAGTTGGCGCTGATGGAGATGGCGGCCGAATCCACGCTCAGGGTCGCAGCGTCGAAGCCGCTGGCCAGAGTGATGGTGATCTGGTTGGTAGCACCAGTGTTGGAACCAACCTGGAAAGTCATGGTGCCAGCAGTACCGTCGATCAGGTTCTTGCCGTTCAGGTTGGTCGACTTGGCGATACGAGTCAGCTCAGCCGACATCTGGGAGAATTCTTTGTCCAGAGCGGTGCGGTCAGCAGTACCGTTGGAGTCGTTTCGCGACTGAACAGCCAGTTCACGCATACGCTGCAGGATGTTGGTGGATTCTTGCATCGCGCCTTCAGCGGTCTGGGCGATGGAGATACCGTCGTTGGCGTTCTTGATCGCCATGGTCTGACCACGGATCTGCGAAGTCATACGGGTAGCGATCTGCAGGCCGGCGGCGTCGTCTTTTGCACTGTTGATTTTCAGGCCGGAAGACAGGCGAGTCATCGAAGTCGACAGAGCGTCGGAAGCACGGTTCAGGTTTTTCTGAACGTTCAGCGACGTGACGTTAGTGTTTACTGTTAAAGCCATGACGAATTCCTCGTTGGTTGGGTACTGCGGCTTCCGGCCCTGGCAACCGCCGGGTAATGGCCTAGAGAACCTTCGTAATAGTTATCGTCGCCAATGCAAGTTGCTTTAGGGCTTTTTCAAAAATATTTGCCATCACCCTGCCACCCCTTGGAAAACAAGGGGTTAAGCCCATCAACAAGCGAAAAAATGACGCCAGAAAACCCACGCAAAAACCAACTTTGAGCCCTCAGATGGGATACCTCGTCAACCGTCGAGCCCAACCTGCAGCCAATCCAACATTTCATATTCAAGATAATCAGCCAGACCCAACCAGTTCTGCATTTCCTGGCAGGCCAGCATCAGGCCCAGCAGCCGAGCCCAGTCCTGCTGAACCGAAACCGGCGCACTGTCCACCCACAACTGTATGGGCTCGAACAACTCCACCATGCCCCCTACAGCTTCTACATCCCGGCCCAGCCGGAACAGATCGGCAACTTCCCGCGCACGATCAAACACAGGCTCAAGTCGCGTCATTGAACAAAGTCCCCATGGAAGGTGGTGCCCAGGATCATCGCGCCACTGCGACTGGTATTGAAGAACGCCACTTCAGGCCGACTCGCGATGTAACGCTCCAGCTCGCACAGATAGCTGCGAAAGTTGAGCTGAGTCTTGACCCGCTGCCCGTAACCGTCCATCACCCAATGCCGGGCCACGCCGGCCTGAGGCCCGAGATCACCGTCCTGCCAACCGGCGTGAGTACGATTCTGAGGAAAAGCGAAATCAGCACCAAACAGAGTGATCCGCCTCCCTCCCATCTTCACCGCGAGGTCCACGGCCGGATGAATCACGCTGCCTCCGGCATGCAACTGCGCCCGCGGCAACCGCTGGCGCAACGCCTGGAATACTGGACTGGAGGAATAGCCCACATACCGCGGCCCTTGCCAACCTTCAAGAACCAGCGGGTCCGCCAGGGGCATATAGACCAGGACGACGCCTTCACTGCCCTGGCCCGGCAGGTGCCGCGTGGAGATTCGCTGATCGATACTGACCACCAGGTCCACCCGGATGCCTTGCTTGAGCAGGGGCAGATAGGCTGTATCCACACAGATCAACAACGGCCGCTCAGGTTGTTCGGCCACGACCCGCAATGCCGAGTAATGCTGTTCCAGACTTGGCCCCGTAGCGATCACGAACACCTCGCGCCCAGGGTGAAGATCAAACAGTTCGGCAACATCTCGATCCGCCCCAACCCAGGGCTCGATGGCAGCCAGGCGCGCGGCGATATCCGGCGTATCGGCCGAAAACAAACGATTGTTGAAGGACAGATGGGTCTCGCTGATCAGCCGATCACGAATCTTCGCGTTGTAGTCATCGGCCAGCACCAACTCGGCCGGCAGGGCAAAGAACGGCAGTTGAATCTCCGGCAGATCGCCGGCATACAGCAACTCGACCCGCGGATCGGCCAGCCAGTCCTGCTGATCAAGCAGTTGCAGCACCAGCCTGAACACCGCGCCATTGAGGATGTGCACGTACAAGCGCTTCAGTTCCGGCCGCTGGAGCAACGCCAGTTGCAGATCCCCCAAGCCACAGCCGTACAGATGCAGGACCGGCGCCTCAGGCAGGCTGGCGGCCTGGGTATGCGCCTCACGGGTACGATCATGACGACTGGTGAGCTGAATACCTGCAATGCTCAGGGTCGAGCCCAGCCCCTCAACCAGATCGGCCTGCAGCGCACCACTGTCTTCAGCCAGCAGCCGCTCCAGCAGCACCGGCCAGCGCTCGCCCAAGATCCGGGCATTGTGTTCCAAGCTGTCGCTCATGCTGCCTCGCTTATCACTCGCGCAAAAAAATAGCGCTCAAGATTACACCTTGAGCGCTAAGTGTGCCGCCGGAAGCTGAGCGTCAGGAGCGATAGATAATCGCCGACCCCCAGGACAAGCCAACGCCGAAACCACTCAAGGCCACGCGCTTCCAGCTGGAGTCGAACATGTGCTTTTCCAGCAGCAGCGGAATGCTCGAGGAAACCGTGTTACCGGTTTCCACCATGTCCTTGATGAACTTGTCCGGATCGCCCTCGAAACGCCGGGCCACGGCGTCGACAATCGCGGCACTGCCCTGGTGAATGCAGAAGGCATCGATATCGTCAGGCTGCAAGCCCGACTCGGCCAGCAACTCGTGCAAGTGGGCAGGTACCTTGAGCAGCGCGAAGTTGAACACCTGGCGGCCATTCATGAAGAACACGCCGTCGCTGACTTTCAGGTGCGGAGCACCGGAGCCATCGGTGCCGAACTTGGCCTTGCCCAACTGCCAGGTAGCGCCCTCGCCCAGCCAGGTGGCGGTGGCGGCATCGCCGAACAGCATGGTGGTGTTGCGGTCTTCAGGATCGACGATCTTCGAATAAGGATCGGCGGTGACCAACAGGCCGTTCTTCAGGCCCGCAGCTTCCATGAAGCCCTTGATGGCATAGATACCGTAGACATACCCGGAACAGCCCAGCGAAATATCGAAGGCCGCCACTGTGGTCGGCAGACCCAGCTTGTCCTGAACGATCGCGGCAGTGTGAGGCAGCCCCTCCTCGTCACCGTTCTGGGTGACCACGATCAATACGTCGATAGCTTCACGCTTGAGTTCCGGGTTGCTGGCGAACAGGGCATTGACCGCTTCGACACACAGATCGGAAGTCTCTTGCCCGTCGTCTTTGCGCGGCAAAAAAGCAGAACCGATCTTGCCCAGGATGAAATCTTCATCCTTGGCGAATTTTGCACCTTGTGCGTAATTGTCCACGCCGGCTACAGGCACGTAGCTCGCAATGCTTTTTATGCCAATCATTACGGCTTCCCAATAATAAACAGCTCAATACCCCCGCTCAGTCACTGAGCAGGGGCTGCCGAAAGAAACACAGATACTTGCGCCGAACACAACGGCATCGGGAAGAACCAAGGGCTATCACGGGTCCTGTCACGCAGGGCTGGCGCCATCTTCCCGGGCAATACAATACAGTGAAGATGCACGTTATGACTCACAGGTCACGCTATTTTGCCGAATCAGCCACACAAAGGCCTATTCGATGAGCGCCCAGTCCAGTGCCGTGCCGCGCTTGAGGGCCTGACGCGCACGACGGCCGAGCAGCGCATCGTAGTGCTTGGGAGCCAGCCCCAGCCCGGGACGGATTGCCCGCACGTTGTCGGCACTGAACAGCTCCCCGGCCTGCATGTCCCGGGTGACATACAACGACCGACGGTACATCAGCGACTTGCTCTCGGCCTGAGTAGCGCCATAGCGCACTTGCCCCATGGCCTGCCAGGCCCGCTCGGTTTCCACCACCAGGCTGGCCAACTCCCCTGGCTCCAGGGAAAAACTGGCGTCGACCCCACCGACCGAACGGTCCAGGGTGAAGTGCTTTTCGATCACCGTGGCGCCCAGGGCCACAGCAGCCACCGAGACCCCAACCCCCATGCTGTGATCGGACAAGCCCACCTCACAGCCGAACAGTTCCCGCAGATGAGGAATAGTCAGCAGGTTGCTGTTGGCCGGTGAAGCCGGATAGGTGCTGGTGCACTTGAGCAATACCAGATCCCGGCAGCCGGCCTGCCTGGCGGCCTGCACGCTTTCGTCCAGCTCGGCGATGCTGGCCATGCCGGTGGAAATGATCAGCGGCTTGCCGGTGGCGGCGACCCGGCGAATCAGCGGCAGATCGGTGTTTTCAAAACTGGCGATCTTGTAGGCCGGAACGTCGAGGCTCTCGAGAAAGTCCACCGCGCTCTCGTCGAACGGCGTGGAAAACGCCAGCATGCCCAACTCACGTGCCCGAGCGAAGATCGGCTCGTGCCACTCCCATGGCGTATGGGCACGCTGGTACAGGTCGTAAAGCGATGAACCGGCCCAAAGGCTGTCCGGGTCCTTGATGAAAAACTCCCCCTGATCCAGGTCCAGGGTCATGGTGTCGGCGGTGTAGGTCTGCAACTTCAGGGCATGGGCACCGGCCCTGGCTGCGGCCTCGACAATCTGCAGGGCCACATCCAGCGACTGATTATGGTTGCCGCTCATCTCGGCGATGATCAACGGCGCCGCACCCGCGCCCACGCAGCGCGAGCCGATCTTGAAACTAGTCATCCAGATGTTCCTTCAACACACGGGTGAATTCGCAGGGCGCCTGGCAATAGCCGGCCCGGCGAAACAATGTCAGCGAAACCTGATTCTCTGCCAGCACCCTAGCCCCCAGACGCTGCACATCGGGCCAATGGCGCATCAGCCAAGCCTCGCCCTGCTCCAGCAGCGTCCGCCCCCAGCCCAAGCCCAGGTGCTCGGCAAACAGGTAGATCGACACATCCGCCTGAATGCCTTGGCGGTCATAGCGCAGCACCCCTACCGCCCCCGAGGCTATTTCCGCTATCAGCAACAGCCGCTGCGGATCATTCACAGCGGCCTCCAGCCAGCGCACATGGTCCGGCCACTCAAGCGTCTCAGACTGCTGGGACCAACGCCTGACAGGCTCAGCATTGCGCCCCTCGAACAGTAGCCGGGCATCCTCCATAGTCGCCGGACGCAAGCGCAGTACCGCAGTGAACAACGCCGCCGCCACTCGCTGCACGCCCCGACCATCCACCAGCTCGCGGGCCCGGCGAGACAGGCTATGCCGCAGCTCCGGATTGCCCAGCAACAGGCTCAGGGCCTGGCGCACCTGCTCCACGCTGACCTGCTCACAGGCCCCCAGGTACAAGTGGGCACCCGCCTCGGCCAGCAACCGGGCATTGGCCTCCTGGTTAGCGGCCACGGTGATGCACAGCGTAGGCACGCCCAATACCGCCCGCTCCCAGCTGGTACCGCCTCCCGCGCCCAGGCACAGGTCGGCCTCGGCCAACAGCCCGGCAAAATCCTTCACATAGCTGTGCAGTCGCCAGTGCGGCCGTTCGGCAGCCAGGGCCTGCATGGCCTGCCAGTCCGGATTGCCGCTGCCGGCGACGAAGTCCACCTGCAGATCGTGAAAATCCAGCAGTGCCAACATGGCCTTGTGGGTCTGACCGGCGGCATCGAAGCCGCCGAAGTTCACCAGCAAGCGCCGCGCCTGTGGCCGGATCGATATCGGTGGACGGCGGAACTCTTCGCGCAGCAAGGCGTAGTGCGGACCGAACAGGGTCCGGCACGACACATCGTGCAATCCGGAATAAGCCTGGGCACTGCCGCTGAAATTCTGGTCCAGCAACAGGTCCACGGCATGCTTGCGGTTGGCCAGATCATCGATCGCGGCAATCCTCGGCGCCCATTGGCGAGCGGCGCTCTGCCATTGATGATCAAGGCCGTAATGATCCACCAGCACCCAGTCGAAGGCCGGCTGAGAGGCCAATGCCAGCTGCAGCGCGGCAATGTCCGCCTGCCAGGGCAAGGGCGCCTCGATCCCCAGCTCTGGATGCTCGCCGACGTAGCACTCCGGCAATTCAAAGGCCTGGAAGCCCTCGGCCCGCAGCGCCTCCAGGCGATGGCCGGGCAGACGCCGACAGGCGAACGCCACATCAGCACCCTGACGGCGCAGTTCCTGGGCCAGGGTCAGGCAGCGGGCCACGTGGCCACTGCCGATGGCCGGCGACGCGTCGGCGCGGATCAGCACCCTCACTCCAGCTCTCCTGCGGCCTTCAGCGCGGCATACAGGTATTCAGCTCGCTGCCAGTCCTCTTCGGTATCGATGTCCTGCACCAGATGACGGGGCAGGATCACCGGCAGGCTGCGGGGCGAGAACAGCACCTCCCCCTCCAGCCAGGCCTGGCTCCTGCCCCAGTAGAACTGCCCGGCATCCTGATAGGCCGGTGGCAGATCCTGGGAACGGCTCTGGCGAAATTCCGGGTACAGGGCATTGAGCGCCCCTTGCTCATCGAGAGTCAGCGCCCGCTGCACGGGAAAGCCGAAGCTGCACACCGAGAAGGCGAACGCCTTGTCCGGGTGCTGCACCAGCGTCTCCAGACCCTGGCGCAGATAACGCACCTGCAGCAAGGGCGCGGTGGCGTAGATGCAACACGCGTACTCAAACACTTGCCCCTGCTCCTGCAACACCTGCAGGGCATGGACAATCACCGCTGCCGTGCCGGTGAAGTCATCTGCCAGGGACTGTGGCCGAATAAACGGCACCTCGGCGCCACAGGCGAGCGCCAGTTCGGCGATCTCTGGATCGTCGGTGCTGACCACCACTCGCTGGAACAATCCGCAACTCAAGGCCTTGTCGATGGAGCGAGCGAGCATCGGCACCCCATCAAAGGCCCTGAGGTTCTTGCGCGCGATACGCTTGCTGCCGCCTCGGGCAGGAATCAACGCCACACAACTCACAGGCCTGACTCCAACTTGCACACCCCTGACTCAGGCAGGCAGCCTGGAGCCGTCGCATCCGCGCGGACGCAGCGCATCCCAGGCCAGGAAAAAACCATCATCAATACCTCTCAGTCCAGAATCCGCTGCAGGTGCGTCACCACTTCGTCTTGCAACTCATCGGTCAACTCTGGATAAAGGGGCAGACTGAGGGCTTCCTGGAAGTAACGTTCGGCCTCGGGGTAATCACCCTCGGCAAAGCCCTGTTCTTGGTAATACGGCTGCAGATGCACGGGAATGTAATGCAGGTTCACCCCCAGCCCCGCCGCACGCAATTCGTCAAAGACTTGCTTCTGGGTCAGCCGGATACGGCTCAGATCCAGACGCACCACATACAGATGCCAAGCCGAGTCGGACCCGCTCTGCGCCACCGGCAAGGTCAGCGGCAAGTCGGCCAGCAACATCTGGTAGCGCGCCGCCAGCTCCCGGCGCCGAGCCACGAACTCGTCGAGCCGGGACATTTGAGATAGTCCCAGTGCTGCATGCAAATCGGTCATCCGATAGTTGAAACCAAGCTCCAGTTGCTGGTAGTACCACAGGCCGGTATCCGGGATCTGCATCAGTGCCGGGTCGCTGGTAATGCCATGACTGCGCAAACGGCGCAGGCGTTCGGCAAACTCAGGCCGGTTGGTCAGCACCATTCCGCCTTCGGCACTGGTGATGATTTTCACCGGGTGAAAGCTGAAGATGGTCATTGCCGCATAGGTTCCGCAACCCACTGGAAGCCCCAGGTAGGAGGCCCCCACGGCATGTGCCGCGTCTTCGATCAAGACAAATCCGTAGCGCTCGGCAAGCTCGGCAATGGCCTGCATATCGGCACTCTGTCCGGCGAATGCGACAACCACCACCACCTTCGGCAGGGTGCCGTTGCGTTCGGCTAACTCGAGCTTCTGCGCCAGCAGAGCAGCATCCATGTTCCAGGTATGGGGATCGATATCGACAAAATCGACCTCGGCACCGCAGTAACGCCCACAGTTGGCCGATGCGACGAAGGTATTGGGGCTGGTCCACAGAAAGTCGCCCGGCCCCAACCCCGCCGTCAGACAGGCAATATGCAGCGCCGCCGTGGCATTGCACACGGCAACCGCATGCCCGGCCTGACAATAGTCGGCCAGGGCCTGCTCAAAACGCTCGATAGTCGGCCCTTGGGTCAGCCAGGGAGACTTGAGCACCTGCAGCACCGCATCGATGTCCGCCTGATTGATGCTCTGGCAGCCATAAGGAATCCTGTAGGGAGTCATGGCCGTCTCCCACCGCAAGCAGGTGTCAAGCCATGATGCGCAGAGCGGACAATCAAAAGCTTATTGAGCATGTTTGGGTCCCTCTAAACAGCAATCAATTGGCAATCATCTGCAGCCAATCCACACCACTGGCGGTACCGAGCGAAAAACCCTTGCCGCTCAACGCCAGGTTCTGGTTATAGGCATTATCCTGGGCAAAGCGTGCCGCCCATTTGTCTTGCAGGGCCGCGGCCGCCTGTGGGTGTTGCGGCAACGTCCCCGGATGCTGCACCTGGGCCTGGGGCGTCAGTACCGTGAGGTAACCGGCATCGGCCACTTTCAGGCACAGGTCGACATCGGCGAAAGCCTGATCGAAATGCTCTTCATCCAGCCCGCCCACCGCCTCGAACAGCGCTTTGCCGATCATCAGACAGGCACCGGACACCGCTGAATAATTCTTCTCCACCCACAGGCTATTCATGTAGCCCGCAGCCTCCTTGGTCTCACCGGCGAAGGCCGCACCCAGGTGGCCGTCGAACCCCAGGATCAGCCCGGCCTGGGTGGTCACGCCGTTTTCGTTCACCAGCTTGGCGCCAACAATCCCGACTTCCGGGCGTTGAGCCTGGTTGAGCAAGCTCTCGATCCAGTTGGCGTTGACCACCTCAGCATCGGCCGCAAGCAGCACCAGGTACTCGCCCCGAGCTTCCCGGCACGCCATGTTGAACAAGGCCGAAGCGCTCAGGCGTTGGCCGCTGCGCAACACACGAATGCGCTCGCCGCGGCCTTCCAGGCTGGTCAGCCAGCTGTCGAGCTCGGCACTCTGGTTGTGGTTTTCGGCGATCAGCACTTCATAGCGCTGGTAGCGGGTGCGCTGCAGCACGCTGACCAGGCAGCGTTGCAACTCGGCGAAGTTGTCCTGGCTGGGCAGGATGATCGACACCAGAGGGCGCTCGGCGTGCTGGTAGTCGATCTGATAGGCACCTGGTTGCGGCGAACCGACCTGAGCGCGATAGCCTCGTGCGGCCAGGTGCCGGGTCAGCACCTGCCGCTCTTCGGCGTCAGCCTTGTCCCCCGGAGCCTGACAAATCAGCAAGGGCTCGGCCAGGTGGGCCAGACCGGCCAGGCCGCCGTCCTGGATCAGGCGCAGCAGCAGGTCCAGCTCCAGCGCCTGCTTGAGCTCACGGGAGAAACCACCAGCCTGCAGCGCCGTCTCGCGGTCCAGCAGCCAATGCCGGGCCATCAGCCCCGGTGTGCCTTGCAATTGATCGAGGTTGACCCCGGGGCGGAACACCGAAGTCAAAGTGGCATCGGCACGGCGCTGGATCTCGTCCATGGCCACGGCACGAATGCCTTCGGCGCCGAGCAATTCCAGGCTCGCCCGCAGCAGGCCGCTGGCGGTGAACTGATCACCGGCCTCGGCCAACAGCACCCAGTCGGCACGGGACTGGGCCATGGCCTGATTGATGCGCTCGACGTAGTTGTTTTCCGTGACCTTGACGAAATGCAAGGTGTCCTGGGCCGTGGTGGTGGCCGGCAGCTCGCCCGTGGTGAACACCACCAGTTTGAACGCCTTGTAATGACCGGCCAGCAGGCTGTCGAGCGTGGCCTGCAACTTGACCAGGTCAGCGTCCAGGTCCAGCAGCAGGATCTGCACTTGCGGGCCACCGGCATGGCGGGCCAGGTGCGCAGCGATGACACTCAACTGTGCCGGCTCCGGAGCACGGGCCTCGAGCCATTTGAGCAAGCGTCCCGACTCGGTCGCGTTGAACAGCGCACGGCTGTCCGACCCCGGTACCGACGCCAGGCGCTCGGCCCAGGCCTGCAGCTTGCGCGCCTCCTCGGGCTCGTCGCTGTCTTGCATCGACTCGGCCAGGCGCTTGACCACCTCGCGGTTGAACAGGTTCAGGGTCAGCGCTTCCCACAACCGGGCGCGCAGGCTCTCTGGTGTGTCGTTGGGATGAACCCGCATCAACTCTTCCTGACGCAGCAACACACCCTCCAGCTCTTTGAGCTGCAGACGCCCGGTGGGCATGGCATGCATGAGGAATTCCAACTCGGTCAGCAGATCGAACATCGGCTGGTTGTAGAACGGCATCTCGACGAACTGCTCGGGACCGAAAGAGCGTACCGGCTCGGCTCCGACCTCGACCCAGGCCGAACGAAAGATCGCCGTGCCCTTGAGGGAACGGCCGCTGAGCAGGCAGTCGGCCATGGCGGTGAAACTGTCCAGGGCGATCTGCTTCACCTGCTCGGGGTCCCGACCACTGAAACCGGTGGGCAGCGAGGCGAGGAACTCGGCGAACGCCTCACGCTGGGCCACCGATTGCGCGTCCTTGTAGGTCAGCACCGTCAGCACATTGGTGTTGTGTTCTGAGGCCCCGTAGTTGGCCTCACGCACGGCAAACGGAATCGGCAGGATCCGCGCCTTGGCACAGGCCAGCAGGAAGAAGGAGTGACCGATTTCCTGCCATTCGAAACTCACTCCCGGCGGCAGCAGCTCATACCACTGGCGCAGCAGGTCGGTGCGGGTTACCGCATAGAACGGCGGCAGGAAATGCCCCATGAAGTTCATCACCCGATCCTGGGCATCATGGGAGTCATAGTCCTCCATGACCCGGCGATCACGGCGGTAGTAATTGGTTTCCGAAGCCCGGGCCAGATACATCATCCCGTAGCCATGGCACAGCCCGTAGTCGGGATGGGCCTCAAGAAACTCCAGGGAGCTGGTCAGCGCATCATGAAGAAGAAAATCGTCATCGGCAGCGAACGCCATGTAGGGCGTGCTCACCAGGCTCATGCCGTAGGTCAGCTTGTCCTGCAGGCCCTTGTAGCCGAACTGCGGCAGATGCCGATAGTCGACCTGGGGATAGAGCTGCGCCAGGGACTCATCCGCCTCCAGCGACGAATCCAGTACCAGGATCGAGCACGGATAGGTGCTGTAATACTGCAAGGTGCGCCGCATGAACGCTTTGCGGTTGTGGGACAACAGCACAAGGGTGAAACGCTCACTCAGGGGTGCTTTGTCATTCATTACTTTATCTCCAACCCACATAGGTACTTCCCCACAACCGGCCAAACGCCTTAAATTTGCAACCATTGATAGTTAACGAACCCGACGCAGGTAACCGTCCGGCGCCACGGTGATCAGCAGCTTGTTCTGCATCTGGTAGTCGATCTCGAAATCGCGGTTCTCCTCCAGATAGGCCCAGACCGCGGTTTTCGGGTTGTCACCCGGGCCCCACGGACGATCCGGGAAGAAGCTTTCCGGCATGTCCTCGACCACGGTGTCCATGACCACGCAGTAGCTGTCCACCGACACCAGCGGCGCATACAGACGCAGCTCTTCGAGCACGTGCTCGTGGGTATGGTTGGAGTCCAGGACCAGAATCACCTTCTTGCCGGCGGCTGCAGCCCGTACCTGCTCGGCGATGGCCGGGTCGATGCTCGAACCTTCGATCATGCGGATACGCTTGCTCATCGGATGCTGCTCGATGGCTTCGCGGTTGTGCGGGCGGATATCCAGGTCGATGCCCAGCACTTCGCCATGGCCCTGCAACTCCAGCAGCGAGGCGTAGTAGATGATCGAGCCGCCGTGGGCGATACCGCATTCGATCACCAGGTCCGGCTTGACCTGCCAGATGATTTCCTGCATCGCCATCATGTCCTGGGGCAGCTGGATGATCGGCCGGCCCATCCAGGAAAAGTGATAGCTGTACTTGTGGGTCGCCGACTCGTTGAAAAAGTCACGGGCCAGGCCCTTGAGTTTCTCATCCTGGCCCTGGGCACTGATCTGCGCCTGGCATTCTTGTTCAAAGGCTTGAATGACGTTGTGCTCGGTCATGTTCGGTTCTCAATGGCAAATTAGCTGAACGAAGCGCTATCGACGGCGTGATAGACATAACGGCCGTCGGTCATGCGCTTGATTTCTTCGAGGTAGTTGGAATTCATCACGAACAGGTTGGCGCCTGCCGGCAGTGCCTCCATGGCTTCTTGTGGCGATGACACACGCATGCCACTGAGCGGCAGGTACCGGCCCTGTTTGGCCGGGTTGATATCGACGACCTGATCCACCGCCACACCCGCGCGTTGCAGGAACAGCGAATAGATCACGCCCTTGGACGACGCGCCCCAGATCCCGGCAGCGGTGTGCGGCGCCGAGCCGATGATGCGTTTGGCGCACTCGATGCTGGCGGTGAAATCCGCCGGCATCTGCAAGGGCTGGATCGGCGCCGGCAACGACGACGTCAAGCTGCCCAGGTCCGCCACCACGTACAGGTACTGGCCGCCGAACAGGTGCCCGGCCTCGTGCACGGTGCCGAACATGCGCTGCAGGTCCTCGAGGCGGAAGTAGTTGACGTGCTCATAGAACACGTCGAACCAGGCGCGATGCTCGAGAATCCAGTCGAAACACGGCACTTCGATATAGATCTGCCCGCCCTGGTTGGCATCGGCAATCTCTGCCAGAAAGGCCAGCGGATCAGCAATATGCTCCAGCACATGACGCAGCACGATGGCCTCGGCAGCCAGCCCCAGGCCTCGGGTGAAAGGCGCCTTGATAACCTCGGGGTTGGTCCCCTCGTAGGCCGGGTCGATGCCGGTGATGGCATAGCCCTCACTGCGCAGCAGTTCGAGGAAATAGCCCTTGCCGCAACCGACCTCGATCAGCTCGCGCCCCTTGAAGTGCCGGGCGATGATGCCCTCCACATCCATCAGGTGCCGCTGGAACTGCGCCGAATGGGCCTGTTCGTTCTGGTAGTCGCTGTCGTAGCTGAGCTTGTCGGCATCGAAGGCCTGATTGAAGATCAGCCCGCTCTTGAGATCCTGCACCAGCACGATGTCCGCAGACGCCGAGGCGCGGGCACTCTGGGCATCGGCGAAGGTGCGGTTCTGCAGCACCGGCAAGTCGGCGACCCGATACAACTCATGCGCCATGTTCGGCTCCTGTTATTTGCAGCAAGCGCTGGTTCAAGCCCCAGAACGCCATGGGTTCGTAGTCCGGGTATGGGTAATGCCCCAGGTTCAGGCGAATCGCCGAACCGCGCTGGGCGATGCGCTGCTCCACCAGGGAACGCACGGCTATCGGCCTGCCACTAGAGCAATTGACCACCCCGGAAAATTCTCGCTGCTCGAGCAGCGCCGCCAGGTAGCCGGTAGCCGCCTCGATGTCCAGGTAGTCCCGCAGTTGTTCGCCGCCGGACATATTGAAAACCTCGTCACCGGCATCGATCGCTCGGTCCAGTGCCGCCAGCAGGCTCTTGGGATTCTGTCCGGGGCCATGCAGGTAGAACAGCCGCGCCCACTGCAAGCTGAAGGGCAACTGCTGCTGCAGGGCCTGGAGGAACAGGTGCAGGCTGTGCTTGGCCAAGCCGTAGGGATTGCCTGGACGAGCCTCGGTCTGTTCTGTCAAAGGTCCGCTCTGCATGCCGTACTCGAAGCAGGTGCCGGTGACCAGCACCTGGCTCACCCCCGCCTCGACCACCGCCTTGATAAAGCGATAGTCGGCCATCAGGTTGTGCTCCAGGTGAAACAGCGCCTGGTAGTTCGGCAATCCGGGCCAGGCCAGATGGGCCAAGGCATCGACCCCGTCCACCAGGGCCGCGACATCCAGCTGCGGGTCATGCACATCCAGCGCGCGAAACTCTACCGCGTCGAACCAGGGCATCTGCCGCGCCTTGTCCAGATCCCGGGCCAGCGCACGGACCCGGCAACCCCGGGCCAACAAGGCCGCGACCAGATGCCGGCCGACAAAGCCGGTGGCGCCGGTGACCAGCACCGTCATGCCCTTCACAGCAGCTTCAACTCAGGCACGGCAATCACGAAACGCCCGCCCCATTGCCGCACCTGGGCCAGTTGCTCGCTGACTTCGCCCAACAGGTTCCAGGGCAACACCAGCACATAGTCCGGCTGCTCCTGGTCGATGCGCTCGGGGGCCACCACCGGGATGCGACTGCCCGGCAGGAACTTGCCCTGCTTGTGCGGGCTGGCGTCGGCGACCCAGGCCAGCAAGTCGGCCTTGACCCCAGCGTAGTTGAGCAAGGTATTGCCCTTGGCTGCCGCGCCGTAGCCCACCACGCGCTTGCCTTCGGCCTTGGCCTGGAGCAGGAAGCGCAGCAGCTCGTGCTTGATCCGCTCAGCGGCTGGCGCCAGGGTCTGGTAGTACTCGGGCGTGTTCACCCCGGCACGCTGTTCCAACAGCAACTGCTGCGCCACGCTGTCTTGCACCGGCCGGCGCGAGCCGTCGATGCGCTGCACGAAGACCCGTAGCGAACCGCCATGGGTGGCCAGGGTCTGGACGTCGAAAACTTCCAGGCCGTTGCGCTGGCACAGGCTAAGGACGGCGGTCAGCGACAGGTAGGAATAATGTTCGTGGTACAGGGTGTCGAACTGCTGCCCGGCCATCAGGGTCAGCAGCTGGGGAAACTCGAAAGTCGCCACGCCCGTCGGCTTGAGCAACGTAGCGAAACCACAGAGGAAATCGTTGATGTCCGGCACATGGGCCAGCACATTGTTGGCCGCCATCAGGTCGGCGGCCCAGCCCTCCTCCAGCAACTGCGCGGCAGTGCCACGGCCGAAGAACAACTCACGGATCTGCAGGCCCTTGGCCCGCGCCGCCTGGGCGGTGCTGCGGGTCGGCTCGACCCCCAGGCAGGGAATGTCACGCTGGGCCACGTACTGCAGCAGGTAGCCGTCGTTGGCCGCCACTTCCACCACCCGGCTCCGGGCGTCCAGGCCGAAACGCTCGACCATCTGCGCCACGTAGTCCCGGGCATGCTGCAACCAGGTGCTGGAGAACGAACTGAAGTAGGCATAGTCGGCGTCGAACAGGTGGTCGGCGCGGGTGTAGTCCTCGGTCTGCACCAGCCAGCATTGCTGGCACACCTGGACCTTGAGCGGCACCCACTGCTCGGCCTGATCCAATTGCTCGGCCCGCAGGTAGGCGTTGGATGGCGGCGAGGTGCCCAGGTCGATCAGAGGCAGGCTCAGGCATGCGCCACAACCGCGGCAATTCATAGTCTCACTCCAGCGAAGGCAGCATCGAGCAAGGGGTGGCTGGCATCCCGGGTCGACAGATTATTGACAGGCAACGGCCAGTTGATCGCCAGTCGCGGGTCCAGCACCGACAACCCGGCCTCGTGCTCGGGGGCGTAGTCGGCGCTGTGCAGGTAGAGCAACTCGGCATCGTCGCTCAGGGCCTGGAAGCCATGGGCGAAACCCGCCGGCAGCAACAGGCTGCGTCCATCGCCGCCACGCAGGTGCTCGGCATGCCAATGCAAAAAGGTCGGCGACTCGGGGCGCAGGTCCACCGCCACGTCCCAGACTTCGCCGCGCAAGCAACTGATGAGTTTGGCTTCGGGCCGGGCGGCGGTCTGATAGTGCAAGCCACGCACGCTGCCCCGTTCGCGGGTGCAGGAGTGGTTGATCTGGCGAATATGGAAGGGCTGGCCAAAGGCGCTAAGGCTGCCTTCGCAGAACAGCCGGGAGAAATGCCCGCGCTGATCTTCGAAGCGTTTGTGGCGCACCTCGAACAACCCGGCCATTGGTAGAGCCAGGACCTGGAACTCGCTCACAGCGCCCCCCGGTACAGGTTCAACTGCCCAAGGGTCACGGCACGCATGTCCGCGCCGCTCTTCCAGGCCAGGTGCCAGTCCAGGGTCTGCGCCAGGCACTGTTGCAGCGTCCAGCGAGGTTTCCAGCCCAACAGCTGGCGCGCACGACTGCTGTCCAGACGCAGCAGGCCGGCTTCGTGCAGCTCACTGGGTTCGATTCGCAGGCCCGGGGCCTCGGGCCATTGCCGGGCCAGCAACTCCACCACTTCACCGACGCTGCACATGTCCTGTTCACCGGGCCCGAAGTTCCAGGCACCAGCGTATTGCGGGCCGTTCACGTACAGGCCGGCTGCCAGTTGCAGGTAACCGGCCAGGGGCTCCAGGGCGTGCTGCCAGGGGCGTACCGCCTGGGGATAACGCAAGGTCACCGGCTCGTCGGCCGACCAGGCCTTGAGCACGTCGGGAATCAACCGCTCGGGGGCGAAATCGCCACCGCCCAGCACGTTGCCGGCCCGGGCCGTGGCCAGGGCCAGGCCGTGCTCGGCATAACGCTCGGCAGCAAAGAAGGATGAGGCATAGGACTGGGCCAGCAACTCGCAACAAGCCTTGCTGCTGCTGTAGGGGTCATGGCCGCCCAGGGCTTCGTTTTCCCGATAGGGCCACAGCCATTCCTGATTGGCGTAGACCTTGTCAGTGGTCACCAGGACGCAGGCACGGACCCCACCGACCTGACGGATCGCTTCCAACAGGTTGAGGGTGCCCATGACGTTGCTTGAGTAGGTCCCCAGCGGATCACGGTAAGCCTCGCGCACCAGGGGCTGGGCCGCCAGGTGCAGGACGATTTCCGGCTGCACCTGGGCGATCAGCTCCAGCAGGCTGCCCAGGTCTCGCAGGTCGCCACGATGATCGTCGACACCTTCGGCCACCCGGGCCAGTTCGAACAGACTCGGCTCGGTCCCCGGGTCCAGGGCGAATCCGCTGACCTGGGCCCCCAGGCTTTGCAGCCACAGGCTCAGCCAACTGCCCTTGAAACCGGTATGGCCGGTCAGCAGGACCCGCTTGCCACGCCAGAACTCCTGGCTCAGTCCCATTGCTTCCACGGGGCCTCCCCGCTTTGCCAGAGCTGCTCCAGATGATTCTTGTCCCGCAGGGTATCCATGGACTGCCAGAATCCCGAATGCTCGTAGGCGCTCAGTTGCTGATCCTTGGCCAACTGGATCAGCGGCTCGGCCTCCCAGGTGGTGCTATCGCCATCGATGTAGGACAGCACCTTGGGCGACAACACGAAGAACCCGCCGTTGATCCAGCCACCATCACCACGGGGTTTCTCGGTGAAGCCCAGGACCTGGTCGCCATCGCGATCCAGGGCGCCATAGCGGCCCGGAGGCTGCACGGCCGTGACCGTGGCCAGCTTGCCGTGGGACCTGTGGAAGTCCACCAATGCACTGATATCCAGATCGGAGACGCCATCGCCATAGGTGAAGCAAAAAGCCTCGTCTTCCTGCAAGTAGCGCCCGGCCCGGCGCAAGCGTCCGCCGGTCATGGTTTCCTCGCCGGTGTCGATGAGTGTCACGCTCCACGGCTCGCTGTAATTCTGATGCACGTCCATGCGGTTGTTGCGCATGTCGAAGGTCACATCCGAAGTGTGCAGGAAGTAGTTGGCGAAGAAGTCCTTGATCGCGTAGCCCTTGTAGCCCAGGCAAATCACGAAGTCATGAATCCCGTGGGCGGAATACTGCTTCATGATGTGCCAAAGAATTGGCTTGCCACCGATCTCGATCATGGGCTTGGGCTTGAGGTGGGACTCTTCGCTGATTCGCGTACCCAGTCCACCTGCCAGAATTACTGCCTTCATCGCTGTCCTCTTGCTCTTCGTGGGCCGTGCCAGCCCTTTCAGGACTGGCACGGCGCCAGATGCAGATCATTCATCGCAACCAAAGGGTCCCTTGCACCGCGCGCAGTGAAGGATTTATGGCGATTTGCCGAGGACTTGCAGGAAGTGCGCCAATTGCGTGCGCGGCGCCCGCAGGCGCCGCAGAAGACAGCGAGAGCAACCACCCGAACGGAGGATCGCCCCACATCCCGGCCAACGACAATGGCAATCGCCGGCCCGGGGGAGGACGATCAGTCCGCCAACCATCCCCACAGCCAGTGCCGCAGGTTGTCGTCGCGCAGCATGAAGTCGCGATGCACCGCTTCTCGCAGCTCATCCCCCATGCGGTAGCTGGCTGCCGGGTCGGACAGGTGCATGCGGATCGCCTGCAACCATTCCTCGGTGCTGTTGCTGCGGACCTTGGTGCAAGGCAGGAAACCGCGATAGGCCTCGGTGTCGGTGCAGATCACCGGGTAACCGCAGGCACCGTATTCAAGGAGCCGCAGGTTGCTCTTGCAGTCGTTGAAGATATGAAATTCCAGAGGCGCCAGCGCCAGGTCCAGGTTCAGGCTGGCCAGCTTGAACGGGTAGCTTTGCAGGCTGGTGGCCGAGTGAAACTCATGCACGTAGGGACGCAGAGCATCGGGGCACATGCCGAAGAACACCCACTCGACCTCATTGGCCAACTCGCGCACCACCTCGGCGATGATCTCCAGGTCGCCGGTATGGCTGGTACCGCCACCCCAGCCCACCCGCGGCTTGCTGGATGTGCCACGACGACTGGTCAAACGAGCCCAAGGCTCAAGCGTCAGCATATTGGGCACCACACGAATATCGCTGTGCATGCTCGATAGGGCATCAGCCAGTGGCTGGGTGGTCACCACCACACGATCGCACAGGGCAATCCCCTCGCGCAGCATCTGCTCGGTGTTCACCGGCTTGTTGCGGGCGTGGGTGTTTTTCTTCGGGGCGCTGACGACGTAGTCATCAAGCTCAAAAACCCGCAAAGCGTTGGAGTATTTTTTCATCCGTAAAATATCACTGGCCGCACCATCACTGTAACGACACTGAAGGATGATGGTATCGGGCGACAGGCGCTCGATTTCCGCCGCGGACGGCGACTCGTACGCCACCCTGGCAATCACTCGCCCCGCCTCTTCAAGTGCAGCCAGGGGAGCCGTCACCCGGTAATGCCCGACCGCAGAACTGTTGACCGGCAAGCCCAGAATCAGAGGCAAGGCGCGACTGCAGAACGGATTCCAGTTATTGCGCAAGGAAGGCTCCAGGCTGAAGCTGGAGTAACCGAGACTCAGGGCCGGGTTATAGGCAGGATCACGAGCAACCTTGCTCATCCAACGCTGATAGAAGCGCTCATGCTCGGCCTCGCGGGCCTCCTGTTGCTGACTATCGTCACTGACTGACAGCGCCTGCTGCATCAAGGTCGCATGCGGCGTCCAGACCACCAGGTAACCGTTGCGGTCGGCTCGCAGGCACAGGTCGGTTTCCCCCAACTCGTCGGCGAAGGCGTGCTCATCCAGGCCACCCATGCTATCGAAGACTTCCTTGCGCACCATCAGGCAATCGCCGCTAACCGCGCTCCAGTTCTGCACCACCTGCAACCGCTGCATATAGCCCCGAGCGTCCATGGCCTCGCCAATAAAGGGCGAGGTCGCCGGACCAGCCATGCCCAGCACCTGACCGGCCTGCAGAATGCAGCCATGGGTATCCAGGATTCGCGCGCCGACCACACCCACCTCGGGACGCTGGGCATGATTGAGCAACTCATCCAGCCAGTCGCCGCTGCAGATCAGCGCCCCCGGATTGAGCAGCAACAGGTAGTCGCCACGCGCCCGGCTCGCCGCACTGTTGATCAGCGCAGCCTGGCTGTGCGGACCGACATAAGGCAGAACCCGCAGCATCGCACCACCCAGCTGGGCCATGGCTGTCAGCCATTCGGCCATGGCCGGGTCGCGACTGCCGGCATCCACCAGCACAATTTCGTAGTGGTTGTAGGCCGTCTGCTCGATCAGGCTTTCCACACAGCGCTGCAAGGTCGCCAGGGAGTCACCGCACGGCAGGATGATCGACACCAGTGGCCGGCTGCCATGCAGGTAATCGATGCGATTGAGCAGGGGCAGGTCATCGTGAACAATCCGGTGTTCCACACCGATCCGCTGCAGATGCGCGGCCACCAGCCCTTCACTGGCCTCGATCATCTGGGGGCGGGACAACCACTGGGCGAAGCTGAACTCGGACTCCAGCTGGATATCGGCAATGTGCTCGATGGTCCGGGGCCCCGCCGCCTCCACCATCCGCCATAGAAGATCATGGGGCGCCAGTTCGCCATGGCGCGGATCGAACCCGCCTTCGGCCATGAAGCGCTCGCGGGAAAAAGCCAGGGCACGACCGACATAGGGATAGGAGCGCATCAGGTCGAGGTTGAAGTCAGGCTTGAACACCGGCTCCGACGACTCACCCTCTACCAGCGCGCCTTCATCACTGTAGGCACAGAGCATGGCCGGGGTATTGGCGATGCGCTCGGCAAGGATCAACAGTGCCGACTCCTGCAGGCGATCACCGGCCTGCAGCAGATAGAACCAGTCGCAACCTTCCAGCTGCGGCACCAGCTCATTGAGCTGCTGCACCCAGTCGCCTCGCAGAGGCTGGTGCAGAACCCGGTCACGCACCTGCTCCTCGCCCACCGACAACACCAGCACCGCGGCAGGCGCGAACAGCTGGCCATCAATGCTGTCCAGAGTCCGGGCAAGCGCTTCGCCATCGCCCTCGAAGTCAAGGACCACCGGCACCAGCTGCACCCGCCGCGGCCAGCTGTCGATGCGCTGAGGCATCAGCCGCTGCTCCACCGCCGAGAACTTGCGTACCGACAGCCACTCTCGATAGAAATCCTCGTAACTGATGCTCTCGCCACCCACCCGGCCATCGACCACGGTACTGCGGTTGCCCAGCACCCGGGTCACGCACAGCTCCTGCCAGTTGCGCGGCTGCTCGGCCTCCTGAGCCATATCGACATACCGCACCCAGCCTGCCGCCGGCGCCAACTCGCCACTGCGGGCGGCCAGCATCTGCACCAGCCACTCCCACTCACTGCGTGCCTGCTTGAGCATTTCCGGGGTAGCGCTCAGGCGCCCCGGGTACAGGCGTTCGCAACTGAGCACCGTCACCAGCGCCGCGAGATTGCCACGGCGCATCAGGCAGATGAACAGGGCGAAATCCAGCAGCGCGACAAAACCCGCGCCCTCCTGGATCAATGCCGGCAGCAGCTCCAGCACATCGGCACGACGCATCAGCGCCGAGCTGAAGTTGCCGAGAAAATTGCGCGGCGTGCTCTCGAAGATCGCCAGCATATCCTCGCCCTTGAGCACGGCATCGTTGTAGGTAAAGCGGCAGTTGTCGACCCGCGGCGGCAGGATGAAATTCCCAGCGTCACCGAATAACCGTAGCGCACACACCAGATTGATATCCGGATTGTCGATCAGCACCGGCGCCTGCAGGGCGATGCTGGGTGCAAACAGCCGATCGTCGTCACACAACACCTTGATCAGCTCGCCACGCGCCTCTTCAACACAGCGCAGAACGTTCTTCTGCAACCCAAGGCGTTGCGGGTTGCGCAGGTAACGCACAGGGTGCGCAGGCTCGGCCACGGCTTCAACGATACGCTGGATCTGATCGTCGGCGCTGTCGTCGCAAATGACGATTTCCAGAGGCTGGTAGGTTTGGGCCAAGGCACTGTCGAGGGCCTGGCTGAAGAAGCGCGGGTTGAAGGCGGGGATAACGATACTGACTAGAGGGGCTTGGTTCACGGTTGCAAACTCTCGAGCGGCGAGCCCTGGCCAGAAAGACCAGGGCTGCAGAACCGCTTAAAAAAGACGGCTGACGGCTCGACGCTCATGGCGTTCGAGCCGCAGCTCGAACGCCATGTTCTCAGACCTTGTTGAACAGGCCGAGCTGAGTGATCTTGCTGAAGGCCAACTGCGAGGCCTGCAACATGGTCTGCTGCAGGGTCAGGCGGGTCATGACTTCGGCCGGATCGGAATCACTGATGGCAGAACGGGTGGTGACGTTGGCTGCCGCCAGACTTTCGTTGATTTCGTTCTGGGTGGCCAAAGCCGAACCACGACCACCGATGGAGCTGATGCCGATGGACAGCTGATCGACACCACTGGCCAGGTTGGCCATGCCCGACGCGAGGTCGGCCAACTGCTTCTGGGTTGCCAGGACGTCACCGTCAGTGGGTGTGTTCAACGCGTTTTTCAACTGACTCACGGTGTCCAGGATGTTCTGGGTTTCGTGGGTGTTAACCGCCACGCTGAACTGATCGTTGGCGGCCGGCGAAGGAGCGCCCGTCAGGGTGAAGCTCACGCCTGCCGCAGTGGCGATATTGCCCGGCCCTACCACACCCGAAGACACCGGTTTGCTGTCTGCCGTCAGCGGCGCGGCATACAGATCGAAGTTGGTGGCGCTGGTGAACTTGAGCACGGCAGAGCCACTCGGGAACGTCGAGTTGTAGACCACCGGATCAGTCACGCTGGCGGCCGAGACCTGAGTCATGCTCGGGTTGCCCGGAGAACGCGCAACGTTGAAGGTGTCCGGCTTCGACGCCAATGTAAAACTGTGCCCTGGCAGCACCGTGCCTGCGACATCGCCGGACTTGAGATTGATGTTCAGGTTCAGATCGACACCACGGAAACTCACCGTCTGATTCGGCGAAGTACCGATCACGCCGCCCTTGCTGGCCTCGGCCGTCACATCGTTGCCGCTGCCATCGAGGATCTGCAACTGGGTACCGCTGACGAACGACACGGTATAAGGCTCGCCACCGCGGAACTGGCTGTTGTAGGTGCCGCTGTTGGTCATCTGGCCATTGGACAGGGAAACCCGCCCATCATCCACCACCGGCGAGGTCATGGTGACCTGGCTACGACTGGTGTTGAGCGCCTGCTGGAACACATCCCAACCGGTGCTGTTGGCAGCCATCATCATGGTGTCACCCACCGGCAGCTTCAGGCTGCTCTGGTCACCGTTGTAGCTGTAGGTGCCATCGGAGTTGCGGCTGAACGGCGGAACGTCGTCCTTGGAGCCGCCAAAGAGGTACTTGCCGTTTTCGTCCTGAGAGTTCATCAGGCTCAGCAGCTGCTCTTCGATCTGCCCCAGCTCGGCAGCATTGGCCTGCCGGTCGGCATTGGTGTAACCGGCGCTGCCGGCGCCGACGGCCAGTTGCTTGGCCCGGTCCAGAACGTTGTTGATGCTGGTCATCACCGACTCGGCCTGGCCCAGGGAAGCCTTGATCGAGTTGCTGTTGGCCTTGTACTGATCAAGCAGGGAAGCCTGCTGACCCAGCTGCAGCAAACGGGCAGCGCCCACCGGATCGTCGGCGGCGGTCTTGACCCGGACCAGACTGCTGGACTCTTCGCCGCTCTTGATCGCGTTGGAGAAGTTCTTCTGATAGTTGGCAGCCGAAGTCTCGTAAAACTGGGCGGTGGAAATGCGCATGGGCTACGACTCCTTAAAGGCTGTTGATCAGCGTGCTGAAGGTTTCCTGCGCAGCCTTGATGATCTGCGAAGACGCGGTGTAGTACTGCTGAAACTTGACCAGGTTGCCGGTCTCATCGTCCAGGTTGACCCCGGACAGCGAGTCACGGGCACCCTTGGCGTTGGCCAGGATGGAACCGTTGGCAGCACTGTCGAGCTTGGCCTGGCTGGCCTTGGCGCCGACGTTCTCGATCAGCTTGCCGTAGGCATCCACCAGGGTGATGCCCTTGCTCGCCGAACCGGTGTCCACGGTCTGCTTGGTCTGCAGCCCCGACAGCGCCAGGCCGTTGCGGTTATCCGAAGAACCGGCGCCATTCACCGAAATGTTCATGTTGTCGCCAGCATTGGGCGAACCGGCAACGGTCATTTGCACCGTGAAGGTCTTGGTCACAGGTGGCATGCCGCCATCGGTGATCGGGTTGCCGCTGGCATCGAGCATCTTGATCTGCAGGTTCAGGACATTGCTCTGCCCCGGCACGATAGAGCCGCTGCCCATCTTGACGCCCTTGGCGTCAAAGTAATCGTAGGTCTGGCTGCCGCCGGACGCCGCATTGAACACCACCTTGACCGGGCCGGAGTTCTTCAGGGCGGTCTGCATTTCCAGCTTGCTGGCTGCATCGTAGTTGTTGATCGGCACCGCCAGGGACGGCTGCGCAGAGATGCTCAGGGAGCTCTTGACCCCGGCACCGATCTCGGCCTTCAGCGGCGCAGCCAGAGCCAGGCGCTTGGCGTCGGTCATTTCCGTCTGGATGGTGGCTGCGGCATTGCGGGTCGGGGTGATCTTGAAGCTGTCACCGGCGGCCACCGTACCATTGAGATTCAGCGAAAAGCCGTCGATCACGGGTGCCGGGCTGGCCGTGGTGCTGAACGTGCCCATGTCCTTGCCGTCGGAACGCTTGACGCTGTAATTCGTGGCACTGCTGAAGGTCACGGTGTAGTCGCCGGTGCTCAGCTTACCGGTGTCCTTGATGGTCACATCGAAGTTGCCCGAGCCCGCGCTGTTGGCGGCGCTGGCCATACTGCGCTGACTGATCATCCGCAGGCTGTTGATGTCGTTGAACAGGTTGCCGCCGAACTCACCGTTCTTGTCGATACCCTGGGCCATCTGGCTGTTCATCTGGTCGGCAACCACCAGGGCCACGCGCCCCAGTTCATTCATTGCCGGGTCCAGCACTTCACTGCGGTAGCGCAACAGGCCACCAATCTCGCCACCGGTGGTGACGTTAGTGATGTCCACGGTGCTGGTGCCGCGATTGAGCTGCAGCATGGAGCGCGTCGGGTCGTTCTTGCCCTGCACCACTTCCAGGGTGTTGGCGGAGTTGCCCATCACCAGCGGCTGGCCACTGCCCAGGTACAAGTCGAGGCTGGAACCACGCTCCGACACCTGGACGCCGATAAAGGTCGAAAGCTGGCGCACGGTTTCGTTACGGGCATCCAACAGGTCGTTGGGCATGCCGTTGCCATTGGTCGACAGCTCGGAAATCTTCTGGTTGAGCTGGGCGACGGTATTGGCCAGCTTGTTGACCTGGTCGGCCATGCTCGCCATGTTGCCGTTGATGTTGCTGTTCTGTTCGTTGAGCTGGCTGGACACCGAGTTGAAACGGTTGCTCAAGGCCTGGGTGTCGCTGAGCAGCAACTGCCGGGAGGCCTCATCGGTAGGCTTGGCGTTGAGGTTCTGCAGCGAGGCGAAGAACTTGGTCAGAGCGCCATTCATGCCGGTGCCGTTGTCCGACAGCAACTGGTCGACCGGGCTGATCTGGCCCTGGTAGGCCGCGACGTCACTGTTCAAGGACGTGGCGGTGCGCAACTGGGCATCGAGGAAGCTGTTGTACACCCGGCGTACGTCCGCCAGGGTGGTACCGGTGCCGATGAAGACATTGCCGAATTGAGCGGAGGCCTTGGTGCCCTGCACGGTCTGCTGGCGCGAGTACCCGGCGGTGTCGGCGTTGGCAATGTTGTTACCTGTAGTCACCAACGACGTTTGGCTGGCGGCCAGCCCCGACATCCCAATATTGAGCAAACTCATGATTCAGACCTTATAAATTCGTGGAAACGCCCGCCGCAGCGTAGCTCTCGTAGTTCTTCATCTGCTTGGCTATCTGCGAAATCTTGCTAGCGTAATCCGGGTCCGTTGCATACCCGGCTTTTTGCAACTCGCGAACAAACTGTTCTGGTTTATCGGCAACCTTCAGCACTTCTTGATAGCGATTATTGCTCTGCAACAAGGTCACCAGATCGTGGAAGCTGTCCTGGTAGGAATCATAGGAACGGAACGCCGCCGTCTCCTTGACCATCTGCCCATCGCGGAACTCGCTGGTGATCGCTCGGGCCTGAGCGCCCTGCCAACTTTTGTTGGCCTTGATGCCGAACAGGTTGTGACTGCTGCTGCCATCCTGCTGACGCATGACCGATTTACCCCAGCCGGTTTCCAGCGCGGCCTGGGCTACCAGATAACGCGGATCGATACCGATGCGCTGGGCCGCCTGCTGCGCCATCGGCAACATGGTGGCGACAAAATCATCTGCGGAACTGAAGGCGCGCTTGGCCGGCGCCAGCGGCGGCTGAGCCATGGCCCGGCCATACACGCGCATCTTGCCCTGGGACTCGGCGTAGCCCTGGTTGACCCGCCACTCGCCACGCAGCACCGCATCGGCGGCTGCGCTATTGCGGGTAGGCGCAACGTTCTGGGTAGAGGCGTCAGCAGTCGCACCGGCCGAAGGCACGATACCGGTCAACAGGCGATCGGTAAGCTTGCTCGGCAACGACAGGCGCCGTTGATTGAGCAACGCCATATCGTTATGCGACACCGTGCTGCGCAACGGGTCCTGGGCACGCGAGGCCCACATTGGACGCTGACCATTGACCCGGCTCAACGGACCATCCTGGGCGGTGGTACCGGCGGCAATCGGGGTCGGACTCGCCACCGGCGCCGCGGCTGTCAAGGCCGTATGGGTCGCGCCCGGGTTGGCCGGCTTGTTCTTCATCATCTGGCGCATCAGCACATTGGCCAGGCCGATACCGCCACCCTCACGAGACAGGGACACCGCCAGCTGCTGGTCGTACATGTCCTGGTACTGCTTGGCGGCCGGGGTATTGAGCGGGTTGTCCTGGGCAATGACATCGGTGGCCTTGCGCATGGACTTGAGCATTTCATTGAGGAACAGCGACTCGAACTCCTGCGCCACCTTGCGCACGTTGGCTTCGCCGTTCTTGTCGCCGACCTTGAGTTGCTGCAGGCGATTGAGGTCGGAGTAAGACCCGGAATCGCCGCTGCCAATCAGTCCGCTCTTACGAATATCCATGGCGCTCACCTCAAATCACGATCAGGTCGGCCTGCAAGGCGCCGGCCTGTTTCAAGGCTTCGAGGATCGCCATCAAGTCACCTGGCGCAGCCCCGACCTGGTTCACCGCACGGACGATCTCATCCAGGGTGGTGCCCGGGCCGAACTTGAACATCGGCTTGGCTTCCTGCTGGGCGTTGACCCGCGAACGCGGCACCACAGCGGTCTGGCCATTGGACAGAGGGCCAGGCTGGCTGACGATCGGGTCTTCGGTAATGGTCACGGTCAGGCTGCCGTGGGTCACCGCCGCCGGCGACACCTTGACGTTCTGGCCAATGACGATGGTGCCGGTACGGGAGTTGATGATGACCTTCGCCACCGCCTGCCCCGGATCGACTTCCAGATTCTCCAGGATCGACAAGTAGTCCACGCGCTGGCTTGGGTCCAGAGGCGCGGTGACCCGGATCGAACCGCCATCGATGGCCTGGGCCACGCCCGGGCCGAGCATGTCATTGATCTTGTCGACAATGCGCTTGGCGGTGGTGAAGTCCGAACGATTGAGGTTCAGGGTCAGGCTGTTGCCCTGATTGAAACCGCTGGGCACGGCGCGCTCCACCGAAGCACCACCGGGAATCCGTCCGGCAGATGGCACGTTGACGGTGATCTTCGAACCGTCACGCCCCTCGGCATCGAAACCGCCCACCACCAGGTTGCCCTGGGCAATGGCGTAGACGTTGCCGTCGATCCCCTTGAGCGGGGTCAGCAGCAAGGTGCCGCCACGCAGGCTCTTGGAGTTACCGATGGAGGACACGGTGATATCCACCTGCTGACCCGGCTTGGCGAATGCCGGCAGATCGGCGCTGACCGACACCGCCGCGACGTTCTTCAACTGCACGTTGCCGGAGCCGGCCGGCACCTTGATGCCAAACTGCGACAGCATGTTGTTGAACGTCTGCAGAGTGAACGGGGTCTGGGTCGTCTGGTCGCCGGTGCCGTTAAGCCCGACCACCAGGCCGTAACCGATCAATTGGTTGGAACGCACGCCGGAAATACTGGCAATGTCCTTCAACCGCTCGGCCTGGACGCCAAGGGAAGTGGACAGCAACAACGCCGCCGCCATCAGGTGCTTGAAGTTGAACATGAGGCTTCTCATCACCTAGAAAGGGAACAGCGGACTGAGGAAGAAACGATCGAACCAGCCAGGCTGGTTAGCATCGGCAAACGAGCCGGTACCCGAATAGGTAATGCGGGCATCTGCCACCCGGGTCGAGGAGACGGTGTTGTCGGTAGCGATATCGTCTGCCCGTACCAGACCGGCGATCCGCACCAGTTCGTCGCCGGTGTTGAGCGTCATCCACTTCTCGCCGCGCACCGCGATGATGCCGTTGGGCAATACATCGGCCACGGTGACGGTGATCGAACCGGTCAGGCTGTTGCTCTGCGCGGCCTTACTGTCGCCCTTGGTGGCGCGATTACCGCTGTAGCCGGCATTCAACGTCAGGTCGCCATCGCTCAACGGGTTGTTGACATTGGGCACAGCGCCAAACAACGAGGTCAGGCCGATGCTGTTGGAGCTGGTCTTGTTCAGGGCCGAGTTGGCGCCCTTGCTGGCGCTGGTCCGCTCGTTCAGGGTGATGGTAATGATGTCACCCACCCGGAACGCCTTGCGGTCGCTGTACAGGTTCTGCTCAAAACCGGCCTGGTAGATCGAGCCGTTGTTGGACGCGGAAGGCAGCGGCGTGCGCGGCAACACCGGGGCGTAATAAGGGTCATTGGGCTTGGGCGGCGGAGCAACACAGCCCGCGAGCACGGCACTCCCACTCAGCGCTAGAACACACATAAACCGATTCATGACCCTTCCTCACGATGTTGCCGGTGCGCCACTTCAGACCCGTGGCGACCTCAAGACTTGATTACAGCTTCTGCGTAATGAACGAGAGCATCTGGTCCGCAGTGGAGATCACCTTGGAGTTCATCTCGTAGGCCCGCTGGGTGGTGATCATGTTGACCATTTCCTCAACGGTGCTGACGTTGGACGCTTCCAGGGTGTTCTGCAGCGTGGTGCCGAAGCCGTTAAGGCCTGGAGTACCAATTTGCGGCGCGCCACTGGCGGCGGTTTCCAGGAACAGGTTGTTGCCCTGGGACTGCAGGCCAGCCGGGTTGATGAAGTCGGCGGTCTGCAGGTTGCCGATCACCTGGGAAGCCGGGTTGCCGGCGATAGTGATGGATACGGTGCCGTCCTGACCCACGGTGAAGGTCTGTGCGTCGTTGGGCACAACCACCGCAGGCTCCAGGGCAAAACCGCTGGCAGTGACGATCTGACCATCGGAATTGAGGTGGAACGTACCGTCACGGGTATAGGCCGTGGTGCCATCGGGCTGCAGGATCTGGAAGAAACCACGGCCATTGATGGCCAGGTCCAGAGGCTGCTCGGTGGTCTGCAGGCTGCCGGCAGTGAAGTTCTTCTGGGTCCCGACAATGCGCACACCGGTACCGACCTGCAGGCCGGTTGGCAGTTCGCTGTCCTGGGTCGACTGGGCACCGGGCTGGCGCTTGATCTGATACAGCAGGTCCTGGAACTCGGCGCGATCACGTTTGAAACCCGTGGTCGAGACGTTCGCCAGGTTGTTGGAAATAACACTCAGGTTGGTGTCCTGGGCGGACAGACCGGTTTTGGCAACCCATAGAGCCGGAAGCATTCGATTCTCCTCTCGCGCCTGTTTTACGGCGCTAGATACTGGTAATTAGCTGATCTGCAAGACCCGAGCCATGGCCTGGTCGTCTTCTTTGGCGCTGTTCATCATCTTGACGTGCAATTCGAACTGGCGGGACAAGGCCAGCACCGCGGTCATTTCTTCCACGGCATTGACGTTGCTCGACTCCAGGAACCCCGAGACCAACTGCACATTGGCATCGGCAGGCGCCGGCTGGCCGTCCTTGGTCTTGATCGACCCATCCAGGCCCTTGGTCAGGTTCTTGATATCCGGATTGACCAGCTTGATGCGATCGACCTCGGCCATGACCCGCGGACCTTCACCCATGGCACGAATGCTGATGGTGCCGTCCTGGCCGACTTCGATCTTCTGCTCTGGCGGCACGGCGATAGGACCGCCATTGCCCATGACCGGCATGCCATTGCCTGCACGCAGCACGCCCAGAGCGTCGACATTCAAACTGCCGGTACGCACATAGCTTTCGCTGCCATCGGGGCTCTGCACGGCGATCCAGCCCTTGCCGCTGACGGCCACGTCCAGGTCACGACCGGTTTCCACCATGGAGCCGGGAGTAAAATCCGTTGCCGGCCGCTCCCCCATGGCAAAGGCCCGCGCCGGAAAACTGTCACCAAACACCGGCATCGCGCGCGCCTGCTCCAGGTCGCGCTGAAAACCGTTGGTGGAGATGTTCGCCAGATTGTTGGCATGAGCCTTTTGCGCCAGAGCATTCTGGCTGGCGCCGGTCATTGCCACATAAAGGTACTTGTCCACAATCGTTCCTCATCTGCCGGACGTTTGCCGCCCCACACTGTACTGAGCATGGCGTAAGCAATTTCTACACCAACTTTAACTTCCAACAGCGCTCCCCATGCAGGCCGGGGCTTTGCCGCGAGCAACGGGTTTTTCAGGGCAGAATGAGAGACGAAAAAACGGCGGACTTATGCCGCTAACGGCAAGTCTCGGTCGCACGCCCTGGCTTCGTTCCGCACTCGGACCGGACACTTTGTGAACGGATCTTGCTAGGCACAGTGACTGGCTATCGCAACTTCAGTTTGCGCAGGGGTGGCCGACACCTAAGCCAGTGACTGCCAAGGAGAACCACTTTGAACCTGTACCTCAATCAGCTGCGCAAGACAGCTGACTTCAAGGAAGCCATCTATTCCGGGGATATCTTCCTGGACACTGACCTGGCCACCGCAAAAGAACTCTGCGGGTACGCCAAGGAAAGCATCACCGCGGCATTCGATGGCGAAACCAACCACCAGGCTCTGCACACGATGATGCCGGTAGAAGAGTTCGTCAGCCGGGTTACCCGACTCAAGGGCCAGTTCACCAACAGCCAGCGCGTCAAGGATCTGATCCTTGGCTTCATTCACGAGATCGGCATCGATCCTCGGGACTACATTTTCGACGTACCGCGCCTGCGGGTCGTGCCCAACTACGACTACCTGCACGCTGGCGTCAGCTACGCCTACAAGCCTCATCGCGACAGCTGGTACGGCAGCGTGGATTGCCAGATCAACACCTGGATGCCGGTCTACACCATCACCCCGGACCAGACCATGATGATCAACCCCAGCTACTTCGAGAAGCCGGTGGCCAACACCTCGAAGGACTGGAGCCTGAAGGACTGGATCAGCAACCAGCGACACAAGGCCAAGGACAACCTGACCGAAGAAGTACGGGTCCACCCGGTGCCCCTGGGGGAGATCGACGACAGCTCTGAACTGCGCATCGCCGGCAACTCAGGCGAGATGCTGGTGTTCTCCGGCTCGCACCTGCACGGCACTGTCCCCAACCGTACCGACCGCACCCGCTTCAGCGTGGACTTCCGCCTGATGCACCTCGAAGACCTGAAACACAACCGCGGAGCCCCCAACGTAGACAGCGCCTGCCCCGACGTCGGCTCCGGCTTCAAAGACTACTTCCACGCCCACGACTTCTCGAATTTCCAAGGATTCAAACCATGACCAAACGTCGCCTTACCCCCGCCGAAGCCCAATACAACGAAACCCGCGCTGGCGTACTCAAGCGGGTCGACGCCGAGTACGTTGCCGATGCACCCTTCGTCTTCGCCAACCGCATCAACGTCACCGCCGCGCTGTCGCGCATGGAGCTGTTCAAGAAGGTCATGGATGTGCCCGGGGCGATCATCGAGTGCGGCGTGTACAAGGGCAACTCGCTGATGCTCTACATGCACCTGTCGATGATCCTCGAGCCTTATGCCATCAACCGCTCCATCGTCGGCTTCGACACCTTCGAAGGCTTCACCAGCATCAACAAGGACGAGGACCCGGCCGACATCAACGAAAGCATGTTCTCCGACACCGACCAGTCGCTGATCCAGGACATGATCGATGCCAACGACCTGCTGCGTCCGGTGAACCGCATCCCGCGCTGCGAGCTGGTCAAGGGCGACATCTGCAAGACCGTGCCGGAATTCGTCAAGTCGCGTCCGGACCTGGTAGTGGCCATGCTGATCCTCGACACCGACCTGTACGAGCCCACCAAGGTCGCCCTGGAAACCTTCCTGCCGTACATGCCCAAGGGCGCTATCGTGGTTCTCGACGAAGTCGCCTACCGCAACTTCCCGGGCGAAACCAAGGCCCTGCGCGAAGTGTTCGACATGAACAAGATCGAACTCAAGCGCCTGCCTTTTGACTCCTGTGTCGGCTACTTCCATATCTGAAGACAGCCAGCCCCGAGCCAAACGAAAAGCCCCGCTTCATAAGCGGGGCTTTTTTCATTCCAGCGACTCCTTGCCGACCTCGTACTGGCGCAACTTGTTGGCGATGGTGGTATGGGAAACCCCCAGGCGCTTGCCCAGTTGCCGACTGCTGGGATGCTCGGCATAAAGACTTTCCAGCACCGCCTTTTCAAAGCGACCGACAATCTGCTCCAGGCCGCCTTCCAGGGAAAAGTCCCCCAGGGGCTGGCGCGCGCCATAGTCCGGCAGACGGATATGCTCGGCCTTGACCATGCCGCCATCACACAGCGAGACCGCCTGGAACAGCACGTTCTCCAACTGCCGGACATTGCCCGGCCAGTGATAGTGACTGAGGCGCTCCATGGCCGCCGGAGCCAACCGTGGCAGCGGACAGCCGATCTGGCGACTGGCCTGATCGAGGAAGTGCTCCACCAGGGGCGTCAAACCGTCGAGGCATTCGCGCAGCGGCGGAATATGCAGGGACAGCACGTTGAGTCGGTGGTACAGGTCCTGGCGAAACTCGCCCCGGGCACAGAGTTCGGACAGATCCACCTGAGTCGCACAGATCACCCGCACATCCAGGTACACCTCCTCGTCACTGCCGACACGACGGAAGCAGCCATCCTGAAGGAAGCGCAGCAACTTGACCTGCAGGCGCGGGCTCATTTCCCCCACACCATCGAGAAACAGCGTGCCGCCGGCCGTCAGTTCCAGCAGCCCGAGCTTGCCCTCGGCCCGAGCCCCTTCGAAGGCCCCGGGGCCATAGCCGAACAGCTCGGTCTCGGCCATGGATTCCGGCAGCCCGGCGCAGTTCAGAGCCATCAGCGGCGACTGGCCCCGAGGGCTGGCCAGGTGGCAGGCGCGGGCCAGCAACTCCTTGCCGGTGCCGGTCTCGCCTTCAATCAACAGAGGCGCATCCAGGGGCGCCATGCGCCGGGCTTCCCGCACCACCGCTGCCATGACTTTCGAGCTCTGGAAAATACTGTCAAAGCCCCGCAGCTCCTGCTTGCGCACATTGTAGATACGCTCACCAACCCGATCCGCCCGATGCAGAGTCAATACCGCACCGGCCATGGCCTCGCTGTCATCGTGCTCGGATTGCAGCGGGGCGATGTCCGCCAGAAACACGTCGCCCTTGACCTTGACCCGCAGCCCGTTGATCCGCGACTGGTTGGCCCGCACCAACTCCGGCAAATCGAAGTCCTCGGCGTAGCGTGACAGCGGAATCCCCGGCACCTCATCGACCCGCACGCCCAGCAACTGCGCTGCCGCTCGGTTGGCGGCCACGATGGAGCCGCCCATGTCGATGGACAGCACCGGGAACTCCAGGGCACCCAGCAGCGCATTGAGCTCCATGTGCCGACGCTCGCTGGGCATCAGCCCGACCCTTTTGACGCCAAACACTCCGGCGATGGATTCGAACTTGGGGCGCAATGCCTGGAACTGCAGGTTGATCAGGTTCGGACAGTGCAGATAGATGGCGTTGCCATGCTCGCCCCCCACCTCGCCCCGGGCCACGTTGATCCCGTATTCCACCAGCAGATTGAGGATGTCCCGCAGGATGCCGATGCGGTTCTGGCAGTGAACTTTGATACGCATGAAGAAAGGCCCGAAGCGGATAATGGAGGGCATAAACGCCGAAAACCGACGCTTTTGACGCCAGCATTTGCAAACTTTCTGCTGGATGGCGCAGATAATCGTCAAGATTATGTGACAGCAAAGGGCTTTTTCAAACCTGAAAACCCACAATACTTGGGAGCCCCGGGCAAAACCGTAACGATTAGTTTACAAATTGGCGTCCTAACCCCCTCCATCAGCGCCAGTCAGCTGCTGCAAAGCGTCGCACCCTGGGGTATCACTGGAGTCACACATAACAAGAACGCATCCCCTGGCAGGAGAGCAGCATGAAGCAGACGCAGTACGTGGCCCGCGAGCCCGACGCGCAAGGTTTTATCGACTATCCACCCGAAGAACACGCGGTGTGGAACACCCTGATCACGCGCCAGTTGAAAGTGATCGAGGGGCGCGCGTGCCAGGAGTACCTGGACGGCATCGACAAACTCGGACTGCCCCACGACCGCATCCCGCAGCTGAGTGAAATCAACAAGGTCCTCGGCGAAACCACGGGCTGGCAAGTGGCCCGGGTGCCGGCACTGATTCCTTTCCAGACCTTTTTCGAACTGCTGGCCAGCAAGCGCTTTCCGGTGGCGACCTTCATTCGTACTCCTGAAGAGTTGGACTACCTGCAGGAACCGGACATCTTCCACGAGATTTTCGGCCACTGCCCGCTACTGACCAATCCCTGGTTCGCCGAATTCACCCACACCTACGGCAAGCTCGGCCTGCAAGCCACCAAGGAAGAGCGCGTATACCTGGCGCGTCTGTACTGGATGACTATCGAGTTCGGCCTGGTGGACACCCCGGACGGGCGACGCATCTACGGCGGCGGCATCCTCTCCTCGCCCAAGGAAACCGTCTACAGCCTGTCCGAAGAGCCGGAGCACCAGGCCTTCGATCCGCTGGAAGCCATGCGCACGCCTTATCGCATCGACATCCTGCAACCCATCTACTTTGCCCTGCCCAACCTCAAGCGCCTGTTCGACCTGGCCCATGAAGACATCATGGCCCTGGTTCACCAAGGCATGCAGCTGGGCCTGCACGCCCCCAAGTTCCCGCCAAAACCCAAGGCGGCCTGAGCAGCCCGCCCTCGCGGGCGGCTGCGAAAGATAGTAACTTCCAACAAGAATCGAACTCAGGAATACACCATGACCGCTCTGAACCAAGCCCATTGCGAAGCCTGCCGCGCCGATGCCCCTCAGGTCAGCGACGAAGAACTGCCGGTACTGATCAAGCAGATCCCCGACTGGAACATCGAAGTTCGTGACGGCGTGATGCAGCTGGAAAAAGTCTTCCTGTTCAAGAATTTCAAATTCGCCCTGGCCTTCACCAATGCCATGGGCGAGATCTCCGAGGCCGAAGGCCACCACCCGGGCCTGCTCACCGAATGGGGCAAAGTCACCGTGACCTGGTGGAGCCACTCGATCAAGGGCTTGCACCGCAACGACTTCATCATGGCCGCCCGCACCGACGAAGTGGCCAAGACCGCAGAAGGACGCAAGTAATGCATTTCGATGCCATCGGTCGCGTACCCGGCGATCCGATTCTCGGCCTGATGGAGGCCTACGCCAACGATCCCAATCCGCGCAAATTCGACCTCGGCGTGGGGGTCTACAAGGATGCTCAGGGCCTGACGCCGATCCCGCAATCGGTGAAGCTGGCGGAGCAGCGCCTGGTGGATCGCCAGACCACCAAGACCTACATCGGAGGCCACGGTGACGCGGCCTTCGGCAAGGTAATCAATGAACTGGTACTGGGCAGTGATTCGCCACTCATCGCCGCGCAGCGCGCCGGTGCTACCCAGACCCCGGGCGGCACCGGCGCCCTGCGCCTGAGCGCCGACTTCATCGCCCAGTGCCTGCCGGGCCGCGGCGTTTGGTTGAGCAACCCGACCTGGCCGATCCACGAAACCATCTTCGCCGCAGCCGGGGTCAAGGTCAGTCACTACCCCTACGTGGGCAGCGACAACCGCCTGGACGTCGAGGCCATGCTGGACACCCTGAACCGGGTGCCCGAAGGCGACGTGGTGCTGCTGCACGCCTGCTGCCACAACCCCACCGGCTTCGACCTGAGCCAGGCCGACTGGCAACGGGTGCTGGAGGTGGTGCGCAAGCGCAACCTGCTGCCGCTGATCGACTTCGCCTACCAGGGCTTTGGCGACGGCCTGGAACAGGATGCCTGGGCGGTGCGGTTGTTCGCCGCCGAAGTGCCGGAAGTACTGATCACCAGTTCCTGCTCGAAGAACTTCGGCCTGTACCGCGATCGCACCGGGGCCCTGATCGTCTGCACCCGGGACGCCGAAAAGCTCCTCGACGTGCGCAGTCAGCTGGCCCATATCGCCCGTAACCTGTGGTCCACACCACCGGATCATGGGGCCGCAGTAGTCGCCACCATCCTCGGCGACCCGGAGCTGAAAAGCCTCTGGGCCGACGAAGTGGAAGCCATGCGCCAGCGCATCGCCCAACTGCGCGCCGGCCTGCTGGAAGCCTTGCAGCCCTATGGACTGGCCGAGCGTTTCGCCCACATCGGCGTGCAACGCGGCATGTTCTCCTACACCGGCCTGAGCCCGTCTCAGGTCAAGGAACTGCGTGAACACCACAGCGTGTACATGGTCAGTTCCGGCCGGGCCAACGTGGCCGGAATCGACGCTTCGCGCCTGAGCCTGCTGGCTGAGGCGATCGCTCGGGTCGTCTAAAAGCAGAGCGCGTGCTTGCCGGCGCGGGAGGCCCTGAGGGTGCCTTCGCTGGCAAGCCGGTTCCTGCCGCCGCTTTGTCCTTTCATCCCGAAATCGCGATAAAAATCTTTTTGTCATTTCCAGTGCTGTATCCTGCCCAGGCTTTTTAAAAGCGCGGACCTACCCAGCGATTTAAAAAACAGACTTTGCGAGGAGCAACGACATGCATGAGATCCCGAATCTCCCCTTCCCAAGCCTGCACGAAACTGAGCAGACAACCACGCCACAAGCCAGTGCCGAAAAGCCTGTAGTGCAAGAAGCCGCCGACAGCCGCAAGGCCGACAGCGAAGACTGAAAAGAGCTGTAACCAGACCGTGTGGAAAGCGCTACTCAAGCGCTTTCCACACCGCCTGAATCTCCCCCCCCCCCGAGCCCCTGCCGAACCATGACCGACTCCTTCAGCGAAACCCAAGCCAGCGTACTGCTGGGTACTGCGGAAAAAATGATCGAGATCTGGAATCGCCTCAGCCCGGAAAAACAGGCCGCCCTGCTGGCCCGTTTCGGCACCCAGGAAAATGCCCTGGCCGCTCTGGTCACCACTCAGCTGCTGAGCGCCAAAGACGCCTGACTCAATCCCTCAACCAGGGACGTTCTGAACAACGCGTCGATTTCTGCCCCTGCATCCCCGTCCACATCGGTATCATAAGCAGCCTATCTATTTAGCTGTCGCAGTGGACCCATCCCCATGCCAGATACCCAGCGCCCCTTGACGGTCACGCTGCAAGTCGTCTCCATCGTCCTGTTCACCTTTATTGGCTACCTGAATATCGGCATTCCCCTGGCGGTACTGCCAGGCTACGTCCATAGCGACCTGGGGTTTGGCGCAGTGATCGCCGGCCTGGTGATCAGCGTGCAATACCTGGCCACCCTCCTCAGCCGTCCCTACGCCGGACGCATCATCGACAACCTGGGCTGCAAGCGCGCTGTCATGTACGGCCTGGCCGGCTGCGGCCTGAGCGGCGTGTTCATGCTGCTTTCCGCCTGGCTGCAGGGTCAGCCGACCCTGAGTTTGATCAGCCTGCTGATCGGCCGCCTGGTACTGGGCAGCGCGGAAAGCCTGGTGGGCTCGGGTTCGATTGGCTGGGGCATCGGCCGGGTCGGCGCACAGAACACCGCCAAGGTGATTTCCTGGAACGGCATCGCCAGTTATGGCGCCCTGGCCATCGGCGCGCCCCTGGGGGTTTGGCTGGTCAATCGACTGGGCCTGTGGAGCATGGGGGTGAGCATCATTCTGTTGGCGGTGCTCGGCCTGCTGCTGGCCTGGCCAAAACTCGCCGCGCCGATAGTCGCCGGGGAGCGCCTGCCATTCATCCATGTGCTGGGCAAAGTCTTCCCCCACGGTTGCGGCCTGGCCCTGGGCTCCATCGGCTTTGGCACCATCGCCACCTTCATCACCCTGTACTACACGACCCAGCACTGGTCCAACGCGGTGCTGTGCCTGAGCCTGTTCGGCGCCAGTTTCATTGGTGCACGCCTGCTGTTCGGCAACCTGATCAACCGCCTCGGCGGCTTTCGCGTGGCCATTGCCTGCCTGTCGGTGGAAACCCTCGGCCTGCTCCTGCTGTGGCTGGCCCCCGATGCCCACTGGGCCCTGGCCGGCGCGGCCTTGAGCGGCTTTGGCTTCTCCCTGGTGTTCCCGGCACTGGGCGTGGAAGCGGTCAATCTGGTGCCGGCCTCCAGCCGTGGCGCGGCGGTGGGCGCCTACTCGCTGTTCATCGACCTGTCTTTGGGCATCACCGGACCACTGGCCGGGGCGATTGCCGGCGGTTTCGGCTTTGCCTCGATCTTCCTGTTTGCCGCCATCGCCGCGTGCTGCGGCCTGCTGCTAAGCCTGTACCTGTATCACCAGGCCCCCAAGCAGCGTAAGGAACGTTCGAACCGCTAGAAGTCCACTTTGCCGCGGCCAGCCTTGATGCTGCCGCGCTTGGCCTTGCTCTCCAGGCGGCGCTTCTTCGAGCCCAGGGTCGGCTTGGTGGGGCGGCGCTTCTTTTCCACCTTGACGGCGCTGAGGATCAGCTCGGTGAGACGCTCCAGGGCATCGGCGCGATTCTGCTCCTGGGTGCGGTACTGCTGGGCCTTGAGAATGATCACGCCGTCACTGGTGATGCGACTGTCGCGCAGCGCCAGCAGGCGCTCCTTGTAGAAAGGTGGCAGGGACGAGGCCGGAATATCGAAGCGCAGATGCACTGCGCTGGACACCTTGTTGACGTTCTGACCACCGGCGCCCTGGGCGCGGATGGCGGTCAGCTCGATCTCGGCATCCGGCAGATGCACGTTGTTGGAAATCACCAGCATGGAACAGGAATCCGTCTTCAGGGCGCACAGGATACCCCCATTCCCCACGCTCTTGCGGACCTGTTCGCTAGCAAGCCAGCGCCTGCAACAGGCAGCTCCCACGCAGGAGCCGACTGGCCGACGAAAGCGATCTCGCTCCCACAAAGATCACAGGCATGAAAAACCCGGCCGGAGCCGGGTCTGTCATGGCCAAGGCCGCGCTTACTTCAGCGCAGTGCTGGCTGCTTGCAGCGAGTGCTGAGCGCTGCGCTTGTTCTTGATCAGGTAGCAGACCCACATGAACACCACCCACACCGGGATCGCGTACACCGAGATCTGAATGCCTGGAATCATAAGCATGATGCCGAGGATGAACACCACGAACGCCAGGCAGACATAGTTGCCGTAGGGGTACCACAGCGCCTTGAACAGCGAGGTCTGACCGGTACGGTTCATGTGCTGGCGGAACTTGAAGTGCGAGTAGCTGATCATGGCCCAGTTGATCACCAGGGTTGCCACCACCAGGGACATCAGCAGCTCAAGGGCGTGCTGGGGAATCAGGTAGTTGAGCACCACGGCAACGAAGGTCACCACCGCCGAGGCGAGGATCGACAGCACCGGCACGCCGCGCTTGTCGATCTTGGCCAGGACTTTCGGCGCATCGCCCTGCTCGGCCATGCCCAACAGCATGCGGCTGTTGCAGTAGGTGCCGCTGTTGTACACCGACAACGCTGCAGTCAGGACCACGAAGTTGAGGATGTGCGCTGCCGTGTTGCTGCCCAGCATCGAGAACACCTGGACGAACGGACTGCCGCTATAGGCATCGCCAGAGGCATTCAGGGTCACCAGCAGGGTGTCCCACGGGGTCAGCGACAGCAGCACCACCAGGGCGCCGATGTAGAAAATCAGGATGCGGTAGATCACCTGGTTGATGGCCTTGGGGATCACGGTTTTCGGCTTGTCGGCCTCGGCTGCAGTGAAGCCGAGCATTTCCAGGCCGCCGAAGGAGAACATGATGATCGCCATGGCCATCACCAGTCCGCTGACGCCGTTGGGGAAGAAGCCGCCATGGGACCAGAGGTTGCTCACCGATGCCTGCGGGCCGCCGTTACCGCTGACCAGCAGGTAGCTGCCCAGGGCGATCATGCCGACGATGGCCACCACCTTGATGATGGCGAACCAGAACTCGGCCTCGCCGAACACCTTGACGTTGGCCAGGTTGATGACGTTGATCATCACGAAGAACACCGCCGCCGAGGCCCAGGTCGGCACCTCCGGCCACCAGTAATGCACATACTTGCCGACCGCGGTCAGTTCCGACATGCCCACCAGGATGTAGAGAATCCAGCAGTTCCAGCCGGAAAGGAAACCGGCAAAGCCGCCCCAGTACTTATGGGCGAAGTGACTGAAAGAACCGGCCACCGGCTCTTCAACGATCATCTCGCCCAGCTGGCGCATGATCATGAAGGCGATGAAACCGCAGATGGCGTAACCGAGGATCATCGACGGACCGGCGGATTTGAGCACCCCGGCCGACCCCAGGAACAAACCGGTACCGATCGCGCCACCCAGGGCGATCAGTTGAATATGGCGATTTTTCAGGCCGCGTTTCAGCTCGCCCGAATGCGAGTTTTGTCCACTCATGAAAAGGTTCTCACGCAAGGTTTGATGATGTTTGCAAGACGTTGCCGCCCGGTGAAGGCTTAAGCGGCGCGGAGCAAACCCCAGCGCAGGCACCCGAAGTTCAGCGTTTTTCTAACGGTCATGCGTCACCTGTTTGTTTTTATCTGTGACGAAATCGAACCCACCACGCTCGTGACGCGGCGGAGTGAACAAGGTGGATAACCTTGAGTTTATTGGCCCGGCAGCAGTGTCTTCAGCGCCCTGTGAGCAGGCTGAAACATGCGGCGCAGACGCAAAGTGCGCGGGTACGCAGTTGGGTCACAGTTAAAACGCCGCGCATTGTACACCCCTGACCCCCTGCCGCCAGACACCGCTGTATCAGCGTGCCGGTAACCGGGATCCTGAGGGGCCTGCTCGATGCTCGGCATCGGCGGCGCAACGTTGTACGGACCGAGTGGGGTCGTCGATGAAGGTGCGATGACCATCGCCCTTCGAAGGGTGTCGGTGAAAGTCGGTTACGGCGTTCATTGCGCCTCCTTCTTGTTATGCACCTGTACGCAGGCAGGTGTGCATCTCACCTGCCTTGGCGCCCTGGAACAAGCGGGCCAGAGCTCTGGCGAGCGGATTAACCGATGCCCGGCGGCAGCTTTTCCTTACAGCGTCCGGGCCTTGGCCGATTCAGGGCGAAACACGGAGGATTTCGTAAAACTTTATTTACAGTGCGTAACGTTAATTTGCCAAACCAGATCAACCAGCGCGGCGACTGCAAATTGACGCGCACGCCATCCCACATCGGAAAAAGCCTTAGCTTTTTGTTTTCAGGTGATAAATTTCCGCCCTTAAAATAGAAAATAAAGTTCAGTAGAAAATAATCTAATTATTTTTTTGCACTTCAAAATCCCCTGAACTAGGTTTCCAGCCACTTGCCGGATGCCTCATCCGACAAGTACGAGGAGTGGATGAGCAGCCCTCGCAACCATCCCGTTCGCCGCTGTTGATCCGTTCCGCCAATGGACTGCTGTGCCCTATGTCATCTAGGAGAGTCACCATGCAAACACTGGAACAAGACCTGGAAACCGAACTGCAACTGGACGATTGGTTCGAAGCGGCAACCCACGATGCGGCCGTGGAAATGATGCAGGCCGAGGCGGTGGTGCCGTTCGGCACGGCGATGTGGCCGATGTAAGGCGCCCGGACCGGAGCAGGCCTCGCGCCTGCCTCGGTCACCTTTGTCCTCCAGGGAGGTTTTATGGACCAGACCCGCGCCATCCGCCATTTCCTGTACTACCTCGAACGCCATCCGGCCTTGAGCGGTGCCCAGGCATCGAATGTGGTGATCGGTCATACCGCCGACTACCAGGCCATGGCCAACGCCATCATCGAACAATCGCGCCAGGCCACACCCCTGACTGTCAGCGCCCTGCGCCTGGACCTGGAGCCGGCCGAACGCCTCGCCCAGGCGATCATCGACTGTGACCTGTACATCTTCTTCTACGACTCCTCGACCCTGCCCCAGCCACGCCCCGATGGCCCGGAATTCCTCCGCCCCCTGCATGGCCTGATGGCCGAACACTGGAAGAAGTCCCTGCTGTTCAAGGATTACGGCGACTATTTCTACGACACCTTCAGCGTCGAGCCACAACGTATCGCCGACCTCAACGCCACCTTGATCCGGCGCCTGTCCCACGCCAGCACCCTGAGCTTCAGCGATCCCCAGGGCTCGTATTTCGAGGCGCCCCTGAACAGCGTGAAGAAGTGGACCGACATCAACGGCGTGGGCAATTACGACCTGGCACCGGGTGAGATCGCCACCCACAGCGATGCAATCAATGGCCATGTGAAATTCCTCGGCACCTTCCTCAGTACCATCCCCTTTGCTCGCAAATACGGGGTGCTGCAGACTCCGCTGGAGCTGTGGATCGAGAACTCCAGCATCCGCCAGGTCGCCACCCAGGTGCCCGGGCTGGCCAATGACTTCAACAAGTACCTGGACGCCAACCCGTCGAACCGACGCATCGAAGAGCTGGGGATCGGCACCAACGAAGGCATCAAGTCCTTGTACGGACGCAACTCCGGCTTTGAAGAGCGTCATTGCGGCCTGCATCTGGGGCTGGGAGGTGGAGCCAAGGGCAGCCACCACCTGGACCTGATCTTCAGCGCCGGCGTGCTGGCGGTGGACAACAAACCAGTGTTCGACGGCCAGTTCGCCTTTTAACCCTCCTTGATGCAGGAACCGACTTGCCGGCGAAGGCGATCATGAGCCTTGCCCAAGGCTTGAGAGCCTATTCGCTGGCAAGCCGGCTCCTACGAAGCACCGGGCAAAAAAACGCCAACCCGAAGGTTGGCGTTTTTTTTGTCTGCGGGCCGGAGCTTATTCCGGCTTGCGACGACCGAAGCCAGGACGCTGGCCGCTACCGGCCGGGGCACCACGGCGCTTGCCGGACGGTGCGTCCTTGTCCAGCACCAGGCTTGGGCGCTTGGACTTCGGTGCCGGCTTGGCTGGACGCTTGGTGTCCGCCGGACGCTCGGCTACTGGAGTACCACGGCCGCTGGCCGGACGCGGTGCACGTGGCGCGCGCTCGCCATCCTGACGGGCCGCCGGCTTGCGCCCTGGACGCTCGCCCTCGATCTGCGGCTCGCGGGACACCCGCGGATTGGCCGGTGCGCCATTGGCCGGACGCAGGGTGCGTACACGCTCGCTTTTGCCCACCGGACGCGAGGATTTACGCTGCATGCGCTCCAGCTTGTCCTTGGACTTGGCGTTGAGCTGTGGCAGCGCCACCGGCGTCAGGCCGACTTCGGCGCTGAGCACGTCGACTTCGTACTGGCTCATTTCGCGCCAGCGGCCCATGGGCAGGTCGGAGTTGAGGAACACCGGGCCGAAACGCACGCGCTTCAGTCGGCTCACCACCAGGCCCTGGGACTCCCACAGGCGACGCACTTCACGGTTGCGGCCTTCCATCACCACGCAGTGGTACCAGTGGTTGAAACCTTCGCCGCCAGGCGCCTGCTGGATATCGGTGAACTTGGCCGGGCCGTCTTCGAGCATGACGCCCGCCTTCAGGCGCTCGATCATCTCGTCATCGACTTCACCACGTACACGCACCGCGTACTCGCGGTCCATTTCGTAGGACGGGTGCATCAGGCGGTTGGCCAGCTCACCGTCGGTGGTGAACATCAGCAAGCCGGTGGTGTTGATGTCCAGGCGGCCGATGTTGATCCAGCGGCCTTCCCGCGGACGCGGCAGCTTGTCGAACACGGTCGGACGGCCTTCCGGGTCGTCACGGGTGCAGATCTCGCCGTCGGGCTTGTTGTACATGATCACGCGGCGCACCGATTCGGCGGCCTCTTCGCGCTTGATCACCTTGCCATCGATGGAAATGGCGTCATGCAGGTCGACGCGCAGGCCGAGGGTGGCCTCTTTGCCGTTGACCTTGATCCGGCCCTGGCTGATCCAGGACTCGACGTCGCGGCGCGAGCCGACGCCAATGCGGGCGAGGACTTTCTGCAGCTTCTCGCCGGCTGGACGGATTTCCTGGTCGTTCTGATCGTTATCGCTCATCTGGGCACCTCCCGGTGTATCGCTTCAGGCTAGAGCGGCCTGAAGACGTGAAAACAGGTTCTCTGGCGAAGGGATCGCCAAAGGGGCGCAAATCATACGCTCATGACGGCAGTTGCGCATCACAGACTAGTTGATAAGTCGCCGCCCAGGCTTTTTTCCGCCCACCGGCGCCCCTTCTGCGCAAGCCGGCTTGCCGGCGAACAGGCCCACACGCCTTGCACCTAAGCGGCCGACACCTTCACTGGCCAGCCAGCTACGGTCAGTCGTCCAGCAGACGGCGTTCGTTTTCGATCGCTTCGGCCAGGGCCAGGGCTTCGGCCTCTTCTTCACTCAAGTCCGGCGCCGAAGGCTCCAGGGCCGCAACGGCAGCCAGCAACTTGGCTCGGGCCTCGGCAACGCCCAGCACATCGTCCTCGGCGTCAAGCAGCGGCTCCTCTTCGGGCTCGACCGCAAGTTCATCGGTGTCATCAGAGTTGTCATCAGCGACGGCTGCCTCGGTTTGCCCCTCAGGCTGATCGAACACCGGCTCCGGGTTCTCTGGCTCAACCGCGCCATCACGATGCAGGTCGTCGAAGTCGGTCTTGATTCCCTCCTCCATGGAGTCCAGCTCCAGCAGCAGGCTATGGAAGCTGGTTTCTTCCTTGGGTTCCTCAGGCTCGGCGCTGGCATCGGCCAACTGCTGCAGGTGCTCGGGCACCGGCGCATCGTCGAACTCCAGCACCGGCTCGGCCTCGATCTCCCGCAACTCGGCCAGGGGCGGCAGGTCATCGAGGTTCTTCAGGTTGAAATGGTCGAGAAACGCCTTGGTGGTGGCGAACATCGCCGGTTTGCCCGGCACATCGCGGTAACCCACCACCCGAATCCACTCGCGTTCGAGCAGGGTCTTGACGATGTTGCTGTTGACCGCAACGCCGCGCACATCCTCGATCTCGCCCCGGGTAATCGGCTGGCGGTAGGCAATCAGGGCCATGGTCTCCAGCAGGGCACGGGAGTAACGCTGGGGCCGCTCTTCCCACAGGCGGCCGACCCAGGGCGCGAACTTTTCACGGATCTGCAGGCGATAGCCGGAAGCCACTTCCTTGAGCTCGAAAGCCCGCCCTTCGCAGGATTTGCCCAGCAGGGTCAGGGCCTTCTTGAAGACGGCCGGATCCGGTCGCTCGGCTTCTTCGAAGAGTTCGAACAGGCGCTCCAGGGACTGGGGTTTTCCCGAGGCCAACAGAAAGGCTTCGAGCAGGGGCGCCAGCTCGCGGGGTTCATTCAAATTCATGATTTAAGCTCGTTATTCGGCTCGCGCCCGTACGTGGATGGCCGCAAAGGGCTCATTCTGCACCAGCTCGACCAGGGATTCCTTGACCAGTTCGAGGATCGCCATAAAGGTCACCACCACCCCCAGGCGCCCCTCTTCTGCGGTGAACAGCTCGACAAAGGGCACGAAGCCACCGCCTTTGAGCCGCTCCAGCACATCACTCATGCGTTCGCGGGTGGACAAGGCCTCGCGGCTGACCTGATGGCTTTCGAACATGTCGCCACGGCGCAGCACCTCGGCCATGGACATCAGCAACTCTTCCAGGGCCACATCCGGCAGCAGCTTGCGCGCCCGGGCCTCAGGAGCATCGAGCTTGGGCACTACCACGTCGCGGCCGACCCGGCTCAAGCCGTCGATGCCTTCGGCAGCCGCCTTGAAGCGTTCATACTCCTGCAGGCGGCGAATCAGCTCGGCCCGGGGATCATCCTCTTCTTCCTCGATCTCAGCGGAGCGCGGCAGGAGCATCCGCGATTTGATCTCGGCCAGCATCGCCGCCATCACCAAGTACTCGGCGGCCAGTTCCAGGCGCACCGACTGCATCAACTCCACATAGCCCATGTACTGGCGGGTGATTTCCGCCACCGGGATGTCGAGGATGTTGATGTTCTGTTTGCGGATCAGGTACAGCAGCAGGTCCAACGGGCCTTCAAAGGCTTCGAGGAAGACTTCCAAGGCATCCGGGGGGATGTACAGGTCCAGGGGCATTTCCATGACCGCCTGGCCGTAGACCATGGCGAATGGCAGCTCCTGTTGGGCGCCGGCCTGCTCGTCGACGGTTTCCAGTACGGACATCTAGGCCTCGGCCATGAACGGCGCAGGGTCGCCGCAACCGACGCGAATCACTTCCGGTTCACCATCGGCCAGGCTGATCACCGTGGAGGACTCGGTGCTGCCAAAGCCGCCGTCGATGATCAGGTCCACCTGATGCTCCAGTAGCTGGCGCATTTCATAGGGGTCGCTCAGAGCCTCGGTATCGCCGGGCATGATCAGGCTGACGCTCATCAGGGGCTCACCCAGCTCGGCCAGCAGCGCCAGGGCAATCGGATTGCTCGGCACCCGCAGGCCGATGGTGCGGCGCTTTGGGTGCAGCAGCAGGCGCGGGACTTCCCGGGTGGCGTTGAGAATGAAGGTGTAAGGCCCCGGCACATGAGCCTTGAGCAGGCGGAAAGTGCCGGTATCGATCTTGGCGAACAGCCCCAACTGCGACAGGTCACTGCAGATCAGCGCAAAGTTGTGCTTGTCGTCCAGTTGACGCAAGCGCCGCACTCGCTCGATCGCGCCCTTGTCACCCATCTGGCAGGCAACGGCGTAGGACGAATCCGTGGGATAAATCACCACGCCACCGCCGCGAATGATCTCGACGGCCTGTTTGATCAGACGTGGCTGTGGGTTTTCCGGGTGGATCTGGAAAAATTGACTCACTGTCTCTACCTGTTCAGGCGGCAATAATTGGCTCATGTTTGAACCGACACCAAAGTGGCGGCAGGTCCTCCGGAACCGGACGATACTCGCCGATCTCGGACCAGCCTCCTGGGCCATGAAAGTCACTGCCAGCGCTGACCAGCAGTCCGAATTCACGAGCAAGGATAGCCAAACTGCCCACTTGCTCTGCAGGTTGGTGGCCATTGACTACTTCGATTGCATGGCCGCCGGCTTGAATATAGTCGGCAATCAAGCGGCGGCGCTTGCTGCGGGTGAAATCGTAATGCCAGGGATGGGCCAGACTGACCCAGGCCCCCGCCTCGCGAAGGGTGCCGACGGTGTCTTCCAGTGTCGGCCAATGCTGTTTGACGTCCCCCAGCTTTCCCGCCCCCAGCCATTTGCGAAAAGCTTCGGCACGATCCTTCACAAAACCGGCACGTACCAGATAATCGGCAAAGTGCGGCCGCGCCGGGGCATTGCCACTGTCCCCCAACTCCTGCTGGATCGCCCTGGCGCCTTCCAGCGCCCCGGGCATGCCCTTGAGGGCCAGCTTGCGGCTGATCTCCTCGGAGCGCAGCCAGCGCCCCTCGTGCAGTTTGTCGATGGCCGCCACCAGAGCCGGGGCCTGGGTATCGAATCCGTAGCCCAGCACATGAATAGTGGCGCCGCCCCAGGTGCAGGACAGCTCGACGCCGTTGACCAACTGCATGCCCAGTTGCGCCGCTGCCTGACGGGCCTCCGCCAGGCCTTCGAGGGTGTCGTGGTCGGTCAAGGACAGGATTCGCACGCCTCTCTCGTACGCACGCGCAACCAGAACCGCAGGCGCCAGGGCGCCGTCGGAGGCCGTGCTATGGCAGTGCAAATCAACATTCACAGGACGATAAAACCTCAAGTCAGCTGGCGCTTTCGCTACCAAGGATGTTTGTTATTATGCCGCCACATCCTGCTTCTGGCTGCCACTGTGAAACAATTCATCGACTTCATCCCGCTGTTCCTGTTTTTCATCGTCTACAAAATCGATCCCCGGATCGTCGACCTTGCCGGTCACGAAGTCAGCGTGGGCGGTATCTACAGCGCCACCGCAGTACTGATCATCAGCTCCCTGGTGGTTTACGGCGCACTGTTCATTTCCCAGCGCAAACTGGAAAAAAGCCAATGGCTGACCCTGATCGCCTGCCTGGTCTTTGGCAGCCTGACCCTGGCCTTCCATAGCGAAACCTTCCTTAAATGGAAGGCGCCGGTAGTCAACTGGCTATTCGCCCTGGCCTTTGCCGGCAGCCACTTCATCGGCGATCGCCTGTTGATCAAGCGCATCATGGGCCATGCCCTGACCCTGCCGGACCCGGTGTGGACCCGCCTGAACATCGCCTGGATCGCCTTCTTCCTGTTCTGCGGCGCCGCCAACCTGTTCGTCGCCTTCACCTTCCAGAGCATCTGGGTCGACTTCAAGGTCTTCGGCAGCCTGGGCATGACTGTATTGTTCCTGGTGGGCCAGGGCGTCTACCTGTCGCGCCACCTGCATGACGCTGATCCCACTACCCCGAAAACCGAGGACTGACATGCTTTACGCAATCATTGCCACAGACGTCGCCAACTCCCTGGAAAAACGTCTGGCCAACCGGCCGGCGCACCTGGAACGGCTGCAAGTGCTCAAGGACCAAGGGCGTGTGGTGCTGGCCGGCCCACACCCGGCGATCGACAGCAATGACCCTGGCGCCGCCGGCTTCACCGGCAGCCTGATCGTCGCCGAGTTCGACTCCCTGAGCGCCGCCCAAGCCTGGGCCGACGCCGACCCCTTCGTGACCTCCGGCGTCTATGCCCATGTGCAGGTCAAGCCGTTCAGGCAATCGATGCCGTAAATCCTCCCTGACGCGATGAACCTTCACGGTTCATCGCGTTCTCAATCGCTCATTATTCTCGTTTGACGGCCGACAACCTGCCCAACACTCGATTGGAATCAGGAGTTTCGATGCGCCAAGGTCCGCTGTGCCTGCTGTTGGTCATGTTGTCGATCGGGGCTCCGGCCCTTGCCGAGGAAACCCAGGAAACCGGCCATTCCACGCCGCTGTCCCTGAGCGCCGGCAGTCAGATCACCGAGTTGCAGCAACGCTTGAAAGAAAGCGAACGCCTGCGTGAAGAGCTGAGCAAACAACTGCAGAGTGCCGATGCCGAACGGGAAAGCCCGCAGCTGACCCGCTTGCGCCAGGAGAACCAGCGCCTCAAGCTGCAACTCAAAGAGGCCCAGGCCAACCCGGCGCCACGCCTGCTGACCGACCAGCAGCAATGGTTCGTCACCGGCGGCGGCGTGGCCCTCATCGCCCTGCTCTGCGGTATCTTTGCCAGTGGCGGACATCGCAAGCGTCGACAATGGCTAAATTGAGTGATTCATGAGCGACCTGTTACTGATTGATGACGACCAGGAGCTGTGCGAGCTCCTGAGCAGCTGGCTCGGCCAGGAAGGCTTTCAAGTGCGGGCCTGCCACGATGGCCTGAGTGCACGCCGGGCCTTGTCGGAAATGGCCCCGTCTGCCGTAGTCCTGGACGTGATGCTGCCCGACGGCAGCGGCCTGGAGCTGCTCAAGCAACTGCGCAACGACCACCCCGACCTGCCGGTACTGATGCTCTCGGCCCGTGGCGAGCCCCTGGACCGTATCCTCGGCCTGGAACTGGGCGCCGACGACTACCTGGCCAAGCCTTGCGACCCTCGCGAACTCACCGCCCGCTTGCGCGCCGTGCTGCGCCGCAGCCACCCGGTGGCAGCCTCCAGCCAGATGGAGCTGGGCGATCTGTGCTTCAGCCCAGTGCGCGGCGTGGTCAACATCGACGATCAGGACATCGCCCTGACCGTTTCCGAAAGTCGCCTGCTGGAAGCCCTGCTCAAGCAGCCTGGCGAGCCCCTGGACAAGCAGGAGCTGGCGCAGATCGCCCTGGGCCGAAAACTGACCCTGTATGACCGCAGCCTGGACATGCACGTCAGCAACCTGCGCAAGAAGATCGGCCCCCACCCCGACGGCCGCCCACGAATCGTCGCCCTGCGCAGCCGCGGCTATTACTACAGCCTGTGATTGCAATGTGCCCTGGCGCATTTGTCAGGGCCCGGAAATACCTTCTTTACCCAAGCTTTACCCTCCGCTGACTGCCGCTGACCTTGATCTGGGTAACCTGAACTCATCCGGAACTTACCGGGAATGAGACAAGGAGAGACACCATGCGCAAGACCCTGATCGCCCTGATGTTCGCCGCCGCCCTGCCAACCGTGGCCATGGCCATGCCTGAAGGCAACGGCCCGATGGGTCCGATGGACGGCCCTCGGCACAGCGAACACATGCGCGGCAAAGGCCCCTTCAGCGAACTGGACCTGAGCCGTGAACAGCGTCAGCAGATCGGCAAACTGATGGGCGAGCAAATGCACGACCGCAAGGCCGTGGTGGAAAAGTACCTGGAGAAACTCTCGCCGGCCGACCAGAAAGCCATGAAGGATGAACTGGCCGCCAAACAGCAGAAAACCCAGGCCGACATCCGCGCCCTGCTCAAGCCCGAACAACAGAAAGAGTTCGACGCCATCGTCAAGAAACAAGAGGAACGTCGCGCCGAATGGGCCCAGTTCAAGGCCTGGAAAGCGCAACAACCGCAAAAAGCGCAATAATGCGTTAGCGTTCACCCTAATAGCCCAGTGGCCTCCCCCACTGGGCTTTCGCGTTCGAGGAGTTCCTGTGCGTTCATTGTTCTGGCGCATCCTGGCCAGTTTCTGGCTGGCCATCACCCTGGTTGCAGGACTGTCGATCCTGCTTGGGCACATGCTCAACCAGGACGCCTGGATTCTCAGCCGCCATCCGGGGCTCAACAGCCTCACCGCGCAGTGGACGCAAACCTACGAGACCCAGGGCGAAGACGCCGCCCAGGACATCCTCCAGCAGCGCAAGCGCCAGTACCACATCGATGTTCAGGTACTCAACGAGAGCGGCGACCCGGTGGTACGCGGGACTTTCCCGCGCCGCGCGGCTGCCTTCGAAGCCCGGCAGAACAACGATGACCGCCACCTACCCTGGCGCCGCCTGACAGCGGAATACACCAGCCCGACCACCGGCGACACCTACCTGTTCATCTACCGCATCCCCCATCCGGAACTGGATGCCTGGCATCGCGACAGCCTGACCTGGCCCCTCAGCGCCCTGGCCATTGCCCTGGTGGTGCTGACCCTGTTCAGCCTGCTGGTGACCCTGTCCATCACCCGCCCCTTGAGCCGCCTGCGCGGCGCGGTTCACGACCTTGGCCAGGCCACCTATCAGCAGAACAGCCTGGCGCGCCTGGCCAATCGCCGTGACGAGTTCGGCGTGCTGGCCCGAGACTTCAACCGCATGGGTTCACGCCTGCAGAGCCTGATCGGCAGCCAGCGCCAACTGCTCAGGGATGTCTCCCACGAACTGCGTTCGCCCCTGGCGCGCCTGCGTATTGCCCTGGCACTGGCGGAGCGCGCCGCCCCCGAAGAACGGGAGAGACTCTGGCCACGCCTGACACGGGAATGTGATCGTCTGGAGGCCCTGATCAGCGAGATCCTGGTGCTGGCTCGGGTCGATGCGGACAACGCCAGCGCCGAAGAAGTCGACCTCAACGCCTTGCTGCAGGCCCTGCAAAAAGACGCGCAACTGGCCTGTCCCGAGCAGCAGGTCCAGATCACTGCCCAAGCGCAACTGAGCCTGCGGGGCTGGCCGACCATGCTTGAACGGGCGGTGGACAACCTGCTGCGCAACGCCCAGCGCTTCAATCCTGCCGGGCAACCGATCGAAGTCACGGCCCTGCGTCAGGGCGAGAAGATCCAGATCAGCGTGCGCGACCATGGTCCTGGCGTGGATGCCGAGCACTTGCGACAACTGGGAGAGCCGTTCTTCCGCGCCCCAGGGCAGAGTGCTCCAGGCCATGGCCTGGGGCTGGCCATCGCCCGCCGCGCAGCGGAACGCCACGGCGGCAGCCTGATACTGGGCAACCATCCCCTGGGCGGATTCATCGCCACGCTGGAGCTGCCCCTGGTCCCGGGAGCCGTGGTGCAGGCCTGAATGCAACGCGGGCAAGCCGCTGCTGCGAGGTTCGACAGCAGCGGGCTTGCCCGCAAGGTACTCAGCTTTCGAAGGGGATAATCAGGCCCGGGCCGTCCAGGCACTGACGAACTCGGCGGTGTCGACTTTCGGTGCGACCCGCGGTTCGTTCAGCGGCGTGCCCAGGTAAAGGAAGGCGATGATCTCTTCGCCGTCCGCCAGGCCCAGCCCCTTGGCCACATGGGGCGAATAGGACAACTCGCCCGTGCGCCATACCGCGCCGATACCCTGGGCATAGGCTGCCAGCAAAATACCGTGGGCTGCACAGCCCGCCGCCAGCAATTGCTCGGACTTGGGCACCTTGAAATGCTCCTGCAGCCGTGCCACGACCACGACCACCAGCGGTGCACGCAGCGGCATGGCCCGAGCCTTGTCCAACGCGGCCTGAGTCACTTCGCCGCCTTGCAGTTGTACCGCTTCGACCAGCAGTTCGCCCAACTGGTCACGGGCTTCGCCTTCAACGGTGAGAAAGCGCCAAGGGCGCAGTTGCCCGTGATCCGGCGCCCGCAAGGCGGCAGCGAACAGTGCTTCGCGTTGCTGCGCTGTGGGGGCTGGCTCCACCAGGCGCGGCACGGAAACACGGTTGAGCAAAGCGTCGAGAGCCTCCATCGGCCACCTCCTGAAAAAAATGTCCGGCTATTCTAGCGGTATCTGCCGGCCGGGTGCCGGTTTACATGCCCTGCACCGCAGGTAGAATGGGCGCCCTTCTCATACCAGCCCGAGCGGAACACATGGCGTTGCCGACCTTAAGGATCATTGGTTTCATTATCGGCATCTTCCTCATCACCCTGGCCATCGCCATGGTGGTGCCGATGGCGACACTGGTGATCTTCGAACGCACCGGCGACCTGCCGTCCTTCCTCTGGGCCAGCATGATCACCTTCATCGCCGGCCTGGCTCTGGTGATTCCTGGCCGTCCCGAACACATTCACCTGCGCCCCCGGGACATGTACCTGCTGACGGTCTCCAGCTGGGTGGTGGTGTGTATCTTCGCCGCCCTGCCGTTCCTGCTGACCCAGCACATCAGTTACACCGACTCGTTCTTTGAAAGCATGTCCGGCATCACCGCCACCGGCGCCACCGTGCTCAGCGGCCTGGACAGCATGTCCCCGGGCATCCTGATCTGGCGCTCGATGCTGCACTGGCTGGGAGGCATCGGCTTTATCGGCATGGCGGTGGCGATCCTGCCGTTGCTGCGCATCGGTGGCATGCGCCTGTTCCAGACCGAATCTTCGGACCGCTCGGAAAAGGTCATGCCGCGCTCGCACATGGTGGCGCGCCTGATTGTCGCCACCTACGTGGGCATCACCATCTTCGGCAGCCTGGCCTTCTGGTGGGCCGGGATGAACATCTTCGATGCCATCAACCACGCCATGTCGGCGATCTCCACTGGGGGCTTCTCTACCTCTGACCAATCCCTGGCCAACTGGCAGCAACCGGCGGTGCACTGGGTAGCGGTGGTGGTGATGATCCTCGGCAGCCTGCCCTTCGCCCTCTATGTGGCAACCCTGCGGGGCAACCGCAAAGCGTTGATCAAGGATCAGCAGGTCCAGGGCTTGCTGGGCATGCTCCTGGTGACCTGGCTGGTGCTCGGCACCTGGTACTGGTGGACCACCAACCTGCACTGGCTGGAGGCCCTGCGTCACGTAGCACTGAACGTGACCTCGGTGGTCACCACCACCGGGTTTGCCTTGGGTGACTACAGCCTGTGGGGCAATTTCTCACTGATGCTGTTCTTTTACCTGGGGTTCGTCGGCGGGTGTTCGGGGTCAACGGCGGGCGGGATCAAGATCTTCCGCTTCCAGGTCGCCTACATCCTGCTCAAGGCCAACCTCAATCAGCTGATCCACCCCCGGGCGGTGATCAAGCAGAAGTACAACGGCCATCGCCTGGACGAGGAAATCGTCCGTTCGATCCTGACCTTCTCGTTCTTCTTCGCGATCACCATCTGCATGATCGCCCTCGCCCTGTCGCTGCTGGGCCTGGACTGGATGACCGCCCTGACCGGCGCCGCCAGCACCGTATCCGGGGTGGGCCCGGGCCTGGGAGAAACCATTGGCCCGGCGGGCAACTTCTCCACCCTGCCCGACGCTGCCAAGTGGATCCTGTCCCTGGGCATGCTCCTGGGCCGGCTGGAAATCATCACGGTGTTCGTGCTGTGCATTCCGGCGTTCTGGCGTCATTGATTGAGCCCGGCAGCGCCAGCAACCGCGCCCGGTACTCTCCGGGCGTGACATCGAACCAGCGACGGAACGCCCGGAAAAAATTGCTCGGATCGGCAAACCCCAACAGGTAGGCAATTTCCAGCAAGGTCATGCGCGGCTGTGCCAGGTACTGTTCGGCCAGCTCGCGGCGGGTGTCATCGAGCAGGGTCTGGAAGCTGGTGCCCTCCTCCTGCAAGCGGCGTTGCAACGTACGCTGGGACAAGTGCAGGGTCTGCGCCACCATCTCGCGCTTGGGCTCGCCCTGCGGCAGCAGACGGCACAGCACTTGCCGCGCCTTGTGGGTCACCCGGCTCTCGGAGAAACGCGCCAGGTATTCGCCGGCGAAACGATCGTGCAACAAGGCCATGGCCTCGTTGGCAGTCGGCAGTGGTGCTTCCATGTCGGCCCGCTCGAAAATCAGCGCATCAAAAGGCGCAGCGAACACCAGCGGCGCATGAAACATGTCCTTGTAAGGCTGCACATCCTGCGGTTGCGGCCCTTGCAACAGCACTTTGCGCGGCTGCAGGGCGCGCCCCGTCAACCAGCCACACAAGGCCAGGGCGCAGGCAAGCGAGGCTTCGGAGCTTTGCCGGGTAGGGGGCAGATGATCGCCATGCACCGTCAGAATCAGCGCATAACCCTCAGGTAAAAGACGGAAACTCAGGTCAGCACTTTCAGCAATGATCCGTTGATAACGCACCAGGCGCTGAAAGCCCTCTACCAGGGTGCGGCTCGACATCAGTGCATAACCGGCCACATGGAAGGACGCCGGGCGAACCAACTTGCCCATGTTCAAGCCAATCGCCGGGTTGCCGGACAACTCGACCGCACGCTGCCAGAGCCGTGTCATCGAGTCCTGGGTGAAACGCGCGTCGGGGTCGTCGAGGGCGCCATAGTCGAGCCCTAACTGCAGGAACAAAGCGCGGCAATCCAGGCCGTCCATCTCCAGGGCCTTGACTATTCCCAAGGTCCAGCTTGCAGAAGTCGTTCGTTCGCTCATGAGGGTTTCTTACATGATGAGCCGCATGCTACGGCCAATTTCACAAGGATACTAAAGTGGCGCCTATTGTCACTGGCCAGCGCTGCCAAGGACTCTAGACTCAAATAAGCTCCCCGCAGAACATCCGCTCACGAACAACAAGCACAGAGATCGCGGCCATGGAAAACATCCGACAGTTCAACAGCTTCGCCGAGTTCTACCCCTATTACCTGAGTGAGCACAGCAACAGCACCTGCCGTCGCCTGCACTTCATCGGCACCAGCCTGGTGATCTTCCTCCTGGCCTTTGCCATCGGCAAAGGCGCCTGGCTGCTACTGCTGGCCTTGCCGGTTGCCGGCTATGGCTTTGCCTGGATCGGGCATTTCTTCTTCGAGAAAAATCGCCCGGCCACCTTCCAGCATCCGCTGTACAGCCTGCTGGGGGACTTCGTCATGTACCGCGACATGATTCTCGGCAAGGTCCCCTTCTAGGCCCGGCCGGACAGCAAGCCGCCCCCTACAGCCACTGTGGTGACGGGACGCAGGCATAGACTCCAGCCCCAAGCGTCGCTGTACAAGGCGGCGATGGAACAGGCCAGCCCCACCTGAAGCCTGATCGATAACCCATCGCTCAGGCCGGCTCCGCCATCTTCATGCGCTCGGCCTTGAGCTGGGCTTCCCGGGCCTGGGCCTCGGCCAGGCGATAGAGTTCGATGCTGCCGTCCCAGTGCTCGATCAGGGCTGTGCAGGACTCCACCCAATCGCCGCAATTGAGGTAATCCACCTCGCCCACCTTACGGATCTCGGCATGGTGAATGTGACCACAGACCACCCCGTGCAACTCACGCTTGACGCACTCGTGGGCAATGGCCTCCTCGAAGTCGCTGATGAAGCTCACCGCAGTCTTGACCTTGTGCTTGAGGTAGGCCGACAGCGACCAGTAACCGTAGCCATAGCGCGCCCGCCAATGATTGAGCCAACGATTGAGGGTCAAGGTGAACTCGTAGGCCGAGTCGCCGAGAAAGGCCAGCCAGCGGTGATATCGCGTGATGACGTCGAACTGGTCACCGTGAATCACCAGCAGATGACGGCCGTCAGCCGTGACGTGCACGGCCTCGTCCACCAGTTGGATGTTGCCCAGGATCAGCTTGGAGTAACGACGCAGGAATTCATCGTGATTGCCGGTGACGTAGATCACCTCGGTGCCGCGCTTGCTCATGGTCAGCAAGCGGCGGATCACGTTGGTATGGGCCTGGGGCCAGTACATGCCGCCCCGCAGTTTCCAGCCATCGATGATGTCGCCAACCAGATAGATACGGTCGGCCTGATACCCCTTGAGAAACTGCGCCAGGTGTTGCGCCTGACAATCCCGGGTGCCCAGATGCACATCGGAAATCCATAAGGTCCGTACCCGTTGCTTGCGGCTGGGCTTGGCGAGTTCGGCATGGGTCATGGACGCTCTCCGGGATTTTTTGCGAGCTTGCGCCGCAGCGATTAATAGCCCATGACAAAAATGCGGCAGTGCGATGACAACGCGAGCCCTCCGACCGCCGGTGTACACTGGCCGCCTGCCAAGGAGACCGTGATGGGATCTATCCTCACCCTACGCCACTACACCCATGACCTAATCGCCCATAGCCACGAGCATGCGCAACTGGTGTTCGGCCTGCGTGGCCAGCTCCAGTTCGAAGTCGAAGGCCAGGGCAGCCAAGTGCAGCAGCAGAGCTTCGTGGTGGTGCCGGCCGGCGCCCGGCATGTCTGCGGCAGCCCCAGCGGAAGCCATTGCCTGGTGTTGGACATACCCGGTGAACGCTGGGTGCAACAGTCTTTGGGCGAACATGCCGAGGCCAGCCGACGTTTGCTCGATGCGCCCCGACATCAGGTCTTGGGGCCGAGCCAGAGCCGCCTGGTCAACTGGCTGGCGGACAGCCCGGTGGACGACCCCTTGATTGCCCAACAAGGCGCTGTCCTGCTGCTGACCAGCCTCAACCATTGCGCCGACAGCCAGCCTGGCGAGCGCCGCCTGCCCTATGCCGCCCTGAATGCCCATATCGATCGTCACGCCGCCCACCCCTTACAGGTGGCCGACCTGGCCCGCATCGCCGGGCTGTCCGCTGCCCGTCTGCACGCACGGTTCATCGCCGAGTGCGGGGCCAGCCCCATGGAATACGTGCGACGCCGGCGCCTGCACATGGCCCTGGAACTGTTGCGCGGATCAGCCTTGCCCATGGGCGAAATCGCCAGCCGCGTGGGTTATAGCTCCCAGAGTGCCTTTGCCGCAGCGATACTGCGGCAGTACGGCCACTCGCCGCGCCAACTGCGCCAAGGAGCAGACGCTAGTCCCTCGACAAAAAACGCCAGGATCGCGACAGACCAACAGATCGCCCGCCCCTAGACTGAGCCCATTGCCGCCTAGGCTCTGTACGAAAAGTGTTGAGGCGAAGGTCAGGCAAGGCGAAAACGGTCGAGGAACGGCCGGGGTCGCGTTCGACTTTACGGGGTGTAAATGAGCATTCCGATCGGACTCGCGCACGAGACCGTTTTCAACGCAGCATCACCGAGTATCAAGGCTTTTTGTACAAAGCCTAAGGCCATTACTGCCCGTCTTGTGGCTAAGGATAGAGATGACTCCGCGTACCGCCCTTGGCGCCCTGCATATCGGCGCCCTGATGTTCGGCCTGACCGGTGTATTCGGTAAGCTCGCCGCCGCTTCGCCCGCGGTCATCGTCTTCGGCCGCGCCGCCTTCGCCGTACTCGCCCTGGGCGTCTTTGCCCGGCTGGCCAGCAATACCCCCTGGCAGAAACTGGCCGCCACCGATGGGCGGCGCCTGCTGGTCAGCGGCCTGCTGCTGGCCGGCCACTGGGTGAGTTTCTTCGTCGCGGTAAAAGTTGCCGGGGTGGCCATCGCCACCCTGGGCTTCGCCAGCTTCCCGGCCTTTACGGTGATTCTCGAAGGCCTGATCTTCCGCGAGCGAATCCGCTTTAACGAGATTCTGCTGGTGATCCTCGTGAGCATCGGCCTGGTGCTGGTGACCCCGGACTTCGATCTGGCCAGCCAGGCCACCACCGGTTTGCTCTGGGCCGTGGGGTCGGGCCTGCTGTTTGCCCTGCTGTCCTTGAACAACCGCGCCAGCTCCGGACGTATTCCTGCGGTGCAGGCGGCCCTCTGCCAGAACGTGGTGGTAGCCCTATGCCTGTTACCGGTGGCGGCACCGGAGCTTGGCCAGGTCCGGGCCATGGACTGGCTGTGGATCAGTCTGCTGGGAATCTTCTGCACCGGCCTGGCCCACAGCCTGTTTGTCGCCAGCCTGGCAGTGATCAAGGCACGCACCGCGGCAGTGGTCTTCGCCCTGGAGCCGGTCTACGGGATTACCGTGGCCTGGCTGCTGTTCGGCGAGAATCCGACGCTGCGCATGCTGATGGGCGGGGCCTTGATCATCGTTGCCATCGTGGTTTCAAGTCGCCTGTCGATAGGCTCAGGCAGCAAGGCAGCCACGGCTGAAGCCGGCTCTCACTGAGTACGATCGTTGTGGCCCAGGTTGCGCTCCGGATCGATCTGGTCACGCACCCGTTGCTTGAGTACCTTGGCCTCGGGAAAACCGCCATCGGCCTTGCGCTCCCAGATCTGCACGCCATCGCAGGAAATGCGGAACGTGCCACCGGTAGCAGGCTCCAGAGACACTTTGCCCAAGTCATCGCTGAACGTGCTCAGCAACTCCTGGGCCAGCCAGGCGGCTCGCAACAGCCACTGGCATTGGGTGCAATAGGTGATGACCACTTCGGGTTTACGTTCAGTCATGGTACGGCCGACTCCTGAGTTCAAGGGCGTCGCTATAATAGCCGGCTTTATCGTCCGTCCCCGAGAACCACGATGCGCCGCCTGCTGTCCTGCCTGTTCCTCTGCCTGCTGCCCCTGCTCGCTCAATCCAGTGAAGCGCCGCGACCGAAAATCGGTCTGGTGCTGTCCGGAGGCGCTGCCCGTGGCATGGCGCATATCGGCGTACTCAAGGCCCTGGAAGAGCAAGGCATCCGCATCGACGCGATTGCCGGCACCAGCATGGGCGCGGTGATCGGCGGGCTCTATGCCTCGGGCTACAAGATCGACGAACTGGAAAAACTCGCCCTGAACATCGACTGGAGGCAAGCGCTGTCCGACGCTCCGCCCCGGGAAGACGTACCCTTCCGGCGCAAGCAGGACGATCGGGATTTCCTGGTCAAGCAGAAACTCAGCTTCCGTGACGACGGTAGCCTGGGCCTGCCACTGGGGGTGATCCAGGGCCAGAACCTGGCGTTACTGCTGGAAAGCAAGCTGGCGCACGCCAGCGATACCCGGGATTTCGACAAGCTGCCCATACCCTTCCGGGCCGTGGCCACCGACATCGCCAGCGGCGAAAAGGTGGTGTTCCGCAAGGGCCACCTGCCCCAGGTGATCCGCGCCAGCATGTCGATTCCGGCAGTGTTTGCGCCGGTGGAGCTCGATGGCCGGCTACTGGTGGACGGCGGCATGACCGACAACATTCCCCTGGACGTCGCCCGGGACATGGGGGTCGACATCGCCATTGTGGTGGACATCGGCACGCCGCTGCGCTCGCGCAAGCAACTCAACACCGTGGTCGACGTGCTCAACCAGTCCATTACCCTGATGACCCGGCGCAATTCCGAGGAACAATTGGCGACGCTGCACAAGGACGACGTGCTGATCCAGCCGTCGCTGTCGAGCTTCGGCGTCACCGACTTCGGTCGAGCCCAGGAGGTGATCGACGCCGGTTATCGCGCCACCCGCATCCTCGACGCCCGCCTGGCGCGCTTGCGTGCGACCCAGCCTCAGGATGCGCAACTGGCCGCCGCGCGCCTGCCCAGCCAGCGCACGCCGATCATCAGCGCAATCAAGGTGGAGAACGACTCCAAGGTCAGCGATGAGGTCATTCGCTACTACATCCGCCAACACATCGGCGAACCCCTGGACCTGGGTCGCCTGGAAACCGACATGGGCACCCTGTACGGCCTGGACTTCTTCGAACAGGTGCAATACCGCGTGGTGCACAAAGGCCAGGACAACACCCTGGTGATCAGCGCGCGGGGCAAGCGCAGCGGCACTGACTACTTGCGCCTGGGCCTGAACCTGTCCGATGACATGCGCGGCGACAGCGCCTTCAACATCGGCGCCAGCTATCGCATGAACGGTATCAACAGCCTCGGCGCAGAATGGCTGACCCGGGTGCAGATCGGCGACCGGCAGGAAATCTACAGCGAGTTCTATCAACCCTTGGATGCCGGTTCACGCTATTTCATTGCGCCGTTTATCGCTGCCCAAGCGCAGAATGTCGAGGCGGTGCTGGATAACGATCCGATCGCCGAATACCGCCTGGAACGCTACGGCCTGGGCCTGAATCTGGGGCGGCAGATCGGCAACAGCGGCGAAGTGCGTTTCGGTGTGGGCGAGGCCTGGGGCAAGGCCGATGTGCGGATCGGCGATCACGACCTGCCCAGCGAGAACTTCAATGAGGGTTATTACCAGCTGCAGTACTCCTTCGACTCCCTGGACAACGTCTACTTCCCCCACTCCGGTGAAGACATCGGCCTGACCCTGCGCCAGTTCGAACCGAGCCTGGGTTCGGACAATCGCTACCGCCAGTGGGAGTTCAAGCTCGACAAGGCCTTGAGCAGCGGCCCCAATACCTTCGTACTGGGAGGGCGCTATGGCCGAACCCTGGACAATGCCGATGTCGTGACCTCCAGTTTCCTTCTGGGGGGCGCACGACAGTTGTCCGGCTTCCGTCAGGATGCCCTGTCCGGGCAGAACATCACCCTGGCCCGCGCCGTGTACTTTCGCCGACTCACACCACGCTCCTACCTGCCACTGGATTTCCCGCTCTACCTGGGCGGCTCACTGGAACGCGGGCGGGTGTGGAACAACGACAACGCCTTCGACAGCGGCTATATCAATGCCGCGAGCATCTTCCTGGGCTTCGACACCCCGCTGGGCCCATTGAACTTCAGCTACGGCTTCAACGACGACAACCAGAAGGCCCTGTCGCTGAACCTTGGCCAAACCTTCTGACAGGCGCACAAATGCCGCACCGGACGGCGCAATCAGCAGGATTCAAGGGAAGCGAAAATAGGACGAACCGGGGTCAGGCAACCCCGGCTGAAGGCATCAGGATTTTTCCAGATTAGCCAGGATGCGCCCATGAACGCGCATGCAGACCCGCAGGTCTTCGTCGTCGACGCCAATGAACAATTCATGGCGCAAGGCAGTGGCGATGGTCTCGATCTGCTCGATCAAGGGCCGCGCGGAAGGACAGAGGACGATCTTCTTCGCCCGGCGATCTTCCACCACCGATTGGCGCTGGACCAGGCCCTGGGTTTCCAGGCTATCCAGCAGCCGAGCCAGGGTTGGCCCTTCTACGCCAACGCTTTGCGCCAGCTCACGCTGGGTTGGCGCGTCTTCAAAACGGGCCAGGTGCAGCAGCACCAGCCAGCGGGCCTGGGACAGGCCAAGCCCGGCCAGGCGGCGGTCCAGTTCGGCACGCCAGCCGCGAGACATATGCGCCAGCTGCATACCAAAACGGTGTTCATCGGTTAACGGCATAAAACACTCATGATCAGACTGAAAATAAAGAAAAACTAATTATTAGTCAGCTAAGCATGACCCTTGCCAGGAGGCAAGGCCTCTAAGGGACTGAATCGTTACAACATTGACGCACCCCTTCACATTTCAAACTCCGACTGCAGCGCGGCACGCACGCAGTACAAAACACCTTCGGGGACTCGTCCGGCAAACACTTGGCTGATCTCGACCACTGGCGGTAGTTCGCCCTCACCGTCGAGGAAAGCGTCCTGGATTTCCCCCAGCAAGTCTTCTGGAAGATCCAGCGCCTGCTCCAGGGACAGTTGCTGCTTGCCAATGGCTTCAGCCAGCAAGGTGTAGACGTTCTTTTCCGTGCACTGCAGTTGCCCGGCGATCTGCACCGGGGTCATCCCGGCACGGGCCAGGGTAATCAGCTCGTGGCGGATATCGGCGACCACCTTCGGCGCCTCGACACCGCCCCCCAGCACTTCGAGGAACGCCGCGCCATAACGCTCCAGCTTGCGCGCACCGACACCACTGACCTCGGCCATTTCCGCCATGGAGCCGGGCTGGCTGCGAAGCATCTCCAACAAGGTTGAGTCGGGGAAAATGACATAGGGCGGCACCCCATGTTCTTCCGCCAGCTTGCGCCGCAGGGCTCGCAGCGCCTCCCATTGCTCGCGCTCCTCGCCCCGTACCAGTTGACTGGCCTGGCTGGTGCTGCTCTTGGGAGTGCTTTGCGGCTTGAGATCGCGTCGCAGCTCCAGGGTTACCTCGCCCTTGAGCAAGGGCCGGCACGTGTCGCTCAGACGCAGACCGCCATAACCTTCAAGGTCGATGTCCGCCAGCCCGCGAGCCACCAGTTGGCGAAACAGAGAGCGCCATTCGCCTTCGCTACGGGCCTTGCCGACCCCAAACACCGACAAGTGCTGATGACCGAAGCTGCGGACCTTTTCGGTGTCCTTGCCCAGCAACACGTCCACCAAGTGACCGACACCATAACGCTGACCAGTGCGATAGATGGCCGACAGTGCCTGGCGCGCCGGCTCGGTGGCGTCCCAGGTTTGCACGCCATCGACGCAATTGTCGCAATGGCCACAAGGCTGGGGCATGTCCTCATCGAAATAGGCCAGCAATGTCTGGCGCCGGCAGCGGGTTTCCTCGCACAGGGCCAGCATCGCATCGAGCTTGTGCTGTTCAAGACGCTTGTGGCGTTCGTCGCCTTCGGAGTTCTGCAGCATCTGCTTGAGCATCAGCACATCTTGCAGTCCGTAGGCCATCCAGGCGTCCGCCGGCAGGCCGTCACGGCCGGCACGACCGGTCTCCTGGTAGTACGCCTCCAGGGACTTGGGCAGGTCCATGTGGGCCACAAACCGCACGTTGGGTTTGTCGATGCCCATACCGAAGGCAATGGTTGCCACCATGATCAGGCCTTCCTCATTGAGGAAGCGTTTCTGGTGATAGGCGCGCAACTCGTTGGGCAGGCCAGCGTGATACGGCAGCGCGGTAAAGCCCTGTTCACAGAGGAAGGCCGCCACTTCGTCAACCTTCTTGCGCGACAGGCAATAGACGATCCCGGCATCGCTGCGCCGCTCGTTGAGGAAGGCCTGCAACTGCTTGCGCGGCTGTTCCTTGGGCACGATGCGATAGAAGATGTTCGGTCGGTCGAAGCTGGAAAGAAAACGCTCGGCGTCCTGCAAGTGCAGGCGATTGACGATCTCTTCCCGGGTACGCTTGTCGGCGGTGGCGGTCAGGGCAATGCGCGGCACGTTCGGGAACATTTCCGCCAACTGCCCCAACTGCAGGTATTCAGGACGGAAGTCATGCCCCCACTGGGACACGCAGTGAGCTTCGTCAATGGCGAACAGAGCAATATCGAGGTTCTGCAGGAACGCCAGCATACGTGGCTGAACCAGGCGCTCCGGTGCCAGGTAGAGCATTTTCACCTCGCCGCGACGAATACGCGCCGCCAGGTCACGCTGCTGCTCGGCGCTCAAGGTCGAGTTCAAGGCGGCGGCCGCAACACCGAGTTCCTCAAGGGTGGCCACCTGATCGTCCATCAACGCGATCAAAGGCGAGACCACCACCGCCAGGCCTTCGCGAAGCAGGGCCGGAACCTGGAAGCACAGCGACTTGCCACCGCCGGTGGGCATCAGTACCAAGGCATCGCCGCCGCTGGCAACGCGCTCAATGATCGCACCTTGGCGACCACGGAAACTGTCGTAGCCGAAGATGTCCTTGAGGACGCGTTGAGCCTGTTCGAGCATGAAAAACTCCAAAAATCGCCGATTTCCCTGGATGCAGACTGGCCGAAAAGTCGGCGTGGTTCACCGACAAATGCGTTAGCGGACTTGTCCGCACTTGCCGTCGGGCCTGCAGGGCATCACAAAACGCGCGAGTATACCCGAGCCCTTCCCGGCAGAGGGCGCCGACAATGGACCGCTGGTAACCTTTAGAACCGCTCAAATCTGCCCCGTGGCTGGCTTGAGCGCTCAAGAAAGCCTAGAATTCAGCATCGTTTATTCCCCAAGGTAGCCGTCAATGTCCTTCGCTGAGCAACTAACCCGCCTGCAAGTCTTCCTCGACGCAGATGATCTGCACGACGAGGCGCTGGACTACGTGGCCGCTCACGGCTACTTGACCGCGCTGTCGATCTGCTCGGAAAGCGTTCCCGACCGTGAATGGATCGACGCCCTGTTCGCCGAAGAGCCGCATTACAGCGACGACGCCGAACGCGAAGCCATCGAGTCCACGCTGCTGGCCCTCAAGGCGCACATCGCGCGCCAACTGGCCTCCGATGAAGAGTTCGAGCTGCCTTGCGAACTCGATCTGGGCGACGACCCGGACGACTCCGACCTGCGCGGCTGGTGCATCGGTTTCATGGAAGGCGTGTTCCTGCGTGAAGCAGCCTGGTTCGAAACCGCAGAGGAAGAAGTCAGCGAGATGCTGCTGCCGATCATGGTGGGTTCCGGCCTGTTCGACGAGCAGCCGGAATTCTCCGACATCGCCAGCGATGCCAACCTGATGGACGACATGATCGTGCAGATCCCCGAAGCACTGACCGCGCTGTACCTGCTGTGCAACGCACCCGACGAAAAACCGGCGCTGCTCAAGCCTCGCCACCACTGAGTCGGCGCCTATGGCCAAGCCCATAGGCCAACGCCCCCTGGTATTGCGTTACGTTCTGCTGGCCATCGGCTGGCTGAGCGTAGCGCTGGGGGTACTCGGCATCTTCCTTCCGGTATTGCCCACCACCCCTTTCCTACTGCTGGCGGCCGCCTGTTTCGCCCGCAGCTCTCCACGCTTCTACCAATGGCTGGTGCAACACCCGCGCCTGGGTCCGTGGATCCGCGACTACCTGGATGGCAATGGCATTCCGCTCAAGGGCAAGGTGTATGCGATCGGCCTGATGTGGCTGAGCATTGGGCTCTCGTGCTACCTGGTGCCACTGCCCTGGGCGCGAGGCTTCATGCTGACCAGCGCGGTGCTGGTCAGCATTTACATCCTGCGCCAGAAAACCTTGCGGCGCCCTTGAGCAGCCCCAGCAGCCGCTGCCTGGGCAGCGGCCTCAAGGACCGTGACAACCATCAGACGGTATCCACCTTCAACGAGTGATCGTTGAGCATGCCGTTGATGATGGTGGCCGTGTCCGCCCCTCCGGCAATCACCCCGCCCGCCCCTGGCGTGACTCCGTAATGGCTGGCCAGGTCGACCCCCGCCAAGTCAATGGTCTGGGTCGGCGTCGCCCCTGCCACCGCGCTGACATCGATGCTGGTGACCAGGGTTGCGCCACTGCCAGTGACCTTGAAGTGCAGGTAGTCATCCAGGGAAGCGGAAGTCGCATTCTCTCCCTGTAACAACTGCGACAGGTCCAGCTTGTCGGTGCCCGGCGTAAAGTCGGTCACCACATCGTGCCCATTGTTGCCCTGCAGCCACTGGAAGGTATCGCTGCCGCCGCCTCCGGTCAGGGTGTTGTTGCCCATCCCGCCGATCAGCAGGTCATCGCCACCACCGCCATTGAGCACATCGTTCCCCAGCCCGCCGGTAATGACGTTGGCGTTGCCATCGCCGGTCAAGGTGTCGTTGTAGTTGGAGCCCACCAGGTTCTCGATGCCGGTCAGGGTGTCGGTGCCCGCGCCCAGGGTGTTCTGCGCCCCCGCCAGGCCGAGATTGACCGTCACCGCCGCCGTGGCATGGGCGTAACTGGCGGTATCGATACCCGCACCGCCATCCAGCAGATCATTGCCCGGTCCGCTGAACAGCAGGTCATTACCGCTGCCACCATTCAGGGTGTTGTTGCCCGAGCCTGCGGTGAGCACATCGTTGCCATCGCCGCCATTGAGGATGTTGTTACCACTGCCCGCCACCAGCACATCGTCACCGGAAGTGCCGGTCAGGGTGTTGCCATCCTGATAGGAGATGCTCACCGCCGCCACATCGCTGCCACCGTGACCATCGCTGGCGGTGTAGGTGCCGTGGTAATCCGGGGTGACGTCCTGCGCCCCGGAGTAATTCACGGTCATGGTCAGCTGATAGTTTTCCGCTGCCGTGGTGTTGCCGCCGCTGGTGTTGGTGATGTTGACGATATGGATCTGGTAAGGCCCATCCGCCGCCGCCGTGAAGGTGCCGCCATCAGCGATCGCCGTGTAGGCTCCACCGTTAAAGGCATATTCCATGGAGACGCGGCCGGCGGCCAGATTGTGATTCAGATTCAGGGTTTCCCCCTGTTTGAGATTGACGGTGATCACGTCCTCATCGTTGGCATTGGCGTTAGTGACGGCTCCCAGGTAACCGCTGACCAGCACCACCGCGGTCATGGTCGCGGCGTTGGCATTGAACGAGGCGCGATCGATGGTGATGGCCTGGTTGGCGCCATTGTTGCCATTCCCGGCAAAGCCGATGGTCTGCTGACTCGCCGCCGTGAACGCCGCGCCCTTGGCCGCCCAGCCGGTGTTGAAAGTGGTGGGCGCCGCATTCAGAGGATCACCATTGACGTCACTGTCGTTGGCCAGCAGTGCATCCTCGGGAATCGCCACACTGCTGGACAATACGTTGGTGATGATGTGGTCATCCCCGGCGACCGGAGACGCATTGGGATTGACCTTGACCACCAGAGTCGAGCTCGCCAGGTCACCGTCGTTGTCGCTCACCGTATAGCCGAAGGTCTCGGTGATTACGGCGTTTGTGACCTTTTGCGAGCTGTAGCTGAAGTCCCCGGTATCGAGGTTCACCACCAGGGTACCGCCATTGCTGGTGGCAATGCTGATGCTGTTGTTGACGGTATTGAAGGTACCGTTGTTGGTGGTGCCGCTGAAGGTCAGCGAGCCCTGGTTGCTGTTGCCTTTGGGGTCGTAGGTGTAGGTTCCGCCATCCACCACGATCGACTTGATGAACCCGCCGTCGGCACCAAAGCTGCCGCCATCCCCCAGCAAGCTGCCGGTGACCGGAGAGCCTTGCACCGTACCGGCCAGCACCGAATTGAGCTGGTTCAGGTCGGTGACCACCACCGCATTGGTGTTGACGTGAGTACTGCCGTCATAGGCCAGCGGATCGAGGTTGCCATTGCTGACCCCGCTGCCCAGGCCGATCGCATAGTTCTTGATGCCATTGGCATCGAGGAAGGCTCTCCAGGCCGTCTCGTCTGCGGTGCCGATTTCCTGACCCGAGGTCGGTGCGCCGTCGGAGAAGAAGTAGCCGACATTCTGCGCGCCACTGAGCTGGCCACTGGTGACAAAGGCCAGCTTCGCCGCCGCCACCGCCGCGTCGTAGTTGGTCCCGCCTCCTGCCACCAGCGTGGCGACAATTGCCTTGGCCGTGGCCACGTCTACCCACACCGGAGTCTGGGCGGTAGCGGAGCTGCTGAAAGTGACGAGCTGGACTTTGACATCGCCCATGTTGTCGTACTTGTCGAGCAAGGCGCTGATGGCCTGCTTGGCCAGGCCCAGCCGCGTCAGGCCGGAAACACCTGAAGGATCAGCCATGCTGCCCGACACGTCGATCACCAGCAGCAGGTTGGAGTCCACCTCCACCGCCGTGACCGAACGCTCGCTGGCCACTGCCTTGGGCACATCATCGACAATGCTCACCAGGATGCTGCCGGTGGTGCTGTTGCCCAGGGCATCGGTGGCCTTGTAGGTGAAGCTCTCACTCAAGGTATTGGCGCCATCGTTGGCGTTGGGGGTGGTTTTCGGCGCCGAGGTCAGGGTGTAGGTGTAGGTGCCATTGGGGTTGAGCAGAATCTGCCCGTAGCTGCCCGTGGCACTGCCCACCAGACTGAAGGTGATACCTCCAGAGCCGCCGGTGACCGAGCCCACCAAGGTACCGCTGGCGGTTTCCGCGGTGGAGCCCGGATCGCTACCAGCCACGGTGCCAGCAGCCAGGTCCTGACCATCCTTATTCAGGTCCAGGGCTTTTTCATAGACAGTGACGTCCTGATCGGTCACTGCCTGGAGGCCGCTGTCAGTGACATTGATGGTCAGGGTGGTGGTGCTCTCATCACCATCTCTGTCGCGGATGGTGTAGGTGAAGACATCACTGGCCCCGGGCGGGCTCACCGAGTTCGGATTGCTGTGGTACACCGCGTTGCCGGCGGCATCCAGGGTCAGGGTGCCGTAGGTGCCGGCGATGCTGCTGCCCAGCCCGCCGATGGCCGAGGTGGCGGTATTGCTGCCGGCGCGCACGCCGACCACCGCGCCACCAACGGCTGCACCATCGGCGCCCAGCACATCATTGCCCAGCACACTGACATTGATGGTGGCGCCTTCCGTGCCGCTGGCCGTATCCGCCACGGCGCCGGGCAGGTCATCGACGATGTTGACGTCTATCACCCCGGACGCGGTACTGCCGTCGCCATCGGTGGCCACCACATTGAATTGTTCAGCAATGCTATTGGCGCCCAGCGCCGTTGGATGGGCTTCGTTGTCCAGCAAGGTGTAGCTGTAGCTGATGACTCCGGTGCCGGCGTTGTAGCCGGTGATGGTCAGGGTGTTGCCCAAAGCAGTGGTGACGCTTTGCGGGAAGCCCGCGGCCACACCACCGCTGACCACATTGATGCCGCCCACAGTCAGGGTTTGCAGGCCGTCCAGAGCGGTCACGGTAAACGTGCCGCTCTGGGTCAACGCTGGGGTATCCGGGTTGCTGCCGTCGCTGAGATTTTTCTCATAGACCGTCAACTCGCCACCGTTGACGTTAAGGCCGTTCAAGGTCACCGGGTCGTCATTGTTATGGATCTGCAGCACCAGGTTCGCCGTGCTCGGGTCGCCATCGGAGTCAGTGACGGTATAGGCGAAGGTTTCTGTACCGTTGCCATTGCCACGCAGGGCTTTGAAGTCGGCATCCGCAGTGTTCAACGTGTAGGTGTAGGAACCGTTGGCATTGAGCACCAGGGTGCCGTAGGTGCCGGTGAACGTACCGGCAGTCACCGGCCCGCTGGGCACTCGGTCTGCCCCTTGAGTGTCGTTGGTTAGCACGTTGCCCGTCAGGGTCAGTTGGCTCTCCGAGGCAGTAGTCGGATTGCTGTCGTTGACCGCAGTCGGCAGGTCATCCACCACATTCACGTCCAGGGTTCCGGTGGCACTGCTGCCATCCACATCCGTAGCCACCACATTGAACTGTTCGCTGAGGCCGTTGGCACCGTTGGCGCTCGGGTGGGCCTCGTTGTCCAGCAGGGTGTAGCTGTAGCTGATGACTCCGGTGCCGGCGTTGTAGCCGGTGATGGTCAGGGTGTTGCCCAAAGCAGTGGTGACGCTTTGCGGGAAGCCCGCGGCCACACCACCGCTGACCACATTGATGCCGCCCACAGTCAGGGTTTGCAGGCCGTCCAGAGCGGTCACGGTAAACGTGCCGCTCTGGGTCAACGCTGGGGTATCCGGGTTGCTGCCGTCGCTGAGATTTTTCTCATAGACCGTCAACTCGCCACCGTTGACGTTAAGGCCGTTCAAGGTCACCGGGTCGTCATTGTTATGGATCTGCAGCACCAGGTTCGCCGTGCTCGGGTCGCCATCGGAGTCAGTGACGGTATAGGCGAAGGTTTCTGTACCGTTGCCATTGCCACGCAGGGCTTTGAAGTCGGCATCCGCAGTGTTCAACGTGTAGGTGTAGGAACCGTTGGCATTGAGCACCAGGGTGCCGTAGGTGCCGGTGAACGTACCGGCAGTCACCGGCCCGCTGGGCACTCGGTCTGCCCCTTGAGTGTCGTTGGTTAGCACGTTGCCCGTCAGGGTCAGTTGGCTCTCCGAGGCAGTAGTCGGATTGCTGTCGTTGACCGCAGTCGGCAGGTCATCCACCACATTCACGTCCAGGGTTCCGGTGGCACTGCTGCCATCCACATCCGTAGCCACCACATTGAACTGTTCGCTGAGGCCGTTGGCACCGTTGGCGCTCGGGTGGGCCTCGTTGTCCAGCAGGGTGTAGCTGTAGCTGATGACTCCGGTGCCGGCGTTGTAGCCGGTGATGGTCAGGGTGTTGCCCAAGGCGGTGGTGACGCTTTGCGGGAAGCCCGCCGCGACGCCGCCGCTGACCACATTGATGCCGCCCACGCTAAGGGTTTGCAGGCCGTCCAGCGCGGTCACAGTAAACGTGCCGCTCTGGGTCAACGCAGGGGTATTCGGGCTGCTGCCATCGCTGAGGTTTTTCTCATAGACCGTCAACTCGCCACCGTTGACGTTAAGGCCGTTCAAGGTCACCGGGTCATCGTTGTTATGGATCTGCAGCACCAGGTTTGCCGTGCTGGGGTCGCCATCGGAGTCGGTGACGGTGTAGGCGAAGGTTTCTGTGCCGTTGCCATTGCCGCGCAGGGCTTTGAAGTCAGCATCCGCAGTATTCAGCGTGTAGGTGTAGGAACCGTTGGCATTGAGTACCAGGGTGCCGTAGGTGCCGGTGAACGTACCGGCAGTAACGGGTCCGGAAACCACCCGATCCGCGCCTTGTACATCGTTGGTCAACACGTTGCCCGTCAGGGTCAGTTGGCTCTCCGAGGCAGTAGTCGGATTGCTGTCGTTGACCGCAGTAGGCAGGTCATCCACCACGTTCACATCCAGAGTTCCGGTGGCACTGCTGCCATCCACATCCGTAGCCACCACATTGAACTGTTCGCTGAGGCCGTTGGCACCGTTGGCGCTCGGGTGGGCCTCGTTGTCCAGCAGGGTGTAGCTGTAGCTGATGACTCCGGTGCCGGCGTTGTAGCCAGTGATGGTCAGGGTGTTGCCCAAGGCGGTGGTGACGCTTTGCGGGAAGCCCGCCGCGACGCCGCCGCTGACCACATTGATGCCGCCCACAGTCAGGGTTTGCAGGCCGTCCAGCGCGGTCACGGTAAACGTGCCGCTCTGGGTCAGGGACGGTGTATCCGGGCTGCTGCCGTCGCTGAGGTTTTTCTCATAGACCGTCAACTCGCCACCGTTGACGTTAAGGCCGTTCAAGGTCACCGGGTCATCGTTGTTATGGATCTGCAGCACTAGGTTCGCCGTGCTGGGGTCGCCATCGGAGTCAGTGACGGTATAGGCGAAGGTTTCTGTGCCGTTGCCATTGCCGCGCAGGGCTTTGAAGTCGGCATCCGCAGTGTTCAGCGTGTAGGTGTAGGAACCATTGGCATTGAGCACCAGGGTGCCGTAGGTGCCGGTGAACGTACCGGCAGTAACGGGTCCGGAAACCACCCGATCCGCGCCTTGTACATCGTTGGTCAACACGTTGCCCGTCAGGGTCAGTTGGCTCTCCGAGGCAGTAGTCGGATTGCTGTCGTTGACCGCAGTAGGCAGGTCATCCACCACGTTCACATCCAGAGTTCCGGTGGCACTGCTGCCATCCACATCCGTAGCCACCACATTGAACTGTTCGCTGAGGCCGTTGGCACCGTTGGCGCTCGGGTGGGCCTCGTTGTCCAGCAAGGTGTAGCTGTAGCTGATGACTCCGGTACCGGCGTTGTAGCCAGTGATCGTCAGGGTGTTGCCCAAAGCAGTGGTGACGCTTTGCGGGAAGCCCGCGGCCACACCACCGCTGACCACATTGATGCCGCCCACAGTCAGGGTTTGCAGGCCGTCCAGAGCGGTCACGGTAAACGTGCCGCTCTGGGTCAACGCTGGGGTATCCGGGTTGCTGCCGTCGCTGAGATTTTTCTCATAGACCGTCAACTCGCCACCGTTGACGTTAAGGCCGTTCAAGGTCACCGGGTCGTCATTGTTATGGATCTGCAGCACCAGGTTCGCCGTGCTCGGGTCGCCATCGGAGTCAGTGACGGTATAGGCGAAGGTTTCTGTACCGTTGCCATTGCCACGCAGGGCTTTGAAGTCGGCATCCGCAGTGTTCAACGTGTAGGTGTAGGAACCGTTGGCATTGAGCACCAGGGTGCCGTAGGTGCCGGTGAACGTACCGGCAGTCACCGGCCCGCTGGGCACTCGGTCTGCCCCTTGAGTGTCGTTGGTTAGCACGTTGCCCGTCAGGGTCAGTTGGCTCTCCGAGGCAGTAGTCGGATTGCTGTCGTTGACCGCAGTCGGCAGGTCATCCACCACATTCACGTCCAGGGTTCCGGTGGCACTGCTGCCATCCACATCCGTAGCCACCACATTGAACTGTTCGCTGAGGCCGTTGGCACCGTTGGCGCTCGGGTGGGCCTCGTTGTCCAGCAGGGTGTAGCTGTAGCTGATGACTCCGGTGCCGGCGTTGTAGCCGGTGATGGTCAGGGTGTTGCCCAAGGCGGTGGTGACGCTTTGCGGGAAGCCCGCCGCGACGCCGCCGCTGACCACATTGATGCCGCCCACGCTAAGGGTTTGCAGGCCGTCCAGCGCGGTCACAGTAAACGTGCCGCTCTGGGTCAACGCAGGGGTATTCGGGCTGCTGCCATCGCTGAGGTTTTTCTCATAGACCGTCAACTCGCCACCGTTGACGTTAAGGCCGTTCAAGGTCACCGGGTCATCGTTGTTATGGATCTGCAGCACCAGGTTTGCCGTGCTGGGGTCGCCATCGGAGTCGGTGACGGTGTAGGCGAAGGTTTCTGTGCCGTTGCCATTGCCGCGCAGGGCTTTGAAGTCAGCATCCGCAGTATTCAGCGTGTAGGTGTAGGAACCGTTGGCATTGAGTACCAGGGTGCCGTAGGTGCCGGTGAACGTACCGGCAGTAACGGGTCCGGAAACCACCCGATCCGCGCCTTGTACATCGTTGGTCAACACGTTGCCCGTCAGGGTCAGTTGGCTCTCCGAGGCAGTAGTCGGATTGCTGTCGTTGACCGCAGTAGGCAGGTCATCCACCACGTTCACATCCAGAGTTCCGGTGGCACTGCTGCCATCCACATCCGTAGCCACCACATTGAACTGTTCGCTGAGGCCGTTGGCACCGTTGGCGCTCGGGTGGGCCTCGTTGTCCAGCAGGGTGTAGCTGTAGCTGATGACTCCGGTGCCGGCGTTGTAGCCAGTGATGGTCAGGGTGTTGCCCAAGGCGGTGATGACGCTTTGCGGGAAGCCCGCAGCCACACCGCCGCTGACCACATTGATGCCGCCCACAGTCAGGGTTTGCAGGCCGTCCAGCGCGGTCACGGTAAACGTGCCGCTCTGAGTCAACGCAGGGGTATCCGGGCTGCTGCCATCGCTGAGGTTTTTCTCATAGACCGTCAACTCGCCACCGTTGACGTTAAGGCCGTTCAAGGTCACCGGGTCGTCGTTGTTATGGATCTGCAGCACCAGGTTCGCTGTGCTCGGGTCGCCATCGGAGTCAGTGACGGTGTAGGCGAAGGTTTCTGTGCCGTTGCCATTGCCGCGCAGGGCTTTGAAGTCGGCATCCGCAGTGTTCAGCGTGTAGGTGTAGGAACCGTTGGCGTTGAGTACCAGGGTGCCGTAGGTGCCGGTGAACGTACCGGCAGTGACGGGTCCGGAAACCACCCGATCCGCGCCTTGTACATCGTTGGTCAACACGTTGCCCGTCAGGGTCAGTTGGCTCTCCGAGGCAGTGGTCGGATTGCTGTCGTTGACCGCAGTAGGCAGGTCATCCACCACATTCACGTCCAGAGTTCCGGTGGCACTGCTGCCATCCACATCCGTAGCCACCACATTGAACTGTTCGCTGAGGCTATTGACGCCATTGGCCGTCGGATGGGCATCGTTGCCATTGAGGGTATAGCTGTAGCTGACTACCCCGGTGCCTGCGTCATAACCGGTGACGGTCAAGGTGTTGCCCAGGCCGGTGGCGATGGATTGCGGAAAACCCGCCACCACCCCGCCGCTGATCACGCTGATGCCGCCCACGTTCAGGCTCTGCAGACCATCAAGGGCCGTTACAGTAAAAGTGCCGCTCTGGGTCAACGCCGGAGTATCCGGGCCGCTGCCAGTGGTCAGGTTCTTCTCGTAAACAGTGAGTTCGCCACCATTGACCTCCAGGCCGTTCAAGGTCACCGGGTCGTCATTGTTGTGCACCTGCAGCACCAGATTGGCCGTACTGGGGTCGCCATCGGCGTCGGTCAGGGTGTAGGTGAAGGTGTCGGTAGCATTGCCGCCCCCGCCCAGCGCGAGGAACGCAGGGTCGGTGGGATGCAAGGTATAGGTGTACGAACCATCCGCTGCCAGCACCAGGGTGCCGTAGGTTCCGGTGAAGGTGCCGGCCGTGATCGGCCCGGAAGCGACCCGGTCGGCGCCCTGTACGTCGTTGCCCAACACATTGCCAGTCAGGCTCAACAGGCTTTCCGAAGCGGTCCCGGGATTGCTGTCGTTGACCGCCGTGGGCAAGTCGTCCACCACGTTCACATCCAGTGAGGCGCTGGCACTGCTGCCATCCACGTCAGTGGCCACTACATTGAACTGCTCGCCAAGGCTATTGGCGCCATTGGCGTTCGGATGGACATCGTTGCCATTGAGGGTGTAGCTGTAGCTGACCTCGCCGCTGGCCAGGTTGAAACCGGTGATGGTCAGGGTATTGCCCAGGCCAGTGGTGACACTTTGCGGAAAGCCCGCCGGTACGCCGCCGCTGACCACGGTGATACCGCCGACAGTCAAGGTTTGCAGGCCGTCCAGGGCGGTCACCGTGAAGGTGCCGCTCTGGGTCAGGGCCGAGGTGTCCGGGCCGCTGCCGGTGGTCAGGTTCTTCTCATAGACAGTGAGCTCGCCTCCCTCGACCTCCAAGCCTCGCAGCAGCACCGGGTCGTCATTGTTGTTCACCTGCAGCACCAGGTTGGCGGTGCTGGCGTCGCCATCGGAATCAGTCAGGGTATAGGCGAAGGTTTCAGTGCCGCTGCCGCCGCCCTTGAGCGCCAGAAAAGCCGGATCGCTGGTGTTCACGCTATAGGTGTAACTACCGTCCGCCGCCAGCACCAGGGTGCCGAAGGTGCCATTGAAGGTGCCGGCGGTAACAGGTCCGGCCGCCACCCGATCAGCGCCCTGCACATCATTGGTCAGCACATTGCCGCTCAGGGTCAGTTGGCTTTCCGAGGCGGTACCTGCGTTGTTGTCATTGACTGCCGTCGGCACATCGTCAGTGATATTGACGTCAAGGGTGTTGCTGGCCGAGTCGCCATTGCTGTCGATGGCAACCACGCTGAACTGCTCGCTCAGGCTGTTGGTGCCATCCGCCGCGGAGTGCAGATCATTGCCATTGAGGGTGTAGCTGTAGCTGACCACCCCGGTGGCCGCGTTGAAGCCGGTGATGGTCAGGGTATTGCCCAGGCCGGTGGCGATGGATTGTGGAAAAGCCGCCGCCACGCCGCCGCTGACCACATTGATGCCACCGACATTCAGACTGAACAGCCCATCCGGGGCCGAGACTGTGAAAGTGCCACTCTGGGTCAGGGCCGCCGGATTGCTAGCCGAGCCCTGCTCCAGGTTGGCTTCATTGACCGTGAGTTCACCACCCTCCACCGCAAGCCCACTCAGGCTCACCGGGTTGTTGGGGGTTGCACCATTGATCGGAAGCAGGCCATCGATGCGCTCAGGGACAAATTCGGGGATGCCATTGAAGCCCGCTGTCGGAAAGCCGATCACCGGCTCGACCCGGCCCCCGACTTCTTCCAGCAGAACAAAGCTGTGACCGCCGCCCTCGGCACCCGGCGCGCCACCGGTACCGGTGGGGCCCGCCGCAGTGGCTTCAGCGGTTTGGGTTGGGTCATCACCGGCGGCAATGGCTTGTTGCAGTTGTTCGACATCGCTCAGTTGCGCATCGCTGGGTGCCAGCACTTGCGGGGTATCGACCTGAGTGGCCTGCTGGTCAAGCAACTGCGCCGTCAGTTGCTGGCTGCTGTCACGGCCCAGGGTCAGATCCTGGCCATTTTGCAGATGCACTGCCACCGCACCTTCGGCTCCAGTGACCAACTGCTCACCGACAAACAGCCGGTCCCCTTCCACCAGGAGACGACGGGCGCCATCCGCGCCTACCGCGTAAACCTGCCCGATCACCTTGGTCACAATGCCGATTAACGTTGCCATGTGCACTCCTCCGATGCCGAGAACAATCGGCATCCGCTTGCTAGCGGCAGCGCAGACAGCGTTAACCCGTGGTTGAACAGACCCTGTGTCTGGCCGCTCCGCCCCCATGGCGAAGCGCGCCAGTCTTGATGTCCCGCCCTCCCTTGCTACCAGTCGGACGGCTGATACCGCAGGGCACCGGACAAAACAGCCTCATCCGTGCCTTCGGATCGCTCACCAACTACATTGTGCGAAACAGGTCAAAAGGCGAAATCGCCAAAAAAATGCCGCCATATCCTGTTCCGTACCTTCTTCCTTGTAACCACTTCCCCGCCCTGAACTACCTGAAATTTGAACGTCCCCAGAAATTTCAGAAAATGCCTCAACGCCTGAAAAGTCCGGGCCTGCGATTGGAACAATGTCTTGCTTTGACAAACATGCATAAGTTTTTTTTGGCATAAAACTTATGAATTTTTTTTCTTAGCTATCCTTCTGGATGTTCTTAGCTCTGTTGTAAACAAGATGAGACGGTTAAGTCTCAATTTTTTAGTCATATTTTTGACGAAAACACTGTTTCACTGGATCAGGGAGAGACACCCATGCGCGTTTTCACCCCCCTCAGCGGTGCAATTCTTTTGGCCTCAATCTGCGTCAGCCCGGCTCAGGCCATGTCTTTGACTGAAGCGATCCAGAGCACTCTGGACAACCACCCTGAACTTCGCGCCAGCCAGAACAACCGGCTGTCTGCCGACGAGGATGTGAAGGTGGCCAAGGGTGGCTTCTATCCCAGCCTGGACCTCAATGCCGGCTATGGCCGCGGCTACAGCGACAACAGCACCACCCGCGGCTACGGGGTGGCGCGCGGCACCGGCAACCACAACACCGAGACCCTGAATTACACCCAGTCGGAACTGCGCCTGCGGCAGATGCTCTTCGACGGCTTCAACACGGCCAATGAAGTGGGCCGCACCCAGTCGGTGGTCAACTCCCGGGCCTACTTCACCCGCGGCACCGCCGAAAGCCTCGCCCTGCGCACCATCGAGGTGTACCTGGAGGTGCTCAAGCGCCGTGAACTCTTGACCCTGGCCAAGAACAACCTGCAGGCCCACCTGCGAGTCAACGACCAGATCGGCCTGCGCAGCCAGCAAGGCGTGGGCAGTACCGCCGACCTCGACCAGTCCAAAGCCCGGCGTGCCCTGGCGGAGAACAACTACGACACCGCTCAGGTCGACCTGGCCGATGCCGAGGCCAACTTCTACAGCGCAGTCGGACGCTTGCCCGACGAGCTGGAAAGCCTGCCGTCGATCCGCGGCGAAATCCCGCAGAACCTCAACGACGCCAAGCAGAGCATGCTGCTGAACAACCCCTACCTGAAGTCCGCCCAGGCTGACATCCAGGCGGCGGAGAGTCAGTACGAAGTGGCCAAGTCGCCCTTCTATCCACGCTTCGACGCCGAGGCCGCAGTCAACGCCAACGACAATGTGCAGGGCGACCTGGGCCACGACAACGAATGGCGGGTCGGGGTGATCATGAACTACAACCTGTTCCGCGGCGGCAGTGACAAGGCCCGCCTGCAGTCCAACGCGCACAAGATCAACCAGGCCATGGACATCCGCAACAACGCCCTGCGCATGCTCAACGAAAACATCACCCTGGCCTGGAACGCCATGCTCAACGCCAAGAAACAGACCCCCACCGCCCGGGAATATGCGGAAACCACCACCCGAGTGCGGGCCGCTTATCAGGACCAGTTCGGCCTCGGCCAACGCACCCTGCTCGACGTTCTGGACAGTGAAAACGAGCTGTACAACGCCAACCGCCGCTACACCGAAGTGCGCTACACCGAAGAGTTCTCCATGTACCGGGTACTGGCCAACATGGGCGAACTGCTGAGCAAGGAAAAAGTCGTGGTACCGGCCGAAGCCATCGCCCAAAGCGAAGTGAAAAGCGAGGCGCGCCTGCCGGAAATGAAGTAGTCCCGTGGAGGACTCGATTTGACCAGCCTCGAACCCGGGAGCCCGCACGCCGATCCGCGTGCCAGCTTCGATGACCCGCTGTTGGACGGATTACTGATCCTGTGCCGACTCCACGGCTGCAACGTCAGCCGGGGCAGCCTCAGCGCAGGCCTGCCCCTGGACAAGCAACGCCTGAGCCTCGACCTGCTGCCCCGGGCCGCGGCCCGGGCCAGCCTTCAGGCTCGCCTGCTGCGCCGGGAACTGGGGGCGATATCCGCTCTCAACCTGCCGGTGCTGCTGATCCTCCAAGGCGGTCGTTGCGCGGTGCTCAGGCGCTGGGGCGAGGATGGCCAGGCCCTGATCCTGCCCAGCGAGGCCGAAGGTGGCGAGCAGTGGGTGAGCCGCGAGGAACTGGCCCGGGAATACAGCGGCCAGGCCCTGTTCGCCCGCCCCCGCCATGAACTCGAAGACCTGCGCAGCCCCCTGGTGCCCAGGGTCGACGCCTGGTTTCGCGACACCCTGAAGCTCTCGCGCTGGCTCTACAGCGACGCCATTCTCGCCAGCCTCCTGATCAACCTGCTGGGCCTGATGGTGCCGCTGTTCGTGATGCAGACCTACGACCGGGTGGTGCCCAACCAGGCCACCTCGACCCTCTGGGTGCTGACCCTGGGCCTGCTGCTGGGCACCGGGTTCGAGCTGGTGTTACGGGTGGTACGGGCCCACCTGCTGGACCAGGCCGGGAAAAAGACCGACGTGATCCTCTCCGCCACCCTGTTCGAACGCATCACCGGCATGAACATGAAGGCCCGACCAGCCACCATCGGCGGCTTTGCCCAAAGCATCCACGACTTCCAGGGCCTGCGGGAGTTTCTGACGGCCGTGACCCTGACCAGCCTGATCGACCTGCCCTTCGCCCTGCTGATGCTGGTGGTGATCGGCCTGCTCGGGGGCTGGCTGGTGGTGATCCCGATACTCGCGTTCCCCATCACCATCGTCTTCGCCATGCTGATCCAGGTGCGCCTGCGGGACACCGTGCAAAAAAGCCTGGCCCTGGGCGCCGAACGTCAGGCGCTGTTGATCGAGACCCTCGGCGGCCTGGAAACCCTCAAGGCCTGCAGCGCCGAAAGCGAACGCCAGCACAAGTGGGAAAGCACCCACGGCGCCCTGACCCGCCTCGACAGCCACGCCCGCAACCTCTCGGCCCTGGCCACCAACGGCACCCTGTTCATTCAGCAGTTGTCCGGCATGGCCACCATCGTCGCCGGGGTCTACAGCATCATCGCCGGCAACCTCAGCGTCGGCGCCCTGGTGGCCACCTATATGCTCGGAAGTCGAGTCCTGGCGCCATTGGGACAGATCGCCGGGCTGATCACCCGCTACCAACAGGCGCAGTTGACCATGCGCAGCACCGACGCCTTGATGGCCCTGCCCCAGGAACGCGATGCCCGTCAGCGGCCTCTGGAGCGCACTCAGTTGCACGGCGCCCTGGAAGTCAGCCGAGTGAGCTTTCGCTACCCCGGGCAAAGCACCCCGGCGCTGAACAACATCAGTTTCAGCCTCAAGCCCGGAGAGCGGGTCGGCATCATCGGCCGCAGCGGCTCGGGGAAAAGTACCCTGGCCCGGTTGCTGATGGGTTTTCTCGCCCCGGAGGAAGGCCAACTGCTGCTGGACGGCCTGGACCTGCGGCAACTGGACGTGGCCGACCTGCGTCAGCAGATCGGCTACGTCGCCCATGACCTGCCGCTGCTGGCCGGCAGCCTGCGGGACAACCTGACCCTGGGCGCGCGCTACATCAGCGATGCCCGAATGCTCGAAGTCGCCGAGCTCACCGGGGTCACCGAACTGGCCCGCGCCCACCCCCAAGGCTTCGACCGACCGGTGGGTGAACGTGGGCAACTGCTGTCCGGCGGCCAGCGCCAAGCGGTGCTGCTGGCCCGTGCCCTGCTGCTGGACCCGCCGATCCTGCTGCTGGACGAACCCACCAGCGCCATGGACAACAGCAGCGAAGACGCTCTGCGTCAGCGCCTGCACGCCAAGGTCCAGGGCAAGACTCTGCTGCTGGTGACCCACCGCACTTCGATGCTCAGCCTGGTGGACCGCCTGGTGGTTCTGGACGAAGGACGGATTGTCGCCGACGGACCGAAAGACGCGGTTATCGATGCACTGCGCAAGGGCCGTGTTGGCTCTGCAGCCGTCTAGGAGTGCCGAGCATGTCGACACCATCGTCACCCCGCAGTTACCTGGGCAGTTTTCGCCGAAGCGCGGAAAGCGAATTCATGCCGGAAACCGCAGAAGCCTCGTTGCAAGACTCGCCCCGCAGATCACGGTTGACGGTCTGGATCGCCGCCGCGCTGATCCTCTGCGCGCTGGTATGGGCCAGGTTCGCGGTGCTCCAGGAAGTCACCACGGGCGAAGGCAAGGCCATTCCTTCAAGCAAGATCCAGGTGATCCAGAACCTGGAAGGTGGCATTGTCACCGAGATTTTCGTCCGCGAGGGGCAGATGGTGGACAAGGGCCAGACCCTGCTGCGCCTGGATGACACGCGCTTTCGCTCGAACAAGGGCGAGAGCGAGGCGGATCGCTTCGCCTTGATGGCCCAGGTCGAGCGTCTGTCCGCCGAAGCCGAAGGCAAGCCCTTCACCCCATCCGCCGAAGTGCTGAGCAAGGCGCCGCAAGTGGCGGAAGACGAACGCTCGCTGTACGACCAGCGCCAACGGCGCCTAGCCAGCGAGCAGCGCACCCTCAGCGAACAGTTGCGGCAGAAGACCCAGGAACTGGCGGAATTTCGCTCCAAGCAGGGGCAATACAGCTCCAGTCTGGCCCTGCTCAATCAAGAGATGAACATGTCGGCCCCCCTGGTGGGCACTGGCGCCGTGTCACCGGTGGAAATCCTGCGGCTCAAGCGCAGCGCGGTAGAGATTCGCGGCTCCCTGGACGCCACCACCCTGGCCATTCCACGGGCCGAATCGGCCATCAACGAGATCAAGAGCAAGATCGATGAATCGGTGCAGACCTTCCGCTCCGATGCCGCCAAGGAACTCAACGAGAAACGCACTGACCTGTCGAAGATCACCGCGTCGGGGATCGCCATCGATGACCGGGTCAACCGCACCACGGTGGTATCGCCCGTGCACGGCGTGATCAAGCTGCTCAAGGTCAACACCATCGGCGGCGTAGTCCAGCCCGGCAGCGACCTGGTGGAAATCGTGCCCATGGAAGACAACCTGCTGATTGAGGCCAAGGTCCGGCCTCAGGACGTGGCTTTCCTGCACCCCGGACAGAAAGCCATGGTCAAGTTCAGCGCCTATGACTACACCATCTACGGCGGCCTGAGCGCCAAGCTGGAGTTGATCGGCGCCGACACCATCACCGACGACAAGGGCAACAGCTTCTATCTGATCCAGGTACGCACCGACAAGAACCACCTGGGGGGCGACGCCAATCCACTGCTGATCATCCCCGGCATGGTGGCCACGGTGGACATCATCACCGGCGAGAAAAGCGTGCTGGACTACCTGCTCAAGCCCGTGCTCAAGGCCCGCACCGAAGCCATGCGCGAACGCTGACTGCCGGCTACGTAGGAGCCGGCTGACCGGCGAAGAGGCCCTCTGACTTTGCCGCAGACTTGAGAGTGCTTTCGCGGGCAAGCCCGCTCCTACAGAAAAAACTCAGGGTTTGGCGCCGTGGTTGCGTTGGTAGGTGTCTTCGCCCATCGCCGCGATCTGCCCTTCGATCAGGGCCTCGAAGGGGCGCAGCAAGGACTCGAAGGAGGCCGGCGCCTCCAGTACCTGCAACGCCTGGACAATGGCTTCCAGGGTCGACAGCGCACCCGGTCCCGGGGCTTTGCGCAGGCGATAGCGCGAGGGCGTCGCGGCGGCCAGGGTCACTCGCGGCAAGGCCGCCAGCAGCGGATTGAGGTGCAACAGCTTGCGGGCCTTGCGCCAGGTGCCGTCGGGCACCACCAGCAGCAACGGTTCATCGGTCTCGGCATAGGCCTGCAGCGGCTGGGCATCGTCCGCCGGGAACAACAGGCAGGCCCGGTATCCGGGTTGAGCGAGCAGCGTCGGCAGATCCTCGAACACCTCACCCACCCGCAACTGCGCATTGTTCAGCCCCAGGGCCGCCAGCCGCGCCGTGTTCAAGGCGTGGTTGACCTCACTGGGATGCTGCAGCAGCAACACCCGGGTGCGGCTGGGCAAATCCGGGATCAGCGGGCACAGACAATGGCCTGTGGGACGCAAGCAACGCTCGCAGCGTGCTCTGGACATGGGAATTCCTTATGACTGGTTGAGCTGGGCCTTGAGCAGATCGCGAAAGGTCTGGATCAGGGGTTCACGGCCCCGGCCACGACGCATGATCATGGAGAACGGCGCCTGGTAGCCGAAGGTTGCCGGCAGCAGCACCCGCAGGTCGCCCTTGTCGGCCCAGGCCTGGGCATAGTGTTCCGGCAGGTAGCCGATGTAAGCGCCGGACAGCACCAGGATCAACTGCGCCTCCATGCTCTCCACGGTCGCCGCGCTGTGCTTGAAACCGTGCCGAGCCAGTTCCGCCTGGCTCCAGTAGCCACGGCCGACCATGCGCTGCTGGGTGATGACCTGCTCCGGAATGCGCCGCTCGCTGTACAGCGGATGCCGGTTGCTGCAATACAACCAGTGCTGCTCGCGGTACAGCGGCATGTACACCAGGCCGCTCATGCGCGTGGAAAAGGCGCCGATGGCCAGGTCCAGGCGGTTGTCCTGGACCCCCAGTTGCAGTTCGTGGGGGCTCATCACCGACAGGTGCAAATGCACCGCCGGATGCTCCTGGCTATAGGCGCCGATGGCCTCGGCGAACGGCAGGGCCTTGTCGCTGACGGTGGAGTCGATCACCCCCAGGTTCAGGGTGCCGCGCAACTCGCCCTTGAGGGCCGCGGCGTACTGTTCGAAGCCCTCCAGCTCCCCCAGCAGACGCAAGGTCTCCTGGTGGAACAGCTCCCCCTTGCTGGTCAGGCTGAACCCGCCACGGCCACGGTGGCAGAGCACCAACCCGAGGGCGCCTTCGAGCTGGCTCATGTAGGTGCTGATGGCTGACGTCGAGAGATTGAGTTCGTGCTGGGCATTGGCGAACCCCTGATGTCGCACCACGCTGACGAAGATGCGCAATAGTTTCAGATCAGGTAAAGCGTTGGCCATGACAGGCTCCGATAACAGGCAAAACAACCACTTCCCTGTGCCAAGAGAGCGTACTGACGCCGGGCGACCAAGCAGCCCCGATGACCTCCATGCGCACTTTCAACCAGACCCTGCAACCCGGATAACGGTGGCTACGCCACCGAGCGGATGCTCGCTCACTCACCACGCAGGGCCCTGGAAGCCGTGCGGGAGTCTAGCGCGACCCCGGCCATTAGTTTAGAAAAATCTGAACTAAGTATTTGTTCGTAGCGATTCTTTCCCCTCACTACATTTCGCAGAATCGGCCCAATCGGTTGAACGGGCGATACCTGCTGCGCCCTCAGCCCCATAAATATAAAACAACGATGAGGCCTATCCCGTGGACAAGATTCTCCACCAACCACTGGGCGGCAACGAAATGCCGCGCTTCGGCGGCATCGCCACCATGATGCGTCTTCCCCATCTGCAATCCGCTGCCGGCCTGGACGCTGCGTTCGTCGGCGTGCCTCTGGACATTGGCACCTCGCTGCGCGCCGGCACCCGTTTCGGCCCGCGGGAAATCCGCGCCGAGTCGGTGATGATCCGCCCTTACAACATGGCCACCGGTGCCGCTCCGTTCGACTCGCTGTCGGTGGCCGACATCGGCGACGTGGCGATCAACACCTTCAACCTGCTGGACGCGGTGCGCATCATCGAAGAAGCCTATGACGGCATCCTCGAACACAACGTGATTCCCCTGACCCTGGGCGGCGACCACACCATCACCCTGCCGATCCTGCGGGCCATCCACAAGAAACACGGCAAGGTCGGGCTGGTGCACATCGATGCCCACGCGGACGTCAACGACCACATGTTCGGCGAGAAGATCGCCCACGGCACCACCTTCCGCCGCGCAGTGGAAGAAGGCCTGCTGGACTGCGACCGCGTGGTGCAGATCGGCCTGCGCGCACAGGGCTATACCGCCGAAGACTTCAACTGGAGCCGCAAGCAGGGCTTCCGTGTGGTCCAGGCCGAAGAGTGCTGGCACAAATCCCTGGAACCGCTGATGGCCGAAGTCCGTGAAAAGGTCGGCAACGGTCCGGTGTACCTGAGTTTCGACATCGACGGCATCGACCCGGCCTGGGCTCCAGGCACCGGCACCCCGGAAATCGGCGGTTTGACCACCATACAGGCCATCGAGATCGTCCGTGGCTGCCAGGGCCTGGACTTGGTGGGCTGCGACCTGGTGGAGGTTTCGCCGCCTTACGACACCACCGGCAACACCTCGCTGCTGGGTGCCAACCTGCTGTACGAAATGCTCTGCGTACTGCCCGGCGTGGCCCACCGCTGAGTCTCGGCCCTGGGAGGGCTGGTGCCGCGCTCAAGCACGAGCGCGGCCATGGAACCGTCATGCAAAGGAGCGCAACACCTTAGCCAACGTGGTCGGAGCAGATCATGAATAACAATAAAGAAAACAGCCTTAACGACATGAACAACGGGGACGCCCAGATTCCCGCCCCTCGACGCAGCACCTTGTACGACCTCTCTCGAAACAGGCCCCCCTTGGCCTGAACTGCCCCAGCAACCGCAGCTCTTCCGGAAGACCGGCCTCCACTGGTCAACGGGGTGACCGTCCGCATCGGCGGGTGGCAACAACAATAACAACTTGCTTGTGAGGACCCGAACATGGGCTTGGATATTCTCGTAGTACTGATTTATGCCGCCGGCATGATCACCCTGGGCTGGTACGGCATGCGCCGGGCCAAGACCCGTGATGACTATCTGGTAGCCGGCCGCAACCTCGGGCCGGGCTTCTACCTGGGTACCATGGCGGCCACCGTACTGGGCGGCGCCTCGACCATCGGCACCGTACGCCTGGGCTACGTCCACGGTATTTCCGGCTTCTGGCTTTGCGGCGCCATCGGCCTGGGCATCGTCGGACTCAGCCTGTTTCTGGCCAAACCCTTGCTGAAACTGAAGATCTACACCGTCACCCAAGTGCTGGAGCGCCGCTACAACCCCGCGGCACGCCACGCCAGCGGACTGATCATGCTGGTCTACGCACTGATGATCGGCGCCACCTCCACCATTGCCATTGGGACAGTGATGCAAGTGCTGTTCGGCTTGCCGTTCTGGGTATCGATCCTGGTGGGCGGCGGTGTGGTGGTGCTCTACTCGACCATCGGCGGCATGTGGTCGCTGACCCTGACCGACATCGTGCAATTCCTGATCATGACCATCGGCCTGGTGTTCCTGCTGATGCCGCTGTCCATCGTCGATGCCGGCGGCTGGGATACCCTGGTGGCCAAACTGCCCGCCAGCTATTTCGACTTCACCGCCATCGGCTGGGACACCATCCTCACCTACTTCCTGATCTACTTCTTCGGCATCTTCATCGGCCAGGACATCTGGCAACGAGTGTTCACCGCCCGCAGTGAAGGGGTAGCCAAGGTTGCCGGGACCGCCGCCGGCATCTATTGCGTGCTCTACGGCCTGGCCGGCGCGCTGATCGGCATGGCCGCCAAGGTGGTCCTGCCGGATCTGGATAACGTCAACAATGCCTTCGCCAGCATCGTCCAGACCAGCCTGCCCAACGGCGTTCGCGGCCTGGTGATTGCCGCGGCTCTGGCAGCCCTGATGTCCACCGCCAGCGCCGGCCTGCTGGCGGCCTCCACCACCGTGACCCAGGACCTGTTGCCGCGGCTGCGCGGTGGCCGTGAAAGCGGCAATGGCGACGTGCATGAAAACCGCATCGCGACGTTGCTGCTGGGGGTTGTGGTGCTGGGTATCGCCCTGGTAGTGAGCGACGTGATCAGTGCCCTGACCCTGGCCTACAACCTTTTGGTGGGCGGCATGCTGATTCCGCTGATCGGCGCCATCTACTGGAAACGCGCCACCACGGCCGGGGCCATCACCAGTATGTCTCTGGGCTTCATGACCGCGCTGTTCTTCATGTTCAAGGACGGCCTGGACGCCAACACACCGATTTACTACAGCCTGGCCGTGGGCCTGGTGAGTTTCGTGGTGGTGAGCCTGGTCTCCCGGCGCTCGGTGCCTCTGGCCAACGCGATCTGACCTGAAGTCAGACGCCTGAAGCTTTCTTCGACGGGTGCGGCGTCGGTGGCCGCACCCGTTTTTTTCGTCCACGAAAAAGTGCCACAACGCCGGATGACGCTCGCTTCAGCCCGACCCAGGAAGCCGCCCACTGGACGAGCGGTCACCACCGCCGGAAAAAACCTCTGCTGTAATCTGATTCAGCGACGACTGTTACTGAACAGTACAAGGATCGCTGGCAGCCTCAGGGCACGCTATCGCTTCACCCTTGGACGGGGTCAAAAAACAATCAGAACCTCTCCCCTGCCCCGAGGTGTTTATGGACCGTTTCGACATCCAGCCAAGCATCCGCCTTGATCCAGACCTTGATCTGTACCGGATCAACTCCATCAGCGAACTCAGCCAGGTCATCCTGGAAAAGACCCGCGCCGACGCTGCCCGTCCCGCCTGACCTGCTCGCTCCTCGGGAGTAACGCGATGAAACGGGCCGAAGCACGCGTGGCCGTACACCTGCTCATCCGTCGGGGGCTGGATGAACTCACCGACTTCGATGACCAAAGCGCTCTGCAAGCACTCGGACTCGACCGGGAGGATATCGAAGCGCTGCTCTGGCGCCTGGAGGACAGGTTCGATCTCTGCATCTCCCCCCGGGAAGAGCAGCGAGCGCTCTGGCGCCTGGAAAAGGTCGACGACCTGGTGCAATGGTTGCTGGAAAAGTCCCGGCAAAATCAGGATTGACCCGATTGCCTCGGGTGGATGGCCGAGCGACTGCCGGCCAGAAAACCCTGGCGAGAGCCGGAGTCTGCACTCCGCTCTCGCCCTGAGCTCAACGACGACGTTGCTGACGGCGCCGCAGTTCTTCGTCGGTAGGAATCGGCACCGGTTGCAGCGGTGGCTCGATCAGGCCCAGTGCGACACCAAGGTCGTGCAGCCAGCTTTGCAGTTTGTCTTTCATAGTGCCCCCTCAGGGTCGTGCCGAGCGGCGATACTGCGCCGCCTCAAGCAGATAATAGTCCTAACTTTTCCCGCGCGCTGCCTCGCAATAGCAATGAACTGTTACTGGATTGAAGCGAATCGGCCAAGGCTATTCAGCCATTGGCCCGCAGCGCCTGTGGCGCCTGCCCGGCAGGCGCATGGGCAGCGGCTTATAGAAAGCGCTTGATCCGCCGACGCAGCCATTGCTCGGCGCTGACAAAGGTGATGCCCAACAACACCAGCAGCGCCCCCAGCACAAAGTTGAGGCTCAAGGGTTCACCCAGCAACAGCACGCCGAAGGTCACGCCAAACATCGGTGTCATAAACGAAAACACCGCCAGGTTCGCCGCCAGATAGCGACGCAACAGCCAGAACCAGGTCAGGTAGCTGAAAAACGACACCACCAGCCCCTGGAACAACACACTGGCCACGGCCACCGGGGTCAGGCTGACCTGGGTCACCTGGCCGCTGAGCACCGCAATCAGCAGCAGGCCGACGAACCCGACGATCAACTGATAGAACAGGGTCAGTGTGGCTGGCGCTTCCGACAATCGCGAGGCGCGTACCACCACCGTGGTCGCGCCCCAGGCCAGCCCCGCCAGTAATCCCAATACATCGCCCAGGAGCATGCGCCGATCCAGATTGTCCAGGGAGATTCCACCGGCAAAGGCGATGCTGATGCCAATGAAAGCAAGGATGATCCCCAACCATTGCAACGGCCGCAGCCGCTCACTGGGCAGCAACCAATTGACCCCAAGGGCAGTGAAGATCGGGGCGGTGTAGAGGAACACCGACATATGCGCGGCGCTCGTCAGCTTCAGCCCCTCGGCAATGAACAGGAACTCCAGGCCGAACAGGGCGCCGGCCAGTAAACCGCCGCGCCAGGTACTGGAGACCTGGGACCAGCCCCCTTTCCAGCACATCAGCAGGGCCACCAGCAGCGCCGAAATCCCGGAACGAGCAGCCGCCTGCATCACCGGGGCAATATCCGCCGCCGCCCATTTGATCATCACCTGCTGCACGCCCCAGATCAGGCACAACCCCAGCATCACCTGCAGGGCAAAACCATCGGCGTTGCGCCGCTCGATGCTCACCGCAGTCCCTCAGATTGATTCATCGACATGACAGCTACCCGCTGTGGAAAAGACAACGCCCCCAGGCGCGCGCCCAGCCGTCGTGCTGCAAGGCCGGCCGCACCAGGAAAGACAAGCAACACGAGACAAAGAAGAGGTGGGGCTTTAAGCACATCCACCCCAGAGCGAAACAAGAATCAGCTTAGCTCGATACGATCTGCGTGAATGACAATCTGGCCCTGTTTATAGAGCGCGCCGATGGCCTTCTTGAAGTTGCCTTTACTGACCCCGAACAAACTGCTGATCAAGGCCGGATCGCTCTTGTCGCTGACCGCCAGAGAGCCATTGTTTTCGCGCAACTTGGCGAGGATCTTCGAGTTCAGGCTGGTGGCCGCTTCTTCACCCACCGGTTGCAGGCTCAGGCTGATCTTGCCATCGGCCCGCACTTCCTTGATGAACCCCTTCTCTTGCATGCCGGAGCGCAGGAACTTGAACACTTCGTTCTTGTGAATCAGGCCCCAGTGCTTGTTGTTGATGATCGCCTTGAAACCCATGTCGGTGGATTCAGCCACCAACAGGTCGACTTCCTGACCAACCTTGTAGTTAGCCGGAGTCTTGTCCAGGTAGCGGTCCAGGCGAGCCGTGGCCGTGATACGACGGGTGTGCTTGTCCAGATAGACATGCACCACGCAGTATTCGCCGGCATTCATCTGGCGCTTCTCTTCCGAGTAGGGCAGCAGCAAGTCCTTGGGCAATCCCCAATCCAGGAATACCCCGATACTGTTAACTTCGACGACTTTAAGACTGGCAAACTCGCCAACTTGAACTTTCGGCTTTTCGGTAGTTGCGATTAACTTGTCGGCACTGTCCAGATAAACAAAAACATTCAACCAGTCTTCATCTTCACTGGGAATGTCCTTGGGAATATAACGATTGGGCAGCAATATTTCGCCGTCCGCCCCCCCGTCCAGATACAAACCAAAGTTAGTGTGTTTAACCACTTGCAAACTGTTGTAGCGCCCGACTAAAGCCATTTCCAATACCCTCATTGCGTGGGCGGCATTCTACCTGTTTTCCACGCCCAGGTTGGCGCTCCTGAGTCCCGGACCGGAAAATTCCGTGAAGAGCCTTGGTTTTTCTAGCATCACTGGCGCTCAAGCGGCCATTCGTCAGGCCAACAGCGACCTGCCGGGTAAGGGCAAACAGCCACCAGGCCGCATTTTCAGTAACGGGTCTTTATTTAAAACAGCCACTTAGGAAGATGTCAGCAAGATCAACTTAAGGAAAAAGCCCAAAAAACGACCCTTTATTTCAGAGGATATTTACCAAGCAATTGTCAAGTATTTCTGATAAGATGCCTGGCCAAATTAATTTTCCAAAAGGTTAAATGGCCGCCATGCGAGTAAAAGCCTCCAACAGCAAAGCAAAACCAGCTCCCGCCGTTGAAACCAGCGAATCGATCAACGAACAAATCGCGGCCTTCCTGAAATCGGGCGGCGAAATCCAGCAAATTGCCAAAGGCGTCAGCGGCCAGACTTTCGGCCCATCCAAGCAGATCAGCCTCGGCAAAAAGTAATTCCCCCGCATTATCCTGGTCCCTTAGCGCTTTGCCCTCAAAGCGCTAGGACTGGCACCCCTTCTCTCCTCCCCCTAGCACTAAAAGTCGACCAACGGCCCTTATCCGCTGTTCCTGGCCGCTATCCTTTCAGCTCTCTGGATCAATAGTTTCAGCCAACTCGCAGTTCATCACTGCCGGCCTTCCGCCCTGCGACTGAACGGCTGGCAGCCTTCCGGGTTCAGATGCAGGAACCCGAACTCGCAAGGACTCGAACATGGCGCGCCAGTGGCCCCTGCTTATCTCGTTGCTGATCCTCAGCCTGCTGCTCGGCGCCTGCAGCCGAGTCGGCCTGGCCTATCGCAACCTGGATGTAATCATCCCCTGGACCCTCAACGACTACCTGGACATGAACAGCGAGCAGAAAAGCTGGTTCAACCAGCGTCTGCAGCAGCACCTGAGCTGGCATTGCAGCACCCAGTTGCCCGGCTATCTGGACTGGCTCGATCGCCTGCAACTGATGGTGCAGAGCAATCAGGTCAGTGATCAGGACCTGCAAGCACGAACCCGGGAAGCCAAGCAGGCCATCGCCGAGACTGTAAGACAGATCACCCCTTCCGCTGTAGAACTGCTCCGGGGCCTGGACGACGGGCAAGTCAAAGAGATGAACAACGCCTTCGCCAAGGACCAGCAAGAACACCGCGAGCAGTACCTCACGCCATCATTGGCGCAACAGATCCAGCAGCGCAGTCAGCGCATGAGCAAGCGCCTGAATGCCTGGCTTGGCCCCCTGCCCCCCAGCCAGCAACAACGAATCGAGCAATGGTCTGCCTCCCTGGGAGAGCAGAATCAGCAGTGGATCGCCAATCGCGTCCATTGGCAGACGCAATTCAGCGCCGCGGTGGCGCAACGCCGAGACAGCGATTTCCCACAGCGCATCGAGCAGTTGCTGATCAACCGCGAGAGTTTATGGACAGACGACTACCGCCAGGCCTACGCCCACACCGAACAGGCCGCACGCAGCCTGTTGGTTGACTTGATGGCCGCCAGCAGCGTGGACCAACGCCAGCACCTGCTGAAGAAAATAGACGGTGTACGCAAGGACTTCGCCGCCCTGAAATGCCTGCACAACGCGAGCCAGGGCTAGCATCGCGAAACTAGGCGATCTGCGCCTTGGAGGCCACCTCGTCAAAGGTATCCGCAGCCAGGGCATCAGCCTGTTCATCCAGCACCTGACGCGGGTGATCGTGGCCCGGAATACTGCTGTCGATCAGACACAGCAGGCTTGAGCCGCGAGGCGTCAGTACAAAGTTCTCGCCATTGCCGCCCTCTTCCTCGGGCCTGGTTTCAATAAAACCCCGGTCCAGCAGCAACTTTTCGTACTGGGTGGCGGTGACTTTCAGCTCATCCAGATTGCCGGTGGGCTCACCCTCCGCCTCCTTGGCCGCCGCATGCTGCTCGGCGTAGGGGCGAGGCGTGAAACTGTGGCCGGCGCCGTTCTGCACTTCGTGCAGCAGTCGTTCAATCAGATCCCAGTTATATGTGGTCATTGCGGTTCAACCTCCAGACATGAGAATGAAATGCCGTTCATAGGTTGTGACCGACCGGGTTTTCAGCCGTTCAGGAAATACGCCGCGCCAGCCTGACCCCTGATCGGAAAACCGCTGGGCAGCTTGTCGATCCAGCCCTGCGCCAAACGACTAGCGTGTGTAAGACCCATACCCCCTGCCTTGAGGAGAAACGCCATGAGCACTACCGATCACCCCGTGGTCTCCCGGGAACAATGGCTGCTCGCACGCAAGCAGCACCTGATCCATGAAAAGGCCTTTACCCGCCAGCGCGACCAGCTCAGTGCCGAGCGACGGGCGCTGCCCTGGGTCAAGATCGACAAGCCCTACCGCTTTCAAGGCCCCGACGGAGCACTGAGCCTGGCGCAACTGTTCGGCGAGCGTAGCCAGTTGCTGGTCTACCACTTCATGTTCGGCGCCGGCTGGGAAGAAGGCTGCAAGGGCTGCTCCTTTCTTGCGGACCACTTCGACGGCGCCAACCTGCACCTGGCCCATCACGACGTAACGCTGGTGGCTGTCTCCCACGCGCCCTATGCCCAATTCCAGAGCTTCCGTCGACGCATGGGCTGGCGCTTCGACTGGTATTCCAGTGCCGGTGACGACTTCAATCAGGACTTCGGTGTCAGCCTCAGCGCCCAGCAGCTAGCCGCGGGCACCGCGACCTACAACTATGAACAGGCCAGTGGCGATGAAGCCGAGTTGCCCGGCCTGAGCCTGTTCTATCGCAACGACCAGGGTGAGATTTTTCACACTTACTCCACCTATGCCCGCGGACTGGACCTGCTGGTGGGAGCCTATAACTTCCTCGACCTGACGCCCAAAGGGCGCAATGAAGAGCAGATCATGGACTGGGTCCGCCTCCATGACCGCTACGAACAGACACCCGAAGGCAAGGGAAGCCACCCTTGCTGTGGTGACGCTTAAGATCGTGTTCACCGGCAAGCCGGCTACGGGGCGTTTGTAGGAGCCGGCTGCCGGCGAATCGTACCGACAGGCGATTCGCTCTCACAAACGGCACAAATCTGCGGCAGACTGCAACGTCCGCCCCACAGCCAACTAATCTGCAAACATGAGCGCCGCCTACCACAGCCTCCACGAATACACCCTGCGCATGAGCCGGGTGCTGGAGCATATCGACCAACACCTGGACCAGCCCCTGGAGCTGGCTGATCTGGCGCGGGTGGCGCATTTCTCGCCCTACCACTTCCACCGCCTGTTCAGCGCCTGGGTCGGAGAGCCCCTCGGGGCCTACCTGCGTCGTCGGCGCCTGGCCTGTGGGGCTTATCTGATGGCCAGCCGCCCCGAAGCCTCAATCCTGGAAATCGCCATGGATGTCGGCTTCGGCTCCGGCGAAGCCTTCTCCCGGGCCTTCAAGCAACACTTCTCGGTCTCACCCAGCACCTGGCGCGACACCGAACCCAAACGCTGGCACCGCCGCCTCGACGACATCCGCGAACGCCGCCTGCGTGAATTGAGCAATCCTGATCAGACCCACATCCCGGCCTTCGACGATCCTGACGCCTTCATTCATCTGAAGGAAACCAGCATGAACGTCACCCTGCAGCAACTGCCCGCCACCCGCGTGGCCTACCTGCGCTACATCGGCGCCTACGGGCCCGGCATCGGCCTGTTCTGGCGCGAAACCGCCATGCCCTGGATGCTCGAACACCAGCTGTTCAACCACGTGCGCTACGGCATCGGCCACGACGACCCGGACCTCACCCCCGCCGACAAATGCCGCTACGACGCCTGCGTCGAAGTGCCCAAGGACTTCAAGGCCAGCGCTCCCGCCGTGATCACCACCCTGCCCGGCGGCCTGTACGCCGTGGCCCACTTCCGCGGCTTGGGCCCAGCTATCGCCGACGCCTGGATCGAACTGTGCCGCGACTGGCTACCCAAGAGCGGCCTGCAGTTCGACCCACGCCCGGCCTTCGAGCGCTACCCGGCGGATGCGTACTACGACCTCAAGACGGGAGAGCTGGAGTGTGAGATCTGCATTCCGGTGAAGAAGCTGTAACCCCAAAAGCACGTTGATCCCCATGTAGGAGCTCGCTCGCGAAGAACGCCAACGATAACGCGCTGTTACTGACAGAGCGCGGCGCCATCGGGTTCATCGCGAGCAAGCTCGCTTCTACAATCCCGACACACCCACTCAACGAGAAGGAATGGCCGTGATATCACGAACGATGAACTTCGGCAGAGCGCGAATGTAGAAGTTCTCCACATCCGAGTTACCGCTGTTGGTGATCGCCCCCAACATGGTCTTCATATTGCGCAACTGGCCCATGGCCCCGGCAGGCTGCAAGCCATTGTGCTCCTGAGCGAAGTGCAATACCTCGGCGCCATCGCGTTTGACCTGAACCTTGTAGCCGAAATCGACACTGGCCAGGATCGTATTGTCATCGACGACCATCGACACCAGCCCGCCCTGGGAATCGCTGAGCCGACGTTTGTACACCGCATTCACATCCAGCAGGTAGTCGGCGCTGTCCTTGGTGGCGGCGTAGCGATTGGCATTGCCCAATTGCCGGATCAACTCCATGCCCAGTTGCTGGCGCAACTTGTCCTCGGGCAGAAAGCGCTCGCTCTCGCCGACCAACTGCAGGTTGAAGGTATCGATCCAGTAAGTGGCGGTAGCGGGAATCCGTACCGGCTTGGGCGAGATGTAATAGTCCGGGGTGGAAGCACAACCGGCGAGCAGAACGAGGGTGAACAGCAGAGACAACAGACGCATGACGGATCTTCCTTGAGAAGGTTTTCAACAACGCACTGCCACCGGAAAACCAGCTGTGGCATGGCGATGAGCGGCGGCATTGTAAGCCAGGAAAATCGCGGCGGACCGGCTCGAAAAGATACGCTCGGCAAATTAGGAATTGCCTTACGGCAGAAGCAGACAATCCAGTAGGAATGGGGCTTTAAGGACAGGGGGAGCGCTGGATATAGTCGAGGGGTCGTTGAAAGGACGACCGGGTTTGGCGACCTGATTTACAGAGTCCTCAGTCAAACTAAAGAGGCTCAATAAATGACGCGTTATCAAGCTATAACCGGTCACGACTGCAACATTCCATCCCTGCTGATCGATACCCAAGCTCCCATAGACGTCCTGCACGATGCAGCGGCGTATCGCATTCGCGCCGTGACTCAACTGCTGGAGAACTTCGCGATTTCTGATGACGCGCCCAAAGGTGCAGTGGTGCTGCAGGAACTGTCGCTGGTGTGCAGCATTTTGCTGCGAGATGGGTGTGATTTGATGGATGTGACGAGGAGGCGGATGCAGAAGCAGGTACTTCAGTAAGCAAAAAGGGCGGCTTGAAAGTCGCCCTATCTCATGCTTGCTCGTCGGCTTACTACATGATTTTGTCTACACTCTCCTAGCTATCCTCCAAGAGAGCATAAGTTGCCCTATTGCAAAAACTTAAAGCAATTATTGAAATATTATAAATTTATCCCCTACAACCGCATCAACCGTTTAAAGCAGTTATCTACAGAGCATCCACACTAACTTATTAATTTAACCTCCTCACATCTCAAGAAAAAACCATCCTCCTTAAAGAAACACAAAACTTGATAGCTGCTGAAAAATCTACGGCCGCTTCAAAACCGAAGAAAACATCTGAAGACTCTTCATCTCTCCCACCGCAGTTAAACATCACCCCTATAGAAAAGTATCCATCTTCCAAGCTTTCAGCCTCCCCCGTCATAAACCTTATTTGAAAGTCATTCTCCAAAGGCATGTAAACTCGCGACTCACTTACAGTACCAGCAACCACTTCAGCTCGGTGGTCGTCAAAATATCCAACCAACCTTTTTATATCTTCTCGATACAGCCTACAAAAAAAAGCATTTGGCAAACAGTTAGAAAAATTCTCAAAAAAAACACAAATAATATCAAAGTCAATAACACCGCCACTTTCCACAACGCTCTTAATGGAAAACGTTACAACTCCAGCATCTGTTTCAAGATCAATACTCATACTAAGCCTCACCTAAAACGGAAGATTTTCCCAGCCTTGGTTTCGAGCCATTTTTTCAACCGCGTCCTTCTTAAAAAGACGCATACCCGTAACAACACCTTCTTCTCCAGACACCACAATATTATATCTCGCTTTAGCTCCAAGCCCAACTTTCTGAACAAAAACTACAGCACCATCACTTTGATTAATCTTATGCGCTGCATTATTAATTACTTCATCCACCTGCCTAAGATTTTTAAAGCCATGACGTTGTAAGCTCTCAAATGTATGACCAGTCAGAACACGTCCATCAGGCGTAGCGGAAGAGTTAAAGTTAGAGCCAGCACCTCGTGGATAATCACCTTTATAACGCTGCCAATCTGGATGATAAGGGTTGACCTTCATTTCATCCGAAACTTTGGTTATTGCACCGCCAGCTCCTCTTGCACCACTAACAACCCACTTCCCTCCAACCCACTCAACAGCCTTACCACCAATACCCGCAGTAATCGCCCCCGTCGCAGCGTCAAATACGATACCACCCAACTTGTCCGGTGTTGAAAAAAGTAACTGATCACCGGCACGTTCGATGCTTTGAGCTGGAATTGGGCTATTGAGCCAGTCAACACCATTCTTGCCAGCCTGTACAAGATTGCCCGGAATATCCGTCAAATGAGTCAGGGTATTGACAGTACTTTCGTAAACCTTGCCAGGCCAGTTGATAGCCGCATCAACAAAACCTGCTCCCATCCCACTGGCAATGTACCCCCACTCTTTCGCAGGACCATATCCGGACCAAACAACCTGACTTTTATCAATCCCGCTCCAGTAGCGGTCTAAAGCCTGTTGGTGTTCCGCTGGAGTCATGCCCTCTTGATAAGCCGCAAGCTGTACCAGACGGGCCTGTTCAGTCCGCTCAAAATTTCGAGCCTGATCCAGGCTATCCATGGCCTTAGTAATTCTATTTTGACAAGCCGCAACATCTCCCCCTCGAGCCTTACAACCTTCACGCGCTTGATCTGCTGCCTCTATTTCTCTATGCAGCAACCAGTTGTACTGGGTCGCATTTTTTGCAATCCAGCCACCCTTCTCCATCGACTTCTCATCCGCATCCTTCTGCGCAGCAGCCGTCAGTACACCCACTATCTGTGAGCTCATGGTCAACAAGTTTTCATCCTGTTTGACCAACCGATCCAGTTGCACCACCAACGCTTCGTTGGCTCCCGCGGCCAATGCGCCGGTCTTGAAGTCACCACCAGTCGCTTGCGAAAGCAGTCCTCCCACCATCGCGTGAATAGCGATTTTCGGCAGGGTGCCATCCTTAATCCCCCATTTTTTGGTGTAATCCCCAACAGCGTTAAAACTCGCCGCCGCCAAAGTATTGAACAAGGCACTTTTCAGAGCATCACTTGCACTGCCACCCTGCCCCAGAGCCTTGCTCAACAGCATGGAGGTGCCGCTCTGCAGTGTTTGGCTCGCGGCAAATTGCCCAACACCTGTCCAAGTGCTGAGGTTCGGCCCAATAACCTGATTCGTTACTGGGTTGGTGTAAGTGCCTGTCCATTCATTGAAGTAGCCAGCGGTCAAGCCGGCCGTCACACCTGAAATCACATACCCCTTCATTGCACCCGAAGAGGTTACATCCTTGAATACAGCGCCAAGGTTGCCTCGGTTGTTGATCGTACTGACCGTGGCATTGGTGGCCACGCCCGTGGCAACAGCGCCGCCTATAGCACTGCTGGCGAGCGGCCCAACCACCGCCGCCATCACAATCGCAATAATGATCTGCGAAGCCGGTCCCAGCCCGGAGTTGCTGTACTTGTAGGAGTCGTGGATCTCCTTCACCACCCGCCAATCAACATCGCCGCGTTTCTCGGCCTCCTTGAGCCACGCCAGTTGCGGGTCGGCCTTGACCATCGCGTCGATGCTCTGGCTGACGGTTTGCTGGTTGACCTGCCTCACATCGATCTTCAGGCCATCAACGGCTTTGATCACGATATTGCCGGCCGCCACCATCTGGGTCTGGCGCAGGGTTTCGTCGGTATTGCCCTTGCCTTTGGAGGACACCCAGAAAGAGTTGTTATTGGTCCTCTCGTGGCTTTCCTGGTGCAGGTCCTTCACCCCTTCGAAGGTGATGACGCCACCGCTATCCAGGGTGATGTCCTTGCCGCTCTCCAGCTTGGCGACCTGATACCTCTGGTCGCCATCGCTCTTGAGTGTCAGGTTGCCACCGGCACTGATTTCGCTGCCGATATGTGTGGTGCGGGTGACTTCGTCACGCTGGGTCTGCAGGTTGCCAAAGCCCCCCTTCTTCTTCATGTCATACAACGAATGCTCACTGTCCTGCTCCGCCAGCAGGTTCAGTTCGCCACCAGCCACCAGATAGGCTTCATCCCCAGCCTTGACCTTGCTGGAAATCAGGGTCATGTCCTGGCCAGCCTTGAGCGTCACATCCCCGCCCGCCGTCACCGTGGTGGCTTGTTGGTGGACGCGATCCTCTTCGCTCTTGGTGGTACCGGTCTTGCTGGCCCAGTGTTGCTCATTGGCTGCCGAGGCCAGGGTCAGGTTGTCCTTGGCCGTCATCGAGACGTCGCCCTCGGCGTCGATCTGGCTGGCGACGGCGGTGACGTTGCCTCCGGCCTCAATGCTCAGGTCGCCGCCGCTCTCCAGGGTGGCGCCGTGCTGGGTTTTGCTCTGGTCGAGGTTGCCGATGCCGCGGTCGTTGCTGACCACTTGTTCGACGGCGTTGAGGCTGACGTTGCGACCGGCCTTGATGCGGGTGTCGCCGCCGCTGTGCAGGACGCTGCCGTTGCTGTCGAAGTCCCGTTCGGCATCGATGCTCAGGCTGTTGCCGGCTTCGATGCGGGCGGCGCTGTCGAGGAAGTCGCGGCGCTGCTCGCGGACGTAGTCTTCGCTGCTGCTCTGGTGGGTGGTCAGGGTGCGGTCGTTGATCACGTCGCCCTGGGTGGTGGTCAGGGTCACGTCGCGCCCGGCGATGATGCCGCCAGCACGGTTGACCAGGTAGTTGCCCGCGAGCAGATCCTGGCGGTTGCCCGCCTCCACCAACCCACTATTAACCAGGTTCTCCCCCGCCACCGCCGACAGGTCATTAGCCGCGCGCAGGGTGCCGACGTTGTTCAAGTCTTTACCGGCAATCAGGCTCACGTCCTTGCCGGCGATCAGGGAGCCGTTGGGCGCCAGGCGGTTGTTGGCCTGGGCCAGGTACAGCACTGGCACCAGCACCTGTTCGCCATTCACTTCATGGCTTTCCAGCCAGACGATGTCGTGGGTCAGGGCGGCGATTTGTTCGGAGGTCAGGGTCACGCCCACCGACAGGTCAAGCTGTTGCTTGCTCTGGAGGGCGTTGTCCATCAGGTGCTTGAAGAGCTTTTCGTTGCTGTCCTGGCCGTCGATAAAGCGTTGGCCGGTGCGGGCCACCATGGCTTGCTGGATGAGTTTCTGTTCGTAGAAACCGTCCCCCAGGCGTTTGGCGCTTTCGTCCGGGTTGTAGCCGAGGTTGGACAGCAGGTAGTCCGAGCTCATGAACTGCTTGAGCTGTCAGCAAGATGTTTCCAGAGGTTTTTTGTACTCCTCGTGAGTTGCTACTACTCGTCCTCCACGTTACCCTTCGGCCCTCGTAGCAAATGCTGCGATTGGACTTGGCGGTCCAAACAGATATAGGCGCAACAGCGCCCCCAATACGATTGCAGGCGCTTTTTTTGTGCCCGCATTCTCGTGTTATGGCGGGTTGCGCAGGGACTCCTTCGGGAGTGCCAGGTCCTATATCCCTGGTCCGCCAACCTTGTGCAATCCGTCACCCTTACTCTGTTTGGCGGCAGAAGGTGATGGCTCAGATTGATATAGGAGTAAGATCCATGACGACTCTGAATCGATACATGCCGATTACCGGTCACGACTGCAACATTCCCTCCCTGCTGATCGATACCCAAGCTCCCATAGACGTCCTGCACGATGCAGCGGCGTATCGCATTCGCGCTGTGACTCAACTACTGGAAAACTTCGCGATTTGTGATGACGCGCCCAAAGGAGCAGTGGTGCTGCAGGAACTGTCGCTGGTGTGCAGCATTTTGCTGCGCGATGGGTGTGATTTGATGGATGTAACGATGAGGCGAATGCAGGAGCAGGTGCTTCAGTAAGCAAAAAAGGGCGGCTTGAAAGTCGCCCTTTCTCTCTCGCCATTGATGGCGATATCGATCGATCAAAGGCTTAATTACTCTCTTTGACGATAGAGTGGCAACTACAACCAAAACGCACTACCACACCTAAGTTTCGCGCACTTATTCCGCACATCTTCAATTACTTTAAAACCACAACATAGCCTTTCAACTCTGCCTTTAGCCGCTCAAACAAATGTTTTCCTTCTTTATTAAACTCCGCCTCATCCTCCTCGCTAGAAAATCCAGAGTCAGGAGGATATTCTTCATCTAAGGTATCATCATACTTAAGTGCCCATGACATTAGATTAGCTTTGAGCTCTTGTGAAATCGGCAACTCCTCGGGATCAACATTCCCAATAGAGTCTGGCGACAAACTCCACAATGGGAAACACTGATAGTCAGGCATCAGTTTAATGATCTTCATTCCACCCTCAAAATTAGTCACACCCTTGAGAGCAACTTTACTTTTATGATCCGATATAGATACCCTCGGCAGATCCAGGCGAGCTAATAGGCCAGTCCATTTTTTTAGCCACCCCAGCAGCAAGCCCTCTTATTCCATCCCAGTGGACAGAGTCGTACAAAGAATTTTTAGTCCAAATCTGCGAATTAGAATCACCACTAATAGATAAAATCATTTCATCTAGATTTTGAATTGCCAATAGCGCGTCCGCTGACACCAGCTCTCTAAAAACCTCAAGACCTTCTAAGACATCCTCCCAAATTAATGCAAGCTCATCTGCAACATTAACAAAAGGTGAAAATAAACGCACCTGCTCAGATGCTGGAATAGCCAAAGCTTGAATTATCCATTTTAATTTTGACAACATCAAACTAACCTCCAGAAACAAGCTTTGCCTTTTCCCCAGGATTCGGCTTACACGTTGAAGGATCAACTACCTTTATAGCTCCCTCCGTTGTAGTAGAAACTTTCTAATAAGCTCCTTCATGCCGACCTCCACCAGAATTAACTTGAATCTGCGAAATTTAGGGGTACCCTTTCACCTCCACAATTAGAGTCTTTCTGAAACCACGAGTAAATTTAGGATGAGGCCTGTTTAAGCCAATCATCCCTCAGACCCGTTAGAATATTCAAAACGTTGGAATAACTCAAAAATGGCACCAAAAGAGAAAATCCAAAAGACTCACACTCAATATCTATAGGAAGATAAAAATCAAAGTCCTCTCTTTCACTAGAGAAAAAACTTGCATTCAAATGACTTTTTATAGCAACAACCTCCTCAAAAAGAACCTTGCGAACCTCATCTTTTTTCGAAACAAAAAATCCATCTACACATATATCTAAAACGCCGCTCTCAAGTTTTACAGAACAAAGCAACTGCCTTTCATCTGCAACCTCATAAAAACGCCCTCGACCCGATGCATCTAGTTGCCTCATTCTTTTTTCAAGGGTACGACGTATCTTCACTTCTCAAGCCCTTTTAAGAACCCTTTCAACCCTTCTCGGGTAGCGGGGAAACTGAAGGAAAAATTTTGCTTAACATTATCCACACTACCCGTACCCAACATCGCTCCTTCCTCAGTTGCATAACGGCCTTTTAAAGTAATTTTCTCTGCCCCTTGAGACTGCGCATAGTTGAGCATCTGTTTCAACGGGCCAACCAACTCAGCTGCACCATCTGGCCCATAACCAAAATACCCCTTTGAAGTGCCTACAGAAAAATCGTTAAATATTATCTCACCATTACTCAGACTAACCTTAGGAGAATAGATTGTTCCTATACCATTCGCAGCATCAAAAGAAGCAGAGCCCAAGTTTTTAGAGGTATTTTTTGAACTATCTGACTCACTATACATCCCCCCCGGATTCAGCTTGTGCTCCGGAGTCACATAGGCGCCATCCTTCTGCACCCCATCCAGTTGAGTACCGCCGGTATGTGGCGTTGTAACAACTCCGCCACCCTCAGCGTAGCCTCCACTGGCAGGAATCCCTCCTGACGTATCAACAATCGGATTGACCAGCTTTCGGTTTTCGTCATCAAGCAGGTGAATTGGAAACGCAGTGAGGGTTACCAACTCCCAAAACCTCATCGAAATTTTTAGCTGCCTCTGCACCTCTTCCTTTGCAACACCACCTGCTTCTTTAGCGCTTTCAACAACCGAGTTGGCTGTGTTACGCATATTTTCTTGAGTCTGGGGTAACGCTCCTGAGTAAACCAACGCCAACGCTAAGGCCCCCATCATTCCTAAGCCAGGAGCAGCGGCAAGATTTAACGATCCATTTGAAGGGTTCTTTAAACTGGCCAGCATTTCTGCCAGCTCCAGTGACTTCTCCGGGCTCTCGCGGGCGATATCCTTCATCCGAGCGAAAAGAAGTCTGGCCCCTTCCCCATTCGCTTCGCCGACTTTCGCCCGGATCAGATAATCCATACCCTCCGCACGCTTGTTCTCATCCTTACTGACGAGTTTTCGAGCGTTTTCACGGATCACCAGCACGTTATTCACATGCCTGGATGCAAACTCGATATCACTTCCCGCTGTAAGCAGCACGACCATACTGGCCATAAGCTCGTCGAGCTTTAACATCGCGTCTCGACTGTTCTCCCCATACAACTCAACACTCTTCTTCCACTGCTCATACGTCTTCTTCGGGCTCGCCACCGCCCCAAGAGAAGAACTGCTCGCATACAGATCCGTACGCGACTCCTCATCCTTGGTGATCTCATACGCCTTGTTCACATCCCGGTTCAGCCCGGCCGTTGAATCGGCTCCGGTTTCGGCATCCTTGCGCACCACGATCTCGCCCGCCCCGACGGTGGCGCGGACGATCTGCTCGCGGTCCTTCTGGTAGTCCCAGCCGCTGACGCTCCAGCCGGTTTCACCTTCCTTGCCTTTGCCCACCTGGCTGCTGTCTTGTGTGGTACCACTACCGGAGCTGTAGGTGCCGCCCACGTTCAGGTAATAGCCGTGTTCCTTATCCTTGCCGGCGATATCGCTGAAGCCCAGGGTGCCGGTGTCCAGCTTGAGGTTGCCGTTGTCGGCGGCGATCAGCGCGCCGTCGATCTGGGTGTGGTTTTCGGTGCGGATATCGACCTTGTTCTTGCCAGTGATGCGGGTTTGCTCTTCAACCCAGTTGGTCTTGCCGGTGGTCTGGCCGTAACCGACTGAGCCACTGACACCGGCACCCGGGCCGATGGTGGCAGTGACGCTGATGTCGAATTCCTTGCCCTTGACCTTGCCGGTATCGGCAACCGAAGCGACGTTCAGATCGCCGCCCACACGCCCAATAACCTCGTCACCACGCAGGTTGCCACCGGCGATGGTGGTGTCCTTGCCACTGGTGAAACCTAGACGGTCCCCGGCATAGAGATAAGCCTCTTGATGGCGCTCGCCCTCACGCTCCAGATCGCCCTTACCCAAGCTGACACTGGCATAGAAGCCGATGCCTTTCTCGGTTCCCACGGTGATGCCCACTTCCCCACCACCACTGTTGCGGTTGTTCTCGCTGCTGTGGTCGTTCTGCGCGGCGCGGATGTTCAGGTCGTTGCCAGCATCCAGGTCGATGTTGCGTCCGGCCTGGGCCTGGGTCCCGATCAGGTTCAGGTCGTTGCTGGCCTTGAGGTTGATGTCGCGCCCGGCATCCAGTTGGGTGGCGGTGGAGGAACCTTGGCTGCTCTCGGTGCTGGCGGTGCCGAAGCTGCCGCCGACGCCGATCTTGAAGCCACCGCTGGTGCCGCCGTGGATGCCGCCCCACATCTCGGTGTTGCGGGTTTCCTCGCTGATGCTGCCTTTGGCCACATCCAGGGTGACGTCGCGCCCTTTGATGTTGATGTCGCGCCCGGCACCCAACTGGCTGCCCTTGACGGTCACGTCGTTGTTGGCCGTGAGGTTCAGGTCGTTGCCGGCCTGCAGGGTTGAAGAGCGGTTGCTCTGCTCGATGATCTCCTGGCTGCTGCTTTGCCTGCTGTTGCCAAGCTTGACGTCAGCGGTCGGCCCGGCGAGGAACTGGCTGACCGAGTCGACGGCCTTGAGGGTGCTGGAGGCTTTGCTGGTGTTGTTTTCACCGTCGCCGGCGCCGTTGACCGCGTCCTTGGTCTTGCCATAGTTGTGGTTAATGGTGACACCCAGGCCATTGCGCTCGCTTTCACGCTGCTGCTCGGTCACCCGCACTTCCCGGGCGGCGTCGATCTTGATGTCGCGGCCGGCCACCAGATTGATGTCGTGATCGGCCCGAAGGTCGGAACCGATCTGATTGATGTCGCGCTTGGCGTTGACCGACAGGTCTGCACCGGCGCTGATCTGGCTGGCGGCGGCGGTCTGGATTTCGACGCGGTTCTTTTCCTTGTTGCGCTCAGCACCGGCAAAGAAACTCACACCGTTGTCGTCACTGCTGACGCCAACGCCGACTTGCTTGCTCTTTTTCCAGTCCTGCTCCGCCGAGCTGTTCTGTGCCGCGACGACATTGACGTCACGTCCGGCGTCGAGGCTGACATTGCGCCCGGCGCTGATGCCGCTGCCCACCACGTTGATGTCGCGCTCGGCCTTCAGGCTCGCATCGCGCTCGGCCAGCACCTGGCTGCCCACGCTGGTGCTGCTTTGCGCCTGGCGCCCGGACTCCTTGGCCGAGGCAAAGGAGACGCTGGCCCCAGAGGAGGAAAGCCCGACCTTTTTCTTGTACTGCTCGCTGCGGCTATAGGCGGTGTCGTTGGCCGAAACCAGGTTGATATCACCCGTGTCCTTGACCAGCCCGGCACGCAGTTCCACATCGTTTCCGGCGGTGGCTTCACTGGCCCGCAAGCGGATATCGTTGCCCGCAGCCACCACCACATCGTTGCCAGCGCTCAGCTCGCTGCCGACCTGGGTCGCGGTGGTTTGCAACTGGCTCTTACCGCTTTTGGACAGGCCGAGGAAACCAGACTTGGTCTTCTTGCTGTAGGAGCCGTGTTCCTCGACGCCGGAGAGGATCGCCACATCGCCGGTGGCACCGACCATCAGGTCTGCACCGGCCTTGAGCTGGCTACCGATCACCGTGACGTCGCGGCCACCGTTAATGCTCATACCGCCATCGGCTTTCTTGCTGGTGTTGAGGGTCAGGTCTTTCCCAGCCTCGACCACAGAGGCGATGTTGGTGCTGTGGTAGCTCTCCTGCTGCTTGCTGCTGCTACGCCCGAGGGAGCCTTTGCTCTTCTTCGAGTAGAAAGAGGCGCTCTCGTCCTTGGCGGACAGCAGATTGAGATCGCGAGTGGCGTCGAGCGCGACGTTTTGCTCGCCCTTGACTTTACTACCCAGCAACGTCAGATCCTTGCCTGCGCTGATAGCGACATTGCCACCAGCCGCGACACTGGCCCCTACCTGCCTAATATGGTCTTCCTGACGGGTGACTTTCTTGCTCTTGCTGTAGGAATGCTGCTCGTCCGCTGCGGAGGCCAGGGTCAGGTTCTCCGTTGCAGACATGGTGATGTCGCGTTCAGCCTCGATCGTGCTGGCGATGGTGGTGATATCGCGACCTGCTTCAACCTTCAAATCACGGCCAGCACCCACTGTGGAACCGAACTGGGTGATGGTTTTGTTCAGGTTACGCTGGGTTTGCTCCAGATTGAGTTGCTCAACCGACGCAACATTGATGTCACGACCAGCCTTGAGGCTCAGGTCGCTACCGCTTTTCAAACTACTGCCAATGTTGCTGATATCACGCCCCGCCTGAAGACTCAGAGTGTTCGCAGCTTCAATACGAGCGGCACTGTCCATCACATCATTTTGATTGTGGGACCTGCCAGATTGACTTTCCAAACGGGTGGACGTCCGCTCGTTGATCACATCCCCTTGAGTAGCAGTGACGCTCACGTCACGCCCGGCGATGATGCCCCCGGCCTTGTTCACCAAGGTGTTGCCCGCAAGCAGGTCCAGGCGGTTGCCGGACTCAACAAGGCTGCTGTTGATCAGATGCTGTCCTGCCTGGGCAGACAAATTGTTGGTTGCCCGCAGTGTGCCGGCGTTTTCCAGGTTTTTCCCTGCGATCAGATTCAGGTCATTACCGGCAATCAGCGCGCCATTGGGTGCCAAGCGGTTATTGGTTTGGGCCAGGTACAGCACGGGAACCAGAACTTGCTCCCCGTTGACCTCTGCTTTTTCCAGCCAGACGATGTCGTGGGTCAGAGCCGCTACTTGCTCCGAAGTCAGACTGACACCCACCGACAAGCTAAGTGAGTCTTTGCTCTTAATAGCGTTGTCCATGAGGTACTTGAACAGTTGCTCATCGCTGTTCTGACCATTGATAAAACGCTGACCTGTGCGGGCAACCACGGCCTGCTGGATCAGACGTTGCTCGTAAAATCCGTCACCCAAGCGCTTAGCGCTCTCCTCAGGGTTATAACCAAGATTCGACAGCAAATAGTCCGAACTCATGAACTGTTTGAGATCGGTAAGGGCCGGGTTGGTTTCGATCAGGTACTTGTGCGGTTGCGATCGAATGGAACTGTCTGGGAGACCCTGTACGCGATTCAGGCTTTGTGAGCCAAGCGATGTCACCTGATTGCCTGCAGGATCGATTTGTTGCAGATCCATTAACGAGATGCGCCCTGCAACGTCGCTTACCGGTACAGTGACATTAGTCGTAGCCCCATCGGCAAAGATATCGATACTTTTATGATCGCTCTGAAGTAGCTCTGGAGTGCTGGCCAACGCCAATGTGGAAGCATCGATCTGAGTCTCGCGCACTGTGGCAGGTAACGCTGACTGGTGTTTTTTAAGACTAACTAACGCACTGCTCATGCTCCAGTTCGAGGGTGCCTGGGGTACTGCTGCACTCCCATCTTGTTGACTTAAGCGGAACAAACCGTTCTGACCAGAAGGCAAATTGAACCCTGGCAAGGTCAGCGGATTAATTTGCTGCTGCGCAAGATCGGGAGTTAGCTGTTTATTTAAAAGAACAACTACAGGCGCGACAGACTTTCCAACTTTCGTATCTACACTGCGAAAGTCTCCACTTACACTTTGAGTAAACGACCGCTCCACTCCATTAGAGACCCTTTCAGTTGCAGCAATAGACACACCACCGCCAGCCTGAACGATTGACGAAATAAATTTCGATCCCGTATCCGCCACTATTTTTTCGAAAGTTACGTCAGCACCTTTAAATACAGCTGACGCCTCAGAACTTACACCATTTACATATCGCCCAGATGGAATAGGCAGCGCTCTATCAAGATGCCCAACCAAGCCACCAATATAGACCCAGGCACTTCCGAATATCTGCCATGCTTTAGCCTGTTCTCCCTTTGCTCTATTTGTAATAGCGATTCTTATAGGCGCCATTGTTTCAGAACCCGCCGCATTCCAAAAATGCACACCCCCATTGTAAGTCGGGTCATTGATCGAGTTATAGGTCAAAGCCTCAGCCCAGAGAGCTTTATTGGACGCATTCAAATTCAGATACTTGACTGACTTGTAGCCACTCAGAGAAGTCCCAATATTTGAAAAAGACTCAGACCTTATAGAAACATCACCCCCCGCACTAATCAAGGAGTTGGAATTTACAACATCCCCTCCAAAAACTGAGATATGACTACCCGAAACCAGACCCGCTTGCCTTGGCTCTTTACCAACTATACTTTTTTCGCCATACGTTTCCACCAACACAAAGTGCGAGCGTGGACCGCCACTACCTTTGGTAATATCGTAAAAACCATTACATTCGTAACAACGAACACCAACGTACCCTGACTCCAACTTTGAATCGGCATAAAAATTATCACGCTTGTTTACAACAGTATCAGAAAAAACAGAAAGATCGCCCACACTTTCTATCACCCCCGAAATATTCTCCAGCAATGCCGCCCGAGCGTTCCGTTCATTTTTTGCAATGTAAATACTACCCAAGCTGTAAATATCAGAGTTCTTATTGGTCAAACTACCAACATACAGGTTCATGTTAGAACCACTAAAAACAAACCCGTCTATGTTTTGCAAGTTTTCAGTAACCGCTTTAAATACTTGCGAGCTACCCAGAGAACCATGATTACTGATAGTTCCCGCTTCGATCATCAAGTCAGCAGCAGATGTCAGGCGGCCCGCATTATTTAGCAAACCATTGACGTTGATTGTTGTGGTATCTCCCCCCGCCAAGCTCCCCGCACTGGCCAGGTTCACCTGCGCCGCACTCAGCCCCAAGGTGCCGAGGCTACTGGCACGCCCTCCACCGCTGTAGGCGCCACCCAAGCTCAAACTCAGGCTGCCGTCACTTGCAATCAGCCCGTCGTTCGACCAGTTCTGGCCCGTGCCCACCAGGCTTTCGGAAGCCAGAAGCTGGCCACCCGCGGTCTGGTTGAGGGTGTTGACGTTGACCGTCAAGCGGCCAGCCTGAATCACGCTGCTGTTGGTCCAGGTGTCGGTGTTCAGCGTCAGGGCGCCACGGGTGACGAAGGTGCCGCCCGCCCGGGTCAGGTTGTCGGTGCTGATGTCGAAGGTGCCGCTACCGGCGTGCAGGACGCTACCGCCTTCGTTCAGAAAACTGCCGACATTCAGGGACAGGTCACTGTTGGCGGTTTCCAGGGTGCCGGCACGGCTATCGAACACCCCGCCGATCTGGAATTCAGTTTTGCCGCTAGTGCCCAGCGCACGCAGCTGTCCCCTGCGGTTATCCACGCTGGCGGCGTCGATGGTCAGGGCATGATCGCTTTCGATGACGCCTTTCTGGTTGTTCAGGGCGCCGCTGAGTTTGAGGTCGATCTGGCTACCAGCGACCTGGCCGCGGACATCGCCGCTGTTGTCAAAACTGCTGGCACTGACGCGGACCGCCTGCTTCGCATACAGACCGCCATCGCGGTTGTCGAAAGCGCCGGTGCTGATGAGGACATCACCGGTTTGCGCCGAGAGGCGGCCACCGTTGTTGTTGATACCGGCGCTGACGAGGTTCAGGGCTTGCGCCTGTATCACCCCGACCTGACGGTTGTTGTGCAGATCGAGATCGTTACGCAGCCAGCCACCCAGGGCTTTGGCTTGCAGGATGCCCTTGAGACTGGACAGGGTGCCACCACGGTTGTCGATGGTGCTGGCCTTGATATCGAGATCTCCCGCCTCGGCGATGACCGTGCCGCTCTGGTTGTCCAGGTCGCCACTGATGTCGAGGTTCAGGCCAGTCTTGCTCTGGATCGAACCTTTGCCGTTGTCGAGGCTAGCGGCCTGGAGTTGCAGCTCGGCGTTCTGGCTATGAATCAGGCCGGCGTCACTGTTTTGCACCGCGCCCTCAGTGGCGAGGGTCAGCTTGTGGTTGGCCACAATGGCGCCGTGATTACGGTTATCCAGGCTGCCAGCGAGCAGGTTCAGCCAGCCCTCGCTGGCCAGTTCACCGCCCTGGTTGTTGATCTGGGTGGCACGCTTGAGCAACAGGGATTCGGCGCTACCCAGCTTGCCCTGGTTATTGATCAAAGCGCCGAGCAGGTCGAGGGTGACCGCCCCCTTGCTGATCAGCATGCCGTTGCTGTTGTCGAAACGAGTGCCAATCAGGCTAAGCGCCTGCTGCGTGTTGATCGTGCCGCTGGTGTTGTCGAGGGTTTGCACATTCAAGCCGAGCGCCGCGCCGCTATCGATCAAACCGCCTTGAGCGTTGCTGAGCAAACCACTGACGTTGAGGGTCTGCCCGGCAGCGCTTGAGAGGGCACCATGGTCACTGTTGTCAATGCTGGCTGCGGTAACGCTCAGGGCTTGCTGGCTAACCAACGCGCCGCCACCACGATTGAGCAGACTGTTGGCGAGACGGGCATCGACATTGCCATAACGGCTGGACACCGTGCCGTTGTTACGGTTATCCAGATCGATACCTTTAATCTCCACCCCTTGCCAGCCGGATATCAGGCCGCCCTGGTTGCTCAGTTGGTTGGCATCCAGGATCAGGCTCTGGTGGCTGATCAACTTGCCGCCGTTGTTGTCCAGCGTGCGAGCGACAAGGCTGAGGTTTTCAGTGGTGGAAATCTCGCCACCCAGGTTGTGCAGGTCCCGAAGGTGCTGAATGCTCAACGGACCGCTGCTTTTAATGAAGCCGTTCTGGTTGCTCAGGTCGCCCGTGGCCTGGCCCAGGTCGATGGCAACGGCAGCGCCCGAGAGTGAGCCGCGGTGGTTATCCAGGCCGTGACTGTTGAGAGTCAGCGTCGTGCTGGCGTCGATCAGCCCTTGCTGCCGATTGCTGAGCTGGCCGTCGATGTTCAACAGCAGGTCACTGCGACTGGTCAGGGTGCCTGCATCGTTGTCCAGGCTGGCGGCACGAGCATCAATAGACTGCGCCGCGATCAGGCCCTTGAGGTTGCTCAAGACCTGAGCGATACGCAGAGTCAGCCCCTGGTTGCCGAGCACCTTGCCGCCCGTGTTGTCGAGGCTTTCGGCGGTCAGGGTAAACGCCTGCGCGCTGGAAATTTCACCGTCCTGGTTATTCACCTCTTTGAGGTTTTTCAGGCTCAGCAGCGGGCCGTTGATCAAGCCCCCCTGGCTGTTCAACCGGCCATGGTTGAGATCCAGGTCCACTGAGGTCTGGCTCGACAGCTTTCCACCCTGTTGCTCCAGCCCACTCACCGTGGCGCTCAGGGCCTGATTGCTGGTGAGTTCGCCACCGTCCTGGTTGGTCAGTTGCTCGGCATGAATATCGAGGGTGTCGCGGGAACTGACATTGCCGCCATGACTGTTATCAAAAGCCCCGGTGACGATCTTCAAGGGCCCGGCACTGCTCAAGGTGCCTGCGTGGCGGTTATCCAGGCTCAGGCTCTGCAGCGTAAGGCTTGTATCGGTCACCAGTTGCCCGCCCTGATTGTCCAACGCTCCCAGGCTGGTAACGCTGACGGAGCCGGCGCTGCTCAGGCTGCCTTGACGGTTGTCTAAGCTCGCGACCTTGACGCTTGAGCGGCCTTCGCTGCTCAGCAAGCCCTGGCGATTGATCAGCTCGCCACGAAGGTCAAGATCAAGGTCTTTCTCGCTGATCAGGCTACCGGCACTGTTATCGAGCTTGCTTGCGCTCAGGCTCAGTCCGCTCTGCGCACGCAGCTCGCCTTTGTTGCGGTTCAGAACCTGATCGATTGTCAGGTTCAGGGCCTGTCCAGCTACCACCCGTGCGCCATCACTGTTGTTCAGTTGCTGGCTCTCTAGGCTGATAGCCGCCTTGCTGGAGATTTCACCGCCGCGGTTGTCAATGTCTCCAACCTTGAGTTGTATCCCCTGGGTTGCACTGACCAGGCCACTGCTCTGATTGTCCAGAGTGCTGCCATCAAGCTGGAGTGTGCCTTGGCTAATCAACAGCCCCTTGCGGTTGTTGATTTGTGCGACCTCGATAACGAGATCACTCTTGCCGGACACCTTACCCTCGGCGTTGTCCAGGCTGGCGGCGCTGAGCCGGGTAACACCGTCACCAACCAGGGTGCCGCCCTGGTTCAACAACTCTCCGTCAACGGCAACGCCGGTAACGCCACGGCTGCTGAGCATGCCCGTGCGGTTATCCAGGCTAGCGCTGTGCACCTGCAGAGCAGCGGCGGAAATATGGCCTTTGACGTTAGCCAGCGCCTTGTCGATGCGCAGGGTCAGCGCCTGGGTGCTGATGAGTTTACCGGCGCTGTTATCGAGGTTGTTGGCGGCCAGGGTGAAGGCCTGGGCACTGGAAATCTCGCCGCTCTGGTTGTTCACCCCATTGAGGTTTTTCAACATCAGCAGCGGTCCATTGATCAGGCCCTGCTGGTTATTCAACTGGCCATGATTCAGGTCCAGGCTCAGCGAGGTTTTACTGAACAGCCGCCCTCCCTGTTGGTCAAGACCGGTCACACTGGCCGTCAAGGCATGGTCGCTGGCGATGAGGCTGTCAGTGCCGTTGCTGACCTGCTCGGCCTTGAGGTCGAGGCTGTCCTTGCCGGTAAGGTGTCCGCCTTGAGTGTTGTCGAAGGCTCCCGTGTTCAGGCGCATCGCCCCGTTCGCACTGATTTTGCCCTGGCGGTTGTCCAGGTGGGCGCTGCTCAGGTTCAAGCCCTGATCGGCGCTGATCGAGCCCGTCTGGTTGTTCAATGCACCGCGGCTGGTCAGCTTGATTGCGTCATTACTGAATACTTGGCCGGCCGAGTTGTTGATGTCTTTCGCCGTGAGGTCAATGCCACCGTCGCTACGCAGGCCGCCACGAGTGTTATCCAGTTCGCCGCTAAGCAACAGGTTCAGACCCTGTTGGCCAGACAGTTTGCCGTCGCGGTTATCCAGGCGCTGGCCTTGCAACGTCAACTTGCCTTGGCTGAACAACAGACCCTTGTTCTGGTTGATGACCTGCGCGACCTTGAGCCCCAGATCAGTACCCGACAACACCTTACCGCCGCTGTTGTCCAAGTGCGTGGCGGTCACATTCACGCCTGCCACGCCGGTGATTTTCCCTTCCTGGTTACTGACCTCTTCAATATTGAGCTGCACGGTTCGATCAGCACGAACCTCGCCACTGCGGTTATCCAAGCGAGCAGCAGTCAAGGTCAGTAGGTCCTTGCCACTCAACAGACCGTCTCGGTTATCAAAACTACCCGTTTCTAAATCCATCGCGCCCTTGGCGCTGATCTGCCCCTTGCTTCGATTATCCAATAGCCCGGTGATACGCGCAGTCAGACCGCCATCGCCGATCACCTTGCCGGAATGGCTGTTGTCCAAGCTGGCAGCATGCAATTGGGCAACAGCACCACTGGAAACCTCGCCCAGATTGTTGTTCAACGCACCGTCAACACTCAGGCTCAGGTCGCTCTGGCTGGTGAAGGTGCCGGACTGGTTATCCAGCGCAGATACCCGTGCCGTCAGCCCATTGGCCGAGATCACCCCTTGGACGTTGCTCAACGCCTGGTCCAGGCGCAGCACCAACGCTTGATCGCTAAGCAGTTTGCCGCCACCGTTATCCAGGCTGCGGGCGTTCAAGGTAAACCCCTGTTCGCTGGAGATTTCACCGCCTTGGTTGCTGACGTCAGCAAGGTCTTTCAACACCAGGCTCGGGCCACGAATCAAACCGCCCTGGTTATTCAGATGACCGTTGTTCAGGTCCAGGCTCAGTTGGCCAACGCTGGTCAAACGACCGCCATTGCGCTGGTCCAGTCCCGTCACGCTGGCGCTCAATGCCTGGTTGCTGGCAATACGTCCGGCATTGCTGTTGTCGACCTGACCGGCCTTCAGCTCCAGAGTCTTCAAGCTAGTGAGCTGACCGCCCTGATTATTCAGGTTGGCGACCTGGACCTTCAGGTGCTCGTGGCTGTTGACCAGCCCGCCCTGGGCGTTACTCAGTTGGCTGACCACAAGATCAGCGCTACCGCTACTCAGCACCCGTCCCTGGTTCTGGTTATCCAAGGTCTCGGCGCGGAGGTTAGCGCTCCGCCCTGCACTCAAAGTGCCGCCCTGGTTGTTCAGGGTCTGGGTGGTAGTGACCGTCAAATCACGGCTGGCCACCACGCTCTTGCCGCTGTTGTTCAGGTTTTGCGCGTTCAGCGTGACATTGCCGCGCTGATTGCGGCTGTTGTCGGCATTGACCCCGGCTTCGATGATGCCGTGGTTGCTCAGTTGGCCGCCGCTGCTGAGGCTGATGCTGTCGCCGGCGGCGAGGGTTTTCTGGTTGATCAGATTGTCTTGGGTGTCGATCTTCAGATCAGTCCCGGCGTAGACCGCGCCCTGGGCATCGAGGCTGCCGGTCTTGATCGCAACCGCGCCCTTCTCCGCGCTTGCCTCCACCATGCGCAACTGGCCATTGGCATCCAACTGAATATCGCCGCCGCTGGCGATCAGTTTGCCGTCGAGCTTGACCCCGACACCGGCCTCAGTACCCACCAACTTGATGGCCCCGGCGTACATGCCGCCCAGGGCTGATGAGTCGATCGCCAGTTGCGGCGCATCCGCCGGGTTGGCGGTCCGCGCCGTGGCGTTCAAGGTCTTGGCGTCAACATCGTTGGCCCCGGCGATCACCGCCAGGTGCTTGGCCTGGATCTCGGCGTTGATCTTGGCGCTGCGGGTGATGATTTCGAACTGGTCGATATTGCTCGCGTTGAGCCCCGCGCCTTCAATGGCGACGCTGCCTTGATCCACCTGGTAACGCTGGAGCTGGCCGTTCTCGATCACCGGTTTGCCGGTGGTCAGGGTGGCTTTCGGGGTGTTGATGAAGCCGCAGCCGTTGCAGCTGACGCCGTAGGGGTTGGCAACGATGACATGAGCCGACTGCCCGGCCACCTCGGTGTAGCCCTTGAGCTGGCTGGGGCTGCCGCCGTTGACCTCGTTGAGGATCACATTGGCCGCGCGGCCACCCAGGTTGGGGTTGCCGAGGATGATGCCGCCGAGTTGGGTTTCCTGGGTGCGGTTGATGGCGTTGTTGAGGATCACGCCCTGCTGGCCGACGTTGTAGTCACTGAACTGGTTATGGGACAAGCCACCGCCATTGGGCGCGGCGATGTTGACGATGGGCACGCCATTGCCGGCCTGACCGAGGCTGGTGCCGCTACCGTTAACTACGATGCCGTCGGCCATCACCACCAGCGGCTGCCAAAACATCATATTGGCGAGGATGAACGCCAGGCCGCGTTTTGGCAGGCCCCAGAAGGAGTCGCGCGATTGCAGGGCAGCCGAAGGCTGGCGGGCCAGGAAGGCGAGTTGGCGAACGTCCATGTCAAAAGCCTCAATGAATCAGTGCAATCAGAGAAAGAGATCCAAACGGAAGTAGATCGGTGCTTCCCGCTCACTCAGGGCATCTGGCCGTTCAAGTGAATGAGCAAAGGTCACGCTGGCGGCAAGATTCTTGCCCCGGGCAAAGAACTCGATGGAGTCGCTGGAGACCCGGCCATGCTGCTCAGCGTTGTAGCGGTCGTTGCGGATCGCGCCGAGGTCATAGCCCAGCCCCGTGCCGTACTCGGCGAACACCGGGCGCAGCCAGTCCCAGGTCACCGGGCGACTCCAGCGCAGGTCGTTGCGCCAGTAGTAGCCGCTGTCGCCATTGAGGCTCTGGTCCTTGTAGCCACGGATCGAGGACTGGCTGCCCAGGCTCATGCGTTGCGAGCTGAACAGCACATCCTTGCTGCGCTGGCCGGTGACCAGGCTGCTGAACACCAGGGACTCGTCCCACAGCTTGAACGGCTGCAGGTAGCTGGCGGTGGCGGTGTACTTGCGGTAGCGGGCGTTGGCCTGGCGATTGCCGTATTTGTCGCGCTGGTTTTCGCGCTGGGCATCGAAGGCGCCAATACCGTCCTGCAGCCCCAGGTCGAGGTTGAGGAAGGCGCTGCCGATACGCCGACCGTGGTTGATGCCGAACTGGGCTTCGCTGAGGCGGTTGCTGCTGTTACTCAGCTTGCTGTCTTCGATGTAGTTGTTGGTGCGCAGGTAGCTCAGGCCGCTGTTCAGCGAGGTCTTGCTCACGGCATCGCGGTGGATCACTCGCTCAAGGCGCAGTTGATGGTTCTGGCTGTCGCCGGTCTGCTTGAAGTTGAAGCCCACGGCCTGGGCCAGGGAGCGGTATTCGCTCTGGCTGTAGCTGTAGCTGAGGTTCCACCAGCCAAACGGCAGGTTGTAGTAGAGCATGGCGTTGCGCGAGGTTTTCTGGTGGTCGCTGACGGCGTCGTGGCCGCCGCGCAACACCAGTTGGTCGGCCAATCCCAGAGGGCTGTCCCATTCGAAAGAGCTGCCCCACTGCTGCTCGCCGGTGCTCTTCTGGCCCTCGTTGCTGCGCGACAGACCGACGCGCCAGGGCTTTTGCGGGTTGTTCTTGACCAGGACTTCACTGCCGCCCACGGCCTGCCCCGGGGCCAGTTCCATCTGCGCCTGGTTCGACGGCAGGCGGTTGAGCTGGTCCACCATCTGTTCGATCTGCCGCAAGTTGAGCAGCTCACCGCTGCTGCCGGGAAAGGCCATGTTCAGTTCGCGGGCTGTGAACTTGCTGCCCTCGGCGGCCTTGAGCCCTTCGAGCTTGCCCTCTACCACCAGCACCTGCAGGTGGCCGCTGGACAGGTCCTGTTGCGGCAGATAGGCGCGGCTGGTGACCAGGCCCTTCTCGATGTAGCGGTTGGTGATGACCTTGAGCAGCTCGTTGAGCTGGGCCACCCCCAGGCACTGGCCGATATAGGGCTTGAGCAGGCTCTCGCGTTCGCTGGCGGACAGCGAATCGGCGCCTTTGAGCTGGATATCCTGAATCGGGAAGCAGCGGCTATCGCTGGGCGCGCTGGGCGCTACAGGCGCGGCGCTCTTGCCGGGCAGGTCCTTGAGTTCTTCGAGACGCCGCTGCTGCTCTTCCAGCAGGCGGTTCTGCCGGTCGCGGATCAGGTCCTGGTCACCGGGGTTGAAGGTCGGTGCGGGCAAGGGAGCGGCAATCGCCATGGACAGCGGGACTGTCAGCAGCAGGCAGGACAAGGCACGGCACAACCTCATCCCGAGGGTGGGGATAGACATATTCGGTCCTTCGAAAGGGCAGCAAGGGTCAAGACAGGGCGCGTGATATTAATGCGCCACCATCTTGACGTCAAATAAGCGCTGAACGCCCCGACAAACTGCGTATCCCCGCATAATCCGGGCACTGGAGCGGGTGCCGATACTAGATAGAGCCCGGCAAGCGACACATCAGACGCTTCTGAATCTTCAGGAAAGTTTTCTTGGTAGCGGGCTGTTGATCGACCAGCAACCCAAGGAACTGGCCCACACCGAGAAAAAGCCCGAGTCGAGTCCGTGCTACCCCTCTTGCCAAAACGTATCCAAATGGATACGTTTGCTGCATGAAATATCTCATCCAACAAACCCAGTCCTTTGCCAGATGGCACTCATCACTGAAGGACTTGCGCGCAAAAATCTCCATTGCCCGCCGCATCGATCGCGCTGCAACAGGCAATCTGGGGGATGTGAAATCCGTGGGAGAAGGTATTTCGGAACTGCGCGTGGACGTGGGTCCCGGGTATCGGCTGTACTTCACCCAGCGTGGCGGCGTGATCATTGTGTTGCTGGCAGGCGGGGACAAATCCTCTCAAGACGCGGACATTCGCCGGGCAAAGATATTGGCAAAGGACCTTTCAACATGACCCAGATATTGACCCACTTCGACATGGCCGAGTTGCTGGACAGCGACCAGGCCATCGCAGAGTACCTGTCACAAGTGCTGGCCGACGGTGATACCGAGGAGTTTCTTCGAGCCATCGGCTACGTAGCCAAAGCTCGGGGTATGTCCCAGATTGCCCGGGATGCCGGGATGGGCCGGGAAAGCCTGTACAAGGCTTTTGCCCCGGGCTCAAAACCGCGATTCGACACCGTCTTGAAGGTCATTCATGCCTTGGGGATCGATCTGCAGGCCCAGCCAGGGCATGTGGAGAAACCCAAGGCAAGTTGAGCTATCGAGGCCCGGAGTAGCTCTGAAAGCCAGCCCCAAAAAAACCCGGACCAGGTCCGGGTTTTTCGTTTACCGCTGGCCGCTGGCTTATTCGGCTGCCGGCGCCTGTGGCTTGCGGCGCTTGAGCGGCGCCAGACCGTCCTGGCTGACCAGGCTGTCGCTTTTCGGCCGGTTGGCGGTCTTGCGCTTGGTCGGGGCCTTGGCCACGGACTTTTTCTTGTCGCCCTTGGCGTCGGTCTTTTTCTTCTTCACGCCAACGGCCTTGCCGGACGCCTTGACCTTTTTCGGGCCGCTGTAGGTGCCTTTGACTTCCTTGATGGTGCGGCGCTCGAAGCTCTGCTTGAGGTAGCGCTCGATGCTCGACATCAGGTTCCAGTCGCCGTGGCAGATCAGCGAGATGGCCAGGCCATCGTTGCCAGCACGGCCAGTACGACCGATGCGGTGCACGTATTCGTCGCCGCTGCGCGGCATGTCGAAGTTGATCACCAGGTCCAGGCCATCAACGTCCAGGCCACGGGCGGCGACGTCGGTGGCCACCAGGATCTTGACCCCGCCCTGCTTCAAGCGATCGATGGCCAGCTTGCGGTCCTTCTGGTCCTTCTCGCCGTGCAGGACGAAAGCCTTGTAATCCTGCGCCACCAGGCGGCCGTAGATGCGGTCGGCCATGGCCCGGGTGTTGGTGAAGACGATGGCCTTCTGGTAGGTCTCGTTGGCCAGCAGCCAGTTGACGATCTGTTCTTTGTGCTGGTTGTGGTCGGCGGTGATGATCTGCTGACGGGTGGTTTCGTTCAGCTGGCTGACACTGTTGAGTTGCAGGTGCTCAGGGTTGTTGAGGACCTTGGCGACCATTTCCCGCAGGCCGGAGCCGCCGGTGGTAGCGGAGAACAGCATGGTCTGCTGGCGATTCGGGCATTCGTCCACCAGGCGCTGCACGTCTTCGGCAAAGCCCATGTCGAGCATGCGGTCGGCTTCGTCGAGCACCAGCACTTCGACTTCTTTGAGGTCCAGGTTGCCGGCGTTGAGTTGCTCCAGCATGCGCCCCGGGGTGCCGATGAGGATGTCCGGCACCTTGCGCAACATGGCGGCCTGGACCTTGAAGTCTTCACCGCCGGTGATCAGGCCAGACTTGATGAAGGTGAACTGGGAGAAACGCTCGACTTCCTTGAGGGTCTGCTGGGCCAGTTCCCGGGTCGGCAACAGGATCAGGGTCTTGATGCTGACGCGGATCTTCGCCGGGCCGATCAGACGATTAAGGATTGGCAGGACAAAGGCCGCGGTCTTGCCGCTGCCGGTCTGTGCCGTCACCCGCAGGTCACGCCCTTGCAGCGCGAGCGGAATAGCCGCTGCTTGCACCGGCGTCGGCTCGACAAATTTAAGCTCGGCCACGGCTTTGAGCAGGCGTTCGTGCAGGGCGAATTGGGAAAACACGGGTGCTACCTCGAAGATATGCAAAAAAACAGCTGCATAGGGTAACGGTTTCGAGCGCGCAGGCCGAGTTTCTTTGTGCAAACGGTGGCAAAGAGTTGGTTTTTTGTTAGCCGATTTGTCCTTAACCGTAACTTTCCCAGGGTTAAATGCTCTAATTCTGCCCTTGTGCCTCATAGAAGAATCGTTTTAGCCCATGGATTTCAAACAGCTCTGGCTCAATACCCAGGACCTCTGGGGAGCCCTCGATCAACACCCTCTCCTGCACGCCGGCATCGGCCTGGCCCTGTTACTGGTGATCGCCCTGGTGCTCGGACGAGTGGCCCGCTACCTGGTCCTGCACGCCGTCAGGCTGCTGGGCCGCCAGCCGTCCCTGCACTGGCTCAATGATCTGCGCCACAACAAGGTGTTCCACCGCCTGGCGCAAATGACCCCGTCCCTGGTGATCCAGTTCGGCCTGCACCTGGTGCCGGAGCTGAGCAAGACCAGCCTGCTGTTCCTCGGCAACCTGGCCATGGCCTTCACCATCCTGTTCCAGCTCCTGGCCCTGAGCGCCCTGCTCAATGCCCTGCTGGACATCTACGCGCGCACCGAACACGCCCGCACCCGCTCGATCAAGGGCTACGTGCAACTGGCGAAGATGGTGCTGTATGTGTTTGGCGCAATCATCATCGTCGCCACCCTGATCGACCGCTCGCCGCTGTTGCTGCTGTCCGGTCTGGGCGCCATGTCGGCGGTGATCCTGTTGGTCTACAAGGACACCCTGCTGTCCTTCGTCGCCAGCGTGCAGTTGACCAGCAACGACATGCTGCGGGTCGGCGACTGGATCGAGATGCCCCAGGTGGGTGCCGACGGCGATGTGGTGGACATCACCCTGCACACGGTCAAGGTGCAGAACTTCGACAAGACCATCGTCTCCATCCCGACCTGGCGCTTGATGAGCGAGTCGTTCAAGAACTCGATCCAAGCACCGCACTAAAACTACTATAAGACCCACAACCCCCGCAAACCCTGAACCCTCAAATAGTAGACATACTCCCCATCCTACTACTATCTTAGTAGCCCTCTGTTACCTGGCCTCCCTGGCAGCCACCTTGCTCACCTACGTAGCCAGCAGCCAGCCAAAAGCCACCCGCGACGCCCCGGAGCCAATTTTGATGGACATGATGCGGTTCAACGATTTCTATCTCCGCCTGTATCAGGGCGACGCGAAGCAGGACGGCCCGGCCATACTGGAAGACTTCTACACCCTCTGGCGGGAAGCGGAGAATTCGGGCGTGGACGCACATACTCTGCACGAAGAAGCCAAGGGCGTCCTTCAGCGGATCGTGGCCAAGGACTTGTTCTTATTGGCTGCCTGTGACTGGATCGGAAAAAAGGGCCATTTCAGGCTCAGCAAGGCACTGGCCCACGAGGTCAGCGTCCGTTACCTGCAGCACACTGAGTTGCTGAAATTTGCGCTATCCGAGACCACCGAAGAATGCGCTACTACCGTAGCCCGCAGGTTGTGTGCGCTGGATGTTCCGGTGGCGGTCTCACTCGGCTGGGCGCTCAGCATGAGCGAAGACCTACCTCCGAGCCAGCTGATTACGAGCACCATAGCGAAGGTCACCAATTTCCTAGCCACGGAACACCCGGCAACCTGTAAACGCCTTCTGGAATCGGAGTCGTCACCTTTTGCTGACTCGCAGGTTGCCCAGCAACTAGCAAAGAGGCTTGCCACTGAACTCGATGCCTTGGAAGCGCTGCCCCAGTTGGTCGAGCTCCGGATGTCATCGGAAATGCGCCGGAGCTTCCGCTACCTTCGCCGGAGCGAAAGTCGAGCGGTCACCGAGCGAGCGCATGGGGAGTCCTTCCTGGCCGACATGTTCATGGTCTCGGAGCATTTCAAATACTCCAACCAGGTCGCCGTGGAATACCAGGACGATCAGCAAACGGTAGAGACCATGATCCCCATGTTCACTCACGAGATGAGTGTGGAATTGCCCCAGACCTGGATCGCCGATCCTCTCCTTTATGGACACATGGTGGCGGATCTGTGGAAGGAGGCTTGCCAATGAGTATCCAACTTGTCCTGTCCCATTACCTATCAGGGCTTCGCGAACGCGACGAGTTAGACGCCCTCCTCCCGGATCTACTTCAAGCGATGGGCCACTCGGTGCTGAGCCGCGCCCAAGTTGGTGTGAACCAGGGCGGGGTTGACGTGATGTCCACCAAGGAGAGTGACCAAGGTGAAACGGAAGTCTTTCTGTTTGTCATCAAGTTCGGAAACGTAAGCCGAAATGATTTTTACAGCAGCCAGCAGGCGATCCTTCCGTCCGTCCTGCAAGCTTCGACCGAGTACATCCAAAATCGATTGCCGGAAGCGCTACGCGGTTTCAAGAAACGGATCGTCCTTGTCTCCAACGGTGTGCTGAAACAAGACGCCCAGTCGGACTACTCCGCCCTGTCGACCCGGGTAACGCAGATGGATCCCCTCTGCTCGCTGGATTTTTGGGGTATGGATCAGCTGAGCCCGTTCATTGAGAAGTACCTCTTTGACGATGCGCTGCTGCTCGAAAAAGGTAAATCTGACCTCCGAGCAGCACTGGCAGGCCTGGAAGACACGCACTCCTCTTTCTCTAGGTTCGTACGGTTCGTCGATGATTGCTTGAGCGCCAAGGAAGATGACCAAGACGTATCCGGCAATTCTCGTCGGAACCGCTTCTATAAACGCTCGGCTGCGGCAGCCGTGGGATGGGCAGTGCTGCTCGTATGGGGCGAGAGCGAAGGCAACCAAAAGCCAGGGGTTCTCGCAGGTGAATACCTCTTACTGCGCCTGTGGGGCGAGTCGGTGAAGCTGGGGCTGCAGAATGAGGTTCAGTTCACCAAGAGGTTCGAAACACTTGCGCACCTCCACGCCGATGCACTGCTGCGGTACTACGAGCGTGTGATGCCGTCATTTCTCAACCGCCGGAACGTGCTCCGGTATCGCCCTGATCACGTGCTCTACATGGACTTGATTTGCGATGAGCTTGGCCGGCTAGGCACCACGCTCCTGCTGCTTCTCGCCCTGAAAGTCGATCGGACAAGGGTGGTGGCCATGCACAGTTGCCTGGTATCCCTCATTAACGAACATAACGGTTGCTTCCTGCCGGTCTATGACGGGCAGGCCATCGATCTCTCGCTTGCTATGGGGGCGATCCTGGCAACTGGTGACAACACCAGCGCACGCTTTATGCTTCAGGAATGCATAGATCGCTTTGACACAGCCCTAAGGCAGAGCAGGATCATGCCTGTAGACACTGATGACCTGGAAGACGCAATGGCGCTGCACTATGGAAAGGAACCTGACAGGAAACGGTTCTTCCAAACCACAACGCTCGTGCCGATGCTAGGCACCATGGCCGCCGTGCTGGGTGATCAGGACTGCCTCACCCAGCTGTCTGATGAGATCATCCCGAGATTGAAAGGCGTGACCAAGGAGCGCTGGTACCCCCAAAGAGCGCTGGAGACACTGGTTTGCTCCGATGCCTACGTGAATGGTGTTGGGATATCACGAGGCCTTTCCGGCTTCCAGCCATCATCAGCTGAGGAGCTGGAGGCATCTCTGAAGGTACCTGAAAAAGCCGCGCCTCCCGAAGATTTTTCTTGGCACGGCACTCCCTGGGAAGTATTAATTGCACTTTCGGCAAGGTTGCACCGCCACCCTGTACCGACTTGGTATCTGGCGAAGCTCGCGGGATTACAACGATCGTCATAATACGTCTCGATCCATCTCACCATTTCAATCCATAGAAAGGCTAGGCCCGACCTACACCGCATCGGAAAGTAGACTGGCCGTACTCCGAAACATGGAAATTGCAAAATTAAGGCTACCCCATGGACGTGCAAAAGACGTACGAAAGCTTACTGAAAGGATATCAGCAAATTGTCTTCGATGACTTGACCCCCAAACTAGCTCTTTACCATTCACTATATAAGAAATATGAAGAAAACAATGAGGTCTTCCTCGATAAAGCTGGCATCTTCGCCTACGTGATACAGTCACTAGAAGTCGACACCCTTTTGCTCATGGCAAAACTACTTGACGGCAAGCGATCTGACAGAAACATTCTTAAATTTATTGCTTTCAGTGACAGCAATCGTCTGGCGATCAATTGGAAAAACGGGAACATCCCTGCAGAGTTGACAACAAAGCACAAAGAGCTTATCGCTGAAAAACAAGCGGTTATAGACCGAATCACTGTACGCCGTGATAAATTCTTAGCGCATTCCGATAAACAATATTTTTTGAACAGGGAAAAACTGGACGAAGATTACCCTGTAAGCATCGATGACTTAATAGGTGTAGTTCAGTGTTTTCAGAAGATACTAACTGACCACAGCTTCGGATTGATGAGCGGTGGACGAGCATCATACGAGGGTGCTTTCTACATCGCAGTGGATAATTTGTTGAACAAAATCATGTACCCAGAGCATTTCAAGTGGCCGTGCTCGACCCCTGACAAAACCCTTTGATTTTCTGCCATCTAAGTTGCAAGGCCGCCTACCCTCAGACGGCCATAGCAGGCCGTTCTTCAGGGTCACCTACCGCTGTTTTCCAACGATCATCATCCCGTAAAAGCCTTCATGCCAGGCGGATGGAGTTGCACAACCACCAAATAACACCTCGAAGCAAAGCCCCCTACCCAGGCCTCAACCTGAAGAATTCCGTACTCGACAGGTCGTGAATCACCTGGCCGAAGACTTGGTCAGGATCTGCCGAGTCCGGAGGCTAGCTACGTTAGGCACAGAAGCCATGCTCCAATCGCGCGAGCAGATTCAGTGCATCCTCAATGTCTGCATCAACCGGGCTTTTGTCGGCCAGGGCATGCAGTGGAGTGGTCAGCCAACGCTCTGCCAGCGACTCATCACCGAAAACTCGGATTGCGGCTTCGCGTAGTTTAGGATCGCCTTTTTTCACGTTTACACCCTCAAGAGGCACCACCGGCTCGGTGATGCCCGGCCTTGCTAGTGGCCAAGACACCGGCAAGAAATTTGAACGGGCAGCTCAGGGACGTATCACTCCGGCCATGGGCTTATGCGCCGTGGCATTTTTTGAACTTCCGCCCTGACTCACATGGGCAAGGTTCATTGCGGCCTACTGTACCCATTTGAGAACGGAACGCCACACGCCTGCTTTCGTTGATGATGTTACCAATTAGCGCAGTTTGGCCCGCCAGCTCCTGCCGCTGCCAGTCCTCCAGCTCTTCTAAGTAGGAGTCTAACTTCCTCACGCGTGAGCCCTGTATCATCCAGGCTGACGGCGGCCAACGCGTTCTGGGTAGATATTGTGCTCAGGCAGAAACGAGCACCGGTGACGGTGTACCATTCTCTGGTGATCGGCGCAAAAGAGCGAGCAACCCCCCCTCCCAGCCATGGCCCGTCATAGTTCACCGTTTGTACGAATCGAGCTCCACCTGCGTGGGCTCACTCACACAATCCCTCCCCTCCTGACTGACCAGGGTGACGCAAGAGACTGCGCAATGGTCGCTGACAGGAACGCTGTATAAAAACACGGCTAAAACCTAGAAGCGACCGCTACGAAGGTGAGTATTGATCGGGCGCCTGTAGGCACAGATCAGACAGATTTTGCCCCCTCAGCAGAGGCCAGGAGTGAGGGTGGTAGTAACTGCATGGGTTGCAACGCCCCCACACAAAACCGGAAGCTTGAGTGAGTCCTGGCCCCTCGGCCAGGACAGCCTTTCACCTGGAGTTGCCATGACCCATCTGCGTTTCCCGCCCACTCAACTGGCCCACTATCCACACACGAACGAAGCCCTGTTCGCCATTGCCATATGGCCGGTGCTGTTCGCGGTCGGCTGCTGGCAAACGCCACAGACCGCCCAGTTCCTGAACGCTCTGGGGCTTGAGATCAGCACGCTGCAAGTCTTTCTAGCAGGCTTTGGGGCCTACCTATTTTTGCTCGGCAAGCACCGGGTATTCAACCGCCGCCATTTCGTGCGCCACGCAGTCGATATTGCTTGGCACCGCCGGCTGTGCGAGGTTGAGCAGGAGATGGTTGCCGCAGGCCAGGCTGGTACCGATACGCACAAGGCTGTGATGAGCGAGATTGCGCAGCTTCGCAAGGAGCTGGGTTTCCTGATCGACGCGGACAACTTCTATCGCAAGCTGAAAATCTTGATCGATGTGATGAGCTGGCTACGCAGCAAGCTCAAGTAACTCAAGTCGTCCGCCGGCAAAACACAGTCCGGGTTCCCAGCACTGAACCCGGCTTCTACCGTACCTGAACAGGCAGTTGAAATACGACCATGACAACCGAGCTAAACATTCACAGCATCAGAGGACTCACGCGTCTCGCACTACCTGCTGACGATGGATACATTTACCGACTAGGCGTCGCGCTGTATGGCTTCGCTTCGCTGAGCAGCTTCATGGCCGAGGTAGCACACCATATGGATCCGCGCGTAGATCGTATGGAGCTTCAAGCGAAAACCGGCGGCCATATATTAGACGATTTCCGCGCTAGCCTTAAAAAAGCCAAAAAAACACTTCCGGCGGTGGGGCCCATTGGCAGGGTCGCCGCCGACATGTTCCAGGCGCTGAACACCAGGCGATCAGACATCGTGCATGCCTACCCCATCACCGACGAGGCCAACCAGCAAATACTGCACCGTCGACTGGACGAGAAAAATCGATACTTCGACGTCACCAATGAACTGTTGGACGAGTTCATCAGCAAACTTCATGAGGTGAGCCTCAAGCTCTACGACATCCGCGATATTGTGAAGCCGGAGCTCGGCGACTGATCACCGAGAACAGCAGAACGAAGGTCGCTCGGGAATGCAACCAGCTGTCATAACCCGCCCCGACACCACCTACCTACTGCAGCGGTAGGTATGGATTGACGTAACTGCAACCTGGCAACGAAGAGATGAGAGTCAAAACTGAGGGGAGGTGCAGCTACCACCTAGGAACGTTCAAATTAACGGCGCGGAAGGGAGCGCATGTGCATGCACACGGTCTCCCACTGCCCGAACCGGAATCGGTTGTACTGGCGAACCAGGACAACTTTTCCATGATTGTTCATGGCGTATTCTCCATCTGATCTCAGCGGGCCGCTGATAGCCTTTACACCACGTGCAAAGCGAGCAGATGAATGACAGGCAGGAAGGAGAGTCCATGGGTGGTAGCTGCAGGCGCAATGCTATCAGCGCAGCCAGAGCCTGGAAAGCCCAGCGAAAGGGTAAAACGATTCACTACTGGCGCATTCTCAGCAAATCAGTCCTTGGAGTAGCCGTCGATCTGAGGAGCCCGCTGCAAGCGGCCACGCACGTCGTCCCCATGCCCTGACTCAAGCGATAAGCGAGCGCTACTCCATCATCTTGTCGTAATGCTCCTGAAATTCCGTTCTGACAAACACCTGGCGGAAGCGCTCGACGTACACCGCCGGGTCGATCTCACCAAAATCGGTGATGTTCACGGCATCAGCATGGGACTCGCGGTTGATGTAGCGGTACAACGAGCGGAACTGGGGATCTTCGTCGCTCAGGTCTTCGAGCGCCTTGGCGAGTCTGTCCTGGCGGTGCACGAACGTGAAGTAGTACTCCAGGATATTTCGCATCATGTTCGGGATGACGGTGGCCGAGGTGCGTCCACTCAAGGCGTCCTTGATGGCCTGCCAGAAAGACTGGTAGTCGTTCTGGATCTCCTTGGGCTGCATCGCAACCACTGCGCTGTAATCGGACTTGGTGATCCGGAATAGGGCCAACTGGCCTTCCTGCTGACCACCACTACCCCGGCCACGTCCTCCGTCTTCGTTCATGAGCTTGACCATCTCGTGAAAGAAAAACAGGTTGTGGGTCAGGATGATCACCTGATTGAAGCGGGTACTCGGGCTGATTACATGGCGCTTGATCAGGGAGGCAATGTCATACACGTAATTGTGGGACAAGCTTGAAATAGGATCATCGATCACGATGATACGGTCGCTGATCAACCTTCCCGCAGTCGCGTTCAGCTCTCCATTGCAGACTTCCAGAAAGTACAAAAACGAGATGAGTGTTTTCTCGCCCTCACTCAGCGTTTTGAAGACACCCGCGCGTTGCTCGGGGCGCTGCAACCTGTATTGAGGAACATCTCCCTCTTCCTTGGTCAACTCAAAACCTTTGAGGCCGAGGATGCGCAACCAGTGGTTAATGCTGTCAACCGACTGGTCGATATTCGTGATGGCTGCCCTGGACTGGGCGATGATTTCGCGTTCAGCCCTGGCCTTGCCCCTAAGCGCCTCGATGGTGTCCCTGGCTTTTTGCTGAGCCTGGGCCAGTTCCTGATCCACTTGAGCGTAATGATCCAGCAATGCACCAGCTGAAGTCCTGAGCACGCCCCAGAATCGATCCTTGATCTGGGCCAGATGAACCTGCTTGTTTTTGACCTTGAGGTTGAAGACGTCGATTTTTTCCTGTTCGACTGCAATGCACTCATTCAAGGCTTCAACCAACCCTACGCTGGACTCAAGCTCAACCACGATCGACGGGCTGGCTATCTTTTTCTCGATAGTCTGAACGTTGCGCTGAAGCACTGTAGTTAGGTTTGAAATGGCCAGTTGAAACGAAGGTTGCTGATAGCTCGGACTACGCAGGCGCTGCAGCGTTTGCTCAACAGCTCCGACGTAACGGCGTTGCAGGTTCGTTAGGTCACGTATGCGCTGCTCGTAGGTCTTATCGAAGATCTTGGCAATCTCGCCATGAAAACCTTCCGGCAACGGCTGCTGACAGAAGGGGCATAAATCGCCATCGATGGGGGGAAATGTCAGCGCATGCTGAACCCAATCCGAATGGCCGAGCGCATGGATGAGACCTGCCAAGTAGGAGTTGTCTGTGCCCGTGATGATCTCCTTGAAAATAGGGTTGTGCTCAAGCTCGGAGCTTGGGAAACCGACAAGCGAAATAGAGGGCAACTGCGCGTCTGTTGCCGCCTGAAGCTCAGTGGCCTCTGCCATCAATTCGGCAGTGGTAACAGTATCCGGCACTTCAGAGGTGGCCTGGATCCTCTCCAGCAGACGCTCTTTGGTGTTCACACCTTGAAAGCAGTAGGCCAAGGGTGAGCCATCGAATGGTGTTTTGAGCTTCCAGAGGCCGTCTTTCAATGCCTGCTTCTCAGTGTCTCGGGCTGCCTTACTCGCCTTGCCCTTGGCCATCTCCTCCTCTTGCTGGGTCGACAGCAACTTGATTTTGGCCTGCGCTGCATTCAGAGCATTCTCGGCCTCAATGTTGCCAGCGTTGAGTGTAAATACCCCAGGCTGCGCTACGTCTTCGTGGAAGTTCATCTCCATGAAGGTGTGGTTGTAGACCAAAATTTCGCGTTCGGGGTCAGCAGGCGCCATGCTACAACTCTGGTAGCACGCCTCGCCTGGCGTTTGCAGGTAGTTGCCAATCGTGCTCTTACCGGTGCCATTTTGCCCGTAAAGCATGCTCACACGCTTTAGAGGGCCGATGAGGGTCGGGGCGTTAGGCGAATAGCTTGATACGCCGCATATGAGCAGATTCTCAATCACAAGGGCTGTCCATGGCACACAGAGATTCCGAGATTAAGCCCTCTACCAAAAATTGCAATGTGCCACCACAGAACTCTTCCTGCCCCCAGAACGGCCAACTCATACCAGTCCGATACCGTTGGCGTATGCTAGGGCGCGCAAAGCCCTGCTTGACCAACGCACCCAGAAATGTAAGGGATCAGGATGATGCAGCCCCCTCTTCAGGAACAGGAAAAAACTCAGCTGTGGCTCAACCAGTTCGATAAGCGGCCTGGTGATCGCGAGCTGGCCGAGGTTTTGCTGGACTCAATCAACTACTGCCCACTTAACGAATTCAAGAACAGCCTGGCCAAGCTCATAAAAAGCGAGCTGCCAATGAGGAGGTCTTCGGCTCTGTTCATTGAGCGTGAGCTGCAGAAGACAAAAGCCAAGCTTCCCCCGCCTTTCTACAAGCAGAAGAAAGCCCGCAACTCCAGATCAAAAAAGAAGCACCTACGGGCATATGGTGCAGCGAAGCAAGCCGTCCAATCACTGACCTACTCGACTCAAGATGTGGGTAGCGAAGGCTTGGTGGCATTCATGGCCAACACGCTGTGTCGCTCGAACCCAACGCGCTTTCTGCTTCAGCCTACAGCAGAAAAGGTTAGGGAATCAGAGGTTCGGAACTTCGTCATTTTGACCGACTTTATCGGGAGCGGTGATCGAGCTACAAGGATGCTCGATGCGATGTGGAATGTGGCCTCGATCAGAAGCTGGTACTCAGGAAAGTTTGTCACCTTTTGGGTGATGGCCTACAGCGGCACCGACCAAGGCATCAAACATGTGCGCAGTCACAAATTCGCCCCCAACGTCCGGGTGGTGACCGAATGCCCAACGCTCTTCAATAGCTTTGACGATGACCTGGACGAAATGGTCGAGCTGTGTGAAACGTATGGCGCACATAGCAGCGCCCCTTTGGGCTGGAAAGACACTGCGGCATTGCTGACATTTGAGCACGGGGCGCCGAACAATATGCCGGCGATTTTTGTCTCTGAAAAAACCAGGGGCAGGAAAAAATGGGCGCCTCTCTTCCCCAAGCGCGTTACTGACAACCTCTGGCAGTCCACTCAGGTCAACATGGCCAGTGTGATAAGTAATGCTCTGCATCAGCTTGACCTGCCCGAGATATCAAGATCACCCACCTTCAAACGGGCGAGCGAGCAGAACAAAAACGCAACCATCATCTTGCTTGCTCACTCCCAAAGTAGGCGGAGAATATCGGAGCTTCGGCAAGTCCTTCCGCTTTCCCTTGATACGATCATCAGCGCGATTGAACGCGCAGTAACCCGGGGTTGGATTACCAAATCCGGAGCGTTAACGCTCGCGGGCCAAAAACGCATTCGTCTTTTGCGCCGGGAAGGACGGAAATTTTTTGTAGCTCCTGATCCCTTTACTTCGTACTATCCGAGCCAGCTGAGGGCTCCGCAGTAGCGGAATCTAGAATCCCGCACGTTGTGCGGGCGTAATGGGAGCAAATTATGCTTACCGTCGAACGATCTCACGCCTACTGGAGGGCGACAGCCTTCATGGTGTTCGCGCCGAAGTCTTGCGCCAGAAGGCTGCCATCCGCCAGGGCGGAATTTGAAGGTAGATGAATCGCTGGAGCTCTCAGCCCTATTTGAAAGCAGGCCAACAGGCAGGCGTACCCGAGGGGATTCTCAAAAATGCCGTAAAGACGGCAAAGCAGATGAAACACGGGTGCCCACCCATCCTCACACTGAATCACCTCTCCCATCTAACAGGCATCCCGTACCCCTTCTTACATCGCACCATCAGCCGGAAGTACAAGACTGAAGCGTACAACGTCTTCAAGCTCAAGAAGCAGAATGTTGGCCACCATGTGGATCGCTTCAGGTGGATATGCGCCCCGTGTGAAGATCTATTGAGAGTGCAACGGTGGATAAATACCCACATTCTGTCCAAGATCGAGCCCCACGAGGCCAGCTACGCTTATGACACTCGCCATGGGGTGCTGGAGGCCGCCAAGCTTCATTGCGGTGCAGAGTGGCTGATCAAGCTTGACCTGACAAACTTCTTCGAATCGATCCTAGAGCCACGCGTTTTTGACCTGTTCAGGTCACTAGGGTATCAACCTTTGGTGGCATTCGAGCTTGCCAGGCTTTGCACTCGCGTACGAGCAAGCGGTAACCCGGATCAAAGGTTCTACAAAAAGACACTTCCCCCAGGGCTCCCCTACTCCGGCGATGCCCGTATTGGCCATTTACCCCAGGGCGCTGCCACGTCGCCACGAATCGCCAACTTGGTCATGCAGTCCTTAGATGAGAGCCTGCAGGAATATGCGTCTGAAAATGATCTGGTCTACTCCCGGTACGCCGATGACCTTGTGTTCTCTTCCAAGAATGCATTCGATCGTTCAAAGGCGATCCGCCACATCAAGACGATCAACGAGTGCTTGATTGAAGACGGATTCTGGCTCAACGAGGCCAAGACAAAAATCATCCCACCAGGGGCTCGTAAAATCGTCCTGGGACTGCTTGTCGACGGTGACACGCCACGGCTCCCGAAATCTTACAAGAAGTATGTCAGCGACCACCTTTACTACCTGACCCACCCCACGATCGATGCCATGGCCCATGCGCAGAGTCGTGGTTTTCAGTCACTCCAGGGGCTGCTCAACCATGTCAGTGGAAAAATCGCCTATGGCTTCAGCATTGAGCCGGATTGGGGCAAACAGCACGGTGACCGTCTCAAAGGTATCTGCAGGGCGCTTGAGTTCGACCACGTGATTTTCCCATAGGCACTCTTTGAGTAGCAGCAGACGAGACCACCTACGTTGCTTCAGCGCTGATTTGCAGAATGCGCTGCCACCTGCAAGACCTCGAAAGACCAAAAAGCAGCTGAAAAGATTTCACTCCGCTTCGGCATGAAACTGTCATATAGCGACAATGGCGCCATGCTACGATTCTGCCACTATCGCATCAGGCAGGGACGCATCATGCTTAACAATATCCGATTCGATCTATCCGACTACCTCATTCATTTTTTCCGAGATGTGGATCAGAGCAGCTCTGAAGTCATTCTCTTCCCGGAGCATGTCCGGTTCAACAACATTGCAGAAGCCACTGTGCTGGATTCGCTGTTCCTGATGCGCTGCGCGCTCCGGCACAACAAGATCTTTGCAACCTGGTCATTTCGAAACGAGAGGCCGACCATCTACGGTAGGTCGCCAGCAGTCTGCTTCACAGACATGCCCCTCGCGGCGTTCGTCCAGTCCAGCAACGAGCGCTTGTCCCGAGGCGAGAATGTAGGCCGTTACGCCTTCATGATTCCAAAGGGCACGATGTTCAGCGTAGGCGCCAGGCCAGTGATCTATGGCTTAAGCCAACCGGCCTGGGAGCGCAGAGACGCCGATCCTTACAGAGTCCTTGAAAACGACGTGCTGCCCATCGGTGAGCAATATCGTTATGTCGCGTACAGCATCGGTGATGAAAGAACTATTGACTGGACGCATGAACGAGAGTGGCGGTGGCGCTACCAAGGTGAAGAGTCGCATTTCGAGCCAGATGGGGAGGACTTAGTCGAGACCCTGGCAGAGATGCCTGGGTTAAGTCTTGGAGGCTCGGGTATCCATGGAATGGGGGTATTGGTTCAGGATCAGGAAGATGTACCAAAAATTGTCTATGACATCCTGACCTTGGTGGACGCTGGAATCATTGATCAATCGATGATTCGCTTTGTGATACCCCTATACAAGGTGGAACAGCATGGGAACATTCAAGATCCGAGCCGAGTCTCCGACCTGATCAACAAGCACACTATCGACCTCTCCGGCTATTTCTCTATTACTAAGGAGCGGGTCGAAGAAATCAATAACGAAGTAGATAGCATCATTAGGATCATTACCACCTCGGGGGGTCATGAGCCAAGTGATCGAGATGACGGCTACGGGAAGTCCTGGGTCTGGATTCCGGATAACGGTTCGGAGCTAGTCAGAGCTCTGCTCGCCGCAGACCGCCTAATCGTCAGCACCGAAGGCCGCTACCTTCTTGATATCGCTCCCTTTGAGTCACTCCCTGTAGGCTTCGAGGAGCACTACTGCAAGAGGGTTGCCATGGGCTTGGCAACTGAATTCGAGGTCAATGCCACTTACTTCACCGTTCGGAACAGCCAAAGCTGCGACGGCGTCCCCTACTACACAGATTTTCACGACACGGATCATCCTTTCTACAACAGCACCAAAGGGTGTTATTAGCAGGGTATTCGGCGTCAGCAGCGAGCCGAAATAAGAACGTACTGATGGCGTTGCCGGAAGAGATGCCAAGCGAGCTGAAGGGCAGGTTGTGAGTTCTGAGCTCATCAGCATTTGTGTGCCCTTCGGGTCGGGTCTTGGCCCTCCGGGCTTCGATCCTCACGCCTGCGCGCTCCGCTTGCCGAGCAAGGCCACTCATGAAGACCTCCCTCGGGGAGGAGAACCGCACACGGGCAGGACGAACAGGTTGGCCAGGTGAGGACATGGTGTAGGGACGTTGTGAGTGGCGCAACGTGACGTGTACCCCTCACAGGTACACGCCACAACAAGCGCACTCTTTCCCTATGGACAAATCAGCATGGAGGAAACGGTGAAGGAATCACACCGACGGCTCAAGAGGCCCTGGCCTTTTCTGTGAGTGCTGCTCATGCCTGATGACCCTGGCAAAAGACGCGCGGTGAACGTTTGCTGACTTGAAACTGCAACCGATGACAATGGAGTTATCCATCACCACGCTCTGTAGGTTCGCTTCGCGGAAGCTGCTTCCGGTGAGGTCAGATGCCATCATCATCGCGCTTTCCAGCCAACAATGATCGAACACGGCCTTGTGGGCATGGATCTGCAGCAAGTCTGCCTCAGGCATGATGCTATGCGTGAAGTCTGAAAAACTGAGGTCGGAGCGCTGAAAGCAAGTCTTGGTAAGGATGCAGCTTTTGAAAGAGGCGTGGCTCAACTCCATGAAGCACAGGTCAAGCCCTGACAGGTCGTATCCGTCGAAATTGATCCCGCGCAGATCAGCGACGTAAGCGTCAGTGATCATCGGAATGTTGCTCCCAGCGATCGACGAAGCAGCGAAGTGATTAATCGGAATCAACCAGCTTTCCCCTTGCTGTCGAAGGTCATCCAGCATGTCTTCGATAACCGCCTGGCCCTGGGGAGTGAGCCAACGCGCCTGGAGTGCCGTCACCTGAAGCGGAGTCAATTTTTGCCCTTCTGAATGTTGTCCTGCCATCTCACCACTCTCAAATGCCCATACCGAGTTTCGACCTGCCCTGCACGCTTGATAAGCCGAGCGGGGACGGTGCCAGGAACTGCACACTCACACTCGCCGACGTGGGGGCTATTACCAAATAGGCCACCGGGCAAAGGAACACGTCCTTCGAGTTCCGTATCCACATCCCAGCAAGCGATGTCGTCAAACTGGTAAACCCAACCGTCCTCGCCGGCCCATTCCGCTGCACCTTGGCGCATGTGGCGCGATACCGTCGGAACGCTAGTGGTGCCCCGGAAGGCGCTAACCGGATTCCCTCGCACATGCTCAAGCAGCCTGCGATCGTCTCCCTTGGCAGTCAGGCCCTGACTGAAAACAACATCAGGAGTGAGCGACGTGCCATGATATGGCTGCCCCAGGTGGCTACGTTGAATCTCTGTTCCATCGGGTAGAATTGCCTTCATCTACAGCATGGCTCCTGTCATTGAGCTGTTGCAAGCCCTTGCAGACGACTCCAGTTACCCTCCCATTTCTCCCATGCTGAACAGTCATTCTTGGCTAGCATCTACATGCAAAGGGGTGGTGTGAGTCGCCACGCAGATGACTCAAAGGAGGGAGTGTAACGGCAGTCGAGAGTCGTCCAAAGTAACGACTGATTCATGGTATCTAGAGTGCTTGAGGTTGATCATGTCATCGTTACTTAGTCAGCGTTTCCATCCATCTCTCCGTTGGTATCTGCGCCATGATCGACCTGGGTTGAAACCCTGGCCCGTGCTGTGCTGTCGAGATGGGTTGTCCGGTGGACAACCCGCAGTGGCATCGGATAATTTTCTAGATGGCCAACGAGAAGCTGGCCATCATTCTTCAATTCAAAGATTAGAGCTGAGCATGGTACCTGTTCGTAAGCCCCAGCATTTAGGCGCCCTAAGGGATATTCTGAGCCCTTACCGATACCTACTGTGCATTGATCTTGAGGCTACGTGTGATGAGGACGCCAAGCCCGGAGAGCCACCACGTCAGTTGATCGTGCAACGCGAGGACATGGAAACCATTGAGATCGGCTTGGCGGTGATCGATCTGTCCTCGCTGAAAGTAGTCGACCAATTTCAGAGCTTTGTCCGGCCTACCCTGCATCCGGTGCTCACTGACTTTTGTCGAGCGTTAACGACAATCAAGCAGAGCGACGTGGACGCAGCACCTGATTACGTCCAAGTGGCCCAGATGCTTGATGCATTTCTCGTGGACTACCCCAACTCAATGTGGTGTTCATGGGGCGATTACGACTTCAAGCAGCTTCAGCAAGATGCCTCACGCTTAAATTCCAGACCAATGCTCGACGGGATGCGCCACACCAATTTGAAGAAATGGCATTGGAAGGTTTACGACTGCCGCGCGCTCGGCCTGCAGCCTGCGGTGGAAATGCTAGGGATGGAATGGAAAGGCACGTACCACCGAGGCATAGATGACGCCCGCAACGTTGCTCAGGTGGCGATCCACATGCTTGGTTGATGCGATCGGGCGTAGGAAATATGCTCAGCGGGCCCTTTGTGATCGGCGAGGGCCCGCGCGCAATAGATCAGAACACCAGGTACGCTCAGCGATAACTCAACCGGATTGACTTGAGAGCCTAAGCAACAACCTTATCGCCCGCCTCAACGCCAGCTGCTACGCGATCCAGCAAATGCCGTGCAACATCGGCGAACGCGGCGAAGCAGGTTTCGTAGTCAGGTCTCTCGTGCGCGTACAGCAAGGGCATAAGTCGCTGCTCGAAATTAGCCTTCAAGCCCTCATGGGTGGCGGCAACCTCAAGGGTTTGTCGTAAGACCCCGAACGGATCCGCTCCAAACTCAGGGTGCTGCCTGCCGAACTCTTCGACATCCTTGGCCACCGACGAGGCAAAAACACCTGCAGCAGGCTCTATGGCCTCGGGGTAGCCTGTCGCGATACGCCATACATCGTACACATGGCGAACTAGCGCGGTGTCGAAATCCCCACGCTGGCACCCCGCCCAGCTACTGGCACAGCGCCGCAGCAGCGAGAGCACCTTCTCTGCAAGGGTCTCTGCTACGGTGATGCACTCCATGTTGAATAGGAAGGGTTCGTTAACCCCACCCAGCTTCTCTAGCATGTAGCCCAGGTTTTGCGTTTCTGACGGGATCATAGGAGGCCGACAGACGAGTTCGATTTTCAGCTGCGGGCGCAACGTCCCCGCCGCATCCTGAAAGTGGGCTTGGTACGATACCATCAGACAGTAGTAACGATAGACGTCCCTGCGAGTTGGATTACCCTCGCCTTCAACCCAATGGAAACCAAGATCAGACAAGACCTTCTCGACCTCAGCGTGCAGAGCTTTCAGCCGGCTGCGATCCCCAACGTCTTTTCCAAAAGCGTAGCCCTCAGGTGGTGCGAGCAGCTCCACCTTGATGTCGATATCTTCCGACATCCGCTCGATAAGACCGTAGGCCTTCGAAAGGCAGGTGCCGCCCGCGAAAACCAGACGCGTTGCCACATTGACCGTTGAAGGCTGGGGATCGCCCTTTTTCCGGTTCAATTGAGAGGCGACGTGGGTGACTCGAATTTGCGAAAGGGCGTGAAGGGCATCAGTGATGTGCTGATCTTTCTCTGCGACAGCGGCAGGCATGCTTTTCAAAATGCCAGCCGTTGACGCATCCTCAATATTAACCCGCAGCTGCTCTGACAGAGTTTTCATAGACGACAGCGTTGCTTCCTACAATCACTTTACGAGAAATACGTCGACTCCCAGTGTTGACCACCGTCCCCATTGGGATCTGAGTCGACTTACCGCTGTTGTACTCGGCAACAAGGGTGCTGGGGGCAATCGAAATTTTCAGCTTGCTGAACAGCTCAGCAGCAATCATTTCCAACGTGCCTGCGGGCGTTGGTTTGCCCGTGTACTGGTTAATGCGCGCTTTCGCGAAAGCGCCTTTGCTTACGCGAACAAGCACACCGTTCTCGACAAACCGAGCTAAAACGCGGCCCACTTGCGAATCGCTGCCCATTTTCGAAAAATCCGAACGCAACACGACAATGCTCGTACGTAGCTTGATTGAACGGCTCATGCGGTCTTCGAGTTTCATATATCAGCTCCTAAGACAAGCTATTTACCTTAAGGTCACTATAGGCCTTAATCGCAGCTTAGGCCAGTAATCAAAGGCGTTGAAACTGACAAAACCTGCGCATCCATGCGTGAGATTCTAACCTAAAAAAGGTGGTGGTGGAGACGTTTTTGGCCCACGATCCATTCCCTAGCACAGCGCTAGACGATGGTCGCCCTCGGCACTTTTAGGATGATCACCTTGGACGAGTGAGCTTCTCGCTTAAGCAACGTAGCGCGTGAGCCATCGGCCACGATGAAAATTTCGGGCCCGCCCAAAAACTGGGGCCAAGGTTCACATGACGCGGAGAGCATCACATGGGCTTGTACGGTGGCTACATCGAGAGGTTAGCCAAGAAGGTGGAGGCGCGCCTCCAGGACATCGAGGCGATCTACAATTTCGACCTTGGCGACGAATTCGAGCTCGCCCTTTGCGCCCTTCTGGAGGATGTGCTTCCTGCCAAATACGGTGTCTGCCGGGGCTTCGTCGTTGCTGAGGATGGCAGGACGGCTGGTGACGACGTCATCATCTACGACAAGATGGCCAGTCCAACGTTGCGCTCCAGCCTGAGCCGCCAGTTCCCAGTAAAGGAGCAGATTCCGGTTGACGCGGTGTGCGCCTACATCGAGTGCAAGCACGCCATTTCGAACTCAGACGTGCTGGAGAAAGCTATCGGTCAGGCCGAAGCCGTAAAGAAGCTCCTGCTCACCCGTCGTGCCCGCGTGAACCCTGAGTACGAAGAAGCTGGGCCGGTATACAAAGGCAAGGTCAGAGACTGGCCGCGCACGCACCCACCCCTGAAAAACCAACCGTTCTGCGCAATCTTTGCACGAAAATTTGCACCTGAGGTTGGACTCCCAAGCACCTTCAATGAGCACTCGCCTGACCTAATGGTGCTCGGCAACAACCACATCGCAACTCAGACCGTAAACCTCGGCCCAGACGGCCTAAAATCGTCGCTTTTCTTTGACAGCAAATACTGGGCGGGCCTTTGCGTTGAGTCAGCGCCGGGCAATGCCTATGGACTGGGCTTGGTGACATTGCTTGAAGCGCCAAGCTGGACTGAGCTGCTGCCTATTGACTGGGCAGCAACGCTGAACGCTACCTTCTACGACAATCTGAGCAAGAAACTCTGAGCTAGAAGGCCAGAGAATCAGCCGAGCCTTACCGGTGCCGCCACGCACTGGCAGTACCGAACCACGATACAGCGCGATGTGGGAGAATGCGAAGCTGGCTCATCAGCATTTTTAACGTCCCTCAATCAACGAGACGCGCATGACCCTATCCGATGCCATCCTCGTTCTGATGCTCGCTGGCCGAATCCATGGCTCGGATGAAGCAGTCCGCCGCGCGGGCAAGAACATCGTTAAGAAGTTGCCCCGCAGCAAAAGAGACATCATCTACGAACTGATCAGTAAGCCCCGCCCCAGGGAATTGATCCACCACATCGCGCTGAACAATGACGATTAGTCCGCCCCCTGCCGCTTGAACCGAAGCCCCTGACAGCTCGGGGCACTTTGACTCACCCCAGACTCGTAACGCGACATCGTGCCCCTCCCGGGCGTAGCTTCTCACGTCCGTATACTCCGCTTGAGGCAAGGGTGGCTCGCGCTCAATCGACTCACTAAAGAGCAGAGCATACCCATGGCAATGAGTATCAATAAGGCACGATACCAAACGCATCGGCTATGCATCCCCCCACGCATCCAAGTTGATCAGCGGTGGCGCTTACTAAACTGGCTCACTAGCGCAGAGACAGCGATGGATGAATGGCCTCCGCAAACGCTCGGACTGAATTGCTACTGGGAAACCAGGTGCCAGTCTCCTGCTCGGGTCAGCCGTTGCCCCAGGCCGCAATTCGCCTCTCCGCCATACTTTCCGAGACGCTCGGTCTCTGATGCCTTCAGCTCACCGTTGATCACCATGAACGTCATCGGGCCGCAATGAGTACGCAGCTTGATGCTAACAGCCCCATATCCATGCCCCGCAACTTCATACGGCGCATCCAGCGCCGCAACCTCAGCGCCTTGCTGAATGACCAAACGGGCCTCCCCTCTCGTACCATGCACCAGACTGGAACTGCTGAGCTCTAGCCATGCGCCGTCCCCCAATGCCTGTGCGGCAGCGCCTGTATCGATTCCTGGGCACAGGATGCAAATGACTCCAGCCATTGCGACCACATGCCTGACCGACTTCTTCAAAACTGACACATCTGGCTCCTTCTCACTTTCTCAAAATGCCCATAACAGTTGAGCAATGACCCAAGCTATCAGGTCTGTCAGGAAGAAACCTCCGAAGTCAGCGCAACCACTCACAGGGCTCTTCTTGGCGTGCCTGCAGGACGGAAATTGGGAGCAGGAGTCAGTTCGGGCAGATGTTGATGGCAGGCAAACTGGTAGGGAAAATCCGAAGCTCTGCGTCAACAGCAGCTCGCTTGCTCAAATTACTGGCTTCAAGCGCATTTATCGAACGACAACCCCATACTCCGCCAGCTCACGCACCAGAGTCTCCCGGCGCAGCAGACCGGGTATTTTGAAAGCGCTTCTGTACGCATAAAACAATCCAACCGGGATGAATACCAACCCAACGCCGAAGGTCGCTGTCGCGATGATCAGCCCCGCTGGGATGGCCGCCACGGCAAAAATAATTCCTTTGATGACACTGGACTTCGCGACCGCACGCATGTGTTCCAGGTCATACTCAACCTTTCCGTTACTTTTTTCGAATGCAACGAGAACAATCGACTTCTTGCCAAGATGCTTGTAGTACCAAGTGCGCCTAGCATCTGTAGCGATCGCACCATGCCTTCTCAAATAGTTGAGCATCACGACTTCTTGAAAGTAAAAAGTCGCCCCTCCTTCATCCTCACACCGAACATTTCGATAGAGGGCATCTAGATCACCACTCGCTTGAAGCTCAAAGTTCTTAACTGTGAGTGCAATCTTTTTAAGTTCAGACATGAATTATCCTTAAATGCACTTATTCACCACGGAGGCTTGCGCGTAAATCTCATCGGTAGCGGCATACGTCGCCGCCCTCAATCAGATAGGCGGCTTAGATATCTGGAAACTGCACCGGAGGTAGAATCCTGCGATCCGGCCTTTTTGACACCTGGCGCTGATTAGCAGTGCCCTGCGGAGCGCCGCTACATATTCAGCTCGCTAGTGATTACGTAATAATCCTCACCACTGACACTACGCATCAATTTGAAACCCGACTTGGCCTCGACATATTCAAGAGGCGGTGTCGCGATGGTCATGCCATCCTGGTTCGCCCCTGATCGATCGCCGTAGACCAAAGCGGCATATCGCCTCCCGGCCCGAGCAGCTTCGGCTAAGAACGCGTCGATAGGGACATTCCAATCGATGCGCTGCGCCCGGATTACCTGCAAGGGGAAATCCCGCACAACGGAATCGGAATCGACAGCGAACAAAGGTTGCTTGCTCAAGTGGTTAACCATCAAATCTGGATCTCGAAATAGGGATCAAAGCCCGTGTTTTCATTTGGATAGCCCCTGGGGTTCGAGATCACCCGGCAGCCAGCTAACTCAACGTCGACGGCGTAGTGCGTATGGCCAAACACCCACACATCAGCCTGAGGAATGAGCTCACTCCAGTCGTTTGCATAGGAGGCCGTGAGATGGCCATCATGCTCGTTCCCGATCACCATCGGAGATGGTGAGTGATGAGTCATTACGAGCGTTTTGCCTTCAAATTTTTTTGCCAGCTCCTCACGGAGCCAAACCTTGGCCGCGTGGCTCTTGGCAATGACGTCGTCAGGCCTCAAGCGCCGGTAGTTCGAATCAGTGCGAATGTATTTGAAATCGCCCATCCACTCGCGGGCCATTTTAGTTGCCGCGACCTGGTCACCTGTGCAGGTGAAATCTGTCCAGCCCGTCGTGCCCAAAATCCTGAGATTCCCAAGCGTCAGGGTTTCATTCTCTAAAATGTGGACGTGACCAGAGGCGGCGTCCCTCATTTTCTGCAGCGTTCGATCAACATGGCCGTCGTAAAATTCGTGGTTACCACCGACGTAGGCAACTGGGCATTCGAACGCCGCATTGGCCCAACTGACACCTCGCCCCTTCTTGTCAATGTCGCCCCCCCCAATAGGACGAGGTCGACACCAGTGCAATCCGGGGCCTCCCAACCGTCAAACTCTCGGTGCAGGTCAGAATAAATCCGCACTCTCAAACCCTGATCTCCATTGAACCGGCAACCTCTCGGAAAGGATGGTTGCGACGCGATTTAGGGGTTAATTGATCGTCAGGAGCCCCCTGAGGAACATGACGAAGGGCGCTTGGCATGTGCAGGCTCGGCCCCACGCTGGCTCATCATCGCCGGCCAGCCCAGAACAACACATGGCGCAAAAGCGCCTTCGGACAGTTTTATACACTATATGACGTGTAACTGTACACGCCGACGTGGCTACATCCTCAGTTTTTGAGGACAACGACTTGACGTCGATTAGGCCCGCGCTTGCAGCAGTCATACGCTCAGTTCGTGGTAGCTTGGGTTTGACTCAAGAGGGTATGGCGCAGGCAACCTCCCGCACCTATCTGACCAAAATTGAAAGTGCCCAGAGCTCTCCTACCCTGGATAAATTCATTGAGCTTGCGGCTGCGCTCGAACTGAGCCCAGTGGCGTTGATGGCCCTTGTGCTGGGTACGCGTGACGAGCAGCCGAGCGCTGATCTGCTGGCCCAGGCTAGAGAGGAATTGGAGGCGCTTCAGGTGCGGGTGACCCCGGATGACATCGCTGCACAGATGGTGGGCACCGAAGTCGTTAAACGGCCTCCCGCACGTCCAGCGGATCTGATAAAGCTGCAGAAGGTTCAGGCGTGCAAGGAGTCTGGGCTGAGCCAGGCAGCAACAGCCCGACAGCTGGGAATCAGCAGATCAACTGTCAGCTTTCTATGGAAGCGAGAACTGCCGGTTGCTCCCTAAACCGGCTGCCCCATCAACCCCTGCTTTCCCCAAGACGCTTAACCTTGATCACACGTTCCGCAAACTGAACGAGATCGATGAGAGATCCAGCTCCCGTTCTGTCCAAAAAGTGCCCGGAAATCCCAACAGCACTAGGGCCTTTTTGATCACATTGCAGGGAATCGCCGACCATCACGACCTTCTCACCGGGGGTAGTCAAATCCGACCCCAAGCGTGCCCCTAATTGACGGCAGATCTCGCGGTAGATTCCCTCATGAGGCTTCATAAGCCCGACCTCATAACTCAAGGCAAACCCATCCATGTCGTTCAGCAGATGCCTGAGCACAGGGCCGTAGGGCGCAGCCAGATTTGAACAGACCCCCATCACCATCCCCTCTGCCTTTAGTAACTGCTGCGCCTCAACGGCATCGGCATACACCGAGATTGACTCCAGCTCATCAAGGAGGTCATCCTGCAACGCCATCATTTGCTGCGAGCTCAATCTGATCCCGAAAACTTCAGCAGCCCTCTCCAGGGACAGGCTCGACGTCATCAGGCAATGGAGGTCTGAAACGCTTGGCTTGCGACCTTGCTGAGCACCAATGCGCAGAAGCTTCCGGAATGGATGATGCTTGCGCCTGATGTGAACCACAGTCCCGAAAGCATCAAACACTGCAGCAACGATTGGCATAAGACTGGCTTCCAGGTGTGCCGGCTAGAGTGCCGGCGGAGTACGAACGGCTGGATCGTAGTAAGCAGTAAAATGGCCGCAGGTACACAACACTGAATCACCGTCGAGCAGCGGGTATGCCCTCCAATGGATGCTGTCCGATTTCACGTCGTCGTGAACATACCCATAGCGGTAATCCGAGAAGCTGAGGGGCCTCGAACACTTTCGGTTACCACAGACCACAGTGGCGGGCCGTTGCTCATGATGGGAAGGCATGATGGTTCGCTCTCAATGGTGAGTATTTTGGGGAGGTAGTCCGTAAGCGTCCGGCCAACTCACCTTGCGTAAATCCAGCCCTACGGCAGACACCGCCAGGGTTAATGATCTTTGTCGAAACGGGCTTACCTGAACCCGCAATGATGCTTCACACCCAAGCATTTTAGCGCAGCTCTTAGCCCGTTCTGGAATAGGCGATGCTAGGTAATCCCGTGTACCCTGCTCGATAGTCGGAGAGCGTCACGTAGCTCATTCAGGAAACGGTGAAGTATGGAAAAGATTGGGGTAGACGAGATCGATCTCGATGAGCGCAGGCCATCAATCGAGCCCGTCCAAGGAGCAGCTCGACATGATTTGCCGCTGTGTCCAAATCGATTGATCACTGCAGTTGAAGCTGTGCGCGGCACTGGCTTTGCCCTAGAGTTGCTGCGCGAGCATCTGCATCTTCGTGCGTCAGCGAGGCTCGTCTACTCTGCCTACGCGGAATGCTATTTTCTGCAGTTGGACGACATCGATCGCTTTCAGAACAAAAGAGTTGGAATGCTCGATGCAGTGTCGACGATGCCTTTTCGCTCTAGCGAAGTTTTTCGGCAAGAGATTTCGACTTGGACAACATCGGATATCTCTCGAGTTGTAGAGGCGGAGGAAGTGAAGGCGCTGATTGAGCTTGGGCTTGTTTCCCCAGCAGCTTGAGTGTCCAAAAATGAGCTTGCAAAGTGTCTAGGGAATTCGGGACGATTCAAACCAAGGCTTTGAAACTCTCAATGAACATTTGGATGAGCACAGTGGCCACCTTGAGAGATTGATGCGCTGGGTCATCTGATTCACGCCGCTTCTTTCAGAATGCTGTTTTCAGGCTATTGTCCTTTGTACCCCACGCTAGGCAATGAAACATATTTTGCGGGCGTGGTGCCGAGCGCAAGCTTGAACATCCTGATGAAGCTCGTTACGGCCTCATACCCTAGGTCTCCTGCTACTTGCTGGACGCTCTTCTCCTCAGCCAACAACTTCAGCGCGACCATCAGATGAAGCTGTCGACGCCATTTACCGAACGACATCCCGGTTTCCTTGAACAGCTGTCGTGAAAATGTGCGTTCGCTCATCCCGCCAAAACTTGCCCATTGCTCTAGCGTTCTTCTGTTGTCAGGAGCCTGGATTAATGCTTCAGCTATCCGTTTCAACCTCGAATCAGCGGGTATTGGGAAATACGTGCTCACCCTTGGCATAGCGCTCAACTCTTCAAGCAGTAATTGAGTGATGAGATCTTTACTGAGAGTAGTGCGGTCGCTGCGACCTTCGCATAGTTCAATAATCATTTCGCGCAACATGGCACTGATACTGAACGTACAGCACTCGTCTGGAAGAGTAGATGCTGAGGGTTTGATGAAAAGGAAATAGCCATGGGCATTAGCAGAGGCGCGACTCTGATGCGGGACGCCGGCAGGAATCCAGAGAGCGCAATGTGGTGGCACTATCCAATGGTTATCGGCCACCTCGCACGCGACAACCCCCTGCATTGACAACACCAGTTGCCCTAGCTCATGAACATGAGCCTTTGATCCCGAGAGTCCCTCACTAAAGGCCGTAAAGCTGATCGCAGTTACGATTTTTCCTGACGCGCCGGAAGGTAGAAGTAGATGCTTTGCCATTTTGACGTTTTTTGCAGATAAATTGACCAGATATACAAATCCTAACACGGCTTATCCCAATAAAATCCTCCACAAGCGTGAGATGGCTATCCACCCATCCTGGCCGGAAATTACTGGAGGAAATTATGAGTAGTAATTCGATTAAAGCCCGCATGATCAGCCCTAGTGAGGGGCATCACGTTTTGCACCCTACAGGCGCCCGCATGAACATCAAGGTGTTTGCTACCGAAACGGGAGGAGTCTATTCGCTTATGGAGACCGTACTCCCACCTGGAGGTGTAGTGCCGCGACATATACACGAGGGTGAGGATGAAAATAACTATATCCTCGAAGGACAGCTAGCCATGCAGATTGGCGAGGATTTTCACTTAGCCGGGCCGGGCAGCTATGTCGTTGCTCCGCGCGGCGTACAGCAGTATTTTAAGAACGACGGTGACAGCGATTGTCGATTTCTCACCACCTTTACCCCTGGAGGAGCAGAAGGTTTTTTCAGGGAAGCCGGTGAATTGATACGTCGTCTCGCTCCAGAAAAGCCTAGTTCGGAAGAACTGCTCCAGCTCCAGCAAAGATATGGTCTGAGCTATCTATAAAGGCGAAAAAAGATCGAGATACCTTTGGGGTGTACCATCAGATGTTGTTCGCTCGATAGACAATGGTGAGTCATTTTGAAAAAGAGTGAGCTACCGGTAAAACGTACGTGACCTGCGGCCTTCCATTCACATGGAGGAAAAAGTGGGCACGCTGCTGGGAGGAAGTGCGCTACTGCTCGGAGCGCTGCCGACGCAGCAAAGGCTGAATCAAAAAAGGGCCGTTAGAGGCCCCTTAATGTTCAATCCAAGTCACTTGGTCAACCAGGATTCAACGGTCGCGGCGCCGTGCTTTATTTTCCATTCCTTCAGCGTTTTGTGGTTACCACCCTTGGTTTCAACGACTTCGCCAGTGTGAGGATTTTTATAAACCTTCAGCTGGCGAGGCTTACGACTACGGACTTTCGACTCGACGGCTGAAGCAAGACGGCCTGCTTGTGGATCTAACACATTGATCACGTCTTTCAGGCTGTAGCCATATTTTGCGAGCAAATCGCGAAGCTTCGTTTCGAATTCGATTTCTTTCTTCAGGCCAGCATCGCCCTTCAAGGCTTCGAGCGCTTGGAGCTGTTCGGCGAGGTGTTTTTCGAGTTGACGGAATTCGGCAAGTTTAGACATTAAAACTCTCACTTTGATTTGATAGGTATGGCATACACTTGAACCCTTCAATCTCTAACATACTAGGCAATTTTCTGACCAGTAGGAATTAAATTTTCGGGCTGCTTCACCATAATGAAAAGTAAAATAAGTAGCACCTGGTGCGTTACCTAAAAAATGTAGCTTTTACCACCTTGGTTGATACGGGTGAGGTTAGACTGCGTGCTCAAAGCAAAAGTCAACCGAGGAGACACGAACAATGAGACCTAGATTTGTGCTTGTTCCAGCGGTTCAAGTCGAACGGAGATCCCATGGTTCAGGATTTCATGTTCAATCGCAGGCCCACCTAGGTCGTTTTGACATTTACGACAATCAAGAGAAAGTAAGGCTAGCGTATGGGTTTCAAGACAAGACTGTTGCAGAGACCGCGTGTGCAAAAATCAACTTGGAGGCGGATAACCCGAATTTGCCGCTGGGTGAAAAATCCATCAAAAACTAATCGAGTGGCACCAACGCCATTTGTGCAGGGGAGTCAGGAGCGTACCTACAGTTGGCATTCACGTTACCACTTCTTGGCTGGAAATTTATTAACTATAAACCCGAAAGTCCCTGCTGTATGAACAAGGCCCTTGAACACTATGCTTAAAGGCAATCGCGAGCATCTTTCGATTAAAGCATAGGCTGGAGATGTCTACGGTACCGGAGGCAGTCCAGAGACAACACGCCCCCGCCCACTCTCCTTAGCTTCATAGAGTCGCTTATCCGCTTCGTTTATTAGCCCTTTCAATTCAAGATCTCCCATCGGCGTAACTGTTGCCACGCCTAGTGAAATAGTTACAACACAGTCTACATCCGAGGCGACATGTTCGATGCGTAGGGCACGCACGTGTGCCAACATCCTCTCTGCTATCTCAAATGCACCCAAATGATCGGTCTTTGGCAAAACACAGGCAAACTCTTCACCACCATATCGAGCGACCAGATCATAAGGACGCTTAACGCACTCAGACAAAGCCTGGGCAATTGATATAAGGCAACTATCGCCGGCTTGATGGCCGTAATGATCGTTATAGCGTTTAAAAAAATCTACATCCACTAATATAAGCGATAGCGGTTTTTGCTCTCGAAAGCACTGCCGCCAATCTGCTGAAATATCTTGATCAAATTTACGACGATTCGCGACGCCCGTTAGTCCATCCATGAGCGCCATTGACCTCAACAAATCGTTCTGTAGCTTCAACGTGAGATGCGTTCTGACACGCGCTTTAACAATCGTTGGATTAACTGGTTTGCTAATGAAATCCACAGCACCAAGCTCAAAACCCTGAATTTCGTCAGCCTCTTGTTGATTACCAGTGATAAAAATTATAGGAATATTCTGTGTTTCAGGATTAGCTTTTAGACGTCTACAGACTTCATGGCCGTCTATGCCATCCATAACTACATCTAGCAAAATCAAATCTGGAGCTTGGTCTTGACATATCTCAATTGCTTGCTGGCCACTAGTTGCCATAAAAACATCACAATTCTCACGGAATAACTCATGAAGTATCCGTATATTAGTCGCCTGATCGTCAACCAAAAGTAGCTTTGGTCGGACGAATGAATGAGGCAGCCAGGTATCCATTAATCCACCCATTTAAAAAGACTCCAACAAATCTTGCCCCATTGGTATTGCAGCACGAAAGTCTAGAGATTCTACTTTTAGGCAGAAATCATTGAATCTTTCACGTAGTAAATCTGGAGTTTTTGGAGCTACGTCGGCTGCTAAGTCCAGAGCATCAAGATTCCCGGCTTTCAATAAGATCAAAATCTCTTTTAGGCAATCTTTCCACTGCGTCAATTCCATTTTTTCAACGTTGCTAGTAACACTTGAAGGATAGGTAAAGCCAAAGTCCAGATTCATTTTCTGGATACTTTTGGTCAGTAGCACTTCAAGTTCTGAAACCCATGTCATATCCGAAAGCAAGTTTGCCTTGGATATCTCGTCTCCATGTTTTATTTTTTGCTCTAGACTGCCTGCATACTCAGATAGTGATGTCGCCCCCATACTACCGCTACTTCCTTTGATGGTATGAAGCACAAGCGCCGCATTTAAAGTGTCATGGCGTAGAATATCATGCCGCAATCGCACAAGCTGCTTTTCCAATTCAGGGCCAAAACTACTCAGTACCTTTTTGATCAAGTCAAGATTACCTCCAAAACGATTGATAATCGTATTTTTATTTTCAACAATATCCCGACCTTCGCCTATCTTATTAGGGCTCTGAAGTATTGGCTCGAATCTACCGCTTACTTGAGACAGCAATGTAGCGACGAGATGTTCTAAATCGATAGGTTTACCCACATGCTCATTCATACCTGCTGCAATACATTCTTCTCGATCACTAATTGAGGCATTCGCGGTCATTGCTAAAATCGGAAGTTCTAGAAACTCGTCATGAGATCGAATACGACGTGTTGCTTCCAGACCATCAATATCAGGCATCTGAATATCCATTAACACTACGTCGAACGAAACTCGCTCTTCCACAACCTTTTTAACTCCCTCCAATCCACCCTCTGCAAGCGTCACGTGAGCCCCCTCACTTGTGAGTAATTCATCGGCGACCTGTCGATTGAACTCATTATCCTCGACGACCAAGAGCCTCAGTCCACTGAGACGTTTGGGCCTATCAATATTGGGGGTTTTATAAGCGGTGGGAAAACTACTTCCCCCACTGAAGGCTTGATTCACAGCATCTGCCAATTGCTTAGGAGTAATGGGCTTAGTTAAAAAACCAACAAAAGGAGCATTCCCATCTTTATTTGCATCGGCTAATACTTCACGGCCATATGCAGTGATCATAATTATCATGGGCGGAGGCAGACTATTAGACGACTGCTGGATCATTTGTGCGGCACTCAACCCATCCACAACGGGCATACGCCAGTCCATCAATACCACGTTGTAAGGTTCGCCTGATGCTTGGGCACATAAAACACTTTCCACCGCTTGAGCGCCACCACTCACTTCATCTGCTTTCCAGCCCAGCGCACGTACGGTTCTGACTAACAGCTCACTAGCCATTGCATTATCGTCGACCACTAGCACGCGTATATGCTCATCGACTCCAGGACAAAAAGATCTTAGGAGAGACTTATCGGCAATATCTAATGTGATATCAAACCAGAAGCGACTTCCGACACCCTCTTGGCTTTCGACTTGAAGATCACCTCCCATAAGGCTGACCAACCGCTTACATATCACAAGCCCCAAGCCTGTACCGCCAAAGCGCCGAGAAGTTGAAGCTTCTGCTTGTGTGAATCCCTCAAAAATCCTCAAAAGCTGCTGCGAATTAATACCGATACCAGTATCAGATACTGCAATGCGAACAGTTATATTTTCCTCCGTATCAAGGATCTGGTGAATGCTAACTACGACTTGGCCTTCCGAAGTGAATTTGAGTGCATTCCCTGCTAAATTAATAAGCACTTGCTGCAGTCGTAGACTATCGCCGATCAGATCATTTGGGAGATTAGAGTCTATATCGAATATGACCTCTACCTCTTTCTGCCCTTGGTTACCGGCCAACACTACCGCAAGATCACACATTAAAGTCTCAAGCTGGAACGGATGCAGATCGAGCTGGAGTTTGCCCACCTCAATCTTTGAGTAATCTAGAATGTCATTAAGCAAGCTAAGAAGCGATTTTGCTGCGGTTTGGGCCTTAGTGACATAATCAAGCTGGCGACCATTCAGCTCCGTATTCTGTACTAGCTGCAACATACCCAACACTGCGTTCATGGGTGTACGTATTTCATGACTCATGTTGGCTAGGAATGCTGACTTAGCTGCACTGGCTAGATCTGCTTGCTCTTTTGCATAAAGTAAACGCGACTCCAGTTCTCGCTGTGAAGTGATGTCCCTATTGATACCGGTAACACACAAAGCTGTACCTGAAGAATCGCGCTCAATCTGCGCGCCTGCCTGAATGAAGCGGATCTGGCCATCAGGGCGGACGACACGAAAAACTGTATCGTATGTACCAGCCCCATCGACAGCGGCGTTAAGCCTTGCAGAAGTGTCTACGACATCATCGGGATGAACACGCGAATACCAGTGGGAGTAATTCAAACCGCTATTACGCAATGACATAGGTTGACCATACAGCTCGAACATCCTGTCGTTCCACTGCAAAGCATTATCCGCTAATGTCCAAGACCAGATACCAAGCTCTGCTACGTCAGCGGCCAAAACCAATTGCTCATGCATCGCCATTAGTTCGCTTCGCTGCCTCTCGGTCGTTTCCAGGCTAGCAGCCAGCTCTCTTTCTGCAGCTTTACGCTCGGTGATATCTACTGCGATACCCAAGTAACCACTTAGTTTACCATCGTCATCACGCATCGACGTTACGACCAGAGTGACGGGAAAACTCGAACCGTCTTTGCGAATATATGTCCACTCCCGCGTTTCTGCTCCTTCATTGTTAGGTTTTTGAGTGAAAACGTAGAAACCATCGACGGTTTGAGAATACTCTTGGCTCAGTTCAACGCCGCGCGCATCGACTTCATCCGTGTCATGGAAAACTATAGGGGTGCATTTACCTATCAAATCGTCGGCTGTATAGCCAAGCATCTGCTCGGCACCATCATTGAATACGCGAATAACACCATCCATGTCTGTCGCAATAATTGAAACCTCAGTAGCAGAACGCAGCACGCTTCCGAGCAAAACATTGAGACTTCGTAATTCGTGAGTTCGCTGCGCCACCTGTTCTTCCAAGCTCGAGTTAAGCTCAAGAATACGTGCCTCTGCCTGTTTCTTCGCAGAAATATCCCTTACAGCTTTGGAGGCGCCAACGATGCGACCGTCCTCGCCATAAATAGGTGAGACACTTATAGAAACATCAACAAGGCGCCGATTTTTATCGAAACGTTTGGTATCGAAATTTTCGACTCGCTCACCGAGCCTTATACGAGCAAGTAGATCAATCTCCTCCGTCTTTAGCTCTGGCGGGACAATCATATTTGCCAATGATTGGCCTATGGCCTCTTCGGACGTATAAATAAATAGACGCTCTGCCGCCTTATTCCAAGTGGTTACAACACCGTCGAGCGTTTTTCCGATAATAGCCTCAGCCGAGCTTTCAAGAATCGTTGCTAGCCTCGCTTGCTCCGATATTACTTGCCTTCGACGCTCACGACTGACACTCATGACACCTATCAAAGTCGCCACAAGAAATGTAAGTAAAAAACCCAATAACAAAACAAAAGCCGGTGAAACTTGATTTAACCGATCTAGGTACAAAGAGTTTACAGCTAACTCGATTTTCCATTGCCTGCCGAACACCTCGCGCTCAACTTGATGGGACATAAGCGATGCGTCGCTAGCAGAGCTCGTGCTTTCATAAAAAAGTTGTTCTTGGCCTGGTACAGTTACATCTCGCAACCTTAGATGTACAGCACTATTTTCTATGCCAAGACTGTTAAGTACCTGTTCGGTCTGGAGGACAGCATAGCTCCATCCGAAAGCTGCTTTCTCTCTTTCGGCCTGAGTCACAGGAGTAATACCATCGCGATAAATCGGCATCATTAACAAGAAAGATTGCTGCGGCTTTCCAATGGCCTGCACAAGCGTAATGGGCCCGGTGAGTCGCGCCATGCCGCTTTGCATCGATGATTCAGCAGCCTCCCTCCTTGCTGTTTCAGACGCTATATCTAAGCCAATTGCCGCACGATTTTCTTCAACCGGTTCAACATACTGTATTATGTAGCGCTCACCGGTATGAGCTGCGAGCTGTCGTATTGAAAAATCAGCAGCTCCATCGGCCCGTGCAGATTTTAGAAATTCAATTTCATCATGCTGTGGCACACGCCTAATAAAGCCCATAGCTCTCGCCCCGGGAAACTCAGAAGTAAGGTTACGGGTATTTTGATACTTTTTAAAAAGCTCACGACTGATGCCATGCTCGCCCGCAGTAATTACGGCGCCACGAGTTCCTCTCAAACCGTATTGGTAAAGTTTAAGTCGCTCTAAAACCAGACCTGCCACCTGTTCGGTCGTTGCTACAACCGAATCTTCAGCCTGTCGCTCATTGACGCGATAGACGATCAAGCTTAAAACAAAGCTCGCACCTATACCGAGAGCCAAGGTGAGAACGGCTCCCCAGCTCAATGTAGATTTTTTTGTTTTAATCAATCGCGAGCCCTCGGTGTTAAAGGTATTAATAGGCCAAACCACAATATGAAAAATACTCAGTTTAACTTACGTATTTACTTGCATCTTCACCATCAAAAACTATACTGCCAGCTAAATAATTTAACAACTTATCGTATGGTATAGGATGACAGTATAGATAGCCTTGCATAATCTGGCAGCCTTTTTGAAAAAGCGCTTCCGCCTGAGCTTGGGACTCTACTCCTTCAGCAACCAATTCGAGATTTAGTGCTAGGCCGAGTTGAATGATCGCTTCAATAATTGCAGAATCGCTTTTATCTGTAAGCATGCACCTAACAAAGCCTTGATCAATCTTTAAAATATCAATTGGAAAGCGTTTTAGATAAGCAAGGCTTGAGTAGCCAGTACCGAAGTCATCAATAGAGATACGTACCCCTAACGCTCTGACTTTAAGAAGTATCTTTCTGACCCCATCAGCATCCTGCGCTAGTACACCTTCAGTTATTTCCAATTCCAAATACTTTCCTTCGAGTCCGGACTCAAGCAAAGTTCTTTCGACCATCGAAAAAAATGATTCTTCCAGAAATTGCACCAAAGAAATATTCACACTTACCGAAATGTCATAGCCCTGTGTACGCAGCCTCTCCGCATCTTTGCACGCCTGTAACAAGACATACTTCCCTATTGGAATTATCAGCCCTGTCTCCTCAGCCAAAGGAATGAACTCATCCGGCGAAATAAGCGCTCCATCATTATTACGCCATCGTATTAGCGCTTCCAATCCGACTATTCGCTTTTTCTGTATATTTATTTTTGGTTGGTAAAAAATCTCAAAAACTCGCTTCTCCAAAGCATCTCGAATATGACGTTCAAGTAAGTGCTTAGCGCGGATATCGTTCTGACTGCGCGAGGAGTAATAACAATACCTATTACGACCTGCCAATTTTGCCTGATATTTTGCTGAGTCAGCGTGCTGATAAAGGGATTCAGCATCCGTGCTGTCATCAGGAAAAATACTGATTCCTATGCTTACAGATAAATCGTGGCGTAGGCCTTTAATTGAAAGAGGATTCGAGATATTTTCGATCAATTTTCCTGCGTACAAATCAACTTCTTCAACAGCTAATACTTCCGACAGCAAAAGTACAAACTCGTCGCCTCCCACCCTGCTAAGGGTATCCTGCATAGGCATAGCTTGACTTAAGCGTGATGCAACAACTTGCAAAACCAAGTCACCCGCAGAGTACCCAAACGCGTCGTTTATAAACTTAAAATTATCAAGATTAATTATGAGCAATGCAACTCGCAAACATTTACTATTCGCACTTTCCAAAGCCTGATCAATACGCAGCATCAACAACCTTCTGTTGCCTAGTCCTGTCAATGCGTCGTAACTGGATATTCTTTTAGCTTCATTACGCAATCCTATGTGCGCTTTAATACGCGCCCTGGCAATCGGAATATTTATCGGCTTCTCAATAAAGTCTACACCGCCGCACTCTAACGCAAGTAGCTCTTCATCTTTTTGTGTGTGAGCGCTTACAAAGATAACGGCTATACCAGAAAAATCTGGGTCGGCCTTTAAAACTTTGCAGACATCGAAACCATTCATCCCTGGCATTTCTATGTCAAGCAACACTAAATCCGGCTTGCACTGCCTTGCAATTTCTAGAGCATCTTCTCCTCTTTGAGCGATATATATCTCAGCTAAACCTCCTACTGCTGCACTTAGCGTGCGCAGATCAGAAACCTGATCATCTACAATCAAAACAACTGATTTTGACATGGGCGTTAAACTCTGCATTCCGTCGCTCCGTATAAGCCCTGAATTACCTACATTAAACCAGCCAATCTTTTAAGTCTTTGAATGCTCTCCTCGGGTTCGCCATTGCCGACAGCCTCAGCTAGGCGCATGACCACCTGTTCGCGACGTACTTGCATGGCTGGCAAGGCATAGATAGCACCAATCAACTCGCGTAAACCCTTTGGAAGTCCCAGTCGAGTTTTCAAATGATTTGCAAACGGTGAAGAGAAATCACGGATCGCGTGTGACAGCGTTTCTTCACTTGTAGTGTTCCCCATGCTCTCCCACTTTTGTATTTGGTAAATCACACAGAGCTCTCCCATACGGTGCAAGAGAGCCGCAGTGCACAAAGGGGCTGGATCCAGGCCGCATTGCTCAGCAATCAGCAAGACTCTTTGCGCTAATCTCTCGGCAACATCAAGATGGGCTTGTAATAGGGATGTAAGCATTCCTTTAGGCTGAACCTCCTTCTGCTTTAAGGCTTGGCTAGACGCCAAATTCAAGCTTGTAAGGGAGCCTAAGCGAGCTAACGCTGAGTTCAGAGTGGTGCTTATCTGACCTTGTCCAAGATAAGCAGGGCTATTGGCCGCTGCTATCAAATAGGCAGTTATGGCCGGGTCATTCTGCCAACTTTCAACGAGTTCGCTTAGATGCGGTAGGCACTCACCGCGACCTAATTTAAGCGCCTCTTTTACGGACGTTAACAAAGGTAAATCCAACTCAACTGGCGACAAGCGATTGAGATAGTGAATCAGATCTTCCGCAATGATAAGGGGCTCTCGTACCTTCTCATCTGGCGGGAGAAGCGACTCTAAGCATTGCACAAGTCGAGGAATTTGAAATGGCTTGGTAAAAAATGCGCTGATACCTAGCGGCTTTGCCACCAGTACGCTGTCCCTGTCTGCGCGTGCGGTGATAATTATCAGGGGCGTGTGTTGATCTTTTTTACGAATAATCCTGAGCATTTCCACGCCGGGAGCATCAGGAAGGTTCCAGTCAGCCATAACTAAATGATAGTCATTCTGGTGCCAAGCAGCTAAAGCGCTAGAAACATCAGAAAAGCACTCGACCTGCGCAACGGAGCGAACACTTAGAACCACCTGTTTTAAAAGGTCAGTCATCCAAGGGTCATCATCCAAAATCATCACACGCATACGGTGTCCCTCACCGGACAGACAGACTGCTTAAAGACTAAGGGCAGATTATCAGTTACCGACTTAAATTGTAGTCACCGATGCAGAGCTCAGTATTTTTAGAGAGAAACACCTGAAAACTATCAATCCAAAAACCCTAATAATAAAAATCTATTTAGAGTACGACTCACTTATTTGCAATTAATTATCATTAAGAAATATCAAGCAGTTTTTTTCGCTATTTTCGTTCGCATCTATTAGGTCTTTTCCCCAGAATTAAACATTTGTAACCCAGCTATGGTTCACAGTTATCTAATGATACCGAATGCCAATTCAGGCGAGATTGCTCTCCAGATAGGGGTATCTGATTGCCAAACTCGACGCCATCAGAAACAAGATCGAATAGAACTATAGACACTCCCCGTAGCAGCGTCGGGCACCAGGTCACCTAGTTTGGACAAATCGCTGTAAGGTGAGTCAGGTCAACACTCAATCAGGGGGCCCCATTATCTGTTTGATTTTCGCAGGTGTAGCGAAACGCATTAAGTGTCAGAGCCCGTGGGGGAGCGGGACTGTCAGCATTGATGTCTGGGCCTACTGCACAACGCCGTTTTCGGCACTTAAAGCAGTGGTTTACGACTTCAGCCCGAGCCGCGCGGGTGAGCACGCACGTAACTTCCTTGGGCAATGGAACGGCAAGCTGGTTTGCGATGATTTCGCCGGCTACAAAGCAAGCTTCCAGCAAGGCATCACTGAAATCGGCTGCATGGCCCACGCCCGCCGTAAGTTCTTCGATTTGCACGCAACGAATAAAAGCCAGCTGGCCGAACAGGCACTGCATTCAATCGGCGGGTTGTACGAAATCGAACGGCAAGCCCGGGACATGACCGACGTGGATCGCTGGCGAATACGCCAGGAAAAAGCTGTGCCCGTTCTCAACGCACTGCACATCTGGATGCTGGCCCAGCGCAATCTCGTGCCCGAAGGATCGGCTATCGCCAAAGCTCTGGATTACAGTATCAAGCGCTGGGCAGCATTGGTTCGTTATGCCGATGATGGCGCTGTGCCGATAGACAACAATCAATGTGAGAACCAAATACGACCTTGGGCTCTTGGATGCTCGAACTGGCTATTTGCGGGCTCGTTACGTAGCGGCAAACGGGCTGCAGCGATCATGAGCTTGATCCAATCGGCGCGCATTAATGGGCATGCCCCTTATGCCTATCTCAAAGATGTGCTGACGCGACTGCCGACGCAACGTGCGAGTGAGATCGGGAAATTGCAGCCGCATCAGTGGGTACCAGCCTGACTTGCGTAGAGTAAGTTGCCGAACGCTATCAGCCAGGCTGATATAATTTGCGCCTTTAGAATGTTTTAGGGGACTCTCATGCGCCAGGTTTTGCTCATTGTCGATGTTCAGTCCACCTTCAGCCCACCTGAGTGGCTAGTCGAAGGAATACGGGCTCTATCCGCAAAAATTCCTACGATCGCGTCTATTGAGCTTCACGATGAACAGGTAACTCCATTTCAAAGACAGCTTGGCTGGAGTCCTGCGAGCAAGGACGAAAGCCTTGTCGAGACAGACAGGGTCTTCGTAAAGCATGGCTACGGGCAGACCGTCGAAACGATCAAGTACATCAAAGAGTTGGGCGTTGAGAGGGTCTTGGTGTGTGGCATACAGACTGAGACCTGCGTGCTCGCAGCTGGCTTTGCACTATTCGACGCAGGCCTTACTCCTACGCTCGTAACCGATTTAACGGTGGGCTCTTCTCTAGATAGGTCTGGTCAACTTGGCATCGACCTATGGACGCATCACTTCCGCCAAGTCACTACAGTGGCTGAGGTGGTCGCGGGACTGTAGAGAGTTAGAAAGCTCGTAAGGATAGCCGTGTCCTATACGTAATGGTCATCACCTTAAACCAGTATCGATGATTGTAATGACGGCATGTTTGAGAGACTAAAGCGGGTATACACCATTACCATCAGAAAGATGACTTCGCCGGACGCTTACCGAAAAACGACGTTCGCTCATTGTTAGCTGCGGCTTTGTTAAGACACACTGACTCCGGCCACTTTGAGGCATTCAGCGCAGGGCTTGCCGTTGGTGACATCGATCAGCGAACGCTGGAAGCGCTTCAGCATATCGGTGTCGATTCAAGTGTGCTGCGGAGTAAATGTATCGATGAGTTTAAGGGCAGGATTTCCACTACATTGTCACCTTGTGTGACAATTCATCTGAGGAGGCATCCCGGATGCCATCCTCGGACGAGGTGATTACTTGGAGTTTCGAGGATCCAGCTACCAGTGAAAAGCCTGAACCTTTTCGCCATACCCTCCAGGAAATCCATGATCGCATCAAGATGTTCGTCACGGTAAAAACTCGAAATACCTCAGCGTAGGCTTACCCATCGCTTCAGAGCCTAAGGCGGTCAAAAGCGGTCGCCAGAATGTCAGCCAATAACCGTTGATCCATCGTCATCGTTCCGACTTCTAACTGTCACATTCGTCGCTTAGGTTTCCTTCGCCAAGATGCTCAAAGGGTGCTTTATGAATAGTGTATGCTGGCCGAAGACTCGGCGCATAGCTGCCAACCTCCGTTCACGAAGGAGGATCATTAGCGCGCTTTGCAGCCGCCATTCTCCAGTGATCAGGACAGCTGAATACCAGGCTGCCGTTTTACAGCGATATCCAATGGATCTCATAAGCAGTGCTGAAGTCGAAGCCTTGTTGAGCAGCTGGCTTCCCTCTGCCGGGCGTTATCAGAGACCTTACCTGATGCCCGATAACTTATAAGGTTCTTTAGATTGATCAAAAACAAGTCATGGGAGAGCAGCTACTGATTTGACTACAAAACAAAAAAAGGTCACTGAAGGGCCCTACGTTCTTACATCCTGAAATTACTTGGTCAGCCAGGACTCGACACGCGCAGCGCCGTGCTTTGTTTTCCATCCCTTCAGCGTCTTGTGATTCCCCCCCTTGGTTTCAACGACTTCGCCAGTGTGAGGATTTTTATAAACCTTCAGCTGGCGAGGCTTACGACTACGGACTTTCGACTCGACGTCTGGAGCGCGACGACCAGCTTGCGGATCAGGCAGGTTGATCACACCCTTAAGGCTGTAGCCGTATTTTGCGAGCAAATCACGCAATTTGGTCTCGAATTCTATTTTTTCTTCAGGCCAGCATCACCCTTGAGGGTTTCTAGAGCCTGGAGTTGCTCGGCGAGGTGTTTTTCGATCTGGCGGAACTCTGCAAGCTTCGATATAAAAAGTTCTCGATATGAGTAGTACAAGAAGGTTACACCATAAATCACGGCACACACTTTCAGGTAGCTGCGTCTTAGCCGTTCACGCGGACAGCCAGCAATACACAACACTTAAAAGCTAACTCGACGATCATTTTGAAAATCGCTCTACACTAACTTGAACATCTGAATGACGTTCATTGACTTAGTAGTAGTAGTCGATCCCTGGTTGGTCGTGGAATCAACAGCTTGTGAATGCGCTTCAGATTTTTCCTAGGTTGCCCCCCTGACCACAATCGGAAGCGTACGTAAGGTTGATCACGACGCTCAAGCGTTCAACCCAACCTTCAACATGACCAAGAAATCTTCAAGCACGAAATCTCAACCTATGACTCAGGACGCCAAGGCCCGTATCTACTCGGCGACGGCTCGAGAGAACGGCGGCAGCATCCCACCGGACAGTTTCGCTACCTGCAATACCTCTTATGCATAGGCCGTGTTTTTATCTGGCCCCTAGCGACGTAGACGAGTGGCGTAGCTCATGGGGAGGAGAAAAACATGCGCACTACTGATAATCGCGCCATGTCACGGCGCTGTTTGATGGACGCCAGGTCACAGAAATTAACTATCCCCCGAAGACGAATCACCCTTACCCGACCTTGATCACGATGGGTTTGCGGAGCTTGCCAAGTAGCGGCTTAGCGCCATGATGGCACTGGGCTAGAATGACGCTTCTCTAAGTTTTGCGATGCGGATATGCCGAAGGATCGCCCCTCCAAACGCTCTAAAACCGTTGTGGCTCAGCAACCTGCGAAACCCCGGAAGAAATTAGCAAGCCTTGCTGCAACGGGCGATCGAGGAGGGGCATTTGAGCGCCGCGTTCAGGCTGTCCGTCTTTTGGCCATGTGTCTCGGCGCAGCCTGCTCAGGGGTTCGTCAGGACTTCACCATCGTCAAACTGCAATTCCAGGGCCGCATCCACGAGCACAACACTGACGACTTGGTCGTGTCGACACGCTGCGGCGCTACTGGTCAGACGGCGACTGTGCGGATGCAGATGAAACGCTCATTGAGGGCTACCGCCAATCCTGTCTTTGAAGAGGCCGTTGGATTAGCCTGGTTGGACTTTGAGAGCGCAGATTTCCAGCGCGAGCTTGATGAGACGCTGATCGTCTTCGATGTAGCCAGCACCGGCGCCATGAAGGGTGCAATTGAAGTAGTCAACTTCGCCCGCTCCTCCACGTCTTTCGAGTCCTGGGACACGAAGGTTCACGCCCCGGGGTTCAGCAATGACGCTATCCGTACCGCCTACAGCGCAATAAAGGGAGCGGTCGAGACGTATAGCTTAAAACTTGTAGCCGAGGCCAAATCCGCCAGGCCTCTGTGAAATCGCGAGCGCTTGTATCGAACGGGCGAATGCGAGATGGCCCTAGGCTCAACGACTACCGAAACAACGGTATCTTACGGCTTCATGAGCTTCAGGAGGCCTCGGGGCAGGCCCGGCGCTCAGCTTATACGGTGCCCACTGCCATAGAGGTACTATCGTGGCCTATGATGGAGACCACTTGGGGTACGACATCCCCAAAGTCAAAGCGCCGCTCATTATCACGCCACAGGCTTGTGGGGCGTGGGACAGGCCCACAATTTAGGGGACGTTACCACCTTCGAGGAAGCGATCAGTTATTGCGAAAGGAGCCCGCTTGGCGGCATGCATGCAGGTCATGACGTCCAGCGTGCGCTCACCCAGACCACGAGCTACCAGACATGAGCACAGACGAATAGTCACCTCCGCTGACCACCAGAGAGGTTTGCCAGTTGCTGCGCGAAAGCGAGGTCAGACAGGCGAACATGTGCTCCCAATCGGTAGCCGGCTGACGGCGAGCTTTCAGCCCTGAAATACGCCGCTGCTCTCAAATGCCAAGTTGTTCGGGTTGACGAGCGCCTGAGCCTGTCACGACCACGGGGGCAAAATCATGACGGGCCTGCATCAGTGGATCCCGACCAGATCTGGGCGAGGCAGATGATCGGCTCATCTAACCTCGCTACATTTGGTGATCGTACCGGGCCATCTTCAGCATGGAACAGACGAAGTCCAGCTTCTCTTCAGTCGGCTCATCATCACGTAGCCAGCGTATCTTGATGCCTAGGTACTGCGCCCATTCGATACCCTTCTTGAAGCTTCGCCGGTCATCATTTTTTGCTGCGAGCTCAACGTATTGGTTGACCAGTTTGTATTGGTTTTTGCCTGCCCTGTATTTGGCATTTTCGAACGCTGCCTGGAAATGAGGCATCGCTGCCTCGAACTGATCCTTACGGTAGTGGTAGACCCCACGTAACCAGGGCACCATCCAGCACAGTTGCTCATCCAGTCCGTAGGCCGCTACCTGAGCAGCATAATCGTCGATCTGCCCCAGCTGTGTGGTCGCATCGCCCTTGAGCTCAAAGCCCTTCTTCAGAAGTTCTGCAAAACCCTGGGGAGGGGTCAAGGCTGACTGCCGCCGAAGCAGATCCAGATGGGTGCATACGGCGAAAAGACCATACTTACTCTTGAGGGCGTCGAGGACGTCATCACGTAATGGCACGCCAGGGTGAGCATTTTTTAGCTGCCACACCGTGTCGGCGACAGCGGTCACTTTGCTGCCAAAAAATGCCCAGTAATTTCTACAGGCAGCTACCCAAACGTACGAGGCAGACTCAGGGGATTCTTGCTGCTGCATCACGGGTGCAAGCTTAGCTTTGAACTCGTCGACGTCATCGGCAATCCATACGGCGTACTCTTGAAATTGTTGGCAAGCGTCGGCAAGGTACTGGGGGTCGTAGGCTTTTGTGATTTCCCTCGCGAGGTAGCTCGATACCCGAGCAATCAACAGCGCGACAAAGATGCTGACCTGAAGCTCTTTGGATATCTCTCGCCCGTTTCGAGCCAGGGCGGCGAATGATTCTTCAAAATTTTTGAACAGTGCTGGAAGCGCCGGAAGTCGTACTCCTCGCGTCCACTTGATGGCGTTGTCGAGGTTCTGTTGAAGCAAGTTGCTGTCGCTTTGAGGGTTCTTGCCAGGGTAATGAAACTGCGTCTGTGAAAGACCACAGCACGCATATGCCCAGCGCATAACCTTTTCCAGAGGCAATACCAGACTGCCATCTGCAGCAACCGTCGGCAGGTACCAGAATGTGTCATCTGGCGTTTCCAGCTTCAGGTCTGTAAGCCTGTGGCTGAGAAGGCTTTGATTCAGCGACACAACCAGCACAGGAATTGCCGTCGTCGAAATGAAGTACTGAACGGTTTCCGATTTGCTGAGGTAGGTTCCTTCTTCACTAACCAGCCGGCTGTATACATCCAGCAGATCGTTGAGTGGATCGCCTATAGCGCTCATGATCTGGATGCTGGGTATGTACGCTGTCAGGATGTTGCTGAGTCCCTGAATGACTTGGCCAAAATTTGAAAGCAGCCCACCTTCTTCTTTGGCCAGCCTCATCAACTGCTTTTGGAGGGACTTCTTCTGCGTCTCGTCAACGTCATCACGACTGGCTTCCTTACGCGGAAGCACGCCAAAGGCATCGTAGGCCAGCTTCACCAACTCGCCTTGGGTGGCGAAGCAAATATCTCTATTCATCTGAGATCCTTGATACCCCGGCCAATAATGACCGGGGTGCGCATTCCTAGCGCTGGTTGGGGTTGAGCTGCTTGCCACGATTACCATGAGCGTGAGCGTTCGTGGGATTAGTGCCTGATGTGCCACGATTACTGTTCAATGCATCTGACCTGTCGTTCTGCTGCTGACGCTGCTGGCTGGTGGGACTGGTTGGCTTGGCCATGACTGCTTCCTATTGGGTGGAAAGAAGGTCGCATGCTACCCGCGCGAAATAATGCAGTATCTAGGCTTTTTGGAGACGAGATTTCATCAGCACCGCAGCAGGCCTTCTGCGTAACCGTACGGGCAACACACCTTTCCTGACACCGACGCTTGAGGCAATGGTTTCCGTTAGATCCGCAGACACCATCACCTTTAATTGGCTCTGATACCCTGATCCGGCTCACCCGTGACAACTATTTCTGACAAGGACGACTACATGCCCACCGTACAACGGCTACTCCTACCCGATACCAATCAAAACCCTGTGCACGTCCTGACAGGTATCAACGTTGCAGACCGTCTCTGCGAAACCACCAGCACGCTCGAAGTCATTTTCCTGGTGCCCGCCAAAGCATCACTCACCTCTGGCGCCCTCCATGAAGCGCTAGGGGCGACGATGCACAGTAAGCTGGTCAAAGGAGTACCCGTGACATTGCCTAGCGGCGCCCAGATGCGCTGCGAAACAATGAAGACCTTGAAATGGGTATCCAAACCATCCGTGTTGGTCGCCATCTTTGCCGGCCAGGACATGATGGACAAAATCGATTCGCTGCAAAACCTAGTGGCTGTCCCATGGACACCCGATGCAATTGAAAATTGGAATAGAACCTGGTCACCCCAAGTGCTGGGCAAGCCCACAAAATCTGGGAAGTCTGCTGCCCCGGCGATCAAGCTCATCGCCGATCCAATCGTTGAGCAAGCAATGAAGTCTCTGACCTCAGTGATCAACTTGGGCACCGCCGTCCTGAACGCCTCCGATGATGATCACGCCAAACGCATCCTTAGAATCCTGCGCTCGCGTAACCACAAAGAGCCGGCAGAGAACATCAAACTCTGGGCAATCAAGAATGGCTGGCTGCCCAAAACTGCTGAGCGGCTGGCGGACTTGGCTGGAAAGGCGTTCGCTTTACGTTCAAAACCGAAGCTCGATAATCCGGCTCACGCCGAGCAGCTCTATCTGCGCTGGACTGAGGCAGCCCAGTCATAACTGACTCCATCCAAGAGCTCTCATCACGGGCGATGTGGAGAGAATTCAATACTTTGCCTGCCATAAATGTGAGCCCCAGGTACGTCAGGAACTTCTGCGTGCAGAAGAAGCTCCGGAGGCCACCACGACTGAAGGCGGCGGAGAGCACGCGCTTTGAGCCACAATCGACGAGAGTTTTGAGTTAGGTCTCCCCTCTATTTAACTCAACGCTGCCAACGCCCAGCCGCCCTGACTGGGCGTTGGTTAGCCCTCTAGCCCACCATGTACTATCCCGTCAGGCCTCGCCATGAGTGGTTTCAGAGAAGCTTCAGCACCTTATCAAGCGCATCGAGAGTGCCAGGCTTGAAGACTGCCCTACCATTTTGGTCGAGCACATCCCCCAGATCGCCGTGCTGTAGCTTGAAATCATTCAAGAAGTCTTTCGAGCCTAGGTATTCAAGCGCGCGCCGCTCTAGGGAATTGAGCTTGAAGTCCGGCGCACTGCCCGCACGGTCATCAATCCGGATCACCTTTCCAGGAGGATGTATTTGTTTGAGAGAAGCCTGCGCCTCAGCTAGCTCGACGAGGGTCTGCTGAACCAGCAACCGTAATTGTGGATCCTGAATCTCGTCGGCCCATGCATCCCCGCGACGTGGTCGTTTGGGTCTTTTACGACTGGCTGAGGAATTGGCGAAGCATTTGATTAGCGCCTTGTAGTTATCACCGGTGCTGTTGGCGATGCTCTGCGCCTTCGGCACCTTTCTCGACTCCCCGAGCCGCGCGACATTAGCGTAGGAGAAATCGGTACTTTTCTCCGTCACAATTTCCTGGCAAACCTCAAAGATCGCTTCAAGCGAAGCTCGCTGCTTCGGGTTCTTCTCGCACAGCAAGGCGAGCATTTCCTCAGGTGTCATTTCTCTCTCGTTCTCTGGCCGACCCACTCATGCCAAAGCCGTCTCAGAGAGACGGCCTCGTGAAGATACTTTACCGAAGGAGCGATCAATGATGCATCGCTCTCCCGATCTTTTTGATCACAGACGACTAAGCAAAGGCCTCCAACTCGATCGACTCTATCTCCTCCATGAAGGGCAAGGCTGAGGCATCCAGGAACGGCCTTGTTTCCAGCAACCTGGCAAAATCAGGCTTGGAGATACGATCCGGGCCCTGCAGGTCATCAATCAAGAGCTCACCAGAGACCAGCTTGTTGACCTTATTCCAGCTATGAAGCCGAGTCAGGAAGAAATCCGTTACCTGGTTACCTAGGATGAGTTGCTCCTTCTCGTTTAGGTTGAACATGGAGGGCCTTAGGTCGTTCATCTGTGCCATTCGATCGATCATCTGCGAACGGCGTGGGGTCGCCATGAGAGCCGAAGAAGACTGGTAGATCGTGGCGTTCACGCACACCTCGTTCAAGTGCTGGTAGAACGAGGTCTCTTCGTACTCGATCTCGATATCGCTACGATCGGTAGCAATCAGCTGCAGTGGCATATCTTCCCCTTCCGCTGATGCCTCAGCCTGATTGTTCAAGACGACACGGGAATCATTGATGAGGCGAGTGATTGCCTGCATGTCGCATAGGTGCAAATCCATTTTCGTCGCCAGTGACTCCATGTCAGCGTGCAATCGGCTATTGGCGAGTTCCAGCCCAAGCCGCCTCGCCTCATCAAACTCGACGCCCGCCCTTATGCACATCACCTGCTCCCGATCAAGCGCTTGGATCAGTTGCATGTTCCCTGCCGTCTGCTTCTCCAGATCGCTATATTGCTCGTACACCAAAGTCACGGCCAGGCTGATCTCAGTCCACAGCGCGGACAGGCCACCGAGGAAAACCGGCCCGGTAATGAAATGTCGGCAGCGCGGACAATTTTGCATGCCTAGATAACCAGCCGGTGTCGCCCCATAAGCAAGCGAATTTAGCGCCGGCCCTCCATCCTCGCAACGCGAACCGGCATACGGACAGATGCCATAGTCGCGCACCAACTGAGTCCCCGTCATGCCCGACATCAGCGCAGCGAGGGCTTCCTCACTATTCGCCACCAATTGGTGCCTCAATTCATCTATCCGGTTCTGCTCAATCATCAACTGAGCGTGCACGGCCTTATTCAAAAGGGCTCGCTTCTCCCCCTCTGCCATCGCGTGGCGCATCTTTGCACCACCAATTTTGGTGTAGTAGACACTCATCACGATGGATGCATGTCCAGCGATCTTCATGATGATGTGGATGGGCATTCCAAACTCAGCGACATACGCGGTGATCAGGCTCACCCGCATGGAGTGCGGAGTGAAACGAGATTCGTAGGCGGTCAGCGCACTAGGACGAGCCCCCTCTTCAAAGGTAGCCAGCGTCAGGTTCTTGGGCTGGATGTTGTACAGCGCCGCCGCTAGGCGCGTGGTCAGAGAAGGGGCAAAGGTCGGAGGTTGATCCTCGCCGAACGCCCTGAACAGGAAAGTATTCGAGCCCTTCCGCGCAAGCTTCTTCTTGGAGAGCCCTGTACGTTTGCTGCAATCCACCCAAGGGGTTAGACGGGTAATGGGATTGTATTTGCGCTGCCACTCCCGAAGCACCGTCAACCAATAGATCATCGGCTCCGGTATCCACGGGACATCGTAACCAGCACCGTCGTAGGAAGTCTTGTTGCTGGTGAAGTGCATGCCCCACGCTGGGTTCCCTTCTGAGTCCGTTTCGCGTCGCACGAACCCTTCCTGACGCCCATGCTTAGCTAAGGGCCCCATATTTTTCACCCACTCGGGCTTGCCATCGACGAATCTTACGAGGTACTCATCCGACTCTCCCGAGTCGTTATACATGACCTGCCGGCCCCGGGCGGGTACCGAGACCATGCAGTACAGCGCAATCCAGAAGACTGGAATCCACAGGTAGTATTCGCCACCTGATTCCCGCCAAATGCAGTTGGGATCATCGAAGTCGATCAGCTCCTTGTCCACAGGATAGTAGTCAGCGTCGTAGTTCTGGATATTCTTCAGATCCGCGAACGTCTTCGCCTCCGGCGGGATGATCCAGTTACGAACCTCTTCAACATACTGGTAGGCGAGAACCGGCTTGACGGATTCGGAGGGCCGTTCCCTCTGCCCCATAAATTCAACAGCTGCCAATGGATTGGATGCACCGGGCACGATGTAGACGAAGCCATTCTCATCCTCTTCAGTGAAGTGACGCTTCAATGCATCGTTCAGGTATTTATTGACCTCGTGCCAAATCCGGCGCCCGATGACCGGATCAGACTCAGCCTGCAAAAATTTGAGGTATTTCTTAGTGTCGACCACCTTTTTTGTCAAAAACTCACGCACATTTGCGCCGAGATCGTTCGGCTCTACATAGTTGCGCAGAAACTTGCAAAGTGAATGTTCCAACGAACCTTTCACCGGGCTATTGTTGACAAAGTGCGCGATATCATCATGCCAACCCTTACTTTTATCCGAGATTTGTTCAAGCCTGAAAGGCAAATCCTGCTCTAAGAATTCGAAGATATTTACCCACTCTTCATAGATCAGCTCAGGATTGTAGGGCATCCTTGGATCTTTCAACTTGGCGCAAAGAGCTCTGTAGTCGGAGCGAGTTTTGCACTTGTATCGAATGGCGATCGCTCTGAGATCTTCATAAAGGTAAGGCTCCGGTACTCCCATCGCATAGGGCCAGCCCTTCCACTCCCCCGCAAACATCTTTTCCGGATTTTCAGGCAGCACAGGGTAGGTTAGACGGGCGACTTGGTAATCACTTTGATTACTCAGCTTGAGGATCTTGATCGCAAGTTTCAAGTCTTCCATGTTGTCGCACGCTTTAGGCAACAAGAATGTTGGCCATCCCGGAAAATCGGGGAAGCGCCTATTGGGCTGAGCAGGTAAACGCGCGTCAACCTTCCAATTCTTTCGATAGTTATCTGCTCCGAAAAACCTGTGTGGCAACGCTAGCTCGCGTGCCTGCTGCCAAGTCGTGCAATAGTAGCTAGTCGTCGATTGCGTGATGGGAGACCAGCCCCGCCAATGAGAAAGATAGATATTTTCAGGTCGGGCAGGTAGCTTGGGGTCACTACGGTATTTACGAGCGTAGTCTTCCTTAGAGTTTATATATAGAAGTTTGACCGCTTCCATGAACTCTTCAAATGTCGCATAGTAACCGTCGGCTGCTGGATCCCGAACATCAGTTTCATCCACTCCCAAGAAGTGAGCCCAATTCTTGAATGCGCTGCCATAGGTTTTGCTCGGACTCTTCGGCAGGCGGGGATCCAGATGTCGTCTGCGCCGGTAATTGTCCGCATTATAGATTTCCAGGCACGCGCATGCCGCAGCGGCTTCCTCAATGGTCTTGTAAGACGGCTTTTCTGTTCCAAGAAGGACAGGGATTCCCGGAAAGTCTTTGTAGACCAGAGCAGGTGTATTGGGAATTCTTGGATCTTTTTTTTGTGCTGCTTGGTAAGAGCGGACGGTAGTCAAACCCAAGCCTCGAACAACCTCCTGAAGTTCATTCAACGTATAGAATTCTGGAATACCGAAGAACTCATTCCAGCCAACCCACTTACCTGCGTACACTTTAATAGGGTTTTTGGGCAGGTCGTCATGCTGTTCCTGAAGCGCTTGGTAATCTTTAATTCGTGAGATACCTCTCTCCAGCATGAACGCCTTGGCTTCTTCGTAAGTCTTAAAGACCTGAGCAACAAGCATAGGGCGGCGCGCACCGTAATTAAAAGTTCGAGTAGGCTTTTTTCTAAAATTTTTTGCCCCACCAACACTAGCACTCTCTTGCTGCACTAAGTTCTTTTTCTCTGTTCTCGGGACTTGGCTTTCAACTTCACCTTCATTTTGACCATGTTCAACACGAGAAATCTCGCCCACTCCGTGTTGGGTATTTACTTTTTCCTGGGCATAGCTCTGCTTGCCGCCTGACTTGGCCATGGGCGCTCTCCAACGTTTGATCTGAAGGCAACAAAACTACCTAAGATAAATACAATTGAGAAGACCCACTTAATTTTCAAAAAAGCAATATATAGCTAATTCTAAATTGAGAATTAAAGCGTATATTGAAGCTAATCTTGAATTGAGTTTCGCCTCGTGCATTCTGGCGAACTCAGGCGCGCTGAGGGCTCGGAATTTCTACGAAAGGGTCGCCAATTTTAAATTGGAATTTTTCTCTGGCCGGCCTCAGCGCTTAGCTCAATTTAGAATTGAGCCAAAATTGAAACGCCTTGTTACATTTTAGGGCGTTTTTGAGGGTTTAGGCCTATTTATGGCCGGCCAAGCTTCGGTTCGCTGAGTCAGATGGGAAACAGGCTCTAGGAGACGTCTTTTGTCCTAGGGGCGGTTGCTGTGGGCTTCCCTGGGTTTTCGAGGTGAAAGGCCCGGAGTGGCTGACGTTGAGGAGGAACGAGATAGGGCCGGCTAGCAAACTATTCAGCCCGGCTGGTTGCCATCAGGCTACTGAATGACTCACACGGTGGGGCCGCCTGGGGTTCAGACCGGGCAGCTTGCATCGCCTAGCAGTGTTCCTGTTCGCTCTGGAGTTCGCGCGCTTCCCGACGTTTCTCTGCGAGACGTTTCTCACCCTTCATCCTTTCGACCCTAGTGTCTTCGTAGGTAGGCTCTTTGTAGATCCGCTGAGATTCGATATTGCGATGGTGCAGGGCCTTTTGAATAAACTCCTCGGAAAGATCGGATTCACAGAGCCTGTAACCGTATGCGTGACGATGACCATGTTCGGTAGTTCCGAGCTTTTTGGAGTGCTCCAAACCAATACGGTGAACTGCATCCCGGTGTTGGCGGTTGAAGTTTTTCATCGTCTCCGGCCTACCGTCTGTGTTCGTGAACGCGTACGGATGGTCTTCAGTTGGCTGAGGGTTAACTCGCTGGTACTTAAGGTAGTTTGCGTAATAGTGAAGGAATACCTTGGCCATATCCAATGGGTAGAAATAGACTTCAACAAAGCCATCAGAGCCATCAGTCAGCAGCGGAGCCTTCCACCCGGCATGCAGCGAGTCTGTCTTTGAATACTCCGTGCGAGGCTTTCTGCGATAACGCCGGTTCAGATAATCACGGCGATTGGTATAGCCCTCTTCCTGAACGCGCCCATTCTCAGGGTGCCAGATACGCACATAGGCTTCTTTACGCGTCCTGTCGACGATCACGTCAGACAAAAATAAGTGAAAGATCTCGCTCTTACGCAGCCCCGCATAATGCATCAAGACTGTGATCGCCCTTCCCTTCCAGTCAATACGATCATTTTCCGTAGCGTCCGGGTCGGCCATGCGCCGCACCCATCCGTTTTCAAGCAAGTTGTGAATCTCACTTTCAGGAAAGCGCTTGCTGGGCCTTCTATTGAACATAGGCACGCTCGAAGTCTGCGTGCGCCGAACCCATTGATTCTCAGCGGCTGCGTCCTTTGGTTTGTGGAGATAGTTCAGGAACACATTGGATTGACGCTGGTAGTAGGCGCACCAGTTCATCCGCTCCTCCACCGATGTCGCCTTCCTGAATGGGTTGACTAAGGATTTCTCGTGTCCAGACTCACCAACGAGCCAGTCGGTGTACGCAGTGATGTGCTGCAAGAGCGTGCGAGCATCCTCGGCTTTACGCGGTAACCAGTACAGCCCACCAGGATCTTGCTGGGTCTCGATGTTGATCGTCCCGTACTGCAGTGCTGTCGCAAACGACTCCAGGAGCTCTGTCGTCTTAGTGAAGTGGCCTTCGTTCGCACCGATGTACGACAGCAGCAGCTTCATCGCGAATACGTTCCGCTCACGCCACGAAGCGCTCTTCTTGAGGTATCGCGTCGAGGCCAGAAACCTCAGGTGGGAGATCAGGATGCCTTGAGGCGTGAGTAACGCTGGGAGCTCGATCTCACGCCCCGTATTGTCGTTCTGATACAGCGTCCTGATCTTCAAGCTGACTGTCATGGTGCTAGCTCTCCTGCCCTCTTCTCCACGCCCTTTGCTGGCAAACCTGATGTGGTCTGTGTCTTCTAATCGTCATCAGCTGGCTTGGATTGATCTCTTTGGGATCTCCAACTTGGCGTAGGACGCGTGGTTTCTGGGGTTGGAGGCTTTTCGGATTTAGTAGTAGGTAGTAGTTAGTAGTTAGTATGTGGGTATTGTCTATTATAGTGGTACAGAGCGTCTTAGTGGAAGATCCTGCACTGGGGGTTTTTGGTTAATTTTTGAACGGATTCTGGGAGCTGAGGGGCTTGAGTGGGCTGGATAGTATTGATGTTGTACCGGTGATAATGGCGCGGCATGCAGCAATCCGGCGGTCGGCGGATCAAGCGCAGCCTGTACATCGATGCCAGCGGCGTGCGCTTTCTGCATGACGACGAAGAACAGCGGCTGAGCAAGGTGCGCCTGCTCACCGACTACATCGGGCGCAAGCAGGCCGAGCTCAAGAGTTGGAACGAAGCCCAGGGCAACGTCGCCGCGCTATCGGCCAACCGCCGACGCATGACCAATATCGGCACCTTCCGCGCCTATGCCCTGGCGTACCTCAAGAGCCACCCGGAGATCCAGCCGAACATGACCTGCATGGTGCGCCAGATGCAGACCACCGCCCAGGGCATTCCGCTGGAGATCTACTGCTTCACCCGCACCACGGCCTGGGTGGATTACGAGCGCATCCAGGGGGATATCTTCGATTACTTGCTGGCGGTGATGCCGGAATTTGGCCTGAACCTCTACCAGCAGCCCAGCGGCACCGATCTGCGGGCCGGTTTGCTGCCGGCGATAGCGGGCGCCAGCCATGTTCCACAACCAGAAAAGCACGCGCTTTAACCTGCAGCCGCAGCCGAGCCATGGCGAGGCTGCGCGAAGGCCCGCAGGGCCTTGCTTGGCGATCTTGAGATTTTGCGTCCCTTCGGGCCGATCGCAGCCTGCGGCAGCGGCTACAGCAAAGCCGAGCCGCTGTGCCGCGACTTCAGCGAGCAACCAGCCGGGAGCCGCGGCGGCTGATCCACACCGCCCCAAGGATCACCAACCCGCCCAGCAACAAGCGCCCCAGGTCTTCATGCTGGTTCCAGATCAGCAGGTTGACCAGCAGCCCCACCGGCACATGCAGGTTGTTCATCACCGCCAGGGTGGCGCCGGTCACCAGGCACGCGCCCTTGTTCCACCAGTACATCCCCAATGCCGTGGACACCAGGCCGAGAAACAGCAGCACCGCCCATTGCAGCGGCGCATCAGGCAGGTAATGGGCCTTGCCGAACAGCAGGAACGCCGGCAGTACCACCAGCAACGCCCCCAGGTAGAAGTAGCCGAAGCGCCGGTAATGCGGCAGGTCGCTGGGGTAGCGCGCCACCAGGTGCTTGTACAGCACTTGCCCGGCGGCATAGGTGAAGTTGGCCAGTTGCAGCAGCAAGAAGCCGATGAAGAAGTCCGGATTGACGCTGTCGTAGCGAATCACCACTGCGCCCGCCACCGCCACCAGCGCCGCCAGCAGCCCCCAGGGGTTGAAGCGCCGGTTCAGGGCGTCTTCGATCAGGGTCACGTGCAGGGGCGTGAGGATGGTGAACAGCAGCACCTCCGGCACCGTCAGCACCCGAAAGCTCAGGTACAGGCACACGTAGGTGATGCCGAACTGCAGGGCCCCGATCAGCAGCATGCCGCGCATGAAGGCCGGTTCCACCCGGCGCCAGCGGGTCAGCGGGAGAAACACCAGCCCCGCCAACAGCACCCGCACCAGCACCGCGAAGTAACTGTCGACATGCCCGGCCAGGTATTCGCCGATCAGGCTGAAGGAAAATGCCTGGATCAGAGTGACAAAAAGTAGATAGCCCATGTTCGCCTCATCTTGAATGGCGGCGACGATAGCGGTTTTGCCGGTACAGATGAAATCCCGGGCAAAAAAAAGCCCGATCTCGCTAGGCGTGCAATCGGGCGTCGGCACTGAAGAAGCAACCAGTGCAAAGGGAGGTTCGATGCGCGAACCGGCTTGAAGGGGATCCGCAGGCGCTACTTGAACACCGGCGGATTATCTGCGGATTAACGGCGCCCATCTTGCAGCGCCGCTTCGTCCAACGGGGCTCAGGCCACCTGGGCCAGCTTGGCGTTGGCCTGGTTCAAGCCCTTTTCGTGGAAGTCGCCGCCCAGGTTCAAACCTTCGGCGTGGATGAACTCGACGTCGTGGATACCGATAAAGCCCATGACCTGACGCAGGTAGGGTTCCTGGTGATCGGCGCTGCTGCCGGCGTAGATGCCGCCCCGAGCAGTGAGCACGTAGGCACGCTTGCCGGTCAGCAGGCCCTGGGGCCCGGTGTCGGTGTACTTGAAGGTCACCCCGGCACGCAGCACATGGTCGAGCCAGGCTTTCAGGGTGCTGGGAATGGCAAAGTTGTACATCGGCGCGGCCATCACCAACACGTCGGCGGCCAGCAGCTCCTCGGTCAGCTCATTGGAGCGCTGCAGGGACTCCTGCTCGGCGGCGCTGCGCTGCTCGGCAGGTTTCATCCAGCCTCCCAACAGGTTGGCGTCCAAATGCGGCACCGGGTTGCGGGCCAGGTCACGCACCGTGATCGAGTCGCCGGGGTGAGCGGCCTGCCATTGCTGGATAAAGGTCTGGGTCAATTGCCGGGATACGGAATCCTGCTGGCGGGCACTGCTTTCAATGATCAGGACGCGGGACATGGCTGAAGCCTCCATCGGGGTATGCGTAAGTCGATGGAGCGCAGATTAAACAGAGTGATATCGATGAAAAAGCGCAAATAACTGCTATAACCAATCAACAAATTCGTTTATAAGCGGAGCCAGCCCCAACGCAGCACGCCGGGCCGGCCCAGAGTCCATCATTTGGCCTGGCAGTTCAGGTCCAGGCGCAGCTTGATGATCTTGCGATTGAACTTGGCGGTCACGTTCTTGCTCTTGCCGGCCGCCACTTCCACCTTGCGGGTGCGGGGCGCCTCGGGGCCATTGCGAAACACCACCGAACACACGGCGTCGTTCTTGCCGTAGTTGTTCAACTGGATGGAGCCGATGTCTTCATCGGTAGCAAAGGTGGTGTAGTCGATGCTCTGGCCGTTCAACTGCTTCTCGACATCGATGGGATAGGCCCAGGCGCAGAGGGGCAACAGCGCCAGCAACACACAACAGAATTTTCTCATTCGGCAGTCTCCAATAAGGAGCGCCAGCTTAGGACAAGAGGAGTCCCTCATGAAAGCGCCCCGCGTGACCCTGGATCAATGGCGCACCCTGCAGGCGGTGGTCGATCACGGCGGCTTCGCCCAGGCCGCCGAAGCCCTGCACCGCTCGCAGTCCTCGGTCAGCTACACCGTGGCGCGCATGCAGGACCAGCTCGGCGTGCCGCTGCTGCGCATCGATGGCCGCAAGGCGGTGCTCACCGAAGCCGGCGGCGTGTTGCTGCGCCGCTCCCGGCAACTGGTCAAGCAGGCCAGCCAGCTGGAAGACCTGGCCCACCATATGGAACAGGGCTGGGAAGCCGAAGTGCGACTGGTGGTGGACGCCGCCTACCCCAACGCGCGCCTGGTGCGCGCCCTGACCGCCTTCATGCCGCAAAGCCGTGGCTGCCGCGTACGCCTGCGCGAAGAAGTACTGTCCGGGGTCGAGGAAGTGCTGCTCGAAGGCGTGGCCGACCTGGCCATCAGTGGCTTCAACATTCCCGGTTACCTGGGCACCGAGATGAGTTCGGTGGAGTTCGTCGCCGTGGCCCACCCGGAACATGCCCTGCACCGCCTGCAACGTGAGCTGCATTTCCAGGACCTGGAAAGCCAGTTGCAAGTGGTGATCCGCGACTCCGGCCGCCAGCAGCCACGGGATGTGGGCTGGCTCGGCGCCGAACAACGCTGGACCGTGGGCAGCCTGGCCACCGCCTCGACCTTCGTCAGCAGCGGCCTGGGGTTTGCCTGGCTGCCCCGGCACCTGATCGAACGGGAGCTGCGCGAAGGCCTGCTCAAGGTCCTGCCCCTGGACCAGGGCGGCAGCCGCCATCCGACCTTCTTCCTCTATTCCAACAAGGACAAACCCCTGGGCCCGGCCACGCAGATCCTCGTGGAACTGCTGCGCACCTTCGACACCGCGCCCCTGGATGCGCCCTTTGCCGCCCCCGAGCAAGCCTGACGTCCCACCCACCAGAACAGGAGTTCTGCCATGGCGTATTTCGAGCATGAAGGTTGCACCCTGCACTACGAGGAATACGGCCGGGGCGACCCCCTGCTGCTGGTTCACGGCCTGGGCTCCAGCGCCCTGGACTGGGAAAAGCAGATCCCCGAGCTCTCAGCCCGCTACCGGCTGATCATCCCGGACATTCGCGGTCACGGGCGTTCCGACAAACCTCGGGAGCGCTACAGCATCCCGGGCTTCAGCGCCGACATCGTGGCGCTGATCGAGCACCTGAACCTGGGTCCCGCGCACTACGTCGGGCTGTCCATGGGCGGCATGATCGGCTTCCAGCTGGCGGTGGATCAGCCGCAATTGCTCAAGAGCCTGTGCATCGTCAACAGCGCCCCCGAGGTCAAGCTACGCAGCGCCAATGACTACTGGCAGTGGTTCAAGCGCTGGAGCCTGGCCCGGGTGTTGAGCCCGGCCGCCATCGGCAAGGCCCTGGGGCCGCGCCTGTTTCCCAAGCCGGAGCAGGGTGAGCTGCGGCAAAAGATGGCCGAGCGCTGGGCAAAAAACGACAAACGTGCTTATCTCGCCAGCTTCGACGCCATCGTCGGCTGGGGAGTGCAGGAACGTCTGGGGCGGATCACCTGTCCAACCCTGGTCGTCAGCGCCGACCGCGACTACACCCCGGTGGCGGTCAAAGAGGCTTATGTCAAACTGCTGCCGGATGCACGGCTGGTGGTGATCGAGGACTCCCGACACGCCACGCCGCTGGACCAGCCGCAGCGCTTCAACCACACCCTGCTGGACTTCATAACCACAGTCGACACCACCACTCAGGATCACTGAACCATGCTGAAAAAAATCGCCCTCGTCGCCGGCTCCGTGCTGTTCGCTGCCAACCTGATGGCCGCCCAACCGGCCAAGGCGCCTCACGTCCTGCTGGACACCAGCTTCGGCAAGATCGAAGTCGAACTGGACCCGGTCAAGGCACCGATCTCCAGCAAGAACTTCCTCGACTACGTCGACAGCGGCTTCTACAACAACACCATCTTCCACCGGGTGATCCCGGGGTTCATGGCCCAAGGCGGTGGTTTCACCGCGCAGATGGTGCAGAAAGACACCCGCGACCCGATCAAGAACGAAGCCTCCAACGGTCTGCATAACGTTCGCGGCACCCTGTCCATGGCCCGCACCTCCAACCCCAACTCGGCCACCAGCCAGTTCTTCATCAACGTCGCCGACAACGCCTTCCTCGACCCGGGCCGCGATGCCGGCTACGCGGTGTTCGCCAAGGTGGTGAGCGGCATGGACGTGGTGGACCAGATCGTCAATTCCCAGACCACCACCAAGCAAGGCATGCAAAACGTGCCTGTGGACCCGGTGCTGATCAAGTCGGCCAAGCGCATCGACTGAATTCCGCAGCCTGTCCCGACGGCGGCGCCCTACCCGGCGCCCCGTCCGCTTTCAGAACAGGAGAGCCCGTACCCCGGGCTTCAAGACCCCCATGCTCTTTCGTCGTTTTGAACAACTGATCGATATCTTCCGCGACGCCCCCAGCGCCACCCCGCCCAATCGGGTCCTGCCCTTCTACTTCCACTACATCAAGCAAGTCTGGCCCAGCTTCGTCGCGCTGCTGGTGGTGGGCCTGTTCGTGGCCCTGATCGAGGTGTCGCTGTTCAGCTACCTGAGCACCATCATCGACCTGGCCCAGGGCACGCCCAGCGTCCAGGTATTCACCGACCACGGCCTGGAGCTGGCCTGGATGGCGGTGGTGGCCCTGCTGTTCCGGCCGCTGATGGTGGGCCTGCACGACCTGTTGATGCACCAGACCATCAACCCCGGCATGACCAGCCTGATCCGCTGGCAGAACCACAGCTACGTGCTGCGCCAGAGCCTGAATTTCTTCCAGAACGACTTCGCCGGGCGCATCGCCCAGCGCATCATGCAGACCGGCTATTCGCTGCAGGACTCCTCGGTGCAGGTGATCGATGCCCTGTGGCACGTGACCATCTACGCCATCGGCTCCCTGGTGCTGTTCGCCGACGCCGACTGGCGCCTGATGATCCCCCTGCTGCTGTGGATCGCCGGTTTCATCGGTGCCATGCGCTACTTCGTGCCACGCATCCAGAAGCGCTCGGTGGACGCCTCCGACGCCCGCTCCAAACTCATGGGGCGGATCGTCGACGGCTACACCAACATCACCACCCTCAAGCTCTTCGCCCACACCCACTTCGAGCAGAGCTACGCCCGCGAAGCCATCGCCGAACAGACCGAAAAAAGCCAATTGGCCGGGCGCGTGGTCACCGCCATGGACGTGACCATCACCAGCCTCAACGGCCTGCTGATCGTCAGCACCACGGGCCTGGCCCTGTGGCTGTGGAGCCAGTCGCTGATCAGCGCCGGGGCCATCGCCCTGGCCACCGGCCTGGTGATCCGCATCGTCAACATGTCCGGCTGGATCATGTGGGTGATCAACGGCATCTTCGAGAACATCGGCATGGTCGAGGACGGCCTCAAGACCATCGCCCAGCCGCTGCAACTCACCGACCGCGAGCAGGCGCCGAAGCTGGCGGTGGCCAAGGGCGGCGTGCGCTTCGAGCATGTGGAGTTCCATTACGGCAAGGCCAACAAGGTCATCAGCGACCTCAACCTGGACATCCGTCCCGGGGAGAAGATCGGCCTGATCGGCCCGTCCGGGGCCGGCAAATCGACCCTGGTCAACCTGCTGCTGCGCCTATACGACCTGCAGGGCGGGCAGATCCTCATCGACGGCCAGAACATCGCCGAGGTGACCCAGGAAAGCCTGCGCGAGCGCATCGGCATGATCACCCAGGACACCTCGCTGCTGCACCGCTCGATCCGTGACAACCTACTCTACGGCCGCCCGGATGCCACCGACGAGGAGCTCTGGGAAGCGGTGCGCAAGGCCCGGGCCGACGAGTTCATCCCGCAGTTGTCCGACGCCCAGGGCCGCACCGGCTTCGATGCCCACGTTGGCGAACGCGGGGTCAAGCTGTCCGGCGGCCAGCGCCAGCGCATCGCCATTGCCCGGGTGCTGCTCAAGGACGCGCCGATCCTGATCATGGACGAAGCCACCTCGGCCCTGGACTCGGAAGTGGAAGCGGCGATCCAGGAAAGCCTGGAGACCCTGATGCAGGGCAAGACCGTAATCGCCATCGCCCACCGTCTCTCCACCATCGCCCGCATGGACCGCCTGATCGTCCTGGAACAGGGGCGCATTGCCGAAGCCGGCACCCACGCCGAACTGCTGGCCCATGGTGGTTTGTACGCGCGCCTGTGGCAGCACCAGACTGGAGGATTCGTCGGCATCGACTGAGCCTCTGTAGCCGCTGCCGCAGGCTGCGATCGGCCCCGCAGGGGCCGTAGAACCGGAGTTCGCGGTTCGCCGGGTAAAGCGCGGCGGCCGCCTTGCGAGTCCTGCGGACTCGATCGCAGCCTGCGGCAGCGGCTACAGTGTGCTGATCAGTTACAGAAAGTCGCCGCACAATGCGCCAGGGCCCTGGTTTCAAGGGCTCTGGCGTTTTTTTGGGTGGGCTGGAATTGCGCCGAAAGCCTGCTGTACTGACCCTAGGTTCCGGAGCGGAACCTGTAGTTAACCTGCGGGATGCATAACAGTTGTATCGCGTTGATAGGTTGGCCTATCAAGGAATCACTCATGTCTTTGTTCAAACGTTCCATGACTGAATTGCTCGGGACCTTCTGGCTGGTTCTCGGCGGCTGCGGCAGCGCCGTGCTGGCGGCGGCGTTTCCCAATGTCGGCATCGGTCTGCTGGGCGTCGCCCTGGCCTTCGGCCTGACGGTGCTGACCATGGCCTTCGCCATCGGCCATATTTCCGGCTGCCACCTCAATCCCGCCGTGTCCGTGGGCCTGGTGGTGGGCGGACGCTTTCCGGCCAGGGAGCTGCCAGCCTATATCGTGGCGCAGGTCATCGGCGGGGCCATCGCCGCAGCGCTGCTGTATTTCATTGCCAGCGGCAAGCCCGGCTTCGAGCTGGCCTCGGGGCTGGCCTCCAATGGCTATGGCGAGCACTCCCCCGGCGGCTATTCAATGGCAGCGGGGTTTGTCTGTGAACTGGTGATGACCGGGATGTTCGTGGTGATCATTCTGGGCGCCACTGACAAACGCGCTCCGGCGGGGCTGGCGCCCATCGCCATCGGCCTGGCCCTGACCCTGATCCACCTGATCTCGATCCCGGTCACCAACACCTCGGTCAACCCGGCCCGCAGCACCGGCCCGGCGCTGATCGTCGGCGGCTGGGCCCTGCAGCAACTGTGGCTGTTCTGGCTGGCGCCGATCCTCGGCGCGGTGATCGGCGCCGTGCTCTACCGCTGGCTGGGCAAGGAAGACGGCTGAGCAACGGCGGCGAGGATCACGCCTGCCGATAGGGCAAGGCGTCCCTCGCCTCCTCGGCATAAGCGCGAATTCCGACCCGCTCCCGATGCAGAAAATCCTGCACCGCGGCATTCAGCCCGGGGTGACGCAGGTAATGCCAGGAGCGGGTGATCACCGGTTCGAAGCCCCGAATCAGTTTGTGCTCGCCCTGGGCCCCGGCGTCGAAGCGCTGCAGCCCCTGGGCGATGGCGTAGTCCATGCCCTGATAGAAACAGGTCTCGAAATGCAGGCGGTCAAACTCCGCCAGGCAGCCCCAGTAGCGGCCGTAGAAACTGTCGCCCCCCACCAGGCTGAAGGCCATGGCCACCGGGCGCCCGCCCTGCTTGGCCAGGACCACGCGAATCGCCTCGGGCATGCGCTCGGCCAGCAGGCTGAAGAAGGCCCGGGTCAGGTACGGCGACTGGCGCCGCACCGCATAGGTATTGGCGTAGCAGGCATAGACGAAATCCCACAGTGCCTCGTCCAGTTCATGGCCTTCGAACCACTGGAAATCAAAGCCCTGCCCCGCCACCTGTTCGCGCTCCTTGCGCATCTGCTTGCGCTTGCGCGAACTCAAGGCGTCGAGAAAATCCTGAAAATCCCGGTAGCCGCGATTCTGCCAGTGGAACTGACAGCCCAGGCGCTGCAACCAGCCCGGTTGCTGTTCCAGGGCCTGATCGCTGAAGTCATCGGTGAAGTTGATGTGAGCGCTGGAAAGCCCTTCGATCTCCAGGTAACCGGGCAGGCTTTTCAGCAGCTCGAAGGCGTCCGCCTGGGTCGCCGCCAACACCCGGGCGCCGCTCACCGGGCTGAACGGCACCGCGGTCAGCAGCTTGGGGTAGTAGTCGATCCCGGCTCGCGCGCAGGCATCCGCCCAACCGTGATCGAACACGTATTCACCGTAGGAGTGCCATTTGCGATAGCTGGGCAGGGCCGCCAGTAGCCGGCCGTCTTCTACATGCAGCAGGTGCTCGGCCTGCCAACCGGAGCCCGGGCCCAGGCTGCCACTGTCTTCCAGGGCACTGAGAAAGGCGTGACGGACAAAGGGTTGCCCGTCCTTGAGCAGGCCATCCCATTGCACAGGATCGACGGCAGACAGACTGTTCAAGGATTGCAGCGGCATGGGGGTCCCCGGAATTCAGATCGAACGACCCGGCGAGTATCCTCCATCCCCGGACTCACCGAAACCGCCAGCACCCTGCCCCCCCCTCAATGCCCCAGGTGTTCGGCGAGAAAATCGATGAACACCCGGGATTTGCGCGGCAAGTGGGCGCTGTTGGGAAACAGCACATGCACCGGCTGCGGCGCCAGGCTGTACGGCGGCAGCACCCGCACCAGGCGCCCGTTGGCCAGGTCGTCGAGCACCAGCCATTCGGGCAGCACCGCCAGCCCCAGGCCGGCCAGGGCCAGGGCGCGAATCGCCGTCGCCGAATTGGACTCGTGCCCGGGGTTGACCCGCACCTCCACCTCGCCGCGACGCGGATGATTGAAGGTCCAGCTGGGCGGCCCCGCCAGATTGCTGTTGCCGATCCACGGCAAGCGACAGAGATCCTCGGCCTGCGCCAGTTCCACGCCCTTGAGCAGGTCCGGGCTGGCCACCAGGGCGATGCCGTAGTCCGCCAGCTTGCGACCCTTGAACCCCGAGTCCGCCAGGTGGCCGAGGCGAATCACCAGATCGAGCTTTTCCGCCACCAGGTCATTCAACGACGAATTGAAGTGATAACTCAGGCGCACCTCGGGGTAGCGCGCGGTGAACAACGGCAGGATCGGCAGCACGAAAGTCTCGGCGTACTCCGCCGTGGAGCTGATGCGCAACTTGCCGCTGACCCGGTTGCGTCCGTGCAGCACGTTGTCAAAGGCGGTATCGATATTGGCGACAATCCCCTTGAATTCGTCATACAGGTCCTGGCCGCTTTCCGTCAGGGCGATATGCCGCGTGGTGCGGATCAGCAAGGTACTGGCCAGGGCCTGCTCCAGCGCCTTGATATGCAGGCTGGCCATGGCCTTGCTGATGCCCAGGTACTGCGCGGCGCGGGTGTAGGAGCCAAAGTCCACCACCGCGAGAAAGGTCTGCACCCGGTGCAGTTGGCCGTGAAAGGTCTCGCTCACTGTCAAATCCTGTTAAACAATGCGTCAAGTATAGGCACCTCGACAGTCTCCGCCCAAGCTCCCTAAGCTGCGGGCAAAACGGAGGCGGCATGACCTACAGATACAAAGTGGCGGTGGTATTTCTTCTCGGGTTCTTTATCGACTGCGTGAACATCTTCATGTCGGCGGTGGCCCTGCCGAGCATCGCCGCGCACTGGCAGGTCTCCAGCGCCAGCGTGGCCTGGGTGGCCAACGCCTACATTCTCGGCCTGACCCTGGTGATTCCCATCAGCACCTGGCTGGCAGGACGCTTCGGCAGCCGGGAGATCCTCTGCGCCTCGATGCTGCTGTTCAGTGGCGCGGCCCTGCTCTGCGGGCTGGCCGACGACTTCAGGTGGCTGGTGTTCTGGCGACTGGTGCAGGGCATGGCCGGCGGCCTGCTGATTCCCCTGGGGCAAGCCCTGACCTTCAACCTGTTCCAGGGCCCGCAACGGGCGCGCATCTCGACCCTGATAATGGCCGTGGCATTGCTGGCGCCGGCACTCTCGCCGACCCTGGGCGGTGCAATTGTCGACCACAGTTCCTGGCGCTGGGTGTTCTTCGCCAGCCTGCCGTTGTCCTTGCTGGCGGCGCTGCTGTCCTGGCGCTGGGTCCGCAGCGAACGCACGCCGCATCCGGCCCGACCGGACCTGCGCGGCCTGCTGCTGGTGAGCGCCAGCCTGGGCAGCCTGCTGCTGGGCATGTCGCTGTACGGCAGCGGCTACCCGGCCTATCAGGCCCTGCTCTGCCTCGCGGCCGGCCTGCTGTTGGCCGCGCTGTACCGCAGGCACTGCCAGGCTTGCCCCCAGCCCATCGTCGATCTGCACCTGCTGAAAAATCCCCGCCTCGGCCTGTCGGTGGGCATCTACCACGCGATTCCCGGGGTCTTCACCGGCGTCAACCTGCTGAGCCTGTTCTTCCTGCAGGACAGCCTGCACCTGAGCGCGCAACACAGCGGCATGTTCATGCTGCTGTATGCCGCCGGTGCCCTGCTGGCGATGCTGGCCTGCGGGCGTTACTACCACCGCATCGGCGCCCCGCGACTGTTCGCCATCGCCCTGGTGCTGCACAGCGCCGGCATTGCCACGCTGTGTTGGGTCAACGCGACATCCGACCTGCCGCTGATCATGCTGGCCTACCTGCTGATGGGCCTTGGTGGCGGCGCCGGTGCCAACACCGCCCAGACCACCGCCCTGCTGGACTTCAGTGGCAGCGACACGCACAAGGCCAGCGTGATCTGGAACATCAACCGGCAGCTGGCCTTCAGCCTTGGCGCAGCCTTGCTGCTGATGCTCTACAACCTCCTGCTCAGGTACCTGGACGCTCTCGCGGCCTATCACCTGAGCCTGCTGCTGGCCGCCCTGGCCGGCCTGCTTCCCTTGCCGGCCCTCGGCAGACTCACTCCACAAAAGGCCTCCCATGCCCAACTCGATCGTTAAACAGGCACAGCACAGCGTGCACTGGATTCATCAACTGATTCACCGTGTCTTCACCGATCAACGGGGGGATGGCGCGGCCTGCATCGAGCAACTGCTGCCGCTGTTCGCCGAGGATTTCCAGATGGTGACCACCAGTGGCGCCCTGGTTGGCCGGGCACAGGTGGAGCAGCTGTTTCGCGGTGCCCTGGGCACCCGCGCGGGGCTGGAGATCATCATCAGCGATCTGCACTGCCTGTGGCAGGAAGGCCACAGCGCGGCGATCCGCTACAAGGAAACCCATTGCCTGAACCAGAGCCAGACCTCGCGCCTGTCACTGGCGATCATCCGGGTCCAGGACGATGCGGTGCAGTGGCTGTACCTGCACGAAACCGCCTGCCCCTGAGCCCTTTGCCCGAGGCGCGGCACGCGCCCCGCCTCGGCCAAGCACGGCATCACATGGTGTCGACCACCTCGATCCCCAGCAGCCCCAGGCCCTCCTTCAGGGTGCGGGCGGTCAGTTCACAGAGTTTCAGCCGCGAACCATCGACACGCTCGTCAGCAATCACCGGGCAGGACTCGTAGAAACGCGAAAACGCCGTGGCCAGCCCGTACAGATAGGCACACAGCACGTGGGGCAGGCTTTCGCGCAGCACTTGCAACATCACATCCTCGAAACGCAGCAGCTCGATGGCCAGGCTGTGTTCATGGGGCTCGATGATCTGCAGGCCTTGCTCCTTGACGCTCCCGGCCCGGGTCAGCACGCGGTTGGCCCGGGTGTAGGCGTATTGCAGGTAAGGCGCGGTATTACCCTCGAAGGACAGCATCGCGTCCCAGTCGAACACATAATCGGTGTTGCGATGACGGGACAGGTCGGCGTACTTCAGCGCGCCGATGCCCACCACCCGGGCCACGTGTCGACGGGCCTCGGGGTCCAGCCCGTTGTTCTTCGCGGCGATCAGCACCTCGGCCCGCTCCACCGCCTCGGTCAGCAACGCATCGAGCTTGACCGACTCGCCGGACTTGGTCTTCAACGGCTTGCCATCGGCGCCCTTGATCGTGCCATGGCTGACATGCTCGAAATCCGCCTGGGGCGGCAGGAAGCCGGCCTTGCGCGCCACCAGGAACAACTGCTGGAAATGCAGGGACTGACGCACATCCACCACATACAGGCAGCGGTCGAGCTTGAGCTGGCGAATGCGAAAACGGATCGCCGCCAGGTCCGTGGTGGCATAGAGAAAGCCACCGCCCTGCTTCTGTACGATAAAGGCCGCCTCCTGGCCCTCCTTGTTGGCGTACTCCGCCAGCATCACCACCCTGGCGCCCTGGCTTTCGGTCAGCAGGCCCTTGTCCTGCAGGGCCTGGACCAGGGGCTGCAGGTCATCGTTGTAGAAACTCTCGCCACGGATGTCCGACTGTTTGAGCAACAGGCCCAGGCGCTGGAAGATATCCAGGGAGTGGGACAACGACACCTCGACGAAGGTGTGCCACATGCGCAGCACCTCGGCGTCTCCCTGTTGCAGCCGGACCACATAATCCCGGGCACGGCGGGCAAAATCCTCCGATTCATCGAAGCGCAGCTTGGCCTGTTGGTAGAAGCGGTTCAGGTCCCGCAGTTCGTAGTCCTGCCGGCAGGTATCGGTGGCCTCTTTCATATAGGCCAGGAGCATGCCGAACTGAGTGCCCCAGTCGCCGACGTGACTCTGCAGGATCACGTCCTGGCCCATGAACAGATTGATCCGCGCCAGAGCGTCGCCAATGATGCTGCCGCGCAGGTGCCCGACGTGCATTTCCTTGGCCAGGTTGACCGAGGCGTACTCCACCATCACCCGCTTGGCCGGCTGCGGTTCGACTCCCAGGTTGCGGGTCAGCAGCGCATGCTCCAGGCGTTCGCGCAGGAAGTCTTTGCTGAGGGAAATGTTGATAAAGCCCGGCCCGGCGATCTGCAGGTGCTCGGCGATGCCCCGCAGGTCCACCCGCTCCACCAGTTGCAAGGCCAGCTCGCGCGGCGCCAGGCCCAGCTTCTTGGCCGCGGCCATGACTCCACTCATCTGGAAATCGCCAAACTCGGGACGGCTGGCCAGTTGAATCACCGGCGGACTGTCAGTGGCGCCCAGGCCGTTGAGGGCGGCCGCGAAACGTTGGTCCAGAATGCGCATTACAGACATGTCGGATACACCTCATCCTTGAAGATTTCGAACCTCAGGCGGCAACCCTGCCCTTTACCTGACGGCGTAGTTTTGTACCACCATGACCAGCCCGCACAGTGCGGCCAGTCCTATGAACATCCATTGCCCCCCCACCAGGTCGAGCATGCCGCCACCGTAGATCGGCGACAGCGCAATGCCCACCCGATAAAGGCTGGAGACCCCGAAATAGGTGCCGCGCAGACTCTCCTGAGCCAGCCGGTCGACCTCGATGCTGAAGATCGGGAACACAATCAACTCGCCCACGCTCAACAGCAGCGTGGCCAGCGCCAGCCCCCAGAACAGCGTCACCGGCGAGCCGGCGAACACCAGCTGCGACGCTAACATCAGGGCCATGCCCCAGAACAGCCGACAGCGAGTGGAATAGGCCTCCAGTAAGCGCAACAGAGGAAACTGAGTAAAGACCACTATCAGCGAGTTGAGGGTGATCAGGATCACCAGCAGGGTCACCGGGTCCTGCACTTCGCTACGCGCCAGGTACTGCGGCAGGGTCGAGTCGAACGAGGCATAGACGAAGGCCGCCACGGTGTTGCACAGCATCAGCAGGGTAAATCGCCGATGCTTGAGTACCGCACCGAAGGCCACCAGGAAGTTGGGGGTCGGGGCGCTGGCATGCCGCTGCACCCGGGCCTCCTTGTCCCGCAGCAGACGCCACAGCAGCAGGCCGAACACCGTGTACACCAGGGCGCAGACGGCGAACACCAGGGAGCGCACGCTGGACAGCAGCAACATGCCGATCAACGGCCCGATGGAGCCACCGACGTTCACCAGAAAATAGTTGGCATACAGTGCCAGCTCCCGGGACTGCAGATCCTCCACGTAATCGCCGATCAGCACTTTGCAGGTCGACTCCAGCAGCGAGCAGCCGATGCTCACGCCGGCCACTGCCACGCCGAACCAGAACACCGAGCCGGCCTCGATGAACAGCAAGAACGACAGCGCGCTCAACAAGGCGCCCGCCAGGATCAGGCGCCGTCGTCCGAAACGGTCCGAGAGCCAGCCGGTGTAGATACTGCTCAGTGCGCCGCCCACCATGGCCACCGCCAACAGGGTGCCGATCAAGGTCGCCCCCAGGTGATAGTCCTGGTACAGGAAGATCGCCAGGAACGGCCAGATCATGAAGAACGCGCTACGGGTCAGCAGGGTGCCGAACAGCACCACATGGATCTCCCTGGGCAGGGTGGCGTAGCGCGCCCAGCTGAAGGTTCTTTCAATCATGGGCCGGCCCACTTCTCCCGCCAGGGGGAGCCTGTCCTCCCCGGCCCTGGTTCATTGCGCTAGAGGGCACGGTTCAGGCTCCTGGGTCTTGAGTTGCGCCAGCAGCCGCTGGTGCTCCTGGTCGGTGATCGGCAGCGCCCAGCCCGGCATGCCACCGGACAGCACATTGACCGCCCTGGAGCGACCGTTGCAGCGCAAATACAGGCCCGACATCTGCTGATTGATGTAGTACAGGCCAAACACCACGAACTGCTCCACCGGCTGGTTCCAGAAGGCCTGGGGCAAAGCATAGGAGCGCTGGCGGATGGTGGCCTGGGCAATCCATTCACTGTGACTTGGACCGATGCAGGCGCGGATCAGTTCGTCAGTGGCTTCCTCACCGAGGATCACCCCCTTGCCACCGGTGGAGTTGCAGGGCTTGAACACCAGCTCTTGGCGCCGCTGCAGCAAACCCTCAAGGTTTTGCGCACTGACCCGCACCGTCATGGGTATCCGGCGATCGATGGCGGCGCGCTGTTCAGCGTCCAGCACCGCCCGCAGCGCCGGCTCATGAAACAGCGAGAACCATGACTTGCAGCTGCTCACGTAGTTTTCAAAGGTGTTGAGCAGCAAGGCGCCCGAACCGCAGATACGCCGCACCAGATCGCCGCCATCGACGATTTCCTCCTCCAGGAACAGGCGATAGACCAGGGTTCGCGCGCCCTCTTCGGCGCTCAGCCACTGCGCCTGGTACTGGTGTTCCTTGATCAGTACCACTTCCAGATCCGCACAGGCCTGACGCACATGGCGCAACAACGGCTGGTAGGCCGAAGCGCCTGCCCAGTGGTCATAGGCTTCAAGATCCAGGAGCACCACACGACTGCGCCGCTGCTCCTTGCACAGGCGCTGGATCAGCCGCGCCAGATCGACATAGGGCGATTGCCCGTGTTCGAAGCCACTGAGCTGCACCCCTCGCGACTCCAGAAAACGCGAGCAGAATTCGTGCAACTGCGGGCCTTCGATGGCCGGCCCGATGTTCAGTTCGCACAGCTGGTACTGGCCATCCTCGCTCAGCAGAACGTCCGCACGGCCAATCAGCCGCCCGCCCTTTTCCAGCAGCGACCAATCCACCAGGTCGCGGACCTGAACCGGCACATTGAACAATTCGAGGATGTGCTCGCGGCTGTGCAGGGTCAGCAAATGGGCAAGCATCCGCGACTGCGCCGCCAGGATCAGACGCAGGTCGGCGGCCACCGCCTGAAAGGCAGCGGCGGGAAACAGGGCCAGGGGAAAGGGGATCGCCTTGTATCCCTGGGGCTTGATCAACTGCGGATTGCGCTGGCCAAACACATCGAACAACGGGCGATTGAGCTCTTCAAAATTCATGGGTCGCGCTTCCTGATGCAAATGAGGGGGCAAGCCCTCGGTGGGAATGGATCAGAGGGTCGCTTCGCCGCCATCGATCACGATGTCGGCACCGGTCACCCAGGCGGCTTCGTCACTGGCCAGAAACACCGCCGCGCCGGCGTGATCCTGGGGCGTGCCGGCGCGGCCCAGGGGAATGTCCTTGCCCCGTTCGCGCCACAACTGCGGATCGTTGTGCCACTGGTTGCGGTTGCCCTGGGTGGCGGTCAGTCCGGGTGACAGGGTATTGACCCGGATGCCCTGGGCAGCGAACTCGTAGGCCAAGCTCTTGGACAGCATCGACAGCCCGGCCTTGGATGACTGGTAGTGGGCCATCTGGCTGATGGCCTTGAAGGCACTGATGGAAGACACGTTGATCACACTGCCGGCGATCCGCCGTTCGAGCATGTGGGCGATCACCGCCTGGGTCAGAAAGAACGGAAACCGCAGGTTGGCATTCATCACCTTGTGGTAGTCCTCGACGCTGGTTTCGAGAAACCCCGTGCGTGTGGTGATGCCGACATTGTTGACCAGCACATGCAGCTCATCGAACCCGGCGAGGACTCGACCGGCCAGTTGCGGCGCGGCACTGGCCTCCCCCGCATCCACCTGGAAGGCCTGGCATTTCACCCCCAACTCTTGCAGTTGACCCAGCACCTGGGCCGCGGCGGCCTCATCGCGCTGATAGGTAAACGCCACATTGGCCCCTTCTCGCGCCATGGCCAGGGCGATGGCCTGGCCAATGCCATGACTGGCGCCGGTGATCAGCGCGTTCTTGCCGGACAATCGTTGTTCTGCCATGTATTCATCCTTGTCATGCCTGGGCCCCAGGCACTGTGGTTTCAGAGGCTGTGGTTTCAGAGGCTGACGCGTGTGCCCAGCCCCTTGGTCCGTGCCGAGCGCAGCAGGGCTGCCGCCACCGCCACATCCTGAATCGCCGTGCCCACTGACTTGAACAGGCTGCTGGCGGTGCCTCGCGGGACGACGGAGCCGCCCAGCAGGCTGGCGATTTCCTGCACATCCCCGGGCATCAGAACCCCCAGGCGCAGGCTTTGAATCAGCTCGCCGGCCTCACGCAGAGCGGCATCGCGCTCCTCGACGTACACCGCCGCCTGTCCCAGCAGCAGCGGATCGATCTCGCAGGCCATTTCATCGACCCCGCCGATGGCATTGATGTGGGTCCCGGGGCGCACATCCGCCGCCCGCACCAGCGGCTCGGCACTGGCGGTGGAAGTGGCCGTGCAGATCACGTCCGCCATGCGCACCGCCCGGGCCACGCTGTCGGTCACCATGACCTGGGGGCACAACCCACGATCACTGACCCAGGCCGCCAGGGCCCGGGCCTTGTCCAGGCTCCTGGAATGCAGCAACAGCTGTTCGATGGGGCGCACCGCACAGACCGCCTCGATCTGGCTGCGGGCCTGGACCCCGGCACCGATCACCGCCAGCACCCGGGATGCGGGCCGCGCCAGCAGGTCGGTGGCCAGCCCGGCCATGGCCCCGGTGCGCAGGGCCGTCAGATGGGCGCCTTCCATCAGCGCCAGGATTTCCCCGGTCTGGCTGCTGAGCAGGATCACCAGGGCATGGATCAGTGGCCGACCGTGGCGGGGGTTGTCCGGGGTGATGGTCGAAACCTTGACCGCCACCGCCTGGGCCAAGGGCAGGGCCGCCGGCATCACCAGCACTTGGTTGCTCTCGGCACTGTCGCCCAGGGTCATGATGGTTCGCGGCGGCACTTGCACGCCGTCCGCCATGGCCGGTGCCAGGGCCTGGCGCAGGGCCTCGATGGCCTCGCCCATGGACAGTGCCCGAGCCATGGCCTGGCGATCGAGGCTGAGAAAATTCATGGCACCTCCTGTTCGACCACGGGCAAGGCCAGGGGCTCGCGCCGGGGCACCAGGAATGAACGCTGGTAACTGAGCACCACACTGCCATCGGCCTTGAAGCCTTCGGTCTCGATGGTGGCGATCCCCTGCCCAGGCCGTGAACGGCTGGGGCGGATGGCCAGGACCTTCGACTTGGCGTAGAGGGTGTCGCCGATGAACACCGGGGCCGACAGCCGCACCTGATCCCAGCCCAGGTTGGCCAGGGTGCGAAAGCTCATGGTCTGCACCGACATGCCATTGATGATGGCGAAGGTCACCACGCTGTTGACCAGCACCTTGCCGAACTCCGTGTCCTTGGCGTACTCCTGGTCGAAGTGCAGCGGGTGATGGTTCATCGACAACAGGGTCAGCCAGGTGTTGTCGGTTTCCAGCACGGTGCGCCCGGGCCAGTGACGAATCACGTCGCCGGGCTTGAAGTCCTCGAAGAACATCCCCGGCGACTCCAGGTACTCACCGTTGTCCAGCCGTTGCAGGGTCGAGATCATGGATGTGGCTCCTGGGTAAAATTGTTCAGCAGCTTGCGGGCCTTCTTGATGAATGGAGGACCGATCATGTCGCCATCCAGGGTGAAGATTTCGCCCTGGCTGTGCTCCGCCCGACGCAGGATCTCCCGGGCCCGTTCCAGCTCGCCAGGGCTGGGGCTGAACACCTCCATGACCGTGGCCAGCTGGCGTGGATGGACGATGGCCTTGCCATGGAATCCCAGGGCCTTGACCGCCCGGCTTTCCTGCAGCAACAGCTGCGGGTCGTCCAGGTGATAGCAGGCGGTGTCGATGGCCGCGATGTCGTAGCGCGCCGCTGCGTTGGCGATGCGCTGGCGGGCGTAGAGCATGTTTTCCCAACCGATTTCCACCCCCAGCTCGGCCGCAAAGTCCGCCGAGCCGAACACCAGCCCCGAGCACTGGCTGGCAATCGGGTCGATGGCGTCGATGGCCTCCAGGGTCTCCACGGTGACGTACAGCTCCACCGGGTGCTGCAGCTCGCTGAGCTGGGCACGCACGATCTCCAGTTCGCAGGCATCGCGGACCATGGTCAGCATCACGATGTCCGGCGCCACGCCATGGCGGATGAAGGCCTCAAGGTCCAGCAGGCCTTGGGGCGAGCGCAGTTCGTTGATCCGCACCGCCACCCGGGACGCCGACGCCGGAGCCTTGAGCAATTGCAGGCAATGCTCCCGGGCCAGGGCTTTCCTGGCTGGGGGCACCGAGTCTTCCAGGTCGATCAGGCAGACATCGGCCCCCGCCTCCCGAGCGCCTTGCAGCCGCTCCAGGTTGAAGGCCGGGGTGTAGAGGATCGAACGGGGCAACCGGGGAATGGGGGCAACTGAATAACCACGGGTTTGCATAACCGGACACTCGCAGCAATGGATGGGTTCAGGACTCGATGCAGCCACGCAGCAGTTCGCACATGGACAGCACCTGCTCCTCGCTGATGGTGGAGCGCAACATGACCCGCAGCCCGGCGTTGTCCTTGGCCACGATGGGGAAGAACACCGGCGACACATAGAAGCCGTTTTCGAACAGCAGCCGACCGCTGCGGATCACCTTGTCGTTGGGCAACTGCACCAGGCGGATCGGAAAGGCATTGCCGGCCTGCTCGGTGCGGATGAACTCGTCGAACAGCTGGATGTTGCGCGACAGGGCGTTCTGCCGCAGCGCCAGTTCCGGGCCGCGATGCAGCTCGGCAGACGCCAGGGAGGCGCCGATGGCCGCGGTGTTCATCGGCTGCGACCAGGCCATCGGCCCGCCGAAACGGGTCAGGATGTCCTCCACCTGCTTGCCCTTGGGGCCGAACATGATGGCTGCGCCACTGGTGCCGAACGCCTTGTTCAGGGTGGCGACGATGATGGTGTTTTCATTGACCTGATCGATGTGCGAGCGCACATAGCCCTCGCCGTGGCGACCGACGATGGACAGCGAGTGTGAATCGTCCAGGTAGAGGAACAGGCCGTACTTTTCCTGCAGGGTCAGCAAGTCCCCGAGGGCCGCGTGGCCGCCCATGCTGTAGGTGCCGTCGGCGACATAGGCGACCTTGCGGTACTTGCGGCACAGGTCTTCCAGGGCGTTCATGTCGTTGTGGCCGATGGTGAACACCTCGGTCTCATCGCCGCACACCGGCTTGTACAGGCTCATGGAAAAGTGCGCGAACTTGTCGAAGGCCATCACCGGGCGCACGCCCTGGGTCAGGTGCCCGGACGCCAGCAGCGGGAGGATGCCTGCCGTGGCCGCGCCAGCGGAAATGGCGGTGATGACCTTGGCCTCGAACAGTTGCGAGAGCGACGCCTCCAGCTCCAGCAGCGCCGGAATCTGGATGCGGATCCGGGAAATGCAGTGATCCAGCACGCCGTAGCGATGCAAGGCGTCGATGGCGCCCTGGACAATGCTCGGATGGGAATCCAGGTCCAGGTAGGAACAGCAACTGACGTTGATGAAACGATGGCCATCGGCGGTTTCCAGGCTGCCGTCCCCCACCAGGTTGGCGACGATGCCCGCCAGGCCGTTGCGTTCGGATTCGTCCCAGAACTGGTTGCCGTAATCGAAGGCCTTGAGGTTGTTGCGGTATTTGTTGGTGACCTGAGGCTGAGTGTTGTCGGTCATGATGCTCTCCGGAATTCGAGTGAGTAGGTGCCTGTCAGGTAGGCATGACGTCGAGGGCCTGGGCTTCGAACACCGCCAGCCGCCGCTTGAAGTCGCTGTCGGTTTTCCACACCGCGAAGATGTCGCCACTGGCGCCGACCATGATCAGCGCGTCCATGCCCTTGGCCCGCTTGAGGGTCTGCAGGGCATGGGCCGGGGTCTGGGCGATCGGGCTGCCGACGTTCAGCGAAGTGTTCACCGAGGCCTCGACCCCGCACTGTTTCCCCATCTGCTTGAGGTAGGCGTGGATCAGCGGGTTGAGGGACTGGCGCACGATCTGCAGGCGACTGGTGCCGTCCACATGGACCACCGCCGGAACCCGGCTGCGGGCCTCGGGGCGCGCCCGGGCGGTGAGCACCATGTAGTTGTAGGCCGAGTAGTCGTCGGTCTTGGCCCCTTCATCGAGCTCGAACAGCCGATGGGCTTCTTCCAGGGTGACCATGGGCGCCAGCGGCCGGATCTTCTCCCGGAACTTCACTTTCGAGTTGAGCAGTTCCAGGGTGTTGGGATTGCGCGGGTTGGCCAGGATGCTGCGATTGCCCAAGGCCCGCGGACCGGTTTCCGCCGGGCCCTGGAACACCCCGATCACGGCGTTGTTGCACACCAGGCTGGCCATGAAACGCGCCACCTCGGTCAGGGAATCGGCCTGGTTCAGGGAGCCGATCTTGCGGGCTTCGACCCCCTGCTCCTCGATCACTGCGCGCTGGATCTGCGCCGTGGACGGTGCCAGGCCACACAGGTACGGGCTGGCGAAATCGTTGCGCGCGTCGGCGCCATTGCGCATGGCGAACTGTATCGCCGCGCCCAGGGCCACACCGCAGTCGCTGGGGATCGGCGGCACCCAGATCTTCAGGCACTGGTCCTGGCCCAGGTAGCGCTGGAAGTAGTCGCGATTGAAGTGCTGGACCAGATGCATGTTGGCAATGCAATTGAGCGCCGTGCCGCCGGTGAGCACCAGCTTGTGGGCACAGGTCTTGCGGATCAGGTGATCGACGATATGGAACAGCGCGTCCTCGAACACCAGTTGCAGGGCCTGGGCCTTGTCGACCCGATCCTGGGTGATGTCCGAATGCTCGATGTCGTCGACGCTGAGCACGCTGTCCGGGTTCCACATGTCCCCCGGAGCGATGGGCGCGCCGAGGATGTCGATCAGCGGCTGGCCATAGGGCTCGGTGTGGCTCTTGATGTGCCAGTTGACCATGGTCCGGTTGACGTGGATGTTGCCTTCCTCGGCGAAATACAGGATCTGCCGCAGGCGCTTGTAATAGGGGTTGGTCAGGCGGCTGGCATTGCCCCAGGCAGCGGCGCCCATGTAGCGCCCTTCGGAGCTGAGGAAACTCCAGCCGCCCTGGGTCGAGCTGATGTAGCCGTACAGGTAGCCCAGGGAGTCGATGGTGCTCTGGTTTTGCCGGTGACAGATGACTTGGCCGTCGCGGACTTCGTACAGCGAGATGGCACCGTTGTCGCCAGTGCCGTCGAGCACGGTGAGGATCACCGGCTCAGGCTCCCGGGCGAACGGCGACAGGGCATAGGCCAGGTAGGCATGGTTGTTGTGGTGATGCATGCCGATCAGCGGCTGGGTGGTTTCCAGGCCCAGGCTCTGGGAGATCCGCTTGGGCGCCCCCAGGCCCTTGAGCAGGTGGCTGAGGTTGAAGTTCGGGTCGTGCCGCGGGTTGAGCAGGGTCAGGCTGCTGGGGGCATGTTCGAAGATGATCTTCAGGTCAAAGCCCAGGGCGCGGATGTAGTCCCAACTGCCAAGAATGCAGAAGATGTCCTGCGCGCTGATGTTGCGGCTGGCCATGATCAGGCGGATCTCTGCCAGGCTGTGCTGGGGAAACTTGTTGGAGTGTTTTTCTGCGCTGAAGCGCTCCTCCTCGTTGTTGGCAATGATGTGGATGCCATCCTTGGCGCTGACCTTGATCAGGGCCACGCCGGTGTTGTGCCCGAAGGGACCGACCCCCAGCAGGTACAGGCTCTCGCCCTGGGCCAGACGCCGGGCGAACTCCGCTCCGCGCTCCTGGGCGAAGGCGCTTTCACCGCTGTAGAAATGCTGCCGCCGGCCCAACTTCTCGTAGACATAGTCGGTCACGCGCTTGACCCACTCGGGCAGGCGCTTGAGCTTCGGCCCGTAGGTTCCATATACCCTGGTCATGTCGACACTCTCCTGAGATAAACCTCGAACCCGTCCTGGGTTCAGTTCCGGCAACGATCTTCGGCGGCCCGGACTGCCGCACTGGTGATGATGTCCAGATTGCCCGCATAGGCCGGCAAGTAGTCCCCTGCCCCCCTGGCCCGGACCATGGTCACCACTTTGCCGTCGATCAGGCTGGGTTCCATGATCAGCGAGTAGCCGGGCATGTACTGGCGCACCTGATCGAGCATCACGCGGACACTGTGCCGCAGCTCGGCCATGTCCGGTTTGTCTATCAGGGCGAAGACCGTGGTCTGCATGTCCACCGGCGGATCGGCCGGATTGATGTTGAGGATCGACTTGACGCTCGGGGCGCCGGAGAAATGCTTGAGGGCCTTCTCCGTGGTGCACAGGTACTCGTTCACATTCAGCCGGGTTGCGGCGCCGGCACTGCGGGCGGAAATCGACGACACCGCCTCCACGTAGTTCAGGTGCTGCCCGGTGCGCCGCAGCGCGTGCACGATCGGCAGGGAGGCCTGGCCACCGCAGGTGACCATGTTGAGGTTCTCCACATCCCGCAACGTGCTCGAATTGATCGTGGGCACACACCAGACGCCGGTATCGGCCGGAGTCAGGTTGATCAGCAACTTGCCCTGCCCCTCCAACACTTGGGCATGTTGCACATGGGCCTGGGCACTGCTGGCATCGAACACCACATCAACTTCATCCAGATGTTCAACTAACTTATCAATACCGCGATGATCACAACGCACTCCCAGTTTTGCGGCATAGTCCAGCCCCGCCGACTGTTGATTGCGCCCAATAAAATAATCACAGCGCAAATAAGAACTGCGCATGACCTTCAACAGAAGATCACAGCCAATATTACCGCTGCCTAATATCGCGACTCTAAGTACCATAAAGCGCTCTCCTTGCTTATGGGAAGTCAGTTGAATTCACAGCGCCTTGGCCAGATTCATCGCAACTTCAATAATCAGGTCTTCCTGACCTGCCACTACTTTTCTTTTGCCCAGCACGCGATATATATCCAGCGCCGCGACACCATGTTGTTGTGCGGCCTTCAACACCGGTTTTTCAAACCCCGAGAACACCCCGTACAAACCGCTGACGATGTTCATGGCACTGATATGGGGCTGCGCGCTCTTGATCCGGTCCGTGCTCTGCTCCGAGGCGACGATCATGGCAAAGGCCCGAGCCTCGTCCACCAGACCGAGCTTCATCAGCGCCGCGCACAACACTTCCAGGGGGGTATTGCCGGCGCCGGCGCCGAGGCCGTTGATGGTGCCGTCGAGCAACCGGGCTCCGGCCCTGACCGCGCTCAGGCTGTTGGCCACCGCCAGCCCCAGGTTGTTATGCCCGTGAAAACCTATGGGCACCGGCAGCTCCTGGGCCAGCAGCGAGACCTTTTCAAAAGCGTCCTGCTCCATGTAGGCCCCGGCGGAATCCATCAGCACAATGGCGTCGGCGCCGTAGCTGACCTGCAGTCGGGCCTGCTCCAGCAGGGTCCGGGCACTGGCCATGTGGGTCATCATCAGCACGCCCTGGGCCTCGGCGCCCCGTGACTTGACGAAGTCGATGTAGCGCGCGGTGATATCGGCCTCGGTGCAATGGCAGGCGATGCGCAGCACATCCACGCCCTGCTCGATGGCCATGTGCAGATGATCGATCCTGGCGAATCCGGGAATCGCATGAATCCCCAGGCGGGTCTGCTGCAAGGCTTCCCGGGCGGTGCTCAGCATCGCTTCATCACTGTGGGGAGCCAGCCCCAGTTGCAGGGACGAAGCTCCCAGGCCGTTGCCATGACCGACCTCCACGCAATAGAGCCCACAGGCATCCACGGCGCGGCAATAGGCACTGATGTCCTCCAGGCCAAGGCGGTGCCCGAGCGCATGATTACCATCCCGAAGTGTCGGGTCGTAAAGTTCAACTTTCGTCATGTCAGCAATCCCTTGCGACCCCCGGTACAGGGGTACTTAATGACTCTGCCCCACCCTTCACTTCCTTGAAGGGCTTATCGGGCCGGGGCATGACCAAACCAACCAGCGCCGGCCACCAGCGTATTAACAATCCGGTTAAAGCTCTAACTTCCCTGACAACAATCAGCCTGACCAGCTCTACAAAACTCCGTGTAGAACACTATCTTTCAGACAACTTTCCCAATGCTTGATCTGAAATCTTTTTTGATACTTCCATAGCCATTCCGAGACTGTCAACCGCACTAATTTCATTCTAAAAAACCGTAATATTTTTTAAGAAAGAAAATCACTCCAGAAAAAAAACCATATCGACGCCCTCGCCTCATCCACCATTGCCCCGTATCGACTGGCCCATGAGCACTTTCGCCAACGGCTGTAGCGAGAGCGATTGATGGCGGATTTCAACAGCGAAAATAAACTCGATGGGAACTATCCAGAGGCTATTTATTTTTTAAATTTGACGCCTGCCAAGGGGCTAACTAGCGTCCTTCGATCGCTATAACCTTCACTCCAGAAACAGCGTATTGCCGTATTCGGGCAAAAAAAAACCCCGCCGCAGCGGGGTCAAAACGAGAGGAGCTATAACGGATGAGAAAGAGCTCTACCTGGATGTTGCAACAGCCTTAGAACACGTACTGCACGCGAGCCACCAGGGCGTCGCCGCTGTCATCGCCAACGCTGTTGCTGATCTTGTCGGTGCTGACCTTGATGTAGTTGGCGGACACCTTGATCGCCTCGTTGGCGTACCAGTTGACCCCGATGGTGTTCATGTTGGCCTTGGCATCGCCAACTTCACGGGTAGCGGTGGCGGCGACGATGTTCTTGTCATCAACCTTGATGTTGTCGTAGCGGTAGAACACTTCCCAGGCACCGTACTGCTTGTTTTCCGGCTTGATGGTGTCGAACTTGGCGCCATCGAGTTTGTAGACCCGGGATTCGCCGGTCAGGGTGTAGGCCAGTTGGCCGTAGAAACCGTTGGCCTTGACGTCCTTGTAAGCGTTGCTGTCGGCTTTGAGCTTGCGAGTCAGGTATTCCGCCTGGGCCGAGAACGGGCCACTGGCGAAGGCGAACTCGCCGCCGAACACTCGGTCATTGTCATAAGCGCCTGCTGTCGTCAGGTTCGAGGCGTTCAGGCCCACGCCACCGCCGAAGGTAGCGCGGTTGCCGTTGGCGCCGGCATCGTTGCCGCCGTTGGTGGCGATGCCACGCACGCCCAGGCGAGGACGAATCCGCGAGTCGAAGGCGGTATCGCCCAGATCGCGGCTGGCGAAGTCCAGGCCGAAGTGCAGGACGTTGCCGGTTTCATGCAGCGGTGCAAACACGGCACGGGCGTTGAGCTGCTTGACGCTGTCGCCATCGCTGTCGTTGATGTCCTTGGCCGAGACGCTGCCGGACAGGTAAGCCATGTCGGCCACCACCGAGCTGACCTGCAGCCCCATGCCGTTCTCGTGGGAGTTGATCCAGTCGGCCAGCTCGTAGGCGGCATTACGCTCCATGGAGGTGACCCACTTGGAGCTGGTGGCCTTCTCCAGACCGAAGTCGGCGTCGAAACGACCGGCGCGAATGGTCACCGGCTTGAAGCCCACATAAGAGATGGACGCCTCGTCGAAGTAACCGTCATCGGCGGTGCCTGAGTTGTGGGAGAAGTCGTAGCTGATCTGGTATTTCCAATCCTTGTAGGCGGTGCCGCCCAATTCCAGATAGGCGCGGCGGAAGTAGGCGCCGTCGCCGGTATCACCATTCTTGGTGTAGAACCCGTCGAAACGGCCATAGTCGGCTTGCAGACGACCGCCCAGCTTGAAGCTGAATGCGGAGTCGGTGGTAGCAACCTCAAGGCCGCCCTTGGTTTTGACTACGATATCGGCGCCGTCGGTGGTGACGGTGCCAGCGAAAGCCTGGGCGGTTACTGCCAGGGCCAGGGCGCTGGCGGCAAAACCGGCGAAGTGCTTACGGATCATCGAAGAGTTCCCCTAATTGGTGGTCTGTAGCGTTGGAAAACACGCGGGGTTGGCCCGCTGGTGTTGGGTGGGAATCTTGGCGATGGGTTATTTCAGCCGGGTTGCTGATAGATAAAGATTTAATTACAGGGGAACTTTTTTACTTCGAAATGCAATAAGGCAAAAAGCCCGTGCTAGAGCGCTTTCGCCAGGGTTTGCGGGGGAATGGGGGGACATTACAGGGCTGTCACCTTCGATCGGATGACCGATTGGTGACAGATGCGGATGCACGGCGGCATCCGCATGGGGGAAAGGTCAGAGGTCGCGCTTGTGCTCGGCAGCCAGGCGTTCGGCCAGTTCGTCCAGGCCTTCCAGAGGCGGCTCGGGGAGCACCCGCAAGGTGGCCTGGAGCAGGCGCATCTGACGAATGAAACGCCGGCAATTGGGGCAGAACAGCAGATGATGGCGAACCATCAGGCGCTCGCGAAAACTCAGCTGGCCGTCCAGGTAGTCGCTGGAACGTGCCACTTGTTCCTTACAGGTCAGCATTGGCCGGTTTCCTCAAAATGCTCCACGGTGGCGAAGACTTTCAAACGCGCCCGGTGCAAAAGCACCCGTACATTGGAGAGCGTGAGCCCCAAAAGATTACAGATTTCTTCCAGCTCCAACCCCTGACGTTCGCGCAACAGCAGGACGCTGCTTTGCAGTTCCGAGAGGCTGAGCAGGGTGTGCTCCAGGCAGTCACGCAGCTCGGACTCGGTCAGCAGGGCCTCCGGGGTGTCTTCGTGCCAGGCGAAGGGCGCCACCAGCCAGTGGCCATCGCTGGAAGAGAAACGCTCATCGCCCACGGTGCCGTGGGGGGCGGGCAAGTCATCCAGCAGGACTTCCCGGCGATTCTGTTTGTAACGGCCCTTGGCCGCGTTGGACGTGATGGTCAGCAGCCAGGTCTTGAGGCTGGAACGCCCCTGAAACCCTGACAGATTGCGCACCACCGACAACCAGGCGTCCTGTACCACTTCATCGGCATGGCGGTTGCCGACAATGGCGTAAGCCACCGCGCGCATAGCGCTCTGGTAGGTACTGACCAGTTCCTTGTATGCCTTTTGCTCACCCGCCAAAAGGCGCTCTAGCAGTTGCGTGTCATCAGCAGCAGCCATTCGTGCCTCGTTCAATCATGCAGGTTTGAGAGGGTGTGACGCGCCAACCCGGCCCTGCGCCACACCCGCATCAGCCTAGATCAACGCTTGCGCAGCAGTACGCTGCCGATGGAGTAGCCGGCGCCGAAGGAACTGAGCACGGCCAGGGAGCCGCTGGCCAGGTCGTCCTGGTACTTGTGGAAGGCAATCACCGAGCCGGCCGAACTGGTGTTGGCGTAAGTGTCGAGAATCACCGGGGCCTCTTCCACCGTGGCTTCACGGCCCAGGAGTTTCTTGACGATCAGGTGGTTCATGCTCAGGTTGGCCTGGTGCAGCCAGAAGCGCTTCACGTCGCCGACATTGAGTTGGTTTTCTTCCAGGTGGGCCGCGATCAGTTCGGCCACCATCGGGCATACGTCACGGAACACCTTGCGGCCTTCCTGGACGAACAGCTTGTCCCGGGCACCTATGCCCTCTTCCGCCGCGCGGTTGAGGAAACCGAAGTTGTTGCGGATGTTGTTGGAGAACTGGGTCAGCAGCTTGGTGCTGACGATCTCGAACTGCTGGGCCGAGGTGGCGAGGTCGGCCCGCTCGATGATCACCGCGGTGGCGGCGTCGCCGAAGATGAAGTGGCTGTCGCGGTCACGGAAGTTCAGGTGCCCGGTGCAGACTTCCGGGTTGACCATCAGGATGGCCCGGGCTTGGCCCAGTTGCACGCTGTTGCAGGCAGCCTGGATGCCGAAGGTCGCCGAAGAACAGGCCACGTTCATGTCAAAGCCGAAGCCCTGGATGCCCAGGGCGGCCTGGACTTCGATGGCGATGGCCGGATAGGCACGCTGCAGGTTGGAACAGGCAACGATCACCCCGTCGATGTCGGCGGCGGTCTTGCCGGCCCGTTGCAGGGCCTGTTCGGCGGCGGCGACCGCCATCTGGCAAAGCACCGACCATTCGTCGTTGGAACGTTCCGGCAGGTGCGGGGCCATGCGTTGCGGGTCGAGGATGCCGTCCTTGTCCATGACGAAGCGACTTTTGATCCCCGAGGCCTTTTCAATGAAAGCGGCGTTGGATTCGGTCAGGGCCTGCACCTCGCCCCGCTCGATGGCCGCGGCGTTGTCGCTGTTGAACTGGTGGACGTAGGCATTGAAAGATTCCACCAGCTCTTCGTTGGAAATGCTGTTGGCCGGGGTAAACAGGCCGGTGCCGCTGATGACGACGTTATGCACGGTCGTTCCTCTAGTGTGATGAGGCAGAAGGTCTTGGCACCGCCGTGCCAAACCATAAACGGACTGCCCCGCTGGTGGGAGCCTTCCTGGCATCGCTTTATTCCGATCCGCCCGTTTGCCTGGGGTACAGAACAACAGGGCCGGTATTTATGACGGCGGAGTTTGCCATAAACACCGGCATTTCGCCGCAATTGCAGTGGGCCCGGTGGGCGCCGGCTTGCCGGCGAAGGGGCCTTGGAGCCTTGAGTTGCCCACGCAGACACCTTCGCTGGGGAGCCGGCGCCTGCATGGGCTCAGGCTTCGACCTGGCTCCACTGCTTGTTCAGGCGTTTGTCGGAAATCGGCACCTTGGTCCCCAGTTGCTGGGCAAACAAGGACACCCGGTATTCCTCCAGCCACCAGCGATACAGCTCCAGTTGCGGGTCGCGCTTGCCTTCCTGGGCATGCTTCTGCGCCCGGGTCTGGTACTGGCTCCACAGGCCCGCCAGCTCAGTGCTCCAGACCCGATCCTTCTGCAGCTGGCTGCCGAGTTTCTCGAAACGCAGTTCCACCGCCTTGAGGTAGCGCGGCAGTTCCTTGAGCCACAGGGCCGGGGTTTCCCGGACAAAACCCGGGTACACCAGATTCGCCAACTGCGACTTGATGTCGTTGAGGGCCACCGCCTGGGCCAGGTCGATCTTGCCCTTGAAGCGTTTTTGCAGGCCGTGCCAGAGCTTGAGAATCTCCAGGGTCAGGCGCGCCAGACGCTCGGCGTGCTCGGTCCAGGCGCCGCGCTTGCGCTCGGCCAGGGACGCCAGGCCCGCGCCATCGCGAGGCAGCGAGGCTTCGCCGTCGAGGATGCAGCTGTCGAGGCTGGCCAGGAGGATGTCCTCCACCAGGGCATCGACCCGGCCCAGTTCACGGTACAGCAGGCCCAGCTCAGTCAGCCCCGGCAGCTTGCCACGCAGGAACTTGGCCGGTTCGGCCAATTGCTGCAACAGCAGGCGCTGCAGGGCCCGGCGATGCTGGAACTCGGCCTCGGCGGCGGTGGAGAAACGCCCTTCCTTGACCGTCCCCGCCTCTTCCACCAGGGCCGGGTACACCGTCATCGACAGTCCGGCGATCTTCTGCTGGGTCTTTTCCGCGACCGCGGCAAACACACGGGCCTCCACCGGCTGCTGGCTCTTGGCGGTTTGCGGCACGGCCAGGGCGGCCTGGCTGGCTTCGGCAAAACGCGCGGTCAGTTCGGCCAGGTCGCGACCTTCGCCAAGGAACTTGCCCTGGGCGTCGACGATTTCCAGGTTCATCCGCAGGTGGCTCTCCACCTGCTGCGCGGCTTCGTTCCAGGCCTCGTCGCTGACCCGTGCACCGGTCATGCGCAACAGCTCGCGGCCCAGGGCCTGGGGCAACGAACCTTCGGCGAAGACCATGCGCTGCAAGGCCGCCTTGACGAAGTCCGGCACCGGCACGAAGTTTTTGCGCAGGGCCTTGGGCAGGTTGCGCACCAGGGCGATGCACTTGGCCTCGATCAACCCCGGCACCAGCCATTCCAGGCGTTCGGCGGGCAGCGCCGGCAGCAGGGGCGCCGGCACCCGCAGGGTTACGCCGTCCCGGGGGTGGTTGGGCTCGAAGTGATAACTCAGGGCCAGTTCCAGATCGCCAATATGCAGGGTGTCCGGGTACTGCTTGGCGGTGACTTCACTGGCCTCGCGGGCCAGCACGTCTTCTTCGCGCATGATCAACAGCTGCGGGTTCTTCTGGCTGTGGACCCGGTACCAACTGTCGAAGGTCGCGGTCTGGTGGATCTCCGCCGGCAGGCGCTCGTCGTAGAAGGCGAACAGGGTTTCCTCGTCCGCCAGGATGTCCCGGCGCCGGGCCTTGGCTTCCAGGGCGTCGAGCTGTTCCAGCAACTGGGTGTTGGCGCTCAGGCACTTGGCCTTGGACTGGATCTCACCGCGCACCAGGGCTTCGCGGATAAACAGCTCGCGGGACACCACCGGGTCCACTGGCCCGTAATGCACCGGCCGACGGCCGACCACGATCAGCCCGAACAGGGTGATCTGCTCGTAGGCCACCACCTGGCCACGCTTCTTCTCCCAATGGGGTTCGAAGTGGTTTTTCTTTACCAGGTGGCCGGCCAGGGGCTCGATCCAGTCGGGCTCGATCTTGGCCACCATGCGCGCATAGAGCTTGGTGGTCTCCACCAGCTCGGCGGTCATCAGCCATTGCGGGCGCTTCTTGCCCAGGCCCGAGGACGGGTGAATCCAGAAACGTCGCTGCCGGGCACCGAGGTAGTCGCCGTCTTCGGTCTTCTGGCCGATCTGGCTCAGCAGGCCCACCAGCACTGCCTTGTGCAGTTTCGGGTAGTCCGCCGGTTCCTTGTTCAGGCTCAGTTGCAGGTCGCGGCAGATCAGGCTCAGCTGCCGGTGCGAATCGCGCCATTCCCGCAGACGCAGGTAATTCAGGAAATTCTTGCGGCACCAGTTGCGCAGCGGGCTGGCGGTCAGGGCCTGGCGCTGCTCTTCAAAGCCGCGCCACAGATTGACCAGCCCGGCGAAGTCCGAATCCACGTCCTTCCACTGCGCGTGAGCCTGGTCGGCGGCTTGCTGACGCTCCGGCGGACGTTCGCGAGGGTCCTGGATCGACATGGCACTGGCGACGATCAGCACTTCCTGCAGGCTGCCGAGCTTGGCCGCTTCGAGCAGCATGCGGCCCATGCGCGGGTCCACCGGCAGCCGCGCCAGTTGCCGGCCCAGGGGCGTCAACTGACTGTTGCGGTCCACTGCCGAGAGTTCTTGCAGCAGGTTGAAACCGTCGCTGATGGCCTTGCCATCCGGCGGCTCGATAAACGGGAAGGCGGTGATTTCCCCCAGGCGCAGATGGAGCATCTGCAGGATCACCGCCGCCAGGTTGGTGCGCAGGATTTCCGGATCGGTGAACTCCGGCCGGCCGAGGAAATCTTCCTCGCTGTACAGGCGCACGCAGATCCCCGGCTCGACCCGGCCACAACGGCCTTTACGCTGGTTGGCGCTGGCCTGGGACACCGCCTCGATGGGCAGGCGCTGGACCTTGGCCCGGTAGCTGTAGCGGCTGATGCGTGCAGTGCCGCTGTCGATCACATAGCGAATGCCCGGCACGGTCAGCGAGGTTTCCGCAACGTTGGTCGCCAGCACCACCCGCCGGCCCGGGTGGGACTGGAAGATCCGCTGCTGTTCCGCCGGCGACAGGCGCGCGTACAGCGGCAGGATCTCGGTGTGTTTGAGCTGAGCCTTGCGCAGCATGTCCGCGGCGTCGCGAATTTCCCGCTCCCCCGGCAGGAACACCAGCACGTCTCCGGGACTGCGGCGTTCGCTGCGCTCGTAGGCGGCGATTTCATCCAGGGTGGCGAGGATCGCCTGGTCCACCGTCAGGTCGTCCTCGACCCGGTTGCCCTCCTCGTCCTGCTCCAGGGTCAGGGGGCGATACCAGGTTTCCACCGGAAAGGTGCGGCCAGAGACTTCGACGATCGGCGCGTTATCGAAGTGCTTGGAGAAGCGCTCCAGGTCGATGGTGGCCGAGGTGATGATGACCTTCAGGTCCGGACGCCGAGGCAACAGGGTCTTGAGGTAACCGAGGAGGAAGTCGATGTTCAGACTGCGCTCGTGGGCCTCGTCGACGATGATCGTGTCGTAGCGCTCCAGGTAACGGTCGTTCTGGGTTTCCGCCAGCAGGATGCCGTCGGTCATCAACTTGATCAGGGTGCTGGAGTCGCTCTGATCCTCGAAACGCACCTGGTAACCCACCAGCGCCCCTAGGGGCGTGGCCAGTTCTTCGGCCACTCGGCTGGCGACGCTGCGGGCAGCGATCCGCCGGGGCTGGGTATGGCCGATCAGACCGTACTGGCCGCGACCGATCTCCAGACAGATCTTCGGCAACTGGGTGGTTTTGCCCGAGCCGGTCTCACCGGCAATGATCAGCACCTGATGCTTGAGCAGCGCCTCCTTGATCTCGTCGCGCTTGGCGGCAATCGGCAGGCTGTCGTCATAGCGGATCAGCGGCACGCTGTCGCGCCGCGCCGTCACCAGGTTGCACGACGCCTGCATTCGCTCCAGCCACTGGGCGAGCTTGGCCTCGTCGGGCTTCTTGCGCAGTTCAAGCAACTGCCGGCGCAACCGGTGGCGGTCGGCGAGCATGGCTTGATCGAGGTTTTTCAACAGTTGGTCGATTGCAGGCGATTCGGAAGTCATCAGGTACGCAAAATGTCGTCTATGTAGGCAGGGCGCGATTGTCGCAGAAAAGCGCAGGCAATACGTAGGAGCCGGCGTGCCGGCGAAGGCGTGCTCACGGGCACCTTCGCTGGCACGCCGGCTCCTGCACTTCTATTCGTCTTCCAGGCCTTTGCGCCGGTAAGGGAAGACATCGATGATCTTGCCAGCGCGGATGGCGTCCTGCAGGCCCTTCCAGTAGTCGGCGTTGTACAGCTCGCCGTGCAACTGGTCGAACAGCTTGCGCTGGCCGGCATCGGCGAACAGGAACGGCGGGAACTCCTCGGGGAACACGTCGTGGGGGCCGATGGAATACCAGGGCTCGGAAGCCATCTCGTCCTCCGGCGTACGGGGCGCCGGAATGTGACGGAAGTTGGCTTCGGTGAGGTAGCAGATCTCATCGTAGTCGTAGAACACCACCCGGCCGTGACGGGTCACGCCGAAGTTTTTCAGCAGCATGTCGCCGGGGAAGATGTTGGCTGCCGCCAGTTGCTTGATCGCCAGGCCGTAGTCCTCCAGGGCCTCGCGGACCTGATCCGGGTTGGCGTGCTCCAGGTAGAGGTTGAGCGGGGTCATGCGGCGCTCGGTCCAGCAGTGGCGGATCAGCACGGTCTGGTCTTCCACGGCCACGGTTGACGGCGCCACCTCCAGCAGTTCCTCAAGGCAGGCCGGGTCGAACTTGCTCAGGGGGAAGCGGAAATCGGCGAACTCCTGGGTATCGGCCATGCGCCCGACCCGGTCGACGCTTTTCACCAATCGGTACTTCTCGATCACCGTGGCCCGGTCGACGTTCTTCGACGGCGAGAAGCGGTCCTTGATGATCTTGAACACGGTGTTGAAGCCCGGCAGGGTGAACACGCTCATGACCATGCCGCGCACACCGGGAGCCATGATGAAACGGTCATCGGTGCTGGCCAGGTGGTTGATCAGCGCGCGGTAAAACTCCGACTTGCCGTGCTTGTAGAAGCCGATGGAGGTGTACAGCTCGGCGATGTGCTTGCCCGGCAGGATGCGCTTGAGAAAGCCGATGAACTCCGCCGGCACCGGCACATCCACCATGAAATACGAGCGGGTGAAGGAGAAGATGATCGAGACATCGGCTTCGTCGGTGATCAGCGCATCGATCTGGATGCCCCGGCCTTCACGATGCAGCAGCGGGATCACCAGGGGCCATTGCTCTTCGTGGGTGAAGATACGCCCCACCAGGTAAGCGCCCTTGTTGCGGTAGAGCACCGAGGAGAACAGCTCCAGGGTCAACTCCGGGTCCTTGCACACCCAGTCCGGCAGGTTCTCCCGCAGTTGCGCCTCCAGGCGCCGCAGGTCCCCCGGCAGGTCGGCGTAGTCCTCGCTGAAGCGGTAGTCGGCGAACACCTGTTCGAGCATCGCCGGCAGGTTGCCCTTGGGGTGGTAGCTGCGGGTCTGCGCGGCCCGGGCCCGGCGCAGGCTGGGCCGGGTGGTGTGGATGAACATGCAGCCGTCGCTGATCAGGTCATGGCTGAACAGCCCGCAGAAGATCGAGTTGTACCAGGTCTCGGACAGCTCATCGTCAAAACGCAGGTCGATCAGGCTGATGTAGGCGCTTTTCACCAGGGGCCACTGGCCGACATCCATCAACGCATCGTCGCTGAAGGACTGGTGCAACCGGGCCACGGTTTCCCCGACCTTTTCCTCATACAGGTTGATCCGCGCCGCCGAGGCCCTCTGCGCTTCCTGCCATTGCGCCTGCTCGAAGCGTTGCCGGGCACCGTCGGTGATCTGGCGAAAATGCTCGCGGTAGTCGTCGAAGCCATCGAGGATCATTCGAGCGATATCGGCGGCGGGCCATGGCTGCGGCATAAGTAGACCTCTGCGGGAATTTACGATGCCAGAGCTTAGCCAGTGAAACGGCTTGAGGAGAAGCGTATTTTTGTGATCAAGCGTACGCTGGAAAATGACCCGGCAGTCGCCCTGCTCCCCAGGCTTGTGTGGCGGATCGTGGGACACAACAAACCCAGTGCCAGGTTTCTTCGCCCTGTGCGCCAATAAGGTTTGCCATGCCCGCCAGCGCTGGGCAAGATCCCCGCCCTCAAACCGAAGGATCCTTCCGTGAGACTTGTCGATCTCCTGCGTCTGTTGTCGCTGGCCGCCATCTGGGGCGCGAGCTTTTTATTCATGCGCATCATCGCCCCGGTGCTGGGCAGCGTACCCACGGCGTTTTTCCGGGTGTCGATTGCCGCGCTCGGGCTGCTGGTCATGCTGGCGCTGATGCGGGTCGACTGGAATTTTCGCGGCAAGCTCAAGACCGTGTTGCTGCTCGGTGTGATCAACTCAGGCATACCGGCAACGATGTATTCGGTGGCAGCCCAGGTGCTGCCTGCCGGCTACTCGGCGATCTTCAATGCCACCACGCCCTTGATGGGGGTGTTGATCGGCGGGCTGTTCTTTCATGAGCGGCTGAGCCTGAGCAAGATCGCCGGCGTCTGCCTGGGCTTGTTCGGCGTCGGCATCCTGACCCGCGCCGGCCCCGTGGCCTTCGACCATGAACTGCTGCTGGGCGCCCTGTCCTGCCTGATGGCCACCACCTGCTACGGCTTTGCCGGCTTCCTCGCGCGGCGCTGGCTGGATCAGGCCGGCGGCCTGGACAGTCGCCTCTCGGCGCTGGGCAGCATGCTCGGTGCCACCCTGCTGCTGTTGCCCCTGTTCGCCTACAACGCCATCAGCCAGCCGCCAGCCAGTTGGGGTGGCTGGAGCGTGTGGCTGTCGCTGCTGGGCTTGGGGCTGGGCTGCACGGCGTTTGCCTATGTGCTGTATTTCCGTCTGCTCAGCGCCATCGGTCCGGTGCGATCAATGACCGTGACCTTCATGATTCCGCCGTTCGGCGTGTTGTGGGGGGCCTTGCTGCTGGATGAGCCGCTGTCCATGGCGCATCTGTATGGCGGCGCGCTGATTGGCGCCGCCCTGTGGCTGGTGCTGCGGCCCACGGTCACGAGCAGCGCCCGCTGACCCGTGGCTCTTGTGGCCACGGCCAGCGCGGGTCGTGTAGCCGCTGCCGCAGGCTGCGAACGGCTTGGGCGGCATTGCGACGCAGCAGACGCGGCCATCTGGCGCCCGCACAAGGTTCGGCAGCAGACCGTCAAGCAAGGCCCTGCGGGCCTTTTCGCAGCCTCGCCGGAGCTCGGCAGCGGCTACGGAGCCTAAAGCGCGGCGTTGCTCATTTCGCCATCCACCAGACGCCGAATACCCAACGGGTTGGCATTGCGCAGGGCTTCGGGCAACAGCGCGTCCGGGTAGTTCTGGAAACACACCGGCCGCAGGAAGCGCTCGATCGCCAGACTGCCCACCGAGGTGCCCCGGGCATCGGAAGTGGCCGGGTAAGGCCCGCCATGAACCATGGCATCGCAGACTTCGACCCCGGTCGGATAACCGTTGAGCAACAGCCGACCGACCTTGTCCTGCAGGGTCTCGGTCAACCAGCGATGCTCCAGCAACTCCGGCTCCTCGCCGATCAGGGTCGCGGTCAGTTGCCCGCGCAGCCCCTGCAAGGCCGCCGCCAGCTCGCTCCAATCAGCCACTTCGATGACGATGCTGGCTGGGCCGAAGACTTCCTCCTGAAGCCGTTCATCCCCCTCCAGCAACAGGCTGACATCAGCCTGGAATAGCTGAGCCTGTGCCTGGGCGCCCTGTTGTGGCCGACCCGCCAGGTGCCGCAGGCGGGGATGCTGGTGCAAGGCTTCAACACCCTGGCAGTAGCTGGCCAGCGTGCCGCTGTTGAGCATGGTCTGCGGCGCCTGCTGGTCCATCTGCGCGCTGAACGCTTGGAGAAAGGCGCTGAACTGCGGCGAGCGCAGGCCGATGATCAGGCCCGGATTGGTACAGAACTGACCCGCGCCCAAGGTCACCGAGCCCGCCAGTTCGGCGGCGATCCGCGCGCCCCGGACCCTGAGTGCCTCGGGCAGCAGGATCACCGGGTTGATGCTCGACATCTCGGCGAACACCGGGATCGGCTGCGGCCGGTTCGCAGCCATCTGACACAAAGCGTTGCCGCCCTTGAGGGAGCCGGTAAAGCCCACTGCCTGGATCGCCGGGTGCTTGACCAGCCACTCCCCGACCCCGGCGCCGTAGATCATGTTGAACACCCCGGCGGGCATCTCGCTGCGCTGCGCCGCACGGATGATCGCGTCGGCCACCCACTCGGCGGTCGCCATGTGTCCGCTGTGGGCCTTGAACACCACCGGGCAACCGGCGGCCAGGGCCGCAGCGGTGTCGCCACCGGCCGTGGAAAACGCCAGGGGAAAGTTGCTCGCACCGAATACCGCCACCGGGCCCAGGCCGATATGGTACTGGCGCAAGTCCGGGCGCGGCAGCGGCTGGCGCTCGGGCAAGGCGCGATCGATGCGTGCGGCATAGAAGTCACCCCGACGCAGGACCCTGGCGAACAAGCGCAACTGGCCGCTGGTACGCCCACGCTCGCCCTGGATACGCGCAGCGGGCAAGGCGGTTTCCCGGCAGACGGTGGCGATGAAGTCATCCCCGAGACGATCCAGTTCATCGGCAATGGCATCGAGAAACTGGGCGCGCCTCTCGGCGCTGAGGTTGCGGTACAGCGGGAAGGCCTGCGCGGCGGCCCGGGCCGCAGCATCCACTTCTGCCGCAGTCGCCTGGAAGAAGCTTCCCGGCAGGGCTTGGCCACTGTCGGCATCCAGGCTGTGCAGTTGCACCTCGCCCTGTGCGCTGCGGCCGCCGCCAATGTAGTTGTGTCCAGACAAGCGAGTCATGAGGCATTCCTTGACCGGCGCCAGGGGCCGGTGATTGAAGGTTTACAGGGCACGCACCTGGCCGATGGCCAAGGGCTGGGCGCTTTCGCCGATGGTGTTTTCCAGGGGCGCACCGAAGGCTTCGAGGCTGATCTGGAAGCGGTCGCCGGGCCGCGTGCGCACCCCATCGGCAAAGGACAGGGTGGCGGTGCCGAAGTAGTGCACATGGACGTCACCGGGACGCAGGAACTGCGCGTACTTGAAGTGGTGATATTCGAGGTTGGCCAGGCTGTGGCACATGTTGTCCTCGCCGCTGAGAAACTCCTTTTCCCAGAGCACTTCAGCGTCGCGGATGATGCGGCTGCGGCCCACCAGGTGCCGGGGCAGTTCGCCGACCCGCAATTCCGGGCCATAGGCGCAGTAGCGCAGCTTCGAGTGGGCCAGGTACAGGTAGTTGCGCCGCTCCATCACATGGTCGGAGAACTCGTTGCCTAGGGCATAACCGACGCGGTACGGCAGGCCATCCTCGCCGATCACATAAAGGCCGGTGAGCTCCGGCTCCTCGCCGGCATCCTCGGCAAAGGGCGGTACAGGAAAATCGCCGCCGGGAGGTACGACAATGCTGCCGTCGCCCTTGTAGAACCATTCCGGCTGGGCTCCCACTTGCCCGGCTGCGGGCTTGCCGCCTTCCAGGCCCCATTTGAAGATGCGCATGGTGTCGGTCATGCCGGCTTCCACCCCAGCGTCATGCTGGTGCATCTTGTCCCGGGCCGAGGCGCTGCCCAGGTGGGTCAGGCCGGTGCCGCTTATCAGGCAGTGGGCCGGGTCCTCATGGTCCAGGGGCGGCAACACCCGGCGCTGCTGCAGCAGCTGTGCATAGTCCGGCCCCGGATCACTGCCACGCCGTTGCGCTTCCTGCTGCAGAGTGCGCTGGTTGCGGATCGCCGCCAGGGCCAACTCTCGGGTGCTGGCGGTGTTGCGCAATACTCGCAGTTGCTGCTCTTCGATCACCCCGACCTGACGCTGACCGGTGCTGCTGAAAAATTGAATCAAGCGCATGTTCGCTCTCCCACAGGTCTGCACAGCGCCGCCCGCAAGCGGCGCCCGAGGCTTATTCGATGATGTTGAACTCGCTCAGGTAATCTTCGGAGATTTCCAGGCCCAGGCCCGGTTTGTGGTCGTCGAGCTGGATGTAGCCCTTGACCGGCTGCGGCTCGCCCTTGAACACGTAATAGAAGAGTTCGTTGCCGACCTCGACGTCGAACACCGGGAAGAACTCGGCCATCGGCGAGGCCGTGGTGGACAGGGTCAAGTGGTAGTTGTGCATCTGCCCGGCATGGGGAATCACCGGCACCGACCAGGCTTCGGCCATGGCGTTGATCTTGCGCGCGGCGGTGATGCCACCGACACGGTTGGTGTCGTACTGGATCACGTCGACGGCACGACGTTCCAGCAGGTCCTTGAAGCCATAGGAAGTGAACTCGTGCTCGCCGCCGGAGATCGGCATGATGCCCATCTTCTTCAACTCGACGTAGCCTTCGAGGTCATCGGCGATCACCGGCTCCTCCAGCCAGCGCGGCTCGAACTCCGCCAGCTTGGGCAACATGCGCCGGGCGTATTCCAGGGTCCAGCCCATATAGCACTCAAGCATGATGTCCACGTCCGGGCCGACCAGTTCGCGCAGGGCGCGTACCTGCTCGATGTTGCGGCGCATGCCGAGCGGACCGTCCTTGGGGCCGTAGCCGAAGCGCATCTTCAGCGCGGTGAAACCCTGGTTGAGGTAGCCCTGGGCCTCTTCGAGGAACAGATCGAGATTGTCATTGGCGTAGAGCTTGGAGGCGTAGGTCCAGATCTGGTCCTTGGTGCGCCCGCCGAGGAGCTTGAATACCGGCTTGTTCACTGCTTTGCCCATGATGTCCCAGAGGGCAATGTCGATCGCCGAGATGGCCGCCATGCCGATGCCCTTGCGCCCCCAGGCGTGGCTTTGACGGTACATTTTCTGCCAGATGTATTCGTTGTCGAAAGGGTCCTCACCGATGGCGATCGGGGCCAGGTAGGTGTCGATGATTTCCTTGGCCACCCGCGGCGCCAGGGCGCAATTGCCTATGCCCACCAAGCCGTTGTCGGTTTCCACTTCCACCACCAGCCAGCCGTGGAAACGGAACGAGCCCATGGCATCGCCACGCTCGAAGAGGATGTCCGTGGCGTTGGTGCAAAAGTGCGCCTGGGGTGGCACGACTTTGCCTTTCCACTCGAATACACGGGTACGGATCGCGGTGATTTTCATCAGGAGGTTTTCCTTGCAAGGCGTGGGTAGTGATCAGCCGACCTGGGCCGGTGTGAGCTGTTTGGGAGTGGTCGGGGTGTGCCGGGTATTCAGGCGTGACAACAGAATGGCGCCGAGGATGCCGACCAGGGCCAGGGCGAACATCCCCGCACGCGGGTCGGCAAACTGGGTTTCCATCAGGGTCTTGAGGTTCGGCGCGACAAAGCCGCCGAGGTTGCCGATGGAGTTGATCAGGGCGATGCCGCCGGCCGCCGCGGCGCCGCTGAGGTAGCCGGTGGGAATGGTCCAGAACAGCGGCTGCACGGCGACAAAGCCGGCGGCGGCGAAACAGAAGGCCAGGACCACCGGCACCATGCTGCTGCCCAGCGCCGAAGCAGCGATGCCCAGGGCGGCCATGCTCAGCATGACCACCGCCAGGTGCCGGTGCTGACCACTGCGGTCGGCATAGCGAGTCACCAGACGAGTCACCAGCAAGGCGCAGATCCACGGAATCGCGGTGATCAGCCCGACGCTAAGGCCGACGTGGCCATCCAGCAGCCCGGCGACGCGTGTCGGCAGGTAGAACACCACGCCGTAGACGCTCATCTGGATGGTGAAATAGGCCAGGCAGAATTGCAGGACCCGGCGGTTGCGCAAGGCACTGAAGAAGCCGTGGGGGCTGCTGTCCTTTTTCCTCGCGTCCTCTTCGGCCAGGGCCTCATGCAGCGCCTGCTTCTGCTCGTGGCTCAACCAGCGTGCATCGCCGGGACGATCCACCAGGTAAAAGTAGGCGGCGACGCCGACGACCGAGGCCATCAGGCCCTCGACCACGAACAGCCATTGCCAGTTGGTCAGGCCGAACACGCCGTGGAACTCCAGCAACCAACCCGACAGCGGGCTGCCCAGGACCAGCGCCAAGGGCAGACCGAAATAGAACAGCCCCAGGGCCTGGCCCCGGCTCTGGGCCGGGAACCAGTAGGTGAGGTACAGAATGATCCCCGGGAAGAAGCCGGCCTCGGCCACGCCCAGGAGAAAGCGCAGCACATAGAAGGTCTGGGCGTTGTGGGCGAACATCATCGCCGCCGACACCAGGCCCCAGGTGACCATGATCCGGCACAGCCAGACCCGCGCACCAAGGCGATGCAGCATGTAGTTGCTGGGCACTTCGAAGAAGGCGTAGCCGATGAAGAAAATACTCGCGCCAAAGGCGAAGGCCGCATCGCCGAGGCCGGTATCGGCTTGCAATGCGGCCTTGGCGAAGCCGACGTTGGAGCGGTCGATAAAGGCCAGGATGTACATCAGGATCAGGAACGGCAGCAGACGCAGCCGGCTTTTGGAGATGGCGCTGGCGAGCGCCAGCGCGGAATCTGGACGAGTCATGTGGATGTTCCTTGAGTGCCGATCATGCCTTGCGCAAGGGACAAGGCGGGCTTCTTGTAGTTGTTCGATCGCTTGAGGGAGTCGCTGGCAGCCGCTCAATCGATGGGGCGACTTTAGCCAGCGCCGACAGCACCGGCTAATCACTTATGGGTATCCAGCGATAACCACCGATGATCGCAAGAGACCTTTTATTGCCTTTCAGGGTTATCAGAGAGAGCGCCTGCCTTTCGCCAGCCAGCCGGCTCCTGCAGCCATGCCGGCCCAGGCGTTCCGGCAAACGGCGGATGCCAGAAAGCATTCCCATGCCAGGGCATGGGAATGCGCGAGCAAGCAAACGGCGCGATCAGTGGCGGTGGGCGCCCATGCGGCAGGCAATCTCGAAGGCCTGGCCAATGGCGCCGGCATTGGCCTTGCCCTGCCCGGCAATATCGAACGCGGTGCCGTGGGCCGGCGTGGTGATGGGAATGGGCAAGCCGCCCTGCACGGTGACGCCACGGGAAAAGCCCATGAGCTTGATCGCGATCTGCCCCTGGTCGTGGTACATGGTCACCACCGCGTCGAAGGCACTGGCGTCGCCCTGGACCTTGAGGAAGATGGTGTCAGCCGGATAAGGCCCGTCAGCGCCGATACCCAGGGCCTGGGCGTTCTTCACTGCCGGGCCGATGATATCCAGCTCCTCGCGACCAAAAGAGCCATGGTCGCCATTGTGCGGATTGAGACCGCAGACGCCGATGCGCGGCCGTGCCAGACCATTGCGTTTGAGGGCCTGGTCGATCAGTTGGATGGCCTCCAGCACTCGCGCCTGGCTGAGCAGGCCCGGCACCTCGGCCAGGGCCACATGGGAGGTCACCCGTGAGGTCCAGAGGTTGTCGAGGACGTTGAACTCACAGAACGGCCCGTGGAAGCCCAACCGCTCAGCGAACCAGTGCAGCTCATCGCTGTGGGCCATACCGGCCATGTGCAGCGAGGTCTTGTTCAAGGGGCCGAACAGCACCGCGTCAGTGGTCCCGTCGCGGGTCAGGCCCAGGGCCACTTCGAGGGTGTCAAGGCAATAACGCCCACCCACGGCGCTGGCTTGGCGGCGCGCAAACTCGCCTACTGCATTGCCGCGAAAATCATAGAACAGCGGCGTGTCGTCAGTGAACGCCAACGACTCCAGGGTACTGACCTTGCGATAGGCAAACTCGCACCCGGCGATGTCCATGCCGCGACGCATTTCTGCTTCATCGGCAATCAGGATCACCTTGGCCTGGGCCCGCACCTGGGGCTGGCTCAACAACCGGGCAATGAGTTCCGGGCCGATGCCAGCCGGGTCGCCCAGGACCATGGCGATGGTGCTCTTGCTCATGCTTCACTCCTTGCAGGTTCAGGCTCGGGGCGCGCATCCACGCCCGGCTCGCAACGGAAGAGCTGTTGCGCATTGCTGTAGAACAGGCGCTGCTGATCGGCCCGTGGCAGATCGGCGACCCTGTGTTTGAAATTGTTGTAATGCATGCAGCGCTCGACTGGGACAGCGCCACGTTGGGGGCAACTATCGAGGCCTTGGAGATAACCGTCTAATCAAAACTTGAGATACACCGATAGCTGGAAGATATGCCTACAAGGGATTCAGAGAACTCCGAAGCTCTAGGGTATTTTCCAACCAACTTTCACAAAAGGCTCTGAACCGCCTGTTTCAGCGTCTTCCCTGCTGCGCCGCCCCGTCGATCTATAACCCCAGGCTATCGGTGTATCTCATGTTTTGAGTAGACGTCGTGCCACCGGCTTCCCACACTCGGTTCCAGGCTTGCGGCCTCAGGCCACGGACAAGCCACTCATAACAACGACAAGAACCAGAGGCTCTACCATGCGCTCAACCTTCGTTCGTCGCACGTCACGCCTATTGCTCGGCGCCAGCCTGCTCTGCGCCCTGCCCGCCCTGGCCTGGCAGCCGGAAAAGAACGTCGAGATCGTAATCGCCGGTGGCCCCGGAGGCGGCACCGACCAACTCGGCCGACTGATCCAGTCAATCATCACCACCCACAAGCTGCTGGACGTCAACACCGTGGCCCTGAACAAGGGGGGAGGCAACGGCGCGGAGGCCTTCCTTGACCTGAAGATGGCCCAGGGCGATCCAGGCAAGCTGGTGATCGGCACCAACAACATCTACTTGCTGCCGCTAGTGGCCAAACTCGGCTACCAGTGGCAGGAGCTGACGCCAGTGGCCGCCCTGGCCGAGGACGACTTCATCCTCTGGACCTACCAGGACGCGCCCTGGAAAGACGCCAAGGCTTTCTATGAGGCAGTCAAAACCGAGCCGAAGCTGCGCATGGGCGGCAGCCAGTCCAAGGACGTCGACCAGACCCTGACCCTGCTGCTGAACCGCACCATTGGCAGCAAGCTGACCTACATCCCCTTCAAGAGCGGCAGTGAGGCGGCCACCCAGTTGGCGGGCAAACACATCGCCAGCAACGTCAACAATCCCGCAGAAAGCATCAGCCAATGGCGCGGCAATCAGGTCCGGCCACTGTGTGTGTTCAGCCGCGAGCCCATGCAGTACACCGACAAGGTCGCCGGCGAACGCTCCTGGTCAGACATTCCCACCTGCCACTCTCAAGGCCTGGGGATCGACCAGTACCGCTTCCCGCGCACCGTGTTCATGCCCGGCGGGGTCAGTGCCGAGCAGCGGGCGTTCTACGTCGAGCTGCTGCGCAAGGTCACCCAGGCTCCGGAGTTCAAGGCCTACGTGAGCCAGAACGCCCTGGTGCCGACCTTTCTCGAAGGCGAGCCACTGAACGCCTACATCGAGCAGGACACTGCACGGGTGACCCCGGTCTTCAAGGAAGCCGGCTGGCTGCGCGACTGATCCCGCGGGCGGCCCCGTCCCGCCTGAGACTCAGGCAGGGCCGCTGCCGCTCGCCCTTTTTTCGGAGGTGCAAGCATGTCCCATTGCGCAAATTCATCATCACTCCTGGGCACCCGCTGGGTCGAACTCGGGCTGGCCCTGTTCACCGCCCTGATCGGCGCCGCGGTGATGCTCGGTAGCCTCGAACAAGGCATCGGCTGGGGCGACGCCGGCCCCCAGCCTGGGTATTTCCCGTTCTACATCGGCCTGCTGCTCAGTGGCGCCAGCGCCGCCAACGCCCTGCTCACCGGGCTGCGCTGGCACGCCCTGGGCCTGGCCTTCGTCAGCCGCAAGGCGTTCGTCCAGGTGCTCTCGGTGTTCATTCCCATTGCCCTGTTCGTTGCGGCCATGCCGTTCACCGGCATCTACCTGGCCTCAGCGCTGTTCATCGCCTGGTTCATGTGGCGCGACCGGTTGCGGGCCCGGCCTTATGGCAGATGGATGATCAGTGGCGTGTCCTTCGGAGCAGTGCTGGCCAGCTACCTGATCTTCGCCCTGTGGTTCAAGGTGCCGCTGGATGCCGGGCCGCTGGGCGACTGGTTGGCCCTGGCCGGGAGTCGCCTGAAATGAGCGAATTCGACTCCCTGCTGCAAGGCATGAACCTGATCCTCACCCCCGGCCATATCGGACTGATGGTGGTGGGCGTACTGCTGGGTATCCTGGTGGGAGTGCTGCCCGGGCTCGGCGCGCCCAACGGTGTCGCTCTGTTACTGCCGCTGACCTTCAGCATGACGCCGGTGTCGGCGATTATCCTGCTTTCGTGCATGTACTGGGGGGCGTTGTTCGGCGGTTCGATCACCTCGATCCTGTTCAACATTCCCGGTGAGCCCTCATCGGTGGCCACTACCTTCGACGGCTACCCCATGGCCCGCCAGGGTCGGGCGGCCGAGGCCCTGACCGCAGCCTTCAGTTCGGCACTGATCGGTGCCCTCTGCGGCGTGCTGCTGCTGACCTTCCTGTCGACGCGGATTGCCGAGTTCGCCCTGTCCTTCAGCTCACCGGAATTCTTCGCCGTGTACCTGCTGGCGTTCTGCACGTTCATTGGCATGAGCAAGAACCCGCCGCTAAAAACCCTGGTGGCGATGATGCTCGGCTTCGCCATGGCCGCGGTGGGCATGGACACGGTGTCGGGCAACCTGCGACTGACCTTCGACCAGCCGATGCTGATGACCGGCATCAGCTTTGAAGTGGCGGTGATCGGTCTGTTCGGCATTGGCGAGATCCTCTGCACCGTGGAGGAAGGCCTGGTGTTCCGTGGCGAGCACGCGCGGATCACGCCGATGATCATCCTGCGTACCTGGGCGCGCTTGCCGCGCTATTGGCTGACGCTGGTGCGCAGCACCCTGGTGGGCTGCTGGATGGGCATCACACCCGGCGGCCCCACCGCAGCCTCGTTCATGGGCTACAGCCTGGCACGGCGCTTCTCCAGGCACCGCGAGCACTTCGGCAAGGGTGAGATCGAAGGCGTGATCGCCCCGGAAACCGCCGACCACGCTGCTGGTACCAGCGCCCTGCTGCCGATGCTGACCCTGGGCATTCCCGGTTCTGCCACCGCCGCGGTGATGCTCGGCGGGCTAATGATCTGGGGCCTGCACCCGGGGCCGACGCTGTTTGTCGAGCAGCACGATTTCGTCTGGGGCCTGATCGCCAGCATGTACCTGGGCAACGTGGTCAGCCTGATCGTGGTGCTGGCCACCGTGCCGCTGTTCGCCTCGATCCTGCGAATTCCTTTCTCGATCATTGCGCCGATCATCATCATGGTCTGCGCCATTGGTGCCTACTCGGTGCACAACGCCTTCTTCGACGTGGTGCTGATGCTGGGCTTCGGCGCCCTGGGCTACCTGTTCAAAAAGCTCGGCTACCCCATCGCGCCGTTGGTGCTGGCGGCAGTACTGGGAGACAAGGCCGAGGATGCCTTCCGCCAATCGATGCTGTTCTCCGACGGGCAATTGGGGATCTTCTGGTCCAACCCGCTGGTGGGCAGCCTGACCACGGCGGCGCTGATTATGCTGTTCTGGCCCCTGCTGTCTACGGCCTTGCAACACGTGGTCAAGGGCCGCTCGCAGGGTCCGGCCGACAGTCATTCCTCCCCTTGAATGCTACTCCTGGCAACGCCTGGCATTTATTGTCAGGCTTGCCGCTGCCTCTTACTGCGAGCCCGGCCCTATGACCAAGATTCCTGATGCCAACATGATTCACAGTCGCCTGCGCCTGCGCCAATTACGACTGATGCTGGCCCTGCAGGAGTTCGGCTCTCTGCGCCGCACTGCGGACAACATCGGCATGACCCAGCCAGCCGCTACCAAGATGCTCCATGAGGCCGAGGACCTGCTGGGGGTCGAGCTGTTCGAACGCCTGCCTCGGGGCATGCGCTCCACGCCCTTCGGCGAGACGGTGATCTACTACGCCCAGATGGTCTTCGCCGAACTCAGTGGCATGCGCGAGGAACTGGTAGCCCTGGAATCCGGCAACCTCGGGCGGGTTGCGGTGGGGGCCATTCCAGCCCTGGCCTCAGGACTGCTGACGCGGACCATCGCGACCCTCAAGCAGAGTCACCCCCGGCTGTCCATGAGCATTCAGGTAGACACCAGCGATGTGCTGGTACAGGCGTTATTGCAGGATCAACTGGACATCGTCCTGGGCAGGATCCCCGCTGGCGCACGGGCCGAGGAACTGCTCTTCGACAGCCTGGGTGAAGAGGCCCTGTGCGTGATCGCTGGGGCGCAGAATCCACTGGCACAAGCCACGCACTTGAGCTGGGCACAATTGCAGAACGAAACCTGGGTGCTGCAACAGCATCCCAGCCCCATGCGCTCGATCATCAACCAAGTGTTCCACAACGCCCGGGTCGACATCCCCAGCAGCATCGTCGAGACCACCTCGATCATGACCTTGCTGTCCCTGGTGCAGCAGACCGACATGATCGGTGTTACACCGGTTTCGGTAGTCGAGGACTATCCCGGGCGTCACCTGTTGGCGGTGCTGCCGATCCAGTTCGAGGCGCGGTTGCCGCCCTTCGGGTTGATCACCCGGCGGCACCGCATCCAATCGTCGGCGATGCAGGCCTTCATGAACTCGGTTCGCAAGGAACATGGGTTGAACCGAGACTGAGTGCCAGCAAGGGGCCCTATGGAACGCTCAGGGTAATCAGGTAAGTGCCGGAGGTCACCGCCTTGCCGGACTGATCGACGAAGGCGTACTGCTGGTCGTAGTAACGGCCCTGGGAACCACTGTCGGCCAGGAGCTTGAGCTTGACCGCGGAACGATCCACCGCACTGACACTGGTCCCGACCCGGGTCACATCAATCACTCCACCCCGTGAACCCTGAGGGCACTGGCGCAGACTCAAGCCTGTGCTGGCAGCGCTGGACGCGCAATTGGACTCGACGATACTGCCGGTAAAGCGGATGACCCCCTGTGCCACGGGAGCAGCGGCGAAACAACTGCTCGACAGTCCCAAAAGCAAACCGAAAGCGGTTGAAGCGAACGTTGCGTTCATACTGACTCTCCTTTGTTTAAGGACTATGTCGTCAGTCTAGGTACCGGCTTTAGCTTTTAAGGTTTGTCTGATGGACTAATTTGGAATACCAACAAAAAAGTCTAAGCATCTGGTTATCAAAAGAACCTTGAGGGTTCGCTTCAGTCGCTCATTACGTGCACATACAAGGTTTGAAATCAGACCTTTATTGACCGGCAAAGAACTACACGACGATAGTGGCATCTAGCCACTATTCATGCTTATAGTCGATCATTAATTGAATCAATAATGGGTAAAAGCGACCGAGCATTGCGCTCGGCCGCAGGTCTGGACAACCACCGCGAAGATCGTCGCCCGTAACTATCAGGCGCTCTTACGGAACACGAAGACCAGGCCGACAATGATCAGGCCCATGCCCATCAGGCTCAGCCAGGCCAGACGATTGCCGAAAAAGATAAAGTCCATCAATGCGGTCACCGCCGGTACCAGATAGAACAGGCTGGTGACATTCACCAGGTTGCCCTGAGCGATCAAGCGGTACAGCAGCAGTGTGGCCAGTACCGACACCACCAACCCCATCCACAGCAGCGCAATCACGAAGCCGGCGCTGTACTCGAAGTGAAACGGCTGGAACGGCACGAACAGCGCACACAGCAACAGGCCCGCCAGGTACTGCACCGGCAGGGTGCCCAAGGGGTTGTCGGTGATGCGTTTCTGCATGATCGAACCGGCCGTCATGCTGACCAGGGCCAGCAGGCCACAGAGCATGCCGGAGACGGATATCCCCGCCAGACCGATGCCCTGGTAGACCACCATGATCAGCCCGGTGAGCCCCAGACTGAGGCCGAACAGGCGGCTCCAGGAACGCTGGCGCTCCATCAGCACCACGGTGAGGATCGGCTGCACCCCCATGATGGTGGCCATGACGCCAGGGGTGACCTTCAGGTCCAGGGCCAGGATGTAGAAGATCTGGTAGGCCCACAGCAGCACCAGGCCGGTGGCCATGGCAAAGCCCACGGCCCGGCGCCCCTGGGGCAACCTGAGCTTGAGCAGGGGCATCAGCAGCACCAGGCCCATCAGGGCGATGATGAAACGCAGCAGCAGGAAGGCAAAGGGCGAAGCCTGGGTCAGGCCCCATTTGGAGAAGATCGCGCCACTGCTCCAGAGCAGGACGAACAGGCTCGTGGAAGCCGCCGCAAGTGCGGACTTTTTGGAAATGAGCAACATGAAAACCACCTGTAATCAGGCAAGAAGCCAATTCAGCCAAGGCTGAAGTTCAGTAGTGTTTGGTTCAGGCGGGCACAGGGAACAGCAGCGATTGCTGATCAGCCCGAAAAGCCAACGCCCGGCGGTGATACGACTGCGTACACCGGCGTGCTACTGACAGGTGGGGGGTACTGACCGATCTGCACAGGCTGCTGATTCCCGCACGGCACGACGCCAGCGTTGACCGCTGAAACCACTACCGCGTTGAGAAGGGAAAAGGCCATGAGCTGATCTTTCTTGAAGGGAAAAAACCATGAGTCGGCTGACTCATCGGGCGCCGAATGTAACCGGCGTCCGATATTCATTGCAAGACTTATCCGAACAACCACTTCCACAAGACCACCAGCACCACCACCGCCAGAACCGGGCGCAGGATGCGGTAGAGCTTGGGATTGCGGCGCTTCCACTGCTTGACCACACCGCTGAAGCTGTCGCTGAAACGTTTGCTCCAGGCGTAAGCCTGGTTAATCCCGCCGACGCGCTCGTCATCAAGGTTCTGCGGCGCGGTCGCACGCCCCAACTGGGCGCTGACCCAGCGGTTGATGCGCGTCATCAACGGGCTGCTCAACGGCCGCTCGATGTCGCAGAACAGGATCACCCGGGTGGTTTCGGTTTCGTTCTTCACCCAGTGCACATAGGTCTCGTCGAACATCACGTCTTCACCGTCGCGCCAGGCGTACTCCTGACCATCGACAAAGATCCGGCAAGCGTCGGAGTTGGGGGTCGATAACCCCAGGTGATAACGCAGCGAGCCGGCAAAGGGATCGCGGTGCGGGTTCAGGTGACTGCCACCGGGCAGCAGGGCGAACATCGCACCCTTGACGTTGGGAATGGCGCTCACCAGCTCGACGGTTTTGGGGCACAGCGCGGCCGCCGACGGCAGGGGCTTGTCGTACCACTTGAGGTAGAAACGCTTCCAGCCCTTCTTGAAGAAGGAACCGAAGCCGGCATCGTTGTTCTTCTCCGCCGCGCGGATATACCCCTCATCGAACAGATGCATGGCCTCCTCGCGGATCACTTCCCAGTTATCCCGCAGGATATCCAGCTCGGGGAACTTGCTGCGGTCCAGGTAAGGCTTGGAAGGCACTCCGGAAAACAGATACATCAGCGCGTTATAGGGGGCGAACAGCGCCGAATGGTTGACGAACTGGCGCAGTACCGGCAGACGCGCTTTGCCGCGCAGATGCACGTAAAGGATGCTGCCGACGAACAGCGACAACACCGCGAACTTGGCGGCAAAGGAAAAGCTCATGCAACGACTCCTTGGAAATAGGCACCTGTGCAGGCTGTGTGGGGGAGTGTTCACCCAACCTGGCAGCCGGCAATGATAAACACTCCTGGACCCTGGAAAAACCCGCACGACTCAACATTCAGTGTTAACGGGCGTGCAACAAAGGCGCTTAAGTAGCATAAGCGGCCAGGCCATTGCCTGATGTAGGTCAGCATTCACCGGCGAGCCGGCGCCTGTCGGCGAATGCCCGAGGTGCGTTACTGCTGGTTTTCCTGCTCGGTGAACAGGTCGCTGAACAGCATGCTCGACAGATAGCGCTCGCCGGAGTCCGGCAGGATCACCACGATGGTCTTGCCCTGCATTTCCGGGGTCTGGGCCAGGCGCACCGCCACCGCCATGGCCGCGCCGCAGGAAATCCCGCAGAGAATCCCCTCTTCCTGCATCAACCGCAGGGCCATGGCCTTGGATTCCTCGTCGGTCACCAGCTCGACCCGGTCGACCATTTCCAGATCCAGGTTCTTGGGCACGAAACCGGCGCCGATGCCCTGGATCTTGTGGGGGCTGGGCTTGATCTCTTCACCGGCCAGTTTCTGGCTGATGACCGGCGAAGTGGCAGGTTCCACCGCCACCGAGAGGATCGGCTTGCCCTGGGTCTTCTTGATATAGCGCGACACGCCGCTGATGGTGCCACCCGTGCCGACCCCAGCCACCAGCACATCCACGGCGCCGTCGGTGTCGTTCCAGATTTCCGGACCGGTGGTTTTCTCATGGATCGCCGGGTTGGCCGGGTTATCGAACTGCTGCGGCATGAAGTACTTGGACGGATCGCTGGCGAGAATTTCCGCCGCCTTTTCAATCGCGCCCTTCATGCCCTTGGCCGGCTCGGTCAGCACCAGCTCCGCCCCCAGGGCCTTGAGCACCTTGCGCCGCTCGATGCTCATGGACGCCGGCATGGTCAGCATCAGCTTGTAACCACGGGCAGCGGCGACGAAGGCCAGGCCAATCCCGGTGTTGCCCGAAGTGGGCTCGACGATGGTCATGCCCGGCTTGAGCTTGCCGCGACTTTCCGCGTCCCAGATCATGTTGGCGCCGATCCGGCATTTCACCGAATAGCCCGGGTTACGCCCTTCGATCTTGGCCAGGATGGTCACGCCGCGAGGGGCGATACGGTTGATCTGCACCAAGGGCGTATTGCCGATGGAATGGGCATTGTCAGCAAAAATTCGGCTCATGGCTGGGTCCTTATGCAGCAGTGAAGAAGTCCTCAAGGGTATGCCTGGTGCCTTTGAGCGTCCAGTCGCGCCGAACGACTGCGACCCCAGGCAGTCAATGCCTCTATACGGCTGGAGACTGCTGATCATGAAACGTCGTTACCGTTGGCCCCTATGGACACTGGCCGGCCTGCTGGTCCTGCTGCTGGCCCTGCACTTCACCCTGCCCTATCTGGTGCGCGACTACCTGAATGACAAACTGGCGGACATGGGCGACTACCGTGGCCAGATCAGCGATATCGACCTGGCCCTGTGGCGCGGCGCCTACCGCATCAACGGGCTGAAGATCGTCAAGGTCAGCGGCAAGGTACCGGTGCCCTTCGTCAAGGCGCCGCAGATCGACCTGGCGGTGAGCTGGCATTCACTGTGGTACGACCACGCCGTGGTGGCCAAGGTGCAGTTCGTCCAGCCGGAGCTGAACTTCGTCGATGGCGGCGCCGACAAGCAAGCGTCGCAGACCGGTGAAGGCACCGACTGGCGGGCGCAACTGGGCAAGCTGTTGCCCATCACTCTCGACGAGCTGCGGATCAGCGACGGCAAGATCCACTTTCGCAACTTCAGCTCCACTCCCCCGGTGAACATCGGCGCCACCCAGGTCAATGCCAGTTTCTACAACCTGACCAACGTGGTGGATACCCAGGGCAAACGCGATGCGCGCTTCGACGGCAAGGCCTTGCTGCAAGGCCAGGCCCCCATGGAAAGCACCGCCACCTTCGACCCCCTGAGCAATTTCGAGGACTTCGAATTCCGTCTGCGGGCCCGGGGTATCGAACTCAAGCGTTTCAACGACTTCGCCTCGGCCTACGGCAAGTTCGACTTCAATGCCGGACACGGCGACGTGGTGATCGAAGCCCAGGCCGAGAAGGGCCAACTGCATGGCTATATCAAGCCGCTGCTGCGGGACGTGGAAGTCTTCAACTGGCAGCAGGATGTGGAGAACCGCAACAAAGGAGTATTCCGCTCGGTATGGGAAGCCTTGGTGGGGGCCGGGGAAAACCTGCTGAAGAACCAGCACAAGAACCAGTTCGCCACCCGGGTCGAACTCAGCGGCAGCGTGCACCAGCAAGATATCAGCGCATTCCAGGCGTTTTTGCAGATTTTGCGCAATGGATTCATCCAGGCCTTCAATGCCCGTTACGAACAACCCAAGCCCTCGACTGACTGAGTCACCCCGTGACGCTCCATTCAGAGACTGAATGGGGCGTCCACGTTCACAGTCGACCGGGCACCGCGTTATAGTCGCGCCATCACTCTCCATTCAATCGATCTGCCCCGGGCAGCTCGCCGTCACCGTTCGAGGAATTGCAGATGAAGTTCGAAGGCACCAGCGCATACGTCGCCACCGATGACCTGAAGCTGGCAGTCAACGCCGCCATCACCCTGGAGCGTCCGCTGCTGGTCAAGGGCGAACCCGGCACCGGCAAGACCATGCTCGCCGAGCAACTGGCCGAATCCTTTGGCGCCAAGCTGATCACCTGGCACATCAAGTCCACCACCAAGGCCCACCAGGGTCTGTATGAGTACGACGCGGTCAGCCGCCTGCGCGACTCCCAGCTGGGTGTGGACAAGGTCCACGACATCCGCAACTACCTGAAGAAAGGCAAGCTGTGGGAAGCCTTCGAATCCGAGGAACGGGTGATCCTCTTGATCGACGAGATCGACAAGGCCGACATCGAGTTCCCCAACGACCTGCTGCAAGAGCTCGACAAGATGGAGTTCTACGTCTACGAAATCGACGAGACCATCAAGGCCAAGCAGCGGCCGATCATCATCATTACCTCCAACAACGAGAAAGAGCTGCCGGACGCCTTCCTGCGTCGCTGCTTCTTCCACTACATCGCCTTCCCCGACCGCACCACCCTGCAGAAAATCGTCGACGTGCACTACCCCGACATCAAGAAAGACCTGGTCAGCGAAGCCCTGGACGTGTTCTTCGATGTGCGCAAGGTGCCGGGCCTGAAGAAGAAGCCCTCGACCTCGGAACTGGTGGACTGGCTCAAGCTCTTGATGGCCGACAACATCGGCGAAGCGGTGCTGCGCGAACGCGATCCGACCAAGGCCATCCCGCCCCTGGCCGGCGCCCTGGTGAAGAACGAACAGGACGTACAACTGCTGGAGCGCCTGGCGTTCATGAGCCGTCGCGGTAGTCGTTAAGAGGCTGATGCCATGCTGCTCAACCTGTTCAATGAAATGCGCGCGGCCAAGGTGCCGGTGTCGGTACGCGAGCTGCTGGACCTGATCAACGCACTCAAGCAGCGCGTGACCTTCGCCGACATGGACGAGTTCTACTACCTCGCCCGGGCGATCCTGGTGAAGGACGAACGGCATTTCGACAAGTTCGACCGAGCCTTCGGTGCCTACTTCAATGGCCTGGAAAAGCTCGATGACCACCTGCAGGCGCTGATCCCCGAGGATTGGCTGCGCAAGGAGTTCGAGCGCTCGCTGAGCGATGAGGAACGGGCGCAGATCCAGTCCCTGGGCGGCCTGGACAAGCTCATCGAAGAGTTCAAGAAGCGCCTGGAAGAACAGAAGGAACGCCACGCCGGCGGCAACAAGTGGATCGGCACCGGCGGCACCAGCCCCTTCGGCTCCGGCGGTTTCAACCCGGAAGGCATCCGCGTCGGCGATGCCGGCAAGCGCCAGGGCAAGGCGGTGAAAGTCTGGGACCAGCGCGAATACAAGAACCTCGACGACTCGGTGGAACTGGGCACCCGCAACATCAAGGTGGCCCTGCGCCGGCTGCGCAAGTTTGCGCGCCAGGGTGCGGCGGAGGAGCTGGACATCGACGGCACCATCGACCACACCGCCCGGGATGCCGGGTTGCTGAACATCCAGATGCGCCCGGAGCGACGCAACAGCATCAAGCTGCTGTTGCTGTTCGACATCGGCGGTTCCATGGATGCCCACGTGAAGATCTGCGAGGAACTGTTCTCGGCCTGCAAGACCGAGTTCAAGCACCTGGAGTACTACTACTTCCACAACTTCATCTATGAATCGGTGTGGAAGAACAACCTGCGTCGCGGTTCCGAGCGCACCTCGACCCAGGACCTGCTGCACAAGTACGGCGCCGACTACAAAGTGATCTTCGTCGGTGACGCCGCCATGGCGCCCTACGAAATCACCCAGGCCGGCGGCAGCGTCGAGCACTGGAACGAAGAAGCCGGCTATGTGTGGATGCAGCGCTTCATGGAGAAGTACAAGAAACTCATCTGGATCAATCCCTACCCGAAAGACACCTGGGGCTACACCGCTTCGACCAACATCGTTCGCGAGTTGATCGAAGACCAGATGTACCCGCTGACCTTGCGTGGCCTGGAAGAAGGCATGCGCTTCCTGTCCAAGTAAGCGGCGCGGGACCGTCAAGCAAGGCCTCGCGGCCTTTTCGCAGCCTCGCCAAGGCTCGACAGCGGCTACAGGAAATCCCCTGTAGCCGCTGCCGCAGGCTGCGAACGGTCGCGAAGCGGCCGCCTTCAGCCACTACCCAAACCTGCGCAAGAATGCCACCTGCTGCCGATGCGCCGTTTCCTGCACCACCGGCGTCAATCGCACCTCGCTGCCCGGCAAGCACTGCGCCAACCGCGCCAGTGACAAGGGGGTCAACGCCCCCAATCGCGGATAGCCGCCAATGGTCTGCCGATCATTGAGCAGGATGATCGGCTGGCCGTCCGGCGGCACCTGGATCGCCCCCAGGGGAATGCCCTCGGAAATCATCGGCCGGCCCTGATACTGCAAGGTCGGCCCCAGCAAGCGCGCGCCCATGCGATCAGCGCGGCTGTCCAGGGTCCAGCTGCTGTTGAAGGCGTCGAACAGGCTCAAACCGCTGAACTGGCCGATCTGCGCGCCCAGAATCACCTCCAGCGGTGCAGCGGATTTGCAATCCGTCAGTTGCTCAGGCGCCAGGCTCTTGAGCGAACCGCCGGTTCCCGAATAGCTCAGCACCCCGCCCTCGCTCAGCGCCCGGCCGTAGCCATCGAGCCCACCGAGAGCCTCTCGCAACACACTGGCGCAACTGCCCAGGACCTTGGGCGCGTCAAATCCGCCAGGGGCTGCCAGGTAGGCCCGGGCGCCGAAGAAAGGTTGAGTAAAACGCAGGCGCTGGCCCTTTTGCAGGATGAAACTGCGTCCCGGGCTCAAAGGCCGCTCATCGACATATGCCCCCAGATCGGCCCCGGCCAGGGCCAGCAGGCAATAGTCCTCGGCCAACAGGGTGAAACCGCCCAGGGTGATTTCCACCACCGGCGCATCCAGGGCATTGCCCAGCAGCCAGTTGGCCCAGGACATCGACACCCAATCCAGCGCCCCGCCCTGGGTCACGCCCAAATGGCGCACACCAAAACGCCCGGCATCCTGCAGCAGGCACAGCGGGGTGCTGGCCTCGATCATCAAGCGGCTCATGCCGACACCTCCAGCGGCGTGTCATCGCCCCCCAGGCGCAGGAACTCGGCCCGCTCCACGGCAGCAAAGCGCACGCGGTCCCCCGGCTGCATCAGGCTGTAGCCTTCGCGCTCGCGATCGAACAGGCGGCTCGGGGTCCGGCCGATCAGGTTCCAGCCTCCCGGCGATACCACCGGGTAAGCGGCGGTCTGGCGTTCGGCGATCCCCACACTGCCCGCCGCCACCCGCTTGCGCGGGGTGTTCAGCCGCGGCGCCGCCAGCGCCTCTTCCACCAACCCCATGAAGGCAAATCCGGGCGCGAAACCCAGGGCGAACACTTGATATTCACGCTGGCTGTGACGCTCGATCAGCTCAGGCACCGACAGCCCGCTGCGCCGGGACAACAGCGCCAGTTCCGGCCCGACACTGAGGTCGTACCACACCGGCAGCACATGCTCGCGCCCGGCCTGAGTGGTACTGGGCGCCAGATCGGTCAAGGCGACCGCGATCCGCTGTCGAGCCTCGGACGGACTCAGGGCCAGCAGGTCGTAATGCACCATCAACGTGGTATAGGACGGCACCAGGTCGATCAGAGACTCGCCAAAAGCCCGCCGCAGCCCTTGGGCGGCGGCCAGCATCCAGGGCATGTTGTCCTCGGCGATCACCTCGAACAAGCGCACCATCAGGCAGTCGATGGCGACGACTTCAACCTGTGGCTTCATAGGCCGGACTGCTGGTTCAAGGCCTCGCGAATGCGCTGCACGGCGGCCACCGAACTGGCGTTGTCGCCATGCACGCACAGGGTGTCGGCCTGCAGCAGCAAGGCGCTGCCGTCGCTGGCGGTCAGGGTGTCGCCCCGAGCGATGGTCAAGGCCTGCTGGAGAATGGTCTGCGGATCATGATGCACCGCGCCCGGCAACTGCCGCGACACTAGATGCCCGGCGTTGTCGTAGGCACGGTCGGCAAAGGCCTCGAACCACAGGGTGACGCCGTATTCATCGCCCAGGGCCTGGGCCGTGCTGTTATCCCGCGTGGCCATGAGCATCAGCGGCAGTTGCGGGTCGTAGGCCGCCACCGCCTGGATCACCGCCCGCAACTGGGTCGGCTTGGCCATCATGTCGTTGTACATCGCGCCGTGGGGTTTGACGTAGCTGACCCGCGCGCCCTGGGCCCGGCAGATGCCATCCAGCGCGCCGATCTGGTAGTGCAGCAGGTCACGAATCTCCTCCGGCGAATAGCTCATGGAGCGGCGGCCGAAACCGGCCAGATCCTGATAGGCCGGGTGCGCACCGATGCGTACGCCGTTGGCCAGGGCCAAGGCCACGGTCTTGCGCATGATGCCCGGGTCGCCGGCATGGAAGCCGCAGGCAATGTTGGCGCAGTCGATAAAGGGCATCACCTCGGCATCCAGGCCCAGGGTCCAGTTGCCAAAGCTCTCGCCGATGTCGCAATTCAATAACAGGCGGCTCATGGTCAGTGCTCCTGTGGTTCTTGTTGTGGGTCAGCTGCAGGGCTGTCGCGCAATGTCCGCGCAGATTATCAGTTAGCGCGCCTCAAGTTCCTTGCCGCGGGTTTCCGGCAGGCTCAGGGCCGCCAGCACCACCACGCCGTAGGACACCGCGGCAAAGCTGCCGATGGCCACGCTCAGGGGTACATGCTGGCTCAGCAGGCCGATCAGCAGCGGGAACAGCGCCGCCAGCGCCCGGCCGCTGTTGTAGCAGAAACCCTGGCCGGAACCGCGGATACGGGTGGGGAACAGCTCAGTGAGGAACGCCCCCATGCCGCTGAAAATGCCTGAAGCGAAGAAGCCCAGGGGAAAGCCCAACCAGAGCATCACGGCATTGCTCACCGGCATTTGCGTATAGAGCAGGACAATGGTGAAAGAGCCGGCGGCGAACAGCACGAAGTTCTTCTTGCGTCCGAGAATATCCGTCAGGTAGGCGCTGATCACATAGCCCACGTAGGAGCCGGCGATCACCATGGCCAGGTAGCCGCCGGTACTGAGCACGCTCAAGCCGCGCTCGGTCTTCAGATAGGTCGGCAGCCAGAAGGTGATGGCGTAGTAACCACCCTGGGCCCCTGCCGCCAGCAAGGAGGCGCGCAGGGTGGTGCTGAGAATCCCCGGGGCGAAGATCTCGTAGAACCGCGCCGGGTTGCTTGGCGCTTCACGTGCCTTGGTTGCCCGGTAGACCTCGGGGTCCTTGACCAGGCGACGAACGAAGATCACGAAAATCGCCGGCAGGATGCCCAGCAGAAACAGCCCGCGCCAGGCGTCCTCCGGCGGCAGCAAGGAGAACAGCAGCGCATACAGCAGCGCCGTCAGCCCCCAGCCCAGGGCCCAACCGGACTGCACCATGCCCACCGCCTTGCCACGGTTCTTGGCGCGGATCACCTCACCGATCAGCACCGCCCCGGCGGTCCACTCGCCGCCGAATCCAAACCCCATCAAGGTGCGGGCGATCAGCAACTGTTCGTAGTTCTGCGCAAGACCGCAGAGAAAGGTGAAGACGGCAAACCACAGCACCGTGAGTTGCAGGGTGCGTACCCGGCCGATGCGGTCGGAAAGAATCCCGGCGATCCAGCCTCCCAGGGCGGAGGCCAGCAAGGTACTGGTATGGATCAGGCCGGCTTCGGCGGAAGTGATGCCCCACAGCGCGATCAAGGTCGGGATCACGAAGCTGAGCATCTGGGTGTCCATGCCATCCAGGCCGTAACCTATCTTGCAGCTCCAGAATGTCCGGCGTTCCTGCTGGTTGATGTCCCGGTACCAGTCAAACGGGCCGGCGCGGCGCGGAGCCTTGGCGGCCAATGTTTCGGGCGCACTCATGGCGATCTCCAGGGTAGTGTTGTTGGTATTGTTCTGGGCCCCGACGACGCATATCGTGGGTCGGGCCATTCTTCGGTTCAGGCACAACCTGCGTCCAACTAATAAAAACCGCCCCAAGGCATAAGAAAAGTTGATCCCATGAATCTCAAGTTTCTCGAAACCTTCGTCTGGGTAGCGCGGCTCAAGAGCTTCAGCCTGACCGCGGAAAAACTCTTCACCACCCAGGCGGCAATCTCCAGCCGTATCGCGGTGCTGGAAGGCGAACTGGGGGTGAAGCTGTTCCTGCGGGACTCGCGGGGCGTCAGCCTGACCCCGCAAGGGCTCAAGGTGCTGGAGCACGCCGAGCAGATGCTCGACACCCTGCAGGTGCTGAAACAGTCCATCGAGGCGCCGTCGAGCAAGGTCGGGCGGGTTCGCATCGGGGTCATGGATACGGTGATCCACACCTGGCTCAGCCCCCTGGTGGCGGAAATGATGGATCACTACCCGCAAGTGGAAATCGAACTGGTGGCCGACACCTCGCTGAATCTCTGCGACCAGCTGCAAAAAGGCTTTCTCGACCTGGTGCTGCAGACCGACTTGCTGCGCCAGGAAAGTATCCGCAGCCGGGAGCTGGCCAGCCACCCGGTGGGCTGGATTGCCGCCAGCAACTCGATCTACAACCGCGACTACGCCAATCTCGCCGAGCTGGCCCGGGAGCGGATCATCACCTATTCGAAGAACTCCCTGCCCCACCAGCAGGTACTGAGCCTGATGCAGGCCAACGGGGTGCTGGCGCCACGGCTCAATTGCGTCAACTCGGTGTCGGCCATCACCCGCCTGTTAAGGGACGGCTTCGGGATTGGCGCCCTGCCGCCGGTGCTGGTCCGTGAAGAACTGGCCCGTGGCGAACTGACCTTGCTGGCCATCGACCAGCGCCCACCCAACCTGCAGGTGGTGGTGTCGTGGCGCGTGGGCGTGGAGCTGGTGGAGGATATCGTGGAGCTGTGCCAGCGCGTGGTGCAGCGCTATGGGCAGAAGGTCGGCGAGGATCAGCTGGTTCTGATCGCCCCCCAGTAAACATCGCCATCACACCCCGCGTAGGAGCTGGCTTGCCAGCGAAGGCGATCTGCAGCCAGGCGCAAGCCACGCGGCCGCTTCGCCGGCAAGCCGGCTCCTACAGAGGTCAGAGGCCCTTTAGGTCGCGCTCTTCGATCGGACGGCTCTGGCGCAGACGCCGGCCTCCCAGGACCACCCAGTCGATCAGGCGGTACAGGCACTCCAGTCCAAAGGACAGCAGCATGGCGCCGCTCATGCCCCAGATCATCGCTTCCGGGGTCAGCAGGATCTGGTAGCTGTAGCCGTCCCAGGTTTCCTTGCGGATATCCGGGTCGGCTGCCAGGGCCACTTGCAGCAGGCGGATGTACCACGGGCCCTGCATCGCCTGGTATTGCTTGTCCAGGGCCAACTGACGATGGAGCAAACCGCTCAAGCTTTCGGCATCGCTGCGAAACACCGGGTCTTCGCTGGCCCGGTAATGGGCCACCAGCGCATTCAGATCGCCCTTGAAGAACTGCTGCGCGGTGCCCTGGAAGCCTCGCAGGCTGTTCTGCGACTCAATCAAGTGGGCTTCCACGCGCTTGGCGTAGTCGCTGATGAAACCCGGCACTTGCACACCGATCAACAGGCCGGCGGCGAACAACGCCAGCCGCAGATAACTGAGCAACATAGAGATGTCCTTATTCGGTCTGGCCGTGGCTGACGCATTCACCGCGCCGCCACAGGCTCCATTGGCCCGGTTGGTAGCGGGTCCAGGTTTCGTTTTCGGTCAGAGGTTCGGTGGCGATCACCGTCACAACATCGTTGGGGGTGGTTTCCGCCTGGAAGTCGACAATCACATCGACATCCTTGAGCCGGGCCGGGCCGAACGGCGCGCGCCGGGTGATCTGCGCCAGCTTGGTGGAGCAGAAGCAGAACAGCCAGTCGCCGTCGCTGAGCAAGCCGTTGAACACACCCTTGCTGCGGTATTCGCTACAGGCCTGGATCAGGGTTGGCAGCAGTTGCTCGACCTCCACCGGTTCGGGAAAGGCTTCGCGAACCCGGTTGAGCAAGTCACAGAAGGCCGCCTCGCTGTCGGTATCGCCCACCGGACGATAGAAGCTGGTCTGGGGCTGGAAGTCCGCCAACTGACCGTTATGGGCAAAGCACCAATTGCGGCCCCAGAGTTCACGGACAAAGGGATGGGTGTTGGCCAGGCAGACCTTGCCGACGTTGGCCTGGCGAATGTGGCCGATGACCACTTCGCTCTTGATCGGGTAGCGCTGCACCAGGTTGGCCACTTCCGACTCGCTGCTGGCCGCCGGGTCCTGGAACAACCGCAGGCCGCGGCCTTCGTAGAAGGCGATGCCCCAACCGTCGCGATGGGGGCCGGTACGGCCGCCGCGCTGCATCAGCCCGGTAAAGCTGAAGACGATATCGGTCGGTACATTGGCGCTCATGCCCAATAACTCACACATGCTCGGACTCTCGCTGCAATGCCGGGGCCAGGTTACAGACGCGGCTCGACCCGCGTGTTCAGGGGGGTGCCCGCAGCTGGCGGACGACCATAACGGTCATTGCCGGCACCGCCAAAGGGCTGGTCATCCTCGACTTCGGCAGCCTTGGCCGCGGCTTGCGCCACTTCGTTGCGCTGGCGGCGTTCATTGGCGGCACGCTCGATGGGCCAGCGGATCAGCACGAACAGCAGGTACACGCCAAAGGCGATCATGCCGTACATGAACAGATCGGACACCGCGCGCCAGGCGTTGTTGCCGACCTTGAAGGCCATATCCAGGGCAGTGATGGCCACCGCCGGGGCAAATTTTTCCTTGACCGGGTCGATGATGGTGGGACTGAACAGCAGCACCGCCACCAGTACACGCAGCGGCTCGCGCAGCCAGCGCCACATCCAGCGGGTCAGGCGCATCCACACCAGCAGGCAGCCCAAGGCGGCAAAGGCGTAAAGGCCCCAGGCGATCAGATAGTCGTTCTCGGTCATGGTGTCCATGGCAAGGCAGGCAAAGAGGCGCTTATGATAACGACTTTTCCCGTGTCAGGCTGCACCGCCGTCTGCCAAGCCCTCATTTGTCTTCGTTCGAGAGCCACCCATGCCCCTACCCGCCAACGACAGCAGCGCCCCGATTGCCCACAAGGCCGAAGGCGTTGACCCGTATGCCTGGCTGCAGGAACGCGACACCGACGCGGTGCTCGACTACCTGAACGCTGAAAACAGCTACCAGGAAGCCCGGCTGGCCCACCAGGCGCCGCTGCGCGAGACACTGTTCCAGGAGATCAAGGGGCGAATCCTCGAGACCGACCTGTCCCTGCCCTCCCCCTGGGGCCCGTACCTGTATTACACCCGCACCACCGCCGGTGACGAATACGCCCGGCACTACCGCTGCCCGCGCCCGGCAGACGACAGCCTGACGGTGGACGAAAGCCGCGAACAGCTGCTGCTGGACCCCAACGCCCTGGCCAACGGTGGCTTCTTCTCCCTCGGCGCCTTCAGCATCAGCCCCGACCACCAGCGCCTGGCCTACAGCCTCGACACCACCGGCGAGGAAATCTACACCCTGTTCATCAAGGAGCTGTCCAACGGCAAGGTCAGCGAGCTGTCCTTCGACAACTGCGACGGCAGCATGACCTGGGCCAACGACAGCCTGACCCTGTTCTTCGGCGAACTGGACGACACTCACCGCCCGCACAAACTGTTCCGCTACCGTCTGGACGGCACGGCCGCCGAGGAAGTGTTCCATGAACCGGACGGACGCTTCTTCCTGCACTGCTACCGCTCAAGCTCCGAGCGCCAATTGCTGCTGTCCCTGGGCAGCAAGACCACCGGCGAAACCTGGGCCCTGGATGCCGCGCAGCCGCAGTTGCCGTTCACCTGCCTGGCGCCACGGGTCGAAGGCCATGAATACGATGTCGATCACGGCCAGCTCGACAGCCAGTGGACCTGGTTCATCCGCAGCAACCGCGAAGGCATCAACTTCGCCCTCTACCAAGCTGCGGACGAAGGCGTTATCCCCGAGGAAAGCGACTGGCAACTGCTGGTCCCGCACAACCCCGAGGTGATGCTCGACGGCGTGACCCTCAATGCCGGCGCCATGACCCTGAGCCTGCGCGAAGGCGGGCTGCCGATCATCGAAGTGCATCCCCAGGACCTGCCCGTGTATCGCGTGCAACTGCCGGATGCGGCCTACAGCCTGCACGTGCAGAACAGCCTGGAGTTTTCCAGCGATCGCATCCGCCTGCGCTACGAGGCGCTGAATCGCCCGGCCCAGGTACGCCAGCTGCAACTGGCCGACGGTCAACAGCAGGTGCTCAAGGAAACCCCGGTGCTGGGCCCCTTCGACGCCGATGCCTACGTCAGCCAGCGCCTCTGGGCCACCGCGGCCGACGGTACCCAGGTGCCCATCAGCCTGGTGGTCAAGCGCGAGTGCCTGGGCCAACCGACACCGCTGTACCTGTATGGCTACGGCGCCTATGGCGAGAGCCTCGATCCCTGGTTCTCCCATGCCCGCCTGAGCCTGCTGGATCGCGGCGTGGCCTTTGCCATCGCCCATGTGCGCGGCGGTGGCGAACTGGGTGAAGCCTGGTATCGCGCCGGCAAGCAGGAACACAAACAGAACACCTTCAGCGACTTCATCGCCTGCGCCGAGCACCTGATCGCCCAGGGCCTGACCAGCGCCCAGCAACTGGCCATCAGCGGCGGCAGTGCCGGCGGCCTGTTGATCGGCGCCGTGCTCAACCAGCGTCCCGAACTGTTCCGGGCGGCCATCGCCGAAGTGCCCTTCGTCGACGTGCTCAACACCATGCTCGACCCGGACCTGCCACTGACCGTCACCGAGTACGACGAATGGGGCAATCCCGAGGAGCCTGAGGTCTATGAGCGGATCAAGGCCTACGCCCCCTACGAGAACGTCCGGGCCCAGGCCTACCCGGCGACCCTGGTGATCGCCGGCTACAACGACAGTCGCGTGCAGTACTGGGAAGCCGCCAAATGGGTGGCCAAACTGCGCGCCACCAAGACCGACGACAACCTGCTGCTGCTCAAGACCGAACTGGGTGCCGGCCATGGCGGCATGAGCGGCCGTTACCAGGGATTACGTGACGTAGCCCTCGAATATGCCTTTATCCTGAACATTCTGGGCCTGGACTGAGGAACTACCTGCGGCGCTCCTGTCTTAACCCTGGACCGCCGCCGGCAACCGCCGGACCGGGCCTGCGCCCGTGCAACAGACACAAGAAAAAGACCCTGATCCCATGTCTGAACCCACCTTACTGAACAACGAAATCCGCGACTGGCTGATGGACTGCGGCCTGTTCGACCAACTGCAGCCCGCCGACTTCAACGCGGCGGCCGGCTATTTCAGCATCAGCAGCATCGCCGAAGGCGAAGCGATCTTTCGTGAAGGCGATGCCGGCAGTTTCATGTGCATCATCCACAGCGGCCAGGTGGCCGTGCAAAAGAGCACCCTGGACGGCCAGCCGCTGACCATCGCCACCCTGCGCAGCGGCCGGGCCTTTGGCGAAATGGCGGTGCTCGATGGCGAGCGACGCTCGGCCACCTGCGTGGCGGCCAGTGATTGCCAGTTGCTCAACCTGGGCAAGGACTCCCTGGAGAAGATGCTCAACGATGCGCCGAAGATCGCCGCCAAGATCATCCGCGCCCTGGCTATTTCCCTGTCCAAGCGCCTGCGCATGGCCGACGGCCAGTTGCTCGCACAGCAGATCTAGGCTCCTTGCACCTTGGCCTTGTTGTCATTCTGCTCCAGCCCCGGCAGGGTCTGATCCTTGGGCGGCTTGGGCATGTCGATGGGCGGCAGCAAGGGCGCACTGCCACTGCTGCCGGTTTTCGGCGTGCTGGGTGGGGTCACTTGCGGATAAGGCGTGGGGGTGGCCGTGCCCGGGGTGCCTAGGGTCGGCGTCGGGGTCACCACCGGGGCGCTTTGCGGCTCGTCGGCCAGGGCCGGGCCAGCACTCAGCGCCAGGGCGGCGGTCAGGGCGAGCGCCGCTTGGGCAATCACCGTTAGAATAGTGCGCTTCATCAATGGCTCCATTGCTATTGTCTGGCGTCAGGCTACTCCCAACCGGGAGCTTTTGCCTTCCTCAATGAGATCTCCATGAAACGTTTCGTACTGCTGGACACCACTGCGATTCCCGACAACGGCGGTGCCTTGTGCCTGTTCGAATACGGTGAGGATTTCGTCATCAAGATCCAGGGCGGCGACGGCGGCCAATTGATGAACACCCGTATGCACGGCTCCGAGGACGCCCTGGCGCAGATTCCCTGCAGCAAGGTCGCCGGGCGCCCGAACTCGCGGGTGCTGATCGGCGGCCTCGGCATGGGCTTCACCCTGGCCGCGGCCCTCAAGCACCTGGGCCAGAGCGCCGAGGTGGTGGTCGCCGAACTGGTGCCCGGAGTGGTGGAATGGAACCGTGGCCCGCTCGGGGAAAAGTCCGGCCGGCCGCTGCTGGACCCGCGCACGGTGATCCGCCTGGAAGACGTGGCCAAGGTCCTGCAGGCCGAGCCCCAGGGCTTCGACGCGATCATGCTCGACGTCGACAACGGCCCCGAAGGCCTGACCCAGAAAGCCAACAGTTGGCTCTACTCCAGCGCCGGCCTGGCCGCCTGTGCCCGCGCTCTGCGGCCCAAGGGCATTCTTGCGGTGTGGTCGGCCAGCGCCGACCAGAAGTTCTCCGAGCGCCTGCGCAAGGCCGGCTTCAAGGCCGAGGAAGTGCAGGTGTACGCTCACGGCAATCGCGGCACCCGGCATACCATCTGGATTGCCGAGAAGCTCAAGGCCTGAGCTAAACTTTGTCCATTACCGTCATTAGTCCTTCTACAAAGGTGAACCCATGAGTTCGTCCACTCCCCCGTCCAACACCGCCAAGCTGGACCGTATCCTTGCCGACGCCCAGCGCGACCGGGAAATGGGCTACCGCGACAAGGCGCTGAAGATGTACCCCCACGTCTGCGGCCGCTGCGCCCGGGAGTTTTCCGGCAAGCGCCTGAGCGAGCTGACCGTGCACCACCGCGATCACAACCACGACAACAACCCCCAGGACGGTTCCAACTGGGAACTCTTGTGCCTGTACTGCCATGACAACGAGCACTCGCGCTACACCGACCAGCAGTACTTCGGCGAAGGCTCCCTGAGCACCCCGAAAATTGCCAAGGCGACCCACAACCCGTTTGCCGCCCTGGCCGGGTTGATGAAGAAAGACGCCGAGTAAGCTTTTCGCGGGCCAGCCGCCCGGCTTGCCCGCGAACCGCCGAGCACCCCGCCACACCCCGCACAATCCCCGTATAATCGCGCTCTTTTCCCCCAAGGCTCCTCGCTCGTGGCAAACAAAAGGTACAGCTGCATCGGTTTGTATAACCCCAAGTCACCGGAGAATGTCGGTTCGGTGATGCGCGCCGCCGGCTGCTATGGCGTCGCCTCGGTGTTCTACACCGGCAAGCGCTATGAACGTGCCCGCGACTTCGTCACCGACACCAAGAAGGTCCACCAGGACATTCCCCTGATCGGCATCGACGACCTGAAGAAAATCCTCCCCCTGGGCTGCATCCCGGTGGCCGTGGAACTGGTGGAGGGCGCCCGTGCGCTGCCGGAATACACCCACCCGGACCGTGCGCTGTACATCTTCGGTCCGGAAGACGGCTCCCTCGACAAGGAGATCCGCGACTGGTGCGAAGACGTGGTCTACATCCCCACCACCGGCTGCATGAACCTGGCGGCCACGGTCAACGTGGTGCTCTACGATCGCCTGGCCAAGGGCAACAACACCCGCTCCGGTCCGAAGTACTGAAACCCCGCCGATCAATCCCCGGGAACCAGCGACGCCCTGGTGCAGTCAGCTTTGTATCCCACACCGCCCTTGGAGACAGAGCATGAGCGAGCGCAAACAGCTGCAAACGATCGAAGCCACACCCTTGCCGAGCCAACCGACCCAGAACGTCCAGGGCTGGGAGCGCATCGGCTCCCTGGCCGGTGGCGTGGTGATGATGGGCAAGGGCCTGCGCCGCGGCGGCGTGTTCGGCCTGATTCAGGTGGCCATCGGTGGCGTGGCCCTGGCCCGGGGGATTACCGGCCATAGCTCGGCGAAAAGCCTGCTGGAGAAGAGCCGCCAGGACATGCACAACGTGCGCAGCAAGATCGAACGCGCCGGGGAAGAACTGCGCACTCTGAAGGCCAATGCCGAAGCGGCCAGCCGCCATGCCAAGGCGGCCAGCAATGATGAAGTGAAGACGCCCAAGGCTTGAGGCGAAGGCGTTCCTGCGGGCCCCCTGCGCGGGCAGAGGTCAGTGCAGCAGGCTGGTGTCCAGGACCTTGGACGATTCGCCCAGCACGTTTTCACTGAGCTGGACGAACTCGGCGGTGCTGACGCTTTCCAGGCGCATCGCCGCTTGCAGCACATCGTCCAGGGAACGCTTGTTGCGGGTCTTGAGGCGGATCTCCCGATCCAGCTCCTGCAACAGCAGCACGGCCTTGGCCACGGTGGCGCTGTCCACCTGCTCGCCCCGCAGGCTGTCGACCTTGTGACTGTCCCGGACCAGGCGCTTGTGCAGCACCTGATAGCGCTCGTCACTGATGCCACCGGCCCGGCGCAACAGTTCGATGCCGTAGTACTCCGCCAGCCCCTCGCTGATCCAGTCGCTGCCCTGGCTGTCGTTGATCCGCGACAGTGACTGCACCAGTTCCCGCAACAGCGGGCTGCTGCCGCTCTCGTTGACCAGGGGCAGGCGGCTATGGAGGAACAGCGAGTCACGCCCCGCCAGACTGCCGCGCCACATCGGATCGGCCGCGCCAACGATCAACAGCTTGCCGGGCTGACGCGGGAACACCGCCTGTACTTGCGGCCAGACAAAGGTCAGCAGGGTCAGCACGTCCATGCGGCGCATGCCCTGGCCCAGGGGCGACACCACGCTGACTTCGGTTGCTCCCAGACGCGTGCGGCGGCTGCCCAGGTTGCCGGCCAGCATCCAGCCGGCGGGACGGTCGAACAGCCGCGAGGGATTGTCGATGCGAAAGCGATTCTTGCCGATACGCGGCCAGGCGGTCTCGATGCTTTTCCAACCGGCCGGCAAGTCGAAGTCCAGGCGCGCCACCAGCTCGACGCCATCCTGTTGATCGAGCCGGGCCGGGGGCACCAGGATCTCGCCGCGCAACAGCGCCCAGTTGGCGCTGCTGCGGCTGTCGTAGCTGCCCTTCTTGATGCTGTGACTCAGGCGCACCCTGTAGCTGAGGCTGGCCTTGCCGCTGGCCGGACGCCAGACACCGCGCTGGCCACCGGCATCCGCCGCCCCGGCCTGCCATTGGCCGTCGGCCTTGAAGTCGCTGTAGTCGCCGTCCCGCCCCAGGTCGAAGTCCAGGCTGCGCAAGGCCGAGCCCTCGGCCAGGGTCAGGCGCACCTCGGCCTGATCGCTCTGGGGCAGGAAACGCACGTGATAATCCAGATCGACTTTCTTCGCCGCAAAGGCCGATGCGCTCAATGCCAGCATTGCAGCGGCCAGCGCCAGTTTCGCCCCCACCCTCATACACACTCCTTTCCTGGGTAACCTGGTTCTGCAGCCAACGCGGCGAATCCTCAACCGGCGCGGAAAATCAGATGATCCTCCCAGTCCTCTTCCGCCACGCTGCCTTCGGCCAGCATGCGCCCGGACTGGGAAATACGTTCGTGGTGCACCGCATCGCGATCGCCGCACACCAGGTGGTGCCAGAGCGGCAGGTCCTTGCCTTCGCTCACCAGGCGGTAGCCGCAGGTGGGTGGCAGCCACTTGAATTCGTCGGCCTTGCCCGGGGTCAGTTGGATGCAGTCGGGCACCGACGCCCGGCGATTGGGGTAGTCGCTGCACTGGCAGGTTTTCAGGTCCAGCAGTTTGCAGGCGATGCGCGTGTAATAGACGCTGTTGTCGTCCTCGTCCTCAAGCTTTTGCAGGCAGCACAGACCGCAGCCATCGCACAGCGACTCCCATTCGTCCTGGTCGAGCTGTTCGAGGGTTTTGCGTATCCAGAAAGGTTCGACTTTGGCGGCCATGGCTCAAGCATCAGTATCCGAGGGTGAAAAGGCCGCCAGTCTAGTGCCGAAGGCCCGGCGGGCCAAGCGCTTACGACTGTCGGTAGGCCGGGGCTTGTCAGCAGCAGGCCCGCACAGTAGCTTTGCGCCTCGGACCACCCCGCGTCCGAGTGCCATTAACGCTCGACCGCGTTGCACCCGGCAAACCGCACGGGGTCAGGAATACCCCTTCGCTCAGTTGATCTGCGCTTGCCGGTTTATTCCACCCTTCTCACTTGCTGCCAGGAGTTTTTCCATGAGCGCCAATCCTCGCGTTGCCGATTACGCCATCCACCCGCAGTTCACTCAGCGCTGGTCGCCACGGGCCTTCACCGGCGAAACCATCCCTGAAGAAACCCTGCTGAGCTTCTTCGAAGCCGCGCGTTGGGCGCCTTCGGCCTACAACTCGCAACCCTGGCGCTTTCTCTATGCCCGACGCGATACGCCGAACTGGGAGCGCTTCCTCGGCCTGCTCAACGAATTCAACCGTGGCTGGGCGCAACACGCCTCGGCCCTGGTGATCGTGATTTCCAAGACCACCTTCACCGCCCCCGGCGCCACGGAAGAAAGCCCGGCCCTGTGGCACACCTTCGACACCGGCTCGGCCTGGGGCCACCTGGCACTGCAGGCCAGCCTCAGCGGCTGGCACACCCACGGCATGGCCGGCTTCGACCAGGAGCTGACCCGCAAGGAGCTGAAGATTCCCGAAGGCTATGCACTGCACGCAGCGATAGCGGTGGGCAAGCTGGGAGACAAGTCGACCCTGGCCGACTACCTGCAGGCCCGGGAAGAACCGAGCCCGCGCCGTCCATTGAGCGAGACCGTGGCCGAAGGCGATTTCAGCCTCTAAAGCCGCGCTCGCCTCTGTAGGAGCGAGCTGGCTCGCGAAGCCCTGAAGGCCGCCGCGCTTGCCTGGCAAGCGCGGCTTTCGCGAGCAAGCTCGCTCCTACGATCAGGCACGTTTCAGTAGCCGCGAGCGAAATCCACTTCGCCGCGCAAGGCCTGCTTGGCCTCGTAGGCCCGCAGGTTGTCGACGAACAACTGCACCATCAGTTCCGGCGAGGTCGGCGCCGAGCTGTGGCCCGTCAGCAGCAAGCCCCAGGCCGTCCAGAACGGGTGCCGTTGCGGCAAGGGTTCCTGGCGGCAGACATCGATCACCGCCCCCGCCAGATGTCCATCCTTGAGGGCCTGCACCAAGTCGCCATCGACCACGGAAACACCCCGGCCCACATTGATGAACAGCCCCGTGGACTTGAATTGCTTGAACAGCGCCGCGTCATACAGGTCGTGGGTACTTGGGGTGTTGGGCAGCAGATTGACCACATAATCCACCTCCCCCACCAAGCGTCCCAGGTCTTCCAGGCCGGCCACTTCGATAAAGGGGGCCTGCTCCCGCGCCTGGCTGGCGATGCCGTACAGCTTCACGCCAAAGGGCAGCAGAAATTGCGCCACGCTCTGGCCGATGTCGCCGGTGCCGACGATCAGCACCTTGCGCCCCACCAGGCTCTGGCCCATGCGGTTGTCCCACTTGCGCTCCACCTGGCTGACCAGCCGCGCCAGCACTTCGCGCTCATGGCCGAGGATGTAGGTGAGCACGTACTCGGCCATTACCTGGCCGAAGATGCCCACCGCCCGGGTCAGGCGGTAATGCCGGGGCAGGCCGTCGGCCAGCAACGGGGTGATACCGGCCCAGGTGGATTGCAGCCATTGGGGCTGATGGCCCTGACGCAGCAGGGTCGCCAGCAGGTCCGGCTGGCCCAGCCAGACTGGGCAATCGGCCGCCAGCCGCGACAGTTCGGCGGAATCGCCGCTGGTCAGCACTTCCAGCTCCGGGGCCGCCTGACGCAACAGGCGGGCATAAACAGCGTGATCGTGTTCGGCAATCAGAACGCGCATGGTTCAAACCTTAAAAAACGGTGCAGGCCGCCGCCGACGGAGCATTGCTCCATCGATCAAGGCGGTGGCCAGGTCAGTCAATTGCATTTCACAGCGGCTCGGGACCGAGCCTCTAGAGGTCAGACCGGATCATTGCGGCGCAGCAACTCTTCGGGCAAGTGCTCGATGTACTCGTCTTCCGCCGGCGGCATCTGCAAGTGATAGCCCTGCTTTTCGAGGTTCTCCAGCACCTGGTGGATGTCCTCCCGGGACAGCTTGCGCTCCGGGGTCAGCACCAGATCGAAGGCATGTTGCGGCTTGCCGAAAGCCAGCAGCAGGTTTTCCGGCACGCGTTCCAGGGCCTCGCTTTTCAGGACGTAGAGGTACATCTCGTTCTTGCGTGGGCTTTTATAGATGGAGCAGATACGTTTCAAGGCTGTTCTCCGGCGGTGGCCAGGCTGTCCAGCAGCGCCTGGCCCATCAATTCGCGGCGCCAGCCACGCAGCGAATCAGGCAATTGGTAAGGCCCGTTGGGGTAGCCGCTCTTGAGCAGGCTCTCCAGGGTTTTCTTGCGCAGCATGACTTCCGGGGCGATGCCCAGACGCTCGGCCTCGGCCTGCCCCACTGCCTTGAGGCGCTTGAGCAGGGCCGCGGCTTCAATCGGCAACGGCTCGGGTACGGCCGGCGGCCATTGATCCGGGCCAAGGGCCGCGGTGCGTTTGATCAGGTCGAGGAGAAACTCGCCATCCTGACGCACGGTACGCGGGTGCATGTCTTCGATCTTGGCCAGCGCCGCCAGCGTATCGGGCTGGGTCTTGGCCAGGGGCCAGAGGGCGTGTTCACGCACGATGCGGTTGCGCGGCAAGTCCCGGGCGCGGGCTTCACGCTCGCGCCAGGCACAGAGCTCACGCAGCACCGCCAACTGGGCACGGGAGAGTTTCCAGGCCAGCTTGGCCTCGCGATAAACCTCGTTGGGGTCCACTTCGCGGCGCAGGTTGGCCACCAGCTCGGCGCCGTCTTCCAGCACCCAGCGGTACTTGTCCTCGGACAACTTCGGCCGCAGCTCGGTGAACACCTGGGCCAGATGCACGGCATCTTCGGCGGCGTAACTGACCTGGGTTTCCGAGAGCGGACGCTGCAGCCAGTCGGAGCGGGTCTCGCCCTTGGGCAGTTCGATGCCCAGGACTTCCTGCACCAGGCGCGAATAGCCCATGGAAAAGCCCAGGTTCAGGTAGGCAGCCGCCAGTTGCGTGTCGAACAAAGGCGCCGGCAGACTGCCGGTCAGGCGCAGCAGGACTTCGAGGTCCTCGCTGCAGGCATGCACCACCTTGACCACCGCCGGGTTCTCCAGCAGGGCCGCCAGGGGCTTCCAGTTGTCGATGGTCAAAGGATCAATCAGGTAAGCGCGCTGCCCATCGCCGATCTGCAACAGGGCGGCGATGGGATAGAAAGTGTCGACCCGCATGAATTCGGTGTCGAGGGCGACGAATGGCAACTGCTGCCACTCGGCGCAAAACTGACCGAGGCTATCGTTGTCGCGAATCCAGTGTATATCGATGGCCACACGGCTCTCCCTTGAAGAATGGCGCGCAGTATATATCGCCTCCGGCGATTTCTGAGCATTCACCCGACAAGAGCAAGTGCGAAACCTTATGTCGGACGGCAAGAATAGTCCGAGAGTCGCAATCAGCTGGGTTTTCTAAGGACATAGACCCGCGCCGCCCCACAGCCGGGCAGGAAATCCTGCTGGCTCACGACCTCGAAACCGGCCTGCTTGAACTCGCCTTCCAACTGCACCCTGCCGATCGCCAGTGACGCCGCGGACTCTCCCCGCGCAGTGGCCAGGTGCTTGAACAACGGCTCGACCCGGGTCGCGAGGATCACCGAATCACGGCTGACCCGATGAAACTCCCGCAGCAGCGCCAGGCGATCCTCGCTGCGGGTCACATGGGCAAACAGTTGCATGCAGATGATGCTGTCCACCGCATTGGCCGACAGACCGATGTCGAACGCCGAGCTGTGCAAGGTCTTGACCCGTTGCAGCAGGCTGGCCGGGTGATGGGTCTGGGCATGATTGAGCATGTCCTGGGAAGGGTCCGACGCCAGGATCACCCGGTTGCCATGTTCGGCCAGCACCGGCCAGTAGCGCCCGGCACCACAGGCCACATCCAGGATCAGTCCCGGCTCGCCGGCCACTTTCAGGGCATGGCGTACCAGGCGCACCGTGCGCCACAGCGCCAGGCGCGCGGCAAGCCCGGCAGGCCGGGGCTCGCCGCAGACCCGGGCGTGCTCCTGGTCATAGCGCCGGGCGAACTCCAGCTCGATGGATGGTGGGGGATGGGACGACATGACTGGCGAACTCTTGTAGGTATCCAGAAGCCACAGGTTAACCAGTCGTTCGTGAAAAAAAGGTCGAAAGCCCTCGAGCGGTTTTGTCCAGGCGGGGCACCAGGCCACCCTTGCCCGACCCAGGGCCGATGCCAATAATGCTTCGGCACCGCGTCCCGCCCTTCACTTCAAGGAACGACCCATGCTGCCCCGCCTCTTGCTCTGCACTCTGCTCGGCCTCAGTGCCCCCGCCCTCAGCTTCGCCCAGGACCCAACCTCCCGTCTGGACCAGGTACTCGAACGTGGCCACCTCACGGTCTGCACCACCGGCGACTACAAGCCCTACAGCTACTTGCGCGACGATGGCCACTACGAAGGCATCGACATCGACATGGCCGAATCCCTGGCGAAAAGCCTCGGGGTCCGGGTGAAGTGGATCAACACCACCTGGAAGACCCTGATGGCGGACTTCCAGAGCCAGCAATGCGATATCGCCGTCGGGGGTATTTCCGTCTCTCTGGAGCGGCAGAAAAAAGCCTTCTTCAGCCAGCCCCTGGGGATTGACGGCAAGATTCCCCTGGTGCGCTGCCAGGACCTCAAGCGCTATGCAACCCTGGAGCAGATCAACCAGCCCTCGGTGCGCCTGATCGAACCACCGGGTGGCACCAACGAAGTCTTCGCCCGGGCCCATGTGCCCAAGGCCGAGCTGATCCTGTTCGCCGACAACGTGAAAATCTTCGATCAGTTGCTGACCAAGCAGGCCGACGTGATGATCACCGACGCCTCGGAGGCGCGCTTCCAGCAGAAGCACAAGCCGGGGCTGTGCGCGGTCAACCCCGAGCGCTACCTGCAATACAGCGAGAAGGCCTTTCTCCTGCCTCGGGATGACATGGCCTGGAAAAGCTATGTCGACCAGTGGCTGCACCTGAGCAAGGCCACCGGCGCCTATGACCAGGTGGTGAATCAGTGGCTGGCGGCGCCGTAGTCCTGGTCCAGCAGCATCTGCCGAAAGGCCTGGCAGGCGGCGCTGCGATAGGCACCCCGGCGTTCCAGCAGCACCACGCTGCGGGGCGCCGGGGGTGATTGCAGGGCCAATGCCCGCAAGCCCGGCTGCTCGCGGGCGATGGCACTCGGAAGCAGGGTCGCCAACGGCCCGCGGCGCACGATCTCGACAATCCCACTCACCGAATTGGCCTCGATGGCGATACGCGGCGCAATGCCCTGTTGCCGGCAATACAGGTCGATATGCTGGCGCGTGGCAAAGTCGGCGCTGAGCAGCACCAGGGAATGACGAGCCAGGGCCGAGGCACTCAAGGGTTGCTGGCCCTGCTGCGGATAGTGCAGGCCGACCATCAGGCTCAGGGTTTCGGTGAACAGCGGCTGGCTGTGGATGTCCGCCAGGTGCTCGCCGGCAAAGGCGATCCCCAGGTCCAGGCGGTCCTCGGCCAGGGCTGCTTCCAGGCGATCCTGGGTCATTTCCTCAAGGCTCAGGTCGATCCCCGGGTAATGCTGGTTGAAGCGGCTGAGCAAGGGGCCGGTGAGGTAGGCAGTGAAGGTCGGGGTCAGCGCCAGGCGCAGTGAACCGCGGCTCAGGTCCTGCACATCATGGATCGCCCGCTTGGCCGCCTGCAGGTCCTGCAGGGCGCGGCGCGCATAGACGACATAGGCCTGACCGGCATCGGTGAGACGCACGCTGCGTCCGGAGCGGTCGAACAACGGCGCCCCCAGGGACTCCTCCAACTGTTTGATCTGTTGCGACAAGGTCGGCTGGGAAACATGCAGCGCCTCGGCGGCACGGGTGAAATTGCAATGCTCGGCCACGGCCAGCAGGTAACGGATATGACGCAAGAGCATGACGGCTCCAACTATAGGCAGGACTTATGGAAAGCATAATAAACCGGTCTTGGACGCTATAGCCGAACACTTCCATCCTTGCCCCATCAGCGACGCAAGGAGACTCCCATGCAGAACATCATCGACGGCTTCCTCAAGTTCCAGCACGAGGCCTTTGTGCAACGCAGCGAGCTGTTCAGGCAGCTGGCCAACAAGCAGAGCCCCGGCACCCTGTTCGTCACCTGCTCCGACAGTCGGGTCGTTCCCGAGCTGCTGACCCAGCAGGAGCCCGGCGACCTGTTCGTGATTCGCAACGCCGGCAACATCGTCCCCAGCTACGGCCCGGAACCCGGTGGCGTGTCGGCCACCGTGGAATACGCGGTAGCGGTGCTGGGGGTGAGTGACATCGTCATCTGCGGCCATTCCGACTGCGGCGCAATGACCGCCATCTCCACCTGCAAATGCCTCGATCACCTGCCCGCCGTGGCCAACTGGCTGCGCCACGCCGAGTCGGCCAAGGTGATCAACGCCGCCCGCCAGCATGCCTCCCCCGCCGAGCACCTGGACGCCCTGGTGCGTGACAACGTGATCGCCCAGTTGGCGAACCTCAAGACTCATCCTTCGGTGGCCCTGGCCCTGGAACAGGGCCGGCTGAACCTGCATGGCTGGGTGTATGACATCGAGCGCGGCGCCATCGCCGCCCTCGACGGCAACAGCCAGCGCTTTGTCTCCCTGACCGAACACCCGCAGACCTGCGCCCTGGCCCGCCACGGGTCAACCGCTGCCTGAGCAACCCCTTTCATCCCCCCAAGAGGAACAGACCCATGCTGCAATCTCAATTCGCCCAAGCTCCACGCCTGGCCCTGGCCGACACCATCATCGACGCCAAGGCGCGCAAGAACCTGTCGTGGCAGGACCTTGCCGACGGTACCGGGCTGAGCCTGGCCTTCGTCACCGCCGCCCTGCTGGGCCAGCATGCCCTGCCCGCTGCTGCTGCCGATCGGGTATGCGAAAAACTCGGCCTGGACCAGGACGCCAGCCGCCTGCTGCAGAGCATTCCCCTGCGGGGCAGCATCGCCGGCGGCATCCCCACCGACCCGACCGTCTACCGCTTCTATGAAATGCTCCAGGTCTACGGCTCGACCCTCAAGGCCCTGGTGCACGAGCAGTTCGGCGACGGCATCATCAGCGCCATCAACTTCAAGCTGGACATCAAGAAAGTCGAGGACCCGGAAGGCGGTTCACGCGCGGTGATCACCCTGGATGGCAAGTACCTGCCAACCAAACCGTTCTGATCCACCATGCCTAGTAGCCGCCGCTGCAGGCGGCGCCGAGTCGCAACGAGGCACCGGGCCTTACCGATAAACCGCGGCGCCCGGTTTGCCCCGTCCTGCGCACCGAATCGCAGCCTATGACAGCGGTTACAGGTCCGCAGTGATATTTAGTTTTTAAATAACACTGCGGACTTTCTGATTTGCCCCGACTGTCCCCCTCGCCGCCTAATCAGCCCCTGTTCCTTGAAGGTCTGGTTATGGAAAACGTTCGTGCAAGTTCCCGTCCCGCGCTCTGGCTGATGGTCAGCGTGGTCCTGGTGGCCCTCAACCTGCGGCCGTCGATGGCCGCCGTCGGCCCTCTGCTGTCGGGCATCCGTGGCGATGTCCCCCTGAGTTTCAGCCTAGCGTCGCTGCTGACTATGTTGCCGGTCATGGCCATGGGCCTGGCGATGTTCTTCGGCATGGCCATCAGTCAGCGCCTGGGCGAACACCGCACGGTGGTCCTGTCCTTGCTGATCATCGGGCTGGCCACGGTCTCGCGGTTGTTCATGGACTCGGCGGCGGAGCTGATTCTCAGCGCCGTGCTGGCCGGTGTCGGCATCGCCCTGATCCAGGCGCTGATGCCGGCCCTGATCAAGTCGCGTTTTGCCGATAACGTCTCGCTGTTCATGGGCCTGTATGTCACCTCGATCATGGGCGGCGCGGCCATCGCGGCGTCCTTCGCCCCACTGGTGATGAACCACAGCGGCAGCTGGCGCCTGGCCCTGGCGATCTGGGCCGGCCTGGCCCTGCTGGCCCTGGGGTTCTGGTCCGCCCAGCGCCGTTCACTGCCTAGCCTGCCGGCCGCCGGCGGCGGGCGTGAGTCCTTCAGCGGCAATCGCCGGGCCTGGCTGCTGGCGGTGTTCTTCGGTCTTGGCACCGCGTCCTACACCTGCGTGCTGGCGTGGCTGGCGCCCTACTACGTGGAGAACGGCTGGAGCGAACAGAACGCCGGCCTGCTGCTGGGCTTTCTCACCGCCATGGAAGTGATTTCCGGGCTGGTCACCCCGGCCATCGCCAACCGCAGCCAGGATCGGCGCCGAGTGCTGGTGGCCCTGCTGGTGCTGATCATCGCCGGCTTTTGCGGCCTGATCCTCAGCCCGCAATACCTGAGCCTGCTCTGGCCGTGCCTGCTGGGCCTGGGCATTGGCGGACTGTTTCCCATGAGCCTGATCGTGTCCCTGGACCACTTGCCCGACCCGCGCCGGGCCGGCGGCCTGACCGCCTTCGTGCAGGGCATCGGCTACCTGATCGCCGGCCTGTCACCGCTGCTGGCGGGGATGATCCGCGACCAGTTGGGCAGTTTCGAATGGGCCTGGTGGTCACTGACGGCAGTGATGGGGGTGATGATCCTCATGGTGCTGCGCTTCGACCCTCGGCATTACGCCCGGCACATCCGCTGAGCATCGGCCCGGGAGGCCTGCATGAACCCTGTGAGTTTCACCCAAGCCAACCTCGGCATGCTGCTCTGGGCAGCGCTGATCGCCGCCTCGTTCTTCGCGGCCGCCCAGGTCAGCCAGGCCATCGATCCGGTGCTGCTGACCGCCCTGCGCCTGTTGTTCTCGGCACTGATGTTCGTGCCCTTGCTGTGGTTCAAGGGCGCTGCGGCGCCGACCCGGGCCGGATTGGGCGCCCACGCGGTACTGGGCCTGCTGCTGGCGCTGTACTTTGGCTCGCTGTTCGAAGCCCTGCGCTACACCTCGGCGGTCAACACCGGCACCCTGTTCACCCTGGTGCCGCTGCTGACCCTGGCGTTCGAAGGCTGGCTGTTGCCCGGCGGCAGCCAGCAACGCCGCCTGCTGCCGATGCTGGTGGCCGGCGCCGGGGCCTTGCTGTTGGTGCTCAAGGGGGGCGCGCCGGGGCAGTTGCCCTCCCTTTATGCCATGGCGGTCTATGCCCTGGGCTGCCTGGCCATGGCGGCCTATTCGCCCCTCAGCCAGCGCTTCAAGGCTCGCAGCCTGCAAGGCCGCAGCCCGGCCGCCATGACGTTCTGGAACATGCTCTTCGGGGCGCTGTTCCTGTTTGCCGCCAGCCTGGTCAGCGGCGGCTGGCGCAGCGCCGCCCTGCTCGGCAGCAACGACCTGCTGTGGCTGCTGTACCTGGCCCTGTTCGCAACCCTGGCGACCTTCTGGTTGTTGCACCGGGCCATAGGCGTCATCGCCCCGTCCACGGTGATTTCCTACATCTACCTGAGCACCCTGTTCCTCACCCTGTTCCACTGGTTGTGGCTGGGCCAGCGTCCGCTCCTGGGAGAAGGGCTCGGTGCTCTGCTGGTGGCCCTGGGCATGTTCGGTCTGGTGCGCGGCAGCCGTCCCGGGGCAGCCATGGCCTGAAATGACCCTGAGACAGGGGACATTATTCTGCGAGAAACTGCGCAGGTCGTGTTATCGGAATTTAATGTCCGGATGCTGTCCGCGAATCCCCACCCCGGGCATTTGATTAGGACGATCGTTCCGCTAGCATCGACCCGGTTTGTGCGCCACCGGCGCCAGGTGCTCAGCGGGATAGAACAGATGCTCATCAGCAACGTGCTCAGAAAACTCGACATGCAGGACCTGATGGTCTTTATCGCGGTGTACGAGCAAAGCAGTGTCACCGGGGTATCGGAAACCCTGTGCGTCAGTCAGTCGACTGTCAGCTACTGCCTGAAGAAACTGCGCAATGGCTTCGAGGACGAGCTGTTCATCAATACCCGCACCGGCATGCGCCCGACCTACAAGGCCACCAGCATGTACAGCCACGTGCTGAAGATCCTGGAAAGCATCAATCTGTGCCACAGCGGCGTACCGGCCTTCGATCCGACCCGCCAGGCCGTGACCTTCAACCTCTGCGCCCCTGAATACTTCGAACTGCTGATCCTGCCGCGCCTGCTCAAGGGGTTCGACTACGCCGACCTGCCGGTGACGGTCAATGTGCAGAAGCTTGAGAGCGACATTCCTGCCGAGGAGCTGCGTGACGGCAGCATTGACCTGGTGATCTGCTTTGGTCCGAACTTCCATCGCAGCCATGCCGACTTCAAGTCGCAGATGCTGCTGGAGGACGATCTGGTGTGCGTCTTCGACAAGCGCGCCACACCGCCCAGGGAGCCGCGTTTCAGCCTGCAATCGTTCATCGAACGGCGCCACGTTTTTCCTACGCCCTGGACGTCGGACAGCAACATGGTGGATGGCTGGCTGGCCCGCCAGGCGCACAAGCGGCAGATCGTCGCCCGCTCCAACAGCTACAGCGCAGCGCTGAAAATGATCACCGGCACCGACTTCATCCTGACCCTGCCCCGACGCATCCAGGCCTTGCTGGCCAACGAAGCGGTGTTCAACCATTGCGAGGCCCCCAGCGGCCTGCCGGGGTTCACCCTGGACATGCAATGGAACCAGAACACCGATCAGGACAGCGCGCAGACCTGGTTCCGCGAACAGGTGGTCAAGGTCTGCGCCGAACCGGGCCTGCTTTAGGCCCTGCCCCCATCAGAGACCGACAGCCGCCTTGCTGTAGGACGCGCGGTCGATGTCGATAATCTCCACGCACAACTGCACCGCCAGCTCAGCCGGCCAGGGCGCCAGGTCCTGCAGCAGGGCCAGCAGGCTGTCGGACAATTGCTTCTTGATCTCCGGCGAGCGGCCGCTGAGCAGGGCCAACTTGACGTGGACAAAGGCCCGCTCACCCAGGCCGGTACCCACCCGGAACGACTCGACCTTCACTGCCCGGCTCTTGATATCGAACTCATCGGCAAACTGCCCGGAGGCCACCAGCCCGTGATTGAGCCGCAGCAGCGCCTTGTCGACGTCCAGCTGGGGCAGGTTGGCGGTGTATTCCATATGCAGGTGCGGCATGGCAGAACTCCTGGTCTGTCAGGGGAAAAGGCGCTCCATACTACACAAGGCCCGACCTCGCGCTTGCATTATCCGCAGGCCTCATTGCCCCGCCGTCGCTGCCCGCTCGCGCAGGGCCAGGGTTTCCCAGGCGGCCACGAGCACCATCACCAAGGTGGTCAGGCTGCCCAGGGCCAGAGCGGAAAACAGCTGATTCCAGGCGGCCGGCAACAACAGCAGCAGGACCACGAGCCCGGCCAGGTGCGACAGCGGCGGTAACGGCCGATCGTTCATCACCCACTTGAACAGGGCGCAGCCCAGGAGGAACAGCCAGGGACCACCGACTATCACCAGCACCCCGGCCGGGCGGGCGTGTTCCGGGTGCATCAGCACCAGCTCATCGGCCACGGCACTGACAATGATCCCGGCCACGATCAGCAGGTGCAGATAGGTGTAGGCGATGCGCGCCTGACGCCCCGGGTCGTCGGAATGAGCGATACGGTGGTGGGCACGCTCGGCGCCACTGTCGAAATACACCCACCACATGGCGATGCTGCCCAGCACCGCCACCACGAACCCCAGCAGCCCCTGGGCGCTGGTGGTCAGCTCGGCGAAGGTGGCACCGGTCACCAGCAGCGATTCTCCCAGGGCGATGATCACGAACAGGCCGCAGCGCTCGGCCATGTGATTGCCTTCCACATTCCAGTCGGCCAGGGTCGAACGCCCCAGCCCCGGCACCCAGAAATACAGCGACGGCGACAGTACTTCGATGGCCAGGGCCAGCCCCCACAAGGCCAGCCGCTGCGGGCCCTCCAGCAGGCCGCCGGTGATCCAGAAAACCCCCGAGAACATCAGCCACAATAGGATGCGCTGGAAGTTGCGAGTCATGTTCACCGGCTCGCCGCGCACCGCCCACAGGGCATAGGCGGTGCGGCCCACCTGCATGAACACATAGGCGCCGGCAAACAGCAGGCCGCGCTCACCGAAGGCCTGAGGAATCGACGACGACAGCAGCAACCCCGCCACCATCAGCACGAACAGCCCGAGGCGGGTCGGCAAGGTTTCCGGGTCCAGCCAGTTGGTGATCCACGACGTGAAGATCCACACCCACCACACCGCCACCATCAGCAACGCGACCTGCAGCGCCCCGCCCAGGGACAGATGGGCCAGCAGGGAATGGGACAACTGGGTCACAGCGAACACGAACACCAGGTCGAAGAACAGCTCGACCATGCCAACCTTGCCGCTGTCGTGGCTGCCACGCCCACGCAACAGGGAACGGGAACGACTCATGGGCACACTCCACCGATCAATGTTTCAACTGACGATCCACACAGCAAAGCAGCCGCCTGTGCCTATGCCAAGCTGGCGGCCTCCGTTCACTGCGCCGCTGTAGCCGCTGCCGCAGGCTGCGACCCAGTCCGCAGGACGGGCAAGGCCGCCCATGCGATCCGCCAGGCAGACCGCATGGGCCGGTTTCGGGCCCGCTGCGCGGTCCATCGCAGCCTGCGGCAGCGGCTACAAAGCACGATTAGCTCGCGAGGGGCGCCCGCTCGCTCATGAAGGCTTCCAGCCGTGAACGCAGCCAGCGCTCGGCGGGGTCGGTGTCCACATGGCTGAGCCAGACCATGGACAGGTCCAGGGTTGGGGTCTTGAACGGAAACGGCTCGCAGTACAGCTGCCCCGAGGCGGCCATGGCCGCGGCGGCATAGTCCGGCAGGCTGGCAATCAGCTTGGTCCCGGCCAGCAGGGCCGGCAAAGAACTGTACTGCGGCACCGACAGCACGACCTGACGGGTGCGGCCGATCTCCGCCAGCCACTCATCGGCGAAGCCGGCGACATTGGCGGTATGGGATACCAGCACATGGGGCCGCGCGCAGTATTCGTCGAGGGTCAACGGCGTATCGCTGGCATCGGCCCGCAGCACGCTGGGCTGGATATGCCGCAGCAACTTGCGCTTGGCATTGGCCGGCAGGCCCCGGGTCTGGCTGATGCCGACGGTGATGTCGCCGGAGGCCAGCAAGTCGGGAATCCGCCAGTAGTCCACGTGCTGCACCACGACCACCACCTGCGGTGCTTCCTGGCGCAGGGCTCGCAGCAAAGGCGGCAGCAGGCCGAACTCGACGTCGTCGGACAGGCCGATACGGAAGGTCATGGTGCTGCTGGCAGGATCGAAATCGTGGGTCAGGCTCAGGGCCGAGGACAGCGCGTCAAGGGCCGGCGACAGGTGCTGGATAAGCTGCTCGGCACGCGCCGTGGGCTCCATGCGATGGCCGACGCGGATGAACAGCGGATCGTTGAACATCGCCCGCAAACGGTTGAGGGCGGAGCTGATGGTGGGCTGGCCGAGAAACAGCTTCTCCGCTACCCGGGTGACATTGCGTTCCAGCATCAACGCCTCGAACACCACCATCAGGTTGATGTCGGCCTTGCGCAGTTCATTGCGATTCATCGGTGCTCCCCCGGTCCCCAGACGGAGGTCAGTGTAGAAAGGCCTGTGGGCCGGCGTCCAGGTAAACACCCGAGGCCTGCGGCCGGTGCTTCAGTCGAAGGTGAAGTTGAACTGGGCGCTGCTGTTGGCTGCCCCCTCGGTGATGGGCCCCGTGCGAATGTACTGGGCGCGAAAGCTGAAGCTGGCGCTATCGCTGCCCAACAGGCGCTCCATGGCGTATTGAGTGCCATTGCAATGAATGCGCGGAATCTGCTCATTGAACATGACGATGCCGACGCCCTTGGCGACGGACCGCCCCTGATCCTGAGCCGATTGAGTCAGCCCCAGGACCCCTGTCGGGTCGCAGCGCGAGGCGGGTTCGGCGCTGAACGCGACCTTCGGCAGGCTGTTGAACGAGCAGTCGTTGACCTCAAGCCTGGCCACGGCCGAGGGCGGCGAAGTCGAGCCCAGCGTGGGAAAGTCATGGGCCGAGGGACTGCCCAGACGCAGCGTAACGTTGCGGGTGACCACCTGGCACTTGGCGGCGAACTTGACGCCTTCGGCGCCCAGCAGATCCTGTTCGCTGAGCAACAGTTGTTTCGAACACCGATCCCGGTTGTCCTGCTGCGGCAGCTCCAGCAAGTGTTGCCCTACCGTCGCCACCCCCTTGTCCAGATCCAGCGCGTACAGCGCCACCTGGGCACCGCTCAAGCTGTTGACCACCAGTGCGCCCTTGGGCAACTCATCGGCGGGCCGAGTCAGGATCAGCGAATACACGTAGGCCGTGACTACCTTTTTCAACGCGCCACTTAAATGCTCCACGCTGTACTTTTCCAGTACCCGGGGATAGAAATTGCCCGTGAGGACATGAGGGTCCGAGCCGGACGGATAGGCCGTCACCTTGAGGCTGATGCCATCGATATTGGTCGGAATGATGCCGTCGGGAAATCTCACCCCCGGCAAATGCGCAGCGGCCACCAATTCATGCATCTCCTGGGATTCCGCCTCCTCGGTGGTGTATTCGATGATCGGGTTCACGTGACGCTGCTGCAATACGGACCCCACCGGCGTGCTGCGGGTCAATGGCGTGATCTCGACCCAGTCCCGGGCAGTGCCGCCATAGCTACTGAATACGCAATTTGTGGCCTGGCCCTCCGAAACGGCATACGCCGGCAGGCTCCCTAGCTGGCAAGACAGCATCAGGATGATCGCGCCAATCAACAGTCCGGGCCGCCGCCCATCGGTGAGAAGCCTGAGCCATGGGTCACTCATCGGTCATTGCCTCTTTTTCCATGCCGGCTCCTGGCGCGCTAAAGCGCCCCAGGAGCCCGCCAATCGATAATGGATAGGTTGCGGTGCCCGGCGTGCCAGGGACAGTCCCTGGCAGCCGGGCCGAGGTTTTACGGACGAGACTTACTCCGTCAGGCTGGCAAACCGCGTCAGGCTGTCGGGAACGCGGACCGACGAGTAGGTACCTTGGTTGATGCCGACCTGATCACCGGAGGTCTGGAAGTAGTGCCAGACGGTATCGACCTTGACGGTGGATTTCGAGCCTTGGATCTGCCCCTCGTTCACGCCCACCAGGCCACCCAGGGTGGCACGCCAGCCGCCACTGACCTTGCTACGGGATTCGGAGTTGACGATCCGCGACTGGTTGTCGCCGACCAGGCCACCCACCTTGCTGTGCCAGGTTCCATGGACGTCGCCCGTCGCCACTGCACGCTCGATGATGTGGTTGGTGTAGTTGGTGTTAGTACCCACCAGTCCCCCCACCGAGCTGTAGGTATCGCCAAATACCTTGCCATGGGCCTCAACCGAGATCAGGTCGCCATCGTTGTAGCCCACCAGGCCGCCAATATTACTGCTGGCATAGCCCTCCACCGCGCCAAGTGCTTTGGCATCGTAGATGAGCCCACCGGTGTTGCTGCCGACCAGGCCGCCGACGTTGGCCTTCAATCCGCCTTTGACCTGTCCCTTGGCCTCGATGTAACCGCGGATCGTGCTGTCATCGCTCTTTCCTACCAGCCCCCCCAGATTCATGCCAGCGCGGTCAATGACATTCCCGGAGGCCTGGACGTTGCTCAGCACGCTTTGGTTCTGCTGCGAGCCGACCAACCCGCCGGCCGCCTCAGTGCCCACCCCATAGACATTGCCGCTGGCACTGGAACCGCTGATGGTGCCAGACCGGTTGACCCCGACCAGGCCGCCAATATGGCTACCCAGCGAGCCATGCACGCTCGCCGAAGAACTGGAGCCGGTAATGGTGCCGTTCTGGTTATTACCCACCAACCCGCCCAGATACAGCCCCTTGTAGAGCGGGTTGTAAGTACCGACGGAGCCCTTGCTCGACGAATTGACAATCACCGCGCCATTGTTGACCCCCACCAGCCCACCGGCGGCGCCCATGATCTGTCTCTTCATATGGGTAGTGATATCGACATGACTGGAACTGCCGCTGATGATGCCGGCCTTGACAAGACCGAAGCGGTTTTCCCCGGCCACGCCGCCGATGGCCGCGGTATGGGCGCCGCCGTACAGCGAACCCGATACCGAAGAGTCCTTGATCGAACCGCCGTAGTTGACCCCCACCAGGCCACCCAGCTTGTTGCGCTGGTTGCTCTCGGCGTTGACCTGCATATCACGGGCACTGACCCGAGCGATGCTGCCGCTGTTACGCCCCACCAGGCCGCCGATTTCACTGAAACCGTTCCTGCTGTTTTGCCCGTTGACGGTGATCGAGGCCAGCTTCAGATCGCTGATGGTGCCGGAGGACTGACCGAACAATCCGGCGTACAGGCCCGAACTGTCGATGGTGAAGTCACTGATGGTATTGCCCAGGCCATTGAGCGAGCCGGTGAACAGCTGATCGCCGCCAATGGAGTTGATGGTCCCTGATCCCTTGATCTGATTGCCCAGGACATAGTGGTCATCGAGCTTGTTGCCGATGGCCTGCAACTGCTGGCTGTTCTGGATCACTTTGTGCTGCTTGCCATTGGCGTCAAACCCGGCGTCGTCTCCGGACAAGGTCACCAGGCCCTGGTTGCCCACGACCAGTTGCTCGCCGTAATTCACCCCCAGGCTATTGTTGGCGCCAGTGAGGCTCACGTGATTGTCGAGGTGGACCGACTTGGCGGCGTTCAGTTCCAGGCGCGAGTTGGTCCCCGTGGCATTGATCCGTTGATTGACCTTGACGTCCTTGGCGGAGGTCAGGGTCAGTTGGTTGCCGCTTTTCCACGCCACCGCAGCGTCCACCGCCACATCGCCATTGCGGCTGCGCAGATGAACGTTGGTGTTGTTCAGGTTCTGGGAGAGGGTGCTGTCGACCAGGGTCGGGCTGCCAGTCACGCCCGTCGCCCCCACCTTGACCTCGTTGGACTCGATGACCCAGGTGCCGGTGCGATCGTTCCTAGAGCGGGTATCGACCTCGGCATTGAGCTCGACTCGGGTGACCGCGCCCGATGTCTGTACCGTACCGCCGTCGCCGTAGGTGGCTTCGGCCTTGGCCGTCAATTTCCCCCCCACATTGACCACGCCACGCTCGCCGCCGTCCAGAACAATGCGCCCGCCCTTGTTGGACAGGGTATTGGCCTCGATCACGCCCTGGTTGTTGACCACCGCCTGAGTCAGCGCATTGGCGCTCTTGGCCAGCATCAGCACCTGACCGCCATCGGCCTTGAGCAACGACGTGTTCTGCGCCAACGCATCCGCGGCGGCACCGTTAATCTGCAAGCTGATCAGATTGTCGTTACCCAGGCTCAGGGTGAAGTCGTTACCAGCCGCCAGTGCCACGGCTCCTCCATTGGCAACGATTTCGCCGTTGTTGCGCACCCGCGCGCCCAGCAGCGCCACGTAGCCGCCGTCGGCGGCAGTGATCTTGCCGTCGTTGATCACTTCCACCGCCGATTTTCCGGTGAACTGATAGCGACCGTTGTCGAAATCATCGTCACTGATGCCACGGGTCGAGGCCACCAGGCCGCCCACGTTGACCTGCGCACCCTGGCCGATCAGCACCCCGTTGGGGTTGATCAGAAACACCTGGCCGTTGGCGTTCAGCGCGCCCTGAATGTTGCTGGCCTTGAAGCCGGTCACCCGGTTCAGGGCGATGGAGTCGCGTCCCGGCTGGTTGAAGGTCACCGACTGATCGGCGGCGATGTTGAACTCGGTCCAGTTGGTGATCAGCTTGTCGGTCTTTTGATTGATCACCAGGTTATTGCCGTTGACGTCGTAATTGGCACTGCCGGACACCAGCGTGCCTCCTTCGGGCAACGCCATCGCCGGCGTCAGCCCGCCCATAGAGAGCAACCCGGCCGCCATCACCAACACCCCCTTGCGCCCGGAACTGCGGCGCTGGCGCCGCGCGCCCTCGCACGTCACGCTCCAGCGACCCAGGGCGCGGTTCCATACCAATGCATAAATCTTGTTCACAATGACTCCTTATTGACGTTTAAACGCTCTGCTGTTTTTCGCAGAACGGCACTACTTCCAAAGCACACGCAGGCCTTCAGAAAAACTGTGTCGCGCTGACCCAGATCCGAGGGGTGCGCTCGGGACCGTCCCCGGCCTTCTGGTTATCCAGGGGCCAGGCACTGGTCAGGTTGAGTTGCCGCCGGTCGCCGCTCCAGCGTGCCCCCAGCCCTGCCGCTTGCAGGCGCTGGGTATTGATTTCGCGGGTCCAGGGCAGGCGGTTGACCTGCACATAGCCCTTGTCGGCAAACAGGCTGAGCTGCCAGCCGGGTGCCAGGGCGTAGCTCAGCTCCAGGCCGGCCTGCCAGCCCTGGTCGCCAATACCGGCGCTCAGGGGATAGGCGCGCACGCCGTAGGGGCCGCCCAGCCCCATCTTTTCCGAGCTGTCGAGGTTGGCCGAGGTCCACTGGGCATTGACTTGGGCATGGAGCTGGAAACGGTTGCCCAGGCGCTGCAGCCGCGCGACCTGCAGGTTGGTCTTGGCGAAGCCGCCACCAGTGGCGGCGCTATAGCGATCCAGGCGCTGCTCGAAGGCGTCATCGAAGGTCAGGCGGCCGGAGCCGTAGGACAGGCTGAACTGGTTGTAGCCACCGCCGAAGAAGCGGTCCTGACGGTTGCCACCCAGGCTCAGGGTCCACAACTCGATGTGCTTGCGCTTGCTCAGCTCGAACAAGTCGATGTCGTCGCGCAGTTGCTTGTTCTCGTACTGCAGTTGCGCACTCAGGTCGAAGGTCCGCCCCCGCAGGATCGGCTGAGCGAGGAACAGGCTCTGGACACTGGCCTGGCCATTCATCTGCAGCTTCTTCAAACGCTTTCTGTTGAGCTCGTAGCTCATGTGCGAGTAGCCGGCGCCGACCCGGGTCGACCAGGGCCCCACGGGCAGCTGATAAGCGCTGCGCCAGTAGCGCTGGTCGCGGTCGCTGCCCAGCAGGCGCAGGTTGAGCTGGTCCCCCAGGCCCAGGGGGTTGTTGAGGTTGAAGCTGCCCCCCAGGCGGAACTCGCCGGTGTGGTAGCCGCCGAAGTTGTCGGCATCCAGACTGCCACTGGCCCAGGGACCGGGCTGTGCCTCCACCAGCAGATCGCTGGTGCCGGGGGCCTGTCCCGCACGCAACGTGCCCTTGACCCGGACCCCGGGCAGATCGTTAAGCAGCAGCAGGCTGCGCTCAAGGTCCGCGCTGTTGACCGCCGCGCCATCGTCCAGTGCGGCCAGCGGCCCACGGAGCACGCCATCCCGGGCACGGGACTGGTTGCTCAGCTCGACCCGGCCATAGCGACCTTCCATGACCTCGATGCGCACCACCCCGCCATCGACTTCCTGGGCCGGCAAGAAGGCCCGGGCCAACAGGTAGCCCTGTTGCTGGTAATGGGCGGTGATGCGCTGCGCCGCGTCACGCAAACCGTCAAGGTCGAGTTCCCGCGCGCGCAGATCGTCCAGCAGCGGCTGCAGGTCCTGATCGCTGAACACTTGATTGCCCTCGATGACGAAAGCCTTGACCTGCAAGCGCACCCCAGAAGTATCCGGGGCCGGTGTCGGCCGCTCGGCCTTGGGCACCTCCAGCTGCACGTCATCGGTGGGCGGCGGCAGCGCCGGCTGGGTGGCTTCGATATCCCGAATGGCCTGCCCGGCACTGGGCACCTGGACCCGCATCTGCGCCTGCGCCAACGCGGGCAACAGCAGCGCCAGCAACATCCCCGGCCGCAGCGCCGACTGCACTCGCGCCCGCTCCGGACCTGGCCCCTTGCCTTCAGCGGCCGGCTGGCCGGCTGGCGTACCACTACAGCTGTACTTGCACACTTCCACTCAGCGTCTCCCCGCTGTCTAAAACCACTTGGTATCGAATTTCTGTCGCGCCGCCGCCCAACGGCGGCGCGGCGGACAAAGGCAGGCGCGCCGAACCGAACGGCTCGACGGTGATGCTCTGTACAGTCATGGGTTGGCGCGGATCGCCCACATCCACCCGAGCCAGGGATACGTAGTACGGCGTCGGATTGCTCACGCTGAGCGTCGCAGCGCCTCCCGCCTGCGTCGCCCCGGGCAGGCTCCAGCGCAACTGGCGCGCCGCGTCGTCGGCCCGACCCGGCAGGCCCTTGGGGCGATACAGCAGCTTCATTCGCAGGCGATAGCTCAGGCTCAGCTGGTTGCTGCTCAGAGGCCGCAGGGACGGCACTTCCAGAAAATTGAGCCAGAACACCGACTCACGATCGGCAGGCAGCGGCTCGCCGCTGTGACGCAGCGACAGGACGGCGCTCTGCTGCGGATCGAGTCGCGAAAGTGGCGGTGAAAGTACGAATGGCACGGCCAACCGGCTCGGATCGACCGAGGCATCGCCCTTGTCCAGCCAGGTCTGTAGCAGCAGCGGCGCCGTGCCGAGATTGCCGACCCGGATGCTCAAGGCCGCCAGCCCCTGGGGATAGATAAAGCGCGTGCCGACAATCGACAGATCGGCCCAGGCGCCCTGGCTGAACAGCAGCAACGCCGCCCCCAGCAGGCACACGCCACGCAACACACGAGCAAGGCAGCCCCTCAAGATGCAGGCTCCGCGGTGATGGTGCTCTGCGGCGACAGGCCGCGACACGGCAAGTCGAGCAAGAGCGAATCGTTGCCCGGCTGCGCCGCGGGCGCCGGCAATACATAGTCGATCAGGCACTGCTCGCCAGGTCCTTCGCCCCACTGCACACGAATGCGGCCCCGATCCTTCTCGCTGCGCAGCACCAGGCGACTGCCCTGCCCCACCGCCCCCAGCTCCTCGCCGCTGTCGGCGTCCAGGGCACTGGCGGCAAAGGGCAGCGGCGAGCCATCGGCCTGCCGGCTGTCGAGCAGAAACGCCCGGGCCTTGCGGGTCGGGTAGGACAGCCTGACCACGGCCCCCGCCCGGGGCGCGACATTGCGCGAACTGACCTGCAGCTCGACATCCTCATCCATGCCGCTGGGGTCCAGGTCCACGGTATTGAGCTGATAGGGCGCCAGGCTCGGCAGCACCGCATAACCTTGTCCGTCCACCTGCGTACCGGCGTAACCGACACTGGCGCCCCTGGCATGGGGGGCATGCACCAGGGCTGCGGTTTCACTCAGGGTCTGGGACAGGGTCAGGCCCCCGGAATGCAGGAGCATGCCGCCGGAGGCACCCAGCGACTGGGCCCGATAGTCACGGCCCTGGGACAGGCTCGAACTCAGGGTCACCTGCGGCAGGTAGTAACTCAGGTTGGCGTTGGTCGAGGTTTCCCGCGGCTGGGCATCATGGGACACCGAGACGCCATAGGACGCCGTGTCGTGCTCGCCCAGTGAACCGGAAATGCCGCTGGAGTAGCGGGCTCCGGAATTCTGGTCGTGACTGGCAAAGGCATTGGCCAGGGTGGAACGCCCGGCGACGCCCCCCAGGGGCAGCGACAGACTGAGGCTCCACAAGGTGTTCTCACTGCGGGTGCGACGCCCCGAGAACTGGCTCGAACCCTGGGTACGCTGGACGCTTAGGGCATAGCTGAGGCCGCGCCACTGGTGGTTGTAGCCCATGGCGTAGTTGCGGGCCTGACCGCGGCTGTTCCAGTAGTTGAGGGAGGAGCCGTTGAGGTAAAAGTTACCGCCGATGCCATCCACCCGCTGGTTGATCGTCACATCCAGCCGATCGCGGACCCGGGCGAAGTCTTCGAAGCGCGCGCCTCGGTTGACGAAGTCCTCAAGGTCGATGGCGTCCCGCAGGCTCAGGTAGCCCCGGGTGGAATAGCGATAAGCCAGCAACGAGAACTGGGTGCCGCTGTCATGCAGGTTCTTGCTGTAGGAAAGACGCAGGCTGGTGCCCTGCAGGTTGCCATTGCGCGGCACCTGGGTGCGGGACTGGGTCAGGTCGAGACCGAAACCACCGAGTTCGGTGTTCAGCGCCGCGCCGATCAGGCCGGCCATGTAGCTGCCGGTGAGCGAGGCACCGGCATAACCGGTTACCCGGTTGTCCAGCCCGCGTTGCAGGGTGCCCTGGGCCACATACTGGTGCAGGCCACGCCCTCCGGCCCTGATCACCTGACCGCCGGTCAGGCTGTAGCGGGTGACGCCGGGACGCAGATGGCGGGCCATGGTGGCAAAGGGCACGGTAAAACGCTGGGTACGGCCATCGGCCTCGGTGACCGTCACCTCCAGGTCACCACCAAAGCTGGCGGCCTGCAGGTCGGCAATCTCGAAGGGGCCTGGGGCAACGGTGGTTTCATACACCAGGTAACCACGCTGCTGCACCGTGACCTTGGCGTTGGTATTGGCCGTGCCGCGCACCACCGGGGCGAAATAGCGCTGGGTGGTGGGCAGCATGCGTTCATCGCTGAACAACTTGACCCCGCGAAACGACACCGAATCGAACAGCTCGGAATCGGTCACGCTCTCCCCCACCAGTAATTGCGAACGCCAGTCGGTCAGGTCGGTCTGGCCGTAGATGTAGCCCCGCTGATAATCGCTGCCGCTGTCGGGCGACCAGGACAAGGTGCCGCTGTGACGCAGGCGCAGGTTTCCCAGGTTCAGGCCCATGCTCAATCCGGCATAACCGTTGGTACTGCGCTGGCCACGGCTCTGGGAGCTGAACAGGTTGGTGCTGTAGTTCAGCCGGGCAGCGTTGATGCCCGAGTCCCAACTGGCCGGATCGACATAGCTGGAGGCGACTTCAGGCAGCACGAACAGCTGTGGAACCGAGAGCTCAAGCTGCTGTTCGGCCATGTTGACCCTGGTGGTGACGTGGGGGATGTAACTGGCAAGGTCCCCGCAGAACAGGCCATCGCCTTGCAGCGGATGGCTGGCAGGCGCCAGCGCAGCGTCGGCTTTGTGCAGGTCGATGCCCAATTGCGTGAGCAACTCGCGGTCGTAGCAGGGCTGGCTGCCCTGGGGGTCAGCGCTTTCGCGCAATTCGATCTCGATCAGCCCGCGCCAGGCGCCACTGACCCGCACATCCAGCAGGTACTTGCCCGGCGCCACGTAACCCGCGCGCTCGAAGCGCTGCGTGTCGATGAGGGTTCCCGGCCCCTTGAACAGCATCTGGGTATCGAAGAACACCGGGCTGCTCTGCGGCGTGTCGCCAGACACCTCCGACAGCACGGCTTGATCAGCGGTCGTCGGCTGGCCAGCCACAGGAGCCGCCAGCCCCAGCAGCCCGGCCAGCACCGACAGTGCTCGCAAGAGCCGGGCCGGACCATCGCCAGGACAGACTCGCGCAAGCACAGGAAAACCCAGCCAAAAGGGCCGCACACTGAACATAATCGATACCAATGCACTCAGCGTTTAATAACCAGGGCCAAGAGCGGAGTTGAATTAACAGGGCAACTAGAGAAGGTTCTTTTCAAGCGGCACCCGGCCACCGAAGTCATTGACTACTTCAAAGCGCACAGCCGCATTGCGTGGCGCTCTTTCAGCGCTTGCCGGCCAGGCGAAGGACTCCCGACCAAAAGGCGCGACCATCCCGGCCCCCAGGTCGACGGTGCGTCCTTGCACTTGCACCTCGACCTTGCTGAAAGACAGGTAGTAAGGCGTTGGATTGGATACCTGGATGACCGGACCTGCGGCCTGGTCTTTGGCCACTCCCGCGGGCTCAAACTTCCAACTGAGTTTTCCCACCGCCGAGTTGACATCGACCTTCAAGTCCGCAGGGCGAAAGAACAACTTGATCCGATGACGGAAGGTAAAGGCCAATCGGTTTTCATCCTGTTTCTGTTGGGGCGGAACTTCCAGAATGTTCAGCCAGTACAGTGACTCACGATCAGCGGGCAACGGTTCTTTCGAATAACCAATACGCAGCACCGCCGCGGCATTGGGCTCCAGGCGACTGAGTGCCGGTGTAAGTTGAAAGGGCACTTTCATTTCTTCCGGCGCCTTACTGGCATCACCATCATCAATCCAGGCCTGAACCAATATCGGCATACCGCCTGGATTATTCATTCTCAGTGTCACATCACGCGCACTCGCCGGATAAACCACACGAGTGCCATGAATGACTATTTCCGCATTGACTACCGAAGAGAACAAACTCAGGAAGAGGGCGCCGATAACGAACGTTTTAAACACATGCGCTTTCGGCGCCATGAGCAACTCCTTATGTAACTGACAGATGTCAGTTGTACGTCACATCGAAGTTGATATTGGAGTCGGCACGACCTTCTACGATCGTGTCGCTGACCGCCACATAAGAGGCCTTGAACTTCAGCACGGCCTTGTTACCGATAACTTCGGCAACCTGCTGATTGTTGTTTTCCGACAGGTCGACTTTCCCCGGCGTGGCGCCGTTGTTGTGAATCTGGATCTGCACGCCCGAGGCCGAACCGGAACCGCTGTCGATCAGACGCAGGTTGCCGGTGGCGTTATCGATGAAACCATCCTTGTGGAAGCTGACGGCGGCTTTGGAGCCGTCGGTGCAGCCGCCGCCGCTGAGGTTGATGTTGAATTCCTTGAACTCGGAAGCCGTGCCGATGCCACCGGCGAAAACCGAAGGCAGGACGTTGCCGAACTTGACCGTGCCGGTGTTCGCTCCGGATTCGTTGGCATCGACCTGCACCTTGCAACTGACACTGGAGATCAGGCCTTCGAACTTCACATTGCCGGAGTTGACGCCGGTTTCTGCGTAGCTCAATGCCGGAGTCAGTGCCGCAAGCAGCAACCCGGAGGTCGCCATGGATGCAAAAGATTTAAGTTTCATCTGATTCCCTATTATTAAAAACCGTCTAAGAGCACAGCATTCAAAACAACTTCGCCCTCCCGAGACGTACAGCCTTGCTGAACTTCGAGCCAACGAGACATGAGTTGAACACCACAACAACCTCGATCAACCGCTCTCGCCCACAATAAAATGCATATTGACAACAGGCATCTGCATTCCATCCAGAGCGGACATTACGATACCGACTGCCCTCTTCTTTTAGAATAACGACCAATCTTCATGTAACGAGGAGCACTCTCTAAATGAACGAGACTTTTCTCGGAAACTTGTACTACTTAAAAACCACTAAACACACTAAAAACAGCCAATAAATAAGACACTTCTTATATAGAGCCCCATAGACTGCAAACACGCGATATACGACAGAGATTCAGCGCTGTAACCAACTGATCAAGTGACGGTCGGCCGGTTCCGGACCTAAGTGCTGGGCAAGCCCCGAACATCCGCCCAACGAAAAACGCCCGGTGCATTGCACCGGGCGTTTGGCCAGAGTTCTCGACAACGCAGCCTGTGCTGCAAGCGCTCACAACGCGTTTGAGCGCCCCGAAACTGGGTGCGCAACTGCGGCCATGGGGCGCACCGGACGCGGGTCTTCCTGGCCCTGACGCAAGCGCAAGGCCGCCAGCGCCGCCACCAGTAGCACCAGGGCAATGGCCTTGAGGCCGTTCATGGCATCGCCGGTGCTCATCTCGATCGCCCCCATCACCGAGGGGCCGACAAAACCGCCCAACAGTCCGCAGGAGTTCACAAAGCCCAGGCCTCCCGCCAGGGCCGCACCTTTGAGCCGTGACGCCGGGTACAGGAAGATGATCGACTGCACCACAAAGAACATCAGCGCCGCCACGCAGAACCCCAGCAGGCTGAACACCGGCCCGGAAAAGGCCGCAATCAGCAGCCCGGCCGCCATCGTCAGCAAGCCGCAGACCAGCAAGCGCCGGGCCCGCTGCGCGCTGGTGGCCAGCCGTGGCAGGCTGATCGCCCCCAGCGCCGCGACGATCCACGGCAAGGAGGTCAGCAGGCCGACGCTCATCAGGCTCAGGCTGCCGTACTTGCCGATGATGCTGGGGAGGAAAAAGATCACGGTGTAGATGGTGATCTGGTGGCAGAAGTAGACAAAGATCGCCAGCAGGATCTGCGGCGTAAAGCACTGCCGGAACGAATGCCCGCCCTGCCCTGCCCCCTCATCGGCTTCGTCGGCCAGGCGCTGCTCGATACCCCGGGCCTCCTCGGCGCTCAACCAGGGCGCGCGGCTTGGACGGTCCGGCAGGCGCCGCCAGACCACCCAGGCGAAGAACACCGCCGGCAGCCCTTCGAGCAGGAACATCCACTGCCAGCCATGCCAGCCCAGCAAGCCGTCCATCTTCATCAGCGCGGCGCCCAGCGGACCGCCGATGATATTGGCCAGGCACACCCCCAGCAGGAAATAGCCGGTAGCCCGGGCCCGTTGCCGGCGGTCGAACCAGTAGGTCAGGTACAGCATGACCCCGGGAAACAGGCCGGCTTCGGCGATCCCCAGCAGCAGGCGCAGTACATAGAAGGAGGTCTCGCCCTGGACGAAGGCCATGGCGGCGGAGATCAGCCCCCAGGTCACCATGATCCGGGCAATCCAGAAGCGCGCGCCGACCTTGTGCATGATCAGGTTGCTGGGCACCTCGGACAGCGCATAGGTGAGGAAGAACAACCCGGCACCCAGGCCATAGGCGGCGGCGGAAATACCCAGGTCCACATCCAGTTGATGCTTGGCCAGGGCGATGTTGGTGCGGTCGAGAAAGCTCAGGACATAGGCCGCGATCAACAGCGGCATGAGTTTGAGAAACATCAGGCGGGTCAGCTGTTGCGGGTCCCGGGGCGCTGCAGTGGTTGCGGTGTTCATGGGGCATATCCCTTTGTAGTTGTTATGCGGGATCGTCAGCGGGCCTGGAGCCAGGGCCGCTGACACGGACCTTCAAGGGTCAGAACGCGACGTGCTCACGCCCCTTGAGCCCGAGCAGGGCCCGGGCTTCATCCGGGGTCGCCACACGACCGCCCAGGGCTTCGATGACCGTGCGAATGCGCCGCACCTGATCAGCGTTGCTGGCCGCCAGTTTGCCGGGGCCATCCCACAGCGAGTCCTCCAGGCCGACCCGGGCATGGCTGCCCATGGCCAGGCCCATGGTGGCCAGGGGAATCTGGTTGCGCCCGGCGCCGAGGATCGACCAGTGATAGGCATCGCCAAACAGCCGGTCGGCGGTGCGACGCATGTGCGCCAGGTCCTCGGGATGACCACCGATGCCGCCCCGCAGGCCGAACACCGACTGGATGAACAGCGGCGCCTTGAGCAGGCCGCGCTCAAGGAAATGCGCCGCGGTATACAGGTGGCCGATGTCGTAGCACTCGATCTCGAAGCGGGTGCGATTCTCGGCACAGGCGCTGAGGATATGGGCGATATCGCGGAAGGTATTGCGGAAGATCCGGTCGTCGCTCTCCTCCAGGTACGGCCGCTCCCAGTCGTGCTTGAACTCGGTGAAGCGGTTGAGCATTTCGTACAGGCCGAAGTTCATCGAGCCCATGTTCAACGAGGCCAGCTCTGGCTTGAATTCCAGCACCGGCTGCAGGCGCTCCTCGACGCCCATCGTGGGGGCACCACCGGTGGTGAGGTTGATCACCACGTCGCAGGCCGCCTTGATCTGCGGCAGGAAGCGCCGGAACAGCTCGGGGTCCTGGCTCGGCCGCCCGTCCTCCGGGTCTCGGGCATGCAGGTGCACGATGGCCGCACCGGCTTGGGCCGCAGCGATGGCCTCGGCGGCGATTTCTGCGGCGGTGATCGGCAGGTGCGGCGACATGGACGGGGTATGAATCGCCCCAGTGACAGCACAAGTGATGATGACAGGCGTTTTTTCAGACATGACGGTACTCCGACTTTTATTCTTGATGAAAAAAATCCCTGGGTGTCGCTGATGGAATTCACCGCTGACGACCTTCAGCGGTGCGGATCGCGGGCGCGGCTAGAGGTACTCGACGTTACCGTCGACGCTGATCGCCTGGCCGGTGATATTGCGAGCCGCTGGCGAGCAGAGAAACAGCGCCATGGCGGCCACGTCCTCGGCGCTGACCATGCGCTTGAGGGAGATCTTGTTCAGGTACTCCTGGCGCATTTCGGCCACCGGCACCCCGGTCTGTTCGGCCCGGGCCTGAATCACCGCGTCCATGCGCGGCCCCTGGACTATCCCCGGCAACAACGCATTGACCCGGATATCGCTGGCCCCAAGCTCGGCCGCCAGGGACTTCATCAACCCGACAATGGCCCATTTGGTGGCCGCATACGGCGTACGCCAGGCATATCCCAGGCGCCCGGCCACCGAGGCGATGTGCAACAGATGGGCGTTGTCCGAAGCCTTGAGCAACGGCACTGCGTGGTGGGCAAAACGGTACTGCGCGGTCAGGTTGATATCGATGGTGCGCTGCCAGTCGGCGTCGCTGACGGCATCGATGCCGGCCGTGGGCCCGGCAATACCAGCGTTGTTGACCAGCACATCAAGCCCGCCGAAGCGCTCCACCTGAAGCTCGAACAGCGCGTGGATCTGTGCCGGATCAGCGACATCGGTGCGGGTCGCCAGCGCCTCGGGGTAGCGATCCCGGAACGCCGCCAGGGCCGCCTCACTGACATCGCAGACGTGCACCTGGGCGCCGGCTTCGAGATAGGCCCTGGCCAGCACTTCACCGATGCCCGCCGCGCCGCCGGAAATCATCACCCGCAAGCCCGGGTAAGGCTGTAAACGCTGCAAGATGCTCATGCCCGACCTCCTTTGAGCGCCGCCGCACCAGGCTTCTTGGCCAACAGCCGGCCCAGGGAATCCGCCGCTTGCATGATGTCGTCGGTGACGGCCGCTCGCACTCCCGGACCATCGCCGGTGGCCAGGGCTTCGACGATGCGATTGTGGGCTTCCATGGAACGTTGCAGGTGGGCCTGGTCCGGCGCCACCAGGGCAAAACACGGCCCCATGTGCAGCCAGAAATTCTCCACCGCGGCCATGGTCAGCTCGGCTCGAGCCACGGCATAGATACGTCGGTGAAAGGCGAAGTTGGTCCACAGGTAACGGGACACATCCACCTCATCGGCAGCCTTTTGCATCTGCCGGCACAGATCGGTGATCTCCTGCAGATCAGTCTTTTGCAGATGCTGCAGGGCCTTTTCCGCCAGCAGCCCTTCCAGGGCCACCCGTGCATCACGGATCTCCCGCAGACGCTCCAGCGTCATCATTCGCACTCGCAGGCGGGAAGTTTCCGTGACCTCAAAGGCATTTTCCGCACTCAGGCGCTGCAGGGCTTCGCGCACCGGCATGGGGCTGGAACCCAGGGCTTCGGCCAGGCCACGAATGGTCAACTTCTGGCCGGGCTGAAAACGCCCACTCATCAAGGCTTCGCGAATCTGCCGGTACACCTGCTCCTGCAAGGTATCGCGAGAAACCTGACGCAGCGTGGGAAGGGGGATTGGGCCTTGGGATATAGGACCTTCAGACATGGCATCTACCTGTGTTGTGGTTCTTGTGCCCGACAATATGTGATCACAAATCAAATATGTCAAACATCAGGATTTGATCCACAACCCGTCATGAAGGGCAAATTCACCGCTAAAACATATAATAAATTCCGCACTGCGGAACAAAATTCCGTATTGACCACAATATTCATTGATGACAGGATTATTTTCGCCAAGTGATTCAAATAGCGGAATAAAGCTATCCGTGACTGGGATGTTCTGCTGGTCACCCTCAACGCCATGCCGCGCCCACCGACCTCTCGCTGCCCTTCACCCCGGAGACTGCTGCAATGAGTTGCGAAACAGCCCTGCCAATCGTCGAAAGCGCATTACACGGAAACATCCTGGTGCTGACCCTCAACAACCCGCCGGTCAACGCCCTGGGGGTGGAGATCCGCCGCGGACTGCTGGCGGCCATCGACAGCGCCAACGACAACCCGACGGTCGAAGCCATACTGCTGGTCGGTGCAGGACGACACTTCTGTGGCGGCGCCGACATTCGCGAATTCGGCCAGACGCCCCAGGCTCCGGCGCTGCCGGAGGTGGTCAAGCGGATTGAGGACAGCAGCAAACCGGTGCTGGCAGCGATCCAGGGAGTGGCCCTGGGAGGAGGCCTGGAAGTCGCCCTCGCCGCCCATTACCGCCTGGCCACCGGCAGCGCCCGGCTCGGCCTGCCAGAGGTGTTGCTGGGCTTGCTTCCCGGGGCCGGCGGCACCCAGCGTCTGCCACGCCTGATCGGTGCCAAAGCGGCTCTGGAACTGATGCTCAGCGGGCGCCATCTGAGCGCCAAGGAGGCCCTGGATCTGGGTTTGCTGGACCGTCTGGGGGACAGCGATGACGCACTGGCCGAAGGCCTGGCCTACATGCGCCAGTTGCTGGCACAGGGCGCCACTGCCCGACGCACCCGGGATGCTCAGGCCCTGAGCGAGCCAGCCGCCCAGCGCCAAGCGATAGATGCCGCCCGCCAGCAGGCCACGCAGAAATCCCGAGGCCTGCTGTCGCCGCTGCACATTATCCAGGCCGTGGAAGCGGCCCTCGATCAATCCTTCGAAGACGGCCTGCGCGAAGAACGCCGACTGTTTCTGGAGTGCCTCGACAGTCCGCAGCGTGCCGGGCTGGTGCATGCATTTTTTGCTGAACGGGAAGTGCTCAAGGCCCCCGAGACCCGCGCGGCAGCACCCCGGGCCATTGCCCGGGTGGGGGTGGTGGGCGGTGGCACCATGGGCGCCGGCATCGCCGTAACGGTCCTCGACGCGGGGCTGGAAGTGACCATGATCGAACGCGACCAGGACGCCCTGAATCGCGGCCGCGGCAATGTCGAGAAGGTCTACCACACCCTGATCGACAAAGGTCGCCTGACCCAGGCCGACAAAGCCGCGACCCTGGCCCGTTTCCACGCCAGCACCGACTACCAGGATCTGGCCCAGGCCGATCTGGTGATCGAAGCCGTGTTCGAGGACATGGCGGCCAAGCTCGCGGTGTTCGCCGAACTGGATCGCGTGTGCAAGGCCGGCGCCGTACTCGCCAGCAACACCTCCTACCTGGACATCAACGCCATCGCCCAAAGCGTCTCGCGACCTGCCGACGTGATCGGCCTGCACTTCTTCTCCCCGGCCAACATCATGAAGTTGCTGGAGATCGTGGTGCCGGCCAAGGTCGCCACGGAGGTCGTCGCCACGGCCTTCGAGCTGGCGAAACAGTTGCGCAAGGTGCCGGTACGCGCCGGCGTCTGTGATGGATTTATCGGCAATCGCATCCTCGCGGTCTATCGCCAGGCCGCTGACTACATGATGGAAGACGGCGCCTCGCCCTATCAGATCGACCAGGCCCTGCGCGATTTCGGCTTCCCCATGGGCCCCTTCCAGGTGGCGGACCTGGCCGGTGGCGACATCGGCTGGGCGACCCGCCAGCGCAAGGCCGCCACCCGTGATCCCCGGGCCCGCTATGTACAGATCGCCGACCGCCTCTGCGAGCGCGGCTGGTTCGGGCAGAAAACCGGTCGCGGCTACTACCTCTATGCCCAGGGCCCGCGCAGCGCCAGCCAGGACCCGGAAGTCCTGGCGATCATCGACGCCGAGCGGGCCCGGGTCGGCATCACGCCCCGGGCCTTCAGCAACGCGGAAATCCTGCGGCGCTACATGGCGGCCATGATCAACGAGGGCGCCAACGTGGTGCATGAAGGCATCGCCCTGCGGCCCCTGGACGTGGACATCACCCTTATCCACGGCTACGGCTTTCCGCGCTATCGCGGGGGCCCGCTCAAGTACGCCGACCAGTACGGCCTGCCCCAGGTCCTGGCGGATATCCGCGAGTTTGCCGAAGAAGATCCGCTGTTCTGGACAGCCTCACCCTTGCTGGTGCAGCTGGTAGAGCGCGGCGAGAACTTTGACAGCCTCAATCACAGCCACTGACCAAGGAGCACGTCCCATGCGCGAAGCCGTCATTGTCTCCACTGCCCGCACGCCCCTGACCAAGGCCCATCGCGGCGAATTCAACATCACCCCCGGCCCCACCCTCGCCGCCTTCGCGGTACGCGCCGCGGTCGAGCGGGCCGCCATCGATCCGGGGCTGATCGAAGATGCCATCCTCGGCTGCGGCTACGGCGAAGGCACCACCGGGCGCAACGTCGCGCGCCTGGCAGTGGTCCGCGCCGGCTTGCCCATCAGCATCGCCGGCACCACGGTCAACCGCTTTTGTGCCTCCGGGCTGCAGGCCATTGCCATGGCGGCGGGACGCATCGTGGTGGACGGTGCCCCAGCGATCATCGCCGGCGGCGTGGAGAGCATTTCCCAGATCCGTGGCCGCGGCGCCAGCGACGACCCGGACCTCGACCCCTGGCTCCTGCAGCACAAGCCGGAACTGTTCCTGCCGATGATCGAAACCGCCGACATCGTCGCCGCGCGCTATGGCATCAGTCGCGAGGCCCAGGACCGCTTCTCGGTGGAGAGCCAGCGCAAGACCGAAGCGGCACAACTGGCCGGCCGCTACCGCGAGGAAATCATCCCTTGCACCACCACCATGGCGCTGACCGATAAACAGAGCGGCGTGGTCAGCCAACTGCAGGTCACGGTGGAGGCCGACACCTGCAACCGTCGCGGCACCACTTACGAGGCCCTGGCCAAACTGCAGCCGGTGCAAGGCCCTGAGCGTTTCATCAGCGCTGGCAACGCCTCGCAACTGTCCGACGGCGCCTCGGCCTGCGTATTGATGGAGGCCCGGGAAGCGTCCCGCGCCAACCTGACCCCGTTGGGGGTGTTTCGCGGCATGGCGGTGGCTGGCTGCGAGCCCGACGAAATGGGCATCGGCCCTGTGTTCGCGGTGCCCAAGCTGTTGGCCCGACATGGCCTCAAGGTCGAGGACATCGGCCTCTGGGAAATCAACGAAGCCTTCGCCTCCCAGGTGCTCTACTGTCAGCAGCGGCTGGGCATTGCCGACGAATGCCTGAACGTCAACGGCGGAGCCATCGCCCTGGGTCACCCGTTCGGCATGACCGGCGCGCGCCTGGCCGGCCATGTGCTGCTCGAGGGGCGCCGTCGGGGCGTGAAGTACGCCGTGGTCAGCATGTGCATCGCCGGCGGCATGGGCGCCGCCGCGCTGTTCGAAATCTATTGAGGACGTCGCCATGGACCTGAGTTTCACTCCAGAGGAAGAAGCCTTCCGCGACCAGGTGCGACGCTTTCTTGCCGAACACCTGCCCACTGGCCTGAGTGACAAGGTGGCCGCAGGCGAGCGTCTGTCCAAGGCCGACATGGAGCAATGGCATGCGCTGCTCAATGCCCGGGGCTGGCTGGCCAACCACTGGCCCCAAGCCTTTGGCGGACCGGGCTGGAGCCCCGTGGAAAAGTTCATCTTCGAGCTGGAGTGCGGGCTGGCCAATGCGCCGCGCATCGTGCCCTTTGGCGTCAATATGCTGGGGCCAGTGCTGATCAAGTACGGCACCCCACAGCAGCAGGACTATTGGTTGCCACGGATTCTCGACGGCCGCCACTGGTGGTGCCAAGGCTATTCGGAACCCGGTGCCGGCTCGGACCTGGCCGCGGTGAAAACCAGCGCCGTGCGCGACGGCGATCACTATGTGGTCAACGGCCAGAAGACCTGGACCACCCTGGGTCAGCACGCCAACATGATTTTCTGCCTGGTACGCACCGACCGTGAAGCCAAGCCCCAGGAAGGCATCAGCTTCCTGCTGATCGACATGGCCAGCCCCGGGGTCGAGGTACGCCCGATCATCACCCTGGAGGGCGATCACGAAATCAACGAAGTCTTCTTCACCGACGTGCGGGTGCCGGTGGCCAATCGGGTGGGCGAGGAACACAAGGGCTGGACCTGCGCCAAGTATCTCTTGACCTACGAGCGCACCAATATCGCCGGAGTGGGTTTGTCCATGGCTGCGCTGCAACGGGTCAAGCAGTTGGCCGCGCAGCGCACCCGCAACGGCGAGCCGCTGCTGCAGGACCCGCAGTTCGCCGCCCGCCTGGCCCGGGTCGAGATCGACCTGGCCAATATGCAGACCACCAACCTGCGGGTGATCGCCGCCGTGGCCGGGGGTGGGGCTCCGGGTGCGGAAAGTTCGATGCTGAAGATCTGCGGCACGCAAATCCGTCAGGAACTGACCGCGCTGCTGCGCCGGGCCATGGGCCCCGAAGCCCGGCTCATGCTGGATGACGCCAGCGCCCAAGCGCTGGACGCCGGTCCCGGGTTCGCGGCCAACGCCGCGGCGCAGTACTTCAACAATCGCAAGCTGTCGATCTTCGGCGGTTCCAATGAAATCCAGAAAAACATCATCTCGAAAATGATTCTCGGGCTCTGAGGGCGCGCACATGAACTTCGAACACAGCGCAGAACGGCGCATGCTCGCCGACAGCTTGAATCGCTTCATCACCCAGCAATACAACCTGGAAAAGCGCCAACAGAGCCTGCAGTCCGAGCTGGGTTTCAACCCCGATATCTGGCGCCAGCTGGCGGACCTGGGAGTCATCGGTGCCCTGTTCAGTGAGGCCGACGGCGGCTTTGGTGGCGGTGGCTTCGACCTGGCCCTGGTCTTCGAGGCAATAGGCCGCGGACTGCTGGTGGAACCTCTGCTAGGCAGTGCGGTACTGGCCGGCGGGGCCATCGCCAGCGCCGCCACCGAAGAACAGAAAATGCACCTGGGGCCCATCATCGACGGCAGCCTGATCGCCGCCCTGGCCCATGAAGAACCCGGCAACCACTATGCAACCTACCGGGTCGCCTGCCGCGCCGAGGCGGACCCTGCCGGCTGGCGTCTGGACGGTATCAAGAGCATGGTCCTCAACGGCCGCCAGGCCGGGTTGCTGGTGGTCGCGGCACGCACGGCCGGAGCCCTGGACGATAGCCAGGGCATCTCGCTGTTCCTGGTGCCGGCGGACACCCCGGGCCTGGAGATCCTGGCCTGCCCGACCCTCGATAGCGGCCCCGTTGCGCAAGTGCGCCTGCACCATGCAAAAGTGCCGGCACAGGCCTTGCTGGGGCCCTTGCATCAGGGCCACGCGATCCTCGAACGGGCCATCGGCCGCGGCCTGTTGGCGCTCTGCGCGGAAGCCCTTGGCGCCATGGAAGTGGCCAAGCTGGCGACCCTGGACTACCTGCGCACCCGGCAACAATTTGGCCGTCCTATCGGTAGCTTCCAGGCGCTGCAACATCGCATGGCGGTGTTGTTGCTGGAGATCGAGCAGGCGCGTTCGGCGGTGATCAACGCCGCTGCCGCCCTGGACGCCGACCGCCTGACCCGCGAACGCAGCCTGTCGGCGGCCAAGGTCAGCATCGGCCGCATCGGCGCCCTGGTGGCGGAGGAATGCATCCAGTTGCATGGCGGTATCGGCATGACCTGGGAACTGCCACTGGCCCATTACGCCAAGCGGCTGGTGATGATCGACCACCAGTTGGGGGACGAGGATCATCACCTGCAGCGCTACATCGCCCTCGGCCAAGCGCCGACCCCAGAGTCTCTCGGGCAGGCAACCACAGGCCCAGGCCAAACACGCTGCCCCCCGAGCGATGGCGACGAGCCCTGACTCTATCGTTGAACACCAACGACATGGCGAGCACGCCACCGGGGACCGAAGTCCGCGCCGTGGCCTGCACCCGGGGCGGTGGCACGAAGTTCTTTATCGCCAGTGACGACATGCTGGATGCCGAGGATTGACTGCTGGTCAGCGTGGCCGCCTGCGTCACGACAGCCGCTGAGGCGGTACGGCGCAGACGGCAGATCGACCGGACCGCGATCGCCTGACGAGATAGGTGCCTGCCTGGCGTAACAGCGTTCCGAGAGGGAATCGTCGATTTCAATTCAAGCGGTTCCGGGATAACATTTTTCCCTTGTTTCCAAGAACCCGCTGTGTGGTCAACTGGCATTGCGCCCGGCACCAGCCCCTACCGGAAGACCCCATGCACGACCCGAACGACGCCCCGGAACCAGCGCCCAAAGACCGCAAGTTCGTCGAAGCCCTGGCCCGTGGCCTGGAAGTCCTGCGGGCCTTTACCCACGGTCACGCGGTACGCGGTAACCAGGACATCGCCCGCATCACCGGCCTGCCCAAACCCACGGTGTCGCGCCTGACCTACACCCTGACGCAGTTGGGCTACCTCAAGTACAACCAGGACCTGGAGAAGTACCAGCTGGATTCGGCGGTACTGGCCCTGGGTTACGCCTACTCCGCCAGCCTGCGAGTTCGCCAGTTGGGCAAACCCTTCATGGACGAGTTCTCCCGGCGCACCAACACCACAGTCAGCCTGACCTGCCGCGATCGCCTGTCGATGATTCACGTGGACAGCAGCCGCCCGCCGGAGGTCGCCAGTCTGCGCATGGAACCCGGACTGCGCCTGCCCCTGGCCACCAGCGCCGCGGGGCGGGCCTACCTGGCGGTCACGCCGAAAATCGAGCGTGACCATCTGCTGCGAGAAGTGGCGAAAAAAGTCGGAGATGAATGGCCGGCCCTGGAAAAGTCCCTGGAGGACTCCTTCCGTGAATACGAAGCCTTTGGCTTCTGCCTGTCACTGGGAGAATGGGACCGCAACGTCAATGGCGCGGGCGTTCCGCTGCGCCTGGCCGACGGCAGCATCATGGCCCTGACCTGCGGCGCCCCGAGCTTTCAGCTGTCCAGCGAAAAACTCGAAAGCTCCCTGGCCCACCAGTTGGTGATGCTGGCCCGGGATCTGGAAAGCCTCGGCGTCTGAAGCACACGCCAGGGCAGATTTTCGGCTTCTGCAACGAGCCGGGGTACATCGGGTACATCATGAATGACCATGAAGCCCACGAGACCGGCCCCGTTATCAGCGGGGCCGTCCCATCCGTTACTCGTCACCCCACTTATCGTGGCCAGCAATCACCTGGCGATTGCCGAAGGCTGCAGATTGACGAATGTCACCCAAGCCCAGGCCCGCCAGGCCATCCAGCCGAGCACCCCGGTTGCCGGTGAGTTCGCCACTGGCGAATGTTGGGTTATCGAAGGCGACTGGCACTGCGGTGCCAACCAATGCCGCCATACGTTCGCGAGCCTGATGCTGTGGAGTTAGGTTCCTGCCGAATGGGTGGCGCGCCAGCTAGGCCATGCCGACTTGAGCGCCCCTGCATGCCGCATCTTTTGCCCTAAAAATGCCCTGACAACTGCCACAGAAACGAAAAAGCCCCCGTAATCTTCAATGATTACGGGGGCTTAGTCTTGTTCAATAATGGCGGAGAGATAGGGATTCGAACCCTAGGTACCGGTGAAGGTACAACGGATTTCGAATCCGTCCCATTCGGCCACTCTGGCATCTCTCCAACGGCGCGCATCATAACAGCACCTTTGCCGGATGCGAAGCCCCCGAGCAAATTTTTTCCGTGCTATCAGATGCTTGCGTCGATTACAGCGGCACGCCCAGGCGCTGGGCGACTTCTTCGTAGGCTTCGATGACATCACCGAGGCCCTGGCGGAAGCGGTCCTTGTCCATCTTCTTCTTGGTGTCCTTGTCCCACAGACGGCAGCCGTCCGGGCTGAACTCGTCGCCCAGGACGATGGAGCCGTCGCTGAACACGCCGAACTCCAGCTTGAAATCCACCAGCAGCAGGCCAGCGTCATCAAACAGCTTGCTCAGGACTTCGTTGACCTTGAGCGACAGCTCTTTCATGCGCGCCAGTTGCTCGGTGGTACCCCAGCCGAACGCCACAACGTGAGATTCGTTGATGAACGGGTCGCCCTTGGCGTCGTCCTTCAGGAACAGCTCGAACGTGTAAGGGTTAAGCTTCATGCCCTCTTCCACACCCAGGCGCTTGACCAGGCTGCCGGCCGCGTAGTTACGCACCACGCACTCCACCGGGATCATGTCGAGCTTCTTCACCAGGCACTCGTTGTCGCCCAGCAGCTTGTCGAACTGGGTCGGCACGCCGGCGGCTTCGAGTTTCTGCATGATGAAGGCGTTGAACTTGTTGTTCACCATACCCTTGCGGTCCAACTGCTCGATGCGCTTGCCGTCGAACGCCGAGGTGTCGTTGCGAAACAGCAGGATCAAGCGGTCAGCGTCGTCGGTCTTGTAAACCGATTTGGCTTTGCCGCGGTAGAGTTCTTCACGTTTTTCCATGATGGGCTCCGCTTGCTAAGTAGGTGGGCTAGGCGATGTGGCGCCAGTCGAGCCCTGAATCTTGATCGGCCAGTTGCAGCCAGTCCGGGTCGCACCCGAGGGTGTCGACAAAACATTGCCGGGCCAGCTGCGGCAGGTTGTTCTTGCTGCTCAGATGAGCAAGGACCAGATGCTGCAGGTCCTGCCATCCCAATTCGGCCACCAGGCTTGCGGCCTGATGGTTGTTCAAATGCCCTTGGTCACCGCCGACCCGCTGCTTGAGAAAGTACGGGTAATAACCGCGCGCCAACAGGTCCCGGCAATGGTTGGCCTCGATCATCAAGGCATCCAGGCCACGGTAGCCTTCCAGTACGCCGGTACAGTAGGAACCCAGGTCGGTCAGCAGGCCAAAACGCCGCTGACCGTCGCTGAAGACGAACTGTGTAGGTTCCTGGGCGTCGTGGGCGACGGCAATCACGTCAATGCACAAGGCACCAATCTGCAGTTGCTCGCCACCGCGGACAAAACCTGCAGCCTCCACCGGCTTGCGCATCCCGCGCAAAGTGCCCTGGCTGAGGTAGACCGGTAAATTGTAGCGCCGAGACAGCAAACCCACGCCATGCACGTGGTCGGCATGTTCGTGGGTCACCAGGATGGCGCTCAACTGCGAGGGATGAACTCCCAGGCGTAGCAGGCGCCGCTCGGTTTCCCGCAAGGAGAAACCACAATCCACCAGGATGTAAGTGTCAGCACTGGCGATCAGCGTGCCATTCCCTTGGCTACCACTGCCGAGAACGGCGAAACGCATCTGATCAGCCCAGGTTGTCCTGAATCGCGCCCAACACCTTGCGCGCCACATCGGCCGGCGCCACGGTGTTGATGTTCTTCTCGACGGTCACCTGGACGTTGTCACCCACCTTGCTCAGGCGCACCTGGTAGCGCTCGGCGCGGGCTTCGATCTCTTCCTTGGCCGGCTTGCTGCCGAACAACTTGCCGAAGAAGCCCGGCTCGTCGTTCTTCTTCTCGGCTTTTTCCGCCAGGTTGATGTAGTACAGGCCCAGGCTGCGGTTGATGTCCTCAACCCGCCATTCGCCCTGCTCCAGGGCGCGGCCCACGCTGGACCAGGCGCGATCGAGGTCGGCGCCCAGGTTCAGCACCGGGTTGCCGCTGCCGTCTTCGCTGAGGCTGACCCGGCTCGGGGTATCGAAATCGCGAGCAGCCAGCAGAGACACCGAACCGCCCTTCTCGGAGGTACGGCTCATGCTGGCCAGCATGTCATCCACCAGCGCGGCGTCCAGGCCGGTGTTGACCGAACGGTTGGTGAACTCCACATCGGCGGTGCTGCCGGCGGGACGCTCGGCACTGACCACGTAGACTTCACTGGTATTGCGCTGCACACCCGGTTCGATGCGCACCCGCACGCGAGTTTCGCTGTCGGCGGCGACGCCGGCGCTGCTCAGGCGCTTGGCCACGGCAGCGGAAAGCTCGTCGGAACGCTGCCAGCGGGTGCTGAACTCGCCGGTTTGCGGGCGTTGCTGATCCAGGCGGAAACCGTTGTCCTGGAAGAACTGCACTGCCACTGGCCAGACTTCGGCCGGCGGATGCTGGGCCATGACCCAACGGGAGTCGCCGCTTTTCTGCAGGGTGTAGTCGCTGGCATCGGCAATCGCCGACAGCGGCTGCGGACGAGGTACCTGGTACTCGCCCTTGACGTTGTCGTCGGCCACGTTGCGCGGGATTGGCAGCAACGGATCCAGACGCTTGGCGGTCTGGACATCCGGCGGCAGTTGCATCGGTGCTGTTTGTTGCGCTTGCAGGTAATCGCTACCCCGGTCACGGAAGTAGCCTTCCGGGCCCCAGATCCAACCGCAGCCACTGGTGCTGGAGATAATCAAGGCAAGTGCGGAAAGTCCGGCCATTCGCTTCATGCGTTGTACTTCCTCAATTAAACCAAGACGCCGGACTGGCGCATGGCCTGCCGCAGCGGTTCGTGACAGGCGGCACTGAGCCAGGTGAGCGGCAGACGGATACCGTCCGGCATCAAGCCCATTTCGTGCAGGGCCCATTTCACGGGAATAGGGTTGGATTCGATGAACAGTGTCTTGTTCAGCGGCATCAGGGTTTCGTGGATCTCGCGGGCCTTGGCGGCGTCGCCGGCCATGGCCGCGGCGCACATCTGGCTCATGGCCCGAGGTGCGACGTTGGCGGTCACCGAGATATTGCCCTTGCCGCCCAGCAGGATCAGTTCAACGGCAGTGGCGTCATCGCCGGAGTACACCAGGAAATCGTCGGGCACGCCGGCCAGGATGGCCTTGGCACGCTGCAGGTCGCCGGTGGCTTCCTTGATGCCGATGATGTTTTTCACGGAGGACAGACGGATCACGGTCTCGGCCTGCATGTCGCATGCGGTACGGCCTGGAACGTTGTAGAGGATCTGCGGGATGTCCACGGCCTCGGCAATGGCGCGGAAATGCTGGTACAGGCCTTCCTGGGTCGGCTTGTTGTAATACGGGGTCACCAGCAGGCAGGCATCGGCGCCGGCGATCTTCGCATTGGTGGTCAGTTCGATCGCTTCACGCGTCGAGTTGGCGCCGGTACCGGCAATCACCGGGATACGCCCTGCAACCTGGGCCACCACCCGACGAATCACTTCGATGTGCTCGTTTACATCCAGTGTGGCCGATTCACCTGTGGTGCCGACCGCCACGATGGCGTTGGTGCCCTCTTGCAGGTGGAAGTCCACCAGTTTGCTCAGGCTGTCCCAGTCGAGATTTCCCTGTGCATCCATGGGTGTGACCAGTGCCACCATACTGCCCGCAATCATGCAACCGCTCCTGCCGGAAAAAGAGAGCGGTAATGGTACTGGCGCCAAGTTCCTTGCACAAGCGAAGTCCCTTGCCGTGAGCATTCCCCTGAGCGATGGTTTTCGCTACCCTTCAGGCTTTGATCGCTACTGATAAGCATGTAAACCGGGTTATCGCCTGCCTGTTGGATCTGCAAAGCCCCATTCCCGCGTTGCCAGACTGTGTTCCGAGCGTTTCGGGGCCCGTCGCCGGCTTGTGGTTCAAGGCCCTGAAGTTCAGCTTGCAACGCTTGCCTGCTACTGGCTTGTCAAAAAGTACCGACCGCTCATCGCTTTAGGAATGCTGCATGTCCACCCCCACAGTTCGCGAACAATTCCTTGTCATCAGTGCCCTCGGCGCCAACCCCATGGAGCTGACCAACGTCCTGTGCCGCGCCAGCCATGAAAACCGTTGTGCCGTGGTGACTTCGCGTCTGACCCGACACGGCGAGTGCAGCGCCCTGGTGCTGGAGATTTCCGGCAGTTGGGACGCCCTGGCGCGCCTGGAAAGCAGCCTGCCGTCCCTGGCCAAGAAGCACGCCTTCACGGTCAACGTGGTGCGCAGCGCCGCTCTGGAAAGCCGTCCCCAGGCCTTGCCTTATGTCGCCTACGTCAGCGCGGCCTACCGCTCTGACATCGTCAATGAGCTGTGCCAGTTCTTCATCGACCATCATGTCGAACTGGAAAACCTCACCTGCGATACCTACCAGGCTCCGCAAACCGGCGGCACCATGCTCAATGCCACCTTTACCGTGACCCTGCCCGCCGGCACCCAGATCAGCTGGTTGCGCGACCAGTTCCTGGATTTTGCCGACGCCATGAACCTCGATGCGCTGATCGAACCCTGGCGCCCACAGAACCCCATGTAAGGAAGCTCCCATGGCTGTTGCTATCGACCAACCCGTCGCTGATTTCCAGGCCCCTGCCACCAGCGGCCAGACCGTCAGCCTGTCCGGCCTCAAGGGCAAGCAAGTGGTGATCTACTTCTACCCCAAGGACAGCACCCCAGGCTGCACCACCGAGGGCCAGGGCTTTCGTGATCAATACGCCGCCTTCCAGGCCGCCAACACCGAGGTCTTCGGCATCTCCCGCGACAGCCTGAAGTCCCACGAGAACTTCAAGTGCAAGCAGGAGTTCCCCTTCGAGCTGATCAGCGACAAGGACGAAGCCGTCTGCCAGCTGTTCGACGTGATCAAGTTGAAGAAGCTCTATGGCAAGGAATACCTGGGCGTGGACCGCAGCACTTTCCTGATCGACAAGGACGGTGTCCTGCGCCAGGAATGGCGCGGGGTCAAGGTTCCGGGCCATGTCGACGCCGTACTGGCAGCAGCCCAGGCTCTGAACAAGGCCTGAAACCAACGGGGCGGCTGAATCAGCCGCCCCGCGTTATCTAGAGTAAAGGCGCCACCACCGGGTCCTTCCTCGGCCAGGCATCCAGCACAGCCTTGAACAGCGTGGCCAGGGGAATCGCAAAGAAAATCCCCCAGAAGCCCCACAGCCCGCCAAACAGCAGCACCGCACAGATGATTGCTACCGGGTGCAGGTTCACCGCACCGGAGAACAACAGTGGCACCAGCACGTTGCCATCCAGGGCCTGGATGATCCCGTAGACCGCCATCAGGTAGATGAACTGGTCGCTCCAGCCCCACTGGAACAGGGCGATCAGCGCCACCGGCACGGTGACCACAACGGCGCCGACATAGGGCACCACCACCGAAATCCCTACCAGCAGGGCCAGCAGGGCCGCGTAGTTAAGCCCCAGGGCGACGAAGGCGATGTAGGTCACACCACCGCAAATAACGATCTCGATGACCTTGCCGCGGATGTAGTTGGCGATCTGCCGGTTCATTTCGTGGGCAACCCGGGTGATCAGGGTCCGCTCCTGAGGCAGGTAGCCGATAACCCAACGGCTGATCATCGCCCGATCCTTGAGGAAGAAGAACACCAGGATCGGCACCAGCACCAGGTAGATCATGATGTTCACCAGCAAGGGTAGGCTGGACAGGGAGAACGTCAGCGCCCATTGACCGAACTTGCCGATCTCGCCCCGAGCCACTTCGATGGCCTGCAGCACCTGCTCGTCCGACACCAGGTGCGGATAGCGCTCGGGCAACAGCAGCAACAGTGACTGCCACTTGGCGAGCATGCCCGGCAACTCGTTGAACAGGGTGACGAACTGGTGCCAGAGCAAAGGCACCACCACCAGGATGAACACCAGCAGCAGGCCCATGAACAACGCGAACACCAACCCCACCGCCGCCCCACCGGGCAGGCGCAGGCGCTCCAGGCTCACCACCAGCCCCTGCATCAGGTAAGCCAGGACCATGCCCGCCAGTACTGGCGCCAGCATCCCACCCAAGGTCAGCACAGCGGTAAAGGCCAGGAACAGCAGTACAGCGAGCACCACCGCTTCTTCATCCGAGAAGTAGCGCTGTATCCAGTCACGTAGCACTTTGAACATCAATGATCCTTAGATGAAAACGGTGAACGGCCGTCAGGCCTTTTTCAGCCAGTAACGATAGACCCCGGCCTCGTCCTCTTCGCGCAACAGGGTATGACCGGCCAGGCGAGCGAAGGTGCGGAAGTCACGCTGGGACCCGGCATCGGTGGCAATGACCTTGAGCACCGCGCCACTGGCCAGGCGATTGAGTTCCATCTTGGCCTTGAGCAGTGGCAGTGGGCAGTTCAGTCCACTGGCATCGAGCTCGGCGTCATGGGCGACAACATCGGTCATTGGCTTACTCCGATCATCAATTCAAGGCGCCTAGAATACCCTGCAAGGCAAAGCCGTCGGCAATAAAGAAGCCTGAAACCAGAGCGCTGCAGCGCCGTGATAGAAGCTCGATGAGGTAGACGTCGGAATTTCCCCGAAAGCACTTTTTTATCCGCAGAGTTTTCACTGGCTTTATCTGGTCCCCGGACCAGCGGGCAGCTACAGTAGAGCCTTTGTCGAATAAGGCTTTGTGCATGAATTTATTGCGCCCTACCCTGCTGACGCTCGCTTGCCTGCTCGCCTCACCGGGCTTCGCCGACGACCTGCCGTCACTTGGTGATGCCAGTTCATCCATTGTCTCTCCACAACAGGAACACCAGCTGGGCCGTGCCTGGCTGGCGTTGCTACGCAGCCAGGTCTCGCAACTCAACGACCCGCAGCTCAAGGACTATGTCGAAACCAGCGTCTACAAACTGGTGGAGACCAGCCAGGTCAACGACCGCCGCCTTGAGTTCATCCTGATCAACAGCCCGCAGCTCAACGCCTTCGCCGCCCCCGGCGGGATTGTCGGGGTCAACGGTGGCCTGTTTCTCAATGCCCAGACCGAGGGAGAGTACGCCTCGGTGATGGCTCACGAACTGGCGCACCTTTCCCAACGCCACTTTGCCCGCGGGGTTGAAGCCCAGCGGCGCATGCAGGTGCCAATGATGGCCGCCTTGCTGGCCGGGATCGTGATCGCTGCCGCCGGCGCCGGGGATGCGGGGATCGCCACCATCGCCGGCACCCAGGCCGCGGCCATCCAGGAACAGCGGCGCTTTTCCCGGCAAAACGAACAGGAAGCCGACCGCATCGGCATTCTCAATCTGGAGAAAGCCGGCTACGACCCACGCTCGATGCCCACCATGTTCGAACGTTTGATGCGCCAATACCGCTTCGATGCCAAGCCTCCGGAATTCCTCCTGACGCACCCGGTCACCGAATCGCGAATCGCCGACACCCGCAACCGCGCAGAACAGGCCAAACTCGGAGGCACCGAAGACAGCCTGCGCTATCAACTGATCCGTGCGCGGGTGCAGTTGAACTACGAAGAATCTCCTGGTCTGGCCGCCAAGCGCTTTCGCGCCCAGCTCGATGAAAACCCGAAGAACGACATTGCCCGTTACGGTCTGGCCACCGCCCAGATCAAGGGCAGCCAGTGGAACGAGGCTCGGGAAAACCTCAAGCCGCTGCTGGCCAAATCCCCCAACGATGTCACCTACAACCTGGCCCAGATCGAATTGGACATGGCCAACAACCGCCTGCCGGATGCGCAAGCTCGTGTGGAGCGGATGCTCAACCTGTACCCGGGCAACTACCCGCTGAATCAGATCCGGGTGGACCTGCTGCTCAAGCAGAACCGCCCCGCGGATGCGGAAAAGGCCCTGGAAGGCTTGCTGAAAAGCCGTCCGGACGATCCGGATGTCTGGTATCTGGTGGCGGAAACCCGCGGCCTGTCGGGCAATATCATTGGCCTGCACCAGGCCCGAGCCGAGTACTTCGCCCTGGTCGGCGACTACCGCCAAGCCATTCAGCAACTGGACTTCGCCAAACGGCGGGCCGGCAGCAACTTCCCACTGTCGTCGAGAATCGACGCTCGTCAGCGGGAGATGATGGACCAGGAGCAGATGGTCAAAGACATGATGCGCTGATGTTTCCAGGCGCCATAAAAAAGCCCGCCTCTTACGAGGCGGGCTTTTTACTGCGCGAGCACGGCGTCAGACGTATTACTCGGCCAGTTTGAAGGTAATGAAACTGGCTCGCCCCTGACGCAGTACGCGCATGGACACCGAACGGTTCTTCGGCAGCGCCTTGGCGATTTCGGTGAACTCCTTGGCGGTGGTAATCGCCTGGTTGTTCAGGTGGGTGATCACGTCGCCCGGCTGCAGGCCGATCAACGCCGCTGGGCCATCCTGAACTTCCTTGATGACTACGCCACCCTTGAGGTCAAAAGCCTTTCTCTGCTCATCATTGAGCTCTACAACGGCTACGCCGAGACGGTTACTGCTGCGCTCGACGCCGGACTTGGGCAGCATGCTCAGATCCTTGTCTTCTTCAGGAATGGCGCCCACGGTGAGCTCAACATTCTTGCGCTTGCCTTCACGGATCACTTCCAGGTTGGCCTTGGCTCCGGCCTTCAACGCCCCGACCAGATGCGGCAGGTCCGCGGACATGACAATAGGTTGACCATTAAGGCTGAGAATCACGTCCCCCACTTGCAGGCCGCCCTTGGCCGCTGGGCCTCCGTCCTGAACCTGCGCGACCAGTGCACCGGCAGGTTTTTCCAGACCAAAGGATTCTGCCAGGTCTTTATTGACCTCCTGAATCACTACGCCCAGCCAGCCACGACTGACCTTGCCACCGGTTTTCAGCTGATTGGAAACGTCCATGGCCACGTCGATAGGGATCGCGAAGGACACCCCCATGAAGCCACCGGAACGGGTGTAGATCTGCGAGTTGATGCCCACCACTTCCCCCGCCAGGTTGAACAGCGGGCCACCGGAGTTACCCGGGTTGATCGGCACGTCGGTCTGAATGAAGGGAACGTAGTTTTCGTTTGGCAGACTGCGACCAATGGCACTGACGATGCCCTGGGTCACGGTGTGGTCGAAACCAAATGGCGAACCGATGGCCACGACCCATTGCCCGGCTTTCAGGTCCTGGGATTTACCCAGCTTCAGCACAGGCAGGTCCTTGCCATCGATCTTCAACAGTGCCACGTCGGAACGCGGATCGGTGCCTATCAGCTTGGCTTTCAATTCACTGCGGTCGGCCAGACGCACGAGAATCTCGTCCGCATCGGCGATCACGTGATTGTTGGTGAGGATGTAGCCATCCGGGGAAATGATGAAACCCGAGCCCAGGGACTGGGCTTCACGCTGGCGGTCCCCTCTCGGAGAGCGCTGCTGAGGCATGCCACGCTCGAAGAACTCCCGCAACATTGGCGGCAGGCCTTCCAGTTCGGGCATCTGTGCCGAGTTGGAAAACCGCCGATCAGGCAGCTTCTGCGTTGTACTGATATTCACCACAGCAGGCGAGGCCTGCTCGACCAGTTGGGTGAAATCAGGCAACTCGGCTGCCTGGGCAGACACGGCCTGCCCCAGCACCAGCACGGTGGCAAGAATGGTGAAGTAAGACTTCAAGCGTGGTATCGACATACGGCTCCCGTTACGACGAGCGTGGTTAAGCGATATGGAGCAAGTCGCACCGAAAATACAGGGGCGGTACTTTTGCTCCAGGAACGACAAATAAGGTCAGAACCGAGGGGTTCTGACCTATAAAAAAACTCTGGGGATTTTGCAAATGAAATTGCTCACCAAACATTTCATCTTCTCAATTGTGGAGTAGGCATTACCGACCTCTTACACAACCAACAAAGGCTCATTGCTTGGCGGTGGCATCGGAACGCATAGACAGCGCAATACGTTCAGCAGTGCCAATGGGGATTTCCCCGACCACGGTGACCATCATTTCGCCTTCAGGCGTGGTCAAGCGACGTGATACGGCAACAGTCGGACCGAGCTGGGTGCGGGTATCGGTAACCGTCGCACCATTGAGTGGCTCGAGGAACACCGAGAACCGCGCCAAACCGTCGTCATACAGCAAGCTGTTGACCAGGGTCTTGGTTTGCGGATCCTTGCGGGCGGAGCTACTGGTCAGCTCGAAACCTGGAGGTAGCCAGTCGGAATGCCAGGTTTGCGCAGTCTTGATGGCCGAAGCCTTGTCGCTGTCCAGGCTCACGGGTTTGCAGTCAGCACCCGCTTGCAACTCGGCATCTTCAGGGACATCTGCAGTATCCAGACGAGTGAACTGGAAGCGCTCCAATAGTTGTCCCTTGTCGTTCAACAACAGGGATTTGAGCGGCAGGCCGGTTTCCCGATCCAGATGCAACTCAAAGCCATAACGATGTTGATCTCTGGGCGTAACCGAAACGATCACTGCCTGACGCCCAGCCACACGTGACTTGCCGATAACGGCAAGGTCATACCAATTCTTGAGCTTTTGCGGGTCCAGCGCACGGGCCGCAGAGTCCGGAGCATCGCCCAACCCTGCCATCAACGTACCGCTTACGCACTGGGTGCGACCATCGATACGCACCACCTCTTGAGCAGATCCATCGAGCTGAACCAAACGCTCACGGACCTCTCCACCCTGGACGCGATGCCAGATGTTATGGGTAGAAAAACTACCGTTACGCTCGTAAACGAAAGTGCCCTGAAAGCTTTGCTGCTGTTCCGCTTGCCCAAGACGCTGCAACCAGCCCTGGGCTTCATCGGCGTGGGCTGGAACCACAAACCAGCCACTAAGCAGAAGCGAGAGTAGAGGTATGGCGCGCATGATCCTCCTTAGCGGTTTTCCAGGCTTGCCGCACGGGCATAAGGCAGTGCGCTTTCAGTGCCTTTGAGTGCAGCTTGCTGAGCATGCTGACGCAGGTAGCTTGGCAGACGCTGATCGTGCCAGCCTGGCTGCCCTTGCAATACACCATTAGCCATGGGGCCAGTGGCTTCCGAGCTTTCATTGTAGCCGGCCAGTACAGCAGGGCCCTTGATTTGTGGAGTCGCCAGGGTCGGTTGAGCGGCTTGCTGAGCCAGTTCAACGCCTGCGATCTCATCTTGGTTGTACAGGCGCACACCGGCCAGTACCGCCACAGTCACCGATGCAGCTACCGCCAGACGGCCCAGACTGCGCCAAGGTCCACGGGACGCTTTGGCTGGTACGGCCTCATCAGCCAGAGCTGCCGAAACAGCAGCGGCGATGTCCAGACGTGGAAGCAGCAACTCCTTGTGCATAGCTGCCCGGGCGATTTGATAACGAGCCCAAGTCTCACGGGTTTCTACTTCGTCGACGGCATTCAACACCCGACGCAATTCCAGTTCGTCCGCTTCGTTATCCATCACCGCGGACAGCGATTCCTGCAGGGCTTCACGACTCATGGCGGTTCCTCTCTTGGCTGTCGCCGCTGTCTCAGGTTTCCTGCAACAACGGCTGCAGGGCTTTATCGATGGCTTCCCGAGCGCGGAAAATCCGGGAGCGCACGGTACCCACCGGACACTGCATGACGCTGGCAATGTCCTCGTAACTCAGACCATCGAATTCACGTAAAGTTAAGGCTGTACGCAAATCTTCAGGCAATTGCTGAATGGTTCGATGGACGGTGCCCTCGATCTCATCCCGCAGCAATGCACGTTCCGGCGATTCGAGATCCTTCAGGCCATGATCGCCGTCATAGAACTCCGCATCCTCAGAACTCACATCGCTATCCGGCGGCCGGCGGCCGCGTGAAACCAGATAGTTTTTCGCCGTGTTGATGGCGATACGGTACAGCCACGTATAGAACGCGCTGTCCCCCCGAAAATTACCTAGTGCACGGTAAGCCTTGATAAAGGCTTCTTGTGCGACATCCTGGGCTTCATGGGTGTCGTGCACGAAACGCACGATCAACCCGAGAATTTTGTGCTGGTATTTCAGCACGAGCAGATCGAACGCTCGCTTGTCGCCACGCTGAACGCGCTCGACCAGCTGCTGATCCTCTTCCTGGGTTAGCATGAACACTCCTCGATAAGCTCGGAGGAGGCTTGCATCACTAATCGATCAGGCTTGCAAACATAGACTCGGGCTTTTCGCAAAAGTTCTCCCCCTCCAAGCAAGTTTCCTGCGGGCTCTGATCCGGCACGCACGAAAAACGCAGCGCGGGCAAGGCCGGCTGCGCGAATAATCCTGTCGTCGATTTCTGTCACCAAGGGACAGATTGCAAACCCTGGCCAGAACCGACGCTGTCCCTTCTTTCAGGCAACCTTCTATTGAGTTTGGGGCCTTGGCAAAAGTTCCCGATCTTTATAGCTGCGCCGAACGAAGATTGTGTAACGGTGAAGAGAAAAACAGCCCTACTTCTTCAATCAACCCGCGCGGCAGCTTGAACGCCACGAGTAGAGGCTGGTCGAGAGCAACGCTTTTGCTCAGCGAAGTCGCACAACGCCATGAAGGCGCGACTATTGTGCCGATCCCCCCCTCTATATACTAGTGGGCTGTGTGGCTGCTTTGACTCGCCGATTCAGGCGTCTGGCGCCAACCCCATATCGGGTCGCTTTGAGCGGAATCCTTCAAATGAGCCAACAGTTTCAACACGATGTTCTGGTGATTGGCAGCGGCGCCGCCGGCTTGAGCCTGGCCCTGACACTGCCCCGCCACTTGCGTATCGCCGTCCTGAGCAAAGGCGATCTGGCCAACGGCTCGACCTACTGGGCCCAAGGCGGCGTCGCTGCCGTTCTGGACGATACCGATACCGTCGAATCCCATGTCGATGACACCCTCAACGCCGGTGGCGGCCTGTGCCACGAAGATGCCGTGCGATTTACCGTGGAACACAGCCGTGAGGCCATCCAGTGGTTGATCGACCAGGGGGTTCCCTTTACCCGTGATGAAGACGCCAGCAGCGATGACAATGGCTTCGAGTTCCACCTGACCCGTGAAGGCGGTCACAGCCACCGACGGATCATCCATGCCGCAGACGCCACCGGCGCAGCCATTTTCAAGACACTGCTGGCCCAGGCCCGACAACACCCCAATATCGAACTGCTGGAGCAGCGGGTTGCCGTTGACCTGATCACCGAAAGACGCCTGGGCCTGGAAGGTGATCGCTGCCTGGGCGCCTACGTACTCAACCGCGGCACGGGTGAAGTGGACACCTTCGGCGCCCGCTTCGTGATCCTCGCCTCCGGCGGTGCAGCCAAGGTCTACCTCTATACCAGCAACCCCGACAGTGCCTGTGGCGATGGCATCGCCATGGCGTGGCGCTCGGGTTGCCGGGTGGCCAACCTGGAGTTCAACCAGTTCCACCCCACCTGCCTGTATCACCCACTGGCCAAGAGCTTCCTGATCACCGAGGCCCTGCGCGGTGAAGGCGCCCACCTCAAGCTGCCCAACGGCGAACGCTTCATGCAGCGCTTCGACCCTCGGGCTGAACTGGCTCCCCGGGATATCGTCGCCCGGGCCATTGACCACGAAATGAAGCGCCTGGGGATCGACTGCGTCTACCTGGATATCAGCCACAAACCGGAAGCCTTCATCAAAACCCACTTCCCCACCGTGTATGAACGCTGCCTGGAATTTTCCATCGATATCACCCGGCAGCCGATCCCAGTGGTACCGGCCGCCCACTACACCTGCGGCGGCGTAATGGTCGATCAACAGGGGCGCACCGATGTGCCAGGCCTGTATGCCATTGGCGAAACCAGCTTCACTGGCCTCCACGGAGCCAACCGCATGGCCAGCAACTCGTTGCTGGAGTGTTTCGTCTACGCCCGCTCGGCAGCGGCCGACATTCTCCAGCAGCTGCCTCAGATCTCGATTCCCATCGCCCTGCCGGCCTGGGATGCCAGCCAGGTCACCGACTCTGACGAAGACGTGATCATTGCGCACAACTGGGACGAACTGCGGCGATTCATGTGGGACTACGTCGGTATCGTGCGGACCAACAAACGCCTGCAACGGGCTCAACACCGGGTTCGCCTGCTACTGGACGAAATCGACGAGTTCTACAGCAACTACAAGGTCAGCCGTGACTTGATCGAGTTGCGCAACCTGGCCCAGGTGGCCGAATTGATGATTCTCTCGGCCATGGAGCGCAAGGAAAGCCGCGGCCTGCACTACACCCTCGACTATCCGCAGCTGCTGCCCGAAGCTCGCGACACTATTCTGCTGCCGCCCACCTACGCCGGCCGAACTTGAGCCGCACCCGCAGACGCCGATGCTCATCGGCGGTCTGCGCGTCCCTCGGCACACAAAGGGAGCGCACCCAGCGCTCGCCCTGCAGACGGAAGCGCAATACCACGATCAGCGGCAATGCCAGGCTGTCAGGCCGCAACTGCACCCCCTGCCAACCCGTGGCCGGACTCCACAGCTGCCAGCCCTCTGATGAATGCCGCAAGCGGCTGAATGCTCGGGAATGAGTCAAAAAAATCTGTCGAGGCAGCACCCAGCCGCCGTGCAACAGGCACAGCAGGATGCCCAGCCCCTTGGCGACAGACGGGATATCCAGCAGGAAAATGGCGACCAGAGCGAATGCCTGGGCCAGCAGGTAGGCCGCCAGCAGTTGCCGTGAAGCACGCCAGCGGCACTCGAACAGCCTACTTGGGCTGGACACGGTCCAGAATCATGCGAACCATGCGCTGCAGCTCAGGATCCTCGGACTCGCTGCGCTCCATGAACCAGCCGAACATGTCCTGATCCTCACACTCCAGCAACTTGCGGTAGCACTCGCGATCGGTCTCATTGAGATGCGGGTACACCTCCCTGACGAACGGCACCAGCAATACGTCCAGCTCAAGCATGCCGCGACGGCTGTGCCAGTAGAGGCGATTCAGTTCAACATCTTCAACCATGGAGCGCTCCTCAAATAGAGCGCAAGTATACAGCCCGGGGAACACGAGAACAGTCGGCTTTGGTCGGTCACCACCTGTCCTTTGTGAACTATCCATTTCAGGGGCGCCCCCTTATGATGTGCCCCAGACTTTTTACCCTGCGATGAACCATGGCTGACTCCGCTTTTTTCTGCCCCCTGTCCCACGAAGGCGTCCTCGCCGTCCGCGGCCCTGATGCCAGCAAATTCCTTCAGGGTCAGTTGACCTGCAACCTCAATTACCTCAGCGACAGCCAGTCCAGCCTGGGCGCCCGTTGCAACCAGAAAGGCCGCATGCAGTCCAGTTTCCGCATCCTCCTGGAAGGTGACGGCTGCCTGCTGGCCATGGCCAGCGAACTGCTTGAGCCGCAACTGGCGGACCTGAAGAAATACGCAGTCTTCTCCAAGGCCAAGCTCACCGATGAAAGCGCCAACTGGGCGCGCTTCGGTCTCAGCCATGCGGACTCCAGCCTGAGCGGCCTGGGCCTTGAACTGCCCCAGGAAGACGGCGCCGTAGTCCGCGCCGACGGCCTGATTGCCGTGCGCGCCTCAAGCCACCGCGTCGAACTCTGGGTCCCGGCGGAACGCGCCGAGAGCTTGGGTCAGCAACTGGCCGCGCAACTGCCCCAGGGCGAGCTCAATCAGTGGCTGCTGGGCCAGATCCGCGCGGGCCTCGGCCAGGTCATGGCGCAGACCCGTGAACTGTTCATTCCACAGATGCTCAACCTCCAGGCCGTGGGCGGCGTCAGCTTCAAGAAAGGCTGCTACACCGGCCAGGAAATCGTCGCCCGCATGCAATACCTGGGCAAGCTCAAGCGCCGCCTCTACCGACTTGCATTGCCCAGCGGCGAACTCCCCGTCCCAGGCACCCCGCTGTTCTCCCCGACCCACAACAGCTCCATCGGTGAAGTGGTCCTGGCCGCCCAGGCACAAGACCAGGTGGAACTGCTGGCCGTGTTGCAGGCCGAAGCGGCAGAAGATGGCAACCTGCACCTGGGCGCACTCGAAGGGCCCGGTCTGCAATTGCTGGACCTGCCGTACCAGCTGGACCGCGATCGCGAAATCCAGCGCTGACCGACTCCCCCTTTCCTGCAACACCCTAGAGAACTGAAATGACTGAGCTGGCGCAAAAGGTCCAACAGGATTTGGTGGAGGCCATCGACAACGATGACCTGGTTCTGCCAACCCTACCGGAGGTGGCCATGCAGATTCGCCGGGCCGCCGAAGACCCGGAAATCAGCGTCAGCACCCTGAGCAAAGTGATAGGCCGCGACACCGCGTTGTCGGCGCGACTGATCAAGGTGGTCAACAGCCCACTGTTGCGGGCGGCCCAGGAAGTCACCGACCTGCATACCGCCATCACCCGCCTGGGCGTCAACTACAGCAGCAACCTGGCCATCGGCCTGGTGATGGAGCAGATCTTCAATGCCCGCTCCGAGGTGGTTGCACAGAAAATGCACGATGTGTGGCGCCGCAGCCTGGAAGTGGCCGGGGTCAGCTATGCCCTGTGCCGCCGCTACTCCCAGCTCAAGCCCGACCAGGCAGCGCTCGGCGGACTGGTACACCAGATCGGCGTGCTGCCGATCCTGACCTACGCCGAAGACCACTACGAACTGCTTTCCGACCCGGTCAGCCTCAATCACGTGATCGAACGCATTCACCCGCTGCTGGGGGACAAGCTGCTACGGGTCTGGGAGTTCCCCGAGCAACTGGTGGAGATCCCTGGGCACTACCTGGAATTCAACCGCCAGACCAGCGGGATCGACTACGTCGACCTGGTCCAGGTGGCGACCCTGTACTGCCACAAAGACACAGATCACTCCCTCTCGCGCATCGACGCCTTCAGCGTGCCGGCGTTCAAGAAGCTGGGGATCGACCCGGAAAACCAGGCCATGTGCAACGAGCTGCAAGAATCCCGCTCAATGCTCTACTGATCCTAACCCCGCGATAAAACTCACCCGCACTTTGAGCCCCGAAGGCTGGCCATCGTGCAGGCTGATCTGTGCCAGATGGGCGCGACAGATTTCCCCCACGATTGCCAGCCCCAACCCCGAACCGGCCACCTGCTGATTACGCCGGTAAAAACGTTCGAAGACCCGGTCGCGATCCTCCAGGGGAATACCCGGCCCGTCGTCCTCCACCTCCAGCACCCCCGGCGCCGATACCCGCAGCACCACATTCCCGCCCGACGGCGTGTGGGCCAGGGCGTTGTCCACCAGGTTGCTCAGCAGTTCATTGAGCAGGGTTGGCTCGCCCTTGAGCCACACCGGCTCGTCGGCTTCCAGGGCCAGGGCCACCCCCCTGGCATGGGCCAGAGGCGCCATGGCCATGCCCAGTTCCCGGGCCAACTGGCTGAGATCGAGCAACTGTGCGCCGCCCTCGGCGATCGCCCGGGCGCCATTTTCCACCCGGGCCAGGGACAGCAACTGATTGGCCAGGTGGGTCAAGCGATCGGTGCCCTGAGCCGCGCTTTCCAAGGTCGTGCGCCAAGTGTCCGGCTCGCTGGAACGCAGTCCCAGCTCCAGACGGGCCTTGAGTGCTGCCAGCGGTGTTCGCAACTCATGGGCGGCCTCGGCAATAAACTGTGCCTGGCGCTCGAACTGCCCCCGCAGGCGTTCGGTGAAATGGTTCAAGGCCCGCACCAGGGGCCACAATTCACGCTGCACCGAAACCAGCGGCAGCGGCCGCAAGTCATCGGGCTGGCGCTCCTCCACCGCACCGCGCAAACGTTCCAGCGGACGCAAGGCGGCACTCACCGCAAACCACACCAGCAGCAACGCCCCCATGGCCAGCATTCCCAGGCGCAGCAAGGTGTCGGCCATCAAGCTACGGGCCATGGCGACCCGCGCCTCGTCGGTCTCCGCCACGCGAATTTCCGCCATGCCGTTCATGTTCGGCTCGCTGACCGCCTTGAGCAGGCTCACCACCCGCACGTTCTGGCCCTGATAAGTGGCATCGTAGAAACGCGCCAGGGCCGGATAGTCATCGGTACGCGGAGTACCCGGCGGCGGACCAGGCAGGTTTTCGTAACCGGAGATCAGTTGCTGGTGAATATCGTTGACCTGGTAATAGATGCGCCCGGCACTGTCGTAGGCAAAGGTGTCCAGGGCCACATAGGGCACATTGGCGCTGAGGCTGCCGTCACGCTGGGACAACCCGGCGGCGATGGTCCGCGCCGAGGCCAGCAGGGTGCGGTCGTAGGCGGTGTCGGCGGCCTCACGGCCGTTCCAGTAGGCACTCAAGCCGCTGGCCAGCATCAGCACCACCAGCAGCAGCGCCAGGTTCCACAGCAACCGCCAGCGCAGGCTGCTGGGCCTATGCATCGCGGCTTTCCAACAGATAACCCAAGCCGCGGAACGTCACGATGGCCACTGCATGGCCATCGAGCTTCTTGCGCAGGCGGTGGACGTAAATCTCGATGGCATCCGGGCTGGCCTCCTCATCCAGGCCGAACACCTGGGAGGCCAGTTGCTCCTTGCTCATCACTCGGCCGGGACGGGCAATCAATGCCTCGAGCACGGCCTGCTCGCGGGACGTCAGGGTCAGCAGTTCTTCGCCCAGGGTGAAGCGCCGGGTATCCAGGTCATAGGCCAGCACTCCGCAACGCTGCTGGCGCTCGCCCCCCAGCACGCTACGGCGCAACAGCGCCTTGACCCGGGCTTCGAGCTCGGTCAGTTCGAACGGCTTGGCCAGGTAATCGTCGGCCCCCAGGTTCAGACCGTGGACCCGATCCTTGACGTCGCTGCGGGCAGTGAGCATCAGCACCGGCAGGTTCTTGCCCCGGGCCCGCAGGCGCGCCAGCACCTCGAAACCGTCCAGGCGCGGCAGGCCGACATCGAGGATCGCCATGGCGTATTCCTCACTGCCCAGAGCCAGGTCGGCGGCCACGCCATCGTGCAGCACATCCACGGTCAGGCCGGTGCTCTTGAGCGCCTGGGCGACACTTTCGGCCAGTTGCAGATGGTCTTCGACGAGCAGGACTCGCATGTTTTCTTACCTCGTTCCGGGGGGATCGACGCCGCTCTTTGGCGCGGAGTGTACCGCTGCATTCGCCGCTGTGAAGCCCGAAAACCGTGAAAGTACGTTGAAAGGTTAGCGAAAGGTTGGCCCTTTAGAGTCCGGCTACGGACAGTCTCGACTGCCCTGGCCCCGATGGCCGCTGATACGCAAAACGCCTCGAAGCGTTTTCGTCAAAATAAGAACAATAACGGAGTACCCCTGGATGCCGTCCACGCGCCCTCACGCCGTCACACCTGTATTTTTTTCCCGTCTGACCCCGACTGCCCTGGCCAGCGCCGCGGCCCTCGCCGGTGTCGCGCCCTTAAGCCAGGCCGCCTTCTTCGAAGACAGCAGCGCCACCTTCGAAACCCGCAATATGTATTTCAATCGCGACTTTCGCGACGGCACCAGCGCCCAGCAATCCAAGCGCGATGAATGGGCCCAGGGTTTCATGCTCAACCTGCAGTCGGGCTACACCGAAGGCACCGTGGGTTTCGGCCTGGACGCCCTGGGCATGCTCGGGGTCAAGCTCGACTCCAGCCCCGACCGCACCGGCACCGGCCTGCTGCCGACCCATGATGACGGACGCGCCGCCGACCAGTACTCCAAGCTCGGCCTGACCGGCAAAGTGAAGATCTCCGCCACCGAACTGAAAATCGGCAGCCTGATCCCCGAGCTACCAATCCTCAAGCCCAACGACGGGCGCATCCTGCCGCAGACCTTCGAAGGCGGCCTGCTGACCTCCAAGGAAATCAAGAACCTGACCTTCACCGGCGGGCGCCTGGACAAGGCCAAGGACCGCGACGACAGCAACTACGAGGACATCCGCCTCAACAACAAGAACAGCCGCTTCGCCGGCACCGTGGCAGGCAAGCACTTCAATTTCGGCGGCCTGGACTACAAGTTCACCGACAAGATCACCGGCAGCTACCACTTCGCCCAACTGGACGATGTCTACAACCAGCACTTCCTCGGCCTGGTAGCGTCCCAGCCCATGGGACCGGGCACCTTCGGCACCGACCTGCGCCTGGCCATCAGCGACGACCAGGGCCAGGCCCGGGGCGGCAAGATCGACAACAAATCCCTCAACGGCCTGGTGAGCTATGCCCTGAACGGACATAAACTCAGCGCCGGCTACCAGCACATGTCCGGCGACAGCGCATTCCCCTACGTGGATGGCAGCGACCCGTACCTGGTGAACTTCGTGCAGATCAACGACTTCGCCGGGGCCGAGGAACGCTCCTGGCAGGCCCGCTATGACTACGACTTCGCCAAGCTGGGGATTCCCGGCCTGAGCTTCATGACCCGCTACCTCAGCGGCGACAACATCGCCCTGAAAAACGGCGACACCGGCAAAGAGTGGGAACGCAACACCGAGGTCAAATACGTGGTGCAAAGCGGCACTTTCAAGGACGTCGCCGTGCGCCTGCGCAACGCCACCTACCGTTCCAACTATTCGGCACGCGATGCCGATGAAGTACGCCTGCTGGTGAGCTACAGCGTGGCCCTGTGGTAAGCCACCCGTATCACGCTGCGTCGTAGGCGCTGGCTTGCCAGCGAAGAGGCCCGCAAGCCCTGTACAAAACCAAGGCCCCCTTCGCCGGCAAGCCGGCTCCTGCGGAAAAAGGGTCGGGGATGACCCGGACATACCGATAACAACAACTCCTGTGGAGACGTTCATGGACCTTTCACTGCGCAAACTAGCCCTCGCCGCCGGCTGCATGCTGTTCGCCGGCCAACTGCTGGCCGCGACCGCCGAGCCCAAGCGCCCGGAATGCATCGCCCCGGCCTCCCCCGGCGGCGGTTTCGACCTGACCTGCAAGCTGGTGCAAAGCGCCCTGGTCAACGAAAAACTCCTCACCAAGCCGATGCGCGTCACCTACATGCCTGGCGGTGTCGGTGCCGTGGCCTACAACGCCGTGGTGGCCCAGCGTCCCGCCGACGCCGGAACCCTGGTGGCCTGGTCCAGCGGCTCGCTGCTGAACCTGGCCCAGGGCAAGTTCGGCCGTTTCGATGAAAGCGCGGTGCGCTGGCTGGCAGCGGTCGGCACCAGCTACGGCGCTATCGCGGTGAAAAGCGACTCGCCCTACAAGACCCTCGACGATCTGGTCCAGGCTCTTAAGAAAGATCCAAGCAAAGTGGTGATAGGTTCCGGCGGCACCGTGGGCAGCCAGGACTGGATGCAGACCGCGCTGATCGCCAAGGCCGCCGGGATCAACCCCCGGGACCTGCGCTACGTCGCCCTGGAAGGCGGCGGTGAAATCGCCACCGCCCTGCTGGGCGGACACATCCAGGTGGGCAGCACCGACATCTCCGACTCCATGCCCCATATCCAGGCCGGCGACATGCGCCTGCTGGCGGTGTTCTCCGAACAGCGTCTGGACGAGCCGGAAATGAAAGACATCCCCACCGCCAAGGAGCAGGGCTACGACATCGTCTGGCCGGTGGTACGCGGTTTCTACCTCGGGCCGAAAGTCACCGACGAGGAATACGCCTGGTGGAAAAACGCCTTCGACCAGCTCCTGGCCTCCGAAGAGTTCGCCAAGCTGCGTGACCAGCGCGAGCTGTTCCCCTTCGCCCTGACCGGCCCCGAGTTGGACACCTATGTGAAGAAACAGGTGGCCGACTACAAGACCCTGGCCAAAGAGTTCGGCCTGATCCAGTGACCGTCCCTTGCTGAAGGCGCGACCCTCGCGCATCGAGGGCCGCGCCCAGGAGTTAGCCATGCTCGTTCAACGTCTCTTCGCTGCGGTGTTGCTGCTGGCCTGTGCCGGCCTGGCACTGATGGCCTGGCCGTATCAGGCGGCCTTTTCCTATGAACCCGTGGGCCCGCGGGCCTTCCCTTTGCTGATGCTCGGTCTGATGGGGCTGGCCCTGCTGTACATGCTGTTTCGCCCGACACCCATCAAGCACAGCGAAGATGAACCGCCCCTGGACCGGCAAACCCTGACCAAGATCACGATCTGCGTGACCTTGCTGCTGGTGTTCGCCGGAACCTTCGAACCCCTGGGTTTCATCGTCGCCAGTGTCCTCATCGGCGTACCCATGGCACGGCTCTACGGCGGCCGCTGGCTGCCTAGCCTGGTGATCATCAGCCTGCTCAGTGTCGGCCTCTACTGGTTGTTCGACCGGGTCATGGACGTACCACTGCCCCTCGGCCTGCTCGACGTTCTGGAGAATTGATATGGATACCCTCAGTTATCTGGGCCAGGGCTTCGGCGTTGCGCTGACCCCTTACAACCTGGTCACCGCCCTGTCCGGCACCCTGATCGGCACCGTGGTCGGCCTGCTCCCGGGCCTGGGCCCGATCAATGGCGTGGCGCTGTTGATCCCCATTGCCTTCGCCCTGGGCCTGCCACCGGAATCGGCGCTGATCCTGTTGGCGGCGGTGTACCTGGGTTGCGAATACGGCGGCCGCATCAGTTCGATCCTGCTGAACATTCCGGGCGAAGCCTCCACCGTGATGACCACCCTGGACGGTTACCCCATGGCCCGCAAAGGCCTGGCGGGCGTGGCCCTGTCACTCTCGGCCTGGAGCTCGTTCATCGGCGCCTTCATCGCCACCTGCGGCATGGTGCTGTTCGCCCCGCTGCTGGCCAAGTGGGCGATCGCCTTCGGCCCGGCGGAATACTTCGTACTGATGGTGTTCGCCATCGTCTGCCTGGGCGGCATGGCCGGCGATCGGCCGCTGAAGACCTTCATTGCGGCGCTGATCGGCCTGTTCCTGTCGGCGGTGGGCATTGACGCCAACAGCGGTGTGTACCGCTTCACCGGGGACAACATTCACCTCACCGACGGCATCCAGTTCGTGGTGCTGGTGCTGGGCCTGTTCTCCATCAGCGAGATTCTGTTGCTGCTGGAGAAGACCCATCGCGGCCAGGAAGCGGTGAAAGCCACCGGACGCATGATGTTCAACTTCAAGGAAGCGGCCTCGGTGTTCGTGGTGAACATCCGCTGTGGCCTGCTGGGCTTCATCATGGGCGTTCTGCCCGGTGCCGGCGCGACCCTGGCCAGCGCCGTGGCCTACATGACCGAGAAACGCATCGCCGGCGCCAGCGGCACCTTCGGCGAAGGCGACAAGCGCGGCCTGGCCGCCCCGGAATCCGCCATCGGCGCCTCGGCCTGCGGCGCCCTGGTGCCGATGCTGACCCTCGGCGTTCCCGGCTCCGGCACCACGGCGGTGATGATTGGCGCCCTGTCGCTGTACAACATCACGCCCGGCCCGCTGTTGTTTCAGCAGCAGCCGGATATTGTCTGGGGCCTGATCGCCTCGCTGTTCGTCGCCAACATCATGCTGGTGATCCTCAACATCCCGATGATCCGCCTCTTCACCCGCATCCTCGCCGTGCCGAACTGGGCCCTGGTGCCGGTGATCGCGATCATTACCGGGATTGGCGTCTACGCGGTGCACGCCACCACCTTCGACCTGTTCCTGATGGTGGGCATCGGCATCTTCGGCTACATCCTGCGCAAGCTGGACTTCCCGTTGTCGCCGGTATTGCTGGGTTTCATCCTCGGCGGCTTGATGGAGCAGAACCTGCGCCGGGCGCTGTCGATCTCCAATGGCGCGATGGAGATCCTCTGGTCGAGCCCGATCACGGTCGGGGTCTGGGTGTTGACCCTCCTCATGCTGTTCATGCCGCTGCTGCGCATCTGGCGCAAGCGCTCGGCCCAGCAACGTGCCGTGGCCGATGTCTGAAGCCCGCTTCAGACAATGGTGGGGCACGCCCCTGGTGGGCCTGGCTGGCGGTTATCTCGCCAGCCAGATCGGCTGGCCATTGCCCTGGATGGTCGGCTCGTTGCTGGCGATCATCCTGGTGCGCTGCCTGACGCCCTGGCAATTGGCGGAAATCCCCGGCGGCCGCAAATGCGGGCAATGGGTGGTCGGCATCGGCATTGGCCTGCACTTCACGCCGCAGGTGATGGAACAGGTCATGAGTCACTTTGGCCTGATCTTCTTCGGCGCCCTGGTGACCAGCCTGTCCAGCGTGGTCGGGGTGTGGTTGCTGCGGCGCACCGGAGAAGACCGGGCCACCGCGTTTTTCTCCAGCATGCCCGGCGGCTCCGGGGAGATGGTCAATCTCGGCGCGCGCAATGGCGCGGTGCTCAGCCGTGTGGCGGCTGGACAGAGCCTGCGGGTGCTGGCCGTGGTGCTCTGTGTTCCGGCGGCCTTCAAATATCTGCTGGGGGAAGGCACCCCCGCCCTGCATGCCACCAGCGTGGACTGGCAGTGGCTGGCCCTGCTGTTTCCCGCGGGCGCGCTGCTGGCCTGGATCTGGCAGCGTCTGCACCAACCCAACCCCTGGCTGTTCGGCCCCTTGCTGCTCAGCGCTACGGTGAGCATCGCCTGGGACCTGCACATCGGCCTGCCCGAGGGCGGCAGTCAGGTGGGCCAATGGCTGATCGGCAGCGGCCTGGGCTGTCACTTCAATCGGCAGTTCTTCCGCCGAGCGCCGTCGTTCATGGGGCGGACCTTGATCGGCACCGCCCTGAGCATGCTGATCGCCGGCCTTGCGGCCCTGGGCCTGAGTGTGTTGACCCACTTGGATCTACGTTCGCTGACATTGGGCATGATGCCCGGCGGTATCGCGGAAATGAGCCTGACGGCCGAGACCCTGCAACTGTCGGTGCCACTGGTGACCGCGATGCAGGTGATGAGGTTGTTGTTCGTGCTGTTTCTCGCCGAGCCCCTGTTCCGCCACTGGAACAAAGGCCCCCTGTAGCCGCTGCCGCGGGCGGCGACAAGGTCGACAGCCTTCAGTGGCCGAACCACCGCCGCGTCCCTACGGGCCGTTCGCAGCCTGCGGCAGCGGCTACAGATATGCCTTGGTTCAAGTCGCAGGTGGTTTTGCCACCAAGCAGCCCCCCATCGAGCAATAGTTACAACGGCGGCAGGCGCCACTCGATGGGCGTCTCGCCATTCTGCTCAAGGTATTTGTTGGTGCGGCTGAAATGCCCGCAACCGAGAAAGCCGCGGTAGGCCGACAGCGGTGAAGGATGCACCGAGGTCAGTACCAGATGCTTGGTGGCGTCGATCAGTTTCTGCTTGCTCTGGGCGTGGGCACCCCACAACAGGAACACCAGGTGCGGCTGGTGCTCGCTGACCACTTCGATGATCCGATCGGTAAAGAACTGCCAGCCCTTGCCCGCATGGGATGCCGCGTTGGCCCGCTCCACGGTCATGGTGGTGTTGAGCATCAGCACGCCCTGGTCGGCCCAGCTTTGCAGGTAGCCGTGGTTGGGAATGTCGATGTTGAGGTCACGCTTGAGCTCTTTATAGATGTTCACCAGCGAGGGCGGCGCTGGAACCCCGGGCTGTACCGAGAAGCACAAGCCATGGGCCTGGCCCGGTCCGTGGTACGGGTCCTGGCCGAGGATCACCACCTTGACCTTGTCCAGCGGGGTTGAGTTCAAGGCATTGAAGATCATCGGACCCGGCGGATAGATTTCCTTGCCGGCGGCATGTTCCTGGCGCAGGAATTCGCGAAGTTCGCTCATGTAGGGCTGCTCGAATTCGGCACGCAGCGCCTCCTTCCAGCTCGGTTCGAGTTTGATACGATCGTCAGCAGTCATGGCCATGCCCGTGAAAAAAACAATGGCCGCACCCTAGGAAAGCCGACTTCGCTTGTCAATTGATCTGACACGGAACCTGCACTTTCCCTACCAGCGATCATAATGAGCGCTTCTATTTCCCCTCGAGGTCACGATGAACCTGCACGTCGAAGAACTCACCGGCACCGATGGCGCACGCATCGCCATTGCCACCCTGGACGCGGAAAAATCCCTGAATGCCCTGTCGCTGCCCATGATCCAGCAGTTGAGCGAGCGTCTCGATGCTTGGGCCAAGGACCCGCAAGTGGTCTGTGTGCTGCTGCGGGGTAACGGCGCCAAGGCCTTCTGTGCCGGCGGCGAGGTACGCAGCCTGGCCCAGGCTTGCCTCGATCACCCCGGCGAAGTACCGGCCTTGGCCGGGCATTTCTTTGCCGCGGAATACCGTCTCGACTATCGCTTGCACACCTATCCCAAACCCTTGATCTGCTGGGGCCACGGTTATGTGCTGGGCGGTGGCATGGGCCTGCTGCAAGGTGCCGGGATTCGTATCGTCACCCCCAGCAGTCGCCTGGCAATGCCGGAAATCAGCATCGGCCTGTATCCCGACGTCGGCGCCAGCTGGTTCCTCTCGCGCATGCCCGGCAAGCTCGGCTTGTTCCTGGGGTTGACCGGCGCCCACATGAATGGCCGCGATGCCCTGGACCTGAACCTCGCCGACCGCTTCCTGCTGGACGAACAACAGGAAGCACTGATCGAGGGGCTGTTGCAGTTGAACTGGCAGGAACAGACGCCAAGGCAACTCAACAGCTTGCTCAAGGCCTTGCAGCAGGAAGCCTCGGCTCAACTGCCCGAAGCCCAATGGCTGCCGCGTCGGCAGCAGATCGACGCCTGGCTGGACGTCAGTGACGTGGCCTGTGCCTGGCGTGCCATCAGCCAGTTGCAGAACCACAGCGATGCCCTCTACAGCCGAGCGGCCAAGACGCTGGTCGAGGGCTGCCCGCTGACCGCGCACCTGGTATGGGAGCAGATCCACCGTGCTCGCTACCTGTCCCTGGCCGAGGTATTCCAGATGGAATACACCCTGAGCCTGAACTGCTGCCGACACCCGGAATTCGCCGAAGGGGTGCGCGCCCGCCTGATCGACAAGGATCATCAGCCCCATTGGCATTGGTCGGATATCAACAGCGTGCCCGAGGCGGTGGTGCAAGCGCATTTCCACAAGGCCTGGGAAGGCCGTCATCCCCTGGCGGACCTGACGGATTACTAAAAAGCCTGCAGCCGCCGACAGCGGCTACAGGCTTTTGGCCCACTCGGGATCAATGGCCGCGACCGCCTCGCCCATGGTCGCCCCGGTCACGATCGCCTCGGCCACGATCACCACGTCCGCCGTGACCGCCCCATTCCCGATGGCCACCATTGTTGCCCCAATTGTTGTTGCCCCAGTTGCTGTGGCGATCGTGCCCGCCCCAGCCCTGGTTCGGATACGGCCGGTACACCGCCCGGGGTGGCTGGTAGTAGCGCGGAGCCGGTTGGTAGTAACGCGGAGCCGACTGGTAATAACGGGGGGCTGGCTGGTAGTAACGCGGTGCGTAGTAACTGCGGCCAGTGGAGTAATAGGAAGAACCACCACCGTAGTAATAGGCCGGCGTGGGAGAACTGTAGACTTCGGAGCTGTAATAGCTTGAACCTCCACCGTAGTAAGGGACGCACGCGCTAAGACTCAAACCCAGTAATGCAACAAGCAGAAGTCGACGATACATGGCGGCCTCCTGGACCGCGAAGAAGCCACACCAGCGACGCTGGCAGGCGGCAGTCGACAACAGGCCGACTGACGAAATATCTGACCGCAAAAACCCCTTCTGGTGCGATTTTGGCAACACGTTGATACAAGTCCTTCGACCGCCGGTAACCGCCCTGTGAGGACGACTCGGGGCCGCATTTCCGGCGCCGGAAAAACACCATGCCGCGTGTCGATTCCTAGACAACTCAGTGCGCTGATGAACGAGTTATTTCCGCGCTGTGCCACTAGAATGCGTCATCGGGCCACTATCACGGAATTGCCATGCCGCTTCGTTCTCCCTTGTATTCGCAGCGTTCGCTGGTACTGGTCCTGATCACCTTGCTGGGCAGCGGCTTCCTCGCCACTTCCCTGCTCAGCTACTACGCCTCCCGGGACTCGATCCGCGACAACATCGTCAACACCGAGCTGCCCCTGACCTCCGACACCGTGTACTCGGAAATCCAGAAGGACCTGGTACGGCCGGTCCTGATCTCCTCGATGATGGCCCGCGACACCTTCATGCGTGACTGGGTGGTGGCCGGCGAACGCGACCCTACCCAGATGACCCGTTACCTCAACGAGGTCATGACCCACTATGGCGCCTACACCGCGTTCTTCGTCTCCAACACCAGCCTCACCTACTACCAGGCCAAGGGCGTGCTGAAGCAGGTCAAGGTCGATGAGCCCCGGGACGCCTGGTACTTTCGCGTACGCGACATGGCCACGCCCTATGAAATCAACGTCGACCCGGACCTGGCCAACCAGGACAAACTGACCTTCTTCATCAACTACAAGGTCTACGACTATCAGGAGCGCTTCATCGGTGCGGCCGGAGTGGGCTTGACGGTGGACGCGGTGATCAAGCTGATCGACAAGTACCAGCAGCGCTACCAGCGCAGTGTGTACTTCGTCGACACCTTCGGCCGCATCGTCCTCACCGGCGCCGACGGTGGGCCCCAGGGCGCCCGCAGCGGCCAGTCCCTGCATGACCTGGACAGCCTCAAGGAGCTGATGACCCAACTGCCCAAGCCCCACAGCGGCAGCTACGAATACTCGACCCAGGGCCAGGGGCACTTTCTCAATGTGCGTTTCATTCCCGAACTGAACTGGTACCTGTTCGTCGACAAGCGCGAAGACGGCGCCCTCAACAGCATCCGTCAGTCGCTGTACCTGAACCTGCTGATCTGCCTGGTGGTCACCAGCATCGTGCTGATCCTGCTCAGCGGCGTGGTACGTCGCTACCGGCGCAAGATCGAGGCCCAGGCCACCCTCGACAGCCTCACCCGCCTGCCCAATCGTCGCGGCTTCGATCTGCTGGCAGCCCAGGCTCTGCAGGAAGCGCGGCGGGACATGACGCCACTGTGCGCCCTGCTGCTGGACCTGGATCACTTCAAGCGCCTCAACGACACCTACGGCCATCTGGCCGGGGACCTGGTGCTCAGCGGTTTTGCCCGTGACCTGCAGGACTGCCTGCGCCAGTCCGACATCGTCTGCCGCTGGGGCGGCGAGGAGTTCATTGTCCTGCTCAAGGACACCCAGAGCAGCGCCGCCCTGGTCATTGCCGAGAAGATCCGCCAGCAGACCGAACAACAGCGCTACTACTATGAAGGGCAGCCTCTGCAACTGACCGTCAGTATCGGCTTGACCGCTCTGCAATCGGCAGACACCCTGCACAGCCTGCTGTCCCGTGCCGACCATGCGATGTACCGCGCCAAGCAGAGCGGACGCAATCGAACCTGTGTGGAAATGCCCCACTCCAGCCATGAATGAACCTGACCTTTGCCCGGCCTGCGGTGCCCGCAACAACTGCACCCTGGCCGACCCGCGTACTGCGGACCATGCCTGCTGGTGCTACACCGTGAGCATCGACCCGGCAATCATCGAAGCCTTGCCGCCAGAGCTGCGCGACCGCTCCTGCCTGTGCCCCCGTTGTGCCGGGGTCGAAGCGCAGTTGCGCGCCGGCACCTTGCCACGCTCCTGAACCTCCTCACCTTGCCCCCAACCGCCGATCACCATGCGCATTGACCGTTTCCTCAGCAACCTGCCCCGCTTCAACCGTCAGCAGGTGCGCCTGCTGCTGGTGCAACGCCGCATCCGCATCGACGGGCAGCCGGTAAGCGACCCCAAGGCCGAGGTCCGTGAGTTCAGTCGCGTGGAACTGGATGAGGAAGTGCTCCAGGTCGGCAAGCCGGCGCGTTACTTCATGCTGCACAAGCCCATGGGCTGTGTCAGCGCCACCCGCGACCCGGAGCACAGGACCGTGCTGGAACTGATCCACGAGCCGGATCCCCAGGACCTGCACATCGCCGGGCGCCTGGATTACAACACCACCGGGCTGATGCTGATCACCAACGACGGCAGCTGGTCGCGACGCTTGACCCAGCCGCAGACCAAGCTACCCAAGCTCTACTACGTGGAAACCGAGCAGGAGATTGGCCCCGAGTACATCGAGACCTTCGCCCAGGGTCTGTATTTCGCCTTCGAGGACCTCACCACCCTGCCTGCGCAATTGCAGATCCTCGGCCCCCATAGCGCCAGGCTGAGCATCGTCGAGGGGCGCTATCACCAGGTCAAACGGATGTTCGGCCACTTCAACAACAAGGTGGTGCGCCTGCACCGCGAACGCATGGGACCACTGGTACTGGATGAATGCCTTGCCCCAGGCCAATACCGCCCCCTCAGCGCAGACGAAATCCGCCTGATCTGACGCCGCGTCCCACTGAATGACCGCTGGGCAGAAGCTGTCGAACAATTTGCCCAACGCACTTGCAGGTTCCCGGTTGCCCTGCTTGAATCAGTCCGTCGGCCGAAATGTGACCGATGAGTCATCCATACACATCTAAGAAACCTTTTGCCGGCCTGAGCCCTGCCTGCTCTGCATTCAACCCGGTAAATCGCCCGCCTATAACAATACCCGTCGACCTGCATTACCGGATCGACATGGGCTCCGATTCCAGGCGTATGCCTACCTGTCACATTGCCCGTGCACACTCAATGTTGCGCGCATACCCGCTTGCCAGGAGTCTTATGACATGAGGCCAGAAATCGCTGTGCTGGATATACAGGGTCAGTATCGGGTTTACACGGAGTTCTATCGCGCAGATGCCGCAGACAAGACCATCATTCTGGTCAACGGCTCGATGGCCACCACTGCGTCCTTTGCCCAGACCGTGAAGAATCTGTACCCGCAGTTCAACGTGGTGCTCTACGACCAGCCCTACGCGGGCCGGTCCAAGGCCCACAACAAGCACGAACGGATGCTCACCAAGGAAGTGGAAGGGCAGATCCTGCTGGAGTTGATCGAGCACTTCGCCGCCGAGCATGTGCTGTCGTTCTCGTGGGGCGGCGCCGCGGCCTTGCAGGCCTTGTCCCAACGTCCTCGACGCATCGAGAAGGCGGTGATCAGCTCGTTCTCTCCGGTGCTCAACGAACCCATGCGCGACTACCTGGAGCGCGGTGTCGACTACCTCGGCAGCCTCGACCGCCATCGCGTCGGCCACCTGGTCAACGACACCATCGGCAAACACCTGCCATCGCTGTTCAAGCGCTTCAACTATCGCCATGTCAGCAGCCTGGCGGAGCATGAGTACGGGCAGATGCACTTCCACATCAGCCATGTGCTCAACGGTGATCGCCAGTGCTACTTGCGGGCGGCGAAGAACATCCAGGTGCCGGTGCTGTTTCTCAACGGTGAGTGGGACGAGTACACCTCAGCCAACGACGCCAAGCTGTTCGCCGACCATGTACAGCACGCAAGCTTCAGCACCATCCAGGCCACCGGGCACTTTCTCGACATGGAACACAAGGCCGCCTGCCGCGACAGTCGCCAGGCACTCCTGGGCTTCCTCAAGCCAGCCCAGTACGACAACCGCTCGCGTCCACACTATGTTCATGATCAGCATGCACGGGCCATCTGAAACCCCGTCGCCACAGGCCGTCACCCCGCCTTGAAAAACCCTGTTTTTCCTGGCGGGTGGGGCACCTGTGGCGACCTCAACCGACACGCAAGCACAAGTCAGATAAAGAAAAACTTCAAATCCCCGGCCACTTCTGGTACAAAGTCAGCCGTTCGAGCGGGTGTCGTATAATGGCATTACTCCAGCTTCCCAAGCTGATAACGAGGGTTCGATTCCCTTCACCCGCTCCACTTCCCCAATCTGCGGGCTCCCGCAGATATCTGTAGAAGCTTCTCAAGTCGTTGATTCAAACGATCTCCTCTCCTCCCAGCAGCAAACCTAGCGAACCAAGCCCAAGCCTCGTGCAGATCATTGGAGCGCCGCTGTTTCAGCATCGACCAGTGCCAACGGCCCATCAGCCGGGTGCGTGGCACAATTGATCGGGATTGGCCAAAAAAGCGGCATAGCCATCCGCAACGACGCAGGTTCGGCCCGTCTCATGGGACCACAGCACCACGACCGGCTCACCGGCGTCGCCCAGTACCGCGTAATCGAAGCAGTAATAGTCGCCCGTCCCAAATTGAGCGAACGGCAACAGGCTGGAGCAGTCGAGCTCGATGCCGGAGAAAGTGTCTTGCCAAGCCCGCCAGCCTTGCTCGAAATGGCGGACTATCGACTCCCAGGTCTTGCGGGGATCACGCGCATCAAAGACAGGAAACACTTCCAGCCCCCCCAGCGCCTTGCCGTTGTGCTCCAGCAGCCAGTCCACGAATGACCTGGGGAAGGTTCGCCCCAATGCTGTCTCGGCAGCATGAATGGCCTCTATTGTCGTGCCTATCACTCGCGCTTTGCCCAAGGTGCCTCGCTTAGGGTACAGACCCAGGTTCGGGGGATTCGGTTGGCCCTTACAGACGATCACCCACCGCTATCGGTTGGCTTGGTGTCGATGACGACGCTGATCGTTTGAGGCGTGGCGCACGATAATGCATAACCCACACTGAGTGAAAATCGCCGTGACCGGGTCAGAGGAAAAACCTCAGCCGCGTCTTTTGCATCATCCGCCCGACATCACGGCTGCACACGACCCTCAAGGAAACGCTGCATGACCCAGAATATTTACGACGATCCGACCTTTTTCCAGGGCTACAGCCTGATGGGCCGCTCCCTCGGCGGCCTCGATGCGGCACCGGAATGGCCAGCCCTGCAAGCTCTGCTGCCCACCATGAACGGTCTCAAGGTGGTGGACCTGGGCTGCGGTTATGGCTGGTTCAGCCGCTGGGCCAGCGAACAGGGGGCCCGACAGGTACTGGGCCTGGACGTTTCGCAAAAGATGCTGGCGACCGCCCGCGCCAGCACCTCGGCGCCCAACATCGATTATCAGCGGGCCGATCTGGAACACCTGAGCCTGCCCGCCTGCAGCTTCGACCTGGCCTACAGCTCCCTGGCCCTGCACTACATCAAGGACTTGCGCGGGCTGTTCACCCAGGTCCATGCCGCCCTGGTACCCGGGGCACGCCTGGTGTTCTCCATCGAGCACCCGATCTTCATGGCCCCGCGCAACCCGGGTTGGCAGGTGGATGACCAGGGCCGCAAATCCTGGCCGCTGGACAGCTACCAGCAAGAAGGCGAACGGGTGACCCATTGGCTGGCGGAGGGCGTGATCAAGCAGCACCGGACCCTGGGCACTCTGCTCAACACGCTGATCGACACAGGGTTCAGCATTCGCCATGTCGAGGAGTGGGGGCCGAGCGCCCAGCAAGTGCTGGAGCAACCGGCTCTGGAAGAAGAGCGCGAGCGACCGATGATGTTGCTGGTGGCCGCCCAGCGCTGAGGCGGCCGCCGTTGCGCGGCCACCTCGGCAGGCTTGTCCTGCATGCTAGACGCCCTGCTGCAACGGAAAACGCCGGGCCCCGCTGTGAGCGAGGAATTTTTCCTGGGCCATGGGCCGGGCCAGGAAATAGCCCTGGGCCTCGTCGCAGCCAAAGGCCCGTAGCATCTGCAGGCATTTGAAACTCTCGATGCCCTCGGCCACGGTGCGATAGCCCAGCTCCCTGGCCAGGGCAATGACCGAACGGGTGATCTTCTGGTGCTGGGCGCTGCTCTCAAGGTCCGTGACCATGGATTTGTCGAGCTTCACCACATTGGCGGGAATCTGATGCAGGTAGGCGAAGTTGCTGTAGCCGGTACCGAAATCATCGATGGCCACGTCCATGCCCAGGCCGCGGATCTTGCTCAACTGATCCAGCACCTTAGGGTTGGAGCGCAGCCAGGCACCTTCAGTGATCTCCACCTCCAGGCGCCGGGGATCGATGCGGTGACGCTGGCAGGCCTCCCTGAGTACATCGGCAATGTCCTGGTCCTCGAAATCCTGGGGGGACAGGTTGATCGACAGGCGCTGTACATCGCTGGAACTCCAGCTATGCAGCCTGTCCAGCACCGCGTTGATCACCCAATGGGTCACCCGGTGGATCAAGGCGTTGCGCTCCATGACCGGAATGAATTCCGCCGGGGAAATCGGTCCCAGCCAAGGGTGATCCCAGCGGATCAGTGCCTCGGCGCTGACCTGGGCACCATCGGGCAGGGCGAAGCGCGGCTGGAACATCAGGTAGATCTGTCCGCTGTCGAGGGCTTCGCTGATGTCCGACGCCAGATTGAAGGCACGTCGATAGGCCTGGTCCCGCACCACGTCATAGGGCGCCCAGGTGCTGCGCTTCAAGGTCGCCAGCTCCAGGGCGAACATGGCTTTGCGCAGCACGTCCGGCACCGCGTCGCGGTCCGTGGAGAACTCCACGGTGCCTGCACATACCGCGGGAATCATCGGCAGCTCAAGGCCCGGCGGCTGGCGCCGCAAACGCCGAACCAGCCCTTCGAGAAAACGTTCGATGCCCGGCGCTGCCGGTAGCAGAAAGCCAAAACGCTTGACCGAGACGTGATACACCCGGACATGCCGCCCCAGGTAGGTGAGCAGTTGCTGGGCCAGGAAGCGCACGATGATTTCAAACGGAGCCATGCCCATGGCCAGGGTCAGCTCGTGAGCCACGGTCATGTCCACCGCATCCACCAGCACCAGCACGCGCTTTTCGCCAGGATGCTGTTCCGCCAGGTCGTACAGATCGCTCTGGAATTGCTCCCGATTGGGCAGGCTGCTGACCGGATCGCGACGGGTCTGGCGCTGACGGTGCTCGATCTGCTCCATCACCAGGCACGCCAGGTCCCGCAGTTGCTGGCGCTCGACGGCATTCAAGCGCTGGGGCTGTTTATCGATGACGCACAAACTGCCGATGGCGTGGCCGGTGGATGTGATCAGCGGCGCGCCGGCATAAAAGCCGATGCATGGATCTTCGGTGACCAGGGGATTGGCATGAAAGCGCACATCCCGGCGGGCGTTTTCCACTTCAAACACATCGCCGGACTTGATGGTGTAGGCACAGAACGATTGATCGATGGGGGTCTGCTCGGCGACGAAGCCCACCCGCGACATGAACCACTGGCGATCCCGATCCACCAGGGTGATCAGGGCCGTGGGTACCTTGAAGTACTGCGCCGCCAGGCGACAAATACGATCAAAACGCTCACAACGGGCCGTGTCCAGCAGTTCCAGGGCATACAGAGCAGCCAGGCGCTGCTCCTCGACCAACGCCTTATCGGGCATACCGCGCCTCAGGCAGGATCAACACACTCATCAGAAAACCTATCTCAGCAGCGCAGGGGGAAAACACCACCTGGAAACGGGTTGAGCCCAAAATGGTGGCATTACGACATCCATCGACAGCATGACGCAGTGACTAGTGCTTGCCAATTCCATCCGTCGGACGAACGGTATTGCCCGGAACAATACATAGCGACCTTGAAAAGACCGTTCCAGAGCGCTCGCGTCCCATGACAAAGAGACCTTGCCGGCCATTGCGTCCTGCTCGAGCCCCTCTCTGCAAACCCTGGCAGATCGGCAGGCGCGTACCTTGCGAAGACAAAAAAAGCGATCCGCAGATCGCTTTCTTTGCTATTGCATCATCAGGCCAGTTCCAGAGTCCCGACCTTCTTGCCCCCTTGTCACGACCCTGCTCCTGCCGGGCGTCCGAATCTTTTAACAGCCTGCGACTGTCTGCTGGCTGAACCTGCCGGCGGCAAGCGTGACAATTCATGACAGTCCCTTGCCAAGCATGAGCAAAGCCGGAACCATGCGCCGCCCTGCCCATGGATGGAGCCGTACCATGAAAAAACTCGTATTCCTGCTATTCCTCGGCCTGCTGGTGGTGCTCAACGTCGGCTACTACACCGAGCTGGAAGAAGCCGAGACCCACACCCGCTGGTTTATCAAGCAGTCCCCGACGCTGCGCCTGAAGTTCTTCAATATCCACGCCAATGACGGCGACTACCGGCGCGTAGAAAAGCTCACTCCCGAGCACCGGCAGATGATCATCGACTACTGCAAGTACCGTTTGGGCATCGATACCCAGGTCACCACCCAGGCCGACGTGGAACGTTGCGCCAAGCTCTGACCCCTCCCCTCCAGCACGCCAACCCCGGGTCTTTGGTACTCGTCTCATGGCAACCGGGCCAGCCCCCGGCTAGGGTCGCTACAACTCTCCTGCCCCAGGGGAGCCCTGCGCCCGTCCTTGGTCCAGGGGTGCTATGGTGGTCGGCTGCCCTGCGTGCCAGGGCTCATTGGAGGAGTGCGACGCTGAACGCCTGGTCGTGAAGCTTGAGGAGGTCACTGAATAGATATGTGCAACGCCAAAGATATTTATACCGCGGGTTGGATTCTGGTGGTCATGTCCGGTCTGGTGTCCCTGGTGATCCAGGTCTACCTGGGCTATTTCAAGATCGATGACATGGTCAAGTACCTGGCCCGCTGCCGGGTCATCGCCATTCGCATGCCACTGCTGGGCAAGGACCCTCTCAGCCGTCTGTGCATGCTGGTGTGCATCGGCGGGATGTTCGCCATGCCCCACCTCTTTCTGCGCAATGGCGGCATGGATGTGCGGGACTACAAGAACTTCCCCCTGGGCCTGAAATGGCTGATCAATCTGTTCCAGCTGTCAGCTCTGGCCGCGGTCATCGCCTTCCTGGTGTTGTGGTGGGTCAGCCGTCACCTTTGACCGGCGACGGTCTTCATTGCGGGGCGCCACGCAACGGCGCCCCGTCTCCCCAGAGCCAGCAGCCCTTCAACCGGTCGCTGTCTGCTGATGAAAATCCTCACGGGTCATTTCGAAAAACCGGCTTGGCAGGCCTTCGAATTCGCCGTCGTGAGTGAAACGAAAACCCAGCTTGCGAGCCACCGCCAACGAGGCGCCATTGTCGATGTGAGCATCAGCGACAATCCGCTCGACCTCCGGGTCGGCAAAGGCGTGCTCGACAATGCGCCTGGCGGCCTCAGAGGCCACCCCCCGGCCCCAGGCCCGCCGCACCAGACGCCAGCCCATCTCCAGTTCCGGGCCCACGGCGTCGAAAGGAATGAACGAGACCCAGCCCAGTAAATCGTCCGGGGCCTCCTTGGCGAAGATCGCCCAGTAACCGCATCGCTCACCAAAGTCCTGGGTCATGCGCGACCGCAGGAAATCCCGGTGCCATTGCCCACCGTCCCAGATCCCCGGAGTGAAGCGCGTGACTTCAGGGTCCAGGTCCATGCGCAAGCAGGCCTCGAAGTGTTCGAGCGTGCGTGGGCGCAATATCAGGTTGGGGGTTTCGAAGTGCAGATTCATCCGTGATCTCCTGGGTTGATGGTCGACCATGAAACAGCGGCGGGCGGAAAAAGAAAACAGGCCGCCGCAAGAAAATACGTCGCTCCGCACAGCAAACCCGATCAAGCCCCCTCACTTCGTATACAGCCACGCATACACTTTTCGACACCATTGTTCAGAACTATCTGATTGAATGATAATAATTATCTAATGAGAATCGCTTCCAAATAAAACGGAGGCTCTATCTCAATGTCCAGTCCCGCCCGCCCACAACCCTGGAAGTTGTGGTCCACCTCTCTCGGTCTGATGGCCCTCAGCGAAGCCAGCCTGGGAGCCGCTGCTGAAGACGCCAAGCGTCACACCGAGGCGACACCTGTCACCCTGGCGCCAACCCATGTGCAAGGGGTGCATCAGCCCGGCTACAAGCGCGAGGCCTCGGATTCGGTGAAGTTCACCGCGCCCCTGCGGGAAACGCCGAAGTCGGTGACCATCATCACCGACACCCTGATGCAGGAACGTGCCGTGTCGACCCTGACCGATGCCTTGCGCACGACCCCGGGCATCACCTTCGGCGCCGGGGAAGGCGGAACGCCGCTGGGGGATCGCCCCTTCATCCGCGGCTTCGAGGCCAGCACCGACATCATGATCGACGGCATCCGCGACGTCGGCCGGATGAACCATGAAGTGTTCAACTACGAGCAGATCGAAATCGTCAAAGGCCCGGGTTCGGCCTACTCGGGACGCGGCTCCACCGGCGGCACCATCAACCTGATCAGCAAAGTACCGCAGCAGGAGGACTTCAGCGCTGGCAGCCTGACCCTGGGCACCGATCATCAGCGGCGCAGCACCCTCGACCTCAACCAGTACCTGCCCGAACAGAACATGGCCCTGCGCCTGAACGCCATGAAGCATGAAGCCGATACCCCCGGGCGCGATCATGTGCAGGTGTCGCGCTGGGGCGTGGCACCGAGCGTGACCTTCGGCCTGAACACCGACACCCGCGCCACCTTGAGCTACTACCACCTGCAGACCGACGACATGCCCGACCAGGGCATCCCGGTGTCGGAAATCTCCGGCAAGCCGATCAAGGTCGACCGCGACAACTTCTATGGCTTCACCCAGCGCGACTTCCGCAAGACCTCGGCAGACCTTGCGACCTTGCAACTGGAACATGACGTCAACGACCACCTGACCCTGCGCAACACCACCCGCCAGGGCCGCAGCATGCAGGACTACGTCATGAGCCGGCCGATATCCACGGCGGCGCAGGAACAGGCGAACACCGTGCAACGTGCGGCTCGCGGGCGCAACGTGGTCAACGAATCGCTGATCAACCAGACCGACATCTTCGGCACATTCGACACCGGCTCCATCGGCCACAGCTACAGCGCGGGCCTGGAGTTCTCGCGCGAACGGATCGACGTCAAGAATCGTTATGCAAGCCCCAAGAACAGCAACCTGGGCGACCTCAATCACCCCAATCCCAAAGACCCATTCGCCCCGGTGCTACGAGGCGACGGCCAACACACGGTCACCCAACACAACAACCGCGCCGTCTATGTGATGGACACCCTGGCCCTGCACGAGCAATGGGACCTGAACCTGGGGGTGCGCTATGACGCCTATCACGTCAGGGACCCCAGCCAGAGCAACCGCAGCAATATGTGGGCCTACCAAAGCGGTATCGTCTTCAAGCCCCTGCCCTACGGCAGCATCTACCTGTCCTACGGCACCTCGTTCAACCCTTCGGGCGAAACCGCCGGGCAGTCGGGCGGCGCCGATGGCGCAGCAGGCGGCCGGCTCAGCAACCTGGACCCGGAAAAGAGCCGCAGCCTCGAACTGGGCACCAAATGGGACCTGCTCAACGAGCGCCTGGCCCTGACCGCAGCGGTGTTCAAGACCGAGAAGACCAACGCCCGAACCTACGACCCGATCAGCAACGAAGTGACCCTGGATGGCGATGTCGAAGTGAAAGGTTTTGAAGTCGGGGCCACCGGTTACCTCACCGATCAATGGGAGGTGATGGCGGGCTACACCTACCTGGATGCCAAGACGGTCAAGTACGCCTCAGGCAGGAACACCGACTTCAACGGCAACCAGATGAAATTCATCGCCCCCAACAGCGCCTCGCTGTGGAGCACCTACATGCTCACCGACCGCCTGAAAGTCGGTGCCGGCGCCAACTATGTGGGCGAGCGCTACACCAACGATGAAAACACCCGCAGCCTCGATGCCTACTGGCGCTACGACGCCATGCTGGCCTATCGGGTGAACAAGAACCTGGACCTGCAGTTCAACGTGCTCAACCTCACCGACAAGACCTACTACGACGCCTCCCACGTCGGCATGTTCGCCACTGTCGCGCCAGGGCGCTCTGCCGAGCTGGCGGCGAACGTCAGGTTCTGATGCTTTCGCCGGCAAGCTAGCTCCTACGTGTGGTTGGAGCTGGCTTGTCAGCGAACGCCTGCCTAGAGCAACCGCCGGATCTCCTCCAGCAACTCCCGTGGAATCTGCACCCCGTGCTCCAGGCTGCGCGCCCGGGCCTCGAACCTGCGTTGGGACGGCAACCGCGCTCCATCCCGGGCAATCCCCGCGAACAAAGCCTCCGCCCGCTCCAGCCCCGCCTGATACCCCTGCCCCAGAAACACCTGGGGATCGAACGCCAGCACCAGCTCGCCATGACAAGGCGTCGCCCCGACGCCTTCATCGAAGGCCATGGACTCCACACTGGTGAGGTCGCCAATCAGGGCCCCGGCCAACAACTCGATCATCGCCGCCAGGGCCGAGCCCTTGTGACCGCCAAAGGTCTGCATCGCACCGCGCAATGCAGCCTGGGCGTCAGTGGTGGGTTCGCCGTCGGCATCGATGGCCCAATGGCTGGGAATCGGCTTGCCCTGGCGTGCATGCAATTCGATATCGCCGCGGGCAATGGCGCTGGTGGCGAAGTCGAAGACAAAAGGATCGCCCCCCGGTCGCGGCCAGGCAAAGGCCAGGGGGTTGGTGCCGAACACCGGGTGCCGGCCTCCGGCCGGAGCCACCCAGCTATGACTGGGGTTCATCGCCAGGCCCACCAGCCCGGTGGCGGCAATCGCCTCGACCTCGGGCCACAGGGCGGAAAAGTGGAAACAGCGCTTGATCACCATGGCGGCGACCCCCTGGCTACGAGCCTTCTCCACCAGGACCGGCAGGCCGGTGTGGAAGCCCAGCAAGGAGTAGCCGTAATGGGCATCCACTTCCAGCACCCCAGGCGACACATGTCGCAGGCTGGGCTCGGCCCGGGGGTCGATCTTGCCTTCGCGCACCGAGCGCACGCAGCCCAGCAGGCGATACACCCCGTGGGAATGGCATTCGTCACGCTGGCCCTGGGTAATGACCTCGGCGATCGCCCGACTGTGAGCGTCGGACAGGCCGTGTCGGCTGAGCACCTGGAAAGATAGGCTGCGGACTTCGTCCAATGACAGGGTGATGTATTCAGACATGGTGGAACCTCTATGAGCGGTGAGTGAAAGCTCCTGTGGGAGAGTGTGTTGTGGGGCTGATCGGCCCCTGGCCATCGATCAGTTGCGGTACGTGCAACCGATTGCCGCTGGACAGTTCGGCAGGCAACAGCGCCTCGGGCAGATCCTGGTAGGACACCGGACGCAGAAAGCGCTGGATCGCCAGGCTGCCCACCGAGGTGCTGCGGCTGTCGGAGGTGGCCGGGAACGGACCGCCATGAACCATGGCGTGGGCCACTTCGACCCCAGTGCCGAATCCGTTGACCAGCAGGCGTCCGGCCTTGCGCTCCAACAGCGGCAGCAGCGTGCGGACCTGGGGGTGATCGCCATCGCTCAGGTGCAGCGCAATGGTCAACTGGCCCTCCAGGCTCTGCAGCACCTGTTGCAAGGCGGCAAAGTCCGGGCACCTAACGATCAACGAGGCCGGGCCAAAGACCTCTTCCCGCAATTGAGCGCAGCCCATGAAGGCCTCGGCCGAGGTGGCGAACAACGCGCCTCGGGCCTGAGTGCCCTGCCCCGCCAAGCCCTGGGCCAAGGTCTGCACCTGGGCATGGGCCGCCAGGGCGGCAACGCCCTGGCAGTAACTGCGGTGAATGCCTGGGGTAAGCATGGTCTGCGCTGCCTGTGTGGCTAGGGCAGCGGCAGCGGCGCTTTCAAAGCGCTGCAATGCCGGGCCTTCCAGGGCCAGGATCAAGCCCGGGTTGGTACAGAACTGCCCGGCACCCTGGGTCAGCGAGGCAACGAACGCCGGGGCAATCTGCTCCGCCCGCGCCTCCAGGGCTTGGGGCAACAACAGCACCGGATTGATGGAGCTCATCTCGGCATACACGGGAATCGGCTCAGGACGTAATGCGGCGATCTGCATCAGCGCGACCCCGCCCGTGCGCGAGCCGGTAAACCCCACTGCCTTGATCCGCGGGTCCGCCACCAGTCCCTGGCCGATGGCCCGACCGCTGTCGAACAGCAGCGAAAACACCCCCTCGGGCAATCCCAGGCTCTGCGCGGCCCGGGCAATGGCCTGCCCCACCAACTCTGATGTACCGGGGTGCGCCGAGTGGGCCTTGACGATCACCGGACAACCCGCCGCCAGGGCCGAAGCGGTGTCGCCGCCGGCCACGGAAAACGCCAGGGGAAAGTTCGACGCGCCAAACACCGCCACCGGGCCCAGGCCGATATGCCGCAGGCGCAGCTCGACCCTGGGCAGAGGCTGACGCTCAGGTTGCGCCGGGTCGATCCTGACCCCGAGAAAACCACCGTCACGGACTACCTGGGCAAACAGGCGCAATTGGCCGACGGTGCGCCCCCGCTCACCTTCCAGGCGAGCCCGGGGCAAGCCGGTTTCCAACTGACAGCGCTCAATCAGCTCCTCGCCCAAGCCCAGAACATGGCTGGCAATGCTCTCCAGAAAGGCCGCCCGCTGTGCAAGCGGCAACTGGCGATAAGGATCGAACGCCGCCTCCGCCAGGGCACAGGCGCGCTCAAGTTCAGCGGCCGAGGCGCCACCGAAAGCCGGTTGCAACACCTCGCCACTGGCGGCGGCCAGCCCATGAATCGAGCCCTGGCCGCCAAGCACGGCGGTGTGACCTATCAGCATCTGTCCGGTAACAGTCATGGATAACCTCGTCTGCATGAAAGTGGTCATGGTCATTCCACCTCATCGCCGTCCAGCACCAGCTTGGCACTGGGCACTCCGGTATTGGCGCCCCAGTAGTAGATGCACAGGGCCATGAGGGTGACGGTGAGGGTGTCGTAGGGATGAGTCAGGGCGCCGATGCCGCCGAAGCTGCCCAGGTAGGAAATGACAATGGTCAGCCCATAGAAGGCGATCAGCCACAGCGATGAGCGCACCTGCTCGCCCAGGCTCAGGTGGTCGGTGGGCACCAGGCGTTTGCACAGCAGGTAGATCACGAACATCAGGATCTGCAGCCCCAGCAGCCAGGACACCGTGCCCCAGCCGGACCAGTAGACGATCAATGCCGCGATCACGAAGGACACCGGGCCCAGCACTGCAAAGGCGCGGACCCGAAACGGCCGCGCCAGTTGCGGTGCACTCTTGCGCAACGCCGCGACGCTGATGGGGGCCACTGCATAACTGAGCACCAGGGCCGCTGACACCACGTTGATCAACGCCTCCCACGAGGGGAACGGCAGGGTCCAGAACACCGACAGGCCGAAGGTCAGCCACAGCGCCGGACGCGGGATGCCGGACTCTTCATCGATGCGGGTGAAAACTTTGAAGAAGGTCCCGGTCCGGGCCCAGCCGTAGACCACCCGCGGCGTGGCGTTCATGTAGATGTTGCCGCAGCCGCTGGGGGAGATCACCGCGTCGGCCACCACCAGATAGGCCAGCCAGCCGACCCCGAGGGTCAGGGCAATGTCGCGGTACGGCAGAGAGAATTCCTTGCTGATGCCGCTCCAACCATTGGCCAGCATTTCCGTGGGAATGCTGCCCAGAAAGGCCAGTTGCAGCAGGCCGTAGATCAAGGTCGAAAGCAACACCGAGAGAATCAGCGCGATGGGGATGGTGCGCTGGGGATTACGCACTTCACTGGCCACGGAGATGATCGGCGTCAGCCCCAGGTAGGCGAAGATGATGCCCCCCGCCGAGACCGCCATCTCGATCCCCGACAGGCCGAACGGGGCAAAACCCTGGACATGGAAGTTGTCGGGCTTGAAGAAGGTGAACAGCACCGCGATCACCAGCAGCGGCACGATGAACTTGAACAGGCTGATGAAGTTGTTGGATTTGGCGAAGGTCTTGACGCTGTAGTAGTTGAGCCAGAAGAACAGGCACAACAGGGCAAACTGCACCAGCCAGCCGATGATGGTCGGGTTGCTGGAGCCTTCATGGGTCAACGCCGGGAACCAGGCCGCGGCGTATTGCCGGGCCGCCACCACTTCAATCGCCACCAGGCTGGAAAAGGCGATCAGGGTGATGAACCCCATCAAATAGCCCAGCAGCGGGCCATGGGAGAACACCGGGTAGCGCACCACCCCACCGGCCCGGGGCAGAGCGGCCCCCAGCTCGCAGTAAACGATGCCCAACAGCAGCACGGCGAACCCGCCCAGCAGCCAGGAAAAGATCCCCGCCGGCCCGGCAATCGCCGAAACGTGACTGGCCGCGAACAGCCAGCCGGAACCGAAGATCGCACCCAGACCGATAAAGGTCAGGTCCACCAGAGAGAGTTGTTTCTTGAATTTGCCTTTGCCTGACATGGGGCTGCGCCTTTTTTGAGGTTATTGGAATAGGCAAGTCGAATGTCACGTCGGCGGAGCCGCTCGACGCTTGCAGCACATGGGGTATTGCAGAAGCGGGTGCCCCCACCCAGGGCACCCGACCAAGTCCTGCAGGCCCGTTTCTACAGACCGACGTCCGGCAGGCTCGGGCGCGTGGCCAGGGCCTTGGCGACCAGGGCTTTGACTTCGGCCAGGGTTTCACCCTGCAGCGCCAGACGCGGCGGCCGGGTAATGGACGAACCACGGCCCACCAGTTCTTCACAGAGCTTGATGCACTGCACCAGGTCCGGACGAGCGTCCAGGTGCAGCAGCGGCATGAACCAGCGGTACAGGGCCAGGGCCTCCTCGAAGCGTTTTTCCTTGGCCAGGCGGAACAGGGTCTCACCCTCCTTGGGGAAGGCCACGGACATGCCCGAGACCCAGCCCTCGGCCCCCACCGCCACGCTCTCGACCACCACATCGTCGAGACCGGCGAACAGCACGAAGCGATCGCCGACTGCGTTGCGCAGGTCGATGAAACGCCGGGTATCGCCGGAGGAATCCTTGAAGCAGACGATGTTCTCGCAGTCCTGCAGGGCGATCAGCACCTCGGGGGTGACGTCATTCTTGTAGATCGGCGGGTTGTTGTAGACCATCACCGGCAGGTCGGTACCGGTGGCCACCGCACGAAAATGCGCCGCGGTTTCATGAGGCTTGGCCGAGTACACCAGAGCCGGCATCACCATCACCCCATCGACCCCGACCCGAGCCGCTTCGCGCACCGTATGGCGGGCGAACTCGGTGGTGAATTCGGCCACCCCGGCGATCACCGGCACCCGACCGCCGGCGGCGTCCTTGGCGACTTCGATCACCGACAGTTTTTCCGCGGTGCTCAAGGAGGTGTTTTCCCCCACGGTGCCGCACACCACCAGGCCGGATACGCCGTCGTCCACCAGGTTGCGCATGACCTTGTGGGTGGCCTGCAGGTCGAGGGAGAAATCGGCTTTGAATTGAGTGGTCACAGCGGGGAATACACCGCTCCATTGGATGGCTTTACGGCTCATGGTCTTGTCCTTGTTTGAGGTCGGCCGGGCCGACTGACGTTGAAAACCCAGACCAGAGTCGCCTTTTATCCCCCTTGCAGCTTGAGGCTTTTCGCCCCTGCAAGAGACGAAATCGGCACACTCGCCCCTCACCCCATTGCGGCTCCAGCGCCACAGCGGCCATCGCGAGACTGTGCTGATTTCGTCATCCGCCACAGCGAAAACCCACAAGCAACGCCGCCCCCGCCAAGGCCACTCTGTAGTTCTTTCCCGTCAGGTGCCGCCATGAAAAAAATAACCGTGATCGACTCACACACCGCAGGTGAACCCACTCGCCTGGTGATCGACGGCTTTCCCGAGCTGGGCCGTGGCTCCATGGCCGAGCGCCTGCAGACCCTGCGCAGCCAGCACGATCACTGGCGCCGCGCCTGCGTCCTCGAACCCCGGGGCAGCGACGTGCTGGTCGGGGCCCTGCTCTGCGAGCCACAGGCCAGGGATGCCTGTGCCGGCGTGATCTTTTTCAACAACAGCGGCTACCTGGGCATGTGCGGCCACGGCACCATCGGCCTGGTGCGTTCGCTGTACCACCTGGGACGCATCGACTACGGCGTGCACCGCATCGAAACCCCGGTGGGCACGGTGGAGGCCACCTTGCACGACGATCTGTCGGTGAGCGTGCGCAACGTCCCCGCCTATCGCTACCGCACCCAGGTGGCGCTGCAAGTGCCGGGGCACGGCACGGTGCATGGCGATATCGCCTGGGGCGGCAACTGGTTCTTCCTGATCAGCGATCACGGCCAGGACATTGCCCTGGACAATGTCGAAGCCCTGACCCAATTCACCTGGCGCGTGCGCGAGGCCCTGGAAGCCGCCGGGGTGACCGGGGCCGAGGGCGAAGTCATCGACCACATCGAACTGTTCGCCGACGACCCACAGGCCGACAGCCGCAACTTCGTGCTCTGTCCCGGCAAGGCCTACGACCGCTCCCCCTGCGGCACCGGCACCAGCGCCAAGCTGGCCTGCCTGGCGGCGGACGGCAAGCTCGCTCCGGGCCAGACCTGGCGCCAGGCCAGCGTCATCGGCAGCCAGTTCAGCGCCCACTACGAGCAGGCCGGCGAGCGGATCATTCCCACCCTGCGTGGCAGCGCCCATATCAGCGCCGAAGCGACCCTGCTGCTCGATGACAGCGACCCGTTCGCCTGGGGCATCGGCTCGTGAATGCCCAGGGCGAGGCCGACGTGATCGTGGTCGGCGCCGGCATCATCGGTGCCGCCTGCGCCCATGAACTGGCAGGCCGCGGCCTGCGGGTGCAGGTGCTGGACGACGCCCGTGGCGGCGCCACCGGGGCTGGCATGGGCCATCTGGTGGCCATGGACGACAATCCGGCGGAGCTGGCCCTGAGTCATTACTCCATCGGCCTGTGGCGGCAGTTGCGCGAACGTCTGCCCGAGGCCTGCGCCTATCGCAACTGCGGCACCCTGTGGCTGGCCGCCGACCGCGAGGAAATGGACCTGGCGCGAGCCAAGCAGCAGGCCCTGGCAGACCACGGCGTCACCGGCCAACTGCTCGACGGCCCGCAACTGGCGGCGCTGGAGCCGATGCTGCGCCCGGGCCTGAGCGGCGCCCTGAAGATCCCCGGAGACGGCATTCTCTACGCCCCGGCCACCGCCCACTGGCTGCTCAGCAGCCATCCACTGATCCAGCGCCAGTACGGCCATGTGCGTAGGGTGGCCGGCGATCAGCTGGAGTTGGACGACGGCCGGGTCCTGCGCGCCCCCCGGGTGCTGCTGGCCAACGGTTTCGCCGCCCGGGAACTGCTGCCGGCCCTGCCCCTGCGACCGAAAAAGGGCCACCTGCTGATCACCGACCGCTACCCGCAACAGGTCCAGCATCAACTGGTCGAACTGGGCTACGCCGCCAGTGCCCACGCCAGTGACGGCACCTCGGTGGCCTTCAACGTCCAGCCGCGTCCGACCGGCCAGTTGCTGATCGGCTCGTCCCGACAGTTCGACACCCTCGATCCACAGGTCGAACCGGCCGTGCTGGCGCCCATGCTGCAACGGGCAGTGGAATACCTGCCGGAGCTGGCAACGCTCAACGGCATCCGCGCCTGGACCGGCTTTCGCGCCGCCACCCCGGACGGCCTGCCAATCCTGGGTGAACACCCGCAACAGCCGGGCCTGTGGCTGGCCGTCGGCCATGAAGGCCTGGGCGTGACGACCGCCCCCGGCAGCGCGCGGCTGCTGGTGGACCTGATGCTCTGCGAATGCCCGGCAATCGACCCGCGCCCCTATCTGCCCGGACGCTTCGCCGCCCTGACTGGAGAATGCCCGTGATCATCTACCTGGATCAGCAAGCGCTGGAGGTCCGCGGCGGCCTCACGGTGGCCGCTGCCGTAGCCAACAGCGGCGTGCCCTATACCCGCACCGCCTGCAGCGGTGCTCCACGAGCGCCGTTCTGTGGCATGGGCATCTGCCAGGAATGTCGGATGACCATCGACGGTCGCCGTCAACTGGCCTGCCAGACCCTGTGCCGGGATGGCATGCAAGTGGAGCGCAGCCAATGAGCGCCCAACGCCTGCACTGCCAGATCGTCATAGTCGGCAGCGGCCCGGCGGGGCTCGCCGCCGCCCAGGCCGCCAGCCACAGCGCCACCTCGATCCTGATGATCGACGACAACCCGCGGCCCGGCGGACAGATCTGGCGCAATGGCCCCGGGCACCCGCCCACCGCCCTCCAGGCCGAGCGTTTCAAGATCCTGCAGCACCCGGCGCTGCGCTACCTCAGCGCCACCCGCATCATCGCCGCCCTGGGCCCGCAACGCCTGTTGCTGGAGGACGCGCAACAGGCCTGGCAGGTGGACTTTGAACAACTGATCCTGTGCTGCGGCGCCCAGGAGTTGCTGCTGCCCTTTCCCGGCTGGACCCTGCCCGGGGTCACCGGCGCCGGTGGCCTGCAGGCCCTGCTGAAGAATGGCCTGCAGGTGAATGGAGAAACCCTGGTGATCGCCGGCAGCGGCCCCTTGCTGCTGGCCAGCGCCGCCACCGCGCGCCAGGCCGGCGCCCGCGTGGTGCGGGTGCTGGAACAGGCCCCCGCAGCCTCCGTGCTGGGTTTCGCCGGCCAACTGTGGCGCTGGCCAAGCAAGCTGGCCCAGGCCCTGAAGCTGGCCACCCCGGCCTACCGCTGCAACGCCCATGTGGTGGAGGCCCTGGGGGACCGGCACCTGGAAGGAGTACGCATCCGCCAGGGCCGGCGCAGCGAGGAAATCCCCTGCGACTACCTGGCCTGCGGCTTCGGCCTGGTGCCCAATACCCGTCTGGCCAGCCATCTGGGCTGTCATCTGGAACACGGCGCCATTGCGGTCGACCAGCAGCAGCGCAGCAGCCTGCCCCAGGTCCTTGCCGCCGGAGAATGCACCGGCATCGGTGGCAGCGAACTGGCCCTGATCGAAGGCGAGATTGCCGGCTGCGTGGCCAGCGGCCAGAGCGCCCGCGCCGCCGGCCTGATCCGCCAGCGCCAGCACTGGCAGGCCTTTGCCAGGCAGTTGCAGCGTCACTTCGAGCTGCAACCGCAGATCCTCGAACTGGCCCGACCCGAGACGCTGCTGTGCCGTTGCGAAGATGTGCCCTACGCTGCGGTGGCGGCGGCAGCCGATTGGCCCAGCGCCAAGTTGCACAGCCGGTGCGGCATGGGGGCCTGCCAGGGCCGGGTCTGCGCCAGCGCCGCCCAGCGCCTGTTCAACTGGCCCACAGTCGCCCCGCGAACGCCGCTGGTGCCGGCCCGGCTCGCCACCCTGATGCTCGACGAGACCTGCCACGACGCCGCAGACTGAGCCCCTGAACCCACCCTGGCCGGGAACACCCGGTCAGCTTGCACAGCCCTTTTGTACCCCCTGGCTTTATCGACACAGATCCATCCCCCAAGCCCCCTAGAGAGAGGCCGACGATGATCGATAGCGCACAGCTCCACCACTTGCCCAGGGCCATCGCCGCCCAATCCCTCGGGGACATCAACAGCCTGCTGGCCAGCATGGCCCCGATCACCCCCCTGCTGGACTGCATTCCCAGCGCAGTGTTCTTCATCAAGGACCTGCAGGCCCGCTACCTGATCGCCAACCTGACCCTGGCCCAGCGCTGCGGCTTCAAGAACATCCGGCCATTGCTCGGCAAGACCTCCGCCGAAGTCTTTCCGGCGGTGCTCGGCCCGGTCTACACCGAGCAGGACCAGCGCGTTCTGCGCCAGGGCATCACCATCAAGGGCCAACTGGAATTGCATCTGTACGGCAGTCGCGAACCCGGCTGGTGCCTGACCCACAAACTGCCGCTGTATGGACACGACCGACAGATCATCGGCATGGCCGGCATCTCCCTGGACCTGCAGGCAGCCCGTGACACCCATCCGGCCTACGAGCGTTTGGCGGCCGTGGACCGGCATATCCGCGAGCACTACAGCGAAGCCATCCGCCTGCAGGATCTGACCCGCATCGCCAACCTGTCCACGGCGCAGCTGGAGCGCTACTGCAAGCGCATCTTCCACCTCACGCCCCGGCAGATGATCCACAAGGCACGCCTGGAGCACGCCTCACGGCTGCTGCTGACCCAGGAGCCGATCACCGAGGTGGCACTGCAATGCGGCTACACCGATCACAGCGCCTTCAGCCGGCAGTTCAAGTCCCTGACCGGACTCAGCCCACGGCAGTTCCGGCTCAACGCCACGACGTAGCCAGGACTTACGCCTGGCAGAAGGTGCAATAGTCGAACAAGCCCGTGAAGCCGACCTTGCGGTAGATCGACAGGCCGTCGAGAGAGGCCTCGAGCACACAGATTTTCGCGCCCCGGGCCTGGATCAGGCGCAGCACCGAGTGGATCAGCGCCGTGGCATAGCCTCGCCCCTGGCACTCCCGCAAAGTGCCGATATCATCCAGCCGCGCCACCCCCGGCCCCAGGGACAGCGTCAGGGCACTGACCGGACGCTGGTCGACATACAAAGTGAAATGGCGCAGTGCCCTGCCGGCCAGCAACGCCGCCCGGTGCCGCTCCAGGTACAGCTCAATGCCTCCGCCATCGGGCTCGAACGCGCTCTGCACCGGCAGCCCCCAATCTTCCAGATGCTCATCGGTGCAACGCACATCCGCCAGTGGCGCCAGTCCCTCCTGCACTTCGTAGGTCGCCAGATCCAGCACCATGCAAGTGGTCTTGTCCGCGGCCATCAGGTGCTGCTGTTGCAACTGCAGACTGACCCGCGACACCTGCGCCTGAGGGATCACCACACAGAACGGCATGCCGGTGCGCTGCAGGAACGCCACGCCCTCGGCCAGTTGCTGGCTGTTGTCGCCAGGCCGGTCCTTCATCATCAACAGATTCAGGCTGCTGGCTTCAAGCCCGGTGCAATAGGCACTCAGGTCGGCGCCGAAGCGCCGATGGAACTGCGAGATGGAAACGAAGAAATAGTCTTCCGCCTGGTGATACAGATCGATGATCGACGCGCTGGGCACCTGCACCATCTGCTACCTCCTTGAGCCTCGCGACGCGCCATGCGCCGCCTGACCCGGGCCACGTTAAGCCCACAGGCCCAGCGGCTCCAGCACAATCCTGTTTTATTGTGCGAAGGGATGTTCTGAGGTGTAAGCAAAAAGCGGAGCGCCTTGCTCATGTGGCGAGTTCCGCCGCCACATGAGCTGCAACAGTGCAGTTCTCAGCGCACGGACGGCCTATTCGTAATAACCCACAGTCTTCTTCAAGTGATCCGCATACTCGTAGATTTCGTCGACGGAACTGATCGGATGACGTGTCTCGACTTTGTCCTGGTCGAAAATGCCGATGTACTTCTGGGCTCGATTGAAATGCAAACGGCAGATGGGCTTGCGATTGTTATCGTCGAGCAAAATGCCGAAGTAGCTCTGGGTATCACGCTGGACAATACGCTTGGCATCAACCACTGAACGCACCACCGCCCGCACAATGTGATACGCCTCCAGCTCCTCCAGCGTAGTGAAGATCTTTTCCTCCGATCCGTCCGCCTCAGTGGTCTCCTGCACATCGTTGATAGGTGCCGAGTGCTGATTAATGACCACCTGGCTGGAGCCACTCATTGCCGACTTGAGACGATCATTGATCTGGTCATTGAGAAACTGCCCGAGCGCCTTGCGGGTCAATTCATAAAACTGCTCCCGCACTTTTTGGGTGATCACACCTTCATAGACCCGGGACGCAAAAACCTTCACCAAGTCGTCGTCGGGTTTGCTCACCTGAGACGCAATGACCTTCTTGATCTGGCTGACGTACTTCAACTCCCCCGCCGCACTAAGAACCGATTCAACGTCAAACGCCGACTTGGTCAACTTGATCAATTCAGGGACGGAGTATTCGTCGATATCCAGCAGATCAAGTTCAAGGAAGGGCTTTTCATCCATCTTGTTCGGCGCATCCAGATCAGTGAAGAACTTGTAGACCTGACCATTAGTAAGAATGGAAATGCGCGCACTGGTGACATGAAAATAACGAAACAACTGAGAAGCATGATTGATGTGCAGCGGCTCACCGATTTTCTTGCACTCGATGAGTATCTGCACCTCGCCATCCTTGATGATCGCGTAATCGATCTTCTCGCCCTTCTTGGTTCCAACATCACAGACGAATTCAGGGGTCACCTCCATGGGATCGAAGACGTCATAACCCAGAACCGTATTGATAAAGGGCATTACGAAAGCGTTCTTCGTTGCCTCTTCAGTTTGAATGGCTGCGCCTTGCAAACGCACCTTGGCAGCAAGATTGGTTAGTTTTTCGAAAAATTCCATGAGCGACCTCTGACTGATTCCGATCCGTGAGTTAGCGTGCTGGCACTTTGACCGCCAGTAGATACTAGACACAAACCGTCACCTAGACAGACATCCACATCAAGTGAGGCGCACTTCAGTCAAGGGCAGCACTAAACCGCGGACGACATCAACGATGCTTCAGCAAGTCTCATAAACAGACAGAGGTGCGGGAGGAACGCTGAACAGCCGCTTTGCGCTCCTCCAACAATCAGGAGTGGCTGATCATCACTCAACCATCCATACGCTCGGTGTGACGTCCGGCCTGGATGGCCTTGGCCATTTGCAGGTGGTTCTCCAGCTTGGGCAGGGTTTCCTCGGCGAAGGCCTTGAGTTGCGGCACGTCACTGGTTTGCGCCTGTTGCTGGATCTGTCGGATCGCCGCTTCAGTGGCCTTGATCTGGTTGGCGGCATAGGCGCGGTCGAAATCCGTCCCCTCGGGTAGCTGCGGCATCAAGCGCTTGGCCTGGTCCATGACCTGCTCTCGGGGGGCCACCGGCAGGTCCAGTTGCCTGGCGATTTTGGCCAGGTGCTGGTTGGCCGTGGTGCGATCGTTGATCACCTGAATGGTGTATTCCTTTACCGCCCTGGACGAGGTGTGCCGATGCGCCAGGCGGCTGGCTTCGATATCGGCCATGCCCTTGGCCGAGGCGTCGTCGATAAAGGCCGCGGGGGACTGGGCCAGGGCGTTGCTGGCGCCAAGGCCGAGCAACAGGGCCAGGCCGGCACGACCGAGGATGGTGGCCATGGGGTTCATGCTGGGAGTCTCCTCTTGCAAGTCAGTACGGCGGGAGCCACAGCACCCGCCTGCATAGGGAAAACCCGAAGCCGCAAAGGTTTAGAAAAATCGCCAGTGGAACGACGAATGGCGAGTCGTTCAGGCCAGAAGCAGAGCCTCGCCCCTGGCCAGGACCTCAGGCGCTGGAGCGGCTTTTGCGCTCGCGCTTGACCGCGTACATCGCCTCATCGGCGTGCTTGAACAGCTGCTTTTCTTCCAGGCCATGTTCGGGGTACAGGCCAATGCCGATACTCGGCAGAATATTCAGCGAATGGCCATCCAGGCGCAGCGGCTCGTTGAGCGCGCGGCGAATCTTCTCGGCGACATGCTGGGCATCGTCGCTGTGCTGCACGCTCTCCAGCAGCACCACGAATTCATCGCCGCCCATGCGTGCCACGGTGTCGGTTTCCCGTACGCAGCCTTTGAGGCGATTGGCCACCGCTTGCAGCAGCATGTCGCCTACAGCATGCCCACAGGTGTCGTTGACCTCCTTGAACTTGTCCAGGTCGACATACAGCAAGGCCATGCGTCCCGAGTCGCGCCGGGCCCGAGCCAGGGCTGAACGCAAGCGCTCGCGCAGCAGCTCGCGGTTAGGCAGGTGAGTCAGTTGATCGTACTCAGCCATGTAATGCAGGCGCGCATGCAATTGCGCCCGTTCGATGGCCGCGGCGAGCTGGGCGCTGACGTACTGCAGCAATTCCAGCTCTGCCTCCCCGTAGCCCTGGGCACCGGGTGCACTTTTGACCATGAGCACGCCGATGGTGCCCTTCTGCGAATTCAGTGGCACGCCCAACCAGCAGCGAGGACCTTGAACGACGGCGAACTGGTTCCACAAATCCCGGCTCAACGGACACTCCGGTGCCAGCAGCAAGGACTGGCCGTGCCGCAGCACCTGCGCGCAGAAACGCCCGATCAGGGTCCCGGGCAGTTCCGGGCTGCTTTCGCAGTCATCGACGTGATAAGGAAAGTTCAGGCTATCGCTGCGCTCGTCGTACAGCGCCAGAACGAAATTGAGCGCCGGCAGCCACTCACCGATGATCCGATGCACATGCTTGAACAGCACCAGCAGGTCCTCGGTGGCGTGGGCCGCTTCGGAAATGGCATACAACGCCGCCTGTTTCGATTCGGCCTGTTTGCGCTCGGTAATGTCCCGGGCCACGGCGATGCGCAACTGGTCCACTTCCGACCAGCGCGCCGACCAGAGGATGTGCGCCACCCGCCCGTCCTTGCGCAGGTAACGGTTCTCGAAATTGGGCTTGGGCACGCCCCCCATGATTTCCCGGGCGGCCTCCAGGGTGCGCTCACGATCGGCCGGGTGCACCAGCTCGATCATCGGCCGGCCGATCAGCTCGTCGGCGGTGTAGCCGAAGACCCGCTCGCAGGCGGCACTGACAAATACGAAACGACCCTGGCTATCTACGGCGCACACGACGTCCAGAAGCAGATCGATGAAACTCGCCAGAGGCGCGGAGTTCTTGGTTGCCATCAGAGAAAGCTACTACCCATGAAAAATGCACTGAGTACCCATCCCTTGAGCCCGGTCAGCCAGTGACGAACACCGGCTGAACACCACCCTCGCACTCCGCGAGCGGCGTTATGCCTTGTTGCCGATCAGCCCCGGCACCGCATGCAGCAGGGCATTGATCGCGAAACCGATGAACATCACCCCGCAGACCCGGGTGATCGCCAGCTCGTGACGCTGATACCAACTGCGTACCTGCCGCGCACCCACCACGCCGATGAGAATAGCGTAAGCGCCGAGGCCGCCCAGGAAGCTCAGGGCAATCAGGCCGGGAAGCATGGACCAACTGAGCAGCTCCGCACGGCTGGACAGCAGGGCGGTGAACGTCGCCACCGCCACCGGATAAGCCTTGGGGTTGGTCAGGCCGAAGATGATCCCGTGCCAGAACGGATTGCGCGCTGCTCCCTGAGGCTCATCGCCATTGCCACCACGACTGCGGATCGCCCGCAGCCCCAGCCAGAACAGGTACAGACCGCTGAGCACCCCGAGAATGTTGAAGGCGTCGCTGCCGATTTCCCGGGCGCCGACAATGGCGATCAGTGCCGTACTGCACCAGACCACATCCCCCAGCAAGTGCCCGCAGAGAAACCCTGCGCCAGCCTGTCGACCACGGGAAGCGCCAATACCGAAGACCGCCAGGACCCCGGGCCCGGGGGTGATCGCGTAAATGAAACCCGAGGCGATAACAGCCAGCAACAGCGATGAGGTCATCAGCAAGACTCCAGAACGGATGCACCTCACGGCAACGCCAGGCACAGAACGAATCTGGCGGATTCTGCACGATCAAGGCACCTTGCCACCAGCGGCTTTCGTCAGCTGCTTCCCGGTAGCGGCGCCTCAGTCGGCGGGGTAAAAGCGCATTCCTGCGTAAGGATGTTCGCGACAGGCCCGTAATCGCGAAGCCAAGTCACCGACATGAGCCTCCAGTCGATGCCCATCGGGATCGAGAAAATAAAACGACGCGCCCTCGCTGCGGTTGTCGCGCCACTCCGGCACTCGCGCCTCACGCAGGCGCTGAATCAGCGCTGCAAAATCTGCAGCGCCGACGCCAAAGGCGTAATGGGTGTAATCGGCAACTGCCGGTGCCTGCCGTTGCGGGTCCAGGGACAGGCACAGCCACAGTCCCGGCAGTGACAGGTAGGCTCCCGTATCCCAGGTGGCCTCCAGACGCAGTTGCAACAGCGAGTGATAGAAGGCCAGGCTGCGGGGCAAGTCGCTGACCGCCAGGGTCAGGTGATTGAGGCCGGTGAGCATCGATTACTGTCCTTTCAGGGCTTTGCTCAGTGCATAGCGCTGGCCGTCATAATGCAGGGTCGCCACCGTGTTCCTGGGCGGCAGATCACGGCTTTCACAGCCATCACGGCCCTTGAAATGCTTGGTGCTGACTTCACGGGTACGCACGATCAGATCGGCGTAACCGTTGCGCTGGCCACTGCCGACTTCCAGGGTCCGGTGCAGGGTCCGGGAGCGGCCCTCGCACTCACTGCCCCAGCCAAACTCGCCGTGGCTCTCATCCATCACCAATCCTTCCAGCAGCGGCAGGACTTCCTTGTCTTCATGTCGATACAGGGTCAGCACGCTTTTCTCGTAGGGCATGGCACTGGAGCTGTGGTGATAGAGAACCCGCAGGCCAAAGGCTCGCTGCTCTTTATTCAAACGGTAGCGCCCGGTGTCGATCTGCAGCCCCTGCAGGGCCACGGCATCGGAGAACAGAGCAGAATCCTTGTAGTTGCTGGCCAGGGTCCAACCGGAGTCGATGTCCTGCAGCGATACGTCCAGGCTGTAGCTGCTGACGTCGCCAGTCTGGCTCCCGGGCATGGGCGTCGCCCGGGCACTGATGCTCAGCTCCGGCTCCGCGGGCCAGGGCTTGCAGACATAGAACTCTCCGGGAACCCCCGTCGTGTTGTCGCACCCCGCCTGCGCCGCCGTGACACCCCCCAACCCGGCACAAAGGGCCAGGCCCAGGCCGCATGATTCAAGCCATTTCATCAAAACTCCCTCAGATACCGCTGTAGCCATTGGGCAGCACGTAACGCTGGCCGTCGTAATGCAGAGTGATGAGCACCGGCTTGGCGGTCACGGACTTGGACTGGCACTCCTCCCCGACTTTTTCGCTCCGGGTACTGACGCTGACCGAACGCACGATCAGGTCGGCATAACCATGGCTGCGGGTCTTGGCGATCTCCAGGGTACGCGTGGTTTCAGTGCCCTCGCCGGCGCACTGGCCATCCCATTCGCCGTTGTAGGAATGGGCCAGGAACTTCTCCAGCACCGGGCGCAGGGTGCTGCCTTCGCGCACATATAGGCTGAGCCAGATCTGATTGAAAGGGTTGACCCGGGACGAGCCCTCGAACCCGGCCCGAACCCCGAAGGCCCGCACTTGTGGCGCCAGTTGGAAGCGCCCGGTGTCGAGCTTCACGCTTTCCAGGCGGAAGGCGTCGGAGACGAAAGCCACAGGCTGCCTGTAACTGGCCAGGGGCTTGCCGCTGTTGCGGTCCAGCACCGCCAGTTGCAGGTTGTAGGTGCCGTCACCGTCGCCGGTGTCGCTGGGGTCCGGAACCTGTTCCGACAGCAGGCTGATGCTCTGGTCGTCAAAGGCCGGCCAGTCCTTGCACAGGGAAAAGCCCGGAACCTCGGCGTTGCGTGGCGGCGGCAGGCACTGGGCCGCGACGGATGTGGTGCCGGCCAGCAGCGCCAGGCTGCCCAGAAGCGGGATCAAAGAAGAGCGACGGAACATTCACGACTCCTTGTGACAGGCGGATACAGCGCGATTTCAGGTCGCACTATCCTCTGCCCCGTCGACGCTTTCAACGCTGGGAGCACGCGCGTGGGAGTGACCTTGCCTTGTAACAACTGCAGGCCTGACGAATGGCCGGACCTGGGCTAGGGTATGACGAGGTAATATGTTGTATTACACATCACTACAACGAGACTGCCATGTCCATCATGTCCCTGCGCTTGCCCGATGAACTTGCTGAAACTCTGGCCCTGCTGGCAAAAGCCACCGGACGCAGCAAGTCGTTTCTCGCCGTGGATGCCCTGCGTGAATATCTGGCGCGGGAAGCCTGGCAAATCGAGGAAATCCAGAAGGCCCTGAACGAGGCCGACGCAGGTGACTTCGCCAGTGCCGAAGAAGTGGCGGCCATCGCCGGCAAGTGGACCGACAATGAGCATTGAATGGCTACGCAGCGCCCTGAACAACCTGGACGCTGAGGCCCGTCATATCGCCCAGGACGATCCCCGGGCCGCCGGGGAATTTGTCAGGGCGCTGTTGATCAGTATCGAGCAACTGGCCAGGTTCCCCTCAAGTGGCCGCGAAGGCCGCCTGCCCGGCACCCGGGAATGGGTAGTGCCGGGCTGGCCTTACCTAATTCCCTACCGGGTGCGCGGGGACCGGCTACAGATTCTGCGAATTTTCCATACCCGCCGTCAGCCCCCGGCACGTTGGTGAACGCTTCACTTGTAGGAGCTGGCTTGCCAGCGAAACGGACCTACCCGTTCCTCAAAACGCGCTACGGAAAATCTCTTCGATCTGCCGTTGCTCCGCCGGACGCGGGTTGGTCAGGCCGCAGGCGTCTTTCAGGGCATTGGCCGCCAGCAGTGGAATGTCCTGCAACTTGGCGCCCAGTTCCCGCAAACCGGCGGGGATTTCCACGTCCCGAGCCAAAGCGCGAATCGCCGCGATTGCCGCCTGGGCCCCCTCCTCCGGACTGAAGCCTCGAATATCCGCCCCCAGGGCGTGGGCCACATCGGTCAGGCGCTCGGCACAGACGCTGGCGTTGAAGCTCTGCACATGGGGCAACAGCACCGCATTGCACACACCATGGGGCAGATCATAGAAGCCACCCAACTGGTGAGCCATGGCATGCACGAAGCCCAGGGAAGCGTTGTTGAAGGCCATGCCGGCGAGGAACTGCGCATACGCCATGTTCTCCCGGGCCAGCAAATCGCTGCCGTCGTGCACCGCCTGGCGCAAGTTCGCGCTGATCATGCTGATGGCTTTGAGCGCACAGGCATCGGTGATCGGGTTGGCGGCGGTGGACACATAGGCCTCCACCGCGTGGGTCAGGGCGTCCATGCCGGTGGCGGCGGTCAACCCCTTGGGCATCGCCACCATCAGCGCCGGATCGTTGACCGACAGCAGTGGCGTGACGTTGCGGTCGACGATGGCCATTTTCACGTGGCGCGACTCGTCGGTGATGATGCAGAAGCGGGTCATCTCGCTGGCGGTGCCAGCGGTGGTGTTGATGGCAATCAACGGCAGTTGCGGCTTGCTCGACTGGTCGACCCCTTCGTAGTCGCCAATGTGTCCGCCGTTGGTTGCACACAGGGCAATGCCCTTGGCGCAGTCATGGGGCGAGCCGCCGCCCAGGGAGATGACGAAATCACACTGCGACTGCTGCAACTGCGCCAGCCCTTGCTCGACGTTGGCGATGCTCGGATTGGGCTTGGCGCCATCGAAGATCACCGAATCGATGTCCTGCATGGCCAACTTCTCGGCGATCATGCCCGCCACCCCGGCCTTGGCCAGGCCGACGTCAGTGACGATCAGCGCCTTGCGAAACCCATAATTGCGAATGGCGCTCATGGCCTCGTCCAGGCAATTGATGCCCATGATGTTGACGGCTGGGATGAAGAAGGTGCTGCTCATGAGGAAGTCTCCAGGCGAATGCCCAATGCGGGGTGTCGATTCATGTCTGCCCGACAGGATCGACTCATCGGTCACGGGCGATCTTGATCTGGCTCAAGGGTCGGTCGTGATAAAGTCGGCGCCCTGATGACCTTCTGCCTTGAGACCAATGACCGCGATGACGGATTTCCAGGAATTTGACGCCGAACTTGAAGACTGGAACGCCCTGGGCACGAGCACACCGTTCAATGGCCTGCTGATCGGCAACGGTGCCAGCCGTGCCGTCTGGGAAGACTTTGCCTACGACTCGCTGTTCGAAAACGCTCGCACAGTGGAAGAAAAGCCCCTGAGCCAGTCCGAGCTCAGCGTCTTCGAAGCCCTGCAGACCCGCAGCTTCGAACAGGTACTGGGCGCGTTGAAAACCACCAGCCGGGTCAACAAGGCCCTGGCGGTCAGCTCGGCGGCGCCGCGCAACCGCTACTACGCCATCAAGGAAGCCCTGATCAACACCGTGCATGCGGTGCACATCCCCTGGCGCCTGGTACAGCCGCAAAGCCTGGCGGCGATCAACCAGGAACTGCGACGCTATCCCACGGTGTTCACCAGCAACTACGACCTGCTCAACTACTGGGCGGTGCAGCACGACAACCAAGGCATCGATGACCTGTTTCACGGCGCCGATCCGGCCTTCGCACTGGGCACCACCTCCAGCGCCGCTACTCGCTTGCTCTACCTCCACGGCGGCCTGCACCTGGTGCGCAACCTGGACGGCAGCGCGCGCAAGCTGAGTTCCACCGAAGGCACCCTGCTGGGCAGCTTCGCCATCAACAACACCCTCAAGACCCTGGATGACGTGCCGCTGTTCGTCAGCGAAGGGCCCCTGGCGGACAAGCTCAAGACCATCCGCAGCTCGGACTACCTGTCGTTCTGCTACCAGCAACTGCTAGACCACAGCGGCGCCCTGTGCATCTTCGGCCACAACCTGGGGCCCCAGGACCAGCACCTGGTGCAGGCGATCCGCCAGTCGGCCGTCACGACCCTGGCGATCTCCATCTACCCGCGCAGCGCGGCGTTCATCCAGCACCAGAAGCGCCACTACGCCAAGCTGTTCGAAGGGTTGGAGTTGAACCTGCGCTTCTTCGATTCCAAGACCCACGCCCTGGGCAACCCGGCCCTGTCGGTGCCCGTGGAACGCTGATTGCGCCGGGCTTGGGCGTCCTTGGGATCGTTGCGGGCCTGCGGCCCGTTCGCAGCCTGCGGCAGCGGCTACAGGGCTCATTCTTCGTTGCTGTGTACCACCACTAGCAGCTGCGCCTGCTCGTCGCCCAGGGAGCGGATGCGATGGGGCTTCTGGGCATTGAAGTGCAGCGCGTCGCCACGGTTGAGAATCACCCGCTCGGTCATGAAGTCCACTTCCACCTGGCCTTCATGGACAAACAGGAACTCCTCCCCCAGGTGTTCCTTGAAGGTCTTGTCACTGAACTCTTTGGCCGGGTAGATGATGAACGGCAGCAGGTTGCGCTCGCTGACCTGATGGGCCAGCACCGCATATCCCGGCGTCTGGTCGTTGGCCGCCAGTGACTGGCGCTCATCGCTGCGCACCAGGCTGTAGCTGTCCAGGCTGATGCTGTCCTCGGCGAACAGTTCCTCGACCTTGACGTTCAGCGCCTTGGCCAGCTTCAAGGCGGCGGCGATCGACGGGGTGTTCAACCCGCGCTCGACTTTCGACAGGTAGCTCTTGGTCATCCCGGATTTTTCGGCCAGGGCCTCCAGGGTCACGCCAAGTTTTTTTCTCAGTAATTTCAAACGGATAGACATGTGGAGCGATTAATCCATCTAGAAAACAACGATTGGCGCTTGCCAATGACACAAAGTGTCATATAGCATCTTTAGTGTCATAAGCGCTCACCCAACGACCTTGCAAGTAACAGGTGAAGTGCAGACCCGACGTCCATTGCAGCCTCACCAAGGACCCCGATATGGCCAAGACATTAGCACTGCCCAAGGACCAACTGATCAAGCAAGCCCTGACCCAGATGCAAAACACCCTGGCGGATAATACGTGGACCGACCGGCAAAAGCTGGCCCTGACCTGTCGCATTCTGTTCGAGAACGGTCACGACTCGGGCCTCGCCGGGCAGATCACCGCCCGCGGTCCGCAGCCAGGCACCTACTACACCCAGCAACTGGGCCTGGGTTTCGATGAAATCAGCGCCAGCAACCTGCTGCTGGTCAACGAAGACCTGGAAGTCCTGGAAGGCCACGGCATGCCCAACCCGGCCAACCGCTTCCACAGCTGGGTGTACCGCGCCCGGCCGGACGTGAACTGCATCATCCACACCCACCCGACCCACGTAGCCGCGCTGTCGATGCTGGAAGTGCCGCTGGAGGTATCGCACATGGACCTCTGCCCGCTGTACGAGGACTGTGCCTTTCTCGAAGCCTGGCCCGGGGTGCCGGTGGGCAACGAAGAAGGCGAAATCATCTCCGCGGCCCTGGGCGACAAACGCGCGATCCTGCTTTCCCACCACGGTCAGCTGTCCACCGGGGCCAGCATCGAGGAAGCCTGCGTCATCGCCCAACTGATCGAGCGCGCAGCCAAGCTGCAACTGCTGGCCATGGCGGCCGGCACCATCAAGCCGATCCTCCCGGAGCTGGGTCGTGAAGCCCACGATTGGATTTCCAAGCCCAAGCGCCACGGCGCCGCCTTCAACTACTACGCGCGGCAGAACCTGAAAAAACACGCCGACTGCCTGAACTGATTCCCCCTTATGCCTTGCTAGGAGTTGCACCATGTCCACACCCGATATCCACGGCATCATCGGCTACACCGTTACCCCTTTCGGCGCCCATGGCGAAGGCCTGGACCTGGACGCCCTCGGGCGTTCCATCGACCGCATGATCGACGCCGGTGTCCACGCCATCGCGCCCCTGGGCAGCACCGGCGAAGGCGCCTACCTCAGCGATGCGGAATGGGACCAGGTCGCCGAGTTCAGCATCCGCCACGTCGCCAAGCGCGTGCCGACCATCGTCAGCGTCTCCGACCTGACCACCGCCAAAGCCATCCGCCGCGCGCGCTTTGCCGAAGCCCAGGGCGCCGACGTGGTGATGGTGCTGCCCACCTCCTACTGGAAACTCAGCGAAGCCGAGATCCTCACCCACTACCAGGCCATCGGCGCCAGCATCGGCGTGCCGATCATGCTCTACAACAACCCGGCCACCAGCGGCACCGACATGTCGGTGGAGCTGATCCTGAAGATTTTCCACACCGTGGAGAACGTCACCCTGGTCAAGGAAAGCACCGGCGACATCCAGCGCATGCACAAGCTGCACCTGCTGGGTGAAGGCCAGGTGCCGTTCTACAACGGCTGCAACCCCCTGGCCCTGGAAGCCTTCGCTGCCGGTGCCCGCGGCTGGTGCACGGCGGCGGCGAACCTGATCCCCCAGCTCAATCTCGATCTGTACCAGGCCGTGCTGGAGCATGACCTGCAACGAGCCCGGGAGCTGTTCTACCGCCAGCTGCCGCTTCTGGATTTCATCCTCAAGGGTGGCTTGCCGGCCACGGTCAAGGCCGGGCTGGAACTGGCCGGACTGAACGCCGGCGAGCCGCGCCGGCCGGTGTTTGCCCTGAACGAGGGCGCACGCCAACAGTTGCAGGCGCTGCTGCAGACCCTGGGTTGAAGCCCTGACAAAAAAGCCCGGGCGGCTGACACCGTCCGGGCTTTGGCATGGGCCGCGTTCACGCGTGGCTCAGTGACTGTTCTGCACCACTGGGGCCTGGGCCTTGAACTGCGGGTCCTGCAACATCTGCGCGATGAAGTCGTCGGTGATGCGCTGCACATGCTGGTATTGGCCACCATCGGGATTGGCCCAGCCGCGCCAGGAGCGGGTCTGATTGCTGACCCGATACTTGGCCAGCGGCTGGTCACCACGGCTGACATGGAACATCACCTGGCTGTCCCAGGTGGCCCGGCCCGGCACGATAAACAAGGTCATCGCACTGAGCAGCCCCATGGGAATGTTCTGCCAGCCAAAGTAATCACTGTTGGCCATTACGATCACGTTGTAGCCATCGACGCTGAACCCCGACTGCACCTGCTCGAAGGTGCCGCGACGACGCAGGTTGTCACGGATCAGGCCGGCGGGGATGGCTCCCATCACACTGACGCTGATCGCCGGCAACCGCTGCTGATAATCCACCTCGGCCGGCTTGAGACTATGGCTGGTCTGGCAACCGCCAAGTCCCAGCATCAGCACCAGCAACAACCACAACCGACCGCTCATTACAGATCCCCCGACAGCATGGCTTTGAGCATCGACGCCTTGGGCCCCTGCTCCTTGACGATCAACGACGTGACGTCTTCCATCTTCTCTAGATCGACCCGCTGCAGGCTCGGCACCTGCGGGTACTTGGCGCGTACCAGGGCGGCGTCGCGCTCCAGGTGGTCACTGTGCAGAAACACGCACTTGGCCCCTGCCGCCGACAGGCAGCCGGCGCGGAAATCACCGACGTAATAGGCCTTGCCGGCTTCCAGTTCCAAGGGGATGGAGAAGTCTTCGCGGCTCCAGGCGGTGGCGTTACCGCGGTCGAAGTGCAGGTTGTAGATCTCGTAGCGCCCGGGTTTGAGCGGCATCACGAACAGGCTGCCGATGCCGTGCCAGGTCTCGCGCACATCCCGTGGCGTGCGGCCGTAGATCTGGTTGTACAAGCGTGCCGAGGCGAATCCCTCACCACCTCGTGGGCGAATCAGCAGCATCTGTTCGTTGGCGGTGTGCACCGCCTTCGGCCAAATGCCCACCACGCCCACCACATAGGCCACCCCCGACTGCGAATCGGGGCGCATGCTCTCGGCGATTTTCGTGGAAGGCAGGCTGTAGCAACCGCTCAGCGCCAGCAGCGCAGCGAGTAATACGAGAGGGCGAATCATGAGGTCGCAGATCCCTTGGACAATGATCGATAACGTCACCCAAGGTGCCTGGCATGCCGAGCGCCCGGTGACGGGCGCGGAGGATAAAGCAAGTAATATCATTTCGCCATAATTCAGTCGCCAAACGGCTGGCGTCCGCCAGGGGCTCGAACCAAAGCTTGCCGCCATCACGGGCGACAAGCTTCAGCTGGGCAAATGGCGGCGCAGCCGTGCGGCCTTGCCCCTGATCAGGCCGAGCGGCCTCAGGCATTACCGAACCGGGTTCAAACGGCTGTCAGGTCCTTGATGTTGTGGCTCGGACCGTTGGCCTTGACGCTGGCGATGCCCTTGTCCCGGGCCGCTTCCGATGAATAGGCTTCACTGCTGCCGATGATCTGGTGATTGGCCGCCTTCAGCGTGAAATAGGGCTGGCCGTCCTTGGTGCTCTTGCGCTCGTAGCGCTCCTCCAGGGGACTGTTGGCCTGCACCGAGGCAATGCCGTTCTCCGCGGCCGCGCGAGTGGTGTATTGCTCGCTGGTGAGAATGGTCTCGGCGTTGGCCGCCTTGAGCACGAAACGAAATTGACCGTTGCTGCTTTTCTTCAACTCATACCATCCGGACATGCTGTTGTTCCTTGCGTTGATTGATGGGCGTTGCGCCTTGAAAGTAAAGACTCTTTGCGCGATTCAGCCATTGCCCCGATGACTGAAAAATCGGTTTTCCACTCGCGCAAGCCCCAGGTGTTCGCGCAGGGTGTGTCCCGTGTAGCGCTGGCGAAACAGGCCCCGGCGTTGCAGCTGCGGGGTGATCAATTGCACGAAATCCTCGATGGCTCCCGGCAAATGGGTAAACAGCACATTGAAGCCATCGGCGGCGTACTCCTCGTACCAGGTCGCCAGTTCATCAACGATCTGCCCTGGCGTCCCCACCAGTACCTTGTGTCCGCTGGCGGACAGGCTGCGCAGCAGCTGCGCCAGGGTCGGCCGCTCCCGGCGGACCAGCTCCACCACCAGTTGCCGGCGGCTCTTGTGGCGCTCGGTGGGCGCCGCGTCCGCCAACAGCGGCACTGGGGCATCCAGGGGCAGTGTCGACAGGTCGATGCCCAGGTCCAGCAAGTAGGACAGCGCCCTGAGCTGGGCCTCCGGGTCCTGCAGCTCCTGCAACTGCTGATACTTCTCCTCGGCCTCGTTGAGGGTCCGGCCAACCGTGGGTGCAATCCCCGGGAAGATCTTCAACTGCCCGGCATGGCGACCGTAATGGGGAAGTCGTTCCTTGAGCCCGACGTAGAAATCCTTGGCCTGTTGCAGGTCGGTCTGGGCGGTGAACACCAGCTCGGCACAGCGGGCCGCCAGCTCACAGCCCGGGCCCGAAGACCCGGCCTGGGCGATCACCGGCCAGCCCTGCAGCGGACGCGGCGCATTCAACGGTCCCTGCACCTGGAAGTGCCGGCCACGGTGCTCCAGCAGGTGCATCCTGTGCGGTTGCAACCACTGGCCGCTGGCCTTGTCCCGGGGGAAGGCGTCATCGGCCCAGCTGTCCCACAGGCCGCTGACCACCGCGAAAAACTCCTCGGCCCGGGCATAACGTTCGGCATGGCTGGGGGGCTCGGGGTGATTGAAGTTCTCCCCGCCGATCAGCCCCGTCACCAGGTTCCAGCCGGCCCGGCCCTCGCTCAAGTGATCGAGCGAGGCGAACTTGCGTGCCAGGTTGTAGGGCTCGTTGTAGGTGGTGCTGGCGGTGGCGATCAGGCCGATGTGCCGGGTCACCACCGCCAGGGCCGGCAGCAGGGTCAGCGGGTCCCAGCGCAGGCTGTGGGAACTGCGAGCCAGCACCCGCGGATCGAGATCCCCCACGGCCACGTTGTCGTTGAGAAACAGCGCGTCGAAACAGCCCCGCTCCAGGGTCTGGGCGTAGTGTCGGTAGCGCTGGAAATTCAACGAGGCATCGGCATCCGCCCGGGGATGGCGCCAACTGCCGCCATGGGCGCCGGAGCCGGAGAGAAAGGCCCCCAGCCCCATCTGCCCGCCGCGCTCAGCCACGGCTGGCGCCCTCCTCGGCCGCCGCCACCGGCAGCGGCGCGGCGCGCAGCAACAGGCTCACCGCAGTCCAGACCAGCAACGTCGCCAATGCCAAGAACAGCATCACCCCGCGATAACCGTTGAGAAAGGCGCCCTGGGCATCGTCCAGCGGCGTCGCGGAAAAGTAGTGAAACAAGCCCACCCCCACCGCCAGCCCTACGCCACCGCCGACGTTGTGCAGGGTCATCAGCGAACCCATGGCCACCGAGCCCACTTCCTGGGGCACCGAGGAAATCCCCAGCACCGTCGACGGCCCGAGAATGCTGGCCCAACCCAGGCCCATGATGACGAAGGCCCCCAGCAGATAAGCCAGCGACGTCTGCCGATCGAACCCGGCCTGCAACAGCGCCGACAGCACGAACAGCAGCAACCCAGTCTTGATCAAGAGCGCCGGACCCTTGCGGTCCACCAGCCGTCCCACCAGCGGCGACAGCAACGCCACCCCCAAGGTGGTGGGCAGTAACAGCAAGCCGCTGGCCTGCACCGACTCGCCACGGATCTGCGCCAGATACAGCGGCATGACGAAAAACGCCACGCAGTAGAACAGCGCCAGGCCGAAGCTTGCCGCGACCCCGGCGACAAAGCGCCGATTGGCGAACAGCTTGAGATCGATGATCGGCGCCGCCACTCTTTTCTCTACCGCCAGGAACGCCACCAGAGCCAGCAGCGCCAAGGCGATCAGGCTCAGGGTCAGGCGTGAACCCCAGCCCCAGGCTCCGCCCTGGACGATCACCAGCACCAGGCTCGGCAAGCCGATCAGCAACAGCAAGGCGCCCCAGCCATCCAGCCGCGCACCGACCTCGGCCGAGCGCGATTCCTTCACACTGAAACTGCAGATGCCCAGACTCAGCAGCACGAAAGGCACGTTGATCAGGAAGATCCACTGCCAGCCAAAACCACTGGTGATCAGCCCGCCCAGCACCGGCCCGACAGCCAGCCCCACGCCGTTGACCCCGAACAGCACGCCAAAGGCCTTGCCCTGTTCGGCGCTGTCGAAGGTACTGGAGACAATCGCCCCGGAGGCGGTGTAGAGCACCGCGCAGGCCAGCCCCTGGATCACCCGCGCGCCGATCAGGGTGTCGATCTGCGTCGCCAGTCCGGCCGCCAAGGACGCCAGGCCGAACAGGCTCAAGCCGATGAACAGCACCCGCTTGCGTCCATGCAGGTCGGCCAGGCGCCCCACCAGCACCATGAAACTCGACAGCGTCAGGATGAAGCCGTTGATCACCCACTGCAGGCTGTCCACCGAGGCCCCGAGATCGGCCTGCAGCGCCGGTAGCGCGGTGTTGACGATGGTGAAATCCACACAGCCGAGAAAACTGGCGATGCTCACACCGAGCAATGCCCACCACTTGCGTTGCTGTTGCGCAAAAACGCTCATGGAAACTCCTTGTCAGTCAAAAAAATCGCTCTGTAGGCGCCCGCTTGCCGGCGAACAGGCCCTTGAGTCCTGCATCGCCGGCAAGGGCGCTTTCGCTGGCAAGCCAGCTCCTACATTGATCGCGGTGGGTCAGATGGCAATGGCGCCGCTGGTCCAGTTGGGGTGGATGGCGCCGGGCAAGGTGAACGGAATCGGAATCCCGCGCTTCTTGAACTTCAGCGGCAGCCAGCGCACCCGGTCCGGGCTGTGGGGCTCGATCAGCAGCTCGCGGCTGGTGGCCATGGCCGTGGTCATCTGCTGCGGATAGAGCACGTAGTGGTAACCCTCGTCGGCCCACAGCGGCAGGATGATGGGGATCTCTTCCAGGATGTATTCCCGGCACTGGGCCGCCGCCCGTTCGATGTCCGCCTGTTCATCCCGCAGGCGCAGACGCTCGGTGAACACGCCGATGGTGCTGTCGATGGCCTGGCGCAATTCCTCGCGCTGCTGATAGATCTGGTCCAGTTGCTGGCGCAGTTCGGCATAGCGGTCGCTGGCCAGTTCCTGGTTCCAGCGGGTGATGTGGTACGGCACCCGCAGGCCATCGAGGATGCTCTGGTTGCGCGCCAGCCAGGCATCGCCGTCGCGGATCGACGCCGACAGCGCCTCGCCGGGGGATTTGCCGTGCTTGTTGTGGCGTTGCAGGGTGTCGGCCACCACCACCTTGACGTGGCTGAAGCCGGACTGGTTGATCAGGTGAATGGTGGACCGCAGCTTCTGGTCCTCGTGGTATTCCTGGCCGACGCTGACCGCCAGGACCACGCGCTTGCCATCGAATTCGTGCTCCTCGCCGCCCTTGTTGAAGTAGGCCTTGAGATTGATTTCCTGCACCTTGCTCATGAGTTCAGCTCCAGTAGGCCAAAGGCTGGTGTTCGCCGTAGTAACCGATAAAGACCCCGAGGGTGACCCGGGTGCTGCTGGCCGAGGGGCGTACCGCGTGGATCAGCCGCGGATTGAGCAGGATCAGGTCGCCGGGCTCGGGCTTGACCACGAAGTCCGGCGGCGGCAGCAGGTGGCGCTCGATGCCGTAGGCCCGCTCGCCCTTGAGGCGGTTGTACTCCTCCTCGTCCGGCTCGATGCCCCAGATCTCCAGCTCTCCGCCGTCCTCGGGGATTTCCAGGTAAATGTTGGTGGACAGTTGGGTCAGCAGTGGCGGGCTGTGGCCCTCCGGCGCGTTGCGTTCGAGCTTGTCGGTGTGGGGCGTGAGATCGACCCCCGAACCCTGGAAGCGGGCGATGCCGACAAAGCACTTCTGCCCGTCCACCTGCAGCAGGTGCGCGCCCTGGGGCCAAACCTCGTCGAGCAACAGGCGCAGCTCGTCGATGGGCGAGGCCAGGGGCCGGAACAGGTTGCGGATCTTGCGGATGTTGGGCAGGGCCAGGGCGTGGTATTCGGCCCGGCTCTGCTCGTCCTGAATCTCGATGTAGGCCTTGCCGACGCGGACGAACTCCTGCTGCTGGCTGAAAGCGCTGCGCAGCTCCTGCTGGTACAGATGATCCCGCGCCACCTGCAAGGTGTCCGGCGGACAGAAACCTTTGAGTTGGACGCCATAAGAGCGTTTTTCAACGACATCGAGGATATGCCGCGCTTCAAGTTTGTCGGCCGTAGTGACTGTGAACATGCAAGCTCCCTTAATTCCCTGGAAGTAGCGACGAAGTTGTGGTTTTGCAGAAGGTAATAATTTGTTTCAAGGCCACCTTAGGCAGTTGCGAAAGCCTTGTGAAATATCCTTTACCTCTAATCTCCAAACTTAAAAATGTATCGAAAAACAGGCGAATAGCGGCCATTACCGGCACTTTCACAAGTACCGACAGAGGATTATTAAATTCGCTGATAGTTAACTTAAAAGAAGCACATCATTGCTATTTATTTATTCAACACCTCCCGAGCTTAATTAATAAAAGTGCCATCACTTCATTCAACTTCATTGAATGAAGCATCCATGTAAGCTGCCGCATCGAACGACTGGTGGATGATGCCTTCTTCACGGTACAGATCGGCGGTGTGCTGCACGTCCTCGACCACGGCCGGGCCCACGGCGATACGCCGGGGCAGCGAGTAGCGATTGGAGCGTTCATGCACCTCCAACGGCAGGCCGCTGTAACCGGCCTGGATCTTTGAAAACTCGCGCTGGTGCTGGTTGGCCCAGGCATAGGCACGGTCCAGGCGCCGGAGGAAATCAGCGATCTGCCGTGGTTTTTCACGAATCGCCTGGTCATTGGCCACCAGCAGCATGTGTCCGGCAAACAGCCCCTCACCACTGACCAGCACCCGGGTTCCACCTTCCATCTGCACCATGCTGGTGTAGGGGTCCCAGGTCGACCAGGCATCGGCCTGACCGTTGCTCAGCAAACTGCGGGACTCGGCCGGCTGGAGAAAGATGAACTGCGCATCCGCGCCGTGCAGGCCCACCGAACGCAGCGCCGCCAGGGCCAGGAAATGGCCGATGGAGCCGCGCGTGGTGGTGATGCGCTGGCCCTTGAGGTCGGCGGCGCCCCGTAGCGGCGAGTCGTCCTTGACCAGCATCGCCACTGCCGTCGGCGTGACCTTGAGCTTGATCACCCCCACGGTCTTGATCGGCGCCCCGGCGGCGGCAGCGAACACGAACGGCGCATCCCCCAGGCTGCCGATATCCACCGCCCCGGCGGCCAGGGCCTCGGCGGTGGGCGCGGCGGCGGCGAAAGAGGCGAATTCGATGGGGTACGGCACCTGCTCCAGCTCACCGGCGGCTTGCAGCAGGATCTTCAGCGACTGCTTCTGGCTGGACACCCGCAGCGCCGGCTGCGCCAGGGCATGGCTGCCGAACAGAAGCAGCGCCAGGATCGCCAGCCGCCGTCTGCTGCGCAGCCGATCGCAGCCTGCGGCAGCGGCTACAGGGTGCTCGTTCGCCTGCTTGATCATCGTTCAGAACGCCAGGCTGACGCGGCTGTAGTAATAGCCACCGCCCAGGCCATAGGGCGAGAACATCCCGTACTCATAGGTCCCCGCCCAGGCCTTGAGGCCGATCTTGTCCGGGTACACGTCGAACAGGTTGTTGGCCCCCACCGCCACGGTGAGGTTCTGGGTCACGTCGTAGGCCACGTCCAGGTCGGTGATCCACTTGGCGCTGTAGGTGCGGTCGTTGGCCGGGATGTTCGAGCCTTCGGTGTACTCGCCAAAGCGGGTCAGTTGCAGATTGGTGGTCCAGTCGCCGACCTTGTAGTTAGTGGAGAGGATCCACTTGTCCTTGGGCGTGGATTTAGTCAGGTCGATCTGCTGCTGGCGGTCGAACAGCACATAGCCGGCCCCAAGGCGCGACAGGGCCGCGGGGGTGTCCGCCAGGTCGCGGATGGTGGTCTTGTTGTGGTTGTAGGCGACGCTCCACTTGGCCGTGCCGTACTCGCCGAACGATTGGCTGTAGTCCGCCACCAGGTCGACGCCCTTGGTCCGGGTGTCCGCGGCGTTGGTGTAGTACTGCCCGGCGAGGTTCGGCGACAGGCCGTTCTCCACCAGGATCTGCGACACCGCCGGGCCCTTGAGGATGCCGGTCTGGAGGATGCGCTTGTCGATATCGATCAGGTAGAAGTCAGCGGTCAGGCGCAGGCGCTCGGTAGGCTCGGCGGTGAAGCCCAGGCTGTAGTTGCGCGAGGTTTCCGGCTCCAGGTCCTTGGCCCCCAGGGCGATGGCTTCCGGCGAGTTGGGGCGCATCTGTTTGGTGCGCACTGAGCTGGTGGTGCCGCCGGCGCCGAACTGGGTCACGGTGCTGGTGGTGGAGAACACGCTCTGGGCCAGGGACGGCGCGCGGAAGCCGTTGCTCACCGCCGCGCGCACCGCGTAGCCGGGGAGGAACTCGTAGCGCGTGGTCAGCTTGCCGCTGGTGGTATCGCCCACCCCGAGGTTGTACTTCTCATAGCGCGCCGCCGCGCCGACGTACCAGTTGGGGGTGATGTTCAGGCCGAAATCCACATAGGCGGCTTCACTGTGGCGCTTGAGGCTGTAAGCGTCTTCCGGCGTGGTGCCATTGACCGAGAACAGCCCCGGGTCCGGCACCACGCCGGCAAAGGGACCGGTGGCCGGGACGTAGCTACCCTGGTTGTAGGAGTTGGGTTCGCCCTCCTCCAGCGCGTATTTCTCCCAGCGGTATTCCACGCCGAAGGAGGTTTCCAGCGGGCTGCTCCAGCCGATGTCCAGGGCCCGGGAGAAGTCCAGGTTGTTGGTCCACTGGTCAAACACCAGATTGCCCAGGTGGAAGTCGTGCTGGCCGTAAGGACCGTTGGAAATGTTCAGGTTGTTGGCGGTATCCAGTACCCCGCGATCCTTGCCATAGGTGCTGGACAGGTCCCAGTCCCAGCCGCCCAGCAGGCCCTTGGCCCCGCCGGCGACCTGGAAGTCGGTCTCGCGGATCTCCCGCCGCGCCTGGCCGCCATTGGGATACGGCGCGTTGGGTACTCCCGCCAGGCTGGTGATGTCGGTGGGTTTGCGATGGCCCAGGTTCTTGTTGCTGTTGCGGTAGCTCAGGGTCGAAAACGAATACAACTTGAGGTCGTCGGCCAGGGGCAGCTCGGCGTTGTAGGCCAGGCTGGTGGTGCGGTCGCGGCCCAGGCCGTATTCAGTGCCCCAGCCCTGGCGATTGCTTTCCCGAGGGTCCGGCGAGCCATTGGGCTGATTGAAGTACAGCTGGCCGCTGGCCGCGCTGGAGCGCTCGTAAGGCTCCTGGAGCTTGGCGTCCCAGGACAGGTTGATGAAGCCGCCGTTCTCCCCCAGCTTGCTGCCCCAGTTGAAGGCTTCGTGGCCGGTGGTGCCGTCGCCGTCGTAGTACTGGCCCAGGGTGGTGTCCGAGGTCAGGCCCTCGGCGTTGCGCTTGAGGATGATGTTGATCACCCCGGCGATGGCGTCGGAGCCGTACTGCGCTGCAGCACCGTCGCGCAGCACTTCGATGCGTTCGATGGCGGCCGTGGGAATCAGGTCCAGGTCCACCGGCACCGAGGCGTTGCCGACTCGGGCCCCGTTGTTGATCAGTGCCGAGTTGTGCCGACGCTTGCCGTTGATCAGCACCAGCACTTGATCACCGCCCAGGCCACGCATGCTCACCCCACGCACCAGGAACGCCGTGCCACCGCCGTTGATGGTGGGCACGTTGAACGACGGCAAGAGGCGCCCGAGCATTTCTTTCAGGCCGTTCTGGCCGATGCTGCGCAGCTGTTCGCTGTCGATCACATCGATCGGCGCCGGGCTGTTGGTGACGGTACGTTGCTGGCTGCCGCGCACGCCGGTAACCACCACCGTGCCCAGGGTTTCATCGGCGGCCAGCAGCTCCACCGGGGTTGCCAGGCTCAGCAGGCCAAGGCTCAGGGGCGCGGCGCCGCGAACGATTTTATGCAAGGAAATACTCATGACTTCAGATCCTTTGACAGGCGCCTCAGCGCGCTCGGGCGGCGACGGTTTCGACTTCGATCAAGGCGCCGGGCAGTACCAGCCCCGCCACTTGCACCGTGGTCCGGGCAGGTTTGAGCGGCTGTTTCTCGGTGCCGAAGAATTCGCGAAAGGCCACTTGCAGGCCGTCGAAATCCAGCTTGCCGCCCAGGGCCGGGTCGCCCACCAGGTAGATCCGCAGTTGCACCACATCCCCCAGGGTCAAACCCTGGCTGGCGAGGATCGTTTGCACCTTGCGCAGCACCTCCCGGGCTTGGCTCTCGGTGTTGCCAGCGGCGTGGATCTGCTCCTTGGGCGCCTTGGGGTCCACCGGGTCCGGCAACAGGCCGGAGAGGTAGGTCAGCTCGCTGTTGGCGGGCAAGGTCACCGATTGCAGGATCGGTGAATTGGGATAGGTGGACGGCACGCGCTGGATTCCCGCAGCCCAGCTGCTGCTGGCGGCGCACAACAGGCCCAGCCCTACGACGGTGTTTTTCAAAGACATGCAAAGACGCTCCAAGGTTGTGTTTGCCAGCCTCGGAGGTCCGCTACCCGGCAATGGGTGACTGCTGTTTTATGAGTGCTCGGCTTTTTCAGGCCGTTTGCTGTAGCGACGAGCCTTGCGCCCGTTGAAAAAGTTGCCGCACCACCCGCCGCGCCGCACCGGCAGCGGCTTCCTGCCAGATGCCCACGCCGCTGTGGGCCAGGCCGTCGCTGGTCAGGTAGACCCGCCCCTGGGGCTGGTTGAGCAGGCTGTAGTCCGGCTCGGCCACTTCATGACTGATCCAGGGGCCGAAGTTGTAGGGGATCTTGCCCCAGGCAATCACCAGTGGCTTGCGCAGTTCATGGCTGTGGCCGGGGTGCAGCAGCTCCACCGCCTGACGGGAAATCTCGATCTGCTCGGCCAGGGTTTTCTCCCCGAACTTGCGCGCGGTTTCACCGTTGTTGTAGGCCGCCACCAGCACCCCCTCGGCCTGGTTGAAACCACCGCTGGGGTACCACAGCCCAGAGGCTTCCTGATTGATGAACGACAGCCCGCCGTAGATCTGATACTGGCTTTCCCAGAAGCGCCGCGACTGCCAGGCCACCTTGTTGGCGTAGCCGAACTGCACCGCAGCAATAGCTTCGCGTACCGGTGCGCTGAAGTTGTTCTGCACCTTGGCCAACAGCGGCAGGGGCAAGGAACTGATCACGTAGTCGGCCTTCAGGCTCTGGGTGCGGCCGCTGCGGCGATCCAGGTAGACCACCTCGGCACCGTCGGCCCGGTTGGTGATGGCGCGCACCTCGCTGTGCAGCCGCAACTGCCCTTGTAGGCGCCGGGCAAAGGCCAGGGGAATGCGGTCCATGCCACCCACGGGCTGGAACATGGTGGGCGAGAATTCCGGGTATTCATCGATCATCAGCGCGGTGGTCAGCGCCGGGTTGAGCAGGGTCTGCAACGGCAGCGGATCGTTCTTCTGCGCCAGTTGGTCACCGGCGCCGGGCCAGACCTTGTAGCCGGAGCGGGCCGATCCCAGGTATTCCAGCTTGTCCGAGAGATCGCCCCAGGTTTTCAGGAAACTCAGCAGGTTGCTGCGATCGGCCACCGTCAACTCCTGGTCCAGGGCATGACGATTGACTGCCTTGGCCAGCAGCTCGGAAAAGTGCCCGCGGCTGTCATTGACCGCTTGGCGGATCTGCAGGGCCGGCTGGTTCAGGTCCGGACGCACCAAGGCATTGCGACTGGTGTTGACCAGCACCTCCAGTTCGACCCCCAGCTCGCGGCAGTAGCCGAGCATCAGTTGATGGTGACTGGGCAAGCGACCGGCCCCGGCATTGAGATAGAAACCGTCATCGAACTCGGCGACCTGCGCGCTGCCATCGCTGTATTCCACCCGATCGCCACCGCGCACCGTCCAGTTGCGCCCGCCGACCCGGTCCCGGGCTTCCAGCAGCGTGACCTTGAACCCGGCCTTGTTCAGCTCATAGGCGCTGACCAGGCCACCGATCCCGGCGCCGATCACCACCACCGAAGCGCCCTTGCCCACGGCGGCTGTGGGCAGCGACGCATAGTTCTCCTCGAAGGCCTCGGCGTTGCCCGGCACGCCGAACAGGCCCATGACCGCACTCGCCGCCTGCACCCCGCCGACAGCGGCGATACGGGTGATCAATTGTCTTCTGGTCAGTGGCATGCCAGCGCTCCCTGCTGCGGATGGATAGTGCGTTCGGTTATAGCCCGTGGACTTATGCAGTCACTTGGGTCTATGGGAAGCCATCCTAGGGGCGCTCATTTAATAAGAGAAATACATTTTAAGCATATGCAAATATTACTTTGTTTCATATTCAAGCCAGAAGATTCTGCGCTCTGCGCATAGCCCAAAAAGACCAGACACTCCCCCTCCCCCGGTAGGAGCTGGCTTGCCAGCGAAGACCATCTCCAGCACCCCGCAAGCCTCAGGGCCCCTTCGCCGGCAAGCCGGCTCCTACAACAAGGGGTATCCCCAGCTTTTCTGTAGGTGCTGGCTTGCCAGCGAAAGCCTTCTCCAGCCCCCCTCAAGCCTCAAGGCCCATTCGCCGGCAAGCCGGCTCCTACCCGTTGGGCGGCGTTGAGGACTCGCAGCAGATTCCCACCCCAGATCTTCGCCAGATCCGTTTCGCTGTAACCCGCCGCCAGCAGGCGTTCGGTGATTCGCGCCAGTTGCGTCACATCCTCCAGCCCCTGCACCCCGCCGCCGCCATCCCAGTCGGCACCAATGCCCACATGGTCCGGCCCCACCACGTCCAGGATGTGCAGCAGGTGGCGCATGTAGTCGTCCAGGCTGGCCCTGGGCTGCGGGTAACGCGCCTCGACCTGACGAATCCGCTCGGCCAGGTCCGCCACCTGCGCGGGGCTCAGGCTCGCCGCCAGGCGAAACTCGCGGTACAGCGGTCCCAGGGCCTTGTCGCGTTCGGGGTTGGGCGGGCGGTCGATCAGGTCGCTGGGGAAACTGTTGACCTGCACTACTCCGCCCTTGGCCGCCAGCTGGCGCAGGCGCTGGTCATCCAGGTTGCGCGGATGGGCGGTGATCGCCCGGCTGCTGGAGTGCGAGGCAATGATCGGCGCCCTGGACAGGGCCAGGACCTGGTCGAATACCTGATCCGAGGCATGGGACACATCCAGCAGGATGCCCAGGCGATTGGTCTCGGCCACCAGTTCGCGTCCCGCCGGGCTCAGGCCGTGCCACTGCGGCAAGGCGGTGGCCGAGTCGGCGAAATCGTTGTTGGCCGAGTGCACCAGGCCGAGCATGCGCAGGCCCTGGCGATGGTAAGTGAGCAAGCGCCCGGGATCGGCTGCCAGGGGCTCGGCGTTTTCCATGCTGATAAACACCACGCGCTGGCCACGGGCGATGATCGCCGGCACATCGGCGGCGCTCAGGGCCAGGGCAAAGTCCTCGGGGTGGGCGGCGATCAGGTCGCGAATCCGCGTGAGCACCGCCAGGCCATGCTCGCTGGCCAGGGTCCGGCCTTCGGCATTGAGCGGGCCCTGGGGGGTGAAGATGGCCCAGAACCCGCCGTCCAGGCCGCCCTCTTTCATCCGTGGCAGATCGACCTGGGACAGATCATCCCGGTAGTCATGGCGCTGGGTGATGTCCCAGCCAGGGCGGGCCAGTTGCATCGGGGTATCGAGGTGGCTGTCGAGCACCGTCAGGCGCTGGTGCAACGATTGCGCCGGGCTCGCGGCCAGCGCCCAGGGGCTGACCAGCGCCAGGCACAGCAAGGTTCGAGAAAACATCGGGCCTCCTGGCCAATCAAAGAAATCGCCCCATCGGACCGTAGGAGCCGGCTTGCCAGCGAAGGCGGCCCAGAGATCGACGCAAGGCTCAAGGGCCTATTCGCCGGCAAGCCGGCTCCCACGGAAATATCAACATGGGCGTGAACCTGTAGGAGCTGGCTTGCCAGCGAAGGCGGCCCCGAGATCGTTGCAGGGCTCAGGGGCCTATTCGCCGGCAAGCCGGCTCCTACAAGGGGTCAGGACCAGTGGAAACTGCGGTCCCACAAGCCGGAAACATCCAGTTGCTGGGGCAGGACGCCGGCTTCGAAGAACAGGTCGGCAACGTCCTGCTGGGATTTCACGGCCGCGTCGTCCACCGGTTGCAACAATCGTGGGCCGCTCTGGGCGCGGTATTGGGCCAGGAACACTTCCCGGGGCATGCCAAGAATCTTGGCGCTCTTGGTGGCCCATTCCTCGGGGTGGCTGGCGATCCATTGCCAGGCGCGGTACTCGCGCAGGATGTAGTCGGTGATCGCCGCGTGCTTGAGCGGATCGGCAATGCTCTGCTGATTGGCGGCAATCACATAGTTGCCGGACAGGTAGCCCTGGCCGGTCTTCAGCACCCGGGCCCCGGCCCGCAGTTCCGCCAGTTGGATGAAGTAGCCGAAGCTGACCCAGGCATCCAGGGCGCCGTTCTGGAAGGCGGCGAAACCGTCTTGCGGGGTCAGCGCCATGGGCACGATGTCGGCAAAGCCCAGGCCCTGTTCCTTCAGCGCCTTGAGCAGAAAGTAGTGCGAGCTGGTGGAGCGGATATAGCCGATGCGCTTGCCCTTGAGCTCGGCCACCGACTGCACCGCAGAGCCCTTGGGCACAATGAAGGCCTGGTTGTTGACGTCGCCGGTGAGCACCGCGATCAGTTTCACCGGGGCGTGGTTCTTGATGCCGAAGATCGGCGGGATCTCGCTCATCGGCGAGATGTCCAGGGTGCCGCTGACCAGGGCCTCGAAGCTCAGGTTGCCGCCGGTGAACTCGGCGTACCTGACCTTGTAGGGCGGCGGCTCGATGCCCGCCTCGGCGAAGAAGCTCGGCGCCGCGCCCTTGTAGGTGGCGACATTCAGGGTGACCCCGGACAGGTCCACGGCGGCCCCCAGGCCCAGACGCGGCAAGGCGGCGGCCAGGCCGGCCAGGGCCGAGAGTTGGAGAAAGTGACGACGCTGCATGGGCAAGGATCCTTAATCGAGAAAATCCGGTTCTTCGCGCACGATCCGCTCGCGGTAAGGCTGGAAACTGAACCAGCCACCGAACTCGCTGCCAACCTGGCGCGCGGTGTGGCGCGCCACCTCGTGGGGAATGAGTCGCGGGGTGCCGGCGGCTTGCGCCAGCAGTTGGGTCTGGGCGGCGTTGTCCATGGCGATGAAACGCCACACCGCCGCCTCGACGGTTTCACCCACGGTGAGCAGGCCATGGTTCTGCAGGATCAGCGCCTTGTGCCCCTGCAACGCGGCGGCGATCCGCGCGCCTTCGCTGGCCTCCAGTACCACCCCGGAGAAGTTGTCGAACAGCCCGTGCCTTTCATAGAAAGCGCAGGCGTCCTGGGTCAGCGGGTCCAACAGACGCCCCAGGCTCGACCAGGCCTTGCCATGCAACGAATGGGCATGGGCTGCGGCCACCACTTCGGGATGGGCTTCGTGCAACGCTGCATGAATGGCGAACGCGGCGAGGTTCAGCGCGCCCTCGCCTTCGATCACCGCGCCTTCGGGATTGACCAGCAGCAGGTCCGACACCCGCACATGGCCGAAATACACCCCCACCGGGTTGACCCAGAAATGGTCCGGGCGCCCCGGGTCGCGCACGGTGATATGCCCGGCGCCGCCCATGTCGAAGCCCAGCCGGGCGAACACCCTAAAGGCCGCGGCCAGGCTTTGCTTGCGCTGCCGGCGCTCCAGCTCGACCGTGGCCTGCTGGGGCGGGTGCTCCCAGCGAAACACCGTATGGCCATCGCGGGGCAAGTCATACACCGCGGGACGAAAATGTGCGGTCATGTCCGCTCTCCTTGAAGTTGTCTTCAACACCCTGTGCGAAAAGGCCCGCAGGGCCTTGCTTGGCGATCTCCCGCCGAACCTTCAGCGACCTTGAGAACCTCGCGTCCCTTCGGGCCGTTCGCAGCCTGCGGCAGCGGCTACACAAATCCCGTCCCGGCACTGCACCTGTAGCCGCTGCCGAGCCCGCGAGGCTGCGAAAAGGCCCGCAGGGCCTTGCTTGGCGATCTCCCGCCGAACCTTTAGCGACCTCAAGCCCCCTGCGTCTCCTGAGCAGCCGTGCGCAGCCTGCGGCAGCGGCTACACGAAGCGCTGCAGGCCAAGGCTGGAACCGTGTGTTAGTAGCCACGCTGGATCTCCACCGGGTTTTCCAGGGGTAAACCATCGCTCCAGCGCTGCAGATTGCGCCCCAGCAAGCGGGCGATATTCAGGTAGACCCGTGGCGAATTGGCCGAGGTGTGGGGCGAAAGGCGAATCCGCGGGTGGCGATAAAACGCGTGGCCCGCGGGCAGCGGTTCGGGGTCGGCCACGTCCAGGCTGGCCAGGCCGATGCGCCCCGTATCCAGGGCTTGCACTAACGCCGGCTGATCGATCAGCGCGCCACGGGCGATATTGATCAGGTGCAACCCCGGCTTGGCCGCCGCCAGGACATCGGCGTCGATGATCCGCCGGGTCTGCTCGGTCAACGGCACCGCCAGCAGCAGGTGATCGGCCCGGGCGAACAGTTGATGCAGGTCGGCCACCGGTTGAACCCCGGGCACCTCGAAAGGCTGCGCCGAACGGCGCAGGGCCAGCACCTGCATGCCCAGGGCCTGGGCCTTGGGTGCCAGTTCGCGGGCGATGCTGCCAAAGCCGAACAGCCCCAGGGTGCTGCCGGCCACCGAGGCCAGCGGCCGTTGCTGCCAGTGTTCGGCGTGCTCGATCCACACCTGGGGCAGTTGCTTGGCGGCGGCGAAGATCGCCGCCAGGGCAAACTCGGCAATGCTCTCGGCGGTGCTGCCCCGGGCGCTGGCCACCGGCAGATCCTGGAACAGCCAGCGGGGGAAATAATCCAGGCCCGAGGTCACCAATTGCACGAAGCACAAACCGAAGGGCCAACCCGCAGGCGGCTCTGGAGCATCACGAAAATCGGCATGGGGCGCCGCCAGCAGCACCTGAATATCCCCGGGCAGATCACTGGGCAGCCCTCGGGGCAAGCTCAGCACCTCGACGCCTGGCAGCGACTGGCGCAGTTGCTGGTTGAAGCCCTCGTCGAGCTGGCTGGCAATACGCGTCACACCTGGGCTCCCCGGCTGGGCAAGGCAAAGGCGGCGCGGCCCACGGCGCCAAGGATCGCGTCGTTCTGCGGCGTGTGAATCCGGCTGCACAGCACATCACGGTAATGCCGCTCGATGGGGTTGCCCCGGGCCAGCCCGGGATTACCGATGGCCTCGATGCCCAGCTCCACGGCGCTGATGGCGTTACTGGTCACCAGGTACTTGATCTGGGTCGCCTCCCCCGGGGCGATCCGCCCTTCGGCGGCCGCATCCAGCAGCACCCGGTTATTGAACAGCAAGGCATCGATGCGCCCGATCAGTTCCTGGAAACGCGGCAGGCTCGACAGCGGCGCACCAAGGTTGGCCGGGGTGCGCTGGGCCAGCCAGCCCAGCAGCCAGTCGCGGGCGGCCCGGGCCACGCCGTCATAGATCGCCGACAGCAGCACCGCCAGCCAGAGCACACCCTTGCTGTCCAGTTCGGAAGGACGAGGAACGTTGGCCGGCTGGATGTCCACCGCCTGCTCCAGGGGCACGAACACCTCGTCGAAGATCACGTCGTGGCTGCCAGTGGCGCGCATCCCCAGGTGGTCCCAGGTTTCCTCGATACGAATCCCGGGGCTGTCGCGGTGCACCAGCCAGGTGCCCACCTGCGGTTCCGGGTCATCGCTGCGGGCCCAGACCGCCAGCCAGGTCAGCCCGGGAATGCCGGTGGAGTAGATCTTGCGCCCATTGAGCCGCCAGCCACCTTCGACCCGCCGCGCCAGGGTCGCGGGCAAACCGCCGCGGGCCGGGGTGCCCAGATCCGGCTCGACCCGCAGGGCATTGATCAAGGCGCCGTCCTGTACCGCTTCACGGGCCAGTTGCTGACGCAGATGCAGGGGCCAGGCGTTGTTCTGTTGCAGCCGCGTGTGCTGCAGGTACTGCATCACCAGCACCAGCGCGGTGGAAGGTTCGCCCTGGGCCACGGCGCCGATCACCCGCCGCGCCTGGGCCAGGGTCGCCTCACTGCCACCCAGGGCCCGGGGCACGGTCAATGCCAGCAGGCCATGCTGGTGCAGGCGCTGCAGGTTGGCGTGGGGAAACTCGCTGTGGCGATCGTAATGGGCCGCAGTGGCGGCGAACTCTTCGCTCAACTGCTGCAGCAGATCGGCGAACTCGCTGGAATCCGGATCAGGCACGCGACGGAACACGGACGGAGACGGTTGCACGCTGGAAAGGCTCATCGGCTGGCAGTCCTGCTCAAGGGGTGGGAGACGCTGACGGCCGGCTCGGCCTCGGTTTCGACCCCCAGCAGTTGCAGCAGCCGCGCGCGCAGTTGCTGGAACCCCGGGGTGGACGCCTGACGCGGACGCGGCAGGCGGATCGGCAGTTGTTCGGCGATTTGCCCGTTGGCCAACACCAGCACCCGGTCGGCCAGCAGCAAGGCCTCGTCGACATCGTGGGTCACCAGCAACACGGCCGGGGTATGCACCCGCCACAGGCGGATGATCAGTTGATGCATGCGGATCCGGGTCAGGGCGTCGAGGGCGGCAAAGGGTTCATCCAGCAGCAACAGCTGCGGTTCGCGCACCAGGGCCCGGGCCAGGGCCACGCGCTGGGCTTCGCCGCCGGACAGGGTGCCGGGCCAGGCGCCCAACCGATGGGCCAGCCCGACCTCGCCCAGCGCCGCCTCGGCCCGCTCGCGGACCCCAGCCCCGCGCACGCCCAGGGCAACGTTGCGCCACACGCGCTTCCAGGGCATCAGCCGTGGCTCCTGAAACACCGCGGCCATGGCCGCGGGCACCTGCAACTGCCCCTCATCGATGGGCTCCAGCCCGGCCAGGGCCCGGAGCAAAGTGGTCTTGCCCGAACCGCTGCTGCCTAGCAGGGCGACGAACTCCCCCGGGGCAATGTCCAGGTCCAGGCCGTCGAGTACCGCCTGCCCGGCAAAACGTCGGGTCACCCCACGGCATTCAACGGCGGCGCGCACGGGGCGCGGCTGGGGCAATGACACAGTCATGGTCAGTTCCTGATAAAGGTCGGGCGCCAGGCCAGGGCGCAACGTTCGAGGCCGCGCACCAGCCCGTCGATGCCCAGGCCGAGCACGCTGTAGACCAAGAGGCAGATGACGATCACGTCGGTACGCATGAAGTCCCGGGCGTCGTTGACCAGGTAGCCGATACCGGCGCTGGCGTTGATCTGCTCCACCACCACCAGCCCCAGCCAGCTGATGCCGAAGGCGTAGCGCAGGCCGACGAAGAACGCCGGCAAGGCCCCGGGCAGGATCACGTGGAGAACCAGCTCCCAGCGCTTGAGGCCGAGCAGGGTAGCCGCCTCCAGCAGCTTGGGATCCAGGCTGCGGATACCGGAGAACAGGGTGAGGTAGATAGGAAAGGTGGTGCCCAGGGCGATCAGCGCGATCTTCGGCGTCTCGCCCACGCCGAACCAGAGAATGAACAGCGGCACGATGGCCAGGAATGGCAGGGTGCGCAGCATCTGCATCGGCGAGTCGATGGCGATCTCGCCACGCCGGGACAGGCCCGCCAGCAGGGCCAGGACAGTGCCCAGGCTGACGCCGATGGCCAGTCCGCTGAGGGCGCGCTTGAGGGACACCCACAGATGCCCGCCCAACTCGCCACTGCCGAGCATCTGCCACAGGGTGTCGCCGATGGTGCTGGGAGCGGCGATGATCCGCGCCGGCAACAGCCCGCTGCGGGAAGCCAGTTCCCAGAGCAGCAGCAACAACAGCGGGCTGATCAGGCGCAGCGACAGATTGCCCAGGAACTTCACTCCGGGGCGCTCGGTCCAGCGGGCATACAAGGAGAGCGGGGCTTGCGCAGGCATTTCAACATCCCTATTTCAGCGCGTTCGAGCCCCATGCTAACTACATAAAAAACGTCCGTGAAATTCGTTTTGGTTCTAACTTAATATACAAAAAATGCATTCATCAAATAGATATATATGCAAACAAAGGATAAACCCGTAGGAGCCGTCTTGCCGGCGGAAAAGCCGTAGAGCCTTGTGCCGCCCTTGCCGGCACCTTCGCTGGCAAGCCAGTTCCTACCGCCGATTTGCGCCGCACCCTTGGCTAGCCGACGCGAGCTGCGACCATTTCGCCGAACAGACTCACCGGCTCCTGCAGGTTGCCAAGGAAGCGCGGGTGCACCAGCCACAGGTCGATCACCGGCTTGAAGTCGCTGACCGGGACGATCTCCAGCTTGTCCCGGTGGCTGCTGTTTTCCAGCAGCGGCAGCGGCACCAGGCCGTAACCCAGGCCATTGGCGATCAGCCCCAGTTGCAGCTCGGTGCCGAAGGTTTCCAGGTTGATCTGCAAGGTCAGGCCCTGGGCACTCAACGCTCGTTGCAGTCCCGCCCGGAAACCGCAGCCATCGGGATTCAACACCCAGCCGCGCTGGTAACAGTCGGCCAGCTTGCAGGAGCGCTTGCGCACCTCGCCCTTGGCCGCTACCACCACCAGATTCATGCTGCCCAGGGAGCGCCCCACCACCCCTTCGGGGAACACCTTGCCGGCGGGAAACAGCGCCGCCACCACGTCCAGCTCACCGTTCTCGACCTTGCTCAGCAGGTGGCTGCCCCACCCCGTGGCCACCGAGGTCTGCAACTGCGGATAGAGGTTCTTCAGCTGGCTCAGGGCATCCAGCAGCACCACATCGCCAATGGTCTGCGGCACACCGATGCGCAAGGCGCCGCTGGGGGCGCCGTCATTGGCCACCAGCTCGTTCAGGGCATCGATGCTGCGCAGCACTTCCAGGCACTGGCCGTAAACCCGCAAGCCCATGCTCGTGGGCTTGAGCGGCTTGGTGTTGCGGTCCAGCAACTCCACCCCCAGGGCTTCCTCGAAATTCTGCACCCGGCGGGTGATGGCCGGCTGGGTCAATTGCAGGGCATCGGCCGCCTGGCTGATGGTCTGGCAGCGGATCACCGCCACGAACGCGTTCAGATCATCTATCTTCATTCTTTTTTCGCATAATAAATGACTGGAAAAATGTTCGAGAAGAATAATACCTTTTAGCTCGCCCGTGTAGTTCGCGTCATTTGCCTTGTGTCCACGGAGGGAGCCCATGCCCCACAACGCTGCAACAGTCGCTATCGATACACCCAACTTCGCCCGCCTGCGGGACTTCATCGCCGCCCTGGCCGAGCTGCTGGACGGCCATCCCGACGAGGCCCGGATACTGGAGCACGGCGCCGACCTGCTGCAGCGCCTGGTGAGCCAGGACGACTGGCTGCCCGATGATTTCGCCCAGCCCGACCCGCAGCGCTACCAGCAATTCCTGCTGCATGCCGACTCGCGCCAGCGCTTCTCCATCGTCAGTTTTGTCTGGGGTCCGGGGCAGCGCACGCCGATCCACGATCACCGGGTCTGGGGCCTGATCGGCATGCTCCGCGGCGCCGAAGACTCCCAGGGGTTCGAACGCCTGGCGGACGGCCGCCTGCAACCTGCGGGGGCTCCGATTCGCCTGGTACCGGGGCAAGTGGAAGCGGTGTCGCCGCGCATTGGCGACATCCATCAGGTGAGCAACGCCTACGCCGACCGGGTGTCCATCAGCATCCATGTGTACGGCGCCAATATCGGTGCGGTACGCCGTGCCGTATACGATCCGGACGGTCACGAGAAGCCCTTTGTCTCCGGTTATTCCAACCGCTTGCTGCCTAACCTCTGGGACTTGTCGAAGGAGCCCCTGCAATGACCGATTTCCCTACCCGCAGCCCGGCGCAGATCCGTCAGGCCCTGCTCGAGCGCCAGGAACTGGCGCTGATCGATGTCCGCGAAGAGGCGCCTTTCGCCGAAGCCCACCCGCTGTTCGCCGCCAATATCCCGCTGTCGAAACTGGAGCTGGAGGTCTATGCGCGCATCCCCCGGCGCGACACCCCGATCACCCTCTATGACCAGGGCGAAGGGCTGGCCCAGCGCGCCGCGACCCGCCTGGGGCAACTGGGCTACCGCGACGTCGCCCTGCTCGAAGGCGGCCTGGAGGGCTGGCGCGCCGCCGGTGGCGAGTTGTTCAAGGACGTCAACGTCCCCAGCAAATCCTTTGGCGAACTGGTGGAAGCCGAACGTCATACCCCATCCCTGGCCGCCGAAGAACTCCAGGCGCTGCTCGACCAAGAGGCCGACCTGGTGGTACTGGATGCCCGGCGCTTCGACGAGTACCAGACCATGAGCATCCCCGGCAGCACCAGCGTGCCCGGCGCCGAACTGGTGCTGCGGGTGCGTGAGCTGGCCCCCGATCCACGCACCCGAGTGGTGGTCAACTGTGCCGGACGCACCCGCAGCATCATCGGCACACAGTCCCTGGTGAACGCCGGCATTCCCAATCCGGTGGCGGCCCTGCGCAACGGCACCATCGGCTGGACCCTGGCCGGACAGAAGCTGGAGCACGGCCAGAACCGCCGCTTCAAGGCGGTGAATGAGGACCAGCGGGCGCAGGCGCAAACAGCAGCGCGGGCGGTAGCGGATCGGGCTGACGTGGCACGCATCGACCTCGCCCAGTGGCGGCGCTGGCAAGCCGATCCCAAGCGCACCAGCTATCTGTTCGATGTACGCACTCCGGAGGAATTCGCCGCCGGCCACCTGCCGGGAGCTCGCTCCACGCCCGGGGGACAACTGGTGCAGGAAACCGATCACTTCGCCAGCGTTCGCGGTGCGCGCCTGGTGCTGGTGGACAACGACGGCGTGCGCGCCAACATGAGCGCGTCCTGGCTGGCCCAGATGGGCTGGCAGGTGGCGGTGCTCGACGGTCTGCGCGACAGCGACTTCAGCGTGCGCGGTCCCTGGCAGGCGCCGCTGCCGGATACCTCGCCGGCCGAAGAAATCAGCCCTCGGACCCTCGCCGCCTGGCTAGAGAAACCCGGCACCCTGGTGCTGGATTTCACCGCCAGCGCCAACTACGTGCAACGTCATATCCCCGGCGCCTGGTGGGCCCTGCCCAGCCAACTGCAGGAATCCCTGGCCCGGTTGCCCCAGCCCGAGCGGTTTGTCCTGACCTGCGGCAGCAGTCTGCTGGCGCGCTTTGTGGTGCCGCAATTGCAGGCCCTGACCCAGCGTCCGGTGTTTCTCCTGAGCGGTGGCACCGCGGCCTGGATCGAAGCCGGCCTGCCCCTCGAGGAAAGCCGTCAGCAACTGGCCTCGCCGCGGATCGACCGCTACCGCCGGCCCTATGAGGGCACCGACAACCCCAGGGAGGCCATGCAGGGTTACCTGGACTGGGAGTTTGGTCTGGTAGAACAACTGCGGCGCGACGGCACCCACGGTTTTTTCGTGATCTGAGCCTTAGTGGGGGCTTTCGCTGGCAAGCCAGCTCCTACAGGCCTGCTTCCCCTTGTAGGAGCCGGCTTGCCGGCGAAGAGGTCGCAAGCCTGGCATCGCTCGCAAGGTCGCCTTCGCTGGAAGACCGCTCCTGCGAGGAGGGGTATTTCGGACGCTTAGGCGGTGCCGGTTGATCGTCAATCTGCCCAAGTGACAAATAGCAATAATTCTCGATATCATTCGCGACCTTGTGCTCACCGCGTCGTCAAGAAGGATATCCATGTCTCGCTCCAAGACCGACTCTGCGTTGGCGGACTCTGTTCGCGGGTTCTATGCGGACATCCTGCATTTCCTGCGTAAACGCACGGACAACGCCAGCGACGCGGCGGACATGACCCAGGACGTGTTCACCCAATGGCTCGATTACCGTGATCGGGCCCAGGTCGAGCAGCCCCGGGCCTTCCTGTTCCAGATGGCGCGCAATCTGTTGCGCGATCATTGGCGGCGCCAGCAAGTGCGCTCCAAGGTGCACCACGAGGCCCGCCACGAGGAAAATTTCGACAGCGAGCCCCTGGCCGACGAACAGCACGAGCCGCTGCCCGCCGCCCAGCGCCTGCAACGCCTGGAACAATTGAAAGAAGTCCTCGCCCAACTCTCGCCGCGCCGCCGCGAAGCCCTTATGCTGCACCGCTTCGAAGGGCTGAGCCAGGCGCAGATCGCCGAACGCATGGGGATTTCCGTGAGCATGGTGGAGAAACACATCGCCTTTGCCCTGCTGCACTGCAAGCAGCACCTACAACGAGAAAATGGCAAGGAGCAGCCTGAATGACCCGCTTTCCCGGCACCCACGACGACCTCGACAGCGAGCAGATCGATGCCCAGGCCGCCAGCTGGTTCGCCCGTAACCGCAATGATCCGGACCGTGCCACGCGCAAGGCCTTCGAGAGCTGGGTCAGTGAACCGGCCCATGCCCGGGCCTACGCCGAATTCGAGGAGCTGTGGGACGACCTGGCGCAGCTGCAACAACTGAGCCGCCCGGTGCCACTCCCCCGGCGCAAGGCGCCGCTCTGGCGCCCGGCCCTGGCAGTGGCCGCTGCTCTGCTGTGCGCGGTACTGGCGGCCAACCTGGGCACGCCCCAGGCCCCCTACCGGCAGCAGATCGCGGCCCAGGAACAGGGAGCGCGAGCCTTCAAGCTGCCGGACGGCAGCACTTTGTACGTCAATGCCAATACCCAGGTGAGCGTCGATTTCAGCGCCCATCAGCGCAACATCTACTTGCAGGCGGGCCAGCTGTACCTGGAAGTCGCCGCCGACAAGGAGCGTCCGCTGTGGGTGCACAGCGGCGAAGCCAAGGTGCGGGTGGTGGGTACCGCTTTCGACGTGCGGCGCGGCCAGCGCCAACTGGTGGTCAGCGTAGCCCACGGCCAGGTGGCCTTCAGCCCGGACGGCAAGCCCGGGGAGCTGACCCTGCTGGGCGCTCGGCAACAGGCCACCTATGACCTGCAAAAAGGCACCTTGCGCCAACAGACCCTGGACCGCGACGAGGTGGCCGACTGGCGCAGCGGGCGCCTGGCCTTTCGCAACCGCGACCTGGCCAGTCTGGTGGACGAGCTGAACCTGTACCGCCAGCAACCGGTACAACTGGCCGAGGGCCCGCTGGGTGCCTACAAGGTTTCCGGCAACCTCGACGTCAACGATCCGGATGCCCTGGTCAAGGCTCTACCGGCCCTGATCCCGGTGAAAACCCGGGTCCAGGCCAACGGTCAGCTGAAGATCGAAGCCCGCTAATTTTTTATATGAGAATATTTTGCATTCGCATATGAGGTTTTTTTTCACTGCCGCGTCTTCCTCCTGTCTGCGATCTGTCCGCAGCGCCTTTTTGGCCTTTAAGCCGCTCTGGGGGAAGTCATGTTTCGCGCGTTCTTGCCTGTTCCGTTAGTCCGTACCCGCCCGACCCTGCTCGCCGCCTGCCTGGCATTCAGCCTGCAGGCCCATGCCGGGCCGCTGCATTTCCAGTTGCCGGCGCAACCTCTGGCCGCCTCCCTGAGCCAGATCGCCCAGCAGGCGAAAATCCAGCTGCTGTTCGATGAACAACTGCTGCGCAATGCCAAGGCCCCGGCCCTGCAAGGCGACTACAGCCCGGAAGAGGCGATCCGCGCCCTGCTGCAGAACGGCCAGTTCAATCTGATGAAGGTCGACAACACCTACATCGTGCGCCCTGCCGAGACCAGCCTCAGCAGCGGTTCGGCCCTGCAGTTGGGGGCCATGAGCGTGATCGGCAACGGCACCGAAGTGGACGCCGCCAGTGTTGGCCGCTCGACCTTGAACCAGGCGGAAATCGATCGCCATCAGTCCAACAACGTGGTCAGTCTGATCGACACCCTGCCCGGGGTCAGCCTGGGCGGCTCGCTGAAACCCGGCGGCCAGACCATCAACATCTGGGGCCTGGGTGATGCCGAGGACGTGCCGATGAGCGTCGATGGCGCCACCAAGAGCGGCTTCGAACGCTACCAGCAGGGCTCGGTGTTCATCGAGCCGGAACTGATCAAGCGCCTGGAGGTGGAAAAGGGCCCGCACTCCCCCGAGACCGGCAATGGCGGTTTCGGCGGCACCGTGCACATGGAGACCAAGGACGCACCCGACCTGCTGCAAGACGGGCGCAACAGCGGCGCCATGCTCAAGTACGGCTACAGCAGCAACAGCCACGAACAGGCCTACACCGGCGCGGTGTACGGCCGCACCGATGATCAGCGCTTCGATGCCCTGGCCTACTGGACCAAGCGCGACGGCGATGACATGAAGATCGCCAGCGCCCAGCCCGACCCGAAGAATGCCTACCCGATCAACCCCAAGCGCCTGCCCAACACCGCTCAGGACATGGAGGGCGAGCTGTTCAAGCTAAACATGCAACTGACTGACGAGCATCGCCTGGGCTTCAGTTACATGCGTTCCAACAGCGACATCTGGGCGCCCTTCTCGGCCAAGAGCTACCCGACGCCGCCGAGCCAGAGCGACATCGACAAGTACGGTTATGACGGCGCCACCCGCCGTTTCCTGGCCCAGCGCAATACCATCGACACCACCTGGATCGCCAAGTACCAGTACACCCCCGTGGACAATCCCTGGATCGACTTCGAGGCCAAGTACTCCGACTCCACCACCGACCAGACTGACGAACGCGGGCCGAACGCCTATTTCCAGCCGACATCCGGTGGCCGCAAGATCACCGTGGGCTATGACGACAAAATCCTGGCCCTGAAAAACACCAGCCGCTTCAGCACCGGCCCGCTGGAACACGCGCTGACCAATGGCATCCAGATCCGCAAGCACACCCGCGAAGTCGACATGTGGATGCCGGGCAAGACCTATGAAGTGCCCAAGTACAACTACGGCCACTACCAGCCGGGCTTCATGCCCCACGGCAAGGTCGACAACAATGCCTTCTACATCCAGGACGCCATCACCCTGGGGAATTTCACTCTGACCCCGTCCCTGCGCTACGACCATGTGCGCAACCGCGGCCAGAAGAACGACGCACCGTTCTACAACAGCCCCGACCCGGTGGCGGGCCATGATTACGGCGACAAGACCTACACCGGCTGGTCGCCTCGGCTGTCGGCATTCTGGACGGTAACCCCGCAATTCGCCCTGTTCGCCGACTACAGCAAGACCTGGCGTGCACCGGTGATCGACGAGCAGTACGAGGTCCAGTCGGCCGCCTCCACCCGCTCCGCCACCAGCCGCGACCTCGACCCGGAACGCATCACCGCCCTGCGCGCCGGCAACATCACCAGCTTCTCCGATGTGTTCAGCAAGACCGACCGCGTGCAGGTGCGTACCACGCTGTTCCACAACACCATCAAAGACGAAATCATGAAGAACCTCGGGATCGGCTGCCCCGAGCAACTCACCAGCGGCAAGAACATCGGCCAGGTGTGTAACCAGCCGACCATCGGCGTCTACCGCAATATCGGCGACCTGACCATCAAGGGCTTCGAGGTGGAAAGCTTCTACGACTCGACCTACCTGTTTGGCTCGCTGTCGTACTCGTGGATCACCGGCAAGCATGAAGGGGCCTACACCAACCCCTGGGGCCCGAATGTCTGGGCCCGGGACATTCCGCCACGCAAGTGGGTGGCCAGCCTGGGGGTGAAGATTCCACAGTGGGATGCGCAAGTGGGCTGGCAGGGCCAGTGGGTGCGCCAGACTGACCGGGTACCCAGCGACATCTATGCCGGCGGCCCGGCCAGCGTCTTGGGCGACTCCGCCTGGGACCAGTACAAGAACGACCGCTACAACGTGCACGGCCTGTTCGCCAACTGGAAACCCCAGCAGCCTTACCTCAAGGGCACCGAAGTCAACTTCACCCTGGACAACATGTTCAACCGTGACTATCGCCCACCGCTGAGCGGCGAGAACGCCTCCAGCCTGGGACGCAACGCCAAGATCAGCGTGACCCGCTTCTTCTGACGGCAACTGGCTGCGGTGCATCGGACGCACCGCAGCAGGCCAGCCGTTGGCCATCACGGATGTATTGCAAGCCTTTAGCCAAGCCCTGCCGCCCGCTCCTGCCGGGCTAAGATCGGCTCCCCCCTGAAAACCGCTGAAATGCCTTTGGGCGCTTTCAGTCGACTTCCCATTGATTGCGTACGACATCTGTCGTACAACCGAGAAAGCATCATGGACAGAGGCTTCAGGAAGGTCAGGCGTGACCTGATCAATGCACTACAGAATGGCGACTATCTGCATGCCGCGCGCGGCTCGATCGAGGTCAAGAACCTGCTGGCCACGGGCGAAGTCTCGGTCGGTCAACTGATCGAGGTCATAGGCGCCTGCAAGGGCCAGAACCACAGTTGCAGCGCACATCACAGCGTCCCGGGCATCGCGGTCCACGTGCTGAAAAAGGCCGGCTGGTACATCAAGTTCTACTTTATCGAGCCAGATGTGTGGTTCATCAGCGTTCACCGATGAGGACAACCCATGAAACTCTTTCTGCAAGGCGACCGGGGCAAGGCGCTCTGCGAGCATTGCCAACAGATCGTCGGCATTACCTACCTGCGGCGCGACGTCCCCTTCAGCGACGGCAACGGCCTGGCCCGGGACATCCTGGTGGGAGTCTGCGATCAGTGCGCCACCACCGTGGCCATTCCGCCTCAGTCGACGCCGGCGATCAAGGACGCGCGCCAGCACCCGTTGACCTCCATCGAGGCGCGGCTGCCCGCGGTCTATCTGGATGTTCTGGATGCCGCCATGCACTCGGTGATCCAGGACGCCGGGGTGCAAATGCGCAAACTGTTCTTCAGCTACTACTTCAGCGCCCGGGTCGCCCCGTGCCTGGAACGGGTGCATAGCACTTTCACCGCCTACCTGGCCGAACAGGCCGAGGCCCGCCAGCTGCCGGCGGTCCATTCAATGAAACGCCTGTCGCTGAAGGTCAACCATTATGTGGCCGAGGATCTCGCGCGCCTGCTGCAGGCGACGCGGATGACCCAGACCGAGCTGCTCAAATCGCTGATCGCGCAAATGCGCCTGGATGTGCTCGAAGGCGGCAACCCGGCGGTGATCGCCGACCTGCGCCAGCTGGCACGCCTGGGGCTCTAGCCCTCAGCCTTTGCCGCGGCCCTGAACCTTCGCGAACACCTGCAACGCGCCCGCCAGCGGATGCTGAAATGCCTCAAAGTGCTGTCGGTGCTCCCGGAACCGGAACTACCAGGCTTCCTCAGCAAAATCAGCTGAGCCCTGTAGCCGCTGCCGAGCCCGCGAGGCTGCGCAAAGGTCCGACCTTGCTTGGCGATCGCCCGCCAAACCTCCGGCGCCCTGCAGAACCCCGCGTCCCTGCGGGCCGTTCGCAGCCTGCGGCAGCGGCTACAGTGCGTTGCGCCGTACCAGGCTGAGGTCAGGGGCGGCGGTGCGCCGCTGGCTCAGGTAGCGGGTGCAGCTGACCCGCAGGAAGGAGGCGAAATTCACCACTTCGCCGCGGTAATCCATGACCTCTTCATACAGCTTGGCGATCAGCTGGTTGGTGGTCATGCCGTCCACTTCGGCAATTTCGCTGAGGATGTCCCAGAACTGGTTTTCCAGGCGCAAGGTGGTGACCACGCCACAGATGCGCAGCGAGCGGGAACGGGATTCGTAGAGAATCGGGTCGGCCTTGACGTACAGCTCGCACATGGCGTGGTCCTCGCTTACAGGGTGATCTGGGTGCCCAGCAGGCCGAGGAAACCCGCCAGCCAGCTGGGGTGCGCCGGCCACGCTGGAGCGGTGGCCAGATTGCCCTGGACGTGGCCTTCGGTCACCGGGATATCGATGTAGGTGCCACCGGCCAGCCGCACTTCCGGGGCACAGGCCGGGTAGGCGCTGCACTCGCGGCCTTCGAGGATGCCCGCCGCCGCCAGCAGTTGCGCGCCATGGCACACCGCGGCAATCGGCTTGCCGGCCTGGTCGAATTCCTTGACCAGTTGCAGCACCTTGGCGTTCAGGCGCAGGTACTCCGGAGCACGTCCGCCGGGGATCAGCAGGGCGTCGTAATCAGCGGAGCTGACCTGGGCGAAGTCGTAGTTGAGGGCAAACAGGTGACCCGGTTTCTCGCTGTAGGTCTGGTCGCCCTCGAAGTCGTGGATCGCCGTGCGCACCGTCTGCCCGGCGATCTTGTCCGGGCACACGGCATGCACCGTATGACCGACCATCAGCAGGGCCTGGAACGGCACCATCGCTTCGTAGTCTTCGACGTAATCGCCAACCAGCATGAGGATCTTTTTCGCGGCCATGGAGTGGACTCCTTTCAGGGAAAGACGTGGGCGGAAGGAGTACTCAAGGTAGTCCCATTGCGCCAGCCCGGGTAATAGCCTGGTACTACAGCGGCTTCAACCCAGATAGCCGTCGGCCTTGAGCAGGGTTTCCAGGCAGTGTTCGCTGATCTGGTAGAAGGCCTTGAGTTCTTCGATCCTGGCCAGCAACTGGGTCGGGTCAACCGGCTCGGCGCGCTTGACCGCCAGGATCATCTTGTTCTTGTTGGTGTGTTCCAGGGAGATGAACTCGAAGACCTTGGTTTCATAACCGCAGGCTTCGAGGAACAGCGCCCGCAGGCTGTCGGTGACCATCTCCGCCTGCTGTCCCAGGTGCAGACCGTATTGCAGCATCGGCTTGAGCAGCGCCGGGCTCTGGATCTGCAGGCGGATCTGCTTGTGGCAGCACGGCGAGCACATGATGATCGCCGCGCCGGAGCGGATGCCGGTGTGAATCGCGTAGTCGGTGGCGATGTCGCAGGCATGCAGGGCGATCATCACGTCCAGCTGGCTGGGGGCCACGCTGCGCACGTCACCGCACTTGAATACCAGGCCCGGGTGTTCCAGGCGGTGCGCGGCGGCGTTGCACAGGGTCACCATGTCCTCGCGCAATTCGACGCCGGTGACTTCGCCCTCGGCCTTGAGGGTGTTGCGCAGGTAATCGTGGATGGCGAACGTCAGGTAGCCCTTGCCGGAGCCGAAGTCCGCGACCCGCACCGGCTGATCGAGCTTGATCGGCGAGCTGCCCAGGGCGTGGCTGAAGACCTCGATGAACTTGTTGATCTGCTTCCACTTGCGCGACATGGCCGGGATCAGTTCGTGCTGCTTGTTGGTCACCCCAAGATCGGCGAGGAAAGGCCGGCTCAGGTCGAGAAAGCGGTTCTTCTCGCGGTTGTGCTCGGCCGACGGCACATCGCGCTGGGTTTGCGGCTTGCCCTTGAACAGCGAACTCTTGCCCTTCTTGCTGTATTCGAGCTGCACTTCGTCGGTCAGGGTCAGCAGGTGGGCGTTCTTGAACGAAGCCGGCAGCAGCCCAGCGATGGCGGCGATGCCTTCGTCCAGGGAGAAGTTCTTGGTGATGTCCCGGGTCTTGTAGCGGTAGACGAAGGACAGGCACGGCTGCTCCTTGACCGTCAGTTGCTTGATGATCAGGCGTTGCAGGTCCGCCTCCGGGCCCACGTGCTTGGCCAGTACCAGCTTGATAAAGGCGTTTTGCGTGAGGCTGGTGTCGAGCAATTGCAGGAACTGGGCGTGATGATCCGGCGCGGGACGGGCGGAAGGTGCGGTCACAGACATGGGGGCAGGTGCCTCGGGCGATGCGGGGTGTGAATCAGGGAGTGGCAGGTATTTTAGGGAGCTAGCCCCGTCGGGGCACGAAGTTATTCACTCGACGGTAAAAAATCCTCGCCCGAGGGCGGTGCAAGGCTCAGGGGCCATTCGCCGGCAAGCCGGCTCCTGCATGAACAACAGCGATATCGCACCGCTGTAGGAGCTGGCTTGCCAGCGAAGGCGTCCTCAAGGGCGGCGCAAGACTCAGGGGCCTGTTCGCCGGCAAGCCGGCTCCTACGGCGGTGGGCTCAGTTGAGCACCACCAGGCGGTTGGGCAATTCGTTGCGTATCTGGGTCAGGGGCACATGGGTCTTGAGCAACTCGCCGCTGGCTTCAATACAGTCGAGGAAGCCCTGCAGGGTCTGGCCCTGGCGGACTTGCTGGGTAAAGTTGCGCACGATGCCATTCCACTGCTTGTTATCCAGACGCTTGGAAATGCCCTCGTCCACGAGGATTTCCACGTAACGCTCGGCTTCGCTGACAAAGATCAGCACCCCGGTGCCGCCCACGGTGTGGTGCAGGTTCTGTTCGAGAAACTGCCGTCGGGCCAGGTTGGAAGCCCGCCAATGGCGCACCGAGCGCGGGATCAGCCGGGTGGTGATCCAGGGTAGGCGAAACACCAGGCACAGCACGATAAAGGTCGCCCATTGCGCCAGCAGCAACAGGTGCATGTTCAGCCAGCCAGTGGCGTAGTGCACCAGCCCCGGCACCACCAGCGCCAGCAGGCTGGCCCAGAGCAGCGGGATATAGGCGTAGTCGTCGGCCCGGGCGGCCAGCACCGTCACCAGTTCGGCGTCGGTCTGCTGTTCCACCCGGGCAATGGCTTCGGCCACTTGCCGTTGTTCGTATTCACTGAGTAATGCCATGTCGTTGGATTTCCGCTTCTTATTTTGAGTTACCAGCCGCCGGAGGAACCGCCGCCGCCAAAGCTGCCACCGCCACCACTGAAGCCGCCACCGCCGCCGGACCCACCACCAAAACCGCCGAAGCCACCGCCTCCGTCACCGCCGCGCCCGCTGGTGGTGGTGATGAACCCGAGCGCCTGCGCCACTATCACCACCAGGATGAACAGCAGCACCATGAAGATGAACAGCCACGGGTGACGCTGGACAAAATCGTCCTGGTCGCTGCTCTCGCCGCCGCTGTCATAGGCCGTGGCCGGCTCGTCCAGCGGCGTGCCGCCGAGCACCAGGAGCATGGCCGAAACCCCGTCGCTGATGCCCTTGCTGAACTGCCCGGTCTTGAACGCCGGGGTGATCACCTGGTTGATGATCACCGAGGCCTGGGCGTCGGTCAGGCGCTCCTCCAGGCCGTAGCCCACTTCGATGCGCAGCTTGCGCTCGTCCCGAGCGACGATCAGCAGCGCGCCGTTGTTCTTGTCCTTCTGGCCGATGCCCCAGTGGCGCCCCAACTGGTAGCCGTATTCCTCGATGCTGGCGCCTTGCAGGTCCGGCAGGGTCACCACCACCAACTGTTCGCCGGTGGCCTGTTCGTGGGCTTGCAGTTGCCGAGTCAGCAGGGCGCTGATGGTCGGCTCGATCATCTGCGCGTCGTCCACCACCCGCCCGCTCAGGGCCGGAAACCTCAGCTCGGCCTGGGCCGTGACCGCAAAGACCCAGAGCAACAGCACCAGGCCGATTTTATAAAGTCGCATCAGCACCTCATCCTTAATGTTTGTCCGCGTGTGCTACCAACTGCCGGACGCCCCGCCACCGCCAAAACTGCCGCCGCCCCCGCTGAAGCTGTCCGAGCTTGAACTGGAGCTGGAGCTGGAGCTGCTGGAATCGAACCAGTCGAACGCACTGCTGCTCGAACCTGCGTCGCGCTCGACCCTGGTTTCGCGCCTGGCCGAATCGCCGCTGGCAACAACCGGCGAATCATTGCCGCTGCGCCATTGGGTCAGGAACCCGAACAACGGTACACCGACGAACACCAGGTAGAACAACCTCTCGAACCACCACATCCACTCGATGTCCTGGTACCAGCTTTTCTCCACCGAGCGGTACACCAGCCTCGGCCGGTCGGTGGACGACAGCACGTTCACGATGGACGTGGCCCCGGCAATGATCCCCGAGGAATACAGGTCGTCCTTGAAGTACGGAATGATCGAACCATCGATGATGAAGTGGGCCACTATGTCGTTGAGCCGCCCCTCCAGGCCGTAACCGACCTCGATCCGCACCTTGCGATCGTCCTTGGCCACCAGCAGCAGGACGCCGTTGTTCTTGTCCTTCTGGCCAATCCCCCAGTGCCGGCCCAACTGCAGGCCGAACTCCTCGATGCTGTGGCCACCCAGGCTCGGCACCGTGGCCACCACCACCTGGTCGGTGGTGGTCTGCTCGAGCCGTTCCAGCATCTGCGCCAGGTAGACCTGCGCGGATGGCGTGAGCAACTGCGCGGTGTCCACCACCCGCCCGGTCAGCTTGGGAAACAGCCGTTCGATCGGTGCCGCTGTCGCAGTGGTCGGTGCGGGCTCGACCTGGACAGCGGGTTGCGACGAACGCAACGGCACCCCATCCGTGGGTGTGGGCCCGGGTTGTTGCGCCAACACGGCGCCACTCACCAGCCATAGCCACAGCAGCGCGCCTCGCAGCACGCGCCGCCCGTGGCTCATCAGAATTTCACTTGCGGCGCTTTGTCGGCGTCGGGGCTGGTGGCCTCGAAGGATTCACGCACCGGCAGGTCGCTGTACATCAGGCTGTGCCACAGGCGGCCGGGGAAGGTGCGGATCTCGGTGTTGTACTTCTGCACCGCCAGGATGAAGTCGCGACGGGCCACGGCGATGCGGTTCTCGGTGCCTTCAAGCTGGGATTGCAGGGCCAGGAAGTTCTGGTTGGCCTTGAGGTCCGGATAACGCTCGGAGACCACCATCAGACGGCTCAGGGCTCCGCTCAACTGGTCCTGGGCCTGCTGGAACTGCTTGAGTTTTTCCGGGTTGTCCAGGGTGCTGGCGTCCACCTGGATCGAAGTGGCCTTGGCCCGCGCCTCGATCACCGCGGTCAGGGTGGCTTCCTCGTGCTTGGCGTAGCCCTTGACGGTCTCCACCAGGTTGGGGATCAGGTCGGCGCGGCGCTGGTACTGGTTCTGTACCTGGCCCCAGTCGGCCTTGACCTGCTCGTCCAGGGTCGGAATGTTGTTGATGCCGCAGCCGCTGAGCAGGCTGGTAAGCAGCAACAGGGCAGCGATGGGCCAACTCGAGCGCAGGCTTTGGGTGATGTTCATGGGTGGGGCTCCTTGCACAACCTGATGGAAAAGAATCTTTTGCCCGGTTTCACACATCCTGTGGGGCAAAATCTGCCTGCGCCACTGGAATGCATCGGGCTGATGGGCTAAAAGATGCCCAGCGCGAAAAAGAGTTCAGAAGTGTGCTGGATTTATCTGAACAACAATAGCCGCTCCCTAAATTTTGGCTGTTCGACGCGTCACTCATGCGTCGGTCTTGAGCCCTTGAGAACACTATTCATGAATAAGCTGTGTTTGCTGGGCCTGCTGGTCAGCCTGGCCAGTCACCCTGTGTTGGCCGAATCTGCCCCGGTCCCCCTGGAAAACAAAGAAGCCTTTATCAGCGATCTGCTCAAGCGCATGACCCTGGAAGAGAAGATCGGCCAGTTGCGCCTGATCAGCATCGGCCCGGAAATGCCCCGTGAGCTGATCCGCAAGGAAATCGCCGCGGGCAATATCGGCGGCACTTTCAACTCCATCACCCGCCCGGAAAACCGGCCGATGCAGGACGCGGCCATGCGCAGCCGGCTGAAGATCCCGATGTTCTTCGCCTATGACGTGATCCACGGCCACCGGACCATCTTCCCCATCAGCCTGGCCCTGGCGTCCAGCTGGGATATGGACGCCATCGGCCGCTCCGGGCGCATCGCCGCCAAGGAGGCCAGCGCCGACAGCCTGGACATCACCTTCGCGCCGATGGTGGACATCTCCCGCGATCCTCGCTGGGGCCGTACCTCCGAAGGCTTCGGCGAAGACACCTACCTGGTCTCGCGCATTGCCAAGGTCATGGTCAATGCCTACCAGGGCCAGAGCCCGGCCTTGCCGGACAGCATCATGGCCAGCGTCAAGCACTTCGCCCTGTATGGCGCAGTAGAGGGCGGTCGCGACTACAACATCGTCGACATGAGCCCGGTGAAGATGTACCAGGACTACCTGCCGCCCTACCGCGCCGCCATTGACGCCGGTGCCGGCGGAGTGATGGTGGCCCTGAACTCCATCAACGGCGTGCCGGCCACCTCCAACACTTGGCTGATGAACGACCTGTTGCGCAAGGAATGGGGCTTCAAGGGCCTGGCGGTGAGCGACCACGGGGCGATCATCGAACTGATCCGCCACGGCGTCGCCAAGGACGGTCGCGAGGCCGCCAAGCTGGCAATCAAGGCCGGCATCGACATGAGCATGAACGACTCGCTGTACGGCAAGGAACTGCCGGGGCTGCTCAAGTCCGGCGAGATCGAGCAGAAGGACATCGACAACGCGGTGCGTGAAGTGCTGGCGGCCAAGTACGACATGGGCCTGTTCAAGGACCCTTATGTGCGCATCGGCAAGGCCGAGGACGACCCGGCCGACACCAACGCCGAAAGCCGCCTGCACCGCAGCGACGCCCGGGACATCGCCCGCCGCAGCCTGGTGCTGCTGAAGAACCACAACGACACCTTGCCGCTGAAGAAAACCGCGAAGATCGCCCTGGTCGGCCCCCTGGCCAAGGCCCCCATCGACATGATGGGCAGCTGGGCCGCCGCTGGCGTACCGGCGCAGTCGGTGACGCTGTACGACGGCATGCGCAACGTCCTGGGTGACAAGGCCCAACTGGTGTACGCCCGGGGCTCGAACATCACCGCCGACAAGAAGGTGGTGGACTACCTGAACTTCCTCAACTTCGATGCCCCGGAAGTGGTGGACGACCCGCGTCCGGCGCAGCAGATGATCGACGAAGCGGTCAAGGCGGCCAAGCAGGCGGACGTGATCGTGGCCGCTGTGGGTGAGTCCCGTGGCATGTCCCACGAGTCTTCGAGCCGCACCGACCTGCACATTCCCGCCAGCCAGCGCGAGCTGATCAAGGCCCTCAAGGCCACCGGCAAGCCTCTGGTGCTGGTGCTGATGAATGGCCGGCCGCTGTCACTGCTGGAAGAAAACCAGCAAGCCGACGCCATCCTGGAAACCTGGTTCAGCGGCACCGAGGGCGGTAACGCCATTGCCGACGTGCTGTTCGGCGACTACAACCCGTCGGGCAAGCTGCCGATCACCTTCCCCCGCTCCGTGGGCCAGATTCCCACCTACTACAACCACCTGACCATTGGCCGGCCGTTCACGCCGGGCAAGCCGGGCAACTACACCTCGCAGTACTTCGACGACACTACCGGCCCGCTGTATCCGTTCGGCTATGGCTTGAGCTACACCAGCTTCAGCCTATCGGACATGGCGCTGTCCTCCACCACCCTGAACAAGAGCGGCAAGCTCGATGCCAGCGTGACCGTGAAGAACACCGGCAAGCGTGACGGCGAAACCGTGGTGCAGCTGTACATCCAGGACGTGGCCGGCTCAATGATCCGCCCGATCAAGGAATTGAAGAACTTCCAGAAAGTCATGCTCAAGGCCGGCGAAGAGAAGTCCATTCACTTCACCATCACCGAGGACGACCTGAAGTTCTACAACGCGCAGCTCAAGTACGCCGCGGAACCGGGCGACTTCAATGTACAGATCGGCCTGGATTCCCAGGACGTGAAGCAACAGAGCTTCGAACTGCTCTGATGCCTGTCAGCGGCCGGCGCAGGACCTGCGCTGGCCGCCTCCTTCTGCAATCCCCGCAATCCCCACAATCGCTGCAATATCTGTAGCCGCTGCCGAGCCTGCGAGGCTGCGCAAAGGTCCGCAGGACCTTGCTTGTCGATCTACCGCCAAACCTCCATCGGACTCACGACCGCCGCGACCGCTTCGCGCTCGTTCGCAGCCTCCGGCAGCGGCTACAGCCAGCCATGTCAGCCGTGACGGTCAGCCGCGCCGGTCCAGCAGGTTGACCACCAGGCGGTCGACCCAACCCCAGATCCGCTGCTTGACCCGCCGCCACAACGGCCGGTTGCGCCACTGTGCCAGGCTGATCTCTTCACTCTGGGCGAAGTCCGCCTCGAAGCTCGCCGCCACGGAGTGGGTCAGTGGCGGGTCCAGGGCCTCCAGGTTGGCTTCCAGGTTGAAGCGCAGGTTCCAGTGGTCGAAATTGCACGACCCCACACTGACCCAGTCGTCCACCAGCACCATCTTCAAATGCAGAAAACACGGCTGATACTCGAAAATCCGCACACCGGCCTTGAGCAAGCGCGGGTAGTAACGGTGCCCGGCATAGCGCACGGCCGGATGATCGGTGTGCGGCCCGGTCAGCAACAGGCGTACGTCGACACCCCGGGCGGCGGCTTTGCGCAATGAGCGCCGCACCGACCAGGTTGGCAAGAAGTAAGGCGTGGCCAGCCAGATGCGCTGCTGGCCGCTGTGCAGGGCACGAATCAGTGAATGCAGGATGTCGCGATGCTGACGCGAGTCGGCATACGCCACCCGGCCCATGCCCTCTCCCGAGTCAGGCACACGGGGCAGATGGGGCAGGCCGAAATCCACGTCAGGCCGCCAGGCGCCCTTGCGCAGGTTGGCGCTCCACTGGCGATCGAACAGCCTTTGCCAGTCCAGCACTGCGGGCCCGGCGATCTCCACCATCACTTCATGCCAGTCGCAGCTGTTGTCCTCGGGCCGCCAGAATTCATCGGTAACCCCAGTACCGCCCACCACGGCCAGGGACTGGTCCACCAGCAACAGTTTTCGATGGTCGCGATACAGATTGAGAAAGCCCTGGCGCCACTTAAGGCGGTTGTAGAAACGCAGCTCGACACCAGCCGTGGTCAAGCGCAGGCGCAGGGCCTGGGTAAAAGCCAGGCTGCCATAGTCATCGAACAGACAGCGCACCCGCACCCCGCGCTCGGCAGCCTGGACCAGGGACTGGACCAGAGCGTCGGCACATGCGCCGGCTTCCACCAGATACAGCTCCAGCTCCACCTGCTGCCGGGCGCGGGCAATGGCCACCAACATGCGCGGAAAGAACTGGGGACCGTCGATCAACAGCTCGAAGCGGTTGCCTTCACGCCAAGGGAACACCGCTCCGCGCATTTCAGCGCGCCGTGAAGATCAGTACCGCACCCACCGGTACCGAGAAACTGATGGCCGACAAGCCAGCCACTTTGCGCAGGCTGTCGAGGCCCGGTGCCAGGTTGAAGTCTTCGGCATTGAGAACCAGCGGTTCCAAGGTCACCACCTGGAAACGCCGCTCATCCAGGCGAGTGGCCAGCAGCTCGGCGTTGTAGGTGTGTTCCTGGCCGTGCAGGGCCACGGTGACCGGCAACAGCAGCTCGATCTGCGCCCCGGGGGCCAGGTCGTTGATCGGCCGCAGGTTGATCTGCGTCGTGATCTGCGCCTCGGGAAACTGCTGGACCTGGAACAGCTCCTGGCGCATGCGCTCATCGCGCAGGGGAATGCCGCTGCTGATCGAGTCCAGCTCGATCTGCAACCGGGCCTGACCCTTGGCGTCGACCTTGCCGTGCAACACCAGAAAGCGCTGGACCTCGGAAATACTGGCGTTCTTGGTGGTCACGAAGGACACCCGGGAAGACTCGTTGTCCAGGTACCAGTTGGCCTGGGCCGGCAGGGCGAGTACCCCGAGCAGGCTGATAAGAAGGCGGATCGGCGTACGCATGCAAGCTCCCGTGAACAGAAGGCGCCACCTTAACCGGCTGCCAGGGGGCTGGCAAACACCGCGCTCAAGTGGGGCCCAGCCGTTGCAGACGGGGAATGGCTCAGGCAATGGACTTCTGCAATTGCTCGATGGTGTCGGCCAGCAATCCCAAGTGACGATTGCGCACCTGCTCGACACAGCTCAGATCCATCGGCCAATGCAGAGCGATGCTGCCGATCACCCGGCCTTCGGCCTGCAACGGCAGGGCCACGGCACGAATCAGAAAAGGCAGGCGCACCGGATATTCCCAGTGGCCCTCGGTACGCTGACCGAAGCCCAGATGCTGGGACTGGGCGCAAGCTTGTTGCTGGTCTTCGGCCGGTACTCGCTCACGCTCGGCCAGACGCTCGACTTCATCACTGGCCAGGGCCCCCAGGCAGGCCTTGCCCATGGCCGAATGAAACAGGCTGGCATGCTGGCCGACAATCCGGCTGTTGTTCGGGTAGCGCTTGCGCAACACCGCAGGCACCGCACTTTCCAGGACCTCAAGGTGCTCACCGTCAAAACTCGACAGGTCGCTGACCAGTCCGGTGCGTGCACTCAACTCCAGCATCCAGGGCGCCGCCTGCTCCACCAGATGGCGCTTGAAGCGTTGCCGGCTGTCGCCGAACAGGCTGCGGGCGCTCAGGCGATAACGCCTGTCGCTCAGGCCACGGTAGATCCAGCCCTGCTCCTGCAGGGTCAGCAACATGCGCGACACCGTGGCCTTGGCTAGCCCCGTCAGGTAGTGCAACTCCTCCAGGCCCAAGGCCTGGTGCTGGCCCAGCAACTCGACGATGGCCAGGGCCCGTTCCACGGAACGCACGCTGCCGGTTTCTACCTTGCTGGCCATAGTCCGAACTCCCTGACTGAAGATGGGTAAAGGTTTTTCCCAGCAAGATGCGGGCCTTAGGCTCTGTACGAAAAGTTTTGAGACGAAGGTCAGGCAAGGCGAAAACGGTCGAGGAAGCGGAGTTTACGGGTTGTAAATGAGCATTCCGAGACCGTTTTCAACGCAGCATCACCGAGTATCAAGGCTTTTCGTACAGAGCCTAGAACCCTATCAACGGCATTTGCCTGGTTACAGCAGGTTACCCGGAGGGCATTGCCGCACCCAGTGCGTCAGTTGTTCGTGGGCATAGGCCAGTTGCAGCACGGCGTGGTCGGCCTGGGCCGGCCCGATGATCTGCAAGCCCATGGGCAGGCCCGCCAGATTGAACCCCACCGGAATGCTGATACTGGGCAGGCCGGCCAGAGTCGGACCGATCACCACTTCCATCCAGCGGTGATAAGTGTCCATTTCCTGCCCATCGATCTGCCTTGGCCAGGCCTGCCGTGCATCGAAAGGGAACACCTGGGCCGTGGGCAGCAGCAGAAAATCGTAACGTTCGAACAGCCGCAGCAAGGCGCGATACCAATCGCTGCGACTCTGGGAAGCGCGATACACGTCCGCGGCACTGAGGCTGGCCGCGCCCTCCACTTCCCAACGCGCCTCGGGCTTGAGCCAGCGGCGCTGGTCCGGGTCGTTGTGCAACAGCCCCAGGGAACCCTGGACCAGCCAGTGCCGGTGCACCAGCCAGCAGTCCCACAATTGCGCCATGGAAAACTCCGGCTGGCAGCTTTCCACTTCACAGCCCAGATGGGTGAAGTCGGCCAGGGCCTTTTCGCACAGGCTCAGGACGCCCTGCTCCATGGCCAGGTAGCCGTTGTAGTCACCCAGCCAGCCCAGGCGCAGGCCGCGTACATCCCGTTGCAGAGGCGCCTGCAACAGCGCCGGATCGTCCTTGAGGGACAAGGGCACTCGCGGATCGTATCCGGCCTGGGTGCTCAACAACCGCGCCACATCAGCCACCGTGCGCCCCATCGGCCCTTCGGTAGCCAGTTGCTGCACGAACAACTCAGGGGTCGGGCCGAATGGCACCCGCCCCTGGGAGGGGCGCATGCCGAACACGTTGTTGAAGGCCGCCGGATTGCGCAGCGAGCCCATCATGTCGCTGCCATCGGCCACCGGCAGCATGCGCAAGGCCAGGGCCACCGCCGCCCCGCCGCTGCTGCCGCCGGCGCTCAGGCTGCGGTCATAGGCATTGCCGGTGGTGCCGAACAGCTGGTTGTAGGTATGGGAGCCCAGGCCGAACTCCGGCACGTTGCTCTTGCCGACAATGATCGCGCCGCTGGCACGGACCCGGGCCACGCTGATGGCATCCACCTGGGGTACCTGATCGGCGAACAGCGGCGAGCCCATGCTGGTGGCCAGCCCTGCGGTGGCTGCCAGATCCTTGATCGCCTGGGGCATGCCATGCATCCAGCCCATGGACTGTCCCCGATCCAGTTGCCGATCACGCTCATCGGCCTGGGCCAGCAGATCCTGCGGATCGCACAGTGAGACCAGGGCATTGACGCCCGGGTTGTAACGCTCGATCTGCTGCAGATAAGCCAGCATCACCTCGCGACAGGACAGCTCGCGCGCATGGATCGCCCGGGATAGTGCCAAGGCATCCAATTCGACGATGGACTCGTTGGCCATTGCTTCGCTGTGCTTGATCAAGACTCGCCTCCCAGGGTCACGGCATCGGGTTTGTCGTCTCTGACCGCGTCATGCATGCAGTAGATACCCAGCAGGCTGAGGATCGAGGTCAGCAAGACATAGAAGGATGGCGCCACCGGCGTGGCCATGACCTTGCTCAGCCAGGTCACGATCAAGGGCGCAAAGCCACCGAACAGCATCACCGTGACGTTATACGCCACCGACACCCCGGTGGAACGCACCTCGATGGGAAACTGCTCGGCCAGGGCCGTAGGACCGGGACCGAAAAAGCCGCCAATGGCACCGCACAGCAACATTTGCATCACCAGCAGGCGCTCAATGGACGGCGCCGCGGCGACCCACACATACAAGGGATAGACCATGACGAAAAACGCCAGGGTGAAGGCCATCAGCACTGGGCGCCGGCCGATGCGGTCCGACAGCGCCCCGGCAAAGGGAATCACCACGGTCATCAGGGCCACGGCGAACATCTGCACCAGCAGCACCTGATCCAGGGGCAGGCCGAGGTTGGTGTGGGCGAAGGTCGGCATGTTCACCAGCACCACATAGAAAGACACCGTGCTGCCGCAGCACAGGCCCATGGAGATCAGGATCGCCCGGCGATGGGCCGACACCACCTGCCACAGCCCTGGCCCCTTGCCACCTGCCTGCTTGCGCGCCTCGATGAAGGCCTCCGGCTCCTCCATGTACTTGCGAATCCACAGTCCCACCGGACCGATCAGCAGGCCGATCACGAACGGCAGGCGCCAGCCCCAGAGATCCAGGGTCTGCGGCGAAAAGAGGTGGGTCACCGCCGCCACCATCGCCGCTCCACTGAACACCGCCAGGCACTGTCCTACCAACTGCCAGGAGCCATACAACCCCTTCTTGTCCACCGGGGCACTTTCCACCAGGTAGGCCGTGGCGCTGGCGTACTCCCCCCCGGTGGCAAAGCCCTGGAGCATCCGCGCCACCACGATCAGCAACGGCGCGCCCAGGCCAATAGCCGCGTAGTTGGGGGCAAAGACGATCATCGCAATGGCCACAGTCATCAGCTGGATGATCACCAGCATCGCCGCCTTGCGGCCTTTGCGGTCGGAATACATGCCCAGCAGCACGCCGCCCACCGGGCGCATGAAAAAGCCCACGCCGAAGGTGGCCAGGGCCATCAGCAGCGAGGTGTACTCGTCTTCAGCCGGGAAAAACTGGCGGGCGATAAAGCTGGCGAGAAAGCCATAGACGATGAAGTCGTACCATTCCAGGGCGTTGCCAACAACGGCGGCAACCACTTGCCGGGTCTTGGAAACAGCAGGTGTCGAGACGCTCATGGGAGGTTCCTTGATACTTTTGAGCCTTCTTGCGGGCTCGGAAAAGTGCCGGACGCATGGCACGCCCGGGCCGCACAGCGCTACAGGAACAGGAGGGCTCAGACGGGCTTGAGCCAGCTCTCCGCCAGGGCGCCCCAATAGGCCGCACCGGTGAGCAGGATGTCGTCGTTGAAGTCGTAACCCGGGTTATGCACCATCGGTTGCGCTACGCCATTGCCGATGAACAGGTAGCTGCCGGGGCAGCGCTGCAGCATCCAGCCGAAGTCTTCGCTGCCCATCAGCTTCGGCGTATTGCCATTGACCGCCTCGGCCCCCACCAGCTCGACACCGACCCGCCGGGCAAACTCGGTTTCTTCCGGACTGTTGACCAGCACCGGATAAGCCGGGCGATGGTCGATGCTGGCGCTGCAGCCAAAGCTTTCGGCCTGGGTGCGGATGATCGACTTGACTCGCTCCAGCATCTGCTCGCGCACCGGTGCGTTGAGGGCCCTGAGGCTCAGGCGCAGTAACGCCTGCTGGGGAATCACGTTGGCCGCCTCACCCGCCTGCAAGGCCCCCACCGTCACCACCGCCGCTTCCTGCGCGTCGATATTGCGCGCCACCACCGTCTGCAAGGCCATGACCATGCTGGCCGCGGCCACCAAGGGGTCCACCGCCAGGTGGGGCATGGAGCCGTGACCGCCGACGCCTTCGACAATCACCTCAAGCAGGTCCTGGGACGCCATCATCGGCCCCTCGCGAAAGCCCAGGTGACCAGCCGGCAGCCCAGGCATGTTGTGCAGGCCGAACAGCGCATCACAGGGGAAGCGTTCCAGCAGGCCATCGGCAAGCATCGCCTCGGCACCGCCCTGGCCTTCTTCCGCGGGCTGGAAGATCAGGTTCAGGGTGCCGTCGAACGCTCGGGTCGCCGCCAGGTAGCGCGCCGCCCCCAGCAGGATGGTGGTGTGGCCGTCATGCCCGCAGGCGTGCATGCAACCGCCATGGCGGCTGCTGTAGGGAACCCCGGTGTTCTCGATGATCGGCAAGGCGTCCATGTCCGCCCGCAGGCCCAGGGTGCGTGTGCCCGTGCCGTTGCGCAGAACACCCACGACCCCGGTTCGGCCGACGCCGGTGTGCACTTCATAACCCCACTCCTGCAGACAGCGAGCCACCAGCGCCGAAGTGCGTTGCTCTTCGAAACCCAGTTCCGGGTGGGCATGAATATCCTGGCGGATGGCCCGCAGATCGCTGGCAATGTCGTTGAGCCAGGCAAGGATGTGCTGGTGTCGGGTCATGGCGTATCTCCTCTGGGCCGGGTGGCTTCCCGTTCTTTTTTTCGGAGCGTTGCACGAGGCGCCGGAGCGTGCTCGAAGCTCGGCGTCAGATAACCGCGAGCCGGAGCACAGGACAATCAAATGTGGTTCCACTGGATGGAACACATAATCTGCAGCGCTGCCTGATCCAGGGATCAGGGGGCGAGGCGACAGCCTTCCCGGGGGCCTAGCCAGAGCGCGCTGTGGGTACGCCCCAGGGCGCTGGCGGTAACACGTCGGCTCTGCGGCTCATCGCTGAAACCGTTGATGGGCAGGTACTGGCGCACATAGGCGCGGCAGTAGTCGGCAGGTTGTTGCATCACGTAGCGGCAGGAGCAGTACTCCTTGGCGGTGTAGGCACCGAGGATATCCGGGAAGGCTTGCAGGGCCACCCGGTGCTGCCAGCTCCAGCCCAGCAGCAGGAGCAGCGCCACCAACACCAGGCCGAGCAGCGGATGACGGCGGAAAAAGGCCCGACGCTTCATGGCCGCCCCTGGCTGGAAAACGCCGCCAGGACTCGCTTGAGCAATTCATTGTGCCGATAGCAGCCATCGCGATCATCGCCGTAACGCACGATCACCAGGCGCTGCGCCGGCAGGACATACAGTGCCTGTCCCCAGTGCCCCAGGGCCGCATAGGTATCCGCCGGAGCATCGGGCCAGGGCTGAGGAGCACCGTCCACCGAGCGGTTGAGCCACCAGTGCCCGCCCGCCACCGCCTCATCCTGGTTGGCCCGATAGCCGGCAAAGGGCGTGCGGCTGAACTCGACCCAGGCCCTGGGCAGCAACTGCCGATCACGCCAGCGACCCTCGCGCAGCATCAACAGGCCGACACGGGCCAGATCGCGGGCCGTCAGGTAGAGGTAGGAAGACGCGACGAAGGTGCCGGCGGCGTCGCGTTCCCACACCGCCTGGGTGATGCCCAGCGGTTCGAACAGGGCCTGCCAGGGGTAGTCCGCGTACTGGTCTGCCCCGACCATCCCCCGCAGGCTGGCCGCCAGCAGGTTGCTATCGCCGCTGGAATAACGGAAGACCTGCCCCGGTGGGGTGGAGCGCGCCTGCTGTGCAGCAAATGCCGCCATGTCCCGATGCCCGCGGGTGTAGAGCATGGCCACCACTGAGGAATTGAGGGGGGCGTACTCGTAGTCTTCCTGCCAGTCCAGACCCGAGGCCCAGTGCAACAAGTCACCCAGGGTGATGGCCGGATGCGGCTGCAGCGCCGGGTAATATTTTGCCGCGGGGTCCTGGAGCTGGAAGCGGCCTTCACCGTAGGCAACGCCCAACACCACCGCCAACAGGCTTTTGCTGGCGGACCAGATGAGATGGGGCGTCTGTGGTCCGGTGGCGCCGGCGTAGCGCTCGTAAATCACTTGGCCATCGCGGATCACCAGCAAGGCGTCAGTGCGAATGCCTTTTTGGGACTGGTCGTCCCTGGGCACAAAGGCATAGTCCTCCAGAGCCTTGAGCGCCGGGCCACTGACAGTCGGCCCCCGACTCCATTGCTGCGCCGGCCACTCCTCGGCCCAGGCCGGCAAGCAGAGGTACACCAGTAACGCCAGCAGAATCGGAGCCTTGACCATGGATGACACTCGAACAACGTCAGTGGCCGAGCCTAGTCCAGGCTGATGACAATTTCACTGCAAGTGGCCCCGTTTGTTGGAGCTGGCTGGCCAGCGCAGACGTCATCGAGCCTTGTGCGAGGCCCTCGGGCCCTTTCGCCGGCAAGCCGGCTCCTACGCAAGGGGAGGCCGCTGCTGAAACGAGGCCAGGGCTTTGGCCAGGCGTTGTTCCCGGGCGCTGGCCGCCAGGTCCAGCAGGGCCTGGTCACGGGACCATTGGTTGCGCCAATGCTCGGGGCCATTGGCGAATGCGACGTCGATTTCAGGCCGCAATACCTGGAACTGCGTGAACAAACCAGCCAATAGAATGTGCCCGCCACTCAAGGAGGGATTCTGCCGACTGACTTCGGCACAACCTGCAAGCAACCCCAGCACCTGCAGTTGCAAGGGCTGCGGCCAGCCGCTGTCCTGCCCCACGCCATACAGCCAGGCGAGCATGGCGCTCAGGACATAGATGTCCTCCAGGGTGCGGAAGGGTTTGACATAGGCGTCCCAGCCATCGCCGGCCAGCAGTTCGCAGGCGGCGTTTTCCAGCAACAGGCAGCCGTGGCTGATCTCTGGCATCAGGGCGATGGCGGGCAGGGTCTGGACCTTGACCCCAGGTTCCCCGGTATAGACCACGGTCAGGCGCAAGGCCGCCCGCTCACCCGGGGCCTCGCTGCGGGCCGCCACCAACAGCCAGTCGGCGGCATCGCCGGCAGTCACGAAATCCTTGCGCCCCTGCAGGCGCAGATCCTCCAGCCGGGTCTGCATGTCCGCCGGACGCAGACTGCGGCGTTCGGTCGCGCACATAGCACCCAGGCTTTGCGGCGCACTGGGCCACAACATGCGCAACGCCGCCTGGTAACCCACCAGGAACGCCAGCCCCGGAGTCTCCATCAGGCGGCCGCCGAGCACCGCCAGTTCGAAGGGCGTAACACTGCCCAAATGGGCCAGCAAAGCCCCGTAGCCCTCGGCCAGATCGGGGTTGACGGGCAGTCGGTCACGGCTCTCGAGCAAGGCTTGCCAGGGCATTCGAAGATCCTCAGGGGCTGTCATATAAGCATCACCAAAGCTTCATGGCGATGACACCGGGGCTACATAGCCTGACTTTGCACAACAAAGTCGATTGGCTGCAACCCAAGGCGGGTCGGTAGCCCGCACGGAGATTCACGATGACTCAGATCGCCCGCATCAGCGACACCGGCACTGAACGCCGCCTGCAAGCCGAACGCCTGATTGGCGCCCAGGCCCTGCAAGAAGCCCAGGCCCTGCGTTTCAACGTCTTCAGCGGCGAGTTCAACGCCAAGCTCAAGGGCGCGGAATGGGGTCTGGACATGGATGACTATGATGTTCACTGCAGCCACATCGGTGTACGCGACTTGAACACCGGGCGTCTGGTGGCCACCACCCGCCTGCTGGACCATCAGGCCGCCAGCAGCCTGGGACGCTTCTACAGCGAGGAAGAGTTCAGCCTGCACGGCCTGGCGCACCTCAAGGGCCCCATCCTGGAAATCGGCCGCACCTGTGTCGACCCGGCCTATCGCAACGGCGGCACCATCGCCGTGCTCTGGGGCGAGCTGGCCGAAGTGCTCAACCAGGGCGGCTACAGCTACCTGATGGGTTGCGCCAGTATCCCCATGCAGGACGGCGGCATCCAGGCCCAGGCCATCATGCAACGGCTGCGCGAGCGCTACCTGAGTACCGAACACCTGCGGGCCGAGCCGAAGCACCCGCTGCCCAGCCTGGATATTCCTTCCAATGTCATCGCCGAGATGCCGCCACTGCTCAAGGCCTACATGCGCCTGGGGGCGAAGATCTGCGGCGAACCCTGCTGGGACCAGGACTTCCAGGTCGCCGACGTGTTCATCCTGCTCAAGCGCGACGAGTTGTGCCCGCGTTATGCCCGGCACTTCAAGGCGGCGGTCTGATGCGCCGGCTGCGGGTCTACGGGCGCATCGCCCGGGTACTGCTGGTGGTCGCGCTGGGCCTGAGCATGGCCAGTATCTTCGGCTTGCTGGAACGCCTGGGGGTCGCCAACTCCATGGTTCGGCGCCAGCGCTGGTCGCGGTTCTTCATGGCTCGCCTGAGCAATGCCCTGCCGTTTCGGGTCACGGTGCACGGCGAGTTGCCTCACCAGCCGATGCTCTGGGTCAGCAATCACGTGTCCTGGACCGATATTCCGCTGCTGGGCATGTTGACGCCGCTGTCGTTCCTGTCCAAGGCCGAGGTGCGCACCTGGCCGGTGGCGGGCTGGCTGGCAGCCAAGGCCGGCAGCCTGTTCATCCGTCGTGGGGCCGGTGACAGCCAGCTGATCCGCAAACAGATGACCCGCCACCTGCAAGAGCAGCACCCGCTGCTGCTGTTTCCCGAAGGCACCACCACCGACGGCCGTGGCCTGCGCACCTTCCACGGGCGCCTGCTGGCCAGCGCCATTGATGCCGAGGTGTCCCTGCAACCCGTGGCGATCCGTTATTTGCGCGATGGCCAGATCGATACCCTGGCCCCCTTCATTGGCGACGACGACCTGCTCTCGCACCTGATGCGGCTGTTTGCCAACGATCAGGGCCGAGTGGAAATCCATGTGCTCAAGCCCATTGCCTGCCAGGGCCAGGAACGTGCGGCGCTGGCCTTCCAGGCTCAGCAAGCCGTGCAGAAAGCCCTGTTCGGTGATGTCGTGCAGCCCGCCGAACCACGCCGCAACGGCGAACTGGTCGCCGCCTGAAACTCTCTGTAGGAGCCGGCTTGCCGGCGAAAAGGCCTTCAAGCCTGGCGCCATTCATGAAGGCGCCTTCGCTGGCAAGCCAGCTCCTACCGGGGGAACGTTCGTCAGGGTAACTGGGTGTGCTGCGCGGCGAATGCCTGCAACTGCGGGTAGAAGGCACGGAAATCTTCGCTCAACGGCTGATACAGCCGCTCCAATTCGCCCATCGCCGCGGTCAGTTCCTCTGGCCGTGACAGGCGCCGGGCAATGCCCCGCAAGACCTGCTCCAACACCGCGAAATCCCGATAGGAACCCAGCCAGTCATCAGCAGCCATGTACGGCGCAATCTGTGCCAGGCGCGCCGGCAGTTGCGGCTCGGCCGCCAGCACCCGGTACACCTCGGCGGTGAACAGCGGCAAGGGACGATCGGCGTAATGAGCCCAGTCACGGGCCAGGCAGTGGTCGAAGAACACGTCGATGACGATGCCGGCATAGCGCCGCCGGGTCAGGGAGAAACGCGACAGTGCCGCCGTCACCAGAGGATGGCTGTCGGTGTAGGTATCGATGCGCCGATGCAGCTGGATCGCCGCCTCGACCTCGGGGGCAAACTGCCCTTGCAGGCGGCCTTTGACGAAATCGCCATACAGGCTGCCGAGTAATTGACCCGGACGCTGGCCGCCAAGGTGTAGATGTGCGAGATAATTCATTCGCGCAGCTTAGCACCGCGCCCAACATATCGTTATAACCCGATATACCGATAAGTGATGATTTAAGATCAAAATCATATTGGTATATCGCGAAATAACGATTTAAATTTCGCCTCATCGCGATACAACGTTTTATGGAAAACGAGCACCGCCATGTCCCTCGACCTCGACGAAATAATAAAAGCCCTGGCACATCCGGTTCGCAGGGAAATCCTGCACTGGCTGAAAGACCCGACAGTCGAATTTCCCGATCAGGCTCACAGCAATGAGCACGGCGTCTGTGCCGGACAAATCGATCAACGCTGCGGCCTGTCGCAGTCGACCGTGTCCGCCCACCTCGCCACGTTGCAACGCGCAGGCCTGATCAGCAGCCGGAAAGTCGGCCAATGGCATTTTTTCAAACGCAATGAGGAAGTCATCCAGCAGTTCCTCACGCAAATGAGCCAACAGCTCTGATCTGACAAGGACCCGACAATGCCCCTTTCACTCATCATCCTGGCCTTGAGTGCCTTCGCCATCGGCACCACCGAGTTCGTCATCATGGGGCTTTTGCCCGATGTGGCGGCGGACCTCGGGGTGTCGATTCCCGGTGCTGGCTGGCTGGTGACCGGCTACGCCCTGGGCGTGGCCATCGGCGCGCCGTTCATGGCCCTGGCCACCGCACGGCTGCCGCGCAAGGCAGCCCTGGTAGCACTGATGGGGATCTTCATTGTCGGCAACCTGCTGTGTGCACTGGCCAGTGATTACAACGTGCTGATGTTCGCCCGGGTAATCACGGCGCTGTGCCACGGTGCCTTCTTCGGTATCGGTTCAGTGGTGGCCGCCGGCCTGGTGCCCGCCAACAAGCGCGCCTCGGCCGTGGCCCTGATGTTCACCGGCCTGACCCTGGCCAACGTACTCGGCGTGCCCCTGGGTACTGCCCTGGGCCAGGCAGCCGGCTGGCGTTCGACCTTCTGGGCGGTGACGGTCATCGGTGTGGTGGCGCTGATCGGCCTGCTGCGCTTTTTGCCGGCCAAGCGCGATGAGGAAAAACTCGATATGCGCGCGGAACTGGCGGCCCTCAAGGGCGCGGGGATCTGGCTATCCCTGAGCATGACCGCACTGTTCGCCGCGTCGATGTTCACCCTCTTCACCTACGTTGCGCCGCTGCTCGGCGATGTCACCGGCGTCTCGCCCCGGGGCGTGACCTGGACCCTGCTGCTGATCGGCCTGGGCCTGACCCTGGGCAACATCATCGGCGGCAAGCTGGCGGACAAGCGCCTGGGCGCCACCCTGATCGGCGTGTTCGCGGCCATGGCCGTGGTCTCCACCGTACTGACCTGGACCAGCGTGGCGTTGATTCCCACCGAGATCACTCTGTTCCTCTGGGCCACCGCTTCGTTTGCTGCGGTGCCGGCCTTGCAGGTCAATGTGGTGACCTTCGGCAAAGCCGCACCCAACCTGGTTTCGACCCTGAACATCGGCGCTTTCAACATCGGCAACGCCCTGGGCGCCTGGGTCGGCGGCAGCGTCATCGCCCACGGTTTCGGCCTGACCAGCGTACCCCTGGCGGCGGCGGCCCTGGCGATCCTGGCCTTGCTGGTGACGCTGATTACCTTCCGCCAGGGCGGCAACGCCGAACTGGCTGCTGCAACCCACTGATCCGTTCCTTTCCTATATAGAAGGCTGTATTCCATGACCACTCTCTTTGATCCGATCAAGATCGGCGACCTCGAGCTGTCCAACCGCATCATCATGGCCCCACTGACCCGCTGCCGCGCCGACGCCGGCCGCGTGCCCAATGCGCTGATGGCCGAGTACTACGTGCAGCGGGCCTCCGCTGGCCTGATCCTCAGCGAGGCCACCTCGGTGACCCCAATGGGGGTGGGCTACCCGGATACCCCCGGCATCTGGTCCAACGACCAGGTGCGTGGCTGGGCCAATGTAACCAAGGCCGTGCACGGCGCTGGCGGCAAGATCTTCCTGCAGCTGTGGCACGTGGGGCGGATTTCCCACCCGTCCTACCTGGACGGTGAAACGCCAGTGGCGCCAAGCGCCATCCAGCCCAAGGGCCATGTCAGCCTGGTGCGTCCACTGGCCGACTACCCAACCCCGCGAGCCCTGGAAACCGCTGAGATCGCCGACATCGTCGACGCTTACCGGGTCGGTGCGGAAAACGCCAAGGCCGCCGGTTTCGACGGTGTGGAAATCCACGGCGCCAACGGTTACCTGCTGGATCAGTTCCTGCAAAGCAGCACCAACCAGCGTACCGACCAGTACGGCGGTTCTCTGGAGAACCGTGCCCGCCTGCTGCTGGAAGTCACCGACGCCGCCATCGAGGTCTGGGGCGCTGGCCGAGTGGGCGTGCACCTGGCACCCCGTGCCGACTCCCATGACATGGGCGACGACAACCTGGCAGAGACGTTCACCTACGTAGCCCGCGAGCTGGGCAAACGCGGCATCGCCTTTATCTGCTCCCGCGAGAAAGAAGGCGCCGACAGCCTGGGCCCGCAGTTGAAAGCGGCTTTCGGTGGCCCCTACATCGCCAACGAGCGCTTCACCAAGGACAGTGCCAATGCCTGGCTGGCCGCCGGCAAGGCTGACGCCGTCGCGTTCGGTGTACCTTTCATCGCCAACCCAGACCTGCCGGCCCGCTTGAAGGCCGATGCTCCCTTGAATGAGGCGCATCCGGAAACCTTCTACGGCAAGGGCCCAGTGGGCTACATCGACTACCCGGCGCTGTAAGCCTGCCTCTGTAAATAGAAAGCCCCGACTCTCGCGAGCCGGGGCTTTTCTTTGAGTGCCAGGATTAACGCTTGCGTTGAGTCCAGGCCACCGCCAGCCCGCTCAGGCAGATCACCGCAATCCCGATAAGGCCGTAGCGGTCCGGGGTGTGGTCGAAGATCAGGTAGCCATAAAGGCCAGCGAACAGTATCTGTCCGTAGCTGAAAGGCGCCAGCATCGCCGGGGCGGCATGACGGAAGGCCTGGGTCAGCAGCATATGGCCAAGCATGCCGCAGGTGCCGAGGCCGATCATGAACAGGCCGTGGACAAAGCTTGGCGTGCTCCAGAAAAACGGCAACAACGCGCTCATGATCAGGCTGTTGAAGATCCCGGTCAGGAAGTTGCTGGTGGTCGGGCTGTCGATGCCGCTGAGCTTGCGGGTGAGCAACTGATAAAAGCCGAAGCACAGCGCCGACCCCAGGGGCAGCAGGATCGCCGGAGTGAAGAGAACGCCACCAGGGCGCACCACGATCAGCACCCCGACGAAGCCCGCGAGCACCGCCAGCCATTGCCCGCGGCTGACCCGCTCGCCCAGGAACGGCACAGACAAGGCCGTGACCAGCAAGGGCGCAAGAAAGTTGACCGCGGTAGCTTCCGCCAGGGGGATATAGCGCAGGCCAGTGGTGAACAGCAGGCTGGTGCCGATCAGGCACAAGGCCCGGAGCAGTTGCAGGCCGGGACGCTTGGTTCGTACCACCGCGGAAAAACCGCTGCGAGGGACGAACACCACCAGCATCATCAAGGTATGAACCACGTAACGAGCCCAGACCACCATGACGATGGGGTAAAAGGCCGAGAGATATTTGGACAGCGTGTCGTGACTGGCGAAGAGCAGAACCGCCAGACAAATCAGGGCGATCCCCTTGATTGGCTGTTCTGCGCCTTTGAACGGTGAAGGGTTCACACTCATTCACACACCCGCAACAAAATCACTACAAAATACGTAGCTCGCTATCTATCAAGATGCAGCCAGCCCGTATATAAAAGCACCCCATCGCGATCCGGCGAGCGGGGTAATGAATCTCCCTCGCCGTAAATCTTGACATAACTGGACTCAATTACGCATTTTGTCTTAATGACGCAGGTTCGGGCTCAAGCGCAGCATGTCCAGCCCGATGTCGATCCAGCGCTCTGCCTCGGTGTGCAGAGCGAAGCTGTCAGGGGCCAGCAGCCATTGATAAAGGATGCCATCGATAAAGGCCCGCATGCTGATAGCCGCTCGCATAGTGTCGAGGTTTTCGGGCAATTGCCCACGATTCACTGCATTGGTCAGCGCCAACTCGATACGCAGGTTGCAGTCCAGGCTGGCGGCACGACGCTGGCGACGCAGGTCGCACATTTCATCGGTGAATTCGCACTTATGAAACAGAATTTCATTAATGCGTCGGGTTTTCGGGTCCAGGGCAACTTGATGAAACAAATGAATGAGCAACTTGCGCATCCAGCCCAACGGATCCATTTCATCTACATTTTCACTGGCGGCAGCCATCTCATCCAAGGGTTCACGCAGGCTGTCGAGCATGGCCTGTACCAGATCGGCCTTATTGCTGAAGTGCCAATAGATGGCACCCCGAGTCACCCCTGCCAGCGCCGCGATATCGGCCAGGGTGGTACGCGCCACGCCACGCTCGTAAAAGGCCTTTTCGGCGGCCTCGAGTATCTGGCTGCGAGTTTCTTGAGCTTCCTCTTTGGTACGACGGACCATGGCAGTAAAACCTCGATCAGGATCTTTCAGCGATGCGTGAAGACCTTCTGAATAAATATGGAACGGCATCTCGAGTGCCGTTTGCCCAACCTACAATTCAACACCTACAGGGGCTTTTGTAACCGGATGGGTACGCCGCCAGGGTATTTACAAACAACCATGAACGTAAGTATATTCCTTAGCAAGCTACTAATCCACTCAGCCAACTCTTTTTACCCTTCCACTTTTCTTGTGCGCATCTTGCGTGCCTGACCCGAGGATCTTCATGCAACTCAAGCCAGCTGTTACCGCTCTGGTCACTGCCGTCGCCCTGGCATCGCTGCTCAGCGGATGTAAAAAGGAAGAGGCGGCGCCAGCCCCTCAAGCCCCTCAGGTCGGCGTCGTTACCCTGCAACCACAAGCCTTTACCTTGACTTCCGAACTCCCGGGCCGGACCACTGCTTTCCGCATCGCCGAAGTTCGCCCACAGGTAAACGGGATCATTCTCAAGCGTCTGTTCAAAGAAGGCGGAGATGTTAAGGAAGGTCAGCAGCTTTATCAGATCGATCCATCGGTCTATGAGGCAACGCTGAAGAGCGCCGAGGCCAATCTGCAATCGACCAAGTCAATTGCAGATCGCTACAAGCAATTGGTCGATGAGCAGGCCGTGAGCCGCCAGGAATACGACACCGCCGTGGCCAACCGTCTGCAATCGGAAGCCTCCCTGCAAAGTGCCCAGATCAACCTGCGCTTCACCAAAGTGCTGTCGCCCTTGACCGGCCGCATTGGCCGCTCCTCGGTGACCGAAGGCGCCCTGGTCAGCAACGGCCAGGCCAATGCCATGGCGGTGATCCAGCAGTTGGACCCGATCTACGTCGACGTCACCCAGTCCTCGGTTGAGCTGCTGGAATTGCGCCGCGAGCTGGAAAGCGGTCGCCTGCAGAAAGTCGGCGACAACGCCGCCAAGGTCAAACTGACCCTGGAAGACGGCAGCCAGTACAAGCTCGACGGCAAGCTGGAGTTCTCCGAAGTCTCGGTGGATGAAACCACCGGCTCGGTGACCCTGCGCGCCGTGTTCCCCAACCCCCAGCACACCCTGTTGCCGGGCATGTTCGTCCACGCCCAGCTGCAAGCTGGGGTGAACAGTGCGGCGATCCTGGCCCCACAACAAGGCGTGACCCGCGACCTGAAAGGCACCCCGACCGCCCTGGTGGTTGGCCCGGACAACAAGGTCGAACTGCGCCAGCTCAAGGCCAGCCGCACCGTCGGTAGCCAGTGGCTGGTGGAAGATGGCCTGAAAGCTGGTGATCGGCTGATCACCGAAGGCCTGCAATTCGTCAAGCCAGGCATTGAAGTCAAGGCCAGCGAAGCGACCAATGTAGCAACCAAGAACCCGGCCCCTGCACAGGCAACTGACAAAGCTGCAGGCGGCAAAGGGGAGTAAACCATGTCGAAATTTTTTATCGACCGTCCGATTTTCGCCTGGGTAATTGCCCTGGTGATCATGTTGGTCGGGGCTCTATCGATCCTCAAATTGCCGATCAACCAGTACCCGAGCATCGCCCCTCCGGCGATTGCGATCTCCGTGACCTACCCAGGCGCTTCTGCACAGACCGTGCAGGACACCGTGGTCCAGGTGATCGAACAGCAGCTCAACGGTATCGACAACCTGCGTTACGTGTCCTCGGAAAGTAACTCCGACGGCAGCATGACCATCACCGCCACCTTCGAGCAGGGCACCAACTCGGACACCGCGCAGGTCCAGGTACAGAACAAGCTCAACCTGGCCACCCCGCTGCTGCCGCAAGAAGTGCAGCAACAGGGTATCCGCGTAACCAAGGCAGTGAAGAACTTCCTGCTGGTGATCGGCGTGGTTTCCGAGGACGGCAGCATGTCCAAGGACGACCTGTCGAACTACATCGTGTCGAACATGCAGGACCCGATCTCGCGGACCGCGGGTGTGGGTGACTTCCAGGTGTTCGGTGCCCAGTACGCCATGCGGATCTGGCTCGACCCGGCCAAGCTGAACAACTTCAACCTGACCCCGGTGGACGTGAAGACCGCGGTTGCCGCGCAGAACGTCCAGGTGTCCTCCGGCCAGCTCGGTGGCCTGCCCGCCCTGCCCGGCCAGCAGCTGAACGCCACCATCATCGGCAAGACTCGCCTGCAGACGGCCGAGCAGTTCAAGGCAATCCTGCTCAAGGTCAACAAGGACGGTTCGCAAGTACGCCTGGGTGATGTTGCCGATGTAGCGCTGGGCGGCGAAAACTACGCCATCAGCGCCCAGTTCAACGGCAAGCCGGCTTCCGGTCTGGCGGTGAAACTGGCCAACGGCGCCAACGCCCTGGACACCGCCAAGGCGCTGCGCAAGACCATCAGCGACCTGGAACCCTTCTTCCCGCAAGGCATGAAGGTGGTGTTCCCGTACGACACCACGCCAGTGGTGACCGAATCCATCAAGGGTGTGGTTGAAACCCTGGTGGAAGCGATTGTCCTGGTGTTCCTGGTGATGTTCCTGTTCCTGCAGAACTTCCGCGCCACGGTGATCACCACCATGACGGTGCCGGTGGTACTGCTGGGGACCTTCGGCATCCTCGCGGCGGCCGGCTTCAGCATCAACACCCTGACCATGTTCGGCATGGTACTGGCCATCGGCTTGCTGGTGGACGACGCCATCGTCGTGGTGGAAAACGTCGAACGGGTGATGCACGAGGAAGGTCTGTCACCCAAGGAAGCGACGAAGAAATCCATGGGCCAGATCCAGGGCGCCCTGGTGGGTATCGCCCTGGTGCTGTCCGCGGTACTGCTGCCGATGGCGTTCTTCAGCGGCTCCACGGGCGTGATCTACAAACAGTTCTCGATCACCGTGGTGTCGGCCATGGCCCTGTCGGTGCTGGTGGCCCTGATCTTCACCCCGGCCCTGTGCGCCACCATGCTCAAGCCTGTGGTTGCGGGGCAGAATCACGAGAAGCGCGGCTTCTTCGGCTGGTTCAACCGCACCTTCGATCGCAGCGTGAAAAGCTACGAGCGCGGCGTCGGCAACATGCTTCGCCACAAGGTCCCGTACCTGCTGGCCTACGTATTGATCGTCCTGGGCATGATCTGGCTGTTCACCCGCATCCCGACCGCGTTCCTGCCGGAAGAAGACCAGGGCGTTCTGTTCGCCCAGGTACAGACCCCAGCCGGCTCCAGTGCCGAACGGACCCAGGTGGTGGTGGACGAGATGCGCGCCTACCTGCTGGACAAGGAAAAGGACACCGTGGCCTCGGTGTTCACCGTGAACGGCTTCAACTTCGCCGGTCGCGGCCAGAGCTCGGGCATGGCCTTCATCATGCTCAAGCCCTGGGGCGAGCGCTCCGCAGAAAACAGCGTGTTCAACCTGGCGGCCCGCGCCCAGCAGCACTTCTTCAGCTTCCGTGACGCGATGGTGTTCGCCTTCGCCCCTCCGGCGGTACTGGAGTTGGGTAACGCCACCGGTTTCGACGTGTTCCTCCAGGATCGCGCCGGTATCGGCCACGAGAAACTCATGGCGGCACGCAACCAGTTCCTCGGCATGGCCGCCCAGAGCAAGGTGCTGTCCCAGGTACGTCCGAACGGTCTGAACGATGAACCGCAGTACCAGTTGACCATCGATGACGAGCGCGCCAGTGCCTTGGGCGTGACCCTCACCGATATCAACAACACCCTGTCGATTGCCCTGGGCAGTAGCTACGTCAACGACTTCATCGACCGCGGTCGAGTGAAGAAGGTCTACATCCAGGGTCAGGCCGGTGCTCGCATGAGCCCTGAAGACCTGAAGAAGTGGTACGTACGCAACAGCGCCGGGACCATGGTGCCGTTCTCCGCCTTCGCCAAGGGCGAGTGGATCTACGGTTCGCCGAAACTGGCCCGTTACAACGGCGTGGAAGCCATGGAAGTCCTCGGTGCTCCAGCCCCTGGCTACAGTACCGGTGAGGCCATGGCCGAAGTCGAAGCCATTGCCGCCAAGCTGCCGCCGGGTGTGGGCATTTCCTGGACCGGTCTGTCCTACGAGGAACGCCTGTCGGGTTCCCAGGCCCCAGCGCTGTACGCCTTGTCCCTGCTGATGGTGTTCCTGTGTCTGGCAGCCCTGTATGAAAGCTGGTCGATTCCGATCGCGGTCATGCTGGTGGTGCCTCTGGGGATCATCGGTGCACTCATGGCCACCAGCCTGCGGGGTCTGTCCAACGACGTGTACTTCCAGGTGGGGCTGTTGGTGACCATCGGCCTGGCGGCGAAAAACGCCATTCTGATCGTCGAGTTCGCCAAGGAACTGCACGAGCAGGGCCGCTCCCTGGTGGACGCGGCGGTGGAAGCCTGCCGCATGCGTCTGCGGCCGATCATCATGACTTCCCTGGCCTTCGTCCTCGGGGTTGTGCCACTGGCCATCTCCACCGGCGCCGGCTCGGGCAGCCAGCATGCGATCGGTACCGGGGTGATTGGCGGTATGCTCACCGCGACGATCCTGGCGATCTTCTGGGTGCCATTGTTCTTCGTCACCGTGTCGTCCATGGGCCGCAGGAAAGCGGACCAATCAGAAACTACTGCAACTGCTAATGAGGCTGGCCAATGAGCAAGTCGCTACTCTCCCTGGCAATCACCGCCATCGCGCTAAGTGGTTGCTCGCTGATACCGGATTATCAGCAACCGCAAGCGCCGGTGGCGGCGCAATTCCCCCAAGGTCCTGCCTACTCGCCCAAGGAGGCCGCCAACGTGGCGGCCGCCGAACAGGGCTGGCGGCAATTCTTCCATGACCCGGCGTTGCAGCAGCTGATCCAGACTGCACTGGAAAACAACCGCGACCTCAAAGTCGCGGCGCTGAACATCGATGCCTACGCCGCGCAGTACCAGATCCAGCGGGCTGACCTGTTCCCTGCGGTTTCGGCCAACGCCAGCGGTAGCCGCCAGCGTACTCCAGCACGCATGTCGCAGACCGGCGAAGCCGGGATCACCAGCCAGTACTCGGCCACCGTGGGCGTCAGCGCCTATGAGCTGGACCTGTTCGGCCGGGTACGCAGCCTGAGCGAACAAGCCCTGCAGACCTACTTCTCCAGCGAAGAGGCCCGGCGCAGCACCCAGATCAGCCTGGTGGCCAGCGTGGCCAATGCCTACATGACCTGGCAGGCCGACAAGGAACTGCTGAAACTGACCCAGGACACCCTCGCTGCCTACGAGGAAAGCTACCGGCTGACCTCCCGCAGCAACGAAGTGGGCGTGGCCTCGGCACTGGACCTGAGCCAGGCGCGAACCTCGGTGGAAAACGCCCGGGTTCAACTGGCCCGTTACACCCGCCAGGTGGCCCAGGATGAAAACAGCCTGACGCTGCTGCTGGGCACGGCGATTCCGAGCAATCTGCCGGCGGCCCAGCCGCTGTCGGCCAATCTGTTGAGCGAGCTGCCGGCCGGTCTGCCGTCGGAACTGCTGCAACGGCGTCCGGACATCCTCGAAGCCGAGTACAAGCTCAAAGCAGCCAACGCCAATATCGGCGCGGCGCGGGCGGCGTTCTTCCCGAGCATCAGCCTGACGGCCAACGCCGGCACCTTGAGCCCGGACCTTTCCGGGCTGTTCAAGGGCGGTTCGGGAACCTGGCTGTTCCAGCCGCAGATCAATCTGCCAATCTTCAACGCCGGCAGCCTGCGGGCCAGCCTGGACTACTCGAAGATCCAGAAAGACATCAGCGTCGCGCAGTACGAGAAGTCCATCCAGACCGCCTTCCAGGAAGTCTCCGATGGCTTGGCCGCACGCCAGACCTACAACCAGCAGTTGCAGGCCCAGCGTGACTTCGTCAACGCCAACCAGGACTACTACCGCCTGGCCGAGCGTCGCTATCGCATCGGGGTCGACAGCAACCTGACCTTCCTCGACGCCCAGCGCTCGCTGTTCAGTGCCCAGCAGGCCTTGATCACCGATCGCCTGTCGCAGCTGACCAGCGAGGTCAACCTGTACAAGGCCCTCGGCGGCGGCTGGAGCGAACAGACCGCGAAGAACGAGCCACTGGCTAAAAAGGCCCCGGCGCTGCACCTGTTCTGAAGCACAGTCTGCCTGTATGAAAAACCCACCTGACGGTGGGTTTTTTATGCCTCGCGCGCCCTCCCCTCAGCCGCCGGCACCATTGAGCAGGAACACCGGCTCGCGCAGGTAATCCAGGCCCAGTCGGGTTTCGAAGGTCTCGTCGCGCAAGGCTGCCGTGGTGCAGCTCTTGAGCCCCAGCGCCGTGGCCACCAAGGCGAAGCTCTGGCTCAGGTGGCCGCAGTCCATCAAGGCCACGCGCAAGGCCCGGCTGCCCGGGTATTTCCAGGCCAGGCGCTCAAGCCGCGCGGTGGACAGAAACACCACGGCGGCCTTGCTGATCCAGTCCTGCTCGCCACAGGCTGCGCCAATCCACGCCCTGGGGTCCTCTCGCGACAGCAGTTCAAGCCCGTGCCGACGCACCGAATAGTGGTACAACCCTGCCTCGAAGCCCTGCACATTGAGCAGGATCGGATAGACCTCGATAGCATGCAGAGAGCCGCCGGAGGCCGAGGTTTTCTTCAGGAAGAAGTCGCCCATGGGGTTGCGGCGCATCTGGGTAGCGCCCCAGGTGTAATACAGCAGCAGGGACAACTGCCGGGCGCTCAAGGGCGAACCGTCGAAGGTCCGGCAAGTCTCGCGATCGCTCAAGGTATCCACCAGGCCCTGCTGACCCAACGCCGGTGCAGATGCCAACAGAGGATTGTCCAGGGCAAGGAACGGGTGTGAAAAGTAGTCCTTGAACGCCGATGGCTGACGCTGCTGCAACGCCTTGCCAGCCAGCTGTTCTTCCATCTGCGCCACACTGATGTAGGGCGTAGCGGTTTGAGTGCGAGTCCCCAGGTAGAAATCCAGGGCGTCCTGCCAATGGGCCCAGATATCGCCGGCGTCCTCGGGCTCGGCAAGGCCCTGGGACTGCCCGGGCTGCAACAGGCCCAACTCAATCAGCTCCTGGAGTACCGCCAGGCTCTCGCCCTGCAACGCGCCGGGTAGCAAGAGTGCGCTGTCCAGGGTCCGCGGGCAGAGAAAATGCCGTACCAGCGGCAAAAACTCCGTCGATAACTCCAGGTCCAGGCCGCGCCGACGATCGCGCAGGGAAAAGACCTGATGGGCGAAACCGAGCCAGGTCCCCGGCCGCAGTTCGAACAAGCTCTGGCCATCCACCGCGCCAACCGTCGGGGCCGGCGCGCTGGCAACAGGCGCGGCCTGCCAGAACAGAGGTTCGGGCCGCAGGGCCTTGATCTCCTTGATCAGCGCCGACAACTGCGGGTCCTCGGCTCGATCGGCAATGTCCCACTCGATGGTGACCGCCTTGAGCGGCGCACACTGCAAGAGTTGGCGCAATATGTCCCAGTCCCGGCGCGGATCGCCGATATGCACCTCAATCAGACGTTGCAGCGGCAATGAGCGCAGGTAATCGCGCAAGTCGTAGCCCAGGGCCCTGGCCGTGCTGATGGCGCTGTCCAGGTCCAGAAGAAAGCCACTGTCACTGCGCTCGACCACACTGCAAATGAACCCGCCTTCGGAGAGTTCCTGGCCAATGTCCATGGAAAACAGCCGGGGGGCGTTCTCCAGCACCAGGGGGATCCGGGTGAAGGCCTGCAGCTCGATAGCATTGGCCACCACCGTATCGGCCACTTCACGGGCCAGGCTCGGCAGAATGAAATGCTGGGTATCACCACCCTGAAACCGTGACCAGGAAATATGCTCGGCCAGCCAGGGGGATGAGGTTCGGTCGCACAGACGACGGGTCATGCGCAAAAACTCCCGGTCCATCTCAATGCCGACGCTGCCCAGGGACAGGCTGGAAGAATGCAGCAGCACCGGCACCCGTCCGCCCAGCTCGTTCAGCCGCGGCTGCAGAATGCAGTGGGTGGGCTGGAACTCCAGGTAATCGAAGTACGGCAGCCCTTCATCCAGAATCCGCTCGATGGTGGGATCAAGCCCTGCTGAGCCGGCCCCGGCGCCATGTGGCAAATGGTATTCCAGCCCCACCCCGGCTTCGGGGAAACGCGAAGAATCGAAGTTTTGCATGTCCGCCTCCCTGGCTCAGGCCGTCAGGTGCAGGGGCGCGGCAACGGTGCTGGCACCCTCGCCCCGACTCAGCAACCCGGCATGACGACGCTCCAGCCGATGCACTTCCTGCATCAGGTTGCCCAGCAGTTCCCGCCCTTGCGCGGTGAAACCCGGTGCGGTTTCGAAATCTGCCAGCGCCTTGCTCAAGCCCCGCAGGATAAACAGCATGCGCTGCTCGGCCCGGCGCAATTCCTCTGCCGGACGGGCCTGGACCCGCTCCAGGTACTTGACCAGGGCGATGTAGACGTAGAAGGCGTGGAAGTAGCCATACAAGTCCCGCTGCTGCCCCGACCAGGGCAAGGAATACAGGGCCTCTTTGGAGGCGTGGGGCTCCACCACCGCAGCGACTTCGACGATGTTGTACAGCAGCTGGTGGGTCGCTTCATGCACCAGCGACTCTTCCATGTCGAGTATCGAGTTGTCCCGGCTCGACAGCAGGATCACCCCGGTATAACGGGACGCCGAGCAACTGCGAAAACTGCCGTCGGGCAAATAGCACACGGCCTTGACCAGCACTTGCCACTGTTCATGACAGGCCGGCCAGGTGTGCTTGATCCGCAGCAGGGCAAGCTGCATGACGTCCTTGAAAAAGGCTTTGGAATAACCCGCCCGCTCCAGCTGACGCCGGGTTTGCTCATCTGGCGGATAGTCATAACTGGGCGGCGTGACCTGGGTGATCAGCGGGTCGACATCGAATCGATAAACCGGCGGGTATTGCTCATCGACCTGTGCATCCTGCGAAGCTTCGATCCGTTGCAGTACTTGCGCAAACTCCAGCAGCCTGGCTTTAACTTCAGCATCATCCAGCGTCGTTCCGGTCAACAGATAGTTAACATCACGAAACGTCAGAATGTTCCAGATCTGAAACACTGGATGGGCGATAAGTTTGGCGCGAACACTGGGTGGAGACAGAATGATATCCAGCGCCTGTTTAAAAAAAAGATTCAACGCAGAATCGGCAGCAAACAACTTTGACAGCTCGGCATATAACGCGACAAACATCGTATAACGATTCTTTTCGACTTGCTCCTGTAACTTTAAAAAACGTTCCGGCTCGCTGTCCGGGAGAAAAGTAGTGCCCTGAAATAGCTCATCAATGGAAAGTTCTGGTTGCTGACTGTTAACACTGTCCATGGTTCAACCTTCCCTTAAGGTCACGGCAAGGGCTTGCTCATCGTCAGGCTGGCGACTTCATAGCCCAGCAGTTCATAAAGACGACGCGCCCCTTGGTTGTGCCCGAAGACATGCAAACGCATCTCGTCACACCCCCACTCACGCGCCGCCGACTCACCGGCCAGCAGCGTCTGCCTGGCGTAACCCCGGCGACGTTCGATCGGTTCGATATAAAGATCGAGGATGAAGGCAATCCGTCGAGAGCCCACCTGGCGCTCGGCGATCCACAACTCACCCACCGCCCGTCCCGCACACAGCGCCCGCCACAAGTGATTGTGCATACTCAGACGCCCCTGCGGCAGCAACTGACGGAACACCTCTGCCGCCTGGAGCGACGCCTGCTCAGGCAACCATTCCCCGGCCGCCACCATGCCGGTGGCGTATTCATCCAGGGCTCGCTGGGCGAAACGACTGAAGTCGGCTTCCTGCATCGACACCAGGGTGATGGACACGGACAGGCACTCCACGATGACCTTGAATCCCGGTTCCGGTGTGCCGCACTGATGAAAACTTGAGCGCGGCACACCGGACTGCACACGCCTGGCTCAGTCCATGCGCGCCTGTTGCTGTTGAGTGTCAAAGATTGCCGCGACACCAATTTTGTCGCGAATCGCCGAACCGGCGCTGGTCAGTTTTGCCGTATCGATACTTTTCACTGCACCCACTTCGGTAACACTCAAGTGCACACCGATGCCTTTGGCCGCGGCCTCTGGGTCCTTCTGCAACTGTGCGGCGAACTCCTTATCCAGAAGTGCGCGACCGACTACCGACGCCAAGCGTTCCTGATTGACTTTCGTACTCATGGTGTTTCTCCTTGTATATTCACAACACGATAAAAAACCCTCTCCCGACGAAACTTTAAACTTATCCTTGTCCGCCTTGAGGAACTTCAATATAGCAAGGCAAACCTGCTTTTCCAGCGAGCACAAACCTTTCACTTAAACCTTTTTACGATAATCGATAACACCGAATATCAAGTTTAACTGGCGATTAGTCCTATATCCTTTTATATAAGAACAACACCCAACAACAAGGATTTATTACTAAAGCAATATGTCCTTTTTATTAACTAGTTGATGCCGCCCGCTGCGTCATGAAAATAGCGCAACTTCCAGCATTGATCGCCCAGCGAGGACAACCTCAGGATTCATCAGGGATATATCCCCTGGCGCCCCACCACATCCAGCCCGATAACTGTTCGTTAATCGCCCAGAACCCGCATTCGCCAATTGATCGGCCCTGATCCGCGACGCACCATTCCCGGCACCCGAACACACCAATAACAACAGGTTCGATGCCATGCCCTCACGTCCTGCCCGCTCCGGCTGATCCTGCAAGCGCCACCTCCCAGACCTTGAAAGCTGTCCGCATGGGCTTTTTGCGGCAGTGGATCGTTGCACCCCTAACAATTAGAGAGACCGACGAATGAAGCCAATCACCCCGCCGCAACACCTTCTGCCCAGCCTTCTGGCCCTGGCGCTGACCAGCGCCGCCCTGCCGGTCATGGCCGCAGAGTCGGGCTTTCTCGAAGACGCCCAGGCCAACCTGAACCTGCGCAACTTCTACATCAACCGCAACTTCACCAACCCGAGCAAGGTCCAGGGCAAGGCTGAAGAGTGGACCCAGAGCTTGATCCTCGACGCCAAGTCAGGATTCACCCAGGGCACGGTAGGCTTCGGCATGGATGTATTGGGCCTGTACTCGCTGAAGCTCGATGGTGGCAAGGGCACCGGCGGCACCCAGCTGCTGCCCCTGGACCACGACGGGCGCCCGGCGGACAACTTCGGGCGCCTGGGAGTGGCCTTCAAGGCCCGGCTGTCGCAGACCGAGGTCAAGGTTGGCGAATGGATGCCGGTGCTGCCGATCCTGCGTTCGGATGACGGTCGCTCGCTGCCGCAGACCTTCCGCGGCGGCCAGATCACCTCGAAGGAAATCGCCGGCCTGACCCTCTACGGCGGTCAGTTCCGTGGCAACAGCCCCCGCGACGACAGCAGCATGAGCGACATGACGATGTTCGGCAAAGCGGCCTTCACCTCGGATCGCTTCAACTTCCAGGGGGCCGAATACGCCTTCAATGACAAGCGCACCCAGATCGGCCTGTGGAATGCCGAGCTCAAGGACATCTACAGCCAGCAGTTCGTCAACCTGATCCACACCCAGCCGCTGGGCGACTGGACCCTGGGGGCCAACCTGGGCTTCTTCTACGGCAAGGAAGACGGCAGCGCCCGGGCCGGCGATCTGGAAAACCGCACCTGGTCCGGCCTGTTCTCGGCCAAATACGGCGGCAACACCTTCTACGTCGGCCTGCAGAAACTCACCGGCGACAGCGGCTGGATGCGGGTCAACGGCACCAGCGGCGGGACCCTGGCCAACGACAGCTACAACGCCAGCTACGACAACGCCAAGGAAAAATCCTGGCAACTGCGCCATGACTACAACTTCGCCGCCCTGGGCGTGCCTGGTTTGACCCTGATGAACCGCTACATCAGCGGCAGCAACGTGCACACCACCACCGTCAGCGATGGCAAGGAATGGGGCCGGGAAAGCGAGCTTGGGTACACGGTGCAGAGCGGCACCTTGAAGAACCTCAACCTGAAATGGCGCAACTCCACCATGCGCCGTGATTTCAGCAACAACGAGTTCGACGAGAACCGCCTGATCGTCAGCTATCCGCTGAGCCTGCTATGACCTCGCCTGGCTGATAGATCCATTCCACCAGCAAGCCGGCTTCTGCAACAACAGAAAAACTCGATCCGTATTTTGCAGGAGGAGCCCCAAATACGATTGCAGACGATTTTTTCACGCCCGTACGCTGGAGTTATGACGGAGTGTGCAAGCTCCTCTTGGGAAGGTCAGGCTCTATGTCCCTGGCCCTCCGGCCCTCCCTCCTTCCTTGCTTGGTTTTCCGGCACAGAGTGATGGCTCTGCTTGATACAAGGTCACAGCAGTTCCCGGTAGTGCCCAAACCAGGAACAGGCCAAGACAGGGTGCCAAGTGAGACTCTGAACTTTTCCCTTCAAGGCTAAAGACTCTACTTAATAACCGACAGAATATTCTTAATAAGTTTGTGTCTATTGCTCTAAAAAAGCCTTGAGCAGCTTATTTAGCCTCACGATAAATCTCTCGCCCCCTGTCTTTCCCCAATCAATCCAGAGCATTGCGTGCCCTGCATAGTTTTTTACCTGCCCGGTAGGCTGTTGACCCTGGCCGAAGGTCAGCAACAACATTGCCCGGCGATTCAACAGCCCAATAACCCAAGGAACGGGAAAGCCATGTCCTCTCATCACATCGAACATGTCGAGGCCCATCTCGTCGGCCTGCCTCTACTGCGGCCGCACAAATTAGCCATGCACACCATAGAAACCCAATTGACAGTGATTCTGCGCATTCGCTGCAGCGACGGAGTTAGCGGAATCGGCGAAGCAGCCACCATTGGCGGCCTGTCCTATGCCGGAGAGAGTCCGGAGAGCATCAAAGTCAACATCGAGCGCTACTTCACTCCACTGCTGATCGGACAGAATCCCTACAACCTCAACGCATTGATGGAGCGCATAGACAACTCGATAAAGGGCAATACCTTCGCCCGCTCTGCAGTTGAAAGCGCATTGCTGGATGCTCAAGGCAAGCACCTCGGCCTGTCGGTGGCCGAAGTGCTCGGAGGACCGCTAGTCGACGCCCTGGAAGTCGTCTGGGTCCTGGCCAGCGGCGATACACACCAGGACATCGATGAAGCCGAAAAGATGCTGGACCTACATCGCCACCGGCACTTCAAGGTCAAGCTGGGAGCGACCTCGCTCGCCCGGGACGTCCAGCACGCGGCCACGATCAAACAAGCATTGGGCAATCGTGCCAGCGTGCGCGTCGACATCAACCAGTCCTGGAGCGAGTCGCTGTGCATCGGTGCGGGTGCCCAGTTGGCCGCAGCCGGCGTCGAGATGATCGAGCAGCCCGTCCCCCGTCACGACTGGCGGGCCTTGGCACGGCTGAGCCGCCACCTGCCCATTCCATTGATGGCCGATGAAGCAATCGAATCCGTAGCCGACAGTTTCAACCTGGCTAGCGCCGCCTGTGCGCCAATCTTTTCCCTGAAGATCGCCAAGACCGGCGGCCCCCGTGCAGTCTTGCGTACGGCAGCTATCGCTCAGGCCGCAGGAATCGATCTGTATGGCGGCACGATGCTCGAAAGTAGCATTGGCACACTGGCCTCTGCCCATGCATTTGCAACCTTGCCACCACTGGCTTGGGACACTGAACTGTTCGGCCCCTTGCTGCTGGCCGAGGACGTGGTCAGCGAGCGCCCGCAATACCACGACTTCAAGCTGTGGTTACCCAAAGGGCCGGGGCTGGGGGTGCAGATTGATGAAAACCAATTGGCGCGGCTCATCCAACGTTGAAACCTGCTCAAACCTGACTGGAAACGGCCTGAATCAATCTCGATACCTCTTGCTGGAGGGCCGTCTCCCGGCGCTGCGGATGACGCATCAGAACAGCCGTACGGGTGGCATCTGGATTTTGAATAGGAATATGCACCAACAATGGGTCTACACGCAGCTTGTGTTCGAAATGCACCAAGGCAATCTGCGGGTTCGACCGTACAAGACTCAACAAACAGTCAAGAGAACCTAACTCGACCTTTATACTTTCGTCGATAAAATGCCCAAGCAATTCATCGATCAGTTTCCTTGAGTGATAACGCGAGGTCTGCAACGCTAGGTTCATGGATGTAAGCTCAGTGGCATCAACAACTGTTCTAGATGCAAAAACATGAAGAGTCGATACCGTCAGCACCAAGGATTCGACAAATAGTGGCAACACTTGAAAATCGAGCTTAAATGATTCCGAGAATGAAATACCCAAATCGATCCCACCGGACAACAATGCTTCTGCAACCTCACCAGCCGATAGTTCCTCGGCAACTACTCGAACATTTGGATATCGCCTATTCAAAGAGGAAACCACCTTGGGCAACAAGCTATCGATATAACTACTGATACCACCTATGCGTATAAGACCGTGGGCTGGAGAGTCTATGTCGCGCAGCGCCAGCGCCCCCTCCTCGACCTCCCTCAATGCGCGAATGGCATATTCCAGAAACGCTTTTCCGGAAAAGCTCAACTCAACCCCACGGCCAACTCGATCGAAAAGCTGTACCCCCAACAATGTTTCCAACTGTTTTATTTGATGCGAAAGAGTGGACTGGGTCACACATAAAGATTCTGCCGCACGAGTCATATGCTGAAACTTGGCAATCGCAATAAAATAACGAAGATGCCTTAACTCAATCATGATCAATCACCAGCATCGATGAATATGATGGAAATATACCATTGGTTGTCTTCTACAACGCTGCCATACCATTTCCAGCCGCTGCGCAACTGTGCGCAAAGTCAGGAATATTTTCCAGGAGGAACGACGGCAGTGAACAATCATCCACGTATAGAAAAACATAAGAACTTCCTTCCCATAGAAACTCAAAGCAACCACATCTCGCATTTTAATTACCCCAATGAGTTTTACGATTTCATCCGGGACCAAGTACCAACCTGTGGCCATGCCTGGGACTGTGCCACTGGCCGAGGCCAGGTAGCAATCAACCTGGCAGTGTTCTTCGAAAGGGTGACTGCTACCGATATCAGCGCGCATGAAATTCACAATACCCCCTATATCTCCAACGTGAACTTTCAGGTTCTCGCAGCAGAAGACGCCTGCTTCGCAGCTAATCTCTTCGACACTGTGTGCGTGGTCCAGGCCATTCACTTGATCGATACGCAAGCCCTCTATCGTCAGGTCGATCATTGCCTGAAAAGCCAGGGGCTGTTGCTCATCGCTGGCTATACCTTCAACAAGCCGTTGAGTACCGCATTGGAACAGGTAGTCGAGCATTTCCGCTGTGTAGTCCTGCAGAAATACTGGCCAGCAAATCACCTGCTATTGCTTGATGGGCTGCAGCACCTGCCCTTTCCCTACGAACGCATTCACACCCCCAAACTCCTTATTCGCCAACGCTGGAACCTACAGGACTACCTCCGTCACATCCGAACCTGGTCGGCGACCCAACGCTATGTCGAACGCTGCAGGCTGGACCCGATGCCAAGACTGGCCAGGGAACTGGCGGCCGTGTGGCCGGCAGGCCGGGAATACCTGGAATTCGAATGGGAGTTGTCCCTGCTGGCAGGCAAGAAGCCCTGAACAGGACAGCCCCGAAAGTGCCTGGCAATACCTCGAACAATAGGTCCACACTCAAGGAAGAACCATGAACTCAATCGTCTCTTTTTTCACCGAACTGATGCGGCGTTTCCTGCCAGATCCGTTTGTCTTCGCCATCGTGCTGACCTTTCTGGCACTGCTGTTGGCGATACTGGTCGAGGGCGTTCCTGCTGTTGAGTCACTGCTGCAATGGGGCGATGGTTTCTGGAACCTGCTGGCCTTTACCACCCAAATGGCGGTGATCCTGGCGATGGGCTATGTGCTCGCCACATCACCTCTGGTGAACCGTACCCTGGACGCCATAGTGCTACGGGTGAGTACGCCACGGAACGCAATCATCATCGCCACGCTGGTGGGAGGCCTTGGCAGCTATCTGAACTGGGGATTCGGCCTGGTGGTAGGGGGCATCGTCGCGCGCAAACTGGCAGTGCATATCCGCGGCATTCACTATCCATTGATCATCGCCTCCGCCTATAGCGGCTTCACTCTCTACGGACTTGGCCTGTCGGCAACCATTCCAGTGCTGATCTCCACCCCAGGGCATCCGATGCAGCACAACCTGGGGCTGATCAGCCTTAGCCAGACCATATTTTCCTGGCCAATGCTGCTCACGGCACTGGCCGTGCTGATCACCTTGCCGCTGCTCAATGCCGCACTACACCCCGCACCTGGCACCCCGATAGTTGAAATCGATATTGGTCAATTCGAGTCGCAGCAAACACAAAAGCAAGGCGCGCCCTTGCTTGGAGACCACACTCTGGCGACCCGCCTCAACAACAGTCGGCTGCTGAGCCTGGGTATCGGCCTACTGGGGCTGAGCTATCTGGCCGTAAGCTTCTATCGTGGTGCGAGCCTGGACCTGAACAAGGTCAATGGACTGATTCTGTTTCTCGGCATACTGCTGTTGCGTACGCCCGCGCAATACATCATCCGCCTCAACGACGGTATCAGAACCATCAGCGGCATCATTCTCCAATACCCCTTCTACGCGGGAATCATGGCGATCATGGCGGGGTCTGGCTTGGTGGACAGCATCTCCAGGGTCTTCGTGGATATCTCCACTCAACAGAGCCTGCCCTTCTGGGGACTGATCAGCTCATTCCTGATTAACTTCTTTGCCCCTTCGGCCGGCGGACATTGGGCAATCCAAGGCCCCTTCATGATCGAAGCCGCTAAAGCCCTGGACAGTTCCCTAGCGCAAACCTCGATGGCGGTGATGCTGGGCAATGCCTGGAACGATCTGGTACAGCCCTTCTGGATATTGCCCGCCCTGGCGCTTTCCCGCCTGCAGCTCAAAGACATCATGGGTTACACCGTGATCAGCATGTTCTGGGTAGGTCTGATCTACATCACCAGCGTGCTGCTCTGGGGCTATATGGGCCAAGGCTGAGAGGACTCGACCCAATAGCCTAGGCGTCGGGCCACCGTGCCTGGACCTGGTTGTTCTCGGCCAAACACGCTGCCAACAACGCCCATAGCTAACGGCCCTTTTCGCCGGCAAGCCGGCTCCTACAACGACAGCATCAGCACCATCTGCTCTGCGTAGGAGCGAGCCTGCTCGCGAACAGCAGCAAAGCCGTTCGCCTACAGCCGCGACTCGATGCCCAGTTCATCCCAGATCGATTCAGCCAGATGGAAGGTACTGTTGGCTGCCGGGACCCCGCAGTAGATCGCGCTGTGCATGATCAACTCCTTGATTTCTTCACGCTTTACACCGTTGCTCGCCGCAGCCCGCAGATGCATTTTCAGTTCGTCATTACGATTAAGGCCGATCAGCATGGCAATGGTGATCAGGCTGCGGGTATGCCGCGGCAGGCCCGGACGGGTCCAGATATCACCCCAGGCATGGCGGGTGATCATTTCCTGGAACTCCGAGTTGAACTCGTTCAGGGCATTCAGGCTGCGGTCCACATGGGCGTCGCCCAGTACGGCGCGGCGGACCTGCATGCCTTCGTCATAACGTTGTTTCTCGTCCACAAAGGGCTCCTTGAATCCGGGGTCAGGCCAGCAGGAATTCCACGACACGGTCGCTGAACGCGTCACCGGCCTGGACGTTGGACAGATGCGCGGCATAGAACTCGGCGTACTCGGCGCCGGCCACGTGCTGCTGGATAAAGTGACTGCCAGAAGGCGGCGTCACCGCGTCTTCGCTGCCGGCAATCACCAGGGTCGGCACCTTGATCGCTGCCAGTTGCTCACGGAAATCCGCATCCCGCACCGCTGCGCAGTTGGCGGCATAACCCTGGGGCGAGGTGGCGGCGAGCATGTCGGTGATCAGTTTGGCCTGATCAGGACGCGCGGCGGCAAAGTCCTCGGTGAACCAGCGGGCAATGGAGGCATCGCGTAGCGCCACCATGGCGGCCTGGCCGTCACGCAGCACGGTCTCGATCCGTGGGTTCCAGATGGACGGGTCGCCGATCTTCGCCGCGGTGTTGCACACCACCAGCTTGTGCAGACGCTCGCCGGCATTGATCCCCAGCCACTGGCCGATCAGGCCGCCCATGGACAGACCGCAGAAATGCGCCCGGCGGATATCCAGGGCATCCAGCAGTGCCAGCACATCCTGGCCCAGTTGCTGGATGCTGTAAGGCCCCTCGGTCACCAGCGAACGGCCATGGCCGCGCGTGTCCATGCGCAACACCCGAAAGTGCCGGGTGAACGCCGCGATCTGCTTGTCCCACATGTGCAGATCGGTGCCCAGGGAGTTGGACAGCACCAGTACCGGCGCGCCCTCTGGTCCTTCGAGTTGATAGTGCAGATCGCCCTCGGCGAGTTTCACGAATCCCACAGCAGTCTCCTTCAGGCCTTCAAGGCAAAATGTTCAGCCACGGCGCGCTCGACCCAGGCCTGGGCCTGACCGAGGTAATGCGCCGGGTCCATCAGACGATCCAGCTCTGGCGCCGACAGCTCGGCGCTGACCTGGGCATCGTCCGCCAATACCTCGCGCAGATGGCGTCGTTCGGCCACCGCACGCTTGCAGCATTGTTCCAACAGGTGATGGGCCGTCTCCCGCCCCAGGCGCTGGGCCAGCTCAATGCTCACCGCTTCCGCCAGAACCAGGCCCTGAGTCAGGTCAAGGTTGCGCGCCATGCGTGCGCTGTCGACCTCCAGGCCCTCGGCGACCAGCAAGGCCTGCTGCAGGGCTCCAGACACCAGGCAGCAGATCTCCGGCAGGGTTTCCCATTCGGCGTGCCACAGGCCGAGGCTGCGCTCGTGCTCCTGGGGCATGGCGGCAAACATCGTCGCCAAGAGGCCCGGAACCCGGGTCGCGGCGCTGATCAATACCGCCGCGCCCACCGGATTGCGCTTGTGCGGCATGGTGGACGAACCGCCCTTGCCCGGCGCCGAAGGCTCGAAGACTTCCGCCGCCTCGGTCTGCATCAACAGGCTGACATCCCGCCCCAGCTTGCCCAGGCTGCCAGCCAGCAGGCCCAGCACCGAGGCGAACTCCACCAGACGGTCGCGCTGGGTGTGCCAGGGCTGTTCCGGCAGGCTCAGTTGCAGTTCTTGCGCCAGGGCCTGGGCAATCGGCAGGGCCTGTTCGCCCAGGGCCGCCAGGGTTCCGGAGGCACCGCCGAACTGCAGCACCAGCAGACGCGGCTTGAGTTGCTGCAGCCGTTCGCGGCTGCGGGTCACGGCCCCCAGCCAACCGGCGATCTTCATGCCCAGGGTCACCGGCGTGGCATGTTGCAGCCAGGTACGGCCGGCCAGGGGCGTGTCGGCATAGCGCTGGGCCTGGGCCGCGAGTATGCCGCCCAGACGGTTCAGGTCCTGCTCCAGCAAGTCCACGGCGCGGCGCAATTGCAGCACCAGCCCGCTGTCCATCACGTCCTGGCTGGTGGCGCCCAGGTGCACATAACGCTCGGCCTCGGCATCGGTCCGGGCGATCTGCTTGCCCAGGGCCTTGACCAGAGGAATCGCCGAATTGCCGGCCGTGGCGATCGCTTCACCCAGGGCCTGGAAGTCATAGAGATGGGCGTGGCAAGCCGCCTCGATGGGGGCAACCGCCGCGCTTGGAATCAACCCGGTGCGCGCCTCGGCCCGGGCCAGGGCAGCCTCGAAGTCGAGCATGGCCTGGACTCGCCCCTGGTCACAGAACACCCCACGCATTTCCCGGGCAGTAAAGTAGGCATCGAACAACTGGTTGCTCGCAGGTAAGGTCATAAACAGTCCTTGGTGCGCCTGTGCCCTGGGCGGGCACAGGCGTACGGGTCAAAGGTCATGGTGCAAGTATGCAGCCTGTTTCGGCAGACGCAGGCTGAACAGGAAAGCAATCGCCATCATCGCCGTGACATACCAGTAGAAGGTGTTTTCCATGCCCATGTTCTTGAAGTTCAGGGCCACCCATTCTGCCGAGCCACCGAAGATCGCATTGGCCACCGCATAAGCCAAGCCTACCCCCAGCGCCCGCACTTGTGGCGGGAACATCTCCGCCTTCACCAGACCGCTGATGGAGGTGTAGAAACTGACGATGGCCAGGGCCAGGGTGATCAGTACAAAGGCCAGGAACGGACTGGTGACGGTCTTGAGGGTCATCAGAATTGGCACCGTGAACAGGGTGCCCAGGGCGCCGAACCAGAGCATCGAGTTACGCCGGCCAATCCTGTCCGCGAGCATTCCGAACAGCGGCTGCATGCACATATAAAGGAACAGCGCGCCGGTCATGATGTAGCTGGCGGTCTTGGCGTGCATGCCCGCGGTGTTCACCAGGTACTTCTGCATGTAGGTGGTGAAGGTGTAGAAAATCAGCGAGCCGCCAGCGGTGTAGCCCAGCACGGTGATAAAGGCCGCCGAGTGATGCTTGAACAGCGCGGCGATGCTGCCGGCGTCCTTGTTCTCACGCATTTCCTTGCTGGTGGTTTCCTTCAGCGAACGCCGCAGCAGCAACGAGATCACCGCCGCGATGGCGCCGATCACGAAGGGAATGCGCCAACCCCAGGCCTTGAGCTCGGCCTCATCGAGGAACTGCTGGAGGATCACCACCACCGACACCGCCAGCAGTTGTCCGCCGATCAGGGTCACGTACTGGAAGGACGCGAAGAAACCGCGCTGGCCCTTGAGCGCCACTTCACTCATGTAGGTGGCGGTGGTGCCGTACTCGCCGCCCACCGACAAGCCCTGGAACAGGCGCGCCACCAGCAGCAGGAACGGCGCCCAGGCACCGATGCTGGCGTAGGTTGGCAGGAAGGCGATGACCAGGGAGCCGGCGCACATCATCAGCACCGAGATCATCATCGAGTTCTTGCGCCCATGACGATCGGCAACCCGGCCGAACAGCCAGCCGCCGATGGGACGCATCAGGAACCCCGCAGCGAATACCCCGGCCGTGTTGAGCAGTTGCACGGTGGGATCGTCAGAGGGGAAGAAAGCCGGAGCGAAGTAGATGGCACAAAAGGCATAGACGTAGAAGTCGAACCACTCCACCAGGTTGCCGGAGGACGCACCGACAATGGCAAAGATCCTTTTGCTGCGCTCCTCTGCGGTGTAGTGACTTGTCGTTGTAGTCATGGTTTTTCACTCATGGGGGACAGTGCGAATCTAGACACACTTTGCAACAACCCCGTTCCCTACGGGACGTGGGCCCTGTGGTTCTGCCCTGTAGCCGCTGCCGAGCCACGGCGAGGCTGCGAAAGGCCGGGCCGCGTTCGGTACGCAGGGCCTTGCTCGGCAATCTCTCGCCAAACTCGCCGCAACCTTGAGAACCCCGCGCCCCTTCGGGTTGTTCGCAGCCTGCGGCAGCGGCTACACAGTGCTCCGGCTCAGTAGTCGAAGAACACGGTTTCGGCGTCGGTGCCCTGGAGGATCACGTTCCACTGATAGCGGCCCTCGGCATCGGACTTGGCCAGCAAGGTGCTGCGGCGTTCCTCGGGTACACAGGCCAGCAAGGGGTCAGTGGCATTGGCCGGTTCACCCTCGAAATAGATCCGGGTCAGCAAGTGCTTGACCAGGCCCCGAGCGAACACCAGCACCACCAGGTGCGGCGCCTGGGTCGTGCCCTTCAGACCCGGCACCGCGCCCGGCTTGATGGTGGTGAAGCGGAAGCGCCCTTCGCCATCCACCGGGACCCGGCCAAAACCCTGGAAGCTCGGGTCCAGAGGTTTGTCCTGGTCGTCCTCGCAGTGGCGGTACTTGCCGGCAGCGTTGGCTTGCCAGACTTCCAGCATGGCGTCGTTGACGAAGTTGCCGTTGCCGTCCACCACCTGGCCGGTGATTGCCACTCGCTCGCCCAGGGTGCCTTCTTCGGTCAGGTCTTCGCGGTTCAGCCAGGCCAGGCCGATGTGGTAGTAGGGGCCGACGGTGTGGGAGGTAGTCGCGGTCAGGCTCATGTTATTTCTCCATCGGCGTGGCATCGCGGCCGCGCAGGACAATGTCCCAACGGTAACCGAGGGCGTAGGAAGGAATGGTTTTCTCCAGGTCGAAGCGGGCGATCAGGCGTTCCTTGGCACGGGTGTCCGGCACGCAGTTGTAGATCGGGTCATATTCCAGCAGCGGGTCCCCGGGGAAATACATCTGGGTCACCAGACGGGTGAGGATGCTCGGGCCGAACAACGAAAAATGGATATGCGCCGGACGCCAGGCATTGTGGTGGTTGCCCCAGGGGTAGGCGCCGGGCTTGATGGTCTGGAACTGATACCAGCCCTCAGCATCGGTGACGGTACGCCCGGTGCCGGTGAAGTTCGGGTCCAGGGGCGCGTCGTGCAGGTCGCGGTCGTGGTTGTAGCGACCGGCGGCGTTGGCCTGCCAGATCTCCACCAGGATGCCCGGCACCGGCAGGCCGTTCTCGTCCAGCACCCGGCCGTGGATGATGATCCGCTCGCCCTGGGGCTGGCCTTGGTGCTGGGCCGTCAGGTCGTTGTCCCGCTCCTGGATCGACTCGGCGCCGATGCTCGGGCCAGTGATTTCCGACAGCGAATGGGGCAGGAACACCAGCGGCTTGGACGGCGAGCGGGTGTTGGTCGACTGGTAGGCCGGGTGCAGGTAATCAGGCTGAGTACCCGCTTGCGGGCGCCGGTAACCGGGCTTGTCACTCATGGTGGTTCCTCGTTCTCTTCTTATATAGGGCAGGCATTCAAACCCGCTCGATGGCCAGTGCCAGCCCTTGGCCGACGCCCACGCACATGGTGGCAAGGCCTTTTTTACCGCCGCTCTTTTCCAGCTGATGCAGGGCTGTCAGCACCAGGCGCGCGCCGCTCATGCCCAAGGGGTGACCCAGGGCAATGGCGCCGCCATTGGGATTGACCTGCGGCGCATCGTCGGCAAGACCCAGCTCCCGCAGTACCGCCAAACCCTGGCTGGCGAAAGCTTCATTGAGTTCGATCACATCGAAATCGCTGACGGCCACACCCAGGCGCTCGATCAGTTTGCGCACCGCCGGCACCGGGCCAATGCCCATCACTCGTGGCGCCACACCGGCGCTGGCCATGCCCAGCATTCGCGCACGTGGAGTCAGGCCGTGTTTCTTGACCGCCTCGGCCGACGCCAGAATCAGTGCGGCAGCACCATCGTTGACTCCGGACGCGTTGCCGGCGGTGACGGTCTTGTCCGGGCCGTTGACCGGCTTGAGTTTGCCCAGGGCTTCCAGGGTCGTGTCGGCCCGTGGATGTTCGTCCTGTTCCACCACGCTCTCGCCCTTCTTGTGGGCAATGCGCACCGGGACGATTTCCTCGGCGAAGAAACCGGCGGCCTGGGCCGCGGCGGTGCGCTGCTGGCTGCGCAGGGCGAAGGCGTCCTGGTCGGCGCGGGACACTTTATAGTCGTCGGCCACGTTGTCCGCGGTCTGGGGCATGGCATCCACACCGTACTGGGCTTTCATCAACGGGTTGATGAAACGCCAGCCGATGGTGGTGTCTTCCAGCTTCATGTTGCGCGAAAAGGCGGCATCGGCCTTGCCCATGACAAAGGGCGCACGGGACATGGACTCGACGCCGCCGGCAATCGCCAGTTCCATCTCGCCACTGGCAATGGCGCGGAAGGCGGTGCCGATGGCATCCATGCCCGAGGCGCAGAGGCGGTTGAGGGTGACGCCCGGCACGCTGTCCGGCAGGCCCGCCAGCAGCAGCGCCATGCGCGCCACGTTGCGGTTGTCTTCACCGGCCTGGTTGGCGCAGCCGAGGAATACCTCGTCCACGGCAGTCCAATCCACCGTCGGGTTGCGCTCCATCAGCGCCTTGATCGGCACCGCCGCCAGGTCGTCGGCGCGCACCGCCGACAGGCCGCCGCCAAAGCGGCCGATGGGGGTACGAATGGCATCACAGATGAATACGTCGCGCATCAGGCTTCTCCAGGTGCTTGGCCGTGGGCCGCAGCGGTACGTGCTTCCAGCTCACGCAGGGCGGTCAGTTCGACTTCAGTAGGCGCGGCCGTCTCGGCCACATGCTCGGCAAAACGGATCGCCCAACCGGTAGCGGCCACCACCTGCTCGCGGGTCACCCCCGGGTGCAGGGAAGTGACGACGAATTCGTGGGTACCGGCTTCCGGCTCCATGATGCACAGGTCGGTGATGATCCCCACCGGCCCGGCGCCGGGCAGGCCCAGACGCTTGCGCGAGTCGCCGCCCTCGCCGTGGCCGACGGAGGTGATGAAGTCCAGCTTGTCGACAAAGGAACGGGAAGACTGCTTGAGGATGATCAGCACGCTTTTCGCCGAACCGGCGATCTCCGGAGCGCCGCCGGCCCCCGGCAGGCGCACCTTGGGCCGGTGGTAATCACCCACCACTGTGGTGTTGATGTTGCCGAAGCGGTCGACCTGGGCCGCGCCGAGGAACCCCACATCGATGCGCCCGCCTTGCAGCCAGTAGCGGAAAATCTCTCCGGTGGGGACTACGGTGTCGGCAGTTTCCGCCAGTTCACCGTCACCGATAGACAGCGGCAGCACGCTGGGTTTGGCGCCAATCGGGCCGGATTCGTAGATCAGCACCACGTCCGGCGACGAGGTCAGGCGCGCCAGGTTGGCGGCCTTGGACGGCAGGCCGATGCCGACGAAGCATACCGAACCGTTCTGCAGGCGACGGGCCGCGGCCACGGTCATCATTTCATTGGTGGAGTAGGTCATTACTGGGCCTCCGAAGCTGCGGCCAGCTTGGCCTGGAATTCGCTGAAGTCGGCACTGCCGTGGATGTATTCGTTGATCCACGCGGTGAAGGTCTCACGGTCGCGGGCGATCGGGTCCCAGGCCTGGTAGAAACGGTTGTCGCGCTCGGAATAACCATGGGCGTAGGACGGATGGGCGCCGCCGGGCACATGGCACACCGCGCTCAGGGCCCAGGTCGGCAGCACGCAGGCGTTCATCGGCGCATTCAGGTCGTCGACGATTTCCTCGACGGTAACGATGCAGCGCTTGGCGGCCAGGGCGGCCTCTTTCTGCACCCCAAGGATGCCCCACAGCAGGACGTTGCCCTTGCGATCGGCTTTCTGCGCGTGAATCACCGTCACGTCGGGACGCACCGAAGGCACCGCCGCCAGCACTTCACCGGTGAAGGGACAGGTCACGGTCTTGATCAGTGGGTTGACCTTGGGCAGATCAGAGCCGGCATAGGCCCGCAGTACCGCGAATGGCAGGCCGGAGGCCCCGGCCACATAGGCGTTGGCCAGGTCGGCGTGGCTGTGCTCTTCAATTTCCAGGGGCTGTGGCCACTGCTTTTCCACGGCGTCGCGCAGACGATGCAGGGAGCCGACACCCGGGTTGCCGCCCCAGGAGAAAATCAGCTTGCGAGCGCAACCGGCACCGATCAACTGGTCGTAGATCAGGTCAGGCGTCATCCGTACCAGGGTCAGGTCTTTCTTGCCCTGGCGGATGATTTCATGACCTGCGGCCGTAGGAATCAGGTGGGTGAAGCCTTCGAGTGCGACGGTGTCACCGTCGTTGACGAATTGCTTCACCGCGTCGTGCAGCGAAAGGATTTCAGCCATGGATGGGGTCTCCCGATTGTTATTCAGCGACTGGAGAAAAAGGCGCTCTAGGCGCGCCGCAGTGACTGAAGATTAAGCCGGAGCAATACCCCAAACAATCCGATAATCGACTGAGCGTTCGATTATCGAACGGATTGTTGCGTGGCTATCGATTACCGCTCCTGCGCCCCGAAACAGCCTTGCGGGCCGGCTGTGCGTGCTGCCGCAGGCTGCGATGCACTTCGAGGCACCTTGCGATGGGCCTTCAGGAGCAGCGGGCCCTCCGGGCCCGGTCGCAGCCTGCCAGCGGCTACAGGGCGAGATAGCCTCAGGTCGCGTCCGCATGGCTGACCATGCCCTTGATCACCACCGCCGTGGTGGCCAGCGCCGCCGGGATCACCAGGGCGGTCAGTACCTGTTCGAAGTTCCAGCCCAGGCCCAACAGGGTGGCGCCCATCCAGGCACCGAGAATGGCGCCGAATCGACCGATGCCGAGCATCCAGGACACCCCGGTGGCCCGTCCCTGGGTCGGATAGAAACGCGCCGCCAGGGAAGGCATCGCCGATTGCGCACCGTTGACGCACATGCCGGCGATCAGCACCAGGGTGGCGAGCACGGTGATATTGCCCAGGCTTTGTCCCACGGCGTAGGCGAAGACCCCGGCCAGCAGGTAGAAACAGCCAATCACCTTGTGCGGATTGAAACGGTCCATGGCCCAGCCCACGGCGACTGCACTGAGCACTCCGCCAAACTGGAACAAGGCGCCGATAAAGGCCGCCTGCTCCATGCTCGCGCCACTGTCGCGCATCAGGGTTGGCAGCCAGCTGGTCAACAGGTAGACAATCACCAGGCCCATGAAATAGGTGAGCCACAGCAGCAGCGTGCCGACGCTGTAAGTGCCGGAGAAGATCACGGCAAAGACGTTGCGCGCCTTCACCGTCTTCTGTTCCGGCACGCTGAAACTGCCGGCCTCGCTGACGATGGCCGGAGCGATGGGGGCCAAGGTCTTGCGCACCTTGTCGGTGCCACGATTGCGCACCACCAAGTAACGCGCCGACTCCGGCAGCCAGACCACCAGCACCAGGGTCAGGATCAGCGGCAGGACGCCGCCGATCAGCAGCAGGCTGTGCCAGCCGAAGGCCGGGATCAGCTTGGCGGAAATGAAACCACCGCCCGCCATGCCCAGGTTGAACCCACAAAACATGCTGGTCACCAACAGCGACTTATGGCGCTCGGGGGTGTACTCCGAAAGCAGCGTGGTGGCATTGGGCATCCCCGCCCCCAATCCCAGGCCGGTGAGAAAGCGCAGCACCAGCAACTGGTCGACGTTGGTGCTGTAGGCCGAAGCCAGGCTGAAGGCGCCAAACAGCAGCACCGCCCCTACCAGCACCACCTTGCGACCAAAACGGTCAGCCAGGGGCCCGGAACCCAGGGCACCGAAGACCATGCCGATCAGCGCCGCACTCATCACCGGGCCCAGGCTGGCACGGTCGATGCCCCAGTCCTGGGACAGCGCCGGGGCGATGAAGCCCATGGCCGCGGTGTCCAGGCCATCGAGGAAGACAATCAGGAAACACAGGATCACGACTCGCCACTGGTAACGCGACAGCGGCTGGGAATTGATGAAGGACTGCACATCGAGGCAGTTCCCTACAGCGGATTGGGGTTGATTCATTGTTTTTATTTCCACACTAAAACGCAGGCGCGCACAGGCCGCCAAGGGCTGATCAGGTCACGTAGAAAAGGTGGCGAAAATCAGGCGATTCGAGCGGGACGGCAGGAACGGTCACGGCAACGACGCAGGGAGAGCATGCTCATGAGTTGGCCTCTTCATTATTATTGGACGGGTCATCGGCAGCAGGCTGGCAATGCCGGCTGGCCGCCGATGACGCTGGCGCGACATTAATGAGCCAGGGGAAAGAGCGTCAATTCGTCAAAGGCGGATCTGTGCGTTTATCGAACGCTTAAGCAAACAGCTGGGCGCTGAGATCGCGGCTGGCGCTCAGCAGGCCGGGGAGAAAACGCTGCTCCAATTCGGCGCGGCTGACCCGACCCGCGTGGGTGCTGACGTTCAACGCCGCCAACACCTGGCCCGAGGCGTCGTACACCGGCACCGCTATGGAGCGCAGTCCCTGCTCCAGCTCCTGGTCGACGATGCACCAGCCCTGCTGACGAACTTGCTGCAGGCACTCCAGCAATGCCTCCGGGGTGTGCAGGGTGCGGCTGGTCTTGGCCTGCAGATCGGCGTGTTCCAGATACTCATGCAGCGAGGAGTCATCCAGCGCGGCCAACAGAATCCGCCCCATGGACGTGCAATAGGCCGGTAGCCGGCCGCCCACCGAAAGATCGACGGAAATCAACCGCTGGGTAGTGGCCGAACGGGCGATATAGAGGATGTCGTCGCCTTCCAGGGTGGCCATGTTGCAGGCTTCATGGAGTTGCTCGCTCATGCGGTCCAGATAAGGCTGCGCGGAAACCGCCAGGGGCGTCGACGACAGGTAAGCGTGACCCAGGGTCAGCACCTTGGGCAGCAGCGAATAGGTACGCCCGTCGGTGGTGGCGTACCCCAGCTTGATCAGGGTATGCAGGCAGCGGCGCACTGCCGCTCGGGGAATCTCCGTGCGGTGGCTGATCTGGGCGATGGTCAGGTGACGCTTGCGTTCCTGAAACGCCTGCACCACCGCCAGGCCACGGGCCAGAGACGTCATGAAATCCGGGTCACCGGTCAACGCCTGAATCCTCTTCGCTGCCGAAGCCACGATAGGCGGCGCCACTGAGGTGAAGGAATTACGCATCTGATCGTTCATTTCAGGGTCTCTGCGATGAAATTCTTCCGTATTACAAGCCGTATTGGAGAGGCAGCACAAGTCAGCCCCTGCAAGATTGGGCGATTATCGAACCGTCGACCGATAATCGCAATCTGCGGTGCTTGCCGCTGCCAACCACTCGCCCACTCTTTTATTGCAAAAACTCATGGTAATAATCACCAGCAGGCGGTGGACTCAGTGACCATCTTCAGACCTGCCACTTGTATCAAGAGCGGATTAGCCCCATATAGATTTCTGCCAACGGAGTACGAAGACGGGAAGCGCCGTGTAGGAATTCATTAGAACTTCCGTGTCACAAAACGCTCACAATAAAGTTGACAGTTTTAAACTTGCCGAGCGTAGAGTTATTCTTTGCCGAGGCTATACTGCCGAAGTGAGTAACGCGCAATCAGTCCCGCTCGTACCTCGCTCAGGTGACCTAAGGCTGCAATCGGTCACCTGTCGCAAGCGCTTGACCCCTAACCAGATTCGGCCAATCCGCTTGCAACAAACAACACTGTTGCTACGACAGTCGTTTTCATCCGGTGACGTGGCCGCATGCAACAAAAGGCTGGCTGGAAAGAGCAGGCCCCAAGGCTTCGGCAGGCAATCAGTCTGCTTTCTTGATAGTCGCCCACAAGCAATGCGATGCACCGGAATGGACCCTTACTCAATTAGGTAACACTGTGACGAAAGACGAACTGCGCGCGGAACTTGAGCGCCAGGAACAACGTTACAAGGAAGTTTACGGCGGCGAGATCACCCGTTATGCCGCCCAACCGGAACCTGAACGCAAACCTTGGCGCAAACGCGCAAGTATTCGCGACCAGGCGTTCACCCAAGAACTGCAAAAGATGGAAAAAGAGCTCAAGGCCGAACAGCCATAATGCCGGCGGCCTGAGCTTCTCAGGGCTTGCTCTCTTGTCCGCTCGATCACCCCAGCGGCCAGGCAGACCATTGATGCTCGCTACCCCGGGCCCCTCACCGCCTCGCCCCACCCACAGCGAGAAACGGTACCCGGCAGGCCCTTTCGTTGAAATTTCATACAAGCGTTTGAACCTTCTCACTCCCGGGCTCAAACCCTCGTCATCGTGCTTTGGCCCAATAAACTCAATGACTTGCCACATTTGGCGAGAATTGGCGAAAACTCTGCTCCCGGTCAGTTTTTTCGTTGAAGAATGTTACCGGTTAGCACCTTGTGCATTGATTAGCAGGGTTTTCTGGCATAATCGCGCCCCCTTATGACCGGGTCAGAAAACCTTCATGATCGATTTATTCAGCGGACTGGATGCTTGGGTGCTTGTGAGCCTCTTGCTCGCCCTGGCTTTTGTCCTCGCCTACGAGTTCATCAACGGCTTTCATGACACCGCAAACGCGGTTGCCACTGTCATCTACACCAAAGCCATGCCGCCACACCTGGCCGTGTTCTTTTCCGGTGTCTTCAATTTCCTCGGTGTGCTGCTGGGCGGCGTCGGCGTGGCCTATGCCATCGTTCACCTGCTGCCGGTCGAGCTGCTGATCAATGTCAACACCGGTCACGGTCTGGCCATGGTCTTCTCGCTGCTGGCCGCGGCCATCGCCTGGAACCTGGGCACCTGGTACTTCGGCATCCCGGCTTCCAGTTCCCACACCCTGATCGGCTCGATCCTCGGTGTCGGCCTGGCCAACGCCCTGATCAACGACATTCCCCTGGGGGACGGCGTGAACTGGCAGAAAGCGATCGATATCGGGGCCTCCCTGGTGTTCTCGCCGATGGCCGGCTTCCTTATTGCTGCGCTGGTACTGATCGGTCTGAAATGGTGGCGTCCGATCTCGAAGATGCACAAGACCCCGGAACAGCGCCGCAAGGTCGATGACAAGAAGCACCCACCGTTCTGGAACCGCCTGGTTCTAGTGATCTCGGCGATGGCCGTGAGCTTCGTCCACGGTTCCAACGATGGTCAGAAAGGCATTGGCCTGATCATGCTGGTGCTGATCGGCATCGTGCCTGCGCAGTTCGTGCTGGACCTCAACAGCACCACCTACCAGATCGAGCGTACCCGCGACGCGACCCTGCACCTGAGTCAGTTCTACGAGCGCAACCACGACTCCCTGGGCGAGTTCCTGGCCCTGGGCAAGAGCGTGAAAGACGACCTGCCGGGCAAGTTCCGCTGCAACCCGCAACAGACCGAGCCCACCATCAGCGCCCTGCTGAGCAGCCTCAAGGGTGTCGCCGACTACCACTCGCTGTCGCCGGAAAGCCGCATCGAAGTGCGTCGCTACCTGCTGTGCCTGGATGACACAGCGAAAAAAGTGGGCAAACTGCCGAACCTGTCGGCCCGTGAAAAGGCTGACCTGGACAAGCTGCGCAAGGACCTGACCGCCACCACCGAGTACGCACCGTTCTGGGTGATCCTGGCCGTCGCCCTGGCACTGGGCCTGGGCACCATGATCGGCTGGAAGCGTGTGGTGCTGACCATTGGCGAGAAGATCGGCAAGCAAGGCATGACCTACGCCCAGGGCATGTCGGCACAGATCACCGCGGCGGGCCTGATCGGCCTGGCGAACATCTTCAGCCTGCCGGTCTCCACCACCCACGTACTCTCCTCCGGCGTGGCCGGGACCATGGTCGCCAACAAGAGCGGCCTGCAAGGCGGTACAGTGAGAACCATCCTCCTGGCCTGGGTCCTCACCCTGCCGGCGACCGTGGCCCTGTCTGCCGGTCTGTTCTGGGCGGCCTCCAAAGTCCTGGGTAGCTGATACCCCAGCGCCAACAAAAAAGGTGCGCCCCTCGGGACGCACCTTTTTTTATGCCTTTTCCACAGGCAAAAAAAAGGGCAACCGAAGTTGCCCAAAATGCCTTGCGTGCTCGTTGCTCTGGAGAGACTTAAGGTTTTTTACGCTTATTCGCGTCTTTCCAGATGAAGAAACCAAACCCTGCGAAAAACAGAACCATGAGGCCGACAGTCAGCACTCCGGCGATCACCACATTGTCGAAAAACATGACTGGCCTCCTGCTCTTGCCCTGTTGCGATGGGGCTAAGTTAACCAAAGAGGCCGCGGGGAAAATTGACCGGGGTCAATGTCGCCCAAGACTGGGCGCGAGGAAGGGGAAATAACTGACCTGTATCAACAGAAAGCGCCCAGTTCAGCGCTTTTTCGGTTTGTTTTTCGGCTTTTTCTTGGCCTTGCCCAAAGGCATGGCCTGCTCGAATGCCTGGCGTACTTCATTCAGGCGTTTCTCGTTCAGGTCATGCACACGCTTGGCGCGTTCGGCATTCAGGTCGATCAGCTTGTCGTCTTGATTCATGGCTTGGCTGGCATCACTGGGAGGTCAATATCAACCGCACTGCTACAGGATGCAGAGCGGCCCTGGCGGATAGGCCAATAATGCGGCGTGCCGCCGCACCTGACCAGTGATCAGACCGGCACAAAGGCAATAAAGTCGCTGCCGTGAAGAGTTTTTATCCGCACAATGGCCCTTTGCAAACCGCCCCACGGAGCCTGATGTGGAAATGCCCAAGCACCTGCCGCCACTGCTGGCCCTGCGCGCATTCGAGGCCGTGGCCCGCCACCTGAGCTTTATCAAGGCGGCTCGGGAACTGTGCGTGAGCCAGAGCGCGGTCAGCCATCAAGTGCAGAAACTCGAACAGCACCTGGGCCAACGCTTGTTTGTTCGCCGTACCCGCGCCATCGACCTGACCGCCACCGGCGACACCTATTACCGACAGATTCGTCCGGCCCTGGAGCAGATCGCCCAAGCCACCCAGGCGCTGCTTGCGCCCGCTGGGCAGCACGTGCTGCGCATCGGTCTGCTGGCGTCCTTCGCCACCTTGTGGCTGGCGCCTCGCCTGGCAGACTTCAACCGCCGCCATCCAAAGATCCAGTTGGAATTGCTACCGGCCATCGACCTGGCGGATGTCGCCGGCGCCGAGGTCGACCTGGCTATTCGCTACGGCAAGGGCAACTGGCCAAAGGTCCGGGCCACGCGTTTTCTCGCCGAGCAGCTATCGCCAGTCTGCAGCCCTGCCTTCAAAGCCACCTCCCTGGCCAATGGCCCCTTGCTGATGGCTCGCTCCCATCAACCCTTCGAGTGGGATGACTGGAGCAGGCAACAGGCTATGGACCTTGCCTCCCACCCCAGGGTGATGCTGCACGACTACAACATCGTGGTAGAGGCCGCGGTGGCCGGCCAGGGCATTGCCATGGGGCGTCGCCAGTTGATCCAACGCCATCTGGCCCAGGACAGCCTGGTGGATGCCTTCGACCTGCCGCCCTTGTGCAGTCAGATCGGCTACTGGCTGGTGACCGCTGAAGGAGCGTCGAACCCGGCTCTGGAGTGTTTTGCACAGTGGCTACTGGAGCAAGGCCTCGACCCATGAGAAATTCAGATACGTCGAATTAGATCTATCCGTTTGTCGCTCCTGGACTGAACGCGGATGCTGCAGGCCTTGCATCCGAGGACTTCCCATGAGCGACTCCCTGAAACACCGCGTGCAGCAACTGGGGCTTGAACTACCCGCCCCCAGCCAGCCAATCGCCAACTACGTCAACCATGTACGCAGCCAGAACCTGCTGCTGATCTCCGGACAGATTCCCTTGTTGCAAGGTCAACCGACCCTGCAGGGCCGTCTCGGCGAGAGTCTGACAGTGGAGCAAGGCACCCAGGCCGCCGAGCTCGCGGCCCTGGCCTTGCTGGCCCAGTTGAGCGCGGCGCTGGACGACGACCTGTCGCGGCTGCAGCGCATCAGCCAGCTCGGTGTATTCATTGCCGCCAGTGCCGATTTCCAGAGCCATGGCATCGTGGCCAATGGCGCTTCCAACCTGCTGGTCAACGCCCTGGGCGAGAAAGGCCGGCATGCACGCACCGCGGTGGGCGTGGCCAGCCTGCCCGCCGGGGTCGCCGTGGAGGTCGACGCGATTTTCGAACTCAAGCCATGAGTCCCCTGGACCCAGCGCACCTCGCCCGTCTGCGCGAGGCCACACCCGGCTGTGCCCAGGTCTGCCACTTCAACCACGCGGGTGCCTCATTGCCCAGCCAGGGCACCCTGGACGCGATGCTCGGGCAACTGCAACGGGAAGCCCGTGAAGGGCCGATGGAGGCCGCCATCACCGGCGCACAGCTGCAGGAACAGGCCCGTGAGGCCGCAGCCCGGATGCTCAATACCAGTCCCGCTGCAATCGCCTTTGCCAGCAGCGGCTCGGCGGCCTGGAGCATGGCCTTCAGCGCCCTGCCCCCGTGGCAAGCGGGAGACCGGATTCTGGTGGGGCGCCACGAATGGGGGGGCAACCTGGCCTGCCTGGCCCAGGCGGTAAGTGCCGGCGCCCAACTGGAAGTCATCCCCTGCGACCGCCATGGCGCGGTTTCGGTGGAGGCGCTGGAATCCATGCTCGACTCCCAAGTGCGCCTGATCGCCCTGACCTGGCTGCCGGCCAACGGCGGCTTGATCAATCCGGCCGCCGCCGTCGGCCAACTGGCCCGAAATAGGCGCATTCCCTATTTCATCGACGCCGGCCAGGCCCTGGGGCAACTGCCCTGTGATGTACAGGCGCTGGGGTGCGACGTGCTCAAAGGCGCGGGACGCAAATACCTGCGCGGGCCACGGGGCACGGCCCTACTCTATGTCAGGCCGGGTTTTCTGGAACAGTTGCAGCCACTGCCGCGGGATGTCTTGTCTGCTCCCTGGAACGGCCAGGGCTTCAGTTTGCGAGACGATGCACGGCGCTTCGAAACCAGCGAAGTTTCGCTGGTGCTGCTGGCGGGGCTGGCCAATGCCTTGCAGGAACTGAACAGCATCAGTATCGACGCCATACACCAGCGGATCAAGACCCTGGCCGACACGCTGCGTCAGGACCTCGACCGCCTGCCCGGCCTGCAGCGCCAGGACCTGGGGGTCGCCGGGCAGCAGTCAGGCCTGATTGCCTTCACCCTCAAGGGCTGGGACTGTTTTGCACTGAAGGAAGCGTTGGCTCGAAGGGGCATCAATATCGGAGCCAACGGCGTGGCCTACACCCCGCTGGACATGCAGGCCCGAGGCCTGACCCAGATTGCCCGGATAGCCCTGAGCTATTTGAATACCGAAGCGGAAATCCAGTGCCTGCTGGAGGCGCTGACGGAACTGGCCGAACACGGCCCCGCAGGCTAGACCTGCACGTCCACCCACAGGCCCTGGCGCGGGGCATCCTCGATCAGCGGTGCCACCGGCACGGTGTTGTCGGCGTTCAATTCGTCGCCGGGCACGGCCAGGTGCTGCTCCGGATCGTCATCGGCCTCACGCTTGCTCCGCTGCTTTTCCTGTTGGCGCTGCTGCTCCTCGCGCAAGAGCAGGGCCGACTGCTCGGCATCGCGCTTTTGCAAGTCGATGGTGCTTTCGTTGGAGCTTTCCTGCACCGGCACCACTGGCGGGATATCCGGACGCTGCCGGATCGGGTCCTGCTGGGCGGTGATGGGCACGGCACTCAAGGGGAGCATCGGTGGCAGCATGTTATGGGTCTCCTGTCGGCAGGCTGTCGGCTGCGGCACGGGCGACTTGAGCCATCGGTCGCAAAACTGTGACCCGGTCGTCAGCCGATAGTGCCCTCGGGGCCGACGAACGCCGCTGTACGCTACCTTTTATTCCAGGGGTTTTTATCAGAGTTCTTTGGACTGGAAGCGTCGTTCCGTTAAGATAGTCGGCTTTTTCAAAGCGGGAGTCAGGCAGCATGGCGCAGCAGTATCAACCGGGGCAACGCTGGATTAGTGACAGCGAAGCCGAGCTAGGTTTAGGCACCGTTCTGGCACAGGACGGTCGCTTGCTGACCGTGCTCTATCCGGCCACTGGCGACACCCGCCAGTATGCGCTACGGAATGCGCCCCTCACTCGCGTGAGGTTCTCTCCAGGGGACAGCATCACCCACTTCGAAGGCTGGAAAATGACTGTTCAGGAAGTCGACGACGTCGACGGCCTGCTGGTCTATCACGGCCTCAACGGGCAGAACGAAGCCGTTACCCTGCCGGAAACCCAACTCTCGAACTTTATCCAGTTCCGTCTGGCCAGCGACCGTCTGTTCGCCGGACAGATCGACCCCCTGGCCTGGTTCTCCCTGCGCTACCACACCCTGGAACACACCAGTCGCCAACTGCAGTCCTCGCTCTGGGGCCTGGGCGGCGTGCGCGCCCAACCCATCGCCCACCAGTTGCACATTGCCCGTGAAGTCGCCGACCGTATCGCGCCACGGGTCCTGCTGGCGGACGAAGTGGGCCTGGGCAAGACCATCGAGGCCGGCCTGGTCATCCATCGCCAACTGCTTTCGGGCCGCGCCAGCCGGGTGCTGATCCTGGTTCCGGAAAACCTCCAGCACCAGTGGCTGGTGGAAATGCGCCGGCGCTTCAACCTGCAAGTGGCACTGTTCGACGAAGAACGCTTTATCGAAAGCGATGCCAGCAACCCGTTCGAAGACACCCAGCTGGCCCTGGTGGCCCTGGAATGGCTGGTGGACGACGAGAAGGCCCAGGACGCGCTGTTCGCTGCCGGCTGGGACTTGATGGTGGTGGACGAAGCCCACCACCTGGTGTGGCACGAAGATCAGGTCAGCCCGGAATACGCCCTGGTGGAACAGCTGGCCGAGACCATCCCTGGCGTACTGCTGCTGACCGCGACCCCGGAACAACTGGGCCAGGACAGCCACTTTGCCCGCCTGCGCCTGCTGGACCCGAATCGCTTCCATGACCTCGCGGCCTTCCGCGCCGAGAGCGAGAACTACCGCCCGGTGGCCGAAGCCGTGCAGGAGCTGATGGATAAAGGCCGCCTGTCTCCCGAGGCGCACAAGACCATTCACGGTTTCCTCGGCAACGAAGGCGAAGCCCTGCTGGCAGCGGTCAACGATGGCGACAGCGAAGCCAGCGCACGCCTGGTGCGCGAGCTGCTGGACCGCCACGGCACCGGCCGCGTGCTGTTCCGCAACACCCGCGCCGCCGTACAGGGCTTCCCGGAGCGCAAGCTGCACGCCTATCCGCTGCCGTGCCCGGACGAATACCTGGAACTGCCCCTGGGCGAACACGCCGAGCTGTACCCGGAAGTCAGCTTCCAGGCCCAGCCTGAAGCCAGCGACGAAGAACAGCGCTGGTGGAAATTCGACCCGCGGGTCGAGTGGCTGATCGACCAGCTGAAGATGCTCAAGCGCACCAAGGTCCTGGTGATCTGCGCCCACGCGGAAACCGCCATGGACCTGGAGGACGCCCTGCGCGTGCGTTCCGGCATCCCGGCCACGGTGTTCCATGAGGGCATGAACATCCTCGAACGCGACCGCGCCGCCGCCTACTTCGCCGACGAAGAGTTCGGCGCCCAGGTGCTGATCTGTTCGGAAATCGGCAGTGAAGGCCGCAACTTCCAGTTCGCCCACCACCTGGTGCTGTTCGATCTGCCGTCGCACCCGGACCTGCTGGAGCAGCGGATCGGCCGTCTCGACCGGATCGGCCAGAAACACGTGATCGAACTGCATGTGCCGTACCTGGAAACCAGCCCGCAAGAGCGCCTGTTCCAGTGGTACCACGAAGCCCTGAACGCCTTCCTCAACACCTGCCCGACCGGCAACGCCTTGCAGCACCAGTTCGGCCCGCGCCTGCTGCCGCTGCTGGAAAACGCCGACGACGGCGAGTGGCAAGCCCTGATCGACGAAGCCCGTGGCGAACGCGAGCGCCTGGAAGCCGAGCTGCACACCGGCCGCGACCGCCTGCTGGAGCTCAACTCCGGCGGCGCCGGTGAAGGCGATGCGCTGGTGGAAGCGATCCTCGAACAGGACGACCAGTTCGCCCTGCCGATCTACATGGAAACCCTGTTCGACGCCTTCGGCATCGACAGCGAGGACCATTCGGAAAACGCCCTGATCCTCAAGCCCAGCGAGAAGATGCTCGATGCCAGCTTCCCCCTGGGCGACGACGAAGGCGTGACCATCACCTACGACCGCAACCAGGCGCTGTCCCGCGAAGACATGCAGTTCATCACCTGGGAGCACCCGATGGTGCAGGGCGGCATGGACCTGGTGCTGTCCGGTTCCATGGGCAACACCGCCGTGGCACTGATCAAGAACAAGGCGCTCAAACCCGGCACCGTGCTGCTTGAACTGCTGTATGTGAGTGAAGTCGTGGCCCCGCGTTCGCTGCAACTGGGCCGCTACCTGCCGCCGGCCGCCCTGCGCTGCCTGCTGGACGCCAACGGTAACGACCTTTCGGCACGGGTGGCTTTCGAGACCCTCAACGACCAACTGGAAAGCGTGCCCAAGGCCAGCGCCAACAAGTTCATCCAGGCCCAGCGCGACCAGCTGGCGCCGAAGATCAACGCTGGCGAAGCCAAGGTCGCACCGCGTCACGCCGAGCGCGTGGCCGAGGCCCAACGTCGCCTGGCGGCCGATACCGATGAAGAACTGGCGCGCCTGACCGCCTTGCAGGCGGTCAACCCGACCGTCCGTGACAGCGAGCTGGTCGCCCTGCGCAAGCAACGGGAACAGGGTCTGGCGATGCTGGAAAAAGCCGCCCTGCGCCTGGAAGCGATCCGGGTGCTGGTGGCGGGCTGATTGCCCGACGCCAAGCGCTAAACAAAAGGCCCGCATCGTGCGGGCCTTTTTTTCATCTGCCAGATCAGACCGCCAACGCCGTCGCCGCAGGCTCAGCCAGCGCCAGCCCCTCCTTCATGCGCTGGGCATCGCGGACAAAACAACGAGCGGCCTGGAACAGAAACAGCAGGGTCAGGAACAGCGCCACCGGAATCAGGTACATGGCGTCGTGCAGGCCGATGGCCTTGAACTCCTCGGTCATCAGCTCGGCACCGGCGGCATACATCGCCGAGTGGGCGAAGTGATCCGACAGCGCGCCGACCACCACTGGCCCCAACCCGCCGCCCAGCAGGTACAGACCGGCGAAAAACAAGGCCATGGCCGTGGCCCGCAAACGGGGTTCGACCACGTCCTGCAAAGCGGTATAGACACAGGTGTAGAAGTTGTAGGCAAACAGCCAGCCGACGCTGAACACCGCAACAAATACCCCGATCTCGACGCGCCCGGCATGCAACGCCCAGCCAGTGGCCAAGGTCGAGATGATCAGGCTGCAGGCCGCAAACAGCAGGCGGCCGTTGGCAACCCGCTGATGAATCTTGTCGGCGACCCAGCCACCCAGGGTCAAACCCACCAACCCGGTAACACCGACAATCAGCCCCGTCGCCATGGCCGCCTCCTGCAAGGGCATGAGGAAGTAACGCTGCAGCATCGGCACCAGGAAGGAGTTGCAGGCGTAAGTGGCGAAGTTGAAGGTCAGCCCGGCCAAGGTCAGCCAGAGAAAGGTCGGAATCGCCAACACCCGGCGAATCGGACGGTCGACAGGCACTTGCGCCACCTTCACCGCTTCCGCCGCGCCGCGCTTGGGCTCCTTGATGAAAAACATGAACACCGCCAGCACCAACCCGGGTACCGCAGCGATGAAGAACGGTGCCCGCCAGCTGTCGAAAGCCTTGACCATGGCCCCGATGGTGAAGAAGGCCAGCACCAGCCCCAGGGGCAGCCCAAGCATGAAGATACCCATGGCCCGGGCCCGGCGGTGCGCGGGGAACAGGTCGCCGATCAGCGAGTTGGCCGCCGGTGCGTAGCTCGCCTCGCCAATGCCCACCCCCATGCGCACCAGCAGGAAACTCCAGAAACTGCCGACCATGCCGTTGACCGCCGTCAGCCCGCTCCACACCGCCAGGCCCCAGCCCATCAGCTTGCTCCGCGAGCCAGTATCGGCCAGGCGCCCGAGGGGCAGGCCGGCGATGGCGTAGACGATGGTAAAGGCGGTGCCGATGATCCCCAGCTGGAAGTCACTCAAGTGCCATTCCATGCGGATCGGCTCGATGATGATGGCGGGAATGGTGCGGTCGAAGAAGTTGAACAGGTTTGCCAAAAACAACAGGAACAGAATGCGCCAGGCATTTGCCGCTTGAGTCGAGTTATCCATGGGGTCGATCTCTTTATTGTTATTCGGCCAGACGCGAGCGAGCCTGGAAGCTGCAATCTAGTCAGGCCCGGCCTGGCTGTCTGTGATCATTCGTCAGCCTGATATCAAACCATCGCATGCAGGCCCCGGCCGCAACCTTCAAAACCCTCACCACGCGGCGCGGCGAATTCGCCACAGCCCCCAGTACCCGGGGCTTTCCCAGTCTTTTCAAGGGCTTGGCCGGCACTGAAAAAATACCTGGCGCCCCCCCTTCCCAAGGCCGATGGGAAGCCTAGAATAGCCGCCTTGCCTGCCCCCCTTACCCTTCCCTCTCCCTTTGAATACGCCTATGTCCGAAGCCAGTCCGTGTCTGAATTGCGGTGCCTGCTGTTCATACTTTCGTGTGTCTTTTTTCTGGGGTGAATGCGCCTCATCCGGTGGCACGGTCCCCGACGATCTGGTGCAGAGCATCAGTCCCACTCGGGTAGCCATGCTCGGCACCGACTGCAAATCGCCGCGCTGCATCGCCCTTGAAGGCGAGGTCGGCCAGGGCGTGAGCTGCTCGATTTATGAGCAGCGTTCCAGCCCCTGCCGGGAGTTCGAAGCCTCCTGGGCCGACGGCCAGCACAACAGCGACTGTGACGCCGCCCGGGCCGCCTTTGGCCTGGCGCCCCTGGAGCCGCTGGATCACGAGCCCTGGTTCGAGAAAAGCGCATAGCACCATTGGCGATAGGGCTCATAAGCAAATCATTAGAGCCAGATTGCCACCTCCCATTGCAGCCAACGGGTGCCTTCTATACTGCAAGCACTTGTTGGCGCGCGGGTCCGCCGACACCACATGACTCAGAGATGGGCATGCTATGGAATGGCTGGGTCTGCATTTCCTCACCGAGCTTCCAGATAGCGGGCAAGTGGTTCTGCAATGCAGTCACAACCCGGTCCTGGTGCTGCTGGCTTATCTGGTGGCCTGTGCCGCCAGCTTCGCGACACTGGATATGGCCGAACGTGTCAGCCACGTCGAACAAGCCACCCATCAACGCCTGTGGCGCTGGGTCGGTGTCTGCTGTCTGGCCGGCGGTATCTGGGCCATGCACTTCATCGCCATGCTGGCGCTCGAAGTGCCCCTGGAGATCCAGTACGACCTGCCACTGACCCTGGTTTCCCTGCTCCTCGCCCTGATCGCCGCCTGGCTGGCAATGAACACTTTGAGCCATATCGAGCTGCCGCTCTGGCGCTATGGCGTGGCTTCGGTGTGGATTGGCCTGGGCATCTGCTGCATGCATTACGTGGGCATGGCCGCTATGCGCTCCAGTGCCAGCCTGTACTACGAACCAATGCTCATGGGGCTGTCGCTGCTGGTGGCGATCGGCGGCAGCCTGGCCGCGCTGCTGCTGTCCCGGCACTTGCGCGATGGCAGCGGGATGTTCCATCAACTGCTCAAGTACGCCATCAGCCTGGTGCTGGGTGGCGCCATCGTGCTGATGCATTTCACCGGCATCTGGTCCATGACCCTGGTGCTGCCCGCAGGCAGCCTGCCGACCTCAGTGGCACCCAACGGCCACATGCAACTGGGCCTGACCCTCAGCGTGATCACGCTCCTGATCATCGCCAGCGGTATAAGTGCGGCCCTGGCGGACAAGAAGCTGCAACACAAGGAGCGGGACCTGCGTCGGGTCAACGCCTTGCTCTCGCAACTGGACCAGGCCAGGGTCTCGCTGCAGCAGGTGGCTCATTACGATGCCCTGACCAACCTGATCAACCGCCGTGGCTTCAACCAGCTGTTCGCGGAAAAACTCATGGAGAAAAACACCTTCGGCGGCATGCTGGCGGTGATGTTCCTCGACATCGACCACTTCAAGCGAATCAACGACAGCCTGGGCCACGATGCCGGCGACGAGTTGCTCAAGGTCATCGCCGGGCATATCAAGAGTTCCACCCGCAGCCATGAAGACGTGGTGGCACGCCTGGGTGGCGATGAATTCTGCATTCTCATCAACCTCCATGAGCGAGATGAGGCGCGGCTCATGGCCCAGCGCATCATGCAGAAGATGAAGGAACCGATCGAACTGGGGGGCCGGCGCATGGTGATGACCACCAGCATCGGCATCAGTGTCTTCCCTGACGACGGCAAGACCTGCGAGGAGCTGCTGAAGAACGCCGACCTGGCGCTCTATCAGTCCAAGGGTGCCGGGCGCAACAGCCTGCACTTCTTCAGTTCCGGCCTGAAGACCCGCGCCACCCTGGAGCTGCAACTGGAAGAAGAGCTGCGCAATGCCCTGCGCGACGATCAAGGGCTGCTGCTGTATTACCAGCCGATCTACGACCTCAAGCTCGGCAGGGTCACCAAGCTCGAAGCCCTGGTCCGCTGGCAACATCCGCAGCATGGATTGCTGTTACCGGATCGCTTCATCGACATTGCCGAAACCAACGGCATGATCGCCGAGCTGGACAACTGGGTATTGCGCAAGGCTTGCGAGGACCTGGCCTACCTGTCCCAAAACGGCAGTGGCGAGTTGAAGATCGCAGTCAACTGCTCGGCCCTGAACCTGACCCGTGACACCCTGGCCGAGGAAATCGCGGCCGCCCTGCGTGACGCCCAGGTAGCCCCGCAACGCCTGGAACTGGAGGTCACGGAAAACGCCCTGATGGGCAACATCGCCAGTACCCTGGCCCTGCTCCAGCAGATCCGCGACCTGGGTGTATCCCTGTCGATCGACGACTTCGGCACCGGTTACTCATCCCTGGCCTACCTCAAGCGCCTGCCGCTCAATACCCTGAAGATCGATCGATCGTTCATCCAGGACATCCCCAAGTCGACCCAGGACAGGGAAATAGTCCAGGCAATCATCGTCATGGCCCACACCCTGCACCTGCAGGTGGTCACCGAAGGGGTCGAGACCCTGGAGCAGCAGCAGTTCCTCGAACACTACGGCTGCGACTACCTGCAGGGCTACCTGCTCAGTCGCCCGGTGCCGCTGCAGGACCTGGGTCGGGTACTGGATGAACTGAACCAGCGCCACGACAGGCTCAATCTGCGGATGCCGGGTCTCGATAGAGGCGAACCAGGGTCGCCGGGTCCTGCTCCAGATAGCCCTGACCACCATGCAGACGCATCAACTGTGCAGCTAATCCGCTGATCGGCGTAGCCGAACCCTGCTCCCGGGAAAACTTCACCGCACCGTCCAGATCCTTGAGCAGGGTCCGCACATGCCACTTCACCGGTTCGAAACGGCTCTCAGCCATCTGCGGGGCCAGGATCTGCAGCGGCTTGGAGTCAGCGAAACCGCCGGCCAGAGCCTCGGCAATCAACCGTGCATCCACGCCGGAACGCTCCGCCAGGGCCACCACTTCGGCAATCACCAGGGCATTGCAGGCGACAATCATCTGGTTGCAGGCCTTGGTGACCTGGCCTGCCCCCACAGCCCCCATGTGCGTGACCCGCTGCCCCAGGGACAGCAACACCGGACGGACCCGTTCGATATCCGCCGCCTCACCGCCCACCATGATCGCCAGGCTGCCGGACTCGGCGCCGGGGGTTCCACCGGAAACCGGGGCATCGACCCAGGCCATGCCGGTGTCGCGAGCCAGCATCGCGGCCATCTCCCGGGTGGCGGTGGGTTCCAGGCTAGACAGGTCCAGCAGCAGTTGCCCGGCCCGGGCGCCCTGGGCGATGCCATCGGCAGCAAACACCACCTGGCGCACCACGTCAGTGTTGGCCAGGCACAGCAGCACCAGATCCGCGTGCTCGCACAGCTGCGCGGGTGTGGCCACTTGTCGCGCCCCGGCGGCCACCAGGGGCGCGCACTTCTGCGGATTGCGGTTCCACACCGTCAGCGGATAGCCCGCAGCCAGCAGGCGCCGGCACATGGGCAGCCCCATCAGGCCGATCCCGGCAAACCCGAGTGAAGGTAACGCTGACATCATATTGCCCCCATTTGATTAAAGATCATCGAATACTGGCCGATTCATCATGATTCAGGAAAGGATTCCCCCGAGCGACGCTCAGTAAATACCCTGACGCCTTGGGCAAAATTCGCGCTCCACGCAGCGGCGAGGTCCCATTCCGTGATGGTTCGCTGACACCTCGTCTCGAGCCAACCAGACCAGGCATATGGCGCACAATGACTTCTAAAAACAATCCTGCCAACGCAGTCTCCGAGATGACGCTGACCTCCCCCACATCAAGCCACTCAGATACGAAGCCATTGTCCAGTTCACGCCCCCTGTCGACCCAGCAGTACCTGTATTTCACCGAAACCAACACCGACCGCATCCTCGACAACCTCGATGGCCTGCGCGACTCCGTGTTCCCGCGCCCGCCGCACCTGGAAGACGAGCAGGAAAATCGCCGTGACCAGGAATTCCCGTCGGTGTGCCTGATCGGCCTGGGCCGCTGCGGCTCCAACATCGCCCTGGATGTGGCGGAGCTGGTGTACAACGCCCGCAAGTTCTACCTCAACGAATTCAATAACGAAGACAAGGCCTACGAAGGCGGCTACAGCCCCGGCCAGTGGATCCGCCAGAACCTGCGCCTGGGCCAGAGCAAGGCCAGCAAGCCAGTATTCCTGGTGGAGCCCCTGGTGATGCTCGGTGACCTGGACAAGGACATCGCCGGGCGCATCCGCTTCTCGCGCAAGGGCGAGAAAAGCGGCTTCATCCGCGACTACAGCAAGATGAAGATCATGGACCTCTCGGAAGTCCACGCCGGTGGCGCCGGTAACGCGCCGATCCTCGGCCAGTACCTGGCCAAGATCATCCTCAACAAGGACACCCAGCGTTTCTCCAGCCCTGACTGGAAAATGATCCACTCGTACCTGATCGATTCCTGCGGGATCAAGGCCAACCAGTCGCGCCTGTACTTCTCGATCTTCAGTGCCGGTGGCGGTACCGGCTCGGGCATGGCCTCGGAATTCGGCCTGGCCCAGCAGTACTCGTACATGAACAAGACCTTCGACACCAAGCCGATGGACGAGCACGACAGCAAGAGCGGGCACTCCTTTGTCTTCGAGCCGATCTTCACCAGCGGCATCTGCGTGCTGCCGAACATCTCGGACCATCGCAGCGAAATGTCCGAGGCGCTGCACATCAACGCCGGCCGCCTGCTGTGCAAATACCTTTCGGAAGAGTGGGACTTCTCCTACAACTTCGACAATGAAGACAGCAGCGAAGCCAGCGTCATGGGGCGGATCCGCCCCTGGAACGCGATGATGCTGATCTCCAACGACATCATGCGCTACGCCGAAGAAAGCGATGACGGCAACATCCAGAACATTGACGTCAACGCCATGGAGAAGCACGCCAACCAGTACATCTCCCAGCAGATCTTCAACATCCTCACTGCCCAGGCAGTGACCACCGACTACGACCAGAACTACTTCCGTCGCGCCGGCATCGACATCGGCGAGACCATCCGCCTGGACGCCAACGACCTGTTCATGAGCCTGGCCGGCCCGGTGGCGATCGCCTACGCCGAATCCGTGGTGCCGGAGCAGCCGGTGCCCAGCGGCGACAAGTTCAAGGTGTTCGAGAAAGAGCCGCAGCGCCTGAACATCGACGACCTGTTCTTCCGCTCCATCGACCTGCCGCACTTCAACAAGGTGACCCAGGCCATTGAAGGCATCAGCCTGCTGCCCATCGAGTCCAAGCGCTATCGTGCGGCCCTGGAGCAGTACAAGGCCTCGGGGTATGACGCCGCGGCGCTGCACGACCTGCATTTCTTCAAGAACTGCTCGTCGGTGGTATCGATTGTGTCCCTGCCCAAGGACTACAAGCTGTCCTACATGGACCTGAACCGGCTCAAGACTCACCTCAACAGCCTGTTCCCCAACACCACCCTCAAGCGCTACGCGCTGGTGATCGGCGCCTCGGCCAACCTGTCGCTGACCACCCTGATTGCCAAGAGCCCGTGCCTGTCGGATGACTTCCTGACCCTGATCGTGGCCTTTATCAAGCGTTGCTTTGCGCGCAATCCGTACCGCTTCGACGACACCCTGGACAACTCGGTGCTGGATTTCATCGTCAGCGAGCAATTCGACGAAGACCGCATCGACGATCTGCTCAACGAATTCGAGAACCCGGCGAAGATCCTCGATACCAACTGGTACGCGATCAAGCCGATGTACGAGAAGAAGTACCGCGAGCTGATCAACGACAAGGACAAGTTCGTCTCGATCAACGACATCCGCCTGTCCCGCGATTGCGTGAAGAAGGCCATCAAGTACCTGCGCGAGATCTACCGTCACCGCATCGGCAAGACCCGGGTCATCTCCCTCAATAGCCACACCGGCAAGACCGCCTATTAAGAAGGGCTTCGCCAGCGAGCCGGCTCCTACACAGCAGGGAAAAAACCTGCTGCCCTGTAGGGGCGGCCGGGCGGCGTTCCGCTCGCCGGCCAATGGTCTATTTGTTCACACCGCGAAACAATTAAGCAGCTCGTCGGACCGACTTGAAACTGTGCCCCTTCCGTGAACGTCACCCTGGCTGAAATCCCTGTGGGGCCTTTCTCCACGGCAAGATGCCATCACTGGACTTACGGTTACTCGGCTACACACTTTTGTCCGACAAAATAGCGCACCAGATTGGCGCGCACCTTCAGCGCGACGCCCTCTCCTGGGTCAGAATCCAGGGCGAGACCACCACGGCCCACAGCTGCGGATCACGCTCCAACAGATCGGACGCCCGCGTCGCAGACAGCTTTTCAACCTTCCCTTCGGCCAGCCAGGCCGCGACTTTTTGTGCCTGATTCTCCGCTACCGCCTGGGCCGCCTCGATCAGATCCAGGTCGGCGTCGACCCACAATAGGGCACCCTTGGCAAAGAACGGCTCCAGTTCCTTCCAGCTGATAGATGCGGTCTCACCAAGCAGCTTGGCATAGAGGGTGCTAGGTTCTTGAGTCATGGGACTGTCCAGAAATGAAATCGGCGCAATCATAACGTCGGTGCTCTGGCAGAAAAACCCAGAAGCAAATGCATCACCGATCGAGAAGCTCAGAAGCGCCAGGGACTGACGCCGAACCGGGCGCAAGCCACGCCGCAAATCTGTCTTTTTCTTTCGATTAAGCGACACCCCGCGTTTTTGCCCCCAGCCGCCAGCTTTTCAAGCGAACAACCGGCGCTCTACACTGTACCGGTACAGTTGCCAGGGGCACTTCCGACGGATATTCGCGATATATCTGATTCGGTTCTGCGACCAAGGCCGCCGGAACTATAAAAATTACAACAGTAAGAGTGGAGCACTATGAATAAGGCTACTAAGCAGATTTCCAAACTGTTTGCCGCTATGGTCCTGGCCGGTGTTGCCAGCCATTCGTTCGCAGCTGACACCATCAAGATCGGTATCGCCGGCCCCAAGACCGGCCCGGTAGCCCAGTACGGCGACATGCAGTTCAGTGGCGCGAAAATGGCCATCGAGCAGATCAACGCCAAGGGCGGCGTCAACGGCAAGAAGCTCGAAGCCGTTGAATACGATGACGCCTGTGATCCAAAACAAGCCGTGGCGGTGGCCAACAAAGTGGTCAACGATGGCGTCAAGTTCGTGGTCGGCCACCTGTGCTCCAGCTCCACTCAACCCGCTTCCGACATCTACGAAGATGAAGGCGTGATCATGATCACCCCGGCAGCCACCAGCCCGGACATCACCGCCCGTGGTTACAAAATGGTGTTCCGCACCATCGGCCTGGACAGCGCCCAGGGCCCTGCCGCCGGTAACTACATCGCCGACCACGTGAAGCCAAAAGTCGTTGCCGTCCTCCACGACAAACAGCAGTACGGTGAAGGCATCGCCAGCGCCGTGAAGCAGACCCTGGAGAAGAAAGGCACCAAGGTTGCCGTGTTCGAAGGCATCAACGCCGGCGACAAGGACTTCTCTTCGCTGATCGCCAAGCTCAAGCAAGCCAACGTCGACTTCGTCTACTACGGCGGCTACCACCCGGAGCTGGGCCTGATCCTGCGTCAATCCCAGGAAAAGGGCCTGAAGGCCAAGTTCATGGGGCCGGAAGGCGTGGGTAACGACTCCATCTCGCAGATCGCCAAGGACGCGTCCGAAGGCCTGCTGGTGACCCTGCCCAAATCCTTCGACCAGGACCCGGCCAACGTCGCCCTGGCTGACGCATTCAAGGCCAAGAAAGAAGACCCGAGCGGTCCTTTCGTATTCCCCTCCTACTCCGCGGTTGAAGTGATCGCTGGCGCCATCACCAACGCCAAGAGCGAAGACGCGGCCAAGGTGGCTGAAGCCATCCACGCCGGGACCTTCAAGACCCCGACCGGTGACTTGAGCTTCGACGCCAAGGGCGACTTGAAAGACTTCAAATTCGTGGTCTACGAGTGGCACTTCGGCAAACCTAAAACCGAAGTCTCTCCTCAGTAAGGCGCGCCCTGACTGACTGCCAATAAAGCCCACGGCTCGCCGTGGGCTTTGTTTTACGAATGTATGGGCCTGTGTTCCGTGATCCGGAATCCCGCCCACCTGAAAATCTCAAAACCGTCATCAGCGGTTCGCTGGCAAAACCCAGCCCGAAGTGGGTGCAGATCCACGGGGCCTGGGCGGGAAAATGACTCCACCAGTGAAATGCGTATCAGGTTTTTAGGAGCGTTGTAATGCCTGACCTCTATCACTTTTTCCAACAGCTGGTTAACGGTCTCACCGTTGGCAGCACGTATGCCCTGATCGCCATCGGCTATACGATGGTTTACGGCATCATTGGAATGATCAACTTCGCCCACGGCGAGGTGTACATGATCGGCTCCTATGTGGCGTTCATCGCCATCGCCGGGCTGGCCATGATGGGACTCGACAGCGTGCCGCTGTTGATGACCGCAGCCTTTATCGCGAGCATCGTCGTCACCAGTGCCTACGGCTACAGCATCGAACGGATCGCCTACCGCCCCTTGCGGGGCAGTAACCGCCTGATCCCGCTGATCTCGGCCATCGGCATGTCGATCTTCCTGCAGAACACCGTTCTGCTGGCGCAAGACTCCAAGGACAAATCCATTCCCAACCTGATCCCGGGCAATTTCTCCATCGGGCCAGGTGGCGCACATGAAGTGCTGATTTCCTACATGCAGATCGTGGTATTCGTGGTGACCCTGGTCGCCATGCTCGGTCTGACGCTGTTCATCTCCCGTTCTCGTCTGGGTCGCGCCTGCCGTGCCTGTGCCGAAGACATCAAGATGGCCAACCTCCTGGGGATCAATACCAACAACATCATCGCCCTGACCTTCGTGATCGGCGCCGCACTGGCTGCCATCGCCGCCGTGCTGCTGAGCATGCAATACGGTGTGATCAACCCCAACGCCGGTTTCCTGGTGGGCCTCAAGGCCTTCACCGCAGCGGTCTTGGGCGGCATCGGCAGTATCCCGGGCGCGATGCTCGGCGGGCTGGTGCTGGGGGTGGCCGAAGCCTTTGGCGCCGACGTGTTCGGCGACCAGTACAAGGACGTCGTGGCGTTCGGCCTGTTGGTTCTGGTGCTGTTGTTCCGTCCGACCGGCATTCTGGGCCGTCCGGAGGTTGAGAAAGTATGACTAGGAATCTTAAATCGGCGCTGTTCAGCGCCTTGCTGGTCTGGGCCGTCGCCTACCCGGTACTGGGCCTGAAACTGACCATCGTCGGCATCAACCTGGAAGTCCACAACACCAGCCCGACCATCCTGGCCACCATCGCGGTGTGCTCGGTGCTGATGTTCTTGCGGGTGCTGTTCCATAGCCAGATCAGCGCCGCCTGGAAGTCTTCTCCCAGCATGCCGCTGATTCCGGCCAAGGCCAGCAACTTCCTGACCCTGCCGGGCACCCAGCGCTGGATCATCCTGGCATTGATCGTTGTTGCCCTGGTCTGGCCATTCTTTGGCTCCCGCGGTGCGGTGGACATTGCCACGCTGATCCTGATCTACGTGATGCTGGGCCTGGGCCTGAACATCGTCGTCGGTCTGGCCGGCCTGCTGGACCTGGGTTACGTGGGGTTCTATGCCGTCGGTGCCTACAGCTACGCGCTGCTCTCGCACTACTTCGGCCTGAGCTTCTGGATCTGCCTACCGATCGCCGGGATGATGGCGGCCACCTTCGGCTTCCTGCTGGGCTTCCCGGTGCTGCGCCTGCGCGGTGACTACCTGGCGATCGTGACCCTGGGCTTTGGCGAGATCATCCGTCTGCTGCTACGCAACATGACCGATCTCACTGGCGGCCCGAACGGCATCAGCAACATCGACAAGCCGACCTTCTTCGGCCTGACCTTCGAGCGCAAGGCAGCAGAAGGCATGCAGACCTTCCATGAGTTCTTCGGCCTGCAATACAACTCAATCAACAAGGTGATCTTCCTCTACCTGGTGGCCCTGCTGCTGGCGCTGGCGGCGCTGTTCGTCATCAACCGCCTGCTGCGCATGCCCATCGGCCGTGCCTGGGAAGCCTTGCGTGAAGACGAGATTGCCTGCCGCGCGCTGGGCCTGAACCCCACCGTGATCAAGCTCTCGGCCTTTACCCTGGGCGCCGCGTTCGCCGGTTTCGCCGGCAGCTTCTTCGCCGCGCGCCAAGGCCTGGTGACCCCGGAGTCCTTCACCTTCATCGAGTCGGCGATCATCCTCGCCATCGTCGTGCTGGGTGGCATGGGCTCGCAGCTGGGTGTGATCCTGGCGGCGATCGTGATGATCCTCTTGCCTGAAATGATGCGTGAATTCAGCGAATACCGGATGTTGATGTTCGGCGCCATGATGGTGCTGATGATGATCTGGCGTCCTCAAGGTCTGCTGCCCATGCAACGTCCTCACATGGAGCTGCGCAAATGAGCCGTGAGATCCTCAAAGTAACCGGCCTGTCGATGCGCTTCGGCGGCCTGCTGGCGGTCAACGGCGTGGCCCTGACCGTCAAGGAAAAACAAGTGGTGGCATTGATCGGCCCGAACGGCGCCGGCAAGACCACGGTGTTCAACTGCCTGACCGGTTTCTACCAGCCCAGCGCTGGCAGCATCCTCCTGGACGGTGAGCCGATCGAAGGCCTGCCGGGCCACCAGATCGCCCGCAAGGGTGTGGTGCGAACCTTCCAGAACGTGCGCCTGTTCAAGGACATGACCGCGGTCGAGAACCTGTTGATCGCCCAGCACCGTCACCTGAACACCAACTTCCTGGCCGGTCTGTTCAAGACCCCGGCGTTCCGCAAGAGCGAGCGCGAGGCCATGGAGTACGCCGGCTACTGGCTGGACAAGGTCAACCTGCGGGAATTCGCCAACCGTCCCGCCGGCACCCTGGCCTACGGTCAGCAACGGCGTCTGGAAATCGCCCGCTGCATGATGACCCGCCCGCGGATCCTCATGCTCGACGAGCCGGCCGCCGGCCTCAACCCCAAGGAAACCGAGGACCTCAAAGCGCTGATCAGCGTGTTGCGTGAGGAGCACAACGTCACCGTGCTGCTGATCGAGCACGACATGAAGCTGGTCATGAGCATTTCCGACCACATCGTGGTGATCAACCAGGGCACGCCCCTGGCCGACGGCACGCCGGAACAGATCCGCGACAATCCCGAAGTGATCAAAGCCTACCTGGGGGAAGCGTAAATGCTGCAGTTCGAAAACGTTTCCACCTACTACGGCAAGATCCAGGCGTTGCACAGCGTCAACGTCGAGATCCGCCAGGGCGAAATCGTCACCCTGATCGGCGCCAACGGCGCCGGCAAATCCACCCTGCTGATGACCCTCTGCGGCTCGCCACAGGCCCACAGCGGCAGCATCCGTTACCTGGGTGAAGAGCTGGTGGGGCAAAGCTCGGCGCAGATCATGCGCAAGAGCATTGCCGTGGTGCCGGAAGGCCGCCGGGTGTTCGCCCGCCTGACCGTGGAAGAAAACCTCGCCATGGGCGGTTTCTTCACCGACAAGGGCGACTATCAGGAGCAGATGGACAAGGTCCTGGAGCTGTTTCCACGGCTCAAGGAGCGCTTCACCCAGCGCGGCGGCACCATGTCCGGCGGCGAGCAGCAGATGCTCGCCATCGGCCGGGCGCTGATGAGCAAGCCCAAGCTGTTGCTCCTGGACGAACCGTCCCTGGGCCTGGCGCCGATCATCATTCAGCAGATCTTCGACATCATCGAACAGCTGCGCCGCGACGGCGTGACGGTGTTCCTGGTGGAGCAGAACGCCAACCAGGCGCTGAAGATCGCCGACCGCGCCTATGTGCTGGAAAACGGCCGGGTGGTGATGCAAGGCACCGGCGAAGCGCTGCTGACCGATCCGAAGGTGCGCGAAGCCTATCTGGGCGGCTAAACACCTGCGTCACAAAAAACGGCCCTTCGGGGCCGTTTTTTTTTATTCCGGGATAAAAAACTGTCCCGGGCTGTAACGAATGCCAATGAGCCTTCTCTAGAGGGGTAAGCAAGCACAAATGCTTCCTTACCCAACCGATCTGGAGAAACATCATGAGCACCACTCGCACCCTGTCCGCCACCGCCCTAGTCCTGGCCCTGGGCTCCGCCCTGAGCATCGCTGCCGTCTCCACCACCGCCCACGCCGCCGACGACATGGAGAAATGCTTCGGCGTGGCCATGAAGGGCAAGAACGACTGCGCCGCGGGCGCCGGCACCAGCTGCGCCGGCACCTCCAAGGTCAACGACCAGGCCAACGCTTGGAAACTGGTGCCCAAGGGCACTTGCGAAAAAACCGCCAGCAGCACCTCGCCCACCGGTTTCGGCCAGCTCGAAGCCTTCAAAGCCAAGTCCTGATCCTGCGCCAGCCTGAGTGTCGATGATGAACACAGCCTTGATCCCACGTCCCCGCCACGACATTCAGGCGTCCACCCCGAGCCTGCCGCCCTGTGCAGGCCTGGGGCTCAAGAGCCAACACTTCAAGGACGTCCTCGAACAGCGTCCCGACATTGGCTTTTTCGAGGTGCATGCCGAGAACTACATGGTGGCGGGCGGGCCCTTCCATCATTACCTGGGCCTGATTCGCCAGGAGTATCCGCTGTCGCTGCACGGTGTCGGTCTGTCCATTGGCGGCGAAGGCCCCCTGGACAGCGAGCATCTGCGACGTCTGGCGGTCTTGATCGAGCGCTATCAACCCCAGTCCTTTTCCGAACACCTGGCCTGGTCCAGCCACGGCCCGGTGTTTCTCAACGACCTGCTGCCCCTGGCCTACGATGTGCCGACCCTGCAGCGGGTCTGCGACCACATCGACCAACTGCAGAATCATCTGGGGCGAACCATGCTGCTGGAAAACCCCGCTACCTACCTGCAGTTCCAACGCTCGACCCTGGACGAGACGGACTTCATCCGCGAAGTGATCCAGCGCAGCGGTTGCGGCCTGCTGCTGGACGTCAACAACCTCTACGTGTCCTGCATCAACCACCAGCGCGATCCCCTGGCCTATCTGCAGGCACTGCCGCTGCAGGCCGTGGGCGAGATCCATCTGGCCGGGTTCGCCGAAGACCGGGACAACCTCGGCGACCGCCTGTTGATCGACGACCACGGCGCCCCGGTGGACCGGGAAGTCTGGGCCCTGTACCAACAGGTGCTGGGGCGGATAGGCCCCATGGCCACCCTGATCGAACGGGACAATCAGGTGCCGAGCCTGACCACACTGCTGGGGGAGGCCGCTCAGGCCCAGGCGCTGTTACACCAGGCGCGGGTGCAGCCATGAGCAACCACGCCCTCTTTGCCCAGGCGCTACTGAGCGCCGAATCCATCTGCCCAGAGGGGCTTTGCAGCAGCAACGGCGCCGATCCGGCCAGTCGCTTCGCGGTCTATCGCAACAACGTGCAAGGCTCGCTGATCAACGCCCTGGCGGAGGCCTACCCAGTGCTGGCGCAACTGGTGGGGCAGACATTCTTCAACGCCATGGCCCGTCTGTATGTGCAGGATTTCCCTCCACACAGCCCGCTGCTCAACGACTACGGCCAGGACCTGGCGGACTTCATCCAGGGCTTCGCTCCGGCGGCGGCCCTGCCCTATCTGGCCGATATGGCACGCCTGGAACGGCTGCGGGTCGAGGCTTATCACGCCGCCGACGCCGAGCCTCTGCAACCGGCCCAACTGCTGGCGGCGATGAACCAGCCCGATCGCCTCGGCCAGCTCTGCCTGCAGTTGCATCCGTCACTGCGCACCCTGCACTCGGCGTTCGCCGTCGTCAGCCTGTGGGCCGCTCACCAGAGCGACGCTGCCTGGCCGGCGTTTGACCTGCACCAGAGCCAGCACGCCCTGGTGCTGCGCAATGCCATGGAAGTGCGGGTGATCGCACTGGACGCCGGCAGCGCCACCTTCATCGACAGCCTGCGCCACCACTGGCCGCTGGAAATCGCCGCCGCTTATGCCCTGGACGCCCAGGCCGACTTCGACCTGGGCCAGTGCCTGGGCCTGCTGCTGGCCCACGGCGCCCTCATCGACCTGCAACCTCACCAGAAGGCTTGACCATGAACACCCAGACACCTGCCCCCGTTAGCGGACTGCTGCACCGAATCATTCAAGGGTTCGAGCGTATTCCCTACAGCCTGATCGCCTTTATCGCGCGCTTTTCCATCGCCGCGGTATTCTGGAAATCCGGCCAGACCAAGGTCGAGGGACTGGCCATCGACCTGGTCGACGGCACCTTCGAACTGGGCTGGCCGCGTTTGGCGGACTCCACCATTCCCCTGTTCCAGAGCGAATACCACGTACCCCTGCTGAGCCCGGAAGTGGCGGCGCACCTGGCGGCCTATGCCGAGCACTTTTTCCCGGTGTTGATCCTGCTGGGACTGGCCACGCGCTTTTCCGCACTGGCGCTGCTGGGGATGACCCTGACCATCCAGCTTTTCGTCTACCCCGACGCCTACCCGACCCACGGCACCTGGGCGGCGATCTTGCTGCTGTTGGTGGCCCGTGGCCCGGGCATGTTTTCCCTCGACCACCTGCTGGCCCGGCATTTTCACCACCGTCCTCTGTAGCCGCTGCCGCAGGCTGCGAAAAGGGCCACAGCCCCTTGAACCGATTCAAGTTCGCACCCCACTGGCCGCGGCTACAGACGATCCAGCGCCTCACCGCTGCGGCGGAACCAGTCCATCAGGTAATCGGCCAGCACCTGGGTGCGCCTGGGTAGGCCGCCCTGATAGGGATGCACCAGGTACATCGGCATGCTGCGGGTCTGGTAGTCCCGCAACAGCCAGCGCAAGCGGCCATCGGCCAACTCGCTGTGCAGCATGTAGGAAGGCAGCCGGGCGATTCCCGCCCCCACCAGGGCGGCCTTCTTCAGCAGGTTGTAGTGATTGCTGGCAAAAGGACCGCTGACCCGCACCCGCAGCAGCTCGTGGCGCTGGTGATAGAGCCACTCTTCCCGCCCGCTGTAGTGGCTGTTGAGCAGGCAGCGATGCTCGGCCAGCTCCGCGGGAGTCTGCGGCTCACCGTACTGCTCCAGATAGGCCGGGCTGGCGCAGGTCATCTCATGCCAGGCCAGCAGCGGCCGGGCGACCAGGCGCTGATCGTTGGCCACTTCCGAGCGCACCGCCAGATCAAACCCCTCCCGGGCCAGGTCGCGGTAGCTGTTGTTCAGGTCCAGCTCGATCTGCACCTGGGGATAGTGCCGGGAGAACTCCAGCAGCAGGCCGTCGAAAAAGGTTTCGCCCAAGGACACCGGCACCGTCAGGCGCACCGGGCCGGCCATGTCGCCCTTGAGCCGCGCCAGGGCCTGATGCGCTCGCTCAACTTGAGCCACCAGCGCCTGGGCCTGAGGCAAAAGCGCCGCGCCGGCGGCGGTCAGGTCCAGGCGCCGAGTGGTGCGTTGCAATAGCACCACGGCGAACTTGGCTTCCAGAGCACTGATGCGCTTGGACAGCTGGCCCTTGCTGCACCCCAGTTGCTGGGCCGCCAGGGTAAAGCTGCCCGCCTCCACCAACACTGCAAACGCCACCAGATCATCCATCTCGCTCATGGATTGTTTCCATTTGAAAACCAAAGGTTGCCTATTAGCGCGTTAATCCATGGAAAAAACCACTCTAGACTGCAACCTCCCCCCCTTTTCGAGGAACAGCCCATGAAGATTCTCTTGATCGGTGCCAACGGCACCATTGGCTCGGCGGTAGACCGGGAACTGTCCCAGCGCCACGAAGTGATCCGTATCGGCCGCACCAGCGGTGACTTCCAGGTGGATATCAGTGATGCCCAGTCGATCCGCGCACTGTTCGAAAAGACCGGTCGCTTCGATGCGCTGGTCTGTGCCGCAGGCAACGTCACTTTCGCCCCCTTGGCAGAAATGACCGCCGAACACTTCAGCCTGGGCCTGCACGACAAACTGATGGGCCAGGTCAACCTGCTGCTGATCGGCCGCGAATACGCCAACGACGGTGCGTCCTTCACCTTCACCACCGGCGTGCTGAGCCACGACCCGATCCGCAGCGGCGCTTCGGCCGCCCTGGTCAACGGCGCCATCGACAGCTTCGTGCGGGCCGCCGCCATCGAGCTGCCGCGGGGCCTGCGAGTCAACTCCATCAGCCCCAACGTGCTGCAGGAAGCCATGGGCAGCTATGCCCCGTACTTTCGCGGCTTCAAGCCGGTGCCGGCGGCCGACGTGGCCCTGGCCTACGCCAAGAGCGTGGAAGGCCTGCAGACCGGCCAGACCTACCACGTCGGCTGATCCGGCTTGTGTAGGAGCTGGTTTGTGTAGGAGCTGGCTTGTCAGCGAAGGCGTCCTCCCGAACCACACAAGGCTCCAGGGCCTCTTCGCCGGCAAGCCGGTTCCTACGGTTGATGGCGCTGCTGCGTTCAATCCGGGGTTGTGGTGACCGGGCGGGCTGCGTAACGTGTCGGCTTCCGCTTGGAGGCCCCATGATGCGCACCGCCCGTTCACTGCTTTGCTTCGCCCTGTTACCGCTGTTTGCCGGCTGTCAGATGTTGCCGATGTTCAACTCTCAACCCGAGGCGCCCTCCATGGCCGGGCTGACCCGGATGCAGGGTGAACTCAGCGCGGCAGACGGCAAGTTGCTGTTCAAGCCCTGCGCCGAAGATCGCCGTTATGTGGTCAGCGATGGCGGCGACACCAGCGTGCTGCAAGAGGCCGCTACCCTGGCTGAAAAACAGGGCAAGCTGTTCGCCGACCTCCGGGGCAAGTTTTCCGCCAGCGGCAGCAGCGACGGGCAGCTGGACCTGCGCCAGCTGTATCGCATAAAACGTTCCGGCAATGCCTGCAACGACCCGAATTTCCAGCGTCTGATCCTGCGGGCCGGCGGCAAGAATCCGGCCTGGAATGTCGATGTCAGTGCCAAGGGCATGATGATCGAGCGCGCCGGCCAGCCAAACCTGGCCCTGCCGTATCTCGAAGAGCAACTGGGCGACGGCCGTTTCAACCTCAGCAGCGAAGCCAATCACCAGCGCGTGGAGCTTTGGGTCGCACCGCAACGCTGCGTCGACCCCGTTACCGGCAGCGTCCAGCACCTGAGCGCCGAGCTGCGGGTGGATGGTCAGGTGCAGCGCGGTTGCGGCTATTTCGGCGGCTCGCGCAACGACTGATTCGACGAGCAGCGGTTTTAGCCTCACGGCGACGGTGGATTGCGGCTTATAATCGCCGGTTTGTGCAAAGCAAGCCGGCGCACTGTTGCGCACCGCCTACCCGGATCCTGTCATGTTACGAATCACCGAACTCAAGTTGCCGATCGACCATCCCGATGAAGACCTGCGCGCCGCTATCGTGCAGCGCTTGGGGATCGCCAGCGATGACCTGCTCGATTTCACCTTGTTCAAACGCAGCTACGATGCGCGCAAGAAATCTTCCGAGCTGTGTTTCATCTACACCATCGACCTCAACGTGCGCGACGAAGCGGCGCTGCTGCTCAAGTTCGCCGACGACCGTAACGTCAACCCGGCGCCGGATGTCAGCTACAAGGTGGTGGGCCAGGCCCCGGCAGACCTGAGCGAGCGACCGATCGTGGTGGGTTTCGGCCCTTGCGGCATCTTTGCCGGCCTGTTGCTGGCACAGATGGGCTTCAAGCCGATCGTCCTCGAGCGCGGCAAGGAAGTGCGCCAGCGCACCAAGGACACCTGGGGCCTGTGGCGCAAAAGCGTGCTCAACCCCGAGTCCAACGTGCAGTTCGGCGAAGGCGGCGCCGGGACCTTCTCCGACGGCAAGCTCTACAGCCAGATCAAGGACCCGCAGCACCACGGCCGCAAGGTGCTCCACGAGTTCGTCAAGGCCGGTGCGCCAGACGAGATTCTCTACGTCAGCAAGCCGCACATCGGCACCTTCCGCCTCACTGGCGTGGTGGAAAACATGCGCCAGCAGATCATCGCCCTGGGCGGTGAAGTGCGCTTCGAGCAGCGGGTCACCGACGTGCTGATCGAAGACGGTCAATTGCAGGGCGTGGAACTGGCCAGCGGTGAACAACTGCATTCCCGGCACGTGATCCTGGCCCTGGGCCACAGCGCCCGCGACACCTTCCGCATGCTTCACAGTCGGGGCGTGTACATGGAAGCCAAGCCGTTCTCGGTGGGTTTCCGCATCGAACACCCGCAATCGCTGATCGACAGCGCGCGCCTGGGCAAGTACGCCGGCCACCCGAAACTCGGCGCCGCCGACTACAAGCTGGTGCACCACGCCAAGAACGGCCGTTCGGTCTACAGCTTCTGCATGTGCCCGGGCGGCACCGTGGTTGCCGCCACCTCTGAGCCAAACCGGGTGGTGACCAACGGCATGAGCCAGTACTCGCGCAACGAGCGCAATGCCAACTCGGGCATCGTGGTAGGCATCACTCCTGAAGTGGACTACCCGGGCGGGCCGTTGGCGGGTATCGAGTTGCAAGAGCGCCTGGAGTCTCACGCCTTCGTTCTGGGTGGCAGTAACTACCAGGCCCCGGCGCAGTTGGTGGGCGACTTCATCGCCGGCAAACCCACCACGGCACTGGGCAGCGTCGAGCCGTCCTACAAGCCCGGCGTGAGCCTGGGGGATCTGGCGCTGGCCCTGCCGGACTTCGCCATCGAGGCCATTCGCGAGGCGCTACCGGCCTTCGAACGGCAGATCAAGGGCTACTCGTTGCACGATGCGGTGCTGACCGGCATCGAGACCCGCACCTCATCGCCACTGCGCATTACCCGTGATGCCTCGATGCAGAGCCTGAATGTGAAGGGTCTGTACCCCGCTGGCGAAGGCGCCGGTTATGCCGGGGGAATTCTTTCCGCCGGAGTGGACGGGATTCGTATTGCCGAAGCCGTGGCCCGCGACATCCTCGGCATTCAGGCCTGACGCACCGGCCCTTTCGCCGGCAAGCCGGCTCCTACCGCCTGCCGTAGGAGCTGGCTCGCCAGCGAAGATGTCATCCAGGACAGTGCAAGGCTCAAGGGCCTCTTCGCCGGCAAGCCGGCTCCTACGACAGGTTCAGATGCCGGCGCGCAATACGCTGGCCGGGAGTGCCTCGCCACGCTCGACGCTGGCCGCTACCGCATCGATCAAGGCATCCAACTCATACCCCTGCTCCGCCAGCCACTGCTCATCGTAGTAAGTGGTCGCATAGCGCTCGCCACCGTCACAGAGAATTGCCACGATCGACCCCGTCTCACCCGCGGCGGCCATCTGCTGCGCGGCCATCAGTGCGCCAATCAGGTTGGTGCCGCTGGAGCCGCCAACCCGTCGGCCAAGGCGCTGGGCCAGGTAATGCATGGCCGCCAGGGACAAGGCATCCGGCACCTTGACCATGGCGTCGATCACTTTGGGCAGGAACGAAGCTTCGACCCGCGGCCGGCCGATGCCTTCGATCCGCGAACCGCAGTCCAAACGCAAACTAGCATCGCCGCTCAGGTAGTAGTCGAAGAACACCGAACGCTCGGCGTCGGCACACAACACCCGGGTGCCGTGCTGGCGATAACGCACGTAGCGACCCAGAGTCGCGGTAGTGCCGCCGGTACCAGGGCTGGAGATCAGCCAGCTGGGCTCGGGATAACGCTCGAAGCGTAGCTGCTGGAAGATCGACTCGGCAATGTTGTTGTTGGCCCGCCAGTCGGTGGCCCGCTCGGCGTAGGTGAATTGATCCATGAAGTGGCCGCCACTCTCCCGGGCCAGGCGCTCGGATTCGGCATAGATCTGCGTCGGGTCCTGCACCAGATGGCTCTTGCCACCATAGAAGGCGATCTGCGCGATCTTTTCCTGGGAGGTGGTGGCTGGCATCACGGCAATGAAAGGCAATCCCAGGAGACGGGCGAAATAGGCCTCGGAAATCGCCGTGGAGCCACTGGAGGCCTCGATCACTGGCGCACCGGGCTTGAGCCAGCCGTTACACAGGGCATAAAGAAACAGCGAGCGAGCCAGGCGGTGCTTGAGACTGCCGGTGGGATGGCTGGATTCATCCTTGAAATACAATTCAATGCCCGGCAGTCCCGGCAAAGGCAGCGGAATCAGGTGGGTGTCGGCGCTGCGCTGGAAGTCGGCTTCGATGATGCGGATGGCCTCACGGGCCCACTGGCGATTGTCACTCATGTTCTATTCTCGTCAGATCGAACGCCGTACCGGCGCAAGAAGATGAAATGCACCCGGCGGAGATGATCCGGGTTCGTGGCTGACTGGCGTTTTCCCGGGAAAAACAGCTCGGAACGGCCCTGAAAAGACATGTTATGAAATAACTTTCGGACCTTACAGGTACAGCTGGGAAGCAATTGGAAACACAACTGCAAAAGCGCATTTTCAAGCAGGCCCTTTAGCCTCTGCATATAACAAAAAAGAATATAATTTTTGTTTTAACAACTATCTGTACGGGTTAGGGTGTGCCACCTTTTTTAGATTTAGATGGAGAGCGACCTTGCCTCTGCGTAGCACTTTCACTCGTTTCTTTGCCATGGAAGCTGCCAGCGGTCTGTTATTGATCGCCGCTGCCATCCTGGCTCTCATCATCAACAACTCGCCACTGTCCTGGCTGTACAACGGCCTGCTGGAAACCCCGGTGGTGGCCCAGATCGGCGCCTTGAAGATCGCCAAACCGCTGTTGCTGTGGATCAACGACGGTCTGATGGCGCTGTTCTTCCTGCTGATCGGCCTTGAGGTCAAGCGCGAAGTCCTGGAAGGGCAACTGTCCAAGCCTTCGCAAATCGTCCTGCCGGGCATGGCGGCCATTGGCGGCATGCTGGTCCCGGCGCTGATCTACTGGTTTCTCAACCGGGACAATCCGGCGGCACTCAATGGCTGGGCGATTCCCACCGCCACCGACATCGCCTTCGCCCTGGGGGTCCTGGCCCTGCTGGGCAAGCGGGTGCCGACATCGCTGAAACTGTTCCTCATGACCCTGGCGATCATCGATGACCTGGGGGCCATCGTGATCATCGCGATCTTCTATTCCGGCGCCCTGTCGACCCTGTCACTGATGCTGGCGGCCGCCTGTATTGCCGCCCTGGTGGCGATGAACCGCATGGGGGTGGTGAAACTCGGGCCGTACATGATCATCGGCCTGATTCTCTGGGTTTGCGTGCTCAAGAGTGGTGTCCACGCCACCCTGGCCGGCGTGACCCTGGCCTTCTGCATTCCCTTGCGTACCCGTAATGCCGAACCCTCGCCCTCGCTGGCCCTGGAACATGCGCTGCATCCCTGGGTGGCGTTCGGCATCCTGCCACTGTTCGCCTTCGCCAACGCCGGCCTGTCCCTGAGCGGCGTGACCCTTGAGAGCTTCACCCACCATGTCCCCATGGGCATCGCCATCGGCCTGTTGCTGGGCAAGACCATCGGTGTGTTCGGCCTCAGCTGGTTGGCGGTCAAAGCCGGACTTACGGCCTTGCCTGCCGGCGCCAACTGGGGCCAGATCCTCGGGGTGGCAATTCTCTGCGGCATCGGCTTCACCATGAGCCTGTTCGTCGGCTCCCTGGCCTTCGTGCCCGGTAGCAGCGAATACGCCGGCATGGATCGCATGGGGATTCTCACCGGCTCGTTGCTGGCCGCACTGATTGGCTATGCGGTTACCGCCGCCGCCAGCCGCAAGAACACGGCGCCGGCCTCCTGATCCACACCGATCCGACCGCCTGAAAACACAAAACCCCGACCAGTTGCCTGGCCGGGGTTTTGTTTTGTAGCAGAAATATCAGCGGGTAACGCGGCTGGTACCGTTGACGCTCATGATGCGTACGCGATCGCCAACCCGGAACACTTCGTTTTCCTGTACCTGCTGTACATAGGCACGCATGCTGCCATCGTCTTCACGCACGGTGATTTCCACGCCCTGGGTACGGGTCAGACCTTCTTCAGTGGCCGAACCCAACAGACCGCCAGCTACCGCACCGATCACAGCGGTGACGATGCTGCCACGGCCGCCGCCGATGGCGCTGCCACCCACGCCACCAATCACAGCGCCAGCAGCGCCGCCGATGGGGGTCTTGGTGCCTTCGATTTTCACCGGACGCAGGGACTCGATGGTGCCCATACGCACGGTTTGCACACGACGTGCTTCATCACGGGAGTAGGAGTCACCGGTCAGGTTAGAGGCACAACCGCCGAGCAACATTGCCATCGTGGTGAAAGACGCAACCAGCAAAACAGACTTACGCATAGGATCAACTCCAAAGGACAGATAGCCATTAGACTCCGCAGCTTGACGCCTGTCACGGCACCGCCCGGATAAAATTGGTTTCATTCAGCCAAAGTACAGACTGCAAAAAAGCCAAACCGTCTCAATACGGTAACGCCGATTTCCAGCATAGCGCCAACCAGCAAGGGATTTTCATGGATTACTTCATCATCATCGTGACCACCATCGCCGGTCTGTATTTCCATTGGTGGCTCTACGTGCGCATCAAGCGTTGGGTGGACCGGGACCTGGCTTTGTCCCTGGCCGGAACCGATGAACAGAAGAAACAATTCATGCTGCAACAGCTGGCCGAGGCCCAACGCCAGAAAGTAAAACGCCGGGACCTGCCGCAATGGCTGGAAGCCGCTGCGGCCGGTTATCCCGGCGACTGACCTGCGCGCTTCAGGGGGCCAGGCGCTCCCGGCTCCACTGCCCCGCCTGCAGGCGATAGTTCAAACGGTCATGCAGGCGGCTGGGGCGACCCTGCCAGAACTCGATGCGCTCCGGCAGCAGGCGATAACCACCCCAATGTTCCGGGCAATCGGGCTGACTATCACTGAAACGCGCCTCGGTGGCCTTGAGCAATTCCTGCAACTCGTTGCGATCGGCGATCACCCGGCTTTGCGGTGAAGCCCAGGCCCCCAACCGACTCCCCAGAGGGCGCACCTGATAATAGGCATCAGACTCCTGGGGAGTGACCTTGACCACCCTTCCTTCGATCCGCACCTGACGCTCCAGGGTCGGCCAGAAGAAGGTCATGGCGGCAAAGGGCCGTGCGGCCAGTTGCTCGCCCTTGGCGCTTTCGTAGTTGGTGAAGAAGGTGAAACCCTGTTCATCCAGCCCCTTGAGCAACAAGATGCGGCAGTGGGGACGACCGTCGGTATCGACAGTCGCCAGCGTCATGGCATTGGCCTCTACCGGCGGTTGCTCGGTCTTCACCGCTTCGGCAAACCACTGATGAAACAGCGCGAAGGGTTCACCCGGGGCCTGAGCCTCGGACAAACCATCGCGGGTGTAATCCCGGCGCATATCAGCCAGAGACTGAGTCATGCCTGCTTCCTTATCCTTGAGAATCAGTTTTTAGCCTGAGCGGTAGCCGTTGTTTTCTTCGCTGGAGCTGCGGCCTTCTTCGCTGGAGCCTTCTTGGCGGCAGGCTTCTTGGCAACGGTGGACTTCTTCGCTGGCGCTGCGGCCTTTTTGCCGGAGGCGGCAGGAACGGGCGGCTTGGCGTCCTGCACGGCAACCATTTCGGTCTCGGACGGTGTCGGCTGGTTGTACTTGCTCAACAGGCCCAGCATGGTGCTGCGCTGAGTCAGCATGATTTCCACTCGACGGTTCAGCGAACGGCCTTGAGGGCTGTCATTGGCTGCACGCGGCATGACCGCACCCATGCCACGCAGCATCAGGCGGTCCTGCTTCAAGCCGCTGAGGCTGAAGATGGCAGCAACAGACTGGGCGCGATCACGGCTCAGCTTCTGGTTGGCCAGGGTCGGGCCAGTCGCATCGGCGTGGCCGAGAATCAGTACGGCGGTCTTGGGGTCACCTTCAACAGCCTTGGCCACGCGGGTGAATGGGCCCAGGGTCACCGGCAGCAGCATGGCTGGACGGTCCGGGTTGAAGGACGCATCGACCAGCGCAGTCACCACCAGCACGTTTTCACGACGTTCTACTTGCAGCTTGCTGTCCTTCACCGCTTCACGCAGGCGCGGCTCGTAGTCGTCCAGCCAGGCCTGGGTGATTTTCGGGTCGGGCATTGGAATGTCCGCCACATTGACCTTGCTCAGGGGCTTGGGCTGGCTCTTGGCAAACGGCCACCACCAGTGGGTCTCGGAGTCGGCGGCCTTGGCGACCTCTGGAGCTGGAGTCGGCTCGGCTTTCTTGGTCTCAGCCACAGGCTTGTCGGCGGATTCCTTGGAGGAGAACGGCCACCACCAGTTGCTGCTCTCGGCCTTGGCGGCAGGAGCGGCAGGTGCTGCGGCTACAGGGGCAGGAGCTGGAGCTGGCTCGGCTGCTGCCGTCTTGGCGGCAACCGGAGCTTTGCCTGCCGGTGCTGCCTGCTTCGCGGAGGCGGTGGTTTTACCGGCAGCGGCCGCAGGAACTGCGGGCTTGGCCGCCACTGCCGGCTTGCCTGCTGGAGCGACAGGAGCTGGCGCTTCAGCTGCGACGGGTTTTTCAGCGGCCTGCGGGGCTTCCTTGCTGCTGGCCTTATCGGACCCGAACGACCACCAATGGCCGCCATCCGCTTCATTTTGTGGGGTTTGTGCACAACCGGTGACGGTCAGGCAGATGGCCAAGGCTAGAGACTTGTTCGACGACATGGGATATCCACAAAATGAGATAAAAAATTCGGTCTACATGACCGGTACAAACAGACGCTTGGAAATTATAAAAGCCACAGGGTTCCGTCCTGCAGCTTTCCAAGCATGTTTAAGCAAAAAAGTGCTTAACAGCAACCTTTTTACAGACAATCCGACAAAGCCCGCACCAGCTTCTGTGCCCGTGGATCCATCAATACATAAGGCCCCAGGGTATTTGTCACAAAACCGAACGCCACATCATGCTCCGGGTCAGCAAAACCGATGGAACCCCCGGCCCCCGGATGCCCGAACGCCCGAGCCCCCAGGCCAAAAGTGGCATTGGCGACCTGGGGTTGATCAAGCATGCAGCCCAGGCCGAATCGGGTCTGGGTCAGCAGGGTCTTGTCCATGCCCAGGCTGTGTTCGCGGGTCAGCTCTTCGAGCATATCGGCCTCCAGCAAGCTGCCATCGAGCAGGCCGCTGTAGAACCCGGCGAGACTGCGTGCGTTGCCATGGCCATTGGCGGCCGGCTGCTGCATGCGCCGCCATTCGGGTTTGTTGGTGCTGGTCATGATAGACGGTGGATTGGTGAAGGCCCGGGTGGTCATGGCCGTCGGCTCGCGCAGGGTCACCTGCAGCAAGCGCTGGGCTGCTGCGTCACCCACATTGCCCTTGCCACGGGCGATATGCGCCACCCGATGGAACTCTTCGTCGGCCAGGCCGACATGGAAGTCCAGCCCCAGGGGTCTTGCCACCCGGGCCGCAATGGACTCTCCCGGACCGCGTCCATCGGCGCGTCGGATCAGTTCACCCACCAACCAGCCATAGGTGATAGCGGCATAGCCATGCCCGTCACCCGGCGTCCACCAGGGCTGCTCGGCGGCCAGGGCATCGACCATGGTCTGCCAGTCGTAGAGGGCCTCGGCAGGCAGCAACTCGCGCAGGGCCGGCAAGCCCGCCTGATGACAGAGTAATTGGCGCAAGGTAATGGCAGCTTTGCCTGCTGCGGCGAACTCCGGCCAGTAACTGGCGACCGGCGCATCCAGCCGGAGCTTGCCTTCGGCCACCAGTTGCAGGGCAGTGACCGCAGTGAAGGTCTTGGTGCAGGAGAACAGATTGGCGATGGTGTCGCTGTGCCAGGCCTCGGCGCCGTCCTTGTCGGCGGTGCCGGCCCACAGGTCGATGACGGTTTCTCCGCCGATCTGGATGCACAGCGCCGCGCCGCGCTCCTGGGGATCGTCGAACAGTGCCGCGAAGGCTTCGCGTACCGCCTCGAATTTAAGTTCGTAATGACCCTGAATCTGCACCCTGACTCCCCCAGCACATTTGATCGACAACGAGGCGCGCATTGTTCCAGCCCGAAACGGATTTGGGAACAGCCAACAGGGCTCTGCGCATGGCGGCAGAGCCCCGGATCGGTCAATGACCGTTAGCGGAATGGCCGCCAGCGTGCTCACCCGCGCCCTTGCCTTCGTGGCCCTTGCCCGCTTCCTCGCTGCCATGCTCGGCGGCTTCAGCCTGCTGCGCCTGAACCCGGGCCTTCTGTGTTTCCTTGGCCAGTTGTTCAATCGCCTGCAGGTTGCTCTTGCGCACATTGTCGACAAAACCCTGGAAGGGCACATCGGTAATGCCCACCAGGCCAAAATGGCCATTTTCACCGTCCAGCAGACGTCCGGTTACCGGTTGGTCGAGATACTGGAACCAATGCACACCGACAATCGATGGCTCACTCACGGCCTGTTTGAGGAAGTTGGCGTAGGCCGGTCCACGATCTTCCTCCCGAGCCAGCTCGGTCACCCCGCCCCAGAACGGGCCACGATCCCGGGAGCCGAAATTGAACTCGGTCACCAGCACCGGCTTGTCCAGGCTGCGCAGGTACGCAAAGTCCTGACCGTCCTGAGGCTTGAGGGTGTACATGTTGAAGCTCAGCACATCGCAGTACTGGGCACAGGCCGCCACCGCCTCGGGATTGCTGACGGCAAAGCGACCGCCCAGCAGCAGATGGTTGGGGGCATGCCACTTCAGCGAGTCGGCGATGGTCTTGAAATAGGTCTCGGCAAAGACTTTCTGGAAATACTTGAAGTCAGCCTCGATCTCCGGGTGTTCGGGACTTGGCTGTGGCGGCACGAAACCCGGGTCTTCCATCAACTCCCAGGCCGGCAGATCGATGCCCCAGGCTTTCGACAGGCCCGCCTGGTTACGATATTTGTCCCGCAGTTGCTTGAGGAAGGCCCGTTTGGCCGGCACATCGGTGGTCAGGCGCAGGGTGCCGTAGGCCAGGGCATAGCGGGCTTTTGGATCATCACCGGGACCGGCCCAGGCCAGCTCGTTGTCGGCAAAATAACCAATCAGCCAGGGATCATCCCGATGGTCGCGGGCGGCGATGGCCACGGCGCGCTCGGTGGCCATGGCAAAGCGCGGATCGAAGGGGTCCGGCATGCCGCCCCACCAATCACTGCCCGTACTGATGCTGGCGTAATCACCCACGATGGACAGCGGCAAGGTGTAGGGCACCCGGTCGGCAGCCCCCAGCGCCGGGGCGCTCCAGTTGCCGATGGTGTTGAACCCCCAGGCCTGCAAGCGGTCCAGGGTGTGGCTGACCCAGCGTCGCTCATCGAAGGTCGGTGTCGCGCATGGGGCTGCGGCGGCTTCAGGCGCCGCTGGCTTGGGCTCGGTACTGGAGGCTTCGGCCGGAGCTTCGCTGGCCATTGCACAGGGGGCGCTGTAGGTACGTTGCAGGTTGGCCCGATAGAAGTCGTACCAGCGGCCGGCGTTGTAACCACGTCCCCGGTCGGCGCCGTTGCCGCCACGGTTGTCGCCCTCACCGTAATGGCTCGCCAGGGGCTCGCCGTCCTTGGGCAAGGCGCTGAACATCCACTCACGCCCGGCGACATAGGTCTGGCTGTTATCCGGGGCCACGGTGTTGACGCCCAGGGAGTAGAACGGGTGACCTTGCGGAGTCACCAGGAACCAGCGCCCGTCACGCTTTTCCGTGCGGAAGAAGCCGCTGGCCTTGAAGCTCGGGCCCTTGTCCCAGCCGCCAAACTTGTCCAGGGAAGTCTTCTCGCGCTCGCCAAGCCACGCCTTGAGTTGCTGCTGTTCCTTGGCATCGGCCGCCTTGAGCTGATCGTCGCTGGTAATCTTTTCCGGCCAGCGGGACCGGGTCGACTGGCCATAGCCATCCACCAGGGAACCGTAGACCGCCTTGATCACGCCCTCGCCGTCCTGCACGCCAAAGCGCTCGAGGAGGATACTCTGAGCGGCCTTGGGGCTATCCAGGGACAAGGTCACCGACACCACCTGGCTGCGGTCCAATTGTCCCTCGCTGCTGGCCAGCAGGATGCGTTGGCCGTCCACGGTCATCGGCATCGGCGGCGCGGCCTTCATGCCCTGGCTCAGGGGAGTGTTGGCCACCAATGGCACCAGCAGGGTCTGCGCCGGCCCCGCGGGCAGATCGACGCGGCTGACCAGGGTCTTGCCGTCGTTGCTTTGAATGGTCACATAGAGGGTCAGGGCCCAGTTCATCGCGCTCTGGATGCGCAGGCTCATCATCCCCGACTGCGACCAGTCCCAAGCGCCGCTCTGGGGCGTCAGGGTCAGGCTGGGCCGACTGGTCGGGTTGAAGATGATGCGCCGCAGCACTTCGCCTTCGGCCGTTTGCTCCGCGTTGGACTGCGGCAGGCTGGCATCTTGTGTCGCCACCTGCACCACAGCGGCAGGCCGGACAAAGTTGAACAGCGTCTGTTGTCCGGTCGGGGCCGCCCACACAGGCGCGGTAAACAACAGGGCAAATACAGCGGGCAACGAACGGCGAATCATATGAACCTGGCTCTCCCTAAAGACCGATAAACGGCCGGTGCTGAAGCGGTGATATGAAATAGACAGCAAGGCGCGCAAAGGTGCGCGCCTTGCTTATGATATTTCTCGGCGAAATGGCGGCAAGGCATTGAGGATAGCCTTGCCATAGCGCTGGGTGACCAGGCGGCGGTCCAGCAGGGTGATGGTGCCGCGGTCCTGCTCGGTACGCAGCAGACGGCCGCAGGCCTGAACCAGCTTGAGAGAAGCATCCGGCACCGAGATTTCCATGAATGGATTGCCACCCCGGGCCTCGATCCATTCCGCCAGCGCCGCTTCCACCGGATCATCCGGCACCGAGAACGGGATCTTGGCGATCACCACGTGCTCACAGTAGGCACCGGGCAAGTCCACCCCTTCGGCAAAGCTCGCCAGGCCGAACAGCACGCTGGAGTCGCCACCGTCGACCCGGGCCTTGTGCTTGTTGAGGGTTTCCTGCTTGGACAGGTTGCCCTGGATGAACACCTGCTTGCGCCAATCCCGATCCAGACCGTCGAACACGTCCTGCATCTGCTTGCGCGAAGAGAACAGCACCAGGGTGCCCCGGGAGCCTTCCACCAGTTCCGGCAGGTCGCGGATGATCGCCGCCGTATGCGCCGGCGCATCCCGCGGATCGGCACGCAGGTCAGGCACTCGCAACACCCCGGCATCAGCGTGATGGAACGGGCTGGGTACCACCGCAGTCACGGCTTTCTTCGGCAGCCCGGCACGCATGCGGAAGCGGTCGAAGGTGCCCAGGGCGGTCAGGGTCGCCGACGTCACCAGGGCGCCGTAGGCCACGTTCCACAAATTGCGTCGGAGCATCTCCGCTGCGAGGATCGGGCTGGCGTTGACCTCGATGTCGAACAGCGAGCCGCTCTCGGCCAGGGTCAGCCAACGGGCCATGGGCGGATTGTCTTCCGGGTCCTCGATGGTGAACGCGGTCCACAGTTCCCAGTTGCCCGACGCCCGCGCCAGCAGGCTACCGAACAGCGGATACCACTCTTCGGCCTGGTTGCTGGCGATGCCAATATTGACCTCGCCATCCATGCCTTCCTTGAGCAGCTCAGTGAGGCGGGTGAACAGATCGGTGAGACGGGAGAAGCCCTTCTTCAACTCGATGCCCATCTCGCGCATGTGGTCGGGAATCAGCCCGCCGACGAAGCGATGGCGTGGCCGTTCGCGGCCTTCCATGTCTTCGCCGGTCTTGAAGTCGGCGATCTGCTCGCAGGCGCTGAACATGAACTGCTGCTGGGTCTTGATCTCCCGCGCCAGCTCCGGCACTTGCTCGATCAAGCGCCCCAGATCCCCCGGCAGCGGGTGCTGGGCCAGCAACTTGGTGAGGTTCTTGGCGGTCTGCTCCAGCCAGTCGGCGGTGGAGCGCAGCCGGGTGTAATGGGCAAAGTGGCCGATGGCCTTGTCCGGCAAGTGGTGGCCTTCGTCGAACACATAGAGGGTGTCGCGCGGGTCCGGCAGCACCGCGCCGCCGCCCAGGGCCAGGTCGGCCAGGACCATGTCATGGTTGGTGACGATCACGTCCACCTTGCCCATGCCTTCCCGAGCCTTGTAGAAGGCGCACTGGCCGAAGTTCGGGCAGTGTCGATTGGTGCACTGGCTGTGGTCGGTGGTCAGGCGTGCCCAATCGGCGTCTTCCAGGGCGGTGGGCCAGCTGTCGCGGTCACCGTCCCATTTATTCCCGGCGAGCTTCTCGATCATGCTGGTGAACAGCTTCTGGCTGGCTTCATCCACTTCGATCTTGAAGCCTTCTTCCTCGAACAGCTGGGCCGTGGCGGTCTGCGCGTGGCCTTCCTGAAGCAGCATGTCGAGCTTGGACAGGCACATGTAGCGCCCGCGGCCCTTGGCCAGGGAGAAGCTGAAGTTCAGCCCGCTGTTGCGCATCAGGTCCGGCAGGTCCTTGTAGACGATCTGTTCCTGCAGGGCGACGGTGGCGGTGGCAATCACCAGGCGCTTGCCGGCGGCCTTGGCCGTGGGAATGGCCGCCAGACTGTAGGCCACGGTCTTGCCAGTACCGGTGCCGGCTTCCACCGCGACGACCGCCGGGTCGCCACTGCGCCGCCCCTCGTCGTCGGTGTCGATATCACCCAGGACCTTGGCCACTTCGGCAATCATCAGACGCTGGCCGTAACGCGGCTTGAGGCTCTTGGCTTCGAGAAAACGCGAGTAGGCGCCCTGGATCGTGGTTTTGAGTTCGTTGCTGATCATGGTTTTTCGGGCGCACAAAACGCTGGATAAATTTTCAGTGGTTCGAATCGGCCGCTATCATACCCCGCTAATTCATGTCGCGCAGAACGGAGTACCCGAATGACCGCTTTCGCCCTTGCCTACACCTTGCATGTACTGGCCGCCCTGGTCTGGGTCGGCGGCATGTTTTTCGCCTGGATGGTCCTGCGCCCGGCAGCCGTGGCGGCCCTTGAGGGGCCAGCGCGACTGCAGCTCTGGGTGCAAGTGTTTCCGCGTTTTTTCGTCTGGGTCTGGGTCGCCGTGGTGCTGTTGCCGATCAGCGGTATCGGCCTGCTGCATTTGCGCTTCAGCGGCTTTGAAACCGCGCCGAAGTATGTGCAGATCATGATGGGGCTGTATCTGGTGATGACCGCCCTGTTCATCCGCATCCAGTCCCTGCAACTGCCGGAGCTGCGCAAGGCCGTCGCGGCGCAGGACTGGCCGGCCGGCGCCGCGGCGCTGGGCAAGATCCGCCGGCTGGTGGGCAGCAACCTGATCATCGGCCTGGTACTGGTGGCCCTGGCAGCGGCCCGGCCAAGCTTCTGAAAGCAACCGCCCGCTACAGGAGCGGGCGGCTGGAACAATCCATCTTTCGAGGTTGACTACAAGCGCTGGACCGTCAGCGACCCCGCCTCGCCCACAGGGCCCGGCTGCCCCTGAGCACCGGGACGCCCGCTTTTGCCGCCGTCGGTTCGGTAAACCAGGCAGCCCTTGGACTTGCCCCCAGCCCCCGGTTTGCCGCCAGCACCGGCCAGGCCGCCCGCGCCACCATCGACCAGGACCTTGATCTGCTCGCTGGGGTAATCACGGGGCAACTCCAGCCGGACCACGGCGCCCGAAGCCCCGGGCCGGCCGTCACCGCCGTTGTCACCATCGGCACCGCGCCCGGCCTGCCCCCAGGTGCAACCCGGCTCCTGGCCATTGGCGCCATCAAGGCCGACGTAACCGGGAGCCCCCTTGCCACCGCGGGCGTCCACGAACAATTGTTCGGCGTTCAAGGACTCGATTCGCAGGTTCAGATTGCGCCCCGGCTTGGCCACCTTCTCATAGGTGCCCGGTGCACCACGGGAGCTGATCTGGCTGCCGCTCTCCAACTGCGCATGGCGGACAATCAGTTGCAGGCTTTGCCCGGTAGGCACGATGGCGATCCGCGCGTCACGTCCCAGATGCAGGTCGTCGACCTTGAGTTCGGTGACATTGGCCGGAATCAGCAAGGTGCCGTAGTCCGCAACGTCCAGACGCTCCAGCTGCAGGGTGCTGGCGGTATTGGGCAGGCGCATGAAGGAGTTGGTTTCAACCTGGACCACCTGGGCCACGGCCAGAGGACTGCAGAACAGGGCCAGCAGGCAAAGCTTACGCATGGTCGGTCTCGGCAACAGGAGCAGCAGCGGGAAGGGTTTGCAGGTGGAAGATCCCCACCAGCAGGATGTGTAAACGATCACGCCAGGGATGTGGACGCTCCTTGAGGCTGCCATTGAACAGCAGCAGTTCCAGCAAATGGGTCAAAAGCAACAGGCTACCCGCCAGGTTGACCAGCAGGTGCAACGGATTGATCAATGGATTGACCAGATTGATCAACACCACCAGCCAAAAGACCAAGGTCAGAAACTTCCCCGCCCCCCATAAGACCTTCATAGGCTCCCCTTGTGAATTATTCTTTGCGCGCACAGTAACGACTTACCCCGGGGATACGCCAGAGGTCGATGAAAATTCTTCCCGAAGCGTCTGTTTAGCGGCCCGATCGGCGAGGATCGCCGACCCGGACCGCCTCGTTTCAACGTTGGAGATGCAGTTCCACGCGACGATTCGTTGCTCGCCCCTGCTCACTGTCGTTATCCGCTACCGGCTGACTTTCTCCCAGGCCCTGGCTGCTGATTTTTTCCGACGCCACGCCCTGGCCAACAAGAAAGGCGACGACACTGCTAGCGCGGCGCTCCGAGAGCTTCTGGTTATAGGCATCGGAACCCTGGCTGTCGGTATGCCCGAGCACCTTGATGCTGACCACATCGGCATTGGCCAGCTTGGCCATAAGTCCCTGCAGCTGGCTGCGCGCCTCGGCGGTCAACTCCGCGGAGTCGAAGGCGAACAGCACATTGCCCTGGTCACTGAGGGTGATCACTTCCGCAGGCGCTGCTACCTCAGGCTCCGGCGCCTTGACCACTGCCGGATACTCGGGCATCGGGCAACCGCGATTATCCACCGCCGTGTTGGAAGGCGTGTCCGGGCAACGATCGCGACGATCGAATACCCCATCGCCATCCTCGTCGCCATCCTGGGCGTAACAGATCAGGCCACCACCGATCAGCCCCAGGGCCGCGCCTCCAGCCGCCCAACTACCACTCTCGATCGCTCCCAAGCCACCGCCGGCCAGCCCGCCGAGCAGACTACAGAGGGGCCAGGTGCGTTGGTTGAGGGGAGCAGTGCCATCACTGTGGGTTGCGCAACCTGTCAGTAGGCCGCCGAGCAACAGGACCGGGAAAACGGCCCGAGGAAGAAGGTTCATCATGAATGCTCCTGTGTCACCGGCAAGACCGGTCACACAGGAGTAAAGACTGCCATCGACGGCTGCACAAGCCGCGCAGGCAAAGGGTTTCAGCGGTTGATCTGGATCTCCGTACGACGGTTCATCGCCCGACCCGCGGCCGTCTTGTTGTCCGCCACCGGCTTGCTTTCACCGGCTCCGGTCACTGACACGAAACTGTTGCGGGGGATGCCGTTGCTGATCAGATAGTCCACGACCGAGTGGGCACGCTTGTCCGAGAGTTTCTGGTTGTAGGCATCGCTGCCGACGCTGTCGGTGTGTCCGGTCACGCGCAGCTGTGCAGTCGGCGCTTCCTGTTTCAGGCGGCTCACGATGGTGTTGAGCTTGGTCTTGTCGGCGTCGGTCAACTTGGCCGAGTCGAAATGGAAGTAGACATCGCGGATGACGATGGTTTCCTCCTTGACCACCACGACTTCTTCCACCACCGGTGGTGGCGGCGGTGGGCAACCGTCGGCATCGACCTGTACACCTTTGGGGGTATGCGGGCACTTGTCGCGGCTGTCCGGCACGCCATCGCCGTCTTCGTCGCCATCGCCTTTTACCCAGCAGTAGGCACCTGCCAGACCACCGACCAACAGTGCGCCACCACCCGCCCACGAGGCGCTTTCGGTGGCGCCCAACGCCGCGCCCGTGACGCCGCCGACTGCGGCACAGGTTGGCCAGTCGGTTTTCTGCAAACCTGCACAACCAGTCAACACACTGGTTAACAGAACCAAGGGTACTGCCGTCCGAATGATGCTCATCTGATTTCTCCTGAGGGATCGGCTCGAGGCCGATTCACGGAGTAAAGACTGCACATTTCATCTGCGCCAGCACCGGGCTATCAGTGATTTCGCCCCGTAAATACGGGAGGTTCGCCGATTTAGTGGCGAACCGCTCTAGGCCCGAGGGTGCCAGCACGCTAGTCTTGGGCGTTCTGATCGAGGAGCTACGATGAGCGCCGGAATTTCTACCCGTACCCCCCAGCAGGCTCTGGCGGCCTTGCTGGACCGTTACGCCCCCCAACAGCTGCTGCTGATCGGCGCCAGCGACTTCCCCGCCCTGGCCGCATTCAAGGAGGCTCATCCCGCTACCGAGGTGGCTCAGGCGGCCCCCGGCCCCTTGCCTGCGGAGCTGGCTGCACGGCGTTTCGACCTGGCCCTGGCGGTGGATTGCCTGGAGCACCTGCCCAAGCGCGATGGCCTGAACCTGCTTGGGGGCATTCGCAACCTCAATGCCAGCCGGATTGCCGTGCTGGCCGACCTGAGTGCCTGCGGCTGGCAGGAGACCGACTTTTTCTCCCTGGCGCTGCAGGCCAGTGAACGCTTCCAGCGGGACGAACAGGTGCTGACCCTGTTTACCTATGATCTGCTTGAATACAAACAAGTGCCCGACTGGCTCAACGCCCGCTTCTGGGCGAACCCGGAAAACTTTGGAAAGTATTGGTGGTAACACAATGAGCGCCTCGATTTGTCCTTGTGGCAGCGGCAACCTGCTGGACGCCTGCTGCGGCCACTACCACGCCGGTCATCCCGCCCCTTGCGCCGAAGCCCTGATGCGTTCGCGCTACAGCGCCTACGTGCTGGGGCAAGTGGACTACCTGCTGGCCACCACACTGCCCGTACAACAGGCAGGCCTGGATCGCCAATCCATCAGTGACTGGAGCGCACAAAGCACCTGGCTGGGGCTGGAGGTAGAAAGCTCGGAGGTCTTCGGCGGTCAGCCCGAACATGCCTTCGTCACCTTCACTGCGCGCTGGCATGACAACCAGGGCGAACACAGCCATCGCGAACGCTCGTCCTTCGTGCAGAATCATGGACGCTGGTATTTCATCGACCCCACCGTGCCCCTGAATGCCGGACGCAACGACGCCTGCCCCTGTGGTAGCGGGCAAAAATTCAAGAAGTGCTGCGCCGGCTATTTCACACGCTGAGCCTTTGCAGGCCAGGCACCCCATGCCCAGGACGGGTACAGGGGGTTCAAAGGGAGTCTTGCAATGATCGGTGAACTGCGCGCACTACGGGCCGTCTGCCTGTTCGGACTATTGAGCCTGTCGGGATGCGCGTCCTGGTTCACCGATGAGGACCTGGCCCCTGCGGTCCACCTGGTCAAGGTCGAGGTGGTCAAGGCCAACCTGCTGGAGCAGCGCTTCACCCTGCACCTGCGGGTCGACAATCCCAATGACAGCGACCTGACCGTGCGCCGCTTGACCTACCGGGTCTACCTGGAGCGTTTTCTGCTCAGCGAGGGCGAGCATGAACACTGGTTCACCGTCACGCCCCACAGCAGCCGCTACTTCAAGGTGCCGGTGCGCACCAATCTCTGGCCGCAGATCCGGGATGTGGTGAAACTGTTGCGCAAGCCCGAACGGCCGATCCCCTATCGCCTCGAAGGGGAGCTGGAAATCGGATTATTCATCGGCCAGGACGTGCACCTGAAGCGCAATGGCGTGATAATTCCCGGCGATTTTATCCCGGAGTAACCCGCAATGACCCAGCAACCTCATGTCCATGGCCCGGACTGCAACCACGATCATGACCACCACGATCATGACCATGGCCATGTTCACGGTCCGCACTGCAACCACGCCCACCAGGAACCCGTGCGCAACGCGCTGAAAGACGTTGGCCGCAACGATCCTTGCCCATGCGGCAGCAGCAAGAAGTTCAAGAAGTGCCACGGCGCTTGATCTGATTGCGCAAGAGGCCTGTCCGCGCCACGTCGCCGTCCGGCCTCTCCTAAAAAAGCTGCGCCAGGTTCAACACCGTGGCGTACTCGCCGTGCAGGTTGGCCAGCGACATGTCATGCACCTCCTCGGCAGAACGGGCTCGACCGGCAAAGTCGCGCTTGTCGAAGGTGAAGCAGGCGTCGGCCACCACCCATACCGCAAAGCCCAGGTTACCGGCGGTTCTCGCCGTCGACTCCACCGAGTTGTTGGTGGCCACACCGACTATCACCAACTGCCCGATCCCCTGCTGGCGCAGATCCGCCTCCAGCGAGGTGCCACAAAAGGCATCCGGCACCTGTTTCTGAATCAGTCCCTCCGCCGTTTGCGGACGAAAACGCGGCTGAAACTCCACGCCGGACTGCCCGGGCCAGAACACCGAATCCGTCGAGCGCGACAGATGCTGCACATGGATCACCGGCCAACCCCGGGAGCGCCAATGGGCCAGCAACTCGAGCATCCGCTCCTCTGCCTCGGGATTGTTTCGTGGGCCGAGCCGGGGATGCAGGATGCCTTGCTGTTGATCGATGATTAGCAGCGCCGTGTCGGCCGGAATGGGCATGCAACATTCTCCGTTGGAACGTCATTGAATTTTGCCAACTTCAACATCACCTGCTGTGACAGGCAAGCCACTCATTACACACCGCACGACCTAATGCAGACGCTTGCTGTCGTGCCATCGTCGAGCATGAAACGACAGATGACGGCGCTCCGGCGCTGGCTATTTGTGGCGCGGTCAAGAAATACCTCCAGCCCCCGCTTGCGCGGCACTCGCCTGCTCACTAACGTAGCGCCTTTATCGACGCTACCCCCCGCAGGAGCTTTGCCATGGCCTCGCCAGCCCTCTCACATTTTCTTCCCCGGTTCGGCGTTGCCGCGGCAGTGGCCGGTGCTCTCACCCTGGCCGGTTGCCAGTCCTGGAACACTCAAAACAGCCTGCCACCCACCTCCGGCGTACAGCCCCTCAAGGGCCTGGCGCAGAATGTTTCGGTTAGGCGTAGCGTCGTCGGTGTACCGCTGATCGAAAGCAACAGTTTCCACGACGCGCTGTTCACCCTGGGCTATGTACACGCCAGCGATCGTATCGAGCAGATGGTCACCCTGCGCCTGCTGGCCCAGGGCCGCTTGGCGGAGATGTCCGGCGCCGAGGTGCTAGACGTCGACCGCCTGATGCGCGCGGTGAATCTGAAGAAAAGCGCCGACGAGCTGTACAAGGCCTCATCACCACGGATCAAGCGCTTCTTCGAGGTCTACGCTCGAGGCGTCAACGCCTACCTGTTCCGCTACCGCGACAAGCTGCCGCCAGACCTGGCCGCCCGCGGCTACATCCCTGAATACTGGAAGGCCGAGGATTCGGCACTGATTTTCTGCCTGCTGAATTTCGGCCAGTCCGCCAATCTGCTGGAAGAGATCAACAGCCTGGTACTGGCACAAAAGGTCGGCAGCGACAAACTGCCCTGGCTGACCCCGAGCTACCCCGATGAACCGCTGCCCACGGCCGAGGCCGACAAGCTCAAGGGGCTGGCCTTGCATGTGCCGGGCTTGAGTGAACTCAGCCTGGCCGCCAAGCAGATGTCGACCCTCAACTCACTGGGTGTCACGGCCGGCAGCAACCTGGCCGTCGCCCCGCAGCGCGCTCGCAGCGGTCGCAGCCTGCTGGCCAGCGACAGCCAGATCGGCGCCTGGTACTACGCACAGATCCGCGCGCCGAAATATCAGGCGGCCGGGGCCTCGATCGCTGGTCTACCGGCCATTCTGCAAGGCTTCAACGGCAAGCTGGCCTGGAGCATGAGCTCGGCGATGGGCGACAACCAGGACCTGTTCCTGGAAAAACTCAAACGCCAGGGCAACGCTCTGTACTACCAGAACAATGGAAAATGGCAGCCGGTCATCGTTCGCAACGAGACCTACTTCATCAAAGGACAGCGGCCAATTCGCGAAGCGGTGTACGAAACCCGCCACGGTCCGCTGCTCAACAGCACCCTGGGGATCAACGCCAACAATGCCCTGGCCAGTGGCTACGGCCTGGCGCTGCAAATGCCGGAGCTCAAGGACGACAGGAGCCTGGATGCGTTCTTCGATCTGTCACGGGCCCAGAATGTGGAGAAGGCCTCCGACGCCAGCCGCGAGATCCGCGCCATTGCCCTGAATATGGTCTATGCCGATGCCAGCAACATCGGCTGGCAGGTCACCGGGCGCTTCCCCAACCGCCGCGAGGGCGAAGGCCTGCTGCCCTCTCCCGGCTGGGACGGACGCTATGACTGGGATGGCTACGCCGACCCGATGCTCCACCCTTATGACCAGGACCCGGCGCAAGGCTGGATCGCCACCGCCAATCAGCGGGTCATCCCCCGCGGTTACGGCATGCAGCTGTCCAACTCCTGGGACGCTCCGGAGCGGGCCGAGCGCATCGGCCAATGGCTGTCGGGCGGCAAGCAGGACAACCGCAGCCTGATTGCCCTGCAGTACGACCAGACCACCCTGTTCGCGGCCAAGTTGAAGAAGATGTTCGAGGCGCCGGGCATGGCCCAGCCGCTGAAAAACGCCATCGACGCCCTGCCCGATGCAGACCGCGCCAAGGCCCGTGAAGCCTACAGCCGACTGATGGCGTTCGACGGCAAGCTCAGTGCCGGCTCTGCCGACGCCGCGCTCTACGAACTGTTCCTCCAGGAAAGCGCCAAGCAGACCTTCCTCAAACAGCTTGGTCCAGAGTCCGGCGTTGCCTGGCAAGCCTTCGTCGCCAATGCGGGCCTGTCCTATCCGGCCCAGGCCGACCATCTTCTGAGCCGGGAAGACAGCCCGTTCTGGGGCGACTCGCGCAACGGGCAAAAAGAGGACAAGCCGGCCATTCTCGCCCGCAGCCTGGCGGCGGCCGTCAGTTCGGGCGAGCAACTGATGGGCACGGACCGCAAGGCCTGGCAGTGGGGCAAGTTGCACAGCTACCGCTGGACCAGCAACAGCGGCCAGGCGATACGCGCCCCCTTGCAGGCCGGTGGCGACCAGAACACCGTCAACAGCGCCGGCTATCGCTGGGGACAGGACTTTGCCATCACCACGACCCCGGCCCTGCGTTTCGTCGTCGACTTCGCGCTGAGCGAGCCGCTGATGGGCCTCAACAGCAGTGGCCAATCCAGCAACCCGGTGAGCCCGAACTACGCCAACGGCATCGACGGCTGGCTCAAGGCCCAGTACCTGAGTTTCCCGATGCAACCGCAGAACTTCGAACGCAGCTACGGCAAGACCCGCCTGACCCTGGTCCCGGGCAAGTAACCTCCCTCCTGCCGAACCCGCTGGCGCATCCTGCGCCAGCGGCGTCGCCCCATAACGATCACTCCGCTCTGCAGACGCCAGCGCACAAACCAGCGGACATCCGCTCTGCAGCGCCTCGTAGTCCGCTCCCCAGCATCGCCGCCCCCTCTTGGCGCCGCGCCGCCCACACGCCTCCTTTCAGTGCACAACAGGCCTTGCCCAAGTGTTGCCAACTGCTTTTAAAACACTTGTTCGGGGCTCTGGTTCGGAAATTGCTACTTTCAATAAGTCTTATGCGTTCCAGTAACAGTACTCATGCGCCACAAGCGCTCATATTGGTTCTTAGGGATTGAATAATGAAAAAAGCATTGCTGACCCTTTCCGCACTGGCTCTCTGCATGGCCGCCGGCTCCGCGCTGGCCAAGGAATACAAGGAACTGCGCTTTGGCGTCGATCCGTCCTATGCCCCCTTCGAGTCCAAGGCCGCCGACGGTAGCCTGGTGGGCTTCGACATCGACCTGGGCAACGCCATCTGTGCCGAGCTGAAGGTCAAGTGCAAATGGGTCGAAAGTGACTTCGACGGCATGATTCCCGGGCTGAAAGCCAATAAATTCGACGGTGTGATCTCGTCCATGACCGTCACTGCGGCCCGGGAAAAAGTCATCGACTTCTCCAACGAGCTGTTCTCCGGTCCCACCTCGTTCGTGTTCAAGAAAGGTTCGGGCTTGAGCGCAGACACCGCCTCGCTCAAGGGCAAGACCGTGGGCTATGAGCAGGGCACCATTCAGGAAGCCTATGCCAAGGCCGTACTGGACAAGGCAGGAGTCAAGACCCAGGCCTATCAGAACCAGGATCAGGTCTATGCCGACCTGACTTCAGGGCGCCTGGATGCCTCGATCCAGGACATGCTGCAAGCCGAACTGGGCTTCCTCAAATCGCCGCAGGGCGCGGGCTACGAGGTCAGCAAGCCGGTAGATGACCCACTGCTGCCGTCCAAGACCGCCATCGGTATCTCAAAAGGTAACAAAGAGCTGAAAGCGCTCCTGGATAAAGGTATCAAAGCGTTACACGATGATGGCACCTACGCCACCATCCAGAAAAAACACTTCGGTGACCTGAACCTCTACAGCGGTAAATAACCTGCCGGCGCCCATCCTCGATGGGCGCCTTTTTTATCGCCACGGGTCATTGATCAATGCTCGAAGAACTTCTAAAAAACCTGGGGCTTTCCGCCTTCAGCCTGAAGGGTTTCGGCCCTCTACTGCTGGAAGGCACCTGGATGACCATCAAGTTGTCGGTGTTGTCGCTGCTGGTCAGCGTCTTGCTCGGCCTGCTCGGCGCCAGTGCCAAACTCTCCAGCGTTACCTTGCTGCGGGTCCCCGCCCAGCTCTATACCACCCTGATCCGCGGGGTGCCGGACCTGGTACTGATGCTGCTGATTTTCTACAGCCTGCAAACCTGGCTGACCTCCTTCACCGACTTCATGGAGTGGGAATACATTGAGATCAACCCTTTCAGCGCCGGGGTGATCACCCTGGGTTTCATCTATGGCGCCTATTTCACCGAAACCTTCCGCGGGGCGATCCTCGCCGTGCCCCGGGGCCAGGTAGAAGCGGCCACCGCCTACGGCCTCAAGCGCGGCCAGCGCTTTCGCTTCGTGGTCTTCCCGCAGATGATGCGCTTCGCCCTGCCGGGCATCAGCAACAACTGGATGGTGATGCTCAAGGCCACGGCCCTGGTGTCGATCATCGGCCTGGCCGATCTGGTCAAGGCCGCCCAGGATGCCGGCAAGAGCACCTATCAGCTGTTCTACTTCCTGGTCCTGGCGGCACTGATCTACCTGTTGATCACCAGCGCCTCCAACTTCGTCCTGCGCAAGCTTGAACGGCGCTATGCCGCCGGCGCCCGGGAGGCCGTGCGATGATCGAACTCCTGCAGGAATACTGGCGTCCCTTCCTTTACAGCGACGGTTACCACATGACCGGGCTGGCCATGACCATGTGGCTGCTCACGGCCTCGATCTGCATTGGCTTTTTGGTGTCGATCCCGCTGTCCATCGCCCGGGTCTCGCCCAAGCGCTACATCCGCTGGCCGGTGCAGTTCTACACCTACCTGTTTCGCGGCACACCGCTCTATATCCAGTTGCTGATTTGCTACACCGGGATCTACAGCATCGCCGCGATCCGCGCGCAACCGCTGCTCGACGCGTTCTTTCGCGACGCGATGAACTGCACCATCCTCGCGTTTGCCCTGAATACCTGCGCCTACACCACGGAAATTTTCGCCGGGGCGATCCGCAGCATGGCCCACGGCGAAGTGGAGGCAGCCAAGGCCTATGGTTTGAGCGGCTGGAAGCTGTATGCGTACGTGATCATGCCTTCGGCCCTGCGCCGCTCGCTGCCCTACTACAGCAACGAAGTGATCCTGATGTTGCACTCCACCACGGTGGCCTTTACCGCGACCATTCCCGACATCCTGAAAATCGCCCGGGACGCCAACTCGGCGACCTTCCTGACGTTTCAGTCGTTCGGTATCGCCGCCATCATCTACCTGTGCGTGACCTTCACCCTGGTGGGCCTGTTCCGTCTCGCTGAACGCCGCTGGCTGGCCTTCCTCGGGCCGACCCACTAGGACTTGCTGCCGGGAAATCACCAATGCGCCACGAGATCCACGACCTGCTCGCTCCGCTGCCGGGCACCGCGCGCCAGGTCCACAGTTTTCATTTCGGCCCCGCCCAGGCCCAAGGCAAGGTCTACATCCAGTCCTCCCTGCATGCCGACGAATTGCCCGGCATGCTGGTGGCCTGGCACCTCAAGCAACGCCTGACGGAGCTGGAAGCCGCCGGTCGCCTGTTGCATGAAATAGTCCTGGTGCCGGTGGCCAATCCGGTGGGCCTGGAACAGGTGTTGATGGACGTTCCACTGGGGCGCTACCAGCTGGAAAGCGGGCAGAACTTCAATCGCGGCTTCGTCGACCTCAGTGAAGAGGTCGGCAACGCCATCGAAGGGCTGCTCACTCACGATCCGCAGCACAACCTCGACCTGATTCGCCGACACCTGAGCGATGCCCTGAGCCGTCAACGACCACAGACGCAATTGCAGTCCCTGCAACTGGCCCTGCAACGGCTGGCCTGCGATGCCGACATGGTGCTGGACCTGCACTGCGACTTCGAAGCCGTGGCGCACCTGTACACCACCCCCGAAGCCTGGCCCCAGGTAGAGCCATTGGCCCGCTACCTCGGCGCCGAAGCCTGCCTCCTGGCCACCGACTCCGCGGCCTGGTCGTTCGACGAGTGCTTCAGCCTGCTGTGGTGGCAACTGCAACAGCGCTTCGGCGAACACTTCGCCATTCCCACGGGCACCTTTGCGGTCACGGTCGAGCTGCGTGGTCAGGGCGACGTCAACCACGGCCTGGCCAGCCTCGACTGCCAGGCCATGCTGGACTACCTGACCCGCTTCGGCGCCATTGCCGGCCAGGTTCCGCCGCTGCCTGAGCTGCCCTTTCCGGCCACGCCGCTGGCGGCGGTCGAACCGGTGGCGACGCCGGTGGGCGGGCTGCTGGTGTTCGCTGCGCTACCGGGGGAGTACCTGGAGGCCGGGCAGTTGGTGGCTGAAATCATCGACCCGATCCATGACCGGGTTACCCCTATCCATTGCAACAATGCCGGGCTCCTGTATGCCCGCTCGCTGCGGCGCATGGCCACCGCCGGCATGGTGATCGCCCATGTCGCCGGCCGCGAGGCCTATCGCAGCGGCTATCTACTTTCGCCTTGAGGATGCAAGCCCCATGTACAAACTGACCGTTGAAGGCCTGCATAAATGCTACGGCGACAATGAAGTGCTCAAAGGTGTGTCTCTGAAGGCCAAGACCGGTGACGTGATCAGCCTGATCGGCGCCAGTGGTTCGGGCAAAAGCACCTTTCTGCGTTGCATCAACTTTCTCGAAACCCCCGACGACGGCGCCATGAGCCTGGATGGCCAGCAGATCCGCATGGTCAGCGACCGCCACGGCATGCACGTGGCCGATCCTGCCGAGCTGCAGCGGATTCGTACGCGCCTGGCGATGGTGTTCCAGCATTTCAACCTGTGGAGCCACATGACGGTGCTGGAAAACATCACCATGGCCCCGCGTCGGGTGCTGGGAGTCAGTAACAAGGACGCCGAAGAACGGGCCCGGCGCTATCTGGACAAGGTCGGCCTGCCAGCCCGCGTCGCTGGCCAGTACCCGGCCTTCCTCTCCGGCGGCCAGCAGCAGCGAGTGGCCATCGCCCGGGCATTGGCCATGGAGCCGGAAGTCATGTTGTTCGACGAACCCACCTCAGCCCTGGACCCGGAGCTGGTGGGCGAGGTGCTCAAGGTGATCCAGGGCCTGGCCGAGGAAGGCCGGACCATGATCATGGTCACCCACGAGATGAGCTTCGCCCGCAAGGTGTCGAGCCAGGTGCTGTTTCTGCACAAGGGCTTGGTGGAAGAGGAAGGTGCTCCTGAGGAGGTGCTGGGCAACCCGAAAAGCGAGCGCCTGCAGCAGTTTCTCAGTGGCAACCTGAAGTAGCGGCCGCGTAGAACGCCACCGTCCGCGCAAGATTGTCGCGGACGGGGCGACTGACGGTATCCAGTGAGTTCAAGCCACAGGCGCGGGCGGCGGCTCGTCCGGCAAAGTGGGCTCACCAGGTTCGGTAGGTTCTGGGGGTTGCGGAGAGTCCGGGTCGGGCTGACCGGGAATGCCGCCTGCCATGTTGACAGGCGGATGTGCCAGCAGGGTCCAGGCCAATACCCCAACCTGATTGGGTTCCAGCCTGGCCAAGGTGGCGCTGATTCGCGGATCTATCTTCATGGGGTACTCCTGAGCTGTGCCCGGTACGCCTTGCGCATACCGGAAATACACCCAATAGAGTGTGGGTGTGCTCAGGAATTCCCGCTATTTGTCAGACGGACGCAATCAGGTACGCGGCAGGGTCACGCCACGCTGGCCCTGGTATTTGCCGCCACGGTCCTTGTAGGAAACTTCGCACTCTTCATCCGACTCCAGGAACAGCATCTGCGCCACGCCTTCATTGGCGTAGATCTTGGCCGGCAAGGTGGTGGTGTTGGAGAACTCCAGGGTCACGTGGCCTTCCCACTCGGGTTCCAGCGGAGTCACGTTGACGATGATGCCGCAACGGGCATAGGTGCTCTTGCCCAGGCAAATGGTCAGCACGTTGCGCGGAATGCGGAAATACTCGACGGTACGGGCCAGGGCGAAGGAGTTTGGCGGGATGATGCAGACGTCGCTCTTGATGTCGACGAAGCTCTTTTCATCGAAGTTCTTCGGGTCGACGGTGGCCGAATTGATGTTGGTGAACACCTTGAATTCATCGGCGCAACGCACATCGTAACCGTAGCTCGACACCCCGAAAGAGATCAGCCGATCCGGGCCTTCGCCACGCATCTGGCGCTCTACGAAGGGCTCGATCATGCCGTGCTCTTGCGCCATGCGGCGAATCCACTTGTCCGATTTGATGCTCATGGCGGGTGTCCTGAAATAACGAGGTGAAAAAAATCTGTCCGGCATCTTACCGGGGCGCGGGGTCGGGTTCAAAGTCCGGGACGTTTTTCTCGCCCGACACCAGGATTTTCAAGGGTTCGGCGACGAACGACGGGCCGTCAGTCACGAAAACCGAGAAACCTTGGCCCTAGCCATTGGCACGTTCAGGAAAAAGGGTTAAGGTGGCGCCACTGTGCTGCTTGTGTCACTGAGAATCTCTACACGATGTTGAATTTCGATCCAACCATCTCCAAGAATTTTTCCTGCTCTTTGCACTCAGTCTCGGCCAGGGCTTTTCCTGAGTCGCAGTTAACTTTGTCCAAGGAGATACACCATGTCTAATCGCCAAACCGGTACCGTTAAGTGGTTCAACGATGAAAAAGGCTTCGGCTTCATCACTCCACAATCCGGTGACGACCTGTTCGTACACTTCAAAGCTATCCAATCCGACGGCTTCAAAAGCCTGAAAGAAGGCCAACAGGTTTCTTTCATCGCTACCCGCGGTCAGAAAGGCATGCAAGCTGAAGAAGTTCAAGTTATCTAACTTGTACTGATCCAGTAAAAAGCCCCGCCCTCAACAGCGGGGCTTTTTTGTGCCCGCAGGTTTTTGCGGCGTGCAGCCAAGGCGCATCCTCGCGAATGCACCTGGCTGGTACCCCGTTACCAGGTCACGCCAAAGCCCACGGTATAGCGGGTCTTATCCAAGTCGCTGTCCTCGGTACCGCGGATCAGATCCTTTTCCGCCTTGAGGTTGAGCGACGCCCAGTCCGTGACCTTGTAGCGCAGCCCCATCTCCGCATCCAGCGCGTAATCGGCGACGCCGGAAAACGGTCTGCCCACTTCGCCATTAGTGAAGAACTCCACCCGCTTGCCAATCAGGTAACGGTTGTAATCCCACTTCATCGCCAGTGAGTAGAAGCTGTCCTTACCGCCATCGGCGTACTCGTAATCCGTGCGGTTGAGCAGCGAGCCCAAGGAGAACGCCCCAAGCTCATCGTCCCAGAACTGGTAGCCGGGACCCGTACCCACCACCCGTTGCCGCGCAAGATCTTCTACTTTGTCGCGCTTGTAGGTCAGGCGTCCTTCCCAGAACCACTTCTCGGTAATGAAGCGGTCCAGAGCGTACTCGGCATTCCAGTTGTCGGTAGTCACCACCTGATCCTGGAACTCACGGTTGTACTCACCCTGGGCGTTGTGACGCCAGGCACCATGGCGCGCCGAAGTCTTGAAGTCGATGTCATAGTCATCGGTGTCCTTTTCAGCACGCTTGTAATCCATGGCCACGTCGACATTGCCCTTCCAGACCACATCCTCCACCAGCGGCTTGGGTTTCATGATCTGCTGGATACTGGCCAACTCCACGGTCTTGGGCGCCTCGCCGTTGGCCAGGACAACCTTGCCCTCCTCCGCCGCCTGCAGCGACTTGGCCTTTTCCCCGGTGTAGGCATCCTGTTTGACCAGCAACTCCTGATCGCTTTCCAGGGTCTTGACCTGCTTCCAATCAATGGAAATGGCGCCACCGTAATCGGTCTGGATCAACAGCTTACCGCCGTCGAAAACCTTGATCTTGCCGCTCAACCGGTCACCGTTCTTCAACCAGACGGTATCGGCCAGAGCAGGCATGGAGGCGCTGAGCACCGCGAAACACAGCAACGTTCTAGGCAACATAAGCAATACAGGACTCGATCTTGCGAAAAAAAACGGCATTATTCCTGCTGAACAAGCCTTAGTCAGGACTGACCCGGGTATCGAGAGTGAGTTCAATACTCACAAGACTTTCATCCTCACAACCGCCCCGTGCCCCTGCCCCTATCTGGAACCGCGAATGTGACCGAACACGGCGAAGACTCGCAAACCCCCGCGCAAATCCGACGCACGGCGCTGTACCTGACCCTGGCCCAAGTCCCCGAAGGCAAGGTCGTCAGCTATGGCCAACTGGCAGAAATGGCCGGCCTGGGCCGGGCCGCGCGCTGGGTTGGACGCACCCTCAGTCAGCTACCCGCCGATACCAGCCTGCCCTGGCACCGGGTACTCGGTGCTGGCGGCCGCATCAGCCTGCCCGTCGGTAGCCCATCAGGCGACGAGCAGCGCGCCAGACTGCGCGGCGAAGGTGTCTCTATCCTGAACAATCGCGTGGATATTCAGCGCCATGGCTGGCGCCCGGTAGAGCACAGCGGTTAGAGTGCGCGCTTTGTTTCCGTAATCTGAGGCAGACTTCAGCCCATGCCCCGTAAAACCTGGCGCGCCGCACTTGCCGCCTATGCCAGCCCCTCGACGCTCGTGCTGTTGCTGCTTGGTTTCGCTGCCGGCATGCCTTACATGCTGGTGTTCTCGACTCTTTCGGTGTGGTTACGCGAGGCCGGTGTGGCCCGCGAAACCATCGGCTACGCCAGCCTGATCGGTTTGGCCTATGCCTTTAAATGGGTGTGGTCGCCACTGCTCGATCAATGGCGCCTGCCTCTATTGGGCAAGCTCGGCCGACGCCGCTCCTGGCTGGTACTGGCCCAGGTCCTGGTGATACTCGGCCTGATCGGCATGGGCTTCTGCGATCCGCAAAAACACCTGTCCTGGTTGATCGCCATTGCGGTGGTCGTGGCCTTTGCCTCGGCGACCCAGGACATCGCCATCGACGCCTATCGCCTGGAAATCGCCGACGACAGTCGACAGGCCGCGCTGGCCGCCAGCTACATGTCCGGCTACCGGGTCGCGGTACTGCTGGCCACCGCCGGCGCGCTGTTCTTCGCCGAAGGCTTCGGCTCCACCGGTTTCAGCTACAAGCATTCGGCCTGGACCGGTACCTACGTGCTGTTCGGCGTGCTGATGATTCCAGCACTGCTCACCACTCTGCTGATGCGTGAACCTGCAGTGCCATTGCGCACTCAACTGTCGGCTGGGCGCTACAGCTTCGCCCACCAGTTGATCTCGGTATTCGTCCTGATCGTGCTCCTGGTTTCAGTGCCTGCCACCTTTACCCAGCTGTACAACACCGACTTCGCCAGCGTGATCTTCGACGGCGTCAGCCTGCTGGACCTGCTGCTGGAAGACCGGGCCTTCCTGCGGGCGATCCTCTACATCACCCTCAGCACCCTGTGCCTGTCGGCCATGGGCCGCCGGGGCCTGGCGCCGGTGCTGACCCCGGTGAACGACTTCATCCTGCGCTACCGCTGGCAAGCCTTTCTGTTGTTGGGTCTGATCGCCACCTATCGCATGTCGGACACGGTCATGGGCGTGATGGCCAATGTTTTCTATATCGACCAGGGTTTCACCAAGGACCAGATTGCCGGGGTCAGCAAGATCTTCGGCCTGATCATGACCCTGCTTGGGGCCGGCATGGGCGGCCTGCTGATCGTGCGCTTCGGCATCCTGCCGATCCTGTTCATCGGTGGTGCCGCGTCTGCCGGCACCAACCTGCTGTTCCTCATGCTCGCCGACATGGGCCCGAACCTGAAAATGCTGATTGCCACCATTTCCCTGGACAACTTCAGCTCGGGAATGGCCACTTCCGCCTTCGTCGCCTACCTGTCGAGCCTGACCAACCTCAAGTTCTCGGCCACTCAGTACGCCCTGCTCAGCTCCATCATGCTGCTGCTTCCACGCCTGATCGGCGGCTATTCCGGAGTCATGGTGGAAAAATACGGCTATCACGACTTCTTCCTCATCACCGCCATACTCGGGGTGCCGACCCTGATTCTGATCGCCATTCACTGGTTCCAGGAGAGCCGCCGCGCCGGACCGAAAGACCCGTCGGAGCAGCCCGCCAAGGGCGCTGTCGTGGGCGAGGAATCCTAGAAAATCCCGGGAGTTGCGGCTTTTCTCCGCGGCTCCCGTCCCCTCAAAGCGCAATCCTGTACGCCAGCGGAACTCGCCCGTACAATGCTCCGTCACTTCCAGTCTCAGCAACCGACAACGGCCTACCATGCGTACCAGTCAATATTTGCTCGCCACACAGAAAGAAACGCCTTCCGACGCGGTCGTGATCAGCCACCAGCTGATGCTGCGCGCCGGCATGATCCGTAAACTGGCTTCCGGCCTGTACACCTGGCTGCCGATGGGCTTGCGAGTGATGCGCAAGGTTGAAGCCATCGTTCGCGAAGAAATGAACGCCGCGGGCGCGCTTGAAGTGTTGATGCCGAGCACTCAACCGGCTGAGCTGTGGCAGGAATCCGGTCGCTGGGAAGAGTACGGCCCTGAGCTGCTGCGCTTCAAAGACCGTCACGGTCGCGATTTCTGCGCCGGCCCGACCCACGAAGAAGTGATCACCGATCTGGCCCGCAACGAGCTGAGCAGCTACAAGCAGCTGCCGCTGAACCTGTACCAGATCCAGACCAAATTCCGCGATGAAATCCGCCCACGCTTCGGTCTGATGCGCGGCCGCGAGTTCATCATGAAGGACGCCTACTCCTTCCACGCCGACCAGGCGTCCTTGCAGGTCACCTACGACCGCATGCACCAGGCTTATTGCAACGTTTTCACCCGCCTGGGCCTGAAGTTCCGCCCGGTTGAAGCAGACAACGGCTCCATCGGCGGCGCCGGCTCCCACGAATTCCACGTACTGGCCGAGTCCGGCGAAGACGATATCGTCTTCAGCAACGGTTCCGACTACGCAGCGAACATCGAGAAGGCTGAAGCCGTGCCGCGCGAAACCTCGCGCCCGGCTCCAACCGAAGAGATGCGCCTGGTTGACACCCCTGACGCGAAAACCATCGCCCAGCTGGTGGAAGGCTACAACCTGCCGATCGAGAAGACCGTCAAGACCCTGGTGGTGCATGCCGAAGAAGCCGGCAAGCTGATCGCCCTGATCATCCGTGGCGACCACGAACTGAACGAAATCAAGGCCGCCAACCAGCCTGGCGTTGCCAGCCCACTGGTCATGGCCTCCGAAGCCGAGCTGCGTGACGCCATCGGCGCCGGCGCCGGCTCCCTGGGCCCGGTGAACCTGCCACTGCCGATCATCATCGACCGCTCGGTGGCGCTGATGAGCGACTTCGGCGTCGGCGCCAACATCGACGACAAGCACTACTTCGGCGTCAACTGGGAACGCGACCTGCCGGTTCCGACTGTTGCCGACCTGCGCAACGTGGTGGCCGGCGACCCGAGCCCGGACGGCAAGGGCACCCTGGAAATCAAGCGCGGCATCGAGGTCGGGCACATCTTCCAGCTGGGCAACAAGTACAGCAAGGCGATGAAGTGCGAAGTGCTGGGCGAAAACGGCAAGCCAGTGACCCTGGAAATGGGCTGCTACGGCATTGGCGTGTCCCGCGTGGTGGCGGCCGCCATCGAGCAGAACAACGATGAAAACGGCATCATCTGGAGCGATACCCTGGCGCCGTTCCAGATCGCCCTGGTACCGCTGCGCTACGAAACCGAGCAGGTTCGCGAAGCCACCGACAAACTGTACGCAGAACTGACTGCCGCCGGTTTCGAAGTGCTGCTGGACGACCGCGACAAGAAAACCAGCCCGGGCATCAAGTTCGCGGACATGGAGCTGATCGGCATTCCTCACCGGATCGTGGTCAGTGACCGCGGCCTCGCCGAAGGCAACCTGGAATACAAGAGCCGTACCGAAGCCCAGGCACAAGCGCTGCCCGTGGCCGACGTCCTGTCCTTCCTCCAAGCCCGTATCCGTCGCTGAAACCAGATAGAGAAGTCATGTTCAAGCGAAACACCTTAAGCCTCGGGGGCGCCGCCTTGTGCGGCGCCCTGCTGGTCAGCGGCTGCGCCAACCAGATGTCGCAACGCAGCGAACACGAGGAACGCGTCGAGCGCAAACTGCTCGACCACAGCCTGCAGATCGATGTCGGTGAGCCTAAGGTGCTTGAGCTGCCGCAACGCCGGGTACGCATCCACGAGCAGAAGACCTTCGAAGTCACCGAATTCGAGGTCACTCGCCGCTACGATCGCTATACGCCCTACCAACCCTGGCGGGAAATCTACGAGATCCCGCTGGGCGCGGTGGCCCTGGTGGCCGGCGTCGGCGCCAATGTGGTCAACGTGTTTGCCCTGGGCAACCTGCCGGACAGCGTCACCAAGGACTGGGTCAGCTATGGCGTGTCCGGGCTCAACCCGTTCATGAACATGCCGTCCCACGGTCGTGCCCAGCAGAACCTGGCAGCCATCGATGAAGTCCAGCGTGACAAGCGCCTGGAGTATTCGAGCCTGCCCTGGAGCGAGCGCCCGGTGCAGGTCAAGGCCGGTAAGCAAACCTACGACATGAGCACCGATCGTAATGGCGTGCTGCGCTTGAACCTGCTGGACGCGCCATTCTCCGAACAGGATCTGAACCACATCGGCAAGTTGCAGATCAGTGTCGAGGATGCTCAGGACGAAGTGCATTCCGACTCGTCCCTGAGCCTGAGCAGCACCCTGCGCGGCAAGCTGGTGGAAGCTCACGCACTGATCTACGACGACCTGGAAGATGACGAAGTGAGCCAATGGGTACACCGGGTCAAGCGCCTGTCGGAGTTGGGTCTGGAAGAAGAGGCCAGCGAGCTGGAGCAGAGCCTGATCGAGCTGACACGCAACGATCCGGAATTGCAGAGCGAGTTTCTAAAGTCCCTGACCAAGAACGCCGGCCGCCTGGTCGCCGATCCCGGTCACTGATTGACAAGGAGCCGGCTTGCCGGCGAACACCACGCCGCGGATCGATCGCGACGCCCAATTCGCCAGCCTGCCAGCGCCTACAACACGCCCCGAAACAGCTCCAGCTGTTCGTGACCACCGCGTAGATCCTGCAATCGCACGCCAATCCCCAAGAGCCGCACTGGCTTGCCGCCACGCTTGAAGGCCTGGGTCAGCAGTTGCCGATAACTCTCCAGATCCCGTCCGGCCCCCGCCTGCTCAAGAGTGGTCTGGGTAAAGTCGTGGAACTTCACTTTGACGAAGGGTTTGCCCGGCCGATAACTGCTGTCGATACGCGCAATGCGCCCTGCCAGAGTCTCCATCAGCTCCGGCAGCTTCTGCAGGCAGCTATCCAGATCGGGAAGGTCCACGTCGTAAGTGTTTTCCACGCTGATGGACTGCCGCCGGCTGTCATTCTGCACCGGCCGCTCGTCGATCCCCCTGGCCAGACTCCACAGGCGTTCGCCGAAACTGCCGAACTCGCGCACCAGGGCTAGCTTGTTCCATTCGCGCAACTGCAGGCAGTCGACAATCCCCAGGCGACCCAGTTTGTCCGCCGTGACCTTGCCCACCCCATGCAACTTGCTCACCGGCAGTTCGGAGACAAAATCCTCCACCTGATCCGGAGTGATCACGAACAGGCCGTTGGGCTTTTTCCAGTCGCTGGCAATCTTGGCCAGAAACTTGTTGGGCGCGACCCCGGCCGACACCGTGATATGCAACTGGTTGGAAACCCGCCGGCGAATGTCCTGGGCAATGCGCGTGGCGCTACCGGCGAAGTTCGGGCTATCGGAAACATCCAGATAGGCCTCGTCCAGCGACAAGGGTTCGATCAGATCGGTGTAGTCACGAAAGATCGTATGAATCTCTTTCGACGCCTCGCGATAGGCATCCATGCGCGGCTTGACGATCACCAGGTCCGGGCACAGGGTCAACGCGTGCCGCGACGACATGGCAGAGCGCACGCCATAGGCCCGCGCCTCGTAGTTGCAGGTGGCGATCACCCCCCGCCGATCTGCGGAACCACCCACTGCCAGCGGCTTGCCGGCCAGTTGCGGGTCGTCGCGCATTTCGATGGCGGCGTAGAAGCAATCACAGTCGATGTGGATGATTTTGCGCTGCATCATATAAAGGCAGTGATCATTGAAAGCCGAAGTTGGAATCAAAGCGGGCAGCCAGTATCTACCGACACCTGTATATAGCACCAGTACCTTGCATCTCGGATCAATCGGCAAAGCGCCATGAGAAATTTATTCTCTTAATGGGCACCAAGCGTTCCATAGAGCTGAAAGCCACGTTCTACCTGGGCCCAAGCCTCGAAAAACGCTCCTGGAAGCACGCTAAGCGATTGAACAGGAAGCCTTTTTTAAAAATTAATGATTGACAGACGCCAGCGACGCTGTAGAATCCGCCCACACAGACGCGGGATGGAGCAGTCTGGTAGCTCGTCGGGCTCATAACCCGAAGGTCGTCGGTTCAAATCCGGCTCCCGCAACCAAACATCAAAAAAGGCTACTCGAAAGAGTGGCCTTTTTTGTGCGCGCCTGTTTTGCACTACTCCCTCTCAAACACGGCATAGGCAAAACTCTTTAGCTGTCGATGACTTAAGAGACGGAACCGGCCATTCGACGTTTATTTGACCTGTCGAACCATTAATGGTTGACACTCAGTCGTTCGCCTGTAGAATGCCGCCACACAGACGCGGGATGGAGCAGTCTGGTAGCTCGTCGGGCTCATAACCCGAAGGTCGTCGGTTCAAATCCGGCTCCCGCAACCAAACATCAAAAAAGGCTGCTCGAAAGAGTGGCCTTTTTTGTATCTGTTGAAAAAGTCCTTTCGCAACAATGACCTGGCAAAGTGTTGCGAGCCTTTTAGCGATGCTTCGACCCTTCAAGATGCGAGCTATGCTCTGTCTCGAGCAACCACCCGGCGGCCATCGCCCAGGGTCGCCGGGCCACGGTGAGACGCGTTAATATTTGAAACTATTTTTTCTACAGGGATTGGTAACTTGGCCGGATACCCCCATCCTGTCGCGCACAATCCACGAGGTGATTGATGCGCGCCAACACGTCTGATTCGCAAGACAGCGATACCACTACCGCCACTCAACCTGTGACAACCACTCGCCTGCGCTGGCTGGACCTGTTGAGCAAGTACCGCCAACCCCTGGGCCTGGCCATAACCCTGCTGCTGTTCGCCATTGCCCTGATCGCTTGCCGTCACCTGCTTAGCGAGCTGGATTTCTACGCCCTGCACGACTCGATCCTCGAAGTACCCAAGCCCGCCCTACTGGGCGCCCTGGGCGCGACCATCGTCGGCTTCATCATTCTGCTGGGGTACGAGTGGTCCGCCAGCCGCTATGCCGGAGTCAACCTGCCCGGCCGCACCCTGGCTCTGGGCGGCTTCACCGCCTTCGCCATCGGCAACGCCATTGGTCTGTCGCTGCTGTCCGGCGGCTCGGTACGTTATCGCCTGTATGCACGTCATGGGCTGGGGGCCTCCGACGTCGCGCACATGACCCTGTTTGCCAGCCTCTCTCTGGGTTGTGCCTTGCCACCGCTGGCGGCCCTGGCCACTTTGAGTAACTTGCCGGCAGCCTCGGCGGCCCTGCGCCTGCCCGAAAGCCTGCTGGCCGGCATTGCCCTGGCTATCCTGCTGCTGGGTGCAGTACTGGCCGTCGGCATCTATCGCCGACGCCTGCCAGAGCAGCCTCTGCGCGACAACCTGCTGGTACGGGTCGGACGCCGCACCCTGCGCCTGCCTGGACGGCGCCTGACCTTCCTGCAACTGATCATCACCGCCCTGGACGTCGCCGCAGCCGCCACCGTGCTCTACCTGCTGCTGCCCGAGGCACCGCCGTTCGGCGCCTTCCTGCTGGTGTACCTGCTGGCCCTGGCCGCCGGTGTGCTCAGCCACGTGCCTGGCGGCGTCGGGGTGTTCGAAGCCATCCTGCTGGCGGCGTTTGCCGACAAGCTCGGGGCCGCGCCCCTGGCGGCCGCCTTGCTGCTGTATCGCCTGATCTACGTGGTGCTGCCGATGCTGGTGGCCTGCGTCCTGCTGCTGATCAACGAAGCCCAGCGCCTGTTCCAGACCCGACAATCCCTGCGGGTAGCTTCCGGCCTGGCAGCGCCGATCCTGGCGGTGCTGGTGTTCCTCTCCGGCGTGGTGCTGCTGTTCTCCGGCGCCACCCCGGAAATCGATACCCGCCTGCAGCACATCGGCTTCCTGATTCCCCACCGCCTGGTGGACGCTTCGCACTTCGGCGCCAGCCTGATCGGCGTGCTCTGCCTGCTGCTGGCCCAAGGCCTGCGCCGGCGCCTGTCCGCCGCCTGGATGCTCACCACCATTCTGTTGCTGGTGGGCGCCCTGCTCTCGCTGCTTAAAGGCTTTGACTGGGAAGAAGCCTGCCTGATGACCCTCACCGCCAGCCTGCTGGCCGTGTTCCGGCGCTCGTTCTATCGCCCCAGCCGCCTCACCGAACTGCCCTTCTCGCCGCTGTACCTGGTGGCCAGCGTCTGCGTGCTCGGCGCCTCCACCTGGCTGCTGCTGTTCGCCTATCAGGACGTGCCCTACAGCCACCAACTGTGGTGGCAGTTCACCCTCGACGCCGACGCCCCCCGGGGCCTGCGTTCGCTGTTGGGGGCTGCGGTGCTGTTGCTGGTGGTGTCCTTGACCTGGCTGCTGCGTACCGCACGCCCGGTCATCCACCTGCCCACCAGCGACGAGCTGGACAAGGCTGCGAAGATCCTCATGGCCTCGTCCCAACCTGACGGCGGCCTGGCCCTGACCGGCGACAAGGCGCTGCTGTTCCACCCCAACGACGATGCCTTCCTGATGTACGCTCGCCGCGGCCGCAGCCTGGTGGCGCTGTACGACCCCATCGGCCCGACCCAGCAGCGCGCGGAAATGATCTGGCAGTTCCGCGACCTGTGCGACCTGCACCACGCGCGCCCGGTGTTCTACCAGGTACGGGCGGAAAACCTGCCCTACTACATGGACATCGGCCTGACCGCGATCAAGCTCGGCGAAGAAGCCCGGGTCGACCTCAAGCGCTTTGATCTGGAAGCCAAGGGCAAGGAGATGAAGGACCTGCGCTACACCTGGAACCGCGGCACCCGCGACGGCCTGTCGCTGGAGATCCACGAGCCGGGGCAAGCGCCGATGGACGAGCTGAAAGTGATCTCAGACGCCTGGCTGACCGGCAAGAATGTCCGCGAGAAAGGCTTTTCCCTGGGCCGCTTCAGCGACGACTACCTCAAGCACTTCCGCATCGCCATCATCCGTTTTGAAGGACGCCCGGTGGCCTTCGCCAACCTGCTCGAGACCTACAGCCATGACCTGGCCAGCCTCGACTTGATGCGCGCGCACCCGGACGCCCCGAAGCTGACCATGGAGTTCATGATGGTCGGCCTGATCCAGCATTATAAAAATCATGGATACGCCCGCTTCAGCCTGGGCATGGTGCCGCTGTCCGGCCTGCAACCCCGGCGTGGCGCGCCGCTGACCCAACGCCTCGGCTCGATGGTCTTCCGCCGTGGCGAGCAACTGTATAACTTCCAAGGCTTGCGCCGCTTCAAAGACAAGTTCCAGCCCGACTGGGAACCCCGTTACATGGCCGTGCCGGCCGGGCTCGACCCGCTGGTGGCACTGGCCGACACCGCCGCCCTGATCGCAGGCGGCCTGACTGGATTGGTGAAACGCTGATGATTCAACGCTCTTGGCGGTATCTGCTGGCCACACTGGTGGTACTGGCTTTGCTTGCGGGTGGTGGCTACTGGTGGTGGAACCGCCCCGCCCCTGAACCGACCCTGGAACAACTGACCCAGGCCGATGGCTCGACCCTGACCCGAGTGACCCCAGGCGCCAAGGCCAAGGCCCGGGTGGTGGTGGCGGTGCTGCCTGATTCGACCCTGACCGATAAACAACTGCTGGCCCTGAGCCGCAGCGGCGCGGCGCAGATCGTCCAGGTGATCCTGCCCAAGGACGATTGCAAACTGCAGGAACAAGCCCTGCAAAGCGCCCTGCCCCAGCTCAGTGGCCCGGCCACCCTGGTCAGCGGCATCGGCCCTGGCGCCGCCCTGGCCTGGCGCTGGGTCGCCACCCAGAACGACGACAAGGCCCAAGCCGTGTCGGTAGGCTTCACCATCAACCCGGCGCCCGGCTGCACCGATCCACTGCCCAAGACCCTGGCCCACGGCCACTGGCTGGTGGCCTGGAACGACAACCCGGATGACGAAAGTGCCGGCTTCGTGCGTGATACCCCCAACGCCACCACCAGCATCAGCGACTACGACATCCACCTGCCCCAAGTGCTGAACAACGAGCTGCGCAAGCTGCTGGTCGGTTCGGAAAACGGCGGCCTGAACATTCCCGTGGTGGAAGTCCCGGCCGGCCAGGCCAAGGACACCGTGACCCTGTTCCTCTCCGGCGACGGCGGCTGGCGCGACCTGGACCGCGACGTGGCTGGCGAGATGGCCAAGATCGGCTACCCGGTGGTGGGCATCGACACTCTGCGCTACTACTGGCAGCACAAGACGCCTGAGCAAAGCGCCGTTGACCTCACCGAACTGATGCAGCACTACCGGCAGAAGTGGGGCACCAAGCGCTTCGTGCTGACCGGCTACTCCTTCGGCGCCGACGTGCTGCCGGCGATCTACAACCGCCTGCCGGAAGCCGAGCAGCAGCGGGTCGACGCCATTATCCTGCTGGCCTTCGCCCGTACCGGCAGCTTCGAGATCGAAGTCGAAGGCTGGCTGGGCAATGCCGGCAAGGAAGCTGCCACCGGCCCGGAAATGGCCAAGCTGCCCGCCGCCAAGGTGGTGTGCATCTACGGTGAGGAAGAAGTCGACGAAAGCGGCTGCACCGACAAGACTGCGGTCGGTGAAGCCATGAAGCTGCCGGGCGGCCATCACTTCGATGAGAACTACCCGGCACTGGCCAAGCGCCTGGTGGATGCCATCGAAAAGCGCCAGGTCAAGGATCAGGCCACCGCTCAAGAGTGAGCTGAGCCTCGCCCCATCAAAGCCCCCGCAGCCTCAGGTTGCGGGGGCTTTTTTACATCAGCGGCCTGAGCTTCCTCGCTGAAGACCGCGTAATGGCGGATGACTCCCGCGCAGGTTGTAGGCAAACTCCGAGAGTTGTGTAAGGGGTGCGTTTTGGGCACTTTGCTGCCTTGTTGGCCTGCGCTTCGACGGGCTAGGCTCCGGGTGTCGCTGAACTTCAGCGACCGGGCTTGGAAACCCGAAGAGTCTGGGCAACTAACACCCCATAGTGATTGCAGGCGAATTTAACACCTGTAATCCATCTGTTATGGCGGCTGTGCGTGGGAGACCTTCGGGTCTGCCGGTTTCCTGGATTACCGGTTTTCCAACCTGCGTACAGCTGCCACCCATTCGCTTGGAAACGAACGTGGTAGCTCCTCAAATTCAGGAGTTGGACCATGAACAATGCGAACCCGCCTCAACTGTCAGATCTGAAAACTATCGGCTTAAGCACTTTCCTTTACTGCTCGGAACGCCCGCTGTTCCAGGTCAGCCCCGGCCTGCCCATTGGCGACGCCCTGGCCCAAGCTTCCGATATGCTGTCCCTGACCAAGGCCTTTGCCGAAGACGCCGCCTACAGCAAGGACAGCGATCGTCACGCCTGGGCCGCGCACTACCTGACCGCCATGGGCAAGGCGGTGGTGGACGATGTGGTGCAGGCGCTCGCCGCGTAAAGACCAAGGGCGATCTCGGGGCCGGTGGGCTCCGGGAGAAACCGTCCTGTCATCAGCATCGATGTCGATGGTCGGTCCGTTATCGCGAGCAAGCCCGCTCCTACAGAACCGTAGAAACGAAAAAGCCCCCGCTGCCGCAAGGCAACGGGGGCTTTTGTCTGGTCAGGATTACATCTCGACCTGAGTACCCAGTTCGATCACCCGGTTCACCGGCAGCTTGAAGAAGCGCAGGTTGCCGTTGGCGTTCTTCAACATGAAGGCGAACAACGCTTCGCGCCAGCGGGCCATGCCCACCAGCTTGGAGGCGATCACGGTTTCACGGCTGAGGAAGTAGGTGGTGCGCATGGGGCTGAAGTCCAGCTCATCCAGGTGGCACAGTTTCAGGGCTTCCGGGACGTCCGGTTCGTCGGTGAAACCGAAGTGCAGGATCACCCGGAAGAAACCTTCGCCGTAGGAGTCCACCTCGAAGCGCCGATTTGCAGGCACCCGCGGAATGTCCTCGTAGACCACCGTCAACAGCACCACTTGTTCGTGCAGCACCTGGTTATGCAGCAGGTTGTGCAGCAAGGCGTGGGGCACGGCGTCTGGACGGGCCGTGAGGAACACGGCAGTGCCCTGCACCCGATGTGGCGGCTGTACGCGGATGCTGCCGATAAAGATTGGCAGCGGCAGCCCGCCTTCGTCCAAGCGATCCACCAGCAATTCCTTGCCGCGCTTCCAGGTGGTCATGAGCAGGAACAGCACGATCCCCGCCAGCACCGGGAAGGCGCCGCCCTGGAAGATCTTCGGCACGTTGGCGGCGAAGAACAGCCCATCCACCAACAGGAATCCCAGCAGGAGCGGCACCACCAGCATCGGCGGCCACTTCCACAGCAGCAGGATCACCGCCGACACCAGGATGCTGGTGATCAGCATGGTTCCGGTCACCGCCACGCCGTAGGCCGAAGCCAGGGCACCGGAGGACTCGAAACCGAGCACCAGCAGGATCACACCCACCATCAGCGCCCAGTTCACCGCGCCGATGTAGATCTGCCCCTGCTCGGCGCTGGACGTGTGCTGAATGTGCATCCGCGGGATGTAACCCAGCTGGATTGCTTGGCGAGTCAGGGAGAAGGCTCCGGAAATCACTGCCTGGGACGCGATCACCGTGGCCAGGGTGGCCAGCACCACCAGCGGAATCAAGGCCCAGCTCGGCGCCAGCAGGTAGAAGGGGTTGCGGGCGGCTTCAGGGTTTTCCAGCAGCAACGCGCCCTGGCCGAAGTAGTTCAGCACCAGCGCCGGCAGCACCAGGGCGAACCAGGCCCGGGCAATGGGCTTGCGCCCGAAGTGCCCCATGTCGGCGTACAAGGCTTCGGCACCGGTCAATGCCAGAACCACCGCCCCGAGGATGGCGACCCCCATGCCCGGATGGACAATGAAGAAGCGCACGCCCCACATCGGGTTCAACGCCTGCAACACCTCGGGGTGCTGGAGAATGCCATTGACCCCCAGCCCGCCCAGAACCACGAACCAAGCCACCATCACCGGGCCAAACAGCTTGCCGATGCGATCAGTGCCGTGTTTCTGGATCAGGAACAAGGCCACCAGCACCACCAGCGCCATCGGCACCACCCAGTGTTCCAGGCCGCTGAATGCCAACTCCAGGCCCTCGACCGCCGACAGCACGGAAATCGCCGGGGTGATCATGCTGTCGCCATAGAACAGCGCCGCCCCGATCAGGCCCAGAATCACCAGCATCGAACGCAAGCGCGGATAGGAACCGGACGCCCGTCTGGCCAACGCGGTCAAGGCCATGATGCCGCCCTCGCCCTGGTTGTCGGCCCGCAGGACGAACAGCACGTACTTGATCGAAACGACCCAGATCAACGACCAGAAAATCAGCGCGAGGATGCCAAACACCCCGTCATGATTGACCTGAACCCCATAATGGCCGGCAAACACCTCCTTGAGGGTGTAGAGCGGACTGGTGCCGATATCGCCATACACCACCCCGACCGCCGCCACCAGCATCCCCAGAGGCTTGCCCCCGGAGTGCTCGCCACTCGCCGCCTGACTACTTGCCTGACCCATCAATGACTCCTACTACTCAAGACCGGGGCTTCTTATATAGAAAGCGCAAGGTTATACAAGCGCTATTCTCTTAAGTTGCGCAGTTTGCCATGTAATTTGCAGATTCTTATTACCACTAAGGCGCCAACTAACGTCGTATGAAAGCAACCGGGCATAACGGGAAGAAGCATAGTCCAGCGCTGGTCGTATTTCCCCCGTATAAAGCTGGTCAAGCGCGTCGACCATCGCTAGAATTGCGCACTTTTTGATCAGAGGCGCAGCCAGCGCCCAAGCGTCGCACTTGCCCCCCAAGTGATTCGACACCCAATACCGAGGTTAGACATGTCCACCCCCTCCGCGCCGGCCAACCCGAAAGTCGGCTTCGTATCCCTGGGTTGCCCAAAAGCTCTGGTCGACTCCGAGCGCATCCTCACTCAACTGCGCATGGAAGGCTATGACGTGGTGTCCACCTACCAGGACGCCGATGTCGTGGTGGTCAACACCTGCGGTTTCATCGATTCGGCCAAGGCCGAATCCCTGGAAGTGATCGGCGAAGCCATCAAGGAAAACGGCAAGGTCATCGTCACCGGCTGCATGGGCGTGGAAGAAGGCAATATCCGTGACGTGCACCCAAGCGTGTTGGCAGTGACCGGCCCGCAGCAGTACGAGCAAGTGGTCAACGCCGTGCACGAAGTGGTGCCGCCGAAACAGGACCACAACCCGCTGATCGACCTGGTGCCGCCGCAAGGCATCAAGCTGACCCCGCGCCACTACGCCTACCTGAAGATTTCCGAAGGCTGCAACCACAGCTGCAGCTTCTGCATCATTCCGTCGATGCGCGGCAAGCTGGTCAGCCGCCCAGTGGGCGATGTGCTCGACGAGGCCCAGCGCCTGGTCAAGTCCGGGGTCAAGGAACTGCTGGTGATCTCCCAAGACACCAGCGCCTACGGCGTCGACGTCAAGTACCGCACCGGCTTCTGGAACGGTGCGCCGGTGAAGACCCGCATGACCGAGCTCTGCGAAGCCCTGAGTACTCTGGGTGTGTGGGTGCGCCTGCACTACGTGTACCCGTACCCGCACGTGGACGAGCTGATCCCGTTGATGGCCGCCGGCAAGATCCTGCCGTACCTGGACATCCCGTTCCAGCACGCCAGCCCGAAAGTGCTCAAGGCCATGAAGCGTCCGGCCTTCGAAGACAAGACCCTGGCGCGGATCAAGGCCTGGCGCGAGATCTGCCCCGAGCTGATCATCCGCTCGACCTTTATCGTCGGCTTCCCTGGCGAAACCGAGGAAGACTTCCAGTACCTGCTCAACTGGCTGACCGAAGCCCAGCTGGACCGCGTCGGCTGCTTCCAGTACTCGCCGGTGGAAGGCGCTCCGGCCAATGACCTGGACCTGGAAGTGGTCCCGGACGAGGTCAAGCAGGACCGTTGGGAGCGCTTCATGGCGCACCAGCAGGAAATCAGCTCGGCACGCCTGCAACAGCGCATCGGCAAAGAGATCGAAGTGCTGATCGATGAAGTCGACGAGAATGGCGCCGTGGGCCGCTGCTTCTTCGATGCGCCGGAGATCGACGGCAACGTGTTCATCGACGGTGCGGGCGACCTGAAGCCGGGTGACAAGGTCTGGTGCCGGGTCACCGACGCCGACGAATACGACCTCTGGGCCGAGACCCTGTAAGGCGTAAAAAAACTGCCAAGCCCCGCTCTCGCCACGAGATGCGGGGCTTTTTTCGGTCTATCGTTAGCCCTTGCCAATCACTTCAGGGACAAGCGGCATGCGCCACCACTCGGTCATCCACACCCCCAAACTCAGCGACTACCCGGAACTGGTCCGCGTCTGGGAAGACTCGGTGCGCGCCACCCACGACTTTCTCCCGGACAGCTATATAGAGCTGCTGAGAAACCTGGTACTGACCCGCTACCTGGATGCGGTGATGCTGATCTGTACCCGGGATCAGCGGCAACGCATCACCGGTTTCGCTGGCGTGGCAGCGGGCAAGATCGAGATGCTGTTCATCGACCCGGCTCATCGCGGCCAGGGCCTGGGCCGGCAACTGCTGCATTACGCGGTGGAACACCTGAATGCCCAGCAACTGGACGTCAATGAACAGAATCCTCAAGCGCTGGGCTTCTACTTCAAGCAGGGCTTTGAGGTGGTCGGCCGCTCCGAACAGGACGGCATGGGCCAGCCCTACCCGTTGCTGCACATGCGCCTGAAACAACCACAACTGCAGGCCCGACGCGGCTAAAAGCCACAGCGGGCAAATGGACCCGCGATTAACCGGCGCCAGGCAGGTACAATAGCCGCCCTCTTTTGATACGGCCCCTGACATGACTGACCCGATTCGTCTCTCCAAACGCCTCATCGAACTGGTCGGCTGCTCCCGCCGGGAGGCTGAGCTGTTCATCGAGGGCGGCTGGGTCACCGTAGACGGCGAAGTCATCGACGAACCGCAGTTCAAGGTCGGCGCGCAAAAGGTCGTCCTCGACCCCGAGGCCAAGGCCACCGCCCCGGAGCCGGTAACCATCCTGCTCAACGTTCCCGCCGGCCAGGATCTGGACAGCGCCCTGGCATCCATCGGCGCCGACAGCCTGTCGGACGAGCACCGCTACGGCAAACGTCCGCTGCGCGGGCACTTCCTGCGCCTGACCGCCAGTGAAGACCTGCAGCCCAACGCCAGTGGCCTGCTGGTGTTCACCCAGGACTGGAAAGTGCTGCGCAAGCTGACGGCCGATGCGGCCAAGATCGAGCAGGAATACGTGGTCGAGGTCGAAGGCGAGATGATCGACCACGGCCTCAACCGCCTGAACCACGGCCTGACCTACAAGGGCCGCGAGCTGCCGCCGGTCAAGGCCAGCTGGCAGAACGAAAACCGGCTGCGCTTCGCCATGAAGAACCCGCAGCCGGGCGTGATCGCGCTGTTTTGCCAAGCCGTCGGCCTCAAGGTCGTCGCCATTCGGCGCATTCGTGTCGGCGGCGTGTCCATCGGCAAGGTGCCGCTGGGCCAATGGCGCTACCTGTCGGCCAAAGAGAAGTTCTAAAACCGCCCCCATTCAGACGCCGTGCCCTGGCGCGGCGCTCAACGCGCATTGATCAGGACTGTAACCATGATTCATAACGATGTACTGCGCAGCGTGCGCTACATGCTCGACATCAGCGACAAGAAGGTCGTGGACATCATCAAGCTCACCGGCTTCAAGGTCAGCCTGGACGACATCGTCAGCTACCTGAAGAAGGACGAGGAAGAAGGCTTCGTGCACTGCCCGGACGAAGTCATGGCGCACTTTCTCGACGGCCTGGTGATCTTCAAGCGTGGCAAGGATGAAAGCCGTCCGCCGCTGCCGATCGAACTACCGGTGACCAATAACATCATCCTGAAGAAGCTGCGCGTGGCCTTCGAACTCAAGGAAGATGACATGCACGCCGTGCTCAAGGCCGCCGACTTCCCGGTGTCCAAGCCTGAGCTGAGCGCGCTGTTCCGCAAGTTCGGCCACACCAACTACCGCCCTTGCGGCGACCAGTTGCTGCGTAACTTCCTCAAGGGCCTGACCCTGCGGGTTAGAGCTTAAGGCAGCTGCAAGCTTCAAGCTGCCAGTTCAAAGCTTGTAGCTTGCGGCTTGTAGCTCAAAGCTTGAGGCTTGCCAAATGACCTACAGCGTTTCCCCCATCGGCTTCGTGCGCTCCTGCTTCAAGGAGAAGTTCGCCATCCCGCGCCAACCGCAACTGGCGCCGGCCGCGCGCGGGGTGCTTGAGCTGGTGGCACCCTTCGATCAGGGCGAGGCGGTGCAAGGGCTGGAGCAGGTCAGCCATGTCTGGCTGCTGTTCCTGTTTCACCAGGCCCTGGAAGACAAGCCGCGGCTCAAGGTGCGCCCGCCGCGCCTGGGGGGCAACAAGTCCATGGGGGTCTTCGCTACCCGAGCGACCCACAGACCCAACGGCATCGGCCAGTCGGTGGTCAAGCTGGACAGGGTCGAGGCCAACCGCCTGTGGATCTCCGGCATCGACCTGCTGGACGGCACACCGATCCTCGATATCAAACCCTATGTGCCTTACGCCGACATCATTGCTGCGGCGAGCAATGAGATCGCCAGCGCTGCACCACAGTTGATACCAGTGCAGTGGCAGGACATTGCCCTGCACCAGGCTAAGACCCACGCTCAGCGCCTGCAGGAGCCCTTGGTGGAGCTCATCGAGCAGTGCCTGGCCCAGGACCCGCGCCCGGCCTATCAGGTGCCCACTGCCGAGCGGGAATACGGTGCGCAGTTCTGGGACCTGGATGTGCGCTGGCATTACCCCGAGCCAGGGCTGATCCGGGTGTTGGAAGTAGTCCCGGCGGGCTGAACCGCAGAAACGAAAAAGCCCGCGTTGCCTTGATAGGCAACGCGGGCTTTTTTGCGTTCGGGAGATCGTGCCCAATCAGCACCAATGCGCTGCTTGGGCGATCTTCGCGAGCAAGCTCGCTCCTACTTCTCGACGAAGGCGCGCTCGATCAGGTAGTCGCCCGGCTCGCGCATGCGCGGCGAAACGGTCAGGCCGAAGCTGTTGAGCACTTCGCTGGTTTCTTCCAGCATGCTCGGGCTGCCGCACAGCATGGCGCGGTCGTCCTGCGGGTTGATGGGTGGCAGACCGATGTCGCGGAACAGCTTGCCGCTGCGCATCAGATCGGTCAGGCGGCCTTCGTTCTCGAACGGCTCGCGGGTCACGGTGGGGTAGTAGATCAACTTCTCACGCAGCGCTTCGCCGAAGAACTCGTTCTGCGGCAAGTGCTCGGTGATGAACTCGCGGTAGGCGACTTCGTTGACGTAGCGAACGCCGTGGCACAGGATCACTTTTTCGAAACGCTCGTAGGTTTCCGGATCCTGGATCACGCTCATGAACGGCGCCAGGCCGGTGCCGGTGCTGAGCAGGTACAGGTGTTTGCCCGGCTTCAAGTCATCCAGCACCAGGGTGCCGGTAGGCTTTTTGCTGATGATGATCTCGTCGCCTTCCTTCAGATGCTGCAACTGGGAAGTCAACGGACCGTCTGGAACCTTGATGCTGAAGAATTCGAGATGCTCTTCCCAGTTCGGGCTGGCAATGGAGTAGGCACGCATAAGCGGACGGCCATTGGGCTGTTGCAGGCCGATCATCACGAACTGACCGTTCTCGAAGCGCAGACCCGGGTCGCGGGTGCACTTGAAGCTGAACAGAGTGTCATTCCAGTGATGAACACTGAGGACACGCTCGTGGTTCATGTTGCTCATGTACGGGGGCTCCTAGAAATTGCCTGCGCTAACCATGAGCGCAATTGCACAGCATTCTAATGGCGGCGACAATATCTGTTAACTGGATTATTAAGATAAGGGTTATCGGTTATATCGATATGCGATTTACTCTCCGTCAACTGCAAGTCTTCGTCGCCGTCGCCCAGCAAGAGAGCGTTTCTCGTGCTGCCGGGCTTCTGGCCCTGTCGCAATCGGCGGCCAGCACCTCGATCACCGAACTCGAGCGCCAATCCAGTTGCCAGCTGTTTGATCGCGCCGGCAAGCGCCTGAGCCTCAACGCCCTGGGCAAACAGCTTTTGCCACAAGCGGTGGCACTGCTGGACCAGGCCAAGGAGATCGAGGACCTGCTCAATGGCAAGTCCGGATTCGGCTCGCTGTCGGTGGGCGCGACCCTGACCATTGGCAACTACCTGGCGACCCTGCTGATCGGCAGCTTCATGCAGGTGCATCCGGAAAGCCAGGTGAAGCTCCATGTGCAGAACACTGCGCATATCGTGCAACAGGTGGCCCATTACGAAATTGATCTGGGTCTAATCGAAGGCGACTGCAGTCATCCGGATATCGAGGTGCAAACCTGGGTCGAGGATGAGCTGGTGGTGTTCTGCGCGCCCCAGCACCCTTTGGCCAAACGCGGCCACGCCACCATGGAGGAGCTGACCCACGAAGCCTGGATTCTCCGGGAGCAGGGTTCCGGGACACGCCTGACCTTCGACCAGGCCATGCGTCATCATCGCAGCGCGCTGAACATCCGTCTGGAACTGGAGCACACCGAGGCCATCAAGCGTGCAGTGGAGTCTGGATTGGGGATTGGTTGCATCTCCAGGCTGGCGCTGCGAGATGCCTTTCGTCGTGGCAGCCTGGTGCCAGTGGAAACACCGGGCCTGGATCTGGCTCGGCAGTTCTACTTCATCTGGCATAAGCAGAAGTATCAGACTTCAGCCATGCGCGAGTTCCTCGAACTGTGCCGTTCCTTTACCGCCGGGGTACAGCGCAGCGACGAAATCGTCCTGCCGAGCATTCCTTAGATCAGGATCACGGCCCACACGATGGTGATCATGCTCAGGGCGACAAACTGCGCCGCGCTGCCCATGTCCTTGGCGTTCTTCGACAACGGGTGACGATCCAGGGAAATCCGGTCGATCGCTGCCTCCACCGCCGAGTTGAGCAATTCGACGATCAGCGCCAGCAGGCACACGGCAATCAGCAGCGCGCGCTCGACCCGGCTGACGTTGAGCAGGAAGCTCAAGGGAATCAGGATCACGTTGAGCAACACCAACTGACGAAATGCCGCCTCGCCGGTGAAGGCGGCGCGCAAGCCATCGAACGAATAGCCGGCGGCGTTGAGGATACGTTTGAGACCGGTTTGACCTTTGAAAGGCGACATAAGCTGAGCAACTGAAAAAAGGAGTGGGGAAACTAGTTCAACCAAAGTCAAAAAAGCGTGAACAACCCGTAGGTTAATGGCTGGAAATTGACTCAAGTTGTTGCAAGAGCAAGGCCGCCTGGGTACGGGTGCGAACCCCGAGCTTGCGGAAAATTGCCGTCACGTGAGCCTTGATCGTCGCCTCGGAAACACTCAGCTCATAAGCGATCTGCTTGTTCAACAACCCCTCGCAGACCATGGTCAGTACCCGAAACTGCTGAGGCGTCAGGCTTGCCAGGCCTTCACTGGCGGCCTTGGCTTCCGCCGAAACACTGACTTCTTCAAACGCTTGCGGCGGCCACCAGACGTCACCATCGAGGACACTACGCACCGCCTGCTGAATGACTTCCAGAGAACTGGACTTGGGAATGAAACCGCTGGCCCCGAACTCGCGGGAACGAACCATGACGGACGCTTCTTCCTGCGCCGAAACCATCACCACCGGAATCTGCGGATACTGCCCGCGCAACAGCACCAGGCCAGAAAAACCGTAGGCACCAGGCATGTTCAGGTCCAACAGCACCAGATCCCAGTCAGCTTTTTCGGTGAGGCGGGCTTCCAGCTCGGCGATGCTCGCCACTTCCACCAGACGCACATCAGGACCCAAGCCCAGAGTGACAGCTTGATGCAGTGCGCTGCGAAAAAGCGGGTGGTCATCGGCAATCAGGATTTCGTATGTGGCCATTTTTCAAATGATCCTGTTTTTCATGGCAGGACTGATGCATTCAGCCCTCACCCAGCAACATGGGGGCTCGCCAGAATGCGATACCCAAAGAGCACGAACACCGCGAAAAGCCTGAGCAAAACGGTGGTTCAAACAGTGCTGGCGCCCTAATCGGCGCCAAGCATGCCGAGCGAAGCCAGGGTGGTCAAGCGTGAAGCTTTGCGGCATCTTAGCCAGCTAACTAATAAGAGAGCCCTCATGCGAAGCCAAGCCTTGCGTGCCGATGTCCTGATGCTGATCACCGCTGTCATCTGGGGGGCTGCGTTTGTCGCACAATCCTCCGGCATGGATCATATCGGCCCCTTCCTCTATTCCGGCCTGCGTTTTGCTCTGGGCTCACTCTGCCTGCTACCACTGGTACTACGCAGAACGCCCGCTGATCGACACCCCGCCCCCCTGCTCAATCGTGGCCTGTTGCTGGGCGGCGTACTCATGGGCCTGGCCCTTACTCTGGGGATCAACCTGCAGCAGGTCGGTCTGATGTTTACCAGCGTAACCAATGCCGGGTTCATCACCGGGCTCTACGTCATTGTAGTGCCGCTGCTGGGACTGCTGATTGGCCACAAGACGGGACTAGGTACCTGGCTCGGCGCGGTGCTGGCCGTGGTGGGCATGTTCCTGTTGACCGTCAGCGACAGCTTTCACGTTGCGTCCGGCGACTGGCTGCAATTGATCGGCGCCTTTGTCTGGGGCGCACACGTGATTCTGGTGGGAGTATTCGCCAGCCGCCACGACCCGATTCGCCTGGCCTTCCTGCAATTTGCCACCTGTTCGGTGGTGAGCCTGATCCTCGCGCTGTGCCTGGAGCCGATTCACTGGAACGCGATTGTCGCCGCCGGTCCGGCCATTCTTTACGGAGGCGTGATTGCTGTCGGCATCGGCTACACCCTGCAAGTGATTGCCCAGAGGGACGCGATCGCCTCCCACGCGGCAATCATTCTGTCCCTCGAAGCCGTGTTTGCCGCCATCGCCGGGGCCTGGCTGCTGGATGAATCACTGCAGCTGCGCGGTTACTTCGGCTGCGCACTCATGCTCAGCGGCATGTTGGTGGCCCAGCTATGGCCGCAAAAACCCCAGGCCAGCGCCGCCACTACACAAAGGGCTTGAGCCGGGAGTGCACTTCATCCAGAGGATCGATGGCCTTCTGGAACTTCGCCGACAGGTAATGAGTGCTGAATACGTCAAGGTAGGCGTCCATGACCTGGCTGACCTGCTCGTCCCCCGCCAACTCCAGGCACAGGGCAGCTACCTCGGCGGTACAGAAATGGTCGTCACGCTTGGAGCGCCGCAACTTGTAGCGCGAGAGCTTCTCCGATGACAGGCTCAGCACCGGCAAGTGCTCAAGATAGGGGCTCTTGCGAAACATCTTGCGGGCTTCGCTCCAGGTGGCATCCAGCAGAATGAACAGCGGGCGCTTGCTTTCCTGCTGCCGGACCTCGCTGACCACCCGCTCGGGGGCCACGAACTCTCCGGGAAAGACGATATAAGGCTGCCACTGCGGATCAGCCAGTAAGGCCAGAAATTGCGGATCGACCTCGGTACGGGACCAGTGAAACGCCCAGGTATCGGCAATCACATCAGCGATCAACCAGCCGGTATTACTCGGTTTGAGCGGCTCCACATCGTGCATCACCAGGCACATGGCCGACTCGGCGCTGACCTTGGGCCGCCAGGCACACAGGCAGTGGCTGGGAATCACTCGGCAACGCGGGCAGCGCTCAGCGCGTGAGCCCCGCGCAAAAAAGGGTTTGACCGCACGAGCCATGCGCAGATCACGTAGACGGGATACAGCATGGCTCATCGCTGAGCACACCGGCAAAGGACAGGAATCGACACGGAAATAACTCGAAGGGGTAAAAAGTCGGACAAGTTTATCAGAGCCATCTGTTCAAACCTGTACCGCCTTCCTAGCTCTCCCCCTATAATTCGTCGCCACTGAACGCACAGTCGAGTGGCTGGTCGAAGCATCAGTCACTGCACCAGGAGAGTTTCATGTTGCGCTTTACCATCCCTACCGTCGCCCTTCTGCTGGCCTTGCCCCTGGGTGTCCAGGCTGCGTCCTTGCAAGAGTTCGAACTGAGCAAAATGCTGGAGAAGGTCGCTGCGGAAAGCAACGTCGGCACTCCCCGGGAAGTCAACGAGAACATTCTCGATCAGGGTTATACCGTTGAAGGCAAGGAGTTGATCAATCACCTCAGCGTCCAGGCCGGCCACGCCGAACAAATGCGCGCCAATCCCAAGGCCGTCTACTTGCAGCTGGGTGCCAGCGTCTGCCGCAACCCCAACTACCGCAAGCTGATGGCCAAAGGCGCAGTCATGCGCTACGAGTTCACCGAAAACCGCACCAATCGCCCTGTAGCCTCGGCGCGCTTCCAGGAATCGGATTGCCCTTCCCAAAACACGCCCAAGAAGAAGTGAATCAAGAACGGGACGCGCGCCGCTGCTGATCATCGGCGCGCAACTCCGCTACCAGGGCCTGCAGATATCGCGAAGGCCGCTCCTCCCCCGCCAAGCGACGCCGGCACTCTTCCTCAAGACTCAAATGATGGGCTGCCGCCGCAGCTTGCAACAGCTGGTACAACTGCGGATCGACTTCCAGCACGACAGTGGTCATCCCTTGCCTCCCTGCCCTCGGCTTGCACGGACGGATGGCCGCGCCCCCTTCCTGGAGCCGGCTCCTGAACCAAGCGCTGCACTTTAGTAAATCAGAGGCTCGAGCCCTTGCCGCGGCGCCTGACCAATGGTGCCAAGGCCGCTAAATTCACTAAGAAGCGGTTGCCAGCCAAGACTTTATGGGCACATGATCAAGTCATGTCCGAAGGTTCCCATCGATTGTTCCAGGACGGTTCAGGAGGCCGTTCTTGTGCGTCTTGCAGTGCAATTTTTTCTTAATAAAGGAAAGCAGAACCTCTGTGGATACCTCGATTGCTGCCCAGCGACGGTCAGCGGTGATCGGGTCAAGAGAGTTGCTCACACGCTGGGCTGAGCTGGCAGCGACACAGGCTGTGTCGTGGCACGTTCGAATACCTCGGCCGTGCACAAGGTTCTGTGCAGAAGGAGAAGCTGAATGCCTTACCAATCGAATGACCTGTTAACTCGTCATTTCCAAAGCAAGGGCGTCGACCTCACAAGCCAGGTCGAAGCGCAACTCAACCAGATTGCCCCCAACAGCCCGAATATCCCCCTCTACCGCGACATGGTTCTCACCGTCCTGCGCATGGCCGAGGACGACCTCAACCGCTGGAACGCCAAGATTACCCTGCAAGCGCTGCGCGAGCTGGAACATGCCTTCCGGGTACTGGAACAGTTCAAGGGCCGGCGCAAAGTGACGGTATTCGGCTCGGCGCGAACGCCCAGCGAACATCCGCTTTATGCCATGGCCAAGGAACTGGGAGCAGCCCTGGCCCGCTCGGACCTGATGGTGATCACCGGCGCTGGCGGCGGCATCATGGCAGCGGCTCATGATGGCGCAGGGCTGGAGCACAGCCTGGGTTTCAACATCACCCTGCCCTTCGAACAGCATGCCAACCCCACCGTGGGCGGCACGGAAAACCTGCTGTCGTTCCACTTTTTCTTCACCCGCAAGCTGTTTTTCGTCAAGGAAGCCGATGCCCTGGTGCTTTGCCCTGGTGGTTTCGGCACCCTGGACGAAGCCCTGGAGGTCCTGACCCTGATCCAGACCGGCAAAAGCCCTCTGGTACCGGTGGTATTACTGGACGCACCTGGCGGGCAGTTCTGGCAAGGCGCCCTGGACTTCATCCATAACCAGTTGGAGGCCAATCGCTACATCCTGCCCAGCGACATGAAGCTGGTGCGCCTGGTACACAGCACCGAAGAAGCAGTTAAGGAAATCCAGCAGTTCTACGCCAACTTCCACTCCAGCCGCTGGCTAAAACAGGAGTTTGTCATCCGCATGAACCACAGCCTCAATGAGCAGGCGCTGGAACACATGCAGACAGCATTCGCCGACCTGTGCCTGAGTGGCCAGTTTCGGCAACATACCTACAGTGGAGAGGAGCACGACGAAGTTCAGTTCAGCCATCTGACGCGGCTATCGTTCGTTTTCAACGCTCGTGACAACGGCCGTCTGCGGGAACTGATCGACTTTATCAACCTGCCGGAGAACTGGACCCGGCAACAATCCGAGACCCGCCAGCGCGCACGAGAAACCAGCAAAGTCAGCTGACCTGCACCATCACCCGCTGCACCAGGCAGCGGGTACAACCTCAGTCATCCATCCCTCGGCCGCTCAACAGACGGCCGATCATGTCCATGGAATACCCGCGATAACTCAGAAAGCGCCCTTGCTTGGCCCGTTCACGGGCATCCACAGGAAACTGCCCGGCAAACTTGCGCTGCCAGACGTCTCGCAACTGCTCTTGCCAGTCGATACCGCACTCGCGCAGAGCAAGATCGATATCACCTCGCTGCAAGCCACGCTGGCTGAGCTCTTCGCGAATACGCATCGGCCCGTAACCTGAGCGCGCACGATAGGAAACAAAACTTTCGAGATAACGGGATTCGGACAGCAGCCCCTCTTCCGTCAAACGGTCCAGGGCGACTTCGATCATTTCAGGAGGAGCGCCGCGCTGACGCAGTTTACGCGTCAGCTCGACTCGACCGTGCTCGCGTCGCGCGAGCAGGTCCATTGCAGTTCGCCGCACCGCGACGAGGGTATCGAGTACGGCGGTCATTGGATCAATCAGATATCAGCGTCGGCCATATCGTCTTCGGTCTCTTTCACCGGATTGGCTTTGACGTCTGGCGAAGCGGTCAGCAGCTTCTCGCGGATCTGCTTCTCCAGCGCGTTGCCGATTTCCGGATTGTCCTGCAGGAACTTGGCCGAGTTGGCCTTGCCCTGGCCGATCTTGTTGCCCTGGTAGCTGTACCAGGCACCGGATTTCTCCAGGAAACCATGCAGCACGCCCAGATCGATGATTTCGCCGTTGAGGTAGATACCCTTGCCGTAAAGAATCTGGAACTCGGCCTGACGGAACGGCGGAGCCACCTTGTTCTTGACGATCTTGACTCGGGTTTCGCTACCGACCACCTCGTCGCCTTCCTTCACCGCACCGGTACGACGGATATCCAGACGAACCGAAGCGTAGAACTTCAGCGCGTTACCACCGGTGGTGGTTTCCGGGCTGCCGAACATAACGCCGATCTTCATACGGATCTGGTTGATGAAGATCACCAGGCAGTTGGCATTCTTGATGTTACCGGTGATTTTACGCAGCGCCTGGGACATCAAGCGGGCTTGCAGGCCCACGTGCATGTCACCCATCTCGCCTTCGATTTCAGCCTTGGGCACCAGGGCCGCCACGGAGTCGACGATGATCACGTCAACCGCGTTGGAACGCACCAGCATGTCGGTGATTTCCAGGGCCTGCTCGCCGGTATCCGGCTGAGAAACCAGCAGGTCGTCGACGTTGACACCCAGCTTGCCGGCGTATTCCGGATCCAGCGCGTGCTCCGCGTCGACGAAGGCACAAGTGGCACCGGCTTTCTGCGCCTGGGCAATGACCGACAGGGTCAGAGTGGTCTTACCGGACGACTCAGGGCCGTAGATTTCAACGATACGGCCTTTTGGCAGACCGCCAATGCCCAGAGCAATGTCCAGACCCAGAGAGCCAGTGGAAATGGCCGGGATCGCCTGACGGTCGTGATCGCCCATACGCATTACGGCACCCTTGCCGAATTGACGTTCGATCTGACCCAGGGCCGCAGCCAAGGCTTTCTTCTTGTTGTCGTCCATTAAAGTCCTCACGTAATCAATAAGGCCTGACGGCCAACACCTGTATAAGTAGCCAGTATTATTCCACAGCGCTCGAGGATCGCCTACCCCTGATTTGCGATTTCTGCTGCAGCGTGTTGCAGCAACCCCTCTAGCGCGGCCTTCACCGTTTGTCGGCGAACCTCATCGCGATTCCCGGGGAAGTGTCGGCACTCGGAGGTCAACGTCTCTCCCGCGCCCCAGGCCAGCCAAACCGTACCCACCGGCTTCTGCGCAGAACCGCCATCCGGCCCAGCGATGCCACTGACCGCCACCGCAAAATGCGCATGACTCTTGGCCTGTGACCCACGGACCATGGCCTCTACCACTTCACGACTGACCGCACCAACCGAATTGAACAAATCGGCCGGCACATTCAATTGAAGGGTCTTCTGGCGGTTGGAATAGGTGACATAACCGGCCTCAAACCAGGCCGAACTGCCCGGGATCCGCGTGATCGCCTCGGCAATCCCGCCGCCAGTGCAGGATTCCGCCGTGGTGACGTGGGCATTCAGAACCTGCAGACGCCGGCCGAGTTCAGCGGCAAGCTGGGTAATTTCTTTCACAGTTCTCTCCTGATGGGGCTGGCGTGTGCTTACCGTACACCAGGAAAGAAGGCTTGCAAGTGACAAGCTGTCAGGAAAACCAACGGCTCTGGAACAAGGCTTCAGAGGATCTGGCGCGAACAGTCCATCATTGCGCCAGGAACAGCGCCAGCCACCAAGCTGACGCGGCTAGTCCAGCGACCAAAGCCTGCCGAAATGAGCAAAAGCACCGACGCCTGTTGATCTAACTTCTCTGCGCAGACAGGTCAGGCCAGCAAGTCCCAAGTCAAAGCTATCGCGCCACCCGGAGTGGATGCGTATGCCCACAATGCCTGGCCTGCGGGAATACGGATCGGGTACGGCATGACAATCTCGGAGTCGCTGCCGGAAATGCTAGAGCCGTTGCCAGAGAAGATGACGGCCGAATTGGAGATGGAAGAGCCGGTCGGTCCCACATACAGGTCGACAACACCGGTCGAGGTCTTGATCAACCCCGTCTGGATGATCAGGCCACCGGTGTTTTGAGCTGCCGAAACGATCTCCACAATCCCTTTTGGGAATACGGTAATAAAGTGCTTGCCCATGGTTACTGCGTTCATATTTTTCACCTTTGAGTGGAATGGTCGGTCACTGAGAGTGCCGTTTTCATGTCGCTCAAAGGCGATTGCCCAAGGCTCGAGGCCTTCACATGATTCAAGGTTCCGCAGCGGGAACATTTGATCTGGAGCTCGGTAAACTCGCCCACACGGGCGAGCAGTCGTTTGCAGTTGCCGCATCTGCATTCTTTTAACATCTGCAAGTCCATTTGATTTCAGTCACTCCACGCACCTACACAAACCGCGGCAGCGATCCATTTTCATACACGCCTCAAGGCCCTCAGCGCATCGCCGGGGCACCTTGCAGCAACGCCTGAGACTCCCGCACCCACTGCTGCAACGCTTTCAGTTGTTCGGCGTTTGCGTGGCATTGGCTGTAGTTGTCGACGACGCTGGCGGCGACGGTAGAGAGTGCAAGGCCCGAGGCGGCGTCATCAGCGACGCCGGGGCCTGCGGCCATGGGCAGGTTGGCGGCGCCGGCGTCGTGCACCCAGACAAAACCAGCAGGTACAACGCAGGCGTTATCAGCCGCTTTCGAAACATAGATAGGAACCTCCTTGGTGATAGTGGTGCCCGCCTGATAGACCTTGACGACGCGATCGACGTACTCGACCACCACCTTCTCCTTGACCGTGCCCAGGGCCTGGCCTTGTTCGAAGGATTGCTGCAGTCGTGCCTCGTCCAGGCGCTGCTGCTTACTGCGTTCGCTGCCGGCACCGCTGACGAAGCCAAGGGCATAGAGCAACCCAGCTACGACGGCGAGAGCCAGCCAACTGCGGATATTCATCACGCCCTCCCTTGACCGATGTGAAATGCATCAAGTGGCCTGCAAAAATCCCTGTAGCCGCTGCCGCAGGCTGCGAAAAGGTCCGCAGGACCTTCCCTCCAGGTCCAATCGCAGCCTACGGCAGCGGCTACAGAAGGTGCCCGCCTCCCCATGAACTCAGACCACGGGCAGGCACAGCACCGCCCGCGCCCTGGCCCAGAGTTGCAGGCGATCCTGCAAGCCGTTCAAACCGCCATTGATACGGCGGGTAATGCTGTTGAACTCATCGCGATCGGCCAGGGCATTAAGCCCGCCGCGCTCCCAGAACCAAGCCGCCGACTCAGCGGCCCATTGCGGCTGCTCCAGCAACTGCGGCAACTCCAGCAGGCGCTCATCGCCAAACAGCCCGAGGCTGCAATGGCGATAATTGCTGCGCCCAGTGATCTGGATCAGCCCACGCCCGCGATACCGCTGGCCGTCGCCATCGGCCTCGGGGGTGTTGCCCAGGCGTGCCGCGAACGTGCCGGTGTCGTACTTGCTCAGGTATTGATCACTGCCCAGCTCGCGCACGTATTGCAGTTGCCCGGACTCGTGGCCGATCTGAGCCAGAAAAGCCGCCTGACGCTTCGGCGTATCGATCTGCCGATGAGCCATGGCGGTGTTGAGTGGAGAAACAAAAACGCCCGCTTGGCGGCGGGCGTTAGGCATGATTTGTTGCAGTTGTTGTTCGGTGATTGGCATACACAATCTTCAATCAAAAAAGAAAACACCCCATTGAAAAGGAGCGTCTATTGGGTCTGTTCAGTGATCCATGGCGGTGCAACCGGGCGACATTGGCTATCGGGAAAGTTGGGAGATTGCGGCCAATCGCGCAGAGCCTGAAGGTAAGCAAGCAACTCGTTGAACTCCTGTTTGTTAAGCGCTGTAGATACACCAGCTTCAGTTTGGTCACGATGGCGCTCACGGAGCCACATAACCTTTATTAACGAAGTATCACGCCAAACTCGCTCCTGAGCCGATAGATCGATATCTGGCTCAGGTGCATCTACTAGGTAAGGCAACCCATCTTCATCATGAACACGAACTTTTCCTGGCGCTGGATTACCAATCACAGATAGATATTGAGCTTCGGTTATTTCAACCACATCTGTTGGCAACACTGAGTGCATACCAGCGAGATAAGTTGTTGCGGTACTTTGGCTATAAAAGCGTTTCATCCATACCCCCTTTCAAAAACCGATTGCAATATAGTTTGCAGGCTGATTCGCAGACCCACCATTATAGGTTTTACAAACAGCATTAAACGACGATGATGTTTTCGCCGTAACTGTCAACCCGTATTCATTCATCGCCGACACTGAAACAATATTAGAAACAACAACGAGACATACATTGGGAAATGCAAGTGGGTAATTTGTAGTCTGGGCTGTTGCACTCAATGGATTGGTATTCCCCCACTGGATAATTAAGCCGCCCAACCACGACGGAAAAGCCAAATAGCCATTCGTAGCAAGACTTATCGAAAATCCGAGCCGAAGCTGTTTAGGCGTGACAATTTTCGTAGCATCACTCCCTAAATTCATATCAGCCTGGCTAGCAATTAATGCAGTTCCTCTCTTGGTTTCAGTCGCTTGATTCGCCAACGGAGTTAGTGCCGCTATGTCGACACTTCCTTGATTAAGAGGCGCATTCCAAGCTTTTATGCACCACATAACCGCTAGGTTGCGAGGGCGGGTTTCCGCAGCCGTTCTGGCCACTCGGCTTGCATCAAAATCAATGGATGCGGAACTCCAAGCCCCTCCTCCAGCGATACCAGTAGGTACAAGAGATCGAGCATTCGTTTTGAAAGCCCCCGAACTGCTTAACGGCGCGGTGCTCCCTATTGGAAACGTTGACGATTCCCCCGTGATGTTCTGCAGTGCGTCAGTTTGGCTAGCGCCCAACGCTCTTCCCGCATCCACCCCCCGACCATGATCCCAACCCCGCAGGAACTCCCCCCGCGACTCCGGCAAACGGAAGTTACCCGCGCCCTCGCCCCCGGTGTTGAAGGTCGTCCCCAGATAAGCCGCCAGATCAGGATAGGTCGCAGCACTCTGCACACTACCATCCACCTCCAGGAATCCCGGCGGCACCGTACCCTTGGGAAACGGCACCATGGCCCCCACCGGCAAGGCCGACATGTTCTTCAGCAACGCTTCGATCTCGGCCTTGGTGTAGGTCACCGACTTGGTGTACGCATCGGTGATCCCATACTCGGCCAAGGTCGTGCGTATCTTTTCCGGCGGAATCGAATCACGCACGATCGCCTTGATCGCCGCCAACAACTGGTCATGCTCGGCCTCGGCCGGCTCCTTCCCACCCGCACGAATCACGTTGAGCAATTCATCGGTCACCGCATTTCCCCAGTCGGAAGAAATCAGTGAGCCGACTTGCCCCGTGACCGGGTTCTCGTCGACAAACTTCCCATTAACCAACCCAACACTTGGCACACTCTTTGGATAATCCACTCGTCTGTCCTCTCGTTGTCATTCATCCACGCCGACACAGCTCGGCGTGGACATAGTTAGAAAACTGGAAAAGAAAACGCCCCGGCGGTGCGGGGCGTTTATTGAGTCAAAATTTCATCTGGAGATAGAGGCCACTGAAATTCACTCGAAAAGAAATCCTGCTCCTCAATTCTGTTAAGACTGATTCGATAGTTTTTCCACAATAAAAGTTGCTTTTCTTCTACGTCTGTAATGCAACCGATATCCATTGCATCCTGTAACGGGCCCATTCTGTGTGCTGCAAACGTCAGCAATTCACTTCGCCGCACCTTCACTAGAGCAGAAAGATCTTCAATACTGTGTGGGGAAGGCATCACCTGCACGGGCTCAAATTCTGAATAAACTTCATTCGGAAAAAGCTCATCAGCACCCTCTATCGCACGCCACCCCTGAACACCATCATTTCGTACAGCCCAACTCATACATCGTCCTCCCAGCCATAACACATCAGCCCTGCGGCGCCTGCTCCCCAGTAGTAAACTCTTGGCTCCTCCAGCACAAACCGCCCCTGGGTATTGTGCTGCGTATTAGTAGAGCCGGTGCTATTGAGCGGTGGACTATTGGGCCCAATGTAACCACCGATGTAACTTGCGTTTGGCGCAGCTGAAGAGTTGCTGTTGGTTGCCCCAAGTAGTTGAAGGCAGATACCTGTGGCCGTTGGCGGAACAAACTGAAAAATGCTGACAGCAACAAGAGCTGTGGCAGTCCCCATGGCCCCCGACGCCATCATTGGAAGTGATACCAGGTTCGAACCTGACGCAACTTTGTAACGACTGCTCCGACCAGCCTGTACATATGACAGTGGGTATCGGTTTGCCGTGGTGTCTGTGAAAAATGCGCTCACGCGTGTTGCAATGAAACCTGCTGGAATAATCGGTTCAAACACAAACCTCAGCGTTGTATCTACGGCGGTGATGAGCGCAGGCACGCTCGCCGTGATCTGACTCGACGAGTCAACAGACTTGATGAAAGTTCCTGGCGGAAAGCTTGCTCCACCGAACGGCATTCCAACACGCATTGAAGAAGTGCTGGCAATGCCGGTTACGACTGCCGAACCGACGATGGTCGAACACTGGACTGCCGGCATCAAGGCAGCAATACCGGCAACTTGAGTGCCATTGGATACAACCCAGGCGCTGTACCAACTGGAAGCCGCAAGCACACCGCTATCGAGACCGTTCAGACCTATGGTTTGCAGGTTGATACTCAGGTCCACGGCATTCAATGCCTGTGCCGCACTACCCTTACCGACAATCAGGCTGCGAGCCTTCACCGAGATCAGTGCATTGGTTCCCGAAGCAGAAACGTAGAGTCCCTGATAGCTGCTACCCGATAGAGCTTTGAGCTTCTGAACTTCGGCAGCTAGAGCAGCGACATCGATGTTTCCCTGATTGATCGGTGCGTTCCAGGCTTTGATGCACCACATGACTGCCAGGTTGCGTGGCCGAGTCTCTGAAGCTGTTCGCGGCGTACCATCGACGCCGTTATTGATTGCGTCTCGTACTCCGTTTGTTGTTGGATTCCCCGTCCCGAAGCGGGCGAGGTAGTCACCAACAGTTCCGCCAGTCGAATACGGTCTAGCTGTATCGGCAGCACTAGCGTGGTAGTGCCCCTGAAACGCATCCGCCTGCCAACTGCCAGGAGAGCGCCCCGCATCCACCCCCCGCCCATGATCCCAACCCCGCAAAAACTCCCCCCGCGACTCAGGCAAACGGAAGTTCCCCGCGCCCTCACCCCCGGTGTTGAACGTAGTCCCCAAATAAGCCGCCAGATCCGGATAAGTCGCAGCGCTCTGCACACTGCCATCCACTTCCAGAAACCCCGCCGGCACCGTGCCCTTGGGAAACGGCACCATGGCCCCCACCGGCAGGGCCGACATGTTCTTCAACAGTGCCTCGATCTCCGCCTTGGTGTAGGTCACCGACTTGGTGTAGGCGTCGGTGATGCCGTACTCGGCCAAGGTGGTGCGAATCTTCTCTGGCGGTATCGAATCACGGACAATCGCCTTGATCGCCGCCAGCAACTGGTCATGCTCGGCCTCGGCCGGCACCTTGCCACCCGCACGAATCACGTTGAGCAATTCGTCGGTAACCGCGTTTCCCCATTGCGAGGAAATCAGTGAGCCGACTTGCCCCGTGACCGGGTTCTCGTCGACAAACTTGCCGTTCACCAGCCCTACGCTGGGAACACTTTTCGGATAATCCACTTGTTCTTGTCTTCTCTAGTCATAGTTGATGTACACCTGGGTATGCGCCGGTGCACTGCGATGGATCAGGCACTCCAGGGCGCTGCCCGGGTTCATGCCAAAACGTTCGCCCCAATAGCTCGCGCCGAAGCGCCGGCCCAGTTGCAAGCGGCCGCCGGTATTGAGGGTCCACATGAAATTCGCCCGCCAGGTGCCGAAATGCGCGTGACCAAAACGTGAGCGGCCCATGCGCGGAGTGCTCAGTTCGGTGACGCTGGCATTGGGGTAGCCCTGGCTGCGGGCGATTTCGACGAAGTAGGCGGCGCGCTGGCTGCCCACCGCCAACAGGCGGCGGCGCACGGCCAGGCGCCGGTCTTCGAACAGCGGGGTCAGGCCCAGGCAGGGATCGGGCAGATTCATGACCTTTTCCCAATCGGTCACCAGTTCGCTGACGCTGGCCGGGTCCATTTCGTTTTGCAGGTCCACGGCCCGGGCGTCGATGCGCGCCAGCTCCTGGGAGATGCCCTGCAACACTCGCTCAAGCTCCGGCACCCGCTCCGGGTCCCAGGCCGGGCCGCTGGGCAGCAGGCTGCGCAACTGATCCTGGTACTGGGTGGCGCTTCTTATTGCTGCCATTGGCAACCTCCGAATACCAGCAACTGATTATTCGCCGCCAGAACATCGGCCAAGGGCGCCAGCAGTTGGTGATCCTGCTCGCCGGTGGCGCTGCTGATGGCTTCGCGGATATGGCTGAGCAACAGGGTCTGGCCCAGGCCCGCCTCGCGGCTGTGCAGATCGCGCAGCTGGTCCTCGACGGCGGCGCGCACCGCGCTGGTGTCGGGAGTCAGGCGCAGTCTGTAGGTCACCGGCAGCATCACCGGGGCCAGCACATGCACCTCGGCAGTGACCGGGCGCAGCGGCTCGATATACGCCTGAACCTGCGCCAGTTGCTCGGCGTTGGGGATCGGCTGCGGGTCATCGTCACGCATGACGAACAAGCCCACCGTGCCCGGCCCCAGGTAATTGCGCCGGCACCAGGCGCGGGTGATCCCCGGGCATTCCAGGGCCCAGGTTTCGTAGTCGTCCGCCGAACCGCCGTGGGGAATGATCCGGTAGGAGCGAATCACCCGGGAGCGCAGGGATTCGAGGCTTTCCCGGGCCACACCACCGCTCAGCCCCGGGGCCAGGACGGTGAACGCGTTGCCGATGCCTTGCACCGGCTGCACCGCGGTCAATTCCAGGCCCGCATCGGCATTGCCCAGGGTCCCGCCATCGACCGCCTGGATCGTGGTGCTGTTGAGCCCCGCGATGGTGGTGCGGGCGGCCGTCACCTTGTAGCTGCGGCCGTCGCTGCTCTGCAGCAGGGTGTCGACATCCAGCACGGCGCCGGCCGCGGCGTTGAAGCTGACGCTGCCACGGGCCGCCTGAGCAGCCTTGCGCGGCTGGTTCAGACGCAGCGCGGCGATGCGTTCCAGGGTCGACTCATCGGCCTTGTCCGGGAGGATCTGCTCGGCGATCCAATCCAGGTAGCCATACAGGCCAAAGGCGGCACCGCTCAGGGTGCGGGCCAGCACTTGGGCATCGGACTGGCGCAGCGAGTCGCTGGCCAGGTCGCTTTGGGTGCGCTGAATCAGCACCGGCAGCGAAGGGGTTTCAAACGGCATAGGTCACCTGCCAACTGTGAGTGGGGTTGAGGTCCAGGCGTTCGCCGTCGGCCAGGATCAGCACCGTGCGCAGGTTCAGTCGCTGGGCGTCGAGGCGCTCGGTCATGATCTCCACGGCGTTGCAGTGGCCATCGTCGATCAGCCACTGCAAGGCCTCGCGGGCATAGAACTCGGCGTCGAGCTGGGTCTGCCGGCTGAGCTTGACCCGGCGCAGCAGCCACAGCCGCGAGCCGATGCGGTCGTCGGCCACCGTGGGAAAGCTGTCGCCCCACCAGCCGTAGCGCTGGTCGTCGTCCAGGGCGTCGTCATCGGCGGCACGGCGCCAGGTGAACAGGCTGATTTCCACGGCCCGGGTCAGGGCGTTCTTCAGGTCATAGGTGGCAAACATGCTTAACCTCCCACCGGCACGCCGGTCTGACCCGGGCCGGGTTGCACGCCGCTGTGGACGTGGTTGATCTGGCTGATACCGGCGGCGACCTGATCGCCCTGGGAGACGATCTTGCCGCTCATGCTCAGGGTCGGGCTGTCGATGTTGACGCCGCTGCTGGCGCGGATATTCAAGGTCGCGGTGTCGATGTCGATGACCCGACCGCGCTTGAAGTGGATCTTGTCGCCCTCGTCGGTGTAGATCGCCACTTCGCCGGCGGCCAGGGCCTGCAAGCGGTAGCGCCGGTCCGCCACCACCAGCACCACCGCGTGGGAACGGTCGCCACCGAGGAAGGTGGCAATCCCCTCGGCGCCGGCCAGGGGATTGCTGGTGAACCCGTAAGGCTCGAAATGCTCCATGTCGTCGTTGACCTCGCCGGCGGTGAGGCGCATTTGCAGCGATTGCAGTTTGTTGGCCGAGTTGGCGAGCACCACGGTGCCCCGCGCCAACAGGCGTGTCAGTAGGCTCATGCTGAGTTCCTTGGAGGGTAGGAGCCGGCTTGCCGGCGAACAGGGGTTGCGCGGTTTCGTGCCGGATGCCTTCGCCGGCAAGCCGGCTCCTACGGATGGGCGCGGGTTTCAGGTTTTGCCGGGTGTCGGGTTGGCGTCGAAGGTGTGAGGCGGGGCCACCTGCAGGGTGGTGATCGAGCCCTGCTCGGACAGCGACCAGGTGACCTTGGAGATCAGCATGTCCTGATCAAACCCCAGCACCGGATCGATCACTCGCACCAGGGTGTTGTGCCTCCACAAGTCGCCATTGCTCTGGCGCCAGCCCTGCACCTGATAGGTGGTGGTCAGGGCCTTGCCGGTGCGGGTGCCGCGCTCCCAGTCAGCGCGCTGCTGAGCCAGTTCCGCACTCAGTTGCGCCGCCTCGCTGATCACCGTCACCCGTTTGCGTGAAGCACTGGCATCGCTGGACTGGCCGGATACTTCGCTGACTGCAGCCCCACTGCTCTGGTCGCTACCCTTGTGCTGGCCGATCACCCGGTACTCGGAAAACACCGCGGAAAAATCCATGGCGGCATTGGCCGAGAGAATGTTCTTGCCCAGCTCCAGGGCATCGCTGGCGCGCCCACCACTGCCCGGCGCCGCCAGCAGCAGGTAACCGTCAGCGTCGTCGGTGGAAAATACTCGGTACAGGGTCAGCAAACGGTCGATGGAGGCGAACACCGTCTCCCCCGGCACGATGCTGTGGGTGTGCAGCTTGCTGGTTGGAGCGATCTCGCTGCGCACCCCGACCCCATAGGAGCCGGCCAGGGCGCGGACGATGCTCAGCACGTCCTGCTGGCGCCACTGACTCGGCCGGTTGATGGCCGCGCAATCCACCAGATCCTGGGTCAAGGAACTGCCCTGGATGCTCAGGCTGATCTGCTGGCCGTCGTAACTGATCGGCGCCTTGTAGACATGCCCGGTGAGCACCAGATCGCAACCGATGCGCACCTGGCAGCGAGCGCCCGGGCGGATGCGTACCTGCACATCCTGCCCCGGCCATTGCCAGGTGATGTTGAGGCTGAAGGTACGGAACTGACGCTCCAGGTCCGCACTGATCTCGACGCTTTTCCAGCCGCTGTAATCCAGTCCGTCCACCGTCAGGGTGACGATATTTGCCAATTCGTCCATGGGTCACTCCCGAGCGATTTGCAGATCAGCCGGCGGCAGGAAGCCCGGATGAGCCACCCGGTTGCGCTGCACCACTTCGCCCACCCGCGTCGCATCGGCAAACCGCTGATAGGCCAGCACCAGCGCCGGCAGGCTGCTTTTGGGGCTGAGGCTGACCAGCCGCACCCCCGAGGACGCCACCGCATTGAGGTGCCCCTGCACCTGCTGACGCAGGGTGTTGAGCGCCTGGTAATGCACCGCGTCGGCCTTGAGCGCGGCTTGCCAGATCAGCTCATTGAACTGATCGCGCAGCGCCAGTACATCGTCGGCCACCGGCACTTCAAGGCGCTGCACCGGCCCGCTGGCCTGCTGCGCCAGGGGCGGCGTGTTCTTGAGCTTCACCACCGGGGTAGCTACCGGCAACGCCGACACCAGCCGGGCGATCTGCACCAGCAGCGCATCCTGCACCAGATTGGCCACCGCCTCGGCCGCCGCCGTGGTGTCCTTGCCGGTGGTCAGCTTCGGCGCATCGATGCGCCGGGCCGCCTCCACCTGCTGGGAAATATCGGCGAGCATCTGCCGATAGCCGGTACGGGCAAAGTCCTTGAGCCCGCGTACATCGTCCAGCAACCCCTTGAACTCCGTGCTCAGCTCCTTGGGTATTTCCTTGACCGCTTTGACCAGGGTGTTGAGATCGCCATAGAACTCGATCAACGGCTTGAACTCGTGCTCGATGACCTGATACACGTCCGCCAGCCCCTGGCGCAAAGACGCCACGCCGATCCGTGCCTGCTTGATCAGGTTGGTGGCAAATTCGAACCGCAGCACCGCCGCCCCCAGCAAGGTATCGCTGGCCACCAGCACCTGCTGCTGGGTATTGACCACCGCCGAAGGAAAGCGCAGCGGCTGGTCCGGGTAGAACTTCAGGCTGAAGGTCACCAGGCCGCCCTCCTGGCGGCTCTGGGTCATCTCGCATTCGCCCACCTTGACCTGCATCCGCCCAAGCCAGGGGTGCACCAGCTCGCCGCTGCCCTCCTCCAGGGCCTTGAGCAGCTTGTCGCGCTGCTCCAGGCAATCGGCACCGACGATAAAGGCCGTCAGATCGTGGACTTTCGCCTGCTGGCCAAGGCCCTCGAAGAAGGGCTGGTCACGCTGCGGGTACTCGTGCAACTGGCCTTTCTGGCCCACCGGGGTTTTCGCCTGATCGACCCAGAACGGCACGCCGCGAAAGGATGCGGGCAACAAACGATCACGCCAGTTATCCGCCATTGGAACCTCCTAGGGAAAGTGAGCGATAGCCCAGGGTCGAAGCCACGTTCAGGCCTGGTTGATTGGTCTTGGCCTGTTCGGCACGCAGGCCTGCCGGGGCGTTTTCGAAACGTACGGTCAACCCGCCTTCGAGTTGCGTGCGGTTGTTGGCAGCGTTCTGTTGAATCAGGGCACTGGAGTGCTGGGTCAGCGAGCTGCCCTGGGTTGCGGCAAAGGGTGATGCCAGCCCGCCTTTACCCTCGGCGTTGATTTGCCTTTGCGCCTCGGTAAAGCCTTCGACCTTGCCGGTGACAGTCGCAATCAGCCCTCCGAAACCGCCCTCGAACAGCTCCTTGATCGGCACCATCAACTCTTGAAGCTTGCTCCACAGCCCGGAAAACCAATCGGCGATGGGGGCCCAATTGGTCATGATCAGCTCCATCGGCGACCAGTCGAACAGGGCTTCAATGGCCTTCCTGATCGAGTCGATACCCGGTTGCAACTCGGCCCAGATCGAACTGAAAAAGCCCGTAACCGCGCCCCAGTTGTTGTAAAGAATCACCAGCGGAGAGAAGTCGAATAGCGTTTGCAGGACCTTCTTGATCGCATCGATACCCGGTTGCAGCGCCGCCCAGATCGAGCTGAAGAAGCTGCTGACAGCCCCCCAGTTGTTGTAAAGCAACACGGACGGAGAAAAGTCGAACAGCGTCTGGAACACCGTTTTGATCGCCTGGATGCCCGTTTTCAACGCTCCCCAGAGCGACGCGAAGAAGCCGGTGACCGCGCCCCAGCTCTTGGTGATCATGTCCATCGGCACCCAGTCGAACAGGCCTTTTAGAAAGGCCATCGCCGGTACCGTCAAGGCCTTGAGCGACTCCCAGATGGATGCGAACAGGCCCGTCAACCCAGCCCAGTTATCGATGATCAGTCCCAGAGGTGACCAGGAGAACACTTCTTTGAGGAAGCCGACGACCGAAGCCGTCATCGCCTTGATACTGTCCCAGAGCCCGGCAAAGAACGCCGTGATGGTCCCCCAGTTGCCGATCAGCATGCCCAAGGGCGTCCAGCTGAACAGGGTCTTCAGTCCTTCCAGCGCCTGCGCCGCAAGATTCTTTACGCCCTCCCAGAGACTGACAAAAAAGGCCGAGATCGGCCCCCAGTTGGCAATGATCACACCGGCCGCCAGGGCAATGCCCATAGCAATCAGCATCACCGGGTTGGCCTTGGCCACGGTGCCCATCAGGTCGAGCACCTGGGTCGCACCGGTCACGGCGGTTTGCATCGCCGAAAAGGCAATGGCACCCATCGCCAGCCCCTCAACCAGCTTGGGGTTGTCGTCGAGCAGCGTCCCCAGGCTGTTGAGCATGGGCTCCAGACCGACCACCAGTGCCCCCACCGCCGGCGCCAGCGCAGCATCAATGGCCGAGGACACCTTGGCCATGGACTGACTGAATACATTCATGCCTTTGGCTGCATCAGTCGACGCGCTGGAATCGCCAACCTCGGCCAGTTTGCCCTTGAACGCGTCGCAGGCCTTGATCCCGTCGAGAAACGGGGTGATCAAGCTGCCGCCCTTGAACAGACCACTGATATCCAGCTTGCCCAGCCCGGTCTGCTCAAGTTTTTTCTTGAAAGAGTCGACCTTGCCTTGAAGGGCGACGAGTTTGGGTGACAGTTCGTCGATGCCGGTCAACAGCACCGACTTCTTCTCTACGGTTTGTGTGTCTGCCATCACTGCACCTGCTGCATCGCATTGATCCGTTGCGCGTGCTCCAGGGATTCCCGGAGCACATCCAGTGGCCTGGCCATCATCTGTTCGGGGTCGACCTTCCAGAACCAGGCCAGGTCATAGGCGACAGCGATCAGGTCGGCGATGGCTGCGATGCCGCACTCATGAAAAAACTCGCCACCGCCCAGCTCAGGGCGTTGAGGTCCACCAGGTCAAGCTGGTTCACCGAAGACGGAGGAATGCCGGCGCAGACCGCGATGTATTTGGCCGCGACGTCCATGTCGAGGCTGACTTCTTCGCTCTTGTCGATCTTGTACGGCAGCGCCTTGATCGCCCGCACTTCCTGCACCGTCGGACGGCGCAGGGTGAGTTCGGCCAGGGGCTCGCCGTGGGCCTCGATGGGCACTTGCAGCTTCACCGTGTTGCTCATTGCCAGGTCCCCTTCTGCCCTTCGAAGTTCAGTTCGATGCTGGCGTCGTCGCCCTTGGCAATAGGCTCGTCCACCAGGTAGGCGCCAGCCAGCACGTAGACCTTGCCGTTGGCGAACTCGCAGGTGACGGTCATGTCGACACCTTCGATCAGCTGCTTGAGCGGAAAGTCCGGGGTGTGCAGCGCGGTGACTTTGAACGACGGGGTGAGGTCGGTTTCCTTGTAGAAACCCGGAACCACGGTTTCCCGCTTGACGGCCATCAGCGGTGCTTCGCAGCCACCGCTGATGGTCAGTTGAGCGCCGTCCACTTTGACGTAGCAGGTGCCCGCAATCAGTTGACCCATGATGTTTCTCCCAAAAAATAAGCCCGCTCAAGGCGGGCTGAAAAAGCGCAGTGATGCAGGTCCGGCTCAGGCCGCGGCGTCGTACTGCAGACGGAATTGGTTGAGCAGCGCGAACACCCGCAGGCCGTTGATGTAGTCCGGCGGGAACAGCACGTTGACCCGGCTCGGGTCCTGCACGTCGCGCTCGACGATCAGGTGCTCGGCGAACAGCTCGGCGTTCTCCACATGGCCTTCCAGCTCCAGCTTGGCGTACTGGGCGATCAGCTCACCGCGAATGGTGCTCGGGGTCACGATTGGCTGGCCGGCGCCGAAGCGGGTGCCGTCGGCGGCCAGCTTGTGGCGCCCGTACTTGCTGGTGATCACGCTTTGCAGCCGGCGCACGATGAACGCCGACTGGTGCATGGTTTCGCTGTCCAGGTAGGAGTTGTCGGCCTGGCCGTAAGCGTTCTTCTGGTAGGTGGTAATCGCCCGCTGAATGCGCATGTAGCCGCCTTCGTAGTAGGCAGTAGCAATGCCGTAGCTGAGCAGCGACTGGCGCTCGGTCAGGGTAAAGCGTTCGCTGGCCGGCGCCGGATCGATACCCGGCAGGCTACCGCTCTGAGTCGGACGGCTGGCGTCAGCGGAGATGAACACCGAAGTCCGCGCCGCCAGGGCTGCGGCCTGAACCCACACGGGCTGGGGCACACCGGTTTCCAGGGCCTGGATGGTGATGTGCTGGTCGTTGCGCGCCTGACCGGCCGCCACCAGGGTGCCGACGGTGCCGCGCTTGGCGCTGTAGACATGACCGAACAGCTGCTTGGCCCAGGACCAGCGGCCGGTGTTGTCGTCCATCACCGCTTGCCACGCATTGAGGCTGGCGGTGTCGGTCCAGGGCATGCAGATGAACTCGAACGGCTCATCGCCCAGGGCCGCCAGGGCCGCGACCTGATCCGGCACGCCGGTGCCGCCGGCCATCTTGCCCAGCACCAGGGTCAGGCCTGCCGGGGTTTCTTCACCATTGCTCTTGCCCAGGCGATTGAGTTGCAGGCTGATGTCATTGCCGCTGTCGCCGGTCCACTTGGCACTCAGGGTCACCGTGCCGTCGACGGCTGCTGCGGTCACCGGCAGATCCACTGCCGCATTGACCTTCAGCGCCAGGGCGCTGGCCGCCTGAGCGGCAGTGGCGCCGCTGACGATCGAGGCCTGCACCCGCACACCGCCGACGTACAGATTGAGCAGACCGGCGGCGCTGGCGCTACCGGTGAGCTTCAACTCGGCCTTGGCCACGCTGCCTTCGGTGCTGTGCAGCGGCAGGCACCAGATCTCGCCCACCGGGTCGGTCTTGCGCCAGGTTTCATACATCGAGGCGAGCATCGAACCTTGCCCGCCGATGCTCTTGGCCAGGGCCACGCTGGACACCAGCACCAGCTTGCCGAGGTCATCGCCGGTCTGGTTGTCATTGACTTGGGCGACGATCAGACGGCGCATGGCCGAAGACGCGCTATTGGCCGCCGAGTTGTCCATCTCGGCGTAGAACAGCGGAACACGGATGTCCGCCGGGATATTGCTGAAACCGATCGCCATTATTTGGCTCCTTGAGATTTCGCCGCTTTCACGGCTTTGCTAGTGATATCGCCATCGGCCAGACGCCGGCGCCACCAGGCGTTGTCCGGCACTTCACGGCCGGAGGCGGGCAGCAGATCGCCTGCTTCCGGGTCCGGTACGGCGCGGCCAGCGACCGGCAGCACGGTGATGCGTTTGCTCATTGCTTCAGCTCTCCTGAAAAAGTCAGCTCCAGGCGCCCATCGGGGCCCGGTTTCTTCAAATTGGGGTCCGCCGGATCGATGGCATCGACCCGCACCGTAACCCCGGTCAAGGACGGCAAGCCGTCGAGTTCACGCTCATGCCAGGTTTCCGCCGGCTGCCCGGGCAGATTGCGCCCCAGCTGGAACTCGGCGAAGAAGCGCAGGCGGTAGAGCAGTCGGGTGGCGTTGAGCGACACCAGCTCGCCACCGTCGTATTGGATCGGGTTGTACTCGGCACCGGGCTTGAAGCCGACTAGGGCGCGCCAGAGTTCGGCGCGCAGGTCGTGGAGTTGGTCCAGGGCTTGTTGTGGGTTGCTGGCGTCGAGGAGCAAGGCGACTTCGAAGCGGTCGCGGATGGTCTGGCGGTGGACGTTCTGGGCAGTGTTGCCGGAAGCCAAGTCGTTGATCGGAGCCCAGTACGCAGCCGGTAGGGGTTGGCTGGTGTTACCGCCCAGAGTATCGAGGTTGATGCCCGCCAGAATGCGCCCGCTGAGACGGGGACACTGGCTTTGCAGTTGGTTGATAACAGCACTGAGTTTCATCGAGTGGCTCCGGGACCGGGGCTGATCCAGGTCCGTTGCGGGCTGCCACGATCGAGCATCAGGGCCTCTCGGGAAGCAGTTGCCATAGGTTTCTCCAAGGCACAAAAAACCCGCCGCAGCGGGTGGGAGAGAAGTAGCCTGAAGCATCCACCCCAGGCCGATGACAGGGTCCTGCGAATGCCCGCAGGACCGCAGGTTCAGGCATAAACGATCACGCACTCGGACAGCGCGGCGTAGAGTCCGGCCGTGACCGGCCCTTGAGTTCCGACCAGTCGAGCCATGAACTGCAACCTGTCGGTATCCGCGGGGTAGTGCGCAGCGGCTTGCCCCAGGGTCAGGGCATTGCCGAACGCGTCCAGGATCTGCACACCGACATTTCGCGCCGCGCTCGCTCCGCTGCGCTCGTTCTCCAGTGTCACGCCGTCATGGGTAATACCATCGAAATAGACCTGAACCGTCTTCGCGCCGTGGCACTTTTGCGGGTCAAGCAAGACCTCGAACATGACCGCCGGGACGCCCCCCTGGTCAATCTGCGAGGCCGATGTCGCTCCCAGATCGACAAACCGCTCCCACTCCACGGCGCGAGCACGCAATGGCAGAAGCTCGACATCGGTACACAGGTCGTCGTCGATGCTGCAGGTAGGCGCGACAACCGTTGCCAGGAAGTTCATGAACTGAAGATGTTTTTGCGAAGTCATTGATCTGTTCCTTCAAGTCGACAGGAGCCGATAGACATTGATCCGGCACCTGTATGGTTAAAGCGCAGGCTCCCGGCAACCCCCAGGACATTACGCGCAACGCATAAACTCCCGCCGGCAAGGACTGCGATGCCGCAGGAAACGCGGTTCTACGGCCGCTGTTTTCTCGCTAATCGGCCTCTCACTCCTGCCCGACAGGCAGCAGTGCTCGACCTTCATTGAGCCCCGCCTGCAGCGCCGTCCAGAACTCGGCATTTTCATAGCCCATGGCCCAGACGCTGGTGCCGCCCAGGCCCAGCTTGGTCACCAGTGCGGTCTTGGTCTTGATGCTCGTGGCATCGTCGTACCAGAGCACCGGTTGCGCGCGCTCCGGGGTCCACTCCACGCCATCGGCGAAGCTCTTGACCGGCCCCCAGGTGGCGTAAGGCGTTGCGGAAGCGGCGTCCCGGTGGGTGACGGCGCGGTGCTCGGCAATCACTTCCTGATAGGCCGACCAGTGCACTCGGTTGCCAATGCTGTAGTCCTGACCGTAGGCCGGCAGCCCGGCCAGGACCTTGCTCGGCGCAACTTGCGACACGGCGTAGCTGAGCAGCACCTGCTGCCAGTCGGCACCGGACACGGGGCCGGGCCAGACTTCGCCATGGAAACCGCCACTGCTCCAGCCGGGGCCGACCTGGTCGTAGGTCATGACCTGGAAGTAATCCACCGCCGCGCCCAGGGCCTTGTAGTCGTAGCCTTGCAGGTACTCGGGCTCGCGGTCGCTGGACTTGGGCGGGACGCTGATGATCAGTTTCTTGCCGCTGGCATGCAGGGCGTTGCCCAGGGCTTTGACATAGGCGGAAAAGGCCTTGGCGTTCCTTGGCTCGACCTGTTCGAAGTCCAGGTTGATCCCGGCAAAACCGCCCTCCTTGGCCAGCCTCACCAGTTGCTTGATGCTGCCGGCACTCAAGCTCTTGTCGTTGACGATGGAGTGGGAAATGGCCGGGTCGAAATCAGCAATGCCTTCGTTGTAGTCGGAGACGGTGGGGTACAGCGGCAGGGACTTGGACTGGGCGAAGCGAATGATGTTTTCGCTGGTTGGGTTCATCCCTTCCTGGTGCAACTGGCCGGTGACGGTCAACCCGTAGATGCTGCCCAGACCGACAGCAGAAAGGTGGCGGTGGAACGCTTGCAGGTTGCCGTAGGACGCTTCGACCTGGCCATCGGTGTAGGCCAGAACAAAGGGCCCGGCATGGACTGCGGTTGCCAGCAACAGAGTGCAGCCAGCGATCAATGCCTGAAAAAAATGCCGGATGCCTCGCTTCGAGGCCGAGCTGCTGATGCCTGGATTCATGAATGCTCCTGCGGACTTTCCGCGTGGATTGAAAGGAAGTGAATGCTGGATCGGGGACGATCCGAATGAGCCGCTCGCGAGGATGCTCGCGGCGCCATTGAAGGGTTAAAGCTGCACCACCCTGAGTGGTTTTTTGACGGGGGGGTTCTTCGCCTTGGCTTTGGCCTTGCCTTGTTTGCCGCCGTTACATTCGACCGTGGTGCTCCACCCCGACGGGTTGAACAGTTGCTCCACCGAGTCCACCAGGTACTCGCCGTCCAGGCCGGCCTTGAAGCCCTGGGCATTGATCAGGCGCTCGGCAAACAGATCGGTGCGCCCGGGCATTTCCAGGCGCAGGCTGGCGCTGCTGCGGTTGAAGGCTGCCAAGCGGGCCTTGGCCGCTTGCTCGGCGGCGGACTTGTTGGGGTACAGGTGCCGATCGGTGTGCACCGCCGGCACGCTGGCCGGTGAGTCGCTGTTGCCCAGGTCGATGACCTTGAGCGTGCCGCTCTTCGGGTCCTGATGCTTGGTCTGCACCGCCTTGTGGGTGCTGCTGTCACTGAGGCGGAACTGATAACGGCTGACGTCGCGACGGCTGAGGCTGACAACGCCCAGGGCCTTGCCGCTGGCACTCAATCCAGACTGACGGGGCAGCACCAGCAACCTGCCTTCGGCCACCTTGGCGGTACAGTCGTACTGCCGGGCCAGGCGGGTGATGAAGTTGAAGTCGGACTCGTTGAGCTGGTCGATCCGCGGCACCTTGGTCGCCACCGGACAGACCGGCTGCCAGCCGTTGCGGGCCGCCAGATCGCGGACTATCTGCGCCAGTGCCACGTTCTCCCAGCTGCCGCTGCGGGTGGTCTTGCCACTGCCGCGCATGTCGCTGGCCTTGCCGCGGATCTCGATGGAATCCGGCGGTCCGTTGACCACCACTTCATCCACCGTGTAGCGCCCCAGGCGGGTCAATGCCTGCCCGGCATAGCCGAGGAACACTTCGATGGCGGCGCCACGACTGGGCAAGGCGACCGCACCGTCACGATCATCGATGCGCAGTTCGAACTCGTCCGCCTCCATTCCCGGCTTGTCCAGGGTGCGCAGGGTCAGCAGCCGGTCATTGATCTGCGCGGTGATGTCGCGGCCATCGGCGAGGATGCGAAAGACCGGGGTCATGGCCTGTGCTCCAGAAAATGAAGACCCCGCACGCAGCGGGGTCTGTTGAGTGGAGGCAAGGTCAGTCCCATAGCTGAACCATCGCCTCTGTGCGAATAGGCAGCTCCGGTAGCAGGATCAGTACCCCGGCCCGAAAGGGTTGTGGCTCATCGGCCAGGCCCTGGTTGGCGTCCAGCACTGCCTCGACGCTGCCATTGAGGTGCCCGTAGTAGCGATGACACAGGGTGTCGAGCAGATCACCGTCAGAGGTTCTGCAGGTCGTTGCCATAGCTCACAAACTCCAGTGAAAACCCTTGTTTGCGGGGAATACCACCCGCCAGCAGGTGGCTCTGTTCCTCGTCGATGCTGGTGAGGCACCAGGTGCCCAGCACTTCACCGTAGCCCGTGGTCAGGCTCAGGGGCTGCAAGCGCCGGCCAATGCTGCGCAACGCCTGCAACTGCCCCAGCCCGCCCTTGAACCCGGGAAAGATCGCGCCCTTGAGGGAGATCTTGTCGTCGCCCTGCCCCACCGCCTGCTGCGCAATGCTGCGGCTCAGGCGCTCCTGGGCCGCCCAGCGAAAGCCGGTTTGCCGGCGCAACTCATCGAAGGCCGCGGTATCGAGGTTGAAGTAGAACGGCTCGGCCGCGGCCCCAAGGGGCTGCAGGATCAGCAGGTGCGGGAAGGGTTTCACCGCCTCCGCCGCCGGGGTGTCCTGAGGCGCCAGCGCGCCGGAAGGAAAGATATTGCCCAGGGCCGGGCTGATCTGCCCGCCGATGCGGTTGATCGCCGCGCCGGCCTTGGCCACCTGCTCCTGCAAGGCGCCAAGACGCTGCTGCATCTGCCCCGCCACGGTCACGGCCTGGCTGTACTTGGCCGCGACTTCACCCACCGCCGACTGCGCCGCGCCGATGCTGCGCATCGTGCGTTGCAGCTTGGCGCCCAGCACCGGGCCGACCCAGGGCAGATTTTCCAGCTCCGAGGCGGCGCCGGTGATGTCGCTGATGGCGCCGTTCATGGGCCCCAGCATTTCATCGGCGCTGCGCCGCCCCGCCTCCGCTGCCGCCACCAGGGACGTGAGCCCCGATTGCAGCTGTTCCATATAGGCCATGCCGCCTCCTTAAACGTGTGCCGCGTCGAACAACTGACGACCCGCCGCCTGACGGCTGTATTCGTCGAACTGAAAGCGCAGATAGGGTTCCAGCTCCCGGGCCAGTTGCGCCGGATCTCTGACATCGCCCTGCACCGAAATCGACAGGTAAGGCGCGAAGCTGAACTGCTGTTCGATCGCCGGTGGCGTCGCCGATTTGAACGGCTCCGCAGGATTACTCAGCGAAAGGCTCGACGCCGACGGTGCCGGACTGGCCAGCGAACGCACGGCCTGCCCCATCAGCGGAGGCGTCTGGCCCGGCTGGAAGGACTTGGCGATATCGCCCATCACCGGCGGGATGTTCTGCCCGGCGTTGCGCATCATCAGCGGACCGGCTGCGGGCATTTGCTTGAGCGAGTCGTCGGAGCCGAACAGTTTTTTGCCCAAGGCCCCACCGGCGGCAGAACCGCCCCAGGCGCCCAGTGCACCGCCCACCAGCCCACCAATAACAGTACCGATGACCGGCACCACGGAACCAATGGCGGCCCCTGCTGCTGCTCCGGCAGCGGCGCCTGCAAGATTGCCTGCCGCCTCGCCATAGCCTTCGGCTTTTTCATCCTGGGTCTTGGCATTCAGATAGGTGTCCGCAACCTGGAAACCGGCACCGAGCACCGATAGGATCGCGCCGCCCTTGAGCAAAGGTGCGAACCCTTTGGCCACAGAGCCAGCGCCTTTCAGTGCGGCACCGGCCACGCCAGACCTGACCGCCCCTCTGGGCATTTTTTCCAGACCACTGGGCGTCATCGGGCTCTTGCCACCTTGAATGCCCGCCACCCTCGCAGGTGGCTTGCGCCTGTCAGCCTTACGCCCACCACGGCCCCGACGGCGTTGCTTGTCCAAGCCGCAGTCGATCATGGGCTCGCAACAGTCAATGCCTCCCGCACTGCGGCCAGGCGCTCGCTTTACCGCCTTGGGGTCAACCTTCAACCCACCACGCAAGACATTGATCAGGCCCTTGCCCATGGTGTAGACCGCCATGAGCTTTTTCACCGCGACATAAGCAGCGCCCAGGGCAACCACACCCTGCACCAACGATGGGTTCTGCTCTGCCAATTCGCTCAGCTTGCCGACCACCACGGTGATGCTTTTGGCCACCAGATCCGTCACCGGTTGCAGGGCCTGCCCCACGACCCGCTGGCCTTCATCGATGGCTTGACCTGCTTCAGCCCACAACTGCTTGGAGGCTTCTCGACGCTCCGCGAGGTTCCTGGCGAGAACGCCAGAGGCGCTCAACGAGTCCTTCTTCACTTGCTCATACTGCTGCCGGCCCTGGGTCTGGGCCAGCAAGGCCGCCTTGATCTGCATATCGGTAAACAGGTCACCGGTACGCAGGGACTCTTCCAGAGCCTCAAGCATGGCCTTGGCCTTGGCCGGGTCGGTTTCCTGGCTGATCTTCGCCTGGGCCTCGGCCATCTTCGCCGCCTTGGCCGGGTCGATGGCCCTGACGTAGCGCATGGCCAGGGCAAAGCTCGCCTCCAGGCTCGACATGCCCTTCTGGATACCGGTATTCAGCGAAGCCTGATAATCAATGCCGGCGTCTTCATAAGCCTTGACCGCCTCGCTGGAGCCGATTTTCTCGATCCAGTTCTGCAATTGGCCAGCGGCCTGATCAGCACTGCCCGCAGTGTTCATCTGCACTTGCAGCATGGACCCCAACTGACTCACCGCCTCCATGCCGGTGAGTCCTTCCGCGCTCGCGCTCTTGAGCAGCGCCGGGAGCAAGCGCGCCATGTCGGCCGCCTCGAAATTGCCGGCCTGCCCCTGCAGGGCGATGGCCTCAAGAGCCTGCTCCATAACCTTGGGATCGCTGATCCCAGCCTTCAGCTCCAGGGCCCGCATCAGCTTCGCGGTGTCGTCGACACTCGCGCCCTGCCCCACCGCAAACTTGGCGGCCAACCCTGTGTAGCCTTGTGCCTTGTCCAGCGACATGCCGCTGGCCATCATCTGGCTCACCAGAGCCGCCACATCGTTACGGGCCATGCCCGTGTCACGGGAGGTCTGAATCACCGTGCGGCTCAGCTGCGCTTCCTGAGGCTGGTTGACCACATTGGCCTTGATCGCCATGTCGCGGATCAGTGCTTGATAATCAGCACTGATCTTGACCGGGGCGCGGAGCTTATCGACGCCAAACTTTGCCCAGTCATAAGCCGCCTTGAAGTCGGCCTTGCCCTGGGCAACCTGCTGCAGTCCTCGGGCCTGAAGCGCCGAGCCCCGCGCTACATTGCCCAGCGCTTGATATTCCTGGCGCAGCTTGTGCACCTCAATACCCTGCTGGCGCAGTCCGTTGCGGCTCTCTTCCAAGCGGCGCAACAGCCCGGCCGCGGAAGCGGCGCCGGTGTCATGGACCTTTTTCCATTCATCCTGCAGGCGCAGGGTCTGGCCGATGGTCTTTTCCAGCACCCTGGCCTTGCTGCCCTGCTGCTCCAGCTGCTTGATCCGGTCTTCCACCGTCTTGAAGGCGGCGTCCCAGGTCGAACTGAGGGCAGTACCCACTACCACCAGCCCCGATACCAGTTTGTTCGCCATGTGCTTCTCCTGATCCTTGGGTGACGGGCTCAATCCGTGAGCCACCAGACCATGTCGGAAAACCTCATGGTCATGATTTCCTCAGCGGCGAAATGCAGCTCGCGAGCGAGCCGTTTCGCCGCCACTTTCATCACCGCAGGATCAAAGCTCGTCGTCTTGCACCAGGCGAAAATAGCCGGCCTGCAGGCGTTGATAGTCCTTGAGTGCCATGCTCTCCAGGTCCTTGGTGCTGATTTGCGCGAGGCTGGCAAACAGCATCAGCTCGCGCTGTTCATCGTCACCAACGCCGGCCGCACTGGCGGCGCGCACATCACGCACCGTCGGCGCTCGCAGGGTGAGCCGGTCGCAGACCACACCGTTCATCTCCACCGGCTTGCTCAGCGCCACCACCACGCTGTCGCTGCTCAGGGTCATCCAGGCCGGGGTCTTGTCGATTACTTGAGACATGAGGTGTCTTCCTTACAGGCCCAGGGCCGAACGTTGAGCGGCGAGCTGGTCGACGCCGTTGATCACACGCTTCATGCCCAGGGCATCAATCTCGTAGATCAGGCGACCGTCGACTTCCAGCTTGTAGTAGGTCAGGGCCACGTTGTGCTTGATCTCGGCCTTGTCGCCGGACTTCCAGTCGCCCATGTCGACCTCCTTGAGCAGGCCGCGCAGGGTGACGATCACCGGGGTGACCTTGCCCTTGAGGCCCTTGAAGGCGCCACGGAACACACCGTTGAAGCCGCTGCCATCGGCCAGGCCGAACATCTTCAGCGACTCGCGGCGCACGCCGGTGGTGGTGAAGCCGGCCTCTTGTTTCTCCATGCCCATGTCCAGTTCCACCGGCACATCCATGCCACCGACGCGGTGTTCCTCGGTCTTGAGGGTCAACTTGGGCAGGGTCAGGCTCGGCACGTCGCCTTGAAAGCTGATGCCATCGACGAACAGGTTCATGTTCGCCAGGGTTTCGGGAATCATTGCCATTACTGCGGCTCCTTAAGCGGCTTGGTCGAGGACTTCGGTCAACCACTGGTTGGTGACCTCGACCCGGAAGTTGGGGTTTTCGGCGGGCGGTACGTCGGTGAAGCGGATGTTCCAGTACACCTTGCCCTGCTCCAGCTGGCTGGCGGTGTTGAGCTCGGTGTCGGCGTAGACCTCGAAATTGATGATCGCGCCCTGGTTCTTCAGATCACGCATGAACGCCTGCAGGCCTTCGGTGACGTCCTTGACGTAGGTCGCGGTGATCGAGCGGTCCACGGCCCATTTGTGGCCGAAGAGGATGGCGTCCATGACGATGTCCATGGTCCGCACCCGGGTGACGAAGGCCCATTTCGGATCGCTGGACAGCGTGCGGTTGCCCCACAGGCGGAAGCCCGCATCACGAATGATGGTGGTGATGTTGGCGTTGTTCAGCAGGTTGGCGCGGCAGGTTTCATCGCCGTCGAGGAACTCGATCGGCCGCTTGGTGCCGGTGATGCCGACGAACTCCTTGTTCGACGGCGAGGCCCAGAAGCCGTACTCGTTGTCGGTCCAGGCGAACAGACCGGCAACCCAGGCCGAGGCTGGCGCATCGACGGTGGCATTGGCGCCGTTGTCCCAGTGCTGAACACCCGGGTCGACCATATAGGCGCGCTTGGCGCCGAAGTTCTTGGCGTAGGCCATGGCCGCTTCGTCGGTGGTATTGGGACCATCGAGAATGGCCAGGCCACGCAGCTTGTCCGCCAGGGCCACCAGGGCGGTGCCGATGGCCAGGGTCGAGCTGTGCTTGGGGGTAACCAGCAGACGTGGCTGGGCGTTGAAACGGCTCTTGCCGTCCAGCAGCGCCTGCAGACCGGTACGCTTACCGTCGGCCAGCACCCCGCCGATGATCGCCGAAGTCTGCTCGGCCGCGTCGGTCATCTTGGCCACGCCACAAGCGACGATCACCGCCTTGGCCCGCTGGTAGATGGCCTGGCAGGCCTTGGTGATGGCCGCATCCGGGCCCCAGGCCGCGATGGCCTCGCGCTCGTTGGTGATCAGCAGCAGGTCATTGACCTTGGCAGCGGCGGTCGGGCCTTCGGTGAAGGTGTCCACCAGGCCGATGATCGAAGACGACGGCAGCGAAATAGTGCGCGTGCCGGTGTCGACGTTAGTAACGGTAACGCCGTGGAAAAAACCACTCATGGATAAACTCCAGACATGAAAAAGCCCCGGGTGAAGGGGGCTGTAAGGGATGTTGAGTTAAGGGAAAGCGGGAAAGAAAACGCCCCGGCGGTGCGGGGCGTTTACTGGGTTTGCTCGGCGATCCAGGGCGGCGCCACCGGACGATGTTCAATCTGTGGAAAGTCCGGGGATTGCGGCCAGTCGCGTAGGGATTGCATGTACACCAGTAGCTCCTTGAATTGCTCACCTGTCAGCGTCCTGGGAGCTTCAATTTCCAGCTGATCTCGATGCCGCTCGCGCAGCCACATAACGGACGTCAACTCAGCATCACGCCATCTGCGTTCCTTAGCCATGAACTGAGCAGGGGACACGGGTGGGCGCGGGCCAAGTTCTGGTGTTCCGTCTTTCCCCTTCACGATCACCGTGTTTATGCCCACACCTGCAAGCAGTTCATCTCGCAAGCGCTGCTCCACTTCGACCGCATCCGCTGGAATCTCTGAGTTGTAATCAGGGTGATACCAAGACGCCGTTTCAAAGCTGTAGAGGAATCCCATCAGTTACCCCACGCAAAGTAATAAATCGTTTGATTGCCAGCACCACTAGATGTCGAGACATCTTGCGTCAATCTGATAACCCCATTTGAAATCGGAACCGCGTAGGCGCTGTAGTTGCCTGTAGTGTTCCAACCAGAGACACCCATGCCTGCGATTACCCCGCAAATTGTGTTGAAGGAAACCGGCAAGCTCACATTAAGGCTCGACTCAGGCGAAACCACCACTGACCCCATCTGAATTATCAGGCCTCCCGGTACGTCAGGAATTCGGATTGAGTCGTTGTATGTATAGTTTCGCTTTGGCAGCAGCGCAGTTACCGCCTGATTGATCAGATACTCAGTGTCAACTTTTTTGTAAGCATCGGTAATACCGTATCCGGCCAGGGTTGTGGCAGACTTCGCCAGGCCTATTAGTGCCTGATTGATCAGGGAGTCCACGTCACTACGCTTGTAGGCATCGGTGATGCCATAACCCGCCAGGGTGGTCGCTTTCGTGGCTAGGTCTTTCACCGCTTGGTTGATCAGATAGTCCACATCGCCACGTTTGTAGGTATCGGTGATGCCATAGCCCGCCAGTGTGGTCGCTTTCGTGGCCAGGTCTTTCACCGCCTGATTGATCAGATAGACCACATCGACTCGGTTATAGGCGTCGGTAATCCCATAGCCCGCTAAGGTGGTTGGATTTGCACCAGCAACGACAATGCCACGCTTGCTGACGCTGACCTGGGTGTAGGTACCAGCAACCTTGTCCGCAGGCAGTCTACTGTCGAAAGCGAGGTCAACATACTCGCGAGTGGCGAGCACTATGGACGGATCGATCTTCAGTTGTACCGAGGTCGTACTGCTTACGATCAGGACCATTCGCAGCACTTGAGTCCGGCCAGAGCCCTCCGCCATCTGCGGCTTGTAGCTTGGCGGACAATTGCTGACCGCTATCAGGTCGCCTGCAGCATCGTAAAGCCCCATCTCGCGAATCCACCACCCGCCCTCTGTTTCGGGAATGACCATCTCGGCCATCACTTGGCTGGTGTTCGTTGGATCTACGCTCAACGTATTGAGACTGGCGCGGTAGCGTTCGTTTGCAAGGATGGTTTGGGTTCGGGTGGGGGTTGGCAAGGTTCCATTGCCATCACCCACTGCCATCTTGCTGATTTGTAGTTTTGTGTCGAGGGCAGCGGCATTGGCCAGCTTGGCCTCGCCCACGGCGGTCAAAATTGCGAAGTAGGTCTGGCTCATGGATAGACGCTCAGTGTGTCAGTTGAATGCTCAATACCGGAGAACAGCAACGCTGGGCTGCTGACCTCAATGGGACCGGGCGAGTAAGGGTAAACAGTCAGGATTTCGCCATCGGTTGCGCAGGCTCCAACCCAGGCTGTGCCACGTGTTTCTAAGCTGATGAGCAGTCCGGTTAGGTGCCGGCTGACGGGCCTGGCGTCGTCGATCAGCCGGGTCAGCTCCTGGTACATTTCCTCAGTGATACCGGTGTCCAGAACGCCGACTTTCAGGGCAAAGGTGGCCGGTTCGCCTTCAGGGACCGTCTGCCACCATTCGACCACTTCGATCAGGTAGCCCAGCGGTTCCACCACCCGACGCAGTGCACCGATGGTGCCTTTGCGAGCGTGGATGAAGTACGAGGCACGAATGGCGTTGCGCTTGACCGTCTCGGACCAGCGCGGGTCCCAGCGATCCACCGACCAGGCCCAGGCCAACTGCGGTAGCAGATGCACCGGGCAGGTGGACGGGTTGTACAGGGTGCGCAGCATGATGGCGGTATCGCCTGCGCTGGCCGCCTCAAGGGCGCGCTCCAGCGGCGTGCTATTGATCGGCAATAGGCTGGTCATTTCAGCTCCCCAGCGTGACGCTGTAACCGGTGCAATACGCCGCTTGAGCCTTGGTCGGGGTGATGTCTTGCCAACCCGCCAGATCGACCCGAGCCACGCCGGCCACATGCAACTGCGCATCAATGGCCGAACGGGCCACCTCGATGCCCAGGCGCCGGCGTGGGTTGACCCAGGCAGCCAGCTTGCGCTCGGCTTCTGCCAGGGCAGCGTCACCTTCCGGGCCGGAGCCCTTCATGTGCAGCACCGCGTCGATGCGATACGGCAAGACTTGGGCACTCTGGACCGTGACCCGGTCGCCGAGCGGTCGCACGTCTTCATCGTTGAGGGCTGCGGCAACGGTAGCCAGCAAGTCAGGACTGGCCGCGCCATTTCCCTCCAGGCTCAGCACCGTGACCGTCACCCGGGCCGGTGCCGGGCTTTCGGCCTCGGCGTCTGCTACCAGCGCAGAAGCGTTACGGGCATGCAGGATGTAGCTGTTGCGCGGGCCGGCCGTGGTCAGTCCTTCATAGGCCAATTGCACGCGCTCGCGCAGAGCGTCGTCAGCTTCCTTGACCTCCTCCACCGGCGGCACCGCCTGCGGGTCACCCTGCAGGATCACCAGGCGCTGCAGTTTGACGTTGGCCGCCAGGTGATCCAGGTCCGTACCCTTGGCATGGGCCAGCAGCAGCGCCTTGGCTGCATCGTTGACCCGGGCCCGCAATTGCATATCGCCGTAGGCCGATAGCTCCAGCAGTTTGCTCACCGGGTCGCTTTCCAGGTTGGCCGTCCAGTTATCGCCCATATGCCGGCGAAAGGTGGCCAGCTTGCCTTGGTACAAGGCCTCAAAATCCAGGGCCTCAAGTACCTGCGGCGCCGGCAGCGCCGACAAGTCCAACGTACTCATGCCGTCACCTCCAAAACCGCGCTATCACCCAGGTACTGGCCGGTCAGTTGAAAGCTGATCTGACCACCCACTACCGCTACCACCCTGACCCGTTCCAGCTTCAGCCGGGGCTCCCAGCGCAACAGCGCTCGGGCCACTTCGGCCTGCACCGCACTTTTCCAGCCACCAGTTACTGGCAAGTCGACGTAGCGGCGCAGGTTGCTGCCGTACTCCGGGCGCATCCGCCGACTGCCCAGCGGCGTGGTCAGGATGTCCTCGATGGACTGCCGCACATGCTCGATGCCGGACAGCGACAGGCCGGTACGGCGATCCATTCCGATCATCGTGTCACTCCTGCGCTTGCAGATCCGGGTGGGCGTTCAGGTAGTCCAGGGCGACAAGGTCGCCGGCCTTTACCGACACCTGTCCCTGGGCAACCCGCAACTGGCGGTCATCCGGCAGGATCAAATTGCGCGAGGTGTAAAGGGTGTCGCGAAACACCACAGTGCCGGCGCCCACAGGGCGACCGGGAGTTTTTTTAGGGGGGGCCATAGGTATCTCCGGGTACAAAAAAACCGCTCGGGGCGGGTTGATGGGGTGTTCGGTGATAGGTGAGACGTGAGCGCTGAGTCGTGAGGGCCACGACCCGCATGGGTCACTGCGGCGTTGCAGTTGAACCGGGCCCCGGCATCACACCCAGATGGGTATGGGTCGAGCCGACGTTGACCCCGTTGTGCTTCAAGCTCCCACCGTTGATGTGCACATCGCCATTCAAGGTGATCGCTCCGGTCAGGGTGATGCTGTCGGCCTTGCCGGTCAGGGCGCTGTCGGTCACCACCGCCGAGCTGCCGCCGACCTGAATGGTCACCGTGCCGCTGGGCAGGCTGATACTGTAACTCTTGGCCTGCCAGTCATAGACCAGCGAGCCACCATCCTCGAAACGCCAGACCTCGACGTGGTCACGGTTGTCCGGCTGGGGACCGGCGTTGCCATACAGGCCGGGAACGAAGGTGCCCTGGGCCGGCTCGCCGCTGGGGCTGATCAGCACGCCCTGCTCCCCCAGGCTCGGCGCCCGCCAGTGACGGGCCTTGCCGGCGGCCTGGCTGTGCCAGCGCACCCAGGCGCTGGTCCAGCCGGCGCCATCGGATACCCGCACCAGGCCGGCAGCCAGATCCACGCCGACCACGCTGCAAGGCAGGATCAGGCCGGCAATCATGCGGTCGTGGGTTGCAGACACGTAACTCACGCCATGTGCTCCGGCGACTGGTAGCCGCCCTCATGACCGGAGCCAGTGTCGGGACTGAAACCCAACACCAGCGTGCCCGGTGGTTGATTCGGCCAGGGCCATTGCTCCTGACCCAGGTAGATAAGCTGCTGCCACTGCACGATCCACTCGGCGCGGTAAACCGACTCTGCAGCCGTACCAACAGGCTTGGCCCACACGGCCGTCGCGCCTTCGACAAAGTCCAGATCCCACTGCTGACAACGCAGCAGCTCGATTAACTGAGCCGCCAGAATGGCCGCCTGCAAAGGTGCCTGTGCAAGCTCGGGGTCAACCCGTACCCGGGCCTCCAAAGTGGCCCGCATGCAACAGCGACCGTCGCCCGGGTCGGCTGCCTGGTCCAGGCCGGTGAGGGCAAAGTAGAGCGCCGGCTCAGTGGCGCCTTCAAACGCCTTGGGGAATGCCTCAACCGTCTGCAGATGGGGCATCGCCAGCTTGATCGTGGACGTGATGGCGTCTTTTAGCTGGGTCAGTTCGTTCATTGTCTAGTTCCAGAATAAGAGCGAGGCAGCCTAGTCACAGGGGCCTGGGCCGGTGGACCTTGTTGAGGGCCGAAGCCGATCGGGACTCAAGGCCGATCCGAGTTCGAATCCCGTGAAGGCGGTTCGCAAACCCCGATGCGCTTGGCCGCCCAGCGCTCATAAAGGCCGATGGCGACGTCGGCGCCGGCCATGGCGGTCAGGCAGCCGAAGGCGCAGGCGGTCCAGATCGAGACGCCGGCGGCATACAGCAGCATGATCGCCGAGACCCCGCAGACCACGCAGGCTCCGGAGCGCAGCGCCAGGCGCCGCAGCAGCGACCAGCCACGAGCGCCCTCCTTGTCGGCGCGCCACATTTCGCCGGAAACGCCACCGACCAGCGCCAGGACGATGACCAGCCAGATCGGCATGTCCAGCAACGCTTGTTGCTCGTTTGTCATTCACGTCTCCCGTGCGGATTGAGGCCAGCGAGATGGCCAGTTGATAGAAGGCTGATAACGATGTTTCAAGGGGTACCTGTCTGTTGGTGGCCCACGTTAGGCAGGCATTCCAAAAAGCCCGGTCGCCCGGGCTTTTCAGTAATGCAAACCTTGGTCTTTCGGCACGACTGGTGCGGTACGGACCCATTCAAATTGTTCCTCCGACCGCGACCCTGTCCGCCGGATAACTGCTTCTGGTGCTTTACGCTGCACACCCGGGTCAGTTGCCAACCCTCTGAACCGTCGAGGCCGGTTCATCGCTGCCTTTGCTTTGCCACTAAAGAGCGTCGTTGCAGCCGTTGTTGAACGGCTTGAGACGGATAATATGCATTCATGCATATGCAGTCAATGCGTAAATGCATTTATTTATGCATGCGAATTGCGCGAATGCATGAGCACCGCATAGATGCAGGGCGGGGGGGATTTTTCGAGGGCGAAAAAAAGCCCGCTCAGTGGCGGGCTTTGTCTGACAGTGATGGCTTAGCGGGCGTACATGCCCCACCAGAAGACGTGACCGAGGATGCTGATCTGCTCCTCCTGGATTTCCTGGAAGCTGTAGTCCTCATCCGGATGCTCATCGCGGTTGAAGCTGCGCAGGCGAATCCCGGTGGGCAAGCGATACAGCTGCTTCACTCGCAGTTGGCCATTGTGGTTGATCGCATACAGGTCGCCATCGACGATATCGCCGATGGCACACTTGCCGGCATTGACCCCGACCGTGGCACCATCGCGCAGCACCGGCAACATACTGTTGCCCCGCACCGTGACGCATTTGGCCTGATCGAACTGCACGCCGTTGTGCCGCAGGCTGCGCTTGCCGAAGCGCAGGCTGGCGCGCTCGCTCTCCTCGATGACGAATCTTCCTGATCCAGCAGCCAATTCAACCTCACGCAGAAAAGGAACCGACACCTCGTCGTCATCGACAGGGGTATCGTCGTCCCACAGGCTTATGTCCTTGAGTTCCGAATGAATCTCGTCGCGGGGCGCAGCAACCCGGGCAGGCGCGATATCCACGCGCCCACGCAATTGGTCGGTGCTCACCTGGAAGTATTCAGCGATCCGCGAGATGTGTTTATCCGAAGGATCGACGATCTTCCCGCTGAGAATCCGCGAGAGGGTGGATTGAGGCACACCAGTCCGACGGTGAAGCTCCGTGGGGGAGATTCCATCACGATCCAGCAGCTCTCTTAAGACGGTAGAAACATTGCGTATTTGCATAGAACGCATAGTGCTCGAACTTTTAGCCCATGACAAATGCTGTTTTGCATATTTGTGCTGCATTTACCGGACAAACGCAGTAGTGCCTTGGTGTCTGCGAGGCCAGGGCGCCCATGGTAACCTTGCCGCCATCTGCAAAAAGCCGGGCCCAGCGCTCCTTTGCTTCACCCATTCAACGAATCCGCCTAAATACCAATGAGTAAAAATACCTCCGATCTGTCCTCCCACACGCCGATGATGCAGCAGTACTGGCGCCTCAAGAACCAGCACCCTGATCAGTTGATGTTCTACCGCATGGGCGACTTCTACGAGATCTTCTATGAAGACGCAAAGAAGGCCGCCAAGCTGCTGGACATCACCCTGACGGCACGCGGACAGTCGGCGGGACAGGCAATTCCCATGTGTGGCATTCCCTACCACGCCGCCGAAGGTTACCTGGCCAAGCTGGTGAAGCTCGGCGAGTCGGTGGTCATCTGCGAGCAAGTGGGTGATCCGGCCACCAGCAAAGGCCCCGTGGAACGTCAGGTGGTGCGTATCATTACCCCGGGCACCGTCAGCGACGAAGCCCTGCTGGACGAACGCCGCGACAACCTGATCGCGGCCGTGCTGGGCGATGAGCGCTTGTTCGGCCTGGCGGTGCTGGACATCACCAGCGGCAATTTCAGCGTCCTGGAAATCAAGGGTTGGGAGAACTTGCTGGCGGAGCTGGAACGCATCAATCCAGTGGAGCTGCTGATCCCTGATGACTGGCCACAAGGCCTGCCGGCGGAAAAGCGCCGGGGTGTTCGACGTCGCGCCCCCTGGGACTTCGAGCGCGACTCGGCCCACAAGAGCCTCTGCCAGCAATTCTCCACCCAAGACCTCAAGGGCTTTGGTTGCGAGACCCTGACCCTGGCCATCGGCGCCGCCGGATGCCTGTTGAGCTACGCCAAGGAAACCCAGCGCACCGCCCTGCCCCACTTGCGCAGCCTGCGGCACGAACGCCTGGACGACACGGTGGTGCTGGACGGTGCCAGTCGCCGCAACCTGGAGCTGGACACCAACCTGGCCGGTGGACGCGACAACACCCTGCAATCGGTGGTCGATCGCTGCCAGACCGCCATGGGCAGCCGCCTGCTGACCCGCTGGCTGAACCGCCCGCTGCGGGATCTCAAGGTCTTGCAGGCGCGTCAGTCCTCGATCACCTGCCTGCTGGACGGCTACCGTTTCGAACGGCTGCAGCCGCAGTTGAAGGAAATCGGCGATATCGAGCGGATTCTCGCGCGAATCGGCTTGCGCAATGCCCGTCCGCGGGACCTGGCTCGCCTGCGTGATGCCCTGGCAGCCTTGCCAGAGCTGCAAGAGGCGATGACCGAACTGGAGGCAGAGCACCTCAAGCAACTGGCAGTCACCACCAGCACCTACCCGGAACTGGCCGCGCTGCTGGCCAAAGCGATCATCGACAACCCGCCGGCGGTGATCCGCGACGGCGGCGTGCTCAAGACCGGCTACGACGCCGAGCTCGACGAACTGCAATCCTTGAGCGAGAACGCCGGGCAATTCCTGATCGATCTGGAAGCCCGGGAAAAAGCCCGTACCGGTCTGGCCAACCTCAAAGTCGGCTATAACCGCATTCATGGCTACTTCATCGAGCTGCCGAGCAAACAGGCCGAGCAGGCACCGGCGGATTACATTCGTCGCCAGACCCTGAAGGGCGCCGAGCGCTTCATCACTCCGGAACTCAAGGAGTTTGAAGACAAGGCGCTGTCGGCCAAGAGCCGCGCCCTGGCCCGGGAAAAGATGCTCTACGATGCGCTGCTGGAAACCCTGATCAGCCATCTGCCGCCGCTGCAGGATACCGCCGGTGCCCTGGCGGAACTGGACGTGCTGAGCAATCTGGCCGAACGCGCGCTGAACCTGGACCTCAATTGCCCGCGTTTTGTCAGCGAGCCTTGCATGCGCATCACCCAGGGCCGTCACCCGGTGGTGGAGCAAGTATTGACCACACCTTTTGTGGCCAACGACCTGAATCTGGACGACAACACCCGGATGCTGGTGATCACCGGTCCTAACATGGGCGGTAAATCCACCTACATGCGCCAGACTGCGCTGATCGTACTGCTGGCCCATATCGGCAGTTTTGTCCCGGCGGCGAGCTGCGAGCTGTCCCTGGTGGATCGGATCTTTACTCGGATCGGCTCTAGCGACGACCTGGCCGGCGGTCGCTCGACCTTCATGGTAGAAATGAGTGAAACCGCGAACATCCTGCACAACGCCACTGAACGCAGCCTGGTGCTGATGGACGAAGTGGGCCGCGGCACCAGTACTTTCGACGGACTTTCCCTGGCCTGGGCTGCGGCAGAACGTCTCGCCCATCTGCGGGCCTACACCCTGTTCGCCACCCACTATTTTGAACTGACCGTACTGCCGGAAAGCGAGCCGCTGGTGGCCAACGTGCACCTCAATGCCACTGAGCACAACGAGCGCATCGTCTTCCTGCACCATGTATTGCCCGGCCCTGCCAGCCAGAGTTATGGCCTGGCGGTAGCCCAGCTGGCGGGGGTTCCCAGCGCGGTCATCGGGCGAGCCCGTGAACATTTGAGCCGCCTGGAGACCACCAGCCTGCCCCACGAAACGCCACGACCCGCGCCAGGCAAAGCCTCAGTTCCGCAGCAAAGCGACCTGTTTGCCAGCCTGCCGCACCCAGTCCTCGAGGAACTGGCCAAACTGGATCTGGATGACCTGACGCCACGCCGGGCACTGGAAATGCTCTATACATTGAAGACACGCATCTAACGCGAACGCCTTCAAGCTGTTAGAATCTTGCGCGGTTTGGGATGCTGCGGACTATTAGCCTGGTTCGCAGACTATCGCTCCCAAACCTGGCGACCCCGTCATGTAGGGGCTCCGCTGCCGCCGCCTGAGGAGAGAATTAGAAATGACCTTCGTCGTCACCGACAACTGCATCAAGTGCAAGTACACCGACTGCGTAGAAGTCTGTCCGGTGGACTGCTTTTACGAAGGGCCGAACTTCCTGGTGATTCACCCGGATGAGTGCATTGACTGCGCGCTGTGCGAGCCTGAATGCCCGGCTGTAGCCATTTTCTCCGAGGATGAAGTCCCGGAGGAGATGCAGGAGTTCATTCAGCTGAACGTCGAGCTGGCAGAGATCTGGCCGAATATCACTGAAAAGAAAGAATCGTTGCCGGATGCCGCAGAGTGGGATGGCGTCAAAGGCAAGATCAAAGACCTCGAACGCTGATTGCCCCCGCGTTCCTGAAAAGGCCCCTTGCGGGCCTTTTTGCATTTCTGGGAATAGGGCTCTTGTCCTCGGGACTTTTCGACAGGCAAAAAAAGGGGCGGTATGACCCGCCCACATTTTTCCCTAGTCCCTGTGTTCCTTTTCATCGTCCTGATGAATCGCTTCCTGCGATGTCCTGACCATCGTCCTTGATGGCTGTGTCTATCCGTCGACACAGGGCTGATATTAGAGAATTCCCTGGTAAGAGCAATCGCACTATTCCCCGGAAAACTTGTCGAACACAAACAGAAAGACTTAAAAAATACTTATAAATCAACAATATAAAAAATCACTTAAACCATTTCAGGCAAGTCTGAAGCAATCGAGAACCGAACACTTACGGAAACGTAATCTATTGCTTACACGCCAGTGAAGAGTAATCCCAACCCTGACCAGAATCCCAGAACTCAGAGTCAAAATAATCACGCAATAAAAAGCCCCGAATAGATCGGGGCTCTTGCGAGTCAGTTCCAGAAGCTACTGAAATAGAGACTCACTGGACAACCCATTCTTCTCAAGGATCTCTCGCAGGCGCTTGAGGCCTTCAACCTGGATTTGTCGAACCCGCTCACGGGTCAGGCCAATCTCCAGGCCAACATCTTCAAGAGTGCTGCTCTCATGACCTCGCAGGCCAAAGCGGCGGACCACCACTTCACGCTGCTTTTCAGTCAATTCGGACAGCCATTGATCGATGCTTTGCGACAGATCATCGTCCTGCAACAGTTCACAAGGATCCGTTGGACGATCGTCAGTCAAGGTGTCCAGCAGGGTTTTATCCGAATCCGGTCCCAGCGAGACATCAACCGAAGAAACCCGCTCATTCAGACCGAGCATGCGTTTGACTTCAGCCACCGGCTTCTCCAGCAGGTTGGCGATTTCTTCGGGAGAGGGTTCATGATCGAGTTTTTGCGTCAACTCACGGGCGGCGCGCAAGTAGACGTTAAGCTCTTTGACCACATGAATCGGCAACCGGATGGTCCGGGTTTGATTCATGATCGCCCGTTCGATGGTCTGGCGAATCCACCAGGTGGCGTAGGTCGAAAAACGGAAGCCGCGTTCCGGGTCGAACTTCTCCACTGCCCGGATCAGGCCGAGGTTGCCCTCTTCGATCAGGTCCAGCAGCGACAATCCACGATTGACATAGCGTCGGGCAATTTTCACCACCAGTCGCAAGTTACTTTCAATCATGCGCTTGCGCCCGGCGGGGTCGCCACTCTGCGACAAACGCGCAAAGTGCACTTCCTCTTCGGGAGAGAGCAATGGAGAAAAGCCGATTTCATTGAGGTACAACTGCGTTGCATCGAGGGCACGCGTGTAATCAATGTACTTGTGTTGCTTAAGTGAAGCGGAGCTTTTGGATTTGGCGCGAACGGAAGGTGGAGTTGCCCCCTCATTATTCGACATCGAATCCATATCGATGCTGCTCTCCATAAGGAGAACTTCATCGTCGATGTCAAACTCCGGCACTTCTTTACTGAGAGCCATTGTTATAGTCCTTTGGTGAGTTCGACCTCAGGCTCAAGCGGCGCCTTAATCCTTGGCAACGCTGGAGCCTGTTCCCTCTACGTGAGCGGAACAGGCTGGTAACGGATCAACGACGTGGCAGGAATTGCAGCGGATCTACAGGTTTACCTTGTCGGCGAATCTCAAAGTGCAGTTTCACCCGGTCTGTACCAGTTGATCCCATCTCGGCAATTGTCTGTCCGACTTTGACCTGCTGTCCCTCCCGAACCAATAGCTTGCGGTTGTGGCCGTAAGCACTGACGTAGGTTTCGTTGTGTTTGATGATGACTAATTCGCCGTAGCCCCTTAAGCCACTCCCGGCGTAAACCACCGTCCCATCAGACGCAGCTAAAACAGGCTGTCCCAAATCCCCGGCGATATCAATGCCTTTATTCAAACTACCGTTTGAAGAGAATTTTCCAATCAGAACACCGTTGGAAGGCCAGCCCCAGCCCGTCGGAGCGGGGCCTGCAGGCGTAACCGGAGCGGGCGCCGGCTTGCTTGCAGTAGCTGTAGAAGTGCCCGTTGCGGTGGCTGTCGTTGCCCCCGCCGGACGACGAATAACCGTGGTCTTGCTGGAGGACGATGCACCAGACTGGGTGCTGGTAACCACAGTTGTCGGCGCAACACCCGTGCGACCATCAAAACGAATGGTTTGCCCCGGATGGATGGTATAGGGCTCGGCAATATTGTTACGAGCAGCCAACGCCTTGTAGTCCCAGCCGTAGCGAAACGCGATGGAGAACAGCGTATCCCCGCGACGTACTACATATTGTCCCGTGGTCACAGTTGGACGCTGAGGCGCCGCATTATTACTGCGTTCAACCACACCCACACTGCTGGACTTGGTGCTGGAGCAACCGACCAACAAGGAACTCAAGACAAGGCCAATCATCAGTCGCTGAAAGCTTGTTATACCCATACGCTGCGCAATGACTGTGAGACTCACCCGCCGCTCCCTTTATGGTGGTTGACGATATTAATTGCCTGGCTCAGGCATGAAATGACGCAAGTATAACTGGAGGCAGGCGCTTTACGGCTGGCAAAGCGCAACACACAGTCACAAGAGGTTGCCATTGATCGCCGTCCCACTCATTGCCGATCAATACGGCACTAAGACACAACCCGGCAAACAGAATTCACCCAGGCGGCGATAAATGCTCAGGCCAGTGGCCCATTGAGCAACGGTACAAACCGCACCGCCCCCAGGACATGTCGGGCAAAGCCATGTTCTTCACGAATGATCAGCATCAACTGCTGTACTTCTCCGGCTCCCACTGGAATGACCAGGCGCCCACCAGGCGCCAGTTGATCAAGCAGTGCCTGAGGAATATCGGTAGCCACGGCGGTGACGATGATGCCGTTGTAAGGCGCCAACGCTGGCCAGCCCTCCCAACCATCGCCCCAGCGGAACACCACATTACGCAGGTTCAATTCCTGCAGACGCTCCTTGGCCCGATCCTGCAGGACCTTGATCCGCTCCACCGAAAACACCCGCTCAACCAACTGCGACAGTACTGCCGTCTGGTAGCCGGAACCGGTACCGATCTCCAGCACTTTGTCCAGCGGGCCTGCCGCCAACAGCAACTCGCTCATGCGAGCCACCATATAAGGCTGGGAGATCGTCTGGTTATGGCCGATGGGCAGCGCTGTGTCTTCATAGGCACGGTGCGCCAGAGCTTCATCAACGAACAGATGCCGTGGTGTACGACGAATGACTTCCAATACCTGGGGATTGGACAGGCCCTCATCGTAAAGCCGTTGGATCAGGCGCTCGCGGGTTCGCTGGGAAGTCATGCCTATTCCCCGTCGTAGCAAATCGTCCTGCTCACGAGCCATCAGCGCAGCCCCTCCAACCAACCATCCAGACTCCTGAACGCCTCATTGAAGGTGCGATCGAGCTGCAACGGCGTGATCGACACATAACCTTGCATGACAGCATGGAAGTCAGTACCTGGACCGCCATCTTCGGCGTCCCCTGCGGCGGCAATCCAGTAACCCGACTTGCCACGGGGATCGACGACCTTCATGGGCGCCGCTGCGCGCGCGCGATGGCCCAACCGGGTCAGCTGTATGCCACGGATATGATCAAGCGGGAGGTTGGGAATATTCACGTTCAACACCGTCCGTGGTGGCAAATCCAGCAAGCCCTGAGCCTGTACCAGCTTGCGCGCGAAATGGGCAGCAGTGGCGAGGTTTTCTACCTGCCTCGACACCAGCGAAAAGGCAATCGCCGGGCGCTGCAGGAAACGTCCTTCAAGCGCAGCGGCGACGGTTCCGGAATACAGCACGTCATCACCGAGGTTGGCCCCCAGGTTGATTCCCGACACCACCATGTCCGGCTCATGCTCCAACAGGCCGTTAAGCCCCAGGTGAACGCAGTCGGTCGGTGTGCCATTGATACTGATGAAACCATTGCCGAGGGTATGCGGATGCAACGGACGGTCGAGCGTCAGCGAACTGCTGGCGCCGCTTTTGTCTTGATCCGGTGCGATAACCACACACTCGGCGTAATCCGCCAACGCAGCATGCAGCGCGGCGATACCGGGTGCAGTTACCCCATCATCGTTAGAAATCAGAATACGCATGAGCTGTCCGTCTGCCCCACCGGCACCAGATCGACGAGTTCACGCACCAATGCGGTGGCGAAACACCCGGCCGGCAGGACGAATTCCAGTTGCAGAATGTCAGGCTCGGGATAATGCCACGTCAAACCGCCAATGGGCAGCCGCAGGATGCGTCGTTCGTGGCTCATGCCGGCTTTAATCAGCCAATCACAGAGTGCCGCCTCACGACCGGCAATCTGTTGCTCAAGCTCATGGGATACACCGCCCGCCGGAGAAACACCCTCCCCCCACAGCGGACCGGTGGGGTGCAGGTCGAGAATCGCCAGGCGTGGGTCCGAGCATTCATCAGGCCCGGCCATGAAAAAGCTGCGACTGTCGGTAAACGCCAGCAGGTCACCTATCTGCGCCTGCTGCCAACTACCGTTCGCCACCCGTGCTGCCAGCACCTGGTTGAACAAGTAGCTGCGGGCCGTAGACAACAACCGCGAACGCACATTGCGCTGCTCTGGCAGTGCCTGGCGCGCGGCCCAGCCGCGGGCATCCACTAGATTGCCGCCGTCGTGGCCAAAACGCTGGGCGCCGAAATAGTTGGGAATCCCAAACTGGGCGATCTGCTGCAAACGCTCATCAATGGCCGAATGGTCCGCCGTAAGCTCTGTCAGACGCAGGGTAAAACCGTTGGCCGCATGGGCTCCACGCTGTAGCTTGCGCTTGTGGCGGGTGGCCTTGAGGATTTTCAGGGTGTGGTTTTCCGCCGCGCCAAGATCCGGATCAGCCTTGCCCGGCAGTTGCACACTGAACCATTGGCGAGTCAGCGCCTGGCGATCCTTGAGCCCGGCGTAGCTCACGGTGCGCAACGACACTCCGGCGGCCTTGGCAATCCGCCGCGCGGCCTCTTCGGTATTCAAGCCACGCTTTTCCACCCACAGCCACAGGTGCTCGCCTTCACCGCTCAGCGGGATATCGAGCACTTCATCGACCTGGAAATCTTCGGCAGTGGCCTTGAGCACCGCGCTGCCCAGGGCATCGCCATAGGCCCGCGGGCCCAACAGTTGCAGTTCATTCATGGGCGCAGCAACAAGGCTACGGAGTGCACCGCGATACCTTCCTCGCGACCGACGAAACCGAGTTTTTCGGTGGTGGTGGCCTTCACGTTCACTTGATCCAGTTCGACTTGCAGGTCCTCGGCAATCAAGGCCCGCATGGTTTCAATATGAGGCGCCATTTTTGGGGCCTGGGCGACGATGGTGTTGTCGACGTTGCCGACCTTCCAGCCTTTGGCATGGATCAGCGCGACAACATGACGCAGCAGGACGCGGCTGTCGGCACCTTTGAACTGCGGATCGGTGTCCGGAAAATGCTTGCCGATATCCCCCAGCGCCGCGGCGCCCAGCAGGGCATCACTGAGTGCATGCAACAACACATCACCGTCGGAGTGGGCGAGCAACCCAGAATGATGGGCGATACGCACACCGCCCAAAGTAATGAAGTCGCCCTCAGCGAAACGGTGCACATCGTAGCCGTGGCCAATACGCATAAAAAAACGCCCCGAAAAAGTCAGGGCGTGATTCTACCTGCTTTGGCGGGTATTAGGCGTTAAGAGCACGTGCATGGTGCTGCAAGTGATCGTCTATAAAGCTGGCGATAAAGAAGTAGCTATGGTCATAACCGGGCTGCATGCGCAGCGTCAGCTCATGCCCGGCATTCTTTGCCGCTTGCTGCAGAACTTCAGGCTTGAGCTGGCCGGCGAGGAAATCGTCGCGATCCCCCTGATCCACTAGCAACGGCAGCTTTTCCGTGGCCTCGGCGATCAATACGCTGGCATCCCACTCGCGCCAGCGTGAGCGCTCTTCCCCCAGATACCGGGAAAACGCTTTCTGCCCCCAAGGACAATCCATGGGATTACTGATAGGAGCGAACGCCGAAACCGACTGATAGCGACCGGGATTACGCAACGCGCAGACCAACGCCCCGTGACCGCCCATGGAGTGGCCGCTGATCCCACGTTTCTGCGACGCGGGAAAGTGCGCCTCCACCAACTCCGGCAGTTCGTTCACCACATAGTCATGCATCCGATAATGCTGGGCCCAGGGCTCCTGCGTCGCGTTCAGATAGAACCCCGCGCCCAGGCCAAAGTCCCAAGCGCCCTCCGGGTCACCGGGCACGCCTGCGCCGCGAGGGCTGGTGTCCGGAGCGACGATGATCAGGCCCAGTTCCGCCGCCAGGCGCTGGGCGCCGGCCTTTTGCATGAAGTTCTCGTCGGTGCAGGTCAGGCCGGACAACCAGTAAAGCACCGGCAGCTTGCCCCCCTGCTCCGCCTGGGGCGGCAAGTACACGGCGAACACCATGTCACAGCCCAACACCTGGGAATGATGCTTGTAGCGTTTGTGCCAGCCGCCGAAGCTCTTCTGGCAGGAAAGGTTTTCCAGACTCATGGCAGACCTCCAGCCACAAGCCGCAAGCTACGAGCCGCAAGTGGGAATCCCTTCTTGGTGCTTGTGGCTTGCCGCTTGCCGCTGCTCTTAGAAATGAATGACCGAACGAATGCTCTTGCCTTCGTGCATCAGGTCGAAAGCCTTGTTGATATCTTCCAGGCCCATGGTGTGAGTAATGAAGGTATCCAGCGGGATTTCGCCGGTCTGGGACATTTCCACGTAGCTTGGCAGCTCACTGCGACCACGCACGCCACCGAATGCCGAACCGCGCCAAACGCGGCCAGTCACCAGCTGGAAGGGACGGGTCGAAATTTCCTGGCCGGCACCGGCCACACCAATGATCACCGATTCGCCCCAGCCCTTGTGGCAGCATTCCAGGGCTGCGCGCATCAGTTGCACGTTGCCGATGCATTCGAAGGAGAAATCCACGCCGCCGTCGGTCATGTCGACGATGACCTCCTGGATCGGACGGTCGAAATCCTTGGGGTTGACGCAGTCGGTGGCGCCCAATTGCTTGGCGATCTCGAACTTGGCCGGATTGATATCGATAGCAATAATGCGCCCGGCCTTGGCCTTGACCGCACCGATTACCGCCGACAGACCAATGCCGCCCAGGCCGAAGATGGCCACGGTGTCACCGGCCTTGACCTTGGCGGTGTTGATCACCGCGCCAATACCTGTGGTCACGCCGCAACCCAGCAGGCAGACCTTCTCCAGAGGCGCGTCCTTGGGAATCTTGGCCACGGAGATTTCCGGCAGAACGGTGTACTCGGAGAATGTCGAGGTACCCATATAGTGGAAAATGGGCTGACCCTTGTAGGAAAAACGGGTAGTACCATCAGGCATCAGGCCTTTGCCCTGGGTAGCGCGAATGGCCTGACAGAGGTTGGTCTTGCCCGACAGACAGAATTTGCACTTGCCACATTCTGGGGTGTAGAGCGGGATCACATGATCGCCGACGGCCACCGAGGTCACGCCCTCGCCCACCGCCTCCACTACTGCACCGCCTTCATGGCCGAGGATCGCCGGGAAGATGCCTTCCGGGTCAGCACCGGACAGGGTGTAGGCGTCGGTGTGGCAGACGCCGGAAGCGACAACCCGCAACAGCACTTCGCCGGCCTTGGGCATGGCAACATCCACTTCGACGATTTCCAGGGGCTTCTTGGCCTCGAAGGCTACGGCAGCACGTGACTTGATCATCCTGACTCTCCAGCGAATAAAAACGAGGCAGTGAGTGTAAAACAGCGCAAGGCGATGAATAATCCAGGCAAAAGCAAAACATTATTGCCATGCAGGGATAATCAATGAGCGAAAACCGTTGGGAAGGCATCGACGAATTTGTCGCAGTCGCCGAATGCAGCCAGTTCACTGCCGCTGCGGAACGCTTGGGGGTGTCCTCATCTCATATCAGCCGCCAGGTGGTGCGCCTGGAAGAGCGCTTGCAGACCCGCCTGCTGTATCGCAGTACCCGCCGCGTCACCCTGACCGAGGCCGGGCAGACCTTTCTCCAGCATTGCCAACGCTTGCAGGACGGGCGCGAGGAAGCGTTGCGAGCCGTGGGGGACCTGACCAGTGAGCCCAAGGGCATGCTGCGCATGACTTGCGCAGTGGCCTATGGCGAGCGTTTCATCGTGCCGCTGGTCACGCGTTTCATGAGCCTTTATCCGCAATTGCGGGTGGACATAGAACTGAGCAACCGTCCCCTGGACCTGGTGCACGAGGGGCTCGACCTGGCCATTCGCCTGGGACGCCTGCAGGACTCACGCCTGGTCGCCACTCGCCTGGCACCACGCCGCATGTACCTATGTGCATCGCCGTCCTATCTGGAACGCTATGGCCGCCCTCACAGCCTTTCGGAATTGAGCCGGCACAACTGCCTGATCGGCAGCTCGGATATCTGGCAATTGGAGGTCGACGAGCGCGAATTTTCGCAAAGGGTGCAGGGCAACTGGCGCTGCAACAGCGGACAGGCAGTGCTGGACGCGGCATTACAAGGCGTCGGACTCTGCCAACTGCCGGACTACTACGTTCTGGAGCACCTGCAGGACGGTACGCTGGTTTCCTTGCTGGAAGCTCACCAGCCGCCCAACACCGCAGTCTGGGCGCTCTATCCACAGCAACGGCATCTGTCGCCGAAAGTGCGCAAGCTGGTGGATTATCTCAAGCAAGGCTTGGCCGAACGCCCGGAATACCGCGATGTGTAGCCGCTGACGCAGGGCCTTCGGGGTTTCAGGAGCGGCGCCTCCTTCGGAGTCGTTCGCAGCCTGCGGCAGCGGCTACAAGGTTCAGCGCCCGCCCGCGATCAGCGCCGATTGGACCAACGCTGGCGCAGCCACTCAAGATCCTCGGGGCGAGTGACCTTGAGGTTGTCGGAACGGCCTTCGATCAGGCGTGGCGCCTGCCCGGCCCATTCCATTGCCGAAGCCTCATCGGTGATCGCCACATCGGCCACCAGGCTGTCGGCCAAGGCGCGGTGCAGCGCGCCAAGACGGAACATCTGCGGTGTGTAGGCTTGCCAGATCAGGCTGCGATCCACGGTTTCCAAAACCCTTCCGTGCTTGTCGATCCGCTTCAGGGTGTCCCGGGCCGGCACCGCCAGCAGCCCGCCCACCGGGTCATGCGCCAATTCACTCAGCAGCTTGTCCAGGTCATCTCGGGAAAGATTGGGGCGTGCGGCATCGTGAACCAGAACCCAATCCTCATCGGCCGCGCCCTGAGCATGCAGATGAAGCAAGGCATTGAGTACCGACCCGGAACGCTCGGTGCCACCTTCGACCCGCTGAATACGCGAGTCATGGGCACAGGCCAGGGTTGGCCAGTAAGGATCGTCCAGCGCCAGGCTGACCACCAGCCCCTTGAGGCCAGGATGGTCGAGGAAACAGCCGAGGCTGTGTTCGAGAATTGTGCGTCCGCCCAGTTGCAGGTACTGCTTGGGACGATCCGCGGCCATGCGGGCACCGACGCCCGCGGCAGGAATCACGGCCCAGAAGGCCGGCAATCTATCGCTCATTGGGCCAACTGGTAGAGGGTTTCACCCTCCTTGACCATGCCCAACTCGTGGCGAGCCCGTTCTTCAACGGTCTCCATGCCCTTCTTCAGTTCCATGACTTCCGCATCGAGTACGCGATTTCGCTCCAGCAAACGCTCGTTTTCAGCGTGCTGGTCGGCAATCTGCTGAGTCAGGTCAGCTACCTGGGCCAAGCTGCCGCTCCCCACCCACAGGCGGTACTGCAAGCCAGCCAGCAGCAAGAGCAAGACCAGGAACAACCAATTGGGACTGCGCATCGAATATCGGGTATCCAGTGAAAAAAGACAGCCATGCCAACAACTTCGGACCTACTGATAGCACGAAGCCTGGAAGAACCAGGCTTCGTGCTCTTAAGGCATCAGATTAGTGGCAAAAAACTCGCTGTAGCGATTTTCCCGACACAATCCGGTGTCTTTTTACCATCTACGGCTTAGCCGCGAAACTCGCTGCGACCGTTGTACTTGGCCTTGCCGTTCAATTGCTCTTCGATACGCAGCAATTGGTTGTACTTGGATACGCGGTCGGAACGGCACAGGGAGCCGGTCTTGATCTGGCCAGCCGAGGTGCCCACAGCCAGGTCGGCGATGGTCGAGTCTTCGGTTTCGCCGGAACGGTGCGAAATCACGGCGGTGTAACCGGCAGCCTTGGCCATCTGGATGGCTTCCAGGGTTTCGGTCAGGGTGCCGATCTGGTTGAACTTGATCAGGATCGAGTTGGCGATCTTCTTGTCGATGCCTTCTTTCAGGATCTTGGTGTTGGTCACGAACAGGTCGTCACCGACCAGTTGCACCTTGTCGCCGATCTTGTCGGTGAGGATCTTCCAGCCCGCCCAGTCGGACTCGTCCAGGCCGTCTTCGATGGAGATGATCGGGTAGCGCTGAGTCAGGCCTTTGAGGTACTCGGCAAAACCTTCGGCGGTGAACACCTGGCCTTCGCCGGACAGGTTGTACTTACCGTCTTCGTAGAACTCGCTGGCGGCGCAGTCCAGAGCCAGGGTCACGTCGGTGCCCAGGGTGTAACCGGCATTGGCCACGGCCTCGGAGATGACTTTCAGCGCATCTTCGTTGGAAGCCAGGTTGGGCGCAAAACCACCTTCATCGCCCACAGCGGTGTTCAGGCCACGGGCCTTCAGCACGGCTTTGAGGTGATGAAAAATCTCGGTGCCCATGCGCAGACCTTCCGAGAAGGACTTGGCGCCAACCGGCTGCACCATGAACTCCTGGATGTCGACGTTGTTATCGGCGTGCTCGCCACCGTTGATGATGTTCATCATCGGTACCGGCATCGAGTAGACGCCTGGGGTGCCGTTGAGGTTGGCGATGTGAGCGTACAGCGGCAGGTCCTGGTCCTGGGCGGCAGCCTTGGCCGCGGCCAGGGACACGGCGAGGATGGCGTTGGCACCCAGGGTGGCCTTGTTCTCGGTACCGTCGAGCTTGATCATCGCCTGATCCAGCGCTTTCTGGTCGATCGGGTCTTTACCCAGCAACAGGTCGCGGATCGGACCGTTGATGTTGGCTACCGCCTTGAGCACGCCCTTGCCCAGGTAACGGCTCTTGTCGCCATCACGCAGCTCCAGCGCTTCGCGCGAGCCGGTGGAGGCACCGGACGGCGCGCAAGCACTGCCGATGATGCCGTTGTCGAGAAGCACGTCCGCTTCGACAGTGGGGTTGCCACGGGAGTCGAGAACTTCACGACCTTTGATGTCGACGATTTTTGCCATTGTTGTAAACACTCCAAAGTTGACGAAAACGCTGAGTACCGCTCGATTTATAACTTGTGGGTCAAATTGCATTCTTGTAGGAGCCGGCTGGCTGGCGAACGGGCCCGCGAGGACACCTTCGCCGGCCAGCCGGCTCCTACAGAGGAAGTCGCCGGTTTTACGCGGTTTCTACCGTGGGGAAACTCTTGACCAGCTCGTCCAGAGCCTTGAGCTGAGCCAGGAACGGCTCAAGCTTGTCCAGGCGCAAAGCACAAGGGCCGTCGCACTTGGCGTTGTCCGGATCTGGGTGGGCTTCCAGGAACAGGCCGGCCAGGGACTGGCTCATGCCGGCCTTGGCCAAGTCGGTGACCTGAGCCCGACGACCACCCGCGGAGTCGGCGCGACCGCCCGGCATCTGCAGGGCATGGGTCACGTCGAAGAACACCGGGTATTCGAACTGCTTCATGATGCCGAAGCCGAGCATGTCCACCACCAGGTTGTTGTAACCGAAGCTGGAGCCGCGCTCGCAGAGGATCAACTGATCATTACCCGCCTCTTCGCACTTGCTCAGGATGTGTTTCATTTCCTGAGGCGCGAGAAACTGGGCCTTCTTGATGTTGATCACCGCACCGGTCTTGGCCATGGCCACCACCAGGTCGGTCTGCCGCGAGAGAAACGCCGGCAGCTGGATGATGTCGCAGACTTCGGCGACCACCGCGGCCTGGGCCGGCTCGTGGACATCGGTGATGATCGGCACGCCGAAGGCCTGCTTCACGTCTTCGAAAATCCGCATGCCCTCTTCCAGGCCAGGACCACGATAAGAAGTCACCGACGAACGGTTGGCCTTGTCGAAGCTGGCCTTGAACACGTAGGGAATACCGAGCTTCTCGGTAACCCGTACGTACTCTTCACAGACCTGCATCGCCATGTCGCGGCTTTCCAGCACGTTCATGCCGCCGAACAGCACCATCGGCTTGTCGTTGGCGATCTCGATGTTGCCTACGCGGATGATCTTCTGCGCCATCAGGTTCAAGCCTTCTTCTGGTGTTGAGCCAATGCTGCTTTGACGAAACCGCTGAACAGTGGGTGACCGTCACGTGGCGTCGAGGTGAACTCAGGGTGGAACTGGCAAGCGACGAACCATGGATGATCCGCAGCTTCGACCACTTCAACCAGCGCGCCGTCGCCCGAGCGACCAGAGATCTTCAGGCCAGCCTCGATCAGCTGTGGCAGCAGCTTGTTGTTCACTTCGTAACGGTGACGGTGACGCTCGATGATCACGTCCTTGGCGTAGCAGTCGTGGACCTTGGAGCCCGCTTCAAGCAAGCATTCCTGGGCGCCCAGACGCATGGTGCCGCCCAGATCGGACGCTTCGTTACGCACTTCGACAGCGCCCGTGGCGTCTTCCCACTCGGTGATCAGACCGACGACCGGGTGACCGCTGGTGCGATCGAATTCGGTGGAGTTGGCATCTTTCCAGCCCATGACGTTGCGGGCGAACTCGATGACCGCCACTTGCATGCCCAGGCAGATACCCAGGTACGGCACCTTGTTCTCGCGGGCGTATTGCACTGCAGTGATCTTGCCTTCCACGCCACGCAGGCCGAAACCGCCCGGGACCAGGATCGCATCAACGCCTTCCAGCAGCGCGGTGCCTTGGTTCTCGATGTCTTCGGAATCGATATAGCGCAGGTTGACCTTGGTGCGGTTGGTGATGCCGGCGTGACTCATCGCTTCGATCAGCGACTTGTAGGCGTCCAGCAGTTCCATGTACTTGCCGACCATGGCGATGGTGACTTCATGCTCAGGGTTGAGCTTGGCGTCTACCACCTTTTCCCACTCGGACAGATCGGCGCCGTTGCATTGCAGGCCGAAACGCTCGACGACGAAATCGTCCAGACCCTGGGCGTGCAGTACGGCCGGGATCTTGTAGATGGTGTCGACGTCTTCCAGGGAGATCACCGCACGCTCTTCAACGTTGGTGAACAGCGCGATCTTGCGACGCGAGGACACATCCACCGGATGGTCGGAGCGGCAGATCAGCACGTCAGGCTGCAGACCGATGGAGCGCAGTTCCTTCACCGAGTGTTGGGTCGGCTTGGTCTTGGTCTCGCCAGCGGTGGCGATGTACGGAACCAGGGTCAGGTGCATCAGCATCGCGCGCTTGGAGCCGACTTCGACCCGCAGTTGGCGGATGGCTTCGAGGAACGGTTGCGACTCGATGTCGCCCACAGTACCGCCGATTTCCACCAGGGCCACGTCGGCATCGCCGGCGCCCTTGATGATGCGACGCTTGATCTCGTCGGTGATATGCGGAATCACCTGGATGGTGGCGCCCAGATAATCACCACGGCGCTCCTTGCGCAGTACGTGCTCGTAGACACGGCCAGTGGTGAAGTTGTTGTTCTGGGTCATGGTGGTGCGGATGAACCGCTCGTAGTGGCCCAGGTCCAGGTCGGTCTCGGCGCCGTCGTGGGTGACGAACACTTCACCGTGCTGGAACGGGCTCATGGTGCCCGGGTCGACGTTGATGTACGGGTCCAGCTTGAGCATGGTGACCTTAAGCCCCCGCGCCTCCAGGATGGCCGCCAATGAAGCCGAGGCAATGCCTTTCCCCAATGAAGAAACAACACCGCCCGTGACGAATATGTAGCGCGTCATGAAAAACCCTAGAAGTCTGCGTTAAAGCGGTCAGTGCCGCCGGGGAAAGCGAAGGAAGGCCGAAGCCCCCGATCACCTGCATTAATCACAGTGCACCTTTCAAAAAAACCGCCGCGTGGTGACAGACCGGATGCAAAAACACCGGTAGGTTGCTCGCTACACATTTTTTGGAATCGCCCAGCAAAGACTGCTTGGTAATCGGCAACTCCTGCAATTCAGGCGAATCCACAGAAGTTGTATCAAGAAGGGAGCGTAGTCTACCGGAAAGCCCCTTTCAGCTCAAACCTTGATCGCTGGTCAGTGGTCGCCAATGCAATTGCCAGCCTGCCTGGGGATTTGCCGCAAGCGCCGGCAGGTTTGCCACTGCCAGCAACCGCTCATCCTGGTACAGCAGCGGCAATCTGCCACGGACGAAGCTCGGCAGTCCGGCCTCGTTGAGCAGACGCTTCAGGTCACGATTACCACGTCCGGCCACCTGCATGACTTCCCCACCCTGCCGATAACGGATGTGCAACGGGCCCTGGGGCGCCGGACCGACGAAAAACACCTGGCCATTGTTAGGCAACTGCAACGGACTGCCCGGATCCTGCCATTCGATCCCGCTTTTCACCTGCTGCAACCAGGCACCAGACAGCCACCAGATTCGCCTTCCCGCGCGATGCACTTCGCCGTCGGCCAGGCACCATCGAGGATGCCCCTGCGCGCTGGCATCCCGCAGACTCTCCCAGCCGGCCCAATGATCGGTGTCCGGCAAACGGCCACGCTTGCTCAGCCAGTAACTCAAGACGTTGCGCTGCCGAGCCGGGGATAACGACTGCAAAGGGGCAAGGGCCAGTGAAGGCAAGTCCAGCCAGGGAAAGTCGCTCTCCCCCTCGGCGGTCGCCAGATCCATCATCGCCAGTTCATCGAGCAGCCCCTGTGCTTCTCTCAGGTGGGCGGCGCTGCGACTTATGCTGGTCGCGGCCTGAGGCCAGCGAGCAATCAACGACGGCATCACCTGATGCCGCAGATAATTGCGCGAATATTGATGATCGGCATTTGAAGGGTCCTGGACCCAGCTCAGGCAATGCTCGGCGGCGTAACGTTCAAGTTCGGCACGGGACACACCAAGCAAGGGCCGCATCAGGTGCCCTGCGCCCAAAGGTCGGCTTTCCGGCATTGCCGATAGCCCCCTGACGCCAGCACCGCGCAACAGTCGAAACAACAGGGTTTCGGCCTGATCATCACGATGCTGCGCTGTCAGCAGCAACTCATTGGCTGCGGTCAAGCGCTCGAATGCCCCATAACGCGCCTCCCGGGCAGCCCCTTCGAGACTGGAACCGGCCCGCACCTGGACATGAATCACCTGCAACGGCACACCCAGGGCAGCACAGATCGCCTGACAGTGGGCCGGCCAAGCATCCGCCGCCGCTTGCAGCCCATGATGAACATGCACAGCCGTGAGCCGTGGAAGGCCATGTTGATGCGCCAGATCGACAAGGAGATGCAGCAGGACAGTGGAATCAAGTCCACCGGAGAAAGCGATGCGCCAATGAGCGGCTTCACGCCAGGGCGCCAGGCTTTTTAGGAGTTTGGCGGAGAGAGAGTTCATGAAGCTTCAAGCCCCGCAGGAGCATGTGCTCGACAAAGGACGACGCCGCAATCTGATCGATTGCGGCGCCTGGGTCGCGAGCAAGCGTACCCCTACAAGGGGGAACAGTGCTCGATCAGAGACCGTAGCTCATCAGGCGGTCATAACGACGGGCCAGCAGGGTGTCGTTATCCATTTCCTTGAGCATTGCCAGCTGCGAGCTGAGTTCGGCACGGATCGAGGCAGCCGCGGCGGCTGGATCACGATGGGCGCCACCCAGCGGCTCACTGATGACCTTGTCGACAATGCCCAGGCCTTTCAGACGCTCGGCGGTGATGCCCATGGCCTCGGCTGCATCGGCGGCCTTTTCCGAGGTTTTCCACAGGATCGAGGCGCAGCCTTCCGGCGAGATCACCGCATAAGTGGAATATTGCAGCATGTTCAACTGGTCGCAGACGCCGATGGCCAATGCGCCGCCGGAACCACCCTCACCGATCACGGTGGCGATGATCGGGGTCTTCAGGCGTGCCATGACCCGCAGGTTCCAGGCAATCGCCTCGCTCTGGTTGCGCTCTTCAGCGTCGATGCCCGGGTAGGCGCCCGGGGTGTCGATGAAGGTCAGGATCGGCATCTTGAAGCGTTCGGCCATTTCCATCAGGCGGCAGGCCTTGCGGTAGCCTTCCGGACGCGGCATGCCGAAGTTACGGCGTACCTTCTCGCGCACTTCACGGCCTTTCTGATGACCGATGATCATCACCGGCTGCTCATCCAGGCGAGCAACGCCGCCGACGATCGCGGCGTCGTCAGAGAAGTGGCGATCGCCATGCAGCTCGTCAAACTCGGTGAAGATGTGCTGGATGTAATCCAGGGTGTACGGACGACGCGGGTGCCGCGCCAGACGTGCGATCTGCCAGCTGGTGAGCTTGCCGAAGATGTCTTCGGTCAGGGTATTGCTCTTGTCCTGCAGGCGGGAAATCTCATCGCCGATATTCAGCGAATTGTCATTACCGACCAAGCGCAACTCTTCGATCTTGGCTTGCAGGTCGGCGATCGGCTGTTCGAAATCAAGAAAATTCGGGTTCATAGGCGTCCGTCTGGGCTCGACGTCCAAGGGGGCTTGGGCCGGCCGATTGTCTATTCGCGTCCTACCTTAAGGGACGGACGCGTTGAGGTCGAGATTAAAAATTCATGTGGCGATGAGGCGCAATGATGGCACCTCACCGTCAACGGTATTGGAGGAAGACGTTGTCTCGCCCGAACTGGTCACGCAGGGCTTGAATCAAGCTGTCTGCCGGGTCGATCCGCCAGTTCTCGCCAAACTGCAGCAAGGCCTTGGCGTCGTTACGGGTGTACTCCATGGTAATCGGGCACGCACCGCGGTGACGCTTGAACAAGTCCCCCAGCCAGCGTAGCTGATCGCCCTTGAGGGCATCGGTATGGACTTTCAGGCGCAGGCTTTCCGCCAGGTTGGTCCGCGCGTCTTCCATGCTCATCACCCGCTTGACCCGCAAACGCAGGCCGCCGGAGAAGTCGTCGTTGCTCACCTCGCCTTCCACCACCACCATGGCGTCGGTCTGCAACAGCGACTGGGCCGAATGGAAAGCATCGGCAAACAAGGAGGCCTCGATCCGCCCCGAACGGTCGTCGAGGGTGATGAAACCCATCTTGTCGCCCTTTTTGTTCTTCATCACCCGCAGGGCAATGATCATGCCCGCTACCGTCTGGGTATCCCGGGCCGGTTTCAGGTCAATGATGCGCTGACGGGCGAAGCGGCGGATCTCGCCTTCATACTCATCAATCGGGTGCCCGGTCAGGTACAGGCCGAGGGTATCTTTCTCGCCTTTAAGGCGCTCCTTGAGGGTCAGCTCCTTGGCCTTGCGATGGTTAGCGTAGACATCCGCGTCCTCATCGACGAACACCCCGCCAAACAGGTCGGCGTGGCCGCTGTCGTGGGTACGAGCAGTTTGCTCCGCCGCCTTGATCGCCTCTTCCATGGCTGCCAGCAGTACCGCGCGGTTCTGGTCGATGTTGGCCTGGTAGGCCTTGGGCTCGTCGAAGAAGTGCGGGCCGAGACGGTCCAGGGCACCACTGCGAATCAGACCATCCAGGGTCCGCTTGTTAATGCGCTTGAGGTCGACCCGGGCACAGAAATCGAACAGGTCCTTGAACGGCCCCTCAGCACGGGCTTCGGTGATGGCTTCCACCGGTCCCTCGCCCACCCCTTTGATCGCACCAAGGCCATAAACGATGCGACCTTCATCGTTCACCGTGAACTTGAATTCGGAAGTGTTCACGTCTGGCGCATCGAGGCGCAGTTTCATGGTCCGCACTTCCTCGATCAAGGTCACGACCTTGTCGGTGTTGTGCATATCCGCAGACAGTACCGCCGCCATGAAGGGCGCCGGGTAGTGAGCCTTGAGCCAGGCAGTCTGGTACGACACCAGGCCGTAGGCGGCGGAGTGGGATTTGTTGAAACCGTAACCGGCGAATTTTTCCACCAGGTCGAAGATGTTGCCCGCCAGGTCCGCATCGATGTTGTTGCTGGCGCAACCCTCAATGAAACCGCCACGCTGTTTGGCCATTTCCTCGGGCTTTTTCTTACCCATGGCCCGACGCAGCATGTCCGCACCACCGAGGGTGTAACCGGCCATGACCTGGGCAATCTGCATCACCTGTTCCTGATACAGGATGATGCCGTAGGTCGGCGCCAGAACCGGGCGCAGGCCATCGTACTGATAGTCGGGGTGCGGGTAGGCCAGTTCGGCGCGACCGTGCTTACGGTTGATGAAGTCATCCACCATGCCCGATTGCAGCGGCCCCGGACGGAACAGGGCCACCAGTGCAATCAAGTCTTCCAGGCAGTCGGGCTTGAGCTTCTTGATCAGCTCCTTCATGCCCCGGGATTCAAGCTGGAATACCGCAGTGGTTTCAGCTTTCTGCAACAGGCTATAGGTCGGCTTGTCGTCCAGCGGGATAAAGGCGATATCCAGCGGTTCCTCGCCGACCTTGGCGCGGTCGCGGTTAATGGTTTTCAGCGCCCAATCGATAATGGTCAGGGTCCGCAGACCGAGGAAGTCGAACTTCACCAGGCCAGCAGCCTCGACGTCATCCTTGTCGAACTGGGTCACCAGGCCGCCGCCTTCTTCGTCGCAGTAGATCGGCGAGAAGTCGGTGAGCTTGGTCGGCGCGATCACCACACCACCGGCGTGTTTACCGACGTTACGCACCACACCTTCAAGCTTGCGCGCCATCTCCCAGATTTCCGCCGCCTCTTCATCGACCTTGATGAAGTCCCGCAGGATCTCTTCCTGCTCGTAGGCTTTTTCCAGGGTCATGCCGACTTCGAAGGGGATCATCTTCGACAGACGGTCGGCCAGGCCATAGGACTTGCCTTGCACCCGCGCAACGTCGCGCACCACCGCCTTGGCCGCCATGGAACCAAAAGTGATGATCTGGCTTACCGCGTTGCGGCCGTACTTCTCGGCCACGTAATCGATCACCCGGTCGCGACCGTCCATGCAGAAGTCGACGTCGAAGTCGGGCATGGAAACCCGTTCCGGGTTAAGGAAACGTTCGAACAGCAGGTCGTATTCCAGCGGGTCGAGGTCGGTGATCTTCTGCACATAGGCCACCAGGGAACCGGCACCCGAGCCACGGCCCGGACCCACCGGCACGCCGTTGCTCTTGGCCCACTGGATAAAGTCCATAACGATCAGGAAGTAACCGGGGAATCCCATCTGGATGATGATATCCAGCTCGAAATTCAGCCGATCGACGTAGACCTGGCGCTTGGCTTCATAGTCCTCGGTGGTGTCCTTGGGCAGCAGCACGCTGAGGCGCTCGTCCAGGCCGTCGAAGGAAACCTTGCGGAAGTATTCATCGATGGTCATGCCATCAGGAATGGGGTAGTCGGGCAGGAAGTGCTTGCCCAGCTTGACTTCGATATTGCAGCGCTTGGCGATCTCGACCGTGTTTTCCAGCGCCTCGGGCAGGTCGCTGAACAGCTCGGCCATTTCCTCGGCGCTTTTCAGGTACTGCTGATCGCTGTAGTTCTTCGAACGGCGCGGATCGTCCAGGGCCCGGCCTTCGCCGATGCACACCCGGGTTTCATGAGCCTCGAAATCTTCCTGCTTGATGAAACGCACATCGTTGGTGGCCACCAGCGGCGCACCGATCTTGTCAGCCAGGGCCACGGCGGCGTGCAGTTGCTCTTCATCATTGGGCCGGTTGGTACGCTGCACTTCCAGGTAGAAACGGTCCGGGAACACCGCCATCCACTCCCGGGCCAGGGTTTCGGCGACCTCCAGGTCACCGGCGATCAGCGCCATGCCAATCTCGCCCTCCTTGGCCGCCGAGAGCATGATCAGGCCTTCTGCGGCCTCTGCCACCCACTCGCGCTCGATGATGATCTGGCCATTGCGCTGACCATCAATGAAGCCCCGGGAAATCAGCTCGGTCAGGTTGCGGTAACCCACGGCGTTCATCACCAGCAGGCTGATGCGGCTCAGGGGGTTATCCGGGTCCTTGTTCGACAGCCAGAGGTCGGCGCCGCAGATCGGCTTGATCCCCGCACCCATGCTGTTTTTGTAGAACTTGACCAGGGAACACATGTTGTTCTGGTCGGTGACCGCCACCGCAGGCATGCCCATGCCGGTGAGAGCCTTGACCAGCGGCTTGATCCGCACCAGACCGTCGACCAGGGAGTATTCAGTGTGCAGGCGCAGGTGAACGAATGAAGCCGGCATAGTGATCCTGTAATAAGCGCGAAAACAACAAGGCCCGGATTGTACCGGGCCTCGACTAAAACATCAGCCTCAGGACTGAATCTCGCCCTGCGCCTCACGGCCTTCATAAGCTTGCCGCACAGGGGCGAAGGAACGCCGGTGAATCGGCGTCGGCCCCAGGCGGGCCAGGGCCTCCAGGTGCACTGGCGTCGGATAGCCCTTGTGGCCACCGATACCGTAACCCGGGTAGATCAGCTCGAAAGCGGCCATTTCCCGGTCGCGGCTGACCTTGGCCAGAATCGACGCTGCAGCGATTGCCGGAACCTTGCTATCGCCCTTGACCACAGCTTCCGCCGGCATCGCCAGCTTCGGGCAACGGTTGCCGTCGATCATCGCCAGCTTCGGCGTCACGCTCAGGCCTTCCACCGCTCGCTGCATCGCCAGCATGGTGGCGTGGAGGATGTTCAGCTCGTCGATCTCTTCGACTTCAGCCCGAGCAATGCACCAGCTCAGGGCCTTCTCACAGATTTCATCGAACAGCTTCTCGCGACGGGCCTCAGTGAGTTTCTTCGAGTCGTTGAGGCCCAGAATCGGCCGTTGCGGATCAAGAATCACCGCAGCAGTGACAACCGCCCCGCACAAAGGGCCACGGCCAACTTCGTCGACACCGGCCACCAGGTCCTCGGCATCGGCCACCAGGGTGAAATCCAGGCCCATCTGCATCTTTGAATTACTCACAGGGTTTTGCCGATCAACCCAAGCACCGCTTGCGCGGCCTGGTTGGACGCATCACGGCGCAAGGTTCGGTGGATCTCGTCAAAGCCACGGGTCTGCTCTTCACCGCCATCGATCAGCGGCGACAGCGTCTGAGCCAGGGCCTCGGCAGTAGCGTCGTCCTGCAGCAACTCGGGCACCAGCAAACGCTGGGCCAGCAGGTTCGGCAAGGAAATATACGGACTCTTGACCATGCGCTTGAGAATCCAGAAGGTCAGCGGCGCCAGGCGATAGGCCACCACCATCGGCCGCTTGTAGAGCAAGGCTTCCAGAGTCGCGGTACCGGAGGCGATCAGCACCGCATCACAAGCGGCCAGGGCCTTGTGGGACTGACCATCGAGCAAGGTCAGCGGCAGGTCGCGACTGGCCAGCAGCTCTTCCAACTGGACCCGACGCTCCGGGCTGGCACACGGCATGATGAAGCGCACACCGGGACGCATGGCTCGCAAACGCTGGGCGGCATCGAGGAACAAGGCACCCAGGCGCCCTACTTCGCCACCACGACTGCCGGGCAGCAAGGCCACCAGCGGACCATCGGGCAAGCCCAGCTCGGCACGCGCTGCGGCGCGATCGGCTTGCAGCGGAATGGCATCGGCCAGGGAGTGGCCGACAAACTTCACCGGTACGCCCTTCTCTTCATAGAAGCGAGCCTCGAAGGGAAACAGGGTCAGCATCAGATCGCAGCCTTCGCGGATCTTCAGTACCCGCTTCTGCCGCCATGCCCAGACCGACGGACTGACGTAGTGCACCGTCTTGATCCCGGCCTGACGCAACTTGAGTTCGATATTCAGGGTGAAATCCGGGGCATCGATCCCGATGAACACATCCGGCTTTTCAGCAATCAGGGTCTGGATCAGCTTCTTGCGCCGCGCCAACAGCTCACGCAGCCGCCCAAGCACCTCCACCAACCCCATGACCGCCAAGCGCTCCATGGGAAAGTAGGAAGTGAGGCCTTCGGCCTCCATCAGCGGACCGCCGACGCCAATGAATTCAACGGCCGGGTGCTGAGCCTTGAAGGCTCGCATCAAACCGGCGCCGAGAATGTCGCCGGAGGCTTCGCCAGCCACCAGCGCAATACGCAGAGTGTTCATGATTAACGGGTGATGCCGCGAGTCGAAGACTGGATCGAGTCACGAAACACCGCGACTTCGGGGAACTGTGCAGCCGGCTCGGCCAGCTCGGCCAAGGCCTGATCCACCGTCAGCCCTTGACGATAGACCGTCTTGTAGGCACGACGCAGTGCATGGATTGCATCTTCGCTGAAGCCACGACGGCGCATGCCTTCGAAGTTCATGCTGCGGGCTTCGGCAGGGTTGCCGAACACCGTGACGAATGCCGGCACATCCTTGCCGATGGCGGTGCCCATGCCGGAGAAGCTGTGAGCGCCGATATGGCAGTACTGATGCACCAGGGTGAAACCGGAAAGAATCGCCCAGTCATCCACGTGCACATGCCCGGCCAACGCAGTGTTGTTGACCAGGATGCAGTGGTTGCCAATGACACTGTCATGGCCGATATGGGCATAGGCCATGATCAGGTTGTGATCGCCCAGTGTGGTTTCGGAACGGTCCTGGACGGTGCCACGGTGAATGGTCACGCCTTCGCGGATCACGTTGTGGTCGCCAATAACCAGGCGGGTTTCCTCGCCTTTGTACTTCAGATCAGGCGTGTCCTCACCTACCGAGGAAAACTGGTAGATGCGGTTGTGCTTACCGATCCGGGTAGGGCCCTTGAGAATCACATGGGGCCCGATCACTGTACCCTCGCCGATTTCCACACCAGCGCCGATGATCGACCACGGGCCAACCTCAACGTCGTCGGCCAGGATGGCCGTCGGATCGATGATTGCGCGAGGGTCAATCAAACTCATAGTTTGCGTTCCGCACAGATGATTTCAGCGGAGCAGACAGGCTTGCCGTCTACCGACGCCTGGCACTCGAACTTCCAGATCTGACGCTTGCAGCTGATGAACTTGGCTTCAAGAATCAGTTGGTCGCCCGGCAGTACTGGCTGACGGAAGCGCAGCTTGTCGGAACCGACGAAGTAATAAAGGGTGCCGTCGGCTGGCTTCACGTCGAGCATCTTGAAACCGAGAATGCCCGCAGCCTGAGCCATGGCCTCGATGATCAACACGCCCGGCATGATCGGATGCGCCGGGAAGTGACCATTGAAGAACGGCTCGTTGATGCTGACATTCTTGTAGGCACGAATGCACTTGCCCTCGACATCCAGGTCCACTACCCGATCCACCAACAGGAAAGGGTAACGGTGAGGCAAGTATTCGCGAATCTCGTTGATGTCCATCATTTCGGGGGGAAGCCTGTAGTAAAGAGTGGGAGCGCGCGACTAACGCACGCCCCTCTAGCAAATCAAGGAGGCAGTCTAGCGGCTGTGCACACTTGATATGGAAATGGTATCAGCCATCTGATGAAGCATTGCCGTCAGGGGTCACGTCCCCAACGCGCTTTTCCAACTGGCGCAAACGCCGCGCAAGGTCATCGAGCTGACGGATGCGTGCCGCGCTTTTGCGCCACTCGGCAGCAGGTTGCATGGCCGTACCGGAAGAGTAAGCGCCCGGCTCGGTAATCGAGTGGGTCACCATGGTCATTCCAGTGAGGAATACGTTGTCACAAATCTCGATGTGCCCTACCAGACCCACACCGCCGGCGAGCATACAGTGCTTGCCGATCTTGGTGCTGCCGGAAATTCCCACACAAGCCGCCATCGCTGTGTGATCGCCGACCTGGACGTTGTGGGCAATCTGAATCTGGTTATCCAGCTTCACACCGTTGCCGATGACGGTATCGGCCAGGGCGCCGCGGTCAATCGCCGTATTGACGCCGATTTCCACATCGTCACCGATGGTCACACCGCCAATCTGCGCGATCTTCTGCCAGATGCCTTTTTCATTGGCAAAGCCGAAACCTTCACCACCGAGCACCGCCCCCGACTGGATGACCACACGCTGACCAATGCGCACATCGTGGTACAAGGTCACCCGCGGGGCCAGCCAGCCGCCTTCGCCGATTTCGCAGCGAGCGCCGATAAAGCAGTGGGCACCGATGGTCACTCCAGCCGCAATCCGCACACCAGACTCGATCACTGCAAACGGACCAATGCTGGCCTCCGGGTGCACCAGCGCATCGGCGGCAATCACCGCTGACGGATGGATACCCGCTGGCGCCTTGGGCTTGGGATCGAACAGATGGGAAATACGGGCGTAGGACAGATAAGGATCAGCCACCACCAGTGCATCGCCGGCATAAGCCTCAGCATCAGCGGCCTTCAGCAATACCGCGCCGGCCTGGCAGTCCACCAGGTACTTGCGATATTGCGGATTTGCCAAAAAGCTCAACTGAGCTGGGCCAGCCTCCTGCAAGGTGGCTAGCCCAGTGATTTCCTTCTCCGCGTCGCCACGCAAGGTGGCGCCGAGGAACTCGGCCAATTGGCCGAGTTTTATGGTCGCGGTCATGGCTTACTTCAGCTGATTCATGCGCTCGATAACCTGGCGGGTGATGTCGTACTGAGGTTTGACATCGATCACTGCGCCACGCTCGAAAACCAGGTCGAAAGCACCTTTCTTGATGACTTCTTCAACGGCGCTGTCCAGCTTCGGCTTCAATTGCTTGAGCATTTCACGGTCAGCAACAGCCTTGGCTTCGTTCAGTTCCTTGGACTGGAACTGGAAGTCCCGAGCCTTTTGCTTGAACTCGAGCTCCAGACGCTCACGCTCGCCTTGCTGCATCTTGTCGCCACCCGCAACCAGGCGATCCTGGATGCCCTTGGCACTGCTTTCCAGAGTCTTCAGCTTGGTCAGTTGCGGGCCGAATTTCTTCTCGGCATCCACTGCGTACTTCTTGGCTGCGTCTGATTCCAGCAGAGCCATCTGATAGTTCAGAACAGCGATTTTCATTTCGGCAAACGCCGGGCTCGCGACCAGTACGGAGGCCAGGAGAACCAATTGAGTCAACTTACGCACGATGCACTCCTACAAAATCCATTGTCGTTATCTTGGGTAGACTATTAGAAAGTCTGACCGAGAGAGAATTGGAACACCTGAGTTTCAGCGTCATCCGGTTTCTTGATCGGCATCGCCAGGGCAAAGCTCAATGGCCCCAAAGCAGTGACCCAAGTCACACCAACACCCACCGAACTGGCCAGATTGCTCAAGCTGATATCGTTGCACTGCGTTTTCACATTCGACGCCGCAATGGTGTTGGACGTGCTTTCACAGCGAGAGTTGAAGACGTTACCCACATCCCAGAACAACGAAGTGCGCAGGGAACGCTGATCTTTGACGAACGGCAGCGGGAACAGCAACTCGGCACCGCCCTGGATCAATACGTTACCGCCGAATGGCAGTGGATCCTGGTCTGGGTCGGCAGCTGTACCGGCGTTACCGGTTACACCAGCACCACGACTCGGAGTACTGCGCGGACCCAGGGTACTGTCCTTGAAGCCACGTACCGAGTTGAAACCACCAGCATAGTAGTTCTCGTAGAACGGCAAGCCCTTGGTATCACCAAAGCCGTCGCCATAACCCAGTTCGGTATGGAAGCGCATGGTGTAGTTCTCACTCAGCGGAGTGAACAACTGACCACGGTAGTCGAGCTTGAAGAACGACAGGTCGCTACCTGGAGTAGTGGTTTCCAGAACCAGGCTTTGCGAATGGCCGCGAGTGGCCAGCACACCTTTGTTCAGGGTCGACTCGGACCAGCCGGCCGACGCCTTGAAGTTGAGGTAGCTGTCGCCCTGTTTATTCACGAAGTCGAAGATTTCGTCGACGGTGTACAGGCCGGTCTTGATCTTGTCCTGCTGCGCGGTCAGGCCGAAGGTCAGACGCGAAGTCTCACTGATCGGGTAGCCCACGCTGACGCCGGCACCGAGGCTGTCCACCGCATAGCTGGCCACGTCGACGTCGAGGTCTTTGTAGTCAGTGGTGCGATAGAAAGCGTTGTAACCCAGGCTCACGCCGTCGGCGGTCCAGTAGGGGTCAACGTAGCCGAAGTTGTAGCGGCTCTGGTATTCGCTGCGGGTCAGACCGATGCTGACCTTGTTACCGGTGCCCAGGAAGTTGTTCTGGGTAATGGAACCACCGAGGATCAGACCAGCGCTCTGGGCGAAACCGACGCTGGCGGTGATCGAACCGGATGCTTGCTCTTCAACCGCGTAGTTCACGTCAACCTGGTCATCAACACCCGGTACAGCCGGTGTCTCGACGTTGACTTCCTTGAAGAAGCCCAGGCGCTCAAGACGGGTCTTGGACTGGTCGATCAGGTAGGTCGAAGCCCAGCCGCCTTCCATCTGACGCATTTCGCGACGCAGCACTTCGTCCTCGGACTTGGTGTTGCCACGGAAGTTGATACGGTTGACGTAGGCACGTTTACCCGGGTCTACCACGAAGGTGATGTCCACGGTGTGGTCTTCATCATGAGGCTGAGGCACGCCGTTGACGTTGGCGAAGGTGTAGCCCTCGTTACCCAGACGGCGGGTAATCAATTCGGACGTGGTGGTCATCAGCTTGCGCGAGAACACCTGGCCCTTCTCCACCAGCAACAGTGCCTTGACCTGATCTTCAGGTACTTTCAGGTCGCCGCTGAGCTTCACGTCACGAACGCTGTACTTCTCGCCTTCGTTGACGTTGACGGTAATGTAGACGTGCTTTTTGTCCGGGGTGATGGACACCTGGGTCGAAGCAATATCCATATTGATATAGCCACGGTCCAGATAGTAGGAACGCAGACGCTCCAGGTCACCGGAGAGCTTTTCACGGGCGTACTTGTCGTCGTTCTTGAAGAACGACAGCCAGTTGGTGGTCTTGAGCTCGAACAGGCCGATCAGGTCTTCGTCTGGAAAGACAGTGTTGCCCACCACGTTGATGTGCTGGATGGCTGCGACCGTGCCTTCGTTGATATTAACCTTCAGGCCGACACGGTTGCGTGGCTGCGGAACCACTTCAGTCTCAACGGTGGCCGAGTAACGGCCCTGAGCGACATATTGGCGCTGCAACTCGTTACGAACGCCTTCGAGTGTCGCACGCTGGAAGATCTCACCTTCGGCCAGACCGGACTGTTTCAGGCCCTTCATCAAGTCTTCGGTGGAGATCGCCTTGTTGCCTTCGATCTCGATACTGGCAACCGACGGCCGCTCGACTACCGTAATGACCAGGACGTTGCCATCGCGGCCCAGTTGGATGTCTTGAAAGAAACCGGTTTTGAACAGCGCACGAGTGGATTCCACCAGGCGACGGTCGTCCGCCTGCTCGCCGACGTTCAACGGCAAGGCACCAAAGACGCTACCCGCGGAAACGCGCTGAAGGCCGTTGACGCGGATATCGGAGATAGTGAAGGACTCGGCGTGAACTTCGGCGATCATCAATACGGTGAGAACCGCAGTTAGCAGCAGACGTTTCATGAAGTCCTTTCTTATTCCAACTGGCAATAAACAAACTGCCGCAAAATGCGGCAGATTCGCAATTCAGCGAAGCGTTACAGACGACCCAGATCGTTGACCAGAGCAAGCAGCATGACTCCGACCACCAAGCTGATACCGATCTGTATCCCCCAACCTTGCACCCGATCCGACAAGGGACGACCACGCGCCCACTCGATCAGATAAAACAACAAATGCCCCCCATCCAATACCGGGATGGGCAACAAATTCAGAACACCCAGGCTAATACTCAGATAAGCAAGGAAATTCAAGAAATCAGCAATGCCCGACTGGGCAGAAGCGCCCGCCACTTTAGCAATGGTTATCGGTCCACTCAAGTTTTTTACCGAGAGCTCGCCGAACAACATTTTCTTCAGTGATTCGAGGGTCAGGACACTCATGGTCCAGGTCCGTCGAGCCCCTTCGCCAATCGCCTCCAGCGGGCCATAACTGACCTCGCGAAGCATCTCCGCAGGCCAGTCGACAGCTTTCACCCCAGCCCCCAGGTAGCCATTGGGCGCTTTGTTTTCGCCACGGCTGGCCAAGGTCACGGGGACGTCGATTTGAGCACCATCGCGCTCGACTTGCAGCACAATTTTCGTATCAGGGTGCACACGGACCCAATCAACCACCTGCTGCCAGTCACTGAGCGATTGCCCATCGAGCGCCAGCAGACGGTCGCCGGTTTTCAGGCCGGCAGCCTGGGCCGGGCCTTTCGGATCGAGTTCAGCCAGCACGGGGGGCAATGCCGGGCGCCATGGGCGAATCCCCAGGGAGCGGATCGGGTCCGGCTCGTCGGCGCCCTTGAGCCATTTGTCCAGCACCAACTGGCGAGAGGAGTCAACCGTCGCACCCTGCTCGCGCACCTGCACCTGCAGCGTTCCACTTTCACCCAGACGGCGCACCAGTTGCAGATTCACCGCCGCCCAACCGGAAGTTGGCTCACCATCGATGGCAACGATTTCCTCGCCTGCACCGAGACCGGCCTTGGCGGCTATGCTCCCCGCCTCCACGCCACCGATGACCGGTCGCACCTGCTGACTGCCCAGCATCGCCAGGGCCCAGAAGAACACCAGGGCGAGTAGGAAGTTGGCGATCGGGCCGGCGGCAACAATGGCGATACGCTGGCGTACGGACTTGCGATTGAAGGACTGGTCGAGCTCATCGGGGGCCACTTCGCCTTCACGCTCGTCGAGCATCTTCACGTAGCCACCCAGGGGAATGGCGGCGATCACAAACTCGGTACCGCGACGATCATGCCAGCGCAGCAACGGCATACCAAAGCCCACGGAGAAACGCAGCACCTTGACGCCACAGCGACGCGCGACCCAGAAGTGACCGAATTCATGGAAGGTGACCAGCACACCCAGGGCTACCAGGGTGCCGACAATCATATAGAGCGCGCTCATCTACTTTCTCCGCAATCCTATTCGCCGCCACTCGCCCGGTCGCAAATCCTATCGCCCGTTACGCTGCAACCATTGTTCTGCCAGGCTTCGGGCCTTGGCATCCGCCGCAAACACTGCATCGAGCTCATTGACTGCAACTACAGACTCAAGGACCAAAACTTCTTCGATGATACTCGCGATCTCCGGGTAACGGATGCGCCGATCAAGAAAGGCCGAAACAGCCACCTCATTGGCCGCATTGAGCATCGCCGGAGCGCTGCCCCCCGCCTCGGCAGCTTGACGCGCCAGACGCAGGCAAGGGAACCGCTGCTCGTCGGGTGCCTGGAAGTCCAGACGGGCGATCGCGAACAGATCCAACGGGGCTACACCGGAGTCGATACGCTCCGGCCAGGCCAGGGCGTTGGCGATAGGCGTGCGCATATCCGGATTGCCCAACTGGGCAAGCACCGAGCCGTCGACATAATCCACCAGGGAATGGATCACGCTCTGCGGATGCACCACCACCTCGACCTGGGAAGGCTTGGCATCGAACAGCCAGCAGGCCTCGATCAACTCCAACCCCTTGTTCATCATGCTCGCCGAATCCACGGAGATCTTGCGCCCCATGGACCAGTTCGGATGGGCACAGGCCTGTTCCGGCGAAACATGTTCGAGCTCGGCCAGAGGCGTCTGACGGAATGGACCGCCCGAAGCGGTCAACAGAATCCGTCGCACCCCGACCTGACTCAAGCCCCGAGAAAAATCCCCAGGCATGCATTGGAAAATCGCGTTGTGCTCACTGTCGATAGGCAGCAGCACCGAGCCACTCTTGCCTACCGCCTGCATGAACAGTGCGCCGGACATCACCAGCGCTTCTTTATTGGCCAGGAGGATCTTTTTGCCGGCCTCCACCGCCGCGAGGGTCGGACGCAGGCCCGCCGCCCCGACAATAGCCGCCATCACCGCATCGACTTCAGGCGCCGAGGCGACTTCACACAACCCCTGCTCCCCCACCAGCACCCGAGTCGACAGGCCAGCGGCTCGCAGATCGTCCTGCAAAGTCCTCGCCGCAGCGACCTCAGGCACCACGGCAAAACGCGGCACATGGCGTACGCACAACGCCAGCAACTCGGCCAGACGACTGAACCCGCTAAGGGCAAACACCTGATAGCGATCCGGATGACGAGCAATCACATCCAGCGTACTCAGGCCAATGGAGCCCGTAGCCCCCAGAACCGTGATCTGTTGCACACGACTCACAGTGCAGCCATCCACAGCAGCACCGCAAACACTGGAATCGCTGCCGTCAGACTGTCGATCCGATCAAGCACACCGCCGTGCCCCGGCAACAGATTACTGCTGTCCTTGATGCCGGACTGACGCTTGAACATGCTCTCGGTCAGGTCACCGACCACCGAAATGAAGACCACAATGGCCGCACCCAACAGCCCCAACAGGATCTGTCCGAAGGACCAATCACGCACCAGCCCAACCACTGCAGTGATCACCAGGCTCAACGCCAGGCCGCCATAGACGCCCTCCCAGCTCTTGCCAGGACTCACCTGTGGCGCCAACTTGCGCTTGCCGAAGGCCTTGCCGGAGAAGTAGGCACCGATATCTGCCCCCCAAACCAGCACCATTACCGCCATGATCAACCAATTGCCCAGTGGCAACTGCTTGATGAACACCAAGCCCTGCCAGGCCGGCAACAGGATCAATAGACCGATCAGCAGCTTGGGGGCCGCCCCGGACCATTGCTCACTGGTGCGCGGATAGGTCAGCACCAGGAAAGTCGCCAACCCCCACCACAACACCGCAGCACCCAGCACCCAAGGCGCAACACCCGGGACCAGATGCATCAAGAACAGCAGCGCCGCCACTACCAGCGCGTAAGCCACCCGAGCCGGCTGCGCCTCGAAACCCGCCAGACGCGCCCACTCCCAGGCCCCCAGGCTCACCACCACACCGATGAACAGGGCAAACCCTGAACCTTCGAGCAGGAAAAACCCGCACAAGGCGATCGGCAGCAGGATCAGCGCAGTAATGATTCGTTGTTTAAGCATTAAACCCGGGCTCCAGCCTCGACCTGCTCGCTCGTTTTACCGAAGCGCCGCTGTCGAGATGCGTAATCGGCCAGCGCGTTGCGCATGGCTTCGTGTTTGAAGTCCGGCCAGAACAGGTCGGAGAAATACAGCTCGGCATAGGCCAGCTGCCACAGCAGGAAATTACTGATGCGATGCTCACCACCGGTGCGGATGCAGAGGTCAGGCAACGGCAAGTCGCCGGTTGCCAGACAGGTCTGCAACAGGCCCGGAGTGATGTCCTGGGGTCGCAGATGGCCGGCCTGAACTTCACGCGCCAGGCGCTGGGCAGCCTGGGCAATATCCCATTGACCGCCGTAGTTGGCAGCAATCTGCAGAATGAAACGATCACTGCCCGCGGTAATCGCTTCCGCCTCGCGCATCGCCGCCTGCAACTCGGGATGGAAACGCGAACGGTCGCCAATGATCCGCAGACTGATGTTGTTCTCGTTAAGACGCTTGGCCTCACGCCGCAGCGCCTTGAAGAACAGATCCATCAAGGCACTGACTTCGTCGGCCGGGCGCTGCCAGTTTTCACTGGAAAAGGCAAACAGGGTCAGGACTTCAACCTTGGCCTCAGCGCACACTTCGATCACTGCACGTACCGCGTCAACGCCCGCTTTATGCCCGGCAACACCCGGCATAAAGCGTTTTTTTGCCCAGCGGTTATTACCGTCCATGATGATCGCCACATGGCGCGGCACCGAGGACAACACGGACTGCTTGGTCTTTTCCATGAAAACGCCTGACCCTTATACGGCCATCAAGTCCTTTTCTTTTTCCTCAGTCGCCTTGGCGATCTGAGCTTCAAAGTCCTTGATCAACTTGTCGATTTCGGCGCTGCCACGACGCTCTTCGTCTTCGCTGATTTCCTTGTCCTTGGTCAGCTTCTTCAACTCGCCCAAGGCATCGCGGCGAATGTTGCGCACAGCAACCCGCGCATCCTCGGCGGCGGCACGCGCCTGCTTGGTGAAGCCCTTGCGGGTTTCCTCGGTCAGCGGCGCCATCTTGATCAGCAGCAGCTCGCCCAGGTTGGTCGGATTGAGGTTAAGACCGGCACTGCCAATGGCCTTGTCGATGGCTCCGAGCATGTTGCGCTCGAACGGCACGACCTGCAGGGTCTGGGAGTCCTTCACGGTCACGTTGGCAACGCCGCTCAACGGCGTGTCGGTACCGTAGTAAGGCACCATCACGCTGCCCAGAATGCTGGGGTGCGCCTTGCCGGTGCGGATCTGGCCGAATGCATGCGCCAGAGACTCCAGGGTTTTCTTCATGCGCTCTTGAGCGTCTTTCTTGATTTCGTTGATCATTGCTCGCCTTCCTCGATCAGGGTTCCTTCAGCGCCACCATGCACGATATTCAGCAGGGCGCCGGGCTTGTTCATGTTGAATACCCGCAGCGGCATCTTGTGGTCGCGGCACAGGCAAATGGCCGTCAGGTCCATCACTCCCAGCTTGCGATCCAGCACTTCATCGTAAGTCAGATGATCGAACTTCTCGGCATGCGGGTCTTTGAACGGGTCTGCAGTGTAAACACCGTCGACCTTGGTTGCCTTGAGCACGACATCGGCATCGATCTCGATGGCGCGCAGACAGGCTGCGGAGTCGGTAGTGAAGAACGGGTTGCCGGTACCGGCCGCGAAAATCACCACTTCTTTGGAGTTCAGGTGGCGCATGGCCTTGCGACGATCATAGTGATCGGTCACACCCACCATGGAAATAGCGGACATCACGATGGCCGAGATATTCGCACGTTCCAGCGCGTCGCGCATGGCCAGGGCGTTCATCACAGTGGCCAGCATGCCCATGTGGTCGCCTGTGACCCGATCCATCCCGGCAGCGCTCAATGCGGCGCCACGGAACAGGTTGCCACCACCGATCACCAAACCTACCTGGACACCGATGCCAACCAGTTGGCCGACTTCCAGCGCCATGCGGTCCAGCACCTTGGGGTCGATCCCGAACTCTTCCGAGCCCATCAGGGCCTCGCCGCTAAGCTTGAGTAGAATGCGTTTATAGCGAGCTTGATAACCACTGCCCTGCTGAGCCATTGCGAATCTCTCCTGCGGCGTATTTAAAAATTCTTTGCGGGCTGTTTGCAGCCTGCGTTCACTCTAGCTTGACGCTGTCACAGCGCCATCAGAACACGACTTTGTAAACCGGTTCCGAGGTAAAGCAACAAAATTGCCCTGCCCATTTGAAAAGAGGCTGCGCGCGTGAGCGGGCAGCCTCTTCTGGGCGACAGTTGAAAAACCGTCTTACTGTTGCTTGGCAGCAGCCAGTTGTGCAGCAACTTCTTCAGCGAAGTTGTCTTCTTTCTTCTCGATGCCTTCACCTACTGCGAAACGGGTGAAGGAAACGATTTCAGCGCCGCCTTTCTTGGCCAGAGCACCTACGGTGACTTCTGGATCCTTGACGAAAGCTTGCTCAACCAGGCTGGCTTCAGCCAGGAACTTGCTGATACGGCCAGCGATCATTTTCTCGACGATTTCGGCTGGCTTGCCTTTCATCTTGTCTTCGTTCAGCTGCAGGAACACAGCTTTTTCGCGCTCGATGGCTTCGGCAGAAACCTGCGAAGGCAGCAGGAACTCAGGGTTGCTTGCCGCTACGTGCATGGCGATGTCTTTGGCCAGCTCAACGGAGCCGCCCTTCAGGACAACCGCAACACCGATCTTGTTACCGTGCAGGTAAGTACCGACCACGTCACCTTCAACGCGAGCCAGACGACGGATGTTGACGTTCTCACCGGTCTTGCCCACCAGGATCAGACGGTCAGCTTCTTGAGCTTCGATCAGCGGAGCGGCGTCGGTCAGTTTGTCAGCGAACGCTTTTTCAACGCTGGCAGCAACGAATGCCTTGAAGTCGTCCTGCAGAGCCAGGAAGTCGGTCTGCGAGTTCACTTCCAGCAGGACAGCGGCTTTACCGTCGTCCTTGATGGCGATAGCGCCTTCAGCAGCCACGTTGCCTGCTTTCTTGGCAGCCTTGATGGCGCCGGAAGCACGCATGTCATCAATGGCTTTCTCGATGTCGCCGCCAGCCTTGGTCAAGGCCTTTTTGCAATCCATCATGCCTTCGCCGGTACGCTCGCGCAGTTCTTTGACCAACGCTGCAGTAATCTCTGCCATTTTCAAAATCCTCTTGGATAGGTTTTCAACCATTCCACCCGACCGAACGGGCGTTCAATTCTTGGGCGCTGCCCCGAATTCACTTCATAACAGCCCCGCATTACAGAAACTGTCGGGGCGCAACGACGAAATGATTTTCGAGTTGGCAAAAAGGGGGCCAAGCCCCCTTTTTGCGTACTGAGTAAACGCTAAGCGTCAGTTACTCAGGCTTCAGCCGCCGGTGCTGCAGCTTCTTCGAACACTTCGGTGCCGCCAGCAACGTTGTTGCGACCACGGATCACAGCGTCAGCCATCGAACCCATGTACAGCTGGATGGCGCGAATGGCGTCATCGTTGCCTGGGATGATGTAGTCAACGCCTTCCGGGCTGCTGTTGGTATCGACAACGCCGATGACCGGGATGCCCAGCTTGTTGGCTTCGGTGATCGCGATGCGCTCGTGATCAACGTCGATCACGAACAGTGCGTCAGGCAGGCCGCCCATGTCCTTGATACCACCCAGGGAACGATCCAGCTTTTCCAGGTCGCGAGTGCGCATCAGCGCCTCTTTCTTGGTCAGCTTGGCGAAGGTGCCGTCTTCTGCTTGCACTTCAAGGTCACGCAGACGCTTGATGGAAGCACGGATGGTTTTGTAGTTGGTCAGCATGCCGCCCAACCAGCGGTGATCGACGTACGGCGAACCGCAACGTGCTGCTTCTTCAGCAACGATCTTGCCAGCGGAACGCTTGGTGCCGACGAACAGAATCTTGTTTTTGCCCTGGGCCAGACGCTCTACGAAAGTCAGAGCTTCGTTGAACATTGGCAGGGTTTTTTCAAGGTTGATGATGTGAATCTTGTTACGCGCACCAAAAATGTACTTACCCATTTTCGGGTTCCAGTAACGGGTTTGGTGACCGAAGTGCACACCGGCCTTCAGCATATCGCGCATGTTGACTTGGGACATGATAGTTCCTTAATAAGTCGGGTTAGGCCTCCACGTATCCCAATGACCAACCAACAGCATGTGCTGAGGGCACCCAGGTCATCGTGTCGACACGTGTGTGGGTTTGAGCTTTTCGGGGCATCCCCGGAAAGCGGCGCATTTTATACCACAGCAAGGGCCAAAACGGAACCCGGATTCACATCCGTCGATCCTTGCAGTTTTCGCCCTGACCTTGGAATCAACCCAGAATGCACCATTGTATGGAGACAAGCGCCAGCAGAACCTCAGATTTACGCTGAGCCTCTGTTAGAATCGCACCTTTGCGGCTTCCGAAAACCTCACCGGTTCCATCCCGGTTCCAGCCTTGCAGGGGCAGGTTTTCAAGCCATTCCGTGTATATCGCGCCATTGAGCGTCAAGAGAGCCTGTATGACCGTCACCCTCAAAACTCCCGAGGACATCGCCAAAATGCGTGTCGCCGGCAAACTGGCCGCCGAAGTCCTGGAAATGATTGCCGAGCATGTCAAACCCGGTGTCACCACCGAAGAACTGGACCGCATCTGCCATGACTACATCGTCAACGTGCAGGGCGCTATCCCGGCCCCGCTGAACTACAAGGGTTTCCCCAAGTCCATCTGCACCTCGATCAATCACGTGGTGTGCCACGGCATTCCCAACGAGAAGCCCCTGAAGGACGGCGACACCCTGAACATTGACGTCACCGTCATCAAGGACGGCTACCACGGCGACACCAGCCGCATGTTCCACGTCGGCACCGTGCCGGTCTGGGCCGAGCGCCTGTCGCAGATCACCCAGGAATGCATGTACAAGGCCATCGAACTGGTCAAGCCGGGCTGCCGCCTGGGCGACATCGGCGAAGTGATCCAGAAGCACGCGGAAAAGAACGGCTTCTCGGTGGTTCGCGAGTTCTGTGGTCACGGCATCGGCAAGGTGTTCCACGAAGAGCCGCAGATCCTGCACTACGGCCGCGCCGGCACCGGCATGGAACTCAAGGCCGGCATGACCTTCACCATCGAGCCGATGATCAACCAGGGCAAGGCCGACACTAAGGTACTGGGCGACGGTTGGACCGCCATCACCAAGGACCGCAAGCTCTCGGCACAGTGGGAACACACCCTGCTGGTGACCGAAACCGGCTACGAGATCTTTACCCTGCGCAGCGATGACACCATCCCCCGGGTATCTGCCTGATCCACAACGCCGCGTCCCGACCTTATAGATAGAAAGGAAAGCCAATCGATGCCGCAGGTGGATCCCGAACTCTTCGACCGTGGCCAGTTCCAGGCGGAACTGGCACTGAAGGCCAGCCCTATCGCCGCCTTCAAGAAAGCCATCCGCCAGGCACGGGAAGTGCTCGACAACCGCTTTCGCAGCGGACGGGAAATCCGCCGGCTGATCGAGGACCGCGCCTGGTTCATCGATAACATCCTGCAAAAGGCCTGGGACCAGTTCACCTGGAGCAACGAAGCCGACATCGCCCTGGTGGCGGTCGGCGGCTACGGCCGCGGCGAGCTTCACCCCTATTCCGATATCGACCTGCTGATCCTCCTGGACAGCGCCGATCATGAGATCTTTCGCGACTCCATCGAACGCTTTCTCACCCTGCTCTGGGACATCGGCCTGGAAGTCGGGCAAAGCGTGCGTTCGGTGGATGAATGCGCCGAGGAGGCCCGGGCCGACCTGACGGTCATCACCAACCTGATGGAAAGCCGCACCATCGCCGGCCCCGAGCGCCTGCGCCAGCGCATGCTGGACGTCACCAGCACCGCACATATGTGGCCGAGCAAGGACTTCTTCCTGGCCAAGCACGCCGAGCAGAAGGCCCGCCACCACAAGTACAACGACACCGAATACAACCTGGAGCCCAACGTCAAAGGCTCCCCAGGCGGCCTGCGGGATATCCAGACCATTCTGTGGGTCGCCCGGCGTCAGTACGGCACCCTGAATCTGCGAGCCCTGGCCGGCGAAGGCTTCCTGGTGGAAAGCGAAAACGCCCTGCTGGCCTCCTCCCAGGAGTTCCTGTGGAAGGTCCGCTACGCCCTGCACATGCTCGCCGGCCGCGCCGAAGACCGCCTGCTGCTGGACCACCAGCGCTCCATCGCCGAGCTACTGGGTTTCAGCGGTGAAGACGTCAAGCAGTCGATTGAAAGCTTCATGCAGCAGTACTACCGGGTGGTGATGAGCATCGCCCAGTTGAGCGACCTGATCATCCAGCACTTCGAAGAAGTGATCCTCGCCCCCGAGGACGAAGCCCCGCCACAGCCGATCAACGCCCGCTTCCAACTGCACGACGGCTACATCGAGGCAATCAACGACAACGTGTTCAAACGCACGCCGTTCGCCATGCTGGAAATCTTCGTGCTGATGGCCCAGCACCCGGAGATCAAGGGCGTACGCGCCGACACCATCCGCCTGCTGCGCGAGCACCGGCACCTGATCGACGACGACTTCCGCCACGACATCCGCAACACCAGCCTGTTCATCGAGCTGTTCAAATGCGAGATCGGCATCCACCGCAACCTGCGGCGGATGAACCGCTACGGCATCCTCGGCCGCTACCTGCCGGAGTTCGGCTTCATCGTCGGACAGATGCAGCACGACCTGTTCCACATCTATACCGTGGACGCCCACACGCTGAATCTGATCAAGCACCTGCGCAAGATGCAGTACACGCCGATCTCCGAAAAATTCCCCCTGGCCAGCAAGCTCATGGGCAAGCTGCCCAAGCCCGAGCTGATCTACCTGGCCGGCCTGTATCACGACATCGGCAAGGGCCGCCACGGCGACCACTCGGAGATCGGCGCGGTGGATGCCGAAGCCTTCTGTGTGCGCCACCAACTGCCTCTATGGGACACCCGGCTGATCGTCTGGCTGGTGCAGAACCACCTGGTGATGTCCACCACCGCCCAGCGCAAGGACCTGTCCGACCCGCAGGTGATCCACGATTTCGCCCAGACTGTGGTCGACCAGACCCGCCTCGACTACCTCTACGTGCTGACGGTCGCCGACATCTACGCCACCAACCCGACGCTGTGGAACTCCTGGCGCGCCAGCCTGTTGCGCCAGCTCTACACCGAAACCAAGCGCGCCCTGCGCCGCGGCCTGGAAAACCCGGTGGACCGCGAAGAGCAGATCCGCCAGACCCAGAGCGCCGCCCTGGACATCCTGGTGCGCAACGGCACCGATCCGGACGAGGTCGAGCAACTCTGGTCGCAACTGGGGGACGACTACTTTCTGCGTCACACCGCTGGCGATGTGGCCTGGCACAGCGACGCGATCCTCCAGCAGCCGGCCGATGGCGGGCCACTGGTGCTGATCAAGGAAATCACCCAGCGCGAGTTCGAGGGTGGCACCCAAATCTTCATCTACGCCCCGGACCAGCACGACTTCTTTGCGGTGACCGTGGCCGCCATGGACCAGCTCAACCTGAACATCCATGACGCGCGGATCATCACCTCCAGCAGCCAGTTCACCCTCGACACCTACATCGTCCTGGACAACGACGGCGAGTCCATCGGCAACAACCCGCAGCGGGTCGAGCAGATCCGCAAGGGCCTGACCGATGCCCTGCGCAACCCCGACGACTACCCGACCATCATCCAGCGCCGGGTGCCGCGACAGCTCAAGCACTTTGCCTTCGAGCCCGAGGTGACCATCCACAACGACGCCCAGCGCCCGGTCACCGTGCTGGAACTCAGCGCCCCGGATCGTCCGGGCCTGCTGGCGCGGATCGGCAAGATCTTCCTGGAGTTCGACCTGTCGCTGCAGAACGCCAAGATCGCCACCTTGGGCGAGCGCGTGGAAGACGTGTTCTTCATCACCGACGCGCACAACCACCCTCTTTCCGACCCACAGCTGTGCAGCCGCTTGCAGGATGCGATCGTCGAACAGTTGAGTGTCAGCCATGAACCGACTATCGAAATGACCCGCCTGAGCATCTGAAGGGTCCGAACCGCCGCTTTGAGTGAGAAAACGCACCGATGAACAACGCTCTGAACCAGTTGCAGCCCTACCCGTTCGAAAAGCTGCGGGCCCTGCTCGGCACCGTGACACCCAACCCGGACAAGCGCCCGATTGCCCTGTCCATCGGCGAACCCAAGCACCGCTCGCCGAGCTTTGTCGCCGAAGCCCTGGCCAGCAACCTCGATCAGATGGCGGTCTACCCCACCACCCTGGGTATACCGGCCCTGCGTGAAGCCATCGCTGGCTGGTGCGAGCGACGCTTCGGCGTGCCGACCGGCTGGATCGACCCGGCGCGCAACGTCCTGCCGGTCAACGGCACCCGCGAAGCCCTGTTCGCCTTCACCCAGACAGTGGTCAACCGCGGCGACGACGCCCTGGTGGTCAGCCCCAACCCGTTCTATCAGATCTACGAAGGCGCAGCCTTCCTTGCCGGGGCCAAGCCGCACTACCTGCCGTGCCTGGATGAAAACGGCTTCAACCCGGATTTCGACGCCGTACCGGCCGAGATCTGGCAGCGCTGCCAGATCCTCTTCCTGTGCTCCCCGGGCAACCCCACCGGCGCACTGATCCCGCTGGACACCCTGAAGAAACTGATCGCCCTGGCCGACGAACACGACTTCGTGATCGCCGCCGACGAGTGCTACAGCGAGCTGTACTTCGACGAACAGACCCCGCCGCCGGGGCTGCTCAGCGCCTGCGTCGAACTGGGCCGCAAGGACTTCAAGCGTTGCGTGGTATTCCACAGCCTGTCCAAGCGCTCCAACCTGCCGGGCCTGCGCTCCGGCTTCGTGGCCGGCGACGCCGACATCCTCAAGGGTTTCCTGCTGTACCGCACCTACCACGGCTGCGCCATGCCGGTGCAGACCCAACTGGCCAGCATCGCCGCCTGGAACGACGAAGTGCACGTGCGCGCCAACCGCGCCCTGTATCGCGAGAAGTTCGACGCGGTGCTGGCAATCCTCGCGCCGGTAATGGACGTGCAGCGCCCGGACGGCAGCTTCTACCTGTGGCCCAACGTGGCCGGGGATGACGCCGCCTTCTGCCGCGACCTGTTCGAGCAGGAGCACGTGACCGTGGTTCCGGGTTCCTACCTGTCGCGGGATGTGGACGGCACCAACCCGGGCGCCGGACGGGTGCGCATGGCGCTGGTCGCGCCGCTGGCGGAGTGCGTGGAAGCCGCCGAGCGGATTCGCGATTTCGTTCTGCGTCGCGCGTGAGCCCCTTCGCCGGCAAGCCGGCTCCTACACCCTCCCAGTAGGAGCCGGCTTGCCGGCGAAAGCGTTATTCGCTCACTTCACCTGCCCCAAATTCGCCTCGCTCAAATCCAGGTCCGCCAACACCTCTCGCAGCACATCGTCACCGATCTGGTGATGCCGGCTCAGGCGGTACAGCTCAAGCCGTTGCGCGCGCAGGGCCTTGAGCCGCAGGCGGCGTTCCAGCAAGTCCATCTGCAATGCCAGGGCCTGGGCCTCCGCGGAATCGTTGTAGACCTCCAACTGATGCCGGTACTCAGCCATCAAACGGCCCTTGAGCTCGGTGGCCAGTGCCGCCTGGGCCGCATCGGGGGCCTCACTGGTTTCAGCCACTTCCTCGGCTTCCAGGGCATGGATCGCCGCCTCGGCGGTCTTGCGCCAGGCGTCGCGGACTTCTCCACGGCGTTTGTCGTCGGGGCTTTTGACGATACCGCGCAACAGCAGCGGCAGGGCAATGCAGGCCGCCACCAGGGACAGCAGGATCACTCCAGCGGCGATAAAGATCAGCAGATCACGTTCGGGGAAGGCCTCCCCGGCGCCCAGGAACAAGGGCACCGACATCACGCCGGCCAGGGTCACAGCCCCACGCACCCCGCCCACCGTCAGCAGCCAGCAGGAGCGCGCCGTGGGCACCAGGGTCAGCTCGCCCTTGCCGCGCCAACGCCGCAGCAGCCCGGACAGGCGCCAGATGCTCTGCACCCAGATAAAGCGCAACACCAGCAGCACCAGGAAGATCGCCAACACATCCAGGCAGCGGTAGAACAGGGTCGGCCAGAGTGAAGTTTCATGACTGACCACGGCCTTGATGATGTCAGGCAATTGCAGCCCCAACAGTAGGAAGATCAGGCCATTGAAGGCGAACTCCAGCAGCGACCAGACACTGCGATTGAGCAGTCGGGTGCTGGTCTGGCGCGGCAGCAGGTCGAGCCAGCTCTGCATCATTCCCGCCGCCACCGCCGAGAGAATGCCCGAGGCCCCCAGGCGCTCGGCCAGGACGTAAGCCGCGAAGGGCAATAGCAACATGAACACCACATGGGTCGCCGGATCGTCCCAGCCGCGGGCGATCATCCAGGCCCGCAGGCGCCCGACCAGCCAGCTCAGGGCCACGCCGACCGCCAAGCCACCCACCGCCACCAACACAAAGGTCAGGCTGGCATTGGCCAGGGAGAACACCCCGGTAACGGCGGCCACCAGGGCGAACTTGAAAGTCACCAGGCCCGAGGCATCGTTCATCAAGGCCTCGCCCTGGAGCATGTGCATCAGCGGGGTTGGCAGGCGGTTCTGGGAAATGGCCGACACCGCCACGGCGTCGGTGGGTGACAGCACCGCAGCCAGGGCGAAAGCCACCGGCAACGGGATGGTCGGCAACAGCCAGTGAATGAAATAACCGGCCCCGACCACGGTGAACAACACCAGGCCCACCGCCAAGGTCAGGATCGGGCCACGCAAGCGCCAGAACTCGCGCTTGGGCATGCGCCAACCGTCGGAAAACAGCAACGGCGGCAGGAACAGGAAAAGGAACAATTCCGGGTCCAGGGCCACATGCAAACCCAGGGTCGGCCAGGCCAACAGGGCTCCGGCGGCGATCTGTACCAGAGGCAAGGGCAGCGGAATCACCCGTCCGACCAGTCGCGAAAGACTCACCAGCATCAGCAGGATGAGGACGGTATAGGCGGTTTGCATAAAGCGAAAATCCAAGGCTCAACAGGAAAAATCGTACGCATCTCAGCTGAGAATCGCCGACGAAGTGCCATATTAGCCGCTTAAACTCGGTACTGACCGCTGCACAAAAGTCGCAAGCCCCATGACCTGCCATGCAACAACCTGCGACAAAGCCGATTTCAGGCCGACGCTGAAGCGCTGCGGTCGTGGCATAATCCGTGACCTTTCATCTCCAGCATCTCCAAAGGGGGCAATTCCTTGACCGCTTCAAGCAAAACGTTGCACCTTTTCGGCATCAAAGCCTGTGACACCATGAAAAAGGCGCGCACCTGGCTCGATGAAAACGCTGTCAGCTATGACTTCCATGATTACAAAACCTCCGGCATTGACCGTGAGCACCTGAATCAGTGGTGCAACGAGCACGGCTGGCAGGTGGTGTTGAACCGCGCGGGCACGACCTTTCGCAAACTCGATGACGAAAGCAAAGCCGATCTCGACCAGGCGAAAGCCGTTGAACTGATGCTCGCGCAACCTTCGATGATCAAGCGCCCGGTGCTCGACCTCGGAGACAAGACCCTGATTGGCTTCAAGCCAGACCTTTACGCAGCGGCGCTCAAGTAAGCCTGCTCACTCTATTTCGCAAGAGGTAACTGCATGTCCACTACTCTGTTCAGCCTGGCATTCGGTGTCGGCACCCAAAATCGTCAAGGCGCCTGGCTGGAAGTGTTCTACGCATCGCCACTGCTCAATCCTGCCGCCGAAATCGTTGCCGCTGTCGCACCGATCCTCGGCTACAGCGAAGGCAACCAGGCCATCACCTTCACCACCGCCCAGGCCGCGCAAATGGCCGACGCGCTGAAAGGCATCGACGCCACCCAGGCTGCCCTGCTGACCCGCCTGGCCGAAAGCCACAAGCCGCTGGTAGCCACCCTGCTGGCCGAAGACGCTCAATTGACCTCCACCCCAGAGGCTTACCTGAAGCTGCACCTGCTGTCCCACCGCTTGGTCAAGCCGCATGGCCTGAGCCTGGCCGGGGTGTTCCCACTGCTGCCGAACGTAGCCTGGACCAGCCAGGGCGCCATCGATCTGGGCGAGTTGGCCGAGCGGCAACTGGAAGCCCGCCTGCGCGGCGAGCTGCTGGAAGTGTTCTCCGTGGACAAGTTCCCGAAAATGACCGACTACGTGGTGCCGAGCGGCGTGCGTATCGCTGACAGCGCGCGGATTCGCCTGGGCGCCTACATCGGCGAAGGCACCACCGTGATGCACGAAGGCTTCGTCAACTTCAACGCCGGCACCGAAGGCCCGGGCATGATCGAAGGCCGTGTATCGGCTGGCGTGTTCGTCGGCAAAGGTTCGGACCTGGGCGGTGGCTGCTCCACCATGGGCACCCTGTCGGGTGGCGGCAACATCGTGATCAAGGTCGGCGAAGGCTGCCTGATCGGCGCCAATGCCGGTATCGGCATTCCCCTGGGCGACCGCAACACCGTGGAGTCGGGTCTGTACGTGACCGCTGGCACCAAGGTGGCGCTGCTGGACGAAAACAACCAGTTGGTCAAAGTGCTCAAGGCCCGTGAACTGGCCGGCCAGCCGGACCTGCTGTTCCGCCGCAACTCGGAAACCGGCGCCGTGGAGTGCAAGACCCACAAGTCGGCCATCGAGCTGAACGAAGCGCTGCACGCTCACAACTAAGCAGCGATTCGGTTTCACTGGAACCGGCCGGGCGCTTATCATCGGCGCCCGGCCTGTTCAAACGAGTTCTGCCACCATGCTTGTACCCTCCCCCTGGCGCGCCGACTTCCCGGCCATCGCCGCACTGCATCGCCAGGACCAGACGTACCTGGACAACGCCGCCACCACGCAAAAACCCCAAGCCCTGCTGGACGCCCTGGCCCACTACTACGCCAATGGCGCGGCCAATGTGCATCGCGCGCAGCACCTGCCCGGCGCCCATGCCACCCAGGCCTTCGAGGACAGCCGCCGCAAGGTCGGCCAATGGCTGAATGCCGGTGACAGCGGACAGATCATCTTCACCCACGGCGCCACCAGTGCGCTGAATCTCCTGGCTTATGGCCTGGAGCAGCAATTTGAAAGCGGCGATGAGATCGTCATCAGCGCCCTTGAACACCATGCCAACCTGCTGCCCTGGCAACAGTTGGCCCAACGTCGCGACCTCAAGCTGCTGATCCTGCCCCTGGATGCCGACGGACTGATCGATATTGATGCGGCAAGCCGTCTGATTGGCCCGCGCACTCGCCTGCTGGCAGTGAGCCAGTTGTCCAATGTGCTCGGCGCCTGGCAACCCTTGACGCCACTGCTGGCCATGGCCAAGGCCCAGGGCGCACTGACGGTGATCGACGGCGCCCAGGGCGTGGTCCATGGCCGTCACGATGTGCAGGCCCTGGGCTGCGACTTCTATGTGTTCTCCAGCCATAAACTCTATGGTCCGGACGGCGTCGGCGTGCTGTTCGGCCGTCATGCCGCGCTCAAGCACCTGCGTCATTGGCAGTTCGGCGGAGAAATGGTCCAGGACGCCGACTACCAGCACGCCAGCTTTCGCCCGGCGCCCCTGGGATTCGAGGCCGGCACCCCGCCGATTGCCGGAGTCATTGGCCTGGGGGCGACCCTGGATTACCTCGCTGGCCTGGATCAGCAGGCAGTGGCCACGCACGAAGCCGCGCTGCATGCCTATCTGCTGCAGGGCTTGCAGGCACGCAATGGCATCCGCCTGCTGGGCACGCCGCAACTGGCCCTGGTCAGCTTCGTCGTGGACGGCGTGCACAACGCCGACCTGGCCCACCTGCTGACCGAACAGGGCATTGCCGTGCGGGCCGGTCATCATTGCGCCATGCCGCTGATGAAAAGCTTCGGCCTCGTCGGGGCGATTCGCGTATCCCTGGCGCTGTACAACGACTCCGAGGACTTGGAGCGTTTCTTCGAAGCCCTGGATCAGGCCCTGGAGTTGCTGCGATGAGCCTGCCGGCGGACGCCGTGGCCGCCCTTGAAGTTTTCCAGGGGGCTGCCGGCTGGGAACAGCGGGCCCGCCTGCTGATGCAATGGGGCGAGCGCCTGCCGCCCCTGAGCGAGGACGACAAGGTAGACGCCAATCGAGTCCATGGCTGTGAAAGCCAGGTCTGGCTGGTGGCGGCCCTGGAAAATGGTCATTGGCAGTTTGCCGCCGCCAGCGACGCACGGCTGATTCGCGGCTTGGTGGCCTTGCTGCTGGCCCGGGTCAACGGCCTGACGGTGCAGCAATTGCAGGAAGTGGACCTGGCGGACTGGTTCAACCAGCTGGGCCTGTCGCGCCAGCTCTCGCCGTCGCGCAGCAATGGCCTGAACGCCGTCTTGCAACGCATGAACGAACTGGCCAGCGCCCTGTAGCCGCTGCCGAGCCTGCGAGGCTGCGAAAAGGTCCGCAGGACCTTGCCTGGCGATCTCCCGCCAGCCCCCCCTAGCGGCCTCAAGCCCCCACGGCCCGCCGGGCCGCTCGCAGCCTGCGGCAGCGGCTACAGGGGCTTGCTGCGTTCAGATGGGCGACGCACGCCGGCAACGATCTTGTCCACCGCCTTGGTCGCCGCCACCATGCCAAAGGTCGCGGTCACCATCATCACCGCTCCAAAACCGCCGGCGCAGTCGAGCTTGACCCCGTCGCCGACAAAGCTCTTCTGCAGGCAGATGCTGCCATCGGGTTTCGGATAACGCAGCTGCTCGGTGGAAAACACACAGGGCACGCTGTAATGGCGGGTCACGGTGCGCGAGAAGCCATAATCGCGGCGCAAAGTGGAACGCACCTTGGAGGCCAACGGGTCATTAAAGGTGCGGTTCAGGTCACAGACCTGGATCAGCGTCGGGTCGATCTGCCCGCCGGCACCGCCAGTGGTGATGATCTGGATCTTGCGCCGCTTGCACCAGGCAATCAGCGCCGCCTTGGCATTTACGCTGTCGATGCAGTCAATCACGCAATCAATGTCCGAGGTGATGTATTCGGCCATGGTGTCGCGGGTGACGAAATCCGCTACCGCATGCACCTTACAGTCTGGGTTGATGCCCCGCAGGCGCTCGGCCATGACCTCGACCTTGGGCTTGCCCACGGTGCTGTCCAGGGCGTGCAACTGACGGTTGCTGTTGCTGACGCAGACATCGTCGAGGTCGAACAGCGAGATCTCCCCGACCCCGCAACGGGCGATGGCTTCCGCCGCCCAGGAACCGACTCCGCCGACGCCAACGATCGCCACATGGGCCGCCCGCAGCCGCTCCAGGCCTTCAATGCCATACAAACGGGCGACGCCGGCAAACCGTGGATCTTCTGTACTCATGACCATCACCTAAAAAACCGGCGCGCATTATAGAGCTGGGAAGCGACAAGTTTTAAGCCGCCAGCTACAAGTAAAGAACTTAAACGCAATTACAGTGCCCAAGGTCTGGCTTTCCTCTGTGCGCTGTACGCTCAGTTGAGGGCCGGTGTAGGATGCCCGCCGTTTGGCGCCTGCCAACCCTTCCCTCGTTCCACACCTTTTGGAACCCGAAATAGCTATGTCATCGCGTAAATTTGGACTCAACCTGGTGATAGTGCTGGCCATTGCCGCGCTGTTCACCGGTTTCTGGGCGCTGATCAATCGCCCGGTCTCGGCCCCCGACTGGCCGGAACAGATCTCCGGTTTTTCCTACTCGCCTTTCCAGCAGGGCCAGTTCCCGCAGAAGGAGCAGTACCCGTCCGACGATGAAATGCGTCGTGACCTGGAGATCATGAGCAAGCTGACCGACAACATCCGTACCTATTCGGTGGACGGCAGCCTGCAGGATATTCCCAAACTGGCGGAAGAGTTTGGCCTGCGAGTGACCCTGGGGATCTGGATCAGTCCGGACCTGGAGCGCAACGAGCGGGAAATCATGCGCGCCATCGAACTGGCCAACAGCTCACGCAGCGTCGTCCGCGTAGTGGTGGGCAACGAAGCGATCTTCCGCAAGGAAATCACCGCCGACCAGTTATCGGTGCTTCTCGACCGGGTCCGCGCTGCGGTGAAAGTTCCGGTGACCACTTCAGAACAGTGGCACGTCTGGGAAGAACACCCGGAACTGGCCAAACACGTCGATCTGATCGCCGCGCACATCCTGCCCTACTGGGAATTCATCCCGATGGACAAGGCCGGGCAGTTTGTCCTCGACCGCGCCCGGGACCTGAAGAAGATGTTCCCGAAAAAGCCGCTGCTGCTGTCCGAGGTGGGCTGGCCGAGCAACGGCCGCATGCGCGGTGGCGCTGACGCCAGCCCCGCGGACCAGGCGATCTACCTGCGGACCCTGGTCAACAAGCTCAATCGCCAGGGCTACAACTACTTTGTCATCGAAGCCTTCGACCAACCGTGGAAGGCCAGCGACGAGGGTTCGGTAGGCGCCTACTGGGGCGTGTTCAACGCTGCGCGCCAACAGAAATTCAACTTCGAAGGCCCTGTGGTGGCGATCCCGCAATGGCGGGTGCTGGCCATCGGTTCGGTGGTGCTGGCGCTGCTGTCGCTGACCCTGCTGATGATCGACGGCTCGGCCCTGCGCCAGCGCGGCCGCACCTTCCTGACCTTCATCGCCTTCCTCTGCGGTTCAGTGCTGGTGTGGATCGGCTACGACTACAGCCAGCAATACAGCACCTGGTTCAGCCTGACGGTGGGCTTCCTGCTGGCCCTCGGCGCGCTGGGGGTGTTTATCGTGCTGCTGACCGAGGCCCATGAACTGGCCGAGGCGGTGTGGGTCCGCAAACGCCGGCGCGAGTTCCTGCCGGTGGAAGGAGACTCCAGCTACCGGCCGAAAGTCTCGATCCACGTGCCCTGCTACAACGAGCCGCCGGAGATGGTCAAACAGACCCTCAACGCCCTGGCCAACCTCGATTACCCGGACTTCGAAGTCCTGATCATCGACAACAACACCAAGGACCCGGCGGTCTGGGAACCGGTGCAGGCCTATTGCGAGACCCTGGGTCCACGCTTCAAGTTCTTCCACGTCGCGCCCCTGGCCGGTTTTAAGGGCGGCGCCCTGAACTACCTGCTGCCGCACACCGCCAAGGATGCCGAAGTGATCGCGGTGATCGACTCCGACTACTGCGTCGACCGCAACTGGCTCAAGCACATGGTGCCGCACTTCGCCGATCCGAAGATCGCCATCGTGCAGTCGCCCCAGGACTACCGCGACCAGAACGAAAGTACCTTCAAGAAGCTCTGCTATGCGGAATACAAGGGCTTCTTCCATATCGGCATGGTCACCCGCAACGACCGTGACGCGATCATCCAGCACGGCACCATGACCATGACCCGGCGTTCGGTGCTGGAAGAATTGGGCTGGGCCGACTGGTGCATCTGCGAAGACGCCGAGCTGGGCCTGCGAGTGTTCGAGAAAGGCCTGTCGGCGGCCTACCATCACGAAAGCTACGGCAAGGGCCTGATGCCCGACACCTTCATCGACTTCAAGAAGCAGCGCTTCCGCTGGGCCTATGGCGCGATCCAGATCATCAAGCGCCACACCGCCAGCCTGCTGCGTGGCAAGGACACCGAACTGACCCGTGGCCAGCGCTACCACTTCCTGGCGGGTTGGCTGCCGTGGGTCGCAGACGGCATGAACATTTTCTTCACCGTCGGCGCCCTGCTGTGGTCGGCGGCGATGATCATCGTGCCGCAACGGGTCGACCCGCCGCTGCTGATCTTCGCGATCCCGCCGCTCGCGCTGTTCGTGTTCAAGGTGGGCAAGATCATCTTCCTCTACCGCCGGGCAGTGGGGGTCAACCTCAAGGATGCGTTCTGCGCGGCCCTGGCCGGCCTGGCCTTGTCCCACACCATCGCCAAGGCGGTGCTGTACGGCTTCTTCACCAGCAGCATCCCGTTCTTCCGCACCCCGAAGAACGCCGACAACCACGGCTTCTGGGTAGCCATCTCGGAAGCCCGGGAAGAGTTGTTCATCATGCTGCTGTTGTGGGGCGCGGCGCTGGGGATCTTCCTGGTACAGGGGCTGCCCAGCAACGACATGCGCTTCTGGGTGACCATGCTTCTGGTGCAGTCGCTGCCCTATGTGGCGGCACTGATCATGGCGTTCCTGTCGTCACTGCCAAAACCTGCGGAACACCCCGAGCCGGCTCCAGCCGCCTAAATCGATGCAAAGCACTAAACGGCGGCCTCAGGCCGCCGTTTTGCTTTAAGATATCCGCCATTTTGCGCGCCCCGCCCAACCCTGTAGGCGCTGGCTGACCAGCGAACCACGCGACGCGGTGTAACCAGTAAACCGCCATCGCCGGCCAGCCGGCTCCTACACAATGCCTTGCACCGGAGTTCCCCATGACGGCCCCTGCCGAGCTTTCGCCGACCCTGCAACTTGCCTGTGATCTGATCCGTCGCCCCTCGGTGACGCCGGTCGACGCCGACTGCCAGAAGCTGATGATGCAGCGCCTGGGGGAGGCCGGCTTCAAGCTGGAACCGATGCGCATCGAGGACGTGGACAACTTCTGGGCCACCCATGGCCAGCATGAAGGCCCGGTGCTGTGCTTCGCCGGCCACACTGACGTGGTGCCCACCGGCCCGGTCCAGGCCTGGCAGAACGACCCGTTCGAAGCCCTGATCGACGAGCACGGCATGCTGTGTGGCCGTGGCGCGGCGGACATGAAAGGCAGCCTGGCCGCCATGCTGGTGGCCGCCGAGCGCTTTGTCGCCGATTACCCGGACCACAAGGGCTCGATAGCCTTCCTGATCACCAGCGACGAAGAAGGCCCGGCGCACCATGGCACCAAGGCGGTGGTGGAACGCCTGGCGGCACGCAAGGAGCGCCTGGACTGGTGCATCGTCGGTGAACCTTCGAGCACCAGCCTGGTGGGCGACGTGGTCAAGAATGGTCGCCGCGGCTCCCTCGGCGCCAAGCTCACGGTGCGTGGGGTGCAAGGCCACGTGGCCTACCCGCATCTGGCCAAGAACCCGATCCACCTGGCGGCACCGGCCCTGGCGGAACTGGCGGCCGAACACTGGGACGACGGCAATGCCTTCTTCCCGCCCACCAGCTTCCAGATTTCCAACCTCAATTCCGGGACCGGCGCCACCAATGTGATCCCGGGGGATCTGGTGGCGGTGTTCAACTTCCGCTTCTCCACCGAATCCACCGTTGAAGGCCTGCAACAACGGATTGCAGCGATCCTCGACAAGCACGGCCTGGACTGGCACGTGGACTGGGCCCTGTCCGGCCTGCCGTTCCTCACCGAACCCGGCGCCCTGCTGGACGCGGTCTCGGCCAGCATCAAGCAAGTCACTGGCCGCGAGACCCAGGCGTCCACCAGCGGCGGCACGTCCGACGGGCGCTTCATCGCCACCCTGGGCACCCAGGTGGTGGAATTGGGCCCGGTCAACGCAACCATCCACCAGGTCAACGAGCGGATCCTGGCCAGCGACCTGGATGTGCTGACCGAGATCTACTATCAGACTCTCGTCAAGTTGCTTGCCTGATGCTTGCCTGTCCTCTTTGCAACGCACCGCTGAACGCGGTGGACAACGGCGTGGTCTGCCCGGCCGGGCATCGCTTCGACCGTGCCCGCCAGGGCTACCTGAACCTGCTGCCGGTGCAGCACAAGAACAGCCGTGACCCGGGCGACAACCAGGCCATGGTCGAGGCCCGCCGCGACTTTCTCAACGCTGGGCACTACGCCCCGGTGGCCCGGCGCCTGGCAGAGCTGGCGGCAGAACGCACGCCCCAGCGCTGGGTCGACATCGGCTGCGGCGAGGGTTACTACACCGCGCAGTTGGCCGACGCCCTGCCCGACGCCGACGGCTACGCCCTGGATATTTCCCGGGAGGCCGTGAAACGCGCCTGTCGTCGCGCGCCGCAACTGACCTGGATGGTCGCCAGCATGGCGCGCATCCCGTTGGCCGATGCCAGCTGCCAGTTTCTCGCCAGCGTCTTCAGCCCCCTCGACTGGCAAGAGGCCAAGCGCCTGTTGAGCCCGGGTGGCGGCCTGATGAAAGTCGGCCCTACCAGCGGCCACCTGATGGAGCTGCGCGAACGCCTGTACGACGAAGTGCGTGAATACACCGACGACAAGCACCTGGCCCTGGTGCCGGAGGGCATGGCCCTGGCCCACAGCGAAACCCTGGAGTTCAGGCTGCGCCTGGAGCGCCCGGAAGATCGCGCCAACCTGTTGGCCATGACGCCCCACGGCTGGCGCGCCAGCGCCGAACGCCGGGCCGCAGTGATCGAGCAGGCCGAGCCTTTCGAGGTCAGCGTGTCGATGCGCTACGATTACTTCGTGCTGCAGTAACCCCCCACTTAACCCAACGACCGCGGGCATGGGCCCGAGGTCGAAGAAATCCGCGAATGGATTTTTCAGACCGGCAATGAGGACATCCATGCGCCAGCCCGATATCGAGATTTACCTGAAAGACGCCGACGTCGACTACAAGGCCATCGCCACCTGGCTCGGCGCCGTGCTCGGCCCGTGCAGCGACTGGGTGCAAAAGGGCCAGACCTACAAATGCACCGCAGGCTCAGTACCCGTGACCTGGCTGCCCAAGGCCGTGGGCAAGTGGAACAGCCTGTACCTGGAAAGCGACCAGACTCCGTGGGACGACGACATTGCCTGTGCCCGCGCCGCCTTTGCCGCGCTGAATGTGGAAGTGCGCTGCGCACCGGGCAGTTGGGTCGAGGAAGAAGGTGAAGAGACCGCCGATCGCTGGATTCGCATCAGCACCGACGGCGAAGAAGAGATTACCTGGCGCACTGCCTGAACAGCGCAATCCGGTAGGAGCCGGCTTGCCGGCGAAAAGGCCCCTGAGCCTTGCATCGCCAGCGCCCCGTTCGCTGGCAAGCCAGCTCCTGCAGGGTTGGTTACAGGCCGACGACGTCTTCGGCTTGCAGACCTTTCTGACCTTCGACCACGGCGTATTCCACCTGCTGGCCTTCGGTCAGCGAACGGTGGCCTTCGCCACGGATCGCTCGGTAATGGACAAACACGTCCGCCCCACCTTCACGCTGGATAAAGCCGTAGCCCTTGGCGTCGTTGAACCACTTCACGTTGCCGGTCTCACGAGTAGTCATGAATCCACACCTCATTTTTTTATTATTGGCTGGGCGCACTGCCACCCTGCCTTGAGAACTTTCCCTCGAGCTGCCTCTCTATGACTGGAGGCAATACGACCGCGGGAGAGTCGGCCGAGTATATGACAGGCGTAAAAACTCTCAACTCAATCTTGTTTGGGTGCTTTTTTGCCGATTTTCGGCGAATCCGGCACACTACCGGCCCCGAGCAGGTGCTCGGTTTTGATTTCTTATTCACTCACGCAGAAGCCGTATGACCCGCTCCCCGATCCGTCGTCTTGTGTTTGGCACCTTGCGCCGCCTGCTGTACCTCTGGGTGCGCTCGGAAACCATCAACCAGTCGTCCTTCACCCTCGACCTCGACCGCAGCCGGCCGGTGTTCTACGTCCTGCAAAACCCATCCCTGACTGACCTCGCCGTGGTCGATACCGAATGCACCAAGGCCGGCTTGCCACGCCCGGTACTGCCGGTGTCGGTGGGCAACCTGCTGGAGCCCGCGGCGTTCTTCTACCTGACCCCGGAACCCGACTGGCTCGGTCGCCAGGACAAACGCGGCGCACCGCCAACCCTGACCCGACTGGTCAGCGCCCTGACCCAGAACGCTGCCGAAGATGCGCAAATCATTCCGGTCAGCGTGTTCTGGGGCCAGTCCCCGGACAGCGAGTCCAGCCCCTGGAAGCTGCTGTTCGCCGACAGTTGGGCGGTCACCGGACGCCTGCGCCGGCTGCTGAGCATCATGATCCTGGGGCGCAAGACCCGGGTGCAGTTCTCGGCCCCGATCAACCTGCGCGAACTGATCGAGCACAACAAGGGTCACGAGCGCACCGTGCGCATGGCCCAGCGCATCCTGCGGGTGCACTTTCGCAACCTCAAGGCCGCGGTCATCGGCCCGGACATCTCCCACCGGCGCAACCTGGTCAAGGGCCTGCTCAACCAGCCCCTGGTGAAACAGGCGATCCTCGACGAAGCCGAGCGCGAGAAGATCTCCCCGGAAAAGGCCAAGGCCCAGGCCCTGCGCTACGGCAACGAGATCGCCTCGGACTACACCTACACTGCAATCCGCTTCCTGGAAGTGGTGCTGAGCTGGTTCTGGAACAAGATCTACGACGGGATCAAGGTCAACCACCTCGAAGGCGTACAGAAAATCGCCCAGGGCCACGAAGTGATCTACGTGCCCTGCCACCGCAGCCATATCGACTACCTGCTGCTGTCCTACCTGCTGTTCCGCAATGGCCTGACCCCGCCGCACATCGCCGCCGGGATCAACCTCAACATGCCGGTGATCGGCAGCCTGTTGCGCCGCGGCGGGGCCTTCTTCATGCGCCGCACCTTCAAGGGCAACCCGCTGTACACCTCGGTGTTCAACGAGTACCTGCACACCCTGTTCACCAAGGGTTTCCCGGTGGAGTACTTCGTCGAAGGCGGCCGCTCGCGCACCGGGCGCATGCTGCAGCCCAAGACCGGGATGCTGGCCATCACCCTGCGCAGCTTCCTGCGTTCCTCACGCATGCCCATCGTTTTCGTGCCGGTGTACATCGGCTACGAACGGGTTCTGGAAGGCCGCACCTACCTGGGCGAACTGCGCGGCGCGAGCAAGAAGAAGGAGTCGATCTTCGACATCTTCAAAGTCATCGGCGCCCTCAAACAGCGCTTTGGCCAGGTGGCGGTGAACTTCGGCGAACCGATCAAACTGGCGGAATTCCTCGACCAGGAACAACCGGACTGGCGCACCCAGGAACTGGGCCCGCAATACCGCCCGGCCTGGCTCAACGAAACCACCAACCGCTTGGGCGAGCGTGTGGCTCAGCACCTCAATGAAGCCGCGGCGATCAACCCGGTGAACCTGGTCGCCCTGGCCCTGCTGTCCACCAGCCGCCTTGCCCTGGACGACCGAGCCATGGCCCGAGTCCTGGACCTGTACCTGGCGCTGTTGCGCCGCGTGCCCTACTCGCCCCACACCACCTTGCCGGAAGGCGACGGCCAGGCGCTGATCCAGCACGTCAAGGACATGAACCTGCTGGCCGAGCAGAACGACGCCCTAGGCAAGATCCTCTACCTGGACGAGCAGAACGCCGTCCTGATGACCTACTACCGCAACAACGTGCTGCACATCTTCGCCCTGCCGGCACTGCTGGCGAGTTTCTTCCAGAGTTCGTCGCGCATGAGCCGCGAACAGATCCTGCGCTACACCCGCGCGCTGTATCCCTACCTGCAGTCGGAGCTGTTCATTCGCTGGTCCCTGGAAGAACTGGACGGCGTGGTGGATCAATGGCTGGAGGCCTTCGTCGAACAGGGCCTGCTGCGCTTCGAGAAAGACCTGTACCTGCGCCCGGCGCCCAGCTCGCGGCATTTTGTCCTGCTGACCCTGCTGTCCAAGAGCATCGCCCAGACCCTGCAGCGCTTCTACATGGCCATTTCCCTGTTGCTCAACAGCGGCCAGAACAGTATCAGCGCCGAAGAACTGGAAGACCTGTGCACGGTCATGGCCCAGCGCCTGTCGATCCTGCATGGCCTCAATGCCCCGGAGTTCTTCGACAAGAGCCTGTTCCGCCACTTCATCCAGACCCTGCTGGATCAGGGCGTACTGCGCCGCGACGAAGCCGGCAAGCTGAGCTATCACCCACTGCTGGGGGAACTGGCCGAGGGCGCGGCCAAACGGGTGCTGCCGGCGGAGATTCGCCTGTCGATCCGCCAGGTCGCCCTGCACCGCAGCGAAGATGCCGCCGACCAGCTCGCGGCACCGGCGCAAAGCGACTAGATTCTTATCGGCGCCGCAGAACCTGCGGCGCCCTCGATACGGAGATCCGTCATGAAAAAACTCACCCTGCTGGCAGCCACTGCGCTGCTTGGAGCCTGCCAGGCCATGCAACCCGCAGCCAAGGCCAGCCTCGATGGCGAAGTCTTCTATCTGCAACGCATCGCCCTGCCGCCTGCCGCCACCTTGAGCGTGAGCCTGCAGGACGTCTCCCTGGCGGACGCTCCGGCGGTGGTCCTGGCCGAGCAGAGTGGCCCGGTCAAAGGCCAGGTGCCGCTGCCCTTCCACCTCAGCTACAACCCGGCCCAGGTCAAGCCCGGCCACCGCTACGCGGTCAGTGCGCGGATCGAACTGGACGGCAAGCTGATGTTCATCACCACCGAACACAACGGGGTCAACCTCGACGGCAAAGATCCCCAGCCGTTGAAACTCCGTGTCGACGCTGTACGTTAATTTTCATTGCCCAAGGAAGCCGCCATGCTCCGTACCTCGCTCCGTTTCACCAGCCTGTGCGCTGGCCTGCTGATCTCCGCCAGTGCCCTGGCCCTGTCCCTGAGCGACCTGTCCCAGGGTGACGCCAGCGGTGGCCTCAAGGACGCCCTGACCCAAGGCGCACAGATCGCCGTCAAACAGCTGGGGACGCCCGGCGGGTTCAGCAACAACCCCGATGTGCGTATCGAACTGCCGGGCAACCTCGGCAAAGTCGCGAAGAAAATGAAACAGTTCGGCATGGGTGATCAGGTCGATCAGCTGGAAACCAGCATGAACAAAGCCGCTGAGGCCGCCGTGCCGCAAGCGCAGGCACTGCTGGTGGACGCGGTGAAGAAGATGACCGTGGCCGACGCCAAGGGCATTCTCGCCGGTGGCAAGGACTCCGCCACCCAGTATCTGGACAAGAGCAGTCGCGAGCAGATCCGTGCCAAGTTCCTGCCTATCGTCAAGCAAGCCACCGATCAGGTCGGCCTGGCCAAGCAGTACAACTCCTTCGCCGGCCAGGCCGCGACCCTGGGTGTGCTGGATGCCAAGAGCGCCAATATCGAGAGTTACGTGACCGAGCAAGCCCTCAATGGTCTGTTCGAAATGATCGGCAAGCAGGAAGAAACCATTCGCCAGAACCCGGCGGCTGCGGCCACCAGCCTGGCCAAGAAAGTCTTCGGCACCCTCTGATCCGCCCTACGGCCTTGCCCACTGCCTAGCGGGCAAGGCCGCGAGTGCCGGCGAAAGTACAGCAGGTTGCCCTGACGGTGCAGGTCCCATTGGCTCTTGGGCAAGCCCCGCAGCTCCTACTGAAGGCAGACTCCCTGGCTAGAAGGCAGCCCCCGGATGAAATGCCAGAGCTGGCGGTCCGGTCATGCCCCCCCTGCGGCCTGCTGTCCATTGACGACCTTGCGGTCCAGGCCTGCTCCCCCTAAGTCCCAGGCAGCAGATGCTCGAAGAGCACGCTGCCCAATTGCTGGAAAACCTGCACTGCGGAAAAACCAGGCCGGGTAATCTCTACCCGGCCCAGGTTGATGCCTTGCGAGCTGCCCGGATCAGTCCTTCCTGACCCGGAACCAGGCCGCATACAACGCCGGCAGGAACAGCAGGGTCAAGACCGTGGCGATAATCAGGCCGCCCATGATGGCCACCGCCATCGGTCCGAAGAACACACTACGCGACAGCGGAATCATCGCCAGTACCGCCGCCAGGGCAGTCAGCACGATGGGACGGAAACGCCGCACAGTGGCTTCGATGATCGCATCCCAGGGACGCAGGCCAGCCTTGATGTCCTGTTCGATCTGGTCCACCAGGATCACCGAGTTGCGCATAATCATCCCGGACAGGGCAATGGTGCCGAGCATGGCCACAAAGCCGAAGGGCTGGCGGAACACCAGGAGGAACAGGGTGACCCCGATCAGCCCCAGGGGCGCAGTGAGGAACACCATAGCGGTGCGCGAAAAACTGCGCAGCTGAATCATCAGCAAGGTCAGCACTACCACGATGAACAGCGGCACGCCGGCCTTCACCGAGTTCTGGCCACGGGCCGAATCCTCGACAGTGCCGCCCACCTCCAGCAAGAAGCCGTCCGGCAGTTCGGCGCGAATCGGCTCCAGGGTCGGCAGAATCTGCTGCACCAACGTCGCCGGTTGTTCCTTGCCGTAGATATCGGCACGCACGGTGACGTTGGGCAAGCGGTTACGGTGCCAGATCACCCCTTCCTCGAAGCCGTACTCCAGGGTCGCGACCTGGGACAGCGACACGCTCTGGCCGTTGTCGGTGGGCACTGCCAGGCTTGGCAACAAGGCCAGCTCAGTGCGCTCCTGCTGGGTTCCGCGCAGGAGAATCTCGATCAGTTCGTTGTCCTCACGGTACTGGCTGACGGTGGAACCGATCAGCGAGCTCTGCAGGAACTTCGACAGGTTGGCCGTGCTGACACCTAGCGCCCGGGCCCGGTCCTGATCGATATTCAGGTAGACCACCTTGCTCGGCTCCTCCCAGTCCAGGTGAACGTTGACCACATGGGGGTTCTCCCGCACCTTGGCCGCCACCTTGCGCGCCAGGGCGCGAACCTCCTCGATGTGCTCGCCTGTGACCCGGAACTGCACCGGGTAACCCACTGGCGGACCGTTCTCCAGGCGCGTGACCCGAGAGCGCAAGGCCGGGAACTGTTCATTGAGGGTCGCGATCAGCCAACTGCGCAGGCTCTCGCGCTCCTCGATGGTCTTGGCCAGCACCACGAACTGGGCAAAGCTGGTGGCCGGCAGTTGCTGGTCCAGCGGCAGGTAGAAACGCGGCGAGCCGGTTCCCACGTAGGCCACGTAGTTGTCGATGCCTGGGTGGTCCTTGAGCATCGCCTCCAGGCGCTTGACCTCATCGGCGGTGTTGCTCAGGGAAGCACCTTCCGCCAGTTTCAGGTCGACCATCAATTCCAGGCGGCCCGAGGCCGGGAAGAACTGCTGCGGGACAAAACGGAACAGCATCACCGAACCGACGAACGCCAGGATGGTCAGGACGATCACGGTCTTGCGCCGCTCCACGCACCAGCCCACCACCCGGCGCACGCGCTGGTAGAAAGGCGTGCCGTGGGGATTGGACTCGGCGCCGTGCTTGGCGGCGTGGATCTTGGCCAGGTCCGGCAGGAGCTTTTCCCCCAGGTAGGGAACGAAGACCACGGCGGCAATCCAAGAGGCAACCAGGGCGATGGTCACCACCTGGAAGATCGAGCGGGTGTACTCGCCGGTGCCGGACTGGGCCGTGGCAATCGGCAAAAAGCCCGCTGCGGTAATCAGGGTGCCGGTGAGCATGGGAAAGGCGGTACTGGTCCAGGCAAAGCTGGCGGCCTTGATCCGGTCGAACCCCTGCTCCATCTTGATCGCCATCATCTCCACCGCAATGATCGCGTCATCCACCAACAGCCCCAACGCCAGCACCAGCGCGCCCAGGGAAATCTTGTGCAGGCCTATCCCCAGGTAGTACATGGTGGCGAACGTGATCGCCAGCACTAAGGGAATCGCCAGGGCCACCACCATGCCGGTGCGCACACCCAGGGAGAAGAAGCTCACCAGCAGGACAATGATCAGGGCCTCGGCCAGCACCCGGACAAACTCGCCGACCCCGGTTTTCACCGCCGCCGGCTGATCGGACACCTTGCGCAACTCCATCCCCGCCGGCAGGCTTTTCTGCAGGCGGGAGAACTCGCCTTCCAGGGCCTTGCCCAACACCAGGATGTCGCCGCCGTCCTTCATCGCCACGGCCAGGCCGATGGCGTCTTCCCCCATGAAACGCATGCGCGGTGCCGGTGGATCATTGAAGCCGCGACGCACATCCGCCACATCACCGATGCGGAAGGTGCGATCGGCGACCCGGATCGGGAAATTGCGGATCTGCTCCACCGTCTGGAAGTTGCCGGATACCCGCAATTGCACCCGCTCGCTGGGGGTCTCGAAGAACCCCGCAGTGGACACTGCGTTCTGCTCCTCCAGCGCCTTTTGCACCGCTGCCAGGGGCAGGCCCAGGGTTGCCAGCTTGACGTTGGATAGCTCGATCCAGATCTTTTCGTCCTGCAGGCCCAGCAGATCGACCTTGCCCACGTCCTTGACCCGCTGCAGCTGGATCTGGATACGGTCGGCATAGTCCTTGAGCACGGCGTAGTCGAAGCCCTGCCCTGTCAGCGCATAGATATTGCCGAAGGTCGTACCGAATTCATCGTTGAAGAAGGGTCCCTGGATGCCCGGCGGCAGGGACTGGCGAATGTCGCTGATCTTCTTGCGAACCTGATACCAGAGTTCGGGAATCTCGTTGGAGTGCATCGAATCCCGGGCAATGAAGGTCACCTGGGATTCCCCGGGGCGGGAGAAGGAAACGATGCGATCGTATTCGCCGGTTTCCATGAGTTTCTTTTCAATGCGCTCGGTGACCTGGCGCGATACTTCCTGGGCCGTGGCCCCCGGCCAGTTGGTGCGGATCACCATGGCCTTGAAAGTGAAAGGCGGGTCTTCGCTCTGGCCCAGCTTGGTGTAGGACAGCGCACCGACAATGGCCAGCAACAGCATCAGGAACAGGACGATCTGGCGATTGCGCAACGCCCATGCAGAAAGGTTGAAACCCATCGGGGACTACTCCTTGACCGCCAGATTGACCACACGGTTGGAGCGATCCACCGGGCGCACCTGCAAGCCCTCATGGAGCACATGCACCCCGGCTGCCACCACCCAATCGCTGGCGCTCAAACCTTCGAGCACCGGCACTGTCTTCTCACCGAAGGCACCGACCCGTACCGGCGTCTTGTGCAAGGTGTTGTTGGCATCGACTCGCCAAACGTAGGTCGCGCCCCCTTCGGCAGTCAGCGCCGACAACGGCACCGACAGCGACAGGGCATCAGCGCTCTGGATGAACACCCTGGCGCTCTGGCCCAACTCCGCTGGAACCTTGCCGGCACTGAAGGCAATGCGTGCGGCAAAGGTCCGGGACTTGGGATCGGCAGCCGGGGACAGCTCGCGGATGCGCCCGTCGAAACGTTGGCCCGGCTGGGTCCAGAGTTCCACCGAGACTGGCTGGCCGACCTTGAAGCGACCGTAGTTCTGCTCGGGGAAGCTGATCAGCACCTCACGCTCACCGTCAGTGGCCAGGGTAAAGACTGTCTGCCCGGCCGCCACCACTTGCCCCACTTCCACTGCGCGCTTGGCCACCACGCCATCCTGCGGGGCACGCAGCACGGCATAACCGGCCTGGTTGTTGGCCACGTCGAACTCGGCCTTGATCTGCTTCAGGCGTGCTTCACCAGCACGGTAGAGGTTTTCGGCGTTGTCGTATTGGGAATGGCTGACCATCTGCCGCTCCAGCAGGGTCTTGTAGCGATCACGCTCGGCGCGCACCAGATTGAGGTTGGCAGTGGCCGCCGTGACTTGGGCCCGAGTGGCCTCCAGTTGCAGGCGAACATCCTGGGGATCGAGTTCGGCCAGGGGCTGATTGGCCTTGACCCGCTCGCCTTCTTCCACCAGTCGTCGACTGACCTTGCCACCGATACGGAACGCCAGGTCGGGTTCGTAGCGGGCTCGCACCTCGCCCGGATAACTGTCCGAAACCCGCGCCGAAGGCTCTGGCTGAACCACCATGGCCGGTCGAACGCCAATTTGAACGGGCTCTTCGTGCCCACAAGCAGACAGAAAAAAAGCCAGGCTGACTGGCAAGGCATAGCGGAACATGGCGGCGACCTTTCGCTAATGGTGCTTGGAATAATTATACTGGCCGGTATGTTATTAATAGCAAACTCACCAGTCCAGTATTAACAGCGAATAAATGTCCGACAATCACTCCGCAAACGTTGGGCCAGGCAGGCCCAAGGATCTGGCCAAGCGCCAGGCCATTCTCGAAGCAGCGAAAAACCTGTTTCTGAGCAATGGCTACGCCAGTACCAGCATGGATGCGGTCGCCGCCGAAGCCGGCGTTTCAAAACTCACGGTCTATAGCCATTTCAACGACAAAGAGACCCTGTTCACCGCCGCCGTGGTGGCCAAGTGCGAAGAGCAGCTGCCCACGCTGATCTACGAACTGACGCCCGACACACCGGTGCGAGGCGTCCTGTTGAACATCGCACGAGGCTTTCATCAGCTGATCAACAGCGACGAGTCGGTGAACCTGCATCGCTTGATCATGGCCCTGGGCAATCAGGATCCCAAGCTCTCGCAAATGTTCATTGAGGCCGGCCCCGAACGCGTACTGCAGGGTATGGAGCGGCTGCTGGGGCGAATCAATCAGTTGGGCACCTTGCACATCGACAAGCCGCGCAATGCCGCCGAGCATTTCTTCTGCATGCTCAAGGGCGGGGCGAACTTCCGCCTGCTCTATGGTTGCGGCGAGCCCTTGAGAGGCCCCGCTGCGGAAGAGCACGTGCAAGAAGTGGTGGATCTGTTCATGCGCGCCTACCGGCCATAGAAACCGGCATGTGCGGGAGCAGACTGTTGTAGGAGCTGGCTTGCCAGCGAAGAGGCCCTGAGATCGCCTTCGCCGGCAAGCCGGCTCCTACAACCAGGAGCCCTCCCCTGAAACCGCTTTTGCCAGCAAGCCGGCGCCTACATCGGGTTCAGGCCTTGAGGGCCTTCTTCGGGTAGATATCGTAGCGACTGGATTTGCCTTCCAGTCCATGGCTTGGCTTCGGCCCTTCAATGCACGGAGCCTTGCGCGGGCGCTTGACCACCACTCGATGGCTGGCCAGGGCCAGGGCTGCGGCCAGCAGTGCCGGAGCGTCATTGTCGTCCCCCACCAACGGCCGGAACAGACGCATTTCCTTTTTCACCAAGGCGCTTTTCTCCCGATGGGGAAACATCGGATCGAGGTAGATCACCTGAGGCGGCTCGCCCTCCCAGTTGCGCATCAGCTCGATAGAGTTGCCCTTGAGCAAGTGCATGCGGGCAACGATAGGCGCCACCTCGGCGTCCAGCGCCCCCCGGGCCAACCCGTCCTCCAGCAGCGCACCAATCAATGGCTGGCGCTCGATCAGACTCATCTCACAGCCGAGGGTAGCCAGGACAAACCCGTCCTTGCCCAAGCCTGCCGTGGCATCCAGCACCCGTGGCCGCACGCCCTGAGCAACGCCCACCGCCTTGGCAATCATCTGCCCGCTGCCACCACCGTACAGCCGCCGATGGGCCGCACCGCCTTCAACAAAGTCCACCCGCACCGGCCCTGGTGCATCGGCGCCCAGCTGTTGCAATTGCAGCCCCTGCTCACCCACCTGCAGGGCAAACTCGGCCTCGTCGATCTGCAACGGCAGTCCCAGGCGTTGTGCCCATTGCTGAGCCTGCGGCGCGAATCCAGCGTCCAGGGCCTCGACTTTGATGCGGCAGGCCGCGGGTTGCTCATTCATCTGAAAACACACTCAAAAAATTAATGATCGGCAAAAACTGCCGATAACAGAACTATCGGCCATTTTGCCAGAGCTCAGCGTCGACCGAGAGCAATGTCAGACATTCAACGCACATCGATAGGTTATATCTCTCGCCACGGCGACTATGGCCTACGCAACTCCCAGGCACTGAGCGGCGTCAGCCATCTGTGGCAGGACTTCTTTGCCCAGGCCCTGGCCGAGCAACAGGGAGAAGGCACGAGCGTTGAAGGGCTGCCCGCGGTGGCCATCGATGGTCCCGTGGAACCGGTTGGCGGCACCGATGTACTGACGCAGATCGTCAACCAGCGCCATTGCGATGTTCAGGACACCGAGATTCGTCCCCCTGAGCCGCTGTTCCTGCCGATCGCCGAATTCGAAATGGAGCTGCTGGACAAACCGGCTCCGCCCTTCCCTCCAGAAGAAATCGTTGCCCAGCAACGTCAGCAGGACTTTGAGAGTGGCTGGGTCCGCCCGATCGTGCTCAATGCCGGTCAGCCGCTGCCGGCCCCCGGCCCGGCGCCAGAACCACGTCCGCTGCACCTGCCCATCGCCGAATTCGAACTGGACCTGCTGGATAAACCGGCCGAACCGTTCCCGCCGCAGGAGCTTATCGAGCAACAGCGGCAGATGGACTTCGACATCGGCTGGGCACGTCCACTGATTCTGCAGAACCTGCGCATCGCCGCCTGAGCCGGCTCCTCAGCGACATATCCACCAAGGCCCTACATCCAGATGAAAATGGTTGCGATGGGCGCTGTTGTAATCCGGCCCCAGTACCACATTGAATGCATCGCAGGCACCGTCCCGGGCCAGCCGCAAAAAACGTCCCGCATCGCTGTCCTTCGGCCAATCCTTGAGCACACTGATGCTGCGCCCGTCCGCCAGTCGAAAACCGGCAATATCCAGGGCGTTGGCACTGGCGTGCTGACTGCGAGCACCATTCTCACGACTGTACATATTGCGGCAGGCAAAACTGCCCAGATGATCGACCCGCGCCACGCGCTGCCCATACACCGCCTGTGCCGCGGGCTGCAGCCCGTGGCGCTCATAAAGGGCAAAGGCCACCGCCAGTGGGCAACTGGCAAGGAAGCTGCTGCTCAAGGCGACATCACCACCTTGCACGCGCAAGGTATTGCTCAATGGGCAGGCCACATCACCACGACTGTCGGGCTGGCGACTGGTGCGCAAGCCGGAACGGCCAAGCACCTCGTCGCACAGCTGCGGATCGTCCCGCAGCCGCGCCAGCTTGAAGCGGGTCAACAGATTCGGCTTGGCCCTTACATCCAGCGGCGCCCAAGGGTTCCAGGCATCCGCCAGCGGCACCCAGCCCAGGCGTATACCAATCAACAACAAGGCGCCCAGCAACAACAGGACGCCCAGAATTCTCACCACCCGCACAGAATGTCCCGTTTTATGGCTGTTTGAACAATTGATTGATCTGCCGAAACGGCATCGCACGATCGGCAAAATCAAAGCGACCATGCTCGCGGATATCCTCCGCAGCCCGGTAGAAAGCACCATAGGCGGCCCGGGCCAGGGCCGAACCGACACTGATGCGCTTGACCCCCAGCTCCGCCAGTTGCGCCACGCTCAGGTTGAGGCCACCGGACATCAGCACGTTCACCGGCTTGGGCGCCACAGCCCGCACCACCTGCACAATCTCCTCGGCGCTGCGCAGGGCCGGAGCATAGAGTACATCGGCACCGGCTTCGGCAAAGGCCTGCAAGCGGCGAATGGTGTCTGGCAGATCATCACGACCGTGGAGCAGGTTCTCCGCCCGGGCAGTCAGGATGAAGGGGAACGGCAAGCTGCGCACGGCGGCAGCACAGGCCTCGATACGCTCCACCGCCAGGTTGAAGTCATAGATAGGGTCGTCGGCGCGACCGCTGGCGTCCTCGATCGAGCCTCCAACCACACCACTGGCTGCCGCCAACAACAGGGCTTGGGCGCAACCTTCAGGACTGTCGGAAAAGCCGTTTTCCAAGTCCACCGCCACCGGCAGGCTGCTGGCACCGACTATGACCCGCACATTGTCCAGGGTGTCTTCCAGGCTGACGGCGCCCTCGGCATCCGGACGCCCCAGGGAGAAGGCATAACCGGCGCTGGTGGTGGCCAGGGCCTCGAACCCGAGACCGGCCAGCATCTTCGCGGAACCGGCATCCCAGGGGTTGGGAATGACAAAGGCGCCGGCACGTTCATGCAGGGCCTTGAAGGCATTGGCTCGAAGGGTTTGCGCGTCCATTTGCTCGCTCCGGAAGAAGGCAATGAAGACGCCTCAGAGCAAGCCGAGCTGCTCCGCGGCGGGCTCTCTGTATAACTCAGGCAACGCGGGCAAGCCAGGCAAACGTTGCATCAGCTGGCTATGAAAACGGCGGGCCAGTTCAGCGGCCAGTCGGTTGTCCGAGGTATGCAGGAAGACATAAGGGGTACGCCCCTCTTCGATCCAGCCGGCGACCTTGTCGATCCAGGGCACGAGAAATGGATCGTTGGCCTCAAGCTCCGGATGACCGATGAAGCGCACTTGCGGAAACTGGGTGAACGCCGCAGGTCGCGGCGGCACCTTGGGCTTTTTCGACTGGGCGTGCAGCACCGCGGGAGCAGTGGACGTGCAACTGAACAGGGCCCGTGGATCAAGGCAGATACGCTCGACGCCACGCTCACGCAACAGTCGGTTGAGCATGCGCTCCGCATCGCCCTTGGCAAAGAACTCCGGATGCCGGACCTCCACCGCCAGCGGCCGCTCCAGACCCTCGATAAAGCCCGCCAATTCCCCCAGACGCTGCGGTGCGAAGCTGGCCGGCAATTGCAGCCACAAGGGCGACACACGTTCCCCCAGGGGGCTGAGCAACTGGATAAAGGTCTGGGCAGCGCTCAGTTGTTCGCGCAGGTCACCGCCGTGGCTGATGTCACCGGGAAACTTGGCGGTGAAACGAAAGTGCTCGGGCATGATCTGGGCCCAGCGCTGCACAGTGCCGGGCGCGGGCCGTGCATAGAAGGTGGTGTTGCCTTCAACGGCATTGAAGACCTGGGAATACAGGCCAAGGAAATCAGTGGGTCGCGCATCCTCCGGGTACAGGTACTCACGCCAGGCGTTTTCGCTCCAGGAAGGACAACCCAGGAAATAAGGCAGCATCAGATGTACAGGTCGAGCCCCACCACTTCCAGATCCCAATCGACAAAGCCGGCGGTGGTCAGGTAGCTGGCCAGGGCATTGGCCACGCTCTTTTTCATCGCGCGCTGAAAGATCATGTCCTGAGGACGGGCGGGGAGATTACCGGTGCGGGGGGCAGATGCCTGGGAACGGCTTTGAGTCGCAGGTTCGGACTGGACTTCAATGGCGTCGTCATCGTCCAGAGACTCGTCTACCAGCGCCAGGCCTTTACGAGGCTTGCGCTTGATGGGGTAGGACTGAGAGGAGATGCCGTCTATGCGCATACTGAAAAGCCCGGGGTCAATGATGGCAATTTAGCGGCACCGCTTCGACTTAGCAAATGCCCAAGTGATAACTAGAACACAGAAAAGCCAAAAGGTTTAAACCCGAGCAGAATCGACTCCGAAAACCAGACGATTGGCCGGTTTACACCGGAAAAATCTGAACCCCCGCAAACACTTGGACCACCCTCAACGAGCTTTGGGCGTGGCCACCTTGTCGCGCAGATAGACCGGTTGTGCGTCGTCGGCAACTATCGCTTCGCCCCGCTCCCAGGCAAATTTCGCCAGGGTCAGCAGGTCTTCGGCGTGGGGCAGCATGCCCGCGTCCTGACCACTGAGAGGGACCGCGATGCGCACGCCATAACCCCAGCCGGTGCCCGCGCCGAACCAGTCGCCGCTGGCCCCTTCCGGCAAGGCCGCGACTTCCGGCGGCAGCACCGCTTCGGCGCCCACCAGACGCATCTCGCCAGCCGTTTCCCGGTAGCAGCCCCAATAGACTTCATCCATGCGCGCATCGATGGCCGAGGCCACCTGGGTCGCACCGTGCTCACGCAAGGCGCGCTGGGCCAGCACCGCCAGGTTGGACACCGGCAGCACAGGACGCTCCAGGGCGAAGGCCAGCCCTTGCACCACGCCAATGGCGATCCGCACGCCGGTGAAAGCGCCGGGGCCACGGCCAAAGGCAATCGCATCCACCGCCTGCAAGGTGGTGCCGGCATTGGCCAGCAGCTCCTGGATCATCGGCAACAGCTTCTGTGCATGCAGGCGGGGGATCACCTCGTAATGGCTCGTAACCTTGCCGTCATGCAGCAAAGCAACGGAGCAAGCTTCAGTCGCGGTGTCCAGGGCCAGCAAGGTGCTCATCGGGGGTTCCATCGGCATTGAAAAAAGTGACGCATTATAAACAGCAACGGCCCGCAAGCGGGCCGTTGAACGATCAAACGATCAGGCAACTCAGCTCAGGGCTTCGAGCACCTTGGCGGTGATCACGTCCACCGAACCCACGCCAGGGATATGGCTGTACTTCGGTTTGCCTTGAGCCGCGGCCAGTTGCTGGTAGAACTCCACCAGCGGCTTGGTCTGGGAGTGATAGACCGACAGGCGATGACGCACGGTTTCTTCGGTGTCGTCCTTGCGCTGCACCAGGTCTTCACCGGTGATGTCGTCCTTGCCGGCAATCTTCGGCGGGTTGTAAACGGTGTGGTAGACCCGGCCCGAAGCTTCGTGCACCCGGCGGCCGGCAATACGCTGGACGATCTCTTCGTCGTCAACAGCGATTTCTACTACGTTGTCCAGCTCAACACCGGCTTTGACCAGCGCTTCGGCCTGAGGAATGGTGCGCGGGAAGCCGTCGAACAGGAAGCCATTAACGCAGTCGGCCTGGCTGATGCGTTCCTTGACCAGGTTGATGATCAGGTCATCGGACACCAGGCCACCGCTGTCCATCACGCTCTTGGCCTTCAGGCCCAGCTCGGTGCCGGCCTTGACCGCAGCACGCAGCATGTCGCCGGTGGAGATCTGTGGAATGCCGAACTTTTCGGTGATGAACTTTGCCTGAGTACCTTTACCGGCCCCGGGAGCTCCCAGCAGAATTACGCGCATCGATGTGCTCCTCAATTTTTTATTTAGAAACGCTCAGATTCGCCTCGTGGGGCCAATCTCAAAAATAGGATAGTGGCCGCCCAAACGGCCAAAGGCTGATCAAGATACACAGCCGACACAGCGCACACAAGCAGTCGAAAGTCGGAGGAACCCGGCCCTTTTGTGCCCCCTCGGCACGGTAGAACAAGTCGCAACCCCATAACAAAGTGTCGCCAGATGAATCTGAGCGACACCTTGGGATTGTCCCGATCAGGGCCGTGCCAAAGCAGGCCGACAGCCCTCTGCAACCTCAGCCGGTATTGCGCAAACCGGCGGCGATACCCGCTACGGAGACCAGCAGCGCCTGTTCCAGGGGGCTTCCTTGCGGCGCCTCCTGTTTGCGCGAGCGCGCCAGCAACTCCGCCTGCAACAGATGCAGCGGGTCGAGGTAGGTATTGCGCAGGCGGATGAACTCCAGGGTGTCGGGGCTGTGGGCCAGCAGTTGCGACTGCCCGGTCAGGCCCAGGACCACCGCGCAGGCCTGCGACAATAGGTCGCGTAAATGCGCACCCAATGGCAGCAGTTCCGCTTCCACCAGGCGCTCGTCATAAGAACGGGCAATGTCGGCATCGGCCTTGGCCAGGACCATCTCCAGCATGTCGATGCGAGTGCGGAAAAACGGCCATTGCTCACGCATCTGCCCCAGCAACTCACCCTCGCCTCGGGCCAGCGCCTTGCTCAAGGCCGCTTCCCAGCCGAGCCACGCCGGCAGCATCAGGCGCGTCTGAGTCCAGCCGAAGATCCATGGGATAGCCCGCAGGCTTTCAATGCCACCGGCACGGCGCTTGGCCGGCCGACTGCCCAGGGGCAGGCGCCCCAGTTCCTGCTCCGGGGTGGACTGGCGGAAGTACTCGACAAACTGCGGGTTGTCCCGCACCACCGCGCGATAGGCCTGGACCCCGTCGCTGGCCAGCTCGTCCATCAGGTGACGCCAGGCTGGCTCCGGAGGCGGCGGCGGCAGCAAGGTGGCTTCCAGTACCGCAGCCAGATAGAGGTTGAGGTTCTGCTCGGCGATGTCCGGCAGGCCAAATTTGAAACGGATCATTTCCCCCTGCTCGGTGGTGCGGAAGCGCCCCGCCACCGAACCCGGAGGCTGCGACAGAATCGCCGCGTGGGCCGGACCGCCGCCGCGCCCCACAGTACCGCCGCGGCCATGGAACAACAGCAGTTCCACCTGCTGTTCACGGCAGATATCCACCAGCCGTTCCTGAGCCCGATATTGCGCCCAGGCCGCAGCGGTGGTCCCGGCATCCTTGGCCGAGTCGGAATAACCGATCATCACTTCCTGAGGCCCTTGCAGGCGTGAGCGATAGCCCGGCATGTGCAGCAGTTTTTCCATCACCGGCCCGGCGTTGTCCAGGTCCGCCAGGGTTTCGAACAGGGGCACCACACGCATCGGCCGCAGCACCCCAGACTCCTTGAGCAGCAACTGCACCGCCAGTACATCGGAGGCCGCGCCCGCCATGGAAATCACGTAGGAACCCAAGGAAGCCGCCGGGGCGACGGCGATCTCGCGACAGGTAGCGAGCACCTCCGCCGTGTCAGCCGAGGGTTTGAAATAACCCGGCAGCAAGGGACGGCGACTGCTCAGCTCGCGCATCAGGAAGCTGATGCGATCTTCCTCGCTCCAGTCCTCATAGCGGCCCAGGCCCAGATAGTCAGTGATTTCGGTCATGGCCGAGGTGTGCCGACTGGAGTCCTGACGCACATCGAGACGCACCAGGAACAGGCCGAACGTCACCGCCCGCCGCAAGCAATCGAGCAATGGGCCATCGGCGATCACCCCCATCCCGCATTCATGCAGCGACTGGTAGCACAGCTGCAGCGGCTCCAGCAGGTCGCGGTTGTTCTGCAATACCTCGGCCCCCGCCGGCACCGGAGCGCCAAGCGCTGCATGCGCCCAGTTACGGGTGGCCCGCAGACGCTCGCGCAATTGCTTGAGCAGCGCCCGATACGGCTCGGCACTGTCCCCGGCCCTGGCCAGCAAGGCCGCGCTGGCCTGTTGCATGGACAGTTCGGCAGCCAGGTGATCGACGTCCCGCAGGTACAGGTCGGCAGCCATCCAGCGCGCCAGCAACAGTACCTCCCGGGTCACGCTGGCGGTGACATTGGGGTTGCCGTCACGGTCGCCGCCCATCCAGGAAGCGAAGCGGATCGGTGCCGATTCCAACGGCAGGTGCAGCCCGGTAGCCTCGAACAACGCCTTGTCGGCCTTGCGCAGGTAGTTGGGAATGGCCTGCCACAAGGAGTGCTCGATCACCGCGAAACCCCATTTGGCCTCATCCACCGGCGTCGGCCGAGTACGGCGGATTTCCTCGGTGTGCCAGGCTTCGGCAATCAAGCGCTGCAGGCGTTCCTGGATCTGCCCGCGCTCGGCGCTGGTGAGATCGCGATGGTCCTGGGCCGCCAGTTGCCCGGCGATGGCATCGTATTTCTGAATCAGGGTGCGGCGCGCCACTTCGGTGGGGTGAGCGGTGAGCACCAGCTCGATCTCCAGGCGCCCCAACTGCCGGGCCAGAGCATCGGCAGAATGCCCAGCAGCCCGCAGCCGAGCCAGCAGCTCCGGTAGTACCCGGGCCTCGAACGGCGCCGGCTGCGACTCGTCGCGGCGGTGGATCAACTGATACTGCTCGGCGATGTTCGCCAGGTTGAGGAACTGGTTGAAGGCCCTGGCCACCGGAAGCAGTTCGTCCTCGCTCAACTGGTCGAGGCTGGCACTCAATTCGACCCCGGGCGAGCCCCGTCGATCGGCCTTGGCGCCCTTGCGAATCTGCTCGATCTTGTCGAGGAAAGCCTCCCCGTACTGATCACGGATGGTATTGCCCAACAGTTCTCCCAAGAGGTGAACGTCTTCGCGCAAGCGCGCATCAATATCGGTCATCGAGGTGTTCTCCAGCAGACTCAAGGCGGCACGGAAGGCTCAAGAGTGCCGCTTGCAGGCATCCCTTAGCAAGCACGTGGCAAACCGGCGCCCAACCTTCGGCGATGGAGCTAGTCTCAACAGTAGACCGCACAAGGGCCACGCACCGGCCCGTGCCGGTCACTCAACCCAACTTGCCACAAGCAGGTGTTCATTGAGGTCATCATGAAAATCCGTGAACTTGCGCAACACTGGGAAGAAAACGCCAAGGGTCGCCTGACCAAGACCGGCTACCGGATTCACCTGGATGTGGAAGCCGCCGCGCGCCTGGCCGCACTCTCCGAGATGTACCCCAAACGCCAGACCGAGGAACTGCTCGGCGAACTGATCGGCGCCGCCCTGGAAGAGCTGGAAGCCAGCTTCCCCTACATCCAGGGTCAGCACGTAGTGGCCACCGACGAGGAAGGTGATCCGCTGTACGAAGATGTCGGCCCCACCCCACGCTTTCTGGCCCTGTCACGTCAACATCTGCAGTTGATCTCAAGCCAGGCCGACAAGCCCAAACACTGAGTCCACCGTCTCTCGTTTCCCTTGAGAAAACCATCGCTCCCGGTCCTGAAAAGGGCCGGGGATACCCCTGCGCACAGCAAAAGTTCCCGATTTAGAGCCCTGACCAAGGCGTCAGATTTTTTTCCGGCCAATCGCCATCTTTCTCTGAACTATTCAAAAAAGCCTCGGGTCACACCCATTAGCCATCACTGGAACGGCCGTTTCAAATTTTGCCATCAGCGCCCGTCACTCAGCGTCACGGCGCCAGGACCGGGATGGATATTGATGTTTTTCAGGAGTTACCCAATGGAGTTGAAGACCATGAAGATCAGCACTGCCAAATCCTCGTTCACCTCTCTGCGCGGGCTGAAACTGGCCGCGCTGGCCCTCGGTAGCAGCATGGTACTGGCCGGTTGTGCCGGTAACCCGCCTTCCGAGCAGTACGCGGTCACGCAATCTGCGGTCAACAGCGCAGTGAGCGCAGGCGGCACCGAATTCGCCGCCGTGGAAATGAAATCGGCCCAGGACAAGCTCAAGCAAGCCGAGATTGCCATGCACGACAAGAAGTACGACGAAGCCCGTCGCCTGGCTGAACAAGCCGAGTGGGATGCCCGTGTCGCCGAACGCAAGGCCCAGGCCGCCAAGGCCGAACAGGCGCTGAAAGATTCGCAGAAAGGCGTTCAGGAACTGCGTCAGGAAGGTATGCGCAGCGTGCAGTAAGCCGCCGCCGATTCCCACGTACTCGTATTTGATTGAAAGGACGAACCATTATGCGCAAACAACTGATGATCCCTGCCCTGTTGGCCATGAGCGTAGCCCTGGCGGCGTGCTCCACCCCGCCTAACGCCAACCTGGAAAACGCCCGGACCAACTTCTCCGGCCTGCAAGCCAACCCGCAGGCGAGCAAAATCGCGGCCCTGGAAACCAAGGATGCCGCCGACTGGATGGACAAGGCCGACAAGGCCTACCTGAACAAGGAAGACGAGAAGAAAGTCGACCAACTGGCCTACCTGACCAACCAGCGGGTTGAAGTGGCCAAGGAAACCATTGCCCTGCGCACTGCCGAAGCCAAGCTCAAGGACGCCGGCGACCAGCGCGCCCGCGCCATCCTCGATGCCCGTAACGCGCAGATCAAACAACTGCAGGACAGCCTCAACGCCAAGCAGACCGATCGCGGCACCCTGGTGACTTTCGGTGACGTGCTGTTCGCCACCAACAAGTCCGACCTGAAATCCAATGGTCTGGTGAACATCAACAAGTTGTCGCAATTCCTCCAGGAGAACCCGGACCGCAAGGTGATCGTCGAAGGCTACACCGACAGCACCGGCAGCGACTCCTACAACCAGTCCCTGTCCGAGCGCCGTGCCGGCTCGGTGCAGATGGCCCTGATCCGCATGGGCGTCGATCCGGCGCGGATCGTCAGCCAGGGTTACGGCAAGGAGTATCCGGTGGCCGATAACGGCAGCGTTTCCGGTCGTGCCATGAACCGTCGTGTGGAAGTGACCATTTCCAACGACAACCAGCCGGTGGCGCCACGCTCGGCCATCAGCCGCAACTGATGGAGCGCCCTGCTTATATAGGCAGGTAAAACCAAACGCCGCCGACCTCTTCAGGTCGGCGGCGTTTTTTTATGCGGTTATCCAGATGGGAACCGGCTGGCCGGCAAACCGATCACTGCTGCAGTTGCGGCGTCTCTTGCCCCATGCAGCGCACGGCCTGCTTCTTCTTGTTCACCAGCACCCCGGTCAAGCCCTTCTGCTGGGTGTCGAACAACACCAGCACGCCATCGATGCACTGGGCCACTTCATCGGCCGGTTGCAGGGAGATCTTGTAGTCCTCGCCGGGCACGGTCTTGAGCATGGTGAAGTCGCTGAGCAGCAGCGCGTCCTCCGGTTTGGCGAAGTGCAGGTAACCGTAGTACCACAGGCAGGCCACGGTGCCGATGATGCTGCAGATACCGGTGATGATCATTGGAATGGCGTTACGTTCTTCACTCATTGCGGACTCTCTGGAGGTTCAACTGCTGAATTCGGCGTCGCCGGGTAGTTGGGGATTTCCCCCAGGCGGCGCAACCCGTCGAAATGCTGCGGATCGTCGAGGTAGCGCAGCATCACGCGGCGCCAGGTCGGATCGGCAAAGGTTTGCACATGGCCGCCGCGGGTCAGTTGCAGGACCCGCGGTGGCGGCGCAGCTTGATACACGCGGATGCCGTTGGAAAGGGGCACGATCGGATCGTCGATGCTGTGGTAAATGAGTTTCGGCACGCCGGTCAGGCGCGGCAGCAGGTGAACCGCGCTGTCGGCGTCTGGCACCAGCCACGACAAAGGCACCTGCAACGGCCAGATCAGCCAGGACGTGCTCAGGGCATAACGCCCGACATCACGGTAGCTGGCCGGCACGCCGTCGAGGACGATGGCCTTGAGTTGGGCCTGACGCTCGGGGTGCTCCACCAGATAATGAATGGCCAGGGCGCCGCCAAGGCTTTGTCCGAGGACGATCAAGGGTTTGCCTTGAACCTCCGGGGCCTGGTCCAACCACTTGAACGCGGCATCGACGTCCTGGTAGATCGCCGGCAGGCTCGGCGCACCTTCGGACAAACCATATCCACGGTAGTCCAGCAGCAACACCTGATAGCCCTGCTCCGGCAACCACCAACTGCCCCCCAGGTGCCAGGCCAGGTTGCCGCCGTTGCCGTGCAGGTGCAGCACCGTGCCCTTGACGGCCACCCCCGGTTTGGCCGGCAGCCACCAGCCGTGCAGCTTGAGGCCATCGGCGCTGGTCAGGGTAATGTCACGGTATTCGAGCTTGGCCCGTTCGGGGGTGAAGGGCAGCCCGGGCTCGGGATAGAACAGCAACGAGCTGCAGCCGGTGAGGCACAGCAGCAACGTCAGTGCGGCCAACAAACGCATCATCGGCCCATCCGTGCATCTATGAATACGTCCATGTGCGCCCCCGGAAAAATTCAAAGGATATTGGAGTAGTCCGCCTCGATCCGATCCAGGCTCAGGTGGTTGAGGAAGTTGGAGAAACACATCCACGCCGACAGCGCATTCATGTCGCGGAACTGGTCGGGCAGGTACTTGGGTGGCACCACCAGGCCTTCATCCACCAGTTGGCGCAAGGTGCGCATGTCTTCTAGGGTGGTCTTGCCGCAGAACAGCAAGGGGATCTGTTCCAGCTTGCCCTTGCGCACAGCCAGCTGAATGTAGTTGTAAACCATGATGAAACCCTTGAGATAGGACAAGTCTTTGGTAAACGGCAGCCCGTTGGGCACCGAACCGCGGAACACCCGGCTGGCGTTGCCGTAGCTCTCGGCCATCTCGAAACCCTGCTCACGGAAGAACTCGAACACCTGCAGAAAGTCCGCGCCCTCCTCCACCATGTGGATGGCTCGGGTGCGGTTGGTCAGCTTGCGCAGGCGGCTGGGGTAGGAGGCAAAGGTGATGATCTCCATCAGGATCGCCAGGCCTTCCTGGGTCACCGTGGACGACGGCGGGCCCTTGGCCAGGAAGGTGCAGATCGGCTGGTTCAACCCGTTGAGGGTGGTGCCCACATGCACCAACCCCTCATGGACTTCCAGCGCCCGCACGTCCCGGTTGTTGAACATCGCATCGCTGCGGATCTTGATGTAGTCGGCACCCGCCGCCGCGTCGGCGACAATGCCGTCGGACTCGAATACGCGGATGGTTTCCTCGGCCTCGCCGAACACTTTGTTCAACCGGCTTTGCAGCAGGCTCACCGCCTCCTTGGCGCTGAGAATCTTGGGTTCGTCCTTGAGATCGCCACGCCCGTCGATGTTGTTCAGGTAGTCGGACATCATCAGCCCGAGGTCTGCCAGAGTCGGATCACCGGCGTGGAAGGCATCGGACGCGGCGCCATAAAGCTCCTGGGAAATCAGCCCGAAATCAGCGGTCCCCCGGGCTTCGAGCATGCGCACCACCATGCGGTATTCCTTGCACATCCGGCGCATGATCTGCCCCACCGGGTTGAACTGGCCCAACTGGCGGGTGATGTCGCGCTCAATGTTCTGGAACTCCAGTTTCACCGCGCCAGAGTCGAAGGACAGCGGCCGCCCTTCGTAATAGGCGCGGTCCACCGCCGGCATTTCCTTGCCCTTGGCCTTGAGAAAGCCCTTGCGGATGTTCTCGTCCCACTTCACCGCATCCAGCACCCGGATCGGTGTCTGGGCCAGCACTATGCGATCGGACAAAGTGCGTATCGTCTGCTGGTAATCGTCCACCCGAAACTCCTATTGAATGGGTCTGTAGCGCGGGGTCACTTGCCCAGCAATTGGGTAGGCGCCGCCTGTTCAGCCGGCAGCGGGTCCTTGAAGAGCATCTGGCAACCGCTGAGCAGCGGGAACGACGGGGCAATCAGAATGCGCCAGGCTTGCATGCAACTCTCCTTTGAACACCAGAATGACTGTAGCCGCTGGCGTGGGCCTCGGCCGACAGGCCGCAGCCGGTCAGCCGTGTGGGGCGCGTCAGACCGAAGCCAGAACCAGATGCATGTAGCGCGTGAGGATACCGAGCATCTCTTCCTCCGCCAGCGGCTCAGCGCCGTTGAGCAGGCCCTGATACTCCATCCGGCCGATTATAGACGTCAACACCTTGGCATCCTGCTGCGGCTCCCGCGAGCCCAAGACCTGAAAGAACTGACAGGTGCCGTGGAGCAGGATCTGCTGGTGCGAGCGCACCAACTGCGCCAGGCGCGGGTTGAGCAAGGCTTCCTGGCGGAAGGCCTGCTCGGCCATCAGGTGCTCACGGCGGGTACTCAACTGGCGCTGCACATAGTCGGCGGTCAGCCGTGCGATGTCGTCGGCCAGCTGCGAGCGAGACGCCGGACTGCCATCACCGTAGGCGACCATTTCCCGCAGCAACCCTTCGTTGTTGGCCCACAGCTTGCCCATGAACGCCGCGCTGCGTTCCACATACTGAGCGAAGGTATCGGTGAGCAGGTCATCGATATCCTTGAAGTAATAGGTGGTGGCCGACAAGGGCACACCGGCTTCGGCGGCCACCGCGCGATGGCGCACGGCCCGCACGCCGTCACGCACCACAATGCGCATGGCGGCATCAAGAATGTCCTGTCTACGCTGCTCACTGCCCTGCCGGCTGGCCTTGCGCCCCTGGTACTGAACACTTTCAGCCACCGCAGTGGCGATGCCGGCTGCACCTTCTTGAGCAATTGCGCGGTTCACGACAGATATTCCCTCTTGAAAATCACACAGAATTAGAAGCGGTACGTCAGTTCCAACCAGACAATAAAAAGCCGCCTGTTAAAGGCGGCTTCTTATTCACAACACTTAAGCTTGCGGCCGCATGTGCGGGAACAGGATCACGTCGCGAATCGACGGCGAGTTGGTCAGCAGCATCACCAGACGGTCGATACCGATGCCTTCACCGGCGGTGGGCGGCATGCCGTATTCCAGGGCACGGACGAAGTCGGCGTCGTAGTGCATGGCTTCGTCGTCACCGGCGTCCTTGTCGGCCACCTGGGCCATGAAGCGCTCGGCCTGATCTTCCGCGTCATTGAGCTCGGAGTAGGCGTTGGCGATCTCGCGGCCGCCGATGAACAGCTCGAAACGGTCGGTGACGTTGGGGTTCTCGTCGTTGCGACGGGCCAGCGGCGACACCTCGAACGGGTACTGGGTGATGAAGTGCGGCTGTTCCAGCTTGTGCTCCACCAGCTCTTCGAAAATCATCACCTGCAACTTGCCCAGACCTTCGAAGCCCAGAACCTTGGCGCCGGCCTTCTTGGCGATGGCGCGAGCCTTGTCGATGTCATTCAGGTCATCGGCCGTCAGCTCAGGGTTGTACTTGAGGATCGAATCGAACACCGAGAGACGGGCGAACGGCTCGCCGAAGTGGAACACCTTGTCGCCGTAAGGCACGTCGGTGCTGCCCAGCACCAGCTGCGCCAGTTCACGGAACAGCTCTTCGGTCAGGTCCATGTTGTCTTCGTAGTCGGCGTAGGCCTGGTAGAACTCCAACATGGTGAATTCAGGGTTGTGACGAGTCGAAACGCCTTCGTTACGGAAGTTGCGGTTGATCTCGAACACTTTTTCAAACCCGCCAACCACCAGCCGCTTCAGGTACAGCTCGGGCGCGATGCGCAGGAACATTTCCATGTCCAGGGCGTTGTGGTGAGTCTCGAACGGCTTGGCCGCGGCGCCGCCAGGAATGGTTTGCAGCATCGGCGTTTCGACTTCAAGGAAGTCGCGCTTCATCAGGAAGCTGCGGATGTGGGCAATGACTTGCGAACGCACGCGGAACGTCTGGCGCACGTCTTCGTTGACGATCAGGTCAACGTAACGCTGGCGGTAGCGCTGCTCGGTGTCGGTCAGGCCGTGGTGCTTGTCCGGCAGCGGACGCAGCGATTTGGTCAGCAGGCGCACGTGGGTCATTTCAACGTACAGGTCACCCTTGCCGGAGCGGGCCAGGGTGCCTTCGGCGGCAATGATGTCGCCCATGTCCCAGGTTTTCACCGCGGCCAGGGTTTCTTCGGACAGGGTCTTGCGGTTGACGTAGACCTGGATCCGCCCGGTCATGTCCTGGATCACCATGAACGAGCCACGGTTGAGCATGATGCGACCAGCAACCTTGACCGGGATCGCCGCCTCTGCCAGCTCTTCCTTGGTCTTGTCGGCGTACTTTTTCTGCAGATCTTCGCAGTAGTTTTCGCGGCGGAAGTCGTTCGGGAAGGCATTGCCCTTGGCGCGCTCGGCAGCAAGCTTTTCCTTGCGCAGGGCGATCAGGGAGTTTTCTTCCTGTTGCAGGGCTTGCGGGTCGAGTTGTTGGTCGCTCATGTCTTTAGATATTCCATCAGGTTCGTTGCCCCCGGGCCTTGCGGCCCGGGGATCGCCAGCAGAGCTGGCTCCTACAGGGATCGCGTTGAATCAGCCGATCCTGTATCGCGTCTTTTTACAGTCCGGATTTCAGGCTGGCTTCCAGGTATTCGTCGATGTCGCCGTCGAGCACCTTGTCGCAGTCGCTGCGTTCGATGTTGGTGCGCAGGTCCTTGATCCGCGACGCGTCGAGCACGTACGAGCGAATCTGATGACCCCAGCCGATGTCCGACTTGGTGTCTTCCAGGGCCTGGGAAGCCGCGTTGCGCTTCTGCATTTCCTGCTCGTACAACTTGGCCCGCAGCATTTTCATGGCGGTGTCCTTGTTGGCGTGCTGGGAGCGTTCGTTCTGGCAGCTGACCACGGTGTTGGTCGGTACGTGGGTAATACGCACGGCCGAGTCAGTGGTGTTTACGTGCTGACCACCGGCACCGGAGGAACGATAGGTATCGATCCGCAGGTCGGCCGGGTTGATCTCGATTTCCACCTTGTCATCGATCTCTGGCGAAACGAACACTGCCGAGAACGAGGTGTGGCGACGGTTGCCGGAGTCGAACGGGCTCTTGCGCACCAGGCGGTGCACGCCGATCTCGGTGCGCAGCCAACCGAAGGCGTATTCGCCTTTGATGTGCACGGTCGCGCCCTTGATCCCGGCCACTTCACCGGCCGACAGCTCCATGATGGTCGCTTCGAAACCGCGCTTGTCGGCCCAGCGCAAGTACATGCGCAGCAGGATGTTGGCCCAGTCCTGGGCCTCGGTGCCGCCGGAGCCGGCCTGGATGTCCAGGTAGGCGTTGTTCGGGTCCATTTCGTGGCTGAACATGCGGCGGAATTCTAGTTTGGCGAGGTTTTCCTCGAGACGGGCCAGTTCGGCGACGACATCGCCCACTGCACCTTCGTCGTTTTCTTCGACGGCCATGTCCAGCAGATCGCGGCAATCGGCCAGACCGCCGTTCAGCTCGTCCAGGGTCTCGACGATCTGTGCCAGCGCGGCGCGCTCGCGGCCCAGTTCCTGGGCGTATTCGGGTTTGTTCCAGACACTCGGATCTTCAAGCTCGCGATTGACCTCGGTCAGACGCTCATGCTTTTGATCGTAGTCAAAGATACCCCCGAATAGTTTCGGAGCGCTCGGACAGGTCCTTGATGGTGTTAAGGATCGGGTTGATTTCCATGGGGGGCGGCACTCGTTGGCGAACTTTTGAAAGCCGGAGATTATAACGGAATCACCGAATCACGGCAGCCCGCTTAGCGGCTTTAGCGGCCAATCGGCCATCTAATTTCAGTGAGCGAACCACTGAGATTCGCGCACAGGCGCCATTTTACCGCCCTGATCCATCTGCGCCCGGGTCCGAAAGGCAGCCGGGGCCAGCCCGCTACCCGCAGGCCATGAGCCGCCCCCCCAGAGCCGCTACTCGATCCCTACCTGGTTGCGACCGTTGTTCTTCGCCAGGTACAGCCCCTTGTCCGCCGCCGAAATCAACTGTCGACAATGGCTGTTGGGCTGCGGCGTTACGGTGGAAAGGCCGATGCTGATGGTCAGGCTGGCGCCCTCCACCGGCACGATATGAGGGATTTTCAGGGCTTCCACGGTCTGGCGCAGCTTCTCCGCCACCAGTCGCGCCCCGCCCGGCGAAGTATTGGGCAGCACCAGCACGAACTCTTCGCCGCCGTAACGCGCCGGCAGGTCGGAAGGCCGGCTGCTGGCCTCGCGTATCGCCGTGGCCACCTTGCGCAGGGCTTCATCCCCTTCCAGGTGGCCGAAGGTATCGTTGTAGGTCTTGAAGTAGTCGACGTCGATCATCAACAACGACAGCTGGCTCTGCTCTCGCATCGCCCGACGCCATTCCAGTTCCAGGTATTCGTCGAAGTGCCGACGGTTGGACAGCCCGGTCAGGCCGTCGGAGTTCATCAGTCGCTGCAGCACCAGGTTGGTGTCCAGCAATTGCTGCTGGCTGACCCGCAACGCACGGTAGGCCGCATCGCGCTGCAACAGGGTCATGTAGGAGCGCGAGTGATAGCGGATGCGCGCCACCAGCTCGATGTTGTCCGGCAGCTTGACCAGGTAGTCGTTGGCCCCGGCGGCAAAGGCCGCACTCTTGATCAGCGGGTCTTCCTTGGTCGAGAGGACAATGATCGGGATGTTCTGGGTCGCCGGATGATTACGGTACTCGCGCACCAGGGTCAGGCCATCCAGCCCTGGCATCACCAGGTCCTGGAGGATCACCGTGGGCTTGATGCGGATGGCCTGGGCGATGGCCTGGTGAGGATCGGCGCAGAAGTGGAAGTCGATGTTTTCCTCATTCGCCAACCCACGCCGAACGGCCTCGCCGATCATGGCCTGGTCATCCACCAGCAACACCATCGCGGCGTTTTCGTCGGTCTTGAATTCGTCGAGCTGTAAATCATTCATGGGTTGTCACCTGAGTTGCTACCTGGCCAGGACAGCTGCGTTTTTCAGTCATTTGGCAAATATCTCCAGCAAACGTGGAGCGATCTTGTCCAGTGGGCGAATCTCTGCGGCGGCACCGATGGCAGCGGCCGCCTTGGGCATGCCATACACCGCGCTACTGTTCTGGTCCTGAGCGATGGTCAAATAACCCTGATCGCGCATCAACTTCAAGCCCTGGGCACCATCGCGACCCATGCCGGTCAGCAGCACCCCCACCGCATCGCCATTCCAATAGCTGGCGACACTCTCGAAAAACACGTCGATGGAGGGCCGGTAGATTTCATTCACCGGTTCGGCGGTGTAGGCCAGGGTGCCGTTCTTCAACAAGCGGATATGGTGGTTGGTGCCTGCCAGCAATACGGTGCCGCTTTGCGGCGGCTCGCCTTCACGGGCCAGCCGTACCTGCAAGCCGGACGCGCTGCTGAGCCACTCGGCCATGCCGGCGGCGAACACCTGGTCAACATGCTGGACCAGCACGATGGCGGCGGGAAAGTCCTTTGGCAAGCCCTTGAGCAGCACTTCCAGGGCCGCCGGGCCACCGGCGGAAGAGCCAATGGCCACCAGGCTCTGGCGTGGCGCCCCGCTGCGCAGCGGCACCGGCGCCGAGCGCACCCGACTGCCGCGCTGGCCGATCAGCCAGCCGATATTGAGGATCTTGCGCAGCAGCGGCGCCGCCGCCTCCTGGGCATTGCCCGCGCCCAGGGCCGGGGTGTCCACCACGTCCAGGGCGCCATGGCCCATGGCCTCGAACACTCGGTGCACATTCTGCTGACGGTCGACGGTGACGATCACAATGGCGCAAGGCGACTCGGCCATGATCCGCCGCGTGGCCTCGACACCATCCATGACCGGCATGATCAGGTCCATGAGAATCAGGTCCGGCGTCAGTTCGGCGCAGTATTTCACCGCCTCGGCGCCATTGGTGGCGACCCACACCACCTCGTGGCTGGGGTCGAAGGCCAGGGCCCGGCGCAACGCCTCCACGGCCATGGGCATGTCGTTGACTATCGCTATCTTCATGCCCGCGCTCCTCCAATCAGCTCAACCACTGCGTCGAGCAGGGCGTCGTCATGGAAACTGGCTTTGGCTAGATAGTAGTCGGCGCCGGCATCCAGTCCACGGCGCCGGTCTTCCTCACGATCCTTGTAGGACACCACCATCACCGGCAGGGATTGCAGGCGATTGTCGCGACGCAAGAGTGTGACCAATTCAATTCCATCCATTCGCGGCATATCGATATCGGTGATCAGCAAGTCGAAGCTTTCCGAACGCAAGGCATTCCAGCCATCCATGCCGTCCACTGCAACGGCCACATCGTAGCCGCGATTGATCAATAGCTTGCGCTGCAACTCTCGCACCGTCAGTGAGTCGTCCACCACCAGAATACGCTTGCGCGCAGCCTGTGCATGCTGCTGGTGATGACGTGCGATGCGCTCCAGGCGGCCGGTATTGAGCAGTTTGTCCACCGAACGCAGCATGTCCTCGACATCCACGATCAGCGCCACCCGACCATCATCGAGCAAGGCCCCGGCGGAAATATCCTGGATCTTGCCCAGGCGGTCATCCAGCGGCAGCACCACCAGGGTGCGCTCGCCGATAAAGCGTTCCACGGCGATCCCGTACACCGCATCACGCTCGCGAATCACCACCACCTTGAGAGTCGGCGCGTTGGTCTCGGTCGCCGGCCGCTGCAACAGTTGACTGGCAGCCACCAGCCCCACATGCCGCCCCTCGTGCCAGAAATGCTGGCGCCCCTCCACCTGGACGATGGACTCAGGCTCCAGGTCGCACATGCGTTCGATATGGGCCAGCGGAAAGGCGTAGGCCTCGTCGCCGACCTCCACCACCAGGCTGCGCACCACCGACAGGGTCAAGGGCACTTCCAGGTGGAAACGGCTGCCCTGGCCGCTGGTCTGCTCCAGCTCCACCGCGCCACGCAGCTGCCGCACCATATGCTGCACGGCATCCAGGCCGACGCCGCGTCCGGAAACCTCGGTGACTTTGTCCCGCAGACTGAAACCCGGCAGGAACAGGAAAGTCAGGAGTTCTTCCTCGCTGAGCTGGGCGGCGGTCTGGGCCGGCGACAGCTGACGCTCGACAATGCTCTGGCGCAAGCGCTCAAGATCCACGCCGTTGCCGTCATCACTGAGTTCCAGCACCAGAAGACCGGCCTGGTGCGAGGCCCGCAGACGAATCACCCCTTCGGCCGGCTTGCCCGCCAGCAGGCGCTGCTCGGGCAGCTCGATACCGTGGTCGACGGCATTGCGCAGCAGGTGAGTCAGCGGTGCTTCGAGTTTCTCCAACACATCGCGGTCGACCTGGGTTTTCTCGCCTTCGACTTCCAGGCGTACCTGTTTACCCAGGCTGCGCCCCAGATCGCGGACCATGCGCACCTGACCGGTGAGGACATCGGCAAAGGGCCGCATGCGACAGGCCAGGGCCGTGTCATAAAGCACCTGGGCCCGTTGACTGGCCTGCCAGCCGAACTCATCGAGCTCGGCGGTCTGCAGCGCCAACAGTTGCTGGGACTCGGCCAGCAAGCGTCGCGCGTCGGCCAGTGCTTCCTGGGCCTCCAGGCTCAGCGCATGCTCCTTAAGGTGCAGGTTGAGGTTTTCCAGGGCGGCCAGGCTGTTGCTCTGAATCCGTTTCAGGCGCTGCATCGTGACCAAGTAGGGCTTGAGCCGCTGGGTTTCCACCAGGGATTTGCTCGACAGGTCCAGCAAGCTGTTGAGGCGCTCGGCGGTCACCCGCAGCACCCGCTCGCCGCCTTCGGTCATGCGCTTGCCTGGGCGCCCGCTGCTCACTGCCGGCTCCAGGGCCGGATCGCTCGGTGGCGGCAAGGGCTCCAGTTCCTTCGGCAACTGCGCCATGGGCGCCACTGGTGCTTCCAATTGCGGCTCTGGCGGGGCGCTGTCCTGGGCCGGCACGCTTGGCGTTCCCGGTCCTTGAGTCAGCAGGCGCTCCATCAAGGCCACATAGGCCGGAATATCCGGCGCCACGGTCTCGGCGCCCCCGGGACTGGCAATCCGCATCAACAGGTCGGTGCCCTGCAACAGGGCGTCGATATGCTCGGGCTGCAGGTACAGTCGCCCTTCCTGGGCACTGACCAGGCAATCCTCCATCACGTGGGCAACGCTGACCCCGGCATCGACCCCGACAATCCGCGCCGCGCCCTTGAGCGAGTGGGCGGCGCGCATGCAGGCTTCCAACTGGTCGGCCTGGGTCGGATTGCGCTCCAGGGCCAGCAGCCCGGTACTGAGTACCTGGGTCTGGGCCTCGGCTTCCAGGCTGAACAGTTCCAGCAACGAGGCATCGCGCATTTGATCGGGGGTCATGTCAGGCTCCGGGTCACGGCCAAGAGCAGTTGCTCTTCATCCAGCAAGCGCAGGCTGCGTCCCTGCCATTGCAACACGCCACGGGTGTACTTGGCATTGGCCTGTTCTCCGGAGAGCGAGGCACCGTTGAGAAGGCGTTCGTCGATGGCATGGATGCCGTGCACCTCATCCACCGGCACCACCACCGGGCCGCCCTCGGCCCCAATGATCAGCATCCGCGGCATGACCCGCCCCGCGGCAGCGACCACCGGTGTGCCATCCAGGCCCAGCAGTTCGGTCAATGACAGACAGGCCACCAGGGCCCCGCGCACGTTGGCCACCCCCAGCAACGCCCGGGAACGCTGGTGAGGCAAGGAATGGATTTCCTGCAGCGGTGCCACCTCCAGCAGGCACCGGGTCGCCAGTCCCAGCCACTCCTCGCCGAGACGGAACATCAGCAGCGAACGGGTAACCACATCGCTGTCGGCCTCCAGGCTCAGCGCGTGTTCCCGGTCCTCCTGACGCAACGAATAGCGGTCCAGCAGGCGCGTAGCAGCGGCGGAGTAGACCGCGCAGTTACGACAATGGATATGCTCGGCGAGCAAAGGGCAGGACTTGTCGCCGTGGATGCCGATGCGGTTCCAGCAATCGTCGATGGCCTGCGCATCTTCACGGGTCACGTCCAATGAGTAGGAATGGCTCATCGTTTCAACTCACTGTCGGCAGTGCGAGTGCTGCGGGCAGCGCGCTCCTGCAATCGTTGGGCTCCGGCGACATCGCCCTGGGATGCCAGCAGCGCCGCCAGGTGCGCCAGGGCTTCAGGGTGCTGGGGAGCCAGGTACAGGGCCTTGCGGTAGAAACCCTGGGCTTCCATGGCGTTGCCGGCCACATCGCTGAGCAGCCCCAGCCAATAGAACACCTGGGCCACAGGTTCATGCTGCTGCAGATAGCGCTCGCAGGCGGCACGGGCTTGCGCGCTCTTGCCCTCATTGGCCAAGGCGGCAATGTTGGCCAGCAGGCTCGCGGCATCGCTGACCGCCAGCGTGTTCTCGGCCACCGGGGCCTGGGCCGCGCGGGCGGCAAAGGGGCGCTGGCGCGGCGCTACAGGCGGCGGATTGCGCGGTGGCAGCGGCAAGGACAAGGGCTGGGGCAAGGCCACCGGAACCGCTGCAGGCTCGGGTTCAGTGTGCCGGCTGAAGGCAAAGGACTGGGGAATACCGATGGAGCGCATGCCCAGACGCCCCAGCAGGCTGCCCTCGGCAGGCCCGATGAACAGCACCCCCTCTTCATGGGTCAGGCGCTTGAGCACCTCGAACACCTGGTGCTGGGTCGGCTGGTCGAAATAGATCAGCAGGTTGCGACAGAAAACAAAGTCGAAAGGCGGCTCGCTGGCCAGCAAGCCCGGGTCCAGGACATTGCCCACTTGCAGCCGTACCTGCTCGCGAACCCGCTCGCTCAAGCGATAACGATCACCCTCGGCGCAAAAGTGCCGCTCACGGAACTCGGTGTTCTGGCCACGAAAGGAATTCTTGCCATAGACCGCCCCCCGAGCCCGTTCCACCGACAACGGACTGACGTCCAGGCCGTCGACCTTGAACTGGTGGGGAGCCAGGCCGCCATCCAGCAGGGCCATGGCAATCGAGTAGGGCTCCTCGCCGGTGGAGCACGGCAGGCTCAACAGGCGCAAGGCGCGCATGCCCTTGATCTGTGACAGACGTTCCTTGGCCAGCTTGACCAGGGTGGCGAAGGATTCCGGATAACGGAAAAACCAGGTTTCCGGAACGATCACGGCCTCGATCAGTGCCTGCTGCTCATCCCGGGAACCTTGCAGCTTTTGCCAGTATTCGTCGCTGCTGAGGGCATCCAGGGAGTTGCGGCGCTGGCGCACCGCGCGTTCGATGATCGCCGGGCCCACCGAGGCGACGTCCAGGCCGATTCGCTCTTTGAGAAAGTCGAAAAACCGTTGTTCGTCGCTCATCGAGGCTCCTCAAGCGACGCCGGGTCCAGAGGCTCGGCCGGAAACAGCAACTCCCGCACCTGCGCGCTCAGCAAGTCATCGACCCGCACCCATTGCAAAAGCCCCTGGGCGTCTTCACGCACCGGCCCCAGATACGGCGCCTGACGGTTGTCCAGGCCATAGGGCTGGAATTCCTGGGGGTCGCAGCGCAACGTGTCGTTGGCCTGCTCCAGCAACAAACCCAGCACTCGGGGTGGCTGGGAGCCGTCGCCACGGTAGTGCACCAGCACCAACCGGGTACTGGTACGCAACTGCGCCGCACGCCCGAACGTCAGCTCGCACAGGTCGATGACCGGCACCACCACCCCGCGATAGGCAAAGACCCCGGCGACCCAGGACGGTGCCTGGGCAATGGGCTTGAGCTGCAGGCGCGGCAACACCTCCACCACGTCAACGGCCTGTAGTGCATAGCGCTCCTGACCGATGCGGAACACCAGGAACAGAGCACTGCGCGCCCCGGCTGCGGCGCTGCGCTTGTGCGCGAACTCATCCATCAGACTTTGAAACGCGAGACGCCGCTGCGCAGGCCCACGGCCACCTGGCTCAGCTCATCAATGGCAAAGCTGGCCTGGCGCAGGGACTCGACGGTCTGGCTGCTGGCATCCCCCAGTTGCACCAGGGCATGGTTGATCTGCTCGGCGCCGGTGGCCTGGGCCTGCATCCCTTCATTGACCATCAGCACCCGAGGCGCCAGGGCCTGAACCTGATGGATGATCTGCGACAGCTGCTCGCCCACCTGCTGCACCTCGGCCATGCCGCGACGCACCTCTTCGGAAAACTTGTCCATGCCCATCACCCCCGCCGACACCGCCGACTGGATCTCGCGGACCATCTGTTCAATGTCGTAGGTGGCGACGGCGGTCTGATCCGCCAGACGTCGCACTTCAGTGGCCACCACGGCAAAGCCGCGACCGTACTCGCCGGCTTTCTCCGCCTCGATGGCGGCGTTCAACGACAGCAGGTTGGTCTGGTCGGCAACCTTGACGATGGTCACCACCACCTGATTGATGTTGCCGGCCTTCTCGTTGAGGATCGCCAGCTTGGCGTTCACCAGGTCCGCGGCGCCCATCACCGAATGCATGGTGTCTTCCATGCGCGCCAGGCCCTGCTGGCCGGAACCGGCAAGCACCGAAGCCTGATCGGCGGCGCTGGATACTTCAGTCATGGTGCGCACCAGATCCCGGGATGTCGCGGCGATTTCCCGCGACGTGGCACCAATTTCCGTGGTGGTGGCGGCGGTCTCGGTGGCGGTGGCCTGTTGCTGCTTGGAGGTGGCGGCAATCTCGGTCACCGATGTGGTGACCTGCACCGACGAACGCTGGGCCTGCGATACCAGGGCAGTGAGCTCGGTCATCATGTCGTTGAAGCCGGTTTCCACCGCGCCGAACTCGTCCTTGCGCTCCAGGTTCAAACGGCCGCTGAGGTCACCGGTGCGCATGATTTCAAGAATGCTCACGATGCGATTCATCGGCGCCATGATCGCCCGCATCAACAGCAGGCCACACAGACCAGCGACGAAAATCGCCACCAGCAACGACACGCCCATCCCAACCTTGGCTGCGGCCACGGCATCGTCGATGGCATGGGTGGCAGAATCGGCTATGCGCTTGTTGAAACTGATGAGCTCGTTGAGCTTGATGCGGCCCTTGATCCAGAGCGGGGTCAGTTGCTCGTTGAACAAGCGGATCGCCTCAGCACTCTGGTTCCGCAGGTGCAGGTCCAGCACCTGGGCCATGACGCGATTGAACTCTTGATGGTCTTTCTCGAAGGCCGCGAACGCAATCCGATCCTCCTCAGCGGTGATGGACTGCTGGTAACCGGCCATCTGAGTCTGCAGGTTTTCTTCATATTTCCTGAAGTTTTCCTGGTCTTGGGCGCTGATGCCCTGGTCCCGCTTGAGCCCGATGATTTCCATCGTCTGTCGGTAGTTGTCGACCCAGGCTCCGCGAATCATCGAACTGAAATAAACCCCGGGCACTGCGTCATTGCGCATGCGCTCTTCACCGGCTTCGATCTTCAACAGGCGCGAGTACGAGACGACGACCATCAACAACATGATGGCAATAATCACCGCAAAGCTCGCCAAAATGCGTTGGCGCAACGTCCAGTTCTTCACAGTCAGTCCTCGAAGCCATTCAAAAATGGAAGGAGTATAGCCGAGGACGATGCAGGTTTTATGGGTGGTTTAAGAACCCGAATGGCACTTTCGGCATCTTTGTGCGCCCGCTCTGGATGGTGGCTTAGCGGGCACTTTCAGGCTTGCAGAAGGTATTTCGGCAATACCTTCCGGCAGAACCGCCATCCTTGGCAAACGACAAGTCCCAGGTGCTTCAGAGAACGCTCTGGCGCACCTGGCTTTCCAGTTCCGCCTTTAGCCCCGGCGCCAGTTTCAACTGACGCGCCAGTTCGTCCAGGTAGGCCTTTTCCATGAAGTGTTCTTCATCCACCAGCATCACGCTGGCCAGGTACATCTCGGCCGCCATCTCCGGGGTGCTGGCAGCACGGGCCACGTCCGCCGGGTCCAGGGGTTTGTTCAACTCGCTGTGCAGCCAGTTCTGCAATTGCGGATCGTTGTCCAGCTTGCGGAACTCGCCTTCGATCAGTGCCCGCTCACGCTCATCCACGTGACCATCGGCCTTGGCTGCCGCCACCAGGGCCTTGAGGATTGCCTGGCTGTGCTGCTCCACCTGCTGCGCCGGCAGCCGGTCAAGGGTCTGCGGCTCGTTGCGAGGAGCAGTGCCCTGTTGCGCTTGCCAGTTGCCGTAGGCTTTGTAGGCCAGCACTCCGAGAGCCGCCAGGCCGCCATAGGTCAGGGCCTTGCCGCCAAACTTGCGGGCCTTCTTGTTGCCCAGCAGCAAGCCCATGGCGCCAGCTGCCAGGGCCCCGCCGCCCGCTCCGGACAGCAGTCCACCCAGCCCGCCGGCCTGGCCGCCGAGCAAACCGCCAAGACCACTGGAATCGGGCCGGGCCTTGTCCGTTGGCGCCGCGCCTGCCTTGTTCTGCAGCAACTCCTGACCGGACCTGAGTAATTGATCGAGCAATCCACGGGTGTTCATCTGCCGCCTCCGGAAAATTGGGTGTCACATCGACACATAAGGCCGTAAGCCTAGAGAGAAGTGCCCAGGTTCAGGGGGACGATAGTGCTTCTGAATGTTGCTTTCACAGGAACCGGACAAAGGACCGGACAACGGGCCAGACACATGACCTGCACCACGAGCAAGATCGCCTTGCAGGAGCCGGCTTGCCAACGAAGCCCCCCACGCGCGCGAAATGCCTGCATCAAGGGTCCTCGATCTGCACCCACCCAGGCTGCCAGACTGGATTAGCGCCCCGAGTTACGGCACTATCGCCCGCCTGAAAAAACCCGGCGCCACCGACCGGAATCGCTGAAGACCTTCCGGCAGCAAGGATGCGCCCATGCCCCGACAGAACTGTGCCACCGCCCACGAGTGCCGCCCATGAGCCTGGACACCGTAGGCCGTTATCACCTGATACGCATCATCACCGGCCTCGTGCCCCTTTCGCTGCCGGCGCCGCTGTTCTATCTGGCACATGTCTGGGGCATAGCGGTGTATCGCAGTCACTTCGGTTCCATCGCCAAGGGCTTCGGCCTGGGAATGATGGTGGAACTCCTGCTCCAATTGCTGATCCTCGTCAGCGTGCTGGTGGCCCTGGTGCCCAACCTGAAGGCCAAGCTGGGCCTGGTCGGCGCCCTGGTGCTGTTCACCGCCTGGGCGATGTTTCCCGACCATCCGATACGTGGCTACGTCTATTGCTTCCTGATGAGCGTGCCGCTGCTGCTGGCAATCTGGCTGGCGCAGTGGCTGTGCCGCTGCTGCGTGCCGACACCCCCGCCGGACACGCCATGACCCGCGCTCCGCCTCCAACCTCGATGAGTTCGCCGATGCCCGCCCTTCGTCATCTCTTGCGCCCGTTGCTCGCCGCCCTGTTGCTTGGCGCCGCCACCCAGGCGGCCCAGGCCGCTGCCCCAGCCTGCCCGTCCAGCGACCTGCCGACCTTCGCCAAGGCCTTTGCCAGCAGCCCGGAGCTGCAGCAGGCGTTCACCGATTCGCCGCTGATCGAACAGCGCCCGAGCCATGACGAGTACGGCCGCGAGATCACCACCCGGCACAAGCTGACGGGCGATACCCGCCACCTGCTGACCCTGCTCGATCCACAGGCCCAGGCTCGGGCCGGACTGCAAGCCTTCTGGGAGAGCCAGACCCTGGTGGTGCATGATCCGCTGGGCGACGTGGTCCAGGCCTTCGTCTTTCAACAGGGCGCCTGCTGGCAACTGGTGCGGGTGGAGCAGTGGTCCATGGACGGCCTGCTCAACCAGGACGCCCCGGCCAATGAAACCGCCCTGCAGCGACAGATGCGCAAGGCCGATCTGTTCCTGGGCTACGGCGGTCGCGAGCAGTACCTGTTGACCCAGTACTTCTTCGAGCTGGGCCAGCAGCTTCTGCTGGACGCCGCCCGGCATGGCTCGGCCACGGCGGCGGTGCGGGCAGTGAGCCTGGGTTACTCGGGCATGGCACCGGAGCTCAAGCCCGGGGAGCCGGAAGAACTGCTGCTGCCTTACGCCCAGACCGATGCCGAGGCGGCGTTGATGCTGTCGATGTACTACTGCGACCCCCGCGGCGATGGCTCCGTCAATGAGTGCCAGCAACCGCGCAAGTCCGAAGAGCTGGTGCAGCGCACCGCCCGGGAACTGGACTCGGCCGACGCCTACTACTACCTGGGCAGCGGCTACGCCGAGGGCAAGTGGGGCACCACCGATGGCCCCCGGGCCCTGGCTTGCTACCGGGAAGCGATCAAGCGCGGCGACCTGAACAGCCTCCGGCCCCTGACCTGGTGGACGAAAAAAGGCCAAACACCCGCCGGTGAAGCCCAGTGCCTGCCAGCCACGGCGCCGGCGGGGAGCTGACCCCGGAGCGGCGTGCCGGCCCTGGGGCGGACACGGCGCCGCAGGTTTGTTGACTTTTTTTCACAAGAGTTTGATTGCCCGCACACCGCCTGATCGCGTTAATTGAGCCTTCACTCCATTCACCGACAGGCCCGCCCATGCACCTCGCCGCTCTGGAACACGCCCCGCAGCCCAGGTCCCGGAAATGAACGCGCCGTTGCCGCGCAAGGCGTCACGCCTGCAGCAGGTCGACGCCCTGCGCGGCTTCGCTCTGCTGGGCATCCTGGCGGTGAACATCTGGTCTTTCGCCGACCCCTACTACGCCTCGCCGGTCAGCAACCCGGCCTACGCCAGCGACCTCGACCACCTGATCCGCTGGCTGGTGTCGGTGCTGTTCGAGGCCAAGTTCTACCTGCTGTTCTCCTTCCTGTTTGGCTACAGCTTCACCCTGCAGATGGCCTCCGCCGAGCGGGCGGGCGAACGCTTCGTGCCGCGCATACTGCGGCGGCAACTGGCCTTGCTGGCCATCGGCCTGGTGCACGGCGCACTGCTGTTCTACGGCGAGATCCTCATCCTGTACGCCCTGCTGGGCCTGGTGCTGCTGACGCTGCGCGGATTGTCGGCAAGGTGGGCCGCGACCCTGGCGCTGGTGCTGATCACGGGAACCGCCGTGCTGATCCTGCTGTTGGGTGTCCAACTGCTGAGCGCCGGTCTCTACACCGGCGCCGCCGACGGCGCAGCGGTGCTCAAGGACATGGCCCTGGGCGGCGATGCCCTGGATACCCTGGCCTACAACGCCTCTCACCTGCTGGAGACCGCTTCTGCCCTGTGGCTACTGCAGGGCCCCAGCACCCTGGCGATGTTCCTGCTGGGCTATGTCGCCGGGCGCAAAGGCCTGCTGGTGGCGCCTTACCGCTTTGAACGCAGGCTGCCAGGGCTGCTGGCCCTGACCCTGCCCCTGGGCCTGGGTGGCGCCCTGCTTTACGGATACTGGGCAGCCTACGCCCCCGGTGGTGGTCTGGAAGTCATCGGCTACGGCATCAGCCAACTGACCGCGCCGCTGCTCTCGGCCAGTTACGCCATGCTGCTGCTCAGGGCCTTTCATTCCCCTCTGGGCCAGCGTCTGTGCCAACGCCTGGCCCCTCTGGGCCGGATGTCCCTGAGCAACTACCTGCTGCAATCACTGATCCTCTGCCTGCTGTTCACCGGCTACGGACTGGGGCTGATCAACCATCTGTCGCCGCTGTGGATGCCCGTCCTGGTAATCGCCATCTACTTGTTGCAGATGCAACTCAGCGCCCTGTGGCTGCGTTCTCATCAGTACGGCCCTTGCGAGTGGCTGCTGCGGGCGCTGACCATCGGTGCCTGGCCGAGCTGGCGCAAGCCCCTCCAGGCTTAAACCAGACGCAGATAGAGGTGGATATCCTCGGGCTCCAGGCGCAGCAGCTCCGGGTCCGGGATGGCCAGCAGCTCACAGCCCAGGCCGGTGTAAAAATCCACGGTGAGCCGCGACGGCGTGGCCGACACGTACAAGCCCTGGGCGCCCATCAACAGGGCCTGCTCCCGAGCCAGGGCGAAGAGTTGCCGGCCCAGGCCAAGGCCGCGATAAGCCCGGCTCACATGCAGGAACTTCAACTGCCGCAAGTCCAGCCCAGCAGCCTCGATAGGCAGGCAATCCACCACCGCCGCGGCCACCAGAGCCGGGCCATCGAACACCCCATGCAACCAGCCGCCGCGCTGGTAACACTGCTGCAAGATCAGCGCGTCATGCTCGGCCTCGCCCTCCGGCCAGCCCTCCACCACTTCATGCTGGGCATAACGCAGCAGAACCCCCTCCTGCAGGCGGTAGAACTCATCGATGACCTCGGCACGGTCGATCAATTTGAGCCGTTGGATATCGTCTTCGCTGAGCAGGCGCGGGTGCAGCATGGGACAGGTTCCTAGAGCTGATCAGTGGTTACCAATGGACACAAGCTAATCATTTTTCTGCCCCTGGCGAACCGTTTATTCTATCCGCCGTCTGTTCACATTCAGTTGCGTTTGGCCGATGGCTTGACCGAACCTCACCTCGCGATCCCCTCATACAGCCAGGAACGGCTGGGGATCTTTCCCCGTATAAGGTTCACCTATGCACCGCAGGAATCTCCTCAAAGCCTCCATGGCCCTGGCGGCCTACACCGGCCTCTCGGCCAGCGGTCTGCTGGCAGCCAGGGCCTGGGCCGGCGCCGCTGATGGCCAAGCCCAGGCATTCGATTTCGAGCGCCTCAAGGCCCAGGCCAAGCAACTGGCCGGCCAGCGATACGTGGACACCAAGCAGGTGCTGCCACCGACCCTGGCGCAGATGACGCCGCAGAACTTCAACGCCATCCAGTACGACAGCCAGCACTCGCTGTGGAATGACCTGAACGGCCAGCTGGATGTGCAGTTCTTCCATGTGGGCATGGGCTTCAAGCAACCGGTGCGCATGCACAGCGTCGACCCCAAGACCCGTCAGGCGCGGGAAGTGCACTTCCGTCCCGCGCTGTTCAACTACCAGAACACCAGCGTCGACACCGCCCAGCTCAAGGGCGACCTGGGCTTTGCCGGCTTCAAGCTGTTCAAGGCTCCGGAACTGGACAGGCATGACGTGGTGTCCTTCCTCGGCGCCAGCTATTTCCGTGCAGTGGACGCCACCGGCCAGTACGGCCTGTCGGCCCGGGGCCTGGCCATCGACACCTACGCCAAGCGCCGCGAGGAATTCCCCGACTTCACCCAGTTCTGGTTCGAGACCCCGGACAAGGACAGCACCCGCTTCGTGGTCTACGCCTTACTGGATTCGCCAAGCGCCACCGGTGCCTACCGCTTCGACATCGACTGCCAGGCCGAGCGCGTGGTGATGGAGATCGACGCCCACATCAACGCCCGTACCGCCATCGAACAACTGGGCATCGCACCGATGACCAGCATGTTCAGCTGCGGCACCCATGAACGGCGCATGTGCGACACCATCCACCCGCAGATCCACGACTCCGACCGCCTGGCCATGTGGCGCGGCAATGGCGAATGGATCTGCCGCCCGTTGAACAACCCGGCCAACCTGCAGTTCAACGCTTTCGCCGACAAGGACCCGAAGGGCTTCGGCCTGGTGCAGACCGACCACGAGTTCGCCAGCTACCAGGACACCGTGGACTGGTACAGCCGTCGTCCGAGCCTGTGGGTCGAGCCCACCACCGCCTGGGGCGAAGGCAGCATCGACCTGCTGGAAATTCCCACCACCGGCGAAACCATGGACAACATCGTGGCCTTCTGGACCCCGAAAAAACCCGTGGCCGCCGGCGACTCCCTGAACTACGGCTACAAGCTCTACTGGAGCGCCCTGCCGCCGGTAGGCACGCCACTGGCCCGGGTCCACGCCACCCGTTCCGGCATGGGCGGCTTCGTCGAAGGCTGGGCCCCGGGCGAGCACTACCCGCCAGTCTGGGCCCGACGCTTTGCCGTGGACTTCACCGGCGGCGGCCTCGATCGTCTGCCCGCCGGCACTGGCATCGAACCGGTGGTCACCGCCTCCAACGGCGAGGTCAAGGACTTCAGCATCCTGGTGCTGGACGAGATCAAGGGCTACCGCATCCTCTTCGACTGGTACCCAACCAACGACAGCGTCGACCCGGTGGAACTGCGGCTGTTCATCCGCACCCAGGACCGCACCCTGAGCGAAACCTGGCTGTACCAGTACTTCCCCCCGGCGCCGGACAAGCGCAAATACCCCTGATCGGCTGACCGCCCCCGGCACGCCCCAGGGGCCTCTTCGCCGGCAAGCCGGCTCCTACAGCCTCCGTAGGAGCTGGCTTGCCAGCGAGGGCGTCCTGAAGCCAGGCACAAAAAACCGGCCCAAGCGGGCCGGTTTTTTTACATCGGCACAACCTTAATCGCGCAAGTCCGACTCATGAATCGGCTGGTCCCTGTGGGTCGCCCGCTGATACTGCGCCGGCCAGATTGCCTTGCGCCCGCCCAGGTCATCATCGGCATGCAGCGGCCAGTAAGGATCGCGCAGCAGCTCCCGGGCGAGGAAGATGATGTCCGCCTGACAGGTGCGCAGAATGTGCTCGGCCTGGGCCGGCTCAGTGATCAGCCCCACGGTGCCGGTGGCCATGCCCGACTCCTTGCGCACCCGCTCGGCAAAACGCGTCTGATAACCCGGCCCGGTGGGAATCTCGGCATTGGCCGCGGTGCCGCCGGACGACACATCGATCAAATCCACCCCCAGATCCTTGAGGCGCCGCGCCAGCTCGACGGTCTCGTCCGGGTTCCAGCCGTCCTCCACCCAATCGGTGGCCGACACCCGCACGAACAGCGGTAGCTCTTCGGGCCAGACTTTTCGTACCGCCTCGGTCACTTGCAACACCAGGCGAATGCGATTTTCGAACGAACCGCCGTACAGGTCCTGACGCTGATTGCTCAGGGGCGAGAGGAACTGGTGCAGCAGGTAGCCGTGGGCGGCATGCACCTCCACCACCTTGAAACCAGCCTCCAGGGCGCGTTTGGCGGCCGCGACGAAGGCCTGGATGATCTCGTCGATCTGCCCTTGGTCCAGTTGGGTGGGCGGCGTGTGCTGCGGATCGAAGGCAATCCGCGATGGCCCCACCGGCACCCAGCCGCCGTCCTCGGGCTTGACGCTGCCGGACTTGCCCAGCCAGGGCCGATGGGTACTGGCCTTGCGCCCGGCATGGGCCAGCTGGATACCCGCCACCGCGCCCTGGGCGGTAATGAAACGGGTGATGCGCTGCAAGGGTTCGATCTGCGCGTCGTTCCACAGGCCCAGGTCCTGGGCGGTGATGCGGCCCTCGGCGGTGACCGCCGTGGCCTCGGTGAAGATCAACCCGGCGCCGCCGACGGCGCGGCTGCCCAGGTGCACCAGATGCCAGTCGTTGGCCAGCCCGTCCACCGACGAGTACTGGCACATGGGCGACACGGCGATGCGGTTGAGCAGGGTCAGTTGACGCAAGGTATAGGGTTCAAGCAGCAGACTCATGGGGCACCTCTCGATCAATGGTCAGGCTCCAGGGTTCTGTTTGAACGGTCGACGAGTGACTGCGAAGTGAAGCGCCCGCCCCCGCGGGAAGATGGATGACAAAAGGTCACAAGGCCAATCAGACAGTGCTTAGAGACTAGTCGACAACAGTGTCGCTGGCAGGGTTCCTGATGGGTGCCGGGGTAAAAACTTGCCTCCGGACCCAAGCGCTAGCCGCTGCGGCGGGGCAGCGGCTAGCAGAGCGTCAGATTGCAGGCCCCCTGCGATTGCCATCGAGCAAGGCTTCCACCACGCCGCGGGCCATCTCCACCGAATGCACCAGCGACCAGATCAGGCCACGCTCGATGCCGCTGGCGTGCTCGGTGATTTCATCGGACACCTCCTCGGCGGCCTTGAGCAGCATGGACACATGAATCAGCGCTTCTTCGGCACTGATACCGGGGCGCACAGTGAAGGGGTTATCGGGGCCCGCAGAACCAGCAGCGGTGGGTTGCAGCGTCGCGATCAGCGAGCCCTCTACGCCGATATTGGCCAGGGCATGGCGAACCCTTTCATTGGCCAGATCGTGGGCAGGATTACGACGGGAAGAAGGAGGGGAAACAGGCGGATCGGGGACGATCTTTTTCATGGTGTAGCTCCTCGACGATGAAGCCTCCACACCTAACGCTGCTAGACGTTTAAAAAGGGTGGCGGCTGTACGCGGGCTAGCAGACCGGGTCGAGGAACCGGTGCGCCCGAAAGCGCCCCCACGCACAGCCGCCATAACAGCACACTGCAAATCTGAATTGCAGTGCTGATGGCATCGCTTGCGTTCGACCCGGGCTGCTATTCCCGATCACTGATAGGCAGTGATGAACCGAGACTAGTCAGCTGAGTAGATCGCCACAAGCGCCCGGGAGTGTCTCGGAAACCCCTTACAAAAGAAAGAGACATACCGCCATCCCGCTTTCCAAAAGTCTGGCGAAACCAGCCACAGCGTCCCTTAACGCGGTTCGATATGGGCAATCATCAACTGTACGGTTTCCTGGCCACGGAACTCGTTGAGGTCAAGCTTGTAGGCCAGCTCCACCCAGCGGATGGTCGGGTTGGGCCAGACTTCGCGGTCGATGCCGAAGGCGATGCCGTCCAGCTTCAGCGAGCCGCACTCGCTGCGCAGCACCACTTTCAGGTGACGCTCGCCGACGATGCGTTGCTCCACCAGTTCGAACACCCCGTGGAACATCGGCTCGGGGAAGTGCTGGCCCCAGGGACCGGCGTGGCGCAGGGCACGGGCCAGTTCCAGGTGGAACTCTTCCACCGCCAGGGTGCCGTCCGACAGCAGGCGCCCGGTGAGGTCTTCTTCGCGCAGCTGGCGCCGCACTTCTTCGTCGAAGGCTTCGGCAAAGGCCGGGAAGTTCTGCTCCGGCAGCGACAACCCGGCGGCCATGGCATGGCCGCCGAACTTGCTGATCAGTTGCGGATGGCGCGCGGCCACAGCGTCCAGGGCGTCGCGGATATGGAAACCCGGCACCGAACGCGCCGAGCCTTTGAGCATGCCCTCGCCAGCGTCGGCAAAGGCGATGGTCGGCCGGTGGTAACGCTCTTTCAGGCGCGAGGCGAGAATCCCGATCACCCCCTGGTGCCACTCGGCGTCGAACAGGCACAGGCCGAACGGCATGGATTCCACCGGCAGCTCCTTGAGCTGGGCCAACGCTTCGCGCTGCATGCCCTGCTCGATGGACTTGCGGTCCTGATTCAGCTCGTCGAGCTGGGCGGCCATGGCCCGGGCGGCGGAAACGTCGTCGCTGAGCAGGCATTCGATGCCCAGGCTCATGTCGTCCAGGCGTCCTGCAGCGTTAAGCCGCGGGCCGAGGATAAAGCCCAGGTCGGTGGAGGTGATGCGCGAGTGATCGCGCTTGGCCACTTCGAGAATCGCCTTGAGCCCCGGCCGCGCGCGACCGGCGCGAATCCGCTCCAGGCCCTGGTGCACCAGGATGCGGTTGTTGGCGTCCAGGGGCACCACGTCTGCCACGCTGCCCAGGGCCACCAGATCCAGCAGCTCGCCGATGTTCGGCTGCGGCCGGGTTTCATAGCGACCCAGGCTGCGCAGGCGCGCACGCAGGGCCATCAGCACATAGAAGATCACCCCGACCCCGGCCAGGGCCTTGCTGGGGAACTCGCAGCCCGGCTGGTTGGGGTTGACGATGGCGTCCGCCGCCGGCAGTTCATGGCCGGGCAAGTGGTGGTCGGTGACCAGCACTTGCAAGCCTGCTGCCTTGGCCGCCGCCACGCCTTCGACACTGGAGATGCCGTTGTCCACGGTGATCAGCAACTGCGGCTCGCGCTGCAGGGCCACGGCGACGATTTCCGGGGTCAGGCCGTAGCCGTATTCGAAGCGGTTGGGCACCAGGTAATCGACGTGGGCCGCGCCCAGCAGGCGCAGGCCCAGCACGCCCACGGTGCTGGCGGTGGCACCGTCGGCATCGAAGTCGCCGACGATGAGGATGCGCTGGCGCTGGTCCAGAGCGGTCACCAGCAGGTCCACCGCGGCGTCGATGCCCTTGAGCTGCTGATACGGGATCAGCCGCGCCAGGCTCTTGTCCAACTCCTCCACCGATTGCACGCCACGGGCGGCATAAAGGCGGGTCAGCAGTGGCGGCAGATCGCCAAGAAAGGGCAGGACGGCGGGCAACTCACGGGGTTCGATACGCATGGGCTAACAGCAACTTCTCTTGGAGGACGGTGGATCGTTCAGGGGCAGAGCGGGCGATCAGCCGCGCTCACCCAGCAGCCATTCCAGCTGCACTTCGTGCTGGCCGCGATCGTCGGTGACGAAGATCGTGCCTTCGCTGATCATCACGTCCCACTTGATGACGCGTGGCATGTCCTTGGCCAGGGTCTCAAGGACCTCCTGGGGCACGCCGGCGATGTTGAGGTTCTTCAGGTTCTTCACCGCATCCAGCACCCGGGTCTGCCAGACCCGCAGGCTGCCGTAGGCCAGCAGGCTGGTGCGCTCGGTGCGGCGCGAGCACCAGGTCAGGCGATCGGCGTCCGGCTGGCCGACTTCGATCCAGTGCAGGACGCGGTCATCCAGGCTCTTTTCCCACAGGGCGGGTTCATCCACATCCGACAGACCCCGACCGAACGACAGGTGCTCGTTGTACCAGAAGGCGTAGGCCAGCAGCCGCACTGTCATGCGTTCTTCAGTTTCCGAAGGGTGACGGGCGATGGTCTGCTTGACGCTTTCATAGACCCCGCGGTCGAGGTCGGTCAGGTTCAGTTCGAATTTGTAGGTGGTGGACGGCTGGGCCATGTGCGGGCTTCTTGAGTGTGCGAAAAGGCGGCAAGTCTAACCCGAAACCTGCCGCCCTGCCCGACCACTGACCGGGCCAACCCTGCTCTGGATGACATCCGCTGAAACGCATTGGCTGGGTAAAGTCGGTTGCCAGCCTGTAGCCATGGCTTTATAACCCCGCGCAAACCGGCTGGCGCGTAACGCGCCAGAGCCGCAGTTCAATAGAAAAGGACGTCCATGACCCTCTTTGTCATCCTGCTTGTCATCGCACTGGTGTTCATCGCACTGATTCTGTACTCCCGCCGGAAAATCGCCGAACAGAGCGAGGGTCTGGTAATGACCAGCAACCTCACCGCCCAGATCAATCAGACCCTGCTGCTGAGCAAGGCCGAGCCGCTGCTGGCGCTGAAACTGGCAGAGACGCTACCCGGCGAGGCCCGGGAACTGGCCTTGCAGTTGGTGGCCAGCGAGCTCTACCTGGCAGGACACAAGGCCCAGGCCCTGGCGATCTACCAGCAACTGCCGCCCCACGCCCGGGACTACGTGCTCAATACCCTGATCGAAACACTGCTCGACACCGACGATACCCAAGCCTGCCTGGAACTCCTGGAGAACTGGGGTGAAGCCCTGCCCAGCTGGCCGCTGCTGCAAGTGCGTATCCTTCAGGCCCGCGGCGAACAGGACCAGGCTCTGGCCGTACTGGGCGAACTGAGCGACCCGCGCCAAGCGGCCGCCCAGGAACGCCAGAGCATCGGCAACCTGCTGATCCTGGCGCGCCTGCAGCATCAGGCCGGGATGCAGGATGCGGCGCTGGCCAGCGTTGAGCAGGCGTGGTCGGCGTTTGAAGAAACCGAAGAGGGCCATCGCCAGTCGACGCTGCGCAGCCTGTTCGAAGCCTGCGCAACCCTGGGTCAGTTCGACACGATCCTGACCCGGGCCGCGCCATTGCCGGCAGAAGAACAGGCCCAGGCAGTCGCCGCCCTGATCAAGGCCGCTCAGCTGGACTCAGCCCTCAACCTGCTGGCCCCCATCAACGACGCGCTCTACTCCACCACGTACAGCGAACTGATGGACCTGACCCTGGCCCTGCCGCCGATCGATAACGCCCTGCGCCTGCTGGACAAAGCCCCCGACCGGGATCGCTACAGCCTTCTGCTGAGCCTGCTGAACCATCTGGCAGCACAAGGCCAGACCGCAGAAGCCGAAGCACTGCTGCTGACTCTGGAACCTGAACCGAGCCAGCATCCCGGCCTGATGCTCAGCCTCTGTGAGCAGCACCACGCCACACAGCCGCAATGGGCCGAGGCACTGCTGGCCAAGGCGCTGCAACAGATCGACGGTTACAAGAATGACCATGAGTTCTGGAGCGGCATACGCATGCAGGCCCTGCGCACCCAGCTCCAGCTGCAAAGCCGGCTGCCGGCCCATCGCCGGGACAGCTGGCTGGTACGCAGCAGCCTTGAGGAGTTGCACCGCCTGCACCAGCAGCAAGACGGCGAACAGCAATTGCTGTGCATTCGCGAGCAGACCAAGTTGCTGCACGACCTGGGGCAGACCGCCCAGGCCAGGACCCTGTTGGAGCAGGCCCTGGCATTGCTGGACAGCGACAGCCTGCCGGAGGTCGATGAGATGGACACAACCTTCTACCTGGAGGACATCGCCAGCGCCTACCTGAGCATCGACGAAGCAGAGCAGGCCCAGGCCCTGCAGGATCGATTGCACAGCCTGGAGGCCGGTAGTCGCGACCTGGAAGAGGACCTGCTGCTCAATCACATCGAGCACCAGCGTTACGCCCAGGCCATCGAGGCCCTGACCCTGAGCGTCTTGCTCAGCGACAAGAAGCCTCTGTCACGCCTGTATCAGGCCCTGGAGGAGCTGCAGCAACGGGCCCCCGAGCGGGCCAGCGAACTCCAGCAACAGCTGCTGGAACGGTTTAGCAGCGGGATGGCCTGGCGCGCCTTCCAGGCGAACTGACCCAGCGGCCTTTTGCGCGCCCCCAACGGGGCGCTATTGGCGTCCAGGGGCTTGACCATCGGCTCCAGCCGTTTCAATGCCGGCAGCACATTGCCGCGGTCCGCCAGGCTCAGTTCTCGCCCCCAAGGAAAACCGAATCATGGAAGTGTTTATCATCCTGCTGCTCATCACCGGCGTGATCTCGCTGCTGGTGGTCTATGCCCACAAGGGCAGCAGCAATGACCAGGGCACCAGCCTGGGCATCAACCTGGACGAGGAGGCGCAGATCTATCGCTCGGCGTACCTGAGCGCCGTCGAACCGCAGGTGGCCCTGCAACTGGCCCAGCGCCTGACGGGCAAAGCCCGGCAACAGGGGCTGCTGCAGATACCCGCCGCGCTGTACCGGCAAGGCAACCAGGCCCAGGCCCTGGAAGTCCTGGCCGAGCTCGATGAAACCTACCAGCCCATGGCGCTGTACCGACTGCTCGAAACCCTGCTCGACAAGGACGGCCCGCAGGCGGTGCTGAGCCTGTTGGAGCGCCTGCATCAGCCCCTGCCGTCAGCGCCCCTGCTGCGCATCCCGCTGTTGGTGGCCCGCGGTGAACTTGAGCAGGCCCGCGCCTTGCTGGTGACCTTCGGTGTCGAGCAGTTGAACCAGGGCTGTGCCAGTGAGCACCGAAAGTTGGCGACCCTGCAACGCAGTGTGGGCCTGGCCGAGCAGGCCGCCATCAGCCTCGGCCTGGCCTGGCAACTGCTGCTCAAACAGCCGGCCGACGAACTGGACCCGTATGAAGTGGAACAGACCCTGCGCGAGTTCCGTGCCCAGGGGCAGGACGCGCAGTTCCCGGCCATGGCCGCGCAATTGCCCGCGTCGGCCCAGATCATCGTTGTGGTCTTGCTGATACAAGCCGGGGAATTCGACGCCGGATTCGAACTGCTGGCGCAGAACCCCGAGCCCGAGGACTACTGCGGCTACCCACCGCTGCTCAAGCTGATCCTGGACGCCAGCCGCCCGGATCTGGCGGCACCGCTGATCGCCCAGGTGCCAGTGAGACACGCCAGCGAGATGCTGCTGAGCCTGTTGCACTGGCATGTCGCACGCCATGAGTTGGCCGAGGCCGAGGCGGCCTTGCAGGCCTGCGCGGTCGCGCCCTCGCAGCGTCTCTGGTGCCTGCTCTCTGTGTGGCGCACCTACCTCGAGGAGCACCCGCATTGGTGCGCCCACCTGCTGGAGCAGGCCCTGCTGACACTGGAGACCTGGCGTGGCGCTGAGCAATGGCCGTGGCATCGCCTGCTGATCGTGGAAACCCAGTTGTGGGTGCAGGCTGCCCTGGCGCCCCAGCGCCGCGACAGCGAGCTGATCCGCAACGGTCTTGAGGAAGTGGCGCTCCTCAACACCCAGCTTGAATACGCCGATCGCCCGGTGAAACAGGCAGCACAGGCCAAATTGCTGCATGACCTGGAACAGACCCGGCAAGCCATCGAACTGCTGGACCAGACCGTGCAAGCGCTCGACGACGAAGCTCAGAATGCGGCGATGGACCCAGCGGAAAAAAACTACCACCTGGCACAGCTGGCACTGGTCTACCTCTACATCGACGAGCAGGCAAAAGCCGCCGAGCTCAAGAGCCGCCTGGAACAGAACCTGTCCTATGCCAGCCAGTTGAGCCACGCCACGCTGCTGAACCATATCCGTCAGCAACGTTTCGAAGAAGCCATTGCCGGCCTGGAACTGGGCAGCCTGTTTAACAGCGATAACCCGCTGCAGCAGTTGCACCTGGCCCTGGAAACCCTAAGCCAGAACGCCCCCGAACAGGCCCATAGGTTGCGCCAGAAACTCCTCGACAGGCTGGCCGACGACAGCCTCTGGAGTCAGCCGAGCGCCGCCTGAGGCCGAGTACTGGCCCGCCGCGGCACGCCTTAACGCGGCGCGTAGCGGGCCCAGAGTTCGTTGAACTCCTTGAGGTAACTGACCACCAGTTGCGGGTGATCGATCACCAGCAGATTTTCCTCGTTGCCGGTGGTGGCGCTGCGGGTCCAGTTGAAGCTGCCGTTGAGCAAGGTTCGGCCATCGAACACGGCGAACTTGTGGTGCATGTGGAACGGCGTGTCGTCGATCCGCACCGGCACCCCGGCCTCGCGTAGCACGGCGATATCGCTGCCGACATCGAACTGCTTTTCACTGTCGCTGATCACCCGCACGGCCACGCCGCGCTGGTGGCAGGCGCGGATTTCGTCGCTCAGTTGATCGTCGGAAATGGTGAACACGCAGATATCCACCGAGATCCGGGCCTGGCGGCACAGGTCGCGGATCTTGCGTCGGCAGTCTTCACCGGGGCTGAAGTGGGCGCTGGCCATGTCGCGCACCGGGGCGCTGTTGGCGTCCAGGGTCTTGACCACCTGCTCCAGCCATTTCAACGCCGGCAACACATTGGCGCTGTCCGCCAGGCTCAGTTCCCGTACCAGATCGAAAGCCCGATTGCGCAGGTAACGCACTTGATCGGCACTGAGTTCGCTGCCCAGTTGGCGCAGCTCGTCCCGCTCTTCGTTGCTCAGTTTCAGGTCCTGCAGGCTGTCGCGCAACTGCTGGTCCAGGTGGGCAAAATCCATGTTGTGATCCTTGGCTGTTCGCCGGCAAGCCGGCTCCTACTATTGGGAGTCCTTGAGGGTGGGCACATCGCCGTGGCTGAGCATGCGGCTCAGTTCGTCCACACGCGTGGCGATGTCACCGATGCGCTGGTGGCTGTGCAGATCGACGTCGATCTTCTTGTGCATGACCTTGATCAGCGGCAGGAAGCTGTTCTCCAGATGCTCGGAGAGGTTTTCCAGCACCGCGCGCAGGTCATGCTGCTGCGCGGGCCGGGCCAGGCCGCGTACGCCTTCCACCAGATCGTTGAGCTGGGCCACGACCCGGGTGCCGACATCGCTGTCGCTGCCGCCCATGGAGCGGTTACGCACGAAGTCGCGCTTGATCTGGGTCCAGCGTTCGCTCTGCTCCGGGGTCTGGTTACCGCGCAGTTCGGCGAGCTTGAGCAGGTTTTCCTCGGCGCCAGTGGTCAGCAACTGGGATTCGCCCTGGTAGTGGTCGGCCAAGAGTTGCAGGAGCTCGGCATCGTTCATCACCGCCGAGATCTTCTCGGCCATCTTGTTCATGTTGCGGTAGCTGCCCTGCAGCTTGAACGGTGGCTCGCTGCGGTACTGGTCGGCCTGGGCAGCGCTGGCGATGTACTGCTGGTTGACCCGCAGCACCACGTCGCGCACCTGCATCAGGCGTTGCAGGGTGGTGGTGATTTCGTTGATCTCGGCGCCGCTGTAGCTGTGGCTCAGTTCGTTGCTGGAGAAGGCCTTGCCTTCGGCCTTGGCGACGAAGCGGTAGACGTCGGCCATGTCGCGGGTGGCCAGGGGCGCCAGCACCGGGTTGGAAGTCAGGCCGTTCTCGATGTAACTCAGGGCGAAGGCTTCCTGCATGCCACCCAAGGTATCGCCGAGGTTATAGATATCGGCCCGGTTGGCCAGCATGTCAGGGATCTTGAACACCTCGCCGGACTCGGTGTACGGGTTGCCCGACATCACCACGCAGAACTTCTTGCCGCGCATGTCGTAGGTCTTGGTGCGGCCTTTCCATACGCCTTCGATGCGCCGGGTGCCGTCGCACAGCGAGATGAATTTCTGCAGGAATTCCGGGTGGGTGTGCTGGATGTCGTCGACATAGAGCATCACGTTGTTGCCCATCTCCAGGGCCAGGTTGAGTTTCTCCAGTTCCTGGCGCGAAGTAGCGTCCGGTGCCTGGGCCGGGTCCAGGGAACGCACCTGGTGACCCAGGGCCGGGCCGTTGATCTTCATGAAGATCAGGCCCAGGCGGTGCGCCACGTATTCCATCAGGGTGGTCTTGCCGTAGCCCGGTGGCGAAATCAGCATTAACAGGCCCATCAGGTCGGTGCGCTTGTTCTCGCCCACGGTGCCCATCTGCTTGGCCAGGTTGTCGCCGATAAAGCCCAGGTACACATCGTTGATCAGCTTGTTGCGCACGAACGAGCTCAGCGGCCGCGGCTTGAATTCGCTCAGGCGCAGGGCCGAGCGCTCACGGTTGATGATGCCCTGGCGCAGCGCCTGGTAGCGCTGCAGGCCGGGTAGGAACTGTTCGCGGTGGGCCCGCAGGCGAGCGAAGAAACCATCCACGGTGAGTGACAGGCTGCGCTCCTGGATGCGCGGGTGTTCGCCCATCAGGTTGTCGACCTTGAACCGCAGGTCGACTTCAGTGATGCGTTTGGCAAAGTCTTCCCGCAGCAGCGACAGGGCCACCGCCTCGGGCACGTAGTCGGCCCACTCGGCGAACTCGCCCTCGGCGCACAGGGCCGAGAGCCAGTTCTCGGTCAATGCCCACTGAGCAGCAGGCCGCTCCACCAGCCGCGCCAGGGCCTGCTGGTAGTCGTCCCACATCCGCGCGCCCTGCAGACGCAAGGTCAGGGCTTCCTGTAGTTGCTTGGCGTATTTGCTGAAGGTGAATTCGATGCGTTCTGCGGCCAGTTCCTGAACCAGGTACTCGGCGGCCTCCGGCAACAGCTCGGCGGCCAGGGTGAAGGCGTGCTGCTGATGCCAGTCACTCAGTGCCGCGAGGATTTCCTCCTGCAACTGCAGCAAGCCTTCACGACGCCCGAACAGCTGCTGAATATGCCGGCTGGTGCGCGCCCGCTCGACCCATTGCTGCGGTTGCGGCTGGTGCTGCTGGCGGCCCCAGAACAGCGTGGCGAAGGCCCGCGCCGCCGCGCCGAAGCGCAGCAGGCCGGCGCTGTCGCGCAGCGGTAGCAGTTGCAACAGGATCACCGCCGCATCGTGATCGTGAATACCCTTTTCGTAGCCTTCCTTGTAGCGCGGCGCGGCGAAGTCGCGGATCACCCGCGCCAATTCCTCAGGCTGCGCCAGCAAGGGTTTCAGGCTTTCCAGGCTCAGCCCTTCCACGCCCCGGTCGGCAGCGTCCAGCACTTGCCCGGCCAGGTACTCGGCGCGGTACAGCTGGGCCGATTCCGACTCCAGGGCCACCTGCCAGAAGTCGCGCAGGGCTTCCAGCTCGGGGTCGCGCAGAGGTTCGAGGAAATCCGTGCCGGTGAGGTGCAGGTGCAGTTCGTCGCCCCGGGGCATCAGGGTCAGGTCCAGCTCCTGGGTGTTGACGCTGAAACGGTGGCGCGGCCCCAGCTTGATGACGTTGCCGCCCTCTTCGAACAGCTCGGTCTTGTCGCGCAGGGCCCGTACGGCCTGATCCCGGGCGCCCTTGAGGCGTGACTCGACGTCGTCAGCCTTGACGCTGTCCTTGAGCTCGCGCAGGCGCTCGGCCAGCTCCCGCAGCTTGAGGATCAGCGGGTCGGCGGCGAAGAACGCATTGAGCTCCTCGGCCTGGGTGAACTTGGCGGTGCGCCGGCCGAGGCTGTCGAGAATCCGCCGCGCCGCATCCAACAGGCCCTGGGCCTTGCGCTGGCGCTCATCGAGCAGCGATTGCTTGTGGGCCTCGAAGGTTTCCAGCAACTCCTCGCGCTTGCCGAGGATGTCGCCGAGGAATTGTTCGTGATCGCCGAAGCGGCTTTCCAGTTCCTCAAGCTGCACCAGCAGCCGCGACAGCTGCTCGTCGCAACGCTCGGGGTCCTGGGCCTGGGCCAGGGCGTTGGTGATGCCCTGGCTGAAGAGTTTGAACTGGGCCCCGAACTGGGCCACGGTTTCGGTCGAGCCCAGGCCCTTGCGCCGCTGTTCGGCGCGGGCCTTGGCCTGGTTCAGGCGGGCGTAGATCTGCGAGATGGATTCGATGATCCGGGTGCGCTGGGTGGCGTCGTCGATCTGCAGCGAGGCCATCAGGCTCGACAGCATGTCCAGGTCGCCAGCCATGGCTTGCAGAGCGCCCAGGGGCTCGCTGAGCTGGGCCACGGTTTCGGCTTTCTGCGCCTGGGCGTCGAGGGTTTCCAGCTGAGTGACGAAGGGTTGCAGAGCCTGGTCGCTGGCAAGGAAGGTCGCGGTGCCGGCGGCGGTGCGTTCCTGGGCCTTGAGCAAATCGGCTTCCATGGCGTCGATGCGCGCCACGTCGATGTAGCGGTAGTCGCGAATGGTCAGCAGCAGACCGCGCTGGGCGGTGATGCCGTTGAGTGCATCGACAAAGCTCTGCACCTGATCCCAGCTGTCCACCAGCAGGCTGTCGAGCAGGGTTTTCTGCTTGGCCTCAGCGGCCACCATGGCCTGGTCCGACTGACGGCGGATGCTTTCGACTTTCTCGTACTCATCCAGCACCAGCTCAGAGGTGGAAGCCACCTCGCGCAGCAGCGGCGCCAACCCGTCAAGTTCGGCACTGCCCAACCAGTGGTACACATCGAACAGGCGCCGGGTGTTCTGGCACAGCAACGAATAACGCTGCACCGACACCGCCGGGGTGTCGATCTCGCGGCACAGATCGTAGAGATCGGAGACGCTACGCACCAGTTCGGCATTGCCAATGCGCCCCAGGAAACCGCTGCGGGTCGGTTGCCGCGCGGCGTATTCCTCGGTGAAGAACGGCGTCTGCCAGATCTGCATCGGATGCACCCGGGTCGGCTCTTCGCCCTCAGCGGCGAAGATCACCATGCGCCCGTCTTCCAGGCGTGCGTAGCCGTGGCCGAACAGCGGGTTCTGCAACTGGCGGTTGATCATGTTGTAGGTCAGCAGCACCGAGCGTCCCTGCTCCGGGTGGTAGAAGATGTACTGCACATCTTCACCGTTGGGCGAGCGCACCGAGCGCTTGAAGCGCATGCCTTCCATGGACTGTTCGAAGGTCTTGTACTCGCCGCTTTGCAGGTAGTAACCGCCGGGGAAGATGATCCCGTGGTCTTCCGGCAACTGCACGCAGGCCAGGCCGATGGCGTCGATGCGCTCCACCTGGCGAGTCAGGCTGTTGAACACCAGGTAGCGCCACTGCTCTTCGCGGTACGGCAGGACCTTGAGCAGGATCAGGCTGCCCAGGCGGGCGAATTCGATCTGCGAGTCGTCCAGGGACTGGGTCTTGTCCAGCACCTCTTCGCGGTAGATGCCCAGACCCGACTCGGTGTTGTTCTCGACCTTGATGGTCAGGTCGCCGCCGATGGTTTCGACGAACACCGTGTCGAGGATGTTCAGGTGCGGGAAGCGGCCTTCGACCACCATCTCGCGGGTGGCCTTCTTCCATTCGAAATCGAAGGGCGCCGGCAGGGCGATATCCCGCTCGCCGCGGTTGTCGATGTAACGGACATCCCGTCCGTCCACCGAGATCGACCAGCGGAACACCCGCACATCGGTGACGCGCTCGCCAATCTGGAAACTCGCCAGCAGCTTGCCGTCACGGATCGCCAGTTGCAGCAGGCGGGTGTTCTTGTAATAGGTGTAGAGCTCGTTGAAATCATTGAGGAAGCCCTGGGCAGAAAGGAAGCTGCCTTCCAGGGGCACGGGCTCGGCTTCGTAGCCTTCGCCCTCTTCCACCAGACGGTAGAGGGAAAACACGTCGGCGACGCTGGTTTCCTTCTTCAGGCCGATAAATACGTTGTAGCCGAACAACAGGCAGTCGCCGACCTGGACGATGTCCCGGGCGATGCAGTTGTTCTCGGTACGGATGCGCACCCGCCCGACCACTTCCATGCGGCTGTTGCCGAACTCGTCGAGACGCCTCTGGTTGAGGTCGTCGGTGGTGGCCCGCAGGCGCTGGCCCTGGTCCAGCAGGCGCTTGTGCAGCACCTCATAGGCGCCGCCTTCGGCGACGGCCTTGTCCAATACGTCCTGCGGGGGAGTTGCGACTTGAGCGTCCGACATCGTGGCCTTCCTGGATCTACGGCGGTGTGCAAAAAAAGCGGGCTCCTCAAACCTGGAGCCCGGTACCCGACACAAGGCCAGTAGCCGCTGCCGCGGGCTGCGTGCTTGAGGGCCCGAAGGCCCTCAAGGGCTGCGCCTCCTACGGAGTCGGTCGCAGCCTTCGGCAGCGGCTACAGGTGTGTCAGGTGTGGGTCAGGCTTCGGCAGACGGCGCCTCGGCCTTGCGCGAGACGGCAGCGGCTGCCAGTTCAGCGGCAACGGCCGGGGCACCCTTGCCGTTGAGCAGGCGTGCCAGGACGTCCTGGACTACCGGGCTCTTGCCCACCACGCCCTCGATGGCCTTGCCCACCGACAGCGATTTGGCGAAGGAATTGAAGAAGTCGCCTTCGCCGCCGACGATTTCGATCTTGGCCTTGCTGAGGGCGGCGGACAGCACTTCGGCCTGGTCCTTGGCGATGTCCTTGTTGGCGGCGATGGCGGCCATCGCTTCCTCGAAGTTCTTCTCCAGTTGCATGCGGAACTCTTCGTGCTGGCGAGCGCTGTCGCTGAGGGAATCCAGGGCACCGAACTTCTTGCCCAGGCCTTCGGCTTCGGCGTTCAGGCGCTGCAGCAGCACTTCGGCTTCGGCCGAACCCAGGTCCTTGGTGGCCTTGGCCTTGGCCGCGCCCAGTTGCTCTTCGCCACGGGCTTGAGCACCGAGCTTCTCTTCCATGACCTTGGCTTCCGCCAGGCCGTCCTTCTCTTTGGCAGCCGCCTGGGCTTCCATGACGCGGGCGTCGGCCAGGCCTTTTTCCTGCTCGCCGCGAGCTTCGGCAATCAGCTGCTCGGTGCGTACGCGGGCTTGAGCCAGGCCTTCTTTTTCCTGGGCCGCTGCGGTGATTTCCAGCACGCGGGCATCGGCCAGACCAGGCGCGGCGCGCTCGGCTTCCAGGCCTTCGGCCAGGCGCTTCTTGGCTTCGGCCTGTTTAGCCGCCGCTTCCAGTTCGGCCTGGGCCAGGTTGTTGATCTCCACGGCCTTGTGCTTGGAGCGAGTCTCGTCGGCTTCGGCCTGTTTGACCTGACGCACCAGATCCTGCTCGGCTTCGGCCTGGGCCTGGATCACCACCACTTGCTTGGCGCGTTCGGCTTCGGAAATTTCGCGCACCTCCTTGATCCGCTCTTCTTCCTGGGCCACGGTCTTCTCGACCGCTACCCGCTCACGAATCACGGTGGCGATGTTCTTGCGCTGCTCTTCCAGAGCCTTTTCTTTCTCGATGCGCTGCAGTTCCACTTCACGCTCACGGGCCACTACTTCCAGGTCCTTGGCGCGGGTGACTTTCTCCACTTCGATGACCACCGCACGCTGACGGTTCTGCTGGGCCACTTCGACTTCGCGCTGATGGTTCTCGGTGCGCACGTCGATTTCCTGCTGCGACTGAATGCGTGCTTGCTCGGCTTTCAGGCGCTCTTCTTCCTTGACCTTGGCGGTCTCGGCTTCCTCGCGGGCGCGGATGGTTTCGATCTCGCGCTTCTGCCGCGCTTCGGCGTCGGCCTGCTGGCGTTCGAGGGACAGCGAGGCTTCGCGGGTCTCGACGTTCTTCTTCTGGATCGCCAGTTCCTGGTTGCGCTCCAGTTCGTTGGTGATGACGTTCTGCGCCGCGGTCAGCTCGGTGATCTTGCGGATACCTTCGGCGTCGAGGATGTTGCTCGGGTCCAGGGAGTGCTTGGCGGTCTGCTCCAGGTAGTCGATGGCCACGTCTTCCAGCACGTAGCCGTTGAGGTCGTTGCCGATGATCTCGATGATGCGGTCGCGGAAGTCCTGGCGGTTCTCGAACAACTGGACGAAGTCGAACTGCTTGCCCACGGTCTTCAGCGCTTCGGAGAACTTGGCGTTGAACAGCTCGTTGACCGCGGCGCGGTCGGAGGCACGGTCGACACCGATGGCCTTGGCCACCTTGAGCACGTCTTCCTGGGTTTCATTGACCCGCAGGTAGAAGGCCACGGTGATGTCGGCGCGCATGTTGTCGCGGCAGATCAGACCATCCTTGGCCCGACGGTCGACTTCCAGGGTGATCAGCGAGATCCGCATGAACTCCTTGAGGTGGATGACCGGGTACACCAGGGCGCCGGTGAAGTGCACCTTGGGCGTCGAGGACATGTCGTTGACGATCAGCGCCGTGCCTTGGGGGACCTTGATATAGAAGGCCTTGAACAGGGCCAGCAGGCCGAAGACCACCAGAACGACGAGGCCGATCCCGAGCAGGATGGGCAGCAGCGACGGTAAATTCATGCAATCAATCTCCTTTGATTCTGAGGAAGCCCGGGCTCAGAGGCCGCGAAACTCGTCCTCGGTAATGACCCGATAGGCGTGTTGCGCCTCCAGATACTCCAGTAACACGACGCGATCGCCGCGTTTGAAAGCTCGCGCCTCATCGGCACGCACACGCAGGATCAGGCCCGCGCCGCCGTTCTCGAGCACGGCTTCGCCGTGTTCCAGGGTGACTCTGCCGCTACGCACCACAGCCGTCTGCCCCAGCACCGACTGGCTGCTGGTGGCTTCCATCTTGTGAAACAGCGGACGCAGCGGGCTGCAGATGGCCGCGCTGATGGGCGCCGCCAGGAACAGTGCAAGCACTGCCAGCAACAGGCCCAGGGGATAACGCAGCCAACCCAGGGGCAGGTGGCTGAGAACATAGAGTTCGGCGAAATAGGTCAGGAACCAGCTGAAGAACATCAGCAGGGTCAGCACCAGGGTGACCGGCACCCCGTTGAGCTTGAACTTGATCAGCAGCCCGGCCAGGCCTTCAGTGGCATGGCCGCCTTCGAGCAGCGAATCAGCCTCGAAGTCCAGCAGATCGACCTCGAGCATGCCCATGGCCACCACGGCCCAGTAGATCACCGCCAGGCAGAGCATGAAGCTGAACAGCACTGTGGGGAACGACAACACTGTCTGCAGGAAGATTTCCATTGCTTTCCTATCCCTGAAAAAGCCGGGCAAGGCCCATCGGCCCCGCCCCTACAACACAACGATGAATCAGGACTTGTTGCGATCCTTGAGGCGCGCCAGCACGCTGTCGGCGCTGGTGCTGCCGGCGACGATCCCGGCCTCGCGCAACTTGGCGTCCAGGGCATCGTCGGGGTTGCTGGTGCTGGCCAGCTCCGCTGCGGCTTCCATCTTCGCCGCACGCTCGGCCTGCTTCTGCTTGATCCGCTCCAGGGACTCCACCGCGGTGTGCAGCTTGCTCTGCGAGCCGCCGTAGCGCTGGGCCACGGCCTGCTGAGCCTTCTGCACGCTCTCGGTGGCCTTGACGGTATCCACCTGTTGTTTCAGATGTTTGATATTGCCTTCAGCCTGGGTCACGGCCTTGCGCAACTGGGCCACGCTGGCGGCAAAGCCATCGGCCTGCTCGCGCTCGACCGCCAGGTCATTTTCCAGATTGGCGATCTTCTGCGCCACTTCCTGGGCAAGATTTTCATTACCCGCCTCCAGGGCCTTGAGGGCGTAGCTTTCATACTCGGCGATCTTCGCCGCGCTGCCGTTGGCGCGCTCGGCGGCGAGTTTCTGCCGGGCCATGATCTCGGCCAGGGCTTCCTTGGACTTGCGCAGTTCCTGGTCGGCGTCGCGGATTTCCTGATCCAGAATCCTCAGGGCCTGGCTGTCCACCATGGCTTCGCCCGCCTCATTGGCGCCACCGCGCAGGGCGGTAAGCAACTTGCTCCATACGTTCATGTGCATTCCTCCAGGTCAGGCCTGAGCCTTCAGGTAGCCTTCATAGGCCTCGGTAGCCCTGATCACGTTGCTGGCCAGGGTTTCGATCTCGTAAAGCACGTTGGAGAGGATCGAGGTGGCGCTGAGCGCACCGAACATCATGTAGAAGCGCTCGCCGCCCAAGCCGGTTTCCAGACCGATGCTCGACAGCGGGAACAACTGGCGGCTGAGCAGCACTTCTTCATTGAAGGCTTGCACATCGGTGACTTCGCTTTGCGGCCAGAGCAGGGCTTCGACCAGGATCTGCTCGCCGGACAGGGCGACAAACAGCGGCAGGTCGCCGTATTCGCGCATGGTCACGTGCAAGCTCGGTTCGGCGCCTTCAAGCAGTTCAATGCTGGCTTCGCCGCTGCTGAACAACTCGGTGGCCATCAGGGCCTGGCACAGCGATCGGGCATTCCAGATCTGCGGCATGCTCATTTCTCCATCCTTTTCCACAGGAGCCAGCCCCTCGGAGGGCTGACGCAGTTTGCGTTCAACCGCCAGCAACGCCTGGGCGTTCTCGGGCAGTATCCAGACTTCCTTTTTCACCAAGCCCTGATCACGCAGGCGCTGGCGGAATAAACGTTGGTAATGGGCTGAGGATTTGTTTTCCATGGCGCACAGACTAGAGCATCACATGTAAGACTTTCAATTCATCACATGTAATTTTTTAAAGGGGCATTTGTAACAATAGTTTTCTATCGACCAGCTCGGAACAAAACGTCGAACCTGTCACGGGGCATAGACCAGATCGAAGGATTTGCAACCGCCCTTCTCATGAAAGGCGCCATTAAACCCGCCACCCCAGAGAATGAGAAGCACAATTATCCCGCCATCGACCTGCAAATAATGAATGAAGGCCACCGTCCAGCGCTGCCTTAATGGCAACCAATGGTCTAGGCTAGGCGGATTTTCCTGCCCAGCGGATGCCCCATGAACAGCCTCAGCAAGCCCCTCGCCGGATTGAAAGTGATCGAACTCGGCACCCTGATCGCCGGCCCCTTCGCCTCGCGTATCTGCGCCGAGTTCGGTGCCGAGGTGATCAAGGTCGAGTCTCCGGACGGCGGCGATCCGCTGCGCAAGTGGCGCAAGCTGTATGAAGGCACTTCGCTGTGGTGGTTCGTCCAGGCCCGCAACAAGAAATCCCTGACCCTGAACCTCAAGCATCCCGAAGGCCTGGCGGTGCTCAAGCAACTGCTGGCCGAAGCCGACATCCTGATCGAAAACTTTCGCCCCGGGGTCCTGGAAAAGCTCGGCCTGGGCTGGGACGTGCTGCACGCCCTCAACCCCAAACTGGTGATGGTGCGCCTGTCGGGCTTCGGCCAGACCGGCCCGATGAAGGACCAGCCGGGCTTCGGTGCGGTGGGCGAATCCATGGGCGGCCTGCGCTATATCACCGGCTTCGAGGATCGTCCGCCGGTACGCACCGGGATTTCCATTGGCGACTCCATCGCGGCCCTGTGGGGCGTGATCGGCGCGCTGATGGCCCTGCGTCATCGCGAGGTCAACGGCGGCCAGGGGCAAGTGGTGGACGTGGCGCTGTACGAGGCGATCTTCGCCATGATGGAAAGCATGGTTCCGGAGTTCGATGTGTTCGGTTTTATCCGCGAGCGCAGCGGCAACATCATGCCCGGCATCACCCCGTCTTCGATCCACACCAGCGCCGATGGCAAGCATGTGCAAATCGGCGCCAATGGCGATGCGATCTTCAAGCGCTTCATGCTGCTTATCGGTCGCGACGACCTGGCCAACGATCCCGCCCTGGCCAGCAACGACGGACGCGATACCCGCCGCGATGAACTCTATGGCGTGATCGACCGCTGGGTGGCCTCCCTGCCCCTGGACCAGGTACTGCAGCAGCTGAATCAGGCTGACGTCCCGGCGAGCCGCATCTTCAGCGCCGAGGACATGTTCCACGACCCGCAGTTCCTCGCTCGGGAAATGTTCCTCCAGGCCAAACTGCCCGACGGCAAGCCCTTCAAGATGCCCGGCATCGTGCCGAAACTCTCTGAGACGCCCGGCTCCGCGGACTGGGTCGGCCCCGAGCTCGGCGAGCATTCGACAGAAGTCCTGGCGAGCCTGGGCTACAGCAGCGAACAGATCCAACACTTGCGCAACTCTGGGGCGATCTAAGCTGAAAAACCGGTTTTCCATCAGCGCCCTGTCCGGCGCCCATCCACCCTTCCCACGCCGTCGCCTTAGGTGCTGCGTGACGTTTCTGCTCGCCCTGCTGTGGCTGCCGAACGCCTTCAGCGAACCCAAGGAGACGCTGTTCTGGCTGCTGCGAGACCTGCCGCCACTGAGCATTTTCGAGGGCGAGCAGAAAGGACAAGGGGTTATCGACCTGCTGATGCCGCAACTGATCGCCAGCCTGCCGGAGTACCAACAACAGATAGTGCGGGTCAATCGCGCCCGGGGCATGCAGATGCTGCGCGAGCCGACCTTCGTCTGCGACCCGTCGCTGATCATGAACAAGGAACGCGAACAGTGGGTGACCTTCTCCATCACCAGCTTCCGGGTCCTGAGCAATGGCCTGGTGATCCGCCGCGCCGACCATGAACACCTGACCCCGTTCGTCCGGGAGGGCAAGGTCGATCTGCGCGCCCTGCTCGCCAGCGGCCAGGAAAAAGTCGGAGTGGTTGCCGAGCGCAGCTATGGCCAGCAAGTCGATAACCTGCTGCATGCAGCCCCCGCGGACTCGGTCAATGCCCACCACGGCAACGACGCCCTGGGCAGCCTGTTGCAGATGCAGCGCCTGGGGCGCCTGCGTTTGTTGCTGGGCTACTGGCCGGAGATTCGCTACCAGGCAATGCAGCAAGGCATGGACCCGCAGGAGCTGGAGTTCTACCCGATCCAGGGCACCCAGCAGTATCAGGAGATCCATATCGGCTGCAGCAAGACCGCCCAAGGGCGACAAGCCATAGCCCGGATCAACCAGGCCCTGCTCAAGCTGCGTGAAGATCGTCTGGTTGAGCTGTACGCCGCCTGGCTGGAGCCCGAGATGCGCGACCCATACCGTGCCGACGCCCGGGCCTATTTCCGCGATCTGCACGACCACTGACAAATCCCGGGCAAAAAGAAACCCCGAGAAGTGGGGAGACGACTCGGGGTTAAACGCGGTCTTTGACGACCGGTATCAGCCGGCTACAAGCACCGGAGCACAATGCCTGATCCTGCTGATACTGAGTCTGACTGACCGGGTGACAGGAAGGTTCCGCAAAAATTTGCATCAGTTGCGCTGATCGAACACCTTGCCTTCAGCTGCATGGCGCAACGCGGCGATCACACAGGGTTCCAGCCGGCCTTCGGCGATCAGCACGTCACGGTGCAGACCATCGACTACGTCGGTAAGCAGGCGCTTGTCGGTGAGCTGGGCCTGATTGACCTCACGCTCCAAGACCATGGCGCCAGCCGCGTTCTTCAGGGTCACCAGGCATTCGCCATGGCCGCCGCAAGGCGTCAGTGTGACCTGGTACGGACTCAGCGACTCGCTCAACAAAAGACTGATACTTTCCATCTAGATCACCACTCAATAGCTCGAATTAGAGGTTCGAAAACAAAAATGCCGGTAGTTTTCTGACATTCAAGTGACCATCGCTCAGAGAAGAAAGTTCGCCACACCTACTGCTGCCGACCTGAGTCATTCGAGCATGCACGGGTAACATGACAGATATAAAACGGCCGACCAGGCGCAAACCACGCCGCCGTTGCATTGGAGCCCAAGCTTTGAAAGCAATGTCGAACAACAAATTGCGCATCATCCTTGCCGACGATCACCCGATCTTCCTGATTGGCTTGCGTGCCGTGCTGGAGCAGGACGACAGCCTGGCCATTGTCGGTGAAGCCCGCTCGCCTTCCGCCCTGAGCCAACTGATGCAGGAAGTCGAGTGCGACGTGCTGGTAACGGATTTCATGATGCCCGAGGAGCAGCAGAACGACGGCCTGCGCCTGATCGAGCAATTGCGCCGGCATCATCCCGACCTGCCCATCGTGGTGGTGACCATGCTCAATCACGCCGGGCTGTTTCGCTCGATCCTCGACCTGGGGGTGATGGGGTTGCTGAGCAAGGCCAGCCTGGCCGATGAACTGCCGTCAGCGATTGCCCATGCGCGACAGCACAAACGCTATGTGGCCCAGGCCATCAAGCGGGCATTGAGCCTTGCCGGTGAAGTGGGACCGGATCGACTGGTCTCCAAGGATCAGTTGTCGCCCCGGGAACTGGAAGTGATCCGCCTGCTGGCCGCCGGCCATGCGGTGGGAACCATCGCCACTCAGCTCAACCGCAGCAAACAGACGGTCAGCGCGCAGAAAGTCAGCGCCATGCGCAAACTGGGCCTGGCCAGCGAAGCCGCGCTGTACATCTATGTCCAGGAACACGGGCTGTCTTAGGCGCCACGGGCAGCGACCTTAAGCACACAAACCGGCGGCCTGCCCATCCAGGCCGTTGCTGCCCACGCCTGGGGTCTCGGCCAGCCATTGGCGCATCTGGGCGGCACTCATCGGCGGGGCGATGAAACAACCCTGCAGATGAGCCGCCCCCAGGCCCCTGGCCGCCACACAGTCGGACTCGGTCTCGATACCGGTCACCACCACCCCCAGGGACATGCGTCGCGCCATGTTCATCGCACCGCCGACCAGCGCCCGCTTGCGCTCATCCGCGGCCATGCCGGCGACAAACACCGGAGGGATCTTCAGCTCGGTGAACGGCAACTCCAGCAAGCGCTGCAGGCTGGTTCCTCCGGTGCCGAAATCGCCGATGGACAACTTGCAACCAATCATCCGCAGGCGCAGCAGCGCCTCCACATGGGCGGTATCGGTCTGCAGTTGCGTGGTGTCGATGACTTCCAGGGTCAGCATCCGGGCCGGCACTTCGAAGCGCCTCAGCAACGCCTCCAACTGACGGGGGAACAACGGCCGCTCAAGGATGCCGGTGGGAATGTTCACGGCAACCGGCAGCCAGTAGCCCAGCACCAGTTTCACCCCGGCCACCAGTTCCAGTGCCTGCTCCAGCATGTGCCAGGTGAAGACCTCTTGCAGGCCAGCGAACTCGATCAGCGGAAGAAATTCGCCAGGCATCAGCAGACCCCGCTCGGGATGCTGCCAGCGCGCTAGCGCCTCGACACCTTGAAGCTCGCCATGCTCATGGATGACCGGCTGAAAATGCGCAACCCCACAACCCAGCACCGCCGCCAGCCCCTCATCCTGAGTCACGTCCTCGAAGACAAAGGGCTCAAGGCCCAGCAAGTCCCGGAGCAATGTCTGGTTCAATTCGGGGCCGGCTGCCCTGGCGTGCTGTTGATAGGCACAGAGCAAGTCGCCGAGCACCGCAGCCGAAGCCGGCTTGGGCAGGCATGCGAGCACTTTCAAGCCCAGCTCGCGAGCCATGCCGGCTGTACCTTCCAGGACATCCGGCTCTGCGTCGCTGAGAATGATCAGGGCCTTGGCCAGTTGCTGCTGGGCCAGTTCGCGGATCAACTCCAGGCCATCGGTCTGCTCCAGGTACAGATCGCAGATGGCGATATCCACCGGCCCCTTGCTGTCCAGCGAGCGCCGCGCGGACTCCTGGTTCTCGGCGGTCAGCACGTTGAAGACACCATTGGCGTTGAGCATCTGGTGCAAGGCCATCAATTGGAACGAGTTGTCTTCGAGAATCAGCACTTTTAGCGAATGCATGGGGGCAACCTCCGATCGGCGCAGGTGGGAACAGTCCACTACGGGCCGACACGGTAATCAGACAAGTCCTAATCACACATAGGACAAGTCTTATTCGTCCAGAGCCATCTGAATATCGCTGCGCAAAATCCCCATGACCTCAAGCAGCAGCGGCCATTGACGGCCCAGCGCCTGCTCCTGACGCTCCTTGACCAGCACCTCCAGCTCGATACAGGCCTTGGCCAGGGGCAAGGCGTCGATCAGGCAGCACACACCCTTGAGCCGATGCAAGGTGCCTCTCAGGCGCTCCCAATCCAGCACCGCCAAAGCCTCTTCCAGTGCTTGCTGCTCTTGGGCAAGGTTGCGCAACAGCTCCTGCAACATGCGCTGCAACACGTGTTCGTCGGCCTGGGTCATGCCGCGCAAGGTCTGGATGTTGAAGGATGGCGACGGCAGGAAACGGGCCAGAGACTGGGCCAACTGATCCAGGGTCACCGGCTTGACCAGCAACTGATCCATGCCGGCGCGCTCACAACGCTCGCGCTCGTCTTCGAACGCGTTGGCCGTGCAGCCGATCACCGGGCAGGGCGAACGCCCTTCCTGCGACTCGATCTGGCGGATGGCCTCGGTCAGGGCGTAGCCACTCATGCCCGGCATGTTGCAATCGGTCATCAGCACATCAAAGGTCCCGGAGCGCCAGCGCTGCAACGCCTCACGGGCGTTGTCACAGGCCACGACCCGATGCCCGAGAAACATCAGCTGCTGGCTCAGGACCATGCGGTTGGCGCTCAAGTCATCCACCACCAGCACTTCGATGCTGCGGCTCGGCGGACGCTCGGCAGGCGGCGAGACTTGCGGATCGAGATCCTCGCTGACCCGCTCCAGATACAGCTCGATGACAACAACGGTTCCGGCTCCTGGCTCACTCAGCAGGTGAATGCGCCCGCCCATCAACTCGATCAACTGCCGGCAGATGCTCAGACCCAGCCCGGTGCCGCCATAGGTTGAAGAGGTCATGGCATCGGCCTGGACAAAGGGCGTGAATATCCTCGCTTGCTGCTCGGCACTGATTCCCGGGCCGGTATCCGCGACGCTGATACGCAGACACGGAATACCGGACTCATCCGGCTGGCGCTCTACCGTCACCCGCACTTCACCTTCAGCGGTGAACTTCAAGGCGTTGCTCAACAGGTTGTGCAGCACCTGGCGCAAGCGCAACGGATCAAAGAGATAACGCCCCCGGGCTTCCTCGTGGAAGACCAGTTGCAAATGCACGCCCTGGTTGCGCGCAGTCACCTCGAAGAGCTGCCGGACGCTGTCGAAAAAGGGCTTGAGGGCGGTGACCTGCGGCACCAGCTGCATATGGCCGGCCTCGATCTTGGCCAGATCAAGACTGTCCCCCATCAGGCTGATCAACTCCTGGGCAGACTGATAAGCCACCCGCAGAGCCTCGGAAAAAGGCGCGCCACGCACCCTGGCCTGCTCTTTCTCCAGTTCCAGCAAGCCAACGATGGCGGTCATCGGCGTGCGGATCTCATGACTCATGGTGGAGAGAAAAGCGCTCTTGGCGGCATTGGCCTGGTCGGCGGACTGACGCGCCTCCACCAATTGGTTCTCCAGACGCTTGCGCTCGGTGATATCGATCCAGCCACCCAGCAAGCCCTGCAGACGGCCCTCGGCACTGTAGAACGGCACCGTCCATTGATAGGCGTGGATCGATCCGTTGCGCGTCTGCACCTGGCGGTCGGCGAATACCGACTCCTCGGACGCCAGCAACTGCATGATCTCGCCATGCAGCTGGCGCGCGGTGGCTGCAGGCAGCAGATCCAGCTCTGTCAGTTGTCGCCCCTGAATCTGTTCCAGGCTCGTCCCCAACTGCTGCTCATAACTCTTGTTGCAGGTGATCAGGCGCCCTTGCAGATCACGGACAAAGATCGGGTTGGGAATGCCGTCAAGCAGGGCCCGCATAAACACCAATTGATCGTTGAGCCGTTGCTCGGCTTGCAATCGCTGCTGAATCTGCAGTTTGAGCCGACTGCTCCAGGCCAGGGAAATCAGACCGAACAGCAGCGCGGTGGAAATGGCCCAGTACACCCAGGTCGGCACCCGCTGCCAGACCGGCATCGGCACCGGCGTGGCCCCCAGCCACTTGAGACGGATGGCGCTAAGCTCCGCCACGGGCAGCGCCTCCAGCGACTTGTTGAGGATACTCAGCAGCTCGGGTTGATCCTTGCGCACGGAAAACTCGTCGGCCGACCAGGTACCTTCGACGCTGCGTCCCACCCGCAACCCATCGTCAGCGGGCCCCAACCCCAGCGCCTGGACCTGGACCTCGTTCTGAATGGTGGCCATGGCTTCACCACTGCTGACCAGAGCCCGGGCTTCCTCATAGCTGGCAACGCTGCGCAGCCGAATGTCGGGATAGTAGCGCCGGATGTAGCTCTCAAGGGTATGCCGCGCCGGCAACGCCAGGACCTCACCGGCCATCTGCTCCAGGCTGCTCAGGCGGCGATCCTCGGGACGCACGACAAAGACCCAGGCGGCACCACCGAAGGCATGGGAGAAATTCAGGAACAACCGCCGGTCCTCACTGGCCGTGAGGGTAGAAGTCATCTGCGCCTGCCCACTCTCCAGCCACTCAAGGGTCTGTGCTGTGGAAAGGCTCTCCTTGTGCACAAAATGCAGGCCGGTCATGCGCGAGATACGGTTGAGCAAATCGATATTCAGGCCGGCCCAGCGCCCTTCCTTGTCCTTGAACACATGGGGCGGATATTGCTGGGAGGCGACCATGACATGGGGATGCTGGAGAATCCAGGCCTGCTCCTCGGCGCTGAGCTCAATGCGCTCACCGGAAATATTCGCCCCCAGACCGGTGGTCCAGCGGGCCTGTATTTCCCGTTGCAGGGATTCGTCGATGCTCTGCAGCGCCTGCTCCAGCATGCCTGCCAGCAACGCATTGTCGTCACGAGTGGCAAAGGCGAAACCAGTCGGTGGCAAGCGGCTTTCATCCTGGATGTGCACCGCCAGATAAGGGCGCAGGGCCTTGTACGCGCGCACGATGACCTCATTACCAATGAAGGCGTCGGCATCGCCCTGATTCAATGCCTCCAAGCCGCTGTAGAGGTTAGGCGAAAGCATGATCTGACTATTCGGATAGGCCGCATGAACCTGCTCGGCGTTGGCATAGCCATCCAACAACACCAGCTTCTTGCCGGCCAGATCACCACTGGGGCTCGACCCGTCACGGCGAACCACCACCACGGCCCTATCGGGCATGTAATCGCTGGTGAAGCGCAGCCCCGAGAGGCCGCGCTCATAGCCATTGGCGCTGGTCAGCACATCGATGGTGCCGTTGCGCAGCGCTTCAACCGCCTGCTCGCGCTCGGAAAACCCCAGGACTTCCATTGTCACGTCCAATCGCTCGCCCACCAAACCGAGGTAATCGGCGCTGATGCCCTGATAGCGATTGCGGTCACGGGTGATGTCGATGGGCTGGTAGTCATCAATGGCGATCCCCACCCTCAGGCGTGGATGCGTCGCCAGCCATTGCTGTTCGGCAGGCGCCAGGGCCAGAGGCTGCAGATCGGCGAACGCCGGCACCAGTTTGAAGGGCAGGTTCTTCACCGTGCCGGCCAGCGCGACACCCCAGAGCACGGCCCAGGCCAGCAGGCCCGCCAGTAGCAGGCCCAGGACGCGCCCTACCCTGTACGTTTGTCGAAGCATCATCCGGGCCTCCCTGCCCCTGGCGGGCCAAGCTTGCGCATGAAAAAACAAAGCCCGTCAGGAGACGGGCTTCGTGGACGACAAGACCAAGGGATCAGAGTGGCTTGCCACGATTGCCGTGCTGGCTGACAAAAGCCTGCACCGCTTTCAGGTCATTGGCCAGGACCGTGCAGCGTTCTTCGCGCTGGAACAGGTCGGACAAGTGCGCCGGCAGTTCCAGAGCCTTGCCGACACCGGCCTTCTCCACCGCGTCCGGGAACTTGACCGGGTGCGCCGTGCCCAGGATCACCATCGGTGTATCCAGGCTGCGACGGCACTCACGGGCGGCCTTGACGCCAATCGCGGTATGCGGGTCGAGCACCTCGCCGGTCTGCTCGAAGACTTCGGCGATGGTTTCGCAGGTCTGCTCGTCGTTCACCGCCAGGGAGTCGAACAGCTTGCGCGCTTCGGTCCAGCGATCTTCTTCGACGCTGAAACCGCCGCCTTGCTTGAAGCTCTCCATCAACCCCGCCAGCGCCGCACCATTGCGACCGTGCAGGTCGAACAGCAGGCGTTCGAAGTTCGACGAGACCATGATGTCCATGGACGGCGACAGGGTCGCGTGCAGGGTTTCCTTGACGTACTGATTGCCGCTCATGAAGCGGTGCAGGATGTCGTTGCGGTTGGTGGCGACGATCAGCTGGCTGATGGGCAGGCCCATGTTGCGTGCCAGGTAGCCGGCGAAGATATCGCCGAAGTTGCCGGTGGGCACCGAGAACGCGATGGAGCGTGCCGGACCGCCCAACTGCAGGGCCGCGTGGAAGTAGTAGACGATCTGGGCCATGATCCGCGCCCAGTTGATCGAGTTCACCGCCACCAGACGGGTGCCCTTGAGGAAGCCCTGGTCGGCGAAGCTGGCCTTGACCATTTCCTGGCAGTCGTCGAAGTTGCCTTCGATGGCGATGTTGTGGATGTTCTCGCCGAAGATGGTGGTCATTTGCCGGCGCTGCACTTCCGAGACACGGTTGTGCGGATGCAGGATGAAGATGTCGACGTTGTCGCAACGCTTGCAGCCTTCGATGGCCGCCGAACCGGTGTCACCGGAAGTGGCACCAATGATCACCACGCGCTCGCCACGCTTCTCCAGCACGTAGTCCAGCAGGCGACCCAGCAGTTGCAGGGCGAAGTCCTTGAACGCCAGGGTCGGGCCATGGAACAGCTCCAGCACCCACTCATTGCCGTTCAGCTGACGCAGCGGGGCAATGGCGTTGTGAGAGAAGGCCGCGTAGGTTTCTTCCAGGATCTTCTTGAAGTCGGCATCCGGAATGCTGCCGGTGACGAACGGGCGCATGACCCGGAACGCCAGCTCGTGATACGGCAGACCGGCCCAGGAAGCGATTTCTTCCTGGGTAAAGCGCGGCAGGTTCTCCGGCACATAGAGACCGCCATCACTGGCCAGACCGGCCAGCAGCACATCTTCGAAATTCAGGGCCGGTGCCTGGCCACGAGTACTGATATAGCGCATGGGGACAAACCTTCGGTTTGAGCCTCAAGCCGCAAGCTTCAAGCCTCAAGTCAAAGCACATCAGCTTCTGACTTGGCGCTTGCCGCTCGCCACTTGCGGCTGCTTCATTAATTCAAATGTTCGACGCGGATACGGACCACTGGGCCGACAACGCCCTGCAGGGCCTCCAGCGCGGTAATCGCATCGTTGATGTGCTGCTCCAGAACGCGGTGGGTCAGCAGGATCATCGGCACCAGGCCATCCTGTTCTTCCACTTCCTTCTGCATGATCGATTCGATGTTGATGCCGCGCTCGGAAAGAATGCTCGCCACCTGGGCCAGTACGCCCGGGTGATCCTTGGCCTGGATGCGCAGGTAGTAGGCACTCTCGCAGGACTCGATCGGCAGGATCGGGTGATCGGACAGGGAATCAGGCTGGAAGGCCAGGTGCGGCACGCGGTTTTCCGGATCGCTGGTCATGGCGCGAACCACGTCCACCAGATCGGCCACTACCGAGGAAGCGGTCGGCTCCATGCCGGCGCCAGCGCCGTAGAACAGGGTCGAACCGGCAGCGTCGCCATTGACCATCACCGCGTTCATCACGCCGTTGACGTTGGCGATCAGGCGGTCAGCCGGGATCAGGGTCGGGTGCACTCGCAGCTCGATGCCCGCCTCGGTGCGGCGCGCCACACCCAGGTGCTTGATGCGGTAGCCCAGGGCTTCGGCGTAGTTCACGTCAGCCGTGGTCAGCTTGGTGATGCCTTCGGTGTAGGCCTTGTCGAACTGCAGCGGGATACCAAAGGCGATGGACGCCAGGATGGTCAGCTTGTGCGCGGCGTCGATACCTTCAACGTCGAAGGTCGGATCGGCTTCGGCATAACCCAGGGCCTGGGCTTCAGCCAGCACGTCTTCGAAGGTACGGCCCTTCTCGCGCATTTCCGAGAGGATGAAGTTGCCGGTGCCGTTGATGATGCCCGCCAGCCAGTTGATGCGGTTGGCCGAGAGCCCTTCGCGGATTGCCTTGATCACCGGAATGCCACCGGCCACGGCAGCTTCGAAGGCCACGATCACGCCCTTCTCCTGGGCCTTGGCGAAAATCTCGTTACCGTGGACGGCAATCAGCGCCTTGTTCGCGGTAACCACATGCTTGCCATTCTCGATGGCCTTGAGTACCAACTCACGGGCCACGGTATAGCCGCCCACCAGCTCGATAACGATATCGATTTCAGGGTTGGTGGCCACGGCGAAGACATCGTTGGTAATCGCAATACCGGTCGTCTGGAACTGAGGCTTTGGCGTACGGGTAGCAATTTGCGCTACTTCGATTCCACGCCCGGCACGGCGGGCAATCTCCTCGGCGTTGCGCTGAAGTACGTTTAGGGTACCGCCACCGACAGTACCCAGCCCACAGATGCCTACTTTGACCGGATTCACTCTGAACTCCCCATAAAACGGCCGACTCAAGGCCGGCCGTGGAAAACAGCCGCAAACAGCGCGGCTCTCTATTAATGCCCCTCCGGTTGCACCCGGAGGAGCATGATCGTCAAAGGCTAGCGTGACGATGCAGGATTATTTCGCACCCAGGGCCAGTTTGGCGATCTGCGGTGCCGGCTGGTAGCCGGGAATGACTTGGCCATCAGCCAGGACGATGGCCGGCGTGCCATTGACGCCGATCGACTGACCCAGGGCGAACTGCTTGGACACCGGGTTATCGCACTTGGCGGCCTTGATTTCCTTGCCGTCGACCATTTTGTCCATGGCGGCTTTCTTGTCCGCCGAACACCAGACCGCCTGCAGCTGCTCATCACCCGGCGAACCCAGGCCCTGACGCGGGAACGCTACATAGCGCACTTCCACACCCTGCTTGTTCAGTGCCGGTATTTCCGCGTGCAGCTTGTGGCAGTACGGGCAGGTGGTGTCGGTGAACACGGTGATATGGGTCTTGGTCTCGCCGATGGCCGGATAGACCACAGTTTCTGCGACCGGAATACCGTTGATCAACTTGGAAATGCCCAGGCGTTCGGTTTTTTCCGTCAGGTTCACCGGTTTGCCGTCCTTGAGCTGGAACAGATAGCCCTGGACCACGAACTGGCCATCGGCGCTGGCATACAGCACGCGACTGCCCTTGAGCTTGACCTCGTACAGCCCGGCCAGAGGACTGGCGGTGATGCTCTCCACCGGCACTTCGAGCTGCAGCGTCTCGAGGCTCTTGCGGATGGCTTTCTCGGCACTGTCATCGGCCACGGCGAAGGTGCTGAGCAACGCCAGGGAGGCGGCGGCAAAAATCTGGGTCAAACGCATGGGAACTCCTGAAGGCGGGCAAATGGGCAACTGGGAGCGGTCGCAATGGCAACGGCCCGCAAACACCCGTTTTGCAAACCGGCAAAGCCTACCACATCTGTTTGCCGGCACCGACTACGGGCGACGCAAAGCGCCACCCGGGAGCCAAATCAACCCCGCGGGTGATGCTTGGCGTGCAGATCCTGGAGGCGGGCACGAGCCACATGGGTATAAATCTGGGTGGTGGACAGATCACTGTGGCCCAGCAACATCTGCACCACTCGCAGATCGGCCCCGTGATTGAGCAAGTGCGTGGCGAAGGCGTGGCGCAGGGTGTGAGGCGACAGCGCCTTGCCGATCCCGGCGACCTTGGCCTGGTGCTTGATCCGGTGCCAGAAGGTCTGCCGCGTCATCTGCTCGCCACGCAAGCTGGGAAACAGTACATCGCTGGGCCGCCCGCCCAGCAGCTCGGCCCGGGCATCACGCATGTAGCGCTCGACCCAGACAATCGATTCCTCGCCCATGGGCACCAGGCGTTCCTTGCTGCCCTTGCCCATGACTCGCAACACGCCCTGGCGCAGGTTGACCTGTTCCAGGGTCAGGCTGATCAGCTCAGTCACCCGCAGGCCGCAGGCGTAGAGCACCTCCAGCATGGCGCGATCGCGCTGGCCGATGGCCTCGCTCAAGTCCGGCGCCGCCAGCAACGCTTCGACATCGGCCTCCGACAGGGACTTGGGCAGCGGGCGTCCCAGTTGCGGCATATCGATCTGCAAAGTCGGATCGATCTCGATCAGTTTTTCTCTCAGCAAATAGCGATAGAAGCCCCGCACCCCAGAGAGGAATCTGGCCGTAGAACGGGGCTTGTAGGCTTGCTCCACGCGCCAGGCCAAATGATCGAGGATCAGCTCGCGTCCGGCCTGCGGCAACTCCACCCCCTGCTCCTGCAACCAGCCGTTGAACAGCGCCAGGTCACTGCGATAGGCATGGCGGGTGTTGTCGGACAGGCCTTTCTCCAGCCACAGGGCATCGAGAAAACGGTCGATCAGGGGGTGGTCGATGGCGGGCATAAAGACTCGAAAGGCACGGCCCAGGGGCCACGCGTAAAAAAATAGTGAACTGCGCAGAGGGTCGCTAGTCTTTCATAGCCAGCCATTTCAAGGAACAGGGTGCATTGATGAGTGAACAACAGATTCTGCTGGCCTTCGGCGGCATCGGCGCGGCAGCACTGGGCTGCCAATGGCTGACCTGGAGGCTGAAACTGCCAGCCATTCTGTTCCTGCTGCTGAGCGGCATTCTTGCCGGTCCCGTGCTGGACTGGCTCGATCCCCAGGAGATGTTCGGCCCGCTGCTGATGCCCCTGGTGTCCCTGGCGGTAGCGCTGATCCTGTTCGAAGGCAGCCTGACCCTGCACCTCTCGGAATGGCGTGAAATCGGCAGCGTGGTGCGCCGCCTGGTGACCATCGGCGCGCTGTCCACCTGGGCGGTGATCACCCTCGCCACCCATTGGCTGCTGGGCTTCGACTGGATGCTGGCCCTGCTGTTCGGCACCCTGACGCTGGTCACCGGGCCGACGGTGATCGTGCCCATGTTGCGAGTGGTGCGACCCAAGGCCTCGATCGCCAATATCCTGCGCTGGGAGGGCATCGTCATCGACCCTATCGGCGCCCTGCTGGCCGTGGTGGTCTACAGCTTCATCATCGCCAGCGCCGCCGGCGAGGGCCTGAGCCACAGCCTGCTGACCTTTGGCGGGGTGATTCTGTGCGGCAGCCTGTTCGGCATCGCCGGCGGCTGGGTCCTGGGCACCATCATGCGTCGCCAGTGGCTACCGGAGTACCTGCACAACCTGGCGACCCTGGCCGCAGTCCTGGGAATCTTCATCGCGTCCAACCAAGTGATGCACGAATCCGGCCTGCTGGCGGTGACGCTGATGGGCATGTGGATGGCCAACATGAAGGGCGTGGATGTCCGGCACATCCTGCACTTCAAGGAAAACCTCAGCGTGCTGCTGATTTCCGGGCTGTTCATCCTGCTGGCAGCGCGCCTGGACCTCAAGGCACTGATCGCCCTGGGGCCGCTGGTGCTGATCCTGCTGCTGGTGATCCAGTTCATCGCTCGCCCGCTGAATGTGTTGCTGTCCACTGCCGGCTCCAGCCTCAACTGGCGTGAACGCGCCTTGCTGGCGTGGATTGCGCCACGGGGGATTGTTGCGGCAGCGGTGTCGGCCATCTTCGCCATCCGCCTGGATGAAGCCGGTCACGAGGGGGCGTTGCTGCTGGTGCCACTGACCTTTGCCGTGATCATCGGCACCGTGGTCCTGCAAAGCGCTACTGCCCGGCCCTTGGCGCGCCTGCTCAAAGTCGCGGAGCCCGCTCCCAGCGGCTTCCTGATTGTCGGCGCCAATGGCCCGGCCCGCACCATTGGCAAGGCCTTGCAGCAGTTGGGCAGCCGAGTGCTGCTGACCGACTCCAGTTGGGAGAATATCCGTGCAGCACGCATGGAAGGCCTGCCCACCTATTTCGGCAACCCGGCCTCGCAGCACGCCGACGCGCATCTGGATCTGGTGGGATTGGGGCATTTGCTGGCGCTCTCACCTTCAGGCGAACTCAACACCCTGGCGGCCATGCGCTTTCGACACGACTTTGGCCATCAGCGCCTTTATGCCCTGGCCAACAGCCAGGAAAGCCGACGCACCGACAAGCACCGCGCCAGCCACGAACATCGCGGCCAGCTACTGGGCAGTGAGGCCCTGACCTACACCAAGCTGGCCAGCCTGCTGGGCCAAGGCGCCGAGCTGTACAGCACGCACCTGACCGAAGCCTTTGGCTGGAACGACTACCAGACTTTGCACGGCGAACGCGCAACCCTGCTGTTCGCCCGCGACAGCAACGGCTGGGTGCATGTAATCACCCCGGAAAGCGGCCTCAAGCCGACGGCTGGCTGGACCCTGCTGGCACTGATCCAACCCGAGTCACTCTAGGAAGCGGGTTTGCCGGCGAAGGGGCCCGCAGGAACGCCTTCGCCGGCAAGCCGGCTCCTACGCTGCGAATCCCGGAAGCACCGGCACCGGGCGCTTGTCGTCATCGATGGCGACGAAACTGAACAGACCATGAATGGCCTTTTCCCGTCCGTCGCAACTCATGCTCTCGACAAACACCTCTACCTCAACCTTGAGGCTGGTGTTGCCCACCTTCACCACCCGCCCTACCAGCTCGACAATAGAACCGGCGGCAATCGGATGATTGAAGTCGATACGGTCGGTGGAGACTGTCACCAGTGGCAACCGGCAAAAGCGCGTGGCGGCGATAAACGACACTTCGTCCATCCAGGCCAGGGCGGTGCCGCCGAACAGGGTGTTGTGATGATTGGTGGTGGACGGGAATACCGCCTTGGTCACACGGGTCACCGAGAGTTCGGTACGACGCTGGATTTCTTGCTCACGAAGGGTCATCGGACTACTGCCTGAATGGATAGATCCGCGCAGGGGCACGCTGCGGGCATGGAACGCCGATGAGCGCTGCAAGGCAGCGACCAAAGGCTTGATGGGAACAATCGGGGGCCGCCTGCCTGTGGATAACAACAGGCCAGGAACGCCGGGAGGCGTGTGACGCACCCTGGGCGTTCCGTGCAGGCTGCACGGCGCGGGCGATCACACTTTATTGGGTCGGCGAGTATATCGCCGCCCGGCAGGGGCCGAAAGAACCCGGCAGGGGTCAGAGGTCACGATCGGCGATAAAAAATGCGATCATCCGCGCCCCCAACAAGGAGAATCGCCGTCATGGATGCCCTTTCCGCGCCTTCGCTCGTCGAGCACCTGCAGCAACGCCTGAGCGCCGCGACAACGGATCATCCGAGTTTCATTGGCGCGCCCATCGATATCAGCTCACTGACACCCGCTCAACTGGGCAGCCTGTGGCCGGCTATCCGCCGAGCACTGCGTACCCCTGAAAACCCGGCTGCGCAGCAACTGGCGACATCGATTGTGCAGCAGGCCGCACAGCTGGAACTGTGCCCAGCCCTCGATCAAACCACCCTGCTGGAGGTGCTGCGCACTTGTCTGAGCGGGCAGGAGGCGGTGGAGCAACTGGCCTATCACAGCGGCAAACCGAGCAGTGCACTGAGCAGCGAGTTACATAGAATCCTCGGCGAACCCTCGATACGCTGGGCTGCGGACTACCACCAGACGTACGTATTGGCGCAATGGCTGGATGCACAAGCCCAGGCAGCCCTGCACCGTTGCGTGGAACAACACTACGCCGATGCTCCCTACGTCCGACAGGAGTTCGAACTGCTTGAACAACTGGAACCGCAATCCCGACTGGCCCTTGCCAGCAGCGAGTACTGGACCGGTCATCACTCACTGAGCAGCGACCCCGCCACGGCGCTGGCCGACGATGCTGCCTACGTCGAGTTCTCCCAGCAGATCCTCAACACCGCCGCCCAGCGCCTGGAAGATATTCACAGCGGCGCCACCCCCTATGTGGCCGATGGCGCCTTCAGCACCCATGACACGCCAGTAATCGCCCGTGCCGCCCGGATCGCCCTGCGGCGCGATGCGCCCTGGCTACCGCCACTGATGGACACTTTGCTGACCAAGGCTTGCGTCGCCCCAACCCAGGCCAAAACCGCGCCGTCGCAATCCCTGGCCATTGCCCTGGGTCATTGCATCGAACAGATACCAACGCCGGAAAGCGTGCAAACGCTGCGCAGCGCCCTGAGCCTGGTGCGACATGCCGGCCTGCAGAAAAAACTCATGCGCAATCTCAAACCCGCCGAGCGCGGACTGGCCCAACGCCCCGAGATTGCCCTGCGCCTTGCCCCAATCAGTGCTCCCGGAAAAGCCCAGCACGCGCTTCTGGCCAGTTGCCTGGAGTCAGGACTGTGGCAACACTTCGAGCTGTCTTTGAGCGACTGGAGAAGGCAACTGGTGGATTCTGCCGTGGGCGCGCCCTTTGCCCACTCGTTGATATGGGTGGCTCACAACGACTGTGGCCAACGCTGCAGTTTCCTATTGACCCATAACGCGCAAGCTCTTGACGTGCGGGGTCAGCCGCTGCCCCTGGACGCCGGATGCCGGATTTCGCTGTGGCACCCCCTGTCGAGCGACGAAGCAGAGCGCCAAGCGTGGCAAGCCGTGATCACCGAACGCCAGATCAGGCAACCACTGCGCCAGGTATTTCGCGAGCACTACCAGGCACCCGACCATGAGCTGGAAAGCCCCTCCTACCAGGCATTCGCCGGGTACAGCCTATCCATTCGCCCATTGATCGGCCTGGCACGCCGCGAGGGCTGGAAGATCGACAGAGACGGTAGCCTGAGCCGGAACCTGAGCGACATCCGAGTGACTCTGAATGTCGACGTGCCACTCTATCCCGGCTTACAAGGGCACTGCTTGTCCGGCGCCACGTGCTTCGCTCGTCGCACCGAGAAACACTGGCAGCCTGTGCTGCTGAAAAATGTGCCGGTGCAGGTTTTTTCAGAGGCTTGCCGAGCCATCGATCTGCTGGTCAGCATCAGCGCTTTCGCCGTTGAAGAACTGACGCAGACCGCCGCTGGCATTCCTCTTCCCCAGGCCTCGCCAGGCAAGCGCGAAGAGCGCCTGAATCGACTGGCCGGGCACAATCTCACGCAAATGACATTGATGCGCCAACAGGTGCTGAATACAGCCTTTGCGACCCACATCAAAGCAGGAAAGCTGAGTATGGATGAGCGCCATGTGCGGGTCGGTGACTACGCCGTGCACTTGGTGACCGGGCGCGTGTCACGCGATGGAGGCGCGGTGGACCTGCCACTGGCGGCACAAAGTGGCAAATTGGCCGCCCTGCCCTGGCTGCCTTATGACGAGGTACTGCTGGAACGGATCGCCAACACGGTCTGCGCCCTGCTGAACCGCTCCGGGCATTAAATGACAGGCAACAAAAAAGCAGCCCGTAGGCTGCTTTTTTCTGCATCGGAAGCTGGACTTAAACCAGTTTTTCCTTGATGCGAGCTGCTTTACCCGACAGGTCACGCAGGTAGTACAGCTTGGCTTTACGCACGTCACCGCGACGCTTGACAGCCATGCTGTCGATCTGCGGGCTGTAGGTCTGGAAAGTACGCTCTACGCCAACACCGTTGGAGATTTTACGTACGGTGAACGCGCTGTTCACACCGCGGTTGCGCTTGGCGATAACTACGCCTTCGAACGCCTGCAGACGGGAACGATCGCCTTCCTTCACTTTCACCTGAACGACAATGGTGTCGCCCGGGGCAAAGGCTGGGATCTCTTTGGTCATCTGCTCTGCTTCGAGTGCAAGGATGATTTTGTTGGTCATGCTGTGCTCCTAAGGTAAATCGTCGGATCTACCATCGATACGTTGTTAACTATCGTCCCGCTCGCGGAGATATTCCTCGAGCAGCTTCTTCTCTTCTCCAGAAAGCGAGCGGCTTTCCAGAAGATCGGCGCGTCGTTCATAGGTCCGACCAAGGGACTGCTGTAAACGCCAACGCCGGATGTGTGCGTGGTTGCCACTTAGCAACACGTCGGGAACACGCTGATCCGCATACACCTCCGGTCGGGTGTAGTGCGGGCAATCCAGCAGACCGTCCGTGAAGGAATCTTCCTCCGCGGAATCCACATGCCCTAAAGCTCCGGGCAGCAGTCGCGTAACCGCATCAATCAGGACCATCGCCGGCAGCTCGCCACCGGAGAGTACATAGTCGCCAATCGACCACTCTTCATCGACATGAGCTTCAATAAACCGCTCGTCAATGCCTTCATAACGACCAGCAATCAGGATCAATGCATCCTCATTCGCCAACTCGCGTACCGCCGACTGATTCAGTTGACGGCCTTGGGGCGACAGGTAGATCACCTTCGCACCCTCCCCGGCTGCGTTTCTGGCCTGAACCAGTGCATCCTCCAGGGGCTTGATCTTCATCACCATGCCAGGGCCACCGCCAAACGGGCGATCGTCCACAGTGTGATGTCGATCCGTGGTGTAGTCTCGCGGATTCCAACAAGTGAGCTGCAAGAGCCCCTGTTTCACCGCGCGGCTGGTTATGCCATATTCGCTGATGGCGGAAAACATCTCGGGAAACAAACTGATCACTTCTACGCGCAAGTTAGCCACGCTTAGAAGTCCGCATCCCATTCCACCTTCATCTCGCCCGCTGCCAGATCGACGGCCAACACGCATTGCTCGGTATAGGGCAACAGGCGTTCGCGATCATCCAGGCTGCCAGCGCAAGGCTTGACCACCATTACATCGTTCGAGCCGGTCTCCAACAGGTGATCGATCTGCCCGAGCAGTTGCCCGAGGGTGTCGATGACCTTGAGACCTTGCAGCTGGTACCAGTAGTACTCGCCGTCGGTCAGTTCAGGGAACAGGTTGCGCGGCACGCAGATCTCGTAACCGGCCAGAAGACGAGCTTCTTCGCGATCATCAAGACCCTTGAGCTTTGCGACCAGGAACTTGTCGTTCCCGCGTCCGCTGACCAGCTCAACCTGTTTCACGCTACCTTCGCGCTTGAGCGTCCAGGTTTTGTAGTCCAACAGGTTTTTAATCGGATCAGTAAAGGAAAAGACCTTCACTTCGCCGCGAACGCCATGAACAGAGTAGATTTTGCCGATAACGATCAAATCATCAGCAGGAGCTGGCGTCGCGTTCATAGGGTTCAGGCTGCAGCCTTAGCCGATTCCTTCAGCAACTGAGCAACGCGCTCAGAAGGCTGTGCACCAACGCTCAGCCAGTAGGCTACGCGCTCTTGGTTCACGGACAGGCGGACTTCTTGACCACGAGCGATCGGGTTGAAGAAGCCAACTTGTTCTTTGTGCGAACCGTCGCGTGGGTTACGGCTGTCGGTCACGGTCAAGTGGTAAAACGGGCGCTTTTTGGAGCCGCCAAGGGCAAGACGGATTGTTAGCATGTGAACATCGTTCCTGTAGTCGGTGCTGCAAATCTAAATGCACAGCGGGCATGGGTGCCCGAAAGGCCGCATATTCTAAGGAATATCCGGACTTTTGCAAATGACTTTTTCCGGCGCCTATCGGCTGCCACTCAGATTTGCTATGGAGCCGCCGCAAGCGGCAGCGAGTGAGCGCACCCCAATCGAGGGTTTGCTCGAGATTCCACGTCCCCGTGGAATAGCGCCGACATGACTGCCGGCGCGGATTCTTCACATTTTCGGCATGCCGCCGCCGGGCAACATGCCGCCCATGCCGCGCATCATCTTGGCCATCCCGCCCTTGGCGGAGAACTTCTTCATCATCTTCTGCATCTGCTTGTGCTGCTTGATCAAGCGGCCGATGTCCTGCACCTGGGTACCGGAACCCATGGCGATCCGGCGCTTGCGCGAACCGCTGATCAGCTCAGGGTCGCGGCGCTCGGCCGGGGTCATGGAGTTGATGATGGCTTCCATCTGCTTGAACTGCTTTTCAGCGGCGCTCTGTGCGTTGCCCATCTGCGCCAGATTGACGCCGCCGATGTTCGGCAGCTTGTCCATCAGGCCGCCCAGGCCGCCCATGTTCTTCATCTGTTGCAGTTGGTCGCGGAAGTCTTCGAGGTCGAAGCCCTTGCCCTTCTTCAGCTTCTTGGCCAGCTTGTCGGCCTTTTCCTTGTCGAGGGTCTGCTCGGCCTGTTCGATCAGGCTGAGCACGTCACCCATGCCAAGAATCCGCGAAGCGATACGTTCAGGGTGGAATGGCTCCAGCGCCTCGGTCTTCTCGCCCATACCGATGAACTTGATCGGCTTGCCAGTGATGGCCCGTACCGACAGTGCGGCACCGCCACGGGCGTCACCATCGACCTTGGTCAGGATCACCCCGGTCAGCGGCAGCGCGTCACCAAAGGCCTTGGCGGTGTTGGCAGCGTCCTGACCGGTCATGGCGTCGACCACGAACAGGGTTTCCACCGGCTTGATCGCCGCATGCAGCGCCTGGATCTCGTCCATCATCTCGCCGTCGACGTGCAGGCGACCGGCGGTGTCGACGATCACCACGTCGATGAACTTGAGCTTCGCTTCCTTTATAGCTGCTTCGGCGATGGCCACCGGCTTCTGGCTCAGGTCCGACGGGAAGAAGGTCACACCGATGTCGTTGGCCAGGGTCTCCAGCTGCTTGATCGCCGCCGGGCGGTAGACGTCGGCGGACACCACCATCACGCTCTTTTTCTTGCGCTCTTTAAGGAAGCGCGCAAGTTTGCCGGCGGTGGTGGTCTTGCCCGCACCTTGCAGACCGGCCATCAGCACCACGGCTGGCGGCACGGCGCTGAGGTTGAGGTCTTCGTTGGCCGCGCCCATCAGGCTTTCCAGCTCGGCCTGGACGATTTTCACAAAGGCCTGGCCCGGGGTCAGGCTGCGGGACACTTCGGTGCCGACCGCACGCTCCTTCACCGAGTTGACGAAGTCCTTGACCACCGGCAATGCGACGTCAGCCTCAAGCAACGCCATGCGCACTTCACGCAGGGTGTCTTTGATGTTGTCCTCGGTCAGCTTGGCCTTGCCGGTGACATGGCGCAGCGTCTGCGAGAGACGGTCGGTTAGGTTTTCAAACATGCTCGATCCTTTCAGGCCCAAGGTAGACCGGGGTAATGGCGGCCCAGAGCTTAATAAACAAGAGCTCGATGAGCCTGCGGCGTGGGCAGGTCGCGGATTATAGCGAAGACTGTGCGTGGCGGACACCTCGCCGTCTGCTTGCGTGGTCTTTCAGGGCTGTGGGTTCTATGCCAAACTCAGCGACTTTCGGGCTTGCCTAACAGGATTTATGCTCCCCTTGTCACCCAGCTTGCTACCCACCCTCGCCGCCGCCGTCCTTTATGCCGCTGCGACCCTCTATCAAGGCTCTCGCCTGGCCACAGGCGCCAAGGCAAACAAGCGCCTGCTGGTTATGCTGGGCATCCTGGCCCTGCTCGCCCACGGCATCAGCCTGCTGACCCATTTGCTGACCCCGGCCGGCCTGGGCTTGGACTTCTTCAGCGCCGCCAGCCTGATCGCTGCCGCGGTCATCGCCCTGACCTTGCTGGCCTGCTGGCGGATTCCCGTGGAAAACCTGCTGGTGCTGCTGTTCCCCCTCGGCGCCCTGACTGCGCTACTGGCGCAGTTCGTACCTACCGGAACCGTGCCGGTGATCGATGAGGAACCGGGAATTCTCGCCCACATCCTGCTGTCGATCCTGGCCTACGGCATGTTCACCATTGCGGTGTTCCAGTCCCTGTTACTACTGGTGCAGGACCATCAGTTGAAGAACAAGCACCCCTCCGGGCTGATCAGGAACTTCCCGCCCCTGCAAACCATGGAAAGCCTGCTATTCGGTTTTCTCTGGGCCGGTTGGACCCTGCTGTCGCTGTCGCTGATCTCCGGCTGGCTGTTCGTCGAGAACCTGTTCGCCCAGCACCTGGTGCACAAGACCCTGCTGGCCTGCCTGGCCTGGGTGGTGTTCAGCGTGCTGCTGTGGGGCCGCAACCGCCTGGGCTGGCGCGGACACAAGGCGATTCGCTGGACCCTGGCAGGCTTCTGCCTGCTGATGCTGGCGTACTTCGGCAGCAAGCTGGTTCGTGAATACATCCTGCACATCTGACGACCGGCCATGACCGACTCCTTGCCCTCCGGGCCCATGCTCGCGGTAATCGCCCTACTGATCGTCTGGTCGGGGCTGTTCACTGCCATCGATGCCGCCCAGCAGCACCTGCTGACCCAACGCAACGGCTCACGCTCAGGCGACAAACCGACGGCACAGCTGGCCTTCCCCAAGGAAAGCCTGATCCTGTGCAACACCCTGTGCCGAGTCCTGGCGGTGATCATCAGCACCTTGCTGGCGCTGTTCTACTGGGCGGAAAACGGCCCCTGGCTGGCCTGCCTGATCAGCACCAGCGGCTTGCTGGTGCTGGCCGAGTACTTGCCCCGCACCCTGGCTTTGCGCTACCCGGAAAGCACTCTGAGCTTTGGCAACAGCCTGCTGGCCATCCCCATGAAGCTTGTCTATCCCCTGGCCTGGCTGCTGCAGGCCATCGGCCAGTTGCTGTTGCGCCCGTTCGCCGCCAAGGCCAGCGCGGTCAAGCACAGCGAAGACGATCCGGCACGGCTGGACGATGAGCCCGCGCCCCAGGAACACCACGCCCTGTCCGGCATCCACGCCCTGGACAAGATCACGGTCAATGACATCCTGGTGCCTCGCAGCGAAGTGGACGGCATCAACCTGGACGACTCCATCGACGAGATCATCGCCCAACTGCGCCTGAACAAACGCACGCGCCTACCGGTGTTCCACAGCGATATCAACCAGGTGGAGGCTGTCCTTAATACCCGCCAGATCCGCCACCTGCTGCCGGACGCCAGCCTGACCAAGGAAACCCTGCTGGCCGCCTGCCACGAACCCTACTTCGTCCCCGAAAGCACCCCGTTGCAGTTACAGCTGCTCAATTTCCACAAGCAGCAGCGGCGCCTGGGCATGGTGGTGGACGAATACGGCGAAGTGCTGGGCATCGTCACCCTGGAAGACATCCTCGAAGAAATCGTCGGCGAGTTCGAAAACGAGCACAGCCTGGACAACCCCCATATCCACCCACAGGCCGATGGCCGTTATGTGGTGGAGGGCGCGGCATCGATCCGTGAACTGAACAAGAGCCTAGGCTGGCACCTGCCCAGCGACGGCCCCAAGACACTCAACGGCCTGGTCACCGAAGCCCTGGAAACCATTCCCGACAGCGCCGTGTGCCTGAAGATCGGCCGCTACCGCCTGGAAATCCTCGAAACCGAGGAAAACCGTGTCAGCCGCGTACTGCTCTGGCACACCAGCAGCGTTCCCGCCCGGACCTGACTCGATGCTGATGCCTGCGCCTTGAACCTCTGCAACGGGAGTTTCGGGGCCTGGCGCAGTCACGCAAGACCACCAACGACCACAGCCCTTGTTGGATCGTTAGCAGCCTTTCTATAATCGCGCTGCTTACCCAAGCCCCGCAGATCCGCGTGCTACCCGCACCGAGAACGATCCTGCATGCATCACCCGCCACTGTTCGACGCCACTCCCATCCCGAGTGACGACCGCGCCAAACCCACATCCCTGGGTGCTCGACCATAATAATTCGCTCCACTGGAGCACAGACTGTCAGGGATATCCGCATGACGACCAACACCGCCTACAGCGCCTGCGCGCCCGTTCAACCGAGCAATTCCACCACCCGGGTGGCCACCGCCAGCTTTATCGGCACCGCCATCGAGTTCTACGACTTCTACGTCTACGCCACCGCCGCTGCGCTGGTGATCGGGCCGGTATTCTTCCCCCAGACGTCCGGCACCGCCCAGATGCTCTCGGCCTTTCTGACCTTTGGCATTGCCTTCCTCGCCCGCCCCCTGGGCTCGGCACTGTTCGGCCACTTTGGCGACCGTATCGGACGCAAATCGACCCTGGTCGCCTCCCTGCTGCTGATGGGGGTGTGCACCACCCTGATCGGCGTGCTGCCGGGCTATGCCAGCATCGGAGCCTGGGCGCCGATCCTGCTTTGCGTATTGCGCTTCGGCCAAGGGCTGGGGCTGGGAGGCGAATGGGGTGGCGCAGCACTGCTGGCCACGGAAAACGCCCCGCAAGGCAAGCGCGCCTGGTTCGGCATGTTCCCGCAACTGGGCCCCTCCATCGGTTTTCTCGCCGCCAACGGCCTGTTCCTGGCCCTGGCCATGGGCCTGGATGACGAACAGTTCCGCTCCTGGGGCTGGCGCATTCCGTTTCTGCTCAGCGCGGCGCTGGTGATGGTGGGCCTGTATGTGCGCCTGAAGCTGCACGAAACCCCAGTATTCGCCAACGCCGTGGCACGCCAGGAACGGGTGAAAATGCCACTGGTGGAACTCTTCAGCCAGTACTGGCTGCCAGTGCTGCTGGGCGCCGCGTCGATGGTGGTGTGCTACGCGCTGTTTTACATTTCCACGGTATTTTCCCTGAGCTACGGCGTCGCGACCCTGGGCTACAGCCGGGAAACCTTCCTCGGCCTGCTGTGTTTCGCAGTGCTGTTCATGGCCGCGGCCACGCCCCTGTCGGCCTGGGCCAGCGACCGTTTCGGGCGCAAGCCCGTGCTGATTGTCGGTGCCGTGCTGGCTATTCTCTCCGGCTTCACCATGGAACCCTTGCTGACTCAGGGCTCCACCGCCGGTGTGGCGCTGTTTCTGTGCATTGAGCTGTTTCTGATGGGGGTGACCTTCGCCCCGATGGGCGCGCTGCTGCCGGAACTGTTTCCGACCCATGTGCGCTATACCGGCGCATCGGCGGCTTACAACCTGGGGGGCATTGTCGGTGCTTCGGCCGCACCCTTCTTCGCCCAGAAGCTGGTGGCGATGGGTGGGTTGAGCTGGGTAGGCGGGTATGTGTCGGGGGCGGCGATCCTGAGCTTGATCGCGGTGCTGTGCTTGAAGGAAACGCGCAATAACGATCTGAATCGGGTCGTCTGAGCGACCGCTTCGCGAGCAAGCTCGCTCCTACAGGTTCAATGCAAACCTTGTGGAAGCCAGCTTGCTCGCGATGTTTCTCAGAGTTCGACCACTACCGCTTGCGCAGCGCGGGTCGCCTTGGCCCGGGCGGCCTCGATCGACTCATCACGAGCCAGAGCCACGCCCATGCGGCGCTGGCCGTTGACCTCAGGCTTGCCGAACAGGCGCAGCGCAGTGTCCGGCTCGCTCAGGGCGACGCCGAGGTTGGCGAACGCGGTCTGGGTGGATTTGCCTTCTACCAGAATCACTGCCGAAGCCGATGGACCGAACTGACGGATCAGCGGAATCGGCAAGCCGAGGATCGCCCGCGCATGCAGGGCGAACTGCGACAGATCCTGGGAAATCAGGGTCACCAGGCCGGTGTCATGGGGACGCGGCGACACTTCGCTGAACCATACCTGATCGCCCTTGATGAACAGCTCCACGCCGAACAGGCCGCGGCCGCCCAGGGCTTCGGTCACTGCCTTGGCCACACGCTCGGATTCGGCCAGGGCTTTGGGGCTCATGGCCTGAGGCTGCCAGGATTCCTGGTAGTCGCCCTTTTCCTGACGATGACCGACCGGCGCACAGAAAGTGGTGCCGCCTACGTGGCGCACGGTCAGCAGGGTGATCTCGTAGTCAAAATCGATGAAGCCCTCGATGATCACCCGGCCCTTGCCGGCACGCCCGCCTTCCTGAGCGTAGTCCCAGGCTTTCTGTACGTCATCGACACTGCGCAGCAGGCTCTGGCCCTTGCCCGAGGAGCTCATCACCGGCTTGACCACGCAAGGGAAACCCAGGTCTTGCACCGCCTTGGAATAGTCTTCGAAGGTATCGGCGAAATGGTAAGGCGAGGTCGGCAGGTCCAGCTCCTCAGCCGCCAGACGACGAATGCCTTCACGGTTCATGGTCAGCGAAGTGGCCCGGGCGGTGGGGATTACGGTGAAGCCTTCAGCTTCCAGTTCCACCAGGGTCGCGGTAGCGATGGCTTCGATTTCCGGAACGATGAAGTGCGGCTTCTCAGCCTCGATCACCGCCCGCAGGGCCGCACCGTCGAGCATGTTGATCACGTGGCTGCGATGGGCCACCTGCATCGCCGGCGCATTGGCGTAGCGGTCCACGGCAATCACCTCGACACCCAGGCGTTGCAGCTCGATCACCACTTCCTTGCCCAACTCACCACAGCCACAAAGCAAGACGCGGGTCGCGGTTGGCGACAATGGAGTTCCGATACGAGTCATCTGAAGGTCCTCAAAGGAGCGGATCATCGAGGGCCGAGCGCCAGGCGGGCGACCCATGGGGAAAGAGCGCGGCATTTTACATGAACCGCAGCCTTTGGCTCAGCCGGCGCACGCCGCTTTGCGCAAACGCCAGGCCATCGCCAGCCAGACCACGGTGACCCCGGCGAACTTCGACCCCAGGGCGGTCAGCACGACCCCGGGGGTCAGCGCATCGATCATGCCGTAGAAGATGAAGGTATCCAGGGGAATGCTCAGGGCCGAACTGATCCACAGGCGATCATGCAGGGACCGCTTGGTGATGCTGAACACCAGCCAGTCGATGCATTCCGAGACGGCGAATGCCGTGGCACTGGCCAGAGCAATGGTCGGGTCGGAGGTGACATAGGACAACACCAGGGCTGCCAGCATGGCGACGATGGCGCCATGGCCGAAGCGAGTCTGCACCATGTCCCTCAGGACAAACACCAGCCCGCCCCAGGCCGACCAGACGATATCCAGTTGCGGCGCGACGGAAAAGGCGTAATTGATCAGCACGACGCTGCTGATATAGGCGATCAGGAAAAGCATGGGGGCCAAGGGTACCTATCGGGAAGGAGCACAGGTTACTGCAGGCCCGGGGTTGGGCCAAGAAACCCTTGCGCCGGCAAGCTGGCTCCTAAGCATCGCCTGCGGGAGCTGGCTTGCCGGCGAACGGGCGGATCAGCTCGCCGAGCTGGAGCCGATCATCCACAGCAAGCCACTGGATTTGGCTCGCTCATGGCACAGGGCCAGGACTGCGCGGCGCTCGCTGTTGTCCATGCGACTCCAGCGGGTGATTTCATCCACCGTGCGCTGACAGCCGGTGCAGATGTCCTGCTCATCCAGGGCACAGATGCTCACGCAAGGCGAGGCGACGGGTCTTTCAGGGGCGGTCATTGTTCTTGCTCAACCAGGTCTCGGGCATAACGTTGAGCATTATGAACGTAGTGGGCGGCGCTGGCTTCGAGCATTTTCTTCTGTGCCTCGGTCAGTTCGCGAACCACTTTGCCCGGCGAGCCCATGACCAGCGAACCGTCAGGTATTTCCTTGCCTTCGCCGATCAACGAATTGGCGCCGATGATGCAGTTCTTGCCGATCTTTGCGCCATTGAGAATGACCGCGTTGATACCAATCAGGCTGTAATCGCCCACGGTGCAGCCATGCAGCATGGCGTTATGGCCGATGGTCACGCCGGTGCCCAGGGTCAGTGGAAAGCCCATGTCGGTGTGCATCACGGCACCGTCCTGGACGTTGCTGTGCTTGCCGATCAGGATCAGTTCGTTGTCGCCACGCAGCACGGCGTTGAACCACACACTGGCCCCCTCTTCCAGCTTGACCTTACCCACCAAGGTGGCGTTCGGGGCCACCCAGCTCTGTGGATGGGTGTCGACTCGGGCGTCGCCCAGGCGGTATTTCATCTTGTTGTCCTTATGGTTCAGGCAGCCGCGGGTTTATGCCATGCCAAGCCATGGCTTCAGGTGTCGATAAAGGTTTTCGGCGGGTGATGCAGGCTGATCTTGGCGTCGTACAACAGGTTGACCAGTTCGACCACCATGATCGCGGTCAGACCCCAGATCTTGTACTCGCCGAAGCGGTAGCTTGGGACGTACCAACTGCGGCCCTGATAGTCGATGCGGTGGGTGTGTTCACGGGGGTCCTGGCGAAAGAACTCCAGAGGGACGCTGAAAACGGCAGCGATCTCGGCATCATTGGCCTGGTATTCGACATAGTCGGGAATCACCCCGACGTAGGGTGTGACCTTGATCCCGTGCAGGGAAATCAGTGGGCTCAAGGGGCCGATGACTTCCACCAGTCCCGGCGGCAGGCCGATCTCTTCTTCGGCCTCCCGTAGCGCGGTGAAGATCAGGTCCGGGTCTTCCGGATCGCGCCGGCCACCGGGGAAGGCCACTTCACCACCATGGGTCGAAAGCCCGCTGGCGCGCAGGGTCAGCACCAGCTCCGGTTCATCGCTGCGGGTGATGGGCACCAGCACCGCAGCCTCGGGAAAACGTCGGTCGGTCTCCAGCGTTCTTGGCGTGTAATGGCTTACCCGATGAAGTAGCTCGTCCAGCATGAGGCATCTCGATCTGTTGGCTACCGTGCATCATGCACCAATCCAATCGGTGGCCCAACCCCTGCTCTCGGGCATGTCGCTTAACGACAACTTGCCGACAATCGGGCGGCGCGCCAAGATAGCCCCAGCCTTTTCGGATACCCCACATGAAATTTTGCAGCCAGTGCGGCAACCCGGTGATCCAGCGCATTCCCGAAGGCGACTCGCGCCTGCGCTTCGTCTGCGATCACTGCCAGACCATCCACTACCAGAACCCCAACATCGTCGCTGGCTGCCTGGCCACCTGGGAGGGCAAGGTATTGCTCTGCCGTCGCGCCATCGAACCGCGCCTGGGCTACTGGACCCTGCCGGCGGGTTTCATGGAGAACGGCGAGACCGTGGAACAGGCGGCCATCCGCGAAACCTACGAGGAAGCCTGTGCCCGGGTACGCAACCTGAACCTCTACACCTTGATCGACGTGCCGCACATCAGCCAGGTGCATGTGTTCTTTCGCGCCGAACTGGCCGACCTGGACTTCGCCGCCGGTCCCGAGAGCCTGGAGGTGCAGCTGTTCGACGAAGCCGATATCCCTTGGTCCGAGCTGGCTTTCCGCACCGTCGGTCGTACCTTAGAATGCTTCTTCGCTGACCGGCGGGCACAGGCATTTGCCGTGCGCTCCGAATCCATTCCGCCGCTCTCTCAGCCTGCCATCAGTTAAACAATAAAAACGTGCACGGACTCTGTGCGCGCCTGGGGATATCGTGTCAATGCGCTGGTTGCTTGCCCTGCTGTGCTGTTCCGTCGTCACTCTGTCTCAGGCCTCCACGGTGGAAACCCTGGACGGCAAGGTCATCGAAAAGGTCCTGGTGCTCAAGTCCGCCCATCAACTGCAGTTGATCAATGGCGGCAAGCCACTGAAAACCTATCGGATTTCCCTGGGCAAGAAGCCCAAGGGGCCCAAGCTCATGGAAGGCGATAAACGTACCCCCGAAGGCCTCTACTGGCTCGACTGGCGCAAGACCAGCGACCGCTACAACCTGGCCATGCACATCTCCTACCCGAACATCACCGATGCCGCCCGCTCGCGTCGCGAAGGGGTCAATCCCGGCGGCATGATCATGATCCATGGCACTCCAGACACCGAAGAGTTTCCCGAGCAGTACTTCCACACCCTGGACTGGACCGACGGCTGCATCGCCATGCGCAATGTCGACATGCGCGAAGTCTGGAGTCTGGTCAAAGACGGCACCCTGATCGAAATTCGCCCTTAATCCCTCCAGCACAAAAAATATTTTCCTCCCCGCCGCCCTCCCCCGGCGCGCATACCACTTGGCGACCCGCCCCGGGTCGCCACCTCGAGCTATAGCCTTCGCGGCCAGACCTGCCTAATACCACTTCAATCCTTTATCCTCCTAAGCACCCCGAAAGCGCCCGATCTACTGCACCTCCACCTGATAGGTGGCGTTGACATGGTATTTAAGTGGTATTAGTTTTTCGGCATTACCGGGCGACAACAACCTCATAACCGCATCGGAAAACCTACAGATGAATCACCTCCTGACCCTGCGTCCCGACGACACTCAGCCGACCCCGCTGTACCTGCAACTGGCTCGCAACCTGGAAGCGGCGATTCACTCCGGCCAATGGAAAGCCGAGCAGGCGCTGCCTTCGGAACGCAACCTCAGCGAACTGCTGGGCATCTCCCGGGTGACTGCGCGCAAGGCCCTGGAAGTCCTCTTCGAACGAGGCCTGATTCGTCGCAGCCAGGGCTCGGGCACCTTTATCACTCCACGCCTGGAACAACCCCTGTCGCGCCTTTCCGGGTTCAGCGAAATGCTGCGCCTCAAAGGTTTCGTCCCCGGCTCGCAATGGCTGGAACGCACACTGACCCCGCCGACCCACGAAGAGCTGATCCGCCTCGGCCTGTCGCCCAACGACAAGGTGGCGCGCCTCAAGCGCCTGCGCAAAGCCGACGATGCGGTCATGGCGATCGAGATGAGTACCTTGCCGGCCAGCATCATTGCCCAGCCCGAGGCCGTCGGCGATTCGCTCTACGAGTACCTCGACAGCATCGGCCGTCCCGTGGTCCGGGCCCTGCAGCACATCCAGGCGATCAACGCGTCAGACGAATTCGCCGCCCTGGTGGGCATCGCCCCCGGCACCGCGATGCTGCTGATGACCCGGGTCGGCTACCTGGAAGACAACACGCCGATCGAAGTCACCGACACCTATTGCCGCAACGACTACTACGACTTCGTCGCCGAACTGCGACGCTGAATCCGCCCCCTGGAGCCAGAGAAACGCCCATGTCCGAAGACAACATCCTCACGCCCCAAGGCTGGGTCCGTGGCCGCCTGATCCATGAGCACGGCAAAGTCGTCGCCATCGAAGGCAGCCCCTGCGACCCGGCGGACAACGACCTGCCCTACCTGCTACCGGGCTTCATCGACCTGCACGTCCACGGCGGTGGCGGCAAGGACGTCATGCAAGGCCGCACAGCCTTCGAGACCATCACCCGTACCCATGTGCGTTTCGGCACCACCTCGCTGCTGGCCACCACCATGACCGCCCCCAGCGAAGAAATCAGCCAGGTTCTGGCTGAGCTTGGAACCTACGCCGAGCAGCGCCCCCAGGGCTGCGCCCGGGTCCTCGGTGTGCACCTGGAAGGCCCGTACATCAATCCCGGCAAGCTCGGTGCACAACCCAACTTCGCCCACACCGCGCTCATGGCGGAAGTGGAGAAGTACCTGCAACTGGCGCCCATCCGGGTGATCACCATTGCCCCGGAAATCGCCGGCCACGACGCCCTGATCCGTGCTCTCAGCGCGCGTGGCGTGCGCATGCAGATCGGCCACACCCTGGGCAGCTACGAAGAAGGCGTGGCCGCCCTCGCCGCCGGCGCCACCAGCTTCACTCACCTGTACAACGCCATGAGCCCGCTGCATCACCGCGAACCCGGCATCGTCGGTGCGGCCCTGGCCCACGCCCAGTACGCCGAGCTGATCCCCGACCTGCTGCACGTGCACCCCGGCGCCATGCGCGTGGCCCTGCGCTCGATCCCCTGCCTGTATTGCGTCACCGACTCCACCGCGGCCGCCGGCATGCCCGACGGTGAGTACAAGCTGGGCAGCCACACCGTGACCAAGTGCCTGGGCGGCGTGCGCCTGCCGGACGGCACCCTGGCCGGCAGCACCCTGACCATGGACCAGGCCCTGCGCAATCTGGTGAAGATCGGCCTGCCCCTGGCGGACGCTTCCCAACGCCTGTCGCAATTTCCCGCCGACTACCTCGGCATCCCTGAACGCGGCCGTCTGCAACCTGGCAGCTGGGCCGACAGCGTGCGCCTGGACCGCGCACTCACACTGACCGCCGTCATGGTCGAAGGAGAAGACATTGACTTCAAAAATGCTTGAAGAGGCCCTGTCCTCGCACGCTGCCGTAAGCAGTCAACTGCAGCACCTGGATGCGTCGCTGCTCGAAGTCGCCGGCCGCCTGCGTCGCCAGCCGCCACAAGTGGCCATGACCGTGGCCCGGGGCAGTTCCGACCATGCCGCCAGCTACTTCGCCTACCTGACCATGCAACAGGTGGGCATCCCGGTGGCCTCATTGCCGATGTCCGTGGTGACCATGCAACAGGCCCCCCTGCGGGTCAGCGGCCAGGCGGTGTTCGCCTTCTCGCAATCGGGCCAGAGCCCGGACCTGGTGAACAGCGTGCGCCTGCTGCGCAAGCGCGGTGCCCTGAGCGTGGCCATGGTCAATGCGCAAAACAGCCCTCTGGAGGCCGCCAGCGAATTCTCCCTGCCGCTGTACGCCGGTGCCGAACAGAGCGTGGCCGCTACCAAGAGCTTCATTGCCACCCTCAGCGCCAGCGCCCGCCTGATCGGTCACTGGAACGAGGACAGCCATCTGCTGGAAGCCGGCCTGGCGCTGCCCGAAGGCTTGCAGCAGGCCGCGACCCAGGACTGGGACCTGGCGGTCAACGCCCTGCGCGATTGCCAGCGGCTGATGGTCATCGGCCGCGGTGCCGGCTTCGCCATCGCCCAGGAAGCCGCGCTCAAGCTCAAGGAGACCTCGGCGATCCAGGCCGAAGCCTTCAGCAGCGCCGAAGTGCGCCACGGCCCGATGGCCCTGATCGACCACAACTACCCGTTGCTGGTGTTTGCCCCCCGGGGCGCGGAACAGGGCGGTTTGCTGAGTCTCGCAGCCGACATGCGCCAGCGCGGCGCCAAGGTGCTGCTGGCGGCACCGGATGACATCGGCGAACGGGACCTGACCCTGAGCCGCGCGGAACACCCGGCGCTGGACCCGATCCTGGCGATCCAGAGTTTCTATGTGATGGCCGCCGGCCTGGCCGAGGCCCGCAGCATGGACCCCGACCAGCCGCGTCACCTGAGCAAAGTGACCCGCACGCACTAAGCCCTTTTGATCGATGAGTACTGCGCCATGCACAACAACAATAACGACCTGACGCTCAGTGCCCCCCTCAGCGGGCCTGTCCTGCCGCTACACAGCGTCCCCGACCCGGTATTCGCCAGTGGCGCCATGGGTGACGGGATTGCCATCGACCCGCTCAACGACACCCTGCACGCCCCTTGCGCCGGTGAAGTGATCCAAGTGGCGCGCACCGGGCACGCCGTGACCCTGCGGGCAGCCAATGGTGTCGAACTGCTGCTGCACCTGGGCCTGGACACGGTCGAACTGCAAGGTGAAGGGTTTGCCCTGCTGGTGGAGCAAGGCCAGCAGGTCTGCGCCGGCCAGCCCCTGCTGCGGGTTGACCTGGACTATGTGGCGCAGCATTGCCGAAGCCTGATCAGCCTGTTGATCCTGACCAACGGCGAGAGCTTCGACCTGCGCCCCCTGCCCCTGTCCGCGGTCAAGGTGGGCGAGCCCTTGCTGCACATCAGCCGACGCGCCAACGCTGGCCCTCAGCCGCTGGCGCAAGAGCCATCCGAGCAGCAGGCCAGCGCCCGGATCAAAGTGGCCCATCGCGGCGGCCTGCATGCCCGCCCAGCCGCCCTGGTGCGCCAGACCGCCCTGGGTTTCAACAGCCATTCGCAACTGACCTTCAAGGACAAGAGCGCCCCCTGCACCAGCCTGATCGCCCTGATGAGCCTGGGTATCGGTGAACAGGATGAAGTGCTGGTCAATTGCCAGGGCGCCGATTGCCAGGACGCCTTGCAGGCGATGCTGCTGACCCTCGGTACCGCCATGGCCGCAGATGCCCATGGCGAAACCCCGGCACCGGCACCGGTCGCCCAACGCCCCGTGGAAGAGGGCGTGCTGCCGGGCGTCTGCGCCGCGCCGGGCCTGGTGTGCGGGCCATTGGTGCGGCTCAACGCCATGGTCCTGGCAGAGGATCATGACCAGCATCCGCCCGGGCCCCAACGGCAAGCATTGAGTGCTGCCCTGGAGCAGGTGCGCGGAGAAATCCGCCACACCCTGGAGCAGGCCCGGCAACGCCGCGACCAGCAGGAACAGGACATCTTCAGCGCCCACCTGGCCCTGCTCGAAGACCCGACCTTGCTGGACGCCGCCGAAGCCGCCATTGCCCGGGGCCGCGCAGCCACCCACGCCTGGAGCGCGGCGATTGCCGAGCAATGCCAGATCCTGCAGCAACTGGGCAGTGCACTGCTGGCCGAACGCGCCAACGACCTGCGAGACCTGCAGCAACGCGTGCTGCGGGCCTTGCTGGGCGAAGACTGGCACTACGACCTGCCACCCGGAGCGATCGTCGCCGCCGAGGAGTTGACCCCCTCCGACCTGCTGCAACTCAGCGCCCAGGGCGTAGCCGGGCTGTGCATGGCCGCCGGCGGCGCCACCTCCCATGTGGCGATCCTCGCCCGCGGCAAAGGCCTGCCCTGTCTGGTGGCCATGGGTCCGGAAGTGCTGGGCCTGGACGGCGACCACCAGGTGGTGCTGGATGCCGACGGCGGGCGCCTGGAACTGGCACCCGGCCCGCAGCGCATCGCACAGGTGCAACAGGCTGGTGAAACCCTACGCCAGCGCCGTGCACTGCAACAGCAAAAAGCCCATGAGTCCGCCCTGACCCAGGACGGCCAGCAGATCGAGGTGGCAGCCAACGTGGCTTCCAGCAATGAAGCCAGGGACGCCCACCAGGGGGGCGCCGATGGCGTCGGCCTGCTGCGCACCGAGTTCCTGTTCGTCGATCGCCTGACCGCTCCAGATGAAGCCGAGCAGCTACAGGCCTATCAAGCGGTGCTGGATGCCATGGGCGACAAGCCGGTGATCATCCGCACCATCGATGTTGGCGGCGACAAGCAACTGGACTACCTGCCTCTGCCAGTGGAAGCCAACCCGGTGCTGGGCCTGAGGGGCATCCGCCTGGCTCAGGCCCGCCCGGAACTGCTGGACCAGCAACTGCGGGCGCTGCTCCAGGTTCGCCCAGTGCAGCGCTGCCGGATCATGCTGCCAATGGTCACCGAAGTGGCCGAACTGCTGCATATCCGTCAGCGCCTGGATCGGCTCGCGGTGGAGCTGGGACTGAGCCAGCGCCCGGAGTTGGGGGTGATGATCGAAGTACCGGCTGCCGCGCTGATGGCCGAGCAACTGGCGGAACACGCCGACTTCCTGTCCATCGGCACCAATGACCTGTCCCAGTACACCCTGGCCATGGACCGCGACCACGCTGGCCTGGCAGCCCGGGTCGATGCCCTGCACCCCGCCCTGCTGCGGCTGATCGCTCAGACCTGTGCCGGCGCCAAGCGCCACGGACGCTGGGTCGGGGTTTGCGGTGCACTGGCTTCCGATCCGCTGGCCACCCCCGTCCTGATTGGCCTGGGGGTCAGCGAGCTGTCGGTCAGCCCGCCTCAGGTCGGCGAGATCAAGGACCGGGTTCGCCAACTGGACGCCGGCCAATGCCGCCACCTCAGCCAACCGCTGCTCAACCTGCCCGGCGCCACCGCAGTCCGTCAGGCCTGCGAACGGCTTTGGCCTCTGCACTCATAACAAGAATTCCAGGAGAGACGCCATGTACCAGTATTTCATCGAGGGCCTGCAACGCCTCGGCCGGGCGCTGATGCTACCCATTGCCATCCTGCCGATTGCCGGCCTGCTGCTGCGCCTAGGTGACACCGATCTGCTGAACATTCCCATCATCCACGATGCCGGACAGTCGATCTTCGGCAACCTGGCGCTGATCTTCGCCATCGGCATCGCCGTGGGCTTTGCCAAGGACAACAACGGCACCGCCGGACTCGCCGGGGCCATTGGCTACCTGGTCATGATCTCGACCCTCAAGGTGCTGGACGCCAGCATCAACATGGGCATGCTCGCCGGGATCATCAGCGGGCTGATGGCCGGCGCGCTGTACAACCGCTTCAAGGACATCAAACTGCCGGAGTACCTGGCGTTCTTCGGCGGTCGGCGCTTCGTGCCCATCGCCACCGGCTTTACCGCCGTGGGCCTGGGGGTGGCGTTCGGTCTGATCTGGCCGCCAATCCAGCACGGCATCAACAGCTTTGGCCAATTGCTGCTGGAGAGCGGCAGCTTCGGCGCCTTCGTCTTCGGTGTGTTCAATCGCCTGCTGATCGTCACCGGCCTGCACCACATCCTCAACAACATGGCCTGGTTCATCTTTGGCAGTTTCACCGACCCGAGCACCGGCGCGGTGGTCACTGGCGACCTGACCCGCTATTTCGCCGGCGACCCCAAAGGCGGCCAGTTCATGACCGGGATGTTCCCGGTGATGCTGTTCGGCCTGCCCGCCGCCTGCCTGGCGATGTACCGCAACACCCGGCCGGAGCGGCGCAAGGTGATGGGCGGGATCTTCCTGTCCATGGCCCTGACCTCCTTTCTGACCGGGGTCACCGAGCCCATCGAATTCGCCTTCATGTTCCTCGCGCCCCTGTTGTATCTGGTGCATGCACTGCTGACGGGCGTGGCCATGGCCCTGACCAATCTGCTGAACATCCACCTGGGCTTCACCTTCTCCGGTGGCGCCATCGACATGGCCCTGGGCTGGGGCCGCTCCACCAATGGCTGGAAGGTGTTTCCGGTGGGGCTGCTGTATGCAGTGGTGTACTACCTGGTGTTCGACTTCTGCATCCGCCGCTTCAACCTGAAGACACCGGGACGCGAAGACAGCCCCTCCGGCGAGAAGTCCGAACTCAACGCCGATCAGCGTGCCGCGGCCTACATCAAGGCCCTGGGCGGTGCGAGCAACCTGATCACTGTCGGCGCTTGCACCACGCGCCTGCGCCTGGAACTGGCGGATCGCAGCCTCGCTGTGGACGCCGAACTGAAAACCTTGGGCGCCATGGCTGTGGTACGCCCCGGCAAGGGCGGCAGTTTGCAGGTGGTGGTGGGACCGATGGCCGACAGCATTGCCGACCAGATCCGCCTGGCGCTGCCAACCTCGGCCACTGTCAGGGTGACGCCGACGCCTGTAAAAGCCGCACAGCAGATCGACATTTCCAACCAGGAAGCCCAGCAGTGGCTCAGTGCTCTGGGTGGTCGGGAAAATCTGTTGCAGATGGATTGCGTGGCCCTGACCCGGTTGCGGGTGCAACTCAGTGACAGCCGCAGCCTGTCGGAGTCGGCGCTCAATGCCCTGGGCTGCCAGGGTACGCGGCGCCTGGAGGGGGATGTCTGGCACGTGCTGATTGGCGAGAAGGCCGAAGGATTGCAGGCCGCTCTGCAAACGCTGCTGCACGAGAAGGTGGAGGCGAGCGCCTGAAGCCGTCTTCGCCGGCAAGCCGGCACCTACACCGTTCCTATAGGTGCCGGCCTGCCTGAAAAGGCCCACAAAAAAGCCCGCTGACCGTCTCCGGTGCAGCGGGCTTTTTATCGGTGGATAACCTCAGAACGCTTCCAGACGCCAGACTTCATAGGCCGGCGTCTCGTAGGGATGGCTCTGCTTGAGGGCCGCCACTGCATCAGCAATCAGTTCATCGGCCACCACCAGCTCGACTTTCCATTCCTCCACTCGCTCCACCTGCCCGGTCTGTCCGAGAAACGGCTGGCTGCCGTCCAACGGGCGAAACTGGCCCTGGCCGAGCACCTGCCAGGCGCACTGGTCATAGGCGCCGATACGTCCGCCACCGGCGGCAAACACGGCACTCTTGACCAACTCCACATGGCTGGGAGGGACGAAGAAGCTGAGCTTGTACATCAGTCTCAGTTCACCCAGGCGCGAGCGTTGCGGAACATGCGCATCCACGCCGCGTCTTCGTTCCAGTCATCCGGACGCCAGGAGTTCTGCACGGCACGGAACACCCGCTCAGGGTGCGGCATCATGATGGTGACGCGACCGTCGCGGCTGGTGAGGCCGGTGATCCCGCGCGGCGAGCCGTTCGGGTTGGCCGGGTAACGCTCGGTGACCTTGCCATGGTTGTCGACGAAGCGCAGGGCCACGCAACCGGACAGATCGGCTTCCAGCAGCGCCTCTTCGCTTTCGAACTCCGCATGACCTTCACCGTGGGCGATGGCAATCGGCATCCGCGAACCGGCCATGCCCTGGAGGAAGATCGAGTTCGACTCCTGGACCTGGACCATGGCCACCCGGGCTTCGAACTGCTCGGAGCGGTTGCGCACGAAGTGCGGCCAGAACTCGCTGCCCGGGATCAGCTCGTGCAGGTTGGACATCATCTGGCAACCGTTGCACACACCCAGGGTGAAGCTGTCGGTACGTTCGAAGAAGCCCTGGAAGGCATCCCGCGCGCGGCTGTTGAACAGCGCCGACTTGGCCCAGCCTTCACCGGCACCCAGTACGTCGCCGTAGGAGAAGCCGCCGCAGGCAACCATGCCCTTGAAGTCGTTGAGATCGACACGACCGGCGAGGATATCGCTCATGTGCACGTCGATAGCGTTGAAGCCGGCGCGGTCGAAAGCCGCAGCCATTTCCACCTGGCCGTTGACGCCCTGCTCACGCAGCACCGCCACCTGGGGACGCACGCCTTTCTTGATGTAAGGCGCGGCGATGTCCTGGTTGACGTCGAAGCCCAGCTTGACGCTCAGGCCCGGGTTGTCTTCTTCCAGCAGGACGTCGAATTCCTGCTCGGCGCACTCGGCGTTGTCCCGCAGGCGCTGGATCTGGTAGCTGGTTTCTGCCCACTGACGCTGCAGCAGACGACGCTGGCCGGTGAATACGCTTTCGCCGTTGTAGGAGATGCTCACTTCACCGTTGTTGATCGGCTGGCCGATCACGGCCACGCAGTCGCCCAGGCCGGCAGCGCTGAACTGGGCCAGCACGTCAGGAGTGGCGTCCTGACGCACCTGGATAACCGCACCCAGTTCTTCGTTGAACAGGATGGCGGGGATTTCCGCAGCGTTTTCCGCGACAGCGTCGAGGCTCAGGTTCAGGCCGCAGTGACCGGCGAAGGCCATTTCCACGGCAGTGACCAGCAGACCGCCATCGGAACGGTCGTGGTAGGCCAGCAGGTGACCGTCGGCGTTGAGGCCCTGGATCACTGCGAAGAAGGCTTTCAGGTCTTCGGCGTCATCGACGTCCGGCGCTTGCTTGCCGAGCTTGCCGTGGGTCTGGGCCAGGATCGAGGCGCCCATGCGGTTCTGACCGCGACCGAGGTCGATCAGGATCAGGTCGGTGGTGCCCTTGTCCATGCGCAGTTGCGGGGTCAGGGTCTGACGAATGTCCGCGACTGGTGCGAAGCCAGTGACGATCAGCGACAGCGGCGAGGTGACGCTCTTGTCCACGCCCTCTTCGTTCCAGCGGGTGGCCATGGACATCGAGTCCTTGCCCACCGGGATGGTGATGCCCAACTCTGGGCACAGCTCCATGCCCACCGCCTTGACGGTGTCGTACAGACGCGCATCTTCGCCCGGGTGGCCGGCAGCCGACATCCAGTTGGCGGAGAGCTTGATGTCGCTGATCTTGTTGATCCGCGACGCTGCGATGTTGGTCAGGGTCTCGCCGATGGCCATGCGGCCGGACGCCGGGGCATCCAGCAGGGCCAGCGGAGTGCGCTCGCCCATGGCCATGGCTTCACCGGTGTAGACGTCGAAGCTGGTGGCGGTCACGGCCACGTCGGCCACCGGCACCTGCCACGGGCCGACCATCTGGTCGCGAGCCACGAGGCCGGTGATGGTGCGGTCACCGATGGTGATCAGGAAGCTCTTGCTGGCCACGGCCGGGTGGTGCAGGACGCGCTCGATGCTCTCGGCGATATCCAGGGTGCTTGGATCGAAATCATCACCCAACTCGGTTTCCCGAACCGCCGAACGGTGCATGCGCGGGGCCTTGCCCAGCAGCACTTCCAGCGGCATGTCCACCGGGCTGTTGCCGAAGTGGCTGTCGGTCACGGTCAGCTGTGGCTCGGCAGTGGCTTCGCCGACCACCGCGAATGGGCAGCGCTCGCGCTCGCAGATGGCCTTGAAGCGCTCGAAGTCTGCCGCGCCCACCGCCAGGACATAACGCTCCTGGGATTCGTTGGACCAGATTTCGTGCGGGGCCATGCCCGGTTCGTCGTTGGGAATGTTGCGCAGTTCGAAGCGACCGCCACGGCCGCCGTCGTTGACCAGTTCCGGGAAGGCGTTGGACAGGCCGCCGGCACCCACGTCGTGGATGAAGCTGATGGGGTTGTTGTCCCCCAGTTGCCAGCAACGGTCGATGACTTCCTGGCAACGGCGTTCCATTTCCGGGTTTTCACGTTGTACCGAAGCAAAATCCAGGTCCGCCGAGCTGGTGCCGGTGGCCATGGAGGATGCCGCGCCGCCGCCCAGGCCGATGAGCATGGCCGGGCCGCCGAGGACGATCAGCTTGGAGCCGACGGTGATCTCGCCTTTCTGCACGTGTTCGTCACGGATATTGCCCATGCCGCCTGCCAGCATGATCGGCTTGTGGTAACCACGAACTTCATCGCCACGAGGCGTGGTAATGGATTGCTCGAAGGTACGGAAATAACCGGTCAGGGCCGGACGGCCGAATTCGTTGTTGAACGCAGCGCCGCCCAGTGGGCCTTCGATCATGATGTCGAGGGCGGTGACGATGCGCTCTGGCTTGCCATACGGCACTTCCCACGGCTGCTCGAAGCCCGGGATCTGCAGGTTGGACACGGTAAAACCGGTGAGGCCGGCTTTCGGCTTGGCGCCGCGACCGGTAGCACCTTCGTCACGGATTTCGCCGCCGGAACCGGTGGAGGCGCCAGGGAATGGAGCAATGGCAGTCGGGTGGTTGTGGGTCTCGACCTTCATCAGGATGTGCACCGGCTCCTGCACCGCGCCGTACTGGCGGGTTTCAGGGTTCGGGTAGAAACGCCCGGCAACCGAACCGACGATGACCGCCGCGTTGTCCTTATAAGCAGAAAGCACACCTTCGCTGTGCATCTGATAGGTGTTCTTGATCATGCCGAACAGGCTTTTTTCCTGGCTCTGGCCGTCGATGTCCCAACTGGCGTTGAAAATCTTGTGGCGACAGTGCTCGGAGTTGGCCTGGGCGAACATCATCAGTTCGATGTCGTGGGGATTACGCTTGAGGCCCTGGAAGGCGTTCATCAGGTAATCGATTTCGTCTTCGGCCAGGGCCAGGCCCAGTTCGCTGTTGGCTTTTTCCAACGCGGCGCGACCACCGCCGAGAATGTCGATGGCCGTCAGCGGCTTGGGTTCGGCGTGGCTGAACAAGCCGGCAGCCTGCTCCAGGTTACCCACGACGATCTGAGTCATGCGATCGTGCAGCGCTTCGGCGATCAACTGCGCGTCAGCGTCGCTGAACTCACCGGCGACGTAGAAAGCGATACCACGTTCCAGGCGCTGGATCTTCGCCAGGCCACAGTTACGGGCGATGTCGCTGGCCTTGCTCGACCAGGGCGAGATGGTGCCGAAACGCGGCAGGACCAGGAACAGACGGCCGGTCGGCTCTTGTACCGGAACACTTGGGCCGTACTTCAGAAGGCGCGCAAGCACCTGCTGTTCGTCGCCGGTCAGGACGCCGGTGACTTCGGCGAAGTGAGCGAATTCAGCATACAAGCCACTGACAGCCGGAACCTTCTGGCTCAGTTGCTCAAGGAGTTTGCTGTGGCGAAAGGCAGAAAGGGCAGGAGCGCCGCGCAGGATCAACATCTTCGGGACAGCCTCGGGAAGGGGGTGTGCTTTGAGGCCGTGCATTCTAACGTAAACCGTTGGCATCGGCACTCGAAACGCAAACCGGGGTGCCCCCGGACGTCGGCCCAGACCCGACGGCCTATAACAAAGGCTCATCAAGGTCATTGCCGTAGGTTATTTTAATCGTCATATAGACGGCCGAAGCCCCATTCTTGAGGCCTCCAGCCCAGGCCACCCGGCGCTAGCAGACAAGCCCTTCGCTGTCGAGATATGGCGGCCGTTATCCTTTGCGTATACTGCGCCAATGTTTTCCCCTATGGCTTTACGTCCGCGCTGCGCCAAGTGGCTCATCGTAACCGGACTCTTCCTGATGCTCGGCGCCTGTGTTGAGAAACCCAGCACCCTTGAGCGCGTAAAGGAGGATGGCGTGCTGCGGGTGATCACCCGTAACAGCCCCGCCACCTACTTTCAGGACCGCAACGGCGAAACCGGCTTCGAGTACGAGCTAGTGAAGCGCTTCGCCGATGATCTGGGGGTGGAGCTGAAGATCGAGACCGCCGACAACCTCGACGATCTGTTCAACCAACTGGGTCAACCCAAGGGCCCGGTGCTGGCCGCCGCCGGCCTGGTCGGCAGCGAAAAGCGCAAGCAGCAAGTCCGGTTTTCCCATCCGTATCTGGAAGTCACCCCGCAAGTCATCTATCGCAATGGCCAGTCCCGGCCCACCAGCGCACAGAACCTGGTGGGCAAGCGCATCATGGTGCTCAAGGGCAGCAGTCACGCAGAGCAACTGGCGGAGCTCAAGCTCAAGTACCCCGGGATCGAATACGAAGAGTCCGACGCCGTGGAAGTCGTGGACCTGCTGCGCATGGTGGACGAGGGACAGATCGACCTGACCCTGGTGGACTCCAACGAACTGGCGATGAACCAGGTGTACTTCCCCAAGGTGCGGGTGGCCTTCGACCTCGGGGACGCCCGCAGCCAGAGTTGGGCCGTGGCCGCCGGTGACGACAATAGCCTGCTCAACGAAATCAACAGCTTCCTCGACAAAGTCGAGAAGAACGGCACCCTGCAACGCCTCAAGGACCGCTATTACGGTCACGTGGACGTGCTCGGCTATGTCGGCGCCTACACCTTCGCCCAGCACCTGCAGCAGCGCCTGCCCAAGTACGAGAAGCACTTCAAGGCCTCGGCCAAACAGGAAAAGGTCGACTGGCGACTCCTGGCGGCCGTGGGTTACCAGGAATCCATGTGGCAGGCCGAGGTCACCTCCAAGACCGGCGTGCGCGGGCTGATGATGCTGACCCAGAACACCGCCCAGGCCATGGGCGTGTCCAACCGCCTGGACCCCAAGCAGAGCATCAGCGGCGGCGCCAAGTACCTGGCCTACATCAAGCAACAACTGGACGACAAGATCGAGGAGCCGGACCGTACCTGGTTCGCTCTCGCCGCCTACAACGTCGGCACCGGCCACCTGGACGACGCCCGCAAGCTGGCGGAACGGGAAGGCCTGAACCCGAACAAGTGGCTGGATGTGAAGAAGATGCTGCCGCGGCTGTCGCAGAAGCAGTGGTACAGCAAGACCCGCTATGGCTATGCCCGAGGCGGCGAGCCGGTGCATTTCGTGGCCAACATCCGGCGCTACTACGACATCCTGACCTGGGTGACCCAGCCGCAGCTGGAAGGCGATCAGGTCGCCGAGGGCAACCTGCACGTCCCAGGGGTCAACAAGACCAAGCCGACGGAAGACAATCCGCCGCTCTGAAAACCTTCGCCGGCAAGCCGGCTCCTACAGAGGTTGCAGGAATCAGCTTGCCGGCGAAGAGCACTCAGGCCTTGGCTGCAGCCGCCAGGATCAGCGCTTTCATCTCGGCTACCGCTCCCTTGAAACCGACGAACAGGGCATGAGCCACCAGGGCATGGCCGATGTTCAGCTCATTGATGCCCTTGATCGCCGCCACCGCTTCAACGTTGTGGTAATGCAGGCCATGGCCGGCATTGACGATCAGCCCCTGGGCCAAACCTACGGCAACCCCGTCGACGATACGCTGCAGCTCATCGGCCACTTCACTCGGCGTCTGGGCATCGGCATAACGCCCTGTGTGCAGCTCGATGGCCGGCGCGCCAACGCGCTTGGAGGCCTCGATCTGACGCTCGTCAGCGTCGATAAACAGGGACACTTCGGCACCGATTTTCGACAAGCGCTCCACCGCCGCCTTGATCCGCGCTTCCTGCCCGGCCACGTCAAGCCCGCCTTCAGTGGTCAGCTCCTGGCGGGTTTCCGGCACCAGGCAGATATGCGCCGGGCGGATGCGCTCGGCAAAAGCCATCATTTCTTCGGTAACACCCATCTCGAAATTCATGCGGGTCTGCAGCACGTCCTTGAGCAGCAGCACGTCGCGCTCCTGGATATGCCGACGGTCTTCGCGCAGGTGCACGGTGATGCCGTCGGCGCCCGCTTCTTCAGCGTCCAGCGCGGCCTTGACCGGGTCCGGGTAACGAGTGCCGCGGGCCTGACGCAGGGTGGCAACGTGATCGATGTTCACGCCGAGAAGAATGCGATTGCTGGTGGTCACGAAAGCGCTCCTGAGTAAATGAAGATTCGGCGCACAGCATACGGGGAGAACAGGGTCCGTTGCCATTTGCGCGAACGCACAATGGCGGCGCCAGATGGACTACCGATGCCGACGGCCAAACAACAGCCAGGCTCAAGGCTTGCGAAACAGCTCGCGACTGACCAGGGGCCGGCCGCCCAGATGCACTGCCAGGGCCTGGCGCATCAGGCGCTTGGCTGCCGACAACGCGCCAGGAGCGCTCCAGTCGGCCTCGGCCATGGCCAACAGCTCGGTGCCATTGAACAGACCCGGCTGCAGCAGGAACACCTGCTCCAGTCCGGCATCCACCTGCAGGCGATACAGCCCATCGGCAGCGATGGGCGCGCCGTGGATGTCGCTGTCCAGGGCGAAGCCGTAGCCCAGATCGTCCAGCAGGCGCCACTCAAAGGCCCGCAGCAGGGGCTCCAGGGGCCGGCCTTCGGCCAGGGCCAGCAAGGTGGCGGCGTAGTGGTCGAATACCGCCGGATGGGGATCTTCCGCCGGCAGCAGGCGGATCAGCAGTTCATTCAGATACAGACCACTGAACAGCGCTTCGCCATTGAGCCAGGATGCGATGCCGGCACTTTCCATGCGCCCGACGTTCTTCAGCTCGCCGCGGCCGCGAAACTCGACTTCCAGAGGAACAAAGGGGCGCGCCAGGGTACCGGCCTTGCCCCGTGCGTTGCGCAGCACAGCGCGCAGGCGACCTTGGGGGGTAAGGAAATCCACCAATGCACTGCTTTCGCGGTAGGCGCGGCTGTGCAGGACGTAGGCAAGTTGGCCGACTGGAGCGGTGCTGGACATGGTTGCGAGGGATCTCAGGGGCAGAGAGGGAACCGGGTCCGAAGAAGGGGTTGTAGCTGTTCGCCGGCAAGCCGGCTCCTACAGGGCGCTGCAGGAGCCGGCTGGCCGGCGAAGGGCGTCAGAGGTCGCCGTAGCCCAGGGAGCGCAAGGCGCGCTCGTCATCGGACCAGCCGCCCTTGACCTTGACCCAGAGGTTGAGCATGACCTTGGAGTCGAACAGCAGCTCCATGTCCTTGCGCGCTTCCATGCCGATGCGTTTGATCCGCTCACCCTTGTCGCCAATGATGATTTTCTTCTGTCCGTCGCGCTCGACGAGAATCAAGGCATGAATATGCAGGGTCTTGCCCTGCTGCTTGAACTCTTCGATTTCCACGGTGATCTGGTACGGCAGCTCGGCACCCAGCTGGCGCATGATCTTCTCGCGCACCAGTTCGGCCGCCAGGAAACGGGAACTGCGGTCGGTGATCTGGTCTTCCGGGAAGAAGTGGTCGTTCTCCGGCAGGTGCTTGGCGATCAGGCCTTCCAGGGCTTCGAGGTTGTGCCCCTGCTGCGCGGAAACAGGCACGATCTCGGCATTCGGCAGTTGCTCCTGCAGCCAGGCCAGGTGCGGCATCAGCTCGGCCTTGTCCTCGATGCGGTCGGTCTTGTTGATCGCCAGGATCACCGGCCCCTGCACGTACTGGACACGCTCAAGGACCAACTGGTCCTCGTCGGTCCACTTGGTGCGGTCCACCACGAAGATCACCACGTCCACGTCTTTCAAGGCCGCCGAAGCGGTCTTGTTCATGTAGCGGTTCAGCGCCTTCTCGTTGCTCTTGTGCATGCCGGGGGTGTCGACATAGATCGCCTGGATGGCGCCTTCGGTCTTGATCCCGAGCATGTTGTGGCGTGTGGTCTGAGGCTTGCGCGAGGTGATCGCCAGCTTCTGGCCGAGGATATGGTTGAGCAGCGTCGACTTGCCCACATTGGGGCGGCCGACGATGGCGACATAGCCACAGCGTGTTGCGGTTGAATCAGTCATGGCCATTCTCCACGCCCAGGGCAATCAGTGCTGCGGCGGCCGCTACCTGTTCGGCAATACGACGGCTCACACCCTGACCTCGGCTTTTTTCATTCAATAAGGTGACTTCACATTCAACGAAGAATGTCCGGCAGTGCGGTTCGCCCTGGATATCCACCACTTCGTAGCGTGGCAGTTCACAGGCGCGAGACTGGAGGAACTCCTGCAGCCGGGTCTTGGGGTCCTTGTTGGTGTCCACCAGGGTCAGGCTCTCGAACTCCGAGGCCAGCCAGGACAACACGCGGTCACGGGCGGTTTCCATGCCGGCGTCCAGGTAGATCGCACCAATCAGGGCTTCCAGGGCATCGGCGAGGATCGACTCACGACGGAAACCGCCGCTCTTCAATTCGCCGGAGCCCAGGCGCAGGTATTCGCCCAGGTCGAAACCACGGGCCAGTACTGCCAGTGTTTCACCTTTCACCAAGCGTGCGCGCAAACGCGACAGCTGGCCTTCGCGGGCCTGGGGGAAACGCTCGAACAACGCCTCGCCGGCCACGAAGTTGAGGATGGCATCACCGAGGAATTCCAGGCGTTCATTGTTGCGCCCGGCAAAGCTGCGATGGGTGAGGGCCAGAAGCATCAGTTCCTGGTCCTTGAAGGTATAACCGAGCTGACGCTCGAGACGGCTCAAAGAAACGCTCACGGTTTACCCACGCTGATTTCGTTGCCGAAACTCACCATCCTAGGGGCCGCGCACGAGGTGCGGGTGGCAATTAACGCTGTGTTCAAATCCACATCCTGAATATCGTTGACTGCATGCTTCTGGTCACAAAGCTGTTACGCGATGCCCGAGGGCAAGGGCGTTTTATACAAGAGCCAGAAAAGCATTCGGCGCTGTGTTCAACAGCGCCGTGTGTGATTACTTGATCAGGCCAACCCGCGAGAAGTTCGGCAGGTGGCTGAGTTTCGGTTCGGGCCAGCTCATCCAGACTGCGAAGGCCTTGCCGACGATATTCTTGTCGGGAACCATGCCCAGCAGATCCTTGGGAATACTTGGATCGTCCCAGTAGCGACTGTCGTTGGAGTTGTCGCGGTTGTCGCCCATCATGAAGTAGTGCCCGGCGGGAACCACCCAGCGCCCGTCCGGAGCGGGCCGATAGCGACTCATTTCCTTGCGGATCAAGTGCTCGGCGGCACCGAGTTTTTCCTTGTACAGCTCAGCGCTGCCCAGGGTGCCGGGTTCAGCCCCGACCAACTGCTCCGCCACCGGCTGACCGTTGACGAACAAGCGTTTGTCGCTGGTGTAGCGCACTTCATCGCCCGGCAGGCCGACCACACGCTTGATGTAGTTGACGTTCGGGTCGCTTGGGTAGCGGAACACCATCACATCGCCGCGCTGCGGATCACCGACTTCGATGACTTTCTTGTCGATCACCGGCAAGCGAATCCCGTAAGAAAACTTGTTCACCAGGATGAAGTCGCCCACATCCAGGGTCGGCTTCATCGAGCCCGACGGAATCTGGAACGGTTCCACCAGGAACGAACGCAGCACCAGGACGATGAACAGCACCGGAAAGAACGACTTGCCGTACTCAACCAGCAGCGGTTCCTTGCTCAGCTTTTCGACCACCAGCCCATCCGGCTGGCTGACGCTGCCCTGATAGTTGGCGATGGCCGAGCGCCGACGCGGTGCCAGAAACACCAGGTCGAGCAACGCCAAGAGACCGCAGACAAAGACAGCGATGACCAGCAACAGCGGGAAATTTAGTGACATAGGACCTAACTATCCAACCTGAGCACGGCAAGGAAGGCTTCTTGTGGAATTTCCACGTTGCCCACTTGCTTCATGCGTTTCTTACCGGCCTTCTGCTTTTCCAACAGCTTGCGCTTACGGCTGACGTCGCCACCGTAGCATTTGGCCAGTACGTTCTTTCTGAGCGCCTTGACGGTTGTCCGCGCCACAATCTGCCCGCCAATGGCGGCCTGGATTGCCACGTCAAACATCTGCCGAGGAATCAGTTCCTTCATCTTCTCGGTCAACGCACGCCCTTTGTAGTGGGCGTTGTCACGGTGGACGATCAACGCCAGGGCGTCGACTTTCTCACCGTTGATCAATACATCCAGCTTGACCAGATTAGCCGACTGGTAGCGATCGAAATGGTAATCCAGCGAAGCATAGCCGCGGCTGGTGGATTTCAGGCGGTCAAAGAAGTCCAGTACCACTTCGTTCATCGGCAGATCGTAGGTCACCTGGACCTGGCTACCCAGGAACAGCATGTCGTGCTGCACGCCACGCTTCTCGATGCACAGGGTTATGACGTTGCCCAGGTGCTCTTGCGGCACAAGAATATTGGCCCGCACGATCGGCTCGCGCATGTCTTCAATCGCCGACAGATCCGGAAGTTTGGACGGGTTGTCGACATAGATCGTTTCACCGTTCTTCAACTGCAGCTCGAAGATCACCGTCGGCGCGGTGGTGATCAGGTCCAGGTCGTATTCGCGCTCCAGGCGCTCCTGGATGATCTCCATGTGCAGCATGCCGAGGAACCCGCAACGGAAGCCGAAGCCCAGGGCGTCGGAGCTTTCCGGGGTGTACTGCAGCGACGAGTCGTTGAGGGTGAGCTTCTGCAAGGCTTCGCGGAAATCCTCGAAGTCGTCGGAGCTGACCGGGAACAGGCCGGCATAGACCTGCGGCTGGATGCGCTTGAAGCCTGGCAGTACTTCCACGTCCGGGGTCGAACTCAAGGTCAGGGTGTCACCCACCGGTGCCCCGTGAATGTCCTTGATGCCGGCGATGATGAAGCCCACTTCACCGGCCTTGAGGTCAGTGGTGGCGGTGTGTTTCGGGTTGAAGACGCCGACGCTGTCCACCAGGTGGATCTTGCCGGTGGATTTCACCAGGATCTTGTCGCCCTTCTTCACCCGGCCGTGACGCACACGCACCAGGGACACAACGCCCAGGTAGTTGTCGAACCAGGAGTCAATGATCAGTGCTTGCAGTGGGTCTTCGATATTGCCGGTAGGAGCCGGGATAGTGGCGACCAGGCGCTCAAGCACCTCATCCACGCCCAGGCCGGTCTTGGCGCTGCAAGTCACGGCATCGGTGGCATCGATACCGATGATCTTCTCGATCTCTTCCTTGACCCGCTCCGGATCGGCCTGTGGCAGGTCGATCTTGTTCAGCACCGGCATGACTTCCAGGCCTTGCTCAATGGCGGTATAGCAGTTGGCTACCGACTGGGCCTCAACACCCTGACCGGCGTCCACCACCAGCAGAGCACCTTCACAGGCCGCCAGGGAGCGACTGACTTCATAAGTGAAGTCCACGTGGCCCGGGGTATCGATGAAGTTCAGCTGGTAGGTGATGCCATCTTTGGCTTTGTAATAGAGGGTGACGCTGTGGGCCTTGATGGTGATCCCGCGCTCACGTTCAAGGTCCATGGAGTCCAGAACCTGGGCTTCCATTTCGCGATCGGCCAGGCCGCCGCACATCTGGATAAAACGATCGGCCAGAGTCGACTTGCCATGGTCAATGTGGGCGATGATGGAGAAATTGCGGATATGACTCAAATCACTCACGGATGAACACTCAAAAAGGCTGCAGGCAGGGCCCGCCGAAAAATAGCCGGGAATTGTACCTGATACTCGGCACGAGCGTCACGCTCGCCTATCAGCGTTTGTCAAATGCAAAAACGCCCCGATTCAAGGACCGGGGCGTTGCGCTAATCGCCTGGTAGAGCCAATGAATCAGCCGGCTCGGCGCAATAGCCAGAAACCAGCAATGGCACAGATACCCGCCGGCACCAGCACCGCGAACAGCGGCGAGAAGCCAAACACCAGGCTCGAAGGGCCCAGCAGGTCCTGGGCGATACGGAAGGTGAAGCCCACCAATACGCCGGTGAATACCCGCTGCCCCAGGGTCACCGAACGCAGCGGTCCGAAAATGAAGGAAATCGCCATCAGCACCAGGGCCGCCGTCACCAACGGCTGCAGCACCTTGACCCAGAACGCCAGCCAGTAGCGGCCATTGTTCAAACCCTGGTCGGCCAGATAATGGATATAGCCCCACAGACCACTGATGGACAGGGACTCCGGCGCCATGACCACGGTGCTCAGCAGTTGCGGGCTCAGGGCCACATCCCAACGCTCATCGGGCACGCTGATGACCTCGGTGTGACCGTCACGGAAATAGGTGGTGGTGACATCAGTCAACTGCCAGTAGCTCTCGTGGAACCGTGCCTGACGGGCAAAACTCGACGACAACATGTGGTGACTGTCATCGAAGTGATAGCGAGTCACGCCATACAGCAGGCCATTGGGCTGCACTGCGTTGATATGGATGAACTCCTCGCCCTGGCGGTGCCACAGGCCGCGCTTGGAGCTCTGGGCATCGCCGGAACCCTGGGCCAGGGCGCGACTGGCCTGGGCCTGGGTCTCGGTGGCCGGCGCCACGTACTCGCCCACCAGCACGCCCACCAGCATCAGCACCAGCATCGGTTTCATCACCGCCCAGACGATACGACCGACAGAAACGCCGGCAGCACGCATGATGGTCAGCTCGCTGTTGCTGGCCAGGGAGCCAAGACCGATCAGGCAGCCGATCAGGCCGGCCATCGGCAACATTTCATAGACCCGGCGCGGAGCAGTGAGCGCCACGTAGCTCATCACGTCCATCACGGTGTAGGTATCGCTGACACTGCCCATCTCATCGATGAAGGCAAACAGCGAAGCCAGCCCGAGGATGATCCCCAGGACCGCGAGAATAGCCATGAACACACTGCTACCGATATAGCGATCGAGCTTAACCACGAGCCATCTCCTTCATGCTGCGACGACTCGCCATCTTCAAACGCAACGGTTCCCAGTACATCAAACCCAGACCAATCGCCAGGAACATCAGGTGAACCCACCACAGCCCCAGGGTTGGCGAGATCTTGCCTTTCTCCATGGCGCCACGTACCGCGATCAGGATAGTCAGGTACGCCATATACAGCAGGATGGCCGGGATCAGCTTGAGGAAGCGGCCCTGGCGCGGGTTGACCCGAGACAACGGCACCGCCATCAAGGTCACGATAAACACCAGCAATGGCAGAGACAGGCGCCATTGCAGCTCGGCACGGGCCCGCAGGTCATCCTTGCCGATCAGATCAGCAGTGGGCATGGCATCGCGATCGGTGACTTCGTCGCTGACATCAGGCCGCTCCAGCAGCACGCCGTAGGTGTCGTACTTGATCACCCGGTAGTTGGCCTCACCTGGATTGCCGTCATAGCGATAGCCGTTTTCCAGGATCAGGTAGCGATTGCCATCGGGACGAATGTCCTGGTGCCCCTTCTCGGCCACCAGCACCGAAATGCCCTGGTCCTTTTTCTCCCGGCTCAGGCGTTTTTCGGAGATGAACACTCCGGAAAGATTGGTGCGGTCCTCGGAAAGCTGCTCGGTATAGGTCACCCGAGTGCCATCATTGAGCGCCTGGAAGCGCCCGGCCACCAGGGTGTCGAACTCGGTCAGTGCATCCTGTTTGTTCAGCAGCAACTGGAACTGATTGGCCCCCTGCGGCGCCAGACTCAGGCTCAACCAGGCCACCAGCAGGGCCACAAGGGCCGCCGGGATCATGGTCATGCCCAGCAAACGCTGCTGACTCATACCGGTAGCCGACAACACGGTCATCTCGCTTTCGAGATAGAGCCGGCCGTAAGCCAGGAGAATGCCCAGGAACAGTCCCAATGGCAGGATCAGTTGCAAAAAGCCCGGCAGACGAAAGCCCATGATCAGGAACAGCGAGCCCGGGTCCAGGGCGCCCGAGGCGGCTTGTGCGAGGAACTTGACGAAGCGTCCGCTCATGATGATGACCAGCAGCACCGCACTCACGGCACTCAGGGTCAACAGGACTTCGCGGGATAGATAACGAAAGACGATCAAACCAGACACTCCAGGGTTGTCAGGCTAAGGCGGCCGAACAAGCAAACGTATCGAGCCGGCCCCAGAGACAGGGCCGCCGAAAAAAAGATGGCGCATTATCCTGTGATTGCGCGCGCCTGTCACGGAGGATGCTCACCCGACGCTCTAAAGCAGCGAACTTGGCCAAGACGAGGGTTGTCAGCCGCAACGGGCGAGGTTCAAACTGGCGGCTTTGTCGTCGGCAGCACGCGACGCCTTCTTCTATATAGATAAGCCCCGCGCCGGAGTCTTTCCTGCGCTCTTTGACCATTCATTCAGGGACCCAGACATGGAACTGGTTGTAAAAAGCGCTAGCCCGGAAACGTTGAAGACCGCCACCCTGGTGGTCGCCGTCGGCGAAGGCCGCAAACTCGGCAACGTGGCCAAGCAACTCGACGAACTCAGCGGCGGCGCCATCAGCGCCGTACTCAAGCGCGGCGATCTGGCCGGCAAGGTCGGCCAGAGCCTGCTGCTGCACGGCGTGGCCAAGCTGAAGGCGGAACGCCTGCTGCTGGTGGGCGTCGGCAAGGATGAGGAACTGGGCGACCGCCCGTTCCGCAAGATCATCAGCGGTGTACTTGCCACCCTCAAGGGCCTGGGCGGCAGCGATGCCGTGCTGGCTCTGGACGAAGTCGTGGTCAAAGGCCGCGACAGCTATGGCAAGACCCGTCTGCTGGCCGAAACCCTGGTGGACGGCGGTTACGTATTCGATCGCTACAAGAGCCAGAAAGCCGAACCCCGCGCCCTGAAGAAAATCACCCTGCTGACCATCAAGGCCGCCCAGGCTGAAGTCGAGCGCGGCGTGACCCACGCCCAAGCCATCGCCAAAGGCATGGCTTTTACCCGCGACCTGGGCAACCTGCCGCCGAACGTCTGCCACCCGACGTTTCTGGGTGAACAGGCCAAGGCCCTGGGCAAGGAGTTCAAGGGCCTGAAAGTCGAAGTCCTTGACGAGAAGAAGATCAAGGAACTGGGCATGGGCTCGTTCTATGCCGTAGGCCAGGGCAGCGACCAGCCGCCGCGCCTGATCGTCATGCAATACAACGGCGGCAAGAAATCCGAGAAGCCGTTTGCCCTGGTGGGCAAGGGCATCACCTTCGACACCGGCGGCATCAGCCTCAAGCCGGGCGCCGGCATGGACGAAATGAAATACGACATGGGCGGCGCCGCCAGCGTGTTCGGCACCCTGCGCGCCGTGCTCGAACTGCAACTGCCGATCAACCTGGTATGCATCCTGGCCTGCGCCGAGAACATGCCCAGCGGCGGCGCTGCACGGCCTGGCGATATCGTCACCACCATGAGCGGCCAGACCGTGGAAATCCTCAATACCGACGCCGAAGGCCGTCTGGTGCTGTGCGACGCCCTGACCTACGCCGAACGCTTCAAGCCCCAGGCCGTGATCGACATCGCCACCCTGACCGGTGCCTGCGTGGTCGCCCTGGGCGCCCATACGTCCGGCCTGCTGGGCAACAACGACGAGTTGATCGGCCAACTGCTCAGCGCCGGCCAGCAAGCCGACGACCGCGCCTGGCAACTGCCGTTGTTCGATGAGTACCAGGAACAACTGGACAGCCCGTTCGCCGATATCGCCAACATTGGCGGGCCAAAGGCCGGGACCATCACTGCCGCGTGCTTCCTCTCGCGCTTCACCAAGAACCTGAACTGGGCGCACCTGGATATCGCCGGCACCGCCTGGACCAGCGGCGGCAAGGACAAGGGCGCCACCGGCCGCCCCGTACCCCTGCTGACCCAATACCTGCTGGACCGCGCCAAAGCCTGAAAACCATGACCGCGGAGGGTGTCGCTTGAAGGCGGCGCCCTTTCCGGCTCAGGAATCCCAATGACCAAAGTCGACTTCTACATTCTTCCCAGCGCGGACCCTGCGGCGCGCCTGGATTTTGCCTGCAAGCTCACCGACAAGGCCTGGCGCATGGGCCATCGCATCTACCTGCATTGCAGCGACGCCCAACAACGGGACGAGCTCGATGCCCGCCTGTGGCGCTTCAAGGGCGAAGCCTTCGTTCCCCACGGCCCGGCAGAAAGCGAAGCCGACGGCCTGATCGTGCTTGGCTTGGGCCAAGACCCTGGCGAACACAACGACCTGCTGGTGAACCTGGACCTGAAAGTACCGGCCTTTGCACCGCGCTTTGCCCGAATTGCCGAAGTGGTGGTGGAAGACCCGACTATTCGTCAGGCGGCCCGCGAGAGTTTCCGTTTCTATCGCGAACAGGGCTATCCTCTGCAAGATCACCGTTTACAGCGACTCTGAGCACCCGATGGACACTCCCAACCCACTGCAAAAGCCCGCGCATCTGCTGGACGACCTCGAGTCGATCCGTCAACTGCTCGGCGATGACAATCTGCAACCGCCACTGCTGACCGAAACCGTGAGCGGCGAAGTGCAAATCCCCCTGCTGTTCGACATGGTGGGCAGCCAGCAACCTGACGAAACCGAAGCTGCACCCGCAGCGCAAGCCAAACCGCAAGCTGCACCGGCACCCATTCAAGTGACGGCACCAGCCCCTGTTCCAGCTCCAGCGACCGCCCCCGCAGCCAAACCCGCCCCTGCCAGCAACAGCGCCGATGCCCTGCTGCACCTGGATACCGAACTGCGTGCCGCTGCCCAGCTGATCATGCAAGACGTGATCGACGATTTCGCCCCGCACATCGAAACCGAAATCAAGCGCCGCCTCGACGCCCGCCTGGAACGCCTGCTCGCGGCAGCCACCAACGGCAAACCATAAGCCACACGCAAAAGCCGGGCATGGCCATCTTGTCGCTTGCCGCTTGTGGCTTGCTGCTGCCCCCCTCCGCTATACTTCCCGGCTTTTCCTGAATAAATGCCAATAGGGTCCCGCCGCGCATGGATAAGACCTACCAGCCGCACGCCATTGAAACTTCCTGGTACCAGACCTGGGAGTCCGAGAACTACTTCGCCCCGCAAGGCGCGGGCGACTCCTACACCATCATGATCCCGCCGCCGAACGTCACCGGCAGCCTGCACATGGGCCACGGCTTCAACAACGCGATCATGGACGCCCTGATCCGCTTCCGCCGCATGCAGGGTCGCAACACCCTGTGGCAGCCGGGTACCGACCACGCCGGTATCGCCACACAGATGCTGGTGGAGCGTCAGATCGAAGCCCAGGGCCAGAATCGCCATGATCTGGGCCGGGAAAAATTCCTCGAAAAAGTCTGGGAATGGAAGGATCAATCCGGAGGCAACATCAGCCGCCAGATCCGTCGCCTGGGCTCCTCCGTGGACTGGAGCCGCGAGCGCTTCACCATGGACGACGGCCTGTCGGAAGCGGTGAAGGAAGCCTTCGTGCGCCTGCACGAAGATGGTCTGATCTACCGCGGCAAGCGCCTGGTGAACTGGGACACCAAGCTGCACACGGCGATTTCCGATCTGGAAGTGGAAAACCACGACGAGAAAGGCTTCCTGTGGAACCTGAAGTATCCACTGGCCGACGGCGCCAAGACCGCTGAAGGCAACGACTACCTGATCGTCGCCACCACTCGTCCGGAAACCATGCTCGGCGACTCCGCCGTCGCGGTGAACCCTGAAGACGAGCGTTACAAGGCGCTGATCGGCAAGTTCGTCGAACTGCCCCTGGTCGGCCGGCGCATCCCGATCATTGCCGATGACTACTGCGACCCTGAATTCGGCACCGGCTGCGTGAAAATCACCCCGGCCCACGATTTCAACGACTACGAAGTCGGCAAGCGCCACAACCTGCCGCTGCTCAACATCTTCGACAAGAACGCCGCCGTGCTGCCGGCCTGCCAGGTGTTCAACCTGGACGGCAGCCTCAACGAAACCGTCGACGGCAAGATCCCGGCCGAGTACGTGGGCCTGGATCGTTTCGAAGCGCGCAAGCAGATCGTGGCCGCCTTCGACGCTGCCGGCCTGCTGGTCAGCGTCGACGACCACGCCCTGAAAGTGCCGAAGGGCGACCGCTCCGGCACCGTCATCGAGCCGTGGCTCACCGACCAGTGGTACGTCTCCACCAAGCCGCTGGCGGAACCTGCCATCGCTGCTGTGGAAGACGGCCGCATCGCCTTCGTGCCCAAGCAGTACGAGAACATGTACTTCTCCTGGATGCGCGACATCCAGGACTGGTGCATCAGCCGCCAGCTGTGGTGGGGCCACCGGATTCCGGCCTGGTACGACGAATCGGGCAAGGTCTATGTCGGTCGCGATGAAGCCGAAGTCCGCGCCAAACACAACCTCGGTCCGGACGTTGCCCTGCAGCAGGACAACGACGTACTCGACACCTGGTTCAGCTCGGGCCTGTGGACCTTCTCCACCCTGGGCTGGCCGGAACAGACCGACTTCCTCAAGACCTTCCACCCGACCGACGTGCTGGTCACCGGCTTCGACATCATTTTCTTCTGGGTCGCCCGGATGATCATGCTCACCATGCACCTGGTGAAGAACGAAGACGGCACGCCGCAGGTTCCGTTCAAGACCGTGTACGTGCACGGTCTGGTCCGCGACGGCCAGGGCCAGAAGATGTCCAAGTCCAAGGGCAACGTCCTCGACCCGCTGGACATCATCGACGGTATCGACCTCGAAACCCTGGTGCAGAAGCGCACCACCGGCCTGATGCAGCCCAAACTGCAGAAAGCCATCGAGAAGCAGACCCGCGCCGAATTCGCCGACGGCATCGCCAGCTACGGCACCGACGCCCTGCGCTTCACCTTCTGCTCCCTGGCCACCACCGGCCGCGACATCAAGTTCGACATGGGCCGCGTCGAGGGTTACCGCAACTTCTGCAACAAGATCTGGAACGCTGCGCGCTACGTGCTGGATAAGGGCGAGGACTGCGGTCAGAACGGCGAGGCCTATGAGCTGTCCCTGGCGGATCGCTGGATCATCTCGCAACTGCAGCGCACCGAAGCTGAAGTGACCCGTCAGCTCGACCAGTTCCGTTTCGACCTGGCCGCCCAGGCCCTGTACGAGTTCATCTGGAACCAGTACTGCGACTGGTACCTGGAGCTGTCCAAGCCGGTGCTGTGGGACGAGAACGCGCCGGTTGAACGCCAGCGCGGCACCCGTCGCACACTGGTGCGGGTACTGGAAGTGGCCCTGCGCCTGGCCCATCCGTTCATGCCGTTCATCACCGAAGAAATCTGGCAGCGCCTGGCGCCGCTGGCAGGTAGCACCGGCAAGACCATCATGCTGCAACCTTGGCCGGTGGCTAACGAAGCCCGCATCGACCAGGCCGCCGAAGACGACATCGAATGGCTCAAGGGCCTGATGCTCGGCACTCGCAACATTCGCGCGGAAATGAACATCGGCCCGGGCAAGCCCCTGGCCCTGTTCCTGAAGAACGTCAGCGCCGAAGACCAGCGTCGCCTGACCGAGAACGAAGCCTTGCTGAAGAAGCTGGCCCGACTCGAATCCATCACTGTGCTGGGTGCCGGCGACGAAGCGCCGCTGTCCGCCACCGCCCTGGTGGGCGAGATGGAAGTGCTGGTGCCCATGGCCGGCCTGATCGACAAAGGTGCGGAACTGGCCCGTCTGGACAAGGAAATCCAACGCCTACAAGGCGAAGTGCAGCGAGTGGGCGGCAAGCTGTCCAACGCCTCCTTCGTCGACAAGGCTCCGGCCGAAGTGATCGAGAAGGAACGCGCCAAACTGGCCGAAGCCGAACAGGCTCTGGGCAAGCTGGCAGAGCAGCACGCACGGATCTCCAGCCTGTAACGGCGATTCGCGCAGTGTGAAAGAGGGAGGCCCGTACAGGCCTCCCTTTTTTATGCGCGCTGTCTTATGTAGCGAGAAGGCACGCTTGCATCACTTGTCGCTCGCCGCTTGAAACTTACCGTTGCTCCTGTGTGACAATGCCCGCCACTTTGAACCAGCCCCGAATCGATCCCCCATGACCGCCCCCAACACCCCAAAGCCTGCGCGCAAAAAGCCCAAAACCGCCTCCCCGGCCAAAAACGCCGCACCCCGGGAAAAGGCCAGCCTGCATCCGCGCAATCGTCACCAGGGGCGTTACGACTTCCCGCAACTGATCAAGAGCACCCCGGAACTGGGGCAGTTCGTGATCCTCAATCCCTACGGCAAGGAAAGCATCGACTTCGCCGACCCGGCGGCCGTGCGGGTGTTCAACCGCGCCCTGCTCAAGGCCTTCTACGGCATTGCCCACTGGGACATTCCGGCGGACTTTCTCTGCCCACCCGTGCCCGGTCGCGCCGACTACGTGCATTTCCTCGCCGACCTGCTGGCCAGCCACAACCAGGGTGAAATCCCTCGTGGCGCGGCGGTACGGGTGCTGGACGTCGGGGTCGGCGCCAACTGCATCTACCCGCTGATCGGCTACAGCGACTACCGCTGGCAGTTCCTCGGTTCGGACATCGACAGCACTGCCCTGGCCGCGGCCAAGGCCATTGTCCAGGCCAACGGCTTGAACAAGACCATCAGCCTGCGCCAGCAGGGCAATCCCAGGCAGATCCTCAGCGGCCTGCTGGAAAGCACCGAGCGTTTCGACCTGACCATGTGCAACCCGCCCTTCCATGCCTCCCTGGACGAGGCCACCCGCGGCAGCCAGCGCAAGTGGCGAGCTCTGGGCAAGGCCGATCCCAAGCGCAAGCTGCCAGTGCTGAATTTCGGCGGCCAGGCCCGGGAACTCTGGTGCGAGGGTGGCGAGATCCGTTTCGTCAGCCAGTTGATCAGCGAGAGCGCCGGCGTCGGCCAACAAGTGCTGTGGTTCAGCACCCTGGTGTCAAAGGCCTCGAACCTGCCGGCGATTGAAAGCGCGCTGAAAAAGGCCGGGGCCCTGGAAAGCCAGGTGGTGGAGATGTCCCAGGGACAGAAACAGAGCCGCTTCGTCGCCTGGACCTTCAAAGACAAGGCACAGCAACAGGCCTGGAGTCAGGAACGCTGGGTTAGGAAGAGCTAGAGAGGCGGGAGATTCAAAGACGATTCACCTTGCGTGAATCGGTGTCACACAAACCGTGCCCGGAGTACTTCTGAGCACGGTTTCACTGCAAGTCTTACTTGTTAACAGCGTCGGTCAGGCCTTTAGCCACAACCAGCTTGATAACTTTCTTGGCAGCGATTTCGATGGCAGCGCCAGTCGATGGGTTACGGCCAGTACGGGCAGGACGCTCGGTCACTTTCAGTTTGCCGATACCTGGCAGAGTGATTTCGCCGCCATTTTCCAATTGATCAGCAACGATCTGGGCCAGTTGGTCCAGGGCGTTACGCGCGGTGGTTTTCGGCGCGTCGATAGCTTCAGCGATATCAGCGATCAGTTGGTCTTTAGTAATAGCCATTGTGGTGTTCCTTCCCTATCAAATTCATTTGGATTGCAGAGTGCAGTGTCAGCCATCGAGCCAGATCTTGTGAATCTGGCACCCCGGTTACAACCACGACAGATCGGGGTTATAGATACCGAAATCAGGGTTTGGTTCGACCCAACAAATGCTGAATGCACGCTTAACGCTGAGACATCGCGTAAGACGGGGCAAAACTAGCACACAGACGGGGAAATATCCGCCTCTACCTAGCCATTTGGTCAGCTTTATTGCTCTAAATCGGTAAAAAAATGCATAAGCGTTACCGACAGGCCGTTCATCGCCTGGCAAACCGCGCCAAAACCAACGGGTGCGGTACACTGGGCACTTTTTCGGGGAGTCCGCCCTCCCCCTTCAATCAGCCGAGAAGCCCATGCCGATCCGTCATTGCATCGTCCACCTGATCGACAAAAAACCCGACGGCAGCCCCGCAGTTCTGCATGCCCGAGACTCCGAACTGGCAGAGTCCGCGGCCATCGAGAACATGCTCGCCGATCTCAATGAAAGCTATAACGCCAAACAGGGCAAAGCCTGGGGCCTGTTCCATCCCGAGTCCGGCGCTTTCCCCTTCAGCGGCTGGCTGAAGGAGTACCTGGACGGCGGCCAGGACTTCACCGCATTCAGCCGGGTGGCGGTGGAGCATCTGCAGAAGCTGATGGAGGAATCCAACCTGTCGGTGGGCGGCCACGTGCTGTTTGCTCATTACCAACAGGGCATGACCGACTATCTGGCGATCGCCCTGCTGCACCACAGCGAAGGCGTGGCGGTGACCGACCAACTGGACGTGACCCCGTCGCGCCATCTGGACCTGGGCCAACTGCACCTCGCCGCGCGGATCAACATCTCCGAGTGGCAGAACAACAAGCAGTCCAAGCAGTACATCTCCTTTATCAAGGGCAAGAACGGCAAGAAGGTCTCGGAGTACTTCCGCGACTTCATCGGCTGCCAGGAAGGCGTCGACGGTCCGGGCGAGACCCGCACCCTGCTCAAGGCCTTCAGCGACTTCGTCGAAAGCGAAGACCTGCCGGAAGAGTCGGCCAGGGAAAAGACCAAGACCCTGGTGGACTACGCCAGCAGCCAAGCCAAGCTCGGCGAACCCATGGGCCTGGAAGAACTCTCGGAACTGATCGACGAAGACCGCCCCAAGGCGTTCTACGACCACATCCGCAACAAGGATTACGGGCTATCGCCGGAAATTCCTGCGGATAAACGCACCCTCAACCAGTTCCGCCGCTTCACCGGTCGCGCCGAGGGCCTGTCCATCAGCTTCGAAGCCCACCTGCTGGGCTCGAAGATCGAGTACGACGAAGAAGCCGGGACCCTGATCATCAAGGGCCTGCCGACCCAGCTGACCGACCAGCTCAAGCGCCGCAACTGATGCTCCAGGGAGTACTGAAGAAGTTCCTGCTGATCCTGCTGGTGGTGGTGGTCTATCAGAACTGGGGCAAGATCGAGCGGCTGTTCAACCCTTCGGCGGTGGTCAGCGAAGAGATCCGTAGCCAGGCCCGGGTGGTGCTGTACGCCACCGACTGGTGCGGCTACTGCAAAGCTACCCGACGCTTTCTCGATCAGAAGGGCATTCCCTATCGGGAGTTCGACATCGAGAAAGACGCAGAGGCGCGTAAGGCCTATACCGCTCTGGGCGGTGCCGGGATTCCGATCCTGGATGTGAATGGAACCCTGCTCCGCACCTATGATCCCGATGCCATCATGGCGGCGCTGCAACCGTAGGAACCGGCGAGCCGACGCGGCGCTTGCCGGCGAAGGGGCCGGCAGATCGTGCACCGATCTTGAGGACGCCTTCGCTGGCAAGCCAGCTCCTACAGGTGTGAGTCACTGCGCCTGGATACGGAAACCCAACCGCGGGAAGTGCACGTGGACCACGCCGGCACGTGGATCTTCACGGCGCAGGATCAACTCTTCAGTACCGGCAAACAGCAACTCGCCCGCCACCGGATCGACTCCATAGTCGGTCGCAGCAATCACCACCTGCTGCCCTGCCACAAAGCCATTGGGGTCGACAAACCGCTCATCCGGCAGCGGCGCCGGGGTCGCACCGCGCGACACCTCAAGGGCCTCTTCAGCGCTCATTTCAGTGAAGGAGCCGTGACCAAAGCCCAGCACTCGCGCCAACCAGGCTGATACCGCCGGATACTCGTCCACCAGCGGCGCCGTCACCGGCGTACCCTTAAGGAACCACAGCGGGTGCGCCAGGGCGATATCGGCAATCGAGGGCTCACCAAACAGGAAGTCCCCCGGCTCACGCTGCAGTTGCTGCTCCAGACGCGCCATGATGGTCGGCCACTGATGCTTGGCCACTTCCAGGGGCAGACGGCTGGCGCTGCCGCCACTGAACAACCCGGCGCGGTCGGCCATGAAGGCCTTGACCACCTCCGGCGGCATCTTGCCGAAACGTGCTGCGGCAGACTCGGGCTGGAACACCAGGGTCACCGCATGCTGGAACACCACCGAGTCGACCCAGGCGGCGAAGGTCGCGCTGATCATTTCCTGGCCTTCGGGGAACAGCGCCGGCGAGGCCTTTTCCCGCTCCAGACGCCGGGCGATCAAAGCCGTGTCGCAGTAGATATCAGCACCGACCTGCAGTACCGGCGTCTTGCGATAGCCACCGGTCAGGGCGGTCAGATCAGGCTTGGGCATCACCGGGGAAATCTTCACGGAGCGCCAGGACAGGCCCTTGAAGCCCAGGAGCAAACGGGCTTTTTCCGCGAAGGGAGAGGTCGGGTAATGGTGCAGGATCAACTCTGACATGCTGGGGTCCGCCGGAAGAGGGAAAGCGCTGAGCTTAGCGCGCAATCCATGGACGGCCTACCGATCCGACTGATGAGCGCCTATCAGTCAGATTGATGCTGCTGCCCCGGCAGACGCCACCAGACACTCCTTGGCGCTTTTCCTGAGCTTCTTGATCAACCGCTCCTGACGCAGAGCCTCGCTCTTGTCCCGACAAGCTTCGGTATAGACCAGGGCCACCGCCGGGCTGGAGAGAAAGAAACGCGCGCCCTTGCCACTCTGGTGCTTGGCGAAGCGCTTCACCGGGTCGTCGCTGATGCCGCAATAAAGGGCGCCATTGGCCGCACGCACCAGATACACAAACCAGGGTTTGCTGGCAGGCGCGGGCAGTTCGCCGGCAATCACGGGGTTTGGATCGGGGCTGCTCACAAAAACCATCGGGGCCTGTGGATAACAAGCCGCGATCTTAGCAGAGGATGGCTTTCAGCGACCGCTCTGGAAGGCCTTGAGGCCTTTACGGGCCTGGGCGCGAACGGCATTTTTCAGCAGCGGCGTCCAGCCCAGCAAAAGCCCCTTGGCCCCCAGGGCCTGGCGCGCCCAACGCCACAGGTCGAAATGGTCGTGGTGCTCACAGATCTTGCCATCGCGAAACACGAAGCGCGCCTGGATATCGTTGACCACCGTGTTGCCGGTCTGGCTGAACAGGTAGGTGGCGACCCAGTGCGCGCCACCCGAACGCTCGTCGGCACGCACCTGATCGAAGGTCAGGGAAAAGTCCTTGGCCCGCGCGGTGAGCATGCGCCACATGTCGCCGGCGTCACGTCCGCGCAATTCGCCGAAGGCCGGATCACTGAATACAACGTCCTCGGTATAGCAGGCGCTCATGGCCTCGGCATCGAGCCGCTGGAAGGCCTGGTAGAACTCAGTGATCAGGACGCGGTGGGCATCACTCATGGGCGGACTCCGGAAGGACAAAGGGATGCCAGCACAATAATCCGCACGCCCAGAGAAGACTATCGGCATTTGCCGTGCAAATACCGACAGTGACGCTCCTCAGATCCTCTCGCTTTGCGCCTGCACATACAGCGAGCGGCCGGCGCCCAGCCCGGCAATGATCGCCCCGCTGCCCAACACCGCGAAGATCCAGCCCACGGCGTTCCAGCCGCCGGTCCAGTCATGCACCAACCCCACGGCAAACGGCCCCATGGACGCCAGGGTGTAGCCGATGCCCTGGGCCATGCTCGACAGGTTGGCGGCCACATGGGTATCCCGTGAGCGCAGGACGATCAGCGTCAGGGCCAGGCTGAAAGTGCCTCCTTGCCCCAGGCCCAGCAGAATGGCCCAGCCCCACAAGCCATCAAGCGGTGCATACAGGCAACCGAACAGGCCGCCCAAGGTCATCAACATGACGATCACGATGGCCAGACGCTGGTCCTTGCCGCGAGTCGCCAGCCAGGGCGCCGCCAGGGAGCTGGCCAATTGCACGATGACCGAACCCGACAGCACCAGTCCCGCCTGGGTCGGAGTCAGCCCACGACCGATCAGGATCGATGGCAACCAGCCAAACACGATGTAGGCCAGGGACGATTGCAAGCCCATGTACAAGGTCACCTGCCAGGCCAGGCGATCGCGCAGCAACCCGCGCACACGGAAAGCGACATGGTGGGCACCGTGTTTCTGCCCCACTTGAGGCAACCAGAACAGCGCTGCCATCAACGCCGGCACCACCCAGAAGCCAAGGCCCATGGCCCAGCTGTCATCGAAGTGGTGGCTCAAGGGCACCGTCGCGCCTGCCGCCATGGCTGCCCCCAGGCACAGGGCCATGGTGTAGACCCCGGTCATGCTTCCCGCATGCCGGGCGAAGTCGCGCTTGACGATGCCCGGCAGCAGCACCCCGATCACGCCGATGCTGGCCCCGGCCAGGATGCTCCCGGCAAAGACCCCGAACTCACCGAGCGAGCTGCGCAGGACAATGCCCAGGGCCAGGGTCAGGAGAATCCCCAGCACCACCCGTTCGGCGCCGAAACGCCGGGCCAGCAGCGGCGCCAAAGGCGCGAACAGCCCCAGGCACAACACCGGCAAGGTGGTCAGCAACCCCGCCTTGGCCGCCGACAGGCCCAGGCTCTGGGATACGTCACTGAGCAACGGCGCCATGCTCGACAGCGCCGGACGCAGGTTCAACGCCACCAGGATCAGCCCCAACAGCAACAGCCAGGGCCGCCGCAAAGGTGGCGGGGCCTGCTGGACTTCTTCGTCATCGGCCTCGGCATCGATCAACAACTCGGGAGGCGACGGGGTGTTCGGAGGGGACTGCTGGTTGGACATAAAGGTCTCGGATTCAGGATTCGTTGATCAACTGGCGGGACAGGTGCTTGGCCCGCTCGGGGTCGCCCTGCTCGATGGCGTCCAGCAGATGCTGGTGGAGATCGAAGACGTCCTGGCGGCGCGGAGTGACCGTCAAGGCCTGGCGCAACTGAGCGCCCACCACACTGGAGAAATAGCGGTACAGCTGGCTCAGGGTCGGATTGTGCGCGGCATCCACCAGGCCCTGATGAAACACCAGGTCGCAGGCGATGTAGCTTTCCAGATCGCCATGAAAATGCCCGCCGCTGGCCTGCAAGGCTTCGCTCAAGGCGCGCAGGTCCTCGTCGGTGCGACGCAGGGCCGCGAGGCCAACCGCCTCCACTTCAAGGATCTGCCGGGTTTCCCGGGCCTGCTCCAGAGAGCATTGGGACAGGGCCTGGAGCATGTCCAGGGGATCAGCCACGGCTCGCAGGTAGCTGCCATCGCCCTGGCGTATCTCGATCAACCCGGAAAACGCCAGCACCCGCATGGCTTCACGCACGGTGTTGCGGCTGATGCCCAGCTCACTGGCCAGCTCCGGCTCGGTGGGCAGGCGCTGGCCGACGGCCCAGACGCCCTTGGTGATGCGCAGGCGCAACTGTTCCAGGGCCTGGTCAACCAGGGAACGTTTGATCAGGGGGGAAATTTCGCTCATTGAACTCACTCTTTCATCCAATCATCGGACGAATTGCCCGACATGGTATTCAGGCTTTTCCGAGAGTTCAACGATTTAGGCTGGAGGAGGCACTTTCGCCATTGCAATCAGGCCTTGACAAAAAACCCTATAAGGGTAATTTCGATCAAGCATCAAGGGTGTCTCATGGAAAAGAAAACACCTCATTACGACCTGTCGCTGATCAAGGCACAGGTCGTTCGGCAAGGAGCACAAGCCTTCACTCGAAGCGCATTGCGCTGCGGCAGGGAACTCGGATTGTCCCTGGCCGCCATGCAACGAGTAGTAGCCGGACTCCAGGGCAGCCTGTTCTACAAATCGATGACAACCTATAGCGATCATCGGCTGTGGCAGGACGTGTATTACACCTGCATCGATAACTGGACGCTCTACATCAAGGTCACCGACCGCCCCGGTGCAGGGCCTCCCGTGATCTCCTTCAAGGAGGCAGAGACATGAAACGACAACAATGCTACAGCTGCGGCGCTCCGACCGGCATGCTGGCGTTCGAGCAGCGCAGCGAGCTCGTCGACTACCGGCACCTACAGCGTCACCTTCATGGCCTGGCGGGCTGGGAATGCCAGGAATGCGGTGAAATCGAATTCGACGCCGCCAGTGCACAACGCTACGCCGCCGCGGGCGATCAATTGCTGGAAGAGTACCGGCAGAGCGTCGCCGCCGACATGAAGCGCATCCGCCGCCAGTTGCACCTCTCGCAGAAAGAGGCGGTCAAACTGCTGTCCGGTGGCGGGCACAACGCCTTTTCCCGTTACGAGCGCGGCGAAGTCGGCGTGCCCCAACCGCTGTACGTGCTGATGCGCCTGCTGGATCGCCACCCACAGTTGATGAAGGACGTACTGGAACTCAGCGCACCACAGCGGGCGCCTTCTGCCTCCAGCGACCACCCCGAACAACAGCTCGGCGCTGCCGGCGGTTGAACGCCGGGCAAAAATAAACCCGGAACCAGTCCGGGTTTATCGTCAGCGCGGGCCCTGCATCAGGATCAATGCAGGATCTGGCTCAGGAACAGCTTGGTGCGATCATTTTGCGGGTTGTCGAAGAAGTCATTCGGTGCCGCCTGCTCGACGATCTCGCCCTTGTCCATGAAGATCACCCGGTTGGCCACGGTGCGAGCAAAACCCATTTCATGGGTCACGCAGAGCATGGTCATGCCGTCTTCGGCGAGGCCGATCATGGTGTCCAGCACCTCCTTGACCATTTCCGGGTCCAGGGCCGAGGTGGGTTCATCGAACAGCATGATCTTGGGCTTCATGCACAGCGCCCGGGCAATCGCCACCCGTTGCTGCTGGCCACCGGAAAGCTGGCCCGGGTACTTGTGGGCCTGCTCCGGAATCCGCACCCGTTCCAAGTAATGCATGGCAATTTCCTCGGCCTTGCGCTTGGGCATCTTGCGCACCCACATCGGCGCCAGGGTGCAGTTCTGCAGGATGGTCAAGTGCGGAAACAGGTTGAAGTGCTGGAACACCATGCCCACTTCCCGGCGAATGGCCTCGATCTGCTTGAGGTCGTTGGTCAGTTCTACCCCATCCACCACGATGCGTCCCTGCTGGTGCTCTTCCAGACGGTTGAGGCAACGGATGGTGGTGGATTTGCCCGACCCCGAAGGCCCGCACAGGACGATGCGCTCGCCCTGCTGGACGTTGAGGTTAATGTCCTTCAACACGTGGAACTGGCCATACCACTTGTTCACACCCTGCATCTGAATAATGCCTTCAGGGCCCACAGGCTTTTTGTTCGCTTCACTCATGGAGGTACTCCTAACGCTTGTGGCCTGTGTCCAACTTACGCTCCAGATGCATGGAGTAGCGGGACATACCAAAACAGAAAATCCAGAACACCAGGGCCGCGAAGACATAGCCTTCGGTGGCCATGCCCAGCCATTTGGGGTCGGCGGCGGCTTGCTTGACGCTGTTGAGCAGGTCGAACAGGCCAATGATGATCACCAGGCTCGTGTCCTTGAACAGGGCGATGAAGGTGTTGACGATCCCGGGGATCACCAGCTTCAGGGCTTGCGGCAGAATCACCAGGCCCATCGCGCGCCAGTAACCCAGGCCCATGGCGGCAGCCGCTTCGTACTGGCCCTTGGGAATGGCCTGCAAACCGCCACGCACCACCTCGGCCACATAGGCCGACTGGAACAGGATCACCCCGATCAACGCCCGCAGCAGCTTGTCGAAGTTCATGCCCTCAGGCAGGAACAGCGGCAACATCACCGACGACATGAACAGCACCGTGATCAGCGGCACGCCGCGCCAGAACTCGATGAAGGTCACGCAGACCACGCGGATCGCCGGCAGGTTGGAACGTCGTCCCAATGCCAGCAGGATGCCCAGGGGCAAGGCCCCGGCAATGCCCACCGTGGCAATCACCAAAGTCAGCATCAGGCCGCCCCACTGGCTGGTGGCGACGGTGCTCAGGCCCAGGTAGCCGCCGTGCAGCAGGGTGTAGGCCAACACCGGGTACCACACCAGGAAACACAAGCCGTAGATCGCTTTGCGAGCAAAGCGCGAGATGAACAAGGGAGCCACGCCGATCACCGCCAGCCACACGGTCAGGTCCACCCGCCAGCGCAGTTCCACTGGGTAGTAGCCATACATGAACTGGCCGAAACGCTGCTGGATGAACACCCAACAGGCACCGTCCTTGGTGCAGTCGGCACGGGTGGTGCCGACCCAGTTGGCGTCGAGGATCGCCCACTGCAGGATCGGCGGCACCACCAGGTAGATCAGGTAGAAGGCAAACAGGGTCAACAGGGTGTTGAGCCAGTTGGAGAACATGTTGGCGCGCATCCACGCCAGCACGCCGATACTGCGGCTGGGCGGCGGCATATCGGGTTTGAAGGTATGAGTCGTCATGGGCGCTTCCTCACCGCTCGATCAGCGCAATGCGCTTGTTGTACCAGTTCATCAGCAGGGAAATGCTGATGCTGATTGCCAGGTACACGCTCATGGTGATGGCAATGACCTCAATGGCCTGGCCGGTCTGGTTGAGCACCGTGCCGGCGAACAGCGAAACCATTTCCGGGTAACCGATACCGGCGGCCAGGGACGAGTTCTTCGCCAGGTTCAGATACTGGCTGGTCAATGGCGGAATGATCACCCGCAAGGCCTGGGGAATGATCACCTTGCGCAGGGTCGGACCGTTGCGCAGGCCCAGGGAACGGGCTGCCTCGGTCTGGCCGTGGCTGACCGACTTGATCCCGGAACGCACGATTTCGGCAATGAAAGCCGCGGTGTAGACGGTCAGGGCCAGGGTCAGGGCCAAGAGTTCGGGGATCAGTACCCAGCCGCCGACGAAGTTGAAGCCTTGCAGCTTCGGCAGCTCCCAATGCACGGGCGAGCCGAAGACCAGCGCGCACAGCGCCGGAATCACCAGCAACAACGCCAGGCCAGTCCAGAACTTGTGGAACGGCACCCCGGTGTCTTCAAAGCGTTTGTTGGCCCAGCGGCACATCAGCACGATGGCGACGATGGCCAGCACCACACTCGCAAAGAACGCCCAGAACCCTGGAGCCATCTGCGCCGCCGGCATGTTCAAGCCACGACTGCTGACGAAGAAGGTGTCGCCGAAGTTATGGCTGTTGCGCGGCCCCGGCATGGTCAGGAACACCGCGAAGTACCAGAACAGGATCTGCAGCAGCGGCGGAATGTTGCGGAACACTTCCACATACACCGTCGCCAGCTTGCTGATGATCCAGTTCTGCGACAGCCGCGCCACCCCGATGATGAACCCCAGCAAGGTCGCCAGGATCACCCCGATAAAGGTCACCAGCAGCGTATTGAGCAGACCGATGACGAAGACCCGGGCATAACTGTCCGCTTCGGTGTAGGCAATCAAGTGTTGAGCGATGCCGAAACCGGCGCTGCGCTCAAGAAAGTCGAAACCCGAGGTAATACCCCGGTGCTGGAGGTTGGTTTGCGTGTTGTCGAACAGAAACCAGCCCAGCGAAACCACCGCCACAAGGGTGATGATCTGGAACAGCCAGGCGCGCACACGCGGATCGCTGAGGCTAAGCCTCTGCTTGGGTGCGCCGATTGAATTTTGCATGAAGTGCCCCAGGAATAATGGAACAGAACATCACCCGGCGGTTGGCCCGCCGGGTGATAGAACCATCAGCGCACAGGTGGTGCGTATTGGATGCCGCCGTTGTTCCACAGCGCGTTCAGGCCGCGGTCGATGGCCAGTGGCGTGCTCTTGCCGAGGTTTTTCTCGAACACTTCACCGTAGTTACCTACTTGCTTGACGATCTGTACTACCCAGTCCTTCGGCAGTTTCAGGTCTTTGCCGTATTCACCGTCCGCGCCCAGCAGACGTGCTACATCAGGGTTCTTGGTGGACTTGGCTTCAGCTTCGACGTTTTTCGAGGTGATGCCCGCCTCTTCGGCGTTGAGCATGGCGAACAGGGTCCACTTGACGATGCTGAACCACTCTTCGTCGCCCTTACGCACCACCGGGCCCAAAGGCTCCTTGGAGATGGTTTCCGGCAGTACGACGTATTCGGTCGGAGTCGCCAGCTTGCTGCGCTGTGCGTAAAGCTGGGACTTGTCGGAGGTCAGCACGTCGCAACGACCGGACTCCAGGGACTTGGCGCTTTCATCGGAAGTATCGAAGGTGATCGGGGTGTATTTCAGACCATTGCCGCGGAAGTAGTCCGACACGTTCAGCTCGGTGGTAGTACCGGCTTGAATACAGATGGTCGCACCGTCCAACTCCTTGGCACTTTTCACACCCAGTTTGTTGTTCACCAGGAAGCCAATGCCGTCGTAATAAGTGACGCCGGCGAACATCAAGCCCATACCCGCGTCACGGGAACTGGTCCAGGTGGTATTGCGCGACAGCACGTCGATCTCGCCGGATTGCAGCGCAGTGAAGCGCTCCTTGGCGTTCAACTGGCTGAACTTGACCTTGGTCGCATCGCCGAATACGGCTGCGGCCACGGCACGGCAGACATCGGCGTCAATGCCGAGAATCTTGCCGGTAGCGTCCGGTACCGAGAAGCCCGGCAGACCATCGCTGACGCCGCACTGTACGAAACCTTTCTTCTGTACTGCATCGAGGGTCGCACCCGCCTGTGCGAAACCGCTTGTAGCCAGTACCGTGGCCGCCGTAACGACGGCCAGGGTGGATTTCAACATCTTCATTCAAACCTCCAGTTTTGCTCTTGTTGTGTCGGAGCTTGAGTCCTGCCGCACCCTCATGAGGCGCTGTTGACCCGCGTCGGCTTTTTATAGGGTCAAGCGGCGTAAGACCTTCGCTATGAGTCTAGTAGGAGAAATCCACGTAATGGGGGACCTACATCTCACCAATCGGCCGAACGGGCTTTAGCCCTTTGCAGTTCACAGAGCCCGTAGCGGCCGTAGGCGAACCGGTATCAGAGGAGGTGGGGTATGCCATCGCCCGCGGTAGCCTGTTAGTGTTACCGCCGGCAGAGCGTGCTATCACATCCGCTCCTCTTTCTGAGCCATAGCAAAGCCCGTACCACAGTTTCGGCTAAAGCGTTTCAGCCAGTGGTCAATAGCAAAACGTTCAACCGTGCGACATCTTCTTCACCGATCAACCGGGCGCGCCCCTTAACCTCGCACTCAATCAGCGCGCACGCACATAAATGGAGCAGCCATGACCGAGCCCTTGATTCTTCAGCCCAGCAAGCCCGCAGATGCCTGTGTGATCTGGCTTCATGGCCTGGGAGCGGACCGTTACGACTTCCTGCCGGTGGCCGAGATGCTGCAGGAAAAACTCTTGAGCACCCGCTTCGTCCTGCCCCAGGCGCCGACCCGTGCCGTGACCATCAATGGCGGATACGCCATGCCCAGCTGGTACGACATTTTGGCCATGAGCCCGGCTCGCGCGATCAGTCGCGAACAGCTCGAAGAATCATCTGACGAGGTCATCAGACTGATCGAAGAGCAACGCGCAAGCGGAATAGACGCATCGCGCATTTTCCTCGCGGGTTTCTCCCAAGGTGGCGCCGTGGTACTGCACACCGCCTTCCTCAAATGGCAGGGTCCCTTGGGTGGCGTACTTGCCCTCTCCACCTATGCCCCGACCTTCAGCGATGAACTGCAACTTTGCGCCAGCCAACAGCGGATTCCGGTGCTGTCCCTGCACGGCCAGTACGACGAAGTGGTGCAGAACGCCATGGGACGCACCGCGTACGAGTACCTGAAACAGCACGGTGTCACCGTGACATGGCAGGAATACCCAATGGGACACGAGGTGTTACCGGAAGAAATCCGTGATATCGGCACCTGGCTGAGCGAGCGTTTGCGCTAGAAAAAGTGCCTCGCGCCAGGACCACAAGCAACAGACTACGCCGCGCCCGTTTCTTGCATTACACTGGCCGGCGTACATTCCTTAACCAATTGATGAGATGACCGTGCTCAAAGCACTCAAGAAAATCTTCGGTAAAAGCGAGGCTGAGCCGCTCGCGCCAAGCCCCAGCGCCCCTTCCCCCAGTTCCAGCAGCCGCAATGACGGCCGTCAGCCGGAGCGGAGCGCACCTGCTACCGCAGCTAAAAAAGAACCGGTGAACACACCGGCCGCCCCTTCCGCTCCCAAAGCACCGCGCCAAGAGAAGCCCAAGGCCGAGCAACCCAAACCTGAGCAAGCGCAGCGCCCGCGGCCGCCAAAACCAGCGGTCAGCACCTGGAAACTCGAAGACTTCGTGGTGCAACCCCAGGAAGGCAAGACCCGTTTCCACGACTTCAAGCTCGCTCCGGAACTGATGCACGCCATCCAGGACCTGGGCTTTCCCTACTGCACGCCGATCCAGGCCCAGGTACTGGGCTTCACCCTGGCGGGCAAAGACGCCATCGGCCGTGCCCAGACCGGCACCGGCAAGACCGCCGCGTTCCTGATCTCGATCATCACCCAGTTGCTGCAGACCCCGCCGCCGAAAGAGCGCTACATGGGCGAACCACGGGCACTGATCATTGCCCCGACCCGGGAACTGGTGGTGCAGATCGCCAAGGACGCCGCGGCCCTGACCAAATACACCGGCCTCAACGTCATGACCTTCGTTGGCGGCATGGATTTCGACAAGCAGCTCAAGCACCTGGAAGCTCGCCACTGCGACATCCTGGTGGCCACCCCGGGCCGCCTGCTGGACTTCAACCAGCGCGGTGACGTGCACCTGGACATGGTCGAAGTGATGGTGCTGGACGAAGCCGACCGCATGCTCGACATGGGCTTCATCCCGCAAGTGCGGCAGATCATTCGCCAGACCCCGCCCAAGAGCGAGCGCCAGACCCTGCTGTTCTCCGCCACCTTCACCGAAGACGTGATGAACCTGGCCAAGCAGTGGACCACCGACCCGGCGATCGTCGAGATCGAGGCCGAGAACGTCGCCAGCGAAAACGTCGAACAGCACATTTATGCCGTGGCCGGGGCCGACAAGTACAAGCTGCTGTACAACCTGGTCACCGACAACGGCTGGGAACGGGTCATGGTCTTCGCCAACCGCAAGGATGAAGTGCGGCGCATCGAAGAACGCCTGGTGCGCGACGGCGTGAACGCCGCCCAGCTGTCCGGCGACGTGCCCCAGCACAAGCGGATCAAGACCCTGGAAGGCTTCCGCGAAGGCAAGATCCGGGTCCTGGTGGCCACCGACGTGGCCGGCCGAGGCATCCACATCGACGGCATCAGCCACGTGATCAACTTCACCCTGCCGGAAGTGCCGGACGACTACGTGCACCGCATCGGCCGTACCGGGCGTGCCGGTGCCGACGGCGTGTCCATCAGCTTCGCCGGCGAGGACGACTCCTATCAGTTGCCATCGATCGAAGCCCTGCTGGGGCGCAAGATCAGCTGCGAGATGCCGCCGGCCGAGCTGTTGCGCCCAGTAGAGCGCAAACGCCCGCAAGCCTGATAGCAGACGCGCCGAAAAAAACGCAGCCCATCACCGGCTGCGTTTTTTTTCGCCTGGATGTTGCCCAAGCAAACTAAAAGTCCATAATGGACAAATAAGTTTAATTCCTTGGGAACGCCTACATGCCCAGCACGCCCTACCTGATTGCTCAGACCGAAGCCCGCCAGTTGCTCGCGCAAATCGACGTCCCGCAGATCCTGCGCAAACTGTTTCGCGACCTGGCCGCCGGACTCGCCGTACAACCGCCACAACAGCTGGTGGAGTTTCCCCAGGGCGCCGGCGACTTCATCAACTACCTGGGCGTGCTGGCTGAAGATCGGGTCTACGGGGTCAAGACCTCGCCCTACATCATTCGCGCCGAAGGCCCGCTGGTCACCGCCTGGACCCTGCTGATGTCCATGGACAGCGGCCAGCCGCTGCTGCTGTGCGACGCCGCCGAACTGACCACCGCACGCACCGCCGCCACTACGGCGGTCGCCGTCGATGCACTGGCCACGCCCGAGGCCCGGCACCTGGCAATCATCGGCAGCGGCGCCGTGGCCCAGGCTCACCTGCACTACGTGAAAGACCTGCGCCCCTGGCAGAGCATCCGCCTCTTTTCCCCAAGCCTGGCGAGCAAATCCGCCGAGGAGCTTGCGCATCTCAAGGCCCTCGATCCGCGCCTGCAAATCGTCCCGCAGCTTGAAGAGGCTGTCGAAGATACCGACGTGATCATGCTCTGCACTTCGTCCGCCGGACCGGTCATCGACCCACGCACCCTCAACAAGCCGGCGCTGATCACCTCCATCAGCACCAATGCGCCACGGGCCCATGAAGTGCCGCCCGCCGCACTGCAGCAGATGCAGGTCTATTGTGACTATCGCCGTACCACCCCGGGCTCGGCCGGCGAGATGCTGATTGCCGGTGAACAGCACGGCTGGGACAACGCGGCGATTCTCGGCGACCTGCCGGAGCTGCTGAGCAACCAGGCTCAACGCCCCAGCACCGAGCGCCATGTGTTCTTCCGCTCCATCGGCCTGGGCCTGGAAGACATCGCCCTGGCCAATGCCCTGTACCACCTGCGGCACCCGCACTAAGGGCCTGTCACTTGCACTTTTCCAGGAGCCTTGAATGATCCAGGCAGATTTCATCATCATCGGCGGCGGTATCGCCGGAGCCTCCACCGGTTACTGGCTGTCGCGCCACGGCCGCGTCATCGTGCTGGAGCGCGAATCCCATCCGGCCTATCACTCCACCGGCCGCTCTGCCGCGCTCTACACCGCCGCCTATGGCACCGCCCAGGTGCGGGCCCTGACCCTGGCCAGCCGGGACTTTTTCGACCATCCGCCGGAGGGCTTCTGCGACCACCCGCTGCTGACGCCACGAGGGGAAATGACCGTGGACTTCACTGGCGATCCGGCCGAACTGAACAACCAGTACCTGAGCGCCAAGGCCACGGTGCCGGAGATGCAACTGCTCAGTGCCGACGAAGCCTGCGCTCGCCTGCCAATCCTGCGTCGCGAAAAGGTCCACGGCGCCCTCTACGACCCCAGTGCCAGCGACATCGACACCGACGCCCTGCATCAGGGCTACCTGCGGGGCATCCGCCGCCATCAGGGCCAGGTCTATACCGACCATGAAGTGCTGGGTCTGCACCGTGATGAACAAGGGCTGTGGCAGGTCCAAACCAGCGGCCAGGGCTTCAGTGCGCCGGTGCTGATCAACGCTGCCGGGGCCTGGGCCGACCAGATCGGCGCGATGGCCGGCGCCCGCCCCCTGGGCCTGCAACCCAAGCGCCGGGCGGCCTTTATCTTCGCCGGCCCGGAAGGGGTCGATACTCACCGCTGGCCGATGTTGGTGAGCCTGGACGAGTCCTTCTACATGAAGCCCGACGCCGGCATGTTCCTCGGTTCGCCGGCCAACGCCGACCCGGTGGAACCCCATGATGTGCAGCCCGAAGAACTGGACATTGCCCTGGGCATCTACCAGATCGAAGAAGCCACCACACTGAGCATTCGTCGTCCGACCCGGACCTGGGCCGGCCTGCGCAGTTTCGTCAGCGATGGCGACTTGCTGGCCGGTTTCGATCCACAGGTGCCCGGGCTGTTCTGGGTCGCCGGACAAGGCGGCTATGGCATCCAGACCTCTCCGGCCATGGGCCAGGCCAGCGCCGCCCTGGTGCGTGGCCAACCCCTGCCGGAGCAGTTGACCCGCTTCGGCCTGGAGTCCGCCATGCTCTCCCCTGCCCGCCTCGGTTGAACCCGCCTGCGGGGTGACGCGCCCAAACGATTGCGGCACACTCCCAGCGCCCGCTAACGGCGGGCGCTGAAGCCGCCTGGAGTACGACCCATGACCTCACTCGCAAAGGCCCCAGCCCTGGATAATTTCCGGGCGATTGCCGACGCCATTGCCACGCTGTTCTTCCCCCATGCCGAGGTGGTGCTCCACGACCTGCGCACCCAGAAGATCGACTACATCGCCAATAATCTGTCCAAGCGCGAAGTGGGCGACGATGCGGCCCTGGAAGACCTGCTCAGCGGCGACAGCAGCGAACGCAATATCGGTCCCTATGAAAAGCTCAACTGGGACGGCCAGAAGATCCGCAGCCTCAGCAGCGTGCTGCGCGACAGCCAGGGCCAGCCAATGGCCGTGCTGTGCATCAACCTGAACATCTCGCTGTTCGAAAATGCCAAGGCCGCGCTGGACCTGTTTCTCTCACCCAGCAAGCTGATTCCCCAGCCCGATTCACTGTTTCGCGACGACTGGCAGGAACGCATCAACACCTTCCTGCACAACTGGCTGCGCGAGCGCCAGCTGGGCCTGAACCTGTTGACCCGCGAACACAAGCGCGAACTGGTACTGGCTCTGCACGCCGAAGGTGCCTTCAAGGGCAAGAGCGCCTCCAACTACGTGGCCAACGTACTGAGCATGGGCCGGGCGACGGTGTACAAGCACTTGAAGGAATTGAAGGGACAATAAAGGTTCGCGAGCAAGCTCGCGCCTACACGGCTTGCACAACACCTGTAGGAGCGAGCTCGCTCGCGAAAGCGTCCTCAAGAACGCCACAACGTCTCAATCCCCATAAATATCCGACTTGAAGTACTTGGCCTGGATCTTCTGATATTCACCATTGGCCCGAATATCATCGATGGCCTTGTTCAACTCGCCCACCAGTTCACTGTTGCCCTTGCGCACTGCAATCCCGGCGCCTTCCCCAACGTATTTGGGATCTTTCAACTCAGGCCCGACAAAGGCGTAGTCGGCGCCCCGCGGCATCGACAGGAAATCCTCCAGGGGAATGGTATCGGCGAAGATCGCGTCCAGGCGCCCGGCCGCCAGGTCCATGTAGATCTCTTCGTTGTTGCTGTAGCGCACCACCTTGATGCCCTTGGGCTCGAAGACCTCGGTGGCGAAACGATCTGTAGTGGTGGAGCGCTGCACGCCCACGGTCTTGCCCTTGAGGCTGGCGTACTGGTCATCCACCACCGCGCCCTTCTTCATCACCAGGCGCGACGAAGTGAAGTAGTACTTGTGGGTGAAATCCACGGATTTACGCCGTTCCGCGGTGATGGTCATGGAGGACAGCGCGGCGTCGATCTTTTTCACTTTCAACGAGGGAATCAGGCCGTCGAACTCGCCCTCGATCCACTCGCACTTGACCTGCATCTGCGCGCACAAAGCATTGCCGATGTCGTAGTCGAAGCCACCAATCTTGCCGTCGGCGGTCTTGAAGGCGAACGGCGGATACGCCGCCTCGATACCCAGGCGCAAGGTTTTCTCGGCAGCCATCAGGCTGCTGCACGCCAACAGGCTCAAGGCCAGGCCACTGATGAGGGGGAATTTTTTCATGTTCGTTCTCTCGCGGGTTGTTGTTGGTTTGGCAAGACAGAAAGAAAGGATGAAACGGAGGACGCTGTATTTGTACTTGTAAATCCATACTGGACTTTTACGTACATATCGTCAACGGCGCGCACAGCGACTTATCCCCAGCGGTCGGCGGGAACAGTCGCAGTCGATTACAGGTTGAATTGGGGCGGACTCAGGCGCCGCCGGCCAGCATCAGGGGATCAGTCTTTCCAGCGCGCGGCCGCCGCGTGATCGCTGTCGCGGCCTTCCACCCAACGGGGGCCGTCGGCGGTGTTTTCCTTTTTCCAGAACGGCGCCCGGGTCTTCAGATAATCCATGACAAAGGCGCAGGCTTCGAACGCCGCCTGGCGATGGGCACTGGCTGCGCCGACGAACACGATGGGCTCGCCCGGCTCCAGGGCGCCGATGCGGTGCAGCACCTCCAGTTGCAACAGCGGCCAGCGCTGCTCGGCTTCAGCCGCAATCTTGCCCAGGGCCTTTTCGGTCATGCCCGGATAGTGCTCCAGGAACATGCCGTGCACGTCCTGGCCGTCATTGAAGTCGCGCACGTAGCCGACAAAGCTGACCACCGCGCCAACCCCGGTATCGGCGGCGTGCATGGCGTTGACTTCGGCGCCGGGATCGAAGGCCGCGGATTGCACACGGATCGCCATCTCAGCCTCCGGTCACTGTGGGGAAGAACGCCACTTCATCGCCGTCCGCCAGGGGCTCGTCCAGCTGGCACAGCTCTTCGTTGCGGGCGCACATCAGGTTCTGTTCGGCGAGCACGGCGGCCCCGTCACGGGACAACAGCGCCTGGCGCACATCGTCGACACAGGCAAAGTCGCCCTCGACAAGCACGCCATCGAGCCCCAGGGCCTCACGGTAGCGGGCAAAGAACTTCACCGAGATCCTCATGCGTCAGCCACCCGGTAATCGCCGCTCTTGCCGCCGGACTTCTCCAGCACTCGCACGCCTTCGATGATCATGCCGCGGTCCACGGCCTTGCACATGTCATAGATTGTCAGCGCGGCGACGCTGGCGGCGGTCAACGCCTCCATCTCCACCCCGGTCTGCCCCGACAGCTTGCAACGCGCCACGATGCGCACACTGTCCTCGCCTTCGGCACTGAGCTCGACCTTGACGCTGGTGAGCATCAACGGATGGCACAGGGGAATCAGCTCACTGGTTTTCTTCGCCGCCTGGATTCCGGCAATGCGCGCCACGGCAAACACGTCGCCCTTGGGGTGACCACCACTGACGATCATGTGCAGGGTTTGCGGGAGCATGCGCACCCGGGCTTCGGCCACTGCCTCGCGGAAGGTCACGGCCTTATCGGTGACGTCGACCATATTGGCGCGACCTTGGGAATCGAGATGAGTCAGCACGGTGTTACTCCTGATCAGGTGGGCCGATTGTAAACCTGCGGGTCAGTTTTTCGCATCCTCGTCTCCCTAGCTTCCCACAAAGAAACATTGTCGCCGGTAACCCTCACACCCGCTGTCTAGAGCAAAAACAAGAGGAACAATCAGCGTGGCGAATACCGGCCATAAGAACAAAGAATTGGCCTCAACACATTATTAAAAGTACAAATCCCTGCGAAAAATAGAGTGAAAAAAACATGGCATTTTTAATATCAATTTTATTGAGCCTTCTAGCCGGCTTCGCCGTACCACTTCAAGCAGGAACAAATTCAAAACTTGGAAATTTACTAGGCCACCCACTGTGGGCAACCGGAGTTTCTCTAGTTGTCAGCTTACTGGCAGTTACTGCGGTAATCGTATTTATAAAAGTTCCGCGACCCAACTTTACCGCTGCCCAGGAGGGGCCTTGGTGGATCTGGATGGGTGGGATCGCTGGAGTGTTCTACATCACCGTCGCCTTGCTTATGGCACCGCGTCTCGGGGCCCTGAATTTCATTATGACGGTGATTGTCGGACAGTTGATCATTTCCTTGCTGATCGACTACTTCGGTTTGGTCGGTCTGCCCCGACGGGAAATAAGCTTACAAAAAATAACCGGAGTACTGGTTGTCGCCGGCGGATTCGTGATTACCGTTCACGCATGACTAAAATAAACTTACGGCAGCGCATATAAATATATTTACTCGCCTCACCCCATTGAAAATTCAGACATAAGCAACAGGCCAAAAAGAACACGACGAGTTGTCGAGCACCGTTTACAAAGTCATCGAAAACTTCAGCCGCAGCAAATTGAGCTCCTTGGTTAAACCACGGGAAACAGTGAAGGAAGCTGCACAGAACCTGATTACAAAATCGAAAACTGCCAATGGAGGGCCTCGATCGAGGCTTGATTGACATGCAAGGATTGCACGATGAGCTAATCATCCATATCTCCAACGCCCTGGTCGCCGCAGACCTGTTAAGACTCAAACCGCAACTGCCGGACCTGATCGAGGCAACTGCTCAAAAGATCATCGAAGACCTGGCGGCATTCGCCAGCCGTGATCCAGCGACCCAGGGGCGGCTTGAGCTGATCCTGCAGAACCGCTGCTCGTTCAAGGCCGTGATGTATTACCGGCTAGCACACTGGATCTGGCACTTACCACCTCGAGCAGGTCACGACTACCGGCTGATTGCCGAAAGATTGAGCCTGCAGGGCAAACTCATCAGCGGAGCACATATCCATCCAGCGGCACAGATTGGCCGACGCTTCGTCCTCGAACATGGCTACGGCACAATCATCGGTCCGACCTGCAGGATCGGCGACGATTGCCACCTTCTGTGTGCAGTCATCCTAGACACTCAGTTGGCTGCAGATGACCCCGAAGTTCGCCGCCACCCGAGGCTGGGCAACAATGTCGAGGTCGGTGCCGGCGCCAGGCTGATTGGCTACGTGATCGTCGACGACAACGTGCTCGTCAGTCCGGCCTGCGTCATTACCCACACACTGCCTACAGACACTTGGCTCAAGATCGTCAGCTCGACCGAATCGCAATGAACCAGTGCGTACCAACTGTCAACTCCGAGGTTCGCCTTGCTCGAAGCCCATGGAGAAAGGCCTGGTCGCTATCAAGCGATGGTAGGCGCCTGATCGACTACCTGCCTGATCTGTTCACGCAGCCAGGCATGCGCAGGCTCATCCTTGAATCTCCGATGCCAGATCTGCACAAAGGGAAAGGCTGGAATCGGCAGCGGCGGCTTCAACCGCACCAGATCCGGATCAAGCCGGACATCGTCCAGGGTACGGGTGGCCACGGTAAGGATCAGGTCGGTGTTGTGAATCATGCTGGGGGCGGTCCCCCAGTGGGGCACGTTAACGGCTATCCGCCGTTGCAAGCCCTGCTCGTGTAACAGGCAGTCGACCTCACCATTGGCCGCACCATCCACAGACACCAGGATATGCGGCCGTGCCAGGTAGCTGTGCAGATCAAGCACGCCATCGGCTGGCAGAGTACGACGATCGAGTAGACAGGAGAAGGTTTCCTCAAACAGCACCTCGGTGGTGAGATCCTCCGTGAATTTGGGAAACACCCCCAGCGCCAGGTCGATCTTGCCCTGGGCCACCTGTTCGAACATCCCGTGCCGGCTGTCCTGGGTCACCTGCAGGGTGGTGTTCGGCGCATCCCGACGCAGGCGTACCAACAGTCCGGGCAGGATGATCGCCGCCCCGTAGTCGGACATCGCCAGGGTGAAGGCACGCTGGGAACTGGCCGGATCAAAATCGTTCGACTTGCCGAACAGGGTTTCGATCTGGCTGAGAATTTCCCGCAACGGCTGCTGAATGTTCTGGGCAAGGGAACTGAGCACCAACTCGCTACCACGACGAATCAGGATCGGATCGTCCAGCAGCCCCCGCAGCTTGCTCAAGGAGTGGCTGACCGCCGGCTGGCTCAGGTGCAGGCGCAAGGCCGTGCGGGTGACGTGCTTTTCCGTCAGCAGGGCATCAAGCACCACCAACAGGTTCAAATCGATATTGCGCAGTAAGACCGTGACCATCCTGTCATTTCCAACTCAGGGAGCAAGGTCCCAAAAGGAGCAACACATGCTGCAGCTCAAACGGATTATTGAAACAGCCCTTTATGTGAACAATCTCGATATTGCGAAGGAATTCTACGCAAAAACCTTCCAGCTGGAAGTCATGGTCGAGAGCGACGTACTAGTGGCACTGAACATCGGCGACCAGAATACCCTGTTGCTGTTCAAGCGGGGCGCCTCGCTGCACACCAAGTACCTCAGCGGCGGAGAGATCCCGCCCCACGACGCCAACGGACGGATTCACGTCTGCTTTGCCATCGACAAGCAAGACCTGCCCGACTGGAAGGAACGGCTGGCCCGTTGCGGCATTCCCCTGGAGGGCCGGACCGAATGGCCCAAGGGCGGTTCCAGCATCTATTTCCGCGATCCGGATGAAAACCTCGTCGAGCTGCTCACGCCCGGGTGCTGGCCGATCTACTGAAACTGCAACAGACGTCAAGGAGTGAATGTCATGGTGTCCGTCGGTGTAACCAAGCACCCATCCCCGCGCGCGCGACTGGTGCTGATCGCCGCCCTGTTGATCCTTGGCCTGCTGGCCGGCTGGCTGTGGCAGGGAACCCGGCCCGGCCCCCAGGCCTACGCACAGGCTCCGGTCAAGGTTGCAGTGGCCACAGCCAGCACCCAGCCCTTCCCGCGGTACCTAGAGGCCATCGGCGAGCTGGAGGCGATCGAGCAAGTCAGCGTGCCAGCGGAAATTGGCGGACGCATCGTCAGCCTGCCGATCCAGTCCGGGCAGCGGGTCGAGCACGGCCAGGTCCTGGTCCGGCTCAACGACGCGCCCCAGCGCGGCAATCTGCTGCGCCTGCAAGGGGAAATGGAAAACGCCAAGGTCAGGCTCGAACGCTCACGGCGCCTGCTGTCGGTCAACGCCACGTCCCGGGAGGCTTTCGACAACGCCCAGACCGAGCTGTCCACCGCCAAGGGCGCCCTACTGGCCCTGACAGCGGAAATCGAACAGCGCACCATTCGCGCCCCCTTCGCCGGCACGCTGGGTATCCGCAAGGTGCACCTGGGCCAATACGTGAACCCCGGGGACGTACTGATCAACCTGATTGGCGACAAGGGCCTCTACGTCAACTTCAGCGTGCCGGAGCAAGCGCTGTCACAGGTCACCCCAGGAGCGACCTTAGAAGTGTTCCTCGACGCCTTGCCCGGACAGTTGCTGAAAGCCAGGGTAAGCGCCATCGATCCGTTCCTTGACCAGTCTCGCACCCTGAATATTCAGGCACGCCTAGAAGACCCGCCGCCCAGTGCCCTGCCCCACATGTTCGCCCGCGTGCGCCTGGCCCAGCCAATGCCCAGTGGCACCTTGAGCGTGCCGGAAACCGCCGTGACCTATAACGCCTACGGTGAGGAGCTGTTCGTGGTACAGCCGGCCACGGACGCCCAGGGCGCGCCAACCGTGCAGCGGGTCTCGGTCAAGACCGGCGCACGTCATGCCGGTCGGGTGGTGATCGACAGCGGCTTGGCCCCGGGGACGCAGGTGGTGACTGCCGGGCAGCTCAAGCTCAGCGATGGCGCCGCGATCGAAGCCGTGCCGCACAGCGTGCTCGGCGATGCCCCCGACAATGCGCTGCCCCTCGCCGCAGGAGAACGACCGTGAAGTTCACCGATCTGTTTGTCCGCCGCCCGGTATTGGCGCTGGTCGTCAGCCTGTTGATCCTGCTGGCGGGCCTCAAGGCCTACAGCAGCCTGCCCGTGCGCCAGTACCCACTGCTGGAGAGCTCAGTTATCAGCGTCACCACCGACTATCCCGGGGCCCCGGCGGAGTTGATGCAGGGCTTTGTCACCCAGCCGATCAACCAAGCCCTGGCGTCAGTGGAGGGAGTTGATTACGTCAGTTCGTCCTCGGTCCAGGGGCGCAGCCTGATCACCCTGCGCATGGCCCTCAACCAGGACTCGGCAAAGACCCTGAGCGAGGTGATCGCCAAGGTCAACCAAGTTAAATACCGCTTGCCCGAACAAGCCTACGACCCAGTGATCGAACGTTCCGCCGGGGACGCCACCGCCGTGGCCTACGTTGGTTTCGCCAGCCGCTCGCTGTCGGCCTCGGCGCTCAGCGATTACCTGAGTCGAGTGGTACAACCGCTGTTTTCCAGCATCGAGGGTGTGGCCAAGGTCGATACCTTCGGCGGCCAGCGCCTGGCCATGCGCCTGTGGCTGGACCCGCAGCGCATGGCCGGCCATGGCATCAGTGCGCGCCAGGTGGAGCAGGCGATCCGCGCCAACAATTTCCAGGCCGCTCCCGGGCAGATCAAGGGTCACTACGTGGTCTCATCGATCCAGGTCAACACCGATCTGGGCAGCCTGGACGAGTTTCGCGACATGGTCATCAGCAACCGCGGCGACCACCTAGTGCGCCTGCGGGATATCGCCCGGGTCGAACTGGGATCGGCAGCCTATGAAACCAGTGCGCTGATGAACGGCAAGCCGGCGGTGCACCTAGGTCTGTACGCCACGCCCAAAGGCAACCCGCTGCTGATCGTCGCTGACATCAAACGCCTGTTGCCGCAGATACAGAAAACCCTGCCGCCAGGCGTGGAGGTGGCCCTGGCCTTCGAGACCGCCCACTTCATCCAGGCCTCGATCATTGAGGTCATCGAAACGCTGATCGAAGCCATCCTGATCGTCGTGGTGATCATCTACCTGTGCCTGGGCTCGGTGCGCAGCGTGCTGATCCCGGTGGTCAGCATCCCGCTGTCGATGGTGGGAGCCCTTGCGCTGATGGACCTGTTCGGTTTCAGCATCAACCTGCTGACCCTGCTGGCCATGGTACTGGCCATCGGCTTGGTGGTGGACGATGCCATTGTGGTCATGGAAAACATCCACCGCCATCTCAAGGAGGGTCGTACTCCGCTACAGGCCGCCTTTGTGGGAGCTCGGGAAATCGCCTCGCCGGTGATCGCCATGACCATCACCTTGGCCGCGGTGTACATGCCCATCGGCCTGATGAGCGGGCTGACCGGCGCGTTGTTCAAGGAGTTCGCCCTGACCCTGGCCGGGGCGGTGCTGATCTCCGGGGTAGTGGCCCTGACCCTGACACCGGTGATGTGCGCCAAGCTGTTGCCAGCGGGCCAACAGGAAGGCCGTATGAGCCGCTGGGCCGAACGGTTTTTTCAGCACCTGGCGCGCCTCTACCAGCAAGCCCTGGTGCGTTCCCTGCGCTGGCGCGGCGCGGTGCTGGTGTTTGCCGCTCTGGTGCTGGTCAGCCTGCCGTGGCTCTATGGCCACGCCAGCAAGGAGCTGGCGCCTAACGAAGACCAGGGCAACCTACTGCTGGCGATCAAGTCACCGCAGCACGCCAACCTGGATTACGTCGAGCGCTATGCCTACCAGTTGGATGCGATCCTTCAAGGACTGCCGGAAACCGTCAGCACCTGGATCATCAATGGCAGCGATGGGGTCGCGGCCAGTTTCGCCGGGGTCAACTTCAGCGAGTGGTCGCAGCGCCAGCGCAGCGCGGCCAGCATCCAGCAACAACTGCAACAGGAGGTCGACGCGGTCGAAGGCAACTCGATCTTCGTCTTTCAGTTGCCGCCCCTACCGGCCTCCACTGGCGGCCTGCCGGTGCAACTGGTGATCCGCAGTACCGAGGACTATCGCTCGCTGTTCCAGGCCATGGAAGAGATCAAGCAGCAAGCTCGAGCCAGTGGGTTATTCGCCGTGGTGGACAGCGATCTGGAGTTCAACAACCCCGTGACCGAGGTGCGCATCGATCGCAGCAAGGCCAACAGCCTGGGCATCCGCATGCAGGACATTGGCACCACCCTGGCGGTGCTGATCGGCGAAAACTACACCAACCGCTTCGCCCTCCAGGGCCGCTCCTATGACGTGATCCCGCAGAGCGCGGCCGCCCAGCGCCTGACGCCGCAAGCCCTGAACGGTTTCTATGTCGACACCGACCGTGGCACGCAGGTGCCGCTGTCCACCGTGGTCAGCCTGCATGACAGCATCCAGCCCAACAAGCTCAAGCAGTTCAACCAGCAGAACGCCGCGACCTTCCAGGGCATCCCTGCCCCGGGGGTCAGCCTGGGTCAGGCGGTAGCCTTCCTGCAGCAGCAAAGCCGGGCACTGCCCGCCAGTTTCAGCCATGACTGGCAAGCCGACTCTCGGCAATTCATCCATGAAGGCAATGCCTTGCTGCTGACCTTCCTGTTCGCCCTCATCGTGATCTACATGGTGCTAGCCGCTCAGTACGAAAGCCTGAGCGACCCACTGATCATCCTGATCACCGTACCGCTGTCGATCTGTGGCGCACTGATTCCCCTGGCGCTGGGGCTGGCGACCATCAACATCTATACCCAGATCGGCCTCGTGACCCTGATCGGCCTCATCAGCAAGCACGGCATCCTGATGGTGGAGTTCGCCAACGAACTACGAACCACTCAGGGTGGCAGCGCGGCCCAGGCGATCATTCGCGCGGCGAAGATTCGCCTGCGGCCGATCTTGATGACCACCGCCTCCATGGTGGTGGGGCTAGTGCCGTTGCTGTTCTCCTCCGGCGCCGGTGCCAGCAGCCGCTTCGGCCTGGGCCTGGTGATCGTCATCGGCATGTTGGTGGGCACCCTGTTCACCCTGTTCGTGTTGCCTGCGATCTACAGCCTGATGGCCCGTGCCCATCACCCCTCTCGCGAACTGGAGGAACTGCAACAGCTGGCCTGAGCCAGCCCCGAATGCAAAACGGGCGACCCGAAGGCCGCCCGTGCTGGAAGGAATTGACGTTACAGATGGCTTTCCGCGTACTCCGCCAGGATCGAGCGCGGCACCCCTTGCAGGGTGATGTGCACGCCGTTGGGGAAGTCCTTGAAGCGTTCGGTGAGGTAGGTCAGGCCCGAGCTGGTGGCCGACAGGTAAGGGGTATCGATCTGTGCCAGGTTGCCCAGGCACACCACTTTGGAACCGGCGCCGGCACGGGTGATGATGGTTTTCATCTGGTGCGGGGTAAGGTTCTGGCATTCGTCGATCAGGATCAGGCTCTGCTGGAAGCTGCGACCGCGGATGTAGTTCAGGGATTTGAACTGCAACGGCACCTTGCTGAGGATGTAGTCGACGCTACCGTGGGTGTTCTCGTCATCCATGTGCAGGGCTTCGAGGTTATCGGTAATGGCGCCCAGCCAGGGTTCCATCTTCTCCGCCTCGGTGCCCGGCAGGAAGCCGATCTCCTGGTCCAGCCCCTGCACGCTGCGGGTGGCGATGATGCGCCGGTAGCGCTTGCTGACCATGGTCTGCTCGATGGCGGCAGCCAGGGCCAGGATGGTCTTGCCGGAGCCGGCGGCGCCGGACAGGTTGACCAGGTGGATGTCCGGGTCGAGCAGCGCGTACAGCGCCAGGCCCTGGTAGATGTCTCGCGGTTTCAGGCCCCAGGCTTCCTGATGCAGCAGGGGTTCCTGATGCAGGTCGAGGATCAGCAGCACATCGGCGCGGATCTCCTTGATCCAGCCGACAAAGCCCTGTTCGTCGATGATGAATTCATTGATATGCACCGCCGGCAGGTTGTCGATCAACTGCACCTGGTGCCAGGTGCGGCCGTGATCCTGACGGGTTTCCACCTTGCTTACGCGGTCCCAGAACGAGCCGCTCATGTTGTGGAAACCATTGGGCAGCAGGGACACGTCGTCCACCAGCTGGTCGGTGCTGTAGTCCTCGGCGGCAATCCCGCAGGCCCGCGCCTTGAGGCGCATGTTGATGTCTTTGGTTACCAGCACCACGGGCAAGTCCTTGTTGCGCGCGTGCAGGTCGATCAACTGGTTGATGATGATGTTGTCGTTGAGGTTCTCCGGCAACAGGCTGTTGGGCTCGTTGCGCTTGCTCATCAGAATCGACAGCAAGCCCTTGGGCCCGCTCTTGCCGCGCTGAATCGGTACGCCCAGTTCAACATCCTCGGGGGAAGCCTCGCCCAGGGTCTTGTCGATCAGGCGGATCGCCTGGCGGCATTCGGCGGCAACGCTGTGATGCCCGCTCTTGAGCTTGTCCAGCTCTTCAAGGACGGTCATGGGGATGGCGACGTGGTGTTCTTCGAAATTCAGTAAGGCGTTGGGATCGTGAATCAATACATTGGTATCGAGTACATAAAGGATTGGCTGGTTGGAGGAAGCGCTACGTCCGTGGTCATCCATACTCGGTCACCTTATGTGGGAGCCAGTCGACGCAATACCATGAGGTATCGCGCCTCGAATGACCACCGAATTCACCCGCAGGGGTTCAGGTGAGCTGCACACACGAGGAGTCTTGGGAGACGCCACCTGTGTCGCAGGTTTCGGCGGTCTGAGTTCGTAATACTCCAAAAACCGTGACAGGAAAACGCACTTTGACGCTTTTTTGATGTTTATTTTTCAGGGTGACGAAAAGCCCTTGGCGCACCGCCCGCTCACCGTTAAAGTCGGAAGTCCGCCTGCCTCGAAATCCCGCCGAAATCCGCCCCCTTTTTCCGCTCACGCCCCGTGTTTACGGGCACTTGGCCGTTTCAGCGGAACGCGTCCTGACAATCCTCCCAACCGATGCCACTTTGCGCGGTCTGCGCCAGCAGCCAGGGCAAGCTGCTCTTGACCCCGTCCTGTTTGGCATTGAAAGCGATCACCCCACGCCGCCATAGCAACATCAAGGTCAGCACCCGCTGGCCACTGTCCTCGGCCTTGAGCTTGCCGGCACCGTCCTGGGCGTCGATGTCCCACAATGCCACCTGCATGCCCTGGGCATTGAAGAAGCCCTCGGCATCGGCACGACGCTGGCCAAAGGGCGGGCGGAACAAGGGCACATAGTTTTCCGGCAGTTTGCTCTTCACCAGATCGGCGCTGCGCTGGATCGAATACTGCCAGTCCTGCCAGTGGCTGTGGGAGCGGAACTCCCAGCCTTGCACGCCAACGCACTGCCTGGAGTACAGCGATTGCAGGCTGGCCACCGAGGCCTTGTCGAGGCGATTCTGGATGTCGTTGCCCAGGACAAAGAACGTCCCACTGAGATTGGCCTTGCGCAGGTAGTTGGTGAGCCAGGGCGTGTTGTCCGGCGCCAGGTTGGCGGCGCTGTCGAAGGTCAGCAGAAACAGCCGGTCGTTGAGTTCGTCGCCATTGCGCTCGTAGTCGCCGTAGCGCAGCACCTCGCTGCTGGTCTGGGGAGCCAGCGCCGCCTTGCGCAGCAATTCGTCCAGGTACTGCTCATGGAAGGTCCGGCTCGGCTCGCCCCAACGGGCGTAGTAGGAATCCTCCGCCAGGTGGAACTTGCCGGCCTGCTTGCGCAGTTGCTGCATGTTTTCCACCAGGTAGCAGAACGAAGCGTCCTGGTCGCAGCTCTGCTGGGCGAAGTTGTAGTTGTCCAGCAGGCGTTTCCAGAGATGCTCGCGTAGTTCGTTGATCGCCTCCATGTTGATCATGCGCAAGCCCAGGCGCTGCTTCAGGGACGCCTCGTCCCAGGCCTCGCTGACCAGCAAGGCGCGGGCAAAGGTCAGGATCTCGGCCCGCGAGGCGACGTCGAACAGGGTCGGATTGTCGAGCTTTTCCGGCCAGGTGCTGCGATCCAGGGTCGCCACATCATTGGGCGCCGCCAGCACACTGAGACTCAGAAGCCAGGCCGAGAAGAAAAACGCGATACGCAAAAGAGACGCCTCCAGAACAAAACCCGCGCGGCACTATAGCCGATATGCCGCGCAGCGAAGGCATCCGCCACGCGTCAGCTATCGCCTTGATAGGTGGAGTCCGAACGCCCGAGCCAATAGAATCCCCCGACGCTAAAAGGAGACGACTCATGCTGATGGTGATTTCACCCGCCAAGACCCTCGATTACGAGACGCCGCCGGTCACCCCGCGCTTTACCCAGCCGCAATACCTCGACCATTCCCAGGAACTGATCCAGCAACTGCGGGAACTGAGCCCGGCGCAGATCAGCGAACTGATGCACGTGTCCGACAAGATCGGCGGCCTGAATGCCGCGCGCTTCGGCAGCTGGACCCCAGCCTTCACTCCGGACAACGCCAAGCAGGCGCTGCTGGCCTTCAAGGGCGACGTCTACACCGGGCTCAACGCCGAATCCTTGAGCGAAGCGGACTTCGACTACGCCCAGCAGCACCTGCGCATGCTCTCCGGCCTGTACGGCCTGCTGCGCCCCCTGGACCTGATGCAGCCCTATCGCCTGGAAATGGGCACCAAGCTGGCCAACGCCCGTGGCAAGGACCTGTACGCCTTCTGGGGCACGCGCATCAGTGAATGGCTGAACGAGGCCCTGGCCGATCAGGGCGACGATCTGCTGCTGAACCTGGCCTCCAACGAGTACTTCTCGGCAGTCAAGCGCACGGCCCTGAACGCGCGGATCATCAACACCGAGTTCAAGGACCTGAAGAACGGCCAGTACAAGATCATCAGCTTCTATGCCAAGAAGGCCCGGGGCCTGATGAGCCGCTTCGTCATTCAGGAACGCATCAACGATCCCGCACAACTCAAGCAATTCGACGTCCAGGGCTATCGCTTCAGCGCGGAGCAATCCAAAGCCGACAACCTGGTATTCCTGCGCGACCACGCACCGGAGTAAAACGTTCCCCTGCCGCGCTCGTTGCCACCCGGCGAGCGCGCCAGAATGTGATCACTCGCACATTCCCCGTCTCCTTTTAGCCATTTTTTTGGCGCCATAAAATCTTCATCTATTTCTATAACTTTTCTTTCACTCGACAACAGTGTTTTTTTTTCAGTAGTGGCACCACTTTTTTTATTAGGTAGTGGCACAAAAGTATCCCCGCGCTTCAACTCCCCACAACTAAAGGCCCAAACCTTAAGTGCTATCAGTTTGAAAGCAGTGCCATCTTTCTCAATATTTCAAGAAATTTCGCAAAACAGGATGAGCGGGCCGGAACTATGCCTGCGGACACCGCTCATACCACCGGTAACGATTCTCAACGAGCTTGTAGGAGATGACTTACACGGACTCAAGTGAGACTAATCAAGTTACGTCCACCTTTGACCAATGAGTCACAAACTTGAACTAAAGGGTAAACAACAGGAGATAAGGCACCACAACTATCCCCTAACGAGCCAAGGAACAGCTGGCCTTCAAGGACCGCGAAAAACAACTGAAAAGCCCGTATTACGTGGCATTCAGCCATTCGAAGGATACCGGATGGTTTTACTCGCGAACCCTGCAGCAGGAGCCGCCGGCAACATTCAAGGGCAAATCAGAACAACAAGGATCGGTTGCGCACAACTTGAGTGCATATATTTAGACACTCGGAACTTAGTCTGCCTGCACGCGGCCATACAACGTACTTCGTTGTACTTCCGAGTGCGCAATAACAGCTGGCAAACATTAACTCCGGCCATCTAATGGCGTGAATAACACAGAGGTAAATGCGATGCGCATCAGCATATTTGGTTTGGGTTACGTCGGTGCAGTCTGTGCCGGTTGCCTGTCCGCACGGGGCCATGAAGTGGTTGGCGTAGATATCTCCAAAGACAAGATCGACCTGATCAACGCCGGTAAATCGCCGATCGTTGAACCGGGTCTGGGTGAACTTCTGGCGCAAGGGATTCAGACCGCTCGTCTGCGCGGCACCACCAACTTCGCCGAAGCCATCCGCGATACCGACCTGTCGATGATCTGCGTCGGCACCCCGAGCAAGAAGAACGGCGACCTGGAACTGGACTACATCGAATCGGTGTGCCGCGAGATCGGTTTCGTCCTGCGCGACAAGGCCACCCGCCACACCATCGTGGTGCGCAGCACGGTGCTGCCGGGCACGGTGAAAAACGTGGTGATCCCGATTCTCGAAGACTGCTCGGGCAAGAAGGCCGGGGTGGATTTCGGCGTGGCGGTGAACCCGGAGTTCCTGCGTGAAAGCACCGCGATCAAGGATTACGACTTCCCGCCCATGACCGTGATCGGCCAGTTCGACCAAGCCTCCGGTGACGTGCTGCAAGCGCTGTACGAAGAGCTCGACGCGCCGATCATCCGCAAGGACATCGAAGTCGCCGAGATGATCAAGTACACCTGCAACGTCTGGCACGCCACCAAGGTCACCTTCGCCAACGAGATCGGCAACATCGCCAAAGCGGTGGGTGTGGACGGTCGTGAAGTGATGGACGTGGTCTGCCAGGACAAGACCCTCAACCTGTCCCAGTACTACATGCGCCCCGGCTTCGCCTTCGGCGGTTCGTGCCTGCCCAAGGACGTGCGCGCCCTGACCTACCGCGCCAGCTCCCTGGACATCGAAGCGCCGCTGCTCAACTCGCTGATGCGCAGCAACGAATCCCAGGTACAGAACGCCTTCGACATCGTGTCCAGCCACGACAAGCGCAAGGTCGCCCTGCTGGGCCTGAGCTTCAAGGCCGGCACCGACGACCTGCGCGAGAGCCCGCTGGTGGAACTGGCGGAAATGCTCATCGGCAAGGGTTTCGACCTGAGCATCTACGACAGCAACGTCGAGTACGCCCGAGTCCACGGCGCCAACAAGGACTACATCGAGTCGAAGATCCCCCACGTCTCGTCCCTGCTCAACTCGGACTTCGACGCGGTGATCGGCAAGTCCGACCTGATCATCCTCGGCAACCGCGACGAGAAGTTCCGCGCCCTGGCCGAAGACGTGCCCCACGGCAAGCAGGTCATCGACCTGGTGGGCTTCATGTCCAAAGCCTCCAGCGTCCAGGGCCGAACCGAAGGGATCTGCTGGTAAAGGCATGCGCCTGTAGCCGCTGCTGCAGGCTGCGATCGTCCCCGAAGGGGCGTGCTCCCGAGGGCATCTCGAGGCCCTGCGGACCTATCGCAGCCTGCGGCAGCGGCTACAGGGTACCGCTTAGAATTTTAGGACGCAGATTATGCACAGGCTAAAGCACGGCCTGCTTCAGGCCGCCGGTTGGCTGTTTTACTTGAGTTTGCTGATGGGCATGGCCTTGCTGCTGCCCGCGTCGACCTTCGACTCGCAGTCCAAGGACTTCATTTTCCTGATTGGCGCCGTGGGCATCTGGCGCTACTCCATGGGTGCCACGCACTTCGTGCGCGGCATGCTGTTTCTCTACGTGGTCTACCCGCACCTGCGGCGCAAGGTGCGCAAGCTGGGCAGCGCGGCCGACCCGTCCCACGTGTTCCTGATGGTCACCAGCTTTCGCATCGATGCGCTGACCACCGCCCAGGTCTACGGCTCGGTGATCCGCGAAGCCATCGACTGCGGCTTCCCCACCACCGTGGTCTGCTCGATCGTGGAAATGTCCGACGAGCTGCTGGTGAAAAGCCTGTGGGCACGGATGAACCCGCCGGAGCGGGTCAAGCTGGACTTCGTGCGCATCCCCGGCACCGGCAAGCGCGACGGCCTGGCCTTCGGCTTCCGCGCCATCTCCCGCCACCTGCCGGACAACCGCGCCGTGGTGGCGGTGATCGACGGCGACACCGTGCTCGGCGAAGGCGTGGTGCGCAAGACCGTGCCTTGGTTCCAGTTGTTCGGCAACGTCGGTGGCCTGACCACCAACGAATTCTGCGAAGTGCGCGGCGGCTACATCATGAGCGAATGGCACAAGCTGCGCTTCGCCCAGCGCCACATCAACATGTGCTCCATGGCCCTGTCCAAGCGCGTGCTGACCATGACCGGGCGCATGTCGGTGTTCCGCGCCACCGTGGTCACCGACCCGGACTTCATCGCCGACGTGGAAAGCGACTCCCTGCAGCACTGGCGCCTGGGTCGCTTCAAGTTCCTCACCGGCGACGACAAGTCCAGCTGGTTCAGCCTGATGCGCCTGGGCTACGACACCTTCTACGTGCCTGACGCGGCGATCAACACCGTGGAACACCCGCCGGAAAAGAGTTTCATCAAGGCCAGCCGCAAGCTGATGTTCCGCTGGTACGGCAACAACCTGCGGCAGAACGCCCGGGCCTTGGGTCTGGGAGTCAAGCGCTTGGGACTGTTCACCAGCGTGGTGCTGTTCGACCAGCGCGTGTCGATGTGGACCTCGCTGCTGGGCCTGACCGTGGCGATCATCGCCAGCGTCAAGTACGGCACCGCCTTCATCCTCGCCTACCTGCTGTGGATCGGTATCACCCGCCTGATCCTGACCCTGTTGCTGTCCTGCTCGGGGCACCGCATCGGCCCGGCCTACCCCTTGATCCTCTATTACAACCAGATCGTCGGCGCCCTGGTGAAGATCTACGTGTTCTTCCGCCTCGACCAGCAATCCTGGACCCGCCAGGACACCAAGCTGACCCGCGACCTGGCCAGTTTTCAACGTTGGTTCAACACCTGGTCGTCTCGGACCATGACCTTCTCGGCCGGCAGCGTGTTCGTCGCTGTCCTGCTGCTGATGGTCTGAACCGCCTTGCCTGAATTAACTAGGAAATCGACCCTATGAACACCGCCGTGAACGTCAATGTAGTGCATGAATCCGAAGCCCAACGCCAGCACGCCCGGGTCAAGATCCCGGCCAAGCTGCGCTTCTTCGGCAACGAAGCCAAGCCCCTGGAAGTGCGGGTCCACGACCTCTCGGCCGGCGGCCTGAGCTTCAACGCCGGGCAGCAGATGCTGACCGTGGGTGCCGTGCACAAGGGCCGCCTGCAATTTGTCATCGACAACCTCGGCCTGGCCATGGATGTGGAGCTGCAAATCCGCTCCTTCGATCGCCAGAACGGGCGCGTCGGTTGCCAGTTCCAGAACCTCGAGCCCCAGGACATTTCCACCCTGCGCCACCTGATCACCTCGCACCTGGCCGGCGACATCGTCAGCATGGGCGACGTGCTCGCCACCCTCCAGCGCGACAACTTCACCAAGGCGCGCAAGGTCAAGGACAGCGGCAGCGGCATGACCGCCATGGGCCGCCTGCGGGCCGTGACCTTCAGCGCCGGGATCTTCGTGGTGGGCCTGGCGGCGTTCGGCTTCATCCTCAAGTCGGTGTACGGCATGTACTTCGTCAGCCACGCCCAGGCCGGCCTGGTCAGCGTCCCGGGAATGAACGTCACCATGCCGCGCGACGGCACTGTGCAAAGCCTGGTGCAGAGCGACGGCATCGCCGCCAAGGGCGCGCCACTGGCCACCTTCAGCACCAGCATGCTCGACGTGCTCAAAGGCCACCTGGCTGAAGACCAACTGCAACCGGCCAAGGTCGAGGAACTGTTCGGCAAGCAAATGACCGGCACCCTGACCTCCCCTTGCGACTGCACCGTGGCCCAGCAAATGGTCGCCGACGGCCAGTACGCCAGCAAAGGCGACGTGATCTTCCAACTGGTGCCCCGCAACAGCCAGGCCAACGTCGAGGCGCGCTTCTCCTACCGCCAGTTCGGCGACGTGCGCCCGGGCACCCGGGTCAACTTCCAGATCGCCGGCGAGGATGAAGTACGCACCGGCACCATCGTCAGCAGCACCAGCCTCAACAGCAGCGACCTGTCCTCCGACATCCGCGTGCAGATCAAGCCCGACGCGCCGCTGAGCAGCGCCTTCGCCGGCCGCCCGGTGGAAGTCAGCAGCGACCGCGGCCCCTCGATGAACTGGCTGATCGACAAAGCCATGGCTGCGGGTCTGTAACCATGACAGCCCCTAACCAGCTCTCGGTGTTGCCCTTGGTCGCCGCCCTGGCCCTGGCCGGTTGCGCCGGCCTGCCGGACCAGCGCCTGGCCAACGAAGCCCTGAAGCGCGGCGACACCGCGCTGGCCGAACAGAACTACCGGCAACTGGCGGACCTGGGCTACAGCGAGGCCCAGGTAGGCCTGGCCGACATCCAGGTGGACAGCCGCGACCCGGCGCAGATCAAGCAGGCCGAGGCCACCTATCGCGCCGCAGCCGATGTGTCGCCCCGGGCCCAGGCGCGCCTCGGCCGCCTGTTGGTGGCCAAGCCCGGTTCCACCGAGGCCGAGCAGCACGAAGCCGAAGGCCTGTTGAAAAGAGCCTTTGCCAACGGTGAAGGCAACACCCTGATTCCCCTGGCGATGCTGTACCTGCAATACCCCCACAGCTTCCCCAACGTCGACGCCCAGCAGCAGATCAGCCAATGGCGCAGCGCCGGTTACCCGGAAGCCGGCCTGGCCCAGGTGCTGCTGTACCGCACCCAAGGCAGCTACGACCAGCACCTGGCCGAGGTGGAAAGCATCTGCAAGGCCGCGCTCAACAGCACCGACATCTGCTACGTGGAACTGGCGACCGTTTATCAAAAACGCGGCCAGCCGGAGCAACAGGCCGAGCTGCTCAAGCAGCTGCAGGCCGGCTACAGCCGTGGCACGGTCAGCGCCCAGCGAGTCGACAGCGTGGCCCGCGTGCTGGGCGATGCAAGCCTGGGCAAGCCGGATGAAAAAACCGCCCAGGCCCTGCTGGAGCAGGTCGCTCCGGGTTACCCGGCGTCCTGGGTCAGCCTGGCCCAACTGCTCTACGACTTCCCCGAGCTGGGTGACGTCGACAAGATGATGCAGTACCTGGACAACGGCCGCGCCGCCGACCAGCCCCGCGCCGAACTGCTGCTGGGCAAGCTCTACTACGAAGGCAAATGGGTGCCGGCCGACGCCAAGGTCGCCGAAGCACACTTCCAGAAAGCCGTGGGCCGCGAAGTCGCCGCTGACTACTACCTCGGCCAGATCTACCGCCGTGGCTACCTGGGCCAGGTCTACCCACAAAAGGCCCTGGACCACCTGCTGACCGCCGCGCGCAACGGCCAGAACAGCGCCGACTTCGCCATTGCCCAGTTGTTCTCCCAGGGCAAGGGCACCAAGCCCAACCCAGTCAACGCCTACGTCTTCAGCCAACTGGCGAAGGTCCAGGACACACCGCAGGCCAACGAACTGGCGCAACAACTGGAAAGCCAATTGCCGCCTGCACAGCGCGCCGAAGCCCAACGCCTGCTGCAACAAGAGCAGGCCGTGCGTGGGGCCTTGAGCCAGAACGCGCTGCAACTGCACGCCCTGCAAGAAGAAGACGGCGAGGAAACCCTATGACGCTCCCCCCACTCAATACACCTCCTGTAGCCGCTGCCGCAGGCTGCGATCGAGTGCAAAGCGCTCGCCACCCCCGCCCCCGCGAATCGCGGCCGCTGCGCGACCGGGCGCAGCCTGCGACAGCGCCTACAGGCAAGCGCTTCAGCCTGTCGAAACTGGGCATAGCCCTGGGTTTTGCCATGCTCTGGTCCAACCCGACCCTGGCGGCAATGACCGATACCCAGAACTTCGGCCTGGAAGTGAAGATCACCGGCCAATCCGAAGATGATCGCGACCTGGGCACCCTCAGCGGCGGCGACGTCAACGGCCTGGGCCTGGACCTGCGGCCGTGGGTCTACGGTGAACGCGGTGCCTGGAGCGCCTACGCCATGGGCCAGGCGGTGACCTCCACCGACATCATCGAAACCGATACCCTGCAGCAGTCGGACGCCGACGGTGCACAGCAGTCGAGCAACGACGACCGCAAGACCCAGAAAAACTACCTGGCCCTGCGCGAGTTCTGGATCGGCTACAGCGGCTTCACGCCCTACCCCGGCGAGCAGTTGAAACTGGGCCGCCAACGCCTGCGCAACGACGACGGCCAGTGGCGCGACACCAACATCGAAGCCCTGAACTGGACCTTCGACACCACCTTGCTGCGGGCCAACGTGGGCGCCGCCGAGCGCTTCAGCGAGTACCGCACCGACCTCAAGGAACTGGCGCCCAAGGACAAGGACCGCCTGCACGTCTACGGCGACGCGGCCTACCAGTGGACCCCAGGCAACTGGGTGGGGATTCGCGGTCATCACACTCACGATGACGGCAAGCTCGACTATCCGGTGCCCGGCGAAGCCGCCGATTCCCTGGACAAGAAAGAGAACGGCGACCTCACCTGGCTCGGCCTCACCGCCGACAGCGACGCCTATAACTGGCGCAACACCAACACCGTCAACTACTGGGCCAGCCTGACCGGCATGCGCGGCGAGCGCGACACGGTCAACGCACTGGACGCCAATGGCAACCGCCCGACCCAGGCCAAGCGCAGCGACAACCTCGACGGCTGGGCCACGGACCTGGGCGTACGCCTGCGCCTGGACCCCAACTGGCAAGTCGGCGCCGCCTATGCCCGCGCCAGCGGCGACTACGAGCAGAACGGCCTGGAAAGCAACCGCTCCAACTACACCGGCACCCGCTCCCGCGTGCACCGTTTCGGCGAAGCCTATCGCGGCGAAATGAACAACATGCAGACCGCCACCCTGTTCGGCTCCTGGATGCTCAACGATGAATACGACGCCAGCCTGATCTACCACAAGTTCTGGCGCGTGGACGGCAACAAGCCGGTGGGCAGCAACGGCATCAACGCCGTGGACAACGACTATGACGGCAACGGCAACCTGCTCTCCAGCACCGCGCTGCCCCTGCAAGACGGCAAGAAAGACTTGGGGCAGGAAATGGACCTGGTGGTCACCAAGTACTTCAAGCAAGGCCTGTTGCCGGCGGCCCTGAGCCAGTCCATCGATGAGCCGTCGGCCCTGGTGCGTTTTCGTGGCGGCGTGTTCAAGCCCGGCGATGCCTATGGCAAAGACGTCGACTCGTACATGCACCGCGCCTTTATCGACGTGATCTGGCGCTTCTGATGCGAACCGCGAAGGGAGTGCCCGAAATGAACTGCTACCCCATGAACAGCCCCGCTGCGAAAGGCGCCATCAGCCTGTTGGCTGGCGCTCTGTTGCTGGCCAGCAGCTCGGCTTTCGCCACTGTCGAGCCGGCCAAGGCGCCGATCGTCGCCAAGGAACTGCAACAGGCCAAGACCTACACCGTCAGCAGCGCGCCCACTGAGCCGTTGAACCTGGCCACACCGACCCTGCCCGACCTCTCCGGCTACACCGCCGAGGCCGTTGCGGCGAAGATCGTGCGCAGCCAGCCGGGCAAGATCAGCGTGCGCCGGATGATGCAGGAAGACGCCCTGAAAGACTTTATCGGCGGTGACAACAAGATGGCCGAATGGGTGGTGCGCCAGCACGGCATTCCCCAGGCGATCTTTATCGACGACGGTTACATCAACCTCAAGGACCTGGCCAAGAAACTGCCCAAGCAGTACATCAGCGAAACCGCGCCGGGTGTATTCCTCGCGCGCCTGCCGATCGTGGTCGGGCGCAAGGGCATCCTGGAAATCGACAAACAGACCCAGGAGCTGCGCCTGTCCCAGGAAGGCGGTTCGTTCCTGGTCAACGATGGCCAGTTGTTTGTGCGCGACACCAAGGTCACCGGCTGGCGCGAGAAAGACAACGGCCCGGCGACCTTCCGCTCGCCCAAGGAATTCCGCCCGTTCCTGCTGGCCTGGGGCGGCACCGAGACTTACATCGTCAACAGCCAGATGGCCAGCTTCGGCTACGCCAACTCCAAGTCCTACGGCGTGAGTATTTCCCAGTACACGCCGAACATGGCCAAGGTGCTCAAGCGCGATGAACCCACCGGCTGGATCATCGGCTCGGATTTCTCGGACATGTGGTACGGCTTCTACTGCTACGAAACCCGCGACTTCGTGGTCAAGGGCAACACCTACAAGGACAACATCGTCTACGGCATCGACCCCCACGACCGTTCCCACGGCCTGATCATCGCCGACAACACCGTCCACGGCACCAAGAAGAAGCACGGCATCATCATTTCCCGGGAAGTGAACGACAGCTTCATCTTCAACAACCGTAGCTACGACAACAAACTCTCGGGCCTGGTGATCGACCGTAACAGCGTCAACAACCTGATCGCCTACAACGAGATCTACCGCAACCACACCGACGGCATCACCCTCTACGAGAGCGCCGACAACCTGCTGTGGGGCAACAAGGTGATCAGCAACAAACGCCACGGCATCCGCATTCGCAACAGCGTGAACATCCGCCTGTACGAAAACATCGCCATGGCCAACGGCCTGACCGGCGTCTACGGCCACATCAAGGACCTTTCCGACACCGACCGCGACATCAAGCTCGACCCGTTCGACGCTCAGGTTTCGCTGATCGTGGTCGGCGGCGAGCTGGCGGCCAATGGCAGCGGCCCGCTGTCCATCGACTCGCCGTTGAGCGTGGAGCTGTATCGCGTGTCCATGCTCGCGCCCACCAAAAGCAGCGGCATCAGCTTTTCGGGGATCCTTGGCGAACGCCAGGATGAAATCCTCGACCTGATGGTGCGCCAGCAAAAAGCCGTGCTGATCGACCCTGTCGAACGCCAGACCGAAATGCGCGATTGAGGATGACTGTCATGCCCCCACACCTGATCAAACTGTTGAGCCTGTCGGCGCTGACCGCCGGCATTCTCGCCGCCAGCGCCGGCGCCCGGGCCGATGAGCCCCAGGCGCCGAACTTCACCGCCGAGCCGTGCTGCAACCTGTGCCCGGCCGCCCATGATGCGAAGAACTACACCACCCGCTACCAGCAGAACTTCACCACCCTGGTGCAAGCCCAGGGCGACTGGCTGTTCCGCACCCAGGAAGACCTGCGCACCGAATTTGACACCACGCCACAAGGCTATCGCCGCCTCAAGCAACTGCACCAAGCGTTCAAGAGCAAGGGTGTGGAACTGGTGCTGGTCTACCAGCCGACTCGCGGCCTGGTGAACCGCAACAAGCTCAACCCGGCAGAGAAAGCCCGCTTCGACTACGACAAGGCCCTGAACAACTACCAGGCCATGCTCGGGCGCTTTGCGCAGATGGGCTACGTGGTGCCGGACCTGTCGCCACTGACCAACGAACAACTGCCCGACACCCTGCCGGCCCACGATTTCTACTTCCGTGGCGACCAGCACTGGACCCCTTACGGCGCCCAACGCACCGCCAAGATCGTCGCCGACAAGGTCAAGCAACTGCCGGCCTTCGCCGACATTCCACGGCGTGAATTCGAGACCCACAAGTCCGGGCGCATGGGCAAGACCGGCACCCTGCACAACATGGCCGGGCAACTGTGCGGCACCAGCTACGCCATCCAGTACATGGACCAGTTCACCACCGAGCCCAAGGGCGAGGCCGGCGACGGCGACCTGTTCGGTGATTCCGGCAACCCGCAGATCACTCTCGTAGGCACCAGCCACAGCGGCAAGAACTACAACTTCGCCGGCTTTCTGGAAGAGGCCATCGGCGCCGACATCCTCAACGTCGCCTTCCCCGGCGGTGGCCTGGAAGGCTCGATGTTGCAGTACCTGGGCAGCGACGAATTCCAGAAGAGCCCGCCGAAGATCCTGATCTGGGAGTTCTCGCCGCTGTACCGCCTGGACCAGGAAACCATCTACCGGCAGATGATGGCCCTGCTGGACAACGGCTGCGAGGGCAAGGCTGCGCAGATGAGCGCCAGCACCACCCTCAAGCCGGGCAAGAACGAACTGCTGGTCAACAGCCAGAACCTGGACCTGCGCAACAGCGGCCATCAGGTCGACATCCGCTTCGCCGACCCTTCGGTGAAAACCCTGCAAGCCACCCTCTGGTACATGAACGGGCGCCACGAGGACATCAAGATCGACAAACCGGAAACGTCCGACACCGACGGGCGCTTCGCCTTCGAACTGCGCACTGACGAAGACTGGGCCTCGCAGAACCTGCTGGCAGTCGAAATCCAGGGCCCGGAAGCGGGCACTGCCGGGCAGAAGGTCGAAGCGAAAATTTGCAAACGCAACGTATTCCCGAGCGCCGAGCAACGCACCGCGCAGATCGGGCAATGAGGTTACCTATGCAAAGCACACACCTGAAACACTGGTTGCTCCCCAGCCTGCTGGGGCTGGCCATGGTCACCGGCAGCGCCCAGGCCGCCGCGCCGCTGCGTCCACCCCAGGGCTATTACGCCCCGGTGGACAAGTTCAAGAGCGGTGACGACAGCGAAGGCTGCGACGCCATGCCGGCGCCCTACACCGGCGCCCTGCAGTTTCGCAGCAAGTACGAAGGCTCGGACAAGGCCCGGGCGACCCTGAACACCCAGTCCGAACAGGCCTTTCGCGACACCACCGCGGACATCACCAAGATCGAGCGCGGCACCAGCAAGCGGGTCATGCAGTTCATGCGCGACGGCCGCCCGCAACAGCTGGACTGCACCCTCGCCTGGCTCAGCGCCTGGGCCCAGGCCGACGCGCTGATGTCCAAGGACTTCAACCACACCGGCAAGTCCATGCGCAAATGGGCCCTGGGCAGCATGGCCTCGGCCTACCTGCGGCTGAAGTTCTCCGACTCCCACCCGCTGGCCAGCCACCAGGAACAGGCGCAGAAGATCGAGGCCTGGTTCAGCAAGATGGCCGATCAGGTAGTCAGCGACTGGGACAACCTGCCCCTGGACAAGACCAACAACCACTCCTACTGGGCCGCCTGGTCGGTGATGGCCACCGCCGTGGCCACCAACCGCCGCGACCTGTTCGACTGGGCCGTGAAGGAATACAAGGTCGGCGCCCACCAGGTCGACGCCGACGGCTTCTTGCCCAACGAACTCAAGCGCCAGCAACGGGCCCTGGCGTACCACAACTACGCCCTGCCGCCCTTAGCGATGATCGCCAGCTTCGCCCAGGTCAACGGCGTCGACCTGCGCCAGGAGAACAACAGCGCGCTCAAGCGCTTGGGTGACCGAGTGCTGGCTGGGGTGAAAGACCCGGAGCTTTTCGAGCAGAAGAATGGCAAGGAACAGGACATGACCGACCTCAAGGTCGACTCGAAATTCGCCTGGCTGGAACCCTACTGCAGCCTCTACACCTGCGCTCCGGAGACATTGGAGCGCAAGCACAAGATGCAACCGTTCAAGACTTTCCGCCTGGGTGGCGACCTGACCAAGGTCTACGACCCGGCCCATGAAAAGGGCAACACAGGCCCGTAACACCTACACCTGTAGCCGCTGCCGAGGCACGAGGCTGCGACGCGGTCCGCAGGACCGCCCCCAGGGGCCGCTTCGCAGCCCATCGCAGCCTCGTACCTCGGCAGCGGCTACAGAGAGCGTCATGAATGCAATACGCCTCCCACGGTTTTTTCAGTGGGGGGTTTGGGGGGGCTCCGGCCTCTGACTATTGGTTAAACATGGAGAGATCGGGATGGTTTTCTCGTCCAATGTGTTCCTGTTCCTGTTCCTGCCGATCTTTCTCGGCTTGTACTACTTGAGCGGGCAACGCTATCGCAACCTGCTGCTGCTGATCGCCAGCTATGTGTTCTATGCCTGGTGGCGGGTGGACTTCCTGGCGCTGTTCGCCGGGGTCACCCTGTGGAACTACTGGATCGGCCTGAAAGTCGGCGCCGCCGGTGTACGCACCAAACCGGCCCAACGCTGGCTGCTGCTCGGCGTCGGCGTCGACCTGTGCATCCTCGGCTACTTCAAGTACGCCAACTTCGGCGTGGACAGCATCAACGCGATCATGACCTCCTACGGTCTGGAACCGTTCATCCTGACCCACATCCTGTTGCCGATCGGCATCTCGTTCTACATCTTCGAGTCCATCAGCTACATCATCGACGTCTACCGCGGCGACACCCCGGCCACCCGCAACCTCATCGACTTTGCGGCGTTCGTGGCGATCTTCCCGCACCTGATCGCCGGCCCGGTCCTGCGCTTTCGCGACCTGGCGGACCAGTTCAACAACCGCACCCACACCCTGGACAAGTTCTCCGAAGGCTGCACCCGCTTCATGCAGGGTTTCATCAAGAAGGTGTTCATCGCCGACACCCTGGCAGTGGTCGCCGACCATTGCTTCGCCCTGCAAAACCCCACCACGGGCGATGCCTGGCTCGGCGCCCTGGCCTACACCGCGCAGCTGTACTTCGACTTCTCCGGCTACAGCGACATGGCCATCGGCCTGGGCTTGATGATGGGTTTTCGCTTCATGGAAAACTTCAAGCAGCCCTACATCAGCCAGTCGATCACCGAGTTCTGGCGGCGCTGGCACATCAGCCTGTCCACCTGGCTGCGCGACTACCTGTACATCACCCTGGGCGGCAACCGCAAAGGCACGCTGATGACTTACCGCAACCTGTTCCTGACCATGCTGCTCGGTGGCCTGTGGCACGGTGCGAACATCACCTACATCGTCTGGGGCGCCTGGCACGGCATGTGGCTGGCCATCGAAAAGGCCCTGGGCATCAACACCACCCCACGCAGCCTGAACCCGATCCGCTGGGCCCTGACCTTCCTGCTGGTGGTGATGGGCTGGGTGATCTTCCGTGCCGAGAACCTGCACGTGGCCGGGCGCATGTACGGCGCCATGTTCAGCTTTGGCGACTGGTCGCTGTCGGAACTCAATCGCTCCAGCCTCACCGGCCTGCAAGTGGCGACCCTGATCCTGGCCTACGCCACCCTGGCGTTCTTCGGCCTGCGTGACCTGTACCGCAACCCGGCACCGGTCAAGGCCAAGCCCGACGTCGCTACCCCCGCCGACGGCCCGGCCACCGCCCAGCCCGGTCTGATCAAGGCAGTGCCCGGGGACACCCCCGGCAGCGTTCACCAGCCAGGCTACATCGTCGGCACCGAGGCCCAAGTGCAACCGGCCTACTGGAGCGCCGACTGGTCGCGCTACGTGATGCGCGCCCTGGTGCTGCTGCTGTTCATCGCCTCGATTCTCAAACTCTCGGCGCAAAGCTTCTCGCCGTTCCTTTACTTCCAGTTCTGAGGGATCTGCCCATGACCCGCTCATTACGTGTGTTCTACATCGCCCTGTTCCTGGTGACCCTGGCGGTCCTCGGGCTGTGGTCGGTGCGCAGCTTCTTCGGCTTCAGTACCAACAACGACGCCACCGTGCTCAACGGGCGCTGGGCCAAGGCCGTGGAAACCCACTACGACGACCAGTTCCCGATCAAGCGCCTGGGCACCAACCTGTGGGCCGCCCTGGACTTCAAGCTGTTCAACGAAGGCCGCCCCGGGGTGGTGCTAGGCCGCGACCAGTGGCTGTACAGCGATGAAGAGTTCAACCCGGTGGTCAACGAGGAACTCAACCTGCAGGGCAACTACGCCCTGGTGGAAGGCGTGCGCCAGACCTTGAAGGCGCACGGGGTGAAACTGGTGATGGCCATCGTCCCGGCCAAGGTCCGGCTGTACCCGGAACACCTGGACGAGGTACGCCCGGCGCGAATCCACGCCAACCTCTACCAGGACTTTCATGCCCGGGTCGCGGCCGACAAGATCCTTGCCCCCGACCTGCTGGGCCCCCTGCAACAGGCCAAGCAACAGGGCCAGCAAGTGTTCCTGCGCACCGACACCCACTGGACCCCGGCCGGCGCCGAAGTCGTCGCTCGCCAGTTGGCCCAGGCCATCGCCGCCAAGACCCCGCTCAGCGGTCAGCCACAACGCTTCGTCACCGAGACTCAAGAGACCGTGAAGCACCAGGGCGACCTGCGGCGCTTCCTGCCCCTGGACCCGCTGTTCGAAAACCTGATGCCGGCCGAAGAGCCGCTGCAAAAGCGTGTGACCCGCGCCAGCGAGGAACAGCCAAGCGCCGATGACGCGCTGTTCGCCGACCACGAAGTGCCGGTGACCCTGGTGGGCACCAGCTACAGCGCCAACCCCAACTGGAACTTCGTCGGCGCCCTGAAACAGGCCCTGCACAGCGACGTGCTGAGCTACGCCGAAGACGGCCACGGCCCGATCCTGCCGATGCTCAGCTACCTGAAAAGCGACGACTTCAAGAACAACCCGCCCCAGGTGCTGATCTGGGAATTCCCTGAACGCTATCTGCCTGTGAACAACGAAATCGGCGATGCCGACCCGCAGTGGGTCGCAGAGCTCAAGCAAGCCGGTGCTCGCCAACAGAACGTAGCTGCACTCAACAAATCCGAGACGCCCGACCGGGCGCAAAACTGAAAAGAGGTAACACTCATGACTTTCACTACTACTCCTCGCCGTCTCGCTGCCAAATCCCTGAAAGCTGCCGTATTGGCCGCGAGCCTGGGCCTGCTATCAGCCCCGGTATTCGCCGGTGGCGACGCCGCCCTGTACGGTCCCACCGCGCCCAAGGGCTCGACCTTCGTGCGCCTCTACAACGCCAGCAACAGCGAAGTCAGCGCCACGGTGGGCAGCACCAACGTCAATGACGTCGCGCCCCTGGCCAGCAGCGACTTCAGCTTCATGCCCGGCGGTGACTACACCGCCAAGGTGGGCAGCCAGAGCGTGCCGGTGAAACTGGCCGCCGATCACTATTACACCCTGGTCAACAACGCCAGCGGCCAGCCGCAACTGATCGAAGAACCGCCGTTCAAGAACAAGCAGAAATCCCTGGTGCGGGTGCAGAACCTCAGCGACCAGGCCCTGACCCTGAAGACCGCCGACGGCAAGACCGACGTGGTCAAGGCCGTGGCTGCCAAAGGCCGCGGCGAGCGCGAAATCAACCCGGTGAAGGTCAGCTTCGCCCTGTATGACGGCGATAAAAAAGTCAGCGACCTCAAGCCCGTGGCCCTGGAGCGCGGCGAAGCGGCGGTGCTCTACGTCACCGGCAACGGCAGCAACCTGTCGCCGGTGTGGGTGAAACGCCCCGTCTCCACCCGCTAAGACCTGTAGCCGCTGCCGAGGCCCGAGGCTGCGACGCGGTCCGCAGGACCGCCCTCAGGGGCCGCTTCGCAGCCCATCGCAGCCTCATACCTCGGCAGTGGCGCACCGAGACAAAAACAAGAGTGAAACGACAAACCCTCGTAGCTCTAACCCAAACAGATTCAAGGAGAAACACCATGATCCCAGTAATCCTTTCCGGTGGTAGCGGCTCACGTCTTTGGCCGCTTTCGCGCAAACAATTCCCCAAGCAATTCCTCGCCCTGACCGGCGAACACACCCTGTTCCAGCAAACCCTGGAGCGCCTGGTGTTCGAAGGCATGGACACCCCCATCGTGGTCTGCAACAAAGACCACCGCTTCATCGTCAACGAGCAGTTGGCCAACCGTAAGCTCGAATCCCAACGCATCCTCATGGAACCCTTCGGCCGCAACACCGCCCCGGCCGTGGCCCTGACCGCGATGATGCTGGTCAACGAAGGCCGCGACGAGCTGATGCTGGTGCTGCCCGCCGACCACGTCCTGGACGACCAGAAAGCCCTGCAACGGGCCCTGGCCCTGGCCACCGTGGCCGCCGAACGTGGCGAAATGGTGCTGTTCGGCGTCCCGGCGACCAAACCGGAAACCGGCTACGGCTACATCAAGTCCGCCAACGACGCCCTGCTGCCGGAAGGCATCAGCCGGGTCGCGCAGTTCGTCGAAAAGCCCGACGAAAAACGCGCTAACGAATTCGTCCAGGCCGGCGGCTACTTCTGGAACAGCGGCATGTTCCTGTTCCGCGCCAGCCGCTTCCTCGAAGAGCTGAAGAAACATGATCCGGACATCTACGACACCTGCCTCTTGACCCTGGAACGCAGCCAGCAGGACCCGGACACCGTGACCATCGACGAAGCCACCTTCGCCTGCTGCCCGGACAACTCCATCGACTACGCGGTGATGGAGAAGACCCAGCGCGCCTGCGTGGTGCCCCTGAGCGCCGGTTGGAGCGATGTCGGCTGCTGGTCGTCGCTGTGGGACGTGCATGAAAAGGACGCCAACGGCAACGTCAGCAAGGGCGATGTGGTGATTCAGGACAGCCACAACTGCATGATCCACGGCAACGGCAAACTGGTGTCGGTGATCGGCCTGGACAACATCGTGGTGGTGGAAACCAAGGACGCCATGATGATTGCCCACAAGGACAAGGTCCAAGGGGTGAAACAGATGGTCAACACCCTCAACGAACAGGGCCGCAGCGAAACCCAGAACCACTGCGAGGTCTACCGCCCGTGGGGCTCCTATGACTCGGTGGACATGGGCGGACGCTTCCAGGTCAAGCACATCTCGGTCAAGCCGGGGGCGTGCCTGTCGCTACAGATGCACCACCACCGCGCCGAACACTGGATCGTGGTCAGCGGCACCGCCGAAGTCACCTGTGACGAGAACGTGTTCCTGCTCACCGAGAACCAGTCCACCTACATCCCGATTGCTTCGGTGCACCGCCTGCGCAACCCGGGCAAGATCCCGCTGGAGATCATCGAAGTGCAATCGGGCAGTTATTTGGGCGAGGACGATATCGAGCGGTTTGAGGATATCTACGGCCGCTCCACCCCGGTGGAACGTGGCGTCTCGGTGAAGACCATTGCGCAGTAAGCGCAGCGGCGAGTTTCAAGCGGCAAGCTGCAACTAAAAGCAGGGAGTCGTGCTAGCAAGACCTTTGTGCTCCCCCTTTCCAGGTGTCTGCGTCCCCTATCCGCAGGCACTTGGCCAGGGGGATTTTTGTAGCCGCTGCCGCAGGCTGCGAAAAGGGCCGAAGGACCTTCAGCGGTCTCAAGCCCCCTGCGCCCGCTGCGCGGTCGTTCGCAGCCTGCGGCAGCGGCTACAAGAAGCAGCGATAAATAGGAGCAACCGTAAGCTTCAAGCGGCAAGCCAGATCAACAGCCATCTGTGGATACAAAAGGTCGTTTCAGGCTACACATATCGGGTTGACCGCCCTCTCACTGCTCCCTATCCTCGCGCCTGTCACGACTCATTCGTGATCGGGTTTGACGGCTCGGTAACACTTTCAGGACGCATAGTTCCTCGACTCTGCTTGCGCTCTTCTGCGCTCGCAAAAAAGTCTTATGGCGACTGTGCGTGGGGCATCTTCGGATGCGCCGGGTTCCTGAAACCGGTCCGTCAACCTGCGTACAGTTGCCACCCAACTCGTTTGACGGCGATCAAGTGGCAGCTCTATTTATTTCAGGAGCAACACACCATGACGGACCGTATCGCGCTAACCAGCAACGAATCCTCCACGCCCACCCTGTTTATCGACACCCGCGCGCCTTTGGACGAACTGCATGCCAGCGCCGCCTACCGCATCCTCGCGGTGACTCAACTGATGGAAAGCATCGTGCACATGGACAGCCGCCACGCCGATGCCACCGACCTGACACAGATCGCCCACGCCAGCGCCATTCTGTTGCGCGATGGTTGTGATCTGCTGGACGTGTTGGGGCGGCGGATTCGTGGCAGTCAGTACCTGAACTAAGACGCCCCGTGATCGTTCCCCTTCAAACACGGGGGAACGATCGGCACGCCTGTCCCCTCTCCTTCATCTAGAACCCGCCTCATCGATCACTGCCGTCCCCATCTTCGCCAGAAGATGCGCAGCCCTGTTGTGGGTGGCACCCGTGCGCGGATTGGTCGACCGGAGATACAGGAACCCGGCAGGGACGCAGCCCTTCCACGCACAGCTGCCATTGCACGAATGCGCAGGCGCACAACCCACCTGCCATAGCGAAATGGGGCGCTGCTGCAGCTGCATCAAAACGGGTTACCAAGCGGAGGGGTGGCAGCTGCGTGCAGGTTGGTAAACCGGAGATACAGGAACCCGGCAGGGACGAGCCCTCCCACGCACAGCTGCCATTGCACAAGTGAAATGCGGCGCTGTTGCGCCTGTATCAGAACGAGTTACCAAGCCCGGTCGCTGAATGTGCTGCGACGCTCAAAGGCTAGTCCGGGTTCGACACGCAGCAACGACGAAGGCGTCGCAGTTTATGTCCAGGCCAAGGGAGTTTAGGAATGTTCAGGATGGCGGCACGCCGAGGAGGCGGGGTAGCAGTCATGATCATGAGAAGCGTCGTATTTATCCATTCAACGGTCTTCCATGCTTGGCCAAGATTTTTTCCAACGAGGCTTTTTCGTCGAAGATCGGTATGTCTATGCCTTCCAGTCTTGAACTGCTGACAAAGTTTTTAAGCTTGTTCTTTTCGAAACGCTCAATCGCTGATCTGTGCAGTTTGCAAAATCTGCTGCAGTGATACGTCCATCATCGCCCCATGATTGATGCCAAAGCCCGGAGATTATCACCTCATAGAACGCCACCACGGGCACGTCTCGTCCTTGGCACCAGCACTCTTCACAGTCGAAAGCGGAGCCCACCCCTTCAGCTAGCATTCGCCTCGTTCGATGTTTGTAGCCCTGAGAACCTGAGCATTTTCCAGTCCCGGTAAAGGTGTTCCAGGAATGGATAGATGACCCCGGAGCATGCCAGCCACCTGCTCGGGCGGGCACCAGAGTGGACCACATGATGTCCACTATCGGCATAAATCCGCTTTAACAGACCTTCTGTTGTCCCTAACGCCCCCATCAAAACCTGGCCTGTGGATAACGTCACAACAGCCATCCTCCATCGCCAACCCCACCTACGCTTAGGTAGGATGTCTCCTCCTTTTCCCCGAGGCTCACCTCATGTTCATCGGCGTTCTGCTGGTCATCACCTGGCTGATCCTGCTTCTGCGCTACCCCGCCAAAGCCCTTCCCGTGTCCCTGGCCGCTGCGTTCGGCCTGGCCCTGGTGGCCTGCTGGGTGGTCTGGCTGGACAACCGCGAAGCACAGCAACTGGCGCGCCTGGATCTGCGCCTGAGCTACGCCCCCGAACACTGCCCTGCCGACCGCCCGCTGCAGGTCAAGCTGAACAACGGTAACAAGGTGCCCCTGATCGAACTGCGCTGGCGGGTCGCCGCCTACGCGCCGGGGGACACGGTCAACCTCGCCGACAACCAGTACAGCGCCCCGCGCTACCGCGGCCCCGGCGAGTTGCAGGCCGGCGCCAGCTGGGAAGACTGCCTGCCGCTGCCACCGCTGCGCTCGGGCTATCGTCCGCAAACCCTGGAGTTTCGTGCCGAGCGTTTGCAAGGTAGCTTCTCCGACTGATTTCCCCTTCCCCCTCACAGCACAAGGACCGCGCCATGCCCGTAGCGTTGATCACCGGTTGTTCCAGCGGCATCGGCCGCGCCCTGGCAGATGCCTTCAAGGGCGCCGGTTTTACCGTGCTCGCCAGCGCCCGCAAGGCCGAGGACGTCACGGCCCTGCAAGCCGCCGGTTTCAAGGCCGTGCAACTGGACGTCAATGACGGCGCTGCCCTGGGCGCCTTGAGCGAGGAGATCAACCAGCAGTACGGCGGCCTCGATGTGCTGATCAACAACGCCGGCTACGGCGCCATGGGCCCGCTACTGGATGGCGGCGTGCAAGCCATGCAGCGCCAGTTCGAAACCAACGTGTTCTCGGTGGTCGGGGTGACCCGGGCGATGTTCCCGGTGCTGCGTCGCAGCCGCGGCCTGGTGGTGAATATCGGCAGTGTCTCCGGGGTGCTGGTGACGCCGTTTGCCGGCGCCTACTGCGCCTCGAAAGCCGCGGTGCATGCCTTGAGCGATGCCCTGCGCATGGAACTCTCGCCATTCGGCATCCGGGTCATGGAAGTGCAGCCCGGGGCCATTGCCTCAAGTTTTGCCAGGAACGCCGGGCATGAAGCCGAACAGTTGCTCAACGAGCAATCGCCCTGGTGGCCACTGCGCGAGGGCATCCGCTCCCGGGCCAAGGCCTCCCAGGACAAGCCGACCCCCGCCAGCGAGTTTGCCGCCGGCTTGCTCAAGGCCGTGCAACAGGACAAACCGCCACGCCTGCTGCGCCTGGGCAATGGCAGCCGCGCCCTGCCGCTGCTGGCCAACCTGCTGCCCAAGGGTTTGCTGGAGAAGGGACTGATGAAGCGGTTTGGCCTGAGCGCCAAGCTCTGACACCCACGTATGCAAGCCATCTAGGGTGTACCGCGTGCCTCCGGTAGGAGCCGGCTTGCCGGCGAAGAGGCCCGCGAGCCGAGAGCAAACGTTGCGACCGCCTTCGCTGGCAAGCCAGCTCCTACAGCGGTGGCGCGGTGCGCCTTTGTTCAGTCGCCGATCAGAGATCTGCCCCATTGAAATGTCGTAGAGCACTACCGTTGACCCTGTTCGCCTTGCTGCTGGGCTGCAATGCCTCGTCACCGGACGAAAAACTCAATGCCACCCTGCCGGACCTGAGCCTGGAACAGATCCTGCCCAAGGTCGAAGCCAACCCGTACTGCTCGCCGGAGATGGACAGCGAACGGCTGGTCGGCCTCGGCATCCGACTGATGAATGAGGACGAGGTACTGCATGGCGCAAGCCGTACCTTGCTGGCGAGCAAGGCCATACAAATGGCCCGCGCCTGCCTGATCATGGCCGCCCCCCGCGACACCATGAGCCTGTGCATCCTGGGCGGGATTGTTGGCTCCAGGCAGAAGGACTATGACAAAAGCGAAGCCTTCAACTACATCGCTTACGCCGCCCAGCACAATGAATCCTGCGCGGAAGCGGGCCTGTACGACATCTACAACCTTGGCAAGTTGGACCAGCCCGCGAACAAGGCATTGGCCATGGCCTGGCTGGAACGCGCCGCTCGGCACGGCGACGAGGACTCGCAACAAGAGATGCTGCGCAGCAGCGAACAGGACAATTTGCCACTGGCCTACGCCTGGGCCCGAACCCTCGATGACGCCCAAAGGCTCGAAGCGCTGAAACGCAAGATGAGCCCTCAGCAGATAGCTGAAGGCGAACAGCACTACACCCGGCTACTCAGCCAGCTCCCCTCCAAAAAGGATCTGGAGCAGGCGCTGCGCCAGAACGTCATCCTCCTGGGCACAGGGGATATCTACTACGACTACCCGGAGGTGTTCGCGGGCATGTTGCCTGAGCAACAGCATGCTTTCGTCGCCCAGTTGGTGGACATGCAGGACCGCTACCCGAAGTTCCACACCCGCGGCCAACTGGTGGCCTACGCCTTGATTTCCCGCCTGGTGCAAAGCACCGGGCCGGCCGTGGACCTGTGGCAAGACCCGGCGCTGCAGGCCGTGCTGGAGGACGATGACCTGAGCGTGGAAGATAGCGTGGCCAAGGCCAAAATCCTCCTGACCAAGCGCAAGCCATAGCAGCGGCTGGCGCTACGCCTTTTGCAGCCGCCGCCGAGGTGTCGCGCGCAAGGCCCAAGGGCCCTTTGCCGCAGCCAAACAGGCGCTGCGGTTTGGGTTGTACGCCCTCTCAAACCCCGTAGAATGCGCAACCTTGAGCCCTTGGGCCCATGCAGCATGGAATCGCTGGTGTCGACACCCAAGCACGGAATGGCTAACGCTCCACCCTCTCCCGTCCTGTCCCTGCCTGATTTCATGCGCGTCTTTTTTCATTCGCCGATCAGGGAATACCCATTGAAATTGTTCAACGTGCTGCCACTGGCCTTGGCTGTCTTGCTGGCGGCTTGCGCCTCCACGACGCCGGAAAACACCGCACCGAAAATCCCCGAACTGAATGACACCCTGCCCAAGCTGACGCTGGAAAGTGTCTTGCCCAAGGTCAGCACCAACGAATACTGCAACCCGGCCATGGAGGCCGATCTGCTGTTCGGCATCGGTTACAAGCTGAACGAGATCGAGGACTACAAGAACGCCAAGGGCTGCTTCGCCATGGCCGCGCCGCACTACACCCGGGCCTTCTGCTACCTGTCCACCACCACCGATCAGGAAACGGACAAGCCCAAGGCCGAGCGCGACCGCGAGTCCTTCAACTACATCGCCTACTCGGCGTCGCAGAACGATTGGTGCGCCGAGTACGGCATGTACGCCACCTACTGGTTCGGCGACAAGGACATCCCCAAAGACCGGGACCTGGCCCTGCGCTGGCTGGAACGCTCGGCGCTGCACGGCAACCCGGAACCGCAGCAGAGCCTGGCCGACGCCGCCGAAGAGTCCGGCGATCTGGTGAAGGCCTACGCCTGGCTGAAAGTCATCGACAACACCGAGGACACCAGCCAGTTGGATGCCCTGAAAGGCAAGATGAGTCCTGAGCAACTGGCCGAAGGCGAACAGCGCTTTGCCGACCTCAAGAAGCGCGTAACCAGCAAGCAGGTGATGTACGACGAGGCGCGGGATGAGGAGGTGGCGATTTTCTCGGCCGAGATCCATTTCGATCTCCCCGACCTGTTCCAGGGCATGACCACGGCCCAGCGCCAGGCCTTTGTCAAAGCGGCCATCGCCAAGGCCCGGGACAGCGGCAAGTTCGATCTGCATTACGCGGTGACCCAGTACATCATCGTCTCGCGCCTGGCCCAACAGCGTTACCCCGGTGTCGACGTGCTGCAGAACCCGAAGCTGGTGGCCGCGATCAACCACGTCAACGACGGCCTGGAAGCCACGGCGAAGAAGTCCCTGGCGATCATGCAGAAAAGCTACAAATAACCGCCCCCCCACTGTCGTAGGAGCCGGCTTGCCGGCGAAGAGGCCCGCGAGCCTTGCATCGCCCCTGCCGGCGCTTTCGCTGGCAAGCCAGCTCCTACAGGGGCTCGGGGTTGACGATGACGGTGCAGGTGATGCCCGCCGCCAGCAGCACGCCTTCCGGCACTTCATCAATGTGGATGCGCACCGGCACGCGCTGGGCCAGGCGCACCCAGTTGAAGGTCGGGTTGACGTCGGCGATCAGTTCGCGGCTTTCCGGGTTGTCGCGGTCGTAGATGCCGCGGGTAATGCTTTCCACATGCCCCTTGAGCACTTCACCGCTCATCAGTTGCATGTCGGCCTTATCCCCCACGCGCACGTGGGGCAGCTTGGTTTCTTCGAAGAAGCCGTAGACCCAGAACGAGTTCATGTCGACCACCGCCATCTTCGCCTCGCCGATGCGTGCGTAGTCGCCGCGGTGCACGTTGAGGTTGGTGACGTAGCCGTCCACCGCCGCCCGTACCTGGGTGCGTTTGAGGTTGAGCTCCGCCGCTTCCAGCTGCGCCTGGGCGTGCTGGTAATCGGCCAGGGCCGAGTCGGCGATGTTGCCGGCGTCGTCGCGGTTTTCCTTGGAGATCACCAGGTTGTCCATGTCGGCGCGGCGTCGGGCGTTGACCTTGCGCATCTCCCAGGTGGCCTTCTTCGACGCCACCAGCGCTTGCGCCTGCTTGACCGCGATCTGGTAGTGCTCGGGGTCGATCTGCATCAGCAGATCGCCCTTGCGCACCAGCTGGTTGTCCTTGACCGGCACGTCCACCACTTCGCCGGTAACGTCGGCGGCGACGTTGATGATGTCCGCGCGCACCCGGCCGTCACGGGTCCAGGGGGTGTACATGTAGTGCTCCCACAGGGTGCGGCCGATCCACAGGGCCAGGGCCAGCACGAGCAGGGTGGCGAGCAGGCTGAAAAACTTTTTCATTGCGGGGGTCTCAACGGTAGACAGTGAGCGCCATGGCGCCGAACAGACAGCAGAACAGGCTCAGGCGCAGCAGCGCCGGGTGCCAGAAGAAGCGATACAGGTCATAGCCGGAAATGAACCGGTCCAGGGCCCAGGCCAGGGCCGCGGCGATGAAGAACATCAGGGTCATGGTGGGCATGTAAACGCCGTGGAAGGCGATTTCACGAGGCATGGTCAAGTCCTTGGGGTGCAGGCGCCGTTGGCTTGGCCACGGCATAGGCCGCCAGCGGCGATTGCGGGTCGAGCAATGAAGTGCGGATGAAGTGCAGGTAGCTCTTGACCCGGCGCAGGGCCGAAGTGTCGAAGTGCGGGGCAAAGGGTTCGTCGGTGGCCTGGACCCGGCTGATGGCATGGTCCACGGCGATCAGGCCGCGCTCCAGGTTGCTCTGGCTGGGCTGCAGGAACAGCCGCACCAGGGAGCGCCCCATGACCCGGATCGCCTGGCGCCAGGGCTGGGATTCGGCATAGGCCGGGTGCACCGGGAGGATGGCCTGCTCCTTGCGCAACTCGATGATGGCGTGGCCGACTTCCAGCACCACGAACATCCAGCGCAGCAGTTCGCTCTGCACCTTGGGCTGACCCACCGCCAGGCCGTAGGCCTGGTGCAGCAGGTCACGGGTGCGGCTTTCGAAACTGGAGGCCAGGCCCTTGAGCTTGCCGCTGATGGCGTACACCACCTGGCCGCGCAGGTCCTGCTCCAGGCGCCGCCACAGCCAGCGGCTGTTGGGCGGCAGGATGATCGCCCCGGCCGCGGCGCAGACCAGCATGCCCATGACCATGGCGATGTAGTCGTTGATGAAGGTGTAGGGGTTGTAGACGGTCAGGTTGTCCGGCACCGAACCGGTGCTGAAGAAGATCAGCAGCCCCAGGCCGACCCCGGCGTACTTGGGCCTTGAGGCGAGGAATGAACCGAGCACGATCACCGGCGCCAGCATCAGGCACAGCAGCGGGAAGCCGTCGATCCAGGGGAACACGAAGAACATTTCGACGAAGCCCACCAGGGCACCGATCAAGGTCCCGCAGGCCATCTGGAAGGCCATGCGCTTGGGGTTCGGCGTCGCGGCCGAGAGGCCGATGGTGGCGGCGGCAATCAGGGTCATGGTGGCACCGCTGGGCCAGGCGGTGGCCACCCAGTAGCTGCCCAGCACCACCAGCACAAAGGCCGCGCGGATGCCCGAAGCGGCGCAGGCCAGCCAGTTGGTCTGCGGCGTGTAGGGCTCGTCCCAGCGCTCGCGTTCGTGACTGTGGTCGGCCAGGGACGCGTGGGTTTGGGCGTAGCTGTGCATCTCGTCGACGAAGCGGTAGAGCAGCTCGTAGGCGGTGTGAAAATCCAGCTGCTCGGCGTCGCTCGGACCGCTCTCCTGGAAGGTCGCCCGCAGGCTGCGCACCCGTGCTGGCAGTTCGGCCTTGTAGGCCGCCAGGGCCGTGGCCAGGCGCGCCGCATCGGGGCTGGTCAGGGCCCGGCCGGAGAAACCGTCCAGCAGTTCCGCCAAGTCCTGCAGGCCCGGCTTGATCGCTGCCACCACATGGTCGGCGCCACTGCTGCGCAGGCGTTCGAGCAACTGGTGCAGGGCGTTGAAACGCGTGGTGATGCCCATGAATTCGCTGTTCAAGCGGCTCAGGCGGCCATTGCGCCGGCGCATGTGCGGGTCTTCGAACACAGTGACGCTGCGCAGCCCTTCCAGGCCCACGGCCTCGGCGATGAAGCGCACGTTGCTGCTTTCAAAGCTGTCGCGCTGGCTGCGCCCGCGCAGGCCGTCGGTGACGAACAGGGCGAACACCCCGAAGCGTTGGTACAGGGCGTTGCGCATGGCGGCGCTGGCGGTCTGCGGCAGGATCGCGGCGCTGACCAGGGTCGAGCAGAGAATCCCCAGGGAGATCTCCAGTACCCGCCACACCGCCGCCATGAAGGCGCCTTCCGGGTGAGCCAGGGCCGGCAAGCCGACCATGGCCGCGGTGTAGCCGGCGAGGACGAAACCGTAGGCGCGAAAGTTGCGATAACGCGCGGCACCGGCCGAGCAGATGCCGACCCAAATCGCCAGGGAGCCGAGGAACAGCTCGGTGTTCTGGGCGAACAGGGCGATCAGCGCCACCATCACCGCCGAGCCGGTCAGGGTGCCGAGAAAGCGATAGAAGCTCTTGGCGAACACCTGGCCGCTCTGCGGCTGCATGACGATGAACACGGTGATCATCGCCGTGCGCGGTTGCGGCAACTCCAGGCGCATGGCCAGCCACAGGGTGAGGAACGCGGCGGCCAGGACCTTGAAGATGTACACCCAGGTCACGCCGTCGCTGCGCGCCCAGTCGAAGAAACCCCGGCGCCATTCCAGGGAGTACAGCCAGCGCAAAGGGGCGGGCAAGGAAGTCATGAGGGCCTGCTTCAGTGGTCGAACACGGCCAGGGCCGCGGGGGTCTTGGGTGCCTGGGTGCGATTTTCCGCGGGGACGTCACGGCCGGCTTCAAGCCCGCCGCCCAGGGCCGTCACCAGGTCCGCCTGGACGGTCAGGCGCGCGGCCTGCACCTGTTGCTGGATCTGCTGCTGGTGGAACAGCAGGCTCTGGGCGTTGAGCACGTTCAGGTAGTCGGTCAGACCGCGCTGGAAGGCCACGGTGGCGATGTCGTAGGTCTTCTGCGCCGCGGCCACCGACTCGGCGGCGAAGGCTTGCTGCTTGTCCATGGACTCGCGGCGGATCAACTGGTCGGAGATGCTTTTCAGCGCGTCCACCAGGGTCTGGTTGTACCTGGCCACGGCCAGGTCGTAGCCGGCCGCGGCGTCACCCAGCTCCGAGCGCAGCCGCCCGCCGTCGAAGATCGGCAGGCTGATGGCCGGGCCGACGTTGTAGTTGAGTTTCTTGCCGGTGAGGAACTCCAGGGCCCCGCCGCCAGTGGCCATGAAGCCGAGGCTGCCCACCAGGTCGACGTTGGGGTAGAAGCCGGCGTGAGCCACATCGATGCCACGGGCCTGGGCCGCCACTTGCCAGCGGCTGGCGACCACGTCCGGGCGCTGGCCCAGGAGTTCGGCGGGCAGGGCCGAGGGCAGTTTCAGCGCGGCGCCCAGGGACAGGCTCGGTCGCTGCAGTTGCGCGCCCTCCCCCGGGCCCTTGCCGGCCAGGGCCGCCAGTTGATTGCGGGTCAGGGCGATTGCTTCGTCCAGGGCGTCCAGCTGGCGATGGGTTTCCGGCAGCGGCGCCTCGGCCTGGCTGACTTCGAAATGGGTGCCGAGGCCGCCGTCCAGGCGTCGTTGCGCCAGTTCGAGAATCTGTTGCTGCTGCTTCAGGGTGGCGGCCACGATATCGCGCTGGGCGAAGTGCAGCGACAGCTGGATATAGCTGCGCACCACGTTGTTCACCAGTTCCAGCTGGGCCTGGCGGGCTTCGGCCACGCTCATGTGGGCCAGGTCGACGGCGCGCTCGGTGCTGTTGCTTTCCCGGCCCCAGAGGTCCAGGGCATAACTCAAGCCCAGGGCGGCGTTGTTGTCCCAGGTGGTGGTGTTGGCCAGAGCGCCGGGGCCGTAGAACTGATCGGTGGGCCAGTTGTGGCGCTTGAGGGTGGCGTCGCCCTTGATCTGCAACGACTCGGCCGACTCGGCGATACCGGCCAGGGCCTTGGCCTGGCGCACCCGGGCGGCGGCCATGGCCAGGCTCGGGCTGCCTTGCACGGCGAGGCTGATCCAGCGGTTCAACTGCGGGTCGCCGTAGGCCTGCCACCACTGGGCACTGGGCCAGTGGGCCTCTTGCGCGGCGCTCTTGATCGCCTCGTCGGTGGCCAGTGTATTAGCGGGAAGTGTCTTGCCTTGTGGGGCAATGCCTCCGGTTCCGATGCAGCCGCTGATTGCTAACGATAAAGCCCAAACACTGAGGGTCTTGAACCCTCTGCTGATGCGACGCGGCACTGCTGCGAATTCCTGAAGATCGGGGGGGAGTATTTCTCTCGTAGGCATCGGCTGGCCGGCGCAGCGATGCGCCTGCTAAACCGCGTTGCGCGGATCGCCGGCAAACCGGCTCCTACGGATCGGCGCAATTCTAGGGGGCGGCCGGGGCGGCGATAAGGTGGGATTCCTGTGAATCTTTGTTACCGTAAACGCGATAATCCCTTGGTCGCCTATCCAAGCCCCCGTAACTTCGTGTCACAATTTGCCATCTCCCCAGAGAGCACCCCATGGACACTTTGCAAAACATGCGCGCCTTCAGTTGCGTCGCCGAAGCCGGTAGTTTCACCGCCGCGGCAGTGCAACTGGACACCACCACGGCCAACGTCTCGCGCGCAGTCTCCAATCTTGAGGCTCACCTGCAAACCCGCCTGCTCAACCGCACCACCCGCCGTATCGCCCTGACCGAAGCCGGCAAGCGCTACCTGCTGCGCTGCGAGCAGATCCTGGCCTACGTCGAAGAAGCCGAGGCCGAGGCCAGCGACGCCCACGCCCGCCCCGCCGGGCAATTGAAAGTGCACACCATGACCGGCATCGGCCAGCACTTCGTGATCGACGCCATCGCCCGCTATCGCAAGTCGCACCCGGACGTGACCTTCGACCTGACCATGGCCAACCGCGTGCCGGACCTTCTGGACGAGGGCTACGACGTGTCCATCGTCCTGGCCAGCGAGCTGCCGGACTCGGGGTTCGTCTCCCAGCGCCTGGGGATCACCTACAGCATCGTCTGCGCCTCCCCGGCCTACGTGAAAGCCAACGGCTGCCCGCACAAACCCAGCGACCTGCTCAACCATGCCTGCCTGCGCCTGGTGAGCCCGGTGATACCGCTTGAGAAGTGGGCTTTCGACGGCCCGGAAGGCCAGGAGATGGTGACCATCAACAGCTCGCCGTTCCTGGTGAACTCTGCCGACGCCATGAAGACCGCGATCATCAGCGGCATGGGCGTTGGTGTGCTGCCGGTGTACGCCGCCATCGAAGGCCTGCGCAACGGCACCCTGGTACGGGTCATGCCCAAGTACCGCTCCCAGGAGTTGAACCTGTACGCCATCTACCCGTCGCGCCAGTACCTGGACGCCAAGATCAAGACCTGGGTCGAATACCTGCGCGGCTCCCTGCCGGAGATCCTCGCCGCGCACCAGGCGGAACTGGCGGCCTATGAACTGAGCGGCAGCCTGAGCGGCGCACGCCTGAGCACTTGAGCCCGCCCCCTTGAACCGGGGGCCTGTAGCCGCTGTCGAGCCAAGGCGAGGCTGCGCGGGCTCAGCCTGAGCAACTCTCGCCGAACCCTGCAGAGCGGCCACCAGGCCGCCCCTGTGCAAGCCATCGCAGCCTGCGGCAGCGGCTACAAAAAGCCGGTGGGGAATGTTAGCTTGCTTGGCATTCTCTCCCGCCTGATGAGTCTCCCCGCAATGAAAAAGACGGTACTTGCCTTCAGCCGCATCACCCCCGAGATGACCGAACGCCTGCAACAGGACTTCGAGGTCATCGTCCCCAACCCCAAGCTCGGGGACATCGCCGCGCAGTTCAATGAAGCCCTGCCCCAGGCCCACGGCCTGATCGGCGTCGGCCGCAAACTGGGACGCGCGCAGCTGGAAAACGCCGCACGACTGGAAGTGGTGTCGAGCATCTCGGTGGGCTACGACAACTACGACCTGGACTACTTCAACGAACGCGGGCTGATGCTCACCAACACTCCCGACGTGCTCACCGAAAGCACCGCCGACCTGGCCTTTGCCCTGCTCATGGGCAGCGCCCGCCGGGTGGCCGAGCTGGACGCCTGGACCAAGGCCGGGCAATGGCAGGCCAGCGTCGGCCCGGCGCTGTTCGGCGGCGATGTGCACGGCAAGACCCTGGGCATCGTCGGCATGGGCAACATTGGCGCGGCCATCGCCCGGCGTGGGCGTTTGGGCTTCGGCATGCCGATTCTCTACAGCGGCAACAGCCGCAAGACTGCCCTGGAACAGGAACTGGGGGCGCAGTTCCGGAGCCTGGAGCAACTCTTGGCCGAGGCGGATTTCGTCTGCCTGGTGGTGCCGCTGAGCGACAAGACCCGACACCTGATCAGCCACCGCGAACTGGCGCTGATGAAACCCAGCGCGATCCTGGTGAACATTTCCCGGGGGCCGGTGGTGGATGAACCGGCGTTGATCGAAGCCTTGCAGAAGGGCCAGATCCGCGGCGCCGGCCTGGATGTGTACGAGAAAGAGCCGCTGGCAGAATCGCCGCTGTTCCAACTGAAAAATGCGCTGACCCTGCCGCACATTGGCTCGGCCACCCATGAAACCCGCGACGCCATGGCCAACCGCGCCATGGCCAACCTGCGCAGCGCCCTGCTGGGCGAACGCCCGCAGGATCTGGTCAACCCGCAAGTGTGGAAGGGCTGACCAGCCACTGCCTATCCCCCCCTGTAGCCGCTGCCGAGCCTGCGAGGCTGCGACAAGGTCCGCAGGACCTTCAGCGATAGCCCGGCAGAATCAGGTCGCCTGGTTTTGCGACGGCTGCGCCGCCGTTCGCAGCCTCGCGAGCTCGGCAGCGGCTACAGAGGCTGGCGCAGCCTTGGGTTTACGGAACACCAGCACGTTGCCCAGCATCACCAGCACCAGTCCAGCCAATGCCGGGGCGGTCCACTGATAGCCTTCGGCAAAGGCCGAGACGTTCAGCGCCACCACCGGGAACAGCACCGTGCAATAGGCTGCGCGTTCCGGGCCCATGCGCCCGACCAGGGTCAGGTAGGCGGTAAAGCCGATCACCGAACCCGGTATCACCAGGTACAGCAGCGAGCCGATGTAGCGGGTGGTCCACTCCAGGTCGAAGGCAATGCCCTGGAACAGGCAATACACCGCCAGCATTGTCGCGCCGTAGGCCATGCCCCAGGCATTGGTGGTCATGGGCTTGAGTCCGGCTTTCTGCTGCAGGCTGGAGAGCATGTTGCCCGCCGAGAAACACAAGGTGCCCAGCAGGGCCAGGCCCAGGCCCAGCAGGGTTTGCGGACTGGCGCTGTGGCCTGCCAGTTCCGGCCAGAACAGCAGCCCCAACCCCAGCAGGCCCAGACCGCCGCCCAGCAGCACGTTGCGGGCAATCTTCTGGCCAAAGAACACCCGCGCATTCAGGGCATTCCACAAGGTCGCGGTAGAAAACACCACCGCCACCAGGCCGCTGGGAATCCACTGGCTGGCGTGCAGAAAGCACATGAAATTGATGCAGAACAGGCACAGGCCCTGGGCCAGGCAGATCAGGTGGCCACGGCGGTTCATCGGCTGCAGCTTGCGGCTGAGCAGCAGCAAGACGAACAGCACCAGGGCCGCCAGGGCGAAGCGATAGACGATGGACACCGGAATCGCCACCACCCCCAGTTGCAGTTTCAGGGCGATCCAGGTGGTGCCCCAGATCAGCACGGTCAACAGGTACAGCGATAGGTTCATGGCGCGACTCCTTTATCAGGAGTGCAGTGTCCCGCCCGCCCGACCTTGGACGCTTGCATAAACTTGCGCTTTTTATCGGCCCGGGGCTGGCGGCGAACCGGCGAGGGAGTAGCATGCGAACCACCGGAAACCGGACCCTTGCCGACTCGAACAGCATGCCCGCACTGGATACCCTGCAAGTCTTCCAAGCTTTGAACCGCTCGCCCCATGCTCGCCTGGAGCACAGCGCAGAGCTCGGAGACGGCTTGTCCGCAGCCTTGTGGAGCAACCATCACGACGCCCAGGAATATGAGGCGCCCGGCCACCACACCCTGTCCTGCTACCTGGCCGGTGGCACCGGCACCTTTCGCCGCGATCAGCCGGGTAGCAAAGGCGGCCCGGGCAAGCTGTGCATCCTGCCCGCCGAGCACCAGTCGGCCTGGGTGATCAACGGCGATATCCGCCTGGCCCACGTGTATTTCAGCCCCGAACAATTCGCCCTGGGTTGCGTCACCCTGCTGGACCGCGAACCCCGGGCAATGCAACTGCGCGAAAGCACCTTTGTCGACGACCCCGAGCAGACCCGGCGCTTTGCGCAACTGGTCCGCCTGAACTGGGACGAGCCCGGCGAGCGCCTGCTCACCAGCAGCCTGGCCCACGAGATGCTCTGCCATGCCCTGCTCAATCAAGTGGGCCTGCGCCAGGGTGCCCGGCTCAAGGGCGGCTTGGCCGCCCACCAGCGCCGCCTGCTGGTGGACTACATCGACAGCCAGCTGGACGCGCCCCTGAGCCTGGGCCAACTGGCGGGGTTGTGTGCGCTGTCGGAGTACCACTTCGCCCGCATGTTCCGCGCAAGCTTCGGCCTGCCGCCCCATCAATATGTGCTGGCCCGGCGCCTGAGCCGGGCCCGGCACCTGCTACGCAGCACTGCCCAGCCCCTGGGGGAGATTGCCCTGGCCTGTGGTTTTGCCAGTGCCAGCCACTTCAACAATCGCTTCCGCCAGGCCCTGGGTGGAACACCGGGGGACTACCGCCTGGCATTCCTGCGCTGAGGTTCGGCTTAATCCTGACCCGCCTCTGTAGACCCCTTCTTATGCCAAAGTCCGCATCGGCACGCCTGAATAAGTAAATTACTCAAATTCTTTACCTAAACAGGACAACTCTTACCAAACAATTAATAAACTCCTACGCCGCCCTCTATAAAAGAGCACTTCCAACAAGTACCTGTATGACAAACAAAAATATAAACAGGTAATTATTTTAAAACTTCAGTTATCACCCCATTCACAGAACTGATGATTCTTGTTTAACCCCAGACCCAACTTAGTCTTTAGGCATTGAATCCCCGGCATTACGCAAAGATTCAACAAACAGCCACACGCCTTCACCCCCATTAACTTCAACCCCAAAAAAGCCACACCCACAACTTCACCCACCCTTCATCACATTTAAACAAAGCTGCAAAGACTCAACACATCAGCCCCCAATCGCCTTTCTCCTAAAACAACAAAAACAGAGGACGATGAAATGCCTTCAAGACACTGGCCACGACAATGGCTCAACCGCTCTACCCTACTTTGCGCCGGGCTGCTGGCCATCCCGGTAAAAGCCGAACTGCTTGAAGACAGCAGCGCGCGCCTGGAACTGCGCAACTATTACTTCAATCGGGACTATCGCGAAGGCACCGCGCCCAGCCGTGAAGAATGGGCACAAGGTTTGCTCTTGCGCCTGGACTCGGGGTTTACCGAGGGCCGCCTGGGTGTGGGGGCCGACGCCATCGGCATGCTCGGCATCAAGCTGGACTCCGCGCCTGGCCGAACCGGCACCGGGCTGCTGAAGGTGGGACGCGATGGCCGGGCAGAGGATGACTATTGGAAACTGGCCCTGGCCGGGAAGCTCAAGGCCAGCAAGACCCTGTTCAAGTTCGGCGCGCTGGTGCCACCGGTACTGCCCACCTTGAAACCCAACGACGGCCGCCTGTTTCCGCAGATTTTCGAAGGCGGGCTGCTGACCTCGAATGAAATCGATGACCTGGAGTTGACCGCCGGGCGCCTGAGCCGGGTCATGCAGCGCAACGCCACGCAGTACACGCCGCTGACCTTGAGCCCCTTGAACCGGCGCTTCCAGGGTCAGGGGGCAACGGCAGAACACTTCGACATGGCGGGCGTCGACTATCGATTCCACAAGCAATGGCTGGCGCGGGTGCATGTCGCCCAACTGGAGGACATCTACCGCCAGCAGGTCTTCACCCTGGTCAACAAGAGCCCCTGGGGAGTGGGGACGTTCAGCAGCGATCTGCGCTTGAGCCTGATGAACGACTACGGCAATGCCAAAGGCGGCAAGATCGACAACCGCGCTCTGCAGGGGCTGCTCGGCTATGCCTACAAAGGCCACAGCCTTGGCCTGGCTTATCAGCGAATGTTGGGAGACACCGGTTATGCCAACATCCTGGGCGCCGATGCCAACTTGATCAACTTATCGGTACTGGGTGACTTCGCCAATGCCAAGGAACGTTCCTGGGCACTTCGTTATGGCTATGACTTCGCCAACCTGGGTTTGCCGGGCCTGAGTTTCAACAGCCGCTATATATCCGGCAGCCATGCCGAAATCACCGGCACCCGAACCATTGGCAAGTCATGGGAGTTGGATAACGAACTGCGTTATGTCGTGCAACAAGGCCCACTGAAAAACTTGAGTGTGCGCCTGCGAACCGCACACTATCGCTCCAACTATGCCAAGAACTTCATTCGCGACACCGATGATACACGGCTGATGTTCAATTACGCCTGGAACATCAAATAACCCAACAAGCAGAACCCATGTAGCGAATCAAACTCCTAGAGGTGATATCCACATGCAACGCCTACTATCGAACTGTTTGGCCGGTCTATTGTTTTCAAGTCTGATCCACTCCGCCGTGGCCAAACAAACCAGCCAAGCGGAAAACGTCCCGGAGTTCCGAACGGGTTACTTGATCGGTTATCTGAAACAGCAGGATCTGCCCAATAGTCTGTTGCTGTTACCACCACCTCCTGCGGTGGGCACGCCAGCCTTCGCGCTGGACCAGAGCATGGCTGAAAAGAGCCAGGCTTTGCGTGGCAGCAAACGCTGGGCGTTGGCCATCAGCGATGCCAACCTGAAGTTCCCCGCCGCCGCTGAGACGTTTTCCTGTGCGCTGGATGCGCCAATCAGCGAACAGCAAACACCTGCGCTGTACAGAGTCTTGCGCCGGACCCTAACCGATGCCGGGCTGGCCACCTATAGCGCAAAGAAGCGCTACCAGCGCCCCCGGCCCTTCGTCTACAACCAGCAGCCCAGCTGCACCCCGGAAGATGAAGCCAAGCTGGCCGCGGATGGTTCCTACCCATCGGGCCACAGCGCCATCGGCTGGGCCTGGGCGCTGCTGTTGAGCGAACTGGCCCCCGAGCACGGCAACGCGCTCTGGGCCCGTGGCCGGGCCTATTCGGAAAGCCGCATGGTGTGCAACGTGCACTGGTACAGCGATGTCCGTGAAGGCCGCGAGATTGGCGCGACCACCGTGGCACGCTTGCACACCGATCCGACCTTCCAGGCCGACTTCGCCGTCGCCCGGCAAGAGCTGCTGGCCGTTCGCGCCAAGGGCCTGACTGCCAGCGGCGACTGTGCGGCGCAAGCGCAAGCCCTGGCGCTGGGCGCCGACTAAGGCGCCACGGCCACGTCCAGGACCAGGGTGCTCATCAGAACTCCAGGGTGCTGGACAGCGACACCTGGCGGGCATCCCCCATGGACACGAAGAACTTGCTGGCCGACGAGGTGTAGTAAGTCTTGTCGAACAGGTTCTTCACGTTGAGCTGGAACTTGACCTTCTGCCCTTCGACCCGGGTGTCGTAGGTGGCAAAGGCATCGGCCACGGTGTAGCCCGGCAGGTCGAAGCTGTTGGGCGCATCCCCGGCGCGCTCGCCGACATAACGGGCCCCGGCGCCGACGCGCAGGCGGTCGCCACCGATCAGGCTGCCGAAGTCGTAGACCGCCGACAGCGAGCCGGTGTTCTTGGCCACGTTCTGCAGTTGCTTGCCCTTGTACTGGGTGTCCTTGGTCACCTCGGTGTCGGTGTAGGCGTAGCTGCCGATCAGGCTCCACTGATCGGTGAGCTGCCCGGTCAGGTCCAGTTCCAGGCCCTGGGAGTGCACTTCGCCGGCGACGCTGGTGACCGTCTCGGTAGCGGTGGCGGTGGTCACCAGCACATTGCGCTTGGTGATATCGAACAGCGCCGCGCTGGCGGTGACGCGCCCGGGAATGTCGAGCTTGGCCCCCAGCTCCCAGGACTTGGCTTCTTCCGGGGCGATGGAGCCGTCGAGCACCGCGCTGCCACCGGCCAGATCGGCGATGCTGGAGTTCGGCTTGAACGACTCGGTGTAGCTGCCGTAGAGCGACAACTGGTCGGTGTAGCGATACACCAGCCCGGCCCGCGGCACGAACTTCTGCCCGTTGCTGTTGGTGTTGACCCGGAACGGCCGGCCCTTGCCGGCGAACTGGTCGTATTCCTGGAAACGTCCGCCGCCCACCAGAATCCACTGGTCGGTAAGGTGGATGGCGTCCTGGAAAAACAGCGAGTCGCTGCGCAACAGGTCGGTCTGCGCACTGTCGTTGGCGCTGACTGTGGTTCCGGCCACTTCCCGGCCGTAGACCGGGCTCAGGTAGTTGAAGGTGGTCCGGCTTTTCTGCCGGATCAGATCGGCGCGGTAGATCTTGCGGTACTCATCATCCAGGCCAAACACCAGATCGTGGCGCATGCCGCCCAGTTGCACCTGGCCTTCCAGGCTAACGGTGGCGTAGCGGTCGGTGGTCAGGGCGTCCTGGGTGCCGTCCATGGCCCGGGTCAGGGTGCCGTTGGCATTTACCGCGGTCAGGCGCACCTGGCTGGCGTCGTAGGTCTCACGGTTCCAGCTGTAGCCGAAGTGGGCCTTCCAGTCGTCGCTGAGCTCGTGGTCGACTTCAAAGCGATACAGGTCCGAGCGCCCTTCCATATTGTTGAACGGCTCGTCCAGGCGTCGGGTGGCCGGGATGTCCAGCGGGTGATTGGTCTTAGGATCGATGGCGGTGCCACGGTCGAAGGGGGTCAGGAACTCGCGGTGCTCATAGGCCAGCAACACCTTGGTGCGCTCGCCGTACCAGGCCAGGGACGGCGCCACCAGGGATTCGCGATGGGTGCCGAAGTTGCGCCAGTAGTCTTCGTCTTCATGGTCGACGATCAAGCGGTAGGCCAGCCCGGAATCACCCAGCGGCCCCGTGGTGTCGAGGCTGCCGCCGCTGCCGTTCTTGCCCGAGCCGTAGGTCGAGCCACGCACGGTCAGGGCCGTGGACTGCTGCAATTCAGGCTTCTTGCTGACAATGTTGATGACCCCGCCCGGGTCCTGGATGCCGTACAGCAGAGACGACGGGCCCTTGAGCACTTCCACCCGCTCCGCCGTGGCATTCAGCGCCCGGCCCTGCACCACTGGCATGCTGTCGCGCATGATCGAGCCGTTGCGGTTGTCACCGAAGCCGCGCAACAGCGCCGCATCCTGGGTGCCGCCCAGGGTGTTGGTCTGGGTGATGCCGCTGACGTTCTTCAGGGCATCGTCCAGATTGCGCGGGGTCTGGTCCCGCAGCACCTGGGCCGGCACTACGTTGATGATCTGCGGGATTTCCTGGTTCAGCGCCTGGGAACGGGCCACCGAAGTGGTGGCCGGCGGCTGGTAGCTGGTGCTGTCGTCGAGGCCCGGGGTGGTGATGCTGGTGGCCCCCAGGTTCAGTGCGCCACTGCTGGGCAAGGGTTCCAGGACCAGGGTGTGCGCGTCGCTGCGCCGGTAGGTGAAGCCGGAACCGCCCAGCAGACGCTGCAGGGCCTGTTCGGCGCTGAACGGGCCGCTCAGAGCCGGTGCCTTGAACGCATAAGGCGCTTCGTCGGTGTAGACCACGCTGATCCCGGTGACCCGGGTGAAATCGCTCAGGGCCTGGGGCAGCGGCTTGGCCACGATGGCAAAGTTGAACAGCGCGCCGTGTTGCGCACTGCCGGCCTCGGCCGCCTGCGCCACGCTCAGGGGCAGCCACGCCAACCCCGACACCACCAGCGCCGAAGCGCCGAACCACCGTTTGACCGAAGCGTTTGCCGCCGAATGTGCCCTGGACTTCATGCTTGAGACTCGCGTGTAAAAAAGCCATGAATGCGAATTAGTCGCACTTTCAAGCACTACACGTGGCTCGAACGCAAAGACCTCACCTGTTTTTTGAAAATATTTTCACGATGGCGAAAACGCCCCCCCGCCCGATGCATTCCTTGTAGCCGCTGGCGCAGGCTGCGAACGAGCAGGGCGGCACTCCGACGAAGTGGGCGCGGCGGTCTTGAGGCCGCTGCTGGCTTGGCGGGAGATTGCCAAGCAAGGTCCTGCGGACCTTTTCGCAGCCTCGCAGGCTCGGCAGCGGCTACAAGGATCGGGGCGATTCTGGTGTCAGTTGAGGCGCTGGATGCGCCCGGCGCTGGTGCTGGAACCCACCGGCTGGCCCTGCTGGTCCATGGCCTTGAGGTACTGCAGCATCGCGTCCAGATCGCTGAGGCCGAGGTCGCTGCGGTTGCGGCCGCTCTTGAACAGGCTGAAGCGGTCGCCGCCATCGGCCAGGAAGCCATTCATCACCAGTCGGTAGTTGCCATCGGCCTGCAGCGGCTTGCCGTTGAGGCGCAGGCTGCCGGGCACTACGCGGCTGTCCAGCGGGCGCTGGGCGTCCCAGCGATAACTGAAGCCCTGGGACACTTGCAGGATGTTGGCATCGTCCGCGCCCTTCCATTGCTGGTTGAGCACCTGTTCGATCTGCCGCCCCGTGAGGTCGAAGGCGATCAGGTTGTTGTTGAACGGCTGCAGGGTCGCCAGTTGCCCATAGTTCACCTGGGGCTGCCCCGGTTCCAGGGCCAGGTCGCTGCGAATGCCGCCGGTGTTCATGAAGGCGATTTGCGCACCGTTGGCCCGGCCACCCGCCAGATGGGCATCGGCGATCAGGTCGCCGATGGGCATTTCCCCGGCGTTGTCAGCGCGCCGGGCAATCGGCGAGGCGGCAATCGCCCCTACCGGCTGGAGCAGCACCTGATTGCTGCGGGCCTCGACCTCCTGTTGCAGCTTCGCCAAGCCCTGGTCCTGTGGATAACGGGCCGGATCGGCCAGCAGGTTAAGGGCCTGGATGCTTGTCACCCGGTGCTGGCCCGGGGTCACTTGCAGGGTCAGGTGGGTCAACAGATGGCCGTAGGCATTGCCCTGGGTCACCAGCAATGGCCCGACCTTGCACAGGTAGCCCTGGTGCGAGTGAGCGCTGATCAACACGTCCACCGCCGGGTCCAGGCGCTTGGCCACGTCGACTATATCGCCACTCAACTGCGAGCAGTCCTGCTTATCGAAAGGTTCCGGGGTCGCGCCACCCTGGTGCACCACGGCGACGATGGCGTTGACCCCCTTGGCGTTGAGTTCGGGAATCAACTGGTTAATGGATTGGGCTTCATCGGCCACCTGCAAACCGCGCATGCCCTTGGCGCTGACCACCGAAGCCACGTCCCGCAGCACTGCGCCGACGAAGGCCACCTTGACCCCGCGCACCTCTTCGATGCGGTAGGCCGGCAACAGCGGCTGGCCGGTGTCGCTGTCCAGCAGGTTGGCCGCCAGGTAGGGGAAACCGCTGCCGGGGTAGTTCGGGCGGAACTGGCAGGCCTTGTCCGGCCGCGATGACTGGCAGCCGCCATTGAGCTGGCGCAGGAACTCGGCCTTGCCGTTGTCCAGTTCGTGGTTGCCGATGGCGCTGAGTTTCATGTCCATGTGGCGCAGGGCTTCCAGGGTCGGCTCGTCGGCCCACATGGCCGACAGCGGCGGGCTCCCGCCCACCAGATCGCCGGCGCCGATGAACAGCAGTTGCGGGTCCTGCTGGCGCAGCTGGCTGAGCATGCCGCCCAGGGTGGCGATACCGCCGGCCGCAAGCTTGCGCACCCCGCCGGGGGCCTGGGGGTCCTTGTAGCTGAAGGGGTTGGCCTGCAAATAGCCGTGCAAGTCGTTGATGGCGACGATGTTCACCGCCACCGGTTGCGGCTCGCGCGGCAGCGAGCTGCAACCGGCCAGAGTAACCAGGGCCAGGGTCAGTGCACCCAGCACCCGGGGCATGGGACGAAGACGGGACATGAAAGAAATCCTTGGCAGATCAGCAAAAAAAAGGCCGCTGACACAGGCCTGGATCGGACAGAGACGAGCGCTGGGGAACAGCGCTCGCCGTCGATCGTCCGAACGCGGCCCGAGCCTACGGCAGCGGCTACAGGTCACGTCAGGTCATCAGGCCGGTTGCAGATTGCCCTGGACCGTGGGTGCGGGGGCCTTCAGGGCGGTGCCCATGCCGGCGCGCAGCAACAGGATCTTCAGGTGGTCGGTGATGCGCTCGACCCGGTCCTGGAAGTGGTTGTGGAAAATCATGCTGCCCAGGGCGATGGCGATACCCAGGGCCGTGGCGTAGAGCGCGGTGCCGATGCCCTTGGACACTTCACCGGGGTCGCTGACGCCGGTCTCGGCCAGGGCCTTGAAGGTGTCGATGATCCCCAGGATGGTGCCCAAGAGGCCCAGCAAGGGCGCGGCGGTGACCACGGTTTCCAGCAGCCACAAGCCATGCATCAGCTTGCTGCGGGTGGCGATGTAGATCGACTCGCTGAGGTCTTCCAGGTCCTTGTGGCTGGCCAACCCCTGCTTGTGGGCGAACAGCTCGGCGACCATCTCCAGGGGCAGGCTGTTGCGCTGGCGCAGCTCGGCGGGCAGGTCGTCGACGCTGTGCATTTTCGGGTTGAGCACGGCCTCCAGTTTCTTCGCCTGGCGCAGGCTGAAGCTGAAGTAGATGCCGCGCTCCACGGCGATAAAGGCGGCAATCGCGGCGGCGCCGTACATGGTGTAGAAGGTGATGTCGTGCAGCAGATTCATGTCCATCGTCATTTCCTCTTGGGCCCGAAGGCCATCAGAACCCGGCTTCCAGGGAGACCATCGCGGTGCGTTCCTCACCGACGTTGTAATAGGCGGTGCTCGGTGCCAGGCCATTGGTGCGCTGGGTGTTGAACGACACGGTGCGGGTCGAGGCCAGGTATTCCTTGTCGAACACGTTGAGCATGGAGAAGCGCAGGGTCGCGGACTTCAGCACTTTCTTATCCACCGGCAAGTGGATACCGGCATTGAGATCCACCACGGTGCGGCCGGCGATCTTCTCGTCGTTGGTCAGGTCGCCGTAGAAGGCGCCGACGTACTTGCCGACGACGTTGCCGTAGTAGCGCGAGTCGTCGTAGCCCAGGCTCAGGTTGAACATGTTTTCCGGCACGTTGGCCAGTTGCTTGCCGGAGGTGGGCAGCAGCACGTTCTTGTTGCTCAGGTCGTCCATCTGCTCGGACTGGGTGTAGGTGTACGAGGCGTAGTAGTTGAAGTCGTGGGGCAACTTGCCGCTCCACTCCAGCTCTAGGCCGCGGTTCTTCACTTCACCGACGTTGGCCACCACATAGTCGCCGTTGACGTCGGTGGTGGAGATCTGCCGGTCCTTGAAGCTGATGTAGAACAGGGTCGCGCTCAGGGCCATGTTGTCTTCGCTGTAGCGCCAGCCCAGTTCCTGGTTCCAGCTCAGCTCGGGTTTCAGGCTGATGGAATCGCCCTTGTTGTAGAGCACGTAGTTGGGCGGCGTGCGCATGTTGCGGGTGACGTTGTAGAAGGCCTGGTTGTTCGGGTCGATCTGGTACTTGGCGTTGAAGCTGGGCAGGAACTCGTGGTACCTGGCGTCGCGTTTTTCCGGCTTGTCGGTGAGGCTGCCGAGGTTGTTGCCGTCACGTTCCACGTACTGGTAGGCCAGGGCTCCGGTCAGGGTCAGGTCCGGGGTCGCCTGCCAGGTGTCCTGCACCCAGAGTTTCTGCGCCGGGGTCACGGTGTATTGGTGACGGCCCTGGACCGTGGCGCCGTTGCGGTCCACCAGTTGGTCGGAACCGTTGTAGTCGCCCCAGACATTTTCCGGAGCGCCATTGCCCTTGATCCCGATGAAGGGCTGGGTCTGGCGCTGGCGGGCGCGCTCGTACCAGTAGCCGACGTCCAGGCTGTGCTCTTCGTTGAGATCCCACTTGAGCTTGGTGGTCATCCCGGGGCGCCAGGTTTCAGTCCACGACGGCCGGTAGTAGGTGCCGGCAGGCAAGCCGCTCAGGTCGTAGTTGCCGGCCTTGTTCGAGCTGGCGGACAAGCTGGTGGCGGTCTGGCCGCTGAAGCTGCCGCCGTTGGACCACACGTAGTAGGGGTTCAAGGTCAGGCTCAGGTCGTCGCGCAGCTGGAAGCGCTGGGTCACCGAGGCGGTCAGGCTTTCAAAAGGGTTGCGGTTGAGCTTGTAGGACTGGGACACGCTGCCGTTCTTGAACACGGTGCTTTCCGAGTAGTCCAGGCGCCGGCCCTGGTTCTGGAACTGGGCCTTGCTCAGGCTGTTGTAGTTGTAGTTTTCCTGCTGGTTGTACTTGACGATGGCGTTGGTGGAGTTGCCGTTGCCGTCTTCGAACAGGGTGTTCCACTCGACCTTGTCAGCCCGCAGGGTGCCCTTGCCGCGCCACTTGTCGCCCTCGGTGTGGGACGCCGAGACCCAGGTCTTGAAACCGCCCAGGTCACCGGTGTTGAGACGGGCGAAGCTCTTGCGCACGTTGTTCGAGCCGATGGACTGCTTGGCGAACACGCCGAAGTCCTTGGTCGGGCGCACGGTCACCAGGCCGATGTTGCCGCCGCTGGAGCCGATGTGCGGGCCGTCGGCTTCGGACGAGCCCTGGGTGACGAAGACTTCGCTGAAGTTCTCCGGGTCGCCCATCAGGTTCGGGTAGATGCTGTAGTCCCCCGAATCGTTGATCGGGAAACCATCGGCAGAAAGCCCGACCTGGTCGGAGTTCATCCCGCGCATGGTGAAGTTGGTGCCGCTCAGGCCGGTGGCGTCGGTGCTGGAAACGTTGATCCCCGGGGTGTACTTGAGCTTGTCCACGGCGTTGGCAGTGGGGGCCATCTGGTCCATGGCCTCCTTGGTCACGGTGGAACGTCCCTTGGCGCTTTCTTCCTTGATCATGTGGCCGTTGCCCAGGGTCTGTTTACCGGCAACGTTCACCGAACCGACGTCAACTGTATCGTCGGCCAAAACCAATGGCGCAAAACTGCCCAGGCCCGATGCCAGAAGCAGGGCATAAAGTTTATTGATCTTCACGGGTCAATCCCTTGCTTACAACTTTCGTTAATAGGTGATGGGTTTATTCCACGTTGTAACTAAAGGTCGCGGTAAAACGTTGCTTGTTCTTGCCGGAGAACGCGTCCGAGGGAAACGGTGAAACTTTCTCCACGCGGCGCAAACTGGTTTGCGCCGCGCGATTGAGCAACATGTTCGGCGCCTTGTTTTCGATGCCACTGTCGAGCACGTTGCCGGCCCGATCGACTTCCAGCCAGATCACCACATCGCCCTGGGGACGTTGCAGCGAGGCCTCGCGGCCGCTGGGGTATTGCTTGTGCTTTTCCAGTTCCTTGCGCAAAGCGGCGGTGTACAGGCTTTCCTTGATTGCACTGGCGGGCGCCGCAGGTGCGGGGGCCGGAGCCGGTGCGGGAGCCGCTGGCGCCACCACCGGTTGCGGTGCTGCAACCACCGCCGGCTGCGGCGCGGGGGCACTCCTGGCCACCTGAGCCGGAGCCGGCTTGGGTGGCTGCGGCTTGGCCAGCAACGGCTTGGGCGCTGGGGGCTTGGGCTTGACCACCGGCTTGGGCTTGGGCGGCTCGATCACCAGCGGCTCTTCCTCGGGCACCACCAGCGGTGGCTCGGGCTCGATCGGCAGCGGCTCGGGCTCAGGCGGTGGTGGCTCTGCCGCGGCCACCAGTTCCGCCGCATCCACCAGGGCAATTTCCACCGTGCTTTCGTCGTACACCGGCTTGATCTGCAACTGTTGCAACTGACTGGCATAGATCACCAGCAACAACAGGCCGGCCGGCAGCAGGCACGCCAGCCACTTGCGAGTTCTATATAAACCGAACATGGCGTCAGGACTTGCGCGTAGCGATGGAGACGGAAGAGAAGCCATTGCCCTTGAGCAAGTCCATCACCGAAACCAGGCGTTTAACTTCCACGCCCTGATCGCTGTTGATAATGATCACCAACTTTTCGCTGCCGTTGTTCAGCACTTTAAGTTGTGCCAACAGCGCCCCTTCATCCAGGTCCTGACCGTCGAGTTGCAGGCGCTCTTGCAGACCCAGGGTAATCACCGCCTTGTTTTGCGGCTTCAATTGTTGCGCGGTACTGGCCACCGGCAACTGCGTCTTGATTCCCACGGCGGGAATCACGTTGAGACTGATCAGTACGAAGAACACCAGGAGAAACATCATCACATCGATCATCGGAATGATTTCGATGTGGGCCTTCTTCTTTTTTGCGACATCCCAGCTGCGCATCGTCTTGCTCCCGCTTCAGCCTTCCCTCCCTTGTGAGAGCTGAATCACAACCCTCGCCGATCCTGACCATGTGCTCAGGAATCCGCAGATCATCCGCGCCTGATATAACGGTTTGGTGACAGAAAGGTGTGATATCGATGAATGTTCGGGAGCTCTGGGACGGGCCTTTCAGCGCAGGACTATGAACCTGCCGAGGACTTGGTGCTGTTCGAACCCTAAGGCCGCCTGCAGGGAATCGAGGACCGCCTGAGGGTCCTTGCTGGAGAAACTGCCACTGACCCGGCGCGCTGCCAGTTGGTCATTGAGCAGCAGGATGCGTCCGGGGAAATAGCGCCGCAGGTCCTGCACCACCTCGGCCAGGGGCGCGTGGTAGTAGTTCAGCCAACCCTGGCGCCAGGCCAGTTGCGCTTCGCTGTCGACACCCTGCAACGGGGTCGCCTGGCCATGACCGTACGCCACCTGCTGGCCGGCACCGAGCACCTGCTGCGCCGCGCCTTTGGCGGCGGTGACCGCGACACGCCCGGACAGCACCGTGACCTGGGCACCGTCGGCTTGCAGACGCACTTCGAACTGGGTGCCCAGGACCCGCGCTTCGCCCTCCCCGGCCGCCACCACAAAGGGCGCGCCCGTGTGGCTGACGCTGAAGAAACCAGCGCCACGACGCAACTGCACATGCCGTTCGCCGTGGCGGAAGTCCACGGCAATGGCGCTGTCGGCGTCCAGGGTGACCTGACTCTGGTCGGCAAGAATCACCGTGCGTACCTGACCCGGCGCGGAAACGTAATCGGCGCCCAGGTCATCGAGCCAACGGCCCGGTTGCCAGCCGGCGCCCAGGGCGATCACCAGCAGCACACTGGCGGCCATGGCCAACCCTGCCGACCAGCGCCGTCGGGCCCGAGCACGGGCTCCGTCCATGGCACGCAGCAGGCCCTGCAGGGCCAAGGCGTCTTCATCCGCCAGGGTCCGCGCCGGCTGTTCACTCAACTCCCACAGCACCTGGGCCTGGGCATAGGCTTCGACGTGGGCCGGATCGGCCTGCAGCCATTGGCTGAAGGTGGCCTGGTCGCCACTGCTGGGCTGATCGTGGAGCAGGCTCAGCCAGGCCAGGGCGGCCTGTTCCTGGGCCGGCGTCGGGATGACACGGGAGCGCTGATTCACGGTGCATTCCTTGGCGTGCGCGGGGGCGCAGGTTCCCGCAGGCTGGCCTTGCAGGCTTCGAGGGCGCGCATCATGTGTTTTTCCACGGCGCTTTGGGACAGGCCCATGACCTTGGCGATCTCGGCGTACTTGCGCCCGTGGATACGGTTGAGCAGGAAGATCTGCCGGGTTCGCTGCGGCAGGCTGCGCAGGGCGGCCTCCACGTGTCGCAAGTCATTGCCGGCTTCCAGGGCGGCCTGGGGCTCGCTGCCCTGGTTGTCCTGCTGTTCCGGTAGCCAGCCTTCACTGACCCGCACCCGCGCGCCTTCGCTGCGCAAGTGATCGATGGCAATGTTGCCGGCGCAGCGCAGCAGGTAGGTGCTGAGCTCTTCGACCTGCACCAGGGGCCGGCGCCAGAAGCGCAGGAACAGGTCCTGCACCAGGTCCGCGGCGGTGGCCCGGCAGCCGACCCGGCGGCTGACCAAGGCTTCCATCTGCGAACGCTGGGACAGGAACACCTGCAGAAAATGCGCACGACTGCCCCGCAGATCGGGGTGATCCAGGTCGCTGGGTTCCGGTGGCAGGGCGCTCATCACGGGCCGCTCCCTCAGAACCGGGCCAGGGCCGCGAGGGGGCAGGCCAACAGACTGGCCCCCGCCATCGACAGCACCAGACGCGGGCGATAGGGCAGCAGCAACACCAGCAGCAAGGCACTGCACATCAGCACGGCGCACCACTGCACCAGCCCCAGGCTCCAGCCGGTGCCCTGCACTGCCGCCGCCAGCGACAGGCCCAGCAACAACCAGCCTCCCAGGCGCAGGCCCTGTTGGCGCCGAGTCGTGGGCTTGTGCCCCAGCAGTTCGCCGTGATGCCGGTCCAGGGACAGGCACAGGCCGGTGAATCCGCTAAAACACAACAGCAGCGCCAGCAACATCAGTTCACCTCGGTGTCAGGGGGCAGAGGCCGCTGCCGGGCCGGTGCTTGCTGGCCGCGATGCAGCTTGCGCGCAGCCCAGGCCAGGAACAGGCCACTGCTCAGGCAGGCCAGGTCGAAGCCCGCCAGCATCCAGTCGCCACGCACCATGAAGCCGTCCATCAGGCTCGGGCTGGTCACAGCGTCCAGCAAGGGGATGCTGGAGAACAACAAGGCGGCGAGGCTCAATTGCTCGACCCAGGCACGCCGCCCGGGCCGGACCACGGCATGCACCAGGCTCAGGCCCCACAGGATGAAGAAGCTGTTGACCTCCCAGTCGGCGCGCTCGGCGAAGGCTGCCGGCAACAGCCGGTTGGCCCAGAAGAAGCCGGCCACCGCCAGCACCAGCCCGGACATGCTGGCAATGTTCAGCACTTCCACCAGGCGCAGCTCGAAGGGCATGACCCCGCTCTTGGCGTGCTTGAGCTGGCGCTTGCCCAGCCAGATCACCAGCCCGGTGCCGATCATCGCGGTGCTCGCCAGGCCGCAGATAAAGTACAGCCAGCGCAACACCGGACCGGCGAACAGGCCCATGTGCAGGCCATAGAAACTGCCGCCGATGGCCATGGGCAGGGACTGTTCGGGGCTGGCGTCCAACGGCTGGCCAGTGACCCCGTTGAACGACACGCTGCTGCCAAGATCCCGGGCCACCCGGTCGGCGCTGTGGCGCATGACGTGCACCGACGCATTCACATCCCCCGGGTGGTTGACCACCAGGCGCTGCGCATGGCCCCCCGGCCACTGTGCCAAGGCTTGCTTGAGCAGCGGGTCCAGGGCCGTCAGCGCTGCCGGCTGCCCAGCCGCCGGGATGCTGTTGCTGGCCGGCCGCAAGTCCTTGAAGAACGCATTGCTCTCACCCTTGTAGGCCACCAGGATGCTCGCCGGCATGACCATGGACATGAAGATCACCAGGCTGCTGTAGGTGATCATCAGGTGGAATGGCAGCACCAGCACACCCACCGCGTTGTGCCCGTCGAGCCAGGTGCGCTGGCCCTTGCGGGGCCGGAAGGTGAAGAAGTCCTTGAAGATTTTCTTGTGGATGATGATGCCGCTGATCAGGGCCACGAACATCACCATGGCGGCCAGGGTCGACAACCAGCGGCCCCAGGGATAAGGCATTTGCAACTGGAAGTGGAAGCGGTAGAAGAACTCGCCGCCACGGGTATCGCGCACCTGCAGTTCGCTGCCGGTGCTGGGGTCCAGGAGTTTTTCCGTGAACTCGCCGCGCTCGCCCGGGGCGCTCGGCGCCTGCCAGGCCACCGACAGCAGCGGCTGACGCGCATCGGGCAGGGTAATGAACCAGCGCTGCGCGCCCTGGCCGTGCTGTTCCAGGTAACGCTGGGCCAAATCCAGGCTGATATCGGCATGCACGGCCCGAACCGGGGCCTCCGGCTGCATCCAGTGGGTAATTTCTTCCTTGAAGTAGGACAGGGTTCCGGTGAAGAAAATCGCGAACAGCAACCAGCCGAACACCAGCCCGGCCCAGGTGTGCAGCCAGGCCATGGACTGACGCAAACCTTCCTTCATGGCAAGGCCACCCAATAGGCGCTGCCGGCGACCAGCGCCAGCACCAGGCTTGGCAGCAACAGGCCGAACCAGGCCTGCCAGGCAGTGCGACAGGCGAAGCACCAGAGCACCGCCAAGAGATAGAACACAAAGGAGGCCATCATCCCGCTGAGCACGGCGTCGGCCCGGGGAATGGGCAGCAGCAGCGTCAGGCAGACGCTGGACAGCGCCGCCAGCAGGTAACCACCCAGGACCGCGGCACAGACCCGCGAGACCACTGCCAGACGATAGGAAGCGGGAACTCCGCCGGCCTTGCTTTTCATGTTTGAACCTTGCAGCGAGGGGATGCCCGGGGCACTGCGCAGGCCGTCGGGGAGAAACAGGCGCACAATACTAATGATAAATATTCTCATGTGCAAAAAAACACCGACAACGCGGCCCATTTCTGTCGGTACGGGCTGATTGCCGAATGCCCTGTCGCAACACTACAATGCGAACAATTCTTGTTCTCTTATGCACCTTGTGGGTGCAGGAGCGTCCGACTTGTCCCATTGCGCTACCGTCGAAGGCCTCTACCAAGCCCATCACAGCTGGCTGAACACTTGGTTGCGGCGCCGGCTCGGCTGCCCCCACAGTGCCGCCGACCTGGCCCAGGACACCTTTATTCGTGTGCTCAGCGCCCGGGAAACACTAACCCTGATCGAGCCCCGGGCGTTTCTCACCACCATCGCCAAACGGGTGCTGTTCAACCACTACCGACGCCAGGACCTGGAGCGGGCCTATCAGGAAACCCTGGCGCAGATGCCGGAACAGGTGGCCCCCTCCGAGGAGGAGCGGGCCATCATCCTGCAGACCCTGATGGAGCTGGACGCCTTGCTCGACGGCCTGCCACGCCCGGTCAAGCGGGCCTTTCTGCTGTGTCAGCTCGATGGCCTGACCTACGGCCAGATTGCCGAGCAATTGAACATCTCCATCGCCACAGTCAAACGTCATCTGAACAAAGCCGCCATGCGTTGTTATTTCGCCCTGTGAGCCCCTCGATGAATCCACACCTCAATGGCCAGCCCGACTTCAGCAACGCCGTGGCCGAACAGGCCGTGCACTGGCTGATCGAAATGCAAGGCGGCCCCTTGAGCCCACGCCAGCAAGCGGCCTGGCAGCAATGGCACGACGCCCATAGCGAACACCAGCGAGCCTGGGCGCATATCCAACGGGTCAATCAGCGCTTGCGCGGCTTGTCCTCGCCCCTGGCCCACGCGGCCTTGAATGCACCGAAATCCGCCAGCCGGCGCCAGGCCCTGAAGCTGTTGCTGATTCTCGGTGCCGGCTCGGCCGCCGCCTGGGGCCTGCGGGAACACAACCCCCTGCCGCCGCTGTTGGCGGACTACCGCAGCTCCCTGGGCCAGCGGCGCACCTTGCAACTGAGCGACGGCAGCCAGTTGCAACTCAACACCAGCAGCGCGGTGGATGTGCGTTTCGATGGACAGCAACGACTGATCCGCCTGCTGGAGGGCGAGATCATGCTCAGCGCCGGCCAGGACGCCCGGCCGCTGGTGGTACAGACTTCCCAGGGGCAGGTCCGCCCCGCTGCCGCACGAATCAACCTGCGCCAGTTCAAGGAGCACAGTCAGTTGGCGGTGTTTTCCGGAACGGTCAGCGTGACGCCGGCGCACTACAGCGCAATGCCGCCTCAGGTAGCGGCCGGACAACAATTGGATTTCACCCACAGCAGCTGGCAGTCGCCCCAGGCCCTGGATGCCGGCAGCGGTGCCTGGAGCGAAGGCATGCTGGTGGCGGCCCATATGCGCCTGGCGGATTTCCTCGACGAGTTGGGGCGCTACCGTCGTGGCCAGTTGAACTGCGATGCCCAGGTGGCGGACCTGCTGATCTCAGGCAGTTATCCCCTGGATGACAGCGAGCGGATTCTCGACCTGCTGGCCATCAGCCTGCCGGTCAGGGTGCGGCGCTTTACCCGCTATTGGGTCACGGTCGAGGCCCGGGCCTGATTGTCGGGAACCACCATCCGTCGCTGGTTCTTTCGCTCAGGAAGATTTTTTCATGGCCGTTGAGCCGTTTTGCCCGGCTCGGGTGACAGAGAGGGAAAGCCACCTTGATTCCCCCTTCTCAGGATCGCCGTTCATGACCGAGCAACCCATCCGCCTCACGCCCCTGGCCCGTACCCTGCGTCACCTGTTGCTGGGCGCCAGCCTGAGTCTGGCCAGCCTGCCCCAGGTCCTGGCCGCCACCACCGAGACCAAGCCTTACCACATTGCCCCGACCAGCCTGGAAAGCGCGCTGAACCAGTTCGGTCGTGAAGCCGGGGTGCTGATCTCCTTCGGCTCAGAGGTCACCCGTGGCGTGCAAAGTCGTGGCCTGGAAGGTAACTACAGCCCGGAACAGGGCCTCAAAGCCCTGCTGCAAGGCACCGGCCTGCAAGCCCGGGCCGAGGGCCAGAATGCCTTCAGCCTGCAACCGGCCAACCCCGAGGCAGCCCCGGCGTCAGTGCAACTGGAGACCTCCAGCGTGGTCGGTGACTGGCTCGGCGATGCCCAGCAGAGCGATGTCTTCGAGCACCCCGGCGCCCGGGACGTGATTCGGCGGGAAGAGTTCGAGCGTCAGGGCGCGACCCAGGCCCGGGATGTGCTCAATCGGATTCCCGGGGTCAATGCACCGGACAACAACGGCACCGGCAGCCACGACATGGCCCTGAACTTCGGCATTCGCGGCCTCAATCCGCGTCTGGCCTCGCGTTCCACGGTGCTGATGGACGGCATCCCGGTACCGTTCGCCCCCTACGGTCAGCCGCAACTGTCGTTTGCCCCCATCAGCATGGGCAACATGGATGCCGTGGACGTGGTGCGTGGCGGCGGTGCCGTGCGCTACGGCCCGCAGAACGTCGGCGGCATCGTCAACTTCGTGACCCGGGCGATTCCCGATGCGCCAACGGTCAAGGGTGGTTTTCAGACCGAGACCAGCCCCTCCTCCAGCCATGACGGTTTCAAGACCAGCGCCAACCTGCTGGCCGGCGGCACGGCCGACAATGGCCTGGGTGGCGCCCTGCTGTACTCCGGCACCCGCGGCGGCGACTGGCGCGAACACAGCGACACGCAGATCGACGACCTGATTCTCAAGGGCAAGTACCAGCTCGACGAGGCCAACAGCTTCAATGCCATGGCCCAGTACTACGAGGGTGAAGCGGACATGCCCGGCGGCCTGAACGTGGCGGACTACAAGGCCGATCCGTATCAGTCCACCCGTCCCTATGACAAATTCTGGGGCCGGCGCACGATGTTCAATGTCGGCTATCGCTATCAGGAAGATCGCCGGGAGTTCACCGTCAACAGCTTCTTCACCAAGACCCTGCGCAGCGGCTATCTGGACCAGGGCAGTTTCCTCTCCCTGTCACCCCGCGAGTACTGGGTGCGCGGCCTGGAAACCCGCTTCGCCCAGGGCTTCGACCTGGGGGACAGCAGCCATGAAGTGGGCGTCGGCTACCGCTACATCAACGAAGCCGGGCATGAACTGCGCTATCGCACACCGCTGACCGCCAATCAGCAACTGCCCACCAGCAACAGTCGCAACGACCGGGATACCCGCGGCGGCACCGAGGCCCACGCATTTTTCGTCGACGACCGGATCGATATCGGCAAGTGGACCCTGACCCCGGGCATCCGCTACGAGATGATCGAGTCACAGCAGAGCAACAACCTCACCCACGTCAAATACCAGGGCGACTACAACACCGCGCTGCCGGCGCTGAATGTGCTGTATCACCTCAACGAGAGCTGGAACCTCTACGCCAATACCGAAGGCTCCTTCGGCAGCGTGCAATACAGCCAGATGCCCAACCGGGTGGCCAGCGGCGAGGTCAAACCGGAAAAAGCCCGCACCTGGGAACTGGGCACCCGCTATGACGATGGCAACCTGCGGGCGGAGATCGGCGCCTTCCTGATCAACTTCGACAATCAGTACGACAGCAACCAGACCAACGACACGGTGATCGCCCGGGGCGAAACCCGCCACCAGGGCATCGAGAGCAGCATCAACTACGCCCTGGACGGCCTCGATCCTGCGCTGGCCGGTTTCAATGTCTACGCCACCTATGCCTACGTCGATGCCACGATTCGTGAGGACGGTCCGAACAAGGGCAACCGCGTGCCCTTCTCCTCCAAGCACAAGGGCACCCTGGGGGTGAGCTACACCGAAGGTCCGTGGAAGCTCAACCTCGACAGCAGCTACCAGAGCAGCCAGTTCGCCGACAACGCCAACACCTCGCGTGAAAGTGCCGACGGCAGCAACGGCCGCATCCCCGGCTACATGCTGTTCAGCACCCGTGCCGGCTATGACTTCGGCCCGCAGCTGTCTGACCTGAATGTCGCGGTGGGCGTGAAGAACATCTTCAACCACCAGTACTTCACCCGCTCCTTCGACGACAACAACAAGGGCAAGTACGTGGGTGAACCACGCACGCTCTATGTACAAACGTCAGTGGCGTTCTGACTTTTCTCGCCACAAAACAAAACGGGCCTGCAATGCAGGCCCGTGGGTTGGGGGAGAAACTCAGCCGTCAGCTATTGAGCGCGGCCTGTTGGTTTTCCAGGAATTCTTCTTCGAGCAGGGCATCCGCCTCGGTGCCGTCGCTGCTGGGCACGGCCGCCGCACGTTTGCCGCGCAATTTACCGAACATGTGCTCCAGGGCACTTTCCAGCTTGATGGTCGCCCCATCAATGGCCTGTTCCAGGGTGTCGGCCTTATGGGTCACGGAAATCGGCTGGTGACCTTTCGGACGGGCTTCCAGCTGGCAGCGCATATCGTCCGGACCTGACTTGCCACCGTTCTCGTCCCGCAGGTGGACCACGACCCGGGTCAGGTCTTCTTCGTAGCGTTCGAGCGTGCTTTCAACGGTGCTGCGCACCCACTCCTCCAACCGAAGGCTGCTTTGAATATGGTTATCGCTATGGACTTGGATTTGCATAGTTCTTCCCTTATTTCAGCTTGCTCGTAAGAGGGTCAAGGCAGGACGTTTGGACCTGCATTTCGTGACCTCTTGATTACACAATTAGGCACGGCGGCGAACATTTCAACCCCTTAAAAAAGATAAATATTCATACGCAAATAAAGCCGGACAAACTGCAAAGGCGCTGTTAAGGTCGGGAGTTAGCTCGATTCGGCCCCCTCGCTCAAACCCTCACAATTGCCCCTCTCCCAGGGGGTGCAGACCGCGAAAGATCTCCGCTTCTTCCACCAGCCAGTCATGCACCGCACGCACACCCGGATGGCTCAGGGCGCCCGGTGCATAGAGCAGTACATAACGCTTGTGATTGGGCACCGCCAGGCCGAAAGGCACGATCAGGGTGCCGCGCTCCAGTTCGTCATTGAGCAGGGTGCGCCGGGCAATCGCCACGCCCATGCCGGCGATCGCCGCCTCGATGGTCAGGTGGTTGCGGTTGAAGGTGTGGCCACGACGCACATCCGCGCCCTCGAAACCGATGGCATTCAGGTAGAACTCCCATTCGGCGTATTCAAAGCTGCCGCGCCAGGCGGTGATGTCGTGCAGCAAGGGGAAATGCGCCAGGTCCGCCGGCCCGTGCAGCGGCGGACGGCCCCGCAGCAGACTCGGCGCGCAGACCGGGAAGATCTGCTCGTCCAGCAACGCGGTGGACTGCAAGCCGGGGTAGCTGCCGTCGTTCAGGTCGATGGCCAGGTCGAAGTCGCCTTCGTGCAAGGCCACGCTGCTGTCTTCGGCCACCAGCCGCAGCTGGATCTCCGGATAACGCTGTTGCAGCCGCGGCAGGCGCGGGGTCAGCCACTTGCCGAGAAACGAGGGGATCGAACGCAGACGCAGGGTGCCACTGATCATTCCCGCGTCCAGGCGCCGCAGCTCCGCATCGATGCTGCCGTAGGCCTCGCTCACCGTCAGCGCCAGGCGCTGGCCTTCGGCACTCAGTTCCACACCCCGGGGCCGACGGTGAAACAGGCGCAGACCCAGGCGCTCTTCCAACTGACGGATCTGCTGGCTGACCGCGCCGGGCGTGATGTGCAGTTCTTCAGCACAACGGGTAAAGGACAGGTGCCGCGCGGCACAGGAAAACACATGCAGCCAGACATAGGTCTGGGCATGAAACTGACGGCTCATCGTTTAGTCCTGCTAAAGGATCTCTTAGGAAGTTTCGTTGGTCAGTTCCGACCGACCCGGGCAGTATCGCCGACATTGCGCTTGGCCTACAAAAAATGGCAGCGATCCACCTTCCATTGCTTGTAAGGCTTTAGCATGGCTATCAGTGTTTTCGATCTTTTCAAAGTCGGTATCGGTCCCTCCAGTTCCCACACCGTGGGCCCGATGCGCGCCGCCGCCACCTTCGCCCAGGCGCTGTTCGACCTGGGCCTGGAGGATCAGGTACAGCGGGTGCAGATCCGCCTTTACGGCTCCCTCTCCGCCACCGGTGTCGGCCATGCCACCGACCGCGCCAGCGTCATGGGACTGATGGGCGAATGGCCCGACAGCATCGACCCGGGCAGCATCGGCCCACGCATCCAGCAACTGCGCGACAGTGGCCAATTGCGGCTGGGTGGGCGCACGAACATCGCCTTCGACTGGCAACAGGACCTGCTCCTGCTGGACCAAAGCCTGCCCTACCACCCCAACGCCATGTCCCTGACCGCCTCAGGCGAGCAAGGCACGCTGCTGGAACAGACCTACTACTCGGTAGGTGGTGGTTTCATCATCGAGGCCGCCCAGGTCGAGGCCGGAACTGAAGCCGGCGCCAGCGTCGAATTGCCTTACGACTTCAACAGCGCTGCTGAACTGCTGGTGCTGTGCAAGACCCACAAGCTGCGGGTCGGCGAGCTGATGCTGGCCAACGAAAGGGCTTGGCGCAGCGACGCCGAAATCCGCAGCGGCCTGCTGCATATCTGGTCGGTGATGCGCGAATGCGTCGAACAGGGCCTGCGCCACGAAGGCATCCTGCCTGGCGGCCTCGATGTCCCGCGGCGCGCCGCCAAGCTGCACCGCAGCCTGCTGGAAATCGGCAAGCCGAATGTCATCACCTCGACCCTCTCGGCCATGGAGTGGGTCAACCTCTACGCCCTGGCGGTAAACGAGGAAAACGCCGCCGGCGGGCGCATGGTCACCGCTCCTACCAACGGTGCGGCGGGGATCATCCCGGCGGTGCTGCACTACTACATGAAGTTCAATCCCCAGGCCTCTGACGACGACGTCGTGAACTTTTTCCTCGGTGCCGCGGCAGTGGGCATCCTGTGCAAGAAGAACGCCTCTATTTCCGGCGCCGAAGTCGGCTGCCAGGGCGAAGTGGGCTCGGCCTGCGCCATGGCCGCCGCGGGTTTGGCGGAAGTCCTCGGCGCCACCCCCGAGCAACTGGAAAACGCCGCCGAGATCGGCCTGGAACACAACCTCGGCCTGACCTGCGACCCGGTGGGCGGGCTGGTGCAGGTGCCCTGCATCGAGCGCAACGCGATTGCCGCGGTGAAAGCGATCAACGCCACCCAGATGGCCCTGCGCGGCGACGGCAAACACTTCATTTCCCTGGACCGGGTGATCCGCACCATGCGCGATACCGGCGCCGACATGCATGACAAATACAAAGAAACTTCACGGGGCGGCCTGGCAGTGAGCTGGGTGGAATGCTGAGGAGCCTTCCCTGACCGTCCGTAACACGTGAGCCCGAGCAAAAATAATAACGAGGCGATACCGATGACCGATGTACCCACACCTGCTGCCGAAAATCCCGCAGTAGCCACACCCCGCGACACCGCAACAGCCCGGCAAGGCTGGAGCAAGCACGACACCACCTGGATGCTCGGCCTGTATGGCACCGCCATCGGCGCTGGCACCCTGTTCCTGCCGATCAACGCCGGGGTCGGTGGCTTCTGGCCATTGATCGTGCTGGCGCTGCTGGCCTTCCCCATGACCTTCTTCGCTCACCGCGGCCTGACCCGTTTCGTCCTCTCCGGGCGCTCCGGGGACATCACCGAGGTGGTGGAAGAACACTTCGGGGTCGGTGCCGGCAAGCTGATCACCCTGCTCTACTTCTTCGCCATCTTCCCGATCCTGCTGGTGTACAGCGTGGCCCTGACCAACACCCTGGGCAACTTCATGGAGCACCAGCTGCACATGACCCCGCCGCCTCGGGCGCTGCTGTCGCTGCTGCTGATCCTCGGCCTGATGGCCATCGTGCGTTGTGGCCAGGACGTGATCGTGCGGGCCATGAGCCTGCTGGTCTATCCGTTCGTCGCCGCCTTGCTGCTACTGGCCCTGAGCCTGATTCCCAACTGGAACGGCGCGTTCTTCGCCTCGGCCAGCGAGGGCATGCCCCTACCGCTGTTCTTCAAGACCTTGTGGCTGGCGATTCCGGTGATGGTGTTCTCCTTCAACCATTCGCCGATCATCTCGGCCTTCGCCCTGGATCAGAAACGCCATTACGGCGCCCAGGCCGAACGCAAGAGTAGCGGCATCCTGGCCACGGCCCACGCCATGATGGTGCTGACGGTGATGTTCTTCTGCTTCAGCTGCGTGCTGGCCCTGTCGCCGGCGGACCTGGTGGCGGCCAAGGAACAGAACATCTCGATCCTGTCGTACCTGGCCAACCACTTCCAGACCCCGGTCATCGCCTACGCCGCACCGCTGATCGCCCTGGTGGCCATTACCAAGTCGTTCCTGGGCCACTACATCGGCGCCAGCGAAGGCTTTCAGGGGCTGATCGTAAAAAACCTGCGGGGGCGCTCGCTGTCGTCCACCCGCCTGGAAAAGATCACCGCGCTGTTCATGATCCTCACTTGCTGGGCCGTGGCCACCTTCAACCCGAGCATCCTGCACATTATCGAGACCATGGGCGGACCGGTGATCGCCTGCCTGCTGTTCCTGATGCCGATGTACGCGATCCAGCGGGTGCCTTCGCTGCGCCAGTATTCGGGCCAGTTGTCGAACCTGTTCGTGGTGCTGATCGGCCTGATCGCACTGTCTGCGATCATTTACTCGGTCGTGCCCTGAAACGGGCAGGAATAAAAAAAGCGGACCTTGTGGTCCGCTTTTTTGTCCCCGCAATCATTGCCCGGCGAGGTTCCCGGCATGCCCCTTGCTTTGTTCATCCTTGAGCAACACGGACGTAGGCAAACCTCGGCAAACGACCGGCCAGCGGTCTGGAATCGCGAACTAATTCCGCGCCCTGCCAGTCAATGACTGCACGATCCAATCAGGCGGTGACGCATCATGGACAACCCCTTTCAACTGATTACCGACACCTTCACCCCGGATTATCAGGTCAACCTGAGCATCCAGGGCCTGGACGGCAGCATCATGCTGACCTTGTCCCAGGCCGGCCGGGTGGTGGCCAAGCGCATGATCAGCGCAGCCCAGCGCAATGACCCGCAGCGCATCAAGCGCCTGGTGCAAAGCATTCAATTCGGCATCGCCATCGAGCAAGGCCACAGCGCCGTAGCCATCCTCGAAGCCATGACCAACGGCGACAGCCTCGCACTGCTGCCGTCCGCTGGCCATAAGCCCGCGCCCCAGGCCTTGCGTTTCTAGAGCTCGCCCTTCTCCACTTCCGGGTGCTCGCCGGAGCCCGCGCCGATCTTGCGTTGCGGATGTTCGATCTTCACCGAGGGAAACTGCGACGAGGCGTAGCGCACCACCAGAATGGCGAAGGCCAGCAGCAGGATGCCGCCACACAGGTAGATGATCCCCAGGTCCGGCGGGCTGTGGTGCGAGACGTTGGAAATCAGTAGCCGGGTCAGCGCGGTGATCGCCACGTAGATCAGGAAACGCACTGGCATATGGTTGGTCTTGAAGTAGATACCGACCATCGCCCCCAATTCCAGGTAGATGAACAGCAGCAGGATGTCATCGATCTTGATGTGGCCTGCCTCGAGCATCTGCAGGAATTCCATCACCGCCGCCCAGGCAGTCACCGCGCCAATGGCGAACAGCGCCAGGTAATGGAACGACTCGACAAACAGGTTGCCCAGGGACTCGGCCAGTTGATGGACGTTCTGCCGTAGGTTCTCGGCCCAATTGATTTTCACGATGGTTCTTCCTTAGGTCGGTTCGACCGGATGATGCGGATTGGACGTGACGGTTGTTCTGCATGCAGAAAAAAGGCCAGGAGCCGTCAATGAGATGGTGGCCGCCCGCAACGAGGCACGGCCCCATCACAATCGACCCGGGAAAAAAATTCCGTCTACATTAAAAAGCCACTATCCAAGGGAAAAGGATTCGCCTATTCTCTCGACCTGTATATAGATACAGTATTTATACAGACCCATTATCGTGAAGGCATGTGAGGTGGTGAATGGCCGTCGAAGTGGTATACCGCAGCAGCCGAGATCTGGAGCGCTTGTTCATGGATAAAGCCGAAGCTGACCGTCATGACAAAATGCTCGAACTGGCTGAAGTGCTGGCGCAAGTGTTGCAAAAAGCCGTGCCGTCGCTGAGCGAGCAACAGGTGGAAGAAGCCGGGATCTACATGGCGAAGAACCGCGATGTATTCGCCAGGGCCTTCAAGAGCCAGCCGGATGCGTTGTCCGAATTGCTCAGCGCCCCCGCTCCCGCGCTGGAGGTGGTTGAAGCGCAGCAACCTGCTGAAGTCGAGGCGCCGACCAAACCGGCGAAAGCGGCCAAGGCAGCGAAATAGGCTTTACGCGAATTGAATAAGCTCTGTGTCCATGGCACAGGGCTTTTTTCATGTTTGCCGATCAAGGAGTGCCCGTGATGCAGCCGCCGGTCAAACGACTGCCGCGCCTTTCGGCTCGGGCAAATCGATCAGGTTGCGACGCAATATCGCAGTGATCTTGCCCATGAAAATCACGGGCAAATCGGTCGCGCCTCCATACAGGTCGACCATTCCAACCTCAACCGCGCTGTCGACGATACTGGAGAACGCCTCGATATCTTCAGGCGCTATCAAAGCAATAAGGCTTTGTGGCAAATCATCTCCTCGACCATTCAATGCCAGTTGCGCTCCGGCCCTGTCCCAGGCCAGTAAACGATCTTTTTCCGGATAGTTCTCAAGGTACTTTAGCAAGTCATCAACAGCAGGATGGGCAATACCTTTGCTCAGGCAGTAAGCCTCCAGGCACGCCGCAGCGTACAACTGCAGGTCCCTGACAGAACACCCGATCAATGGTTTGTCGGTATGGGCCTGGGTCATGGCACAACCTCCCACACCCTGCAGCCTGGCGAGCAGTATCCGGACGCTATATCCATGGCTTCCAGGATTCTGTCTTCAAGTTCTTCAGATGCGTCGTGCCTGAGCAACGCCAGATAGTTGTACACCGCCTGCGCGCCAAAGCCCCGATCCCGGTACCGCTCAAGAAGCTGGCGTATCGATTGAATATCCGCACCTTTGCGCAACAGCGAAGCCAACTGCTCATCCAGGCCACTATCCAGCACTTGAGGCATCGTCGAATTCATTCCTTGTCGTTGGCCTTTGAGGGATCAGGCTCAGCCCTGCAACCTTTCCCGTGCCCTGATACTACAGAGGGCGAGCCAAAGGGATAAGACACAGATACCTAGCGGTACAGCACCCGCTCCGCCAGTTCGTCCGCGACCCGCGCCGGAGAGCGTTTTTCCGCCTGGGCGTGGGCGAAGATCTCCGTCAGCCGCAGGCTGATCTTCGACAGGTGCGCGGTGATCACCGCAAGCTCCTCATTGCGATGCTTGAGGGACACATAGATCAGGCCACCCGAATTGATCACGTAGTCCGGCGCATAGAGAATCCCGCGCCGCTCCAGTTGATCGGCCACTTGCAGGTTGGTCAGTTGATTGTTGGCCGATCCGGCCACCGCCGCGCAGCGCAACTGGGCCACGCTGAGGCTGTTGAGCACGGCGCCCAGGCCACAAGGGGCGAGAATGTCGCAAGGGGTGCTGAGCAACGAATCGTTGGCGACGGGATGCGCCCCGAGTTGCTCCATGGCCAACTGCACCTTGCCGGCATCAATGTCGCTGACCAGCAGCTCGGCACCGGCGGCGTGCAGTTGCTCGGCCAGGGCAAAGCCGACGTTGCCCAGGCCCTGGATTGCCACCCGCAGGCCTTCCAGATTGTCGCTGCCCAGGCGGGCCATGGCGGTGCTGCGAATCCCGGCGAATACGCCCATGGCGGTGTGGGGCGACGGGTCTCCGGCGGCGCTGGTGCTGGTGACGTAGCGGGTCTGCTGAGCGATGCAGTCCATGTCGGCCACCGAAGTGCCGCTGTCGATGGCGGTGATGTAGCGCCCGTCCAGTTGCTCGATGCAACGGCCAAAGGCCTCGAACAGCGCCGCGCGGTTTTCCACATGGGCGGGACGGATGATCACCGCGGTACCGCCGCCTTGAGGCAAGCCGGCCAGGGCCGCCTTGTAGCTCATGCCCTGGGCCAGTCGCGCAGCGTCTTCCACGGCACTGGTGGTGTCGGGATAGGCCAGATAACGGCAACCGCCCAGGGCAGGCCCCAGGCGGTTGTTGTGGATGGCGATCACTGCCTTCAACCCGGTGCTGGGGTCGACGCTGAGGTGCAGCGATTCAAGGCGAGTGCTGTGCATGAGAGCGAACATCGACGGGCTCCCGAATCACTTCTTGTAGTCGCCAGTATAGGCTTGCGCCTGGAATTTGCTGCGCCACGCAGGAATAAGCCGCGGGCTTTTACAGGCTTTGGGAAATAACCTGCTACCACCTGTGTCAGCACTGGACGAACCTGCGCCACGAGGCTAAAACGAGGCATCCGTCGGAGGTTGAGATGAACCCGCGCCAAGCCTTTTTCGCCTGCCTGCACCGCTCGCCACCAGCCCTGCTGGAAGCGGCCCTGTGGATTGCCGCCGAGCACGCACCAAAACTTGTGCCCGAGCGTCACTTGGAAGCCTTCAAGGAGATCCAGCTGCAGATCGGCAGCAGCCTGCCTCATCTACCGCCGAACGAACTGGGCCAGCCACTGTTGCGGCGCATGAACGACCTGGGCTTCCAGCAGGACGAGCACCTGCCCCTGCGCCCCCAGGCGGCGCTGATGGACAAGGTCCTGGAATCGCGCCGCGGGCAACCCCTGGCCCTGGCCCTGATTGCCCTGGAGCTGGCACAACGGCTGCAGATTCCCCTGGTGGGGGTGAACTTCCCCGGGCACTTCCTGCTGCGGGTGCCCGGCGCCGACCATCTGCTCGATCCCTGCGGCGGACGCCGACTGTACCCCGCCGACTGCCGGGAACTGCTGCAACGCCAGTACGGCGCCCATATCAAGCTCAGTGCCGAACACCTGGCCAGTGCCGAGCCGCTGCAGATGTTCCAGCGCCTGTCGCGCAATCTGCGCCAGTTACACCTGTCCTACGACGACAACCTGGCGGCCCTGATCAATGCCGAGCGCGTGCTGGAACTGGGCAACGGCAGCGCCGCCGACTACCTGGCCCGGGCCAGCCTCTATCAACGCCTGGAGTGCCCGAATGCCGAGCGCTTCGACCTGGAGCACGCCTTGCTGCTCAGCGACGACCCGATCCAGCGCCTGCGCCTGACCGAGCGCCTGGGGCACCTGCCGCCCAACACCGTGGTCCACTGATCGCATCCCGGACCGGGCTCTGGCAGGATGCTCGGCTCACTCCACGGAACGGGCACAGCATGCTGATCAGAAAAGCACATAGCGGCGACGCGCAACGGGTCTTCGACATTCGTAACCAAGCCATCAACCACCAGTGCCGCGGCCACTACCCCGACGCCGACTTGCAGGTATGGACCGCCGGCAGCCTGGCGGACTACTTCATCGAAGTGGTGGAAAACACCGGCTACGTGGCCGTCATCGACAACCAGGTAACCGCCAGCGGCCTGCTCGACCTGGAGACCGGACAGGTCGACGCGGTGTTCGTCGACCCGGCCTACATGGGCCAGGGGATTGGCCGGCAGATGATGGCCTACCTTGAGGAACGGGCCCTGCAAGCCGGGCTGCCGCACCTGATCCTGGACTCGACCTTGAACGCCGCCCACTTCTATCGTCAGTGCGGTTTCGTCGGCGAGCGGATCGCCCAGTACCAGTCGCCCCGGGGCCTGACTCTGGCCTGCGTGCCGATGATCAAGCACCTGGCACGCTGAACCGACAGCACATCAGGACTTGAGGGCTTCCTGCAGCTCGGGGGCCACTCCCGCACCACCTGCGGGAGCCTCGGACGGCGAGCGCACCTGAATGATCAGCAAGGCCGCCAGTACCGCCGGAATCGCGCAGAAGAAGAAAATCTGCTGCACCGGGATATGCATCGCCAACAGCAGGCTGCCGAACAAGGGCCCGAGGATCGAACCGAAGCGCCCCACCCCCAGCGCCCAGCCAGTGCCGGTGGCGCGCACCTGAGCCGGATAGAAATTGCTGGCGAAGGCGTTGAGGGTCAGCTGGCCGCCGATGATGCAAAAACCGGCGGCGAACACGAACACCACCAGATAACGCGGATTGTCGTGATTCAGGCCGAGCAACACCGTGCACAGGGCCGCGGCGCCGAGCACGGCCGCCAGCAAGCGCACCTTGCGCTTGAGGCGGTCGGCGAACCAGGCCATGCAGATCGCCCCCAGGGTGCCGGCGAAGAGGAACATCGAGGTCACCAGATTGGCCTGTTTCAGGGCCAGGCCACTTTCCAGCAGCAAGGTCGGCAACCAACTGATCATGAAGTACAGGAGGATCAGGCTGACAAAAAACGTCGACCAGATCAGCAGCGTTGGCCGCGCATAGCCCTGGCGGAACAGCTCCAGCACCGTGAGCTTGCTGCCTGCCGGTGCTTCACTGGCGTCGCTGACAACCGGCGGTGGCTGCCAGTCCGGGAGCATCTGCGCAGTGACCTTGCGCAAGCGCGCATAAGGTGGCGCATCCCGCAGCAAGCGCGGCAGGGATTCGGGCAGGCGCCAGACCAGGAACGGAAACAGCAACAATGGCGTGATCCCACCGGCCAGGAACACCGCCTCCCAACCGAAGCGGTCGATGAAACCGGCAGCGACAAAACCACCGGCAGCACCACCAAACGAGAAACCGCAGGCGGCCAAGGTCACCATCAAGGTGCGCAAGCGTGGCGGCGAATACTCGGACATCAGGGCCATGGCGCTGGGCATGGCGCCGCCCATGCCAATCCCGCAGATAAAGCGCGCGGCCATCAGGCTGTCGAGGGAATTGGCGAACACCATCAGCACCGTCAGGCTGGCGTAGATCAGCACGCAACCGAGCAGGATCCGTCGCACCCCGAACCGGTCTGCCAGAGGTGTCACTGCCAGAGAGCCGAGAGTCAAGCCCAGCAGGTTGGCGCTGAACACCGGGCCGAAGGCGGACTTTTCCAGGCCCCAGTCCTGGGCCAGGGCCGGCACCACATAACCCAGGACCTGGGCATCGTAGCCGTCAGTGACCAGCAGCAAGGCGAGAAGCAACAGGAGCAACCACTGATAGCGGGACACCGGGCGGGCGTCGAGCGCAGCACGAAAGCTGGCAATCTGATTTTGCATCGCAAGGTACCTGTTCATTTTTTATGGTTATGAGCAGCAGTGTTGCGCAGGTCACAGGCGGTGACCGCTCAAGCCCCGTTGCGGGGCTCGGGTGATACGGATGCCACGCTGCCCCGCACGCCGGGGCAGCGTGCAGGTTCAGGCCGGGGTGTCCGGCTGGTTGGCCGGGTGCGCAGCCTGGAACGCCGGGTGCGCCGCAGCCAGGGCTGCGACTCGGAGAATCCGTGGATACTCATCCAGAGACACCTTGAAGCGCTCGGCGGCATACAGCTGGGGAATCAGGAACACATCGGCCAGCCCCGGCTCATCGCCGAAACAGAAGCCGTGGTCACCGATCAGTTGTTCCAGGGCCGCCAGGCCCTGGCTGATCCAATGGTCGATCCACACCAGCAACTGCTCTTCTTCATGCCCCCATTCCCGCAGCAGGTTCTGGGTGCTGGAGTTGTGCAGCGGGTGGATGTCGCAGCCGATGATCGCCGCCACCGCACGCTCCCGGGCGCGACTGACCAGATCCTTGGACAGCAGCGGCACCTGTGGATAACGCTCTTCCAGGTACTCGATGATCGCCAGCGACTGGATCAGCAGGTCGCCGTCGTCGGTGCGCAGGGCCGGCACCCGTCCCTGAGGGTTGATCTCCAGGTACTCCGGCTGGCGGTTGGCGCCGCCCTTGGGCACCAGCAGATTGACCGGGATGGCCTGGAATTCCAGGCCCTTGAGGGCCAGGGCGATGCGCACCCGATAGGAGGCGGTGGAACGGTAGTAGGTATAGAGCTGCATGGGGCTCTCCCTTAACGTGCCGGTTGGACCATGCCCCGGCATTCGCCGAAGCCGATGGAGGCGAAACCTTCGCGGCGGCAACGCCCGCGCAGAATGATTTCATCGCCGTCTTCGAGGAACTTGCGCACCTCACCGGAAGCCAGCTCGATGGGCTTCTTGCCGCCTTCGGTGATCTCCAGCAGGCTGCCGAACTGACCGCTCTGCGGACCGGACAAGGTGCCCGAACCAAACAGGTCACCGGCCTGCAACTGGCAGCCGTTGACGCTGTGGTGCGCCACCATCTGCGCCACGGTCCAGTACATGTACTGGGTGTTGCTCAGGGTCAGGCGGTGGGCCGGCAAGCCCTGCTCGCGCATGGCCTGGGTGATCAGCAGCACTTCCAGCTCGATGTCGAAGCCGCCAGCGGCCTGATCGCGCTTGTCCAGCAGATAAGGCAAGGGTTGCGGGTCGCCTTCAGGACGCTGGGGCTGGGCCTGGCGGAACGGCTCCAGGGCTTCGGCGGTCACCACCCAGGGCGAAATGCTGGTGATGAAGCTCTTCGACAGGAATGGCCCCAGCGGCTGGTATTCCCAGGCCTGGATATCCCGCGCCGACCAGTCGTTGAGCAGGCAGAAACCGGCAATGTGCTCAGCGGCGTCGCCAATCGCGATGGGCTCGCCCATCTCGTTACCCTGGCCAATCCAGATGCCCAGTTCCAGTTCATAGTCCAGGCGTGCGCAGGGGCCGAAGGTCGGCTCGCTCTGCCCGGCCGGCAGGGTCTGGCCCTTGGGCCGGCGCACATCGGCACCGGAGACGCGGATGGTCGAGGCGCGACCGTGGTAGCCGATGGGCACGTACTTGTAGTTGGGCAACAGGGGGTTGTCGGGACGAAACAGCTTGCCGACGTTCTGCGCGTGCTCGATGCCGACATAGAAGTCGGTGTAGTCATTGATCTTGGCCGGCAGGTGCATCTGGCAGTCCGCCGCCAGGGGCAGCAGTTTCGCGCCCAGGGCCTCGATCTTGCCGCGCAGGCTGCTGCCCTCGCCCAGCAGTTCCAGCAGGCGCTCACGCAGGGCGACGCGGGCCGGACGGCCAAGCTGGAAGAAAGCGTTCAACTGACCACCACGGGCAGCTTGCACCGCGGCCTTGGCCTGGCCTTCGAACAGGCCGGCGTCCAGCGCCGCTTCCAGGTCGAAAATCTGTTCGCCAATGGCAACGCCACTGCGGGGCGCCGAACCCTGGGTGCTGAAGACCCCCAGGGGCAGGTTCTGCAACGGGAAGTCGGGGTGACCGTTGGCGGACTCGACCCAGCTACGGGTGATGGTTGAGGTCATGGGTTATCTCCGATTCGGGTTGAAGGTGGCGGGCAGCGAGGCCCAGCAAGCATCGTAGTCGTTCTGCAGTTGCGGGCATTCCAGGGCGAACTGGCTCGGGCGCAGCACCTGGCTGGTCTCGAACATGAAGGCCATGGTGTTGTCGATCTTCGAAGGTTGCAGCTCGACGTTGATCGCCTTGGTGCAGGTCTCGCCGTCCGGACCGTGGGCGCTCATGCAGCTGTGCAGGGACGCGCCGCCGGGCAGGAAGCCTTCGGCCTTGGCATCGTAGGCGCCCTGGATCAGGCCCATGAATTCGTTCATCAGGTTGCGGTGGAACCACGGTGGACGGAAGGTGTTCTCGGCCACCATCCAGCGCGGCGGGAAGATCACGAAGTCGAGGTTGGCCAGACCCGGCACGCTGGTGGGTGAGGTCAACACGGTGAAGATCGACGGGTCCGGGTGATCGAAGCTGACAGTACCGATGGTGTTGAAGCGGCGCAGGTCATATTTGTAGGGCACGTTGTTGCCGTGCCAGGCCACCACGTTGAGCGGCGAATGGTCGAGCTCGCAGCCCCAGAGTTCGCCGAGGAACTTCTGCACCAGGGTGGTGGGCTGCTGGAGGTCTTCGTAGTGGGCCACCGGGCTCAGGAAGTCCCGGGGATTGGCCAGGCCGTTGCTGCCAATGGGGCCCAGGTCTGGCAGGCGCAGCGGCGCACCATGGTTCTCGGCAATGTAGCCACGGGCTTGCGGGTCCAGCAGTTCGACGCGGAATTTCAGGCCGCGAGGCAGCACGGCGATTTCCAGGGGTTCCAGCTCCAGCACGCCCAGCTCGGTGGCAATGCGCAGGCGGCCCTGTTCCGGCACCAGGAGCATTTCCCCGTCGGCGTTGAAGAACACCCGCTCCATGGAGCGGTTGGCGCGGTAGTGATAGACGCTGATGCCGGAAGGACTCTGCGCTGCAGAGTTGGCCACCATGGCCACCAGGCCATCAATGAAATCGGTGGGTTCGGCAGGAATCGGCAACGGGTTCCAACGCAGGCGGTTGGGGGTCACCTCTCCCAAGGAGCCGCCCGCCAACTGGCGCTCGAGCTTGGCGAACGCCGGGTGATTGGCCGAGGGCTGGATGCGGTACATCCAGGTGCGCCGGGCTTCGCTGCGGGTCATGGTGAAGGCGGTGCCGGAAAACAATTCGGCGTACAGGCCGTAAGGGGCTTTTTGCGGGGAGTTCTGGCCGACGGGCAGTGCGCCCGGCAGGGCTTCGCTGGCGAATTCATTGCCAAAGCCCGATTGGTAGCTGAGGGCCGACGCCGAAGAATCGAGGTTCATGGAGCCTCCTGGAAGTTGGAATAGGCAGGGGCCCACCACTCCTTCACAAGAGTTATCGGCACGCCTGGGTTATTTTTATCGTAATCCAATTACGCATAACGTAATTTGATTGCCTATGAGCGTCAAGCTATAAAGACCGCCACTTGTCACGGGACCCCGACACCTCCATGGAAAAGCCGCGCAGCACCAGCGACAGCACCGGTAAACAGAAAGTCCGCTCGGCCGAAGTCGGCACCGACATCCTCAAGGCCCTGGCCGAACTGTCACCGGCCACTTCTCTTTCGCGTCTGGCCGAACATGTGCAAATGCCGGCGAGCAAGGTACACCGTTACCTGCAGGCGTTGATCGCCAGCGGTTTTGCCGAGCAGAACACCGCCACCAATCACTACGGCCTGGGCCGTGAAGCCTTGCGGGTGGGGCTGGCGGCCCTGGGCAGCATGGATGTCTTGAAGGTAGGCGCCCTGCCCCTGGCGGAACTGCGGGACGAATTGAACGAAACCTGCTTCCTCGCGGTGTGGGGCAATCAGGGCGCGACCGTGGTGCACATCGAGCCGGCGGTGCGAGCGGTGACCGTGGTCACTCAATTGGGCTCGGTGCTGCCCCTGCTCAGCTCATCCACCGGGCTGGTGTTCAACGCCTACCTGCCACAACGGGAAACCCTCGATCTGCGCCAGCAGGAACTCTCCACAGGTGCCCCCCATGCCCTGGCCGACCCGCAGGTCCACGACGCACTGGCCGAGCAGATCCGCCAGCGCGGCTTGCACCATGTCCACGGTTTACTGATGCCTGGGGTCGATGCCCTGTCGGCGCCGGTATTCGATGCCACCGGCAAGATCGCCGCGGTGCTGACCGTGGTAGGGCCGACGTCGCTGTTCCACGCCGATGAACATGGACCCGCGGCCCAACGCCTGCTGGCGGCCAGCTCTGCGGTGAGCTGGCGCATGGGTTATCAACCGCAGCCCGAGTAACCGGCGCGCCTCAACTCATCAGCCCCAGGGCCTGGGCCTTGGCCACCGCCTGGGTGCGCCGCTCGACCCCCAGCTTGCTGTGAATCCTGCGGCCGTGGGTCTTCACCGTGTGCAGGGAGATGAACAACTGCTCGGCAATCTGCTGGTTCGAGCAGCCCTGGGCAATCAATTGCAGCACTTGCAACTCCCGCAGGCTGAGCAGGCTGTCGTGATCCTCCTGCGGCGCCGCCGCGAGCGTGGTTGGCGGACTGTCCAGTGCTTGCAACAACGCTGGTTGTCGCAGGCGCAACTCGTGCAGGGCCTGGGGCAGATTGCAGCGCGCCACCCGCTCCTGCCCGGCCTGCAACGCCTGCGCCGCCAAGGCTTGATCGCCGAGGATGAAAGCCACCTCGGCCAGGGCCAATTGCACCTGTGCCTCCAGCCCCAGCATGCCGTGGCGCTGGGCCCGTGCCAGCAGCCCCTGCAACGTGGCCACCGGTGCCTGGGCCCGCCCCAGATGGACCTCGGCCAGCACCAGCAGGTACTCAATGCTCGGGATCAATTCCAGGGAGGCCGGCGGCGCCTGCAGGGCCTGGGGCCCACGAAAGTGCCGGAGCACCCGGCTCAAGGCTTCGTGAGCCAGTTCCGCTCGGCCCTGCTGCAGCCAGAGCTGGCTGCTGACCTGCAACAGCACGCCACGGTAGACCGTGTCCGGGATCTGCCGTTGCTGCATCAGCCGCTCGGCGTCCCGCAGGCGCACGAACGCCTGGGCGTAGTCGCCCTGGTTGGCCGCCAACTGGGCCTCACCGAGAAAGCCATACAAGGCGCGCTTGTCATGACTGACCAGGCAATCCTCAAGCCCTCGGCGAAAATACTCGGCTGCTTGCCCATCGTTTCCCTGGCGCAACGCCAGCCGGCCGAGGCGCAAGGCCAGGCGCCCGAGCAAGGGCGTGGCGCGCAGCGCTTGCCCGGACAGACGCTCGATCACCTGCTCCAGCAAACTTTGCGCCCGATGGGGCGCGCCGCGTTGTTCCAGCAATTGGGCATGATCGAGCTCCAGCAAGCCTTCGAACAACAACGCATCCTGGGCCCGGGCCAGACACAACGCCTCACGATTGAGGGACTGGGCCACCTCCAGCTCGCCGCACAACAGCGCTTGCTGGGTCAGGCCGGACAGGCACAGCAAACGGGTGGTCCAGGCGCCGTCCTCCAACTCGTTCAAGGCTTCGCGAAAGTGCTGCCGCGCGGCCTCCATCCGCCCGCCCAGGTGCAACAGCCACCCTTGCTGCGCCTGCCAGCGAGCCAGCAGCTGACGTTGTTCAACCGCCGAAGGTTGCGGTGCAAACCGTGCCATCTGGGCCATGCATTGCCCGGCCTGTTCGAAGCGTCCGGCAAACAGCATGGCCGCCACCAGCAACCCCAGTAACTGCGGACTGCCCAGCAGCAACTCGGCGCCCTGGCGCTCATGCAGTTGCAACAGCAACAAGCCATTGTGCTGCTGGAACAGGAACTCAATATTGAAATGCTCCAGCAGGCTGACCGCGACTTCGTACTCCTGGGCCAATAGCGCCTGCTCAAAGGCCGATTGCCAATCCTCCTGAGCGGTAAACCACTGGCACGCCCGCCGATGCCAGGAGCGCCCGGCGGGCCAGGCCTCATGCCGCATCAGCCGGGCCAGGGGTGCAAACACCTGCAGCCAGTCGGCACCGCCTTCCCAGGGTTCGATAAAGCAGCCCAGGTCCTGCAGGGTACGCAGGTACTGGGCCCCTTCTCCGGCGCCGAACAGGTGCTCGCACAACTCGGCATTGAACCGCGGCATCTGGGCCAGCACTTGCCAGACTTCCGCCAGTTCCGCCGGTAACACGCTGAACAGCTCATGCTCCAGGTATTCGAGCAAGGTATTGGGGCGCCCTGGCTTGCAGGGTTGGGTCACCCGCTCGCTGCCATCGAGCAAGGCGATGCGCACCCCGGCACACCAGCCGCCACTGCGCTGCAGGATGCTGCTGGCGGTCTGGGCACACAAAGGTTGCGGCAAACGTTGCAGCAGTTGCTCGATATCACGCTGGCTGAAGGCCAGGGCGCTGCCGTCCAGTTCGTAGAGCTGGTCGTCCAGCAACAGGCGTGGCCAGTTGCATTGGGGGCGGCGGCGACTGCCGATCCACCAAGTGAGCAAGGGGTTGTCGATGCTCAGCAAGCGGTCCAGCAGCCCGTCCAGCTCCGGAGCCGGCAAACGGCAATAGTCATCAATGCACAGCCAGGCCGGACTGGGCAGATGAGCCAGGTGTAACAGCAGCGCGGCGGGATCGGCATCGGCCTGGTCCAAGGCGTCGGCCAGGACACGACACAAGTCTTCAGGACTCTGGCACGCACCGCCCAGGGGCAACCAGATGACCCGGCACGAAGCGGGGGCCTGCTGCAGGCATTCGCTGAGCAGGGCGGTCTTGCCGCTGCCGGCAGGGGCACACAACAACTTGACCCGCGCACTGGAGGCCAGCAACGGCGTACTCAGGTGGTCGCGTGGAGAATGATGGGAAGACAAACGGGGCATGACCCCGGGACGCTCTGGACAACGAGTCATGGCAGTCATTGCGGCGAGCCTTTTTATAGTTTTAGCCAGCGTGCCCCCACCCTAGCCTCGACCTCCCGACCTGTTGAAGAAGTATTCAGCGGGCTGATCCTCTGCCATAAAAAAGGCGACCGGGCGGTCGCCTTTGCACCTCGTGCGTCACTGCTGCCTAGCGCACCCCGCTGGCGCGCAAGGCGGCCGGGGTGTAGTCGGCCGCCTTGGCGGCAAAGCCGAATTCCAGGCTGTGCTTTTCCTCGTTCTTCATGCCCAGGGCCAGGTAGCGACCGGCGTTGAGGTCATACAGGGCTTCCAGGGTGTAGGCCGGGACCTGATGGTCGTAGTAGTACTGCGCATGCCCTTCGGCGACCCGCCACAGCTGGCCACGACCGTCGTAGTGATCCACCAGCGCCACCTGCCAGCTGTCCTCGTCGATGTACATGTGGCGGGTGGCATAGATATGCCGCTGGTTGGGCTTGACCGTGCCCACCACTTCCCAGACCCGGTGCAGTTCGTAGCGGGTCAGGTCCTGGTTGATGTGCCCGGCCTTGATGATGTCGTCGTACTTGAGGCTCGGCGAGTCCAGCTTGTAGCTGTTGTAGGGGATGTACATCTCCTTCTTGCCCACCAGTTTCCAGTCGTAACGGTCGGGGGCGCCGGAAAACATGTCGAAGTTGTCCGAGGTGCGCAGGCCGTCGGCGGCGGTGCCCGGACCGTCGTAGGCCACCTGCGGGGCGCGGCGTACACGGCGCTGCCCGGCGTTGTAGATCCAGGCCGAACGGGGCTCCTTGACCTGATCCAGGGTTTCATGGACCAGCAGCACGTTGCCCGCCAGCCGCGCCGGGGCGGTCACCGACTGCTTGAAGAAGTTCTGCACGTTGGCACCCTTGGCCGGGTCCAGGTCGGGGATCAGTTGCGGCGCCGCCACTTCCTCTTCAAAACGGATCGAGGTGTAGCTGCCGTTGGTCTGCGGGGTGGCCTGGGTGATGATGCGTTTCTGATTGCCACCGTGATAGCGGGTCAGGTGGTTCCACAGCACCTCGATGCCGCTCTTCGGAATCGGGAAGGCGTAGTAGCGGTTGCCGGTGAAGTTGGCCAGTCCGTTGCCGTCGTTGGTGGTGGTCACGTTCAGCGCGCTGCGCTTGGCCGACTCGTAGATTTCCGGTGGCAGGCCGACGCTGCGATGGGTCGGGTAGACCGGAATCCGGTAGCTGTCCGGGTAGCGCTTGAACATCGCCAGTTGCCCTGCGGACAGCTTGTCCTTGTGCTTGTCGGCCGTGGCCGCGGTGATGATGAACAACGGTTTCTCATTGGCGAAGGGATCGGCGAGAAAGCCCTTGCTGTCCACCGCCCCGGCGTTCTTCGGGATGCCGCCGGTCCAGGCCGGAATCGAACCATCGGCGTTGCCGGCCTTCTCCGCCCCCACGGGAGTCAGGCTGGTGCCCAGCTTGGCGGCTTCTTCCGGACTCACTGCAGCCATCAGGTTGGCCGCCCACAGGCCCAGTGCCAGGGCGCTGCATTGCAGAATCATCTTGCGCATTCAAGTGCTCCTTCTTGTGCCGGTTCAGAAGTTCACGCCAAAGCTCAACGCGAGGAAGTCCCGGTCGGTGAGGGTGTTGTAGCGCCCGCCAAAAAAGTCGGTGTAGCTGAGGCTGGCGGTGTAGGTGTTGCGGTAGTCGGCGTCGACACCAACGCTGAGGGCCTTGGCGCCCTGGTTGAACAAGCCGTTGGGGCCGTAGCCGTTGACGTCATGGGACCAGGACAGGTTGGGCTTGAAGTTGATCCCGCCGATCACGTTGCTGTAGTCGAGGATGGCCCGGGCCCGATAACCCCAGGAGGTGGCGGTGACGAACCCATCGGTGTCGCCGCCATAGCCGTACTGGCCGTAGACCGAGTCGCGGCCGTAGCGCAGCTTGCTTTTGTCCTCCAGGCCACCGACCCGGACGATCGCCGCCTCGCCCACCAGGGTCAGGCGATCGGCCCCCAGCACCTGATCGAAGAACTGGGTCATGCTGCTCTGGATCTGGGTGATTTCCTTGCGCCGGTAGCCGGTGTTGTCGGCGCCCATGGCGGTCTTGATCGGTGAAGCCGCACCCCCGGCAATGGGGTTGAGCAGGGCCAGGGTCAGGTCGTTGGTGTTGACCTGCACCGGGGCATTGGGCCGGTAGCTGATCTCGCCGGTCCAGGCGGTGCCGGTGGGCAGCGTGGTAGAGAAGCTGGCGCCATACAGGCGGATGTCCTCCGGGTATTCGAGGTAGTACTGGCCACGGCCGAGCATCACGCTTTGCACCAGGCCGCTGCCGGAACCGGGAACGATGCCGTTGGCGGCGCCGGCAATCGCGCCCAGGGTCGCCGGGCTGACATTGGCGGTGGTGGTGCTGACCACGGGGCTGCGGGCGTGGTAGTTCATGAAATACAGGCCGTACTCGGTGTCATCGCCGAGCCAGCGCAGAGCGGCGCCCCACTGCCCGGAGTCCCGGGCGTCGCGGTCACCGCCGCGGGGCAGGATCACCCCCTCGCGGGCCACCTGAAAGCCCTGGCCGAAGGCCGCTGCCACCGGTTGTAACGGTGCGATCGCCGGGTTGCCGACGGTGTAGCCGGTGGTGCAGCCATCGGCCACCACATCGTTGCCGAAGAAGGTGCCGCAGTTGTCCACCACGGTCTGGTCCCACTCCAGCTGATAGAAGCCTTCCACGGTCAACTGGTTGGTCAAGCCCTGGGAGGCGAACAGCATGTTCACCGGCACCAGGCCTTCCTTGATCTCGGCCCCGGGGCGGCGAAAGGCCGAGACGTCCACCGGGTTGATGCTGTTGATGGAGTTGCCGATGAAGGTGCTCTCGCCCCAGCTGACCACCTGCTTGCCGGCGCGCACGGTACCCGGCAGGTTGGCAATCGAGTAGTTGTGGTAGACGAAGGCGTCGAGAATCTGTGCGCCAGAGGACTTGGCGCCTTCCTTGCGGTTGTGGTCGCTGATGGGTTTGAACTGGCGATCCTCGTCCTTGAGTTCGAAGTCGTACCAGTACTTGCCGCGCACGAAGACGCCGGTGTCGCCGTACTTGAGTTCAAGGTCGTGCAGGCCCTTGAAGATCTTCGAGAAAGTCTCGCCCTTCTTGAAGTTCAAGCGGCCATCGTCACCGGTGGAAGACTGCGCGGTGCCGCCGTTGATGGTGCCGACAAACGCAGGGTCGGCATTGCGCATGCCCCAACTGGCGCCAACGGACAAGGACGAGTCGAACTGCCCTTCAATTTCCCCAATATTGAACGAAACCGCCTGCGCCTGAGCGCTGCAGCCCAGCGCTACCGCGACAGCCAGCGCCTGCGGTTTGAAGATGGCGCGCATTGTTGTTCTTGTCATGCGTCTTCCCCGGTGAGTGACAGGAGGCCTCACCCTACTGCCGGGGTACCACGGCCGATAAGCGCACCAAGGAGGTATTCGAGTTGTCGCCCGAAAGGATTAGCGCCCTTGCCACCGGGACCGTTCAGAGATGTATCCACGGGCTGGATACGCGACCATCAAGTGCATCGATACAGGTGCTATGCCCCTCTGGACTGTTGCTCAAGCTGTAACAGTCCTTGTCCTGAATGGCTATTTTTCCAGGTCATGCCAGGGCTTATTCTTACCTCGCAGTCACGGCAAACAACGCCACGCCACTGCCGCGCAAAGAGCCCGCCGCCCGTTGCCCGAAACAGACTTCCAGTTGGCTTGAAAAGATTCAGTCCAGGCCACTACCCCAGGTTCACCGACGTTGATTTTGTAGCTCCTTGATCTAACGTCTTACCTTGGCCGCTGCTCTTGCAGCGGCCTTTTTTATGCGCGCAAGACAACGGCCAAGTTGGCCTTACAAGGTGTCGTCATCACCATCGTCGTAATGAAACTTGTGCAACAGACGATGCGCCACCGGTGACAGGATCAAGCCCAGAGTGGCGGCGAACACCAGGTTGGTGTAGAGCCCGTAGGTGGCAAAAAACAGTTTGCCGCCAGGGGTTTGCGGCATGTTGATGGGCCCGATGCCGCCGAGGATCATGGCTGCGTCATACAAGGCGTCGTGAAAGGAAATGTCCTGCTCGAAGTACAGCAGACCGCTGATACCCAGCAACACCGAAAAGCTGATCAGGGCCAGAACCACCAGGCCGTGAACACATAGACGCCGGATAAACAGCAGTCGCGACAGTACCGGCTGATCCTTTGACTCATACATCTCAAGCGCTCCTTGTGCGTTCGCCAGCCGTCGAGCATAGAGACGAACGCCACAGGAGTAAAACCGCCGGAGCCCAGGCTCCGGCGGGTCATTGCCTGGCGGCTTTCAAGCCTGGAAAAAGCGCCCGCCGATCAGCGCCGGACAAGGCTGACCCACGCAGCGTCAGAGGGCGTACTTTTGCAGATTCTGCATCATCTCCTTGAGCGCCTCGATGTTGTCCTTGGGATGCGCCGCCCCCTCGAAATCGCAGATCTGCTGCCAGTGCGCCGCCACATCGTCGGGCGAAAAGCCCTGGCGCGGATCAAAACCGGCGCCCAGGCTGCGCTCCCAGCGCACCTTGCCGATCCAGCCGCCGCCCACTTCGAACAGGCCGGAGGTTTCCTCGCACTGCTCGCTGCCCAGGTACACCACCAGCGGGCTCACCAGTTCCGGCTTGAGCTGCTCGAACACCTGTGGCGGGATCAGGCCCTCGGTCATCCGCGTGCCACCGGTCGGGGCAATGGCGTTGACCAGGATGTTGTTCTTGCGCCCTTCGATGGCCAGGGTCCGGGTCAGGCCGTACAGGCCGAGCTTGGCCATGCCGTAGTTGGACTGGCCGAAGTTGCCGTAGATGCCTGATGTGGACGCGGTGAAGATCACCCGTCCGTACGCCTGGTCCCGCAGATGCGGCCAGGCGGCGCGAGTGACTTTGTAGGCGCCTTCGACATGCACCCGGTACACCAGGTCCCAATCGGCATCGTCCATCTTGTGGAAGGTCTTATCCCGCAGGATGCCAGCGTTGTTGACCACCACATCGACCCGACCAAACACATCCAGGGCGTTCTGCACGATCTTTTCGCCATCGGTGACCGAGTCGTGGTTGGCCTCGGCGATGCCCCCAGCCTCGCGGATCTGCGCCACCACCCGATCGGCCGCCGAGGCACTGGCGCCCTCGCCCTGGGCCGAGCCCCCCAGGTCGTTGACCAGCACCTTGGCCCCGTGCCTGGCGAACAGCAAGGCATGGGCCCGGCCCAGGCCGCCGCCGGCTCCGGTGATGATCACTACTTTGTCTTGCAAGCGCACAGATTCACTCATACCGAACTCCAGCAGGGCCAATGGACAATTCTTCGAGTGTCGGACAGCCGGCCGGCGGTCACAATAAAAACGTCCGGACCTGAATGGTGCCCAATAAGACAGCGGGATAATCGCCCCGCCCGCACCAGAGCGCGCCCCTGCCTTGGGCCACACAGTGACCCAAGGCGCTCAGGAACCCATTGCCTGGCGTGGCGGCGCGAGCAATGTGTCGCGAAACCCCAGGTAATGCTTGAGCACCGGCAACGGCGCTTCGATCTGTGGGTAATGGCCGATACCCGGTAGCAGCACCGTGTCCGGCTCGGCGATCAACTGGCGATAGCGCTCCACCATGTGCGCCCCGGAAATCGGGTCCTGGGCGCCATCGATCACCCGCAGCGGCACCTCGCCGCGTTGCATGGCGCCGACCCAACGCTCGCGCTGGGCCCGTCGCTCGGGGATATAAGCGATCAACTTGTGCAGGATGCGCGGCCCGTTGTTGCTGTGCACCAGGCTCCAGAAGTCATCCAGGACCGACTCGCTGGGACCGGTCTGGGGGCCGAAGATCTGCCGGAAACTGTTCGCCAGCCCCTGGCGACTGAACACCCGCCCGAGCATCCAGCCCACGGGGCTGAGCAACAGCTTCTGGGTCAGCACCGGGCGATGGGTTTCCGGAAACAGACCGCCATTGAGGAACACGCAGCTGGCGATCTCGATCCGCGCTTCATAATGCCGGGCCAGCAGTTCCTGGGCGACGCTGTCGCCGTAGTCATGGGCCAGCAGGTGCAGCGGCTCTTGGATCTGCAAATGGGCCAGCAACGCCTGCTGCAAGTCTGCCTGCTCCAGCAGGCTGTACTCATGGTCCAGCGGCTTGTCCGAGTCGCCGAAGCCGAGCATGTCGCAGGCGATCACCTGATAGCGCCGCGCCAGGGGTTGCCACAGGTAATGCCAGTCCCAGCTGGCAGTGGGAAACCCATGGATCAACAGCAGCGGCTCTCCTTGCCCCGCCACCCAGTAACGAATGCGCTGGCCGCGAAACACAAAGTCCTTGCCGCGCTTGCGCCAGACACACAGAGGAATCTCGGCGATAGGCATCAGACTTTATAACCCGGGTCGAGTTGATCGAGTTTGCGCAACAGGGCCGGCCAGGCCAGTGCGCCCCCCATCCCCTGGGCACTGCGGGTGACGCCGGCGATCATCGCCTTGGCCCCCGCCAGGATCGATGCAGGAATGGTGATCAGCTCGGCGCCACCATTCTGCGCCAGCACCTGGATCTCGCAGGCACGCTGGAAGGTGAACATCATCAGGAAGGTATCGGCGATGCTGGCGCCGCAGGTCAGCAAGCCATGGTTGTGCAGCAGCAGGAAGTTGTTGTCCCCCAGGTCGGCCTGCAGCCGCTCTTTCTCCTCGGGGTTCAGGGCTACGCCCTCATAAGGGTGACGGCCCAGGCTCGACAGCACGAACAGCGACTGCTGGCTGATGGGCAGCACGCCCTGCTTCTGCGCCGACACTGCGACCCCGGCGGCCGTGTGGGTATGCAGCACACAGAGCACATCGTGGCGCACCGCGTGCACGGCACTGTGAATGGTGTAGCCCGCCGGGTTGATCTCGTAGGGGCTGTCCATCAGCTTGTTACCAGCCTGGTCGACCTTCACCAGGCTAGAGGCGGTGATCTCGTGGAACATCATGCCGAAGGGGTTGATCAGGAAGTCTTCGGTGCCCGGCACCTTGGCGGAGATATGGGTGAAGATCAGGTCGTCCCAGCCGTGCATGGCCACCAGACGGTAGCAGGCGGCGAGGTCCAGACGGGTTTGCCACTCAACGGCGCTGACTTGTTTTTTTACACTCGGTGTCGATTGAACGGGGGCTAGGCTCACGGCAAGGACCTCGGTGATGGTTCTTATTGGATGAGGGAACCCTCAGAGTCTAGACAGCTTGCATCGACTGCGGAGTTGCATTGACAGCCAGCTTGATGACCGTACGGGTCAGCCGGAGAGAAGGCTCTGATCCGCGGCTTTGCGTCAAAGCACAGACGCCAGCAAAGGGGCCGCGAAGAGGTTCAGCAACCCGGTCAACACCATCACCAGACCGGCCACCGAGCCCTCTTCACCCCCGACTTCATGGGCCCGGCTGACTCCGGCTCCGTGGGCGCCGACACCAAACAGCGCGCCCCGGGCCAGGGCACTGCGCAAGGGCAGCCAGCGCAGCAGCACACCGCCGAGCATGGCACCGAACACCCCGGTGAACATCACGAACACCGCCGTCAACTCAGGCACGCCGCCCAGGTCATGGGCCAGGGGCATGGCGAACGGCGTGGTAATGGAACGTGGCACCAGGGACAGGGTCACCGAGCTGTCCAGGGCCAGCATCTTCGCCAAGCCGAAGGAACTGCCGATGGACGCGGCGCTGCCCGCCAGCATGCCCAGCAACAGGGCCGACCAGTGGCGCATCAGCAACTGGCGCTGCTGCCAGATGGGAATCGCAAAGGCCACCGTCACCGGCCCCAGCACCAGCATCAGCCAGTGGGTGTTGGCGGCGTATTCGGCATAGGCGGTGTGCAGCGGCACCGCAATTGCCAGCAGCAGGGCCGGCACCAGGATCAACGGCGACAGCAGGTAGCGCCCGGTGCGCCGGTAGATCCAGCGGCTGAACAGATACGCCCCCAGGGTCAGGACCAGCCAGAACATCGGCATCAGTTCAAGCTTCATGGCGCATCCTCCAGCGACAGACCATCTCCACCGTGAGTGCGGTCACCAGCATCACCAGCAGGGTGCTGATACCGATCACCAGCAGAATCCGCCAGCCGTCCTGACGCAGCAGGCTGCCGTAGTCCAGCAAGCTCATCAGCGCCGGAATGAAGAACAGCAGCATCTCCGCCATCAGCAGGCCGGCCCCCAGTTGCAAGGCCGCCGGCTTGACCCAGCCCAGGGCGAAGGCCAGCAGCAACAGCGCAAGGCCAATGACCCCACCGGGAATCGGCCAGGGCAGCCAGGTAGCCAGTTGGCAACCGAGAAAATAGATGGCCAGCAGCACTGCCAATTCGCCAATCAGGCGGCCCAGGCGTTTACAGGTGGAAATGTTCATGGTGGTTGAGTCCTCTTAGGGGCCCATTTTATGAAAAGCCCCTGCATCACCGAAGCGAATTGTTAGACTTGAAACCATTCCAATCTGGAATCACCACCATGGATTTCAAACAACTGCGCAGTTTTGTCGAAGTCATCCGCCAGGGCGGTTTCACCCAGGCGGCCAGGACCCTGCACATCAGCCAGTCGGCGGTCAGCAAGCAGATCGCGCAGCTGGAACAAAGCCTGGGCACGCCCCTGCTGGAGCGCCAGGGCTCGCACATTCATCTCACCGCCGCCGGCGGCGTGGTGCTGCAGCGGGCCGAGGACATGCTGCGCCTGCGCCATGAACTGCTCAGCGAACTGGATGACCTGAGCCAACTGGCACGGGGTGAACTGCGCCTGGGTCTGCCGCTGCTGGGCAGCGATGCACTGTTCGCCAGCCGTTTCGCCGAATACCGCCGGCGCTACCCGAATATCCAGGTGCAACTGCTCGAAGGCGGCAGCCTGAATGTCGAGCAGGCCGTGCGCAGTGGCGAGCTGGAACTGGGAGGCAGCCTGACCCCCAAGGACCCGGCGTTTGCCTATCAACCCTTCTGCGATGAACCCCTGGATGCCTTGTTGCCCGCCGATCATCCCCTGGCGCTGAACGCCCAGGTGCGCCTGGAAGAACTGGCCGATACGCCCTTCCTCCTCTATCAGCGCAGCTTTGTGCTCAACGACCGGCTGCTCCAGGCCTGCCAGCAGGTGGGCTTCACGCCAAAGGAAGGGGGACGTAGCGGCCAGGCAGACTTTCTTGCGGCGCTGGTGGCCGCCGGTCAAGGTGTGGTGTTGCTGCCCAGTGTGGTGGCCCGCGGCCTGGTGCGGCCGGGGGTGGTGCGCCTGACGCTGAAGGCCCCGGACTATCTGCGCTGGGACATTGCCTTCATCTGGCGCCAGGGCGCGTATCTGTCCAAGGCAGCGCAAGCCTGGCTGGCGCTGCTAAGGGAACAGCCGGTCAACCCCGCAGGGCGCTGATCAACTCGGCCAGCCAGGGCTCGGCATCGGTTTCCGGGGTCACGCTCTCGCTGGCGTCCAGGCGCAGCATCGGCAGCACTTCTTCCACTCCCAGCTCGGCAAACAGCTCACGCATCTGCTCGCCACCGCCACAGAAGGTATCGCCGTAGCTGGAATCCCCCAGGCCGATTACCGCTCCGGGCAGCCCACGCCAGGCGGCGGGCAACTGATCGCGAATGCTCGAATACAGCGGCAGCAGGTTGTCTGGCAGTTCGCCCATGCCGGTGGTCGAGGTCACGGCCAGCAACGCCTGCGGTGCGAAGGCCTGAAGCTCGGTCAAAGTGGCCCGCGAGTTGTGCCAGGCCTCGAAACCTGCGGCGTTGAGGAGCTTGGCGGCGTGCCGGGCGACTTCTTCAGCCGTGCCGTACACCGAGCCGGAAAGGATGGCGACTTTCATCAATCTGTTCCTGAAGCTGACTAAAAGACTGGGATATTACCAGCTACGGAGTAAAATCCCGCTTCTGCTGCCCGCACCGCTCAAAAGCGCCTGTGGACAGCGTGCCAGCGTGACTTAGAATTCAATTCAACACTTGCTGATTGATAGCGGAACTTCGGGATGATCAACGCTCATCTGCTGCAAAAGATGATCAACGCCTCCAACGACGGGATTGTGGTCGCGGAACAGGAAGGCGAAGACAACATCGTGATTTACGTGAATCCGGCTTTCGAGCGACTGACCGGCTACAGCGCCGACGAAGTGCTGTATCAGGATTGTCGTTTCCTGCAGTCCGGAGACCGTGACCAGCCGGGGCTGGAACGGATTCGCCAGGCCCTGAGCCAGGGGCAGCCTTGCCGCGAGGTGCTGCGCAACTATCGCAAGGACGGCAGCCACTTCTGGAACGAACTGTCGATCACCCCGGTATTCAACGACAGCGATCAACTGACCTATTTCATTGGTGTGCAGAAAGACGTCAGTGTGCAGATCAAGGCGCAGCAACGCTTGCTCCAGCTGGAGCAGCAACTGGCCGCAGTGCAAGCCGAGCTCGCCGCCCTCAAGGCGACCGACGGCTCTAATAAGTCGCAGATTTAGTGGTCTGTAGGGATATTCCCCACCGATTTGTCCTTCACCCTTCGAGCAACATCATGCAGCGTGACGCTCTCCTCACCCAGGATGAACTGGACTTCATCCAAACCATGCAGCACAACCCGCAGCTCAATGTGCGCGATGCCACATCGAGCCTGCTGGTCAATGGCGGCTCGCAGATCCGTGACCTGCTGACCCGTCTGGCTGCCAATGAAAAGGTCACCATCCAGGCCCATTTCGACAACCAGCAGATGACCTTCCCCCTGCATCTGGTGGAAGACGAATTCCATGCCCTGCATCTACGCCTGGGGGTGCCGAGCATCTTCGAGGACGGCCCCATGATCCGGCCCTGGCGCCTGACGCTGGAAGAGCCGGTGGCCCTGGAAAACTCCAGGGGCCAGCCTGGACGCCTGTGGGTGCGGGAGGTGTCGTTCAAGGGCGTATTGCTGGAGATCCGCAACCGGACCCGGCCCCCCAAGCAGTTCGCCCAGTGGTTCAGCCCTTCGGGATATGAACGGATTGCCCTGCACGGGCGCTTCGAGCGCCAGACCGAAGCCGGTTTCTATGCCTATCGCCTGGATCAGAGTGACGCGGAAGAAACCGAACGCCTGCGCCAGTTCATCCTCCAGCAGCACCGCCATACCCATCCGGCCCTGCACGCCTGAAGCTGACCGAGAGCCGTTTCAGGTATCCAGGCGACCGCTGAGGAACTGCCGCAGGCGCTTCTGCATCAGGCGCCCCTCATTTCCCAGGCACGCCACCGGCGAACCGCTGAAGCTTTCCTGAGCCAGGTCCGCCGCATCTCCGGCAAGCATCAATGGACAGTCCAGAGTCAGCGCCAGACGCTTGAGGCGCTTGGGCAACTCCGCCGTCGGCGCGTGATTGGAGAACACCACCAGGGCCACAGGCTTGAGTTTTTCGCAGACCAGGGTCAGTTCATCCAGCGGTGCTCCCGGCCCCAGCAGGCGGACACCGACCTGGTCATGCCCGAGCATCAGTGCCGCCACCAGCAGCTCCAGTTCGCGGCACTGCGGGCTGAGCGCCGTCAGCAGCAGTTGCCGGTTCTGAGTGGCACGCTGCAACAACAGCCTTTGCGTGATCCGCGCCCGCAAAAAACCATCCAGAAACAACCACTCGCTGGTCTGACCGAAAGTCTCCCGGTCCTGCAGCAGTTGCTTCCAGAACGGCAGGAAAATGTCCTGGAATACCACCGGCAAGGCGTAGCTGGAGAAGACCTGGCCGTAGAGACGCTCCAGTTGCTCTTCATCGAAAGCGCTCACCGCCAGCTTCAACTGATCGCGCCACTGGCCATATTCACCTTGCAGGCCGTCATCCACCGCCACCTTGGCCTGAGCCTGGTCTGCCCGGCTCTTGGCTAGAATCTTGCCGACCTTGCTTACCGCCACACCGCGCTCGATCCAACCCAGAATCTCCCGCACCGCCTCAACATCGTGCATGGAATACAGGCGATGCCCGCTTTCGGTGCGCGTCGGCTGGATCAGACCGTAGCGTCGTTCCCAGGCCCGCAGGGTCACCGGGTTGATTCCGGTCAGGCGCGCCACTTCACGGATCGGAAACAGCTCATCCTGACGGGCAGGGTCAGGCGCCGGAGCAACAGGGACAGGTTCAGTCATGACGGGCATCTGGGGAGAAAACACCAGTAAACAAAGTGGCGGCCATTCTACTCTCCCCAGGTGCAAATGCTTCAAGCGCGAGAAAAACCGACCGGTGTCATTGGTAGCCTCGCGCCAATCAGGAATAATCCTTGCTTGATTCAGGCGCGGCCCACTACCCCGGTGCCACGTCAGCGACTGCCTTACCCAGGCCGCGCATTGGTTTACGGAGATACATAATGTCTACCTCACCCGTCACCCTGATGGTTGCCCGGCGCGTTGCCGACGGCCGTTACCAGGACCTGATCGCCTGGCTGCGCGAAGGCGAACAACTGGCCACCGACTTTCCCGGCTACCTGGGTTCCGGCGTTCTGGCCCCACCACCTGACGACGACGAATTCCAGATCATCTTCCGCTTCGCCGACGAACAGACCCTGCACACCTGGGAACACTCCGCCTCGCGCACCGCCTGGCTGGCCCGGGGCAGCGACTTGTTTGCCCACCCATCGGAACATCGCGTCAGCGGTATCGATGGCTGGTTCGGCGCAGTCGGACAACGACCACCGCGCTGGAAACAGGCCGTGGCCATCTGGCTGGCGTTCTTCCCGGTGTCGCTGCTGTTCAACTTCGTCTTAGGTCCCCTGCTCAGCGACCTGAGCCTGCTGCCCCGAGTGTTTGTCAGCACCCTGGCGTTGACCCCGTTGATGGTCTACTTCTTCATTCCGATGTCCACCCGCCTGCTGGCTAACTGGCTCAACAGCACACCTGCGCGCCCGCTGCCGACCAGCGCCTCGACGCAGAATCCGTGATTCGCCGGTAAGCCGGCTCCTGCACACTGCGCAGGAGTCGGCTGCTGATCTGGCTTGCCAGCGCAGCCCCCGAGCAACAGGCACAACCCGTCCCACCGCTGGTATAGTTTTCCCCTACCCGCGACGCGAGCCCTTCATGAACACCTCCTCCGCTCCGATCCTGATCACTGGTGCCAGCCAGCGTGTCGGCCTGCATTGCGCCCTGCGCCTGCTGGAAGACGGGCAGCCGGTGATCGTCACTTACCGCAGCGACCGCCCGGGCCTGCAGACCTTGCGGGAAAAAGGCGCGATCCTGCTGCATGCCGACTTCTCCAGCGAAGCCGGAATCCTGGCCCTGATCAGCGAGGTGAAACATCACACCGACCGCTTGCGGGCCATCGTCCACAACGCCTCAGAGTGGCTGGAAGAAAGCCCAGGCGAGGAAAGCGCCGCCTTTACCCGGATGTTCAGCGTGCACATGCTCGCGCCCTACCTGATCAACCTGCACTGCGCAGAGTTGCTGCAGCGATCGAGCCCGGCGGACATCATCCACATCAGCGACGACGTGACCCGCAAGGGCAGCAGCAAGCACATCGCCTACTGCGCCAGCAAAGCCGGGCTGGACAGCCTGACCCTGTCCTTCGCGGCAAAATACGCCCCGGCAATCAAGGTCAACGGCATCGCTCCGGCCCTGCTATTGTTCAACCCCGACGACGACGCGGCGTACCGCGCCAAGACCCTGGCCAAATCCGCCCTGGGCATCGAACCCGGCAGCGAAGTGATCTACCAGAGCCTGCGCTACCTGCTGGACAACCCCTATGTCACCGGCACCACCTTGACCGTCAACGGCGGGCGGCACGTCAAATAAGCCGGCCCCCACGAGGACCTTGCATGAGCCTTTCCCTGCCCCAACACTACCGCGAGATCCTCAAGGGCCTCGGTGAAGACCCCGAGCGCGAAGGTTTGCTCGACACCCCCAAGCGCGCGGCCAAGGCCATGCAGTACCTGTGTCATGGCTACAGCCAGTCGGTGGACGAGATCGTCAATGGCGCACTGTTCGCCTCCGACAGCGACGAAATGGTGATAGTCGCCGACATCGAGCTGTACTCCCTGTGCGAACATCACCTGCTGCCCTTCATCGGCAAGGCCCATGTGGCTTATATTCCTACCGGCAAGGTGCTGGGGCTGTCGAAGATCGCCCGGATCGTCGATATGTTCGCCAGACGCCTGCAGATCCAGGAAAATCTCACCCGGGAAATCGCCGACGCGGTGCAAAGCGTGACCCAGGCCGCGGGCGTCGCGGTGGTGATCGAAGCCAAGCACATGTGCATGATGATGCGCGGCGTCGAGAAACAGAATTCCACCATGCACACCTCGGTGATGCTCGGCGCCTTTCGCGACTCGAGCACCACTCGCCAGGAATTCCTGCAATTGATTGGACGGAGCAAGTAGCAATGCCACAACTTCAGCCAGGAATGGCTCGTATCCGAGTCAAGGACCTGCTCCTGCGGACCTATATCGGAATCAACGAGGAAGAGATCCTCAACAAGCAGGATGTGCTGATCAACCTGACCATCCTGTACCCCGCCCATGATGCGGTGCGCGACAACGACATCGATCACGCGCTGAACTACCGCACCATCACCAAGGCAATCATTGCCCACGTCGAAGGCAATCGCTTCGCCTTGCTGGAGCGCCTGACCCAGGAACTGCTGGACCTGGTGATGTGCAACCTCTCGGTGCAGTACGCCGAAGTCGAAGTCGACAAACCCCACGCCCTGCGCTTTGCCGAATCGGTATCGATCACCCTCGCGGCCAGCCGCGCTGGCTCATAGAGAACAGCCATAGCGGCAAGCGCCTGTCTTGGCGCTTGCCGCTGCATTGGAGAGTCACATGACCGAACAACAACGCCTGGAACTGGAAGCCGCGGCCTTTCGCCGCCTGGTGGCCCACCTGGACAACCGCAAGGACGTGCAGAACATCGACCTGATGAACCTGGCCGGGTTCTGCCGCAACTGCCTGTCCAAGTGGTACAAGGCCGAGGCCGACGAACGCCAGATCGAGGTCAGCCTCGATGACGCCCGTGAAGTGGTGTACGGCATGCCCTACGCCGAATGGAAAAATCTCTACCAGAAAGAAGCCAGCGCCGAGCAGCAAGCGGCGTTCGCCAAAGGAAAGTCCCATGACTGATCTGAACACCCTGCGCGCCAGCCTGAACAGCGGTGAACACGCTTTTGCCGACACCCTGGCCTTTGTCGCCGCCGGTTACGACTACCAGCCTCAGGCCTTCAACAACGGTGGCGTGGAAAACGCCGCCGGGCAGAACGAAGGCTCGTGCAAGACCCTGGGCCTGGCCCTGTTGGAAGGCCTGAGCGACACAGAAGCCCTGCTGGCCTTCGGCGAGCACTACCGCTCGGTACTGGCCACCCCCGAAGGCACTGACCACGGCAATATCCGCGCCCTGATCGCCCACGGCCTGGCCGGGGTCAAGTTCGCCGCCCAGCCGCTGACTCGCCGCTGATCTGGCTCCGACAAAACCATCACCCATAAAAAAACCGGCTTGCGCCGGTTTTTTTATCGCCTGGAAATCAGTGTGCAGCGTTCTGCAGACCGTCCAGGTAACGCTCGGTGTCCAGTGCCGCCATGCAGCCGGCGCCGGCCGAGGTGATGGCCTGACGGTAAACGTGGTCAGCCACGTCGCCAGCGGCAAAGATGCCCTCGACGCTGGTGGCCGTGGCATTGCCGTCACGACCACCCTGCACCACCAGGTAACCGTCCTTGAGGGTCAACTGGCCTTCGAACAGCGAGGTGTTCGGGGTGTGGCCGATGGCGATGAACACGCCGTCGACTTTCAGCTCGTCGAAGCTGCCGTCGTTGTTCTTCAGGCGCGCACCGGTCACGCCCATGTTGTCGCCCAGGACTTCGTCCAGGTTGGCATTGAGCTTGAGGATGATCTTGCCTTCGGCCACGCGGGCGTTGAGCTTGTCGATCAGGATCTTCTCGGCGCGGAAGGTTTCGCGACGGTGGATCAAGGTCACGGTGCTGGCGATGTTGGCCAGGTACAGGGCTTCTTCGACAGCGGTGTTGCCACCACCGACCACCGCCACCGGTTTGTTGCGATAGAAGAAACCGTCACAGGTAGCGCAGGCCGATACACCCTTGCCCATGAACGCTTCTTCCGAAGGCAGGCCCAGGTAACGGGCGCTGGCGCCGGTGGCGATGATCAGGGCGTCGCAAGTGTAGGTCGCGCTGTCGCCGGTCAGGGTGTAAGGCTTGGCAGCGAAGTCCACGGCATTGATATGGTCGAAGACGATTTCGGTTTCGAAACGCTCGGCGTGCTCGCGCATCCGCTCCATCAGCGCCGGGCCGGTCAGGCCGTGCACGTCGCCAGGCCAGTTGTCGACTTCAGTGGTGGTGGTCAGTTGGCCACCGGCCTGCATGCCGGTGATCAGCAGCGGCTTCAGGTTGGCACGGGCGGCATAGACGGCGGCGCTGTAACCGGCAGGGCCGGAACCGAGAATAATCACACGCGAATGGCGTACTTCAGACATGACTCACTCCTATCGACCGGCCCGGGTGCCCTGGCGCGGAACGCCGGATTGCCGGCTGGAATAAAAAAGGACGGCGAAACCTTGGGGAAGGCTTGAACTCGACCGTCCAAAAAATAATGGGTGAAGCGTATAGAGGGGGCGAAGATTAAGGAAATACGGTTTAACAATCCAGCTCATAGGCGGTCTCTATCCTCAGCAGGCCCATTTGAAAGGGTCTTTGTTACCGTTGATGTCGACCTGTTCACGGTGCTTTCGCCCCCCGGGCAAAGCCGGTAAGGTCGGCGCGTTTTCCATCTGCTCGGAGCGTTCTATGCCCGCCCCCGTACTGTCCGGCCCGCAATACCTGCGTGAAGGCCTGAAGCTGGTCCTCAGTCCCGGCCTGCGCCTGTTCGTGCTACTGCCCCTGGTGATCAACCTGGTGTTGTTCGTCGGATTGATCTATTTCGCCGGCCACCAGTTCAGCCTGTGGATCGACACCCTGATGCCGACCCTGCCGCAATGGCTGAGCTTTCTGAGCTACATCCTCTGGCCGCTGTTCATGGTGCTGGTGGTGTTGATGGTGTTTTTCACCTTCACCATGCTGGCCAATATCATTGCCGCCCCCTTCAACGGCTTTCTATCGGAAAAAGTCGAAATCGTGGTCCGTGGCACCGACGATTTCCCGCCCTTCAGCTGGGGCGAACTGATCGCCATGATCCCCCGCACCCTGTCCCGGGAAATGCGCAAGCTCGGCTACTTCCTGCCCCGGGCCATCGGCCTGTTCATCCTGTCGCTGATCCCGGTGGTCAACCTGATTGCCGCGCCGCTGTGGCTGCTGTTCGGCGTCTGGATGATGGCCATCCAGTACATCGACTACCCGGCGGATAACAACAAGATGAGCTGGCAGGAGATGATCGTCTGGCTGCGGCAGAAGCGCTGGCAGAGCCTGGGTTTTGGCGGCATCGTCTACCTGGCGCTGATGATCCCCTTCGTCAACATCCTGATGATGCCCGCCGCCGTGGCCGGGGCGACGCTGTTCTGGGTGCGTGAGCGCGGGATGGAGAACCTGCCGGCCAAATAAGGCTGGCGTGTCATAAATCCATCATCCAGGCGTCACAATGACGACATGGCCTCAGTCGACACTGAGGTCATGACGACAGCTCTGCACATCACCCTCATCACTGAAACCTTCCCACCGGAAATCAATGGCGTGGCCAATACCCTTGGCCGCCTGTGTGATGGCCTGCGTGCCCGTGGGCATCAGGTGGAACTGGTGCGTCCGCGCCAGGGTTGTGATCAGAGCCGCCCCAGCGACGAGGCCCTGATGCTGTGCCGCGGCTGGCCACTGCCGGGATACCCGGGGCTGCAATGGGGCCAGTCGTCGATGCACAAACTGCTGCGACGCTGGAAACGCCAACGCCCGGACGTGCTCTACATCGCCACCGAGGGCCCGCTGGGGCTGTCCGCGCTGCGGGCGGCGAAACGTCTGGGGATCTCGGTGGTCAGTGGCTTCCATACCAACTTCCAGCAGTATTCCAGCCAGTACGGCCTGGGTTTGCTGACGCGCTTGCTGACCCATTACCTGCGCTGGTTCCACAACCGTTCGAAGCTGACCCTGGTGCCCAGCGCCAGTCAGCGCCTGGAGCTGGAGCGTCGGCACTTCGAACGCCTGGCCCTGCTGTCCCGGGGCGTCGACAGCCAACTGTTCCATCCGGCCAAACGCCTCAATGAGCTGCGCACCCGCTGGGGCCTGGGCAACGATGATCTGGCGGTGATCCATGTCGGGCGCCTGGCCCCGGAGAAGAACCTGAGCCTGCTCAAGCGCTGCTTCGAGCAACTCAAGGCCACTTATCCACAGCGGAAGATGAAACTGATCGTGGTGGGTGACGGCCCACAACGCGCCGCCCTGGAAAAAAGCCTGCCCGAGGCCCTGTTCTGTGGCAGTCAGCGGGGTGAAGCCCTGGCGGCCCATTACGCTTCGGGGGATGTGTTCCTGTTTCCCAGCCTCACGGAAACCTTCGGCAATGTGGTGCTGGAAGCCCTGGCTTCCGGGCTGGCGGTGGTGGCCTACGATCAGGCCGCTGCCGCCCAGCATATCCGCCATGGCTACAACGGCGTGCTGGCCATGCCCGGGGATGAAGGCGCGTTCTGTGAGGCCGCCGGCTGGCTGCTGGAGGAAGCGGAAACCCTGCGCCGGGTACGTCTCAACGCCCGGCAACACGCCAGCCGCCAGGGCTGGCCGGCCGTGATCGCACAGTTTGAGGATCAGTTGCGCAGTGTCTGCCAGCCAGCACCGGTCGTGGATTACGAAGGGATGATCGAAGCGGCGCTGGAACCACGCAGCGCCACAGAGACACTTGGTGCGGCAAGGAGGCTGCCCCCCTCATCGCCCGGGGCCAGAAGTTAAACCAGGGTCGTCAGTGCTTCACGGCTGAACGGCAGGATGTCCTGCTCACGGCCTTCACGGACTTTCTGCGCCCAATCCGGGTCCACCAACAGTGCCCGACCCACGGCCACTAGATCGAACTCGTCGTTGTTCAAGCGCTGCAGCAGGTTTTCCAGGCTGGCCGGCTGCGCCACCTTGTCGGTGTTGACCATGAACTGCAGGAACTCGCCGTCCAGGCCGACGCTGCCCACGGTGATGGTGGGTTTGCCGGTGAGCTTGCGGGTCCAGCCTGCCAGGTTCAGGTCCGAGCCTTCGAACTCCGGCTCCCAGAAGCGTCGCGTCGAACAGTGGAAGATATCCACACCTGCATCTGCCAACGGCTTGAGGAAGGCGCCCAGAGCTTCCGGGGTCTGCACCAGACGCGCGCTGTAATCCTGCTGCTTCCACTGGGAGAAACGCAGGATGATCGGGAAATCCGGGCCGACGGCAGCCCGCACCGCCTGGATCAACTCGATGGCGAAACGCGAGCGCTGCGCCAGGTCGCCGCCGTATTCGTCGGTGCGCTGGTTGGTGCCCTCCCAGAAGAACTGGTCCACCAGGTAACCGTGGGCACCATGGATTTCCACACCGTCCATGCCGATGCTCTGGGCATCCTTGGCGGCCTGGGCAAAGGCTGCGATCACTTCCTGGATGTCCTGGTGGGTCATGCCGTGCACCAGCACCTTGCCGTCCTTGAGCTTCTCGGTCGGGCCATAGCCGGGCACGCTGGCGTCCGGCTCGGTGCCCAGGCGCCGCACATTACCCACATGCCACAGTTGCGGAACGATCTTGCCACCTTCGGCGTGGACCGCATCCACCACCTTCTTCCACCCGGCCAGGGCCGCCTCGCCATGGAACTGCGGCACATTGGGGTAACCATTGGCGGCCTGGTGCCCCACCGTGGTGCCCTCGGTGATGATCAGGCCGACACCCGCAGCAGCGCGGCGACGGTAATACTCGATGACCTTGGCGTTGGGCACGCCACCCGGAGAAAACGAACGGGTCATCGGCGCCATCACTACGCGGCTCGGCAGCTCCAGCGCGCCGAGTTGAAAGGGTTTGAACAAGGCTTGAACAGGCATGCTGCACTCCGACAAAAAGGCTCGAGTCGATACTCGACGCACAAGACTGCGCCGGGTACCTGCCCCGGCGCACTTATGATGAGGATAATATGGCCCCCTCACAGTGCTGCACAGCATTATTGATTTGAGTGATTTAGATGCAAAAACGCCGCATTGCAGCGGCGTGAAAGAGGGGCCCGGCAGTGCTTAGCTCAGGGCTTTTTCGATGGCCTGGACCACAGTCGGATCATCCGGAGCGGTACGGGGCGAGAAACGCGCCAGTACCCGACCGTCCTTGCCCAACAGGAATTTCTCGAAGTTCCAGGTGATATCCCCGGGAAACTCCGCGCCCTCGCCCGCCAGCAAACGGTACAGCTGATGACGCTCGGGACCGTTCACGTCCAGTTTGCTGCTCAAGGGAAAAGTCACCCCGTAATTGAGGCTGCAAAACTCCTGGATCTCCTGCTCGGTGCCCGGTTCCTGCCCGGCGAACTGGTTGCAGGGCAACCCCAGCACGCTGAATCCCTGGGCCTTGTATTGCTGGTAGAGATTCTCCAACGCCGCATATTGTGGTGTCAGACCACATTTGGAGGCGACGTTGACCACCAGCACGACTTGCCCCTTGAAGGGCGCGAGCGGCAGCTCCTGACCATCCAGGGCTTTCAATTTAAGGTCGTGAAAAGCACTCATGACGAACTCCAAATTCCTGTGTTCTTACAGAAAAACAGCCTCTCGACAGTACAGCCAAAAGCCGCGGACTAAAAAGGCGCCCTCGGGCGCCTCTCCAGTAAGCTTGAGCTTAGCGCAGAAAATCAGTGGTGATGGCCACCTTCGCCATGGACGTGACCATGAGCGACTTCTTCCTGGCTGGCATCACGGATGGCAACGATCTTGACCTGGAAGTTCAGGCGCTGACCGGCCAGCGGGTGGTTGCCGTCTACGGTCACGTCGTCACCGTCCAGATCACGGATGGTCACGATCTGCATCTGGCCGTCCGGAGCGGACGCGTGGAACTGCATGCCCACTTCCAGTTCGTCGACGCCTTCGAACATGCTGCGGCTCAGGGTGCTGACCAGTTCGGCAGCGTATTCGCCGTAGGCATCTTCAGGTTCCACGGAGACGTTCAGTTCGTCACCGACTTGCTTGCCTTCCAGAGCCTTTTCCAGACCAGGAATGATGTTACCTGCGCCTTGCAGGTAAACCAGCGGGGCGCCGCCGGCAGAGCTGTCGATGACCTCACCAGCATCGTTGGTGAGGGTATAGTCGATGGAGACAGCCTTATTGGCGGCGATCAGCATGGGGCGGGACCTTTTGCATAAGAATGAAGAACGGGCAAGTTTAGCGAAGCAATCGCTCGAAAGCGAACGGAACCCGGACCAACGGAACGTGAAAAATCACTCGACAATCTGCGGTTTCCATCAGGACGAAGAGGGTCATTGGGTGGCCGAACTGTCCTGTGGGCATACCCAGCACCTGCGTCACTTGCCGCCCTGGCAATCCCGGGCCTGGGTACTGGACCCGCAGTCGCGGGCGGAAAAAATAGGCCAGCGCTTTGACTGCGGCTGGTGTGCTCAAGCACCGGATAACGATAACCTTAGCGCCTGACGACCAGGCAGACGGCTGCAGACCGTCGCCTTTGCCATGCACCTTCTGAGAACTCGCATGCAAACTTTTTTTATCGCGCCCACCGATTTTGGTGTGGGTCTGACCTCCATCAGCCTCGGGCTGGTGCGTACCTTGGAACGGGCCGGCCTCAAGGTCGGCTTTTTCAAGCCCATTGCCCAGCCCCACCCCGGTGATACCGGCCCCGAGCGCTCCACCGAGCTGGTAGCCCGGACCCACGGCCTGAAGCCGCCACAACCCCTGGGCCTGGCCCATGTGGAGCGAATGCTCGGCGACGGCCAGCTGGATGAATTGCTAGAGGAAATCATCACCCTCTACCAGCAGGCCGCCATCGGCAAGGACGTGCTGATCGTCGAAGGCATGGTGCCGACCCGCAGCGCCAGCTACGCAGCCCGGGTCAACCTGCACCTGGCCAAAAGCCTGGATGCCGAAGTGATCCTGGTCTCTGCTCCGGAAAACGAAGTGCTCACCGAGCTGTCGGGACGGGTCGAGTTGCAGGCGCAGTTGTTCGGCGGCCCGCGAGACCCGAAAGTGCTGGGGGTGATCCTCAACAAAGTGCGTACCGACGAAAGCATGGAGGCGTTCTCCGCCCGTTTGAAGGAGCACTCGCCCTTGCTGCGCAGCGGCGACTTCCGCCTGCTGGGCTGCATTCCCTTCCAGCCGGAACTGAACGCACCGCGCACCCGCGACGTAGCCGACCTGATGGGCGCCCAGGTGCTCAATGCCGGGGACTATGAAACCCGGCGCATGACCAAGATCATCATTTGCGCCCGCACCATGCGCAACACCGTGGAACTGCTCAAGCCCGGCGTACTGGTGGTGACCCCGGGGGATCGCGACGACATCATCCTCGCCGTGAGTCTCGCGGCGATCAACGGTGTGCCCCTGGCCGGCCTGCTGCTGACCAGCGACACCCTGCCCGACCCGCGCATCATGGATCTGTGCCGTGGTGCCCTGAACGCCGGCCTGCCGGTGCTGTCGGTCAGCACCGGGTCCTACGACACCGCCAACCAGCTCAATGGCCTGAACAAGGAAATCCCCATCGATGACCGCGAGCGCGCGGAAATCATCACCGACTTCGTCGCCAGCCACCTGGACGCCAACTGGCTGCACCAGCGCTGCGGCACTCCGCGGGAAATGCGCCTGTCGCCGGCGGTGTTCCGCTATCAGTTGATCCAGCGGGCACAGGACGCCAACAAGCGTATCGTCCTGCCCGAAGGCAGCGAACCCTTGACCGTGCAGGCCGCTGCCATCTGCCAAGCCCGGGGCATCGCCCGTTGTGTACTGCTGGCCAAGCCAGAGGAAGTGCATGCGGTAGCCCGGGCCCAGGGCATCGAGTTGCCCGAAGGCCTGGAGATTCTCGACCCGGACCTGATTCGCGAGCGCTACGTGGAGCCCATGGTGGCCCTGCGCAAGAGCAAGAGCCTCAACGCCCCCATGGCCGAGCAGCAACTGGAGGACCCGGTGGTGATCGGCACCGTGATGCTGGCCCTGGATGAGGTGGATGGCCTGGTATCGGGGGTCATCCATTCCACCGCCAACACCATTCGCCCGGCCCTGCAACTGATCAAGACCGCCCCGGGCTGCACCCTGGTGTCCTCGGTATTCTTCATGCTGTTCCCCGAGCAGGTGCTGGTCTACGGCGACTGCGTGATGAACCCGCACCCCAGCGCCAGCGAACTGGCGGAGATCGCCCTGCAGAGTGCCGACTCGGCGGCGGCGTTCGGCATTACTCCAAGAGTGGCCATGATCAGCTACTCCAGCGGCGACTCGGCCAGCGGCGAAGAAGTGGAGAAAGTCCGCGAGGCGACCCTGCTGGCCCATGAAGCCCAGCGTTCGCTGTTGATCGACGGCCCGCTGCAATACGATGCCGCGGCCAACGAAAACGTCGCCCGGCAACTGGCCCCCAACAGCCAGGTGGCAGGCAAGGCCACGGTTTTCGTGTTCCCCGACCTGAACACCGGCAACACCACCCACAAGGCCGTGCAACGCAGTGCCGATTGCGTGAGCCTGGGGCCGATGCTGCAAGGCCTGCGCAAGCCTGTGAACGACCTGCCCCGGGGCGCCCAGGTGGATGACATTGTCTACACCATCGCCCTGACCGCGATTCAAGCCGCCAACCGACCCATGGATGCCTAAATGCTGGAATTTCTACCTGCCGCTGTGCGCGGGATCATCGCCTCGATCCTGCTGGCGCTGAACACCATCCTGCTGTGCTCGTTCCTGTTCTGCGTGGCGATCTGCAAGGCCCTGCCCTTCGCCCTCACCCAGCGCTTCACCCACTGGCTGATGAACCACACCCACGAAGCCTGGATCAGCAACAACAAGGCCTGGATGCAGCTGGTGTGCCGCACTCGCTGGCACCTGCAGGGCCTTGAAGGCCTGGATTACCAGCACTCCTATCTGGTCACCAGCAACCATCAGAGCTGGGTCGACATCATGGTGCTGCAGTACGTGCTCAACCGCCGCATCCGCCCGCTGAAGTTCTTCCTCAAGCAGGAACTGATCTGGGTGCCGGTGATTGGCCTCGCCTGGTGGGCCCTGGGCTTTCCGTTCATGAAGCGCTACTCCAAGGCCTACCTGGAAAAGCATCCGGAGAAAAAGGGCAAGGACCTGGAAACCACCCGCAAGACCTGCGCGAAGTTCCGCAACAACCCGGTGGGGATCTTCAACTTCGTCGAAGGCACGCGCTTCACCGAAGGCAAGCATGCCCAGCAACAGTCGCCGTTCCGCTACCTGCTCAAGCCCAAGGCCGGCGGCATCGCCTTTGTCCTGGATGCCATGGGCGAGCAATTGCAATCGATCATCGATGTGACCATCCACTACCCCGCTGGCCGGCCCGGTTTCTGGGACCTGCTGTGCGGCAGGGTCAAGGAGGTGGTGGTGCGCTTTGAGGAGGTGCAGATTCCACCGCAGTTCATTGGCAAGAACTACGAGCAGGACACGACCTATCGCCAGGCATTCCAGGGCTGGATCAACCAGCAGTGGCTGGACAAGGACGCGCTGCTGGAAGAACTGCATCGCGAGTATCCGGCAAAGCCCTGAGGGCCTGTTCGCTGGCAGGCCAGCGCCTGCGTAGCTGCACCGTCCTGGCCGGCTAACGCTATCTGCAGCGCACAAAAAAGCCCGCAGCCGATCACTCGACTGCGGGCTTTTGGCTACGGCTTAGATCGCGCCGCGGCTACGCAACAGGTCCAGCACCTGCTTGACGCTCTCTTCCACCGACAGCGCCTGGGTGTCGATCACCAGATCGGCATTGAGCGGTACGTCATAGGGGAAGGATTCGCCCGGGATGTTGTCCCCAGCGGCAGCGTACAGGCCTTGAGGATCACGCTCGGCACACACCGCAGGCGATGCCTGGACGTAAACCGTCAGCAGACGATCCTTGCCGATCAGGTCCTTGGCCTGCTCGCGCCCTTCGGCACTCGGCGCCACGAACGCGGCCAAGGTCAGCAGGCCAGCTTCGTTGAACTGACGGGCCACGTGAGCCGCACGGCGCCAGTTCTCGGTACGCCCGGCACGATCCTGTGGCAGGCCTTTGTTCAAGTCATGCCGCAAGTTCTGGCCATCGAGCACATACACCGCACGGCCCATGTCGAACAGCTTGCGCTCCACCGCATAAGCCAGGGTGCTCTTGCCAGCGCCCGACAGGCCGCTGAACAGCACGGTGGCCGGTTGCTGGCCGAAACGCAGGGCACGCTCCTCAGTGGCCACATGGGCCAGCTTGCCGTGATGGGTGACGCTGCCATGGGCCACTGGCTGGGCGATGATCATGCCGGCGCCGACGGTGCCGTTGGTCAAGCGGTCGATAACGATGAAAGCACCGGTGGTGCGGTTGCTTTCGTAGCCATCCAGGGCAATCGGCGCGTCGAGGCTGATCTTGACCTTGCCGATCTCGTTCAGTTGCAGCGCGCTGGCCGCCCCCTCTTCCAGGGTGTTCACATCAACCTTGTGAGTGATGCTGGCAATCGAACCCGGCACGTAGCTGGTGGCGCGCTTGATGTCGTATTTCTTGCCCGGCAGCATCGGCTCTTCGGCCATCCACACCAGCATGGCTTCGAAGCTGTCGGTGACCGGCGGCACGTTGTCGGCATGCACCAGCAGGTCGCCACGGGAGATGTCGATCTCGTCTTCCATGGTCAGGGTCACGGCCTGGCCTGGACCTGCCTGCTCCAGCTCGCCCTCGAAGGTGACGATGGACTTGACCCGGCTGCTCTTGCCCGACGGCAGCACCACGACTTCGTCGCCCTTGTGCACGATGCCGCTGGCCAGGGTGCCGGCAAAACCACGGAAGTTCAGGTTCGGACGGTTGACGTACTGCACCGGGAAACGCAGGTCGGTGAAGTTGCGGTCACCCGCCACTTCCACAGTCTCGAGAATTTCCATCAGCGACTGGCCGGTGTACCAGGGCGAACGCTCGCTCTTGTTCACCACGTTGTCGCCCTTGAGGGCCGACATTGGCACGAAGTGCAGGCTGGTGGGCTGGATCTTCAAACCCTGGGCAAACTTCAGGTAGTCGGCCTTGATCGACTCGAACACGCCCTGGTCGAAGTCCTTGAGGTCCATCTTGTTGATGGCCACGACGATGTGTTTGATGCCCAGCAGGGAGGCGATGAAGCTGTGACGACGGGTCTGGGTCTGCACGCCGTAGCGGGCGTCCACCAGGATGATCGCCAGGTCACAGGTGGAAGCACCGGTGGCCATGTTGCGGGTGTACTGCTCATGGCCGGGGGTGTCGGCGATGATGAACTTGCGCTTGGCGGTGGAGAAATAACGATAGGCGACATCGATGGTGATGCCCTGCTCGCGCTCGGCCTGCAAGCCGTCGACCAGCAACGCCAGGTCGATGTCGTCACCGGTGGTGCCGACCTTCTTCGAATCCCGGGTAATGGCTTCCAGATGGTCTTCGTAGATCATCTTCGAGTCGTGCAGCAGACGCCCGATCAGGGTGCTCTTGCCGTCGTCGACGTTACCGCAGGTGAGAAAGCGCAGCAGCTCTTTGCGTTCGTGCTGGCCCAGGTAAGCGAGGATGTCCTCGCTGATCAAATCAGATTGATGCGACATGACAGCCCCTTAGAAATAACCCTGACGTTTTTTATCTTCCATCGAGCCGGCGCCATCGTGGTCGATGACCCGACCCTGGCGCTCGGAAGTTCGCGTCAGGAGCATTTCCTGGATGATGTCCGTCAGGCTCTCGGCCTCGGACTCCACCGCGCCCGTCAACGGGTAGCAGCCAAGGGTACGGAAACGCACTTTCTTCTTGACGATGCGGGCTTTCTCTTCATCGGACAGATGCTCGAGGATGCGCTGGTCATCGATCATGATCAGGGTGCCGTTCTTCTCGATCACTTCACGCTCGGCGGCGAAGTACAGCGGCACGATCGGGATGCCTTCCAGGTAGATGTACTGCCAGATGTCCAGCTCGGTCCAGTTGGACAGCGGGAACACGCGGATCGACTCGCCCTTGTTGACCTTGCCGTTGTAGACGTTCCACAGCTCGGGGCGCTGGTTCTTCGGGTCCCAGCGGTGCTTGCTGTCGCGGAACGAGTAGACGCGCTCCTTGGCGCGGGACTTCTCTTCATCACGACGGGCACCGCCGAATGCGGCGTCGAAACCGTACTTGTCCAGAGCCTGCTTGAGGCCCTCGGTCTTCATGATGTCGGTGTGCTTGGCACTGCCGTGGGTGAACGGGTTGATGCCCTGGGCCACGCCATCCGGGTTGACGTGGGTGATCAGGTCCAGCCCCAGCTCCTCGACCATGCGATCGCGGAACTTGTACATTTCCTGGAATTTCCACTGGGTATCGACGTGCATCACCGGGAACGGCAGCTTGCCGGGGAAGAACGCCTTGCGGGCCAGATGCAACATCACGGCGGAGTCTTTACCGATGGAGTACAGCATCACCGGGTTGTCGAACTCGGCGGCCACCTCGCGGATGATGTGGATGCTTTCCGCCTCCAGCTGTTTCAGATGCGTCAGTTTGTCGACCATGGCTACTCACGAAAGCTTTCTTATGGACGGCCAGCGGGCCGTGTTCGAGCGGGGCATGCTAGCACAGCGACCTGCTTCTAATCAGGACGCCAACTAGAACGAAACGGTATATGAATATACCGCTCCGTTAGCCTCCAAACGCCCCTCTGTAGGAGCTGGCTTGCCAGCGAAGGCGCTTGCAAGCGCACCTCAGGGCTGAAGATCTTTTTGCCGGCAAGCCGGCTCCTGCACGGGGTCAGATCGGGTTGGGGCAGTCGATGAACAGGTGCTCCAGGGCGAAGCGCCGGGCCAGGTAGTCGCCCAGGGCCTGGACGCCATAACGCTCAGTGGCGTGGTGACCGGCAGCAATGAAGCTGATGTCGTTTTCCCGGGCGCTGTGGAAGGTCTGTTCCGAAGCCTCACCACTCAGGTACAGGTCAACGCCGGCCTGGACCGCCTGGTCGATATAGCCCTGGCCGCCGCCGGTGCACCAGCCGACCCGGCGAATCATCTCGCTGCCTTCGATCAGCAAGGGTTCGCGGCCCATCACTTCTTGCACCCGCCGGGCAAAGTCCCGCGCCGTCATGGGTTCGCTGAGGGAACCGACCAGACCGACGACCTTGGGGTTCTCCGGGTCCAATGGGCCTTCGACGGTGATATCCAACTGCCGGGCCAACTGCACGTTGTTGCCCACCTCCGGGTGCAGGTCCAGGGGCAGGTGATAGGCCAAGAGGCTGATGTCGTGCCTGAGCAGGGTTTTCAACCTACGCTGCTTCATTCCGGTGATGCAGGGGTTTTCGCCTTTCCAGAAGTAGCCGTGATGCACCAGCACCAGATCGGCCTTGGCCTCCACGGCTGCGTCCAGCAACGCCTGGCTGGCGGTCACGCCACTGACGATGCGCATCACCTGCGGGCGTCCTTCGACTTGCAAGCCATTGGGGCAATAGTCGGCGATGCGTGAACTGCCCAGGTAGCGGTCCGCTTCTTCCACCAGTGTGCTCAGGGCAACGGCCATAAAAGACTCCTAAATATCCCGTTCAGAGGCGCGCGCGGCCTCGTATAATGCGCGACATTATGGGCCGTGCGCAGCCCTTCGTAACCACCCAGGACTTGCTCAATGCTCAAGGCTCTGCGTTTTTTTGGCTGGCCGCTACTGGCCGGCGTGCTTATCGCGTTGTTGATTATTCAGCGTTATCCGCAATGGGTCGGGCTACCCAGCCTGGACGTCAACCTGCAGCAAGCTCCGCAAACCACCAGCACCCAGCAGGGGCCAGTCTCCTACGCCGATGCGGTACTGATTGCCGCGCCCGCGGTGGTCAACCTGTACACCACCAAAGTGATCAACAAACCCGCGCATCCGCTGTTTGAAGACCCGCAGTTCCGGCGTTTCTTCGGCGACAACCTGCCCAAGCAGCAGCGCATGGAGTCAAGCCTGGGTTCCGGGGTGATCATGAGCCCCGAAGGCTACCTGCTGACCAACAACCACGTGACCTCCGGCGCCGAGCAGATCGTGGTGGCGCTCAAGGATGGCCGTGAAACCCTGGCAAGGGTCATCGGCAGCGATCCGGAAACCGATCTGGCGGTACTCAAGATCGACTTGAAAAAACTGCCTTCGATCACCGTCGGCCGCTCGGAAAACGTCCGTGTCGGTGACGTCGCCCTGGCCATCGGCAACCCGTTCGGGGTCGGCCAGACCGTGACCATGGGCATCATCAGCGCCACCGGGCGCAACCAGCTGGGCCTGAACAACTACGAAGACTTCATCCAGACCGATGCCGCGATCAACCCAGGCAACTCTGGTGGTGCACTGGTAGACGCCAACGGCAACCTGACCGGGATCAACACCGCCATCTTCTCCAAGTCCGGCGGTTCCCAGGGCATCGGCTTCGCGATCCCGATCAAACTGGCCATGGAGGTGATGAAATCGATCATCGAGCATGGCCAGGTGATCCGTGGCTGGCTGGGCATCGAAGTGCAGCCGCTGACCCAGGAGCTGGCAGAGTCCTTCGGCCTGGCCGGGCGGCCTGGAATCGTGGTGGCCGGGATCTTCCGCGACGGTCCGGCGCAGAAGGCCGGTATGCAGCTGGGTGATGTGATTCTCAGCATCGACGGCGAACCCGCCGGCGATGGTCGTCGTTCGATGAATCAGGTGGCGCGGATCAAGCCGACGGACAAAGTCTCGATCCAGGTCATGCGCAACGGCAAGGAACTCAAGCTGACCGCAGAAATCGGCCTGCGTCCGCCGCCCGCACCGGTCAAAGAAGAAGAGTGAATGTGCGCCCGGCCATGCCGGGCTAACAACATACATTCTCATCAGTCATGTTATATTGTTTCAATATTGCTATTGGAACAGCCCGATGACGTCCCGAAAAATCCTCCCCTTGGCAGGCCTGACCCTAGGCCTGCTGGCAGACCCGCTGCTTGCCGAAGAACCGCAGTCGCTGGAACTTGAAACCACCCGCATCACCACCGAATACGAGTCTGCCAGCGGCCCGGTCAAAGGTTACCGGGCCACTCGCTCGGCCAGCGCCACCAAGACTGACACGGCAATCCGCGATATCCCGCAGTCCATCAGCGTGATCCCCGCCAGCGTGCTCAAGGACCTGGGCAGCAGTAACGTCGAGCGGGCCCTGGAGTTCGCCGGAGGGGTCTCCAAGCAGAACAACTTCGGCGGCCTGACCCTGTATGAATACAGCGTGCGCGGCTTCACCACCTCGGAGTTCTACAAGGACGGTTTCAGCGCCAATCGCGGTTATCCCAGCACCCCGGATGCGGCCAATATCGAGCGCATCGAAGTGCTCAAGGGACCGGCGGCCAGCCTTTATGGCCGGGGCGATCCCGGCGGCACGGTGAACATCGTCACCAAGAAACCTCAGCCCGAAGCCTTCGCCACCCTGCAGACCAGCGCCGGCAGCTGGGACCGCTACCGCACCGCCCTGGACCTCAACACCCCGCTGGATGACCAGGGCAACCTGCTGTCCCGGGTCAACCTGGCGGTGGAGGACAACCACAGCTTCCGCGACCATGTGGACAGCCGCCGGTTGTTCGTCGCCCCTTCCTTCAGTTGGCAGCTGAACCCGGACACCAGCCTGCTGGTGGAGAGCGAGTTCGTGCGCCACAGCTCGACCTTCGACCGCGGCATCGTCGCGCCCAACAATCGCTGGAGCGGCGTCTCGCGCTCGACCTTCCTCGGTGAACCCAACGACGGCAACATCGACAACCACAACACCATGCTCCAGGCCGCCCTGGAACATCACCTCAACGACAGCTGGAAGCTGCGCCTGGCCAGCCACTACAAGGAAGGCAAGTTGTGGGGCTTCGCCTCGGAAACCCGCCCCCTGAATGCCGACCAGCACACCGTCAACCGGCGCTATCGCGAGCGCGACAACAACTGGCACGACAGCATCACCCAACTGGAACTGCGCGGCCTGTTCGACATCGGCAGTTGGCAGCACGAGCTGCTGATCGGCAGCGAATACGAGAACTACCGCAAGAACGAGCGGGTCACCACCATCGCCGGCGGCGCCTACGCTGTCGACATCTACGACCCGATCTACGGCCAGGCCAAGCCCAACGGCAAACGTTCCGGCACGGACTTTTTCGAACATGTCGAAAGCCAGGCCCTCAACCTGCAGGACCAGATTGTCTTCAACGACCGCTTGCGCGGCATGCTCGGCGCACGCTTCGAACATTTCGAGCAACGGATCGACGACCACACCACCGGCAAGCGCAGCCGCCAGAGCCACGACGCCCTGACCCAGCGCGCCGGCCTGCTGTATCAACTGACTCCGCAGTTGGGGCTGTTCGCCAACGCCTCCACCTCGTTCAAGCCCAACAACGGACTGGATGCGGCCGGCAAGACCTTCAAGCCCGAGGAAGGGGTCGGTTATGAAGTGGGGATCAAGAGCGAGCTGTTCGACGAACGCCTGAGCGCCACCCTCGCCGCCTTCCATATCGACAAGGAAAACGTCCTGGCCCTGGACCCCGGCACCGACTCCAGCCGCGCCGTGGGCAAGGCCCGCAGCCAGGGCTTCGACGTGCAAGTGACCGGCCAGTTGACCGATGCGGTGCGGGTGATTGGTGCCTATGCGCTGATCGATGCCGAGGTCACCAAGGGCGATCGGGCGATCCCCGCCGGCAGTCGCATACTCGGCGTGGCCAAGCACAGTGGCAGCCTGTTGGGCGTCTATGAGTTCCAGGACGGACGACTCAAAGGCTCGGACGTCGGCGCCGCCCTGACCTACGTCGGCGATCGCTCGGGCGAGGCCGGAGGCCGCTTCGAGTTGCCCGCCTACCGCACCCTGGACCTGCTGGCCCACTACAAGGCCAGCGACAACCTGACCCTGGGCCTGAACCTGAACAACCTGTTCGACGAGAGGTACTACGAGCGCTCCTACAGCAACTACTGGGTCAACCCCGGCGAGCCGCGCAACTTCACCGTCAGCCTGACACTCAACCTGTAGCCGGAAATCGCCATGCACAACCTCAAATCAATCGCCCTGCTGGGCCTGCTCGCCACCCTGGGTACAACCCAGGCCTCGGCCCACGGTCTATGGACCGAACAGCGCCGCGGCAATATCGAAGTGATCTACGGCCACGGCGCCGAAGACGACGCCTTCAAGGCCAAGAAGGTCAGTGGTGCCTGGGCCTACGACGCCGCAGCCAGAATGATTCCAGTGACCGTGCAACGCCTGGCCGACCACGCGCGCCTGCAACCACTCAAGCCACCGGCGGTGCTGGCCGTGGCGCTGGACAACGGTCCGTGGTCGCAAACGGCGGACAAACGCTGGGTCAACCAAGGGCGCAGCAAAGTCCCGGGGGCCATCGCCTCGACCCACACCTTCAAGTACAACCTGGCGATCTATCAAGCGGGGGCGAAGCTGCCCAAGCTGGAACAGCTCAAGCTACTGATCCTGCCGGAAGTCGACCCGCTGACCGTGGGCCAGGGCAACAGCCTGCCGGTGCGGGTACTGCTGGATGGGCAGCCCGTGGCTGGGGTCAAGTTGATCGGCGATTACCGCAATGCACCGAGCACCCTGAGCACCGAAACCGATGCCCAGGGACGCGCTCAAGTGTTGGTGAGAAATGAAGGCTTGAACGTGATTGCCGCAGAGCTTGAAGTGCCGCTCAAGGACGACCCGGATGTAGCTTCACGCGGCCTGTTCAGCTCCCTGACCTTCCTCGGCGAGCCGCACCACGAGTGAGAGCAGCCGGGGGCTGCAGCTACAAGCGGCAAGCTTGTAGCTGCAAGCGAGAGGCTCCAAGCATTGGCTCTGGGCTTCTAACTTAAAGCTGCCCCAATCCGTCGATCAGCGCCTGGTTCTGCTCCGGCGTGCCGATGCTGATGCGCAGGAATTGGGCGATCCGTTCCTGCTTGAAGTGACGCACTATCACCCCTTGCTCACGCAGCTTGGCCGCCAGGCCGGCTGCGTCGTGCTGGGGGTGGCGGGCAAAGATGAAGTTGGCCGCCGACGGCAATACTTCAAAACCCTTGGCCTGCAACTGCGCCACCACCCACTCACGACTGTCGATCACCCGTTGGCAGGTCTTGGCAAAGTACTCGCGGTCCTCGAAGGCCGCCGCTGCACCCACAATGGCCAGGCGATCCAGAGGGTAGGAGTTGAAGCTGTTCTTGATCCGCTCCAGGGCCTCGATCAGGTCCGGATGCCCCACCGCCAGGCCCACCCGCAGGCCGGCCAGAGAGCGCGACTTGGACAGAGTCTGGGTCACCAGCAGGTTGGGGTAGCGGTCCACCAGACTGATGGCAGTCTGGCCACCGAAGTCGATATAGGCTTCGTCCACGACCACCACCGAATCCGGGCTGGCCTGGAGGATCTGCTCCACCGCGTCCAGGGCCAGCAAGCAGCCGGTGGGCGCATTCGGGTTGGGGAAGATGATCCCGCCGTTGGGCTGGGCGTAGTCGGCCACACGGATCTGGAACTGTTCATCCAGGGGCACCGCCTGGTAGTCGATGCCGTACAGGCCGCAGTACACCGGGTAGAAGCTGTAGCTGATGTCCGGGAACAGCAGCGGCTTATCCTGCTGCAGCAGGCCATGGAAAATGTGCGCCAGGACTTCGTCGGAACCGTTGCCGAGGAATACCTGATTGCCCTGCACCCCGTAATAGCGGGCCACCGCCTGCTTGAGCAGGTCGCTGTTGGGGTCGGGATACAGGCGCAGGTTGTCATTGAGCTCGGCCTGCATCGCCGCCAGGGCCTTGGGCGACGGGCCATAGGGGTTTTCGTTGGTGTTGAGCTTGACCAGCTTGGTCAGCTTGGGTTGTTCGCCCGGCACGTAGGGCACCAGGTTCTTGACGAACGGACTCCAGAATTTGCTCATGTTCATTGCCCCTGATCTTGGTCGTCGACGATGCGGTATTCGGCGCTGCGGGCGTGGGCGGTCAGCGACTCGCCACGGGCCAGCACCGAGGCGGTCCGCCCCAGCTCGGACGCGCCCTGCTCGGAGCAGAAAATGATCGACGAGCGTTTCTGGAAGTCATACACCCCCAGCGGTGAGGAGAAACGCGCAGTACCGGACGTCGGCAGCACGTGGTTCGGCCCGGCGCAGTAATCGCCCAGCGCCTCGGAGGTGTGACGGCCCATGAAGATCGCCCCGGCGTGGCGGATCTGCGGCAGCCAGGCTTGCGGGTCGGCCACCGACAACTCCAGGTGCTCGGGGGCAATGCGGTTGGCCACGTCCATGGCTTGCTGCATGTCGCGAACCTGGATCAGCGCGCCACGGCCGTTGATCGAGGTGTTGATGATTTCTGCGCGCTCCATGGTCGGCAGCAGCTTGGCGATGCTCGCCGCCACCTTGTCGAGGAACTCGGCGTCCGGGCTGACCAGGATTGCCTGGGCGTCTTCGTCGTGCTCAGCCTGGGAAAACAGGTCCATGGCGATCCAGTCCGGATCGGTCTGGCCGTCACAGACCACGAGGATCTCCGACGGGCCGGCGATCATGTCGATCCCGACCTGGCCAAACACGTGGCGCTTGGCGGTGGCCACATAGATGTTGCCCGGGCCGACCACCTTGTCCACCTGGGGCACGCTTTCGGTGCCGTAGGCCAGCGCGGCCACGGCCTGGGCGCCACCGATGGTGAACACCCGGTCGACCCCGGCGATGCAGGCAGCGGCCAGTACCAGCTCGTTGACTTCACCACGGGGGGTCGGCACCACCATCACCACCTCGGTCACGCCCGCCACCTTGGCCGGGATCGCGTTCATCAGCACCGATGACGGGTAAGACGCCTTGCCCCCCGGTACATACAGGCCGGCGCGGTCCAGCGGGGTGACTTTCTGGCCCAGTACCGTGCCGTCGGCCTCGGTGTAGCTCCAGGAGTCCTGTTTCTGCTTCTCGTGGTAGCTGCGCACCCGCGCCGCGGCCTTTTCCAGGGCTTCGCGCTGGGCCACGGTGATTCGGGTCAGGGCCAGTTCCAAGCGCTCGCGAGGCAGGATCAGGTCGGCCATGGAGGCCACTTGCAGGCCGTCGAAACGCTGGGTGAACTCCACCAGCGCCGCATCGCCGCGCTCGCGCACGGCCTTGATGATGTCCAGCACCCGCTGATTGACCGAATCGTCAGAGACACTTTCCCAGCTCAGCAGATGATCCAGATGACGGGCGAAATCCGGGTCGGCAGCGTTGAGTCGGCGAATTGCAGTCGGAGCGGTCATAGCGAAGGCCTCAATGATTGGCGAGTGCACAAAAGGGCAAGCTTGGATTTGCAAAGCTCAGGCGCCGCAAGACTACCAAGCCATCCGCGTGGGCACCTGAGCATTCTGGCTATGACGCGGATAGATGGGCGCGGCTCAAGGCCACGCATGTGAATCAGCCGCGGTGTCGCGATTCCACTGCCTTGCGCAGGGTATCGATCAACGCCTGGATACGGGCGTGCTGCATCTTCATCGATGCCTTGTTGACCACCAGGCGGGAGCTGATGGTGGCGATCAGTTCCTGGGGCTCCAGACCGTTGGCCCGCAGGGTGTTGCCGGTGTCGACCACGTCGATGATCTTGTCCGCCAGACCGATCAGCGGCGCCAGTTCCATCGAGCCGTAAAGCTTGATGATGTCGACCTGACGGCCCTGCTCGGCGTAATAACGCTTGGCGACGTTGACGAACTTGGTGGCCACGCGCAGGCGCCCCTTGGGTTCGACGGCGCCAATCGCACCGGCGGTCATCAGCTTGCACTGGGCAATCTGCAGGTCCAGCGGTTCGTACAAGCCCTGGCCGGAGTACTCCATCAGGACGTCCTTGCCGGCCACCCCGAGGTCGGCGGCGCCATGCTCGACATAGGTCGGTACGTCAGTGGCACGCACGATCAGCAGGCGAACGTCGTCCTGGGTCGTGGGGATGATCAGTTTGCGGCTCTTGTCCGGATTCTCGGTTGGCACGATGCCCGCTTCAGCCAGAAGCGGCAGCGTGTCGTCGAGGATACGGCCCTTGGACAGTGCGATGGTCAACATGAGTAACGTAAGTCCTTATGCGGCGACTGATGCCCGGACGCAAACGGCGCCAGACATGCGTCGAGCCTGAAGACAGGCTCGACGTGGAACTGATTCAGCGTTGGGCACCTCCCTGTGCCCGTCATGCAACTAGCCCGGTACGCGGCGGATCTTGGCGCCGAGCATCTGCAGCTTCTCTTCGATGCACTCGTAACCACGGTCGATGTGGTAGATGCGGTCGATCAGGGTGTCGCCTTCGGCCATCAGGGCCGAGATCACCAGGCTGGCCGAGGCCCGCAGGTCGGTGGCCATCACTGGCGCGCCCTTGAGGATCTCGGTGCCGGTAACGATCGCGGTGTTGCCTTCGACCTGGATCTTGGCGCCCATGCGGTGCAGCTCGTACACGTGCATGAAGCGGTTTTCGAAGATGGTCTCGATGACCGCGCCCGTGCCTTCGGCAATCGCGTTCAGGGAAATGAACTGCGCTTGCATGTCGGTCGGGAACGCCGGGTACGGAGCAGTACGCACGTTGACCGCCTTGGGGCGCTTGCCATGCATGTTGAGCTCGATCCAGTCGCTGCCGGTGGTGACTTCGGCGCCCGCTTCCTTGAGTTTTTCCAGAACGGCTTCAAGGATGGTCGGATCGGTGTCCTTGACCTTGACCCGGCCGCCGGTGACGGCTGCGGCCACCAGGTAGGTACCGGTTTCGATACGGTCAGGCATCACTTTGTAGATCGCCGAATGCAGACGCTCGACGCCATCGATGGTGATGGTGTCGGTGCCAGCACCGGAAATCTTCGCACCCATGGCGATCAGGAAGTTCGCCAGGTCGACGACTTCAGGTTCGCGGGCGGCGTTCTGCAGCACGCTGCGGCCCTTGGCCAGGGCAGCGGCCATCATGATGTTCTCGGTACCGGTCACACTCACGGTATCGAAGAAGAAGTTGGCACCGCGCAGGCCGCCTTCAGGCGCCTTGGCCTTGATGTAGCCGCCCTCGACATCGATCACCGCGCCCATGGCTTCCAGGCCGCGAATGTGCAGGTCCACTGGACGCGAACCGATGGCGCAACCGCCTGGCAGGGCCACTTCGGCTTCGCCGAAACGGGCAACCATCGGGCCCAGTACCAGGATCGAGGCGCGCATGGTTTTCACCAGCTCGTATGGCGCCACCAGGGTCTTGATGGTGCGTGGATCGATTTCGACGCTCAGTTTCTCGTCGATCACCGGCTCGATGCCCATGCGACCGAACAGTTCGATCATGGTGGTGATGTCGTGCAGGTGCGGGAGGTTGGCCACGGTGACCGGGCCATCGCACAGCAGGGTTGCTGCCAGAATCGGCAGCGCGGAGTTCTTGGCCCCGGAAATGCGGATCTCGCCATCAAGGCGAACGCCGCCGGTAATAATCAATTTATCCATAACAGTCTCGACGCCCTTGGGCTCAGGTGCGCTCGGCCCAGGCCGCGCGGCTGAAAAATTTCATAGTGATCGCGTGGATGCTGCCATCGGCAATCCATGGATTCAAATGGGCATAGATGCTCTGCTGACGCTTCACCGGGCTCAAGGCCGACAGTTCGTCGCTAATCACGTTCAGCTGAAAGTTGCAGCCTTCGCCCTCAACTTCTACCTGAGCTCCGGGCAGCTTTCCCTCAAGAAAGCTCTTCACTTCGTTGGCCTGCATGCTCAACCTCAATCGGCGCCCTGTGCGCGCGGGTCGGACATCATACAAAAAAGCCCCGCGCCTGCGAACCCCGCATAGCAGGACTCTGACGGGGGGCTTCTATATAGATGTGGGTTACTACGGATGGAGAAGGATCTCGGTGACCCCGGATACTTCGGCAATTTCTCGCATGTCTTCGGGCAAGGCACGAACACTCACTGCCTTGCCCAGGTCCTGGGCATCACGCATGAAGGCCAGCAGCAGGGCCAGGCCGACACTGCTGGACTTTTCCACCGCCGAGCAATCCAGCACCAACGCCGCAGCGGTGCTGGACTTGATCAATGCCTGGCCCTGCTTGCGCAGACCCGGGCCGCTGCGGTAATCCAGCACACCGCTGATCAGCAACTCCCCGGCGTCCCCGAGGCGTACGGCGGACTCGCTCATTGCGCAACCTTATCTGCGGCGTCTTCGGTCACTTCCTTGGCCTTGGCCACTTCGCCGGCCCAGCCGTCGATGGTCTTGTCCAGGTTGTTGCCGTTACGCTGCATGGCATCGGCGAACTGATCACGGAACAGCTTGCCGATATTGATGCCGTTGATAATCACGTTACGCACTTTCCACTCGTCGTTGATCTTCTCCAGGGTGTAGGACACCGGGTAGATCGCGCCGTTGTTGCCTTTGACCTGCATATCCACGCTGGTACGGGTACCGCTTTCATCCTTGGCCGGAGAAACAGTGATGCCCTGGTTGTTGTACTCCAGCAAGGCATTGCCATAGAACTGCATCAGGCTGCGCTTGAAGTTTTCCTGGAAGCGCGCCATCTGCTCCGGGGTGGCCTTGCGCGAATACTTCACGGTCATGATGCTGCGGGAGATGCCATCGGCGTCCACCACCGGACCGACAATACCGTTCAAGGCGTTGTAGAAGTCGTTCGGGCTTTGCTTGTACTTCTCTTTATTGGCCGCCAGATCCGCCAGCAGACGGGTGGTCGTGTCCTGCACCAGATCATGCGCGGAAGGCGTGCTTGCCGCATTGGCCAGCAACGGCAAGGCCGCCAGCAGGACCAACAAGCCACGTCGCAAGATAGAGATCATCGAAAAACTCCTCATTTGGCGTCTTTGCTAACGGTATTGAGCAGGAATTTACCGATCAGGTCCTCCAGCACCAGCGACGACTGGGTGTCGTGGATGGTTCCACCATCCTTGAGCAAGGCTTCTTCCCCGCCCACGCTGATACCGATGTACTTCTCACCCAACAGGCCAGCCGTCAGGATAGATGCAGTGGAGTCGGTCGGCAGATTATCCACACGCTTTTCCAGTTGCATCGTCACCCGGCCGGTGAAGCTGTCACGGTCCAGATCGATCGCTGTAACCTTGCCGATGGTCACACCGGCCATGGTCACCTTAGCTCTGACCGTCAAACCGGCGATATTGTCGAAGTAGGCGTAAAGTTTATAGGTATCGGTGCTCGCAGTCGGAGACAAGCCACTGACCCGCAGGGCAAGCAACAGCAAAGCCAGGATGCCGGCCAGCAGAAAAAGGCCGACACCGATTTCCAGGGTGCGGTTTTGCATCAGAAATCTCCAAACATCAAGGCGGTCAGAATAAAGTCCAAGCCGAGTACGGCCAACGAGGCATACACCACGGTCTTGGTAGTGGCACGGCTGATCCCTTCTGAAGTGGGCTCACAGTCGTAGCCTTGGAATACGGCGATCCAGGTCACTACAAACGCAAAAACAATACTTTTGATCACACCGTTGAGCACGTCACCGGTGAAGGTCACGCTGTTCTGCATGTTCGCCCAGTAGGAACCGTCATAGACGCCCAGCCAGTCGACAGCCACCCAGGAACCGCCCCAGATTCCCACCACGCTGAAAATCATCGCCAGCAACGGCAGGGAAATGAAGCCGGCCCACAGGCGCGGCGCAATGATGTACTTGAGTGGATCGACCCCGATCATCTCCAGGCTGGAGAGTTGCTCGGTGGACTTCATGTTGCCGATTTCCGCGGTCAGCGCCGACCCGGCACGACCGGCGAACAGCAACGCAGTCACCACCGGGCCCAACTCCCGCAGCAAGGTCAGGGCAACCATTTGCCCGACGGCCTGCTCCGAACCGTAGCTGGACAGAATGTTGAAGCCCTGCAGCGCCAGCACCATGCCGATGAAGATCCCGGACACGACGATGATCACCAGGGACATCACGCCCACCGAATGCAGTTGCTTGACCAGCAGGCCAAAACTGCCGCCAATGCCGCCGCGCCCCAGCAACGCATGAAACAGAAACAGCGTGGAGCGCCCCAGTACCGCCAGGACATCGATGCCTGAGCGACCGAAGAGGCGAACCCTCTCGATTAGCGATATTTTGCGCATCAGCGCTTCCCCAGAAGATCTGCGCGGTAGTCCGTCGCTGGAAAGTGAAACGGCACTGGGCCGTCGGGATCGCCCTTCATGAATTGACGGATACGCGGATTGTCGGAGTCCATCAGTTCGTCAGGAGTTCCCTGCCCCAATACCTGGCCATCGCCGACCACATAGAGGTAATCGGCAATGCTCGCGGTTTCCGCAAGATCGTGGGACACCACGATGCTGGTAATGCCCAGGGCATCGTTGAGCAGGCGAATCAAGCGCACCAGGACGCCCATGGCAATCGGGTCCTGGCCCACGAAAGGCTCGTCGTACATGAGAATCTGCGGGTCCAGGGCGATGGCCCGGGCCAGGGCGACCCGACGCTTCATGCCACCGGACAGCTCGTCGGGCATCAGGTCGACGGCACCGCGCAGGCCCACCGCCTGTAGCTTGAGCAGCACGATGTCACGAATCATTTCATCCGGCAGCTCGGTATGTACCCGCAGCGGAAAGGCCACGTTCTCGAACACGTCCAAGTCGGTGAACAGCGCGCCGCTCTGGAACAGAACGCCCATTTGTTTGCGTGCATCGAACAGATCGCTGCGCGAGAGGGTCGGCAGATTCTGGCCGTTGACCCACACTTCGCCGCTGCTGGGCCGCAATTGCATGCCCATCAAGCGCAACAGGGTGGTTTTTCCGCAGCCTGAAGGCCCCATGATGCCGGTGACCTTGCCCCGCGGAATACGGATATCCACGTTATTGAAAATGCTGCGCGTACCGCGCTTGAAGGACAGTCCCTTCAGCTCGACCGCGTAGGCGTTATCGGCACTCATCTAAACTCCTTGCGATGCAGCCTATCACTCGGACGCTTGGCTCCCTGCCGGGAGTACGTGCCCCTGGGCAGGCCGAACTGGCGGCGAACTATATCACTGCTGATACGGAGCCCCCAAGGCCGAAGCCGTGAACGTTCAGGTCCAAGACAGGCAAAATCGGAGGAATCCTAATACCGGCCAGATAAAGGCTGACGAACTTGCGTGAGGGATTTGTTCATTACCGCTATAATCGCCGCCTTTTCATCGGGCTATACGATTTCAGACATGAGCCAATCCAGCGACCTGATTCAATCAGCACAACGCACCATCCGCCTCGAACTTCAGGCCGTAGAAGGCTTGCTGCCCCATATCGATGCAGATTTCGTACGCGCTTGCGAGATGATTCTGGCCAGTAAAGGCCGCGTGGTAGTGGTCGGCATGGGCAAGTCCGGGCACGTCGGCAACAAGATCGCCGCCACCCTGGCCAGCACCGGCACCACGGCTTTCTTTGTCCACCCGGCTGAAGCCAGTCATGGCGACATGGGCATGATCACTCGCGACGACGTGATCCTGGCCCTCTCCAACTCCGGCTCCACCAACGAAATCGTCACCCTGCTGCCCTTGATCAAGCGCCTGGGCATCCAGTTGATCAGCCTGACCGGCAACCCTGACTCGCCGCTGGCCAAGGCCGCCGACGTCAACCTCAATGTGCATGTCGAACACGAGGCCTGCCCGCTGAACCTGGCGCCGACCTCCTCGACCACTGCCGCCCTGGTCATGGGCGATGCCCTGGCCGTGGCCCTGCTGGAAGCTCGCGGGTTCACCGCCGAAGACTTCGCTTTCTCCCATCCCGGAGGCGCCCTGGGCCGCCGCCTGCTGCTCAAGGTGGAGAATGTGATGCATGAAGGCACCGAGTTGCCGCACGTGCAAAGGGGCACCCTGCTCAAGGACGCGCTCATGGAGATGACCCGCAAGGGCCTGGGCATGACCGTGATCCTGGAGGCCGATGGCCGCCTGGCCGGGATCTTCACCGACGGCGACTTGCGCCGCACCCTGGATCGCGCCATCGATATTCATCACGCCACCATCGACTCGGTCATGACCCCTCACGGCAAGACGGCACGCGCCGATATGCTGGCAGCCGAAGCCCTGAAGATCATGGAAGACCATAAAATCAGCGCCCTGGTGGTGGTGGACAAGGAAGACCGGCCGATCGGCGCCTTGAACATGCACGATCTGCTGCGCGCGGGAGTGATGTAATGAGTGCCGACCTGCTGCAACGCGGTAAAAACATCAAGCTGGCGGTTTTCGACGTCGACGGCGTACTGACCGACGGTCGCCTGTACTTCCTTGAGGACGGCAGTGAGTTCAAGACGTTCAATACCCTCGACGGCCAAGGCATCAAGATGCTCATGGCCGCCGGGGTGCAAACGGCGATCATCAGCGGGCGCAAGACCCCTGTGGTGGAGCGCCGGGCCAAGAACCTGGGGATTCCCCACCTGTACCAGGGTCGTGAAGACAAGCTGGTGGTGCTGGACGAACTTCTTGCCCAACTGGGCCTAAGCTATGAACAGGTCGCCTATCTGGGCGACGACCTGCCCGACCTGCCGGTGATCCGCCGTGTCGGCCTGGGCATGGCGGTGGCCAACGCAGCCGGCTTTGTCCGCGAACACGCCCATGGCATCACTGTAGCCCGCGGTGGCGAAGGCGCTGCCCGGGAGTTCTGCGAGCTGATCCTGCAAGCCCAGGACCGCCTTGAAGCAGCCAACGCCGCTTATTTATAGAGCCCTCCCATGCTGAGTAAAAAGATTCGCAACATCCTGATATTCGGGATCATCGCCCTGCTGTTCGCGGCGGTCGGTTACTGGAACATCAGCCCTGAGCGCTTCCTCGACAAGCCGGTAGTGCAGGTCGACGACAACGCCATCGACTATTACGTGATCAACGCTCGCAGCGTGCAGTACCTGCCTGACGGCAAGCTGCAGTACGAAATGACCTCGGACAAAGTGGAGCACGTCAAGGCCAGCGAAGTGACGCTGCTGACCAAGCCGGACCTGCAGATGTACCGCGGCACCACTTTCCCCTGGCACGTCCAGAGCGAGCGCGGCGAAGTCAATCCGGACGGCACCGAGGTCGAGCTGATCGATTCGGTACGGGTTTCCCGCACTGATGAGCGCAACCGCAACCTGCTGATCACCACCAGCCGCATGACAGTATTCCCGCAGAAGCAATATGCGCAGACCGAGCAAGCCGTTAGAATCGACGGCGCCGGCGGCGTGACTACGGCCAAGGGAATGAAAGCGTATTTGAAAGACGGCAGGATGAACCTGCTATCGAACGTAAGAGGACAGTATGAGGCTCGTTAAAACCCTCCCTATTTTGCTCAGTCTGGGCGCAGCACTGGGAAGCGTGAGCGCCTGGGCTCTGCCGAACGATAGCCAACAGCCAATCCGCATCCAGGCCGACGACGCCCAGTTGGACGACAAGAACGGCGTAGCCACCTACAAGGGCGATGTGATCATCACCCAGGGTTCGATGAAGATCACTGGCAACACCGTGACCATCACCCGAGCCCAGAGCGGCGAAATCGACGTAGTGACGTCGGTGGGCAACCTCGCCTACTTCGAGCAGCTGCAGAAGCAGACCGACCCGAAACCGGTTCAGGCCTACGCTGTGACCATCCAGTACCACGCTCAGCAGAATCGCATCGTGCTGATCGACAAAGCCAAGGTCATCAACGACGGCAACACCACCGAAGGCGAGAAGATCGTCTACGACACCGTCAAGCAAGTGGCTAACGCCGGTCGCGCCAATGGCAGCTCGGTCACCGCGCCACGTCCGCGGATCGACATGGTCATCCAGCCGAAAAAGAAAACCGACGAGCAAAAGGCCCAGTAATGGCAACTCTGAAAGCTCAGCACCTGGCCAAGAGCTACAAGAGCCGTCAGGTCGTGCGTGATGTCAGCCTGTCCATCGACAGCGGCCAGATCGTCGGCCTGCTCGGCCCCAACGGCGCCGGCAAGACCACCTGTTTCTACATGATCGTCGGCCTGGTCCAGGCCGATCAGGGCCGCGTCCTGATCGACGACCTGGATGTCAGCCACCAGCCGATGCACGGTCGCGCCCGCGCCGGCATCGGCTACCTGCCACAGGAAGCCTCGATCTTCCGCAAGCTGTCGGTGGCCGACAACATCATGGCCATCCTCGAGACCCGCAAGGAACTCGACAAGGCCGGCCGTCGCCAGGAACTGGAAAGCCTGCTGCAGGAGTTCCACATCAACCATATCCGCGACAACCTCGGCATGAGCCTGTCCGGTGGTGAGCGCCGTCGCGTGGAAATCGCCCGCGCCCTGGCCACCGCGCCCAAGTTCATCCTGCTGGACGAACCCTTCGCCGGCGTGGACCCGATCTCGGTCGGCGATATCAAGCAGATCATCCATCACCTGAAGGCCAAGGGCATCGGGGTGCTGATCACCGACCACAATGTCCGCGAAACCCTGGACATCTGTGAAACCGCCTATATCGTCAATGACGGGCAACTGATTGCCGAAGGCGACTCCGAGACCATCCTGGCCAACGAATTGGTCAAGGAAGTCTACCTGGGCCATGAGTTCCGCCTGTAAAGGCTGAGGTGTCGGGCTAGATGCCAGAGCGCCAGGAACAATAAATCCCTACTGATTTTATTGTTACAGCGCTCTAGGCAAACACTTCAGTTTCAGGCATATAATTTGCTTATGTTTGGCGCTCCGGCGCCCTGTAGTGGATGGCGCATGTGCGCCGGCAAATAAGGTGTTAAGCCCCTGCCATGAAACCATCGCTAGTCCTGAGAATGGGCCAGCAGCTGACGATGACACCGCAGCTGCAACAGGCCATCCGCCTGCTCCAATTGTCGACCCTGGACCTGCAACAGGAAATCCAGGAGGCCCTGGAGTCCAACCCGATGCTCGAACGCCAGGAAGATGGCGAAGACTTCGACAACAGCGACCCCTTGGCCGACAACACCGAGTCCAAACCCAACACCGAGATTCAGGAACCCTCCTACCAGGAAACCGCCCCCACGGTGGATAACCTCGAGGAAGGCGAATGGAACGAACGCATCCCCAACGAGCTACCGGTGGACACCGCGTGGGAAGACGTCTACCAGACCAGCGCCAGCAGCCTGCCCAGCAGCGATGACGATGAATGGGACTTCACCACTCGCACATCGGCCGGCGAGAGCCTGCAAAGCCACCTGCTCTGGCAACTGAACCTGGCGCCAATGTCGGATACCGACCGCCTGATCGCCGTGACCCTGATCGATTGCATCAACAATCAGGGTTACCTGGACGAAACCCTTGAAGAGATTCTCGAGGCCTTCGATCCGGAGTTGGACATCGAGCTGGACGAGATCGAAGCCGTCCTGCACCGCATCCAGCAATTCGAGCCAGCCGGCATCGGCGCCCGCAACCTGGGTGAATGCCTGCTGCTGCAACTGCGCCAACTGCCAGCGAAAACTCCCTGGCTGAGCGAAGCCCAGCGCCTGGTCAGTGACTACATCGACCTCCTGGGCAGTCGCGACTACAGCCAGCTGATGCGCCGCATGAAGCTCAAGGAAGACGAGCTGCGCCAGGTCATCGAACTGGTGCAAAGCCTCAACCCGCGCCCGGGCTCACAGATCGAATCCAGCGAAGCCGAGTACGTGGTACCGGACGTCATCGTGCGCAAGGACAACGAGCGCTGGCTGGTGGAGCTGAATCAGGAATCGGTGCCACGCCTGCGGGTCAACGCACAGTACGCCGGCTTTGTTCGCCGCGCCGACACCAGTGCCGACAACACCTTCATGCGCAATCAGTTGCAGGAAGCTCGCTGGTTCATCAAGAGCCTGCAGAGCCGCAACGAAACCCTGATGAAAGTCGCCACTCAGATCGTCGAGCACCAACGAGGCTTCCTGGAGTACGGCGACGAAGCCATGAAACCTCTGGTTCTGCATGACATCGCTGAAGCTGTGGGCATGCACGAATCGACCATTTCCCGTGTAACCACGCAAAAATTCATGCATACCCCCCGGGGCATATATGAACTGAAATACTTTTTCTCCAGCCACGTCAGCACCTCCGAAGGCGGCGAATGCTCGTCCACGGCGATCCGCGCGATCATCAAAAAACTGGTGGCTGCGGAAAATCAGAAAAAGCCGTTGAGTGACAGCAAGATCGCTGGTTTACTGGAGGCACAAGGCATTCAGGTAGCCCGTCGTACCGTCGCCAAGTACCGCGAATCCCTTGGGATCGCGCCTTCCAGCGAACGGAAGCGGTTGATGTAGCCGCAGGGCTGGCCACAGCGTTTCAGAGTGTGTTTGAAACAGGCCGAAAGTCGGTTTCAAACGCGGTCTAGGTGGCAGGCAACCCAGCCTGTCGCGTTATGCACTGGCAACGAAGGAGAAGCTGTATGCAAGTCAACATCAGTGGACACCAACTCGAAGTGACTGAACCTCTGCGCGCTTACATCGGCGAGAAACTCGACCGGCTGGAGCGGCACTTCGACAAGATTACCAATGTGCAGGTCACCATGGCTGTCGAGAAGCTGAAACAGAAAATCGAAGCCACCCTGCACATCCACGGTGGGGAGGTCGTCGCCAATGCAGAACATGACGATATGTATGCCGCAATCGACCTGCTCACGGACAAGCTTGACCGCCAACTGAAAAAGCATAAGGAAAAGCAACTCCACCTTCTCCAAGGCACGGGTCGCTAACACTCCCCTCTCATGATCCGACTTGAAAGCATCCTGACCCCCGGCCGTTCCCTGGTGAACGTGCCGGGCGGCAGTAAAAAACGCGCCCTCGAACAAATTGCCAACCTGATCAGCCGCGAAGTGCCTGATCTGGAGATGCAGGATGTCTTCGAGAGCCTGATCGCCCGTGAAAAACTCGGTTCCACCGGTTTTGGCAACGGCATCGCCATTCCCCACTGCCGCCTCAAAGGCTGTGAGTCGCCTATCAGTGCATTGATGCACCTGGACGCTCCGATCGATTTCGACGCCATCGACGGTGCACCCGTGGATCTGCTGTTCGTCCTCCTGGTTCCGGAAGCCGCTACCGACGCACACCTGGAACTGCTCCGGCAGATCGCCAGCATGCTCGATCGCAAGGAAGTCCGTGACCGGCTGCGCAGTGCCACCAGCAATGAAGCCTTGTATCAGGTTGTCCTGGACGAGCAAAACGGTCAGTAACCATGCGCTTGATCATTGTCAGCGGCCGCTCCGGCTCAGGTAAAAGCACCGCCCTCGATGTTCTTGAGGACCACGGCTACTACTGCATCGACAACCTTCCCGCCGGCTTGCTGCCCGAGCTGGCCGAGCGCGCTTTGATTCACACGGAACTGGCACAACCTCTGGTAGCGGTTTCCATCGACGCCCGAAACCTACCCAGCCATCTGTCGCGCTTCCCCGAGTTGCTGGAAGAAGTGCGCAGCCGGCATATCCAGTGCGACGTGCTCTATCTGGACGCCGATGAGGAAACCCTGCTCAAGCGTTTCTCGGAAACCCGGCGGCGCCACCCGCTGAGCAGTGCCAATCGCTCGCTGGCTGAAGCCATCCACGATGAGACTCAACTGCTGGGGCCGATCGTCGATCTGGCCGACCTCAAGGTCAACACCACCAATCTGAACCTCTACCAATTGCGGGACACCATCAAGCTGCGCCTGCTGAACCAACCCGAACCCGGGACCGCATTCCTGGTGGAGTCTTTCGGTTTCAAGCGCGGCATGCCGGTGGACGCCGACCTGGTGTTCGACGTGCGCTGCCTGCCCAATCCGTACTGGAAGCCCGAACTGCGCGCCCAATCCGGTCTGGACGCTCCCGTGGCCGAATACCTGGCCGCACAGCCCGATGTCGAAGAAATGTTCCAGGACATCGAAAGCTATCTGCTCAAGTGGCTGCCACGCTTCGCTGCCAGCAACCGCGCCTACGTGACCATTGCCATTGGCTGCACCGGCGGACATCACCGCTCCGTGTACCTGACCGAGCGCCTGGGCAAGGTGTTGCAAAAAACCCTGAAGAACGTCCAGGTTCGCCACCGCGACCTTAGCTGAAAGGATCTACCCCGCGATGCCAGCTCTGGAAATCGAGATCATCAACAAACTGGGTTTACACGCCCGCGCCTCAGCCAAATTCGTCGGTGTAGCGGGACAGTTCCCCTGCCAGATCCGCGCCGGCAGGAGCCCGGATTCAATGGTGGACGGCAAAAGCATCATGGCCATGATGATGCTTGCCGCAGGCAAGGGCACCAAGATCCATCTGAAGACCGAAGGCGAGCAAGAACAGGAAGCGCTGAATGCGCTGGTGGCATTGATCAACAACTACTTCGACGAGGGCGAGTAAGCCCCTGCGGGCCACTCGCCAAACGGCCCTCAGGCAAGCGCCGTGTCCATCACCATCATCAGGCAAAAGCCGATGCACAATCCGAGGCTGGCAAGCTTTTCGTGACCATTGCGACGGGACTCGGGAATGACTTCGTGAGTCACCACCAACAACATGGCTCCCGCCGCCAGGGCCAACCCCAGCGGCAGCAGCACCTGCGCCAGACTGACCAACCAGGCACAGAGCAAGGCAAAGACCGGCTCCACCAAGCCTGAAGCGGCGCCAATCAGAAATGCCCTGACCCGCGACATCCCCGCCCCCGCCAGCACCAGAGCGATCACCAGCCCCTCCGGCACATCCTGCAGGGCAATACCCATGGCCAAGCTGTCCGCATCCGCCATGCCGCCCCCTGCCGACACCCCCACCGCCATGCCTTCCGGAATGTTGTGAGCAATGATGGCAAAGACAAACAGCCAGATGCGTGGCGCAATCACCGGATGCTCCGCCGTACCTACCAGCACTTCGGGGCTGGCTCCCGACACCTTGCGATCCACCAGGAACAAGCCAAAAGCCCCCAGCATGATGCCGGCGCAAACCAGGCCACTGGAGCCCCAGGCAGACAAGCCCAAGTCTTGAGCAGCGGCAATACCGGGAACGATCAGCGAAAACGCCGTCGCCGCCAGCATCACCCCAGCGCCAAAACCCAGCAACGTATCGCTCACGGCCATCGGCATTCTGCGGATCACCAGCACCGGGACCGCCCCCAGCGCCGTGCCCAGCGCGCAGATCGAGCCACCCTGCAAGGCGCGCAACAACCTTGGTTCCAGATCCAGCCAGCTCAGCCCTTGAGCCACCAGCAACGCGGTACCCGCCAACAGCAACAGCGAACCGAAGGCATAACGAAACATCCGTCCGCTGCTGATCGCCAGTGTTTCAGTGCCCATAGTCGGCCTTAGGTCTTGTTATGAATGGAGGTATCAGGCCATCGCGGCCTGATAGCGTTGAGCGACTTCCGGCCAATTGATCACGTTGTAGAACGCATTGATGTATTCCGGCCGACGGTTCTGATAACGCAGGTAGTAGGCGTGCTCCCACACGTCCAGACCGAGAATCGGCGTATTGCCATTCATCAGCGGGCTGTCCTGGTTACCGCTGCTTTCCACCAGCAGCTTTTTCTCCGGAGTCACGCTGAGCCAGGCCCAGCCACTGCCGAAACGGGTCAGCGCAGCCTTGGTGAACGCCTCCTTGAAGCGCTCGAAACCACCCAGTTGCTGCTCGATTGCCTGAGCCAGGGCACCCTCGGGCTTACCGCCGCCGGCCGGGGTCATCACCGCCCAGAACAGCGAATGGTTGGCGTGGCCGCCCCCTTGGTTGATCACCGCGGCCCGAAGTTTTTCCGGCAGTTGCTGGACGCTGGCCACCAGTTTTTCGACTTCCCAGCCCGCCCATTCAGTGCCTTCTACAGCGGCATTGAGATTGTTGATGTAGGTCTGGTGGTGCTTGCTGTAGTGAATCTCCATGGTCTGCGCATCGATGTGCGGCTCCAGGGCGTCGTAGGCATAAGGCAGTGCAGGCAAGGTAAAGGACATATCAATGGGCTCCGTAAGAGGGGCTGTCGGCTAGCGGGCTGTCGGCTGAAAGGCCCGCGACGTTGCTGTCCAGCAAGCGATGAGTACGGGGGTACTCACCGTGATCACCGATGAAATTCAGCAGCTCGACGTAGGTCTTGCTGCTCTGGCGCAAAGCCGCTTCGCGCAAGGCAGGGCTGAGGCGGCTGTCCTGCATCGTCTGCAGCAGGCGCTGGTGGATCGCGCAGAGGTACTCTGCGCTCTCCTCCGGCTGGTTCAGGCGCAAATGCAGATCCGCCAGGTTGTGATGGGAAATCACACAGGCTGCCACCGCCTCGTCGGCATCCCCCCAGCGCTCGAACAACACCTGAGCCAAGGCCAGTGCCTGCAGGTAGAACTCGCGAGCATCCACCAGTTCGCCCTGCATAAAGAGGCGATTGGCCCTTTCGATCGTGCGTTTCCAGTGCTCCATGGTGAGCCTCCAAAGCGGTGTTGGGAGTTACACGCCGCCTGCGGTGAGTTTTTCCGGGTCCAGCAGGACCTCAAGCTGGCTGCGTGGTAGATCAGTGAGTTCAAGTGCCACGTCGATCACCGGGCGACCTTGCCTGTAGGCAGTCTTGGCAATTTCTGCGGCCTTCTGATAACCAATGATCGGGTTCAGAGCAGTCACCAGGATCGGGTTGCGTGACAGTGCTTCCTTGAGCTTGGGCTCGTTGACCTTGAAGCTGGCAATGGCCTTGTCCGCCAACAGGCGACTGGAGTTGGCCAGCAGTTCAATGCTACCGAGCAGGTTCTGGGCAATGATCGGCAGCATCACGTTGAGCTCGAAGTTGCCCGATTGCCCGGCCACGGTGATGGTGCTGTCGTTACCAATGACTTGGGCCGCGACCATCGCCACGGCTTCCGGAATCACCGGATTGACCTTGCCCGGCATGATCGACGAGCCCGGCTGCAGCCCCTCCAGCTCGATCTCGCCAAGCCCCGCCAGTGGACCGGAGTTCATCCAGCGCAGGTCGTTGGCGATCTTCATCAACGACACCGCAGTGGCCTTGAGCTGGCCGGACACCGTGACCGCCGTGTCCTGTGAGCCGATCAGGGCGAACAGGTTCTTGCCCGGGGTGAACTGCACCTGGGTCAGCTTGCTCAACTGCCGGCTGAAGCGCGCAGCGAACTCGGGGTGAGCGTTGATTCCAGTCCCCACGGCGGTGCCGCCCTGAGCCAGGGCCTGCAGGCTCGGCAGCAGATCCTGCAAGTGAGCGATATTGGCCTTGAGCTGCTGCGCCCAACCGTCCAGCACCTGGCTCATTCGCACCGGCATGGCATCCATCAGGTGGGTACGACCGGTCTTGATGAAGGGATGTACCTGTACCGCCTTGCGTTCGATGACCTCCACCAGGTGCACCAGTGCCGGCAGCAGTTGCTCATGCAGGGTCAGGGCTGCGCTGACGTGAATGGTGGTGGGAATGATGTCGTTGCTGCTCTGACCACAGTTGACGTGGTCATTGGGATTGACCGGCTCGCCCAACAGGCGGCTGGCCAGGGTCGCCAGCACTTCGTTGGCGTTCATGTTGGAACTGGTACCGGAGCCGGTCTGGAAGATGTCCACCGGAAAGTGCTGCATGTAGTCGCCTTCCAACAGACCCTGGGCGGCATCGACAATGGCCTTGCCCTGGGACGCGCTGAGCTGCCCAAGCTCGACGTTGGCCTCGGCCGCTGCAGCCTTGGCCAGAATCAGGGCACGAATGAAGGCTGCCGGCATACGTTGCCCGCTGATGGGAAAGTTATCCACCGCGCGCTGAGTCTGCGCGCCATACAAGGCCTGCTCAGGGACCTGCAGTTCGCCCATGCTGTCTCGTTCGATACGGGTATTACTCATCGGGAAATCCTTGCACCAGTTCAATCAGAGGAATGGAAGGCAGCAGCGAACAGGTCGCCAGTTGCCAGGCATGGCTTTGCCAGCGCTTGAGCCGGCACTTGCACAAAGACAACCGCTCCATGTCACGCAATGGCCGCCAGGCCTGATCCAGGCACAGGCTGCGCCAGTGCCAGGGCAGCGCAGTATCGGTAGCGGTATCGATCAACAAACGGAAGGAGGTTTCAGCGACGGTCCAGGCCGACATCGCGGTGCAGCAGGCCAGGTAGCGGCCCTCGGCGAGGTAATGCTCGATCAGACGCGGTTCGTCCGGTTCCAGTGCGCAACGGATCTGGCGACTCATCCAGCGCCAGCTTTCGAGGTAGGGCTGCTCGTGCAAGGCAGAACTCATGACCTGGGCTCATTGAATAATGATTTTCATTATTAAATGATATTGAGAATCAAATCAATCTGACTTGTACGAATTTTGCCCAACTCTGTAGGAGCCGACTTGGCGGCGAATGAGCCCTTGTGCCTGGTGCCGGGCGTCCGGACGCCTTCGCTGGCAAGCCAGCTCCTACAAAGCGCCAGGCATAAAAAAACGCGCCACCCGGGGAGGTGGCGCGTTTGGGTGACCCAGGAGGGCGGTCAGCTACCAGCGACAGTCATGCGTTCGATCAGCACCGAGCCAGTGCGGATGTTGCTGCGCAGTTCCAGGTCGTTACCCACGGCAATGATCTGCTTGAACATGTCCCGCAAATTACCGGCAATGGTGACTTCCTGCACCGCGAACTGGATCTCGCCATTCTCGACCCAGAAACCCGCCGCACCACGGGAGTAATCCCCAGTGACCATGTTCAGGCCATGCCCCATCAACTCGGTCACCAACAGGCCACGCCCCATACGCCGCAGCAGCGCCGCCTGGTCTTCATCGCCATGGGTGACGAACAGATTGTGCACGCCACCGGCGTTGGCGGTACTCGGCATGCCCAGCTTGCGACCGGAATAGGTGCCCAGCACATAGGACACCAACTCCCCGTCCTTGACGAAAGGCTTGGCGTAAGTGGCCAGGCCGTCACCATCGAACGCCGAACTGCCCATGGCGCGCATCAGGTGCGGACGCTCATCGATGGTCAGCCACTGGGGAAACAGCTGTTGGCCCAAGGCGCCTTCAAGGAAGGATGACTTGCGATACAGATTGCCGCCGGAAATCGCGCCGAGAAAACTGCCGAACAGGCCGCCGGCCAGTTCCGCGGAAAACAGCACCGGCACTTCGCAGGTCGGCACCGGGCGGGCGCCAAGTCGACTGGCCGCGCGTTGGGCAGCACGCTGACCAATGCTCGCAGAGTCGGCCAGCAACTGGCCCTGGCGATTGACGTCATACCAGTAGTCGCGCTGCATCTGGCCGTCAGCCTCGGCAATCATCACGCAGCTCAGACTGTGGCGAGTGGAGGCATAACCACCGATAAAACCGTGACTGTTGCCATACACCCGGCAGCCCTGATGGGTGCTCAGGGTGGTGCCGTCGGCATTCTTGATCCGGCTGTCGGCGGCAAAGGCCGCAGCTTCACAGGCCAGGGCCTGCTCGATGGCTTGCTCTGGGGTGATGTCCCAGGCATGGAACAGGTCGAAGTCCTGCAGGTCCTTGGCCATCAAGGATGCATCGGCCAACCCCGAGGCTTCGTCTTCGGAGGTGTGCTTGGCGATTGCCAGGGCCGCGGCCACGGTTTCACGAATGGCCTCGGGGCCGCTGGCAGAGGTGCTGGCCGAACCCTTGCGCTGGCCCACATAGAGGGTGATGCCAAAGCCCTGGTCGCGGTTGAACTCCACGGTTTCCACTTCCCGCTGGCGCACCGAAGTCGACAGGCCCTGCTCCAGAGACACCGCTACTTCGCAGGCACTGGCCCCCTGGCGCTTGGCCTCGGCAACGATCTGCTCGACTTGCTCCTGCAGGGCCGGCAAAGCCTGTGGGCCGACGCTTTGTGCTGCACTCATGCTGTTCTCCACTCAAATTCTGCTTTCGATTAAGGCCGGCGAGCGACCGGGCCGGACAAGCGGCCCTCGACTGGTTATCATGGCGGCGTTTCTTTGCGGACTGCCACCATGGTTGATTCTTACGACGACTCCCTCGATGGGGAGAAAAGCAAATCCCAGGTCAAACGCGAGCTGCATGCTCTGGTTGATCTCGGCGAGCGCCTTACCACTCTCAAGCCTGACTTGCTGAACAAACTGCCGTTGACCGACGCCTTGCGCCGGGCCCTGGCGGATGCGCCCAAGCACGTCGCCCATATCGCCCGAAAGCGCCACCTGCAATTCATCGGCAAGCTGATGCGTGACCAGGACACCGACGCGATTCTGCAACTGCTCGACCAACTCGACGCCTCCACCCGGCAGTACAACGAACGTTTCCATAACCTGGAACGTTGGCGTGACCGCCTGATCGGCGGCGGCGATGACGTTCTGGAAAAGTTCGTCAGTGAATACCCGGACGCCGATCGCCAGCAACTGCGCTCCCTGATTCGTCAGGCCCAGCACGAGGTGGCCCATAACAAGGCGCCGGCCTCCAGCCGTAAAATCTTCAAGTACATCCGCGAGCTGGACGAGACCCAACGCGGTCTGCGTTGAGCCCTCCACGGGTGAGCTGCCCAGCAGTTCACCCGGCGCCCTCTTCTCTTATGCCCCTGTACCACCCACGGTGATCGCATCGATCTTCAAGGTCGGCTGACCGACGCCTACCGGCACTGACTGCCCGTCCTTGCCACAAGTGCCAACGCCGCTGTCCAGGGACAAATCATTGCCCACCATCGACACTCGGCTCATCGCTTCAGGACCGTTGCCAATCAGGGTCGCGCCCTTGACCGGTGCGGTGATCTTGCCGTCTTCGATCAGATACGCCTCGCTGGTGGAAAACACGAACTTGCCGCTGGTGATGTCCACCTGGCCGCCACCAAGGTTGGCGCAATAGATGCCTTTCTTCACCGAGGCGATGATTTCCGCCGGATCGCTTTCGCCAGCCAGCATGTAGGTGTTGGTCATGCGCGGCATCGGCAAGTGCGCGTAGGACTCACGACGCCCGTTGCCAGTGCGGGCCACGCCCATCAGGCGGGCATTGAGTTTGTCCTGCATATAGCCCTTGAGCACACCGTTCTCGATCAGGGTGGTGCATTCGGTCGGGGTGCCTTCGTCGTCCACGCTCAGGGAGCCGCGACGCCCAGCCAGGGTGCCATCGTCGACGATGGTGCAGAGCTTGGAAGCCACCCTCTCGCCCATGCGGCCGCTGTAGGCCGAGCTGCCCTTGCGGTTGAAGTCGCCTTCCAGGCCGTGGCCCACGGCTTCGTGCAGCAGCACACCGGACCAGCCGGAGCCGAGTACCACCGGCAAGGTGCCCGCCGGTGCCGGAATGGCTTCGAGATTGACCAGGGCCTGACGCAGCGCTTCACGGGCATAGCCCATGGCCCGATCCTCAGTGAGGAAATAGCGGTAATCGGTACGCCCGCCGCCACCGTGACCACCGCGCTCGCGGCGACCATTCTGCTCGACGATGACGCTGACATTGAAGCGCACCAACGGCCGCACATCCGCCGCCAGGCCGCCGTCCGTCGAGGCCACCAGAATCCGCTCCCAGACCCCGGCCATGCTCACGCTGACCTGTTGGATACGCGGGTCCAGAGCACGAGTCGCCGCGTCCACTCGCTTGAGCAGTTCGACTTTCTCGGCCCGGCTGATGACTTCCAGAGGATTGTCCGGCGCATACAGTTGCGCCACGTCCTGGCTGGTGAATGCCTGCACCGTACCGTTCTGTCCGGCCCGGGAGATCGATCGCGCAGCACGGGCCGCCAGCCCCAGGGCTTCCAGGGTGATGGCGTTGCTGTAGGCAAAGCCGGTCTTCTCCCCGGACTGCGCACGCACACCCACCCCTTGGTCGAGGTTGAAACTGCCTTCCTTGACGATCCCGTCTTCCAGGGACCAGGACTCGGAAATCTGCCCCTGGAAATACAGGTCGGCGGCATCGATGCCCGGGCCGGCCAGATCCCCCAGCACGCCCTGCAAGCTTTCGATGGTCACGCCGCCAGGGGCTAGAAGATGTTCACTGACTGAGGACAACAACCCGCTCATATGCTTTGGCCTTAAATTCGTCGTACTTATGCAAGCCGTTGAACGCCTTGCGAGAAAATGCGCCGGTGACTGACCACCGGCATCCGCGCCCGGATGGACGCCTGTTCACTGCTGTCGCGCTCGGCCAACAGCACGCCCTCACCTTGATCCTGCTCCGCCAACACGCGTCCCCATGGGTCGACGATGGCCGCGTGGCCGTAGGTTTCCCGTGGGCCGGGATGCACGCCACCCTGGGCCGCCGCCAGCAGGTAGCACTGGGTTTCAATGGCCCGGGCCCGGATCAGCACCTCCCAATGGGCGGCGCCGGTCACCGCGGTAAAAGCCGAAGGCGCAGTAATCAATTCAGCGCCGGCGGCGCGCAATTCGCTGTACAGCTCGGGAAAGCGCAGGTCATAACAAACCGTCAGCCCCAACCGACCCACCGGCGTATCCGCCACTACCACGCGGTCTCCATGAGCATAGTCATCGGATTCGCGATAGCGTCCGCGATTGTCCGCCACGTCGACATCGAACAGATGCAGCTTGTCGTAGCGCGCCACAATCTGTCCCTGATCGTCCACCAACAAAGAACAGGCGTTGGCCTTGGCCTCGGGCTGATCCTCGGGGGGCAGCGGCAAGGTGCCGGCCACTATCCATAACCTGAGGTCGCGGGCGGTCTGTTTCAACCATGGCAGGATCGGACCTTCGCCCAGGGCTTCGGCGCGACCGATGGCCGCCATGTCGCGGCGGCCCATGGCGGCGAAGTTTTCCGGCAGCACGGCCAGCTTGGCACCAGCAACGGCGGCTTGCTCAAGCAGGCTCCGAGCCTGGTTCAGATTGGCCAGCACATCGCTCTGGCTGACCATTTGAATCACCGCAAGAGACATGGCGAACTCCTTGTAGGGTAGGCCGCCATGCTACTCCATAGGCACGAATCGAGGATTCTCAAAACGGCTTGTCGAAGGTGATTTGGGGATCTTTCCACGGGCCTTTGACGTTGTATTTGACGCTGGCAAAGCGCGCCACGCGGTCTCCGATCAGCTTGTCGATCAGGAACAACGCCCCGCCCACCGCAGGCGCCCCGACGATCAGCGCGGCAATCGGCAGGTTGTTGGTGACCGGCAGGGTCACCAGCAGCTTGGCGTCCACCTGATCGGCCACCATATCCAGGGTGCCATTGAGCTCCAGATTGCTCGACGGCCCCGTGAGGGTGATCGGCTCGCGAGTGACATACACGCCATTGCTCGCCGCCAGCACGCCCTTGACCCGGTCATAGCTCAAGCCCTTGCCGAACAGGTCGGAGAAGTCCAGGCGCAGGCGCCGGCCGATGGAGTTGAAGTTGAGCAGGCCGAATACCCGCAGGGCCTGGGCCCCGCCTTCGACTTCAACGAACTGCCCCTTGCGCAGGGTGGCGTCCAGGCTGCCGGAGAAGCGCTTCAAGCCCACCCAGGCCGGTGAGCCCGGCCAGCGGCCATCTACATCCAGGTGAAAGTCTTCACTGGTCACGGTCGGTGCGAAGCCCCAGCCCTTGAGCACATCCGCCAGGTTCTTGCCACCAATACGGCCACGGTACCAACTGCTGCTGGCACCGGCCTGACCTTCCCAGCCACCCTCGCCTTGCAACTGCATGCCCTTGAGGCCCAGGTTCAGGCCATTGAAGACCATGCCCTTGGCCGTCGGCCGAACCTTGAGCGCCCAGCGACCGATCAGGTCCTGGCCCTGGAACAATTGGGCAATGGATATATCCAGTGGCGGAACGTTCTTCGGGTCCACCGAAGCCAAAGGATCAGGTGCATTTTCATCGGTCTGGGCCATCGGGTCGGCGGCCGGCAGGCGCACATACGCCATGTCGATGACCATTGGCGCCACCTTGGCATCGGGAATCCCGACTTTGCCCTTGGCCTGTTGACTGTCGATCTGCAGCTCCCAGGCAGTGGGCTTGCGGCTCAGCAGCAGGTTGACCTGATCCAGCGAGGTGCCGAAGGCGCTGAGCTTGCCGACCTTGAAGTCCGCACTGCTGAGCAACTGCTTGGCGCTGCCCCCCGGGTCCTTTCCGGCATAGCGATCCACCAGAGCCTTCCACGGTTCCACATCCAGCTCGGAGAGAATCCCCCGTACCCGCAGCCCTTTGCCAGGAGGCAGCAAGGCCGCACCATCGCCGAGGAACAGTTCGCCCCGACCCTCGGCGAGCTTGCCGCTGGGCGCCGCGAAAGTGAAGTCGGCCAACTCGCCGTATTTGAACCAGTAGCGCCGCTCGGCCCCTTGCAGGGTCATGCGAAACACACTGTTGCGCCCGGTGCTGGCAGCCATGCCAAACGGCGCCGGCAGGTCCACCGCCATGCCCTTGAGGCTGGAGTTGACCATCAATTGACTGTCGGCACCGTCAAGGTTCAGTTGCAACTGAAAGGGCACTTCGCCGGACACCGGCAACGGCTGGCTGACTTTCAACCAGTCGGTGAGTTTCTTCACCGTAACCTGACCCTTGGCAACCACTCGGGTATTGGGCTTGCCTGGCTTGCCATCGGCAAAAATCTGCGCCGTGACCGGCCGATCGAAAGCCTGGGCGCTGATCCCTGAGCCACTCAGGCCCCTGGCACTGTCAAAGCGGAAGTCGCCCTTGAGCTGGGTCAGTTCCAACTCGGGTTCGCTGAGTTTGAGGCGCGCCTTGTCAGTCTTGAAGTCCACCAGGATCTTCGGTTCCTCGCCCTTGACCAGGGGGATGTCCAGGTTCAGCTTGCCTTGCAGGTCGCCCTCGCCCTGCCAGCCGGCAAAGGTCGATGCGGTGCCGATCGGCGCTTCCTGCAGAATCTTCACCCCGTCACCCAGGCCGCCGGCAAAACTGCCGTCGATGAACATGTGGCTGCTCTGACCGGCAACGGAATGGGGAATGTTGACGAAAACATCCCGCACCTTGGTATCCAACAGCTGCCCCTTGCTGGCGACGATGCGTACGCCGCTGTCTTCGACAAACACATCGCCGCTGATCTTGCTCAGGTGCGGCCAGCCCGGCTGGAACGCCAGTTCGGCGTCATGCACCTTGAAGAACAGGCTGATGCTGCGAGCCGCCTCGATAGCGTCATGGTTCAGCGAACCCTGGTATTGGAAGAAGCCCTCATCCACCGCGCCCTTGAGGATCGCCGTGCGCAGCCATTCATCCAGCGCCGGACTGAGCACCTGGGGCAGGTACTTGGCGGTGTAGCGCCCATCGCCGTCCACCAGGCCGACCCGCAGGTCCATGTAGTCTTCCTGACTGTGGTCGAAGTGCAGCCGGATCAGGAAATCGCCGGCAATCTTGCCCTCTTCCCCCAGCACCTTGAGGTAGGGCGCGATCAGGGTGAAACCTTGTTTGTCGAGTTTCCAGGTCAGGGTGGCGTTGGCCTGGATGTACTGCCAGGGCTTGGCGAAGATCGGGTACAGGTGCAGGGAGAAATCCTTGCTGTCCATGCGCAGCTCGCCCTTACCCAGGTCGCCACTGATGCTGCCACTGACGTTTCGCGCCGCCGGAGCGCCGTGATAGGCGTCGAAGCCCACCCGATCAAGGTTGGCGGCAAAGCTCAGCCGCTGGTCGCCGGTGTTCTGGGGGCGATAGTCGAGCAGCACATTGCGCAGCCCGCCGCTAACCTTCAAGCGCTCGATGGTGGTGGCCAGGCCTTGCGGCAAAGGTGCAAGGGCATTGAGGATCGGCGTGAGCGGCGTCAGGTCCAGGCGGTCGGCTTGCAGATGCCAGAGTTCTTCACGGTTATCGCCGGCCTGGGTTTGCTGCAGTTGCAGGCGCGATTCCCAACGGGTTTCGCCAAGGCTCAGCGCCAGGGAATCGAGTTGTACCTGCAGGCCCTGATCGCTGCGCTGGAAGAAGGCATTCAACGCCAGATTCTTCAGGGTGACTGGCGTGCGCTCGGCATAGGCGCCGCTGAGCTGTGGCGCATTCAAGCGCAGCGCCGCGCTCTGCACTGTGCCCTTGGCCCAGGTCAGCCACAGCTCGCCACCGGCCTTGAGTTCGGAGAGTTTCCATTGCTGAGTGACACGGGCCGGCAGCCAGCGCGACCAGTCACTTTGCGGCAGGCTCAGGTACAGCTCGGCCCGAGCGTCGCGCCATGCATCCGCCTGGATGCGTGTGCGCAGGTTGACGGCCAGGGGCTGCCCATCCGGCAGGGTCAGGCGCAGGTCCAGGCGCTGGCGGCTGGGACCGGTGCGCAGATTGAGTCCGACATAGGTCAGGGCCAGCGGCGAATGATCCTGCGGCAGCAAAGTGACTTGGCTGTCCAACAGGGAGAGTTCCGCGACTTGCTGCAAGCGAGTCAGCAGTTGTCCCGGATCCATGGGTTGGTCCTGCTGCATTGGCAGGCCTTGCAATTGCCATTGGCCGTCCGCGCCTTCCTTGAGGCTCAGACTCAGACCGCTGAGCTCCAGGCGCCCTATGCGCAGGTCACGGGCCAACAGGCTGCCGAGCATGTCCGGGGCCACGCTGACCTGGTCCAGGCGCAGGGCGTTGGCCCCCTCGCCCACCATCACATCGTGTGCCAGGAGAATCGGCGACAGTCCGCTCCAACGCCCTTCCAGGCTACCGATATGCACCGGCAGCCCCACGGCCTGCTGCACCTTGGCTTCGACCTCGGCCTGGTACTCAGCCACCAGCGGAGTCAGTTCCCGACCCAGGCTGACGTACAAGGCCGTCACCACCAACAGCAACGCGCAGGAACCCAGCCCCCAGCGAATCAGCGTGGTGAACAAGCGGATCAGCCGCTCCATCTCAGTTGGCTCCCATGGCAAAAGTCATGCAAAAAGCTGAAGCCAGCCGTTTCCAGTGGTGTAAAACACGGGAAATCAGAGCAGCACCACGTCGTATTGTTCCTGGGAGTACATGGTTTCGACCTGGAACCTGATGGTACGGCCGATAAAACCTTCCAACTCCGCCACATTGCCCGACTCTTCGTCCAGCAGACGATCCACCACTTTCTGATTGGCCAGCACTCGATACCCTTCTGCCTGATAAGCCCGGGCCTCACGGAGGATTTCACGGAATATTTCGTAACAGATGGTTTCCGGAGTCTTCAGCTTGCCCCGTCCCTGACAACTGCTGCAGGGCTCGCAGAGCACCTGCTCCAGACTCTCGCGCGTGCGTTTGCGGGTCATCTGCACCAGGCCCAGTTCGGTGATGCCGATGATGTTGGTCTTGGCGTGATCGCGCTCCAGCTGCTTCTCCAGGGTCCGCAGTACCTGACGCTGATGCTCCTCGTCTTCCATGTCGATGAAGTCGATGATGATGATCCCGCCCAGGTTGCGCAGGCGCAGTTGCCGGGCAATGGCGGTAGCGGCTTCGAGGTTGGTCTTGAAGATGGTTTCCTCAAGATTGCGATGACCGACAAAGGCCCCGGTGTTGACGTCGATGGTGGTCATGGCTTCCGCTGGGTCCACCACCAGATAACCACCGGACTTGAGTGGCACCTTGCGCTCCAGGGCCTTCTGGATTTCATCCTCGACGCCGTACAGGTCGAAGATCGGCCGCTCACCGGGGTAGTGCTCCAGGCGATCGGCGATTTCCGGCATCAGCTCGGCAACGAACTGAGTGGTCTTCTGGAAGGTTTCCCGGGAGTCGATGCGGATCTTCTCGATTTTCGGGCTCACCAGATCCCGCAGGGTACGCAGCGCCAGGCCCAGGTCTTCGTAGATCACATTGGGCGCGCCAATGGTCTTGATCTGAACGCCGATCTGATCCCAGAGCCGACGCAGGTAGCGAATGTCCATCAGGATCTCATCGGCACCGGCGCCCTCGGCGGCAGTACGCAGGATGAACCCGCCCGCCTCCTTGATGCCTTCCTGGGCCACGCAGTCGCTGACCACCTGCTTCAAGCGCTCACGCTCGGCTTCATCCTCGATCTTCAGCGAGATGCCGACATGGGCGGTACGGGGCATGTACACCAGATAACGTGAAGGAATCGACAACTGGGTGGTCAGTCGGGCGCCCTTGGTGCCGATGGGGTCTTTGGTGACTTGCACCACCAGGCTCTGTCCTTCATGCACCAGGGCACTGATGCTTTCCACCGCCGTACCTTCACGGGTGGAAATTTCCGCAGCATGAATAAACGCTGCGCGGTCCAGGCCGATATCGACGAAGGCGGCCTGCATGCCGGGCAATACCCGCACCACCTTGCCTTTATAGATGTTGCCAACGATACCGCGGCGCTGGGTCCGTTCGACGTGAACCTCTTGCAGCACTCCGTTTTCGACCACCGCCACCCGTGATTCCATCGGCGTGATGTTGATCAGAATCTCTTCACTCATGGCAGTGTCTCGTTCAGGCGTGTTCATAGAAGGCCGCAGCAGTCGGGTACGGCGCTTTAGCGCACTGGAAGGTTTTGCCAACAGGGTATGCCGAAATGGCCAAGCAGTTCTGCGGTTTCGCACACCGGCAAGCCAACCACAGCGGAGTAACTGCCATTGAGCCCTGACACAAACACCGCCGCAAGCCCCTGGATTGCATAACCACCGGCCTTGTCCCGAGGCTCGCCGCTGGCCCAGTAGATGCTCGCTTCCTCAGGGGAGATGGCGCGAAACCGCACCAGGCTGCGCACCACTCTCGACTCGCAGCGCTCTCCGTCGAGCAAGGCAATGGCGGTCAATACTTCGTGCTCGCGCCCGGCCAGCGCCATGAGCATCGCCAGGGCGTCGGCCTGGTCCAACGGTTTGCCGAGGATCCGCCCATCCAGCACCACGGCCGTATCGGCTCCCAGCACACAGGCCGGGGCCCGGGATTCGCTGCTGGTGATCAGGGCGCGCCCGGCCGCCGCCTTGCCACGGGCAAGACGCTCGACATAAGCCGCAGGGGATTCATCAGCCAGCGGAGTTTCATCGATGTCCGCGCTGATGGCGGTGAAGGGCACACCGATCTGGGTGAGCAGCTCACGCCGACGGGGCGAACCGGAAGCGAGGTAAAGCGGATTCATCAAGACATCTCCCTGTCGAGGTGCGGGCCAATGCCTGACCGAATTAATTGATTTTGAAACGTCGGCGCAACCCACGCAGGCCAAAGCTGACCCACGGCCACAACAGCGCACTGACCAGGGCTGGCAGGACCAGCGCCAGGGTCGGCTGGCGATTACCGGTCAGGGCGCTGAGCCAGAGTTGGACCAACTGCGCCAAGCCAAAGATCACCAGGATCACCAAACTCTGCTGCCACATCGGGAACATCCGCAGACGCTGTTGCAGGGATAGCACGAGGAAGGTGATCAGAGTCAGGATCAAGGCGTTCTGCCCCAGAAGCGTGCCGTAAAGCACATCCTCCGCCAGCCCAAGGCACCAAGCCGTGACCATGCCCACCTTGTGCGGCAGGGCCAGGGCCCAAAAGGCCAGTAGCAGGGCCAGCCATAGCGGGCGCAGGATTTCCATGAACTGAGGCAAAGGCGACACACTCAGCAGCATGCCAATCAGAAACGTCAGCCAGACGATCCAGCCGTTTTGCGAATAGGTGCTACCCGCCATTATTCTCTTCCTCCGGTGGTGGCCGGTGCCGCAGCCGGAGGCTGGGCCGCCGGTTTCACCACAGGTTTATTGACCGGCTTGACCGGCGCATGGGCGGCCGGCTTGACCGGAGTCGCCGGTGCAGCAGTGGGGGCAGTGGCAGGCACGGCAGTGGCAGCTGGAGTCACCGCAGGCTTGGGCACCGTGGTCGGCACCACCGGGGTGGTATTGCCACCCTGCTGGTCCTGGGCCTCCTGAGCCTGGGCCGCATCATTGGCCCGCTCTTCGGCCGTGCGCGGATCACTGAATACCAGTAACAGGTAACGGCTGCGGTTCAGCGCAGCAGTGGGCACCGCTCGCACAATGGCGAATGGCTGACCGGAATCGTGGATCACTTCCTTGACCGTGGCCACCGGATATCCAGCGGGGAAACGCTGGCCAAGGCCCGAACTGACCAGCAAATCGCCTTCCTTTACATCGGCGGTGTCGGCCACGTGGCGCAACTCCAGGCGCTCCGGGTTGCCAGTGCCACTGGCAATGGCCCGCAGGCCGTTGCGATTGACCTGTACCGGAATGCTGTGGGTGGTGTCGGTCAGCAACAGGACGCGCGAGGTATAAGGCATCAACTCCACCACCTGCCCCATCAAGCCACGGGCATCGAGCACCGGCTGGCCGAGGAACACACCGTCACGCTCACCTTTATTGATGATAATGCGATGGGTAAAGGGGTTGGGGTCCATGCCGATCAACTCGGCCACTTCAACCTTCTCGTTGACCAGTGCCGAAGAGTTGAGCAACTCGCGCAGACGCACGTTCTGCTCGGTCAAGGCGGCAAGCTTTTGCATGCGTCCCTGCAGCAGCAGGTTTTCGGTCTTGAGTTTTTCGTTTTCAGCGACCAGCTCGGTGCGACTGCCGAACTGACTGGCAACGCCCTGCCATAGCCGCTGCGGCAGGTCGGTGATCCAGTAGGACTGCATCAACACCAGCGACATCTGGCTACGCACTGGCTTGAGCAGTGTGAAGCGGGCATCGACCACCATCAGTGCGACCGACAGCACGACCAGCACCAGGAGGCGCACGCCCAATGAGGGGCCTTTGGCGAAAAGCGGTTTAATAAGCCGCTCCTCCCAGGCAAATGTTGTGTTTATTCATACGGCATCAAACCGGCCTGGATGCAGATTGACAGAAGATAAACGCCACAGGCAGCACTGCAAAGTGCTGCCTGTGAGCGCAACAGCATAGATGCAACCGGCGAAGTTACTCGCTGGAGAGCAGGTCCATGGTGTGTTTGTCCATCATTTCCAATGCACGGCCACCGCCGCGAGCAACACAGGTCAGCGGATCTTCGGCAACGATCACCGGCAGACCGGTTTCCTGGGCCAACAGCTTGTCCAGATCACGCAGCAGAGCGCCACCACCGGTCAGCACCAGGCCGCGCTCGGCGATGTCCGAAGCCAGTTCCGGAGGCGATTGCTCCAGGGCACTTTTCACCGCCTGAACGATGGTTGCCAGGGACTCCTGCAGAGCCTCCAGCACTTCATTGGAGTTCAGGGTGAAGGCACGTGGCACACCTTCAGCCAGGTTACGGCCGCGTACGTCGACTTCACGTACTTCGCCGCCTGGGTAGGCAGTACCGATTTCCTGCTTGATGCGCTCAGCGGTGGACTCACCGATCAGGCTGCCGTAGTTGCGACGCACGTAAGTGATGATGGCCTCGTCGAAACGGTCGCCACCAACACGTACGGATTCGGCGTAAACCACACCGTTCAGGGAGATCAGGGCGATTTCAGTGGTACCACCACCGATGTCCACGACCATCGAACCACGGGCTTCTTCAACCGGCAGGCCGGCACCGATCGCAGCGGCCATTGGCTCTTCGATCAGGAACACTTCACGGGCACCGGCGCCAAGGGCCGATTCACGGATCGCACGACGTTCAACCTGGGTGGACTTGCATGGAACGCAGATCAGCACACGAGGGCTGGGCTGCAGAAAGCTGTTTTCATGAACCTTGTTGATGAAGTACTGCAGCATCTTTTCGCAGACGCTGAAGTCGGCGATCACGCCGTCCTTCATCGGACGAATGGCGGCAATGTTGCCCGGAGTACGACCGAGCATGCGCTTGGCCTCAGTACCAACCGCAACAACACTTTTCTGATTACCGTGGGTCCGAATGGCCACAACCGATGGTTCATTCAGGACAATACCGCGCTCGCGCACGTAAATAAGGGTGTTGGCAGTGCCCAGGTCAATGGAAAGATCGCTGGAAAACATGCCACGCAGTTTCTTGAACATGGGAAAGGGACCCTAGGCAACGCGTGGGTAAAAAAGTGCGGCAAACTCTAACAACGACAGGGATTTTGGGCAAGGCGCCAATATGTTAAATTGGCCGCTTTTCTGTGCACCAAACCCCACAATCGCGGCCATAAGACCGTAGAAATGCGGTAGTGTTCCGACAATCTAACACGCGGACGAAATCCGTTTTTGTTTTCCACTGGAGAATCCCATGGCGCTTGAACGCTCCGACGTGGAAAAAATCGCTCATTTGGCCAGCATCAAGCTCAATGAAGGCGATCTTCCACACATCACCTCCGCCCTTAACAGCATTCTCGGGCTGGTGGATGAAATGCAGGCAGTCGATACCGATGGTATCGAGCCCCTGGCCCACCCTCTGGAAGCCAGCCAGCGCCTGCGCGCAGACGTTGTGACCGAGTCCAATCATCGCGAGGCCTATCAGTCCATCGCACCAGCGGTCGAAAGCGGCCTGTATCTGGTTCCGAAAGTCATCGACTAAAGGGAAAGAGCCTGCAATGCACCACATGACTCTGGCCGAGATCGCCCGCGGCCTCGCCGACAAGAAGTTTTCCTCTGTAGAACTGACCCAGACCCTGCTGGCGCGCATCGCTCAGCTGGATCCGCAGATCAACAGTTTCATCAGCCTCACCCAAGACCTGGCCCTGGGCCAGGCCAAAGCCGCCGACGAACGTCGCGCCAACGGTGAGAGCGGAGCCCTGCTGGGCGCACCGATCGCCCACAAAGACCTGTTCTGCACCCAAGGCATCCGCACCAGCTGCGGTTCGAAGATGCTCGACAACTTCAAGGCGCCCTATGACGCCACCGTGGTCGCCAAGCTGGCCGCTGCCGGGGCCGTGACCCTGGGCAAGACCAACATGGACGAATTCGCCATGGGCTCGGCCAACGAGTCGAGCTGGTACGGCGCAGTGAAAAACCCGTGGAACCTGGAGCACGTGCCTGGCGGTTCGTCCGGTGGTTCCGCCGCCGCCGTAGCCGCGCGCCTGCTGCCTGCGGCCACCGCCACCGACACTGGCGGTTCGATCCGCCAGCCCGCCGCCTTCACCAACCTCACCGGCCTGAAGCCGACCTACGGTCGCGTTTCCCGCTGGGGCATGATCGCCTACGCTTCCAGCCTCGATCAGGGCGGCCCGCTGGCACGCACCGCCGAAGACTGCGCGATCCTGCTGCAAGGCATGGCCGGCTTCGACCCGAACGACTCCACCAGCATCGATGAACCGGTGCCGGACTACAGCGCCAGCCTCAGCGGCTCGCTGCAGGGCCTGCGCATCGGCGTGCCGAAGGAGTACTTCAGCGCCGGCCTCGACCCGCGCATCGCCGAACTGATCCACAACAGCATCAAGGAGCTGGAAAAGCTCGGTGCGGTGATCAAGGAAATCAGCCTGCCGAACATGCAGCACGCGATTCCCGCGTACTACGTGATCGCCCCGGCGGAAGCCTCCTCCAACCTGTCGCGTTTCGACGGCGTGCGCTTCGGCTACCGTTGCGAGAACCCGGCCAACCTTGAAGACCTGTACAAGCGCTCCCGTGGCGAAGGCTTCGGCAGCGAAGTGCAGCGCCGGATCATGGTCGGCGCCTACGCGCTGTCCGCCGGCTACTACGACGCCTACTACCTCAAGGCGCAGAAAATCCGTCGCCTGGTGAAGAACGACTTCATGACCGCTTTCAACGAAGTCGACATCATCCTCGGCCCGACCACGCCCAACCCGGCCTGGAAGCTCGGCGCCAAGAGCAGCGATCCGGTCGCCGCGTACCTGGAAGACGTCTACACCATCACCGCCAACCTCGCGGGCCTGCCGGGCCTGTCGATGCCGGCCGGTTTCGTCGACGGCTTGCCGGTCGGCGTGCAACTGCTCGCCCCGTATTTCCAGGAAGGCCGCTTGCTCAACGTTGCGCACCAGTATCAGTTGAACACTGACTGGCACACCCGCACCCCAACCGGCTTCTGAGGAGACACACATGCAATGGGAAGTCGTGATCGGGCTGGAGATTCATACCCAGCTCACCACTCAATCGAAGATTTTCTCCGGTAGCTCCACCGCCTTCGGTGCCGAGCCCAACACCCAGGCCAGCCTGATCGACCTGGGCATGCCCGGCGTACTGCCAGTGCTGAACCAGGAAGCGGTGCGCATGGCGGTGATGTTCGGCCTGGCGGTAGACGCCGAGATCGGCCAGCACAACGTGTTCGCCCGCAAGAACTACTTCTACCCTGACCTGCCCAAGGGCTACCAGATCAGCCAGATGGAACTGCCAATCGTCGGCAAGGGCCACCTGGACATCCCTCTGGAAGACGGCACCATGAAACGCGTCGGCATCACCCGCGCGCACCTGGAAGAAGACGCCGGCAAGAGCTTGCACGAAGAGTTCAACGGTGCCACCGGCATCGACCTGAACCGCGCCGGCACGCCGCTGCTGGAAATCGTGTCCGAGCCGGACATGCGCAGCGCCAAGGAAGCCGTGGCCTACGTCAAGTCGATCCACGCGCTGGTTCGCTACCTGGGCATCTGCGACGGCAACATGGCCGAAGGCTCGCTGCGTTGCGACTGCAACGTCTCGGTCCGCCCCAAGGGCCAGGTCGAGTTCGGCACCCGCTGCGAGATCAAGAACGTCAACTCGTTCCGTTTCATCGAGAAGGCGATCAACAGCGAGATCCGTCGCCAGATCGATCTGATCGAAGACGGCGGCAAAGTGATCCAGCAGACCCGCCTGTACGACCCGAACAAGGACGAAACCCGTCCGATGCGCAGCAAGGAAGAAGCCAACGACTACCGTTACTTCCCCGATCCGGACCTGCTGCCCGTGGTTATCGAGGATTCCTTCCTCGACCAGGTACGCGCCACCCTGCCAGAACTGCCACCGCAGAAACGCGAGCGCTTCCAGGAGCAGTTCGGCCTGTCGGTCTACGACGCCAGCGTCCTGGCCACCAGCCGCGAGCAGGCGGACTACTTCGAGAAGGTCGCCAGCATTGCCGGTGACGCCAAGCTCGCCGCCAACTGGGTCATGGTCGAACTGGGCAGCCTGCTCAACAAGCAGGGCCTGGAAATCGACGCAGCCCCGGTCTCGGCCGAACAACTGGGCGGCATGCTGCTGCGGATCAAGGACAACACCATCTCCGGCAAAATCGCCAAGACTGTGTTCGAAGCCATGGCCAATGGCGAGGGCAGCGCCGACGAGATCATCGACAAGCGCGGCCTCAAGCAAGTCACCGACAGCGGTGCGATCTCCGCGGTGCTGGATGAAATGCTCGCGGCCAACGCCGAACAGGTCGAACAGTACCGCGCCGCCGACGAGGCCAAGCGCGGCAAGATGTTCGGCTTCTTCGTCGGTCAAGCGATGAAGGCTTCCAAGGGCAAGGCCAACCCGCAACAGGTTAACGAGCTGCTGAAAAGCAAGCTCGAAGGCTGATCGAAAAATGCAGCCTTGGCTTGTCAGTCGAAATCGCGGGGATGCAAGCCCGTCTTCGCTGGCAAGCCAGCTCCTGCGAATAATGACTCCCCGTCCCTGGTTCGTGGCCTGTGCCCTGCTCGCTCTGCTCACGGGCTGCGCCAGCAGCCATATCATCGACCCTCGAGGTTATGACCAGACCGGGACAGCCTCCTATTACGGCGCCCGCCATCATGGCAAACGCACCGCCAGCGGCGAGCCCTTCGATCAGAACGGCCTCACTGCGGCCCATCGCGAACTGCCGTTCGGCACCCGAGTGCAAGTCACCAACCAGGGCAACGGCAAAAGCGTCGTAGTCCGTATCAACGATCGTGGCCCGCACACCCGCGGCCGCCTGATCGACTTATCCCGCGCTGCCGCGCAACAGCTGGGCATGCTGCGCAGCGGCACCGCCAAAGTACGCATCCAAGCCCTCAGCGACTGACCGACGGAGCCCGAGCCATTACCGCCTTTGCCGAACTGCCCCTGCTCAGCCTGATCCAACTCATCAGCGGCCTGGTGATGCTGATCGCCGGCGCCGAGTTGCTGGTGCGTGCCGCCGTACGTTTGTCCGCGCGCCTGCATGTACGTCCGCTGATCATGGGCTTGAGCATCGTCGCCTTCGGCAGCAGCGCGCCGCAGATGGCCATCAGCCTGCAGGCGACCCTGGCCGACAACACCGATATCGCCGTGGGCAGCGTGATCGGCAGCAGCATCTTCAACATCCTGGTGACCCTGGGTCTATCGGCCCTGATCATTCCGCTGCGGGTATCGCGACAGCTGGTGCGCCTGGACATCCCGTTGATGATCGGTGCCAGCCTGCTGGTATTCATCCTGGCCTATAACGAGCGTCTCACCCCCTCCGACGGTGTCATCCTGCTGGCGGCCCTGGTGCTGTACCTGCTCCTGCTGTTGCGCCAGTCGCGGCACTCGGCACGCCATCACCTGCCCGCTCCAGCCGGCCAGCGCGGTTTCGCGCCCAGGTTCAGCAGCATGCTGATGGTGCTTATCGGCCTGGGGCTACTGGTCTTCGCCGGACACTTGCTGCTAGGCGCCGCCGTCACCGTGGCCGACGACCTGGGCTTGTCGGAGCGAGTCATGGGACTGACGGTGATTGCCGTCAGCACCTCCCTGCCCCAACTCGCCACTTCCCTGCTCGCGGCCCTGCGGGGCCAGCGGGATATCGCCGTGGGCAATGTCATCGGCAGCAATCTCTTCAACTTGCTGGGGGTCCTGGGGTTTACCGCCCTGGTGGCACCGACGCCGCTCTCGGTTTCGCCCAACGCCCTGGATTTCGACTTGCCGGTGATGCTTGGCGTCGCAGTGCTGTGCCTGCCGGTGTTCTATTCGGGGTATCGCGTGACCCGGGCCGAAGGCTTGCTGTTTCTCGGCCTGTACCTAGCCTATGGACTGCACGTGGTGTCCTTCACCACGGGCATGCCCCTGGCGGGCAAGCTGGAACACTTGATGCTGTTTTTCGTCCTGCCAGCGCTGGTGGCGTTTCTGCTGTTCAGTTCGCTACGGGCCTGGCGCCGCCAACACAAGAGAGAAGCGCCATGAGCGAAAACAAGAAAAGCGGACTGCAAATGCGTCGCCAAGTGATGGGCGACGCCTTCGTCGACCGAGCTCTGGGCAACGCCACCGAATTCACCCAGCCACTGCAGGAGTTCGTCAACGAACACGCTTGGGGCGGCGTGTGGAACCGTGATGGCCTGCCGTTGAAAACCCGTAGCCTGATCACCCTGGCAACGCTGACCGCGCTGAAGTGTCCCCAGGAGTTGAAGGGCCACGTGCGTGGCGCCCTGAACAACGGCTGCACCGTGGAAGAGATACGTGAAGCGCTGCTGCATTGCGCGGTGTATGCCGGAGTGCCGGCCGCCATCGATGCGTTTCGCGCAGCCCAGGAAGTGATTGACGCTTATCAGCAGCCGCAGTGAACCCGTTGTTCGCCGACAAGCCGCCTCCTAGCGCCGCCTTATAAGAGCCGGCTTGACGGTGAACAGCTTCAGATCCACCCACCCCACTGCAAAACAAAGATCCCAATGTTGGTGGTCACTGCCGCCATCACGGTGGTGATGACGATAATGGCCGCCGCCAGCTCATGATTGCCATTGGCCGCCCGGGCCATGACATAGCTCGCTGCAGCAGTCGGACTGCCGAAATACAGAAACAGAATCCCCAGTTCCGCCCCGCGAAAACCGCATAACCAAGCGCCAAAGGTTGCCAGCGTCGGCAGGCTGACCATCTTCAGCAGGCTGGAGCTCATGGCCATCCGCCCACTGTTGCGCAAGGCCGCCATGGACAACGTGCCACCGATGCAGATCAGCGCCAGAGGCAGACTCATCTGTGCCAGGTATTTTCCCGAAGTCTCCAGCCAGCCGGGAAGGCTGATCTGCCAGTAGGCAAACGGCGCAGCCACCAGCACGCTGACAATCAACGGATTGCTGAACACACTTTTGCAGATGCTCCAAGGGTCGGACTTGATCGCCGGGCTGTAGACCGCCAGGACCACCGTCGACAGGGTGTTGTAGTAAAGAATCACCAACGCGGCGAGCAGCGCCCCCAGGGAAATCCCGTAATCCCCATACATGCTGGCCGCCAGGGCCAGGCCGATGATCGCGTTATTGCCGCGAAACGCCCCCTGGGTATAGATCCCCCGATCCACCTTCGGGCAACGCCAGATGGCCCAGCCCCAGGCCAGGGCAAAACAGACCAGGGTGGCCACCGAAAAGTAGATCAGTACACCAGGCTTCAGTGAGGCATGCAGGTCGGCATGGACAATGCCGAGAAACAGCAAGGCCGGCATGGTGACGTTGAACACCAGGGCCGACGCCGTATGGATGAAGTTGTCGTTGATCCACCCCACCCGCTTGAGCAGCAGCCCCAGAAACAGCATCGCAAACACCGGCGCAGTGATCGCCAGGGTTTCGAAAAAAATAGCCAGCATGCGCGGGGGGACCTTGAGCCTGTCGTTAGGGCGCTAATGATAATCCAATCAACCCGCCCTCACGTAACCGTCTTCTTGACGGCGTGTCATTTTCAATTATGCTCACGATAACTGTATATACATACAGTTAAACCAAGCATAACCATGACATATCAAGGAGCTAGAAATGTCAGGACTCTCTGCACAGATGCAGCAACAGCCACAACAGGCCGGCAAGATCATTGCCGATCTGGACCGTTTGTTCACTGAACAAGGCATCGCCATTTCCGGCGATGGCGACACCCTGGTGCTGGTCACCGACGGCCACCACACCATCAAGTACCACCGCCCGGAAGACCTGCCCCACACCCCGCAAAAGTCCTCCAGGGGCCTGCCTCAATTGCGTTTTGAGGGCGGTGAACACACCGCCATTGGCGACAGCACTCTGCTGCGCTTCGTCAAGGATGCCCCGGCCATTCCCGCGTGGCAGGTCGAACTGCACCTGCCCAACGGCCTGGCTCTGACCTATGGCCAGGTGGTTGCCCTGGGCGGCGATTTCTACGGCATTCCCGAGCAGCCGATCTGCGAAGGCGCGACGCCGGCTGATCGAGTGCAACGTTTTACCGCGGCCTTCAACTCCCTGGCAGTACTGCCGGCGGCGAAAGACGAAGCCCGACAGATCCTCGCGGTGATGCAGAAGGAAATCGTTGCCGCCAACCAGGCGATCCGCGACGGCAAACAGCCCCACGAAGCCTATGACGCCCTGGGCGATACACTGTCTGAAGAGTGGAACCGGATCACCGGTGGCGGCAGCGCGGTCTCCGCCCTGTTCCCTCTGGGGCGCTACCTGAAGCTGGCGGCCAACAATGCCGACCACTTTGGCGAATGGGCCCTGGCGGCTTATATCGCCGGGCACACGGCCGCCCTGCAACAAGCGGTACTGGCGGGTAAGACTGCCGACGACAAGCAACTGGAACTGGCCTATGCGATGAACGCCTTCGCCGACCACTTCCTCACCGACCTGTTTTCTGCCGGCCATGTACGAGTGCCACGCAAACAGGTGGCGGCGGTGGTCACCCCCAGCGACCTGGGCTCGCTGATTACCCGTTTCATGCACGACGAGGACAGCAAGTTCGGCCTCAATGTCAGTAACGCCCAGGGCGACCGCTGGCACGCCTACGGCGACAAGCGTTATTTCGACAGCGTCGATCATCGCAATCGCCAGCAGGTGAAACAGGCGGTGCAGCGTTCGGCAGACGAGATCTTTACCTGCTACCTCAGCGGCAACCTGCCGGCGCCCGCCAGTTACGCGGCTCTCAAGGCCTTACCGGATCTGAATGCCGCCAAGAGCGGCAATTTCTCGCCACTGTTCGTGATGAGCGGTGACAAAGTGCTGCGCCGCAGCGACGTCAACAATCTCAATGACAGCAAGACCATCGACAACTGGTGGGGCTGGAGCACCTACCTGCTGCTGAAGAACTACAGCCCGAACAAGCCGACGGGCTACCTGGAAACCCCAAGCGCGGTCCCGACAATCCTGGTCGATGGCTGGCAAAGCCACACCCCCAGCGAGCCCAACTGGCTCCCTGGCCAGGCGGTGCGCTACGCCCTCAGCGAAACCAACGGCTTGAACGAGTCATACATCGGTCCCTGGTCGGCCTACATGGAACTGAGCGACAGCTTCCAGCCGACCTTGAGCATCCCGGCCGGCACCAGCAACAGCAGCGCCACCGGACGCAATGTGTTCCGTCAGTTCCGCGGTGGCTCGCCGGAGCTGATCGGCTCCATCGACAAGAACGCCAGCCGCTTCATCGACCGTAACGCCTGATAAGGAAATCACCATGGCTATCAACCTAAAACTGCAACTGGCCTCCGGGCAATCCCTCAAGGACGCACCTCTGGAACTGCTGCTCAACGGCGCTCCCATTGCCCGCGCCTGCGTGGATGAACACGGCAACGTGGCCTTCAACGCCAAGCCGGGAACTGGCCAACTGGCCGTACGAGTTGACCGTTCGATCCTGCACAAAGCCTAACCGCGCGCTGTAGGAGCGGGCTCACCCGCGAGCAGGCCTCCTGCTCCGCTGCGCCAGCGCCGGTTCATGGCCCTGGCGCAGCCGACGTCATTGCCCTCAATGATCGCCAACCCCTGATTTCACCGAGACGTCCTCCCGAACCTCGCACTCAAGCCAAGCGGCAAGGCTTACCTGGCCAGCGTCATACGGTCACCGTCTGTTCCAGCAAATGCCCCTGCTCAATGCGTACATGGCGGGGATGGAAGCGCTTGAGGCTACTGCGATGGCCGACGCTGACAATGCTCAGCCCCGGCAACTGATCGATCAACGCCTGGTACAGATTGGCTTCATCTTCTTCATCCATGGCCGAAGTCGCCTCATCCATGTACAGCCATTGCGGCGCATAGAGCAGCGCCCGGGCAAACGCCAGCCGCTGCTGCTCCCCCGGCGACAACATGCGCTGCCAGTGATTGCTCTCGTCCAGACGCGCCACCAGATGGGGCAGGCGGCAAGTTTCCAGGACCTGTGCATAACGCTCCTGGGGATAGCTGTCGCCCGACTGTGGATAACTCAAGGCTTCCCGCAGGCTGCCAATGGGCAGGTAGGGCTTCTGCGGCAGGAACAGGTAGCGCTGGTTCGGCAGCAAGATGCTCCCGTGCCCCGCCGGCCACAAGCGTCCCATGGCTCGCAACAGGGTGCTCTTGCCACTGCCGGAGCGACCACTGAGCATCAGTCGCTCGCCAGGATTCACGGTCATCTGGGCACCGGCCAGCAAATGACGGCCATCCGCCAGATCCAGACCCAGATCACGCACCTGCAATTGTTCGCCCTGGTGCTGCACGTCAATCGCCGGAGGACGCTCCTCGTTTTCACTCATGGCCTGGCGGAAGCTCAACAGACGGTCACAGGTGGCGCGCCAGGCAGCGAGGTCCGAATAAGCGCTGATAAACCAACTGAAGTTCTCCTGGACATTGCCGAACGCCGAGTTGATCTGCATCAGCTCTCCCAGCTCGATCTTGCCGGCGAAGTAACGCGGCGCGGCGACAATAAACGGGAAGATGATCGCGATCTGGCCATAACCGGCGGTGAAGAAGGTCAGGCGCTTGGAGACCTTCATGATGTCCCAGAAGTTGTGCCAGACCTTGCTGAAACGGCTGCTCAGACGCTGGTTCTCATTCTTCTCGCCGTCGTAAAGGGCAATGCTCTCGGCGTTCTCCCGGACTCGCACCATGGAGAAACGCAGGTCGGCTTCAAAACGTTGCTGTTGATTGTTCAGGCCGATCAAGCGACGCCCGATCAGGTGGGTCAGCCAACTGCCGACCACCGCATACACCAGGGCGCACCAGAACATATAGCCGGGAATGGTATAGCCCATGACCTCGATACTGCCGGATACACCCCAGAGGATGATGGAGAAGGACACCAGACTGACCACGTTGCGGATCAATCCCAGGCCCAGGGACAAGGTGTTGGTGGTGAAGCCGTTGAGGTCTTCGGAAATCCGCTGGTCGGGGTTGTCGGTGTAGCCGCCCTGCTCCAGCTGGTAGTAGTTCTTGTTGCCCAGCCAACGGGCAAAGTGTCTTTCGGTCAGCCAGGCGCGCCAACGGATGGTCAGCATCTGGGTCAGGTACAAGCGATACACCGCACCGAGAATGGCCACCGCGGCGATCCCGCAGAAATACAGGATCAGGCTCCAGAAAGCCGCCTCGTCCTTCTTCTGCAAGGCGTTGTAGAAGTCCTTGTACCAACTGTTGATCCATACCGAAATGGCGACACTGAACAGCGACAGGCCAATCACCGCGATCAGCAGCAGCCAGGCCTTGCCCTTCTCTTCACTACGCCAGTAAGGGGTAATCATGGCCCAGACCCGGCGAAAGAATTGACCGCGCACAGCATCGTTGACCGCGGAGTACTCAGCGTTCTGATTCATCGTTGTGGCTCGATAGGGAGAAGGACAAGCGTTGAGCCGATCTTAGTAGATCGGCTCGCTTTTTCACGGTGTCCAGCGACATTCATTCAGTCGCGGTTCAGCGACGCACGGGACGCTTCTGCAGTTTGCGCTGCAAGGTACGGCGATGCATGCCCAGGGCCCGGGCAGTGGCGGAGATATTACCTTCGTGTTCGGTCAGCACGCGCTGGATGTGCTCCCATTGCAGACGGTCCACGGACATCGGGTTTTCCGGCACCAGGGTGTCCAGGTCCGCATGTTCGGAGAGCAGAGCGGCCAGCACATCATCGGCATCCGCGGGTTTGCACAGGTAGTTGCAGGCACCGCGTTTGATGGCTTCCACCGCCGTGGCGATGCTCGAATAACCGGTGAGGATCAGGACGCGCATTTCCGGGTCCAGCTCCAGCAGCTTGGGCAGCAGCACCAGCCCGGAGTCGCCATCCATCTTCAGGTCCAGCGCGGCGTAGTCCGGCAGATCCTGCTGGGCGATGGTCAGGCCCTCTTCCGCGGAACCTGCGGTACTGACGCGAAAGCCCCGGCGGCTCATGGCGCGTGCCATTACCCGGGTAAAGGTGGCGTCATCATCCACCAGCAACAGATGCGGCAGTTCTTCGCCTTCGACTTGGATCTCTTCACTCATGGTCGTCTCCTCGGGCGGCACGGGGCAGGCGCAGCTCAGTGAGCGTTCCGCCTTCCTCATGACTGTAGAGTTTCACTGAGCCACCGGCGCGGGTCACGCTGGCCTTGCTCAAAAACAGGCCCAGGCCGAAGCCTTTGCCCTTGGTGGTAAAAAACGGTTTGCCGATCTGCTCGGCGATGGCCAAGGGTACTCCGGCGCCGTGGTCACGAATACTGATGGTGAGGTTTTCCGCATCCCAGTCCAGGCGCACTTCCAGACCTTCGGCACAGGCATCGGCTGCATTGTTCAACAGATTGAGCAAGGCCTGGGTCAAGTCCGGCGGCGGCGCCAGGCGCGGCACTGGTCCCTCTCCCAGCAGATGAAAGCGGTAGCTGGCCTCGGGACGCATCAGGTGCCAGCGATTCAAGGCTTCGTCCAGCCACTGGGTGACTTCCTGCATCTCCACCGCCATACGGCGATTGGCCTCGGCGGCGCGCACCAGTTGCTGCAGGGTTTCCTTGCACAACTTGACCTGGTCCTGGAGCACGCTGAGGTCGTCCTGCAACAGCGGATCGGGATGGTCCTGGCGCATCTCCTTGAGCAATACGCTCATGGTCGCCAGCGGCGTGCCCAACTCATGGGCGGCACCGGCGGCCTGGGTCGCCACGGCCAGCAATTGCTGATCGCGCAGGCCTTCTTCACGGCGGATCGCCCGCAACTCTTCCTGACGGCGCAACTCTTCGGCCATGCGTGCAGCGAAGAAGGTGATCACCGCGGCCGCCAGGGCAAAACTCAGCCACATGCCATAGACCTGCAGGTTTTCCCGGGCGATGGGGAAAGTCTGCAAGGGATAGAACCGCGCCAGCAACAAGGTGTAGAGGGTCAGGGCAATACCCGACAGCACCACCGAATAGCGCCAGGGCAAGGTCACGGCGGCGATCGTCAGGGGTACCAGATAATAGGAGACGAAGGGGTTGGTAGAGCCGCCGGAGAAATACAGCAGCACACTGTGGATAAACAGGTCACAAGCCAGTTGCAGGGCATATTCCAGCTCCGTCACCGGCCACGAGGTTCGCAAGCGGATGGCGGTGAAGGCACAGAGCACCATGGAAAACATCAAGGTGACGCCCAGTTGCAACCAGGGCAGTGGCAACAGTTCCAACCAATAGGCGAGCCCCACCGAACCGGCCTGAGCAGCCAGAACCAGGGTACGAATAAAGGTCAGGCGCCAGAGGTTCTGACGAGTGGCAGACAATAATTTTACGGGGGCGAGCATGAGCTCTCCTGATGAGCGCTCCAGGGCAATCGGCGGGAGTATAACCAAGCAGCCCCCGCCACAGGCAAAACTGCGGCAAAGCGTCACAGAAAAACAGTGGCAAGCTGCACGCTTTGAGCTACAAGCGTATTGGCTCTCAACATGCAGCTTGCGGCTTGAAACTTGCCGCAGCCCCACACTGTCTGAATGTTTCACGCAGGCTCTGAGCTGATCCTGCGGACCGCACTCAAGGAGTTTCCATGCAGCATTTCAGTCGCAGCCTCGCCCTTCTGGCCCTCAGCGCCGGCACCCTCTCCAGTCTGCCCGCCCTGGCCGCCGATGAATTGCACTACAACCAGATTTCCCTGCGTGCCGAAGTCAGCCAGGAAGTGGCACGGGACCTGATGATCGTGACTCTCTACAGCGAGTCGCAGAACAGCGACCCAGCCAAGCTTGCTGCAGAAATCACCAGCACCATGAACAAGGCCCTGGGTCAGGCCCGCCAGGTCAAGGATGTGACGCTGCGCCAGGGCAGCCGCAACAGCTACCCGATCTACGACGATAAAGGCCAGAAGATCACCGGCTGGCGTGAGCGCGCCGAACTGCGCCTGGAAAGCTCCGACTTCGCCGCCTTGTCCAAGCTCACCGGCGAACTGCTGGGCGACCTGAAAATGGCTGGCATGGACTTCGCCATCGCCGACCCGACCCGCAAGGCCAGCGAAGATGCCCTGCTCAAGGACGCGGTCAAGGCGTTCAAGGCCCGTGCTCAACTGGCCACCGAAGCCCTGGGTGGCAAGGGCTACAAAATCGTCAACCTGAACCTCAACAGCAACGGTTATCCACAGCCCTACCTGCGTGCGCCAATGATGATGAAGGCCGCCAGCATGGATTCGGCGCCCGTGACTCCGGAAGTCGAGGCTGGCACCAGCCAGGTCAGCATGACCGCCGACGGCGCCATCGAAGTGCTGATGCCGTAAACCTCTCCCAGCGTCCCCCAACGGCGGTAACCTCCAGCGCAAACCGAGGTCACCGCCGTTTTTCGTGACCAGGCATTTCAACCGGCACCCGACGAACTCGGCTCAGGGTAGGTGCGTTCGGCCACCAGGGTGATGCTAAAGTTACGCACCTCGGTATTGCGCCTGCCAGGCGTCATGGGTGTGTGCCGGGTATACTGCTTCTTTCCTATAAGAGTCTCTCTAATGACCGCAGATCGCATCGGCGAACGCCTGCGCCGCTATCGCCGCGCCGCCAAGAAAACCCTGCGCCAAATTGCCAGTGAATCCGGCCTGACCGCCAGTTTCCTCTCCCAAGCGGAACGCAATCTCACCGGTGTATCGATCTCGTCTCTGGTCAACATTGCCAAGTCGCTGAACGTTCCGCTGAACGCTCTGTTCGACCAGCCGACCCAGGCGCAACCCGACTCCCACGACGGCAAGCGCGTGCGCTACACCATCGAAGGTCAGCCACTGGCCTACGAACGGCTGTCCAGCTCCTTTCCCGGCAACCTGATCAACGCGGTGAAAATGAACATCCCGGTGGGCTATCAGTCGGAACTGATCTCCCACGATGGCTCTGAGTTTTCCTACGTTCTTTCGGGACAGATCGTCTACACCATCGAAGGTCAGCAATATCCACTTGGTGCCGGCGACTCGGTGCACTTCGACTCGACCAAGACCCACTGCCTGGCCAATGTCGGCAACGGCCCGGCGGAAGTCCTGACGGTCACGACCATGGGCCTGTTCGACGACCATTCGGCGGCGTAAGCCCCACCCGCAGTCGCCTGCCGAACCTTACAGAGGTACCTGTGCGCAAGAGAAATGTTAGTCAGGCTTAATTTTCGTTGACCACGATTTCAGCATGACTTAATTTCGGCATCGGCGAATTGACAAACAACAACACAACAAGTGATCGCCATCGCCGCACAGGGTCCATGGGGCTGCATTCACGCCCCATAGAAAGGCGAGTTACCGCGGCCCACAAGGCCAATCCTCAGATATGCCCTAGAAAAAGAAAAAATGAGGTTTGCATGCGTAAGACCTTTCCGCTTCAGGTTTGGCAGACAGCGGGGCTGATCCTCGACACGCCACTGTCACGCGCCACCAGCAACCTCCACAGTGACAACTTCACTGCGAGCCGCGACTTCAACACCGCCGACGATGCGCTGTCCATTCGCCATCGCCTGCAAGGTCCCGGGCAACCGTCTCCAACGGCCTCCCCCACACCGTCGTTCTACGCCATCCGGTCAACCGGATGCGTCGAAGATTTGCGCCTGCCTGAAAAGGTCTGGCGGCTCAAGCACAAGCCGGTCGGCACCCGTTCCATTGATGCACCAAGCGGGGGCGCGAACAGCCCTGTTTGCCCAATAGAAAAGCAATGCATGCACCAGAAAAGACCTGCGCAAACGGTCAAATGCGTCAATATTTATACAAATGCGTCATTCGTGTACGTTCGTTCCACTCTTTGAGACTTGTGTCGGCCCTGCATCTTGCAATGGGTATGAGGGCTGCATAAGTATCGGCGGGTCGACTCACAAGGTCGCCCTCTACTCCAAAAATGACAACAAATCATGAGGCCACCATGTTCAAAAAAGCAGTCCTTCCGTTTTTAGTCAGTGCCGGCTTGCTGGCCAGCACCCCCTTCGCCCACGCGGCGACTAACCTGGTGTTCTGCTCTGAAGGGAGCCCGGCCGGTTTCGACCCTGGCCAGTACACCACCGGAACCGACTTCGACGCCTCAGCCGAAACCCTCTACAACCGCCTCAGCCAGTTCGAACGTGGCGGCACCGCAGTCATTCCGGGCCTGGCCACCAGTTGGGACATCTCGGACGACGGTCTGACCTACACCTTCCACCTGCGCGAAGGGGTCAAGTTCCACACCACGCCGTACTTCACCCCGACCCGTACCTTCAACGCCGACGACGTGCTGTTCACCTTCAACCGCATGATCGACAAGGACATGCCGTTCCGTAAGGCATACCCGACCGAATTCCCGTATTTCACCGACATGGGGATGGACACCAACATCACCAAGGTCGAGAAAGTCGACGACAAGACCGTCAAGTTCACCCTGAAAACCGTTGATGCCGCATTCATCCAGAACCTGGCCATGAGCTTTGCCTCCATCCAGTCCGCCGAGTACGCCGACAAGCTGCTCAAGGAAGGCAAGACCAGCGATATCAACCAGAGGCCGATCGGCACAGGTCCCTTCGTTTTCAAGAGCTACCAGAAAGACTCCAACATCCGCTACACCGGCAACAAGGACTACTGGAAACCTGAAGACGTGAAGATCGACAACCTGATCTTCGCCATCACCACCGACCCATCGGTGCGCATCCAGAAGCTGAAGAAGAACGAATGCCAGATCACCCTCTTCCCGCGCCCGGCCGACCTCAAGGCGCTCAAGGAAGACAAGACCCTGAAGATGCCTGAACAGGCAGGCTTCAACCTGGGCTACATCGCCTACAACGTGATGCCGGTGCTCAAGGGCCGCACCGACGCCAACCCGCTGGCTGACCTCAAGGTTCGCCAGGCACTGGACATGGCCGTCAACAAGCCGCAGATCATCGACTCGGTCTACCAGGGCGCCGGCCAACTGGCGGTCAACGCCATGCCGCCGACCCAATGGTCCTACGACACCAGCATCAAGGACGCCAAGTACGATCCCGAGAAAGCCAAGCAGTTGCTCAAGGAAGCGGGCATCAAGGAAGGCACCCAGATCACCCTCTGGGCCATGCCGGTACAGCGTCCGTACAACCCGAACGCCAAACTGATGGCCGAGATGCTGCAGTCCGACTGGGCCAAGATCGGTCTCAAGGTCAACATCGTCAGCTACGAGTGGGGCGAGTACATCAAGCGCTCCAAAGGCGGCGAGAACCAGGCGATGATCATCGGCTGGAGCGGCGACAATGGTGACCCCGACAACTGGCTCGGCACCCTGTTCGGTTGCGATGCAATGAACGGCAACAACTTCTCGAAATGGTGCGACAAGCCTTATGACGCCCTGATCAAGCAAGCCAAGGCAACGTCGGATGTGGCCAAACGCACCGAGCTGTACAAGCAGGCGCAACACATCCTCAAAGATGCCGTTCCGATGACACCTATCGCTCACTCGACGGTGTTCCAACCCATGCGCGCCAACGTGCAGGATTTCAAGATCAGCCCCTTTGGCTTGAACTCCTTCTACGGCGTAGGCATCGGCAAATAAGGTTCTGCAACGGCGACGTCCCTGGCGTCGCCGTTGTTTTACCGCCCCCCCTGAAAGCGTCCGGCCCTGGGGTCGAGATTGCGTCCTTTTGGACGTGATCTTTCGAATTTAGAGCCGATTCCTACAAGCCTTTCAGGTACAGCGCATATACGACCCAGCCTTCGGCTCCTAACGTCGAGGCATGGCAAAACTGCGTCTATCGGTGGGCATTTGCTGCAGCCATGGTTGGGCATCAATGGCCTGTACAGGCTCCAGGAAGGAGCCAGGGTCCATTGATCATCACAACAAAAAATGGAGATGGACCGTCATGCGTCATTCGTTGATTTTCTCGGCCCTGCTGGCCACCAGTTCGATCTGCAGCGCTGCCGACCGCAGCCTGGTGTTCTGTTCCGAAGGCAGCCCCGCAGGCTTTGACACCGCGCAGTACACCACCGCCACCGACAACGATGCCGCCGAGCCGTTGTACAACCGCCTCGTGGAGTTCGAAAAAGGCGCAACCAACGTACTGCCGGCCCTGGCCAAGAGCTGGGATATTTCCGAGGACGGCCTCAAGTACAGCTTTCACCTGCGTGAAGGGGTGAAGTTCCACAGCACTCCCTACTTCAAGCCCAGCCGTGACCTCAACGCCGACGACGTGCTGTTCACCTTCAATCGCATGCTCGACGCCGAACATCCGTTCCGTAAGGCCTATCCGACGGAGTTTCCCTACTTCAACGGCATGAGCCTGAACAAGAACATCGCCAAGGTCGAAAAAACCGCCCCCATGACCGTGGTCATGACCCTCAACACCGTGGACGCGGCGTTCATCCAGAACCTGGCCATGAGCTTTGCCGCGATCCTCTCCGCCGAATACGCCGAGCAACTGCTCAAGGCCGGCACGCCCAGCCAGATCAACCAGCAACCCATCGGCACCGGACCTTTCGTGTTCCAGCGCTACCAGAAAGACTCGCAGATCCGCTACGCCGCCAACCCGCATTACTGGGACCCGAGCCGGGTCAAGCTCGACAGGCTGATCTTCGCCATCAACACCGATGCCTCGGTACGCGTGCAGAAGCTGCGCGCCGGCGAATGCCAGGTGACCCTGCACCCGCGTCCCGCCGACATCGATGCCCTGAAAAACGACCCGAAACTGCAAGTCATCGAGAAGCCCGGCTTCAACCTCGGCTACATCGCCTACAACGTGCAACACAAACCCTTCGACCGCCTCGAAGTGCGCCAAGCACTGGACATGGCGGTGAACAAGCAGAGCATCCTCAATGCCGTGTACCAGGGCGCCGGCCAGTTGGCGGTGAACGCCATGCCGCCCACCCAGTGGTCCTACGACGAGACGATCAAGGACGCTGCCTACAACCCGGAAAAGGCCCGCGAGTTGCTCAAGGCTGCCGGGGTCAAGGAAGGCACGGAAATCACCCTCTGGGCCATGCCCGTGCAACGCCCCTACAACCCCAACGCCAAGCTGATGGCCGAAATGCTCCAGTCCGACTGGGCGAAGATCGGCCTCAAGGTGAAGATCGTCAGCTACGAATGGGGCGAATACATCAAGCGCACCAAAAACGGCGAACACGACATCAGCCTGATCGGCTGGACCGGAGACAACGGTGACCCGGACAACTGGCTCGGCACCCTGTACAGCTGTGACGCCATCGGCGGCAACAACTACTCCATGTGGTGCGACCCGCAATACGACCAGTTGATCAAGCAAGCCAAGGTCGTCACCGACCGTGAACAGCGCACCGAGCTCTATAAGCAGGCCCAGCAGTTGCTCAAGCAGCAAGTGCCGATCACGCCTGTGGCCCACTCGACGATCAACCAGCCGTTGAGTGCGAAAGTCGAGGGCTTCAAGGTCAGTCCCTTCGGCCGCAACTCCTTCTCAGGTGTCAGCCTGACCCCATAACCGATGAGCCAGAACCCTGAGGGCGACTCTCGCCCTCACGCAGGCGCTTTGCCTGAATTCGGCGATTGAGCCGCGTGCAAACGTTTGCGATGCCATGAATGAGTTCCAAAAACCAGCCGGCCCAAAAAAACCGGCATCTAAAAAAGAAAACAAAGGAGCTTCACCCATGAAACTGAGCAGCAGCGCATTGTTAGCCTTGGCTATCAGTAGCATCACCGCCACGGCCTATGCGGAGAACGTCAGCCAGGACTTCGTCCCGACTGTACAGAACAGCACCAATGCCCAGGCGGAGGCCAAAGGCTTCATCGAAGGGCAAAGCCTGTCGGGTACCACCCGCAACTGGTACGCCAACGAACTGAAACGTCGCAATGACCGTTTTTCGTACCAACACAATGGTGTAGATACCTCGACCCCACGCCGCATCAACTGGGTCCAGGGCACCATTCTCAACTACAGCTCCGGCTTCACCGAAGGCACCGTGGGCGTCAGCACCGAAGTCGCGGCCTACAACGCCATTGCCCTGGATCGTGACCGCAAGCACATCGCCGGCAAGAACAACCGCACCCTGACCCATTCCGACGGCGATGCCGTGGGCCAGTGGAGCAAGCTGGGCCTGGCCAACGTCAAATTCCGCGTGTCCAACACCACCCTGACCGCCGGCCGGCAGAACTTCAGCACGCCAATCGTCGATGTCATCGGCAACCGTGCACTGCCTTCGAGCTTTGAAGGGGTGAGCATCCACAGCGAAGAGTTCAACAACCTGTCGTTCGATGCCGGCACCTTCGACCGGGTATCGCCACGGACCGAACAGAGCCTGTCGAAATTCCGCTCCGAGTACACCAGCAACACCGCCGAGACCGACCGCGTGAGCATCGTCGGCCTCAACTACCAGCCGCTGAAAAGCCTGAAGACCAGCCTCTACGCCTCCAAGGTGGAAGACTTCTGGAACCAGTACTACTTCGGCGCCACCCACGAGCTGGGCGACAGCTCGGTGCTGAGCCTGACCACCGGCCTGAACTACTACAAGACTGTCGACACCGGCAAGAAAGACATGGGCAATATCGACAACGATACCTACTCCCTGTCTCTCGGCCTGACCCACCAGGCCCATAGCCTGACCTTCTCTTACCAGGAAGTCAGCGGCAACGAATACTTCGACTACCTGCACGAAACCAACGGCATCTACCTGGCCAACTCCCTGCTCTCGGACTTCAACGGCCCGAACGAGAAATCCTTCCAGATCGCCTACGGTCTGAACATGGCCGAATACGGCGTGCCCGGCCTGAAGTTCAACATCTACCAGGCCCGTGGCTGGGGCATCGACGGCACCCATTACAACGGCAGTGCCTACGGCGGCATCAACTCGGAAGGCAAACTCTATGGCGTACGCACCATGGACGGCGAACACCACTACGAATACGGCATCGGTGCTTCCTACGCCGTGCAGAGCGGCCCGCTGAAAGCCACGGCGATCCGCGCCACCTACACCACTCACCGCGCGAGCGAGAACCAGGCCGACGGCAACATCAATGAATTCCGTCTGGTCACCACCATCCCGTTCAATATTCTCTAACCCACCAGTTGAAGGGCGGACTCATGACGAATCCGCCATTCAAGCTAATCTGGTTCAATTGATTGCAGAGGGTTCTTGATGAAAATGCTTCCCCTGAGAGCGGCCATGGGCGCCGCACTGCTGAGCGTCGCCATGGGCGTCGCAGCCAAACCCTTGGTGGTCTGTACCGAAGCCAGCCCGGAAGGCTTCGATATGGTCCAGTACACGACTGCAGTCACTGCCGATGCGGTGGCGGAAACCATCTTCAACCGCCTGGTGGACTTCAAGCCCGGCACCACGGACATCCAGCCCGCCCTGGCGGAGTCCTGGGAGATCAGCCCGGACGGCCTGCAATACACTTTCCACCTGCGCAAAGGCGTCAAGTTCCACACCACCGACTACTTCACCCCAACCCGCGACATGAACGCCGACGACGTGCTCTGGAGCTTCCAGCGTCAACTGGACCCGAAGCATCCCTGGCATGACAAATCCAGCGTCGGCTTCCCCTATTTCGAAAGCATGGGTTTCAAGGAACTGCTCAAAAGTGTCGAGAAGACTGACGACCACACCGTGGTCTTCACCCTGACCCGCCGCGAGGCACCGTTCCTGGCCGACATCGCCATGGCCTTCTCTTCCATTTTCCCGGCGGAATACGCCGACAAGCTGCTCAAGGAAGGCAAGACAGCCGACCTCAACAGCAAGCCCATCGGCACCGGCCCGTTCATTTTCACGCGTTACGCCAAGGACGCCCAGGTCCGCTTCAAGGCCAACCCGGACTACTTCCGGGGCAAGGCACCGGCGGACCCGCTGGTGCTGGCAATTACCACCGATAACAACGTTCGCCTGCAGAAGCTCAAGGCCAACGAATGCCAGATCGCCCTGTACCCCAAGCCCGATGACATCCCCAGCATCAAGGCCGACGCCAACCTCAAGGTCGACGAGCTGGCCGCCATGACCACCGGCTACATCGCCATGAACACCACGCGCAAATACATGAGCGACGTGCGGGTACGCAAAGCCATCGACATCGCCTTCGACAAAGAAGCCTACGTCAACAGCCTCTACGGCAAAGGCAACGCCCTGGTGGGTACCGGCCCTTATCCTCCGACCTTGCTGGGCTTCAACACCAGCCTGCAGAACCCGGCCCGGGACCTGGACAAGGCCCGTGCACTGCTCAAGGAAGCTGGCGTGCCGGATGGCACGGTCATCACCCTGTTCACCCGCAATGGCGGTGGCCCAACCAACCCCAACCCTTTGCTGGGGGCCCAGATGATGCAGGCTGACCTGGCCAAGATCGGCCTCAAGCTCGAGATCCGCGTCATGGAGTGGGGCGAGATGCTCAAGCGTGCGAAAAACGGCGAACACGATATGGTGTCGGCCGGCTGGGCAGGTGACAACGGCGATCCGGACAACTTCCTGACCCCGAACCTGAGTTGTGACGCCGCCAAGAACGGCGAAAACTACGCCCGCTGGTGCAACAAGGAGTTCCAGGACCTGATCGACCAGGCCCGTTCCGACGCTGAACCTGCCAAACGCGCAGAGCTCTATGAAAAGGCGTTGCTGATATTCCAACAGGATCAACCGTGGATTCCCATGGCCTATCCGAAGATGTTCACCGCCATGCGCAAGAACGTCGAGGGTTACCACCAGAGCCCCCTGACCACCAACAACTTCGCGACCACCCAAGTGAAGTGATAAGAAACGCCCGCCGCCCTTGACCCCAAGGGCGGCGGGAACGCCTAACCGGCTGATTGAGGTACTTCAGAAGATGTTTAGTTTTATTGCCCGCCGTGTGGGGTTGTTGATCCCCACATTCTTCGGCATCACCTTGCTGACCTTCGCCTTGATACGCATGATTCCCGGCGACCCCGTGGAAGTCATGATGGGCGAACGTCGGGTCGACCCCGAGATGCATGCCCAGGCAATGGAACGCCTTGGATTGAACAAACCGCTGTATGCCCAATACCTGGACTACATCGGCAAGCTCGCCCACGGTGACCTGGGCGAATCCCTGCGCACCCGCACCAGTGTGTGGAGCGAATTCACTTCGCTGTTCCCCGCGACCCTGGAACTGTCCATGGCCGCCCTGCTGTTCGCCGGCATCCTCGGGCTGCTGGCCGGGGTGATCGCCGCCCTGAAGCGAGGCTCCCTGTTCGACCATGGGGTCATGGGCATCTCGCTGGCGGGTTACTCGATGCCGATCTTCTGGTGGGGCCTGATCCTGATCATGTTCTTCTCGGTGAGCCTGGGCTGGACCCCGGTGTCCGGACGCATCGACCTGCTCTACGACATCGAGCCCAAGACCGGCTTCATGCTCATCGACACCCTGCTGGCCAAAGACACCGACGCCTTCTTCGACGCCCTGCATCACCTGATCCTGCCGGCCATCGTGCTCGGCACCATTCCCCTGGCGGTGATCGCGCGGATGACTCGCTCCTCGATGCTCGAAGTGCTCCGTGAAGACTACATCCGCACCGCCAAGGCCAAGGGCCTGTCGCCGGCCCGGGTGGTATTCGTCCACGGCCTGCGCAACGCACTGATTCCGGTACTCACGGTGGTCGGCCTGCAAGTCGGCACCCTGCTGGCCGGCGCCGTGCTGACCGAAACCATCTTCTCCTGGCCGGGAATCGGCAAGTGGCTGATCGAAGCCATCGGCGCCCGGGACTATCCCGTGGTGCAGAACGGCATCCTGCTGATCGCCTGCCTGGTGATCATGGTCAACTTCGTGGTGGACATCCTCTACGGCTTTGCCAACCCACGCATCCGTCACCAGCGCTGAGATCAAGACTAATGAGCACTCCAACTTCCTCAGTAGCAGTCGATCAAAGCCTGCTCTATCCGTCCGTTTACAAAGAATTCTGGCAGCACTTCTCCCGCAACAAGGGGGCGGTGGCTGGCCTGCTGTTCATGCTGCTGATCGTGTTCTGCGCGCTGTTCGCCCCTTGGGTGGCGCCGCACAACCCCAGCGAGCAGTACCGCGACTTCCTGCTGACGCCGCCGGCCTGGCTCGAAGGCGGGCAGATGCAGTTCCTGCTGGGCACCGACGAACTGGGCCGCGACCTGCTGTCGCGACTGATCCAGGGTTCGCGGCTGTCGTTGCTGATCGGTTTGTCATCGGTGGTGATGTCGCTGATCCCGGGCATCCTCCTGGGGCTGTTCGCCGGTTTCTTCCCGCGCTTGCTGGGCCCGACCATCATGCGTTTGATGGACATCATGCTGGCCCTGCCTTCGCTGCTGCTGGCCGTAGCCATCGTCGCCATCCTCGGCCCAGGCCTGATCAACACCGTGATCGCCATTGCCGTGGTGTCCCTGCCGTCCTATGTGCGCCTGACCCGTGCCGCGGTGATGGGCGAACTGAACCGCGACTACGTGACCGCCGCGCGCCTGGCCGGTGCCGGCCTGCCGCGCCTGATGTTCATCACCGTGCTGCCCAATTGCATGGCGCCACTGATCGTCCAGGCCACCTTGAGCTTCTCCTCGGCGATCCTCGACGCCGCCGCCCTGGGCTTCCTCGGCCTGGGTGTGCAACCGCCGACTCCAGAGTGGGGCACCATGCTGGCCTCGGCCCGGGACTACATCGAACGCGCCTGGTGGGTCGTGAGCCTGCCGGGTCTGACCATTTTGCTCAGCGTGCTGGCAATCAACCTGATGGGCGACGGCCTGCGCGATGCGCTGGACCCGAAACTCAAGAACGCCGCCTGAGGAGATTCCCATGTCATTGCTAGAAATCAAGAATCTCAACGTACGCTTCGGCGATGCCACGGCGGTGCCGGTGGTGGACGGCCTCGACCTCAAGGTCGACAAGGGCGAAGTGCTGGCCATCGTCGGCGAGTCCGGCTCCGGCAAATCGGTGACCATGATGGCGCTGATGGGGCTGATCGAGCACCCCGGCATCGTCACCGCCGATGCCTTGAGCTTCGACGGCCGCGACATGCTCAAGCTCAGCGCCCGCCAGCGCCGGCAAATCGTCGGCAAGGACCTGGCCATGGTCTTCCAGGACCCGATGACCGCGCTCAACCCCAGCTACACCGTGGGCTTCCAGATCGAGGAAGTGCTGCGCCTGCACCTGAAGATGTCCAGCAAGGCCGCGCGCAAGCGCGCCATCGAACTGCTGGAGAAGGTCGAGATCCCCGGCGCTGCCAGCCGCATGGACGCCTACCCGCACCAGCTGTCCGGTGGCATGAGCCAACGGGTGGCGATCGCCATGGCGATTGCCGGCGAACCCAAGCTGCTGATCGCCGACGAACCCACCACCGCTCTGGACGTGACCATCCAGGCGCAGATCATGGACCTGCTGCTCAACCTGCAGAAAGAGCAGAACATGGGCCTGGTGCTGATCACCCACGACCTGGCCGTGGTGGCCGAAACCGCCCAGCGCGTCTGCGTGATGTACGCCGGACAAGCCGTGGAAGTCGGCCAGGTGCCGCAGCTGTTCGACATCCCCGCGCACCCTTACAGCGAAGCGCTGCTGGCGGCAATTCCCGAGCACAGCCTGGGCGCCACCCGCCTCTCGACCCTGCCGGGTATCGTCCCCGGGCGTTATGACCGCCCACAAGGCTGCCTGCTGTCGCCACGCTGTCCCTATGCTCAGGACAACTGCCGTCAGCAACGCCCCAGCCTCGACCCGAAAGCCGCCAGCCTGGTGCGCTGCTTCTACCCGCTCAATCAGGAGGTGGCGTAATGGCCGTCGTTCTTACCGCCCGCGACCTGACCCGTCACTACGAAGTGTCCCGTGGCCTGTTCAAGGGCCATGCCACCGTGCGTGCCCTCAACGGCGTGTCCTTTGAACTGGAAGCCGGCAAGACCCTGGCCGTGGTCGGCGAGTCCGGCTGTGGCAAGTCCACCCTGGCCCGGGCCCTGACCCTGATCGAGGAACCCTCTTCCGGCTCGCTGAAAATCGCCGGCCAGGAAGTGGCCGGCGCCGACAAGGCCCAGCGCAAGCAACTGCGCAAAGACGTGCAGATGGTGTTCCAGAGCCCTTATGCCTCGCTCAACCCACGGCAGAAGATTGGCGATCAACTGGCCGAGCCGCTCTTGATCAACACCAAGCTGTCCGCCGCCGAACGCCGGGAAAAAGTCCAGGCGATGATGAAGCAGGTGGGCCTGCGCCCCGAGCATTACCAGCGCTACCCACATATGTTCTCCGGCGGCCAGCGCCAGCGCATTGCCCTGGCCCGGGCGATGATGCTGCAACCCAAGGTGTTGGTGGCGGATGAGCCAACCTCGGCCCTGGACGTGTCGATCCAGGCCCAGGTGCTGAACCTGTTCATGGACCTGCAGCAGGAATTCAACACCGCCTACGTGTTCATCTCCCACAACCTGGCGGTGGTGCGTCACGTCGCCGACCAGGTGCTGGTGATGTACCTCGGCCGGCCGGTGGAAATGGGCCCCAAGGAGGACATCTACACCCGCCCCCTGCATCCCTACACCCAGGCGCTGCTGTCAGCGACCCCAACCATCCATCCGGACCCGGACAAGCCGAAGATCAAGATCGTCGGCGAATTGCCCAACCCGCTGAACCCGCCACCCGGCTGTGCCTTCCACAAGCGCTGCCCCTACGCCACCGAGCGTTGCAGCACGCAAGAGCCGGCCCTGCGCCAGCTCGACAGCCGCCAGGTGGCTTGCCACTACGCCGAGCAGTTTGTGGTTTAAGCGGACATGAAAAAGGCGCTCCCGAAACACTCCGGGAGCGCCTGTACAGTGTTCCACTCGCCCCTGGCAATGGATTGCGCATCAGTCCGTGGCCAGGGGTTTTCTTTTAGCTCTGGCTGTCACCCTCGTCGTCATCGTCGGTGGTCTGATCGTCATCGCCCGAACTGCCCCCCTGCCCTTCATCCCCCGGTTCCGACTCGGACTGGGCGAGCATCTGTTCCGGTTCGCCTATGGTCGACGAAAAGCCCGGCTCCTTGACCTCCAGCAGATTGTGAGCCCAGGCCGCCGAGGTTCCGAGCGACAGCATCACCAGCACTTTGATCAGCAACAGCGTGCGTTGAAAAATATTCATAGCCGATTCCATCCTTCACAGGTGAATCATCAAAGGCTGCGCCCAAGCTTGCGAAGGTCACAGCACTGTCTGAAACCTAGTCCCGATATCCCGGCTTTTCCAGATAGCAGACTATCGACAGCCAAACCTGCCGGGCCCTTCCGACTAACGGCGCTCCCTGAAATACACCACAACCGGTAGGAGCCGGCTTGCCGGCGAAGAGGCCCGCAAGCCATGCACCGCCGCTTCCGCCGCCTTCGCTGGCAAGCCAGCTCCTACGGGGCGGCAGGCCTATCCTGCGCGCAACAAAAAGCCCCGCTGTCTGCACAGCGGGGCTTGGGGTGTCACAGGCGAGCTTAGTGGTGTTCGCGGGTAGCGCGGAATTTCACGTCCGGCCAACGCTCTTCCATCAGCGCCAGGTTGACCCTGGTCGGCGCCAGGTAAGTCAGGTGACCACCGCCGTCCAACGCCAGGTTTTCCACCGCCTTGTTGGAAAACTCTTCGAGCTTCTTCTTGTCGTTGCATTCGATCCAGCGAGCGGACCACACGGTGATCGGCTCGTAGGAGCACTCAACCTTGTATTCCTCCTTCAGGCGGCTGGCCACTACGTCGAACTGCAGCACACCGACGGCGCCGAGAATGATGTCGTTGCTGCGCTCGGGGAAGAACACCTGGGTCGCGCCTTCTTCGGCCAGCTGTTGCAGGCCCTGGCGCAGTTGCTTGGACTTGAGCGGGTCTTTCAGGCGCACGCGGCGGAAGAGTTCCGGGGCGAAGTGCGGGATACCGGTGAAGCCCAGGGCCTCGCCTTCGGTGAAGGTGTCGCCGATCTGGATGGTGCCGTGGTTGTGCAGGCCGATGATGTCGCCAGCGTAGGCTTCTTCCAGCTGTTCACGCTCGGAGGAGAAAAAGGTCAGGGCGTCGCCGATGCGCACGTCCTTGCCGATGCGCACGTGGCGCATCTTCATACCCTTCTCGTACTTGCCCGAGCAGATGCGCATGAAGGCGATACGGTCGCGGTGCTTGGGGTCCATGTTCGCCTGGATCTTGAACACGAAACCGCTGAATTTCTCTTCCTGGGGCGCGACGCTGCGCTCGTTGGCAACACGAGCCAGCGGCAGCGGCGCCCAGTCCACCACGGCATCGAGTACGTGATCGACACCGAAGTTGCCCAGGGCGGTACCGAAGAACACCGGGGTCAACTGGCCGTCGAGGAACTCCTGCTGGTTGAACTCGTGGCAGGCACCCTGCACCAGTTCCAACTGCTCGATGAAACGCTCGTACTCGTCACCCAGGTGGGCACGGGCTTCGTCGGAGTCGAGTTTCTCGATGATCTTGGTTTCGGTACGTTCGTGGCCGTGGCCCGGGGTGTAGACGATGATGTAGTCGCCCGCCAGGTGGTACACACCCTTGAAGTCGCGGTAGCAACCGATCGGCCAGGTGATAGGCGCGGCCTTGATCTTCAGCACCGCTTCGATTTCGTCCAGCAGCTCGATCGGGTCGCGAATATCGCGGTCGAGTTTGTTGATGAAGCTGACGATGGGCGTATCCCGCAGGCGGCAGACGTCCATCAGGGCGATGGTCCGTGGCTCAACACCCTTACCGCCGTCGAGCACCATCAGCGCCGAGTCCACGGCAGTCAGGGTGCGATAGGTATCTTCCGAGAAGTCTTCGTGGCCCGGGGTGTCCAGCAGGTTGATCATGTGTTCGCGATAGGGGAACTGCATGACCGACGTGGTAATGGAAATACCCCGCTGCTTCTCCATCTCCATCCAGTCGGAAGTGGCATGGCGGTCGGACTTACGCGATTTGACCGTACCCGCCACCGCAATCGCCTTGCCCATCAGCAAGAGCTTTTCGGTGATGGTGGTCTTACCCGCATCCGGGTGGGAAATAATGGCGAAAGTGCGGCGTTTCGCGACTTCGGCGGCCTGGTTGGTCATGGGAAATCGCCTGGCGGTGATCAAAAAAGGGCGCAGATTATAGCCCACACAAAGCCTTGCGGGCCACCGCTGCCCCCGTCGCCCAGGCCACCGCGCGGCAGATAAACGGTGGCTAAATGCTGCCAAGTATGGAACCTTTTAAAACGTGGAGACGTCCACTCCCCTGTCACGCGCTGTCGTCAGGGGCTGAAATATCAGCACGTTAGCTTGACGAAGCTGCGCTCATGGCTCGTTCACCCGCCGCTTTGCCGGCACTCGACGAGCTGCTTTTCGCGCGTACTTTCGCGGCAGCCAGGAATGGCCTTGCCACACGGGAAAGTGCCCGCCGACTGAAAAAAGGAGTCCGCCTGTGGCTATTCGCTATGGCAAAGGGCTGATAGGAGGCGCTGCGGTAATCGCCCTCCTGGCCCTGCTGGTCCACTGGATCGGCATCACGACGATCGAACACTACCGCGACGATCTGTTGTTCTACCTGCAAGCTCATCTGTTCCTGGTCCTGGCGTCCATGCTCGCCGCACTGCTCGTGGGCATCCCCGCCGGCATCTTCCTCAGCCGCCCGAGCATGGTCGGACGCGCCGAACGCTTCATGCAAGTGTTCAACATCGGTAACACCGTCCCCCCTCTGGCCGTCCTGGCCATCGCCCTGGGGATTCTCGGCATCGGCAGTGGCCCGGCCATCTTCGCGTTGTTCCTCGCCTCCTTGCTGCCCATCGTGCGTAACACCTACGAAGGCCTGAAAAACGTCCAGGGTTCCCTCAAGGAAGCCGCCGTCGGCATCGGCATGACCCCGCGCCAGGTGCTGTGGAAAGTCGAATTGCCCAACGCCGTGCCGATCATCATCGGTGGCGTGCGGGTGGCCCTGGCGATCAACGTCGGCACCGCGCCCCTGGCCTTCCTGATCGGCGCCAACAGCCTGGGCAGCCTGATCTTCCCCGGCATCGCCCTGAACAATCAGCCGCAATTGCTGCTCGGCGCCGCCTGCACTGCGCTGCTGGCCTTGCTCCTCGACGGTCTGGTCACCCTGGCCAGCCGCCTCTGGCTGGAACGTGGTCTGCGCCCGTCCTAAGTCCGTAAGCGCCAAGGAATGAACATGAAAAAAACAAGCCTGATACTCGGCTGCATCCTGCTTTTCGCTGGATGGGTGCAAGCCGCGGAAAAACCACTGATCCGCATTGGTGCCCGGGTCTTCACCGAACAGACCCTGCTGGCGGAAATCACCTCCCAGTACCTGCGCAGCAAGGGTTACGACACCCGCGTCACCGGCGGCCTGGGCAGCAACCTGGCGCGCAGCGCCCAGGAAAGCGGCCAGCTGGACCTGATCTGGGAATACACCGGGGTCTCGCTGGTGGCCTACAACCACATCGACGAGAAACTCGACAGCCAGCAGTCCTACGCCCGAGTCAAAGAACTCGACGCGAAAAAAGGCCTGGTCTGGTTGGCGCCGTCCAAGTTCAGCAATACCTACGCCCTGGCCCTGCCGGAGAACGTGGCCAAGGAACATCCGCAGATCAACAGCATCAGCGACCTGACCCGAGCCCTGGCCGAAAGCCCCAAGGAAAACCGCCTGGTGGCCCTGGACACCGAGTTCGCCAACCGCTCCGACGGCCTGGCCGGCATGGTCAAGCTGTACGACATGAACCTGACCCGCAAGAACACCCGGCAGATGGATGCCGGCCTGGTCTACACCGCCTTGCGCAATGGCCAGGTATTTGCCGGTTTGGTCTACACCACCGACGGTCGGCTCAACGCCTTCAAGCTCAAGCTGCTAGAAGACGACAAGCATTACTTCCCGGACTACACCGCAGCCCCCGTGGTGCGTCAGGCGTATCTCGACGCCCACCCGCAATTGGCGGCCGATCTCAAGCCACTGGCGGCGCTGTTCGACGACGAAACCATGCGCCAGCTGAACGCGCGGGTCGACGTCGACCATGAAAGCCCTTCCGCCGTGGCCGCCGACTTCCTGCGCCAACATCCGATCAACCACTAATAGAGAGGAGAAGACATGGAATTCTTGAACGCCTTTTCCCATCTCGATTGGGCCCAGGTCCTGCACCTGACCTGGCAGCACATCACCCTGGTGGGCATCGCCGTGACCCTGGCGATTGTCTTCGGTGTGCCCCTGGGCATCCTGATGACCCGCTTCCCGACCCTGGCCGGCCCGTTGCAGGCCAGTGCCACCGTGCTGCTGACCATTCCCTCCATCGCCCTGTTCGGCCTGCTGCTGCCGTTCTACTCCAAGTTCGGCCAGGGCCTGGGGCCGCTGCCGGCCATCACGGCGGTGTTCCTCTATTCCCTGCTGCCGATCATGCGCAACACCTACCTGGCCCTGACCGGCGTCGAGCCGGGCATCCGCGAAGCCGCCCGCGGCATCGGCATGACCTTCGGCCAGCGCCTGCGCATGGTCGAACTGCCGATCGCGGTGCCGGTGATCCTCGCTGGGGTGCGCACCGCCGTGGTGATGAACATCGGCGTCATGACCATCGCCGCCACCATTGGCGCCGGCGGCCTGGGCGTACTCATTCTTGCTTCCATCAGCCGCAGCGACATGTCGATGCTGATCGTCGGCGCGCTACTGGTCAGTCTCCTGGCCATCTTCGCCGACCTGCTTCTGCAATGGCTGCAACGCTCGCTGACACCAAAAGGACTGCTCAAATGATCGAACTTCAAAAGCTGACCAAGACCTTCCAAAGCAACGGCAAGACCATCACCGCCGTTGACTCCGTAAGCCTGACCGTCAATGAAGGCGAAATTTGCGTATTCCTCGGCCCTTCGGGCTGCGGCAAAAGCACCACGCTGAAGATGATCAACCGCCTGATCAAGCCCACCTCGGGCAAGATCCTGATCAACGGCGAAGACACCACCGACCTCGACGAAGTGACCCTGCGCCGCAACATCGGCTATGTGATCCAGCAGATCGGCCTGTTCCCCAACATGACCATCGAGGAAAACATCGTGGTGGTGCCCAAGCTGCTGGGCTGGGACAAGCAGAAATGCCACGACCGCGCCCGTGAGCTGATGAGCATGATCAAGCTCGAACCCAAGCAGTACCTGCATCGGTATCCGCGGGAACTGTCCGGCGGCCAGCAACAGCGCATCGGGGTGATCCGCGCCCTGGCGGCGGACGCCCCGCTGCTGCTGATGGACGAGCCCTTCGGCGCGGTGGACCCGATCAACCGCGAGATGATCCAGAACGAGTTCTTCGAGATGCAGCGAGCGCTGAACAAGACCGTGATCATGGTCAGCCACGACATCGATGAAGCCATCAAGCTGGGTGACAAGATCGCCATCTTCCGCGCTGGCAAGCTGCTGCAGATCGATCACCCGGACACCCTGCTGGCGCACCCGGCGGACGATTTCGTCAGCAACTTCGTCGGCCAGGACAGCACCTTGAAACGCCTGTTGCTGGTGAAGGCCGAAGACGCCGCGGACAACGCACCGTCGGTGAGCCCGGAAACCCCGGTAGCCGAGGCCCTGGACCTGATGGACGAACACGACCGCCGCTACGTGGTGGTGACCTGCGCCGAGAACAAGGCCCTGGGTTATGTACGCCGTCGCGACCTGCACCGTCAGACCGGCACCTGCGCCCAGTTCCTGCGCGAATTCAACGCCACCGCCGCCTACGACGAACACCTGCGGATTCTTCTGTCGCGCATGTACGAGTTCAACCGTTCGTGGCTGCCGGTGCTGGATGCCGAGCGGGTATTTCTCGGTGAGGTGACCCAGGAATCCATTGCGGCCTACCTGAGCTCCGGGCGTTCGCGGGGGATGAAGACCAACATCGTCTCGCCGGCTGAGGCAGTGGTCGCCTGATCAATAAATAGCCAATAACGAACCTGTGGCGAGGGCGCTTGCTGCACCTGGGCCGTGAAGCGGCCCCTCTTTGCCAAAAAGAGTGGAACTGCTGCGCAGTTCACCGGGAGCAAGCGCCCTCGCCACTGGTTTTTCGGCCCACTGACATGGCGGAAAAAAATATCAACAGCCGCCCCCGCGAACGCCGTCCGGCGACACCTTCCGAAGCAGCCAAGATCCCCCTCTGACCAGCCTCTCGTCGCTAACGTCGCCGATGTTGACGCCTTCATACTTTCCAGACACTTGGCGCGCAAAAGCGTCGAACGTGCAGGTATTTTTAACACCTGGAAAATCTTCGGGAACATCTGTCCGTCATCTGTGTCGGCTACAAAGAGAGGTGTCGTTTACGCACGTCAGACAAGTGCAAAAACGCGACATTTTTTGTTGATCTCAGGCCCCTCACCACCTAAAGTTCGCGCCGAACGTCCATGCTGGAAACGATCCATCCGGCTCAAGTACTGACGACGAGACAGCAAGGCCAAGGGAAACTTTCCCATGGCCTTTTTGCTTTCGGCGACATGCCTTGGGAAGTAGGCGAACCAAAGTGGGGATACGGAGGACGTTCTGATTTGCACCCATTGATTTCTAACGTTTGCCAGTAGGAGCTCCCAACGCATGTCGATTAACGTCGAAGACTATTTCGCGCGCGAAACCTTTCAAAAAATGAAGGCGTTCGCCGACCAGCAAGAAACCCCGTTCGTGGTCATCGACACCCAGATGATCGCCCAGGCCTATGACGACCTGCGCGCCGGTTTCGAATTCGCCAAGGTCTACTACGCGGTCAAGGCCAACCCGGCCGCCGAGATCATCGACCTGCTGCACGAAAAAGGCTCCAGCTTCGACATCGCCTCGATCTACGAGCTGGACAAAGTGCTGGGCCGCGGCGTCAACCCGGCCAACATCAGCTACGGCAACACCATCAAGAAATCCAAGGACATCCGCTACTTCTATGAGAAGGGCGTGCGTCTGTATGCCACCGACTCCGAAGCCGACCTGCGCAACATCGCCAAGGCCGCCCCGGGTTCGAAAGTCTATGTGCGCATCCTCACCGAAGGCTCCACCACCGCCGACTGGCCACTGTCGCGCAAATTCGGCTGCCAGACCGACATGGCCATGGACCTGCTGATCCTCGCCCGCGACCTGGGCCTGGTGCCTTACGGCGTGTCGTTCCACGTGGGTTCGCAACAGCGCGACATCAGCGTCTGGGACGCGGCGATCGCCAAGGTCAAAGTGATCTTCGAACGCCTGAAGGAAGAAGACGGCATCGAGCTCAAACTGATCAACATGGGCGGTGGCTTCCCGGCCAACTACATCACCCGTACCAACAGCCTGGAAACCTACGCCGAGGAAATCATCCGCTTCCTCAAGGAAGACTTCGGCGACGAGCTGCCGGAAATCATCCTTGAGCCTGGCCGTTCGCTGATTGCCAACGCCGGCATCCTGGTCAGCGAAGTGGTGCTGGTGGCGCGTAAATCCCGCACCGCCGTGGAGCGCTGGGTCTACACCGACGTGGGCAAATTCTCCGGCCTGATCGAAACCATGGACGAGTCCATCAAGTTCCCGATCTGGACCGAGAAGAAAGGTGAAGTGGAAGAAGTGGTGATCGCCGGCCCGACCTGCGACAGCGCCGACATCATGTACGAGAACTACAAGTACGGCCTGCCGCTGAACCTGGCCATCGGCGACCGCCTGTACTGGCTGTCCACCGGCGCCTACACCACCAGCTACAGCGCGGTGGAATTCAACGGCTTTCCGCCGCTGAAGGCGTTTTACCTGTAAGGACAGTGGCTAGCTGCTAGCGACAAGCTGCAAGAAAAAGCCCATGACCTGTCATGGGCTTTTGGCTTTTTGTGGCGGCGGTTTTGGCAAAGGACAAGGCTGACTCAAGCTCGCAGCCCACGCCACGACTTGCTGATGGTCGATCACTCTTGCGCAATCGACATCGGCCATTGCTTCCAGTGTCCTGCGAGTGGCGACATTGAAAGACGGCAGGCCAAAAGAGACCTGGGAATCACTCATGAGGCTTTTCCTTGCGTCATCCCCACTCAGGCCAAGTCTGCAAGCTGCTCGCCATCCCGTTCATCAGCCAATTGCGTTGCGCGCCGCTGATAGGCCTGGGCCAGTTCGCGAATCTTTGGATGCGTGGCATTGAGCAACGCAGCGCAAGCCACCCGCAGGAAATTCAGATTGCCGCCAGCTAACGCCTGCTGCAGCCAATCCACGGCTTCGTCGATACGACCGGCATCGGCCAGCACCGCCGCATAGCTGAACTGCCCACGGAAATCCCCGCCTTCGGCCGAACGTCGATACCATTCATGGGCCGCTTGCGGGTCGGCCGGACACACCAGTCCCTCCTCCAGATAACGCCCCAGCAGGTTCATCGACTTGGCATGCCCCAGCTCCGCCGCACGGCGGTAGCAAGCCAGGGCCAGGGCGTGGTTTTGCGCCACGCCACGGCCGGTGGCCAGCAGGTTGGCGTAGTTGTACAGGCCCCAATCCAGCCCCGCTTCGGCGGCCAATCGATAATGCCCGGCAGCGCGGGCGGCATCCGCCGGGCAACCCCAGCCATGCTCATGGCAGCGGCCGAGCATGTTGCGCGCCATCAGGTGCCCACGTCGCGCGGCGATGTCGAACCAGCGCAAGGCCAGGGGTTGATCCTGCTGGATGCCGTGGCCGTCGAGGAGGATCTGCCCCAGCAGCGCCTGGGCCTCCACCAGACCCTCTCGGGCCGCCACCAATATCGCCTGGGCCGCACGGGCCGGACTCTGTTGGAGCATGGCGCTCAGTTGCGCGCCGTCGAGGACTTCCTCGCGGCGAAGTTGAACAGTCACCGCCTACACCTCGACCCAGCGCCGCAGCAGGTTGTGATAGGTGCCGGTCAGGCGGATCAGCGAAGGATGCTCGGGCACATCCCGGGTCAGCTCCTGGATCGCTCCGTCCATCTCGAACAGCAAGGCGCGCTGGCTGTCTTCGCGCACCAGGCTCTGGGTCCAGAAGAAGGAGGCATAGCGAGCGCCGCGGGTCACCGGGTTGACCTTGTGCAGGCTGGTGCCGGGGTACAGCACCATGTCCCCCGCCGGCAGCTTGACCCGCTGCAGGCCGTAGGTGTCCTGAATCTCCAGTTCGCCGCCGTCATAGTCCTCGGGGTCGCTGAAGAACAGGGTCGACGACAGGTCGGTGCGCACCCGCTCCGCGCTGCCCTTGGGCTGGCGCACGGCGTTGTCGATATGGAAGTCGAAACTGCCGCCGGCGGTGTAGCAGTTGATCAGCGGCGGGAACACCTTGTGCGGCAAGGCGGCGGACATGAACAACGGGTTCTGCCACAGGCGATCGAGCATTGCCGCGCCGATCTCCTGGGCCAGCGGATGCCCTTCGGGCAGCTGCAGGTTGTGCTTGGCCTTGGCCGACTGGTAACCGGCGGTGATCTTGCCATCCGCCCAGTCCGCCTGCTCCAGGGCTTCACGGATGCGCCCTACTTCATCACGGGTGAACACGCCGGGGATGTGCAGCAACATGGCCAGGTACCTGAGCAGCGGAAGATCCTCAATGGTATTGATTCTTATTGACTGTGTAAAACCCAGTGACGAATGAGCGCGCAAAAACCGTAAGGATAAATTGTAAAGATTGTAAATTCAGTGCGAATAGTAACGTTTCGCAATTGATAACGATTGTTTCTTTCCCCTATATTCCGCGACCTCAAATCCTTGGGGAGGGGAACCACCATGTCACGCCAACAACCACCATCCGCTGTCAGTTCACCACGCCTGCTGGCCTCCGCCATTGGCGTGGCGATTACCGCCGGCTCCGCGGGCCATATGGTCCAGGCCGCGCAAGACACCCAGCAAAAGACAGCGGGCAAGGCCATTGCCCTGGATGCCACCAGCATTACTGGTGAGGCCCAGGAGCAGACGTCTTACAAGGTCGACTCCTCCTCGAAAAAATACACAGCACCATTGCGGGAAACGCCGAAAAGCGTGACGGTGATTCCCCAGCAAGTGATGCGCGACACTGCTGCCACCAGCCTGGTGGATGCCCTGCGCACCACACCCGGGATTACCTTTGGTGCCGGTGAAGGCGGCAACCCGGCCGGTGATCGCCCGATCATTCGCGGCTTCAACGCCGAAAGCGACGTGTTCATCGACGGCATGCGTGATCCTGCCTCGCAAAGCCGGGAGATCTTCAACGTCGAGTCCATCGAAGTCAGCAAGGGCCCTGGCTCGGCCTTTACCGGTGCCGGTTCCACCGGCGGCAGCCTGAACCTGGTGTCCAAGACCGCCAAGCTGGGCAACTCCTACAACGGTGGGTTCACCTGGGGCTCGGACCAGACCAAACGCACCACCCTGGACCTCAACCAGCAGATGACCGACAGTTCGGCCTTTCGCCTGAACCTGATGAAGCACGAGGCCAACGTGGCCGGTCGCGACGCCGTGGAAGTCAGCCGCTGGGGCGTGGCGCCCTCCTTCGCGTTCGGCCTGGGTACCGACACCCGGGTCACCGTGGGCTACTACCACCTCAACACTGACGACATCCCGGACTACGGCATCCCGTTGACCAACAGCGGCACTCGCCGCAGCAAGTACAACGTCGACAAACCGGTCAGCGTCAATCGTGACAACTTCTACGGTCTCACCGGCCGCGACTACCGCAAGACCAGCGAAGACAGCGGCACGATCAAGATCGAACACGATCTGAACGACAACCTGACCCTGTCCAACAGCTTCCGCCTGTCGCGCTCGACCCTGGACTACATCGTCACCAACCCGGATGACAGCCGTGGCAACGTGGCCAATGGCACCGTCTACCGCAGCCCGAAAAGCCGCAACTCGACCTCCAAGGGCTGGACCAACCAGACCGACCTGAGCGCCAAGTTCGACACCGGTTTCATCGAGCACAGCCTGGTGACCGGTATCGAGTTCTCCTACGTGGATACCCACAACCGTGCCTACGACGTGACCTCGGCGGTCAACGGCAGCACCTGTAACGCGGCCCTGATCGCCAACGGCGACTGCACCAGCCTCAACAACCCGACGCCGGGCGCCGGCTGGAACGGCACCATCAAGGACAGCGCGGCCTACACCGACACCGACACCAAGACCGCTGCGGCCTACGTGTTCGACACCCTGAAGTTCAACGAACAATGGTCGCTGAACCTGGGCCTGCGTTTCGACGACTACCAGACTCGTTCCAGCGGCTTCGCCACTCGGGCCCCGGCGGGTGAATTTGCCCGCGAGAACAACTCGCAGCTGTGGAACTACCAAGTTGGCGTGGTCTACAAACCACTGCCCAACGGCAGCGTCTACGCCGCCTACTCCACCTCCAGCAACCCAGCGGGCGAGACCAGCGGCAACGGCGGCCTGGACTTGGCCGCGAACAACAGCAGCCTGGACCCGGAAAAGAACCGCAACTACGAAGTGGGCACCAAGTGGGACTTCTTCGATGACGATCTGTCGTTGACCGCGGCCCTGTTCCGCACCGAGAAGACCAACGCGCGGATCAACGACCCGGATGGCGGCGCCACCCAGGTGCTGGACGGTGAACAACGGGTCAACGGCCTGGAACTGACCTACAGCGGCAAGCTGACTCGCAACTGGAAGGTCTACGGCGGCTACACCTACATGGAAAGCGAAGTGGTGAAAACCACCCTGGCGGTGGACGAGGGCAACCACACCCCGAGCACACCACGGAACAACTTCACCCTGTGGTCGACCTATGACCTGATCCCGGAACGCCTCACTGTCGGCGCCGGCGCCACCTTCGTCGATTCGCAGTTCGGCAACATCGCCAACTCGGTGGAGATCCCGTCCTACTGGCGCTACGACGCCATGGCCAGCTACAAGCTGACCAAGAACGTCGACCTGCAGCTCAACGTGCAGAACCTGACCGACAAGCGTTACTTCGACCAGGTGTTCCAGACCCACTACGCCCACGTAGCCGCCGGCCGTACCGCCCTGATGAGTGCCAACTTCCACTTCTGACCCAGCACCCAACCGCCTGTGGCCCCCGCCACAGGCCGCCAAGCCCCACGCATTGCAATGCCTGGGGCTTTTGCGTGTAAAAAAGAATGCTTCTCGACAACCCACGGCATACTGCGCGCCGTGTTTTCTCTCTCTGGACGAACAAGGCGAGTGACGTGTTGAAGAAAACCCTGTTCCAGCTGCACTGGTTCTTCGGCATCAGCGCGGGGCTGATCCTGGCCCTGATGGGCATCACCGGGGCGACGGTGTCGTTCCAGGACGAGATCCTGCGCGCCCTCAACCCATCGGTGCTGCAAGTCGACAAGCTGCCCGCCGGGGTGCTGCCACCCGCCGAACTGGTGGACAAAATCCAGGCCGCCGAAGGCAAGACCGTGTCCATGCTCTGGGTGGAAACCGACAGCGGCAACGCCGCGCGGGTGTTCTTCACCCCGCCGCCAGGGGAGCGCCGCGGGCAGATGCGCTACTTCGATCCCTACACCGGCGAGTTCCTGGGCGACGCGGTCGGCCAGGACTTCTTCGGCTTGATGCTGCAACTGCACCGTTTCCTGGCCATCGGCGACACCGGCCGGCAGATCACCGGCGCCTGCACCCTGATCCTGATCTTCTTCTGCCTGTCCGGCCTGTACCTGCGCTGGCCGCGCCAAGTCGGCAACTGGCGCGTATGGCTGACCCTGGACTGGGCCAAGAAAGGCCGCGGCTTCAACTGGGACCTGCACGCGGTATTTGGCACCTGGTGCCTGCTGTTCTACCTGCTGTTCGCCCTCACCGGCCTGTACTGGTCCTACGACTGGTACCGGGAGGGACTGACCAAGCTGCTCTCCGACGCGCCACACAGCGAACGCCAGCGCGGCGGTCGCGGCGGCCCACCGCCCAAGGGCCCCGCCCCCGTGGCGGACTACAACGCCCTGTGGAGCAGCATCTACAGCGCTGCCGGCAAGGACCTCAGCGGCTACAACATCCGCATGCCCGCCGTGGCCGGCCAGCCGGCGACGGTGTTCTACCTGCTCAAGGATTCGCCCCACGATCGAGCGCTGAACCAACTGACCCTGGACCCCGCCACCGGGGTCATCAGCCGTCATGAGCGCTACGCCGACAAGAGCCTCAAGGCGCAGTTGCTCACCAGCGTCTACGCCCTGCACGTGGGCAGCTACTTCGGCCTGATCGGACGCATCGTCCTGACCCTGGCCTCACTGAGCATGCCGTTGTTCTTCGTCACCGGCTGGCTGCTGTACCTGGATCGCCGGCGCAAAAAGCGCCAGATCAAGAACGCACGCCAAGGCCTGGAAAGCAGCGCCGACGATGGCTCGGCGTGGCTGATCGGCTTCGCCAGCCAGAGCGGCTTTGCCGAACAATTGGCCTGGCAGACTGCCGGGCAATTGCAAGCTGCCGGGGTCAGCGCCAAGGTCCAGTCGCTGGCCAGCCTCAGTGAACAGGATCTGCGCAGCGCCCAACGCGCGCTATTCATAGTCAGCACCTTCGGCGACGGTGAAGCCCCGGACAGCGCCCGCGGCTTCGAACGCAAACTGCTGGGCCGCGAGCTGCCGCTTGCGGGCTTGCAATACGCCGTGCTCGGCCTCGGCGACCGCCAGTATCAGCACTTCTGCGGCTTTGCCCGGCGCCTGCATGACTGGTTGTCGAGCCAGGGCGGCAACACCCTGTTCGCCCCCATCGAAGTGGACAGCGGCGACAGCTACGCCCTGCGCCACTGGCAACAGCAACTGGGCCAACTGACCGGACAGGCTCCCGTGGACCTGTGGCAGGCCCCGGCCTTCGACAACTGGACCTTGAACACCCGTACCCTGCTCAACCCTGAAAGCAGCGGTTCCGGGGTCTACCTGCTGCAGTTGCTGGCCCCCAGTACCAGTAGCTGGCTGGCCGGGGATCTGGTGGAAGTCATGCCGCGCAACAGCCGCGGCGCGGTGGTGGATTTCCTCGCCGGCCTGGGCCTCTCCGGCAATACCCCGGTGCAACTGGATGGCCTGCAAGAAAGCCTGGAACAGGCCCTGGGCAGCCGCCAGCTGCCAGACAACCGCAGCCATCTGGTGGGGCTGCATGCCCAGGCCCTGGTGGACGCCCTGGTGCCCCTGAGCATGCGCGAATACTCCATCGCCTCGATTGCCGCCGACGGCTGCCTGGAACTTCTGGTGCGTCAGGAATGCCACCCCGATGGCAGCCTGGGGATTGGTTCCGGCTGGCTCACCGAGCATGCCGCGGTGGGTTCCAGCATCAGCCTGCGGGTGCGCCGCAACAGCGGCTTCCACCTGCCGGCCGAACCTTGCCCGCTGATTCTGCTGGGCAACGGCACCGGGTTGGCGGGCCTGCGCAGTTTGCTCAAGGCACGGATCGCCGACGGCCAGCAACGCAACTGGCTGATCTTTGGCGAGCGCAACGCCGAGCATGATTTCTACTGCAAGGATGAACTGCAGGAATGGCGCACCCGGGGCGACCTGAGCCGCCTGGACCTGGCGTTCTCCCGGGACCAGGCCGAGAAGATCTACGTCCAGGATCGCCTGCGCCAAGCGGCCGACGAGCTGAAAAAATGGCTGGCCGACGGCGCCGCAATCTACATCTGCGGCAGCTTGCAGGGCATGGCTTCAGGGGTGGATCAGGTGCTCAACGAGGTACTGGGCGCAGACCAGGTCGAACGCCTGATCGAACAGGGGCGCTACCGCCGCGACGTTTACTGAGGCGTCAGGCGCTTCGCCGGCAAGCCGGCTCTACACCACTCCTACGGCCCCCTCCTGCGTAGGAGCTGGCTTGCCAGCGAAAGCGCCCGCCCGAACAGCGCAAGATTCAAGGGCCTCTTCGCCGGCAAGCCGGCTCCTACATCGATCCTGCGGCCCCCTCCTCCTACGGAACGGGATGCTGGCGAGGAGGGTTACACCGCTTGCAGGTTGTGCTCGTACACCGCCACGCCATCCAGGTCCCGCAGGATCACTTTCAGCTCTGCCGTCTGCCCGTCGATCTGCACTTCGCCAAAGAACTGGAAGCCGGCAAAGGGCGAAGTGTTCTGCGCAGGCGGCGCCTTCTGAAACACCACTTCCGGGCCGAAGGTTTTATCCAGCACATTGGGCCCGAAACTCCCGGCATTCAGCGGGCCCGCAACAAACTCCCAGAACGGCTCGAAATCCTGGAACGCCGCGCGATCCGGGTGGTAATGGTGAGCGGCGCAATAATGCACGTCCGCCGTCAGCCATACATGGTTGCGCACCTGATGCTTGCGCAGATGCGCCAGCAGTTCGGCAATTTCCAGCTCACGCCCCTGAGCCGGTCCCGGGTCGCCGTTGGCAACGGCCTCCCAACGCGCCACACCGGGGCTGACTTCACCATCGGGCACGCCGAGGCCAATGGGCATATCCGCTGCCACCACTTTCCACTGGGCCTGCGAATCCTTGAGTTCACGCTTCAACCAATCCAGCTGCTCACGGCCCAGAAAGGGTTTCTCGCCACCGAGGTTGTCATCGTTGGCCCCGCGATAACTGCGCATATCCAGCACGAACACATCCAGCAGCGCCCCATAGCTGAGCTTGCGGTAAATCCGCCCGCCGCCATCGGCGCTCTGCCGGCGCATCGGCGCATACTCCAGCCACGCCTGCCGCGCGCGGCCCACCAGGGTCTGGATGTCCTTGACCGCGTAGCGCTCGTCCAACTGCTTGCCAGGCGACCAGTTGTTGACCACCTCGTGGTCGTCCCACTGCCAGATCTGCGGCACCTCGGCGTTGAAGCGACGCAGGTTCTCGTCCATCAGGTTGTAGCGGTAATTGCCCCGGTACTCGTCGAGGGTCTCGGCCACCTTGCTCTTGGCCTCGGTGGTGATATTGCGCCAGACGCGCCCGTCCTCCACGGTCAACTGCGCCGGCACCGGGCCGTCGGCGTAGATGGTGTCGCCGCTGTGGATAAAGAAGTCCGGCAAACGCAGGCGCATAGCCTCATAAATGCGCATGCCGCCGATGTCCGGGTTGATGCCGAAGCCCTGGCCCACCGTGTCGCCGCTCCAGACGAAACGGATATCCCGGCGTTGCGTCGGCGCACTGCGCAAATGGCCGAACCACGGCTCACTGGCCACACCGCTCTGGGCATCCTCGAACCTCACCCGATAAAAGATCGCCTGATCGGCCGGCAACCCGGTCAACTCCACCCGCGCGGTAAAATCCGTGCGCGCATCGGCCAGCGGCGAGATGAACCGCCGAGGGTTGCCGAACAGGCTTCGCGTATCCCACTCCACCACCATCCGCGCCGGGCGATCCGTGCGACTCCAGATCATCGCCTTATCCCCCAGCAGATCCCCGGACTGCACTCCATCGGTGAGCTGCGGCCGGTCCTTGACCGACGCAATCACCGCCGGCGCTAGGCTCGGCAGCAACAGCCCCGCCCCGGCGATTTGCATGATCCGACGACGGCCGAGGTTGAACTCGCTCATGGTGACTCCCTGACAATGGTCAAAAGGCAACCTTAGTCAGCGGGGATGAAGGGGGTGTGACAGCAAGGACATACGACCGCAATGCAGGGTGGCAACTCGACGCGGACTAGCAGAACCGGCCTCAGGCAACCGGCGCATCCGTAGATGCTCCGCGCCGAGCCGCCCTAACGATCCGAAACTAATCAACTGCTACTCCAGACTCAAGCCAGTCAGAACGGTTTAGACGGGTCTTACACAAGAGATAGAGCAAGCTCACAACAGTTGATGCCGAAGGCGCGCTGAAGCGGCCTTCGGCAGTGAAAATCCGTACTAGCGAACGGCGACTCAACTGGGAGAACGACGATTGCCATCAAGCAAGGCATCCACCACGCCGCGGGCCATTTCCACCGAATGCACCAGGGACCAGATCAGGCCACGCTCGACGCCACTGGCCTGCTCGGTGATCTCGTCGGACACCTCTTCGGCGGCTTTGAGCAGCATGGAAACGTGGAGCAAGGCTTCCTCGGCGCTGATGCCGGGGCGGACGGTGAAGGGCGAGTCGGTGCCTGCAGGACCCGCGGCGGTGGGGTGGAGAGCCGCAATCAACGAGCCGTTTACGCGGGTGTTGGCCAGCGCATGGCGAATGACTTCATTGGCCAGATCGTGGTCTGGATTACGACGGGAAGAAGGATGGAAAACAGGCGGATCGGGGACGATCTTTTTCATGGTGTAGCTCCTTGGGATGGAGCCACCACCTGACGCTGCTAAACGTAAGGTGGCAGCTGTACGCGGGTTAGCAGACCGGTCCAAGGAATCCGGCGCACCCAAGGGCGCCCCACGCACAGCCGCCATAACAGAACTCGGCAGGCCAAAAGCCAACCGGGACAGGGGCAATACTTGCGTGTCTTGGAATCAGGCTGCTAAACCCGATCACTGAACATTCAGTGACGAACCGAGCCTAGTGAGCCGAGTACCCAGCCGCAAGCGCCAAGGAGTGTCTCGGAAACGCCTTACAAAAGAAAGAGACTTGGCCGACCGTTAACACCACCAAAGGCTAAGATCGACCAAGATTCGGACGCATGATTTCCAGCGACCTTGAGATCGCCGCGTCTCCTACGACGGAGTGCCGCCCAGAGCGTTCGCAGCCTGCGGCAGCGGCTACACCAAGCCGTGCCCTGTAGCCGCTGCTGAGCCTGCGAAGCTGCGAAAAGGACCGCAGGGCCTTGCTTGGCGATGTCCCGACGAACCTCGGGCGGGTTTGGAATCGCCGCGTCTCCTGCGACGGAGTGCCGCCCAGAGCGTTCGCAGCCTACGGCAGCGGCTACAACGGGTGCCGTTGCGGGATTGCGCCGCAACGGATGTGCCGTGGAGGTCAGGCCGCCTTGGCCGGTTCCAGGGCCAGTTCGACGGTCTCTGGTCGTTTCACTAGCGCATAGACAACCGCCGTCAGCAGGCTGCCCGCGACAATCGCCAGCAGGTACAGCAGCGCATGATTGATCGCATTCGGAATCAACATCACAAACAGGCCGCCATGGGGCGCCATCAGTTTGCAGCCGAAGTACATCGACAAGGCCCCGGTCAGGGCGCCGCCCGCAATGCTCGCCGGAATCACTCGCAGCGGGTCCTTGGCGGCAAACGGAATCGCCCCTTCGGAGATAAAGCACAACCCCAACACCAGCGCCGCCTTGCCGGCTTCGCGTTCGGTCTGGGCAAATTTGCGTCGGGCAATGAAGGTGGCAATCCCTAAGCCAATCGGCGGCACCATGCCCGCAGCCATGGTCGCGGCCATCGGTGCATAACTCTGGGAGGCCAGCAGCCCCACCGAAAACGCATAGGCCGCCTTGTTGATCGGCCCGCCCAGGTCGACGCACATCATCGCGCCCAGCAGTACCCCCAGCAGAATGGCGTTGGTGGTGCCCATGCTGTCGAGGAAGTGGGTCAGCGCCGCGAGCATGCCCGCCACCGGTTTGCCCACCACGTAGATCATCACCAGCCCGGTAAACAGACTGGCCAGCAGCGGGATGATCAGGATCGGCTTCAACGCCTCCAGGCTTTGCGGCAGTCGCACATATTGGCTGATCGCCTTGGCCGCATAACCGGCCAGAAACCCGGCGACGATGCCGCCGATAAAACCCGCGCCCAGGGTGCTGGCGAGCAGGCCGCCGATCATCCCCGGCGCCAGACCCGGCCGGTCGGCGATGGAGTAGGCGATGTAACCGGCCAGCAGCGGCACCATCAACTTGAAGGCGGTCTCGCCGCCGATCTGCATCAAGGCCGCGGCCAGGGTGCCCTCTTCTTTGAAGGCGGTAATGCCGAAGACGAAGGACAGGGCAATCATCAAGCCGCCCGCTACCACCATCGGCAGCATGAACGACACGCCAGTCAGCAGGTGTTTGTAGACCCCGGTCTTTTCCTGCTTGGCCGGTGCCTGGGCGCCTGCAGCCGTGGACTCCAACTGGCCCTCGGCCAAGGCCTTGTTCAGGGTCGCCTCGGACTGTTTCAAAGCCACGCCGGTGCCGCAGCGGTAAATGCGCTTGCCGGCAAAACGCTCGGTGGCCACTTCGATGTCCGCCGCCAGCAGCACCACGTCGGCGGCGGCGATGGCTTCGGCGCTCAGCGGGTTACGGGCGCCCACCGAGCCCTGGGTTTCCACTTGCAGGTCGTAGCCCAGGCGCTTGGCGGTCTGCTGCAAGGCCTCGGCGGCCATGAAGGTGTGGGCCACGCCGGTCGGGCACGCGGTGATCGCCACCAATCGCGGCGCGCGTTTGCCCGCCTCGACCACAGGCTCGGCACTGGCCTCGGTGGCGACATGGATCTGGGCCTCTTCGGCGCCGCGACGCAGCACCGCATCGACGTCCTGCAGAGCCTGGGACGGAGTGCTGCGGTAGACCCGCTTACCGACAAAACGCGACAGGTCCACAGGCCCGGTGCTGACCACCAGCACCCACTCGGCGGCCTCAATGGTGGCCGCTGACAGTTGGCGCTCGGGGTGTGCGTCATCGTGCACTTCAACGCTGGTACTCCAGCCCTGGCGCTGGGCCGCAGCGTCCAGCAGGCGGGCACAGAGCACGCTGGTGACCATGCCGTTGGGGCAGGCGGTAATAATGGCTAACTTCATACGCAACCCTCTTATTGTTCTAGGAGGGGATGCACGCGCACCCCCTGCTCCAGCCGGGCCAGTTGGGCCCTGTCGCTGATGCCGAAACCGATCTGGGTCACGGCCATGGCGGCAATCGCCGTGGCGGTGCGCAGGGTCTGTTCGAACGGCTGGACGCCGAGCAGGCCGTGGAGCATGCCCGCCAGCAGCGAGTCGCCAGCGCCCACGGTGCTGACCACGCTGACCTTGGGCGGCTGGGCCTGCAAGGACAGTCCGGCGCTAAACCAGTTCACCCCTTCGGCGCCGTGAGAAATCACCACGTGCTCGACGCCCTGGGCCTGCAGAAGACGCGCCGCCTCGGCCTGCACCGCCACGCCAAGCACCGGGCTGCCCAGGGCATCTGCCAGTTCTTCAGTGTTGGGCTTGATCAACCAGGGGCCCGTCGTCAGGCCGGCGCGCAAGGCGGCGCCGCTGGTGTCGAGGGCGACCTTCAGGCCCAGGCTTTTCAGGCGCAGCAACAGCGCCTGGAACCATTCGGGGCTGACGCCTCGCGGCAAGCTGCCGGCCACCACCACCGCGTCATGCCCGGGAGCGATCTGTTCCAGACGCTCAAGCAAGGCCTGTTGCGCCGCCTCGCTGACCTCGGGCCCAAGGCCGTTGATATCGGTAATGCGCCCGTCGCTTTCGGCCAGCTTGATGTTGCTGCGGGTGTCGCCGGGCACGCGGATAAAGGCATCGACAAACCCGCGCTGGGCGAACAACGCGTCAAACGCCTGTGGATTGTTTTCCCCGAGAAAGCCACTGACGGTCAGTTGATGACCGAGGTCGGCCAGCACCTGGGCCACGTTCAGGCCCTTGCCTGCGGCATGGGTGTGCATGGCATCGCTGCGGTTGACCTGCCCCGCCTCCAGGTGCGCCATCTGGACGGTGAGGTCCAGCGCCGGATTGAGGGTCAGGGTGAGAATCTTTGCCATTACATGGCCTCCACTAGGGCACGCACTTCGTGGGCGCTGCCGACGGCCAAAGCCTGTTGAGCAAGGGTTTGCGCCTGGGTCAGGCTGAGTTCGCGAATCCGCGCCTTGACCTCGGCGATGCTGCGCCCGGAGACGCTCAGTTCATCCACCCCCAGGCCCACCAGCACCGGCACCGCCAGCGGATCGGCCGCCAGTTCGCCGCAGACCCCGACCCATTTGCCGTGGGCATGGGCGGCACGCACGGTGATGTCGATCAGTTGCAGCACCGCCGGGTGCAGGCCATCGGCCTGGGCAGAGAGCGTCGGGTGGCCACGGTCGATGGCCAGGGTGTATTGGGTCAGGTCGTTGGTGCCGACGCTGAAGAAGTCCACTTCCTTGGCCAGCACCGGCGCCAGCAGGGCGGCGGACGGCACTTCGATCATGATCCCCAGTTGCAGGTCGGCCACGGGAATTTCCTGGCGCAGGCGCTCGGTCATGTCCCGGGCCTGGCGCCATTCTTCGACGCTGCCGACCATGGGGAACATGATCCGCAGCGGGCGGTTGTCCGCCGAGCGCAGCAGGGCGCGCAATTGCGCTTCCATGATGAGCGGCCGCTGCAGAGTCAGGCGGATGCCGCGCACGCCGAGGAAGGGGTTTTCTTCCTTGGCGATCGGCCAGTAAGGCAGCGGTTTGTCACCGCCCACATCCAGGGTGCGCACCACCAGCGGACGCCCGGCAAGGCCGTCGAGTACGCGGCGGTATTCGGCTTCCTGGGTGGCTTCGTCCGGGGCCTGGGGATGGGCCATGAAGATCAGTTCGGTGCGCAGCAGGCCGATGCCTTCGGCGCCGTTTTCCACAGCGGCGGCGACACCGGCGCTTTCACCGATATTGGCGAACACCTCGACGGCATGACCGTCCGTGGTATGGGCCTGTTGATGGCGTTGCTCGGCGGCGGCCTTGAGGCGTTGCTCGCGGGTGTCACGTTCCTCGGCGGCCCGCTGCAGGGTGTGGCTATCAGCGTCGACATGCAGGCGACCGCGCTGGCCGTCCAGCAGCAAGGGCGTGCCGGACTTGATCAGCAGCACGCTGGCGCCCGCGCCCACCAGGGCCGGAATGCCCAGGGCCCGGGCAACGATGGCGCTGTGGGCGGTGGCGCCGCCGCGGGCGGTGAGAATGCCGGCGACACGGGCCGGATCGAGGCGCGCGACGTCCGAGGGTCCGACTTCGTCCATCACCAGGATGTAGGGCTGGTCCGGCTCGGCCGGGGTTTCGATGCCGCACAGTTGCGCCAGCACCCGACGGCCAATGTCCCGCAAGTCGGCGGCACGCTCGGCGAGCAAGGCGTCCTGCAGGGCTTCCTGCTGTTTGGCGGCGGTTTCGATCACGGTCATCCAAGCCGCTTCCGCGCTTTCGCCCTGCTTGAGGCGGGTGTCCACCTCGTCGGTCAGCTCGGGGTCGTCGAGCATTTCCTGGTGGGTGATGAAGATCTCGCGAATGGCCTTGGACTTGCTGCGCTGGACCAGCCCATCGATGTCCTGGCGCACGTCGGCCAGGGCCTGCTGCAGGCGCTGGCGCTCGATGGCGGTGGACTCACCCCGCAGCGGGTAGTCGATGGCTTGCTGAACCTGGATATGGGCCGGGCCGATGGCGATGCCGGGAGCGGCGGCGATGGCCTGGATCAGGCTGCCGGAGGCCGGGGCGCTGAGCGGCACCACGACTTCCTGCGGTTCTTCCCGGGGAGCGCTGGCCGCCGGCAGGGGCTCAACGGTTTCCCCGAGGCCGGCTTCGATGGCCGCCAGCAGGGCCGGCAAGGCATCAGCGGCAATGCTCGGTTCAGCAATCAGCTCCAGCACCTGGCCGCGTCGAGCACCGAGGCTCAGCAGCTTGCTCAGGCTTTTCACCGAGACCGCCGAAGCTGCGCTATCGGCGATACGGATGCGGATCTCGCCCTCGAAATTCTTCGCCAACTGCGCCAATTCCTTGGCCGGGCGCGCATGCAGGCCGTGGGCATTGGCCAGGGCGATGCGGGCGCTGGGCCAGTCCGCCGGCAACTCACCGCCGAGCACTTCCAGCACCGCGCGACGGCTGGTGGCGCGGCCCAGTTCCTGGCCCCGGCCTTCGATCAACAGCGCGCACAAACGCTCCAGCAAGGCTTGATGAGCTTCTCCCAGGCTGGCCAGGCAGAACAGGCCGCTCAGGGGCTGGCCCAGGTAACGAATGGGTTTGTCCGGGGTGACGAACGCCAGCCCCGGGCGCAGCACAGTCTGCTCGCTGTGCAACCACCACAGGCCGTCGCCCAGGGGCAGTGCATCCACCTGTTGCAGCACCGCGGCAAAGCCGTTGCTCACGCATTCGGCCTGGCGCAGCAGGCGCGCGCCGCGCCAGACCAGCTCTTCGAAGTCTTCCGCCGCAACCCCGAGGCCGATCATCTGCGCGTCCAGCGCCAGTTCCTGGGGCGCGCCCTGCAACAGCTTGAGCAGGGCCTCCGGGGAACTGGCACGACGCAGGGCCTGGCCCAGGTCGGTTTCCCCCAGGGCCCGGGTCAGCAGTTGCAGCAGGCGCAAATGCTCGTCGGATTTGGCCGCGATGCCGATGGCCAGGTAGACGATCTGCCCGTCGCCCCAGTCCACGCCGTCGGGAAACTGCAGCAGGCGCACGCCGGTGGCAAACACCTGATCGCGGGTTTCCGGGGTGCCGTGGGGGATGGCGATGCCTTGACCGAGAAAGGTCGAGCCCTGGGCTTCGCGGGCCTTGAGGCCGGCCAGATAACCTTCGGCCACCAGGCCGTCAGCCACCAGTTTGTCGGCCAGCAAATGCAGCGCCGCGGACTTATCCACAGCCGTTTGGCCCATGGATATCTGCTCTACAGTGAGCTCGAGCATGGCTTCTCCTATTTAGCGCGGCAGGGGGCGGCGCTAGGTATTGTTTTAAGTAAGCAGCGTAGGCGTGTTTAGGGCCACAAACGGGACTTGTTACCGGGCAGGGGCAGTTTTCCGTTTATGATCTAGCCTAGAAAATACGCCTGCTGAAACGTTTAATCTAGCAAGTTTGCTAAGTTACTCGATAATCTCGGCGCCTTGAAGTCCTTCTGCTCGATGGCCGGTTCCGACGTTGGTCGCCTGCCCAGATCAGGTAGGATTGGCGAAAATGTCGGGGCAAGCACCAAAAACAAGGAAATCCCGGGTTGAAACTCAGTGATATCGCTCGCCTGGCCGGTGTGTCCGTCACCACCGCCAGTTACGTCATCAACGGCAAGGCCGAACAACAACGCATCAGCAACGCCACCGTGGAACGGGTGCGCGCGGTGGTGGAGGAACACGGCTTCACCCCCAATCCCCAGGCCGCCGGCTTGCGCAGCCGCCACACCCGGACCTTGGGGTTCATTCTTCCGGACCTGGAAAACCCCAGCTACGCGCGCATCGCCAAGCTGCTGGAGCAAGGTGCTCGGGCCCGGGGTTATCAGTTGCTGATCGCCAGCTCCGACGATGCGCCGGACAGCGAGCGGCAATTGCTCCAACTGTTTCGCGCGCGGCGTTGCGATGCGCTGTTCGTCGCCAGCTGCCTGCCGCCGGAAGACGACAGCTATGAGCAATTGCAGGCCCAGGGCTTGCCGATCATCGCCATCGACCGGGTGATGCCGTCCGAGCTGTTCTGCTCGGTGATCAGCGACGACCTGCACGCCAGCCTGCAGCTGACCCAGAGCCTGCTTGAGCCCGAGCCCAAGCAGATCGTGCTGATCGGCGCGCGCCCGGAACTGAGCATCAGCCAGGAGCGCGCCGCCGGGTTCCGCCAGGCCTTGCAAGGCTTCGGCGGTGAGGTGCTGATCGAGCACGGCGAAGCCTTCAGTCGTGATTGCGGCCGGCAGTTGATGGAAGAGTTGCTACAGCGCCTGGGGCACCTGCCGGATGCCCTGGTGACCACCTCCTATGTGCTGCTGCAGGGTGTGTTCGACGCTTTGCACGACTTCCCGCTCAAATCCCGGCCGCTGCGCCTGGGCACCTTCGGTGATACCCAGTTGCTGGACTTCTTGCCGCTGCCGGTCAACGCCATGGCCCAGCAGCACCAGCTGATCGCCGAGAAAGCCCTGCAACTGGCCCTGGCCGCCATCGAAGAAGGGCAATACCAGCCCGGCGTCCAGGCCATCGCCCGGACCTTCAAACAGCGCATCCGGCAGGCTTGATCCGTGGAACTGATCGACACCCACACCCATCTGGACTTTCCGGATTTCGACGATGACCGTGAGGCGCTGCTGGCCGACAGCCGCGCCCGGGGCGTCTCGCGAATGGTGCTGCTGGGGGTCTATCAGACCAATTGGCAGCGCGTCTGGGACCTGGTGCAGAGCGATGCCAGGTTGTACGCGGCCTTTGGCCTGCACCCGGTCTATCTGGACGCTCATCAACCCGCCGACCTCCAGCAACTGGGGGACTGGCTGATGCGATTGGCAGGGCATCCCCAGCTGTGCGCGGTGGGCGAGATCGGCCTGGATTACTTTCTTGCGCAATTGGACCGCGAGCGCCAGCAATCGCTGTTCGAGGCCCAGTTGCAGCTGGCGGCGGACTTTCATTTGCCCGCCCTGCTGCACGTGCGGCGCAGTCACGCGGCGGTGATCGCCACCTTGAAGCGCTTCAAGCTCAAGCGCGGCGGCATCATCCACGCCTTTGCCGGCAGCCGCGAGGAAGCCCGGGAATACATCAAGCTGGGATTCAAGCTGGGCCTGGGCGGCGCCGCTACCTGGCCTCAGGCATTGCGCCTGCGCAAGGTCCTGGCCGACCTGCCCCTGGACTCTGTGGTGCTGGAGACCGATTCGCCGGACATGGCGCCCGCCATGTTTCCCGGCCAGCGCAACAGCCCGCAGCATCTACCGGCGATCTGCAGCGCCCTGGCAGACATCATCGGCATCGCTCCCGAGCAACTGGCCAGGGCCAGCACCGGTAATGCCTGCGAGCTGTTCGGCTGGCCCTCAGGCACGCCGTAACGATCGCCTCCTCCCAGGTCAGACGCGGAAAGCCCCAATCAGCTGTTTCAACTGCACCACCTGGGCCGACAGCTGGCGGCTGGCATCCTCGGTCTGGTGCGCGCGTTCGGCAGTGCGTTCACCGGCACGATTGATCTCGACAATGTTCTGGTCAATGTCGTGGGCCACTGCCGTTTGCTGCTCCACGGCAGCGGCGATCTGCTGGTTCTGGTCGACGATCATGCCTACAGCACCCAGGATGTTTTCCAGGGCCTGCTGAACCTTTTCCGACTGGTCGACCGTGCCATTGGCCATGGCGTGACTGCTGCCCATGGCCTTGACCGCCGCGCCGACGCCGCCGTGGAGCTTGCCGATCATTTCCTCGATTTCTTCGGTGGATTGCTGAGTGCGCTTGGCCAGGGTCCGCACTTCATCGGCCACCACGGCAAAGCCCCTGCCTTGCTCGCCGGCGCGGGCGGCCTCGATGGCGGCATTCAGGGCCAGCAGGTTGGTCTGTTCGGCAATGCTCTTGATCACTTCCAGCACCCGACTGATGGACTGGCTGTCGCTGGCCAACTGGTTGATCACCCGCACCGACTGATCGATCTCGCTGGCCAGGCGAGCAATGCTGTCTTGCTGGGACTCCACCAGCCCACGGCCGCTGATGGTTTCGTCGTTGACGCTGTGGGCACTGCTGACCGCAGCCGCCGCGCTGCGGGCCACTTCCTGGGAGGTGGCGGACATCTGGTTCATGGCCGTGGCCACTTGTTCGATCTGGCTGCGCTGGCCGGCCACGGCCTGGTTGCTCTGGGCCGAGACGCTTTCCACCTGTCCGGCCTGGCGCTCCACTTCGCTGACGGTATGGCCGACCCGTTCGATCAGGTCGTGGATCTTGCGCACCGTGCCGTTGAACACACTGCCCAGTTCGCCCAGCTCATCACGGCTGTGGGCGGTGAAGGTGACGGTCATGTCCCCCGCCGCCACCTTGTCCATCATCGCTCCCAGTTGGCGCAGGGTGGTGCGGGTGGAGGCATAGAAGCCGCCGTACAGATAAACGATGGAGAGAAACACCAGGGCCAGGGCCGCTACCAGCAGCACCATGTGGCTGCGGTTCTGCTCCAGGCGTTTTTGCAGCTCGACATCAAGGAACTTCAAGGTGCCTTCGTTGAGTTGATAGGTCTGCGCCATCAGGCTGCTGACCTGGTCGTAGAACCCCTGCCAGGGCGCGTCCAGGGTATCGGCCATCACCACCTGTTCTTCGAACAGTTCGCTGGCCTGCTTGAGGCTGCCTTTGCTGGCACTGGCCAGGCTGTCCAAAGCGTCGTGGGCGGCGCGGCTGGAGCCCAGGGCATCCTGCAGCTTGAGTCCGTACTCGGCCTGAAGCTTTTCGATCTGCACCAGCAGCTCGTCGAAGCGGGTGCTGGATGAAGAGTTGAGAAAACCCTGGCCCAGGGAATAGGCGCCCATGGCCCGACCTTCTCCCAGGGTCTGGGTGACTTGCGGGGTGACGCTGGTGATCAGCTCGCTGAGCTGGCGGATATCGCCCTGAGCATCGCGGCTCAGGCCCGACTGGCTGGCGATGATCTGGCTGAACAGTTGCGCGCTGCCCAGCAGCTTGCCGATCAGCCCGCTCTTGTTCAGCAGCGAGCTTTCCACCTGCTGGGCCTTGAAGGCCGCCACCAGCTCGTCGCGCTTGGCATTGAACACCTCGACCTGCTGGGGATCGACGGTGACGGCCTCAAGAGCCTGCATGCGCTCGAGCACGGACTTTTCCAGGGCGACTATCTTGCCCTCCAGATCCCCTGCCTTGCCGGACTGACCAAGGCTGGCGTTGATCTGCACCAGGTTGTTGAGGGTCTCCAGGTCCCGGCGCAGGGCCAGGCTGCTGCCCAGCAGGTCGAGACTTTGCAGTTCGACCCGGGTGCCCTGGAACTCCCGGTAGGAGTCGCGTACTAGATAGAAGTTGGTCACCAGCATGGGCACAAAGAACAGCACGCTGATCAGGCTGAACTTCATGCCGAAGCTCAGGCGGTTCATCAGCGCGACAGCGGGATAGAGCAAGCTCTTCACAAGGAAGTCTCCCTTTTCTTTTATTGTTATGGGCCGGCAGGCGAAGGCAGCAGAAAGCCACTATTCGGCGCTCCGTCTGTATAGCTCAATTTCGGGGGAGGTTTTGTAACTTAAAGTTAACCGCGCATGGGCGGTGGATCGAGCCCGTGGCCCGGGCTGGCGCAGCGAGCCAGACTGGCTCGCTGCGCCAGGGGCACAGATTCAGGCGAGAACGGTCCACAGAGCAAAACCGGCGTACCAGAGCACGGCCGCCCGCAGCTGCAGCTCCCAGATGCGGTCCAGGCTATTGATGCCTTCGGGCCCGGCCAAAGGGGGAGGAATCTCGGCGGCCACCAGGCCGACCTTCTCTACCAGTTGCGCGGCGCTGATGTGCCAGTTGAGCAACTCGTGGAGCATCACCCGGCTCACGGCCACGAAGTTGCCCACCAGGGCGAAGCTCGCCGCCAGCAGGCGCACCGGCAACCAGTCGAAGGCATGGCGCAACTGCGCCGCACGCTCCACCAGAGCGGGATTCTTGCCGTGCTCGGCAGCCAGCGCCAGCAGGCGATAGCTCAAGGCCGCCACCGGGCCCAGCAGGAAGTACCAGAAGATCACCACGAAGAAGCTCTGGAAGGCCTGCCACAGCAGATAGCCCTGGACCCGTTCCAGCAGTTGCTCGCCATTGTCGGCGTCAATGTTCAGGTCACGCTTGGCCACATGCACCGCCGCTTGCAGGTCTTCACGGCGCCAGGCGTCGCGAAACGGCCCGAGGCCACCGAGCAGATCGCCCCGACCCAGAGCGTAGATCACCACCAGCAGATGCACCGGCAGGGCCAACAGTCCATAGGTGACCGGCTCCAGCACCAGCAGCAAGAGACCGAGCAAAGCCACCGGCAGCAACACCAGCACCAGCAACAGGCACCATGGATGCCCCGCCAGACGCGGGCTGGCCTCCAACCGCGCCAACTCCTTCAGCCACCAACCGTCGCGCTGCACCCGCTGGCGCAAGGCCGAGAATTTCTCGATCCACACCGCCAGCAGCAACACCAGAAAACTCATTGTCCTTCTCCCTTCTCCAAGGCGGCACGATAACGTGCCCAGTCAAAAGCCTGGCCCGGGTCGGTCTTGCGCCCGGGAGCGATGTCGCTATGACCACAAATCCGTTGTGGCGTGATGGCGCAGAAAGCCGCCTGTAATTGTTTGGTCAGGGCACTCAGGGAACGGTACTGGGCGTCGGTGAAAGGCAATTCGTCAGTGCCCTCCAGTTCGATGCCCAGGGAAAAATCGTTGCACGTGTCCCGCCCCTCGAAGCTCGACACTCCGGCATGCCAGGCCCGATCCAGACAAGAGACAAACTGAGTGACCGCGCCGTCACGTTCGATCAGAAAATGCGCAGACACGCGCAAGTCGGCGATCCCGGCAAAATAGGGATGCTCTGTGACATCAAGGCGATTCTGGAAGAATTCCTGCACCTTGCCGGTGCCGAACTGCCCCGGCGGCAGACTGATGTTATGAATCACCAACAGGGAGATCTCGCCTGCCGGGCGTTCATTGAAATTGACTGACGGGCAGTGCCGTACGCCGTGACACCAACCCGTGGCAGGGTCCAGCCGCATACCGATTCCTTCAACTAAAGCCTTGAGTGGCCCAGTATGCCGCGTTACCCCCTCGGGTTGCGATCACTTGCCGTGATTGAGTCGCTGCAGATTGCCGATCACCGATTCCAGGGCCCGATCGAACAGCAAGGTATCGTCCAGCGCCCGCACCGCGCCGCGATGAAACTCCAGGGCCAGGCCCATGCGCGTGCGCTCCAGGACTTTCATTCCGGTGCGGTTGACGAATACGTACTTGGCCACGGGATGGGGAACAATCGCCGCCAGTTTGCAACGCAAGGTATTGTCCTCGTCCTCCTGAAACTCAACCCAGGCCCCCAAGCGCAGTTGCTCCACTTGCAACACACCGGGGTCATTGGCCGGCAGAGCCAGCGGAGCAGCCTCCAGGGGGCCTTCTTCGGCGCTGGGCAGGACGATCTCCTGGGCCACCACGATCAGATCGCTAGGCTCGGCCCCCAGGGGCACCACTCGCTGTTGCGGTGCCTGGGCTTCACGCTCGAATGCCTGCAGGTGCAGAAGCTCCAGCTGACTGAAGAATTCGCTAGTGGCAAAAGGATCGAAAGCTGCGCTGCTCAAACCGTCTCGCAGGCCCTTGAGCAGTCCCGGCACCAGGGCCAGCAGGCGCATTGCGGTGTCCGGCTGCTCGTGGCGTTGCACACTCCAGATCAGCTCGCGCATGACGCCCTCAGCAGTGCGCCATTCGGCAGAGTCATCACCGTGCTTCAGGCAACTGAGCAACAGCACCTGGCTCCAGGCATCGCGAACAAAATCCACCACTGTGTGCGGCAGCACCTTGCCCAGCAGCGCTTCATTGAGTGCCTGTTCCACCCGCCGTCTCGCCAGCTCCGCCTTGGCCCGCCCCTCCTCGGCGTCTCGGGTGCGCTGCTCCAGCAACTCGGCACGACGTCGTTCGTCGGCGGTAAAGGCGAGAAAATCGGCCAGCAGCTCGGAAAAGATCGCCGGGTCGTCGGTGAATTCGCTCAGCAGGCGTTGCACCACTTGTTCGATTCGTAGATACAGGCTGTCGCGCTGATGGTCATCGCAGCCGCCCCAGCCCATCGCTGCGGCAGCGATTTCATTGAGCAGGCGCCGTGCCGGGTGGTTGCCGCGACTGAAGAAACTCTTGTCCAGCACCGCCACCTTGAGCATGGGAATCTGCAGGCGGCCGATCAGCGCCTTGAGGGACTCCGGCAGGTTACGGTCGTCGAGGATGCACTCGAAGAGCATGGCAATCAGGTTGATCACATCCTCGTCGGCAACATCCACGACCCGGGACTTGCCGCTCTTGACGCTGACCCGGGTGAGCAGTTGTTCCAGCTGATTGCGCAGGTCGAAATCTTCCTGGGCACTGGGGGCCGGCACGTATTGCTGCAGATGGGACAGCAGGCGCATGAGGTCACGGGTCGAAATCGGTTGGGTTTCGGCGCTGGCCTCAAGGGTCGGGGCAACGCTGCCACGCACATGCAAAAGCAGTGTCTGCAAGGCCGCGAAGACTTCCTGCACGCTCTCGTCGAGCGGGCTCTGACCCGGTTTGTGCGCACCGCCATCGGCAGTGGCGGTCTGGGCTTCAGCCTGGGCTCGATCCGAGGCCCGGCGCGCCGGGGCCGGCATCAGCTCCGGCAGGATTCCAGTGGCGATCAACAGTTGGTTGGCTTCGCCATAGAGCAGTTCGGCATCGCTGAGCACGTACCGCTCGAACAGCTTGAGGATGATCAACTTGACCTTGATCTCCACCCCCAGGCTGCGTCCGGCCTGGAGGAAGTACTCACAGAGCAGCGCCGGAGCCAGAGGGTTTTCCGCATCCGCCAAGCGCCGGCCCAGCAGCACGCCCAGGCGCGCCGTCAGTTGCCCGAGGGCGAAGCCGTCCCGGTTGAGAACCTTGGCCACCATGGCATCCACGGCCACGGTCTTTTCCAGATCATCCCGGGAAGGGTCAAGAGAAGGGTCGTAAGCCACCGAATGGGGAATGACCAGGGCCGGGTCGTACTGCACCAGGCCAGCGAAGGCTTCGAAAAACTTTTCCAGAAAACCGCGTTCGATGCTTTTGCGCTTCAAGCGCAGATCGCGCATGGCCTCAAACAGGGTGTTCTGCTCGACATTGTTCTGCGCCCGATCGGCCATTTCGAACAGCGTGTCGTCGGCGTTATCGAACAGTTCCTGTAAACCGTGACGCAGCTGCTGGGCGGCCTTGTCTCGAACCTGAAGCAGAATCACCGGCAGGCGGGCAAGCGGCGAAGCGGTCGCCTGATCTGTAGCCGCCTTGTGCAAAGGCACTACATTCCCGTCGTTGTGCATCCAAGCCTCCTGGAAAGGTGTTTCTTCGGTTCGAAATCAAGGTTCAGTCAAGCCGACGGCGCTCACAGTCGGCTCTCAGCGGAGGCAAATGCATTCCGCTGCACTTTATTTAAGGGGGAGCCAAAGACACGTCAAAGCTATGACGTCAATTACAAGTCATATTATCTTGTAAAAGTCCCCTCTTGCGCCAGCAGACTCTGCCACCTATCCGGAAATAACCCTCAGGCAAACTAGAAAAATCACTCTTGCTCATCAGACAAATCGACGAAAGACAGGTTCGTCAAAGACTCGCCGAGATTTGCCACCTTGGGTTCGCCGATCCCATGCCCCTATAATCGGCGCACTTAGTTTGTGGAGCCCGTTATGCCGAATCTACGCCTCGCCGACCTGACCGCCGAAATCGAAGCCAACGTGCGCCGCGCGTTGCTGGAGGACATCGGCAGCGGCGACATCACCGCGCAACTGATCCCGGCCGAACGCCTGGCCAAAGCCACCATCATCACTCGCGAAGCGGCGGTCGTCGCTGGTACAGCCTGGGTGGATGCGGTGTTCCGCCAACTGGACCCGCGGGTTGCCGTGCACTGGCAAGTGGCTGACGGCGAGCGGGTGGTACCCAACCAGGCGCTGTTCCACCTGGAAGGCCCGGCCCGCTCACTGCTCACCGGCGAACGCAGCGCTCTGAACTTCCTGCAACTGCTGTCCGGCGTGGCCACCCGCGCCCGTTATCTGGCCGACTTTGTCACCGATACCCAGGTCAAGCTGCTGGATACCCGCAAGACCCTTCCCGGCCTGCGCCTGGCACAGAAGTACGCGGTTACCTGCGGCGGCTGCCACAACCACCGTATCGGTCTGTATGACGCCTTCCTGATCAAGGAGAACCACATCGCCGCCTGTGGCGGCATCGCCCAGGCCATCAGCGCCGCCCACAAGATCGCCCCGGGCAAGCCGGTGGAAGTGGAAGTGGAAAGTCTTGGGGAGTTGAAGGAAGCCCTGGCAGCCGGTGCCGACATCATCATGCTCGATGAACTGAGCCTGGACGATATGCGCGAAGCCGTGCGTCTGAATGCCGGCAAGGCCAAGCTGGAAGCCAGCGGGGGAATCAACGAAAGCACCTTGCGCCCGATTGCCGAAACCGGGGTGGACTACATTTCCATCGGTGCCATGACCAAGGATGTGAAAGCCCTGGACCTGTCCATGCGGCTGAGCATCTGATCCATGAAAAACGCCAGCCTGATTAAGGCTGGCGTCAGGCTCAACTGTCGATCTCGTTGAGCTGCAGATAATCCTCAAGGTCCATGCCCAGCGCTTCAGCAACCTCCTGATGCACCTCCAGGCGCATAGCCTTCAGTTCCTCCGGTGTCTCGGCCACCAGATCGAGCACCAGTTCCCACGGCTCGATGCCGCGAGACTCTGCCTCGTCCTCAAACGCCCATTGCGCTTGCTGCTTCTGTTCTTCGGGGCTCAGGGCGCTGATTTCCTCTTGCAAGGAAGGCGTGGCAGCCAGGTACCGTTCAAGCGCTACGTCGATTCTTGCCTCTTTAGGAATCATCTCGTTCTCTCTGATCATGGGAATGGAAGATGGATCTGGATCGTTGGGATCTCTCTGCCGCAAAAAACCGTTACAACCGTCGATTTATCTGGCCTTCAGAACCATTCGGGATCATCTGAAAACAGCATGCTGGTACTCAGACAGCAACCGAATATAGGACCTTTGGGCGACGATTTATATGACCTGATGCACCGATGAGCGAGAAATCGGCGGATTTCCGGGCCATCACCAGACACAGACTCGCCAGAAACCTCAGGAAACCAGGTTGATCAGCCGGTCGTTGTTCCTTTTCTCAAGCAAACGCCTGCCTTGCCGAGTTCGAAAAATCTTCTGAGATTTTCCAGGATGTCGTACTGCTGAACTGTCCCATCGCGGGCAATATTCATTTCAGCCCTGGTCACCCACAAGTGCCCGTCCTTGCTTTGATTAGGAATAACGGAGAGCACGATATTGAACTTTGTAGCCTCAGGAGGGGTCCCGGCTGACTTAGGTTCATAAAAATTGAAAGTCAGCTGGTTATCATCATTGGGCGAGACGCTTTGCGCACTGACAACAGGCAGTCCAGCCTTCGCAGCTGCTGGAAAATGAGCCGAGAACAACACGCTTCTGCCCCGCACTTCTTTGGTGATCTCCAGATAATATTGTTCAGCATCTTTCACATTCGCTGGAGTCGTGCACTCTTCGCCCTCCATTGCAAAATACTGCCCCTCAAACTCATACGTGGGGGCCTTCTCACAGGCTGCGAGGGACAGCGATACTGCGCTGATTAACGCCAACTTCCACTTCTTCACGCTGAACACTCCTTGATTTCAGGCCGTCATTATGGGCAAGGCCGTTCGCTGGCACCACTTGATTCATGAGCAGCATCAAGTACTTGCACAAGCAACCCAGTACGACTCCCTTCTCATTACGAAAGCATCGACTTTAAATAGCATCGGCCAAACTCTTAGAAGCACGATACGCACTAGCGAATATAGAAAAGTGAAGTCTTAGTTCGGCTTACTATTTGCCTGCCATAAGAACCTATAAAAACACACCATTCAACAATCAACCCCAGCAGCGCCCGGCTCAATAGAACAGCAGCTCCTGAAACTTTCAGAGCAAACTCTGGCAATTATCAATAATGAGTCATGAATACAACCGACAAACTCAACACCAGTTGAAGCTGGCTGCCGACCTTTCTTGGGGAGGTATCTTTCGAGGGCGCTCATTCAGCGCTAGAGGGACTTTGCTGGCGGGGCCAAACACTGGCAAACCGCCCCAAACTCGATATCTGGTGCCGGAGACAGGAATCGAACCTGCGACCTTCGCGTTACGAGTGCGCTGCTCTACCGACTGAGCTACACCGGCGTGGATTAAAACCTAGCACCGGCGCCCAAGGCCGGCAACCAGGAGCCTTTGCGCACATAGCAAAACGCCCCGAACCAGTCGGGGCGTTTGCTTGTTCAGCGTAAGGCTAGGGGACTATTAAACGCCCGAAGCTTTGGCTGCTGCCACGTCTTTGATGGACAGCTTGATACGACCGCGGTTGTCCACGTCCAGTACCAGCACTTCCACTTCCTGACCTTCTTTCAGGATGTCGGTGACTTTCTCAACGCGAGCGTCGCTCAGCATGGAGATGTGCACCAGACCGTCCTTACCCGGCAGGATGTTGACGAAGGCGCCGAAGTCGACGATGCGCTCAACCTTGCCGACGTAGATCTTGCCGATCTCGGCTTCCGCGGTGATGCCCAGAACGCGCTGACGCGCGGCCTCTGCAGCTTCCTTGGTTTCGCCGAAGATCTTGATCGAACCGTCGTCTTCGATGTCGATCGACGCCTTGGTTTCTTCGCAGATCGCACGGATGGTGGCGCCACCTTTACCGATGACGTCACGGATCTTGTCGGTGTCGATCTTCATCGCAATCATGGTCGGTGCGTTGGCCGACAGCTCGGTACGGGACTGACCGATGATCTGGTTCATCTGACCGAGGATGTTCAGGCGAGCTTCCAGGGCTTGGCCCAGGGCGATCTCCATGATTTCTTCGGTGATGCCCTTGATCTTGATGTCCATCTGCAGCGCGGTGACGCCTTTGGCGGTACCGGCTACCTTGAAGTCCATGTCGCCCAGGTGGTCTTCGTCACCCAGGATGTCGGTCAGGACGGCGAACTTCTCGCCTTCTTTAACCAGGCCCATGGCGATACCGGCAACCGGCGCCTTCATCGGTACACCAGCGTCCATCAGCGCCAGGGAAGCACCGCACACGGAAGCCATGGAGCTGGAACCGTTGGATTCGGTGATTTCCGATACTACGCGGATGGTGTAAGGGAACACGTCAGCGGCTGGCAGCATGGCCTGGACCGAACGACGGGCCAGACGGCCGTGACCGATTTCACGACGACCAGCGCCGCCCATGCGACCACACTCGCCCACCGAGAACGGAGGGAAGTTGTAGTGCAGCATGAAGGGGTCTTTCTTCTCGCCTTCCAGGGTGTCCAGCAGCTGTGCGTCACGGGCAGTACCCAGGGTCGCAACCACCAGGGCCTGGGTTTCGCCACGGGTGAACAGGGCCGAACCGTGAGTCTTCGGCAGGACGCCGACTTCGATGTTCAGCGGACGTACAGTGCGAGTGTCGCGGCCGTCGATACGTGGCTTGCCGTTAACGATGTTTTCGCGAACGGTGCGGTATTCGATCTCGCCGAAAGCGGCTTTGACGTCGGCAGCCGAAGGCTGGCCTTCTTCACCGGAGAGCTTGGCGACCACCTGGTCTTTCAGCTCGCCCAGGCGAGCGTAACGGTCGGCCTTGACGGTGATGGTGTAAGCCTGGGAGATGGCTTCGCCGAACTCGGCACGGATAGCGCCCAGCAGTTCGGTGGCTTCTGGGGCAGCAGCCCAGTCCCAGGTAGGCTTGGCAGCTTCGGCAGCCAGCTCTTTGACAGCCTTGATCACCGACTGGAATTCGTCGTGGGCGAACAGTACAGCGCCCAGCATCTGGTCTTCGGTCAGCTCTTTGGCTTCCGACTCAACCATCAGCACGGCTTCTTCGGTACCGGCCACAACCATGTCCAGGCTCGAAGCAGCCAGTTGTTCGTAGGTTGGGTTCAGCAGGTAGCCAGTGCTTTCATGGAAAGCCACGCGAGCGGCGCCGATCGGGCCGTCGAAAGGAATGCCGGAAATCGCCAGGGCAGCCGAGGTACCGATCATCGCAGCGATGTCCGGATCGGTCTTCTTGCTGGTGGAAACCACGGTGCAGACAACCTGCACTTCGTTCATGAAGCCTTCTGGGAACAGAGGGCGGATCGGACGGTCGATCAGACGCGAGGTCAGGGTTTCTTTCTCGGAAGGACGGCCTTCACGCTTGAAGAAACCGCCAGGGATCTTACCGGCAGCGTAAGTCTTTTCCTGGTAGTGAACAGACAGAGGGAAGAAGCCCTTGCCTGGATCGGCTTGCTTGGCGCCAACCACGGTCACCAATACGCTGACGTCGTCGTCAACGGTGACCAATACTGCGCCGGAAGCTTGACGGGCGATACGGCCAGTCTCGAGGGTTACGGTCGACTGACCGAACTGGAATTTTTTGATTACCGGGTTCACGGTGTCCTACCTTCTTTGTGGCTCTTGGGGAAACTTGATTCTTGCGAAATTCTTGGGCAATGCGGGGAATCGGCCCAGCCTTTATTGTCCAGGTAAAACGGTGCAGCAGATAAAACTTGAGGCTGGGAGCCTGCCATACGCCGACGGAAAAACCGCTGACGCATGGCAAACAACCAACCTCATAGCGCAATCGCTGATTAGCGACGCAGACCCAGACGACCGATCAGGGTGCTGTAACGGCTCAGGTCTTTGCCTTTCAGGTAGTCCAGCAGCTTACGACGCTGGTTTACCATGCGGATCAGGCCACGACGGGAGTGGTGGTCTTTACCGTTGGCTTTGAAGTGACCTTGCAGTTTGTTGATGTTGGCGGTCAGCAGTGCAACTTGCACTTCTGGCGAACCAGTGTCACCAACAGCTTGCTGGTAGTCGGTTACGATCTGAGCTTTTTCTTCAACGCTGAGTGCCATGTGGGCAATCCTTATATCAGGAAACTGTTCAAGAACAGTTTCAACAGGCCAGGGACAAATCCCTGTATCTATAAATGAGTAGTGACCGTGCCTGTTAACAGCCACCCTCGTCCGGTCATTCTGACCGAATCAGTCGACGCGGCGCGATGCGCCCGTCTTCGCTCACTTCACCGATACCGATGAAGCGACCGTTGTGATCCTGTACCCGCACCATGCCGAACTTCGGTGCATCCGGGGCACGTACCGGCTGGCCATTGAGCCAGTAGAACGCGCTGTGCTCCGAGAACTGCAGCAGTGGCCAATCCAGCAGGCCGCTGTCCGATGGCATCAGGAAGCGATCTACCGCTTCATTGCCGCCTTCGGCGTGCACGGCTTCAAGCTCTTCCAAGGTGACCGTCTGGGCCAAGCTGAAAGGTCCGGCCTGGGTCCGTCGCAGTTCTGCAACGTAAGCACCGCAGCCGAGCTTTTCACCAATATCTTCCACCAGGGTGCGGATATAGGTGCCTTTGCTGCAGTCCACCGCCAGGCGCGCAGTGTCGCCTTCAAAGGCGAGTAATTCCAAGCGCGCAATAGTAACAGAACGCGGTTCGCGCTCCACCACTTCCCCTGCACGAGCCAGTTTGTAGAGTGGCTGGCCATCACGCTTGAGGGCCGAGTACATCGGCGGTATCTGTTTGATTTCGCCACGAAATTCCGGCAATACCGCTTCGATATCGGCACGACCAACGGTCACTTCGCGGGTCTGCAAAACTTCGCCTTCAGCATCCGCAGTGGTGGTGGTCTTGCCCAACTGCGCCAGGGTTTCGTAACCCTTGTCGGAATCGAGCAGGTATTGCGAGAACTTGGTGGCTTCGCCGAAGCACAGCGGCAGCACACCGGTGGCCAGGGGATCGAGGCTGCCGGTGTGACCAGCCTTCTCGGCATTGAGCAACCAGCGGACTTTCTGCAGCGCCGCGTTGGAGGTGAAGCCCAGCGGCTTGTCCAGAAGGATGATGCCGCTGACGTTACGACGGATACGCTTGACCTGAGCCACCGCTTACTCCTTGGCGTCTTCAGGGGCAGGCGCGTCGCCATGCTGGCTGTCTTCAGCCACGGCGCGCTCGATCAGGGCCGACAAGTGCGCCCCGCGGGCCACGCTTTCGTCGTAATGGAAGTGCAGTTGCGGCACGCTGCGCAGCTTCATTTCCTTGGCCAGTTGCATGCGCAGGAAACCTGCCGCCGAGTTCAGCACCTTGATGCTCTGGGCGATCTCTTCGGCGTTTTCCTGGCCCATCACGGTGATGAAAATCTTCGCGTGACCGACATCGCGGCTGACTTCCACGGCGGTGATGGTCACCAGGCCGACGCGTGGATCCTTGACTTCGCGACGGATCAGTTGCGCCAGTTCGCGCTGCATCTGATCACCGATGCGTTGGGTACGGCTGTATTCTTTTGCCATGTCTTGTTACCTGTTACTGCCTCACGGTGAAACCCGTGTGGTCTGAAAGCGGCAAACGCCCGGCCTGGCAGGAGCCAGACCGGGCGTTGCGTTTAGAGGCCGCTGGCGGTGCCGTGCATGAACATGCTACGGGCCACCAGGGCTCTTGAAGTGCGCGAGTTAGAGGCTGCGAGCAACCTGGACCTTCTCGAAGACTTCGATCTTGTCACCGACTTTGACGTCGTTGTAGCTCTTAACGCCGATACCGCATTCCATGCCGGCACGTACTTCGGACGCGTCATCCTTGAAGCGGCGCAGGGATTCCAGCTCGCCTTCGAAGATAACGATGTCTTCACGCAGTACACGGATTGGACGGTTACGGTGCACGACACCTTCGATGACCATGCAACCGGCGATCGCGCCAAACTTCGGCGAGCGGAACACGTCGCGAACTTCGGCAACACCCAGGATGTTCTCCCGAACGTCGCTGCCCAACATACCGGTCAGGGCTTTCTTGACGTCTTCGATGATGTCGTAGATCACGTTGTAGTAACGCATATCCAGACCTTCCTGCTCGACGATCTTCCGGGCACCGGCATCGGCACGCACGTTGAAGCCGAACAGTACAGCGTTGGAGGCCAGTGCCAGGTTGGCGTCGCTCTCGGTGATACCACCGACGCCGCCGCCCACTACGCGCACTTGCACTTCGTCGTTGCCCAGGCCGTTCAGAGCGCCTTGCAGAGCTTCCAACGAACCACGGACGTCGGATTTGAGGACGATGTTGAGCGTCTTCTTCTCTTCCTGGCCCATGCTTTCGAAGATGTTTTCCAGCTTGCCGGCGTGAGCACGAGCCAGTTTGACTTCGCGGAACTTGCCTTGACGGAACAGAGCCACTTCACGGGCTTTCTTCTCGTCGGCCACTACGCTCATCTCGTCGCCAGCGTCCGGGGTACCGTCCAGGCCGAGGATCTCGACCGGGATGGAAGGACCGGCTTCCTTGATTGGCTTGCCGTTCTCGTCGAGCATGGCGCGCACGCGGCCGTAGTTCGAACCGACCAGCACCATGTCGCCTTGACGCAGAGTACCGTCTTGAACCAGCACGGTAGCTACCGGGCCACGGCCCTTGTCGAGACGGGATTCCACCACGACGCCACGGCCAGGAGCCGAAGGAGTCGCCTTGAGTTCCAGTACTTCGGCCTGCAGCAGAACGGCTTCGAGCAGGTCGTCGACACCGGTACCCATTTTCGCGGAGACCGGTACGAACGGCGTATCGCCACCCCAATCTTCCGATGTCACGCCGTGAACCGAGAGCTCACTGCGGATACGGTCCAGATCAGCGCCTGGCTTATCGATCTTGTTCACCGCAACCACCAGCGGCACGCCGGCAGCCTGTGCGTGCTGAACGGCTTCAATGGTCTGCGGCATCACGCCGTCGTCCGCTGCAACCACCAGGATCACGATGTCGGTAGCCTTGGCACCACGGGCACGCATGGCGGTAAACGCGGCGTGACCTGGGGTGTCGAGGAAGGTGACCATGCCGCGCTCGGTTTCTACGTGGTAGGCACCGATGTGCTGGGTAATGCCACCGGCTTCGCCCGCGGCCACTTTGGCGCGACGGATGTAGTCCAGCAACGAGGTCTTACCGTGGTCAACGTGGCCCATTACGGTCACGACCGGCGCACGAGCAACCGCTTCACCTTCGAACTTCAGGGACTCGGCCAGGGAATCTTCCAGGGCAGTGTCGCTGACCAGGGTCACTTTGTGGCCCAGTTCTTCAGCAACCAGCTGGGCAGTTTCCTGATCCAGAACCTGGTTGATGGTGGCTGGAGTGCCCAGCTTGAACATGAACTTGATGACTTCGGCCGCCTTGACCGACATCTGCTGGGCCAGTTCGCCCACAGTGATGGTCTCGCCGATCTGCACGTCACGTACCACTGGCCCGGTTGGGCTCTGGAAACCGTGAGCGTTGCGCTTCTTCAGCTTGGCCTTGCCGCGACCACCACGACGGAAGCCATCGCTTTCTTCGTCGGTGGTACGTGGAGCAACGCGCGGCGCTGGCGCCTTTTCCTTGACCGAAGCACGATGAGGAGCGTTTTTGCGCTCGCCATCGCCGCTGCGACGGTTGTCGTCGTTGCGGGACTTGTCCGGACGGCGCTGCTCGTCTTTCTTGCGCTCGGCAACCGGCGCCGGAGCGGCCACTGGTGCTTCTTGCACAGCTTCGACCACAGGCGCAGGTGCAGGGGCTGCAGCAGCTTGCGCGGCAACAGGCTCGGCAACCGGAGCAGGCTGGCGACGCGCTTCTTCTTCGGCGCGACGCTTGGCTTCTTCTTCAGCCTTTTGACGAGCAGCATTTTCTACTGCGCGGCGTTCTTCCAGTTCGCGTTGACGCTCGGCTTCGATTTCTTCCGGGCTGCGCTGCACGAAGACTTTCTTCTTGCGCACTTCAACGCTGATGCTTTTGCTACCAGCAACACGCAGGGTGCTGGTGGTCTTGCGCTGCAAAGTGATCTTGCGTGGTTCTTCCACTTTCGCCTTGTGGCTGCTTTTCAGATGAGTCAGCAACGACTGCTTCTCACTGTCGCTCACATGTTCCTCGGCGGCGGTGTGCGGCAGACCTGCCTCACGCATCTGCTGCAGCAGGCGCTCTACCGGTGTTTTGACCTCATCGGCCAGTTGTTTCACCGTGACTTGCGTCATGCACTTCTCTCCTCAGGCCGCGCCTAATTACTCGAACCAGTGGGCTCGGGCGGCCATGATCAACTTGCCGGCACGATCATCGTCAATGCCGTCGATGTCGAGCAGGTCGTCAATAGACTGCTCGGCCAGGTCTTCGCGGGTAATTACGCCGCGCACCGCCAGTTCCATCGCCAAATCCTTGTCCATACCCTCAAGCGAGAGCAGGTCTTCGGCCGGATGGGCGTCTGCCAGCTTTTCCTCAGTAGCGATGGCTTTAGTCAACAAGCGATCCTTGGCCCGAGCGCGAAGCTCGTTGACGATATCTTCGTCAAAGCCGTCGATGTTGAGCATTTCTTCCAGCGGTACGTAGGCAATCTCTTCCAGGCTGGTGAAGCCTTCATCAACCAGAACCTGTGCCAGTTCTTCATCAACTTCCAGCTCGTCGATGAAGTTGCGCAGGATGTCGCCGGTTTCTGCTTGCTGCTTGGCCTGGATGTCCGATTCGGTCATCACGTTCAGGGTCCAGCCAGTCAATTGGCTGGCCAGACGCACGTTCTGACCACCGCGACCGATGGCCTGAGCCAGATTGTCTGCGCCAACGGCGATGTCCATGGCATGGGCATCTTCGTCAACGATAATTGCCGCGACCTCAGCCGGCGACATGGCATTGATCACGAACTGCGCCGGGTTCTCGTCCCACAGGACGATGTCCACGCGCTCGCCGCCCAACTCACCGGATACGGCCTGGACGCGCGAACCGCGCATACCAATGCACGCGCCCTGCGGGTCGATGCGTTTGTCTTTGGAGCGGACTGCGATCTTGGCGCGCGAACCCGGATCACGGGAGGCGGCCATGACTTCGATCAGGCCTTCGGCAATTTCCGGCACTTCGATACGGAACAGCTCGATCAGCATTTCCGGTGCGGTACGCGACAGGATCAGCTGCGGGCCGCGGTTCTCGGTGCGGATTTCCTTGAGCAGCGCACGCAGACGCACGCCAACCCGGAAAGTCTCACGGGAGATGATGTCTTCACGGGCCAGCAACGCTTCAGCGTTGTTACCCAGGTCAACGATCACGTTGTCACGTGTCACTTTTTTCACGGTGCCGGAGATGATTTCTCCCAGGCGCTCGCGATAGGCATCAACCACCTGTGCGCGCTCGGCTTCGCGAACTTTCTGCACAATGACCTGCTTGGCGGTCTGGGCAGCGATGCGGCCGAACTCGATGGATTCGATTTTCTCTTCGATCACATCACCGACTTTGGCGTCGGGATGGGTTTCACGAGCCTTGCTCAACCAGGTCTCGACCGCTGGATCATCCAGATCGGCTTCTTCAACCACCGTCCAGCGACGGAAAGTTTCATAGGAACCGGTGTGGCGATTGATTTCCACACGCAGGTCCACTTCGTCTTCAAAACGCTTTTTGGTAGCAGTGGCCAGGGCCAGCTCCAGCGCTTCAAAAATCACGCTTGCCGGTACACCCTTTTCATTGGATACCGACTCAACAACCAGCAGTACTTCTTTGCTCATCGTACGCCTCGCCTTTCGCAAGCCATTGGATCCGCGGGATCCGCGTCTCAGTCAAAACTGGGAATAATGTTGGCCTTGTCGATCATATCGATCGGCAACAGGAACTCGTGATCATCCACCTGCACCACGACGTCCTGCTCCTCCACCCCGCGGAGAAGGCCCTGAAAATTACGCCGACCTTCGAAAGGCGAGCGCAGCTTGATCTTCACTTGCTCACCGACATACTTGGCAAACTGTTCAAGGGTGAACAGTGGGCGTTCCATGCCAGGAGAGGAAACCTCAAGGGTGTATTCAACGGAAATTGGATCTTCTACGTCGAGAACACCGCTGATCTGACGGCTGACGATGGCGCAATCGTCCACCAGCACGCCGCCTTCTTTATCGATATAAACGCGCAACAATGAGTGGCGACCCTGAGCCGAAAACTCAATACCCCAGCATTCATAGCCAAGGGCCACGACCACCGGGGCCAACAAGGCCTGCAACTGTTCTAGCTTGCTCGACACCTGAACCCCCTCGTGCATGCTTGTGCAAATAAAAAATGGGCGAAGCGCCCATCCCGGAAACGCCGTTGAATAGCGGCGTTATAAAGTGTCCAGCTAACAAAAAGCCCCTGAAAAGGGGCTCCGCTAAAACTGGTTGCGGGGGCCGGATTTGAACCGACGACCTTCGGGTTATGAGCCCGACGAGCTACCAGACTGCTCCACCCCGCGACAAAGCTGGGGCGGAAGTATACGACTGATCCCTTTTTGGGTCAATGTAACCTTCCACCTACAAGAAAGCCCGCAACCGCGGGCTCTCCTGACAATTGGTACCGAGAAGGGGACTCGAACCCCTACACCCTATGGGCACAACCACCTCAAGGTTGCGTGTCTACCAATTCCACCACCTCGGCATAGACTACGTTACTGCGTGAAACTCTTCTTACTTCTGCTCTGGAGCTGGAGGTACGTCAGTCGCACTATTGGCCGACTTTTGCTCTTGGAGCACCGGGACATCGTCAGAAGCCGGTTTTTGCTTTGGTACTTCAAGTACTGCTGGATCTGGCAAACCTACTTGAGTCAGCTGATGAGCTTTCTCTTTAGCAAAGTAACCTAACCCCAAGCTGGTTATGAAGAAACCGGCGGCAAGTATAGCAGTAAACTTACTAAGAAAGGTAGAGGAACCTTGGCTTCCGAACACAGTATTTGAAGCACCTGCACCGAAAGACGCGCCAGCATCCGCACCTTTACCCTGCTGCAGCAAAACCAGAGCAACTACGCCCAGGGCACCCAGCAGATGAAAAACGACTACGACTGTTTCCAGCATTTTTTCAGTTTCCCGCGGCGCGACAGATCGCACCGAACTCATCTGCATTCAGGGAAGCTCCACCAATGAGCCCCCCATCGATATCCGGCATGCCGAACAGTTCGACCGCATTGGCCGCCTTCACGCTGCCGCCGTATAGAAGCCGCACTCCTCGTGCCACTTCAGAATTCTCTGCCGCCAACTGCGCGCGAATGGCTGCGTGCACATCCTGCGCCTGTTGCGGTGTTGCAGTCAGCCCGGTACCAATGGCCCAGACCGGCTCGTAAGCGATAACAGCACTGGCGAATGCGCCAACACCCAACTCTTCAATGATGCTGCCCAGCTGACGCCCGACAACTTCCAGAGTCTTCCCCGCTTCGCGCTGCTCGAGGGTCTCCCCCACACACAGAATCGGCTTCAGGCCACAAGCCTGTGCTGCCGCGAACTTGCGGTTAAGCGTCGCGTCCCGCTCGCCCATGATCATGCGGCGCTCAGAGTGCCCAACCAGCACCAAGGAACAACCTGCGTCCACCAATTGACTCGGGGCGATTTCGCCCGTCAACGCACCTTGCATGGATTCCACCGCAGAGTTCTGCGCGCCGACCTGAATCGACTTGCCTTTCAAGCCATCAATCACTTGATTGATATACAAGCAAGGCGGGAATACCGCGACATCAACACCGCTTGGCAAGGCCAGATGACGAAGGCCGTTGATCAGCTCAGCGACGCTGGCGCGGGTACCGTGCATCTTCCAGTTACCAGCTACCATAGGGCGACGCATGCTGTACCTCGTCGGTCAAAGTGGGCGCAGATGTTACCCAACCAAAACAACACTGGCAAGCCGAAATCAGGCAGAAACTTCAGCAACCAGTTTTGCCAGCTCATCAGCATAAGCGCGAACCTGTGCTTCATCGTCACCTTCGACCATGACACGCACCAGCGGCTCAGTACCGGACTTGCGCAACAGAACCCGACCACGCCCCGCCATAGCGGTCGTAACGCGCTCGCAAGCCTCTTTCACAGCAGGATGCTCAACCGGGCTCTCGCCACCACCAAAACGGACATTGACCAGCACTTGAGGGCATTTGCGCAGTCCTTGGCGTGATTGCGCCAGACTTTCACCACGCGCCTTGAGCGCCATTAGCACCTGAAGCGCGGCGATGATCGCATCACCAGTGGTCGCGTGGCGGAAGCACACGATGTGGCCGGAATTCTCTCCACCCACCAACCAGTTGCGCTCAAGCAGCTCAGCAATCACATAACGGTCGCCGACATTGGCCCGGACAAAAGGAATACCCAGATCCGCCAGAGCCAGCTCCAGCCCCAGATTGCTCATAAGCGTCCCGACCACACCGCCTTGCAACTTGTCACGCTCATGCAGGTCCCGGGCAATGATGAACAGCAGCTCATCACCGTCAACAATTGCACCGGTCTGGTCGACCATCAGCACCCGGTCACCGTCGCCATCAAAGGCAATACCCAGATCCGCGTGCTCAGCCAGGACCGCCGCCTGCAGTTGCGACATATGAGTCGAACCGCAGTTCTCGTTGATGTTCAAGCCATTAGGCTGCGCAGATAGAACCGTGACTTGCGCACCCAACTCGCGGAACACACTCGGCGCGACCTTGTAGGTGGCGCCATGAGCGCAGTCCAGGACGATCTTCAAGCCTGCAAAACTGGTGCTCGATGGCACGCTGCTCTTGCAGAACTCGATATAGCGTCCCGATGCATCGTTGATCCGCGACACCTTGCCGAGCTTGCTCGACTCCACCACGGTCATGGGCGCATCCAGTAACTCCTCGATCATCAACTCCACCTCGTCAGGCAACTTGGTGCCCTCACCCGAGAAGAACTTGATGCCGTTGTCATCATGGGGATTGTGCGAAGCACTGATGACAATCCCGGCCTCCGCATGGAAGGTGCGCGTCAGATAGGCGATAGCCGGAGTTGGCATCGGCCCCAACAGCATGACATCTGCACCGGCAGCAGATAGCCCCGCCTCGAGAGCCGACTCGAACATGTACCCAGAGATACGCGTGTCCTTACCTACCAGCACACGGCAAGCCCCCATGCTGCGGAAAGCCATGCCCGCCGCCCAGCCGAGCTTGAGCATGAAGTCTGGAGTAATAGGGTATTCGCCCACACGACCACGAATGCCGTCGGTGCCAAAATATTTCTTAGTCATAAGTACTCCATCGTTCTTATTCAGCGGATTCCACTGCCGCAATCATTCGCACCACATCCACCGTTTCGGCGACATCATGGACGCGGATAATCTTCGCGCCCTTGGTCACCGCCAGTGCCGCCAGTGCCAGGCTACCGTGCAATCGCTCGGCTACAGGCCGATTCAGGGACTGGCCAATCATGCTTTTGCGCGACACCCCGACCAGCAGGGGACGCCCAAGGGCATGCAAGGCCTCCATATGCTTGAACAGACTCAAGTTGTGCTGCAGGGTCTTGGCAAAACCAAAGCCCGGGTCAAGAACAATCCGCCCAGCCTCGATTCCCACCGACGCACACGCCGCCATCCGCTCAACCAAAAACTCACTCACTTCCCGAGTGACATCCTGGTAATGCGGGTTGTCTTGCATATCGCCAGGCTCACCGAGCATATGCATCAGACATACAGGCAAACCAGTAGCGGCCGCCGCATCCAGGGCACCATCACGGCGCAGTGCGCGCACATCATTGATCAACCCCGCTCCCAGGCGAGCAGTTTCACGCATGACGGCCGGCGTCGAGGTATCAACGGAAATAACCACATCCAGCTCGCGATTAATTCGCTCCACGACCGGAGCCACACGCTCCAACTCTTCCAGGGGCGATACCGCACGAGCACCCGGCCGCGTCGACTCGCCACCGATATCGATCAGCGTAGCACCAGCAAGAACCATGGCCTCGGCATGCCGCAAGGCGACATCCAGTTGACTGAAGCGACCGCCATCGGAGAAGGAATCGGGGGTGACATTGAGAATGCCCATGACATGCGCACGGGCCAAATCAAGAACCCGGTTGCCGCAAGGCAACCGGGTGGAGGAAGGAACAGAAGTCATTTAAAACCTTAGTGGTCGGCAGCAGGGCCGCCGATGGGTGTTTCCGGACGTTCGTTTTGCACTACTGGAGGAGTAGTACCCGAACCGCCCTCCCAATCACGAGGTTCACGCGGAGTACGCCCAGCCATGATGTCGTCAATCTGATCAGCATCGATGGTTTCGTACTTCATCAAGGCATCTGCCATGGCGTCCAGTTTGTCGCGGTTATCAGTGAGGATCTGCTTGGCGGTGCCATAGCACTGATCAATGATGCTGCGCACTTCGGAGTCGATCAGTTTCGCTGTTTCAGCGGACAAACTGGCATGCTGACTGCCTGCACTGCGACCCAGGAACACTTCGCCCTCTTCTTCCGCATACATCAGCGGGCCGAGTTTTTCGGAGAGCCCCCACTTGGTGACCATGTTCCGAGCAATCTGGCTGGCGCGCATGATGTCGTTGGATGCACCGGTGGTCACACCGTCAAAACCCAGCGTCATCTCTTCTGCAATACGACCGCCATAGAGCGAGCAGATCTGGCTGATCAGGGCTCGCTTGGACAGGCTATAGCGATCCTCTTCCGGCAAGAACATGGTGACGCCCAATGCTCGACCGCGAGGAATGATCGAGACTTTGTAGACTGGGTCATGCTCAGGCACAACTCGACCAACAATGGCGTGGCCAGCTTCGTGATAAGCGGTGTTCTGCTTCTCTTTCTCGGACATGACCATGGATTTGCGCTCTGCGCCCATCATGATCTTGTCCTTGGCCAGTTCAAATTCCTTCATTTCGACAATGCGCTTACCGGTACGAGCCGCGAACAGCGAGGCCTCGTTCACCAGGTTTGCCAAGTCGGCACCGGAGAAGCCCGGCGTACCACGCGCAATCACCGCCGGAGCAACATCTTCGCCCATCGGCACTTTGCGCATGTGGACCTTGAGAATCTGCTCACGGCCGCGAATATCCGGCAGACCCACCACCACCTGGCGGTCGAAACGACCGGGCCGCAGCAGCGCTGGGTCAAGCACGTCAGGACGGTTGGTGGCGGCGATAACAATGATGCCGTCGTTCATTTCAAAGCCGTCCATCTCAACCAGCAATTGGTTGAGAGTCTGCTCACGTTCATCATGACCGCCGCCCATGCCGGCACCACGGTGACGACCGACAGCGTCGATCTCATCGATGAAAATGATGCATGGAGCATGTTTCTTGGCCTGTTCGAACATGTCGCGAACACGGCTGGCACCAACACCAACGAACATCTCGACGAAATCGGAACCGGAGATAGTGAAGAACGGTACCTTGGCTTCGCCCGCAATGGCCTTGGCCAGCAAGGTCTTACCGGTGCCCGGTGGCCCTACCATCAGCACGCCGCGAGGAATACGGCCACCCAGGCGCTGGAACTTGCCTGGATCACGCAGGAATTCAACCAGCTCGCCAACTTCCTCTTTGGCCTCGTCACAACCAGCAACGTCAGCCAGCGTGGTTTTCACCTGATCTTCAGAGAGCAGACGCGCCTTGCTCTTGCCAAAGCTCATCGGCCCGCCCTTGCCACCTGCGCCACCCTGCATTTGCCGCATGAAGAACATGAAGACGGCAATGATCACCAGGATCGGGAAACTGGCTACCAGCAGTTGGGTCCAGATACTTTGTTGCTCGGGCTGCTTGCCCTCGACCACGACATGGTTGTCCACCAAATCGCCGATCAGACCATTGTCCTGAATGGCAGGACGGATGGTTTTGAAGGTATCGCCATCGCTGCGCTTGCCGGTAATAACGTAGCCATCAACAGCTACGCGCTCGACCTTGCCATCCTTAACTTGCTGGATGAAGTCGGAGTAGTTGAGGGTTTGCGGCTCGTTAGGGCTGGAGAAGTTGTTCATCACCGTCACAAGGACGGCAGCGATGATCAACCAAAGGATCAGATTCTTTGCCATGTCGTTCAATTAACTACCCTCTGAAGCAAGCGCCGCTACTGGCGCGCGCTTCGCATGATATTCACCGGCCTAACTTACTACATTACCTACAGCTCTGGCAGGCGCTGTCTGTAACCCTATGTGAAACTTAGACTACACAATATGCGTTTAATCTGACGGGGCGAAATACGAAAATCCTATCACCCCAGTCAAAAACCTTACTTACTCGCTGCGACCACGAAAGCCCCGCCCCAGCAGATATTGCTCCCGAGAACGGTCACGGGAAGATGTCGGTTTGCGCATCTGCACTTTCTCGAACATCTGCCGAACGCTTTTGTGGTACTCATCAAAACCTTCACCTTGGAAAATCTTGATCAGAAAATCACCACCTGGCCGTAGTACCCTACCAGCAAGATCCAGCGCCAATTCGCACAGGAACATCGCCCGAGGCATGTCCACGGCTGCTAACCCACTCATATTGGGGGCCATATCGGAAATCACAAGGTCAACCTCTGAATTTCCGACAGCTTCGAGAATCTGCGCCAGCACCGCATCCTCGGTGAAGTCCCCTTGAATGAAGGTCACATCGGGGATGCTGTCCATTTCCAGGATATCCGAGGCGATCAATCGCCCCTGACCACCAATCAGACGACTGGTCACCTGCGACCAGCCCCCCGGGGCAGCCCCCAGGTCGATAACACTCATGCCAGGACGGATAAGGCGGTCCTTTTCCTGGATCTCCAGCAGTTTGTAGCTAGCACGGGAACGGTACCCATCTTTTTGCGCCATTTTGACGAATGGGTCGTTGAAGTGCTCTTTCAGCCAGTTATGGCTAGTTTTGGAACGGGCCACGGGCCACCTCAAAATAAAACGGGTCGTGATTAACTGGGCGGTCCCGGACTCGCTCGGGTAAACTGGCCGCCGCTTTTTACAAGATCAGACGCAGGGGTCAGATTATGCCGCTCACTCAAGAGCAGAAGAAACAGTACAAATCCATTGGCCACCATCTGAAACCAGTATTGACTGTGGCTGACAACGGTTTGACCGAAGGTGTGCTAGCCGAACTTGAACGCGCCTTGAGCGATCACGAGCTGATCAAGATCAAGCTCAACATCCTCGAGCGCGAATCGCGCCTGGAAGCCATTGCCGAACTGTGCAAGGCCGGCAAAGCGGATCTGGTGCAGGTCATCGGCAAGATGGCGCTGATCTACCGCAAGAACACCAAGGTAAACAAGCAATTGTCGAACGTCCATCGTTTCAACTGACGTCGACTCGGGTTAAGGGTGTGCCTGGCGCACCCTTCCACCCCATCCTGGCACCGGCTGCAATACCAGTATCAAGCCGGAAAATCCCAGAACCAGGTAGCTGAACAACTGCCAGCGTTGAGCTTCCGGCAACAGAATACGCACGGCGAAATACATGCCGCACGCATACATTGCCATCAACAGCAGTTGCCCCCGAATATCCCGCCAAAGACTTCTCAGTCCTTCGGACTGAATCAGTACCAGCGTCTGTAGAACCAGGCACGCCCCCGAAAAGCCCACCAACAAAGCACTGAGCAGGGTAGAAACCTCTTCGATCAGCAAGGGAGCAAGGCCAATCTGGCCCAGGACGGGAAACAAACCGAGATGCAACAGCCATAAGCCGCCGACCCACAGCATCTGGGTCAGCTGCCAAAGCATGGCGCCCGCATGCAGCGGGCGCCTTCTTTCAGATGTGACGGACTTCGACAATCTCATACTCGATTACACCGCCAGGCGTTTTGACCGCCACCACATCACCCTCTTCCTTGGCAATCAAGGCACGAGCAATCGGCGAGCCGACGGAGATTTTACCGAGCTTGATATCAGCCTCGTCCTCACCAACGATCTGGTAGGTCACGCTTTCGTCAGTCTCGACGTTGGCGATCTCGACCGTGGTGCCAAAGATCACCTTGCCGGTATGAGGAATGGTCGTGACATCGATGACCACCGAGTTTTGCAGACGGCCTTCGATATCACGGATCCGAGCCTCGACCATGCCTTGCTGTTCACGCGCAGCATGGTATTCAGCGTTTTCCTTCAAGTCACCCAACTCGCGGGCCGTACCGATGTCCTGGCTGAGCTTAGGACGAACGACCTTGGTCAAGTGAGCATGCTCTTCTTCCAGGGCGCGAGCGCCCTGGACGGTCATTGGGTATTTATTCATGCCTTCAATCCTGCGTGTAGATCCTGCAAGCGACGCACGGTTTTTTCTGGACCGAACTTCAACGCTTCGCAGATAGCTTCGCCAGCAGCAATGGTGGTGGTGCAGTAGATCTTGTGCTGCAAGGCGTTACGACGAATGGAGTAAGAGTCAGCAATCGACTGACGACCTTCAGTGGTGTTGATGATCAGGGTGACTTCGTCGTTCTTGATCATATCGACCACATGAGGACGACCTTCAGTCACCTTGTTCACACGACGCACTTTCAGGCCGGCCGCTTCGATCAGCTTGGCGGTGCCCGCAGTAGCGACCACTTCGAAGCCCAAGTTGATCAGATCACGGGCCACGCCTGCAACCAGAGGTTTGTCATCGTCACGAACACTGATAAATGCAGTACCGCCAGTCGGCAGCACTTCGCTGGCGCCCATCTGGGCCTTGGCGAAAGCCTCACCGAAAGTATCGCCCACACCCATGACTTCACCGGTGGACTTCATCTCTGGGCCGAGGATCGGGTCAACACCCGGGAACTTGGCGAACGGGAACACCGCTTCCTTGACGCTGTAGAAGTTCGGGATGATTTCCTTGGTAAAGCCCAGCTCTTTCAGAGTCTTACCAGCCATCACACGAGCCGCGATCATCGCCAGGGAGACGCCGATGCACTTGGACACGAAAGGCACGGTGCGGGAAGCACGCGGGTTCACTTCAATGACGTAGATCTCATTGCCCTGCAGGGCCAACTGTACGTTCATCAAGCCAACCACGCCCAACTCCAGGGCCATTTTCTTGACCTGCTCACGCATCTCATCCTGGATGTGCGCCGGCAGCGAGTACGGCGGCAGGGAGCACGCGGAGTCACCGGAGTGAACGCCGGCCTGCTCGATGTGCTGCATGATCGCGCCGATCACCACGTCGGTACCGTCGCAGACCGCATCCACGTCCATCTCGATGGCGCAGTTGAGGAAGTGGTCCAGCAGCACCGGACTGTCGTTGGACACTTGCACCGCTTCACGCAGGTAGCGCTTGAGCTCTTCTTCCTCGTAGACGATTTCCATCGCACGGCCGCCCAGAACATAGGACGGACGCACCACCAGCGGATAACCGATCTTGGTCGCGGCACGAATCGCTTCGTCTTCGCTGCGCACGGTGGCGTTTGGCGGCTGACGCAGGTTCAGGCGCTCAACCATTTGCTGGAAGCGCTCACGGTCTTCTGCACGGTCGATAGCGTCTGGGCTGGTGCCGATGATTGGCACGCCGGCCGCTTCCAGGGCACGAGCCAGTTTCAGAGGCGTCTGGCCGCCGTACTGAACGATCACGCCTTTTGGCTTCTCAACGCGGACGATTTCCAGCACGTCTTCCAGGGTTACCGGTTCGAAGTACAGGCGATCGGAGGTGTCGTAGTCGGTGGAAACGGTTTCCGGGTTGCAGTTGACCATGATGGTTTCGTAACCATCGTCGCGCAGTGCCAGTGCAGCGTGCACGCAGCAGTAGTCGAACTCGATACCCTGGCCAATACGGTTTGGACCGCCGCCCAGGATCATGATCTTGTCGCGGGTCGATGGCGCGGCTTCGCACTCTTCTTCATAAGTCGAGTACAGGTAAGCGGTGTCAGTAGCGAACTCGGCGGCGCAGGTGTCGACGCGCTTGTAGACCGGGAACACTTCCAGCTTATGGCGGTGAGTGCGCAGGTTCTTCTCGGTCACACCCAGCAGCTTGGCCAGACGCTGGTCGGAGAAGCCTTTGCGCTTCAAGCGGAACATCAGGTCGCGGCCGATAGCCGACAGCCCCAAGGTCTTGACCTTCTCTTCTTCCTTGATCAGATCTTCGATCTGCACCAGGAACCAAGGATCGATCATGTTCATGCCGAAGATCTGCTCGACGGTCATGCCGGCACGGAAGGCGTCAGCCACGTACCAGATACGCTCGGCGCCTGGCACGGTCAGCTCGCGCTTGAGCACGTTCATGCTTTCCGGATTGCTCAGGTCGAGCTTCGGATCCAGCCCGCAAACGCCAACTTCCAGGCCACGCAAAGCTTTCTGCAGGGATTCCTGGAAGGTCCGGCCGATGGCCATGACTTCACCCACAGACTTCATCTGGGTGGTCAGGCGCGCGTCAGCCTTGGAGAATTTTTCGAAGGCGAAACGTGGCAGCTTGGTCACGACGTAGTCGATGGACGGCTCGAAGGAGGCTGGAGTCTTGCCGCCGGTGATGTCGTTGGACAGCTCGTCCAGGGTGTAACCCACCGCCAGCTTGGCCGCGACCTTGGCGATCGGGAAACCCGTGGCTTTCGAGGCCAGCGCCGAGGAACGGGACACCCGCGGGTTCATCTCGATCACGACCATGCGGCCAGTGTTCGGGCAGATGCCGAACTGCACGTTGGAACCGCCGGTTTCCACGCCGATCTCACGCAGTACCGCCAGGGAGGCGTTACGCAGGATCTGGTATTCCTTGTCGGTCAGGGTCTGTGCCGGAGCCACGGTGATCGAGTCACCGGTGTGCACACCCATCGGGTCGAAGTTTTCGATGGAGCAGACGATGATGCAGTTGTCCTTCTTATCGCGGACCACCTCCATCTCGTACTCTTTCCAGCCGATCAGCGATTCGTCGATCAACAGTTCCTTGGTCGGCGACAGGTCCAGACCGCGGGCGCAGATCTCTTCGAACTCTTCCCGGTTGTAAGCAATACCGCCACCGGTGCCGCCCATGGTGAAGGACGGACGGATGATGCAAGGGAAGCCCAGCTTGTCGAGGACTGCATTGGCCTCTTCCATGCTGTGAGCGATACCGGAACGTGGGCACGCCAGGCCGATGGACTTCATGGCAGCGTCGAAGCGCGAACGGTCTTCAGCCTTGTCGATGGTGTCGGCATTGGCACCGATCATCTCTACGCCGAACTTCTCCAGAACGCCTTCGCGCTCCAGGTCCAGAGCGCAGTTCAGAGCCGTCTGGCCGCCCATGGTTGGCAGCAGCGCATCCGGACGCTCTTTCTCGATGATCTTGGCAACGGTCTGCCACTTGATCGGCTCGATGTAGGTGGCGTCGGCCATGGCCGGGTCGGTCATGATGGTGGCCGGGTTGGAGTTCACCAGGATGACCCGGTAACCCTCTTCGCGCAGGGCCTTGCAGGCCTGGGCGCCGGAGTAGTCGAATTCGCAGGCCTGGCCGATCACGATCGGGCCAGCGCCAAGAATCAGGATGCTTTTAATGTCTGTACGTTTTGGCATGGGTTGTCACTCAAATCCGCAGGTCAGTCGGCAAGCCGTCTTGAACATTCTCTGAGGCGCCTGAGGGGATTCCGCCGGACTCGCCGGGGCCACCCTCAAGCGCTGCTCGCTACACTTTCAAGGCGAGCGCTTAGCGTCGCTTGGCCATCTCGTTGATGAAGCGGTCGAACAGCGGCGCCACATCGTTCGGGCCCGGGCTGGCTTCAGGGTGGCCCTGGAAGCTGAACGCGCTCTTGTCGGTACGCTCGATACCCTGCAGGGTGCCGTCGAACAGCGACTTGTGGATCGCCCGGACGTTACCCGGCAACGTGGCTTCATCCACCGCAAAACCGTGGTTCTGGCTGGTGATCATGACCACGCCGGTGTCCAGGTCCTGGACCGGGTGGTTGGCACCGTGGTGGCCGTGGCCCATTTTCAGGGTCTTGGCGCCGGAAGCCAGGGCCAGCAATTGGTGACCCAGGCAGATGCCGAACACCGGAATCTCGGTCTCGAGGATTTCCTTGATGGCCTTGATCGCGTAGTCGCAAGGCTCGGGGTCGCCAGGACCGTTGGACAGGAACACGCCATCCGGCTTGAGGGCCAGGACGTCGCTCGCCGGGGTCTGAGCAGGCACAACGGTCACGCGGCAGCCGCGCTCCACCAGCATGCGCAGGATGTTCAGCTTGACCCCGAAGTCATAGGCAACCACGTGGTACGGCAGATCGGCGGCTTCGATGGTGGCGTGGCTGTCGGTTTTCAGATCCCAGACAGTCGAACGCCATTCGTAGCTTTGCTTGGTGCTGACGACTTTCGCCAGGTCCATGCCTTTCAGGCCCGGGAAGCCGCGCGCTGCTGCAATCGCCGCTTCTTCGGAGATGTTGTCGCCGGCCATGATGCAGCCGTTCTGAGCACCTTTTTCACGCAGGATGCGGGTCAGGCGACGGGTGTCGATACCGGCGATCGCCACGACGTTGTTGGCTTTCAGGTAATCGGACAGGGACAAGGTGTTACGCCAGTTGCTGGCCACCAGCGGCAAGTCACGGATAACCAGGCCAGCCGACCAGACGCGGTCGGACTCGGCGTCTTCCGGCGTGGTGCCAGTGTTGCCGATGTGGGGATAGGTCAGGGTAACGATCTGTTGGGCGTAGGAAGGATCGGTAAGGATTTCCTGATAGCCGGTCATTGCGGTGTTGAACACCACCTCACCAACGGTTTGACCGTCGGCTCCAATGGCTTCGCCGCGAAAAATGCTGCCATCAGCAAGGGCGAGTATGGCTGGCTTAGTCAAGAAGACCTCCCGTAAATAGAGCCTGAAAGGGCGATCGCAGGTTGCAAAAAAGCGGAATGACGTATAGACACGTCACCCCGCTTCTTCGTCGAATTATCTGCGCGCTTTTAGTGGACACACTAAAGCTGTAGCTTACAGAAAAAGGCTTTTTCGGTCCACCGCTAATGAGCCTTAAAGGCAGAGGAATGCGACAGAACATCGCCTAGCGGTGCGAAGCGGGGCTGAAGGACAGCCTCAACCCCACTTCAGATGCATCTCAACGCAAATCCAGCACATCCTGCATGTCGTAAAGACCGGCCTCGCGACCATCCAGCCACAGGGCAGCACGTACCGCCCCCTTGGCGAAGGTCATGCGACTGGAGGCCTTGTGGGTGATTTCCAGGCGCTCGCCCTCAGTGGCAAACAGCACAGTGTGATCCCCCACCACATCACCACCACGCACAGTGGCGAAACCGATAGTTTCGCGCTCACGCGCACCGGTATGCCCCTCGCGACCATAGACCGCAACCTGTTGCAGGTCGCGCCCCAAGGCATTGGCAATCACCTCACCCATGCGCAGGGCAGTACCCGAAGGCGCATCGATCTTGTGACGGTGATGAGCCTCGATGATTTCGATGTCCGCATCATCACCCAGCACCCGAGCCGCCATATCCAGCAGCTTCAGCGAAAGGTTCACCCCGACACTGAAGTTGGCAGCGAAGACAATGGGAATATCCTTGCCCGCCTCGGCCAGCAATTGCTTTTCCTTGGCGCCCAAACCCGTAGTACCAATCACCATGGCCTTGCCCGCCTTACGGCAGAAGACCAGGTTCTTGAGCATCACTTCCGGCAAGGTGAAATCGATCAGCACATCAAACTCATCGACAACCTTCTCCAGGCTATCGGACATCGACACGCCAAGACGCCCCAGGGACGCCAGCTCACCTGCATCCGCACCCACCAGCGAACTGCCAGGACGAACGATCGCCGCCGTCAACCCAGAGAGCGGCGAGCGCAGCTGCACAGCCTCGACCAAAGTCTTGCCCATGCGCCCCGCGGCGCCCATCACTGCTATACGTCGCATGCATTACTCCTTACAGATCGCCGAAGAAGCGCTTGACGCCCTCGAACCAACCCGTGGTTTTCGGCGAGTGCGAATTGTCGCCATCCAGCGAACCGCGCAACTCTTCCAGCAGCTCGCGCTGACGACGACTCAGGTTCACTGGCGTTTCCACCGCAACCCGACACATCAGATCGCCAGCACCGCCGCCACGCACCGGAGCAACGCCCTTGCCACGAATCCGGAACTGCTTGCCGGTCTGAGTCCCCTCAGGAATCTTCAGCTTGACCCGACCATCCAGAGTCGGAATCTCCAGCTCGCCGCCCAAGGCCGCATCAACAAAGCTGATAGGCACTTCGCAGAACAGGTGCTTGCCGTCACGCTGGAAGATCGAGTGCTCGCGCACATTGATCACCACATACAAGTCACCAGTCGGCCCACCCTGGGTTCCCGCCTCACCCTCACCGGACAGACGGATACGGTCACCAGTATCGACACCTGCCGGCACTTTTACCGACAGCGTCTTATACTCTTCGACGCGGCCTTCGCCGTGGCACGAATCGCACGGATCGGAAATGATCTTGCCCTGACCATGGCAACGCGGGCAGGTCTGCTGCACCGAGAAGAAGCCCTGCTGCATGCGCACCTGACCAATACCACCGCAAGTCGGGCAAGTGACAGGCGACGAGCCCTTCTTGGCACCCGAACCATCGCACGGCTTGCAATTGACCAGTGTTGGCACACGAATGTTAACCGTGGTGCCCCGCACCGCCTCTTCCAGATTCAGCTCCAGGGTGTAACGCAGATCGCTACCGCGCTGCGCGCCGCCACGAGAACCGCCGCGACCGCCACCAAAGAAATCACTGAACACATCACCGAAGATATCGGAGAAGTTCTGACCGCCAAAACCGGCGCCACCACCACCCATGCTCGGATCGACACCGGCATGACCATACTGGTCATAAGCTGCGCGCTTACTGGAGTCGGACAGCACTTCGTAGGCCTCGTTGGCCTCCTTGAACATGTCTTCCGACGCTTTGTCGCCGGGATTACGATCCGGGTGATGCTTCATCGCCAGGCGACGGTAAGCCTTTTTCAGCTCCGCTTCGCTGGAGCCACGCTCCACACCCAATACTTCGTAATAGTCACGCTTTGCCATAAGTCTTTGCACTCTTAAGGACGCCCGGCAAACCCTCCTGAGCTCTGCCAAACTCGCTGAGCCCCAATACAGGCCCGGACCCAACTCACGTCAATTCAACGATCCTGGTCTTGGATAGACGACCCGGTTGCAGGTCGATCATTGCGGTCATCGCAGCCGGAAAGCAGGAGCTTCTCCGACCCGACCGCCAGTGCACAAACGGAAGTTGCACACCATCAAAATTCGCTGACTCCAGACACGCCAACGCGGGAGCAAGCTCCCGCGCGGCGACATCCTACCAGTCACCGCCCAAAGGCAGTCAACCGGCCGACCAACAAGCCATTACTTGTGGTCTTTTACTTCTTCGAACTCGGCATCGACGACGTCGTCGGCTTTTTCAGCAGACTCAGCGTGCGGTGCTGCACCCTCAGCAGGCTGAGCCTGTTCGGCGTACATCTTCTGGGCAACCGGGGCCGAGACTTTCGACAGCTCTTCGACCTTGGCGTCGATGGCTGCCTTGTCGTCGCCTTTGACAGCGGCCTCCAGAGCAACCACAGCAGCTTCAATCGCGGTCTTCTCTTCCGCAGTCACTTTGTCGCCGGCGTCAGCCACCATCTTGCGAGTCGAGTGCACCAGCGCGTCACCCTGGTTACGGGCAGTGGCCAGCTCTTCGAACTTGCGATCCTCTTCCGAGTTGGCTTCAGCGTCACGGATCATCTGCTGGATTTCTTCATCCGACAGGCCGGAGTTGGCCTTGATCACGATCGACTGAGTCTTACCGGTAGCCTTGTCCTTCGCACCTACGTGCAGGATGCCGTTGGCGTCGATGTCGAAGGTCACTTCGATCTGCGGCACGCCACGTGGAGCAGGTGGAATGTCGGTCAGGTCGAACTTGCCCAGGGACTTGTTCTGCGCGGCTTGCTTACGCTCGCCCTGCAGTACGTGAATGGTCACGGCGCCCTGGTTGTCATCGGCAGTCGAGAACACCTGGGATTTCTTGGTAGGAATCGTGGTGTTTTTCTCGATCAGCGCGGTCATCACGCCCCCCATGGTTTCGATACCCAGGGTCAGCGGGCTAACGTCCAGCAGCAGTACGTCTTTCACGTCACCGGCCAGAACCGCACCCTGGATCGCAGCACCCATGGCAACCGCTTCGTCCGGGTTGACGTCCTTACGAGCTTCTTTACCGAAGAAGTCGGTTACGGCTTTCTGTACCAGCGGCATACGAGTCTGGCCGCCGACCAGGATCACGTCGTTGATCGCGCCAACGTCGATACCGGCGTCCTTCAGAGCGATGCGGCATGGCTCGATGGTGCGCTGAACCAGATCTTCAACCAGAGATTCCAGCTTGGCGCGGGAGATCTTCACGTTCAGGTGCTTAGGACCAGTGGCATCTGCTGTGATGTACGGCAGGTTGACGTCGGTCTGCTGGCTCGAGGACAGCTCGATCTTGGCTTTTTCGGCAGCTTCTTTCAGACGCTGCATGGCCAGCGGGTCACCCTTGAGGTTCATGCCGCTTTCTTTCTTGAACTCATCAACCAGGTAGTCGATCAGACGGATGTCGAAGTCCTCACCACCCAGGAAGGTGTCACCGTTGGTGGCCAGTACTTCGAACTGATGCTCACCGTCGACTTCAGCGATCTCGATCACGGAAACGTCAAACGTACCGCCACCCAGGTCATAAACGATCACGGTGTGATCGCCCTTGGCCTTGTCCATGCCATAAGCCAGAGCGGCTGCGGTTGGTTCGTTGATGATGCGCTTGACGTCCAGACCAGCGATACGACCGGCGTCCTTGGTGGCCTGACGCTGGCTGTCGTTGAAGTAGGCCGGAACAGTAATGACCGCTTCGGTCACTGCTTCGCCGAGGTAGTCTTCGGCGGTCTTCTTCATCTTTTTAAGGATTTCAGCCGAAATCTGTGGCGGAGCCATTTTCTGGCCGTTCACTTCAACCCAGGCGTCGTTGTTGTCAGCCTTGACGATCTTGTAAGGGACCATCTGAATGTCTTTCTGCACAACTTCTTCGTCGAAACGACGACCGATCAGACGCTTAACTGCGTACAGGGTATTGTGCGGGTTGGTAACAGCCTGACGCTTGGCCGACTGACCTACCAGAATCTCGCCATCGTTGGCGTAAGCGATGATCGACGGCGTGGTACGCGCGCCTTCAGCGTTTTCGATAACTTTTACGTTGCCGTTTTCAAGAATGGAGACGCACGAGTTGGTGGTCCCCAAGTCAATACCGATAATTTTGCCCATGTTAACTCTCCCGAAACTTTGGATTTGGATGCCGCAGTTGTGGTGGCAAACTGCGGTAGCACTTAAACGCTTGACTGTTAGATGGGGGCTCTACAGCCGTTTTCAAGCCTTTTCGTCAATCGAAGGCGAAACCGGTGCAGGCGCCTTGCTGACCACGACCATGGCCGGGCGCAGCAGGCGACCATTGAGCTGGTACCCCTTCTGGAACACTTTGAGAACACTATTGGGTTCTACATCCGCGCTTTCCTGCATGGCCATGGCCTGATGCTGTTCAGCGTTGAACGGTTCGCCGTGAGGATCGATGGCTTCCAACTGATAACGCTTGAGGGTGTCGTGGAACATCTTCAAGGTCAGTTCGATACCTTCACGCATTGGGCGAATGCTTTCGTCGTCCGGATTGGACAGTTCCAGGCCACGCTCCAGGCTATCGATCACCGGCAACAGGTCACCGGCGAACTTCTCGAGAGCAAATTTGTGAGCCTTTTCCACATCCTGCTCGGCGCGGCGGCGGACGTTTTGCAGATCGGCCGCAACACGCAAAGCCTGATCCTGCGCACCAGCCAGTTGCTCTTCGAGCACTTGTACACGAGCCGCCAGGTCTTCACCCGAAGCCTCGGGGGCCTGATTGGCGTCTAGATTTTGCGTATCCAGCGTCTGTTCGTCAGCCATGAAATTCTCCTTTCAATATCGTCTGTGAGCCAGGCTCACTCTTCTGCACAGCTATATGGGGTCGCATTTTCAGGGTTCAAGCCCGCAGCCACAGCAAAAGTTGTTCCGACCGGATAAATCCTGTACGCGGGCACTCCCGAGGCACTAAAAAGCCAGAATGACCAAGCAAATCGAGCTAAGGGAAAGCATTGTCAGCCCGAAACAAAACACTGTATAAATAACCAGACATCTAGTTTGGGAGCGGCCTTAATGCTGGTGCACCTGTCCGTACACAATTACGCCATCGTCGAACACCTGGATCTGGAACTGGATCGCGGAATGAGCGTCATTACCGGCGAAACCGGCGCCGGCAAGTCGATCATGCTCGACGCGCTCGGCCTGACCCTGGGCGATCGCGCCGACAGTGGCGTGGTACGACCCGGCGCCGACAAGGCCGACATCCTCGCCACCTTCGACCTGTCGGACATTCCCGAGGCCCACAGTTGGCTGGCCGAGCGCGATCTGGATAACGACGGGCCGTGCATACTACGCCGGGTGATCACCGCCGAAGGACGCTCCCGCGGCTATATCAACGGTACGCCCTGCCCGCTCGGTGACCTCAAGGCCCTGGGCGAACTGCTGATCGACATCCACAGCCAGCACGAGCACCAGTCACTGCTCAAGACCGATACCCATCGGCGCCTGCTGGATGAATATGCCGGCGCCACCGATCTCGCCCGCCAGGTGCAGCTGGCCGCCCAGCGCTGGCGCCAGACACGCCAGGAACTGGAACGTCTGTCCAACTCCGGCGATGAGCAACGAGCTCGTCACCAACTGCTCAGCTATCAGCTCGAGGAACTGGAGAACCTCGGCCTGGGGGAAAACGAACTAGAGGAACTGGAGCAGGAACACAAGAACCTGACCAACGCTGAAACCCTGCTGGGTATTTGCCGACAGGTGGTGGAGCAATGCAGCGAAAGTGATTCCGGCAATGTCCTCAACGCGCTGACCGTCAGCCTCAACCGTCTGTCCAGTATTGGCAATTCATCGGGCTCGCTGGGTGAGGCCACCAATCTGCTGGCCAGCGCACAGATCCAGGTTGAAGAGGCCGTGGGCGAACTAAACCGCTTCCTCGATCACTTCGACGCCGACCCGGCACGCTTGCAACAACTCGAAGAACGCCTCGACGCCATCTATACCTTGGCACGCAAGCACCGCATCCAGCCCTTCGAACTCGCAGCCATGCAGCAAACCCTGCTAGATGAGATCGAGACCCTTGACGCAAACGATGAGTCCATCGAGCAGCTCGGCGAAGAGCTGCAGTCCTTCGCCAGGCATTACCATGAAAAAGCCTTGGAGCTTAGCCAACTGCGTCAGCAAGCCGCGACCGGTCTGGCCAGTGCAGTAGAGCTGGAAATTCAGCGCCTGGGTATGCCTGGAGGGCGTTTCACCATCGAGCTTCGCGCCAACACCAGCGATGAGCTGCTACCCAATGGCCTGGAGCAGGTTGAACTGTTGGTCAGCGCCAACCCCGGTCAGCCGCTCAAGGCCCTGGCAAAAGTTGCCTCCGGCGGCGAGCTGTCCCGTATCAGCCTGGCGATCCAGGTCATTACCGCGCAGACCTCGCGGGTTCCCACTCTGGTGTTCGATGAAGTCGACGTGGGGATTGGCGGACCGACAGCGGAGATCGTCGGCCAGTTGCTGCGCCGTCTCGGCGAACGCGGCCAGGTGCTGACTGTAACTCACTTGCCTCAGGTCGCCGCCCAAGGGCACCAGCACTTGTTCGTGCACAAGGTACGAGGCAGCGATGCGACACATACAGCAGTATCCAAGCTGGGCAAGAGCGAAAGGGTCGAGGAAGTTGCGCGGATGCTCGGCGGCATCGACCTGACCAAAGAGTCCCTGGCCCACGCCAAAAAGATGGTGATCACCGCCAAAGCCTGAAGCCTCAGCGCTTCTTTTATATAGACAGAAAGCACGAAGGCGACCCTTAGGTCGCCTTCGATCGTTTCACGACTTTAAAAGTCGCGTGAGGGGCTTACTTCTTCTTGCGCACATACAGCACAAGATTGTGATCCACCAACTCGAAACCGTGCTTTTCGACAATCGCCTTCTGAAGCTTTTCGATTTCTTCGTCGAAGAACTCGATCACTTCGCCAGACTCCACGTTGACCATATGGTCGTGGTGACCGCCATCCGCCAGCTCGAATACAGCGTGACCGCCATCAAAGTTATGGCGCACCACCAGTCCGGCTGCTTCGAATTGAGTCAGTACACGGTAAACCGTGGCCAGACCCACATCCTCACCAGCTTCCATCAGCGCCTTGTAGACATCTTCAGCGCTCATGTGCCGCTGCTCGGTGGAGTCGAGCATTTGTAGAATTTTGACCCGTGGCAGAGTCACTTTAAGGCCGGCTTTACGTAGTTCGCTATTTTCAACCATGGTCAGCTTTCTCGCCGATGCTGCTTCGCAGCTTCTCTTAATGCGGGTATGATCGGGGTTTACGTTGTCCCAGCCAAGATAGTGGAAGTCGCCCACCGATGCAAAACACCAAGCTCTTGCTAACCAGTTTCACCTTCGTGGGACTGCTCGCACTCGCCGGTTGTTCATTCCCCGGGGTTTACAAAATCGACATCCAGCAGGGCAATGTCGTGACGCAGGACATGATAGACCAGTTGCGCCCGGGAATGACCCGACGGCAAGTAAGGTTTATCATGGGCAACCCTCTGTTGACCGACACGTTCCATGCCGATCGCTGGGATTATCTCTACAGCCTGCAACCTGGTGGCGGTGAACGCCAACAGGAACGCGTCAGCCTGATCTTCAACGGCAACGACCAACTGGTTAGCTTGGCCGGCGACTTCATGCCAGGCGTAAGCCGCGACGAAGCCCTGTTGGGCAAGGAGAGCGGCAACACCGTTACCGCCCCTGCCGAGAACGCCGAGAAGCCAAAAGCCGAGAAACCGGTCAAACCGGGTTCGCTGCTGGACCAGATCCAGAAGGATGTGGATGGCGTCGAAACCGTACCAGTGCCTACACCTGAACCACTGGACACTTCTCCGCAATAATTTGTGGCGAATAAAAAAGCCCGGGCATGCCCGGGCTTTTTATTGGCTGTCGCTAACGATCACTGCTCACGCTTACGAGCCTCGGCCGCCTTGGCGGCACGCAGACGCCGCACCTCTTTAGGATCGGCCAGCAGCGGACGATAGATTTCAATTCGATCTCCGGCCTGAACTACATATTGCCCAGGATCGGATACCTGCTTTCCGAAGATTCCCACCGGACACGCCGCCAGATCCAGCTCCGCAAAATGCTCCTTTATAGAAGAAGCCTCCAGCGCTGCAAGCAGGGTCGAACCCTGGGGCACTTGCACACTGACCAGCACCTGGCGGTCGACGGCAGCGTGAACCACCTCGATGGTAATCAGAGGCTCAACCATGCAGTTGCTTGGCCCGCTGGCAGAATGCATCCACCAGAGTATTGGCCGCCTGATTGAACAGAGGCCCCAGAGTGGCACGCACCAACGGCCCGGCGTAGTCGAACGACAGATCGAGGCTGATCTTGCAGGCCTTCTCCCCCAACGGTTTGAACACCCATAACCCATGCAGTTGGTTGAACGGCCCCTCTTCCAGGTTCATCTCGATCGACTGTCCCGGCACCAAGGTATTGCAGGTCACGAAACGCTGGCTCATGCCGCCCTTGGCCACCGCCAGGCTGGCACGCATCCGTTCCTCGCTGTTTTCCAGCACCTCGGCCGAAGAGCACCAGGGCAGAAACTCCGGGTAACGGGCCACATCATTGACCAGGTCATACAGAAACTGCGCCGGATAGGGCAAAAGGGCCGAACGTTGAATATGGGTCGTCATGTGAGCTTCATTTCCACAACTGGGCGGCAAACACCACAAGAATGCCGACGGGCGCCACATAGCGCATCAAAAACAAGGCCAGGGTGAACAACAACGGACTACGCAACGACAACTCATCACGAACAGCCTCACGGCCCATCACCCAACCTGCAAACACCACGAAGCACAAACCGCCAAGAGGCAACATGATCCGCGAGGTGAAAAAGTCGATCACGCCAAAGAAATCCAGACCGCCGGCCGCGCCCCATCGATAGAGATGAAAAACACCGCCTTCGTTCACGAAGAATTTGGCCTGCTGCCAGATGTTGAAAGAGAACACCGTTCCCAATCCCACGAACCAGCAACTGAACGCCAGCCAGAATGTCACCCAGCCGCGGCGGATTTTAGTCCTCTCGACGAGATAAGCCACCATCGGTTCCAACAAGGAAATCGCCGAACTCCAGGCAGCAATCGCCACCAGGATAAAGAACACTACGCCCATAAGCTGGCCGAACGCCACATTGCCGAAGGCAAACGGCAGGCTGATGAACATCAGGCCCGGCCCCTCGCTGGGATTCAGCCCGGCAGCAAATACGATGGGGAACAGAGCCATCCCCGCCACCAGCGAAACGAAGGTATCCAGCAGCGCCACACCGACCACGGTGCCAGCCAGTGACGAATGCTTGGGCATGTAGGCACCGTAGATCATGATCGAACCAACCCCCACGCTGAGGGAAAAGAACGCATGCCCCATGGCCGGCAGCAGCCCGTCCAACAAGCGGTCCAGGCTGAAGTCGAACATGAAATGCAGGCCCTGCATGAAATGCCCGGTGGTCATGCTGTAGCCCAGCAGCACCAACAGCATCACGAACAGCAGCGGCATCATGATCCGCAAACTGCGTTCAAGCCCAGCGACCACTCCCTTGGCAATCACCAATGCCGATAGCAGCATGAACAGCGTGTGCCAAAGCGTCAGTCGCCACGGGTCGGCCGTCACCGCGGAGAAGTACACACTGACCTGATCCGCCGTGACACCCTGAAAATCGCCGCGCCCCATGTCGATGATGTAGTCCAGGGACCAACCACCCACCACGCTATAGAAGGAGAGAATCAGCAGCGCCGTGATCATTCCGGCGAAGGCGCCCCAAGACCACCTGGCCGAATGCCCGGCCTCCAGAGCCAGCACCTTCAGGGCATTGGCCGGGCTCTGCCGTGCCCGACGACCGATCAGAGTTTCCGCCAGCATTACCGGCAACCCAATCAGCGCGATACACGCCAGAAACACCAAAACAAAGGCACCACCACCATAGACGCCGACCATGTAGGGGAATTTCCAGATACTCCCCAGGCCCACGGCCGAACCAGTTGCAGCGAGTATAAAGACCCAGCGGCTTGCCCAGCCGCCGTGGACAGAGACCCTGTCTGTCGACATCGTTAACGCGCCCAACCGAAAAAAAAGAGGCCGCATTGTCCGGGATTCAATCAACCTGCTCAAGCACGCTGCGTCACCGTAGCCGACGCGCGCGCAACTCCCTATAATGCCGCCCCTATGGCTAAACAGAAGAAACACCCAACAGGGACCATCGCGCAAAACAAAAAGGCGCGTCACGATTACTTCATCGAACATCGGTTCGAGGCTGGACTGGTCCTGGCCGGCTGGGAAGTAAAGAGTCTGCGGGCGGGCAAGGCGCAACTGGTGGACAGTTACGTGCTGCTCAAGGATGGCGAGGCCTGGCTGTTCGGCAGCCATTTCACCCCGCTGACCACTGCAAGTACCCACGTCATTGCCGACCCGACGCGCTCGCGCAAGCTGCTGCTCAACCAGCGCGAGCTGGAAAAGCTGTTCGCCGCCGTGCAGCAAAAGGGTTACGCCTGTGTGTGCCTTTCGCTCTACTGGAGCAAGCACCTGGTCAAGTGTGAAATTGCACTGGGCAAGGGCAAGAAGGAATACGACAAGCGTCATACCGAACGCGAGCGCGATTCCGATCGCGAGCTGCAGCGTGCGGTGCGGACCAAGGGCAAGGAAGACTGATCTTCCTGCCTTGAGGTCGTTTTCGCCGGCAAGCCGGCTCCTACAACACCCAGGTAGGAGCCAGCTTGCCGGCGATTTGCATTACATGCCCTTGCGCCGTTCGGCCCGGGCTACTCGCTGCACTTCCTGACGCACTTCCTCAAGCACCTCTTGCACATAGAGAATGTGCCGACTGGAAACTTCCCGAGCCTCCTCAGCGCGTCCTTCAATAATCGCCAAGTACAGATCGCGGTGCTGCCTGATCAGCATGTCGCGAGTTTCAGTGCGCTGCTTGTACATGCCGCCGATGTTGGTCACCACGTTGCGCTTGAGCAGGTCGAACAGGCCGCGAATGGTGTGCAGTAACACCGCGTTATGGCTGGCCTCGGCAATCGCCAGGTGGAACTTGGCATCCGCCGCCCCCTCCTCGATACGACTGACATCATCGGAGCGAGAATAACAATCCTGCAGCTCCTCGAAAGCTTGAGTCAGCCGCTCACGATCCACCGCCGTCGCGCGCAACGCCGCGTAATAAGCGCAAGACGCCTCCAGGGTATGGCGGAACTCCAACAGATCGCGCTGGGCATCCGTGTTGTTTTCCAACAGGTGCAGCAGCGGATCGCTGAAGGTCGAGCCCAGGGATTCCACCACATAGTTGCCGCCGCCCTGACGGCTGATCAGCAAGCCCTTGGCCGTCAGCTTCTGGATCGCCTCGCGCAGTGAGGGCCGGGAGACACCGAACTGCTCGGCCAAGGCACGCTCGGCCGGCAGCCGCTCGCCAGCCTTCAAGGTGCCTTCAAGAATCATCCCTTCCAGACGCTCGACAATATCGTCGGACAAACGGCGCTGGCGTATCTGATCAAACCCCATAATTCACTCTCCACCCTCCCGACCCTTCGCCGGGGGGCTCTATTCTGGCCTATTCACGGCGCGCCAACACCTAGCAGAAGGAAGCCTTTTGCACCGATCAGATGCCCGCGCCATAGCGCATTCGACAAAAGTTTTAGGGCGGCAAATTGACACACCGCGCACAACGCTTTTACCCTAGCCAACAGCGATTGTAAATTGGTCTTACCAATTAACCAATACGCTAGCAGTGCCTGACCAACAACAATTAGGGGCCACCCCATTATGCAAACCTGGCAACAGCTCTATAGCCCGCTTGGCAGCCTCGGCCTGTCCGCCCTCGCCGCCGTTATCCCGATCGTGTTCTTCTTCCTGGCTCTGGCCGTGTTCCGTCTCAAAGGACACGTCGCCGGGAGTATCACTCTGGCCTTGTCGATCCTGGTGGCGATCTTCGCCTTCAAGATGCCCGCCGACATGGCCTTCGCTGCCGCTGGCTATGGATTTGCCTACGGTCTGTGGCCCATCGCCTGGATCATCGTCGCCGCCGTGTTCCTCTACAAACTGACGGTGAAAAGCGGCCAGTTTGAAATCATCCGCAGCTCGGTACTGTCGATCACCGACGACCAGCGCCTGCAGGTGCTACTGATCGGCTTCTGCTTCGGCGCCTTCCTCGAAGGTGCGGCCGGCTTCGGCGCACCGGTGGCGATCACCGCCGCCCTGCTGGTGGGCCTGGGCTTCAACCCGCTGTACGCCGCCGGCCTGTGCCTGATCGCCAACACCGCGCCCGTGGCCTTCGGCGCCCTGGGGATTCCGATCATCGTTGCCGGCCAGGTGACGGGCATCGACGCCTTCAAGATCGGCGCCATGACCGGCCGCCAACTGCCGCTGCTATCGCTATTCGTGCCGTTCTGGCTGGTGTTCATGATGGACGGTATGCGCGGCGTCAAAGAGACTTGGCCCGCCGCGCTGGTGGCCGGTCTGAGCTTTGCCATCACTCAGTACTTCACCTCGAACTTCATCGGCCCGGAACTGCCGGACATCACTTCGGCCCTGGCCAGCCTGATCTCCCTGACCCTGTTCCTGAAAATCTGGCAGCCCAAGCGCACCGCCGGTGCGCAGATCGCCGGTGCCACCTCCAGCGCGGCCGTCATCGCCAGCGTCGGCGGCTTCGGTCAGCCACGCAACACCGTCGCTTCGCCCTACAGCCTGGGGCAGATCTTCAAGGCCTGGTCGCCGTTCCTGATCCTCACCGTGCTGGTGACCATCTGGACCCTCAAGCCCTTCAAGGCGATGTTCGCCGCCGGCGGCTCGATGTACGGCTGGGTGTTCAACTTCGCCATCCCGCATCTGGATCAGTTGGTGATCAAGATGACGCCAATCGTGGCCACCCCGACCGCCATCCCGGCGGTGTTCAAGCTCGACCCTATCTCCGCCACCGGCACGGCGATTTTCTTTTCCGCGCTGGTCTCCATGCTGGTGCTGAAGATCAACGTTAAAACTGGTCTGACCACTTTAAAAGAGACCTTCTACGAGCTGCGCTGGCCGATCCTGTCCATCGGCATGGTGCTGGCGTTCGCCTTCGTCACCAACTACTCGGGCATGTCTTCGACCATGGCCCTGGTCCTGGCGGGCACCGGCGCGGCGTTCCCGTTCTTCTCGCCGTTCCTGGGCTGGCTCGGGGTGTTCCTCACCGGTTCCGATACCTCGTCCAACGCCCTGTTCAGCTCGCTGCAGGCCACCACCGCGCACCAGATCGGGGTCAACGACACCCTCATGGTCGCGGCCAACACCAGCGGCGGCGTGACCGGCAAGATGATCTCGCCGCAATCGATCGCCGTGGCCTGCGCCGCCACCGGCCTAGTGGGCAAGGAGTCGGATCTGTTCCGCTTCACCCTCAAGCACAGTCTGTTCTTTGCCACTATTGTCGGCCTGATCACCCTGGCCCAGGCCTACTGGTTCACCGGCATGCTGGTGCACTAAGCAACACCGAAAGAACCGACGCCGCCCTTACCCGCGGCGTCCGCATTCACCACCCGGTCTGCAAGGCTGCTGAAAGCTTGCTGGTTTATCTTTCAGCCGCCGCGACGGACGAATAACCGGGACCACCCGGAGACACGCCTGATGAGCGAGCTTTTCTACAACGCCGTGCCCAATGCGACCCGTGTCGCGCCACCGCTGGCCGAACCCCGGCAGTACCCCAGCGCGAAGCCGTCGCGGGTTTACCTGTTCGGCACCTGCGTGGTCGATCTGTTCTATCCCGAAGCCGGGATGGACGCGATTCACCTGCTGGAGCGCGAAGGCATTCGCGTGGAGTACCCGCAAGGGCAAAGCTGCTGCGGACAACCGGCCTACACCTCGGGTTACACCGAGCAGGCGCGCACCGTGGCCCGCTCGCAACTGGCGCTGTTTGCCGGCGACTATCCGGTGGTGGTGCCGTCGGGTTCCTGCGCGGGCATGCTGCGCGAGCATTACGCGGACTTGTTCAAGGACGAGCCCGAAACCCTGAAACAGGTGCAGGCCCTGGCCGCCCGCACCTACGAGCTGGCCGAGTTTCTCCTGCACGTGTGCAAGGTGCAGTTCAAGGACAGCGGCGTCCCAGTCAAGGTGGCGCTGCACACCTCCTGCTCGGCACGTCGGGAAATGAACACCCACCTGCACGGCCGTGAGTTGCTGTCACAGCTGAGCAACGTGGAACGGGTAGAACACAGCCACGAAAGCGAATGCTGTGGCTTTGGCGGGACTTTCAGCGTCCGAATGCCGGACATCTCCGGCGCCATGGTTGCGGACAAGACCCGGGCGCTGAAGGAATCCGGCGCGCATCAGGTACTGAGTGCCGATTGCGGCTGCTTGATGAACATCAACGGCGCGCTGGAGAAACAGCAAGAGGCATTGCGCGGCCAGCACCTGGCGAGCTTCCTCTGGCAACGTACCGGAGGTGCACAATGAGCACCCCCGAGCTGATTCCGACCACCAACGTGGCGGACGATTTCCGAACCCGGGCCCACGAAGCCCTGGGGGACAAACAACTGCGAAACAACTTTCGCAGCGCCATGGACTCACTCATGGCCAAGCGTGCGGCCTCGTTCAGCGATGCCCACGAAAGAGAACACCTACGCGCCCTGGGCAACGCGATTCGCGCCCGGGCGTTATCCAAGCTGCCCGACCTGCTCGAGCGCCTGGAACAGAACCTGACCCGCAACGGTGTGACAGTGCACTGGGCGGAAACGGTGGACGAAGCCAATGGCATCGTCCTCTCGATCATCCGCGCTCACGAGGCGCGGCAAGTGATCAAGGGCAAATCGATGGTCAGCGAAGAGATGGAAATGAACCATGTCCTCGCTGAACAAGGCATTGAATGCCTTGAGTCGGACATGGGCGAGTTCATCGTCCAGCTCGACCACGAGAAGCCTTCACACATCATTATGCCGGCGATCCACAAGAATGCCGGTCAGGTCGCGTCCTTGTTCCACGACAAACTCGGCGTGGAGTACACCAAGGACGTTGACCAACTCATTCAGATCGGTCGCAAGGTCTTGCGGCAGAAATTCTTCGAAGCCGATATCGGCGTCTCAGGCGTCAACTTCGCCGTGGCCGAGACCGGCACCCTGCTGCTGGTGGAAAACGAAGGCAACGGGCGCATGTCCACCACCGTGCCGCCAGTGCACATTGCCGTCACCGGGATCGAGAAAGTCGTCGAGAACCTGCGCGATGTGGTGCCGCTGCTTTCACTGCTGACCCGCTCGGCCCTCGGCCAGCCCATCACCACCTACGTCAACATGATCTCCGGCCCGCGCAAAGAGCATGAGCTGGACGGCCCCCAGGAAGTGCACCTGGTGCTGCTGGACAACGGCCGCAGCCAGGCCTTTGCCGACAGCGAACTGCGCCAGACCCTGAACTGCATCCGCTGCGGCGCCTGCATGAACCACTGCCCGGTCTACACCCGGGTCGGCGGCCACACCTACGGCGAGGTCTACCCGGGGCCGATCGGCAAGATCATCACCCCGCACATGGTCGGCCTGGCCAAGGTTCCCGATCACCCCAGCGCCTCGTCGCTGTGCGGCGCCTGTGGCGAAGTCTGCCCGGTAAAGATCCCGATCCCGGCGCTGCTGCGGCGCCTGCGGGAAGAGAACGTCAAGGCCCCGGACAGCCCCCATCAAGTGATGCGCGGTCAGGGCAGCAAGTACTCGCGCAAGGAGCGTTTCATCTGGAACGCCTGGGCCCGCCTCAACAGCTCGCCGACCCTGTATCGCCTGTTCACCCTGGCCGCCACCCGCCTGCGCGCCCTCACCCCGAGCAAGGTCGGCCCCTGGACGCAGAACCACAGCGCGCCAAAACCCGCCGCCCGGTCGCTGCATGACCTGGCCCGTGAGTACCTGGACAAGCAGGGAGACCGCTGATGAGCGCGAAACACAATATCCTCGCCAAGCTGCGCAACAGCCTCGCCGGCACCACGCCGATTGTGGATAACTTCGACGAGGCGCTGGTCACCCAGCCTTACAGCTACACGGCGGAACAACGCATTCCGCAACTGCGCAAACAGATGGAAGCGGTGCACACCGAAATCCACCTGAGCACCGGCGCCGACTGGCCTGAACTGCTGGCCCGGCTGCTGCAGGAGCGCCAGCTGCCCAGCCTGCTGATCGCCCCGAGCACGCCCCATGGCCAGCGGGTCACCCAGTACTGGGCCGAGCACCCGCAACTGCCGACACTCAAGGCCTACGACCGCCCGGTGGAAGAGTGGAAAGTCGAGCTGTTCAACGACACCCCGGCCAGCCTCACCACCACCCTGGGTGCCATCGCCGCCACCGGTAGCCTGATCCTCTGGCCAACCCGGGAAGAACCGCGGCTGATGAGCCTGGTGCCGCCGGTGCATTTCGCCCTGCTCAAGGCCAGCGAAATCCGCGACAACTTCTATCAGGTGCAGCAACAGATGAACTGGGCCGCCGGCATGCCGACCAACGCGCTGCTGGTGTCCGGCCCGTCGAAGACCGCTGATATCGAACAAGTCCTGGCTTACGGCGCCCACGGCCCGAAAGACCTGGTGGTGCTGATCCTGGAGGACCAATGAGCCTACCGGCCGCTTTTCTACGTGATGCCCAGCAACTGATTCCCCAGGAGCGGCGTTTCGACGACCCGCTCTCGACCCTGGCCTTCGGCACCGATGCCAGCTTCTACCGGCTGATCCCCAAGCTGGTGATCCGCGTCGAATCCGAAGATGAAGTGGTCGCCCTGCTCCAGCTGGCCCAGCGCGACCGGGTGCCGGTGACCTTCCGCGCCGCCGGCACCAGCCTGTCCGGGCAGGCCATCAGCGACTCGGTGCTGATCGTTCTGGGGGATAACTGGAACGGCAAGGAGATTCGCCATCAGGGTACGCAGATTCGTCTGCAGCCCGGGGTGATCGGCGCCCAGGCCAATGCCTGGCTGGCGCCGTTCGGGCGCAAGATCGGCCCCGACCCCGCCTCGATCAACGCCTGCAAGATCGGCGGCATCGTCGCCAACAACGCCAGCGGCATGTGCTGCGGCACCGCGCAGAACACCTATCACACCCTGGCCGGCATTCGCCTGGTACTGGCCGATGGCACGCGCCTGGACACCGAGGATGAGGCCAGCATCGCCGCCTTCCGCGCCAGCCATGGTCCGTTGCTGGAGCGCCTGGCCGAACTGGGCCGCAGCACCCGCGCCAACAGCGAGCTGGCAGCGAAGATCCGCCACAAATACCGGCTGAAAAACACCACCGGCTTGTCCCTCAATGCCCTGGTGGATTTCGACGAACCGCTGGACATCCTCAGCCACCTGCTGGTGGGCTCCGAGGGCACCCTGGGCTTTATCAGCGCGGTGACCTACGACACGGTAATCGACCACCCGAACAAGGCCTCGGCGCTGATCGTCTTTCCCGATGTAGAAACCTGCTGCAACGCGGTGACCTTGCTCAAGAGCCAGCCGGTGTCGGCGGTGGAACTGCTGGACCGCCGCAGCCTGCGCTCGGTGCAGGACAAGCCCGGCATGCCGGCTTTCGTCCAGCAACTCTCGGCCAACGCCTGCGCGCTGCTGATCGAGTCCCGCGCCGCGTCCTCGTCGCTGCTGCACGAGCAACTGGCGCAGATCATGAATTCCCTGGCCGCCTTCCCGGTGGAAAAACAGGTGGACTTCACCGAAGACCCACAGGAAAACGCCAAGCTCTGGGCGATCCGCAAGGACACCTTCCCGGCGGTGGGCGCAGTGCGCAAGACCGGCACCACGGTGATCATCGAAGACGTAACCTTCCCTGTGGAACAGCTGGCCATCGGCGTCAACCGCCTGATCGAGCTGTTCGACAAGCACCACTACGACGAAGCGATCCTGTTCGGCCATGCCCTGGAGGGCAACCTGCACTTCGTCTTCACCCAGGGCTTCAACAGCAGCGAGGAAGTGAACCGCTACCAGGCGTTCATGGACGACGTGGCGCAACTGGTGGCGGTGGAATTCGGCGGTTCGCTGAAGGCCGAGCACGGCACCGGACGCAACATGGCGCCCTTCGTCGAGCTGGAATGGGGCAGCGATGCCTACCAGCTGATGTGGCAACTCAAGCGCCTGCTGGACCCCAACGGCATCCTCAACCCGGACGTGGTGCTCAGCGAAGATCCGCAGATCCACCTGAAGCATCTCAAACCGCTGCCGGCGGCCGACGAGATTGTGGATAAGTGCATCGAGTGCGGTTTCTGCGAACCGGTGTGCCCATCCAAGGGCCTGACCCTGAGCCCGCGCCAGCGCATCGTCATCTGGCGCGACATCCAGGCACGCAAACGCGCCGGCATCGACACCTCCGAGCTAGAGGCGGCCTATCAGTACCAGGGCATCGACACCTGCGCCGCCACCGGCCTGTGCGCCCAGCGCTGCCCGGTGGGCATCAACACCGGCGAGCTGGTGAAGAAACTGCGCAGCGAGCACGCCACTCACACCGGCACCGCCGACTGGCTCGGCTCGCATTTCGCCAGCACCTTGCAGGGCGCGCGCTTCACCCTGCACGTGGCGAACGGTGCGCGCATGCTCCTGGGAGCGCCGCGCCTGAGCAAGCTGTCGGCGAGCCTGACGCGCCTGTCCAAAGGCCGGGTGCCGCAGTGGAACAGCGCGATGCCGCAACCGGAAAAGGCCATTCGCTTCAGCCCGAGCGTCAGCGACGCGCGCCCGCGAGTGGTGTACCTGGCGGCCTGCGTGTCCCGAGTGATGGGCCCAGCAGCAGGCGACAAGGAACAATCGTCGCTCTACGAAAAAACCCGCGGCCTGCTGGAAAAGGCCGGCTATCAAGTGGTGCTGCCGGACAACCTGGACAACCTCTGCTGCGGCCAGCCCTTCGCCTCCAAGGGCTACGCAACCCAGGCCGAAGACAAGCGCCAGGAACTGATCGGCGCCCTGCTTCACGCCAGCCGTGGCGGCCTTGACCCGATCTACTGCGACACCAGCCCCTGCACCCTGCGTCTGGTGCAGGACCTGGGGGATGTGCGCCTGGACCTCTACGACCCGGTGCGCTTCATCCGCACCCACCTGCTGGAGCGCCTGGAGTTCACCCCCCAGGAAGCGCCAATCGCCGTGCACGTCACCTGCAGCACCCAGCACCTGGGCGAGAGCCAGGCGCTGATCGAACTGGCCCGGCGTTGCAGCAACAACGTGGTGATCCCCGAAGGCATCCACTGCTGTGGTTTCGCCGGCGACAAGGGCTTCACCACCCCCGAGCTCAATGCCCACTCCCTGCGCAGCCTCAAGGACGCGGTGCAGTATTGCAGCGAAGGCATCTCCACCAGCCGCACCTGTGAAATCGGCCTCAGCCAGCACGGCGGGATCGACTATCACGGGCTGGTCTACCTGGTGGACCGAGTCACCCGGGCCAAGACGGTCTGACTTCAGGGGCGGAACAACAAGGGGCGTTTTCGCCCCTTTTTTGTGCCTGCTTGAACGCGATAACGGCGGCTGCGTTCATCGCAAAAAAAACCGAACCCCGGCACGCGGCCAGGGTCCATTTTCCAGGCCCGCACAAAAAGGGCTTAGCCCCACTCGGCCGCCCGTCCTGTTGACCGGCAGCACCGAGCCCCTGCGATCAAGGAGATCACCATGAAGCGTTCCGCACTGGCTGGACTGTTCATTACCGCCGCGATGCTGGCCTCCCCGGTGTTTGCCGCCGGGCAAGAGGACCTGTGCCAGATCAACCTGCAAAAAATCAGAGACGCCAAGGTCAGCACCGAAGCCATGAGCTCGGACCTGAGCAGCGACATCGACGCCACGGTGCAGCAAGCCACCGCCGAGCACGCCAAAGGCACCGAGCAAGGCACCAAGAACTGCATCTCCCTGACCACCCAGGCGCTCCAGCGCTTGCAGAACAACACCAAGGGCGATCAGTAGCTCAATGCATTGGCCAACCTTCGGGTTGGCCTTCTGCGCTCGCTTAGCGTAGAATCCGCCCACCTGTTGGTAATGCACAACAGGTTCGGGGCCGTTTAGGATTCGACGCCGGTTGCGAAACTTTAGGTGCATGCCGAGTTGGTAACAGAACTCGTAAATCCACTGTTGCAACTTCCTATAGTTGCCAATGACGAAACCTACGGGGATTACGCTCTCGCTGCGTAAGCAGCCTTAGCCCTTCCCCCCTGGTACCTTCGGGTCCAGCAATCATCAGGGGATGTCTGTAAACCCAAAATGATTGTCATATAGAACAGAATCGCCGTGCAGTACGTTGTGGACGAAGCGGCTAAAACTTACACAACTCGCCCAAAGCACCCTGCCCGTCGGGTCGCTGAGGGTTAACTCAATAGACACGGCTAAGCATGTAGTACCGACAGCGGAGTACTGGCGGACGGGGGTTCAAATCCCCCCGGCTCCACCAAATGAAGCAGTACAAAAAAGGCACTTAGCGTTTATCGCAAGTGCCTTTTTTTGTGCCTGGATGGCCTAGTTTGGCTCCGCAATGCCAGCTCAATGACAGCCTGCTAGGCATAGCTCAATAGCCGTACAGATCCTGGAGTGAGCTTCCATGACTGCCTCATCAGACCGAACACGTCAGACCCTCCCTCTTCCCAGTCTCTAAGCAACGGCTAAGCAAACAGCTTCTCTGAGTGTCTGACTCGATGGTGCAAACCTTACTGCAACCCCGCGCGCCCTCAGCGGGTGCAGCGCATCGCTTGGCTTGGGATACAATCACCGCCAATTAATCGGCACTCGCTCCTTGGGTGCCCACAAGGGATTGCGCAATGCCCCTCACGCTGCCGCAACTGGAACACCATCTGTTCAATTCTGCGCGGCAAGATGCTAACCGGCAGCGTCCGTGTAATCCCGTTGCTGAAATCCGCACGGTAAGCGACTGCACAGATGGGAACCTGACATGACCCCGTACCTGCCACCCCGAGAATCCCTCACCGTCGAATTCAAGAGCGACCGCAGCAAGCTCCCCGACCGGGAGTTGATCGAGGCGCTGGTCTGCCTGGCCAACGCCGAGGGCGGCGAGCTTTGGCTAGGCGTCGAGGACGACGGCACACCCACCGGCCTACATGCCGAGCACCGCCTGCTGGAGGGACTGGCCGGTATGGTGGCAGCGCGCACCTCGCCGTCACTGAACGTACGGGCCGAAGCGGTCGAATTGGACGGGGTAACCGTGGCATGCATCCATATACCCAAGTCCCAGGGCGAAGTGGCTACCACCAGTGGCGTGTACCTGCGCCGCCGCTTGAAGCACGACGGCACACCCGAATGCGTGGCGATGCTGCCCCATGAGCGCAGCAGCCGCGCAAGTAGCTTCGGCCTGCTCGATGTCTCCGCCCAGCCAGTAGCCGGTGCAACCCTAGCCGACCTCGATCCACTGGAGCGTGAGCGCCTGCGCCAGGCCGTGCAACAGTACGGCGGCGACCGCGTGCTGCTGGAACTGGACGACGAAGCCCTCGACGGCGCGCTGCTGCTCACCGTACGCCAACCCGACGGTTCGCGGGTGCCAACCCTGACCGGCCTGTTGCTGGTTGGCCGAGAAACCTCTATTCGCCAACTGGTGCCCACCCACGAATTCGCCTTCCAAGTGCTGGCCCAGCAGGCAGTGCGCTTCAACGAGTTCCGCCGCTTCCCGTTGCTCAAGGCGCTGGACTGGCTGGAAACCAACTTCCGCCCTTACAACCCTGAGGAGGAGCTGCAGGTCGGCCTGTTCCGCGTGCCAGTGCCCAAGGTCGACCTCGGCGCCTTTCGCGAAGCCGTGGCCAATGCCCTGGTCCACCGCGACTACCACGGTCGCGGCGCGGTGCATGTGCGCCTGGAAGACGATGCCCTGGTGATCAGCAACCCCGGTGGCTTAGTCGACGGCGTAACTCTGGCCAACCTGCTGGTGACCGAACCGCGCCCGCGCAACCCGGCCCTGGCCGACGCCATGAAGCGTATCGGCGTGGTCGAACGCTCCGGCCGCGGCGTGGACAAGATCTTTCGCGGCATGCTCAAGTTTGGCCGCCCGGCACCGGATTACAGCTACACCAATGCCCAAAGTGTGGTGCTGCGCCTGCCCACCGCCGAGGCCGACCTGGATTTTCGCCGCCTGGTGGTCGAACACGAACGCGCCACCCACGCCGAGCTGCCTATCGACAGCCTGATCGCCCTGGCCGCCCTGCGCGAAAGCAAGCGCGTCACGACCGATGAATTGGCTGTGCTGATCCAGCGCGACGCCACCAGTGCCAAACGCACCCTGGAAGCCCTGACCGAAGCCGGTTTGGTGGAAGCCCATGGCTCCACCCGAGGCCGCAGCTATACCCTGTCGGCCAGCCTGTATCAGGCCGCAGGTGACAAGGCTGCCTATACCCGCCAGGCAGGCTTCACAACCATTCAGCATGAACAGATGGTGTTTAACTATGTGCAGCAGCATGGGCAGATCCAGCGTGCGGAAGTGATGGATCTATGCCGACTCTCGCCTGATCAGGCGGCAAAGCTGCTTAAACGCATGAAAGACAAAGGCGCTCTGATACAGCAAGGTGAGCGACGCTGGGCGATCTATAAGCTCGGCTAAAAATTCTATGAGCCGCTATGAGCCGCTATGAGCCTGTATGAGCTCATACACGCCTTGTAATGGTCTACTGACGCAGCGTTAAGTCTCTTTCTAATGTGCGAAACGTCCTAGTTGTACCTAGCCCCCTTGTTTCGAGAATCCCTGCTGACTAGCCTCGACCTGTCACCGAACATTCGATGGCCGGGTTTAGCAGCTCGATGTTGACTAGGCGCTTGGAGTTACGCCATGAAAAAGCTCGTTCCCGATCAGTCCAAAACACCCGCCCGCAACAGCAGAAGCCCTGAACTAGACCAAGCCAATAAAGAGTTACTTCAAAAACTGGCTCTTCGGCCTACCGGTACACCTCTGGCCAAATCCATCAAACACACCACAGGTATCCCCGTTAGCAGCAATTCATTGTTTGCCATCCGAGAAGGCATCAACGCCGAAGAAGCCCTGCTCCACGTCTCCCTGCTGCTCAAAAGCGCCGAAGAAGTCTCCGATGAAATCACCGAGCGCGGCAGTGGCATCGAGCGCGGTCTGATCTGGTCCCTGGTGCACTCGGTGGAGATGGCGCGAGCGGTGGTAGATGCCTTGCTCGATGGCAGTCGCCACAGGCCCTAGAGGTAGCAGGCCTCGTAAAAGCACAGCGCGGCAGCACGACCTACCGCGCTGTTTTGTAGCGGTCGGATGAAACCGGACACGCATTCAGTCGAGAATACGCGCCCGGTCCAGGTGTCTGATGCCCCAACAAGGCTACTGTCCATCGGGATCTAAACCTGCGGACCAGCAGACACCTGCCCGCGGGTTTTCCACAGCGACACCAGCACTCCGCCCAGCAGCAAGGCCAGGGTCACACTCAAGGAAATGACCGCTGGAATCTTGCCGATGATGCCGACCATGAAGATCTTGCCGCCGATAAACACCAGCACCAGCGCCAGGGCGTACTTGAGATAGGCGAAGCGGTGAATCATCGCTGCCAGGGCGAAATACAACGCCCGCAGACCGAGGATGGCGAAGATGTTCGAGGTGTAGACGATGAACGGGTCCTGGGTGATGGCAAAGATCGCCGGGACGCTGTCCACCGCGAACACCAGGTCGGCGCACTCGATCAGCACCAGGGCCAGGAACAACGGCGTGGCCCAGACCACAGACTGGCCACTGGCATCGGCCTGGCGGACGAAGAAGCGCCCTTCATGCAGGCGATCGGTCACCCGCATGTGCTTGCGCAGGAACTTCACCAGCAGGTTTTCGCTGAGGTCGGGGTGATCATCGAGCTTGCTGAACAGCATCTTTACCCCAGTCAGCAGCAGGAAGACGCCGAACCCATAGAGAATCCAACTGAACTCGGCGATCAGCGCCGCACCGAGGCCAATCATGATGGCGCGTAGCACTATCACGCCGAGAATTCCCCAGAACAGCACCTCATGCTGATACTGCCGCGGAATGGACAGAAAGCTGAAGATCATCGCCATCAGGAACACGTTGTCCATCGACAACGATTTCTCGATCAGAAAGCCGGTGTAGAAATCCATCCCCGCGTCACCGCCCTTGACCTGCCAGACCCAAAGGCCGAACAGCAAGCCAGCCGCGATGTAGCCCGCAGACAGCAGCAGACTTTCACGAACGCCGATTTCTCGATGCTCACGGTGTAACACCCCAAGGTCGAAGACCAGCAGGCCGACAACGATGCTGATAAACGCGAACCAAAGCCACGTAGCGGTGCCGAGAAACTCAGCAAAAAAGAAGGATTCAAGGGCTGTCATGAGTGCGCCTCCCAGTGTCGAAGTTGTACAAACTGCAACTCCGACATGGCAGCGATTAGCTGTCAGAGGGGCCCGGCGTTGTGAGGAAAAAACTAAATAGCCGCATGGGGTTTCGCAACAATGCAAGAGTTGCAAGTTATGTCTATTTGCAAGACCTCAGTGGCGCTCATCACCTGGCGCCAGCGCACTCGGCGGTCGCCAGTCTGCGGGCTCAATTCGCAGCGGCATCAGCACCGAAGAAGCCCGCCCCGCGTGTTCTTCCTCAAGGGCTCAGGGCCCGCTCCATGATCAGCGTCAGCTCCTCGCCCTCGTAATGCTCGCGCACCCGGACAAAACCCAGGCGTGCATAAAAGCCTTCGGCGGTGATCGATGAGGGCACCACCAGCGAGGTCAAACCCGAGTCCAGCGCCGCCTGCTCGACCGCGGCCATCAGTTGCCGGCCCAGGCCATGGCCGTGGTACGCCGGATCGACAAACACCGAACGCACCGCGCGCCCGTCGAGGCTGGCGGTGCCCAGCAATTCCCCGTCCACCAGGGCGACGAACATCTGCCGGCGCTGCATCAGTTGGCGCACGGAATCGGTGGTGAAGCTGGCCTGGACCCGCTCGATCACTCTGGCGGGATAGTCCTGGGCATTGCTGGTGAGCAAGGCCGCCAGGATCACTTGGCTGACCCTCGCGGCATCGGCCTCTAGGGCCGGACGAACCTGGCATTCCATGACCACTCCCTGGTTTCAACGCGGATCGCAGGGGCCAAAAATACGACCCGCACCACTCGCTGCCAAGGACTTACTGCAACTGAAACACCAAACAGGGATTGTCATTCAAGCGCCCCTCGTACACCGGCTGCTGGTTTTCCAGCGAGGTGCCCTGGAGCTTCTCTCGATCCTTGCGCGCCACGATCACCCAGGAGCCGTGGGGCAATGTGTCCAGTTGTCCGGGGGCGTCGCCGCTGACAAACAGCGGCTGTTCGTCGTGGTCCAGGTTCATCATGTAGCGCACGGCCCAGGTGTCCTGGCCCAGATTGAAGAACACCAGGGGGCCGTGTTCGGCTGCGCGCCGTTGCTCCACCTGGGAAACAAAAACCTGGGTGTCGAATTGCAGGTCCTTGGCCGGGTCCACCACCGCCACCAGCAGCGTCCATTGCGCCGCCAGGGCCAGGGCACTGAGCAGTACCAGGCGCCGCCCGAAACTGCCCAGGGTCTTGCGCCAGCAGTACAGCGCCAGCAGCTGCAACAGGACAAAGATCGCGATCAGCAACGGCATGGACACCGGCGGCCAGTAACCGTGTTTGTGCCAGCTGTGTTTAAGGACGAACAGCACCAGGATGCACAACCCCGGTAGCGCACCCACCAACCAAAGGTAGGCGCTGCGCATCTTGCCCATTCTGCCCCGGGCCATGAGCAGGCCGTAGGCGGCCACCGCAGCGAACATCGGCACCATGGGCAAGATGTAATAAGCGCGTTTGAAATGCGGCACCGACAAGCCCAGCAGGATCATCAGGCCGCAGGCGCCAAAACGCAGTACCAGGCGCAGCTGCGGGTCGGCATGGCGCCGGAACACTTGGTGGCGCAGCATCCACAGCGTCACCAGGGCCAGGGGCACCACAGGGAAGTAGCGGTACAACGCCAACTGAAAGTAGAAGTAGAACGGCTCGCCACTCTCATCCAGACGCCCGCCCACCTGCATGTGGTAGACCTGCTGCACAAAGGCCTCGCCACCGCTGAGATAAGCCAGCTTCAGCAGCAGCCACCAACAGGCTGCCAGCAACAGCAGGCCGCTGAAGCCGTAGCCGAGCACGCGCTTGAACAAGATACGGCGCGCCTCCTGGGTACGGCTCTCACCCAACAGCCAATAGGTGCAGACCACCCCGCAGACTTCCACCAGCCCCAAGGGCCCGCGAATGGCGAAGGCCAGGACAAACAGCGGCAGCACCATCAGTGGCCGCAGCCGCGAGCCACGCTGTTCGCCGCTGTGCAACAGGTAGAAAGCCCCCAGGCACAGCAGTGAAACCATCTGGTCCAGGCACACCGAGCGGGACTTGTCCAACAGCTGGCTGGTCAGCGCCGTCAGCAGTACCGCGAGCAGCGCCCAGGTGCGCCCCGAAGGCGCCAGCAGGCGATACAGCAACGCCAGCACCCCGGCCGAGGCCAGCGCAGTGGGCAGGATATTGGCCAAGTGATTGGGGGCGCCGAAGGCCTGGGCAAACAGGTAGCTGAAGAAGGTCGCGGTAGCCGGATAGTCCGGATAGGGCTGGCCGTAAGTGGTGGGGAATAGGCTCGGCCCGTGACGGAACATCTCCTGCAGAAACAGCGCCCAACGGCCGTCGAAACCCTGGGGCTGCTCGTCCCAGATGCCAAAGGTGAACAGCAGCAGGGCCACCAGGTAGATACCCCAGGACTCAATCCCGAAACGCGTTTCTCGAACCATCTTCGCCCCACCAGAAAGTGCCGTGCCATAAGCTCGGCGTAAGACTGGACATGGTGCGCGCGATACCCCTGAACGGTGACTGAACGAGGATAAGAAACCCGCCTGCGCCACCGACTGTCACCGACTGTAGCCGCTGCCGAGCCCGCGAGGCTGCGAAAAGGCCCGCAGGGCCTTGCCTGACGGTTTCCACATAAACCTGTGATGGCGCGCCTCCTGCGACGGAGTGCCGCCCAGAGCGTTCGCAGCCTGCGGCAGCGGCTACAGGGACCGGCGCCCCAGGGCCGAAAACCGGCGCCAGTCGAACTGCCCCACTGCCAGCGCCAGCAGGATCAGGCCCATGGATACAGCCTCATCGACCCCGACCCGCTGCCCCAGGATCAACACCGACCCGGCCATGCCGAACACCGGGATCAGCAACGACAAGGGCGCCACCCGAGAGACCGGATACTCCCGCAGCAACAGGTTCCAGCCCCAGTAACAGAAGTGCGTTGCCGCATAGACCTGGAACATCAGGGACAAGGCCGCGCTGGCGGACACCTGCCCGGCCAGTTGCAGAAACGGCGCACTCCCATGGCTTATCCAGGTCAACGCCAGCAGCGGCAACGGCGCAAACAGGCTGGCCCAGACCACGAAGGCGAACACCTCGCGAACCCCACAGCGCTTGATGATGACGTTGCCCACACTCCAGCTGAAGGCGCTCACCAGCAGCAAGGCGTAACCCAGGCTGGTGGCGTGCCCGGGGCTGTCGCCGATGATCCGCAGCAGCCCCCACAAAGCAATGGCCGTGGCCAGAACCTGCTGCCAGCGCAGGCGTTCGCCGAACAGCAACACGCCCCAGCCCAGGGAAAAAAAGGCGCTGAACTGGATCAACAGCGAAGCCGTGCCCGGAGCCACGCCCTGCTCGATCCCCAGGTTGATCAGGGCCCACATGGCCACGCCGAAAATCAGCCCGTAGGCCGCCAACCAGGCGAATGCCACCGGCGGGCGAGGTATCAGCCATACCCAGGGCAACGCCGCCAGGGTGAAGCGCAGGGCGGTGAGCAGCAATGGATCGATACTCGCCAGCCCAAGCTTGGTGATGGGGAAGTTCAGGCCCCACAAGGCCGTCACCAGCAAAGCCAGGAACAGGTGTTTTTTCTGCATGTCGCGCGGTCCAGGAAAGGCGGCCGCGAGCAAATCCCCGGCCGGGGCCGAACTATCGCCGGAGCAGGCCATGGCCCGCTTGCAGTATCAGGTCAACTATCAGTAGATTCGGGCCATGCGACCTATCGATATCGATCCCTACGAAAACATCTCCCGAGACGCGCTGGTCACGGCCATCGACTATGCGGACGGCCAGTACTTCGCCGAACACCAGCATCGACGCGGGCAATTCGCCTACGCCGCTACCGGGGTCATCAGCGTCTACACCGAACAGGGCAACTGGGTGGTGCCGCCACAGCGGGCCATTTGGGTGCCGGCCGGGGTGACCCATGCCATGCACATGAGCGGGCCGGTGACCATGCTCAACACCTATGTGCGCCCCCGGGCAGCAAAGCGCCTGGGCTTACCGGAGCAATGCGAGGTGCGGGAAGTATCCGAGTTGCTGCGCCAGCTACTGCTGCGGGCCATGCACCTCCCCACGCTCTACGCCAGGGACGGTGTGCCGGGGCAGTTGATGAACCTGCTGCTGCATGAAGTCGCCAGCATGCCGGCCTTGACCCTCAACGCCCCGCTGCCGGACGAGCCGCGGCTGGCCAGGGTCTGTCGCGAGCTGCTGGAACAGCCATCGCTAGAGTTGGGGATCGATGCCATAGCCGAGCGCGCCGGCATGAGCCGTCGTACCTTCACCCGGCTGTTTCGCCAGCACACCGGCATCAGTTTCGTCGAATGGCGCCAGCAGGCCTGCCTGTTGGCGGCCGTGGTGCGCCTGGGCCAGGGCGAGGCCGTGACCCGGGTTGCCAGCGACCTGGGCTACAGCAGCCCGAGTGCCTTCAGCAGTGTGTTTCGCAAGGTCCTGGGCGAGGCGCCCAGTCGTTACTTTGCCCGGGCCCGGGCCTGAAGGACCCGAGCCTGAGCGAGGCCGTGCTACAGGAACACGGCGGACAACATCCCCAGCGCACCGAGGCAGAAGCCGATCAAGGCACCGCGCCCGGGCGCCTGCTGGAACAGCGCCCAGATCACCAGCGGCTCCAGAAGCAGCAGCGACGTCACCGAGACCACGGTGATGATCCAGATGTCGCCAACCGCCACGTAACCCAGCCAGTAGGCCGCCAGCAGGCAGATACCGCCCAGGCACATGATCAGCACCGGCAACGCCAGTTCGGCACCGGAGGTGTTGCCGGAATGGGCCAGCCGCGCCACCACCACTTCACTGTAGATGGCGCAAAACTCGCCCAGCACCATCAGCCCTACAGCAGAAACTCCGAGTAATTCTTTGGACATGTAACAAACCCCTTGGTATTGAGAGCCCGATTTTTCAGCTCCCAGGCATTGATCGCTCCGCTAACGGAGCCTGTATCTCGATGCGCAGGGGTACGGGGCAACTCGGTAATAGTCAGGAACTTGAACATGTCCATCTCCTTCTGGGTGGGTGACGCAAGCCGGGCCCGTGAACAGTCGACGGGCCGCTGCCTGTATAAGGGATTTTCTGCCCCGACGTCATCCACCAGAGAACATTGACCGCGAAAAAACCACGCAAACTCCACAATCAAACCGCCTGCTTGCCGATAGCCTGGGTCCGGTCATCCTCAGCCTGAAGCCCGTGCCCACCATGCCCCAAACGTCCAATTCCGTTCGCACCCTGAGCCCCTATCACTGGATCGCCACGTACTTCATCGGCGTTGCGGGACTGGCCTTGGCCCTGATGCTGGTGGTCAATCTGATCCTGCTGAGCACCAGCCAGACGCCGTGGCAATCGCTGCTCAACTCCCTGTCGTTCAGCGTGGCGGTGCTGATGGTGAGCCTGGTGCTGATTACCCTGATCGCCGCCTTGCCGTGCATCCTGTTCTTCTGGCTGGCCCAGCGCTTTACCTGGCGCCGCCTGTGGATCTACCTGGTGAGTGGAGCCCTGGCGGCGCAGTTCGCCATTCCCGTGATGACCCAGCTGCTCCCCGAACTCTTCAACCTCCCGCACGGCGTCAGCGCTGCGCTGCACTATTTACAGCTGGCATCGATGTTCGGCGGCTGCGGGGTGTTTCTGGGGGTAGTGTTCTGGTGGCGCAGCGGGCGTCACTTGCGCTGAGCCGAGCCTTTATTCACCACCGGCCCGACGCCAAGCAACCCGCCCCTTGAGCAGGGCCAAAGCAGCCACCCATATAGCGATCTTTTCCATGTCCGTAACAACTCCACCCCAACGCAGCGTGCAGCCAGAAGACTGGTTCGCCGCCTACTTCATCGGCGTCACGGCCATGGCCGTGATCCTGGCCTTGCTGATCATGCTGGCGATGCTGGCCAGCGCCGGCTCGTTGAACGCAGACATCATTACCCAGACGCTGTTCGTGGGCCTGCTGACCCTGGTGGTCAGTGGCGTGCTGATCGGCATTATCACGGCCCTGCCCTGCGCCCTGTTCTTCTGGCTGGCCCAACGGTTTGCCTGGCGCAATGTGCTGATCTACCTGTTCTGCGGTGCACTGGCGGCGATGCCGACCATTCCCGTGGTAGCCAGCCTGGTGCCCTCCAGCTTCTATACCGACCGCTACGAGGATGAACCGCTACCCGACGGTTTGCCGCGCTACCTGCCGCTGGCGCCATTGTTCGGCTGCTCGGGGGCTTTTCTGGGGCTGGTTTTCTGGTGGCGCAGCGGCCGTCATCTGCGCAGATCAACTCCCCAACACCGCGCGAACCGGTCCGCCTGAGCCCTCAAGACCGAACCGCACCTTTTCCCCCTACTTGTTCACAATTTGTTAAGAGTTGCCTCCGTATACTTTTGCGCTTGCCCGCGGCCTTCCGGCTGCGTCCCTCGATCTGCCGGCGCAAAACTCATGTCACGACCCGCTCCGCTGTTGTTCCTGCTGGCCTGCCTGCTGTTCTTCTTCGCCCTGGGCAACCACCAGTTGCAAGGTTCCACCGAAGCCCGGGTCGCCGGGATCGCCATGGAAATGCACCTGGATGATGACTGGGTCACGCCGCGCCTGTTCGGCACGCCGTTTCTGGAGAAACCGCCCCTGAGCCTGTGGCTCGACGCCGGCGCCATCCGCGCCTTGGGCGGCACGCCGCTGGCGGTGCGCCTGGCCTCGGCCTTCGCCGGGCTGATCAGCGTGATGCTGCTGTACGCCATGCTGCGCCTCTTCGGCCGGCCGGCCACCCTGGCCGCGGTGGCCGGGCTGATGCTGGCGACCATGGCCAGTTACTGGAGCAACGTGCGCGGCGTGGGTGAAGATGCCCTGCTCAGCCTGGGGGTGACCCTGGCCCTGCTGGCGTTCTTTCAGGCCCAGCGCCGTCAGGCCGAACGGCAACCGGCGCTGCTGGCCTGGCTGGCGTTTGCCGTCGGCATCGCCATCGCCACCCTGAGCAAGGGCGTGCTGGGCCTGGCCATGCCGGGGGTGGTGATCTTCACCTACCTGCTGGCCGACAGCCTGATCGAAAAACGCTTCACCCTCAGCCACTGGTTGCGCCCCGGGTTGCTGACCCTGCTGGGCCTGGTACCGCTGATGATCTGGCTGTCCCTGCTCTACCAGCGCGGCGGCCTGCAAGCCCTGGGCGAAGTGCTGTGGACCAACAGCGTCGGGCGCTTCGGCGGCTCCTTTGTCGAAGCCGGGCACTACGAACCCTTCTATTACTACCTGGCCAAACTGCCCCAGGCCTTCCTGCCGTGGAACATCCTGGTCTACCTGGGGTTGTGGCACTTTCGTAAAACCCTGGTGCAGAACCGCTACCTGCTGTTCTTCAGCCTCTGGTTGCTGGCGCAGTTCACCCTGCTGTGCCTGGCCTCCAGCAAACGCACGGTGTACCTGATGTCCCTGACCCCGGCGGCGGCGGTGCTGGCGGCGGAATATGGCGCGGTGCTCTACCAGCGCCTGGCCCAGCGGGCCCTGGGCACGGGTTTCTGGAGTGCCGTGGGGCGCCAGCGCAAGGGCTTGCTGATAACGCTCATGGCCCTGGTGATCGGCGGCTATCTGGCCAACGCTCAATGGGCTGCGCCCAAGGCCGACCGCAAGCTGTCGTTCGTCCCGGTGACCGACCGGATCATGGCGTTGCAGGGGAGCGGGCACCAGCTGGCGCTGTACCAGGCCAACGAGCGCATCGCCGGCGCCAGCGTGTTCTACACCCAGAGCCTGCTCAAGGACCTGCAGACCGAGGCGCAGTTGCTGGCCTTTCTCGCCGAATCGCCGCAGCACATGGCGGTACTGGGCGGCGCCGAAGCGCCCAAGCCGCCGCTACAGATCCAGCAGACCCTCATGGTCGGCCGCCAGGCCTACTACTTCGTCAGCCTGGCGCCCGCCGGCTGAAGCGCAAAAAAACGGCACCTGAATCAGGTGCCGTTTGCCCATCCCCGCCGCCCACACCCCTTGAACCCTTTCCCGCTGATACCCGCACGCCGCCCTTGAAACCATGACTCCTGCCCAACGACGGGCAATCCCCCCAAGGAGTCAGTCATGAGCATCACTGTTACCACCTCCACCCTGGACCAGGCCGTCGCCCAGAAGCGCTTCGACGATGCCTGCCGCTACCTGCGCCAATCCGATCTGGCCAACTTCCTCCTCGACGAGCTGATCGCCGTCAAAGAGGAACTGACCGTGGAAGTCACCAACTCCTCGGCGGCGGACAAGACCGACCGCTGGATTCCTCCGGCCGCCAACTCCACCACGTCCGCCGGACGCGTGGTGTGGAACCTCAAGTCCCAGGTGTACGCCATCGAGAAACAATACAAACAGCCGGACCTGAGCAACTTCCAGAAATTCCTCGCGCTGTTCGCCAGTGACCGGGTCGAGCGTCTGTCCCCGGCCCTGGTGCTGATGCATGAGTTGGGGCACGCCTGCCAGTTCCTCACCAACAAGGCCGAGTTCCGCAAGCAACTGGCGGACAAAAACATCCTTGAAGTGGAAAACATCAACGTCAACGCCATCGAGAACACCGTGGCCAAGGAGCTGACGGCGAAAAACAACAAGGAAGGCCTGCGCTGGGACTACCTCGACGCCCGCTGAGCCTTGTCCCCCGGCGATGCCCTGTCGCCGGGGTCCTCCCTGTGTTCGTGTCAGGCCCTAGCGGCCTGCAAAAGGAGTTGCCCCATGTTGATTCTGCGTTCACTGATCATCGGCCTGAGCCTGTTGGCCAGCGCCGCCCACGCCCTGGAAACCACCAGCACCCCGGCCGAAACCCTGAAGGCCTACGCCGCCACCCTGGGGAGCACCGCCGGCAGCAGCCAATGGCAGCAGCTGTGGAAACGCGCCCGGGACCAGGGCGCTTTCAATACCGCGGGCGAACAACCGCGCTTCACCATCACCCAGGACAAACTGCCGGACATGGCTCGCACCACCTTGAGCAATGCCAGCAGCGTAACCGCGCAAAACACCACCCAGGCGCTGTACCGCCATGAGTTTGCCACGCCCATCGGCCAGGCCCAGGGCAAGTCCCTCAAGGCGCTGTGCCTGTTGGTGGATTGGCGTTCGCTGCCCACCGGCACCCGGCCCGATGACACCAGCCACATGGGCAGTGCGAGCCTGCTGCAAATCATCCCCTGCCCCTGAAACCGACAAGCCGCCCAGGCCGTTAGCCTGGGCGGCAAGGGCTCATGAAGCGATCTGCGAGCTCAGCAGATCGGCCTCCTTGCGCCGACGAGTGCCGTAGCTGTCGCCAAAGTTACGCAGGTTGGCCAGGGCACTGGACCAGTCGCGGGCCACCACCTGGGCCCAGAACTTCGGCGTGCGGCTGGCCAGGTCGCCGTACTGAAAAGCCACCGAGGCGATCACGGTCTGCATCGGTGCCGGCAGTTGGGCGAAATCCACCCCGCTGGCCTTGGCGTAGTTCGCCGCCAGGCGATCGACAAAGGGCGCCTTGAACGCCTCATCGATCAGCTCGGCCTCGTCACTGCCGATGCTCAAGGGCTGGCCATCGAGAAACGCCTTGGCCTTGAGCCCTGTCAGGCCCAGGTAGGGCGTCAAGCGCCGCACCAGATCTGCCGGCAGATTGAGCGCCTGCAAATCCTTCACCCCTCGCTGCCCCAGATCGAAGCCCGTGCCCACCGTGACCCCGCTCTTGCTGTTGGCCGCATCAGGCACATAACCGCGGGTCATGGCACCGCCTTCCAGAGCGGCGATAAAACTGAAATCAATCGCATAGCGTGACATGGATATTTCCTCCTCCAGTTGAAGAAAATCCAGTGCATCACCAGCGACCGATACAACATCAGAATGTAATAGTTCCCTTTAATAGGGGGGAAATTTCCCACTGAACAGAGGACGACACACCTCCTTAGGATCGAACCAGCTGTATTCATAATTCCAAGGAGGTACCAAATGGACGTGAAAGACCTCAGTCTTATCGATATTCGCCAGCTACCCCATTCACTCCAGGCCCTCATCGACTGCATCGGCCTGGAAAACGCCTACCGCCTGACACGTGAATACGGCGGCCGTCCTAAGTACATCCCCAAGCACGCCGAGCGCACTTCGCTGGCGCTGATCCTGCCTCCCGATGCTCTCAACGCCCTGATCGAACGCTTCGCCGGACTGGCCCTGGAGATCCCCAAGGCCGACCACTTCTGTCGGCAGATCCGCAACCAGCACATCCAGCTGGAAAGCCTGGGAGGCATCTCCCGCAGCGTCCTGGCAGACAAGTACGGCCTGAGCCTGCGGCAGATCGGCAACATCCGCCGCCTGGAAGCCAACACTCACCGGTAATCGATTCCCGCTGAATCGGCGGCGCGGGCTTGCTTAAGGTGCAAGGGCGCAACTCGCGCATAAACGATAAGGAGATTGACCATGCCAGATATCGACAAGGGCTTGATCGGCGGCGTGATTGCCGCCCTGCCCCTGGACAAGATGATCACCGGTCCGTTGATGGCAATGATCCAGGCGCAGGTCGCCGCGAGCAAAGCCTATGCGGACTTCCTCATGGGTGTGTGTATCCAGAACGGCCAGGCGGTATCGGTGCAGTTCGACTACGACGAAACCCTGGTGGATGACCAGGGCGTCTACAAGGGTACGGTGAAGAAGTCGATGCGCATCCCGCTGCTGGCGGCCATCAGTCACCCCAACATCACCATCGAGGAAGGCTCCATCGAGTTCGAGCTGACCATCAGCCAGATGGCCGAGGACACCAGTTCCACTGAAGCCTCCGGCAGTTTCGAGGCGAAGATGGGCTGGGGCCCGTTCAGTGTTTCGGTCAAGGGTGCGGCGAGCCACAAATCCACGCAGACCCGCAAGACCGACACCCGGGCACGCTACGCCATCAGCACCAAGATCGTCCGCCAGGACCCACCGGAAGCCCTGATGCGGGTGATCGACTTCCTCACCGACGCCGCCACCAAACCGGTGATGCTGCCGAGCGCCACCGCCACCGACACCGACAAGCTGCCCACCGCCAACGCGCTGAAAATGCCCGATGCTCCGGCGGAAAACAGCGGCAACAAGCCCTGACAACCACGCTTGACCCACCCGCCCCGCCGCCACGGCGGGGCACTTCAGCCATCGAACAAGGAGCATGATCCATGGCGTTTTTTTCCCGTCGCAAGGAGCCCATGTCCGCCAGTGACCTGAGCCACATCACCCGTGGCATGCACCAGGCCGCCGCCGCGACCCACAACCTGATCGCCCAGCAATACATCAAGTTGTTCGACCAGTTCTTCGACTACAACGTCAACGACCTGGGTACGCCGATGAAGGCCAAGATGGTCGAGGTGGCCCTCAACGAACAGCACATCATCAACGTCCCGTTGATTGCCCTGGTCTCGCCCAAGGGCCTGGCCCTGCACAAGATGACCGTCGACCTGTCGGTGCGCATGCAGGGCACCGAACTGCAGAAGGCCAGCCACGACCTGGAGAATGGCGAGCTGCAGAGCGAGAAGTTTTTCGTCACCTTCGGCAGCGGCAAACGCGAAGGCCAGGAGCGCGACCCGGACGAAGTGCAGATCTGCATGGAGTTTCGCGACTGCGAGCCGCCGGAGGCGATCCAGCGCCTGATCGAGGAGTTCACCAATCTGATCAGTCCACAACGGATCAATGAAGGTCCTGCGCCCGGCGCGCTGGCTACTGCGGCAACCCCTCCCGCCGATCCGGACCTGCTGGCCCCCTGAGCCTGATCACCGGCCGCGACGGCCGGCCCCGGGGGCCGTCAGGGCTTGAGGTTTACCGAACGCCAGTCACTGGCCTCGATCATCCCGAGCATCTTCGGCGCCCCGTTGAGGGTATCGGTAGACACAAACAGCGAGGCGCCGTAACCCAGGGTCGGGGTCGACAGTTTCAGTTCCTGCTCCAGTTGGTCCATGCATTCACTGTGGGTCACCAGCACCAGATTGCGGCCAGCGACCTTATGCGCCAGCACGTCGCGCAGCAGGCCGTTCTTGCAGTTGTACAGCCAGTCATCGCCACTGCTGACCTTGCTGAACATATAGCCGGCCGTCTGCGCGGTACGGGTCAGGGGGCTGTTATAGAGGTCGGTGCGTTCCAGGCCCAACTGCTCGAACTGCGCGCCAATGCTCACCGCCACCTCCCGCGCTCGATCGGTAATGCCATCGGCGGGCCCGAGACAGGTGGCACTGGAGCGATCGCAGCGCTCCACGTGGCGCACCAGGACAATCATGTCGCCCTTGGCCCAACTGCGGGTCAAGGCCCTGATCCCGGCCACGTTGCCGTGGGCCAGGTCCGGCACCGCCGCCGGCTTGAGCAGGTACAAACTCAAGGGGAGCAGCAGCAACACGCCCAGCAGCGCCAGTGCGTTCTTGTAACGGACCAGGGAACGCCTAAAGGGCGGACGCTTGGCCACCGCCAGCACGAGTCTTGTAGCCACAGTCCTGCCGCCCTTTGAGGGTGATCCGGTTTTTTGAGCAGCGCGTAGCGAGGCTACAGAACCCGGATGACAATTGAGCGCTGCCGGGCACGCTGGCAGCAACCGGACCGACTCTAGGGCGCACACCGTGGGGGAGCGGTGAAATCAATGTGAAAAAAAGCTCAACGCACGGGCGGTTCATCCCGCAAAATAACCATCCATCGCCGAAAACATTGTCTTGGGACAATGCGGACGAAATCGTTTCAGCTATGGCACATCCCGCCGATACACCCCCTACAAAACACCTTGCTGGTCACCAACAACAACAATCTTCCAGCCAACTCAAGATCAAGAAGAGCTATGTTCCTGGAGGAATTCAATGAGTAGTTGGTTTGCCAACATCAGCGTCAACCTTAAGCTGGGCATGGGTTTCGGCCTGGTCCTGGCCCTCACCGGCATCCTGGCACTGACCGGCTGGACCAGTCTGGGCAACCTGATCGACCGCAGTAACTGGATGAGCGACATCACCCAGCTCAACAGCGGCCTGACCAAACTGCGGGTCACCCGTCTGCAGTACATGCTGGCCAACGGCGACGAAACCGCCGCCCAGGGCGTGCAGAAGACCCTGGATGATTTCAGCGCCCAGCAGAAAAAACTCCTGGCCACGTTCCAGAGCCCGGAAAACATCAAGCTCCTGCAAGGCCTGGGCGCGACCATCAGCGCTTATCAGGACTCGCTGAACAAGATGCGCAATGCCTACCGCACCGGCGACGCTGCGCGCCTGGCGATGAACCAGAACGCCGAACGCGCCAATGACCTGATCAATGGCATCAACACCTGGGTCAAGCAACTGCCCCTGAGCGACGAGCGCTTTACGCAGTTCCAGGCCATCACCCAGGCCAAGGAAGCCTTCCAACTGGCGCGCTATGAAGTGCGCGGCTATGTCACCACCAACAACCCGGACACCGAACAGAAAGCCGTCACCCAGCTCAACGCGGCCATTGCCGAAATGGATCAGCTCAAGAGCCATTTCAGCAGCACCCAGCGTGATGCCCTGCAACAGCTGGAAACCGCACTGAGCGGCTACCGCAGCTCGCTGCAGGCCTTCAAGGTCGCCTTCACCGACGCCGTGCAGGCGCGCAAGGAAATGACCGAGCAGGGCGCCGACATCGTCAGCCGCAGCGACGCCCTGTACCAGATCCAGCTGGAGCGCCGCGATATCGAAAGCGCCCAGGCCCGCAGCCTGCAATTGATCAGCACCCTGCTGGCCCTGCTGGTGGGCGTACTGGCTGCCGTGATCATCACCCGGCAGATCACCCGTCCGCTGCGGGAAACCCTGGCCGTGGTCGAGCGCATCGCTTCGGGCGATCTCACCGAAAACCTGCGGGTGACCCGTCGCGATGAACTGGGCGTGCTGCAACAAGGCATCGTGCGCATGGGCGTGACCCTGCGCGAACTGATCGGTGGCATCCGCGACGGCGTGACCCAGATCGCCAGCGCCGCCGAAGAACTGTCCGCGGTGACCGAAGAAACCAGCGCCGGGGTCAACAGCCAGAAAGTCGAGACCGACCAGGTGGCCACCGCCATGCACGAGATGACCGCCACCGTGCAGGAAGTCGCGCGCAATGCCGAAGAAGCTTCCCAGGCCGCAGCCGCCGCCGACGGCGAAGCCCGCGAAGGCGACAAAGTGGTGGCCCAGGCCATCGAGCAGATCGAGCGCCTGGCCAGCGAAGTGGTGCGCTCCACCGATGCCATGACCGTGCTGCAACAGGAAAGCGACAAGATCGGCAGCGTCATGGACGTGATCAAGGCCGTGGCCGAGCAGACCAACCTGCTGGCGCTGAACGCCGCCATCGAAGCCGCCCGTGCCGGTGAAGCCGGTCGTGGTTTCGCCGTGGTCGCCGATGAAGTGCGGGCCCTGGCCCAGCGCACCCAGAAGTCCACCGAAGAGATCGAAGAACTGGTGGCCGGCCTGCAGAACGGCACCCAGCAAGTGGCCACGGTGATGAACAACAGCCGCAGCCTGACCGACAGCAGCGTCGAGCTGACCCGCAAGGCCGGTGCCTCGCTGGAAAGCATCACCCGCACCGTGTCCAACATCCAATCGATGAACCAGCAGATCGCCGCTGCGGCCGAGCAGCAGAGCGCCGTGGCCGAAGAGATCAGCCGCAGCATCATCAACGTGCGCGACGTCTCCGAACAGACCGCCGCCGCCAGCGACGAAACCGCCGCCTCAAGTGTTGAACTGGCGCGCCTGGGCGGCCAGTTGCAGATGATGGTCAGCCACTTCCGCGTCTGATTCGCCGCGCCCCTTCGGTCCTGTAGCCGCTGCCGCAGGCTGCGACAAGGACCGAAGGGCCTTCCTAGGCCCTCAAGAGCTTGAACAAGGGTGGCGGCTGCGTGCAGGCCTGCAATGCCAGGAAGAAGCAAACCTGGTGGATCCGAAAATCCGCCAGCACGCAACCGCCATTAATTGACACGGCTACAAGCGTGATTGCAAACACGCTTGATGTACCACTACCGGTTTAGGTTAGCCCGGTCCCTGCCGGCGACGTCCTGCCCTACCCCGCCGGTTTACTAGCGCCATCCAACAGCGCATCCACCACCGCCCGCGCCATCTCCACCGAATGAATCATCGACCAGATCAGCCCGCGCTCGATGCCGCTGGCGCTGGTGATTTCGTCGGCCGTCTCTTCCGCGCACTTGAGCAGCAATGAAACGTGCAGCAGCGCCTCTTCGGCATTGACCCCTTCACATACCGCAAACAGCGGACGGCCCTCGCCATCCCGACAACCAAAGCGGGTGCTGCCAGTGGCAGTGAAGTGCTCATGCAAAGGGGGCGAAAGCGCGGTGTTTTGCAGCGCCTGTAGCAAGGTCTTGTTGGGTTCTTCCAGCGCAGTGATCAACTCACGGCTGGGTTGCAGAACGGGTGGGTCGGGAACGATCTTCTTCACGGCAAAACTCCTGGAGAAGTTGAACCGCCACGCATCGCTACCAAACGATCAAGGTGGCGGCCATACGCAGGTTGGTAGACCGGGACTCCAGGAAACCCAGCGCACACGAGGTGCCCTGCGCACAGCCGCCATAACACGTCGACAGATTAAGGCCTGTCGAAAGTCAGCGGCGCTTGTGCCTGAAGTGATGCGGGCTACCAAACCCGATCGCTGAAATGCAGCGACGGCCGAAGACTAGCCCTGGACATTCGATAGGCACAAGCCATGCAAACAGTTGAAATGTAACGGGTGGATTCTCGCGGAAATGCCCTACAAATCAAAGCGAAAATCCGCCATCAGAGGCAAACTTTATCGCATCCCTGTAGCCGCTGCCGCAGGCTGCGACAAGGCCCGCAGGGCCTTCCGAGGCCCTCAAGGGCGGCGTCCCCTTCGGGGCCGGTCGCAGCCTGCGGCAGCGGCTACAAGAAGCGGGGTCGCCGGCCATTTACAGCGCTTGGGGTTTGCCCTTACCTTTCCCGGTCCGCGTCCTGCTGTCCGAAGGATCTGTCACCAGGAATATCTCGATGCCCAGCCTCGGTTTTACCTCGGTCCCACCCTTGCTCAAATATCTGCTCTATGCCGAGCAGCTGGGTATTGCCACGGCGCCGGCGCTGGCGGCGGCGGGGCTTGAGGCCGCGCAGTTGAACGACACCAGTCTGCGCCTGCCAGTGGAGGTGCATGAGCGGTTGCTCGACTACTTCTGCCAGCATTCCGGCGATCCGCTGTTCGGGCTCAATTCGGCGCGCTTCGTCAAACCCAGTTCCTGGAATGTGCTGGGCTACATCACCATGAACTGCGCCACCCTGGGCGAGGCCATGGGCCGCATCATGCCGTTCGAGAAGCTGGTGGGAGACATGGGCACCAGCCGGGCCGAGGTGGCGGGCGATCAGGTGCGGCTGATCTGGAGCTGTCGTCATCGGCGCCCGGACATTCGCCGGCATCTGGTGGAAAACGTGCTCGCCTCCTGGCTGTTGTATGCGCGCTGGATCGCCGACTCGCAGCTCTCCCCCACTGCGGTGTGGTTCGAGCACTCGCTGCCGGAGCAGGCCGAGGTGGCGCAGTACGAGGCCCTGTTCGGCTGTCCGGTGCTGTTCGGGCAAGCCTGCTCGGCCCTGGTGGCACCGCTGCACTACCTGCAGTTGCCCCTGCGCCAGGCCGATGCGCGGCTGCTCAAGACCCTGGAGGATCACGCCCAGGCGATGATGGCCTCGTTGGCCGATGCGCCCCTGGCGTTGCAGGTGCAGAACGTGTTGCGCCAGTTGCTCAAGGACGGCCTGCCGCGCAAGGAGCAGGTGGCGGAGCAGTTGCAGATGTCCGAACGCACGCTGCAGCGCCAACTGCAACAGGCCGGCACGTCCTACCAACAGATTCTTGATGACTTGCGCCAAGAGCTGGCCGAGCACTATCTGCGCCACAGCGAGCTGTCGATCCAGGGGATCGCCGATTGCCTGGGCTTTACCGAATCCCGTTCATTTCACCGCAGCTTCAAGAGCCGCACCGGGTTGACCCCGGGGCAGTTTCGTCAGACCGCGCTGAACGCCGGCAAGGCCTGAGCCCGCTCAGACGCTGATGGCGTTGGTGAACACCAGCCGATTGCCGAACGGATCGCTGATGGTCATGTCCTGGCTGCCCCAGGGCATGGCCTGGATCTGCGGATGGGAAAAGCGGTACTGCTTGGCCAGCAATTGCTGCTGGAAGGTTTCCAGTTCATCGGTCTCGATCCGCAGCGCCGCGCCCGGGGTGCAATCGCCGTGATGCTCGGACAGGTGCAGCACGCAATCGCCCCGGGACACCTGCATGTACAGCGGGAAATTGTCCTCGAAGCGGTGCTGCCAATCGAGGTTGAAGCCCAGGAAGTCCAGGTAAAACTCCCGGGCCTTGGCTTCATCGAAGATCCGCAGGATGGGGGTGGTTTTGCCAAAGCTCATTGCATGACTCCCTGACTGAATTAGGCCGACTCTACAGGTGGCGATTCCCAGCACTTCGGCGCCGCGCAAGGATTCTTTAATGGCACAGCGCCATCACTGTGATGAAGATCAAAGAATCAGACTACGGATGTGAAGCCCCGGCGCAAATCCCCCTCTCGCGGTAAGAAACGTCCCGAGCGTTGACCGTTGGCCTGGCCCTCGGCGTAGCTGCGCACGCCATTGACCCAGACCCCGTCGATCCCTTGCGCGGCTTGCTGCGGGTGCTTGAAATCGGCCACGTCGCGCACCCGCGCCGGATCGAACAGCACCAGGTCGGCCCAATGCCCCTCGCGGATTTCGCCGCGCTGGTGCAGGCCAAATCGCGCCGCCGAAAGCCCGGTCATCTTGTGCACCGCGGTGTGCAGCGGGAACAGGCCCAGGTCGCGGCTGAAGTGGCCCAATACCCGAGGGAAGGCCCCCCACAACCGTGGATGAGGGAAGGGATCTTCCGGCAGGCCATCGGAGCCGATCATCGACAACGGATGGGCGAGGATGCGCCGCACGTCGCTTTCATCCATGCCGTAGTACACCGCCCCCGCCGGTTGCAGGCGCTCGGCGGCGACCAGCAGGCTGACGCCCCACTCGTCGGCAATCTCGTTCAGATCACGACCGCCCTGTTCGGGGTGCGGCGTGGACCAGGTGATGGTGATGCGGTACGCATCGGTGACTTGCTTGAGATCCAGGGTCGAGGAGCTGGCGGCGTAGGGATAACAATCGCAGCCCACCGGATGATCCTGGGCCGCCTGTTCCAGGGCCGCCAGCAGTTGCGGACTGCGGCCCCAGTTGCCGGCGCCGGCGCATTTGAGGTGGGAGACGATCACCGGCGCCCGGGCCGCGCGACCGATCAGGAAGGCTTCGTCCATGGCCTCCAGCACCGGCTCGAACTCGCTGCGCAGGTGGGTGGTGTACACCGCCCCGAACGCCGTCAGTTCCTGGGCCAGTTGCAGCACTTCATCGGTCTCGGCGCAAAACGCGCTGGCATAGGCCAGCCCGCTGGACAGGCCGAGGGCGCCGTCCTCCAGGCTTTCGCGCAGTTGCTCGCGCATGGCCGCGATTTCGCCAGCGCTGGCGGTGCGATACAGGTCCGAAAGGTGGTTGCTGCGCAGCGCCGTGTGCCCCACCAGGGCCGCGACGTTCACCGCCGGGCGCGCCTCATCCACCGCCGCGCGATAGTCGCGAAAGTGCGGATAGACAAACATCGAGCGCTCGCCCAGTAAGTTCATCGGGTCCGGCGGATCGCCCTTGAGGCTCACCGGCGCAGCGCTGATCCCGCAGTTGCCGACGATCACTGTGGTCACACCCTGGCTGAGCTTGGGCAACATCTGCGGCTGGCGGATCACCACGGTGTCGTCGTGGGTGTGCACATCGATGAAACCCGGGGCCAGGACCCGGCCGCCGGCATCGATCTCGTGCTCGGCGGTGGCGGCGCACAGGTCACCGATGCGCTGGATGCGACCGTCGCCGATCGCCAGGTCGGCGGGATAGCCCGGGCGGTCGCTGCCGTCGATGATCAGGGCGTTGCGGATCAGCGTGTCGTAGCGCATATCAGTCTCCCAGGGGCAGGCAGTCGTCGCCGCCCCGGTAATGGTCCAGGGCCAGCTTGATTCGCCGCAGGCGCTCCTGGCTGTCATCGGGCAGGGCCAGGGCCAGCTCGGTGGCCAGCACATCAATGGCCAGCAGCATGCCGTAGCGGGCCGCGGTGGGTTTGTAGATGAACGAGGTTTCGGCGCTGTGCAGCGGCAGCACCACGTCCGCCAGTTGGGCCAGGGGTGACTCCGGCAGGGTAATGGCGAGGATGCCGGCACCGTAGTTGCGGGCCAGGGCCACCGCGTCCAGCAATTCGGGGGTGATGCCGGTCAGGGAACAGGCGATCACCGCATGTTGCGGCCCCAGGGCGGCGGCGGTCACCCGCATCATCACCGGGTCGTGGCAGGCGGCGATGGGGTAGCCCAGGCGCACCAGGCGCACCTGCAGTTCATCGCTGCACAGCGTCGAGCAGCCGCCCATGCCGAAGGCGTGGATCATCCGTGCGCGCCCCAGCAAGCGCACCGCATCGGCAAACTGCGTTTCCTCGAAACCGGCCAGGTGCTGATGCAGCGCAGACTCGATATCGCCCAGGATCTGCCGGTAGAAGCCGGACTGCTCGGGCGCCCCGGCCGGGTCGAGAAAGCGGCTGCCGACACCGCTGGCCTGGGCCAGCTGCAAGCGCAGTTGGCGCAGGTCGCGGCAACCGACACTGCGGGCAAAGCGCGACAGGGTGGCGGCGCTGACTTCGGCGCGCTGGGCCAGTTCGTCGAGGCTGGCGGAGGCGGCAAAGCCCACGTCGTCGAGCAGCAAGCGGGCGATCCGCCCTTCCCCGGCGCTGAAGTCATCCAGGCGCGAACGGATCTGATAAAGAATGTCCATCTACAACAGCTCCGCGAGTCCCAGGGTCAGGCCGAAGGCGATCAGCGAAATCAGCGTCTCCAGCACGGTCCAGGTCTTGAAGGTTTGAATGACGGTCATATTGAAGTATTCCTTCACCAGCCAGAAGCCACCGTCGTTGACGTGGGACAGAATCACCGAACCGGCCCCGGTGGCAATCACCAGCAGTTCCGGGTGGGGATACCCCAGGCCGACGGCTACCGGCGCCACCACCCCGGAAGCGGTGGTCAGGGCCACGGTGGCGGAACCGGTGGCGACCCGCATCAACACCGCAAACAGCCAGCCCATCCACAGCGGCGAGAGCTGGAATTCATGGGCCAGGCCGACGATCTGCTCGGTGACCCCGGAGTCGATCAGAATCCGGTTGAGGCCACCACCGGCTCCCACCAGCAAGGTGATGCTGGCGGTGGGCGCCAGGCACTCGTTGGTGAATTTGAGGATCGATTCACGGTTGATGCCCTGGGCCAGCCCCAGGGTCCAGAAACTCACCAGGGTGGCCACCAACAGGGCGATCACCGAGTTGCCGATAAACAGCAGGAACTGATTGAGCCCGGTGCCGGGCTCCGCCAGCAGGTTGGCCCAGCCGCCGATCAGCATCAGCACCACCGGCAGCAGGATGGTGAACATGGTCAGGCCAAAGCTGGGCAGGCGCGCCCGGGGTTCGCGGGCAATGAACTGACGCTCCAGGGGGTTCTCGGCCGGCAGATGGATGTGCGGCACGATAAACCGGGCATACACCGGACCGGCGATGATCGCCGTGGGCACGCCGATCAGGATCGCGTACAGCAGGGTCTGCCCCACCGACGCCTGATAGGCCTGCACCGCCAGCATCGCCCCCGGGTGCGGCGGCACCAGAGCGTGGACCACCGACAGCCCGGCGACCATGGGCAGCCCCACCATCAGCAGCGACACCCCCACCCGCCGTGCCACGGTGAAGGCAATGGGGATGAGCAGTACAAAACCCACTTCGAAAAACAGCGGCAGCCCCACCAGGAAGGCAATGCACACCATCGCCCAGTGGGCGTTGCGCTCGCCGAAGCGGTCGATCAGGGTCCGCGCCACTTGTTCGGCGCCGCCGGATTCGGCCATCAGCTTGCCGAGCATGGTGCCCAGGGCCACCACCAGGGCGATATGGCCCAGGGTCTTGCCGACCCCGGCTTCATAGGCACCCACCACACCGGACGGCGGCATGCCGGCCATCAGCGCCAGGCCGACGGACACCAGGGTGATGACGATAAAGGGATTGAGTCGGTAGCGGGCGATCAACACGATCAACGCAATGATGGCGACTGCGGCGTAGCCCAGCAGCCAATAACCCGTTGCGGGAGCCATGGTGTTCTCCTTGAAAACAGCGTCACTTTCGAATGGTTGTGAAACTCTTTAATCACTTAAGGAGTTTTGTTTCAAACCAAGTGAAACTAATTTTCGTAAAGAGGCAGGCCTTGTCGCGAACAGCTATGCAAAAGCGCGAGCGATGAAAATCGGTAGTGGCTATTTTCATCCCCGCGCATTGAAAAACGGGCGAGCACTGCCACTCGCCCCCGGGCTTCAGTCGTGTTGCACCCGGGCTCGTTTCAGCAGCTTCTTGCAACGCTCCGACAGGTGCAGCACCCGCAGTTGCTTGCCGGCCTTGGCATAGCGCTCGCGCAAGGTTTTCAGGGCGGCGATGGCCGAGTAGTCGACAAAGCTCAGGTGGCGACAGTCGACGGTGACCTGCTGCGGATCACCCGCCGGGTCGAACTGATTGAGAAACGGCGTGGTGGAAGCAAAGAACAACGTGCCGTGCAAGTGATAGCGCTTGCTGCCGTCGGCCTCCAGGTGAGCGTCGGCGTACAGCTCCCGGGCCTGCTGCCAGGCGAAGTTCAGCGCCGCGATCACAATGCCGCAGAACACCGCTATGGCCAGGTCGGTGAACACCGTGATCACGCTCACGGCGAGGATCACCAGCACATCGTTCATCGGCACCTTGTTGATCACCCGCAACGAGGCCCAGGCAAAGGTCTGCTGCGACACCACGAACATCACCCCTACCAGGGCCGCCAGGGGAATGCGCTCGATCAGCGGCGACAGGAACAGCACGAACACCAGGATCAGCCCCCCGGCCACCACCCCGGACAAGCGCCCGCGACCACCGGAGCTGAGGTTGATCACCGTCTGGCCGATCATCGCGCAGCCGCCCATGCCGCCGAACAGGCCCGACACCACATTGGCCGCGCCCAGGGCCACGCATTCGCGGTCCGGGTAGCCACGGCTCTCGGTGATTTCGTCGGTGAGGTTCAAGGTCAGCAGGGTTTCCAGCAGGCCGACCATGGCCATCAGCAATGCGTAGGGCGCGATGATGCCCAGGGTGTCCAGGTTCCACGGCACCTGGGGCAGCGCCAGGCTCGGCAGGCCGCCGGCGATGTGGGCCATGTCCCCCAGGGTGCGGGTCGGCAGGCCCAGCAGGTACACCAATGCGCCGACGCCGAGGATCGCCACCAGGGCCGGTGGCACCGCCCGAGTCAGGCGTGGCAGCAGGTAGACAATGGCCATGGTCAGCGCCACCAGCCCGGCCATCAGGTACAGCGCCTGGCCGCTGAGCCAGTGCTCACCGCTCTTGAAATGCTCCAGCTGGGCCAGGGCAATGACGATCGCCAGGCCGTTGACGAACCCCAGCATCACCGGGTGCGGCACCATGCGCACCAACTTGCCCAGGCGCAGCAGGCCAAAGGCGACCATGACCAGCCCGCCCAGCAACACCGTGGCCAGCAGGTACTGCACCCCGTGCTGCACCACCAGGGCGACGATCACCACCGCCATGGAACCGGCAGCGCCGGACACCATGCCCGGCCGACCACCGAACAGCGCGGTCAGGGTGCAGATGAAGAAGGCGCCGTACAGGCCCATCAACGGGTTGAGATGGGCCACCAGGGCGAAGGCGATGCATTCGGGGAGCAAGGCGAAGGAGGTAGTGAGTCCGGCCAGGACATCGGCGCGCAGACGTTTTGCTTTCATGGTTGACCTGATAGGCGGACCGGCAGGCGCGGCCCTGGGAAGAGCGGAAAGAAGGCGGGGAATGTTACGGAATTGAGCCATCGACGACCAGCCGGCCGTCGGAGCCTGCACAACGAATGTAGGAGCTGGCTTGCCAGCGAAGACGATTTCGCGGCTGGCGCAAAACCCGGAGGCCTCTTCGCCGGCAAGCCGGCTCCTACAGGGGGCAGCGGTTATTTGACGACCTTGCCGACGCCACGACCGCGGGGGTCGGAAGCGGTTTCAAGCTGGGTGCCGTTGACCCGGATCGCCTGGATGTCGCCCATCTCCCAACCCTGGTCTTCCAGGGTGTAGCCCATGGTTTTCAGCTCATCGGCGACCTTGCCGGTGAGCGGCGCATAGGCGTCGTAGTAGATCGTGTCCTTGGGCAGCAGCTGGTGATGCACGCGCTGCGCGGCCACGGCTTTTTCCAGGGGCAGGTTGTAGTCATAGAGGTTGTTCAGCACCTGGAAGATCGAGGTGAAGATCCGCGAACCACCGGGTGTGCCCAGCACCAGGGTGACCTTGCCATCGCGGGTCACCAGGCTCGGGCTCATGGACGACAGCATGCGCTTGCCCGGGGCGATGGCGTTGGCATCGCCACCCACCACGCCGAAGGCGTTGGCTACGCCGGGCTTGGCACTGAAGTCATCCATCTCATCGTTGAGCAAAAAGCCCGCCCCCTTGACCACCACGCCACTGCCGTAATCCCAGTTCAGGGTGTAGGTGTTGCTCACCGCGTTGCCCTGGGCATCGACGATGGAGAAGTGGGTGGTCTGGTGCGGCTCAAGCCCGGGACGCACTTTCTCGGTGGCCGAGATGGCATTCGGGTTGACCTCGGCGGCGCGTTTTTTCAGATAGGCCGGGTCGGTCAGTTGCTTGACCGGCACGTCGGAGAACGCCGGGTCGCCCAGGTAGTCGGCTCGGTCGGCGAACACGCGCTTTTCGATTTCCGCCAGCAAGTGGATGTACTTGGCCGAGTTCAGCTCGACGCCCTTGAAGTCCGCGGCACGTTCTTCCTTGATGCTGATCAACTGCGCCAGGGCCACCCCACCGGAGCTGGGTGGCGGTGCGGTGTACAGGGTGTTGCCACGGAAGCTGACCTGCAGCGGCTGGCGCCACTGGACCTTGTAGTCCTGCAGGTCCTGTTTGGTGATCAGGCCTTTGTCGGCCTGCATCTGCGCCACCAGCAAGTCGGCGGTCTTGCCGCTGTAGAACTCTTTGGCGCCCTGGTCGGCGATGCGTTCCAGGGTGGCGGCCAGCTCCGGCTGACGGAAGGTTTCACCGGGTTTCATGCTGCCGAAGTAATCGCCGAAGTTGGTGCTGCCGTTGAACAGCTTCAACGCATCCTCGCGGTACTGGTACTGCTTGTCCGCCACCTTGAAACCGTTTTTCGCGTAGCCCACGGCCGGGGTGATCAACTCGCTCCACGGCAACTTGCCGAACTTCTGGTGAGCTTCCCACAGGCCCATCACGGTGCCCGGCACCCCGGCGGCGCGCGCGCCCACCAGGCTCAGGTTCTCGATCACCTCGCCCTTTTCATTCAGGTACATGTCCCGAGTCGCGGCCTTGGGCGCGGTTTCCCGGTAGTCGAGGAAGTAGGGTTTGCCGTCGATGAACATCGTCATGAAACCGCCGCCGCCGATGTTACCGGCTTCGGGGTAGGTCACTGCCAGGGCAAAGGCCGTGGCCACCGCGGCGTCCACCGCGTTACCGCCTTTCTTCAGGATCTGCGCCGCGACATCGGCGCCGTACTGGTTGGGCGCAGCCACCGCGCCGCCTTCCAGGGTCACGGCGAACGCCGAACTGCTGGCGGCGATGGCGGCCGTCAGGGCCAGGGTCTTGAACAACAGGATGCGCATAAAGTCCTTCCTTTTCTTGTTTTTGAACGGCAAGAACATAGGCCCGGGATCACGGTTTGAGCAATCGTCAATTGCAGTACGCGCGTACCAACCCACAAACATAAATGACCGTAGGAGCTGGCTTGCCAGCGAAAGCGATTTCAAGACTTGCGCAAAACCTGGGGGCCTCTTCGCCGGCAAGCCGGCTCCTACGGTTGATTGGCGGGGAACGGGGCTTTCAGCCCTGGAACTCGGGGTGGGCGTAATCGGCCAGCTTGCCCTGGATGAAATCCAGGAAGCACTGGATGCGCAGGGCCAGTTGCGAGTTGCGGTAGTACACCGCGTTGATCGGCTGGCGGTAGCCGCTGTTGAACGAGGCCAGCACCGGTTGCAGGCGCCCGGCGCGGATGTCGTCGATGGTCATGAAATGCGACAGGCAGGCAATCCCCTGCCCCTCCAGCGCCAGGTGGCGCAAGGTCTCGCCGCTGGAGGCACTGATGCCCGGCAGGATCTGCCAGCGATCACCGTGCAGATGGCGCAACGGCCAGTGGTTGAGGGTTTCGGTCTGGGTGAAGCCGAGCAAGGTGTGTTCGGCCAGTTCGGCCACGCTGTGCGGCGTGCCGTGGCGGGCCAGGTAATCGGGGCTGGCGAGGATATGCAGCGGGCTACAGCCCAGGGAGCGGGCATGCAGGGTCGAGTCCGCCAGCACGCCGATGCGGATGGCGATGTCGGTGCTCTGCTCCAGCAGGTCGATGATCAGGTCGTTGCTGTTGAGTTCCAGCTGGATGTCCGGGTACAGGCGACGGAACTCGGCCACATGGGGAACGATGGCGTGCAGCATGAAAGGCGACGCGGCGTTGATCCGCAAACGCCCGGACGGATTGCGCTGGCGCGAGGACAGGCGCTCTTCGAGTTCGTCCATCTGATCGAGAATCAGCTTGGCCTGCTCGAAGAAGTAGCGCCCTTCTTCGGTCAGGTCCATGCGTCGAGTGGTGCGGTTGATCAGCGTGGTGTCGAGCTTGGCCTCCAGCCGCGACAAGGTGCGGCTGACTGCCGAAGGGGTCTGGGCCAATTGCTCGGCGGCAGCGGAAATCGAACCGCACTCGATGACGCAAACCAAGACTTGCAACTCGTCGGATCGGGCTTTCACAGGAGTCCTTTATCGGCGCGGGTGGGCCCTGGATAAACCGCAGGCCCGCTTCAAGGCGCTCAATAGTAGCCGGATTCAGCCCTGAAGATTGAACACCGCCTTGAGGTGCTCCGCGTAGCGCTGTACGTCGGCTTCGATGTTCGGGCGCTTCATCACGTCGACACAGAGGAAGGTCGGCAAGCCGCGCATGCCGAGGAACTGGTTGGCCTTGTGGAACGGGAAGTACACCGCGTCCACGCCCTTGGCTTCGAAGAAGTCGGTCGGATCGTCAAAGGCCTGCTGCGGCGCGTTCCAGGTCAGCGACAGCATGTACTGCTTGCCCTGGATCAGGCCGCCGCTGCCGTATTTCTGTGAGGCGTCGGAACGGGTCCGGCCATCGCTGGCGTAGAGGCTGCCGTGGCCTTCGGTGAAGACTTCGTCGATGTACTTCTTGACGATCCACGGCGCGCCCATCCACCAGCCGGGCATCTGGTAGATGATCACGTCGGCCCAGAGAAACTTCGCCACTTCTTCCTGAATGTCGTAGCCCTCGTCGATATGGGTGACCTTGACCTCCAGGCCACCGCGATCCAGCACCGCCAGGGCGGTGTCGTGCAGGGTGGCGTTGTAACGGCCATCGGAGTGGGCGAACTGTTTGGCGCCATTGAGCAGCAGTACTTTTTTCATGATCCGGCCTCATCGGGGACAGCCCATCGCGCATCAGCAGCGACGGGTTGTGAAGGTTGCAAACGATGGCGGCAGGTTAATCAGGCCGGGAGCGGAGAATAAGCCCGGGTCGCTCAAAATACATTTGACTAAAACGCACGAATCGATAGCCGATCTTTGCCTTAGGATTTTCAGCACCTTCCCCGTCAATGAGTGTTTTGCGCATGTCCACGCCCCAGGCCTTTATCCTTCACGCCAAGACCCGTCCCGAACGCGCCGACGCCTTCCAGGCGTTCTTCCTGAGCCATGTCGCCGCCAGCCGCGCTGAAGCCGGCTGCATCGAGTACCACATGCTGCGGGACCGGGAAGACCCGAGCCTGTTCATCTTCTACGAGGTCTGGGCTTCCCAGGAGGCGCTGGATAGCCACTCTGGCCTGCCGCACATGCAGCAGTTTCTCGACGCGCGCATGGACTACCTGGAGCGCGACTTCGAGATCCGCGCCATCGACATGCTCAGCCCGGCCGCGGCTGGCCGCTGAGCCAGAGGTCTAGCCGCTGATCAACAGATGCCCACCCAGCAGCCCCAGGCCGATGAAGAACACCCGCTTGAACAGCAAGGCGCTGATGCGCTGGCGCAACCATTGCCCCAGCCACATGCCCAACAGCGCCGGGGCCAGGGTCAGCAAGGAAGCCCCCAGCTCGGCGCTGCCCAGGGCGCCACGCCACAGCAGACCGGCGGCCAGGGCCAGGGTTGAAACCGTGAACGACAGGCCCAGGGCCTGCACCAACTGATCCCTGTTCAAGCCTAGGGCCTGCAGATAGGGCACCGCCGGGATCACGAACACCCCGGTGGCCGAAGTGATGACCCCGGTGACCAGCCCGCATAGCGGCGCCAGCCAGCGCTCCTGGGCCGGCGACACGCGCAGGGTCGGCAACAGCAGGCCGCTCAGGGCATACAGCAGCAACGCCGCGCCCAACCCCCGCACCACCCAATGCCCGCCCTCGATGGCCAACCACAATGAACCGGCGGCCGTGCCGACGAAGATCGCCAGCAACATCGGCCACAGGCGCTTGAGCAAGGCCGGCAGGTGCCCGCCAAAGGCCAGTTGCCAGAGATTGGTCAGGGTCGCCGGAATGATCAGCAAGGCTGCAGCCTGCGCCGGAGCCATAGCCAGCCCCAACAGCCCCATGGCGATGGTGGGCAGACCGAGGCCGATCACCCCCTTGACCATGCCGGCCAGTACGAAGGTGCCGATGACTAGCAGAGAAAGGGCCAGTCCGAGGTTTTGATAAAACGCGAGAGAGCTGTTCATGGGCCTATCCTGCGCCCTGCCCGCCGAGCTGAAAATCTGCCATATACTGAGCCAGCCTCTTGCCAGGCAATAGGCACATACCAAAACCTATTGCCCGTACCTCCGTAGGAGCTGGCTTGCCAGCGAAGGCGCACTCAAGCCCGATGCAAAATCCTAAGGCCCCTTCGCCAGCAAGCCGGCTCCTACAAAAACATCTGCACGGCCTCCGTAAGAGACCCCGTTCCCCGAGGAATGCCCCATGCACTTCGACCTGATCGACCTGCGGCTGTACCTGAACATTCTCGACGCCGGCAACATCACCGCCGGGGCCGCTCGCAGCCATCTGTCCCTGGCCGCCGCCAGCGCTCGAATCCGCGCCATGGAAGCCTCCCTGGGCATCGAGTTCCTCGAACGCGGGCGCCGCGGCATTCGCCCGACGCCCGCCGGCAAGGCCCTGGCCCAACATGCCCGGACGCTGTTGCTATACGCCGAACACCTGCAACAGGACCTCGCCGAATACGCCAAGGGAATCAAGGGCCAGGTACGCCTGTTGTGCAACACCACCGCCCTCAGCGAGTACCTGCCGGAGTTGCTGGCGGACTTCCTGCACAACCAGCCCCAGGTGGATATCGACCTGCAGGAATTGCCCAGCCAGCGCATCACCCACGCCCTGCGCCAGGGTGCGGCAGACCTGGGTATCGTCTCCGACGCGGTGGACATTCAGGGACTGATGAGCCGGCCTTTCCGTGATGATCCGCTGGTCCTGGTGATGCCCCAGGATCACCCGCTGAGCCTGCAGCCCAACCTCAGCTTCAACGACACCCTGGCCCACGACTACGTTGGCCTGGCCAGCCATAGCGCCCTGGCGGTGTATCTGGAGGAACAGGCCCTGCACCTGGGACGACGCATGCAATTGCGCATCCGCGCCGAAGGCTTCGACGCCCTGCTGCGCATGGTGGCCCGTGGGGCTGGGCTGGCGCTGGTGCCCCTGGCGGCCCTGGAGCGCAACCGTCACCTGCCGTTGCAGTCCCGCCCGCTTAGCGAAGCCTGGGCCCGGCGCCGGTTGCTGTTGTGCGCCCGTGACTTCGCAACGCTGCCGCTGTATGCCCAAGGTTTGTGCGCGGCACTGCTGCCGCCTTGACTCTCCCCTTAGGGGCAGACTTTAGCCTTGGGGTTTATCCCTCAAGGACCACGGCAATGAGCAAACGCATCCTGGTGATTCTCGGCCACCCCTCGCGCAACAGCCTGTGCGCGGCATTGAGCGAGCGCTATGTGAAGGCGGCGCAGGAAGCCGGGCATGACGTGCGCCAGCTCAGGCTCGGCGACCTGCGCTTCGATCCGGTGCTGCGCGAAGGCTACCGGCAGATCCAGCCTCTGGAGGAAGACCTGCAACGGGCCCAGGCCGACATCCTCTGGGCCGAGCACCTGACCTGGGTCTTCCCCATCTGGTGGGGTGGGATTCCAGCCCTGATGAAGGGCTTTCTCGACCGTGTGCTGCTGCCGGGCTTCGCCTTCAAGTACCGCCCCGGCAAGGCCTTTCCCGAGCAACTGCTCAAGGGCCGCACCGCCCACCTGATGGTGACCATGGACACCCCGCCCTGGTATTTCCGCTGGTTCTATCGCATGCCCGGCTTGCAGCAGATGCGCCGCACCACCCTGGCCTTCTGCGGCATCAAGCCGTTGCGCACCCTGACCTTTGGCCCGGTGCTGGACGCCAGCGAAGAACGCAAGGCGGATTGGCTGATGCAGGCGCAGTACCTTGCCAGGCAGTGAATCCACCGGATAATGCGCAACGCTGTCCACCGCCCGAAACCGGTACTGAACAAGGAGTTTTCATGTACATCGGCCAAGCCGCGCAACTGTCCGGGACCACCGTCAAGAGCATCCGCCACTACGAAGCCATCGGCCTGTTGCCCGAAGCTCCGCGTCAGGGTCGCTACCGTCTCTATGACGCCCAGAGCGTCGAGCAACTGATGTTCATCAAATGCGCGCAGCAGTTGGGGTTCAAGCTCAAGGAATTGCAGCAGGTGTTCGCCACGCACCAGGGCCAGGCCTTTCCCTGGGACCGCGCGCAGGCCGCCCTGGCGCAAAAGAGGCGCGAGCTGCAACAACAGATCGATGACTTGCAGCAGTTGCAGAGCCGGCTCGAAGTCTTCGAGACCAGCCTGCAACAGGCTCGCGAAGAGTGCCCCCTGGGCAGCCTCTAGCGGGTCGTTGAGAAAGGAGCGGAAAGGCGCATTCCGATAGAAAAATCAATTAATCAGTGACGCCAATCAGGCTCAGCGGCTCGCACGAACAAGTACGCTGGCACCGTCCAGACCTCCGGACTCGCTCCACCGGCTCCGCCCTTAGACTTTCGGAGGCAACTTGGGGCACCAAACCAAACTGCGATGTGTTCCTCGGGGACATTGGGGTCCCCCTCAATGCCGACCACGACCGCCAGAAGGCCGTCCAGCTCGACTAAGTCACCACGTTGCCAATTTGTCATGCACAGCACCTTTGAAGGCTTTCGATTTTCAAGTCGGCTCGTTCGCCGCAAGCGCGACACTCACCACAACTCAAGTCGGGGATGACTGCCACCACCCAGCGATTGCGCCCAGGCGGATCGCATTGTAAGCCGCTAAGGCCCAGGAGACCCAGCCTCGCAAGGTGGCGAGACCTCGCCACCCTCCTTAGTCGCTCACTACGCACGCTATACACAACCTGCACCAGCGATGCCCGGAGAATCCGGGAGGCGTGGCCTCAGACCTCGGACAGTCCGGCGACCGTCCTGGGCTTACGGAAGCACAGGTAGTAGACCAGGGTCAGTAACAGCAGGAAGGGCACGCCGAACACCAGGGTCATCTTGAACGCCTCGGTGAAGAAGGTGGTGATCATCACCGCCCCCATCAGCACCAGTCCCAGCAGGGTGCTGTAGGGAAACAGGCGCATGCGGAACGACAGTTGCTGTTCACCATGACGCTGGTGATAACGGCGGAAGCAGTAGTGGGTGAGGAAGATCATGAACCAGGTGAAGATCGCGCCGAACATCGAGATCGCCATCATCAGGACGAATGAGCTCTCCGGGTACAGCACGTTGATCAAGGTGGCCAGGGCAATACCGGAGCTGGACAGCAACAAGGCATTCAGCGGAATCCCGGTCTTGCTCAGGGCGCCCATGGACTTGGGCGCAAAGCCGGCGCGGGACAGGCTGAACATCATCCGCGTGGTGATGTAGAGCTGGCTGTTCATCGCCGACAGGGCCGCGATCAGGATCACGAAGTTCATCACCCCGGTGGCCCCGGGAATGCCGATGGTCTGCATCACCGTGACGAACGGGCTCTGGGCCTTGCCCGCCTGGACCCAGGGCACGATGGCCAGCATCAGGGCCAGGGTCAGCAGGTAGAACACCACCAGGCGCACGATGGTGGCGCGAAACGCCTGCTTCACCGCGCGCTGCGGGTCCTTGGCCTCCCCCGCCGCCACCGCGATCATCTCCACGCTCAGGTAACTGAAGATCGACACGATCACCGCGATCCACATGCCCTGGAAACCATTGGGAAAGAAGCCGCCGTGGGCGCTGTAGTTGTGCACGCCGTAATCGGGGTTGCCGGAGCCGAACACCACATACACCGCAAGGATGATGAAACCGACGATGGCGGCGATCTTGATGGTGGAGAACCAGTATTCGAAGTTGCCGAAGGTCTTCACGCTGATGGCGTTAAGCAGAATCAGCACGCTGGAGAAGGATATGATCCACACCCATTCCGGAACGTTGGCGAACCAGTACTTCATGTACATGGCGATGGCCGTGACTTCGGCGCCCACCGCCAGAACGATGGCCGCCCAGTAGGCGTAGCGCACCAGGAAACCGGCCAGCGGGCTGACGTAGAACTCGGCATAAGCGCCGAAGGAACCGGAGGTGGAATGGGCCACGGTCATTTCCGCCAGGCAGCCCATGAGGATCAGGGTGATCAGCGCACCGATGGCGTAGCTCAGCAGCACGCTGGGGCCGGCATAGCCGATGGCATAGGCGCTGCCCATGAACAGGCCGGTGCCGATGGCCCCGCCGATGGCGATCATGCTCATCTGGCCGGCGGTCAACTGCCGCCTGAGGCCGTGCTCGCGATTGGAAATCGCTTCGAAACCCTTGTTGGAGGTGGTCACTTTGAGTGCCTCTTTATTGTTGTGTGCACGTATGAATCGTTGTGACGGCCCGTCCTTGTGCCGCTGCCCTGGTCGCCGCATGCAGCAGCAACCAGGGGATAAAACGCGTCTCAGGTCACGCTGTGACGCACCTGGAACTGCGCCTGGGCCCAGGTTTTCTGATCAAGGATTTCACCGAGAATCTGCACCGCGTCCCAGACTTCGCTGAAGCGGGTGTACAGCGGGGTGAAGCCGAAACGCATGATGCGCGGCTCGCGATAATCACCAATCACGCCCCGGGCGATCAGGGCCTGGATCACGGCATAACCTTCAGGGTGTTCGAAGCTCACGTGACTGCCACGCTTGGCGTGATCGCGTGGGGTCACCAGCTTCAGGTCGTGGCCGGCGCAACGCTGTTCCACCAGTTCGATGAACAGGTCAGTCAGGGCCAGGGACTTGCGCCGCAGGCTCTGCATGTCGGTCTGTTCGAAGACCTCCAGGCCGCACTCGACCATGGCCAGCGAAGTGATCGGCTGGGTGCCGCACAGGTAGCGGGCGATACCGCTGGCGGGCTCGTACTGGGTAGCCATGTCGAACTGCCGGGCATGGCCGAACCAGCCGGACAGTGGCTGGGTCACCAGATTGCACAGGGCAGGAGCAACCCAGGCGAAGGCTTGCGAACCCGGGCCGCCGTTGAGGTATTTGTAGGTGCAGCCGATGGCGTAGTCGGCGCCGCTGCGATTCAGCTCCACAGGCACTGCGCCGGCCGAGTGGGCCAGGTCCCAGAGGCTCAGGGCGCCGGCTTCGTGGATCAGTCGGGTGACGGCCTGCATGTCGTGCATGTAGCCGGTCTTGTAGTTGACGTGGGTGAGCATCACCACCGCCACGTCCTGGTCGATCGCTGCCGGCAGTTGGTCCGGGCTGTCCACCAGGCGCAGGGAATAGCCCTGCTCAAGCATCTGGGTCAGTCCCTCGGCGATGTACAGGTCGGAAGGGAAGTTGCTGCTTTCGGAAACGATCACCCGCCGTTCGGGGGCGCGTTCGGCCTGCACCCGCAAGGCCGCGCTGAGCACCTTGAACAGGTTGATGGTCGTGGTGTCGGTGATCACCACTTCGCCGCTGCCGGCGCCGATCAACGGGGCCAGACGGTCCCCCAGGCGCTGGGACAGGTCACGCCAGCCGGCGCTGTTCCAGCTGCGGATCAGGCCATCGCCCCACTCCTGCTCGATCACTTGCCGGGCCCGTTCCAGGGCGGCCACAGGGCGAGCACCCAGGGAGTTGCCATCGAGGTAGATCACGCCCTCGGGCAAGGCGAACTGTTGGCGCAGCGGCGCCAGTGGGTCCTGTTCATCGAGACGCAGGCAGTGGTTTTTATCGATCATTGGAAGTCCTGTCTTGGTCAAGGTCATGTACGCCTGGCGCGGGCCGGGCACGGGGTCTGGGCGACCCGCAAACCCAGGAAATAATGGACGAAGCCGCAGAGAATTTTCGTGCAAAGTGCAGCGCGTTATCGTACTAATCTCGAATAAAATTCTAATCCTTCAATAAAAAACGCGGATTTATGCCAGCCATGACCCTCGACTCCACCGACCTGCGCATCCTGCACTTCCTGCAACAGGATGGGCGTATCAGCAATCAGGAACTGGCAGAGAAAGTCGCCCTTTCACCCTCCGCCTGCCTGCGCCGCCTGCGCATGCTCGAAGGCGACGGGATCATCAGCGGCTATCGCGCCCAGCTCAACGCCGAGCGCCTGGGGATCGAACTGGAAGCCATCGTCCACGTGTCCCTGCGCCAGGACGTGGAAGGCTGGCACGAGACCTTTATCAGCAAGGTCCAGCAATGGCCGGAAGTGGTGGCCGCCTACGTGATCACCGGCGCCAGCAACTACGTGCTGCGCATCCGGGCGCGCAACCTCAAGCACTTCTCGGATTTCATCGTCAATCACCTGAACCGCGCGTCCGGGGTTACCGACATCCGCTCGGAAATCGTCCTGCAGAAGATCAAGGAACAGGACGGCCTGCTGGATCTGGTGCTGCGCAAGTAGTACGTCCTAGAACCCCACCGGGCGCCGCGCCTGGTGGCGCTGAGCCGTGGCGCTCGGCGCCTCGTCGAACAGCTTGCGGTACTCCGCGGAAAACCGCCCCAGGTGGGTAAAGCCCCAGGCCAGGGCAATCTCGGAAATATTGCGCGCCGCGCCGTGTTCGAGAATGTCCTGACGCACGCCATTGAGCCGATAGCGCTTGAGATAAGCCATGGGCGACAGGGCAAAGTACTTGCGGAAGGCCTCGAACAGCTTGAAGCGTGAAACACCGGCGGCGGCTTCCAGGTCCTCCAGGTGTACCGCCTCTCGGGCATGCTCGTGCAGGTACTGGCGGGCCCGCACCAGGTAATGCGGCAGCTTGACCCCGAGCATCGCCTGCAGCTCCGCGGAGTAGTTGTTGGGTTGGGCCAGGATCAGCCCCTTGATCAGGGAGCTCTCGATTTCCCGGGTGAAGGCCAGTTGCTCGTAAAGTTCGTTGCCCTGGGCCAGTTCGCCAATGAAGTGATGCGCCATGCGCCACCAGGCCGCGGCGGCGCCCTGCCGTGCGTCCATGGCAGGCTCGAAGCGCAGCGGCTGCTCGACCGGGCGTTGCAGCAATGCCTCCAGGGCTTCGCTCATGGCCGGCCGGGAAATCACCACCTGCAACTTGCGGCAGTCGCCGGAGATGGCCAGCACCTGGCTTTCGTTGGGGGCAATGATCACCCCCTGGTCAGGGTCCGAACGCAGCAGGCGACCGTCCTTGCTCAGCTCCTGCTCGCCGCACAGGGGCAGGCTCAGGCTGTAGCTGCTGAAGCGCTCGGTGTCCTCGATATCGACGACCACGTCGGTGCCGTATTCGATGATGCCCAGGGTCGTAGCGCGTGACCTGAGGACGTTGGCACTGTGGTGGAAACGAATGCGTTCGGGGTTAGCGGTTTCCAGGCGGTGCGGCCCACAGATACCCGCCATCCAGCTCCTGGCCCCTTCAAGGTCATAGCGATCGATACGAATCTCGCGAAACAGCCCATCAGCCTTGCTATTCATCACGGCGCACCCACGGCAATTATTATTCAGCGCGCTCTGACGGCGCGTCTTGTGTGACAGGGCAAGTTTTGCGCCAGCCGGCAACGCTGCCAACCCAGTGGATAGCAATCGCCCACTAAGTGGATAACCCGCCCCCATCGTCCTCTCTGGCCGGGCTCACAGTAGCCCATCGGCGCCCCGTGGTGCAGCTGTCGATCGCTTATCCGCTCGAAGGTGGGTCGCAGCTGGGTCGCAACTACCCAGGCAATTTTATGGATGGCCTTGGCCGACTAAGCGGATAGCCACCGGCGCCCCGCACTCTCTCTAATGAATGCACCCGATTGACCTGAATAAAAAAGGTACCGACTCATGAGTGGTGCAAGAAGCGTCGAGCAGTGGCAAGACTTCATCCACGGCTGCCTGGACTTCCGCCCCGCGGACGGAGTGTTCCGTATCGCCCGGGAGATGTTCACCGAGCCCGAGCTGTTCGATCTGGAGATGGAACTGATCTTCGAGAAAAACTGGATCTACGCCTGTCACGAAAGCGAACTGCCCAACAACCACGACTTCATCACCATGCGCGCCGGGCGCCAGCCGATGATCATCACCCGCGATGGCGAGGGCCGACTCAATGCCCTGATCAACGCCTGCCAACACCGCGGCACCACCCTGACTCGGGTTGGCAAGGGCAACCAGTCGACCTTCACCTGCCCGTTCCACGCCTGGTGCTACAAGAGCGACGGGCGCCTGGTGAAGGTCAAGGCGCCGGGGGAATACGACGAAGGCTTCGACAAGGCCACCCGCGGCCTTAAAAAGGCTCGCATCGACAGCTACAAGGGCTTTGTCTTCATCAGCCTGGACGTGGCCGCCGACAACAGCCTGGAGGACTTCCTGGGCGACGCGCGGATCTTCTTCGACATGATGGTCGCCCAGTCCCCCAACGGTGAGCTTGAAGTGCTGCCGGGCAAGTCCGCCTACACCTACGACGGTAACTGGAAGCTGCAGAACGAGAACGGCCTGGACGGTTATCACGTCAGCACCGTGCACTACAACTACGTGGCCACGGTGCAGCATCGCCAGCAGGTCAACGCTGACAACGGCACCGGCAGCAGCGCCACCCTGGACTACAGCAAGCTCGGCGCCGGCGACGCCAGCACCGACGACGGCTGGTTCGCCTTCAACAACGGCCACAGCGTGCTGTTCAGCGAAATGCCCAACCCGGCGGTGCGTTCCGGCTACGCCAGCATCATGCCGCGCCTGGTGGAGGAGCACGGCCAGGCCAAGGCCGAGTGGATGATGCACCGCCTGCGCAACCTGAACATCTACCCCAGCCTGTTCTTCCTCGACCAGATCAGCTCCCAGCTGCGGATCATCCGCCCCATCGCCTGGAACAAGACCGAGATCATCAGCCAATGCATCGGGGTCAAGGGCGAGAGCGACGCCGACCGGGAAAACCGCATCCGCCAGTTCGAGGATTTCTTCAACGTCTCGGGCATGGGCACGCCGGACGACCTGGTGGAGTTTCGCGAGGCCCAGCGCGGCTTCCAGGGGCGTCTGGAGCGCTGGAGCGATGTCTCGCGCGGCCATCACCGCTGGGCCACCGGCCCCACCGCCAACAGCGAGAACCTGGGCATCCAGCCGGCCATGACCGGCACCGAAATCACCCATGAAGGGCTGTACGTCAACCAGCACCGCAACTGGCAGAAATTCCTCCTCGACGGCCTGCAGCGCCAGTCCCTGAAACTGCGTGAGGTATGAACATGAATGCGCAATTGCAGTACCAGATCGAGCAATTCTTCTATCGCAAGTGCGAACTGTGCGACGCCCAGGACTGGGACGCCTACCTGCAGCTGTTCGCCGTGGACAGCGAGTTCCACCTGCCGCAATGGGACTCGGAACACGTCTACACCCGGGACCCGAAACGCGAGATGTCGCTGATCTACTACGCCAACCGTTCGGGCCTTGAAGACCGGGTGTTCCGCCTGCGCACCGGCAAGGCGGCCTCGACCATTCCCATGCCGCGCACCCTGCACATGGTCAACAACCTGCGCATCGCCGAGGGCGACAACGGGCTGCTGCAGGTGCGCCTGAACTGGCACACGCTGTTCTATCGCCTGGCCACCTCCGAGGACTTCTACGGTCACGCCACCTACGACCTCAAGCCCCATGGCGACAGCTGGCTGATCCAGCGCAAGCACGTGCTGCTGCTCAACGACACGATCAACTCGGTGCTCGACTTCTACCACCTCTGACTCGACGGACATCTCTTCATGACGCACAAGGTCGCGTTCAGCTTTGCCGACGGCAAGACCCTGTTCTTCCCGGTCAAGGCCAATGAAATACTGCTCGACGCTGCCCTGCGCAACGGCATCAAGATCCCCCTGGACTGCCGCGAAGGCGTCTGCGGCACCTGCCAGGGCCGTTGCGAGTCGGGCCAGTACAGCCAGGACTATGTGGACGAGGAAGCCCTATCGCCCCAGGACCTGGAGCAACGCAAGATGCTCACCTGCCAGACCCGGGTGCAGTCCGATGCGGCGTTCTATTTCGACTTCGATTCCAGCCTGTGCCACAACGCCGATCCGGTGCGACGTACCGGCTCGGTGATCGACGTGCGCCAAGTCTCGGACAGCACCGCCATCCTGCACCTGGACCTGGGTAGCAGCGAGGCACCGCTGGAGTTTCTCCCCGGCCAGTACGCACGCCTGCAAGTTCCCGGCACCGACAGCAGCCGGGCCTACTCCTTCGCCAACCGGCCAGGAGCGGACAACCAGTTGCAGTTCCTGATCCGCCTGCTGCCCGACGGGGTGATGAGCAACTACATCCGCGAGCGTTGCCTGGTGGGCGACAGCATCGAAATGGAGGCGCCGCTGGGGGCTTTCTATCTGCGCCAGATCAGCCGGCCGCTGCTGCTGGTGGCCGGCGGCACCGGGCTGTCGGCGCTGCTGGCGATGCTCGAACAGATCGTCGAGCAGGGCTGCCAGCAACCGGTGCACCTGTACTACGGCGTGCGCCAGAGTGCCGATCTGTGCGAACTGGAGCGTATCCAGGCGCTGGGCGAGCGCCTGCAAGGGTTTCGCTTCACCCCGGTGATCAGCGACGCCGACCCGGATTGGTCGGGCAAGCGCGGCTACATCACCGAGCACTTGGACAGCAGCGAACTGCGCGACCAAGACAGCGACCTGTACGTTTGCGGACCGCCACCGATGGTCGATTCGATTCGAACCTGGCTGCAAGAACAGCAACTTAACCGCGTTCAGCTGTATTACGAGCGGTTTACCGAGAGTAATATCTGATCCCGTCAGCATTGAGCCGCGATCGGTCCCGTTCACCACGGGATCGGTCCTGATAACAACTAGAAGAGAGCGCACATTAGTGGATCAAACCTTGCAACAAGGTGAACTCAAGCGTGGCTTGAAGAATCGCCATATTCAGTTGATCGCCCTGGGCGGGGCGATCGGCACCGGACTCTTCCTCGGCTCGGCCGGGGTGCTCAAGTCCGCCGGACCTTCGATGATCCTCGGCTATGCGATTGCCGGGTTCATTGCCTTCCTGATCATGCGCCAGTTGGGGGAAATGATCGTCGAAGAGCCGGTGGCCGGCTCCTTCAGCCACTTCGCCCACAAGTACTGGGGCGGCTACTTCGGCTTTCTCGCCGGCTGGAACTACTGGGTGCTGTATGTCCTGGTGGGCATGGCCGAGCTCACCGCAGTGGGCAAGTACGTGCAGTTCTGGTGGCCGGAAATCCCCACCTGGGTCAGTGCGGCGGTGTTCTTCGTGCTGGTCAACCTGATCAACATGATGAACGTGAAGTTCTTCGGTGAAGCCGAGTTCTGGTTCGCCATCATCAAGGTGGTGGCCATCGTCGGCATGATCGTCCTCGGCTGCTACATGTTGTTCAGCGGCAGCGGTGGCAGCCAGGCGTCGGTGAGCAACCTCTGGTCCCACGGCGGTTTCTTCCCCAACGGCGGCACCGGCCTGCTGATGGCCATGGCCTTCATCATGTTCTCTTTCGGCGGCCTGGAACTGGTGGGCATCACCGCTGCCGAAGCCGCCGAGCCGCGTAAAGTGATTCCCAAGGCCATCAACCAGGTGGTCTACCGGGTGCTGATCTTCTACGTCGGCGCCCTGGCCGTGCTGCTGTCGCTGTATCCGTGGGATGAACTGCTGGTGAGCCTCAACGCCGGCGGCGACGCCTACAGCAGCAGCCCTTTCGTGAAGATCTTCTCGCTGATCGGCAGTGATGCGGCCGCGCAGATCCTCAACTTCGTGGTCCTGACCGCGGCACTGTCGGTGTACAACAGCGGTGTGTACTGCAACAGCCGCATGCTCTACGGCCTGGCCGAACAGGGCGACGCGCCCAAGGCGCTGATGAAGCTCAACAAGCAGGGCGTGCCGATTCTGGCCCTGGGCATTTCCGCGCTGATCACGCTGCTCTGCGTACTGGTCAACTACCTGGCGCCCCACGAAGCGCTGGAGCTGTTGTTCGCCCTGGTGGTGGCTGCACTGATGATCAACTGGGCGCTGATCAGCCTGACCCACCTGCGCTTTCGCAAGGCCATGGCCGAGCAAGGCGTGGTGCCGTCGTTCAGGGCGTTCTGGTCGCCACTGAGCAACTACCTGTGCCTGGCGTTCATGCTGATGATCATCGGCGTGATGTGGATGATCCCGGGCATCCGCGCCTCGGTGTATGCGATTCCGGTGTGGGTCCTGGTGATTTGGGGCTTCTACCGCCTGAGTCATGCACGCAAGGCCGGACAGCCCGCCCTGCACTAAGGCTCAAGGTTGCAACACCCGAAAGCCCGGCCGGGATCAAGGCCGGGCTTTTTTGTCGGCGGCGTAAAAGCGGTCTGCCAATTAGGGTGAATGCGGCCTGAAACAACAGTCCGCCCTCTCTCTAGAATCGACTCCCTCCCGGCACCTGAGCCTGGGAGCCTGTTTCTGGATGGAGAGCGGCTGATGAACAGAACGGCGACAAGCCTGCGCTGGACCGATGTTTTCTCGCCCACCGTGGCGGCGCTGATTTCAGTGCTGGTGAACTACGGCGGAACCTTTGTCCTGGTGTTCCAGGCCGCCGAGCTGGCACGGCTGTCACCGGCCCAGACCGCGTCCTGGGTCTGGGCGGTGTCGGTCGGTGTCGGCCTGACCGGGCTGTGGCTGAGCCTGCGTTACAAGGCGCCAATCATCACTGCCTGGTCCACACCCGGCGCGGCGTTCCTGGCCACGGTGATGCCGTTCACGCCCTATGCCGAGGTGATCGGTGCCTACCTGATCTCGGCCCTGGGGTTCATCATCCTCGGCGGCTCCGGGGCCTTCGACAAACTGGTGCGGATGATCCCCAAGGGCATCGCCGCCGGCCTGCTGGCGGGCATTCTGCTGCAGTTCGGGATCAATGCCTTTGGCGGCGCCAGCGCCGACCCGCTATTGGTGACAGTGCTGTTGGTGTCCTACGCCCTGCTGCGGCGTTTCACCTCGCGCTTTGCCGTGGTGGGCATCCTGGTCATCGGCCTGGGGCTGCTTATCGCTCAGCAGCGGATCGACTTTTCTGCAGTGCACTTGAGCCTGGCCGTGCCGGCATTCACCGCGCCGCAGTTCTCCCTGCAGGCCTTGCTCGGAGTGGCCTTGCCGCTGTTCGTCATCACCCTCACCGGCCAGTACATGCCCGGCATGCTGGTGTTGCGCAATGACGGCTACAGCACCAGCGCCAATCCAGTGCTCACGGTCACCGGCCTGGGTTCGCTGCTGATGGCACCGTTCGGCGCCCATGCCTTCAACGTGGCGGCCATTACCGCGGCGATCTGTACCGGCAAGGACGCCCATCCTGACCCGAAAAAACGCTACATCGCCGGTATCGCCTGCGGGCTGTTCTACATCCTGGTGGGCACCTTCGGCGTGACCCTGGCCAGCCTGTTCATGGTGCTGCCCAAGACCTTTATCAGCGCCCTGGCGGGCCTGGCGCTATTGGGGACCATCGGCGGCAGCCTGGCCAATGCCATGGCCGACGCGGCCACTCGGGAAACCGCGCTGATCACCTTCCTCGCCACCGCGGCCAACGTCACCCTGCTCGGGGTCGGCGGTGCCTTTTGGGGGCTGCTGGCCGGCTTGACCGCGCACCTGCTGATCCATGGCCGGGCCACTCTGTTGACCGCCCGTACCGTCAAACCCTGAAGGCCAGCGCCTGGCTAGGCCTTTCTCAGGGCCTGGGCCAGGCGTGCCATGGTCGTTTCGATTTCATGGGCGCTCAGCGAGGCGTAGCCCAGCAACCAGCCTGGCTGCTTGTGCTCCCCGGCATACAGCCGGCCGAGCCCCGGCAACTGGATGCCGGCCCTGGCGGCTCGTTGCTGGGTCAACGCTTCGCTCCAGCCGGGCTCCAGCAGGCAAGGAATCTGCAACCCGCCCGGTGGCGGCAAGGCCACGGCAATGCCCTGCAAATGCCGCCCGATGGCATCGAGCATGGCTTGCCGACGCTCGGCGTACAGCTTGCGCATGGCCCGCACATGGGCGTTGTAGTGCCCCTCCTCCATGAACCGCGCCAGGGTCAGCTGGAGGATCTGCGGCGTGTGCCCGTCCATGATGCTGCGGGCCGCGCTGAAGGCGCTCACCAGCTCGCTGGGCAGGGCCATGTAGCCCATGCGCAGGCCAGGGTAGAGGGTCTTGCTGAAGGTGCCGATGTAAAGGGTGCGCTGATACGGGTCCAGGCCCTGGACACAGGCGGTGGGCAAACCGTCGTAGTGGAACTCGCTGTCGTAGTCGTCCTCGATGATCCATTTCTCCTGCTCGGCGGCCCAGCGGGTCAGTTCCAGGCGGCGCTCCAGGGACAGGGTGACGCCCGTGGGGTACTGATGGGACGGCGTCACATAGACACAGCGGGCGCCACTGCGGTCGGCCCGCAGCAGGTCGGTGCGAATGCCCTGGCTGTCGACATCGATGGGCACGATGCGCGCCTCGGCGGCCTCGAATGCCTTGCGTGCGCCGAAGTAGCCCGGGTTCTCCAACAGGATCGGCTTGCCGGCGTCCACCAGCAGTTGCGCGCACAGAAACAGCGCCTGGCGGGTACTGCTCAGCACCAGGATCTGCTCGGGCTGCACCTTGGCTCCGCGCTCCAGGTTCAGGTAGGCGGCAATGGCCTTGCGCAGAGGCAGCGCGCCCTGGGGATCACCATGCAGCAGTACATTGGCGCGGTAATCCTTTAGCGCCTGGCGTTGCAGGCGTTCCCAGACGTCCAGCGGGAAGCTGCGGGTTTCCGGCAGCCCGGTAGCAAAGGCGGTGACGGCCTGCTGATCGCTGACGCCGCCCCTTTGCAACAGCAGCGCGCCGCGCCGGCTCAGGCCCGCCCCAGGCTCTCGGCTGTGCCCAGGCTGCCCCTGCAACTGCTGGCGGCGGCGGACCGAGCCGCGCAACTGGGCACCGATGGCTTCACAGACATAACTCCCCGAACCTTCGCGGCGCTGGATAAAACCGTCGCGCTGCAACTGCACATAGGCGTTTTCCACGGTGTCCCGGGAGACCGCCAGCGACTTGGCCAGGGCCCGACTAGCCGGCAACTTCACCCCAGGCCCCAAGGCGCCATCGAGGATCAGCCCGCGCAACGCACGCTGGATGCGCTGGTGCAGATCCAGAGGGCGGAACTCAGGGTCGCTGAGGCGCATCTTGAGGGTTTCAAGCTCGAAGGTCCGGGACATGTGGTCTGCCTGGGAGAGTAAAAAATCTGCGCTGAAGGCAGCCACTTTATCTCCAGAGCGCAACTGTCGCCAATGCCTACCGCTCTGCAACGACCTCTGTAGCCGCTGCCGCAGGCTGCACTAAGGTCCGCAGGACCTTCCAGACCTCAAGAGCGCGTCTGCTGCGCAGGCGATCGCAGCCTGCGGCTGCGGCGACATTAGGGATTCAGGCAATCAGACGCCGGCAGGCAAATGAAAACGCCCCGGCAGGCGGAGCGTTTTGCGGATCAGAGCGAGGATCGCACTCGCCACAACTCGGGGAACAGCACGGTGTCGAGCATCTTGCGCAGGTAGCCCACGCCTTCGGTGCCGCCGGTGCCAGGCTGGAAGCCGATGATGCGCTCCACGGTGGTCACGTGACGGAAGCGCCACTGGCGGAAGGAGTCCTCCAGGTCGATGAACTTTTCCGCCAACTGATACAGGTCCCAATAGGCCGAAGGGTTGGCGTATACCTCGCGCCAGGCCGCCTCCACCGACGGGTCATGCTGAGTCGTGGTGGTGCTGTTCAGGGCCAGGCGCGCGGGGTCGATGCTCAAGCCGCTGCGAGCCATCAGGGCAATCGCTTCGTCATACATGGACGGCGTGGCAATCGATTCTTCCAGGGACTGCAGCAGCTCGGGACGGTGGGCGTGGGGCCGCAGCAGGGCCGCGCTCTTGTTGCCGAGGATGAATTCGATTTCCCGGTACTGGAACGACTGGAAGCCCGAGGACTGGCCCAGGTACGGGCGGATCGACTTGTACTCGGACGGCGTCATGGTGGCCAGCACGGCCCAGGCGTGCACCAGTTGGTCGAAGATCCGCGACACCCGCGCCAGCATCTTGAACGCCGGGGGCAACTGGCCCTGGCGCACCTGCTCGCGGGCGGCCTTGAGCTCATGAAGCATCAGCTTCATCCACAGCTCCGAAGTCTGGTGCTGGATGATGAAGAGCATCTCGTTGTGGTCCGGCGACAGCGGATGCTGGGCGCTGAGAATACGCCCCAGGTCCAGGTAGTCGCCGTAGCTCATGGAATCGGAGAAATTCAGCTCGGCGTTATGCCATTCATCCGGTGGGTTGCTTGAAAAAGGACATTGGCTCATGGCGTGGGCTCCTCGCCTCAGGCAGCGGTTACCACCCGCAGGCTGTGCAACCCGGGGCGGGATGCACAACGGCGCGGACGGCCAGCTGTGTATTTATTGTAGGAATCAATCGGCCAGGGGGCGCAGGATCGCCCGCACCGGACTGGCATCCAGGTGGGCAAAGCGCAGTGGCAGGGCAATCAGTTCGTAGTCGCCTTCGGCAACCTCATCCAGGACTATCCCCTCAAGGATCGCCATGCCGTGGCGGGCCACGGTGTTATGAGCATCCATGGTCTTGGACTGCTGGGGATCGAGGGACGGGGTGTCGATGCCGATCAGGCGCACGCCGAGGCTGGCCAGCAGTTCGATGGTGGCTGGAGCTACCGCGGTAAAGTCCGGGTCCCACGTGCTCAGCGGCGCCTGTGGATAAGTGCGTAGCAAGACTCGCGCAGGCAAGTTGTCCAAGCGTCCGAGCACGGCTTCGGGCTGCACCAGGGCGCCGCTGTCCAGGCAATGCAGGACCCGGCACGGGCCCATGTAGACATCCAGCGACACTTCGCCGATGGGCAAGCCGTCCGGCCGGTAATGCAGGGGTGCGTCGACATGGGCGCCAGTGTGGGGCGACAGGGTTACGCGCCCGACATTCACCGGGCATTCGGGCCCGAACTGCCAGACGCGCTCCTCCTGGAACGGCGTGTCCCCCGGCCAGGTCGGGGTCGCGGTACTCAAAGGCGGGCTGATATCCCACCAGCGTGGTGTATTTTCCATTCGTGCGGCTCTTGGTCACTCCGGACTGAATGATACGAGCGATACCAGTAAAGATTCTTGCGAAATAACTCGGGCATCATCAGATATTTCGCAAATCCTGCTAAAAAACTGCCCTTTGTCGAGGGAATGTTTCAAGCGCCAGCCGCCCGTTATCCCCCAGCCGGCAGCAACTCTCGCATTGCGCTTCTGGATACCCCGAGGTCGAGAACAGACATCCCCCTGAACGTGGGGCGCTATAGGGTGCGTCTTCAGTTCTCTGCCCGCTAGGAGCACAGCATGTCGCAACCCATTACCGTTCTGCGCGATACCCACCCACTGCCCGTCCTCGACGCCTGCAAGTGGGAAAAACTCGAGGGCGATCCCCACACCGTGAACCTCAACGCCTACACCAGCGAGGACGGCAGCAAGATCATGGGCACCTGGATCTGCACCCCGGGCAAGTGGCGAGTGGCCTATGAGAAGTGGGAGTACTGCCATTTCCAGGAAGGGTACTGCGTGATCACCCCGGATGGCCGCGATCCCATCCACTTGCGTGCCGGCGATATCTTCGTGGTGGAACCCGGGATGAAAGGCACCTGGGAAGTGGTGGAAACCGTGCGCAAATACTTCGTGTTTGCCTGAGTCAGAACACACCGGGGGGCCCCTTCGACCTGGGCTCCCCTTCCGGCATTGCCATTGAACACAACGCGCTCCGCCAAATGTCTATATAATCACTGCCAAATGGCAAAGGCAGGAGTAGCACTCATGGTTGCGCTGACAGGCACCGGCATTGCCCCCAAGCGGCGGGGCAAACTGGTATTGAAAGAACAGTCTGCGGACATCCTCCTGGGTGGCCGGGCACGGTTTGACGACCGCATTTCGATCTATCGCTTGACCGAGGAAGGCATCCCTCTGACGGCGATCATCAAGTTCGTCTCCTCGGTCCCCATGCTCAAGGACGAACAGGTCCTGGCCAAGATCATCGGCCTCTCCGAACGCACCCTGCATCGGCGCCTGAAAACCCCGGACGAACCCCTGAACCCGGAGCAGAGTGCCCGCGCGGTACGCTTTGCCCAGGTGCTGGCCAAGGCCCAGGACGTCTTCGGCAGCAGTGAAGAGGCACAGGACTGGATGGCCAAGCCGGTGATGGGCCTCGACGGCCATAAACCGGTGGATCTGCTGACCAACCCCATCGGCTTCGAACTGGTGGACGAGTTCCTCACCCGCCTGGAATACGGGGTCTATCAGTGATCAGTATTCCGGGCAGCAGCGAGATTCATTTCTGGCGACTGGACGCCGCCCGGCACGCCGATAGCTGGGACAGTGGCATCGGTGCCGAGCTGTGCGGCGGCCGCTGGAACTCCAAAGGGGTCAAGGCCGTGTATGGCAGCGCCGATCCGGCCACGGCGATTCTGGAAGTGGCGGTGCACAAGGGCTTTGCCGCACTGGATAACGTGCCCCATGTCCTCACTGGCGCCCTGATCCAGGACCCGTCGGCCATCTACCGCGTGGATGAGCGCAGCCTGCCCAATCCCAACTGGCTGATCCCGGGCATTCCCAGTGCCGGCCAGCAGAAATTCGCCGACCAGTTGCTGGCCGACCATCCATTCGTGCTGGTGCCCTCATCGGTATCCCGGCACAGCTGGAACATTCTGATCAATCCATTGCTGGCCAAAGGGCTGTATCAGGTGGTGATCCAGGAACGCTTCGGCCTCGACACCCGTCTCAACCCTCCCCCGCACACCGCTGCCAATCGCCCGAACTGAACTCACAAAAAAGCGGGAACCTGCCCGACGCAGATTCCCGCAAACGCCCCGGCTGAAGGGGCCGCGTTCAACAACAAGCTTCGCCAGACTTGAAATCGCTGCGGCCCTTCGGGCCGTTCGCAGCCTGCGGCAGCGGCTACACAATCTTTGCCTTACTGCGGTTTGCGGTAGCTGTTGACGATGGCCGAGAAGTCCTTGCCGCCTTCCCCACGCAGGCTCATGGCCTGGTACAGCTGCTGGGCCACGGCGCCGAGCACCACCGGCTGATGCGCCTGGCGCGCGGCCTCGGTGGCCAGCCCCAGGTCCTTGAGCATCAGCTCGGCACCAAAGCCGCCGGTGTAGCCCCGGGAGGCCGGGGCGGTTTCAATCACTCCAGGCCACGGGTTGTAGGTATCGGAACTCCAGCAACGGCCGGTGGAGCTGTTGATGATCCCGGCCAGCACCTGGGTATCGATGCCCAGGGCATCCCCCAGGGCCATGGCTTCGCTGACGCCGATCATCGAAATCCCCAGCAGCAGGTTGTTGCAGATCTTGGCAATCTGCCCGGTGCCCACTTCGCCGCAATGCACGATGTTGCGCCCCATCTGCGCCAGCACTGGCTGCAGGGTGGCGAACAGCTCGGCACTGGCGCCGACCATGAAGGTCAGGGTCCCGGCCTGGGCACCACCGGTGCCGCCGGACACCGGCGCATCGGCCATGGCCACACCTTGCTTGGCAGCCACAGCGGCCACTTCACGAGCGGTCTGCGGGTCGATGGTGCTGCAGTCCACCGCCGGGACGCCGCGGCCAATCCCCGCCAGCACCCCGTCTTCACCCAGCCACACACTGCGCACATGGGCGGCGGCCGGGAGCATGGTGATCACCAGTTCGGCGCCTTCGGCGGCCGCCTTGGGCGAGGCAGCAACACGCCCGCCCAGTTGCGCCAACTCCGCCAACACGCTCTGGTTGAGGTCGAACAGGTTCAGCTGATGCCCGGCCTTGATCAGGTTGCGGGCCATGGGTGCGCCCATGTTGCCCAGGCCGATAAATGCAATGTTCATGTCAGGCTCCTCAACGCAGGCTGATGGTGGTGTTCACACCGTCATTGACGCTGTCATCGTCGAACCAGCGGGCGGTGACGGTCTTGGTCTGAGTGTAGAACTGCACCACTTGCTTGCCGTACGGGCCCAGGTCACCGAGCTTGGAGCCGCGGGAGCCGGTGAAGCTGAAGAACGGAACCGGCACCGGAATCGGGATGTTGATACCCACTTGGCCGACGTCGATTTCGCTCTGGAACTTGCGCGCCGCCGCACCGCTCTGGGTGAACAGGCCGGTGCCGTTGCCGAAGGGGTTGGCGTTGACCAGGGCGATGGCCTGATCCAGGGTGTCCACCTCCAGCACCACCAGCACCGGGCCGAAGATTTCCTGGGTGTAGATCTGCATAGAGGGGGTTACCCCGGAGAACAGGGTCGGGCCGATGAAGTTGCCTTGCTCGTAGCCCGGGACCTGGATGCCGCGGCCATCGAGCTCCAGCTTGGCGCCTTCTTTCACGCCGCTTTCGATCAGTTCCAGAATCCGCGCCTTGGCGCGCTTGGACACCACCGGGCCAACATCGGTGCCCGGCTCGCTGCCGGCGTTGACCTTGAGTTTCTGTGCCAGGGCCTTGAGGTCCGGCAGCCATTGTTTCGAGGCGCCCACCAGCACCACCACCGAGGTGGCCATGCACCGCTGACCAGCAGCGCCGAAGCCTGCGCCCACCAGGGCATTGAGGGTCTGTTCGCGGTTGGCGTCGGGCAGCACGACGGCGTGGTTCTTGGCGCCCATCATCGATTGCACACGCTTGCCGTGCTTGCCCGCCAGGTCATAGACGTGAGTGCCGACCGCGGTCGAACCGACGAAGGACACGGCTTTGATGTCCTTGTGAGTGCACAGCGCATCCACCACGTCCTTGCCGCCGTGCACCACGTTGAGCACGCCGGCCGGGACCCCAGCTTCCACCGCCAGCTCCACCAGCAGCATGGTGGACAGCGGGTCCTGCTCGGAAGGCTTGAGAACGAAGGTGTTGCCGCAGGCGATGGCCATCGGGAACATCCACAGCGGGATCATCGCCGGGAAGTTGAACGGGGTGATCCCGGCGCACACACCGATCGGCTGGCGCAGGGTATAGGTGTCCACACCGCCGGCGACGTTCTCGGCGAACTCGCCCATCTGCAGGGTGCCGATGGAGCAGGCATGCTCCACCACTTCCAAGCCGCGGAAGATGTCACCCTCGGCGTCGGCGAGGGTCTTGCCCTGTTCGGCGCTGAGGACTGCGGCAATGCGCTTGGAATGCTCACGGATCAAGGCCTGGAGCTTGAGCATGATGCGCATCCGCGCGCCGATCGGAGTCAGTTTCCAGGTCTGGAAAGCGCGCTGGGCGGCGGCGATCGCGGCATCGACTTCAGCGGCCGTGGCAAAGGGCACCTTGGCCAGCACTTCCTGGGTCGCCGGGTTGACGATGTCGTGCCATTCCTGGCTCTGGGACTGGACCCATTCACCGTCGATCAGCAGTTTGACCTGTTGCAGGGTGGTGCCGTCGGGCTTGAGGGATGCGTTCATGGGGTCTCCTGACTTCTTGAGTTCTTATGCAGGGAACCAAGGCGGGCAAGCGCCTTGAAAGAGGGGCTGTCGCGAGTTGGTGTCGGACGGTTTTTGGAGTATAGATGTGCAAACTTCTAATAAGAACGCACATAAAAACCGGTCCATCATGCAAAAAAACATCACCTCGCTAAGCACCCTGAACTGGGACGACCTGAAGTTTTTCCTCGAAGTGGCGCGCACCCGCAAGGCCAGCAGCGCGGCCAAGCGCCTGGCGGTGGACTACACCACGGTGTCGCGACGCATCGGTTCGCTGGAAACCGCCCTGGGCACCCTGTTGTTCGAAAAGTCCCGCACCAACGGTTTTGTTCTGACCGCCGAGGGCCAGCGCCTGCTGGGTTATGCCGAGTCCATCGAAAGCACCCTGCACATGGCGTGCGAGCAGGTCTCGGGTTCTGGCGTGGCGCTGTCCGGACACGTACGCATGGGCTGCACCGAGGGCTTCGGCAGCTTCTTCATCACCCCGCAGTTGAGCCACTTCCTCGATGAGTACCCGGCGATCTCAGTGGACATCCTGCCGCTGCCGCACTTCATCAGCCTGTCCAAGCGCGAGGCGGACATCGTCATTGCCCTGGAACGCCCGGAGCACGGCCCCTACGTGTGCTGCAAGCTGTGCGACTACCGCCTGCAGCTGTACGCCACCCAGGAATACCTCGACCGCCACCCGCCGATCCGCCGCCCCGGCGACCTGAGTGAGCATCAATTCATCAGCTACGTGGACGACCTGGCGTTCAGTTCCGAGCTGCTGTACCTGGCCAATGTGGTGCCCGGGGCCAGCGCCAACCTGCGCAGCACCAGCGTCATTGCCCAGTACGTGGCGGCGCAGCAGGGCCGCTCGCTGGCGATCCTGCCGTGCTTCCTGGCGGCCCAGGACCCGCGCCTGCTGCCGGTGCTGCCCAAGGAGATCAACCTGACCCGGCAATTCTGGATGTACTGCCGCGAAGACCTGCGCAAACTGAAGCGGATTACCCTGTTGTGGGATTACATCCGCGAGGTGACCGAGCAGAATCGGCCGCTGCTCATGGGGGACAGTCGCAGCATGCTGTTCGCCGCCCCCTGATCTTTAGCGGCCACAAAGCTAAAGCCGCAAAAATGTGGATCGCCGATCAGTCGGCGATCACCACGATCGACACCCGGCGGTTCTCGGTGCGCCCGGCTGCGGTGCTGTTGGAAGCCACCGGCTCGCTGCTGCCCAGACCGCGCAGCTGGATGTTCTCTTCACGCATGCCGACCTGGGTCAGCACCTTGACCACGCTCTTGGCCCGGCGCACGGAAAGCTGCACGTTGTAGGCCTCCTTGCCCGAAGCGTCGGTGTGGCCATCGACCCGGACCTTCTGGATATCCACACTGAGCAGGGCCTTGCCGATGCGCTGGACGATCTCGGTGCTGGCCTGGTTCAGGGTTTCCACATCGCTGCCAAACAGCACCTTGCCCGACAGGCCGAAGGCCCAGCCTTCATCCGTCAGTTCGAAGCCCTCCTGTTTCAGTACCGCGATCTGCTGTGGAGTCAGACCTTTGGGCGGCACGCTCTGGCAGCCGGTCAGGGCCAAGAGGGCCATCAATACCAGGGTGCTGAACAGTCGAACCGTACGTTGCGTCATTGAGAACAAGGGAATTAGCTCCTGTTTTGAACCTGAACGATAGGGAGCTCCGCCCCCACTGTGTGTTGCCCGCCTCGCGAGCCGCGCTTGGCGTGGTACATGGCCTCATCGGCAGCGTTCAACAGGCTGCCGGGAGTCACGCCATGATCCGGGTACACGGCAATGCCGATGCTCAGCGACGTCATGATCGACAGGTTGCCAGGCAATTGAATCGGCATGTCCATGCTGTGGATGATTTTGTCTGCGATGCGCTGGGCATCTTCAACCCGGTGCAGCGGGCTGAGCAGCACGGCGAATTCGTCGCCGCCCAGCCGGGCCACCAGATCCTCTTCACGCAGCTGCGCGCGAATTCGCGTGGCCACCGCCACCAGCACCGCATCACCCGCGGCGTGGCCGAAGTTGTCGTTGATTTCCTTGAACCGGTCACTGTCGAGAAACAGCACCGCCATGCGCTCGTTGAGCTTGTTGGCGCTGCGCAGTGCACGAATCAGCCGCCCCTCGAAAAACGCCCGGTTGGGCAGGCCGGTCAGGCTGTCGTGACTGGCCTGGTGAGCCAGGGTCTCATTCTCGCTTTGCAGGTGAGTCTGCCAGGCTTCCAGCTCATCGAGCAGGGCATTGAAGTCGTTGCCGAGGTTGTCCAGTTCGGCGATTTCCGCCGGCGGCACCCGCTGATCAAAGGCCCGCTCGCGCCGCGCCGCGTGGGCCACTTCCGCCAGGCTGCGCAAGGGTCCGGTGATCCCCCGCAGTTGCCGGCGTGCCAGGTACAGCGACACCCAGGCACTCAAGGCGGTACAAAGCACGATACCCACCAGACCACTGAGCAGAAAGCGCAACAAGCTGCCGCCATGGCCGGTGACATTGACGCTGCCCACTTCTCGGTTCTGATGAAGAATCGGCAAGCTGATGGGCTTTTCCAGGATCGCACTGGCAACGTGCATTTCCAGACGGGTCAGCAGACCGCTTTCCGGACGTTGCCAACTGGCCAGCAGACGGCCCTGGTTGTCATAGACCTTGGCATCGGCCACCTCTTCGGTTGAGGCAATCAGGGCCAGGGCCTCGGTGGCCACCACACTGTCGTTGAACACCACCGCCGCTTCCACGGTGTAGCTGATGGACCGGGCAATCAGGTGCAGGTTGTGATCGGCATAGACCCGCAATGCCAGGACCCCGAGGAAGGTCAGGGACAGGCTGGCCATGGAGATCGCCAACAGGGCGACGATCAGGTGACCGCGACCTATAACCGACCGCAGGGTCGGGCGGGCGTTGGGCTTGAACAGCTTCATGGCGCCGCCGGGCGACGACGCGACAGTTGCAGCACGCTGGGATGGATCTTCACCCCGCTGCGGGCCACTGAATCCAGGTTGACCTCGAACGACACTTGGTTGTCGCTGACCCGCAGGCAGAACAGGCTACCAACGGTGCACTGGTCGCCCCCCTCGCTGATGCTCAGCACGGGTTGGCCGATCAGCGAATTGAACAGGCGGCTCCGTTCATCGTTGCTCAGTTTGCCGACATAGACCGAGTCGCACTCACTGACGATTGCCGGGCTGCTGGCCAACAAGCGACGCACCAGCACCGGACGGCCGGTAGCCTGAGTAGTGCCCTTGAGCAGATCGTCGGTGTATTCGGTCGGGCCCACCACGCACAGGCGCAGTTCTGCAGGCTCCACGGGCCAGCGAGCGTAGCTGAGGATACCCAGCACCACTTGCGTCACTGCCTTGGCCCGCTGTTCCGCCAGGCTGGTAGAGGCTGACGGCTCTGGCTGCGCAATGGCAAGCAGACTGAACAGGCAAAGAATGGTCGACAGTACACACTGCCTCCACCCCAAAATGCGCTCTGTCCTGAAGACAGCCACGTCCATGCAGGGATTCTCTTTGAATTTCACGGAAATGATGCCGCAACGATAGCACAGCCCGGGAAAATGCAGCGAGCCCAGCGCCCCAAAACGGTGCTGGGCACTGGACAGCAACGCAGTGCTCAGTCCAGTTCCAGCATCAACCCGCTAAGGCGCTTGACCTTGCGCCGCACCGCCTCTTCAAACACCCCGGCCCGAGGCTCGATCAGGCTGAACCAATCCTTGGCCCGGGTGATTCCTGTATAGATCAATTCCTTGGTCAGCACCGGGTTCAGGGCGTCGGGCAGGATCAGCGCAGTATGGGCGAACTCTGAACCCTGGGACTTGTGCACGGTCATGGCGTAGACCGTTTCCACATCATTGAGCCGGCTCGGCAGTACCAGGCGTACCCCGCCCTGGCCATCGTTGCGCGGGAAAGCCACCCGCAGCACCTGACGCCCGGCTTGCGGCCCCTCATGTTCCGGCAGCTTGAGGGCGATGCCAATATCGCCATTCATCAGGCCCAGACCATAGTCGTTACGGGTCATCAGCACGGGGCGACCTTCGTACCATTGCTGGTCGCTGTCGATCAGCCGAGCCTTGAACAACGCCTGGGTGATCCGCAGGTTCAATCCTTCGACGCCCCACGGCCCCTTGCGCACGGCACAGAGCAACTGGAAGCGATCGAAGGCCTGCAGGACGTTGCGCGCCCAATCAGTCCAGCGGCGGTCTTCCAGGGCGGTGTCCGCGGGTGGACGCTGACTGCGAAGCACATTCAGGTAATGCCGATAGCCTTGTGGCCCCTCGCCGTGGCCTTCCAGCAACAGGCGCTCAAGGGCTCGGTCCTGCTCGCCCTTGAGACTCAAGCTGTACAAGTCCGCATGGCTGCGAGCCGCCAGCAGGCGCCGGGCCTCCTCGGCCTGTTGTTGATTGACCCAGCGCGCCAGCTGGCCAATGCCACTGCCTTCGCCGAAACGCCGGGAGTGGCGCAGCATCACCACCTGCTGCGCCAGGGGATGCTGGTGCCCGGTGTCTTCCTGCAAGCCGCTGGCGCCCAGGTTCTCAGCGCTGACGGCTTCCAGCCAGGCGCGAGTCTGCGGGTTGTACCAGCCGGCCTCGGCATCGCGACACAGGTCACCGAGCACCGCCCCCGCCTCCACCGACGCCAGTTGATCCTTGTCTCCCAGCAGCACCAGGCGGGCATGAATGGGCAAGGCGTCCAGCAGATTGGCCATCATTTCCAGGTCGATCATCGAAGCTTCGTCCACCACCAGCACATCCAGGGGCAGACGGTTGCCAGCGTGGTGGCGGAAATGCCGGGTGCCCGGGCGATTGCCCAGCAAGCGGTGCACCGTGGTCACCTCGCTGGGGATCTTTTCCCGTACCTCGTCGGCGACTGCCAGGGACCGCACTTGCAGGCTGATGGACTCGGTAAGGCGGGCCGCGGCCTTGCCAGTGGGCGCCGCCAGACGAATGCGCAAGGGTTTGCGCGCCTCCACCGCCGGGGCCTGGAGCAACGCCAGCAGACGCACCACGGTGGTGGTTTTGCCCGTGCCGGGGCCACCGGTGATGATGCTGAAGGCACCTCGGGTCGCCAGGGCACAGGCGAGTTTCTGCCAATCGATGGGCCCGGCAGCCTTGGCCGGGCCAAACAGCCCGTCCAGGCGCTGGGCCAGATTCTCCGGAGTCGCTTCCGTCGACGCCAGGCGCTGGCGCAGGGCATTGTCGATCCGCCGTTCATAGGCCCAGTAGCGCCGCAGGTACAGGCGCTTTCCGGACAGCACCAACGGCCGCTGCTGGGACGCCTCGCCGTGATCAGCCGACAGGGCCACCAGCCGGCTGCCGGCCAGGACCTTGCACCAGTGCGCCCCCTCCAGATTCGCCAACACCTGGGAAGGCAGCACCGTGGCACCGCCTTGCGAATCCCCTTCCGGCGGCAGCGACAGAGCGAAATCCGGCTCCTTGAGGGTTTCGAACAGGTCCAGGCAGACATGCCCATGACCCAACTGGTGACTGGTCAGGGCCGCGGCCATGAGCACCAACGGATCGCCGCCGGGGTCCAGCTCATGGAGGAAGCCGACAAAGGCCTTGTCCAGGGCCCGCAGCCAGCCACGCTCGACCCAGCGCTCGAGCAACAACAGCAGGTCTTCGGCGCGAGCCAGGGGCGCCAGCTCTAACTGGGGCGCTGGCGGCTCGGCCAACTGGGCAAACAGATCCTGGGTCATAACAGCACTCCCTGTTCCCAGGCAGGCTCGGCCTTGGGCGGCTCGGGCTGGCCCTGGAACATGCGGTCGAGGCGTTCGATCAACTGCCGTGGCGGCCGGGCAAAGTACGCGCCCTGGCTCGCGGAGCGGCTACCGCGTAAGAACAGGTACAAGGCGCCGCCGATGTGCCGATCGTAATCGTAGTCCGCCAACCGGGCCTTCAACTGCCGGTGCAGCGCCAGCAGGTAGAGCACGTATTGCAGGTCGTAGCGGTTGTCGAGAATCGATTGTTCCATGGCCTGCTCGGTGTAGGCCGCGTCGTCCACGCCCAGCCAGTTGGATTTGTAGTCGGCCACGTAATAGCGGCCCTGATGTTCGAATGTCAGGTCGATGAAGCCCTTGAACATGCCATTGAGCAGCACCGGCTCGGCGGTGACCCGAGGCGCGCCCTGGTGGGTCTGCTGACGCACCAGCTCGTCGAGCTTGAGCACGTCAACCTTGTGGCTGGCAAACCAGAACTCCATTTCGACCCGGTACTGGGTCAGTCGCCCCAGCACCACTGGCGGTTGCCCATCCCCCACAGGCAGGGGCGCCTGCAACAAGTGCTGCAGCCAATCGCTGAGGGTCAAAATCCAGCCTTGCCAGCCGCGACGATTGCAACGGCGGGCGATGGCATCCTCGATCACCGCGGGGGCGGCGGCAAAACCCTCCTCCCCGGCCCATTCCAGCAGACCGTGGAGGAAAGTGCCGGGGTTCGGCCCCCGGGGAAACCGGTGAATATCGCCACCACTGGCGACGACTTCCCGAGGGGCCTCGGGGTCCAGCCGCTCATCGTCGAAGAGCTTCTGTGCCTGGGGATTTTCCGGTGCTTCGGTGCTGCCGCTGCCCAAGGTATCGCTGATGCGCAAGGCACTGTAGGAGGCGATCCACCAGTTCTCCGCCGCCCGTCGAATCGGCTGCAACGGGGCCAGCAGCCTGGCGTCATTGCGCGGTGGGTAAAAGCGCTGGTCATCGGCCGCAGGCAGCTCGCTGACACCGATGGCCTCACAGCCTTGCTGCAAGTCCAGGAGCCAGCGCAGCAATCCCTTGGACTCGCCCAACAGGGCACCGCCGCCAAGCAGGTAGCCCAGGGCCGACAAGTGCAACACCGAGCTGCTGTGGTTGCCGCGCTTGAGGTCGGCCACTCCCAGCCAGCAGGCATGCTGGGCCCGGGTCAGGGCCACGTAGAGCAGACGCAGATCTTCCGCCAGACGCTCCTCATCGGCTTGGGCGATCAGCTCCGGCGTCGGTCGCAAACTGACCTGGGCCTTGCCGGCAGCATCGTGGTAATGCAGCGGCAGGCGACTGCCATCCACCGGTTTGGTGGAGCAGATGAAGGGCAGGAACACCAAGGGGTATTCCAGGCCCTTGGACTTGTGGATGGTCACCACCTTGACCAGTTGCTCGTCGCTTTCCAGGCGCAGGATCTGCTCTTCACCGGCCTGCCCGGACAACGCCAGATGCTCGGCCAGATGGCGGATCAGCGCCTGCTCACCGTCCAGTTCCGCAGCGTTCTGCTGCAACAACTCAGACAGGTGCAGGAGGTTGGTCAGCACCCGCTCGCCGTCGCTGCGGGCCATCAGCGCCTGGGGCAGCTGGAAGTCATGGAGCAAGCGTCGGAGCATCGGCAGCACGCCCTGGCTGCGCCAGATCGTGCGGTATCCGCGGAACTGCATGACTCGGGCTTCCCAGGCCAGTTCGTCCTGGTTCAGCCGCTCCAGTTCCACCAGGGACAGGTTCAGGGTCAGGGAGGCCAGGGCGGCCCGCAGCGGACGCTCCACATCCGGTTCGGCGCAAGCCTTGAGCCACACCAGCAGGTCCCGGGCTTCCTGGGCGGCGAACACCGAGTCCTTGTCCGAGAGGTACACGCTGCGCACCCCGCGGGCGGCCAGTTCACCGCGCACCGCCTGGGCCTCCTTGCCGTCGCGGACCAGGATGGCAATATCCGCCGGCAACAAGCCCTTGAGTTCCTGCTGGTCGCGGACAAAGCCACTGCGCCCCTGCTGACCGCCATTGAGCAGATCGACAATGGCACTGGCACAGGCCGCGGCCTGCTGCTGGCGATACTGGGCCCCGGACAGCGGCTGCTCCGAGGGCAGTTGCCAGAAGTTCAGCGCTGGCACCGCTTGGCCATCCACCAGCAGGCGCTCCTTGCGGCCCTGAGCGGCTACCGCCAGGAAGGGCACCGGGTTCTCGCCATCCTCTTCACGAAACAGGAAAGCCCCCTGCCCTTGCTGGCGCTGTTCGGCTTGCAGGAACACATGGTTGACCGCACTGACCATGGCCTGGCTGGAACGAAAGTTGGTGCCCAGGGTATGCAAGCGTCCCGCGGTGGCCTGGCGGGCCCGCAGGTAGGTGTAGATGTCGGCGCCACGGAAGGCGTAGATCGCTTGCTTGGGGTCGCCAATCAGGAACAGCCCGGTTTCGGGGTCGTTGGCCTCGATGCGGTAGATGCTTTCGAAGATCCGGTACTGCACCGGATCGGTGTCCTGGAACTCGTCGATCAGGGCCACCGGGAACTGCTCGCGGATCAGAGTCGCCAGGCGCTCGCCGCCATCGCTTTGCAGGGCGCTGTCCAGACGCAGCAACATATCGTCAAAGCCCATTTCGGCGCGGCGACGCTTCTCTTCTTCAAAACGCGCACCGACCCACTGCGCAGCATGCTGCAGGACTGCGGCGTCCGGGCTGGGCAAGGCGTCAAGGCTGGCCTTGAGTCCAGCCATGGCATCGAGCCCCGGGTGCTGCGGAGCTTCACCTTTCCAGGCCTCGCTCATTCCGTCTGGGGTCAGGCGGGTGAAGCCGGTGCCAATATCCAACTGCTCAACGGATTCGTCCTCGGCCCAGGCAATGATCTTTTCAAACCAGGGCTCGAAGAAGCGGGCCTGCATCTTGCGGCCGTCGACACTCTTGCTGGCAACGCCTTGCAGACAGATCTCCCGCAACTCCACCGCCCATTGCCGCCAGGGCGCCTTGAGTTGCACCAGCGCTTCCCGACGCTCCTGCAAACAGGCTTCGATCAATTCACTGGGGGTCTGTTCCGACGGCTCACGACGCTCGCTGCCGAACATTGCCCGCACCCGGGGCAGCAATTGGGCCGGGCCGACCCAGTTGGAGCGCACCCAGTTGAGCGCATCGCCCTGCATCGGATAGCAGAACAAGCGCCAGTAATCGCGCAGCACCTGACCCAGCAGATCGCTGTGGTCGGTTTCCAGGGTCTGGGTAAACAGGCTGCCGCTGTCGAAAGCGTGCTCGCGGAGCATGCGTTGGCACCAGCTGTGAATGGTGGAGACGGCGGCCTCATCCATCCACTGCGCGGCGATGTCCAGGCGGTTGGCGCAGGCGGCCCATTGTTCGGCGGGGTACTGCTCCCGCAGCTCGACGATCAGGCTGTCGGGGGCGCTGGTTTCGTCACGGAAGAAACGTGCGGCCTCCGCCAGACGGGTGCGGATGCGTTCGCGCAATTCCTTGGTGGCGGCATCGGTAAAGGTCACCACCAGGATCTGCGGTGGCAGCAATTCGCGACCAAAGCCTGCGGACTCGCCACCGTGGCCCAGCACCAGACGCAGATAGAGCGCGGAGATGGTGAAGGTCTTGCCGGTGCCGGCACTGGCCTCGATCAGTTGGCTACCCCGTAGCGGGAAGGCCAGGGCCAGAGGGACTTGTTGAGTCATGCGCCGGCCTCCTCGCCGAGGGCTGAACGCCAGGGGGCGTCCAGCAGGGGGCGATAGAGTGTCTCGGCCCAGCCGCTGAAGGTTTCATCAGCGATCAGGGCGTTGTAGTCGGCGAATTGCCGAGCCAATGCCGGGCTTTCTCGACGCTCGCCTTCACTGTTCTGACCATCGCCATCGTAGGTCTTGCGGGCCGCGGCAGCGGCTTTGTCAGGATCGGTCTGGCCCAGCCAGGCGAAGGCAGTCTTGACGGCCACCGGCAGTGGCTGACGCATGCCCGATTGCCAGGCCAGCAGCAGATTGCCGAGGATCGCCCGAGCCTGATCCTGTTCCAACGGCGGCAACAGCAGGCTGTCATCGCTGGCCACCAACGCGGTGGTCAGGGAGTAACCGCTGGCGCAGGCCAGCAGATGGTTGATCCAGGGCTTGATCAAGCGGTGCCATTTGCGGGTTTTGAGCGAACCTATGCCGTTGGGAATGGTGGTCACGGCCAATAGCCCGCCATCCGCCCGTTGATGCAGGTGGCTCAACCAGCCTTCCAGGCGCACGCCCTGCAACTCCAGGCTGACAGGCAATGCACTGGTGACCGGGGTTGGCCACAGATCCAGCAGTTGCCGGTAGCGCTGCAGCAAGTCAGGCAGGGGCTCCATGAGTTCGCGCTGCAGGCACTCGCCGAAACCGGCCATGGGCAACAGGCCGCTGGCTTGCAGCCTTTGCGCCTGGGCCTGCAAGGCCTGATCCGGGTGTGCGGCATCGCTCAATGCGGCCTCCAGCAAGCTGTCGCTGAGGCTGTAGCGTTGCAGGGCGTCGAGGACAAAGGGCTCCTCGTCAGCCAGTGGTGCTTCCATGGCTTCAAAAAACACCTTGAGCCGTTGGCTGAAAAAGTGCCGTACCGGGTTGCGCAGAAAATCCTGCAACTGGGCCAGGCTCAAGGGCTCATCCTGTACATAAGGCTCGAGGCGTTCGGTGGTGCTGGTTTCTGCCGGGGCCTGATGCAGCACCTGCCACTCCCGGGCGTAACTGAACAGGACGTCATTGTCATGAAAGTAGCGGGCACTGAAGGGCTGCAGCGGGTGCTCCTGGGTCAGGGCCTCAAGCAGGGACTGCTGCGCATCGGCCAATCGCCAGCCACCGGCCAGATGATCGCGCAACTGGCCGATCAGCACCGAGGCAGGCCGTTCGCTGTTATCGCGGATGCTGCGGCCAACCCAACTGACATAGAGTTGGTCCCGGGCTGAGAGCAACGCTTCGAGCAGCAGATAGCGGTCATCTTCGCGTCGGGAACGGTCGCCGGGGCGGTAGTCGCTGCCCATCAGGTCGAAGTCCAGGGGCGGTTGCGCCCGTGGGTAGTCACCGTCATTCATGCCCAGCAGGCACACCAGCTTGAAGGGGATTGCACGCATCGGCATCAGGGTGCAGAAATTCACGGCGCCGGCGAGGAAGCGCTGGGACAAGCGGCCCTGATCAAGGCCCGCCAGCCAGGCTTCACGCACCACGGTCAGGGGCAATTGATCTTGCAGACCGACGGAGTCGCAGGTTTCCAGCCAGTTTTCCCGAAGGTCCTCGAGCTGGCCCAACAGGTAATCGTCATGCTCGGTGCTAGCCAGGAAGAACTGTTCCAGCAAGTGCTGCAGGCGCTCGCCCCATTGGGCTGGCACAGCAGGCTGGGTGAGTTGCTGGTAGGCAATCTGCAGGGCATCCAGCAGTGCGACCAAGGGGCCGATCAGCGCGGCATCCAGGCCGCCGATTTCGTCATAAGGCTCAATGCCGTCGCAGGCATCGGAGCGGCCGACCGCATATCCCAGGAGCATTCGGCGCAGGCCGAAACGCCAGCTGTTTTGCTCAAGCTCCTGGGGCAGTCCCAATTCGGCACGTTGTTCGGCGTTCATGCCCCAACGGATGCCGGCACCTTCGATCCAGCGGTGCAAGGTAGGCAGGTCGGCTTCATCGACACCAAAACGCGCACGCAATGCCGGGACGTCCAGCAGGTCGAGAATCTCACTGACCGGGAAGCGGCTGTCTGGGAGTTTGAGCAGGTGTTCGACGGCGATCAGCAACGGGTCGCGACCGCGCTGTCCCTGGTCGGTGAGGGTAAAGGGAATGAAACGTCGGTCATCACGCTCCAACTGGCCGAATACCGCACGGATATGCGGGGCGTAGCTGTCGATGTCGGGGACCATGACGATCACATCGCGAGGTCGCAGGTCGGGCTCGGCGCTGAAGCGTGCCAGAAGCTGGTCGTGGAGGATTTCCACCTCGCGCTGGGCACTATGGGCAATGTGAAAACGGATCGACTGGTCCTGCTGGAGATCGACTTCGGGCCACAGTTCGCGAGTCTCGTTGAGGGGACGCAGCTCGAGGATATCGTCCTGCAGCTGCTGAAGCATGGTGCGTGGCTGGCTGTCGCTGAACAGGTCGATGCGGCCATCACGGAAAGCCGCGCGATAACTGTTGGGGTCGTCGTAGCTGTCCAGCAGGTTGATGTAGTCACGGCCCTGCTTGCCCCAGGCGGCCAGCAACGGATGGGCATGCTGGTGCAGGGTTTGCGGGTCCAGGGCCAGTGGCATACCGGCTTTGCGCGCCTGGCGTTTGTACTGATGGCGCAGCAGATCCTTGTCGGCAACGATGTCCGCCCAGTGATGGCGACAGGGGTTGTGCACACAGAGAAGGACTTGGCTGAAACGGGCCAATCCGGCCAAAGCCTCCAAGGCCTGGGCCGGCAAGGAAGAAATACCGAAAACGATCACCCGTGACGGCAGGCCAGCGGGAGCTTGATCCAGGTTATTGATCCGCTCGATAAAGCGTTGGTGGACTCCGGCTCGGCTCTGGGCCATGCCCTCGGTACCCACATCCAGAAGCAGTGCTCGCCACAGTTCGGCTTGCCAGCAGTTGGCGGGGGTCAGGGCTTTGGCTTCGCCACGAACGTTACGCAGTGAATGGCGTCCAGCGGCCCAGTCCTCCAGCCAATCGGCCCGATAGACCTGGTACTGGTCGAACAGGTCGGCAAGGCGCTCTGCCAGTTGGTAGCGTTTACGCAAATCACTGTCGTGGGTCAGGAAGCGCTGCAGGGGTTCGAAGTGGGGCTCATCGATCAGTTCTGGCAGCAGGCGCATCAGACGCCAGGTCAGCGGGGCTTTGTCCAAAAGGGATTTAGGCGGGATTTCATCGCGTCCCAATACCAGGCGATAAAGCTGCCACATGAAGCTGCCAGGCAATTGCACATCGATGGCGGCGGCAATGCCGCAACCGCCGGAGTCGTCCTCTTCAGGATCTTCAGCCAGGGCCAACTTCAGCCATTGCGCGATGCCATTGCTCTGCACCAGGGCGATTTCATTTTCCAGAGGGGCCAGCGGGTAGCGCCGCATCCAGCTGACCACCAGGCTGCGCAACTCGTCCAGGCGGTTACCGTGAACCACCATAAAACCTGGGGTGAGGGACGAGGCGTCCGGCATAAGGGCTTCCTTGGAGAATACAAAAAGCTAGGCCGGAACCTTAGCACTGTCACGAGGTGGTGGCAGCCGGAGCGAGCAAACAGCACAAGAGAAACCGCTGCAGCTTTTCTGTCGCGCAAAAACAAAACCCCAATTGCTTTCGCAATTGGGGTTTCGGAATTTAATCTTGACGATGACCTACTCTCACATGGGGAAACCCCACACTACCATCGGCGATGCATCGTTTCACTTCTGAGTTCGGGATGGGATCAGGTGGTTCCAACGCTCTATGGTCGTCAAGAAATTCGGTAGCCAGTCCGTTGCTCATGCAACGTGCCAGCGAATGGGTATGTAATAGATTTGTGTGTTGTGCAAACTTTCGGTTTGTTTCGTCTTCACACACCGCAATCTGGTCTCTTTCGAGTTCGCAAATTGCTTGGGTGTTATATGGTCAAGCCTCACGGGCAATTAGTATTGGTTAGCTCAACGCCTCACAGCGCTTACACACCCAACCTATCAACGTCGTAGTCTTCGACGGCCCTTTAGGGGATTCAAGATCCCAGTGAGATCTCATCTTGAGGCAAGTTTCCCGCTTAGATGCTTTCAGCGGTTATCTTTTCCGAACATAGCTACCCGGCAATGCCACTGGCGTGACAACCGGAACACCAGAGGTTCGTCCACTCCGGTCCTCTCGTACTAGGAGCAGCCCCTCTCAAATCTCAAACGTCCACGGCAGATAGGGACCGAACTGTCTCACGACGTTCTAAACCCAGCTCGCGTACCACTTTAAATGGCGAACAGCCATACCCTTGGGACCGGCTTCAGCCCCAGGATGTGATGAGCCGACATCGAGGTGCCAAACACCGCCGTCGATATGAACTCTTGGGCGGTATCAGCCTGTTATCCCCGGAGTACCTTTTATCCGTTGAGCGATGGCCCTTCCATACAGAACCACCGGATCACTAAGACCTACTTTCGTACCTGCTCGACGTGTCTGTCTCGCAGTCAAGCGCGCTTTTGCCTTTATACTCTACGACCGATTTCCGACCGGTCTGAGCGCACCTTCGTACTCCTCCGTTACTCTTTAGGAGGAGACCGCCCCAGTCAAACTACCCACCATACACTGTCCTCGATCCGGATAACGGACCTGAGTTAGAACCTCAAAGTTGCCAGGGTGGTATTTCAAGGATGGCTCCACGCAAACTGGCGTTCACGCTTCAAAGCCTCCCACCTATCCTACACAAGCAAATTCAAAGTCCAGTGCAAAGCTATAGTAAAGGTTCACGGGGTCTTTCCGTCTAGCCGCGGATACACTGCATCTTCACAGCGATTTCAATTTCACTGAGTCTCGGGTGGAGACAGCGCCGCCATCGTTACGCCATTCGTGCAGGTCGGAACTTACCCGACAAGGAATTTCGCTACCTTAGGACCGTTATAGTTACGGCCGCCGTTTACCGGGGCTTCGATCAAGAGCTTCGCGTTAGCTAACCCCATCAATTAACCTTCCGGCACCGGGCAGGCGTCACACCCTATACGTCCACTTTCGTGTTTGCAGAGTGCTGTGTTTTTAATAAACAGTCGCAGCGGCCTGGTATCTTCGACCGGCATGAGCTTACGGAGCAAGTCCTTCACCCTCACCGGCGCACCTTCTCCCGAAGTTACGGTGCCATTTTGCCTAGTTCCTTCACCCGAGTTCTCTCAAGCGCCTTGGTATTCTCTACCCAACCACCTGTGTCGGTTTGGGGTACGGTTCCTAGTTATCTGAAGCTTAGAAGCTTTTCTTGGAAGCATGGCATCAACCACTTCGTCACCTAAAAGGTAACTCGTCATCAGCTCTCGGCCTTAGAACCCCGGATTTACCTAAGATTCCAGCCTACCACCTTAAACTTGGACAACCAACGCCAAGCTGGCCTAGCCTTCTCCGTCCCTCCATCGCAATAACTAGAAGTACAGGAATATTAACCTGTTTTCCATCGACTACGCTTTTCAGCCTCGCCTTAGGGACCGACTAACCCTGCGTCGATTAACGTTGCGCAGGAAACCTTGGTCTTTCGGCGTGGGTGTTTTTCACACCCATTGTCGTTACTCATGTCAGCATTCGCACTTCTGATACCTCCAGCAAGCTTCTCAACTCACCTTCACAGGCTTACAGAACGCTCCTCTACCGCATCACTTACGTGATACCCGTAGCTTCGGTGTATGGTTTGAGCCCCGTTACATCTTCCGCGCAGGCCGACTCGACTAGTGAGCTATTACGCTTTCTTTAAAGGGTGGCTGCTTCTAAGCCAACCTCCTAGCTGTCTAAGCCTTCCCACATCGTTTCCCACTTAACCATAACTTTGGGACCTTAGCTGACGGTCTGGGTTGTTTCCCTTTTCACGACGGACGTTAGCACCCGCCGTGTGTCTCCCATGCTCGGCACTTGTAGGTATTCGGAGTTTGCATCGGTTTGGTAAGTCGGGATGACCCCCTAGCCGAAACAGTGCTCTACCCCCTACAGTGATACATGAGGCGCTACCTAAATAGCTTTCGAGGAGAACCAGCTATCTCCGAGCTTGATTAGCCTTTCACTCCGATCCACAGGTCATCCGCTAACTTTTCAACGGTAGTCGGTTCGGTCCTCCAGTCAGTGTTACCTAACCTTCAACCTGCCCATGGATAGATCGCCCGGTTTCGGGTCTATTCCCAGCGACTAGACGCCCTATTAAGACTCGCTTTCGCTACGCCTCCCCTATTCGGTTAAGCTCGCCACTGAAAATAAGTCGCTGACCCATTATACAAAAGGTACGCAGTCACAGAACAAAGTCTGCTCCCACTGCTTGTACGCATACGGTTTCAGGATCTATTTCACTCCCCTCTCCGGGGTTCTTTTCGCCTTTCCCTCACGGTACTAGTTCACTATCGGTCAGTCAGTAGTATTTAGCCTTGGAGGATGGTCCCCCCATATTCAGACAAGGTTTCTCGTGCCCCGTCCTACTCGATTTCATGACTAAGAGATTTTCGCGTACAGGGCTATCACCCACTATGGCCGCACTTTCCAGAGCGTTCCGCTAATCTCAAAGCCACTTAAGGGCTAGTCCCCGTTCGCTCGCCACTACTAAGGGAATCTCGGTTGATTTCTTTTCCTCAGGGTACTTAGATGTTTCAGTTCCCCTGGTTCGCCTCTTGCACCTATGTATTCAGTACAAGATAACCATCTTATGATGGCTGGGTTCCCCCATTCAGAGATCTCCGGATCAAAGTCTGTTTGCCGACTCCCCGAAGCTTATCGCAGGCTACCACGTCTTTCATCGCCTCTGACTGCCAAGGCATCCACCGTATGCGCTTCTTCACTTGACCATATAACCCCAAGCAATCTGGTTATACTATGAAGACGACATTCGCCGAAAATTTGCAATTTAACTCACAAATTTTACCTTAGCCTGATCCGTTACCAGTGAAAGTAACGTTCAGTCTATCTTTCTATCACATACCCAAATTTTTAAAGAACGATCTAATCAAAAGACTAGAAATCAACATTCAAGCAGAATGCTCATTTCTAAGCTTTCAGAAGCAGTTTATGGTGGAGCCAAGCGGGATCGAACCGCTGACCTCCTGCGTGCAAGGCAGGCGCTCTCCCAGCTGAGCTATGGCCCCATAACAAAATTGGTGGGTCTGGGCAGATTCGAACTGCCGACCTCACCCTTATCAGGGGTGCGCTCTAACCAACTGAGCTACAGACCCAATTTCGAGCTTGTAACTGTTAGCTTGGAGCTATCAGCTTGGAGCTTAAAGCTGCTTCTATCGTCTTCTTCAATGAATCAAGCAATTCGTGTGGGAGCTTATGAAGCAGCTGATGTCGTCGATTAAGGAGGTGATCCAGCCGCAGGTTCCCCTACGGCTACCTTGTTACGACTTCACCCCAGTCATGAATCACACCGTGGTAACCGTCCTCCCGAAGGTTAGACTAGCTACTTCTGGTGCAACCCACTCCCATGGTGTGACGGGCGGTGTGTACAAGGCCCGGGAACGTATTCACCGCGACATTCTGATTCGCGATTACTAGCGATTCCGACTTCACGCAGTCGAGTTGCAGACTGCGATCCGGACTACGATCGGTTTTATGGGATTAGCTCCACCTCGCGGCTTGGCAACCCTTTGTACCGACCATTGTAGCACGTGTGTAGCCCAGGCCGTAAGGGCCATGATGACTTGACGTCATCCCCACCTTCCTCCGGTTTGTCACCGGCAGTCTCCTTAGAGTGCCCACCATAACGTGCTGGTAACTAAGGACAAGGGTTGCGCTCGTTACGGGACTTAACCCAACATCTCACGACACGAGCTGACGACAGCCATGCAGCACCTGTCTCAATGTTCCCGAAGGCACCAATCTATCTCTAGAAAGTTCATTGGATGTCAAGGCCTGGTAAGGTTCTTCGCGTTGCTTCGAATTAAACCACATGCTCCACCGCTTGTGCGGGCCCCCGTCAATTCATTTGAGTTTTAACCTTGCGGCCGTACTCCCCAGGCGGTCAACTTAATGCGTTAGCTGCGCCACTAAGAGCTCAAGGCTCCCAACGGCTAGTTGACATCGTTTACGGCGTGGACTACCAGGGTATCTAATCCTGTTTGCTCCCCACGCTTTCGCACCTCAGTGTCAGTATCAGTCCAGGTGGTCGCCTTCGCCACTGGTGTTCCTTCCTATATCTACGCATTTCACCGCTACACAGGAAATTCCACCACCCTCTACCATACTCTAGCTTGCCAGTTTTGGATGCAGTTCCCAGGTTGAGCCCGGGGCTTTCACATCCAACTTAACAAACCACCTACGCGCGCTTTACGCCCAGTAATTCCGATTAACGCTTGCACCCTCTGTATTACCGCGGCTGCTGGCACAGAGTTAGCCGGTGCTTATTCTGTCGGTAACGTCAAAACAATCACGTATTAGGTAACTGCCCTTCCTCCCAACTTAAAGTGCTTTACAATCCGAAGACCTTCTTCACACACGCGGCATGGCTGGATCAGGCTTTCGCCCATTGTCCAATATTCCCCACTGCTGCCTCCCGTAGGAGTCTGGACCGTGTCTCAGTTCCAGTGTGACTGATCATCCTCTCAGACCAGTTACGGATCGTCGCCTTGGTGAGCCATTACCTCACCAACTAGCTAATCCGACCTAGGCTCATCTAATAGCGTGAGGTCCGAAGATCCCCCACTTTCTCCCGTAGGACGTATGCGGTATTAGCGCCCGTTTCCGGACGTTATCCCCCACTACTAGGCAGATTCCTAGGCATTACTCACCCGTCCGCCGCTCGCCACCAGGTACAAGTACCCGTGCTGCCGCTCGACTTGCATGTGTTAGGCCTGCCGCCAGCGTTCAATCTGAGCCATGATCAAACTCTTCAGTTCAAACATCTTTGGGTTTTGAGAAAACCCTAAACTTGGCTCAGCAATCGTTGGTTACATCTTTGATTTCTCGCGGAGTAACTTGTGATGCTGATAATCTTTTTGACTATCAGTCTGACTCCACAAGCACCCACACGAATTGCTTGATTCAGTTGTTAAAGAGCGGTTGGTTAAGATCTTTCGTCTCAACCGAGGCGCGCATTCTACAGCAGCCTCACTTGCTGTCAAGTGATTTTTTTAAGAAGTTTTCAAAGTTTCCTTTTTAACTTCAACCACTTGCGCTTCCGATCTCTCGTTAGCGGGAGGCGAATTCTACAGCGTTACACGCTGCTGTCAACACCTCTTTTTAACCGCTTTCGACCGAGAGGATCGAATCGTTAATAAGGCGAAAACACACTGCCTTACCAACTGCTTCTGGCTTCGATGAACTGAAGCGTAACCGCTGCCGAAAACCGCGTAACTCGTTGAATCTCAAGGAGTTTTCCGTTTCGACTGCGCCGGAAGTGGGGCGAATTATAGACCTGTAGATTCTGCCGTCAACACTTATTTTCATAAATCTGTCATATCGATCAGAAACGCCCATAAAAGCAAAGGCCGGCCCATCAGGGCCGGCCTTTGTTGTCTCGCTACTTACAAGCTAGGGAAGGCGAACTGCGACGCTTCGTGACTGGCACGTTGCGGCCAACGCTGGGTAATAGCCTTGCGGCGGGTATAGAAACGCACACCATCAGGACCATAAGCATGCAGGTCGCCGAACAGCGAACGCTTCCAGCCACCAAAGCTGTGATAAGCCACTGGCACTGGCAGCGGTACGTTGACGCCCACCATGCCCACTTCAATCTCGTCACAGAACAGACGCGCCGCTTCACCGTCACGGGTAAAGATGCAGGTACCGTTGCCATACTCATGGTCGTTGATCAGTTGCATAGCCTCTTCCAGGCTATTGACCCGAACGATGCACAGCACCGGACCAAAGATCTCTTCTTTATAGATGCGCATCTCAGGTGTTACGCGATCGAACAGGCAGCCACCCAGGAAGAAGCCCTCTTCATGACCGGCAACGCTCAGGCCACGGCCATCCACCACCAGTTGCGCACCGGCAGCGACGCCCTCCTCTACATAACCACTGACCTTATCGCGAGCCTGGGCAGTCACCAGCGGCCCCATGTCCAGGCCACAGGAAGTGCCGGCACCAATCTTCAGCGCCTTGATCTGCGGAACCAACTTGGTCACAAGAGCATCCGCCACTTGATCACCCACGCACACAGCTACCGAAATCGCCATGCAACGCTCGCCACAGGAACCATAGGCTGCGCCCATCAAAGCACTGACGGCGTTATCCAGATCGGCATCAGGCATCAGCACCGCATGGTTCTTCGCCCCGCCCAATGCCTGAACCCGCTTGCCGCGCTTGGTGCCTTCGGCATAGATGTACTCGGCAATGGGAGTCGACCCTACAAAACTCAGCGCCTTGACTTCCGGCGCCTCGATCAGCGCATCCACCGCAGCCTTGTCACCATGCACTACGTTCAGCACGCCCTTGGGCAGACCGGCCTCATGCAGCAGCTCGGCAATCAACAGGGTGGAGCTTGGATCGCGTTCGGACGGTTTGAGGATAAAGCAGTTACCGCAAACGATCGCCAGCGGGTACATCCACAGCGGAACCATGGCCGGGAAGTTGAACGGGGTGATACCGGCCACCACGCCCAACGGCTGGAAGTCGGACCAGGCATCGATGTTCGGGCCGACATTACGACTGTATTCGCCCTTGAGGATTTCCGGCGCGGCACAGGCATATTCGACGTTCTCGATACCGCGCTTCAATTCACCAGCCGCGTCCTCCAGCGTCTTACCGTGTTCTTCACTGATCAGTTGGGCAATGCGTGCCTCGTTCTGCTCCAGCAGTTGTTTGAAGCGAAACATCACCTGGGCGCGCTTGGCCGGTGGCGTATTACGCCAGGCCGGGAACGCGGATTTGGCAGAGTCAATGGCTTGCTGGATGGTTTCACGGCTGGCCAACGGCACTTTATGAATCGCCTTGCCAGTGGAAGGGTTGAATACGTCGCTGCTACGACCGTTGTCGCTGACCAGTTCGCCGTGGATCAGGTGTTGAATCAAACTCATGCGGGGACTCCTGAAAAGGGGGAAGGCGCAGGCACGAAACGCTTCATGCCTGCCTCTATATAAGAAGGATCGAATCAGTCGAGCTTGTTCAGCACTTCGCCAACCGCATCGAACAGACGATCGAGGTCTTGCGGCTTGCTATTGAAGGTTGGGCCGAACTGCAGGGTGTCGCCGCCGAAGCGCACGTAGAAACCAGCTTTCCACAGAGCCATGCCGGCCTCGAACGGACGCACGATCGCATCACCGTCCCTGTGCGCGATCTGGATCGCACCGGCCAGGCCGAAGTTACGGATGTCGATCACGTTCTTCGCGCCCTTGATGCCGTGCAGCGCATTCTCGAAATGCGGAGCAACTTCAGCCACGCTCTGCACCAGGTTTTCCTTCTGCAGCAGATCCAGTGCCGCCAGACCCGCAGCGCACGCCACCGGGTGCGCCGAATAGGTGTAGCCGTGGGGGAATTCCACTGCGTACTCAGGCGTCGCCTGGTTCATGAAGGTCTGATAGATCTCGGAGCTGGCAATCACCGCGCCCATCGGAATGGCGCCGTTGGTGACCTGCTTGGCCACACACATCAGGTCCGGGGTTACGCCGAAGCTGTCGGCGCCGAACATCGCACCCGTACGACCGAAGCCTGTGATCACTTCGTCGAACACCAGCAGGATGTTGTGCTGATCACAGATTTCCCGCAGACGCTTGAGATAACCCTGTGGCGGCACCAGTACGCCAGCCGAGCCAGCCATCGGCTCGACGAAGACCGCAGCGATATTGGAAGCATCGTGCAGTTCGATCAGCTTCAGCAGCTCATCGGCCAGGGCAATACCGCCCTGCTCCGGCATGCCACGGGAAAACGCGTTACTGGCCAGCAGAGTGTGCGGCAGGTGGTCCACATCCATCATTGCCTGGCCGAACAGTTTACGGTTGCCGTTGACCCCGCCCAGACTGGTGCCGGCGATGTTCACACCGTGATAGCCACGGGCACGGCCGATCATCTTGGTCTTGGTCGACTGGCCTTTCAGGCGCCAGTAGGCACGCACCATCTTCACTGCGGTATCAGCGCACTCGGAGCCGGAGTCGGTGAAGAACACGTGGTTCAGGTTGCCCGGAGTCAGGTCGGTGATTTTTTCCGCCAGTTGAAACGACAGCGGGTGACCGTATTGGAAGCCTGGGGAGTAATCCAGGGTGCCCAGTTGCTTGGATACCGCTTCCTGGATCTCTTTGCGCGAGTGACCGGCGCCGCAGGTCCACAGACCGGACAGCGAGTCATAGACCTTACGGCCCTTGTCATCCACCAGCCAGCTGCCTTCGGCGCCGACGATCAGGCGCGGGTCGCGTTGGAAGTTGCGATTGGCGGTGTAGGGCATCCAGTGAGCGTCAAGCTTGAGCTGACTGGCCAAAGATGGAATCGCGGTTTCCGGCATGTTCATGAGCAAAACCTCGCAAGGCAATGAAGCGGCGTAGGAATAAAAGCGTTGTTGCGACTAAGTTGCCACGGCTATAAAGTCGGTGAAATCCAACTTTAATAACCTTCAGTCTGGCATCCACTAAACTATGAGCAGCCGTCGCGCCGACCCGCTGGCGCAAGTCAGCGACTTTGATATCCGCCTGCTGCGAATCTTTCGCAGCGTTGTGGAGTGCGGTGGTTTCTCCGCCGCAGAGACCGTGCTCGGCATTGGCCGCTCGGCCATCAGCCAACAGATGAGTGATCTGGAGCAACGGGTCGGCCTGCGCCTGTGCCAACGCGGACGCGCCGGCTTTTCCCTCACCGAAGAAGGCCGCGAGGTCTATCAGTCGAGCCTGCAACTGCTCAGCGCCCTGGAGAGCTTCCGCACCGAGGTCAACGGCCTGCACCGCCACCTGCGGGGCGAGTTGATCATCGGCCTCACCGACAACCTGGTGACCCTGCCCCACATGCGGATCACCCACGCCCTGGCGCAATTGAAGGAGCGCGGCCCGGACGTGCAGATCCAGATCCGCATGATCGCCCCCAACGAAGTCGAGCAAGGGGTACTCGACGGTCGCCTGCACGTCGGCGTGGTGCCCCAGGCCAGCGCCCTGTCTGGATTGGAGTATCAGCCGCTGTATGACGAACGTTCGTTGCTGTACTGCGCGGTGGGCCATCCCCTGTTCTACGTGGACGACAAGCAACTGGACGATCAGCGTCTCAATGACCAGGACGCCATTGCCCCGACCTTCCGCCTGCCCGCGGAAATCCAGGCCCACTATCAAGCATTGAACTGCACCGCCAGCGCATCCGACCGCGAAGGCATGGCCTTCCTGATCCTCACCGGACGCTATATCGGCTACCTCCCTGACCACTACGCCACCCTCTGGGTGCAGCAGGGCCGGTTGCGCGCGCTCAAGCCCAAGTCGCGCTTTTATGACCTGAGCCTGGCATCGGTCACACGCAAGGGCCGGCGACCCCACCTGGTGCTGGAAAGCTTCCTGGAGAGCCTGGCGGCGACCCGCTAAAAACCGGCAAAGCCCCGTACTCGCATGGCCGCATCGACAACCAGACAAAATGGCCTGAGCACCTGGACCGCTTTTTTGCAAAGACCTCGGCACCTAGAACCTTCAGCCCGAGCTCCACGCCCTGCAGCCAGATGCTTCCCACAGCGGTGAACTGATCCACGGACTCAACGACCGCCGCCCCCCTGGCAGCCCTGCTGATGCACCTGCTGCCGGAAGGTAAAGCCTGCCAAACGACATAAATCCGGCGCCGGAAAAACACAGCCTGAAGGCCCGCTGAAGCTTTTGTCGCGCCAAGGCTTGTCTGATCAACCTGGGTGCGCTATCAACGCACAGGTTGCACCCACAGACTTGCTCGGAAACCTCCATGACCTTTGAAGTCCCCGCCCACAGCACTCCTCACCCAGGCAAACCCGCCAGCCGCATTCGGCAGAAGAATGAAGAGGCCATCATCCAGGCCGCCGAGGACGAGTTCGCCCGTCACGGCTTCAAAGGCACCAGCATGAACACCATCGCGCAGAAGGCCGGCCTGCCCAAAGCCAACCTGCACTACTATTTCACCAACAAGCTGGGGCTGTACATCGCGGTGCTGAGCAACATCCTCGAACTCTGGGACAGCACCTTCAACACCCTCACCGCCGAGGATGACCCGGCGGAGGCCCTGACCCGCTACATCCGCGCCAAGATGGAATTTTCCCGTCGCCAGCCACAGGCCTCGCGGATCTTCGCCATGGAAATCATCAGTGGCGGCGAATGCCTGAGCGAATACTTCAGCCAGGACTACCGCGCCTGGTTCCAAGGCCGGGCCAATGTGTTCCAGGCCTGGATCGACGCCGGCAAGATGGACCCGGTTGACCCGGTGCACCTGATCTTCCTGCTCTGGGGCAGCACCCAGCACTACGCCGACTTCGCCACCCAGATCTGCCGCGTCACCGGCAGCAGCCGCCTGACCAAGCAGGATTTCGAAGAGGCCGGCACCAACCTGATCCGTATCATCCTCAAAGGCTGTGGCCTGACTCCCGCCCAGAAAGACTGACGCTCATGCCCTTTACCCTGGCCGGCCTTTGCGAGTACCGCGAAGAGATTCGCAAAAGCCGCTTCATCACCTTTGCCGCGCCCATCACCAGCGCGGTCGAGGCCCAAGCCTTCATCCAGCAATACAGTGACCTCAACGCCTCCCACAATTGCTGGGCATGGAAGCTGGCCGATCAGTACCGCAGCAACGACGACGGCGAACCTGGCGGCACCGCCGGACGGCCGATCCTTGCGGCCATCGAGGCCCAGGATTGCGATCAGGTAGCCGTGCTGGTGATCCGCTGGTACGGCGGCATCCAGCTGGGCACTGGTGGCCTGGCCCGGGCCTACGGCGGCGGTGCCAACAAATGCCTGCAAGGCGCCGAACGCATCGCCCTGGTCAACCGCATACCGCTGCGCTGCGCCTGCAGTTTCAGCGAGCTGGCCCTGGTCAAGTTGCGGATCGCCGAGCTGGGCGGACTACTGGTCCAGGAAGACTTCACCGCCCATGGCGTGGAGTTGCAACTGGCCCTGGGCGAAGAGCAGATCGATACCCTGCAACAGCAGTTGGCCGACCTCAGCCGCGGACGCATCCTCTTGCAGCGCTGAGCGCACCAACCCGGCCCGAGCACCTTGTGCATAACCCGGCAGAGCCTCCCGCAGTTGCCCACATCTGCTGTGCACCCGACTGTGGATAACCTGAGCACATAGCGCTGTAACCCTTCTGTAACGTGGCTTTGCGAGCTTTGTTCATTTTTTGCCCAAAGTTCCTCCAGTGGACTTTTTTGCAACGTAAAACAGCAAGTTAGAGTGGTTTATCGCGGTTGGAAGGCAAGGCTGCCGGGCTTATGCCCAAGTTCCAGGCTTGCACACAAATACTGTGGAGCAAGCTGTGGATAACCCGTGCAAGGCTGCTCCAGCCGCTGACGGCACAGGGCCTGCAGGCCACTGGTCATTTTTTGCTCAGTTTGCCGCGGACAAAAACAGAGCCCTTTCAAACACTTTGCCCCGAAGTGGTGCCCGGTATCCGCCTTCTCCGACAGTTCAAGGGGCACTCCAGGGCGGCGCCTGAGCTTTCCTGACCTACTGGCCAGGAAATTGCTTTATCCACAGCAACAACTCCAATCCCCTGAGCCCGTCATGCCAAATTCCGCTGTGCCCATCGCACAAACTCCGCGCCTGCAACTGCGCCAGATCAGCAAGCGCTATCCCGGTTGCCTGGCCAACGACGCCATCGACCTGAGCATCGCCCCAGGTGAAATCCAGGCCCTGCTCGGCGAGAACGGCGCCGGCAAAAGCACCTTGATGAAGATCATCTACGGGGTGATCCAGGCCGACTCGGGGGAGTTGATCTGGCAAGGTCGGCGTCAGCTCATCAGCAGCCCGGCCCAGGCTCGCGGCCTGGGGATCGGCATGGTGTTCCAGCACTTCTCATTGTTCGAAACCCTCAGCGTCGCGCAAAACATCGCCCTGGCCATGGGTTCGGCGGCCGGCACGCCGGGCCAGCTGGAAGGCAAGATCCGCGAAGTGTCCCAGCGCTACGGCATGGCCCTGGAACCCCAGCGCCTGGTGCACAGCCTGTCCATCGGCGAGCGCCAGCGAGTGGAGATCGTGCGCTGCCTGATGCAGGACATCCGCCTGTTGATTCTCGACGAACCCACCTCAGTGCTGACCCCGCAAGAGGCCGAAGAACTGTTCGTCACCCTGCGCCGGCTGGCGGCCGAGGGCTGCAGCATCCTGTTCATCAGCCACAAGCTCGCCGAAGTCCGCGCGCTGTGCCACAGCGCCACAGTACTGCGGGGCGGCCGGGTGGCCGGCCACTGTCGGCCGGCCGAATGCTCGAACCAGGAACTGGCGCGACTGATGGTGGGTGACACGGCGGCCCTGCTCGCCGACTACCCCAAGGTCAGCGGCGCTACCGAATTCCTGCAGATCCGCGAGTTGAGCTGGCACAACCCCGATCCCTTCGGCTGCTCCCTCAAGGCCATCGACCTGAGCCTGCGCAGTGGCGAAATCGTCGGCATCGCCGGGGTCGCCGGCAATGGCCAGGACGAACTGCTGGCCCTGCTCAGCGGCGAGCAACGCCTGGCTCCCGGTGAGGCCCAACGCATCTGCCTGGCCGGCCAGGCCGTCGGCCATCTCTACCCCGATGCAAGACGCCGAAAGGGGCTGGCCTTCGTCCCCGCCGAACGCCTGGGGCAAGGTGCCGTGCCGGAACTGAGCCTGGAAGACAATGCGCTGCTCAGCGCCTTTCAACAGGGACTGGTCCGCAATGGCCTGATTCAAAGAGCCAAGGTCCGCGCCTTGGCCGAGAAAATCATCCAGCGCTTCGGGGTCAAGACCGGTGATGCCCAGAGCCCGGCCCGCAGCCTGTCCGGCGGCAATCTGCAGAAATTCATCCTCGGCCGCGAGATCCTCCAGCAACCGCGCTTGCTGATCGCCGCGCACCCGACCTGGGGCGTCGACGTGGGTGCCGCTGCCACCATTCACCGGGCACTGATCGCCCTGCGCGATGCCGGCGCGGCGATCCTGGTGATCTCCGAAGACCTGGATGAACTGCTGCAGATCAGCGATCGCATTGCTGCCCTCTGCGGCGGTCGTCTCTCGACGCCCAAAGCCTGCGCCGACACCTCATTGGTCGAAGTCGGCGCCTGGATGGCCGGCCACTTCGAAGCCGTCCCTTCTACCCCCGCCCCGGCGGTTTAACGGAGTCGTCCATGCTGCTTTCACTCGAACCTCGCGGCCGCCAGTCGCGCCTGATGCTCTGGTGTTCCCCTCTTCTGGCCGCGCTGCTGACCCTGAGCTGTGGTGCCCTGCTGTTCATGGCCCTGGGGCATGACCCGCTGCTGACCCTGCACACCCTGCTGATCGCCCCGGTCAGCGACCTGTACGGCGTCTCGGAACTGCTGGTCAAGGCGCTGCCGATCCTGCTCTGCGCCCTGGGCCTGGCAGTGGCCTACCGGGCCCGCATCTGGAACATCGGCGCTGAAGGCCAATTGCTGCTCGGGGCCCTGGCCGGCAGCGCCCTGGCGGTCAACCTCATCGAGTTGCAAAGTCGCTGGGCGCTGGTACTGATCCTGCTCACCGGCCCCCTGGCCGGAGCCGCCTGGGCCGGGCTCACCGCCTGGTTGCGCACGCGTTTCAACGCCAACGAAATCCTCACCAGCATCATGCTCAACTACATCGCCCTGAACCTGTTGCTGTATTGCGTACACGGCCCATTGAAGGACCCCGCCGGGTTCAACTTCCCCGAGTCGGCGATGTTCGGCGACGCCAGCCGCTTGCCACAGTTGATGGAAGACGGTCGGGTCCACGCCGGGGTGTATTTCGCCCTGCTGGCCCTGGTGGCAGTCTGGGTACTGCTGCAGAAAAGCTTCGTCGGTTTCCAGATCAAGGTCCTCGGGCTGGACACGCGCGCCGCAGGTTTCGTCGGCTTTCGCCAGCAGCGCCTGATCTGGCTGGCGCTATTGATCAGCGGCGCCCTGGCAGGGCTGGCCGGGGTCTGTGAAGTCACCGGCCCCATCGGCCAACTGGTGCCGCAAGTCTCCCCCGGCTACGGCTATGCGGCGATCACCGTGGCCTTTCTTGGACGCTTGAACCCCATCGGCATCCTGTTCTCCAGCCTGCTCATGGCCCTGCTGTACATCGGTGGCGAAAGCGCGCAGATGAGCCTCAACCTGCCCCAGGCCATTACCCAGTTGTTCCAGGGCATGATGCTGTTCTTCCTCCTGGCCTGTGACGTACTGATTCTCTATCGGCCGCGCCTGAACCTGCGCTGGGCACGCCGCGACACGCCCCTCAGCGCAACCGCCGGAGCCCTGTAATGGATATCGATCTGCTGAGCAATATTCTCTACGCCATGGTGCGCTGCGGCACGCCCTTGCTGCTGGTGGCCCTGGGGGAACTGATCTGTGAAAAGAGCGGCGTCCTCAACCTCGGCCAGGAAGGCATGATGCTGTTCGGCGCGGTGATAGGTTTTATCGTCGCCCTCAACAGCGGCCATTTGTGGCTTGGCGTGCTGCTGGCAATGGCGGCGGGAATGCTGCTCTCGGCGCTGTTTGCCCTGGTGGCTCTGCTGTTCAACGCCAATCAGGTGGCTACCGGGCTAGCGTTGACCATCTTCGGGGTCGGCCTGTCGAGCTTTGTCGGTGCGGCCTGGGTCGGCAAGCCACTGGCCGGGTTCGAACCGCTGGCGCTGCCATTGCTCAGCGACATCCCGCTGATCGGCCGCATGCTGTTTGCCCAGGATCTGCTGGTGTACTTGTCTTTCGCGCTGTTCGCCCTGGTGGCCTGGGTGATCCTCAAGAGCCGGGTTGGCCTGATCATCCAGGCCGTCGGCGAAAACCCCGACGCCGCCAGCGCCATGGGCCTGCCGGTGCTGCGGGTGCGCACGCTCGCGGTGCTGTTCGGCGGCGCCATGGCCGGGTTGGCCGGGGCCTACCTGTCCCTGGCCTACACCCCGATGTGGGCCGAGAACATGAGCGCCGGCCGCGGCTGGATTGCCCTGGCCCTGGTGGTGTTCGCCAGTTGGCGCGTGTGGCGACTGTTGCTCGGCGCCTACCTGTTCGGCCTGGCGAGCATCCTGCATCTGGTGGCCCAGGGCCTGGGGCTGGCGATACCCTCCAACCTGCTGGCGATGCTGCCGTATGCCGCCACCATCCTGGTGCTGGTGCTGCTATCGCGCGACGCCTTGCGCACCCGTTTGTACGCACCGGTTTCCCTGGGGCAGCCGTGGCAGGCGGGGCATTAAATGACCGGCGCACGCCCGGCTGCAGCCAGCTTGCCGACGTCGCCTTTGACCGGCAGCAACTGCGCCACGCACCAGGCCAGCTCGAAAACCAGGAACACCGCGATCAATGCCGTGGCGCCGTGCATCAGGGCGTACCCCAGCCAGGTGGCAAACAGGAGGCGCCCCACCGCGTCATAACGACCAAACGCCTGCTGCGGATCACGAATCCGCAGCACCGACCATACGCAGACAATCGACCCCATGAGGTTGGCCATCAGCAGGTGCATCGGCTCGAACGGAGGCAGGCTACCGGGCAGATTGAAGGCCTGGACCGCGCCCTGCAGCAACTCGTGCAGGGCCATGAAACTCCAGGGGGTGACAAAGGCCAGCGTCACCAGCAAGTCGTACCAGCCGCTGGCGCGGACCAATTTTCGGTAGTGTTCGGTCGTCCACATAGGAAGTGCTCCATCAACTCAAGGAGCGCGCAGGCTAAAGCCTGGAGTATGCTCCAGGGTCAAGCCCTTTCGAGCCCCATGCATGTGCATCGGAGAACTGGGCCAGTTGCGCCACGAGCTGCAACTGCGGCTGGGACAAGCCTGTCCATTGAATCCGTGATCCTCATTTATCAAGGAACCTCATCATGTCCACGGCAAAAACCGCACTGATCATCGGCGCCTCCCGGGGCCTGGGCCTCGGCCTGGTACAACGCCTGCTGGAAGACGGCTGGCAAGTCACCGCCACCGTGCGCAACCCGCACAAGGCCGAGGCCCTGCAGGCACTGGGCAAGGTGCAGATCGAACAACTGGACATGGACGATCAGCAAGCGGTGATCGCCCTGAGCCAGAAACTCAAGGACCAGGTGTTCGACCTGCTGTTCGTCAATGCCGGGGTCAAGGGCCCGGACAACCAGCTGCCGGGCCACGCGACCCTGGCCGAAGTCGGCCAGCTGTTCTTCACCAACGCGGTGGCGCCGATCAACCTGGCCCAGCGCTTTGTCGGGCAGATCCGCAAGGACAGCGGCGTGCTGGCGTTCATGAGTTCGGTGCTAGGCAGCGTGACCATGCCGGACGCTCCGGAGCTGGCGCTGTACAAGGCCAGCAAGGCGGCGCTGAATTCCATGACCAACAGTTTCGTGACTCAGTTGCAACAGAAGCTGACCGTGCTCTCGCTGCACCCGGGCTGGGTAAAGACCGACATGGGCGGCGAAGGCGCCGACATCGACGTGCAAACCAGCACCCGTGGGCTGATCGCCCAGATCAACGCCTACACCGGCAAGGGCGGCCATCACTTCGTCAACTACAAGGGCGAAACCATTCCCTGGTAAGCCCGAAACCTCTGTAACCGATGCCCCTGGCAGCGCTTGCACAGCGCGGCCAAGGCTCTGCAACGGGGGGCAAACCGCAAGTTTTGTCCCCCGGCACATCTTTCGCTAGACTGCGCACCTCGCCCCTTGCGGCGACCCTGGATCAGCAGACAGGGCAACACTGAGCTGGCTAACCTGAACCCACTTTCAGAGGAGCCGGCCACCATGCCTGCGACCCGTACCTGGTTAAAAAATCCCCTGGCCATCTTTACCGGCAATGCCCTCGACGCCCGTGGCGGCCTGGTCGTGCAAGACGGTCTGATCGTTGAAGTCCTGGGCCTGGGCCAACAGCCTGCGAGCCCTTGCCAACAGGTCTTCGATGCCCGCGAGCACGTGTTGCTGCCGGGCCTGATCAACACCCACCATCACTTTTACCAAACCCTGACCCGGGCCTGGGCGCCGGTGGTCAACCAGCCGCTGTTCCCCTGGCTCAAGACCCTGTACCCGGTCTGGGCGCGGCTGACCCCGGAAAAACTCGCCCTGGCCACCAAAGTGGCGCTGGCCGAACTGCTGCTTTCCGGTTGCACCACCGCCGCCGACCATCACTACCTGTTCCCGGACGGTCTGGAAAACGCCATCGACGTACAAGTCGAAAGCGTGCGTGAACTGGGCATGCGCGCCATGCTCACCCGCGGTTCCATGAGCCTTGGCGAAAAGGACGGCGGCCTGCCACCGCAACAGACCGTGCAGGAAGGCCAGGTGATTCTCGACGACAGTCAGCGCCTGATTCACCAGTACCACGAGCGTGGCGACGGCGCGCAAATCCAGATTGCCCTGGCGCCGTGCTCGCCGTTCTCGGTGACCCCGGAAATCATGTCGGCCAGCGCCGAACTGGCCAACGGACTCGATGTGCGCCTGCACACTCACCTCGCCGAGACCCTCGACGAAGAAGACTTCTGCCTGCAGCGCTTCGGCCTGCGCACCGTGGATTACCTGGACAGCGTCGGCTGGCTCGGTCCGCGTACCTGGCTGGCCCACGGCATCCACTTCAACCCGGATGAAATCGCCCGCCTGGGCGCTGCCGGCACCGGCATCTGCCATTGTCCGAGTTCGAACATGCGCCTGGCCTCCGGCATCTGCCCCAGTATCGAGCTGACCGATGCGGGGGCGCCGCTTGGCTTGGGCGTGGATGGCTCGGCATCCAATGATGCCTCGAACATGATCCTCGAAGCCCGTCAGGCGCTGTACATCCAGCGTCTGCGCTACGGCGCCGAGAAGATCACCCCGGAGCGCGTATTGGGCTGGGCGACCCAGGGTTCGGCAAGCCTGTTGGGCCGCACCGACATCGGCGAACTGGCGGTGGGCAAGCAGGCGGACCTGGCGTTGTTCAAGCTTGATGAGCTGCGTTTCTCGGGTAGCCATGATCCGGTTTCGGCGCTGCTGTTGTGCGGCGCGGATCGAGCGGACCGGGTCATGATTGGTGGCAAGTGGCGGGTGATTGATGGCCAGGTCGAAGGGCTGGACCTGAAAAACCTGATCGCCGATCACAGCCAGGCGGCCCGGCAGTTGATCGCTGGTAGCTGATCGTTGACTCCAACGGCGAGGGACCCGATCCCTCGCCTGCGCCTTAAGCGGAATCGGATTGAGGAAACATGTTAGTTTCCGCCCTCGAACGAACCGCTATAGGGACATTACGTGAAACAAAAGTACGGACTGGCGCTCTGCGTCGCGCTGCTGATTTCAGGCTGCGAGAAACAGGAGGTTGCTGGCCCGCCCAGCAAAGTGCTGTCCCCTGAAAAAGTGGCAGAAATTGCTTCGACCATCAGCCGCAAATACCCGAATCTGTCCCCACAAAACCGCGATGCCGTACTCAACACAGTGATCCGCTCGCTGGACAACATGGTGTTGATTGAAGGGGGCGAATTCCAGATGGGCGATTTCGGTTGGCCCCATGGCTTCGACCCACTTGCCTTGTGCCAATGGCCCTGCGGCGTGGACCCGGCAAAAATGGAGCGGATCAGTCTCGACGTCGATGACGATTTCGTTCACCCGGTCAAATTGAGCAGCTATTACCTGTCCTCGCTGCAAACCACCTTGGGCGATTTTGATCTGTTCTTCCTGGCCCAAGGCAAGCCGCCATTCGACGCTGAACTTCGTAAACGCGAAGACATGAAGCACCTCTACCTTGAAAACCTGCCCGCCCCGGCCTCTCGATCATGGCAAGAGGCCAAGGATTACTGTGGCTGGCTGGCAGACCTCAGCGGCTATCGCGTCGATCTGCCGACCGAGGCGCAATGGGAATATGCGGCGCGCAACCGCGGCCAGCCGGTGATGTTCGCCACCGACAACGGCAATCTGGATTACGGCCGCAACTTCCCGGCCCCTGATGACAATGAAACCTTCGCCGTGGACAGGTTTGTGCCCAATCCGCTGGGCCTCTACAACCTCACCGGCAACGCCAGTGAATGGGTCAACGATTGGTACGATAAACACTACTATCGCGAGTCTCCCGTGGAGAACCCGCAAGGACCTGAAACAGGCATCTATCGGGCGCAACGCGGCGCCAACAACAAGTTTGCCAACGACCCGACCTTTTCTCCTTCGGCCAGCACCGTGCGCCGTTGGCGTTGGGGGGCACTGGCGGCCTGGAATGCCCCCGGTGTCAGCTTTCGCTGCGCCATCCAGTCAGCCCAGCCGCTTTAAAGGCCCAGCAGCGACAGCATGATGAAGGTGGCAAACAGCACGAAGTGAGTCATGCCTTCTATGGCATTGGTTTCACCGTCGTTGAGGTTGATCGCGCTGACGATCAGGGTGATGAACACCATCACTGTCTGCACCGGAGTCATGGCCATCTGGAACGGCTGGCCGGTGTACAAGGCCATGGCCTCCATCACCGGCACCGTGAGGATCACCGTCGACAGGGAGGCGCCCAGCGCCACGTTGACCACCGACTGCATGCGGTTGGCCAAGGCCGCGCGCAGGGCGGTGAGAATCTCCGGCGCGGCGGAAATCGCCGCCACCAGGATCGCCGTGATCACCGGCGGTGCGCCCGTGCCTTCCAGGCCCAGGTCAAGGGTCTTGGACATCACCTCGGCCAGGGCGCCGATCACCACCACCCCGAACACCAGGATGCCGATGCTCCAGGCCAGGTTGACGGCATGGGGCTGTTCCTGGGCCTCTTTAGCACGGCGCTTTTCCGGGTAGCTATAGCTGAAGAAGTAACTGTGCGGCCCGACCTGCATGCGCAGGAACAGGGTGTAGAGCACCACCATGGCGCCGATGGTGAAGGCCGAGTAGATCTTCCAGTCGGCTTCGGGGATGAACTCAGGCACCACCATCGACACGCCCATGGCGGTGAGGATCATCACGCTGTAGGTGCGCGCCGAATCGTCGTTGTAAGGCTGCTCGCCGTGCTTGATGCCGCCCATCAACGCGGCCAGGCCGAGGATGCCATTGATGTCCAGCATCACCGCCGAATAGATGGTGTCGCGCACCAGGGTCGGCGAGGCTTCGTTGCTCATCATGATGGCCAGGATCACCACCTCCACCAGCACCGCGGCCAGGGTCAGGATCATGGTGCCGTAGGGGTCGCCGACCTTTTCCGCCAGCCGTTCGGCGTGGTGGGCAACGCGCATCGAGGCGATGACGATAAAGCCGATCAGCACCAGCCCGGCCATCAGGGCAATGCCTTGGCCGCTATTGAGCAACAGGTGTTCCAGGGGATAGGCGGCCACGGCAGCCAGCAGCGCAAGCAGCAGAAACTGTTCTTGCTTGAGGGAAGTGAGCATCGCAGTCCTTTGACGGAAATAAAAACCAGTACAGGAGATGAGTAAAAGACTGCTTCGGGTCACTAACGTTTCGTTACATGTCAGTGCACCAGGCTCAGGCGCCGCGCACCGGGATGGATCTTGAACAGCCCTTCGCCGGCAAGCCGGCTCCTACATTCCAACGCCGTAGGAGCTGGCTTGCCAGCGAAAAGCGCGCCCCAAAGCCCCCGTAGAAACCGCCTCGCCGGCGCAACCGCCCTCTTTGTTGTCCTGTTGGTCAGCTATTTGCATTGCCCTTAAGCGCTTGCCGACCCAGTCCTCCCCCACAACAAGATGGAGCTCCAATTCATGCATACACGCCCGTTGCACAAGCTGCTCTGCGCCCTGGCCGCCGCTGTCGGCCTGAGTGCCAGTCTCGCCGCCAGCGCTGCCGATCCGCTGAAGGTCGGCTTCGTCTACATCGGTCCCATCGGTGACCACGGCTGGACCTATCAGCATGAACAAGGACGCAAGGCACTGGCGGAAAAATTCGGCGAGCAGATCAAGACCAACTACGTCGAGAACGTGGCCGAAGGCGCCGACGCCGAGCGGGTGATCCGCAACATGGCCAAGGATCATTACGACCTGATCTTCACCACCTCCTTCGGCTACATGAACCCCACCCTGAAAGTCGCCAAGCAGTTCCCCAAGGTGACCTTCGAACACGCCACCGGCTACAAGCAGGACAAGAACCTCGGAACCTACCTGGCACGCACTTACGAGGGCCGTTATGTCGGCGGCTTCCTCGCGGCAAAGATGACCAAGACCAAGAAGATCGGCTACGTCGCCTCCTTCCCGATCCCGGAAGTGATCCGCGACATCAACGCCATCCAGCTAGCCCTGAACAAGTACAACCCGGGCACCGAGATCAAAGTGGTGTGGGTCAACTCCTGGTTCGACCCGGGCAAGGAAGCCGACGCCGCCAACGCCCTGATCGACCAGGGCGCCGACGTGATCTTCCAGCACACCGACAGCCCGGCGCCGATCCAGGCCGCAGAACGCCGTGGCGTGTATGCGGTGGGCTACGCCTCGGACATGGCCCACTTTGGCCCCAAGGCGGTGCTGACCTCCATCGTCAACAACTGGGCCCCCCATTACATCCAGGCCACCCAAGGGGTGCTGGACCACAGCTGGACATCCCAGGACTACTGGGGCGGCCTGAAAGAAGGTACGGTTGAGCTGCCCCTCAGCGACCTGCTGCCGGCCCCGGTGAAAGCCGAGGCCGAGCAGATCATCGCCAGCATCAAGAGTGGCCAGTTCCACCCGTTCACCGGCCCGATCAAGGACCAGGGCGGGACAGAAAAAATCCCTGCGGGGGTCAGCGCCAGCAATGCCGAACTGGCCTCGATGAACTACTACGTCGAAGGCCTGAAGGCAGACCTCCCCAAATAAGCTGGTCGTCGCTGCCGGAGCACCCGCCAGCGACGACGGACCGCCAACAGGATGGGAGCCTTTTCATGCATCAACTGCCGATCATCGATATCAGCCCGCTGTATCAGGAGGCCCAGCCAGGCTGGGACAGTGTCGCCAAACAGATCGACCGCGCCTGTCGCGAATGGGGCTTCTTCTACATCAAGGGCCACCCGATCAGCGCACAACGCATCGAGCAATTGCTGGCCATGGCCAAGCACTTCTTCGCCTTGCCCAGCGCCGAGAAACTCAAGATCGACATCACCCAGAGCCGCCACCATCGCGGCTACGGCGCCATCGCCACCGAGCAGCTGGACCCGGGCAAGCCCAGCGACCTCAAGGAAACCTTCGACATGGGCCTGCATCTGCCGAATGACCATCCCGAGGTAGTGGCGGACAAGCCCCTGCGCGGCCCCAACCGCCACCCGGACCTGTCCGGCTGGAAAGACCTGATGGAGCAGCACTACCAGGACATGCAGGCCCTGGCCCAGACCCTGCTGCGGGCCATGACCCTGGCCCTGGGCATCGAACGCGACTTCTTCGACCGCCGCTTCCAGGACCCGGTCAGCGTGCTGCGGCTGATCCACTATCCGCCGCGCCACACCGCCAGCAGCACCGAGCAGCAAGGCGCCGGCGCCCACACCGACTATGGCTGCATCACCCTGCTCTACCAGGACGCCGCCGGTGGCTTGCAGGTACGCAACGTTCAGGGGCAGTGGATCGACGCGCCGCCCATTGCAGGCACCTTCGTGGTCAACCTGGGCGACATGATGGCGCGCTGGAGCAACGACCGTTACCTGTCGACTCCGCACCGGGTCATCAGCCCGCTGGGGGTGGACCGCTACTCGATGCCGTTCTTCGCCGAACCGCACCCGGACACCCGCATCGAATGCCTGCCCGGCTGCCAGGACGCGGAGCATCCGGCCAAGTATCCGCTGACCACCTGCGCCGAATTCCTGCTCTCGCGTTTTGCCGATACCTACGCCTATCGCCGGGAGCTGGAGCAGGCCTGATCGCCCACTCGGTCAGGTTTTGCCGAACAATCGCGCCGCCAGATGTAGAATGGCGGCTTTTTCGGGCCCGGTGAAAACCTGGCGATCGCCGCAACCGCCGCCAGTTCCCCAGAGAAGGGCACGGCCCCGGCAGCGCATCACACTTCGCAGCGCCCACCTGCACCTGATGAGACAACACCATGTATGACTGGCTGAACGCCTTGCCCAAGGCCGAGTTGCACCTGCACCTGGAAGGCTCCCTGGAGCCGGAACTGCTGTTCGCCCTGGCCGAACGCAACAAGATCGCACTGCCCTGGAGCGACGTCGAAACCCTGCGCAAGGCCTACGCCTTCAACAACCTGCAGGAGTTCCTCGACCTGTATTACCAGGGCGCCGATGTGCTGCGCACCTCACAGGACTTCTACGACCTGACCTGGGCCTACCTGCTGCGCTGCAAAGAGCAGAACGTGATTCACACCGAGCCGTTCTTCGATCCGCAGACCCACACCGACCGTGGCATCCCGTTCGGAGTGGTGCTCAACGGCATCGCCGCCGCGCTGAAAGACGGCGAGCAGCAACTGGGCATCACCAGCGGCCTGATCCTCAGCTTCTTGCGTCACCTGAGCGAAGAAGAGGCACAGAAGGCCCTCGACCAGGCGCTGCCGTTTCGCGATGCGTTCGTTGCCGTCGGCCTGGACAGCTCGGAAATGGGCCACCCGCCGAGCAAGTTCCAGCGGGTCTTCGACCGTGCGCGCAGTGAAGGCTTCCTGACCGTCGCCCATGCCGGCGAGGAAGGCCCGCCCGAGTACATCTGGCAAGCCCTGGACCTGTTGAAGATCCAGCGCATCGACCACGGCGTGCGCGCCTTCGAAGACGAGCGGCTGATGCAGCGCATCATCGACGAACAGATCCCGCTGACCGTGTGCCCGCTGTCCAACACCAAGCTCTGCGTGTTCGACCACATGTCCCAGCACAACATCCTGCAAATGCTCGAGCGCGGGGTGAAGGTCACGGTCAACTCCGATGACCCGGCGTACTTCGGCGGCTACGTCACCGAGAACTTCCACGCCTTGTACACCGACCTGGGCATGACCCAGGACCAGGCCCAGCGCCTGGCGCAGAACAGCCTGGATGCGCGGCTGGTCAAGCCGTAACAGCCTTCGCCGGCCAGCCGGCTCCTACACGAACCTGTAGGAGCCGGCTTGCCGGCGAACAGCTCCCCCCTCTCTATCACCCCCCCGCCTCGCTCAACGCCTCCAGCGTCTTGCCCCGGGTCTCCATCCCGAACAGCCAGACCACTCCCGCCGCCACCACAAAGCACGCCGCCCCCAAGGCAAACACCCCGCCCTGCCCGGTGATGGGAAACACCAGCCCGGTCACCAACGGCCCCAGCAGCGAACCGATCCGGCCAACGGCCGAAGCAAAGCCCGAACCCGTAGCCCGGGCAGACGTCGGGTACAGCTCGGGCGTGTAGGTGTAGAGCACCGCCCACATGCCGAACAGGAAGAACTGCATCAGCAGGCCGGTGCCGATCAACAGGCTGACGTTGCCGCCAAACACCGCGCTCTGCCCGTAGAAGAAGGCCATGATCCCGCCGCCGAGCAAGGTGACGATGCACACCGGCTTGCGCCCCCAGCGCTCCACCAGCCAGGCGGCCATGAGGAACCCGGGAATCCCGCCCAGGGAAATCAGCACCGTGTAGTACACCGACTGGGTCACGGCAAAACCGGACTGTTGCAGCAAGGCGCTGAGCCAGGACGTCAACCCGTAGAACCCCAGCAATGCGAAGAACCACAGGCTCCAGATCATCATCGTGCGTTGCCGATACAGGGGCGACCAGATCTGTTTCAGCGCGGAGAAAAAATGCCCCGGCGCACTGTCGATGCGTGGCAGGCGTACCGGTTCCGGCAACGGGGCGCCACCCAGGGCAGCCCGCACCTTGTCCTCGATGCCCAGCAGCACCCGGTCGGCCTCGGCATGGCGCCCAGCCTGCTCCAGCCAGCGCGGCGACTCGGGAATGAAGAAGCGGATCACCAGCACGAACACTGCCGGAATCGCCAGCACCAGGAAGATGTCGCGCCAGCCGATCAGCGGCAGGAGGAAGTACGACAGCGCACCGGCCGCCACAAAACCCAAGGGCCAGAAGCCGTCCATCAAGGCGATGTAGCGCCCGCGTCGTTGCGCCGGAATCATCTCCGAGAGCATCGATTGGGCGATGGGAAACTCCATGCCCATGCCGATGCCCAGCAGCACCCGGAACAGGGTCAGGCTGTCCACGCTCTGGGCGGTGGAACACAGGTAACTGGCCACGCCCCAGAGCACGATGCTCCATTGGAACACCGGCTTGCGCCCGAAGCGGTCAGCGAGCATGCCCGACAGCGAGGCGCCGAGCACCATGCCGAAGAAGCTGGAGCTGGCCAGCAGGCCGGCCTGGGCCGAGCTCAGGCCGAACTCGGTTTTGATCGACCCCAGCAGGAAGGTCATCATCGCCAAATCCATGGAGTCGAAGAAAAACGCCAGGGCAATGATGATGAAGATCACCCGGTGATAACCGCTGATGGGTAAGCGCTCCAGGCGCTCTGCGGCGCTGTATCCCTGTATGCCCATGCCCTGTTCCCCCGATTGAATGCACGACCCGTCGAGTGTGCGGGATCGAAGCGGGGGGTGATGGCTGAGGGCGACCTGTTCGCGTCCGGCAGCGACGCCGAGGGCGCGGCACCTGGGTTCGCCGGCAACCCGGCTCTTACGGGCGGCGGGCGCTGATCTGGGCGCAGCGCTCCTGGAGCATGTCCCGCAGCAGCTTGACCGGTTTGCTCAAGTGCGCGCGATGGGTGCACAAAAGGTTCAGCGACGCGCCTTCGCAACGCAACTCCGGCAACAGCACCTGCAAGCGGCCGGCCAGCACGTCGGCGGCCACATCCAGCCAGGACTTGTAGGCAATCCCTTCGCCGGCCACCGCCCAGCGCCGCACTACATCGGCATCGTCACTCAGGCGGTCGCCGCTGACGGTCAGGCTCACCTCGCGCTTGCCGTCATAAAAACTCCAAAGGTCGTGGGCCCGGCTGTCGAGCATGTACAGCAGGCAGTTGTGCTGGGCCAGTTGCTCCAGCTGGCGCGGCTCGCCGTGCCGGGCCAGGTAGCTGGGGGCCGCACACAGGACCCGGAGATTGTCCGGGGCTATCGGCAGTGCCACCAGACTGGAGTCCTCCGGCTCACCGTAGCGCAGGGCAATGTCCACCGGCTGGCGGAACAGATCGGCAATCCGGTCCCCCAGCAGCAGGCGCACGCTGAGCTTGGGATGCTCGCGCTGGAACTCGTCGAGCCAGGGCAGCAGCAGGTTGCGACCAAAGTCAGAGGGCGCGGAAAGCTGCAACACGCCGCTGACCTGATCCTGTCCGCTGGCCAGCAAGCGCCGCCCTTCATCCAGGTTGCTCAAGGCGGCGCGGGCGTATTCAAGAAAGCCCTCGCCCTCGGCCGTCAGACGCAGGCTGCGGGTGGAACGGGCCAGCAAACGCGCCCCCAAGTGTTCTTCGATGCGCTTGAGGGCGGCGCTGGCCACCGCCGGCGACAGGTCCATGACCCGGGCCGCCGCCGACAGGCTGCCCAGGTCCGCGGCCCGCACGAACAGTTGCAGGTCATCGAATCGCAGCATGGATCCACCCCTGGATTATCAAAAAAATATTGAAAGAGACTGCTCTTTTAGCCGGTTTTATCTTCAGGAGAAATAGCCAATTATCTGCCCATCACCTGACAGCCCAAAGGTAAACACCATGTCCCAAGCCTTTACCGCCATCGCGACCCTGATCGCCAAGCCTGACCAGCACAACGTCCTCAAGCACGAACTCAGTGCCCTGGTACACCCCAGCCGTGCCGAGACCGGCTGCCAGTACTACCAATTGCATCAGGACGCCGAACAGCCGGGCACCTTCTACGTTCTGGAACGCTGGGACGATGAGGCCGCCCTGGAGTTTCACAACAACACCCCGCACTTCCAGCATTTCCTCAACCAGACCCGCGAGGCGATCGAGCACTTCGAACTCAAGCGCCTGCAACTGATCGTCTGACCCTCACTCTGCACTCAACAGGAATTCAGCATGAAAGCCATCGCCTACTACACATCCCTACCAATCGACGACCCCAAGTCCCTGCAAGACATCGAGCTGCCGGAGCCGGTCGCCGGCCCTCGCGACCTGCTGGTGGAGGTCAAGGCCATCTCGGTCAACCCGGTGGACACCAAGGTCCGCCAGAACGTCCAGCCCGAAGGCGGCGCCGCCAAGGTGCTGGGCTGGGACGTGGCCGGCGTGGTCAAGGCCGTGGGCAGCGAGGTCAGCCTGTTCAAGGTCGGCGACCGGGTGTTCTACGCCGGCTCCATCGCCCGGGCCGGAGGCAACAGCGAGCTGCACACCGTGGATGAACGGATCGTCGGCCATATGCCCAAGAGCCTGGGTTTTGCCGAAGCCGCGGCCCTGCCGCTGACCGCGATCACGGCCTGGGAACTGCTGTTCGAACGCCTGCAAATCAGCCAGGACCGCAGCGACCAGGGCCAGAGCCTGCTGATTGTCGGCGCCGCCGGCGGGGTCGGTTCGATCCTCACCCAACTGGCCCGGCAACTGACCGGCCTCAAGGTGATCGGCAGCGCCTCCCGGGAGCAGACCCAAGCCTGGGTCCGCGAGCTGGGCGCGCATGGCGTGGTGGATCACCGTCAGCCACTGAGCGCCGAGCTCAAGCGCATCGGCATCAATCAGGTGACCCACGTCGCCAGCCTGACCCAGACCGACACCCACCTTGATGAGTTGGTGGAAGCCCTGGTGCCCCAGGGCAAACTGGCCTTGATCGACGACCCGAAAAGCCTCGACGTGACCAAGCTCAAGCGCAAGAGCCTGTCCCTGCACTGGGAGTTCATGTACACCCGCTCGCTGTTCGAGACCGCCGACATGCAGGAACAGCACGTGCTGCTCAACAAGGTCGCCGAGCTGATCGACGCCGGCACCCTGAAGACCACGGTGGGCGAGCATTTCGGCCAGATCAATGCGGCCAACCTGCGCCGCGCCCACGCCTTGCTGGAGAGCGGCACGGCCAAGGGCAAGATCGTCCTGGAAGGTTTCTAAGGGCTGAACGCACGGCGGCCATCGCGCACAAAAGCCCGATGGCCGCCGTCAGTCCGAGAGTTGATTTCGGTCATATTTGTGACCGTATTCGGGTCTACACTGGCAGCCCTTGCATCGCACTCTTTTACCGTTAGGAGGTCAGCAATGAAGATCCTGATAAAAGAATTGGCAAACCCTCAAGGCTCCCAATGGCAGGTCCGTCTCGACCAGCACGCGGTGACTTTCCGCAGTGAAGCCGAGGCCCGGGCTTTCACCCAGACCCTGCAAGCACGCCTGCAAGCCCCTCACCCGATTCCCCAGAGTCAGCGCGCCGTCGGCTGACTCAGAGCTCGGCGGCTTTCAAGGCCCGGGCATTCTGCAAACGCCGGGTCATGACCGCCATGCTCACCGCCAGAACACCACACAGGCTGATGACCATGGCCATCGGCATGGCGCTGCCATCGTGCAACACACCCACCAGATAGGCAGCGCCCGCAGCGACGCTGAACTGCAGGCAACCGAGCATCGCCGAGGCGCTGCCGGCCCGCGCGCCCTGGCCGTTCATGGCACAGGCCGCCGCGTTGGGAATGATGCAGCCCAGGCTGGCGATGCACACGAACAAGGGCAGCAACAGCGGCCAGAGCTCACTCGTATGCAGGGCGCTGACTGCCAGCAAGGTCAACCCGGCCGCCAGGTAGATCCACACGGTACGGGCCAGCAGGAAGGCCGGACCACGCTTGGCCAACAGCCGCGCATTGATCTGCGCCACCAGGATAAAACCGCCGGCATTGATCCCGAAGAACCAGCCGAAATGCTCCGCCGGCACGCCATAAAGCTTGATAAAGACAAAGGGCGAGCCGGCGATATAGGAAAACATCCCGGCGATGGCGATGCCGCCGGTCAGGGCGTGACCGAGAAAGACCCGGTCCGCCAGCAACAGGCCGTACTGGCGCAACGCGCCGGACAACGGTAGGCGCGGGCGCGTGGCCGGCATGCTCTCCGGCAGACCCAGGGCCACCGCCAATCCCGACAGGGCGCTGAACACCGTGAGCATGATGAAGATCGATTGCCAACCGTAGAGGTTGACCAGCAGGCCGCCGAGCATCGGTGCCAGGATCGGCGCCAGGCCCATCACCAGCATCAACTGGGAGAACACCTTGGCCGAACCCACGGCATCGCACTTGTCGCTGACCACTGCGCGGGATATCACCATCCCGGCGCAACCGCCCAGGGCCTGGACGAAGCGCGCGCCAATCAGCCACTCCAGGTTGGGCGCATAGGCGCAGGCCAGTGAGGCCAGGGTGAACAGCCCCACTCCCACCAGCAACGGCAGGCGCCGACCAAAACGGTCGGCCACAGGACCATAGGCCAGCTGCCCAATGGACAATCCAAGGAAATAGGCGGCCAAGGTCAGTTGGACGTGTTTTTCATCGGTGCCGAAAGCCAGGGCCATCGAGGGAAAGGCCGGCAGATAAAAGTCGATGGCCAGAGGGCCAAAAGCGCTCAAGGCGCCGAGAATCAGGATTGTGCGCAGGTTCATGGCATCCAAGCGAGCGTTGGTCAGCGGTCGCACAGTCTAGCTGCGCTTGGACGCCTTGAACATTCCGATAGGTCGCTAACTATTAAAAAGACTCAAGCAACCTGGACGGCGTAGCCTTCCTCGCTGATCAGATTGATCACCTCTTCGCTGGACAGGCGACTCTCGACCCCCACTTCCTTGGCCGCCAGATCCACCCGCACGGTGGCCGCCGGGTCCTTGCTCTGCAGCGCCTGAGTGATGGCCCGCACGCAGTGGCCGCAGGACATGCCTTGAACATTGAATACTTGCATCGCGCTTCTCCTGTATTGGGATGCACGCAGTCTTGTCCTTGCCACCGTGGCAAGGTCAAGTTCCGGATTGAACTGCCGGGCTGGAAATCGGCGCCGCGCTCCGCCAAGCTGCACGTCTTATGACATCACAGCAGGAGATTCAGCCATGCGCTGGTCAACTTTCAGCTTCGTCGGCCTCCTTGGTCTGTTGGCGGCAACGCCACCGGCACTGGCCGCCGGAGAAGACTACGGCGTACTGATCATTTCCCGGGAGCGGCTGGAAGTCGCCACCTCCTGCGAGATCGGCCTGTACATCCAGGACCAGCTCGCCGGTCGGCTGTTCCAGGAACAGAGCGCCTCCTTCAACCTGCCGCCGGGCAAAGTGTCCCTGCGCCTGAAACTGCTGCCGGGCCAGGCGCCGGGCTGCAACCCTGGCCTGCTCGCCCCGGGTTCCCAGGACATCAGCGTGCGGGCCGGCGACGTGCTGAAGTTCCGCATCGCCAGCAACGCCTCGGGCATGTACCTCAAGCCCACCGCCCTGGACTACTGACGCTGCGCCCTCCACACGCCTTGCGTCCTGCAGCGCAAGGCGTGCTCCTGCTCCCCCCTGGGACAAAATGAAGCACCCTGGCAATGCCCGCTTGACCTTGCCTGCATGGCAAGGTTGATCCTGTGGGCAACATTTACAGGGAGTGTCAGCCATGCCTGAATCAACCACCTTCGACCTGCCGATTGCCGGCATGACCTGCGCCAGTTGCGCCGGTCGTGTGGAGCGTGCCTTGGCCAAGGTCGCCGGTATACGCGCGGTCAGCGTCAACCTCGCCACGGAACAGGCCCGGATCGAAGCCCCCGGGGACAGTCTGCCGGCCCTGCTGGAAGCGGTGGAAAATGCCGGTTACAGCGTGCCGGTGCAGTCCATTGAATTGACCATCGGCGGCATGACCTGCGCCACCTGTGCCGGACGCGTAGAACGCGCCTTGAACAAACTTCCCGGGGTCCGCAGCGCCAGCGTCAACCTGGCCACCGAGCGCGCCCACGTCGAACTGCTGGGCCAGGCCGACCCAACGCTGCTGATCAATGCCGTGACCCAGGCCGGCTACTCAGCCAGCCTGTGGCAGGCCGAGCACAAGCACGGCAACGACCAGCAGCAGAACCTGCGCCGCGAACGCTGGAGCCTGGTCCTGGCGATCCTCCTGGCCCTGCCCCTGGTGCTGCCGATGCTGGTGCAACCCTTTGGCCTGCACTGGATGCTCCCGGCCTGGGCCCAGTTCGCCCTGGCCACTCCGGTGCAGTTCATCTTCGGCGCACGCTTTTATGTCGCCGCCTGGAAAGCCGTGCGCGCCGGCAGCGGCAACATGGACCTGCTGGTGGCCCTGGGCACCAGCGCCGGTTATGGCCTGAGCCTGTATGAATGGGCCACGGCCGCCGCCGGCAGCATGCCGCACCTGTACTTCGAAGCCTCGGCGGTGGTGATCGCTCTGGTGCTGCTGGGCAAGTACCTGGAAAGCCGCGCCAAGCGCCAGACCGCCAGCGCCATCCGCGCGCTGGAAGCCCTGCGCCCCGAGCGGGCAATCCAGGTCATCGATGGGCGCGAGCAGGAAGTCGCCATCAGCGCCCTGCGCCTGAACGACCTGGTGCTGGTCAAACCCGGCGAGCGCTTTCCGGTGGACGGCGAAGTCATCGAAGGCCAGAGCCATGCCGACGAAGCGCTGATCAGTGGTGAAAGCCTGCCGGTGCCCAAGCAGCCCGGGGATAAAGTCACCGGCGGCGCCATCAACGGCGAAGGCCGCCTGCTGGTACGCACCCTGGCCCTCGGCGCGGAAACCGTGCTGGCACGGATCATTCGCCTGGTGGAAGACGCCCAGGCCGGCAAGGCACCGATCCAGAAGCTGGTGGACAAGGTCAGCCAGGTGTTCGTGCCCACCGTGCTGGTGCTGGCGCTGATCACCCTGGTGGGCTGGTGGCTGTATGGCGCGCCCCTGGAAACCGCAGTGATCAACGCCGTCGCCGTGCTGGTGATCGCCTGCCCTTGCGCCCTGGGCCTGGCCACGCCCACCGCGATCATGGCCGGCACCGGCGTGGCCGCCCGCCACGGCATCCTGATCAAGGACGCCGAAGCCCTGGAACGAGCCCATGAAGTCAGCTCGGTGGTTTTCGACAAGACCGGCACCCTGACTTCCGGTACGCCACGCATCGCCCATATGCAGGCCCTGGAAGGCGACGACAACAGCGTGCTGCAACTGGCCGGTGCCCTGCAGCGCGGCAGTGAGCATCCCCTGGCCAAGGCGGTGCTGGACCTGTGCCAGGAACGCCAACTGCCGGTGGCCGATGTCAGCGCCAGCCAGTCCCTGACCGGACGCGGCATCGCCGGCACCCTGGACGGCCGCCAACTGGCCCTGGGCAACCGCCGCCTGCTGGAAGAAAGCGGCCTGACCCCGGGCAGCCTGGCCCAGGCAGCCAAAGACTGGGAACACGAGGGCCGGACCCTGTCCTGGCTGATCGAGCAGAGCCCGCAATCCCGGGTACTGGGCCTGTTCGCCTTTGGCGACACCCTCAAGCCCGGCGCCTTGCAGGCGGTGCAGCAACTGCGCGCGCGGCATATCAGCAGCCACCTGCTGACCGGCGACAACCGTGGCAGCGCCAAGGTCGTGGCCGACGCCCTGGGCATCGACGATGTGCACGCCGAAGTACTGCCGGCGGACAAGGCCGCCACGGTGACAGCACTGAAAAAGACCGGCGTGGTGGCCATGGTCGGCGACGGCATCAACGACGCCCCGGCCCTGGCGGCGGCCGACATCGGCATTGCCATGGGCGGCGGCACCGACGTGGCCATGCACGCGGCCGGCATCACCCTGATGCGCGGCGATCCACGACTGATCCCCGCGGCCCTGGAGATCAGCCGCAAGACCTACGCGAAAATCCGCCAGAACCTGTTCTGGGCCTTCGTCTACAACCTGATCGGCATTCCCCTGGCCGCCTTCGGCCTGCTCAACCCGGTGCTGGCCGGGGCGGCCATGGCCCTGTCCAGCGTCAGCGTGGTGAGCAATGCGCTACTGTTGAAAACCTGGAAACCCAAAGACCTGGAGAACGCCGAATGAACATCGGCCAAGCGGCGCGCAAGAGCGGCCTGAGCGCCAAGATGATCCGTTACTACGAGTCCATCGGCCTGCTCAAGCCGGCCCATCGCAGCGACAGCGGCTATCGCCTGTACGGCGACGAAGACCTGCACAGCCTGGCCTTCATCAAGCGCTCTCGCGATCTGGGCTTTTCCCTGGAAGAAGTGGGCAAGCTGCTGACCCTGTGGCAGGACCGGCAGCGAGCCAGCGCCGATGTAAAGGCCCTGGCGCGCCAGCACATCGATGAGCTCAACCAGAAGATCCGCGAACTGGCCGGGCTGCGCGACACCCTGCAGGACCTGGTGGAGCACTGCCACGGCGACCATCGCCCGGACTGCCCGATCCTCAAGGAACTGGCTTCGGGCAGTTGTTGCGGGTCCTGAGTATTTGCAAGAAGCGATCTCTGTAGCCGCTGCCGAGCCCTGGCGAGGCTGCGAAAAGGCCCGCAGGGCCTTGCTTGGCGATCCCTTGCAAAATTTCAGCGCCCTCAAGATCCTCGCGTCCCTTCGGGCCGTGCGCAGCCTGCGGCAGCGGCTACAAGGTGCCAGGTGCCAGGTGCCAGGTGCCAAGGTGCCAAGGTGCCAGGTAGTTTGCAGGCATAAAAAATCCGGCCAAGGCCGGATTTTTTTATTCCATCACTGCATCCAGGGCGGAGGCGGTGGTTCTTCGGATTTGCCTGGCGGCGCATCGTCCGCCGCCCGCACTGCCTGCCGGCGCTCCTCGTCGAGACGTGCCGCTTCGATCTCGCGGATCACGCTGCCAACATCCGCCAGTTCTTCGGGGTCGTCGAACTCGCCGGTCAGCACACTGCCCGGATGCAAGGTGCCAGCCTCGTACAAGGCCCACATTTCCTTGGCATAACGGGTGTGCTTGAGCTCCGGGGCAAAACGCCCGAAGTAGGACGCCATGTTGCCCACGTCCCGCTCCAGCATGCTGAACGCGTGGTTGTTCCCCGCCGCGTCCACCGCCTGGGGCAGGTCGATGATCACCGGACCGTCCGGCGTCAGCAGCACGTTGAACTCGGACAGGTCACCGTGCACCAGCCCGGTACACAACATCAGCACGATCTGGGAAATCAGGAAGGCGTGATATTCACGAGCCTGGTCCGGTTCCAGCACCACATCGTTGAGCCGCGGCGCCGCGTCGCCGTACTCGTCGGCCACCAGCTCCATCAGCAACACGCCTTCGAGAAAGTCGAACGGCTTGGGCACCCGCACCCCGGCATTGGCCAGACGGAACAAGGCCGCCACTTCGGCGTTCTGCCAGGCGTCCTCGGTTTCCTTGCGACCGAACTTGGAGCCCTTGGCCATGGCCCGCGCCTGTCGGCTGTTGCGAACCTTGCGCCCCTCCTGATATTCCGCCGCCTGACGGAAACTGCGTTTGTTCGCCTCCTTGTAGACCTTGGCGCAACGTAGCTCGTTACCGCAGCGCACCACATACACAGCTGCCTCTTTACCACTCATGAGTGGGCGCAGCACCTCGTCTACCAGACCGTCTTCGATCAGGGGTTCAATGCGTTTTGGAGTCTTCATCAGCTTTTATTGGGGGTCCCTTGTTACCAAACACGCGAAAGTCACTCGTTATACGGCAATCCTCCCACCACGGGAAAGGGCTGCCGAGCGCCGGACGACAGCAATGCACTCAATGTGCCAGATCCCTGAAGCGCTGCCGCCGAAGATCATAGCCGAGTGGCCAGCGAACAACGTCCGCCATGGCTTGAGAGATTGCCGCCATCCGTCGCACGCCCTTGGCGTCTTCAAGGAGGTTTTTTCTCTGCGCGACTCAATTTTCCGCCGTCCCAGCCGAAGTCATCAGAGACAAAGGGATTTTGTCCGACAATCCAATAAAGACGTCAGCCGCCGGCCAAGGTTCGATCGCTGCCTGCTCGACTTCTGCCTCAGGGACTGCAATCAGCGCCATCTTTCAAGCTGCCAATAATCCGCGAGTCGCCTGCACTTCGTGGTCATACAAGAAAATCTGGAGCGCGGATGAATATCAAACAGAAACTCACCTGGGCCTTCGCCGCCATTGCCTGCCTGCCCGTGGTGCTGGTGGCCACGCTGGTGGTGATCAACCTGCGCAGCGAAGCGCAAAACACCTTTGTCGACGGCAGCGGCCGCGAGATCCGCCAAGTGGCCAATGCCATGCAGCTGTTCTTCGAAGGCATCAGCCAGAACATCGACTACCTGGCAGCCCAACCCTTGCTGACCCAGGCCGGCGGCGATCTCAAGACCTGGATGAGCGCCGATGCCGCCAAGATTCCAGAAGGCGAGCAGGACAAACGCATCTTCGAACTGTTCGCCGCCATGGCCGCCAGCCACCCCGCCTATGCCTATGTGTCCTATGGCGTGAGCAACGGCGGTTACGTCTCCTGGCCCGCCGACCTGAAGCTGGCCAACTACGACCCTCGCGTGCGCCCCTGGTACAAGGCCGCGCTGGCCAGCCCGGGCAAGACCCTGCGCACCGATGCGTACTACTGGGCCCCGGACGATGCGGTGCTGGTCAGTACCGTGCGCTCCCTGGCCAACCAGTTGGGCCCCCAAGGCGGCGTGGTCGCGGTCGATGTGTCGCTCAAGCAGCTCACCGAAATCGTCAAGCAGATCAAGCTGGGCGAGTCCGGCTACCTGATGCTGATGGAAAACAACGGCACGGTGCTGGTGGACCCCAAGCAGCCGGAGCATAACTTCAAGGCCCTGGACAGCCTCGGCGAGGGTTACGCGCAACTGGCCAAGACCGGCAAGGGCCTGGTGCAAGTGGAACTGGGCGGCGAACACTACATGGCCAACGTCTGGCCTTCCGAACAACTGGGCTGGACCTTCATCGGCCTGATCAAGCAGAACGAAGTCATGGGCTCGGCCACCCAGCTGACCTGGATCATCGCCGTGATCGCCGGGGTCCTGGCCGTGTTGTTCGCGGTATTCGGAGCCAGCTTCGCCAGCCTCATCGTGCGGCCGATCCGCAGTGTCGCCAGCGGCCTGGAAGGCATCGCCCAGGGTGAAGGCGACCTGACCCGCAACCTGAATATCCGTGGCAGCGATGAAACCGCGCAACTGGCCAACTGGTTCAACCAGTTCCTCGCGGCGATCCGCAGCCTGATCCAGCACATCGGCCAGGCGGCACAGAAGATTCTCGCCACCTCCCATTCCTCGACCCAAGTTTCCAACGACATGGCCGAAGCCGCCGGACGCCAGCGCGAAGCGGTGGACATGGTGTCCACGGCCTTCCACGAAATGGTAGCCACGGCCAACGAAGTGGCTCGCTCCTGCAGCCAGGCCGCCGAATCGGCAGACAGTGGCCAGCGTCAGGCCCAGGAAGGCCAGCAGCAGATCGACGACGCGGTGCACAGCGTCGACCGCCTGAGCCAGGAGATCGAGCAGTCGGCGCAATCGATGCAGCAACTGGAACGCGACAGCAACGACATCCAGTCGATCCTCGGCACCATCCGCTCCATCGCCGAACAGACCAACCTGCTGGCCCTCAACGCCGCCATCGAGGCCGCCCGGGCCGGAGAGCAGGGGCGCGGTTTTGCCGTGGTGGCCGACGAAGTCCGCGCCCTGGCCAAGCGCACCGCCGATTCCACCGCCGAGATCGACGGGCTGCTGGGCAACCTGGCCAAGCGCACCAGCGCCGTGACCCAGCAGATGCACGCCAGCCTGGAAGTGTCCCAACAGTCGGTGAACCGCATAGGCCTGGCGCGCAACAGTTTCGGACAGATCCGCGAGTCGGTGGACGTGATCCGCGACATGAACACTCAGATCGCCACCGCCGCCGAGGAGCAGCATCAAGTGGCGGAAGACATCAACCGGCACATCAGCCAGATCCATGGCGATGCGCAACGGGTGGCGGAACTGGCCAACGCGGCACGCCTGGACTCCCAGAACTTGGCGGGGCTGTCCAATGAGCTGGACAGCCTGGTACGGCGCTTCAAGACTTGAGGCCCCTTTCGCCGGCAAGCCGGCTCCTACGGATTTGGAGGCACTTCTCTGTAGGAACCGGCTTGCCGGCGAATGCCACGAACCTCAGCGTTCGATGATCGCCGTCACACCCTGCCCACCCGCCGCACAGATCGAAATCAGCCCGCGCCCCTGCCCTGCCACACTCAACAACTTCGCCAGGTTGGCGACAATGCGCCCGCCGGTGGCGGCAAACGGGTGCCCCGCCGCCAGGGAGCTGCCTTTGACGTTAAGCCGGGCGCGATCGATGCGGCCCAGAGGCGCGTCGAGGCCCAGGCGGGTCTTGCAGTAATCCGCGTCCTCCCAGGCCTTGAGGGTGCACAGCACCTGGGCGGCAAAGGCTTCGTGGATCTCGTAATAATCAAAGTCCTGCAGGCTCAGCCCGTTGCGCGCCAGCAAGCGCGGCACGGCATACACCGGGGCCATCAGCAGGCCTTCGGCTCCTTTGATGAAATCCACCGCGCCAGCCTCACCGTCGCGCAGGTAGGCGAGGATCGGCAGGCCGCGCTCCTGGGCCCATTGCTCACTGCCCAGCAACACCAGGGAGGCGCCATCGGTCAGAGGCGTGGAATTGCCCGCGGTGAGGGTGCCCGCGGCACTGCGATCGAAGGCGGGCTTGAGGCTGGCGAGTTTTTCCAGGGTCAGGTCCGGGCGCAGGTTGTTGTCCCGGGTCAGGCCGAGGAAGGGGGTGAGCAGGTCGTCGTGCCAGCCTTCGGCATAGGCGGCGGCCATCTTCTGGTGGCTCTCCAGGGCCAGTTGGTCCTGCTCGCCACGGGGAATGTTCCAGGTCTTAGCCATCTGTTCGCAGTGTTCGCCCATGGACAGGCCGGTGCGTGGCTCACCGTTGCGCGGCAGTTCCGGCTTGAGGTGATGGGGCCGCAACTGCAGCAGGATCTTCAGCTTGTCGCCGGTAGTCTTGGCCCGATTGGCCTGCAACAGGATCTGCCGCAGCCCCTCGTTGACCCCGATCGGCGCATCCGAGGTGGTGTCGACGCCACCGGCGATGCCGCAGTCGATCTGCCCCAGGGCAATCTTGTTGGCCACCAGCAAGGCCGCTTCCAGGCCGGTGCCACAGGCTTGCTGGATGTCGTAAGCCGGGGTGGTGGGCGACAGCCGCGAACCCAGTACGCACTCCCGGGTCAGGTTGAAGTCCCGCGAATGCTTGAGCACCGCCCCCGCCGCCACTTCGCCAAGGCGCAGGCCGTGGAGCTGGTAACGCTCGATCAGGCCCTCCAGGGCGGCCGTGAGCATGGCCTGGTTGCTGGCCGTGGCATACGGGCCGTTGGAGCGGGCGAAGGGAATGCGGTTACCGCCGATAATCGCGACGCGACGCAGCTGTGTCATGGAAAGCTCCCTATTCTATGAGTGCGACTTCGGTGAGTACCTCTCCCACTAGCGTAGGAGGCTTCTCGCAGATCGAACGACTCGGGGCCATTCGTGGTCCACACTTTGAACCCCAGCCTGCGGAGTGCGTTCCATGTCCGACCGTTATATCGACTTCGCCAATTCGTCCATCGGCCAGCGCCTGGTCGGGGCCCTTGGCCTGCCGTCACCGGTACGTCTGGAGCGCTGGCAGGCCGGCCGCCTGCGACCCATCGAAGGCGCTCTGTTGATCGGCGGCGGCGCCATGGCCCAACAGGTGAGCGCCCTGGCACCGCGCCTGACCGATTCGGTCTACAGCTACGGCACCGACCCAACCCTGGCCACGCCCTGGATTCCCGGCCATGGGCCCAAGCTCAAGGCCGTGCTCTTCGATGCCAGCGAACTGCGGCATACCGATCAGCTCAAGCAACTGCGGGAGTTCTTCCAGCCGCTGCTGCGCAGCCTTGAGTCCAGCGCCCATCTGCTGATCCTCGGACGTGCTCCGCACACCCTGGCAGAGCCCTTTGCCGCCAGCGCCCAGCGTGCCCTGGAAGGCTTCAGTCGCTCCCTGGCCAAGGAGCTGCGCAACGGCGCCACCCTGCAACTGCTGTACGTGGCCGAGGGCGCCGAAGAGCAGTTGGAAGGCGCCCTGCGATTCTTTCTCTCGCCCAAGAGCGCCTATGTTTCCGGGCAGGTGATCCACTTGCAGCCCTGCGCCAGTCAGGTCCAGGACTGGAGCCGGCCGCTGGCCGGGCGCAAGGCCCTGGTCACCGGCGCGGCCCGGGGCATTGGCGCGGCCATCGCCGAAACCCTGGCCCGGGACGGGGCCCAGGTACTGTTGCTGGATGTGCCCCAGGCCAAGGCCGACCTGGACGCTCTGGCGGCCCGTCTCGGCGCACGCGCCATCGGCCTGGATATCTGCGCCGAGGACGCCCCGGCCCAGTTGCTCGAACAACTGCCCGAGGGCATCGACATTCTGGTGCACAACGCCGGGATCACCCGGGACAAGACCCTGGCCAACATGACCGCCGAGTTCTGGGACGCCGTGCTGGCGGTGAACCTCAACGCCCCGCAGGTACTGACCCAGGCCCTGCTGGACAGCGGCCGGCTGCACGATCACGGACGCGTGATCCTGTTGGCCTCCATCAGCGGCATTGCCGGCAACCGCGGGCAGACCAACTACGCCGCCAGCAAGGCCGGGCTGATCGGCCTGGCCCAGGCCTGGGCACCGCTGCTCAAGGCCCGGGACATCAGCATCAACGCCGTGGCGCCAGGCTTCATCGAGACCCAGATGACCGCCAAGGTGCCCTTCGCCTTGCGCGAAGCCGGACGCCGCATGAGTTCCCTGGGCCAGGGCGGCCTGCCTCAGGACGTCGCCGAGGCCGTGGCCTGGCTCGGCCAGCCGGGCAGTGGCGCGGTCAGCGGGCAAGCCTTGCGGGTGTGTGGCCAAAGTGTCCTGGGAGCCTGAAGATGACAACGCACTGGCATGAACTGAACCTGCCTGCGCTCTTGCCGCCGCTGTTTCTCAAGGCGGCGCTGAGACGGCGGAGCAATGGCACCGAGTTGCCCGAAGATGGCCTGCGCTGCTGGATCAGCCTGGAGCCCAAACGGCTGGCGGCCTATCGCAAGGTCTGCGGTTTTGCCGACAACGGCCTGCTTCCCGCTACCTATCCCCATGTGCTGGCCTTCGCCCTGCAAATGCAGCTGCTGACCGCCCAGAACTTCCCCTTCCCGTTGCTGGGGCTGGTCCATCTGGCCAACCGGATTCGAGTGTTGCGCCCCATGGGCAACGTCAGTAGCGTGCGCATCGGCGTCCGGGTGGACAACCTGCAACCTCACGCCAAGGGGGCGGTGTTCGATCTGGTGACCACCGTGGACGATCTGCTGGGGCCGCTCTGGGAAGCCGAAAGCCAGATGCTCTGTCGCACAGTCAAGTTGCCCGGAGAACCTGCCGCGCCGCTTCCAGCATTGGGCGAAGGCCTGAACGAGGTGAGCCGCTGGCAGGCCGAAAGCAATATCGGCCGGCGCTACGCCAGGGTCTCTGGTGACTACAACCCTATCCACCTCAGTGCCTGGAGTGCCCGCCTGTTTGGCTTTCCCCAGGCCATAGCCCACGGTCTGTGGAACAAGGCCATGACCCTGGCAGCACTGAGCGAGCACCTGCCGGCCGCGAATATCGAAGTGTCGGTGCATTTCATCAAGCCCGTGCTGCTGCCCGGAACCGTCCGCTTGCTGGCCAGCGCTGCAGGGTCCAGTGGCGAACTCCAGCTACTGGGCAATGGCGATCTGCAACATATGCAGGGTCGCTGGCAGCCCATCGCCTGAGACGTCATCAACCACGGCGAATAAGCACTACACCGGCGACGATCAGCAGCAATCCGGCAATCTTGCCGAGGCTCACCGGCGCCTCGCGAAAGCCCACCCAACCAAAGTGGTCCAGGGCCAGGGCCATGCTCAACTGACCCGCCAGCACCAGAGCCATGAACAGCAAGGCGCCGATCCGTGGCCCGGCAAAAGCTGCGGTGGTAATGAAAAAGACCCCCAGCAAGCCGCCACACCAGTGCCACCAGGTCAGGCCCTTGAGGGCACTCAACGAGGGCATCTCACGCTGCATCAACACCAGGATCAACAAGGCTGCAGTACCGACAAAAAAGGAAATCAGTGCTGCGGCCAGCACACCGCCGACCTGCTTGGCCAACTGACCATTGATTCCGGCTTGCAGGGCCAGAAAGGCCCCAGCGAAAAACGGCAGGCACAACAGCCACCAGATTGGAATAGGCATCACAGGCTCCAACAGCAATTCGGCCGCGCAGTATAGGCCAGCGCAGATTTGAAAGTCCTCGACACCCATTAACAGAATCTTAGAAAACTGCCGTTCTCTTGAGCAGAAAACAAAATAGATCCCATTAATTGTATATATATAACTTTCGTTTAGAGCTCACGAGCAGTCGCTCCAGACAGAGATACAAGATATTGATTAATAACAACTTATAAAACACAAACTTCACAAACAATACTTTCAAACTAGTCACTTTTAAAGCAGTAGAAAACCAAGAATAAAACTCATTAATACCAAGTTCATAATTGTTCAAAAAGTCTCTCGCGCCTTTCATGTAGACAACGGACGAAGGTATCTCCAGCAATAGAACTGGAGAGCTATCGAAAACAACGAACGTTGTAATAGGTGCAAGGGATACCTCTCATGAAAACTCAATTCGGATGGAAAGCGTGTACAGCACTGGCGATGATCCTGACCCTCAGCCTGGCGGGCTGCAGCGGCGGCGGTGGTGGTCATAAGAGTGGTTCGAGCAGTTCATCTCCAACCAATGCTGACGGTGGCACTGGTGGCGGAACGGGTGGTGGTACTGACGGAGGCACCGGTGGCGGAACGGGCGGTGGTACCGGCGGAGGCACCGGTGGCGGAACGGGCGGTGGTACCGGCGGAGGCACCGGTGGCGGAACGGGCGGTGGTACCGGCGGAGGCACCGGTGGCGGAACGGGCGGTGGTACCGGCGGAGGCACCGGTGGCGGAACGGGCGGTGGTACCGGCGGAGGCACCGGTGGCACGACCAGCACCCTGGTGACCGCCGACGTGGTGGCCGGCGTGGGCACTACCGTAAGCGATGTCGGCGACGGCATCAGCGACCTGGGCGACTCTCTGGCAACCGTTCCAGTGGTCGGCAGCCTGGCCCGCAGTGCCGTCAACACTACCGGTAATGTGGTGGACAGCGTTGGTGAGGGCTTGACCAACGGCCTTGGCAAACTGGGGAGCGATCCCAAGGCCCTGAGCAAGACCACGGCCACCGTCGGCAACGTGGTCGGCGATGTGGGCACCGGAGTCAAGGATCTCAGCGGGCAACTGGCGACGACCACCCAAAGCGTTCCGGTCGTCGGTGGCGTGGTGACCAGGGTGGCCCCGGTACTCAGCGGTGTCGGCACCCGGGTGACCATGCTGGGCAACACCTTGAGTACCGTCACCAGTAGCGGCCCAGTAGGCACCCTGAGCGATGGCGTGGGTGACAAGGTACTGGTACCGGTAGTGAGCATGACAGAAGGCCTGACCGGCAAGGTGGGTAGCACCACCGGCCTGGGCGCACCGGTCAGGGGACTGATCAAAGGCATGACCGATGCTGTGGGTAATACCGGCGATAAGGTCAGCGATATCGGTAATGGCAACCCTGTGACCCACCTGTTGGGCAATACCCTGAGCAACGCCAGCGGCGCCATAAACAGTGCAAGCGGCTACGTCGGCACATCCGGAAGCACTGGCGGTGGTACTGGTCTGAGCGGCACGGGCATGCTGGAAGTCGCAGGCGGTGCAGTGGCCAACCTCGGCAACGGCATCAATACCGGCAACACCAATGGCACGGTCAGCGCAGTGAGCGCCGCCGGCACTGCGGTGGGCGGCCTGGTTGCCTCGGTGGGCGGAGCCCTGGGCGGCCCAGGCACTCCCAACCTGGTAGTCACCGCGCCCCTGGCCAGTGTCGGCGCGAACCTGGGTTCGGCGTTGAATCCGGTCACCAGCTCCGTCACCGGTCTGACCCAGCAAGTGGGCGCAGCCGGCGGCCTGGGTGGCCAGGTCAGCGGTCTGCTGGGCCAAGCGGGCGGGGCTGTGAGCAATGTGGGTACCACTGTTGCCGGTGGCATAGGCGGCAATCAGGTCGGCGGCGCCCTGGGCGGCACCCTCGGCGCAGTGGGCAGCACCGTGGCCTCGGTCGGCGGTCTGGTCAACGGCGGCACTGCCCCCAGCGGCGGTCTGCTCGGTGGGGTCGGAGTCGGGATCGGCGTCGGAGCCAGCGCCAGCGGCAGCGCTTCTACAGGAGCAGGTCTCAACGGTGGCCTGGGTGGTGTGCTGGGTGGTTTGACCGGCGCCCTGGGCGGCCAGAAATAATTTGCACCTGGCCGATTCGACGGCCTCACCTGCAGCGCCTACGCTTGGTTGAGGGCGAGAGGTTCAGATGAATCTCTCGCCTTTTTGTTTATCCAGAGCATCACCCTCCAGCACCTGATCAGGGCTCAGACCTTGAACGGTGCATGGAATGAGGACTTTTAGCATCGCTGCGGCTTGACCATGGAGTGTCCTATGCGCACGTTGGCCAGTTTGTTGTTGATTGGATGCTGTACCTCCGCTTACGCCGACTCCCTTCCCCGTTTTCTCAACAGTAACGACAGCATTACCAACCTGCCCCAACCCAACCTGCCAGTGGACGCCTACCGCCCGGCTACACCGCAGTTGCAGACGCCTGAGCAACCCGTCGCCCCCCAAGGGCAGCAGCCGCTGATGATGGGCACCAAGGTTACGGTGCGTCAGGTCCAGATCGAGGGTGGCACGGTCTACCCTCTTGAGCAGTTGGCGGCGATCTACCAGCCATTGATCGGCCATGAAACCAGCTTCGCTCAATTGATCGAAACCACCCGAGAGATCACCCGACGCTACCAGAACGACGGCTACCTGCTGTCCTACGCCTTCATGCCGCAGCAGAACTTCAACCAGGGTGTCCTGCGGGTGGTGCTGGTGGAGGGCTATATCAGGGACTACCAGCTACAGGGCGACATCGGCCCGGTGTCCGCCTATCTGGACAAGCTGGTGAGCAAGCTAAAGGCCGAACGCCCGCTGACCCGCAAGACCTTCGAGCGCTATACCACTCTGATGAGCCGGGTACCGGGCGTGACCCTGCAAGCGGTGGTGCCACCACCGGGAACCACCGACGGTGCGACCCAATTGGTCGCCGTGGCCAGCCGCAAATCCATCAGCACCACCCTCAACAGCACCGACGACAATCGCAAAGGTCTGCAGGCCCTGGTGGGTATTACCAGCAGCTCGCAAACGGCCTGGGGCGAACAGCTGAGCCTCAGCGGACTGTTTCCCCCGGGCAAGGACAAGGAACACTACTACCGCCTGGACTACAGCCAGTTGCTGGGTTCCGAGGGCACGCAGTTGAGCCTCTACGGTGCGCGCTACCGCAGTGATCCGCGAAGCAACGTGCAATTGGGCAATGGCCTGGAGCTTGAGCCCCATCGCGCAAACGACCGTTTCTCCATCGGCGTCAGCCACCCCTTCATCGCCTCGCCCAATGAGATGCTCACCGCCGGTACACGCCTGTATGCAGTGAACGACAAGACCCGCTATCGGCTGAACAACGCCCCCCTGACCCTGGAAGAGAAAACCGATATCCGCGCCCTGGCGCTGGAGAGCGACTGGAGCAAATCCGATCAGCGCCAACTGCGAATCCTCAGCGCCGGTCTCTACCAGGGCCTGGACAGCATGGGAGCCAAGACCAACAACGCACTCTACGATCTGGATTTCTTCCGCCTGCGTGTGGCGGGAGTACAGAGCGACCGTCTCTTCGACAATTGGCAGGGGGTGCTTTCCGCAGCCCTGTACTGGAGCGATGACAATCTGCCAGACAGTGAACGGGCCAGTTTTGGCGGACAGAACTTCGCGCGGGGTTATCCCGATGACCAGGCCACCGGTGACAAGGGTTGGGGTGTGGCTTATGAGGTGAACTACAGCTTCCGTCGCGAGGGGCCTTGGGTCCGGGTACTGCAACCCTATGTCGTGCTGGACCGCTCCAAGACCTGGTTCAACCAGTTGCCGGTCAAGGGCAGCAACCTGTCATCGGCGGCTGTGGGTCTGCGCTTCGGCGACACCAAGCACTACAACATCGCCCTGGAGGCCGCCAAGCCCATGTCCGATGAAGCCCTGGACACCTACAACCGCCGTCCGCGCTATACCTTGAGTTTCAGCTATCAACTCTGAACAGTTGGGTGATTTTGACCTGCTCCCCAGCGGGTCTTTTTTTGCCGGTAAAAAAGACCGAGCAAGCCTGAAGGTCAAGGACCGACGACATGCAGCCGGGGTTGGGGAAACAGATTATTGAGGGTTTCCAGCAGGCGCACGTAATAGATCGGCTTGCGGAACAGATCCAGGACCTGCAGACGCAACAGGTCACTGACGTCATCCATGTCGGCGTGCCCCGACATGACGATCACCGGCAAGTGCTGGCGCGAGGTGTGCTCGCGCAGACGCTTGATCAGCGACAGGCCACCCTCTTCCGGCATGCGCAGGTCAGTGATCACCAGGGCAATGTCCGGATGCTGGGTGAGGTGTTCCAGAGCACATTTCACCGAGGTGGCGGTAAAGCAGCAAAAGCCCTCGCCTTCCAGCAGCTCGGCGAGTTCCATTAGCGCATCTTCTTCGTCGTCCACCAGCAGCAATTGCTGACGTGTAGGTTGAGGGAAGGTCATGGACAGTACCCTGGAGTGAGCGTCACGCCCGTGGTTGAACGCAGCCATCGAACATCAGGCTACCGGTGGCGTAACCGCAAACAGGCCTTCGGTTCTAGAAAACCGAAGGCCTGCACGGAACCGGGGGTAGCTTGAAGGTCTGTCGAAAGCGCTGCCCAGCGGCTGCTCACCTGGGCCACTCCGCTGATCAAGGGTCAGGCCGGGTGACGGCGTCGCCTCCAAGGCTGGTCAGGATGTTGTTGAAGATGGCCAGTACACGATCACCCAGAGGGGTAACGAACGCTACGACCACCACTGCCACCATCGCTACGACAATCGCGTACTCGATCGCGGATGCGCCTTCGGTGCGGTCAAAAAACAGGCGCGCCCTGAGCAACAAATATTGAAGAATCATCCTAGCTCTCCTTTGCGCCAGACGGCGCCACTGGAACAGCACTGGGCAAAATTCCCCGGTGCCACCTGAGCATTGTCAACAAAGCCCGGCCCAGCAACTGTAAGAACTGATTAATCACAAAGTATTAATCGGATGGTTGGCGCCAAAAAACTCGCCCCATTGAATCAACTCATACTTTTGTTCGCTATTTTTCGACGACTTAATGGCATTTCGTCCTAGCTCTACTACCTTCACATAGCGAAATAGTTGCATGTTCATAGCTGCCTGATTGCGAAATTAACTCGTTTGGAATCACGGGCTGGTGGTGCAGCAGGATAGGGAGAGCCTTCATGAACAGTCGCGTCACCATGGGTCTGGCTGGACTTCTGCTGCTGGGTGCGGTGTTTTTCGGTTACTGGGGCCTGGTCCTCAGCCGTCAACCCGAACCGGCACCACCGGCTCAACCGGTGGCCCCCCGCGTCGTCGAACAAGTCACCAGCAATGCCGAAGACCAGACCCGCCAACCCGTGGTGGTACTGGTGCGCGATGTGCCGCCTTTCGTTCCGCTCACCGCCGCGGATCTGGCGCTGGAAAAACTGCGCACCGCGCCTGCCGGCAGCCTCAGTGCCATTGACCAGGCGGTGGGCCGTACGCCCTGGCGACAACTGAGTGCCGGCACCTGGCTCAACGCCCAGAGCTTCGAGACCGGTGGCACCCTGGCACGAATGATTCGCAGCGATGAGCGAGCCCTGGCGGTAGCGGTGGATGAAGTCATCGGCGCCGCCGGGCAACTGAGCCCCGGGGACTATGTCGACGTGCTGTTGTTCCTGCGTCAGGACACGACCAATCCACAGCAATCGGCACAGATCGCCGTGCCCGCCATGCGGGTATTGGCAGTGGGCGAGCAACTGGGACTGACCAATGACGGACAGCCCGCCGCCCCAGCGGTGACCCGCGAGGAGAAGCTCAAGCAGGACCAGCGCCGGATCGCCGCCCGCACGGTGGTTCTGGCCGTACCCGAGCAGCTCTTGAGCCGGTTGATGCTCGCCACCCAGGTCGGCGTGCTGCGACTGGCCGTGCGCAGCAGCGATGAGCAGCGCCTGGCCCACTACTGGGCCGGCAATGAGGACGCCATCGGCCACCTCGATGCAGCCAACAGCAACCTGTTCCAGTTCACTCAACTGGCCCTCGGCAAAGCTCCCCGTAGCCCGCTCGCCCAAGGTGGCGGACCACGCTCGGCGGTGGAGGTCATCCGGGGCAACCAGGTCTCTCAACAAACCCCCTGATCGAGCAAGGATGCATGACATGCGCAGTCGTTCCATGCCGCTGTTCACCACACTGCTGACGCTGAGTCTGGGCCAATGGCTCTGGAACCCGGCCATGGCCGCGCCAATGTCGGGCTGCTCGAGCCTGGCGCCGTTGCCGGCCGTGCTGGAAGTCGGCGAAGGTTTGCAACAGGAGCTGCAGTCCCCGGTGGTCATCACTCGCTTGGCGGTAGGCGATCCGAAAGTCGCCGATGTCCACGCCAACGGCAACAAGGCCTTTCTGCTCACCGGCATGGCTCCCGGCGCCACCAGCCTGATGGTCTGGACCTCCTGCTCCAGCACTCCACGCCAGAGCATGGTGTTCGTCCGCGGCCGGGCCACTGCCGACATGACCGCCAGCCGCTTGCCAATCAGCGACGATCCGTTGCTGCCCAGCCAGGTACAGACCGACATCCGCTTCGTCGAGGTCAGCCGCACCAAGCTCAAGGAGGCCAGTGCCTCGATCTTCGGCCGCGGAAACAACTTCCTGTTCGGCTCCCCTGGCACCGCTCCCGTCACCACCGGCACCGCCGGCAGCGTCACCCCGACCTTCGGTGGCCGGCGGACCAACATCCCCCTGGACAACGGCACCTTCAACATCGGCTTCGGCAATGGCCGGGTACTGACCCTGATCAACGCCCTGGAAGGCAGCGGCTTCGCCTACACCCTGGCCCGGCCCTCCCTGGTGGCCCTCAGCGGCCAGAGCGCAAGCTTCCTGGCCGGTGGCGAAATCCCTATTCCGGTGCCCAGCACCGCTAGCAACAGCGTGACCATCGAATACAAGGAATTCGGTATCCGCCTGACCCTGACCCCCACCATTGTCGACAGCGGTCGCATTTCGCTGAAAGTGGCGCCGGAGGTCAGTGAGCTGGACTACAGCAACGGCGTGACCATCGCCGGGACCGTAGTACCGGCGCTGATCGTACGACGCACGGACACCAGCATCTCCCTGGCCGATGGCGAGAGCTTCGTCATCAGCGGCCTGATCAGCACCCGCAACAGTTCCCTGGTGAGCAAGTTTCCCGGGTTGGGGGACATCCCGGTACTGGGGGCCTTTTTCCGCGACTCGACGATCAATCGCGAAGAGCGCGAGCTGCTGATGGTGGTCACTCCGCATCTGGTCCAGCCCCTGGCCGCCGATGCCAAGCTGCCGGCCTTGCCCGGTGAACGCCTGCGCAGCTACGACCCGAACTTCTATCGCATGTTCTTCCTCGAGAACGGCAACTTCGACAAGCGCAGCGGGCTATCGCAATGAGCCAGAACATGAGCCAGACGTTCCTGGCCATCACCCGCAACAGCACCGATCTTGAATGGCTGCAAGGCGCCCTGGCGCCCCTGGGCCAGGTGGTAGGGGCCGATGGCAGCCTCGACGAGTTGCTGGCGCTGGTGGACGTGACTTTCGCCAACCTGGTGTTCGTCGGCCTCGACCGCGAGCATGTGGTGGCCCAGGCCGCACTGATCGAAGGGGCCCTGGAAGCCAAGCCGATGCTGGCGATCGTCGCCCTCGGCGATGGCATGGACAACCAGTTGGTCCTCAACGCCATGCGTGCCGGCGCCCGGGACTTCGTCGCCTACGGCTCGCGTTCCAGCGAAGTTGCCGGTCTGGTCCGACGTTTGAGCAAACGCCTGCCGGCAGTGACGCCCAACACCCAGATGGGCGGCCTGACCGTGCTCTACGGCGCGCAAGCCGATAGCGACGGCGCACTCCTGTCCGGGCACCTGGCCCTGGTGGTGCAAAAGAGTGGCCAGCAGACTCTGCTGCTGGACCTCGGCCTGCCCCGTGGCGACAGCCTGGCACTGTTGGGGCTGGAAAGTTCGTTCCACTTCGGCGATGCCCTGCGCCACCTGCGGCGCCTGGATACCACCCTGATCGACAGCGCCTTCACCAGCACTGAAGCCGGCTTGCGCATCCTCGCCTACGCCAGTCACGACGAGCCCCTGGAACACACCAGTGCCGCCGAGCTGTACATGTTGCTCAGCGCCTTGCGCCAGCACTTCCAGCACATCGTGGTGAACCTTGTTGGCCAGCCCGACAGCGAGGCTCTGCGGACCTTCGTCAGTCATTGCGACAAGCTGATCTGGTGCACCGACCAGAATGTCCTCGACTGCCGGCGCAACCTGGCGGTCCTCAATCACTGGCGCGAAAAGGGCATGAAACTGGAGCACGCACGCTTGCTGGTGGACCGCTACCTGCGCGCCGTCACTCCGGATTCCGAAACCCTGGGCAAGACTTTCGGCCTGGAAGTGATCGCGGTGCTGGCCTACAGCCCGGAGGTGCGCCTGAACGCCAAGAACCAGGGAGTCACCCTGTTTGAAATGGCCCCCCGGGAGAGCCTGACCCAAAGCATTCGCACCTTGGGCGAACGCCTGGCCAAGCGCTCCGAAGGCCTGACCAAGCCCAAGGCCGGCTGGCTCAACAGAATCATGGGGGGCAGATGAGCGGCGAAAAACTCTTTGGCGCCCCGGCTCGTCCGGCACCGGGCAATAGCGATCACGAAGGCCTGAAGCTGGTGCTGCATCGCTACATCATCGATGCCATCGAAGACTCGGGGAAAAACCTGCTGGAAAGCTCCCGGCAGAACCTCTCGCAGTTCGTCACCGACAAAGTGGCGGAGTACATCGCGCGCATGCACCTGGCGATTTCCCGCTACGAAATGGAACGGCTGGCGGAGGAAATCGTCGATGAGCTGACCGGCTTCGGCCCCCTGGAAGTGCTGCTGCGCGATCCGGCGGTGACCGAGATCCTGGTCAACGGCCCGCACCGGGTATTCGTCGAGCGCGACGGCGTGCTGCACCAGAGCGACCTGCGTTTCATCGACGCCCACCATGTTGAGCGGGTCATGCAACGGATCCTTGCCCCCTTGGGCCGACGCCTCGACGAGTCCTCGCCGATGGTCGATGCGCGCCTGCCGGACGGCAGCCGGGTCAACGCCATCATTCCTCCCATCGCCCTGGACGGCCCCTGCCTGTCGATTCGTAAATTTCGCAAGGACATGCTCAAGAGCAGCGACCTGATCGCCATGCAGACCATCGACCTGGCGATCTTCGAGTTCCTCCAGGAGGCCGTGGGCAAACGCTGCAACATCCTGATCAGCGGCGGCACCGGTACCGGCAAGACCACCCTGCTGAACATCCTCAGCCAGTTGATCAATCCCCACGAACGGCTGGTGACCATCGAAGACGTGGCCGAACTGCAACTGGGGCACCCCCATGTGGTGCGTCTGGAAACCCGCCCGCCCAATGCCGAGGGCCATGGCGAGGTCAAGGCCAGCGACCTGATCCGCAACGCCCTGCGGATGCGCCCGGATCGGATCATCCTCGGTGAGATCCGCGGCGTGGAAGTACTGGATGTACTGACCGCGATGAACACCGGCCACGATGGTTCCATGAGTACGGTACACGCCAACAACGCTCAGGATGCCCTGTTGCGCCTGGAGACCCTGGTGGGCCTGACCGGTCGCCAGATCGCCGAGCGCACCTTGCGGCAGATGATCTGCGCGGCCCTGGATGTGGTGATCCAGTTGACCCGCCTGCCCGATGGCCGGCGCTGCGTCAGCGAAGTGGTGGAGGTGGTGGGCATTCGCGATGACATCTATGTCACCAACACCCTGTTCCGCCTGGATCGCCGCAGCGGCTTTGGCTTCGGTTTCCTGCGCGAGGCGCTGCACCCGGCGGGGGACAAACTGCGCCGCGAGAGCGGGCTGAGCGTCAATTGAACCGGCGAGGTAGCCCATGATCGGCCTGCTGCTTACCTTGATCTGCCTGATTCTGCTGGGGCTTTCCGGCTGGCTGTTCTACCACGGTGTGCGCAAGACCGAGCGTGAGCGAGTGCTCAACCGGCTGGCCGAAGGGCAACCCGAGCTGAGCCCGCAACGCAGTCCATGGATCGGCCTGGAGCGCGCCTTTGCCCGCGCCGGCCTGGGCCAGCCCAGTGAGCGCCTGGGCCTGTGGCTGGCGGTGTGGGCTGTGCTGATGTTGTTGGGCTACCTGCTGGGGAACTGGCTCGGACTGCTGGGCTGCCTCTTCGGCCCACCGCTGCTGTTGCGGCTGTATATCGCCTGGCTGTACCAGCGCCGGCTCAAACGCATGATCGAGCAACTGCCGCCCTTGCTGGATCACAGCGTGCGCAGCCTGAAGTCCGGACGCACCCTGGCAGACGCCGTGCTGGGAGCCATCGAGGCCAGTAACGATCCGCTGAAACAAGCCATGGGGCGTATCCAGCGCAACGTGCAACTGGGGGTCAATCTGCCGGACGCGGTCAACGATTTCGCCGAGTTCTACGAACAGGACGAGTTACGCATGTTCGCCCTGGGCCTTAAGGTCAATCACCGATATGGCGGCAACGCCAGCGAGCTCCTGGAAAACCTGATCAAGCTGATTCGCGAGCGGGAACAAGGGGCCCGACAACTGAGCGCGATGACCGGCGAAACCCGCATGACCGCCTGGGTCCTGGGAACCCTGCCGCTGCTGCTGGTGGGCTACTTCATGCTCACCAACCCGGGCTACATGCTGGGCATGTGGCACGACCCTTCCGGACAGAAAATGCTGATCACTGCCGTGTGCTTGCAGATCTTCGGCTGCCTGGCCCTGTGGCGCATGTTGAGGAGTATCTGAAATGCTTCTGCTGGCCGCTGCGATGCTGTTTTTAGGTGCCTTGCTGCTGCTTGGCAACGGCGTGCTGGAGCAACGCCGGCGCGAGCGCCAGGTTGCCCAGCGCCTGCAAGGCAACCTGACCCGTGACAACCGCCTGGGCAGTTGGCTGCGACAGTTGGGCGACAGCCGCTTCGGCCAGCGCGCCGTCAGCATGGACAGCGAGACCCAGACCCTGCTCAACCGTCTGGGCTGGCGTCGCGCCAGCCAGCGCTCGCTGTTCGCCGCCAGCCAGATCGCGACCCCGGTGCTGGCGGTGTGCCTGGTGATCTTTGTCCAGGAAGTGGCATTCCCCAACGCGCAAAGCAAATGGCTGGTACCGATGCTGGCGGCCGGGGCCGGTTATCTGCTGCCCAAGCGCGCCCTGGCCTACGCCGCTCACCGCCGGCAGAAGCAGATCGCCCTGGAGATTTCGACCTTCATTCCCTTGCTGCGCATTCTGTTCGAGTCGGGCATGGCCGTGGAACAGGCCCTGCGGGTCCTGAGCAACGAAGCCGGGAAGCTGCTGCCGGAACTGACCCACGAGTTGCGCCTGATCCTGGCACGGGTCGATTCGGGCCTGGAGCTGGGCCAGGAGCTCAGCCAGACCGCGACCCTGCTGGCGGTGGACGAATTCACCGACACCTGTGTGATTCTCCAGCAACTGGTACTGCAAGGCGGCGGGGCGATGAAATCCCTGCAGGCCCTCAAGCAGTTGCTCGACGACCGGCGCCTGACTCGCCTGCAGGAATACATATCGAAAATGTCGGCCAAAATGTCGGTGGTGATGATGCTGTTTCTCTTCCCCGCCTTGTTGATCGTGCTGGCCGGGCCGGGCTTCACCGCCATCGCCCGGGCCTTTGCTGCCTAGAGGGAATTTGATGAAAGCCATGATTGTCGCCACCAGTTTGTTGCTGCTCGGCGGATGCGCCAGCAACGGCCAGGTGCCGTGGGCAGCCCTGACCCAATCCGCCAGTTGTGCCAAGCTCAGCTCAGAGCAGGAGCTGGCGGTGAACCTCGCCGATGAGATGGCCAACGACGGCAAGCTGCACGCCAGCCTGGCCAACCTGCAGAACCTGCCGGACAACCTCGCCGAAGTGCGGGTGCGCAAGGCCCGGGTCTACCGCCTGCTGGGCCGTAATGAGGCCGAGCCGCTGTACCGCAGCCTGCTGGGCTCCTGCCTGGCCGCCGAGGGCGAGCATGGCCTGGGCCAATTGGCGGCGGCCCGGGGGGACAACGGCCAGGCTCAGGCTCACCTGCAAAGGGCGGCGCGACTGGCACCGACCAATGAAAAAATCCGCAACGACCTGGGGGTCGTCTACCTCAACCAGTTGCGCATCGAAGATGCACGCTTCGAATTCCTCACCGCCATCGAGCTCAAGCAGTCCGAGCCGCTGGCGGCCATCAACCTGGTGACCCTGTTGCTTTATCAGGACAACTGGAAGCAGGCCGCCGAAGTGGTCAGCCAGGCCAACCTGAATCCCCAGCAATTTTCCCAGGCCCAGGCCCGCGCCGAGGCGCTGGGGAAACCCGCGACAACCACGGCCTCCGTGCCCAAGGTGGCGAAGGGTTCCACGACCCTGCAGCCCGAGGCCACGCCGTCCAAGGAGCGCTGAAATGAAACTGCCCATGCTCTGCTGCACCGCCCTGCTGACGATGCCTCTGGCTGCCCAAGCCATCGATGCAGGCCCCGCCTCGCCCCAGCAGCAGGAGACCGAAGGCTGGCTGCTGTTGCAAAGCCGCAACCTGGCCGCCTCGCCGCAGCCACAGTCGGCGACCCCCACGGAACGTGAGCTGGCGTTGCAGCGCTGGTTGAAAAAATACCACTACGAAATTCCGGACCTGTACGACCCGGATGCCGGTGGCAAGGTGGAAACCAAGTAGCCAGGAGGGAATCGAGCGGCGGTGAGCTCATCACCGCCGCCATGCACTGCTCGTTATCAGTGGGCGGTGACCCGCTGGCGCAGCCCCGAATTGCTCGGTGACAAGGCCAGGGCCAGTTGCGTGCGGTTGTGCATGTGGGTCAGCCGCAGGACCTGGGAAACGTAGAGTTTTACGGTGTTTTCGGTGATCCCCAGTTCACAGGCGATCTGGTAGTTGGTCTGCCCCTTGCCCACCAGTCGCGCCACGTCCAGTTGTCGTGGCGACAGCTGGTTGAAGATGGCCGGAATCTCGATGGCATCAGCGTCTGCGCTGTCGCCCTGAGACTCCTCGCTGCGACTGGCGGCGGGGGTACGCCGGACCTTGTCCAGGTCCTGGTAGAGATCGTCTATGGACTCCGAAAGAAATTGCAGCTTCTGGTTCAGGTGCCCCAGGTGCAGGTTCTTCTGCCGCTCCTGCAAGGCGACTTCCTGACGCTGCAGGCCTTCGAGGAGTTCGTCCAGGTCGATGGGTTTCTGGTAGTAATCGGCAATGCCGGCGCGCAGGGCCTTGATCACGTCCTGTTTGTCCGCCTGCCCGGTGAGCATGATGGCTTCGAACACCCGATGCTTGCCGGCCAGTCGCTGCAGTTCCTGCACCAGCTGGATGCCGTCCATATCCGGCATGTGCAGATCGCAGAGCACCAGGGAGATTTCCGGGTCCTTGTTGAAGCACTCCATCGCCTGGAGGCTGGACTCGCAAGGAACACAACGGTAACCACTGCTTTCAAGAAACTCGCATAGTTCTTCGACAATCAGTGGCTGATCATCGACCACGAGCACTTTCATCTGTGAGGTGAGCTTGTTCACGTGCTACTCCGTGCGGGCCATTCGTCGACTGGCCACTCCTGTCCTGCCTCGCATGATCCAGGCAGCTACACATAAAAACCTAGACCCACTTTCCGACTATGTACATCGCATTAATCAGTCCGGCGACTAATGGATCACGCTCACAGTTAAGACCATTCCAGCCAGTACAAAGGGGGCAAATGGGTATTTTTTTGACAAGCGCCTGCCGGTCCCTCCCGCTTGGGGGTCAAGCCCTTGTTTCTGCTGAAACCAGAGCCTGGGCGCGATCAGCAACCACACCAGGCTGCAGAGCCCAGCGCCGATAAAGGCCCCCAGTAAGTGCTCTGGGTCGCAGAGCAGCCCCAGGGCCGCCATCAACTTGACGTCCCCCGCCCCCATCCGCCCCATGGCATACCCGGGCAAAGTGAACAGCAGGGCCAGCAACAATGCCCAACCACCCTGTGCGGCACTGGCCCCCAGCCAGGTACTGCCGGTCCACAACAGGTACAGGCCGGCCAGCAGCGCGACGCCCAGAGTCAAGCTGTTGGCGATCTGCCGCTGACGCAGATCCTGCAGCGCACAGATTGCCAACCAGATCCACAAAACCCAGAAATGCATCGCCGAAGAGGGTTCCTTTTGCCGGATTGATCCTATGCTCAATGGACATAGTGGTTGTCAGGGTAGACGCACTCATGAAACCGGGCCTCCCTAGAAAGCAGAAAGGTGCTGTGGCGATCGAATTCGCCGCCGTGTTCGTGATCTTCTTCGCGGTGTTTTACGGCCTGGTCAGCTACAGCCTGCCGCTGCTGCTGATGCAATCCTTCAACCAGGCGACCGCTGAAGCGGTGCGCCGGGCCGTGGCGGTCGACCCCAATATCGACGACTACGCCACCACGGTGCAGGACCTGGCCAACACCGTGGTGCAGAACCAGACCAACTGGATTCCGCCGGCCTTCAACTTCGCCGCCGCCGACCACAGCGCGGTGTACGCCAACGGCGTACTCACAGTACGGATCGACTACCCCACCCAGAAACTCACCCAGGTACTGCCGCGCCTGGTATTACCGGTGGTCGGCCCGGTGCCCAACCTGCCCACCAACCTGAGCGCCATCTCGAGTGTGCAATTTTGACCTCTGGTGACAAGCTGCTTGGACGCTTGCTGGGCCGTCAGCCACTCCCCGCCGACGAGTCCCGGGTCCCGCCCCAGGCTGTTGGCCTGCAACTGGTACTCGACCCCCAGGGCCGGGTCCTCACCAGCAGCGGGCCATTGCGTCATGGGCTGGCCCAGTTGCCCCCCAGCGCCGAACCACCGCACCTGCTGGACTACATCTTGCCCGGCAGCACCCTGGCCCTCGAAGGCCGTCCCGCCGACTGGAGCGGACAAGTGCTGGACCTGGACCTGCGCGGGCTGGGTGGCAAGACCTTGCACCTGCGCGGCTGGCTCCAACCCTGGGGCTCGCAATGGTTGCTGCATCTGCTGGACATCGGCGACCTGATCCAGCAACGCCAACAGGCCCTGAGCCGTGAGCAATGCCAGATCTTCGCCGCGCAGATCAGCGAACAGATCCGCCTGTGCAACCTGACCCGCCTGCCGGACGTGCTGCACGACCAGCTCGCCGACCTGGCCCGCTACTGGCACATCCCCTGCCTGGGCCTGGCCTTGCTCGACGAACAGGAACAAAGCTGGGTCATCCACAGTTGCTACAGTGCCCATGACTCACCCCGGTTGTGGCATGACGACCAGGACCTGGGGACTGGCCTGGATAGCCTGAGCGGCAATACACCGCTGCATCTGAATCAAATCCAGGGCCTGAATGAACACCCGCGATTGCAGGGCATCTTCGGTCATCGCGAAGGTTTTCTGGTGCCCTACCGGGACGACCATGGCGTCGCGGCCTGGCTGCTGTGCGGCTGTTACGCCGTACAGCAACACGCGCCCAACCTGCTGGACCGCGACTGGCTGGCGCTCACTGCGGCCCTGGCCGGACCGCTGCTCAGCCGCCTGCGGGAACAGCGTCATCACCTGCACCTGGAGCGCCTGGAAGCCCTGCAAGGGCTGCTGGGCACCGGTTGGTGGGAACTGCGCGCCGACACGGCCGAGGTGTTGCTGGCCAAGCCACTGGCCGCCAGCCTGCAACTGCCCGCCGACAGCAACAGACTCAGCGTCCAGGATTGGCTGGAACTGATTCACCCCGCCGACCGCGCCGAACTCAACAGCCGCCTGCAGGCCCTGAAGCTGGGCAAGCCGCTGCTGCTCTGCGTCCGCCTGCACGAAGCTGACCCGAGCGCAGCAACGCGCTGGTACCGTTTGCAGGGCCAGGCCCTGGGACGAGGGGAACAGCAACGGCTGGTGGGGTTCATGCTGGATATCAGCGATATCAAGAACCAACAGCAACAAGCCGCTGCCGCCCATGCCCGCCTGGATAACCTGATCGCCAGCTCGCCGGCGGTGATCTATGTCCAGCGCTACCTGGAAGGCGCCCTGCAACCGAGTTTTTTCAGCGCCAGCCTGCAACCGCTGCTGGGCTGGAGCCTGGAAGACTGCAACGAAGGCGCCGTGGCGGACTGGGTCCATCCCGAGGACCGCGACCTGTACTTCCAGCGCTGTCGCCAACTGCTGCGTGAGGGCAATGTCCATGCCCGCTACCGACTCCGGGATCGCCAGGGGAACTTTCACTGGGTACTGGACGAAGCCCGGCTGCTGCGCAATGACCTGGGCCTGCCGGTGGAAGCGGTTGGCCTGTGGCTGGACGTCACCGAAGCCACCCTGGCCGCCGAGCACGTGCGCCAGAGCGAAGAGCGCTACCGGATTCTGGTGGAAGACTCACCGGCGATGATCTGCCGCTACCGCCCGGACCTGACCCTGACCTTCGGCAACCGGCCGCTGGCGGCCTACCTGGAGTGCGCCGCCGAAGATCTGCCGGGGAGCAATCTCGGACAGTGGCTGTCCGCCGAGCAGCGCGAGGGTTTTGAACGGCGGCTCACGTTGCTGAGCCCGGAGTTTCCGGTCAGCACCGCCGAGATCAACCTGCAACTGCCAGGGCGTGAACACGCCTGGTGGGTCTGGTCGGATCGTGGGGTATTCGATGAACAGGGGCAGTTGCTGGAAATCCAGGCCGTGGGCCGCGACAACACCGAAGTGCGGCGTTCCCAGCAGCAACTGACGCAAAGCGCGAAAATGGCCACCCTGGGGGAAATGGCCACCGGCCTGGCCCATGAAATCAACCAGCCGCTCAACGTGATGCGCATGGCCATCGTCAATGTGCTCAAGCGCCTGAACAGTGGCGATATCCAGGTCGACTACCTGACCGAAAAACTCCATCGCATCGACGCTCAGGTCCAGCGGGCCGCTCGAGTGGTGGACCACATGCGGGTATTCGGCCGGCGCTCGGAGGTGGAGCAACAGCCCTTCAATCCGGCCCAGGCCATCGAGGGGACCCTATCGCTGCTGGCCGAGGGCATGCGTGGCAAGGGGCTGGAACTGCGTATCAGCGAGCTGGGTTTCGAGGTTCAGGTGCTGGGCTTTGTCGACCAGTTGGAACAGGTGCTGATCAACCTTTTGGTGAATGCCCGGGACGCCCTGCTGGGCAAGCAAGGGCAGCAGAAGGATTTCAAACCCTGGATTGCCGTACATGGCCAGCGCGACGAACAGTGGGTGCGCCTGTGGGTCGAGGACAACGCCGGTGGCATCGACCCGCGGCTGCTGGAACGGATTTTCGAACCCTTCTTCACCACCAAGCCGGTGGGCGTCGGCACCGGGCTCGGTCTGTCGGTGAGCTACGGCATAGTCCAGAACATGGGCGGCCGCCTGAGTGTCAGCAACGGCCAGGACGGCGCGCGCTTTTGCATCGAGCTGCCAATTGTCCAGGCGGATCAGATCACCAGATAGGCCCTGCCCGTCTGCCCGCAGGTGAGGTTGGCACCGACCTGGACGTCCATCAGGCTGACCCCCAATGCCGCCAGCAGGTTGTTCAACAGCGGATCGAGCAAGGGGCTCAGCAGATTGCTGATCAGCGGCATGATCAGGCTGGTGACACCATTGATCAGCCCTCCCGCGCCCGCCACTACCGAACCCAGGAGGTTGGCGCTGACCGGCTGGTAAACCTGCAGGCTGATCCCGGAGATAGTGCCCGACAGGCTGTTGACGAGGTTGTTGGTCGGGGCAGCGTTCTGGTAGCTCGGCGCTTGGTTGACGTTCGGGGGGACAGCAAAATCCGGCGCACCGCTTGAGTAAGTCAGGTCCCGCCCCACGTTCGGCCCGGTCTGGCTGCGCCCCAGCGAAGCGTCGACCATGATGCCGATGCCCCCGGCGGCGAAGGCCGTGCGCGCCGGCCCGCAACTGCCGATCCCGAGAATCTTGCGACAGGTCCAGATGCCCAGGTCGATGATCGGCAGTGGCGTCACCACAGGTTGCGTCGAGGAAGAGAACGTCGTGTTGGGATCAATCTTCCCGACCTTGATGTCGGCCAGGGACGATTTGCTGTGCGCCGTGAGGCTTTTGGTTCCAGTGTTGCCCGTCGGACAGCTGTAGTTGGTGACGTAGGCCTCGGCGCCGCCCAGTTCCAGGTTGATGTCGATTCGCGGAGAAGGCAGCACTTGCGGGTCAATTTGCTGGCAGCCAGCGCCCAGCAGGCAGCCCACGGAGTTGATGGTGGCCGCCAGGTTCAGGCTCAGGACACTGTTGAGGGTTGGCGTCAGCGAACCCACCAGGCCCAGCACGGCATTGGCCAGGCCGGTCACCCCGGACAGGCCGGTGAGGTCGACTGAAATCAGCGTCCTTACCTGGGCCGTGCGCACGTAGATGCTATTGGCCCCCTGCGGATCAAGGACGGCCAACCGAGGGTCACCGACCGCCGAGAACTGCGGTGGCTCGATGACCTTGACCCTGACCGTCACACTGGCCAGGCCCAGCAGGTTGGCCGGTATTACCGCCGCCACCGCGCTCTTGCTGTTGGCCAGTTGAACCATCGCTTGCAGCAGTTGGAACAGCTGCACGTTGGCATCCAGCGCGGTGGACACGGCACCGGTCTGCAGTTTCAGGATGTCCCCCAGTTCCAGCTCCGGTATCTGAGCACTCACCGCCGCCTGCAGGCTCCCCAGGGCCGCCAGTATGTCGGCGGTCGCGCCATTGGCCTGAACCACGGTGGCGGCAGTCTGGATCAGTTGGGTCAGGCTCGCCTGGGTGTTGAGCAACTGGGTGTAGTTGCCGGCGGCGACGCCCAGGTCGATCGCCAGTTGGTCGAGGTAGCTCAGCAAATTGATATCGCTGTTGAGCAGGCCATTCCAGCCCACGGCACTGATGTTCACGCTGCCGCCGAGCATGTTGCCCACCAGGGCATTGAGCAACGCTGAGTTGGCGCTGTTGACGGTGGCGATGGTGCTGCGAATGCTCAGTTGCGCCAGCGGCGGCGTTGGTGCAGCCGCAACGGCTGTGGCCGTGAGCTGCGTGGTGAGGTTGATCGGACCTGGCGAGAACAGCGCAGCAACACCCGAGGCCACACTGATGGGGACGGTGTTAGTGGCGATTACCTGCACAGCCGCCGACTGCGCCGGGTTGGCATTGAATGTACGCAAACCGTCGGCTCTGGTGCTCAGGAAGCCGCAGTTGGTGGTCAGGGTATTGCCGGCGGCGACGACGAAGCCATTGCGCACTGCACTCTGCCCGACATAGGTGGCGGCCGTCAGGCCGGCCAGGCAATTGCCGCCACGGCTGACGGCTTCCAGCGCCGCGTTGTCCGCTACCCGCTGCAACTTGCGCTGCTCCATGTAGAGCCGGCCGCTGTCTACCACCAGCAGCATCAGCAACAGCGCCAGGCCCAGGGTCGTTGCCGCCATCAGGCCAATGGCGCCACGTTGACGGGCCGGGCCGGTAAACCGCTTCAGAGGAGACATCGGGGCACTCCTTTACCGGCTCGCAGCCGAGCGCACTCTCCATCGATGCACAGCAGTGTAGTCAAAGGCCCGGGCCTGCGCTGGCAGACTGCCAGCTCGCCTAACTGTCGGCGCAAAGGCGCGCCACAGGCTGCCTGCGGCGCTTGCCAAAGCCGGTGCTCCTGCCTGGTAAAGGCCTCAGTGCGGCGGGTAGTTCTGCAGGATTCGCATCACTGTAGTACGCACCGCAGTCGTGCGGTCGGCAGGATTGGGCGAGCTGCTGAGCATTTGTTCATCACTGCCACGCCACACCAGCCTGCCGTCCTTACCGTCCAGCAAGTCGATCTGAAGGGTCGCCACCTTGTAGGTGATGTTACGGGTCTCGTTGTACATCGGGCCGCCCCAGTAGCCATTCCATGGGCCACCCCAGCCTCCACCATAGTGGGTGGTGACCTGTTGCTGACGGTCCTCGACGATCAGATACGCCTGGACATTCAGGTCTGCCCGGCTCCCGCCCTGGGCCGGGCGCAGACCCCGCTGGTCCAATTGCTCGGCCACCGCCTGACGGATGCGCTGCTCGGTCAGGTCACTCTTGATGCGCGGATCGTCGGGGCGATATTGCAGGGCGGGTTCTTTCCAGCTCCAGCTGCGGTAGGCGCCAAAGTCCCGGCTGGCGTCAAAGTCATGATTGATCTGGTCAGCAGCGCAAGCACTGAGCAAGGCGGCACACACCAGTAACGCGATTCGATGGAACATGCTGTTTCTCCGCGTGAAGAGCAAAAACGGGCATCGTTCAACTAACTGGGAGGATAGGCGGCCATGGCCTTTTGCACTGCCTCACGCAGCGAATCGGCACGTTCACTCAGGCTGCCCCTGCTGCTGGTCTCGGCGCTGGCGCTCCACACCGGCTGGCCGCTGGCGCCGTCAAACAGATTGACCCGGACCACCACGACCTCCACCTCGTAGGTGCGCACCACCGGCACGCTGCCGTACATGCCGTAACCCGGCCCGTAGCGGTTGTACCCCCCGTACCCGCCATAACCATAATCGTCCCGGACCTGGCGCAAACGCTTCTCCAGGTGCAGGTCAGCGCTGACCCACAGGTCCGCCGGACGCAGGTCTTGCACCGGTCGCAAACCCTGCTGATCCAGGGCATTGCTGACCGCCTCGGCGATCTGCGCCGAGTCGGCCCAGGCCGAGCCGTTGGGCAGGCGCCCATTGAGCCAAGCCCAGTTGCGGTAGCGCCCATAGTCCCGTTGCGGCGCCGGATAGGCGCTGCGGTCGAAGGTGTTGGCCGCTTGCGGTGGCGCCGGTGGCAGGGGCTTGCTACTGGCGACGTAGGGATTGCTGCCCTGACAGGCGGCAAGCCCGGAACACAGGAAGATCAGACCCAGGCGGCGTTTCATTGCGCACTCCGTTAGACCGGCCGGCACAGCCAATGCAGATAACGCCCAAGCCCGGCAAAACCTGGGTGTCGGCGGTGAGCCAATTCCATCTCCAGCAAATCCGTCAGCTCGGCGCGAGCCTGGAATTCCACCGGCATGTAATCGTGGAAAACCCGCACTCCGCTCTGGGTTTCGACTCGCCACAAGCCCTCAAGTTGCGCCGCCAGCTCGCGCGGATCAAGCGGTTGTTGCGGGGTCAGGCTCTGCTTCTCGCCGGCCATGTCGTTCTTGCGCAGCTTGCGAAAGTGGCCCTTGAGCAGATTGCGATAAACCAGGGCATCGCGGTTATAGAACGCCAGGGACAGCCAGCCATCGGCACTGGTCAGTTGGTGCAATACCGGCAGGATCGCGTGTGGCTCGGCCAGCCATTCCAGCACCGCATGGCAGAGCACCAGGTCGTAGGGCTCGGTCAGTTGCCCCAGCAGTTCCTGCCAGGGCGCCTGGATGAAGGTCGCCTGCTGCCCGGCCTCGGCAAAGCGCTGGCGGGCGCCTTCGAGCATCGGCGCGGCGGGCTCGGCCAGGGTCACCTGATGCCCGTGCTGGGCCAGCCACAGAGACATGTGCCCAAGGCCGGCACCGATATCCAGCACCCGCAGCGGCCGCTCGGGCAGGCATTCCTTGAGGTCGGCCTGGAGCACCGCAAGGCGGATCGCGCCCTTGGCGCCGCCATAGATCTTCTCGGCGAAACGAGTGGCCAGTTGGTCGAAATGCCGATCGCTCATGAGCAGAACCGCCGTTCGCTGTCCGCCAGCTTGCTGCGCACCACCTGGTCCATGTCCAGCCCCAGCTCGCTGCACAGCAACAGCAGGTAAAGGACGATATCGCCTACCTCCTGTCCGGCGTGAGCCAGCTTGTCCGCGGGCAGTTGCCGCGACTGCTCCTCGGTCAGCCACTGGAAGATTTCCACCAGCTCCGCCATCTCGACGCTGGCGGCCATGGCCAGGTTCTTCGGGCTGTGAAATTGCCGCCAATCGTTGTGGTCACGAATGGCGTGCAGGCGTTGGGTCAGTTGCTCTAGATTCATCGGGGTCTCCTGAAGGCGTATAGCTTCCGGGGGATAGCCGTGGGACGCAAGAGTGCTTTCGCCGGCCGGTCGGCTCCTACAGAATGAGCGGCCCCGGCAGCTTCTATGCTTAACAGGGAACTCGCTGCGGGCATTCATGGCCCAAGGTTGAGCTCGGGCACCCGCCCCCTCTTTCATCAGGACGCACACATGCAGGTAGAAAGTTTCTTCGAGTGGCTTGGCCAGGCCATAGGTTCGGTCATCCGGTTTATCGTCGACCTGCTCAGCGGGTTGTTCAATACCCTGACCCACGCCGGTGGCAACTTCGTCGACGGACTGTCCCGGGCCCTGGGGATGGACACCTCCATTGTCAGCATCATTGGCCTGATCATCGGCCTGATGTTCCTCTACTCGGCGATCCGCGCCTTCATGCGCGCCTCGATCATCCTCGGCATCATCTGGCTGGTGCTCGGTCTCTGGCTGCTGAGCTGGATCATTCACTGATCCCCTTCTGAAACCTCGGCGCCTCTCGTCGCCGAGGCTACAATGCCGGCTCTCGCAAGGAGCCCGCATGTCCCCCCTGATCACCGATTGGCATCATCGCCCCACCCATCGCCGCGTCTGGGCCCTGGCCGCGCCGATGATCCTGTCGAATATTTCCGTGCCCCTGGTGGCCCTGGTGGACAGCACCGTGATCGGTCACCTGCCCCACGCCCATCAGTTGGGGGCCGTGGCAGTAGGCGCCAGCCTCTATACCTTCCTGGCCTGGGCCATGGGTTTTCTGCGCATGGGGGCCACCGGGTTTGCCGCCCAGGCCGCCGGCCGCGGCGACGGTGCCGCCCTGCGCCAGATCCTCCTCCAGGGCCTGTTGCTGGCCCTGGGCCTGGCACTGCTGCTGGGGGCCATCGGCGTGCCGCTGAGCGGCGCGGCCTTGCACCTGATGCAACCCTCGGCGGGCCTGGACCAGATGACCCGGGCATTTTTCCACACTCGATTGCTGGGCCTGCCAGCGGCCCTGGCCAGCTTCGCCCTGGTGGGCTGGTTCCTCGGCACCCAGAATGCCCGGGCACCGCTGGCCATCCTGCTCAGTACCAACCTGGTGAACATCGCGCTCAACCTGTGGTTCGTCCTGGGACTGGACTGGGGCGTGGTGGGCTCGGCCCGGGCCTCGGTGATCGCCGAATGGACCGGGGCATTGATCGGCCTGGCCATGACCCGGCCGGCCCTGCGCGCCTATCCGGGACGGATCGTCTGGGCCGCGCTGCGCCGCTGGCAGAGCTGGCGCCCGCTGCTGGCAGTGAACCGTGACATCTTCATCCGCAGCCTGGCCCTGCAATCGGTGTTTTTCCTGATCACCGTACAAGGCGCCCGCCTCGGGGATGCCACGGTGGCAGCCAACGCTCTGCTGCTCAACGGCCTGTTGCTCACCGCCCATGCCCTGGACGGACTGGCCCACGCGGTGGAAGCCCTGTGCGGCCACGCCATCGGCGCCCACGATCGCCAGGCCCTGCGCCGTTCGCTGGTGGTGGCCGGTGGCTGGTCATTGCTGGCCAGCCTGGGATTCGCGCTGATGTTCTTGCTGGGCGGCCACCTGTTCATCGAAATGCAGACCAACATTCCCGAGGTCCGCCAGACCGCCTTCAGCTATTTGCCCTACCTTGCCGTACTGCCCCTGATCGCCGTCTGGAGCTACCTGCTGGACGGCCTGTTCATCGGTGCCACCCGAGCCCGGGAAATGCGCAACGGCATGCTCCTCACTGTGCTCCTGCTACTGCCCTTCGCCTGGGGCCTGCAAGGCTTCGGCAACCACGGCCTGTGGCTGACCTTTCTGCTGTTCATGCTCCTGCGCAGCCTGACCCTGGCAGCCTTCGCCTGGCACCTGGAGCGGCGCGACGGCTGGTTTGCCGGGGCTCACTGAGCCACCCACAACCCTTGGCCGAACGCCATAACCGGTCTGTCGAAGTCTTTTCGCCTTCCCACTGCAGCGAAATCGACGAGGTTGCCGGTGACTGACCTGGGTGTTGTACTTGCCCACGCCTAGTTCTTTCGCAAAGCAGAACAAACGGTCAAACAGCTATCGCAGCACTCAAATTAATTCCGAAGTCTCGCGACTGCCTTTGAGGTAATTCTGACTATGGCCAATCGCTCCTATCTCTACAGCCTGAGCAATCGACCCACTACATACGAGGACCGTCCCGAGAGCATTTGCGGCCTGTCTGAATGTCCCTACTACGTCCCCTTCATCTACCGTCTGCTGTTGTCTGGCGATCCGCAGCTGTGTGCCTCGCTGGTGGCGGACGGGTTTGAGGACGACGAGCCTGGCCACAAGTCCAAACTCTATGCGATCAGCAGTCCCTTCGATCCCGGCTTTGAACGAGTGCGGCGCTTCGCGGACATTGTCCGAGCAGCTGTATCCTTGCCCCCCTCAATCGAACTTCAGGTTAACGCGCCGCAACCTAAGGGATCCTTACTGGAACGCCTCAAACGACTCTTCTTTGCAAAGCCGGCGATAGCCACGACCGAGTCGCCAGCCAAGCCTGTGGCAGTAGCCGAGCTTCTCGCCGCCCTGGACGAAAGCATTGCCTTTCTCGAAGCTCATCGTGACTGTTATCTGCTGCTGGAAACGATCGAACTAGACTCCATGCTCCTCTTCGAGGAAGCGGAGCTGAAAGACTCCGTGGAAGAGGAAATCGCCAGATGCCGCTACATCGGCAGGGCCATCGACGCACTACCAAACGACCTCATGCAGGCAGGACAAGTACTCAAAAGAGCGGCCACGCAAAAGTCGGCGCCGCCCTTTGACGCGCTCTTCGGGCTTCACCTGGACGACGACTACGACAGCACGTACAACGACGCAACCCAATACCCGCTGGGCTTGGAATGGGACGAAAACCTGTACTTCGAGGTATTGAACCTGAGCGAATTCCAGGCGCAGAAAAACTAAACGTGGTCACCAGCAGCAAGGCGGTGAACACAGCGCTGCACGGGCTCACTGAGTCGGCGTCGACTCGACAAACCCACTGACCCGATCCAGTACCGGCGCCAGCCCACGCAAGGGTCGGGACAAGGCGGCCACCAGCGTGGCGTGGCCAGTGCGGGAGAAATAGAACTCCTGCACCGGTACTCCTGCCGCTCGCAGCTTGCTGGCCAGGCCACCGGTATTACGCTGTGGGTTGACCAGCGAATCATCATCGGACGCTATCAGCAGCGCCGGCGGCGCGCCGCGGCTGACGTGGTTGATCGGCTGCGAGTCCGGCGGCGAATCAGGGTAGAAAAACACCGGGCGCACCTCAGGGTTGCGGATCGGCAGAAAGTCATAGGGCCCGGCCAGGCCGATCCAGCCCTTGATGATCTGCGGCGTCAGCCCGACTTGCCCCAGCAAGCGCGAGTCCAGGGCGAGCATGGCCGCGTTGTAGGCGCCAGAACTGTGCCCCATCAGATACAACCGCCGCGGGTCGGCGCCAAACTCGCCGATATGTTCATGGGTCCAGGCCACGGCGCGGGCCGCGTCTTCAAGAAAGGCCGGATAGCGCACCTGTGGATACAGCCGGTAGTCCGCCAGGACCGCCACCATGCCCCGCGAGGCCAGGGCCTCGCCGACAAAGTCGTAGTCGTTGCGCGAGCCGCTGTTCCAACTGCCACCGTAAAAGAACACCACCACCGGTGCACCGGGAACCGCCTGCCGGGGCTGATAGACATCCAACTTCTGCCGTGGATCGCTGCCATAGGCAATGTCCCGGGTCTTGATAAAGGTGCTGTCGGGGGTCAGGGAATTAAGCGCCTTGAGCGGTGAACAGGCCGCCAGCAGGCTGAGCACCAGGGTGCCGAACAGCAGACGCCAGGCGCCTTTCGATGTATTGAGCATCAGCAAGCCTCGTTGCGCCCACCATGGACGCCTCTTTGCAGGCTAGCTGAAATGGAACGGGGCCCCCTCTTGCGTGGCGAACCTGGAAACAGTTCAAAAAAAAGCCGCGCCCTCCATCGCAGGGCGCGGCTTTGTGCCGGGACGGAACAGGCATCACTGGGGATGCCCGGGCCTTCAGGACGACAGGTAGGACGAGCGGGTCAGGCCCAGGCGCAAGGCGTCGAGGAACTGGGTGCGCTCGGCGGCGCTGATCTTGGCGCTGGCCACTTTATCGCGGTAATGAGTCATCAACTCCTCCGGCGACAAGTGCACGTAACGCAGCATGTCTTCGATGGTGTCGTGGGTCTCGATCCCGGCGTGGTACACGCTGCCATTGGGCCGCTGGTAGATGTTCACTGAGTCGGTGTCACCGAACAGGTTGTGCATGTCGCCGAGGATTTCCTGGTAGGCGCCCACCAGGAAGATCCCCAGCAGGTAGTCCTCGCCCTCGTTGAGGCCATGAACCGGCAGGCTGGTCTCGATGCTCTGCTCATCGACGTACTGCTTGATCTTGCCGTCGGAGTCGCAGGTCAGGTCTTGCAGAACCGCGCGACGCAGCGGCTCTTCGTCGAGACGGTGCAACGGCAGGATCGGCAGCACCTGGCCGATGGCCCAGGTGTCCGGCAGGCTCTGGAACACCGAGAAGTTGCAGATGTACTTGTCCGCCAGCTTGTCGTTGAGTTCGTCCAGCACCTGGCGGTGGGAACGCTGACGTGCCTTGAGCGAGTTGTGCAGGCGACGGCACACGGCGAAGTAGCACTGCTCGGCCAGGGCTTTTTCGGCCAGGGTCAGCTTGCCGTCGGCATACTGGGCCGCCACGTCGCTCATGTAGTGCGTGGCGCGCCAGTAAGTTTCGGTGACCATCTCGATGTCGGTCGGACCCAGCAGGTCCACCAGCCACTGCACGGTTTCCGGCAGCTCTTCCTTGTTTTCGATCTTCGGCACGTCGTCGTTGTGTTTCTCGACGTCGGTCACCTGCACCACCAGCATGGCGTGGTGGGCGGTCAGGGAACGGCCGCTCTCGGAGAAGATGTGCGGGTGCGGCAGGTTCTGCGCATCGCAGAATTCCTTGAGCATGCCCACCACCACGCCGGCGTAGTCGTCCATGTCGTAGTTGATCGAGCTGGCGTTGCGCGAGTGGGTACCGTCGTAGTCCACGCCCAGGCCACCACCGACGTCGATGTGATCCACCGGCAAGCCGAGGTTGCGCAGTTCGCCGTAGTAGCGGATGGCTTCCTTGAAACCGTGCTGGTAGTCCGCCAGGTTGGCGATCTGCGAGCCCATGTGGAAGTGCAGCAGGCGGATGCCCTGGTCCAGGCCGGCGGCGCGGAAGCGCTCCACCACCGACAGCAGTTGCGCCGCCGACAGGCCGAACTTGGATTTCTCGCCGCCGGTGTCGGCCCACTTGCTCGACGCCAGGGACGACAGACGCACCCGCAGGCCCACCTGTGGCTTGACCTTGAGGGAGGCCGCTTCCTCGATCACCAGGCCCACTTCGGACTCTTTCTCGATGACGATGAACACGTTGTGGCCAAGCTTCTGGCCCATCAGCGCCAGGCGAATGAACTCACGGTCCTTGTACCCGTTGCAGACGATGGTGCCGCCCTTGGGCGCCAGGGCCAGGACCGCCAGCAGTTCCGGCTTGGAGCCGGCTTCCAGGCCGATGGAGACGTTCTGGGTGGCGATGATGTTCTCGATCACCGCTTCTTGCTGGTTGACCTTGATCGGGTACAGGGCGGTGTACTTGCTCTGGTATTCCAGGCGCGCGATGTTGGCGTCGAAAGCGCCGGTCAGCTGGCGTACACGGTCCTGGAGGATGTCCGGGAAGCGCACCAGCAAAGGCAGGGACAAGCCGCTCTTGCGCAGCTCCTCGACTTGTTCGAACAGATCGATGGGCAAACTGCTCGGGCCATTCGGACGAACTTCGACGCGACCGGCGTCATTGATCGCGAAATACCCGGCCCCCCAATGGCGAATCCCGTAGACACTGCGGCTGTCCGCAACGGTCCATTGGCTGCCATCGTCTTTACGTGTGCGTCGTACGGACATCGAAGTCCCCTATAAAGAAGTCATAGAGCGCCGCCCCAATCCGGGGTCGGCGCAGTCTAAAGAATGAAAATGACGATTAGCCTGCAAGCGCAATAGACCGCGCCTGCCGTGCTGAGTTTAGAAACCGTTCATGAACAGGCTCTGTGAAAACCATGGAGACGACACCTGCGTCCTGAGCCAATCAAGACAGCGTCCAGTCAGAGGTGGTTTTCACAGAGGCTGCTAGCCGCCGGACTTCTTCGCCTTGAAACCGTGCTTGACCAGTTCGGCCAAGAGTAGCTCGACATGGTCACCCTGGATTTCAATGACGCCGTCCTTCAAGGCGCCACCGGTGCCACAGCGTTTCTTCAACGTGGTGGCAAGCTCCTTGAGGGCGTCTTCGGCCAGAGGCACGCCGGTGATGGTGGTCACCGTCTTGCCGCCACGACCCTTGCTCTCGCGACGCACGCGGGCAATGCCGTCGCCGGCCGGAATCACGGTTTGTTTGCAGATACAGGCGGCCACCGGCTGGCTACAGTCCGGGCAATGTCGACCTGCGTCGGTGGAAAACACCAGGCCACCAAGGGCGGCGAAGGATGCGGCTTTTTTGGCCACCGGCAATCCTCTTGGGAGGACAAAGACTGGTCGAAGCACATGGCGGTGCCATCGACCGCGAAGCCCCACTCAGGCAGGGGCAGCGCTACTGAGCCGGGCGCCCTTGTTTAAGAAGCAGCATCGGTTCAGCTTGAAAAGTCGCGCAGTGTAACGGCAAAAAGCCCGGTTGCTAAGAGCCAATCAGCGTCAATTTATGCAACTTTAACGACGTCGGGCCAGATAACGTTGCAAGGCGGCCAAGGAGTCCGGGCAATAGGGCTTTTCGTGGATTTCCCGCAGCACCTGATCCAGGGGAATGAAGTGCGCTTCCAGGACTTCTTCCGGCTGCAAACGCAGCGGACCGTCCCACACGGCAGAGAACGCCGAACACCAGAGACGGTTGCCGGTGTCCTCGAAAAAGAAGTGATCATGGGCAGTCAGTTCGACGCCGCTCACCCCCAGTTCCTCTTCCAGTTCCCGGGCCGCGGATTCGGCATAGCTTTCAGTCGCCAGGACCATGCCACCGGCGGCAACATCCCAATAGCCCGGGTAGATGGCCTTGCTCAGGGTACGCCGGTGCACGCACAGCTCACCGGCAGAATTGAACAGCATGATGTAGGTGCCACGCCCGATCAGGCCGCGCTCGCGCAGCTCCGAGCGGACCATGGCCCCCAGCAGTTGGTCTTCGCCATCGACCCAGGCTATTTCTTCAGCGTCGGAGGCGGCGCGATGGGCCGCCTCATTGGTGGTCGCAACCATGGATCAGCCTTGATTGAGCAGTTGGCGCAAGTCGATGACTGCCGCGTTGGCTCGGGAAATATAGTTGGCCATGACCAGCGAGTGGTTGGCCAGGACGCCAAAGCCGCTGCCATTGAGAATCATCGGGCTCCAGACCGGCTCCTGGGAGGCCTCCAGTTCGCGGATGATCTGACGCACGCTGACCGTGGCGTTCTTTTTCGCCAGCACGTCGGCGAAGTCCACTTCAATCGCACGCAGCAGGTGCGACAGCGCCCAGGCCTGGCCACGGGCCTCGTAGAAGACGTTGTCGATCTGCATCCATGGGGTTTCCACCACTTCTTCATCCACCTGCGGGCCCTGGCCCGGGGCCGGCACTTCGGTTTTCAGCGCGGTGTTGAGCTTGACCCGGCCCACACTGGCCGACAGCCGTTGCGACAGCGAGCCCAGGCGCGTCCCTACATCACCCAGCCAGTTGTTGAGGTTGTCGGCACGGGCATAGAACTGCGCGGTCTTCTGGTTTGGATCGGAAAGGCGAGCCTGGTAGCGGCTAAGGGAATTGATGCCGTCCTGGTACTCGGACTCGCTGGACGGCAGCACCCAGCTCTTGTTGTCGAAGTTGAAGCGCGGTTCGGCCTTGGCCAGGTCGGAGTCTTCAGCGGACTGCGACTGGGAGCGGGCGAAGTCCTTGCGCAAGGCGCGGGTCAGGTCGCGGACCTGGACCAGCACGCCATATTCCCAGCTTGGCATGTTGTCCATCCACAGGCCCGGTGGAAAACGGTCGTTGGAGATATAGCCACCCGGTTTGTCCAGCAAGGTACCGACCACGGTCTTCAGGGTTTCCACGGTGGTGTAGCCCACCACCATCTGCCGGCCTTCCTTCTCGGCAGCGATCTGGGCGTTCTGCTGGACCGGGAACAGCGCAGGTTCCTGACTCCAATACCAGCCCAGGCCGCCCGTGACCAACAGGTACAGGCCCAGCAAGGTGGCCAGGGCACGACTGAACAGCAGGCCACCGAAATAGCTGCGTGTCGCCGACTTGGGTTCGGCAGCACGATCCGGCGCGCTACCTGCGCGATTCTTCCAATCCAGCATGGCTATGTCCTTTCAATCACTTGGGTTCATCGGTTCGACCACAACCCTACTCCATCGTGCCTTGCCTTGACGGGATATATCTTCCGGCAAATGCGCGCCGCGCAATGATTGCGAATCAGGCGGTCACTATAAATGAAGCACACTCCAGAGCCTATGCGACCAGTGGGTCAGGAACTGAATAACCCCGCCTTGCACATTATTGACGTACGACACTCATGGGACACAAAAGTGGTGCTAGCATAGAGCCACCAGTCGACCTCAGCATGCACCCTACCTAGTAGTCAGGATATGACCGAGCCAGAAGACCCCAGCCGTGAGCGCCTCAAGCACCACTTTGCCCAGCGGGTAATTCATCAGGCACGTCAGATTCTTGAGATATGGCAGCGTCTGCAACGCAGCGAATGGTCCACCACCGACATGTCGGAACTGTGCGAAGCCAACCTGCGCCTGCTGCGTTTCGCTGAACGCTTCGAGCAACCCGAACATACCCAACTGGCCCGCAGCATCAGCCAATCGCTGGAGGCTGTAGATGCCAATCGCGGTCGCCTGAGCAGCAACCTGATCACCGACCTCAATCGCTTGATGCAGCGTTTGTCGCGCACCGGCCTGCGCCACGGCGACCAGTTGGAACAGACCTTCCTGCCGCCGTTGCGCAAACCTATCTACGTGATGTTGCAGGATCACGACCGGGCCGAGCGCCTGGCCAAGCAACTGGAATTCTTTGGTCTCACGGCCCAGTCCCTGGACAGCATCGCCGCCTTTCGTTCGTCCATGGTCGAGCGCTTGCCGGCGGCCATCGTCATTGATGTGGACTTCTGCGGCCCCGGCATGGGCCTGACCCTGGCAGCCGAAGCCCAGGTCGGCCTGGAGCAGAAACTGCCGCTGCTGTTCTTCAGCCTGCATGAAACCGACACCCCGACTCGCCTGGCGGCAGTACGCGCCGGCGGCCAGGAGTTCCTGACTGGCACCCTGGAAGCCTCCAGCCTGCTGGAAAAGATCGAAGTGCTGACCTGCGTCGCCCAGTACGAGCCTTATAAAGTGCTGATCATCGACGACTCCCGGGCCCAGGCGCTGCATACCGAGCGCCTGCTCAACAGCGCCGGGATCGTTACCCGCACCCTGATCGAGCCGATCCAGGCCATGGCCGAGCTGGCGGACTTCCAGCCGGACCTGATCATCCTCGACATGTACATGCCGGCCTGCACCGGCACCGAGCTGGCCAAGGTGATCCGCCACAACGACCGTTATGTCAGCGTGCCGATCATCTACCTGTCCGCCGAGGACGACCTGGACAAGCAACTGGACGCCATGAGCGAAGGCGGCGATGACTTCCTCACCAAGCCCATCAAGCCGCGGCACCTGATCACCACCGTGCGCAACCGCGCCGCCCGGGCCCGCAACCTCAAGGCACGGATGGTCCGCGACAGCCTCACCGGCCTGTACAACCACACCCACATTCTGCAACTGCTGGAAGACTGCAGCTTCCGCGCCCGTCGCGAGGGCAAGCCGCTGAGCTTCGCCATGCTCGACATCGACCACTTCAAGCGGGTCAACGACAGCCACGGCCACCCCATGGGCGACCGGGTGATCAAGAGCCTGGCGCTGTTTCTCAAGCAGCGCCTGCGCAAGACCGACTTCATCGGCCGCTACGGCGGCGAAGAGTTTGCCATCGTCATGCCCGACACCGATCAGGACGCCGCCTGCAAGGTCCTGGACGAAATCCGCCAGCGCTTTGCCGAGATCCATTACCCGGCCCAGCCTCAAGACCTGTGGTGCACCTTCAGCGCCGGCGTGGTGGAGATGCAGGAAGACTCCGACAGCCTGATGATGGCCAGCCAGGCGGACGAGGCGCTGTACCGCGCCAAGCACGGCGGACGCAACCGAGTGCAGGCCGCACGGCAATCAAGTCAAAGTGCCATCTTTTCATCCGAATCCACAGATTCGGTCATAACCTTGTAATACAAACGCAATAAATTCAGGCGCTTACCATTTTTGCCGTTGGTAGAGCCCTGATGCGCCTGAAGCTGCTGACCAATCTCAATACTCTGCTGTTAGTTGCCGTCTGCCTGGCCCTGGGGGCCACGCTCTGGTGGTCGCAACGAGCCCTGGAGCGCCCCTATCTGCTGATGGAGCGCTACCTGGGACTGTCCCAGCAGTTTCAAAACCAGGTAGCGCGCAATATCGAAGACTACCTGGCCAGCGGCGACGCCCTGCGCCTGAGCAGCGCAGCCCAGGCCATCGAGGCCCTGCAAGGCGAACTGACCGAGCTGCCGCCGCAACTCGCGCAAAGCTTGCGCCCGAGCCTGGCCAGCCTCGATGACTTCAGCAAGACCGACCTGCTGGCCGCGGGCAAGCTGGCCGGCGATCCCCAGGCCCTGCTGTTGCAGGCCGAGCGGGAGCTGGGGGCCAACCTGGAACAGCTCAGCCAGTACGCCAGCGGGACCAAGACCGCAGAAGGCGCCACTTACCTGCCCTTGCTGCTCACCGCGGCGCAGCACCTGGGCAAACTGTCCCTGGCCCGGGACAAGTTGGTGAGCAGCGGCCGCAGCGAACTGGCCGCCGATGTCGAACGCGAAGTCAACAACATCAAGGCCCAGGCCGACCGGCTCGAAGCCCTGCCTTTATTAGGGGTGGCCGCCAGCAGCGAATCGGGCACCGATGACTTTGCCGCCCTGATGGGCCTGGAAAACACCCAGAAAGCCACTGCTGAAGACGCCGGCATCGGCCTCAAGCGCGAACTCCACAGCCTGCTCAACCGCTACCCGGCGGAACTGCAGCGCACCCGCGAGCAGATCCAGAAACGCGCCGACCTGAGTGCCGCGACCCTGCTGAAGATCACCGCCGTGCGCCAGGCCATTGCCGAGCTGGAGCCGGCGGTGCGTGCCCAGCACGGTCAGATCCAGGGCGAGGTACGGCTGATCCAGGGGCTGATGATCGGCCTGATCCTGCTGATCGCCCTGGTCATCGACACCTTGCAGCGCAAGCTGGCCCGGGTCCTGACCAACCTGGCCCCGGCGCTGTCGACCTGGGCCGAAGGCGACTTCAGCCGACCGATCCAGCTGGGCAAGACCAACCGCGAACTGCACGCCATCGAAGAATCCCTCAATCGCCTGCGGGCCTACCTGGTGGATCTGGTGGGCACCATTCGCCAGAACGCCGAGCAAGTGGCTGGCAGCAGCCGCGCCCTGGCTGACCTCAGCAGCGGCCTGCACAGCGGGGCCGAGCGCCAGGCCGGCGATACCGCGCAGATCCGCGATGCCCTGGGGGAGCTGGAAGCCACCATCCAGCAGGTTGCCGGTGACGCCAGCCAGGCCGCCGATGCCAGCCGCAGCGCTGGCCTTGCGGTGCAACAGGGGCAGAAAGTCATAGGCCTGAGCCTGACCGGGCTGCACGCCCTGGTGGGCGAGGTACAGGGCAACGCGCAGATGATCGAGCACCTGGCCCAGGAGTCCGCCACCATTGACGGCGTGCTGACCGTGATCCGCTCCATTGCCGAACAGACCAACCTGCTGGCGCTCAACGCCGCCATCGAAGCCGCTCGCGCCGGGGAAATGGGCCGTGGCTTTGCCGTGGTCGCCGAAGAAGTGCGCTCCCTGGCCCAGCGTACCGCCGGCGCTACAGCAGAGATCCAGACCCTGATCGCCGGCCTGCAGGCCGCCGCGCAACAATCGGTGCAAGGCATGCGTGCCCAGGTGGAACACGCCGAAGCCACCGCCAGCCAGGCCCAGGCCGCCGACGGTGCCCTGGACGAAATCGTCGGGGCGATCCAGACCATCGCCGACACCGCCGTGCGCATCGCCGATGTCACCGCCCAGCAAAGCGGCGCGGTCAGCGAGATCCGCGACCACAGCGAGCGCATCCATCAGTTGGGCGGCGACAACCTGCTGCGCATTGGCGAAGGCCGGGCCCAGGGCGAGAACTTGCTGGACCTCGGGGGACAATTGCATACGGCGGTGCAAGCCTTCCGCGTCTAAGCTCTGCCTGTGCCCCGGTTTTCCCTGACAAACGCCCCATCATCGGCGAAACGGCTGGCCGGGAGTGCAGCGCTCTCACCCTGCAGGCAAATGACCGGATTTAAGTGCTTGGTCACATATTTTGCGCAAACATCGGTCATCGTGCTGGCTATTGCAGAGAACTGGACAGTCATAAAGTCTTTCCGGCATAGTCGCCGGGTTCTGACAACAGCACCCCGATAACAAGGAACAACCGATGGCCACCCTACTGGTGCTTCACGGCCCCAACCTGAACCTGCTCGGCACCCGTGAACCGGGGGTCTACGGTGCAACCACCCTGGCCCAGATCAACCAGGACCTGGAGCAGCGGGCCCGTGATGCCGGGCACCATCTGCAGTATCTGCAGAGCAATGCCGAGTACGAATTGATCGAACGTATCCATGCCGCCCGCGATGAAGGCGTGGACTTCATTTTGATCAATCCAGCAGCTTTTACACATACAAGCGTCGCATTACGTGACGCGCTGCTGGCAGTGAGCATCCCATTCATCGAAGTGCATTTGTCCAACGTGCACAAACGCGAACCTTTCCGCCATCACTCCTACTTCTCCGACGTTGCGGTGGGAGTGATCTGCGGCCTTGGCGCCAGCGGTTACCGACTGGCCCTGGAGGCCGCACTAGAGCAGCTTGAACAACAAGCTAAACGCCCCTGACCGACCCTTGGGAGTTGATGATTCATGGATATCCGTAAAGTTAAGAAACTGATCGAACTGCTGGAAGAGTCCGGCATCGACGAGTTGGAGATCAAGGAAGGCGAAGAGTCCGTGCGCATCAGCCGCCACAGCAAGACTCCAGCCCAGCAGTACTACGCACCGGCTCCGGTTGCCGCCCCCGTAGCTGCACCAGCCGCTGCCGCCCCGGCCGCCGCCGCTGCTCCTGCCGCCCCCGCCGCACCTGCGCTGAACGGCACCGTGGCCCGCTCGCCAATGGTCGGTACTTTCTACCGCAAATCTTCGCCTACCTCGCCAGCCTTCGTTGAAGTCGGCCAGAGCGTGAAGAAGGGCGACACCCTGTGCATCGTCGAAGCGATGAAGATGATGAACCACATCGAAGCTGAAACCAGCGGTGTGATCGAATCCATTCTTGTCGAAGACGGCCAGCCGGTTGAGTACGACCAACCGCTGTTCACCATCGTTTGAACCGCGGAGAGTCTTTGATGTTGAAGCCTGCGAAGTTGGAAAAAGTCCTGATCGCCAACCGCGGCGAAATCGCCCTGCGGATCCTGCGTGCCTGCAAGGAAATGGGGATCAAGACTGTCGCCGTCTACTCCAAGGCCGACAAGGAGCTGATGCACCTGGGCCTGGCGGACGAATCCGTCTGCATCGGGCCTGCGCAAGCCGCGCAGTCCTACCTGCACATTCCGGCCATCATCGCGGCCGCTGAAGTCACTGGCGCTACGGCAATCCACCCTGGCTACGGCTTCCTGGCGGAAAACGCCGACTTCGCCGAACAGGTGGAAAACTCCGGCTTCGCCTTCATCGGCCCGAAAGCTGAAACCATCCGCCTGATGGGCGACAAGGTTTCCGCCAAGCACGCCATGATCGCCGCTGGTGTTCCTACGGTTCCAGGTTCCGACGGCCCACTGCCGGAAGACGAAGAAACCGCCCTGCGCATTGGCCGTGAAGTCGGCTACCCGGTGATCATCAAGGCCGCTGGCGGCGGCGGTGGTCGCGGCATGCGCGTGGTGCACAAGGAAGAAGACCTGATCGCCTCGGCGAAGCTGACCCGTTCCGAAGCCGGCGCGGCGTTTGGCAACCCGATGGTCTACCTGGAGAAGTTCCTGACCAACCCACGTCACGTGGAAGTTCAGGTGCTGTCCGACGGCCAGGGCAACGCCATCCACCTGGGCGACCGCGACTGCTCGCTGCAGCGTCGTCACCAGAAAGTCCTCGAAGAAGCGCCGGCACCGGGCATCGACGAGACTGCGCGCCAGGAAGTCTTCGCCCGCTGCGTCAAGGCGTGCATCGACATCGGCTACCGCGGTGCCGGTACGTTCGAGTTCCTTTACGAGAACGGCCGCTTCTACTTCATCGAGATGAACACTCGCGTGCAGGTAGAGCACCCGGTTTCGGAAATGGTCACTGGCATCGACATCGTCAAGGAGATGCTCAGCATCGCCGCCGGCAACAAGCTGTCGTTCACCCAGGATGACGTGGTCATTCGCGGTCACGCCCTGGAATGCCGGATCAACGCCGAAGACCCGAAAACCTTCATGCCAAGCCCAGGCACGGTCAAGCATTTCCATGCTCCGGGCGGCAACGGCGTGCGCGTCGACTCGCACCTGTACAGCGGTTACGCGGTTCCACCGAACTACGATTCGTTGATCGGCAAGCTGATCACCTACGGGGCGACCCGTGACGAAGCCATGGCGCGCATGCGCAATGCGCTGGACGAAATCGTCGTCGACGGAATCAAGACCAACATCCCGCTGCACCGCGATCTGACCCGTGACGAAGGCTTCTGCAAAGGGGGCGTGAACATTCACTACCTCGAGCACAAGCTGGCCGAGCAACACTGATCGGCACTCGCCACACCGACAAGGCCGCTTTCGAGCGGCCTTGTCGTATCTGTCATTTGCCCCTGCACTCCCCTGTTCAAGCGAGCTTGCCCGCCAACCGCACAACGGCCATTGCGTGCCCTCCCCGATCAACGGCCAACGCGAGCAAGAACTAGGCGTCCCCCTCGCTCCTGCGGGTCGTCTCGCGTAAACTTGCGCGCTTCTCGCGGCCCGCTAGGCTGCACATCACATATTTTCAAAGGTGCCCGCCATGCCTTGGCTGCAAGTCCGTCTCGCCATCAGCCCAGAACAAGCCGAAACCTATGAAGACGCTTTTCTTGAAGTCGGTGCCGTCTCGGTCACCTTCATGGACGCCGAGGATCAGCCGATCTTCGAACCCGAACTCAATACCACGCCACTTTGGTCCCACACTCACTTGCTGGCTCTGTTCGAAGGCGGCACTGAAGCCGCCAGCGTGCTCGCTCACCTGGAACTGCTGACCGGCAGCCCGTTGCCCGAGCACCACAGCGAAGTCATCGAGGACCAGGACTGGGAACGCAGCTGGATGGACAACTTCCAGCCGATGCGTTTCGGCCAGCGCCTGTGGATCGTTCCAAGCTGGCACGCCGCACCGGAGCCTGACGCGGTCAACCTGCTGCTGGACCCGGGCCTGGCCTTCGGCACCGGCACCCACCCGACCACCGCGCTGTGCCTGGAGTGGCTGGACGGCCAGGACCTCAAGGACTGCAACGTGCTGGACTTTGGTTGCGGCTCGGGAATCCTCGCCATCGCTGCCCTGCTGCTGGGCGCCAAGCAAGCGGTCGGCACCGATATCGATGTCCAGGCACTGGAAGCCTCCCGCGACAACGCCGGGCGCAACGGTATTGCCGACGAACTGTTCACGCTGTACCTGCCCGAGCAACTGCCACAAGTACAGGCCGATGTGCTGGTGGCCAATATCCTGGCCGGCCCGCTGGTCTCCCTGGCCCCGCAACTGTCCGGTCTGGTGAAGTCCGGAGGACGCCTGGCACTCTCCGGCATCCTCGCCGAACAAGGCGAAGAAGTGGCTGCGGCCTATGCCCAGGACTTCGATCTGGATCCGATCGCCACCCTCGATGGCTGGGTGCGCATCACCGGCCGTCGGCGCTAGAATGGCCGCCTGCATAATCCGGATGGCCGCATGACCGACAGTTTCGTCACCCAGTGCCCGCATTGCCAAACCAGGTTCCGTGTCAGCCATGCTCAGTTGAGCGTGGCCCGCGGGGTGGTTCGCTGTGGCTCCTGCCTGCAGGTGTTCAACGCCGCGCGGCAGTTGCTTGAGCAGCGCGCCGCCAAGGAAAACGCAACGTCCAGGCCGGCGGCGAAACCGGCAACCGCACCCGCGCCCGCGCCAGCTGCGACGCCTAAACCCGAGCAGCCGCCCGCCCCCGCACCAACGCCGGCGGCGGCACCTCCCCAGCGCGCCATCAGCCAGAAACAATGGTCGGCCGCCGAGATGGACCTGGATCACCTGGACCTCGACGAGGAATTGGCCAAGCTCGAGCAACGGGAGATCCAGCCGGCCAAGGCCTTTGGCCAGGAACGCGAACACCAGGAAGACAGCCTCAGTGCCCGTCGCGACCCTCAGGGCGCCGATGAAGCCCACTGGCCCGACGGCCTGTTCGGCAGCGCCAGTGAACACGATGAGTCCGAGCCCGCCCCCCTCAAGGCCCAGGCGCATCAGGACGACATCGCCCCCGAGCCGGTCCGTCCCAGTCGCACCGAGCCTTCGCTGTCCTTCAACCTGGCGGATCTGGATGACGAGCCAAAGACGCCGAAACTGCGCCATGACGACGACCTGGAACCCTTCGAGGCCCAGGTGTCCACAGACGCTGACGAACACGACGAACCATCGCCAGCAGCCTCCCCCGGCAAGAAGCGCCGCGAACGCAGCGAGCCCGGAGTCAAGGAGGATGTACTGCTGGACCTGGTGGACGATCCGATCCACCTCGATTGGCAGAAACGCCGCTCCCCCTGGGGCCGGCGCCTGCTCTGGCTGCTGCTGATCCTGCTGGCCGCCGGCGGCCTGGTCGGACAATACGTCGCGTATCACTTCGACGAGCTCGCACGCCAGGACCAGTACCGGCCGTGGTTCCAGGAGTTGTGCCCGGAGCTCGGCTGTACGGTGCCATCCCGGGTGGATATCGCCCGAATCAAGAGCAGCAACCTGGTGGTGCGCAGCCACCCGGAATTCAGCGGGGCGCTGGTGGTGGACGCCATCATCTATAACCGCGCGCCCTTCTCCCAACCCTTCCCTCTGCTGGAGCTGCGCTTCGCCGACCTCAACGGCCACCTGATTGCCAGCCGCAGTTTCAAACCCGGGGAGTACCTGGGCGGCGAGATGCAGGATGTGGCGGAAATGCCACCGCAGACGCCGATTCACATCGCCCTGGATATTCTCGACCCAGGACCGAAAGCGGTGAACTACAGTCTGAGTTTCCACTCGCCCGAGTGAATCGGCTGATCAGACTAACGGACAACTCTGGATTGACGACAGATTTATGACTGTATCGCTCAGATTGATCACCGGGCGATAACGGAAGAACTGTTCAGATTTTATCCAATTCAGCCTTTATCCGGTCATCGAGAGCGGGTATCATGCCAACCCTTTTTCGAACTCTCATGATCCGGCCCCACAACAGGGAAGTCCTATGTCGGCGGTACGCATCGGCCCATATACATTGCACAACGGCTTGATTCTCGCCCCGATGGCGGGGGTCACCGACCAGCCCTTTCGTCAGCTTTGCAAGCAGTTGGGCGCGGGCCTTGTAGTCTCGGAAATGGTCACCAGCGACATGAGCTTGTGGAACAGCCGCAAATCGCGGTTGCGCATGATCCACGAAGGCGATCCCGAGCCACGCTCGGTACAGATTGCCGGTGGCGATGCACAGATGCTGGCAGACGCCGCCCGCGCCAACGTCGAGTTGGGCGCACAGATTATTGATATCAACATGGGTTGTCCGGCGAAGAAGGTCTGCAACAAGGCTGCCGGTTCCGCGTTGCTGAAAGACGAAGCCCTGGTCAACGAGATTCTCCAGGCGGTGGTGGCCGCAGTGGATGTACCGGTCACCCTGAAGATCCGCACCGGCTGGGACCGGCAGAACAAGAACGGCCTGACGGTGGCGAAGATCGCCGAGCAGGCGGGCATCACGGCACTGGCGGTCCACGGTCGGACCCGGGCCGACCTGTACACCGGTGAAGCCGAGTACGACACCATTGCCGCGATCAAGCAGGCGGTGTCGATTCCGGTCTTTGCCAACGGCGATATCGACTCGCCCGAGAAGGCCCGGCAGGTATTGCACGCCACCGGGGCCGACGGGTTGTTGATCGGCCGGGCCGCCCAGGGGCGGCCATGGATTTTTCGTGAAATCGAGCACTTCCTGCGTACCGGTGAAACCCTCCCGGCACCAGAGCTGTTCGAGGTGGAACGTATTCTGCTAGAGCACCTGGCCGCGCTGCATGCCTTCTATGGGGAGGTCATGGGCGTCCGCATTGCGCGCAAGCATGTGGGCTGGTATCTCGCAACCCTGCCGGGCGCCAGGGAGTTTCGCGCCCACTTCAATCGTTTGGAAGATACGGAAGCACAATGCGCCAACGTTCGTGAGTTCTTTGCCGGACGTTACAAGAGCCTGGAAACAGGGGACGGAGAGGGGGTGGCCGCATGACGATGATGACCGAGACTTTAGTGAGTGGAACTGCACCCGTGAGCGACAACGTGAATTTGAAACAGCACCTCAATACCCCCAGCGAAGAAGGCCAGACCCTTCGCGGGAGTGTCGAGAAGGCGCTGCACAATTATTTCGCCCACCTTGAGGGCGCTGCCGTCACGGACGTGTACAACCTGGTGCTCTCCGAAGTCGAGGCTCCGTTGCTCGAAAGCGTGATGAACTACGTCAAGGGCAACCAGACCAAGGCCAGCGAACTCCTGGGTCTGAACCGCGGCACCCTGCGCAAGAAACTCAAGCAGTACGATTTGTTGTAAGCATTCAATCAAACCAGAAAGGCGCCCGCGTAAAAAACGGTCGCCTTTTTTGCTGACTCCTTTGCTTTTGATGGAAATTGAGATGACCGACCAGACTACCCGCCTGCCGATCCGCCGCGCCTTGATCAGTGTTTCCGACAAGACCGGGATCCTCGAATTCGCCAAGGAGCTGGAAGCCCTCGGTGTGGAGATCCTCTCCACCGGCGGGACCTTCAAACTGCTGCAGGACAACGGCGTGGCCGCAGTGGAAGTCGCGGATTACACCGGTTTCGCGGAAATGATGGACGGCCGGGTCAAGACCCTGCACCCGAAAATCCACGGCGGTATCCTCGGTCGTCGCGGTATCGACGACGCCATCATGAACGAGCACGGGATCAAGCCCATCGATCTGGTGGCGGTCAACCTCTACCCCTTCGAAGCCACCATTTCCAAGCCCGGCTGCGACCTGCCGACCGCCATCGAGAACATCGACATCGGCGGCCCGACCATGGTCCGCTCGGCGGCCAAGAACCATAAGGACGTGGCCATCGTGGTCAATGCCAGCGACTACGCCGGCGTCCTGGAAAGCCTCAAGGCCGGCGGCCTGACCTACGCCCAGCGTTTCGACCTGATGCTCAAGGCCTTCGAACACACCGCCGCCTACGACGGCATGATCGCCAACTACATGGGCACCGTGAACCAGGCCGCCGAGACCCTCTCGACATCCGGCCGCAGCGAATTCCCGCGGACCTTCAACAGCCAGTTCATCAAGGCCCAGGAAATGCGCTACGGCGAGAACCCGCACCAGAGCGCGGCGTTCTACGTGGAAGCCAAGCCTGCCGAAGTCGGCATCGCCACCGCCACCCAGCTGCAAGGCAAGGAGCTGTCCTACAACAACGTAGCCGACACCGACGCCGCCCTGGAATGCGTGAAGAGCTTCGTCAAGCCGGCCTGCGTCATCGTCAAGCACGCCAACCCGTGCGGCGTGGCGGTAAGCCCGGACGCTGAAGGCGGCATCCGCCAGGCCTACGAACTGGCCTACGCCACCGACACCGAATCGGCCTTCGGCGGCATCATCGCCTTCAACCGCGAACTGGATGCCGAAACCGCCAAGGCCATCGTCGAGCGTCAGTTCGTCGAAGTGATCATCGCCCCGAGCGTCAGCGAAGAAGCCCGCGCCATTGTCGCCGCCAAAGCCAACGTGCGCCTGCTGGCCTGTGGCCAGTGGTCGGCAGACCGCGTACCGGCCTGGGACTACAAGCGCGTCAACGGTGGCCTGCTGGTGCAGAGCCGCGATATCGGCATGATCAGCGCCGATGACCTGAAAGTGGTGACCAAACGCGCCCCGACCGAGCAAGAGATCCACGACCTGATCTTCGCTTGGAAAGTCGCCAAATACGTCAAATCCAACGCCATCGTCTACGCCAAGAACCGCCAGACCATCGGTGTCGGCGCCGGCCAGATGAGCCGCGTGAACTCGGCGCGGATCGCTGCGATCAAAGCCGAACACGCCGGCCTGCAAGTCCAGGGCGCAGTGATGGCTTCCGACGCCTTCTTCCCGTTCCGTGACGGCATCGACAACGCGGCCAAGGTCGGCATCACGGCGGTGATCCAGCCAGGCGGCTCGATGCGTGACAACGAAGTGATTGCCGCAGCTGACGAGGCTGGCATTGCGATGGTGTTCACCGGCATGCGCCACTTCCGTCACTGATACGACAACGGTCGCACTGACACCGGCATCTGCTGCGTTGGAGCCCACCCCGATGATGCTCATTGCCAACAGGCAACTGCGCTCATCGAGGTGGGCTCCGCCTTGCATCTACCACTGTCATTGCAACCTCCTGAGGCGTGCAGCGCTTCAGGTTCCAAAACAGAATTAGCGTCATCCGAGGTTTTTGAAATGAATGTACTGATCATTGGTAGCGGCGGTCGCGAACACGCCCTGGCCTGGAAAGTCGCTCAGGACCCACGGGTCGAAAAAGTATTCGTCGCCCCCGGCAACGCCGGTACCGCCATCGAAGCCAAGTGCGAGAACGTCGCCATCGACGTCCTGGCCCTGGAGCAGTTGGCGGATTTCGCTGAGAAGAACGTCTCCCTGACCATCGTCGGTCCGGAAGTACCGCTGGTGGCCGGCGTGGTGGATCTGTTCCGCTCCCGTGGCCTGGACTGCTTCGGTCCGACCGCCGGCGCCGCGCAGCTGGAAGGTTCGAAAGCCTTCACCAAGGACTTCCTGGCACGCCACAAGATCCCGACGGCCGACTACCAGAACTTCACCGAGATCGAGCCGGCCCTGGCCTACCTGCGGGAAAAAGGCGCGCCGATCGTGATCAAGGCCGACGGCCTGGCCGCCGGTAAAGGCGTGATCGTCGCCATGACCCTGGCCGAAGCCGAAGAAGCCGTGCGTGACATGCTGGCCGGCAATGCCTTCGGTGATGCCGGTTCCCGCGTGGTCATCGAGGAGTTCCTCGACGGCGAGGAAGCCAGCTTCATCGTCATGGTCGACGGCAAGAACGTGCTGCCCATGGCCACCAGCCAGGACCACAAACGCGTCGGCGACGGCGACACTGGCCCCAATACCGGTGGCATGGGCGCTTACTCGCCAGCACCGGTGGTCACTTCAGAAGTGCACCAGCGGGTGATGGATCTGGTGATCTGGCCCACCGTTCGCGGCATGGCCGAGGAAGGCAACGTCTACACCGGCTTCCTCTATGCCGGTCTGATGATCGACAAAGCCGGCAACCCGAAAGTCATCGAGTTCAACTGCCGCTTCGGCGACCCGGAAACCCAACCGGTGATGCTGCGCCTGCAATCGAGCCTGGTGCTGCTGGTGGAAGCCGCCCTGGCCCAGGCCCTGGACAAGGTCGAAGCCCAGTGGGACCCACGCCCAAGCCTGGGCATCGTCCTCGCCGCCGGCGGCTATCCTGGCGACTATGCCAAGGGCGCGGCCATCACTGGCCTGGACGCCGCCGCTGCACTGGAAGGCAAGGTGTTCCACGCCGGCACCGCACTCAAGGACGGTCAGGTCGTGACCTCCGGCGGCCGGGTGCTCTGCGCCACCGCCATGGGTGACAGCGTCGATGCCGCCCAGCAACAAGCCTACCGCCTGGCGGCCAAGATCGACTGGCAGGGCTGCTTCTACCGCAACGACATCGGCTACCGTGCCATTGCTCGTGAGCGCGGCCAGGAGTAAAGCTGCCAGCGCCCCCCGGCAAGGGCCTCGCGCCCTTGCCGTGCGGTGATCACGCCGCGCATAGTTATAATCAGGCATCAACCAATGAAGGGATTTCGCCGTGCGCTGGCTCAGGACCGCCCTAGGCTTCACCGTCACATTGCTGACCTTGCTCTGCTTGAATCCGGCCCTGGCCGCTCAAGGCAGTGGCTGGGCGGTTTTGCTCGACGAACAGGCCGACCTGCAGCTCAGTGATATCCGCTCCCCGCGCTACACCAACCAATTCAGCCCCATCGAACTGGACAAGCTGACCGCAGCCGAACCCGACGGCGCCCTGTGGTTGCGCTTCAAGCTCCAACCGGGAACCCACGAGCAGATCCTGCGGATCTTCGCCCCCGACCTGTCCCACCTGAATCTCTACGTGCTCGACGGCGACAAGCTGATCGAACAAGTGAACACCGGCGCCAGCCAGTCGCAAGCCCAAAAGCCTTTGCCCAGCAGCGACTTCATGCTGCCACTGCCGCAAAGTGCCAAGCCGCTGGACGTCTATCTGCGCCTGGTGTCCGAACATGAACTGCGTCCCTACATCACCCTGCAATCGGCTGTGATGGGCGCCGCCGACCAGAGCCAGACGCTGATCTACGGCCTGTTGTTCGGCTGCCTGGCGATGCTGATCCTGCACAACCTCACCCGCTTCGCCTACACCCGTTCACGCAGCAGCCTGTGGCTGGCAGCCTGTGAAGGCCTGCTGACCCTCAGCCTGTTGATGCTGCTGAACCTGCTCGGTCCCTGGCTACCGGACTGGCAAGCGTTGCAGACACCGGGCGCCTACGTGGCCCTGCTGCTGACCGCGCCCTGCGGGATGATGTTCGCCTACCGCTTCTTCGCTCCACTGGGCCCGCACCCGCTGAACCGCTTGCTGCTGGGCAATATTCTGCTGATCGGCCTGTTCGGTCTGTTGCTGCTGTTCGTCAACACCCTGCCGCTGAACATCATCACCTACGGCCTGGTGGCCCTGGCCGGCCTGAGCATGCTGTTCGTTGGCGCCTACCACTGGCACCAGGGCTATCGTCCGGCCCGGCTGTTCGTCACCGCCATGGTGATTTTCAACCTCGGCACCCTGGTGATTCTCCCGGCGCTGCTGGGCCTGACCCTGGTAGCGCCGCAAGGGTTGATCGTCACTCTGCTGAGCGTGGTGTGCATCGCCGGGTTGCTGATGAGCATTGCCTTGGGCGAACGCCAGCGCAACATCACCGAGAACCGCTTCAGTGTCAGCCGCGACCTGGCCGCCAGCACCGCCGAGATCAATGCCAAGGCCGAGTTCCTGGCCAAGATCAGCCACGAGATCCGTACGCCGATGAACGGTGTTCTGGGCATGACCGAGTTACTGCTGGGCACCCCGCTGTCGGTCAAGCAGCGTGATTATGTGCAGACCATTCACAGTGCCGGCAACGAGCTGCTGACCCTGATCAACGAGATCCTCGACATCTCCAAGCTGGAGTCCGGGCAGATCGAACTGGACGACGTGCAGTTCGACCTCAACGCCCTGATCGAGGATTGCCTGAGTATCTTCCGGGCCAAGGCCGAACAGCAGAACGTCGAGCTGATCAGTTTCATCCAGCCCCAGGTGCCGCGGGTCATCAGCGGCGACCCGACGCGCCTGCGCCAGGCCCTGCTGAGCCTGTTGGAAAACGCCCTGAAGAAGACCGACGAAGGCGAAGTGCTGATCGTCGTCGCCCTCGACGAGCGCAGCAGCAAACCGCGCCTGCGCATTGCCGTACAAGACAGCGGCCAGCCCATGGATACCGAGGAGCGCGAAGCGCTGCTGCACACCGAACTGCACAGCAAGAACTTCCTCGCCACCACCCGCCTGGGGGGCAACCTGGGGCTGGTGATCGCCCGCCAGTTGATCCTGCTGATGCACGGCGAATTCGGCATCAAGAGCGGCACCAACCAGGGCAGCACCCTGTGGCTGACCCTGCCCCTGGACGCCGAGCGCCTGGAACATCCCACCGCCGACCTCGACGGCCCCTTGCAGGGCGCGCGGGTGCTGGTGGTGGACGATAACGACACCTGCCGCAAGGTGCTGGTGCAGCAATGCAGCGCCTGGGGCCTGAACGTCAGCGCCGTGCCTTCGGGCAAGGAAGCCCTGGCCCTGCTGCGGACCAAGGCGCACCTGCGGGACTACTTCGACGTGGTGCTGCTGGACCAGAACATGCCCGGCATGACCGGCATGCAGCTGGCGGCGAAGATCAAGGAAGACCCGAGCCTGAACCACGACATCCTGCTGATCATGCTCACCGGCATCAGCAACGCGCCGAGCAAGGTGATTGCGCGCAATGCCGGGATCAAGCGCATCCTCGCCAAGCCGGTGGCCGGCTACACCCTCAAGACCACTCTGGCCGACGAGCTCAGCCAACGCGACAAAGCCCCCACCGCGCCCTACAACATGCCCCTGAACCCGGCACCGGGTCCGGCGCCGATCACCGTTCCCAGCGACTTCAGCATCCTGGTGGCCGAAGACAACAGCATCTCCACCAAGGTCATCCGCGGCATGCTGGGCAAGCTCAATCTGCAGCCCGACACCGCCAGCAACGGCGAAGAGGCCTTGCAGGCAATGAAGGCCAAGCGCTACGACCTGGTGCTCATGGACTGCGAAATGCCGGTGCTCGACGGTTTCTCCGCCACCCAGCAGTTGCGGGCCTGGGAAGTGGGCAACCAACGGGTGCGCACCCCGGTGGTGGCGCTGACCGCGCACATCCTCGCCGAGCACAAGGAGCGCGCGCGCCAGGCCGGCATGGACGGGCACATGGCCAAGCCGGTGGAGTTGTCGCAACTGCGCGAGCTGGTGGAACACTGGGTCACCCAGCGCGACCTGCGCGAGCGCAGCACCGCGCACACCAGTTGAGCCGACAGCCTGCGCGGCGCCTGTTAAACTCTGGCTCGCCCTCCCTAGTCGTGAGCTCCCGCCATGCTCCACGTGCTGTTCAGCGTTTACCTGAAGATGCTGGTGCTCTATAGCCCGTTCTTCGTCCTCTCATGCTTCATCAGCCTGACCCGCGGCTACTCCTCCAAGGAGCGCCGACGCCTGGCCTGGAAAGTCGCCCTGGCCACCCTGGTCTCCAGCGTCTTGCTGTACCTGTTCGGGCGGGTGATCTTCAGCGTGTTCGGCATCACCGTGGACGCCTTCCGCATCGGTGCCGGCAGCGTGCTGTTCATCTCGGCCCTGGGCATGGCCCAGGGCAAGTCGGCTGTACAGACCGACAACGTGCAACAGGACGTGACCATCGTGCCGCTGACCATTCCCCTGACCGTGGGCCCGGGCACTATCGGCGCCCTGCTGGTGATGGGGGTCAGCCAGCCCCACTGGGACGACAAGCTCACCGCCATTCTCAGCATCGCCCTGGCCAGCCTCACCGTGGGCGTGGTGCTGTACCTGTCCAACCGCATCGAGCGCATCCTTGGCGACCAAGGCTTGCAGATTGTCAGCCGGCTGATGGGACTGTTCGTCTGTGCCCTGGCAGCACAGATCATCTTTACCGGGGTAAGGGGTTACCTGGTCCCTTAGGTCCGCCAAGTCTCGAACCTGTAGGAAACCTTCCCAGCAGGAGCAGGAACCGCACCATGCCCTACAGCGCCGACACGGCCTTTATCCAGGAACAATGGCAGGCCGGGTACTTCCCCCGGGAAAACACCCTGGTCCTCAACAGCGGGTTCTACTGCCTGTTCGACCTGCCCTACGAACATCCCCGGCTGAGCAACAAAGTCTGGATGCCGGCCCTGGACTTCCCAGGCAGGGATGAGCCTGATTTCGTCACCACCCTGGGGTTTGCCGCCGAAGGCCCGCAGCCCTTTCATGCCCAGTGCGGTGAGACCGCCGGGCACGGCGGCGACGGCTTCCTGGCCTTGCTGGAAAAGGACACGGATGCACTGATCTGGCTGCTTGTCCTCAGCGAAACCAATCCCTTCTGCCGAGTCGAGATCCACGACCAGCAGATCCATGCCGAGTCGACCTCCGGCGTCACCGTGCGGGTCCCTGTCGAGCGCCCCGATCAGTTGACCCTGGTCTGGCCATGAACCGCCCGCCCACACCGAGCCCAATGAAAAAACTGAGCGCCACCGCCGCCATCGACCTCCTGAGCACACACAGGCTGCCCGGCCTCGACCTCGCCGCTCGGGCTTCCCTGCTCCTGGACTGGTGGGGGATCGACAGCGACAACCTTGAATTCGCAACACTGCCACCCGACCTGCAGCAACAGCTCATCTCGCAACCGGAGCCCCCGGACGATGCGCAAGACCCGCGCTACGACGCCCTGCTGCTGGTCGCCCTGCGCGCCGAATACCGTGGCGTCACCCAGCTGTACCTGAGGCGCTGCCTGCGTGAAGCCGGGCTGGGCGACTACGCCGTCAGCGCGGACATCGAGTACCTTGAGGCCTGTCCCTGCTGCGGTTATCGAACCCTCTCGGCGCGGGGCGACTACCAGATCTGCGACCTCTGCCATTGGGAGGACGACGGCAGCCAGGCGCTGGATGTGCTGAGCGGACCCAACCACAAAACCCTGGGCCAGGCCCGGGAACACTTTGCCCAGCAGCAGGGCCGCCTGCCCTTGGACAAGTGGCCACACATCAGCAAGGAGCACCCATGATTCCCCCGCAGTTGATCGCCCTGATCGAAGCCCAGCCCCGCTACTGCGCGCCCCCCGACACCGTCGAGGTCACCCGAGCGCTGGCAACATTGGGGATTGCCCTGGACAGCGAGTTCGCGCAGATCTACCTGACCTGTCACCCCGCCAACTTCTTAGACCGAGTGAGCTACGGAGCGCTGATGAACATCGACGGGCCCAGTGATGAAATCCTGATGTGCACCGAGTTCATTCATGAAGTCTGGGAGTTGCCCAGGAACTTCATCGCCTTCACCTCACTGCAAGGTCAAGGCGGCTACTTGCTGGACAAGGACAGCGGTGGCGTCTGGGATTTCGACCTGGGCGACAGGGAAGCTTTTATCGCCGGCCGCATTCCCGCCAGATGGGCCAGCTTCTTCGAATTCATGACCTGGCTGCTGACCGCCACGGACAAGGATGAGGACGAGGAAGACCTCGCGCGCTAGAAGCCGCTGCCGGCGATGGCGATCTTACGAGCGCCTTCGCCGGCAAGCCGGCTCCTACAAGGGTTTATTGCCGTACCAGCGCGGCGTGTAGACCCACTCGCCACCCTCGGCCCGGGGGAAGACGCAGGTGGTGGAAGAGCCCACCAGCACCATGGTGCGCATGTCCACCTGCTCCGGGGTCAGCTCGCCCAGGGTGATGACCCGCAAGGTCTGGCCCGGACGGCCAATGTCGCGCCCCAGCACCACCGGGGTTTGCGGCGTGCGGTGCTGGCGCACGATCTCCAGGGCCCGGCCCAGTTGCCAGGGTCGGGAACGGGAGATCGGGTTGTAGAAGGCCAGGGCCAGATCGGCCTGGGAGGCGAGGTCCAGGCGCTTCTCGATGATGTCCCAGGGCTTGAGGTTGTCGGACAGCGACAGCACGCAGAAGTCATGACCCAGCGGCGCGCCGGCCTGGGCGGCGGTGGCCAGTGAGGCGGAGACGCCCGGGAGGATCTCCAGGTCGACACGATGCCAGGCCGGATCGCTGGATTCGTGCAGGGCTTCCAGGACCGCCGCGGCCATGGCAAACACCCCCGGATCACCGGACGACACCACCACCACCGAACGGCCCTGGGCCGCCAGTTCGAACGCGTGCCGGGCGCGCTGCATTTCTTCGCGGTTGTCAGTGCAGTGCATCACCTGATCGGCGCGGAAGGGGCCGGCCATGCGCACGTAGGTTTCATAACCGAGGATGTCGTTGGCCCGGGCCAGTTCGGCTTTCACCGCCGGCACCATGAGTTCGGCAGCACCAGGACCGAGGCCGATGACTGCCAGGCGTCCGCGGGGACGACCGATCCGCTCAGGGTCCAGGGGCTGGCTGGCCACGGCGATGGCGATGTCGTCCCCCACCTTCAGCGGCGGCAGCAATTGCGGCACGGCTTGCTGTGCCAGTTCGACGACACTGCCGGCGGCCGGCAGGAAACGCAGCGGCACACCCAGTTGCGCAGCCGCCTGATGCAGGGCGCGGTCAGCCATGTCACTGTCGGCCGCCAGCAGGCAGGCGACGGACTGCACGGCAATTCGCGCCTGATGCAGGGCCTGACGGATGTGGGTGGCGAGGCCGGTATCGCTTTCGCCAGCAAGCTGGCCGCTGCGGCAAGCGACCAGGACGCTGCGGGGGTAGATCAGCAGCTCATTGGCCGCAGGCTCGCGCTCGGCAGAGCCGACCCGGATGGTCAGCCGGGCCTGATCGTTCTCGGGCAGCTTGGCCGCGGCCAGCCAGGGCGCGGCGCCTTCGATGCGCACGCTTTCGCCACCCAGCAGGTCGGAAACGAAACGCTTGCCCAGCTCCAGGTCGCCCAGGGCATAACCGCTGGGCGGGTTGAGCAGGCAGGTACCGAAGCGCAGTTCGCCACTGGTGGTAATGGCCGCAGCCACACCAAGGCCCGCGGCGATTTCCCGGGCCATGACGTTGACGCCGCCCAGGCCACCCAGCAGCGGCACCACGGCGCTGCCATCTTCGGCAACGGCCAGCACCGGCGGTTCGGCGCCTTTTTCCAGCAGCAGCGGGGCCAGGGTGCGGATGACGATCCCGGCCGCGCACAGGGCGATGATGGGCGTGTCCTGTTGATACAGCTGGCGCAGGGTGGCGCCGAATTCGTGGTAGATCCGATCAGCGCCTTCGACCCGTTCCGCCAGACCGTGGATCAACGAATCGGGATACAGCCGCTGGATCTGCCGTGCGGTGTCGAGACTGCCTTGGCCAAGGATGACGATGGCCGGAATTGGACGGGCCATCAGCCTTGCCACCTTTCGCCGGGCACGATGATCAGCGAGAAGTACGGCGAGGACATCGGCTCCACGTCATCCAGCGGCACGATCTTCTGGTTGGCCATGGTGGCGCGCTCGACGTACAGCGCACGCTGCGCCAGCCCCAGCTCTTCCAAGACCTGGCGCACCTTGGGGAAATTGCGCCCCAGCTTCATCACCACCGCCGCGTCGGCGTCCGCCAGACGCCGCTTGAGTTCGTCATGGGGCAGCACGCCCGAAAGCACCGACAGGCTCTGGTTGCGATACACCAGCGGCGCGCCCAGCACCGACGCGCCGCCCAGCATCGAGCACACCCCGGGCACCACTTCGGCCTGGTAACGCTCGGCCAGACGATCGTGCAGGTACATGTAGGAACCGTAGAAGAACGGGTCGCCTTCGCAGATCACCGCCACATCCCGACCGGCATCCAGATGCAGCGCCAGCTCCTGGCTGGCGCTGTCGTAGAAATCGCTGATCACTTGCTCGTAGGACAGCGGCGCCGGCAGCACTTCGGTGGTCACCGGGTACACCAGCGGCAGCAGGGTCTGGGCCTGTTGCAGGTGCCCTTCGATGATGCCGAAGGCGTTACCTTTCTTGCCCTTGGCCACGAAGTAGGCCACCACCGGCGACTCGCGCAGCAGGCGCAGGGCCTTCAGGGTAATCAGCTCCGGATCACCAGGACCCACGCCAAGGCCGATCAAACGTCCAGGTTGCTGCATCATTCGATCTCCGTGGCCAAGGCGTTGACGGCGGCGGCGGCCATGGCGCTACCGCCCAGGCGACCCTGCATGATCACAAAGGGCACGCCGCGGCTGTCGGCGGCGAGCATCGCCTTGGATTCGGCGGCGCCGACGAAGCCCACCGGGAAGCCGAGGATCAGCGCCGGTTTCGGCGCGCCGGCGTCGAGCATTTCCAGGAGGTAGAACAGGGCGGTGGGCGCATTGCCGATCACCACCACGCTGCCTTCCAGGTGCGGACGCCAGAGCTCCAGAGCCGCCGCCGAGCGGGTGTTGCCCAGCTCTCGGGCCAACTCCGGGACGCTGTCATCACGCAGGGTGCAGATCACTTTGTTGTTGGCCGGCAAGCGTGCCCGGGTAATGCCTTCAGAGACCATCCGCGCATCGCAGAGGATCGGTGCCCCGGCGGCCAGGGCATCACGCCCGGCCTTGCCGGCGCCCGCGGAGAATTGCAGGCCATCGATGGCCTCGACCATGCCGCAGGCGTGGATCACCCGTACCGCGAGTTTTTCCAGGTCGGCGGGAATGCGATCCAGCTTGGCTTCTTCGCGGATGATCGCGAAGGAGTTGCGATAGATCTCCTGACCGTCGCGGATGTAATCAATCATCTAGGTGGCTCCGTGGGCGGGCATCAAGCAGTGCCTCTGCCGCTTCAATAGAAAGGTTGCGTGCGTGCAGCGCGCCGAAACCCGGCTGCGCTGCATCGCGTAGATACAAGTCGTAACGCCCTGGGGCCGTCGCCAGCAGGGTGGCCGGCGCCACATGGGCGGCGGCGCAGGAACGGGAGCAGGCCGACAAATGCACCGCCTGCTGACGGCCATGGCCCTGGAGCAGGGCTGCCAACTTCAACGCATCGCTCTTGGTGTCGGCCAGGGCTTTGCCGCAGCCACTGGAGCCGGTACAGGCAATCAGGTGGGCCAGGGACTGTTCAGGGCTGCACAACAGGCCCAGTTGGCCCAGACGTGCCGTGACCCCGGGAGCATCCGCCGGGGCAATGCCGGGCAGCAGCAGGCTCTGCCAGGGTGTGAAGCGCAGGCTGGCATCGCCGTACTGTTCGGCCAGTTGCGCAGCGCCCTTGAGCATGACGGGATCAAGGCGCCCCAGGGGCGCAACCGCGCCGACATAGACCTGTCCGCGTTCACGCTGTGGATAAGTTCCCAGGTGCAGCCCAGCGACCGAGGCCGGACGCTGCCAGCCGTCGATACTCAACAAGGGCCGGCTCAGGCGCAGGTTCAGTTGGGCAAGAAAATCCGCCACCGGCACCTGCGCCAACAGGTGGCGCATCCGCGTCTGCTCGGGCGTGGCCAGCTCGAGAAACAGCTCCAGCACCGCCACCAGCAGTTCATGGCCCAGTTCCTGGGGCACTGCCGCCAAGGGTTTATCCACAGGGCTGCCCGCCAGGCCAAAGGCCAACAGCAACTGCCCCTCCCGCACCAAGGCGGCCAGCCACAGATCGTGATGATGTTCGAGCATGGCCAGGGCTTCGCCGCCATCGAGCTGCACGGCGAACTTGGCCGACAGTTCATGGAAGCGCGAGTGGCTCTGCAAGGTCTCGAGGATCTGCCCGGCCAGGGGCCGGGTGTCCATCAGCAATTGCCGGTCGATGCCGGCGCTGGGGCTGAGCATCAGGTTGCGCACATCGTCGCCGGCGGCGGTGGTCGGTCCCAGGCCGGCCGCCAGCAGTTTGTCGATCAGTGCCTGGTGCTCGGCGCCGATCCCGCGAATCTGCAGGTTGGCGCGGTTGGTGGCCTCGATCACACCGCCGGCATAAGCCTGCGCCGCCTCGGCCACCGCCGCTGCCTGAGCTGCACTGATGACGCCGCCCGCCAGCTTGATCCGGCAGATGCCGCCGTCCAGCGCCGGGACAATGCGCAGCAACCCCGGGCAGGCCGAGGGGCGGATGGCGGTGGACATAGGACGTTCGTTCAAAGGGGCGACCGGCAGTGTGGGAAAAGCGCTTCGTCAACGAAGGCGCGGTATTATGCCTGCTTTGTCCGAAGGCATGAAAAGCCTGCCGGTCGGAACCTTAGGTTTGAGGAATATAGATGTCGCCCTGGCTGACAGTAGTGGGAATCGGTGAAGACGGCTTCAAGGGCCTGGGCAGGAACGCCCGCCATGCCCTGCTGGGCGCTTCGCGGATCGTCGGCGGCCAGCGCCAGCTGGATCTGCTGCCGGCGTGCATCCGTGGCGAACGCCAGTTGTGGCCCAGTCCGTTCTCGCTGGAGCCGGTGCTGAGCCAACGCGGCACGCCCGTCTGCGTGCTGGCCAGCGGCGATCCGATGCTGTTCGGCGTAGGGGCCAGCCTGGCCCGGCAACTGCCGGCCGAGGAGCTGCAGGTACTGCCCTTTCCTTCCTCCTACTCCCTGGCCGCCGCCCGCCTGGGCTGGGCCCTGCAAGAGGTGGTCACGCTGTCGGTGGTGGCACGCCCGATTGCCGCGCTCAACGCCCAACTGTTCAGCGGCGTGCGCCTGCTGGTGCTGAGCAATGACCGCCACAGCCCGGCGGCCATCGCCGGACTGCTGCGCGAGCGCGGCTTCGGCCCGAGCCGGATCACGGTACTGGAGCACTTGGGCGGGCCCTTGGAGCGACGCCTGGACAGCACTGCCAATCAATGGAGCGATCCATCGATCGCCGACCTCAACCTGCTGGCCATCGAATGCCGGGCGGCGGCCGATACGCCGCAACTGTCCCGTCTGGCTGGCCTGCCGGACTCGGCCTTCCGCCATGACGGCCAGTTGACCAAGCGGGACGTGCGCGCCATCACCCTGGCCCGCCTGGCCCCGGTGCCCGGTGAACTGCTCTGGGATGTGGGGGCCGGCAGCGGTTCCATCGGTATTGAATGGATGCGGGCCCACCCCAGTTGCCGGGCCCTGGCCATCGAAGCCGATGACGGCCGCCAGCAGTTGATCGAACACAACCGCGACGTGCTCGGGGTGCCCGGGCTGCAACTGATTCGCGGCAGTGCGCCCCAGGCCCTGGCCGGACTGGAGCGTCCGGATGCGGTGTTCATCGGTGGTGGGGTGACCCGCGAAGGCGTGTTGCAGACCTGCTGGGAGCAGCTCAAGCCCGGTGGGCGCCTGGTGGCCAACGCGGTGACCCTGCAAAGTGAAATGACCCTGATGCACTGGCGCGACCAGTACGGCGGTGAACTGACCCGCATCCATATCGCCCAGGCCCAGCCCCTGGGGGAGTTCGACACCTGGCGCCAGGCCCTGCCGATCACCCTGCTGGAGCTGCACAAACCCCGGGACCTGCCATGAACCTTGCAGGAGCGGGCTTGCCCGCAAAAGCATCCAGCAAAGAGACCGCAGCGCGCCCTTCGCGAGCAAGCTCGCTCCTACGGGAGCAAGGGCATGCGTGAGGAAACAGCGGAACAACCCGCGCCCCTGCGCAGCGGCCTGACCACCGGCAGCTGCGCCACGGCCACCAGCCTGGCCGCCGCTCGCCTGCTCTTGGGGGGTGTCAATGCGGACGCGGTGGATATCGTCCTGCCCAAGGGTAAACAGGTACAGATGCGCCTGGAGTTCTGTCGCCGCACCCACGACGGCGCCGAGGCCGGAACCCTCAAGGATGCCGGCGACGACCCGGACGTGACCCACGGCGCCCTGCTCTACTCCCAGGTGCGCCTGACTCCCGAGCCGGGAATCCGCTTTATCGCCGGCCAAGGTGTGGGCACCGTGACCCGCCCCGGTCTGGTGCTGGCAGTGGGTGAGCCGGCGATCAATCCCGTGCCGCGCCGGATGATCAGCGAACACCTGCAACGGCTCGCCGAGGAACAGGCCTACCCCGGCGGGTTCGAAGTCACGGTGAACGTCGAGGGCGGAGCGGAACTGGCCCTGAAAACCATGAACCCGCGCCTGGGGATTCTCGGCGGGCTGTCGATCCTGGGCACCAGCGGCATTGTCCGGCCCTTCTCCTGTGCGGCCTATATCGCCTCGATCCACCAGGGCATCGATGTGGCCAAGACCAATGGCTACCTGCACATCGCCGCCTGCACCGGCAACGCCAGCGAAGACACCATGCGCCGGGTCTACGAACTGCCGGAAATCGCCCTGATCGAAATGGGCGACTTCGTCGGCGCAGTGCTCAAGCACCTGCGCAAAGTGCCTGTGGATAAACTCAGCCTGTGCGGCGGCTTCGGCAAGATCAGCAAACTGGCCGCCGGGCACATGGACCTGCACAGCCGCCACTCCAGCATCGACCTGCCACAACTGGCGCGCTGGGCCGCCGCGGTGGGTGCCGACCCGGCGCTGCAACAGGCCATCCGCGAGGCCAATACCAGCCAGCAGGCCCTGGCCATGGCCAGCGCCGCCGGGATCGCCCTGGGCGACGCGGTGTGCCAGCACGCCCTGGACTTCGCCCGCAGCGTGGTGCCGGCCCAGGTTCAGGTGGAAGTCTTCGCCATCGATCGCCAGGGCGGCATCGTTGGCCACGCCGGAGTCTTGTCATGACCCGTATTCTGCTGCTGGGCGGGGTCACCGAAGCCCTGGCCATCGCCCGCACCCTGGGCCCAACACATATCTACAGCCTGGCCGGAGTCGGACGGGTGCCCACCGACCTGAACTGCCAGGTACGGGTCGGCGGCTATGGCGGTGCCGAGGGCCTGGCCCGCTTTATCCGCCAAGAGCGCATCGGCCTGCTGCTCGATGCCACCCACCCTTACGCGGCGCAGATCAGCGCCAATGCACAGGCCGCCGCGCAACTGGCCGGGGTTGCCTGCTGGGCCTTGCGGCGGCCGGCCTGGCAGCCGCAGCCCGGGGATGACTGGCGCGAGATCACGGACTGGCCGCACTTGGTGCAGGCCTTGAAACCCTTCAAGCGGCCCTTGTTCACCCTGGGTCGAGAACCCTTGCAGCATCTGGATGAGATTCCTGCCGGCCAGTTCTGGACCCTGCGCGCCCTGGATACCTACCCGGGCAATCCGCGCTGTGAAGTGATCGGGGCCCGCGGGCCGTTCCTGATCGAGGACGAACAAGCGCTGTTCGAGCGTCGGCAGATCGATGTGCTGATCAGCAAGAACAGTGGCAGCAGCGCCACCGAACCCAAGCTGGAAGTGGCCCGCGAGCGGGGCATACCGGTGCTGGTGCTCAAGCGTCCCGAGCTGCCCGAGGTCGACCGCCACTTTGCCAGCGTGGCCGAGGTGTTGAGTGCCCTGGGGCAGCTGTCTCACGCCTGACAGACAAAGTCGCCAAGCCCCACAGACTCTTGGGATTCCCCTGGCAGCGAGCGATAAGACAGTGCTTTAGCCTCCTTGGAACGATTCAGTGGCGACCGGCTCATCAATGGCCAGTCGTCGCGCCAATCGACTTCAGTCTGGCAAATGACTTGCCAGCCCGTATCCCAAGGAATACAGTCGCCATGTTCGTCTTTGAGCAGACTCAGGCGTTCACCCACTGGCTGCTACGCCTAAAAGATCCCCAGGGAAAAACCCGCGTGCTGGCCCGGATCAGGGCGGCGCAACTGGGCCGATTCGGCGACTGCGAACCGGTGGGCGAAGGTGTCTATGAAATGCGCATCCATCGCGGCCCCGGCTACCGGGTGTACTTCTCGCGCCGGGACACCGTGATCTACCTGTTGCTGATCGGCGGTGACAAGGGCACCCAGAGACGCGATATCCAACGCGCCAGGCAACTGGCCCATGACCTCAAGAGCGAGGGCTGAAACATGCGTACCCCAGTGACCCGCTTCGACGCGGCAGAGTACCTCAAGACCCCGGAAGACATGGTGGCCTACCTCGACGCCTGCTTCGAGGAAGATGCCGGCGACGGCAAGCTGATCCGCGCCGCCCTCAACGACATCGCCCGCGCCCGGGGCATGACCCAGGTGGCCCGCGACACCGGCCTGGGTCGCGAGAGCCTGTACAAGGCCCTGGGCAGCCAGGGCAATCCCGAGTTCGCGACTATCATCAAGGTCATGAAGGCACTGGGACTCAAGCTCCACGTCAGCCCGGCCTGAACTGGCACTGCGACACCACACCGCATACGCTGCTTTTTTACTTATCCACAGCGATCAGGCTAAATACCCGCCTGATCGCTCAACCGACGGATCGTCCCCATGTCCCGACAACGGCTCGCATTTGCCTGGATCGCCTGCTTCGCAGTGCTGTTCAACATGCTTGCCATGCCGCTTTCCGGGACCATGCAACGCAACGATTCGGGGCTGGACGAACAACTGCTGTGGGGCAGCTTCTGCTCTTCCAGCGGCACCAAAATGGTGGCCATTTCCCTGGGCAAGCTTGAGCAGAAAGCCCCGCAGAACGACGAGCACTCGAACATGCAGCACTGCTGGTGCTGCTCAGGCTCGGCGCCGCTGGTGGCCCTGCCCGGTCATGTACCCCAGCTGAATTTCATTCGTTTCGCCGTCCAGCCGGGCGCGCCGCAACCGAAGATCGCAATGCTCACCCTGCGCCAGCAATGGCCCAGCCTGAACCCCGGTGCCCCGCCTCTGGCATGATTCCCTTTCGCAAGTGATCTGCGTTTTTGAATCGTTCTGGAGAACCGTCATGTCCAAACCGTCCCTGATCAAGCAATCCCTGCTTATTGCCGCACTGCTGCTGCCCGCCTGTTTCGCCGCCGCTCACGACTACAAGGCCGGTGAGTTGCAGATCGCCCATCCCTGGTCGCAGGAGCTGCCGCCGAACGCGCCGACCGTCGCGGCTTACTTCGTGGTGCACAACCCAGGCAAGAACGCCGACACCCTGCTCAGTGTCGACTCGCCGATCTCTGGCCGGGCCGAACTGCATGAACACGTCATGCAAGGCGACATGATGAAGATGCAGCAAGTGGCCAAGGTTGCGGTGCCCGCCGGCGGTGAGGTGACCTTCGCCCCCATGGGCTACCACGTGATGCTGATGGAGCTCAAAGACCGCAGCCTGCTCAGCGACGGCAAGCGCTTCCCGCTGACCCTGCACTTTGAAAAAGCCGGCGACGTCACCGTCGAAGTGGCCGTACAGAAGCAGCCACCGGCCGCCATGCACGAGTCCAAGCACGCTCACTAAGCTGACCGGCTCGTTACCGTGAACACCCCGCACGCGCCTGGCCGCAGGCGGTCCGCGCCGCGTCGCAACTCCCCGGGAGTGCGCCGCGGCAGCTGGATCAGCCTGTTCGCCATGCTGATGATCTTTATCGGCCCGCTGATTTCTCAGTCGATGCCGATGGATCACGCGATGCCGATGAACATGTCCGTCTCCATGGACATGGGCGACGGCGCGCCCGGCTGTCACGGTGAAAGCCCGCATCACGCCCAACAGGGCAAGTCCCAGGGCGAACAACACGTACTCTGGGAAAAATGCGGCTATTGCAGCCTGCTGTTCAATTGCCCGGCACTGCCTTCGGGGCTGTCGTTCGCCGCCCTGTCCGCGCCGCCCACACAGTATTTCCTGATCCCCGCCACGCGCCTGGGCCACGCCCGGCAGACCGTGTTCCCCGGCGCCCTGACCCGCGCCCCGCCGATCCTCGTCTGAGTCCCCTGCTCATCTCACACGGCCGACTGTCATTGCGACAGCCGCGTAGTTACGGCCGTGTCATTCAAGACCGATCGATGGAACATCTATGTTTTCTGCTGACACTCGCCTGGGCGCTGCCCAGCCATCCAAGCCCTTTGCCCTGAACCCGTCGCGCCTGCGTTTCAACCATGCCCTGGCGGTGCTTTGCGGCGTGCTGCTGACCCCCCTGGCCCTTGCCGACGAGGCCCCGACGGATCACTCCCGACACGGCATGCAATTGAGCCCGACGGTGATCACCGCCATCGCCCCCAGCTCGCCGCTGACCGTGGTCACCAATCCCAAGGACCCGCGCCAACCGGTCCCGGCCAGTGACGGCGGCGACTACCTGAAGACCATTCCCGGCTTCGCCCTGGTACGCAATGGCGGCACCAACGGCGACCCGGTACTGCGGGGCATGTTCGGCTCGCGCCTGAACATCCTCACCAACGGCGGCATGATGCTCGGCGCCTGCCCCGGCCGCATGGATGCACCGACCTCCTACATCTCTCCGGAAACCTATGATCGCCTGACCGTGATCAAGGGCCCGCAAACTGTGCTCTGGGGCCCCGGCGCCTCGGCCGGCACCGTGCTGTTCGAGCGTGAGCCGGAACACTTCGGCGAGCTCGGCACGCGGGTCAACGCCAGCCTGCTGGCGGGCTCCAACGGCCGCTTCGACAAGACCCTGGATGCTGCTGCCGGCGGCCCCCTGGGGTATGTGCGGGTGATCGGCAACACCGCCCACGCCGACGACTACAAGGACGGCAACAACGACACCGTGGCCTCGCGCTACGACAAGTGGAACGGTGACGTGGCCCTGGGCTGGACCCCGGACGCCGACACCCTGCTGGAGCTCACCGCCGGCAAGGGCGACGGCGAAGCCCGCTACGCCGGCCGCGGCATGGACGGCTCGCAGTTCAAGCGCGAAAGCCTGGGCCTGCGTTTCGAAAAATCCAACATCGGCGAGGTGCTGGACAAGGTCGAGGCCCAGGTCTACTACAACTACGCCGACCACGTGATGGACAACTACAGCCTGCGTACCCCGTCCGGCACCGGCATGATGGCCGGCCCCATGGCCTCCAATGTCGACCGTCGCACCCTCGGTGCGCGGATCAAGGCCACCTGGCGCTGGGCCGACCTGCAGTTGATCGGCGGCCTGGATGCCCAGACCAACGAACACCGCACTCGGGCCAGCAACGGCGTGGATACCTACAAGCAACTGCCCCGTACCAAGGACGCCGACTTCCACAACTATGGCGCCTTCGGCGAACTGACCTGGTACGCCGCCGAGCGCGACCGCCTGATCACCGGGGCCCGCCTCGACCGTGCTTCGGCCAAGGACTACCGGCAGAGCACCGGCTCGGGAATGATGAGCCGGCCCAACCCCACTGCCGGCGATACCCGGGCCGATACCCTGCCCAGCGGCTTCGTGCGTTACGAGCATGACCTGGCCGACAGCCCGACCACGCTGTACGTCGGCCTTGGCCACACTCAGCGCTTCCCCGACTACTGGGAGCTGTTCTCGCCGAAAATGGGTCCGGCGGGCTCGGTGAACGCCTTCGATTCGATCAAGCCGGAAAAGACCACCCAATTGGACTTCGGCCTGCAATACCAGAGCGAGGACCTGGAGGCCTGGGCTTCGGGCTATATCGGCCAGGTGCGCGACTACATCCTCTTCGACTACAACACGAAAATGATGGGCATGAGCACCTCTCGGGCCGAGAGCATCGACGCACGGATCATGGGCGGCGAACTGGGTGCGGCCTACAAGCTGACCTCCAACTGGAAAGCCGATGCGACCCTGGCCTACGCCTGGGGCAAGAACAGTAGCGACGGCAAGGCCCTGCCGCAGATGCCGCCGCTGGATGCGCGCTTCGGCCTGACCTACAGCGAGGACGACTGGAGTGCCGGGGCCTTGTGGCGGGTGGTGGCGGCGCAAAACCGCGTCGACCTGAACAAGGGCAACGTGGTCGGCAAGGACTTCGGCAAGAGCGGTGGCTTCGGCGTGTTCTCCCTCAACGGCGCCTACCGGGTCACCAAGAACCTCAAGCTCAGCACCGGGGTCGACAACCTGTTCGGCAAGGCCTACGCCGAACACCTGAACCTGGCGGGCAACGCCGGCTTCGGCTACCCGGCCAGTGATCCCCAGGCAATCAAGGAGCCGGGGCGCACCCTCTGGACCAAGGTCGACCTGAGCTTCTGATCCGCCTTCGCCGGCACGCCGGCTCCTCACCGCAGGAGCTGGGGTGCCAGCGAACAGCCCCTATAAGAAAAGATTCACTGCCCTGCGGAGCGTGCCCCGATGAACCGACCCAAAGTGTCTTTCTACAACCTGGCCTGGCGCTGGCATTTCTACGCCGGGCTGTTCGTGGCCCCTTTCATGGTGATGCTGGCCCTGACCGGCATCATCTACCTGTTCAAGCCACAACTGGACCCGTTGATGTACCCCAGCCTGCTCAAGGTGCCCGCCGCTCATCACCTGCTGAGTGCCGACGACTTGCTGCAAAGGGTGCAATCGGCCTACCCCCAGGGCCATATCAAGCAGTACCTGCCACCGATTGATGCCGAGCGCAGCGCGCAGTTCGTGGTGCAGGACAAGGGTCAGGAGCTGAATGTCTTCATCGACCCCTACCACGGCGATGTGCTCGGCGAGCAGGATGCCAAGGCCAACCTGCAGGCCGTGGCCCGGGCCATTCACGGTGAGCTGATGATCGGCACCGTCGGTGACCGACTGGTGGAACTGGCCGCTGGCTGGGGCATCGTCCTGGTGGTGTCCGGCCTGTACCTGTGGTGGCCACGGGGCAAGTCGTCGGCGGGCGTGCTGTGGCCGCGTTTCAGCGTCCGCGGCAGGCCGTTCTGGCGCGACCTGCACAGTGTGCTGGGCTTCTGGGGCGCGGCATTCCTGCTGCTGATGCTGCTCAGCGGCATGACCTGGACCGGCTTCTGGGGCAAGCAGTACGCCGACCTGTGGAACCGCTTCCCGGCGGCCATGTGGAACGACGTGCCGACCTCCGACCAGCAGGCCCGGGAGCTCAACAGCGCCACGCGCCAGACCGTGCCATGGGCGGTGGAAAACACCCCGATGCCGATGTCCGGCGACCACGCCGAGCACATGGCCCACAACGCCGCGGACACGGCGCCGGCAGCCCCGTCCATCAGCCTGCAAGCGGTGCAGGACATCGCCCGCCAGCGCCAGGTCGAACCGGGCTACAGCATCACCTTGCCGAAGACCGCCACCGGCGTGTTCACCATCGCCGTGTTCGCCGACGATCCGCGCAACGATGCCACCCTGCATGTCGACCAATACAGCGGCAAGGTCCTGGCCGACGTGCGCTGGCAGCAGTACAGCTCCGTGGCCCGGGCCACGGAGCTTGGGGTGATGCTGCACGAAGGCAAGATGTTCGGCCGCGTCAACCAGATCCTGGTGCTGGTGGTGTGCCTGATGATCCTGCTCAGCGCCGTGAGCGGCATGGTCATGTGGTGGCAGCGTCGTCCCCAGGGCCGACTCGGCGTGCCCCCGCTGCGCCACGACCTGCCGAAATGGAAAACCGCGATGCTGATCATGGCGCTGCTGGCCTTGGCATTTCCTTTGGTTGGAGCCTCGCTGATTGGGGTGTGGCTGCTCGATCGCCTGCTGCTTTCACGCTTCAACCGCGGGCCTGAATCTGCTTCATCTTCAACATGAATCAGCCGAGATGCGCGTTCCAGAGGGCTCTGTAGAATCTCGGCGCCTTAGCCATGCACAGTTATAATGTTACCTTATAACACTAAAGTGTAAGATCCCTGCCCGCAGTCCCCCACTGCGGGCAACCCCCTCGAAGAAGTGATTCACCGTCCCGATGAACAAGTACTTGCTGCCCAGCCTTTGCCTGATGGCCTTGCCTTCCCTGGCTCAGGCGGATGATTCCGCCGCCTCCCTGACCCTGCCCACCGGCACCATTTCGGCTCCGGCCAGCGCGGCCGACGACAGCGTCAGCCTGAAGACCCCGACCAGCGCCGGCTCGCGCTTGGGCCTCAGCGCCCTGGAAACCCCGGCCAGCACTGACAGCCTGAGCGGCGAACGGATTCGCGCCCGGGGTGACCGCAGCATTCAGGACGCGGTCTCCCGCAGCGCCGGCATCAGCCGCACCGGCACCCCAGGCGACGGTGGCACTTCGTTGTCGGCACGGGGTTTCACCGGGCAGAGTTCGGTGATGCAGCTGTATGACGGCAACCGCATCTACACCGGCATGGGCACCGTGACCTTCCCAGTGGACAGCTGGGCGGTGGAGCGGGTCGACGTGCTGCGCGGCCCGGCCTCGGTGCTGTATGGCGAAGGCGCCACCGGCGCGGTGATCAACACCCTCCCGAAAAAGTCCTTCAGCGGCGCAATCGAAAACCACCTGCGCCTGGGCTACGGCTCCTTCGATCGCCAGCAGCAGGCCCTGGACAGCGGTGGCTCCCTGAGCGACACCTTGAGCTACCGGCTCAACCTCAACCGCGAGCGCAGCAACGGCTGGATCGACCGTGGCGACTCCTCCGGCGATTTCGTCAGTGCCGCCCTGCGCTGGCAGGCTCGCGACGACCTGACCTTTACCCTGGCCCACGACTACGGCGACCAGAACCCGATGAACAACTTCGGCACGCCGCTGATCAACGGGCGCTTCCACAAGAGCCTGCGGGACAAGCACTACAACGTGCGCAATGACCAGCAGCACTACAACGACCAGTGGACCCGCCTGACCAGCGAATGGCAGATTTCCGACCAGGTCAGTGCCAGCAACGAGCTGTATTACCTCAAGGCCCAGCGTCGTTGGCAGAACGCCGAGAACTACAACTTCAACCCGACCACCGGCCAACTGAGCCGCAGCGGTTACTACGCTATCGGCCACCAGCAGGAACAGGTCGGCGACCGCCAGACCTTCACCTTCAAGCACTCGCTGCTGGGCCTCGACAGCCAGACCCTGACCGGCGTCGACTACAACCGCATTCGCTTTCACCTGAAAAGCAATTCGCCCTTCACCGACAGCTTTACCAACGGTCAACCGCTGGACCTGTATCACCCGGCCCCGGGCGACTTCACCAGCAACAGCCCCTACCGCGATCAATTCAAGACCACCACCAAACAGATGTCGGTGTTCGCCGAAAATCGCCTGCAGCTCAGCGAGCGCTGGTCCCTGGTGACCGGTGTGCGCCGCGACTATGCGCACATTGATCGGGATGACTTGAAGGACGACAGCCGCAGCGACAAGACCCTGACCGGCAACAACTGGAAGGCCGGGCTGGTGTTTGCCGTCACTCCGGATACGTCCGTGTACGGTCAGTACTCCACCAGCACCGACGGCGTCGGCGGCCTGATTTCCCTGAGCCAGAGCCAGCAGCAATTCGACCTGTCCAGCGCCAGGCAGAGCGAGATCGGCCTCAAGCAGGCGTTCTGGGACCAGCGTGGCGAATGGACCCTGGCCGCCTACCACATCGTCAAGAAGAAGCTGCTGACCGATGTTCCCGGCGACCCGGGCCAGAAACAGCAGGTGGGCCAGCAATCCTCCAACGGCCTGGAGGCCAGCCTGGACCTGCAACTGCCCCACGCCTGGCAACTGCAAGCCAACGCCGCCCTCGTTCGCGCCCAGTACGACGACTTCAAGCAGGACGTCAACGGCGTGCAAGTCTCACGCGACGGCAAGCGCCCGGTGGACGTGCCCCGGCGCACCGCCAACCTGTGGCTGAGCAAAGCCCTCAACGATGACCTGCGGGCCGGCGCCGGAGTGCGCTACGTGGATGCGCGCTACGCCGATATGGCCAACCGCAATGAGTTGCCCAGCTACACCGTGGTCGATGCCAACCTGTCGTGGAAAGCCCTGCCCAATACCACCCTGGGCCTGCAATTGAACAACCTGTTTGACCGCCAGTACGCACAAAGCCAATACAATGACGGCCAGCAATGGATACTCGGCGAGCCACGCTCGTTCTTCGTCACCGCTGACTACACCTTTTAACCCCACCTGGCGCTACGGCACGGGGATCACACGGACACCGCATGACCTCGCTGAACCTCACCAACCTGGCCTGGACACCCCTGGGCCAGGGCCACTGCCATCACCAGTTCCAACTGCGTGAGGCCAGCCTGCACGTGGCGGCCGGCGAGTTCGTCGGCCTGATCGGGCCCAACGGCAGCGGCAAGACCAGCCTGCTGCGCTGCGCCTATCGCTTCAGCAAGCCGCAGCAGGGCGAGGTGCAGCTTGAGCATCAGAATGTGTGGAAGCAATCGCCACGCTGGTGCGCGCAACGCATCGCCGTGGTGCTCCAGGAGTTCCCCGACGCCTTCGGCCTGACGGTGGAGGAAGTGGTCGCCATGGGCCGCACGCCGCACAAAGGCCTGTTCGACGGCGACACCGAACAAGACCGGCGCATCGCCCGCGAGGCCCTGGAGTCGGTGGGCCTGCTGGGCTTCGAGGACCATGCTTTCGCCACCTTGTCCGGGGGCGAGAAACAACGGGTGATCCTGGCCCGGGCCCTGGCCCAACGCCCGCAACTGCTGATCCTCGATGAACCGACCAACCACCTCGACCCGCGCTACCAGCTGGAGCTGTTGCAACGGGTCAAGCGCCTGGGCATCGGCACCCTGGCGAGCATCCATGACCTGAACCTGGCCGCGGCCTTCTGCGACCGGCTGTATGTCCTCGATCACGGACGCATCGTCGCCAGCGGCACTCCCACCGAAGTGCTCACGGTCGATCTGCTGCGCAACGTCTTCGGCGTCGAGGCGCTGATCGACGCCCACCCCCTGTCCGGCTACCCACGAATCACCTGGATCACTCAACCATGACCTTGCGCTCCCTGCTCCGCTCCGGCCTCGCCCTGACCCTGTTCCTGGGCACCGCCCAAGCCTTCGCCGAAGCGACCCACTACCCGCTGACCATCAACAGCTGCAACCGTGAAGTGACCTTCAAGCAAGCGCCGCAACACGCCCTCAGCCATGACATCAACATGACCCAGATGATGCTCGCCCTGGGGCTCAAGTCGCGGATGGTGGGCTACAGCGGCGTCAGTGGCTGGAAGGCCGTGACCCCGCAAATGAGCACCTTGCTCGACGGTCTGCCGGAGCTGGCGGCCAAGTACCCGTCGGTGGAAACCCTGCTCAACGCCAACGTCGACTTCCTGTTCGCTGGCTGGGACTACGGCATGCGCGTCGGCGGCGACCTCACGCCGCAGACCCTGGCGCCGCTGGGGATCAACGTCTATGAGCTGACCGAGTCCTGTGCCTTCGTGATGAAGCGCCCGGCGGCCAGCCTCGATGACACCTACAACGACCTGCGCAACCTGGGGCGGATCTTCGACGTGCAGGACCGGGCCAACGCGCTGATCGCGCAGATGCAGGAGCAGGTCGCCGAGGTACAGAAGGACCTGCCCAAGGACCCGCCCCGGGTGTTCCTCTACGACAGCGGCGAAGACCGGGCCATGACCTCGGGCCGCCTGGGCATGCCCCAGGCCCTGATCGATGCCGCTGGCGGGCGCAACATTCTCGATGACGTCGAGGCCAGTTGGACCCGGATCAACTGGGAGACGGTGGTCGAGCGCAACCCGCAAGTGATCGTCATCGTCGATTACAGCGAAGTCACGGCCGAGCAGAAGCAGCAGTTCCTGCTGAACAACCAGGCCCTGCAAGGAGTCGACGCGATCAAGAACCAGCGCTTCATCGTCATTCCTTATGTGCAAGCCACCCCGGGCATCGACAACGTGCTGGCGGTGGAAACCCTGGCCAAGGGTTTCCACGGCGAATGATCAAGGGTCGTTATGCCTGTCTGTTACTGACCCTCGGCGCCCTGCTGCTGGTGTCCTGCGTGCTGTCCCTGGGGTTTGGCCCGGCGCGGGTGCCGGCGGAGGTGGTCTGGCGGATTCTCCTGCACAAGGCCCTGGGCCTGGGTACGGTGGACTGGAGCCCGGGCCAGGAGCATATCGTCTGGCTGATCCGCGTCCCGCGCATGCTCCTCGGTGCTTTGGTCGGCGCCGGGCTGGCGCTGATCGGCGCGGTGCTGCAGGCCGTGACCCGCAATCCCCTGGCCGACCCGCACCTGCTGGGGGTGACCTCCGGCGCCACCCTCGGCGCGGTGATCGTGGTGCTGCACCTGGGGCAGGTCATCGGCCTCTTGACCCTGCCCCTGGCGGCCTTTATCGGCGCCCTGGCGAGCATGCTCCTGGTGCTGGGCATCGCCGCGCGCAACGGGCGCCTGGACAGCGACCGCCTGCTGCTGTGCGGGGTGGCGGTGTCCTTCGTGATGATGGCGGTGGCCAACCTGCTGCTGTTCATGGGTGATCACCGGGCCAGCTCGGCGGTGATGTTCTGGATGCTCGGCGGCCTGGGCCTGGCGCGTTGGGAACTGCTGGCGATTCCTGCCGCCAGCGTGCTGCTGGGGCTGGGGTTGCTGCTGGGCATGGCACGGCCGCTGAATGCCTTGATGGCCGGGGAACAGACCGCCGTGACCCTGGGCCTGAACGCACGCAACGTCCGTCTGAAGGTGTTCCTGATCGCCTCGCTGATGACCGGGGTGCTGGTGTCCATCAGCGGCTCCATCGGCTTTGTCGGGCTGATGGTGCCGCACATCGCCCGGCGCCTGGTGGGCGCCGAACATCGCCGCTTGCTGCCAGCGTGCGTGCTGCTGGGCAGCCTGTTCCTGGTCTGGGTCGACGTCGCCGCGCGTACCCTGATCGCCCCTGAGGACCTGCCCATCGGCGTGGCCACCGCGGCCATTGGCGGGCTGTTCTTCATCGGCCTGATGCGCCGCCGCTGATCCACCCGCCGCTGTAGGAGCCGGCTTGCCGGCCAAGGCGCCCGTTAGGCTTGTGCCAGGTTCGAGGGCCTCTTCGCTGGCACGCCCGCTCCTACAATCGTCGTCCTTGCTTTAAGATCGCGCGCTTGGATCTCTCAGGATGAGTCTCATGTTCAGAACCGCATTCTTGGCCTTGCTGCTCGGCACCTCCCTTGGCGCCCAGGCCGGCACCTCGGTCGATGTCTCGAAAATCTACGGCAACATCCAGATCGTCAACAGCTTCCCCGACTACAAGGTCAAGGTGGTGAACTCCTTTCCCGATCTGAAGGTCAAGCAGGTCAACTCCTTTGCCGACGCGCCGGGCAAGTGGAAGATCGTCAACAGCTTTCCCGATTACAAGATCCAGATCGTCGACTCCTTTCCCGATTTCACCATCAAATACGTCGACTCCTTCCCTGGGGTTAACTGAAGCCCCTGGCTGACCCAGGCTGCCGCTCTGCGGCAGCACCACAATGACGCATCCCTGCGCACCATCCTCTGCGCAAAGCCTCCTCTTGGGGCATCACCTAGCCGCTCACTGCCGCTAAGACCGACGTTTTCATGCCCTGCGGCGACTCGGCACATCCCTTGCAAAACAGCCCTTCAGCACAGGCGGAGTGAAAACTACTGCGTTTTCGCTGCGCCTGAGAAGTCGCATCTACCACCTGAAAAAATCAAGAGTTCATGGAGATCGCACAATGAAGCGTCGTAGTTTGCTCAAGGCTTTCACTCTCTCGGCAAGCATTGCCGCGATGGGCATGACCTGGACCGTCCAGGCCGCCGAGACCATCAAGGTCGGTATCCTGCACTCCCTGTCGGGGACCATGGCGATCTCTGAAACCTCGCTCAAAGACATGGCGCTGATGACCATTGACGAGATCAACGCCAAGGGCGGGGTCAACGGCAAGCTGCTGGAACCGGTGGTGGTGGACCCGGCGTCCAACTGGCCGCTGTTCGCCGAAAAGGGCCGGCAGTTGCTGACCCAGGACAAGGTGGCGGTGGTGTTCGGCTGCTGGACTTCGGTGTCGCGCAAATCGGTGCTGCCAGTGTTCGAAGAACTCAACGGCCTGCTGTTCTACCCGGTGCAGTACGAAGGCGAAGAAATGTCGCCCAACGTCTTCTACACCGGCGCCGCGCCGAACCAGCAGGCGATCCCGGCGGTGGAGTACCTGATGAGCGAAGACGGCGGCAGCGCCAAGCGCTTCTTCCTGCTGGGCACCGACTACGTCTACCCGCGCACCACCAACAAGATTCTGCGTTCGTTCCTGCACGCCAAGGGCGTGGCCGACAAGGACATCGAAGAGGTCTATACCCCCTTCGGCCACAGCGACTATCAAACCATCGTCGCCAACATCAAGAAGTTCTCCGCCGGCGGCAAGACCGCGGTGATCTCCACGGTCAACGGCGATTCCAACGTGCCCTTCTACAAGGAACTGGCCAACCAGGGCCTGAAGGCCACCGACGTGCCGGTGGTGGCGTTCTCGGTGGGCGAAGAAGAACTGCGCGGCATCGACACCAAGCCGCTGGTGGGCAACCTCGCGGCGTGGAACTACTTCGAATCGGTGGATAACCCGGTGAACCAGAAGTTCGTCGCCGCCTGGAAGGCCTACGCCAAGGCCAAGAACCTGCCGGGGGCAGACAAGGCGGTGACCAACGACCCGATGGAAGCCACTTACGTCGGCATTCACATGTGGGCCCAGGCGGTGGAGAAAGCCAAGTCCACCGATGTCGACAAGGTCCGCGAAGCCCTGGCCGGGCAGACCTTCGCCGCGCCCTCGGGCTACACCCTGACCATGGACAAGACCAACCACCACCTGCACAAGCCGGTGATGATCGGCGAGATCCAGCCGGACGGTCAGTTCAACGTGGTGTGGCAGACCGAAGGCCCGATCCGCGCCCAGCCCTGGAGCCCGTACATCCCGGGCAACGACAAAAAGCCGGACTACGCGGTCAAGAGCAACTGATCGCCGGATGGACGCCAAGCCTTCAGGCCCGGCACACCCCCTGTACCCGCTGCCGCTGGCTGCGATCGGCCTCGAAGAGCACGTGCTCTTGAGGCCGTTGAAGGTCCTGCGGACCTTATCGCAGCCTGCGGCAGCGGCTACAGAACCACGCTACGCGCAAGGCCACTGATATGCCCACTGCCCTCTACCGTTTGATCCTCGCCTGCCTGTTGCTGCTGCCCATGGCCGCCCAGGCCGGCGACGCCGAAGACTTCGTCGCCGGCAACTCCAGCGAACAGGCCCGGCTCCTGGAAAGCTGGGCCGCGCAGCCCGACCCGGCGCGCCTGGAACTGCTCATGGCCCTGCAACAAGGCCAACTGAGCATGGCCGGCGAAACCAAGCCCCTGCGCCTGAACAACCGCTTGCGGGGCCTGATCGACAGCGCCCTGGCCAGCCACCAACTACTCGCCGCCGACGCCCAGAGCCGGCTGGCCGCCGCCCGCCAATTGCAGAAAAGCGCCAAGCCGGCGCAATTGAAACTCCTCGATGCCCAGCTCGCCGCCGAGCAAGACCCCGGCGTGCACGCCGCCCTGAGCCTGGCCCTGGCCAACCTGCAACTGGTGGACAGCGACCCGGCGGTGCGTCTGGCCGCCGTGCGCCTTTTGGGGGAAACCGGCGACCCACTGGCCCGCACCCGCCTCGAAGGCCTGCTGCAACCCGGGGTCGAGGCCGATGCCAATGTGCGCACCGCCGCCGAAACCAGCCTGGCCCAGGTCAAGCGCAAGCTGCTGGTGGGTGAAGTCCTCGGCCAGGCCTTCAGCGGCTTGTCCCTGGGTTCGATCCTGCTGCTGGCGGCCCTGGGCCTGGCCATCACCTTCGGCCTGCTGGGGGTGATCAACATGGCCCACGGCGAGATGCTGATGCTCGGCGCCTACGCCACCTACGTGGTGCAGCTGCTGTTCCAGCGCTACGCCCCACAAGCCATCGAGTACTACCCGCTGCTGGCACTGCCGGTGGCGTTCTTCGTCACTGCCGGGATCGGCATGGCCCTGGAACGCACGGTGATCCGTCATCTGTATGGCCGGCCCCTGGAAACCCTGCTGGCCACCTGGGGCATCAGCCTGATGCTGATCCAACTGGTGCGCCTGCTGTTCGGCGCGCAGAACGTCGAGGTGGCGAACCCGGCCTGGCTCTCCGGCGGCATCCAGGTATTGCCCAATCTGGTACTGCCCTACAACCGCATCGTGATCATCGCCTTCGCGCTGTTCGTTGTCGTGCTCACCTGGCTGCTGCTGAACAGGACCCGCCTGGGCCTGAACGTGCGAGCAGTGACCCAGAACCGCAACATGGCCGCGTGCTGCGGCGTGCCCACCGGCCGCGTGGACATGCTCGCCTTCGGTCTCGGCTCGGGCATCGCCGGCCTTGGTGGCGTGGCCCTGAGCCAGGTCGGCAACGTTGGCCCGGACCTGGGCCAGAGCTACATCATCGACTCGTTCCTGGTGGTGGTGCTCGGCGGCGTCGGGCAACTGGCCGGCAGCGTGCTGGCGGCCTTTGGCCTGGGGGTGGCGAACAAGATCCTCGAACCGCAGATCGGCGCCGTACTGGGCAAGATCCTCATCCTGGCGCTGATCATTCTGTTCATCCAGAAACGCCCGCAAGGACTCTTCGCACTCAAAGGACGGGTGATCGACTGATGAATCAACCACTGCTCATTACCGCCAGCCAGAAAGCCGGGCCCAAGGTCACGATCGCCGTCGGCGCGCTGCTGCTCCTGGTGCTGCTGGCCTTGCCGCTGTTGTCACTGCTGCCGGCGGACAACCCGCTGCAGGTCTCGGCCTACACCCTGACCCTGGTGGGCAAGATCCTCTGCTACGCCATTGTCGCCCTGGCCCTGGACCTGGTCTGGGGCTACGCCGGGCTGCTGTCCCTGGGCCACGGCCTGTTCTTCGCCCTGGGCGGCTACGCCATGGGCATGTATCTGATGCGCCAGGCAGCAGGCGACGGCTTGCCAGCGTTCATGACCTTCCTTTCGTGGAGCGAACTGCCCTGGTACTGGACCGGCACCAGCCACTTCCTCTGGGCCCTGTGCCTGGTGGTGCTGGCGCCGGGTCTCTTGGCCCTGGTGTTCGGTTTCTTCGCCTTCCGCTCGCGGATCAAGGGCGTGTACTTCTCGATCATGACCCAGGCCCTGACGTTTGCCGGGATGCTGCTGTTCTTCCGTAACGAGACCGGTTTTGGCGGCAACAACGGCTTCACCAATTTCCGCAGCATCCTGGGTTTTGGCATCACCGAACCCGGCACTCGCGCGGTGCTGTTCCTGGCCACGGTGCTGCTGCTGGTGGCCAGCCTGTACCTGGGCTGGCGCCTGGCCCGGAGCAAGTTCGGCCGGGTGCTGACCGCCCTGCGCGATGCCGAGAACCGCCTGATGTTCTGCGGCTACGACCCGCGTGGCTTCAAGCTGTTCGTCTGGGTCTTGAGCGCGGTGCTCTGTGGCTTGGCCGGGGCCCTGTATGTGCCCCAGGTGGGCATCATCAACCCCAGCGAGATGTCCCCCACCAACTCCATCGAGGCTGCCGTGTGGGTGGCCCTGGGCGGACGCGGCACGCTGATCGGACCGCTGCTGGGCGCCGGGCTGGTGAACGGCATGAAGAGCTGGTTCACCGTGGCCTTCCCCGAATACTGGCTGTTCTTCCTAGGCGCGCTGTTCATCGTGGTGACCCTGTACCTGCCCAAGGGCGTGATCGGCCTGCTGAAGAAACGAGGTGAACAATGAGAGTCACAGCCACCGCGGACTTCATGCTCGAACCCATTCTCGACGCCAACAAGGACGCCGGCGCCAGCCGCGACGCCATCGGCCTCGGACACGCCGCCGGCAAGGGCCTCAACACCCGCCACGGCACCCTCCTGACCCTGGAAGACATCAGCGTCAGCTTCGACGGTTTCAAGGCCCTCAACGACCTCAACCTGTACATCGGCGTCGGCGAGTTGCGCTGCATCATCGGCCCCAACGGCGCCGGCAAGACCACCCTGATGGACGTGATCACCGGCAAGACCCGCCCCACCCAGGGCAAGGCCTGGTTCGGCGAAACCCTGGACCTGACCCGGATGAGCGAAGTGCAGATCGCCCAGGCCGGGATCGGCCGCAAGTTCCAGAAGCCCACGGTGTTCGAGGCCCTGAGCGTGTTCGAGAACCTGGAGCTGGCGCAGAAGACCGACAAGTCGGTGTGGGCCAGCCTCGGGGCGCGCCTGAGCGGCGAACAGAAAGACCGCATCGCCCAGGTGCTGGAGACCATTCGCCTGAGCCCTTCGGCCCAGCGCCAGGCCGGCTTGCTGTCCCACGGTCAGAAGCAGTTCCTGGAGATCGGCATGCTGCTGATGCAAGACCCGCAACTGCTGTTGCTGGACGAGCCGGTGGCGGGCATGACCGACGCCGAGACCGAGTTCACCGCCGAGTTGTTCAAGACCCTGGCGGGCAAGCATTCGCTGATGGTGGTGGAGCACGACATGGGCTTTGTCGGCTCGATTGCCGACCACGTCACCGTGCTGCACCAGGGCAGCGTGCTGGCCGAAGGGTCGCTGGAGCAGGTGCAGGAAAACGAGCGGGTGATCGAGGTGTACCTCGGCCGCTGACCCAACCAACCACCTTTGTAGCCGCTGCCGCAGGCTGCGATCGGCCTTGAAGAGGACGTGCTCTGCAAGGCCCATGAAGGTCCTGTGGACCTTGTCGCAGCCTGCGGCAGCGGCTACAGGTTTTTGAAGGAATCCGAACATGCTGCAAGTCGACCAGCTGCACCAATACTACGGCGGTAGCCACATCCTGCGCGGCCTGAGTTTCGAAGCCCGGATCGGCGAAGTCACCTGCCTGCTGGGACGCAACGGCGTGGGCAAGACCACCCTGCTCAAATGCCTGATGGGCCTGCTGCCGGTCAAGGAAGGCGCGGTCAACTGGGAGGGCCGGACCATCACCGGCTACAAGCCCCACCAGCGGGTCAACGCCGGGATCGCCTACGTGCCCCAGGGCCGGGAAATCTTCGGCCGCCTGAGCGTGGAGGAAAACCTGCTGATGGGCCTGTCCCGCTTCCCCGGCTCCCAGGCCAGGGAAGTGCCGGCCTTCATCTACGAACTGTTCCCGGTGCTGTTGCAGATGAAGCAGCGCCGTGGCGGCGACCTCTCCGGCGGCCAGCAGCAACAGCTGGCCATCGGTCGCGCCCTGGCCAGCCGCCCCCGGCTGCTGATCCTCGATGAGCCCACCGAAGGCATCCAGCCCTCGGTGATCAAGGAGATCGGCGCGGTGATCAAGCAACTCGCCGCCCGGGGCGATATGGCCATTGTGCTGGTGGAACAGTTCTACGACTTTGCCGCCGAACTGGCGGACCAGTACCTGGTGATGTCCCGGGGCGAAATCGTCCAGCAGGGCCGCGGGGAAAATATGCAGGCAGAAGGTGTACGCGGCCTGGTTACGATCTAATCTGTAGCTTCCTAACGATAACGACCCAGCATGAACTCACCTGCCGCCACCGCCCTGTTCACCCCCAGCTGGCACGCCGAGCTGGAACTGGCCTATGCCCGTTTCGGCGCCACCACGCGCCCGGTGCTGCGTCGCCACCTGGGCCCGCTGCGGGTGCAGAAGCACCTGTATGCCGAAGGCCCCGAGGTCTGCCAGCACATCATCGTCCACCCACCCGGCGGCATCGCCGGCGGCGACCGGCTGGCCATCAGTGCCCGGGTCGAGCGCGGCGCCTGGGCACAGCTGACCAGCCCCGGTGCCGCCAAGTGGTACCGCGCCACCGGTCCTGCCAGCCAGACCCTGAGGCTGCAAGTGGCGCCGGGGGCGACCCTGGAATGGCTGCCCCAGGAAACCATTGTCTTCAGCGCCGCCCAGGCCGAACTGACCACCCTGATCGAACTGCAAGGCGATGCCCGGCTGTTCTACTGGGATGTCGTGGCCCTGGGACGCCCGGCCAGTGGCGAGCGCTTCGAGCAAGGGCACTTCCAGGCTCACCTGGATATCCAGCGCGACGGCCGACCGCTCTGGCATGAGCGCCAGCGCATCAAAGGCGGCGACGGCCTGCTGGATTCCCCCATCGGCCTGGACGGCCAGCCAGTGTTCGCCACCTTGCTGGTGACCGGTGAAATCGACAGCCAACTGCTGGAGCGCTGCCGTGCCCTGGAACACCCGGTACGTGGCGATCTGAGCCAACTGCCGGGCCTGCTGGTGGCCCGCTGCCTGGCCAGTGAAGCCCTGCAGGCCCGGGCCTGGCTGATCGACCTGTGGCGCCTGCTGCGCCCGGCGTTGCTGGGCCGCGAGGCCGTGCCGCCGAGGATCTGGAACACCTGACGCCGACTCTTTTTTCAACTGCCCAACAACGGATTGATCACGATGGACCTGACCCCACGCGAAAAAGACAAGCTGCTGATCTTCACCGCCGGCCTGGTGGCCGAGCGGCGACTGGCTCGCGGCCTCAAGCTCAATTACCCGGAAGCCATGGCCTTTATTTCCGCGGCGCTGCTCGAAGGCGCCCGGGATGGCCAGACCGTGGCTGAACTGATGCACTACGGCACCACGCTGCTGAGCCGTGAACAGGTGATGGAAGGCATCCCGGAGATGATCCCGGAGATCCAGGTCGAGGCCACCTTCCCCGACGGCACCAAGCTGGTCACCGTCCACCAACCCATCGCCTGAGGCCGCGCCATGACCTATCGCATCCGCGACGCATTGCACGCCGACCTGCCGGCGATCCGCGACATCTACAACGACGCCGTGCTCAATACCACGGCGATCTGGAACGACTCGCCGGTGGACCTGGGCAACCGCCAAGCCTGGTTCAGCGCACGCCAGGCCCAGGGCTACCCGATCCTGGTGATCGTCAACGCCGAGGAGCAGGTGCTCGGCTACGCTTCCTTCGGCGACTGGCGACCCTTCGACGGCTTTCGCCACACCGTGGAACATTCGGTCTATGTCCGCCGCGACCAGCGCGGCAACGGCCTGGGTCCACAGCTGATGGCGGTGCTGCTGGAACGCGCCCGTGGCTGTGACAAGCACGTGATGGTGGCCGCCATCGAAAGCGCCAACGCCGCCTCGATCCGCCTGCACCAGCGCCTGGGCTTCATCAGCACCGGACAGATGCAGCAGGTGGGCACCAAGTTCGGCCGCTGGCTGGACCTGACCTTCATGCAGCTGATTCTCAACCCTGGGGCACAACCGCCCGCCCCTCACAAGGAGTGACCTCTCGATGAACGCCGCCCAACTGCGCCGAGTCCATGGAGAAAGCTTTGCCCATTACCGTCAAGGATTGATCGACCTGCTGCTGGATTCGGTGCACCACGGCGCGTCCATCGGCTTCATGGCCGATCTGGACGACAGCCAGGCCCGGGATTACCTCGGCAGCGTGCAGGCAGGCGTCGAGGACGGCAGCCTGATGCTGTGGGTGGTGGTTCACGATGAGAAGGTCCTGGCCAGCGTGCAACTGGCGCTGTGCATGAAGGCCAATGGGCGCAACCGCGCCGAGGTGCAAAAGCTCCAGGTGCTGCACAGCGCCCGGCGCCGCGGCCTGGGCCAGCAACTGATGAACGCCCTGGAGCAGGCCGCCCGCCAGCACAAGCGCGGGCTGCTGTACCTGGACACTGAGGCAGGGTCGGCGGCCGAGGACTTCTACCGCTCACTGGGCTACACCCGGGTTGGCGAGCTGCCCAACTACTGCCAGAGCCCGGACGGCACCTACACCCCCACCGCCATCTACTTCAAGACCCTGGGACAACCCCTATGATTCCTGGCCAATACCAGATCCAGCCCGGCGAGATCGAACTCAATGCCGGGCGCCGCACCTTGACCCTCAGCGTGGCCAACAGTGGCGACCGACCGATCCAGGTCGGCTCCCACTATCACTTTTTCGAAACCAACGACGCCCTGACCTTCGACCGCGCCGCCAGCCGCGGCATGCGCCTGAACATCGCCGCCGGCACCGCGGTGCGCTTCGAACCGGGACAGACCCGGGAAGTGGAACTGGTGGATCTGGCCGGCAAGCGCCGGGTGTTCGGTTTTGCCGGACGCATCATGGGCGACCTCTGATCCCTCGCCCCCACGCACATAGGAGCCAGCTTGCTGGCGAATGCGGTCTTTCGGGCCCCTTCGCCGGCAAGCCGGCTCCTACAAGACCTGTTTCTGTAAGGAGCTGCGATGAAGATTTCCCGTGAGGCCTACGCCGATATGTTCGGCCCTACCGTGGGCGACAAGGTGCGGCTGGCCGATACCGAGCTGTGGATCGAAGTGGAGCAGGACTTCACCACCTACGGCGAAGAAGTGAAGTTCGGCGGCGGCAAGGTGATCCGCGACGGCATGGGCCAGAGCCAGCTGCTGGCGTGCGATGTGGTGGACACCCTGATCACCAACGCGCTGATCATCGATCACTGGGGCATCGTCAAGGCTGACGTCGGCTTGAAGGACGGGCGCATCGCCGCCATCGGCAAGGCCGGCAATCCGGATATCCAGCCCGATGTGACCATCGCCATCGGCGCCAGCACCGAGGTCATCGCCGGTGAAGGCATGATCCTCACCGCCGGCGGCGTCGACACCCATATCCACTTCATCTGCCCGCAGCAGATCGAAGAGGCGCTGATGAGCGGGGTCACCACCATGATCGGTGGCGGCACCGGGCCGGCCACCGGAACCAACGCCACCACCTGCACCTCCGGGCCTTGGCACATGGCGCGCATGCTCCAGGCCGCGGACGCCTTCCCGATGAACATCGGTTTTACCGGCAAGGGCAACGCCAGCCTGCCGGAGCCCTTGATCGAGCAGGTCAAGGCGGGGGCCATCGGCCTCAAGCTGCACGAGGACTGGGGCAGTACTCCGGCCAGCATCGACAACTGCCTGAGCGTGGCCGATGAGTACGACGTGCAGGTGGCAATCCACACCGACACGCTGAACGAGTCCGGCTTCGTCGAAACCACCCTCGGCGCCTTCAAGGGCCGGACCATCCACACCTACCACACCGAAGGTGCCGGCGGCGGCCATGCTCCGGACATCATCAAGGCCTGTGGCTTCGCCAATGTGCTGCCCAGCTCGACCAACCCGACCCGGCCCTTCACCCGCAACACCATCGACGAGCACCTGGACATGCTCATGGTCTGCCACCACCTGGACCCGAGCATCGCCGAGGACGTGGCTTTTGCCGAGAGCCGCATCCGCCGCGAGACCATCGCCGCCGAGGACATCCTCCATGACCTGGGGGCGTTCTCGATGATCAGCTCCGACAGCCAGGCCATGGGCCGGGTCGGCGAGGTGGTGACCCGCACCTGGCAAACCGCCGACAAGATGCACCGCCAGCGCGGTCCGCTGCCGGGCGACGGCTCGGGCAACAGCAACTTCCGGGTCAAGCGCTACATCGCCAAGTACACCATCAACCCGGCCATCACCCACGGCATCAGCCATGAGGTGGGCTCCATCGAAGTGGGCAAGTGGGCCGACCTGGTGCTCTGGCGCCCGGCCTTTTTCGGGGTCAAGCCGACCCTGATCCTCAAGGGCGGGGCCATTGCCGCGAGCCTGATGGGCGACGCCAATGCCTCGATCCCGACCCCGCAACCTGTGCACTACCGGCCGATGTTCGCAAGCTTTGGCGGCAGCCGTCACGCCACCAGCCTGACCTTTATCAGCCAGGCCGCACTGGATGCCGGCGTACCGGAGCAATTGGGGCTGAAGAAGCGCATCGCCGTGGTCAAGGGCTGTCGCACCGTGCAAAAGAGCGACCTGATCCACAACGACTACCTGCCGAACATCGAGGTCGACCCGCAGACCTATCAGGTCAAGGCCGATGGTGTGCTGCTGTGGTGCGAACCGGCGGATGTGCTGCCCATGGCCCAGCGTTACTTCCTGTTCTGAGGCGTGCCCGGCCACTGGGCAGGCGCGATGTTGAAGCCGTGGATAAGGCGCTAAGATGCGTGTCGGTTTTCCACTCTCTGCCCAATAAGGTGCCCGGCTATGCGCCTGTCCGATTTCATCGTGCAGCACGTTGATCGAATCGTTGATGAATGGGAACAATTTGCCAGGACCCTGGCCGCGGACACTCTGACCCGCAGCGACCTCCGGGATCACGCCACCTCGATCCTGCTGGCGGCCGCCCGGGACATGCGCATCACCCAGAGCCCGGGTGAACAGCTGGCCAAGGCCAGGGGCGAAGGCCCGGAGAAATCCCCCAGTCTGGATGCGGCCGCCGCCAGCCATGGCGAACTGCGCCATCACGTGGGTTTCGATCTGGTGCAGATGACGTCCGAGTTCCGCCACCTGCGGGCCTGCGTGATCCGCCTGTGGGTCGCCAGCCTGGTAACCCCGGACCTGGAACACCTGCAGGACATGATCCGTTTCAACGAGGCCATCGACGAAGCCCTGGCCGAGTCCACCTGCGCCTATGCCGAGCAGGTCAGCCGCTCACGGGACATCTTCCTGGCGATTCTCGGCCACGACCTGCGGGCACCGTTGCAGGCGGTGAGCATGTCCACCGAGATGCTGGCGCGCAAAGTACCGCTGGATGGCGACGCCCAGGCCTTTGTCTCACGCATCAAGACCGGCACCCGACACATGGGCGCCATGGTCAGCGACCTGCTGGAGTTCGTCCGCAGTCGCCTGGGCAATGGCCTGCCCATCGATCCCGCGCCCATGGACCTGGCCAGCGCCGCCAAGGCGGCCATGGACGAAGCCTGCGCCGGACAGCCCGATTGCACGCCGTTACTGAGCTTCGAAGGTGACAGCCATGGCATCTGGGACCGGGGACGTATCGAACAGATGCTGCAGAACCTGATCGGCAACGCCCTGCAACACGGCAGCAACCGCCGTACCGTGACCGTGACCATTACCGGCGGTGCGGAGCAGGTGCTGTTGACCGTGCACAATTACGGCACGCCGATTCCCAAGGAAGCCCTGGGCACCCTGTTCGATCCTTTGGTACGCAGTGCCGATGAGGAACTGGGCAGCACCAGCACCAGCCTTGGCCTGGGTTTGTTCATCGTCAAGGAAGTGGTGACCGCGCACCAAGGCAGCATCGAGGTCAGCTCCAACGAAAGCGACGGCACCACCTTCACCGTCACCCTGCCGCGGGTCTCCCGCGCCTGAGGCTCGCTATAACTGCTGCTGCCCTCTGTAGCCGCTGCTGAGCGCCAGCGAAGCTGCGTACGAGGACGCAGTCCTCGCAACCTGCTTTTTCCTGACACGCCGCAGCGGCCTGTTTTTACGGCCGCTGCACGCCCGGTCGCAGCCTCGCTGGCGCTCGGCAGCGGCTACAGGTCATCAGTCCAGCAGCAGGCGGCCCAGGCGCTGCTTGAGCATCTGGTTCTCCGCCCGCAGTTGCCGCACCTCGTCCAGCAGGTCCAACGCCAGGGCGACGCCTTCCCACTCCAGGTCCAGGTCGCGGCGCAACTTCGCCGCGCGCTTGGCCAGGGCCAGTTCGACATCATTGAAGCGCCAGTCCTTGGGCGCCGTCCCCTGAGGTTCGAGGATGCCGTGTTCGACGATTTCGATCACGTAGGCCGCCGACAGGTCGGCCACTTCACAGAACTCTTCCATGTCCAGCTGAACGATCAGGGTGCTCATGATCAGCGCCTCCTAGTGTCGAATCAGAAATTTTCCCGAGGGTCGAACGCGGCCTTCTTCGCCAGTTCCTGCCACAACGCCTTGACGTCGTCGCCGGTCTGCTTGGGCATCACCGCCTTGAGCTGGACGAACAGGTAGCCACGCTGGCCGGCCTTGTTCAGCAGGCCATGCCCCTTGGCGCGCATGCGCTGGCCGTTCTGGCTGCCGGCCGGGACCTTGAGATTGATCTTGCCGGTCAGGGTCGGCACCGCCACCTCGGTACCCAACGCCAGCTCCCAAGGGGCCAGCGGCAGGGTGATGATCAGGTTTTCGCCTTCGACATCGAATTTCGGATGGGGCGCAAAACGAATGGTCAGGTACAGGTCGCCATTGGCCCCGCCGCCCAAGCCCGGCGCGCCCTGGCCCTTGAGGCGGATGCGCTCGCCGTCGGTGACCCCAGCCGGAATCTTCACGTTCAGGCTTTTGCTGGTATTGCTGACGTGCTGCCCGTTGGCGTTGTATTGCGGCACCTGGAAGCTGATCTTCTTCGACTCGTTCGACAGGGTTTCTTCAAGAAAGATCGGCAGTTCCATTTCCACATCCTGTCCACGACGACCGCTGCTGCGGCGCTGCTCCGGGCCGCCGAATCCTGGCCCCCGGTTTCCAAAGATCGAACTGAAGAAGTCCGAGAAGTCCCCACCGTCGCCGCCACCAAAGCCGCCACGGCTCTGCCAGCCCGGTGGCCCCTGGAACGGCTGGCCGTGCTGGCCGTACTTGCGCAGGTCGTCGTACTCGGCGCGCTTGTCGGCGCTTTTCAGCGCTTCATAGGCTTCCGAGGCATCCTTGAACTTGGCCTCGGCATCCTTTTCCTTACTGACGTCGGGGTGGTATTTGCGCGCCAGCTTGCGATAGGCGGCCTTGATCGCCTTGTCGTCCGCCGTCGGCTCCACGCCGAGAATCTTGTAATAGTCTTTGAAGTCCATCGAGGGAATCACCATCCGTTATCAAAGTCGCGCGGCGTGCAGCACAGCATGCTCGGTCTGGCAGCATGAGAATTGATCAATCTCAATCCTCTGACTGAACGGCGCATCAGAAGTTTATCGGCAGCCGCGGGCGGATCTTGTGATCCCTGGTGGCTGCTCGGCCCATGCCTGCAAGTTTGGGGGTCAAGGATAGTCTTTCAAGGCACGACAGGGGGTGATTTAGCAGATAGTCGGCCTTTGCAACGCGCGAGGACTGGCGTACGCTTCGCGGCCGTTTTTTTCACCGGATCCAAAGACATGAATAACGCCACCCCGGCCCGTGCCTGCGGCATTGACTTCGGTACCTCCAACTCCACCGTCGGCTGGCTGCGCCCCGGCGAGGAGACGCTGATCGCCCTGGAGGACGACAAGATCACCCTGCCTTCGGTGGTGTTCTTCAATATCGAGGAGCGCCGTCCGGTGTACGGCCGCCTGGCGTTGCACGAATACCTGGAAGGCTACGAAGGCCGGCTGATGCGCTCGCTGAAGAGCCTGCTGGGCTCCAAGCTGATCAAGCACGACACCAGCGTGCTGGGCACCGCGATGCCGTTCAAGGACCTCTTGGGGCTGTTCATCGGCCAGCTGAAAAGCCGCGCCGAAGCCACCGCCGGTCGGGAATTCGAGCAAGTGGTACTGGGCCGCCCGGTGTTCTTCGTCGATGACGATGCCGCCGCCGACCAGGAAGCCGAAGACACCCTGGTGGAAGTGGCGCGCAAGATCGGCTTCAAGGAAGTGTCCTTCCAGTACGAACCCATCGCCGCGGCCTTCGACTACGAATCCACCATCGAACGCGAAGAGCTGGTACTGATCGTCGACATCGGCGGCGGTACTTCGGACTTTTCCCTGGTGCGCCTGTCCCCCGAGCGCCGTGGCGTCGACAACCGTCACGACGACATCCTCGCCACTGGCGGCGTGCACGTCGGCGGTACCGACTTCGACAAGCAACTGAGCTTGCAGGGCGTGATGCCGTTGTTCGGCTACGGCAGCCGGATGAAGAGCGGCGCCTACATGCCCACCAGCCACCACATGAACCTGGCGACCTGGCACACCATCAACTCGGTGTACTCGCAAAAGTCCCAGCTGGCCCTGGGCAGCATGCGCTACGACATCGAGGACACCGGCGGCATCGACCGTCTGTTCAAGCTGATCGAACAGCGCGCCGGGCACTGGCTGGCCATGGAAGTGGAAGAAACCAAGATCCAGCTGACCCACGCCGAGAACCGCCTGGTGGCCCTGGACCGCATCGAGCGCGACCTCAGCGTCGAGCTGAGCCGGGCCCTGTTCGAATCCTCCATCGACGGTTTGCTGGAGCGCATCCGCACCAGCGTCACCCAACTGTTGAGCGATGCCAATGTGGGTGTGGCCCAGGTCGACACGGTGTTCTTCACCGGCGGTTCCAGCGGTATTCCGGCGCTGCGCCAGAGCGTGGCGGCCATGCTGCCCAACGCCCGGCATGTGGAAGGCAATATCTTCGGCAGCATCGGCAGCGGTCTGGCCATCGAGGCCAAGAAGCGTTACGGCTGAAACCGCCTCGCCGGCCAGCCGGCTCCTACAGACCGTTGTAGGAGCCGGCTGGCCGGCGAACAAGATTCACACCAATCCCGCCAGCTTCAACTCGCTCTTCAAGTACGCGTAATAGATCGGCCCCGCCACCACCCCGGGCAGGCCGAAGGCGGCCTCGAACACCAGCATCGCCAGGAGCAGCTCCCAGGACTTGGCACTGATCTGCCCGCCAACGATCCGCGCGTTGAGGAAGTATTCCAGCTTGTGGATAAAGATCAGGTAGCCCAGCGCCGCCACCGCCACCCAGATCGACAGCGACAGGCCGACGATGGTGATCAGGGTGTTGGAGATCAGGTTGCCGATCACCGGCAGCAGGCCCAGCAGGAAGGTCAGCACGATCAGGGTCTTGGTCAGCGGCAGCTTGACCCCGAACAGCGGCAGGATCAGCGCCAGGAAGATCCCGGTGAAGAAAGTGTTGAGCAGGGAGATCTTGATCTGGGCGAAGACGATGTTGCGAAACGCCTGGACCAGCAGGTGCAGGCGGTCGAACAGCGCCGCTGCCAGGGGCTTGCGCTTGGTCAGGTCGGGGATGCGCTGCAAGGCGATGATCGCCCCCAGGACCATGCCGATCAGCAAGGTCACGAACATGTGCGCCGCGTCCTTGCCCACCAGTTGCAACTCGCTCAGGTGCTTGCTGGCCCAGGCGCCGATGGCGGTCTGGAACTCGGCCGCACTGGCCGGCAGGTAGGAATCGAGGAACGGCGGCAACTGGCCGCGGGCCTTGTCCACCACCACCATGAACTTGCCCAGCGAAGCCCCGGGGTTTTCCGCTTCATGCAACAGGAAACTGATGGCCCCGGCGAACAGCAGGGTCAGCAGACTGACCACCAGGGTGCCCAGCAGGGCCACCGCCAGCCAGCGCGCGCGCCGACCTTCGATCAGCCGCTGCAGTTGCGGGGTGAGCATGTTGACCAGCTCGAACACCAAGAGACCGGCCAGCAGGCTGGGCAACAGACGCATGGGCAAGGCCAGCAACAGGCCACCGAAGATGATGATCCAACTGATGAACAACAGATGACGCTGTGAAAACGCTGGCATAAAGCCTCAAGACAAACAGCGGGAAAAGACCGGCAGTCTGCCAGCCTTCACCCCGGAGGAATAGTGGCAGGCGCCCCAAGGGCATGGGCTTACATGGGTACTTGAGTCTTGTGACAGGCGAAGGTTCAGTCGCTTTTGGCCTGAGGCAGCGGGGCTGAAAGGTCGGGCAGCGGCACGTTGTAACCGCAGTAATGCAGGTGAGTCAGGGTCAGGCGCTTGTCAGGGTAGTCATCGCCCCATCTCAGGTTCTGGTCGTAGCGCGATTTGACATGGGCACACGCCTTTTGAATACCGGCTCGGGCCTTGGCCAGCACCGGCTCTGGCAGGGGATTGATCTTCAGACTCTGGAACCACGGCAGGATAAACACCTGATCCAGGTCGTAGCCCTTGCTCCCAAGGGGCAGGCGCTGCCCGGCATGCACATAGAAAGGTTGTTGCAGGCCGCTCTCCTGTTCCCAGCACCAGTACTTGACCTCATCCTCGAAGATGCCAACCGCGCGCCCCTCCCAACGCTCGTAGATGCGTAGACATGAGTGCCCCTGCATGCTCACCCAGTCGATGCTGCTGGGCTTGACGCCGTGATAGGAAGGCAACGCCTGCCTGGCCAGCAAATCATCAAGAAAGGCCTGCTTCGAGTAGAGCAGCCCCACGCCTTGACCATCGAGAAAGCTGTCGACCCGCATATAGAGCCCGGACGTCGTCACCTGGGTGTCGCCATAGGAAAAGGACCCGGAAGTTCCCACAGACAGTGAGTCACTGGCCTTTTCATAATAAAACCCTCCGGTAACGGTTCCGCATTCGGCATGCCGGTAAGGCCCTGGCAAATCGAAGGAGTAGCGCTGCATCAGGGTGACCCGCTTAGCGCCTTCCTGGCAGAGCAGCCGGTTGTCGAAGCGAGCGTTTTCATAGACCAGGGGCGGCGACATGCAGCCGCTGACGATCACCAACAGTCCGCCTACCAGTAGGTGCCCAAGGGCGCGGCGAAGGCTTTCGGCCAACCTGAGCCTGCTCATTCCTGGTATTTGCTGATAAACGAGTACTTGCTCCCCGCCGTTTCGACGATGGCCCGCATTTCTTGCTCCTGCGCCGGCTCGCCGACAAAGAACACCCAGACCCGAGGAAACTGCTGATCACTCAGTGCGCCGCCGACAATCGCCTTGTCCAATGCCGGGTTGGCGCCGAATATCACCAGCTTTCTGTTCAGCTCTGCAGACACCATGCGGAACATGTCGCGCATGCCAAAGCGCTCCATGCCGCCCCCCGCCACGATCATCAGGCGATCGGGAAGCACGCCGTGACTGTTGATCCGGGTAACGGCGAGCGGCAAGGCATCCTGGAATTGCGGGGAGCCATCGCGGCCCTGTTGTATAGCTGACGCCACGTCAGAGAAGACCTCCTCCTGGCTTTTTTGACGGGGAGCAGAAGCACACCCGGCAAGAACACAACACAGCAGAACCCACAGAACTATTTTCACCGTCACTTCCCTATGCAATTGCTGGCCAGCACCAGGCGCTGCTCCTCCATTAAGGCGTCGAATATCCGCCCCCTCGCTTCGGACGAAGCGCCAAGGATCATAAACACAATGACGGAATGCGGCCGAGAAAAAGCCGCCATGAGCAACGAGACGCGCGGGAGATGAGCCTCCCCAAGGCATGACGGGGAGGCGCAATGGCAGTATTGACCGGGGTTTATTTCTTCTTCAGGCAATCACTCATGAACGCCTTGCGCGCATCGCCCTTGAGGGCCTTGGCGGTGGCGTCGGCGTTGCAGCTCTTCATTCTTTCCTGAGGCGTGGAAGGTGTCGCTGCTGCCGCCGGAGCCGCCTTGAGGCAGGTGCTCATGAAGGCCTTGCGCTCGTCGCCCTTGAGGGCCTTGGCGGTGGCCTCGGCATTACAGGTGGTCATCTTGTTTTGCTGGGCAGTGGCGGCAAAACCTTGGGAGCAAAGCAGCAGGCCCACCATCAACAAAGGGATACGCAACATCTTCATGGAGTTTTCTCCTGGTCACCGCACCGATGGGCACGGCCTCCTGCGCAGTGTAGACAAAGCCTGTTACACCTTCACCTGTTCTGCAGGCTGGCCCGGCGGTACTGCTCGGGGGTGCAGCCGGCCTGGCGCTGGAACATCGCGATAAACGCCGAGGCGCTGCTGTAGCCCATGTCGAAGGCGATTTCCTGGACGCTGCGGGTGCTTTCCAGGGCCTCGATGGCCGCGAGGAAGCGCTGGCGCTGGCGCCATTCGCCGAAACTCATGCCCAGCTCGCGAACGAACTGGCGGGCCAGGGTCCGTTCACTGACATGGGCCTGCTGCGCCCAGTGGGCCAGGGGCTGGTGGTTGCCCGGTTCGGCCTGCAGGGCCTGGAGTACCCGCAGCAGCTCGGGGTTGCGGGCATAGGGCAGGTAACAGTCTTGCACCGGGGCCTGGCGCAACTGGTCCAGCGCCACCTGGGCCAGACGCTGGTCGGCCTCGCCTTCGGGGATCTGCACGTCCCGGGCGGCGAAGTCCTTGAGGATCGCCTTGAGTATCTCGCTGATGGCCAGGGTGCTGCCCTGCTTCGGCAGGTCCGTGCACAGTTCCGGCGCCAGCAGCACCGCTCGGTAGTTGATCGGTTGCGGAGTGTAGAAACTGTGGGGCGTCTGCGGCGGCACCCAGACCGCGTACTGTGGCGGCGACATGAAGCGCCGGCCGGCGATGTCCATGCGCATCACACCATGGGCCGAATACTCCAGGCAGCCCCAGGGATGCCGGTGCTCCAGGGCGTGGCTGTCGGCGGCGAAGTCGGCATAGCGGAAGTACACCGGCGCGGGCAGGCCGTGGAAGTCCAGGAGATCGATGTGTTTTTTGCTCATGCTGTCCGGATGTCGGGGCAGGTTGTCCGGTTCGAAGTATAGGCATTGATCCGGACAGGAGGATAATCAGCCCTCATCAACTGTCTGGCTGTTTCCATGCAATACGCTTATCCACTGCTGGCCATCTTTATCTGGGCCGGCAATACCGTGATCAACAAACTCGCAGTGGGTGCGATCTTCCCGGCAGAGATCGGCTTCTACCGCTGGCTGCTGGCGGGCCTGCTATTCACTCCGTTCATGCTCAAGCCGGTGCTACGGCACTGGCCGGTGATCCGCCCCAACCTGGGCCGGATCTTCATCCTCGGGGTGTTGGGCATGGCGGTGTATCAAAGCCTGGCCTACTTCGCCGCGACCCTGACCTCGGCCACCAACATGGGCATCATTCTTTCCCTGATGCCGCTGATGTCCCTGGCCATGGCCATTGCCGCCCTGGGCCAGCGCCTGACCGCCGGGGCCCTGGTAGGCGCCGTGCTGTCCTTTGCCGGGGTGCTGGTGGTGGTGTCTTCCGGCAGCCTCGCTGCGCTGCTGCAACACGGGGTCAACCTGGGTGACGCGATGATGCTGATCGCCACCCTGGCCTATGCGATCTACAGCACCTTGCTGAAGAAGTGGCAACTGCGCCTGCCGCCGCTGGTGCTGCTGTACCTGCAGGTGCTGGTGGCGGTGCTGGTGCTGCTGCCGTTGTTCCTGGCCTCACCCAAGGTCGGCCCGACCCTGCAGAACATTCCGCTGGTGCTCTATGCCTGCCTGCTGGCGTCGATGCTCGCGCCCCTGGCCTGGATGCAGGCAGTGGTGCGCCTGGGGCCAAGCCGGACCACGCTGTTTTTCAATCTGCTGCCGTTGATCACGGCGCTGATTGCCGCGGTGGTGCTGCATGAGCAACTGGCCTGGTTCCATCTGGTGGGGGGCTTGTTGACCTTGGGCGGGGTGGTTCTTTCCGAACGCTGGACCAGGGTGCTGGGGCCGGTCGCCGGCAAGCCGGCGGCTACAGGACAACAGTGAGGGTCAGAGGTTGGCGGCCTTGAGGCGCCGGGCATGTTCGACGAACAGGCGGATCGGTTCGGCGCCCTTGCCCACCAGCCCCAGGGATTGGTTGACGATATCGAAGTGGTCCAGGGGGTAGTCGTCGCCGATGACCTGCCCCAGGTGCGAGCTGTAGCGCCCGACCATGCCGTCGCACTGGCCGGCCTCGCGGACGAAGGTGCGGGCGAACAGGCGGCAACTGCGGTTGGTGCCGTCGAACAGGTTGCGTCCGCGATTGGTCTTGCCCGGCTGCAAGGTGCCGGACCAGGAGTAGTAGCGCACGCCGCCGACCTCTTCCGCGCCCTGGCCGCCCCAGGTGGACGGCAACCCTTGAGGGTATTGGCGGTTGAACAGGGCCACGCCCTCGGTGGTCAGCGACTGATGCGAAGCGTGGATATCCACCGGCAGTTTCGGCCCGCGATAGCCGGTTTCCAGCAGCGTCATCAAGGCCGCGACGCCCCGCAACAGCCAGCTCAGGACACGCCCCTTGAGGCTGTGGGCCGGGGAATGCCGTGCCAGGTAATCCGCCAGTTCGGAACCGTGGTTGGGACCTGCTACCGAAGTCACCGAGGCGACCCAGTCAGGGCGTTTGGCCGCCGCGTAACGGGCGGTAAGCGCGCCCTGGCTGTGGCCGATCAGGTTGACTCGGGGCGCACCAGTCTCGGCCATGATCCGCTGGACCTGGGCCAACAGTTGTTCGCCGCGCACCTCGCTGGAGTTGAGCGGCGACACCTGTATCGCAAACACCTGGGCGCCACCTTGGCGCAAGGCCGGAATGATGCCGTACCAGTAGGGATACAGCAGCAGGCGGACAAAACCGAGCATGCCGGGCACCAGTACCAGGGGGTAACGCGTGGCAAGCTCTTGGGACATGCGGGGACATCCTTGTGCGAAGGCGGCGGGGCTGGCTGAAAGCTAGACCATAACCAAGGCCGTCGTCAGCCCCTATGACGCTTTGGCGACAAACCGATGACAAGCCATGGCGAACGTGACCTCGAAGGCCGCTGCCAGCAGCAGGAACATCCAGGCCATGGCGCCGCCTCCTCAGAAGGTCTGCGCCAGGGCCAACAGGCGCTGCCGGGCTTCGCCACAGGACTCCGCGAAACGCTCGGGCGCCGACTCCTCGCCTTCCGCCGCAACCACCGTCACATCCTCGATCCCGATGAATCCCAGGGCCGTGCGCAACCATGGATCGGCGTGATTCATCGCTTCATGCTCACCCCCGGGCCCAAATCCACCGCCGCCACGGCTGGTGACGATCAACACCTTCTTGCCCTGCACCAAGGGCTGGTACTGGGCCACGCCGTTGTCCAGCTGGGTGTTGAAGGTCAGCCCCAGGCGCACGATGTGATCGACCCAGGCCTTGATCCCGCTGGGCACGCTGAAGTTGTGCATCGGCGCCGAGATCACCAGGCGCTGATGGCCGAGCAACTCGCCGACCAGCTCGTCACTCAAGGCCAGGTCAGCCTGCATCGACAGCGGCCGCGCTTCGGGCTGTGGATAAAACGCCGCGGCGATAAAGGCTTCGCTGACATGGGGCAAGGAGCCCCGCCCGACTTCGCGCCGGGTCAGGATGGCCCCGGGATTGGCCTGTTGCCAGGCTTGTAGAAAGTCATCGGTCAGACGCCGACTGTGGGAGCGCTCGCCTCGGGGGCTGCCGTGAATCGCAAGAACTGTGCTCATCTGCTTTCTCGTGTACGAATTGACTGTAACGGCCTTGAAATCAGCCCTGTTCCGCGTTAAAGCTAGAGCTACCGCGAATCACCCACAAATGAGTAAACATTCACTTGGATGAGTTCAATTCATCCATGGAGCCCGTCATGTTCGCCCACCTGCCCCTGACCGCCCTGCGTACCTTCGAGTCCGCCGCGCGCCTGCTGAGCTTCAAGGCCGCTGCCGAGGACCTGTCGGTGACACCCACCGCGGTGTCCCACCAGATCCGCAGCCTGGAACACTGGCTGGGGGTGCCACTGTTCGAACGACTGCCCCGCCAGGTACGCCTGACGGAGGCTGGCCGCCGCCTGTTCCACAGCCTGCATGGCGCCCTGCTGGATGTGGCCCAGAGCGTCGACACCCTGCGCCCCAGTCCCAGCGCCGCGCAGTTGACCGTTTCCACCACTGCGGCCTTCGCCGCCCTGTGGCTGGTGCCGCGCCTGGGGCGCTTTTACGCCCAGCACCCTGGCATCAACCTGCGCCTGGACACTCAGTGCGAGGTGGTGGACCTGCAACAGGACGCCAGCATCGACGTCGCGATCCGCTACAGCCAGGACGGCTACCTGAATCTCCATGGCCTGTGCCTGTTCGACGAGCGCTTTGCGGTCTATGGCGCGCCGCAGCAGGTGGCCCTGGCCCGGCAGCAGCCACCGTCCCTGATCAGCGTGCATTGGCGCAATTCCAGGTTGTATGCCGATGGCTGGCAGGCCTGGTGTGCCCAGGCCGGGGAAAACTGGCTCGACGCTCAGTTGCCAATCCGTTCCTACGACGAGGAGCAGTACGCCCTGCAAGCCGCCATTGCCGGTCAGGGCCTGGTGCTGGCGAGCAACATCCTGGTGTCCCAGAGCGTGGCCAACGGCCTGCTGCAAGCCTATCGGCCGGAGGTCCAGGTGGACGGCGCGGGCTATAGCGCCCTTTGCGTGCCGGGACGGGAGCGGCACCCTCCGGTGCGGGCCTTCCTCCAGTGGCTGCAACAGGAAGCGCTGCTGGCCGGGCATCCGCCCCTGGCCCGCAGTTGACCCCGGCGCAGACCACCGGGCACATCCGATAAAACTTTTTGCCACGCCCGGGACTCACAACCCAGGCAGTGATCAGGCCGAGAGAGCCTGGCGCAAAACGGATTAGCCCCAGGAGAGAGACATGAGCGACAAGCATTTATCCGATGTGAACACCCTGCGCGAACGGGCCCGCCAACACGTGGAGAACGGAGCCGTGACCGAGGGCTACAACGCCGACCGCGAGCAGGTGCTGCGGCTGCTCAACGAATCGCTGGCCACCGAGCTGGTGTGTGTCTTGCGCTACAAGCGCCACTACTTCATGGCCAACGGCCTCAAGGCCAGCGTGGCGGCCGACGAGTTCCTCGAACACGCGACCCAGGAAGCCGAGCACGCCGACAAGCTGGCGGAGCGGATCGTCCAGCTCGGCGGCGAACCGGAGTTCAACCCGGACCTGCTGTCCAAGCACTCCCACGCCCAGTACGTGGCCGGCAACACCCTGAAGGAAATGGTCTACGAGGACCTGGTGGCCGAACGCATCGCCATCGACAGCTACCGCGAGATCATCCAGTACATCGGCGACAAGGACCCTACTACCCGCCGCCTGTTCGAAGAGATCCTGGCCCAGGAAGAGGAACACGCCGACGACATGGCGGACATCCTCAACGACCTGTAATCCCCTCCTCCAAGCCCGCCCCTGCCTAACGTAGGAGCGGGCTTGTCCGCGAAGCCCCAGTCCTTCCTACTGGCTCGGCTTGACCGTCACCGGCGCCTTGCCCGAGCGCATCTGCTGCAGCAGCGGCGCGCACTGATTGGGCTCGTCACCGCTGGGCGCCACCAGCGCCAGCAAGCCTGCCGCCGGCCCGGCGATCAACCCCAGCGCCACCATCCCGGCACCGCGCAGCACCAGCGGCACCGCCTTGACCCCGGCACTGGGCTTGATGAACTTGCCCTGCACATAAAGCGGTGAACGCAGGGAGAACAGGCGCAGCCCCTTGGACTCCGGCGTGATGGTCAGGTCCAGTTGCTCGGAGGCCATATTGGCGGTGCCATCGATGTAGATGATGGCGTTCTCGGTATCGAAGACGAACAGCCGTGACGTAGCCAGACCGCTCTTGATGCCAAAGTCGGCGGCGGCGCAATTGATCTTCACTTCCTTGTCGCCAAACATCTTGCCGACCACATAGTTGCCGACGTTGAGCCCGGCGATTTCCATGAGGCTGCGGCTGATGGCGCCATCGTTGATCAACATCTTCAGGTCGCCGTTGGCGCTGCCCAGCAAGGCTGCCACCGAGTTGCCGCGTCCGGTGATATCGGCATCGCCGTTAAGTTCGCCGAAGCTGGTCTTCATCGGCTCGAAGGTCGGAAACAACTGCTTGAGCTTGAAGTTGCGCGCCGTCAGCCTGGCCCGGCCTTCCAGCGGCGTGGTGTGACCATTGAGGCGCACCTGGGCATCCAGCTTGCCCCCGGCCACGCCGAAGCGCAGGGGCTCCAGGCTGAGCTGGCCGTCGTTGAGCACCAGATGCGTGTAGAGATCGGTGAACGGCAACTCGGCGCTGTGGACAATGCGCTTGCCGGTGAACTCCACATCGGCGTCCATGTCACGCCAGCGCTCGGTGCGGAACTCCTCCACCGGCAGCACCTTGTCCGCCGGCTGCTTGCTCTCGCCGCCCCGGGCCTTCTGCTTGGCGTTGGAGTCGGCACCAATCAGCGGCGCCAGGTCGCTCATCAGCAACTGGTTGGAGACCAATGCACCGCTGAGCTTGGGTCGCGGCTGGCTGGCCACGTAGGTCAGGTTGCCGTGGATATCGCTGTCGCCGATCTTGCCGTTGAAATCCTGGTAGCTGAAGGTCGCACCCGCCGGGTCGCGGAGCTTGGCGGTCAGATGGCCGTCGGTGGCATAGGGCGGCGAGTCCGGCAGGGTCACCCCGGTCAGCGGGTAGAGATTGCCCAGGCTGGTGCCGGCCAATTTCAGGCGCAGGTCCAGGGCGCCCAGATTCAGCGGGTCGGTGAGGCTGCCCCGCAGCTCCACCTTGGTGTCGCCGATCTGCGCCTGGGCCTGCAGTGGAAACGGCTTGCGTCCGTCCTGCAGGGCCAGCAAGCCGCCGATCTTGCCGGTGCCGGCGAGCTTCTGCCCGTGGTACTGGCCCTTGACCTTGAGGGCGAAGGCATAGGCTTGGGCCGCGGCGCCTTTTTCACTGATTTTCTTCGCTTCGCTCTCACCGACTATGTCGCTGAAGGGAATGGGTTTGCCGAGCAGCTCTACCTGCAGGTCAAGCTGGGTTTTCAGGCTCTGGTCGTCCAGGGTCACATGGCCCTTGTCGAAACCGATGGCGCCGATGTCCACCGTCCAGTTGGAAGGCTCGGCCTCGGGGTCCTTCGGGTCGAACTTGAAGGTCCAGTTGGCGCGACCGTCCGCCAGCCGCTGCAGCGCAGCATCGGGCTCGGTCAGATCGATACGCGGGATGCTGACCCGCTGGGCCAACAGGGCCAGGGGCGAGATGCGCAACTCGACCCGCTTGAGGCTGACCATCTGCGGCGCCTTGGACCACTCCGGGTTGCCCAGGGTCAGGTCCTGGGCCACTACGTGAGGCCAGGGCACCCAGGCCCGCCAACCACCCTCGTCGGGCTCGCGCTGCCAGGCCACGGACAAGTCGCCATTGATCGCGAAGGGCCGATGCAACTCCTCGGACACCTTGGCGTTGAGGGTCGGCTTGATGCGGTTCCAGTCGAAGAACGCGATCACCAGCACCAGCACGGCCAGTAGCAGGATCAGGCTGGCGACGGACCAGGCGAGGATTTTACGAGTGCGCGTCATTGCACGAGGCTCCTGAAGACAACTGAGCGCCAAACTGCGACGCATCGATGAAATGCCGATGGAAAATCACCGGCCATGAAAACTACGACTGACAAAGCCCACGCAGGTTTAATCCGGCGGCTCGATGCGGCGAAAAAACCTGAATTGCTGATCGCTTGGACAGCTTTGTGTTACCTCGAACCGCCCCTTCCTGAAGCGGGAGTGGGTCGAAAATACCCACCCTGGTGCAAAAGCCATCGGCGCTAAAGCCCGAGCTAGAGCCTTCGAGGCAAACAATCAATTCCGTTGATTATTACCATTGTGTTTATGAACTTTTATATCGATTTTGCGGCGGTAACATTAGCTCCGTACCCACTTTATCGCCCTACCAAGGAGCAACCCATCATGAAACGCCACCTCTTACTGAGCCTGACCTTATCCGTTCTGGCTGCCAACGCCTTCGCCCTGCCAGCCGCTGAACAAGCCACTCCACAGGTCAAGGCCAGCCACAGCGTGTTCACCCAGACCCTGGCCGAAGGCGGTTCGGACCGTCTGATCGAACGCAACAAAGTCGCTGCCGACGGTTACGAACGCACTCCACAAGGCCAGAGCGTTGCCGAAGATGGCTACGACCGCACCCCCCAAGGCCAGAACGTAGCTGAAGGCGGCCGTGATCGCCTGGAAGAGAAAGGCCTGGTTGAAGACGGCTATAGCCGCACGCCTCAAGGTCAGACCGTTGCCGAAGGCGGCGCTGATCGCCTGGCTGAACGTCATCAAGCAGCGAGCTGAGGCCATGCTGGCCCTTAAAAAAAGCCCGATCCCTGGATCGGGCTTTGGCTTTTATGGCCCCGGCATTTTAGCCCTGACCTTCCCCGCTCTCGCCTGACTCCAGTTCGACTCCGGCAAAGTTGATTTGCTAGAGTGCGCCGCTCCCATTGAGCAAAGAACGCCCCGCCGATGCTGCCCCGCGCCGAACAGAAGCAACAGACCCGCAACGCCTTGATGGATGCCGCCCGGCACCTGATGGAGTGTGGTCGTGGGTTCGGCAGCCTGAGCCTGCGGGAAGTGGCCAAAGCCGCCGGCATCGTGCCCACCGGCTTCTATCGGCACTTCAGCGACATGGACCAACTGGGCCTGGAACTGGTCAGCGAGGTCGGCCAGACCTTCCGCGAAACCATCCGCCTGGTACGCCACAACGAATTCGTCATGGGCGGCATCATCGACGCCTCGGTGCGCATCTTCCTTGATGTCGTGGAAGCCAAGCGCGCGCAATTCCTGTTTCTGGCCCGTGAGCAATACGGCGGCTCGCTGCCGGTGCGCCAGGCCATCGCCACCCTGCGCGAGAACATCAGCTCGGACCTCGCCGCAGACCTGACCCTGATGCCCAAGCTGCAGCATCTGAATGCCGCCGACCTGAGCGTCATGGCCGACCTGATCGTCAAGAGCGTGTTCGCCACCCTGCCGGACATCATCGATCCCCCGGCCCAGGCCCTGCCTGAACACCTGACGCCGCAGGCGAAGATCACCCAGCAACTGCGCTTCATCTTCATCGGCCTGAAGCACTGGCAAGGCCTGGGCAGCACCGAGTAATACAGCCTGCCCCTCTCCCCCTTTCAATCGGCGTGCCCCGCTCTGGGTAGCGTGTTTGCGCCTGCTCGTCGGCCCGGCACCGGATTGCAGCAAAAATATTTCCAGCGCACCAACTCAGTGCTATAAATCAGCTCAGCGCGCCATTTTGTAACAAGATAAAACAAGGTTTTGCCCCTTTTTCAGGCGCAGTTCCGGTGTCGACAAAGGGTTTTTCCTCTCCTCCGGGCGATTGGCAAGGCCCTTGCTCTGGCTTGTGTATCGCTCATAGCTGGAAGCTTTCCGATGCTGGTGATCCACCGCAGAACCGAACCCCAAGCCACCTGGTCCGCCGAGCTGCACCTGACCTATGAGGCTCGCAGCAAAAGCCGTCTGCGCTGTTTCAGTGCCACAGGCGAAGACGTCGGCCTGTTTCTGGAGCGCGGCCAGCCGCCCCTGCACGACGGTGAGTTCCTGGCGGCCGAGGACGGACGCATCGTCAAGGTCTGCGCCCGCCCGGAAACCCTGCTCCATGTCACCTGCCGCAATGCCTTCGAACTGACCCGCGCCGCCTATCACCTGGGCAACCGCCACGTGGCCCTGCAGGTGGGCGACGGCTGGCTGCGCCTGCTCGATGACTACGTGCTCAAGGCCATGCTCGAACAACTGGGCGCCAGCGCTGAAACCATCGAGGCGCCGTTCCAGCCCGAACACGGCGCCTACGGTGGCGGCCACCATCATTCGCGCCACGGCGATGAAGACTTCAACTACCCGCCGCGCCTGCACCAGTTCGGCGTCCGTCAATGAACCCAGCCTGGGCCCTGCTGCGCCTGGCCAGCCCACAGCTGCCGATCGGTGGCTACAGCTATTCACAGGGACTGGAAATGGCAGTGGAGCAACAACGGGTGAACGACCCGGACAGTGCCAGGCGCTGGATCAGCGATCAGTTGCTGCTCAACCTGGCGCGCTTCGAGGCTCCGCTGCTGCTCGCCCACTGCCAGGCCGCCGCAGATCAGGACTGGGCCAGGCTGCAGCAACTCTGCGAAGAACATCGGGCCAGCCGTGAAACCCGCGAGCTGTACCAGGAAAGCCGGCAGATGGGCTATTCCCTCAAGCAATTGCTCGAAGGCCTGCCGGAACTGGACGGTGGCGCCCGGGAGCTGCTGGCGCACCAGGACGAACCGCACCTGGCCCTGGGCTGGGCCCTGGCCGCCCGCGCCTGGCACATCAACCCCGAAGACGCTCTGGCGGCCTGGCTCTGGAGCTGGCTGGAAAACCAGCTGGCGGTGCTGATGAAAACCCTGCCCCTGGGCCAACAGGCGGCCCAGCGCCTGACCAGCGAGCTGCTGCCGCTGCTGCAAGAGGCCCAGCGCCACGCCACCCACCTTGACCCCAACCACCTTGGCAGCGCCGCTTTCGGCCTGTCCCTGGCGAGCATGGCCCACGAGCGCCAGTACAGCCGCCTGTTCCGTTCCTAGGAGAAACTCATGAACGCACAACCTCTGCGTGTCGGCATCGGCGGCCCGGTGGGCTCCGGAAAGACCGCCCTGACCCTGGCCCTGTGCCTGGCCCTGCGCGAGCGCTACAACCTGGCAGTGGTGACCAACGACATCTACACCCGCGAAGACGCCGACTTCCTGGTACGCAATGAAGCCCTGGCGCCGGAGCGGATCATCGGCGTGGAAACCGGCGGCTGCCCGCACACCGCGATCCGCGAAGACGCCTCGATCAACCTGGAAGCGGTGGACCAGCTGAACCGGCGCTTCCCGGGGCTCGATCTGATCCTGGTGGAGTCCGGCGGCGACAACCTTTCAGCCACCTTCAGCCCGGAACTGTCGGACCTGACGATCTATGTGATCGACGTTTCCGCTGGCGACAAGCTGCCGCGCAAAGGGGGCCCGGGCATCTGCAAATCCGACTTGCTGGTGATCAACAAGATCGACCTGGCGCCGCTGGTGGGCGCCTCTCTGGAGATGATGAACAGCGACACCCAGCGCATGCGCGGCGGCAAGCCGTTCGTCTTCAGCAACCAGAAGACCGGCCAGGGCCTGGAAGACATCATCGCCTTCATCGAACGCCAAGGGCTGCTGACCGCGGCCTGAAACCGAACCTGAAAAACGCTCAACAAGGAAGCCACTCATGACCCTGAAATCACTCTTCGGCGCCCTGGTGCTGCTGCTGACCCCGGCCCTGGCCTTCGCTCACCCGGGCCACGGCGACAACGGCCTGATGGCCGGTATCAGCCACCCCATCGGCGGCCTCGACCACTTGCTGGCCATGCTTGCGGTCGGCCTGTGGGCCGCCCAGCAACAAGGCGCGGCGCGCTGGGCACTGCCCTGCACCTTTGTCGGCACCATGCTGATTGGCGGCCTGCTGGGCTTCGAAGGGCTGAACCTGCCGGCCCTGGAAAGCGGCATTGCCGCTTCGGTACTGGCCCTGGGCCTGGCCGTGGCCCTGGCGGTGCGCCCGCCACTGAGCCTGGCGCTCGCCGCCACTGCGCTGTTTGCCCTGTTCCATGGCGTGGCCCATGGCCTGGAACTGCCAGACATGTCCAGCCCCTGGGCCTATGCCGCCGGTTTTGTCGCAGCCACCGCGGCCCTGCATGCCGCCGGTTATGCCGTGGTGCGGGTACTGCCTCAGGCGGCGGCGCCGCTGGTGCGCGTGGCCGGTGCGGCCTCGGCCGCCACAGGCGTGTGGTTGCTGGCGGGCTGATCCCTGCCCTCTTCTGTAGGAGCCGGCTGGCCGGCGAAGGCGGTCTTGCGGGCCTCGTTCGCTGGCAAGCCGGCTCCTGCAAGGCTGAGGTGATCTTTAGGCCGTCTTTGCTGGCAAGCCAGCTCCTATCAGTACGCCCTGCTCGGCGGGCAAGCCGCCTTGTGGGGCTTCTCTGGTAACATGTCGCGCACTCAAACCTGCCGTGACGACGCCAGCCAATGCCCGATGTATCCCGCTCCGCCACCTCGCCTGAATCGAGCGCTCTGTTCAACGCCATGCAGCAGCATTTCCACAAGGTGATAGTGCCGCTGTGGCAAGGTCCGGGCTGGAATCCGCAGTTGGCACTGCCCTATGAGGCGCTGGACGCCGAACAGCGGCCATTGCCGCCGCAACGCTATCGAGCCATGGCCTGCGCCCGGCAGCTGTACCTGTTCTCCCAATTGATCGGTGATGCCGCCGCCCCCTTTGCCGAGGAGCGGGCCGCCGCGCTGTTCCGCTCGCTGCAGCGGCACTTCCACGATGCCGAGCACGGTGGCTGGTTCTACAGCATCGATGCCGACGGCGCGCCGCTGGATCGGCGCAAGGACCTCTACACCCACGCCTTTATCCTCTTCGCCTGCGCTCATTACTGGGCCAAGGTCCGCGAGCCGCTGGTGGAGTCGGTGCTCAATGCCGCCCTGGAAGTGGTAGCCCTGCGCTTTGCCCGCGGCGATGGACTCTACGAAGCCAGCCTCGCCGAGGACTGGTCCGTACTGGGTTCCGGGCCCCTGCAGAATCCGCTGATGCACCTGGCCGAAGCCTTTCTCGCAATCCTGGCAGTGCGCGAAGACGCCGCGGTACAAACCGCACTGCTGGAGCTGTGCCAGGCCATGCAGCAGCAGTTCATCGACCCGCAGCACGGAGTGATGCTGGAGAAGCCCCTGGGGGCTGTGGATAACTGGTTCGAGCCAGGGCATCAGTTCGAGTGGTTCTTCCTCCTCGACTCTTCGCCGTTGCTGCGCAGCAACCCGCTGCACGCCTCATTGAGTCGTGCCTTCGCGTTTGCCGAGCAGCTTGGTGTCGACCCGCAGAGCGGCGCGGTGTGCGCCATGCTCGACCTGCAACCGGGTGCCCCCATCAAGGACGCCACCCAGCGCATCTGGGCCCAGGCCGAGTACTTGCGTGCCCTGACCTTGCGTGCGGACAGCCAGGCGCCCCTGCTGCGTCAGCTCAAGGCGCTGCACGCGCATTTCCTGCATGCCGGGGGCTGGAATGAATGCCTGGATGCCAGTGGCGCGGTCAGCCGGCGGGATATGCCATCGACCACGCCTTATCACCTGGCGACCTGTTATCGCGGGCTGGCGGAATATTTTGCCTGAAGCCTCTGCCGGCCAGCCGGCTCCTGCAAGCCCCCTGTAGGAGACGGCTGGTCGGCGAAAAGCGCACCGCCCATCAAACGATCCACTTGCGATCTCCGGTAAAGCTGATGGTCAGCCAGCGCGCTGCGTCGGCCTCTCCCAACTCACTGGAAATCTCCTCGCGCAAGCGGTCCAAAGTCGCCACATCCTGCAGCGGATAGTCCGCCGGCAGCACGATATGGATCTCGATGAAACGCGCCCGGCCGTGCTTCTGCACGTAGGAAATGTATTCCTGGAAGCCATAGGCAACCATGGCCTCTTCCATCACGCTGCGCACCTTTTCATCCAGCTGGTCCGGAGCGATGCCCAGCACATCACGCAACGCCGGCCGCAGGATCTTCAAGGCCGGCGGCAGCATGCTCAGGGCCAGCAGGATCAGGATCGCCGGGTCGACATACACCGCCCACTGGCCATGCCCGTACTGCTTGAGCAGCAAGGCGATGATGAAACTCACCAGCAGCCCCACCGAGAGCATTGCGTCCACCAGCCAGCTGATGTTGTCGAACTGGATCAGCGACGATTTGAGCTTGCGGTTACGCCGGCGCACATAGAAGAAGTAGGCGAACTCCGTTACCGCAAAGAACCCGGCGTAGAAGATCACCATCCCCAGCTCGACCTCCCGGCCGCCATTGATGATGCCGAACACACCGTTAAGAAAGGCGTAGATGGCGATCAACAGCAGGAAGCTGCCTTCGATCAGCAGCACCATGGGTTCCAGGTGCCAGAAGCCGAACTGGAAACGGTGGTTGCTTTCCTTGGCAATCAGCTTGGCAGTGATCAGCATCAGGACCTTGATGAAGGTCGCGATCAGGGAAAAAAACCCATCGAACAAAATGGATTGGGCGCCAGAAACAAAACCCGTGACGATACCGGCGATCGCCACGGCGAACATCAGTACAGTCGATTGTTTGAGCAGAACCTGCTCACCTCGGTTACTCACAACTCCTCCTATCGAACTTCAAAAACACCGCCTTGAGTGAGGCGGCAGTGAAATTTCGGGGCGGAATTCTACCCTGCCAAGGCTGACCTTCAGCTGAAACGAATCAGCTTATGTGTTTCCAAGTACAACTGTAGTCACTGCCGAGCCATGGCGGAGCTTGCGACTAACTGCGTAGCAGGCCCAGGTCTTGCAACCGCTGGAGGGTCTGGCGGCCCTGTCGCAGCCTGCGGCAGCGGTTACACCTTGCGCTCGATGGCGAAGCCGGCCCAGGTCTGGCTCACCGGCATCAGCTCCAGGCTATTGATGTTGACGTGGGCAGGCGTATTGAGAACCCAGAAGATGGTATCGGCAATGTCCTCGGGCTGGATCGGCTCGGCCCCGGCGTAGGTGGCGTCGTAGCGCGCCTGATCGCCGGCGAAACGCACCAGGGAGAACTCGCTTTCGCACAGGCCCGGCTCAATGTTGGTGACCCGCACGCCAGTGCCCTGCAGGTCGCAGCGCAGGTTCAGGGAGAACTGTTTGACGAAGGCCTTGCTCGCGCCATAAACGTGACTACCCGGGTACGGGTAGTTGCCGGCAATGGAGCCCAGGTTGACGATCCCGGCGCCCCGGCCATGGGCGATCAGCCGCGGCAGCAGCAGACGGGTGCTGTACATCAAGCCCTTGATGTTGGTGTCGACCATGGTGTCCCAGTCATCCAGGTCGCACTTGGGCGCCGGGTCGACGCCCAGGGCCAGGCCGGCATTGTTGATCAGGCCGCGCAACTTGCCAAAGGACGGCGGCAGGTTGGTGATGGCCGCTTCCATGGCCTTGCGGTCCCGCACATCAAGTACCAGGCCGTGCACTTCGGTCTGCTTGGAGAGCTCTGCGCACAGCGCGTTGAGGCGCTCCTCGCGGCGGCCGGTGAGCACCAGCGACCAGCCGGCCTCGGCAAAACGCCGGGCGCAGGCTTCGCCAAAACCGGACGTCGCGCCCGTAATGAACAGTGTGGAAGTCATGGTGTTCTCCTTGCTGGGTGGCGAGCCGCCGTTACGATAAAAAAGCGTTTCGCAGCATGCCCGGCCCGGCTCTGGGCGGCAACAGAAGCGCTGGATATCCGCTATCACTGTACAAAAAACGCTCACATGGCTGAAAGCTATGGCCGGCAAGGCCTGCAGCCACATGCCCGCACCTTATCCACAGGCCGGTCCACAGTCTTTGGGGGCAAGTGCAAATCGCGCAAAGCCGCTGTACACAGGGCTTGCAGCGGATCATGGGAAGTTTTTTGCTTGACCCGCAGAGGCTGTCCATGCAGGTGGCCGCAAAAAAGATGACCGAGCGGTCAAAGTGTATAAGGCCAGAGGCCAGTAACTACGCCGCCCAGAGCAGTCTTTCCAGAGTTTAGTCACAGACTTATCCACAGGCTTATCCAGAGTCTTTTGCAGGTACGGCTGCGACAATAAAAAGGTTGACAAGCGCGTCTTCGAGTTGCTCAAAAAGCCATGATCAAAAAACAATCAATTGCTTGCAGGCCACGTAAACAAAGGCTTCCAGCCAGCTACTCCCACGTTACCCACAGCCCGCTCCACAGCAAACGGGGACAAGTCAAAACGGTGGAAAAACAACTGTTTGCAGCGTCTTTATGCCGCGCTTTGCCAGCTTGGGAATAATGTTTTCCACAATTGTCGGACGCCGGCTGCCCTTCTGCGCACCCGCGGTTGCCAATGCCCGCACTCAGTCCGCAGGAACCGGCTTGCCGGCAAATCCCGGACGCACAACGGAATCTGAACAGCTGCCATAGGCAGGGGGCGTTCCGCTGGCAAGCCAGCGCCTACGGGGCGGGTGAAAACTGTGGATAAAAAATGCCCCGGCGGCGTGAACCGACGGGGCATGGTTTATCCACAGACCGGGCCGTCAGTGACCGCCCAGGTAAGCGTTGCGCACCTCCTCGTTGACCAGCAGCTCCTTGCCGGTGCCGCTCAGGCGGATCTCGCCGTTGACCATCACATAGGCGCGATCAGAGAGCTTCAGCGCATGGTTGGCGTTCTGCTCCACCAGGAAGATGGTCATGCCGGTGGCCGCCAGCTCCCGCAGGGTGGTGAAGATCTGCTTCACCACGATCGGCGCCAGCCCCAGGCTCGGTTCATCCAGCAACAGCAGCTTGGGCCGGCTCATCAGCGCCCGAGCGATGGCCAGCATCTGCTGCTCACCGCCAGACATGGTCATGGCCCGCTGGGTACGCCGCTCCTTGAGCCGTGGAAAGAGTTCGAACATACGCTGCATGTCCTCGCTAGCGTACTGGTCGCCAATGGGAATGGTGCCCATCAGCAGGTTCTCTTCCACGGTCATGTCGGGGAACACCCGGCGCCCTTCCGGCGACTGGGCGATGCCGTTGGAGGCAATGTAGTGGGACGACTTGTGGGTGATGTCCACGCCGCGATAGAGGATCTGCCCGGACTCCGCCCGGGGCTGGCCGAAGATCGACATCAGCAGGGTCGACTTGCCGGCGCCGTTGGAGCCGATCAGGCTCACGGTTTCCCCTTCGTTGATGTGCAGCGAGACTTTCTTCAGGGCCTGGATCGGGCCGTAGTACACATCCAGATCCTTGAGTTCGAGTATGGGTTGACTCATACCAGTTCCTCTTCGTCGGCACCCAGGTAGGCGGCGATCACCTTCGGATCGTTGCGGATCGCCTCCGGCCCGCCCTCGGCGATCACGTTGCCGTGGTCCAGCACCACGATGTGGTCGGAAATACTCATCACCATGCCCATGTCGTGTTCAATCAGCACCACGGTCAGATCGTGCTCGTCGCGCAGCAGCCGGATCATCGCGCTCAGCGCTTCGGTTTCCTGGGGGTTGAGGCCGGCGGCCGGTTCGTCGAGGCAGATGATCTGCGGCCGGGTGCACATGGCCCGGGCGATCTCCAGGCGCCGCTGCTGGCCGTAGGACAGCTCGCCGGCCAGGCGGTTGGCACAGTCCACCAGGTCCACCACTTCCAGCCAGTAGAAAGCGTGGTCCAGGGCGGCGCTTTCCGCCTGGCGGTAGCCCTTGGTGTTGAGGATGCCCGCCAGCAGGTTGCGGTTGACCCACATGTGCTGGGCCACCAGCAGGTTTTCCACCACGGACATTTCCTTGAACAGGCGAATGTTCTGGAAGGTCCGCGCCAACCCGGCGCGGTTCACCAGGTGGGTGCCGCCAAACATCTTGTAGTACAGGCGACTGGCGAAGCTTTTCGGCGACACCAAATCGGTGGCACGAAATGGCTCGCCCAAGAGCTTGATGACGTTGGTCTGCTGGCCCCGGGTATTGAGCTCGATGCGCCCGCCGGAGGCCTTGTAGAAGCCGGTCAGGCAGTTGAACACCGTGGTCTTGCCGGCGCCGTTGGGGCCGATCAGGGCGAAGATCGAGTTGCGCTTGACCTTGAGGCTGACGTCGCTGAGGGCCTTGATGCCACCGAAGTGCATCATCAGGTTCTCGACCGAAAGAATGTATTCGCTCATGGCGCGTTCCCCTCAGTCAGAGCACCTTTGCGTGGCGTCACCCCGGTACGGCTGATGCGGATCAGCCCCCGCGGTCGCCAGATCATCATCAACACCATGAGGATGCCGAACAGCAGCACCCGGTACTCGGAGAAGCTGCGCAGCAGCTCCGGCGCCACGGTCAGGACGAAGGCCGCGATCACCACGCCCACCGTGGAGCCCATGCCCCCCAGCACCACGATGGCGAGGATCAGCGCCGACTCGAAGAAGGTGAACGAGGACGGGTTGACGAAGCCCTGATAGCTGGCGAAGAACACCCCGGCCAGACCGGCGGTGGAGGCACCGATGGTGAAGGCCGAGAGTTTCACCAGCACGTGGTTCAAGCCCATGGCGCGGCAGGCGATCTCGTCTTCACGCAGGGCTTCCCAGGCCCGGCCCACCGGCATGCGGGTCAACCGGTGCTTGATGTAGAGCACCAGCAACACCACCAGGAACAGCACGATGTAGATGAACAGGAACTTCAGGTTGGGGTTGTATTCCAGGCCGAAGAACTCATGGAACGGCACCCCACCGTCCTTGGCCCTGCGACCGAACTCCAGGCCCAGGAACGTCGGCGATGGCACCGGCATACCGTTGGGGCCGCCGGTGAAGGACAGCCAGTTGTTAAGCACCAGGCGGATGATCTCGCCGAAGCCCAGGGTCACGATGGCCAGGTAGTCGCCATGCATTCGCAGCACCGGGAAGCCCAATATGCACCCCGCCAGCGCGGCGGCAATCGCCGCCAGGGGCAGCACGCTCCAGAAGCCCAGGCCCAGGTACTGGTAACCCAGGGCCAGGCCGTAGGCGCCGATGGCGTAGAACGCCACGTAGCCCAGGTCCAGCAGCCCCGCCAGGCCCACCACGATGTTCAGCCCCAGGCCCAGCAGCACGTAGATCAGTCCGAGGATGACCACGGTCAGCAGGTACTTGTTGGCGAAGAACGGGAACACGATGGCGATCACGATCAGCGCCGGAATGATCCAGCGCAACCGCGACTTGTAGTCCGGCGCCAGCACATGCACCCCGGAGCCTGTGGTCTCGAAGCCCTGGAGAATCTTCAGGCCCTTGGGGGTTTGCAGGAACAGGCTCAGGGCCAGGCGGCCGGCCATGACGATCGCCACCAGCCAGGCGACCCGGGTCGGTTCCAGGTTGAAGCTGTAGCCATCCAGGACCACGCCCACGATGGGGCCGAACACGATCAGCGAGATCAGCCCGGCCAGTACGGCGTCGATGACGCTCTTCTTGATATCAATCGGTTTATTGGCAGCAGACATACTTATACCTTCGCCACGAGTGGGCGACCCAGCAGGCCTTGGGGACGGAAAATCAGGATCAGCACCAGCAGCGAGAAACTGAACACGTCTTTGTAGTCGGAGTTGATCAAGCCGGAGAACAGCGACTCGGAGATCCCGAGGATGATCCCGCCGAGCATCGCTCCGGGCAGCGAGCCAATGCCGCCGAGCACGGCTGCGGTGAACGCCTTGATGCCGATGACGAAGCCGGCGTAGAAGTCGAAGGTGCCGTAGTTCATGGTGATCAGCACACCGGCCAGGGCCGCCATGGCCGCGCCGATGACGAACACGTAGGAGATCACCCGGTCAGTGTTGATCCCGAGGATCGAGGCCATCTTGCGGTCTTGCTGGGTGGCCCGGCACATGCGCCCCAGCTTGGTGTACTTGATGATGTAGGTCAGCAGCGCCATGCCGGCGAACGCCGCCACCAGGATGAAGATCTTGGTGTAGGTGAGCTGCACGAAGCCGGTGCCGATATCGACTTTCCAGGCGCCGGCCAACAGGGTCGGAACCCCTTGCTGCTTGGCGCCCTGGCTGATCTGCGCGTAGTTCTGCAGGATCAGCGAGATACCGATGGCGCTGATCAGCGGTGCCAGGCGGGTGGAGTTGCGCAGGGGTTTGTAGGCCACGCGCTCGATGACCCAGCCATAGATCCCCGTCACCACCACGGTGAAGACCAGGGTGCCGAGAATGAGTAGCGGGAAGGATTCAATGCCGAAGTAGGCCAGCAGAGCCAGACTGATTGCCGCGAGGTAAGCGGAAATCATGTAAACCTCGCCGTGGGCGAAGTTGATCATGCCGATGATGCCATAGACCATTGTGTAGCCGATGGCGATCAGACCATAGACAGACCCGAGGGTCAGTCCATTGATCAGTTGCTGCAGGAAAATACCATCCATAACGCAATCTCACGGACTTGAGAGACGGCACAGGGCGTCAGCGACGGACAGGGATCACCGGTCCGCGCAACACGTCCGTTGTGCAGCTCTACGAGAAAAGGCAAGTACTGCACGAGTACGAACCGGTACCAGGGGGTAGTACCGGTTCGTTCGGACTCATGTCACTTCTGTTTTTCCAGCTGGTGGTACTTGCCGTCCTTGTCCCACTGATAGACCACGTAGTCGGAGATCTTCAGGTCGCCCTTGCCATCCCAGGACTTCTCGCCCATCACGGTTTTCACCGGGTTGGCCTTGAGCCACTTGGCGGCGTCTTCGCCTTTGTTGGATTTGGCGCCATTGAAGCCGGCGGCCAGGGCCTGGACCGACGCGTAGGCGTACAGGGTGTAGCCTTCAGGCTCGGTGCCGGCCTTGCGGAAGGCATCCACCACGGCCTTGCTGTCCGGCAGCAGGCGTGGGTCGGCGCCGAAGGTCATGTACACACCGTCGACGTATTGCGGGCCGCCGGCGGTGGTCACCAGCTCGTCGGTAACGATGCCGTCGTCGGACATGAACTTGACGTCCTTCAGGCCCTGCTCACGCAGCTGGCGTACCAACGGACCGGCTTCCGGGTGCAGGCCGCCGAAGTACACCACGTCGGCACCGGCAGCGCGGATCTTGGTCACCACGGCGCTGAAGTCCTTCTCGCCACGGGTCAGGCCCTCGTACAGCACCGGGGTCACGCCGCGCTTGGTCAGCTGTGCCTTGGTGGCGTCCGCCAGGCCCTGGCCGTAGGTGTCCTTGTCGTGCAGCACCACGACTTTCTTGCCTTTGAGCACGTCAACGATGTAGTCGCCGGCGACGATGCCCTGCTGATCGTCACGCCCGCACATACGGAACATCGCGGACAGGCCACGCTCGGTGACCTGGGGGTTGGTGGAACCCGGGGTGATGGCAATCACACCGGCGTCGCTGTACACCTCGGAAGCCGGAATGGTCGACGAGGAGCAGAAGTGCCCCACGACGCCCGCCACCTTGTCCTGGTCCACCAGGCGGTTGGCCACGGCCACGGCCTGCTTCGGTTCGCAGGCGTCATCGCCCTTGACCAGGACGATCTTCTCGCCGTTGACCCCGCCCTTGGCGTTGATCTCGTCAGCCGCTGCCTGTGCACCCTTCATGTACTGCTCGCCAAATGCCGCATTGGCGCCTGTCATGGGACCCGCTACGCCGATCTTCAGGTCGGCTTGAGCAAACGCAGAAACACCCAGCGCAGTTGCCACTGCGAGGGCCAGAAAGCCTTTCTTGTAAAACGTCTGGGACATGAGGTGGTGCTCCAAGGTTTTTTTAGTTGGCACTGCGACTTCACTAGAATTGCTCAGAGCAAGCGCCGTGCCAGTGGTTTTTTATTCTGAAAAAAGTCGCTGTCTTATTGTTATTTCGACTGTTTCGAGCCCATTTTTATTGGGCGTGCAACCGTCTAAACCGCGGAAGGTAAAACCCTGCTTTTTAATGGGCGCAACCCATGCGTGCCATCATTGCAACCGCGACACAATTCAACGTGCAACCCTGCTGTAACAGCCCGCGTCACCGAACTGCACACTGCTGGTGCGAGACTGCTACGAGCCGCACCATTACAGGCTAGTCGCTGCATCGAAAAGCGTCGTCCCCGACTGTTTATTTCCTTGTTCAGATGACGATCCGCAGGCACTGGCCCGCGTGGTAGAGGGAGAATCCGGCCTCGTACAGACAACTGCGCAACCCCACTCCGACCAAGGGCTGCATGGGGGCAAAAGGAATCGGCAGGGCCTGGGGATTGCCGTTACACAGGTAGTCGGCGAACGCCTTGCCGACCACGGTGCCGGTGGTGACGCCACGGCCGTTGTAACCGGTGACCGCCACCAGGCCGGGCGCCGGTTCAAACAGGCGCATCAGGTGATCGGGGGTAAAGGCAATGCAGCCGGTCCAGGTGGATTCCCACTCCACCGGTTTGAGGTAGGGGAAGTAATGCTGCTGCACCCGATCGGCCCAGGCCTTGAGGAACCACAGGGGTTTCTGGTTGCCGTTGCCCAGGCTGCCCAGCAACAAGCGGCCATCGGCATCCCGGCGAATGCTGCTCAGCACCTGGCGGGTATCCCAGGAGCCCTGGCCTCCGGGCAGGATCTGCCGGGCGGCCTCTTCGGTGAGCGGCGCCGAGGCCACCTGGTAGTAGTAGCCGGGGAAGAAGTTGCGCCGCAGCTCGGTCCAGTCGCCTTCGGTGTAGGCGTTGGAAGCGATCACCACCTGCTCGGCCAGCACCGAACCCTGGTCGGTCTGCACCGACCAGCGCTGACCCTGGCGCTCAAGGCGGGTCACCGGGGAATGATCGAACAACTGGCCGCCGAGCTTGATCGCGGCCTTGGCCAGCCCGGTGGTGTAGGCCATCGGGTTGAGGGTACCGGCGCGCCGGTCGAGCAAGGCGGCGGCGATCTTCCGGGTGCCGGTGGCGGTTTCACAGGCGTCACCGGTCAACAGTTCCACCGGCGCACCACGGCGCTTCCATTGCTCCTCGCGGCTGCGCAGGTCGGCTTCGCCCCGGGCGTTGTGGGCCATGTGCAACGTGCCTTCGCGGCGTAACTGGCAATCGATCTGGTATTTGTCCACCAGGCTGAACACCAGGGACGGCGCGGCCCCGAGCATGCGGTTGAGCTGGCTGCCCACCTGCTCGCCGAAACCGGCCTCGATCTCGTCCGGTGGAATCCACAGGCCGGCGTTGACCAGCCCGACGTTGCGCCCAGAACCGCCCTGCCCGGCGCGGTGGGCCTCGACGACACAGACCCGTTTGCCTTGCTCCAGCAGATGCACGGCCGCCGACAAGCCGGTGAAGCCGGCGCCGATGATGCACACATCCGCCGTCAGCTCGCCCTTGAGCGGCGCATTGTCAGGCCTTTGTGGGGTCAGTTTTTCCCATAGACATTGTTCTTGTAGCGCCATTGCCAGACTCCGAAATCAACCCACCACAGACGCTGAAACGCATTGACCGCTGTTCGCCAGCAAGCTGGCTCCTACAAACCTCCCCGTAGGAGCGAGCCTGCTCGCGAAAAGACTCAATCGAAGGTGATGCCCTGGGCCAGCGGCAGTTCCTGAGAGTAGTTGACGGTGTTGGTCTGGCGCCGCATGTAACCGCGCCAGGCATCGGAACCGGACTCGCGGCCGCCACCGGTTTCCTTCTCGCCACCAAAGGCGCCGCCAATCTCCGCGCCACTCGGGCCGATGTTGACGTTGGCAATCCCGCAGTCGCTGCCCACCGCCGACATGAACTGCTCGGCTTCACGCACGTCAGTGGTAAAGATGCACGACGACAGGCCCTGGGGCACGGCGTTGTTCAAGCGCAGGGCCTCTTCGAAGTCGTTGTAGCCGATCACATAGAGGATCGGGGCGAAGGTTTCGCTGCACACCACATCGCTCTGCTCCGGCATTTCGACAATCGCCGGCGACACGTAATAGGCATTGGGGAACTGGTCCTGCAACTGGCGTTGGCCACCGAACACCCGGCCGCCCTCGCTCAGGGCCTGTTCCAGGGCGTCCTGCATGGCGTCGAAGCTGTGCTTGTCGATCAGCGGGCCGATCAGGTTGCCCTGCAGGGGGTGGCCGATGCGCACCTTGGCATAAGCCGCCTTGAGCCGGGTGACGATTTCCTCCTTCACCGACTCGTGGGCAATCAACCGGCGCAAGGTGGTGCAACGCTGGCCGGCGGTGCCGACAGCGCTGAACAGGATGGCGCGCACGGCCATGTCCAGGTCGGCGCTCGGGCCGAGGATCATGGCGTTGTTGCCACCCAGTTCGAGAATGCTGCGGGCAAAGCGTGCGGCCACTTTCGGCGCCACTTCACGGCCCATGCGGGTGCTGCCGGTGGCGCTGATCAGGGCCACTCGTGGATCGTCCACCAGGGCGGCGCCAGCGTCGCGACCACCGATGATCACCTGGCTCAAGTACTCGGGAGCATCCTGGAAATTCTTCAGCACCCGCTCCAGCAACGCCTGGCAGGCCAGGGCGGTGAGCGGGGTCTTCTCCGAGGGTTTCCAGATCACCGGGTTGCCGCAGACCAGCGCCAGGGCGGTGTTCCAGGCCCAGACCGCCACCGGGAAGTTGAAGGCACTGATCACCCCCACCACACCCAGGGGATGCCAGGTTTCACGCATGTGGTGACCGGGACGCTCGGAGGCGATGGTCAGGCCATAGAGCTGGCGCGACAGACCGACGGCGAAGTCGCAGATGTCGATCATCTCCTGCACTTCCCCCAACCCTTCCTGGGTGATCTTGCCGGCTTCCCAGGAAACCAGTTCGCCCAGATCGGCCTTGTACTCGCGCAGCACCTCACCGAATTGCCGCACCAGCTCGCCACGACGGGGGGCCGGGACTTTGCGCCACAGGGCGAATGCATGCTCTGCGCGACTGACCTGCTGCTCCACTTCGGCGGCGCCCTGCCAGTTCACGGCGGCGATCCGGCTGCCGTCGATCGGCGAATGCACAGGCTGGGTGCCCGACTGGTACAGGGCCGGGTTCACACCCAGACGATCAAGCAATGCGGCAACCATGGGGTCACTCCTTACAGATGAAAAGCCAAAAAAACCGACCGCTGCGACGGTCATCAAGGCCTGTAGTTGTAGCTGGCCTGAGACTTGCCAACAAACGACCTTTAAGCGAGATATCATTCCGTTTATTCATGCTGAGCCGGCATCCAGCACCGATAAGAACAAGGACCACCCATGCTCAACAAACGCTACCTGCCGTCGATCACTGCCCTGCAGTGCTTCGAGGCCGTTACCCGGCACCTGAGCTTCACCCGCGCCGCCGAGGAACTCAATCTGACCCAGAGCGCGGTCAGCAAGCAGGTGGCGCAGCTGGAAGAGCTGCTGCAGCACCTGTTATTCCGTCGGGTCCGCCGCCGCCTGCAACTGACCCCGGCCGGCGACCTGTATCTGGTGGAAGTGCGCAAGATCCTTACCCAGGTGGAGATGTCCACCCACTACCTGCGCTCCTACGGCGGCGAGACCGAAGTGCTGCGGGTGTCCACGCCCTACACCTTCGGCGCCCGCTGGCTGGTGCCGCGCCTCAAGGGCTGGCGCCTGCGCCATCCGCATATCCACCTGGACCTGTGCAACGAGCAGGAGCCGGACGAACTGCTCCAGGGCCACGCCGACCTGGCGTTCTACTTCGGCCAGGGTTCGCGCCCCGGCACCGAGAGCCTGAAGCTGTTCAGCGAAGAACTGGTGGCGGTCTGCGCCCCGGATAGCCTGCCCACCGAACCCTTGACCGACCCGCGGCAACTGACCGATCTGGTATTGCTGCAAAACGCCTCACGGCCCCAGGGCTGGCACGAATGGTTCGAACAGCAGGGTTATCAGACCGAACACAGCTATCACGGCCCGCGCTTCGAAACCTTCTATATGTGCATCCGCGCCGCCCAGGTCGGTTGTGGCGTGGCGCTGCTGCCACGCTTCCTGGTGGAAGAGGAACTGGCCGAGGGCAAGCTGGTGATCGCCTGGAAGTACGCCATGCCCAGCCAGGATGCCTACTACCTGGCCTACCCCGAACACTCGGCGGAAGTGCCCAAGGTCCGCGACTTCGTGCGCTGGATGCTCGAACACAACGATGCTCCCCTCGCATAGGAGCCGGCTTGCCGGCGAATGGGGCCCAGGCACGGCCGAAGCCCCATTCGCTGGCCAGCCAACACCTATCGCAGGAGAATGGCCCGCCGCAAAAATCGCTGGTCAAGCGCAGGACGTCTATGCGCCACTAGCGCCTTCATTGAAAGAGCTGAAGCCGCCGCTGTCCGTCGCGGCCAGCATGGAGATTCCCGTTATGAGCGAGAGTGTGTTTGCCGATCGCATCGTGCAGAACCTGCTCGACACCGACTTCTACAAACTGACCATGATGCAGGCGGTGCTGCACAACTACCCCAACGTGGAAGTGGAATGGGAGTTTCGTTGCCGTAACAGCGAGGATCTGCAGCCGTACCTGGCGGAGATCCGCTATCAGTTCGAGCGCCTGGCAGAACTGAGCCTGAGCGCCGACCAACTGGGCTTTCTCGAACGCATCAGCTTCCTCAAGCCGGACTTCCTGCGCTTTCTCGGGCTGTTTCGCTTCAACCTGCGCTACGTGCACACCGGCATCGAGAACGGCGAGCTGTTCATCCGCCTGCGCGGTCCCTGGCTGCACGTGATTCTGTTCGAAGTGCCGATGCTGGCCATCATCAGCGAAGTGCGTAACCGCTACCGCTACCGCGAGATACAGCTGGTGCAGGCCCGGGAGCAGCTGTACCGCAAGTTCGACTGGCTCAGCGCCAACGCCAGCAGCGAAGAGTTGTCCGAACTGCAAGTGGCGGATTTCGGCACCCGCCGACGCTTTTCCTACCGGGTCCAGGAAGAAGTGGTGAACGTGCTCAAGCACGATTTCCCCGGGCGTTTTGTCGGCACCAGCAACGTGCACCTGTCCCGGGAGCTGAACATGAAACCCCTGGGCACCATGGCCCACGAATGGATCATGGCCCACCAGCAGTTGGGCCCCCGGTTGATCGACAGCCAGATCGCCGCCCTCGACTGCTGGGTCCGCGAATACCGCGGGCTGTTGGGCATTGCCCTGACCGACTGCATCACCACCGACGCCTTCCTCGGTGACTTCGATCTGTTCTTCGCCAAGCTGTTCGACGGCCTGCGCCACGACTCCGGGGACCCGATCCTCTGGGCGGAGAAAGCCATCGCCCATTACCACAAGCTGGGCATCGACCCGATGAGCAAGACCCTGGTGTTCTCCGACAGCCTGACCCTGCCGCGCTCCCTGGAAATATTCCGTGCGCTGCGGGGGCGGATCAACGTCAGCTTTGGCATCGGCACCAACCTGACCTGTGATATTCCCGGTGTCGAGCCGATGAGCATCGTGCTTAAAATGGCCGCCTGCAATGGCCAGCCCGTCGCCAAGATCTCCGATGAAGCGGGCAAGACCCATTGCAAGGATCCCAACTTCGTCGCTTACTTGCGCCACGTTTTCCAAGTACCTGCCCAACCTGGCAAGGAGTGAATCATGCAAGCCGCACAGCGTGAGATTGCGCAGCAGCTGAAGGTCCAAGCACCTTTTCCCGACCAAGCTGCCCTGGAGGCGGAAATCGCCCGGCGCGTCCGTTTCATCCAGGATTGCCTGGTCAATTCCGGTCTCAAGTCCCTGGTCCTGGGTATCAGCGGCGGTGTCGACTCGCTGACCGCCGGCCTGCTGGCCCAACGCGCCATGCGTGAGCTGCGCGAGCGCAGCGGTGACGACAGCTACCGCTTCATCGCCGTGCGCCTGCCCTACGAGACCCAGTTCGACGAACACGATGCCCAGGCTTCGGTGGACTTCATCAACCCCGACGAACGCCACACCGTGAACATCGGCCCGGCGGTCAAGGCCCTGGCCAATGAAGTCGCGGCCTTTGAGGGGCAGCACGCGGTGTCCCGGGACTTTGTCCTGGGCAACACCAAGGCGCGGATGCGCATGGTGGCCCAGTACACCATCGCCGGCGCCGCCCAGGGCCTGGTGATCGGCACCGACCACGCCGCCGAAGCGGTGATGGGTTTCTTCACCAAGTTCGGTGATGGCGCCTGCGACCTGGCGCCACTGAGCGGCCTGGTGAAGAATCAGGTGCGTTCGATTGCGCGCTACTTCGGCGCTCCGGAATCCCTGGTAGAGAAGGTGCCCACCGCCGACCTCGAGGACCTGTCCCCGGGCAAACCGGATGAAGCCTCACATGGCGTCACCTACACCGAGATCGACGCCTTCCTGCATGGCCAGCCGGTGCGTGAAGAAGCCTTCAAGATCATCTGCGACACCTACCGCAAGACCCATCACAAGCGCGTCATGCCCTTCGCCCCGTGACCCACCACGTTCTGTAGGAGCCGGCTTGCCGACGAAGCGGCCGCTATGCTGCACAAGGTTCAATGGCCTGTTCGCGGGCAAGCCCGCTCCTACATACACACACAAAAAAAGCGCCCCTAGGGGCGCTTTCTTGTTGCAGCCGGGCCTGATGTTTACTTCAGGACCACAGCGCCTTTCATCATCGAGTTGTGGCCTGGGAACGAGCAGAAGAACTGGTAGCTTTCGCCAGCAGTCAGCTTCGATACGTCGAAGGTCACCGAGTCTTTCTCGCCAGCACCGATGATCTTGGTGTGGGCGATGACGCGGGTGTCGCCTTCTTTCAGGTAGCTCTTGTCGATGCCAGCGGCCATGCCGTCGGCGGCGATGCCAGCCATGTCTGCGGTTTTGCTCAGGACCCAGTTATGACCCATGACGTTCTTCGGCAGGCTGCCGGAGTGAGTCAGGTTCACGGTGAAGGTCTTGCAGCTCTTGTCGATGGTGATTTCCTTAGTGTTGAAGGACATCTGGTCGGTAGAGTCGACATCGACCTTGCATTCGGCAGCCATCAGTTGGCTGCTGGCCAGTGTCAACAGGGATACCGCAACGAGTTTGGCAAACATGGTGAATCTCCAAGGCAGGGTTAACAAAATCCATCTGAATCCATGGGACCGAAGACTGCCTGAATTTCTGCCAAGTTCCTATGATTTGCATCAAAAAACTGTATACAACTCTCTGCTATCGGGCCGATCAAGACAATCAAACAGTCCCCTGCGAAACCGCCCTCTAAGATCTGCCCATCAACATCTTTTAGGAGCCTTGGTCATGCCTCTCAACAGCCTGTTTCGCAGCTTGCTCGCCGCCTACGCCTGTGGCGCCAGCGGCACCCATGAAACCCCGCAACGCGAGGTTTAATGCTTGGAGCCAGATCTTTCAGCCTTTACTCTGAGGCCATCAATGACCACGGAGTAAGGCATGTCGTTAACTTCTGTCTGTGTATTTTGTGGCGCCAGTACCGGCAGCCATCCCCTCTATCGTGAAGCAGCCCAGGCCCTGGGCCGGGCCCTGGCCGAGCGCAAGCTGACCCTGGTCTATGGCGGCGGCGCGGTGGGCCTGATGGGCATAGTGGCCGACGCGGCCCTGGCAGCCGGCGGTGAAGTCATCGGGATCATCCCGCAAAGCCTGAAAGACAAGGAAATCGGCCACAACGGCCTGACCCGCCTGGAAGTGGTGGACGGCATGCACGCACGCAAGGCGCGCATGGCTGAACTCAGCGATGCCTTCATTGCCCTGCCTGGGGGCCTGGGCACCCTGGAAGAGTTGTTCGAAGTCTGGACCTGGGGCCAACTGGGCTATCACCACAAGCCTCTGGGCCTGCTGGAAGTGAACGGCTTCTACGAAAAACTCAGTGGATTTCTCGACCATATCGTCGGCGAAGGCTTCGTCCGGGCCCCGCACCGTGACATGCTGCAAATGAGCGAATCGCCAGCCAGCCTGCTGGATGCCCTGGACGCCTGGAAGCCTTCGGTAGCGGACAAGTGGGCCGAGAGCAAACCCAGTTAACCGTCAGCACCCGATAACAGGCAGAATACGCGCCGCTCAACCTCACCTTCGACCCCAGAGGATCGCCCATGGCTAAACCCAACTACTCCTTCGCCAAACGTCAACGAGACTTGGCCAAGGAACAGAAGAAAGAGGAAAAGCTGCAACGCAAGAAAGCTGCTGCAGAAGAGGCCAGCGCACTGACCCCGGATACTGAAGGTGAAGTGAGCGTCGATGACGCCGAGTCTCAGCCCCCCCAGGCCTGACCTGAAACTGTAGGAGCTGGCTTGCCAGCGAAAGCGCTCTCCAGCCCTACGCAGTATCCGCCGGCCTCTTCGCCGGCAAGCCGACTCCAGCTTTATTCCAGAGGCATGACGGTGACCCGGACCTCCGGGTCATGGCTGCCCCCGCCAAGAATCACTCCACGCAACGGCGAGACATCGGAAAAATCACGGCCCCAGGCCAGGGTGATGTGTTCCAGTGCCGGCTGCACGTTGTTGGTCGGATCGAAATCCACCCAGCCCAGCACCGGGCAAAACACCGAAACCCAGGCATGGGAAGCGTCGGCACCGATCAGCCGCGGCTGCCCCGGCGGTGGCTGGGTCAGCAGGTAGCCGCTGATGTAGCGCGCCGCCAACCCTCGCGAACGCAGGCACGCCAGCATCAGGTGGGCAAAGTCCTGGCACACACCCCGTCGACGCTCCAGGACTTCCACCAAAGGTGTCGCCACTTGGGTCGCTTCGGCATCGAAGGTGAACTCGCTGAAGATCTTCTCCATCAAGGCCTGGACGCCCTGCAACAGTGGCCGGCCCGGAGCAAAGCAGCTTGCGGAAAACTCGACGAAGCGCTGCTTGAGATGCACATAAGGTGACTCGAAGCGATAGCGGCTGGCCTCCAGCAACGCCACCGGCAATGGCCGACCGCTGTAGGTCAGGGCTCCGCGGGCGACATCCCACGCCATGGACGCGGCAAAGTCCAAACGCGGCCGATCCAGCACCTCGACGCTAAGCTGGGCGTTGACCTGCAATTCATCATGGGGCCGCTCGAAGGCCAGACGGGTCAAAGGGTTACCAAACACATCCTGCTCGTCACGGCGGGAGGTGGGCTCGGGACTGATCAGCAACTGCCGCTCGCTGCACTGTTGCCAGGCGCAAACCCGGGGCCACAGGTGCGCCAGCTGCTGGGCCAGGGACACCGGGCTGTCGTAGCGATAATGGGTGTCATGGAAAATCTGGTAGCGCGCGCTCATTACACCGACACCGTTTGCTGGCTGACATCATCCACGTGGGCGAAATGCCGCAAGGCCAGGCGATCGGACACCTGGCCGCTGACCTCGGCGATCTCTTGCAACAGGTCCGCCAGCCCGGCCACGGCGGCTCTCACGCTGGCCTCGCCAAACAGGGAGTTCTCCAGGCAGCCCAGGTCGACATGGGCCAGGCGCTCCACCAGCCCCGGCAACGCCACCTCGCGGGGCACGCCGAAGTCATCGTTGAGGCGCTTGAGGGTTCGGGTCACCAGCTTGAGCTGGAACAGCACCGCGTGGGGGTTCTGCTCATCCAGCAGCAACAGGTCGAGGACCGGGATCAACTGCGCCACCGCCAGGTAGCGGGAGCGATAGGTGATGCTGCTGTTGCCCAGCTCCAGCAGCCACTCCAAGCCCGCCTGATCGAACACCGCAGTGCCCCGCAGGAAGGCCGCCAGGCTGCTGCTGAGAAATTGCAGGCGCTCGATGCGCCGGCCAATCATCAGGAAGCGCCACCCTTCGTCCCGGGTCATGTCGTCCAGGGCGAATCCCGAGAGCGCCGCCAGGGACATCACCAGACGATTGAGAAAATCCAGCAGCTCGCCGAAGTCCGGCTCTGCGGTGTCCAGCTCCTGGGCTTCGCGCTGCAACTCCACCAAGGCCTGCCAGTTTTCCCGGGACAGCTTGCCGCGCACCTGGGAGGCGGCCCACTGCAGGCGCTGCAGGTTGGAGCGCAAGCTGAACGACCAGTCCTCCCCCAGCAGGGCCGCCAGCAGACGCTCGGGCAACTCGCCCTCATCCGGCAGCAGCATCAGGCTTTCCCCCAGGTCCACTGCGGCCAGCAAAGCTCGCGGATCGTCGCCATCGACGTAACGGGCCAGCATGATCCGCAACAGCCGTGCACTGTCGTCACAGCGCTCACAATAACGACCGAACCAGAACAGGTTTTCCACCACCCGCGACGGCAAGTAGGGATCACGACGGACCAGGTCATAGACACCAATGGTGCGCTGGGCTTTCCATTGCTCGCCGCTGGGGGCGCGCTCCCCCAGCACCCAAGTGTCCTTGCTGGCGCCACCGCGCTGCATCGACACCACTTCGGCGTCGGCGTCGGCGGCGACCCGGGTCAGGCCGCCGGGCAGCACCCGATAGCCGTCGTCGCTGGCCACCGCGTACACCCGCATACCGATGGCCCGTGGCTGCAAGCCACCGTCCTCGGCCTGCCAGACCGGCGCCTGGGACAGTTGCGGCAACTCCTGGGCGACATAAGCGTAGGGCCGCGCACGCATACGCTCGGCGAGGCTGGCGCGCTGTTCGGGACTCAGGTCGCGCCCCAGCACCGGGGTGAAACTCTGGGATGGAAACGCCGGTTTGATCAGCAGCTCTGGGAGTTTCTCCAGGGCCTGTTGCAGCACGGGCGCCTCGCCACACCACCAGGTGGCGATGGAAGGCAGGAGCAATGGCTCCCCCAACAGGAACTGGCTGATTTTCGGCAAGAAGCCCAGCAGCCCTGGAGACTCCAGCACCCCGCTGCCCAGGGCATTGGCCACCAGCACCCGGCCCTGACGCACCGCATCCAGCAGGCCGGGCACCCCCAGAGCGGAATCGGTACGCAGCTCCAGAGGATCACAGAAATCATCATCCAGGCGACGCATAATGGCGTGCACCCGACGCAGGCCACTGAGGGTCTTGAGATAGACCGTGGCATCGCGCACCGTCAGGTCGCCGCCCTCCACCAGCGGGTAACCCAGCTGGCGCGCCAGGTACAGATGCTCGAAATAACTCTCGTTGAAACGCCCCGGAGTCAGCAGCACGATCAGCGGCGCTTCGGCATCCCGGGGCGCCTGCCGGGCCAGGGTTTCCTGCAGGGCACGGAAGAAGCCGGCCAGATGCTGCACGTGCAGGTCGCGGTACATATCCGGAAAGGCCCGGGACACGATCATGCGATTTTCCAGGGCATAGCCGGCCCCGGACGGCGCCTGGGTACGATCGGCAGTGACCCACCAGCGACCATCGGGGGTGCGCGCCAGGTCCACTGCATAGAGGTGCAGAAAGGTCTGCTCGGGCGGCTGGATGCCCTGGCATGGCCAGAGAAAGTTGTTGTGCCCGAACACCAGTTCAGCAGGCAACAGCCCTTCGCTGATCAGTCGCTGCGGGCCGTACAGGTCCGCCAGTACGGCATTGAGCAGGCGCGCCCGCTGGGCGATCCCGGCGGACAACAGTTGCCACTCCTCCACCGGGATCACATGGGGCAGCAAATCCAGCTCCCAGGGCCGGTCCGCGCCCTTGGGGTCGGCATAGACGTTGTAGGTAACACCGTTCTCGTGGATCTGCCGGGTCAGCAGCGCCTGGCGCTGGGCCAGTTGCGCGGGGCTGCTGCGTTGCAGTTGTTCAAGCAGGCGCTGCCAGTGCGCCCGGACCGCACCCTGGTCATCCAGCAGCTCATGGTAGGTACCCGCCGTCAGCGGGTAACGGTCTAGCAAGTCAGGCATGGAACACTCGGCAGACGGCAGGGAAAGTCAGATTAACCCACAGCCCCGACGCCCGGATATGGCTATATCGCGGGCGTCGCAGGTGGATTAGAAGCGTCGCAAATCCAGGGTCATGGGCAGCTCGTCATTGATGATCAAAGGCGGCACCGCGAGGCTACCGGGGCTGTGTCCGAGGCGAAAGAAACGCGCCATGCGTCGGCTTTCCGCTTCATTGGCATTGACCGGCAGACTGTCGTAGTTGCGCCCCCCAGGATGGGCCACATGGTATTGGCAGCCCCCCAGGGAGCGCTGCATCCAGCTGTCCAGCAGATCGAACACCAGCGGTGCGTGTACCGGGATGCCGGGTTGCAGGCAGTTGGCCGGCTGCCAGGCGCGATAGCGCACTCCGGCGACAAACTCCCCTACCCGCCCCGTGGGCTGCAAGGGGACCGCCACACCGTTGCAGGTCAGCACATGGCGCTGCGGCGTCAGCCCGCTGACCTTGACCTGCAGACGCTCCACAGAGGAGTCGACATAGCGCACCGTGCCCCCGGCCCCGCCCTCTTCCCCCAGCACGTGCCAGGGCTCAAGGGCCTGACGCAACTCCAGCTCGATACCGCTGACCGCGTAATCGCCGACCTTGGGAAAGCGAAACTCCAGGTGCGGGGCAAACCACTCGGCCCGCAGCGGATATCCGGCGGCATTGAGCTCTACCAGCACATCGGCGAAGTCCTGCTCGATGAAATGCGGCAGCAGGAAGCGATCGTGCAGCTCGGTGCCCCAACGCGCCAGCTTGGCCGGGGCATAAGGTTCGCGCCAGAACCGCGCCACCAGCGCCCGCAGCAGCAACTGCTGGACCAGGCTCATGCGCCCATGGGGCGGCATTTCAAAGGCCCGCAGTTCCAGCAGGCCGAGACGCCCGGTGGCGCCGTCCGGCGCATAGAGCTTGTCGATGCAGAACTCGGCGCGATGGGTATTGCCGGTGACATCGATCAGCAGGTTGCGCAGCAGGCGATCCACCCGCCACGGCGGGCACTCCTGGCCCGGCGCGGGCATCTGTGCAAAGGCAATTTCCAGTTCATAAAGCGAGTCGTTGCGCGCCTCATCGACCCTGGGTGCCTGGGAGGTGGGGCCGATGAACAATCCGGAAAACAGGTAGGACAACGACGGATGATTGTGCCAATAGCTGATCAGGCTACGCAGCAGGTCGGGGCGGCGCAGGAACGGCGAATCCGCCGGCGTCGCGCCACCGAGGACGAAATGGTTGCCGCCGCCAGTACCGGTGTGGCGCCCGTCGATCATGAATTTCTCACTGGTCAGGCGGGTCTGCCGGGCCTGCTCGTACAGGAACTCGGTGCGCTCCACCAGCTCGTCCCAACTGACCGAAGGCTGCACGTTGACCTCGATCACGCCCGGGTCCGGCGTCACCCGGAAGTTGCTCAAGCGCGGGTCGGCGGGCGGCTCGTAGCCTTCCAGCAGCACCGGGCAATGCAGCTCTGCCGCAGTGGCTTCAATCACGCTGACCAGTTGCAGGTAATCCTCGAGTCGCTCCAGGGGCGGCATGAACAGGTACAGCCGCCCTTCTCGCGCCTCGGCGCAGAGCGCGGTGCGGGTCAGCCAATCCGCGGACTGATCAATCTCTGGCACGCGCTCATCCGCAACCGCCGACTCAGGGACTTCTGCGAGCTGCGCCCGGTCCGGCAGCTCAGGGAAATCCTGGTTCGGATCGTTGGGGTGAATGAAGGGGTACTCCGCCGCTGTCACCCAGGGTTGGGACGCCAGGGGCAGGCGATAGCCCAGGGGGGAATCCCCAGGCACCAATCGGCAATGACTGTCTCGCAAATACCAGCGGCCGCTCTGCCATTGATCACCCTTGGCGCTACGGGCCAGGGGCAGCACCTGGCCAATGACTTTATCCAGACCCTGGCTGAACACCTTGCGCAACCGCTGGCGCTCCAGGGCATCCTCCAGCCGCGAGTCCTCGGCACTGACATTGAGGGGCAGGCGGCCCTCGCGCCACAGGTAATAGAAGTGGTCTTCGTAGGCGGGAAACACAAAGCGCCCGGGCAGCTTCAGGCGCTCGGCGACACTGGCGAGAAAGCGCCCGGCCAATGATGCGTCAGCGCCATAGTCCTCGTGCTCATCGGCAACCAAGGCGCTGTTGTGCCAGATCGGCACACCGTCAACTCGCCAATAGCAGTTCAGCGACCAGCGCGGCAATTGCTCCCCCGGGTACCACTTGCCCTGGCCGAAATGCACCAGCCCCTGAGGCCCGTAGCGCTGGCGCAGGCGCTGGAACAGCTCAGCGGCCAAACGCCGCTTGTTCGCGCCCAGGGCGGCGGTGTTCCACTCGGCGCCGTCGGGATCGTCGATGGCCACGAAGGTCGGTTCGCCGCCCATGGTCAGGCGCACATCGTTCTGCAGCAAGTCCACATCGATCTGCCGACCCAGGGCCTGGATGGCCAGCCACTGCTCGTCGGTGTAAGGCTTGGTGACCCGGGGCGCTTCCCAGATCCGCTCCACACTCATTTCATGGCTGAACTGACACTCGCAAGGTTCCACAAGACCCGTGATAGGCGCCGCTGAAGAGGGATCGGGGCTGCAGGCCAGGGGAATGTGACCTTCTCCGGCAAACAGCCCTGAGGTGGCGTCCAGGCCGATCCAGCCGGCTCCGGGGAGGTAGACCTCGCACCAGGCGTGCAGGTCGGTGAAGTCCACCTCAGTACCCGAAGGACCGTCCAGGGATTTGACGTCGGCCGTGAGCTGGATCAGGTAGCCGGAGACGAAACGCGCCGCCAGTCCCAGGTGGCGTAACAGCTGCACCAGCAGCCAGGCCGAATCGCGACAGGAGCCGGAGGCATTGACCAGGGTCTGCTCCGGGCTCTGCACCCCCGGTTCCAGGCGAATCAGGTAGGCGATGTCTGCGCTGAGTCGCTGATTCAACGCCACCAGGAAGTCCACCGCAGGCAACGGCGTACGCGAGATACCGTCCAGGTAGGCCTGGAACTTGGGCGTCAGGGGCAGGGTTTCCAGGTAGGGCGCCAGCTCGCGCTGCTCATCGGCGGCGTAGGCGAAAGGGATCTGCTGCGCGTAGGGCTCAAGGAAAAAGTCGAACGGATTGAACACCGCCATCTCCGCCAGCAGATCCACTTCGATCCGCAGCTCGGTGGTTTTCTCCGCAAAGACCAGGCGCGCCAGATAATTGCCCTGGGGGTCCTGCTGCCAGTTGATGAAATGCTGCTCGGGCTGGACCTTCAGCGCATAGGAGAGGATTCGCGTGCGGCTGTGGGCAGCCGGGCGCAGGCGGACGATCTGCGGGCCAAGTTCGACGGCGCGGTCGTAGCGATAGTGCGTGACATGGTGCAATGCGACATGAATCGACACGGCGTGCCTCCTGCGAGCCTGAGCGGTGGATGAACCCGCGCAAGACTTGTGCCAGGGCCCAAGTCCGGGGGGTTGTTCAACGACTCGGGGCAGTACAGCACCAAAACCGCGCAACCGGTGCATCCCTGTGCAGCTCACTGCACAGAAATGTGCCAGACGGCATGACCCGAAGCGGCTGCGCTCGCACTGTTAATGCAGCGCCAGCTCAATGCGCCAACGCTGACAACGGACCGCCAACAAGACCGGCTTGCACCGCGATCGGCAGCCAAAACAAAAACGCCAGCTCCGAGGAGCTGGCGTTCTGTTGTCTAGCGCGGTACCACCGGCTTGCGGGTTGGCTTCTTGCCTTTGCCCTTGGCCGCATCGGCACGCTCCTTGGCGGCCTGCTTGTTGCGGGCAAAGGCGGCGGCCTTGGCCTGCTCACGCTTGTCCCAGGCATTGCCACCGTCACTGCCACGCGGCGGCAGGCCGGTGTGCTGGGTCAGGATCTTGGTTTCCTTGGCCACCTTGTGGCTGCCGGCCGGTGTCGAATTCTTGCGGCGGGCGCTCTGGTAGCTGTCGGTGGCCGGCTGATGGGTCGGAATCAGCTGGTGCTTGCCCGGGCCGATCAGGTCGCCACGCCCCATGCGCAGCAGGGCCTCGCGCAGCATCGGCCAGCCCTTGGGATCGTGGTAGCGCAGGAACGCCTTGTGCAGGCGACGCTGCTCCTCGCTCTTGACGATGGTCACGCCGTCGCTCTTGTAGGTGACCTTGCGCAGCGGGTTCTTGCCCGAGTGGTACATGGCGGTGGCGGTGGCCATCGGCGACGGATAGAACGCCTGCACCTGGTCGGCGCGGAAACCGTTGCCCTTGAGCCACAGGGCCAGGTTCATCATGTCTTCGTCGGTGGTCCCCGGGTGGGCGGCGATGAAGTACGGAATCAGGTACTGCTCCTTGCCCGCTTCCTTGGAGTACTTCTCGAACATCCGCTTGAAGCGGTCGTAGGTACCGATGCCCGGCTTCATCATCTGATTGAGCGGACCTTCCTCGGTGTGTTCCGGAGCAATCTTCAGGTAGCCACCCACGTGGTGGGTCACCAGCTCCTTGACGTACTCCGGCGATTCCACCGCCAGGTCATAGCGCAGGCCGGAAGCGATGAGGATCTTCTTCACCCCGGGCAAGGCGCGAGCACTGCGATACAGCTGGATCAACGACGAATGGTCGGTGTTCAGGTTCGGGCAGATGCCGGGGAACACGCAGGACGGCTTGCGGCACGCGGATTCGATCTCCGGGCTCTTGCAGGCAATGCGGTACATGTTCGCGGTCGGGCCGCCAAGGTCGGAGATCACTCCGGTAAAACCGGGAACCTTGTCGCGGATTTCTTCGATCTCGCGAATGATCGACTCTTCGGAACGGTTCTGGATGATCCGCCCTTCGTGCTCGGTGATGGAGCAGAAGGTACAGCCACCGAAGCAGCCGCGCATGATGTTCACCGAGAAGCGGATCATGTCGTAGGCCGGGATTTTTTCCTTGCCATAGGCCGGGTGCGGAACGCGCTGGTAAGGCATGCCGAACACGTAGTCCATTTCCTCGGTGGTCATGGGAATGGGCGGCGGGTTGAACCACACGTCCACTTCGCCATGTTTCTGCACCAGGGCGCGGGCGTTGCCCGGGTTGGTTTCCAGGTGCAGCACGCGGTTGGCGTGGGCGTACAGGACCGGGTCGTTGCGCACCTTCTCCATGGACGGCAGGCGGATCACGGTCTTGTCCCGGGTCATCCGCGGGCTGGCAAGGATCTGCACCACCTTGGCTTCGCTCGGATCTTCAACCGGGCCCTTCTCCTGCTCGATGGCGCAGGCCTGGGTGTCCTGGGTATTGACGTAGGGGTTGATGATCTTGTCGATCTTGCCCGGGCGGTCGATACGGGTGGAGTCCACTTCGTACCAGTCTTTGGGCGTATCGCGGCGGATGAAGGCGGTGCCGCGCACGTCGGTGATGTCTTCGATCTTGTGGCCATAGGACAGGCGCTGAGCCACTTCAACGATGGCCCGCTCGGCGTTGCCGTACAGCAGGATGTCGGCGCTGGCGTCGATCAGGATCGAGTTGCGCACCCGATCCTGCCAGTAGTCGTAGTGAGCAATACGGCGCAGGGAAGCCTCGATGCCGCCCAGGACGATCGGCACATGCTTGTAGGCTTCCTTGCAGCGCTGGCTGTACACCAGGCTGGCGCGGTCCGGACGCTTGCCCGCCAGGCCGCCCGGGGTGTAGGCGTCGTCGGAGCGGACTTTCTTGTCGGCGGTGTAGCGGTTGATCATCGAGTCCATGTTGCCGGCGGCGACACCGAAGAACAGGTTCGGCTCGCCGAGCTTCATGAAGTCGTCTTTGGACTGCCAGTTGGGCTGGGCGATGATCCCCACGCGAAAGCCCTGGGACTCCAGCAGCCGGCCGATGATCGCCATGCCGAACGAGGGGTGATCGACGTAGGCATCACCGGTGACGATGATGATGTCGCAGGAATCCCAGCCGAGCTGATCCATCTCCTCCCTGCTCATGGGCAGGAATGGTGCTGGCCCGAAACATTCGGCCCAGTACTTTGGATAGTCAAATAACGGCTTGGCTGCTTGCATGTCGATGACCGGTGTTGGCTTGGATAGGGACGCGTTGATTCACAGGGAAATTCGCGGGCGCGGAATATAGCACAAAAAATAACCAATTCCGACCATTATGGTCGGAATTCGGTGCAGCCCGATTCGCCGGCGAGCCGGCACCTACAGCTGGGCGCCGGCAAGCGAATTGCCAGCGAACGGGCGGGTTATTCGTCGTCGTCGAAGTTGTAACTGCCCGGCGCAAGGTTCTCGAAGCGGGTGTACTTGCCGATGAACGCCAGGCGGATAAAGCCGATGGGGCCGTTCCGCTGCTTGCCGATGATGATCTCGGCAATGCCCTTGTGCTCGGTCTCGGGGTGATACACCTCATCCCGGTACACGAACATGATCACGTCGGCGTCCTGCTCGATCGCTCCGGATTCCCGCAAGTCGGAGTTCACCGGGCGCTTGTTGGGACGTTGTTCCAGAGAGCGGTTGAGCTGGGACAGGGCCACCACCGGGCAGTTGAATTCCTTGGCCAGGGCTTTGAGGGACCGGGAGATCTCGGAAATCTCGTTGGTCCGGTTGTCACCGCTGGACCCCGGGATCTGCATCAGCTGCAGGTAGTCGATCATGATCAGCGCGATGTCGCCATGCTCACGCACCAGGCGACGGGTCCGCGCACGCATCTCCGAAGGGCTGATACCCGCGGTGTCGTCGATGAACAGCTTGCGGTCGTTGAGCAGGTTGACCGCCGAGGTCAGGCGCGGCCAGTCGTCGTCTTCCAGCTGGCCGGAACGGACCTTGGTCTGGTCGATGCGGCCCAGGGAGGACAGCATACGCATGATCAGCGATTCGCCTGGCATCTCCAAGGAGTACACCAGCACCGCCTTGTCGCTGCGCAGCACCGCGTTCTCCACCAGGTTCATGGCGAAGGTGGTCTTACCCATGGACGGACGGCCGGCGACGATGATCAAGTCGGCCGGTTGCAGGCCGCTGGTCTTCTCGTCGAGGTCGGTGTAGCCGGTGGACAGGCCGGTGATGGCGTTGTCGGTGTTGAACAGGGTATCGATGCGGTCGATGGCCTTGGTCAGCAACTCGTTGACGCCCACCGGACCGCCGGTCTTGGGCCGCGCCTCGGCAATCTGGAAGATCTGCCGTTCGGCCTCGTCGAGGATCTCTTCGGCGGTGCGACCTTCAGGGTTGAAGGCGCTGTCAGCGATCTCGGTACTGATGCCGATCAGTTGGCGCAGGGTCGCCCGCTGGCGAACGATCTGCGCATAGGCCTTGATGTTGGCCACCGACGGGGTGTTCTTGGCCAGCTCGCCGAGATAGCCCAGGCCGCCGACCTGGGAGGTCTGGCCTTCCTTGTCCAACTGCTCGGACAGGGTGACCACGTCGATGGGCATGTTCTGATCGGCCAGCTTGGCGATGGCGCGGAAGATCAAACGGTGGTCATGCCGATAGAAATCGCCGTCGGACACTTGATCCAACACGCGTTCCCAGGCGTTGTTGTCCAGCATCAGACCACCGAGCACGGCCTGTTCGGCCTCGATGGAATGCGGCGGCACCTTCAGGGCAGCGGTTTGCAGATCGTATTGCTCGGGAGCGGAAATATCGTTCATGGCCACTTGGAATTCGGGGGTGAAAATCAGGATCAGCAGAAAGACAAAGGGCACGACCTGTAAACAGGATCGTGCCCGATGTTAACCGTCAGCCACACAAGGTGCCAGACGATTTGGTACTGCTTAAGCAGCCACCACGACAACGCGTACGGTTGCTTCAACTTCAGCGTGCAGGTGCACGGCTACGTCGAATTCACCTACGTTGCGGATGGTGCCGTTCGGCAGACGAACTTCGCTTTTTGCAACTTCAACGCCGGAGGCGGTCAGTGCATCAGCGATGTCGTGGGTGCCGATCGAACCGAACAGCTTGCCTTCGTCACCGGCGGTGGCAGTGATGGTCACTTCCAGCTCGGCCAGTTGGGCAGCGCGGCTTTCAGCCGAAGCTTTACGGTCTGCAGCCAGTTTTTCCAGCTCAGCACGACGCTCTTCGAACGCAGCCAGGTTGGCAGCGGTAGCAGCGGTGGCTTTGCCGTAAGGCAGCAGGTAGTTACGGCCGTAACCAGCCTTAACGTTCACTTTGTCGCCCAGGTTGCCCAGGTTGGCGACTTTTTCCAGAAGGATCAGTTGCATGTGAAAATCCTCTTAACTTTTAACCTTCACCGTTCGCGTTATCGGCGTCTTTCGGCGCCAAACGACCGCGAAAATCAACCAGACTGTCGACAATGGCCAGGACCACTAGCAACGGATAGATCAGCTGCATGAATGGCAACAGCGTGACGTACAACCCCACCAGCCAGAATCTGGCCAGTCGCCCTTGCGCCACCAGCCCGTGAATCAGGGCCAGCCCGGCAAAAGCCAGCGGGACACTGCACATCGGCGTGAGCATGGCCAGTTGAGGTCCGAAGTTCGGCCCCACCAACATGCACGCCAGCAGCAACATCGCTGGCCCAAGAGGGATTCTGATGGCGCGAAACTCGCGACCAAAACCACCCGGGTTATACAACACAGCCTGCCAGTAACGCCCAAGAATCAGGCTCAGCACGCTGATGGCTTGCAACAAGGCCGCTATCAGGCCGGTCAGGATCGGTGCAATCAGCGTGGCAAGACGAGCTCGCTCTTCAACCGATAACTGCTGGTAGACCTCACCCAAGGCCATCGGCAGGATCTTTATCAATTCCTGCGACAACGCTTCGATCTGAGGGCGGAAAGCCGCACCCAGGACTCCAGCAAACACCAACCCCATCGCTATGCTGACCAGCAGCACGCGGCTCCAGGACTCGCCTGCGCGCAAAACCAACGCAAGACTCGAAGACCCCACCAGCACCAGAAATGCTCGCGGGTCATCGAACGCCAGCCACCAGAACAAAGCCGGCAGCATTCCCAGAGCGAGGACACCAAGGGCATCCTTCAACCCGCGCCGCAGAAGCACCAGGCTCCCCGCGGCAGCACCCAACCAATACAACAACGGCAATGCCGAACAGCCAGCCACTACCAGAGTGGCCTGCATACGACCGCGCATGATGAACTCAGCTAAGGCGCGCATGCATTCAATCCCTTACTACTTGTCGACTGCCCGGTCTCAGCGGCCGTGGCTGTCGGTGTAGGCCAGCAGGGCCAGGAAGCGGGCGCGCTTGATAGCGGTGGCCAGCTGACGCTGATAACGAGCTTTGGTACCGGTGATGCGGCTTGGAACGATTTTGCCGGTCTCGGATACGTAGGCTTTCAGAGTGTTGAGATCTTTGTAATCGATCTCTTTCACGTCTTCAGCGGTGAAGCGGCAGAATTTACGACGACGGAAGAAACGTGCCATGTAATTGGCTCCTCAAAAGGTCCGTGGATTACTCGTCAGCGTTATCGCTGGCGTCGCTGTTGTCGCTGTCATCGCCATCGGCGCTGTCAGCATGCTCAGGACGGTCACGACGCTCACGGCGCTCACTGCGGTTTTCTTCAGCCTTGAGCATCTCGGATTGGCCAGTGATGGCTTCTTCGCGACGGATGACCAGGTTACGGATCACAGCATCGTTGTAACGGAAGTTGTCTTCCAGCTCAGCCAGGGCTTTACCGGTGCACTCAACGTTCAGCATCACGTAGTGAGCCTTGTGAACATTGTTGATTGCGTAGGCCAGTTGACGACGGCCCCAGTCTTCCAGACGGTGGATTTTGCCGCCGTCTTCTTCGATCAGCTTGGTGTAACGCTCAACCATGCCGCCGACTTGCTCGCTTTGATCCGGGTGGACCAAAAAGATGATTTCGTAATGACGCATGAATGCTCCTTACGGGTTGTAGCCTGCCGCCTATAAGCGGTCAGACAAGGAGTGAATGACACTGGTGTGTCTTGCCTGTTAGTAGGCACATATGCGCCTGCCGTCACGGCAAGGGGCGCAATTGTAGAGAAGGGGGAACAGCGGCGCAAGGCAATTGGTGATTATTTGAACAATCACCTGCAGGAGCCAACGAGCCGGCAATGGACGGCAAGGCGTGGTTCGCCGGCAAGCCGGCTCCTACGGGATAGATCAGGCTTTCTTGGCGACGGCCTTGGCCTTGGCGCCGCGCTGGCGCATGGCTTCGAACAGGCAGACACCCGTGGCCACGGAGACGTTGAGGCTGCTGACGCTGCCGGCCATTGGCAGGCGCACCAGATAGTCGCAGTGCTCGCGAGTCAGGCGACGCATGCCCTTGCCTTCGGCCCCCATGATGATGATGGTCGGGCCGGTCAGGTCCTGATCGTACAACTCCTGCTCGGCCTCGCCGGCGGTACCGACGATCCACAGGCCGCGCTGCTGAAGCTTTTCCAGGGTACGGGCCAGATTGGTCACCGCCACCAGCGGAATCACTTCGGCAGCGCCGCAAGCCACCTTACGTACGGTCGGGGTCAGAGTGGCCGACTTGTCCTTGGGCACCAGCACCGCCAGGGCACCCGCCGCATCGGCGGTACGCAGGCAGGCGCCAAGGTTGTGCGGATCGGTCACGCCATCCAACACCAGCAACAGCGGCGCGCCCTCGGTGCGATCCAGCAGCTCGTCGAGCATGGCTTCGCCCCACACCTGGCTTGGGCTGACTTCCGCCACCACCCCCTGGTGCACGCCCTCAACCCAGGCGTCCATCTCGCGTCGCTCGGCCTGGCCAACCGACACACGGTTCTGCGCAGCCAGATCCACCAGCACCTGAACCCGTGGGTCACTGCGCCCTTCAGCCAACCAGATCTGCTTGACCCGCTTGGGATGGTGACGCAGCAACGCTTCTACAGCATGCACGCCGTAGATCTTTTCCAACTGACTCATGACTTGGCCTTAGGTTTGCGCGCGCCGCCGCTTTTCGCGCCGGAAGCGGAGCCCGCCTTGGGCGGACCTTTACGATGTTTGCTCGGTTTGGCTGGCCGGTCGCTGTCTCTGGCCGGAACCGATTTGCCGGACTTTCCCCCAGACGCCGCTTTACCACCGCCTTTGGCTCCCGCTAGCAGCGCCTGTTTCATTTCACGACTTTTGCGTACTTCGGCGTTTTTTGCCGCCGCATCGCTCGGACGGTAAGCCTCGACCGCTTTCTCCTTGGCAGAGCTGCGACGCCCCGCCTTCGCTGGAGCTGGCTCTTCGACGGCCTTGCTCGCCGGCACGTCCGCAGCCCCCCGCTTTTTGCGGCCAATAGGTGCAGCAATGGTCTTTTCGGCCATCTCGAAATCGATTTTGCGCTCGTCCAAATCTACGCGCATGACCCGCACTTCCACGGTGTCGCCCAAGCGGAAGCTGCGACCGGTGCGCTCGCCCGCCAAGCGGTGATGCACAGGATCGAAGTGGTAGTAGTCACCTGGCAGCGCAGTGACATGCACCAGGCCTTCGACGTAGATATCGGTGAGTTCGACGAACAGACCAAAACCGGTGACCGCGGTGATCACGCCAGGGAAGGATTCGCCGACGCGATCCTTCATGAACTCGCACTTGAGCCAGTTCACCACGTCACGAGTGGCTTCGTCGGCGCGACGCTCACTCATCGAGCACTGCTCGCCGAGCTGCTCGAGGATGGCCTCGTCGTACGGATAGATACGCGCTTTCGGAATACTCATCGCTCCGGCTCGACGCACGTGCGGCGTGTCTTGCTTGGAGTGGATGACACTGCGAATGGCCCGGTGGGTCAGCAGGTCCGGGTAACGACGGATCGGCGAAGTGAAGTGGGTATAGGCTTCGTAATTCAGGCCGAAGTGGCCCTGATTATCAGCGCTGTACACCGCCTGGCTCAGCGAGCGCAGCATCACGGTCTGGATCAGGTGGTAATCCGGACGATCCTTGATGGTTTCCAGCAGCGCCTGGTAGTCCTTCGGCGTAGGACCATCCTTGCCTTTATGCAGGGACAGGCCCAGTTCACCAAGGAAGGCACGCAGCTTCTCCAGACGCTCCGGCGGCGGACCGTCGTGCACCCGGTACAAGGCCGGAATCTCGTGCTTCTTGAGGAACTCGGCGGTGGCCACGTTGGCCGCCAGCATGCACTCCTCAATCAGTTTGTGAGCATCGTTGCGCGTGGTTGGACGAATTTCGGCGATCTTGCGCTCGGAACCGAAGATGATCCGGGTTTCCTGGGTTTCAAAGTCGATGGCGCCACGGGTATGACGAGCACCGAGCAGGACCTTGTACAGCGCATACAATTGCTTAAGGTGCGGTACGACATCCGCGTACTCACCGCGCAGTTGCTTGGCTTCGGTGGTTTTCGGCTGCTCGAGCATGGCGCTGACCTTGTTGTAGGTCAGTCGCGCCTTGGAGTGGATCACCGCTTCATAGAACTGGTAATCGGTCATTTCGCCGGACTTGGAGATGGTCATCTCACAAACCATGGCCAGGCGATCAACTTTCGGGTTCAGCGAGCACAGGCCATTGGAAAGCTGCTCAGGCAGCATCGGGATAACCCGCTCGGGGAAATACACCGAGTTGCCACGCACCTGGGCTTCAGCATCCAGAGCCGAACCAATCTTCACGTAGCTGGAGACGTCGGCAATGGCCACGTACAGTTTCCAGCCGCCGCCGAACAGGCGCAGCTTGCCGGGCTTGGCTTCGCAGAACACCGCGTCGTCGAAGTCGCGAGCGTCTTCACCATCGATGGTGACAAAAGGCAGGTCGCGCAGATCAATGCGCCTCTCCTTGTCCTTCTCCTCCACTTCCGGCTTGAGCTTGGCAGCCTCTTTGAGCACGGCCTCGGGCCAGACATGGGGAATATCGTAGGTGCGCAGGGCAACGTCGATTTCCATGCCCGGCGCCATGTAGTTGCCAACCACTTCAACTACGTCGCCTTGTGGCTGGAAGCGCGGCGTCGGCCAGTGAGTAATCTTCACTTCAACGAACTGACCGACCTTGGCATTGGCATTACGCCCCGGCGTCACCAGCACTTCTTGCTGGATCTTCGGGTTATCTGCTACCACAAAGCCAATACCGCCCTCTTCAAAGTAACGCCCCACGATGCTTTCATGGGCACGAGATACCACTTCGACGATCACGCCTTCGCGGCGACCACGACGATCCAGGCCGGAAACTCTGGCCAAGGCGCGGTCACCATCGAATACCAGGCGCATTTGCGCCGGACTCATGAACAGGTCGTCGCTGCCATCATCCGGCACCAGAAAGCCGAAGCCGTCGCGGTGGCCGCTGATACGACCGAGGATCAGGTCGAGCTTGTCCACCGGCGCATAAGTGCCGCGGCGGGTGTAGATCAGTTGAGCGTCGCGCTCCATGGCGCGTAGGCGGCGGCGCAAAGCTTCAAGTTGGTCCTCTGTGGTCAGACCGAACTCTTCTACCAACTGCTCGCGACTAGCAGGCGAACCCCGATCAGCAAGGTGCTGGAGGATGAGTTCGCGGCTAGGAATAGGGTTTTCGTATTTTTCCGCTTCACGAGCGGCCTCGGGATCGAGGGACTGCCAATCGGCCATTAGATAAATTTCACCTTGTCTATATGCGGGTTAGTTTGGCATACGCGTATTGAAACGGGAAATTTCAGGCTCAGACAACGCTGGAAAAATCCTCATCGCCGCCTCAGAAACATCCTCACGCCTGCCACCGGAGACTTTTTTCAAACTTTTTTGAAATCGGGGGTTTACAGCTTAAAAGAGCCTCCGTATAGTGCGCGCCATCGACGACGGAGACGTCAGCGATACTGCCCAGATGGTGAAATTGGTAGACACGCCAGCTTCAGGTGCTGGTGACCGCAAGGTCGTGGAAGTTCGAGTCTTCTTCTGGGCACCAATTCAAGAGCTTGAGATTAGATCAATTTCAAGACTCAAACAAAAACCCGCGAAAGCGGGTTTTTGCATTCTAAGTGTTTGATTTAATAAAACCAAAACAGGGGTTTACAGATCAAAACACGGTCCGTATAGTGCGCTCCATCGACACGGCGACGACGTCGATACTGCCCAGATGGTGAAATTGGTAGACACGCCAGCTTCAGGTGCTGGTGACCGCAAGGTCGTGGAAGTTCGAGTCTTCTTCTGGGCACCAATTCAAACTTGAGAGCATCGCTTTCAAGTCTCTCAAAAACCCGCGAAAGCGGGTTTTTGCGTTTCTGCCTCCAGGTATTCCCTCGCCTCATCGCCCCCGCCGTCGTACCCGCAAAGCGCACATGAGAAACGATATCGTTTATGATTGTTACAAGTTTTTGCGGCACTACAGTGAGGAAACCTGCGAATGATGTTCAGAAACACCCTCCCTCCAACATCCCTTCTGCGTGGCTTGACCATCACTTTGCTGGGACTGACCCTGGCATCTCCACTCACCCAGGCAGCCGATCCGGTTTCCCTGACCCTGTATAACGGCCAGCACAAGGAAGTCGGCGATGCCGTTGCCAAGGCCTTCGAAGCCAAGACCGGCATCCACGTCAACGTGCGCAAGGGCAGCAGCAATCAGTTGGCCAGCCAGGTCGTCGAAGAAGGCGATCGCTCCCCCGCTGATGTGATCTACACCGAAGAGTCCCCGCCCCTGAACAAACTGGGCGAACAAGGCCTGCTTGCCCAGACCGATGCCGCGACCCTGGCCGTCCTGCCCAAGGAATACGTAGCCAGCAACGGCACCTGGATCGGCATCACTGCTCGAGTGCGAGTGGTGGCTTTCAACCCGAAACTGATCAATGAGAAAGACCTGCCCAAGTCGGTGATGGAGTTCTCCCAGCCACAGTGGCAAGGCAAGGTCGGTTTCGTACCGACCAGCGGCGCCTTCCAGGAACAAGCCGTGGCCATCATCAAATTGCACGGCATGGATGCAGCAGAAGAGTGGCTGACCGGCCTGCGGGCATTCGGCAAGGTCTATAGCAATAACATGGTAGCCCTCAAGGCCGTGGAAAACGGCGAAGTGGCCAGCGTCCTGGTGAACAACTACTACTGGTTCGCACTGCAACGGGAAAAAGGTCAACTGGACTCGAAGCTGCACTATTTCACCGGCGGCGATGTTGGTGGCCTGATCACGGTCTCCAGCGCCGCAGTGCTCAAGTCCAGCAAACACCCGAAAGAAGCTCAACAGTTCCTTGCCTATATGGCCAGCGAAGAGGGTCAGCGGGTGATCACCCAGACCACCGCCGAGTACCCACTGCATAAAGGCATGGAGTCGGATCGCGGCCTCAAGCCATTCAGTGAACTGCAGGCTCCGAAAGTAACCCCGGCCGACCTCGGAAATGCCGAGGAAGCACTGGACCTGGAACGCGACGTCGGCCTGAACTGATGAGTCCACCACTCTGCGCCCCCGCCTCGCGCACGCCTTACGTGCCGAGGCGCAAGCGACCATCGATCTGGCTGCTGCTGCCGGTATTGCTACTGGTTTGCCTGAGCCTGCTGCCTCTGCTGTATGTCGGGCTCAAGGCCTGGCAAGCCGGCTGGGCCGAAGCGCTGCACCTGCTGTGGCGCCCTTATGTATTCCGCCTGCTAAGCAACACCTTGCTACTGATGCTGGGAGTCACCATCGCCTGCGCAATGATCGGCCTATCCCTGGCTTGGCTGCTGGAACGCAGCGATCTGCCAGGGCGACGGATCTGGGGCGTAGTGCTGTGCCTGCCCTTCGCCGTACCGGCCTTCATCAGCAGCTTCACCTGGGTGTCCCTGAGCGCCGGATTCGAAGGACTGGGCGGTGCGATCCTGGTGATGACCCTGTCCAAATACCCTCTAGTGTTCCTGCCAGTGGCAGCCACCCTACGCAATCTTGACCCCTCCCTCGAAGAGTCCGCACGCACCCTTGGGCAAAATCGCTGGGGCGTGTTCTTCAAGATCACCCTGCCCCTGCTCTGGCCATCGTTACTGGCAGGAGCCCTGTTGATTGCCCTGCACATGCTGGTGGAATTCGGCGCCCTGTCGATCATCGGCCTGCAAACCTTTACCACGGCGATCTATCAGCAATTCGAGCTGGAGTTCAGCAACGCCAACGCAGCCATGCTCTCGGCGGTACTGCTGGTGCTGTGCCTGATACTGCTGGGTCTAGAGCTGCGGGTTCGTGGCAAGGGGCGTCACGTACGCACCGGCCAAGGTGCAGCGCGACATGCAGAACAGGTACGCCTGGGACGCTGGTCCGCAGGCGGACAAATCTACTGCCTGCTACTGGCCTTGATTGGCAGCGGCGTTCCCCTGGGCATGCTTGCCTACTGGCTGGCCGTGGGTTCATCGGCCGCTTTCCCGGTGGCAGCCATCGGCGAAGCACTGCTTTCCTCCCTGGCGCTGTCCCTGGGCGGTGCCGCCCTGTGCCTGGCGCTGGCGGTTCCTGTGGGACTGCTAGTGGTGCGTCACAAGGGACGACTGGCCATCTGGGCCGAGCGTCTGCCCTACCTGTTGCATGCCCTGCCCGGCCTGGTGATCGCCCTGACGCTGGTGTACTTCGCCCTGCACTATGTGCCGGTGCTGTATCAAACCTCGGCGCTGTTACTGATCGCCTATGCCTTGCTGTTCCTGCCCCTGGCACAGGCGCCCATCCGCACCGCCCTGAACAAGGCTGCGCCGCAACTGGAAGAAGCGGCAAGAACCCTGGGAGCATCGTCATTCAGTGCTTTTTGCCGGGTGACGTTGCCGATCATCTTTCCAGCACTGGGCGCGGCCTTCGCCCTGGTGTTTCTGGATGCGATGAAAGAGCTGACTGCAACCTTGCTGCTCAGCCCGACCGGGCTCAATACCCTGGCCACAGAGGTCTGGGCCCATACCGCGAATGTGCAGTTTGCGGCCGCGGCACCTTATGCAGCACTGCTGATTCTGGTGTCTGGGCTGCCGGTGTATCTGCTGACGACGCGGATGTATCTGAGCCGTTGAGAAGTGCTTCGCCGGCACACCGACTCCTACAAAGCAACGTAGGAGCCAGCCGGCCAGCGAAAGATCAAGCGCGGAACTGCCCCAGACTGGCCTTGAGCTGCGCCGCCAGGCTGTCCAGCACCTTGCCGCTGGCGGTGGTCTCCACCACAGCCTGAGCCGCTCGCTCGGCCTGGGCATGAATGGTTTCCACCCGCCCCCGCACCGCTTGCGCACCCTGAGCCTGATGCGCTGCAGCCTGGGTGGCCAAGCCAATTGCGGCATGCACCTGTTCGACCGAAGACTGCACCGTCTGCTGCAGGCGGACACTGTCACGCAGCACCAGCAAACCCTCGCTGGCCTGACGGCCGGCCTGGCCAATAGCCGCCACCGCCTCCCGCGCGCCCTGTTGCAACGCGCCGATATGGGCCTGGATATCGCCTGTGGAACTCTGGGTCTTGCTGGCCAGGGCTCGCACCTCATCCGCCACCACGGCAAACCCGCGCCCGGTTTCACCGGCGCGCGCTGCTTCGATCGCCGCATTCAGCGCCAGCAGGTTGGTCTGTTCGGCAATGCCATGAATCACCGTCAGCACCACCTCGATCTGCTCGCTCTGCTGAGCCAGGCGCTCGATCACCTTGGCCCCGGTATCCACCTGCCCGGCCAGGGCTTCGATCAGGCTGCCGACCTGCTCCGAAGTGCGGGTGTTCTCGTCAGTGGCCTGACGGATCTCCACCACCTGCTGCAGCGCCGCCTGCATCGCCTGGCTTTCCGCCTGGGCCTCATCAGCCATCTGCGATAGCGCCCGCAAGCTTTCGGCCACTTCGTCACGCTGCGCCTCAGCCGCTGCATCCGCCCCAGCATTGCGCAGGCTCATAGCCCCAATCTCCACACCGGTACGCTGCGCCACATCGCCCGCTTCACGCACAATGGGCTGCAACTTATCCACAAAGCGATTCACCGCCGAGGCCATATCACCGATCTCATCATTGCTGTTGAGGGGCACGCGCTTGGTCAGATCCCCTTCGCCTGCTGCCAGATCGTTGAGAGCCGTGATCAACAGATGCAGTTTGTTCACCACTCGCCGCCCCAACACTACCGCCAGCAACAGCAGCAGGGCCAACCCCACCAGCGCCAGGCCAACACCGATCTGCCAGCGCAAGGTGGCCGCAGCCTCCTGCACCGTGCTTGCGGTATTGGCCTGCATCTGCGCGGCAGTGGCCTGAGCCGATTGCAAGCGCGAGCGCATGGCCGCCGAACTGTCGGCGGAGGCTCCCTTGAGACTGTCTCCAACCAACTGGTCACTGCTGGCGATCAATGCCCCGAAGCGCTGATCCAAGGCGGCGATATCTGCCTCTACCGAGGCCGTGGACACCCCCATCAGCACCTTGCCGATTTCCACTCCATTAGGATTGATCGACGCCTCAAGGTAGTAGACAGAAGGATCGTTCTTGGCGGCATCCAGAACCTTGTCCAAGGCCCGATCGCCCTTGCCCTTTTCCAACAGGGCCTTGTTGATCGGATTCTCACGATTCAGATAGCGAGTCAGATGCTCACCTGCTGCATCGTCATAGACCACGAACAGTACGTTGGGGTTACGCTGGGCACGCCGTGCGAACTCGGACAGAGTCGGCACATCACTGTCCCACATGGCACGAGGCGCCACAGAGGCCAGCAACTGGGCCATATCATTGGCGGAGTCCTTAAGGTCCTTCTCCAGCGCTGCACGCAGCTGGACCTGCTCCTCCTTTAGACGCGAAGATAGCCCCGCCGTCAGACGCTGACGCGTACTGCTGGACAGGCTTTCCAGACTGGAAGTGACTTCCTTGCCCGCCTGTTCGAGTTCGCCAGACAACTTCTGGCTATCAACACCCAAACGCGCAGCCAGATCGGCCTCCAGGGCAGTCACCGTGCTCCGAGTCAGGGCAACGGCGAGCACTACCTGCACCAAAAGGGCGATACCGAGAGTAACGAACACAGGCCGCAGTAAACGGCTTTGTAACAGTGAGAGAACGGCCGACACAGGAAATCCCTCTACTTTTGGCGCCATTATTCTGATGGCACTCTAGAAGCGAGTTTCACAGCAAGGGTCGTGCCGCACGGCGGACAGAAACGACAAAGGGCCCAATCAAGGGCCCTTTGGTTTTTACATCAACGACTTATCAAGCAAACGGATGGCGCAGAACGATGGTTTCGTTGCGGTCCGGGCCCGTCGAAATAATGTCGATCGGCGCGCCGACCAACTCTTCGATGCGCTTGATGTAGGCCTTAGCAGCGGCAGGCAGCTCTTCCAGGGTCTTGGCACCCAGGGTCGATTCGCTCCAGCCCGGCATCTGCTCGTACACCGGCTCCAGGCCGATGTAGCTATCGGCGTCGGTAGGCGCGTCGATGACTGCACCATCCTGGTTCTTGTAGCCAACACAGATATTGATGGTTTCCAGGCCGTCCAGTACGTCCAGCTTGGTCAGGCACAGGCCCGAGATGCTGTTGACGTCGATGGCGCGACGCAGGATCACGGCATCGAACCAGCCGCAACGACGGGCACGACCGGTAGTCGCACCGAACTCGTGGCCACGCTTGGCCAGGAAAGCGCCGACGTCATCGAACAGCTCAGTCGGGAACGGACCCGAACCCACACGAGTGGTGTAGGCCTTGGTGATGCCCAGGATGTAGTCCAGGTACATCGGGCCCACGCCCGAACCGGTGGCGATGCCGCCAGCGGTGGTGTTGGAGCTGGTGACATACGGATAGGTGCCGTGGTCGATGTCCAGCAGCGAACCCTGGGCGCCTTCGAACATGATGTCCTTGCCGGCGCGACGCAGCTGGTGCAGCTCGGCGGTGACGTCGAGCATCATCGGCTTGAGCAGCTCGGCGTATTCCATGCACTCGTCCAGAGTCTTCTGGAAGTCGATGGCCGGCTCTTTGTAGTAATTGACCAGCACGAAGTTGTGGTAGTCCAGCAACTCGCCCAGCTTGGCGGCGAAACGCTCGCGGTGGAACAGATCACCGATGCGCAGCCCGCGACGGGCAACCTTGTCTTCGTAAGCCGGGCCGATGCCGCGACCGGTAGTACCGATCTTCTGCTCGCCACGAGCCTTCTCGCGGGCCTGGTCCAGGGCTACGTGATAGGACAGGATCAGCGGGCAGGAAGGGCTGATACGCAGGCGCTCACGCACCGGTACGCCTTTCTCTTCCAGCTTGACGATTTCACGCATCAAGGCATCCGGTGCTACCACTACGCCGTTACCGATCAGGCACTGCACGCCTTCGCGCAGCACGCCAGACGGAATCAGGTGCAGGACGGTCTTCTCACCATCGATTACCAAAGTGTGGCCAGCGTTGTGGCCACCTTGGTAGCGCACTACGGCGGCGGCATGTTCGGTCAGCAGATCAACGATCTTGCCTTTGCCCTCATCACCCCACTGGGTGCCCAGGACTACGACATTCTTACCCATAACACTTGTCCTCATTCGCGCAAACTTGGTGCCGGCAGCCGCCGGCAGGAAAACTCAAGAAGCCAGCGGCAATACTTGCCAAAGCCCATTCTGCTGAATCAATTGCCGGTCGCAGTCCGCTTCACGGGCGGCGGCCAAAGGTTGTCCAGGCAGAGCCTGAACGACACGCTGACCCTCACTGCGCAACTGGCAGACGGTCTGCCAGAGTGCCGCGTCAGTGCTGTCAGGCATCCAGATACCGCCAGACGGCAGCTCGACCTCAGCACGCCCCAGGGTCACCAGGGTTTTCAAATCGGTAGAAAAACCGGTCGCTGGACGGGCACGTCCAAAATCGGCTCCGATGTCATCGTAGCGACCGCCCTGGGCGATGGATTGACCCACGCCCGGTACAAACACCGCGAACACCACACCCGTGTGGTAGTGATAGCCCCGCAGCTCGCCCAGATCGAAGTACAAGGGCAAATCAGGGAAACGCACCGACAAGCGCTCGGCGATCGTCAGCAATTCATCCAGGGCCATCAGCACCGAGGTCGGCGCACCCGCCAGGCGACGGCGAGCATCGCCCAATACTTCGCGGCCACCACACAACTCCACCAGGGAGCGCAGCATGTCGGCCAGATCGGCCGGCAGGCCCTGGGTCAGGCTGATGACTTCATCGATCGCCTTGCGCTGCAGGGCATCGAACAATTGTTGCTCCACGGCACCGGACAGGCCGGCAGCCTGGGCCAGGCCGCGGTAGATGCCCACATGCCCCAGATCCATGTGCACATCCGGCACATCGGCCAACTGCAGCATGGCCAACATCAGACTGATGACCTCAACGTCGCTGCTCGGGCTGGCGTCGCCGTACAACTCGGCGCCCAACTGGATCGGGCTGCGCGAGGACGACAAGGCCCGCGGCTGAGCATGCAGCACGCTGCCGGCATAGCACAGGCGGCTCGGCCCTTCGCGACGCAGGGTGTGGGCATCGATTCGCGCCACTTGTGGCGTAATGTCGGCACGAAACCCCATCTGCCGACCCGACTGCGGGTCGATGACCTTGAAGGTACGCAGGTCCAGGTCCTGGCCGGCACCTGTCAGCAGGGATTCCAGGTATTCGATATGGGGAGTCACGACAAACTCGTAACCCCAACTCTGAAACAGATCCAACACCTGACGACGCGCCACTTCAATGCGCGCCGCTTCCGGCGGCAATACTTCTTCGATGCCATCTGGCAGCAGCCAGCGGTCTACCGTTGCCATTACGCCATTCCCCTATGGTCCGGGCGGCAAGCCTGGGGCCAGCCTTAGAGTGAAGCAGAAAACAGTCGCATCCGACGCGAGCTCAGCCGGACAGGCAGCCAGGAATCAGCTGTACAGACTATTTTCCTCGAAAAATCTTGCCGAGCTCTTGAACGAGCCACGGCCAATCAAAGATGCAGACGCAAAAAAGCCGGGAATTTCCCGGCTGCCGCATCATACACCCGTTTTCCCAAAGGATCACCCCGCGAGGCATTTTAGCCGCCCGGCGGGGTGCCCAAGGATCAGGGCCTGATCAAGGCTTGGACTTTTCCAGGTAGTGGAAGAAGTCGCTGCTTGGGTCCAGAACCATGACGTCGGATTTGTTTGCAAAGCTTTCACGGTAGGCACGCAGGCTACGGTAGAACGCGTAGAACTCCTGGTCCTGGCCGTAGGCCTTGGCGTAGATCGCCGCCGCCTGAGCATCACCATCACCGCGCGCCTCTTCAGACTCGCGATAGGCTTCAGCCAGCAGCACGCGACGCTGACGATCAGCGTCAGCACGAATACCTTCGGCCAACTCGTTACCCTTGGCACGGTGCTCGCGAGCCTCACGCTCACGCTCGGTGCTCATGCGCTCGAACACGCTGCGGTTCACTTCCTTCGGCAGATCGATGGCCTTGACCCGGACATCGACCACTTCGATACCCAGCTCCTTTTCCGCCATCCTGTTCAGCGAAGCCGTGATATCCGCCATCAGCGCATCACGCTCACCGGAAACCACTTCATGCAGGGTGCGCTTACCAAACTGGTCACGCAGGCCCGATTCCAGACGACGGGAAAGACGCTCGTCGGCAATTTGCTTGAGACCGGAAGTCGCGGTGTAGAAGCGCTCGGCATCCTTCACTCGCCACTTGGCGTAGGCATCCACCATGACGGCTTTCTTTTCCAGGGTCAGGAAGCGCTGTGTCGGTGCATCCAGGGTCATCAGGCGCGCATCAAACTTACGAACCTGGTTCACATAGGGCACTTTCACATGCAGGCCAGGCTGGACATCAGCCTGGACCACGCGACCGAACTGCAGCAACACCGCGCGCTCGGTCTGAGCGACGATGTAGAAGCTGTTCCAGGCAACCACCGCCACGACAACGCCCACAATCAGGGCGATCAGCGATTTATTGCTCATCAGCGACTCTCCCTAGAACGCGTCTGCTGCTGTTGCTGCATGTGCTCCGCAGCGGCGCGCGCATTCGCTTCATTGCTGGTCGCAGACGCTGATCCCGTTGCCGGAACACCGCCGCTACGACCACTGTCGATCATCTTGTCCAGCGGCAGGTAGAGCAGGTTGTTCTGCCCGCCTTTGCTGCCGGTTACCAGAACTTTGCTGGTATTGCTGAAGACTTCCTGCATGGTGTCCAGGTACAGACGCTGACGAGTCACTTCAGGAGCCTTGCGGTACTCGGCAACCAGCTTGGTAAAGCGATCAGCCTCACCCTTGGCCCGCGATACCACTTCGTCGCGATAACCATTGGCATCTTCGAGGATGCGCTGAGCCTGACCACGAGCCTCCGGCACAACACCGTTGGCGTAGGTTTCAGCCTGGTTGCGCGAACGCTGTTCGTCTTCACGAGCTCGGATCACGTCATCGAAGGCTTCCTGCACTTCACGCGGTGCAGCTGCGCTCTGTACGTTCACCTGAGTCACGGTGATACCGGTGCGGTAGTTGTCGAGGAAGCGTTGCAACCGCTCCTTGATTTCACTGGCCATCAATTCACGACCTTCAGTCAACACCTGATCCATGGCGGTAGAACCCACCACATGGCGCAGGGCGCTGTCGGTTGCATGCTGCAGACTGATTTCCGGCTGATCAACGTTCAACACGAAGTCCTGCAGATTGCTGATCTTGTACTGCACGGTCAGCGGCACTTCGACGATGTTCTCGTCCTCGGTGAGCATCTGCCCCTGCTTGGTGTAGGCACGCTCACGCGTGACGTTTTCCATGTACTTGCGATCGATCGGCGGGAAGTAGATGTTCAGACCCGGGCCGACGGTTTCGTAGTATTTGCCGAAGCGCAGCACCACGGCCTGCTCCTGCTCATCGACTACATAAACCGCGCTGTACAGCCACACGGCCGCCAGCACGACAAGACCAATACCCAGCAAGCCGAAGCCACCGCCCTTGCCGGAGCTACCGCCGTCATCACCACGTTTCTTACCACCACCGAACAACCCATTCAGGCTTTCCTGCAGCTTACGGAAGGCCTCGTCGAGATCTGGTGGCCCCTTGCGATCGCCATTATTGCGGCGTTTACCACCCCAAGGGTCCTGATTATTCGAGTTGCCACCCGGCTCATTCCAAGCCATAGCGCTCTCCATCTGATAAAGCAAAGACGCACCCACGGCGCGCCGACCAATGCTACAGAATGCCTGCTACAGCGGCACAACCGCATGCCCAGGCTTTTATTGCAAAGTGTGTTGCTCGATGAATTCCGACGGTTGCAGACCTTCGCGACTGACCAGCCGATTCAACTCGGCCCGCGGCAGGCGAACGGCCAGCAAACTGACCCCTTCGTCGTCGTGATCTTCTTTCTGCACAGCGTTCAACTGGAAAAACTGTGCTCGCAGTCGAGCAAAACGCTGAGGCAAGCGCAAGGTGCCTACGAACAAATCTTCACCCAGCAGCTCCGCAATGGCCTGCTTGAGCAGATCAAGTCCCTGGCCATCACGGGCCGACAACCAGACACGCTGCGGCTTGCCATCGGGATCGCGCTGAATCTGCGGCTCCACACCCTCGAGCAAATCGAGTTTGTTATAGACCTCCAGGATCGGCAAGTCTTGAGCCCCGATCTCACCCAGAACCACCATCACCTGCTCGATCTGGGCCATGCGCTCGGGCTCGTGAGCATCGATCACATGAAGCAGCAAGTCGGAGTTGCTGGACTCTTCGAGGGTAGCCCGAAACGCCTCCACCAGCTTGTGCGGCAGGTGGCGAATGAAACCGACGGTATCAGCCAGCACAATCGGCCCCAGATCATCCAGCTCCAAGCGGCGCAAAGTCGGATCGAGGGTAGCGAACAGCTGGTCGGCGGCGAATACATCGGACGCGGTGACAGCATTGAACAACGTGGACTTGCCAGCGTTGGTGTAGCCCACCAGCGAAACTGAAGGAATGTCGGCACGCTTACGGCCTCGACGAGCCTGCTCGCGCTGGCTGCGAACCTTTTCCAGACGCGCCTTGATCTGCCGCAGACGCACTCGCAGCAGGCGCCGGTCGGTTTCCAACTGAGTCTCACCAGGACCACGCAGACCAATACCGCCTTTCTGCCGTTCAAGGTGAGTCCAGCCACGAACCAATCGCGTGCTCATGTGCTCAAGCTGTGCCAGTTCTACCTGGAGCTTGCCCTCATGAGTGCGTGCGCGCTGAGCGAAGATATCGAGAATCAGACCCGTGCGATCAATCACGCGACACTCGAATACACGTTCGAGGTTACGTTCCTGACTGGGCGTGAGGATGTGATTGAAAATCACCAGGTCTACCTGTTCGGCTTTGACCAGATCGCGCAATTCCTCGACCTTGCCGCTGCCAACCAGGTATTTGGCGGTTGGCCGATGACGCGGCACGCTAACAAACGCGACGGTCTCGGCGCCGGCCGATAATGCCAGCTCCTGAAACTCCTGCGGATCTTCGCGCGCCTCAGGGTCCTGACCATCCAAGTGAACGAGAATGGCCCGTTCACCACCACCGTGGCGCTCAAAGAACAAAGGAGACTCCTATCAGGCGTTACCTGGCTCAGCGTCACCCTGTTCGGATTCGGATGCGCTAGGCAGACGAATTGGGCGAACTGGAACCACTGTAGAGATAGCGTGTTTGTAAACCATTTGGCTGACGGTGTTTTTCAGCAGGATAACGAACTGGTCGAAGGACTCGATCGTGCCTTGCAGTTTGATCCCGTTAACCAGATAGATGGAAACCCCAACTTTCTCTTTACGCAATGTATTCAAGTAAGGGTCTTGTAGCGAATGCCCTTTTGACATGTGCCGCACTCCTTTAAGGATCAATAATAAAAATCGGAAAACAGATAGCTCAAACCGTCACACCCCCAAGGATAGACGGCAATTGCAAGGACTCAGCTCAATATGGAGATCGTCCCTAGGTATTTCAAGGCGCGTGGCAGATTGTCGCAATCCAGGCTGTCCAACCATTGCAGGTCAGCCCAACTGCGTAACCAGGTGAACTGCCGTTTCGCCAATTGGCGCGTGGCAATGATGCCCCGCTCCTGCATTTCGGCTGACGTCAGCTTGCCATCCAGATGATCCCAGACTTGGCGGTAACCCACTGCACGTATAGACGGCAACCCGGCATGCAGGTCACTTCTTGAGCGCAGAGCTACGACCTCGTCAATGAATCCCTGTTCCAACATTTGTGTGAATCTTTGTGCAATACGCTGGTGCAGCACCTGACGATTCGCCGGAGCGATGGCCAGATTGGCGACAGTATAGGGCAATTGACCGCGTCCCGATGCGCCTGCCTCAGCACTTTGCGCCAATTGACGCTGACGATGAGCGGTCATTGTCAGACCGCTGACCCGATAGACTTCCAGCGCTCGGGTCAGGCGTTGAGGATCATTGGGATGGATCCTCGCCGCAGACTCGGGGTCCACAACCGCCAGTTGATCATGCAGCGCCTGCCAACCAAGGCGTTGAGCCTCGTCTTCGAGTTCGGCGCGGACCTGCGGGTCTGCTGGCGGCATATCCGCCAGGCCTTCAAGCAGCGCCTTGTAATACAGCATGGTGCCGCCCACCAGCAGCGGGATTTTACCCCGGGCGGTGATATCGGCCATGGCCGCCAGGGCATCGGTGCGAAAATCTGCCGCCGAGTAGCTTTCGGCGGGGTCGAGAATATCGATCAGGCGATGGGGAAACTGCGCCAACAACTCCTTGGAGGGTTTGGCGGTGCCGATATCCATGCCGCGATACACCAGCGCCGAATCGACACTGATCAACTCGCAAGGCAGCACCTTGGTCAGCTCGATGGCCAGATCGGTCTTGCCCGCAGCGGTCGGGCCCATCAGGAAAATCGCTGGAGGAAGCTGAGTCATCAACGGCCGCGCAAAAAGAGTTTGTCCAGATCGTCCAGACCCAATTGGGTCCAGGTCGGTCGACCGTGGTTGCACTGGCCGCTGCGCTCGGTGTTTTCCATATCCCGCAACAGGCCATTCATTTCCGCCAGGGCCAGGCGCCGGTTGGCGCGAATCGCGCCGTGGCAGGCCATGGTGCCGAGCAGTTCATTGAGATGAGCCTGAATTCGGTCGCTGGTGCCGTATTCCATCAAATCAGCAAGCACATCATGCACCAGGCGATTGGCTTCAGCCTGCTTCAACAGCGCCGGAATCTGCCGGATCGCCAGAGACTCAGGTCCCAGGCGCTGCAACTCGAAGCCCAGACGCTGGAACCAGGCGACATGCTCTTCCGCGCAATCGGCTTCACGCTGGCTGACGGCAATCGATTCCGGCACCAGCAACGGCTGGCCACTCAAGCCTTCGCTGGCCATGGCCACCTTCAAACGCTCGTACATGATCCGCTCATGAGCAGCGTGCATATCCACCAGCACCAGGCCCAGAGCGTTTTCCGCAAGGATATAGATGCCCTTGAGCTGTGCCAGGGCATAGCCCAACGGCGGAATATCCTCCTGCCCCTCCGGCAGGGCTGTGGCCGCAGCCCCAGGCAAGGGCGCAAAGAACTCGCGATAGACTCCCTGGGACTCCGCAGCCGGCAGCACTGGCTGGGGCCGTGGTGTGTACTGATACTGATAGCCACTACCAGCACCAGAGCCCGGCGCATTGAAGCTCGGCTGGGACTGCGGCTGCTCCAGGGCCAGGTTCGCAGCCAGACGCATTTCACCCTGGGGTCCGAACTCACCGGCTTCGATACCGCTTGGCCGCACAATACCTGCTACCGCCGCCGGCGCTGCCAACTGGTCCTCGGGGCGCACATCGCCCAAAGCCCTGTGCAAGGTGCCATAAAGGAAGTCATGCACCATGCGTCCATCACGGAAGCGCACTTCATGCTTGGTCGGGTGCACATTGACGTCGACCACCGAGGGATCGACCTCGAAAAACAGCACAAAAGTCGGATGCCGGCCGTTGAACAGCACATCGCGATAGGCCTGACGCACCGCGTGGGCCACCAGCTTGTCCCGTACCGCACGACCGTTGACGTAGAAATACTGCAAGTCCGCCTGGCTGCGGGAGAAGGTTGGCAAGCCCACCCAGCCCCAAAGATGGAGACCGTTGCGCTCGACCTCAATGGGCAGCGCCTGCTCCAAAAAGCCCGAGCCACAGACCGCCGCCACGCGACGGGCGCGAGCTGCATCATCCTTGGCTTCATGCAGGCTGAGGATGCTCTTGCCGTTGTGGCGCAAATGGAAGGCCACGTCGAAACGCGCCAGAGCCAAACGCTTGATCACCTCCTGCAGGTGATCGAACTCGGTTTTCTCCGCCTTGAGAAACTTGCGTCGGGCTGGAGTATTGAAGAACAAGTCACGCACTTCCACCGAGGTGCCTACCGGGTGGGCCGCCGGCTGCACTCGCGGCGCCATGTCGCGGCCTTCGGTTTCGACCTGCCAGGCCTGATCGGCATCACGGGTACGGGACGTCAGGGTCAAGCGCGCCACGGAACTGATGGAGGCCAGGGCTTCACCGCGAAACCCCAGGCTCATCACCCGCTCGAGGTCTTCCAGGTCGCGGATCTTGCTGGTGGCGTGCCGCGCCAGCGCCAGAGGCAGATCGTCGGAGGAAATGCCACTGCCATCATCACGGACCCGCAGCAGCTTGACTCCAGCCTGCTCGACATCCACATCAATGCGCTTGGCGCCAGAGTCCAGGCTGTTTTCCAGCAGCTCCTTGATCACCGAAGCCGGGCGCTCAACCACCTCACCCGCGGCAATCTGGTTAGCCAGGCGCGGACTGAGCAGCTCGATGCGCGCGCCGCTGATTACCGAGTCACTCATTCCTTGGCCGCCAATTCAGTGCCGGGGATGGTCAGGACCTGCCCCACTTTCAATTCATCGCTTTTCAGATTGTTGGCACTGCGTAAGGCGGGCGCCGATACCTGGTAGCGCACCGCGATCATCGCCAGGGTTTCCCCCGGGTTGACCCGGTGATCGCGAGGCCCCTGGGCAATTTTCCCGGAATCTCGCAGCCAGGCGATATAGGTGCCCGGTGGCGGGTTCTGCTGGAAGAACTGCCGCACGCCGCTGCTGATGGAGCGAGCCAAGGCCTGCTGATGGCTGACAGTAGCCAGCTTCGAGGCTTCATTGGAGTTGGAGATAAAGCCGGTCTCCACCAGGATCGATGGAATATCCGGGGACTTGAGCACCATGAACCCAGCCTGTTCCACACGCTGCTTGTGCAGCGGTGTGACCCGGCCGATGTTGTTCAGGACTTTCTGCCCTACATTGAGGCTGGAGGTCAGGGATGCGGTCATCGACAGATCCAGCAGCACCCCGGCCAGCATCCGGTCCTTGTCATCCAGGCTGACGTTGCCGGCACCACCGATCAGGTCGGAGCGGTTTTCACTGTCCGCCAGCCAGCGGGCAGTTTCCGATGTGGCGCCGCGCTCGGACAGGGCGAATACCGAGGCGCCAAAGGCTGCGGTCGAAGGCGCGGCATCGGCGTGGATCGAAACGAACAGGTCAGCGCCCTTCTTCCGAGCGATCTCGGTACGACCGCGCAACGGAATGAAGTAGTCGCCAGTACGGGTCAGCTCGGCGCGGAACCCCTTGATGCCATTAATCTGGCGCTGCAGTTCACGGGCGATGGCCAGCACCACGTCTTTCTCATGCTGGCCACGGGAGCCGGAGGCACCCGGGTCTTCACCGCCGTGACCGGCGTCGATCACCACGATGATGTCGCGCTTGCCCGCCGGGGCCGGCGGCAGCTTGATCGCGGGCTCCGCAGGCGTGACTGGCACGGCGGGAACGGTGGCCACAGCAGGAGGCGGAGCAGCAGGCGGCGCGGCATCAGCCGGGTTGTCGAACAGGTCCACTACCAGGCGATTGCCATACTGGGCGTTGGGCGCCAGGGTAAAACTCTTGGGGGTGACGGCCTTTTTCAGGTCGATAACCACTCGCAGGTCACTGGGGGTACGCTGCGCCGAGCGCATGGCGGTGATCGGCGTATTGGCCGTGGCGACATTCAGCGGACCGCCGAGGGTCGCGCCATTGATATCGATCACCAGACGATCCGGGGCCGTCAGGGTAAAGACGCTGTGCTGAACCGGACCGGACAGGTCGAAGACCAGTCGCGTGTTATCCGGTGCCCGCCACAGGCGGACGCTGCGAACCTGTGTAGCGGCCACAGCATCGACGGCCAATGCCGTAAGCAACAGTCCTACGACAGCAACCAACGCGCGAATGCGCATACCTAACCCCATCAATTATTTGAATTCCAACGCCAAAGCGGCACACCAGGACTCGCCTCGCGAGCCTTGAGACAACAGATGCACAGAACGCCCATTGTTATGCGGGGTAATGGTAATGGTCAGGTCGGGCTTTGGCAAAAAGCCTGCACCACGCTGGGGCCACTCCAACAGACACAGTGCATCGCCTTCGAAGTAGTCGCGAATCCCCAGAAACTCCAGCTCCTCCGGGTCCACAAGACGATACAAGTCGAAGTGAAAAGCCCGCACCGGACCTATCTCGTAGGGCTCCACCAGGGTGAAGGTCGGACTTTTTACCGCCCCGTCATGCCCCAGGCCACGGATGATCCCCCGGGACAGGGTGGTTTTGCCCGCCCCCAGATCGCCCTCAAGAAAAATCACCCCCACACCCTGAGTGACGCGAGCAATGCGTGCACCAAATTCCACCATGGCCTGCTCGTCGGCCAGATAAAGGGTTAACTCAGACACGGTGATTGCTCCTCCAACAACTGACGAATGGCTGGAATCAGATCACTGGCCGCCAGCCCTCGGCCCAATTTGCCTTGCTGCTCGCCAGCGCGGGCGTGTAACCAGACCGCCAGGCAAGCCGCATCGAATGTCGACAGTCCCTGCGCCAGCAACGCACCGATCAATCCTGCGAGCACGTCCCCCTGCCCCGCCGTGGCCATCGCCGGATGCCCAGCATCACAGCGGGCCACTTGCCCCTCGGGGCTGGCGATCAGGCTGCCAGCACCCTTGAGCACGGCAACCGCCGAGTATTTTGCGCTCAAGGCTCGGGCCGCCGCCGGACGATCACCCTGAACCTCGGCGATGGAGATCCCCAGCAGACGAGCCGCCTCCCCGGGATGGGGGGTGATCACGCTGGCCGCCGGCAGTTGTAGACCGCCCAAGGCCAGGAGATTCAAGGCATCGGCATCCCATACCTGAGGCAAAGGCGCGTTGGCCGCTGCCGACAACAGGCTGCGCCCCCAGGCGCCCTGCCCCAGTCCGGGACCGACCACCAATACCGTGGCCCGCGCCAACAGCCCCATCAGTTGGTTGGCCGAATGAGTGCCCTGGGTCATGACTTCCGGCAGCCGCGCAGCGGCCGCCGCTACGTGCTCATTGCGAGTTGCCAGGGACACCAGCCCCGCACCACTGCGCAAGGCACTTTCCGCACTCAATAACGCGGCGCCAGCAAAGCCGCGGTCGCCACCGATCAGCAACAAATGACCGAATTGCCCCTTATGAGCGTCCAGAGGACGAGCCTCCAATCGCGGCAAATGAGCGTCAGTCAGCAACTGAACGTCGAGTAAAGGGTGTTTTGTCTGCGGCATGCGTCTTCGGGCTCCGATGTCTGGCAGAATTATACGCACCTCAGCTCCGGTTTCTCTCGCCTCATGCCCGCTATTACCCAGGATCTCCCCGCTCTCGCCCAATCGATCAAGGACTGGGGCCGCGAACTGGGCTTTCAACAAGTCGGTATCAGCGGCCTGGACCTGGCCGAGCATGAGCAGCATCTGGAACGCTGGCTCGCCGCCGGCTACCACGGCGAAATGGAATACATGGGCGCCCATGGCAGCAAACGCTCCCATCCCGATCAGTTGGTGCCCGGCACGCTGCGAGTGGTATCGCTGCGCATGGACTACCTGCCCGGCGACACCCAGATGGCCCAGCGCCTGGCCGAACCGTCCAAGGCTTATGTCTCGCGCTACGCCTTGGGCCGCGACTATCACAAGCTCATCCGCAAACGTGTGCAGCAGTTGGCCGAACGCATCCAGCAAGCCATCGGCCCCTTTGGCTACCGCGCGTTCGTCGACAGCGCACCGGTGCTTGAAAAAGCCATCGCCGAGCAGGCCGGGCTCGGCTGGATCGGCAAGAACACCCTGGTGCTCAACCGCAAGGCCGGCAGCTACTTCTTCCTCAGCGAGCTGTTCGTCGACCTGCCGCTGCCCGTGGACGAGCCCCACGCCACTGAACATTGCGGACGCTGCACCGCCTGCCTGGACATCTGCCCGACCAATGCCTTCGTCGGCCCCTATGTACTGGATGCCCGGCGCTGCATTTCCTACCTGACCATCGAGCTGAAAAACGCCATTCCCGAAGACCTGCGCCCACTGATCGGCAATCGGGTATTCGGCTGCGATGACTGCCAGATCGTCTGCCCCTGGAACCGCTTCGCCCGCCCCTCGGGAGAAGGCGACTTCAACCCCCGGCACAACCTGGACAATGCCGAACTGGCAGAACTGTTCATGTGGGACGAGGACAAGTTCCTCAGCAGCACCGAAGGTTCGCCCCTGCGCCGTGCCGGCTATGAGCGCTGGCTGCGCAACCTGGCGGTGGGCCTGGGCAACGCGCCCTCAAGCATTCCGGTGCTGGAAGCGCTCAAGGCCCGCCAGGACTATCCCTCGGAACTGGTCCGCGAACACGTGCAATGGGCCCTGGCGCAGCACGCCAACCGTCAATGCTCGTCGTTGTAGACGAACTTGGGCATTTCCCAGTGAAAACGGATCGCCAGCAGGCGCAATAGAAAGCCACCGAACAGCGTGACCAGGATCGACTGCTCGCTGGGCAGCTGCAAATAGATGCACAGCATGTAGCACCAGGCCGCGGCGAAGGACACGCTGGCGTACAGTTCACGGCGGAAGATCAGGGGAATGTCGTTGCAGAAGATATCCCGGAGGATGCCGCCAAAGACCCCGGTGATCACCCCGCTGACCGACGCCACCAGCATGCCGTGGCCCATTTCCAGGGCGGTCATGCAGCCGATCAGGGTAAAGGCCACCAGGCCCACGGCGTCGAGCACCAGAAACAGCGAACGCAGGTGACGCATCAGGGGCGCGATAAAGATCGTCACCAACGCCGCCACCGAGGTCAGTACCAGGTATTCCGGGTGCTTGACCCAGGTCAGCGGGTAATGCCCCAACAGCACATCACGCACCGAACCACCGCCGAGCGCAGTGACACAGGCGATCAGCACCACGCCAAACCAGTCCATGCCACGCCGGCCTGCAGACAAGGCGCCGGTCATGGCTTCGGCGGTAATGGCGATCAGATAAAGCATCAACAGCATGATGGCGGTCCTTACAGGAAGGCGCGCAGTCTACTCAGTTGAGGCGAGCACCAAAAGAGGGCGGGTACGGGCGCCGCTTGCAGCATGCGCCCGTTCGCCGGCAAGCCGGCTCCTGCAGGTCAGAATTTGATGAAGTGCTTGCGGTAGTGCTGCAGCTCGGCGATGGACTCGCGGATGTCGTCCAGGGCCAGATGGGTGCTGCCTTTCTTGAAGCTGTCGCGCACGTCAGGAGCCCAGCGGGCGGCCAGCTCCTTGAGGGTCGAAACGTCCAGGTTGCGGTAATGGAAGTAGCTTTCCAGAGCCTTCATGTGACGATAGAGGAAGCGCCGATCCTGGCAGATGCTGTTGCCACAGATGGGCGACTTGCCCTTGGGTACCCACTGCTCCAGAAAGGCAATGGTCTGGGCTTCGGCTTCGGCCATGCTGATGCGGCTTTCGCGAACCCGCTGGGTCAGGCCGGAACCACCGTGCTGGCGAGTGTTCCACTCGTCCATGCCGGCAAGGATCTCGTCGCTCTGGTGGATAGCGATGACCGGCCCTTCAGCCAAGGTGTTCAGATTGCTGTCAGTGACAATGGTCGCCATCTCGATGATGACGTCGGTGTCGGGGTTCAGACCGGTCATTTCCAGATCGATCCAAATCAGGTTCTGTGGGTTTTGCATGGGGGGCTCCTCGGCGTAGTTGCGCAGTTTAGCCTAGAGGGCCTGCCCGGCGTGCTAAACTCGCCGCCGTTTTACCTATCCGCCGTAATTATCAACACGGAACACCAATGGCCAAACGCCAGCTCAATCGTCGCCAAAACTGGCGCATCGAAAAGATTCAGGGTGAGCGCGCTGCCCGCGCCGCCAAACGCGAGTCCTCCGCCGTAGAGGCGCTGGAGGGTGGCGACCTCGGCCCGGAACAGACCGGCCTGGTCATTGCTCACTTCGGCGTGCAGGTCGAGGTCGAAGCCCGGGAAGGTGAGCTGGCCGGCCAGGTGTTCCGCTGCTACCTGCGAGCCAACCTGCCAGCGCTGGTGACTGGTGATCAGGTGGTCTGGCGCGCCGGCAATCAGGGCATCGGGGTGATCGTCGCGCAATTGCCGCGCAGCACCGAGCTGTGCCGACCGGACAGCCGTGGCCAGCTCAAGCCGGTGGCCGCCAACGTCGACATGATCGTGATCGTGTTTGCCCCCATGCCCGAGCCCCACGCCAATCTTATCGACCGCTACCTGGTTGCCGCCGAGCACGCCGGGATTCGGCCGCTGCTGCTGCTGAACAAGGCCGACCTGATCGACGAGCAGAACGCTCCGGCACTCAACGCCTTGCTGGCGGTCTATCGCCAACTGGGCTATCCGCTGCTGGAAGTCTCGGCCCACCACGGCGACGGCATGGAGCAACTGCAAGGCTTGCTGGACGGACGCATCAGCGTATTCGTGGGGCAATCGGGGGTGGGCAAGTCATCCTTGGTGAATAGCCTGCTGCCGGAAGTCGAAACCCGAGTCGGCCCGCTGTCGGAATACTCCGGACAGGGCACCCACACCACCACGACCGCGCGACTGTTCCACTTCCCGGGCGGCGGCGAGCTGATCGACTCCCCCGGCATCCGCGAATTTGGCCTGGGGCATGTCAGCCGCGCCGATGTAGAAGCTGGCTTCATCGAGTTCAACGACTTGCTGGGTACCTGCCGCTTCCGCGACTGCAAGCACGATCGCGAGCCGGGTTGTGCATTGCTCAAGGCTTTGGAAGACGGGCGCATCCAGCAGCAACGGATGAACAGCTACCGCTCGATCCTCGCCAGCCTGCCAGACAGCGGCTACTGAGCCGAGCACCGTAGAAACAACAAGGCCGCGATCTTCGCGGCCTTGTTGTTTGTCACCTGACGGTTCCCGGCGCAGCCGCTGGGGCCACAGGCGCAGAAGCCGGAGCAACCGGCTTGGGAGCCGGCGCCTGGCCGGCCGATCCCTGCTCATCCATCTTCAGTACGCCATCCTCGAAGATGTTCATGCGCTGGCGCACTTCATGAGCGGGCAACGGCTCGCTACCCGGCGGCAAGGCATTCGGGTCCGCTGCCGCACCCGGCACTTCACCTGGCGCCCCAGTACCCTGGTTGGGCGCAGGAGCGTCTGGATCCGTCTGCTCGCCTTCGATAGCGCGCTGGGCCTTCTTGGTCAGCACCACAATATCGATCCGCCGGTTGACCGGGTTGACCGGATTCTTGCGGTCGAACAGCGCAGAGGAGGCAAAGCCCACCACCCGCGCCACTTGCGGATCGGGATAACCGCCAGCCACCAGAGCCCGACGCGCAGCGTTGGCACGGTTGGCGGACAGTTCCCAGTTGCCGAATTCACCACTGCCGGCATAGGGCGTGGCATCGGTATGACCGCTGATGCTGATCTTGTTCGGCACCGCCTTGATGGTGTCGGCCATGGCCAGCAGGATGTCTTCGAAATACGGCTTCAGACGTGCGCTGCCAGAGTCGAACATCGGCCGGTTCTCGGCATCCATGATCTGGATCCGCAAGCCGTCCGGAGTGATTTCGAAGAGGATCTGGTCCTTGAACTTCTGCAGTTGGGGATTCTCTTCAACCTTGTTCTGCAACTCTTGTAGCAGCAGTTCGAGACGCTCGCGTTCCACCTGCTCGGCCATGCCCTCCACCTGATCGGCATCCACCGTGACCTTGTCCGGTTGCGGCTGGGACTTGATCTCGGGGTTTAGGGTGTTATCCGGCGCCAGTTCGGGAGAGCCACCCAGATCAATGATGTAGGGTGTGCCGCTTTCCGAGAAGCCGATCGGGTCCTTGAAGTAACCGGCGATGGCGATCTTCTGTTCCGGGGTTGCGGTGGACAAGAGCCACAGCACCAGGAAGAACGCCATCATCGCCGTGGCGAAGTCGGCGAAGGCGATTTTCCAAGCGCCCCCGTGATGCCCGCCAGCGAAGCGCTTGACGCGCTTGATGATAATCGGCTGATTATTTTCCATGACTTAGCGACCGCGAACCGCTTGTTCCAGCTCGGCGAAGCTAGGACGGTGCGCTGGGTACAGAACCTTGCGCCCGAACTCCACCGCCAGCGAAGGCGGCATGCCGGAAGCCGAAGCGACCAGGGACGCCTTGATGGCTTCGTAGACGTTCAGCTCTTCCTTCGCATCGTGCGCCAGGGAAGTGGCCAACGGACCAAAGAAACCATAGGCCGCGAGGATACCGAAGAAGGTCCCGACCAAGGCTGCACCTACGTGCAGGCCAATGGACGCCTGGTCGCCATCCCCCAGGGACGCCATGGTCACCACGATCCCCAATACCGCCGCCACGATACCGAAACCGGGCATGCCATCGGCGATCCCGGTGACTGCATGGGAGGGATGCTCAAGGTCTTCCTTGAGACTGAACAGTTCCATGTCGAACAACCCTTCCAGCTCGTGAGGAGCCATGTTGCCGGAGGACATGATGCGCAGGTAGTCACAGACAAAAGCGGTCATGCGCTCATCTTTGAGCACCGCAGGATACTTGGCGAAAATCGGACTGGCCGCAGCGTCCTCGATGTCACCCTCGATGGCCATCATGCCTTCGCGACGACTTTTGTTGAGGATCTCGTAGATCAGCCCCAGCACTTCTAGATAGAAGGTGTGAGTAAAGCGCGAACCGAACATACCCAACGACTTTTTGATGACATGCATCGTCATATAGCCTGGGTTGGCCTGGAGGAATGCGCCAAAGGCAGCACCACCAATGATCAAAACCTCGAAAGGCTGGATCAGTGCCGCGATTTTGCCGTGTGAAAGCACGTATCCGCCGAGCACGCTCGCGAATACGACGATGATGCCGATAATTTTAGCCATAGGTAGGAGAGTACTTACTGAGTCGGGTTCAAGGTCATATTCGGAAGTTCTTAAAACTCTTCTTCTACTTATCGGCAAAACTGCGCCAGACTATAGCCAGTTAAGGCGAAAAGCCAGTTTGGCCCGCTCTGGGCGTGTTCACAGCAGACGATGATTGCGCCCGACCATGTCTAATGAAACCAACGTCCCACATTCCCCGCCCACCTCTCTCGACGCCTGGGTAAAGCTCCTCAATGGCGTGCGCTTGCCCGTGCCGCAAGCCAGTCATGATCGAGTGTGCAAAGCCATCGCCAACAATCGCAGTTCGCTGCGGGACATTGCCGAACTGATGCAAAACAGCCCGGCGCTGGCCCTGAGCGTGATCCGCGAAGCCAACCGGCACTCCCACGGCAGCATGAGCGAACCGGCAGAAAACCTGGAGGTCGCGGTCAACCGCCTGGGACTCAAGCGCACCGAAGAACTGCTCGAACAACTGCCCACCCTGCCAGAGGAACAGATTCCGCAGGCTCTGCGTCAGTTGCAACTGATCAGCCAGCACGCCACCCAGCAAGCCAACGGTTTTTTCGCCGGCCGCCTGGCGCGACTGTGGCAGGACATTCACTGGGGCAGCCTGCTGTTTCTCTCGCCACTGTGGGCCATGGCCCTGGTCTACCCCAAGCTCGTGGAAGAGTGGGAACTGCGAGTCATCTATAAGCACGAGTCGGCTCGTCAGGTAGAAATGCAACTGTTCGGCGTTCGGCTGATGGAATTGTGCCAGGCCCTGGTCCATGCCTGGCACCTGCCAATCTGGGTGCGGCAGGGTTATCGCCTGCTGACCCAAGAGCAGCGTCAATTGGCCAAAGTCATGCTGATCGCCCGCGACAGCGAACATCCGCTGCGCCAGCAACAGCGCCTGGATGCCAATCCGGACCTGCAGCGCTGGCTGAACCAGCCAGCCAACTGCGTCCTGCTGGCCAACGGCCTGGCCCTGGCGGCGCAGCACTCCTGGAACAACGCTCATGGCCGACGCTGGCAAAACCTCACCGGCCTGTATCTACAAATGCCGGTCGCCCAGGTCCAGCAACAGCTACACCAGCAGGCCGCAACCAGCGCTCGCAATGACAGCCAACCCGATCTCTGGCACCCGGCCCAGGCCCTGATCTGGCCCTGGGATGTCCGGCGCCTGCACAACGGTGAACAGCCGGTACCGGCTCCGACAGCCGAGGAGTTGGCCAAATGGCGCAAGCTCTGCAGCGAACTTCTACTGGAACCCAGCCCCTTCACCAATGCCGTGCACCTCACCAGCTTTGCCCGAGATGCCCTGGTGGCCTGCGGCATGCGTCGAGTGCTGTTACTGATGGTTGACCGCAGCCAGAGCCACCTGCGGGTACAGCAACTCTACGGTTTGCCCAAGGAAACAGCAGGGCTGACACTGCAGGCCAAACAGAGCACGGTCCTGCAACGTCTGCTGGAAAAATCTGCCCAGGTGCGCCTGACGCCGACCAACAATGGGCAGTTCTCCGCCCACCTGCCAACCTCCTTGCGCCAGTTGTTTCGGGGCGAGCACCTGCTGATGCGCTCCCTGTCGTGCAACGGCCGGGTACTGATGCTGGCCGTGGCCGATCAGGGCGGCGTTCCGTTCTCGGAAATCAGCGTCCAGGCATTCGGCAAGACCGCTCAGTGCATCGAAAAAGCCTTGCATAGCTTTACCAACCGCAGCCAATGACGCTTGCGCTACAATCCTTCCCTTTGTGCCCTGGGGACCTGACATGTCTGACTTCTCTGGCTTGCCGCTGGTCATCGAACCGAGCGACTTGCTCGCCCGCCTCGACGCCCGCGAACTGATCCTGGTCGACCTGACCAGCGCTGCCCGCTATGCAACCGGGCATATTCCCGGGGCGCGCTTCGTCGACCCCAAGCGCACCCAGCTCGGCCAGCCCCCCGCCCCCGGACTGCTGCCGCCACAGAACGCCCTTGAAGCGCTCTTCGGCGAGCTCGGGCACAACCCGGACGCGGTCTACGTGGTCTATGACGACGAAGGCGGAGGCTGGGCCGGCCGCTTCATTTGGCTGCTGGACGTGATCGGCCACAGTCACTACCACTATCTGGACGGCGGCCTCACGGCCTGGCTGGCACAAAGCCTGCCAGTGACCACCGAAGCCCCAGCCCCGGCAGGCGGCCCAGTGCCCCTGATCCTGCATGACGAACCCACCGCCACCCGCGAATACCTGCAAAGCCGTCTCGGTGCAGCCGACCTGGCCATCTGGGACGCTCGCGGCCCGCTGGAATACTCCGGGGAGAAAGTCCTGGCCGCCAAGGGCGGACACATTCCCGGCGCGGTGAACTTCGAGTGGACCGCCGGCATGGACCAGGCGCGCCATCTGCGCATCCGCCGCGACATGCCGCAGATCCTCGCGGACCTGGGCATCAGCAAAGACAAAGAAGTGATCACCCACTGCCAGACCCACCACCGCTCGGGCTTCACCTATCTGGTGGCCAAGGCGCTGGGCTACCCACGGGTCAAGGGCTACGCCGGCTCCTGGGGCGAATGGGGCAATCATCCCGATACGCCCGTAGAGATTTAAGGTTTTTAAGGACACCCAATGAAAAAGCGTTTGTTCATCCTCAGTCAGTACCTGCTGCCTCATCACCTGCTGTCGCGCCTGGCCGGCTGCATTGCCGAGTGCCGTGTGCGCTGGTTCAAGAATGCGTTCACCAGCTGGTTCGCCAAGCAGTACCAAGTGAACATGTCCGAAGCCCAGGTGGAGGACGTGACGGCCTACGAACATTTCAATGCCTTCTTCACCCGCGCCCTGAAAGAGGGCGCACGCCCGCTGGACCCAACCCCAGGCGCAATCCTCAGCCCCGCCGACGGTGCCATCAGCCAACTGGGGCCGATCGAACACGGCCGGGTATTCCAGGCCAAGGGCCACAGCTACAGCGTGCTGGAACTGCTGGGTGGCGATCCGGCCCTGGCCGCGCCTTTCATGGGCGGCGACTTCGCCACCGTCTACCTGTCGCCCAAGGACTATCACCGAGTGCACATGCCCCTGGCCGGCACCCTACGGGAAATGGTCTACGTGCCCGGGCGGATCTTCTCGGTCAACCAGACCACCGCCGAGAACGTCCCGGAACTGTTCGCCCGCAACGAACGCGTGGTGTGCATTTTCGACACCGAGCGTGGCCCGATGGCGCTGGTCCTGGTCGGCGCAATGATCGTCGCTTCGATTGAAACCGTCTGGGCCGGCCTGGTAACGCCACCCAAACGCGAGCTCAAGACCGTGCGCTACGACGAAGCAGCCCGCGCGCCCATCCATCTGGAAAAAGGCGCAGAGATGGGTCGCTTCAAACTGGGCTCCACGGCCATCGTGCTGTTTGGCCCGGATCAGGTGCAGTGGGCTGAAGAACTGGCCGCCGGCTCGCCAGTGCGGATGGGCCAGGGTATGGGTCTGCCCAAGGCTTGAGACCTGAATGCCGGACACAAAAAACGCCGCTGATCAGCGGCGTTTTTTATGGGCGGGGATTTTTCCCGGGACTCAGAGCTGCCCGTCGCGATCGCGGAAACCCAGCAGATACAGCACGCCGTCCAGACCCAGGGTCGAGATCGCCTGCTTGGCCGATTGCTTGACCAGCGGTTTGGCACGGAACGCCACGCCCAAGCCGGCAATTCCCAGCATCGGCAAATCGTTGGCGCCGTCACCCACAGCGATGGTCTGCTCCAGGCGCAGGCCTTCCTTGTGGGCCAGCTCGCGCAGCAGATCGGCCTTGCGTTGAGCGTCGACAATCGGCTCGATGGCGACGCCGGTGACCTTGCCGTCCACCACCTCCAGTTCGTTGGCGAACACGTAATCGATACCCAGCTTGGCCTGCAACTGCTTGGCAAAGTAGGTGAAGCCGCCGGAGAGAATCGCGGTCTTGTAGCCCAGGCGCTTGAGCTCGGCAAACAGGGTTTCGGCGCCCTCGGTCAGACGCAGGGACGCGCCGATGGAATCCAGCACGCTGACGTCCAGCCCCTTGAGCAACGCCAGGCGCTCCTTGAAGCTGGCACGAAAATCCAGCTCGCCGGCCATGGCCCGCTCGGTGATTTCTGCCACCCGCTCACCCACGCCTGCCGCCTTGGCCAGCTCGTCGATGACCTCGGCTTCGATCAGCGTCGAGTCCATGTCAAACACCGCCAGGCGGCGGTTGCGGCGAAACAGCGAATCTTCCTGGAAGGCGATGTCGACGTTCAGCTCCTGGGCCACGCTGAGGAATTCGGCTCGCAGGGCTTGCGGATCGGCGGCTTCGCCACGCACCGAAAACTCGATGCAGCCTTTGCCCTGATCGGCTGGCATATCCAGGGGCATGCGCCCGGACAGGCGATCGATGTGATCGATGTTCAGACCGTACTTGGCGGTGATCGAACTCACTCGCTGCAACTGCTCGGCGGTGACCTTGCGCGTCAGCAGGGTGACGATGTGGCGTTGCTTGCCCTGCCCGTCGACCCACTGCTGGTAGTCCTCCTCGGACACCGGTGTGAAACGCACCTGCTGATCGAGCTTGTAGGCGGTGAACAGAATGTCCTTGAGCACCGACGAACTCTGCTCGTTGCTGGGAATTTCAACCAGGATGCCGAACGACAAGGTGTCGTGGATCACCGCCTGACCGATGTCGAGAATGTTCACACCACCCTGGGCCAGAACACCCGTAATGGCCGCAGTCAGACCGGGACGATCTTCGCCGGTGATGTTTATCAGGACAATTTCGCGCAAGGCGCACCCCCGAGGTGGAAAAAAAGCGCATTCTACCCACTTTCGGTGACCATCGGGCACAGCCAGCGCTTTGCCGGTCTAGGGCCTGTCGCTATACTGCGCGTCAACTTCACGGACAAAAGAGCCGAGCTCAGTGAACCGGCCCACGCCAGTTAAAACCGATAACTTCTTCCTGCTGATCTTCCGTGCACTGCGCCACCGCCGTGTGCCGATTGCATTGCGCATTGCCAGCCATAACGTGATCCTGGTCGCCCTGGCCCTGGTGATCTATGCCGGCGTGATGGGCCTGCAGTTCAAGCAAGCCATGCACGAACAAGCCGACGCCCTGGGTCAGAGCCTGACCACCCAGACCGCCACTTCGGCCACCGAGCTGCTGGTGTCCAATGACATCCTCAGCCTCAACGTCCTGCTCAACAACCTGACCAAGAACCCGCTGGTGGCCCATGCGGCGATCTACAGCGTCGACAACCGCATCCTCGCCGAAGCCGGGCAACGCCCCAAGAGCAGCCTGCTGGGTGAAACCGAGGGTGTCTACCAGACCAAGATCACCTTCCAGGACGTGACCGCCGGCAACCTGCGGATCAGCCTGGACATGGCGCAGTTCCAGCAGCCGATGACCATCAGCCTGCAGAGCATGGGCATTCTCAGCGCCATCCTGCTGGCCCTGGCCCTGGCCCTGAGCCTGCGTCTGGGTCGCCACATCTCCACCCCGCTGCTGCAACTGCGGGTCTGGCTGCGGGACCTGGATGAACACACCCCGGCGACCCAGCGCCAGGACGAAATTGGTGATCTGGCGCGCCAACTGCATGCTCGCCTGGTACCGGAAAAGCCCGAGCCAGAGCCGCAGCCAGAGCTCGAAGAGCAGGATGACGAGGAACACGAAGCCGCATTCGAAGTGCGTAACCTGCGTGACCCGAGCTTTGATGAAAGCACCCCGCTCGCCGGTCTGAAGCCTGCGCCACGGCATCTGGTCAGCGCCGAGGAGGACGAACTGGACGAAGAAGATCCGTTCGCCGACCTGCGTGATCACTCCTCGACTCCCGTCCCCAAACCTGCGCTGCAACCCCAGGTCCCGGCACAGCCTCAGCACAGCGCAGTACTCGCAGTTCAGTTGGGAGCCCAGGAGCAACTGCGCCGCCTGCCCCGCGCGCGGCTGATGGAACTGCTGGAGCGCTATCGCGATTGCCTCGACCAGGCGGCCTCGCTGTACCAGAGCGAACTGCACACCCTGAACGATGGCAGCACGCTGATGCTGTTCCATAGCGAAGACAGCGGCGACGACTACCTCACCAACGCCATTTGCTGCGGCGAGCTGTTGCGTGCTCTGGGCCATGCCCTGCAGATCGAAGTGGCGGACAGCGGCATCACCCTGCAACTGCAATTGGGCCTGACGCTGGGCGAAGGACTGTTCGGCCTGAGCCAGATCGACCTGCTGCTGACCGAAACCGCCCAGGACGCCCTGGCGCTATCCCAGCACAGCCGCAATCTGCTGCTGGTGGAGCGCCAGATCAATGACGACGCGCTGATCCGTCAGCGTGCGCGTATCCGCCCTATCGCCAGCCCGGAAGGAGCTTGCTGTGTCGAACGGCTGATGGAGCCCTATCCGTCAATGCTGGAACGGCAATTGGCGCGCATGCATGAGACACGGGCCAAGCTGTGAGGCTGGCACCGTGCAAGAAACAGCCCGCCAAGTGCGGGCTTTTTTGTGGCCTTCGTGTAGCCACTGACGCAGCCAGCAACAAGCCCCGAAGGAGCTTTAGCGCGAGGCATGACTGCGGCCTGCTCGCAGACTGCTGGGATGGTGCTGGCCATATGGAACACCTGCCACAGCCAGTAACGAAAAGACCCGCGGATTAGGCGGGCCTTGTCTTGCAGCGGCTCAACTCAGAATCTGAACACTTCCATATCTGTCCGGATTGGCGTGGCCATTGGGATCTTCGGCTGCTTCTCATGCTCGGCAGGCTTGGGCGCTGGTGCCGGCGGCGCCTTGCGTGGCACTTCTGCCACCGCCGGCTGATTGGCCAAGGGTTTGAGGGCGACCGACAATTGCTCGGCCAGACGCTGCAACAACACGCCCTGGGCCTGGACCTGAGACGCCGTGGTACCCGCATGCTGCTCCTGCAGGTGAACAATGCGGTTGTCCCGCACCTGACCACGACGATCGATCAGGCGCCACTGAGCATCCAGTACCGCCGGTTGCGACTTGCCGGAATCCAGGCGAGTGATCGACAGCAGTACCTGAACATCCGGAGTGAAGCCGCTGGTGGCCGGCGCCAGTACCACGCGCTGGCTGTCCAGATGGCCGGCCACCTGGCGCAGCAGCAACTGGTCGATGTCCGAAGACAAGCTACCGGCCCAACGACCATCGGTGGAGGCTTGCAGGCTGCCATCGTCCTGGCGTTGCAGGAGGGTTTCCCGTTGCAGGTAGTCAGCGATCAACACCGGCCCCAACAATACCGACATGCCGGCACTGGCCGGCTGAGCTGGACTTCCGCTGTCCAGCTGATACAGCGACACCGGCTGGTGTACGCTGCAACCCGCCAGGCCAAAAACGCCCGCGAGCAAGAAAACAAGAGGAAGGCGCAGAGCAGTCATCATCCCATCCAAGTGGCGGCCACAAGGCTGGCCACAGTGTAAATACTCAAAAAAATTGAATAACGCCCGGCCACGCCAGCGTTTGAAACGCGCATATCATCCGTGAATATGCGCCATGACTCCAGTGTTCTAGCGTTGATCTGGCGCTTAAGTCCAAGATCGAACGCTCTAGCCCGCCCTTAACTGAGCGGCTCTACCAACAACGCATCGACCCGCTGGAAACCGCGAGGCAGTTTGTTGCCACGACGCCCGCGCTCGCCCTTGTAGTGTTCAAGGTCATCGGCCTTCAACGACAAGGTGCGCTTGCCCGCCTGCAACACCAGGGTCGCGCCATCGGGCAGCACCGCGATGTCGGTGACGTACTCTTCGCGGCTGGCCACGCGCTCACCGGGAATGCCGATGATCTTGTTGCCCTTGCCTTTGCCCAACTGCGGCAGGTCGCTGATCTTGAACACCAGCAGACGCCCCTCGGTGGTCACCGAGGCCAGCCAGTTCTGCTCGCGGTCGGCCACCGGCCGCGGCGCCAGGACCTTGGCGTTGTTCGGCAGGCTCAACAGCGCCTTGCCCGCCTTGTTCTTGGCCTGCAGATCTTCGCCCTTGACCACGAAGCCATAGCCCGCGTCGGAAGCGATCACATACAAGGCATCGTCATCGGGCAACAGTACGCACTCGAACGTCGCACCCGGTGGCGGCGTCAGACGACCGGTCAACGGCTCGCCCTGACCACGGGCCGATGGCAGCGTGTGGGCCGCCACCGAGTAACTGCGGCCGGTGGAGTCGATGAACACCGCGAACTGGTTGGAACGCCCCGCAGCAGCAGTCTTGTAACCGTCACCGGCCTTGTAGGACAAACCAGTGGCGTCAATATCATGCCCCTTGGCGCAGCGAACCCAGCCTTTTTCCGACAGAACGATGGTCACCGGCTCGGTGGGCATCAGTTCGTTTTCCGACAGTGCCTTGGCTTCCGCACGGGCAACGATCGGGGAGCGACGGTCGTCGCCGTAGGTTTCCGCGTCTTGCAGCAATTCGGTGCGCACCAGCTTCTTCAGCTTGGTCTCGCTGTTGAGCAGGGCTTGCAGCTTGGCCTGCTCCTTGAGCAATTCATCCTGCTCGGCCCGCAGTTTCATCTCTTCCAGACGCGCCAACTGCCGCAGGCGGGTATCGAGGATATAGTCGGCCTGGATTTCGCTGAGGGCAAAACGCTCGATCAGCTTGGCCCGCGGATGCTCCTCGGTACGGATGATGTGAATCACCTCATCCAGGTTGAGGTAAGCGATCAGCAAACCGTCCAACAGGTGCAGGCGACGCTCGACCTTGTCCAGGCGGAACTGCAGGCGCCGGCGCACAGTGCTAACCCGGAACTCCAGCCATTCCACCAGCAACGCCCGCAGGTTCTTCAACTGCGGCTTGCCGTCCAGACCGATGATGTTGATGTTGACCCGGTAGGTCGACTCCAGCTCGGTGGTGGCGAACAGATGCTGCATCAACTCATCGGGATCGACCCGGTTGGAGCGCGGGATGATCACGATGCGGCAGGGGTTCTCGTGGTCCGACTCGTCCCGCAGGTCGGCCACCATCGGCAGTTTCTTGGCCTGCATCTGCGCGGCAATCTGCTCCAGCACCTTGGCCCCGGAGACCTGGTGCGGCAGCGCGGTGACGATAATGTCGCCATCCTCGATCCGATACACGGCGCGCATGCGCACCGAGCCACGGCCGGTTTCATAGATCTTCAGCAGGTCGGCGCGCGGGGTGATGATTTCCGCTTCGGTGGGGTAATCCGGCCCCTGGATATGCTCGCAGAGCTGCTCCACCGTGGCCTTGGGTTCGTCCAGCAGACGCACGCAGGCCGAAGCCACTTCCCGCAGGTTGTGCGGCGGCACGTCGGTGGCCATACCCACGGCGATACCGGTGGTGCCGTTGAGCAGGATATTCGGCAGACGCGCCGGCAATACCAGAGGTTCCTGCAAGGTGCCGTCGAAGTTCGGCCCCCAGTCCGCAGTGCCCTGGCCCAGCTCGCTGAGCAGCACTTCGGAATAGCGCGAAAGACGCGCCTCGGTATAACGCATGGCCGCGAAGGACTTGGGATCGTCCGGCGCACCCCAGTTGCCCTGGCCGTCCACCAGCGTGTAGCGATAGCTGAAGGGCTGTGCCATCAGCACCATGGCTTCGTAGCAGGCGGAATCCCCGTGAGGGTGGAACTTACCGAGCACATCACCCACGGTACGCGCGGATTTCTTGTGCTTGGAATCGGCATCCAGCCCCAGCTCACTCATGGCGTAGACGATACGCCGCTGTACCGGTTTCAGGCCGTCGCCGATATGCGGCAAAGCACGGTCCATGATCACGTACATGGAGTAGTTGAGGTAGGCACTTTCGGTGAAGTCAGCCAGTGACCGGCGTTCTACGCCATCCAGGCTGAGATCAAGGGAGTCGCTCATGCGGGCCTCATTGGTTCGTTGTCTGGCGCAGCAGCATAGTGCCGCCGCGCTGAGTAAATTCAAGTTTCTTCAAAGCGCTCATGCCCAGCAAAATCTGGTCGCCGTCGAGCCCCGGGGCCACCAGGGCCCTGACGTCCTGGAGAACGATATCCCCCAATTGCAAACGCTCGATGCGGGTCCGATAACCCTCGCTGCGCCCGTTGGCCGTGCTCAGGGTGACCGGCACCCCACGTTCCAGGCCCAGGCGCTCGGCCAGCCCGGAAGGAATCGACACCTCGGTGGCGCCGGTATCGAGCATGAATTGCACCGGCTGCCCGTTGATATGGCCGCTGGCGACGAAATGCCCCTGGCCGTTGCCGACCAGTTTCACTTCGATATAACCCTCATGTTGTTGCGAACTGACGACCGTGTTCGGGTTCTCCTGACGGGCCTCCCAGTCGGCGAAGAACCGCGTGGCCAGGAACAGCGCAGCGGCCCAGGCCATGATCAGCATCACGCGCCCGGCACTCTTGCCCGGTTGCTGGCTCATGACTTGTTACTCCAGCCACCTTCAGGCGCAGCAAAACGCCAGACGATGGGACGGGCCTCGCCATCGGCGCGGGCTCCATTGTTGTTGTCCACACCGATCCAGGCCCCCTTGGCATCCACCACCAAGGCTTCCGCCAGCCCATAGGGCTGTGGATAACGTCGATGCTCCACCAGCGCCTCGGCGGCATAGGACCAGCACTGCTCGACCTTGGCGGTCTGCGCATCCCGGCGACAGATCTGATAGGCGTTACGCTCCAGGGTGAACAACTTGCCGTCGAACAGCGACACGTCGGCAAAATCCCGGGACACCGCCTTGGCATTGGGCACCTGCTCCGGCTGCATTTCCGAGCCAGCCTCACTGAGCAGCACGCAACCACCATCACAGTCCCAGGTGGTCTGCCCACGCTTGATCAGCAACAGCCCGCGCCGCTCACGCTCCGCCGCCAACCAGATCCGATCGCCGGCAGGGTTCACCGCCAGGCCTTCGAACAAGGCGTTGAAATGCAGGAGCATGCCACTGGCCCGCGCTTCACGGACCATGATCGGGGAGATCTTCAACCAGGCCGGCGCGCCTTGCGCCGGCACTTGTAGCACCGCGGCATGAGCCTCGCTGATCACATACTTGTTGCTGGCGGCGTCGCAGGAGATGCCTTCGAAATCCAGGTCGCCACCACGCACGAAGGACGCCGCCCAGGTCCGTGACTTCAAGCCCCAGGGCAAGCCGGTATCGGGTACTGCAGGTACCTCCAGCTTGACGGCATCGGCCTGCCAGGCACTGTCGCGGGTATCGAGCTTGTAGATCTGATCGTCATCGCGGTCGGAAACCGTCCACAAATCCTGGCCACAGAGTGCCAGCCCGGACAGATTGCCACCGCGCATGCCTTCCACAGGATGCTCGGACAACAAGGTCAGTTCGGGCACTGGCGCGGCCACCACCGAGGTTGCCAATAGCGCTAGGGCCAGGGCAAAACCTCTGTGCATCAGGCCAGCACCTCGGCCAGGTTGCCCTTGGACTCCAGCCAGGACTTGCGATCACCGGCGCGCTTCTTCGCCAGCAGCATGTCCATGATTTCTGCGGTGGCCTCGACGTCGTCCAGGGTCAACTGCACCAGGCGCCGAGTGTTCGGGTCCATGGTGGTTTCACGCAGTTGCGGCGGGTTCATCTCACCCAGCCCCTTGAATCGGGTGACCTGGGGCTTGCCGCGCTTCTTCTCGGCCACCAGGCGATCGAGAATGCCGTCGCGCTCAGCATCATCGAGGGCGTAGAAGATGTCCTTGCCCAGGTCGATGCGGTACAGCGGCGGCATGGCCACATAGACGTGACCGGCATTCACCAACGGGCGGAAATGCTGGACGAACAAGGCACAGAGCAAGGTGGCGATGTGCAAACCGTCGGAGTCGGCATCGGCGAGGATGCAGATCTTGCCGTAGCGCAGTTGGCTCATGTCCTCGGCGCCTGGATCAACCCCGATGGCCACAGCGATGTTGTGCACTTCCTGGCTGGCCAGGACTTCGCTGCCGTCCACTTCCCAGGTGTTGAGGATCTTGCCGCGCAACGGCAGGATCGCCTGAAATTCCTTGTCCCGCGCCTGCTTGGCCGAACCGCCAGCAGAGTCACCTTCCACCAGGAACAGTTCGGAACGCATCGGGTCCTGGCCGGCGCAGTCCGCCAGCTTGCCGGGCAGCGCCGGGCCCTGGGTAATGCGCTTGCGCTCAACCTTCTTGCTGGCCTTCAAGCGGCGACCGGCGTTGCTGATTGCCAACTCCGCCAGTTGCATGCCCAGCTCGGGATTGGCATTGAGCCACAGGCTGAAGGCGTCCTTGACCACACCGGAAACGAAAGCCGCCGCCTCACGGGACGACAAACGCTCTTTGGTCTGGCCGGAGAACTGGGCGTCTTGCATCTTCATCGACAGGACGAAGGCGATCCGTTCCCAGACGTCTTCCGGAGCCAGCTTCAGGCCACGGGGCAGCAGGTTGCGGAATTCGCAGAACTCGCGCATGGCATCCAGCAGGCCCTGGCGCAGGCCGTTGACGTGGGTGCCGCCCTGGGCCGTGGGGATCAGGTTGACGTAGCTCTCCTGAACACTGTCGCCACCTTCCGGTAGCCACAGCAGGGCCCAGTCCACCGCTTCCTTGTTACCGGCCAGGCTGCCGCAAAACGGCTCGCTGGGCAGGCGTTCGAATTCGCTGACCGCATCCACCAGATAGGAGCGCAAGCCATCTTCGTAATGCCACTCGACCTTCTCACCGCTGGACTTGTCCTCGAAGCTCACCAACAGCCCCGGGCACAGTACCGCCTTGGCCTTGAGCACATGCTTGAGGCGGCTGACGGAGAATTTCGGCGAATCGAAGTATTTCGGGTCCGGGGCAAAGTACACACTGGTACCGGTGTTGCGCTTGCCCACGGTGCCGACCACTTCCAGTTCGGTGGCCTTGTAGCCGTCGGCGAAGGTCATCTGGTATTCGTTGCCGTCGCGCTTGACCCGCACCCGCACCTGGTTCGACAGGGCGTTGACCACGGAAATACCCACCCCGTGCAAACCGCCGGAGAACTGGTAGTTCTTGTTGGAAAACTTGCCGCCGGCATGAAGCTTGGTGAGGATCAGCTCGATCCCGGACACGCCCTCTTCCGGATGGATATCCACGGGCATGCCGCGGCCGTCGTCGCAGACTTCCAGGGAATGGTCGGCGTGCAGGATGACCTGTATCGACTTCGCATGGCCGGCCAGGGCTTCGTCGACACTGTTGTCGATGACTTCCTGGGCCAAATGGTTGGGCCGCGTGGTGTCGGTGTACATGCCCGGGCGTTTGCGCACCGGGTCGAGTCCCGAGAGGACTTCGATGGCGTCTGCGTTATAAGAGCTAGCGCTGGGAGTGGCCATGGGTTCTCGTCGTTAGTCGTTCAATGAATATGGGGCGAGGCTTCACAGTGCCGTGAAGTCGATCGCCTGGTACTGATCGGCAGTGATGCCGGCAAAATTCAACATCGCCGGCAATTGTCCGGCAAAACCTTGGAAACTATGATCGCCGCCGGCCTGAATGCGCAAGGCGCAGGCACGGTAATAACGCTCGGCGCTGCGATAGTCCAGCGTCTCGTCGCCAGTCTGCAACCACACCTGATAACGCTGTGGGTCCTGAGGCGGCGCTACTTCCAGCGCTGCCAGGGCCGCCACATGGTCATGGGTCAACTCCCAGGTTTCATCGGTATACAGGTTTTTCTGCGTGCCCAGATAACCGTCGAACATCCGGTGCGGGCTGACAGCAGGGTTGATCAGCAGGGCTTTGAGCCCGTAGCGCTCGGCAAGGTGAGTCGCATAGTAGCCGCCGAGCGAGCTGCCGACCAGCAATGGTCGACCGAGCTCGGCAATCGCCTGCTCCAGCTGGCCAATGGCCTGTCGCGGATGATGATGCAGGGCCGGTACCCGCAATTGTTCAGCCAGCCCCAGCTGCTCCATGACACGCCGCAACTGAGAGGCCTTGGTCGACGCGGGAGCACTGTTGAAGCCGTGGATATAAAGGATCGAACCGGACATGCGAACTCCCTGTGCACCTGGGCAAAAGCCGCAGTTTACAGGGATGACGACAGGTTACGAAGCCGCTTCAGTAGCCGTTGCTACCGTAGTCGATGGTGAATTCGTAGCCCAGGACCCGTTCCACGCCGGTTTCCAACCGTCCATCGGGCCACAACCGCAGCCAGCGATAGCCAGGCACCTGCTCCTCGACCTTGAAGTCGTCGCTGCCGGGCTCGAACTGGATGCAGGTCGAGGGTGAGGCCAATAGCCGCACGGCGCCGCGCTGGCGGTCGATTTCCTGATGCACATGCCCCCAGAGCAAGGCACGGACCTGAGGGAAAGCATCGAGCACGGCGAACAGTGCCTCGGCGTTGCGCAGGCCAATGGGCTCCATCCAGGTACAGTCAATGGATACCGGGTGATGGTGCAGGCAGATCAGGTGATGACGCTCAGGCGCCTCGCTCAGGGAGTGAGCCAGCAATTGCAGTTGGTCGTCCTGCAGGTAACCCGGCACCGAGCCGGGCACCGCCGAGTCCAGCAAGGTGATGCGCCAGTTGCCGATATCCATTACCGGCTCCAGCAAGTCACTGTCCTGCGTCGCCAGTTGCATGACCTGCGGCTCGTCATGGTTGCCGGGCAGCCAGCGGCCCGGTGCCGGAATCTGTCGGGTCAACTGACGAAAGCGCTGATAGGACTCCAGGGAGCCGTCCTGGGACAGATCACCGGTGGCCAGCATCAGGTCGATCCGCGGCTGCTGCGCCAGCACCTGCTCGATGACTCGCTGCAGACTGTCGGCGGTGTTCATGCCCAGCAAGGTGCCATCAGCGTTGGCAAACAGATGGCTGTCAGATAGTTGCACCAGCAGTACGGAATCGTCGGCAGTCAGTGCGGATACGCTTGGCACGGCGTTCTCCCGGAGCAAGGGCACAAAGCATGATGAAGGCGGCAATTATGCTGGGGGAAATGCAAAAGAGGAAACCTGGGAAACGGACCCAGTTCACATCTAGCGCACGGCTTCGAACTCGTGGCCACAGGCCAGGCAGTGACTCAGCCACTCCCCAAGAAAGACATTCAACTGAGCCTTTTCATCCGGCTGATGCATGAAGGCATTGGGATAGGGATAGATGCTGCGAAAACGCCGGGCATGCTCGGCACTGATGACCTCCGCCATCCGCGCATCGTGATAGACCTGCACTTCCAGTTGCGGCACGGGCAGCCACGGCAAGCTGTGCTCCTGACGCACCTGCAAGGTGGTGGTGTAGGGGCAGGCCAGCACCACTTCCAGGGCCAGTACGCCGAGCATCTGGTCGCCCTGGGTCACGGCAATGCGCCGTGCCACAGGCTGATTGCGCATGTCAGGCAACAGGCGCATCAGCCGAGCGTAGTTGGCCTCGCAGGACGCTTGCAGCCCCGCGAGATCAACCCGATAGCGGTCGCGTACCTTGTTTACGACCATAACCCCCTCACTTCAGCGCGATTGAGCGCCAGCCACTGCAAGGCAATGATGCTGGCGGCATTGCAGATCCGCCCGTCACGCATGGCCTGCAACGCATCCTCATAAGCCATCACCGAAACCCGGATGTCTTCCGCCTCTTCTTCCAGCCCATGCAACCCGCCGGCAGCGCTGCTGTCGCAACGGCCCAGGAACAGGTGGACGAACTCGGTGCTGCCCCCCGGCGACGGAAAATACTGGGTCATCGGCCACAGCGCAGAGATGTCCAGGCCAGCTTCCTCCTGTGCCTCACGCCGAGCAACCTGTTCCGGCTGCTCGTCCTTGTCGATCAGCCCGGCCACCAGCTCCACCAGCCAGGGCGTAGCGGTCTTGCCCATGGCGCCAACGCGGAACTGTTCGATCAGCACCACTTCATCGCGTTGCGGATCGTACGGCAGTACGCAGACCGCATCGTGACGGACAAAGACTTCACGATTGATTTCCCGCCCCATGCCACCGGCGAACAGCTCGTGGCGCAATTGCAAGCGATCGAGCCGGTAGAACCCCTGGAAGCAGTTTTCACGCCGGATGATCTCAACGGCACTTGGCGTGGAGTTGGCAAAGTCAGTCATAACAATCCTCGTGTACAGCGTATTCGACCCGAGGATCCCCCTCGACTTCGCGCCATCCTAACGCGCCCGCGGCTGCCGATGCAGCCCCTTTACCCTCAGCGGGATAGACGGCGAGGGGCTAAACCTACTCTAATTGCTTCTATTGAGCTTAGTGGCGAACCGACTGCCTCACAGACAGTCGAAGCCGGTAACTTTTGCCTCCCCCCTGGTTTATGAAGGACGCCCATGTCGCTTGTCAAAATCGCCTCCGTGGCCTGTATCGCCCTGACCCTGGGCGCCTGCCAAAGCCTGTTTCAGCCAAGCTACAACACCCCGCTGGAAACCAAGCGCGAGAAATCCGAACAACTCAAACCCGGCTGCAGTGGCGCCGACTGCCCACTGGTCAACCTTGACACCGTGCACTTTCCCGCCGAGCCGCAACTGGACGCCATCGTCGAAAAACGCTTGCTGCAAATGACCCGCACCAGCCCCGACGCACCACTGCCGGCCAGCCTCAGCGCCTACCGCGAACAGTTTCTGCGCAGCGCAGCAGACCGCCACGGCATGTACCTGCAATCCAAGGTACGCGAGCAGCATGACGGACTGGTGATCATCGAACTGGCCAGCTACCTGGACACCGGCGCCGCCAATGGCACCCCGGGACGGGGCTTCGTCAACTACTCGCGCCAGCAACACAAGGCCCTGAACCTGGCAGACATGCTCCTGCCCGGCCAGGAGGACATGTTCTGGAAGGCTGCGCGGGTTGCCCACAACAACTGGCTGATCAGCACCCACCTGGATCGCGAAGCCGAATTCGTCAAGACCTGGCCGTTCCAGAAAACCCCGAACGTGGCCCTGACCCAGAAAGCCGTGACCCTCAAGTACGACGTCACCACCATCGCGCCCTCGGTTCTGGGTCATATCGAATTGCAGATTCCCTACGACCGCCTCAAGGGCGTGCTCAAGCCCGAGCTGTTTCCCGGGAACTGAACGCCCGCCCCAGCAGCTACTGCAACAGCCCTGCCAGTACCAGTGACGGCAGGGTTGCACCGACACCGGATACAGATTGGCCAGCAGGTGATAGGTGCTCACCCCACCCAACCGGGCCGGCAGCGCCGTCCAGCGCAGGGCTGAGTGCGGGATCTGCCCGCTGCGGCGACCCAGGATGAAGTGATCCACCTGCACCACGCCAAACAACCGCGCAAATGCCGAGCCGATCGACAGCAGGAAGTTCTGGTACTGGGCCAATGGCGCCAAACACGCGCTGGTCGGCCGGCACCGCGAGATCGGGAGATCGGGAGATCGGGAGATCGGGAGATCGGGAGAGTAGGTACTTGCACTGCGCAAGGGATCTATCTCAGAAAGAACAGGAGCAAGCTGCAAGCCTCAAGCGTCAAGCGTCAAGCGTCAAGAAAAAGCACTTCGGCCTTTGCTTTCCGCTTGCAGCTTGCAGCTTGCAGCTTGCAGCTCGTGGCTTAGACCTTCTTGTACAGCTGGCTGCCTTCCTGCTTGAAGCGCGCGGCCTGCTCGGCCAGGCCCTTGGCGACGTCCACGTCCACCGCTTCGATGCGCTGGTTGGCCGCGTATTCGCGCACTTCCTGGGTGATCTTCATCGAGCAGAACTTCGGCCCGCACATGGAACAGAAATGCGCCACCTTGGCCGAATCCTTAGGCAGGGTTTCGTCGTGGTAGGAGCGTGCGGTGTCCGGGTCCAGGCCCAGGTTGAACTGGTCTTCCCAGCGGAACTCGAAACGCGCCTTGGACAGGGCGTTGTCGCGGATCTGCGCGCCAGGGTGACCTTTGGCCAGGTCGGCAGCATGGGCCGCGATCTTGTAGGTGATGATCCCGGTCTTCACGTCATCCTTGTTCGGCAGGCCCAGGTGCTCCTTGGGCGTGACATAGCAAAGCATGGCGCAACCGAACCAGCCGATCATCGCCGCGCCGATACCGGAAGTGATGTGGTCGTAGCCCGGAGCGATGTCGGTGGTCAGCGGGCCCAGGGTGTAGAACGGCGCCTCGTCGCAGCACTCCAGCTGCTTGTCCATGTTCTCCTTGATCAACTGCATCGGCACGTGGCCCGGGCCTTCGATCATGCACTGCACATCGTGCTTCCAGGCGATCTTGGTCAGCTCGCCGAGGGTTTCCAGCTCACCGAACTGGGCTTCGTCGTTGGCGTCGGCAATCGACCCCGGACGCAGGCCATCTCCCAGGGAGAAGCTGACGTCGTAGGCCTTCATGATTTCGCAGATTTCGTCGAAATGGGTGTAGAGGAAGTTCTCTTTATGGTGCGCCAGGCACCACTTGGCCATGATCGAACCGCCCCGGGAGACGATGCCGGTGACGCGCTTGGCGGTCAGCGGTACATAGCGCAGCAACACGCCGGCGTGGATAGTGAAGTAGTCCACGCCCTGCTCGGCCTGCTCGATCAGGGTGTCGCGGAACAGCTCCCAGGTCAGGTCCTCGGCCACGCCGTTGACCTTTTCCAGGGCCTGGTAGATCGGCACGGTACCGATCGGCACCGGCGAGTTGCGGATGATCCACTCGCGGGTTTCATGGATGTGCTTGCCGGTGGACAGGTCCATCACCGTGTCCGAGCCCCAGCGGATGCCCCAGGTCAGTTTCGCCACTTCTTCCTCGATGGAAGAACCCAGGGCGCTGTTGCCGATATTGCCGTTGATCTTCACCAGGAAGTTGCGGCCGATGATCATCGGCTCCAGCTCAACGTGGTTGATGTTGGCCGGGATGATGGCGCGGCCGCGGGCGATTTCCTCGCGGACGAACTCTGGGGTGATTTCTTTCGGGATGCTGGCGCCGAAGCTGTGGCCGGCGTGTTGCTGCTTCAGCAGGCCGGCGGCGCGGGCCTCCTGCAGCTTCATGTTTTCGCGGATGGCGACATATTCCATCTCGGCGGTGATGATGCCTTTGCGCGCGTAGTGCATCTGGCTGACGTTGGCCCCGGCCTTGGCTCGGCGCGGGTTGTTGACGTGGGCAAAACGCAGCTTGGTCAGTTCCGGGTCCGCCAGACGCTGCTGACCGAAGTTGGAGCTCAGGCCCGCCAGGCGCTCGGTGTCGCCACGGTCTTCGATCCACGCCGAACGTACATCACCCAGGCCCTTGCGCACATCGATCACCACGTTCGGATCAGTGTAGGGACCGGAGGTGTCGTACACAGTGACCGGCGCGTTGATCTCGCCGCCGAAATCGGTGGGGGTCACGTCCAGGGTAATTTCGCGCATAGGCACGCGGATGTCCGGGCGGGAACCCTGGACATAGACTTTTTGCGAGCGGGTAAAGGGCTGCACCGATTGTTGGTCGACTTGGGCCGACTCACTGAGGTTGCTAGCGTTTTTTAGTTTTGTCGTCATCACGGGCTCTCCAGACAGCATCCAGGCAGTGGGATTTTGTCGGAGCGAACCTGTAACGGACGGACGCACCCTGTCTAAGCAACTAGTGAGTGCAGTGCTTGGTACTCGAGGGGTGTTCGATTGTCGAACAACATCCCGGACGAAGCACAAGAGGACTCGCCGGGTGACGAGAAATCTTGTTCCCTACGCAGGCGCTAACCTGATCAGGTTCAACGGGATCCGGATTATCCGATCTCAGCCTCATAGCAAGGCACCCCGACAAGAACCGGGCCAGTCTAGACAAAGCCGGGACAGAACGCCAACCCCCGTGCAATAAGCAGGATGAATGGCGTAATTAGCGGATTGTTGCGACCTGCCAGCGGCTCTACACTCCTTGCCCTGTGTCGAACCTTGACGCTCTATGGGTCGCGCCTTAGCCTTGGCGCCTGGATTATCTCCGTAATATCAACTCTAGGGATCGCCGAATGCTGCGCAAACTCTCACTGGCTGTTGCCGTGTCTTGTGCGTCCAATGGAATGGCCTGGGCAGCAGAAGCGCCTTTGACCACCAAGACCGACCTGGTCAGCGTCTATCAGGAAGCGGTGGACAACAATGCCGATCTGGCCGCTGCACGCGCCCAGTACGGCGCCCAGAAGGAAGTGGTGCCCCAGGCTCGCGCCGGGCTTCTGCCCAACCTCTCGGCCGGCGCGGACATGAGCAATACCCGCACCAAGTTCGATGAACCTTCCATGACCTCGACCCGCAGCGGCAACGTCTACCAGGCCACCCTGGCCCAGCCGCTGTTCCGTGCCGATCGCTGGTTCCAGTTGCAAGCCGCCAAGGACATCAACGAGCAAGCCTCCCTGCAACTCTCGGCCACCGAGCAGAACCTGATCCTGCAAAGCGCGGAGAACTACTTCGCGGTGCTGCGCGCCCAGGACAACCTGGCCTCGACCAAGGCCGAGGAAGCCGCGTTCAAACGCCAGCTGGATCAGTCCAACGAGCGCTTCGATGTGGGCCTGTCGGACAAGACCGACGTACTGCAATCCCAGGCCAGTTACGACACCGCCCGGGCCAACCGCATCCTTGCCCAGCGCCAGGTGGACGACGCCTTCGAGGCCCTGATCACCCTGACCAACCGCGAGTACAACGCGATCCAGGGCATCGTCCATACCCTGCCGGTGCTGGCGCCGACCCCCAACGATGCCAAGGCCTGGGTCGACACCGCCGCCAAGCAGAACCTCAACCTGCTGGCCAGCAACTACGCGGTCAGCGCCGCCGAGGAAACCCTCAAGCAGCGCAAGGCCGGGCACGCCCCGACCCTGGACGCCGTGGCGCAGTACAAGAAAGGCGACAACGACGCCCTGGGTTTCAGCAACCCCAATCCGTTGACGCGCTACGGCAGCGATGTCGAACAGCGCTCCATCGGCCTGCAGTTGAACATCCCGATCTACAGCGGCGGGCTGACCAGCTCCCAGGTTCGCGAGTCCTATTCGCGCCTGAGCCAGACCGAACAGCAGCGTGAATCCCTACGCCGCCAGGTGGTGGAGAACACCCGCAACCTGCACCGCGCAGTGAACACCGATGTCGAGCAGGTCCAGGCCCGACGCCAGTCGATCATCTCCAACCAGAGTGCGGTGGAAGCCACGGAAATCGGCTATCAGGTGGGGACGCGCAATATCGTCGACGTGCTCGATGCCCAGCGCCAGCTGTACACCTCGGTGCGCAACTACAACAACAGCCGCTACGACTACATCCTCGACAACCTGCGCCTGAAGCAGGCCGCCGGCACCCTCAACCCCGGTGATCTGCAAGACCTGTCGCGCTACCTCAAGGCCGACTACAACCCGGACCGCGACTTCCTGCCGCCGGACCTGGCCAAGGCCGCACAAGAGCAACTCAAGGCTCGCCCCTGAAGGCCGCAGCCATAAAAAAGGCCACCCCTGCGGGTGGCCTTTTTGCATGCCGGCAAAGCGCTTTCGGAGCTACGACTCAGCGCTCCTTGAGCAAACGGTCGAGCCCATCGAGCAAACGCTGCAAAGCGCCCTGATTGGCCTTGAGCACCTTGAGCCCGGCCTCGGCCATCTTCTGTGCATCCCGGGGCAACTCGAACAGGCGCTGCACCGCCACCGCCAGTCCCTCAGCGTCATCCACCTCCTGCAAGGCACCGGCCTCGCGCAGCATCGCGGCGATTTCCAGGAAGTTGAACAGGTGCGGCCCGCTGATCACCGGTTTGGCCAGGGCCGCCGGCTCCAGCAGGTTGTGCCCGCCATTGGCGACTAGACTGCCGCCGACAAAAGCGCTGTCGGCCAGGGCGTAGAGGAACAGCAACTCGCCCATGGTGTCCCCCAGCAACACCGAGGTGGTGGCGCCCACCGGTTCCCCGGCGGAGCGGCGAACCGTCGCGAATCCCTGTTGCTGGCACAGCTCGAACACCGAGTTGAAGCGCTCCGGGTGCCGTGGCACCAGGATCAGCAAGGCATTCGGATAACTGGCCAGCAGTTGCCGATGGGCATCGAGCACCACGGCGTCTTCACCTTCGTGGGTACTGGCGGCGATCCACACCGGGCGCTCCATGGCCTGCCATTGCTGGCGCAGATCCCGGGCACGCTCCAGCAGTTGCGGGTCAATGCTCAGGTCGAACTTGATCGAGCCTGTGACTTCCACCGTCTCGGGACGTGCACCCAGTTGACGGAAACGCTCGGCTTCGGCTTCGGTCTGCACCGCGAACAGGCTCATTTGCCCCAGCATGGGCGCGGTCAGGCGGGCAAAACGTCCATAGCCCTTGGCCGAACGCTCGGACAGCCGGGCATTGGCCAGGGCCACCGGAATCCCGCGCCGGGCGCACTGGTCAATGTGGTTGGGCCACAGCTCGGTCTCCATGATCACCGCCAGCTTGGGCTGCACCCGATCCAGAAATCGCGCCGCGGCGCAGGGCAGATCGTAAGGCAGGTAGCAATGCTGGATTCGTGGCTCATTGGCGAACAACGCCTGGATACGCTCGGAGCCGGTGGGCGTCATGCAGGTCACGGTGATCGGCAACTGGGGATAACGGGCCAACAGGGCACGAATCATTGGAGCGGCGGCGATGCTCTCGCCCACAGACACCGCATGCACCCAAATGCCGCCAGTCTGCATGGCCGGCAAGCCCAGGGAGAAACGCTCGCCAATGCGCTTGGCATAAGCCGGAGCCTTGCGCGAACGCAGCCACAGGCGAATCGCTACCAATGGCAGCCCCAGGTAAAACAGTGCGGTATAGAGAGTTCTATTCATGGCGGCGGAGTTTATCGGTTTTTTAGCCGATCGCCTTCAGGTGCACGGCAAAACGTTCCGCCAGCCAACGCGCCGCCGGCCCCAGAGGTTCGTCGCGGCGCCAAGCCAACTCCACCACCAGCGCCGGCGGGGTCCATTCGCTGACCAATTCGACCATCTGGTGCTGGTAAGCCGGGTACTGCACCACATGCCGCGGCAGCCAGGCCCAGCCCAGGCCGCGCATCAGCCATTCAGCCATGACATAGAAGCTGTCAGCCCGCCAGACCTGGGGGCTGACCTGCTCGCCACCGGGATAACCGCTGAGTTGGGGAGCGATCAGCAACTGCCGGTGCCGGGCCAGAAGCTGGCGATTGACCCGTTTCTCATGGGCCAGCGGATGCCCCACGGCGCAGACGGTGACCATCTCGACGCTGCCCAGGGCTTGGCGCTCCAGGGTTTCCGGCATCTGCTCATGGTGAAACAGCAGCCCCAAGTCGGCCCGACGCTCCACCAGTTTGCGCGCCACGTCCCCCTGAGCACCGCTGGCCAGTTGCACTTCCAGGCTGGGAAAGCGCTCGGCCAGTGCCTCCAGGCTGTCGAGCACCGGCTGATAGGGCATCGCCTCATCCTGGGCCAGGCGCAACCGCGCCTCCTGGCCCCGCATCAAGGCCAGCGCCCGGCCATTGAGGCGATCACACTGGCGGAGGATTTCCCGGGCCTCCTGCAACAAGGCACTGCCGGCTTCGGTGAGCTTTGGCTGACGGCCGCTGCTGCGCTCGAACAGGCTCACTCCCAGGTCCTCTTCCAGCAGGGCAATGGCACTGCTGATGGCGGACTGAGCCTTGCGTTGCTGGCGGGCTACTGCAGAAAACGAGCGCAGCTCGGCAACACTGACAAACAGCCGCAACTGCTCCAGGTTCCATTGCATGTTCATAGGGCAACCTATCTTCATAACAGATAGGTAATGACTTTACCCCATCTGAGCAGCCTCTAGAATGCCGACCTCAGAAAAGCAGTCCCAGACACGAGGAACCCTCCCATGAACGCTTACTACTACCTGGCCATCGCCATCTGCGCGGAAGTAATTGCCACTGTTTCAATGAAAGCGGTCAAGGGCTTGAGCACACCGCTGCCCCTGGCGCTGATCATCGTCGGCTACGGCGTGGCGTTCTGGATGCTGACCCTGGTAGTGCGCACCGTCCCGGTAGGCGTGGCCTACGCAGTGTGGGCTGGCATGGGCATCGTCATGGTCAGCATCGCCGCCCTGTTTCTCTACGGCCAGAAGTTGGATATCCCGGCCATGCTGGGCATGGCGCTGATCGTCCTCGGCGTGGTGGTGATCCAGCTGTTCTCTAAAACCGCCGGGCACTGACCCTCTGCTCATGCAGGAGCCGGCTTGCCGGCGAGCAGCCCACCCCGTGACAACCTGTCACGGGGTTCGCCTGGCCGCTCCTACAGATTCACGAGCCTGTATACTGCGCCTCTCGTTTTGAACACTGAGGTCGCTGCATGCCATCCGCTATTTCTACCGATGTGCTGATTGTCGGCGCAGGCGTCGCCGGTCTCTGGCTGAACGCCCGCCTGCGGCGTCAGGGCTTTTCCACTGTACTGGTGGAAAGCGCCAGCCTCGGTGGCGGACAGAGCGTGAAATCCCAGGGGATCATCCACGGTGGCGCCAAATACGCCCTGCACGGCGCCCTCACCGGTGCCTCGGAAGCCATCGCCGACATGCCGCGGCGCTGGCGCGAAGCCTTGGCCGGCACCGGCGAGCTGGACCTGTCCGGCGTGCGCCTGCTGTCCGACGCCCATTACCTCTGGTCTCCCGGCACCCTGGCCGGCAACCTCACCAGCTTCTTTGCCAGTAAGGCCGTGCGCGGCCGGGTCGATCAGGTCAAGGGCGAACAACTGCCCCCGGCCCTGCAAGACAAACGCTTCAAAGGCAAGGTCTATCGTCTGGCCGAGCTGGTGGTGGATGTGCCTAGCATCATCCAGCGTCTGGCAGACCTCGGCGGCGATAGCCTGCTGGCCGGACAGAAGATCGAGCCCCTACTGGAGAATGATCATCTGGTGGGCCTGCGGATCGATGAACGCGAGATCCGCGCGCAACGCATCGTCCTCAGCGCCGGTGCCGGCAATGCCGACCTGCTCAAGGCTATCGGCCTGAGTCAGCCGGCCATGCAGCAACGTCCGCTGCACATGGTGCTGGTCAAGGGGCCAACCCTTAAACCCCTGTACGCCCATTGCCTGGGCGGCGGCCCCAAACCCCGGATCACCGTCACCACTCACCCGGCTGCCGACGGCCAATGGGTCTGGTACCTGGGAGGCGATCTCGCCGAAGCCGAAGGCGTGGCCCGGGAACCGGCGGCGCAGATCGCTGCTGCCCAAAAGGAACTGGGACAGTTGCTGCCTTGGGTCGACCTGAGCCAGGCGCAGTGGGCCACCTTGCGAGTGGACCGGGCCGAGCCGGCGCAATCGGGCCTGACCCGGCCGGATAACGCCTTCCTCGCCGAGCAGGATCGCCTGCTGGTGGGTTGGCCGACCAAACTGGCCCTGGCGCCGGACTTCGCCGACCGCGTTCTCGCGGCTCTGGAGCGCGACGGCATTCGTCCAGGCCGCAGTGACCCACTTCCCGCCCTGCCCAAGCCGCCCCTGGCCCAACCGGCCTGGGAGCAACTGCTGCCATGAGCCAGCCGACCCTGCATAACCTGCATCGCCCCATCGGCAGCACCGGCCTGATGGTTTCGCCTCTGGGCCTGGGCACGGTCAAGCTGGGCCGTGATCAAGGGGTGAAGTACCCCAGCGGCTTCCAGATCCCGGATGACCAGGAAGCCCGCATGCTGCTCAAGCTGACCCGCGACCTGGGCATCAACCTGATCGACACCGCCCCCGCCTACGGCCGCAGCGAAGAGCGCCTGGGCCCCCTGCTACGCGGCCAGCGCCAGGAATGGGTGATCGTCAGCAAGGTCGGCGAAGAGTTTGCCGACGGCGTGTCCCGCCACGACTTCAGTGCCGCTCACACCCGACTGTCCGTGGAGCGCAGCCTGCAACGCCTGGAAACCGACTTCATCGACCTGGTGCTGGTGCATTCCGACGGCAACGACTTGGCCATTCTCGACCAGAGCGAGGTCTACCAGACCCTGGCGCAGCTCAAGCAGGAGGGCAAGATCCGTGGCTTCGGCTTCTCCGGCAAGACCGTCGACGGCGGTCTGAAGGCTCTGGAGCAAGGCGATTGCGCCATGGTTACCTACAATCTGAACGAACAGGCCGAGCGGGCGGTCATTGACTATGCCGCCGACCACCACAAGGGCATCCTGGTGAAAAAGGCCCTGGCCAGCGGCCATGTCTGCCTGAGTCCGGGCGTCGACCCGGTGCGGGCCAGCTTCGAACTGCTGTTTGAGCGGCCCGGCGTTGCCAGTGCTATCGTCGGGACCATCAACCCGTTGCACCTGGCCCATAACGTGGCGACCGTGGCACAGGTTTTAGGCAAAAACTGATGCCGCCGACGCGGCCGACCCCGACGCAAGAAGGAGCCGAGATGTCGCGACCGCTCATTAGAAAGAACCCCAGCAACTTCAAGACCCTGCCGCTGTTCGTCGAAGCGACTCCCGAAGGCCTCTGCTACCAGAGCGTCGGGAGGCCGCTGAACTTCGCTCAGACCCTGCAGCGCCGACGCGCGGTGACGGTGGCAGACCACGAAAGGTTTGCCTTGGAACTGGCCAACCTCGGGGTTTCTGTACGCCTGACCCTGCACTGGCAGAACCGTGACTACTGGGTGCTGGTGCGCCAGCGACGCCAGGACCGCGGCGACGTGGTGCTCAAGCTGATCTCCGGCTACGTACCCGCCCATGAACTGAACCTGCCGCTGCACACGGCCATCCAGGAAATCGCCGAGGAATGCCTGCTGGAAACCCCGGAAGGCTGGCTCGGCGGACGCTTCAACGACACTTGGCTACCTGCCCCTTACGCAGGGGCCCTGCATTATCGCGAGGCCCTGCCCTTTCGCCTGACTCCACTGTCCGGAGCCGCGCGACCGGTACGCTGCGCCAACCTGCAATTGCTGGAGCGACCCCGGGCCTACGTGCACCTGCCCACCGCCTCGTTGCAACTGATCTACGACCTGCGCCTGGACGTCCCCAAGGAAGCCAAGTCGCTGAGCCTGTTCCACGTCGACGAGCGCCTGGAAGGCGACCAGTTGGTGGCGCGCCTGGACCGCAAGCGGCCGGATCTGTACCTGATGCCCCTGGACAATGGCCAGCCCTGTGCCGAGCTGTACACCTTGAAGAAGGATCAACTGCACCCGGCCAGCACCCGCGGCCTGTACCTGGCGGAAAGCTTCGCCCAGCAGGAAGGCTGGGTGGTGCGTGAGGAGCGGATTCGCTGGAAGGACTGGCTCAGGCAACGAGGCCTGAGCGAACCGGAAAAGGACTCGAAGCTTTCGCGCCTGACCGGCAAGGCCCGGCAGATCCTGCGCAAGATGGTTCCCGCCAAGGCCAGGCGCCAAGGCTGAGGCAAAAAAAACGGCGCCTGGAGCAGGCGCCGTTTTTTCAGACTGCAACCGTTACTGGGCCTTGTCGGTCTTGCGGATCTTCTCGACGATGGCGGTGGTCGAGCTGTTCTCCACCAATCCCAGCACCTTCACCGTGCCGCCATACGCCGTGACGATATCGGCGCCCACCACCTGATCGATGCCGTAGTCGCCACCCTTGACCAGCACGTCCGGGCGGACCTGGGACAGCAGGTTTTCCGGAGTGCCTTCAGAAAAGCTGATCACCCAGTCCACGGCACCCAGCCCCGCCAGCACCGCCATGCGCCGGTCGACACTGTTGATCGGACGTCCAGGCCCCTTGAGGCGGCTTACCGAAGCATCGTCGTTGATCGCCACGATCAATCGATCCCCTTGAGCCCGGGCCTGTTCAAGGTAGGTCACATGCCCCGCGTGAAGGATGTCGAAGCAGCCATTGGTGAACACGATCTTCTCGTTGTGCGCCCGGGCATCATCGATGGCCAGCAACAGCTGATCGAGGCTCAGAACACCGCGCTCGGAACCTTCCTCGCGCTGGATCGCCCGACGCAGCTCCGGTGCACTGATGGCCGCCGTACCCAGCTTGCCAACCACAATGCCCGCGGCCAGATTGGCCAGGCCCACCGCGTGGGGCAGCTCTTCACCGGCGGCAATCGCTGCCGCCAGGGTCGAAATCACGGTATCACCGGCCCCAGTGACGTCGAACACTTCACGGGCACGGGCCGGCAGATGCAGGGCCGGATGATCCGGACGCAACAGGGTCATGCCGTGCTCGCCACGGGTCACCAGCAGCGCCCCCAGCTCCAGATCGTGCATGAGCTTGGCGCCCTTGCTCACCAGTTCGTGCTCGTCGGCGCAGCCGCCGACTATGGTTTCGAACTCGCTGAGGTTCGGCGTGATCAGGCTGGCACCACGGTAGATGGAGAAATCCTTGCCCTTGGGGTCCGCCAGCACCGGAATGCCACGGGCCCGCGCGGCCGCGATCAGCACCTGATGGTTGCGCAGAGCGCCTTTGCCATAGTCGGACAGCACCAGCACCTTGATGCCGTCGAGCAAAGCGTCAACCTCGGCGGCCAGGGCCAGGGCGTCGGTGGCAAAGGGTTCTTCAAAGTCGATGCGCAGCAGCTGTTGGTGACGGCTCATGACCCGCAGCTTGACGATGGTCGGCTGGTGGGCAATGCGCTGGAACAGTGCACGTACGCCCGCACCTTGCAGGCTGTTGGCCAGGCTGTCGGCAGCCTCATCGTCACCGGTCACCCCGACCAGGGAGGCGGGCGCACCGAGGGCGGCGATGTTCAGGGCAACGTTGGCGGCACCACCCGGGCGGTCCTCGATCTGCTCGACCTTGACCACCGGCACCGGCGCCTCAGGGGAAATCCGTGAGGTACCACCATGCCAGTAACGGTCGAGCATGACATCGCCCACCACCAAGACAGGGGCTTGATCGAATCGCGGCATGGACAACTTCATGGAGCATCCCACATACAAAATGAACAGGGGCGCGATATTAACACAGGGTTGGCGCCGCCTAGTTCTATGCCTTGAGTGAGGCCGGTGAAGATTTTCTACGATTCATTTGCACGGCAGCAGTTGCAGCAGCTGGCGGATCGCCTCCGGCAACTCCACGCAGGACGTATCGATCTCGCAATCGGCTTGCAGCGGCGCTTCGTAAGGACTGTCGAGCCCGGTGAAATCCTTGATACGGCCCTCCAGGGCCGCCTGATACAGGCCCTTGGGGTCACGCCGGGCACAGGCCTGGAACGGCGTGCTGATGTACACCTCGATAAACTGTCCAGCCCCGAACAGCGCCCGGGCAGCATCACGATCGGCGCGAAACGGTGAAATCGCCGACACGATCACCAACAGCCCAGCCTCCACCATCAGCCGCGCCACCTCGGCCATGCGGCGGATATTTTCCTTGCGTGCCTCGGCCCCCATTCCCAGGTCACGGCACAGCCCACTGCGCACATTGTCGCCATCAAGGACGAAGGTATGCATGCCCAACTCGTTGAGGCGCAGTTCCAGCAGGTTGGCCAGGGTCGACTTGCCGGCCCCCGACAGGCCCGTCAGCCATAGACAACAGGGCTTCTGCTGCTTGAGGGCGGCCCGGGCCTCGATGGACAGCGACAGGCTGTAGGGGCGGATCTGCAGTTGCTCCAAAGGCGCACAAGCGAGCTTATTCATAACCCAGCATCTCGTAGTCGCGTTGATAGACACGGCGCACCAGGCGACGGGTGCGTACCGAGCAGAATTCCCTGACAGGGGTAGTGCGGCGTTGAGCAGTGCCGTTGACATGGGGCAGTTGGGCATCGACCCCCAACTGCTGGCACAACAGCTGGAAGTCACGTTGCAGGTGCTCCTGATAGCCGATGAAGTCCAGGGCCAGGCGCCCCAGGGAGTCGGTGAGGAAGTCGCTCTGGGGCGCGAAATGCATCTGCCTGTGGATATTCTCCGAGTGCAGCCAGCGACCGACGAAGTCGTCGAAGTCCCGGTAGTGCGTCACCAGGCTCTGGGCCGCCTGATCCCGTCGCCCCAGGCGGTTGCCCCGCAAAAAGGCATAGGCCGAATAGGCGCGTTCCAGGGGATCGCGGACGAAGGCGAACTTGAAGCTGCTGGAAAACGCCCGGGGGAACTGTTGCTCATACCAGTACAACGGCAGATGCCCCGGCATCCACCCGTCGAACAGGGCCGAACAGACGCTGCTGCCGGCACACTTGGGAACATGGATAAACAGACAGGAATGACGGGCAAAAGCATCGGGGAACCGCACATTGGCGGACATGGACTTGTTCACCACCTGACGATCCACCACCGACAGGCGACCCAACAGGAAATGACGCTGGGTCTTGGGTAATAACTTCCACACAAAACGTTGCAGCATTGCGGTACCCACGCGAGAAGGATGGCCCTCTCGATCCATTCGAAGACTCAGGCGGGAACCATAACAAGCGTGAAACGCAGAATTATTTAGCCTTGGTCAAGACTGTAAGACGGGCCATACAAATGATGCCAAGGTGCCTTGCACACCCTGGAGGCTCCGGGGAACGAGCGGGCTCGCTCCCCGGAAAGACTCAGGCGATCCCGGTGGGTGCAGGCTCTTCCAGACCCATGGCATGCAACCGCGAGTAGTAGCCATTCTGGGCCAGCAACTGGGCGTGAGTGCCGCGCTCGACAATCCGTCCCTGATCCATGACCAGGATCATGTCCGCCTTCTCGATAGTGGACAGACGGTGCGCAATCACCAGGGTGGTACGTCCCTTCATGACCTTGTCCAGGGCAGCCTGGATATGCCGCTCGGACTCGGTGTCCAGGGCCGAGGTGGCCTCGTCGAGAATCAGCAGCGGAGCGTTCTTCAGCAAGGCCCTGGCAATCGCCAGGCGCTGACGCTGGCCACCCGAAAGCAGCACGCCGTTCTCTCCCACCTGAGTGTCGAGGCCTTCTGGCAACTGAGCGATGAAGTCCATGGCGTAGGCGTCGGCCGCGGCCTTTTCGATGTCCGCCCGCGGTGCCCCGGCCAGGTCGCCATAGGCAATGTTGTTGGCCACGGTGTCGCTGAACAGGGTGACGTGCTGGGTAACCTGGGCGATATGCCGACGCAGGTTCAGCAGGCGGTAATCTTCGACCTCGGTGCCGTCCAGAAGGATCTGGCCCTTGTCATGGTGATAGAAGCGCGGGATCAGGTTGGCCAGGGTCGACTTGCCGCTGCCGGAACGCCCCACCAGGGCGACCATTTTTCCGGGCTCGACGCTGAAGCTGATGTCATCCAGCACCTGACGCTCGGTACCTGGATAGGTGAAGCTCAGGTTACGCACTTCCAGGTGTCCGCTGATGCTGGCGTGTTCCACCGTGCCACGATCGACCTCGGGCTCGACGTCCAACTGTTCGAAGATGCTTTCCGCGCCGGCCACGCCTTTCTGGATGGTGGAACTGACTTCCGACAGCTGACGAATGGGCTTGGGCAGCAACCCGGCCATGGTGATGTAGGCCACCATTTCCCCCGCCGACGCATCGCCACGCAGATACAGGACCAGGAACATCAGCACCGCCATGGCGCTGTAGATCACCAGTTGCAGCAGCGGCGTGTAGATCGCGCCGGTGCGGGTCATGCGCAGTTGCTTGTCGGTATTGCCCTGGCTGGCTGCCAGAAAGCGCTGCTGCTCATAGGTCTCGCCGCCAAAGCTGCGTACCACGCGATAGCCCTGGATGGTTTCCGAGGCAACGTGAGTCACGTCGCCCATGGCCACCTGGATCTTCTTGCTTTGCTTGCGGAATTTCTTGCTGGCGGTACGCACCATGATCGCAATCAGCGGCAGGATGGCAATCATCACCAGGGTCAGGCGCCAGTTCATCCACAACAACGAGGCAAACAGGAAGATCACCGTCATGCCTTCGCGGATCACCACTTTGATCGCATCGGTCGCGGCCCCCGTAACCATGGTCACGTTGAACGTGATGCGCGAGATCAGGTGTCCCGAGTTGTGCTTGTCGAAGTAGCGGTTGGGCAGGGTCAACAGGTTGTTGAACAACTGCACTCGCAGGTCATGCACCAAACCCAGGGAAACCTTGGCCAGGAAGTAATTGCCCAGGTAGGAACCCAGGCCCTGCCAGGCAGCGATCAGCACGATCAACAGTGGCACCGCCTGCAGCAGCCGCATGTCTCGCAGGTAGGGCACAGTGGGAAACAGCGCAGCCTCGGGATTGGACAGGCCATCGACGAAATACTTGAGGATGTAGCCGAGCATGGGCTGGGTCGAAGCGAAGATCAGGAACCCGACGATGCTGATGAGAAACAGACCAATATAGGGCCGCACATAGCCAAGCAGACGGAAGTAGATTTTCAAGCTCGAAGGGCTTGCGCTGGGACTGGAGTCGGTCATATCACGGGAATGTCGTCAAAAAGGAGGCTGACTTTAGCACAGCTTGTTCGAGGTACCGGCACTCCCAAGGGACCGAGATTGTTCAGCTGACCAACGACACCACCCGGTATTAATCGCTATGATTGCCGGCTTAACTTCCGGGATGAACGTCTAAGCATGCAACCCAACGCTCTTCGCAACACGTCGAATCGAGTATTCGATTTCATTTGCCTGTGGATTCTGCCGCTAGGGTATCTATTGCTGCTCTGCGCGCTGTTTTTCCTCCCCGGCCGCAGTCAGTTGCACAAGCTGTACTACGGCCTGTTCAGCATCCCGACGTTGATTGCCTTGTGCACACGCCCCAGCGAACTGAAAGGACTGCTGCGCGAACCTATCTTCATCGCCATGCTGCTGTTCTGTAGCTGGGCCATCGTCAGCCTGGCCTGGAGCCCGCCGGTCGACAGCGTGCTGGGAGAGATCAAGACCCCTTTGCATACGCTGATGCTGTTCGCCGGCTGTACCCTGCTGGTGCGCTATCGCAATGACATAGTGCAGCCACTGATCTTCTGCGCGGCGATCGTTGCCCTGCTCGCCTCGATCTTCAACCTGTACGTCTTCGTTCGCTACCACACCCCCGATCTGCGCATGGTGGGTGTCGGAGCCTTTGACAATCCGCTGCTGAGCTCCCACGTCTTCGGGTTCTTCTGCGTCTACTGGCTGAGCCTGAGCATGACCTGTCGCCGCTACCAGATGCTCTGGCTGAGCATTCCGGCAATGGCCATCATGTTTGCCGCACTGATTGCCACCGGCTCCAGGACGCCCTTGGTGGGGCTGACCCTGGCCGCTCTCTGGCTGAGCTTCATCAGCTGGAACCGCCGCTCGTTGATGCTGCTTGCGGGCATGGCAGTAGGCGGCGCGGCGGTCCTGCTCCTGTTCTCGCAGATGCTTCTGGAGCGTGGCAGCTCTTCGCGCTTCGACCTCTGGCGCCTGGCGCTGGAGCAGATCGTCAATCATCCCTGGATCGGTCATGGCTATAACGCCAGCCTGTCCCTGGACCCGGGTATCGGCTTCCTCCTGGAAGAGCCACACAACTTCGCCCTGGGGGTTCTCTACTATGTGGGCATCTTCGGCCTGCTGCCGTGGCTGTTCATGCAGGCCTGGGCCCTGCTCAAGAGCTGGCAGCTTCGCGCCACACCCTTGCTGATCCTGGCTTCCAGCTGGTTGGTCTTTGGCATTGGCGCCGGCCTGACAGAAGGCGGCGGGATTCTTTCGCGTCCAAAGGAGCACTGGTTCCTGCTGTGGATCCCCCTGGCCATGATCGCCGCCCTGTGCATTCACCAGCGCGCCAAACGTTCGCCGCCTGTGCAGGTAGCCTCGCTGAGCCCGGCCGCAGCCGAACAACTGCTCGCCAATGCCCAGGTCATCGAAGCCGATGGCCTGGGGCCCAAGGTCCTGCGTCTGGAGGATGGCAGTTTCTTCAAGCTGTTCCGCCCTCGTCGCTGGTACACCTCGGGAGGGTTCAACCCCTACTCCGAGCGCTTTGCCGCAAACAGCGAGCAACTGCGTGATCTGGGCATTACCACCCCGGTCATCCTGGGCCTGTACCGACTTGCCGACGGCAGCAACGCCGTGCGCTACCAGCCACTGCCTGGGCAGACCCTACGCCAGCACCTGCAATTGGCAGGCTCGGCAGAAGAGCGCGCGCAGTTGATCAAGGACTTCGGTACGTTCATGGCTCGACTGCATGAACAAGGGGTGTACTTTCGCTCGCTTCACCTGGCCAATGTGCTGGTCCTGGAGAACGGCGAATTCGGCCTGATCGATCTTGCCGATCTACGGGTTTACCCCTCCTCGCTGAGAACTTCACTGCGCCAGCGCAATCTGCGGCACATGCAGCGCTATAGCGAAGACAGTAACTGGCTGTTCCAGGAGCACCTGAATGCACTACAGGCGGGGTATGCGCTGCCTACCTCGATGTCCCGTGCAACCGGCCTGCTGAAGCAACTGCCTGCGAGCGACGAGCGCCAAGGCGCTCACTGAAACCCTGCACCCACATCTGCACCCTGACAGTCGCACAAGGCTGTCAGGGAATCAGGTCATAGGGGATTGAGCCGCTGAACGTCAGGCCTGACGCTGCCGGGCATAGGCCAGGAAGCCTTCGATATCATCACTGCACAGCTTGTCGGCAAGCCCGTGCAACTCGGCTTCCGGCCAGTCCCACCAGGCACTCTGCAACAACTGCTGGCGCTGTTCTTCGGGGAAGCGCCACCGCAGGAAGCGCGCCGGATTGCCACCGACCACCGCATAGGGCTCCACATCCTTGGTGACCAGAGCCCCCGCCGCGACAATCGCGCCATGGCCAATGGTCACACCGGACAACAGTGTGCTGTTGGAGCACAGCCATACATCACTGCCCACCCGCACATCGCCATTGGTGCCGGCGTAACCGCTGATATGCGCGGCCTGGGGTAGCATTGCGGGAAAGGGGTAGGTGCTGACCCAATCCGCACGGTGGTGACCACCAAGAAAAATCTGCACGCCTTCGGCGATCGAGCAGTAAGCACCGATGCTCAGGGTCGAACCTTCCTGCCAGTCATGCACCTCAGGCAAGCCATAACTGCCGCGGCCAATGCTGTACCCCGGATAACGCTGCTGGAAGCGCACCACGCCGCGTTCGATTTTCGGCAGTTTGCGGATCGCACGCTTGGCGCGCTTTTCAAGAAAGCGTTGAATCCAGCCCATGCTCCGGCGCCCCTTCAGTCTTTTTCCAGCGGCGAAAAATACAAGCGGCCCAGCCCACGCCAGGTTTTCTTGTTCCAGGCCTTGAACGGAATCTGTGCCAACAATTCGCGAGCCAGTTTCCGATCGCGATTGGACACCTTGAGGAACATCGAACTGAGGAACTTGTAGCGAACCTCCTCGTACAGCGGATGCTCACTGAACAGAGCGTAGGTGCGCAGGATGTTGTCGATCATGAAGCGGTGGTTCTTGTAGGAGTTGGTGGCGTGCTTGCGATAACGCGCCATCACTACGTTCAAGCCGTCGATAAAGTAGCCCGCATGGGTGATCTTCAGCTCGATCAGCAAGTCCTCAAGGCGGATATTCGGGTCGAAACCACCGACCTTCTCCAGTGCCTCACGGCGAATCATCAACGTCGGCGCAGGCGGGTAAGGCTTGCGCTCAAGGAACATGTCATCGAAATCCAGACGCCGGAACGGTACATCACGGCGCTGGCGATTTTCGGGAAACAGGTTGCCATCGCTGTCGATCAACTCAATATTGCCGGCGCAGATCCCGACCTCCGGCTTGCCGTCCAGGTATGCCACCTGAGTCGCGATACGCTCGGGCAGCATAATGTCGTCGGAGCCGAAGGGCACGATCAGGCTGCCCTTGGCCCGAGCGATGGCGCCATTGAGGGTATTGGTCAGCCCCTGATTCTGCTGAACGCGGAAGTCGAAACCATGCAAGGCCTGCAGCCGCCGGATACGCTCGACGCTGTCATCGCTGGAACCGTCATCCACCACCAGCAGTTCGATGTTCGAATAGGTCTGGTTGAGCACGCTGAGAATGCTCTGCTCGATATAGGGTGCGTGGTTGTAGGAGGCGATGATTACCGTCACCACAGGTTGCTGGTCTGTCATTGCTGCCTCTTGCCCGCCTGACTCAATCCCGAGTCGATCAATTGCCGGTATTCCTCGCGGAACACCTCGATATCATGTTCTTTCTGCAGATAGCGGTACGCTTGCTGGCCCTTATCGGCCAACGCCTCATCGGAGAGCCCCAGGTAATTGTCCAATGCCGCCGTCAGCGCCGGCACATTGGCCGGCTCAACCGCCAGGCCACCGGCCCCTTCAATCAGCGGCAGCATGGCCGGTACATTGGAAGCGATCACCGGTAACTGCCCGCTCATGCCTTCCAGCAACGCCAGGCCCAAGCCTTCGGCCAATGACGGCATGGTCCAGATATCGAAGGCACGCACATACTGCAGTGCGTTCTCCTTGAAGCCCAGCAGGTGGGCCCGACCCTGCAGGCCCAGACGCTCGATCTCGGCGCGCAGATTGGCCTCTTCGCGCCCGGCGCCAATGATCGCCAACTGAGTCTGCGGGTACTTGTCCTTGAGCTGAGCAAATGCCTGCAGCAGGTAAGTGTGGCCCTTGACCGGCACCAGGCGCCCCAACGCACCGATCAGGCGCACGGAAGGGTCCAGCCCCAACAACTCACGAGAGCGCTCGCGGGAGTGCTGCAAGGCTTCGGCCTGTTCGATATCGATGGCGTTGGTGATCGCCCAGGTGTTCTGGTCGGTGAAACCGCACTGGCAATCCAGCAAGTACTGCTTGACCGCGGGCGATACACCGACAAAACGCCAGTGCCGGTCGATCAGGCGCTGGGTCTGGCGCCGCCGGTAAAGCCGGTCGTACTCACCGAAACCATGGGAGATGCCAATGCAAAGTGGGACCTTCAACCAACGGTTGAGGGTCAGCATCATGTTCACCGGCTTGAAGCGATTGCAGATCACCACATCGAACTTTTCCTTGCGGCAGAACTGATACAACCGCCACATGGCCCGCAGACGCATGCCTTTCAGGGCCTTGTCGGAAAACTCGAAATACACCGAATGATCGGCCCGGCTGACCGGATCAGCCAGCCCGGGTCGCCCGCGCAGGAAGGCCGCCGTCATCTCGTACTGGTCAGTCGGCAAGGCCTTGACGATCTGCTCCGCCAGGTCGGCGAAGTCGTGGGATTTGACGTTGTAGTCCGGCTGCAATTGCAGGACCTTGAAGCGCTGACTCATAACTCTCCCCGGTGGAAACCTGTGGCATCGATGACCCAGGAAGACTCGCCGGCCAGGGCCTGGACCACCTTGGCATCCTGCTCAGGCAAATCCGACCACTCATTGCGCTTCCAACACACAAAGTGGAAATACGGAAAACTGCGGTCGCCGTCGCGGTCATTGGTCAGATGCCCATCCTTCCAGTACCAGCGCGTTGGAAAATCACGACTGCCGTCATGCCAGTCGATCACTCCGCCCGGCGTGCTGAACGCCTCAGTGAACTCACTGCGACGACGCCATGGATTGAACTTGCCCACCAGTTTGAACAGCGGCTTCGGGAAGTTCTTGCGCCAGAGAAAAATCCGACTGAACGCCCCTTCATCCAGTGCATGATGCTGCTGGTCGGTAAAGCGCGTCTGCCAATCCTTGATCTGCCTGAACAATTCAAGCTGGCGGGCGCTGTTGCGTATCAGGCACAAGTGCCCAGCGACGCGACGCTCGTGGGTGGAGAACAGGTCATACTTCGCCAGACGATCTGCGGTGAAGTAGGCCCGCAGGTCACCGTAGACCAGATCGATATCGCCGAAAGCCCAAAAGTCGTAGCCCAGCAGCCGATCAATATGGATATAACCCATTGCAGGCCTGATATCACAGAGCTTGTAAGCCGCATTGGGCGCAAAATCGATGTTCAGGCGCTGGGACACCAAGGCGCAATAATCAGCAAAGCTGATGCTTTCAAACTGGACGTTCGGCGGCAGATTATCCGGAATCCCACAATCGCTGAAAAACAACCAGTCAATATCCGGATTGCGTCGGCAGCTTTCGAGAAAAAACGGCAGCCAGAATGGCCAACGCCCGAAATAGGGCATGAGAAACAGGATTCGCGGGCGTGGATTGATCACAAAAGACTCGCTGTCAGGTTAGGGGCACAACAGATTCCTGTGTTTATGCCGGTTTTATCGCTGCCGCAACAGCCAGAACAGTTCGTGCCGCCGCACTGCCTTGCGAAAGAACTCATTCTCTCCCAGGGCCGAAGGCACTCTACTAGCCAGAAGCAATTGTATCGACCTGCGCAGGCGCCGCTTGAACGGCATTCTCGGCTGCAGGTCATGCATCATGCCCAAGGCCATGGCCTTGTCATATTGCTCAACCTGGGACAGTGGCAAACACCAGGGACGCAACACTGTCGTCGAATCGAACACCGGCGGCAAAGCAATGCCCGCACCCGAATCACCCATTGGCCAGCGGTCGTTGTCATGCAGGTGATTGGCATAGCCAAGCACGGTGGTCGGCTGCCAATCCAACCCCTCCAGCGCCTGCATCACCGCTGCCTGGGCACAGATATGGTCAGGATGAGGGTCCAGTGACGGATGGGGCAGCACCAGCACTTCGGGCCGCGCCTTGAGCAGCAGCTCGCGCAGATCAGCCAACAGGTTGTCCCAGGTCGGCAGCCCATCCCGATCGGCTGGTAGCGGGAACGGATTGAACTGGCGGAACAGGCGGATATCGCTCAACTGCGCCTCACGCGAGGCCACCGGCTGTTGCGGCGCGGCCTGCATGGCAGGCAGTTGCAGACAGAAGTACCCCAGCTGTACGCAGTGCGCTTCAGGCACTCCAGCCCAACGCGGCACCGCGATACTGTCCCAGGCTCGCAAACGGCCCTTGATTCGCGCTGCCTCGGCAGCGTTCATACCCATGGCCTGATAATGCTCGGCCTCGATTTCACCCGCTGTCAGGGTCACGATCCAGGCTTCGTCGGCCTGGCTGTACAAGCCAAAGGCTGCCAGTTCAGCATCGTCGGCATGGGGAGCAATCACCATCACTCGCTGGCGTCGGTAGTCGGGGTCGCGCCAGGCCATCAACTGAGGCTGGACCTGAATCCGACAGAATCGCCCACGCAGTTGCAGCTCGCCGCCGACCAGGGGACCTGCCAGGCCGCTAAGGTTGAGATAACGCAGGCCATCGACGCCTCGCTCGAACGCCTGGCGATCGAGCGTCGGGCCGCCCAGCACTTCAATGGCCGGATCGAGAAAACGTCCGATCCAGGAACTCTTGACCTGCACCCCAAGAATCAGTGTCTCGTCCGCCGCCAGTTCCTGTACCGAGTCCAGCAGCAGGCGCCCCGCCTCCAGGCGCACTGCGAGCTGCCGAGCATCGCTGCCAAAGTCATAGCAGTAATCGTCCTTGGGCGAGTAGAACAGGTGATCGGCAAACCAGGCCTCATGGGCCAACCAGCCGAGAACGGCCAGCAGCAGCGGCAACCACCAGGCCACCAGCACGCCAATCAGCAGCAACAGCACCAAGCCCACCAACAGGGCGATTCGTTTATTGCGCCGGTGGCGCTTGAGCAGTTGCTGTTTGCGACTCATGGACGGCCTCACACCTGAAAAACCGGCACCGGATTGCACCAACGGTCCTTGTACTCACGGTCGGCGCGGCCGAAGGAGAAACGCAGCGGTTTATCCAGGGCCCGAGCCTGTTCCCAGGCACTCTGGGTGTTGAGGAAGCTCAGCACGCTCCCTGGACTGAACTCACGCGTCTGTGGGTCAACACCACCGTTGACATACTCCACGCTGATCCACTGCGGCGCTTCGACCCGGTAGATCAACTGCACGGCAATCGGCGCATCATTGAGGAAAATCACCGAGCCGATCAGCAGCTCGCGCAAGCGTTCCAACACCTCGGCCATGCGCTCGGCGCCAGTGGCCGCAAAGCCCCAGCGGCGCTGGAACAGGTCACAGTAGATGGCCGCCAGTTCAGCACTGGTGAAATCACTGACCGCACGCACCACCCCGCCCGCTTCTTCCAACAGACGCAGTTCGCGGCGCTGGTTGTAGCGAAACTTCTTCGACAGCTCTTCGGGGGTACGGGCCATGGCCAATTGTTCGACCTGAGGCTTGAGGGTGCTGAAGCGCCCTTCGTTAAGCGCAGACAGGTAGCGCCCACGATGACGCAGTGGCACCTGAGCATTGGCCGCTGCCGGAAGGATCAACTCGGCATTGCCGATATCAAACAGGCCCTTCTTGCCGGCTCGCTTGAGCACGTCCTTGGACAGCGCCAGGTCCCGCCCCCAGGTGGCAATGGCCGCCTGCAGATGGCCGTCCTGTTCCCAGGCCAGATAACGCACGGGAATCTGCGCCAGGTCCGCCAGTTGCTCCACCACCAACGGATGGGTCGCCACGCTGCCACCAAAGCGCTGCCAGGCATCGGCATAGGTCGACGCGTCAATGACTGACCAGCCACGTTCGCGCCAGCCTTGAAATCGATTGAGCATCAGCCCCTCGCGGTCAGATCGGTGACTTGCGGCAAACGCCAGAATACGTCCCGTACAGCACGGTCGGAGAAACGCTCGCGCAGGCGATCAAGCATCAACTCGGCACAGACCCGGCGCTGATGGTCATCCATCGCGGCCAGGTGCTGCAGCCCTTGAGCCATGTGCTCGGCGTCTCCCAGGGGGAACAGAATGCCCACACCCTCTACCACTTCCTTTGCACCGCCGCAGGCGGTGGCCAGCAAGGGCACACCGGCCGCCATGGCTTCCAGCAGGACCATGCCAAAGGGTTCGTGATCGGAGCTCAAGGCAAATACGTCGAACGCACGGAAATAGCGCCGAGCGTCCGGCACCTGCCCGAGGAACAGCACACGATCAGCCACTCCCAGTTCACGGGCCAGGGATTTCAGATCCTTCTCCAGGCGTCCGGTCCCCAGGATGGCCAGCTGACTCTGCTGCGGCAATTGCGGCACGGCGGCGGCAAAGCCCCGCAGCAAAGTGGCCTGATCCTTGTCCGGGTGCAGGCGTCCGACGTTGCCGACAATCCAGGCATCCGCGGACAGGCCCAGCTCGCTGCGGGCCTGGGCTGCGTCCAGCTGGCTGGCCTGCAAGGCTTCCAGGTCGATGCGGTTGTACAGGGTCTGGATGCGCGCCGCAGGCCATTTGGGCAGGCAGGCACGCATGTCGTCACGCACCGCATCAGAGACCCCCAACAGGCTCAGGCGCTTGCGAAACAGTCCAGCGAAGATCTGCCGGCTACGGCGCTTGTAGTCGGAAAAGGCGTGATGGACACCCACTACCGGCAAGCGGGTGCCCAACAAAGCGATGTAGATCGGCTTGAAGCGGTGAGCGATGCAAAAGCTGAAATTGCGCGAGGCGGCAATCTTGCGCAGGTCACGAATGGCACCCAGCTTGAGGCCACGAATGGCCTTGGAGCTGTATTCCATGAACAGCACTTCATCAGACGCACAGCCGGCAGCCACTTCGGCATCGGCGGCCCCGGTGAGAAACACCGTGGTCACCCGATAGCCGCTGCCCGCGAACAAGTTGGCGTATTGCCGGGCGCAGTCCAGGAACGGCCCGTCATAGCCGTGGCAAAACTGCAGCACATGGCGTTCAGCCGAGCGTGTCATAAGGGTCCACGCCGTCTTTGACCACCAGAATGTCTTCCATGATCAGGTACTGCAGATCGGAACCGTAGAACATGTTCAGGGCATCGGTCGGCGAGCAGATCATCGGTTCGCCACGGCGGTTCAACGAGGTGTTCAGCGACACGCCGTTACCGGTCAGGACTTCCAACGCCTTCATCATGTCGTAGTAGCGCGGGTTGTATTCGCGCTTGAGCACCTGGGCCCGGGACGTGCCGTCTTCGTGAACCACTTCCGGCACCCGGGTCTTCCACTCTTCAGCCACTTCGAAGGTGAAGGTCATGAATGGCGCCGGGTGGTCGACCTTGATCATCTGCGGACCGACGGTGTCGAGCATCGACGGGCAGAAAGGCCTCCAGCGCTCGCGGAACTTGATCTGCTCGTTGATCCGATCGGCAACGCCCACGGCGCTCGGGCAACCGATGATCGAGCGACCGCCCAGGGCACGTGGACCAAACTCCATGCGGCCCTGGAACCAGGCCACCGGGTTGCCATCGACCATGATCTTGGCGATGCGTTCCGGGGTGTTGTCGATCTGCCGCCAAGCCGGTTTGTTCGGGTGACGGGCACAGGCTGCGATCACGTCTTCGTTGCTGTAGGACGGGCCGAGATAGACGTGTTCCATCTTCTCTACCGGCACCCCACGGGCATGGGAAACGTACGCAGCAGCGCCCACGGCGGTGCCGGCGTCGCCGGAAGCCGGCTGCACGAACAGCTCTTTGACTTCAGGACGGGCAATGATCTTCTGGTTCAGCTTGACGTTCAGCGCGCAGCCGCCGGCGAAAGCCAGCTTGCCGGTTTCCTTGAGGACGTCGCCCAGGTAGTGGTCGATCATCTGCAGGGCCAGTTTTTCGAACAGCGCCTGCATGCTCGCGGCGTAGTGGATGTAAGGCTCGTCGGCGATGTCGCCTTCGCGCTTGGGACCCAGCCACTCGATGAGTTTTGGCGAGAAGTAGAAACCCTTGCCCTTCTCTTTGTAGCGACGCAGGCCAATGACGTTGGCGTAGTCGGTGTTGATCACCAGTTCGCCGTTTTCAAAGCTGGCCAGGCGCGAGAAATCGTACTTGCTGGCGTCGCCATAAGGCGCCATGCCCATGACCTTGAACTCGCCGTCGAGCATTTCGAAGCCGAGGAACTCGGTGATCGCGCCATAGAGGCCGCCCAGGGAGTCCGGATCGAAGAATTCCTTGATCTTGTGGATCTTGCCGTTTTCGCCGTAGCCGAAGAAGGTAGTGGCGTATTCGCCCTTGCCGTCGATCCCGAGGATCGCGGTCTTCTCCTTGAAGCCCGAACAGTGGTAGGCACTGGAGGCGTGGGCCAGGTGGTGCTCCACCGGCTCGATCTTGACCTTTTTCGGGTCAAAACCCAGTTGCTCCAGGCACCAGACGATCTTCTTGCGATAGCGCTTGTAGCGACGGTTGCCCATCAGGATCGCGTCCAGGGCGCGGTCCGGGGCGTACCAGTAGCGCTTGGCGTAATGCCAGCGAGCCTTGCCGAACAGGCTGATCGGGGCAAACGGAATCGCTACCACGTCAACGTCGGAAGGCTTGATCCCGGCCTGTTCCAGGCAGAACTTCGCCGACTCGTAGGGCATGCGGTTCTTTGCATGCTTGTCGCGCACGAAACGCTCTTCTTCAGCGGCGGCAATCAGTTTGCCGTCGATGTACAGGGCTGCTGAAGGATCATGGCTAAGGGCGCCGGACAGGCCAAGAATCGTCAATGCCACAGGGGTCTAGCCTCGTTTAGTCTGCATGCGGGCGCAGTGCGCCTTGAAAATAAAGTGTGCTCGCAAAGGGGCGAGAAACAACGAAAGGGCGGGATTATAACGTAAAAGCAGTGGCAAGCCTCTAGCGGCAAGCGCCAAGCCCGGGCGCCGCATACGCCACGGCCCGCAGCCGCTGCCTGCAGCAGCGGCTATAGGTCGCAGGTCAGGCCTCGGCGCTCTGGACGGTCTTGGGCAGCCGCCGATCAATCACTTGATACAAATTGCTGCTTTCGGGCCAGTTGCGCATGAAACGTGCGCGATCTCGGGCAAATGCCGGAGCAAAGCTGCTCAGACTGGAGTGCTGACACATGGAATCCAGATCGATCAGGGCCCAGCGATCGTCCTGCCAGAACAGATTGTGGCCCTTTAAGTCACCGTGACTGATGCGCTCCCTGATCAACTGGGCAAACAGCCGATCCAGCGCCAGCAACTCCGATTCAGGCGCCTCGCCACTGTCCACGAACGGTGCAAAACGCTCAATGATGTCAGGCCCCGACAAGTACTCGGTCACCAGGTAGGCCCGACGGCGCAACCAGAGAAAACGCTGCTCCAGTACCGCCAGGGGCCTGGGCGTGGCAATCCCCAGGAATTCCAGGCGATTGCCTTCACGCCAGGAGTGCCAGGCCCGGCTCGGGCGCCAGAAACGCTTGAGCCAATGAGCCAAGCCCTTGATGTTGTAGCGCTTGACCACCAGGGTCCGCCCCGCGGCCTCAACCCGGCCGACACTGGCGGCGCCACCGGTCTTGTACAGATGCCCCTGATCCAACAGGGCATCGGCCTGCGCCAACACTGGCAGCATCGCGGCCTCTTCCTCACGGCGAATCGCACGCAAGGCGAAAGGTCCACGCTGCACGCTGAACAGCGTGCACTCACGGCCAACCTTGTTGAGAAAGTCCCGCAGGCGCCAGCCACGCACCTTGTTCACCTGCTTCTCCAGGGCCTCCAGGGGCAAGGCGTGCTCGGCATTGCTCAGCAGGTAATGCACCAGCAACTCTTCAGTGAAGGGTTCCAGGCTCTTGGGTAGCTGGGCGAAGAACACTCCCAGGTTTTCCAGGACCTTTTGCCGGGACAGGGGCTTGCCAGCCTCTTCGACACAGATCCCCGCGCCATCGATCAGGTGCAGCTTGCCGTTATGGCGCAACAGGTTGTCCAGGTGCAGGTCTTCCTGCCACAGGCCCTTGGCGTGCAACTGGGCAATAGCTCCGAGGGCCTCAGCCAACACCGCGGTCTGCTCATCGGCCAGCACCGGCAGCTTTTCCACCTGCTTCCAGGCGTCGCCGAGGCTTTGCGCCCCTTCCAGGAACTCGAAGAGCAACCAGCCGCCCTCGCCTTCCTGCAAGCCGTCCGCCAGCAGCAACGGCGTGGTCAGCCCCTGCTCCGCCAGCAGGCGCACACCCTGCAACTCGCGCTGAAAATGCCGCGCGGCCTTGGGCCCCACCAGCAACTTGGCCAGCACCGGACGCCCACGCCAGACACCGGCACCGACATAGCGCTGCCCCGGCAGCACGCGCAACAGGGTCAGCAACTGCAACTGCGCCGGGCCGGCAGCGTCCGCCAGCTCAAGGCTCAGGGGCAGGGTCGGGCTGCGCCCGCTGTTTTTCAGCTCGGACAAACGCATCAGCGAGATTCCTTGTGACTGCTGCGAGCACTGAGACGAGCGGCCCAGGCACCCACCAGGGAACTGTCCAGGGGCTGCTCCAGATAGGCCGCCAACAGGCCGCGCACTTCGTCGGCATTCCACACCGAAGCACGGCGCAGTAAAGGTTCCAGATCTTTGACCCGGTCGCGCTGACCGAACAGCAAGGGCCGAGTTTTCTCCAGGTCGATCAACTGCGCCCGGTAACCCTCGCCATGGCCTTGGAGGAAAATATGCTTGGGATAGAAGCAGCCATGGACCTGACGCAAGCTGTGCAGTTGCCGGGCCAGTTGCCCGCAGGCCTTGAGTACCGCCTGGCGCTGGAGCTCACTGAGCTCATCCCAACGCGACAGCAGCGCATCCAGATCGTCCCAACCATCCAGGGCCCGGGTCAGGAGTATGGCTCGAGACTCGCCATTGACCTTGCGCATGCCAAAGAACACCGCCTGCAGCGCGGGAATGCCCAACTGCTGATAACGCCGGATGTTTCGAAACTCCCGGGCGAAACTCGGTTCGCCGAAAGGCCGATGCAGGGTCCGGGTCTGGTAGTTGGTCTGCCGCTTGAGATAGAACCCCTGCCCTTCCACATCCAGGCGAAAGACGCTGCTGCTGCCGCCGCGACTGGTATTGGGCTCATCCACCGCATCCAATTGCGTAGCCCACAACTGGTCAAAAGTGCCGAGACCGTTACGCTCCAGTAGCGCACGTTCCTCGGACGCCAGGAAATCAGTCATTCGCGCCCCTCGAAAAATCTCACCACGTGGCGAATACGCGCCTTGTCGGCGGCACTCAAGCGATCGCGCTGGCGATACTGCAGATAGAAACGCAGGCGCTGAGTGGCCGACAGATGATATTTGGCCACCTTGTCCAGGCAGGCCAGGTCCTTGGTGATCCGGTACTTGAGCCAGAACCCACGCCAGAAATCGCCGTTCGGACAGTCGATCAGGTACAACCGGTCCTGATCGTCGATCAGCAGGTTGCGCCACTTCAAATCATTGTGGGTAAAGCGATGGTCATGCATGACCCGGGTATAAGCGGCCAACTGACGACTCACCCCATCGACCCAGCGCCGATCCTTGAGCCGCGGATCGTTGCGCTCGGCCAGCACCGACAGGTCCTCGGTCCGCGGCAGCTCGCGAGTGATCATCGCGCCCCGGGAGTAGGCCAGGCAGCGACGTTCCAGGCCCCAGGCCACCACATCGGCAGTGGGAATGCCCCACTTGGCGAAGCGCTTGAGGTTCTGCCATTCGAACTTGACCCGGGGCTTGCCCAGGTAGCGCCGCAGGTTCTTGCCGGCGCCGGTATAGCGCTTGACGTAGTAATTGACGCCGCCGCGCTCGACCCGAATAACCTCCGACAGAGGGTCCCGGGTCAGACGCTCGCCCTGCAGGGCAAATACCGCGTCCAGACTGCCGAAATCTTGCGCCAACTCCTGATAGGCGGGGTCCAGGTTCCAACTCGCCATCAGAGTGCGTCTCCGTACCGCTGCTTACGTGCGTAGAGTTTTTCCGCCTTGCCTTCGAGCCAGGACAGCAGCGCCGCTTCTTCGGCCAGGATCTGCCGCAACGGCTGCTGGAAATAGCCCTTGAGGAAACGCAACTTGTCGCGGCGCGTCAGGCCGATATCCAGGGCGGAAAAATACAGGGCCGCCAGGTCCTTATTGCGCCAGCGCAAGGTGATCTTCGGCCGGGTCTGGGCCCGATGCAGGTCGATCACCGAGAGTTTCAGTTCAGCAGGCGTGATGGGACGATCGGTGTGCAACAGGAAATGGCAGATGTAGCAGTCGCGGTGGTTGACCCCGGCGCGGTGCATCATGCCGGTCATGCGCGCCACTTCGGCGATCAGCGCGCGCTTGAGGGCCGGCGCAGGCGGCTGCTTGACCCAGTCGATGCTGAAGTCTTCAAGGCTGACGGTGGGCGCCAGCTCCTCGGTGACGATGAACGAGTGCTGGTCCGCCGGGTTGCTGCCGCGCTCGCCGTAGGCCACGGCGGTCATGGTCGGCACGCCCACCTGATGCAGACGCTCCAGCGCCCGCCATTCCTGACCGGCGCCAAGCACCGGCAGCTTGGCGGTGATCAGGTTCTTGACGATCTCGCCCCAGCCAATGCCGCGATGGATCTTCACGAAATAACCGCGACCGTCGACTTCCGTACGCAAGGTACGGCGCGCTTCCAGCTCACGGTAGACCTGGCCCTTCAGGCCCTCGACAGCGTCGAACGCATCGCGTCCGGCCCAGAGGCTCTTGAAGGGTTCGGCAAGCATCAACTTCATCGGTGTTGCTCCGCCAGAATCACATCCGCAGCGTGCTGCGGCATGCTGTAAAGGTCGGCCGTCTCGGCGAACGCCAGGCCATTACGGCTCCAGGTCGCGCGTGCAGCGTCGTCGGTCAACAGGGTGGTGAGGTATTGATTGAGCTGCGCCTGCTCGAACGGCTCATCCAGCACCAGGCCGCATTCGGCCTCGGCGATGTAATGGGCGTAGCCGCAGACCGCGCTCACCAGCACCGGCAGCCCAGCCACCAGGGCTTCGAGCAGCACAGTGCCGGTATTTTCGTTGTAGGCCGGATGAATCAGCAGGTCGGCTCCCAGCAGGAAACGAGGAATATCACTGCGCCCCTTCATGAACTGCACCTGGTCGCTGAGCCCCAATGCGGCACTTTGTACCTGGAATACCTTGGGGTCGTCCTGGCCGATTACAAACAGTCGGGTGCGTTTTTTCAGCGCCGAAGGCAGGGCCGCCAGCGCCTTGAGGCTGCGGTCCACGCCCTTGGTCTTGAACCCGGAGCCAATCTGCACCAGCAGCAGCTCGTCGTCCTTCAAGGCGAACTCACGACGGAAATCGGCGCGGATCTCGGCCGCGTTGGACGGTGCGCGGCGATCCTGGGCAATGCCCGGCGGCAGCAGGTGAAAGCGCTCCAGCGGGGTGTCGTAATGCTTGATGAACAGCGGCTGCTGAACCTCGGAGATCATCAGGATCTCGGTCTTGGCATCCTTGGCGAACACCGCCCGCTCGTACTCGGCGAAATGCCGGTAGCGACCCCAGCGACGGTACAGAGAGTGCCGCAGATTCTGCGCCTTGTCCTCGAAGCAGCCGTCGGCGGCGTAGTACACGTCCAGCCCCGGCATCTTGTTGAAACCGATCAGCCGATCCACCGGACGCTTGGCCAGGTCGGCCGCCATCCAGGCGCTGAGCTTTTCGTTGCGACGATGATTGAACAGCGCCTTGACCGGCGCTACCAGCACTTCAAAGCCAGGAGGCACGTCACCTTCCCAGATCAGGGTGTAGACGCGGATCTGGTGCCCGCGGCGCTGACACTCCAGGGCAATGCGCATGAAGTCGCGCTGCAGGCCGCCAAAGGGAAAATACTTATAAAGGACAAAAGCCAATTGCATCAGCGCGGCTCCTCAGCCAGTAACAAGGTGCTCAGTCGGCTGGCGACACGCTCGGGGTTAAGGCGCGTGAAGCACAATGGCCACTCGCGCTTGATGTCATAGCGTTGCTGATCCACAGCAGTGGGCTGGTAGGTGCATTTTTTCTGCAGGCACGGCGCACAGGGGAAGTTGCTCCCCAGGTGAATCTGCACCTTGCCATAGGCGCCGGTCAGGCCCGGATTGGTTGGGCCAAACAAGGAGATGGTCGGCACATCCAGGGCCGCGGCCAGGTGGCCCAACCCGGTGTCCACGGCCACACAGGCCTGGGCATCGGCCAGCACCTTGGCGACCCCGGCCAGGTTCAGCTTGGGCAGTACCGTGGCGTTTTTCAGGCCACTGGCAATACGCTCCGCCCGGGCCTTCTCGACAGCATTGCCCCAGGGCAGCTTGACCTCGACCCCGAGCATGCCCATGCGCTCGGTCAGCTCGCGCCAATAGGCCTCAGGCCAGTGCTTGGTGTCCCAGGTGGTGCCGTGCAGGAACAGCACGAAGGGATTCTTGCGCGGCAGCTCCACCAGTTTTTCGACATTCAGGCCGTAGTCGCCCAGGCCCTGTGGCAGGTCGTAGCCCAGGGCCACGGCGAACAGCTGGCGCACCCGCTCCACGGCGTGCTGCCCGCGGGCCACCGCCAGGCGTCGCGAGTAGAAACGCGAAGCCAGGGGCTCACGGGCCGAGTGTTTGTCCAGCCCCGCCACCGGGGCGCGCACGTAACGGGTCAGCCAGGCGCTTTTCAGCAGGCCCTGGGCATCGATCACCAGGTCGTACTTGGTCGAGCGCACGCTCTGCTTGAAGCGGCGCCACTCGCCGCTCTTGATGGTCTGCCAGATATTCTTGCGCCAGCGGCGGATCGCCACCGGAATCACCTTGCCTACCGCCGGATGCCAGGAAGGAATCTCGGCGAAGCCTTCTTCCACCACCCAGTCGAACGTGATCCCCGGGATCGCTCGCGCGGCATCGGTCAGCGCCGGCAATGCATGAATCACATCCCCCAGGGACGAGGTCTTGATCAACAGTACCCGCAACTTATTGAACCTCGACCGGGGAGCCCTGCAAGCGCTGCAAGGCTTCATTCACCGGCTGCGGCAACAACTGGCGCAGGCAGTTGTAATGACCGAAGCGACAAGTGCGATCGAAACACGGACTGCACTCGATCCCCAGGCGCACCACTTCGACCTGATCCGCCAGGGGCGGGGTGAAGCCCGGGGAGGTGGAGCCGTACACCGCCACCAGCGGACGATTCAGCGCGGCCGCCACGTGCATCAGCCCGGAGTCGTTGGACACTACCGAATCGGCGCAGGACAGCAGGTCGATGGCCTCGGCCAGGGAGGTTTCGCCACTGAGATTGGTCGATTCCTCGCGCAAGCCGGGAATCAGTCGCCCGCGAATCTCTTCACCCACAGCATGATCGTTCTTCGAACCGAACAGCCAGACCTGCCAGCCCTCGCGGATCTTCGCCTCAGCCACTTGTGCGTAATGCTCGGACGGCCAGCGCTTGGCCTCGCCGAACTCTGCTCCCGGGCACAGCGCCAGCACCGGGCGATCCAGGCTCAGGCCAAACTTGGCCAGGGCCGCCTCGCGGCTTTGCGGATCGATCTGCAGGCTCGGGCGCGGGTACGGCTGGGGCAATTCGGCGCCCGGCTCATAGGCCAGAGCCATGAAGCGCTCGATCATCAGCGGGTAACGCTCTTTGTCGAGCTTGCGCACGTCATTGAGCAAGCCGTAGCGGAACTCGCCGCGCCAGCCGGTGCGCTTGGGGATGCCTGCGAAGAACGGCACCAGGGCCGACTTCAGCGAATTGGGCAGCAGGATCGCCTGATCGTACTGGCCGGCCAGGGACTTGCCGATCCGCCGGCGGGTCGCCAGTTCCAGGACACCGTGGCCAAGAGGAAAGCTCAAGGCACGACGCACCTGGGGCATGCGCTCCAGGATCGGCCGGCTCCACTCGGGGGCCAGCACGTCGATCTCGCATTGTGGATGACGCTGTTTCAGGCACTCCAAGAGTGTCTGCGCCATCACCATGTCACCGACCCAACTGGGCCCAACGATCAGAATATTCATGTGGTTTCCATAAACGAGCCGGGGAGGCATACGCCTCCCCGCCTCGAGAATCCAGCACCGCGGCCTTCACCGTCGGTTCAGTTGGGGCGAGCCTCGCAGCTCGCCGAATACAATTGCGGCTGCATTATGCCGACTAGCTTAGCCCCAGCTCGCGCCAAATTCGTAACACTTCCCGCCGTTCGGTCACGAATTGATCACCGTTAATGATTCCGGCCTCATTCTGCAACGCCTGCCGGTGAGCCGCGGAACGGTAGGCCTTGTAGACCTCGCGCAGCAGGCTGGCATCGCTCGCCGGCATCAGCCCAACCTGCTCCAGCCCTTCCAGAATGCGGATGTTATCGGTGTAGCGCAGCAATGACGGGTGCTCTTCGGACCACGCCAGGGCCGCGTATTGCACCATAAATTCGATATCGACGATACCTCCGGCGTCCTGCTTGAGGTCGAACGGCGCCGTGGCTTCAAAGGCGTTGGCCGCGGTTCCGGCGGCGGTCAGGCGGCTGCCCAGGTTGTCACGCATCTTGGCCCGCATTTCACTGACTTCCTGGCGCAACTTGGGCAGGTCGCGGGTCTTACCCAGCACGGCGGCCCGGACCTTTTCAAAGGCCTGGCCCACATCCTGGCTGCCCACCAGCACCCGGGCCCGGACCAGCGCCTGATGCTCCCAGGTCCAGGCTTCGTTTTCCTGATAGCGGGCAAAAGCCCCCAGGGAACTCACCAGCAGCCCCGAAGCACCGGACGGCCGTAGGCGCATATCCACTTCATACAACTGGCCGGAGTTGGTCTGGGTGGTCAGCAGATGGATGATGCGCTGCCCCAGCCGGGTGAAGAACTGTGCACCGTCTATGGGTTTGGGCCCATCGGTTTCCGCTTGCGGATCGCCATCATGGATAAAGACCAGATCCAGGTCGGAACCGTGGCCCAGCTCGATGCCGCCGACCTTGCCGTAGCCGACGATGATGAATCCCGGGTCACACAAGGTGCCGTCAGTGCGCTGTGGCGCCCCGTACTTGGCCACGGTCTGGCGCCAGGCCAGGGCCAGCACCTGTTCCAGAATCGCCTCGGCGAGCCAGGTCAGGTAATCGCTGACCTTCATTAAAGGCAGGCTGCCAGCGATCTCCGAGGCGGCCACCCGCAAACGGTGGGCCAGTTTGAAGTGGCGCAGGGCCTCCATCTGCTGCTCCAGGTCGTCCTCGGGAATCCGCGTCAGGCGCTCGCGCAGCTCGGCCGCCAGCTCCGGCGCCAGGGGCGGCTTGAACAGGCGTCCTTCGTTGAGCAATTCGTCCAGCAACAGCGGGAAGCGGGTGATTTGTTCGGCAATCCACGGACTGGCCGCGCACAGGGTCAGCAAGCGGCGCAAGGCGCCCGGGTTTTCGGTGAGCAACACCAGATAGGCCGAACGCCGCGCCACCGCCTCGACCAGCGGCAAGACCCGCTCCAGGACCAGATCCGGATTGGCGTGTTCGACGGCCTGAGCCAGCAGGCGTGGAATAAAGGCATCCAGACGCTCACGCCCCAGACGCTGCATGGCCCGCAATTGCGGACTACCGCGCAGGCTGGCGAGTGCCCGCAGGGCCTTGGGCGCATCGACGAAACCACCCTCCTGCAACTGCCGGCAGGCGGCCTCCTCGTCCTGGGCTTCCTCCCATAACGGCAGCCACTCGCCCCCCACCACCACTTCGCTTTCGGCGCCTTCATCTTCATCAGGATCGGCAATCACCTGGCGGAAGTGCCACTCCACGCGCCCACGCCAGTACATCAGTTGCTCATGGAAGGCGCTCCAGTCGGCAAAGCCGAGCATGAAGGCGATCCGCGCCTGGTCCTGGGGATTGTCCGGCAACATCTGCGTCTGCCGGTCGGCAATGGCCTGGATCGCGTGCTCGGTGTAGCGCAGGAACTCGTAGCCCTCACGCAACTCGCTGATCACCGCGGCCGGCAAATAGCCCTGCCCCTCCAGAGTGCCTAGCACCTTTAATAAAGGACGCTGCTGCAGGCTCAGGTCGCGACCACCGTGAATCAGCTGGAAGGCCTGGGCGATGAACTCCACCTCGCGAATGCCCCCCGAGCCCAGCTTGATGTTGTCGGCCATGCCCTTGCGCCGGACTTCCTGCTGGATCAGTTGCTTCATGGTGCGCAGCGCCTCGATGGCGGAGAAGTCCAGGTACCGGCGGTAGACGAAGGGCCGCAGCATCTCCAGCAATTGCGCCCCCGCCACCTGATCCCCGGCCACCACCCGAGCCTTGATCATGGCGTAGCGTTCCCAGTCGCGCCCCTGGTCCTGGTAGTACTGTTCCAGGGCATTGAAACTCAGCACCAGGGCCCCGGCGGAGCCGTACGGCCGCAGGCGCATGTCGACCCGGAATACGAAACCGTCGACGGTCATGGGGTCCAGGGCCTTGATCAGACGCTGCCCCAGACGGATGAAGAACTCCTGGTTATCCAGGGCACGCTTGACCCCCACCGTCTCGCCGCCTTCGGGATAGGCAAAGATCAGGTCGATGTCCGACGACAGGTTGAGTTCCACTGCTCCCAGCTTGCCCATGCCGAGGATGACCATCTGCTGCGGCTCGCCGCTGCGGCCGCCGGTGGGCACGCCAAATTGCTGGGTATGACGCAGATACAGCCATTGATAGGCCTGGTCGATGCAGGCGTCGGCCAGGTCGGAAAGGTCACGGCAGGTTTGCACCAGATTCGCCTGGCGGGTCAGGTCGCGCCAGATGATCCGCACCTGCTGGCGAGTGCGCTGGCGGCGCAGTACGCGGCCCAATTGATCATCGGTCTCGGCCGCTTGCACCGCCGCCGCAATCTGCGCGCACAACTCACCCGGCGCAAAAGCCCGGTCCAGCTCACCGGAGCGCACCAGCTCCAGCAACATCAAAGGGTCACGCAGACTCTGTTCAATGACGAAGTCACTGGCGGCACTGACCCGGGCAAACTCGGCCCAGCGCTCGGCGCTCCAATCCGCAACATCGGGACCGCCTTCAAGGGCCGCCACCGCAGCGCGGAACGACTGCTCTGCACGGCTGACCAATGGCAGGAGAATCGCGGGGACTGGGGCAAGCGCGGGCAGACTCATGGGCTATCCTTGATCGGCGTGGAAAAGGCGGGCGGAGAGGAATATCGAGGGCGAGCAGCCTGATGGACTGTCGAACAAAAGTTAGAAATAGCTGAAAATATGTTTTTTTTAGCAGCCGGCATTAATTTATTACCTATTCCCGTTAGTCAGCGACCAACAGTAACGATTATTCTCACAACGCAGCAGGAGGCCATAAGCCGCTCTTCTGTAGTTTTACTACTCGTATATACATTCGAAAGGCTGAAATGGCCGACGATTTGTAGTAAAACTACACGCCGCCGGATCAACCTCCGGCAATCCAAGAATTTATAATCGTCTGCCCACAAGGCCAGTCGCAAACTCAGGCAACCGATTCTGGAAGCCTTTCCGCCCTGGAGCAAGCCATGCAAGACCTCGATCCCGTCGAAACCCAGGAATGGCTGGACGCCCTGGAATCGGTTCTCGACAAAGAAGGCGAAGACCGTGCTCACTATCTGATGACCCGTATGGGCGAACTCGCGACCCGCAGCGGCTCGCAACTGCCCTACGCCATCACCACGCCATACCGCAACACGATTCCCGTCACCCACGAAGCACGCATGCCTGGCGACCTGTTCATGGAACGCCGCATTCGCTCGCTGGTACGTTGGAACGCGTTGGCCATGGTCATGCGTACGAACCTGAAAGATTCTGACCTGGGCGGTCACATCTCCAGCTTCGCCTCCAGCGCCACCCTGTATGACATCGGCTTCAACTACTTCTTCCAGGCCCCGACCGACGAACACGGCGGCGACCTGATCTACTTCCAGGGTCACGCATCGCCAGGCGTCTACGCCCGTGCGTTCATGGAAGGCCGCATCACCGAAGACCAGATGAACAACTTCCGCCAGGAAGTGGATGGCAACGGTCTGTCGTCCTATCCACACCCTTGGCTGATGCCTGATTTCTGGCAGTTCCCCACCGTTTCCATGGGCCTGGGCCCGATCCAGGCGATCTACCAGGCACGCTTCATGAAGTACCTGGAAGCCCGCGGCTTCATCCCGGCCGGCAAGCAGAAAGTCTGGTGCTTCATGGGCGACGGCGAGTGCGACGAGCCGGAATCCCTGGGCGCGATCTCCCTGGCCGGCCGCGAGAAGCTGGACAACCTGATCTTCGTCATCAACTGCAACCTGCAGCGCCTCGACGGCCCGGTTCGCGGCAACGGCAAGATCATCCAGGAACTCGAAGGCGTGTTCCGCGGTGCCCAGTGGAACGTCAACAAGGTGGTCTGGGGCCGTTTCTGGGACCCACTGCTGGCCAAGGACGTCGACGGCATCCTGCAACGCCGCATGGACGAAGTCATCGACGGCGAGTACCAGAACTACAAGGCCAAGGACGGCGCGTTCGTCCGTGAGCACTTCTTCAATACCCCTGAACTCAAGGCGATGGTTGCCGATCTGTCCGACGACGAGATCTGGAAACTCAACCGTGGCGGCCACGACCCGTACAAGGTCTATGCGGCCTACCACGAGGCGGTCAACCACAAAGAGCAGCCGACCGTCATCCTGGCCAAGACCATCAAGGGTTATGGCACCGGCGCCGGCGAAGCGAAGAACACCGCGCACAACACCAAGAAAGTCGACGTCGACAGCCTGAAGCTGTTCCGCGATCGTTTCGACATTCCGGTGAAAGACGACGACATCGAAAACCTGCCGTTCTTCAAGCCTGAAGAAGGCAGCGCCGAAGCCCGTTACCTGAGCGAGCGTCGTGCCGCACTGGGCGGTTTCGTGCCTCAGCGTCGCGCCAAGAGCTTCAGCATCCCGACTCCGCCACTGGATACCCTCAAGGCCATCCTCGACGGTTCCGGCGATCGCGAAATCTCCACCACCATGGCCTTCGTGCGGATCCTCGCGCAGTTGGTCAAGGACAAGGAAATCGGCCAGCGCATCGTACCGATCATTCCGGACGAAGCCCGTACCTTCGGTATGGAAGGCATGTTCCGTCAGTTGGGCATCTACTCCTCCGTCGGCCAGCTCTACGAGCCAGTCGATAAAGACCAGGTGATGTTCTACCGCGAAGACAAGAAGGGCCAGATCCTCGAAGAAGGCATCAACGAAGCGGGCGCCATGAGCTCCTTCATCGCGGCCGGTACTTCGTACTCCAGCCACAACCAGCCGATGCTGCCGTTCTACATCTTCTACTCGATGTTCGGCTTCCAGCGTATCGGCGACCTGGCCTGGGCTGCCGGCGACAGCCGTACCCGCGGCTTCCTGATCGGCGGCACCGCCGGCCGTACCACCCTCAACGGTGAAGGCCTGCAGCACGAAGACGGCCACAGCCACATGCTGGCCGGGACCATCCCGAACTGCCGCACCTTTGATCCAACCTACGGCTACGAGCTGGCGGTGATCATCCAGGACGGCATGAAGAAGATGACCGAAGAGCAACAGGACGTCTTCTACTACATCACCGTGATGAACGAGTCCTACCAGCAGCCAGCCATGCCTGAAGGTGTCGAGGAAGGCATCATCAAGGGCATGTACCTGCTGGAAGAAGACACCCGCGAAGCCGCGCACCACGTGCAACTGATGGGCTCCGGCACCATCCTGCGCGAAGTCCGCGAAGCGGCGAAGATCCTGCGTGACGAGTTCAACGTCGCCGCTGACGTGTGGAGCGTGACCAGCTTCAACGAACTGCGTCGCGATGGCCTGGCCGTAGAGCGCAGCAACCGTCTGCACCCTGGCCAGAAGCCGAAGCTGAGCTACGTGGAAGAGTGCCTGAGCGGCCGTAAGGGTCCGGTCATCGCCTCTACCGACTACATGAAGCTGTTTGCCGAACAGATCCGCCAGTGGGTGCCGTCCAAGGAATTCAAAGTCCTGGGCACCGACGGTTTCGGCCGCAGCGACAGCCGCAAGAAACTGCGTCACTTCTTCGAAGTAGACCGTCACTTCGTGGTGTTGGCAGCCCTGGAAGCCTTGGCTGACCGTGGCGACATCGAACCCAAGGTCGTGGCTGAAGCCATCACCAAGTTCGGTATCGACCCGGAAAAACGCAACCCACTGGACTGCTGAGGAGACTTTCTGTGAGCGAACTCATTCGCGTACCTGACATCGGCAGCGGTGAAGGTGAAGTAATCGAACTGATGGTCAAGGTCGGCGATCGCATCGAAGCCGACCAGAGCATCCTGACCCTCGAGTCGGACAAGGCCAGCATGGAAATCCCTGCGCCGAAGTCCGGCGTGGTCAAAAGCCTGAAAGTGAAGCTGGGCGACCGCCTGAAAGAAGGCGACGAACTGCTGGAACTGGAAGTCGAGGGCGCCGCTGCCGCGGCCCCTGCGCCTGCAGCCGCTGCACCTGCACCTGCACAGCCGGCCGCAGCGCCAGCTGCTGCCGCTCCAACTGCCGCTCCTGCCGCTGCCTCGGTACAGCAGGTACACGTGCCGGATATCGGCTCGTCGGGCAAGGCCCAGATCATCGAGATCCAGGTCAAGGTCGGCGACACCGTCGAGGCTGATCAGTCGCTGATCACCCTCGAATCCGACAAGGCCAGCATGGAAATCCCGTCGCCGGCTGCCGGCGTGGTCGAGAGCATCAGCGTCAAGCTCAACGATGAAGTGGGCACTGGCGACCTGATCCTGGCCCTGAAAGTGGCCGGTGCTGCGGCTCCTGCCACTGCCGCACCAGCCCAGGCCGCCGCTCCGGCTGCCGCCGCGCCTGCGCCAGCCGCTGCTGCAGCTGCGCCAGTGGCCGACAGCGTCCAGGACATTCACGTTCCGGACATCGGCTCGGCCGGCAAGGCCAAGATCATCGAAGTGCTGGTCAAGGCCGGCGACAGCGTGGTTGCCGACCAGTCGCTGATCACCCTCGAATCCGACAAGGCCAGCATGGAAATCCCATCGCCAGTCGCCGGCATCGTGGAAAGCGTGTCGATCAAGCTGGACGACGAAGTCGGTACCGGCGACCTGATCCTCAAGCTCAAGGTCAAGGGCGCAGCCCCGGCAGCCGCTCCGGCACCTGCCCCAGCCCCTGCCCCGGCGAAAGCTGAAGCTGCTCCTGCCGCCGCCGCGCCTGCCGCTGCCGCTCCAGTTGCCGCACCGGCCAAACCAGGCGCGAAAGTTCACGCCGGCCCGGCTGTGCGCCAACTGGCCCGCGAATTCGGTGTCGAGCTGAACGCCGTGAGCGCCAGCGGCCCGCACGGCCGCATCCTCAAGGAAGACGTGCAGGTCTACGTCAAGGCGATGATGCAGAAGGCCAAGGAAGCACCGGCTGCCGGCGCAACCGGTGGCGCGGGCATCCCGCCGATCCCGGTCGTGGACTTCAGCCGCTTCGGTGAAATCGAAGAAGTGCCGATGACCCGTCTGATGCAGGCCGGCGCCGCCAACCTGCACCGCAGCTGGCTGAACGTGCCGCACGTGACGCAGTTCGACTCGGCCGATATCACCGAGCTGGAAGCGTTCCGCGTTGCACAGAAAGCCGTGGCCGAGAAGGCCGGCGTCAAGCTGACCATCCTGCCGCTGCTGCTCAAGTCCTGTGCGCACCTGCTCAAGGAACTGCCGGACTTCAACAGCTCCCTGGCACCCAGCGGCAAGGCGATCATCCGCAAGAAGTACGTGAACATCGGCTTCGCCGTGGACACCCCGGATGGCCTGCTGGTACCGGTGATCAAGAACGTCGACCAGAAGAGCCTGCTGCAACTGGCGGCCGAGGCGGCTTCCCTGGCGGAAAAAGCCCGGACCAAGAAGCTCTCTGCGGACGAGATGCAAGGCGCCTGCTTCACCATCTCCAGCCTCGGGCACATTGGCGGCACCGGCTTCACGCCGATCGTCAACGCGCCGGAAGTGGCGATCCTCGGTGTTTCCAAGGCCACCATCCAGCCCGTCTGGGACGGCAAGGCCTTCCAGCCGAAGCTGATGCTGCCACTGTCCCTGTCCTACGATCACCGTGTGATCAACGGCGCGGCCGCCGCACGCTTCACCAAGCGTCTGAGCGACCTGCTGGCCGACATCCGCACCATCCTGCTGTAACTCGCGAACCGGCCTTCCCATCATGGGTGGGCCGGTACCGCACGTTTTCCGAGCGCCACGCTCGTACCTCAACCCCGTCAATTTGGCGGGGCTTTTTTTTGCCGGAAAAACGTCGCCAATTGCCCGTCATTGCTCGAGCCCAAACAGCAAAAAAGTTACTTTGCAGAAATCCTTCCGCCTGCCGATACAGGTTTATAGCACTTAGCCTTCATCTTACTTGTCAGTCGATGCCGCATGATGCAACCTTGCCGCAGGCAACAGTAAAGAGGGCGCGAGCCCGGCGCGATCAGCAATTTCGAAGCGAGTTTCCCCATGAAAAGCCAACCCGATGCCGCCAGCCGTATGGCGGCCGAGGTAGTGACGCAGTTGCCTGTGCCCTCGCGGCTCGGCATGTTGCGTTTCGAACGGCTGAATGAAGCAAGCTGGGCGCTGCTGTTTCTCGATCCCAACTGCGAACGTCAGTTCGGCCTGCCCGCCGTCGAACTCTGCGCTCTGGTCGGCTCCCCCTATGCCAGCCTGATGGAGCCTGAGGCGCGTTATCAGTTGCACGACGCCATCCAGCAGCAACTGAGTACCAGCCCCCATTACCTGATCCGCTACACCTTGCACACCGGCCAAGGCCCCTTGAGCATCCTGGAGCTGGGGGAAGCCTACAAACAACACAACCGGCACTTGCTGCGCGGCTACCTGCTGGTGGTCGAAGGCCTGTTCAGCGATGCCTCGCCAATGCCCACCGTGGATCTGGAAACCCAGAACACCCGCCTGCAGATCGCCCTGGAACTCAACCAGCGGGCCCAGCAGGAACAGCTGCAGCATCTGGAACGGGTACGTGCGCAGCAGGACCTGATCCTGCTCCTGACCCGCCAGCGCTACAGCACCAGCAACTCCCTGAAGGAAGCTGCCGAGCTGATCACCCGCAGTGCCTGCGACATCTACCAGATCGACTGCGCCAGCATCTGGAACCTGGAAGACCAGCTACTGGTGCCGATTGCCGCCTACCACCGCGGCCCCCAGGAATACCGCATGCCGGAGTCCATCGACGCCAGCAGCTTTCCCGATTACCTGGAAGCCCTGCACAGCTGCCGCGCCATCGACGCCCAGAATGCCATGCGCGACCCGCGCACCCGAGAGATGGCCGAAAGCCTGCGGCCACGGGATGTGAATGCCATGCTCGACGCCAGTATCCGCATCGACGGCCAGGTAGTCGGCGTGCTGTGCCTGGAACAGACCGGCATGACCCGGGCCTGGCAGTCCGACGAGATTGCCTTTGCTGGCGAGCTGGCAGACCAGTTCGCCCAAGTCATCAACAATCACAACCGACGCGCCGCCACCAGCGCCCTGCACCTGTTCCAGCGCGCCGTGGAACAGAGCGCCAACGCTTTCCTGCTGGTCAACTGCGACGGCGTGGTGGAGTACGTCAACCCGAGCTTTACCGCGATCACCCAATACAGCACCGAAGAGGTGCACGGCCACCGCCTGTCCGAACTGCCGGCCCTGGAAAACCTCAGCGAACTGTTGTTCGACGCCCCTTCCAGCCTGGCCAAGAGCAACAGCTGGCAAGGCGAGTTCAAGAGCCGACGCAAGAACCTCGAGCCCTACTGGGGCCAGCTGTCGATCTCCAAGGTCTACGGTGACAATCGTGAGCTGACCCACTACATCGGCATCTACGAAGACATCACCCAGACCAAGCTCGCCCAGCAACGCATCGAGCGCCTGGCCTACACCGACAACCTGACCAACCTGGGCAACCGCCCCGCGTTCATCCGCAACCTGGATGAACGCTTCGCCCGAGACAGCGATACCCCGATCAGCCTGCTGCTGGTAGACATCGACAACTTCAAGCGGATCAACGACAGCCTCGGCCACCAGACCGGCGACAAGCTGCTGATCAGCCTGGCCCGACGCCTGCGCAACAGCCTGAGCCCCAGCGGCAGCCTGGCGCGCTTTGCCAGTAACGAATTCGCCGTACTGCTGGACAACACCGACCTGGAAACCGGGCAACAGATCGCCAGCCAACTGCTGATGACCCTGGACAAGCCGATGTTCGTCGACAACCAGCTGATCAGCGTCACCGGCTCCGTGGGGCTGGCCAGCGCGCCACTGCATGGCCGCGACCCGCAGACCCTGATGCGCAACGCCGGCCTGGCGCTGCACAAGGCCAAGGCCAACGGCAAGCACCAGGTGCAGGTCTTCACCGAAGCCCTCAACGCCGAAGCCAGCTACAAGCTGTTCGTCGAAAACAACCTGCGTAGAGCCCTGACCCAGAACGAGCTGGACGTGTTCTATCAGCCCAAGCTGTGCCTGCGCAGCGGCCGCCTGCTGGGCATGGAAGCGCTGCTGCGCTGGAACCACCCGGAAAAGGGCATGATCCGCCCGGACCAGTTCATCAGCGTGGCGGAAGAAACCGGCCTGATCATCCCCATCGGCAAGTGGATCGCCCGCCAGGCCTGCCGCATGAGCAAGCAACTGACCGCCGCCGGCCTGGGCAACCTGCACGTGGCCATCAACCTGTCGCCCAAGCAGTTCTCCGACCCGGACCTGGTTGCGTCCATCGCCAGCATCCTCAAGGAAGAGCAGTTGCCCTCCTCGCTGCTGGAGCTTGAGTTAACAGAGGGCTTGCTGCTGGAAGCCACCGACGACACTCACCAACAGCTAGAACAGCTGAAAAAACTTGGCCTGACCCTGGCCATGGACGACTTCGGCACCGGCTATTCGTCCCTGAGCTACCTGAAGAAATTCCCCATCGATATCATCAAGATCGATCGCAGCTTCATCCACGAGATCCCCGACAACCAGGACGACATGGAAATCACCTCGGCCGTGATCGCCATGGCTCACAACCTGAAGATCAAGGTGGTCGCCGAAGGCATCGAGACCGCCGAGCAACTGGCATTCCTGCGCCGTCATCGCTGCGACGTCGGCCAGGGCTACCTGTTCGACCGGCCGATTCCCGGCACCGAGCTGATTGCCAAGCTCAAGCGTTATCCTCGCGGCCCAATTGCCTGACAGCGCTGTAACACTCGGGCAAACTGCGTGTCTATCGACTGAACGACTCCCCAACCTGACTGGAGGACCGACACATGGTCTTGCGCTCGGAAATACTGGTGAACAAAAACGTGCTTCCAACCAAAGAACAAGCTCTGCCCGGCCGCGAAACACCCATGACCGTGCCTGAAGAACACTACGTCAACGGCAACCCACTGCTGGGCCCGTTTCCGGGCAATGTGGATTTCGCCATCTTCGGCCTGGGCTGTTTCTGGGGCGCCGAGCGGCGCTTCTGGCAGCGCGAAGGCGTGTTCAGCACCTGCGTGGGTTATGCCGGCGGTTTCACCCCGAACCCGACCTACGAAGAAGTCTGCTCAGGCCTGACCGGCCATACCGAAGTGGTGCTGGTGGTGTATGAGCCCGAGAAAGTCAGCTACAAAGAGCTGCTGGCGATGTTCTGGGAACTGCACAACCCGACCCAGGGCATGCGCCAGGGCAATGACGTTGGCACCCAGTACCGCTCGGTGATCTACACCACCAACCCGACCCAGCTGGAGCAGGCGCTGCACAGCAGGGACGTGTTCCAGGCGGAACTGACCAAGGCCGGCCTGGGCGAAATCACCACTGAAATTGGAGAAGCCCCGACCGTCTATTTCGCCGAGGCGTACCACCAGCAGTACCTGGCGAAGAATCCCGAAGGCTATTGCGGGATCGGCGGCACTGGCGTGACCTGCCCGATCTGAACCCGCCGCAAGCGACAAGCCTCAAGCTCCAGACGCTGTGTTTTCAGCTTGAGGCTTGAGGCTTGAGGCTTGAAATGTAGCGCTGTTACTCGGCGATCAACCAGTCCATCTGCCAGCCGCCCTGGGGCTGGCCGAGTTTCTTCGACAGCCACGGCAGCAGCTCGCGCAACTCCTCCTCCAGCCCCCAAGGCGGATTGGCAATCGCCAGGCCCGAACCGTTGAGGCTGTTGGGCGTATCCAGCGGATGCACCAGCAACTCCACCCGCAGCAACTTCGGCGCGCCGGTACCGGCCAGGTCCTGGTAGAAGCGCCGCAGGGCCCGCTGATCCTTGACCGGGTACCAGATGGCCGCCACGGTCTGACGCATGCGGCCAATGGCCTCCTTCAACGACGCAGCACAGCGCTGCATCTCGTCAAGCTGCTCGAAAGGCGGGTCGATCAGCATCACCGCACGTTTTTCAGCCACCGGCAGCAACGCCCGAGCCACGTGCCAGCCTTCCCCCAGGTGCACCGCCACCCGACGATCACCCTTCATGTTGTCCTTGAGCAGCAGGCCGTCTTCCGGGTGTTTTTCGTTGAGCAGCACCCGGTCCTGGGAGCGGGTCAGGCGTCGCGCCAATTCCGGTGACCCCGGGTAGTAACGCAACTCGCCATCGGGGTTCATCTTGTGCAGCACCTGCATGTAGTCTGCGGTCAGCGCCGGAAGATCCTGTTCGCCCCACAAGCGGGCGATGCCTTCCAAATACTCGCCGGTACGGTTTGCCTGGTCGCCCTTGAGGTCATACAGACCGATGCCAGCGTGGCTGTCGAGGTAGGCGAACGGCTGCTCCTTGCGCGACATCAGGGCGATGAGGCGGGTCAAGGTCAGGTGTTTGAAGACGTCGGCGTGATTGCCGGCGTGGAAGGCGTGACGATAGTTCATGGTTGCTCCTGCGCAGGCGGGCAAGTTTACCTTGTGCGCAGGCTGTCGTCAGTTCGAACGGCGGCCGTACCCGGCGCAGGCGACGATGGGTACGGCCCGGGACTCAGGCAAATTCGTGGCAGACCTCGGACCACAGGCTGACCCGCCGCCCGGACGATTCGAAGACCTCGATCTCGCGCTTGATCCCGCCGCTGTCCTTCCAGCCTGGCAGGTCGAGCACGATCAACTCTTCCATCATCGCCATGTACAACGCATCCACCGGTGCCCAGAGCTTGCCGATGGCGGCGTTGTCCTTGCCGGCCAGGCACAGGTTGATCGGATGGGACATGCTCACCTGGCTGAACACTGCGTGCCCGGCCTCGAGTATCTGCGCCGCAACGCGATTGCACTGAAGAAAACGCTCATTGATGACCTCAGCGTCGGAGTGGCTGTAGGGACAGGCCAGGAAAATCTTGCGCATCGTTACCTCGACTTCAGGGATAGGTGGAGCGGACCCTCAGGTCCGCGCAGGTTGCAGGGCAAAGGCCGCGGCCTGTTCCTGCTCTTGCAGCTCATAACGCTGGGCGGCCGGCACCGAGATACGGATGGCAATCGCCACCGCCAGCAAGCCGCCGAACAGTTTGCCGATGAGCACAGGCAGGATCAGGCTCGGCTGGAAGTTCGCGGTAAACGCCAGGTGATCGCCGATCAGCGCCTGGGCACAGACCCCCAGGGCCACGCACAGCACTTTGTCGCGAGCGGTCATGTGCTTGAACAGGTGGTAGGTGGCGATGATGTTGGCGAACACCATGACAAAGCCCGCAGCACCGGTGCTGGACAGGTTCAACTGGCGTCCCAGCAGCTCCATGGGCTTTTTGCAGTAGCGCTGGAACAGGTAGCAGATGGGGAAGGTGCCGGCGAGCATGATGCCGATGTAACCGGCGATCTCGATGGCCCGGAACAGCTCCTTTTCATCGGCGAACATCGGGTCGAAGCCCCAGCCGCCGAAGTTGATGCTGAAGAACTTGGTGAAGTGCTCGACGATGCTCAGGGCCAGGATCAGCTTGATCGCCGCGTCCATGATCTTGCCGAACACCAGGAAGCCGCCAACCATCATGCGCGGCCGGTAACGCAGTCCCGCCGCCAGCAGGAAGCAGAACACGAACAGCGGCGCCAGCAGCTTGAGCATGTCGACAAACCCCAGGGACAGGTAGTACAGCGCCTCGGAGTTGGTGGAGACGATATCGCGCACCGGCAACTGGGTAGCAGTGATGATCAGCAACGACATCAGTACGGCGAAGGGAATGCTGATCAGCCCGGCCATGGCGCCCAGGGCCAGGTACTTGTGGTCCTTGCGCTCAAGCATGGTCAGGCCCACCGGGATCAGGTAGACGATGGTCGCCCCCGAGGTGTAGCCCACCAGCATCGCGGTGATCCACAGGTCGCGATTGGCGGTCAGGGCATTGGCCAGCTGATAGCCGCCCATGTCCACGGCGATGATCGACAACGCCGCGATCGACACATCCGAACCCAGGGCATTGAAGAACGGCCCCAGCGCATGGGAGATGCCCTGGGACAGGTAGGGAATCGCCACCATGATCCCGGCCTGGGCCAGAAAGACCGGACCAATGGAGTGGATACCGTTGACGAACTCCTTACCCAGGCCACTGTCGGGCTTGATGATGGATGACAGGGCGCCGACCACGGCGCCGAGCATGATCAGGTAAATGACGTAGTTTCCAAATTCAGCCATGTGGGTTCATCTCTCTGCGCGTCATTTATAGGTTTCCCCCACCAGGGAGGTTCTTGTTGAGGCCAGCGCTGGTCATCTCTTCGCCAAGGCGGGCGATGACCCGGTATGCAAACACAGGGCATTTCCTATGCCACAATGTGTATTAGTTGTGGTTTTTACCTACAAACACTCAATTATCGGTCACAATATCTGTCACCAGAGTCTTTACGAGCTGATCTGGCCTAGCTAAGCGGGTGACCGGTCACGATTGTGAAACCTGCAGTTAAATGCTTAACTTCGCCATCGAACCTGACCGAATCTGCATGCAAATGTGCAAAATGTGTGCGTAAGTAACAAAAACTGCCCATTTGTGTGGCGAAGTACCACTAACGGAAAGCCCCATGCGCCCCAACGAACGACGACAGCAGATTCTCGAACTCCTGCGCCAGCGGGAGCGAATTTCCGTGGAGGAACTGGCCCGCATTACCGCCACCTCCCAGGAAACCATTCGCCGCGACCTCAGCGAACTGGCGGAAAACGGCCTGGTTACCAAGTTCCATGGCGGCGCGGCCCTACCGCCTACCGGTGAACACGAAAACACCTTCCAGACCCGCATGAACGAACACGCCCAGGAGAAGCGCGCCATTGCCCGCTACGCCGCCGGCCTGTTCTGCGCCGGGGACAGCATCTTTATCGATACCGGGACTACCACCCTGTTCTTCGCCCGGGAACTGGCCCAGCTCACGCGCCTGACGGTCATCACCAACTCCCTGCCAATCGCCGGCTGCCTGGGCGAATCCGGTAACCGGGTGTTCATGATCGGCGGCGAATACCGCCCCGACTCGACGCAGAACGTCGGCACCCTGGCCCTGGAGCAGATCACCCGCTTCAACGCCGAACACGCGGTGATCACCATCGGTGCACTGAATGAAGACGGCGCCATGGACTTCTCCATCGAAGAGGCCGAAGTCGCTCGCGCCATGATTGCCCAGGCCCGCCAGCTGACCGTAATCGCCGACTCCTCGAAGCTGGAACGCCGTGGCCTGTTCAAGGTATTTCCACTGGAGCGCATCGACCGCCTGGTGATTGATCGCCAGCCCGGCCCGGCACTGCAGGCGGCGTTGGAAAAAGCCGGCGTGGAAGTGCATCTGGTGGCCCAGTCCTGAACCCGCCCCGGTGTGGCAGGCGATCGCCCACCGCCTTAAATCCACAAATAACTGACCGATATATGACCGAATAAGAAATAAAAACAACAATCATGGCCCGCAATATGCTTTGATTCCTGCACACGACCTTGGTGTTACCGCAGGAAACAGGCATTTATATGACCGAACTTTATCCGAACAGTGTGACTTTCGATGTGGCCATCGTCGGTGGCGGGGTCGTCGGTTGCGCCATGGCCAGGCGCTTTGCCCTGGAGGGTGCACGGGTGGTGCTGCTGGAAAAGGGCAGCGACATTCTTTCCGGCGCCAGCAAGGCCAACAGCGCCATCCTGCACACCGGCTTCGATGCCCCCAGCGGCAGCCTGGAGCTGCAGTGCATGCAGGCCGGGTACCAGGAATACCTGGAGATTCACTCGGCCATGAACTTGCCGCTGCTCAAGAGTGGCGCCCTGGTGGTGGCCTGGAACGCCGAGGACCAGGCCCGCCTGCCAGGGATTCTCGACCAGGCCCAGGCCAATGGGGTCAATAACGTGCGCCTGCTGGAACGCAGCGAGATCCTCGCCCTGGAACCCCATCTGGCCAATCACGCGGTGGGCGCGGTGCTGGTGCCCGACGAACACCTGATCGACCCCTGGTCAGCGCCCCTGGGCTACCTGCAGCAGGCCATGGCCCACGGCGCCCGGGTGCAGTTGCGGTGCGAGGTGCAGCAAGGCCAATTCGATGGTGATGCCTGGACCCTGCATACCAACCAGGGCACCTTGCGCAGCGCCCAGGTGATCAACTGCGCGGGGCTGTTCGGTGACACCCTGGAGCACAACCTGCTGGGCCACAGCGAATTTCGCATCATGCCGCGCAAGGGCCAGTTCGTGGTCTTCGACAAGGCCGCGGCCAAACTGCTGGAGCGCATCGTCCTGCCGGTGCCCAACGAACGCACCAAAGGCATCGTCCTGACCCGCACCGTCTACGGCAACCTGCTGGTGGGCCCCACCGCCGAAGAACAGGAGGACCGGGTGCATGCCGGGCTCGACGGCCCGACCCTGCAAAGCCTGATCGACGCTGCCGTGGAGCGGATTCCCGGCCTCGCCGGAATGCCGGTCACCGCTACCTACGCAGGACTGCGCCCGGCCAGCGAAAAGAAGGAGTACCGGATCCAGGCCGATCACTCCCGGCACTGGATCACCGTCGGCGGCATCCGCTCCACCGGGCTCACTGCCGCCCTGGGCATTGCCCGGCACGTCTACAGCCTGTACAGCCAGCGTCGCCAGCATCACCCGGTGCGCGAGCCGGTCTGGCCGCAGATGCCCAACCTCGCGGAGCACTTGGCCCGGGACTGGCAACGCCCCGGCTATGGCGAAATCGTCTGCCATTGCGAACTGGTGACCCGTCGCGAAATCGAGACCGCCCTGCACAGCCCCCTGCCCCCCGGCGATCTGGGTGGGCTCAAGCGTCGCACCCGTGCCTGCATGGGTCGCTGCCAGGGTTTCTATTGCTCGGCCCAGGTCGCCGAACTCAGTGCCAGCCAACTGGCCGTCCCACTTGCCACAGGTCGTTGCCATGAACAGCACTGAACTCCTTCAGGCCGAAGCGGCCATTATCGGCAGCGGCCCGGCGGGCCTCGCGGCCGCCATTGAACTGCGGCGCCAGGGCATCGGCCCGGTGATTGTCATCGAGCGTGAAAGCGAAGCTGGCGGCATTCCCCGGCACTGCGCTCACCCGCCCTTCGGCATGCGCGAGTATCAGCGCATTCTCAGCGGCCCGGCCTATGCCCGACGCAATGTCGAAGCCGCGCTGAAAGCCGGCGTGATCCTGCTGCTGCGCCACACGGTAGTCAGCCTGGAACCCGGCGGCCTGCTGCGCCTGGCGAGCACCGACGGGCCGCGGCAGATCCAGGCGAAAAAGGTCCTGATCGCCACCGGCGCCCGGGAAACCCCGCGCTCGGCACGCCTGCTGTCCGGCGACCGCCCGGTGGGCGTGATCAACACCGGAGCGTTGCAGAACTTCCTCTATATGCAGCACCTCAAGCCCTTTGAACGACCGCTGATCGTCGGCACCGAGCTGGTCAGCCTGTCCGCCGTACTCAGTTGCCGGCGCGCAGGAATCCGCCCGGTAGCGGTGCTCGAAGCCAACAACCGGGCAACCGCACGCTGGCCGCTGTCGCTGTTTCCACGCTTACTGGGCATTCCCATGCATTTCGGCGCGCAATTGCTGGCGATCAACGGCACCGGCCGGGTGGAATCGGCCCAGGTGCGCCTGGCCGACGGTCAGGTGCGCGAGATTGCCTGCGACGGCGTGCTGCTCACGGGCCAGTTCACCCCTGAGTCGAGCCTGGTGCGCCAGAGCCACCTGCAGCTGGACAGCGGTAGCGACGGGCCGAAGATCGACCAATACGGGCGCTGCTCGGACCCGGCCTACTTCGCCGCCGGCAACCTGCTGCGACCGATCGAGACCGCCGGCTGGTCCTACCGTGAAGGGCGGCGTATCGGCAGCCTGATGGCACTGGCCCTGTGCAACCAGCTACCCGCTCCCCATGACGCGCTGACCCTGAAATACGCAGCCCCGATCAAGCTCGGCGTACCGGGCCGGCTGGTGCGCGGCGAGCTGGCGGGCCTGCAGCACATCCAACTGCGGGTCAGCCGGGCGGTCAGCGGCACCTTGCGGGTTCGCGCCCAGGGCCTGGACCTCTGGAGCCGCCCGGTCTCGGCACTGCCGGAACGGCGCCTGCTGATTCCCCTCAAGGAACTGCAACTGCCGGAACACCTTGACCAACTGGACATCTGCATCGACTAGGCCCGTCCCACAACAAGAGAAAAGACCATGCGAATAGCCGCACTTGACCAGGGCACCACCAGCACCCGCGTACTGGTTGTGGACATGCAAGGCCGTGCCGACATCCAACTGGCGCTGCGCCACCAGCAGCATCACCCTCGTCCGGGCTGGGTCGAGCACGACCCGCTGGAACTGCTGGCCAACCTGCAACGCTGCTTGGAAGCCACCGGCCGGGTCGACGCCATTGGCTTGGCCAATCAGGGCGAAAGCTGCCTGGCCTGGGACGCCATCAGTGGCGCACCGCTGTCTCCGGTGATCGTCTGGCAGGACAACCGCAGCGCCGCACGCATCGAGGAACTGCGAGCCAACGGAGCCGAAGCCCTGACCCTGGAGCGGGCCGGATTGCCTCTGGACGCCTATTTTTCCGCCAGCAAGCTGGCCTGGATCGTGGAGAACCTGCCGGCGGCACAAGCAGCCCTGAGTGCCGGCCGCCTGCGCCTGGGCACCACCGATGCCTACTTCCTCGACCGCCTGGCCGGGGTCTATGCCACCGACATCACCACCGCCTCGCGCACCTCGTTGATGAACCTCGCCACCGGCCAGTGGGACCCGCAGTTGTGTGCACTGTTCGGCGTCCCGCTAGAGGCCCTGCCACCGATCCGCGCCACGGTCGGCGACTTCGGGCGCATCGGCCAGACGCCCATCAGCGCCTCGGTGGTGGACCAGCAAGCCTCGCTCTACGGCCACGGCTGCCGGCAGCCGGGGGACGCCAAGATCACCTTCGGCACCGGCGCCTTCGCCCTGACCGTCACCGGCGATCAGATCATCCGCGCACCGGAGAAAGGCCTGCTGGCCACCATTGCCTGGCAAGTCGATGGCAAGCCGGTGTATGCCATGGACGGTGGCGTGTACGACGCCAGCGCCGCGGTGGAGTGGGCCGGGCGGCTGGGCCTGTTCAGCGACTTCTCGGAGCTGGCGGCCTTCGATCAGCCACCGGCCATTTCCCGCGAACTGGCCTTTGTCCCGGCGTTGTCGGGGCTGGCCTGCCCGCACTGGGACCGCAGCGCCGGGGCGGTGTGGATCGGCATGAACGCCGCCACCAGCCGCCAGGACCTGTGCCAGGCGGTGCTGGAAGGCGTGGCCCTGCGCAGCGCCGAAGTGATCACTGCGATGGACGATCACCTGCGTGTCACCGACCAGCTGTCGATCGACGGCGGGCTGGCCCGCAGCCCGTATTTCGCCCAGTTCCTTGCCGATATCCTGCAACGCACCATCGTCACCCAGCGTTTCGACGAACTCACTGCCCTGGGCTGCGCCGCCCTGGCTGCCCGTGGCCTGGGCCTGGAGCTGCCGGAGTTGGACAACACTCGCACCCACTATCAGCCCCGTGTCGACCGGACCACGGCCGACGTCTGGCGCCGCACCTTCAGCGCCGCCGTCAGCCGCTCCCAGGGCTGGTCCCAGCCGCGCTGAAACCGCCATTGGCCAAGGACGGCCGCCCCGTTCCCGGCAAGCCAGCGCCCCCTTGCCCATCCGCCGCGCCTATTGGACACTGACGCGCCCGCTCGCGGCCATGCGGCGGGCACATCAAGCGGTTGCTGGCGACTCAGACACACGGGACCACTGACTGCTGCGCGGGCACACGACCTGCCTGGCTGTGCTCATAAAACGGATTGCTACTGAGTCGAGGATTTATGAAAGACGCAACGATTGCGCTGCACCATGGATTCAAGTCGGACCCGACCACCAAGGCCGTGGCCGTGCCCATCTACCAGAACGTCGCCTTCGAGTTCGACAACGCCCAGCACGGGGCGGACCTGTTCAACCTGGATGTGCCCGGCAACATCTACACCCGCATCATGAACCCCACCAACGATGTGCTGGAACAGCGCATGGCCGCCCTGGAAGGCGGGATCGCCGGGCTGGCGGTGGCGGCTGGCAGCGCGGCGATCCACTACGCGATCCAGACCCTGACCCAGGCCGGGGACAATATTGTCTCCACGCCCCAGCTGTACGGCGGTACCTACACCCTGTTCGCCCACCTGCTGCCCAGCTTCGGGGTCGAAGTGCGCTTCGCCCGGGACGATTCGCCAGAGGCCATCGCCGAGCTGATCGACGACAAGACCAAGCTGGTGTACTGCGAAAGCATCGGCAACCCGGCGGGCAACATCGTCGACATCGAGGGCCTGGCCCAGGCCGCCCACGCCCGCAACGTACCGCTGATGGTGGACAACACCGTGGCCACGCCGATCCTGTGCAAGCCGATCCAGTTCGGTGCCGACATCGTGGTGCACTCGGTGACCAAGTACGTCGGTGGCCACGGCAACTCCCTGGGCGGGGTGATCGTCGACAGCGGCAACTTCCCCTGGGCCGAGCATCCGCAGAAGTTCGCCAGCCTCAACACCCCGGAGCCGGCCTACCACGGCGTGGTCTACACCGAGAAGTTCGGCCCGGCTGCCTTTATCGCCCGAGCCCGCACCGTGCCACTGCGCAACACCGGCGCGGCGCTGGCACCGATGAACGCCTTCCTCCTGCTACAAGGCCTGGAAACCCTGGCCCTGCGCATGGAACGCCACACCGACAACGCCATCCGGGTCGCGCAGTTCCTCAAGGACCACCCGCTGGTGGCCTGGGTCAGCTACGCCGGCCTGGCCGATCACCCGCACCATGAACTGGCGCGCAAGTACATGCAGGGCAAGCCGTCGGCGATCCTGTCCTTCGGCCTAAAAGGCGGCTATGCCGCAGGCGTGCGTTTCTACGACGCCCTGCAGATCTTCAAGCGCCTGGTCAACATCGGCGACGCCAAGTCCCTGGCCTGCCACCCGGCGTCCACCACTCACCGGCAGATGAACGAACAAGAGCAGGCCAAGGCCGGCGTCAAGCCGGAGATGATCCGCCTTTCGGTCGGCATCGAGGCCATCGAGGACCTGCTCGAGGACCTTGACCAGGCGCTGAAACAAGCCTGATTCATCGGCCCTGGCAGCAGACGCCAGGGCCATCCGCCCAAATCCCCCCAGCGCGTTGGCACCGACGCATCCAACCCTAACCAGCCCCCAGGATCATTACTCACCCGCAAAGGAACCCAACATGATTGTGCGTTACGTAAAAATCACCATGACCCTGGCAGTGGCGGCGTTCGCCTTGCTGGTGGCTTACAACAACATCAGCGACTACGACTCCAACTTCGCCTTTGTCCAGCACGTACTGAGCATGGACAGCGTCTTCCCCGGCAACACCGCCACCGACCGCGCCCTGACCCTGCCCCTGCTGTGGAATGTCGGCTACTGGCTGATCATTACCGGCGAGGCCCTGACCGGGGTATTGCTGGTCGTTGGCGCCTTGCGCCTGTGGCTGGCGCGACACGGTGTCGCCAGTCACTTCAACCGGCGCAAAGGCTGGGCCATTGCCGGCTTCTGCCTGGGCTTCTGCGTCTGGTTCTTCGGCTTCATGGTGGTGGGTGGCGAGTGGTTCATGATGTGGCAATCCCAGACCTGGAATGGCCAGGACGCGGCCTTCAAGTTCTACATGGCGATCCTTGGCGTGTTGATCTTCCTCAACCAGCCGGACGCTGAACTGCACTAAAAAAAACGGCCCGCTGCGGTGACGCAGCGGGCCGTTTTCATTGCCCCGAACGATCAGGGCAGGATTTACGCACTCAGTGGTTGAGCTTGAAATCCTTCTCGGCCGCTTCAAAACGCTGAACCATGCCAGCGCTTGGAGCACCCATCTTGCTCACCAGCACGATTGCCAGGCTGGCGAAGATGAAGCCCGGGATGATTTCGTACAGACCCAGCAGAGCGAAGTGTTTCCACAGGATCACGGTGACGGCACCGACGATGATCCCGGCCAGCGCGCCGTCGCGGGTCATGCCCTTCCAGAGCACCGAGATCAGCACCACAGGACCGAACGCCGCACCGAAGCCGGCCCAGGCGTAGCTCACCAGGCCCAGCACGCGGTTTTCCGGGTTGGCGGCCATGGCGATGGCGACCAGCGCCACCACCAGCACCATGGCGCGACCGACCCATACCAGCTCAACTTGGGAGGCGTGCTTGCGCAGGAAGGCTTTATAGAAGTCTTCGGTCAGGGCACTGGAGCACACCAGCAACTGGCAGCTCAGAGTACTCATCACCGCCGCCAGAATGGCCGACAGCAACACACCGGCTACCCACGGGTTGAACAGCAGCTTGGCCAGTTCGATGAACACACGCTCAGGGTTCTCGGTCACGGGACCGGCCACTTCAGGATGCGCCGAGAAGTAGGCGATACCGAAGAAGCCCACGGCCACGGTGCCGCCCAGGCACAGGATCATCCAGGTCATGGAGATGCGACGGGCGTTGGCGATCGACTTCACCGAATCCGCCGCCATGAAACGCGCCAGGATGTGCGGCTGACCAAAGTAGCCCAGGCCCCAGCCCATCAGCGAGATCACGCCGATAAAGGTGGTGTTCTTGAGCATGTCGAAGCTGGTCGGGTCCTTCGCTTCGATCGCCAGGAAGGTGGTATCGACGCCACCGGTGGCCAACAGCACGATGATCGGGGTCAGGATCAACGCGAAGATCATCAGCGTGGCCTGCACGGTATCGGTCCAGCTCACCGCCAGGAAGCCACCGACAAAGGTGTAAGCAATGGTCGCCGCCGCGCCAGCCCACAGCGCCGTCTCGTAAGGCATGCCGAAGGTGCTTTCGAACAGACGGGCACCGGCCACGATGCCGGAAGCACAGTAGATGGTGAAGAACACCAGGATCACCACCGCGGAGATGATGCGCAGCAGGCCGCTTTTATCTTCGAAACGGCTGGAGAAGTAGTCCGGCAAGGTCAGAGCATCACCGTTGTGCTCGGTCTGCACCCGCAGACGACCGGCAACGAACAGCCAGTTCAGGTAGGCACCGACGATCAGTCCGATGGCGATCCAGCTCTCCGACAGACCCGACATGTAGATAGCGCCCGGAAGGCCCATCAGCAGCCAGCCACTCATGTCGGAAGCACCAGCGGAAAGCGCGGTCACCACGCTGCCCAGGCTGCGGCCGCCAAGAATGTAGTCGGAAAGGTTGTTGGTGGAGCGATAGGCCATGAAGCCGATCAGCACCATTGCTGCGATGTAGATCACGAACGTGATCAAGGTTGGATTGCTTGCACTCATTTGAGTTACGCCCTGGCTTTGTTTTTATGTAGCGGCGGTCAGCAGTACCGTCACCCAGCTTTTACAGTTTGGAAGACGATCGGCTATCGCGCACGTTTTATGACCAATGTTTCCCCAGGAAAGCCATTGGCCGATGAACCGAGTCGCAAAAGACAGGTTGCACCTTGGGCGCGAATCCTATTCAACAAATTAAACAAGGTGCAACCAGTTTCATCCAATTAAGTTGCACCTTGTCGCATTTACCGACGACGACAACTTTTTTGCTCCTTTTTGGAGCAAGAAATCCACCCGCCAGAATTAAATGCACCAAGGCAATACGGGAGCCAGGAGGCAATATTGATTTCCTGACGAGCTGCTATTTATTCCGGCGAAAAAAGGGTTGCACCCGGTTGCACCTATTTCGGCGCACGGATAATCTTGCCGCCAGCTGATGCCACACGTGCGTGGCAAACATGAGGATAAAAATATGGCTACCACCACCCTCGGGGTCAAACTCGACGACCCAACCCGCGAGCGCCTCAAGGCTGCTGCGACCTCGATCGATCGTACGCCGCACTGGCTGATCAAGCAGGCGATTTTCAATTACCTGGAAAAACTCGAGGGTGGTGCAACCCTGACCGAGCTGAGCAGTGTCACCACCAAGGACGGCGACGACGCCGGCGACGTGCTGACCGATCACGCTCACCAATGCTTCCTCGAATTTGCCGAGAGCATCCTCCCTCAATCGGTGCTGCGCGCCTCGATCACCGCTGCCTACCGCCGCCCGGAACCGGAAGTGGTGCCAATGCTGCTGGAGCAGGCGCGTCTGCCGGCCGCCACCGCCGAAGCCGCCAACAAGCTGGCCGCCTCGATCGCCGAGAAGCTGCGTAACCAGAAGAGCGCCGGCGGCCGTGCCGGTATCGTCCAGGGCCTGCTGCAGGAGTTCTCCCTGTCGTCCCAGGAAGGCGTGGCACTGATGTGCCTGGCCGAGGCCCTGCTGCGCATCCCCGACAAGGGCACCCGTGACGCACTAATCCGCGACAAGATCAGCACCGGCAACTGGCAGCCGCACCTGGGCAACAGCCCGTCGCTGTTCGTCAACGCCGCCACTTGGGGCCTGTTGCTCACCGGCAAGCTGGTGTCGACCCACAACGAGGCCGGCCTGACCTCCTCCCTGAGCCGCATCATCGGCAAGAGCGGCGAGCCGATGATCCGCAAGGGCGTGGACATGGCCATGCGTTTGATGGGCGAGCAGTTCGTCACCGGCGAAACCATCGCCGAAGCCCTGGCCAATGCCAGCAAGTTCGAAGCCAAGGGCTTCCGCTACTCCTACGACATGCTCGGCGAAGCGGCACTGACCGAGCACGACGCGCAGAAATACCTGGCGTCCTACGAGCAGGCCATCCACTCCATCGGCAAGGCCTCCCACGGTCGCGGCATCTATGAAGGCCCGGGCATCTCCATCAAGCTCTCGGCGCTGCACCCGCGTTACAGCCGCGCCCAGTACGAACGCGTGATGGAAGAGCTGTACCCGCGCCTGCTGTCGCTGACCCTGCTGGCCAAGCAATACGACATCGGCCTGAACATCGACGCCGAGGAAGCGGACCGCCTGGAGCTGTCCCTGGACCTGCTGGAGCGCCTGTGCTTCGAGCCGCAGTTGACCGGTTGGAACGGCATCGGCTTCGTGATCCAGGCTTACCAGAAGCGCTGCCCGTACGTCATCGACTACGTCATCGATCTGGCCCGCCGCAGCCGTCACCGCCTGATGATCCGCCTGGTGAAAGGCGCCTACTGGGACAGCGAGATCAAGCGCGCCCAGGTCGAAGGCCTGGAAGGCTATCCGGTCTACACCCGCAAGGTGTACACCGACGTTTCCTACATCGCCTGCGCACGCAAGCTGCTGTCGGTGCCGGAAGTCATCTACCCGCAGTTCGCCACCCACAACGCCCACACCCTGTCGGCGATCTACCACATTGCCGGTCAGAACTATTACCCCGGCCAGTACGAGTTCCAGTGCCTGCACGGCATGGGTGAACCGCTGTACGAGCAAGTGGTGGGCAAGGTCGCCGATGGCAAGCTGAACCGTCCGTGCCGCGTGTACGCACCGGTCGGCACCCACGAAACCCTGCTGGCCTACCTGGTCCGCCGCCTGCTGGAAAACGGCGCCAACACCTCCTTCGTCAACCGCATTGCCGACCAGTCGATCTCGATTCAAGAGCTGGTGGCCGATCCGGTGGCGCAGATCGAGCAGATGGCCACCCTGGAAGGCGGCTTCGGCCTGCCGCACCCACGCATTCCGCTGCCGCGTGACCTGTATGGCAGCGAGCGCGCCAACTCCGCCGGCATCGACATGGCCAACGAACACCGCCTGGCGTCGTTGTCCTGCGCCCTGCTGGCCAGCGCTCACAACCACTGGAAAGCCGCGCCAATGCTCGGTTGCGCCGCCAGCAGCGAAACCCCGGCGCCGGTCCTCAACCCGTCGGATCATCGCGACGTGGTCGGTCACGTCCAGGAAGCCACGATCGAAGACGTCGACAACGCCATCCAGTGCGCGCTGAACGCCGCGCCGATCTGGCAGGCCACACCACCGGCCGAACGCGCCGCGATCCTGGAACGCGCCGCCGACCTGATGGAAGCCGAGATCCAGCCGCTGATGGGCCTGTTGGCCCGCGAGGCCGGCAAGACCTTCGCCAACGCCATCGCCGAAGTGCGTGAAGCCGTGGACTTCCTGCGTTATTACGCGGTGCAGGCCCGCAATGACTTCAGCAACGACGCCCACCGTCCGCTGGGTCCTGTGGTGTGCATCAGCCCGTGGAACTTCCCGCTGGCGATCTTCAGCGGCCAGGTCGCCGCCGCCCTCGCCGCCGGCAACCCGGTACTGGCCAAGCCGGCCGAACAGACCCCGCTGGTGGCGGCCCAGGCCGTGCGCCTGCTGCTCGAAGCCGGGATTCCCGAAGGCGTGCTGCAACTGCTGCCGGGCCAGGGCGAAAGCGTTGGTGCCCGCCTGGTCGGTGACGAGCGCGTCAAGGGCGTGATGTTCACCGGTTCCACCGAAGTCGCGCGCCTGCTGCAACGCAATATCGCCGGGCGCCTGGACAACCAGGGTCGGCCAATCCCGCTGATCGCCGAAACCGGTGGCCAGAACGCCATGATCGTCGACTCCTCGGCCCTGACCGAACAAGTGGTCATCGATGTGGTGTCCTCGGCCTTCGACAGTGCCGGCCAGCGTTGCTCGGCCCTGCGCGTGCTGTGCCTGCAGGAAGATTCCGCCGACCGCGTGATCGAAATGCTCAAGGGCGCCATGGCCGAAAACCGCCTGGGCAACCCGGAGCGCCTGTCGGTGGACATCGGCCCGGTAATCGACGCCGAAGCCAAGGCCGGCATCGAGAAGCACATCCAGGCCATGCGCGACAAAGGTCGCAGCGTGTACCAGATGGCCATCGCCGACAGCGAAGAATGCAAGCGTGGCACCTTTGTCATGCCGACCCTGATCGAACTGGAAAGCTTCGATGAACTGCAGCGCGAGATCTTCGGTCCGGTGTTGCACGTGGTGCGCTACAAGCGCAAGGACATCGACCAACTGATCGCCCAGATCAATGCTTCCGGCTACGGCCTGACCCTGGGTGTGCACACCCGGATCGACGAAACCATTGCCAAGGTGGTGGACAACGTCAACGCCGGTAACGTCTACGTCAACCGCAACATCGTCGGTGCCGTGGTCGGCGTGCAGCCGTTCGGCGGCGAAGGCCTGTCGGGCACTGGCCCGAAAGCCGGCGGTCCGCTGTACCTGTACCGCCTGCTGTCGACCCGTCCGGTGGATGCCATCGAGCAATCCTTCGTTCGCGCCGATGCCGCCAACGCCCCGGACCTGCGCCTGCGCGAAGCCCTCGGCAAGCCGCTCAACGCCCTGCAAGCCTGGGCCGAGAGCAGCAAGCTGGTGGAACTGGCGACCCTGTGCAAACAGTTCGCCAGCCAGTCGCAAAGCGGTATCACCCGCCAGCTGAACGGCCCGACCGGCGAGCGCAACAGCTACGCCATCCTGCCCCGCGAGCACGTCCTGTGCCTGGCGGAGGTCGAGGGCGACCTGCTGACCCAACTGGCGGCCGTACTGGCAGTCGGCGGTTCGGCAGTCTGGCCGGAAAGCGACCTCAGCAAGGCGCTGTTCGCCCGTCTGCCCAAGGACGTGCAAGCACGCATCCAGCGGGTGGCGGATTGGACCAAGGACGACGTGGTATTCGACGCGGTCCTGCATCACGGCGACTCTGACCAACTGCGCGGCGTTTGCCAGCAAGTGGCCCAGCGTGCCGGAGCCATCGTCGGCGTCCAGGGCCTGTCCCAGGGCGAGACCGCGATTGCCCTGGAGCGCCTGGTGATCGAGCGCGCCCTGAGCGTCAACACCGCAGCGGCCGGCGGCAACGCCAGCCTGATGACCATCGGCTGAAGCCGATAGTCAGCAGCATGGAAAAGAGCGCCCTCAGCGGCGCTCTTTTTTTTGCCCGATGCAATGTCCTGTGCCTGTTTGGCATCTTTATCACCCAGATCAATCTTGCTATTCAGCCTTTATTCACGCGCCTAGACTCAGCCCATTCCCTAGCCAACAGGTATGCCGCCATGTCCGAGACGCTGCTCAGTTCCCGCAATCTGGCTTTCGAACTGTATGAGGTGCTCGACGCCGAGGGCCTGACCCAGCGCGAGCGGTTTGCCGAGCACAATCGCGAAACCTTCGATGCCGCCCTGGGCACCGCGCGCAACATCGCCGAGAAGTACTTCGCCCCGCACAACCGCAAGGGCGATGAACACGAGCCGCGCTACGAAGACGGCCAGGCGGTGCTGATCCCTGAAGTGAAACCGGCGGTGGACGCCTTCCTCGAAGCCGGCTTTCTCAACGCCGCGCGCAGTTTCGACGCGGGCGGCATGCAGTTGCCGACCCTGTTGTCCCAGGCCTGCTTCGCCCACTTCCAGGCCGCCAACGCGGCCACGACTTCCTACCCGTTCCTGACCATGGGCGCGGCCAACCTGATCGAGAGCTTCGGCACCGACGAACAGAAACAACGCTTCCTGCAGCCCATGATCGATGGCCGCTTCTTCGGCACCATGGCCCTGACCGAGCCCCATGCCGGCTCGTCGCTGTCGGATATCCGCACCCGCGCCGAACCGGCTGCCGACGGCAGCTACCGGCTCAAGGGCAACAAGATCTTCATCTCCGGCGGCGACCACCCGCTGTCGGAAAACATCGTGCACATGGTCCTGGCCAAGCTGCCGGACGCGCCGCCCGGGGTGAAGGGCATTTCCCTGTTTATCGTGCCCAAGTTCCTGGTCAACGATGACGGCAGCCTGGGGCCGCGCAACGACGTGCTGCTGGCCGGGCTGTTCCACAAGATGGGCTGGCGCGGCACCACTTCCACCGCGCTGAACTTCGGCGATAACGGTAATTGCGTGGGCTATCTGGTGGGCAAGCCCCATCACGGCCTGAGCTACATGTTCCAGATGATGAACGAAGCACGGATCGGCGTCGGCATGGGCGCGGTGATGCTGGGTTATGCCGGCTATCTGTATTCATTGGAATACGCTCGCGAGCGTCCGCAAGGTCGCCTGCCGGACAGCAAGGACCCGACCACTGCACCGGTTGCGATCATCCAGCACGCCGATGTGCGCCGCATGCTGCTGACCCAGAAGGCCTACGTTGAAGGCGCCTTCGACCTGGGGCTGTATGCGGCGCGGCTGTTCGATGACACCACCACCCTGGCCAGCGAGGCCGAGCGCCAGCAGGCCCATGAACTGCTGGACCTGCTGACGCCCATCGTCAAGTCCTGGCCTTCGGAGTTCTGCCTCAAGGCCAACGAGCTGGCGATCCAGATCCTCGGTGGCCACGGCTACACCCGGGAATACCCGGTGGAGCAGTACTACCGCGACAATCGCCTGAATCCGATCCATGAAGGCACCCACGGCATCCAGTCCCTGGACCTGCTGGGGCGCAAGCTGGCGCAGAACGGCGGCGCCGGGCTCAAGCGCCTGATCCGCCTGATCGCCGAGGCGGGCGAGCGGGCCCGCGCCCATGCGTCGCTGGATGCCCTGCGCCTGCCTCTGGAGCAACTGGTGACGCGCCTGCAGAGCGTGACCCTGGGTCTGCTGGGCGACTTGGCCAGCGGCAAGGTCACGGCGACCCTGGCCAACTCGGCGCTGTATCTGAAGGCTTTCGGCCACGCGGTGATCGGCTGGCGCTGGCTGGAACAGGCCATCAGGGCCGAGGAAGGACTGGCGCGAGGTCATGCCGGGGACCGGGATTTCTATCACGGCAAACTGCAGGCCGCGCGCTACTTCCTGACCTGGGAAGTGCCGGGCTGCCAGCATGAACTGACCCTGCTGGAAGCACGGGACGCCACCTGCCTGGAGATGCAGGACGCCTGGTTCTGAGGCCGAGGCGGCCTGTCACACCGCAGCGCTGTTCGCTGGCAAGCCAGCGCCTACCAGAAGGCTCACTCCACACCTGTGGGAGCCGGATTGCCGGCGAAAGCGTCAGGCCTGGCACTGCGCGGCCCGAGGTTCGCTGGCAAGCCAGCTCCTGCAGGCTGGTCAGTGCAGCTTGAAACCGCCCACCTGGCGCGCCAGGTCTTCGGCCAGGCGCTGCAGGGTCTGGCAATCCTCACGACAGGTGTGCACTTCAGCCGCGGTGGCCCGGGCCAGTTCGGAAATGCCCTGAACATTGCGGTTGATCTCTTCGGTCACCGCCGACTGTTCTTCCGTGGCAGTGGCGACCTGCTGATTCATGTCGCTGATACGCTCCACCTGCCCGGTGATCGCCGTCAGTGAGGCCCCGGTCTGCTGGCTGGACTGAACCCCGGTGCCGGTGGCCGATTGCCCCGCATGCATCGAGGACACGGCGTTCTCCGCCCCCTGCTTGAGGCCCTGGATCATCTGCTGGATCTCATCGGTGGAGGTCTGGGTACGCTGGGCCAGGGTCCGGACTTCATCGGCCACCACCGCAAAGCCACGGCCCATTTCCCCGGCCCGAGCCGCCTCGATGGCAGCGTTGAGGGCCAGCAGGTTGGTCTGTTCGGAAACCCCGCGGATCACCGCCAGCACCTGATCGATGGAGGCCACCTGTTCCGCCAGTTCGCCCACGGCACCGGCGGCCAGAGCGATTTCACCGGACATGCTCTCGATATGCCGAATCGAACCGCCCACCACGTCCTGGGCCTGCTGGGCTTCATCCCGGGCCGCCTGGGAAGCATCCGCCGCCTGCCCGGCATTGCGCGCAATGTCCTGCACGGTAAGCCCCATCTCATGTACCGCAGTGGCCACCATGTCGGTCATTTCCTGCTGCCGGCCGGAGCGCTCGGCGGTGTTCTCCACCACCGCCGCCACCTGGCTCACCGAGGAACGCAGGCGTTCGGTGGTGGCCAACACCTCACCGATCATGCCGCGCTGGCTGTCGAGAAAACGGTTGAAACCCCGGGCCAGATCCCCCAGCTCGTCGGCACGGCTGGCATCCAGGCGCAGGGTCAGGTCGCCACCGCCGCTGCCGATGGCCACCAGCCCTTCGGTCACCTGTCGCACCGGGCGTACCAGGCCACGGGCCAGCAGTACAACCAGCAATAGGCAGACGCCGGCGATGCCCAGGCCGATCAGACTAGTGAGCCAGATCGCCCGGTGCGCCTCGGCGTAAATCTGCGCCTGCGGCACCTCGGCCACCAGGCTCCAGCCAAAGCCGCGCAGTGGCAGGCTCAGGGCCAGGTAGTCTTCGCCGTCACGCTCGAAATGACTGCTGGTCAGTCCCTCGTGCCCCATCAGCGCCTCGGCGGCGGTCGCGCCGATCTGCTCGGACAACTGTCGCTTGCCACTGAATTCAGCGTCCGGATGCACCTGGATCAAACCATCGTTGCGCACCAGAAACACCCGGCCACGCTCGCCAAAGCTGTAGTCGTGAATCAGCTGCGACAGCTCGGTCATGCGCAAGCCCAGGCCGGTGACCCCCACCAGCTCACCGTCTTTCTCGACCCGGTAGTTGATGAACAGCGCCAGCTCGCCACTGGCAACATCGACATCGATGTTCAGCACCCGCGGCTTGCCGCTGTCGATAAAGCGATAGAACCAGACATCCTTCGGATTATCCCGACTCAGGGTCCGGTCCAGGCCTTTCTGGTTGTAATAGTGATGGCTGAGCGGGCTGGCCATCATGGTGGTGAAGGCCTGGTTCTCGGCGCGGATGTCTTCCAGGTAGCTGATGAAGCTCTGCGCCCGGACCGGGTCTTCGCCTGCCGCCAGCCAGTCGCGCAGCATGCCGTTGCCGGCCAGGTCACGGGCGGCGGTCAGAGGCTGGGTCAGAATGCGTTCGATATCGTTGCGCATGGCTTCGATGCTCGAAGGCAGCGCCCTGTCCACCAGGTAGCTCTGGGTCAGGTGATTGATCAGCACCGTGTAGATCGCTACGACCACCAGCAGACTGACCAGCAGGGCCGAACCCATGCTGAGGATCAGTTGCCATTGAATACTGCGTCGCCAGAATTGCATGGAACACCTCTTTCTTATGGTTATAAGAGGCTGAGATACCGCGCCAGCCGCGGGAAGTTGTATACAAACAATGTCTCTGCTTGTCCAACCCATTACCCGCCAGCTGTGTGCACTTCCATCAATTCTGTTGAATGGTCTTGGCGATCACCTCGACGGTGGCGCTCACCTGCTCCTGATAACGCTCAAGCGCCTGGGCGTGCTGCTTTTTCATTTCGATCTGCTGCGAACACAGGTTCATCGCTGCCAGCACCAGCAGGCGCTCGCCAATCAGCGTCGGGTATTTTTTCTTGGTGTCGGCCAGGGCCGCCTTGAGCATCAGCGCGGCGTCCATGAGGGTCTGTTCCTCACCGGCCGGCGCCTTGATCGAGTAATCCTCGCCCAGGATCGAGACCACCTTCACCCCATCGATGTGATGTCTCATGGGTTGGCCGGGCTCGCACTGACGCGCTCAACCAGAGCCTGGATGCGGGCGGCGGTAGCGCCCTGTTTTTCTTCCTGCTCCATGAGGCTCAACTGCAGGCTTTCGTTTTCATCCTTGGCCTGGGCCAGTTGCTCCTTGAGGGTTTCGTTCGTGCCGAGCAGCTCCTGGTTCTGTACCACCAGGTCACTGACCAACTGTTCCAATTGGCTGAGGGATGCTTCCAACATTTTGATCTTCCGGGCTGTTTGCAAAGGGCGCGTACGATAAAGAAAAGTCACCTTGGATACCAGGGATATCCAGGCGCAAGGCCTTGATTTTACTGGCGATGACCCTCACGCGAGAGCTGTTAGAGACTGTCATTCGCGCCTCGGGTTCCTGACGTTCGGTCGGATGCTTCGGAGTTTTACGAATTATCCCAACAGGTGGTCAGACTTTTCTGAAAGCGCTCCTGGCGATTCAAGAAGCGTTTTTTCAACGCGATAGCACAGGTACTTCCCTGACCCAAACGCGCAAGCCGCGCACATCCGAGGTAGGTTCAATGTCCCTGCGCACCCTGAATATCGCTCCGAGAGCATTCCTCGGCTTTGCCGTGATCGGTTGTTTGATGCTGTTTCTCGGGATCTTCGCTCTGAGTCAAATGAGCAAGATCCGCGCAGCGACCGAACGCATCACCCAGGACACCATTCCCAGCATCAAGAGCGTCGACGACTTCACCCAACTGAGCCTGCGCCTGCGGGTCCAGGCCTACCGGCTACTGCTCAACCGCGACCCCGAGGAACAGCAAAAGACCCTGGACTCCATCAGCCAGCGCAACCAGAAAATCGATGAAACCCGGGCCCGCTACCAGGAGCTCATCAGCAGCCCGGAAGAGCACGCCGCTTACGATCAGTACATGGAACTGCTGACCCACCACCGCCAACTGGAAGGCCAGTTGATCGAGCTGTCGCACAACAACCAGCTCGAAAGCATGCAGCAGCTGCTGAACACCGAGCTGATGGCCAGCGCCGAAAAGATCAACGCCCTTCTCAATCAACTGGTGGACATCAACACCCAGTACTCCAGCGCCGCCGATCAAGACGCGGCCGAGCAATACGCCACCGCCTTCAACCTGGTGGTGACGCTGCTGGTCATGGCCACCGCCCTGACCCTGGTGTTTGCCTGGCGGCTGATTCGCAGCATTACCCTGCCGATCGACAACGCCCTGCATGCGGCCGAAGCGATCGCCGAAGGCAACCTGACCCAGCCGATCACCGTGGATGGCCGCGACGAAGCCGGCCGCCTGCTGCAGGCCATGTTGACCATGCAGGAAAAACTGCGGGACACCCTGCAGCGCATTTCCGGTTCCGCCGGCCAACTGGCCTCGGCCGCCGAGGAGCTCAACAGCGTCACCGACGAAAGTGCTCGTGGCCTGACTCGACAGGACAATGAAATCGAGCAGGCGGCTACCGCGGTCAATGAAATGACCAGCGCCGTGGAAGAAGTCGCGCGCAATGCAGTGAGCACTTCCGAAGCTTCGCAAAACGCCACCCAATCCGCCGGGGACGGACGGGACAAGGTGCAGGACACCGTCTCGGCCATCGAACGCATGACCGGTGACGTGCAAGACACTGCCAGCCTGATCGGCGAGCTGGCCAACGAGTCCCGGGACATCGGCAAGGTACTGGACGTGATTCGCGGCCTGGCCGACCAGACCAACCTGCTGGCCCTCAACGCCGCCATCGAAGCCGCCCGTGCCGGCGAGGCCGGCCGCGGCTTTGCCGTGGTTGCCGACGAAGTCCGCGCCCTGGCGCACCGCACCCAACAGTCCACCAGTGAAATCGAACGCATGATCGGCAGCATCCAGAGCGGCACCGAGCAGGCGGTGGAGTCGATGCGCAACAGCACCGAACGCGCCGACTCGACCCTGAACATCGCCCGCAGCGCCGGCCAGTCCCTGGACACCATCAACAGCGCCATCAAGGAAATCAACGAGCGCAACCTGGTCATTGCCAGCGCCGCCGAAGAACAGGCCCAGGTGGCTCGGGAAGTGGATCGCAATCTGGTGAACATCCGCGACCTGTCGGTGCAGTCCACCACTGGTGCCAACCAGACCCGCTCCGCCAGCAGTGAACTGTCGATCCTGGCCGCTGACCTGAACAATCTGGTGACCCGCTTCCAGCTGTAAACCCCCCTTCTCCCGGCTCCAGGGCTCTATTACGGGCCTGGGGCCGATGCAGTCGGCCGTTGACACTCCCGGCCCGGTGCGTAGCCAAAAGGCTAAATCCACGGCGCGACTCAAGACTTTAGTCGTACGACCGATAAGTCACGGTAGATCAGTCTCAAGCCCCCGCACGGATGCGCCCTTTTTGGTACTCACCATGTCCCTACGCAATATGAATATCGCTCCGCGGGCCTTCCTCGGCTTTGCCATGATCGGCGGCTTGATGCTGATCCTGGGGGTGTTCGCCCTGAACCAGATGAGCAAGATCCGCGGCGCCGCCGAGGACATCACCCTGAGCAGCGTGCCGAGCATCAAGAGCCTCGACGAGTTCACCCAGCTGACCCTGCGTCTGCGGGTGCTGTCCTATCGCTTGCTGGTCAACCGTGAACCCGATGTCCAGCAAAAGACCATCGAACTGCTGGACATGCGCAACCAGCAGATCCGCGCCGCCCAGGTCACCTACGAGAAGTTCATCAGCAGCCCCGAGGAAAAGACTGCCTACGAGCAGTACGTCCAGTTGCTGACACAGTACCGGCAGATCGAAGAGCGGATGAGGTCCCTGTCCCGCGGCAATCAGGTGGAAGAGCTGCGCAACCTGCTCAACACCGACCTGCTGAACAACTCGGAAGCCATGAACACCGTGCTCAACCGCCTGATGGAGATCAACACCCAGCAGACCCTCGACACCAACCAGCAGGCCGCCGAACAGTACTCCTCGGCCTTCAACCTGGTGGTGGCCCTGCTGGTGCTGGCCACCGGCCTGACCCTGCTGTTCGCCTGGCTGCTGACCCGCAGCATCACCGTACCGATCGCCAACGCCCTGAGCGCCGCCGAAGAAATCGCCGAAGGCAACCTGACCCGGCCGATCCAGGTCGACGGCAATGACGAAGCCGGACGCCTGCTGCGCGCCATGGCCAAGATGCAGGAAAAACTGCGGGACACCCTGCAGCGCATTTCCGGCTCCGCCACCCAACTGGCGTCGGCAGCCGAAGAGCTCAATTGCGTCACCGAGGAAAGTGCCCGTGGCCTGACTCAGCAGAACAACGAAATCGAGCAAGCCGCCACCGCAGTCAATGAAATGACCAGCGCCGTGGAAGAAGTGGCACGCAACGCCGTGAGCACCTCGGAAGCCTCGAAGAACGCCACCGCCTCCGCCGGCGACGGTCGCGATCTGGTGCAGGAAACCGTGTCCGCCATCGAGCGCATGAGTTCCGACGTGCAAGGCACCGCCAGCCTGATCGGCGACCTGGCCAACGAGTCGCGGGACATCGGCAAGGTACTGGACGTGATTCGCGGCCTGGCCGACCAGACCAACCTGCTGGCCCTCAACGCCGCCATCGAAGCCGCCCGTGCTGGCGAGGCCGGTCGTGGCTTTGCCGTGGTCGCCGACGAAGTGCGGGCCCTGGCGCACCGTACCCAGCAGTCCACCAGCGAAATCGAACGCATGATCGGCAGCATCCAGAGCGGCACCGAGCACGCGGTGGACTCCATGCGCAACAGCACCGAGCGCGCCGAGTCGACCCTGAACATCGCCCGCGGCGCCGGCCTGTCGCTGGACACCATCAACAGCGCGATCATCGAGATCAACGAACGCAACCTGGTGATCGCCAGCGCCGCCGAAGAACAGGCCCAAGTGGCCCGGGAAGTGGACCGCAACCTGGTGAACATCCGCGACTTGTCGGTGCAGTCGGCCACCGGCGCCAACCAGACCAGTGCAGCCAGCAACGAGCTGTCGCGACTGGCCGTGGACCTCAACAGCATGGTCGCGCGCTTCAGCCTCTGAAGCCGCTCGCCAGCCCCGCAACACGCCGGTAAATCGGCGCCGGAATTCACAGCAAAAAAATCCGCCACTGTCATCAAAAGCTTTTTGACAGTGGCGCATTTCAACAGGTTAGAATCGCTGGCACGCAGACTGCATGGTCAGTTTGCGCCCGCCTTTTTCGCTCTGGAGTACTGCCTTTGAATGCGACGACCATCAACAGCCTGTTCTTGATCGGCGCGTTGCTGGTAGGTGCGAGCATTCTGGTGAGCTCACTTTCATCCCGTCTCGGCATCCCGATCCTGGTGATCATCCTCGCCGTGGGCATGAGCGCCGGAGTCGACGGCGGCGGCATCATCTTCAACAACTACCCGACCGCCTACCTGGTGGGCAACCTGGCCCTGGCCGTGATCCTGCTGGACGGCGGCCTGCGCACCCGGGTCGCGAGTTTCCGCGTGGCCCTGTGGCCGGCGCTGTCCCTGGCCACGGTGGGGGTGTTGATCACCACTGGGCTGACCGGCATGGCTGCCGCCTGGCTGTTCGACCTGAACCTGATCCAGGGGCTGCTGATCGGTGCCATCGTCGGCTCCACCGACGCCGCGGCGGTGTTCTCCCTGCTGGGGGGCAAGGGCCTCAACGAGCGGGTCACCGCCACCCTGGAGATTGAGTCCGGCAGTAACGACCCGATGGCGGTGTTTCTCACCGTGACCCTGATCGACATGCTCGCCAAGGGCCACACCGGCTTGCACTGGAGCCTGCTGGGGGACCTGATCCGCGAATTCGGTATCGGCGCGTTAATCGGCCTGGGGGGCGGCTGGCTGATGCTGCAACTGGTCAATCGCATTCATCTGGCCAACGGCCTGTACCCGATCCTGGTGGTGGCCGGCGGTCTGGTGGTGTTCGCCCTGACCAACGCCCTGCACGGTAGCGGTTTCCTCGCCGTGTACCTGTGCGGCCTGGTGATCGGCAACCGCCCGGTGCGCAGCCGCCACGGCATCCTGCACATGCTCGACGGCATGGCCTGGCTGGCCCAGATCGGCATGTTCCTGGTGCTCGGGCTGCTGGTCACCCCCCACGACCTGCTGCCCATCGCCCTGCCGGCCCTGGGCCTGGCGCTGTGGATGATCCTGTTCGCCCGGCCGCTGTCGGTGCTGGTGGGCCTGGCGCCGTTCAAGGCCTTCCACGGCCGGGAAAAGGCGTTTATCTCCTGGGTCGGCCTGCGCGGCGCGGTGCCGATCATTCTCGCGGTGTTCCCGTTGATGGCCGGGCTGCCCAACGCCCAGCTGTACTTCAACCTGGCGTTCTTTATCGTGCTGATCTCGCTGCTGGTCCAGGGCACCAGCCTGCCGTGGGTGGCCAAGTGGCTCAAGGTCACGGTGCCGCCGGAGCCGGCACCGATTTCCCGGGCGGCCCTGGAGGTTCACGTCACCAGCGAGTGGGAACTGTTCGTCTACCGCCTGGGGGCGGAAAAATGGTGCATCGGCGCCGCCCTGCGGGAGCTGAAAATGCCCGAAGGCACACGGATCGCGGCCCTGTTTCGCGGCCAGCAACTGCTCCATCCGTCGGGTAGTACCGTGCTTGAGGCCGATGACCTGCTGTGCGTGATCGGCCATGAACACAACCTTCCAGCCCTGGGCAAACTCTTCAGCCAGGCTCCGGAGCGCGGGCTGGACCTGCGCTTCTTCGGCGACTTCGTTCTTGAAGGCGACGCCCAGCTGGGTGCGGTGTCGGCGCTCTACGGGCTCAAGCTCGACGGCCAGGACGCGGACATGCCCCTGGGCGCGTTCATCGCCCAGAAGGTCGGCGGTGCACCGGTGGTCGGCGACCAGGTGGAGTGGAACAACACCATCTGGACCGTGGCGGTGATGGACGGGAACAAGATCGGCAAAGTGGGCGTCAGATTCCCCGAAGGAAGTCGCCCCGGCCCCGGCCTCTTCCTCTAAACTGCGGAGCGCGTCAGGCCTGGTCGCGACGCGTCCCCCCCATTCCTATTTGCTTGACCGACTTCTATGCCTAACTTGCGTAAATTTTTCGCTGTTGCCCTGCTGGGTCTGAGTCTCTCTGTCGGCGCCGCACAGGGCGGCGATCCGCCCAGTGCCGAGTCGGTCCAGCAAAGCCTGGACAAGATCGCCGAACGCAAACTGCCGGAAGCCGATCAAAAGGCCCTGCAGACCCTGCTGCAAAACACCCTGAATCACCTGAACAACAAGCAGGACTACGAGCGGCGCCTCAACGACCTGCGCCAGCAATTGAGCAACGCGCCGCGCCAGACCACGGAAAACCAGCGCGAGCTGGCACGCCTGAAGGCCAGTAAAGTCGCACCGGTGGCCCAGCGCTATGGCTCGCTGGCGGTGTCGCAACTGGAGCAACTGCTGAGCGAACGCACCACCTTGCAAGGCGAGCTGCAAAAGGCCCTGGCCGACGCCAACACCCTGACCATCACCGCCCAGACCCGTCCCGAACGGGCCCAGGCGGAAATCAGCAACAGCCAGACCCGCATCCTGCAGATCAACGCCGCACTCAAGTCCGGCAAGGACGGCGGCAAGCTGCTCGGCGCCGATCAACGCAATCTGCTGAATGCCGAACTGGCGGCGATCAACGCCCTGATTCCCCTGCGCCGCCAGGAACTGGCGGGCAACAGCCAGTTGCAGGACCTGGGCAGCAGCCAGCATGACCTGCTGATGGAAAAGACCGCGCGCCTGGAGCAGGAAATCCAGGACCTGCAAACCCTGATCAACCAGAAGCGCCTGGCCCAGTCCCAGGAAACCGTGACCCAGCAGTCCATCGAGGCGCAGAAGGCCGGCAGCAGCAGCCTGCTGACCACCGAAAGCGCCACCAACCTCAAGCTCTCCGACTACCTGCTCAAGAGCACCGACCGCCTCAACGAACTGACCCAGCAGAACCTGCAGACCCGACAGCAACTGGACAGCGTGACCCAAAGCGACGCGGCCCTGGACGAGCAGATCAACGTGCTCAAGGGCAGCCTGCTGCTGTCGAAGATTCTCTACAAGCAGAAACAGGCCTTGCCACGCCTGAAGCTGGATCGCGACCTGGCGGACGAAATCGCCGACATCCGCCTTTATCAATTCGAGGTCAACCAGCAGCGCGAATTGCTGGGCAGCCCCAGCACCTACGTCGACAACCTGCTCAAGAGCCAGCCGCCAGAGCAGGTCACGCCGCAACTGCGCCGGACCCTGATCGAGCTGGCCATGACCCGCGTCGATCTGCTGGAGCGCCTGAACCGCGAGCTCAGCGCCCTGCTCAATGAATCCATCACCCTGCAACTGAACCAGAAACAACTGTTGAGCACGTCCCAGAGCCTGCGGGCGACCCTCGACGAGCAGATGTTCTGGATTCCCAGCAACAAGCCTCTGGACGCCGAGTGGCTACAGGACGTCCCTCAGCGCCTGGAGAAACAGATCACCACCCTGCCCTGGGCCTCCAGCCTCAGTGAGCTGACCGACGGTCTGGCGCAGCGGCCGCTGCTGTTCCTGCCCCTGGCGCTGCTGATCGGCGCCCTGCTGTGGCGGCGCAAGAACCTCTATGCGCGCCTGAACAAGGTGCACAAGGATATCGGCCACTTCAAACGCGACAGCCAGTGGCACACGCCCCTGGCGATCCTGGTGAACATTCTTCTGGCGATGCCGGTCACCCTGGCCCTGGCACTGTGCGGCTATGCCCTGCAGATCGATGCCCGGGGGCAGAACGCCAACCTCGGTGCGGCGCTGCTGCAGATCGCCCAGGCCTGGCTGGTGTTCTACACCGCCTATCGGATACTCGCCCCCGGCGGCGTGGCCGAACTGCATTTCCGCTGGGAGAAACCCCAGGTGGAATTCCTCCAGGGCTGGGTCCGGCGCCTGGGGCTGGTGGTCCTGGCGCTGGTGGCCGTGGTGGCGGTGGCCGAGCACCAGCCCGCGGCCCTGGCCGATGACGTGCTCGGCATCGCCGTGGTACTGACCTGCTACGGGCTGATGGCCTGGCTGCTGAGCCGCCTGTTGCTGAGCAGCCCGGCCCACGAGAATGCCTCGCTGTTCCGCAAGGCGTTGGGCCTGCTATTCACCCTGCTGCCAATCGCTTTGTTCATCGCGGTGTGCTTCGGCTACTACTACACCGCGCTGAAGCTCAGCGACCGCCTGATCAACACCCTGTACCTGCTGATGTTCTGGCTGGTGATCGAGGCTACCTTCGTCCGCGGACTCGGCGTTGCAGCACGGCGCCTGGCCTACCAGCGGGCCCTGAGCAAACGCCAGGCGGCCAAGGAAGCCGGGGAAAGCGGCGACGCGGTGGTCGAAGAGCCGACCATGGACATCGAGAAGGTCAACGAACAGTCCCTGCGCCTGATCCGCCTGGCCCTGCTGGGCGGCTTCATCGCCGCGCTGTACTGGGTCTGGTCGGACCTGATCACGGTGTTCTCCTACCTGGACAACATCACCCTCTACGAATACACCAGCGGCACCGGCGCCAACATGAGCATGGTGCCCATCAGCATCGGCGACGTGATCGGTGCGCTGATCATTGTCGGCATCACCTTAGCCCTGGCGCGCAACCTGCCAGGCCTCTTGGAAGTGCTGGTGCTGTCCAAGCTGAATCTGGCCCAGGGCAGCGCCTACGCCACCACCACCCTGCTGTCCTACGCCATTGCCGGAATAGGTTTCGTCTCGACCCTGGCCACCCTCGGCGTCAGTTGGGACAAGCTGCAGTGGCTGGTGGCGGCCTTGTCGGTGGGTTTGGGTTTCGGCATGCAGGCGATCTTCGCCAACTTCATCTCCGGCATCATCATCCTGTTCGAGCGGCCGGTGCGCATCGGCGACACCATTACCATCGGTAACCTGTCGGGCACGGTGAGCAAGATCCGCATCCGTGCCACCACCATCACCGACTTCGACCGCAAGGACATCATCGTCCCCAACCAGACCTTCATCACCGGGCAACTGATCAACTGGTCGCTGACCGACACCGTGACCCGGGTGACCCTCAAGCTCGGCGTCGACTACGGCTCGGACCTGGACCTGGTCAAGGAGCTGCTGCTCAAGGCCGCCCGAGACAACCCGCGGGTACTCAAGGAACCGGAGCCTCAGGTGTACTTCCTCAACTTCGGCGAAAGCACCCTGGACCACGAACTGCGCATGCACGTGCGCGAGCTGGGGGACCGCAACCCGGTGGTGGACGAGGTCAACCGCTTCATCAACCGCGAGTTCAAGAAGCAGCACATCAACATCTCGTTCCGGCAGATGGAGGTCTACCTGAAAAACCTCCACGGCCAGGAATACAAGATGGTGCCCATCGAGCCGGAGGCCAAGACCATCGTCCCGATGCCCGGGGGCAAGCCGCTGCAGGAACCACCGCCGAGCAAACTCGACTAAGGCCCCTATCCCTAGCAGAATGCTCGGACATTCTGCTGGGAGATGGCCGTTGAAAGCCCTCGACGAACTGACCTTCGACAACCGCTTCGCCCGCCTGGGCGACGCCTTCTCGACCCACGTACTGCCCGAACCCCTCGACAACCCCAGGCTGGTGGCCGCCAGCCCGGCGGCCATGGCGCTGCTGGACCTGGACCCGGCCGTGGCCGAAAGCCCGGTGTTCGCCGAACTGTTCGGCGGGCACAAGCTGTGGGCCGAGGCCGAACCCCGGGCAATGGTCTATTCCGGGCATCAGTTCGGTTCCTACAACCCGCAACTGGGGGACGGTCGCGGGCTGTTGCTGGGCGAGGTCTACAACCAGGCGGGAGAACACTGGGACCTGCACCTGAAGGGCGCCGGGCAAACGCCGTATTCGCGCATGGGCGATGGTCGTGCCGTATTGCGCTCGTCGATCCGTGAATTCCTCGCCTCCGAGGCCCTGCATGCCCTGGGCATCCCCAGCAGCCGCGCCCTGTGCGTGATCGGCTCGGACACCCCGGTATGGCGCGAGAAACAGGAACGCGGGGCGATGGTCCTGCGCCTGGCGCAGAGCCATATCCGCTTCGGGCATTTCGAATATTTCTACTACACGAAGAAACCCGAGCTGCATAAACAGCTGGGGGAGCATGTGCTGGCCCTGCATTTTCCCGAGTGCCTGGAGCAGCCTGAACCCTATCTGGCGATGTTCCGCGAGATCGTCGAACGCAACGCCGAACTGATCGCCAAATGGCAGGCCTACGGTTTCTGCCATGGGGTGATGAACACCGACAACATGTCGATCCTGGGCATCACCTTCGACTTCGGCCCGTTCGCCTTTCTCGATGATTTCGACGCCCACTTCATCTGCAACCACTCCGATGACCAGGGCCGCTACTCCTTCAGCAACCAGGTGCCCATCGGCCAGTGGAACCTCAGCGCCCTGGCCCAGGCCCTGACGCCATTCATCAGCGTCGAGGCGCTGCGTGAAGCCCTGGGCCTGTTCCTGCCGTTGTACCAAGCCCATTACCTGGACCTGATGCGTCGGCGCCTGGGCTTCACCCAGGCCGAGGACGACGACCAGAAGCTGGTGGAACGCCTGCTGCAACTGATGCAGAACAGCGGCGTCGACTACAGCCTGTTCTTCCGCCGCCTGGGGGAGCAAGCGCCGGACCAGGCGCTGGCCCGGCTGCGGGACGATTTCGTCGACCGCAACGGCTTCGATGCCTGGGCCGAGCAATATCGGCAACGGGTCGCCCGCGATCCGCTCCAGGGCCAGGACCTGCGCCGGGAGCGCATGCACGCGGTCAACCCGCTGTACATCCTGCGCAACTATCTGGCGCAGAAGGCCATCGACGCCGCCGAGTCAGGCGATTACTCAGAAGTGCGTCGCCTGCATCAGGTGCTGAGCCGGCCTTTTGAGGAGCAAGAGGGCATGCAAGGCTATGCCGAACGTCCGCCAGAGTGGGGCAAGCACCTGGAAATCAGCTGCTCGTCCTGACTCAGGCGAAGGTCTCCATCGACACCTTGAAGCGCTCGGCCAGCCAGCGGATCTGCCGCAGGTTGAGCTGGCGCTTGCCGCTGAGCACTTCCGACACCACCGACTGCGCGCCCACCCCGGGCAGGTCGCTTTGAGTCAGGCCATGTTCACGCATCAACGAACGTAGAACCTCCACTGCGCTGACCGCCGGCATCGGATGGTGCTCTTCGTCGTAGGCCTCGATCCAGTCACCAATGATGTCCACCAGCGAAGCCAGTGGGTGCGATTCGTCTTCGCCCATGATGTCCAATAGCTCATCGAGTGCCAGGGCCAGCGCGTCGTAATCGGCCTCGCTCTTGGGCTTGCGCAATATGGGCGCAACGAACTGCCAGTGCTCCGCCGCTTGCTTAACCTGAAGACTCATTGTGATTCCTCCTTCCACAGCCCCTTGTCGTATTCGCCGTGATCCAGCACATGCCTGATATAGAGGCGCTGCCCCCCATAGCGCACGATTGCGATCAGCCTCAGTTTGTTGCCGCCAATGTCGAAAACATGAAAGCGCCCGACCTTGTCTAGCGCCGGGAACAAGGCCTTCATGTCGGCGAAATCAGCCGGCCTGGCGCCTTTGGCCTTGCGGTACCAGGTATCCAGCGCCCGCGCGACTTGCGGCCATTGCTCCTTGGCCTGCCGGATACGTTTTGCGGTGATGATGTGCATGCAATGTCCCTATCGCATAATGCTATTAACGTTAGATGCGAGCATTAGATATCTCAAGATGCTATATCCGCGGCCAGCACCAGCGGTGCTCACGTGCTTCAAGCCTAGACAGCCAACGAACGGGCTTGCAGAGCAGTGTGTGAGCGATTGCGACGGACTCATGAGCTTCGATCAACGCCTCAGCCGTCGTGCACAAAAGCGCCAAACACAAGATTGCGCATGGACCCGTCGACAGCGGATACGGATAATGCGCAACCCTGATTTCCAGTACCTGCAAGGATGCGCATGAACCTGTTCTTCACCCTGGTCGCCGGAGTCTTCACCGTCATTGGCCTGGTGTCGGCGATCATCTACCTGAGCCGCCGCGCCAAGTACCGCATGAACCTGCAGGACCTGCGCCTGCACGGCAAACCGCACCGCACCATCACCCAGGTCGAACTGGACGAACTGGCCAAACAGACCGCCAGCCTGCAGCGAATCCAGGGCCGCGGCGGCATGTCTTACCAGCCGGTCAGCGACAACGTCTACCTGATTGGCGGCGGCGCCGGGAGCGACAGCATCGAGCTGCAGTCCCAGACGCTGAAGCACATGTCGATCGGCGGCATCCCCGTGGAATTCCCCTACCCGATGGAAAACTTCCTGACCACCAAGAACCAGGCCGAAGTGGTGATCGCCAAGAAGTTCGCCGTGGTCATCGCCCTCAACGGGCATCGCCTGGCCCAGTGACACACTGAAGGCCTGGCTGCCACTTTCACCGCTCGCCCATGCCACTACCCCCGTCGATGCCCTGCAAGAGTCCACCATGAAAACTCGCTACCTGCTGCTGTTACCCCTGCTGCTCTGGCTGACCGGGTGCAAGGAAGACTTCGCCACCCTGCACTTCCAGGATTCGGTGCGTTCCGATCCCAAGGCCGGCCCGCAATTCTCCGACCAGTTGGTGCACGAGGCGTACAAGCAGAGTATTTACACGGCGCTCAGCGCCCAGGGCCTGGACCCGGATGCCATCGCCCTGGAGCGCGACAAGGAGGATGACAAAGTGATCCACCTGCGCCTGGTGGACTACTCCCTGAGCCCGGAACAACGGGGCCGCCTCAAGGCCGTCTTCGAGCAGGTTACCGACGCACGCAAGGCCAGTTCGATGAACCTGCACCTGGAACTGGACAACGCTCGGGCCAGCGTCAATCCGTCCGGCCCCAGCGGCCTGCCAGACAGCATCGACGCCACCCTCAAGTTCGACCCGGCGTTCGAGATGCTGCTGGACCGCAGCTACGACGACAGCCTGCGTGCCATCGTCAACCGGAGCGAAATCGAAGGCCCGGTCAGTTGCAAGATCACCGCGCACCTGACAATGCCCACGCGCTTGAAATTGATCGGCTACGAAGCCCTTGAACAGGACAACAGCGAGCGCGGCCTGATCTCCTTGCTGACCCGCAGCGGCAGCATTGCCAAGGTACCGCTCAAGGTGCATTTCGATGACCCGGACCTGAACCGGCACATGCAGCAGAAAACCATCCAGGCCTGGCCTTCCAGCTCGAAAAGCACTCAGCCCGCGCCGGTGCCCCTTGACGAATTCGCCATCGTCATCGGCTCCATCGGTGTCCAGACCCTGACCTCAGCCCTGCCCTTCGACACCCGAAAGGACGAGCTGCAAGCGCTGTGCGAGCAAAAGATGCAGACCCTGGGTCGGCCATTCACCTTTCAAATAGGCCGGACCCTGGATCGCTTGACCCGCGTCGACTACCGCTAAGCGCCATGGCGCAACAAGGACCTCCATTGAACCGACGCCTCTACACCGCAGCCCTGCTGCTGATGCTGCTGACCGGCTGCAAGCAGACCTACCTCACCCTGCACTTCCAGGACACCGTGGGTAACCCCAAGCAGGCCCAGATCGTGCCGTACTTCGCCGAGACCATCACTCAGATGGCCGCCGGGATCGGCATCGAGCCTGACCACATCGGCCTGGAGATGGACCGCAAGGACGACAAGACCCTGCATATCAGCCTGGACAGCGCCGTGCCCGAAACCCAGCGCCAACGCCTGCGGGAGCTGTTCAGCGAGATTGTCGAGGCGCGCGCAGCCGGCACCTTCGAAGCCGTTCTGGAGATCGCCCCGGAAACCGGGAAATACACCAACCCCGAGTACCGCAAAAGAGCCATGGCCTTGCCGCGACGTATCTCGCTGGCGCTGGAGCCGGTGAAATACGCCGATGTGCTGTTTCATTACTCGATGGAGGAATTGATCAGCGGCAAGCTGTCGGCCACCGGCACGCCCAACGAGGCGTTTTGCCAATACCAGGCCACTCTCCAGGCACCGGGCATGCCGTTCAGCCAGATGGGCAGCAAGGCCGGGAGCGGAACAGGGGATTACAACGTGTATCTGGAGTGGAAAGACAACAAGCGCGAACCGGCGCAGTTCTTGTTCGGCAACATCAGGTTCGCCAACCCCACGCTCAACCAGATGCTGTTCGACAACCGCATCCAACTGTCTGCGATCAAGACCTCCTGGGGCACGCGCGAGGATCGCCGCGCCGACCGCGTCGGCTTCAGTGTCGGTTCCCTGGGCTTGCAGTACCACGAGGATGGAGAGATTTCTCCGTTGCAACACATAGGCTTCATGGGCAAGTGCGAGGGCATGGCCATGGACCTGGGCCGGCCCTTTACCTTTTACATCGGCCGCTCCATGGACCGTCTGGTCAGCGTCGAACTGGCCCCGCCCAGCACGTGAAGCCATGGCGGCGCCGACTTGATATTCACCCCGGGCGCCGCCATTTAAGGCGCTCTACCCTGTTTGCGGAGCCCAACCATGTCCGAGCCACTGCTGATCCCCTGCCCTCACTGCAACGGCCTCAACCGCATTCCCGCCGAGCGCCTGGGCGATCAGCCCAAGTGCGGGCGCTGCAAGGCCGAGGTGTTGCTGAGCAAACCCTTTGACTTGCAACAAGGCGACTACGCCAGCCAGATCAAGGGCGACCTGCCGTTACTGGTGGATGTGTGGGCAGACTGGTGCGGACCGTGCAAATCCTTTGCGCCAATCTTCCAGCAGGCCGCCGCGCAACTGAGTGGCAAGTGCCGGCTGGCCAAGCTGGACAGTGAAGCCAACCCGCAGCTCTCGGGGCAATTGGGCATTCGCTCGATTCCCAGCCTGATCCTGTTCAAGAACGGCCGGGAAGTGGCCCGCCAGAGCGGCGCCCTGCCCTTGCCGCAACTCTTGGGCTGGTTGCGCAGCCAGGGCATCTGAACACGCCCTGACAGGAGACTTGCACTCCTGCCACCGCGGCGCTGAGTTCAGGCGTTTTCCAGCAGGTTGTGCAGGTCAACGAATTGCTGTGTCAGCTTGTGTCGCGGATCGAGATAGATCAGCGGCAGGCTGGCCTGGTGGGATTCACGCATGCGCACCGAGCTGGCCAGGTACACCGGCAGCACCGGCAGCCCCTCGCTGATCAGTTCGTCGAGCATCTGTTGCGGCAGGCTCGCCCGAGCCTGGAACTGATTGACCACGATCCCCTCGACTTGCAGGTCCTCGTTGTGGTCTTCCTTCAACTCTTCGATCTCCGCCAGCAGGCCGTACAGCGCCTGACGGGAGAAGCTGTCGCAGTCGAAAGGAATCAATACCCGATCAGCGGCGATCAACGCCGAAACCGCATAGAAATTCAGGGCCGGCGGGGTGTCGAGATAGATCCGGTCATAGTCCTCGGCCAGTTCGTCCAGCAACTTACGCAGCTTGTTGATCTTGTGCTTGGCCTCAAGCTTGGGCTGCAGATCCGCCAACTCGGCGGTGGCGGTCACCACGTGCAGGTTGTCGAACGGCGTCTCGTAGATGTCCACCTGGTTCTTTTTCGAGAAGGGCCCGGAAGACAGGGTCTGCTTGAAGAAATCGGCAATGCCCATGGGAATGTCATCGCCGGTCAGGCCGGTGAGGTACTGGGTCGAGTTGGCCTGGGCATCCAGATCCACCAGCAAGGTGCGATACCCCTCGCTGGCGCTGACCGCCGCCAGATTGCAGGCAATACTGGACTTGCCCACGCCACCTTTCTGATTGAACACCACTCGCCGCATGTCTAAACCTCCGTGTATCAAAGATCACCGAGTGTAGTAGTCCTCCGCGCCCGTTAGCTACCTCGGCAACACAAGAGTTTCCCAACCTCCGCCACCCCTGGAACAGGCGATGCAAAGCCTCGGCGGCGAGGGATCGGGGCGCAAAGGAAATTCGATAGTGGCAAATAGACACCCATGATCGCGGCAGATTCGACGCTTTTGCGACCAACAGCCCAAGCAGCATTTGCTACAAGCCAGTCGCACCGGGATAATGCGCGCCACTGACGCCTTCGCGTCATCCAGGTCAATCGCCAATCGAAGCGATACACCGCGTCAAGGAAGCCCGCAGGGGCGGGATGAAATCAAGTGATCAAGTTCAACATCGCTCAATGGCGTGCATGGGCCCCTGGGCTCGAAAGCGTGGACGCCTGGCAGGCCTGGAGCCGTCAGCCGAGCCTGCCTGAGAGCAGCGATGCCGCTCCCGATGTGTCTTTTCTGCCTGCCATGCAGCGCCGCCGTCTCAGTCGCCTGGCGCGCATGGCTTTCAGCGTTGGCTGGCCCCTGGCCGAAGGCCTCGAGCAATTGCCGCTGGTGTTCATTTCCCGGCACGGCGAAACCCCGCGAACCTTCGAGATCCTCAGCGACTTGGCCGCCGAGCAGCCGCTATCGCCCACCCAGTTCAGCCTCTCGGTGCACAACGCGGTGATCGGCCTGTGGTCGATCATGCGCGGCGAAACCAGTGAAATGACCGCCCTGGCCGCCGCCGGCGACGGCCTGGAACACGGCCTGCTGGAAGCCGCCACCCTGCTGGCGGACGGCGCTCCCCATGTACTGCTGGTGATCACCGAGGAACAGCCGCCCGAGGCCTACGCCAGCTGGATCGACGACGTGCCATTTCCCTATGCCCTGGGTCTGTTGCTGACCCCAGGCGACGACTGGCAACTGTCCCTGGACAGCCACGACGGTCAAATCCCCAAGACCCAATGGCCCCATGCCCTGAACCTGCTGCGAACCCTGCTTGGCTCGCAGACCTTTTGCCAACATGCCTGGATGAATCGTGTATGGACCTGGCAACGCAACCACTGAGCGCCAAGGGCCGCAATGCCTACTACTGGCGCCTGCTGGCCACCGGTCTGAGCTTTGCACTGTTCGGAATAGGTGGTTTGTGCCTGCGCCTGGTGATTTTCCCGCTCCTGGCCTGCCTGCCCGGCGACGCCGCGAGCCATAGCCGGCGCGCACGCCGGACCGTCAGTCGGCTGTTCTGGCTGTTCATCCGTTTCATGGCCAAGAGCGGCGTGCTCACCTACGAAGTCCAGGGCGCCCACCTGCTCGGCCGTCCGGGGCAGATGATCATCGCCAATCACCCGTCGCTGATCGACGTGGTGTTCCTGATCGGTCTGGTGCGCGATGCCAACTGCGTGGTGAAGCAAAGCCTCTGGGACAACCCCTTCACCCGCAGCCCGGTGCGCGCCACCCAATACATCAGCAACGACGGCAGCATGGACATGCTCGACAGCGCCTCCGGGGCGTTGCAAGCAGGCCAGACCCTGATCGTCTTTCCCGAAGGCACCCGTACCCAGCCGGGCGCCGCTCCCGCCTTTCATCGGGGGGCCGCGGCGATTGCCCTGCGGGGTGCGAAAATCATTACCCCGGTGGTGATCAAGGTCAGCCCCACCACCCTGACCAAGGCCGAGCCCTGGTATCGCATTCCGCAACGCCGTGTGCACTTCAGTTTTCACGTCGGTGCCGATATAGACCCACAGACCTTTGCCGCCCAAGGCCCCGCGCCTCAGGCGTCGCGCAAGCTCAATGAGCACTTGCACCACTATTTCATCAAGGAGCTCGCCAGAGATGAGCGATACACACCCGGATCTGATGCTTGAAATCAAACTGCTGATCATCGACGCCCTGGGCCTCGAAGACATCAGTGCCCAGGACATCGGCAACGATCAGACCCTGTTCGGCGAAGGCCTCGGCCTGGACTCGGTGGACGCCCTGGAACTGGGGCTGGCGATCCAGAAAAAGTACGGTATCAAGATCGATGCCGACGCCAAGGACACCCGCAACCACTTCAGTAACGTGGCGAGCCTTGCGGCGTTCGTCACTGCAAAACAGGCAGCTTGAGAACCGACCATGCAAACCCGTGACGACATCTTCAACACCCTGCGCGATGCCCTGGTCGAACTCTTCGAGCTTGAGCCTGACAGCATCAGCCTGGATTCCAACCTGTACCAGGACCTGGAAATCGACAGCATCGACGCCGTCGACCTGATCGACCACATCAAGCGTCAGACCGGCAAGAAAATCGCCGCCGAGGAATTCAAGTCGGTGCGTACCGTCAATGACGTGGTCGAGGCGGTCTACCGTCTGGTCCAGCCGGCCGCATGAGCCGGCTGATCGGCCTGGGCTTGTTGCTGGCCGGCCTGCTTTACCCCTTTGCGGTGTATTTCGGTATGGAGCACTTCGCTCCGTGGCAATTCGGCCTGCTGCTGGGCGGCCTGTGGCTGGCCCGGGCGCTGACCGGGGAACGTCGTCCCGGCAGCCTGTGGATGGCAGCCGCGGCGCTCGTCTTCTGCCTGCTGCTGGCGTGGTTCGACCACCCGGCGCTGCTGCGCTGGTACCCGGTGCTGATCAGCAGCTTCATGCTCGGCCTGTTCAGCCTGAGCCTGAAGTACGGCCCGCCGGTGGCGGAGCGCCTGGCGCGCCTTGGCGAGCCGGACCTGCCGGAAAAAGCCATACGTTATACCCGCCAGGTGACCATCGCCTGGAGTGTGTTTTTCCTTTGTAACGGAGTAATCGCCGCGGCCCTGACCCTCTGGGCGCCGCTGAGCTGGTGGACGTTGTACAACGGCCTGATCGCCTACGGGCTGATGGGTTTGCTGTTTGCCATTGAGTGGCTTTTACGACAACGGGTACGAGGCCGTAGATGAACTGGATTGCCCTTGAGCGGCTATTGCTCAGGACCCAAGCACCGCGGGTGGTCAGCGCCCACCCCGATATCGACCTGGAAGGCTTGCAGACCCGGGCCCTGGGCCTGGCCGCGGCCTTGCAAGCGCGCGGCGTGCGACGCCTGGCGCTGCATCTGGAAGATGCCGTCGACCTGGCCGTAGCCCTGCTGGGTGCCTGGCGCGCCGGGGTCAGTGTGTTGCTGCCCGCCGACCTGCAGGCCCAGACCCGCCAGCGCTGGGCGGCGGACGTCGACCTGTGGCTGACCGACCAGGACCCGCCCTTGCAGCCACTGCAGGCTGCGCCGCTGGAACCGGCGGAGCTGGACCTGGACGCCTGCCAACTGAGCCTGTGCACCTCAGGCTCCAGCGGCGAACCCAAGCGCATCGAGAAAAACCTGCGCCAGTTGGCCAACGAGGTCAGCGCCCTGGAACAGCTCTGGGGCGCCGACCTGGGCCCGGCCTGGATCATCGGCAGCGTCGCCACCCAGCATATCTATGGCCTGCTGTTCCGCGTGCTCTGGCCACTGTGCGCCGGGCGTCCCTTCGTGCGCCGTCAATTGCCGTTCCCCGAAGACCTGCAACGGGCCAGCCGCGAATGCCCGGCATTCGCCTGGGTGGCCAGCCCGGCCCTGCTCAAGCGCATGGGCGACAACCTCGACTGGCCGGCCCTGAGCCCGGTGCGCCGGGTGTTCTCCTCCGGCGGCGCCTTGCCTGCCGAGGCCGCCAGCGGGCTGCAACAGCGCCTGCAGCAATGGCCGACGGAGATCCTCGGCAGTTCGGAAACCGGTGGTATCGCCTGGCGCCAGGGGCCAGAGCTGTGGCAGCCCTTTGCCGAGGTGCACCTGAGCCAGGACAGCGACGGCGCACTGCTGATCGCATCGCCCTACCTGCCGCCCGGGCATGTCGAACACACGGCCGATGCCGCGCGCATCGCCGCCGACGGCCGTTTCGAGCTGCTGGGCCGCCTGGACCGCATCGTCAAGCTGGAAGAAAAACGCATCTCCCTGCCCATGCTCGAACAGGCCCTGGAGCAGCACGACTGGGTCGCGGAAGCGCGCCTGGGGGTGATCGAAGACAACCGCGCCTACCTTGGCGCCCTGCTGGTACTCAGTGAGTCCGGCCTGCATGCCCTGCGCAACCAGGGCCGACGCCACCTGACCCAAGCCCTGCGCCAGCACCTGGCCGGGCATTGCGAAGCCCTGGCCCTGCCCCGGCGCTGGCGCCTGCTGCGGCAAATGCCCCTGAACAACCAGGGCAAGCTGCCCCAGGCCGAGGTCCAGGCCCTGCTGTTGGCGCCGCGTCCGCAAGCGCCGGAGGTACTGGAGCAGGTGCAGCACGCAGAAGAGTGGCAACTGCAACTGGCAATCCCGCCAGACCTGGCCTATTTCAGCGGGCACTTCCCCCAGACTCCGGTGCTACCGGGGGTGGTGCAAGTGGACTGGGCCCTGGCTCTGGGTCAGCAGTTGCTCGATCTGCCGGGCCGCTTCGCCGGCATGGAAGTGCTGAAGTTCCAGCAACTGGTGCGCCCCGGCGACCGCATCCAGCTCAACCTGCGCTTCGACGTCCAGCGCCAGAAACTGTATTTCGCCTTCCTGAATGACGGCGCCCCCTGCTCCAGCGGGCGGATCATCCTGGAGGCCAGCTGTGGATAACTCCTCCCACTTCGCGGTTGCAGGCGCTGGCTTGCCAGCCAAGGGTCCAGCGCCGACCCACAAGCCCTGCGCCGTCATTCCGGTCTACAACCATGAAACCGCCGTGCCCGCCGTGGTCGACGCGCTCCTGGCCCGGGGCCTGCCCTGCGTATTGGTGGACGACGCCAGCAGCCCGGCCTGTGCGGCGGTGCTGGAACAACTGGCCGAGCGCGAGCAGGTGTTCCTGATTCGCCTGGCCATCAACCAGGGCAAGGGCGGCGCAGTCATGGCCGGCCTGCGCGAAGCCGCTCAGTTGGGCTTCAGCCACGCCTTGCAGGTGGACGCCGACGGCCAGCACGACCTGGCGGATGTGGATCACTTCATCCAACGCTCACAGGCCCATCCCGAGGCGCTGATCTGCGGTTATCCACAGTACGACGCCAGCGTGCCCAAGGGGCGCCTGTACGCCCGCTACCTGACTCACGTCTGGGTCTGGATCAACAGCCTGTCGCTGCAGATCCCGGACTCCATGTGCGGCTTCCGAGTCTATCCCCTGCCCGCCACGTTGGCCCTGCTGGACTCGGTGCAACTGGGGCGGCGCATGGACTTCGACCCGGAGATCCTGGTGCGCCTGTCCTGGCGCAACCAGCCCATGCACTGGCTGCCGACCCGGGTGCACTACCCCCAGGACGGCCTCTCGCACTTTCGCCTGTTCCACGACAACGCGCTGATTTCCAAGATGCACGCCAAGCTGTTCTTCGGCATGTTGCTGCGCCTGCCGCTGATCCTCTGGCGCCGGTGGCGTTCATGAGCCTGGAGCAACCCAAGGAGCCCGGCAGCGAACACTGGGCCGGCCATCAGGAGCGCGGCAGCTTCTGGCTGATGAAGCTCACCGCCTTCGGTGTACGGGTGCTGGGGCGCCGGGTGCTGAGCCCGGTGCTGTACGCCATAGTTTTCTACTTCTTCCTGTTCGGCCGCCGCGCCCGGCGCAGCATCTGGCAGTACCAGCAGCGCCTGGCCCAATGGAGCGGGCGCGATGAGTTGCGCCCCAGCCACTGGCGGGTGTTCGGCCAGTTCATGGCCTTTGCCGATGCCCTGCTGGACAAGCTCGATGTGTGGAACGGCAAGTTGCGCATCGAACAGATCGAAATCGTCGACCCGGCGCAGCTGCGCCATCAGCTGCGCGGGGAACGCGGACAGCTGCTGGTGGGCGCGCACCTGGGCAACCTGGAAGTCTGCCGGGCCCTGGCCGAGCTGGGCGAGCAAGTGACCATGAACGTGCTGGTGCACACCAAGCACGCCGAACGCTTCAACCGCCTGCTGGGCGAGGCCGGGGCCAGCAACCTGCGGCTGATCCAGGTCAGCGAGCTGGACCCGGCGATCATGCTGCAACTGAGCCAGCGCCTGGACCGCGGCGAGTGGCTGGCGATTGCCGGCGACCGCGTACCGCTGCACGGCGGGCGCAACGTGCGGGTGGATTTCCTCGGCCATCAGGCCGCTTTTCCCCAAGGCCCCTGGCTGCTGGCCGGGCTGCTCAAGTGCCCGGTCAACCTGCTGCTGTGCCTGAAACAGCAGGGCCGCTACCAGGTGATCCTCGAGCCCTTCGCCGAGGCCGTGCAGTGGAAGCGCAATGACCGCCAGCAGGTGATCGCCCAGTGGACCGCCCGCTACGCCGAGCGCCTGGGCCAGTACTGCCTACAGGCACCGCAACAATGGTTCAACTTTTACCCATTCTGGAAGACCGATGACGACCTCGACCCATGAGCCGGTAACCTTCGGCGAACACCCCCTGCGCATCGAAGACGTGCTGGCCCTGGCCAACCGCCAGGTGCCGACGCGCCTGCAAAGCGACGCCGCCTGGCGCCAGCGGATTGCCAAGGGTGCACAGTTCCTCGACTCCCTGCTGGACAAGGAAGGGGTGATCTACGGCGTGACCACCGGCTACGGCGACTCGTGTGTGGTGGCGGTGCCGCTGCAGCATGTCGAGGCCCTGCCGCGTCATCTGTACACCTTCCACGGCTGCGGCCTGGGCAAGCTGCTGGACGCCCAAGCCACCCGCGCCGTATTGGCCGCACGCCTGCAGTCGCTGTGCCACGGGGTTTCCGGGGTCCGGGTGGAACTGCTGGAGCGCCTGCAGGCCTTCCTCGATCAGGACATCCTGCCGCTGATCCCGGAAGAGGGCTCGGTGGGCGCCAGCGGCGACCTGACGCCGCTGTCCTACGTGGCGGCCACCCTGTCCGGCGAACGCGAGGTGCTGTTCCGCGGCGAGCGTCGTGAGTCCGCCGACGTGCACCGCGAGCTGGGCTGGGAGCCCCTGGTGCTGCGCCCCAAGGAAGCCCTGGCGCTGATGAACGGCACCGCAGTGATGACCGGACTGGCCTGCCTGGCCTTTGCCCGGGCCGATTACCTGCTGCACCTGGCCACCCGCATCACCGCCCTCAACGTGGTGGCCCTGCAAGGCAACCCGGAGCACTTCGACGAACGCCTGTTCGCCGCCAAGCCGCACCCGGGGCAGATGCAAGTGGCCGCCTGGCTGCGCCAGGACCTGGCCATCGACGCACCGACCGCGCCCCTGCACCGCCTGCAGGACCGTTACTCGCTGCGCTGCGCGCCCCATGTTCTCGGCGTGCTGGCCGACAGCCTGAACTGGCTGCGGGGCTTTATCGAAACTGAACTCAACAGCGCCAACGACAACCCGATCATCGACGCCGAGGCCGAACGCGTGCTGCACGGCGGGCACTTCTATGGCGGGCATATCGCCTTCGCCATGGACAGCCTGAAGAACCTGGTGGCCAACGTCGCCGACCTGCTGGACCGGCAGTTGGCGCTGCTGGTGGACGTGCGCTACAACCACGGCCTGCCGAGCAACCTGTCCGGCGCCAGCGCCGAACGCGCCATGCTCAATCACGGGTTCAAGGCGGTGCAGATCGGCGCCAGCGCCTGGACTGCCGAAGCCCTGAAAAACACCATGCCGGCCAGCGTGTTCTCACGTTCCACCGAGTGCCACAACCAGGACAAGGTGAGCATGGGCACCATCGCTGCCCGCGACGCGATCCGCGTGCTGGAGCTCACCGAGCAAGTGGCCGCGGCCACCTTGCTCGCAGCCAACCAGGGCGTCTGGCTGCGCCGCCAGGAAGCCGATGCCCGGCCATTGCCACCGGCCCTGGAGGCCATGCACCAGCAACTGGCCGCAGACTTCCCACCGGTGATCGAGGACCGCGCCCTGGAGCGCGAGCTGCGCCTGTGCCTGCAACGTATCGCCGAACAACACTGGAGGCTGCATGCGCAGTAAGGGAGTGATCCACGCCGACACCCAGGTCCAGGTGCCGTTCTTCGACGTCGACACCATGCATGTCGTCTGGCACGGGCATTACGTCAAGTACCTGGAAGTCGCCCGCTGCGCCCTGCTGGACAAGCTCGGCCACAACTACAACCAGATGCTCGAATCCGGCTACGCCTGGCCGGTGATCGACCTGCAACTGCGCTACGTGCGCGGCGCGGTGTTCGGCCAGACCCTGAACGTGCGCGCCAGCCTGGTGGAGTGGGAGAACCGCCTGAAGATCAACTACCTGATCACAGACCTGGCCAGTGGCGAGCGCCTGACCCGCGCCAGCTCGGTGCAGGTGGCCGTGGAGATCGCCAGCCGGGAGATGCAGCTGGCCTCGCCCAAAGTCTTCACCGACGCCGTTGCCAGGGCCCTGCCATGAGGGTAGGAGCGAGCTTGCTCGCGAAGATCGTTGGTCTATCTGCCCATTGCACAGGGCTAAGCAACCTGGTGCGGCGGTTCGCGAGCAAGCTCGCTCCTACGGTTTTGGTGCTGTGGTGTGTGCCGGGGTTGGCCCAGGCCTTCGATCTGCAACAACTGAGCGACCAGCTGTCGCGGCCGGAGGTGATCCACGGTCGCTTCATCCAGGAAAAACACCTGCGCGCCCTGCCCCAGCCATTGACCAGCAAGGGCCACTTCGTCCTGGCGAAAAACCATGGCCTGCTGTGGCTGCTGCAGACCCCGTTGCAGCAGGACTACCGCATCACCGCCACCGGCATTGCCCGGCGCGATGCCGGCGGCTGGCAGATGCTTCCGGGCAAGAGTGCCGGTGCCGAACAGAACCGCCTGTTCCTCGCCGTGCTGCAAGGCGACAGCAGTGGCCTGCAGCGGGACTTCGAACTCAAGCTGCAAGGCAGCGCCGATGACTGGCAATTGCAATTGATCCCCCGCTCCCTGCTGCTGAAACAGATCTTCAACCAGATCAACATCGACGGCGGCGCGCTGGTGCAACGCATCGAACTGCTGGAAGCCCAGGGCGACCGTACCTTGCTGATCATGCAGGACAGCAGCAGTGCCCAACCCTTGAGTGAAGCGGAGCAACATGACTTTGCCGAGTGAACGCTGGCTGCCGCGATCCTTCCTGATCCTGCTGGCCCTGGTGCTGGCCTTGGGCGCCTGGCAATGGCGCCACGGCGCGCCCCTGTCCGCCAACCTGATGGAGCTGGTGCCCGGCACCGCCCCGGACGCCCTGGAGCTGCAGGCCGAACAACGCATGCAGGAACCGCTGAACCGGGAAATCCTGGTGCTGGTGGGGCATGCCGAGCGCGAAAAAGCCGTGGCCATGGCCCGGCAACTGGCCGAGCAATGGCAGGCCAGCGGGCTGTTCGAGAAGGTCCAGTGGAACCTGCAGGCCGACCTGCCGGCCTTGCGCAAGCAACTGCTGCAAGGCCGCCTGGCCATGCTCTCGGCCCATGACCGCGAGCAGTTGATCAGCCAGCCCCAGGCGTTCATCGAGCAGCGCGTGCAAAGCCTCTTCGACCCCTTTGCCGGCTTCTCCCTGGTGCCGAGCCAGGAGGACTGGCTGGGCCTGACCGGACGTATTCAGAACAGCCAGCCGCAACACGGCGCGGTGCAATTGGACATCGGCAGCGGCGCCCTGGTGGCCGACGCCGATGGCAAACAATGGGTACTCCTGCGGGCCCGCACCAACGGCAATGCCTTCGACCTGCAATTGCCCTTGCAGGTGGCCGAACTGCTGGACCACAGCCGCGAACAGGCCGGCCACAGCGATGTACAACTGCTGGCCGCCAGCGGCTTGCTGTACGCCGCCAACGGCCAGCAGCAGGCCAGCCGGGAAATTACCTGGGTTGGCGGAGGCGCCACCCTGGGCATCCTCTTGCTGCTGCTCCTGGCCTTCCGCCGCTGGCGCGCCTTGCTGGCCTTCGTCCCGGTGCTGGTGGGCATGCTGTTCGGCGCCGTGGCCTGCGTCGCGCTGTTCGGGCGCATGCACGTCATGACCCTGGTGCTGGGCTCAAGCCTGATCGGCGTGGCCGTCGACTACCCCCTGCATTACCTGTCCAAGAGCTGGAGCCTGAAACCCTGGCGCAGCTGGCCGGCCCTGCGCCTGACCCTGCCCGGGCTGAGCCTGAGCCTGATCACCAGTTGCATCGGCTACCTGGCCCTGGCCTGGACCCCATTCCCGGCGCTGACCCAGATCGCCGTGTTCTCCGCCGCCGGCCTGCTGGGAGCCTACCTGTCGGCGGTGTGCCTGTTGCCGGCCCTGCTCAAGGGCGTCGAACTGCGTCCGGCGCAATGGCCGCTGCGGGTCGCCGAAGCCTTGCTCGGGGTGCGTGCCGCGCTGCTCAAGCGTGTGCCGAGCCCGGCGTTGCTGGCCCTGTTGGCGCTGTTCTGCGCCGCTGGTTTGTGGCAGCTCGAGAGCAAGAACGACATTCGCCAATGGGTCGGTGCACCGCCGCAACTGATGCAAGAGGCCCAGGCCATTGCCCGGATCACCGGTTATCAACCCACCAGCCAGTTCTTCCTGGTGCGCGCGGCCGATCAGCAGCAATTGCTGGAACGCCTACGCGCCCTGGACCTGCGCCTGCAACAACTGGTGAGCCTGGGCAAGCTCAAGGGCTACCTGTCCCTGGACCAACTGGTGAGCCAACCCGCCGAGCAGCAGCAAGTACGCGAGGCCCTCAAGCAACTGCCGGGCGTCTGGCAGCCGCTGCTGGCGCTGGGGGTGCCCCTGCCGGCCCTGCAAGCGGAGTTGAAACAACTGCAGGACCTGCCCGTGGCCGACATTGATACCGCGCTCATCGGTCCCCTGGCCGAGCCTTATCGCCCGCTGTGGCTGGGCAGCAACGCCAGCGGCGTAGCGGCCATGGTCAGCCTGCAAGGCCTGAACGACGCTGCCCTGCTGCGGGTCCAGGCCGATGACCTGCCAGGGGTGCAACTGGTGGATCGCCTGGGCGAGCTGAACCGCGTGTTCGCCGCAACCCAGGTCAGCGCCGCCGAACTCAAGCTGGCGTCCTGCGTGCTGATCGTGCTGCTGCTGATCCTGCCCTTCGGTTTCGGTGGCGCCTTGCGCCTGGTGGCCCTGCCGCTGCTGGCAGCCTTGTGCAGCCTGGCCAGCCTCGGCTGGCTGGGCCAGCCGCTGACCCTGTTCAGCCTGTTCGGCCTGCTGCTGGTGACCGCCATCAGCGTCGACTACGCGATCCTCATGCGCGAGCAGATCGGTGGCGCCGCCGTGAGCCTGCTGGGCACCTTGCTGGCGGCCCTGACCACCTGGCTGTCGTTCGGTCTGCTGGCGGTGTCCAGCACCCCGGCGGTGAGCAACTTCGGTCTGGCGGTGAGCCTGGGGCTGACCTTCAGCTTCATCCTCGCGCCCTGGGCCGGCCACACGCCGCATCCGACGCCGGCCGCGGAGAACCCGCCATGCTGATCCTGCTGTTCTGGCTGCTGGCCCTGGCCCTGTTCGCCCTGGCCACCTACATCGGGCGCCACCTGGGCCTGATTCCGATTGTCAGCCAACTGCTGCTGGCGACCTTCGGCCTGCCGTTGCTGATGCTGCTGTGGATCGAACCCCACTGGCAGCTCAGCGGCGCGCAGCTGGTCTCCCCGCAATGGCTCAAGTTCCTCTACGGCCTGAGCTTCGCCCTGCTGCTGGGGCACATCCTCAGTGATGTGATCGACCTGCGCCTGGACCGTCAGAGCCTGAAGATCGCCGTGCCGAGCTTCTGCATACCCTTTGCCTGTGGCCTGGCCACGGCCTTCTGGCTGCTGCCGGCGCAACCCTGGATCAGCTCCCTGGCGGTGGGCCTGCTGTTCGCCATTACCGCAATCCCGGTGCTCTACCTGTACCTGCGACACATCCAGTACCCGCCCGCCGCCACCCGGCGCCTGGTGCAGACCGCGATCCTCATCGACCTGACCTGCTGGACCCTGTTCGCCCTGGCCCAGGGCAGCCTGCAGGTCAGCAGCCTGCTGCTGCCCCTGGCGGGCGCCTGCCTGCCACTGGTGCTGCGGGTCCTCGGCCTGCGCCAGCCCCTGCTGCACAGCCTGGGGTTCTTCGGCCTGCTGGTGCTGGCCGAGCACTACAAGCTCAATGCGCTGATCTTCGGCATCGGCTACCTGTTGTGCATGGCCGCCCTCAAGCTGCCGCTGGTGCTGCCGTTAAAGGCTGCCTGGATGAACCGCTTGCAGACCTTGGTCGCCATCCCGCTGATCCTGACGTTCGGCATCGTGCAGATCAATGTGCACAGCGCCATGGACAGCCTCGGCTGGGTGCAACTGGCGGCGCTGCTGTTGCTGCCGATTGCCAGCAAGCTGCTGGGCAACTGGCTGGGCCTGAGCTGGGCCGGCGCCTCCTTCGAGGGCGCCAGCCGCTGGCGGGAAAGCCTGCTGCTGAACATTCGCGGCTTGAGCGAGATCGTCTTTCTCAACCTGCTGCTGCAACAACAGTTGATCAGCCCGGCGCTGTACTTCGCGCTGATGCTCATGGGCCTGATCGCCACCCTGCTGCCGGCCCTGGCCGGGATGCACCGAACGCCTGCGGCCGCGGTAAACGCGGCCCCCTTGAACCTGAACATCGCCGAACCGGCAAGGAGCCCCAGTGCCAACAGTTGAAATGCAACGTCGCCAGGTCGTGGTGATTGGTGCCGGCCCCTCGGGGGCCATCGCGGCCGCGCTGCTCAAGCGCCAGGGCCACGACGTGCTGATCGTCGAGCGGCAACATTTCCCGCGTTTCTCCATCGGTGAAAGCCTGCTGTCCCACTGCCTGGATTTCGTCGAGGAAGCCGGCATGCTGGAGGCGGTGCAAGACGCCGGTTTCCAGCTCAAGAACGGCGCAGCCTTCGCCTGGGGCGAGCACTACAGCGCCTTCGATTTTGGTGACACCTTCAGTAACGGCAAGCCCACCACCTTCCAGGTGCAGCGCGCCGATTTCGACAAGCTGCTGGCCGACCAGGCCGCCCTGCAAGGGGTCGAGATCCGCTACGGCGAAGAGATTGTCGCCGTAGACGTGGAACGGCCGTTGCCGCAGCTCGACTGCCGCCGTGAAGACGGCAGCCAGTACCGCATCGAAGCCGACTTCATCCTCGACGCCAGCGGCTACGGCCGGGTCCTGCCACGCCTGCTGGAACTGGAAGCACCGTCGAACTTTCCGGTACGCCGGGCGGTGTTCACCCATGTCGAGGATCGCATCGACTGCGAGCATTTCGACCGCAACAAGATCCTTATCACCACCCACCCGGAACACCGCGACATCTGGTTCTGGAGCATCCCCTTCAGCAACGGCCGCTGCTCGGTGGGCGTGGTGGCCGCCGACGAACACTTCGCCGGGCGCGATGGCGACCTGGACGCCTGCTTGCGCGGCTTCATCAACGAAACCCCGAGCCTGGCCCAGGTCCTGAAAAACGCCGAGTGGGACACCCCGGCGCGGACCATCGGCGGCTACTCGGCCAACGTCACCACCCTGCACGGCCCGGGCTTCGCCCTGCTGGGCAATGCCGCGGAATTCCTCGACCCGGTGTTCTCCTCCGGCGTGACCATCGCCATGCGTTCATCGAGCATGGCCGCCGCGGTGCTGCACCGTCAGTTGCAAGGCCAGAGCGTCGATTGGCAGAGCGAGTTCGCCGAACCGCTCAAGCGCGGCGTCGACACCTTCCGCTGCTACGTCGAAGGCTGGTACGCCGGCACCTTCCAGGACGTGATCTATCACCCGGGCAGCTCGCCGGAAATCCGCCGCATGATCAGCTCGATCCTCGCCGGCTACGCCTGGGATGAGCGCAACCCCTTCGTCAGCGAGCCCAAGCGCCGGCTCAAGGCCCTGTCGCAAGTCTGTGCGAGGGACGTGGCATGAGCGAACCATCCAGCCAGTACCTGAGCGCCAGCTACGTCGAGGAAACCCGCTTCGGCTTCTGGTTCCTGCGCAGCCACACCTGGCAGCACCATGTGCTGCGGGTGGCCATCAATGACCTGCGTTCGCTGTTCGATGGCGAGCTGCCGGCCCACCCGGTGCTGCTGGATGCTGGCTGCGGCCAGGGCAAGTCGTTCCAGTACCTGCGCCAGGTGTTCGCTCCGCAGCGCCTGATCGGCCTCGACGCCGACCCCCACAGCCTCAAGCTCAGCGCCGAGGAAGCCCGGCGCCAGCAACTGCAGGTGGAACTGATCGGCAGCGACTGCGCGACCCTGGAGCTGGCGGACGCCAGCGTCGACCTGTTGTTCTGCCACCAGACCTTCCATCACCTGGTGGAACAGGAAAAGGCCCTGGCCGAGTTCTATCGCGTGCTCAAGCCTGGGGGCTACCTGCTGTTCGCCGAATCCACCGAGGCCTACATCGATACCTGGGTGATCCGCTGGCTGTTCCGCCATCCGATGCATGTACAGAAAAGCGCCGCCGAGTATCTAGAGATGATTCGTCGGCAGGGCTTTGAGTTCGGCCCGCAGAACGTGTCTTATCCTTACCTGTGGTGGAGCCGCGCCAAAGACTTCGGCCTGTTGGAGCGCTTCGGCCTGCGCCAGCCGCCGCCGGTGGGCCAGCGCGAGGAAACCCTGGTCAATGTGGTGGCCCGCAAGCCCCTGAATCCCCCGGTCGCCGAGGAAGGTCTGCCCGCATGATCCGCGCTCTGCTGCTCGGTTGTGTCCTGTTGCTGAGCGCTTGCGTCAGTCAGGCTCCGCTGCCCGAGCGCACGCCTTCCCTGGTGTTGCCGTTGCAGTTGCATGTGCAGCGCCAGGCGGATGGCCAACGCCAGGACTGGCTGCTGGTGATCCAGGCTGAAGGCGCGGACCTGCGCTGGTCGCTGATGGACCCATTGGGCATTCCCCAGGCCCGTCAGCGCCTGGTGGCAGGCCGGTGGCAGGCCGATGGCCTGCTGCCCCCCAACCCGGAGGCCCGGGAGCTGTTCGCAGCGCTGCTGTTCGCCCTCACACCCGAGGCGGAACTGGCCGCCAACTACCCGGGCGCCCGTCAGCAAGGCGCCCAACGTACCCTCGGCCCACGCTGGCGGATTGACTATCAACAACTTCTGGATTTCGAGTTGAACCTGCCTCAAGGCCCGCACTACCACATCACTGCACTGAGTACCGAGGCCACCCCATGACGGCCTACCTCAATGCCCTCGGGGTGATTTGCGCCCTGGGCCGCAATCGCCAGGAAGTCGCCCGCAGCCTGTTTGCCGGCGACTGTTCAGGCATGCGCGACGAAAGCCACTGGGTGCCCGAGCGCACCTTGCCGGTGGCGGCGGTACGCGGTCCACTGGCCCCCATGCCCAGTGGCTTCCAGGCGCAAAACAGCCGCAACAACCAATTGCTGCTGGAGGCCACGCTGCAGATCGAGGACGACATCCGCCAGGCGATCCAACGCTATGGCCGTGGCCGCATCGGTATCGTCCTGGGCACCAGCACCTCGGGCATCGACGAAGCCAGTCGCGGCATTGCCCGTTATCTGCAGGACCGGCAATTCCCGGCGGATTACGACTACCGCCAGCAGGAGCTCAGCGCGCCGGCAAACTTCCTCGCCGACTGGCTGCAACTGTGCGGCCCGGCCTATGTGATTTCCACCGCCTGCACTTCCAGCGCCCGGGCCCTGATCAGCGCCCGGCGCCTGCTGGACCTGGGCCTGTGCGACGCGGTGCTGTGCGGCGGGGTCGACAGCCTGTGCCAGCTCACCCTGAACGGCTTCACCGCCCTGGAGGCGGTGTCCGCTCAGCGCTGCAATCCATTTTCCCGCCACCGCGACGGCATCAACATCGGTGAAGCGGCGGTGCTGTTCCTGATGAGCAAGGAACCGGGCCGTGACTCGCCCATTGCCCTGCTGGGCGGCGGTGCCAGTTCCGATGCCTACCATATTTCCGCCCCGGCCCCCGACGGTCGAGGAGCCTTGCAGGCCATGAAACTGGCCCTGCACAGTGCCGGCTTGCAGCCACAACAGATCGGCTACCTGAACCTGCACGGCACCGCCACCCAGCACAACGACGCCATGGAGAGCCTGGCGGTGGCGCAGCTGTTCCCCGAAGGCGTGCCCTGCTCATCGACCAAGCCCATGAGCGGCCACACCCTGGGGGCCGCTGGTGCCCTGGAGGCCGCGTTCTGCTGGCTCAGCCTGAGCGCCGAGAACCCCGCCCAGGCACTGCCGCCGCACCTCTGGGACGCCCAGGCCGACCCGGCCCTGCCGGCACTGCGCTGGGTCACCCCGGCCGACCGCCTGGACCCGCACGCCCCGCGCCGCCTGATGAGCAATTCCTTCGCCTTCGGCGGCAACAACGTCAGCCTGATTATCGGAGACGCCCCATGATTGACTGGCCGCTCGCCGAGTTGCTGCCCCATGCCGGGGACATGATCCTCATCGATCAGGTCCTGGCCTTTGATGAAGAACAGATCCGCACTCGCCTCCAAGTTCGCCCCAGCGGCCTGTTCAACCGCGCCGATGGCAGCCTGCCGGCCTGGGTCGGCATCGAACTGATGGCCCAGAGCGTCGCCGCCTACGCCGGTTGCCGCGCCCGCCAGCAGGGCTTGCCGGTGGAGCTGGGTTTTCTTCTGGGCACCCGTAAATTCGAGTGCAACGTTGAACATTTCCCCGTCGGCAGCACCCTGGAAATCCACGCCCTGCGCTCCCTCGAAGACGACAACGGCATGGGCGTGTTCGAGTGCCACCTCAGCGGCCCCGGCATTGCCGCCAGCGCGCGCCTGAATGTGTTCCGCCCGCCCCAGGCCGCCGACTATCTGCATGAAACACCTGCCTCTTCTACAGGAACCCCGTCATGACTGACTCCGTACTGGTCACCGGCTCCAGCCGTGGCATCGGCCGTGCCATCGCCCTGCGTCTGGCCCAGGCTGGCTATGACCTGGTGCTGCATTGCCGCAGCGGCCGCAGCGAAGCCGAAGCCGTCAAGGGCGAAGTCGAGGCCCTGGGCCGCAGCGCCCGCATCCTGCAATTCGACGTGTCGGACCGAGCGGCCTGCAAGGCCGCGCTGGAAGCCGACGTTGAGACTCATGGCGCCTATTACGGCGTGGTGCTCAATGCCGGACTGACCCGCGACGGCGCCTTTCCGGCCCTCAGCGAAGAGGACTGGGATCAGGTGCTGCGCACCAACCTCGACGGTTTCTACAACGTCCTGCACCCGGTGATGATGCCGATGATCCGCCGCCGCGCCGCCGGGCGCATTGTCTGCATCACCTCGGTGTCGGGGCTGATCGGCAACCGTGGCCAGGTCAACTACAGCGCTTCCAAGGCCGGGTTGATCGGCGCCGCCAAAGCCCTGGCCATCGAGCTGGGCAAGCGCAAGATCACCGTCAACTGCGTGGCCCCGGGCCTGATCGACACCGCCATGCTCGACGAGAACGTGCCGGTGGACGAACTGATGAAGATGATTCCCGCCCAGCGCATGGGCACCCCGGAAGAAGTCGCCGGCGCGGTGAACTTCCTGATGTCCGCCGAGGCCGCCTACATCACCCGCCAGGTGCTGGCGGTGAACGGGGGCCTGTGCTGATGAAACGCGTGGTCGTCACCGGCATGGCCGGCATCACCTCCCTGGGCAGCGACTGGGCCCGCATCGCCGAGCGCTTCGCCGCCAACCGCAGCGGCATCCGGCGCATGGACGAGTGGGACAGATTCAGCGAGCTCAATACCCGCCTGGCCGGCCCCATCGATGACTTCCAGGTGCCCGGCCACTGGACCCGCAAGCAACTGCGCAGCATGGGCCGGGTTTCGCGCCTGGCCGTGGGCGCCGCCGAGCAGGCCCTGGCCGACGCCGGGCTGCTAGGCGACCCGTCGATCAAGGACGGGCGCATGGGCGTGGCCTGCGGTTCTTCCACCGGCAGCACCGACGAGATCAAGGCCTTCGGCAACATGCTGCTGAACTCAGTGGCCGAAGGGCTCAACGCCAACTCCTACGTGCGCATGATGCCCCACACCACCGCGGCCAATATCAGCATCTTCTTCGGCCTCACCGGGCGCCTGATTCCCACCTCCAGCGCCTGCACCAGTGGCAGCCAGGGTATCGGCTACGCCTATGAAGCGATCAAGTTCGGCCGTCTGCCGCTGATGCTTGCCGGCGGCGCCGAAGAGCTGTGTCCCACCGAGGCCATGGTGTTCGACGCGCTGTATGCCACCAGCCTGAAAAACGATGCACCCCACACCAGCCCGCGGCCCTACGACACCGACCGCGACGGTCTGGTGATTGGTGAGGGCGGCGGCATGCTGGTGCTCGAAGAACTGGAACATGCCCTGGCCCGCGGCGCCCGCATTCACGCGGAAATCGTCGGCTTCGGCAGCAACGCCGACGGCCAGCACACCACCCGTCCCGAGCAGAGCACCATGCGCCGGGCCATGGAGCTGGCGCTGGAGGATGCGGCCCTGTTCCCGGCGGCCATCGGCTACGTCAACGGCCATGGCACGGCCACCGAACAGGGCGATATCGCCGAGACCCAGGCCACCAGCAGCCTGTTCGGCAGTCGCATGCCCATCAGCTCGCAGAAGAGCTTTCTCGGCCACACCCTGGGCGCCTGCGGCGCGCTGGAATCCTGGTTCAGCATCGAGATGCTCAACCGGGACCTGTACGTGCACACCTGCAACCTGGACCAGGTCGACCCGCGCTGCGGCGAGCTGGACTACCTGCAGGGCGGTTTCCGGGCCATGAGCCACGAATACGTGATGAACAACAACTTTGCCTTTGGCGGCGTCAACACCTCGTTGATCTTCCGCCGCTGGCGCTAATGCCTCACCTCACTGGAGAAATGGAATGTCTTCCCTGTTTCGCGCCACCCTCATCGTCCTCGCCCTGCTGAGCGTCACCGCCTGTACCAGCAAGCGCATGTACACCCCCAACCGAGTGATCCCGGCCACCATCCAGGCCGACCAGGAGCAGGTCAAACAGGCGATCCTGAAGAACCTGGTGGCCCGCAAGTGGACCGTGCAGCGCATCAGCCCGGAGCTGATCCAGGCCGAGATCACCGTGCGTGAGCAGTTCCACGCCGAGATCGATATCCAGTACTCCGCCAGCTACTACAAGATCATCTACCGCGACAGCCGCGACCTGGATTACAAGGACGGCAAGATCCACAAGAACTACATCCGCTGGGTACGCCTGCTGGACAAGGGCATCCTGCGCGAGCTGCGGGACAACCAGAACGAGCGGACCGCGCAACAGCTGTCCGACGCCGCGGCCAAGAGCTTCCCGGCCGCGCAATGAGCCCTTCCCTGTGACCCCGGTCACAGGGCTGCTTCACCCCCTTTAATGTCATGGAGAATGCGATGCGTTTGAAGACACTGGCGGCCACCGCCACCCTGCTGCTGTGCACCCTGCCCGGCATCAGCCAGGCCCGCGATACCACCCTATTCCTGCCCTTCGACAAGGTGGTGGCCGAGGCCATCAGCACCGGCAAGATCGATGGCAGCGTGAAGTTCTACCTGGCGGGCAACAAGCCGGCCGGCAAGGTCAGTGTGCTGAGCCCGGGCGCCGTGACCAACAAGAAGACCAACGCCTTCGGCAAGGCCGACCAGGTGGCCTGCGAGTGGGCCTTGCAGTCGGCGCTGATCACCCTGCATGAAGCGGCGAAGAAAGTCGGCGCCAACGCCGTGACCGACATCGCCAGCTTCTACAAGAGCCGTGAGCGCAAGGACGCCACCACCTATGAGTGCCATGCTGGCGCCATCATGGCTGGTGTCGCGCTGCGCGGGGATCTGTCCAAGGTCCAGTGAGCTGCGGCTGACAATGAAAAGGGCGCCCCACATAGCCTGGTGGGGCGCCCTTTTTGTTTCCGGGATTTTTTCGGGAGCCCGGCCAGCGCCGTCTACACTCGCAACAGCAGGCCGGGCCACCGTCGCCTGCGGGAGCCAAGCGCTACGACTGGACCTGGGCCGGCGCGACGCTGGCTCTTCTTTCACGTCCGTCAAGGAGCCGACCATGCAAGTGAAAGCGCTGATTGCCCTGGCCCTGCTAGCCGTCCTGAGCCCCACCAGCCAGGCCACCAACCTGATGTACATGCCCTTCGAAAAAGTCGTGGCCGACGCCGAGCGCGCCGGGCGCCTGGATGGCAGCGTGAGCTTCCACCTGGCCGGCAACCCGCTGCCACCGGTGCTCCAGGTGCGGCTCACTGAAGTGACCACCCACAAGAAGACCAATGCCTCCAACAAGAGCGATATCGCTGCCTGCGAGTGGGCGTTGCAGTCGGCGCTGATCACCCTGCAAGCCGCAGCCAAGCGGGTCGGCGCCAACGCGGTGACCAACATCGTCAGCTACTACAAGCGCCGCGTACGCAAGGACCTCAACACCTACGAATGCCGCGCCGGGGTGCTGATGGCGGGCGTCGCCCTGCGCGGCGACCTGGTCATCCTGCAGCCCCCGGTGCGCCCCAACAGCCCCTCAGGACGCGGCCCCGGTCTTGCGCGTCAGTAGCTCGACAAAGGCCTTGGCCATGGGCGAGGCCTGGTCCTTGCGCTGTACCAGCCACACCGCCGACATGGCCTCCGGGTCCAGCAGCCGCCGATAGACCACGCCGTCGATGCGCATGCGCTGGTAGGACGCCGGCAGTACCGAGACGCCCAGCCCCGCTGCGACCAGGCCGATGATGGTCATGGCTTCACCCGCCTCCTGGGCGAAATGCGGGGTAAACCCGGCCTCCCGGGACAGGCTCAGCAACTGGGCATACAGGCCGCTGCCATAGCTGCGGGGAAAGAACACAAAAGGCTCCTGGGCCAGTGCCGCCAGGTGCAAGCCTTCTTCACTGCCGCTGGCCAGCGGATGCTTGGCGCTGAGCACCGCCACCAGCGGCTCGCGCAGCAGCTCCACCACCGACAAGGAGTCCGGCAAGGGCAAGGGCCGCATGATGCCCACCTGGATCGTCTGGTCCACCAAGGCTTCGGCCACCTGGGTGCTGCTCATTTCCTTGAGCTTGAGGTGCACCGCGGGAAAGCGCTGGCGAAAGGCAAAGATGGCCTGGGGAATGGTCGAGTTGAAGGGGGCTGACGAGGTGAAGCCGATCTTCAGCTCGCCCAGTTCGCCCAACTGCGCGCGCCGGGCCACGTCTGCCGCCTTGTCCACCTGAGCCAGCACCAGGCGCGCCTCTTCGAGGAACAGGCGCCCGGCCTCGCTAAGCTCGACCCGACGATTGGTACGCTCGAACAGCCGGGCGCCCACCTCCTGCTCCAGGGCCTGGATCTGTTGGCTCAGCGGTGGCTGGGAAATGCCCAGCACCTGGGCCGCGCGGCCGAAGTGCAGCTCTTCGGCGACGGCAATGAAGTAGCGCAAATGACGCAATTCCATGGGCAACTCCATTGAGTCGTTAAAACTATCAAACAGGTCGAACAATATATTGGAAATGATCATTAGCCAGCTATATGCTTTTTTCCATTGCCTGACCGGCTGCGTCTCCCCGAGGTTCCTGTGAAAACCGCTGTTGCCCCCCTTGCCCACACCCTCGCCGCTACGCCCCTGGACGAAGTGGTCGCCCAACTCAACGAGGTCTACATCGAGAAAGGCACACCGCTGTTCATGCGCACGGTGCTGGCGCTGTTCTCCGGGGGCTTTGCCACCTTCGCCCTGCTGTACTGCGTGCAACCGATGATGCCGCTGCTGTCCCGGGAGTTTTCCATCAATGCGGCCCAGAGCAGCCTGATTCTCTCGGTGTCGACGGGCATGCTTGCCATCGGCCTGCTGATCACCGGGCCCATTTCCGACCGCATCGGCCGCAAGCCGGTGATGGTGGCGGCCTTGCTCGCCGCCGCCCTGTGCACCATCGCCAGCGCACTGATGCCCAGCTGGCACGGAGTGCTGGTGATGCGGGCGCTGGTGGGGCTGTCCCTGAGCGGGCTGGCGGCGGTGGCCATGACCTACCTCAGCGAAGAGATTCACCCCCAGCACATCGGCCTGGCCATGGGCCTGTACATCGGCGGCAATGCCATTGGTGGCATGAGCGGGCGACTGATCACCGGGGTGCTGATCGACTTCGTCAGCTGGCACACAGCGATGCTGGTGATCGGCGGCCTGGCATTGATCGCCGCCGCGGTGTTCTGGCGCATCCTTCCCGAGTCGCGCAACTTCCGCCCCCGCTCGCTGCACCCACGCAGCCTGCTGGACGGCTTTACCATGCACTTTCGCGACGCCGGCCTGCCCTGGCTGTTTCTTGAAGGTTTCCTGCTGATGGGGGCCTTCGTCACCTTGTTCAACTACATCGGCTACCGCCTGCTGGCCGATCCCTATCACCTGAGCCAGGCCTGGGTCGGGATGCTGTCGGTGGTCTACCTCTCGGGGATCTACAGCTCGGCGAAGATCGGCGCCCTGGCGGACCAACTGGGCCGACGCCGAGTGCTCTGGGCCACCATCGTGCTGATGCTGGCGGGGATCGCCCTGACCCTGCTGACGCCGCTGTCCCTGGTGCTGATCGGCATGCTGCTGTTCACCTTCGGCTTCTTCGGTGCCCACTCGGTGGCCAGCAGCTGGATCGGCCGCCGGGCCACCAAGGCCAAGGGCCAGGCCTCCTCGCTGTACCTGTTCAGCTACTACGCCGGTTCGAGCATTGCCGGCACCGCTGGCGGGGTGTTCTGGCACCTGGCGGGGTGGAACGGCATCGGCCTGTTTATCGGCGCCTTGCTGGTGGGAGCACTGCTGATTGCCTTGAAACTGGCCAAACTACCGCCTTTGTAACGCCTGGCCAGCTCCTACACGAATCGGGTCTGTGCCGGCGGGCCCTTGTAGGAGCTGGCTTGCCAGCGAAGGCGTCTGCCAGGCAGGTGCAAGTCTCGAGGGCCCATTCGCCAGCAAGCTGGCTCCTACAGAAAGTGTCCGCCAATGAAAACGCCCGGCAGGTGCCGGGCGTTTTTTATGGGGTGGCGCTTACGCGTGGTATTGCGCCGACAACTCGTGCACCGCTTCCAGGAAAGCACCGGCATGCTCCGGCTTCACTTCCGGGGTGATGCCGTGGCCCAGGTTGAACACGTGGCCGCTGCCGGTGCCGTAGCTGGCGAGGATGCGCGCGACTTCGCTGCGGATCGCCTGCGGATTGGCGTAGAGCACGGTAGGGTCCATGTTGCCTTGCAGGGAAACCTTGCTGCCGACACGCCGACGGGCTTCGCCAATGTCGCAGGTCCAGTCCAGGCCCAGGGCATCGGCGCCAGCATCGGCAATGCTCTCCAGCCACAGGCCGCCGCCCTTGGTGAACAGGATCACCGGCACCTTGCGCCCCTCGTGCTCGCGGATCAGGCCGCTGACGATCTTGCGCATGTAGGCCAGGGAGAATTCCTGATAGGCCGCCGACGAAAGGCTGCCGCCCCAGCTATCGAAAATCTGCACCGCCTGGGCACCGGCCAGGATCTGCCCGTTGAGGTAGGAAGTGACCGACTGCGCCAGCTTGTCCAGCAGCAGGTGCATGGCTTGTGGGTTGTCGTAGAGCATGGCCTTGGACTTGCGGAAATCTTTCGACGAACCGCCTTCGACCATGTAAGTGGCCAGGGTCCAGGGGCTGCCGGCAAAACCGATCAGCGGCACGCGGCCATTGAGTTCGCGACGAATGGTGCTGACCGCGTCCATCACGTAGCCCAGGTCCTTTTGCGGATCGGGGATCGGCAGCGCTTCGATGTCGGCCAGGGTGCTGACCACTTTCTTGAAGCGCGGGCCTTCACCGGTCTCGAAGTACAGGCCTTGGCCCATGGCGTCGGGGATGGTGAGGATGTCGGAGAAGAGGATCGCCGCATCCAGCTGTGGATAGCGGTCCAGAGGCTGCAGAGTGACTTCGCAGGCGAACGCCGGGTTCATGCACAGGCTCATGAAGTCACCGGCATTGGCACGGCTGGCGCGGTATTCAGGCAGGTAGCGCCCGGCTTGCCGCATCATCCACACCGGGGTGACGTCTACGGGTTGCTTGAGCAGGGCACGAAGGAAACGGTCGTTCTTCAGGGCAGTCATGTCGGCATCCGGAAAAAAAGTGGGGGCATTTTCTCAGAGCGCGACACAAAAGGCACGGCAAGAGCCGTTTCTTTATGTCTATGGGGTCAATTTGTCACGGGGACGGGCACAGATCCCGTAGGAGCCCGCTTGCTGGCGAAACGATCGACGCGGTGCATCAACAGCACCGCGTTATCGTTGTTCGCCGGCAAGCCGGCTCCTACAGGAGCGATCAGACGCCCAGGTAGTCGAGGATGCCTTCGGCGGCGTTACGCCCTTCGAAGATCGCCGTCACCACGAGATCAGAACCGCGCACCATGTCGCCACCGGCAAAGATCTTCGGGTTGCTGGTCTGGTGCTTGAACGCGCCCTGCTCCGGCGCCACGACGCGGCCCTGGCTGTCGGTCTGGATGCTGAACTGCTCGAACCAAGGCGCCGGGCTCGGGCGGAAGCCGAAGGCGATGACCACGGCGTCGGCCGGGATGATCTCTTCGGAACCGGGGATCGGCTCGGGGCTGCGGCGGCCACGGGCGTCCGGCGCACCGAGACGGGTCTCGACCACCTTCACGCCTTCGACCTTGTCTTCACCGACGATGGCGATCGGCTGGCGGTTGTAGAGGAACTTCACGCCTTCTTCCTTGGCGTTCTTCACCTCTTTGCGCGAGCCGGGCATGTTGGCTTCGTCACGACGATAGGCGCAGGTCACCGACTTGGCGCCCTGGCGGATCGAGGTGCGGTTGCAGTCCATCGCGGTGTCGCCACCGCCCAGTACCACGACCTTCTTGCCCTTCATGTCGACGAAGTCTTCCGGCGACTTTTCAAAGCCCAGGTTGCGGTTGACGTTGGCGATCAGGAAGTCCAGCGCGTCGTACACGCCCGGCAGGTCCTCGCCGGCAAAGCCGCCCTTCATGTAGGTGTAGGTGCCCATGCCCATGAACACGGCATCGTATTCGGCGAGCAGTTGCTCCATGGTCACGTCCTTACCCACCTCGGTGTTGAGGCGGAACTCGATGCCCATGCCGCTGAAGACTTCGCGACGATTGCTCAGCACGGTCTTTTCCAGCTTGAACTCGGGGATACCGAAGGTCAGCAGACCGCCGATTTCCGGGTTCTTGTCGAACACCACCGGGGTCACGCCGCCACGCACCAGCACGTCGGCACAGCCCAGGCCCGCCGGGCCCGCACCGATGATCGCCACGCGCTTGCCAGTGGGCTTGACCTTGGACATGTCCGGGCGCCAGCCCATGGCGAAGGCGGTGTCGGTGATGTACTTCTCCACCGAGCCGATGGTCACCGCGCCAAAGCCGTCGTTGAGGGTGCAGGCACCCTCGCACAGCCGGTCCTGGGGGCAGACCCGGCCGCAGACTTCCGGCAGGGTGTTGGTCTGGTGCGACAGCTCGGCGGCAGCGAGGATGTTGCCCTCGGCCACCAGCTTGAGCCAGTTGGGAATGAAGTTGTGCACCGGGCACTTCCATTCGCAGTACGGGTTGCCGCAACCCAGGCAGCGGTGGGCCTGGTCGGCCGACTGCTGGGGTTTGAAGGGTTCGTAGATCTCCACGAACTCTTTCTTGCGTTGACGCAACAGTTTCTTCTTCGGGTCTTTACGCCCGACCTCGATGAACTGGAAGTCGTTATTGAGACGTTCGGCCATGTTCAGGAACCTCTTTACGACAGCCTCAAGCGACGAGCTTCAAGCTGCAAGACAATCACATTAAGTCGGCACACCGCGCACGAGCTTCAAGCTTGCCGCTTGAGGCTCGTAGTCTGCAGCTGCGTTACTGCGGATTCGCACGAGTACTGGAGAGCAGGGACTTCAAGCTCGCCGCCTTGGGCTTGACCAGCCAGAAGCGACGCAAGTAGTCGTCGAGGTTCTCAGCGAGGTTACGACCCCATTCGCTGTCGGTTTCCTCGACATACTCGTTCAGCACACGCTGCAGGTGGCTGCGATAGGCTTCCATCGCTTCGCCGCTGATCCGCTGGATTTCCACCAGTTCGTGGTTGACCCGGTCAACGAAAGTGTTGTCCTGGTCGAGCACGTAGGCGAATCCGCCGGTCATGCCTGAGCCGAAGTTGTAACCGGTCTTGCCCAGGACGCAGACAAAACCACCGGTCATGTACTCGCAGCAGTGATCGCCAGTGCCTTCCACCACCGTGTGGGCACCGGAGTTACGCACGGCGAAACGCTCGCCCGCGGTGCCGGCGGCGAACAGCTTGCCGCCGGTGGCGCCGTACAGGCAGGTGTTGCCGATAATCGCGCTGTCCTGAGTCTTGTAGACGCTGCCCTTGGGCGGAACGATGACCAGCTTGCCGCCGGTCATGCCCTTGCCCACGTAGTCGTTGGCATCGCCTTCCAGGTAGAGGTTCAGGCCACCGGCGTTCCACACGCCGAAGCTCTGCCCCGCAGTGCCCTTGAAGCGGAACGTGATCGGTGCCTGGGCCATGCCCTGGTTGCCGTGCAGCTTGGCGATTTCACCGGAGATCCGCGCACCGATGGAACGGTCGCAGTTGCAGATATCCAGGGCGAAGTCGGCACCGCTCTTGTCGTTGATCGCCGAACGCGCCATCTCGACCATTTTCTCGGCCAGCAGGCCCTTGTCGAACGGTGGGTTGCGGTCCACCTGGCAGAACTGCGGTTTGTCCGCCGGGATATGGTCGCTGCCCAGCAACGGGGTCAGGTCCAGGTGGTGCTGCTTGGCGGTCTGGCCTTCGAGGATTTCCAACAGATCGGTACGACCGATCAGTTCTTCCAGGGAGCGCACGCCAAGCTTGGCCAGCCACTCGCGGGTTTCCTCGGCGACGTAGGTGAAGAAGTTCACCACCATGTCGACGGTGCCGATGTAGTGATCCTTGCGCAGCTTCTCGTTCTGCGTCGCCACGCCAGTGGCGCAGTTGTTCAGGTGGCAGATGCGCAGGTATTTGCAGCCCAGGGCGATCATCGGCGCGGTGCCGAAGCCGAAGCTCTCGGCGCCGAGGATGGCCGCCTTGATCACGTCGAGGCCGGTTTTCAGGCCGCCGTCGGTCTGCACCCGGACCTTACCGCGCAGGTCGTTGCCGCGCAGGGTCTGGTGGGTTTCCGCCAGGCCCAGTTCCCACGGCGCACCGGCGTACTTGATCGAGGTCAGCGGCGAAGCGCCAGTGCCGCCGTCGTAGCCGGAGATGGTGATCAGGTCGGCATAGGCCTTGGCCACACCGGCAGCGATGGTGCCAACGCCGGCTTCAGCCACCAGCTTCACCGAAACCAGGGCCTGAGGGTTGACCTGCTTGAGGTCGAAGATCAGCTGCGACAAGTCTTCGATGGAGTAGATGTCGTGGTGCGGCGGTGGCGAGATCAGGGTCACGCCAGGCACCGCGTAACGCAGCTTGGCGATCAGGCCGTTGACCTTGCCGCCAGGCAGTTGACCACCTTCGCCGGGCTTGGCGCCTTGAGCCACCTTGATCTGCAGCACTTCGGCGTTGACCAGGTATTCCGGGGTCACACCGAAACGGCCAGTGGCCACTTGCTTGATCTTGGAGCTCTTGATGGTGCCGTAGCGCGCCGGGTCTTCGCCGCCTTCACCGGAGTTGGAACGCGCACCGAGGCGGTTCATGGCTTCGGCCAGGGCTTCGTGGGCCTCGGGCGACAGGGCGCCCAGGGAGATGCCGGCGGAGTCGAAGCGCTTGAGGATCGATTCCAGGGGCTCGACTTCGCTGATGTCCATCGGCGTGTCCAGGGTCTTCACCTGGAACAGGTCGCGGATCATCGACACCGGACGGTTATCCACCAGCGCGGTGTATTCCTTGAACTTGGCGTAGTCGCCCTGCTGCACGGCGGCTTGCAGGGTGTTGACCACGTCCGGGTTGTAGGCGTGGTATTCGCCACCGTGGACGAACTTCAGCAGGCCGCCTTGCTGGATCGGCTTGCGCGGGCTCCAGGCTTCGGTCGCCAGGGCTTTCTGCTCGGCTTCGATGTCGACGAAACGTGCGCCCTTGATCCGGCTCGGCACGCCACGGAAGCTCAGGTTGCAAACTTCCTCGGACAGGCCGATGGCTTCGAACAGCTGCGCGCCACGGTAAGAGGCGATGGTGGAGATGCCCATCTTCGACAGGATCTTCAACAGGCCCTTGGTGATGCCCTTGCGGTAGTTCTTGAACACCTCGTAGAGGTCGCCCAGCACTTCACCGGTACGGATCAGGTCACCCAGCACTTCATAGGCCAGGAACGGATAGACCGCCGAAGCACCAAAACCGATCAGCACCGCAAAGTGATGCGGATCGCGGGCAGTGGCGGTTTCCACCAGGATGTTGGAGTCGCAGCGCAGGCCTTTTTCGGTCAGACGGTGGTGCACCGCGCCCGTGGCCAGGGAGGCGTGGATCGGCAACTTGCCCGGCGCGATATGACGGTCGCTGAGGACAATCTGGGTGCGGCCGGCGCGCGCGGCTTCTTCCGCCTGGTCGGCGACATTGCGGATCGCCGCTTCCAGACCGACGCTCTCGTCGTAGTTGAGGTCGATGACCTGGCGCTCGAAGCCCGGGCGATCGAGGTTCATCAGCGAACGCCACTTGGCCGGGGAGATCACTGGCGAGCTGAGGATCACCCGCGAAGCATGCTCAGGCGACTCCTGGAAGATGTTGCGCTCGGCGCCGAGGCAGATCTCCAGGGACATGACGATGGCTTCGCGCAGCGGGTCGATCGGCGGGTTGGTGACCTGGGCGAACTGCTGGCGGAAGTAGTCGTAAGGGGTACGCACGCGCTGGGACAGCACCGCCATCGGCGTGTCATCGCCCATGGAGCCCACCGCCTCGTAGCCCTGTTCGCCCAGCGGACGCAGCACCTGGTCACGCTCTTCGAAGGTGACCTGGTACATCTTCATGTACTGCTTGAGCTGGTCGACATCGTAGAAGGCCGAACCGTGGTCGTTGTCTTCCATGGTGGCCTGGATGCGCAGAGCGTTCTTGCGCAGCCATTGCTTGTACGGATGACGGGACTTCAAACGGTTGTCGATGGCGTCAGTGTCGAGGATCTGCCCGGTTTCGGTGTCCACGGCAAAGATCTGCCCTGGCCCCACACGGCCCTTGGCGATCACGTCCTCGGGCTGGTAGTTCCACACGCCGATTTCCGAAGCCAGGGTGATGAAGCCGTTCTTGGTGGTGACCCAACGCGCCGGGCGCAGGCCATTGCGGTCCAGCAGGCAGACGGCGTAGCGACCGTCGGTCATGACCACGCCGGCCGGGCCGTCCCACGGCTCCATGTGCATGGAGTTGTATTCGTAGAACGCGCGCAGGTCGGCGTCCATGGTCTCGACGTTCTGCCACGCTGGCGGAATGATCATGCGCACGCCGCGGAACAGGTCGATGCCACCGGTGACCATCAGCTCCAGCATGTTGTCCATGCTCGAGGAGTCGGAACCCACGCGGTTGACCAGCGGGCCGAGCTCTTCCAGGTCAGGGATCAGGTCGTTGGCGAACTTGGTGCGCCGGGCCACGGCCCAGTTGCGGTTGCCGGTGATGGTGTTGATCTCGCCGTTGTGGGCGAGGAAGCGGAATGGCTGGGCCAGCGGCCATTTCGGCAGGGTGTTGGTGGAGAAACGCTGGTGGAACACGCAGATCGCGGTTTGCAGGCGCGGATCGCCCAGGTCCGGATAGAAGGCGGCGAGGTCCGCCGGCATCATCAGGCCTTTATAGATGATGGTCTTGTGGGAAAAGCTGCAGATGTAGTGGTCGGTGTCGGCGGCGTTGGCCACCGAGGAGCGACGACGGGAACTGAACAGCTTGATGGCGAAGTCCTGGTCGCTCAGACCCTGGCCGCCGATGAACACTTGTTCGATCTGTGGCAGGCGCTCCAGGGCCAGACGCCCGAGCACACTGGTATCGATCGGTACTTTGCGCCAGCCCACCAACTGCAGGCCGGCGGCCAGGATCTCGCGGTTCATGTTTTCGCGAGCGGCTTCGGCTTTCACCGGGTCCTGGTTGAAGAACACCATGCCCACTGCATATTGCTTGGGCAGTTCGACGCCGAAATGCTCCGTGGCGACGGCGCGCAGGAACAGGTCGGGCTTTTGCATCAGCAGACCGCAACCGTCGCCGGTCTTGCCGTCCGCGTTGATCCCACCGCGGTGGGTCATGCAGGTCAGGGCCTCAATGGCCGTTTTCAACAGGGTATGACTGGGTTCGCCCTGCATATGGGCTATCAGGCCGAAACCACAGTTATCCTTAAACTCATCTGGTTGGTACAGACCTGCTTTCATAGACACTTTCTCACCAGGCTGCCTCTTATCGAGACAAATTTCTTTTCAATTCAACCACTTACCGTCCACGCCGAACGTACGCCAGCTTTGCGGGGGCAAAAGGGAGGTCATTGTACACACCGACACAAAGCCCCACAAATTTGACGACGATCTGTCGCAAATTCATGTCGCATTTATGAACGTTTTAAAGCGATATGCTGTGCTAGTCAAAAAGTTTTGCTTTTGACTGCCGCGACTCAAAAACTACTGTGACGCAGACACCACAAGGCACGCGGCCTGTAAGGCAGCATGCCGATGCGGAAATTTGAGGTTGCCGGGAGAGGCGGCCTGGGTAAGGCCGCCGAATCTTCAGCGAGTTGTTGCCAGTTCTTGTTGAACGCTAGCGACAGTGCGAGGCCAAGGTTTACCAGCCTGAACCTTCGCTGGCAAGGATTTGATGGCGCTGACCGCTGCATCGCGGCTTGCGAAGTTGCCGTAGGTGATCACATACAGCGGCTTGCCGTTGAGGACTTTCTTGAAGTAGCGGTATTCGCCGCCCTGTTCCTTAACAAAATTCTGCGCGGCGGCTTCCGAGCTGGTGCCGAGAATCTGCACCACATAGTTGCCTGGCGCTTGTCCGGCGTACCAACTGCCACCGGCAGCCTTGGCTACAGTGACCGGCTTTTCCGCTGGCTTGGCGGCCGGAGCAGGCTTGGCAGCAACCGGTTTCTCTACCGGCTTGGGCGCAGGGGTCGGCTTGGCGGTGGCGACCTGGGTCGGGGCCGGAGTCGGTGCAGGACTGGCCACTGCACCAGCAGGTGGCGCGGTGGTGGTTACGGTTGGCGGAACGGCGCTGGAGCCTTCCACAGGAACCCCATCGTCGCCCTCGGTGATACCGCCTGCGGCTTCAGCCAGAGGACCGCGCATGACCGGTTGCGACTGGCCGACCAACGGCAGCGGCATCGGCTGAGACGAGCCGGCAAATTCCACCGATGGACTGCCATTGGCATTCGGTGTCGGTGTCTGCCCGAGGGGCAGTTGCGCTTGCTCGCTGGCCGGAGCCCCGGTGGTTGGCGCCTTACTGCGACCCGGCATCAACCAGGCTGCAGCCAGGGCCACAACCACTACAGCGGAAATGGCCAATACGTGTTTCTTCGGCATGTTGAACCCCATACTTGGACGCTTGACCGCGGAGCGGCTGGCGATCATGGCTTCGATCATTGCATCCCTGGCGACCTGGTTGATGTTGCCCGGCCAGCCATCGGAGCTTTCGTGAATATCACTGATCTGATCTGCGGAGAAAAGTTCGATGCCCTGACCCGCGCCTTCGAGGCGCTGAGCCAGATATTCACGGGTTTCCTCTTCGGTGTATGGCTGCAATTCGATGACGTGGAAGCGCTCTTCCTCGGCGCTCAACTGATCCAGGGACGCGATCAGCGACGACTCGCCGAACAGGAATACATGAGGGCGACCTTCCGGAGCGCCTGCCGCCAGGGCCAGCAGGGCCTCAAGTGCAGACTCGTCAAGCTGCTCGGCATCATCCACCAGCAGGTAGACTTCCTGACCGGTCAGGGCCAGTTGCACCACTTGGGCGAGGATTGCGCCGATCTCGGCCTGGGCCACGTTCAAGGCCTGGGCTACCTGGTGCAACACTCCGGCAGCATCGCTGGCGCCGCGGGCGGAAACCACCACGCTTTGCACCGATTGCTTGTTGGTACTGGCGACCAGAGCCTGACGCAACAGCGTCTTGCCACTGCCCTGAGGGCCGGTAACCACCAGCAGCAGCTGACTGTAACGTGCCAAGTGATGCAACTGCCCCAGCACAGGCTTGCGTTGGGCAGGAAAGAATTTGAAGCCAGGGACCCGGGGAGCGAAAGGATCATGGCTCAACTGGTAATGGCCGAGGAAAGCCTCGTCGGCGTGCAAACTAGTCATCGGGATCTTATTAACCTTTAAGCTGAGCCAGGGCGCGGTAATCCGCTCCCAGCGTGGCCTGTAAAATCTCTTTCGGATAATCGTCGGTCACTACGGCTTCGCCCATGCGGCGCAACAGCACCAGACGCAAACGACCGTCGATCACTTTCTTGTCAATTGCCATATGTTCGAGGAAGTCCGCTTCGGTCATCTCTTCAGGCGGGATGACCGGCAAGCCCGCGCGCTGGAACAGGCGAATACCGCGGTCACGCTCCTGGCTGGTGATCCAGCCCAGGCGCGCGGACATTTCCAAGGCCATTACGGTGCCAGCAGCCACCGCCTCACCATGCAGCCAGACACCGTAGCCCATATGAGTCTCGATCGCATGGCCGAAGGTATGGCCCAGGTTGAGGGTGGCACGCACCCCCGATTCACGCTCGTCGGCACCGACCACCGCAGCCTTGGCCGCGCAAGAGCGTTCGATGGCGTAGGTCAGCGCCTGCTGGTCCAGGGACCGCAGGCGATCGACATTCTCTTCCAGCCAGGTCAGGAACGGCTCGTCGCAGATCAGGCCGTACTTGATCACTTCCGCCAGGCCCGCCGACAGTTCACGGTTCGGCAGGGTATTGAGGCTGGTGGTATCGATCAGCACCACGTTCGGCTGATAGAAAGCGCCAACCATGTTCTTGCCCAGGGGGTGGTTGATGCCCGTCTTGCCCCCCACCGAGGAATCCACCTGGGACAACAGGGTGGTAGGAATCTGGATAAAGTCCACGCCGCGCTGATAGCAGGCTGCGGCGAAGCCGGCCATGTCGCCGATCACTCCGCCGCCGAGGGCAATGATGGTGGTCCGACGGTCGTGGCGCGCAGTGAGCAGGCCGTCGAAGATCAGTTGCAGGGTTTCCCAGTTCTTGTAGGCCTCGCCATCGGGCAGGACCACCGAAATCACCGAAAACTGCGCCAGACTGCGGGTCAAACGCTCAAGGTACAGCGGCGCAACGGTCGCATTGGAAATGATCGCCACTTGCCGCCCGGCGATATGGGGCACCAGCAGCTCGGGCCGGTCCAACAGTCCTTCACCAATGTGAATCGGGTAGCTGCGCTCGCCTAGATCGACCTTAAGTGTCTGCATGTGTCCCCACAGTGAAGATGGAAGCAGGCGTTGTGCCTTGTATTGACGATGGGCCTCGTCTGGTCTTCTGACGCTGCCCGATAGCTCTGCGCCACACCTTGGCGGTCATGGCGCGACGCCGAGAATAGCGCATTTCGCTCGACGCATTAACGGGGTGGCAGCTGCTGCAGGCGCTCGAGTATGTCCAGCACCACCATTCGTGGCGGCCGCTCATCGGTTTCCACCACCAGGTCGGCGATTTCCCGATAAAGCGGATCACGGATTTCCAACAGGTCGCGCAGGGTCTTGGCCGGATCGGCGGTGCGCAGCAAGGGACGATTGCGGTCCCGGGCGGTGCGCCCTACCTGCTGTTCCACCGAAGCGTGCAGATAGACCACGCGTCCACCGGCATGCAGCGCCCGACGATTGGCTTCGCGCATCACCGCACCACCGCCGGTAGCCAGGACCACGCCGTCGGTGCCACAGAGCTCGGCGATCATTGCCTGCTCACGATCGCGAAAGCCCGGCTCGCCTTCTTTATCGAAGATCCACGGAATATTCGCGCCTGTACGCAGTTCAATTTCCTTATCGGAATCTTTGAATGGCAGGCGCAGCTCTTTGGCCAGTAAGCGGCCTATGGTGCTTTTTCCAGCCCCCATCGGCCCAACAAGAATCAAATTTCGCACAGAATCAACGACTCACAGCAATCGCCTGGTTGTTCATGATACGCGGAGTGAGAAATACCAGCAGCTCGGATTTTTTCTCCGACACCACGTCACGCCGGAAAAGGCGGCCAAGATACGGCACATCGCCAAGAAATGGCACTTTATCTACAACCTTGCTTTGGGTATTGGAGAAAACCCCACCGATGACGATGGTCTCGCCATCAGTGACCAGGACCTTGGCATTGACCTCGTTCTTCTTGATCGGCGGCACATCCTGAACCTTGTTCAGGTAGTCCGGCTCATCCTTGGTGACCTTGACGTCCATGATGATGCGATTATCCGGGGTGATCTGCGGCGTCACCTCAAGAGAAAGCGAGGCTTCCTTGAACGACACCGAAGTGGCGCCACTGGAACTGGCTTCCTGGTAGGGAATTTCGGTGCCCTTGAGAATCCTCGCGGTTTCCTTGTCGGAGGTGACCACCTTGGGCTGGGACACGATTTCACCGTTGCCGGTCTTCTCCATGGCGGTCAGCTCCAGGTCCAGCAGCACACTGTCAGTGATGTAGGCAATGCCGAGGCCCGAGGTGTTGGCCGTGACACCCAGATCGACGAAAGGCGAGTTGCTGCCACTGCTGCCCGGGGTGCCGATGGTCGAAGAGCCTTTGGCGCCGCTCTGCACCCCGGAAGCATTCCAGTTGCCCCTGTTTTGCACCGAGCCGCCCCAGCGCACGCCCAGGCTCTTGTCGTAGTCGATGTTGGCCTCGACGATTCGCGCCTCGATCATCACCTGACGCACCGGGACGTCCAGCTGAATGACCATGCGCCGCAGCTCATCGAGGCGCTCCTGGGTCTGGTAGGCAATGATGTTGTTGGTGCGCTCATCCACGGTGATGGAGCCACGTTCGCCAGCCTTCTCCTCGGTACCGGTCACGGACTGGAACAGCCTGGCGATATCCGCAGCCCTGGCGTAATTGACCTGCAGCAGACCCCGGCGCAGGGGCGCCAGGTTTTCCAACTGCTTCTGCAACTCCAGCTCCTGGCGCTCGCGGGCCGCGATCTCATCCGCCGGAGCCACCAGCAAAACGTTCCCGACCTTGCGCTTATCCAGCCCCTTGGTCTTGAGTACCAGATCCAGAGCCTGGTCCCAGGGCACGCTCTGCAAGCGCAAGGTGATATTGCCTTGCACGGTGTCACTGGCCACCAGATTGAGCCCGGAGAAATCGGCGATCAGTTGCAACACCGCGCGCACCTCGATGTCCTGGAAATTCAGCGAAAGCTTTTCACCGGGCAGACGCATTGCGCCCTCACCTGAAACGCCAATGTTTTCCGGCTCAAGCGGGGGGCTGCTGGCAAATCGATTGTGCTCTTCAGAGGCGAAGGCCCTGAGCGCGGTGGCGCCAACCAGCGATGCCAGCAGCACTATCCATAGCGCCACACCGAAGGCTGAAACAGTCCTGTTCATTTTGCAGATTCCACTTAAGAGTGTTTTTTCAGAGACAGTGTTCGCGGCCGCTCCTGCCAGGCTCCCGCTCCATCGGCGACAATTTCCACCACGTCCACCCGGGACTCGCTGATGGCCACGATCCGGCCCTCGTTTCGCCCCAGGTAATCACCGACCTGCAAGGGAAAGACACCGCCTGCGCTGCGCAACAGCGCAAAGCGGCCGGAGGCACGGGACAGAGTCCCGACCATTTGCAACTGCTCAATATCGAAGCCCTCAAGATGTTGCCGGACCCGCCGCGAATTGGGCCGGACAGCACTAGCGCCCTGTCGAGCAGTGATCTGCTCGACTCTTTGGGGTGGCTGAAATGGGCTGCGCAGCGCGCTGGCGCCATAAGTGACCGAGGGGTAGGAGCGCATGACCGGAGGCGGATCAATCGCCCCCGGTGATTGCAGGTGCACCTCACTCATGTAGGCATCCAGGTCGGCAAATTCAGCGCCACCTTCACATCCCAGCAGTGCCACACAGAAACAACCGAACACCCAGCAACGCGAACCGATCATGAGTGAGGCTCCCGACTGTCATACCTGTAGGTCCGCGCCTCGATGCTCATGCGCAGTTGTGTGGAATTGCCCCTGTCCACGGGCTTGATCTGAAAATCATGCAAGGTGACGACTCTCGGCAGACCGGCGACGCCACTGACGAAAGTCGCCAGGTCGTGATAGGCACCAGTGACCGCGATCTGAATTGGCAGCTCGACATAAAACTCCCGGACCACCTCCGGTTGCAGCTTGATCTCCTCGAACGCCAGGCTGCTGTCCTGCCCCATGCGACTGATGTCTTCCAGCAGTCCTGGGACCTCGGTCTCGCTGGGCAACTGGCGCACCACCAGAGAGAAGCTGTCCTGCAGGGCCCCAAGCTGCTCACGGTAGCGCTCAAGATTGGCGACCTTTCCAGCTTTGTCAGCGAACTGCAGCTTGAATCGATGCTCCTCCCGGCGCAGTTGCCCCAGCGTCTCCAGATGCGGACTCAGGTAAAAGCTATAGCCCGCCACCTGGGGCAGTAGCAGAAGCAAGACCGCCAGCAGCGCCTTGATCGACCCGGGCCAGCAACCGAGGTTGCTCAGTTCCAGCTCACGTAGATCGGTACTACGCAACTGCGCCAACCAATGTCCCAGGCTCATCGCGGGGCCTCCTGCGGCAGCAAGGGCATCCACCCAACGTTGAGCCGAAACAGATTGCCCAACCCCTGATCCGCCGCCACAACATGCTTTACCTCGGTCAGACTGGGTGCGGCAAACCCCTCGGCGGACTGCAGATTGCGCATCAACTCGGACACCCGCTGATTGGACTCCGCGGCCCCACTAATGCTCAGGCTCTGCCCTAGCAGACCCACCTCGGTAAAGTACAAGCCAGCGGGCAGGCTGCGGGCCAATTGCTGGAAAATCCGCACACTGGCCGAGCGACTGCCTTGCAGGTCCTCAATGATCCCCATGCGCTCCACCAGTTGCTGACGCTGGACCTTGAGTTGGTGAATGGTGGCAATTTGGTTATCCAGGCCAGCCGTCGCCTGCCTGAGATACTGGTTGCGAGCCTGTTGCCGACCGATCAGCCGGTCGATGCAGGCATCGGCCAGGAGCACAAGCCCTACGCCCAGCACCAGCATTGCCGCCAATGCCTGGAGGAAACGTCGGCGGCGCAACGCTCGTGCGGCCTCGCGCCAGGGAAGAAGGTTGATGCCGGCCATCAATCAAACCCTCGCAGGGCCAGACCGCAGGCACGCAGCAGGTACGGCGCCTGTTCAGCAAGCGCTCGGGCATCCACATGGGGAGCAATGGACATGCTGACGAACGGATCGGCGATGACTGTGACGATTCCCACTTGTTCTGCTAGCCGACCATCAAGACCGGTCAAGCGGCTGCCGTCACCGGCCAGCAGCAACCGCTCAACAGGCTGTTGTTGCGGCGATTCGGCAAACAGTTGCAAGGAACGATGCGCCTGCTGCAACAACGCTTGCTCGAACGGCCGCAGCGTGTCCTCGGCACAACCTTGGGGCAAACAGCCCTGGCGCTCGGCCAGCAACGCCTGATCCAGGGTTAGCGCGTAGCGGTGCTCCAACGCCTGGGTCAGCTGTCGACTGCCAAACAACTGCTCCCGGCTATAGATGATTCGCTGGCCGTGCATCACGCAGAACGTGGTCATATCCGCACCTATGTCCAGTAGCGCCACGGCCAAGGGCGATGCAGACGGCAACGACTCCGTCAGCATTGCCAGACAACGCTGCAGGGCCAGGGGCGCGGTATCCACCACCCTTGGCGTCAGGCCTGCCAGGGTCATTGGCGCTTCCAGGGCTTCGACATCCTCGTTGCGACAGGCCACCAGCAGCACCTGAACCCGCTGGGGATCACCGGGCACGGCGCCCTGGACCTCGAAATCAATGGCCACGTCCTCCAGGGGATAAGGAATGTACTGGGCCGCCTCCAGCTGGAGCTGATGTTCCAGCTCATCGTCGCCGAGCCCGGCCGGCATCTCGATCAGCTTGCTGATCACTGCCTCGCCCGACACCGCCACAGCCACATCCCGGCGACGGCTGCCGCTCTTGAGCCAGGCCCGGGACAACACCCTGGCCAGCGCCTCGGGATCGGCCCCGAACGGGTCCGAAGCCAGGTCTTCCCTGGCATAGGCCTCGACTCGATAGCTGCGCCGCTGGTGACTCAGAGCCAGAAGCGTGACCGATGTCGCACTGATGTCGATCCCCAGCAGGGAACCCGACTTTTTGCTGAAGAGTCCAAGCACGATCATTTCCCTATGACTATCCGTAACTTACGAACTTCCTGAGCTCAATTGCACTCGTTCGCCACGTCTTGACAGACGGGCAAATGACGCTCTCGGCGGAAAATGCTTATAATGCGCAGCGTTTTTTTTCCGCTTTCCTGCTGCGTAGGTCGGTCCCTGAATACCTTGAATGCCCTGACGCCTAATTCATTCCTTTCTCTGGAAATCCAAAAGCCTTGATTCGTCTGCTGAAGTTTTTCGGGTGGTCCATCGTCGCTGTGTTCTGCGGGCTGCTTCTCGCCCTCTCCGGTGCGTTTCTCTATCTTAGTCCCGGCCTTCCCTCGGTTGAGGCCTTGAGAAGTATCCAGTTGCAGATTCCTCTGCGGGTGTACAGCAGCGACGGCAAGTTGATCGCAGAATTTGGCGAAATGCGCCGTACCCCTATACGTTTCGCCGAAATTCCCCCCAACTTCATCAATGCGTTACTAAGTGCTGAAGACGACAACTTCGCTAACCATTACGGAGTTGACCCCAGCAGCCTGATGCGCGCTGCGACCCAATTGGTCAAGAGCGGACACATCCAGTCCGGCGGCAGCACCATCACCATGCAGGTGGCAAAAAACTTCTTCCTCAGCAGCGAGCGCAGCTTCTCGCGCAAGACCACCGAAATCCTCCTGGCCCTGCAGATCGAGCGGCAGTTGACCAAGGACGAGATCCTCGAGCTGTACGTCAACAAGATCTATCTGGGCAACCGCGCCTATGGCATCGAGGCTGCGGCCCAGGTGTATTACGGCAAGTCCATTCGCGACGTGAGCCTGGCGCAGATGGCGATGATCGCCGGCCTGCCCAAGGCCCCATCGCGCTTCAACCCCCTGGCCAACCCGGCGCGCAGCAAGGAGCGTCGTGACTGGATCCTGGGGCGCATGTACAAGCTCGGCAAGATCACCGAAGCGGCCTACACCGAAGCCATCAACGAGCCGCTGAACGCCAGCTATCACGTGCCGACACCGGAAGTGAGCGCGCCGTACATCGCCGAGATGGCCCGTGCCGAAATGGTTGGCCGCTATGGCAGCGACGCTTATACCGAAGGTTTCCGAGTCACCACCACGGTGCCCAGCGATCTGCAGGAAATGGCCAACACCGCGGTCCATGAAGGCTTGATGACCTACGACCAGCGCCACGGCTATCGTGGGCCTGAGTCCCGCCTGCCAGGCAAGACTCAGGCGGCCTGGGCCACCGAACTGACCAAGCAGCGGACCATCAGCGGCCTGGAACCGGCGATCGTCACCCAGATCGAGAAGAACGGCGTACAAGTGTTGACTCGCAACGGCGAGGAGCACGTGGCCTGGGACACCATGAAATGGGCCCGGCCGTTCCTCAACACCAACAGCATGGGCGCCGTCCCTCGCCAGCCGGCGGACGTGGCTCAGGTCGGCGACCTGATTCGCGTACAGCGTCAGCCGGACAATTCGCTGAAGTTCAGCCAGATTCCGGTCGCCCAAGGCGCCTTGGTGACCCTGGACCCGAAAAACGGCGCGATCCGTGCGCTGGTGGGGGGCTTTGCCTTCGAGCAGAGCAACTACAACCGTGCGATGCAGGCCAAGCGCCAACCCGGCTCGAGCTTCAAGCCGTTCGTCTATAGCGCAGCCCTGGACAATGGCTACACCGCGGCCAGCCTGGTCAATGACGCCCCGATCGTGTTTGTCGATGAGTACCTGGACAAGGTCTGGCGTCCGAAGAACGACACCAACACCTTCCTCGGCCCGATCCGCATGCGTGAAGCGTTGTACAAGTCGCGCAACCTGGTATCGATCCGCCTGCTACAGAGCATGGGTGTGGACCACACCATCGACTACATCAGCAAGTTCGGCTTCAACAAGCAGGACCTGCCGCGCAACCTGTCCCTGGCACTGGGCACCGCGACCCTGACGCCCATGGAGATCGCCACTGGCTGGAGCACCTTTGCCAACGGCGGCTACAAGATCACCCCATACATCATCGACAAGATCGAAAGCCGCAACGGCGAGATGCTGTTCAGCGCCAACCCGCCCAGCGTCCCCACCGGGGATACCACCAGCAGCGGCATTGCGGCGCCGGAACACAGCTTCACGGTCAATACCGTGGCGGGCGAAAATCCGATCCAGGCCCCCGTGCAGACCCCCGCGGTCGCCGAGCGGATCATCGACGGGCGCACCACCTACATCCTCAACAGCATGCTCCAGGACGTGATCAAGCTGGGCACCGGACGCCGGGCCCTGTCCCTGGGCCGTACGGACCTGGCCGGCAAGACCGGTACTACCAACGAATCCAAGGACGCTTGGTTCTCCGGCTACAACGCTGACTACGTGACCACCGTGTGGACCGGCTTTGACCAGCCGGAAAGCCTGGGACGCCGTGAGTACGGCGGCACTGTGGCTCTGCCGATCTGGATTAACTTCATGGGCGCCGCCCTCAAGGACAAGCCGGCGCACACCCAGGCGGAGCCGGAAGGCATCCTCAGCCTGCGGGTGGACCCGGTCAGCGGCCGCGCGGCCACCCCAGGCACGCCGAATGCCTATTTCGAGCTGTTCAAGAGCGAAGACACTCCGCCCTCAGTCAACGAGCTGGGCAATGGGGTCGCTCCGGGCAGCCCGTTGCCGGCGGACGAGGCGGCACCGATCGATCTGTTCTAGGTCTGCTGGGGCCGACTGGCCAGCGAAGGTCGATGGGTGTCTTACCTGGTTTATCGGCCTCTTCGCGGGCGAGCCCGCTCCTAAGGCAAGGCCATGACAGGGCGCAAAGCGCCCACAAAAAAAGCCCCGGCTCGCGAGAGCCGGGGCTTTTTGCATGACGCTACAACAGCTTAGCCGTTGAACACATCATCCACGCTTTTGAGCGGGTAGTTCTTCGGATACGGCAGGGTCGCAACGCCGGTCTCGATGGCAGCCTTGGCCACGGCATCGGAGATCACGGTGATCAGGCGGGCATCCATTGGCTTCGGAATGATGTACTCACGACCGAATTCCAGCTTGATGCCGCCGTAGGCGTCGCACACTTCCTGAGGCACTGGCAGCTTGGCCAGTTCACGCAGGGCGTTGGCTGCAGCGATCTTCATTTCTTCGTTGATGCGCTTGGCGCGAACGTCCAGGGCACCACGGAAGATGAACGGGAAGCCCAGAACGTTGTTCACCTGGTTCGGGTAGTCCGAACGGCCAGTGGCCATGATCACGTCATCACGGGTGGCGTGAGCCAGCTCTGGAGCGATTTCCGGATCAGGGTTCGAGCAGGCGAACACGATCGGGTTCGGCGCCATGGACTTCAGGCCTTCAGCGCTCAGCAGGTTCGGACCGGACAGACCCACGAACACGTCGGCGCCTTGCAGGGCATCGGCCAGGGTGCGCTTGTCGGTAGCGTGGGCAAACACGGCCTTGTACTGATTCAGGTCGTCACGGCCGGAGTGAATCACACCGGTACGGTCAACCATGAAGATGTTCTCGATCTGCGCACCCATGCTCACCAGCAGTTTCATGCAGGAGATGGCGGCAGCACCGGCACCCAGGCAGACGATCTTGGCGTCGGACAGGGTTTTGCCAGCGATTTCCAGGGCGTTGATCATGCCGGCTGCGGTCACGATCGCGGTGCCGTGCTGGTCATCGTGGAAGACCGGAATGTCGCACTGCTCGATCAGAGCACGTTCGATCTCAAAGCACTCTGGGGCCTTGATGTCTTCCAGGTTGATGCCACCGAAGGTGATGGAGATGCGCTTGACGGTGTCGATGAAGGCTTGCGGGCTTTCGGAGTCGACTTCGATGTCGAATACATCAATGCCGGCGAAACGCTTGAACAGTACGCCCTTGCCTTCCATCACAGGCTTGGAGGCCAGTGGGCCGAGGTTACCCAGGCCGAGAATCGCGGTGCCATCGGAAATGACGGCAACCAGGTTGCCTTTGCCGGTGTACTTGTAGGCCAGTTCCGGATCGCGAGCGATTTCGCGTACCGGTTCGGCTACGCCGGGGCTGTAGGCCAGCGCCAGATCACGAGCGGTAGCAGTGGCCTTGGTGAGCTCGACACTCAGCTTTCCTGGACGAGGATTGGCATGATATTCGAGAGCGGCAGTTTTCAAATCAGACATGTGGGCATTCCGCTTTTTACTGTTGGACAGACGGACCGCCGAGGATACGCGTGTCGCATAGTCCCTACAAGACTGCCCAGTCACCCCTGTCAAGGCCTGTAGCGTACGACTTTGGGCCAAGAGCCACGGTGCACAAGGCTTTCAACTGTTCACAATCCAATTAAAAAATGTCTACAATTTTTCTTTATCAGAGACGTCTGACCATGGAAGTGTCGGTCACTGACAACATCCAGCGCGCCCCACCCGATGTGGAACCCTCTCGACGCGAGCGCTCCACCACCCAGCCGCGAGCCTCGATTCGCTGCCCCGAAAGCCCCTTGAGCCAGCGACGATCAAAACGCTCCAGGACATTGGGTGCAATGCGCAATACAACCGCGCCCCGCAATGTGATCCAAACACCCCCGCGATTGCGCCGCACCTTGCTCACACGCCCCTCAAGCACAACAAAACCCGAACCGCGAATCTGCTCCGCTTTCAGTACAGGTGAACGCCGCCAGAGCCCCAGCCCGGCTCGGCGCGCATGTTTTTCAGCGGCTTGCTGACAAGCCACCAGGGCGACGTTCGGCGCCAGTGCAATCTGGTAGGCCAGCCCTTCAGCGATCAAGCGCGCCTCAAAGTTGATGCCATTGGCACCATAGACATGAGCCAGGGTCCGGCCATAGCGATCACGCCGCTCACGCCCGGGCAACAAACCGACTCGACCACCACTCAGCGTCACCAATTGCTGCAAGCGTTGCCGCGCCGCCACCGCGAAAGGCTCGGCCGACCGCCCTTTAGCGGCCAGCTCCGGCGCATTGAGGCCGATCATGCGTACGCTGCGGCCATCCTTGAGGCGCAGCGTGTCGCCATCCACCACCCGCTGCACGGTTGCAGGAATCAGTCCCTTCGGTACCGGGCAAAACGCCTCGGCGGTGGTCAGCCAAATCGCAGACACAAAAAAGGCGCCCACTAGGGACGCCTTTTTCATCAGCGAGGAAAGTCGGTAACGGCTTTCCAGAACGATCAGCCTCAGGCCTTTTTCGTTGCGCCGAAAGCACCGAAGCGCGACTTGAACTTGTCGACACGACCGCCAACGTCCAGAGTCTTTTGCTTACCGGTGTAGAACGGGTGGCACTCGTTGCACACGTCCAGGCTCAGAGGCTTGGCCAGGGTGGAGCGAGTTTCGATGACGTTACCGCAGCTGCAAGTGGCGGTAATGGCTTCGTATACTGGATGGATATCGGCTTTCATGGTGTATTCCTCAGGCTAGCGTGCCGCCACCCAACACTATTGTTGAATACCGCACGAATTAGGGCGCGAATTCTACCAGACCCCGTCAATCGCGCAAGAGATCCTGACTGCACTCCATCAGAAAAACCCCGAGCAGCCTTGACAGCACCCGGTTTGCCGTTCCGTGAGCGACGACGGCCGTCCCGGCACAGCTCAAAGGTCGCAGGAACCGGAGCCGTACACGCTTGTGCAGGACACTCCAGAGCGCCTCTGTTAGGCTCCGGGGCTTATTTACTGTCCGCTCAACGAGATTTTCCCGCGTGCCCGACGCCATCCTGCGCCTCGCCCTGCCTTCGCCCCTGCGCCGCTTGTTCGACTACCGTGCACCCGCCGGCGTGCTGCGCACCCAGTTGCACCCGGGCATGCGCCTGCGGGTGCCGTTCGGCCGTCGGGAAATGATCGGCATTCTGGTGGAAGTGGCGGATCACAGCGAAGTCCCGGCCGAGAAACTCAAGCCGGCGCTGGCCTTGCTGGACCCCACCCCGCCACTGCCACCCGCCCTGTTCAAGCTGTGCCTGTGGACCGCCCAGTATTATCAGCACAGCCTGGGCGACACCCTGAGCTGGGCGCTGCCGGTGCTACTGCGCCAGGGAGAGCTGGCCGAGGCCCGCCAGGAGCGTTTCTGGTCGATTGCCCCTGGCGCCCGCCTTGACGACCCACGCATCGCCCGTGCCCCGCGCCAGCGTGAAGCCCTGGCAACCCTGGCCCAGCATCCCCATGGCGTGCCCCATGCATTGCTGAGCAAGCTGATGCTGAGCAAGGACAGCCTGGATCTGCTTCTGGCCAAGGACCTGGTGCAGGTGGAAGTACGCAAGCACGCTCCGGGCGTGCGCCACGAACACTGGCTGGCCCAGCCCGAGTTGCCGCTCAACAGCGAGCAGCGCGCCGCCTACGAGGCCATCCGCGCCGGGTTCGACAGTTATCACGCCTTTCTCCTGGCTGGCGTCACCGGCAGCGGCAAGACCGAGGTCTACCTGCAACTGATCCGCGAGACCCTGGAAGCCGGCAAGCAGGCGCTGGTGCTGATCCCGGAGATCAACCTGGGGCCGCAAACCCTGGCGCGCTTCGAGCAACGTTTCAACGCACGCATCGCCCTGCTGCACTCGGCGGTCAATGATCGGGAACGCCTGGACGCCTGGCTCGCGGCCCGGGATGGCGAAGCCGATATCATCATCGGCACCCGCTCGGCCCTGTTCACCCCGATGAAGAATCCCGGGCTGATCATCATCGACGAGGAGCACGATGGCTCCTATAAACAGCAGGAAGGCCTGCGCTACCACGCCCGGGACCTGGCACTGGTGCGGGCACGCCAGGAAAACATCCCGATTGTCCTGGGCTCGGCCACCCCATCCCTGGAAAGCCTGCACAACGCCTACACCGGTCGCTATGGCCTGCTGCGCCTGAACGAGCGGGCCGGTGGCGCCAAACAGCCACGTTTCCTGCGCCTGGATGTGAAGAGTCGCCCCTTGGACAGCGGTATTTCAGGCCCCATGCAACAAGCCATCGGTCAGACCCTGGCCGCCGGGCAGCAAGTGCTGGTGTTTCTCAACCGCCGGGGCTTCGCTCCGACCCTGCTCTGCCATGACTGCGGCTGGATGTCTGAATGTCAGCGCTGCGATGCTCGGATGACCGTGCACCAGCGCTCCGGCGAGTTGCGCTGCCACCATTGCGGCCATGTGGAACGGGTGCCGCGGCACTGCCCGCAATGCGGCAAGGTCGACCTGCGCCCCGTGGGCGCCGGAACCGAGCGGGCGGAAGAACGCCTGGGAATACTCTTCCCCGACTACCCGGTACTACGGGTGGACCGCGACAGCACCTCACGCAAGGACGCGATGAACCAACTATTCGCCACCATCCAGAAAGGTCATCCGTGCATCCTGGTGGGCACCCAGATGCTGGCCAAGGGGCACCACTTCCCCCGGGTCACCCTGGTATCGATCCTCGATGCCGACGGCGGCCTGTTCTCCGGCGACTTCCGTGCCAGCGAGCGCATGGCGCAACTGATCGTCCAGGTGGCCGGGCGCGCGGGACGCGCCGAAGAACCGGGCAAGGTGATCATCCAGACTCACCTCGCCGACCACCCGCTACTGGTGCAACTGACCGAACAGGGCTACTTCGCCTTTGCCGAGCAGGCCCTGAGCGAGCGCCGCGCCGCCGGCCTGCCACCCTTCGCCCATCTGGCGCTGCTGCGGGCCGAAGCCCACAAGCCAGGCCAGGCCGAAGGTTTTCTGGACGAAGCCTGCAGCGAAGCCGAGCGCTTGCTGACGGAACAGAACCTGGGCGGCATCGAACTGTTGGGCCCGGTGCCGGCGCCGATGGAGCGGCGCGCCGGACGTTACCGTGCACAATTGCTGCTGCAGGCCAACGCCCGGGCACCGCTGCACCGGCTACTCAGCAGCTGGCTGCTGGTGCTGGAGCAAATGCCCAGCGGGCGCCAGGTGCGCTGGTCGCTGGATGTGGACCCGGTGGATTTGTATTGATCAACATCGCGCCTTTGCGAGCAGGCCGGCTCCCACGATAGATAGCAACCCACCCACAAGAGCAGGCTCGCCCGCGGACGGGACCCAGTAGCCACCACCGATCCCTCAGCAGCCCTCTATAGTTGGCAAGCCCGCTTCAGCAACGGATAATGCCCAGTTTTTCCACCCGCGCACCGAAGCGCCGCCGCGCCAGCGGTCGAACGAGAAGACCATGAAAGACACCATTCGCCAGCTCATCCAGCAAGCCATCACCCAACTCGTCACCGAAGGTGTGTTGCCAGAAGGCCTGACGCCGGCGATCCAGGTCGAAAACACTCGCGACAAGACCCACGGTGACTTCGCCAGCAATATCGCCATGATGCTGGCTAAGCCCGCCGGCATGAAGCCTCGCGACCTGGCGGAAAAAATCATTGCCGCATTGCCGGCCCATGAAGACCTGAGCAAGGCAGAAATCGCCGGCCCGGGCTTCATCAACTTCTTCCAGAACACCCAGGCCCTGGCCGCGCGCCTGGACGCCGCCCTTGGCGACGAACGCCTGGGCGTGCGCAAGGCCAGCCCGGCACAACGCACCGTGGTCGACATGTCGGCGCCTAACCTGGCCAAAGAGATGCACGTCGGCCATCTGCGCTCCACCATCATCGGCGACGGCGTGGCGCGGGTCCTGGAGTTCCTCGGCGATACCGTGATCCGCCAGAACCACGTCGGCGACTGGGGCACCCAGTTCGGCATGCTGATGGCCTACCTGGAAGAGAACCCGATCACCAGCGACGAGCTGTCCGACCTGGAGAACTTCTACCGCGCCGCCAAGCAACGCTTTGACGAATCCGAAGCCTTTGCCGACCGTGCCCGCAGCCTGGTGGTCAAGCTGCAAGCCGGCGATCCGGACTGCCTGGAGCTGTGGACCAAGTTCAAGGACATCTCCCTGTCTCACTGCCAGAAGATCTATGAGCTGCTGAACGTCAAGCTGACCATGGCCGACGTCATGGGCGAAAGCGCCTATAACGACGACCTGATCAATGTGGTCAACGACCTCAAGGCCAAGGGCATGCTGGTGGAGAGCAACGGCGCCCAGTGCGTGTTCCTCGACGAGTTCAAGAACGCCGAAGGCGAACCGCTGCCAGTGATCATCGTCAAGGCCGACGGCGGCTACCTGTACGCCACCACCGACCTGGCCGCCGTGCGCTACCGCAGTGGCAAGCTCAAGGCTGATCGCGCCCTGTACTTCGTCGACCAGCGCCAGGCCCTGCACTTCCAGCAAGTGTTCGCCGTCGCCCGCAAGGCCGGCTTCGTGACCCATCCGATGGAGATGGAACACATGGGCTTTGGCACCATGAACGGCGCTGACGGCCGTCCGTTCAAAACCCGCGACGGCGGCACCGTAAAACTCATCGACCTGCTGACCGAAGCCGAAGAACGCGCCTACGCCCTGGTCAAAGAGAAAAACCCGCAACTGCCGGAAGCCGACCTACGCAGCATTGCCAAGGTAGTGGGCATCGACTCGGTGAAATACGCCGACCTGTCCAAGCACCGCACCAGCGACTACAGCTTCAACTTCGACCTGATGCTCAACTTCGAAGGCAACACCGCCCCTTACCTGTTGTACGCCTACACCCGCGCCGCCGGTGTGTTCCGCAAGCTGGGCAAGGACTTCAGCGAAGTCGATGGCCAGATCGAACTGCACGCGGCCCAGGAACTGGAGCTGGCGGCCAAGCTGGCGCAGTTCGGCGAGATCCTCAACAACGTCGCCGACAAGGGCACGCCGCACATCCTCTGCACCTACCTGTACGACGTGGCCGGGCTGTTCTCCAGCTTCTACGAGAACTGCCCGATCCTGGCGGCCGAGACGCCGACGCAGATGCACAGCCGCCTGCGCCTCACCGAACTGACCCGTCGCACCCTCAAGCAAGGTCTGGAACTGCTGGGCCTCAAAGTCCTGGAGCAAATGTAAGTTGGCTGCCAAGAAAAAACCTGCACCCAAGCGTGGCGCCAGCCGTTACCAGGCCCCGGCCAAGAAGCCGATTCCAGGCTGGTTGTGGCTGGCCATCGGCCTGACCATTGGCGCCTTCATCGTATTCCTGATGAAGCTCGAACCAGGCAAGGGCGGCGACAGCGTCAAGCGCGAGAAGATCGAACAGCAGAAAGCCAGCAAGATCGCCGAGGCCAACAAGACCCCGCCAAGCCCGCAGCAACCGGTGAAGCCCAAGTACGACTTCTATACCCTGCTGCCGGAATCGGAAGTGATAGTGCCGCCCGAGGCCGTGCCGGAGAAAACCCTGCCGACGCCGCAAGTGCCACCGGTGCCTACCACCCCGGTGACCCCGGCGGAAGCGGCGAAGATCGACACCGCCAGGGCCCAGGCGGCCCTGGCCGGCATCACCCCACCGCCAGCGCCACCGGTGGCCAAGGCGGCGCCGGTGACCAAGTTCTTCCTCCAGGCCGGCTCGTTCCGCAAGCAGGCCGATGCCGACAAGGTACGGGCGCAGATCATCCTGCTGGGCCAGTCGGTGGCGGTGGAATCCGGCACGGTGAAGGACGAAACCTGGTACCGGGTATTGGTGGGGCCGTTCAGCAACCGTGAACAACTGACCGTGGCCCAGAAACAACTGGCCGGCGCCGGCTTCAGCAACCTGCTGTTACAACAGCGCCAGAGCCGCTAAGCCGACGGCTACACGATTGATCGCGAACAAGCCCACTCCTGCACAACGCGCGGTAGGAGCGGGCTTGCCCGCGAAGCGCTTGCAACTTGCAACAAAGACCGCCGGTCCCCCGCTACAGCCTCCAGTTGAAAAACGCTCAGCCACCCCCATATGAGTTTCCATCAGGGCACTTTCGCCCCGCTGTGTGGAGACTTCCCCTTGACCACCATCGTTTCAGTCCGCCGCCACGGCAAAGTCGTCATGGGCGGCGACGGCCAGGTATCTCTCGGCAACACCGTGATGAAAGGCAACGCGAAAAAAGTCCGTCGCCTGTACCACGGCCAGGTGATCGCCGGTTTTGCCGGGGCCACCGCTGACGCCTTCACCCTGTTCGAACGCTTCGAAGGCCAGCTGGAGAAACATCAGGGTCACTTGGTGCGAGCCGCTGTTGAACTGGCCAAGGAATGGCGCACCGATCGCTCCCTCAGCCGCCTGGAAGCCATGCTGGCTGTCGCCAACAAGGACGCTTCCTTGATCATCACCGGCAACGGCGACGTGGTTGAGCCCGAAGACGGCCTGATCGCCATGGGTTCCGGCGGCGCCTACGCCCAGGCCGCAGCCAGCGCCTTGCTGAAGAAGACCGACCTGTCGGCCCGTGAAATCGTCGAGACCGCCCTGGGTATCGCCGGCGACATCTGTGTATTCACCAACCACACTCAAACCATCGAGGAGCAGGATCTCGCGGAATAAGCCTGTTACGGCGCTCGCGCCACGGCATTCATTCTTGCTTGAGGACCGCCAATTACTATGTCCATGACACCCCGCGAAATCGTCCACGAACTCAACCGCCATATCATCGGCCAGGACGATGCCAAGCGCGCCGTCGCTATCGCTCTGCGTAACCGCTGGCGCCGCATGCAGCTACCGGCCGAGCTGCGCGTTGAAGTAACCCCCAAGAACATCCTGATGATCGGCCCGACCGGTGTCGGCAAGACCGAAATCGCCCGGCGCCTGGCCAAACTGGCCAATGCCCCCTTTATCAAGGTCGAAGCCACTAAATTCACCGAGGTCGGCTATGTCGGCCGCGACGTTGAATCGATCATTCGTGACCTGGCCGACGCGGCGATCAAGATGTTCCGCGAACAGGAGATGATCCGGGTTCGCCACCGCGCCGAAGACGCCGCCGAAGAACGCATCCTCGATGCCCTGCTGCCACCGGCACGCACGGGTTTTGGCGGCGATGAAGCGCCAGCCCAGGACTCCAACACTCGCCAGCTGTTCCGCAAGCGCCTGCGCGAAGGCCAACTGGACGACAAGGAAATCGAGATCGAAGTAGCGGAAATCAGTGGTGTCGACATCTCTGCGCCACCAGGCATGGAAGAAATGACCAACCAGCTGCAAAGCCTGTTCGCCAACATGGGCAAGGGCAAGCGCAAGAGCCGCAAGCTCAAGGTCAAGGAAGCGCTGAAGCTGGTGCGCGACGAAGAAGCCAGCCGCCTGGTCAACGATGAGGAACTCAAAGCCAAGGCCCTGGAGGCCGTCGAGCAGCATGGCATCGTGTTCATCGACGAGATCGACAAGGTGGCCAAGCGCGGCAATTCCGGCGGCGTCGACGTGTCCCGCGAAGGCGTACAACGCGACCTGCTGCCGCTGATCGAGGGCTGCACCGTCAACACCAAGCTGGGCATGGTCAAGACCGACCACATCCTGTTCATTGCCTCCGGCGCCTTCCACCTGAGCAAGCCCAGCGATCTGGTGCCAGAGCTGCAAGGCCGCCTGCCGATCCGTGTGGAGCTCAAGGCACTGTCGCCGGAAGACTTCGAGCGCATCCTCAGCGAGCCCCATGCTTCGCTGACCGAGCAGTACCGAGAGCTGTTGAAGACCGAGGGCCTGAATATCGAGTTCCTGCCCGACGGCATCAAGCGCCTGGCGGAGATTGCCTGGCAGGTCAACGAGAAGACCGAGAACATCGGTGCCCGTCGCCTGCACACCCTGCTCGAGCGCCTGCTGGAAGAGGTATCGTTCAGCGCCGGTGACTTGGCCAGCGCCCATAACGAAGAGCCGATACGCATCGATGCTGCCTACGTCAACAGCCACCTGGGCGAATTGGCGCAGAACGAAGACCTGTCCCGTTATATCCTTTAAGCCTTCACTACCCACGTAGGAGCCGGCCTGTCGGCGATAGGGCCAAACCCGATCGCCGACAGGCCGGCTGCTACCGGAAGGACTACAGGTCATGAGCAAACTCCCCACCGGCATCAACCTGCATAAAGCCTCGAAAACCCTGACCCTGACCTATGGGCCAGACGAGGTCTATCAGTTGCCCGCAGAATTCCTGCGGGTGCACTCCCCCTCCGCCGAGGTCCAGGGCCACGGCAAACCCATCCTCCAGTTCGGCAAGCTAGGCGTGGGCCTGAGCAAGGTTGAACCGGCTGGCCAGTACGCACTGAAATTGACCTTCGATGATGGCCATGACAGCGGATTGTTCACCTGGGAATACCTGTATCAGTTGGCGCTGCGCCAGGACGATCTGTGGAACGATTATCTGGCGGAGCTCAAAGCAGCCGGAAAAACCCGCGATCCGAATCAGTCCGTCATCAAGCTGATGCTCTAACTCAAGCCTCCGACTGTTTAGAGGGCATTTTCTAATTCCATCTGTTTGAATGCTGGGCTGTATGGCCAATGAATGGCCTGCTTGCGAAAAAAATTAAACTCGGGTAACCAATGGAGCTGGCAAGTTCCCTGCAGAGTTTTGCGAGCCTGTAAGGCAGCGGTGCGCAATTAACGGTCACCCGAGCAGTAGTACCTGGCATCGTGCTGTGTGACTGCACAGCAGGTCCGGTACTCGTCTCAGGACAATGGAGCGTCGTAGATGAGTAACAAGAATAACGATGACCTGAAACGCCAAGCCTCGGAAAACACCCTGGGGCTCAATCCGGTCATCGGCTTGCGTAGAAAGGATCTGCTTACCTCTGCTCGAATGGTGCTTGCCCAGGCCATCAAACAACCCATCCACAGCGTCAAGCACGTTGCGCATTTCGGCCTCGAACTGAAGAACGTGATGTTCGGCAAGTCGACGCTGCAACCGGAGAGCGACGACCGTCGCTTCAACGATCCGGCCTGGAGCCAGAACCCGCTGTACAAACGCTACCTGCAAACCTATCTGGCATGGCGCAAAGAGCTCCATGACTGGATCGGCGACAGCAGCCTGTCGGAACAGGACATCAGCCGCGGCCACTTCGTGATCAACTTGATGACCGAGGCCATGGCCCCGACCAACAGCGCGGCCAACCCTGCCGCAGTCAAACGCTTCTTCGAAACCGGCGGCAAGAGCCTGCTCGATGGCCTGTCCCACCTGGCCAAGGACCTGGTGCACAACGGCGGCATGCCCAGCCAGGTGAATATGGACGCCTTCGAAGTCGGCAAGAACCTGGGCACCAGCGAAGGGGCTGTGGTGTTTCGCAACGATGTCCTGGAACTGATCCAGTACCGGCCGATCACCGAGCAGGTGCATGAACGCCCACTGCTGGTGGTGCCGCCGCAGATCAACAAGTTCTATGTCTTCGACCTCAGCCCGGACAAGAGCCTGGCGCGGTTCTGTCTGCGTAACAATGTGCAGACCTTCATCGTCAGCTGGCGCAACCCCACCAAGGCGCAGCGGGAATGGGGCCTGTCCACCTATATCGAGGCCCTGAAAGAGGCCGTCGACGTGGTGACCGCGATCACCGGCAGCAAAGACGTGAACATGCTCGGTGCCTGCTCCGGCGGCATCACCTGCACGGCCTTGCTGGGCCACTATGCAGCGCTGGGGGAGAAGAAGGTCAATGCCCTGACCCTGCTGGTCAGCGTGCTCGACACCACCCTGGATACCCAGGTAGCCCTGTTCGTCGACGAGCAGACTCTGGAAGCGGCCAAGCGCCACTCCTATCAGGCCGGCGTCCTCGAAGGCCGGGACATGGCCAAGGTGTTCGCCTGGATGCGCCCCAACGATCTGATCTGGAACTACTGGGTCAACAACTACCTGCTGGGCAATGAGCCGCCGGTGTTCGACATCCTGTTCTGGAACAACGACACCACCCGCCTGCCTGCCGCGTTCCACGGCGACCTGATCGAGATGTTCAAGAACAATCCGCTGATCCGCCCCAATGCACTGGAAGTGTGCGGGACGCCGATCGACCTGAAGCAGGTCACGGCCGATATTTTCTCCCTGGCCGGCACCAACGATCACATCACCCCGTGGAAGTCCTGCTACAAGTCGGCACAACTGTTCGGCGGCAATGTGGAGTTCGTGCTGTCCAGCAGCGGTCATATCCAGAGCATCCTCAATCCGCCAGGCAACCCGAAAGCGCGTTACATGACCAGCAGCGATATCCCTGCCTGTCCCGATCAGTGGCAGGAAAACTCGGTCAAGCACACCGACTCCTGGTGGCTGCACTGGCAAGCCTGGCAAGCCGAGCGCTCAGGCGAACTGAAAGCGGCACCCAGTGTTCTGGGCAACAAGAAATACCCAGCCGCCGAGGCTGCACCGGGGACCTACGTCCACGAACGTTGAGCCCAGGAAGTAAACGACGCGGCGCCAGGAGGTGCCGCCAAGCCCTATTCTTGGTACGAGGCCTGGCCTCAGGAAATCCGGAGGACGCCCGGGAAGGCGCCTCCAATGGTTCAATTCACAGGGCTACGGCATGCCACACTCTTTCATCTTCCGTACCGTTGATCTGGACGGCCAGACCATCCGCACTGCGGTACGCCCCGGCAAGCCTCACTTGACGCCGCTGCTGATCTTCAACGGTATCGGCGCCAACCTGGAGCTGGTGTTCCCCTTCGTCCAAGCCCTGGACCCGGACCTGGAGGTCATTGCCTTCGACGTCCCGGGGGTTGGCGGCTCCTCGACCCCAAGCCGGCCTTATCGTTTCCCGGGCCTGGCCAAGCTGACCGCACGCATGCTCGATTACCTGGACTATGGCCAGGTCAACGCGGTGGGCGTTTCATGGGGCGGGGCCCTGGCCCAGCAATTCGCCTACGACTACCCGGAGCGCTGCAAGAAGCTGGTGCTGGCAGCCACCGCCGCCGGCGCTTTCATGGTCCCCGGCAAGCCCAAAGTGCTGTGGATGATGGCCAGCCCGCGGCGCTACGTGCAGCCCTCCCACGTAATGCGCATCGCCCCGCTGATCTACGGCGGCGCCTTCCGCCGCGACCCGAACCTGGCCGCTGAACACGCGGCCAAGGTGCGCTCGGCCGGCAAGCTGGGCTATTACTGGCAGCTGTTCGCCGGCCTGGGCTGGACCAGCATTCACTGGCTGCACAAGATCCGCCAGCCAACCCTGGTGCTGGCCGGTGATGACGATCCGCTGATCCCCTTGGTCAACATGCGTATGCTGGCCTGGCGAATTCCCAACGCCCAGCTGCACATCATCGATGACGGCCACCTGTTCCTGATCACCCGGGCCGAGGCCGTTGCCCCCATCATCATGAAGTTCCTCCAGGAGGAACGACAAAGGGCAGTGATGCATCCGCATCCCCAGCCTTTGCGTCCCGTGAAGTAAAAGATACCTGTCGACAGGATCGTCGCGCGCAAGAAGGGCCAGGACCGACTATGTTGTCTGTCTTGGATTGGTCTGCTTGTTAGTGGTTTGACGAAGGAGTGTTGACTCATGCAAGACAAACCTGCGCAGGGCTCGCTGCCCTCCCCCGCAGCCTATATCAACGCACAGAATGCGATCACCGGTCTGCGCGGCCGGGATCTGCTTTCCACGTTGCGCAGCCTCGCGGCCCACAGTCTACGTAATCCGTTGCACAGCGCCCGTCATACCTTAGCGCTGGGCGGCCAGCTGGGACGCGTGCTGCTGGGGGAAACCCTGCACAAACCCAACCCCAAGGACAACCGTTTCGCCGACCCGGCCTGGACCCTCAACCCTTTTTACAAACGGGGTCTGCAGGCTTACCTGAGCTGGCAGAAGCAAGTCCGGAACTGGATCGACGAGAGCACAATGAGCGAGGACGACCGGGCCCGGGCACACTTTGCCTTTTCCCTGCTCAATGACGCCGTGGCGCCCTCCAACACCCTGCTCAACCCGCTGGCCCTCAAGGAGATTTTCAACACCGGTGGCAACAGCGTGGTGCGCGGCATCAGCAACCTGGTGGATGACCTGCTGCACAACAACGGATTGCCCAGCCAGGTGACCAAACACGCCTTCGAAGTCGGCCGGAACCTGGCCGTAACCCCGGGTTCGGTGGTGTTTCGCAATGAATTGCTGGAACTGATCCAGTACAGCCCCATGAGCGAAAAACAGTACGCCAAGCCAGTGCTGATCGTGCCGCCACAGATCAACAAGTACTACATTTTCGACCTCAGCCCGGCCAACAGCTTCGTTCAGTACGCGCTGAAGAACGGCCTGCAGGTGTTCATGATCAGCTGGCGTAACCCGGACGTGCGCCATCGCGAATGGGGCCTGTCGAGCTATGTGGAAGCGGCCGAAGAGGCACTGAATGTCGCTCGCGCCATTACCGGCAGTCGGGAAGTCAATCTGGTGGGCGCCTGCGCCGGCGGCCTGACCATCGCCGCCCTGCAAGGCCACCTGCAGGCCAAGCGGCAACTGCGCCGGGTCGCCAGCGCCACCTACCTGGTGAGTCTGCTGGACAGCCAGCTGGACAGCCCGGCCACCTTGTTTGCCGATGAGAAAACCCTGGAGGCAGCCAAGCGTCGCTCCTACCAGCAAGGGGTGCTGGACGGCCGCGACATGGCCAAGGTGTTTGCCTGGATGCGCCCCAACGACCTGATCTGGAACTACTGGGTCAACAACTACCTGCTGGGCAAGGAGCCGCCGGTCTTCGACATCCTGTACTGGAACAACGACAGCACCCGCTTGCCCGCCGCCTTGCACGGCGATCTGCTGGACTTCTTCAAGCACAACCCGCTGAGCCACGAGGGTGGACTGGAAGTCTGCGGCACACCGATCGACTTGCAGAAGGTCACGGTGGACAGCTTCAGCGTGGCCGGGATCAACGACCACATCACGCCCTGGGACGCGGTGTACCGCTCGACCCTGCTGCTGGGAGGCGAGAAACGTTTTGTACTGTCCAACAGCGGGCACGTGCAGAGCATCCTCAACCCACCAAGCAACCCCAAGGCCAACTACGTGGAGAACCACAAGCTCAGCAGCGACCCCCGAGCCTGGTACTACGACGCCAAACACGTCGACGGTAGTTGGTGGAGCCAATGGTTGACCTGGGTTCAGGAACACTCCGGAGCGCAGCGGGAAACCCTGACCACCCTGGGCAACCAGAACTACCCACCGATGGAGGCTGCTCCAGGCACCTACGTGCGCGTGCGCTGAAGACACTTTGCACCACGACTCCGCCGCTGGAGTCGTACCCCTCAATGGACCGACAAGAAGTCAGGATGAAGACCCGCGACCGGATACTCGAATGTGCCCTGCAACTGTTCAACCAGAAGGGCGAGCCCAATGTCTCCACCATGGAGGTGGCCAATGAAATGGGGATCAGCCCCGGCAACCTCTACTACCACTTCCATGGCAAGGAACCTCTGGTGCTCGGCCTGTTCGAGCGTTTCCAGAACGAGCTGACACCGCTGCTGGACCCTCCGTCCGATGCCCAACTGGCGCCGGAAGACTATTGGTTGTTCCTACACTTGATTGTCGAGCGCCTGGCCCACTACCGCTTTCTGTTCCAGGACCTCTCCAACCTTGCGGGACGCCTGCCGAAACTGGCCAAAGGCATTCGCAATCTGCTCAACGCCCTCAAGCGCACCCTGGCTTCCCTGCTGGCTCGGCTCAAGGCCCTAGGCCAACTGGTCAGCGGCACCCAAGCCCTGGGCCAGCTGGTGGAACAGATCACCATGACCTTGCTGTTCTCACTGGATTACCAACGGATTCTCGATCGCGAAGGCGAAGTACGCCTGGTGGTCTACCAGATCATGATGCTGGTGGCGCCGCACCTGCTGCCACCGGCAAAACTGGCCACGGAACAGATGGCCCTGCGTTACCTGGATGAACAGGGGTAGCCGATGGCTCCCCAATAAAAAACGCCCGACCTTCGCAGGCCGGGCGTTTTTTGTGTGCCTGATGTAATCAGGACTGGCTGCTTGGCGTCACTGGAGTTGGCGCTGCAGTCGGAGTTACAGCCGGGGCAGGTGCTGCGGCGGAATTCGCCGAGTTGGCCGAGGCCACTGGTGCCGCAGTTGCAGGCTTGGCTGCTGCAGCGGGCTTGGCTGCTACAGGCTTCTTGGCTACAGGCTTTTTCGCCACGGCCGGCTTCGCAGCGGGTTTGGCGGCGGCTTTCACCGCTGGCTTGGCAGCGGGTTTGGCCGCTGGCTTGGCGGCAACGGGCTTGGCGGCGGGTTTGGTTGCCGGTTTGGCGGCCGCTGTTTTCGCTGCTGGCTTGGCGGCAGGTTTTGCGGCGGCCTTGACTGCCGGTTTGGCGGCAGGCTTGGCCAGTGGTTTGGCAGCAGGTTTGGCGGCAGCGGTTTTGGCCGCAACCGGCGCGACCTTGGCACCTGTGAGTTTCTCGATCTGCTTGGTCAGGGTATCGACCTTGTCGTGCAGCGCCTTGACCTCATTGCGGCTCGGTACGCCCAGACGCGAGATGGCACTGTTCAAACGCTTGTCGAAAGCGCCTTCCAGTTCATCCCACTTGCCCAGGGCGCGGTCCTTGACGTCGCTGATGCGCGACTTGGCGGAACTTGCGGAGTCTTTGGCAGCATCCACTTTCTTGCCAACTACGCTCTTGGTCAGTTTCTCGGCTTTCTCACCGTCCTTGACCAGTGTCTCGAAAAGCTTGCTGCCGTCAGAGTCGATTTTCGAGTACACGCCTAAACCAGCAAGCCAAATTTTACGGGAGTACTCTTCGACTTTCCCGATCCACGAGCTGCCTTCTTTTTCAGTATTCTTTTTACCAGCCATCCCGTTCTCCTTAATGTTTACGCGCGACACGTTCGAGCAACGCCGTCAGCTCATCGAGCTTAGCAGAGAGTGTCTCAACGTCATGTTTAGACGGAATGCCGATACGATTCAAGGCACTGGCGACGCGCGTGTCAAAAGCCTTCTCGACTTTATCCAGTTGCACTTCGACTTTGCCTTTAAGAGTGCTGACATCCCCTTTAACGCTATCAATCTGACTGTTGGCAGCTTCAAGTTGTTCAGTGACAACTTTTTTGCCTTTCTTTTCAACGGATTGACCAGCCTTGATCAACTCCTGGAAGTAGTCGCTGCCTTCCTGGCCAACTTTGGCGTAGGCACCCAGGCCTGCCAGCCAGATCTTGCGGGCATAGGATTTGACTTCGCTCAGAGCAGTTGATTGAACATCAACTTTTTTCTTCAGAATTACTTTGGCCATGGTGCACCTCACGCGCAGAAGGTTTGAGGAACTGCCCTCGGAAAGAGGACCTGAGGCACAACCTAAAGAGAAAAATTAGAATCGGCACCCTAACGAATGTCATCAAATCATGTAGGAGCCTGCTGGCCGGCGAGGCGCTTTGCCTGGCACCGTTGCAGTGCCTGCGATGCGCCGACAAGCCGGCTCCTGCGGGTGGACTCAGGTCAGGGCCTTGTCCAGGGCCTTTTCGATTTCCGACTTGATGGTGCCGCTCATGGCGGACATCAACAGCCCCAGTTCCACATCGATACGGATCGATTCTTCGCCCACATGCACCGCGCCTTTGACGCCTGAGCGCTTGAGATTCAGGGTATCCCCTGCCCATTGCGGCTCCAGGCCATACTGATCGGCGAGTTTCTGCGCCAGTTTGTCAGCCTTTTCACGGGCCACCTGCTTACCCAGGCCATGGGCACGTTCAACACTAATACGGGCCATTGAAGGACTCCTGCTGTTTCGGGACTTGCCTGAAGCATCTTGACCCTGAGTGCGTCAAAACGTCCCGGCGGATCGCTATCTTACATTCAGCCTTGCCAAGACAAAGACCGCCACCGGCATTAGAATGTCGCGCATTCTCTTTTGGTGACAGCGATATGACTGATCAGCGCAAAGGCAGCGATGCCGAACCCACCACGCACTTCGGCTTCAAGAACGTTCCTGAAAGCCAGAAGGCGGAAAAAGTCGCAGAAGTGTTCCACTCGGTAGCGGCCAAGTACGACCTGATGAATGACGTACTGTCCGGCGGCATGCACCGTTTGTGGAAACGCTTCACCATCGAGCTGTCGGGCGTACGCGCCGGCAATCGCGTACTGGACATCGCGGGCGGCACTGGCGACCTGACCAAGCGCTTCTCCCACCTGGTAGGCCCTACTGGCCAAGTGGTATTGGCCGACATCAACGAGTCCATGCTCAAGGTCGGTCGCGACCGCCTGCTGGACCTGGGTGTGGCCGGCAACGTCGAATTCGTCCAGGCCGATGCGGAAAAACTGCCCTTCCCGGACAACCATTTCGACTGCGTGACCATCGCCTTCGGCCTGCGCAACGTCACCCATAAAGAAGACGCCCTGCGCTCCATGCTGCGAGTGCTCAAGCCCGGCGGCCGGCTGTTGGTGCTGGAGTTCTCCAAGCCGACCAACGCGCTGATGTCCAAGGTCTACGACGCCTATTCGTTCGCCTTCATGCCCCTGGCCGGCAAGCTGATCACCAACGACTCGGAGAGCTATCGCTACCTGGCCGAATCGATCCGCATGCACCCCAACCAGGAAACCCTGAAGTCGATGATGGTCGAGGCCGGTTTCGACCGCGTGACCTATCACAACATGACCGCAGGCATCGTCGCCCTGCACCGCGGCATCAAGCCCTGATGTTGCTCAGCGGCCTGCTCGCCAGCGTCGAGACCGGCATCAATCGGGTGTTGCGTCTGGACAGTACGGCCCTGCCGCGCCTGCAGCACCTCAATGGCAAGGTGATCGCAGTGGATTGCCGCAACCCGGCATTGCAGCTGTTCATCCTGCCCAGCGACGAAGGCCTGATGCTGGCCTCCCAGTGGGCTGCGGACCCTGACTGCACCCTCCGCGCACCGGCTTCAAGCCTGATGCGCCTGGCACTGAGCAAGGACAAGACCGCGATCCTGCACAGCCCCGAAGTAGAGCTGGAAGGCGACAGCGGCGTGCTGCTGGACCTGGCGGCCATCCTCCAGGACCTGGAGCTGGACTGGGAATACGAACTGTCCCGGTGGCTGGGCCCCGTGGCCACCCAACTGTTCAGTGGCCATGTGCGCAGCCGCGCCCGCTGGTATCAGCAAGGATTTGCCAGCCTGAATCAGAACCTCGCCGAATTCCTCGCCGAAGAATCGCGCACCCTGGTGGGTCAGCGCGAAGCCGAAGCGCGCTTTCGTGAGCTGGATCAGGCCAAACTCGACCTGGAACGTCTTGAGGCGCGCTTCGAGCGCCTTTCCCGCTCCCTTGACCCAAGCGATAACGCATGAAGCTGCTTGCCGTCCGCCGTCTGTTGCGCATCCAGCGCGTCGTGATCCGTTACCGCCTCGATGACCTGCTGTTTGCCCTGCCCCTGCCCTGGTTTCTCCTGGCCCTGCGCTTCGCCCTGCCCTGGCGCTGGTTCCCGCGCAAGCCGCTGGAACTGAGCCGCGGTGCCCGGCTGCGCCTGGCGCTGCAGGACCTGGGGCCGATCTTCATCAAGTTCGGGCAGATCCTCTCCACCCGCCGCGACCTGCTGCCGGAAGACATCGCCGACGAACTGATGCTGCTGCAGGACCGGGTGCCTCCGTTCGATTCGCAGAAATCCGTGGCCCTGATCGAAGAGCAACTGGGCAAGAAGATCAGCGACGTGTTCAGCCGCTTCGATATCGAGCCGCTGGCCTCGGCCTCGGTGGCCCAGGTCCACGCCGCCAAGCTCAAGACCGGTGAAGAAGTGGTGGTCAAGGTGATCCGCCCCGGGCTCAAGCCAATCATCGCCCAAGACCTGGCGTGGCTATTCATTCTCGCCCGCGCCGCGGAAAAGCTTTCGGCCGACGCGCGCCTGCTGCACCCGGTGGACGTGGTCAGCGACTACGAGAAAACCATCTACGACGAGCTCGACCTGCTGCGCGAGGCGGCCAATGCCAGCCAGCTCAAGCGCAACTTCGAAGGCTCGCCGCTGCTGTATGTGCCCCAGGTCTACTGGGACTGGTGCCGGCCGAAAGTGCTGGTGATGGAGCGCATCTACGGCATTCAGGTGACCGATCTGGCAACCCTGGCCGACCAGCGCACCGACATGAAGATGCTCGCCGAGCGCGGTGTGGAGATCTTCTTCACCCAGGTGTTCCGCGACAGTTTCTTCCACGCCGACATGCACCCGGGCAACATCTTCGTCAGCACCGTGCAGCCCTGGAGCCCGCAGTACATCGCCATCGACTGCGGCATCGTCGGCAGCCTGACCCCGGAAGACCAGGACTACCTGGCGCGCAACCTGTTCGCCTTCTTCAAGCGCGACTACCGCCGCGTGGCCCAGTTGCACATTGATTCCGGCTGGGTTCCGGCGGAAACCAAGCTCAACGAATTCGAGGCGGCGATTCGCACCGTGTGCGAGCCGATCTTCGAAAAGCCGTTGAAGGACATTTCCTTTGGCCAGGTACTGATGCGCCTGTTCCAGACCGCCCGGCGCTTCAACATGGAAGTGCAGCCGCAGCTCGTGCTGCTGCAGAAAACCCTGCTCAACATTGAAGGCCTGGGCCGCCAGCTGTACCCGGACCTGGACCTGTGGAACACCGCGCAACCTTTCCTCGAACGCTGGATGCGCGAACGGGTCAGCCCGAAAGCCGTGTTCGGCAATATCCACAACCAGATCGAACAGCTCCCCCACCTGGCCAACATGACCCGCGACCTGCTGGAGCGCATGTCGCAGCCCCACGCCGCCAACCCTCCGGCGCCCTGGCACAAGCGCAAGGACGACTGGTTCCTGCGCCTGCTGGGCACCGCCCATCTGGGTGGCGGCGCCGTTCTGGCCGCCGGCGGTCCGCTGCAGGAACTGGGCCACTGGCCTGCCGGCATCATGATTGCGGTGGGTTTGTATCTGATCGTTCGCCGATAGCCAGTGGCGCGACCTGCTGGCAAACTGTCGAAATCGCCGAGGCGTCACCAGCGGGTTGAGCCCGGTTGTCGGAGTCGAAAATGAAAGATTGGCTGGACCAGATCAAGTGGGATGCGGACGGCCTGGTGCCGGCCATCGCCCAGGATCACAAGACCGGGCGCGTGCTGATGATGGCCTGGATGAACCGCGAGGCCCTGAGCCTGACCGCTGCCGAGAACCACGCCATCTATTGGTCACGTTCCCGTGGCAAGCTATGGCGCAAGGGCGAAGAGTCCGGGCACGTGCAGAAGCTGCATGAAATGCGCCTGGACTGCGACGCTGACGTGATCATCCTGATGGTCGAGCAGATCGGCGACATTGCCTGTCACACCGGCCGCCACAGCTGTTTCTACCGCGTCTACGAAGACGGCGAGTGGAAAACCGTCGAACCGGTCCTCAAGGACCCGCACGCGATTTATTCTGCAGGACACTGACATGAGCGATACCCTCACCCGTCTGGCCCAAGTGCTGGAAGAGCGTAAAGACGCCGCAGCCGACAGCTCCTATGTGGCCAGCCTGTATCACAAGGGGCTGAACAAGATTCTGGAAAAAGTCGGTGAAGAATCGGTGGAAACCATCATCGCCGCCAAGGACGCCGCCATCAGCGGTGACTGCAGCGATGTGATCTATGAAACCGCAGACCTGTGGTTCCATACCCTGGTCATGCTGGCACAGTTGGGTCAGCACCCCCAGGCCGTGCTCGATGAACTGGATCGCCGCTTCGGTCTGTCTGGACACGCCGAGAAAGCCTCGCGCCCGTCCGCCTGAACAACTTTCTAAGAGGAAACGCAGCATGGGCATTTTTGACTGGAAACACTGGGTCGTCATCCTGGTGGTCGTGGTACTGGTATTTGGCACCAAGAAGCTCAAGAACCTGGGCACCGACGTCGGCGAATCGATCAAGGGCTTTCGCAAGGCCATGAACGACGACGAAAAGCCCGCCGAGCCCGTAGTACCGCCAGCGGCACAGCCCGTGCCACCGGTTCAGCCACAACAAAGCGCTCCGCTGAACCAGCCGCACACCATCGATGTGCAGGCACAAAAAGTCGAAGAGCCGACCCGCAAAGACTCGTGAGCACTGACTAATGTTTGGTATCAGCTTCTCTGAACTGCTGCTGGTGGGCCTGGTGGCCCTGCTGGTGCTCGGCCCCGAGCGCCTGCCTGGCGCGGCGCGTACCGCCGGCCTGTGGGTCGGGCGCCTGAAGCGCAGCTTCAACGCGATAAAACAGGAAGTTGAACGTGAAATCGGGGCCGACGAAATCCGCCGGCAACTGCACAACGAGCACATTCTGTCCCTGGAGCAGGAAGCGCGGAAGATCCTCGCCCCGACCCAGCAGCAACCGACTCCGGTCGAACCGATTGCCGAGCAGACGATTCACTCGCCAAGCTCCACGCCGGTAGCTGAAACGGCCCCTGTGACCGAGGCGCCGCTGCCAACGACTCCGATTGCCGAGCCTGTGGCCCCGGTGGCGACACCCGCCACCACAGCCCCCCACGACCCCACTTTGCCGCCGCGAGCCCCATGAGCGATATCCCAGAGAACGACCAACACATGCCGCTGGTGTCGCACCTCACCGAGCTGCGTACCCGCCTGCTGCGCTGCGTAGCGGCGATCTTCATCATCTTCGCCGGGTTGTTCGCCTTCACCCAGCAGATCTACACCATCGTCTCCACGCCACTGCGCCAGTACCTGCCGGTGGGTGCGACGATGATCGCCACCGACGTCGCCTCGCCGTTTCTCACCCCGCTGAAACTGACCATGATGGTCTCGCTGTTCCTGGCGATCCCGGTGATCCTGCATCAGATCTGGGGCTTTATCGCCCCCGGGCTGTACAAGCATGAGAAGCGCATCGCCGTACCGCTGTTGGTGTCGAGCATCCTGCTGTTCTACATCGGCATGGCCTTCGCCTACTTCCTGGTGTTTCCGCTGATCTTCAAGTTCTTCGCTGCCGCCACTCCGGCCGGCGTGGAGATGATGACCGACATCACCAGCTACCTCGATTTCGTCATGACCCTGTTCTTCGCCTTCGGCGTGGCTTTCGAAATCCCGGTGGCGGTGGTGCTGCTGGTGTGGATCGGCGTGGTCAACGTGGCCTACCTGAGGAAGATCCGGCCTTACGTGATCATTGGCTGCTTTGTGGTGGGCATGATTCTCACCCCGCCGGATATCTTCTCCCAGACCCTGCTGGCCGTGCCCATGTGGCTGCTGTTCGAAATCGGCGTGCTGTTTGGCGGGCTGATCAGCAAACGCGGCGACCACCCGGACGATGCCCCGGCTGACGATCACAACGACCAGCCGCCAGCGACCCAAGCGTGAACCTGCTGCTTCTGGAAGAGGCCGACTTCATCGCGGCCGACCTGGTGGTGCTGCGCGACCGGCGCCTGACCCATATGCAGGAAGTGCATCGGGTAGCGGTAGGCGACAGCCTGCGGGTCGGGCGTATCGGCGGGCTGATGGGTTCAGCCCGGGTGCTGCGCCTGGAAGCCACCGAAGCCGAGCTGCAAATCACCCTGGACCAGCCCCCCCCGGCCAAGCTGCCGCTGACCATGGTGCTGGCCCTGCCACGCCCGAAGATGCTTCGTCGAGTGCTGCAGACCGTCGCCGCCATGGGCGTGCCACGGCTGGTGCTGGTCAACAGCTACCGGGTGGAAAAGAGCTTCTGGCAAACCCCGTTCCTGGAACCCGGTGCCATTCGTGAACAGCTGATTCTCGGCCTGGAGCAGGCTCGCGACAGCGTGCTACCTGAAGTGGTCATCGAAAAACGCTTCAAGCCTTTCGTCGAGGATCGCCTGCCGGCCCTCAGCGCAGGCACCCTGGGCCTGGTGGGTCACCCCGGCCAGTACCCGCCCTGCCCCCGCGGCCTGGATGAACCGGTCACCCTGGCCATCGGCCCCGAAGGTGGCTGGATCCCCTACGAGATCGATCTGTTGGCCAAGGCCGGCCTGCAACCGGTGCAACTGGGTGAACGCATCCTGCGGGTCGAAACCGCCGTCACAGCCCTCCTCTCACGCCTGTTTTGAGCAAAGGCTCCGTGCCAGCCGGAGCTTTCACCCGCAATATCAACTAGCCATCTACCTACAGAATCCACCGCTCCCGCCGATAGCCTATGGTTAAGCCCATCTTGCTAAAAGGGAGTTCGCAGCATGTACCGTTGGCTAGCCAGGAACCTGGGAAATGTAAGCGTCAGCCGCAAACTCGGTATCGGCTTCGGCCTGGTACTGCTTCTGACCCTGTTGATCACCGCCACTGGCTGGACTGGCCTGGGCCGAGTGATCGACCGTGGCGACAAACTGGGCAACATCTCCACACTCTATGGCATGACCAAAGACCTGCGCATCGCCCGTCTCAACTACGAGATGCACCATGGCGACCAAGGCCCGGCCGCCGTCAACGACATACTCAAACAACTCGACGAAGGTCTGCGGGCCGCCCGTGAGCAACTGCAGCAACCCGAAAGCATTGCCATGCTGGATCAGCAACTGAGCGCCGTGGCCGAGTACCAGAAAGCCTTTGCCGACATGACCCGCGCCACTACCAGCCGCGAGGCCGCCCGGGCCCAGCTCGGCGCCAGTGCCGACAATGCCGTGGCCCGTGTGACCGAGGTCGAGAAGTCGCTGCTGCAAGGCGACAGCGTGGCTCAGTTCAACAGCGTCATCGACCTCTCCAAACTGATCCAGCAGGCACGCTTCCAGGTGCGTGGCTACACCTATAGCGCCAAGCCGGCAGCCAAACAGCCGGCTCTGGATGCCATCGATAACGCGCTGAACAACCTCACCAGCCTGCCGACCCGCCTGCCGGAGCAGCACATTGCCAACCTGCAGCAGGCCAGTGACTCGCTTAAAGCCTACCGAGCGGCCGTCAGCAACTTCAGCGACGCCGAAGAGGCCAGTGCCGCGGCCCTCCTGCGCATGGCTGCCCAGGGCGACCGGCTGATGACACTGAGCAACCAACTGACCAGCGTACAGACCGCCAAGCGTGACAGCGATGCCAACCAGGCCAAGAGCACCCTGCTGATTGCCACGGTACTGGCGTTGGTGTTTGGCCTGATTGCCTCGTGGGCCATCACTCGACAGATCATCCAGCCGCTGCAACAGACCCTCAAGGCCGCCGAACGTGTGGCGGCCGGCGATCTCAGCCAGAACCTGGCAGTGGATCGCCACGATGAACTTGGCCAACTGCAGAAAGCCATGCAACGCATGACCCTCGGCTTGCGGGAACTGATCGGAGGCATCAGCGACGGCGTGACCCAGATCGCCAGCGCCGCCGAACAGTTATCGGCCGTCACCGAGCAGACCAGCGCCGGGGTCAACAGCCAGAAGGTGGAAACCGATCAGGTGGCCACGGCCATGAACGAAATGGCCGCCACGGTGCAGGAAGTCGCGCGCAATGCCGAAGAGGCCTCAGAGGCCGCTGTAGCCGCCGATCAGCAGGCCCGCGAGGGTGATCGCGTGGTGAACGAGGCCATCGCCCAGATCGAGCGCCTGGCCAGCGAGGTAGGCCACTCCACCGAAGCCATGGGCCACCTCAAGCAGGAAAGTGACAAGATCGGCAGCGTACTGGATGTCATCAAGTCGGTGGCCCAGCAGACCAACCTGCTGGCCCTCAACGCCGCCATCGAAGCGGCCCGGGCCGGTGAAGCCGGACGTGGTTTCGCCGTGGTTGCCGACGAAGTACGCAGTCTTGCCCAGCGCACCCAGCAATCCACCGAAGAGATTGCCGAGCTGATCGTCGGCCTGCAAAGCGGCACCCAGCAAGTGGCCAGCACCCTGGACACCAGCCGCAGTCTCACCGACAGCAGCGTTGAACTGACCCGCCGGGCCGGGGGGTCGCTGGAGAACATCACCCGCACCGTGTCGGCCATCCAGGCGATGAACCAGCAGATCGCCGCGGCAGCCGAGCAGCAGAGCGCGGTAGCGGAAGAGATCAACCGCAGCGTGTTGAATGTGCGTGATGTGTCTGAACAGACTTCATCGGCCAGCGAAGAAACCGCGGCCTCCAGCGCCGAGCTGGCGCGGTTGGGGATTCACCTGCAAAGCCTGGTGGGGCGTTTCAGGGTCTGAACCGCTTCGCCGGCAAGCCGGCTCCTACAGGGGATGTAGGAACCGGTTTGCCGGCGAAAGCCTCACAACACCTGACGCAGGAAAGCCTGGGCCCGAGGGTCTTTCGGCGCAGCGAAGAACACCTCCGGCGCCGCATCTTCCAGCAGCTTGCCGTGATCGAAAAACAGCACCCGATCCGCCACTTCCCGGGCAAAACCCATCTCGTGAGTGACGCAAACCATGGTCATGCCTTCCAGGGCCAGGGTCTTCATCACATCCAGCACCTCGCCGACCATTTCCGGGTCCAGGGCCGAGGTCGGCTCATCGAACAGCATGACCTTGGGCTCCATCGCCAGGGCCCGGGCAATCGCCACCCGCTGCTGCTGGCCGCCGGAAAGCCGCGAAGGAAACTCGTGGGCCTTCTGTGCGATACCGACTTTCTCCAGCAACGCCAGGGCCTTGGCCTCGCGCTCCTGCTTGCCCCGCTTGCGCACCACCTTCTGCGCCAGGCAGAGGTTTTCCAGCACGGTCATGTGGGGGAACAGGTTGAAATGCTGGAACACCATGCCGACTTCCCGGCGATAGGCGTTCACATCGGTCTTGGGATCGGCCAGTTGCAGGCCGTCGATGCTCACCGAACCCGAGTCGAACTCTTCCAGGCCATTGAGGCAACGCAGGAAGGTCGACTTGCCGGAACCCGACGGACCGATCACCACCAGCACTTCGCCCTTGGCCACCTGGGTGGTGACGTTATCCACCGCACGCACCACCTGGCCGCGGGTGTCGAAGACTTTTACCAGATCGCGGACTTCAATCACTTTGCGCGAGCCTCCGCTCAAGCCGACTGGCCATCTTCGACAGCGGCAGGTTGATCAACAAATACAGGCCCGCCACACAGAACAGGATCTCGAACGGCGAGAACGAGGTGGTAATGACTTCCCGGCCGCTCTTGAGCAGCTCGGTAATGGCAATCACCGACACCAGCGAAGTGTCCTTGACCAGACTGATGAACTGCCCGGCCAGGGGCGGCAGCACTCGCTTGAACGCCTGAGGCAGTACCACGTGACGCATCGACTGGCCGGCGCTGAGCCCCAGGGAGCGGGCCGCTTCGTTCTGCCCGCGGGTGATGGACTGCACCCCGGCACGGACGATTTCCGCCACATAAGCCCCGGTAAACAGCGACAGCGCAGCGATCCCGGCGAACTCTCGGGACAGGTTGAGCACCGTGCCGATGAAGAAATAGAAAATGAAGATCTGCACCAGCAGCGGCGTACCCCGCACCAGCTCGACATAAATCGTCGACAGGTCGCGCAGGGTCGGGTTGCTGGACAGCCGGCACAGGCCGGTGCCAAGGCCGATGAGCAGGCCCAATACGCCAGACACCACCGACAGCCACAAGGTGGTCCACAAGCCCCACAACAGGGGGCCCGCCGCCCAATGCCGGGTCACGCCAATCACGTCGCCTTCGGCCACGTCATCGCCGCTAGCCACCTGCAGGCTGCCTTCATCGACACTCAGATGCTGCTCGGCACCCGAGTCACCGCGCAGGGTGACTTGAGCCTTGCCGCCCTGGCGCACAACCTCAGCGACGGTGGAGATCTCCGCCGCCCGCTGGGATTCTTCGGCCTGGTAAACGAAGTATTGGGGGACACGGTTCCAGCGCCATTCGTAGGACATCAGCGAGGTGGCGTAGTAGAGGGCGCCGGCCAGGCCGATCAGCACCAGCACGGTCAATACGTGCCAGGGCCATTGGGCTTTTTTCTGTTTCATTGCTGTGCAGGTTCCGGAGTGGGTATTGCGAAATCAGACGCTTTCGCCGGCCAGCCGGCGCCTACACATGCCCCCGTAGGAGCCGGCTGGCCGGCGAAGGAGAACGGTGCGCGGTCACTGAAACGACCCGCACCGCCCAAGCAGCGTTACTCCATGTCCTTGAGCCACTCGGTGCTCTTGAACCACTTGTCATGGATGCGATCGTAGGTGCCGTCTTCGCGGATCTGGTGCAGGAAGTTGTTGATGAAGTTGATGCTGTCGTAGTCACCCTTCTTCAGGCCAAAGGCCAGAGGCTCGTAGGTGAACGGCTTGTCGAGGAACGTCAGCTTGCCGTTGCCCACCTTGTTCACCGCCACCACGTTGTACGGGGCGTCGTAGATAAAGGCGTCGGCCTTGCCGTTGACCACATCCAGCACCGCTTCCTGCTCGTTGTCGTAGCCGTGGTACTTGGCCTTGGCGATCAGCTTCTTGGCGACCATCTCCCCAGTGGTGCCCAGCTTGGAGGTGATGCGGTAGTCGGCGCTGTTCAGGTCCTTGTAGGACTTGATGGTGCCTTCCAGGTCCTTGCGGATCAGCAGGGTCTGGCCGACCACGATGAAGGGTTCGCTGAAGTTCAGGCGCAGGTTGCGTTCCTGGGTCAGGGTCATGCCGCTGCCGATCATGTCGAACTTGTCGGTGAGCAGGGCCGGGATAATGCCGTCGTAGCCAGTGGAAACCAACTCCAGCTTGACTCCCATGGACTTGGCCATGGCCTTGAGCAGGTCGACTTCGAAGCCGATGATTTCGCCACGCTTGTTGGTCATCTCGAACGGCATGTAGGTCGGGTCCATGCCGACCTTCAGCGTACCGCGCTTGACCGCGTCATCGATGGCGCCAGCCTGGGCGGTAGTGACCGCCAGCATGGCGGCGGCGCCTGCCAGCAGCAGCGAAAGATACTTCTTCATCTCAAGTCCCCTGAAGCCATTTTATTGTGGTGTCTGCACGCGGCGGGCCTGGAATGAAAATCTTCGGATATCAAGCCATTGTCGATCACGCACAGAAATTTGCGGGAGCGATGCTAACGCACTCGGCCGTTTGCACAAGGATTTTTGTTGTTACAAAGGGGGGATACGGGGCTATTGGCCACGCCAAGCAAAACGCCCTTGAGTGGAGGCTCAAGGGCGTTGGCTTCAGGCCGGTTGCGGCGCCGCCATCAGCGGCTGCAACGGCAGCAGCGGCGCATGGGGATCAGCATCCACCGACTGGCGCCAGGCATCCAGCCAATCGCTGTGGCCCTCGCTCCAGACTTGCTGGTGCAAGCGTCCCAGAGCCACCGGATCGCTCAACAGCGCCAGGCGCTCGCTGTTGTTCAAGGCCGCCGGGCCGACTTTCAGGGCATGGCGCACCCGCTCCTGGCGCAGCCACTCGATCGGCTCGGCCTGGGTGTGGCGGGAGGTGGCCAGGGCACAGGCCAGAGCGTTCTGCTGCGGGTCGACAACGGCGCGGATAAAGCCGTCGTTGAGCGCATGCCAGCGGTTCTCGTGGGTGTACTGGTCAGTGGCCAGCAGCGCCTGGGGCGGAGCGTATTCCTCGGGAATCAGGAACAGGCTCTCGTCACGGGACTTCAGGCCCAGACCGACACGACTGGAGATCACCGACACCGGGATCGACAGCATCAGCGAACCGACAATCGGCACCAGCCACCAGAGGAAGCTGGGGTTCAGCCAGATCACCAGCAAGGCCCAGCAGAAGCCCAGCAGGGTCTGCGGACCGTGGCGGCGCACGGCTTCGCTCCATGGCGTGGAGTCGTCGTCACGTTGTGGCGAGTTCCAGGTCGCGGCCCAACCGAGGAACGCGGCCAGGACGAAACGGGTGTGGAAAATCATCCGCACCGGCGCCAGCAGCATGGAGAACAGCATCTCCAGAAGCATCGACAGGGTCACCTTGAACTTGCCGCCGAACTCTTTCGCACCCTTGGCCCAGATCAGGATGATGCTCAACAGCTTGGGCAAGAACAGCAGCACGATAGTCGTGGAGAACAGCGCGATGGCTTTGTCCGGATGCCACTGCGGCCACAGCGGATACAGCTGCCGCGGTTCAAGGAAGTACTGCGGCTCCATCAGGGTATTGACCGCCAGCAGAGCCGTGGACAGCACCAGGAAGAAGAACCACAACGGCGCCGACAGGTAGGACATCACCCCGGTGAGGAACACCGCGCGGTGCACCGGGTGCATGCCCTTGACCAGGAACAGGCGGAAGTTCATCAGGTTGCCGTGGCACCAGCGACGGTCACGCTTGAGTTCGTCCAGCAGGTTCGGCGGCAGCTCTTCGTAACTGCCAGGCAGATCGTAGGCAATCCACACGCCCCAGCCGGCGCGGCGCATCAGCGCGGCTTCGACGAAGTCGTGGGACAGGATCGCACCGGCGAAGGCACCTTTACCGGGCAATGGCGCCAGGGCGCAGTGCTCGATGAACGGCTTCATGCGGATGATCGCGTTGTGGCCCCAGTAGTGCGACTCGCCCAACTGCCAGAAGTGCAGGCCGGCGGTGAACAGCGGACCATAGACCCGGGTGGCGAACTGCTGCATGCGCGCATACAGCGTGTCCATGCCCGAGGCCCGTGGCGCGGTCTGGATGATCCCCGCATCCGGCGTGGCTTCCATCAGGCGCACCAGGCTGGTCAGGCATTCGCCGCTCATCACGCTGTCGGCGTCGAGCACCACCATGTACTTGTAGTCGCCGCCCCAGCGACGGCAGAAGTCGTCGAGGTTGCCGCTCTTGCGCTTCACGCGACGACGGCGGCGGCGATAGAAGATCTTGCCGAAGCCCTTGGCTTCCCGGCAGACATCCAGCCAGGCCTGCTGCTCGGCGACGCAGATATCACTGTCGTTGCTGTCGCTCAAGACGAAGAAGTCGAAGCGATCCAGATCGCCAGTAGCCGCCACCGACTCGAAGGTGGCGCGCAGGCCGGCAAACACCCGCGGCACGTCTTCGTTGCAGATCGGCATCACCAGTGCGGTACGCGCGTCCTTGGGAATCGGCTCGTTGCCGGCGCTGGCCCCGGAAATGCGGTACTTGTCGTGACCGGTCAACAGCTCCAGGAAGCCCATCAACGCAGTCCAGAAACCCGCCGACACCCAGCAGAACAGGATGCCGAAGAGGATCAGGATGCTGGTCTGCAGAGCATAGGGCAGCACTTGCTGCGCGGTCTGCATCAGCGGCTGGTGCATCACCTCTTCCAGGTCGACGAAGGACCAGCCCTGATACGGCATGATGCCTTTCATGTACCAGCCGGCGACGATGGTCTGGCCGAGCATCAGCACCAGCAGGATGTAGCGGCGGATCGAACCCACGGTGCGCCAGCGGGCAGCCGGCAGCACACGCTCATCCTTCTTCGGCGCCGGCGGGTTGGTGCGCCCGGTCAGGCGCCGCCAGGCTCGCACCAGGATATTGGTGCGCCACGGCTCCGGTACCACCTTGGTGCGGCGGATCGGCGGCGTGGCCTTGAGGCAGACCCGACCTTCGGCGTCGACCGCAAGCATCTCCGCTTCTTCGAGTTCCGCGGCGGTGCTCAGGGACAGACGCTGGCCCACCGATACCTGGGCGGCATCGGTTGGAGCGTCGAAGGTCGTTGACGACAGACGTTGGTGCAGTTCGCTGAAGGACTGGCAGCCCGCGAGCTCCGCGCGCTGCGCATCCGACATCGGCAAGTGCGCCAGGTACTCGGCAAGAGTCTCTGGCTGTAGTTGAGAGTTACTCATCGGCAGGCAACTGATAGCTCCAGGTCTCGGTCAGGACTTGTTCAGTTTTAACCGGTTCCGGTGTGGCTGGGGCCGCCTCGGCAGCAGGCTGCTTGGCGTCTTTGTGGTCCTTGGCGTTCTTGGCGTCTTTGGCCGGCTTGGCGTCAGCCTGCTTGGCCGCTGCCGCAGCGGCTTCCTTCTCCTTCTTCTCCTGTTGCTTGGCGGCGATCTTGTCGGCCTTGGCAACGGAGGAGTTGGAGTTTGGCGTCGAGGCCTTGGCCGGCTCGGCTACCGGGATGTTGCGCACCAGCGCGGCCCGCATCTCGGTGGCCTTGCTCGCATCCTTGATCTTCATCCGCAGAGTCAGGCGCCAGCCTTTGGTTTCCGGGTTGTAGCGAACGCTGTTTTCCACAAGTTCGGCGTTGTCGCCAACACTGACCTGGCTGCGCACTTCGGCGTTTTCCGGCAATGCCGCCAGGGATGGGCCCTGGAAGTCCACCAGGTAGGCAACGCTGCCATCGGGTTGACGAATCAGGTTGGATTGCTTGACGTCACCGGTGGAGCGCAGGGTCTGCTGCACCCAGGCGCTGTCAGGCGAATGCAGGGCGGCTTCGTCGATGGTCCAGTGCATACGGTAGGCGAAGTCCAGCGGCTGGCCCGGTTCAGGCTGCTTTTCCGGGCTCCAGAAGGCCACGATGTTGTCGTTGGTTTCGTCCGCAGTCGGGATCTCTACCAGGTCGACGGTGCCTTTGCCCCAGTCGCCCTTGGGCTCGATCCAGGCGCTTGGGCGCTTGTCGTAGCGGTCGTCGAGGTCTTCATAGTGGCTGAAGTCGCGACCACGCTGCAGCAGGCCGAAACCACGCGGGTTCTCTACCGAGAAGTTGCTCACGGCCAAGTGTTTCGGGTTGTTCAGAGGACGCCAGATCCACTCGCCGTTGCCGGCATGGATCGACAGGCCACTGGAATCGTGCAGCTCGCGGCGGTAGTTGAGGACTTTCGACGGCTGGTTGGCGCCGAACAGGTACATGCTGGTCAGCGGGGCCAGGCCCAGCTTGCCCACCTTGTCACGCAGGAACACCCGAGCCTTGACGTCGACGACGGTGTCGGCGCCCGGACGCAGGGTCAGGCGGTAGGCACCAGTGGCCCGTGGCGAGTCCAGCAGGGCGTAGATCACCAGGTGCTTGTCGGTTGGCTTGGGCTGTTGGATCCAGAACTCGCTGAAACGCGGAAACTCTTCGCCGGACGGCAGGGCGGTGTCGATCGCCAGACCACGAGCGGACAGGCCATAAGTGTGGCCTTTGCCAATGACGCGGAAGTAGCTCGCGCCCAGCATGGTCATGATTTCGTCTTGCTTGTCAGCCTTGTTGATCGGGTACAGCACACGGAAACCGGCATAGCCGAGCTTTTCGGTGGCCTTGGGATCAAACTTGACGTCGCCGAAATCGAAGCGACTCGGGTCGTACTTGATCTCGGAAACAGTGTTGGCGCTGATCTCGTTGATCTTCACCGGCGTGTCGAAGTGCATGCCCTGGTGATAGAACGACAGCTTGAACGGGGTCTTCTGATTGGCCCATTCGGCTTTTTCGCTGAGGAAGCGGATTTTCTGGTAGTCCGCGAACTTCATCTCACGGAACTCGTTCGGCAGGTTACTGCGCGGGGCCTCATACTTCTGCCCGGCCAAGTCTTTGGCCTTGGCCGACACATCATCCAGGTTGAATGCCATGAGTTGACCGGCGCCGAACAGGCAGACCAGCGCAGAGCCCGTCACCAGTGCGTTTCGTAACCGTTTGGCAAACAAGTTTGGTGCATTACAGGGACTAACAATCACGAGCAACCCTCGCCGAAAACAGATCAAAGAACCAACGGCCAGCTATCTATATGCCAGGTTGGCGAGCATTGTTCCGACTCCGATGGGGCTAAATGATTCCCCAAACGGCCGTGGACAAGTCTCTACTAAAGTCAAAATGGACCAACGAACGCTGATCCCCGTAGCGCGCGATTATCTAGTAGCCCGCGTTACAACGCATCAGGGGTAACAAAGTATTTATCGTGAAAAACAGCAGTTTCCGGCTCAAATCGGCGGAAAAAGCTGTTTCAGGCGTTTTCAGGTCTGTAACAGGAAGGTTACCGGGCCATCGTTGACCAGATGCACCTGCATGTCCGCGCCAAAACGCCCTGATGCCACTTTGCCATGCAACTGTTGCGCCTTCGCTATCAGGTAATCAAAAAGCTCTTCGCCAAGGGCCGGTGGTGCAGCCGTGGAAAAGCTTGGGCGCAACCCGCTCTTGGTGTCTGCCGCCAAGGTGAACTGCGACACCAGCAGCAGCCCGCCCTGCACATCCGCCAGGGACAGGTTCATCTTGCCCTCAGCATCGCTGAACACCCGATAGTTAAGCAGCTTGTGCAGGAGTTTGTCGGCGCTGGCCCGAGTGTCCTCGGGCTCTACCGCCACCAGCACCAGCAAACCCTGGTCCACCGCACCGACTATTTCCCCGGCCACTTCCACCCGCGCGCCGCGCACGCGCTGCAACAGGCCCTTCATGCTTCTTCGGGCGGCAGGTCAAGCAGGCGGCGCGCCATCTGATCAGTGGCGCGTACCAGAGCGTCGGTAATGCCCGGTTCCGAGGCGGCGTGACCGGCGTCGCGTATCACCTGCAGCTCGCTGTTGGGCCAGGCCTGATGCAGCTCCCAGGCGTTGTCCAGGGGGCAGATCACGTCGTAGCGACCGTGGATGATGACTCCGGGCAGATGGGCAATCTTGCCCATGTCGCGGATCAACTGGTCCGGTTCGAGGAACGCGTTGTTGATGAAGTAATGGCATTCGATCCGGGCAATCGACAGCGCCCGCTGTGGCTCGGAGAAGCGATCCACCACCAGCGGGTTCGGACGCAGGGTCGCGGTGCGCCCTTCCCAACCCGACCAGGCCTTGGCGGCATGCATCTGGGCGATCTGGTCATTGCCGGTCAGGCGCTTGTGGAAGGCGCTGACCAGGTCATGACGCTCCTCCAGGGGAATCGGTGCCACGTAGTCCTGCCAGTAATCCGGAAACAGGCGGCTGGCGCCACACTGGTAGTACCACTGGATTTCCTGGGGACGGGCCAGGAAGACGCCCCGCACGATCAGGCCCAGCACCCGATCCGGGTGGGCCTGGGCATAGGCCAGGGCCAGGGTCGAACCCCAGGAGCCACCGAACAGCACCCATTTGTCGATGCCCAGGTGCTGGCGAATCCGCTCCAGGTCCGCCACCAGGTCCCAGGTGGTGTTGTTCTCCAGGCTCGCGTGGGGGGTGGAACGCCCGCAACCGCGCTGGTCGAAGGTGACGATGCGGTACAGGTTCGGGTCGAAATAGCAGCGACTCGCCCCATCACAGCCCGCCCCCGGGCCACCGTGAATGAACACCACCGGCAAACCTTCCGGTGAACCACTTTCGTCGACATACAGCACATGGGGCTTGTCGACGGCCAGATCGTGCCGGGCATAGGGTTTGATCTGCGGGTACAAAGTCTGCATTACGCGCTCCGTGGAGGTCGGGTTCATCCCTGCTGGGGACTTCATTTATGCTGCCGTTCGGCATCATAAACCCGAATTACGCAATCAGCATGTCCTTGAAGAAAACAGGGTTGTTCAAGGGATTGCAACGAGTTGCTCAGGGCGCTTGGCGAGCAAGCTCGCCCCTACATAAAGGCGTGCATCCGCGATAGGAGCCAGCTTGCAGGGGCAAGCAATGTCAGCGGTAACGCTCCTGCCCCCAGGCCAGCAGCCCCTGCAGCAATGCCTTGAGCACCACCTGGGTCGGGGCCGCCAGGTCCTCGCGATAGCGGAATGGCTCGAACTCCTCCATATAGGCGCTCTGCGCCAGTTCCAGTTGCACCGCATGAATGTGCTCGGCCGGGTTGCCGTAATGCCGGGTGATATGACCGCCCTTGAAACGACCATTGAGCACATGGGTGTAATCGCCGTGGGCGGCGCAGATGCTCTCCAGGCGGCCGGCCAGTTGCGGATCGCAACTGGCGCCGTTGAAGGTGCCGAGGTTGAAGTCCGGCAGTTTGCCCTCGAACAGATGAGGGATCAGCGAACGAATGGAGTGGGCATCGAACAGCAAGGCATAGCCGAACTCGGCCTTGAGCCGCGCCAGCTCCTCCTGCAGGGTGCGGTGATAGGGCCCCCAGACCTGCTCCAGGTACTGTTGCCGCTCTTCTTTGGACGGCGCCTGCCCTTCAACGAACAACGGCTCGCCATCGAACAGCGTCGCCGGATACAGCCCGGTGGTAGCACCGACGTACAGCGGCTTGTCATCGGACGGCCGGTTCAGGTCGATGACGAAACGCGAGTATTCGGCCGCCAGGGTGCTGGCTCCCAGCTCCTCGGCGAACTGATACAGCCGCGGAATATGCCAGTCGGTGTCCGGCAGGCTTTGCGCCTGTGGAACCAGCCCGGCCATCACTGCCGGGGTCAAGCGCGTACCGGCGTGGGGCATGCTGATCAGCAGGGGCACCCGGCCTTGTTTGAATGTCAGAACCTTATCCACAACCTGTCTCCTAAACAGTCACTTCAACGCCGTGTCGCACGACGCGTTTTTCCAGGTCGCCGCCCAGCCAGTAGGCCAGGTCGGCGGGACGATCGATCTGCCAGGCGACAAAGTCCGCCACCTTACCCACCTCCAGTGAACCATGGGTCTGCTCCATGCCCAGGGCCTGGGCCGCGTGCAGGGTGACCCCGGCCAACGCCTCTTCCGGCGTCAACCGCAAACAGGTGCAGGCCATGTTCAGCATCAGGCGCAGCGACAACGCCGGCGAAGTCCCGGGATTGAGGTCGCTGGCCACGGCAATCTTCACCCCGTGCTTGCGCAGGGCTTCCATCGGCGGCAACTGGGTTTCCCGGAGGAAATAGAAAGCCCCCGGCAACAGCACCGCCACGGTTCCCGAAGCCGCCATGGCCATGGCATCGTCCTCGGTCATGAACTCCAGGTGATCGGCAGACAGCGCCCGGTAGCGCGCTGCCAGGCTCGAGCCATGCAGGGACGACAATTGTTCGGCATGCAGTTTCACCGGTAGGCCGAGCTTCTGCGCAGCAATGAATACCCGCTCCACCTGCTCCGGGGAGAACGCCAGGTACTCACAGAAGGCATCCACCGCATCCACCAGCCCTTCGGCCGCCAGGGCCGGGAGCATCTCGCTGCAGATATGCTCGATGTAGTCGTCGCTGCGCTCGGCATATTCCGGCGGCAGAGCGTGAGCCGCCAGGCAGGTGCTGCGCACACTGACCGGCAACTCCTCGCCAAGACGGCGGATCACCCGCAGCATCTTGCGCTCGCTGGCCAGGTCCAGGCCGTAGCCGGACTTGATTTCGACGCTGGTGACACCGTCCCGCAGCAGGCTCAGCAGACGCTTGCGGGCGCTGACGAACAATTCCTCTTCAGTGGCCGCGCGGGTCGCCCGCACGGTGCTGGCGATACCGCCACCGGCCGCGGCGATCTCGGCATAGCTCACGCCCTGCAGGCGCTGCTCGAACTCGCCACTGCGGTTGCCGCCGAACACCGTATGGGTGTGGCAATCGATCAGGCCCGGAGTCACCCAGGCGCCTGCCAGGTCCTGGACCTGGTGGTCATCGGCGACCGGCGCCTGCTGGCGCCGGCCGATCCACTCGATGTGCGCCCCTGACGTCACGATGGCCGCATCCTCGATGATCGAGTAAGTGCCCTGGGCCATGCTGGCGACGTTGCAGTGTTGCCAAAGAGTTCTCATCCAAGGCCTCCGTTAATGATCAGTAGGTAAAGAAGAATCGACGCGGATCTGCTGAGCCTGCCCCGCCGCCGGCTTGACCCACAGCATATAGGCCACCACCAGCAGAATGATCCACACCACGCCCACCATCAGCGCCGCTTGAGTTTTCGGGAAATAGCCCAGCACGCCGAAGATGAACAGCATGAAGGCAATCGCCGCTGCCGGCGCCCAAGGCCAGAACGGCACCTTGAACTGCAACCGGGCCACTTGCTCGGCGGTCATGGAGCGGCGCATCGCCACATGGGTCAACAGAATCATCAGCCACACCCAAACCGTGGCGAAGGTGGCCAATGAAGCGATCAGCAGGAAGATGTTTTCCGGGATCAGGTAGTTCAGCACCACCCCCCCCAACAGCGTCACGGCCATCACCACCACGGTCATCCACGGCACGCCGGCCTTGGAAATCTGGGCAAAGCCCTTGGGCGCCTGCCCTTGCTGGGCCAGGCCGTACATCATGCGCCCGGCACCAAAGATATCGCTGTTGATCGCCGACACCGCCGCCGAAATCACCACGATATTAAGGATGGTGGCCGCCGAGCTGATGCCCAGGCTGTCGAAGATCTGCACGAAGGGGCTGCCCTGGGTGCCAATCTGCGGCCAGGGGAAAATCGACATCAGCACGAACAGGGTCAGCACATAGAACAGCAGGATGCGCAGCGGCACCGCGTTGATCGCCTTGGGGATGACCCGCTGCGGGTCCTTGGCCTCGCCGGCGGTGACACCGATGATCTCGATGCCGCCAAAGGCGAACATCACCACCGCAAAGGAAGCGATCACCCCGCTGATGCCATTGGGCATGAAACCGCCATGGGCCCAGAGGTTGCTGGCGCCGGTGGCCTGCTCGGTGGCCGCGCTGCCGATACCGAACAACATGATGCCGAAACCACCGAGGATCATAGCGATGATCGCCCCGACCTTGAGCAGCGACAGCCAGAACTCCATCTCGCCGAAAACCTTGACGCTGCACAGGTTCAACCCGCCGATGAGCAGGACGATGCCCAGCACCCAGATCCAGCGCGCCACCTCGGGAAACCAGAAGCCCATATAGATGCCAAAGGCAGTCACGTCCGCCAGACAGACGATCAGCATCTCGAACGCGTAAGTCCAGCCCAGGATAAAGCCCGGCAAGGGCCCCAGGTACTGGCTGGCGTACTGCCCGAAGGAGCCGGACACCGGGTTGTGCACGGCCATCTCCCCCAGGGCGCGCATCACCATGAACACCGCTGCACCACCAATCAGGTAGGCCAGCAGCACCGCCGGGCCGGCCATCTGGATGGCGGAGGCCGAGCCGTAGAACAATCCGGTGCCAATGGCCGACCCCAGGGCCATGAAGCGAATGTGGCGGGCCGTCAGCCCCCGACGTAATCCTGTTTCTTGCGATTGCATGTCATCGTCCCTTTTATTGTTATCGGACAAGTGCGCCCCGCGCCGGAGCGCGGGGCGGCAGAAGCGGACGCTCCGCGCCCGTCTTGCAGGTGAAGCGAACCCAATCGGGCCACCGCTCTCGGCCGAGCGCGGAGTGATCTGGCGGCCCGGCGTGCATTACAGGCTCGGCAACAACTGGGCTGGCAGCAGCCCATTCAGGCACCGCGAAGCCAACAACTCGCTGGCCGCGTTGATATCCGGTGCAAAGAAACGGTCCTTCTCGTAGTACGCCACCTTCTCGCGCAGGGTGGCGCGGGCTTTTTCCAGGGTCGGCGAGGTTTTCAGGCCTTCGCGCAGGTCCAGGCCCTGACAGGCCGCCAGCCATTCCACGGCCAGCACACCGCGGGTGTTCTCGGCCATTTCCCACAGGCGCTTGCCGGCGGCCGGCGCCATGGAAACGTGGTCTTCCTGGTTGGCGGAAGTGGGAATGCTGTCCACCGAGTGCGGGTGGGCCAGGGCCTTGTTCTCGCTGGCCAGGGCCGCAGCGGTCACCTGGGCGATCATGAAGCCGGAGTTGACCCCGCCATTGGCCACCAGGAACGGCGGCAGCTGGGACATGTGCTTGTCCATCATCAGCGAGATACGGCGCTCGCTCAGGGACGCGATCTCGGCGATGGCCAGGGCCATGTTGTCGGCCGCCATGGCCACGGGTTCGGCGTGGAAGTTGCCACCGGAAATCACATCGCCTTCGGCAGCGAACACCAGCGGGTTATCGGACACCGCGTTGGCTTCGACCACCAGCACTTCGGCGGCCTGGCGGAACTGAGTCAAGCAGGCGCCCATCACTTGCGGCTGGCAACGCAGGGAGTACGGGTCCTGGACCTTGTCGCAGTTCTGGTGCGAGGCGGACACCTCGGTGCTGTCCCCCAGCAAGGCGCGATAAGCCGCAGCGGTATCGATCTGCCCGCGCTGACCGCGAGCGGCGTGAATCCGTGGGTCGAACGGCGAGCGCGAACCCAGCACCGCTTCCACCGTCAGGCCGCCGCACACCAGAGCACCGGCAAACAGGTCTTCACCTTCGAACAGCCCGCGCAAGGCGAACGCGGTGGACACCTGGGTGCCGTTAAGCAGCGCCAGGCCTTCCTTGGCGGCCAGGGTCAGCGGCTTGAGGCCGGCGACTTCCAGGGCCGCGGTCGCTTCCAGCCACTGGCCCTTGTAGCGCGCCTTGCCCTCACCCAGCAGCACCAGGGACATGTGGGCCAAAGGCGCCAGGTCGCCGGAAGCGCCCACCGAGCCCTTGAGCGGGATATGCGGATAGACCTCGGCGTTGATCAGGGCGATCAGGGCATCGATCACCTGACGGCGGATGCCGGAGAAACCGCGGCTCAGGCTGTTGACCTTGAGCACCATGATCAGGCGCACCAGATCGTCGCTGATAGGCTCGCCCACGCCAGCGGCATGGGACAGCACCAGGGAGCGCTGGAGGTTTTCCAGATCGGCGCTGGCGATGCGGGTCGAAGCCAGCAGGCCAAAACCGGTGTTGATCCCGTAGGCGGTGCGGTTCTCGGCGAGAATCTGCTCGACACAAGCGACGCTGGCGTCGATCTGCGCCGAGGCGCTGTCATCCAGGGTCAGGGTCAGCGGCTGCTGATAGATGGCCCGCAGTTGGGCCAGGGTCAGTTGGCCGGGAATCAGGTTTAGCGCAGTCACATTCATGCTCCTTTTGAGAGTTTTGTAATAACTACCAGTCGCTCCGGAAGCTTCCGTTATCCGTCGTCATTCGCGGTTTTGCGCGAGTGACGCCTTGGCACGCTGGTGATGGAAAAAACGGTTCATTGCACCTTGGAAAAGCGTTTGTGCAGCAGCTCCGGGTCCTTGAGCAGGGCCGCAGCGCTGGCAATGTCCGGCGCCAGCCAGCGGTCCTGGTCATAGGCCGGGACCCGCTCGCGCAGCAGGCACCAGGCGATACCGGTGCCGGTGCCGAAACGCTGCTCCTTGAGAAACTCGAAAGCCTGGGCCGCCAGCAGGTACTCGATGGCCAGGATCTGGGTGCAGTTCTCCAGCACCTGATGCAGCTTCAGGGCGGCATTGGTGCCCAGGCTCAGGTGGTCCTCCTGCAGGCCCGAAGTCACGTAGTTGTCCAGCACCGCCGGCTGGGCCAATTGACGGTTCTGGGCACACAGCGAAGCCGCTACGTATTGCACGATCATCATTCCGGAGTTGACCCCGGGCTCGCTCACCAGGAACGCCGGCAAGCCGCTGACATGGGGGTTGATCAAGCGGTCCAGGCGACGTTCGGCAATGGAGCCGATCTCGGCCATGGTGATGGCCAGCAGATCCGCCGCCAGCGCCACCGACTGGCCATGGGGATTGGCCTGGGACACCACCCGGTAGTGGTCCGGGGTGCCCAGCAGCAACGGATTGTCGGTCGCGCCATTGAGCTCGGTTTCCACCTGTTTGACCGCATGGGCCAACTGATCCCGGGCTGCACCATGTACCTGGGGAATGGAGCGGATACTCAAGGCGTCCTGGGTGCGGATGCCGCGGCTAGCGGCGATGACTTCACTGCCATCGAGCAAGGCCCGCAGGTTGCTGCCCACCACCTGCATGCCGGGGTGCGCCTTGAGGGCAATGATCTGGGCATCGAAGGCGTCGATCTGGCCCCGCTGGGCTTCGAAGCTCATGGCGCCGATCACGTCGGCCCACTGCAACAGGCGACTGGCATCGGCCAGGGCCAGGCAACTCAGGCCCGTCATGCACGGCGTGCCGTTGACCAGGCACAGGCCATCCTTGGCCCCCAGTTGCACCGGCTGCAGCCCCTCTTCGGCCAGGGCCTGTTCGGCGCTGACAACACGACCGCGATAGCTGACCTGACCGACGCCAAGCAAGGCGATGCCAATGTGGGCCATATGGGTCAGATAACCCACCGACCCCTGGGACGGCACCTGTGGAGTGATGCCGCGATTGAGCAGGGTCAGCAGCGCCTCGACCACTTGCCGGTGGATGCCGGATTTGCCGTGGCTGTAGTTGATGATGGCGGCACAAAGGATCGCCCGGGTCTGCTCATCGGCCAGCGCCGGCCCGACACCGCAGGCATGGCTGAGCAAGGTGTTGCGCGACAGCTGGCTGAGTTGCTCACCGGCCAGCACCACGTTGCACAAGGCGCCAAGGCCCGTGCTGATGCCATAGGCCCGTTCGCCACTGTCCACCACCTGGCGGACGATGGCCTGGGCATTGTCGATACGCGCCCAGGCCTGGGCCGAAAGCGCCAGCTGCGCGCCATGACGGGCGACAGCGACAACATCCTGCCAAGCCATAGGGGCGTCGGCGATAACGATTTTTTCAGCCTGGGACATCGGGGACCTCTTCTTGCAAACCTTGGGTTGTCTGCCGCTTTGCCGGACCTTTGGCCGGCAAGCCGGCTCCTACACGGTGGCGGCACGGCGCTGGACGAAACGATCGACGTACTCATCCGCCGGCGAATGCAGGATCTCCTTCGGCGTACCCACCTGGATCAGGCGGCCGTCCTTGAGGATCGCGATGCGGTTGCCGATGCGTACCGCCTCGTCCAGGTCGTGGGTGATAAAGACGATGGTCTTGTGCAGGGTCTTCTGCAGCTCCAGCAGCTGGTCCTGCATCTCGGCGCGGATCAACGGGTCCAGGGCGCTGAAGGCTTCATCCATGAGGATGATGTCGGTGTCCGCGGCCAGGGCCCGGGCCAGGCCGACCCGTTGGCGCATGCCGCCGGACAGCTGGTGCGGGTACTTCTTCTCGTAGCCCTTGAGGCCCACGGTGTTGATCCAGTGCAGGGCCCGCTCGGCGCACAGCGACTTGCTCTCGCCACGCACCTTGAGGCCGTAGGCGACGTTGTCCTGAACATTGCGGTGGGGCAGCAGGCCGAAGCTCTGGAACACCATGCTGATCTTGTGCCGGCGAAATTGGCGCAGGGCTTCCATGTCGTATTGCAGGATGTCTTCGCCATCCACCAGGATCGCCCCGCTGGTGGGATCGATCAGACGGTTGAAGTGGCGCACCAGGGTCGACTTGCCGGAACCGGACAGGCCCATGATGACGAAGATCTCACCGGTGCCGATGCTCAGGGACAGATCATTGACCCCCACCACGCAGCCGGTCTGGGCCAGTACCTGATCCTTGCTCTGGCCCTGGCGGATCATCGCCAGGGCATCAGAGGGGCGGTTGCCGAATATCTTGAAGACGTTCCTGACTTCGATCTTGCTCACGGCAGCACTGCTCATTTGCTCACCTCATGACGTGGACGACCGTAGGCCTGGGTAATGCGGTCGATCACCACCGCCAGAATCACGATCGCCAACCCCGCTTCCAGGCCGCGCCCGACGTTGAGGGTCTGGATTCCCACCAGCACATCCTCGCCCAGGCCGCGGGCCCCGATCATCGAGGCGATCACCACCATCGACAGGGCCATCATGGTGGTCTGGTTGATCCCCGCCATGATGCTTGGCAGGGCCAGAGGCAGTTGCACGCCGAACAGCTGTTGCCAGCGGTTGGCGCCGAAGGCGTTGATCGCCTCCATCACTTCACCGTCCACCTGGCGGATGCCCAGGTCGGTAAGACGAATCAGCGGCGGTGCGGCATAGATCACCGTGGCGAAAATCGCCGGCACCTTGCCCAGGCCGAACAGCATCAGCACCGGGATCAGGTACACGAAGCTGGGCATGGTCTGCATGATGTCCAGCAGCGGCATCAATACCGAACGCAAGCGGTTGCTGCGAGCCGAGAGAATCCCCAGGGGAATGCCGATCAGCACCGAGATCACGGTCGCCACCAGCATCAGCGCCAGGGTCTGCATCAGCTTGTCCCACAGGCCGACGGCGCCCACCAGGAACAGCAGGCCGACAATCACCGCCGTGGTCAGCAGCTTGCGGGTGGAGTGCCAGGCGATGCCGCCGACAATCGCCAGCATCAGCCACCAGGGCGCCATGCGCAGCAGGCCTTCAAGGTTGACGATGGCCCACAACAAGGTGTCGGAAATGTGCCGGAACACATCACCGTAATTGGTCACCAGGGAGTCGACCCAGCCGTTGACCCAGTCGGCGATGGAAAAGGTGAAGCTTTCTGGAAACATAAGAAACTCTCGATCAAAGGAGGTTGTGGTCCAGCCTCCGACGGCTCTTGTGAACCGTCGGAAAAGCCCGACCTACAAGGCCGCGTCGATTTTCCTGGCAGCGTCGTCGCTGACCCATGGGTGCCAGACTTCAGGATGTTCCTTGAGGAAGAGTTTCGCCAGTTTCGGCGACTCGATGCGTTCGCGGGTCATGCGCGCCAGATTCTGGTTAAGCAGATCGATGGGCAGGTTGGCCTTGGCCAGTACCGCCACCAGTTCAGGAGCTTCGTCATGGAAGGTCTTGGACAGGCCGACCTTGATGCTCACGCTCTTGTCGACGCCGGGTTTCTCCTCCAGCTTGACCAGATCCACCTGGCCCATGAGCGGGGTCGGCGACCAGTAGTAGAAGAGAATCGGTTCGCCACGCTTGTAGCTCGACAACACCGCCGCATCCAGGGCCGGGCCGGTGCCCGGGCGGAAGTTGGTGTAGCTGCTTTCCAGGCCGTAGCTCTTGAGCATCTCGCTGTTGTCCAGCTCACAGGTCCAACCGGCCGGGCAGTTGTAGAAGCGGCCCTTGCTCGGTTCTTCCGGGTCTTTGAACACGCTGGCGTACTGGCCCAGGTCGGCGATGTTTTTCAGGTTTGGCGCCTTGGCTTCGAGCTTGCGCTTGGCGTCGCCCTCAATCACATAGCGCGGCACATACCAGCCTTCGACGGCTCCCACCACCGGCGCGCCGACGCCCACCACCTTGCCGGCCTTCTCGGCCTTGTTCCACACCTCGCTGCGGCCCACCCACTCTTCGGCGAAGACCTGGATGTCATTGCTGCCCAGGGCGTTCTCCATGGTGATGGAGTTGCCCGGCAGGCTATCGGTCTTGCAGTCATAGCCCTTCTCCAGGACGAACTGCAGGACGTCAGTCAGCAACATGCCGCTTTCCCAATTCAGGCCGGCAAACTTCACCGGTTTGCCCGACTCGCACCAGCCGGCCGCCTGGGCGCCGGAAGCGGCCAGCAAGCCCATGGACAGCAACGTGGTCAGCAGGGTCTTATGCATTTTCATTGTGTGACGCTCCTAATCGTGAGTTGACTTACGACAGTTAAGAGGCATCCAGCCCTGTCCACGTCCCATCAAGACTCACACCGCAGCAGCGCGACGGGCCTGACTCAGCTTTTGTTCGTTGGGCGCGTCCTGCTCTACCGGCAGGATCAGGTGCTCGGGCACCGCGCCATGCCACTTCTTCGCGCAGACGTAGTACAACGCCGCGGGCACCACCAGGCCGATGATCCAGGAGATATCGGTATCGCCCAGACTCGCCACCAGGGGGCCGGTATAGAAGTGGGTGGAGATGAACGGCATCTGGACCAGCACGCCGAACACATAAATAGTGATGCCCATGGCATTCCAGCGCCCATAGCGGCCGTCCGGGTTGGACAGTGCCGGGATGTCATAGCGCTCTTTGGTGATGCAATAGAAATCCACCAGGTTGATCGCGCTCCAGGGCGTGAAGAACGCCAGCAGGAACAGGATGAATGACTTGAACGCACCGAGGAACGAGTGCTGGCCCAGCAGCGCGATCAGGGTCGCGGTGCCGACAATCAGCAACACCACGATCAGCCGCTGCAAGCGCGTCACTTTAAGCTCGCCGCGAAAACCGCTGATGATGGTGGCAATGCACATGAAGCTGCCGTAGGAGTTCAGCGTCGAGATGGTCACCTTGCCGAAAGCGATGCTGAAGTAGAGCAACGCGGCAATAGCACCACTGCCGCCCAGGCCGACGATGTAGGCCACTTCACGACCGGCGAACTGGCCCTGGGACAGGGCCGCGGCAAACACCCCGAGCACCATCGCCACCTGGGCACCGATCACCGAACCGGCACCCGCGGCGAGGAAGGTCTTCAATGGCGACGTCTTGCTCGGTAGGTAGCGCGAATAGTCGGCGACATAAGGCCCGAAAGCGATCTGCCAGGATGCGGCCAACGACACCGCCAGGAGGAAGCTGCTCCAGCTGAAGTGCCGAATCGCCAGCAAGGCGCTGACGTCGGTCTGGCTCAGCAGCCGGCTGAACAGGTAGAAAAAGGCGATCACGCCGATCACGCTGGCAACCCGGCCGATGTAGTGAATCACCCGATAGCCAAGCACCGTGACCAGCACGATGACGCTGGCGAACATCAGGATGCCAAGACTGTCGCTGACACCGAACATCTGGCCCAGCGCCTGACCGGAAAGCACCGCGCCGGTCGCGGTGAACCCCAGGTACATCAGGCACACCAGCACCATCGGGATGGCCGCGCCATAGACCCCGAACTGCACCCGACTGGAAATCATCTGCGGCAGGCCGAGCCTCGGTCCTTGCGCCGCATGCAGGGCCATCACCCCGCCGCCCAGCAGTTGGCCGATCAACAGCCCGATCAACGACCAGAACACATCACCGCCCAACACCACCGCCAGAGCGCCGGTGACGATGGCCGTAATCTGCAGGTTGGCACCCAGCCACAGGGTGAACTGGCTCAAGAGACGACCGTGTCTTTCCGCTTCCGGGATGTAGTCGATCGAACGCTTTTCGATCAACGGCTTGCTGCTTGCACGATCATTCGCTAAAGCCATGGACATCAAACCTCTATGGGCACTGCAGACGATTTCCACTGTAGGAGCGAGCTTGCTCGCGAGGCGGTGCAGCTGATGCACCGTAGTGCTTGCTTCGCCAGCAAGCTGGCTCCTACAGGGAGAGTGGGGTGAGCCGATGCTGCGGTTACTTACCGGTGATCATCGGCAGGTTCAGGCCCTGTTCCTTGGCGCAGTCGATGGCGATCTGGTAGCCGGCGTCGGCGTGACGCATGACCCCGGTGGCCGGATCGTTGTGCAGCACCCGGGCAATCCGCTCGGCCGCTTCATCGGTGCCGTCGCAGACGATGACCATCCCCGAATGCTGGGAGAAGCCCATGCCGACACCGCCACCGTGGTGCAGGGAAACCCAGGTCGCACCACTGGCAGTGTTCAACAGGGCGTTGAGCAGCGGCCAGTCGGACACGGCGTCGGAGCCGTCCTGCATGGATTCGGTTTCACGGTTCGGGCTGGCCACCGAGCCGGAATCCAGGTGGTCGCGGCCGATGACGATCGGCGCCGACAGCTCGCCGCTGCGCACCATCTCGTTGAACGCCAGGCCGAGCTTGGCGCGCTGGCCCAGGCCAACCCAGCAGATCCGCGCCGGCAGGCCCTGGAAGCTGATGCGCTCGCGCGCCATGTCCAGCCAGTTGTGCAGGTGGGCATCGTCAGGGATCAGTTCCTTGACCTTGGCGTCGGTCTTGTAGATGTCCTGCGGATCACCGGACAGCGCCGCCCAACGGAATGGACCGACACCACGGCAGAACAGCGGACGGATGTAGGCCGGGACGAAACCTGGGAAGTCGAACGCATTTTCCACGCCCTCTTCCTGGGCCATCTGGCGGATGTTGTTGCCGTAGTCGAAGGTCGGGACACCCATCTTCTGGAAGGCCAGCATGGCTTTGACGTGCTCGGCCATGGACTGCTTGGCGGCCTTGATCACGGCAGCCGGCTCGGTCTTGGCGCGGTCGCGGTACTGCTCCCAGGTCCAGCCTTTGGGCAGGTAGCCGTTGAGCGGGTCGTGGGCGCTGGTCTGGTCGGTGACCATGTCCGGACGCACGCCACGGCGTACCAGTTCCGGCAGGATTTCTGCAGCGTTGCCACACAGGGCGATGGAGATCGCGCGGCCTTCGGCGGTGTACTTCTTGATGCGTGCCAGGGCGTCGTCCAGGTCGGTGGCCTGCTCGTCGACGTAGCGGGTCTTGAGGCGGAAGTCGATGCTGGTCTGCTGACACTCGATGTTCAGCGAGCACGCCCCGGCCAGGGTCGCGGCCAGCGGTTGCGCGCCGCCCATGCCACCCAGACCGGCGGTCAGGACCCAGCGCCCCTTGAGGTTGGAGTCGTAATGCTGGCGACCGGCTTCAACGAAGGTTTCATAAGTGCCTTGGACGATGCCCTGGCTACCGATGTAGATCCAGCTGCCGGCGGTCATCTGGCCGTACATGGCCAGGCCCTTGGCGTCCAGTTCATTGAAGTGCTCCCAACTGGCCCAGTGCGGCACCAGGTTGGAGTTGGCGATCAGCACCCGTGGCGCGTTGCTGTGGGTCTTGAACACGCCCACCGGTTTGCCGGACTGCACCAGCAGGGTCTCGTCGTCATTCAGCTGGGTCAGGGCTTCGACGATCTTGTCGTAACACTCCCAGTTGCGCGCGGCACGACCAATGCCACCGTAGACCACCAGTTCCTTGGGGTTTTCGGCCACTTCCGGGTCGAGGTTGTTCATCAGCATGCGCAGCGGCGCTTCGGTCAGCCAGCTCTTGGCGGTCAGCTTGTTGCCACGTGCGGCGCGGATTTCGACATTGCGGAATTTGGTGGGTTTGCTGTCAGTCACGGAAAAACTCCTCGGCGATGAGTCCAAGGTGCGAAGAGGATTCCATCGACTCTTACGCACACATATTTACTTGTACATACAAGCATATGCAATCAAGCGGCCAACTCGCTTGAGACGTACCTGAAAAACCTTAAGAGCAAACCGCAAGCCTTGCTGGACAAGGCTTTCAACAGGGCGAGAATTTTCCAGAAAAGTTTTTTGGCCGCAGCGAAGCTGTTACCAAAACCCGGTTTTGCGCTGTGCTGGGGCGTTCGGTAACAAACTGGTGCGCGAGAGAAACAGCAATTGCAGGGAGATGTGCGCCAGTTCTGCACGGCAGGTGCGGACTGGGGTTCTGGGGCAGCGAGGGAACGAATAGAAGCCGGTAGCAGGCCGTATCCCAGCCTGCACCTAGCCACAATGATCAGATGGCGGTGAGTTCGATGACGCAGCAGCGTCCATCGGTGGCGATTTCCATAACCCCGGCATTGTCATCCAGGCGCAGGCAGTCATAACGCCCCAATGCCTGCACCGGGATGCTGCCCGTGTCCACCCAGGTCTGCTCGGCAACACTGAACACCAGCACGGTGTGCGCCTGGGTGAAGAAGCGTTGCTGACCATCGAACCACTGCAAGCGGGCGACGTAACGCTCAGGGCAATAGATCAGGTTGAAATCGCGGATCGCGCCCTCCAGCAGGGTGCAATTCACCTGGCTGGCACCGCTGAAGGCAAAGGGGTCCAGGGGCAGCAAGGGCCGTATCTCTTCGCCATCGACCGTCAGTTGCATGCCCGCACCCTGCAGCACGGTGATGATCCGCTGATAACCGGCAAAGCTGGAAAAGCCGCCGGATTCGCCGATATCGGCAATCGACAGGCGCCAGCCAAAACCTTCCAGGCCAGTGCCGGCGTCACGAGTGATTTCTTCGGTGCTGCCGCCGCCGTTTTTCCATGGCATGCGCGGGTAGTCGGCGGCACGTAACAGAGTGGACTGGATCATTTATGAAAGCGCCCTTCCAGACGATGACGGGAACCGGGGTGGATCAAGCGGGCGGCGGTCACCGGCTGGCGCCCGGACCAGGTGCGACGCCGAATCAACAGGCACGGCTCGCCACGCTCGATCTGCAGCAGCTCGCACTCTTCGGGCTCGGCGAGAATCGCCTCCACCACATGCTCGCCCTCGGTCAGGGGGGCGACCTGGGACAGATAGGCGTAAGGGGTTTGCAGGGTGAAGTCCTGCTTGAGGTACTCCGGCGCCACCAGGGCGTTGACGAAGCGATCCTCGATCTGCACCGGGATGTCGTTCTCGAAATGCACGATCAGCGAGTGGAAGACTCGCTGCCCTTCGCGCATGTCCAGGGCCAGGGCGCGCTCGGAACCGGCAGCCTCTTCGCCCAGGGTGACGACCCGGCAGGTGTGGCGATGACCGCGGGAGGCGATCTCGTCGGCAATGTTGTGCACTTCGAACAAGGCCGATTGGCTCTTGGGTTCGGCGACGAAGGTCCCCACGCCCTGCATGCGCACCAGCATGCCCTCAGCGGTCATTTCCCGCAGTGCGCGGTTGATGGTCATGCGGCTGAAGCCCAGCTGATTGACCAGCTCGCTTTCCGAGGGAACGCGGTAATGCGGCGGCCAGTTTCCGCTCTCGATCTGCTGGGTGATCATCTGTTTGACGCGGGCATACAAGGGCGCCGGACTATCGCCCAGATGGGCAGCCAGCGGCGATTTGGCAGGCGGAGTCGGCACGGGAAATCCTTGTTGAGCAAAAAAGGTGACTAGCTTGCCGGAGTTTACCGAGCAGGCAAACGTCTGTATATGTATATACAAATAACACACGATGGGGTGCTTGAACCATGTCCGCCTTCTTCGCCGAACGCGCGCTGCTGCCTGATGGATGGGCCAACCATGTACGTCTTGAAGTCAGTGCCGACGGCCTGCTGACTCACATCCAGGCCAACGCCAGTGCAGAAGGTGCAGAACAGCTCAAGGGCCCGCTGCTACCCGGCATGCCCAACCTGCATTCCCACGCGTTCCAGCGAGCCATGGCCGGGCTGGCGGAAGTGGCCGGCAACCCCAACGACAGCTTCTGGACCTGGCGCGACCTGATGTACCGCCTGGTGGGCAAGATCAGCCCTGAACAGTTGGAGATCATCGCCCGCCAGCTGTACATCGAGATGCTCAAGGCCGGCTACACCTCAGTGGCGGAATTCCACTATGTGCATCACGACACCGACGGCCAGCCCTACGCCGACCCCGCCGAGCTGTCCCGACGCATCAGCCAGGCGGCCGCCAGCAGCGGTATCGGCCTGACCTTGCTGCCCGTGCTGTACAGCCATTCGGGATTCGGCGGCCAGGCCCCCAATGACGGCCAACGCCGCTTTATCAACAGCACGGAAAACTACCTCCAACTGCAACAGCACTTGCAGCCCCTGCTGGCGCAACAGGCCAACCAGCAGCTGGGCCTGTGCTTTCACTCGTTGCGCGCGGTCACGCCACAGCAGATCAGCGAAGTCCTGGCCGCCAGCGACCGCCAATGTCCCGTACACATCCACATCGCCGAACAGCAGAAGGAAGTCGACGACTGCCTGGCCTGGAGCGGACGCCGCCCGCTGCAATGGTTGCATGAGAACGTCGCGGTGGATCAACGCTGGTGCCTGGTCCACGCCACTCACGCCAATCCGGAAGAAGTCAGCCTCATGGCCGAAAGCCGGGCCATTGCCGGCCTGTGCCTGACCACCGAGGCCAACCTGGGCGACGGTATCTTCCCGGCGGTGGACTTCCTCGCCCAGGGCGGACGCCTGGGCATCGGCTCCGACAGCCACGTGTCTTTGAGCGTGGTGGAAGAACTGCGCTGGCTGGAGTATGGCCAACGCCTGCGGGACCAGCGTCGCAACCGCCTGTACCGCGCGGACCAGCCCATGGTCGGCCGCACTTTGTACGATGCCGCGCTCGCTGGCGGCGCTCAGGCGCTGGGGCAACCCGTAGGTACATTGGCCGTGGGCAAGCGCGCCGACTGGCTGGTGCTGGATGGCAACGACCCTTACCTGGCCACCGCGGATGGCGACGGGATTCTCAACCGTTGGTTGTTTGCCGGCGGCGACCGCCAGGTACGGGATGTGATGGTGGGTGGTCAGTGGGTGGTGCGTAACGGACGTCACGCCGCCGAAGAAGACAGTAGCCGGGCCTTCACCCAAGTCCTGCGCGAGCTGCTCAACTGACCCCAAGTTCGTAGGAGCCGACGTGCTGGCGAAAGCATTCTCACGAACGCCTTCGCCGGCCAGCCGACTGCTACAGGGAATGAATCTATTTCGAGGTCTTGGCCATGGCCGAGTCCGACACCCGCCAGATCAGTCGCGTGGTGTCGTAGCCCTGCTGACGCGCCTTGCTCAGCAACTCTTCACGCACCGTCTCATTGACCTCCTTGGTCCGCGACAGCAACCACAGGTAACGGCGGTTGGGATTGCCGACAATCGCGGTCTTGTAGTCATCGCTGACATACAGCACCCAGTAGTCGCCCTTGGTCGCCCCCGGCAGCAGCCGCGAGAACCAGTTATCGAACTCGACCCACAGCTTGTCGGTCTTGCCCGGCACCTGAGGCGTTGCCGTGCCACGAGCCTCCTCCCACTTCCACTCCGGGGTCAGGCAGCGGTTGAGCACCGCCACGTTGCCCTCCGGCAACAGGGTGTAGCGGGCCTCGGATTGCGCACAGTTACGCTGGAAATACATCGGCAACCGCGCCAGCTCGTACCAGGTCCCCTGGTAACGCTTGAGATCGACGTGGTTGACGGTCTTGGGCGCCAGCGAATCGTCCCGGGACGTGGCGCAGCCGGCCAAGAGCAGGCCGACCAGAAGAGTGAAAACAAAACGCATCATTATTTTTCTCCCGTGGGCCCGAAGCCCCGGTTTTTTTACTTCAGGCCTTGCCCGGAAAACATCAGAACCTTGTCACCGGCATACTGCACGCTGATAAAGCTGTTCTTGTCGCCCCAGGTGCAGCTGGACATGCCCAGCGCGCCCGAACAGTCAGTCGGCTTGCCCAGGAGTTGTTCAACCTCGGCCTTGGGCATGCCCGTCGAGAGCTTGGAATAGTTTTCCTGATTGACCTTGCTGCACGCAGCCAGCAGCACGCAGAACGACAACAGAGCGAGAGAACGCAGGGACATGGTGAACTCCTGGACGAAAGGGGGAAGGCCTGTCAGCCAACCAGAAGCTTAGAAGAGAAAACCCCCTTCTGGTTCCCCGCTCGGCCGGGTATTTCTTGCCCGGTGCTCCGGGCATTTTCCCGGTAAATCAAAGACCTTTTCGCCTTGCCCTGCTGTTCGTCGGTTTTTCTCCACGAGGCCTCATCTTCAGTAATAGCCAGTCGACATAACTGCAGCGCAAAGCCCTCCACTGTGGCAAATTGACGCCCCTCGTTGACCAGCCCATCGCGGTAGTTCACTTAATGACCAGCAATATGAAATTCAGCCACAAGATCCTGCTTGCCGCCGCCCTTGTGGTGGCCGTCGCGTTCGCCTGTTTTATTCTGTTCAATGACTACCGACAGCGTGAGGCCCTGCGCAGCAGCACCGAGTCCACCATGCAGGAACTGGGCAGCCTGACCACCAGCAATATCCAGACCTGGCTGGAAAGCCGCATCCAGCTCCTGCAGTCTCTGGCCCAGCAGATCGCCGTGGACGGCAACGGCGCCGAGAGCCTGAAACGCAGCGTCGGCCTGCCTGCCTATACCAGCAACTTCCAGCTCAGCTACTTCGGCGGCCAGGACGGCGTGATGTTTTCGGTGCCGGCCGGCAATCGCGCCGCCGACTACGACCCCCGCGCCCGCGGCTGGTACAAGGCGGCCACCGGCGCGCAACGGACCATCGTCACCGAACCCTACATCGCCGCTTCATCCGGCAAACTGGTGATCACCGTGGCCACCCCGGTGCAGCATCAGAACCAGATGATCGGCGTGGCCGGCGCCGATATCGACCTGTCGAGCATCAGCGCCATCATCAACTCGCTGAACTTCGGCGGTCATGGCCAGGCCTTCATCGTCAGCGCCGACGGCAAGATCCTCATCCACCCCGACAGCAAACTGGTGCTCAAGAGCCTCGCCGAAGCCTATCCCGCGGGTGCCCCGAGCATCAGCCCCGGCCTGAAAGAAGTGCAGCTGAACGGCAAGACCCAGTTCATCTCCTTCACCCACGTCAACGGCGTGCCCTCGGCCGACTGGTACGTGGCCCTGGTCCTGGACAAGGACACCGCCTTCGCCGTGCTCAGTGAATTTCGCACCTCGGCGATCATCGCCATGCTGATCGCGGTGGTGATCATCATCAGCCTGCTGGGCATGCTGATCCGCATCCTGATGCAGCCGCTGCACGTGATGGGCCGGGCCATGCACGACATCGCCGAAGGCGAAGGCGACCTGACCAAACGCCTGGTGATCCATGGCCACGACGAATTCGGCACCCTGGGGGTGTCGTTCAACCGTTTCGTCGAACGCATCCACAGTTCGATCCGCGAAGTGTCCTCGGCCACCGGCCAGGTCAACGAAGTGGCCCTGCGCGTAGTCGCCGCCTCCAACTCGTCGATGTTCAACTCCGACCAACAGGCTTCGCGCACCAGCAGCGTGGCCGCGGCCATCAACCAACTGGGCGCCGCCGCCCAGGAAATCGCCCAGAACGCCGCCCTCGCCTCGCAGCACTCCAGCGAGGCCCGCAGCCTGGCGCAAGACGGCCAGCAAGTGGTGGATCAGACCATCGCCGCCATGCATCAGCTGTCGGCAAAGATCAGCAGCTCCTGCGACAACATCGAGACCCTCAACAGCAACACGGTGAACATCGGGCAGATCCTCGAAGTCATCACCAGCATTTCTCAGCAGACCAACCTGCTGGCCCTCAACGCCGCCATCGAAGCGGCTCGCGCCGGTGAGGCCGGACGCGGTTTCGCGGTGGTAGCGGACGAGGTGCGTAACCTCGCCCACCGCACCCAGGATTCGGCGCAGCAAGTGCAGAAAATGATCGAGGAGCTGCAAGTGGGCGCCCGTGAAGCGGTGGGCACCATGACCGAGAGTCAGCGTGAGAGCGAAAGCAGCGTCGGCATCGCCAACCAGGCCGGCGAACGCCTGGGCAGCGTGACCCAGCGCATCGGCGAAATCGACGGCATGAACCAGTCGGTGGCCACCGCCACCGAGGAGCAGACCGCGGTGGTGGAATCGATCAACGTCGACATCACCGAAATCAACACCCTGAATCAGGAAGGGGTGGAAAACCTGCAAGCCACCCTGCGCGCCTGCGCCGACCTGGAACAACAGGCCAAGCGCCTGCAGCACCTGGTGGGCAGCTTCCGTATCTGAGGAGCAACTTCGCCGGCAAGCCGGCTCCTACCACTCTTCCGTAGGAGCCGGCTTGCCGGCGAAAGCGCGCTTAAAAACGCGAACCAGGCTCGCGCAGGAAAGCCAGCTCCTCGGCAGTGGACTCACGACCGAGGATGGCGTTGCGATGGGGAAAGCGCCCGAAGCGGGCAATGATTTTCTGGTGCCGTTCGGCGTAGTCCAGCTGATCGGCGAACACCGGACGATCTTCCTCCGGTTGTTCGTCGTGCAGGGCGGCAAAGCGGGAAACCCCTTCGTTCTGCACCGCCAGGTGCTCGCAATGCTCGAACACCAGGTAGATGAAGCTGCGTTGCATGGCCGGCAAGCGCCGGTCGAGGTCCGCGGCAATGCCTTGCGCCACCAGTGCCTGGGCACGGGTATCGCCGGAGAACGCCTTGGGCGTATCGCGATAGATCATCCGCGGCAACTGATCGAGCAACAGCACCAGGGCCAGCCAACCTTGGGGACTTTGCGTCCACTCGGTCAATCCGCCAGCCAGTGCCTGCTCCACCAGACCACCAAAGCGCTGGCGCGCTTCGAGGTCCTGGCTGTCGCGTTTGCCAAACCACAGCCTGCCCTTGGCAGCGACCACCTCTGCCGGCTTTTCGGCTGAACCGAACCACCAATCAAGCAGAGGCTGCCAGGGCGCGGCCATGTCTTACTCCTCGTGGTAGCCCGTCACACGAGCCACTTCTTCCTTGGAACCAAGGAATACGGCAACACGCTGGTGCAGGCCTTCGGGTTGAATGTCGAGGATGCGCTGGCGACCGTCGGTAGAAGAACCGCCAGCCTGTTCGATGAGGAAGGACATCGGATTGGCTTCGTACATCAGCCGCAGTTTGCCCGGCTTCTCCGGCTCGCGGCTGTCGCGTGGGTACATGAACAAGCCGCCACGAGTCAGGATACGGTGCACGTCGGCGACCATGGCCGCCACCCAGCGCATGTTGTAGTTCTTTTTCAGTGGCCCGGTGTCGCCGGCCAGCAGCTCACTCACGTAGCGCTTGACCGGGGCTTCCCAGTGACGCTCGTTGGACATGTTGATGGCGAATTCCTGGGTGGATTCCGGGATCTTGATGTCTTCGTGGGTCAGCACGAAGCTGCCCATTTCACGGTCCAGGGTGAAGCCCTTGACGCCATGACCCAGGGTCAGGATCAGCATGGTCTGCGGGCCGTAGATGGCGTAACCGGCAGCAACCTGCTGGGTGCCCGGCTGCAGGAAGGCCTTTTCGTTCAAGGCTTCGTTCTGGCTCAGGTACTCGTTCGGGCAACGCAGCACCGAGAAGATGGTGCCAACAGGCGCGTTGATATCGATGTTCGACGAACCGTCCAGCGGGTCGAATACCAGCAGGTAGGCGCCTTTCGGGTATTTGCCCGGGATCTGGTAGGCATTGTCCATTTCCTCGGACGCCATGCCGGCCAGGTGACCGCCCCATTCGTTGGCTTCCAGGAGGATCTCGTTGGAGATCACGTCGAGCTTCTTCTGCACTTCGCCCTGCACGTTTTCCGTGCCCATGCTGCCCAGAACACCACCCAGGGCGCCTTTGGACACAGCGTGGCTGATCTCCTTGCAAGCACGCGCCACCACTTCGATCAGGAAGCGCAGATCGGCAGGAGTGTTGTTGCTGCGGGTCTGCTCAATCAAATAGCGACTCAGGGTAACGCGGGACATGGAAGGCTCCGGAGGAATGGGGGACTAAAAACCCGCGCAGTTTAACGCGAGTCGGGGCGCATTTCCTCCTCTCAGACAGGGAACCGGCAGATAGAGTTCAGGCACCGGTTTCAGCGTAGCCACAAAACCCCAGGCATGACTGGCCACAGCGCCCTCTGCCATCCCCGCAACCGCTCAGGATTTGACCGCCGGCTTGCGCAGCAGACTGAAGGCCATGCCGGCCAATGCCAGCACCCCCAGGAGCAGCACCGCCCACAGGCCGATTTTTTTCCAGTCCGGCCCGCTGGCCACGGCGACGTCCGGCGACGCCGCAGTGGACGTCGTCAATTGCGCCTCGCCTTCGACCTTGGCCTGGCCCAGTTCCTTGAGACGCTGCGGACTGTAGTCAGGAATCAGGGTGGCCAACGGCAGGTTGGCCGCTGTTGCGGTCGGGTTGCCCAGCGCCAGGGTATAGGGCCCGGCGCCACGAGCCAGGAACACCAGTTGCGTGCCGCGCACGGCAAATTGCAGGGTCGGCGCCTCGACGCCCAGGCCGCCGCCACGCTCATCCACTGTCAATTTGAGCTGCTGCACGGTCTGCCCCGGCAATTGCAGTTCGTTCTGCTGCACGTCCTGGCCATTCTGGGTCAGGCGGTACAGCAGGCCATTGCTCAGGGGCTGCCAGGGCAGGCTGCTCTCACGGCGTCCGTACAATGTTGCGGGCGCCAAGCTATTGGCCTGTTTGAGCTCGACCCGCACGCGCTCGACATTCAGCCCCTTGGGCAACTGCCAACTGTACTCACCGGCCTTGGCGGCCGTGCCGCCCAGCGGTTGCGACCACACCAGCGGCGACGGCAGGCTGCTGGTGGTGCTGCTCTGCAACTGCGCGGAAATGAGCACCGGCGCCGCCTGCGGGGTGTTCCACAGTAAGCGCAGGTAGCGTGCCGACTGCCCGGGCAAAGCCACCTCATGCTGCTCGACCCGCTCGTCGGCAAACGACAGCCGTGCCACCTGGCCTTCTCCCCAGGATTGCCAGTGCTGCAGATCGTCACTGGCCTCGATGCTGAAACGCTGGAAACCGTCGCGCTCACTGGTCCAGTCCAGCACCAGTTGTTGCAGCGGCGCCTTGATGGCGCTGGCATCCAGCAACCAGCCTCGCAGGACTTCTTCACCCGCCTCCAACTCAGTGGCCGGCTGCACTTCCACCAGCGTGCCATTGGTGTTGGACTGCACCCGCACACTGGGGATGCTGTCGCCAGCTTGCGCCGAGTTGTACAGCGGGAACCACTTCACATCAGCAAGGCTGCGCTGCTCGCGAGTCTGCGCCTGCTGACGGGCCACGGCATAGGCCTGGGGCTCGCCGGCGGCGTTGAACACGCGAACATCCCGCAGATCGGTCTGGCTGGCCTGGAGCTGCACGGCGAGCGGCAGCTCCAGGCGGTACCAGGGGCCTTCACCGCTCAGGGTCAAGGGCACCTGGGACTTGAAGTCCCCGGGCTTGTCCTGGGCCACGGCGGACAGTGCCACACACAGGCCCGCAGCCCCCCACCAGCCCAGGTTCAACTTCTGACTCAAGACGACACTCCTTCATTCAAGGGCTTGCCGGCTTCAGGCTCGGCCTCGACCCGCTTGGGCGGCAAGGGGGCGAAATAACCCACCACCAGCAACAACACACCGACCCCGATGAAAGAGACGATCCGCGCCAGCCCGCCACGGTTGCTCAACTCCACCAGGAACAGCTTGGCCACCACCACGGCGATCAACGCCGCGCCGATCAGCCAGACTTCACGGCGATGGCGCACATGCCCGCCAATCATCAAGCCCAGGGCAATCAGGGTCCAGACGATGGACAGCCCGGCCTGGACCATCATCGACTCAAGCAACGCATCCGCCTGGAACGGCACGCCGCTCCAATGGTGAGCAGCGCGCATGACCAGCACAGTGAAGAAGGCGAACAGGGAAACCCCCGCCACCAACTGGGCGCCGCGCTCGGCGTAATCGCTCCGAAGCGCCAGCACCTGCACCGCGCTGCGGGACCACACATACACCCCGAACAGGGCAAACAGCAGCCCCAGCTCCAGGGGATTGAGCAGCGGCAAGTAAGGCAACGGCTCGGCACGGCCGTCGCTGAAGGTATTGGCCAGCCAGAACCAGCCCAGCATCAACACCGCCAGGGGCAGCGCGGCATACAGGCGGTACTCCCTGGAATGCGCGGCAACCGGCCACGGCCAATGGCGCGGCGTGGCCATGGCCACCAGGTACAGGCTCGGCAGGATCGCCCAGCCCAGCCAGCGCCAGGCGTTGTACTGCTCGGACAACAGCAGCAAGGCGTAGCGCAGTTCCAGCGCCAACACCCCCAGCAGCAGCCAGCAACCCAGCACATGGGCGATGCTCAGGACCCGCGTCGGCAGCCATGCCGCCAGGCGCCGCAGACTGAAGAAGTGCACGGCAAACAGCAGGGTCCAGGCCAGCCAGCCCAGATCCGCCGCCGGGTGATAACGCGGTGCCCAAGCCGCCAGCAGCACCAGGGCGCCCACCGGTATCAGCAGGCTGCACACCAGCCCCAGGGACTTCCACTGCAGGCGCACCGCCAGCAGCGCGCAGAGCAGCACGCTGGCGGCGGTGATCAGCAGCAACAGGCTCGCCTGCCAATGGGCCGGGGCGAAACGCAGTACCTCCTTGAGCCAAGTAAAGGCCCACCAGCAAGCCCCCCAGGCCAACAACAGGTCAGACAGGCGCCCCAGACTCAAGGCATTGAACGCCGAGCCATGATGGCCCCGCTGCAAGCGCCAGGCCCCTACCAGCGCCGCCAGGGCCAGGACCATCGGCGTCCAGAAGTCGCCATTGGCCAGGGGCCGCGCAGCGTCCGCCACCGCCACGAAATACCAGTCCGAGCCGGCCAGCAGGAAGGTGCTGCCGCCAATCACCTGGAGCACCAGGCCAAAGACAAAACTGGCCCGCTGCTGCAAGTACAGGCTGAGCCAGATGATCAACAGCCCGCTGGCGGCCCAGACCCCACTGGCGGTACGCCAAGGCAGCACAAACAGCACCGCCAGGTTGATCATCATCAAGCCCGCCAGCAGCACCACCGACAGCCCCCGCAACAAGCGCGGGTCGTTGCGCACCATGTCATTGCGGGCGGCCAGGAGCATGCCGCCAATCAGCGCCAGCCCAATCAGCGAGGCGCTCATCAGGCCGCTCCAGCCGGCACTGAAGACCGCGCTGGCGTCGCCGTCCGCCCCTTGCAGGCGCATCAGGAACAAGGCCCCGCCGAGCAACTGGACGCCAAATGCCGTGAACAGGAAGGCCCGCGATTGCAGGCGCAGGCCGACCCACAAGGTCACCAGCCCGGCCAGGGCCCAACTGATGGCCGTGCCCTGGGTGAAGAAGAACAAGGGCGCCAGCAGATACAGGAAACCCAGCCCAAGCACCCCCAAGAGCGGCGCAATGCCCTGCTCCCAGGTCGAAGGCAAGGACTTATCGGCCCGTCGCAGTTGGTCGAAGCTGAACAGCAACGCGCCACCGAGCAGCAATGCCCCCAAAGGCGCACCGGCCAGCAGGCTGGTGTTCCCGGGACTCAATTCGCTGAGGAAAGCCAGGGCCGAGCCCACCTGCAACAGCAAGGCGAAGGCCCGGGCCAATGGCCGCTGCTGACGCAGGCCGAGCCAGAAGATCCCCGCGCCCTCCACGGCCCAGGCCGCGGACGTCCAGCGCGCATCCAGACCCAACGGAATGGCCAGGCTGGCGAAAATCACCCCCAGGGCCAGGCAGGTTTCCCCCAGCAACAGGGCGCGACCGCCCATCAGCACCCGCGCCAGGACCATGTAGATCAAGCCCAGGGCCAGGGCACTGAAAGACGCCGCGAACTCCAGATGCCGGACCAGCGCCAGTTGCAAACCGAAAGCCACCAACGGCGGGCCGAAGAGCAGGCTGCCATCGACGTAGTCACCCTTGCGTGCGGACCAGTGCAGCAGCGCCTGACGATCAGCGTCCGCCGGAGCATCGGTCATTTCCAGCAGCTTGCGCCGGGTGAACAGCAGGCCAATGGCCAGGTACATGAGGAAGAACAGGATCAGGAACGGCTCGGTACTCCACAGCAGCTCCGGGGCATAGGAGCGCAGGCCCCAGGCGAAACCGATGCCGAAGGTGCCGACAAAGCCGATCAGGTTCAGCAGGCGCCAGGCCTTGAACCAGGCAATGCCGAGGATGCCGGCATTGAGCAGGGCGAAGTAGCTGAACAGCGCCACATGGCTGCCGGCGCCGGTGGACGTCAGGATGGGCGCGGCAAAACCGCCCAGGGCGGCGGCCGCCGCCAGACCCAGGGCATCCTGGGTAATGGCCAGGATCGCCGAAAACACGGTCACGGCCACCAGCAGGCCCAAAGCCGCAGAAGGGTCGAGCAACGGATGCAGGCGCATGGCCGCGAACACCGTCAGGTAGAGCACGGCGATGCCGGTGCCCTGGAGCATCAGCGCGTAATTGCTGTTGCGTCGCCGCAGCCACCAACCCAGCCCCAAGAGGCCCAGGGAGCTGGCCGCCACTCCGGCATAACGCAATTCAATGGGCACCACCATGCCTTCGGTGGCATAGCGCAGGAGGAAGGCCAGGCCGAGGAACAACAGCACCACGCCGACCCGCAGCACGGTGTTGCCGCCAAACAGCCAGTTGCGTGCACCGCTGATGGCGCGCTCGATCAGGTTCGGTTGCAGGTCCACAGGGGCGGCAGCTGGCTGTGGCTCCCGGGACGCCACCTGGGGCCCGGGTTGCCAGACCGACTCCGGCAGCGGCTGGCTGGTTTGGATTGCCGCGGCAGGACGCACCGCAGCGGGCAGTTCCCAGACCAGCTCGGGAGCAGCCGGCTCCACAGGCTGGACTTCATCAAGAATGAATTCAGGCAGGTCTTCGCGTTCCGCCGCGGCGCTCGTGCCTGCGCGAGCCTCGGCAAGCGGGGCATTGACCAGGGGGGCGGCCGCAGGTTCGGCGGCGGGGCTAGCGTTGCTTTCCAGCAGCGCAAGACGCTGGCCCAGGGTGGCCAGGGCCTTTTTCGCCTGTTCCAGCTCGCGGTGCTGGTCGACAACCTGACGATGCAGGGCGCCGAAGCGAATGGCCAGGCCGACAGCCAGGCCCAGCAGGGCACCGATCAGGGCATCACTGATGGACTCATCAACGATCCACCCCAGCACCAACCCCAACAGCATGAACATCCATTGCATGTGTCGATATCCCTAAGCGGTCCACTAAAGGACAGGTACAGCTGTGTTGACGCGTTCGCCGGCAAGCCGGCCCCTACGGAGATTGTAGGCGCCGTCTTGCCGGCGAAGGTCTGTCCCCGATTGGAAGCCGAGCGTGGCCCGAAAGACACCATCCGGGAGATAAAATCGGCGCTCAGTATATCGACCCGACCCAACAAACGTTGGGCCTTATGCACAGTTTGAGAATTCTCCCAAACGCCTCACTCCAGCGCCTTCCAGATCTGCGTGGCGTATTCACGGATGGTCCGGTCCGAAGAAAACCAGCCCATGCGCGCCGTGTTGAGCACCGCCGAACGCCACCATTCCTTGGCGTCGTGCCAACGCTCCTCGACCCGAGCCTGGGCACTCCAGTAGGCATCGAAATCGGCGCAGACCAGGAACCGGTCGTAGTCGATCAGCGAATCGATCAGCCCGGTGTAACGCGACGGATCATCCGGGGAGAACACCCCGCCACGAATCGCCTGCAGCACATCGCTGAGCCGATGGGAGGCGGCGATATCCGGCACCGCGCTGAATTCGCCATTGCGCTTGCGGGCCTCCACCTGCTGGGCGCTGAGACCGAAGATGAACATGTGTTCGGCGCCCACCTGCTCGCACATTTCGACGTTGGCACCATCCAGGGTGCCGATGGTCAGGGCGCCGTTGAGGCCGAACTTCATGTTGCTGGTGCCCGAAGCCTCGAAGCCGGCGGTGGAGATCTGCTCCGACAGGTCGGCGGCGGGAATGATGCTTTCCGCCAGGCTGACGTTGTAGTTGGGCAGGAACACCACTTTGAGCAAGCCACGTACAGTCGGGTCGCTGTTCACCGTACGGGCGATGTCGTTGGTCAGTTTGATGATCAGCTTGGCCTGGTGATAACTGGCGGCCGCCTTGCCGGCAAAGATCTTCACCCGGGGCACCCAATCGGTTTCCGGCTCGGCGCGGATCGCCTGGTACAGCGCCACGGTATGCAGCAGGTTGAGCAACTGGCGCTTGTACTCGTGAATACGCTTGACCTGCACATCGAACAGCGCCGCCGGGTTGACCGCGATGCCCAGGCGCTCATGGATGATCGCCGCCAAAGCACGCTTGCTGTGCAGCCGCTGTTCGGCGAACTGCTTGCGAAAGGCGGCTTTCTCGGCGAAGGGTTCCAGCCCCAGTAGCAGCGCCTCGGGATTGTCCAGCAGCTCGGGGCCCAGGACGTCCACCAGCATTTCGGTCAGTTGCGGGTTGGCCTGATACAGCCAGCGGCGGAAGGTGATGCCGTTGGTCTTGTTGTTGATCCGCTCCGGGTACAGCTTGTGCAGCTCGGAGAACACCGTGCTGCGCATCAGCTGGGTGTGCAGGCCGGACACGCCATTGACGCTGTGGGAGCCGAGGAACGCCAGGTTGCCCATGCGCACCCGGCGGCCGTTGTCTTCCTCGATCAGCGACACCGCCCGCAGCACGTCGAAATCGTGCATGCCCTTGGCCCGCAACGAGTCGATGTGCTGGGCGTTGATCAAATAGATGATCTGCATGTGCCGCGGCAGCATGCGTTCCATCAGGCCCACCGGCCAGGTTTCCAGGGCCTCGGGCAACAGGGTGTGGTTGGTGTAGGACAGGGTTTGCACGGTGACCTGCCACGCTGCATCCCAGGCGCTGCCGTGCAGGTCCACCAATTGGCGCATCAGCTCGGCCACGGCGATCGACGGGTGGGTGTCATTGAGCTGGATGGCCGCGTGCTCGCCGAGGCTGAGCACCGAGTCGTGCATGTTCTTGTGGCGCCGCAGCAAATCCTGCAACGACGCCGAGACGAAAAAGTACTCCTGGCGCAGACGCAGTTCCTGGCCCGCCTCGGTGCTGTCGGCCGGGTACAGCACCCGGGAGATGCTCTCGGCCCGGGCCACTTCCGCCACCGCCCCCAGGTGGTCACCGGCGTTGAAACGCTCCAGGTGCAAATCCTCCATGGCCCGGGCCCGCCACAGACGCAAGGTGTTGACGCTGGCCCCACGCCAGCCCACCACCGGGGTGTCATAGGCCACCGCCCTGACGGTTTCCACCGGCCGCCAGACCTGGCGAATGTTGCCCGCTTCGTCGGTCACGCTGTCGACGCTACCGCCAAAGCCGATGGAGTAGATCACCTCGGGGCGCTCGAACTCCCAGGGGTTGCCGAAATCCAGCCAGTGTTCGGTCTGCTCCTGCTGCCAGCCGTCGACAATCGCCTGGCGGAACAGGCCGTGCTCGTAACGGATACCGTAGCCGTGACCGGCCAGGCCCAGGGTCGACATGCTCTCCATGAAACACGCCGCCAGGCGCCCCAAGCCACCATTGCCCAGTGCCGCATCGGGCTCCAGCAGGCGGATGCGTTCCAGGTCCACCCCCAGATCGGTGAGGGCCTCGCGGGCCACGTCCAGCAGACCAAGATTGCTCAGGCTGTCAAACAGCAAGCGACCGATCAGGAACTCCAGGGACAGGTAATACACCCGCTTCTGACCCTTGCGGTACATCTGTCGCGTGTGATCCATCCAGTGATCGACCATATGGTCCCGCGCCGCCAGGGCAATGGCCTCGAACCAGTCGTGGTCGAAGGCGTGATCCGGGTCTTTGCCAACCGCGTAGGTGAGTTTGGTCAAGACGGCTTCGCGAAAGGCGGCCACCTCAGCGTCACGAACAAGGGATTCCTGAGTCATCGATACGACCTCTGACGAGATACACAGTGAGCATGGAATGGTCTGAGCCTAGTCGGTCTGACACGGAGCGAAGGCTCTGGTTCGGCGCTGTCTCAAATGCCTCGACTCACGAGAGAGCCTTGCGCGCCTGCAGGGGAAAAAGATGCAGATGCCGTGCCGCCAGGGACTAATCGCAAGGCACACAAGAAAAATCCGACCTAAAGTCGTTCAAAAATCCACCAGTCCCGGTATGATCGCGCGCCCTGGAACATGCCGGAAGCACCACCTTGATGAAGTCCAATCTGATCGCCGCCGCGGAAATCGACCGTCTCGATACCTGGGCCAAATACACCGCGCCCATGTGCGGTTCCTGCATGTCCAGCTGCTGCACCCTGCCGGTGGAAGTGAAGATCAAGGACCTGATCCGCATTGGTATCGTCGACGAATTCGAGCGCGGCGAACCGGCGAAGAACATTGCCAAGCGCCTGCAGAAAGAAGGCATCGTCGAGCGCTACAACCAGAAGTCGGAAATCTTCACCTTGCAGCGCATGAGCAACAACGACTGCCTGTATCTGGATCGTAAAAGTCGCCTGTGCACCATTTATGACAAGCGCCCGGACACCTGCCGCAACCACCCGAAGATCGGCCCGCGCCCGGGCTACTGCGCCTACAAGCCCAAGCCCCAGGAGCGCCCGACCAATACCAGCAGTCGAACCCTGGAACGTTTCTGATCCCCTGCCCTTCAGGCTGCTAAGGCTGCCCACCTCCCACCGCAGCTAACGCTGCTGTAGCCGCTGCCGAGCAGCGCGAGGCTGCGAACGGCTGCAAGGCAGCCGCAAGACGGCCAGCACGGTAGCTCAGGCACTACGCGCCGCCTGGGTTGACGGCCGCTGCGCGCCCGGTCGCAGCCTCGCAGGCTCGGCAGCGGCTACAGGTTTTCTCCAGGCGAAAAAAAACGCCCCCGGTCTCGCGACCGGGGGCGTTTTCATTCAGCCGGAACTAAAGACTCAGTTCTTGGCTTTCTTGGCAGCGCGGGTACGCTCGCCTTCGTCCAGGATCTTCTTGCGAAGACGGATGGACTTAGGAGTCACTTCGCACAGCTCGTCGTCCTGGATGAATTCCAGAGCCTGTTCCAGGGTGAAGCGAACAGGTGGAACCAGGGCGATGGTTTCGTCTTTACCCGAAGCACGCATGTTGTCGAGCTTCTTGCCCTTGGTTGGGTTCACACCCAGGTCGTTGTCACGGCTGTTCAGACCAACGATCTGACCGTTGTAGATTTCCTGGCCGTGCTCGACGAACAGCTTGCCGCGCGCCTGCAGGGTTTCCAGGGAGTAGGTCAGGGCCTTGCCGGTTTCTACCGATACCAGGACGCCGTTCTGACGGCCGGACATGTGGCCGGACTTCATCGGAGCGTAGCGATCGAAGATCGAAGTCAGGATGCCTGCACCGTTGGTCAGGGTCAGGAACTGGTTACGGAAACCGATCAGACCACGGGCTGGAATGTTGTATTCCAGGCGTACACGGCCCTTGCCATCCGGAACCATGTTGCTCAGGTCGCCCTTACGCAGGCCCATCTCTTCCATGACCTTGCCCTGGGATTCTTCAGGGATGTCGATGGTGACGTTTTCGAACGGTTCCTGCTTCACGCCATCCACTTCACGGATGATCACTTCAGGACGGCCAACGCCCATCTCGAAGCCTTCGCGACGCATGGTTTCGATCAGTACCGACAGGTGCAGCTCACCACGGCCGGAAACCTTGAACTTGTCAGCCGAGTCGCCTTCTTCAACGCGCAGAGCAACGTTGTACAGCAGCTCTTTGTCCAGACGTTCCTTGATGTTACGGCTGGTCACGAACTTGCCTTCTTTACCGCAGAATGGCGAGTCGTTGACCTGGAAGGTCATGGAAACGGTTGGCTCGTCGACGCTCAGTGGCTTCATCGCTTCGACAACAGTCGGATCGCACAGGGTGTCGGAGATGAACAGCTCGTCGAAACCGCTGATGCAAACGATGTCGCCAGCAGCGGCTTCTTCAACGTCTACACGGTGCAGGCCGTGGTGACCCATCAGCTTGAGGATACGACCGTTACGGCGCTTGCCGTTGACGTCGATGGCCACAACCGGGGTGTTGGGCTTGACGCGACCGCGAGCGATACGGCCAACGCCGATCACACCCAGGAAGCTGTTGTAGTCCAGAGCGGAAACCTGCATCTGGAACGGACCGTCACGGTCAACGCTTGGCGCTGGCACGTTGTCGACGATCGACTGGTACAGCGGGGTCATGTCTTCAGCCATTTCGGTGTGGTCCAGACCGGCAATGCCGTTCAGGGCCGAGGCGTAGACGACTTTGAAGTCCAGCTGTTCTTCGGTGGCACCCAGGTTGTCGAACAGATCGAAGATCTGGTCCAGAACCCAGTCAGGACGCGCGCCCGGACGGTCAACCTTGTTGATTACCACGATTGGACGCAGGCCGGCTTCGAACGCCTTCTTGGTCACGAAACGGGTTTGCGGCATCGGGCCGTCTTGAGCGTCGACCAGCAGCAGCACGGAGTCGACCATGGACATTACGCGCTCAACTTCGCCGCCGAAGTCGGCGTGGCCCGGGGTGTCCACGATGTTGATGTGGTAGCCGTTCCAGTTGATGGCGGTGTTTTTCGCCAGGATGGTAATACCGCGTTCTTTTTCCTGGTCGTTGGAGTCCATCACGCGCTCGTCGTTGAGCTCGTTGCGCTCCAGGGTGCCGGATTGACGCAGGAGTTTGTCTACCAGGGTGGTCTTACCATGGTCAACGTGGGCAATGATGGCGATGTTGCGTAGATTTTCGATCACTTGTGTATCTCGATCAGAGGATTCGGTGTGCTGACAAATGCTGGCAGCGATTAACAATAGAGTCAGGCCTGGCCGTTACAGCTGGACGGCGGCGTCGGGGGGCCGGTGACGCAAGCCACAGGCGAACATCCCCGGGCACTTAGCTCGGTCTATAAACGCGCACATTGGCATGTCCCTCACTGAGCAGATGGTGAGCATGCAGGCGACTCATGACGCCTTTGTCGCAATACAGCAGGTACTGGCGCGTAGGGTCCAGTTCCTTGAAGCGGGCGTTCAATGCATAGAACGGCAGCGCTTGTACTTCGATGCCAGCAAGCTCCAGCGGGTCGTCTTCCTGGGCATCCGGGTGACGGATGTCGATGACGATCTGACCGGCCAGCGCCTCACTGACTTCTTCAATCTGCAAATCCTGGCCCAACTCGTCGATCACCCGATCGATCGGCACCAGCTTGGCCCGCTCGATCGCACGCTCGAGCACCGCCATATCGAATTCTTTCTCTTCATGCTCGACGCGATGGCGCTTGGCATGGGTCTTGGGGTTCACCGAGATGACCCCGCAGTACTCCGGCATGTGCTTGGCGAAGTCGGCGGTGCCGATCTCTTCGGCCAGGTCGATGATGTCCTGCTTGTGGCTGGCGATCAGCGGGCGCAGCACCAGCTTCTCGGTCACGCAGTCGATCACCGACAGGTTGGGCAACGTCTGGCTGGACACCTGGGAAATCGCCTCGCCAGTCACCAGTGCATCGATGTGCAGACGGTCGGCGATGCTTGAGGCGGCACGCAACATCATACGCTTCAAAATGACGCCCATATGACTGTTGTCGACTTTGCCGAGAATTTCCCCGAGCACTTCCTCGAACGGCACGCTGACGAACAGCACCCGCTGGGAGCTGCCGTACTTCTTCCATATATAGTGCGCGACTTCCATCACGCCCAGTTCGTGGGCACGGCCGCCCAGATTGAAGAAGCAGAAGTGGCTCATCAGGCCACGGCGCATGACCTGATAAGCGGCGACCGTGGAGTCGAAGCCGCCGGACATCAGCACCAGGGTCTGTTCCAGGGCGCCCAGCGGGTAGCCACCGATACTGTTGTGCTGGCTGTGGATCACGAACAACCGTTGGTCGCGAATTTCCATCCGCACTTCGATTTCCGGCTCTTTGAGGGAAATGCCGGCGGCACCGCACTGCCGACGCAGCTGGCTGCCGACGTACTTTTCCACGTCCATGGAGCTGAATTCATGCTTGCCGGCACGCTTGCAGCGCACCGAGAAAATCTTCCCGGGCAAGGCCTCGCCGAAGTGCTGCTTGCACTTGGCAACGATGTCGTCGAAGTCGCCCAGCGGGTACTCGTCAACCTGCAGGAAATGCGCGATGCCGGGCATGCAACTCAGGCGCTCGGTCAGCTCCTTCAGGGCCTTGGGCTCGCTGAGGGCGGTTTCCAGCTCGAGGTTGTCCCACACACCATTGACCACCACGGCCGGGTCCAGATCGCGGAGCACGGCACGGATGTTCTTGGCCAACTGACGGATGAAACGCATCCGTACCGGGCGGCTCTTGATGGTGATTTCCGGGAAAACTTTAACGATTAGTTTCATGAAAACTGCGCGCGCTGGGCCAGCCGAAAAAGGGGGGCGCGGATTATAGCGGAAATTGCTCAAGGTTTAACCAATTAATGTGCATAAGGTTTTAGGTGCACCAAAACAGGTCATTTATCAAAGAAGACGCTACATTGCAGTGCGCCAAATGCCGGCATTACGCCAAATCCGCCGCAGAAAGCGTGATTTTGGGGCAGAAAACCCATCTCGGGGCACTGGCATGCAATTTGCTCCCTTGTGAGGCAGGTTGCCATGGCAGAGTATTCGCGCCGGCATCACCCACATTCTAAGGGCACTCCAACACCAAGCCCGAAGCCACCCGGAGGACACTATGTCGAAGTCGGTTCAACTCATCAAAGATCATGACGTCAAATGGATTGATCTGCGCTTCACTGACACCAAGGGCACTCAACATCACGTGACCATGCCGGCCCGTGATGCGCTGGATGAAGACTTCTTCGAATCCGGCAAGATGTTCGACGGTTCCTCCATTGCTGGCTGGAAAGGCATCGAAGCCTCCGACATGATCCTGATGCCGGACGACGAAACCGCCGTGCTGGACCCGTTCACAGAAGAACCGACCCTGATCCTGGTCTGCGACATCATCGAACCTTCGAGCATGCAAGGTTACGACCGCGACCCACGCGCCATTGCCAAGCGCGCCGAAGAGCACCTGAAAGCCACCGGCATCGGCGACACCGTATTCGCCGGTCCAGAGCCAGAGTTCTTCATCTTCGACCAAGTGAAATTCAAGTCCGACATCTCCGGTTCCATGTTCAAGATCTACTCCGAACAAGGTTCCTGGATGTCCGACCAGGACATCGAAGGCGGCAACAAGGGCCACCGTCCAGGCGTCAAAGGCGGCTACTTCCCGGTTCCACCGTTCGACCACGACCACGAAATCCGTACCTCCATGTGCAACGCACTGGAAGAAATGGGCCTGACCGTTGAAGTTCACCACCACGAAGTGGCGACTGCCGGCCAGAACGAAATCGGCGTCAAGTTCAACACCCTGGTGAAGAAGGCCGACGAAACCCAGACCCTGAAATACGTCGTGCACAACGTGGCCGACGCCTACGGTCGCACCGCCACCTTCATGCCTAAGCCACTGTACGGTGACAACGGCTCGGGCATGCACGTGCACATGTCGATCTGGAAAGACGGCAAGAACACCTTCGCTGGCGAAGGCTATGCCGGCCTGTCCGATACCGCTCTGTACTTCATCGGCGGCATCATCAAGCACGGTAAGGCTCTGAACGGCTTCACCAACCCGGCCACCAACTCCTACAAGCGTCTGGTTCCAGGCTTCGAAGCCCCGGTGATGCTGGCCTACTCGGCACGCAACCGTTCCGCTTCGATCCGTATTCCTTACGTGTCGAGCCCTAAAGCCCGCCGTATCGAAGCCCGTTTCCCGGACCCGGCTGCCAACCCATACCTGGCCTTCGCTGCTCTGCTGATGGCCGGCCTGGACGGTATCCAGAACAAGATCCACCCTGGCGACGCCGCTGACAAAAACCTGTACGACCTGCCGCCTGAAGAGGCCAAAGAGATCCCACAAGTTTGCGGCAGCCTGAAAGAAGCCCTGGAAGAGCTGGACAAAGGTCGTGCGTTCCTGACCAAAGGCGGCGTTTTCAGCGACGACTTCATCGACGCTTACATCGCCCTGAAAAGCGAAGAAGAGATCAAGGTCCGTACCTTCGTACACCCACTGGAATACGAGCTGTACTACAGCTGCTGATCCGGTAGCGTCGGCGCAAGCCGCGTGATCAAGAGGCCTCCTTCGGGAGGCCTTTTTTATGCCCGCGCATTTGCCAGGCCCGGGGTGGTTGCGTGCATCATGGGCGCCGCCCTTCTCTTATCTGCCGAGCCCGCCCATGACTTTGCGCCTCAACTTGTGCCTCGCCCTCACCTGCAGCCTGCTCACCACAGCCGCCTGCGCCACCGAAGCCCCCGCTGCTCTCGCCCCGTTGCTCGGCAGCATCGGCGAACGCCTGGCCATTGCCGATCAGGTGGCCCTGAGCAAATGGGACAGCCACAAGGCGGTGGAGGACCGGCCTCGGGAACAGCAGGTAATTGCCGGCGCCACAGCCCAGGCCGCCACCTATCACCTGAGCGAGGAAAGGGTTGGGCAGTTCTTCGCCGCCCAGATCGAAGCCAACAAACTGGTGCAGTACGCCAAGCTGTCCAGCTGGCACCTGCAAGGTCGGGCGCCAGACACCCCGCGCCAGGACCTGGCCGGACAAATCCGTCCACAACTTGATCAGTTACAAAAACGCCTGTTGCAGCAACTGGCCGACTTCAGCCCCCATGCCGGCGATCGCCAATGCCCGCAATGGCTGGCCCAGGCCAATCAGGCCGCCAGCCGCGACCCGTTGCGCCAACTGGCAATGGTCCGCGCCACCGCTGAGTTATGTGTGTTCAAAGGTTAACCGCGCCCGCGTCCAGCCTCGCGCCGCCCTATGCTGAGCCTTTCAACCGCGAACCTGTAAAGGGCTGGAATCACCGTGATGCGCGCCGCTGCTTTTTGCCTGCTGTGGATAACGGCGCTGCCCGCCAGCGCAGAGCCTTACGCCCAACTGCAGTTGCAGGGTGTGCCAGCGCACGGCGCGCTGCGGGCCAACAACGGCAGCTTCACGGTGCAGGTGGCGCTGGTGCCGGACTTGCAGCCGCAGCATCGCCTGCGTCTGCTGCTGGACGATCAGGCGTATGGCCCCCCGAGCCGGGGCCCCGAGTTGCCGCTGGTGAATATCGACCGTGGCCAACATCGCCTGGCAGTGCAGGTCCTCGACGGCGTGAAGGTGCTGCAACAGAGTCCGAGCATCACCTTCACCCTACTGCGAGCCCATCGCCGCTGAGTGCAAACTTCAACCGCGCACCACCCCGCTGGCCAGCAGCTTGGCGATAGTCGGCTCATCCAGCCCCAGACCCTGCAGTACCGCACGAGTGTCCTGGCCCAGGGTCGGCGGAACCGTCCGATAGCTAGCCGGGGTTCGCGACAGCTTCACCGGCGAACCTATGCCGCGGTAACCATCGAGTTCCACCAGCAGACCGCGATGCCGGGTATGGGGATGAGTCACCACCTGATCCACCGTAGCAATCGAACCACAAGGCACTCCCAGGCCAATCAGCCGCGGTGCCAGCGAGGCCCCATCGTGGGCAACCAGATGCCGCTCCAAAGCCTGTTTCAAGGCTAGGCGATTGACCGAGCGCTGGCCGTTATCGGCAAAGCGCGGGTCTTCCAGCAACTCGCTGGCCCCCAGTTCCCGGCATAGCCTGGCGAACTGTCGATCATTGCCAACCGCGAGGAAGATCGGTTCGCCGGCGGTGCGATAGCTGTCGTAAGGGGCGATGTTGGGATGGGCATTTCCCGTGCGCTTCGGGGTCTTGCCGGAAGCGAAGTAGTTCGGCAGATGGGGATGCAGCAGGGAGACACCGCAGTCATACAGGGAAATATCCAGGGACTGCCCAAGGCCGCTGCGCTGACGCTCGTTGAGGGCCAGGAGAATCCCCGCCAACGCATTCAGGCCAGTGACCATATCGACGATCGGCAAGCCGATGCGCAATGGCCCGCCCTCGCCTTCGCCGTTGACACTCATCAAGCCGGCCATGGCCTGGATCACCGCGTCATAGCCGGGTAAGCCGCCCAAGGGGCCATCGGCGCCAAAGCCGGAGATCGCGCAATGAATCAACCCCGGGAAACGCGGGCTCAGCACCTCCTGAAATCCGATGCCCCAGCGTTGCAGGGTGCCAGGCTTGAAGTTCTCCACCAGCACATCGGCGTCTTCCAGCAATTGCATCAGCAGGGCCAGGCCCTCGGGGCGCGACAGGTCGACGGCAATCCCCCGCTTGTTACGGTTGATGCCGCGAAAGTATGAGGCGTCATCGCCTTCGAACGGTGGCCCCCAACCCCGGGTTTCATCGCCACTCAAAGGCTCCAGCTTGATGACTTCGGCGCCGTGGTCGGCCAGGGCCTGGGTACAGTAGGGACCGCCCAGCACGCGGCTCAGATCAATGACTTTCAGGCCCGCCAGGGCCCCTTGGGCAAGGTTCATCCGGGTACTCCGCACATCGGAAAGGGACGGCCAATCAGGCCGGCAGCAGTTGCATGGCCTCGGCTTGCGACAGCGGGCTCTCATTGGCCAGGCGCGCCAGCAGCTCGGCATCGATAGCCGGCTCCAGGCTCAAGGGGTCCCGTGGCAGCACCTTGTGCGCCAGCACCAGATGAGCCAGGCCCAGGCGTCGATAATCCGGAGCCTGACGCACGGCTTCCCAGGCCATGAAAATCGCGCTGGTCAGGTGATACAGCACGCTGCCGAACTGACGCACCTGCTCATCCCGGCGTTGCTGCGCCACCGTATGGAAGCCGGTGACCGTGCGCAGCAGGGCCGAATCGAACAGCCTGCGGCTGGCGTCCGGCAGATCGGCCTCGGCCAGCAGTGCCGCCAGATAACCCTGCAAGGGTTCCAGCGCCTGCTCACGGGTCACCGCCCGGGCAATGTCCAGGGCGACGATATTGCTGGTGCCCTCCCAGATCGAACCCAGATGGGCGTCGCGCACCAGCCGGGCATCGCTCCACTCCTCGATGTAGCCAACCCCACCTCGCACCTCCATGGCATCGCCGGTGACCCGTCGAGCGTCACGGCAGGCGCGGAACTTGATCAGCGGCGTGAGAATCCGCACACATTTACGCGCCGCCTCGTCACCGCTATCGGCCCGGGGCAGCAAGCTGGCGATTTGCATGAACATCGAACGCGCCTGCTCGGTGGGCAGCATCATCTTCAGCAACTGCCGCTGCATCAGCGGCATCTCGATCAGATACTTGCCGAAGGCCCGACGCTGGCGGGCGATGAACAGCGCTTCGTTGATCCCGCGGCGCATCAGCCCCGCTGCCCGCACGCCGTTGGACAGCCGCGACATGTTGACCATGTCGGCCATCTGCTGGAAGCCGCGGCCGACCTCACCGATCAGGTAGGCGCTGGCACCTTCCAGAGTGATCTCGCCACTGGCCATGGAGCGACTGCCCAGCTTGTCCTTCAGGCGCTGGATCCGGTACTGGTTGCGCGAACCATCGGCCAGGACTTTCGGCAGCAGGAACAGGGTGACCCCGGCCATGCCCGCAGGCGCCTGTTCCGGGCGCGCCAGGACCATGGCCAGGTCGGCATCCGGGTTGGAACAGAACCATTTCTCGCCGTACAACCGCCATTGGCCGTCCTCCAGCCGGGCGCGGGTTTCGGTGCGCGAAACATCGGAGCCAGCGGCCTGCTCGGTCATGAACATCGCCCCCTGGAACAGCTCGTCGAAATCCTGGGACTGCAGTCGCGGCAGATAACGCTGCACCAGCTCAGGCGTGCCGAACTTGCGCAGGGTGCGGGCCAGGGAGTCGGTCATGCTCACCGGGCAGCACAGGCCGAACTCGGCCTGGACGAACAGATAGGTCAGGGCGTACTTGACCAGCGGCAGAGGCCCGTCAGGGCGATGGCTCATGGAGGCCAGGCCCAGCTCGGCGTAGGCCACCCGCTCCAGGGCAACATAGTCCGGGTGCTTGGCAATGCTTTGCAGGTTCTCGCCGCGGCGGGTGCGGGGCTGCAACACAGGCGGGTTCTTGTCGGCGGACAGGGCCAATACATCCAGCTCGCCACCGGCCCGGGCACCCAGGCGCTGCAAGCTCGGCAGCCACTGCTGGTAGACCTCCGGCGGCAGGTAGACCTTGAGCAATGCGCCCAGACCGGCGTCGCATTCAAACAGGTTGATACCACGGCTATCGGGGATGTTCAGGCGGTCTTCAATAGGACGGGGCTCGGCGGTCATGGCGCGTCTCCTGATTTTTGTAGGCCGAGACTAGAGCCGCCATCGATAAGTATCTAATACAAAATCCATCCACTACGATAAGAAAACCAGATCGTAGAAGGCAGGCTCCTCATGGACCTCAAACAACTGCGTTACTTCGTCGCCGTGGCCGAGGAGCTGCACTTCGGGCGCGCCGCGGAGCGTCTGTGCATTTCGCAACCGGCACTGAGTTTCGATATCAAGAAGCTTGAGGGGCAACTGGATATCCAGTTGCTCAACCGCAACAACAAGTCCGTGAGCCTGACCAACGCCGGCCAGGTGCTGCTGGGCGAGGCGCGCTACCTGCTGCTGCGGGCCGAACAGGCACGACGCCTGACCCAGCGCTCGGCCGAAGGTTTTGCCGGGCGCCTGAGCGTGGGTTTCGTCAACTCGATCCTGCACCGCGGCCTGCCCCAAACGGTCAAGGCCTTCGAGCGCGATCATCCGGACACCGAGATCGTGCTGATGGAAATGAACAGCGCCGCCCAGGCCCAGGCCCTGCAGCGGGGCCAGATCGATATCGGTTTCGTCCACGGCGGCACCTTCGCCGCCGGTATCCACAGCCAGACGCTGCTGGCCGAACCCTTTCTCTGCTGCCTGCCCCAGGGCCACCGACTGGCCGAGCAGGCGCAAGTCGACCTGGGGCAATTGGCCCATGATGATTTCATCCTGTTTCCACGGGAGGTCTCGCCCCACTACCACGACCTGATCATCGCCCGCTGCGTGGCTGCCGGATTCAGCCCGCGCATTCGTCACGAGACTCGGCTCTGGCAAACCGTGGTGGCGATGGTGGCCCATGAGATGGGGGTGGCGCTGGTGCCCCAGACCCTGGCACTGCTCGGCCAGCCGGGGGTGATTTACTGCGAAATCGAAGGCCGGGGCGCGCCTTCGGAGATTATGGCGATCCATCGGGCGGACAAACCCTCGGCCGCCGCCGACAGTTTCCTCGCCCTGTTCAGATCCCTGCTGCAAGCAGCCGCCACAGGGGCCTGAGCAGGGCGCGGCGATACGAAATCACGTATCAAACCATAAGATTTAATCATTATATTTTTCGATTCCTGCCTGTATAGGCTCCCAGCGGTCGGGTCTTGCATGAAGCCCACGCGCCCTGCACGGGTGCCCATAACAATAACAAGCAGGAGTTGCACATGACCGCCGCCCTGGAAGCTGCCGCCCACAAGAAAGCCCGCAAGGCGGGCATCGCCTCGTTCATCGGCACCACCATCGAGTGGTACGACTTCTACGCCTACGGAATCGCCGCCGCCCTGGTGTTCGGCAAAGTCTTCTTCCCCGCCGACCTGCCCCCGGGCACCGCTACCCTGTTGTCCTTCCTGACCCTGTGGGCCGGTTTTGTCGCGCGTCCCATCGGCGGCATCATCTTCGGCCACATGGGCGACAAGATCGGCCGCAAGACCACCCTGGTGATCACCCTGATCATGATGGGCGTGGCCACCACCTGCATCGGCCTGCTACCCAGCTACCTGCAGATCGGCATCTGGGCGCCGATTGCCCTGGTGACCCTGCGAATCATCCAGGGCATCGCGGTGGGCGGCGAATGGGGCGGGGCGATCCTGATCGCCAGCGAGAGTGCGCCCAAGGGCAAGGGCATTCTCTATGCCGCCTTTGCCCAGCAGGGCTCACCGGCTGGCAACCTGCTGGCAACCCTGGTGTTCTTCGGCCTCAGCGCCCTGCCCGCGCCGGACTTCCTGCTCTGGGGCTGGCGCATTCCATTCCTGCTCTCGGCGCTGCTGGTGATCGTCGGCATGGTCATTCGCCTCAAGCTTGAAGAATCCGATGACATGCAGCGCCTGATCGCGCAGAAGAAGACCGTCAAGCTGCCGATTCTCGACGTGCTGCGCAACCACTGGCGCCTGGTGCTGCTGGGCGCCGGGGTGCTGCCGATCATCCACGTCACCTACTTCAAGAGCACCTTTGCCCTGTCCTGGGCCACCAAGGAACTGGGCTACACCCAGGGCAGTTTTCTCAGCGTGATCGTCATTGCCCTGGTGGTGCAGTTCATCACCCAGCCCCTGGGGGCGGTGCTGGTGTCACGCATCGACATGCGCAAGGCCATGGTGCTGATGGTGGTGCCGGAGCTGGTGCTGATGCCGGCGATGTTCTTCGCCGTGGAAACCGGCAGCTACTGGATCGCCGTGCTCGGCATGTGCCTGGCCACGGTGCCGCATTCGATGTTCTATGGCGCGGTGGGCGGTATCCTGGCCCGGGCCTTTCCGACCCGGGTACGCTACAGCGGGCTGTCGATTTCCTATCAGCTGTGTTCACTGCTGGTGGGCGGCGCCACCCCGGTGCTGGCCCAGAGCATCCTCAATGGCACCGGCAGCATCATCGGCGTGGCCATCGCCTCGGCCTGCTACGCCCTGGTTTCGCTGCTGTGCATGCTGGCGCTGCTCAAGCGCATCGGTCACAACGCTGCCGAGTTGTCCACAGCGGAGCAGGCGGATGCCGATGAACTGGCGCGCCAGACAGAGAACCAAAAACCGCCGCAAGGGCCTGTGGACAACCTTGCGCAAACCCGCCCGGGAACTTCAGGCAAGCCTCTACAGCCCGCTCACTGAATCGCACCGGGGCTTGCCATGCGGCGCTCATGCTCCAGCAGCCAGCGCTTGCGCCACAGTCCGCCGCCGTAGCCGGTCAGCGCGCCATCGCTACCTATGACCCGGTGACAGGCGATGACGATGGCGATCTGATTGGCGCCGTTGGCCCGGGCCACGGCACGCACCGCTGACGGCGAGCCGATCCGGCTCGCTACTTCGGCATAACTGCAGGTACTGCCCAGAGGGATGGCGCGCAAGGCCTGCCATACCGTTCGGGTAAAGGGCGAGGCGTTCATCGCCAGGGGAGTGTGGAAACCGTCGGTTTCTCCGGCGAAATAACGCTGCAGCTCGGCCTCGATTTGATCGATAGGGGCGAAACGTCCAAATCCTATGCTGGAGCCGCTGCTCTTTTGCAGGTTTTGCAGTTCATTGGCCAGGGCCGGGCGATCGAAAAACTCCAGCAGATGCAGGACCTGGGCGTCGGCCACCGCCAGCATCACGCCGATAGGGGTCTGCAGCCAGTCCACCTTGAGCAGCTCGCGCCCCCGCAGGTTCGACGGCGGCTGGCCGGCCAGGCGGGCAAAGGCACGGCGAAAGCCACTATCGGAATCAAAGCCGGCGCTGATCTGCGCCTCGATCACCGACTCGCCGCAGGACAGCTGCTGCATGCCTTGGCCCATGCGTCGCAAGCGGGCCATTTCCAGGAAGGTCACCCCAAAGTAGCGCTTGAACGCGCGACGCACGGTGGATGGGTCCAACCCCTGGCGGCTCAGGTCGTCTTCGTACCAGCGGCGTTCGGGATCGCTTTGCAACTGATCCAGCAGGGTTTGCACCCAGGACTCCTGCACTCCGGCCCGCTCCAGGGGGCGACAACGCAGACAGGCGCGGAATCCCGCTTCGACGCAGCCCTTGATGGAGCTGAAGAACACCGTGTTCTCACGCTTGGGCTTGCGCGCGGCACAGGTCAAGCGACAGAACACACCGGTACTTTTCACCCCGACAAAGGCAAAGCCTTCATAGGCCGGGTCGCGATCCAAAAGGGCCTGGTACAGGGTGTCGTCATCGGGGAGCTGGAACAGCAGAGGGGCGTTTTCCATGGCCGCATCCTAAACCTTGAAGCATTAGGTTCGAGCACTTTAAACCCGCTTCCTGACAGCGGCCGCTGAAAAACGGGCGTTGATTCCCACACCGTCGAGCACCGCGCAAGCACCATGCAGATTCATGCACTATATTGGTGCAGCAAGTTGCACCCAGAGACCATTTACAGCCCATTTTGGTTCGAAAATACCCGCCGGGGCTGGCAAAGCGCCACGCAATCGAGCTTCAAACGGCTGTTTCAGGGCTTGGACGCTTCTTTTCGGAGCCTTGGTTTGGTTTTTGCATTTTCTCCACATCAGCGCCTTACCCGCGCGCGCAATTCGGGACCGGCCCCGGATTGTCTTGCTTCAAAAGAGGTCACCACTTACCCATGACCATCAGCGACCCACTGCACCGTCTGCTTCTGGACAACCTGACCACCGCCACCATCCTGCTCAACGCCGACCTGCGCCTTGAGTACATGAACCCGGCGGCGGAGATGCTCCTGGCCATCAGCGGCCAGCGCAGCCATGGGCAATTCATCAGCGAGCTGTTCACCGAATCCGCCGAGGCCCTGAGCTCCCTGCGCCAGGCGGTGGAACAGGCGCACCCCTTCACCAAGCGCGAAGCCATGCTCACCGCCCTGACCGGCCAGACCCTGACCGTCGACTACGCGGTAACGCCGATCCTCAGCAATGGCGATACCTTGCTGCTGCTGGAGGTCCACCCCCGCGACCGGCTGCTGCGCATTACCAAGGAAGAGGCCCAGCTGTCCAAGCAGGAAACCAGCAAGATGCTGGTGCGCGGCCTGGCCCACGAGATCAAGAACCCCTTGGGAGGGATTCGCGGCGCCGCACAATTGCTGGCCCGGGAGCTGCCCGAGGAAAGCCTCAAGGACTACACCAACGTCATCATCGAAGAGGCCGACCGCCTGCGAAACCTGGTGGACCGCATGCTGGGCTCGAACAAGCTGCCGTCCCTGGCTCTGACCAACATCCATGAAGTGCTGGAGCGGGTCAGCAGCCTGGTGGAAGCCGAAAGCCAGGGCTGCATCACCCTGGTACGCGATTACGACCCGAGCATTCCCGACGTTTTGATCGACCGCGAGCAGATGATCCAGGCGGTGCTCAACATCGTGCGCAACGCCATGCAAGCCATCAGCAGCCAGAACGAAATGCGCCTGGGGCGCATCACCCTGCGCAGCCGCACCATGCGCCAGTTCACCATCGGCCATGTGCGCCATCGCCTGGTGACCAAGATCGAGATCATCGACAACGGCCCGGGCATCCCTGCCGAGCTGCAGGACACCCTCTTCTTCCCCATGGTCAGCGGCCGCCCGGACGGCACCGGGCTGGGTCTGGCCATTACTCAGAACATCATCAGCCAGCACCAGGGCCTGATCGAATGTGACAGCCATCCCGGCCACACCACCTTCTCGATCTTTCTGCCTCTGGAACAAGGAGCCCATCGACATGAGCCGTAGTGAAACCGTGTGGATCGTCGATGACGACCGTTCTATCCGTTGGGTCCTGGAGAAAGCCTTGCAACAAGAAGGCATGACCACCCAGAGCTTCGACAGCGCCGACGGGGTGATGAGTCGCCTGGCACGCCAGCAGCCAGACGTGATCATCTCCGACATCCGTATGCCCGGTGCCAGCGGCCTCGACCTGCTAGCGCGGATTCGCGAGCTGCACCCGCGCCTGCCGGTGATCATCATGACCGCGCATTCGGACCTGGACAGCGCTGTCGCCTCCTACCAGGGCGGGGCCTTCGAGTACCTGCCCAAGCCATTCGATGTGGATGAGGCGGTGTCCCTGGTCAAGCGCGCCAACCAGCATGCCCAGGAGCAGCAGGGCCTGGAAGTGGCCCCGACCCTGGCCCGCACCCCGGAGATCATCGGCGAAGCGCCGGCGATGCAGGAGGTGTTCCGCGCCATCGGGCGCCTGAGTCACTCCAACATCACGGTGTTGATCAACGGCGAGTCGGGCACCGGCAAGGAACTGGTGGCCCACGCCCTGCATCGCCACAGCCCGCGGGCGGCTTCGCCGTTCATCGCCCTGAACATGGCGGCTATCCCTAAGGACCTGATGGAGTCCGAGCTGTTCGGCCATGAAAAAGGCGCCTTCACCGGTGCTGCCAACCTGCGCCGTGGACGTTTCGAGCAAGCCGATGGCGGCACCCTGTTCCTCGACGAAATCGGCGACATGCCGGCCGACACCCAGACTCGTCTGCTGCGGGTTCTGGCCGATGGCGAGTTCTACCGGGTCGGTGGACATACTCCAGTCAAGGTCGATGTACGGATCATCGCCGCCACCCACCAGAACCTGGAAACCCTGGTGCACGCCGGCAAGTTTCGTGAGGACCTGTTCCACCGCCTCAACGTGATCCGCATCCATATCCCGCGCCTGTCGGACCGTCGCGAAGACATCCCGACCCTGGCCAAGCACTTCCTCAGCCGTGCCGCCCAGGAGCTGGCGGTGGAACCCAAGCTGCTGAAGAACGAAACCGAGGAATACCTGAAGAACCTGCCCTGGCCGGGCAACGTTCGCCAGCTGGAGAACACCTGCCGCTGGATCACCGTCATGGCGTCGGGGCGCGAGGTGCACATCAGCGACCTGCCGCCGGAGCTGTTGAGCCTGCCCCAGGATTCGGCGCCGGTAACCAACTGGGAACAGGCCCTGCGCCAGTGGGCCGACCAGGCCCTGGCCCGCGGCCAGTCAAGCCTTTTGGACAGCGCGGTGCCGAGTTTCGAACGGATCATGATCGAGACCGCCCTCAAGCACACCGCCGGCCGCCGCCGCGACGCCGCAGTGCTGTTGGGCTGGGGCCGCAACACCCTGACCCGCAAGATCAAGGAGTTGGGGATGAAGGTGGACGGTGGCGACGAGGACGAAAGCGAAGAAGGCTGAAGCCCTCCCCCCAACAACGAGGATGTGCGTGCACCAGGATGGGGTGCATGCACTGCCCGAAGGCGCGATGAACCGCAATCGAGCACCGCGCCATCATCCAAGGCCTGGCCTTCAAATCTGAAAATTATCCCTTCGAAAACGCAAAAGCCCCGGATTCCGGGGCTTTTGGCTTTTTGTCCAGGCAATTCATGCAGCACTAGCCAGAGTTGGCACGGCCCCTGCAATAACCCCATCACTACCCAGTTTAGGGGACCTTGGTACAGGCAGGCCGGGGATTCCCCTCTTTAATACCCGGCCCATCACGCTCACAGCGACGGGCCACGTTTTCGGGAACCTCGGTACAGGCAGGCCGGGAATTCCCTCTTTAACACCGGGCTCATCACGCGCATCGCGACGAGCCCAAGGTTTCGGGAACCTCGGTACAGGCAGGCTGGGGCTTCCCTCTTTAACACCGGGCTCATCACGCTTTGAGCGACGCGCCCACAACCCTTTCGGGGACCCTGGTACAGGCAGGCCGGGAATCCCCTTCTTTACACCGGGACTCATCGCCCCCAAGGCGATCAGCCCCTCCCACTTTTGGGGGCCTTGGTACAGGCAGGCCGGGGTTTCCCTCTTTTATTCCTCCCGCAGGTGGATCGCCAGGCGCCAGCGCCCCTCCACCTCGCTACCCGCCCAGTCGCCCCGCAGCGGCCGGGCGGCCACCAGATTCAGCAGCAAGCCCCGGTCCGCCAGGCGCACCCGCCAGTTCACATTCTTCTGATTGACCTGTAGCTGACCGTTCTGCCCGCGCCCCTGGGCGTCGAACAGCAACGCCACGGCGCCGTCGATATGTTCGCCGTGAACCTTGGGCTCATGGTTGAACCACAGCACCAGGCCATCAGCGGCCACCTCGACCTGCTGCAACTCCACAGGATCGGGCTGGGTCAGGCGGCCAATCATCAGCCCCACCATCACCCCGACAATCGCCAGGGAGCCGAATACCTTCGGCATTAGCTTCGGTCGCGGGTCTTCTTCAGGCGTAGAATGCAGCCTGTCTTTCTCTTCGGAGCCGTGCATGTTTCACGTCATCCTCTTTCAACCAGAAATACCGCCGAATACCGGCAACGTTATCAGGCTATGCGCCAACAGCGGCTGCCACCTGCATTTGATCGAGCCGCTGGGTTTCGAAATGGACGACAAGCGCCTGCGCCGCGCCGGCCTCGACTATCACGAATACGCCACCTTGCAACGCCATGCCGACCTCGCCAGTTGCCTGGAAAGCCTCGGCCATCCGCGCCTGTTCGCCTTCACCACCAAGGGCTCGCGGCCCTTCCATGACGCCAGCTTCAAGGAGGGCGACGCCTTCCTGTTCGGCCCGGAAAGCCGTGGCCTGCCGGCGGACGTACTGGACGCCCTGCCCGGCGAACAACGCCTGCGCCTGCCCATGCGCGAAGGCTGCCGCAGCCTGAACCTGTCCAACACCGTGGCCGTGGCCGTCTATGAAGGCTGGCGGCAACTGGGCTTCAAGTAACCCTTCTCTGTAGCCGCTGCCGCAGACTGCGACAAGGCCCGAAGGGCCTTCTTGCATGCGCGATCACGGCGCCCACTTAGTGGTCGATCGCAGCCTGCGGCAGCGGCTACAGGGTTGGGACAGCTGACGCCCGAGCATGAAAAAAGCGCCGTTACAGGCGCTTTTTTCGTACCGCAACCCGTACTTACTGAACGGTGTTTTCGCCGGCGGACTGCAGGCGTTGCAGTTCCTGGGCGTACAGCGCGTCGAAGTTCACCGGAGCCAGCATCAGCGCCGGGAACGAACCACGGGTCACCAGGCTGTCCAGCGCTTCGCGAGCGTAAGGGAACAGGATGTTCGGGCAGAAGGCACCCAGGGTGTGGCTCATGGAAGCCTCGTCCAGGTTCTTGATCAGGAAGATACCGGCTTGTTGCACTTCAGCGATGAAAGCCACTTCGTCGCCGTTCTTCACGGTCACGGACAGGGTCAGCACCACTTCGTGGAAGTCGGCTTCCAGGGCTTTCTGGCGGGTGTTCAGGTCCAGGCCGACGCTTGGTTCCCACTGCTGGCGGAAGATGGCCGGGCTTTTCGGCGCTTCGAAGGACAGGTCACGCACATAGATGCGCTGCAGGGAGAATTGCGGTGCGCTTTCGTCTTCGGCAGCAGCAGTGTTCTGTTGGTCAGTCATCTCAGATCCTTCTTGATCTTGGGGTCTATAGGGTTAGGAATTTCAGGCCGCCAGCAGCGCGTCGAGCTTGCCGGCGCGCTCCAGGGCAAACAAATCATCACAACCACCTACATGGGTGGCACCGATCCAGATCTGCGGTACGGACGTGCGTCCGGCCTTCTGAGCCATATCGGCGCGCACCTGCGGCTTGCCATCGACCTTGATCTCTTCGAAGGCTACGCCTTTGCTCCCGAGCAGATGCTTGGCCCGCGAGCAATAAGGGCAGTAATCACTGGAGTAGACGATGACCTTGGGCATTACTTCACCAATGGCAGGTTGTCGGCTTTCCAGCTGGACACACCGCCAGACAGTTTGGCCGCGGTGAAACCGGACTTCAGCAGCTCACGGGCGTGGGTGCCGGCGTGCTGGCCTTGGGCATCCACCAGGATGATGGTCTTGGCCTTGTGCTTCTCCAGCTCGCCGACGCGGGCGGCCAGCTTGTCCTGGGGAATGTTCAGCGCGCCGACGATATGGCCGGCGGCGAAGTCCTTGGACGGACGGATATCGATCACTACGCCCTGCTCGCTGTTGACCAGCGCAGTCAGTTCACGGGTGCTGAGGCTGCGGCCACCGCGGCTCAATTCATGAGCGATCAACAGAGCCAGCAGGATGGCGAAGGCGCCGACGAGCAAGTAGTGTTCAGTGGCGAATTGAATCAGGTGAGCAACCATCTAAGGAGGTTCCAGGGCGTTAAAATGTCGGCCAGTATACACAGCCCTCAAGGTCGGCCAAACCCCGCCCGGCGGTGACGCCATTGGAACTTCGCTTTAAACTGCCACTCCGTTTTTCCACACCTCCTTTTTCAACACTTCCCTATCCAGCCACGAGTGGACGCCATGACTACCACGCCTAAACCTTTGGTCCTGATGATTCTGGATGGCTTCGGTCACAGCGAGAGCCACGAATCCAATGCCGTCTATGCGGCCAAGAAGCCAGTCCTGGACCGCTTGTGCGCCAGCATGCCCAACGGCCTGATCTCCGGTTCGGGCATGGACGTCGGCCTGCCGGACGGACAGATGGGCAACTCCGAAGTCGGCCACATGAACCTGGGCGCCGGTCGCGTGGTGTATCAGGACTTCACCCGGGTGACCAAGGCCATCCGTGACGGTGAGTTCTTCGAGAATCCGACCATTTGCGCGGCCGTGGACAAGGCCGTGGCCGCCGACAAGGCCGTGCACATCCTCGGCCTGCTGTCGGACGGCGGCGTGCACAGCCATCAGGACCACCTGATCGCCATGGCCGAACTGGCCTTCAAGCGCGGCGCCGAAAAGATCTACCTGCACGCCTTCCTCGATGGTCGCGACACGCCGCCAAAAAGCGCCCAGTCGTCCATCGAACTGCTGGACGAGACCTTCAAGACCCTGGGCAAGGGCCGCATCGCCAGCCTGATCGGCCGTTACTTCGCCATGGACCGCGACAATCGCTGGGACCGTGTGGCCCAGGCCTACAACCTGATCGTCGACGGCCAGGGCCAGTTCAACGCCGCCACCGCCCAGCAAGGCCTGCAAACCGCCTATGCCCGTGAAGAGAGCGACGAATTCGTCAAGGCCACCACCATCGGCGAACCGGTCAAGGTCGAAGACGGCGATGCCGTGGTGTTCATGAACTTCCGCGCCGACCGCGCCCGCGAGCTGACCCGGGTCTTCGTCGAGGACGACTTCAAGGACTTCGCACGCGCGCGCCAGCCCAAGCTGGCCGGCTTCGTCATGCTCACCCAGTATGCCGCCAGCATCCCCGCGCCGGCGGCCTTCGCTCCAGGCAGCCTGGAAAACGTGCTGGGCGACTATCTGGCGAAAAACGGCAAGACCCAGCTGCGCATCGCCGAAACCGAAAAGTACGCTCACGTGACCTTCTTCTTCTCCGGCGGCCGTGAAGAACCGTTCCCGGGTGAAGAACGCATCCTGATTCCGTCGCCGAAAGTCGCCACCTACGACCTGCAGCCAGAGATGAGCGCTCCTGAAGTCACCGACAAGATCGTCGATGCCATCGAGCACCAGCGCTACGACGTGATCATCGTCAACTACGCCAACGGCGACATGGTCGGCCACAGCGGTGTGTTCGCAGCTGCGGTGAAAGCCGTGGAATGCCTGGACCTGTGTGTCGGGCGCATCGTCGATGCCCTGGAAAAGGTCGGCGGCGAAGCCTTGATCACCGCCGACCACGGCAACGTCGAGCAAATGTCCGACGAGTCCACCGGTCAGGCCCACACCGCTCACACCACCGAGCCGGTGCCTTTCATCTATGTGGGCAAGCGTGCGCTGAAAGTCCGTGAAGGCGGGGTCCTGGCGGACGTGGCGCCCACCATGCTCAAACTGCTGGGCCTGGCGCAGCCTGAAGAGATGACCGGCAAGTCGATACTGCTGGACGCCTGAAACTGAAGCTGGCTGTTTCCTGCACAAACGCCCGATACGCCGTATCGGGCGTTTGCGTATCAGCAGCAGCCTTTGCCTCGCAGCCTCTCCAGCTGATGAGCGCACCCAGGCAGCACCACCCGCAGCACTGCCGCACAAATAGTAATAATTATCAGTTACGATTGTGCAGCATCTGGAGAAACCGAATGAACAAGACCGCTGTATTTTTTTTAGCCTCCGTTCTCGCAGGTTGCGCCAGCCCCGCTCCTGTTGAACACAAACACACAGCTGAAGTGGCTGCGTTCGAAGATCAGCGCCCCTCGGTAGAAATGGACAGCTACACCGCCGAGAAACTGAACGCCCTGCTCAAGGTTCGCCAACAGGCCGGGGCGCAAAGCACGGGCCAACTGAGCGAGGAGATTTCACGGGCGTTCATGCACACGCCTTACGCAGCGAACATGTTGCAGGGCTCGGCGACCCTGGCAGAGAAGCTGGTCGTCGACTTCAGGGGCCTGGATTGCTTCACCTACCTGGATTACGTCGAGGCCCTGCGAAAATCCACCGATCAGGACAGCTTCATCAAGAACCTCATCCAGACCCGCTATACCGGCGACGGCGTGCACTATGCAGACCGCCGGCACTTCTTCACGGACTGGGCGCATGCCGGGCAACCGCTGACCGAAGACCTGACTGCGCAGTTGAGCGCGGATGCGGTGACCGTGACCAAACACCTCAACCAAAAGGCCAACGGGGACCTGTACCTGCCAGGCCTGCCCCTGGTCGACCGCGACATTACCTACATACCCAGCACGTCGATTGACGAGCAGGTGCTCAGCCGCCTGCAGACTGGCGACTACATCGGCATCTACACCCATCTTGCGGGCCTGGACGTCACCCATACCGGGCTCTTCATCAACACCGCCAACGGCCCCGTGCTGCGCAATGCATCGTCCAAGAAGATGCAACGCGAGGTCATGGATTCACCCTTCATGGAATACGTGCAGAACATCCCGGGCATCGTGGTGTTGCGAACCCGACAAGACGGCCAGGCTTTCACACCGCAATCGGCGCCGGAAATCGACGCGCAATCAGCACGGCAACCCAGCCAGGCGCTCACCCACGGCTGATTGCCAACGGCGATCAGCCGCCAGCCACGCCAGCGAACGGGCCTTGCTTGATCGAGGTTTGCGGCAATAACCACCTGCACCCTGATAGCAAATGGCCCAATAACCGCCCGGAAACGGCTTTTTATGACGAACGCCGCAAAGCAGTTGGCTTTGAGGCGTTTTTTTTGCAGCGATGGGCGGGCATACTAGACCGTCCCTTTCCCTGGTGTCGCCCGCCTCTATGCTTCGCGCCCTGATTGCCCTTGCTCTGATCTGCCTGCTCCAACCGGCTTTTGCCGATGAGCGCGCGCAAACCCAACAACAGTTGGACGCCACGCGTCAGGACATTGCCGAGCTGAAAAAGCTGCTGGGCAAGCTGCAGGAAGAAAAGTCCGGGGTGCAGAAAGAACTGCGCGGCACCGAGACCGAGATGGGCAAGCTTGAGAAGCAGGTCGAAGCCCTGCAGAAAGAGCTGAAGAAAAGCGAATCCGAGCTGCAGCGACTCGATGAGGAGAAAAAAAAACTCCAGAGCGCGCGCACTGAACAGCAACGACTGATCGCCATCCAGGCCCGCGCGGCCTACCAGAACGGGCGCCAGGAATACCTCAAGCTGCTGCTCAACCAGCAGAATCCGGAAAAATTCGCCCGCACCCTGACCTATTACGACTACCTGAGCCAAGCGCGCCTGGAGCAGTTGAAGAATTTCAACGAGACCCTGCGTCAGCTGGCCAATGTGGAAAAGGACATTTCCCTGCAACAGGCCCAGTTGCTGGTGCAGAAGAGCAGCCTCGACAGCCAGCGTGAAGAACTCGACAAAGTGCGCAAGGAGCGCCAGCTGGCCCTGGCCAAGCTGAACAACGACGTGAAGGCCCGGGACGACAAGCTCAAGGCCCGCGAACAGGACCAGGCCGACCTGGCCAAAGTCCTGAAAACCATTGAAGAAACCCTGGCTCGCCAGGCTCGCGAGGCAGAAGAGGCGCGTCAGAAAGCGCTGATCGCCCAGCAGGAAGCCGAAAAAAAGCGTTTACGTGAGGCCCAGGCCGACGCCAGCGATGCCCCGCGCAAGCCCGTCAGATCAAGCCCCGGCGCCTTGGTTTCCAGCGCCGGCCCTTCCTTCGGCGGTGCATTTGCTGCAGCCCGGGGAAAACTTCCATGGCCAGTTGATGGTCGACTGCTGGCACGCTTTGGTGAAACCCGTGGCGACGACTCCCGTTCCAAGTGGGACGGGGTGATGATCAGCGCCGCCGCCGGCAGCCAGGTGCACGCCGTACATGGTGGCCGGGTAGTGTTCGCCGACTGGCTGCGCGGCGCCGGGCTGCTGGTGATCCTCGATCATGGCAACGGTTACCTGAGTCTCTACGGACATAACCAGACACTGCTCAAAGAAGCCGGTGATGTGGTCAAGGCCGGAGAGTCCATCTCCACAGTGGGCAATAGTGGCGGACAGGACACTCCTGCGCTGTACTTTGCAATTCGTCAGCAGGGCCGCCCCAGCGACCCGGCACAGTGGTGCCACGCGCAAGGATAAGCGCTGCATCTAAATTAGGAGTTCGTTCGACATGCTGCATTTGTCCCGCCTTACCTCGCTGGCCCTGACGATCGCCCTGGTGATCGGAGCGCCTCTGGCGTTTGCCGCCGAAACCGCTCAATCGGCGACCGCCGCGACCACCAAGGCACCTTTGCCGCTGGAAGAACTGCGCACCTTTGCCGAGGTCATGGACCGGATCAAGGCGGCCTATGTCGAACCCGTGGATGACAAGACCCTGCTGGAGAATGCCATCAAGGGCATGCTCAGCAACCTCGACCCGCACTCGGCCTACCTGGGGCCGGAAGACTTCGCCGAACTGCAGGAAAGCACCAGCGGCGAGTTCGGCGGCCTGGGCATCGAAGTCGGCGCCGAAGACGGCTTTATCAAAGTGGTCTCGCCCATCGACGACACTCCAGCGTCCAAGGCCGGCATCCAGGCCGGCGACCTGATCGTCAAGATCAACGGCCAGCCGACCCGTGGCCAGACCATGACCGAAGCCGTGGACAAGATGCGCGGCAAGATCGGCCAGAAAATCACCCTGACCCTGGTGCGCGACGGCGGCACGCCGTTCGACGTGACCCTGGCCCGCGCCACCATCCAGGTGAAGAGCGTGAAGAGCCAGCTGCTGGAGTCGGGCTACGGCTACATCCGCATCACCCAGTTCCAGGTCAAGACCGGCGAGGAAGTCTCCAAGGCCCTGGCCAAGCTGCGCAAGGACAACGGCAAGAAGCTCAACGGCATCATCCTCGACCTGCGCAACAACCCGGGCGGCGTGCTGCAGGCTGCGGTGGAAGTGGTCGACCACTTCATCACCAAGGGCCTGATCGTCTACACCAAAGGCCGCATCGCCAACTCCGAGCTGCGCTTCTCCGCCACCGGCAAGGACGAAAGCGAAGCCGTGCCGATGGTGGTGCTGATCAACGGCGGTAGCGCCTCGGCATCGGAAATCGTCGCCGGCGCCCTGCAGGACCAGAAACGCGCGGTGCTGATGGGCACCACCAGCTTCGGTAAAGGCTCGGTGCAGACCGTGCTGCCGCTGAACAACGACCGCGCGCTGAAGATCACCACCGCCCTGTACTTCACCCCCAACGGCCGCTCGATCCAGGCCCAGGGCATCGTTCCGGACATCGAAGTGCGCCGCGCCAAGATCACCAGCGAGGCCCAGGACGGCGAGTACTTCAAGGAAGCTGACCTGCAGGGCCACCTGGGCAACGGCAACGGTGGTGCCGACAAGCCGAGCGGCTCGTCGAGCAAGGCCAAGCCAATGCCGCAGGATGACGACTACCAGCTGGCCCAGGCCCTGAGCCTGCTCAAAGGGCTGAGCATCACTCGCGGCAAGTGATTGAACCCTTCGCCGGCAAGCCGGCTCCTACAGGAGCTGGCTTGTGTAGGAGCTGGCTTGCCAGCGAAGCGCCTGCCAGGGCGCCCATTCCCCTATAAGGCCCGACCCCGACCCTCATGATTTCCCACCGCCACACTCTGTTCCGCTCGCTCTTGGCTCCGCTGTTCGCCCTGCTGTGCCTGGCCCCCCTTTCCCAGGCCCGCGCTACCGAACCCGCAGTACCAGCTGCGCCCAAGGCCTACCTGAGCCTGATCATCGACGACCTCGGCCAGAACCTGCCCCGTGACCGCCGCGTACTGGCCCTGCCCGGCCCGGTCACCACGGCGATCATGCCCGACACGCCCCACGCTGCCGAATTCGCCCGTGAGGCCCATCGCGCCGGCAAGATCATCATCCTGCACATGCCCATGGACCCGGCCACCGGCCCCTTCGCCTGGCACCCCGAGCTGCCCATCGAAGAGCTGCAAAAACGCCTGGACGCCGCCTTCCAGGCCGTGCCCTACACCAGTGGCATCAACAACCATATGGGCAGCCGCATGACCGCCCAGCCCCAGGCCATGGCCTGGCTGATGGCCGACTTGCAGCGCCGCCACAAATTCTTCGTCGACAGCCGCACCAGCGCCCAGACGGTCGCCGCCGCACAAGCGCAGAAGATCGGTCTGGCCAGTGTTTCCCGGGATGTGTTCCTGGATGACGAGCGCACCGAGGCGGCGATTGCCCAGCAATTGCAGACGGCGATCAAGCTGGCGCGCAAACAGGGTTCGGCGGTGATGATCGGCCACCCTTATCCCCAGACCCTGGCCGTGCTCGAACGCGAACTGCCCAAGCTCAAGGCCCAGGGCATCGAATGGATCGATATCAAGTCGATGATCAGTCTGCGCAGCAACGAAGCCATGGCCGGGCATGGCAAGAACGGCAAGTACAGATAGGGCGGCGGCAAGCCTCAAGCTGCAAGCCAACGCGCCGCCGACCTGCTGTTACTTGTAGCTTGCCACTTGCAACTTGCCGCTGATCTAGAGATAGCGCCCCATGATCTCCTCCACCATCCCCTCTTTGCGCATCTGCTCCAGGGCAGCCTGAAGCTTGTCCACTACCTCGTCAGGCACGTCCTTGTTCAGGGCCAGGTACAGCTCGGCGCTATTGAAGCGCAGCACGGTCTTGAGACCGGTGATGCCTGCCTGCTTGGCCAGGTAACGTCCGGCCGGGTCGCCAGTGGCCCAGAGGTCGATCTGACCCGCCACCAGCTTCTTGGCATTGTCCTGGTCGCGCAGCACCACCTGGGGTGCCAGGCCCTGCTTGGTCAGCGTCTCGGCAATGGCATCGCCCTTGTAGGCGCCGATCTTGTATTTGCGCGCCTGCTCCAGGGATTCGAGGGTGATCTTGCTGCCGGCCTTGGCCAGCATGATCCAGTCATCCGGGCCGATGGGGCCGACCCACTTGAACAGCCGTTCGCGGTCCGGCAGACGCGCCATGACGAACACGCCATAGCCGGGTTGCTCCAGAGCCATCTTGTAGATGCGTTCCCAGGGGAAGCGCAGGGTCAGGCTGTAATTGACCCCGGCACGCTTGAACATTTCGCGGACGATATCCACGGCAATACCGTCGATATTCTCGCCTTGAGCGAAGTTCTTGCCGTTCTTGGCCATGTTGTAGGGGGGGAAGTTTTCCGTCAGCAGCACCAGGGAGGTGTCGGCGGTTTCAGCGGCGCGGGCCAAGCTGCCAAGGAGCAGAGAAGCGCTGGCGACAACCACAAGAAGACGTTTGAACATGACCGGTTACCAGAATCCATGGCGTGCCCAAGAGTGCCGCGAGCACGCCATGCTGTCCAGTGGCTATCGCACAACAATCCCGCGCTGAGCCATATAGGCCTTGGCCTCGGGAACCGTGTATTCGCCGAAGTGGAAAATGCTCGCCGCCAGCACCGCGCTGGCGTGACCTTCGATGATGCCGTCGGCCAGATGCTGGAGGTTGCCAACGCCGCCGGAAGCAATCACCGGAATCCCCAGCGCATCGCTGATGGCCCGGGTCACGCCCAGGTCAAAGCCGTTTTTCATGCCGTCCTGATCCATGCTGGTCAGGAGGATTTCGCCAGCACCCAGGCCTTCCATCTTCTTCGCCCACTCCACCGCATCCAGCCCGGTGGGCTTGCGTCCGCCATGGGTGAAGATCTCCCAGCGCGGGGTTTCGCCCGGACCGGAGACCTTCTTCGCATCGATGGCCACCACGATGCACTGGGAGCCGAAATGCTGCGCCGCTTCGCCGACGAACTCGGGGTTGAACACCGCCGCGGTGTTGATCGAGACCTTGTCCGCGCCGGCATTGAGCAGGTTGCGGATGTCCTGCACGGTGCGCACGCCACCGCCCACGGTCAGCGGGATGAACACCTGGCTGGCCATGCGCTCGACGGTATGCAGGGTGGTATCGCGCCCATCGACGCTGGCGGTGATGTCGAGGAAGGTGATCTCGTCGGCGCCCTGCTCGTCGTAGCGACGAGCGATTTCCACCGGATCACCAGCGTCACGGATGTTCTCGAACTTGACGCCCTTGACCACCCGGCCGTTATCCACGTCCAGGCAAGGGATGATGCGTTTGGCCAGTGCCATGGCGAGTCCTCAGCCTTGGTACGAATCGCAGAAAGCCTGGGCTTCTGCGACATCGAGGGTGCCTTCATAGATCGCGCGACCAGTAATGGCGCCGATGATTCCCGGAGCCTTGGCATCCAGCAGGGCCTTGATGTCGCCCAGGTTGTGGATACCGCCGGAAGCGATCACCGGGATCTTGGTGGCCGCCGCCAGGGCCGCGGTGAACGGCACGTTGCAGCCCTGCATCATGCCGTCTTTGGCGATGTCGGTATAAACGATGGCGGACACGCCGTCGGCTTCGAAGCGCTTGGCCAGGTCGATCACTTGCACGCTGCTGACTTCAGCCCAGCCGTCGGTGGCGACGAAACCGTCCTTGGCGTCCAGGCCAACGATGACCTTGCCCGGAAAAGCGCGGCAGGCTTCTGCCACGAACTCCGGCTCCTTGACCGCCTTGGTGCCGATGATCACGTAGCTCACGCCAGCCTTCACATAGTGTTCGATGGTTTCCAGGGAGCGGATGCCGCCACCGATCTGGATCGGCAGGTTCGGGTAACGCTTGGCGATCGCGGTAACCACCTCGCCGTTCACCGGCTGACCTTCGAAGGCACCGTTCAGGTCCACCAGATGCAGACGACGGCAACCGCCTTCAACCCACTTGGCAGCCATGCTCACCGGGTCGTCGGAGAACACCGTGGAATCTTCCATGCGGCCCTGGCGCAGACGTACACAGGCACCGTCTTTAAGATCGATAGCGGGAATAATCAGCATCTGGCAAACCTTCAAATTCGATTGTTCAGCTTCACTCGAAAATCAATTTTTCTCGAGCGCCCACAGATCGCTTTCGATGCTCTCGAACCTCTCCTTGAGGTGCGTCTGCACATCGAAAATCGCCCTGTTGTAATAGTGCGGAGCAATTTCGCGAGTAAAGAGTTCAAGAATCTCCGCCGCCTCGAACGAGCCCAGGTCGAGCTCGAAGCGCTCCTCCATGAAGCGCTTGATCTTGTGCGTCGCCTCACTTTCCTGTTCGGCAGTGAGGCGCAGTATCGGCGGCTTGGATTTCTTGATCGCCATTTACCAGCGACCGTCCCAGGCAGCGAAGTTCTGCAGCAACTGCAGGCCGTGGGTATGGCTCTTTTCCGGGTGGAACTGCACGGCGAAACGCGAGCCTTCGGCCAGCGCTGCTGCGAAGTCCACGCCATAGTGACCGCTGCCTACCACCTGCCGGGCATTGCCGGCATGGATGTAGTAGCTGTGCACGAAGTAGAAGCGCGCCCGGTCCGCAATGTTGTGCCACAGCGGATGGTCCACCGCCTGCTTCACTTCGTTCCAGCCCATGTGCGGCACCTTCAGGTGCTCGCCGTCCTCGATCAGGCCCTTGCCGAAGAACTTCACCTGGCCGGCAAACAGGCCGATGCAGTCAACGCCCTCATTCTCTTCGCTGTGGTCGAGCAAGGCTTGCATGCCCACGCAGATTCCGAGGAAAGGACGATCCTGGCTGACTTCGCGCACCAGGGTGTCGAAGCCCAGGCGACGGATCTCGGCCATGCAATCGCGAATGGCGCCCACGCCGGGAAAGACCACCCGGTCGGCTTCGCGAATCACGTTGGCATCGCTGGTGATCAGCACCTTGCCGGCGCCCACGTGCTCCAGGGCCTTGGCCACCGAGTGCAGGTTGCCCATGCCGTAGTCGATAACGGCGACGGTCTGCATTACAGCACGCCCTTGGTGGACGGCATCTGGCCGGCCATGCGCTCGTCCAGCTCCACCGCCATGCGCAGTGCGCGGCCGAAGGCCTTGAACACGGTCTCGATCTGGTGGTGTGTGTTGGTGCCGCGCAGGGTATCGATGTGCAGGGTCACGTTGGCATGGTTGACGAAGCCCTGGAAGAATTCCTGGAACAGGTCAACGTCGAAACCGCCGACAGTGGCGCGGGTGAAGGGTACGTGCATCTGCAGGCCGGGGCGGCCGGAGAAGTCGATCACCACGCGGGACAGGGCTTCATCCAGCGGCACATAGGCGTGACCGTAGCGACGGATGCCCTTCTTGTCGCCGATGGCCTTGCTGAACGCCTGGCCGAGGGTGATACCGACATCCTCCACGGTGTGGTGGTCGTCGATATGCAGGTCGCCCTTGCTTTCGATGTCCAGGTCGATCAGCCCGTGCCGGGCGATCTGGTCCAGCATGTGCTCAAGGAAGGGCACGCCGATATCGAATCGGGCCTTTCCGGTGCCATCCAGGTTGATCGAGGCTTTGATCTGGGTTTCCAGAGTGTCGCGCTCGACAGATGCCTTACGTTCGGCCATCACCAGCTCCGCAAAATCATTGGGCGAAAAAGGCGGATAGTATAGGCCCGACGGCGGCCAAACAGAAACACGCTGGACAATATCCTGACGGGCGCCAGCCAATGGCTACGGGGCTGTACCTGTCATGACAACTGTAGAAACTGACTTGCTGGTGAAGGTGCCAGGCCTACAAGACCGAGGCACCTTGTGCACCGGCAAGCCGGCTCCTGAGCAGGAGCGGGCTTGCCGGCGAAGCCATCAATGGAACAGCACCGCCGTCTTCTGCAAGGTCACCCACACCCCCCAGGCCAGGGGAATGCCCACCACCAGCCAGGCAGCGATCACCACCGGCAAGCTGGCGGACGAAGCTTTCCACTCCAGCACGACACTGCTGTCAGCGCCCTTGTCATGGCCCAGGGCCTGCTCGGCCGCCAGTTGCTCGTCGGTCATGAAGTACTTGTCGGCCACCGGGCGCACCAGCAGGTTGCACAGGAAACCCAGCACCAGCAGACCGGCCAGGATGTACAGCGTGATGTCATACGCCGCGGCGCGTTCAACGCCGATGCTCAACTGATACTCGCGCAGGTAGTTCACCAGCACTGGCCCCAGCACTCCGGCCGCCGCCCAGGCGGTCAGCAGGCGACCGTGGATCGCGCCTACCATCTGGGTGCCGAACAGGTCTGCCAGGTAGGCCGGCACTGTGGCGAAACCGCCGCCGTACATCGACAGGATGATGCAGAACGCCGCCACGAACAGAGCGATATTGCCCAGATGGCCGAGGTTCGGAATCAGCGCGTACAGGGCAAAGCCCAGGGCGAAGAACACGAAGTAGGTGTTCTTGCGACCCAGGTAGTCGGAGAACGACGCCCAGAAGAACCGCCCGCCGATGTTGAACAAGCTCAACAGTCCGGTGAAGCCGGCGGCAATCGCGGCGATCTGCGCCAGTTGCCCGGCGTCCAGCTGGCTGAAGCTCAGATCGTTGCCCAATAACTTGCCGGCGAACACTTCCTGCAACAGCGGCGAGGCCATGCCGAGGATGCCGATACCGGCCGATACGTTGAGGCACAGCACCAGCCACACCAGGCGGAACTGCGGGGTCTTCCAGGCCACGTTCACGTGCACGTGGCGGTGAGTGATCATCGCATTGGCGGCTTTTTTCGCCGGAGCGGTCCAGCCCTCAGGCTTCCAGCCGGTAGGCGGAACCCGGTAGGCCAGGGCGCCACCGATCATGAACACGAAGTAGATGGCGGCCATCACCAAAAAGCTCTGCCACACGCCGACGCTGGTGGGCGTGGCGAAATGGCTCATCAGGGCTGCGGCCAGAGGTGCGCCGACCATGGCGCCACCGCCAAAGCCCATGATCGCCATGCCGGTGGCCATGCCGCGCTTGTCCGGGAACCACTTGATCAGGGTCGACACCGGGGAGATGTAGCCCAGGCCCAGGCCGATACCGCCGATGACCCCGGAGCCGATCCACATCAGCCAGATCTGGTGGGTATAGACCCCCAGCGCCGAGATCAGCAGGCCGCCGCACCAGCACAGCGCCGATACCACACCGGCCTTGCGCGGCCCGGCATGTTCCAGCCAGCCACCCCAGATCGCTGCCGAGCAGCCTAGGAAGATGAAGAACAGGGTGTAGATCCAGCCGAGCATGGAAATCGGCCAGTCACACTGGGACGAAAAGACCTGCTCGATAAAGCCCATGCCCGGCGCGCACGCCACTGGCGCGCTGATGCCCAGCGCCTTGGACAGTGGCAGCCAGAACACCGAGAAGCCGTAGGCCATGCCGATGCACAGGTGAATGGCCAGAGCGGCCGGTGGGACCAGCCAGCGGTTGAAACCGGGCTTGGCAATGATGCGCTCTTTGGACAAGAACGCTGGCTGAGCGGCCGGGCTGGCCACCGCAGTGCTAGAGCTCATGGATGTTTCCCCCAATTATTAGAATTGTTCATCGGCCACTCCCCTGCGACGACCTTGGCACGCAGGCGCGGTCGTTTTATGAGTAAAGCTCCCTTTGGGCAGGCGCGACATTCAGTCGCAGAAGGACGGACGAACCGCGAGAGGTTACCATTTGCGACAAACTAAATACCCAAACTGGCATCACCTTTTTTCCCGCGACTGCTTCGCCCGCAGGCCAGGCCACTGGCAAAAAAATGGCCGTTACAACGAAAAAACCTCTAACAGCAATGGGTGACCAGTCGCCAGGTTCAGAGCGTTATACTCCCTGGCTAAATTTTGAATTCGACACACAAGGACTCGCCCATGAAAGCGTTCGGCAAAATCCTGGGTCTGGTAATTCTCGGGCTGTTGCTGATCATCGTGGCTCTGGGCTTCGCCCTGACCCACCTGTTTGATCCCAACGACTACAAAGAAGAGATTCGCCAGATTGCCCGCGACAAGGCCCACATCGAGCTGACGCTCAATGGCGACATCGGCTGGAGCCTGTTCCCCTGGCTCGGCCTGGAACTGCACGACGCCGGCGTAGCCACCCTGGCCAACCCGACCCAACCTTTCGCCGACCTGCAGATGCTTGGCCTGTCGGTCCGGGTATTGCCGCTGCTGCGCCGTGAAGTGCAGATGAGCGATGTGCGGGTCGAAGGCCTCAACCTGCGCCTGAGCCGCGACAAGGATGGCCACGGTAACTGGCAGGACATCGGCAAGGCCGCCCCTACCGACAAGCAGGCCGACACCCCGGCCACCAGCACCGGCGAAGCGGGCCAGCCCAGCGTCGGCACAGACAAGCCTTCGCAGCCCATCCGCCTGGACATCGACAGCCTGACCGTGAACAACGCCCGGGTTGAGTACAACGATGAACAGACCGGCAAGCAGTTCACCGCCGAAAGCATCCAACTGAGCACCGGGCCAATTCACGAAGCCAGCAACACCCCGGTCAAGCTCACCGCATTCCTGGCCAGCAACCAGCCTGCCGTGCGGGTACGCACCGAGCTCAATGGCGAGCTGCGCTTCGATCGCGCCCTGCAGCGCTACCAGTTCGAAGACATGCGCCTGTCCGGCGAGGCCACCGGCGATCCGCTGCAAGGCAAGACCGTGACCTTCGCCGCCCAGGGCCAGCTGTTGCTGGACAAGGCCGCCAACGTCGGCCAGTGGACCGGTTTGAAAATATCCCTCAACCAGTTGCGCGCCCTGGGCGAACTCAAGGTCAATGATCTGGACAAGACCCCGCAGATCAGCGGCGGGCTCTCCATTGCCCAGTTCGACCTGGCGAAATTCGTCGACAGCATCGGCCAGACCCTGCCGGCCATGGCCGAAGGCAGTCTGAGCAAGGTCGAGCTGGTCAGCCGCCTGCAAGGCACGCCCAGCAGCCTGGCCCTGGAAGACCTGAACCTGAAGCTCGACGACAGCACCTTCAGCGGACGCCTGGCGATCGAGGATTTCGCCAAGCAATCCCTGCGCGCCCAACTCAAGGCCGACACCTTCAACGTCGACCGCTACCTGCCGCCCAAGTCGGCCGAAGCCAACAGTGCCGCCACGGCGCGCAAGGCCGAAGTGCAAAGCAGCGAAGCCGATGCCATGGCCGGGGCCGGCACCACGCCGCTGCCCAGCTCGCCGACCAAGGGCGCCTGGAGCACCGACAAGCTGCTACCGGTGGAACGCCTGAACAAGCTCGACGTCGACGCCGACCTGAGCTTCGGCCAACTGATCCTGGACAAGCTGCCGATTCAGAATGCCGCGCTCAAGGCCAGCGGCCAGGGCGGCCTGCTCAAACTGTCCAGCCTGCGCGGTGAGCTGTACAACGGCAGTTTCGAGGCCAGCGGCAATCTCGATGTGCGCCAGAGCACACCGCAGTTGAGCCTGCAGACCAAGATCAACCGCGTGCCGGTGGAACGCATCCTCGAAAGCCAGGGCCAGAATCCTCCGGTCAAAGGCCTGGTGACCCTGAACAGCAACCTCAGCGGCAGCGGCAACAGCCAGAAGGCGCTGATCGACAGCCTCAACGGTACTGCCAGCTTCGTGATCAACAACGGCGTGCTGCTCAACGCCAACATCGAACAGCAGCTGTGCCAGGGCATCGCGGTGCTCAACCGCAAGAACCTCAGCAGCACACCACGGGGCAAGGACACACCGTTCCAGGAGCTCAAGGGCAACCTGACGTTTCGCAACGGCGTGGCCAGCAACCCGGACCTGAAAGTGCGCATCCCCGGCATGACCGTCAACGGCAATGGTGATATCGACCTGCGGGTGCTGGGCATGGACTACCGGGTCGGCATCGTCGTCGAGGGTGACCTCAGCGATAACCCGGACCCGGCCTGCCAGGTCGGCCAACGCTTCGCCGGCGTTGAACTGCCCCTGCGCTGCCGCGGCCCACTGGAGCTGGGGGCCAAGGCCTGTCGTTTGGACAAGGACGGCCTGGGCCAGGTAGCCGCCAAGCTGGCCGGTGACCGCCTGCAACAGAAGATCGACGAAAAACTGGGTGACAAAGTCAGCCCGGAACTGAAGAACGCACTCAAGGGGCTGTTCAAGCGATGAAAGCCGAGGCCTTTGCACCGGCGGTGCTGGACTGGTACGACCGCCATGGTCGTCATGACCTGCCCTGGCAGCAGGACATCAACCCGTATCGAGTGTGGGTGTCGGAGATCATGCTGCAACAGACCCAGGTCAGCACCGTACTCAACTACTTCGACCGCTTCATGGCCTCGCTGCCCACGGTGCAGGCCCTGGCCGAAGCCCCGGAAGACGAAGTGCTGCACCTGTGGACTGGCCTGGGCTACTACACCCGGGCGCGCAACCTGCAAAAGACCGCGAAGATCGTCATGGCCGAGTACGGCGGCGAGTTTCCCCGGGACGTGGAAAAACTCACCGAGCTGCCGGGCATCGGCCTGTCCACCGCTGGCGCCATCGCCAGCATCAGCATGGGCCTGCGGGCGCCGATCCTCGACGGCAACGTCAAGCGGGTGCTGGCACGCTTCACAGCCCAGGAGGGCTACCCGGGCGAACCCAAGGTGGCCAAGCAGCTGTGGGCCACTGCGGAACGCTTCACCCCGCACAGCCGGGTCAACCACTACACCCAGGCGATGATGGACCTGGGGGCGACCCTCTGCACCCGGAGCAAGCCCAGCTGCCTGCTGTGCCCCCTGGAGCGCGGCTGCGAAGCCCACATGCTCGGCCTGGAAACCCGCTACCCGATTCCCAAGCCGCGCAAGGAGGTGCCGCAGAAGCGCACCTTGATGCCGTTGCTGGCCAACCGCGAAGGCGCCATCCTGCTTTACCGGCGCCCCTCCAGCGGCCTCTGGGGCGGCTTGTGGAGCCTGCCGGAACTGGATGGCCTGGACGACATCCCGCACCTGGCATCGCAGCACTCCCTGGAGCTGGGCCAGCAACAGCAGATGCCCGGCCTGGTCCACACCTTCAGTCACTTCCAGCTGGCCATCGAGCCCTGGCTGATCCGGGTCGAAGAGTCGGCGCTGCACGTCGCCGAGGCCGACTGGCTCTGGTATAACCTCGCCACCCCGCCGCGCCTGGGCCTTGCCGCCCCGGTGAAAACACTGCTCAAACGCGCGGCCGAAGTCTTGAATGCAGGAGAGTCGTCATGACCCGCACCGTAATGTGCCGCAAGTACCAGGAACAATTGCCGGGCCTGGAACGCCCCCCGTACCCGGGCGCCAAAGGCCAGGATATTTTCGAACACGTCTCGGCCAAGGCCTGGGCCGACTGGCAGAAACACCAGACCCTGCTGATCAACGAAAAGCGCCTGAACATGATGAATGCCGAAGACCGCAAATATCTGCAGGGCGAGATGGACAAATTTTTCTCCGGCGAGGAATACGCCAAGGCCGAAGGCTACGTGCCGCCGGCGGAGTAAACCCACGGAAAATCGGGGGCGGAACGTAAGCGGCGGTAATAATTAAACTTTTTTTCAAAACTTGCTTGACGCCCCCCTGAAAAACCCGTTTAATGCGCCCCGTTGCCCAGATAGCTCAGTCGGTAGAGCAGGGGATTGAAAATCCCCGTGTCGGCGGTTCGATTCCGTCTCTGGGCACCACCTTCAGCTTTCAGGTGGTGTTTACATCACGTGAAAGCAACCAAGAAACCCGCCTAGTGCGGGTTTTTTGTTGCCTGGAATTTGACCCTTCCCGCTCCCCGCGCGATACCCCCCGCTTTCTTTTCTGCACAACCAAGCCACTGCGCGACCATCACGCCGCCAATACAGCACATCTCGCCTCAGCTTTTCTCAAACATCCACTTAAATGAAGAACCATCTTGAGATAATCATCTTTTGATATTCGACCAAAACCCCTATAGAACAAGGCTTACAGCAAAAAAATCATAGATAATTTTTTCGGCTTTCGAGATGTTTGCACAATGCCTGCATTCTTCCATCACGATCTTGAGCTGCTAAACCCGTCCTTCGACTCCAATCTGGTGGACGTGCTCAGCGAGCTTGAGCACCTTCGGCGCTTGCGATTGGAAGGCGATACGCCTCCTGCGGTCTTCTATCAGCTGAAAACGATCTTCCACATCCTGGAAAGCCTGGGTTCGGCTCGCATCGAAGGCAACCACACAACACTTGCCGACTACATCGAGAGCAAGGTTGAAGGCACAGCCGAGGACACCGATCAGCTACGCGAAGTGGCGAACATCGAAAAAGCCTTGGACTACATCGAGCAAACCATTGGCCCGGGAACACCGATTACCGAGCTCACCATCAGAGAGCTGCACGCGATGACCGTCCAGGACCTGGAGCGAGAGGGCGATAAGACGCCTGGAGCTTATCGCCAGGGCGCAGTGCAGATCGCTCAGGCCGCCCACCTACCTCCTGATGCCCTGATGGTGCCCAGCTACATGCAAGAGCTGGTGGAGTTCGTCAATCGGGAGGACCTGCCCAAATACGACTTGATGAAAGTGGCCTTGACCCATCACCGGTTTGGCTGGATTCACCCCTTTGGCAACGGCAATGGTCGCGTGGTGCGCCTCCTGACTTACGCACAGCTGATGAAATATGGCTTCAACGTCGATACGGGTGGCCGCGTACTCAACCCTACCGCTGTTTTCTTCAACGATCGGGAACGTTACTACGCCATGCTCGCCACCGCGGACCAAGGAACCAAGGCCGGACTGGAGACCTGGTGTACCTATGCTCTAGAGGGCATTAGGGACGATCTGGAAAAGGTCAACCGCCTCACCGACTATCGCTACCTGACCCGGCACATCCTGGCTCCCGCCATTACCTTTGCTCGGGATCGACAATGGATCACTGCTGCGGAAGAAACTGTACTGACCACGGCGATCAAGTCAGGTGTTGTTAAATCGAGCGATATCGCCCAGGCGCTGCCCAAGCTGACTGCCGGGCAAAGGACCTATCAAATAAAGAAACTGGTGGACCAGGGCATGCTGTTACCCATCAGCACCAACGCCCGGCAGTACACCATCGGTTTCTCCAACAGCTACCTCATCAGAGGAATGATCAAGGCGCTTCGAGAGCAAGGGTTCATACCGGCACCGCTTGAAGCGCCATGACGCCAGCGAGCAGATCAACATCAGCCAGAAGCAAAATAAATCTTGAACGAATAATTGCGGCTTACTGCCAGGCTTCTATTGCGCACTGCACCCCGACAGAAATACCCCGATACCCCATGACCCAACTCAAGTCGTGACTTGCTGGCACTCTCCTCAGTTTGCCCATCCGTCAGGCTGCCCTCCGTGGAGGTTCATATGAGTCAGGCAATTACGGGGAACAATCCCGACATCCACCTTCTTCCGCTGATCGACAGCCTCGGCGAGCTGATCCGTCAATCGCGCCGACAGGCACTACGCACTGTCGATACGTTACAGGTACAAACCTGCTGGCAGATTGGCCGGCATATCGTAGAGTTCGAGCAAGGGGGTGCCGAGCGGGCAGCCTATGGAAAGCGACTGCTGCCAGAGCTGGCAAAAGTACTGAGCGCGGAGTTTGGCAAAGGCTTCGACGCTACCAACTTGCGGCATATGCGGGGATTCTTCCTGAGCTTCGAAAAATGCGACGCACTGCGTCGCGAATTGAGCTGGACCCACTATCGCTTGCTGCTAAGGGTCGAAAGCCAGCACGCTCGCCAGTGGTACATGCATGAAGCCGCGACACAGGGCTGGTCAACCCGAGCCCTGGAACGCCAGATCGGCACGCTCTATTACGAACGCCTCCTGAGTAGCCAGGATCGCGCACCCGTCGAGCAAGAGGCGGCCATCAAGATTCAAGCCCTGGGCAAGACTCCCAGAGAGTTTGTCCGCGATCCGGTACTGCTGGAGTTTCTTGGGGTACCCAACGCCGCCAGCCTGCTGGAGAACGATCTGGAGCAGGCGCTGATCAATCAGTTGCAAGCCTTCCTGCTTGAACTGGGCAAGGGCTTCGCCTTTGTTGCTCGCCAACAGCGCATCAGCACCGAGAGCAAAGACTTCTACCTCGATCTGGTGTTCTACAACTACCTGCTCAAATGTTTCGTGGTCTTCGACCTCAAGCGTGGCGAACTCAGCCATCAGGATATTGGCCAGATGGATATGTACGTGCGCCTTTACGATGAACTCAAGCGCGGGGCGGACGATGGACCTACAGTGGGCATCATTCTGTGCACACAAAAGGACGAATCCGTGGTTCGTTATTCCGTGCTGCACGGGCATGAACAACTGTTTGCCAGCAAGTACAAGCTGGTACTGCCCAGCGAAGAGCAACTGCGCGATGAACTGGACCGCGAGCGGGCCAGGATCGAAGAACACCTACTGGCGCAAACTGACCAAACGCTTCCCAGAAGTTCATAAGCGCCTCAGATGCTCTCAGGCCAGTTTGAAGGCAGCCAGAATCCTATCGATCCCGGCCGCCTTTACGCATTACCTGCATCCGCCAATCAGAAGGCCTTATCCGCCCGCTCCATCGCCTGCCCCTGGGCCACATCGAGCAGGGCCACGCCATCACCGAGCAGCAGCGCGGCGATGTCGGCGATCTGGAACAGGTCGCTGGCGTCAGCCGTTTGCGCGGTCATGCAGGACAGGCTGTTCATCAGTTTGTGAAGGGCACGTATGCGCTGATCGGCACAGGCCAGGAGATCGACCAGCGGCGCATGGGGATTGATCAGCAGGACGGGGTTGTCCGCTGGCGTGTGTTGAAGAGGGATATATCCGTTCATTGGTGTAGCTCCGTGCGTTAGGGAAGCTCCCCCCAAACTCTCCTACAAGCTGGGTGGCAACTGTACGCGGGGTAGGAGACCGGTCGCACAACCCGGCCACGCCGAAGCGTGCCCGCGCACAGCCGCCATAAAACACAGGGCAGCAAGAAGCGCCCAAGAAAAACAGGGCGCCTGTGCACGGTGCGACTCTCGGGCTCCTACACCCGGCCGCTGATTTGGCAGCGACCGGCGCAGAGTAAAGAGCAGGTCCGATCAGCGCAAGCCCTCACCTGGTGACTGAAAGTAACCGGCCCGCCCGCGCTCAAACCAACCCCAAAGAGGGCGCTGCAGCACTTCAGCCGCCCAACCACTTCACTGCGAACCGGCATCCATCAGCACCTTGAGCGCCGCATCGGCCTCGGCGCGTTGTGCCTGGGTGGGTTTGACGGCAAATTGGCTGCGCTGCTTGTTGAGGGTCAGGTAGGCGTTGTCGCCATCGCCCCAAATGTAGGAGTAGATCAGCAGGAAACTGTCGGACCCGGGCTGGCAGTAAGGGGCGACGCTGCGCAGCGGCGCCAGCAGTTGAATCATCTCGCCGTAGTTTTCAGTGAACTGCAGCAAGGCAAACTGCCAACGGCCTGTCTGCGGGTCGTAGTGAGAAGTGGCACCCTCCCCCACCCACATTTGCACCACTTCCTGCAGGCTGCGCGCACCGGAATCCGGCAACCACCCGGCATCGACCCGGGCCGAGCCGTACATGTCCTTGCTGTCGAACCACTTCTGCCAATCGTTGTAGAAGATCGCCGGGCGTGGCGCCGCCGCCATGGCCTTGGCGTACTGCTCGGGCGTCATGCTGCAACGCAGATACACCGAGGAAGGCTCGCTCGCCTGTGCCTGCCCGGTCGCAGCCAAAAGCGCTGCCAGCGCCAGCCCTGTCCATGAGCGAAATTGCATGGTTGTCGTTCCTGATCGTTCGAGAAAAGGCCGCCAGTCTACCGGCGCCGGCGCTAGCCCGAGAGAGGCGCTTGGCGGTAATCCAAGGCCAAGCAAGAACCATTAAAAGCCTGCTCTAGCCCAGCGCACTTGATGGAGTGGGACCGCAGCCCGCTACGGCTGGGCCTAACCGCGAACAGCCAACCGCCAGATCGACAGCAACGCGCAGATCAGGCAAAACGCAATGCGCTGCGCCGAAACAAGCCATACACCAGCCGATTGGACAGCTTCTCCTCCAATGCAAGCCAACGAAAATAGAAAACCTCCCGGCCCACGCAAGATTCTTCGAGCATTTATGAATTTATTAGAATAAACAACGACACTTCAACTATTCCTAATAAAACTTTGCAATTTTAATTGATCCACGCGCTGTTACCATAACTTAGGCAATCCAACGAACCGGATTACACAAACACCTAAAACAATAATTATTCCGTAAAGGAAACATCATGAATCCTAATAAAAAGAAAATACTTGTTACTGGGGGAACCCAGGGAATTGGTGCTGCAAGCGTGCATTTGCTAGTCAAAAACAATTATGAAGTACACATAACTTACAATAGCTCATCCCGTATTGCAGATGAGTTTTGCAGCCAGTATCCAGAACAGGTTTTTGCCTATCAGCTTGATCAGGGCGATCAACAATCCATAAGAAAAGCCAGCTTCCTTACAAAACACTCATGGGATGGAATCATTTTCAACGCAGCACTAGGCTCCGCCACGGTAAATCGCTACATCGACTCAAACACATCTGGCGGAACCAGTAGCGACGAGGCCATGCTCAAAGTCAACGCACTTGGACCACTATGGTTATATGAAACGGTTGAAGAGCAACTATTAAAAAGAACGGAACCTTCCAAGTTAATCTTTATATCTTCAGTAGGCGGAGGCATAGCTGCCTTTCCAAAATTCAAATTAAGCGACGGTATGAGCAAGGCTGCTGTAAGCTTCCTCGCTCGTCAGCTGGCGGTTGAAAACTCCCATACGCTTATCGATGTCTTTGTGATATGCCCAGGTGCTACAGAAACAGCCATGTTTACATCGAGCACTTTAGCTAACCTCAGCTTAGATGAACGAAAAGCATTCGAGAGTGGTATGGCAAAAAAACGCCTTATCCAACCTAAAGAAATTGCCTATTGGCTGCATCAACTTCTTCAGAGCGAATCCACTGTACTGCATGGATGTACCATTGATGCGTCTATGGGGCTGGGGGTTCGACCGGGAATATTGACAGAAAAATCAAACCAATAAACCAGTGCAACCGCCAGACAACCAGTAAAACACTCCATCAAGATAAAAGTTCGCAAAACACATATACAGACCAAGTATGGCTTGAATGCATCAGGACGGGGGTAGTTAACAACGCATTATAAGCCTCCCCTTGGCCTGTGACGCTACTTCATGCATCTGTAGCTTTCATTTAAAGGAGACGAGCCTTGATAACATCTCTGTCAAAACGTGGCCAAGCTAATGTCAAAGACATGCCGCCATTGGTTCACGCGCACTTCAGTACAGTCGGCGACATGTATACTCCCGATGAAAATCCCTATGGCTACATAAATATGGGAACCGCAGAAACACATTTGATTAATGATGAAATCATTGAGCTTTTACAAAAAAGCCATACCCGCACCAAGTTCAATGCAAAGCACATTCACTATGACCACTTCCATGGCAGTGAAGAATTCCGAACCGCTATAGCCAACTACTGGCAGACTGTCATCTTTGCAAAAGGCTCACCTCGCCACCTGACATCTGAGAATATTGTCGTAGGTGCGGGGTGCTCGCTGGCATTGGAAATGCTCGCAACAATGCTCGGAGACCCAGGTGACGTAATACTGATCCCTGCACCTTATTACTCCGGATTTATCGATGATATCAGTGCTCGAGCCGAGCTGACTGCTGTCGGAGTACATTGCTCTGAAAACCTAAGCCGCAACGCATTTGAATCTGCACTTTCAGCACAAAAGAGAAATGGAAAAACCGTTCGCGCGGTCCTTCTGTCATCACCCAACAACCCAATAGGAACGGTATACAGCGCCGCAGCACTGAAGACCCTTATAGATTTCTGCATGACGCATGATCTAGATATTATTTCCGATGAAATTTACGCACAGACAATCCACGATCCGGACACACAATGGACCAGCCTATTAAGTTTGGTTCCTGACGATTACTTGCATCGAGTTCACGTGACCAGCAGTTTCGCGAAAGACTTTGCCCTCTCCGGATTTCGCACCGGATTCGCCATTTCCTTTAACTCCGAACTACTTAAAGGGATGCAAGCACTGGCTTATTACTCTGCCGTATCGACACATACTCAAGCGCTCCTGACAGAATTCTTACAAGCACTAGAATTACCAAAAATCATAGAAAACAGCAAAATACAACTACACGAAGCTTATAAGAAAATAGAAAAAACCCTTAATGAGCTAGGAGTGAAGACATTACCAGCTCAAGGCGGTATTTTTATCCTCGCTGACTTCAGCTCTTTTCTGACGGAATCTACATTCGAGTCAGAAAACCATCTTTGGAAAAGAATATTTCAGGAGCTAAAGATCAATATTTCACCAGGACAATTATTCGATTGTGCAACTCCAGGTTGGTTTCGAATCTGTTATGCACATCCGCTTCCGATCATTGAGGAAGCCTGCAGGCGCCTAAAAAGCTTTGATAAATAACTATTTTCCATCACGTATTTTTTCACAGCACAGCGGTATTTCTTGAAGTAATCGCTTCTCCCCAAATAGCACACGAGAAAAGGAATCCACTATGTCTACTATTCCCTTGCTTTTACCTATCGAGCTCTGGCACGAGCGCCTGTTCACCGGCCACTGGCAACCAGGCATGAAACCTCCTACAGCCGTTACTGAGCCCTCTACTGGATCGGAGCTTGGGCGCGTGGGCAATGCTGATATTGGTCAAGTGTCCCGCGCCAGCCAGAACGCACGTGAAGCTCAGAAAAACTGGTACGAGCAACACTACGACGAACGCGCAGCGGTATTTCGCAAGGCCGCACAATTGGCCGAGATGCATTTCGACGAGATTGTTGACTGGCTTGTTCGTGAAACTGGATCAACTCGAACCAAGGCCAACTACGAAATGTCGCTCACTCTTAAAGCCTTACGCGAAAGTTCCAGCCTGCCCTCTAGCCAGCAAGGCCAAGTGCTTCCTTCAACCCCAGGGCGCTTAAGCATCGCCCGACGCAGGCCAATGGGCGTGGTAGGAGTAATCTCCCCATTCAACTTCCCTCTATACCTGGGCATGCGCGCAGTGGCTCCTGCCCTGGCGACGGGCAATGCCGTGGTCCTTAAGCCAGATCCCCGCACCACTATAAGCGGCGGTTTTGTACTTGCGCGGCTGTTCGAATCTGCAGGCCTGCCAGCGGGGCTACTGCATGTGCTACCGGGTGGGAAGGATATCGGGGCAGCCCTGACATCCGATCCTCATATTGCAATGATCCAATTTACCGGTTCCACAAACGCAGGCCGCCAGATTGGAGAAGCCGCCAGCCGTCATCTGAAAAAAGTTTCGTTGGAGTTAGGAGGTAAGAACTCACTGATCATTCTTGATGACGCCGACCTCGACCAAGCCATCTCCAACACGGCCTGGGGTTGCTATTTGCATCAGGGACAAATCTGCATGTCCTCCGGACGTGTACTGGTACAGCGCAAAATTTACGACAAGTTCCTCACGAAATTGGTGGCAAAGGCAAAAACTCTGACAGTTGGCGACCCAGCCAAAGAAAATGTTGCGCTTGGCCCCCTGATCAACGCAGAGCAACGTGATCGAGTTCATAAACTGATACAGGCTGCTCAACAGGCGGGAGCGCGAGTTGAAACCGGAGGCCAATATGATGGGTTATTTTTCCAGCCAACGGTGCTGACTGGCGTAACCGCAGAGAACCCAATATTTCACGAAGAAGTTTTTGGCCCTATCGCAATAGTGGTGCCCTTCGACACAGATGAAGAGGCCATACAGATGGCCAACAATACCGAGTACGGTTTGTCGGCGGCAATTTTGTCCAACAACGTAGGAAGAGCCTTAAAGCTCGGAGAACAACTGCAGGTCGGACTGCTTCACATCAACGATCAGACGGTCAATGAGGAAGCGATCAACCCACTGGGGGGCGTTGGCATTTCCGGCAATGGTTCCAGTATCGGCGGTACCGCTAACTGGGAAACGTTCACACAATGGCAATGGCTGACCTTGAAAGAAAAAGCCCCGACTTATCTGTTGTGAACACGCCCTCAAACCATGCGCAAGCTTCTGAAATGAGTGGTTATAGAGCTACAACGGCCCGATAAAAAGGGCCGTTGCACCTTCCTCGATCCAGAGTCAGTCACTCAAACCGCCGCCTGCCAATGCTTCATCTCCTCGGCAATAAAATGCTGCACCAGATCGCTGTACAGCTTCTCGATGGCATCCGCGCTCAGGCCCTCGGCCTCGGCCCATTCGCGGCGGGTGGCGAGCATCGCCTTGAAGCGCTCCTCGGCCCGCACCGTGGCCGCCGAGGTCTTGAACTTCGACGCCGCCAGCACGTACTTGAAACGCGCACCCAGCAGCGCGATTACCGTCCGATCCAGGGTGTCGATTTCCCGGCGGATATCTTCCATGCCCTGGCATTGTTCCGGGGTCATTTGCTGCTTCACTTCCATGCTCAACGCTCCATCGGGGTCAGGGGCCCGGCCGTGGCCGGGGCTCGGATTATTTCCACGGGCCGGCGCGGGAGTAAAGTCGCCGGCAACCAGGCATCCCCCAACGAGCGGACGCGCTGGCAGTTGCCGCACCCCGGATGGGCCGGGTATTAATGAACGCACAACAACTTCGTCGCTGAGCGAGGTGGCTTGCCCACTCCACACCAGCCGCCCAGGAACAACCGCCCATGTCCCTGCTGTCCTCCCCCGAACTGCCTGCCACCCGCCCCGCCGCTGCCGGTCCAGATTCAGGTGCAGATCCAGGCCCCAGCGCAACCTTCAGCGAACCGGCGGCGGATGGCGTTCTCCTTGGCGGCTTCACTTGGCGCCACCCATTAGCCGATCCGGCACGGCCGGTGGTGATCATCAACGCCGCGACCTCGGTGCGCTGCCGCTACTACTTTCGTTTCGCCGACTACCTGTTCGCCAATGGCTTCGACGTGATGACCTATGACTATCGCGGCATCGGCGAGTCGCGTCGGGGCTCGCTCCAGGGGTTCAAGGCGTCCTGGTCCGATTGGGGCGCACTGGATTTCGAAGCCATGCTGCAACGGGCCCAGCGCGAGTTTCCCGGACAGCCGATCGATGTGGTGGGCCACAGCTTCGGCGGCTGCGCCGTGGGCCTGGCCGCCTCCGCCGGGGTGATCCGTCGCGTGGCCACCATGGGCGCGCAATTCGCCTACTGGCGTGACTACGAGCCCCGGCTGCGCTGGCGCATGCTGGGCAAATGGCATGTGTTGATGCCCCTGCTGACGGGCCTCTACGGCTACTTCCCCGGCAAGCGCCTGGGCTGGATGGAGGACACACCTTCTGGGGTGGTCCGCGACTGGGCCACCCCGCACCCACGCTACGAAGGCCGCCCCAGCGGCCGCAGGCTGGCCGCAAAGCGTAGTGGGCAGCCCTTCGCCCAGGTCAGCGCAGCGATCCTCGCCATCAGTGTCAGCGACGACCCCTTTGGCACCGTGACGGCCATCGAGCGGCTACTGGGCTACTTCAGCAACAGCCCACGTACACATCTGCGCCTTCACCCCGAGGACATCGGCGAGGCCGAGATCGGCCATTTCGCCTTCTTCCACAGCCGCTTCGAAAGCCGGCTCTGGCCGCTGCTGCTGCACTGGCTGCAGCACGCCAGCCTGGCCCCGAACAGCCCCGGGCAACAGCTGATGCTGGAGCGCTGATCAGGCAAAGGCGTTGATGAACCAGGTGATCAGCGGGATCGCCACGATGTCGATCAACACCGCACCGCACAGCGGCACGATGATAAAAGCCTTGAAGGAAAAGACCTTGTAGTGATCACAGATCGCGCCCATGTTGGCCACCGCATTGGGCGTAGCGCCCAGGCCGTGCCCCATGAAGCCGGCACACAGCACCGCGGCGTCGTAGTTGCCGCCGAACAGGCGAAACAGCAGGAACACACACAGCAGCACCATCACCAGCACCTGCACCACCAGGATCACCAGCAGCGGCAGGCCGAGCTGTTCCAGCTCCCAGAACTTCAGACTCATCATGGCCATGGTCAGGAACACCCCCAGGCATACGTCGCCCAGGGTGTTCACTGCGCTGTCGGGGATGTCGATGATTCGCGCCCGGTCATTGAGGTTGCGCAGGATGATCGCCACGAACATCGCCCCCACGTAGCTCGGCAGCACAATGCCCAGGTGTTCGTTCAATGCGCTGCCGATCCAGAAGCCCAGCACCATGATCAGCAGGACGCAGGTCAGCAGGCGCAGCAAGGTCGGCGCATCCAGAGGCGCCACCGAGCCCTGGGCGGCGCTTTCCAGGTGCTGCAAAGTGCTGACCTGATCGGCCTGGATCTGCAGGCGGTTGCGCTCAATCAGCCAGCGCGCCAGCGGGCTGCCCAGCAGGCCACCGGCAACCATGCCGAAGGTGGCCGAAGCCAGGGCCGCCGTGGTGGCGCCCACCGCCCCGAGGTTTTCCGCGATGGGACCAAAGGCCGCCGCCGCGCCAAAGCCGCCCTCCAGGGACACCGCACCGGCCATGATGCCCAGCAGCGGATCGATGCCCAGCGCCTTGGCCGCACCGACACCCACCAGGTTCTGCAGCAGCGCCAGGGACCAGCAAGCCCCCAGGTAGACGAACAGGATCTTGCCGCCACGACGCAGCAGGCCGAGGCTGCCCCCCAGGCCCACGGTGGTGAAGAACGCCACCATCAGGGGCGTCTGGATCGCGGTGTCGAGCTTGATCGCCAGCAGTTGCTGGTCGCGCAGCAGCCAGACGATCAGGGCAAAGCCGAAACCGCCGATCACCGGCGCCGGGACACAGAGCTGGGTCAGCCAGCGGCTGCGTTTCTTCAGCTGGGCTCCCACCCCCAGCAGGATCAGGGCCAGCGCCAGGGTGGTCAGCGCGTCCAATTCAAAAGTCGGCATGGCAAACATCTCTTCTTGTCATTGTGGTGTTGCGCGGCGAGGGGCGTGCCCCTCAGTGAATCAGGCTGGCCAATAGGCGCGCGGCCACGCGGGCGGTGCGCTGGTCCTGGTCGAGCCCGGGATTGAGTTCGGCAATGTCGGCTACGCGCAATTTGCCGCTGGCCCGAGCGCGGCGTACCAGGTGCTCGACCACTTGCACGTCCACTCCGTGGGCCGAGGGTGCACTGACGCCGGGAGCCTGGCTGGCTGGCAGCACATCCAGGCAAATGGTCATGTACAGCACGTCGATACCGTCGAGAAAAGCGTCGAGGCAAGCCTCGATTGCCGGCAGGTTCCAGCCCTGCATCTGCCGGTCCAGCAGGTAGCGCACATTGAGCTCCCGGGCCTGCTCGAACAGCGCCTGGGTATTGCTCAACTCGCTGACCCCCAGGCAGCAATACTCGAAGGGCATGCCGGCCTGTCGGCAATACTCGGCGATCTGTCGGAACGGCGTGCCGGAACTGCTTTGCGGTGCATGACGCAGGTCGAAGTGAGCATCGAAATTGAGGATGCCGATCCGCGGACAGGGCTGTTGGCGGCGCAGGTAATCGGCCAGGCCACTGAAGCTGGCAAAGGCGATTTCATGACCACCACCCAGGCCCAGGGCCAAGTGCCCCTGTTCGAGCAACTGGCCGAGGCGATTGGCGTAGAGCTGCTGGGCGCTTTCCAGATGGTGGCCGTTACAGGCCACGTCCCCCGCGTCATACAGCGGGCCTTGGCCGTGCCAGGCCAGGTTGGCCAGGGCCGCGCGCAAGGCCGCCGGGCCCTGGCTGGCACCGGTACGCCCCTGGTTGCGCTTGACCCCTTCGTCACAGGCCAGCCCGAGCAAGGCAACACCCGCCGGCTGCTGTTCACACCAGGGTTGTACCCACTGGTGCCAGCGCCGGGCGGCCAGGCCTTCGGCCAGGTCGATACGACCCTGCCAGAGGTGCATGGGGGCGGTAGTGATCATGGTCTTGCTCCAGTCAATTCAATCCAGTCGGGCACTCAGACGCTGAGCGGCTTCGCGGGTCCAGCGAATCAGCCGCTCACTGCGCTGTTCGGCGCGGAACGCCGGGGCCATGAGGCTGATGGCGCCTTGCAGGCGGTCACGGCTATCGAGCAAGGGCGCGCTGACACCCCAGATGCCGTGGTCGATCTCGCTCAGGCTCACGGCATGCCCGGCTGCGCGAATCGTCGCGTAGCTTTCCAGGTACGTGGCCACATCCGCTTCCTCGACGCCGCGCTGGCGCAGGATCGACAAGCACAGCTCAGGCTCCATGTAGGCCAGCAACACCTTGGCCGAGGCGCCCAGCAGCAGCGGCTGCGCCAGGCCCTTCTGGTAGCAGCAGCGCAGGGGCTGCGGGCTGTCCACCAGTTCAATACAGATCGCCTGCCCGTTGCTGGGCACCATCAGCGCGACGCTTTCCTGGCTGAGCTCGGCCAGGCGGTTGAGCTCCGGTTTGGCCAGGGTCACCAGCAGGCCTTCGCGGTCGAACTTCTTCGCCAGTTGCAGGCAAGCAGGCCCGGGCAGGTAGCGGCCCTGGCCATTGTCCTGGGCCAGCCCCCAGCGCAACAGGGTCTTGAGATGGCGATAGGTACTGCTCAAGGGCTGCTGCAAGTTCAGCGACAGCTCCTTGGCGGACATGGCCTCCGGGGATTGCCCCAGGGCCACGAGTATTTGCAGCAGACGGTCAGTGGGCGTGTGGTAGTGCATAGCGGCCTCTTGCAGCCATGGTGCATGGAGTTTCCCGGCAAATGAAATCAGATTCCCAAGCAGTGGGAAAAGACTGCAAAAAACCTTCGGCAAAGGCGCACCGCTGCAATAGCCCGCGGCTCATACAGGATCGGCGGTGCCCGCCAAGAGACCATGGCGGGTGCCAGCGCGGAGATTTACTGGCATCCTCTCCCGCCTGACTGGCCGCTCGCCTGGTATCCGCGAGCGCCACCCTTTTGTGCAACAAGGTAAGACGCCCATGGCATCGATCGACAAACAACACAAACGTGCCGCCCGGGCAAAGGCCAAGGCCAAGCAAAACCGCGCCAAGCGCACAGCCCCCACCTCGGAGCTGGAACTGGACCCCAACGACAGCCGCATCGACTTCGAATCGGTAGACCTGACCGAGCTGTTCGTGAAAATGCGTGACGCTGAGAAAACCAGCCAGCAAGCGCTGTGCACGGTGTTCCTCTCGGACCCGCTGCTGGAGCTGGTCTACGAGCAGGAGGGCGAACAGGGCGCCACGGATTTCATCCTGGCGGCCCTGATCGAATACCGTAACTGGTCCACCGAGGCCGACGAGGCCACGGCCCTGGCCTGGATCGAGTCCGAGGCCTTCCAGGCCGACTACCTGGCCGCATCCCAGGCACTGTTCAGCGCCGAAGGCTGAGTTTCATTCGGGCATGAAAAAGGGCGCATTCAGCAATGAATGCGCCCTTTTCCGTTTCAGCTAAACAGCCTGGCGTGATGCTCAGGCCGCTTCCAGCCGAGGGATTTCCATGCCGATGCGCGAGCTGGCGAAGTTCAGGTCGCCGCTGGCGATGGACTGGGCCTTGAAGCCCGAGCCGATCAGGTCGCGTACATACAGCTTGTTGTAGATGAACATGAACACCAGGTTGCTCAGGCCGAAAGTGAACATGGCCAGCAGGAACATGATGGCGGCCCATTTCCAGTCGGCGCGGAACAGTGCCGGGATGAAGCCGAAGAAGAACACGGTCCAGGAGAAACCAACTGGCGCTTCCTTGATGGCTCCGGTGTTCGGGTTTTTGAAGATGATTTTAGTGAACGCCATGCGCGTCTCCTTGCCGCCCTTTCTTTAAGAGAGCAATGGCCGGGCGATCACCATTGAACCCTGAATGCTCGTTCTTCGAGCCGGGACCGTCAGCCATGCCAGGGGCAAGTGCGGACAATCAGGAGCATGGGCCGACGCAAATGGATCAAGGGAGAGAGACGAAAGGCGGATTCAGAGCCCCGACAAGCATTCAATCCCTTGCAATACAGCGCTATTCCCTAGCTCCTCTCACGCTGGCACGCAAGAGCTCTTATCGAAGAGCGCGCAGGCTACTATTTCGCCAGCGGGCTGTCCATGAAACGCCATGTAACAAGTCACAGATCCGATAAAAAAATCCGCCGTCAATGCTGACAGCAGCCTTTTTACCGTTCAAACAGCCAAATGTTCAGGGTCCCCGGCCAGGTCCTTCGTCGTTGCCTGGCAATACTGCTCGGCACTGATTTCGCTGAGCGTCGCGTAGCCGTCGTAATGGTAAAAACGCTGTTTGTCCCGTGCATAGCGGTCCGCGAGAAACTCCAGGCTGGCCAGGTCGATGCGCTTGGCACTCACCGGGCGCCGGCCACAGAACAGCTTGCGCGTGCCCAGCTGCAAGAAATCCGGATGGGGAACCCTCACTTCTTCCGGGCTGAACTCCACCTCCAGCGCCTTGCCGGCAGAAAACATCTGCGTCGTGCTGAAGGCGTAGCTGCCCATGAAGCGCGTGTGGACCGGGTCGAGGTTCCGTTTTCTTTCGCTGTAGTAGTACACCGCGCCCTTATCCCTGGCCCAGCCATGCCCACAAGACTCGAAGCTGGCCAGATCCGCCTTACCCAGCGGCTCAGGCGCCTGATAAAAGACCCTGTGGCAAAAAACCGTCTGGCCATCGGTCAGGTAGGGCCCACCCAGGGCACGGTACTGGTCGACGGAGGCTGAAGAAAATCGCTCCGGCACCTGGGTCTCGGCACGATGAAAGGGGATCAGGTACAAGCCGTTGGCATCACCGCACAGGTGTGTGTCCAGCAGCTTGAAACTGCCGGCATCCAGACCATTGATAGCGCGACCATGAAAGTGCACCTGGTGCCCCAGCTCAAACCCCAAGCCGATGGAGCGCAGGACGGGCATTGTCGCCGCTGGCTCACAGGGCTTTTGCAAACGGTGCCACCAGTAGCCCTGCAACTGCGGGTGAGCCTCGAAGAACCCGGCCCACTCCTGCAGCATCCCGTCATCAATCACCCCAGCCGAACCGAGAGGGCCGTGCTTGTCGCCCACCAGTACCGGTGAATGGTTGTACTCACCGCGCTCCAGCCGGGCCACCACAAAACTCTGCACATCCACGTCCAGCGGCTTGTTGAACAGATAGGCACGCTGCTCGTCGGCGTAGTAATGAAACCCCAGGTGGCGAAAACTCGGAGCATGGGCCCCGCGCAAGCGGTTGCCATTGCAGTAGACAAACTGGTCGTCCACGGCCACGTACGGGTCCGGTGTTTCACTGCGACTCAAGACTCGCCCCGCAGCATCGAACACCGACTCAACGCGGTTCAGCAAGCGAAAGTCGCCGACATAACGCAGGGTTTTCCCGGTCAGGAAGTAGGCCCGTTGGGCGTCCTTGGCGTAGCGCTCATTGAGCACACAAAACGTCGCCAGATCGGCCTTGTCGATGCGGTAGAAATACTCGTAGGCAATGCTGGAGCCCTGCTGCGCCTGGACGATCACCGAATGCCCGTCGGTGCCCCAGCGCCGGGCCAGCATGTGAAAACCGTCCGGATTGGCAATCGGCAACGGCGAACCGTCCTTCTGGTGCAGCGGCACGCCGCCCCGGCAGACCTGATCATTGATCACCTGATAAGCCGGATGGTTGGTGCCACGCACCCGGTCCTCGGCGCTGGCGATCGCCCGTGCGCCCAGGAAGACCTTGGCGCCGTCACTGAACAGCACCGCAGATGAAGGCCAATCCTCCGGCACCGGGTGCAGCAGCGCCAGACGCTCGGGGTGTGCGTCCTCGATCAGCGCCAGCCCATAGTCGTGACAGAAGTAGGCCCGCTGGTGATCGCTCCAATGGTCATGGCCCAGGCTTCGCAACCCGCGACACACACGCATCGGCAACGCCTGCAACGGGTGGTAGCCGTAACGTTCGAAGTAACGGGGCAAGGCATAGTAATCGGCCCGGGCATCACGCAGCAGGTGCCGATGAACACGATGGCGCCAGAGCGGTTCGCCCTCTACCAGCGGGGAAACCGGGTATTGCTCGGCCGCGGCCTGAGAAGCCTGCTCAGCCGGCGTCCGCCCCTCACGCTGCAGCATGAGGTACACATCCCGGGCCCGCTCCTCCACCAACAGCGCCCCCTCCACGAAAGCAAACCCCTGATGCCATTCAAGGTCGAGCTTTTCCCACTCGGCAAAATCCATGTCCAAGCCCTTCATCGCTGCATCCCAAGCTGACCGAGCGGTGGATTATCAGCAGGCGACCTGCGAGCGTAAAGCGCCCCGACGCCAGACCGCGACTGAGCATCAGCCCGCCACAAGCAGACGTGCCACCTTGCATCCGGACATGAAAAAGGCCGCGGTCATCTCTGAGCGCAGCCTTTTTCCACAAGCAGTGAATCAAACCGTCAGTTCAGCGCCAGAGCCCCACTGCGCTCGGCCTTGCGCCGACGGGCCACCAACAGGCCCGCAGCGATGACGATGACACTGAGCAGGCCAGTGGCGAGGATCTCCACCCGATGCTCTTCCTGGAACAGCATGATGCCCAGGATCGCGACGATGAACACGATCACCGCGTAGGTCAGGCCGGGGAACAGCCACATGCGGAAGGCGATCTTCTCGCCGGCGGCCATGCGTTTCTGGCGCATGCGCAGTTGCGATACGGCAATCACCAGGTACACCAGCAAGGCGATGGCGCCGGAACTGGCCAGGAGGAACTCGAACACCGCAGCCGGCGCTACATAGTTGGCGAACACCGCAAGGAAAGCCGCAGCGGTGGACAGGATCACCGCCCAATATGGCGTGCCGCTGGCATTGGTGCGCTTGGCGACCGCTGGAGCATCGCCCCGCTTGCCCAGGGAGAAGAGCATGCGCGAGGCGGTGTAGAGCGCCGAGTTCAGGCAACTGGTCACCGCCACCAGCACCACCAGATCGACGATCAGCTTGGCGTTGGGAATGCCCATGCGATCGAGCACGGTCTGGTAGGAACCGACCTGGGCCAGGCTTGGGTCGTTCCACGGCACCAGGGCCACGACGATGAAGATCGACACCAGATAGAACAGACCAATCCGCCAGATCACCGAATTGGTGGCTTTGGAAATCTGTTTGCCCGGGTTGTGGGATTCCGCCGCAGCGATGGTGACGATCTCGGTACCCATGAAGGAGAACATGGTGGTCAGCATGGCGGCCAACACCGCGCCCATGCCATTGGGCATGAAGCCCTGGGTGTCCACCAGGTGCGAGACGCCGCTGACCTGGCTGTTGGGCAGCAAGCCACAGATGGCAGCGAGGCCGAGGATCACGAAACCGATGATGGCCACCACCTTGATCAGGGCGAACCAGAACTCGAATTCACCGTAGTTCTTCACGCTGAACAGGTTGGTGGCGGTCAGCAGCAGGGTGATCACCAGGGTAAAGACCCAGATCGCCACGTTGGGGAACCAGGCATGCAGGATGGTTGCAGCGGCGTTGGCTTCCAGCGGGATCACCAGCACCCAGAACCACCAGTACAGCCAACCGATGGTGAAACCGGCCCAATGGCCAATGGCGCGATCGGCGTAGGTCGAGAACGACCCGGTGTCCGGCGAGGCGACGGCCATTTCCGCCAGCATGCGCATCACCAGCACCACCAGGGTGCCGGCGGCGGCGTAAGCCAGCAGCACGGCCGGACCGGCCTCGGCAATGGCGTGGCCGGAGCCGACGAAGAGACCCGCGCCGATAACGCCGGCGATCGACAGCATGGTCACATGCCGTGGTTTGAGCCCCTGTTCGAGGTCATTGGAGAGTTGCGTACCGCTCATGAAAAGCACCTTTGCAACGAAAAAAGAGTCACTCCACCCGGTCTGCATTCGTTCTCGTAAAAAGAATTCAACAGGGCGTTCTTTATTTCGCACGCAAGAATTGTGCCAAAATGTTACAGAGTCCCGGACAACAGGGGTTGGCGAGCCGACCGATGGAAATCCCAAGTCATTGAGAACAATGGTATTTCGCCACTTCGTTACCGGGCGACTCACTTTGTAGGACGAAACAGCGCACCAGAAACACACCCCCAAAGTGCGTGATGCACAATTAGGAAGCAGATCCATGACCTTTGGCCCGTTAACCCTTCCAACACCCGGCCAAAGCTGGCACCATCGCGCCTTTTTTTACGCGACACCTACCGGATTTCAGGCGAATTCAGGGTTCAAACGGGCGTTCGGTTGTTGATGGGGCGACAGTCTTCTGTGCTGATGCGACAACCTGCCACATACCCTCTATTTACCTCCGGTAGCGCTGTTGGCTGCGATTCGAACCCTATGCTAGCTTGGCGCCTCGCCAGGAAGGCCGCCAACAGCAGGAGCACAATGAACTCTATGAGGACCGCACATGGCTGAGGCCACGCCCGCGCTTGAAATCCGCAACTTGCACAAACGCTACGGCACTCAGGAGGTACTCAAAGGTATCTCGCTGACCGCACGCGACGGTGACGTGATATCGATCCTGGGTTCCTCCGGCTCCGGCAAGTCCACTTTCCTGCGTTGCATCAACCTGCTGGAAAACCCGCACCAGGGCCAGATCCTGGTGGCCGGCGAAGAGCTCAAGCTCAAGGCCGCGAAAAACGGCGAGCTGGTGGCCGCCGACGGCAAGCAGATCAACCGCCTGCGCAGCGAAATCGGGTTCGTCTTCCAGAATTTCAATCTCTGGCCGCACATGAGCGTGCTCGACAACATCATCGAGGCACCGCGCCGGGTGCTGGGCCAGAGCAAGGCCGAGGCCATCGAAGTGGCCGAAGCGCTGCTGGCCAAGGTCGGTATCGCCGACAAGCGCCACGCCTACCCGGCCCAGCTGTCCGGCGGCCAGCAGCAACGCGCCGCCATCGCCCGCACCCTGGCGATGCAACCCAAAGTCATCCTGTTCGACGAGCCGACCTCGGCCCTGGACCCGGAAATGGTCCAGGAAGTCCTCAACGTGATCCGCGCCCTGGCCGACGAAGGCCGTACCATGCTGCTGGTCACCCATGAAATGAGCTTTGCCCGCCAGGTCTCCAGTGAAGTGGTATTCCTTCACCAGGGCCTGATCGAAGAGCAGGGATCGCCACAGCAGGTCTTCGAGAACCCGCTTTCGGCACGCTGCAAACAATTCATGTCCAGCAACCGCTAACGGAGCTACACGCATGCAGAGCTATAAGAAGATCCTCCTGGCCGCTGCCGTCACTCTGGCTTTCAGCGCCAGCGCTGCCGCCGAGACCCTGAAAATGGGCATCGAGGCCGCCTACCCACCGTTCAACAACAAGGATGCCAGCGGCCAAGTGGTCGGCTTCGACAAGGACATCGGCGACGCCCTGTGCGCCAAGATGAAAGTCGAATGCACCGTGGTCACTTCCGACTGGGACGGCATCATTCCGGCCCTGAACGCGAAGAAGTTCGACTTCCTGATCTCCTCGCTGTCGATCACCGACGAGCGCAAGCAGGCGGTGGACTTCACCGACCCGTACTACTCCAACAAGCTGCAGTTCATCGCGCCCAAGGCCAAGACCGACTTCAAGACCGACAAGGCCTCGCTCAAGGGCAAGATCATCGGCGCGCAACGGGCGACCCTGGCCGGTACCTGGCTGGAAGACAACCTGGGTGACGACATCACCATCAAGCTCTACGACACCCAGGAAAACGCCTACCTGGACCTGACGTCCGGCCGCCTGGACGCGATCCTGGCCGACAAGTACGTCAACTACGAGTGGCTGAAAAGCGAAGCCGGCAAGCCTTACGAGTTCAAGGGCGACCCGGTTGAAGAAAGCGACAAGATCGGGATTGCCGTGCGCAAGAAAGATCCACTGCGCGAGAAGCTGAACGCCGCCCTGAAAGAAATCGTGGCCGACGGCACTTACAAGAAGATCAACGACAAGTACTTCCCGTTCAGCATCTATTGATACTGACTTGCCTGACCGGCGCCTGCCCCCTGGGCGCCGGTCCTTAGCAAAGCCATCCAGACCCCATGAATATCGATCTCTACGGATTCGGCCCGGCGCTCGCCGCCGGTGCGCTGATGACCGTCAAGCTGGCCCTCTCGGCGTTATGCCTGGGACTGGTGCTCGGTCTGCTCGGCGCCTTGGCCAAGACTTCTCCGTACAAGCCGTTGCAATGGCTTGGCGGCGCTTATTCGACCCTGGTGCGCGGCGTTCCCGAGCTGCTCTGGGTCCTGCTCATCTACTTCGGTACGGTCAACCTGATGCGTGCCCTGGGCGAGTTCTTCGGCAACCCCGACCTTGAACTCAATGCCTTCGCCGCCGGGGTGATCGCCCTTGGCCTGTGCTTCGGCGCCTACGCCACTGAAGTGTTCCGCGGCGCGATCCTGGCCATTCCCAAGGGCCACCGCGAGGCCGGCATGGCCCTGGGCCTGTCGAAATGGCGGATCTTCACCCGGCTGATCATGCCGCAGATGTGGCGCATCGCCCTGCCGGGCCTGGGCAACCTGTTCATGATCCTGATGAAGGACACCGCCCTGGTGTCGGTGATCGGCCTGGAAGAAATCATGCGTCACTCGCAGATTGCCGTGACCGTTTCCAAGCAGCCGTTCACCTTCTATATGGTCGCCGCCTTCATGTACCTGGGCCTGACCGTGCTGGCCATGACCGGCATGCACTTCCTGGAAAAACGCGCCGCTCGCGGCTTCGCAAGGAGCGCCCAATGAACTGGGAAGTGATCATCAAATGGCTGCCAAAGCTGGCTCAGGGTGCAACCCTGACCATGGAGCTGGTGGCCATCGCGGTCATCGCCGGCCTGCTGCTGGCGATCCCCCTGGGCATCGCCCGCTCATCACGGCTGTGGTACGTGCGCGCCCTGCCCTACGCCTACATTTTCTTCTTCCGCGGCACACCGCTGCTGGTGCAGCTGTTCCTGGTGTACTACGGGCTGGCGCAGTTCGATGCGGTACGTGAAAGCGCACTGTGGCCTTATCTGCGCGATCCGTTCTGGTGCGCCACCGTGACCATGACCCTGCACACCGCGGCCTACATCGCCGAGATCCTGCGCGGTGCGATCCAGGCCATCCCGCCGGGTGAAATCGAGGCCGCGCGGGCCCTGGGCATGTCCCGACCCAAGACGCTGTTCTACATCATCCTGCCGCGCGCTGCGCGCATCGGCCTACCGGCCTACAGCAACGAAGTGATCCTGATGCTCAAGGCCAGTGCCCTGGCCAGCACCGTAACCCTGCTGGAACTGACCGGCATGGCACGCACCATCATTGCCCGCACCTACCTGCCGGTGGAGATCTTCTTCGCCGCCGGGCTGTTCTACCTGGTGATGGCCTACGTCCTGGTACGCGGCTTCAAGCTGCTGGAACGCTGGCTGCGAGTCGACGCCTGCCAGGGACGCTGACCTTCCCCCGCTCCCACCCGGGAGCGGGCCTGCCCGGACCCACCGCCCATGCCCTCGATCCTCCAAGGCCACGCGCTGCTCGATCGCTTCCAGGCCCTGGACGGCTTCCTGCTTGAACACCAGGCGCTCTGGCGCCCGCGCCCGTTCCACCATCTGCAACTGCCGTGGGAAACCGCTCATCCCGAACTGGCCCAGTGGCTACGCCAACGCTCCCTGGAAGACGCCGAAGCCGCCCACAACCAGCCGCAGCAACTCCAGGCACCGGCGCCCTTTGCCCCACTGGCGGAGCAGGCCCGAGCGCTCGGCGCGCTGGGCGAACTCCCCATAAAGGCACTGCCCGCGCCTCACCCACGCCTCAATGTCGACGTGCCCGGGCGCAAGTGGCAGCAGATCGAAGCCTTCGCCGCCTGCCTGCAATTCGACCGCACACCGACTCACTGGCTCGACTGGTGCTCCGGCAAGGGCCACCTCGGCAGGCGCCTGCTGCAACCCGGGCAGCAACTGACCTGCCTGGAATACGACCCGGCGCTGATCGACAGTGGCGAGCAACTGAGCCGGCACCACGGTTTGCCCGCCCGCCATGTGCAACAGGACGTGCTGGCCGATGACACAGCCCAGCACCTCTGCGCCGAGCACAGTCCGGTGGCCCTGCATGCGTGCGGCGATCTGCATGTGCGCTTGATCCAGCTGGCCAGCCAGCAGGGTTGTCCACAGCTGGCCATTGCCCCGTGCTGCTACAACCGCACCCGCGCCAGCCACTACCGGGGCTTATCCACAGCGGCCCAGGCCTCGCGCCTGGAACTGTCCCTGGAGGACCTGGCCCTGCCCATGAGCGAAACCGTCACCGCCGGCGCCCGGGTCCGGCGTCAGCGCGACACCTCCATGGCCCGGCGCCTGGCCTTCGATCTGCTGCAACGGCAAGTGCGGGGCCTCGACGAATACCTGCCGACACCTTCGCTGCCCAGCCACTGGCTGGACAAACCCTTCGCCGACTACTGCCGCGACCTGGCCGCCCTCAAGGACTTATCCACAGTTGATTGCCAGGATTGGGCCGCGCTCGAAGCCGCCGGCTGGCAGCGCCTGGCCCAGGTGCGCAACCTGGAACTGCTGCGCGGCCTGTTCCGCCGCCCGCTGGAATTGTGGCTGGCCCTGGATCGCGGACTGTTCCTGCAAGAGCAGGGCTATGCCGTGCGCCTCGGAACCTTCTGCAAGGCCCCCTTGACCCCCCGCAATCTGCTCCTGCTGGCAGAACGCCCGTAACCTGCCGCTGCACCGGCTCTAGCCGAAGTTCGTCGTGCAGGCCCCTGCGGCCAGTGACCTTGAAAAACGGACATCGGACACCCCATGGGAAACCCACAACCCATTGAAAGTCGCCGATCAAGCCGGGGGATGTCCGCAACTTCACAAAAGAAAAAAACCAAGCTCATGACGCCTACTAGTCTCTAAGGCGTGCAGGGCATATGCCGCACTCAAGCCACAGCTCTGGCGCAACTCAAGCGGTCATGTTTCGACAGGAAGTCACCAAGTTCACCATCACTGACAGGGAGTTAACCATGAACATCATCGACCCTCAGGCACACACCTACGAAACCCTGCAAAAGGGTTTCAACTTGCGTTGGCCACCCAGTATCGAACAGGGCGCGAACCGAATTTATGTGTGTACAACACCTGATGAAGTTCTGACGGCAGCCAATACAGCACTGCATGATGGCTATCGCATTACGGTGCGCAGTGGCGGCCACTGCTACGAGGGTTTTGTTTCCAACAAGTTGAGCGGCGAGACACAAAACCTGGCGATTATCGACATCGGTGAAATGAAAGGCCTGAAGTACGACGAGAGCCAAACCATCACTTCTCCCTGGGATAGCCAGAACAAGAAGTATCGTTTCATGGCATTGACCGGCAATCAGAACTGGGACGGTTACCTGTCGCTGTACAAGCAGGCCGGGCGCACCCTTCCTGGCGGCTCGTGTTATTCGGTCGGTTTGGGCGGGCACATCAGCGGCGGCGGTTACGGTTTGTTATCGCGCCTTCAGGGCTTGACCGTGGACTGGGTCACCGGCGTCGACATGCTTGTGCCTGTGGAAAACTCACAGCAACTGGAGTTCCGGCATGTTCGCGCGGACAGCCCCTCGAACAACGACAAGGCATTGTTCACCGCCTGTTGCGGGGCCGGCGGTGGCAACTTCGGCATCATCATCGGCTACTACTTCGACCAACTCCCCCAAGCCCCGCAACAAGCCTACTGGATTCCCCTGGCCTACCCGTGGAAAGAACTGATTCCCAACTTCTCGAACTTCCTGCGAGCCTATTGGCAATGGTTCTCGGATAACGACGCCAACGCGACCAGCCTGGTGGAAGGCGTAGGCAACGGCGGCTTGTTCACCCTGCTGAAACTCAACCATGTGGATACCTCCGACCATGTGGTGCTGGCGATCCAGTACACCGGCCCTAATGGCCGGGTCGGCGGCGCCAACGATATCCCGCTCAACGACTTCATCAGCAAGATGAATGCCGCGGCGGGCATCACGCCAACCCTGCATGACGGCTTCATCGCCCCCAACATTGCCCCGCTCAGGCACCCGCTTGCCGGCAGGAAATTCAAAGGGGCGGTGGCTGAACACACGGCAATGGATTGGCTGTACGTCACTCAAATGATCAACGGCTCGGGCAACAATCAGCGGGGCAAATACAAGTCTGACTATCAGGTCGAACAATTCTCCGATCAGGCCTGCAACGCCTTGCTGACGCACTTGACCGAAGCTACGCCAGACAAACGCTTCAGCCAGTCACTGGTACAGATTGACTCCTACGGCGGGGCGATCAATAAAAAGGGCATGGGCACCACCGCGGTTCCGCAAAGAAGCTCACTGCTCAAAGCCCAGTACCAAACGTACTGGACCCACGCTGCCGACGACGCGGTGCAAATCGCCTGGATTCGCAACATCTTCACCGCCGTGCACGGCGGCAAGCCAAAGCGCCCTGCCTACGATGGCTGCTACATCAACTACCCCGATGTGGACATGAAGTACACCGCCACCGGCGCGGTAGACCCCGACTGGTTGAACTTGTACTACGGCTGGAATAGCGAACTCATCAACAGACTGTCCAACTTGAAAGCCGCCATCGACCCCAACAACCTGTTTCGTCATGAACTGTCCATCCCGACCACAAAGGCCGAGTAGGTCGCAGCCTGGCCACCCACCGGCAGCATGACCACAGCCTGCTCGGCTGAGCCTGCGTCGCAGGTTCGATGAGCAGGCTGTGGAGCCGTGCGACAGGCTGTCGCGACCTGTGGATAAGTCTGTTGATGGAATTCTGGCAAAGCCTTGGATTGCATGGCGCTGGAGGACTTTCTCGGACTGGTCATTTTTTGTTCACAAAATAAAATCCCGAAAAAACAGCCAGTTGCATAAAGATGAGAACGGCTCCACAAATTCGACAGTTTCCGGCCCTGGCAACCCATCCGTTGTGCATAAACACCTGAGCGAACGGGCATAACGCCCCTCGCCCAAGTGCCTTGGAGCGACCTCAGGCAAGGGCCTGATAGCGGCTGCCCCTACTCGTCGGCCCGCGCCGGAATCCACCACTCTTCGCCCCGGGCGGTGCTGATGTACTCCGGCCAACGGAAATCATGGGGCACCTTGAAGTCCTCGGGCAGAAGCGGCGCCTGCCAGCGGCTGCCGCCGATGCCGCCGCCGGTGCGCTCGACAAACTCGGCCTTGGCCGCGCTGAGCAACGCCTCGTCGGTCAGCAGGTCCACCAGGGTCGCGGCGATGGTCTTGGCGGCGACCTCGATCATCGGGTCGATGGTCTGGCGAATGCCGCCCAAAGCGTTGGACACCCAGTCCGGATAGACCGTGCCCGGCGGCGCGCTGAGCATCGGCCGGGCCACCAGCAGGCGCACGGTCGGGCAGTGCCAGGTGTATTCCGGGTAGTCGTCGGAGGTCAGGTAGTTCTGCCAGGCCGGCATTTGCAGGCGCATCTGGCGTTCGCATTCCTGGGGCTCGATCAGTTCTTCGGTGGCCGGCAGGAAGGGCTTGTCCATGGCTTCAAGGCCGAGGTTGCGCTGGATCTCGCGTGCGATTTCCCGCGCTTCTTCGTCCCACTGCGGGGCCCCTACTGCCGCCAGGTTGTCGTAGGTGGCCTGGGCCATGACGTGGTTGGGCAGGCCGCCCCGGGACTTGCAGACCCAGGTCTTTTTCCAGCGACAACCGGTGGCCATGGCCGCCGCCGCAGCGTTGTTGTCCATGACCTGGGAGATGGTTTCGGCCTGCTCGATGGAGTCGCAACGCAGCAGGTACTGGATCTGTGACAGGTGCGGCGGCAGGTTGTCGGCGGTGGCCTGGCCGGCGGTGAGAATCGCCTCGTTGTAGCTCCACAGGCCGGTGAACGGCAGGGTCGAGCGACGCAGGCTTTCGTTGAGGGTGTAGAAATGCACCAGGGCGTCGTTGGCCCCCGGCGCTCGGGCCGCCAGGTGGTTCTGCGGAATCGGGCTGTAACGATCGGCGGCGATCCAGTTCTGCGGGTCCTCGCAGGTGAAGCTGTAGATGTAGGCGTAGGCAATGCCGCAGTGCGTGTCCCAGGTGGTGGTGTTGTTCAGCGGCAGCATGTAGGTGGGGTGGAAGCTGATGGCCGCGTCGAGGTCGTCGTAGTAGCCCTTGGCGGCGTGGACCGGCTTGGAGGCGCGGAGTTTTTCCGCCGGCTCGCCGAAGAACCTGATGCTGCCCTGCAGGCCGAATTCCACCATGGTCGCCTTGGCCGCCAGGGCCCCGCCGAGGGCGCTGATGCCCAGGGCCGAATGCGGGTCGGTGTGCCCCGGCGCAAAGCGCGACAACCCATCGCGCGGCTGCTTGCGGGTGGTGGCCGCCTGGCAGTTGCCGGGCACCGCATCGTACTCGCCGTAGGTGGCCAGCAGCGGGCCCTGACCCTGGGTGAAGGTGGCGCAGAAGGCCGTGGGCATGCCGCCGCTGCCGCGCTCGACGGTGAAGCCCTCGGCTTCCAGCAGCTGCACATACCAGGCACAGGACTTGTATTCACGGAACGCCGGCTCGGCGTAATGCCAGATGATCTGGTGCCAGTCCGACAGTTGCTGGCGGTGGCGCTCAACCCAATCGAGAGCGAATGCTTTGTAGCGGGACATGCGCGGCACTCCTGGTTATCCAGGTTCCGGCCGGCCGCTGCCCGGACGCCTCGGCACCCGTGCAAGACCTGCAGGACCTCTTGTTGTTATAGGGATGGTCCGGTCGGTTGCGGCCCGGATCGAGGTCCAGTATTGGTGAAGCGGCTGCGACATCAATCGAATTTTTTCGCCAGCAATGTCAAAGAAAATTGACCAGTTCGGCGCCGTCGCGGCCCATACTGCGACGCGGCCGGCCCCTCCTCGGGGTCCTGCCTGGGCAGCATCCAGGTACCGGCCGGTCCCCTTCGAAGACAGGTTTCCTTGACCCGGAGTTTGCATGCGCTATCCCTCGATCACTGCCCTGCGCGCCCTCGACGCCGTGGCCCGGCTCGGTAGCGTGACCGCCGCCGCCCAGCAACTGAGCCTGACCCGCAGCGCCATCAGCCACCAGATCATCAGCCTGGAACAGAGCCTGGGTTTTGCCCTCACCGAACGGGTCGGGCGCGGCATCGGCCTGACCTACCAGGGCGAGTGCTACGCCCGGGAAGTGCGGCGCATCCTCGCGGACATCCAGGACGCCGGACGGCGCTTCGACGACCAGGCGGTGTCGGGCAAATTGCGCATCAGCTGCAACCCGGGCTTTGCCAGTTTCTGGCTGTGCAACCACATCAACGGCTTCCTGCGCCAATACCCCCAAGTGCAGCTGCAAGTGGTCAGCCCTCGTGCCCAGGACGACACCAGCGACGCCGAGGCCGACCTGTTCATCGCCTATGGCATCGGCGACTGGCCGGGGCTGCTGGTGGAGCAGATCGTCACCCTGCGCTTTTCACCGGTGTGCAGTCCGCGCCTGATCAACGCCATCGGCGGTTTGAAGAGCCCGCTGGACCTCAAGGACTTTCCGTTGATCCACATGAGCGACAGCAGCGACTGGCGGGTCTGGCTGGCGGCCGCCGGTGCCAGTCAGGTCAACCCCGACCGTGGCATTACCTTCTCCGACGCCCATTGCGCGCAGTCCGCCTGCATCGCCGCCCAGGGCGTGGCCATTGGCGACAATCTGCTCAGCGGCGACGCCCTGGCCCGGGGGCTGCTGGTGCGCCCGTTCGACATCAGCATCAGCGCCCTGCGCGGTTATTTCCTGGTGATCGATCCGGCCAAGGCCGAACGGCCGGCGGTCCAGGCGTTCAGCGACTGGCTGAAAAACCAGCTGCTGGTCAGTGCCCAAAGCATCAGCGACAACCCGCTGAGCGAGCCGTGAAAGCCGGGTCGAATGGGAAATTTCACTCACCAATGAGGCAAAAATTATTCCATTGATGTGGCGTTGCTTTTCACAATAATGAGTTCACCACCTGCTGCACACACAATAAAAACTCAATCGTGCAGGTGGGTTTCCGGGAGATCTCTGTAGTGTCCAGCAGCCCCTCGACTCAACTCAGCGCCCAAGGAATCAGCCAGTATTACGGCAACTTCACTGCCCTGGACGGCATCGATCTGGACGTTCGCCAAGGCGAATTCCTCACCCTGCTGGGCCCCTCCGGCTCAGGCAAGACCACCCTGTTGATGATCCTCGCGGGCTTTCTCAGCCCCAGCGCCGGCAAGCTGCTGGAGCGTGGCGTCGACATCAGCCGGCGCCCGGCGGAAAAACGCAACTACGGCATGGTGTTCCAGGGCTACGCCCTGTTCCCGCACATGAGCGTGGCCGACAACGTCGCCTACCCGCTGCGCATTCGTGGGGTGAAGGCCGAGGAGCGCCAGCGCCGGGTCAAGCACATCCTCGAGGTGGTGGGCCTGGGGGCTCACCTGCACAAGAAGCCTTCCGAGCTTTCCGGTGGTCAGCAACAGCGCGTGGCCATTGCCCGGGCCCTGGTGTTCGAACCGGACATGTTGCTGCTGGACGAGCCGCTGTCGGCCCTGGACAAGAACCTGCGCGAGCAACTGCAGACCGAGCTGCAGCGCATTCACCGCCAGGTCGGCACCAGCTTCGTCTTCGTCACCCATGACCAGGGTGAAGCCCTGGCCCTGTCGACCCGAATCGCCATCTTCAACCAGGGACGGCTGGCACAGATCGACACCCCGGAAACCATCTACGACCGGCCGAAAAACCGCTTCGTCGCCGAGTTCCTCGGCAAGATGAACCTGTTCCCGCTGCAGGGCCTTTCCCGCAACGGCAGCCAGGCCAGCGGGCGCTTTGGCGACAGCCCGCTGCACGCCACCACGACCGGGGACATCAGCAACCAGCCGCAGTTGCTGGCGGTGCGTCCGGAACACATGACCCTGCACACCGAGCGTCCGCAAGCCGGCGAACACAACGTGCTGCACGCCTGCCTTGGCGAGCGGGTCTACCAGGGCTCCAGCACCCACCTGGCGCTGAACATCAGCCCGGAACTGGCACCGGTCAACCTCTCGGTGCCCGGCGATCACCCCGGCGCCCGATTGCCCAGCGGCACCCCGGTGTGGCTGAGCTGGCCGGTGCGCCACAGCTTCCTGCTGGAAGCCTGAGCCGACCACGCTCGCTGTCGAGCGTTTGCGTAGAAAGCCAATCACACTATCGGCCGGCGCCTGGCGCATCGGCCTCGCGAGGACTTGCCCCATGAGCCAGCACCATCAACGCGACTGCATCGAAATCCTCATCGAAAAAGCCCGTGGCGGGCAGGTCAGCCGCCGCACCTTCCTCCAGGCCATGGGCCTGCTGGCCGCGGTGCCCCTGGCGCTGCGCAGTGGCATCAGTTGGGCGGCGGACAAACCGCTGGTGGTGGTCAACTGGGGCGGCGATGCGCTCAACGCCTTCCGCAGCGCCTGGACCGACAGCTTCACCAAAAGCACCGGCATCCCGGTGCGCATCGACGGCGCCGGCCCCACCGAAGGGGCGATCCGCTCTCAGCTGGCCAGCGGCCGGCCGAGCTGGGACGTGGTGGATGTGGACAGCTACAGCGCCATGACCCTGGGCCGCGACAAGGTCCTCCAGCCCCTGGACTACAGCGTGGTGCAACGGGATCTGGTGGCCCCGGAGCTGTCCCACGAACACGGCGTCGCCGGCTACCTGTTCAGCTACGTGATCGCCTGGGACAGCCAGAAATACGGCAACAACGGCCCCAAGAACTGGGCCGATTTCTGGAACGTAGAGCAATTCCCCGGCAAGCGCACCCTCTACAAGTGGATGAACGGCATGCTCGAAGCCGCGCTGCTGGCCGACGGCGTGGCCGCTGACCAGCTGTACCCGCTGGACGTGCCTCGGGCCTTGCGCAAGATCGATGAGCTCAAGCCCCACGTCCTGTCGTTCTGGGGCTCGGGCGCCGAAAGCCAGCAGCTGATGATCGAAGGCGAAGCCTCCATGGGCGCCATCTGGCACACCCGCGCCACCCTGCTCCACGAGGACAGCGAGGGCCGCATCCAGTGGGGCTTCGACCATGCCTTCCTCAACGCCAGCAGTTGGGGCGTGCTCAAGGAAAACCCGGCAGGCGCCGCGCCGGCCATGCAGTTCATCCAGCACGCCTTGCAGCCCGCCGGGCAGCTGAAGCTGTTCGAAGCCCTGGGCAACGGCCCGTCCAACGCCGCCACCCAGCAACTGATGAGCGCCGAACAGCGGGAGATCAACTGCGCCTCCGAAGCCAACATGAAGAAGCAGATCTTCCTCAACACCCAGTGGTACGCCGACCACTACTCCAGCACCCTGGAGCAGTACCTGACCCACCTGTCCAAGTGAGCCGTCGACCATGAGTGCAACCCGAACCGCACGCCTGGAACGCAGCCTGCTGCTGTTTCCCCTGCCGTTGCTGCTGGTGGTGTTCTACCTGCTGCCGTTCTTCGGCGTGGTGAGCTGGAGCTTCACCCTGCCCGAGCCCGGGATCGAGCAATACCAGCGCATTGCCACGGACCCGGCGATCCACGACATGCTCCTGCGCACCTTGCGCCTGTGCCTGACCGTGAGCCTTCTGGCCCTGGTGATCGGCTACCTGCTGGCCTATTGCTGGGTGTTCAGCCCGCCGTTCTGGCAGCGCATGGTGGAGATCTGCGTGTTCATCCCGTTCTGGATCTCGGTGCTGGTGCGGGCCTTCGGCTGGCTGATCGCCCTGCGCAGCAATGGCGTGGTCAACGACAGCCTGCTGTCCCTGGGCTGGATCGATCATCCGTTGCAGCTGACCCGCAACGAGCTGGGGGTGGTGATCGGCATGCTGCACTTCATGATCCCCTATGCGCTGTTCCCGTTGCTGTCGAGCATGCGCCAGCTGGATCAACGGGTGCTGCTGGCCTCCCGCGGACTGGGGGCCGGCGCGCTGCGGACCTTCTGGCAAGTGCTGCTGCCCCAGACTCTGCCAGGGCTGCTGGGGGCCTTCATCATGGTCTTCGTGTTCTGCCTGGGCTTCTTCATCACCCCGGTGCTGCTGGGCGGCGGGCAGACGGTGATGATCGCCGAGTACGTGTTCCTGCAGATGTTCCAGACCAGTAACTGGGGCCTGGGCGCGGCCCTGAGCCTGGTGCTGCTGACCCTGGTCAGCGCGCTGATCTGGCTGCTGCTGCGCATCACCCGTGTCAATCGACTGGTGGGTTGAGGTCACTATGAATACACATCGCACTGCCCTGAGTACCCGCTTGATCGCCGTGATCGCCATGGCCTTCATGCTGTTCCCGCTGCTGACGGTGATCCCGGTGTCGTTCACCGCCAAGCGCTACCTGTCGATGCCGGACGGCAACTGGTCGCTGCGCCACTACGAGGCGCTGCTGAGCAACCCCGACTGGCTGTCGAGCATCGGCCAGAGCCTGGCCATTGCCAGCGCCACCAGCCTGATCGCCACCGTGCTGGCGGTGAGCTTCAGCCTCGGCATCTGGTACCTGCGCTCGCGCCTGGCGACCCTGCTGATCGGTCTGGTGCTGCTGCCCATGGCCATTCCGCCGGTGATCTCGGCGCTGGTGCTGTATTTCATGGAAACCAACCTGGGGCGCATCGCCCCGGGCTGGGGCTACGACACCCTGCCCGGGGTGGTGATCGCCCACGTGGTGATGGTGGTGCCCTACGGCGTGGTGACCATGCTGGTGGCCCTGAGCCAGGTGGACCGGCGCATCGAGCTGGCCTCGCGCAACCTGGGAGCGAGCCTGATGCAGACCACCTTCCTGGTGATGCTGCCCAACCTCAAGCTGGGGATCTTCTCCACCGCGCTACTGAGCTTTGCCCTGTCCTGGGAGGAGGTGGCGGTGACCCTGTTCATCACCAGCGTCGACGTCAACACCCTGCCGCGGCGGATCTGGAGCGGCCTGCGGGACAACGTCGACCCCAGCGTGGCGGCGATCTCGGTGCTGCTGATCGGCCTGACCCTGCTGGTGCTCATGGGCCGCCTGGCCTTGCAGTACGCCGCCCAGCGCCGCGCCCGCACCTGACAGCCCCCTGTGGCGAGGGAGCTTGCTCGCTCGCCCCACCCCCTTTTTCGCGCTCGTGACTAATCGCCTTCTAGCTGACCGACGTCATGCCCCGCACCCCGCGTTTTATCCGATAGTGCGCAGCTCGCTCCAACGGCCTGCCCGGGCTCTTCTAGACTCGATGGGTGGTCGTATTCGGAACCGAACGGGTCGCTTTCGTGCGGTTCAATCAGAGGCAGCGTGTCAAGCTGCCCTTTATGCCCTGAACAGGTGCGGCAACGACCGTACCGGGTACAACAAGATACCCATTCAGGGTGCATGGCCAACGGCCTGAAACGCCGCGCTACCGTGACGTGGCAACCAGTGCCGCAGCCGACACTTTCGGACAGCCGACAACCACCAGGTTCGTCCGTGACCGTGAGGAATTGCTGTATGCCTGATGAAACACTGCATCTGCCGTTGATCCACACCCTGCTGGAGCGTCACAAAGGCTCCCCGGGTGCGCTGTTGCCGATTCTCCATCAGATTCAGGAAGAGCTCGGCTACATCCCCGATCTGGCCGTCCCCGACATCGCCCATGCGCTCAATCAAAGCCAGGCGGAAGTGCGCGGGGTGATCAGCTTCTACCATGATTTTCGTACCGCGCCACCGGCGCGGCACATCCTGCGCCTGTGCCGTGCCGAGTCCTGCCAGAGCCGCGGCGCCGAGCAACTGGCGGCGCAACTGCGCGCACGCCTGCAACTGGATGACCACGGCAGCAGCGCCGACGGTTCCATCAGCCTGCGGCCGGTGTACTGCCTGGGAGCCTGTGCCTGCTCGCCGGCCCTGGAGCTGGATGGACAGTTGCATGCCCGAGTCAGCGCCGAACACCTGGACGCGCTGCTGGACAGTTGCCGGGAGGACGCGTGATGCCGAGCCTCTATCTGCCCTGTGATTCCCTGGCCCGGGCCGTGGGCGCCGACGCGGTGGCCGACGCCATCGCCGCCCAGGCCGAGCAGCACCAACTGCCGCTGCAACTGCAACGCACCAGCTCCCGAGGCCTGTACTGGCTGGAACCATTGCTGGAAGTCGATACCCCGGACGGACGCCTGGGCTTCGGCCCGGTGAGCGTCGCCGACGTGCCCTCGCTGCTGAAAGCCCTGCAAGACGCCCCCACCAGCCATCCCCTGGCCCTGGGCCGAGTCGAAGACCTGCCCTACCTGAAGAGCCAGCAACGCCTGCTGTTCGCCCGCGCCGGTATCACCCGGCCGCTGTCCCTGGCGGACTATCGGGCCCACGGCGGCTTCGAGGGCCTGAGCCGCGCCATCGCCCTGGGCGGTGAGCAGACCGTGACCGCGGTGCTCGACTCCGGCCTGCGCGGCCGCGGCGGCGCGGCCTTCCCCGCCGGGATCAAATGGCGCACCGTGCGCGACACGCCGCAGCAGCAGAAGTACGTGGTGTGCAACGCCGACGAAGGCGACTCCGGCACCTTCGCCGACCGCATGCTGATGGAAGGCGACCCGTTCCTGCTGATCGAAGGCATGGCCATTGCCGGCATCGCGGTCGGCGCCAGCTACGGCTACATCTACGTGCGCTCGGAATATCCCCAGGCGGTGGCGACCCTGCGCGAGGCCCTGGACATCGCCCGGGATGCCGGTTACCTCGGGGCCAATGCCGGCGGTAGCGGCCAGGCGTTCGACATGGAGGTACGGGTCGGCGCCGGGGCCTATATCTGCGGCGAGGAAACCGCGCTGCTGGACTCCCTGGAAGGCAAGCGCGGCATCGTTCGCGCCAAGCCACCGATACCGGCGCTGCAAGGCCTGTTCGGCCAGCCGACCCTGGTGCACAACGTGCTGACCCTGGCCTCGGTGCCGCTGATCCTGGAAAAGGGCGCGGCGTTCTATCGCGACTACGGCATGGGTCGCTCCCTGGGCACCATGCCCTTCCAACTGGCGGGCAATGTGCGTCACGGCGGCCTGGTGGAACGGGCCTTCGGCCTGACCCTGCGCGAGCTGGTGGAAGGCTACGGCGGCGGCACCGCCAGCGGCCGGCCGCTGAAGGCTGCGCAAGTCGGCGGCCCGCTGGGCGCCTGGGTGCCACCGGCGCAGTTCGATACACCGCTGGATTACGAAGCCTTCGCCGCCATGGGCGCGATGCTCGGCCACGGCGGCGTGGTGGTGGCCGATGACAGCCTGGACATGGCCCACATGGCGCGCTTCGCCCTGCAATTCTGCGCCGAGGAATCCTGCGGCAAATGCACCCCGTGCCGCATCGGCTCGACCCGCGGCGTAGAGGTCATCGACCGCCTGCTGGCAGCCCCCGATCAAGGCCGCCGCGACGAGCAGGCGCTGATCCTCAAAGACCTGTGCGACACCCTGCAATACGGTTCGCTGTGCGCCCTGGGCGGGATGACCTCCTACCCGGTGGCCAGCGCCCTGAAGCACTTTCCCGCCGACTTCGGTCTGCAGCCCTCGGAGGCCGACCAATGATCAGTATTTTCGACCCTGCCACAGACATCGACCTCAACGCCGTGGACTTCGGCACCCCGGCCCGCGACAGCCAGGTGCAAGTCAGCCTGAACATCGACGGGCGCAGCATCAGCGTGCCCCAGGGCACCTCGGTGATGCGCGCCGCGGCGCTGATGGGCACCACCATTCCCAAACTCTGCGCCACCGACAGCCTGGAAGCCTTCGGCTCGTGCCGCATGTGCCTGGTGGAGATCGACGGCATGCGCGGCTACCCGGCCTCCTGCACCACCCCGGTCAGCGAAGGCATGGTGGTGCATACCCAAACGCCGAAACTGGCGACCCTGCGGCGCAACGTGATGGAGCTGTACATCTCCGACCACCCACTGGACTGCCTGACCTGCTCGGCCAATGGCAACTGCGAACTGCAGACCGTAGCCGGCCAGGTGGGCCTGCGGGAAGTGCGCTACGGCTATGACGGCGCCAACCACCTGGACGATCAGAAAGACAGCTCCAACCCCTACTTCGACTACGACCCCAGCAAGTGCATCGTCTGCAACCGCTGCGTGCGCGCCTGCGAGGAAACCCAGGGCACCTTCGCCCTGACCATCAGCGGCCGCGGCTTCGAGTCCCGGGTCGCGGCGGCCGGTGGCGACAACTTCCTGGACTCCGAATGCGTGTCCTGCGGCGCCTGCGTGCAGGCCTGCCCGACGGCGACCCTGATGGAAAAAAGCGTGGTGGAAATGGGCCAGCCGGAGCGGGCAGTGATCACCACCTGCGCCTATTGCGGGGTCGGCTGCTCGTTCCGCGCCGAGATGAAGGGCGAGCAGCTGGTGCGCATGGTTCCGGACAAGAACGGCCAGGCCAACCACGGCCATTCCTGCGTCAAGGGCCGCTTCGCCTGGGGCTACGCCACCCACCCGGATCGCATCACCAAGCCGATGATCCGCAAGCACATCAACGACCCGTGGCAGGAAGTCAGCTGGGACGAGGCGGTGACCTACGCCGCCAGCGAGCTGCGGCGCATCCAGTTCAAGTACGGCCGCGACTCCATCGGCGGCATCACCTCCAGCCGCTGCACCAACGAAGAAACCTACCTGGTACAGAAGCTGGTGCGGGCGGCCTTTGGCAACAACAACGTCGACACCTGCGCCCGGGTCTGCCACTCGCCCACCGGCTACGGCCTCAAGCAGACCCTGGGGGAATCCGCCGGGACCCAGAGCTTCGACTCGGTGATGCAGGCCGACGTGATCCTGGTGATGGGCGCCAACCCCAGCGACGCCCACCCGGTGTTCGGCTCCCAGCTCAAACGGCGCCTGCGTGAAGGGGCCAAGCTGATCGTCATCGACCCACGGCGCATTGACCTGGTGGACGCGGTGCACGCCCGCGCCGAACTGCACCTAGCCCTGCGCCCGGGCACCAACGTGGCCATGCTCAATGCCCTGGCCCATGTCATCGTCACCGAGGGCCTGGTCAATCAAGCGTTCGTCGACAGCCGCTGCGAGCCGCAAGCCTTCGCCCAATGGAGCGCCTTCGTCAGCCGCGCCGACAACTCACCGGAAGTGCTCAGCGCGATCTGTGGCGTGCCCGCCGCCGACATTCGCGCCGCCGCGCGTCTGTACGCCACCGGTGGCAACGCGGCGATCTACTACGGCCTGGGCGTCACCGAACACAGCCAGGGCAGCACCGCGGTGATGGGCATCGCCAACCTGGCCATGGCCACCGGCAACATCGGCCGCGAAGGGGTCGGGGTGAACCCGCTGCGGGGGCAGAACAACGTCCAGGGTTCCTGCGACATGGGCTCCTTCCCCCACGAGCTACCGGGCTACCGGCACATCTCCAACCAGGCGGTGCGCCAGGAGTTCGAGCAGGCCTGGAACGTCACCCTGCAAGCCGACCCCGGGCTGCGCATTCCCAACATGTTCGAAGCGGCCCTGGGCGGCAGCTTCAAGGGCCTGTACTGCCAGGGCGAGGACATCGCCCAGAGCGACCCCAACACCCAGCACGTGACCGCGGCCCTGTCGGCCATGGAATGCGTGGTGGTGCAGGACATCTTCCTCAACGAAACCGCCAAGTTCGCCCACGTGTTCCTGCCGGGCTCCTCGTTCCTGGAAAAAGACGGCACCTTCACCAACGCCGAACGGCGCATCTCCCGGGTGCGCAAGGTCATGGAGCCCCTGGGCGGCAAGGCCGACTGGGAAGGCACCCTGGCCCTGGCCGCGGCCCTGGGTTACCCGATGCACTACAACCATCCCTCGGAAATCATGGATGAGATCGCCCGCCTGACCCCGACCTTCACCGGCGTCAGCTACGCCAGCCTGGACCGTCACGGCAGCCTGCAATGGCCGTGCAACGACGCCGCGCCTGACGGTACGCCAACCATGCACATCGACGAGTTCGTGCGCGGCAAGGGCCGTTTCATGCTCACCGGCTACGTGCCCACCGACGAAAAGGTCAACGGCCGCTACCCGCTGCTGCTGACCACCGGCCGCATCCTCAGCCAGTACAACGTCGGCGCCCAGACCCGGCGTACCGACAACGTTGCCTGGCACGCTGAGGACCGTCTGGAAATCCACCCCACCGACGCCGAGAGCCGGGGCATCAATGAAGGCGACTGGGTGGGCATCGGCAGCCGCGCCGGGCAGACCGTGCTGCGGGCCCGGGTTACCGAGCGGGTAGCGCCGGGGGTGGTCTACACCACCTTCCACTTCCCCGAATCGGGGGCCAACGTGATCACTACCGACAACTCCGACTGGGCCACCAACTGTCCGGAGTACAAGGTCACGGCGGTGGAAGTCAGCCGCGTCTACCACCCTTCCGAATGGCAGAAGCGCTACCAGGCCTTCAGTGAAGAACAGCAGAGTCTGCTGGACAAGCGCGGCCGGTCGCGGGGCGGCAAGGCGGAGGTGCGTCGATGAGTACCGCCAACCTGATCAAGATGGCCAACCAGATCGCCGCGTATTTTGCCAACGAGCCGGATCAGGCGCAGGCGGTGCTCAGCGTGCGCAATCACATGCAGATGTTCTGGACCCCGGCCATGCGCAAGGAACTGCTGGCCTGGCAGACCGAGCAGCAAGGCGCCGAACTGCATCCGTTGGTCCAGCAAGCAGTACGTGACGCGGGCTGGGAAGCCTAGGCAAAGGCTCCCTGGCCGGCTAACCCCCGGCCGGGGACACTCACTGACCGGGGCAACGCCGGTCCGCTGGAGGCCTGGACGGGACCGCCAGCGGCAGGGTTGCCCCCTCGTAGGACGGCAGGCGCGAAACGCGGCAGCATGTCGATCTGCCTTGGCTGCAGTGGAAACTGCGGATAGTTGATGTTCGCCTGTTGATCGCTGCCGAAGCGCCCGGCCTTGGCCAAGCGCTTGCTGTCACCCTGGCAACCGGCATAGGCCTCACCGCGCACCTCGCCATTGGTGATCACCCGCAACTGCGCCGTCGGCACACCCAGGGGCGGCTCCGAATAAGGCTCCACCGGCTTGACGCTACAGGCGCCGAGCAACGATAGCAGCGCCAGCAAGGGAATATTTCCAGGTTTCATGACTGATCTTTCCTTTGTCTGAAGCGGTATGAGCGGCTGAGCAGGCTATCGGCCGAGTGGGGGCCGTCTGCACTGAATCATCGGCTATCCGCCGATGATTCAAAGCCTCCTCGCGCTTGAGCCCCAGAGTGCCTGGGAACGCTAGGTATAGAGCCCGCATAGGCCCACGCAAAAATAGTCAGATTTCAGGGGTTTACAGAACCCCGCCAATCGCTATAATCGTCGCCCTAACACGCCGGTATAGCTCAGTTGGTAGAGCAACTGACTTGTAATCAGTAGGTCCCGGGTTCGACTCCTGGTGCCGGCACCATACAAAACGAAGCCCCTGCAGAAATGCAGGGGCTTTGTTGTTTCCGTACTTCCGAAAAGCCTCACGTCATGTCGTGAGAGCGTCCACAAATTGTCCACACCTACGCTTTCGCTTCCTGGCCTGCACATTTTTCTTGAGCGTCTCGTCATGCACTCAAAAGCCTGCTTTCTTGTGAACGTTATCTGCTCATTCACCAGAAACGCAGATTTTGCCGACACATAAAGCCACTGCCCTCCTGCGCCTTCGATCACTCATAAAATATCGCCTCGCATATCAAGGGCAGAGCCGTGCCTGACCAAAAGCACGTTTCGAAATCGAGCTGAAGCACTGTTACCGAAACCAATGAATTGGATCACCGCAACATCCCCAAATCACCGCACTTCATGCTCCAATACCCGCCGATCCCCGTTGTACACAGGCCGCCCATGAAGTCCATTTCCCTATCGATCCTGACCCTGTTGCTCCACTCCCTGCTGTTCAGCGCTCCGGCCCTGGCCGGCGATGCCGAAGCCGGTGGCAAGCTGTTCAAGCGCTTGTGCAGCGGCTGCCACAATATCGGGCCTTCGGTGCGCAGTTCGTTCGGGCCGCAGCTCAACGGCATCATCGACCGGCCGGCAGGCAGTGCCACGGACTATCAATACTCAACGGCCATGAAGTCGTCGGGCATCGTCTGGACCCGGGACAAACTCATCCAGTACCTGGAAGACCCAAAAGCCGTGGTGCCCGGTACCCGGATGATTTTCTGGGGGCTGAGCGATGAAGAAAAAATCGATAATCTGCTGGCCTATCTGCAGACCTTCCCCTCCCCCTGATCCAAGCTCGTTTGCCTACAAGGATGTTTTGATGAAGTTTCCTCTGCTGTCGCTTGCCGCCACGGGCCTGGCCCTGGCTGCATTCATGCCCCAGTTGCAGGCCGCCGGTTTCGACTGCGCCAAGGCCTCGACCCGGGTGGAGAAAACCGTCTGCGATACGCCGACCCTGTCCGCCAAGGACGATGAGTTGAACCGCCGCTATAAGGAGCTCAAGCACCTGCAGGTGTTTCGCTTGTTGCAAACCCAGTGGCTGCGGGAAGTGCGCGACACCTGCATCGACAGCGACTGCCTGGAGTCGGCCTATCGGGCCCAGGTGAAGATGCTCACGCTGTTGCCGATCCCTCCGGCACCCGGCAAGGGCGAGCTGCTGCCGATGGACCCCACCCGGCAGTACCGCCTGCAGGACCCCGATGACTGGCAGCGTTTCACCCTGGCCAAGTTCACCGCCGCTCCTGCCCAGGGCGATTAGCAGATCGTCGACGCCCAGGTGCTGGATGGCGTGCTGCATGTGGTGCTGTTCGTCGGTCAGTACCAGAGGGGGCGGGAAGGCTATGTCGGCACCCTCTACGAATATGCCGATGACCAGCCCGGCCTACATCCCATTGCCCGGGATATCGGCTTTGTCGGCTGGGCCTCTCCGGGGTCCAACGATCAGGGCCTGCGCTTCGCCGGCATCGTCGACGGCGTGCTCTATTACCGCCAGCGCAGCGGCGGCGAACTGCAGCAAGGCATGCGCTATCGCCTGGGCTCGCGCAGTGCTCCCGAAGCCAGCCAGCAGCTGTTCCAGTCGCTCTCCAACACCCTGCGCCATGCCCGGGCGCGGGTCGGCCAGGATCTGAATCAGGAGAACTACAGCCTGTCCCTGGACTACGACCGGCAGAGCAACAACACCTACTCCGAGAACGTCACCGAGCACAATGAGGTCGAAGCCGGCTGGAGCATCGTCAATCCCACCTGGAGCGAAACCCGCCCGGTGATGTACTTCGATAACGAAGGGCCGCGGGCCTGTATCTGGCGGGTCGACGTGCAGCACAAGGTGCTGTCCAAGATCGTCCCGGAGCATGAGGCGATTTCAGCCCGTCCTGTGGACATCCATGGACGCGAGGCGGTGGTGTACCTGGAAGGCGATCAGCTGAAGTTCGCGATCAATCCGGATGACTGACGGGCAAGGTTGCTGAAGAAAAAGGCTCGCCATACGGCGAGCCTTTTTCATTGCGTCGGCAAGGCTCTGCTCAGGGCAGGCTGATCTTGTATTCGGCCAGTTTGGCCTGGTGCTGCGGTTCGACGTACTTCTGGTCCACCCGCTTGGCGAACTGGGTAAAGTCGGCGCGGGCATCGTCGGTCAGGCCCAGTTTTTCGTAGGCCAAACCCCGGTGGTAGAAGGCCCAGGCGTAGTCCGGCTGCTTCAGCAGGCCGGCGCTGTAGGCTTCAGCCGCCTCACGGTATTGGCCCAGGTCGTAGAGGGTCTGGCCCAGGTGGTAGTAGGTCGGCATGTTGAAGCCGCTGCCCTTGCCCGCCTCGCCCAGGTTGGCGTCGAGGTTGGACTGCACCAGTTCCAGGGCCTTTTGCGGGTTGCCCGATTCACGATAAAGACGGCTCAGGTCCAGCACCGCACGGGCATCGGGTTTGGGCCCCAGCTCGATGGATTTTTCCTTGGCGCTGATGGCTTCCGGGTAACGCTTGAAGCTGGCGTAGGCGTCGGACTTCAGCCAGTACACCAGGCTCTGCATCGGCTTGGACAGTTGGTTTTTCGACAGGCACAGGTCGGCCTCTTGCAGCACCACATCGAACTTCTCGGCCTTGGAGGCCTGGCCCACCAGGCGGCAATGGGCGTAGTTGATCTGGTCCTGGCTCTGCAGGCTGGCACAGCCAGTGACGGCAAGGGCACACACAAGCAGGATCGACCCGCGTACAGACAATGAAGGCATGTTTTTCAATCCAGCAGGTGAGCGTTGAGGTCAGGGCGATAGACCTGCAGCAGTGGCGCGGTAACCGTGCCCTGCAGGCTGCAGAAGATCGTGGTGCGACCTGAGATCGGCGCGTTGGCGATGCCTTTGTCGATGCTCAATACCCGCTCGACGAAACCGAACGGCGTGGCCACGCCGCCGACCAGACCTTCGGTGCGCCAGCTGTCGATAGGGTCGCCCACCCGACGGATCTCCACCCGGACCATGGCGCTGCGGTCTGCCTTCAGGCGGTGGTTGTCCACCAGCAGAGGTTTGAGCGCTGCGGCCACTTCACGGGGCTCACCCTCGGCAATAAACCCCCAGAACAGCAGGTTACCCACCGACTTCAGCGACTGGGCTTCGTTGTAGTAGCCCACCAAGCGCACGCCGTTGACCAGCAGCGGCTGTTCGAACGCCTGGTAGCGTCCGCCTTCCTGCAAGGGGTTCAGGACCTTGGGCGCACTCACCGCGCCGTACTTGGCTACGGTCAAGGTCGCGGCCGGCAGTTGGGCGGTGTTCAGGCTCTGGAAAAACTGCGCATCGCAGCGTGAGAACTGGCTGAGCAACTGCTCGGATGCAGTCGCTGGCTGGCCGTGGGCGATGCTGGCGACGCTCAGCAGGCACAGGCCGGATAACAGGGTACGGAACATCGAAATCATCCGTGACAGGAAGGAGCCGCGGACTGTAGCAAGATTGATATCGACCAACCACTCGCCGAAAATCCCGCTGCCCCGTGACCAGGCCATTCATGGCCAGACCTCCCTGCCCCCAAGGACCACCCGCAGATGGAACTGTCAGAAAGACTACTGAAAATCCTCAAGAACAACCCCAGCTGGATCGGGCGGGTGTATGAGTCATTCATCATTTCGGCGATCAAGGACTTTGAGCGCAACAATCCGCCGGCCCATAGCCCTGACTTTAAGCCAGAGACCAACCGTAGGCCTTACGGTTACCTGCACAACAAGCTGTTCGACCCGGTCAGCGAAGACAATGGCGAAAGCGATGTGGCGGATATTTACTTTGGCTATCCGCAACCGCTCCTGGATTCGTGCAAGGTCACCACTGATCCCCTGAACGAAGACAAAGACTGGTTCTGCCGAACCACCTGGAACGGCTGGGCGGTGGAAGTCAAAACCAAGCTCGTCGACAAGACAGAGCGACCTCTTCGTCACATGGCCTATGCCAACGAACTGAAAACCGCGCTGCCGGTGTCTCCCAAGGCAGCCTGGATGCAGACCCGCAATGGCAAGGAATTAACCAGTAATCAGCTCAAACGACGCTGGGCAGACCTCTACGTTTATATCCTCTACCAACTCGACGACGGTATTCCGGACTTCACGGGCGCTACCGGCACCTACATCATGGTGATCCCGACCTTCATCTTGAATGAAGCCTTGAAAGACACTGGCGAAAACGCGGAAACCATTCAGCTCAACAAGCTCATGAAGGTTCTGGCCCCTCACCACCTACGCTACTTCACCTACCTGACGGAACACATTCCAGGGAAAATGCTCCAGCTCGCCAGTGAACATTGGCAAGAAATGTTTGCCTACAAGCGCGAAGGCGACGCCTTGAAAAGACAGTGGTACGAAAACATCCACCTGCCCTCTCTGGCAAAACCCCGCAAGCGATAACCGAACATGAAAAAGCCCCGAACCAGTCGGGGCTTTTTTGCACGACAACCACCCAGAGTCAGGTGGTGATCAAACGCTCATCAGAACACGTTGATCGGGTAGTCGACGAACACACGCAGTTCGTTGCCACCTTTGTTGTACTCATACGACTTCTGCGACACACGCAGAACCGAGCTGCGCACTTTGACGCTCAGGTCCTTGGCCGGGCCGCTCTGCACCACGTACTTGAGCTGGTTGAAGATTTCTCGCTCGCTGCCACCCGTGCTGTTGACGGTGGTGATGTTGTCGCCACGCACGTAGGCCACGTTGTAGGTCAGGCCCGGTACGCCGAAGGCGCCGAAATCCAGACCGTAGCCCAGTTGCCAGCTGCGTTCGTCTTCCGCGTTGAAGTCGGACCAGTAGGAGTTGGCCAGGTAGATGGTGTTGCCGCCATCACCCACATAGCCGGACTTCTGATAACCGCCATAGGCGTAGCCCAGGTGGCTGTCGCCGGTGCTGCGCTGATGGGCAACGGTGAACGAGTGCGGGCCAGTGGCGAAGGTCGCCGCCAGGCTCCAGATCTTGTTGTCCTGGCCGCCGGCGTTGAGGTCCTTGGCGAAGGATTTGTCCAGCTTGGTGCGGTAACCGTTGAAGTCCAGGGTCAGGGACTGATCGGTGGCCAGTGGGAACACGTAGTTCAGGTTCACGTATTGTTTCTTCAGCACGTCTTCGACGTCGGAAGCGTACAGCGCGCCCTTGAACTGTTCGGTGAACTGGTAGCTACCGCCCAATACGTTGATCGACTTCAGACCACCGCTGTCACGGCCTTCGGCGCTCTTGCGCGATTCGGCGGTGAAGTGACCGGCGTTCAGCTCCAGGCCCTTGATCTCCTTGGAGGTGATCAGGGTGCCGGTGTAGCTTTCCGGCAGCAGACGCGAGCTGTCGTAGTTGAGTACCGGCAGGGCCGGCATCTGGTCACCGTAGGTCAGCACAGTATTGGACAGGCGGAACTTGACCGCCGCACCGAACTTGCTCAGGTCATCGGCGGCGTTGCCGCTGTCGCCTTGCTTGAAGAAGTCGATACCGCTAGCGCCGCTGCGGCCCTTGCCGCCGTCCAGGCGCAGTGCGTACAGGCCGAAGGCGTCAACGCCCACGCCCACGGTGCCCTGGGTGAAACCCGAGGAGAAGGTGCCGATGGCAGCCTGGCCCCACTCGGCCTTGTCCTTGTTACGGTCTTTGTAGTCACGGTTGATGTAGGCGTTGCGCAGCAGCACTTTCAGGCTGCTGTCTTCGACGAAGCCCTTGGCATCGGCCTGGCCGTCGGCCATGGCCTGTGTAGCGCTCAAAATCCCCAGTGCAATCAAGCAGATCCGCTGTTTCGACATTTTATTTTCCTTATTACGGTTTGATGACGCGCTGTGAGCTCTTTCGGCTATGGCGTTTGAACGCTCTTCTACCGTCGAAACAAAAAAGCCCGACCGCGGGTGATCGCGACGGGCCTTTTATTATTCTGAAATATGGCTCTTGGCCACAGGCGTTGGGGGCGAATCCTATCTGCGCCCTGAACAACGTGTCAATTTCGTGAATCGTCTTTGAATAGCTGAAAATGTTCTAAGAACTGCGGGCTAGAGCATTGCCAGCTGCACGCTATGGCTGTCGACGAATTGTTCGAAGTGGGTGACTTTGCCGTTTTTGAGGGTCCACAAATGGGCCACTCGCACATTGATCGGCTTGCCCGAGGCCTTGTAGATGCCTTGGTAGTTGCCATACGCGAACACCTTGTCGCCCTGGGCCACATAGTTTTCCACCTTGAAGGTGAAGTCCTGCCATTCCGAGCCCAGGCGCTTGAAAACATGCTCCAGCACCGCCTCGAAACCGACGTAGGTGCCGGCATAGGGAAAGCCCGCCGCTTCGGTCCAACGCGCATCCGGGGCCAGGGCCGCAGCGGTGTTGCGCGCATTTTCCTGGGAGTTGGCACCTTCATAGGTGCTTTTGATCAACGCTAGGTTATCCATGGGTGACTCCACGCAGGTCAGGTGAGATCAAAGCGCACAACCGTCCAGGCCACAGGCCTGGACCGCGCCATGTTGAGGGGCATTACTGGCCCCCTGGGAAGCCTTCAACCACTGCGCGAAGGCCTCGGGCTTGCCCAGCCAGGGGCTGATGTCGAGCAACTGATAGCGCCCGTCCCGCTCCAGCGCCAGGGTTGGGAAACCCTGGCCGCCAACTTTGGCCAGCAGCGCCCGGCTGCTCTTTATATGCTCGTCCAGCTCAAGGGCCACCGCCTGATCGTAGGCGACGGCGAACGGTTGTGGAGCGAACCCCAGGGTCTGCGCCAGTTCCAGCAGGACGTCGCGATCGGCAATCCGCCGGCCCTCCAGGTAATGAGCCGTCTGCAGGCGCCCCAGCAATTCCAGTCCACGACCGCCCAGGGCCTCGGCGGCCAATACAGCGGCGATCGGCGGTGCCGAGTCGAACACTGCCGTGTGGTCACGCAATAGACCCTCGAAATAGGCCTCGCCAAAAGGTTGCCCTGTGTACTCGGCAATGCGTCGGTCATGGGGCATGACGTAATCACGCAACTGCGGCGACACCGGCTGGCGGTTGCGACCGGTCATCATGCCACCGGCATGGGCCACCACCGGCACCACTGCCTGGGCAGCCTGGACCAGTGGCTTGGCGCCATAGCACCAACCGCACAGCGGGTCATAAATGTAGTGAAGGGTGGCCGAGGACATAAGGGACTCCAACAGGATCTTGAGCATTCGATGGCCCGCAGACTATGCCCCGCACGCCAGGGGAAAAACCTCGAAATGGCTTTTAGTCTGTTGCTGTATTCGGTCGAATCAGTCTGTTTAGCCTGTGTATGCGTGCAGATACGGCGCCGACATAATTAGAAACAATAGTGCAAAGGAACTTTTGGCGAATAATTAACATAAGTAAATAGCACGCATTATCATTCGCACCCCTTGACTCACCTTCCTTTCGGATGCGCTTCAGATGCCTGCCCATTTCCGCCTTACGCCCCTGTCACTGGGACTCTGCACCCTGCTGACCGCCGGTTTTGCCTGTGCCGCCAGCACCACCCTGCCAACGACCTCCATCAGCGCCGAAGCCGAGGCCGACCCCGACGATCCCCGGGTCAAGGAAGTCAGCACCGCGACCCGCACCGCCACCGCCGCGCGCTATGTGCCCCAGGCCATCGACACGATCAAGACCGCCAACGTCCTGGACTACGGCCACAACGATCTGGGCAGCGCCCTGAGCGGCATTCCCAACGTCAGCAGCGGCTCCGACACCCGCTTCGACAGCCTGCGGATTCGGGGTTTCGATGCCAGCAACGACTTCTACCTGGACGGCATCCGCGACGACAGCCAGTACGTGCGCGACCTGCACAACATCGAACGTATCGAAGTGCTCAAGGGCCCGGCGGCCGTGCTCTACGGCCGTGGCAGCCAGGGTGGCATCGTCAACCGGGTGAGCAAGCTGCCGGAGTTCGGCCGCCGCTCCAGCGTCGAAGTCCAGGGCGGCAGCCAGGACCTGCGCAGCCTGTACGCCGACCTCAGTGCCGATCCGACGGAGAACCTCAGCCTGCGCCTGAACCTGGGCAATCAGGACCAGAACAGTTTCCGCGACGGCGTCAGTGGCAATCGCCAGCTGTTCGCACCGTCCATGAGCTGGCAACTGACCCCGGAGCTGAACTGGCTGGTGCAGTACGAATACAGCCGCTACAACCGCACCCCGGACCGCGGCATCACCAGCCTCAACGGCCGCCCGGCGAACGTCGGCCGTGAAACCACCTACGGCGACCACCGCGACTACATCGACGACAAATCCCAGTCCTTGCGCTCCAAGCTGACCTACGAGCTCAACGACAGCTGGCAACTGCGCCACACCCTGGCCGTGTTCAAGCTCGACAGCGACTTCGACAACACCTACCAGACCGGCTACAACGCCAACACCGGCAAAGTGCAGCGCCAGCGCTGGCAGCAGGATCTGAAGACGCGCAACATCTACAACAACACCGAACTCGAAGGCCGCTTCGACACCTTTGGCCTGGAACACCGCCTGCTTACCGGCATCGAGATCGGCAGCCAGCGCCGCGACCCGATCCTCTACAACGCCGCCACCGCAGGCCCCGGCAGCCAGGCGGTGCCCGCCGTGGATCTGTACAACCCCAATCCGTACCAGAGCCACACCGGTCGCATGCAGGTCTCCAGCAACAACCACACCGAGGTCGAAAGCCGAGCGCTCTACGTGCAGGACCAACTGCGCCTGAACGAGCAATGGCAATTGCTCGCCGGCCTGCGTTACGACAACTTCGATGTCGAGACCACCAACCGCCGCACCGGGGTTTCCGATAGCCGCAACAGCCACAGTGTCAGCCCGCGTCTAGGGGCAGTCTGGACGCCACTGGAGCACCACTCGTTCTATGCCTCGTGGAGCAAATCGTTCTCACCGGTGGGTGGCGGCCTGATCGGTATCACCCCGAACGCCGCCGGTAACGGCAACGACCTGAGCCCGGAGCTGACCCGGCAGAAGGAGGTCGGGGTCAAGAGCGATTGGCTGGGCGAGCGCCTGAGTACCACCCTGGCCGTGTACGAACTGGAGCTCTACAACCGTCGCACCACCGATCCGCTGGATCGCAACATCATCCTGATGACCGGCCTGCAACGCTCCCGGGGTATCGAGTTGACTGCCAACGGCAAGCTCGTCGGCAACTGGTACCTGCGCGGCGGCATCGGCCTGCAGGACGCGGTGGTGGTCAAGGACAACAACGGTTTCGAAGACAAGCGCGTGAACAACGTGGCCAAGCGCAACGGCAGCCTGTTCATCACCTGGAAACCGGAACTGGGCTGGTACGCCGAGACCGGCCTGACCCTGGTGGGCGACCGCTACGCCGATGGCGCCAACACCGTGGTGCTGCCGGGCTACGGCCGTTGGGACGCCCTGGCCGGCTACCGGCACAAGGACTGGGACGTGCGCGCGGCGCTGAACAACATCGCTGACCGCGAGTACTACAGCTCCGCCACCAGTGCCTTCCAGATCCAGCCGGGGGAGCCCCGTAGCCTGGTGGTCACTGGCAACTACCGCTTCTAAACGACCGGCCAAAAAAAAGCGCTGCCATCCCGGCAGCGCTTTTTACAATCCGTCGTTTTCTATCCTTTCACCACATCCCACAGTGCCTGCAGTTCCGCCTCGCTGAGCAATCCAGCGGGGTAACGCTCAACGATGATCCGGCGCGGATCAGGTTCCCTGATCTGACGCGTTCCATTGGACTTCAACCATTGCGCCAGAACCTGCAGCGACTCGTTATTCATTGCCAAGGGATGGGGTGCCCGCTCGCTGACCATATTCATTCCAGCGCTCTCTCCTGGTATCTGAGCGGCCTAACTTATCCAAGGTTTATGACAGAACAACAAAAGTTCCACCTGTCTCAGAATCACCACGAAGCAGATACAAGAGCTATGCCAAAGTGCCAGGTGGCTCGACGTACGGCCATGAAAAAGCCCGCAACCCATCTGGGCTGCGGGCTTGCTGAAAAGCACCAGGTGCGGAATCGGTCCGACGCCGTCAAACAGGCAACACCATCTGTTACAACGGCACTCAAATTCGCTGCGGCGCGGGCTGCTGTTGGGTAAGGCAATGGATATTGCCGCCACCCAGTAACAGTTCGCGCCCCGGCACCATCACCACTTCATGCTCGGGAAACAATTCCTGGAGGATGGCCTTGGCCGGTGCATCCATCGGGTCGTCAAAACTCGGCGCAATGATCCCGCCGTTGACGATCAGGAAGTTCACGTAGGAACCCGCCAGGCGCACGGAGGGATTACGCTCCTGGCTGCCTTGCACGGCATCGACACCGGCGCATTCCTCTTCGGTGGCATACAAGGGACCGGGAATCGGCATCTTGTGCACCTTGAAAGTGCGGCCCTTGGCGTCGCGGGTGTTTTCCAGCACCTGCATGGCCGCTCGGCAGCGGGGGTAGTTCGGGTCCTGGGGATCGTCGGTCCAGGCCAGCAGCACTTCGCCCGGGCGCACGTAGCAGCAGAAGTTATCCACATGGCCGTCGGTTTCGTCGTTGTACAGGCCATCCGGCAGCCAGACGATCTGCTCCACCGCCAGGTGCTCGCGCAATACCGCCTCGATCTGCTCACGGGACAGATGCGGGTTGCGGTTGTGATTGAGCAAGCATTCCTCGGTGGTGATCAGCGTGCCTTCGCCGTCGACGTGAATCGAACCGCCCTCGAGCACGAAGCCTTCGGTGCGGTACTCCTGGCAACGCTCGATCTCCAGCACCTTGCTAGCCACCTGCTCGTCACGGTTCCACGGCGCATAGAGGCCGCCTTCGAAGCCGCCCCAGGCGTTGAAGCCCCAGTGCACACCACGCACTTCGCCGCTGTGGTTGATGACGAAAGTCGGACCGGTGTCGCGGACCCAGGCGTCATCGCTGGACATCTCCACCACGCGGATGTTGGGTACGTCCAGGCGCGCCCGGGCGTTTTCATACTGGCCCGCGGAGACGGCCACGGTCACCGGTTCGAAGCGGGCAATGGCCTTGGCCACCGCCGCGTGGGCGGCCTGGGCCGGCTTGCCGCCCAGGCGCCAGTTGTCCGGACGCTCGGGCCAGATCATCCAGGTCTGGGTCTGGGTCGCCCATTCGGCCGGCATGTAGAAACCGTCGGCGCGCGGCGTGCTGTGCAAAGTGCTCATAGTGTTCAGGACTCCAGGGAACCGTCGAGGGTTTTCAGCGCGCCATAGAGGTTCGGACGACGGTCACGGAAACTGCCCCAGGCGCTGCGGATGTGCTCGAGCTCGTCGAGGTCGAAGCTGTGCACAAGGATACCTTCTTCGGTTTGGTTGAGCTCCTGAACCTTCTCGCCGAACTGATTGGCGATAAAGGACGAACCGTAGAAGGTGATGTCGTAACCGTCCTGCTCTTCGTTGCCGATGCGGTTGCTGGCGATCAACGGCATCAGATTGGCCCCGGCATGCCCCTGTTGCACTCGCTGCCAGTGGTCGCGGGAGGAAATGCTCTGGTCATGGGGCTCGCTGCCGATGGCGGTCGGGTAGAAGAGGATTTCCGCGCCTTGCAACGCCATGCTGCGGGCGCACTCGGGGAACCACTGGTCCCAGCAGATGCCCACGCCGATCTTCGCGTAGCGGGTGTTCCACACCTTGAAGCCGGTATCGCCCGGGTTGAAGTAGTACTTCTCGTGGTAGCCGGGACCGTCCGGGATATGGCTTTTCCGATAAATCCCCAGGTTGCTGCCATCGGCATCGATGATCGCGATGCTGTTGAATCGCGCACGCCCCGCCAGCTCGTAGAAGCTGATGGGCAGCACCACTTGCAACTCCCTGGCAACTTTCTGGAAGTGCGCGATGGCGACGTTGCTATCGACCGTGGTGGCCAGTTGCAGGTAGTCCGGGTTGGGCTTCTGGCAAAAGTACGGGGCCTCGAACAACTCCTGGATCAGGATGATCTGCGCACCTTTGGCGGCGGCTTCACGGACCAGTTTTTCGGCGGTTTCCAGATTGGCCTCAAGGTCCCAGGAACAAGCCATCTGGGTAGCGGCGACGGTAACGATTCGGCTCATGGAACAACTCCCGGGCAATGGACGCGGTCGATGACAACGGATAGGAAAAGGACGGGGCACGACAAGGTCGCGCCTGACGACGGCCACTTTATATCCGATAAATATCGACTTTAGAAGCCGAAGAATTCTTAACCGAGAAAAATATCCGACAAAATACCGATAACAATCGAATAAGCACAAACACATTCGCCGGCAAGCCGGCCCCCACAGAAAGGTGTAGGAGCCGGCTTGCCGACGAATGGAGATGAACGCAAGCGAACGACGAGCCCTTACAGATCTTCGCCCAGCACCTTGTCCAGCATGTCGACGAAGAAATCCACGCTCTGCCGGCTGGTGACCATCGGCGGCTTGATCTTGAGGATGTTCAAGTGATCGCCAGTGGGCTGCATGAAGATCCCCAGTTCCCGCAGGCGATCACACAGCAGGGTGGTCTCCTCGGTGGCCGGTTCCAGGGTCTGGTGATTGCGGATCAGCTCCAGCCCCAGGTAGAAACCGGAGCCATGCACCGCACCCACCAAGGGATGCAGATCCTTGAGCGCCTCCAGGCGTTGCCTGAAATGTTCACCCACCACCCGGGCGTTCTCCCAGAGGCCCTCCTCCTGCATCACATCCAGCACGGCGATGCCGATGCGGCAACTGACCGGGCTGCCACCGGATGAAGAGAAGAAATAGCCCTCGGCCTCCAGCGCCTCGGCAATCTCGCGACGGGTGATCACCGCCCCAAGGGGCTGACCGTTGCCCATGCCCTTGGCCATGGTGATGATGTCCGGCACCACGCCCTGCTCTTCAAAGCCCCAGAAGAACTTGCCCATGCGGCCATAGCCCACCTGGACCTCATCGGCGATGCACACGCCACCCCGGGCCCGAACCCGTTCGTAGACTTCCTGCAGATAACCCGGCGGCAGCGAGATGCCCCCGGCATTGCCGTACACCGGCTCACAGATGAACCCGGCCAACTGACGATGCTGCGCCTCCAGCTTGTGCAACTGCTGGTCGACGCTGCGCAGGTACTGCGGTGTGCTGTCCTGACCGCGGAACTCGCCGCGATAGGTGTTGGGCGCCGTCACCGGGTGCACCCAGTCGGGACGGCTGGTGAGAGCCTGGGGATTGTCGGCGATGGAGGTCGACACCGCGTCGGCCGCCACCGACCAGCCGTGATAGGCCTCCAGCACGCTGAGCATGTCGCGCCCGCCGCTGTAGGCCCAGGCCAGGCGAATCGCCAGATCGTTAGCCTCGGTGCCGCTGTTGACCAGAAACACCCGATCCATGGAGTCCGGCGCCAGGGCCAGCAGGCGCTCGGAGAACTCGGCGATCGCAGCATAGTGAAAACGCGAGTTGGTATTGAGCAGCGACCATTGGCGCGCCGCCTCGGCGGCCATGCGTGGGTGACCGTGGCCGAGCACCGCGACGTTGTTGAGCATGTCCAGATAGGACCGCCCTTGCATGTCGATCAGGTGATTGCGCCAGCCGCGCTCGATCCGCGGCGGGTCGACGTAGTAGTGCTTTTGCGAGCGGGCAAAGCTGGCATCGCGACGCTCCAGCAGGGTCTGCGGGTCCAGCTCCGGCTCGGCATCACAGGCCAGCCCCAGCAGCGCAGCCGGAGAGGGGCACAAGGCCTGCCAGGCAGGCGCCCGGGAAGGGGTACAGAACAGCGGTGGATCCAGCTCGGCCGCTCGACACAGCTGTACCTTGAGCCGACCGTCGGCTACCACGGCCCCCAACACCTGCCCCTTGACCAGGGCCGCCCCCGGGTGCAACGACGGCTCGACGCCCCACAAGCGCACGCTCAACGCCGGGCCATCCAGGCGCAGCAGGCCGTTCTCGGCACGGTGCAGCACACCGGCGAACGGTGCTTCTACCTGCGTGCCTGCCGGTACTTGCAACTGCACATGCAACGGGCAGGTTTGCGGCTCCAGGGCGCTGTCGGGGCAGGTCCGCGACAAGCGGTACTGGCCATAGCGACTGGCGGCCAGGCCATGGGCAACAGCGGCTTCGGCCAACAGGCGATCATCGATCCCCGACTGCTCCCAATTGCCGGCTTCGAAGTGCGGGCTGAGCACTCCCAGGTCGATCAGGGCGAACTCGCGCCCTACCAGGCTCGGCAGCAGCGGGACGAAGCCGTCACTGCCAATGGCCGGCAGCGACTCCCCGACAGCGCTGAGAATGGCCGCTTCCATGAACTCGAAAGACACGGAGCTGGCGACCCGGAAAATCTCCCACTCGTGGTGCAAATTGGCGCGGCTGTAGGCGTTGCCCGGATCGATGCTGACCTGCTGCTCGCCACTGAGCACCAGCACCGCGGCGCGGGCCACGATCAATGGCCAGAGCGCCAGCAGTTCGGCCCGTTGCAGCGGGTTGACCTGGTGATAGGCCTGGATCGCCGGCAGGATGCGCAGCGGATCGCCCTCGGCGTGATGCAGCAGTGCGGCGCACGTCACCGACAGATCGGTGATGCGCCAGGTACGGATCAGGTCGCCGAAATCGATCACCCCCTGCAACTGCCAACGGCGCGCGGCATCCCGCTGCCAGACCACGTTGTCGTCGGTGATGTCCATGTGGATCGCCTGCACCGGCAATTGCTCCTGCAAGAGCTGCAGCCGACGTTCGGCGCGCTGCGCGGTGTCAGCGATCAAGGCCCGTTGCTGCGGGTCATGGATGACTGGCAACAAATGCCCGATCAGCGCCTGGGCATGCCGGGCATCCCATTGCAGGGTGCGTTCGAGCCCCGGATGCTGGAAACCTTCCAAAGCCAGGTCCATCTGCCCGCAGAGCCGGCCAAGGCCCGCCACCAGCTCGTTCCCCAGGTGCGGCAGGTGGGTCAGGGAGCGACCCTCTATATAGTCGAGCAACCGCACGTGCAGCGCTTGCCCGGCAATCTCCAGGGACAGCAGGTCCGCACCGTTTTTGGCCGGAATCACCCTGGGCACTCGCAGATCGGGGTATTGCTGCAGGTGCTTGAGGCCCGCGTGCTGCGCTTGCAACTCCAGGGCCGAGTAGTCGCCGCGGCAGATCTTCAGGACAAAGCGGCCCCGGGGACTGTCGAGGCGATAGTTGAGGTCCTGCTGGCTGCCCAGAGACTGCAAGGTGCCTTGCAGACCGTAATGGGTTTCCAGCAGCTCCAGCGCTTGCTGTGCAGTGACCTGTGGGCTGGGCAGACTGGCGCGGTGGATCAAGGTGGCGAGCAACATACAACGATCCCTGGAATTGTTATAAGCCGCTTATATCGCCATTGCCCAAGGCGTTACGCAAGCCCAAAGAACGGGAAACAGACAGGCACCGTCCCCGCCTCAACCCTGCACTTTGCGAAATTTCCGACCGCTCGCGGTGAAATCGACTGATGGCGCCTATTGCGCCTAAGACGTCGTGTCGACAAGCTATGCTGCATTTTTTGCAGTAAATGATCGTTTTCAAGGACACAGGCCCTCCAACATGCGCATTCTCGTCACCGGCGGAGCCGGATTCATCGGCTCGGCTCTGGTCCGCCATCTGATCCAGCACACAGAACACGAAGTGCTGAACCTCGACAAACTGACCTACGCAGGCAACCTGGAGTCGCTGCACAGCATCGCCAGCGACAGCCGCTACGAATTCGTCAAGGCCGATATCGTCGACCAGGCCACCGTCAGTGCGGTGCTCGCACGCTTCCAGCCCCACGCGATCATGCACCTGGCAGCCGAGTCCCATGTCGACCGCTCCATCGACGGGCCGTCCGACTTCATCCAGACCAATATCGTCGGCACCTACAGCCTGCTGGAGGCAACCCGCGCTTACTGGCAGAAACTGCCCGAAGCGGAAAAGGCCGCTTTGCGCTTCCACCATATTTCCACCGACGAGGTCTATGGCGACCTGCATGGCGTCGACGACCTGTTCACTGAAACCACGCCCTACGCCCCCAGTTCGCCCTACTCCGCCAGCAAGGCTGCGTCCGACCATCTGGTCCGCGCCTGGCAGCGTACCTACGGCCTGCCGGTGCTGATCACCAACTGCTCCAACAACTATGGCCCGTTCCACTTTCCCGAGAAGTTGATCCCTCTGGTGATTCTCAACGCCCTCGCAGGCAAGCCGCTGCCGGTCTATGGCAATGGTCAGCAAGTGCGCGACTGGCTGTACGTCGAGGATCACGCTCGGGCGCTGTACAAGGTGGTGACCGAGGGTGTGGTCGGCGAGACTTACAACATCGGCGGCCATAACGAACAGAAGAACATCGACGTGGTACGCGGCATCTGCAGCCTGCTGGAAGAACTGGCCCCGCAAAAACCCCAGGGCGTTGCCCACTACGCCGACCTGATCACCTTCGTCCAGGACCGCCCGGGCCACGACCTGCGCTACGCCATCGATGCCGGCAAGATCGAGCGGGAACTGGGCTGGGTGCCAGAAGAAACCTTCACCAGCGGACTGCGCAAGACTGTGCAGTGGTACCTGGAAAACCTCGAGTGGTGCCGTCGAGTACAGGACGGCAGCTACCAGGGCGAACGCCTGGGTTCCACCGACATCAAGGATCTGATTGCATGATTAAAGGCATTGTTCTGGCGGGCGGCTCCGGCACCCGTCTGCACCCCATCACCCTCGGTGTCTCCAAGCAACTGCTGCCGATCTACGACAAGCCGATGATCTATTACCCGATCTCGGTACTGATGCTGGCCGGCATCCAGGACATCCTGATCATCTCCACCCCCCAGGACTTGCCGCAGTACCGCAACCTGCTGGGTGACGGCAGCCAGTTCGGCGTACGCTTCAGCTATGCCGAACAACCTTCACCGGATGGCCTGGCCCAGGCGTTCCTGATTGGCGAAGAGTTCATCGGCAATGACCCGGTGTGCCTGATCCTGGGCGACAACATCTTCCACGGACAGTACTTCGGCGAACAACTGTGCGCTGCCGCCAAACGCAGCTCCGGCGCTACGGTGTTCGGTTACTGGGTCAAGGACCCGGAGCGCTTCGGGGTCATCGACTTTGACAGCGAAGGCCGCGCCCTGTCCATCGAAGAGAAACCCAAGAAACCGAAATCCAGCTACGCCGTCACGGGTCTGTATTTCTATGACAACGACGTGGTGCAGATCGCCAAAGCAGTCAAGCCGTCGCCCCGTGGCGAACTGGAGATCACCGACGTCAACAACGCCTACCTCAAGCGTGGCGATCTGCATGTGGAGCGCTTTGGCCGGGGCTTTGCCTGGCTCGACACCGGCACCCACGATAGCCTGCTGGAGGCCTCGCAGTACGTGCAGACCATCGAGCACCGTCAGGGTTTGAAGGTCGCCTGTCTGGAGGAAATCGCCTACCAGAACCAATGGATCAGCCGTGAGCATCTGCTGGAGCGCGCCGCCTACTTTGGCAAGACCGGCTATGGCCAGTACCTCTTCACCCTGGCCGGGGAGACGCAATGAAGATCATCCCCACCGACCTGCCCGGCGTGCTGATCATCGAGCCCAAGGTGTTCGGCGACGAGCGTGGGTTTTTCTACGAGAGTTTCAATGCCAAGGCTTTCGCCGACGCCACCAGCCTGGATACTCAGTTCGTTCAGGACAACCATTCACGCTCGCAAAAAGGCGTGCTGCGTGGCCTGCACTATCAGTTGCAGAACACTCAGGGAAAACTGGTACGCGTGACACAGGGCGAAGTGCTCGATGTGGCTGTCGATATCCGTCGCAGCTCAGCACACTTTGGTCAATGGGTAGCCGTACGCCTCTCGGCCGAGAATCATCGCCAGCTCTGGGTTCCCGAAGGGTTCGCCCACGGTTTCGTGGTGCTCAGCGACTTTGCCGAGTTCCTCTACAAGACCACCGACTATTACAATCCCGCAGCCGAGCGCAGCATTCGCTGGGACGATCCGACCCTGGCCATTGACTGGGAACTCACCGAGCCCCCGCAATTGTCCGCCAAGGATCAGGCCGGCAGCCTGCTGGCCGAGGCCGATCTGTTCCCATGAGCACTCCCCTGAAAATCCTCATCAGCGGCCAGCACGGCCAGGTTTCCCGCGAGCTGCAGCAGCGGCTCGGCGACCTGGGCGAACTGGTGGTCCTTGGTCGAGACCAACTGGACCTGAGCCACCCGGAACAGATTCGCCAGCAGGTCCGCGCCATTGCTCCGCATCTGATCATCAACGCCGCCGCCCACACCGCCGTCGATCAGGCCGAAAGCGAGCCGGAGCTGGCCTTTGCGATCAACGCCACGGCCCCCGGGATCTTCGCCGAGGAAGCCCGGGCACTGGGTGTGCCACTGATTCACTACTCCACCGACTACGTGTTCGATGGCCGCAAGGACACGCCCTACGTAGAGGAGGACGAGCCCAATCCGTTGGGGGTCTACGGCCAGAGCAAGCTGGCGGGCGAACGGGCCATCAACCTGGTACAGGGCCAGCACCTGATCCTGCGCACCAGCTGGGTCTATTCCAGCCATGGCAAGAACTTCCTGCTGACCATGCAGCGCCTGCTGCAGGAGCGACCCGAGCTGCGGGTAGTAGCCGACCAGATCGGCGCGCCCACCTGGGCCGGCACCATCGCCAACAGCACGCGCGCCCTGATCGAACGCTGGCAGTCCGGGAATCACGGCGCCTGGGGCACCTATCACCTCACCGCCCACGGCGAGACCTCCTGGTTCGGTTTCGCCCAGGCCATCGGCGAGCAGTTGCTGGCCCTGGACAAGCCTTGTGCGGTGCTCGAAGCCATCCCCTCCAGTGCTTACCCGACCCCGGCTCCTCGGCCGCTGAACTCACGCCTGGACTGCAGCCGCCTGGCTCGCGAATGGGGCGTGATCCAGCCGGACTGGCACAGCGCACTGCGCGAGTGTCTTGCCGAGCAGGGCTAGGCATAATGCGCCTGTATCCACAGGCGCCCTTTCCATGACCGCACCTCTTCCCCGTCGTCCCCGCTGGCGCAGCCTGGCCCTGCTGGCCCTGTGCCTGGCGCCGTTGCTGTGGCCGCTGGAGCACTTGGCCGAGCGCTACTATCGCAACGAGCTGACCAGCCAGAATCGCCAGACCCTCGACCTCTACGTGGCCAACCTGCTGGGCACCCTGCACCGCTACGAAGTGCTGCCGCAGATCCTCGGCGACCTGCCGGCGCTGCGGGCGGTGCTGGGGGCCCCGGACGACGGCGTGACCCAGGGCAACGCCAACCGCCTGCTGAAAAACATCAGCGCCCAGACCGGCGCCGAAGTCATGTACCTGATGGACACCAACGGTAAAACCCTGGCGGCCTCCAACTGGGACAAGCACGACAGTTTCGTCGGGCGCAATTTCGCCTTCCGCCCCTATTTCAGCGAAGCCATGGCCGGACGCCTGGGACGGTTCTTCGGCCTGGGCACCACCTCGGCCAAGCGTGGCTACTTCTTCGCCGCTGCAGTGCGCGACGGCGAACGGATGCTGGGCGTGCTGGTGGTCAAGGTGGACTTGGACCATACCGAAAGCCTTTGGGGCAAGACCCCGGAACAATTGCTGCTGACCGACCACAATGGCGTGGTGATCCTCACCTCGCGCCCTGAATGGCGCTTTCGTGCGACCCGGCCACTGAGCGACGAGGAACGCCAGGCCATCGTCGCCATCCAGCCCTACCCAACCCGAGATCCGCGCCCACTGAGCCTCAATCCCGATGCCTGGCTGACCCAGACCCAGCAGATCGAGGAAACCCGCTGGAGCGTCAGCATCCTCGCCCCGCGCACCCTGATCGATCGTCCGGTGCGCACCGTGGTGGCGGTCGGCGCTGCTGCGTTGCTGGTGCTGATGCTGCTGCTCGGCCTGATGATGCAGCGCCGCCGCCACTACCTGGAGCGGATCGCCTTCGAAGCCAAGGCCCGGCGCGAGCTGGAGAGGCGCGTGGCCGAGCGCACCAGCGATCTGGAGAGCCTCAACCGGCGCTTGAAACAGGAAGTACTGGAACGCGAAACCGCCCAACAGGAACTGGTGCGCGCCCAGGACAATCTGGTCCAGGCCGGCAAGCTCTCGGCCCTGGGCACCATGTCGGCGAGCATCAGCCATGAACTCAACCAGCCCCTGGCGGCCATCCGCAGCTACGCGGAAAACGCCGAAGTGCTGCTGGACCACCAACGCACCGATGACGCCCGGGGCAACCTCAAGCTGATCAGCGAACTGACCGGGCGCATGGCCTCGATCATCGCCCACCTGCGAGCCTTCGCCCGGCGCGATCACCACGCCCCGGAAAGCGTCGCCCTGCAACCGGCCCTGGACGATGCCCTGGCCCTGCTGGCCAAGCGTCGCCGGGCCATGGAAGTGGAGCTGATCCGCGACCTGCCAGCCGCTACCCTGTGGGTCGAGGCCGGGGAAACCCGCCTGCGCCAGGTCCTCGGCAACCTGCTGGCCAACGCCCTCGACGCCCTGACCGAAAAGGGCCCGCCGCGCAAACTCTGGCTGAGTGCCGAGTCCACCGCCACAGGCGTCAATCTGTACATCCGCGACAACGGCCCGGGCTTCTGCATGGAGGCGCTGGGCCGCGCCGGCGAGCCGTTCTACACCACCAAGACACGGACCCAGGGACTGGGCCTGGGACTGGCGATCTGCGACACCCTGATGCGCGCCTTTGGCGGTGAACTGTCGTTCGCCAACCACCGTGAAGGCGGCGCCCTGATTACCCTGCGCCTGCGTGCCGGGGCCCCCGGCGTGAGCCTGCAGCCCTCCGAGGATCGCGGGGTATGAAACGCAGCGACAACTCGTTAGCCACCACGCCCGGCCCAGCGATGCTGGCCACGACACGACCTGGAAAGTGACCGATGACCCGTCCCGACAGCCTCGACCCTCAGCTGCAAGTGGTGTTGATCGACGACGATCCGCACCTGCGTCAAGCCCTGAGCCAGACCCTGGACCTGGCCGGGCTCAAGGTGCTGTCCCTGGCCGAGGCCCAGGGCCTGGCCCCGCGCCTGGAGCGGGACTGGCCGGGGGTGGTGGTCAGCGACATCCGCATGCCCGGCATGGATGGCCTGGAACTGCTCAACCAATTGCATGCCCAGGACCCCGAGCTGCCGGTGCTGCTGATCACCGGTCACGGCGATGTGCCCCTGGCCGTGCAGGCGATGCGCGCCGGTGCCTATGACTTTCTGGAAAAGCCCTTCGCCAGCGATGCCCTGCTCGATAGTGTGCGCCGCGCCCTGGACTGGCGGCGCCTGGTGCTGGACAACCGCAGCCTGCGCCTGGCCCTCAGCGACCGCCAGGAACTGAGCGCGCGGCTGGTGGGTCAGTCAGCGCCGATGCTGCGTCTGCGCCAGCAGATCGGCGCCCTGGCGGCAACCCGCGCCGATGTGCTGATCCTGGGTGAAACCGGCGCCGGCAAAGAAGTGGTAGCTCGCGCCCTGCATGACCTCTCGGGGCGGCGCAACGGGCCATTTGTGGCCATCAATGCGGGCGCTCTGGCCGAGTCGGTGGTGGAAAGCGAACTGTTCGGCCACGAACCGGGAGCCTTCACCGGCGCGCAGAAACGCCGCATCGGCAAGTTCGAATTCGCCAACGGCGGCACCCTGTTCCTCGACGAAATCGAAAGCATGAGCCTGGATGTCCAGGTCAAGCTGCTGCGCCTGCTGCAGGAGCGGGTGGTGGAACGCCTGGGGGGCAACCAGCTGATCCCCCTGGACATCCGCATCATCGCCGCGACCAAGGAAGACCTGCGCCAGGCCGCGGACCAGGGCCGCTTCCGCGCCGACCTTTACTACCGCCTTAACGTGGCCCCGTTGCGCATTCCACCCCTGCGCGAGCGAGGCGAGGACATACTGATGCTGTTCCAGCACTTTGCCGACGAGGCCAGTACCCGCCACGGCCTGCCACCCCAGGAACTGCAACCCGGGCATCGTGCCCTGCTGTTGCGCCATAGCTGGCCGGGTAACGTGCGGGAACTGCAGAACGCTGCTGAGCGCTTCGCCCTGGGTCTGGAACTGGCCCTGGACAACAGCGAGCCGGAGCAGGCTGCCATCGCCTCCCCGACGTTGATTGCCGGCGGTCTGAGCGAACAGGTGGAACACTTTGAAAAGAGCCTGATCGCCGCCGAACTGACGCAACCCCACAGTTCGATGCGCAGCCTTGCCCAAGCCCTGGGCATTCCGCGCAAGACCCTGCACGACAAGCTGCGCAAACACGGCTTGAGCTTCGCCGACGGCGGCGCCAGCCACTCCAGCGATGAATCCGAATGAGCCGCACCGTCAACCCTTCGTCCCTTGAGGCCCGTGCATGAACCGCGACAGTCGCTACCTGGAATCCATCCTTCACCACGACATTCCCCTGACCCGGGACATGGGCCTGAAGGTGCTCGACTGGCAGGCGCAGCAACTGCGCCTGCAACTGCCGCTGGACGCCAACGTCAACCACAAGAGCACCATGTTCGGCGGCAGCCTGTACTGCGGTGCGGTGCTGGCCGGTTGGGGCTGGCTGCATTTGCGGCTCAAGGAAGAAGGGATAGATGACGGGCATATCGTCATCCAGGAAGGGCAGATCAGTTACCCGCTACCGGTCACCGGCGATGCGGTGGCGATCTGCACCGCGCCTGATGACAAGCTCTGGAAGAAATTCCTTGCGATGTACCAGCGCCACGGTCGTGCCCGCCTGACCTTGCACAGCCGTGTGGTCAACGTCGGCAGCGACGACGACGCCGTACGCTTTGCCGGTCAGTACGTCCTGCACCGCTGACCCGTTTCGCAACCTGCTCAAATCTGTAGGAGCTGGCTTGCCAGCGAAGAGGCCGGAAATGCTTGCACAGGGCTCAAGGGCCCCTTCGCCGGCAAGCCGGCTCCTACACAAAAGGTGGCAGAGGCAAGTCGCCGTGGGGCGATCAGGCGCGGGCCAGCTCCAGCAGTTTGCCGCGCCACGGAGCCTTGGCCGGTAGCGCCAGGAAGAAGCCGTTGAGCAAGGATTCCCGAGGGGGATAACAGAACGGTGCGCCCGCAAGATCCAGCACTTCGCCACCCGCCCCTTCGAGTACACCCTGGGCCGCCGCGGTGTCCCATTGGGAAGTCGGCGCCAGGCGCGGATAACAGTCCGCCGCGCCTTCGGCCAGCAGGCAGAACTTCAGCGAACTGCCGATATTGGCCAATTGCAATTCACCCAGGGCAGCACTTAAGCCACCCAACAAGCGCTCCTGCTCCGGGCTCGAATGGCGCCGACTGGCCACCACGGTAAAGGCCTCGCCAACACCTGGCTGTTCACGCACCTGGATCGCTTGCGGCGCTTGCCCCTGATCCACACGCCAGGCGCCAAGGCCAGCACCACCGAGATAACAACGGCCATTGGTGGGCATCGACACCACGCCAAACACCACACGCCCCTGTTCGATCAGGGCGATGTTGACGGTGAACTCTTCACTGCCGGAAATGAACTCCTTGGTGCCATCCAGCGGGTCCACCAGCCACCAGCGCTGCCAACCGGCCCGAGTCGCCTGGGGAATATCGGCATCTTCTTCGGACAGCACCGGGATGCTCGGGTCCAACGCCGTCAGGCCAGCCACGATCAAGTGATGGGCCGCAAGGTCGGCGGCGGTCACCGGCGACTCGTCAGCCTTGTGGTTGACCGCCACTTCGGCGCGCCAGAACGGCAGGATCGCCTCGCCAGCGCGCAAGGCCAGCTCGGCCACCGGCGCCAATAAAGGATGGGGAAAATTCATCGCGTTCATGCTCATGCTGGAAAGGCTCCGCGCTGGCTCAGCAGGTCGCGGGTCAGGTACAGCGCGGCCAGGGCCCGGCCTTCGCTGAATTGAGGATTCTGCGCCAGGCTGGCCAGCTCGCGCAGGTTGATCTTGTCGACCCGCATCGGCTCCGGCTCATCGCCCTCCAGGCGCTCTTCATACAAATCGGTGGCCAATACCACCTGGATCTTCTGGCTCATGTAGCCCGGGGACAACGACAGCTCGGTCAGATGCTCCAGTTGCCGCGCGCCAAACCCGGCTTCTTCCTTGAGTTCACGTTCGGCCGCCGCCAGCACATCTTCTCCCGGCTCGATCAGGCCTTTGGGCAGTGACAGTTCGTAGGCGTCGGTGCCGCCGCAATACTCCTCCACCAGCACCGCATGCTCGGCATCGAGCATGGCCACGATCATCACCGCGCCATAACCCGCCCCTTTGCCCACCAGGCGCTCATAGGTGCGCTCGACGCCATTGGAAAACCGCAACTGCACCTCTTCGACACAGAACAGACGACTGGTGGCGACGATCTCGCGGGCGAGTACAGTGGGTTTCTGGCGCATAGCGGGCTCCTTGGCGATAGCGGGTTACTATACAGGCTGTTTTCTTACCGCTGGAGAAGTGTTCAATGGCCCTGCTGCCCTGGTGCGATATCGATACCGTCCTGCTGGATATGGACGGCACCCTGCTGGACCTGCACTACGACAACCACTTCTGGATGGAACACTTGCCCCAGCGTTACGCCGAATTGCACGGGGTCAGCCGGACCATGGCCGAGCTGGAACTGCAACCGCTGTTCGAACGCAACGCCGGCCAGTTGCAGTGGTATTGCCTGGATTTCTGGAGTACCGAGCTCAAACTCTCGGTGCGTGAGCTGAAGCTGGAGACGGCTCACCTGATCGCCCTGCGACCGGATGCCGACACCTTTCTCGCGGCGATCAAGAAGGCCGGCAAGCGGGTGATCCTGATCACCAACGCTCATCGTGATTCCTTGTCATTGAAGCTGGAGCGGATCGAGCTGGCGCCTTACTTCGAGCGCCTGATCAGTTCCCACGACTACGGGTTCCCCAAGGAGAATCCACAGTTCTGGGATGCACTGCAGGCCGATATTCAGTTCGATCCGGCCCGCAGCCTGTTTATCGACGACACCCTGCCGATTCTGCGCAGCGCGCGGGATTTCGGCGTAGCGCAGTTGCTCGCGGTGAGCCAGCCGGACAGCCGCAAAGGGCCGAAGGATACGGCGGAGTTCGCGGCGGTGGGAGATTACCGGGAACTGATCGAAGGGCTGTGAAAGCCTTCGCGGGCGATCCCGCTCCGGCACTGGGAGCGGCATCGCCGGCGAAGAGGGTCGATCATTCAGGGATGCGCAACACCTGGCCCGGGTAGATCTTGTCCGGGTGGGACAGCAGCGGCTTGTTGGCCTCGAAGATCTTGTTGTACTTGTTGGCGTCACCGTATTGCACCTTGGCGATGGCGCTCAGGGTATCGCCCTTCTTCACGGTGACGAACACCGCAGAAACCACCACGGGACCGGTCACCGTAATCTGGTCCTCGACACTGCTGACACCGGCGATGTTGCCCAGGGCCAGAAGGATTTTTTCCTTCTCTTCCTGGCTCGCCACTTCACCGCTGACGATCACCTTGTCGCCTTCCACCGTGGCATGGACATTGGGATTGCCCAGGCCGACCTTTTCGATGTGCTCCTTGAGCTGCTCGCTGGCATTGGCATTGCCCGGGGTCAGCAGGTCGATCAGTTTTTCACCGGCTTCTTTCACAAAGCTGAAAATGCTCATGTCGCACACTCCTTGGTTGATAGATCCAGACGCGAAAGACTAGACCAGCCTGGAACAATGAGGTTCCCGGGCGACCAATGACCCAAGGCCCAGCCACCACGGTAGAATCCCGGCCTTTTGCCGCTCCGGAGCGAAGATGGACCTCAAGCAGCTGAAATTCCTCATCGCCCTCGACGAAACCCGCCACTTCGGCCAGGCCGCCGCGCGCTGCCATATCACCCAGCCAACCCTGTCCATGCGCCTGCGCAGCCTCGAGGAAGAACTCGACCTGCCCCTGGTCAACCGTGGCCAGCGTTTCGAAGGCTTTACCGCCCCCGGCGAACGGGTGCTGGCCTGGGCCCGCAGCGTGATGACCGCCTATGACGGCTTGCTGGCAGAGGCCGCCGCGTGCCGGGGCAATCTGGTGGGCACCCTGCGCCTGGGGGTGGTGCCGCTGTCGAGCTTCGACCCTCTGCCGTTGATGCAGCGCCTGCATGCCGAACACCCGAACCTGCGCTTCGAACTCTCGTCCCTGAGCTCGGAGCAGATCCTCGAACAGTTGGCGAGCAATCGTCTGGACCTGGGCGTGTCCTACCTGGATCGCCTGGACAGCGAGCACTTCGACTTCCTGACCCTGGACCCGACCCACATGGGCCTGCTCTATGACCAGCGGTATTTCAGCTTCGGCGAACAGCCCTTGAGCTGGGAGGCGCTGATCGAGTTGCCCCTGGGCCTGCTCACCAGCGGCATGCACTTTCGCCAGTCCATCGACCACCACTTCCACATTCGCGGGCTGCAGCCGCAACCGGTACTGCAGACCGATGCCGTCCATCAATTACTGCGCATGGTCCACGGCGGCCTGTGCTGCGCAGTGATGCCCCTGGACAGCGGCCTGGAGATCGTCACCGAACACTTGCGCCTGCATCCCATCGCCGACGCCCAGACCCTGGCCCGCCTGGGCCTGATCATGCGCCGCAGCGCGCCGCGCTCGGCCCTGGCGCAAGCCTGCTTTACCCTCTACCAGGAATCCTTCAGCCCTTCTTGATCGACGCCATCTATCAATAGATCAGTACTAGCAATTAGACGCGACACAATGCCGCGCTTAGTCTTGGGACCCGATGGCCGCTGGTCCCTCATTCAATGCCAGCCCCGGCAACTCCCGCACCCGCGCTCGACGCCAGCCAGACCCACTGCGACCTTGAGCGCCCGCTAGCGGATGACACCAGCCAGGCCGCGCAAGGGCCGCGTCATCACCGCCTCAACCCTGCCCACCTGCCGCAGAACCGTGCGCCGCGGGTCCACAGCCCCGCGATGGAGAACCCCTGTGAGTACACACAACCAAGCCGATCAGACACCCGTTGCCCGCTACAAGCCTTACAAGGGCCCGGCCGGTGGCTGGGGTGCCCTGATCAGCGTGGCCCAGGCCTGGCTGACCAGCGACAACGCCCTGAAGAACATCCGCATGATGCTCAAGACCAACCAGAACGGCGGCTTCGACTGCCCGGGCTGCGCCTGGGGCGATTCGCCGGAAAGCGGCATGGTCAAATTCTGCGAGAACGGCGCCAAGGCGGTGAACTGGGAAGCCACCAAGCGCCGGGTAGACGCGGCCTTCTTCGCCAAGCACAGCGTCACCTCCCTGCTGGAACAAAGTGATTACTGGCTGGAGTACCAGGGCCGGCTGACCGAGCCGATGCGCTACAACGCCGAAACCGACCGCTACCAACCCATCAGCTGGGAAAACGCCTTCAGCCTGATCGCCCAGCACCTGCACAACCTGCCCAGCCCGGACATGGCCGAGTTCTATACCTCGGGCCGGGCCAGCAACGAAGCGGCGTACCTGTATCAACTGTTCGTCCGCGCCTACGGCACCAACAACTTCCCCGACTGTTCGAACATGTGCCACGAGGCCAGCGGCGTAGCCCTGGCGCAAAGCGTCGGGGTCGGCAAAGGCACCGTGACCTTCGACGATTTCGAACATGCGGACGCGATTTTCGTCTGGGGCCAGAACCCCGGCACCAACCACCCGCGGATGCTCGAACCGCTGCGCGAAGCGGTGAAACGCGGCGCCCAAGTGGTGTGCATCAACCCGCTGAAAGAGCGTGGCTTGGAACGCTTCCAGCACCCGCAGAACCCGCTCGAAATGCTCACCAACGGCAATCGCCCGACCAACACCGCCTACTTCCGCCCGGCCCTGGGCGGCGACATGGCGCTGCTGCGCGGCATGGCCAAGTTCCTCCTGCAATGGGAACGCGATGCGCAGAAAGCCGGCGCAGAATCGGTGTTCGACCACGACTTCCTCAATGCCCACACCGCCCACGTCCTCGATTACCTGGGCACCCTCGACGACACCCCCTGGGAGCAGATCGTCGAGCAGTCCGGCCTGACCCTGGTGGAAATCGAGCAGGCAGCGCGCATGTACGCCAAGGGCAAGAACGTGATCATGTGCTGGGCCATGGGCATCACCCAGCACCGCCACTCGGTGCCGACCATCCAGGAAATCGCCAACCTGATGCTGCTGCGGGGCAACGTCGGCAAGCCCGGCGCAGGACTGTGCCCGGTGCGTGGCCACAGCAACGTGCAGGGCGACCGCACCATGGGCATCAACGAGCGCCCGCCGGTGGCCTTCCTCGATGCCCTGGAGCGGCGCTTCCAGTTCAAAGTGCCGCGCGACAACGGCCACAACGTGGTCGAGGCGATCCACGCCATGCTCGAAGGCCGCTCCAAGGTGTTCATCGGCCTGGGCGGCAACTTTGCCCAGGCCACCCCGGACAGCCCGCGGACCTTCCAGGCCCTGAGCAATTGCGACCTCACCGTGCAGATCAGCACCAAGCTCAACCGCAGCCACCTGGCCCACGGCAAGGACGCGCTGATCCTGCCGTGCCTGGGTCGCACCGACATCGACCTGCAGGCCGGCGGCCCGCAAGCGGTGACCGTGGAAGACTCCTTCAGCATGGTCCACGCCTCCAACGGCCAATTGCAGCCACTGTCGGCGCAGATGCGCTCCGAGCCGTGGATCGTCGCGGGCATCGCTGCCGCGACCCTGGGCAGCCAGCCGGTGGACTGGAACTGGCTGGCGGCGGATTACGGGCGTATCCGCGACCTGATCGCCGATACCATTCCCGGCTTCAAGGACTTCAATGAACGACTCAAGCACCCGGGCGGTTTCTACCTGGGCAACAGCGCCGGTTCGCGCCAGTGGAACACCCCTTCGGGTCGGGCCAATTTCCGCGCCAACCTGCTGCCCAAGGACCTGATCCACGAACGCACCCGGGCCACCGGCCAACTGCCGGATCTGATCCTGCAGTCCATGCGTTCCCACGATCAGTACAACACCACCATCTACGGCCTCGATGACCGCTACCGCGGGGTCAAGGGCCAGCGCGACGTGCTCTTCGCCAACGAAGCGGACATCATCCGCCTGGGCTTCAAGCCGGGGCAGAAAGCCGACATCGTTTCCCTGTGGGATGACGGCCGCGAGCGTCGGGTCAAGGACTTCACCTTGCTGGCCTTCGACATCCCGGCCGGCCAGGCTGCAGCCTACTACCCGGAAGTGAACCCGCTGGTGCCCCTGGAAAGCACCGGCGATGGCAGCCACACCCCAACGTCCAAGTTCATCGCCATCCGCCTTGAGGCGGCCAGCGACAACGGCCTGATCATGGCTCGCTCGGCCTGATTCATGAGTTGAGGGCCTCTGCGCTGGCAAGCCAGCTCCTACAGTTAGCGCGTGAATCGTAGGAGCCGGCTTGCCGGCGAAAGCCGCTGCGCAGCCTTGAACCGCAGGCACAAAAAAGGCCGCTTTGTTAACAAAGCGGCCATTCCGAAGTAGCTAAAGACCGGCGAAATTCACTTAAGTTCCGCAATAAAAACAGTAAGTTACGAGATTGTGTACAACTCGTGCTATTCGTCGGATTTCGTTTGTAAGCGGCGTTGCCCGGCCTCAGGATCGCGCCGTCATCCCTTTGAGGCTCCTGTATGAAGTTCTCCTCGATTCTCTTGTTGTCCCTTGGCCTGGTCAGCGGCGTTGCCTCTGCCGGTGGCACCGTTGAAGCTGGTGTGGGCGGCGCATTGGGTGGGGTTCTAGGCTCGGTGGTCGGTCAGCAGATCGGCGGCAACACCGGTTCGGCCATTGGTGCGGCCCTGGGCGGTGCCGGCGGTAGCGCGGTGGGTGCGGACAAACGCAGCCGTGGCCAGGCAGCCATTGGTGGCGCCCTGGGCGCAGCCGGCGGCAACGTGGTAGGCCGCAGCATGGGCGGCAATACCGGCAGTCTGATCGGCGCCGCGGCAGGCGGTGGCGCCGGCGGTGCACTGGGCAACTACATGGGCAACGAAAGCGCCCGGGAAGATCGCGACTACCGTGGTCGCGATGACCGCCGCTACTACCGCGACGGCCACCGTGGCCGTGGCCATGCCTACGGGCATCGCAAGCACCGTCACTATCGCGACTGACCCCCCGCCCTGTAGCCGCTGCCGCAGGCTGCGCACGAGGCCGCAGGTCTCGCCAAGCCAGGCGCTGCGGTGGGTCAGTTGCCCCGTGGATTCAGGTTTGGCGTCTCCTGCGGAGCCGATCGCAGCCTTCGGCAGCGGCTACAAGTGCCAGTGCCGGGGTTGAGATCGAGTATCGAAGTTCACGCCAGCAGCAGGCGCTCCAGAGCCGCTCGCAATGCGGGCGGAATCGGCACCGGCTGGTTCGACCGCCGATCCACGAATACATGGACGAAACGGCCAGCCGCACAGGCATCCGCCTCTCCCGCCTTGAACACCGCCAGCTCGTACTGCACCGAACTGTTGCCCAGCTTGCCGACCCGCAGGCCGATCTCGATACGTTCGGGAAAGGCGATGGACGCAAAGTAGTCGCAGGCCGAGCTGACCACGAATCCCACCACCTCGCCATCATGGATATCCAGGCCGCCCTGTTCGATCAGGTAGGTGTTCACCGCCGTGTCGAAGAAGCTGTAGTAGGTGACGTTATTCACATGGCCGTAGACGTCGTTGTCGTGCCAGCGGGTGATGATCGGCTGGAAGTGGCGATAGTCGCCACGTTGCGGCATAGGCTCGGACATCGGGGCTCTCTCCCTTGGATTGAAGGCCGGACGATCGGTTGATCGCCCGGCATTTCACAGCAGACAGCCAAGCCTGGGCAAACCCTTTTGCGTCCATTGCTCCAGTGGCTTGTCAGGCGGCCAGATGAGCCTCGCACCACTCACGCACGGCAGCGTATGGATAGTCCTCCAGTGCCGCGAACCCGGGAATGCTGCGGGCCTTGAGCTTGGTGAACAAAGGCACGCTGAGGCCGCAGAGAAAACGCGTCAGCCGCTCTGCTCCCGGCACATCGCCGGTGTGTTGCTGATGGCTGTGGATAAAATCGCCACACAACCCGTTGAAGTTTTTATCCACAAGCGCGGGCAACGCGGGTGGCTCCGGCAGTCGTGCCACCTGGCCGTGACAGACCGAGCAATGCCCACAACGCTGGGGCGCCTGATCGTCACCAAAATACTGCGCCAGGCGTTGCCCCAGGCACTGCTCGGTGGCGAACAGGTCGAGCATGGCGTGAATCCGCGCTATTTCGCTGCCTTCGTGCCGGGTGAAATAAGCATGCAGATCAGTGCTCAAGGCAGCGGCATCGAAGTCGGTTTGCAGCAGGCTGTAGACCTCGGTCATCTGCTTGCTTTCCAGCTCCACCCAACCCTTCTCCTGGAAATAATCCAGGGCCTTGACCACCCGGTTGCGCGGCGCCTGGTACTGCTCGTAGAGCGCGTCGAAATTCACCGTGGCCCAGGTCCGGGCCCGGCTGGAGGTGTTGATGATGGCCTGGACAAAGTCCCGGCGCTCGCCTTCGAAACGCGCCAGCAAGGCCTCGGGTTCCAGCAGCAACTTGAAGCGGTACTCGGCGAAGTAGGCATAGCGTGGGGCGATCAGGCCCCGCAGTTCCAACTGCACCAACAGGGTCTTGAGCGGCAACTGGCGGATGTTGCTCTGGTCCGCCAGGGGCCCGAGCAGGAACTCCCATTGTCCTTCCGCCACCGAGGCCTGCAGTTCATCCAGCACACAGCGGATGCCGCTCAACTCCGGGGTGTCGCCATAGACGAAGTTCTCCAGCACGTTGAGGCTGTCGCGGTTGGCCAGCACCAGGCAGTCCGAAGGCTGGCCGTCGCGCCCGGCGCGGCCGATCTCCTGGCTGTAGTTCTCGATGGACTTGGGCAGATCGAAGTGCACCACGTTACGGATGTCGCTCTTGTCGATGCCCATGCCGAAGGCGATTGTCGCGACGATGTAGTTACTGCGCCCTTCCATGAACCGGCGCTGGATCGACTCGCGCTGCTCGTGGGGCAGACCGGCGTGGTAGGCCTCGGCGGCGATACCCTGGCGGCTCAAGTGCTCGGCGATCTGTTCGGCGGTCTTTTGCAGGGTCACGTAGACAATGCTTGGCTGCCCGGCCCGTTCACCCATCCACTGCACCAGGCGCCGGCGCTTGTCCGCGCCGCGCACCGGCTCCACCAGCAGGTTGAGGTTGGGCCGGTAGAAGCCGGTGGTCACCACGTCGGCAGCATCAATGGCGAACTTGGCCTGCATATCGGCGATCACCTTGGGCGTCGCCGTGGCCGTCAGCAGCAGGGCCTGGGGAATGTTGAACTGGCGCTGGTAGTCCGGCAGTTTCAGGTAGTCGGGACGGAAGTTGTGGCCCCATTCGGAGATGCAGTGGGCCTCGTCCACCACCAGCAGGGAGATGGGCACCTGCTGCAAGAAATTGCGGAAGCGCTCGTTCTTCAAACGCTCCACCGAGATCATCAGGATCTTCAGTTCACCGGAGCGGGCCCGGGCCATGACGTCATTGGCTGCATCGCGGCTCTGGGCCGAGTCAATGCTGGCGGCGGCAATGCCATGACGCTGGAGAAAGGCCAACTGATCCTGCATCAACGCCAGCAGCGGCGAGACCACCAGGGTCAGGTGCGGCAGCAGCAAGGCCGGCAATTGGTAGCACAGGGACTTACCGGAGCCGGTGGGAAAGATCGCCGCCGCCGAGCGCCCAGCCAGCACCGCACTGACTGCGGCCTCCTGACCCGGACGAAACTGTGGATAACCGAAGACCTGTTCGAGGGTGCTGTGCATAAGGGTCACTCCTTTGACCGCTGACCTGTCCTTGAAGACTAGCGGCACAGGTCGGCGGTTCGAGAAAAGGTCGCAGGAAAACAGATACCGGATGATACCGGGCGGGAGCACTTTCACCGGTAAGCCGGCTCCTACCCAGGAGTCGGCTGGCCGACGATAGGGAGCCTAGGCCTAGCGCAAGGTTCGGCAGTCCAGCCATCGCACACCATTGTGCCGATTGGCCTCAAGCAGTGCCGGCACCGCCTGGGCGGCCTTGGCGTGGGTGTCATGGAACAGGATGATGCCGCGCCGCCAGAGCAGCATCAGGGTCTGCACCCGCTGGGCTGCGGCTGCGGCGCTGACCTTTTTGCTCCAGTCCTGGGAGTCGATGTTCCACAGCATCAGTTGCAGCCCCTGGGCCTTGAAGAAGTCGGCACTGTCAGCGCGTCGCTGCCCATAGGGCGGACGAAACAGCGGCTGGTATTCATCCGCCAGAGTGCGGTTGGCCAGGTTTGCGCTGTGGATCACCGAATGCTGCCACTCGCTCCACGAGGCGTGGGATTTGTGTTCCCAACCGTGTACGCCCACACACTGGCCATCGTACAACTGGCGCATCTGCCCTGCCGAAGATTGACTCAGGCGCGCCTGAAACGAGTCCCCCAGAACAAAGAACAGGCTATGCAGATCCTTGGATCGCAGCACATCGATCAGTTGATCGGTATGCCCACCCCGCAGGCTCGGCCCGTCATCGAAGGTCAGCAGAAACTCCCGGTCCGCCAGCTCGTCCCCCAGGCGTTCCGTCGGCCCCATGCGCTGGATCTCGCTGCTGACCACGGTGAACAGCGCCGCCAGGCGCAGTTGCTCGTTCAGGTACTGCTGATGAAACCGGGTGCTGGCCTCGGCCCACGCCCCATAAGTGGATTTACTCTCCCCGGTAAAACTGGCCACCAGTTGCCGCAGCTCACCGAGATTGCGTACAGGGAGGCAGAACGGCGTACCTTCACAGTCCCGGCTGGCCAAGCGGTAGTTGTTCAACAGCAACTCCCAGAAGCGCTGGCGCACCTGATTCACTGACTTCAGATCCAGTTGCCTGACTCCTAGCCGCTGCTTCAAGGCTTGTTCGTCCAAGGCTTCGCTGGCCAGCAGCGCTTTGCCGAACATCAGAATCTCGCCCCGTGAGGCGGTGTCGAATTCCGCCGTGCTGGTCAGGGCATTCGGCCAGCCACTGCGGTCGATGGTGGCGAACACCTGCGGCCCGGCCGCCCGGGCCACGCCGCTGGACAGACACAGCGCCAGCAGCCAGGGGAGAACACCAATTCGCATACCAACCTCCATAAATGCACAACGCGCCACTGTCGGCGCGTTGTGGAGATAACTTCTGCCTGTGTGATCAGCGGTTTTGCAGCCGCTCAATGGCCTTGTCATACACCGGGTTGGCCTTTTGTTCCCGGGCTTTGTGGTAGTGCTCAAGCGCCATGGCCAACTGCCCGGCGTCTTCATAGATGCGCGCCATGTCGTAGTAGGCACTGGCGCGAATGGTCGATGCGGCCGGGCCACTGGCCAGGGCGATGGCCTTGCGGTCCGCGGCTATGGCGTCGTCGGGGCGGCTGTTCTTGCGATTGGCCAGGGCCAGGTTGCTGTAGGCCTGGGCAAAGCCCGGGTCGAGCTCGATGGCTTCGCTGTAGAGGATCCGCGCCCCGCCGAAATCACCCTTGCGGTAGGACTCCTCGCCCTTAAGGTTGAGGCTCTTGGCATCCACCGGCCCGAAGTCCGCGCCCACCACTTCATCGATGGACTTGGCATTTTCCAGCAGCGGGTCGAGCACGCTCATGACCGATTCCGGCTCCTCGCTGCCTAGCAGCAGCCGATTGATATCCTGCAGGCGGCCATCGGCGGTCAGGCGAAACACCACCCACAGATTGCCCTTGCGGTTCTGCGGCACGCGGTAGCTGCGGATCAGCGCAGCGCCTTTATAGACAAAGACCCGCGCCTGGCTGCGGCCCAGGCGCAACGCTTCGTAACTGGTGCTGTTGGTGAAGTCGTGCACGGCAAAAACGTAGGCGTCGCCCGGCACACGCTGGTCGATGGTGATGGTTTCCGGCCGGCTGCTGTCACTGCTGTCCGATTCCAGGCGAGCTCCGGGTCCCTTGCCGGTGGCGAAGTACAACAGCTTGTGGGGATAACTCAGATGGGCATCGAGGTCCTCCCCCGGCGCGCTCCAGCTCAGCACTATTCGCAGGCTTTCCGGGTTGTCCAGCAGCGGACTCAGGGCGTAATTCAACCCCTGGCACGGGCACTTGACCCGCAGGTCGGCGTAGCCAGCTTTACGGATCAGCAACTCACTGGCCGGCGAATCGGCCACCTGGGCCGTCAGGGTGACCCGGCCCTGGGCATCGGTGCTGCCTGCAACCTGAGTCGCGCCCTGTTGCACCTGCACCTGGGCATCGGCCAGCGGCGCGCCCTTGGCCAGCGCATCCAGCACCTGGATCGACAGCGCCTGAGCCTGTACCGAGCTCGCCAGCATCCCTAGCCACAACAGCGCCGCAAGGCGAAAAAAAGCCATAACAAAATCCCTGTAGATAAGGGTGACCGGGCCTCTGCCCCGGCCCACCAGCCAGCGGCGAACCATACACAGTTTTGCCCGCCAATGCTCGGTCCAACCAGGGAAATACCGGGCAAAAAAACAGTGCCGATCTCTCGAAATGGCCCGCTGGCGCAACCACTTGGTGACTTGCAACTCAGCCGGAGAATCACCGTACACTCCACCTTCTCAAACGCCGCAAGTGAACTCCGATCATGCAACTGGCCCCCGGCTTTCCCGACGACGCCACCATGCGCCAACTGCTGCAGTTGCTGCATGAAGAAATCGGCCTGCCCGAGCGCAAGACCCTGCGCCTGAGCACCGCCATCAACCTCGACCTGGGCTGCGACGGCGCCGACGCCCGGCATTTGCTGCAGGCCCTGGAGGAGCAGTTCGGCATCGATTTTGTCGACTTCGACAGCTATCGCTACTTCCAGCCAGAAGGCTTCGACCCATTTCAGAAACGCCGGGCCAAGGGCCGGGGCGACAAGGTGCCGCTGACCATCGGCATGCTGTACCAGGCGATCAGGCAACAGCGCTGGGACACCCAGGTGCTGGAAGCGCTCTAACTGCGCAACCATGGCTTCATGCTCGAACCCGGGCGCGGCTGGCGCCTGTCCCCGGCCTACGACATGAACCCCTGCGCCCACGCCAACGGGCTGAAACTCAACATCAGCGAAGCCGACAATGCACTGGACCTTGAACTGGCACGGGAAGTAGCGGCATATTTCCGCCTCGGTCGTGCAGAGGCAGAAGGCATCATCGAACACTGCCAGAGCGTGGTTCGCCAATGGCCCACCCTGGCCCAGGCCCTGGGGCTGTCCCGGCGTGAACAAGAACGCATGGCCCCGGCGTTTCGACTCGCACAGCAGTAAACAGCACGGCCGTTGGACTCCGCCAACCCGTCAATCGACAAGGACAGTCAGTGGACGTATTGATGGGCTTGCTCGCCGCCCTGCTCTGGGGCGGCACCGATTTTCTCGTGGGGCTCAACGTCCGCGCCGTGGGCGTGAAACGGGCAGTGTTCTTCAGCCAGAGCCTGGGGTTCATCCTGATGAGCCTGCTGCTGGTGATCTTTCCCGCCATCCTCTACAAGGCCCTGGCCGCGCCCGCGCAAGTCTGGCTGATGGGCGTGGTCGCCGCGGCCTTTACCGTCTCCGGCGCCCTGGCCCTGGGCAAGGCCTTCGCCCTGGGCAAAGCCTCCATCGTCGCCCCATTGGTGACCTCCTACGGCGTGGTCACCACCCTGCTGTCCTGGGCCAGCGGCGAACAGATCAGCCTGCTGCAACTCATGTGCATCCTGTTGTGCGTGATCGGCGTCATCCTCTCCAGCCTGCACTCGGACAGCAAACTGCCCCACAGCACCGCCGCCGGCCGCTCGATCTTCTTCGCCCTGCTCTCGGCCGTTCTGTACGGCACCAGCTTCTGGCTACAGGGCCGCTACACCCTGCCGCAACTGGGGCCGATCAGCATGCTCTGGCTGGGTTACGCCGTGGGCAGCGGTGTGATGCTGCTGATGGTGCTCAAAGTCGTGGACGGGCTGAAGATCCCGCCGCTGAAGAACTGCGGCCTGCTGGCCTCCACCAGCCTGATGAACCTGGGCGCCTTCTTCGCCTTTTCCTGGGGCGCCATGAGCGGCTCGGTGTCGGTGGTGACGGTGATCAGCACCCTGTCCGGCGGCATCGCTGCGGTGCTGGGCTATGTGTTCTTCAAGGAGCGGCTGACGGCGGTGCAAGTGACTGGCGTGGTGCTGGTGTTGCTCGGGGCGTTGGTGTTGCACCTGAAGACGTGAGGCTTTCTGTAGCCCATAAAAAAGCCGCCCCGAAGGGCGGCTTTTTCATGGCAGGTCGAAGCTTACAGCTTAGGACCGGCAGCCTTGATCGCGTCGCTCACGTCGAACTTCTTGAAGTTCTCGATGAACAGGCCGGCCAGAGCCTTGGCGGCTTCGTCGTAGGCCGCTTTGTCAGCCCAGGTGTTGCGTGGGTTGAGCAGGCCGGTTTCGACGCCCGGTACGGCTTTTGGCACGTCCAGGTTGATGATGTCCAGGTGCTCGGTCTCGGCACCGATCAGCGCGCCGCTCTGGATCGCTGCAATCACGCCACGGGTGGTGGGGATGTTGAAGCGTTTGCCCACGCCGTAGCCACCGCCGGTCCAGCCGGTGTTGACCAGGTAGACCTTGGAACCGAAGCCGCGGATGCGCTTGATCAGCAGCTCGGCGTATTCGCCCGCCGGACGCGGGAAGAACGGGGCGCCGAAGCAGGTGGAGAAGGTCGACTTGATGCCCGAGCCCGAACCCATTTCAGTCGAGCCCACCAGAGCGGTGTAGCCAGACAGGAAGTGGTAGGCGGCTTGTTCTTCGCTGAGGATCGACACCGGTGGCAGTACGCCGGTCAGGTCGCAGGTCAGGAAGATCACGGCATTAGGCTCGCCACCGAGGTTCTTCGGTGCGCGTTTTTCGATCAGCTCGCGCGGGTAAGCAGCGCGGCTGTTCTGAGTCAGGCTGTCGTCGGCGTAGTCGGCTTTCTTGGTGACCGGGTCGATCACCACGTTTTCCAGTACGGCGCCGTGCTGGATGGCTTTCCAGATCACCGGCTCGTTCTTTTCCGACAGGTCGATGCACTTGGCATAGCAACCGCCTTCGATGTTGAACACCACGCCCACGCCCCAGCCGTGTTCGTCGTCACCGATCAGGTAACGGCTTTCGTCGGCCGACAGGGTGGTTTTGCCGGTGCCCGACAGACCGAAGAACAGGGTCACGTCGCCGTCTTCGCCCATGTTGGCGGCGCAGTGCATTGGCAGCACGTCGGCAGCTGGCAGCAGGAAGTTCTGCACGGAGAACAGGGCTTTCTTCATTTCACCGGCGTAGCGCATGCCGGCGATCAGCACTTTCTTGGCCGCGAAGTTGAGGATCACGGTGCCATCGGAGTTGGTGCCGTCGCGCTCAGGCTCGCAAACGAAGTTTGGCGCGTTGAGGATCTGCCACTCGTCCTTGCCACCGGCGTTGTACTGCTCGGGGTTGATGAACAGGCAACGGCCGAACAGGTTGTGCCAGGCAGTCTCGGTGGTCATTTTCACTGGCAGGTAGTGCGCCGGATCGGAACCTACATGCACGTGGGAAACAAAACGCTCGCGCTCGCCCAGGTAGGCTTCAACGCGGTCCCACAGGGCGTCGAACTTGGCCGCCGGGAACTTGCGGTTGATCGGGCCCCAGGCGATAGCGTCCTGGGTGGTGGGCTCTTCAACGATGAAACGGTCCACTGGCGAACGGCCGGTACGATGACCGGTGCGAACCACCAGAGCGCCGGTATCGGCCAGTTCGCCCTCACCGCGGTTCAGGGCTTCTTTGACCAGATCATCCACACTCAGATCGGTGTACACGGCGTTATTGGCTTGCGTCATGAGGTTCCCCGTCGGCCAGTGGCCGAGTGCTCCAAACGTTTTGTAGTAGAAACTCGCGCACTACTACCGCGAAAAAAGTGCGCCGGATTATGCCAGAAAAGCCCAAAAATAGTAGGGTCCTCCCGTCAGTACGGCGTAATTCCGGCGTTTGCCAGGTGATTTACCTGCGCTGAACCGTTTTAGTGACGAGTATCTGACGGCGTGTCGACGCCCGCACCGGCAAACAATTGCGTGATATCGGCGGCATCGAACAGATAACGCTCGTTGCAGAACTGGCAATCGATCTCGATGCTGCCGCCATGTTCCACCACCAGTTCCTGAGCATCTTCGAGCCCCAGGCTGACCAGCGCGTTGCCCGAACGCTCGCGGGAGCAGCTGCAGCGGAAGCGCAGCGGTTGCACGTCGAACAGGCGCACGGCTTCTTCGTGGTACAGGCGGTGCAGCACGGTTTCGTTGTCCAGGCTCAGCAGTTCATCGGCGGTCAAAGTGCTGGCCAGGGCGGTGAGGTGTTGCCAATTGGCTTCGCGTTCTTCCGGATCGCGCAGGCGGTCGGCAGGCAGTTGTTGCAAGAGCAGGCCGCGGGCATTGCGGCCGTCGGCGTAGAGCCAGAAACGGGTGCCGGTCTGCTGCGACATGACGAAGTAGTTGGTGAAGCATTCGGCCAGGGTGGCGCCGTCCAGGTCGACGATGCCCTGGTAACGCTGGCCCTGGGTCGGGTCCACGGTCAGGGCCAGGACGCCGTTGGGCATCATGTCGGCAAGGGTCGCGTCAGGGGCGATCTGCGACGCGTCGTAGCGGGCCAGGCCGCGGATCTCGCGGTTGCTGGAGCACTCGATCATCAGCAACGGCACCGGGCCTTCGGAGCGGGCCTGGAGAATCAGCAAGCCATCGAACTTCAAGGTGCCAACCAGCAACGATGCCGCCGCCATCAGCTCGCCGAGCAGTTGTGCCACCGGCTCGGGATAGGAATGTTTGGCGAGGACTTCAGCGTAACTGCGCTCCAGCGCCACCAGCTCGCCGCGGGCGTCGCTCTCATCAAAGATGAAGCGTTGAGTGAAGTCGGTATCCGGCAAATCAGTCATAGGTCTGGGTATCTGAATGATGACAAAAAGGTTACAAGCACCGAAAATTGCGGTTTTGCACCATGAAGGTGCAGTTTTTGCGGTGACTGGAGATATTTTATGAACAATCCGGGTTTGTTCCAAGCAAGGTGGAACCTCGGCAAGCTGGTTCTGTGCAATTTACTCCCTTTGGCCCTGCTGGGATTCTGGTTGTGGCCAACCGGGCAGATGTACTGCCTGATGTTCGACGAGTGGCTGTTCCGTCACCTCAACACTCCCCTTGCAACAAACTCCACCTGGCTGCACATCTGGGCCGTGGCCAGCCTGCGCCCCTTCGATATCGTGGTGGGGCTGATCATGCTCGGCCTGCTGATTCGCGGTGACTGGGTGTTCAAGGCGGTGGACGTGCGCCGGGCGTTTTTCGGCTTCCTGTCGATCCTGATTCTTATGGTGGTGATTCGCGCGCTGTTTTCCAAGCTGGTGGCGCTGATGAACTGGCAACACAACAGCCCGTCCATGGTGCTCGAAGGCGCCGTGCACCTGAGCGACTACTTCCCCGGCTGGGAAAAGACCTGGGAACTCAAGGACCGATCCAGCCAGAGCTTCCCCGGCGACCACGCTTCGGTGCTACTGATCTGGGGCCTGTTCATGGGCATGTTCAGCCGCAGCGTCGGCCAGTTCCTGATCGTCTGGGGCCTGACCCTGCTGTTCATGATGCCGCGCCTGGTGGCAGGCGCACATTGGGGCCAGGACGACTACATCGGCGGCGTGCTGCTGGCGGTGCTGGCCTTGGGTTGGGGCTACTACACGCCGTATGCGGCACGGATGTCGAACTTCCTGCTGCGCCTGACACACCCGCTATTCAAGCTGATGACCCGGATGCCGGTGCTCTCGCGCATGAGTGTGGTCCGCTCCAGCAGCCTGCTGCGCTGATCAGACCTGTAGGAGCCGGCTTGCCGGCGAATGGACCCTTGAGGACGCCTTCGCCGGCAAGCCGGCTCCTACGCTTTCACTCGTGGCTGCTGCCGTGGAACTTGAACAGATCACGGCGCTGCTTCTTGCTCGGTTTGCCTTCCGTGCTGACCCCCAGGGCGCCAGCCTTGCGCTGGGCCGCCGCGGTTTCACGCTTGGCGATGCTGGCTTCGGTTTCCGTGTAGAGCGTCTGCGCTTCGGGCGCGCCACGACGGACGATGGAAAGCGCCTGGACCACCACGGTGCGCTCGTCGAAGCCGGCGCGAATCTGATACTCGTCGCCTACCCGCGGCTCCTTGCCCGGCTTGCAGCGCTCGCCACGGTGATGCACCTTGCCGCTTTCAATAGCCGCCTTGGCCAGGGCGCGAGTCTTGTAGAAGCGCGCCGCCCACAGCCATTTATCCAGACGAACCTTGTCCTCTTCTTCCTGCTTGTGCGCCACTGGAATTCCTCTTGCTGAAAAATGTCGCAACTGTACGGCCCGCCTACGGGCTCTCATAAATCCTGCCACTCACCTAAAATAACCCAGGTTGCGTCCTGACACGCGAGGAGTCCCCGTGACTGATTTCCCCACTTCCCTGACCTCGCCGGACAACCGCTGCGAAGGCTGCCAAAAAAGCCCGCCACTGGGCTTCGATTTTTCCTTCGCCTATCAACCCATAGTCGATCTGCGCGACCGCTCGATCTTTGCCCATGAAGCCCTGGTGCGCGGGGTCAATGGCGAAGGCGCCCACACCGTGCTGGACCAGGTCGACGACAGCAACCGCTATCGCTTCGACCAGCGCTGCCGGACCCTGGCCATCACCACGGCCGCGCAGATGGGGATGCAAAGCCACCTGTCGATCAACTTCATGCCCAACGCCGTGTACCGCCCGGAACTGTGCATCCGCAGCACCCTGGAAGCCGCCCGCGCCCAGCACTTTCCCCTGGACCGGCTGATTTTCGAAACCCTGGAAAGCCAGCACGTAGATAACAGTCGCCATTTGACCCATATTCTGCGTGAATACCGCGAATTCGGCTTCAAGACCGCCATCGATGACTTCGGCGCGGGGTACTCGGGGCTGAACTTGCTGGCGAATTTCCAACCCGACCTGATCAAGCTCGACATGGCGCTGATTCGCGATGTCGACCAGGATCGCGTACGCCAGGCGATCGTTCGTGGGATTGTCACAATCTGTGCGGAGTTGGGCGTTACAGTCATTGCCGAAGGCATTGAAAGCGCTGGTGAACGGGACTTTCTCAGCGACTGTGGAATTTATCTGATGCAGGGTTACTGGTTCGCCAAACCTGCATTCAAAGCCCTGGCCGAGGTTCCGGTCGCGGCCTGGAAAAGCTAATTGCGGATTTCCCCTATTTGAAGACTTTTGACCATTTGACCGTTGTCGGTCTGCGCGAGTGGGTGGCGCTTCCTGATCTGGGAGTGGCCGGCCTGCGCGCCAAGATCGATACCGGAGCCAGTACCTCCAGCCTGCATGCCACCGAGATCGAGCCCTTCGAACGCGACGGTGAACAGTGGGTGCGTTTCAATGCCCACTTGGGCAGTGTGGTGCAGTTGCGTCACCGGCGTTGCGAAGCGCCGCTGGTGGCGATGAAAACTATTAAAAGCTCCAACGGCCAGGCTCAGGTGCGCTATGTGATCAGCACCACCCTGGCCCTGGGCGATCGCGTATGGCGGGTGGAATTCACCCTCGCCTGCCGCAAGGCCATGCGCTATCGCCTGCTGCTGGGTTCCAAGGCGCTGATCGACGGCCAGTTGGTGGTCAATCCGGGCATCAAATACGTACAAGACAAACCGGTGTTCCCGGTATCCACTACCTCTGCCACAGGTGTTGCATGAAGATCGCTGTGCTGTCGCGTAACCCGCGTCTGTATTCCACTCGTCGTCTGGTCGAAGCCGGCACCGAGCGTGGCCATGAAATGGTAGTGGTCGACACCCTGCGCGCCTACATGAACATTGCCAGCCACAAGCCGCAGATCCACTACCGCGGCAAGCCCCTGGAAGGCTTCGATGCGGTGATCCCGCGGATTGGTGCCTCGGTGACCTTCTATGGCTGCGCGGTGCTGCGCCAGTTCGAAATGATGGGAGTCTTCCCGCTCAACGAGTCGGTGGCCATCGCCCGCTCCCGGGACAAGCTGCGCTCGCTGCAGTTGCTGTCGCGGCGTGGCATCGGCCTGCCAGTGACCGGCTTTGCCCACTCGCCGGACGACATTCCCGACCTGATCGAAATGGTCAACGGCGCGCCCCTGGTGATCAAGGTACTGGAAGGCACCCAGGGCATCGGCGTGGTGCTGTGTGAAACCGCCACTGCGGCGGAATCGGTGATCGAGGCCTTCATGGGCCTGAAGCAGAACATCATGGTCCAGGAATACATCAAGGAAGCCGGCGGCGCCGACATTCGCTGCTTCGTGGTGGGGGACAAGGTGATCGCGGCGATGAAACGCCAGGCCAAGCCGGGTGAGTTCCGCTCCAACCTGCATCGTGGCGGCAGCGCTAGCCTGATCAAGATCACCCCGGAAGAACGCATGACCGCACTGCGGGCGGCCAAGGTCATGGGCCTGAGCGTGGCGGGGGTGGATATCCTGCGCTCCAATCACGGGCCGCTGGTGATGGAAGTCAATTCCTCGCCGGGCCTGGAAGGGATCGAGACCACCACCGGCAAGAACGTGGCAGGGATCATCATCGAACACATCGAGAAAAATGGCGGGCCGAACATGACCCGGACCAAGGGTAAGGGCTAAGGGGTACGCTCGATCGGCGGCCCCTGTAGCCACTGCCGCAGGCTCTGACCGGCTGCGCAGCAGTCGCGCTTGCGGGCCGCGCAAGGGCCTTCGGCCCTTATCGCAGCCTGCGGCAGCGGCTACAGGTGTTCAGTCCGCATCGCGTGGCAGCAACAAGCCCAAAGGCAAGCGCACTCGCGCTTCCAGGCCGCCATCGGGACGGTTGCGCAGTTCGACGTTGCCGCCGTGCATGGCGGCAATCCGCTTGACGATGGCCAGGCCCAGGCCGGTGCCCTTGCCACCCCGGGCACGGTCGCCACGGGTGAAGGGGTTGAAGATCGCCTCCAGTTCGGACGGATCGATCCCCGCGCCGCGGTCCATCACGCTCAGCACCACATAAGGCGCATTGGTGTCACCGGACACATAGGCCGCCACTTCGACATCCGTTCCCGCATGATTCAAGGCGTTGCCAATCAGGTTGTTGAGCAGACGCTTCATCGATACCCGACGCAGCGGGAACGGCTGGATCGACTCCAGGCGCAGGTGCACCCGCTCCTGGTTCTGGTTGTAGGGCGCGGCCACCTCACGCACCAGATCGCTCAAGTCCACCTCTTCCACCGACTCGTCGCGGCCGTCGCGGATGAAGGCCAGGAACTGATCGAGAATGGCGTCCATGTCCTCGATATCCCGCACCATGTCGTCGGTCAGGTCGGTGTGCGCACCCATCAACTCCAGCGACAGGCGCAAGCGGGTCAGCGGCGTGCGCAGGTCGTGGGACACCCCCGCCAACATCAGCTCCCGTTCACGCCCCGCCTGCTCCACATCCTCGGCCATCTGGTTGAAGGCGCGGTACACCTCGGTCATCTCGCTCGGTGTATCGCTGATGGGCAGGCGCACGCTGCGCCCCTGACCCAGTTGCCGAGCGGCGTAGACGAGGCGCTTGAGCGGTTGGTTGAGCTGGCTGACGAAGATCCACGCCGAGGCGGTGGATAACAGGCCGATGGCCAGGAACCAGCCCAGCACGCTCCAGATCTTCTGCCCCCGCAGCGGATGCGGATACAGCGGCACCTTGAGCCAGCCATCCCCCAGGCTCGGGGCCCTGACCCAAAGCGCCGGAGGTGCATGCATGCGCAGGCGCACTTCGGTGTCGGCACCCAACTCGGCCTGCATCTGCCGCTGGTAGATCTCGCTGTAGGGCCAGTGCTGCTCGCCGGCCGGCACACCGCTGCCCACCACCTTGATCAGGCCGGCGGCTTCGGCGATCTGATCGCGGTTGGATTCGTCGGCGGCCCAATAGGCGCGCAGGGTCAGGGCCACGCCGTGGCTGTACTGCCGGTCCACCAGCACGTCCTCGTTCATCAACAGATAAACCAGGGTCAATGCCTTGGAAAACAGCACCACGATCAGCACCAGCCACAGGGTGCGGGAGAAGAAACTCTGGGGGAACCACAGCGGGGTTTTCATAACAGCCAATACACACTTTGCAGGAGCGGCTCGCGCTCGCGGAGTGGCAGAATGCGAACGCCCGGGTCGTTACCGGCCCGGGCGTTCGCTCCTACAAATCACCTATCACTTGGTCGCGGTGCCATCCGGCACGAAGACATAACCCACGCCCCAGACGGTCTGGATATAGCGCGGTTTGGAAGGGTCGGGCTCGATCATCCGCCGCAGGCGGGAGATCTGCACGTCGATGGAACGCTCCAGGGCATCCCACTCGCGGCCACGGGCCAGGTTCATCAGTTTGTCGCGGGTCAACGGCTGGCGGGCGTTCATCACCAGGGCCTTGAGCACCGCGAACTCACCGGTGGTGAGCATGTGCACTTCATCGCCACGCTTGAGTTCGCGAGTGGCCAGGGACAGTTCGTAGTCACCGAAGGTCACGCTTTCGTCTTCGCTGCCCGGCGCGCCCGGCACCGGAGCCGACTGACGACGCAGCACGGCCTTGACCCGGGCCATCAGTTCGTCAGGGTTGAACGGCTTGGCCAGGTAATCGTCGGCACCCAGCTCCAGGCCCTTGATGCGGCTCAGCTCGTCGCCCTTGGCGGTGAGCATGATGATCGGAATCTGGTTGTTGGCACTGCGCAGTCGGCGGCAGGCGGTCAGGCCGTCTTCGCCGGGCAGCATCAGGTCGAGGACCACCAGGTTGAACACTTCGCGACCCAACAGACGGTCCATTTGCTCGGTGTTCGGTACCGCGCGGGCACGGTAGCCCTTGCTGACGAAAAAACGCTCCAGCAGGCTGCTCAGCCCCGGATCGTCGTCAACAATAAGAATTTTTTCGCCTTCAGCAGTTTGTGCAGTGCTGCTCATTGGATGCTCCTCTAATCTCGGTGCGCATTATGGCGTAGCTGCCGTTATACGCACCGTGTGCATTGTTAGCAGATTTTTCCTCTATCGCCAGCAAACCCGCTGTCGGCCTGAGGCTGGCCATCACCCCGAAGACCGTAACGCTGGGTATAATGCGCCGCCTTTTGTGTTGGGCAATATCTGATCAGTACGCCTGCGGCCAGTTTTTTTATTTGCCTGGGCCGGCAGTATTTTTTCGATTTCACGGGTCAACAGCCAGCCTTTTGATCCAGGTGGCGGCGCGGGCCAGGCCGCTCAACCAGACTCGCCGGGCCTTACTTTCGTGCCCGCGGGCCTGCTTTCACACATTTGTCAGGTGGTTTTATGGACAGCATCAACAGCCGCATTGCCGAGGAACTCGGCGTACGCCCACAACAGGTCGAAGCGGCCGTCGCTCTATTGGATGAAGGCTCCACCGTGCCCTTCATCGCCCGTTACCGGAAAGAGGTCACCGGCAGCCTCGATGACACTCAACTGCGTCATCTGGAAGAGCGCCTGCGCTACCTGCGAGAACTCGACGAACGGCGGATCAGCATCCTCGCCAGCATCGAAGAGCAGGGCAAGCTGACCCCGGAGCTGGCTCGCGACATCAAGCTGGCCGACACCAAGACCCGCCTCGAAGACCTGTACCTGCCTTATAAGCAGAAGCGCCGCACCAAGGGCCAGATCGCCCTGGAAGCCGGCCTCGGCGAACTGGCGGATGGCCTGTTCAACGACCCAAGCCTGACTCCGGAAGCCGAAGCCGCCCGCTTCGTCAACGCCGACAAAGGCGTGGCCGACGTCAAGGCCGCCCTGGAAGGCGCCAAGTACATCCTCATGGAGCGCTTCGCCGAAGACGCGGGTTTGCTGGACAAGCTGCGTAACTTCCTCAAGCAGGAAGCCACCCTCAGCGCCCGCGTGGTTGCCGGCAAGGAAGAGGAAGGCGCCAAGTTCCGCGACTACTTCGAACACGACGAACCGCTGAAAAGCATGCCGTCGCACCGCGCCCTGGCGATTTTCCGTGGCCGCAACGAAGGCATTCTCAGCTCCGCGCTGAAAGTCGGTGACGAGCTGCCGGGCACCATGCACCCCTGCGAAGGCATGATCGGCCAGCACGTGGGCATCCAGAACCAGAACCGTCCCGCCGACAAATGGCTGGGTGAAGTGGTGCGCTGGACCTGGAAGGTCAAGCTCTACACCCACCTGGAAACCGACCTGCTGGGCGAGTTGCGCGACAACGCGGAAACCGAGGCGATCAACGTCTTCGCCCACAACCTGCACGACCTGCTGCTGGCCGCTCCGGCCGGCCCGCGCGCCACCCTGGGCCTGGACCCGGGCCTGCGCACCGGCTGCAAAGTGGCGGTGGTGGATGCCACCGGCAAGCTGCTGGATCACGCCACCGTCTACCCGCACGTGCCGCACAACAAGTGGGACCAGACCCTGGGCATCCTGGCCGCGCTGTGCGCCAAGCACTCGGTGGACCTGATCGCCATCGGCAACGGCACCGCCAGCCGCGAGACCGACAAGCTGGCCGCCGAACTGATCAAAAAATACCCGGCCATGAAGATGACCAAGGTCATGGTGTCCGAAGCCGGTGCATCGGTGTACTCGGCCTCGGAGCTGGCGGCCAAGGAGTTCCCGGACCTGGACGTGTCGATCCGTGGCGCCGTATCCATCGCCCGCCGCCTGCAGGACCCCCTGGCGGAACTGGTGAAGATCGATCCGAAATCCATCGGTGTCGGCCAGTACCAGCACGACGTGTCGCAGCTGAAACTGGCCCGCGGCCTGGACGCCGTGGTCGAGGACTGCGTGAACGCCGTCGGCGTCGACGTCAACACCGCCTCCGTGGCATTGCTGGCGCGGATCTCCGGCCTCAATGCGACCCTGGCGCAGAATATCGTCAGCCACCGCGACGAACACGGTGCCTTCAAGACCCGCGCCGCGCTGAAAAAGGTTGCGCGCCTGGGTGAGAAAACCTTCGAACAGGCCGCCGGCTTCCTGCGCGTCATGAACGGCGACAACCCGCTGGACGCCTCGGCGGTGCACCCGGAGGCCTACCCGCTGGTGCAGCGCATCGCCGCCGACACCGGCCGCGACATTCGTTCGCTGATCGGCGATAGCGGCTTCCTCAAGCGCCTGGACCCGAAGAAATTCACCGACGAAACCTTCGGCCTGCCCACCGTCACCGACATCCTCCAGGAACTGGACAAGCCCGGCCGCGACCCGCGCCCGGAGTTCAAGACCGCCGAGTTCCAGGATGGCGTGGAAGACCTCAAGGACCTGCAACTGGGGATGATCCTCGAAGGCGTGGTGACCAACGTCACCAACTTCGGTGCCTTCGTCGACATCGGCGTGCACCAGGACGGCCTGGTGCACATCTCGGCGCTGTCGGAGAAGTTCATCAAAGACCCGCGTGAGGCGGTGAAGGCCGGCGACGTGGTGAAAGTGAAAGTCATGGAAGTCGACATTCCGCGTAAACGCGTGGGCCTGTCGATGCGCATGAGCGACACCCCGGGCGAGAAGATCGACGGCGCTCGCGGTTCCCGTCCAGGCTCGGCGCCGCGCTCCTCCCAGGGCAACGCACCACGCAAGGAAACCACCGCGGCCGCTCCGAGCAACAACGCCATGGCCTCGCTGTTCGCCAACGCCAAGCAGTTGAAGAAACGCTGATGCAGATCCCTGCCGGCCTGACCGAAAGCGCCTTCAGCCAATTGCTCGGCTGCCGTCTGCAACGCCTGGAAACCGGCGAGGCGGACGTCGCCCTGGAGCTGACCCCGCAGCTGCGCAATCGCGGGCAAAAGCTGCACGGCGGGGCGATCTTCAGCCTGGTGGACATTGCCATGGGGCTGGCCTGTTCCAGCACCCACGGCTTTGACCAGCAGAGCGCCACCATCGAGTGCAAGATCAACTACATCCGCGCCGTGGCCGAGGGTGAAGTGCTGTGCCGGGCCAAGGTGATCCACCCCGGCCGCCGCACCCTGGTGGTGGAAGCGGATGTGATCCAGGGCGACAAACTGGTCGCAAAAGCACAAGGCACCTTCGCCGTCCTATAGCTCCCTGTCATGAATTTGGGTTAATTTCGGCGCTGCGAAAGCGGCGTCGGAGTTTTTTGCCTGCGCTAAAGCCAGATTCAGGGATGAAGGATTGGCGTTTTCAAGCGAGTCGGCTTGACTCAAAAACCAGGCGAAAACGCCAGTTTTAACTTCACCCTTGTAGACCGTCCTGCCCACCCCCATATTGGGGCGACTGACGCGTGAAGGAATCCAACTTGAGCGAACTTCTCAACCGCCGCCTGGCTCTGCTCGGCGAGCGCGCTAACCTCTCCCTGCTCGAGCAGTGCCTGCACGGTATCGAACGTGAATGCCTGCGTGTTACCGGCGAAGGCCGCCTGGCACAGACCCCGCACCCGGAAGAACTGGGTTCCGCGCTGACCAACGAACAGATCACCACCGACTATTCCGAGTCGCTGCTGGAGTTCATCACCCCGGCCCTCACGGACCCGGCGGACACCCTGGCCAGCCTCGACAAGATTCATCGTTTCGCCTACAGCAAGCTCGGCAACGAGTACCTGTGGAGTCCATCGATGCCGTGCCCGTTGCCGGCCGAGGAAGACATCCCGATCGCCTACTACGGCACCTCCAACATCGGCCAGCTCAAGTACGTGTACCGCAAGGGCCTGGCCCTGCGCTACGGCAAGACCATGCAGTGCATTGCCGGGATCCACTACAACTTTTCCCTGCCGGAACAGCTGTGGCCGCTGCTCAAGCAAGCCGAAGGCTTCGTCGGCAGCGACCGGGACTACCAGTCTTCGGCCTATATCGCGCTGATCCGCAATTTCCGTCGCTACAGCTGGCTGTTGATGTACCTGTTCGGTGCTTCGCCGGCCCTGGACGCGGGCTTCTTGCGTGGCCGTTCGCACCAGCTGGAGCAGCTGGACGCCGAGACCCTGTACCTGCCCTACGCCACCAGCCTGCGCATGAGCGACCTGGGCTACCAGAGCCAGGCTCAGGCCGGCCTGACCCCTTGCTACAACGATCTGAACAGCTACACCGACAGCCTGCGCAAGGCCGTGGCCACGCCCTACGCGCCTTACGTGGCGGTCGGCACCCACAAGGATGGCGAGTGGGTGCAACTGAACACCAACATCCTGCAGATCGAAAACGAGTACTACTCCAACATCCGCCCCAAACGCGTGACCTACACCGGTGAGCGGCCGATCCAGGCGCTGATGGCCCGGGGCATCCAGTACGTCGAAGTGCGTTGCCTGGACATCAACCCGTTCCTGCCCCTGGGCATCGACCTGCAGGAAGCGCGCTTCCTCGACGCCTTCCTGCTGTACTGCGCGCTCAACGACAGCCCGCTGTTCGAGAACAACGAGTGCGGCAACGCCACCTCCAACTTCCTCGCCGTGGTCAAGGAAGGCCGGCGTCCGGGCCTGCAACTGCAACGCCAGGGCCAGCCGGTGGAGATGAAGGAATGGGCCGCCGAACTGCTGGAGCAGATCGCGCCACTGGCTGCCCTGCTCGACCAGAGCCACGGCAGCAACGTGCACAGCAAGGCCCTGGACGCCCAGCTGGCCAAGGTCAAGGATTCATCCCTGACCCCATCGGCCCAGGTGCTGGCGGCCATGAGCGAGCACAAGGAGAGCTTCAGCCAGTTCTCCCTGCGCCAGAGCCAGGTGCATGCCGAGCACTTCCGCAGCCAGGCCCTGAGCAAGGAAGAGCAAGCCGCCTTCGAAGACGCGGCGCGCAAATCCCTGGAGCAGCAGACCGAGCTTGAGCAAAACGAAGTGGGTGATTTCGACGTGTTCGTCGGCGCCTACCAGGCCAGCATCCTGGCCATCAGCAACTAGGGCCATGGCGAGGGCGCCTGCTCCCGCTAGGCCGGCCGGCCGTCCGCGGCGCAGCCCCTGCCAAACCTGGCGACCGGGTATTCCTGCATAAGCGCGTGGCCTGAGCTGGGGGCCGCGTTGCAACCCGGCGAGAGCCGGCGCCCTCGCCATAACACTTTTCTGGCTACGGCCACGAATTTCACCTCATAAGCTAATGCAAATAAGTTATTTATTTCTGCATTCTTAGATCATTTAGTCTCCTCCCACGCCGATCACCGGCCGCCTATGAGGAGCACCCCCATGAAACTGCATTTCCCCCTTCGCCTCCTGGCGGCCGCGTCCCTGGCCGCTGCGAGTTTCTTTGCCCAGGCGGCCGACGTCACCGTCGCCTACCAGACCACCGTCGACCCGGCCAAGGTCGCCCAAGCCGACGGCAGCTATGAAAAAGCCACCCAGGCCAAGATCAACTGGCGCAAATTCGACAACGGCGCCGACGTCATCGCCGCCATCGCTTCCGGCGATGTGCAGATCGGCTACCTGGGCTCCAGCCCGCTGACCGCCGCCATCACCCGCAAGGTGCCGGTGCAAACCTTCCTCATCGCCACCCAGATCGGCGCCGCTGAAGCCCTGGTGGCCCGCGACGGTTCCGCGATCAACAGCCCTCAGGACCTGATCGGTAAAAAAGTCGCCGTGCCCTTCGTTTCCACCGGCCACTACAGCCTGCTGGCGGCGCTGAAGCACTGGAACATCGACCCCTCGAAAGTGCAGATCCTCAACCTCGCGCCACCGGCGATCATCGCCGCCTGGAAGCGCGGCGATATCGACGCCACCTACGTCTGGGACCCGGCCCTGGGCGTGGCCAAGGAAAACGGCAAGGTGCTGATCACCTCTGGTGAACTGGCCAAGTTCGGCGCACCGACTTTCGACGCCTGGATCGTGCGCAAGGATTTTGCCGAGAAGCACCCACAAATCGTCAGCGCCTTCGCCAAGGTGACCCTGGAGGCCTACGCCCAGTACCGCAAGGACCCACAAGCCTGGCTGGCCAACCAGGGCAACGTCGACAAGCTGGTCAAGCTCTCCGGGGCCAAGGCCAGCGATATCCCGCTGCTGCTGCAAGGCAACGTCTACCCACTGGCCGCCGACCAGGTGCTCAGCCTCGGCGCCCCGACCACCAAGGCCATCACCGACACCGCGGTGTTCCTCAAGGAACAAGGCAAGGTCGAGGCGGTACTGCCGGACTACGCCCCCTACGTCAGCGCCAAGTTCATCCCTGAATAACCCGCGACCGGACAGGAGATAGCCGTCATGGCCTTGCTACAACTGGAGCGCATCAGCGCACAGTACCCCGGCGCCGCCGAACCGGTGCTGGCGGATATTTCCCTGACCCTGGGGCCACAGCAACTGCTGGTCGCCCTGGGGCCTTCCGGCAGTGGCAAGACCTCGCTGCTGAACCTGATTGCCGGCTTCGTCGATCCCAGCGCCGGGCGCATCAGCCTCGACGGCGTGCCGGTCAAGGGCCCCAGCGCCGAGCGTGGCGTGGTGTTCCAGGACGACGCCCTGCTGCCCTGGCAGGACGTGCTGGGCAACGTCGCCTTCGGCCTGGAACTGGCCGGCATCGCCCGGGATCAACGCGAAGCCCGGGCGCGGGAGATGCTCGCCCTGGTGGACCTGGCCGGCTTCGACAAGCGCCGCATCTGGCAACTCTCCGGTGGACAGAAACAGCGCGTGGGCCTGGCCCGCGCCCTGGCCGCCGACCCGCGCGTGCTGCTGATGGATGAACCCTTCGGCGCCCTGGATGCCTTCACCCGCGAGCAGATGCAGGAGCTGTTGCTGCAAGTCTGGCAGCGCACCGCCAAGCCGGTGTTCCTGATCACCCACGACATCGAGGAAGCAGTGTTCCTGGCCACCGACCTGATCCTCCTGGCACCCAACCCGGGGCAGATCGTCGAGCGCCTGAACCTGGACTTCGGCCAGCGCTACGCCGCCGGCGAGTCGGCGCGGGCGATCAAGTCCGACCCGCTGTTCATCGAAACCCGCGAGCACGTGCTGTCCCGGGTGTTCTCCCAACGCAGCGCCACCCAGCAGCAGGAGCGCCCATGAGCAGCTACGAGATTCCCGCCACCACGACCCGCGATGCCAACCCGAAAGCGCCCCTGCCGGTGCGTCGTAGCCTGAGCACCCGCTGGATCAGCGTGCTGACTCTGATCGCCCTGCTGGCCCTGTGGTGGGCGGTCACTGCCAGCGGCCTGATCGAACCGCTGTTCCTGCCGCCCCCTGCCGCCGTATTGCAAAAGGGCTGGTTGCTGGCCACCAGCGGCTACATGGACTCCACCCTCTGGCAGCACCTGGCAGCCAGCCTGCAACGCATCGGCCTGGCCCTGGGCTTTGCCGTGCTGACGGCAATTCCGGTGGGCATCGCCATTGGCGCCAACCGCATCGCCCGGGGCGTGCTCGACCCTTTGATCGAGTTCTACCGGCCGATTCCGCCACTGGCCTATCTGCCGCTGATCGTCATCTGGTGCGGCATTGGCGAGCTGTCCAAGGTGCTGCTGATTTATCTGGCGATCTTCGCCCCGATTGCCATCGCCACCGCCACCGGCGTGCGCACCGTCGACCCGGCCAAGCTGCGCGCCGCCCAGTCCCTGGGCGCGACCCGGGCGCAACTGATTCGCCACGTGATCCTGCCCAGCGCCCTGCCGGACATTCTCACCGGCGTGCGCATCGGCCTGGGCGTGGGCTGGTCGACCCTGGTGGCGGCGGAGCTGATTGCCGCCACCAGCGGCCTGGGCTTCATGGTGCAATCCGCGGCGCAGTTCCTGGTCACCGATGTGGTGCTGCTGGGGATACTGGTGATTGCCCTGATCGCCTTCGCCATGGAAATGGGCCTGCGCGCCCTGCAACGCAAGCTGGTGCCCTGGCACGGCCAATCCCACTGACCTGCGTGCGCCGCCTGCCCCGCACGCGGTTCACCTGTAGCCGCTGCCGAGCCCTCGCGAGGCTGCGACCGAGCGCGTAGCGCTCGCAGCAATCGATGAAGAAGGCCTCGTTGCATGGGTTTGCATCTACTGCGCCGCCGTTCGCAGCCTCGCCAAGGCTCTCGACAGCGGCTACAGGGTCACGACACCGCCAGCGCAACCGTTTTTTAGTTTGATGCAGATAAACCGAATCCGACCACGCCAACAAATGGGCGCCGAACAAGAGAACGACCATGAGCCTGACCATCACCCCTTTAAGCTCCGCCCTCGGCGCCCAGATCAGTGGCGTCGATATCAGCCAACCGCTCAGCGTCGAACAGCGCGACGCCATCGAGCAGGCGCTGCTCAGGCATCAAGTACTGTTCTTCCGCGACCAGCCGATCACCCCACAGCAGCAAGCACGCTTCGCCGCCCACTTCGGTGACCTGCACATTCACCCGATCTACCCCAATGTGCCGGAACAGCCGGAAATACTGATCCTCGACACCGCTGAAACCGACGTGCGCGACAACGCCATCTGGCACACCGACGTGACCTTCCTGCCAACCCCGGCCCTGGGCGCGGTGCTCAGCGCCAAGCTGCTGCCGCCGTTCGGCGGCGACACGTTGTGGGCCAGCGGCATCGCCGCCTACGAAGCCTTGTCCGAGCCGCTGAAGAACCTGCTGCAGGGCCTGACTGCCACTCACGAGTTCATCAAGTCCTTCCCTCTGGAACGCTTCGGCAACACCCCCGAAGACCTGGCGCGCTGGGAGGAAGCCCGGCGCAAGAACCCGCCGCTGTCGCACCCGGTGATCCGTACCCATCCGGTGAACGGCCGCCAGTCGCTGTTCGTCAACGACGGCTTCACCACCAAGATCAACGAACTATCGGAGAGCGAAAGCGCGGCCATCCTCAAGCTGCTGTTTGCCCACGCCACCAGCCCGGAGTTCACCATCCGCTGGCGCTGGCAGGAAAACGACGTGGCGTTCTGGGACAACCGCGTGACCCAGCACTATGCCGTGGACGACTACCGTCCACAGCGCCGGGTGATGCAGCGCGCGACCATTCTGGGGGATGTGCCGTTCTTTCGCTGAAACGCGGGGAGATGCAGCAGGCCCCGGCCCCGCTGAATGAGCGAAGCCGGGGACAGCGGGCTATTTGACGCTGGAGGGAGCTTTCTTCTTGCGATTGCCGATATGAATCGCCTGGCCATTCACCGACAAGGCAGCTTCATGCAGGGCTTCGGACAGGGTCGGGTGGGAGAACACCATCATTCCCAGGTCTTCGGCGCTGGTGCCGAACTCCATGCCGATCGCGCCTTCCTGGACCAGTTCCGCAGCGCCCGGGCCGATCACATGCACCCCAAGTACCCGGTCGGTGCCGGCATCGGCAATGACCTTGACCAACCCGGCGGTGTCGTTGGCCGCCATGGCCCGGCTGCTGGCGGAGAATGGGAAGGTGCCGATGTTCAGTTCGATGCCCTGGGCCTTGAGGGCCTGTTCGGTCTGGCCAACCCAGGCGATTTCCGGGTGGGTGTAGATCACTGACGGGATCAGCTCGTAATTGAGCGGATGGTGATGCCCGGCAAGGCTCTCGGCCACCATCACCCCCTCCTCCGACGCCTTGTGCGCCAGCATCGGGCCGCGCACCACGTCGCCAATGGCGAACACCCCAGGCACGCTGGTCAGGCACTGGCCATCGACATGAATAAAGCCACGCTCGTCCAACTGCACACCGCTGTCGGCGGCCAGCAGATCGGTGGTCAGGGGCCGACGACCCACGGCGACAATCAGGCGGTCGAAGGTCTGCTGCTTGTCCTCGCCGCCCTCGCTGAGGCTGACCTTGACGCTGTCGCCTTGCACTTCGGATGCCGTCACCCGGGCCCCCAGACGGATATCCAGGCCTTGCTTGCCAAAGATCTTCTGCGCCTCCTTGGCGATCTGCACGTCCACTGCCGGCAGGAAGCTGTCGAGGGCTTCGAGCACCGTCACTTCGGCGCCCAGGCGGGCCCAGACCGAGCCCAGTTCCAGGCCGATGACGCCGGCGCCGATCACCCCGAGGCGCTTGGGCACGTGGGTGAATTCCAGGGCTCCGGTGGAGTCGACGATCACCTTGTCGGTCAGCGGTGCGGCGGCGATGTCGATGGGGCGGGAGCCGGGGGCGAGGATGATGCTGGGGGCACTGATGCGCTGGGTGCTGCCGTCGGCCGCGGTGACTTCCACTTCCTTGTTGGCCAGCAACTTGCCGTGACCTTCCAGCAGGGCCACGCCATTGGCCTTGAACAGCGAGGCGATGCCGCCGTTGAAATTGCGCACCACGTTGTCCTTGCGCGCCAGCATGGCCGGCACATCCATCTGCGGATTGCGGATGCCAATGCCGTGCACTTCAAAACCGTTGCGCGCCTCGTAATAGTGATGAGAGCTGTCCAGCAATGCCTTGGAAGGAATGCAGCCCACATTGAGGCAGGTGCCACCCAGGGCGGTCTTGCCGTCCTTGCCCTTGTAGCGCTCGATACAGACCGTCTTCAGTCCCAGCTGCGCCGCCCGGATCGCCGCGACATAGCCACCAGGACCCGCGCCGATCACGATCACATCGTATTGTTCACTCATAGATTGCCGTCCTTTGCACAGACAAACTCGACCACAGCTCCCATGGTCGCCCTGTCCTTGAGAATTTTCAGGTGGCCAAGCCCGCGGGTTTGCAGGACTTGCCGGTGACGCAAGCCTTCAGCGAAGGATTGCAGGTCATCTGCCGGGACTTCCTGATCCTGCTGGTCATGCACCAGCAGCACCGGGATATCCACCTGGTGGCCATAACGACTGACCGCCAAGCTGCGCATGTCCTTCTGATAGCGTTGCTCAACCAGAAGTTGCATGCGTTGTCTGACGTCATCGTTGATCCACAGAAATGCCGCAAAACGCCGAACGACGTTTTCGATGTCGGCCGGCGCAGCCACCAGCACCGCCCGCTCGAAGCCCTTGCCGACCGGGGTGCTCAAGGCATACCCGGCGGCAGCCCCGCCCAGGGAGTGCCCGATCACCGTGTCGAACGGCCCCAGCTGTTGTTGCACCTGATCCAGCATGCTGACGAAGGTCGGCAGCGAGGCTTGCCGACCGCCGCTGCCGCCATGGCCGATGCAGTCGAAGGACAGCACTTCACAGCCCTCCTCCAGCAACAGCGGAATCAGGTACTGCCACTGGGTACTGGCGCCACTCCAGCCATGCACCAGCACCACCCGGCGCCGGACCTGCTGCGGGGTCCAGCGGAAACAACGCAGCCGCCCTTCCTCGGTTTCCAGGTCCTGCACCGTGGCGCTGGGCAGCGTCAGCGGAAAATGCTGGCGCAGCCGTTGTGGCGTGGTGAACAGCTTCAGCGCACGCGTTGCAGCACGCCGAGGAAGCAGCCGCGACTCCATCCAGAAGCTGCAACGCAGCAGCCCCAGAACCCCGTTGTAAATGCCCTTGAAGAGCATTTTCTTGAAGCTGCTACGCCGGCCCTTGGCGGGTGCCGACGCTTGCTCTTGGGTCGCCATCTTGCTTCCTCATCGACTACAGGGTTCAGCGCTGGATTACAGCTTCACCATGTTGAAATCCAACTTGCTCACGCCGCATTCCGGACAGGTCCAGTCTTCGGCAATGTCATCCCAGGCAGTGCCCGGAGGCACCCCCGAATCGGGATCGCCCAGCCGTTGATCGTAGATCCAGCCGCAGATCAGGCACATCCACAGGCCGGACTCGGTCACGGCGCTTTCAGCATAGGTCGTCATGGGTGGTTAACCATCGTCAAAAGGTTGTGCGTTGTGCTCATGCGCTGGCCTGAGCCACTTCGGCCACCTTGATGTTCTGTACAAGGAACTGCGCCACCTGCTCCAGCACCGCGGCATCGGAGAGAATGCGCACATGGCCGAGCCCGGACACTGGCTCCAGCTTCGCCCAAGGCATCAGCGTGGTGATCTGCTGCGCTTCGCAGAACGGCACGATCGGGTCGTTGAGGTCGTGCAGCACCAGGGTCGGCAACTGCAGGCCGTTGCCCAGGGCCGGGATGTCCCAGTGCTGGACCGGCACGCCGTTGCGCTTCCACAGTTCACGGTGCATGGCCTGGACCACCGCCGGCTTGAGCTTGAGGTAACCGTTGGCCCAGCGCTGGATCACCACCGGCAGGTTGGCCGGCGAGCCCAGCAGGCACAGGGCCTTGATCCGATGGGTCTCGGCCAGTTCCGCCAGGGCCCCGGTGGCGGCGATACCGCCCAGGGAGTGGGCGACGATTCCCACCACGTCACCCAGGGCGACGATGGCTGCTTTCACCGCGTCCTTGAACTCGGTCATGGTGCTCAAGGAGCCCGGCGAGATGCCGTGGGCCGGTGCATCGAAGGTCGCGACCTTGAAGCCTTGGCGCTGCAGGACGCGAGTGAAGGAGTACAGGCTGCGACTGTCTGCGCCCCAGCCATGGACCAGGAGGATGGTCTGGTCGCCCGTGCCCCATTGATAGCCGTGAGGAACGCCGGCGATGCCCTTGATATGGAAACGCTGGGCGCCCAGGGGGCTCATTTCCTTGTCGGGTTGCTTGATGTATTCCCGGGTGTAGCCGAACAGATCCGTGGCCTTGGCACCGGCGCTGTCCACCGAGAGCGACCCCAGAATGCCCATGTAGCTGCGCAGCAGCTGCTGCTTCAGGGTCAGAGGACTGTTGGCCGCCTTGGCGCCCGGCGTGTTCTGCCCCTCGGCGGCCTGGGCCGGCCGGTCAAAGGACTCATAGAAGCCATTGACCGGGTCGTACAGGTGACAGTTGCGCGCCACGTGCCAGACATCCTGCACGGTCATGGGTTTTTCCCTGACCATCCCTGGGAAGGCGTTCTTCAACGCTGCCTGGGCTTCGGGCAGGTTGTAGTGGGGAATGATCGGCGCCACGTGGTGCGCGGTGTGCACCGAAATGTAGTGGGTCAGGAACAGCAGCCACTTGGGGTACATGTAGTCAGTGGTCAGCAGCAGTCGGCTGCTGTTGAAGCTCCAGTGCTCCTTGGTCAGGAACGGAGTCTCATCGCTGATGTGGTGCATCATGGTGGTCAGGCTGAACCAGGCATGGGTCGCCAGCCACGGGGCAACGAAGTACAGGAACAGCCCGGTGAAGCCGGTGAAGTACACCAGGGTCGGCAGGTAGATCAGCGCAGCCACCACCATGAACAGGATCGAACGACGCACTTCGTTGCGCGCTTCGAGCTTGTGGAACATGGACGGACGGAAGCCAGAGTGGCGCTGGTAGTTGACCGTGCCCAGCCAGAACAGCCAGGTGCGGGTGCTGCTGTAGACCAGCTTGTCCCACCAGGGCATGGCGTCGTACTGCACGCGCAGTACCGGGCGCCAGTCGACGTCCATTTCCAGGTTGTTGGTGTTGGCGTGGTGCATGTTGTGCATATGGCGCCAGCCGTGGAACGGGTACAGCAACGGCAGCAAGGCGATATGCCCGAGAATGTGGTTGAAGCTGCGATTGCGCGAGAACGAGTTGTGCCCGCAATCGTGGGCCACACAGAACAGACCCCAGCCGCCCAAGCCCGCCACCAGCCACAGCGGCAGGTAGAACATCCAGTGCACGTGGGCGACCGCCACTATCGCGCCGATGTAGAGCATGTAGCTGACGACGAAGCTGAGCATCCCGCGCCAGACCCGAGGCTGATACAGGTGCTTGGGGATTGCGTCCGTCAGGCGCAGGCCTTCGATCTCCTGTGAGCGTCGAAGCAGGTCATTGAATTTATCGTTTTTTTGCGAAGGCATCTGTGCAATGGCCATGGCCAAGCTCCTGCGAAGTCAAACTTCGGATGTGGTCAGTTCGTTGGCCAGGTATTTGGACAAGTCATCGATGCTGGAGTATTCGAACAGCAAGGCCGGGGACAGGCGCTGCTCCATGAATTTCTCCAGGTCGCCCGCCACCTTCACCGCCACCAGCGAGTCAAGGCCGTAGGACTCGAAGCTGCGGGCGGTATCGACCTGGGACGGATCGATCTTCAGCAGCGTGCCCATCTTCTGCACCAGCCAATGCTTGATGCTCTCTTCGTTGAGTTCGACCGCCGCCTGTTTTTTCTCCGAGAAGCTCAGAGTGCTCAGCAAATTGGAAATGAAGTTGGACATAGGATCTTCCTTGATGAGTAGGGTGGTTTACAGATCAGACGATCCCGTTGTTCAGGATGCGGCCTGACGCTTACGGACTTTGTCGATCATTGCCTGGGACGGTGAACGCAGGTCTGAGACCAGTCTCAGCTTGCCCATTAACGCCAGTGTCCAGCCCGACAAGTCGGGCTCCCACCAATGCACGCCATGCCGGTACCAGGCAGGGAATGCGTGGTGATTGTTTTGCAGCCCCTCGCCAAAGGTGAGGAACGCGACAATCCAGTTGTTGGTGCTCTGGTCGTGGGTCACGAACGGCCGGGCGCCATAGCGGTGGCAGATGGAGCCCACGCACCAGGCCGCCTGGTTGGCCACGAAGATCCGCGCCAGGCCGCCGAAGATCAGGCCGCTCCAGGCACCGGACCAGCTCTGGGTGACCAGGCCGCCGATGATCCCCGGCAACACCACGCCCAGGGCGACCCAGAACAGGTAGGTCTGGTTGTAGAAGAACAGCCGACGGTCACGCAGGATGTCGGGGGCAAAGAAGTTCCAGCTCGACATGTCCGGCGCCAGCATCCACGGCATGTGCGCATGCCACAGGCCCTTGGCGCGCTCCAGGCGGCTCTGGCCCATGAGGTTGGGCGAATGCGGATCACCGTGCTGATCGCTGTAGGTGTGATGCCGGCGATGGGTGGTGACCCAGAACAGGATCGGCCCCTGGGCCGCCATGGAGCCGGCGATCAGCATCAGGCTGCTCATCAGACGCGAGGTCTTGAACGCGCGATGGGCCAGGTAGCGGTGATAGCCCATGGAGACGCCGAACATCTGGATCGCGTAGAACACCCCGAAGAGGATGAAGTCCAGGGCGTGCACCTGACCGGTGACCCACAAGCGGATCGCCTCGAAGGCACCGAACAGGGGCACCAGCATCACCGCCAGCGCAATGCGTGCCTTGGTTCTGGCGGCTGCCGGACTCAGCTGCGCGACACCGCTGATCTCTGGAGTCGCCGTGGTTGTGAGGATCTCGTCCATGAATAGCTTCCTGTGAGGTAAGGACCGGCAATCAGCTTTCTGTAGGTTCTGCAGCAACCGGCGCACCAGGACGCTTCACGTCCCAAGCCAGGCCGCACAAGGCCAGCAACTCGATGAACCAGCCACCGATATCCAGCTGCCAGGGCTTGAGCCCGGCGTGGGCCAGCGCCGGAAAGGCGTGGTGGTTGTTGTGCCAGCCGCCACCGACCGTTGGAATCGCCAGCCAGAACACGTTGCGGCTGGTGTCCCGGGTCGGGTGGTCACGGCCACCGACCCGATGGGCGAAGGAGTTGATGCACCAGGTGGCGTGGTCCACCAGGAAGATCCGCACAAAGCCGCCCCACAGCAGGCCACTCAGGGCGCCTTCCCAACTGCGGGTAATCAACCCGCACACCAGGGTCGGAAGCAGCAGGCCGAGGATGATCCACAGGTAGTAGCGCTGGTTGATCTGCATGATCAGCCGGTCGCGAATCAGGTCGGGAACGAACTGGCTCCAGTTCTGCTTTCTCAGGCTGAACAGCCAGCCCAGGTGGGCGTGCCACCAGCCTTGGATATTGCCGACAAAGCCTTCCTTGAGCGGACGCGGCGAGTGCGGGTCGCCTTCCTTGTCGGTGAAGGCGTGATGCTGGCGGTGGGTGGCCGCCCAGAACAGGATCGGGCCCTGGGCTGCCATCGAACCGGCGATACCGAAAAACGCGGTGACCACCGGACCGGCCTTGAACGCATGGTGGGAAAAGAAGCGGTGCATCCCCACTTCCACCCCCAGGGCGGTCAGCAGGTACATGCTGGCCAGTGCACCAAACTCCAGCCAGCCAATGCCCTGCTGCCAGGCCAGGACCAGTGCGACCAGGGTGCCCACCGCCGGCACACCGACGGTCAGCCAGGCCAGTTGACGCTCGCGATGACCGGTACGGTCGATATGAGGATTCATGGCCGTCATGACAGAGCATCCGTAGGGGTTTTAAGAGGTTGTGCCGAGGCCGCAGCGGCCGAACGTCCGGCGCCGTAGCGCGCCAGGCTGTCGTTGAGCAGGGCCTGCCGGGTGGCCTGGCGCTGGACCTTGCCACTGGTGGTCAGCGGGATGCCGCCCATGGGCGCCAGATGAATACGCGCCGGGGACACGCCAAACTGGCTGACCAGGGTGCTGGTGATCAGCTGGCGCAGTTGTTCCTGCTGGGCTTCGTCGAGTTTTTCGCTGCGCTTGATCTCGACCACGATCGCCAACTGCTCCTGCTGGCCGTTATCCACGCCCACCGCCACGCAACCATTGCTGCGGATGCGCGGGTCCGCGCTCTCGACCGCCAGTTCCAGGTCCTGGGGATACAGGTTGCGACCGGCAATGATGATCAGATCCTTGAGGCGGCCGGTGACGAACAGCTCATCCCGATACAAGGCCCCCAGGTCGCCAGTGCGCATGAAATGTCCGTCGACGCCCGGCAACTGGGCGCGGAACACTTGCTCGCTCAGCGCCTCCTTGCCCCAGTAACCAGCACCCACGTTGTCGCCCTGGACCCAGATCTCGCCGATCTGGCCGTCGGCGACCGGCTGCAGGCTGACGGGATCGACAATCGCCAGGCGCAAGCCCGGGGCCACCCGCCCGCTGCTGACCAATGGCAAGGCGAATCCATCTTCGACGTCGACAATGGCCAAGGTTCCGATGGCGAGCTGGTCCCGATCCACCTGGGTGTTGAATGCCGGTTGGTCATGGGGTTTGCCCGAGACCAGCACCGTCGCCTCGGCCAGTCCATAACAGGGGCCCAGGGCCGCAGGGTTGAAGCCGGCGACAGCGAAGCGCTCGGAGAAGCGCGCCAGGGTGCTTTGCCGGACCGGTTCGGCCCCACAGTAGATGGCCTTGAGCTTGCTCAGGTCGAGGGCTGCCAGCTCGTCATCGGTGATGTTTTCAACACACAGATCAAAGGCGAAGTTCGGCGCGATGGTGACGTCGGCGCCATACCTGGACACCGCATCCAGCCAGCGCAATGGCCGCTGGACAAAATGCCCGGGGCTGATGAGCACGGTCGGAAAGGCGTCGTAGATCGGCTGCAATATGCCGCCCATCAGGCCCATGTCGTGATAGGGCGGCAACCAGCTGCAACCCACGCGATCCTTGGCCTTGCCCATCCACTGGCTGGCGCTGCGGCAATTGCTATAGAGGTTGGCGTGGGTCAGCATCACGCCCTTGGGTGCGGAGGTAGAACCTGAGGTGTATTGCAGCAGGGCCAATTGACCGGGGTTCACAGCCTGCGCCTGCCAAGAGGCATTCTCCGTGGCCAGCTCTTGCGGATCGACCCATTGCGGCGCGGGTACATCATCCTGCAACAAGGCGTTGACCCGTTCCTGGGAGCGCATGAAACGCGAGCTGGTCAGCACGATTTGCGGATGGGCATCGGCGCAGATCAACGCCAGGCGCTCCAGGCCTCGGGTCCCCACCGGCGGGAAAGCGGGAATCGCCACCGCACCGGCCAGGAACAGACCGAACAGAGAAACGATGTAGTCGATACCGGTCTCGAACAGCATCAGCACCCGTTTTCCCCGGGGCTCGAAAATCTGCAGCGCCGCGGCCAATCGTTGACTACGCTGCCACAGTTCGGCGTAGCTGATGGCCGCCTCCTCTTGCTCGCCATCGAGCAAGTGGATAAAGGCGGTTGCATCAGGTTGAAGCCAGGCGCGATAAGCCAGTACTTCGGTAACCGAACTTAAACATTCGATTCCCAGGGTGCCGGCCAGCGACAAATCATCAACTGCTAAGTGCGCTGAGAAGGTCTGATTAACATCATTTAGATAATCACGAGGCACGGCGTAGTTCATTCAAAATCCTTTTTAAATGGAGAGCCATATATTGACCTAATGGTCGTTTATTATTTTCAGCACTAAGGAACCGAACAAACACCCCTAACGAGGGGAGCTCTTACTAGGCAGTAGACAAGATGTCATTTTATTGACAGGGCGAAGCATTCACTTAATGAATGCCTATTTTCTTATATGTCCCACTGGGAATAGCGTGGGCAGAGAAAGTTAGATTTGGACGCGTTGAGAAGTCTGCCACCAGCTTGTATATTTTGCTAATGCACAAATGGACACTTACAGGGAGAAAATGGACATGGATGTGCTCACGTTGATCGCGCTGGAAGGAGCCATGGGGTCAAGTGTGGCGATCACCTTGGATGTGCTGCGTACTGCCAACCAGATCGCCGAAGTCATGGGACGCCCCACCATTACCTGGAAGATCATCGGCAGCAGTGAATCCGTACGAATGCGCAATGGCATGCGCCTGGATGCACTGCCACTGGACAGCGCCCAGACCATTGAAGGCAGCATGCTGGTCATCCCGGGGCTGGGGCTGGAAAACACCCAGGAGCTGGATTTCTTTGGCTGTCGCCGGGAAAAGCGGCAGCCGGGCCTCAGTCAGTCCACCGAGCTCATTGCCCGGCTCGGGCACAACGACATCCGCAAGCTGAGCAAGCTGGTGCAAGAACACCACCTGCGCGGGCGACAGACTGCGGCGTCCTGCTCGGCGGTTTTCGTCCTGGGGGAGGCAGGGATTCTCGAGGGCCGCACCGTCACCACCCACTGGCAACTGTACGAGACCTTCAAGCAGCGTTATCCCGAGGCGATACTCGACACAAAGCGCATGCTTATTCATGACGGAAATATGATTACTGCTGGCGCAGGCATGTCGCAAATGGATCTGATGCTTTATGTACTGCGCAATAAGATGGGTAATCAAATTGCCGAGCTGACCATGCGCTATCTGCTGATAGATGGTCGGCCTGCGCAATATCACTACATGGCCCTATCCAACTTACAAACAGAAAATCGCGAAGTGCTGATGCTGGAAAAGTTCATCGAGGACTGCCTGCCCAACGTTCCTCCATTGAGCACCATTGCCGAGCACTTGCGCATCACCGAGAAGACCTTATCGCGCAGAATCCGTAGCGCCACGGGTAAGCCGCCCATGGCCTTCATTCAGAAAGTTCGCCTGCAACATGTTCAAAGCTTATTGGAAACTACCAACATGAGCATTGAAGAAGTTGCCTTCAAAGTAGGCTATTCCGACGCGACGGCACTACGTCGACTGATGTGGAAAAACATGGGCTGCACGCCGAGCCAGTTGCGCAAGGCCAGGTCCGGCCCGCCGATCATCTGATCAGCGCGCACTGGAGCCATCACTTGTCATCCTCGGCCGTGCCTGGCGCAGCCGGGGGAACCTTGCACAGTGGCACCAGCAGCAGCGCCACCACGAACATCATCGCCATCAGGCGGAATACATCGCCAAACGCCAGGGTCAAGGCTTCACGCCCCACCAATCTGCCGAGAATGCCCTGGGCCATGAGGAATGCGTGGCTGGAGTCAGGCGTATCGGCGGCGATCTTCAGGGCCAACTGCCCCATCAGTTCCTGGGCCGCAACCGCCTTGGCACCCAAAGATTCCGACAGACGCAGCCCCTGGGTTCGGGCGTCGTCCTGCAGCCAGGTGTTGACCGTTGCAATGCCAATGGCGCCACCCAGGTTGCGCATCAGGTTGAACAGGCCGGAGGCCTGACGCAATTCCACGCCTTGGAATGAACTCAAGGCCATGTTCACACTGGGAACGATGCACAGCATCAGGAACAGGCCGCGGGCAACTTGAGGAACCAGCAGCTCATCGAATCCCCAGTTGGACGTGACCCGGGAGGTCAGCCACAAGCTCAGCGCCAGGCCCAGAAAGCCCACCGAAATGATCAAGCGTCGATCAACCTTCTCCGAAGCCCGGGCGGCAATAATCGTACTCACCAGTTGCCCGATTCCCACGACGAAAACGGTGGTGCCGATTTCCAGGCTGTCGAAACCCCGCACTCGTCCGAGAAACACCGGGACCAGATAAGTCGAGGAATACAGGCCAAAGCCAATCACCAGGTTCAGCAGGCAGGCGATGGAAAAGGTCCGATCGCGAAAGGGCACCAACGACACAATCGGGTTATTCGAATACAGCGAACGCTCGATAAACAAACCAAAGGAGACAATGGAAACCCAGGCGGCAATGACAATCCCGCTATCGCTGAACCAGTCCTTGCGCGGCCCCTCTTCCAGCACGTACTCGAAGCAGCCCAGTGCCAGGGCCATGGCCACGAAGTGCAGCCAGTCGATCCGCCGCAACATCGACAGATCGGGGCGATCCACATCGATCAGCAGCGCCGCACCAACGCAGATCAGCAGCCCCGGCAGCACGTTGATAAAGAAGATCCAGCGCCAGTCCAGGTAGAAGGTCACCAGCCCGCCCACCGTGGGGCCCAGCGTCGGCGCCAGCACCGCTGTCATGCCGAGGATGGCCGGGACCATCGCCCGCTGCTTGCCCTCGAATAGCACGAAACCCACGGCAAACACCGTAGGCACCATGGCCCCGCCGGCGAAGCCTTGCAGGGCCCGCAATACAATCATCGACTCGATGTTCCAGGCCATCCCGCAGCCAATGCTGAACAAGGTAAAAAATGCCGCACTGACAGAGAACAGCCAGCGGGTGGAAATCGCCTGGGCGAGGAATGCCGAGAAGGGAATCATGATCAGTTCGGCGATCAGATAGGCGGTCTGCACCCAGCTCACTTCATCAGGACCGGCACTGAGTCCGGCCTGCACATCGTTCAGGGATGCCGCCACGATCTGGATATCGATCAACGCCATGAACATGCCAAAGGCCATGATGGTGAAGACCAGAAACTTGCGTCGAGTGGACTGTTGACCAGGCTGGGCGCCCGCGTCAGGGAGGTCGGATACGCTTGTCGTCACGGTAGGTACTTCCCTGTAGTATTGCGACCGCCATATGAATATTATGATCGTAATTCAAAACAGCATGGAGCTTCAACATGGAGCAGAGCACCCAGACTCAGAACGCCATCCTGCAAGCCACGCAAGAGACGGAAAAGCCGCGCAAGCGCTCCAAACGGCCTCTGATCGCGGGTGCCATTGCCATGACCTTGGTGGCGGTCGGAGTGGCCTGGGTGCTGATGGCGCCTTCAACTGAAGCCACCGACGACGCCTACATCGCCGCCGATGCCACCTCCGTCGCACCACGGGTTCATGGCCTGGTGACCGAAGTCCTGGTCAAGGACCACCAGACTGTGACGGCCGGACAGCCCCTGGTGCGCATCAACAGCGAAGAGTTCGATAGCCGAGTCGCCCTGGCCGAAGGCGATCTCGCCGACAATCAAGCCCAGGTCGCCCTGGCTGAAGCAGCCCTGACGATCCAGGATGCCGAACAGCGCCTGGCCAACGCTCGGGTGCTGGCGGCGCGCACCTCAATCCGCACCAACCAGGCCGAGTCCAAGCGCGCAGGGGCGGAACGTAACCGTTTCGACACCCTGGTCACTACCGGTGCTGTGGCGCGCAACGAAGTCGAGAAATACAGCACTCAGGCGATCTCGGCAGAGCAAGGTCTCGCCTATGCCCAAGCCATGCTGCAAGTGGCGGAAAACGACCTTGCTGTCACTTTAGCCCAACGCGAACGCTTGCAGGCGCAGCTGCAAATGGCCAAGGCCAAGGTGGTGACGGCGAAAGCCCGACTGGAGCTGGCGCAACAGGACCTGCGACACACCACTGTCTATGCGCCGATGGATGGCACCGTGGGCAATCGGCAGATTCAAGTGGGGGACTATGTGCAACCGGGCTCACGCCTGCTGACCCTGGTGCCGCTGCATGACCTTTATGTATTGGCCAACTTCAAGGAAACCCAGACTCAGCACATGTACCCAGGCCAATCCACCCGTATCAAGGTCGATGCCTTGCCGGGCGTGAGTATCGTCGGCACCGTGGAAAGCCTGGCGCCGGGTTCAGGTTCGACCTTCGCCCTGCTGCCCTTTGAACCGGGAACCGGCAACTTCACCAAGATCGTGCAGCGGGTGCCGGTGCGCATTCGCTTCAACGCCGACCAACCGGGCCTCGAGCGCCTGCGGCCGGGTCTGTCGGTGACCGCCAAAGTCGATCTGGGAGACTCTCAGGAACGCGCAGTGGCCAGCACCCAGACCTCGCTGAAAGTCAGCACCAACACAGCCGCCCCGGCGCACTGACAGGGCCGGCAACAGCTTCGCCCAGCGCCCCGCTCCAGGCGCCCAGACAGCCCCCGACAGATAACTCTGTTGGGGGCTGTTTGCTGAGTGCAGAGCCTGAAGGACCTACTCTGCCGTCGATGGCCTTTCCCACAGATTGATCCGCCCCTCTTTGGCGAAATGATCGATTTCCGCCAGCTCCTCTACGGTAAAACTCAAGTTCTGCAACGCCCCGACATTCTCGATGATCTGCTCCGGTCGGCTCGCGCCAATCAGCGCCGACGTCACCCGCGGGTCGCGCAGGGTCCACGCCAGGGCCAACTGCGCCAGGCTCTGGCCGCGATTCCTGGCGATCTCGTTGAGGGCCCGCACATGGGCGATATTGGCCTCGGACAAATGAGCGGCCTGCAACGAACCACCGCCCGGACGATTGACTCGCGCATCCTCGGGAATGCCATTGAGGTATTTGTCGGTTAGCAGCCCCTGGGCCAGCGGCGTAAAGGCGATGACCCCGACCCCAAGCTCGTCGGTGGTATCCAGCAAGTCCTTCTCCACCCAGCGGTTGAGCATGTTGTAGGCCGGCTGATGGATCAGCAACGGCACCTTCCACTCCTTGAGCAGCGCGGCGATTTCCCGGGTTTTCACCCCGGAGTAGGAAGAAATGCCGATGTACAGCGCCTTGCCCTGCTGCACCGCGCTGGCCAGGGCGCTGGCGGTTTCCTCCAGCGGGGTATCCGGGTCGAAACGATGGGAATAAAAGATATCCACATAGTCCAGGCCCAGGCGCTGCAGGCTCTGGTCCAGGCTGGCCAGCACATACTTGCGCGAGCCTCCGCCCTGGCCGTAAGGCCCTGGCCACATGTCCCAACCGGCCTTGCTGGAGATGATCAACTCATCGCGATAGGCCTTGAAGTCTTCCCGCAGCAGCCGGCCGAAATTGATCTCGGCACTGCCATAGGGCGGGCCATAGTTATTGGCCAGGTCGAAGTGATTGATGCCCAGGTCGAAAGCCGTGCGCAGCAAGGCGCGTTGGGTATCGATGGGCGTGCTGTCGCCAAAGTTGTGCCAAAGCCCCAGGGACAGCGCCGGCAGCACCAGGCCACTGCGTCCGACACGGCGATAGGGAATGGAGTCGTAGCGATTTTCGGCAGCTAGATAAGTCATCGAATCCTCTTTGGGTTGGGGTCAATCTGGAAGGGTTAACCTCGGCACACACATTGCCGGCCTTACTCACCGGCACACCACCGTGGGTACGGCCCTTCATACTCTGCTCTGAACAATCCGCGCCACTGCAGTTCCGGAATCTCCTGCGCCGCAAAACCCTGCAACCCTGCCGGACGATGCGATACCCACTGCCGGAAGGACTCAAATTCTCCCCGGGCACGACGCTGCGGTCAGCCATGAAAACGAACGTGCCAAGTATGATTTTCATGGATTACATACTAAATTCGTACTACCCGAGACACCCTTTCAGGTCGACGCAAAAGTCCTGGGCGCAAGCCAGGGAGGACCGCACAGTGAACACCACCTCAGCGGTTTACACCGCCAGATCGCGCCCGCTCTCGAAGACCCGAGCTGGACAATCACGGGATAACCCTGGGATGGCCGCGCCACATTCAACGGCCCTTTGATTGGGAAGATTGCCGCGAAACTGTCCAGTAAATGCGGTAACTGCGGGTTATCGTACTGACCACTCATCTTATCCCGGACACAGGCATCGCCCTGCCAATTGCCGCAAAGCCCGGCCACTGACGGATAGAACTTCCGTGCCCGAGGATAAGGTGCGACATGTTGCTCACGACCTAAATTCGCGCGTCGACGGCATTGTCGGAATTCACCCGATCCACCCCTTCCGCCCCCTGAAAGAAGGACCTTCAGACCAATATACGTACTACGTAGCACGGTACGTTATAGTTCTTAGCACTAGTGGCAATACGCCCCGTTCGCTCGATCACGGCCGCCAAGGCCCAGCGCACAACCAAGGGTTCGAAGAAGGTGGAGCGGGCCATGCGCTCGGCAATGGAGTCTGTGGCGCTTGCCAGGCTGTCGGCGACAAACAGCGCATCGAAGCGACATGGCTCCGGCGATCTGCGCCAGTTCTTTATAGACCGCAAAATCCAGTCTTGCCTGGGCCGGCATATACGCATGACGCCAGGCAGCAAGGTGCTGACCGACAGCCATAAGACAGGTCCCGAACTTGTTATAGCGGGGGGAACTGAGCACGGATGACTCCATGCTCATGCTGCAAAAGGGACAACCCCAAAGCCCACCGTAGGAGCCGGTCGAAGCACTCCGAGCTCGTCCAGGCTGCGCGGCTCACCGTGATGCGCCAAATAGCTCGGGCTGGCGCAGGTCACCTGTTGCAGATTCGCCACCCGTCGGGGGCAATCAGCGAGGGCGGCCGCATCGCCAACTTTTCCAGCAGCACCGCGGGCCTCAACCTGCCGGGCTATGCGCCGTAAATCGCCAGCAAGGCCGCGGTGGAATCCCTGGCCCAGGTGTTCGCCAAGGAACTGCGCGGACGCCAGATCACGCTCAATGCCGTAGCGCCAGGGCCGGTGGCTAGCGAGCTGTTCGTAAAGGGCTAGAGCGAGGAACAAATGGCGAGTTTCGCCAAGATGCCGCCCCTGGAGCGCCTCGGCCATCCGGAGGATATCGCCAACATCATCAGCTTCCTGGCAAGCCCGGCGGCGGCCTGGGTCAACGGACAGATTCTGCAGGCCAATGGCAGGCGGGTTTGACGCCTATGCTCGAAACACAAGCCCGTAAATCCATTCACCGGCAAGCGGTACGCCGCCTGGCCGCTCCTGCAAGGAGATGCCCATCATGCACACCACCATCATCATCACCTTCGGCCTGATTCTGCTGGCGCTGATGCTGTTTATCGGCGAACGACTGGGCTTTGCCCGACAGACCTTGGGCTATGGATTTACTGGGTTGTGGCTGGCGTTGACGGTGATCAACGGCGCGGTGGGGATGGTCACCGCCCATCAGCCCCTGAGATCGGAACTGATGGTCGGCAGCCTGGTGTTTGCCGTGCCAGTGCTGGCCCTGGTGCTCTACTTGCTGTTCACCAGGGCCTGAGCGTCTGGCTCAGCGCACCAGATGCAGGAACTGCATGTGGCGTTCGTACTGGTCGAGGATGTCGTTGATGATCTGCTCCTTGCTGTAACCCATCAGATCGTAATCCTGACTGCCCTCGGCCAGATGCACCTCGGCCCGGTAGTAACGGCGATTGCGCAGCTCTTTGGGGCCCATGCCACCACGGGCGAAGGACGGGGTGAAGTACCCACGCATCTGCACCTGATAGATGAACGGATGCTGGTCGCCATGGCCGATTTCCAGGCTCACGCTGTCGTTGGCCGGGTCGGGCTGGGTCACCACGTTCAGGCCTTTCTCGACGAATACCGCGGTCACCTCTTCAATGGCCGGGCGCACCGTCTGGTCAAGGAAGCGATACACCTCATCCCGTGACGGGAAGTGCACCGCCTGGCTCAGGCGCTGGCGCCAGCCGCCCTTGCCGCGCCGCGAAGGCGCCACCGGGGCCAGGGAGTGCAGTTGGGCGATGCGCCGCTGCGATTCCAGGTAGAACGCCTTGTGCAGCCCCCACATCATCAACAGCAGAATCAGCGAGAACGGCAGCGAGGTCAGCACCACCGCCGACTTCAGCGAGTCGATGCTGCCAGCGAACAGCAACGCGCTGGTGACCAGCGCGGTCATCGCGCCCCAGAACACCCGCAGCCATTTCGGCCCGTCTTCATCGGCGTTGCCGCCCTTGGCCGACAGGGTCGAGAGCACCACGGTGCCGGAGTCCGCCGAGGTGACGAAGAACACGAAGCTGATGAACACCGTGACCGCGATCACGGTCTTGCTCCAGGGGTAGGTTTCCAGCAGCAGGTAGAGGGTCATCGACGGGTTGTCGATGGCCGACATGCCCAGGGCACTCATGCCGTGGTTGAGCACCTGGTCGATGGCGCTGTTACCGAAGATCGACATCCACGCCAGGGTGAAGCCCAGGGGAATCAGCAGCACGCCAAAGACGAACTCACGAATGGTCCGGCCCCGGGAAATCCGTGCGATGAACAGCCCCACGAAGGGCGACCAGGCAATCCACCAGGCCCAGTAGAACACCGTCCAACCGCCCAGCCAGTCGCTGGGCTTGTTGTAGGCGTAAACGTCGAAACTCTTGGTCGGCAAGGCGCCCAGGTAGTCCCCCAGGTTCTGGATCAGGGTGTTGAGCAGGTGCTGGGTGGGGCCGGCGAACAGCACGAACAGCAGCAGCGCCACCGCCAGCAGCATGTTGATGTCGGACATCACTCGCACGCCCTTGTCGACTCCCGACACCGCAACAATGATCGCCGCGCCCATCATCAAGGTGATCAGGCCGACCTGAATCCACTGGGTGTGAGCGATGCCGAACAGGTAGTCGAGGCCGGAGTTCAGGTGCAGCACACCAAAGCCCATGTCGGCACCCAGGCCGAACACCGTAGCGATGATGCCGAAGCCGTCCACCGCATAGCCGATGGGGCCGTTGATGCGCTTGCCGATCAGCGGATACAGCGCCGAACGCAGGGCCAGCGGCAGGTTATGCCGGTAGGCGAAGTAGGCCAGGGCCATGCCGACGAAGGCGAACACCCCCCAGCCGTGCAGGCCCCAGTGCAGGAACAGCAACTGCATGCCCTGACGCGCCGCCTCGGCAGTGCCGGCCTCACCCTGGGGCGGTTGCAGCATGTGGGTCAGGGGCTCAGAGACGCAGAAGAAGAACAGGGTGATGCTGATCCCGGCGGCGAACAGCATGCCGGCCCAGGACAGGTAACTGAACTCGGGTTCGTCGTGGTCGGCACCGAGCTTGATCTTTCCGTAGCCGGACAAGGCGGTGACCACCACGAAGACCAGGTACAGGGTCATCGCCAGCATGTAGTACCAGCCGACCGTGTTGGCCGCCCAGTTTTGCGCCGCCAGGAGCCAGGCGCCGGCCTGCTCGGGCATGGAAATCACCACCACGCCGAAGATCAGGATAAAGCTCGCGGCGAAGTAGAACACCGGAGGGTTCATGCGAATCAGAGTATTCGCGGAGCTGGATGGCGCACTCATGAAGGGTGCACCTCGAAGGGATGAAACACGGCTGAAATGTACGGACTCAGCAAAGGCAAGCCTCCTGTTGTGAGCGGGCAGCGAACCACCGGTTTAACTTGAACGAGCGTTCAAGTTAAACATGGATAGGCGGTCGAGGACTAATCGCAGGGCTCAGCGGTACTGTTCAGTACGCTAGCTCAGGGAAGGGTATGACGTATGTCGGACGCAATCGTTCAGCAGAAAAAACGCTGCCCGCACGCGGTGCCGCTGCCGCAGGCTGCGCGGGGTTTGGGCGGCATACCGGCGCGGAGAGATTGAAGCCGCTGAAATTCGGCGGCTCATCGACAAGCAAGGTCCTGCGGACCTTTTCGCAGCCTCGCAGGCTCGGCAGCGGCTACAAGAAGCTGGTGCAGCGGGAGGCATGGGCGCCTCTGTAGCCGCTGCCGCAGGCTGCGCTAGGCACCGAAGGGGCCTCGGCGGTGGTGGAATCGCCGGCGAGGCTGCGGCTCGTTCGCCGCCTTCGGCAGCGGCTACAGAAGGCCAGTCCTACTTTTGCGAGCCGTCATCGTGCTGCAGGTTGGCCTGGGTCAGGTTGCAACCGGCCGGCACGCTGCGGGTCAGCCAGACGTTGCCGCCAATGGTCGAACCCTTGCCGATGGTGATGCGCCCCAGGATGGTCGCGCCGGCATAGATCACCACGTCGTCCTCGACGATCGGGTGACGCGGGTGACCCTTCTGCAACTGGCCGTCTTCGTCCGCCGGGAAGCGCTTGGCCCCCAGGGTCACCGCCTGGTAGATGCGCACCCGCTCGCCGATGATCGCGGTCTCGCCGATCACCACACCCGTGCCGTGATCGATGAAAAAGCTGCGGCCGATCTGCGCCCCGGGGTGAATGTCGATGCCGGTGGCCGAGTGGGCGATTTCCGAACTGATCCGCGCCAGCAACGGCAAACCTGCACGGTACAGATGGTGCGCCAGGCGGTGGTGGATCACCGCCAGGATGCCGGGGTAGCACAGCAGCACTTCATCCACGCTACGGGCCGCCGGATCACCGTGGTAGGCCGCCAGCACGTCGGTGTCCAGCAACACCCGCAGGCCCGGCAGGGCCAGGGCGAAATCCTGGATCAGGCGGATCGCCTTGGCGTTGACCTCGGCGTCCGCCTCACCGTTCTGCCGGGCCACATAACGCAGTTCAAGACGCGCCTGGGCCAGCAACGAGTTGAGTGCAGCGTCCAGGGTGTGGCCGACGTAAAAGTCTTCACTCTCTTCGCGCAAATCCACCGGCCCCAGGCGCATGGGGAACAGCGCACCGCACAGGGCTTCAAGGATCTCTGCCATGGCCGCTCGCGACGGCAGTTCGCGCCCGCCCTGCTCACCACTGACCCGACCGTTGCGGCTACGCCACTGATCACGGGCATCACGCAGTTGGCCAACGATGGTCTGCAATTGCCAATGGCTGGAACGCTCGCTCACGATAAGACTCCTTACTCGGGCGGCCGGACAATCGGGCCGCGCAAACGGCGATCACTTTACGCCCCACCAGGGCGAGGTTTAAGAACTAATTGTTCGACTCACAGCACTTTTTCGCATAAGCGATTGACGGTTGCCCGGGCAAATATCGCTGCCTATAGTCCCTGCACCTTCCCTGTTCCGTGCGGACTCATGATCAAACAACAGCTTGCCCGCTTTAATCGTCTGGACCTGCTCGGGTCTACCACCGCCCTGGAAAAACTCGAACGCCTGTCGGCCTGGATCGGGCGCGATATCTACGTCAAACGCGACGACACCACGCCTCTGGCCATGGGCGGCAACAAGCTGCGCAAGCTCGAATACCTGGCCGCCGACGCCCTGGCCCAGGGCGCCGACACCCTGATCACCGCCGGGGCCATCCAGTCCAACCACGTGCGCCAGACCGCGGCCCTGGCCGCCAAGCTGGGGCTGGGTTGCGTGGCCCTGCTGGAAAACCCCATCGGCACCGAAGACCCCAACTACCTGGGCAACGGCAACCGCCTGCTGCTGGATCTATTCGACGCCAAGGTCGAGTTGGTGGAGAACCTCGACCAGGCCGATGAACAGTTGCACGCCCTGGCCGCGCGCCTGCGCAGCAACGGCAAGACCCCCTACCTGGTGCCCATCGGCGGCTCCAATGCCCTGGGTGCCTTGGGTTACGTGCGGGCCGGCCTGGAGCTGGCGCAGCAGATCGAGGACAGCGGCCTGGAATTCGCCGCGGTGGTGCTGGCCTCCGGCAGCGCCGGCACCCACAGCGGCCTGGCCCTGGCCTTGAGCGAAGTGCTGCCACAGTTGCCGGTGATCGGCGTGACCGTCTCGCGCAGCGACGAGGATCAGCGGCCCAAGGTCCAGGGCCTGGCCGAACGCACCGCCGAACTGCTGGGGGTGAACCTGCCGGCGGCGTTCAACGTGCAACTGTGGGACGAATACTTCGCCCCTCGCTACGGCGAACCCAATGCCGGCACCCTGGCCGCGGTCAAGTTGCTGGCCAGCCAGGAAGGCCTGTTGCTCGACCCGGTGTACACCGGCAAGGCCATGGCCGGCCTGCTGGACGGCGTCGGTCGCCAGCGTTTCAACGATGGCCCGATCATCTTCCTGCACACCGGTGGCGCCCCGGCCCTGTTCGCCTACCCCGGGGCCTTCGCGTAGGAAGTGAAGTTTTGTCTAGGAGCCGGCTTGCCGGCGAAGAGGCCCACAAGCCTTGCGCCGTCCTCGACGGCGCCTTCGCTGGCAAGCCAGTTCCTACGAGGGAGGAGATTGCTCGTGGACAACCAAACAAAAAAGAATAACAAAGTGAATTTATATTATTTTTAAAACTATAAACGCCGCTTTATAGTCGCGCCGCAGGCTGATTTGCCCAAAGACGCATACGCTGCATTAAGGCAGGATAAAGCGTCACGCTCGGCTCACCGATTGGCCTGCATCTCCCACCCGCATCGTGCATAAGAAAACTCACAGGGGCTTGTCATGAATTTTTCCGTACTGCGTCGCAATCTGCTGATCGGCACACTGGGCCTGGCCCTCGGTGCCGGACTGATGGGACAAGCGGTTGCCGGCGAGCAACTGCAGAAAATCAAGGATGCGGGAGTGATCAACGTTGGCCTGGAAGGCACGTATCCACCTTTCAGCTTCGTCGACGAAAACGGCAAGCTGGCCGGCTTCGAAGTGGAATTCTCCGAAGCTCTGGCGAACAAGCTCGGGGTCAAGGTCAAGCTGCAGCCAACCAAGTGGGACGGCATCCTCGCGGCCCTGGAATCCAAGCGCCTGGACGCGGTGATCAACCAGGTGACCATCTCTGAAGAGCGCAAGAAAAAATACGATTTCTCCACCCCCTACACCGTCTCCGGGATCCAGGCCCTGACCCAGAAAAAGGATGACGGCAAGTTCAAGTCCGCCGCCGACCTGGGTGGCCACAAGGTCGGCGTGGGCCTGGGCACCAACTACGAGCAATGGCTCAAGGACAACGTCCCGACCGCCATCATCAAGACCTACGACGATGACCCGACCAAGTACCAGGACCTGCGTGTAGGCCGTATCGACGCCATCCTGGTGGACCGTCTGGCCGCCTTCGAGCTGATCAAGAAAACCAAGGACACCCTGGTGGTCTCCGGCGAACCCTTCTCCCGCCAGGAAGCCGGTGTGGCCCTGCGCAAAGGCGAACCCGAGCTGCTGGCCGCGGTGAACAAGGCCATCGAGGAACTGCGGGCCGATGGCACGCTGAAAAAACTCTCGGAGAAATACTTCAACGCTGACGTCACCCAATAATGGAAGCAGGTCTGCAACTGGCGCTGGATTCAGCGCCATTTCTCCTCAAGGGCGCGTATTACACGGTCATCCTCAGCCTCGGCGGCATGTTCTTCGGACTGCTGCTGGGCTTTGGCCTGGCCTTGATGCGGCTGTCGCGCTTCAAGCTGGTGAGCTGGATTGCCCGGGTCTACGTGTCGTTCTTTCGCGGCACGCCGCTGCTGGTGCAACTGTTCGTGATCTATTACGGCCTGCCGCAACTGGGGCTGGAACTGGACCCGTTGCCCGCCGCGCTGATCGGCTTTTCCCTGAACATGGCGGCCTACGCCTGTGAAATCCTCAGGGCCGCCATCGGCTCCATCGAACGCGGCCAGTGGGAAGCCGCCGCCAGCATCGGCATGACCCGGGCCCAGACCCTGCGCCGGGCGATCCTGCCGCAAGCCATGCGCACCGCCTTACCGCCGCTGGGCAACAGCTTCATCTCCCTGGTCAAGGACACGGCCCTGGCCGCCACCATCCAGGTGCCGGAACTGTTCCGCCAGGCGCAGCTGATCACCGCCCGCACCTTCGAAATTTTCACCATGTATCTTGCCGCCGCGCTGATCTACTGGATTCTCGCCAGCGTGCTCGCGCACCTGCAGAACCGTCTGGAACAGCGGGTCAATCGGCACGACCAGGAGTCTTGAAACCATGATCGTGGTGGAAAAACTGACCAAGCAGTTCAAGGGCCAGACCGTACTCAATGGCATCGACCTGCAGGTCAAGGAAGGCGAAGTGATTGCCATCATCGGCCCCAGCGGTTCGGGCAAGACCACCTTCCTGCGCTGCCTGAACTTTCTTGAAGAACCGACCAGCGGACGCATCCGCATCGGCGACATTGCCATCGACAGCAGCATCCCACTGAGCCAGCAACAAAGCCGGATACGCCAATTGCGCCAGCAAGTGGGTTTCGTGTTCCAGAACTTCAACCTGTTCCCCCACCGCACCGCCCTGGAGAACGTCATCGAAGGCCCGCTGGTGGTGAAGAAAACCCCACGGGAGCAAGCCGTCGCCCTGGGTCGCGCGCTGCTGGCCAAGGTCGGCCTGGCGGGCAAGGAAGACAGCTACCCCAGGCGCCTGTCCGGTGGCCAGCAGCAACGCGTGGCGATTGCCCGGGCCCTGGCCATGGAACCCCGGGTGATCCTGTTCGACGAACCGACCTCGGCCCTGGACCCGGAACTGGTGGGCGAAGTCCTCGCTACCATCCGCAGCCTGGCCGAAGAGAAGCGCACCATGGTCATCGTCACCCACGAAATGGGCTTCGCCCGGGACGTGGCCAACCGGGTGATCTTCTTCGACAAGGGCGTGATCGTCGAACAAGGCGAAGCCAAGGCGCTGTTCGCCAACCCTCAGCAAGAACGCACCCGACAGTTTCTCAGCAAGTTTCTCGGCTCCGGCCAGCCCACCGCCTGACGCCAACTCCCCGCAAGAGCCCGCATCGCCCTCAAGGACACCTGTAAGTAAACATCCCCGGCTTAGCCGGGGATGTTTAATTCAAGTGAATAATTGATTATTCCAAAATAGCTTGAAATTCATCTAGCATAAGACCTTCCAGACTCGCAACAGGATAAACTTGTCAGCAGTCGAAAATTGCATAGTATGCATATAAAATATTAGCCTACTCAAACCAGCGCAACAGAGCCCCCCCATATGCTACCCGCCATAAAACATGCTTGGGACATCCCCCCCAACGAAGCAATAGACTTACAAATAAAACTCTCAAAGCAAGTAGTCAAAAAAGATCAACTGGGAGTGGTAAACCGCATCGCAGGAATTGATGTTGCCTACCATAAAAACAACAATACACTAGTTGCATCTATTGTTTTGGTTGATGCACACAGCCTAGAAATTATCGAAAGCCATGCATGGGCAGGCATAGCGTCATACCCTTATGTACCTGGTCTTTTTTCGTTTAGAGAACTGCCTTCAATCGTAAGGCTTTTATCAACTATAACCCACCGACCTGACCTGATCATTTGCGACGGGCAAGGTATAGCTCACCCTCGTCGGTTTGGCTTGGCATCGCACTTGGGGGTACTTTATGACATACCCACTATTGGATGCGGAAAAAGTCGTTTCATCGGTGAATACACACCTCCCCTTAATGAAAGGGGATGCCAATCAGGCCTGTTCGACGGCGACGAACTAATCGGGGCCGTGCTCAGGACTCAAAAAAATGTAAAACCTGTGTTCGTTTCAATCGGCAACCGAATCTCCCTTGAAACCGCCTGCCGCTGGGTATTGAACGTCACACGCAACTATCGATTACCAGAAACAACTCGACTTGCAGATCGACATGGAAAGCAATTCTACGAACAGAACAAACACGCCATCACCCCGCCAAACTAACCTTGCGATTGTTCAAATACACATCACATTCGGGTCGAAGTATCTGAAACTGTGCGCACCCTTCACGCCACCAGTCAATGCAATGCTTAGCAGCCACAATTTTCAATACACTTAACTGCTGAAGCTTCTTCAAACACTGCAGGAGTTCCGGTGTCCCATTGACACCGTCCAACTCCAACTCTCTGATACGCCGCTGATTTTCGCCAAAAAAAATGTAACCAATCACAGCCGTGTCAATACCATCCCCACTGAGTAAAACTCGGCCCGCACACTTAAGAGAGGAGAGCTCCGCTTTATCACGTAACACAGGAAACCTTATGCAGCCAATCACCTTCGGCAACCTAGAAAAGTAGTCGCCCAACAAAGTCAACCGCTCTAGCCCTTCCAATGAGAATTTCAATGAAAACATAAAAGCATTATTTTGGTGAACCGTCATCGCTTCCAGCCCGCCGCCCTCGAACCACTCATAACTCTGTGGGACATCCTCCCCGATCTCGACAGTACGCAACTGGCCATCTGGAAAGTAAGTTACTTCCTCTATCACCCAGCCATATTCATACAAGCGCTCGCTGACACATACATCTCCGCTGAACTCATAGGAAAAACCATTGTAGACCTTACCTTCCCAATAAAACTGCTCCCCCGTATAGTCACGTTCCATTTCGATACTATTGCGCACATCCCCAAGAATAAACTCGCTACGGTAGACATCAACAAAGCGGCCTTCCTCATACATACCGCCCCCCACCACATGACCACTCGAGAGTTCCAACACGCCCCCGGTGTATGGCACGCCCCGAAAAGTCCACAATCCACCTTGGTTGCTTAGCGCATTTTTTTTGATAATCATCAGTGCTTCCTTCCGGTAATCACATCGACATCCTTCAGTACACCGCTACAGTTCGAGCACGCCTTGAATTTATCGCCTTGACCCTGCCTAGGTGCCAGCTTGTAGGTGGCCACTTTCACCTCATCAATTGATACCTTTGGGTACCGAGTAAGTGCGCTATTCACGGCTCTGACCTCGGCGTGCAGCCCAGGAATACCATTCTGTACATCAAATCTCTTTCCATTGCTGACAATGGTTTCAATCATCCATCTAAACAAAACACCCTGCAAAAGCGTGACCTTCGCGGGGTGCGAGGATGATCATCTCAAAGCCATTCAGGTGACCTAAGGCCTTGATCCATAACGCCTGTGGGCTTCAATTCAACCCTTCTATCCATATTCCTAAAAGTTAGTTTATTTAATTTTTATACGCGCTTAGGGTATATGCACCGGACCACCGGACATTCTTGATTCTGATTTCGCCGCATGACGCGGCCTATCCAAAAGATGTGAGGTAGGTATGGTCCGGAACACAATCACCCCAGTGCAGATCGCCAGGGCATTGCGTGCAGCCAAGGAGTGGCGCTGATGTCCAGTCTGGTTGAAGCACAGGTCCAGAGCGATCTGGATATTGCCCCCCTTTTGTTGCCCGCACGGGTTCTGCGCAACGACGCCGAAGCCCTGCAAGCCGCCCATGAACTGGCCGACGCGGCCCGCCAGCAGGCCGCTCAACGCGACCGCCAGCGCAAGCTGCCCTGGGCGCAGATCGAACAATTCACCCGCAGCGGCCTGGGCAGTATTTCCATCCCCCGCGCCTACGGCGGGCCACAGGTGTCCTTCGTCACCCTGGCCGAAGTCTTCGCGATCATTTCTGCGGCCGACCCGGCCCTGGGGCAGATCCCGCAGAACCAGTTCGGCATCCTCGGCCTGATTCTCGGCTGCGGCAGCGAGCGGCAGAAGAAACAGCTGCTGCAGAGCGTCCTGGAAGGCTGGCGCATCGGCAATGCCGGCCCGGAACGCGGGACCAAGAACACCCTGGAACTCAAGGCGCGGATCACCAAAGACGCCGACGGCCATGTGATCAACGGCCAGAAGTTCTACTCCACCGGCGCCCTGTTCGCCCACTGGGTAGCGGTCAAGGCACTCAACGAGGAAGGCCGTCAGGTGCTGGCCTTCGTCCGCCGTGGCACCCCAGGCTTGCGCATCGTCGACGACTGGTCCGGCTTCGGCCAACGCACCACCGCCAGCGGCACCATCCTGCTCAACGATGTGCGGGTCGAGTCCGAGCTGGTGCTGGACAACTGGCGGATCAACGAGTCGCCGAACATCCAGGGCGCCGTGTCGCAACTGATCCAGGCCGCTATCGACGCCGGCATCGCCCGGGAAGCCTTGGCCGACGCCATCCGCTTTGTGCGTGAACGGGCCCGTCCGTGGATCGACGCCAACGTCGAGCGGGCCAGCGACGATCTGTACGTGATCGCCGAGATCGGCAAGCTGCAGATCGAACTGCACGCCGCCGAGGCTCTGCTGCGCAAGGCCGGCCAGGTGCTGGATCAGGTCAGCGCGGCGCCGATCACCGCCGAGTCCGCCGCCCGCGCTTCCATCGCCGTGGCCGAAGCCAAGGTGCTGACCACCGAGATCTCGCTGCTGGCCAGCGAAAAGCTCTTCGAGCTGGCCGGCAGCCGCGCCACCCTCGCCGAATTCAACCTCGATCGTCACTGGCGCAATGCCCGGGTGCACACCCTGCACGACCCGGTGCGCTGGAAGTACCACGCCGTCGGCGCCTACCACCTGAACGGCACGCTGCCGGCCCGGCATTCCTGGATTTAACCGCCCAGAACGCTTTTGACCAGATCTCTGGAGAAACACATGTCTCTTGCTCAACACGTCGCGGTCATCACCAGCGACGAACAAGCCCTGATTGTCGCCAGCGACCTGGCGGAAGATTTCAAACGCGACAGCGCCCTGCGCGACCGTGAACGGCGCCTGCCCCATCCCGAGCTGGAAGCCTTCACCCGCTCAGGCCTGTGGGGCATCAGCGTGCCCAAGGAATACGGCGGCGCCGGGGTGTCCAACGTCACCCTGGCCAAGGTCATCGCCCTGATCGCCGAGGCCGACGCCTCCCTGGGGCAGATCCCGCAGAACCATTTCTACGCCCTGGAAGTGCTGCGGGTGAACGGCAGCGAGCCGCAGAAGCAGCGGTTGTACGCCGAAGTCCTGGCCGGCCGCCGCTTCGGTAATGCCCTTGCCGAGCTGGGCACCAAGACCGCACACGACCGCACCACCCGCCTGAGCCGCGACAGCAGCGGCCAGGGCTACCGCATCGACGGGCGCAAGTTCTACGCCACGGGCGCCATCTACGCCCAGCGCATTCCCACCTCGGTGGTGGATGAACATGGCGTGCAGCAACTGGCCTTCGTCCCCGCCGAGGCCCAGGGCCTGAGCGTGATCGACGACTGGAGCGGCTTCGGCCAGCGCACCACCGGCAGCGGCTCGGTGCTTTTTGAAAACGTCGCGGTGGACGAAACCGATGTGGTGCCGTTCCAGAGCGCCTTCGAACGCCCGACCCCGGTCGGTCCCCTGGCGCAGATCCTCCACGCCGCCATCGACACCGGCATCGCCCGCGCCGCCTATGAAGACGCCCTGCGCTTCGTGCGGACCAAGACCCGGCCGTGGATCGACTCCGGCAACGATAAAGCCACGCAAGACCCGCTGACCCTCAAGAGCTTCGGCCACCTGAGCATCCGCCTGCACGCCACCGAGGCCCTGCTGGAGCGCGCCGGGGAATTCCTCGACCGGGCCCAGGCCGAGACCAATGCCGACACCGTGGCCGCCGCCTCCATCGCCGTGGCCGAGGTCCGTGCCCTGAGCACGGAAATCTCCCTGGCCGCCGGCAGCACCCTGTTCGAACTGGCTGGCAGCCAGGCGACCCTGGCCGAGCACGGCCTGGACCGCCACTGGCGCAACGCCCGGGTGCACACCCTGCACGACCCGGTGCGCTGGAAGTACCACGCGGTGGGCAACTACTACCTCAACCAGCAGAACCCGCCGCTGCGGGGGACCATTTGATGGCCGCACCTGAAAGCTCCAAGAAAAAGATCCTGCTCAACGCCTTCAACATGAACTGCGTGGGGCACATCAACCACGGCCTGTGGACCCACCCACGGGACCATTCGACCCAGTACAAGACCCTCGAATACTGGACCGAACTGGCTCAATTGCTGGAGCGCGGACTGTTCGACGGGCTGTTCATCGCCGACATCGTCGGGGTCTACGACGTCTACCAGAACTCGGTGGACGTGCCCCTCAAGGAGTCGATCCAGCTGCCGGTCAACGACCCGTTGCTGCTGGTTTCGGCCATGGCGGCAGTGACCAAGAACCTGGGCTTCGGCCTCACCGCCAACCTCACCTACGAGGCGCCCTACCTGTTCGCCCGGCGCCTTTCTACCCTCGACCACCTGAGCCGTGGCCGGGTCGGCTGGAACATCGTCACCGGCTACCTGGACAGCGCCGCCCAGGCCATGGGCCTGAAGGAGCAGATCGAGCACGACCGCCGCTACGACCAGGCCGACGAGTACCTGGAGGTGCTGTACAAACTCTGGGAAGGCAGTTGGGAAGACGACGCGGTCCTCAACGACCGCGAGCAGCGCATCTATGCCCAGCCGGACAAAGTGCACAAGGTCGAGCACCAGGGCGAGTTCTATCAGGTCAGCGGTTATCACCTGTGCGAGCCATCACCGCAGCGCACCCCGGTGCTGTTCCAGGCCGGCAGCTCGGATCGCGGCCTGCTGTTCGCCGGGCGCCACGCCGAATGCGTGTTCATCAGTGGGCAGAACAAGGCCGCGACCAAGGCCCAGGTGGACAAGGTCCGCGCCAGCGCCGTGGCCGCCGGGCGCAATCCCGAGGACATCAAGGTGTTCATGGGCCTCAATGTGATCGTCGGCGAGACCGAGGAGCTGGCCTGGAACAAACATGCCGAGTACCGCCGTTACGCCAGCGCCGAAGCCGGGGTGGCGCATTTTTCCGCGTCCACCGGGATCGATTTTTCCCAGTACGAGATCGACGAGCCCATCCAGTACGTGAAGAGCAACGCCATCCAGTCGGCCACCAAGCACCTGCAAAACAACGACTGGACCCGGCGCAAGCTGCTGGAGCAGCACGCCCTGGGCGGCCGCTATTTCACCGTGGTCGGCTCACCGCAGCAGGTGGCCGACGAGCTGGAATCCTGGATCGCCGAAACCGGCCTGGACGGCTTCAACCTGACCCGCATCGTCACCCCGGAAAGCTACGTCGACTTCATCGATCTGGTGATCCCCGAACTGCAGCGCCGTGGCTCCTACAAGACCGCCTACGACGACGGCACCCTGCGGGAAAAACTGTTCCACGAAGGTCGCAAACTGCCGCAACGACACACCGGCGCGGCCTACCGCCGCTGAGACGAGGTGGCTCTGCCGAGCCGCCGTGGCTGGAACTCTTGTGGCGAGGGCGCTTGCTCCCTCGCCACAGACAGCGGTCTTCGCCACACCCAAACGCAGTTGTTCAACCTCCTCATTCGGATTGACTGGAAGTAACCATCATGAAAACCACGCTCCTGCGCCACCCGGTCAAAGCCCTGGCCCTCGCCCTCGGCCTGTTCAGCAGCGCCGTCTTCGCCGCCGACGCACCGCTCAAGGTCGGCACCACCGCCGCCTTTGCCATTCCCCTGGAAGCGGCCGTTGCCGAAGCCGGCAAGCAGGGCCTGAAAGTCGAACTGGTGGAATTCACCGACTGGATCGCGCCCAACGTTAGTCTCGCCGCCGGCGATATCGACGTGAACTACTTCCAGCACATCCCGTTCCTGGAAAACGCCAAGGCCGCCGCCGGTTTCGATCTGGTGCCCTTCGCCCCGGGCATCATCAACAACGTCGGCCTGTACTCGAAAAAATACAAAAGCTTCGACGAACTGCCACAAGGCGCCAGCGTGGCCATCGCCAACGACCCGATCAACAGCGGCCGTGGCCTGCAACTGCTGGCCAAGGCCGGGCTGATCACCCTCAAGCCGGGCGTGGGCTACAAGGCCACCGAAGAAGACATCGTCAGCAATCCAAAGAAGATCAAGATCCTCCAGGTCGAAGCCGTGCAACTGGTGCGCGCCTATGACGACGCCGATCTGGTCCAGGGCTATCCGGCCTACATCCGTCTGGCCAAGACCTTCGATGCCGGCTCGGCGCTGCTGTTCGACGGCCTGGACCACAAGGAGTACGTGATTCAGTTCGTGATCCAGCCCAAGAGCAAGAACGACCCGCGGCTGATCAAGTTCGTCGATATCTACCAGCACTCGCCAGCCGTTCGGGCTGCCCTGGATAAAGCCCATGGCAAGCTCTACCAAGCCGGCTGGGAAGGTTGAGATGAGTGTCGCGACGCTACAGCGCAAGCTGCCGGAACCGGCGCCCCAGCGTGCCGAGCAGACCGAGCTGCACCCCGAACTGAACCGCGCCCAGGTGCGCTTTATCGGCCTGGGCAAGACCTACCAGGGCCAGCAGGGCCCGGTGCAGGCCCTGCACGGCATCGACCTTTCGATCCAGCGCGGTGAGGTGTTCGGCATCATCGGCCGCAGCGGCGCCGGCAAGTCATCACTGATCCGCACCATCAACCGCCTGGAGCAACCCAGCAGCGGCCGGGTGCTGATTGATCAGGTGGACATCGGCGACTTCGACGAAGACCGCCTGGTAGCCCTGCGCCGACGCATCGGCATGATCTTCCAGCACTTCAACCTGATGTCGGCCAAGACCGTATGGCACAACGTCGAGCTGCCGCTGAAGGTCGCCGGGGTGCCCAAGGCCGAACGCGAGCGCAAGGTCCGCGAGCTGCTGGAGCTGGTGGGCCTCAAGGACAAGCACCAGGCCTACCCGGCGCAGCTGTCCGGCGGCCAGAAACAACGGGTGGGGATCGCCCGGGCCCTGGTCCACGATCCCGAGATCCTGCTGTGCGACGAAGCCACTTCGGCCCTGGACCCGGAAACCACCCAGTCGATCCTCGGCCTGCTGAAAGAGATCAATCAGCGCCTGGGCCTGACCATCATCCTCATCACCCACGAAATGGCGGTGATTCGCGAGATCTGCGACCGGGTGGTGGTGCTGGAACATGGACGCATCGTCGAACAGGGACCGGTCTGGGAAGTCTTCGGCCATCCGCAACACGAGGTCAGCAAGACCCTGCTGGCGCCCTTGCAGCACGGCCTGCCGCCAGAGCTGCAAAGCCGTCTGCACAGCCAGCCGACGGCGGCCGACGCGGCGCTGGTACTGAGCCTGCGTTTCACCGGCGTCAAGCATGAAGAGCCGGACCTGGCGGCGCTGTTCGGCGCCCTGGGCGGTCGCGTGCGCCTGCTGCAAGGCGGGGTGGAACGCATCCAGGGCCACGCCCTGGGGCAACTGCTGCTGGCAGTCCAGGGCTCGCCCCTGGGCGCCGAGGAACTGCGCCAGCGCGCGGGGCACTGGGCACAACAGGTGGAGGTACTGGGCTATGTGGTTTGATCGCTTGTTGCAGGGCATTCTCGACACCCTGCTGATGGTCGGCGTGTCCTCGCTGATCGCCCTGCTGGCGGGGATTCCCCTGGCGGTGATCCTGGTCACCAGCGGCAAGGGCGGGATCTATGAAGCGCCGAACCTGAACCGGGCGCTGGGGGCCTTTGTGAACCTGTTTCGCTCGATTCCGTTCCTGATCCTGATGGTGGCGCTGATCCCCTTTACCCGGCTGATCGTCGGCACCACCTACGGCGTGTGGGCGGCGGTGGTACCGCTGACCATCGCCGCCACGCCGTTCTTTGCGCGCATTGCCGAAGTGAGCCTGCGGGAGGTCGATCACGGCCTGATCGAAGCCGCCCAGGCCATGGGTTGCCGACGCTGGCACATTGTCTGGCACGTGCTGCTGCCTGAAGCGCTGCCGGGCATCGTCGGCGGTTTCACCATCACCCTGGTGACCATGATCAACTCCTCGGCCATGGCCGGGGCGATTGGCGCGGGCGGGCTCGGGGACATTGCCTACCGCTACGGTTACCAGCGTTTCGACAGCCAGATCATGCTCACGGTGATCGTGCTGCTGGTGATCCTGGTGGCGGCGATCCAGCTGGGCGGCGACCGTTTGGCGCGGGTGCTGAACAAGCGCTAGCGGCATCCCGTGTAGCCGCTGCCGCAGGCTGCGACAAGGTCCGCAGGACCTTCCGAGGCCCTCAAGAGCAGCGTCTCCTGCGGAGCCGTTCGCAGCCTTCGGCAGCGGCTACAGGGTGCATGGGGTATATTCGGGCCATTCCTCTTCACGCCATGCAGCCCGCCATGAAACTTGCTCCAGACGACCTAGACACCATCACCGCCACCACCCTCGGCCACTACCAGCAGGTGGCCGAAGACTTTCGTGAAGGCACCCGCGACCACGACGTCAGCCAGAACATCGATGCGCTGCTGCGGCATATCCAGGGCCCGGCGCCCTTCAGCGTGCTGGATTTTGGCTGCGGCCCGGGGCGCGACTTGCAAACCTTCACCCGCCTGGGCCATATCGCCATCGGCCTCGACGGCTGTGAGCGCTTTGCCCAGATGGCCCGGGACGACAGCGGCTGCGAAGTCTGGCAGCAAGACTTTCTCAAGCTTGATCTGCCCGCGGCCCGCTTCGACGGCATCTTCGCCAACGCAGTGCTGTTCCACATTCCCCGCCAGGAACTGCCACGGGTGCTCAAGCAACTGCATGCGAGCCTCAAGGACGGCGGCGTGCTGTTCAGCTCCAACCCACGCGGCGACAACCAGGAAGGCTGGAACGGCCCGCGCTACGGCGCCTACCACGACCTCGCAAGCTGGCAGGCGTTGCTGACTGAGGCAGGCTTTGTCGAGCTGGAGCATTACTACCGCCCCGCCGGCCTGCCCCGGGAACAGCAACCCTGGCTGGCCAGCGTCTGGCGCAAGGCCTGAGCCCTCCCGCCCCACTCCCTCCGTAGGAGCCGGCTTGCCGGCGAAGGCGTTTCCGGATCAAGCGCTCGCCTCCTGGGCCCCTTCGCTGGCAAGCCAGCTCCTAAGAGGCCGTGGGGCGAGTGCGGTCAGTGTCTTGGCTGGGCTCCTTGATTTTGTACCAGGCCACGTACAGCGCCGGGAGGAACAGCAAGGTCAGCAAGGTGGCAACGATGATGCCGCCAATCATGGCGTAGGCCATCGGCCCCCAGAACACTTCCCGGGCAATCGGGATCATCCCCAGGCTGGCCGCTGCGGCGGTCAGCAGGATAGGTCGACGCCGATGGTGGGTGGCTTCCAGCACCGCGTCCCAGGGGTGATAACCCTCGCGCTCGTATTCGTCGATCTGGGTCACCAGGATCACCGAGTTGCGGATGATGATGCCGATCAGCGCGAGAATCCCGAGGATCGCCACAAAGCCCATGGGCGTGCCGGTGGGCACCAGGGCCAGGACCACGCCAATCAGCCCCAGAGGCGCGACGCTGGCCACCAGGAACAGCTTCTGCACGCTGTGCAACTGGATCATCAGGAAGGTCGCCATGAGGAACAGCATCAGCGGCACCACCTTGGCAATCGGACCCTGGGCCTTGCTGCTTTCCTCCACGGTGCCGCCGGTGGCCACCGAGTAGCCGGCAGGCAACTGCGCGGCAAACTGGTCGATGTCCGGCTGCAATTGCTTGACCAGGTCGGTGGGCTGGATCGCGTCGCGCACCGCCGCCTTGATGGTGATGGTGGGTTTGCGGTCGCGGCGCCACACCAGCGGCTGCTCCAGTTCGTAGCCCACCGTGGCGAAGGCCAGCAGCGGAATCGAGGTGCCATTGGGGGTGACGATCTGCAGGTTCTGCAGGGTTTCCGGTGAGTCGCGCTCACTGTCGTCGGCACGGCCAACCACGTTGATCAGGTAGATGTCGTCATGCACCTGGGTCACGGTGGAACCGCTGACGATGCTGTTCATCAGTCGCGCCACATCTTCCGAGGACAGCCCCAGTTGCCGCGCCTTGTCCTGGGCGATGTCGATGCGCAGCACTTTGCCGGGCTCGTTCCAGTCGTAGATGATCTCGCCGATGTGCGGGTTCCGGTCCAGTTCGGTGGCCAGGTCGATGGCGTGCTTGCGCACCTGGTCGATGTCCTTGCCGCTGACCCGGTACTGGATCGGCCGCCCCACCGGCGGGCCCATTTCCAGGGCCTGCACATAGCTGCCGATGCCGACGAAGTCTTCGCGCAGGCGCTTGCGCAAACGCTCGGTCAGGGCCGTGCGCTGCTCCAGGCCCTTGCTGACGATCACCAGCTGGGCGTAATACGGATTCTGCAGTTGCTGGTCCAGGGGCAGGTAGAAACGGATCGCGCCTTCGCCGATGTAAGTGCTCCAGCGCTCGATGTCCGGGTCGTCCTTGAGGGTCGCTTCCAACCGGTCCACGGCCATGCGGGTCTCGTCGATCGAGGCGTTCTGCGGCAGGTTGAGGTCCACCAGGATCTCCGGCCGGTCGGAAGACGGAAAGAACTGGTTCTGCACAAAACGCATGCCGAACACCGACGCGACAAACAGCAGCACGGTGATGCCAATCGCCCACCAGCGGTTGCGCATGGCCCACAGCAGGCCGCCATTGAAGGCGCGACCGACGCGCCCCGGCTCCTCGGAGTGGGGTTTGACGTTGGTGCTGAGGATGTGGATGCCGATCACCGGGGCAAACAGCACCGCGACGATCCACGACACCAGCATGGCCACGGCGATCACCGCGAACAGGGTGAAGGTGTACTCACCAGCGGAGCTGGCGTTGAGGCCGATAGGTACGAAGCCGGCCACGGTCACCAGGGTCCCGGTGAGCATCGGGAAGGCGGTGGAGGTGTAGGCAAAGGTCGCCGCCTGCTCCTTGCTCTCGCCCTTCTCCAGGCGCGTGACCATCATTTCCACGGTGATCATGGCGTCGTCCACCAGCAGCCCCAGGGCGATGATCAAGGCCCCCAGGGAGATCCGCTGCATGGTGATGCCGCTGTACTCCATGAACACGAAGACCATGGCCAGCACCAGCGGAATCGAGCAGGCCACCACCAGCCCGGCGCGCATCCCAAGGCTGATGAAGCTCACCACCAGGACGATGATCACCGCCTCGAACAAGGCGCTGGTGAAACCGCCCACCGCCTCCTGCACCACCTCGGCCTGATCCGAGACCTTGTGCACGCCGATACCGATTGGCAGGTCGGCGGTCAGCTCATTCATGCGCGCATGCAGGGCCTTGCCGAAGTCCTGGATGTTGCCGCCCTTCTTCATGGCAATGGCCAGGCCGATGGCCGGCTGGCCATTGAAACGGAACAGCGGTGTGGCAGGGTCGACGTAGCCGCGACTGATGTCGGCGATGTCGGCCAGGCGATAGAAGCGGTCGTTGAGGCGCAGGTTGACCGTGGCCAGGTCCTTCTCCGAGGCGAACTGCCCCGAGGTGCGCACCGAGATCCGCTCCGGCCCGGCCTCGATCACCCCGGCCGGGGTCACCGCGTTCTGCGCTTGCAGGCTTTGCAGGACCTGGCGCTGGTCGATGCCCAGGGCCGCCAGCTTGCGCGTGGAGAAGTTCAGGTAGATGACTTCGTCCTGCTCACCGACCATCTCCACCTTGCCCAGGTTCGGCACTTCGCGGATCTCGGCGCGCACCTGCTCCACGTAGTCACGCAGTTGGCGCATGCTCAGGCCGTCGGCGGTGAAGGCGTAGATCGAACCGAACACATCGCCGAACTCATCGTTGAAACCCGGGCCCTGCAAGCCCTGGGGGAAATCGCCGCGGATGTCGTTGATCTTCTTGCGCACCTGATACCAAATCTCGGGAATGTCCTTGGCACTGGTGGTGTCGCGCAGGTTGACGAACACCGTCGACTCGCCGGGGCGGGTGTAGCTTTTCACGTAGTCGAGCGAGTCCAGCTCTTCGAGTTTTTTCTCGATGCGGTCGGTGACCTGCTTCAGGGTTTCTTCCTGGGTCGCGCCGGGCCAGCGAGTCTGGATGACCATGGTCTTGATGGTGAAGGACGGGTCCTCCTCACGCCCCAGGTTCAGGTAGGAAAACACCCCCATCAGCAGCGCAACAAACATCAGGTACCAGACGAAGGACTGATGCTTGATCGCCCACTCGGACAGGTTGAAGCTCCCTTTGCTGTCAGGCGTCATTGTGCGCGGCCCTCATCGACTTTGACTTTCTGCCCCGGCTTGAGGCTGTTGACCCCGGCGCTGACGATGCGCTCGCCGGGCTTGACCCCCTGGCTGATCAGCGCCGAATCGCTGTCGCGGCTGAGCACCTTGATCTCCCGGGGGGCGACGGTCTGGCTCTGCGGGTCGATGACCCAGATCCGGATCTGGCCATCCACCTCTTGCAGGGCCGTCAGGGGCAACTCGGTGCGCGGCTCGATGGCCGAGCTCAGGGTCACGCTGATGGCGGTGCCCAGGCGAAAGGCCTCGGGAGTGTCCTTGAGGGTCAGGCGGGCGCGACGGGTACGGGTCGCGCTCTGGGCCTGGGGCTCGATCTCGCGCACGGTGGCCGTGGTGCTGATGCTCGGGTCGAGCTGGGCCGCGACCTTGAACTCCACGTCCGCCGGCAGTTGATCCACCAGGGTTGCCGGCAGGTCGATCACCGCCTCCTTGATCTGCGGCCGGGCCAGGGTCACCACCTGCTGGCCCGCTGTCACCACCTGCCCGGCTTCGGCATTCCAGGCGGTGACCACGCCGCCGTGATCGCTGCGCAGTTGGCTGTAGTTGAGCTGGTCCTGGGCCTGGCGCACGGCCGCCTTGGCCTGAGCCAGGGAAGCGCCGGTGGTCTTCAAGTCGGTCTGGGCAATGTCCAGTTGCGCCTGGGCGCCGACGCCACGGTCGAACAGCTCCTGCTGGCGCCGGGCATTGGCCTGGGCGTTGATCCACTGCGCCTCGACCTTGGCCAGGTCACCCTGGGCGGCCCGCAGTTGGTTCTGCTGGTCGGTGGGATCGAGGGTCGCCAGCAAGTCCCCGGGCCCCACTTCGGCACCGACATCCACATTGCGGCTGGCAATCCGCCCCGGCACCCGAAAGCCCAGGTTGGTTTCAAAACGGGCCTGGATGTTGCCGGCAAAGCGCCCGAGGCTTTCCTCCGATTGCGGCGCCACCTGGATCGACAGCACCGGACGCACCGGCTCCGGCGCCGGTTCTTCCTTGGAGCAGCCCAGCAGCAAGAGGCTGGCCCATAACAACGGCAGCAGGCGCTTCATGGTTGTGCTCCCTGTTCCTTGGTCGGCCCGGCAATCTCGACCAACATCCCCGGGTGCAACAACTGCCCCCCGGCCACCACCACGTTCTCGCCGCCCTTGAGGCCGTCGCTGATGATCACCTGGCCGGTCAGGTAACGCCCGACCTTGACGCTGTGCAGCACGGTCTTGCCGTCCTCGCCCACCAGCCACACCGCCGGTTCGCTGAGGTTCTTGGTCAAGGCCGACCAAGGCAGCACCACCGTGGCCTTGCCGTGGGCCCGGGCGGTGGCACTGACCACCGAGCCCAGGTCCATGCCCGCCGGCAGCGAATCGAGCACCACCTTGACCTGCACCGTACCGCTCTGGGCCGAGACCACCGGGGTCACCTCGCGGACTTTGCCGGTGGTGGTCACCTTGGGGTTGTCCAGCAGGCTGACGTGGATGGTTTCCTGGCCCGGCGGCTGCATCAGCAGCGATTCGTAGACGTTGAACACCGCGTCGCGCTCGCCGTCCCGGGCCAGGCTGAAGATCGGCATGGTGGCCTGTACCACCTGGCCCACTTCGGCCTGACGCGCGGTGATCACCCCCGGCGCCTCAGCCACCAGTTCGGTGTAGCTCAACTGCTCGCGGGCATTGGCCAACTGCGCCTGGGCCGCGCTCAAGGCGCTCTGGCTGCTGCGCAGGGCGGCCTGGGCCGAATCGTATTCGCTCTGGCTGGTGTAGCCCTTGGGCAAGAGTTTCTGCTGGCGAACGAAGGCCGCACTGGCCTGCTTGACCCGTGCCTGTTCGGCAAACACCGCGGCAGCGGCGGAATCGACGTTGGTCTGCAAGTCCTTGGGATCGAGCCGGGCCAGTACCTGCTGGGCGGAAACCCGGTCGCCGACATCCACCAGACGCTGGATGATCTTGCCGCCGACGCGGAACGACAACTCGGTCTGCACCCGGGCCTGGACGTCACCGGTGAGGGTCACCGACGGGGCAAAATCGCTGCTCTGCACTTGCTGGATACGCACCCGCGGGCGTTCCTTCTCGGTCGGCTTTTCCGCTCCGCAGCCGCCGAGCAGCGCCAGCAGACTCAGCCCCACTATCCACCTCGATTTGAGACCAGCCATGCAGGCTCCTTGTGCTTGATCGTCGCGCCAGTGACGTTACGACTGTGAGCTTAGAACAGGGTTCAACCCTTGCACGCAGGTCTCATAAACAGGGCTTTCGTAGCGAGGACGCCAGCTCCCGCTCGGCCGACCGACGCCCCTGGGCGCCGCAGTCGCCAGCCTTGCAGCGCACCCTGTCCGGGCAAACACAGCAGCGGTTTCGGAGGCGGCGGCGAGCAAGCTCCCGCTCTACAAATCAGGCACACTGCGCACCACGCAACAGGAGACCCGGCATGCTCAAGACCCTGGCGGTGGCCAATTACCGCTCCATCAACAAACTGGTGATGCCCCTCGGCCGACTGAACCTGATCACCGGCGCCAATGGCAGCGGCAAGTCCAATCTGTACCGCGCCCTGCGCCTGCTGGCAGAGACCGCCCAGGGCGGCGTGGTCAATGCCCTGGCCAAGGAAGGCGGGTTGGAATCGACCTTCTGGGCCGGGCCGGAAAACCTCAGCCGACGCATGCGCAACGGCGAGGTGCCGATCGAGGCCAGCGTGCGCTCTTCCAGCAAGCGCCTGCGCCTGGGCTTTGCCGGAGAAGACTTCAGCTACGCCATCGCCCTGGGTCTGCCGGAGCCCAGTCACTCGGCGTTTGCCCTGGACCCGCAGATCAAGAAGGAATGCATCTGGTCCGGGCCGCTCTACCGTCCCGCCAGCCTGCTGGTGGACCGTGCCGGCCCGTTGATCCGCACGCGCCAGGGCCGCAGCTGGGACGTGCTGGCCCAGCACACGCCGGACTTCGACAGCCTGTTCGATCAAGTGGGCAGCCTGCGCGGCTCGCCGGAAGTGCTGCAGATGCGCGAGTTCATTCGTCGCTGGCGTTTCTACGATCACTTTCGCAGCGACAGCGAAGCCCCGGTGCGCCAGCCGCAACTGGGCACCCGCACGCCGGTGCTGCATCACGATGGCCGCGACCTGGCGGCGGCGTTGCAGACCATTCGCGAGATCGGCGACCCCGAGGCGCTGCAGGCGGCCATCAGCGACGCCTTCCCCGGCGCGCGGCTGAACATCGCCCCGCTGCAGGGTGGACGCTTCGCCATCGAGTTCTATCAGGAGGGGTTATTGCGACCGCTGTCGGCCGCGGAACTGTCGGACGGCACCTTGCGCTACCTGTTGCTGGTAGCGGCCTTGCTGACCCCGCGTCCGCCGAGCCTGATGGTGCTCAACGAACCGGAGACCAGCCTGCACCCGGACCTGTTGCCGGCCCTGGCGCGCTTGATCATCAGGGCTTCAGAGCAGTGCCAGGTGTGGGTGGTGTCCCACGCCCGGCGCCTGATCGCGGCCTTGCAGGAAGACCCCGAATGCAACTGCATCGTGCTGGAGAAAGAGCTGGGCCAGACCGGCATCGTCGGCCAGCGCATGCTCGACGAACCGGCCTGGTACTGGCCCGACTGAAAATCGCGCCTCCCACACCCTGTAGCCGCTGCCGAAGGCTGCGATAAGGTCCGCAGGACCTTCCGAGGCCCTCAAGCGCGGCGTCTCCTTCGGAGCCGTTCGCAGCCTTCGGCAGCGGCTACACAGTGGATTCAGCAGCCGACAGTACGCCTCAGCCCTGCCATTTGCCGCCTTCGACAATCACGCTCTCAGGCGGGGTGTCATCGCTCAGCTCTTTGCGCACGTACTGGTCATACAGCTTGAGCAGGTACTTTTCTTCGCCCAGCTTGGCCAGTTCGGCATTCACCCAGTCCCGCAGTTCGATGTTGCCCTTCTTCACCGCCGGGGCAATCGGTGCCTGTTCGCCCAGGGTCTGGGGCAATACGCGGTAGCCCGGGTTCTGCTTGGACCAGCTGAACAGAATCAGGTTGTCCTGGGCATAGGCGTCGCCACGGCCATTGGCCAGGGCTTGCAGGGACTCGGTGTTTTTCTCGAACTTGAGCAGCTTCCAGTCCGGGTGGTTCTGGGTCAGCCAGATGTCTGCGGTGGTGCCGGTGGTGACGATGGTGGTGCGGCTTGCCAGGTCATCCAGGCTCTTCACCGGGCTGCCTTCGGGTACCAGGGCCTGCACCGCCACCTTGAGGTTGGGGTTGGTGAATTCCACCGCTTGCTTGCGCTCCGGGGTCACGGTCATGTTGGCCAGGATCAGGTCAACCTTGTCGCTCTGCAGGAAGGGAATGCGGCTGGCCGGTTCCACGGCGACGAACTCCACTTTGTTCTCGTCCCCCAACAGGTCCTTGGCGAACTGGCGGCCGATGTCGGTATCGAAGCCCACATAGCGCCCGGTCTCATCGACGAAACCGAACGGCGGCTTGTCGGTGAACACCCCGACGATCAGCTTGTCCCGGGCCTTGATCTTGTCCAGGTAACCGGCCGCCGGCGCGGCGCTGGCAGCGGTGGCCGCAGGCTTGGGTGCATCATTGGATTTATCGCAGCCGGCCAGCAGGGCCAGACCGAACAGCGGCAGTAACAACAGCGAAGACTTGGCAGTTTTCATAAGAGCTCCAGTTCCTTTTTAGGGGCTTTCTTGGGCAGTGCTTCAACGAACGAGAACTTCTCCAGGAACTGCTGCGCGCGTGCGCTCTGCGGGTTGGTGAAGAAAGCCTCGGGGGTGTTCTGTTCCACGATGCGCCCGCCATCCATGAACACGATGCGGTCGGCCACGGCCCGGGCGAAGGCCATTTCATGGGTGACGATCAACAGGGTCATGCCGTCCCGGGCCAGGCCCTGGATCACCTGCAGCACTTCCTTGACCATCTCCGGATCAAGGGCCGCGGTGACCTCATCGAACAGCATCACCTGGGGGTTCATGCACAACGAACGGACGATGGCGATGCGTTGCTGCTGGCCGCCGGACAGCTGCCGGGGAAAGGCCTCGCGCTTGTCCAGCAGGCCCACCCGCTCCAGCAGCGCTTCGGCCTGGGCCCGAGCTTCGCGGGGCTCGCGCTTTTGCACCTTGAGCGGCCCCAGGAGGAGGTTGTCCAGCACGTTCATGTGGGGGAACAGGTGATAGCTCTGGAACACCATGCCGATCTGCTGGCGCACCTGACGCCAGTCGGTGTCGGGGCTGAGCAGCTCGCGCCCGGCGAAACGCAGATGGCCACTGTGGGCGCTTTCCAGACCGTTGAGGCAACGCAGCAGAGTGCTCTTGCCGCAGCCGCTGGGGCCGAGGATGACGATCACCTCCCCCGCCGCCACGCTGAGGTCGACCTCCTTGAGCACCTGCTGCGGGCCGAAGAATTTGTTGAAACCCTGGAACTCGATCAATGCGCTCATGCTTGCGTCCAGCGCCGCTCCAGCACGCGGGAGGCGGCCGACAGCGGGTAGCAGATAAAGAAGAAAAACAGGAACAGAACGCCGTAGATCAGCACCGATTCGTAGGTGCGCTCGATGATCTGCTGGCCGACCTTGATCACGTCCACCACGCCGATCAGCACCGCCAGGGAACTGGTCTTGATGATTCGCGTGTAGACGTTGATGGTCGGCGGCGTCATGCGTTTCAGCGCCTGGGGCAGCAAGACGTAGCCGTACAGCTGGGCACCGGAGAGGCCAATGGACAGACCCGCTTCACGCTGGCCCCGGGGCAGGGATTGCAGGGCCCCGCGCACCACCTCGCCGACTTCGCTGGCGCCCCACAGCGACAGCACCAGCACCGCGCAGGTGAAACTGGGAATGCTGAGGCCGAAGAAAATCGGAAAGCCGAAGAACAGCAGGTACAACCAGACCAGCACCGGGATCGCTCGGAACAGCTCCAGGTAGATCCGCAGCGGCACATCCAGCACCTTGCGCTGCAAGCTGCGCAGCACGCCGTAGAGCACCCCGCCCAGGGTGCTGAAGGCAATGCTCAAAAGCGAAATCGACAAAGTCTGCGCAGCGCCCCGGGCCAGTTGCGGCAAGGACACCAGCAACAGCTCAAGACCCGAACTGGCCATGTTGCAACCTCCTTTCCAGACGGCTGAGCAACAGCGACAGCGGCAAGAACAACAGCACGCAGATCAGCGTCAGCACCGCGAGCATTTCGTAGGTCTTGTAGTACAGGGCGATGTAGCTCTTGGTGGTGTAGAGAATCTCCGGCACCGCCACCGCCGAAACCACGGTGGTTTCCTTGAGCAGGAAAATGAAATTGGCGAACAGCGACGGCAGGCTGAGGATCCCGGCCTGGGGCAGGATCACGTAGCGCAGCAACTGCCACTGCGACAGGCCGATGGAGCGCCCCGACTCCAGCTGCGCCTGGGGCACGGCTTCCACCCCGGCGCGCAGCACTTCGGTGAGGTAGGCGCCACCGAGAAAGGTCATGGTGATGATCGCCGCGGCAAAACCCGAGACCTTGATCCCCAGGGCCGGCAAGGCGAAGTAGACGAAGAACAGCTGGATCAACAGCGGTGTGTTGCGCGCCAGTTCCACGTACAGGCCGATCAGGCGGTGCAGGTAAGGGGTGCGAAACACCAGGACAGTGGCGTTGATCAGGGCTACCAGCAGCGAGGTGCCGATGGCGATCAGGCCGACCTGCAGGGTCACTCCCACGGCTTTGAGAAAGGCCGGCAGGGTGCTGAGGATAAAAGCGTAATCGAGGGTCATGAATCATCCTGAACGCCGCTGGGGTATAGCGACGGTGGTGCAGTCCGTGGGGCAGTGGGTAACCGCCCGGCTGCCGCGACTTTATAGCTATAAAAAGCAGAATTTAAATACCGTTAGAGCATATTGATATCACCCAAAAACCTAACCCGCGGATTTGCCGGGCTGGCGCCGGGCTACTACCTTTTCAACCGGGTCGAACGGAGCTTTCGCGCCCGCACCTCCACTGGACGCTACACCCCTCAAGGACGACCACCATGGCCGATACAAAGCCCCCGCAACCCCTGCCCCCCCATGAACTGATGAAGTGGCTGACGGCGTTGCGCCGCGCCACCCAAGCCACCGCCAAAAGCGCTCCACTTGTGTAAGCGCTGGCTTGCCAGCGAAGGCGCCCTTCAGGTTTGTACCCGGCCTGAGGACCTCTTCGCCGGCAAGCGGAACGCCGCCCGGCCGGCTCCTACGGCTTTTGCCGACGCAATAAAAAACGCCGACGCTGTGATAGCCGTCGGCGTTCAAACCTTGAAGGGGTTTGTCGCTTCAGTAGCCTAGTTCATCAGAACGCCGGCAGTACCGCGCCGCTGTATTTCTTCTCGATGAAGGCTTTGACCTCTGGGCTGGTCAGGGCCTTGGCCAGCTTCTGGATCGCCGCGCTGTCCTTGTTGTCCGGACGCGCCACCAGGTAGTTCACGTAAGGCGAATCGGCGCCTTCGATGACCAGCGCATCCTTGGCCGGGTTCAGGCCCGCTTCCAGGGCGTAGTTGGTGTTGATCATGTCCAGGTCAACCTGATCCAGGACCCGTGGCAGCATGGCCGACTCAAGCTCCTTGAACTTGAAGTTGTGCGGGTTCTTGGCGATGTCCTTGGGCGTGGACACGGCGTTCTTCGGGTCCTTGAGCTCGATCAGACCGGCCTTGTGCAGCAGGATCAGGGCACGGCCGCTGTTGCTGCCTTCGTTGGGGATGGCAATGGTGGCGCCATCTTTCAGCTCGGCCAGGGACTTGACCTTCTTCGAGTAGCCGCCGAAGGGTTCGACGTGCACACCGATCACGGTTTCCAGGTGAGTGCCCTTGCCTTCGTTGAAGTTCTTCAGGTACGGCAGGGTCTGGAAGTAGTTGGCGTCCAGACGCTTCTGATCGACCTGTACGTTGGGTTGCACGTAGTCGGTGAAAACCTTGATTTCCAGGTCCACGCCTTCCTTGGCCAGGGTGGGCTTGATCAGCTCGAGAATCTCGGCGTGGGGCACCGGGGTCGCGGCAACCACCAGCTTCTCGCCGGCCTGGGCAATACCGGCGCTCAGGGCTGCCGCCAGTGCGGTGAACAACAGAACTTTTTTCATGCAAGGTCCTTAGGTGTCGGGATCGACGACGGCTTCAAATGAGGTGCTTATCTGGGTGCCAGTGATGTGCCACTGCTGGCGTGAAGCGGACAATACCGAGATTTTTTATTCCCGAACAATATCTTTTATTCACGTTCATATTCCATTTTGTTCATACATCCCGCACCACCGCGCCCTGTAGCCGCTGCCGAAGGCTGCGATCGACGACGCAGTCGGCGCCAGGGGCATCGGGGCTATCCAGCAGGATCGTGGTGAACGGTTTTGCGTCTGCTGCGCAGCCGGTCGCAGCCTGCGGCAGCGGCTACACCGCCAGCAGGCGCTTGAGGGCCTGGCGATCCGCGTCTGAATCGCTCTCGGCGATCTGCCGCAGCAGCAGCTCGATCTGCTCCAGCGGCGAGCGCGTCGGCGGCAGGTTGAGGTGCTCGGGAAGAATTTCCTCGCCGCTGCTGACCAGCAGCGCAAAGTGAATGACGTTCTCCAGCTCCCGGGTATTGCCCGGCCAGCTGTGGCGCTCCAGGGCCTGTTGCGCGGCTTCGCTGATCAGCGGCACCGGCAGGTCCAGGCGCTGGCTGTAGATCCCCAGGAAATACTCGGCCAGGGACTCGATATCCCCGACCCGCTCGCGCAGCGCCGGCAGCTCCAACTGGCCCTCGCTGAGGTAGCGGTACAGGCGCTCATGAAACTTGCCCGCCGCCACCGCCTGGGCCAGGTCGATGCTGGTGGCCGCCACCAGGCGCACATCCACCGGGCTCGGTTGCTGGGCGCCGACCCGGGTCACTTCGTGGTTCTCCAGGGCTGCCAGCAGCTTGGTCTGGATCGGCAGCGGCAAGTCGCCGATCTCGTCCAGGTACAGGGTTCCGCCATTGGCCGAACCGAACCAGCCGGCCCGGCTGCTGGCGGAGCCGCTGAAGCTGCCGACGGCGTAGCCGAACAGCTCGGCGTCGGCGTACGTGGGGCTGATGGCGCCGCAGTTGACCGAGACAAACAGCCCGCTGCGGTCGCTGGCGCGGTGGATGTGTCGGGCCAGCAGTTCCTTGCCGGTGCCGGTTTCACCACGGATCAGCACCGAGATCGCACGGGGCGCCAGTTGCTCCAGCTCTTCACGCAGTTGTCGCGAACGTGGATCGACGAACACCAGCGCCTTGGCGCGGATGCTCAGGGGACTTTTTTCCGCATCGGGAAAGGTCAGCAGCGGCTGGCCGAAAGGGGTGTGAGGACTCATGGCAGACTCCCGCCCAAAACCGCCTGAGGACGGGGGCGTTTAAACAGGGAAAATACGGTCAGGCACGACGCAGGGCGTGTTGTTCCATGCGGTTCTGCAGGCGATAGAGATAGGCGAATCCCTGCTCCCAGCGCTGGTGGCCGGACTTGACGTTGATATGCCCGGCTCCCGCCAGAATCCCGGCTTCGGCGCCCCAGTCACGGGCCAGTTCCAGGGCACGCGGCGCGCTGACGGCGCTGTCGTTGTCCGAACTCACCACCTGGCTGGGGAACGGCAGCAGGTCCCGGGGAATCGGCGCGAAATTGCGCAGGGCCGGCGCACAGGCCGCACGCTCGACATCCGCCGGCGCCACCAGCAGCGCACCGCGCACCTGGCGCAGCGCTGCCGCGGGCGCGCGCGCCGCCCAGTGGGCCACGGTGATGCAACCCAGGCTGTGGGCAATCAGGATCACCGGGGTGTCGTCGATGGCGATGGCTTCGGCCAGGGCCGCCACCCAGTCTTCACGGCGCGGCGTCAGCCAATCGGCCTGCTCCACCCGCGCACTGTTGGGCAGGCTGTTCTGCCAATGGGTTTGCCAATGATCTTCTGGCGATCCTTGCCAGCCCGGCACAATCAAGTAGCGAATGGATTCGTTGCGCATGGGGAACTCTCCTGCTGCGTGTCTGTTCCCGGACGAGTATAGGGAGGGGATTTATATTCGTTAAGGAATAAGAAGCTATTTATTAATACCCCAAAAGAATATAAGACCTGCCTCCTTCAATCCTTTTGCCTGCGCGCAAACAATTCGTCGGCATCGAACTATCGGCCAAAAATATACGACTTTTTCTTGATCAAACCGGCTGGCTAGGATGAGAACCATCCGCCCCCGGGGTGCGTCATTCCAAGACTGTCACGGGGGATAAACCTCAACTCATTTGAGGCGTGGCCGCGATGAACATCGGTGAACCTTGGATGTGGGCTGCTTTCATCGTCTTCGTCATCGCCGTACTGGCGCTTGACCTGTTTGTCTTCGGTGGGCGCAAGGCCCATCGGGTTTCGGCCCGGGAGGCGCTGGCCTGGGTCATAGCCTGGGCCAGCCTGGCATTGGTCTTCGCCGGTCTGCTCTGGTGGTATCTGAACGATACGCTGGGTGCGCAAATCGCCCAGCGCAAAACCCTTGAGTTCCTCACCGGCTACCTGATCGAACAGTCACTGTCGATCGACAACATGTTCGTCTTCGTGATGATCTTCAGCTATTTCGCCGTACCGCCGCCATTGCAGCGGCGCGTGCTGCTGTACGGCGTACTCGGTGCCATCGTCATGCGTGCAGCAATGATTCTCGCCGGCGTCTGGCTGGTACAGGAGTTCGCCTGGCTGCTCTACGTCTTCGGAGTCCTGCTGGTCGTCACGGGCATCAAGATGCTGATCTTTGCCGAGCAACAACCCGACCTCGACAAAAACCCGATACTGCGCTGGATGCGCAAGCACTTGCGCGTCACCCAGGAGTTTCACGGCGAGCGTTTTTTTGTCATCCACAATGGCCTGCTCTGGGCGACGCCGATGTTCCTGGTGCTGGTGTTGATCGAGGCCAGCGACCTGATTTTTGCGGTCGATAGCATCCCGGCGATTTTCGCCGTGACCACCGATCCCTTCATCGTGTTCACCTCCAACATATTCGCCATCATGGGCCTGCGCGCCTTGTACTTCCTGCTCGCGGACATGGCTGAGCGGTTCCATCTGCTCAAGTACGGACTGGCCATAGTGCTGGTGTTTATCGGAAGCAAAATGCTGGCCGCGCCCTGGTTCCATATGCCGGTCCATTGGTCGCTGGCCATCGTCGGCGGCATCATCCTCAGTGCGGTGGTACTGAGCCTGACGCTGACCAGGAACAGAACACGCATCGCTGGCAAACCATGAGGTCTCAGGCACGCCCAGGAAGACGCTCAAAGTGTCTGGCAAAAAAAAAGGCCGCACCCTGCCAAGGAGACGGCCTGAAAAGTCGTGGCTTTGTTGCTCGGTGTCAGCGCGCGGTAATCACCGATAGCTTGGTGATGCCCGCACGCTCGATGGACGCCATGGCCCGGGCCACTTCCCCGTAGTTGACGCCATCGTCGGCCTGCAGCTGGACCCGCACTTGCGGGTCCTTGGCCTTGGCCGCTTGCAAGTTGGTTTCCAGCAGGTCCGGCTGGATCTCGTCCTTGTTGATAAAGAGTTTGCCGGCGCCGTCGATGCTCACCACCAGCGGGTCTTTCTGTTCCACCGGGGCCACGGCCTCGGTCTTGGGCAGGTTGATCGGGATGGCGTTGGTCAGCAGCGGCGCGGTGACGATGAACACCACCAGCAGTACCAGCATCACGTCCACCAATGGCGTGACGTTGATCTCGCTCAGCACCTCATCGCTGTCTTGGGTAGAGAAGGCCATATCAGGACGCCTCCTGCACTTTTTGCAGGCTGCCCTGGGCCGCAGCCTTGTGCAGGCTCGGGTGGATCAGCACGCGGAACGAGTTCTTCTGCGCCAGGCTGTAGAAGTCGTGGGCGAAGTCGTCCAGGTCCGCTGCGGTGAGCTTCAGGCGCCGCAGGAAGTAGTTGTAGACCAGCACCGCCGGCACTGCGACGGCGATCCCCACGCCGGTGGCCACCAAGGCCGCGCCGATGGGACCGGCCACGGTTTCCAGGCTCGCCGAGCCCGCCGCGCTGATGCCTTTCAGGGCTTCCATGATCCCCCACACGGTGCCGAACAGGCCGATAAAGGGCGAGGTGCTACCGATACTGGCGACCACCGCCAGGCCGCTTTCCAGGGAGCGGCGCTCGCGCACGATCTGCTGGCGCAGGGCACGTTCAAGGCGGTCCTGGTGGTTGATTGCCTGGCTCAGGTCCGCTGCATGGGGGGCGTCGCCAACCTGGATCGCCGCATAGCCGGCCTGGGCCACCCGGGCCGCCGCGCCGGGCTGGGTTTCACTCAGGGGAGCGGCGGAGTCGAGGCTGGACGCTGCCCAGAACTGATTGTGGAACTTGCGATCCTGGGACTTGAGACGAGCGAACTGCACGCCCTTGACCAGGGCCAGGCCCCAGGTGGCGACGGAGAAGACCACCAACAGCCAGATCACCGCGCTTTCGATGGATTCCAGTGGAGATGCCAGTAACGTCATGATGTGTTCCCTCTGTGTAAGCGTTTAGCGCGTGTTGGTTGATCGGCCTTGCGGTTCAATGAATCTTGAAGTCGATGGGTACGCTGACCCAGCCGTCCTGGGCCACGTCGCCCTGTTTGGCCGGAACGAAACTCCAGCGCTTGACCGCGGCCAGGGCCGCATCGTCGAGTTGCTGGCGACCGCTGCTCTTCTGGATCTGGATCTCCCCCGGCTTGCCGCTGGCCAGCACATGCACCCGCAGCAGCACCGTGCCTTCCCAGCCCCGGCGCTGAGCCAGGGACGGGTATTCCGGCGCCGGGTTCTTCAGGTACGCGGCACTGGCCGAAGCCGGCGTCACAGGGGCCGGGGCCGGCGGCGCGGGTGGCGCCGGAGCGGCTACCGGGGCGGCCGGCTGCGGCGGTGCCGGCGTCTGCTGCACCGGTTTGGGTGCAGGCTTCGGCTCGGGTTTGGGCACGGGCTTAGACTTGGGTTTAGGCACCGGCTTGGGCGGTGGCGGCTTGACCGCCAGCTCGTCCTCCACCGGAGGTGGTGGCTCCACCACTGGCTGTACCGGCACAGGCGGAGGCGGCTCCACCACGGGCGGCGCCGGGTGCGAGAACTCGATGGTCATGGGCGGGATTTCCGGCGGCACGATCGGCAGCACCGGGGTCGGCTTCTGGCTCAGCCAGTAGATCACCGCCGCATGCAGCAGCAGCGCCGCCGCGCCAAGGATGAATGCCTCCCGGCGGCGCAAAATTCCCTTGGGCGTGCGTTGCAGACGCAGTTGGCCCAGCGGCAAGCGGTGAGGCCGGCCGAGGTCGACCAACTCGCCGCTCGGTGCCTGGCGCCACAGCACCTCGTGTGCACTGGCGGCGGTCTGGACATTGCCCATGGATTCACTCCCTACGATCTTTTGAAAAACCCGGCACCGGCGTTTGAACACCCCCCACGCAACGGTGCCGCGGGGTCAATGATCAGTGCCCCACGCTTATCTCTTAAAGTAATCTTTCAAGTTATAGATAGATCGGAACGGAATATTGAATTCACCCGGAACAGCTCAGGCCACGTGATTCAAGGGCTGTAGCCAAGAGGGAAAAACGCCATGCCTTGCAGGCATTGAAAATATTCCTGCAAAGCATCGAAACAGGCCTGTTAGTGCAGAAAAACAATAGAATCCCATTGCACTCGAAACCAACTTAAGCGCCCATGTATTTAATTAACTTTACAAGCAGACACGACAAAGCCGCTGAACCGGCACGCCGCCTTATATAAGGCAACGCGTATTCAGCGGCTGTTTATTATCGAACTTGTTATTGCTTGACGAACTCGCCGCTCAGGCCGACCACATCGCCGCTGAAGTTGCTGCGGGCACCGGAGGCGCGCAACCGGGAATAGTTGTGATCGGGTGAGAACAGCGCCCAGGCCTGGTAACCGTAGCCATCGTTGTAGCCGGATACATTGATGATGGTCGGCTGCCCGGTGCTGTTCTGGAAGTGGTAATGCCCGGCGACGCTGTACTTGACCCCAGCCTGGGTCAACTCACCGCTGAACGAACCGTTGGAGTCGTTGCCGTCGGTCACGACCAGACGGGCGTCAGCGTTGGAGTTTACATAGGTTCCATTGATGCTCGACATAATGCGGGTTTCCTTATGCGGTTAAATGTTTCGTCCAATGAAGCAAGTTCCTCCTGGAACTCACAAACCCAGCATGGTCGGCGTTTATAACTCTGTCCAAAACAAACTTGCGCAATAACTAATTAAATAGTTATAGCCTGCAATCGGCTCTCTATAAGTTATGACCGAAACAAAAGCACTTATAACTTCCCGGTGTTTTCAACTTGCGGCTTGACGCTGGCCACTGCTCGCAACTGCTCTTGTAATGCCTTGCCGGCCCGACTTAGGCCACTGCCGGCATACAGCGCCAGGCGCACGCCCTGGATATCCGGCAAGCCGCTGGCGGCGTCGAGCATCCGATGGCCCTTGCCCAGCACCCGCACCGGCAACAGGCTGATGCCCAGGCCCGCCGCCACCGCCGAGCAGACACTGGCCAGGCTGGCGCTGGAATAGGCGATGCGCCACGGCCAGCCGCCGACTTCCAGGTGGTGGAGCATTTCCTGGCGATACAAACCGCCCACCGGGAACGCCACCAGCGGCAGCGGATCGCGGCCAAAGGCGGGCTGGCGAACGCTATCGACCCAGCACAGCGGCTCGGGCCAGGATTCCACGCAGTCGTCGCTGTGGCCCATCTGCTTGACCAGCAGCAGGTCGAACTCGCCACGGCGGAACTGGCGCAGCAACTCCGGTCCCAGACCACTGGTGACCTCCAGGCGCACCGCCGGATAGTCGCGGCCAAAGCGCGAGAGCATCGGCATCAGGCGCTCGGCGGCAAAGTCTTCCGGCACCCCCAGGCGCAGCACTTCCTCGCCGCGCTGGTTGATCAAGACGTCGCTGGCCTCCTCATGCAGAGCCAGGATGCGCCGGGCATAGGCCAGCAGGCGCTCGCCCTCCACCGTGGCCACCACCCGGCGCTGATCGCGGTCAAGCAACTGGCAGCCCAGGCTCTCCTCCAGGCGCCGCACCTGCTGGCTCACGGTGGACTGGGTCAAGTGCAGGCGCTCGGCCGCGCGGGTGAAGTTCTGGCAGTCGGCAACCGCCACGAAACTGCGCAGCAACACGGGATCGAACATTACTCATCACCATTCTGATAGCCACTGATTGGCATGATTATATTTAATTTCAGAATGCCCAAGGGCTTCACCATACTCCCCTTTCACCAGCAGGAACGGGAGGTTCCCATGCCACTCAAGCGGTCCTTCAAACGCGGCCTGATGGCCATAAGTCTGTTAACGGCGGGGGTGGTCATGGCCAGCGACAACTCGCTGCTGGATGCAGTACGCAAGGGTCGGTTACAGCAGGTACAGCAGCTGATCCAGCAAGGCGTAGCCCTCGATGATCGTGGCCTGGACGGCAGCAGCCCACTGCTGCTGGCCACCCGCGACAACCGCATCGACATCGCCCGCGCACTGATCGAAGCCGGGGCCGACGTCAACCGCAAGAACCTGATCCAGGACAGCCCCTACCTGCTGGCCGGCGCCAGCGGCCACAACGAAATCCTCAAGCTGACCCTGGCCCACGGCGCCGACCTCAAGAGCACCAACCGCTACGGCGGCACCGCCCTGATCCCAGCCTGCGAGCGCGGCCATGTGGAAACCGTGCGTCTGCTGATCGAAGCCGGCGTCGACCTGAACCACGTCAACCACCTGGGCTGGACCTGCCTGATGGAAGCCATCGTGCTGTCCGACGGCGGCCCGGCGCACCAGCAGATCGTCGCCCAGCTGATTGCCGCCGGTGCCGACCTGAACCTGCCGGATCGTGCCGGTATCAGCCCGCTGCAACAGGCCGAGCGCCGTGGCCAGAGCGCCATTGCCAAGCTGCTGCGCGATGCCGGCGCGGCGTAACCCCAGCCCCCTTTGAAGGAGCCCTCCATGCACGACGATCAGCACTACCTGCAACAGGCCGTGGCACTGGCCCGACGCAATGTCGAACAGGGCGGCCGCCCGTTCGGCGCGCTGCTGGTGCGCAACGGCCGGGTGCTGGCCGAGGCGGTGAATGAAATCCACCTCAGCCAGGACCCCACCGCCCACGCCGAAATGCTCGCCATCCGCGCCGCCAGCCAGCAACTGGGCCCGCGCCTGGACGACTGCGTGATCTACGCCAGCGGCCAGCCGTGCCCCATGTGCCTGGCCGCCATGTACCTGTGCGGCGTATCCCGCGCGGTGTTCGCCGCCAGCAATGAACAGGCGCAGCCATTCGGCCTGTCCACCGCGGCCATCTACCAAGAGCTGAGCCAGCCCCTGGAAGCACAGCGCTTGCCGCTGCTGCACCTGCCCCAGGCGGCCATGACCGCCCTGTACCAGGACTGGCAGGCGCGCCATGCAGCGAACTGAATCGGCCTTCAAGACCTTCGCCGGCTGGGCGCTGCTGGTGTGCCTGGGGCTGAACCTGCGCCCCATCCTTAGCTCGGTCAGCCCGTTGCTCAACGAGATTCGCGGCGCCACCGGCATGAGCTTCCAGAGCAGCGCCTGGCTCACCAGCCTGCCGGTGATCTGCATGGGCCTGGTGGCCTTGCTCGGGGTACGGATCGAAGCCCGTCTCGGCGAACGCCGCGGCGTGTCCCTGGGTTTGCTGCTGGTGCTGCTGGCCTGCCTGGTGCGGCTGTTCTTCGGCCAGGCCGCGGCCTTGCTCGCCACCGCCCTGCTCGGCGGCGCCGGAGTGGCCCTGATCCAGGCCCTGGTGCCAGCGCTGATCAAGCGCCAGTTCCAACAGCGGGTGGCCCTGGCCATGGGCGTCTACTCGGCCTCGCTGATGGGCGGTGGCGGCATCGCCGCCCTGCTCAGCCCGCAGGTGGCCAGCCACTTCGCCCACTGGCAAATGGGGTTGGGCATCTGGGTGCTGCCGGCCATGGCCGCCCTGCTGCTGTGGCTGTGCCTGCCCCTGGGCGCCGGACGCCGCAACGGCCCCCCGGTGCCCAGGGCCGGGCTCTGGAGCAACCGCCGCGCCTGGCTGCTGGCGTTGTATTTCGGCTTGGTGAACTGCGGCTACATGAGCATGGTGGCGTGGCTGCCGGCCTACTACCTGCAGCTGGGTTGGAGCGCCACCCAGAGCGGCTCGCTGCTGGCCTTCATGACGATTTTCCAAGTCACCGCCGCCCTGCTGATGCCGGCCCTGGCCCAGCGCAGCAGCGACCGCCGCCCGCTGCTGGGCATCAGCCTCGCGGCCCAGGCCGCAGGTTTTCTCGGACTGGTGCTGTGGCCCTTGCAGAGCCCGCACCTGTGGGTAGCGCTGATCGGCTTCGGCCTCGGAGCGTGCTTTGCCCTGAGCCTGATCCTGACCCTGGATCACCGCCGTGATCCCCGGGAAGCCGGACAACTGGCGGCGTTTGTCCAGGGCGTGGGCTTTCTGATCAACGCCGTCTCGCCGTGGCTAAGCGGCTGGCTGCGGCAAGTCACCGGCAGCTTTGTCAGCGCCTGGTGGGTGTTGATCGTCGGCGTCCTGGCGATGCTGCTGTTGACGCGAATCTTCAGCCCGGCCAGTTATCAGACCAGGGCCCAGCTCGACACAGCGCCACAACCGGCCTGACAGCGGTCCTCAAACCAACCGCCTGCCAGCGCAGCAGGCGGCTTTCTTTGTGTCACAACAGAACCATTCGTCTTTTCGACCGGCTAAGATCGGCCGCCGACGCCACCCGCGCCAACGAGTCCACCACTCAGCACAGGACAATGGAGAAGACATGGACGCTAAAACGATCAGCCGCTGGGTAAGCAACCTCGGGCTCAGCCATGCAGAACTGATCGCCCGGGGAGAGCGCATCGAGCGCCCGACGGGCAAGCTCTACGATGAATTCGAATGGCTGACCGTGGTCGTCGAGCCCGGCCTGATGCTGGACTTCTGGGAAGACAGCCTGGCCCTGGAAAAGGTACTGATCGAACTCATGCCCCTTGAACAGGGGCGCTCGTTCTACAGCGGCGAACTGCCCGCCCCGTTCTCACGCAGCATGACTCCCGAAGACATTCGCGACCTGCTCGGCACGCCCCTGCGCTCGGGGGAACGTAGGCCATCAGCAGATGGGCAATACATGCTCAACGCATGGGAGAGCTACCGCCTGCCGGAGCATCTCCACCCGAGTGCGCGGGTGGGTTTCGTCTATAGCGTCGACCTGACAATCAAAGTCCTGTCATTCGACTTGCTCGAGCCGCAGCGCGACTGATTCGCGCGACACCGCGTGGCTCTTGGAGACTTGCGGCGATCCGGTAGGCATCAGAGGACCGGCGCGAGATCGCCAAGCAAGGCCCTGCGGTCCTTTTCGCAGCCTCGCAGGCTCGGCAGCGGCTACAGGGAACGTGGAGGAAGACAGAGATAGGCCGGCCGGTAGGCCGCCGTCAGATTTTGATCTTGCTCTGGCTTTTGATCTGCCTGCCCCCTTAGACACGATGGCCGAACGCAGGCATTGAGCCGTGGGTAACCCGGCAGGACGCCGGGTTAGCCGCACTGGGCCAGGGATGGCCCATTGCGGCGGCCCACGGATCAATGCCGGAGTTCGGGCATGCCGAGCCTAGGCGAGGCACCGAGTGTAGGGGCAGGAGCCTTTGGTTACTTTGGGCTCTTCAAAGTGACTCGCTGTAAGAGCGAAACCATAAGTGGCCGTGACCGCAGCAACGGATATGCACACCCATAAGACCGCAACCTCAGGTTTCACGGCCGCTACGCGCCCGAGCGGGAGCCTGCTCCCTCGCCACATCATCATTCCTGGCTATGAACCGCCGGCATCTTTCGAGAAATAAATTATTGTAATCAGATAATTATTTATCAATAATTCGCCACCCCCAACGTTTTGCAAGGAATGACGCATGAACCCCCAAATAAATGGCTCAGCCCAGTACCGCTTACGACGGGTCGGCCTGCTGGCCGCGATCCTGGCCTGGGTCATGGGTGTGGTCGAGGTCGGCGGCAATGCCGGAATGTGGATCTACAACAAGGACCAGGTCCTGGGTGCCCTGCTCAGCGTCTTCGCCGACCACTCGCCGCGTCTGCTGGAAGCCGATTTCAAACTCTCTTCGCTGAGCTTCACCCTGCTGGTGATCCTCGACTTCCTGCCCTTGCTGCTGTCGAGCTTCGCCCTGTACCTGACCGGGGTGTTCTTCCTGCGCCTGTCGCGCGGCGAAACCTGGAGCGACCGCAACATCCGCATCCTCTGGCGCGTGGGCATGCTGTGGATCGTCGCCCCGGCCACCTTCCCGATGATGGAAACCCTGCAAGGCCTGGCCCTGTCCATCGACCTGCCGCCCGGCCAGCGCATTCTGCAGATCTCCGCGGGCTTCTCGTCCTACGCGGCCTATGAGGTGGTCAAAGGAATCTTGCTCTGCTCGTTTTCCATTATCATGCGCGACGCCAAAGTCCTCAGTGATGAGCACAGTCACTACATATAGAACAATGAGATGACCATTATCGTTCGGCTTGACGTTGTCATGGCTAAAAACAAGATTCGCTCCAAAGAGCTGGCCGCCATCCTGGGCATTACCGAGGCGAATCTGTCGTTGCTGAAAAATGGCAAGGTCAAGGGGATGAAAATCGAGACCCTGGACAAACTCTGCGCTGCACTCGACTGCCAGCCCGGTGACCTTCTGGAATACCAGGCCACCGAGCCCGCGTAACCCCCCGCGTTTGTTTGATCCGAGTCCCGTTCGTTAAAGCCTTACCACTCCTCACGTTGCACATTGGCTTATTCATGACTCGCTACCTGCTCTGCCCGCTGCTTTTACTCGCCTGTCTTTTGACCGGCTGCGCCAACAAACTCGAAGTGGCCATCGCCGCTACCCCGGCTCCGGACTACTACTTCGATCCCCAGGCCCCGGTGCTAGTGACCGTCAACGGCGCCAACGATGCCCACGGCCTCAACGCCAGCTACTACCTGCGCGACATGGTCGCGGCCCTGCACGGCATGGGCTTCAAGCAGGTCTACACCGAGACATCGCTGCCCAAGAACCCCCCACCGTTTCGCATGAACTTCACCCTCGATGTGGGCAGCGAAAAGACCAGCTACCGCTACACCGCCACCGACTACGGCCAGGTGCCCAGCAGCACCAAGACGGTGTGCAAGCAGAGCACCAAGAAGGACAAGAACCTGGTGTGCAACAGCACCCCGACCACCACCTGGGGCCCGGTGGGTTCCTCGGAGCGCACCGGCTACACCACCCTCAGCACCTTCAACATCAAGGCCAAGGACGAGCAGAGCCGGCGCACCGTGTTCCTGCTGCGGGCCTCGTCCTATAACGAGGACTGCCAGGACGCCAAGGTCGAGGACTTCCTGGTGCAGGAAAGCCTGAACAACCTGGACTTCAAAAACCGGGTGCAGCGCAAATACACCGTCACCCTGCCCGAAGGTCACAGCTGCAACTAAGCGCCTACCGCGCACCGGGCGACACGCCTACAATCGCCCCTCGCCGCCCGCCCGATCCCCCTCGCGCGGGCGCAGCCCCCTCAACGACAAGGCGCAGGTCGAACATGCCCCTGGACTGGAATGCCTGGGAAATAGAACCCGGATCGGCGGTGGACGAACAGCTGATCGCCCAGGTGCAGCAACGCCTCGGCGTCGAGTTCCCGGCGCTGTACCTGGAGCTGGTGCAGTACGCCGCGGCCGCCACGCCGGGGATCGGCACCTTCCCCTATGGCAACGACTACGCCTGCATCAGCGAGTTCTTCGAATTCGGCCTGGACAACCAACCCTGGAGCCTGCTCTGGTACGCCAGCCCCGGCCGCGTGCCAGGGCTCGCCGCCGGTTGCCTGCCGATTGCCCGGGATGCCGGTGGCCTGCTGATTTGCCTGGACTTCAACAGCCCGCGGGTGGCGGTGGAAGTCTTCGATCCCGAGAGCGCCAGGCGCTACCCGGTGGCGGCCGACTTCAAGGCCTTTGTCGAGCTGTGGCAGCCATGAACACAGCGCGCAAATGGATAGTCGTGCCCACCAACCAAGAGGCCCAGCAACGCCTGGATCTGGACCAGTGCCTGCCGGGCGACCTGGAGGAACTGGCCCTGTCCCCGGAGCAGTGGGCGGTGCTGTCGCGCAGCGACCTGCTACCGAGCCTGAACCGCGCCCTGGGCAGCCTGATCGACGACTACGAAGACGCCTCGATCCAGGGCCAGGCCGCCCTGGCCACGGCCCTGTCGATCCTGATGCAGGCCGCGACGCCCGAGGATGAACTTATCCACAGGCTGATCGCCCTGAATCGACTGGCCCTGGAACGGGATACCGGCCTGTACTTCTACTTCTGAGGCCGTCGGCCAAAACCGCCTCGTCCAGCCAGCTCGCCTGCGCCACACTCACCGTCGTTTCCGAGCGTGACATGCCCTGGGGGCTCTGCGGCGCGAGGTCCGTGAAGCCGGGTTTCAGAAGTCGTAGCGGCCTGTGACGCCCAGGGTTCGCGGCGTGCCCAGCAGGCCTTCGTAACCACCGTTGCCGCCGGTCCAGAGGGTGGTGTAGTAGGTTTTGTCGAAGGCGTTCTTCAGCCACAGTGAGACGTCCCACTGACCCTGCTCGTAGTTGCCGCGCAGGCCGGTGGACAGGTTGACCACGGCGTAGCTGGGGATCTGCCCGTAGTCGGAATCCTCCACGGTGCCCACCGCTTTGGAACGGAACGCATAGCTGGCGGTGACGTACTCTTCCAGGCCGTTATCCAGGTTCCACTTGTACTCGCCGTTGGCGTTGCCGATCCATTTCGAAGCACCCACCACCTGGTGGCCGCTGAGGTCGCAGGACGCCGGTGCGCCAGGACGCAGGCTGACTTCCGGCGGGCACGGCGCATCCTTGTAGGACAGGTAGCGCACGTCGTTGTAGGAGCCGTTGAGGTTCAGGGTCAGGCCGCGAATCGGCACCAGGGTGCTTTCCACCTCTACCCCGCGCGAGCGCACCGAACCGGCGTTGGTCAGGTACTGCACGCGATTGGCGTCGTCGTAGGCGTTGGTCTGGTAGCCATTGACCTGGGTCCAGAAAAGGTTGGCGTTGAGTTGCAGGCGACGGTCCCACAGGGTGCTCTTGAAGCCCAGTTCCGCGTTGTTGGCGCGCTCGGTGCCGATCAACAGCGAGTCGGCCCCGGCGGTCGGCGCCGAGCCCACGACCAGATTGACTCCGCCGGACTTCTCGCCGTGGGACAGGGTGGCGTAACCCAGCAGGTCATCGGTGAAGCGGTAGCTGAGGTTGAGTAGGCCCGAAGGGCTGGTGCTGTACTGGTTGAGGTCACCGGAGTCATAGGCTCCGGTGCGTCCGCGACGGGCATTGGCGGCAGCCCCGGCCACTGCCGCGCCACCCAGCGGAGCGTTGCGGGTGACCCAGGCACTTTTTTCCTCGTAGGTGCCCCGCAAGCCAGCGGTGAAATCCAGGCGCTCGGTGAGGTGCCAGGTGCCCTGGGCGAACAGGGCGAAGCTGTTGGTCTGGATGTGCCCGTTGCCGATGCTGGTGACGTTGCTCAAGGCACCGGCCGGGGTGCCGTTCCAGATGTCCGCCTTGGGCCCGTAATAGGCGAAGGATTTGTTGTCCAGGTCGGAGCCGAAGTAGTAGGCGCCCAGCACGTAGTCGAAGAAGCCGCCAGTGGGCGAGGCCAGTCGGAATTCCTGGGACCACTGTTTGTCTTCCACTGAAACCCCGGCGTTGTAGGTAGCCGCCACGTTGAGGCCATCGTCGTTGCGCGGAGTGAAGTTCCACCAGCGGTAGGAACTGACCGAGGTCAGCGTGAAGTCGCTGGGCAGGGTCCAGTTGGCCTCAAGCGAAGTGCCGCCCTGGAACACCGTGACATGCTGGTCGTTGTCCAGGTTGACCTTGCGGTGCGAACCGTTGACCAGGGTCGCCCCGGCCGCCGCTGCACGCGACTCATAGACATTGGTGCCGTTGATGGTCGGCCCGGTGCTGTACAGCACCCGGGTGCCGGCACTGGAATCCTCTTCGTTGTAGTCGCCGATCCAGCGCAGGTTGAAGCTGTCATTGGGCTTGTACAGCAACTGCCCGCGAAAGCCCTGGCGGGAGCCGCCATTCAGATCGTGGCCGTCGAACTCGTTCTTGATGTCGCCGTCGCTGCGGGTGCGGTAGGCGGAAAAACGCCCCGCCAGCTCATCGCTCAGCGGCCCGGAAATCGTGCCCTTGGTCTGGAAGTAGCCGTCTTCGCCGAGGGAGGTTTCGATGCTGCGCTCCGGGGTGAAGCTCGGCGCCCGGGTGCCGATGTTGATCACCCCGGCGGTGGTGTTCTTGCCGAACAGAGTGCCCTGGGGACCGCGCAGCACTTCCAGCTGTTCGATGTCCATCAGGTCGAACACCGCCATCCCCGGGCGTCCCAGATAGACGTTGTCGATGTACAGCCCGACGCTGCCTTCCAGGCCGTCGCTGGCCGGGTTGTTGCCCAGGCCACGGATCGACACGCTGGACTGGCGCGCATGCATGTAGGCGACGTTGACGCTGGGCACCAGTTGCTGCAGATCCTGGATGCGATACACCCGCTGGCTCTCCAGGGCCTGGCCGCTGACCACGCTCATCGGCGTAGGCACGCTCTGCGAGCTTTCCTCGCGGCGGCGAGCCGTCACGGTCACCGTTTGCAACTGGCCATCGTCGGCCTGGGTCTTGTTGGCGCTGCTCTTGGCCGGCGCGGTGTCTGGCGCCGGGGCCTCTTCGGCCCAGGTCGGTGTCCAACTGGCGCTACCGGCCAGCAACAGCGCCAGGGGCAGGCGCTTGAGCCGCCGGGGCGAGAGGGGTGACGCGAGGGACAACGGGCTCATGGGCGGCTCCTGGTCAGAAAATATACAGCCTCGTATATTCCTTAAAGTTATTTATTTATGTTTTTACAAAGATTTACTGCATAAGAGATTGCCTTTATAAGGAGTCGACCTAATGCATAGCCAATGCATTTCCCCGATATTTTTTATGTGAAAAATGCATATCGATCTGCGCCAGCTCCGTCACTTCATCGCCCTCGCCGAGCAGCGCAGCTTTGTCGCGGCCGCGGCGGCGGTGAACCTCTCGCAATCGGCCTTCAGCCGCAGCATCCAGGCCCTGGAACACAGCGTCGGTTGCCAGCTGGTGGATCGCGGGCGCAAGGACCTGGCGCCGACCAAGCAGGGCCAGTTGCTGCTGGAACATGCGCGTCGGCTGGTCAGTGGAGCCCAGCAGATGGCCAACGAGATCAGCCAGTTCAATGGCCTGGAGGCGGGAGAGTTGCGTTTCGGCTGCGGCCCGGCCCCAGCCTCGGGGTTGATTCCCCGGGCCATCGGCAGCTTTATCGGGCGCTACCCCAAGGCCCGGGTGCAGTTCCAGGTGGATGACTGGCAAAGCCTGAGCAAGCGCCTGCTCAGCGAAGAGTTCGAGTTCTTCGTCGCCGACACCCGCCACTTCGAAGCCGACCCGGATTACCTGACCCAGCGCCTGCGCCCACGCAAATGGCATTTCTGCTGCCGCGCCGGGCATCCCCTGGCCCAGCGCGCCAGCGTCAGCGCCAGTGAGCTGATGAGCTACCCGCTGGCGGTGACCATCCGCCCGCCGAACCTGCGCAAAGTGATTGTCGACCTGAGCGGCAAGCCGGACTTCACGCCCAACGTGGAATGCGAAAACAGCTACAGCCTGCTGGGCGTGGTCATGCGCTCGGACGCCATCGGCATCGTCGGCTCCTACAGCGATGCCTTGCACAACGCCAAGGGCGAACTGGTGTGCCTGAAGATCGACGGCCTGGCCGATGACCTGGAAGAGCTCTACACCCGCTACGGCATCGTCAGCCGCGCCGGCTACCGCCTGTCGCCCCTGGCGGCGGCGATGATCGAAGAGATCAAGGCCATCGACGAACAGGACGAAGCGCTGCCGTCCCTCGACAACCTGGCCGTCTGAGCCCCTGACTGGCGTCCTGCCCCGACACTCGCCCCCTGCGCTTGCACCTGTAGCCGCTGCCGAGCCTGCGAGGCTGCGAACGAGGACGCAGTCCTCGCCCCGGCCATCCACGGCAAATCCCCGGCGGCCGCTGCGCGGCCGATCGCAGTCTGCGGCAGCGGCTACAAGGACCTGAGCGATGCACGCCCTGCATCAAAACTATTCGGCAAATGCGCTTGCCGGGAGGCCCCGCCGGAGGCGAAAAAACTCGCCTGTCTTCCCCTCGGTGAACCCCATGTCCAATACCCATCCGCACGTGCGCAACGTGCTCTACATCATGTGCGACCAGCTGCGCCGGGATTACCTCTCGTGCTACGGCCACCCGCACCTGCACACCCCGAACATCGATCGCCTGGCCACCGTCGGGGTGCGCTTCAGCCGCGCCTACACCCAGGGCACCATCTGCGGCCCATCACGGATGTCGGCCTACACCGGGCGCTATGTCAGCAGCCATCAGGTGGCGTGGAACGCCGTGCCCCTGCCCCTGGAGGAACTGACCCTGGGGGACTACCTGCGGCCCCACGGCATTCGCACCGCGCTGGTGGGCAAGACCCACGCCACGCCCAACCTCGATGCCCTGCAACGCCTGGCCATCGACCCCGAAAGCCCCCAGGCCGAGGCGCTCAACGAAGTCGGCTTCGAGCCCTACTTGCGCCACGACGGCATCTACCCCGACGACCCGCTGTTCGATGACAAACGCGAGTCGGCGCCCTACACCCATTACCTGCGCAAGCTGGGCTATGACGGGCGTAACCCCTGGCACGACTGGGCCAATGCTGGAGCCGGCGAGCAGGGGCAGATCCTCAGCGGCTGGAAGATGCGCAACGCGCACCTGCCGGCCCGGGTCGCCGAGGAACATTCGGAAACCGTCTACACCACCGACCGCGCCATCGACTTCATCAGCGAACAGGGCGAGCAACCCTGGTGCCTGCACCTGTCCTACATCAAGCCGCACTGGCCCTACATCGCCCCCGCGCCCTACCACGCCCTGTATGGCCCCGAGCAGGTCATCCCGGCCGTGCGCGCGGCGCCTGGGCAGCTCAGCGATCACCCGGTCTACGCCGCCTTCCGCCAGCATGAAGAAAGCCTGAATTTTTCCCGGGATGAAGTGCGCCTGAACGTGGTGCCAACCTACATGGGGCTGATCAAGCAGGTGGACGATCAGTTGGGCCGACTGTTCGATTTCCTCCAGAGCAACGGCCGCTGGGACGACACTTTGATCGTCTTCACCAGCGACCATGGTGACTTCCTTGGCGATCACTGCCTGGGGGAAAAGGAGTTTCTGCTGGAGCCGGCGGTGGGCGTGCCGCTGATTGTTCGCGACCCGCGCGCGGCGGCGGACAGCAGCCGCGGCACGGTGGATGAACGCCTGGTGGAAACCATCGACGCCCTGCCGACCTTTCTTGAGGCCCTGGGCCTGCCGGGAGCCGAACATCGCCTGGAAGGCCGCTCGCTGATCCCGCTGCTGCACGGCGCGGAACCGAACTGGCGCCGCTACGCCATCAGCGAATACGACTACGCCTTCCAGGCCCCGGCCCGGGAGCGCCTGGGCCAGCCCATCGACCGCTGCCGCATGACCATGGTGCGCAGCGAACGCTGGAAGTACCTGGCCTATGACGGCTTTCGCCCACAGCTGTTCGACCTGCACAACGACCCCCAGGAGCTGCATGACCTGGGGGCGGACCCGGCCTATGCCGCGGTGCGTGAAGAACACCTGGGGTATCTGCTGCAATGGCTGCGCGGCCTGAAACGCCGCACCACCATCAGCCATGAAGAGATCGACCTGCGGGGCCAGCGTTTCCGCTACGGCGAACCGGAAAGCGAAAAGCTGGTGCAGATCGGCGTGTGGTAACCCCCTCCCACGCCTGCACCTTCACCCGTAGGAGCCGGCTTGCCGGCGAACAAGCCCTTGAGCCTTGCAGCGCTCTCTGGGACGTCTTCGCTGGCAAGCCAGCTCCTACAGCGGGCAAGTCCATCGCGTGAATTCTCGTAGGAGCCGGCTTGCCGGCGAAGAGGCCCTTGAGCCTTGCAGCGCTCTCTGGGGCGCATTCGCTGGCAAGCCAGCTCCTACAGCGGGCAGGTTCATCGGGTAAATGCCCGTGGGGCGGGTCAGAGGCCTTTGATGGTCTGGCTGCGCTGGCCATGCACGCCCACCGGGACATCGCCCTTGAGGGTCACGCGGCGCACGATGCGGTCCTGGGTGCCGTAATCGTCCACGGCGTAGTGCTGGGTCGAGCGGTTGTCCCAGATCGCTACGTCACCGGCGCTCCAGCGCCAGCGCACGGTGTTTTCCAGGCGGGTGACGTGGCTTTGCAGCAGGTTGAACAGGTGCGCCGAATCGGCCTGGGAATAGCCCTTGATGCGCTTGACGAAGTGCCCCAGCACCAGGCTCTTTTCGCCGCTTTCGGGGTGCACGCGGACGATCGGGTGTTCAGTCTCGAATACGGTGGAGGTGAAGACTTTGCGGTAACGCTCCAGCTTCTCCGCCGAGACATCAGGCTTGGCCCCGGCGTAGTCGTATTCGTTGCTGTGCACCGCCCAGAGCTTGTCCGCCAGCTCACGCAGTTCCGCCGAGAGTTCGTTGTACGCGGTGGCGGTGTTGGCCCACACCGTATCGCCACCGGAAGCCGGGGCCACCACCGAACGCAGGATCGAGGCTTTCGGGTAGGCGTCGACGAAGGTCACGTCGGTGTGCCAGGAGTTGGCCCGCTGACCCTCGGCGCCGTCCAGTTCCAACAGGTAGCGGGTGCCATCGCGCACCGGCACGGTGGGGTGGGCCACCGGTTCGCCCAGCAGGTGGGAGAAGGCTTCCTGGCTCTGGTCGTCGAGGTGGGTCTGGCCACGGAAGAAAATCACCTTGTATTGCACCAGCGCCTGCTGGATGGCGTCCACGGTGCCGGCGTCGAGGTCGCCGGACAATTGCACGCCACGGATCTCGGCGCCGATGCGACCGGCCACCGGGTGGATATCAAGGGCATCAACAGCGGGTTTAACGGCTAAGGCGGCATTGCTCATCAGGTACACCCTCATCGACTGCTTACGGTGGGAACCGCCGCGAAACAACGCTCTATCTATATTCAATTTGGATCTAATAGATAACTACATGCTTCGTTGACGGAATAAGAGCTTGCATTTAAAACCTCATTCCTCACTCGTCGCAAATGCCTTCGAGCTATTTTTCGGATGCCGGGAAAGCATATGGATCTTCGCCAATTGCGTTACTTCATCGCCCTCAATGAACACCGCAGTTTTGTCCGTGCCGCCGACGCCATGGGCATCACCCAACCGGCCTTCAGCCGCAGTATCCAGGGCCTGGAGCAGGAGTTCGGCTGCGTACTGGTGGACCGTGGCAACAAGGATCTGCGCCCCACCCCGGAAGGTCAGGTGGTGCTGCAGCACGCCTTGAGCCTGGTGCAGGGCGCGGCCTTGCTCAGCAGCGAAGTGACCCAGATGACCAAGCTCGATGCCGGCGAGGTGCGCTTCGGCTGCGGCCCGGCGCCGGCGGTGAAACTGGTGCCCGACGCGGTGGCGCAGTTCAGCAGCGCCCACCCCAAGGTGCGCACCTGCTTTGCCGTGGATAACTGGGAGAAACTCAGCCGCAGCCTGAACCGCGAAGAGATCGAATTCTTTATCGCCGACATCCGCCATTTCGAGGCCGACCCGAACTACCAGACCCAGCCGCTGACGCCCAAGCGCGGGGTGTTCTTCTGCCGCCCCGGGCACCCGCTGCTGGCCAAGGAAAGCCTGTCCACCAACGACATGTTCGACTACCCCCTGGCCACCACCCTGATCCCTCCGGGGATTCGCAAGCTTTTGGCCAACCTCAGCGGACGCATCGACTTTTCACCGACCATCGAGACTGAACACTTTCCGGCGCTGGTGAAGATCGTCCGCCAGTCCAATGCCATTGGCGTGGGCACCGCCGAGGCCTTTGCCGAAGACATCGAACAGGGGTCGCTGGTGCTGCTGCACTGGCGCAACCTGCCACAGAACATCGAAAGCCTGAATGCCCGCTGCGGCATCGTCAGCCGCAGCGGTTTTCGCCTGTCGCCAGCGGCGCGCAAGTTGATCGAAGTGCTGGTGGCGGTCGACCAGCAAACCCACGGCATCGCCGTCTAACCCTGTAGCCGCTGCCGCAGGCTGCGAACGACGACGCAGTCGGCGCAAGAGGCACCCGGTTCCTCCAGATAAACCGCGTTGCCGGCCCAGCGCCCCCCACGGTGCCGAACGCAGCCTTGTAGCCGCTGCCGCAGGCTGCGAACGACGACGCAGTCGGCGCAAGACGGCACCCGGTTCCTCCAGGTAGACCGCGTTGCCGGCCCCGGCGGCCCCTACGGTGCCGGGCGCAGCCTGCGGCAGCGGCTACAGGGGTTCAGGAAGGGGGTTACAGGCCGGCGGCGGCGAGCGGTGGGGCGACCCAGGCCTCCACCTTGAACGGCTTGCGGATCAATCGTTCCTTGGCCGCCAGATCCACCGAATCCTGCAATTTGCCGAGGAACACAGGGTCCAGGGTCGAGGGGAAGATCTCACTCAGGCGCTGGTCCTTGAGGTCTTCCTGCAAGATCACCGGCGGGTAGCTGGCCAAGCCTGACACCAGCTGGATATAGGCGTCCTTGTTGCTGTCCTGGGTCAGCCACTCTACGGCCTGCTGCTGGGCCTTGAGCAGTTTTTCAACGGCTTCGGGGTGCTCGTCGACAAATTTGCCGGCGCCCACCAGCACGCTCTGCACGCTGCCGGCGCCGCCCAGGTCCTTGGTGCTCAGGGGCAGTTCGGCCAGCCCCTTGCTGCGCAGGGCGGAAAGCCCGGTGCTGCCCCAGGAGGCGTCGATCTGCTTGGCCGCCAGGGCCGCCACCGCCGCGTTGAAGTCGAGGTTGACCACTTTCAGGTCCTTCTCGCTCAGGCCCCGGCTGGCCAGGGCGGCATCGAACGACAGCTGGGTGGCGGTGCCACGGAACACCGCCACGCGCTTGCCCTTGAGGTCTTCCAGGGTCTTGATCCCCGAGCCCGGCACCACCCCCAGGTAATGCTTGACCCCACGGGCCGAGGCGCTGAGCAAACGCGTATCCAGGCCATTGGACTTGCCGATGATGGCCGCCAGATCCCCGAGATAGGCCAGGTCCACCTGGCCGTTGGCGAAGGCCTCGTTGATCACCGGCCCCGCGCCCTTGAAGAAATTCCACTGGATCTTAATGTCCTGGTCGGCAAAGGCCTTTTCGAAGATCTGCTGCTGACGCAGCACGTCCACCACTCCACCACCACTGTGCTGGGTGCCGGCGCTGAGGTCGGGCACGGCAATGCGGATTTCCTTGAGCTCAGCGGCCTGGGCCAGCAGCGGCAGACAACCCAGCAGTCCCGCCAGGGCCGGCGCGGCGAACAGGCTGATCACGCGTTTGAAGGGAAGGTTCATGGGTGCGGCTCCTGATGGCAAAGGCTGTGAGGAGCAGAAGGTAGGCACGGAATCGATCAACATTTAAATACTATAAATTCACATTTTAATAACTCATTCGAATAAATCAGTGCCCACGGGCATCCCCGGGAACATGCATGAAATGCATGAAAAATATTCTTCAAATGCATTGGATGCGTGTCGGGCAGAAGCCTTAAATGGCTTCTCTTATCTCTTATTAGAATCGATAAGAAATTTAATAGAACTGCAATGCATATGCCGTAGGAGTCAGCTTGCCGGCGCAGCGGCCCGCCAGCCTTGCGTAGTCCTCAAGCGCTGATTGGCTGGCAAGCCAGCGCCTACGGCATCGACCCACGCCATGCAGTACCCGACGACGGAGGTCATCCATGGCCCGTGTTTCCCTGCTCAGCCTGCCCCTGGCGGCACCGTCCAACGGACGCCCGGGCTGGCCCGCAATCCATCAGCGCCTGCTGCCCTGGCTGCTGCCCCTGAGCCTGTTCGTCCTGTGGTGGCTGGCCAGCCGCAACCTGTGGATGAGTGAGCAGATCCTGCCGGCCCCGGCCCTGGTCTGGAGCAGCGCCCTGGAGCTGGGCCGCGGCGAGCTGTGGAGCCACCTGGCGATCAGCCTGCAACGGCTGTTCTGGGGCTTGCTGGCCGGCATCACCGCCGGGGCCCTGCTGGGCGGCGCCCTGGGTTTCAGTCGGCGTCTGGAGCGTCTGGTGTACCCCTCCTTCGGCGCCCTGGCGCAGATCCCGACCCTGGCCTGGATTCCACTGTTCATGGTGTTTTTCGGCATCGGCGAAGTGCTCAAGCTGGTGGTGCTGGTCAAGGCCGTGGTGGTGCCGGTGACCTTGCACACCCTGGTGGGCGTGCGCGACGCCCAGCCCAGGCTGCGAGAAGCCGCCGCGGTACTGCGCCTGCCCCCGGCCTTGCTGATCCGTCGCCTGGTGCTGCCCGCCGCGCTGCCGGCGTTCATGGCCGGGGTGCGCCTGGCCCTGGCCACCGGCTGGACTTCGTTGCTGGCGGTGGAGCTGTTGGCCTCCAGCGAAGGCATCGGCTACCTGATGGTCTGGGCGCGGCAACTGTTCATGCTGGATATCGTCTTCGTCTGCATCCTGGTGATCGGCGTGCTGGGGGTGTGCATGGACCGCGGCATCGGCTGGCTGGATCGCACCCTGGTGCACTGGCCGCACCCGGCCACCGCCGCTCTGCGCCGTGGCCCGCGCTACCAGGGCTGGCAACGCCTGCAACCCTGGCTGCTGCCCCTGGCCTTGCTGGCCCTGTGGCAAGTGGCGAGCGCAGGGCAATGGGTGGACGCCAACATCCTGGTAAGCCCGCTGGCAGTACTCAGCACCACTGTCGACGGCCTGCGGGACGGCAGCTTGCTGGGAGGCATGGGCCTGAGCCTGGGTCGCGCCCTCGGCGGCCTGGCCCTGGGTGGCGGACTGGGCCTGGCCCTTGGCCTGCTGCTGGGGCTGTCGCGCCTCAGTGAACGACTGCTGGGGCCGACCCTGGCCGCCATTCGCCAGATCGCCATTTTCGCCTGGGTGCCGCTGCTCACCGCCTGGTTCGGCCTGGGGGAGCTGGCCAAGTGGGTGTTCGTCGCCCTGGCCGCCTTCTTCCCGTTGTTCATCGCCACCCAGCGCAGCGTTGCCCAGCTTTCGCCACAACTGGCGGAGGCCGCCCAGGTACTGCGCCTGAACCTCTGGCAACGCCTGCGCCGGCTGGTGCTACCCGGCGCGGCGCCGGGGATTTTCGCCGGCCTGCGCATCAGCCTGATCTACGCCTGGATGGGCACCATCGGCGCGGAATATTTCATGCCGTCCAATGGCGGCATCGGCAGCCAGATGATCAGCGCCCAGCAACTGCTGCGCATGGACCTGATCATGGCCGGCATGCTCCTGGTGGGCCTGACCGGGGCCCTGCTCAACCTGCTGGGCCAACAACTCGAAACCCGCGCCACCCGCTGGAGACACGCATGAACGCACCCCTGGTCAGTTTCAATCACGTGGGCAAGAGCTTCGCCGTCGCCGGTGGCGAGGTGGAGGCGATCCGCGAATTCAACCTGGACATCGCCGACGGCGAGTTCGTCGCCATCGTCGGCTCCAGCGGCTGCGGCAAGTCCACCCTGCTGCGCCTGCTGATCGGCCTGGACACCGAGTTTCGCGGCGAGATCCGGGTCGACGGCCAAACCGTCAGCGGCATCGGCAGTGAACGCGGCATTGTGTTCCAGGAGCACCGTCTGTTCCCCTGGCTGACCGTGGCCGAGAACATCGGCCTGGGCCTGGTCAACGAGCCGCTGAGCGCCGCCGAGCGCCAGCGGCGGATCGACGATTTCATCGAGCTGGTAGGGCTCAAGGACTTTACCCGGGCCTATCCCCATCAGCTCTCTGGCGGCATGGCGCAACGGGTGGCCATTGCCCGTGGGCTGGTGGCCAGCCCGCGCATCCTGCTGCTGGACGAACCCTTCGGCGCCCTCGATGCCCTGACCCGCCAGCAGATGCAGGACGAGCTGCTGGCGATCCGCGAGCGGGCAAAAATCACCACGGTGCTGGTGACCCACGATGTCGAGGAAGCGATCTTCCTCGCCGACCGGGTGGTGGTGATGGAGCCGCGCCCGGGCCGCATCAAGCGCGTGGTCGAGGTGGCCCTGCCCCATCCGCGCCAGCGCAGCGGTTTCGACTTCCACCAACTGCGTGAAGAACTGCTCCACGAACTGACCAGCGATGATCACTACCAGGCGCCGCAGCCGGTGCAGATCCGCAACCTGCCCTTGACCTTCATTGCTTGCTGAACAGGAGTGCCGCGATGCCGCAACGTCCCAACTTTCTAGTGATCCTGGCCGACGACCTGGGCTTCTCCGACCTCGGCGCCTTCGGCGGCGAGATCGCCACGCCGAACCTCGATGCCCTGGCCGCAGGTGGCCTGCGCCTGACCGACTTCCACACCGCCCCGACCTGCTCGCCGACCCGCTCCATGCTGCTCACCGGCACCGACCACCACATCGCCGGGATCGGCACCATGGCCGAAGCCCTGACCCCCGAGCTGATCGGCAAGCCGGGCTACGAGGGCTACCTCAATGATCGCGTGGTGGCCTTGCCGGAACTGCTGCGCGAAGCCGGCTACCAGACTCTGATGAGCGGCAAATGGCACCTGGGGCTGACCGCCGAGCGCGCGCCCCACGCCCGGGGCTTTGAGCGTTCGTTTTCGCTGCTGCCGGGGGCGGCCAATCACTACGGCTTCGAGCCGACCTACGATGAGCACACCCCCGGGCTGCTGAAATCCACTCCGGCGCTGTACATCGAGGACGACCGCTTCATCGATGAACTGCCGGCGGATTTCTATTCCTCCGATGCCTTCGGCGACAAGCTTTTGCAGTACCTGAAAGAGCGCGACCAGAGCCGGCCGTTCTTCGCCTACCTGCCGTTCTCGGCGCCCCACTGGCCGCTGCAGGCCCCGGCGGAGATCGTCGCCAAGTACCGCGGCCGCTATGACGCTGGCCCCGAGGTGCTGCGCCTGGAACGCCTGGAAAAACTCAAGGCCCTGGGCCTGATCGAGGCCGAGGTCGAGCCTCATCCGCTGATCAACCTCAACGCCGAGTGGGACGCCCTCAGCGACGAACAGCGGCAGGTTTCGGCGCGGGCCATGGAGGTGTATGCGGCGATGGTCGAGCGCATGGACTGGAACATCGGCCGGGTGGTGGATTACCTGCGCCAGCAGGGGCAGCTGGACAACACCCTGATCCTGTTCATGTCCGACAACGGCGCCGAAGGCGCGCTGCTGGAAGCCTTTCCCAAGTTCGGACCGGAGCTGCTCACTTACCTCAACCAGCACTACGACAACCGCCTGGAAAACATCGGCCGGGCCAACTCCTACGTCTGGTACGGCCCGGCCTGGGCCCAGGCGGCCACCGCGCCATCGCGGCTGTTCAAGGCCTTCACCACCCAGGGCGGGATTCGTGTGCCGGCGCTGCTGCACTACCCGCAGTTGCCGCTCAAGGGACAGATCAGCCACGGCTTCGGCACGGTGATGGACATCACCCCGACCCTGCTCGACCTGGCCGGCGTGCGTCACCCCGGCAAGCGCTGGCGCGGGCGCGATGTGGCGCCGCTGCGGGGCAAGTCCTGGCTGGGCTTTCTCTCCGGCGAAACCGCCCAGGTGCATGACCAGCACACGGTGACCGGCTGGGAGCTGTTCGGCCGCCGGGCGATTCGCCAGGGCCAGTGGAAGGCGGTGTACATCCCCGGGCCGGTGGGGCCGGCGACCTGGCAGTTGTATGACCTGGGCCAGGACCCGGGGGAGGTTCACGACCTGGCCCAGCGCCAACCGGAAAAACTGCGCACGCTGCTGGAGGAATGGCAGCGTTATGTGGATGAAACCGGAGTGATCCTCAGCGAATCGCCGTTCCAGCCGGATTGAGCTTGTAGGAGCTGGCTATGAACCGGACCGTGCAAGAGCGGGCCAGTGTAGAAGCTGGCTCGCCAGCGAAAGCGTCCTCCAGAACAACACAAGTCTCCAGGGCCCTTTCGCCGGCAAGCCGGCTCCTACGCGGTGCGTTTGGGTTGTCGGCAAGTCCGGCATGACAGTGGGGATAAGGTGGCAAGACCGCCGCCTCGCTGCTCAACGGGCGGCGTGCCACAGAACCCGGTATCGATCCTCGGTGAATACACCGGGCTGCGCCAGGCGCTGGCCTCAGCCTCGGGTGATGCGGCAGGCCGGGGTTGTTGGCAGTTCCTTGACCACGACGTAATGCCCCGCCCGGTTTTTCTCGACCCGCAACGGCGAAGCGGCCAGGTAGCTGCCGTGCAGGTTCTGGTCGACAAAACAGATGGTGATGCCTTTCTTCCCCTGCTCCATCACCCTGACGCTGTAGATCCAGCGTTGTTCTTCGTCCGTCGCGCTGTAGGTGCCATCGGCGTCTGCGGCCTTCTCGTAGATCCGATAGGGCGTCTGGCCCAGCGTGGTGCCGTCCGGGTAGTGCCGCGGCCTTAAGGAATTGCGAAAACCGTTCACTTCCAGATGCTTCAAGATACTCAGCGCCAGCGCCTCGTTGCGGCCCTGCGCCACCGAGTCGGCCAGCGACACGCTGCCCACACTCATCAAGGCAACGGCGATCAATCGCCTTAGCGCACTGTTCATAGCGTCTCCCTGTCGTTGCCCCTTCGCGGATTCCGGGCGTTTCCCGGTGCCGCGTGACCTTGGCTTTACGTTATCGGTCCTTGGATATTTAACCAGAAAGACAGTCCGCCCCCTCAAGCCCGGGCGTTATGCGCAGGTTGCGTCGCCACCTGCTCCACGGGATGAAAGCGGTTGGCCCGGGCAAAGGTGCCGAAATCGTTGAAGCGCACGCCCATCTCGGCCATCACCTTGTGTGCCACCGGCGCCGTCAGCTGGCGGATGTAAAAGGGCTCCTTGACCACGAAATGATGGATGCCGTGGGTGCTGCCGAAGTTGCAGCAGAAGGCCTGCAGCGGCCACATCCACCAGGGGTTGAGCACCTGGGTCTGCTGGATCACGTTGCCCGGTTCGATATCGCCGTAGTAGTGCATGTTGGAACTGACAAAGTGCAGGCAGAAGGTGCGCAGCACGTTGGGGCCGATGATCACCACCACGGCGATATCGATGCCGTGCATCAGCGCCAGGGTGTCCTGTGACCACTGGATCGGGCTGCCGAGCAACGCGGCGACGCCGTTGGCGGCATGAAAGCCGAGGAACAGGTACCAGGCGCCCCAGTGCAGCAGGGCCAGCGGCGCGTACACCGCCAGGGTGCGGCCGAGGATGCGCAGCTTGTGCCTGGCCCCCGGCGCCCGCAGCAGGCGGATGAAGGCCGCCATCATGTTGTCCCCGACCATCAGCAGGCGGGCGATGCCCCAGGGTTCGCCGTTGGTGATGGCGCGCTCTTCGATATCGCTCTCGCTGCCGGACACCTTGTGGTGATTCAGGTGCAGGTGGCGCCGCACCCAGGGGTTGATGGTGCTCGGCCGCGCCAGCCAGACCAGCGCCAGCATCAGGTTGTGGGGCAGGCGCTGCTTGCGAAAGTACATGCTGTGGATCAGGTCGTGTTCCAGCTCGTGGGTCAGGGAAGCGAAGAACGCGTTGAGCAGCAGGCACGCCCACCAAGTCAGGTAGCCACCGACATAGAGCGCCGCTGACCCCAGCATCCCGGACAAGGCAAAGAGCAGAATCCCCGCACCCAGGGCGTCCTGGTGCCGCAGCAAGGGAAAGCGCCGGCGCAGTTCATCGCCCCGGGCCAGGACCACCTGGCGAATGTGCGCCGCTCGCTGTTGTGCGTTCATCCGCTCGGGGCTTGCAGAAATACCCTGCATGATTCCATCCTCTGGTCAGTGATGTGTGCATCCTGCCCCGAGCCCCGGCTCCGGGCCCTAGCCGTAAACGCCAACCTGTTGACCGGACGCGCCAATCGCATGACCGAAGCCACTTCCCTTGCCAGCTGGACCCGCGCCTTGCGCAAGCAACTGGACGCCCTCGACCTCGACAGCGACGCACTGTGCCGCGCAGCCGGGATCGATCCGCAATTGATGGACGACCCCAACGCCCGCTACCCGCTGTCGGCCACCACCCGCCTGTGGCATCTCGCCGTGCAGGCCAGCGGCGACCCGGCCATTGGCCTGCGGGTGTCGCGCTTTGTCAGCCCCACCACCTTTCATGCCCTGGGCTACGCCCTGGTGGCCAGCGGCAGCCTGCGGGAAGTGTTCGAGCGCATCGTGCGTTATCACCAGGTGGTCAGCGATGCCCTGGAACTGGCCCTGACCCGCGAGCCGGACCGCTACCGGTTCTTCCTCAAGGTGCCCGAAGGCGCGCCGCAGCCGGCCATCGAGGCCATCGACGCGTTTGCCGCGATCTACGTGCGCACCTGCCGCAACCGCCTGGGCCGCGACTACGCGCCGCTGGCCGTGCATTTGCGGCGCCCGGCCCCGGCGGACCCGAGCCAGTGGCACAAGGTGTTCCGCTGCCCGGTGCACTTTGCTGCGGCCGATGACTGCCTGGAATTCGGCCTGCACGATTTCGACAGCCACCTGGACGATGCCAACCCGGAACTGGCCGAGCACAACGAGGCGGTGCTCAAGCGCACCCTGTTGCAACTGCGGCCGCTGACCTGGGAGCGCAAGGTGCGCGGCGTGATCGAAGCCCAATTGCCGGAAGGCGAACCCTCCGCGGAACGAGTCGCCCAGGCCCTGCACCTGAGCCTGCGCAGCCTGCAACGGCACCTGGCGGATGAAGGCACGCGCTTCGACACCCTACTCAACGAATGCCGGGAGAACCTCGCCCTGCTGCACCTGCGGGACCTGGAATGCTCCCTGAGCGAAATCAGCTACCTGCTGGGCTTTGCCGATGCCAGCAGCTTCAGCCGGGCGTTCAAACGCTGGACCGGGATGACCCCGGGGCAGTTTCGCGACGGTTTGCATTGAGCCCCTGCGCCGGCCAGCCGGTTCCTACAGGTGCAGCGACGGGTGCAACCTCCACCAGTAAAAAATCCCGCGAAAAAGACCCTGCCGATCTACACTGCACAATGCATCAAATAGGATGCATTAAATAATTTTCAGTAAAAATGCATTGCATACAATGCGGAATAAATCCCATGGAAAGCCTTGGACAACTGATCCGGACCCTGCGCAAAGAGCGCAAGCTCTCGCAGCAGGCACTGGCAGCACAATACGGCATGAGCCGTGCCACTATCTCGGGGATTGAAAACAACACCATTACCGAAATCGGCTTGCGCAAGGTCGAAGCCATTCTCAATGGTTTTGGCTACGAGCTCAGCGCCGTGCCCCGCCCCCGGCAACGCCCGACCCTGGACAGCCTGAAACAGGCGCATTTCCATGACTGAGGAACAGCGGCTGCACATCCGTGTGGCCGGCATGGCGGTGGGCACTCTCGGCCGTGGCCAGGCGCAGGCGGACTCGGTTTTCACCTACAGCGACAACACCTCGCCCCGCGACGCGGTCTCGCTGACCATGCCGCCACGCCTGGCGAGCTATGGCTGGGATCGAGGCCTGCTACCGGTGTTCGATATGCACCTGCCGGAAGGTTCGCTGCGTGATGAACTGCTGCGCCGTTTCAGCAAGGCGGTGCGCGGTTTCGACGACTTCGCTCTGCTATCGATCGTGGGGCCGCACCAACTGGGTCGGGTGGCCATCAGCACAACGCAATCACCCCAGGCGCCGCTGCCGGAAACCAGCCTGGAGGACCTGTTGGTGCATGACGGTGCCGAGGGACTGTTCGAGGATCTATTGGCGACCTATGGCCAGTATTCAGGCGTTTCCGGGGTGCAGCCCAAAGTCCTGATCCGCGACAGCACCAACAGCGTCGAACGCCTGACCCATCGCGGCGCTACTCATTTGGTGAAGGCTTTTCGCGCCGATCAATACCCCCACCTGGCCGCCAACGAATTCTTCTGCATGCGTGCGGCGCTGCATGCCGGCCTGCCAGTGCCGGAGATCGAACTCAGCCAGAATGGCCAGTTCCTGGTGGTCAAACGTTTCGACCTGAGCGCCCAGGGCTACCTGGGTTTCGAGGATTTCTGCGTGCTCAACGCCTGGCCGGCAAAAGCCAAGTACGACGGCTCCTACGAAGGCGCGGCGAAACAGATCAAGGCCTTTGTCTCCCCACACCTTCTGAACCGGGCCCTGGAGTCATTCTTCAAGATCGTGGCGTTGTCGGCCGGACTGAGAAATGGCGATGCCCATCTGAAGAACTTCGGCGTGCTGTACCCCGACACGGATGTGGAAGCCCCCGTCAGCCTGGCACCGGCCTTTGATCTGGTGACCACGTCGGTCTACATCAAGGCGGACAGCCTGGCGCTATTGCTGGGAGGCTCCAAGGCCTGGCCCAAACGCCAGGCGCTGCTGCGCTTCGCCCGCACGGCCTGCAACCTCAGCGAAGGCCGCAGCCATGAACTGTTGCAACAGGTCGAGCACGGCATGGCACAGGCGATGGGCGAGATGCAGGTCTATAGCGCGGCCCATCCCGCCTTCAAGGGCATGGCCGAGGCCATGAGCGAGGCCTGGAAAACCGGTGTGGCGCGCAGCCTGACCCGTTGATCCGGTCACCGTTAAAGAACCGCAAAACCCAGTTCGAACACCGTGGCCTGCCCCTCGCTCGCGACCCGCACCTGACCACCATGCAGCAGCATGATCGAGCGCACGATGGCCAGGCCCAGGCCGCCGGAATCCCCCGGTTCGGCGCGGGAGGGGTCGACCCGGTAGAAGCGGTCGAACAACCGGGGCAGATGCTCAGGGGCAATCGCCGGGCCCTGGTTGTGCACCTGCAGCCAGCACCAGCCCGCTTCGTCGCGGCGTCGCAGGCGGATCAGCGAACCCGCGTCGGCGTGGCGCACGGCGTTGGCCAGGAGGTTGCCCAGGGCCCGTTGCAGCAGTTGCTGGTCGGCCAGCAGCTCGCCGTAAAAACCGTTCTCCAGGCGGATCTGTCGGTCATCGGCCAGGGCTTCGAAGTAGTCGCACAACTGCGCGCCGACGCCCGAGAGTGACAGCAGCTGGCGGTCCAGCGCCGCATCGGCCTGCTCGGCCCGGGCCAGGAACAGCAGGTTCTCGGCCATGCGTCCCAGGCGCTCGAACTCCTCCATGTTGGAGGCCAGCACTTCCTGGTACTCCGCGGCGCTGCGGGGCTGGTTCAGGGCCAGGCCGTTGCTGCCCAACAGGTTGTGCAACGGCGTGCGAATTTCATGGGCCAGGTCGGCGGAGAACTGCGACAAGCGCTGAAAGCTCTCCTCCAGGCGCGCCAGCATGGCGTTCAAGGCTTGCACCGGCTCGTGGAATTCGGCCGGGATGCCGCTGGTGTGCAGGCGTCGGTCGAGGCTGCGCAGATCGATCTCGCGCACCGACTCGCTGAGCTGGCGCAGCGGCTGCAAGCCCCGGCGCAACAGCAGCAGGCCCAGGGCGAAGGCCAGCAAGGCCCCCAGGCCTACCGCCAGGTACAGGCGCAGGCGGTAGCTGGCGAGCATCTGCTCGCGCTCGCTGAGCACCTTCCCGGCAATCACCGTCAGCGCCTCGCCCTTGGGGCCGCTGGCCTGCCCCGCCAGCAGCGCCAGCGGAACCTGGTCGCTGCCCGGCCAGAGGAGGATGTCGCGGCGTTGCGGGCGCTGCTCACGGGCAATCGGCAGCAACTCGGGCAAGCGCTGTTGCCGGGGGTTGATGCCGATCACCGTCGAGCCATCGGCCCGCAGCACCAGCAGCAGGCTTTCCTGGTTGCCCAGCATGTTCTGGTACAGCCGGGGCCGGGCTTGCAGGGCGTCCAGGCTGTCGCTGTCCTGCAGCAGGGCGCGCACCTGTTCCAGACGTCCCAACAGGGCGAGGTCGTCGCGGTAGGCGATTTCCTCGGCCAGGGAGCGGTAGAGGAACACCCCGATCACGCTGAGCACCAGGGCGCAGACCGCGGCAAAGGCCAGGGCCAGCCGCCAGGCGATGGAACTAGAGCGCTTCATCCGGGGCTTCCAGCTGGTAGCCGACGCCACGCACGGTGTGGATCAGCTTGGGCATGTAGGGATCGTCGACCTTGGCCCGCAACCGGCGCACCGCCACTTCCACCATGTTGGTGTCGCTGTCGAAATTCAGGTTCCACACCTGGGAGGCAATCAGGGTCCGCGACAGCACTTCACCCTGGCGGCTGGCCAACAGGTGCAGCAGGGCGAACTCCTTGTTGGTCAGGGCAATGCGTTGGCCGCCACGGCTGACCCGACGGCGCAGCACGTCGATCTCCAGGTCGGCGATGCTGAAGGATTCAGCCTCGCGCAGCGGCCCGCGGCGCAGCAGGGTGCGGACCCGGGCCAGCAGTTCGGCGAAGGCAAAGGGCTTGAGCAGGTAGTCATCGGCGCCCAGTTCCAGGCCACGGACCCGGTCTTCGATGGCGTCCTTGGCGGTGAGGAACAGCACCGGGGTGGCGCCGCGCTGGCGGATCAACTGCAGCAACTGCCAGCCGTTGAGACCGGGGAGCATCACGTCGAGGATGATCAGGTCGTATTCCTGCTGCTCGATGAAATAGCGCCCGTCCAGGCCATTCAGGGCCACGTCCACAGCGAATCCGGACTCTCCCAGCCCCTTGGCCAGGAAATTCGCGGTCTTGGCTTCGTCTTCAACTACCAGCAAACGCATGGTGCACCTCGGAAATGATCGGCACAGGCTAGGCGCCCCGCGCGCGCTTGCCCATTACAAACTTGTAATCCAACTGACGAGGTTCTGACGAGGACGGCTGGCTAAGGTGGCGACCTGTCTTTCAGGAGCCTTCCCATGATCTGCAAAACCCTCGTTCTAAGCGTTGGTCTGGGCCTTGCCGGCACTGCCCTGGCGGCCCCGGAACTTCCGCGTCACGCAGAGCTGGACCTGGCCACCGCCCGTCAGTTGGCGGACGCCAGCCTGGCCCAGTGCACCGCTGTGGTGTCGGTGCTGGACCGTGGCGGCAACCTCTTGGTGACCCTGCGCGCTGATGGCGTCGGCCCGCACAACACCGTCGCCAGCCAGCGCAAGGCGTATACCGCGCTGTCCACCAAGACCCCTACCCGGCTGTTCGCCGAGCGGGCGCGCAACAACCCCGAGGCGGCCAACCTCAATACCTTGCCGGAGCTGCTGTTGCTCGGCGGCGGCATTCCCTTGTTTGCCGGCAACCATTTGGTGGGCGCGATGGGCATTGCCGGTGCGGGCGGCGCGGCGCAGGACGAAGCGTGCGCGTTACAGGCGGCACAGCGGGTGGGGTTGGCGGCCGAGGCCGGACGTCAGTGAACTGGAGTGCCGCGCCCGCGTTGCGCTAATGCGCAGCCTCGCGGGCTCGGCAGCGGCTTCAGAGTCTGTTGTTTGTTCAATCGAGAAAGGAGTGGGACATGAATATTTTGCGTAATAGCCTGGCGGCCATCGGCCTCTGCGGTCTGTCGAGCCTGGCCCTGGCGGCGGGCAATCCCTTGAGCGTGCATGTGCTGAACCTGGAGAACGGCCTGCCCTCGCCGGGGGTCAAGGTGACCCTGGAGCAGCATGTGGGCCAGGACTGGAAAGCCCTGTCCAGCGGCGTGACCAACGAGCAGGGGCGGATCAGCGAGCTGTTTCCCGCTGGCCAGGCACTGACAGCTGGCGAATACCGGGTGGTGTTCAAGACCGGTGAATACTTCAAGCAGGCCAAGCGCGATACCTTCTTTCCGGAGATTCCGGTGATTTTCGAGGTCAAGCAGACCGAGCAGCACTACCACATTCCGCTGTTGCTCAGCCCTTATGGCTTCTCGACCTATCGCGGTTCGTAGGAGCTGGCTGCTGACGAGGGCGGTCTTGCGGGCCCCTTCGCTGGCAAGCCAGCTCCTACGGTCGGCAGAGAAATCGCGCGGGACTTTGTAGGAGCCGGCTTGCCGGCGAAAGCGGTCTTGAGGGCCTCTTCGCTGGTAAGCCAGATCCTACGGTCGGCAGAGAAATCGCGCGGGATTTTGTAGGAGCCGGCTTGCCGGCGAAGGCGGTCTTGCGGGCTCCTTCGCTGGCAAGCCAGCGCCTACAGGCCTGCAAGGGCGCGCAAGCGCTCGGTGTCGAGGATTTCGATCTCGCCGTAGCTCAGGCGCAGGATGCCCTGGTGCTGCAGGTCCTTGAGGATCTGGTTGGTGGTCTGGCGCGACAGCGAGAGCATCAGCGCCAGTTGCTCCTGGGGCAGTTGCAGCAGGCTGCGACTTTGGCTGACTTCGCCGTAGCCGCCGGCCATCGCCAGCAGGCGACTGGCCACACGAGCCGGCGCCGGCATCAGGCTCAGTTGTTCCAGGTTGATGAAGGCCAGGCGCAGTTTGTGACTCATCAACAGCGCGAACTGGCGCCAGTACTGCGGCTGTTGCTCCAACAGTTGCAACAAGCTCGACTGCGGCACCTGAAGCAGGGTGCAGGCACCCTCGGCGTAGGCATCGTGGGTACGCGGCTGGCCGTCGAACAGGCAGATCTCGCCAAACCAGTGCGGCGCTTGCATCAGGCTGAGCAAGGCTTCCTTACCCTGCTCGCTGACGGCTCCCACCCGCACCGTCCCTTCCAGCACCGCGTACAAGCCGCAGGGCGGATCGCCACGCAGGAACAGGCATTGCCCCGGCGCCAAGCGGCGCAGGCGGGCACCGCCGAGCAAACTATTCTGTAAGGAATCCGGCAGGTGGCTGAACCACTGGCCGGTCATCAGGCAGTCACGCCACTGCTGCATGTCCATGAACAGGTTTTTTCCTCAAGGCATCGGCGTGATTGTCGCCTAGCTGACAGTGCCGTGATCGGCGGCCGGGCATGATCGGGCCACCCTAACGGAGGAACAACAATGAAAAGCCTCGTTGATCATCTGAGTCAATACGCCGCCTACCACCGCGACCCGCGCAATATCGCCAGCCACTTTATCGGCATTCCCATGATCGTTCTGGCGGTGGCGGTGCTGCTGTCCCGTCCCGCCTGGCCGCTGGCGGGCATCGTGCTGTCGCCGGCCGTGCTGCTGGCCCTGGCCTCAGCGGTGTTCTACCTGCGCCTGGAGTTGCGCCTGGGCGTGTTGATGAGTGTGCTGATGGGGCTGTCGGTCTGGGCCGGGCAAGCGCTGGCAGCGCAAAGCACCGGGCTGTGGTTGAGCAGCGGCCTGGGCCTGTTCGTGATCGGTTGGGTGATCCAGTTCATCGGCCATTACTACGAAGGCCGCAAGCCGGCCTTTGTCGATGATCTGTCGGGGTTGATCGTCGGCCCGCTGTTCGTGGTGGCCGAACTGGCGTTCCTGCTGGGGCTGCGCCATGACTTGAAACAGGCCATCGAGCAGCGTTCGGGCCCCGTGGCCCTGCGCCAGAAAAAAGCCATGATCTGAAGTCCCTGGCCGGGCGTGCCGACTGCACGCCCGGCCAGGATGGGTCACAAGCCACCAAACTCCACTCGCACCGTCAGTGCGCCCTGATTGTCCTGCAGGCCGACACCGTAACGCCCGTCCAGGTCGTCATTGATGCACAGCTGCAACTCCCCTTGCTGGCCCGCCGGTATCTGCGCCAGATCGCCGATCAGAAAGGGCGTGCCAGCGCTCCCGACGCGGCCGATCAGCGCTCCCTCGCTGGCCCCCGGCAAGGTATAGCCGGACTTGGCGATGTAGACCGGATTGCCCCGGCCGTCCACCATGCCCCCCGCCGGACTGGCAGACCAGCGCCCGCTGACGTAGCGCACCAATTGCGCACTGATCCCATTGAGTTGCACCCCGGTGCCTTGCCAGGGCTGATTGGCCTGGACCGTCACGGTGCTGGCCTTGAGCTCATTGGCGAGCACATCGGCGGCCTGGAACGACAACGCGGCGATGGTCAGGCTCGGATTGGACGTGCCGCTGCTGGGAAACACCCCGTCTCCCACCAGGAACAGATTGCGGTGATCCCAACTGCGCTGATGCTTGTCCACCACCGAGTCCCTGGGGTTGTCCCCCATGCGGTAAGTCCCCATCAGGTGCCCGGCGCCCTGGAAGCTGTAGGGCTCGCCGTCGTAGACGAAGAACCCGGGGTTGGTCTTGGGGTCCGGCTTGAGGTCCGTGAGTTCGGTGGCCCCCAGCAGCTCGGTGATGATGTAGGTGGCGGCCTGCCGGGCCTGTTTGAAGCCCTCCTTGGTGTAGTCCGACAGGTTGTAGTGAATCTCCGGACGGGGGATGCCCAGGCGGTCCTTGTACTCGGTAGAGGGGACTATGTAGCAGTCGGCGTGATCCGGATCCTTCTCCACCTGTTCCACCAGGAAGGCAATTCGGAACTGGCGGATCAGGCGGTCGTTGAGGGCACGGATCAGGTCCGCTCCAAACAACGCCTGGGGATCATGCTTGTCTCCGGGCAACGGGTTGGTGTGGCTGTTGTTCTGGCCGTCGATCAGGTCGCACACCGTGGTGTAGGGATCGCCGATCGGCCAGTTCAGGCCCTCATTGCCGATCTCGATGCGCCAGGCCGCCCGGTGGCTGCGAAAGGCCCCATCGCGCAGGCTCTCGATGCCCGCCGTGGACACCGGCCCACGATAAGGGAACACCGTCTGCCCTGGCGGCATCAGCCCCCAGGCCAGGTAGATCGGGTGGTCCGACAGGCTGCGCCCGACCTGACCACTGCTGTTGGCCACCCCCTGGGGTGCCTCGGGACAGGCTGAGTTGAGCAACAGCTTGGGGGTCTCGATGGCGTGGGCGGCGATCACATAGTGCTGCCCCAGGGCCACGCCATTGGCGGTGGGCGGGCCGTCCCCCAACTGGTACTGGATGAACTCGATGCCGCTGATGCTGGACTTGCCATCGACCCGGACCTTGCTCGCCACGCTCTTGTACAGCACCCGGACATTGCCGGTCTCCAGCGCCTTGTTCAGAGTCACCGTGGCGTCGTACTTGGCCTGGATCGGGCAGATCGGCGTGCAGTTGGTATTGCCCGCACAGACCCGGCGCCCGGCATAAGGCTCGGAGTTGCGCCCGGCCGGCGTCGGGCTCACGAACAGTGGCATGCCGGCAAACGAATGGCCCTTGAGCGCCTTGACGAAACGCTCGTCCACCAGGGACAGCGGAATGCTGTGCATGGGGAATTGATAATCCTCGGGAAAGGTCATGCCCAGGTAGTCCTGGTCACCCACATCCGCCGCCACGCCGATCTCCGCCTCGGCGCGGCAGTAGGCGCTTTGCAGATCCTGGTAGCCGATGGGCCAGTCGACCCCGACGCCGTACAGCGACTTGAGGCGAAAGTCATTGGGCAGCATGCGCAGGCAGGTGGCGACCCAGTGCCAGGTGGTGCCGCCGCCCACCCGCTCATAGGTGCTGGTGAAGGCCAGCGGGCCTTTCTGCACCAGGTAGCTGGTCTGCGGGTTCTGCCAGCCGTTGATCAGGTCGGCAATGGTTGGGCGCGGCGCGTTCTGCTGGTCCGGCTGCAGTTCCGGATAAAGCTGCGGCTGCAGGTTGCTGGCCGGAGGATAGGGCGACTCCGGAGTCTTCAGGGTGGCGTTGTAGAAGCGCTCCATGTATTGCGTGCGATTGGCCGGAATGCTCGGCCCGGACTCCAGCACCAGCACCTTGACCCCGGCCAGACCCAGTTGATAGGCGATGATGCTGCCTGCCAGGCCAGCGCCGACTATCACCACATCCGCTTGTTCTGTGCTCATGACGAAGCTCCTTGCTGCCCCTTGGCGGGCACACCGGTAAAGGCCTCCAGGCTCGGCGGCGTCTCGTTCCAGTAGCCGAAATGAAACTGGCTGTAGCCCATGGGATGGGCCTGGGCGGCCTTCCAGGCCCAGCTTTGCTGGTACGCCAGGTCGGACACGACCCACTGTTGCCCGGCCTTGAAGCTGCTGGCGTCATAAGGCTGGTACCAGACCCCCAGCAGCCACATTTTCATGATCGAACGACAGGCCTTGGCCGCAGGTGTGGCCGCCGGCTTGCCGTTGCTCATCAGCAGCGCCCGGGCGATCTGTTCCGGGCTCTGCTGGTCAGCCACCAGGCTGGCGTACTGGCTCAGCAGGTCATTGAGTTGGGCCTCGGTCAGCTTCGGGCGGATATAGGCCAGAAACTGGCTGGGCAGGTCGATGGGGTCGATCGACGGCGCCAGCAAGGCCTTGCCGATCCCCAGCAACGCCGAGGACAGGCCGACAAAGTTCTCACGCTCGGTGCTCATGGTTTGCTCCCTGCGGCGCCAGTGGATTGGGCACGCTCCAGCAGATAGGTGAAGTCGGCGAAGGTGGTGCGGGGGTTCTGGGTGACCCGGGTGGTCGCGTTGTTGTGGCAATCCATGCAACTGGAGGACGCCTGGGGCACCGTGCCCTGGATATAGGTTTCCAGGGTGGCGTTGGCGAGGAAGGTCGGGGCCGGGCTGCCCAAGGGATTGGTCGGCGACGGCGTCTCGCAGTCAGGGGCCGGATCGGCGGGCCATTGGGTGTCGATCATCTGGTAGTTGGCCCAGACACTCTGCGGGTTGGCCGTGCGCAACAGCGCCTGGTAGGTGCTGTTCAGCGCCTTGGCGGCCTCGGTCAGCGGAATCTCGCGGACGATCTGCGATGGCGTGGCCTTGACCGCCGGGTTCCAGGGCCGGGGCGGCGGCTCGTTGACCTTGGCCGGGCTGGCGGCGTTGTAGAACAGGTACGGGCCTTTGCGCTGCTCCGGCGGGGTGGTTTTTTCCGGCACATTGTCCACGTGTTCGAAGGTCGACCAGACCCACTGCGGGGCCAGCGCGGTTTTGTGCACGATGTGCAGGCCCACCAGGCCCACCGCCTCGGCCTTGCACGACTCTTCCACGATGGGCCCGCGGGTCGGATCGCTGTTGCCGGGGGTATAGACCAGGGCGTCCACCGTATGGAAGCGGCTGCGCTGGTCGTTGCCGTCCAGCACCTTCCACGAGGCCTTGACCATGATTGCGCCGAGTTTCTGATGGGGATTGGAGCTGCAGCTGAAGGCCACGCGGTTGTTCGGGCTGGCGGCGAAATACGCCTGCTGGCCCTGGACGCTGTACAAGCCCTTGTCGACGATATCGTTGAACATCGGCCGGTTGACCACGATTTCGTTACGGGTGTAGGTGCCGCTCTGGTCCACCAGCGGGCCGCTCTGGAACGGCTGGATGAACTCGTCGAGGACACCCGCGACCTTGCCCATCTGTTGCAGCAGGCGCCCGGATTTGAGCCCCTCACAGGGTTTGGGAAGAATCGCCGGAGCCTCCCAGGCCAAAGGCTTCTCACCCTTGGCCCGGAAGATCTGATAGCTCTCTTTCCAGCCTTCCCAGACGGTGGGACCGTCCTCCTTGCCGATGGGCCCAACGCCGGGACTGCCGTCGGCCTGGGCTGGCCAGTTGAGGGCGATGAAGGTCTGCCAGGACAGCACGTCAAAATCGCGCTGCAGGCTTTCCAGGGTCGGTTCCGGGGGGGCGGTCACTGCAACGTCGTAGGGTATGCGCGAGGACAGGTCTGGGGGCGCGAGCGCCAGGGCCAGAGGGCTGAGCAGTGCACCGCAGAGTGCACAACCGAACCTCGGACCGGGCCGATGGACTTCCTTTTTCATGCTTGTCTCCTTGGCATCAGGCTGGCCAGGAGACAGAACGCCGGTCCTTCAAGGACTCTTCAATTGCGCCCTCCTGGCACAGTTTCCAGCGTAGATAAGGAAACTTGCGCCCAGGGCACGGGCCATAGATCGAATCGAGCTAGCAGCAATAGCGAACGCCATCACCCACCGTCGATACGCAACATCCTCTGCGTAGGAGCCGGCTTGCCGGCGAAGGGTCTTCGAGCCAGGTACAAACCTGGAGGACGCTTTCGCTGGCAAGCCAGCTCCTACAGCGGGCGTGATGTCGGTGGGGTCAGAGGCTGGAGTGTTTCTGCCAGACCTTGGGCTTGAAGAACAGCGTCTCGCCACGGGCCAGGCCGATCAGGCTGTCGTGGTCCTTCACCACTTCGGCCTCGATCAGCTCGCTCTGGCCTTCGACCTTGAGGGTGACCCGGGTGGTGGCGCCCAGGGGACGGATGTCGCGCACTTCGGCGGCGTGATGGTCTTCCAGTTCCGAACGCGACAGCGACACTTCGTGGGGACGGAACAGCACGTGATTGTCCTCCCCCAGGTGCAGGCGGTTGGAGTCACCCAGGAAGTGGTAGACGAAGTCGCTGGCCGGGTTCTCGTAGACGTCCCCCGGGGAGCCGATCTGCTCGATCACGCCCTTGTTCATCACCACGATTCGGTCCGCCACTTCCATGGCTTCTTCCTGGTCGTGGGTAACGAACACCGAAGTCAGGTTGATGTCTTCGTGCAGCCGCGCCAGCCAGCGTCGCAGCTCCTTGCGCACCTTGGCGTCGAGGGCGCCGAAGGGTTCGTCCAGCAGCAGCACCTTGGGCTCCACCGCCAGGGCGCGGGCCAGGGCGATACGCTGGCGCTGGCCGCCGGACAGTTGCTCCGGGTAACGGTCGGCGAGCCAGTCCAGTTGCACCATGTTCAGTAGCTCATGGACCTTCTCGGCGATCTTGCTCTCGCTGGGACGCTGGTTCTTGGGCTTCATGCGCAGGCCGAAGGCGACGTTGTCGAACACGCTCATGTGGCGGAACAGGGCGTAGTGCTGGAACACGAAACCGACGTTGCGATCGCGCACGTCGTGGCCGGAAACGTCCTCGCCGTGGAACACGATGCTGCCGTCATCCGGCGTTTCCAGGCCGGCGATGATGCGCAGCAGGGTGGTCTTGCCGCAGCCGGACGGGCCCAGCAGAGCCACCAGCTCGCCGCTGTGGATATCCAGGTTGATGCTGTTCAGGGCCTTGAAGGCGTTGAAGTTCTTGCTGACGTTACGGACTTCGATCGACATGACTTATTCCTCCGCGGCGCTGGCGCGCAGGCGGTTGATTCGGGATTCGCTCCACTGCTTGAGCAGCAGGATGAACAACGCAAGGATCAGCAGCAGGCTGGCGACGGCAAAGGCGGCCACGTGGTTGTACTCGTTGTAGAGGATTTCCACGTGCAGCGGCAGGGTGTTGGTGACCCCGCGAATGTGCCCGGACACCACCGACACCGCGCCGAATTCGCCCATGGCCCGGGCGGTACAGAGCACCACGCCGTAGATCAGGCCCCATTTGATATTGGGCACGGTGACGTGCCAGAACATCTGCCAGCCATTGGCCCCCAGCAACCTGGCGGCTTCCTCTTCCTGGGTGCCCTGCTCCTGCATCAGCGGGATCAGTTCCCGGGCGACGAAGGGCACGGTGACGAAGATGGTGGCCAGGACGATGCCGGGCAAGGCGAAGACGATCTGGATGTCGTGATCCGAAAGCCACGGGCCGAACAGGCCCTGGGCGCCGAACATCAGCACATAGACCAGGCCGGCGATCACCGGCGACACCGAGAACGGCAGGTCGATCAGGGTCACCAGGATGCTCTTGCCACGGAACGAGTACTTGCTCACGCACCAGGCGGCGCTGACCCCGAACACCAGGTTCAGGGGCACCGAGATCAGCACCGCGATCACCGTGAGTTTGAGCGCCGACAGGGCATCGGGCTCGAAGATCGCTTCAAAGAACGCACCGATGCCCAGCTTCAGGCCCTGGGACACCACGATGAACAACGGCAGCAGCAAAAACAGGGCAAAGATCAGCCAGCCGAGGCCAATCAGCACCCGCCGCGAGGTGGCGCTGCCACGGCGGGCGGCGTTGGCCGACGAGGCGGCGATAGACGATTGAGACATGAGTCGCGCCTCCTTATGGACGTTCGATGCGCCGCTGCAGCAGGTTGATCAGCAGCAACAGGATGAAGGAAACCACCAGCATCAGCACGCCGATGGAGGTGGCGCCGGTGTAATCGTACTGGTCGAGCTTGACCATGATCAGCAGGGGCAGGATTTCGGTCTTCATCGGCATGTTGCCGGCGATGAAAATCACCGAGCCGTACTCGCCAACGCCCCGGGCGAAGGCCAGGGCAAAGCCGGTGAGCCAGGCCGGCAGCAAGGCCGGCACCAGGATATGGCGGAACACCTGCCAGGGTTTGGCGCCCAGGCAGGCGGCGGCCTCTTCCACTTCACGGGGAATATCCGCCAGCACCGGCTGCACCGTGCGCACCACGAATGGCAGGGTGACGAAGGTCAGCGCCAGGGTGATGCCCAGGGGCGTGTAGGCAATCTTGAAGCCCAGGTCGGTGGCGAACTGTCCCACCAGGCCGGTGGGCGCGTAGAGCGCGGTCAGGGCAATGCCGGCCACGGCAGTGGGCAAGGCAAACGGCAGGTCGATCATGGCATCGATGACCTTGCGCCCGGGGAAGCTGTAGCGCACCAGGACCCAGGCCAGCAGGGTGCCGATGACGCCGTTGATCATGGCCGCATACAGCGCGGTACCGAAGCTCAGCTTGAGCGCGGCGAGCACCCTTGGCGCCGAAATAATCGCCCAGAACTGTTCCCAGGTGAGTTGCGCGGCATGCACGAACATCGCCGCCAGGGGGATGAGCACAATCAGGCTGAGGTACACCAAGGTGTAGCCCAGCGTCAGCCCGAAGCCGGGTATGACGGGGGAGATACGACGCGACATAAAAGTCCTTGGTTAACGGAACGGATACGCAAAGCCCGCAACTGAATGCGGGCTCTACCTGTTAGGAGCCGGCTTGCCGGCGAAGGGGCCTGCAGCCTGGTGTGGCCCTTGAGGGCGCCTTCGCTGGCAAGCCAGCTCCTACAACAGGTTTACTGGGCCGTGTAGATCTGGTCGAACACACCACCGTCGTTGAAGAATTTCGGTTGGGCAGTCTTCCAGCCGCCGAAGTCCTTGTCGATAGTCACCAGGTCCAGTTTGGGGAACTGCTGGGCATATTTGGCGGCGACATCCTTGTCCCGCGGGCGGTAGAAGTTCTTCGCGGCAATTTCCTGGCCGGCCGGGCTGTACAGGTGCTTGAGGTACGCCTCGGCGATCTCGGTGTTGCCTTTCTTCTCGGCGTTCTTGTCCACCACCGCCACGGGTGGCTCGGCGAGGATCGACAGCGAAGGCACGACGATGTCGAACTTGTCGGCGCCGCCGTCTTCCTTGAGGGCCAGGAAGGCCTCGTTTTCCCAGGCCAGCAACACGTCGCCCTGACCGTTGTTGACGAAGGTGATGGTCGAGCCGCGAGCGCCGGTGTCCAGCACAGGCACGTGCTTGAACAGCTCTTTGACGTATTCCTGAGCCTTGGCTTCGCTGCCGCCGGTTTTCAGGCCATAGGCCCAGGCGGCAAGGAAGTTCCAGCGCGCACCACCGGAAGTTTTCGGGTTCGGGGTGATCACCGAGACGTCTTTCTTGATCAGGTCGCCCCAGTCCTTGATGCCTTTGGGGTTGCCCTTGCGCACCAGGAACACGATGGTCGAGGTGTAGGGGGTGCTGGCGTCGGGCAGGCGTTTCTGCCAGTCCGCCGGCAGGGTCTTGCCGAGCTTGGCGATTTCGTCGATGTCACCGGCCAGGGCCAGGGTCACCACGTCGGCGCGCAGGCCGTCGATCACCGCCCGGCCCTGCTTGCCGGAACCACCGTGGGACTGCTGGATCTTCACGTTGTCGCCGGGATGCGATTGCTTCCAGAAGCTTGTGAACTCGGCGTTGTAGTCCTGGTACAGCTCGCGGGTCGGGTCGTAGGACACGTTGAGCAGCTCGTAATCCTTGGCAACGGCGGAACCGGCAAAAACGGCGCTGGCGAGGGCGGCCAGGGCATAACGGCGAATCGACGACATGATGGAGCTCCCGAAATTTTTTAAAGTGCTGGCATTTTTCTTATGGCGAATCAGGCCCGCATTCGTGGGCGAATGCTGGGGTTCAGACTGGGGGTCATGGATGACGCCCTCCGGTTGTCCAGTCGGGCCTCTCGATCACGAGAGGGTGATGCGGTCTTCGACTGCGCTGCAGTCAGCTGGGTTTGTTGCCGGGCTGTTGCAGGCGGAATTTTTCCTTGCGTTCGATCTGCACGACCTGGGCGTTGTGCACGGTGATTTCCACCGCGCCAAAGCGCAGGTCGCGCAGAGCGCTTTGAATTTCCCGCAAGATGGTTGCTTCGTCCTGGCCGTCAACGCTACGTAGAGATGCGCTCATGGTGCTGCTCCTGAGTGAAAGGTGCCTGGCAGTGGCGGCACTGCTTGCGGCGTAGGAGCAATAGTAGATAGGCGCGGATATTCTTAAAAATACTGTTTAAGAATGTTTATATAACCAGAAAAATTATTCGACCTGACAGCAGCTTAGCCCCCTGTAGCCGCTGCCGAGCCTGCGAGGCTGCGACAAGGCCATCAGGCCTTCAGCGGTCTACAACATTTGCGCCCGCGTTGCGGTCGTTCGCAGCTTCGCAGGCTCAGCAGCGGCTACAGGAGTATCAGCGGATGGCGGGGGCATTGCTCCAGTCAAGCTGCTCCGCCGGCACCGGCCGGCCGAACCAGTAGCCCTGGCCCAGGTCACAGTCGTGTTCGAGCAGGAACCGCGCCTGCTCCGCTTGCTCGATACCCTCGGCGTGAACCTGCATGCCCATGCTCTGGGCCAGGGCGATGATCACCCGAGAGATCGCCGCATCGTCTTCATCGAACGGCAGGCCGGCGACAAAACCCTGGTCGATCTTGAGCTTCTGTACCGGCAGGCGCTTGAGGCGCAGCAAGGACGAGTAGCCGGTACCGAAGTCATCGATGGCCAGGCGAATGCCCAGTTCACGCAGACGGTGCATCTGCTCCAGCGCCACCTCGGGATCGTCCATGACCGCGCTTTCGGTGACTTCCAGTTCCAGGTAGGCCGGGTCCAGGCCGGTGTCGTGCAGCACCTGGGCCACCTGCTGATAGAGCTCGCTGCGCGCGAACAGACGGGTCGATACGTTCACCGCGACAAACGACAGCACCACACCTTCAGCCTGCCATTGGCACATCTGCCGGCAGGCCTGCTGCATGACCCAGGCGTCGATCTCGGCAATCATCCCGGTGCGTTCGGCAATCGGAATGAACTCCGCCGGGGACACCAGGCCGCGTTGCGGATGCTCCCAGCGCACCAGGGCCTCGACGCCGATCAGGCGACTGTTCTTGAGATCGTGCACCGGCTGGTAGTAGACCCGCAGCTCCTGCTGCTCCAGGGCCCGGCGCAGTTCGAAGGCAATCTCCACCCGTTGCTGGGCATGGGCGGTGAGTTCCTCGGTGTACAGGGCATAGCCGTTGCGCCCGGCGCTCTTGGCCTTGAACAGCGCCGCATCGGCGTTGCGCAGCAGCTGACTGGCGCTCAGGGCGTCACTGGGGAACAGACTGATGCCGATGCTGGCGTTGATCACCACCTGCTGCTCACCCAGCTGGAAGGGCTCCTTGAGGCCGTCGATGATGCGCTGCGCCAGGGCGGCGGCCTGCACCAGTTGCGGGCAGCTTTCGGCCAGCACTGCGAACTCGTCGCCTCCCAGACGCGCCAGGGTCATGCCCGGGCCGAACATGCCCCCCAGGCGCTCGCCCACGGCCTTGAGCAACTGGTCGCCGACGTTGTGACCGAGGCTGTCGTTGATCATCTTGAAATGATCCAGGTCGATCATCAGCATGGCGCAGCCGCGCTTGTGGATCTGCGCCGAGGCCAGGGCCTGTTCGGCACGATCGGTGAACAGCAGGCGGTTGGGCAGGTCGGTCAAGGGGTCGTGGTGGGCCAGGTGGGCCAGTTCGTGCTCGGAATCCTTGATTGCACTGATGTCGGAGAACACCGCGACATAGTGGGTGAGCTCGCCCTGCTCATCGCGGATCGCGCGGATGCTCTGCCATTGCGGGTAGATCTCGCCGCTCTTGCGTCGATTCCAGATTTCGCCGCTCCATTCGCCGGTTTTCTGCAGCGAGTCGAACATCGCCTTGTAGAAGTCCGGCGAATGGTGGCCGGACTTGAACAGGCTCGGCTGGCGACCCAGCACCTCTTCGCGCTGGTAGCCGGTGATCTCGATGAAGGCGCGATTGACGTGGACGATCTGGCCCTGGGTATCGCTGACCAGCACGCCCTCGCGGGTGCAGTCGAACACTGCCGCCGCCTGGCGCAGGCGCTCGCGATCCTTCTGCTGATGGCGCAACCAGCGGTCGGCGCCCATGACTCGCAACAGGCGGGCCCGGGCAAAGAAGATCAGCACCGCGCTGACCAGTGCCCAGGCGTAGCCACTGACCTCGTGCCAGTAGGCCTGATCGGCAAATTCATCGAAGAAACTGCTCAGTAAATAACCACTGAACTGCAACCAGATCAGGGACAGCAGTAGATAGAGCAGCGCGGCACGCAAGCCATTGCGATAAGAAACCGACATAAGTCCGTCTATTTCCACACGAAAAGTTCGGGATTATAGAGGAAGAAACATGCCGCCACTCTTATCTGAAAGGGCGACTGGTTTTCTCAGCGGGCTTAGTGATAATGCCTGGGCTGTTTTTTTCTTTATCGAGGGCCTTATCGCCTATGTGGTACGAAGGTTTACTTGGCTTGTCCGCCTGGCAACTGGTGGCAGTCACTCTGTTGATGACCCACGTGACCATCGTTGCGGTCACGATCTATCTGCATCGCTATTCCGCGCACCGTTCCCTGGAACTCAACGCCGGCCTGAAACACTTCTTCCGCTTCTGGCTGTGGCTGACCACGGCGCAGAACACCCGCGAGTGGACCGCCATCCACCGCAAGCACCACGCCAAGTGCGAGACCGTCGACGACCCCCACAGCCCGGTGATCAAGGGCCTGTCCACGGTGCTGCGCAAGGGCGCCGAGCTTTATCGCGAAGAGGCCAAGAACCCGGAAACCCTGCGCATCTACGGCAAGAACTGCCCGGAAGACTGGATCGAGCGCAACCTCTACAGCCGCTACAAGCTGGGCGGTATCGCGCTGATGGCGGTCATCGACCTGCTGCTGTTCGGCACCATCGGCATCACCATCTGGGCGATCCAGATGATGTGGATTCCATTCTGGGCCGCCGGCGTGATCAACGGCCTGGGCCACGCCGTCGGCTACCGCAACTTCGAATGCCGCGACGCCGCCACCAACCTGGTGCCCTGGGGCATCATCGTCGGCGGCGAAGAACTGCATAACAACCATCACACCTACCCCAACTCGGCCAAGCTCTCGGTGAAGAAGTGGGAGTTCGACATGGGCTGGGCCTGGATCAAGGTCTTCAGCTTCCTGCGCCTGGCCAAGGTCCAGCGCGTAGCGCCCATCGCCCACCGGGTCGAAGGCAAGGGCCACCTGGACATGGACACGGCCATGGCCATCCTCAACAACCGGTTCCAGATCATGGCCCAGTACCGCAAGCTGGTGATCGGCCCGCTGGTGAAGCAGGAGCTGGCCAAGGTCGATCACTCGGTGCGCCACCAGTTCCACCGCGCCAAGCGCCTGCTGTCCCGGGAAACCAGCCTGCTGGAAGACCGCCACCACCTGCGTATCCAGACCATGCTGGAACACAGCCAGGCGTTGAAGGTGATCTACGAAAAGCGCCTGGCCCTGCAGCAGATCTGGGTCAAGACCAGCGCCAACGGCCACGACATGCTGGCGGCGATCAAGGACTGGGTGCACGAGGCCGAGGCCAGCGGTATCCAGTCCCTGCGGGACTTCGCCAATCAGCTGAAAACCTACTCCCTGCGTCCTACCGCAGCCTGAGCCAAAGCCCCTCGCCACAAGCCGGCGAGGGGCGACTGCGACCGTCCGGCGGGCGCGCCAGGTATCGCCGCAACGGCTGGGAACTTAGCGTCCGATCCCCTATCTCACTGAACACTTCGCCACCCAGGCGGGCTTGGTTGTGGCTGCTGTCGAACTTGGCGCGGCACGCCCTTTGAGATCTGTGCCGATGGTCAATAAGAATTCACACACTCCATCTTCGCTTCCCCAGTGGCCCGAAGCCGCGCAAACCCTGATGGCCCTGATGCATGCACAGGGCGAAGTCGCCCGCCTGACCGAGCGCGAGCAGCTGTTCAGCGCCCTGCTGGTCAGCGTCAATGCAGTGCTCTGGGCCTTCGATTGGGACAACCGCCAGGTGCTGTACGTCAGCCCGGCCTATGAACGGATCTTCGGTCGCCCGGCAGGCCTGCTGCTGGCGGACTTCAACCAGTGGCGCGACAGCATCTACCCCGACGACCTGGAATACGCCGAGCGCAGCCTGGCCCAGGTCCTGGACAGGGGCGCGGTGGAAGATCGCGAGTACCGCATCATCGATGCCCAGGGGCAGGTGCGCTGGCTTAGCGACAAATGCTTCATCAACCGCAACACCGAACCCGGGCAACGGCTGATCGTGGTGGGCATTGCCGAAGACATCACCGAAAAGAAGCAGCTGGAAGCCGAGCTGCAACGCCTGGCCACCACCGACGTGCTGACCCAAAGCAGCAACCGCCGACACTTCTTCGAATGTGCCCATCGCGAGTTCGAACAGGCACGCCGGCAAGGTTTACCCCTGGTCTTTCTGTTGCTGGACATCGATGACTTCAAGGTGATCAACGACACCTACGGCCATCCCGAAGGCGACATCGTTCTGCAGCGCATTGCCGAGAGCGGACGGGCTGCACTGCGTCGGGGAGACCTGTTCGGGCGCATCGGCGGTGAAGAGTTCGCGGCGGTGTTTCCCGGCTGCAGCGCGGACATGGCCCATCAGGTCGCCGAACGCCTGCAGCGCGAGATTCAGCGGCAGACCTTCAGTTGCCAGGGCCAGACCTTCAACATCACCATCAGCCAGGGCCTGAGCAGCCGGCGCCGCGAAGATGAAAGCCTCGACAGCCTGTTCGCCCGGGCCGATGCGGCGATGTACCAAGCCAAGCGCCAGGGCAAGAACCGCATCGTCAGCGGATAACCACGCGCGCCCCATCCGTGGGAGCTGGCTTGCCAGCGAACAGGCCCTAAAGGCCCACGGCGCGGTGGCGAATGTCTTCGCCGGCGAGCCGGCGGCTAAAGAGGATCAGCCCTTGCGCAGGCGGGAAAGCTCCGGCAAGCCGACTTTCAGCAGGCGCGCCGTCTTGCTGCGGGCCACCTCCTCCACCCCTTCATGTTCGGTCAGCCGCGCCAGTTGCGCCGCCAGGTTCATCACCAGGGCTTCGCGGGAATAGACCCCTCCGCCCAACTGGTAGATCGAGGCGATCAGTTCACGCAGCTCCAGGGGCATGCGCCAGCGAGTACGCAGCGCCGAACCGTAGGCGGCACCGAAACGCTCCAGGGCATCACCGATTTCTTCCTGCTCATCCAGTTCGCCACCGGCCTGCTTCCACTCTTGCAGACAACGCAGCAATGCCAGGTCGCCCAACCGGTGCAACAGGCCCGCGCAATAGCAACGCTCCTGATCCAGGTCCAGCAGGCGGGCCAGGGTCCGACCATATTCCGCCGTGTGCAACGACAGCTCCCAGTAGCGCTCGGCATAGTCAGCCAGGGCCGGGTCGCTCAGGCGCGCGCTGCGCTTGAGGGCCAGGCCCAGAATCAGGTTCATGCTCTGCCCGGTACCCAGCCGGTGCAGGGCCTGGGACAGGGTCTGTACGCCTTCACCGTTGTGTTGCGCGGCACTGTTGGCGGCGCAGATCAGCACGGCAGTGATCTGGGGATCGGTGCGGATCTCCTCCTCCAGCAGCTTGAGGTCCAGCCCGTCGGGGTTGAGGCTGCGCTTGACCGCCAATTGCACATCGGTCAGCAGCGGTGCGCCATCGGCGATCTCGCGACGGCGTTCAAGAAAGGTCCACAGGGTCATGCCCGGGGCCAGGGTCGGCACCTCGCAGGCAACCTCCTGGCCAGCATCCAGCAGCAGCCCCTGCAGGCGCTGGGTCAGGCTTTCCATGTTCAACGGTTTGGTCAGGTAGGCCGTGGGTGCCAGAGGCAAGGCCTCGCGCACGCTGGCACTGTCGCTGCGCACGCTGAGCAGAATGAAAGGCTGCAACGGGTTGCGCTTGCGCTGGCGCACGGAGCGCAGCAAGGCGAGACCGTCAATGCCCGGCAACTCCCAGTCGGCAATGATCAGGTCATAAGGTTTGGCGCTCAACAGTTCCAGGGCTTCCTGACCGTCGGCACACAGATCCAGACGCGCGTCACAGCGCACGTTGAGCAGCACTTGCTTGAGCAAATCGCGGGACCAGGGATCGGCCTCGGCAATCAGCACACGAGGTACAGCGGGTAAATCAACAGCGGTCATGCAGCACGCTCCCTAGGCAATCCTTTGCACCTTAGTCAATGCACGGGCTTCCATACAGCGCAAATCCCCTATGGACCGCCTGGGGATGAAAAAAACCCGCCGAAGCGGGTTTTTTTGTCGATCAGGTCACAGCAGCAACCACTCAGAGTTCAGCGAAGCACTCTTCGATGATGGCCAGGCCTTTATCCAGTTGCTCGTCCGGCGAGGTCAGCGGAACCAGAACCCGCAACACGTTGCCGTAGGTGCCGCAGGACAGCAGGATCAGCCCCTTGTCGCGAGCCTTGGCCACGACCTGAGCCACAGCAGCGGCGTTCGGCTTGTGGCTGTCGCCGTTTTCGAACAGTTCCACCGCGATCATCGCGCCCAGGGCGCGCACTTCGCCGATCACCGGGTACTTGGCCTGGATGGCCTTGAGGCCGGTCACCAGACGCTCGCCCACCGCCTTGCAGCGATCGAGCAGGTGCTCTTCTTCGAACACTTCCATCACCGCCAGAGCGGCGGCACAGGCGATCGGGCTACCGGCGTAGGTGCCGCCCAGGCCGCCTGGAGCGATGGCGTCCATGTATTCGGCCTTGCCGCAGACACCGGCCAGCGGGAAGCCGCCAGCGATGGATTTGGCGAAGGTGGTCAGGTCGGCGGCAACGCCCATCTGTTCCATGGCGAAGAAGGTGCCGGTACGGCCAGCGCCGGTCTGCACTTCGTCGGCGATCAGCAGGATGCCGTGCTGGTCGCACAGGGCGCGCAGGCGCTTCATGAACTCTTTAGGCGCGACGTAGAAACCGCCTTCGCCCTGCACCGGTTCGATGATGATGGCGGCGATATCACGTGGCTCGGCGTCGTTCTTGAAGATGCGCTCGATGCTGGCGATGGAGTCGTCGATGCTCACCCCGTGCAGTTCGTTGGGGTACAGCGCGCGGAAGATACCGCCTGGCATCAGGCCCATGCCGGCCGAGTAAGGCACGACTTTACCGGTCAGGCCCAGGGTCATCATGGTGCGGCCATGGTAGGCGCCGGTGAAGGCGATCACGCCGGCGCGGCCAGTGGCGGCACGGGCGATCTTCACGGCGTTTTCCACGGCTTCGGAACCGGTGGTCACCAACAGGGTTTTCTTGGCGAAGTCACCTGGAACCTTGGCGTTGATTTTCTCGCACAGTTCCACGTAAGGCTCGTAGGCCAGGACCTGGAAGCACGTGTGGGTCAGCTTGTTCAACTGCTCGGTCACCGCGGCGATGATTTTCGGGTGCACGTGACCGGTGTTCAGTACCGCGATACCGCCGGCGAAGTCGATGAACTCGCGGCCTTCAACGTCGGTGACGGTGGCGTTCTTCGCGCTGTCGGCGAAGATCGGGTGAATCTGGCCAACACCGCGTGGTACAGCGGCTTCACGGCGTTTCATCAAGGATGCGTTGGTCTTGCTCATAGTGTCCTCATTCACCGCTGCTACAGCGGTGTGATTCAAGGGTTGCGGGGCGGGGAAGCGCCTGCGACAGCATGCGATGATCGACTGCCGGAGCGGTCCCGGGCCACCTTGAAAACGTGCGTTTTTAAAGCGGCGCCAGGGGACAGCGCTCTCGTGCCCCCGGCGCTTGAAACCGGATCAGATACCCAGGCAGAGGTATTTGATTTCCAGGTAATCCTCGATTCCGTACTTGGAGCCTTCACGGCCCAGGCCCGAAGCCTTGATGCCGCCGAACGGCGCCACTTCGTTGGAGATCAGGCCGGTGTTGACCCCGACCATGCCGTATTCCAGGGCCTCGGCGACACGGAACACACGCCCCAGGTCGCGGGCATAGAAGTACGACGCCAGGCCGAACTCGGTGTCGTTGGACATGGCGATGACTTCAGCTTCGTCTTTGAAGCGGAACAGCGGCGCCAGCGGGCCAAAGGTTTCTTCCTTGGCCACGGCCGCGTCTTTCGGCACGTTGACCAGGATGGTCGGCTCGAAGAAGTTGCCTTCCATGGACTTGCCACCGGCCAGCAGGGTCGCGCCTTTTTTCAGGGCGTCGGCGATGTGTTCCTGGACCTTGGCCACGGCCTTTTCGTCGATCAGCGGGCCAGTGGTGGTGCCTTCTTCCAGACCGTTGCCGATCTTCAGCTTGGCCACCGCGACTTTCAGCTTCTCGGCGAAGGCGTCGTAGACCGAATCCTGGATGTACAGGCGGTTGGCGCAGACGCAGGTCTGGCCGTTGTTGCGGTATTTGGAGATGATCGCGCCTTCGACGGCCTTATCCAGGTCGGCGTCGTCGAACACGATGAACGGCGCGTTGCCGCCCAGTTCCAGGGACACTTTCTTGATGTCCTTGGCGCATTCGGCCATCAGCTGGCGACCGATTTCGGTGGAGCCGGTGAACGACAGCTTGCGCACGATCGGGTTGCTGGTCAGCTCGCCGCCGATGTCGCCGGCACTGCCGGTGACCACGCTGAGCACGCCTTTCGGAATCCCGGCGCGGTGCGCCAGTTCCACCAGGGCCAGGGCCGAGAACGGGGTTTGCGAAGCGGGCTTGATGACCATGGTGCAACCGGCGGCCAGGGCCGGGCCGGCTTTACGGGTGATCATCGCGGCCGGGAAGTTCCACGGGGTGATGGCGGCGGTCACGCCGATCGGCTGCTTGATCACGATCAGGCGCTTGTCAGGCTGGTGGCCCGGGATCACGTCACCGTAGATGCGCTTGGCTTCTTCGGCGAACCATTCGATGAAGGAGGCGGCGTAAGCGATTTCGCCCTTGGCTTCGGCCAGCGGCTTGCCCTGCTCCAGGGTCATCAGGCGACCCAGGTCGTCCTGGTTCTCGATCAGCAGTTCATACCAGCGGCGCAGCTTGGTGGCGCGCTCCTTGGCGGTCAGGGCACGCCAGGCTGGCAGCGCCTTGTCGGCGGCTTCGATGGCGCGGCGGGTTTCGGCGGCGCCCATCTTGGGTACGGTGCCGAGGATTTCACCGGTCGCGGGGTTGTTGACCTTGATCGTCTGGCCGTTGTCCGCGTCGACCCAAGCTCCATCGATGAAGGCTTGTTGGCGGAACAACTGGGCGTCTTTGAGCTGCATGTCGGCTTCCTTAACAGCACCGCGCATACGCGGGGCGAATTGTGATTGTAAAAAAGGCGCCCTGTCAGGCATGGACCGCGCTGGCGCGTCTGCAAGCCCTGGACAAAGCTGCCGTCAGGAAAATCGTTCACTGGGTAAAAGCACGAAAATGTCGCACACAAGGATAGACGTGCGCTTGGGCACCCAGGCAAGAGCGTTTGAAATCTCAAACGAATCCTAGGGTCAACAGGGGTAAAGGACAATAGGCTGTTCGAAAAAAAGAACGTAAACGTCCTTCAGGTTAAAAATTTCAGATCAACGTCACTCGCAACCGCCGAAAAGACAACGCCCCCGGGGCCTGCAGACCGCGGGGGCGTTGGCGTGACGCCAGGGAAAGGATCAGCTACTGAACGACTTGAGCACCGTCAACAGGCTGGTGAGGTTGTCGGCCACGCCGCCCTGGGCGACTTTCTCGGTGGCTGCCGCTCCGGCGGTGGTGTCGACGCTGTAGATCTGCATCACGCCCTGGTTGGTGGCCGCCTGGGCCAGGGTGTTTTGCTGCTGCTGGGCCGACACCGAGTTCTGGAACAGGATGGCCACGGACTGGCCCATGGACTGGTAGACGGTGCCCATCGCCATGGCCGGTGCTTCGGCAACGACCTTGACGTTGGTCTGGGTCACGGCATCGGTGATTTGCGGACTGACTGTGCTCATAAAAACTCCATTTTTTCAGCAGGAAAGTTCAACGGGAAATCAGGCGCTCAGCCTCTCAGCTCTGGAAGGACTTGAGCACCGTCAGCAGGCTGGTGAGGTTGTCGGAGACCCCGCCCTGGGCAACCTTCTCGGTGGCGGCGGCGCCGGCGGTGGTGTCGACGCTGTAGATCTGCATCACGCCCTGGTTGGTCGCGGCCTGGGCCAGGGTATTTTGCTGCTGCTGCGCCGAGACCGAGTTCTGGAACAGGATCGCGGTGGCCTGGGCCATGGATTGGTAGATGGTGCCCATCGCCATGGCCGGCGCTTCGGCGACGACTTTGACGTTGGTCTGGGTGACGGCATCGGTGATTTGTTCGTTTACAAGTGGCATGGCTCAACTTCCTTTGTTAGTACACGGAGCATTCCGTGTCTTTGAGTGAACGTGGCAGCCGTTTTGCTGTGAACCGTGAGGCTTGGGACCGTCGGCTTATTTCAGGGGGGGCTTATTGCCCGGCAGCAGCGAGCACCTGCTTGAGGGTGTCCTCGACCTTCTGCGACAACTCGGCCATGCGCGCCTCGACGGCGACTTTCACCTCCTGCTGCACCAGGGCGCTGATCATCGCCTTGAGGGCTGGATCGTCGGCAGGGGCCAGGGCGGGAGTGGGTGTGGCGGCCGCGGCCTTGTCCGAACTCGGCGCTGCTGCCGGTTCCGATACGGCAGTCGGCGCAGCAGTAGCGGCAGCGGCCTGGCTCTCGGCCACCGCCTGCAGTTGACGCAGCACCAGTTCGCGCGCCTGGGGATCGGCCCTATCGACGCCGACACCCGACAACTGCTCGATGATCTTGCGCGTGCGCTGCTCATCGGCCTCTATCAGCTCGACGGCCCGCTGCCGCGCCTGATCAACGCTCTGTTGCGCGGACTTGGACATGTCCAGCGGCTTGTCCTGGACAAACGCCTCCAGTACCTGGCGCTCGACCTGGGTCAATGGACGATTCAGATACTTCTCGGCAAAGAGAAGTATCGTCGCCATCGGGGTTTGCTCTTCATTCGCCATTGCATGCTCCTTGTTGATGAATGGCGTTGAAGGGCTGGGCACCGGGTCCGTCGAACTTCAACGCCTGGGGGTGAACAGAGCGGCCGGCGCCTCTGGCACGACGGCCCCGGGCGCCTTGCGCGCCCGAGGGTCGGACTCAGGAAGACGACGAACGATTGGCCAGAGTGGCGCTGTACTTGGCGATGCTGGCGTCGATCTTGTCGATGGCCATGCCTGCCGCCTCCGCTTCCATCGCACCCGCCGCAGCCGCCACGGCAGCGGCCGCGCCGACCATCAGGTCGGTGGCCAACACGCCCAGGGCATCCTCGGCGGCGCCCTTGACGTTCTCTTTGACGATGTTCTCGGTCATCTGCTTGAGCAGCACCGCCTGGGCCGCCAGGGCCAGCTTGCTGACCCCGTCGAAATACCCCGCCGCCGACTGCGCCACCAGGCCGGCGGCCTGGCTGATCATCATGTCCGGCGCGGCAGCGATCTGCGCCGGGGCATAGCTGAAAGTCTGGGCATTGGTGAACTGCACCGCCTGGACGATCTGGCTGTTGAGCGCATCGGTGCTGTCGGTGCTGGGGCTGCCGGCCTGCTTGAGCAAATGGGCGTTCATCGTCTCCATCACCGAAGGCCGCGCGGCGGCGGACGGCGGTGATGGCGCAGACTCGGCCGCCGCATCGGTGCCGGTCGACGTGGGCTCGCTGGGCGCCGCCTGAGGCTCGGCCGTTTCCACACCCCGACTGGGGCTGGCCGCCGCGCTCGCGGTGTCATCGGCCGCGGCCGCGGGTGGGGTTTTCTTCTTGAACCATGCCATGACGATTCTCCCGGGCGATCAGCCCTATTCGCCGATCGCCATGATCAACGCCACGGCCTTGGACACCACCGCGTTAGAGATCTGGTTCAGCGCCTGCTGGCTGTTGACCGCGTTCTGCAACGACAGGCCCGCCGAGTGGCTGGCCACCTGATACAACGAGGCGATGGCCTGGGCCGGAGCTTCGGCCACCACCTTGACGTTGGTCTGGGTCACGGCATCGGTGATCTGCGAGTTGACCATTGGATCGGGCATACATCTCTCCTTAGATGGAATGGCCCACCGCAGAAGGCGGCGGCACCGGCTACAGCGTCGAAAACAGGCTCACTGAACAAGAACGTCCCGGCGCACCCGCTGTGAATCCTGCCACACCCTCAACGCAGGGCCTCGCGCAACAATTGCACATGCTTGCGCGCCAGGGGCTGGTTCATTCCCAGCTCGGCGGCGATGTTCGGGTAGGGCAGATCGTCGACAAACTTCAGTTCAAACAAGCGGCGTTTTTTAAAAGGCAATTGCGCCACCCGCCGACTGAGCAGGGCCAGGGTTTCCAGCAGTTCCACCTGCTCCAGCACCGACATCTGCGGCGCCTCCAGCTGCTGCAGCGGGTCGTCCTCGAAATCGGCGAAATCCACGAACAGACGCTGCTCCCGCGCCCGCCGCCGACAGCTGTCGACAAACACATGATCGAGCACCAGGAACAGAAAGCCCTGGGGGTCGCGAATCCGCTCCGGCGAACGGCGAAAGAACAGCAGCGCCTTGATCGCCGTGGCCGCCAGCCACTCCTGAGCGCCATCGGCGTTACCCCGCGCCAACTGCCGGGCGCGGCGCTGCAACCCGGGCAGCACCGCCTTCCAACTGGCCTCGAACAGATGATCCGCCAACGCTGTCGACAGGCCCTCTTGCATCAAACAGTTCATCTCCCGCACCTCCCTGTGCCCCGTGACTGCACGGATATGGCTGCAGGTTGCGCTGGGCCGAACGGCCGATGCAGCGGGAAAAACTGCCACTACGGCCCGGGTTTCCGGGGATTGCGCCGGGCGGTGGAAAAGGGATGCAAGCCGGCGTGGACGCTTCGAGTCGACATAGGTATGATGTCGCCCGCACTGCATCCGTAGCTCAGCTGGATAGAGTACTGCCCTCCGAAGGCAGGGGTCGTGGGTTCGAATCCCGCCGGGTGCACCAGCTTCAACGAGAAAGCCCCAGGTCTGATGGCCTGGGGCTTTTTTGTTTCCGAAAGCCGGCGTTGCTGGCAGCAGCCTCATCCACTCCCTGATCCAGAACGACGGCTCGCGACTGGAGGCTGTCCCGGTGGAGCGCGACTTGCTACATTCCCAGCCCCCCGGACAGGAGGTCCCGATGCTGCGCCATCCCCTGCTCAACCATCCCTTCGAGCCAGACATTCGTGATTGGGTCAGCTGTTTCATGGGCTATGACATGCCCCCGGCACTGGATGCCGAACTGAGCCGCTATAACCCCAACGATTCCCAGGACCGCGAATACCTGATCCGTCATTACGCATTGCGGCGCGACTACCCCCAGCAGAACTTCCGTCATCGGCAACGGCTGGTGGAGGTTCTGCAAGCCGCACTGGACGATCCGGACTATGACTTCGACAACATCTGGGAGCCTGCTGAAGATGACGACGAATACGCGCAATGGCCCAGCACTTGGCCGGCGGTGCTCGACGACAGCCGGGACTTCTTCCAGCGCCTGCTGGTCGCGGCCCGGGAGCTGTGGCACGAGGACCTGAGCCGCGCACGGTTGCCTTCTCTGCAGGAATGCAGAGCGATTGCGCAGCGGGATCGGGGCACCCGCGACTGGCTGTTCAACATCGACAACAGCGAAACCTGGAGAGCGGTCTTCAATGAGGCGGCCACGCCCTATGACTTCAATACCCCGGGCCCGGTGTTTCAAGGCGAGCAACTGAGCCTGCAGCTGTATGGCGATCTGGGACGGCTGTCCGTGCCTTCCACCTGGCCGGCGAGCCAGGCCCCAACCCACTGCCGCTTGCTGCTTCAGGTCCAGGGCATTAGCGAACTGGCGCTCAGCGGTACGCGCTTCGACGGGCGCATGCGTACCCAGCTCACCCGCCTCAACCCCGGTTATCACCTGCGCCTGGAAATCGGTTTTGACTGCGTGATCGAATGCGTGGCGCTGTCCGTGAACATCACCGACGTCGAAGGAGTACGCGATGAAAAGCAACTTTGAAATAGCCCTTGAGCATCAGGAAATGCCCCAGTTCTTTCGCGGCCAGGGCCAGTACCTGACCCGGGATGGCGATTGGGACGAGCACCTGTACTGCATCAACTGGCCGGGGATCTTCGCTTACCTGCGGGACCACGCCGATGGCGCACAGCAACTGAGCAGCGCCTTCGAGCTTTACGTCTACAGCGTTGGGGAAACCATCGAGGATTGCTTCGGCCTGCGGGAAAACCTGTTCGGCTATTACTCGACCCGGACCCGCTGGGCGCCCGAGAGCGTCGATCTGCTGGCACAGCTGCCGGAGCCCTGCCGGCGGCGCATCGTGCAGCGTTTGAGCTGGTATCGCTGGCAGGTGGAAAATCACGCCCGGCTGCTGCCGGAACGGGCCCGGCGCATGACCGCGGACGGTGCCTGCGCCGAGTTCATCGACCTGCCCGCCTTGCCTTACAGCTGAACCCGGCGGCCGCCTGAGTTATTCATCCTCGGCGGCTTCAGCGTCCTGCTGCGCTTGTTCGGCTTCGTCCTGCGCCTCGGGATCGACGCCCTCTTCAGCCTCTTCCAGGCCAAAGTCCTTGCGACTCTCCTTGATGGCCTGACGGATATCCGCGCCCTTGATCGGGCAGTTCAACATTGCCGCTATACGGTCGATGCGGGGTGCCATGACCGGCCTCTCACTTTCTGGAAACTGCGCAGATAGTGCGCGCTTTCCCTGGCGACAGCCAACCCCCGCACCTTATTGACGACGCAAGGCTTGCAGGCGCGCGTCCAGATCCTCCTGTGGATACTGTTCATGCAACTGGAGCAGTAGCTCGGCCGCCGCACGGCTCTGGCCGTCTTCCCAAAGGCGCAAGACCGCCTGAAGTTGCTCATCCAGCCGTTTGATCGTCCGGGGCTCGACCGGGGCCGACATGCGCTTGGCCATCTTGCTCGACTCGGCCCTGGGCTTGGCCAGCGCAGGAGATGCTGCATCAGCGGACGCTTCCATCTCCGGCGCCGCGGCAACACTGCCGACAGGGGCCGCCGGAGCGATGGGCGAAGGGGCAGCGGGCTCAGGGACGCTCAAGGCCCCGGCCAGCTCGGCGGAACGTGGCGCCGCCTGGCGTGCCATGGGCGCAGCTGGGGCTGGAGCGGGCGCAGGGACAAAGGCCTGCTCTTGTGGATAGTGCTCCGGGGAAGGCCGCAGCAAGCCAATGACCAGGGCCACACCAAACAGGCTGGCAAAGGCCAGTTGATAGCGCGGCCGCTGGCAGGCGCGCATCCAGCGCTGCCAAAGGCTTGGCTTGGGCGCCGGGGCTTCGCGGCGCGCAGTGGCCAGGATCAGGGCATCCAGATGGGCCGGAGGTTCCTGGGCGCTGTGTTGGCGGATGTGCGCCAGCATCTGCTCTTCAGGGGACGGGGTCTGTCGGGCGTCAGTCATGTGCGTACCTCCTCGGCCAGGAGCCGACGCAATTTTTTCAGCGCATAACGGAAACGGCTTTTCACCGTTTCCAGCGGCGCCTGGGTCAGGCTGGCGATTTCTGGCAGTTCCAGGTCGCCGTGGGCGCGCAGCAGGAACACTTCGCGCTGGTCTTCGGGCAAGTCTTGCAAGGCGGCTTCGATACGCTGCTGGTCGCGGCACAGGCTCAGTTGCTGTTCGGGACCGGGAGCCTGGTCGGCTTCGCCGTGCAGTTGTTCGTCATAGCTGTCGTGCAGCGGGTTGTGCTGGCCGTGCTTGCGCCAGTGATCGATCAGGCGGTTGCGAGCAATCTGATACAGCCAGGTACGAAAGCTGGCCCGCCCCTGGGGCTGGCTGGTGCTGCGGATCAGGCTGAGCCAGGTGTCCTGGTAGACCTCTTGCGCCAGCTCGGCCTTTCCACACAGACCCAGGACAAAGCGATACAGGCCCTGGCGATGGCGCTGGTAGAGCAGCTCGAAGGCCGCAGGATCTCCGGCGCGATAACGCGCCAGCAGCGCTTCATCGCTGCTGGCATCGGTGGACACTTGGGGAGCAGACATAGGGCGGATGAACTCCTGTTCACTGCTCGTTATGGGTCTATTCAAGACGGCTCTGCACTTGGCTTACGTCCAACGGATGAGCCTCGGCCTGGGCAGCATTTTCCGTCTGAGTTTTCGGCGCCTGAGTTTGCAGACTTTGCGCCAGCTCCACCAGTTGTACGAACTCGCCGCGCAGTCCGTAAGGATCTTCGCCCTTGGCGCCCCGGGCCAGCTTGGCGGTGTCGGTCAGGCTGAAGTTGCCGGTGTAGCGGCCGTCCTTGAGCTGCTGGGAGAACGCCGCCACCGCAGCAGCGAAGCGCAGGTCGGTGCTGGCCTCAGCCAGTTTAGCCGGCTGCTGCGCGCTGATCGGCCGTTCGATCAAGCGGCTACTGCCACCTTCCGGCGCCTTGTAGCGCACCCGCAGCATCGCCAGTTCACCATTCTTGCCACTCTGCTGCGGCGCCTTGACCTGTGCATAACGCAGAGGCTCCAGCCAGCCCTTCTCGCCCGCCGGGACGATTTCATACAACGCGGTCACCGTATGCCCAGCGCCGATTTCCCCTGCGTCCACTTTGTCGTTGCTGAAATCTTCACGCTTGAGGGCACGGTTCTCATAACCCAGCAGACGGTATTCGCTGACTTGGGCCGGGTTGAATTCCACTTGCAGCTTCACGTCCTTGGCCACCACCGCCAGGGTGGAACTGAGCTGGTCCACCAGCACCTTGCGCGCTTCGCGCAGGTTATCGATGTAGGCGTAGTTGCCGTCACCGGCATCGGCCAGTTGCTCCATCAGGTGCTCGTTGTAGTTATCCACACCGAACCCCAGGGTGGTCAGGGAGACACCGCTCTTGCGCTTCTCGGCGGCCATGGCCTTGAGGCTGTCGAAATCGCTGATGCCGACGTTGAAGTCACCGTCGGTGGCCAACAGGATGCGGTTGATGCCCTTGTGGATAAAACCCTGCTGAGCCATCTGATAGGCCAGCTGGATGCCCGAGGCGCCCGCCGTGGAACCACCGGCGGTGAGCTGGTCGATAGCAGTGCGAATCTTCGCCTTGTCGCGTCCGGATGTAGGCTCCAGCACCACTCGCGATTCGCCGGCGTAGACCACCAGCGACACCCGGTCCTGATCCCGCAGTTGATCCACCAGCAGCTTGAGGGTGCTTTTCACCAGGGGCAGGCCTTCGCGGCGGTCCATGGAGCCGGAGACGTCCACCAAAAACACCAGATTGGCCGGGGCCAACTCTGCCACCGCGCGATCCGATGCCTTGATGCCGATGCGCAGCAAACGAGTGTGGGAGTTCCACGGAGAGGGCGCCAGCTCGGTGGTCACGCCGAAGGGCGAGCCATCGCTGGGCAGGGCGTAATCGTAGGGGAAATAGTTGACCAGCTCCTCCAGGCGTACCGCGCCTTCCGGCGGCAGGCTGCCCTGGTTGAGCAAGCGGCGGACATTGGCATAAGCACCGGTATCGACGTCGGCGCTGAAGGTAGAGACCGGTGCTTGGGCAACGCTGTGGATCGGGTTGTCCGGCAACTTCTGGTACTGCTCACGGGCCTCGTCGCGGTAACCGGCCATGATCGAATCACGGGCGGCGATGGGCGCCGGCATCGGTGCCGACAACCTCATGGGATGCGCCACGCGCTTGGTCATGGCGGCATCGGCGTGTTGCGCCTCGTACTGCGCTTCAGGCGAAGCCGGCAATGCTCCCTGGGTTGACGACCCGGCGGCGGATTCGGGCTTGGACGACACACCACAGCCGGCAACCGCCAGCAACAGACCGGCGGCGAAACCCTGGGCGACCGGACGAAGGAAATGCACGGGAAGGGACATGGGGGCTGACCTCGGGAAGAAATGATCCATTCCCCCCTTCAGACGAAGCCCCTGAGCCATTCGGGTTAAGCCCTGGAAAAAAATTCACTCAGCGAGCGTAACGGCGCACCACACTGCTATTGCGCAACACGTGGCCGTTGATCTTCTCCAGCAACTGAGCCCGGGTCAGCCCGGCAGGCAGGGCATCCGGCGCCAGATCCAGGGCGTAGATCTGGATGATGTAGTGGTGCGCGCTGTCACCCACCGGCGGGCATGGGCCCATGTAGGAAGTACCGTTGCGGCTGTTGAGGCCGCCCACACCTTCCAGAGTCGACTTGGTGCCAGCTCCGGCGGGAATCTGCCGAGTGCTGGACTTGATGCCGTAATGCACCCAGTGATCCACACCCTGGCCCTTGGCGCCGTCCGGGTCGTGCATGACGATGGCGTAGCTCAAGGTGCCGGTGGGGCCTGCGGTCCAGTTCAGGGCCGGGGAGTTGTTGTGCCCGCCACAGCCCTTGGCATCACTGGCATTGCCGGTGGTGAACAGCCGGTCATCCGAGACCCCAGGGATATTCAGGGTAAAACGCTCCTGGGCCTGCACGGGAAACTGCAGGCACAGCAGCACGGCACCAGCGGCCAGCCAAGTATTGCGGGAGGCAAAGCGAGACATACGAAAGCACCTTTTGCAGATGAGATCAGGGGGCCAGAGGACTATAGCCTGCACAAAAGAGCGCGCTCCTTCGTGCAGGGCGCGGGGAGATTGAGCTTGAGGACAGGGGCAGTTGTAAATGAATATTTCAGAGTCCAACCGCGATCGCGAGCACAGTTTACGGCCGGCCAGACACTGCGCCCGACATGACACGGCAGGCCCTCAGCCTCGATGGGCCTGCATGTACTGACGCAGCAATTGGTTGATCCGCGTCTGATAACCCGCGCCCTGGCCCTTGAACCACTCCAGCACATCGGCGTCCAGGCGAATGGTCACGGCCTTCTTGCCCGGCAGGTGCACCTCGGCGCGGCGAAAGAAATCGTCATCCAGCTCGGGAATATCTGAAGTATCGATGCTCTGGTCATCGGCTTTCGCCAGGCGCTCCCAATCCGTTTTCGATCCGTTGGACATAATATTTAGCCTCCCGTTTAGTGGCTTTTCGCGCCGAGATAATGCGCACCGCATGACCCCGCCGCTCGGTATGGACCACCACGCCCACCAGGGTCCTGATCCAACCGAGGCTGACCCAGCGTTCTTCGCCGTAGTCCAGGCGCTCATCGCGCAAGGACAGCACCGGACGCTGGAACATCAGCACGGCATCGTTGAAATCGATGCCGTGCTTGAGCAGGTTGGCGTGGTTCTTGGCCTCGTACCATTCAAAGTACATGAGCAATTCCGTATTTACAAATGTACATACAGACTAGCCAACCGTTCGCCAAAAGCGCCCTGGGTAAACACCTGGAAATACAGTCGTAAGCGGGATGGATGTGTACGGAAAAAGCCCTACAGCGTTCTCGGAAAAGACACCGCCACACTTGCCTTGCACCGCTGGAAGCCGGCGGCTTATAGTCCGGCCGTCGCCCAGATGGCGACTCGGGTTTGGCGACCCGACATATAGAGAATGCAAACAACCTGCTTGCAGGTTTTTTTGCGCCCGCATGATTGCTCTATGGCGGTTGTGCGTGGGAGACCTTCGGGTCTGTCGGTTTTCTCTATTGCCGGCTCGCCAACCTGCGCACAACTGCCACCTATTGTTTGGCGACGGTAAGTGGACAGCCGCTCAACTAACGGAATAGAGAGAACTGATCATGAACCGCTACATGCCGATAACCGGCCACGACTGCCTGATTCCTTCCCTGCTGATCGACACCCAGGCGCCCATCGACGTGCTGCACGACGCCGCAGCCTTTCGCATCCGCGCCGCGACCCAACTGCTGGAGAACTTCGCCGCCGAGAGCCTGCGCAGTGAACCGGTGGTTTTGCAGGAACTGACCCTGGTGTGCAGCATCCTGCTGCGCGATGGCTGTGATCTGCTGGATGGGACATCACGGCGCCTGCGGCCGCAGGCCGAACTCTAAACACCCCAGGGCGGCTTCCCGGCCGCCCGCTTTTCATAAGGAAATGCCATGCATAAACCCGCAACAGAACTCCCCCAGCGCCAGATCCGCGCGCTCTACGACGCCGACACCATCCGCGTCTACCAGGCCTACTCCGACAGCATCGCCGACGCCGCCCTGGCCCACGGCACCTTCGTCTCCCCGCCCTTCAAGATGGAGCGCATGACCTGGATAAAGCCGTCTTTCCTGTGGATGATGTACCGCGCCGGCTGGGGCTACAAAGACGCCGGACAGACCCGCATCCTGGCCATCGACATCAGCCGCGAAGGCTTCGAATGGGCCCTGGCCAACGGCTGCCTGAGCCATGCCGACGAGTCCATGAGCAAAGAAGAGTGGTTGAAGTTGAAAGATCAGTCGCCGGTGCGCATTCAATGGGACCCAGAACGGGATCTGTACTTGCGGCCACAGGAACACCGAGCGATCCAGATCGGCCTGAGCAAGGAGGCTGTGGCGTTGTATGTGAACCAGTGGATCAAGCGCATCACCGATGTCACGCCCCTGGCCCACGAGATTCATCGGCTTATTCAGCTAGGTAATTTGGACGGCGCCCACAGTCTGATTCCGCAAGAACAGGAATATCCCACTCCCCGCGAGTACAGATGAGTCGCCCTTGGCGCCAGCTCAACCATCAGCGACGCCTGCCCTACCTCCTCAGGACTGAGGCGCAAACACTGCATGACGACCCCTCTCCGGACAGCAAAACGCCCGGGCTGTTGAACAGCGCCGGGCGTTGGGCTTCGCGGTCGGAGGGCGCCAGAGACGCCCCCACTTAGGGCTTACTGCAGGGTGCCAGCACCGCCCATTTTGCTCATGACAAAACCCACGAACTGCTCGACGGTCATCTTCTGGCCGTTGAAATTCACTTCGTTATTGGCGTAGTGCAGCGACGACACCACCGCATTGCCTTCCAGCTTGGCCAACTGGGTGGCCAGGGCCATGGCGCTGAGCATTTCCGCGGTGGCGGCGCTTTGCTCGGCGATCTGCTTGGCATCGGTCTGGCCTTCGGCCTGGGCCTGCAAGGCGGCGACGTCAGCCAGCATCGGCTTGGACAGCGACAGCTTGGCGTCCAGCTGGCTGATCAGTTGCTTGCCCAGCTCAGCCGGCGGCAGTTCCAGGCTCTGCGGCTTGGCCAGGTCCAGGCTCAGGCTGAAGCGGCTTTCACCACCAGCGGTCTTGAATGCCAGGCTTTCCAGGGCGATCTGTGGTTTGGCTTCCAGGACCTTGTTTACCGCGGCACGCACCTTGACCTGCTGGGCGTCGCTCATTTGCAGTTCCGGTGCCGGCTCACCCTCGGCAGTCGCCTCGTTGGCCGCCTGCTGATACGGCTGCAGCACGGTCTGGTAGATCTGGAGCAGATCGATCATGCCCTGGCTGTCGAGGTTCTTCATGCTCCAGAGCATCTCGGCCGAACCCACGGTCTTGCCGTCGAAGGCGATTTCGCCCACTCGGTAATCCGCGCGGCCCGCTACTGTGCTGCCGGTTTCTTCGCTGGAGGTCTTCTGTTCGAAGTTCTTCAGGGTCAGCACCGACTGCTTGTCACCGAAGGTGGCCTTGGTGCTGGTGAGCTCCAGGGTGTTCTGCCCCAGGTAGTAGTCGAAGCTGCTCTTTTGCAGGTTGCTGGCCAGGGTCAGGCCGTTGATTTCCAGTTTGAGCGGTGCTTTTTCTGGCGAGCTGAGGAACAGGCTCAGGCTGTCCATGTAGCCGTCGACCTTGGCTTTCTGGCGGTTTTCGCTGACGCTGAAGGTGGCGTTCAGGCCGGAGAACTTGAGGTTGTTCAGCTCATCCAGGGCCAGCTCCATCGGAGCGAAATCCACAGTGCCCTCGGCGGACAGGTCATAGCCAACATTGACCACGCCCTTGAACGGTGCAGCGCCCTTGGTGGCGGCAAACCACTTGTCGGTCTGGGCATTATTTTCCAGTTGGTAATGACTGGACGCCATGACGGGCAGCCACTTGAGACGGATCAGGCGCGAGAAAGGCAGCGGGCCGTGTTCGATGTGGTCGGCGATCATCAGTTCCAGCCCACCGTTGAACACCTCGCCCTCGGTCTTGAGGCGGTAGCGGGCGTCGCTACTGAACACGCCACGCTCCAGGGACACCAGTTCCAGGGTAGCGGTGGCGTCGTAACCGATCAGCGCCGCTTGCAGCTCCTTGTTGCTTTCAACCACCTGCTGCTGCAGAACCCCTTCCAGCTTGGTGCCGGTGTACCAGGCGCCGCCGGCACTGATGACACCTACCGCGACGACGATTCCTAACAGTACGCCTGCTGATTTATTCATGTCTGACCCGATCAATATCCGTTGTTTGAAGGTGTGCTCGTCTTCCCTGAACCCATGACGGGTTGCGGCTCGACTCCGCGCAAAACCGGCGCAGATTACCACTGGCGGCTAGCGCGAGCCCAATCTTTGAATGTGAAAAACCGCGGAACGCGGGGGAGCGGGCCCTGTAGCGGTTGCCGCAGGGCCGGGGGAAGGGATTTCAGGAATATTCGACTTCCAGGGCATCGAGTTGATGGTCGAAGCTCTTCAGGCGGGCGCTCCAGGTGTAGACCAGTACTTCGAAATCCCGATCGATCACCGGGCTGTTGCCACGGGATTCGCCACGGGGATCACAGAAATCCAGCTGGTATCGCTCCCGCGCCATGGCGGTGGCGACATCCGACAGTTCCCGGGCATTGCTCAGCCAGTGATGGCCGTCATCGGCCTGTTTGTCGAGCAGCATGCACTGCTTTTTCAGAGCTTCCAGGCTCTTTTCCAGAGGGGTGCCAGTGAGTTCGCCCATGACTTCGGCGAAGGTCCGCCCCGGCTGCCAGTAGCTACCCCAGAAGTAGCGGTCGAACACCGTCTCGACCCGGCGCAAGGCCACCTTGGTGTCCCAGATCATCACCAGGGTCTTGCTCTGTTCGAGCTGTCTTTTCTTGATTTTCTGACTTTGCCACGAGGCCCAGGCCACCACACCGATGGCCAACACCGCGATCAGCGCGCTGGCGCTGTCGAGGAACACCATGGCCTTGTCGATCTGGTGGGCCAGCATGATGCCGTAGAAGTAGGTGGCAGACAGCAGCACCAGTGCACAGAGCGCACACCAGAAGCCCGGAGCATAAGGGTTTTTCATTATTGGAATCCCCATGACCATCACATGCTTTGATCGGCTGGAAAGTCCATTGCACGCAGGACGTTTCCAACAGATCAAAGCATAGCAACGGCCTCAGGGTTTCGCGGGTTGCGAGCCTTGCGTTCGTCCGCTTTCCCAACCGCCGCCCAGGGCCAGGAACAGATCGATCTGGCTCATCGCCACCTGAGTATTGGCCGCCGCCAGCTGCGCGCGCATGTCGGTGTAGGTACGGGTGGCTTGCAGGTCGGCGAGGAAGGAAGCGCGCCCGGCCTGGAAGAAACGGTGAGTCTGGTCCGCCGCCAGTTGCGCCGACTGCTCGGCATCCGCCAGGGCCTCGCGGCGTTGCAGCTGGGCGCTGTACTGGGCCAGGCCGGTCTGGGTTTCACGAATGGCGTTGAGCACGACTCCGTCGAAATGGGCCAGGGCGCCCTGGCTCGCCGCTTCGGCCTCATGAATGCGCTCACGGGCGCCGTTAGCCGGCACCGTCCAGCTGATCAGCGGACCAAAGCCCCAGCGGTTGGTGGAGGGCTTGCCGAGGTTGTCGAGGATGCCCACGGTGCCGACCGTCGCGCCAATGCTGATGTCCGGGTACAGGGCCCCGGTGGCCACGCCGATGCGCGCGGTGGCGGCGGCCAGTTGGCGCTCGGCCTGCCGTACATCGGGACGACGCTTGAGCAGCGCCGCGCCATCGCCCACCGGCAACAGCTGGGCGATGTGCGGTAACTCGGCGCACGTGCCGGTGCCGGCGGGCAGTTGATCCAGCGGTTTGGCCAGCAGCATCGACAGGCGAAACAGCCCCGACTGGCGTGCGGCTTCATAGCGCGGCAACTCGGCGCGCAGGGATTTGAACTGGGTCTGGGAGCGGGTGACCTGGGTTTCGTCGCCGCGCCCGGCATCGCGCAGGCGCTGGGTCAGTTCGGTGCTCTGGGCTTGCAGGCGCAGGGAGTGTTCGGCGATTTCCCGCTCCTCGTTGGCCGCGCAGACCTGGGTGTAGGCCCGCACCACGTCCGCCACCAGGGTGATGCGCGCGGTATCGGCCGCCGCCTGGGTGGCATCGGCATTGGCCTGGGCCGCTTCGATGCCGCGTTGCAGGGTGCCAAACAGGTCGAACTGGTAAGAGGTGCTGATGGACAGGTTGCCGACGTTGGCCACCGGTACTTTTTCCGGCAGCAGGAAGGCTTCGCCAGACTCCTGCAGGCGCTCGACCCCGGCCTTGACCCCACCGCTCCAGCCACCGGCTGCCTGGGCCTCATCCACCTGAGCCCGGGCCCGGGCCAGGTTGGCCGCGGCCACGCGCAAGTCGGTGTTGGAGGCCAGGGCCTGCTGCACCAACTGGTCCAGACGCGGGTCCTGGTACAGGCGCCACCAGTCGGCGGGCACCGGCGCCGACACCACATTGGCGCCCTGGGCGGTCAATTGGCCCTGCAGGTCCTGGCGTTGCAGCGCCGCGTCCTTGGGCAGACGGTAATCCGGCCCGACCATCTGACAGGCCGAGAGCAGCAGGCCGAGTCCGGCCAGGGCCAAACGTGCGCCGCTGTTCATTGGCCGGGCTCCCGCTTGGCCTGGTCGTCGAGGATCGACACCGTGGCGGTACGTCCGGCGATCATGCGGAAGTCCGCCGGCACCTCATCGAAGGCGATGCGCACCGGAATCCGCTGGGCCAACCGCACCCAGCTGAAGGCCGGGTTGACGTTGGGCAACAGGTTGGAACCGCTGCTGCGGTCACGGTCCTCGATCCCGGCGACGATGCTTTCCACATGCCCGCGCAGCCGCGCGCGGTCGCCGATCACACGGATGTCCACGGACTGACCGACATGGATGCCGTCGAGCTTGGTCTCTTCGAAGTAACCATCGATATGAAAGGAGTTACTGTCCACCACCGACAGCACCGGCCGGCCAGCGGTAACGAACTCCTGGGTCCGCGGCGCGCGGTCATTGACGTAGCCGTCCACCGGGCTGCGCACCACCGAGCGGTCGAGGTTGAGCTGGGCGCTGTCCACCGCCACCTGGGCCTCGGCCAGGGCCGACTGGGCACGGGCCTCGCGGGACTGGCTCTCTTCCAGTTGCTCGCGCGGCACCAGGTTGCCCAGGCCACGGTTGCGCTTGGCCTCGCGCTGGGCCTGGGCCAGGGTTTCCTGACGGTCGGCCAGGGCGGCCTTGGCCTGGCGCAGGGCCAGCTTGAAGCGGTCCTGGTCGATGCTGAACAGCACCTGGCCGCGCTTGACCTGCTGGTTGTCGCGCACCTGCACCTGCTGGATCAGCCCGGACACGTCCGGGGCGATCTGCACGATATCGGCGCGAATGTGCCCGTCCCGGGTCCAGGGCGCGAACATGTAGTACATCACCATGCGCCAGACCACCACGACCGCGAAGGTCACCACCAGTAACGTCAGGACCACACGGCCAATGGTCAATAAAGGTTTTTTCATGTCATCAGGTATCGACTGAGAGAGTCCACCGCGCCCAACAGCAGCGCGTAGAGACCCACGTTGAACAGCGCCCGGTGCCAGACCAGACGATAAAAGTGCAAGCGCGTCAGCAACCCGTGCACCAACAGGTACAAGCCATAGGTGATGCCCATCAGCACCAGCAGCGTGGGCAGGAACACCCCGCTGATATCCAGATCACCGATCACAAGGGCGCTCCATCAATGCCATGGGGAAGGGGTTGTTCAAGCTCGCCGGTGGCGACGAATTCCACCCCCGGTAGCAGCGCCAGGCGCAGGCCACTGAGGGCGTGCAGCAGATGCAGGCGGGTTTCGTCGTCGCCTTGCAGGCCCTGGCTGTTGAGCGCTCGCCGAGTGCGATCCAGGGTCATCAGCAACGCACTGGGTGCGGGCAGGCGCTCACCGGCCTTGAGGCAGGCCTTGAAGTACTCGCCGACCTCGGCCACCACCCGGCGCAGCAGGGTCTGGGCCTGTCCTTGCACCCGTGGCGCGTAGGCCTGCAGGTCCAGGACATTGAGCGCCACGCGCAACTCCCGCAGGGCGGCACCGGTGTCCTGGCCGGTCATGGCCAGGCGCGGCAGGTGCTGCATCAGCCGGTCGAGCATCTGCGCGCCCATGTGCCGGTGCTCGGCCAGGGTTGCCGGCTCGGAGAGGCTGACGATGTCGCGCCAGCTGAAGCGGGTCAGGCGCTTGGCCGCCAGCTCCGAACCGAACGGCCGGGCGATCAGGGTCCAGACAAAGGCAAACAGCAGGCCCATGGGCCCGGCCAGGTTGGCGTTGGCAAAACTCAGGAAGTCCGCGTCGTAGGCGCCCTGGATGCTGATGAAGGACGAGGTGTTGACGATGGTCAGGAGCATGCCCAGGTAGAACCGCGGTTGTACCGTCAGGGTGCCGACGCAGATGAAGGGCACGGCGAAGGCCAGCACCAGCATGGGGAAGTCATGCAGGTTGGGCAGGATCAGGAACAGGTAGAGGCTGGCGAACAGCACCGACATCGCAGTCCAGAAAAAGAACCGGTAGATCTGCGGGGCCGGGTCGTCCATGGAGGCGAAGAAGCTGCAGGCCACCGCCGCGAGGATCACCGCGCTGCCGCCGTCGGTCCAGCCCAGGAGTATCCACAGCACCGAGGCGACGATGATTGCGAGCACCGTCGAGCCCGCCGAGTACAGCATCAGCCCGCGGTCGAGAAAGGGCGTCAGCCGGCCCAGGCGCCAATGCCGGTAGACCGCGCGCCAGGGGGCCTGACTTTCGCTCTGGATGGCGTGCTGCAGGCTGCGGCAGTCCTGCCACAAGTCGATCCACTCGCCGAGGCGGTACAGGGCGTTGGACAGCAGCAACTGGTGCCGGTCATCCAGGGCTTCTGCGCTCGGCTGCAGGGCTTCAAGCTCATCGCGCAGGGCTTGCCAGCGTTCCACCGAAGCGTCCCGGGCAGTGTCTTGCAGCCATTCATCGGCCTTGGCCAGCAAGGGGGCAAATTGCGCCACCCGCTCCGGGGTACGCCGCTCCAGGGCGACCAGGGCGTCATCCAGGGCATCCACCACCGGCAGCAGGTGGATCATCCGCCCGCGCAGTTCCTTGGTGTTGCGCACCGTCTGCGGCCGGGCGCCTTCGTGGGGCAACTGGCCGATCATCAACTCCAGGGTGTTGAAGGTGCCCACCATCGACGTGCGCAAAGCGCTGACTTCTTCAGGCTGGACGTTGCGGGCCAGGAAGCGTTGGCTGTAGAGCGCGGCATCGGCGAACCACTTGCTGGTGGAATCGACGAACACCGGGGCCAGCCGCCGGGGCCAGAACAGGCTGCCGATGACCGCAGCGCAAATGATGCCGAGGAAGATTTCCTCGGTCCGTGCCTCGGCCACATCCCACACCGCCAGGGGGTTGTCCACCACCGGCAGGGCAATCAGCGGCAAGGTGTAGCCGGCCAGCATCAGGGCGTAGTTGTTGGCAGTGCGCAAATGCATGGACAGGAACAGCAAGATCCCGGTCCACAGGGCGATGATCAGCACCAGCAGATAGGGACTCTGCACGAACATCGGCACCAGCAGCACCGCAGCCGCCGCGCCAAGAAAGGTACCGACCGCCCGATACAGCGCCTTGGAACTGGTGGGGCCGACAAAGGGGCTGGAGACGATGTACACCGTGGCCATGGCCCAATAGGGACGCGGCATCTGCATCAGCATGGCGATGTACAGCGCGATCATCGAGGCGGCGAAGGTGCGTACACCGTAGAACCAGTCCCGCGCGGGGGGCATACCGGTGAAAAAGCCTTTCAAGATGGCAGCACCGGTACATGGCTGGCGGACTCGAAGGCGCGAATCACCCGCAGTGCCGCTTCCAGGTCGCTGCTACTGATGCCTTCGAGGACTTCATGGCGCAGGCGCACCAACTCACTCTCCACGGCGTGCACCAGCTCGCGGCCGCTGTCGGTCAGGCTCAGGCATTTGGCCCGGCGATCGTTGGGGTCTTCACTGCGGCACACGTAGCCGGCGCTGCACAGTTGATCCAGCAGGCGCACCAGCGACGGGCTTTCCATCCCCGCGGCCTGGGCCACCGTGACCTGACGCACGCCCTCGCCCAGGCGCCCGATCATCAACAGGGGCACCGCACAGGCTTCGGAGATGCCAAAGTTGACCAGGGTGGTCTGGCAGATACGCCGCCAATGCCGGGACGCGACCACCATGCCACTGCTGATGTTCATCTGGAGTGATTCAAGGGAGTTGGACACTAGATGGTTCGCACACTGTTAGTTTGCTAACTATCAATATGGCATCCACGGATAAATCCAGTCAAGTTTTGTAACAATTACCCAGCCCAAGCATCCTGCTGATCCGCTTCCAGCCAGAGCAGATACTGAAAAGGTATATACTTTTTCATGACTTTTTGCGGAGAACGCTCATGCCAAAGCACGCCGTCTTTACCATGAAACTCGAAACTGAACTGCGGGATCAGTTCATGGCGGAAGCACAAGCCTGCCACCGTCCGGCCTCGCAGATCATTCGCGAAATGATGCGCGATTTCGTCCAGAAGCAGCACGAATCCCGGGAGTACGAGGCATTTTTGCAGCAGAAAATTAAGCTCGCCCGAGCCTCGGTGGAAGCTCAACGCGGGCACAGCCATGAAGACATAGAAGCCGAGTTCGCTGCCAGACGCGCCAAGGCATCGAGGCTCGAATGAACATCGCCTGGGTTCCAGAAGCCGTGAAGGACCGCTCGGACATCTGGGATTACCTGTACGCCCTCAACCCAAGGGCGGCCGTTGAGATGGACAGGCGCTTTAGCGACTGCGTCGAACACCTGATCCTCAATCCACATATCGGATCTGTGGGGCTGGTGGTCGGAACCCGCGAGCTGATTCCCCACCCCAGCTATCGCTTGGTCTATCAGATCGACCAAGACAGGATCTGGATACTGACCCTGGTACACACTTCTCGCCAATGGCCACCGCTGAGCTAGCCCCCTCGCCCCCTGCGCAACAGCACATCCAACTGATCCACCACCTCCGCCCAGTCCGCATCGTCGAGCAGTTCCGTGCGCAGGAAATCCGCCTGGCTCTTGCTCCAGAAGAACGCGTCCGCCAGGTGCAACTCCGGTTTCAGCGGGGAATGGGTAGCGATGAATCGATCGATGCTCACCGGGTCATCAGCCAGCCCCAGTTGCTTGAACAGCGCCGGCAGATTGTGGGTCGGTGATTCCATGGTCTGACTCCTGATCAGTGAGACACTTCGCAAACCTGAGCGTGGGGCACCATTTTCAGATACTCAGCCATGCTCATGTGCACCAGGTTGTGGTGATTGCCGGCCTCCAGATAGATGTCTTTCTGCCGGGTCAGGCAGGGGTCGATGAAGACATCCAGGCCGTAGGATTCGCCAAGGGCCGGCACCGCGCCGCGCTCGCAGTCGTTGAACAGATGGGCCAGGGTGCTTTCCCGGGTGATCTGCCATTCACCGCTGCCGCGGACCTTGCTCAAATCCAGATGACGGCTGGCGGGCAATACCGCCATCAGGTAGTGACCGTGGTGATCGTCGAGAATCACCGACTTGGCCAGCCGCTGCGCGGGAACCCCCGCCACACGTGCGGTCTCCAGACTGCTGGCCGAGTGAGGGTGAGTTATCAGGTCAAATTCGCAATGCGCCAGCTCCAGGCTGCGTTGCACGGTTCTTGCCATACGCATGATGCACCTCGGTGCCCCGAAACCGGTTCGAGGCGGCAGGTTGACGTTCCCTCAAATGAGTCTAGGTCGGGCCAGGGTTGCCGCACCGCGCAACTTCCGAACGGCATTCAACGCACTCAGCGCGAGCTGCATAGCGCTGCCACAGAGGCGCACATGACAAACAGTCGGGCCCGGGTGCTGCCTGCGGCGAACTCGCTGACTGTGTGCCAGCCGGCCGGCAAGGGCGCGAACTCCTCGGGTTGATCGTCGGTACCCACCAGCCAGACCCGACCGCTGCCCACCGGCAACGAGCCCAGTTGATCCAGGTAGACCTCATCCGGTTGGTCGATCAGGGTGCCGAAACCATAGGCGTTCGGCCTGCCGGAGGCGCCCCCTGGCAACGGCGGCGTGTACAGCAACGGCTGAGCATCGGTGCGGTTGTAGTAGACGTAGCTCAAGTACCAGAGCATGTCGCTGATGACGATGCGGTCGCCCGGGGCGTAGTGGGTGTTGACGTAATCCACCATCACGCTGATCTGGTCGTTGACGTCGACATCGGTGTTGTTTCGCAGCCCCTGGGCTTCGATCCCCACGAAGACCAACAACAGGGCCAGGGCCAGCAGTCGCGCGGTGCGCAGCCAGCGGTCGATGACCATTGCCACGATCAACGGCAGGCCCAGGGCATAGGCCGTCAGGTAGCGTTCGATGAACACCGGGGAAATGAACGACACCGCAAACACCAGCAACAGCGGCACCAGGGTAAAACTCGTCAGCAGCCCGCCCAGCCGGGGCCGCGAGTCGTCACGCCACACGGGCACCAGGCAGACCAGCAGCATCAGCAGCGGCAACCCCACGAACAGCGGCCAGGGCAGGCTATCGCCTTCGTCCTGGAGCAACAGCTGCCAGACCATGGCCGGCAGGGACGACCAGGTCACCGCAGGTTCCCAGCCCACATCGCCACCGGCCTTCAACTCGTCCAGGTGCCGCAGCAGCTCCAGCAGCTCGGGAACCCAGGGCAGGTACAACAGCACCACCAGGGTATTGGCCAGCCACCAGACCGGCCGACCAAGCAACCGCCGACCGTCCTCGCCCCGGGCGCCCGATAGCGCCAGGTACAGCCAATGGGCCAGAACACAGAGCACCGTGAAGTAATGGGTGTAGAACGCCAGCGCCAACAACAGGCTGTAGATCAGCAGGTAGCGCCGGCGCCGAGGCTGGCGTACCCAGTACGCCAGGGCCAGGCTTGCCCCCAGCAGCAACATGCCCAGCAGGGCATACATGCGCACTTCCTGGCTGTAGCGCACGGCAGTGGGCAGCAACGCCAGGAGCACCCCGGCGAGAATCGCCGCTCGTCGGCCTGCCAGCAGCGCCACCAGCCAGACACCCAACCCCACCGTGACAATCCCCGGCACGGCGCTGAACATTCGCACCGACAAAATGCCGTCGCCAAACAGTGCGATCCAGCCATGCAGCAGCATGAAATACAGCGGCGGGTGGACATCGCGAGCGGCATGCCGCCAGATCTCTATCAGGGAATACTGGCTGAGCAACAGACTGGAACCCTCGTCGCCCCAGATGGCGGCCGCCGTCAGGTCATAGAAGCGGATGCCGGCGGCCAGCAGCAAGATCGGCAGCAACCCGTATTCCAGCACCCGCCGGGCCGCCCGCTGCAGCCCAGCGCCCTGCTGCATCATCGTCTGCGGCGACAAACGCCCGACCAGATCCGGCGCTTTGCGAAATTCCATTCCCAGCTCCCCTCACCCGCAAGACGTGGCTGCAATGACCGGCACAGCATCTTCTTTTGCCTGGAAAACCGCAAAGCCCATACAGGCCCGACAGCCGTTGGAAAACATCGGAATCTTCGCTGGCTGCATAGGTGTGCCTCCTGGCCTTCTGTATGATTCGCCCATCTTCAAGGTGCTCCCTCGCGGCTTTGCGAATTAAGGACAATTCATGCGTATCGGTCTTCTTCCATCATTGACCCTGGCCCTGGGCACCTTGTTTGCCGCCCTGGCCCAGGCCAGCTCGGACGACATCTGCTCACCGACCTGGAAGCTCTACGCCAACCAGTTGGACAGTTGCAGCAACCTGCCCTTTCTCAGCCCGGGCAACGACAGCCGGGTCAACCTGCGGCTGCTGCTGGCCGACCAGGGCAGCCTGCCCCTGACGCCCCGGCCTCTGATTCAGGATGAACTAGGCATGGGCTACGGTCCCGTGCCCTTCATGCACTATCGCCTGCACCCGGCACAGCCCGAGCTCGACCCCGCCACTGGCAACCCACCCAAACCCGGCCCCTCGCCCGCCACCGAGCAGCTCGACAGCCTGCTGCAGGCCGTGGGCCTGCGTCGCGCCAACCAGAAAACCGCCGGCGACGGCTTTCTCTCCGGAGAAGGCAGCCGCTGCCGCAGCAACTCGGACGCCAGTGCCCTGGCGTTTGTCGAGCAGCTCAACCAGGCGCAGCTGAGCCCGGAAGAACGCCAGGCCCTGGCCGAGGCCCGGGTGCAACTGCTGGCCAGCTGCTACTGGAACGCCAGCGAAATGAGCAAGCTGCTGCCGGGCAACCTGAACTCGGCGGCGGCCAAGGCGTTCGCCCGCTACCTGCAGGCCGCCGCCGACTTCTACAGCGGCCGCTTCAGCGAAGCCGGCAACGGTTTTGCCGCGCTCAAGGACAATCCCCAGCCCTGGCTGGCCGAAACCGCGGCCTACATGAGCCCGCGCACCCTGCTCAACCTGGCCCAGCAGAACGCCTTCGATGAATGGAGCATGGTCAATCTGGAGCATGTGGACAAAGCCGTCCTGCAACAGGCCGGCGCCGGTTTCGAGGACTACCTGAAGACTTATCCACAGGGCCGTTACGCCGTATCTGCCAAAGGCCTGATCCGCCGTGTGCACTGGCTGACGGGCGACACCCAGGCCCTGGCCGACGACTACGCCGAGCAACTGACCCAGGCACCCGGCACCCCGCGCAACATGCCTCTGGACGACTTGGTGGAAGAAGTCGACTACAAACTGCTGAGCCTGCCCGAAGACAACTTCAAGGCCCCTCTGCTGCTGGCGGTCAAGGACCTGATGCGCATGCGCGACGCGCCATCGGCGCCTCTGACCCGGGACGCCCTGCAACAGCAGAAGGCCCTGTTCGCCAGCCAGCCGGCGCTGTTCGACTACCTCCAGGCCGCTTTCAGCCTGTATGTCGAACAGCAACCGGCGGCGGCGCTCAAGCAACTGCCCAGCCAACTGCCGACGCAACTGGACTACCTGAGCTTCAGCCAGCAGACCCTGCGCGGCCTGGCCCTGCTGGCCCAACAGGACTGGAAAGGCGCCGAGGCGCTGTGGCTGCAACTGCTGCCCCTGGCCCAGCAACCGCTGCAACGCGAACAGCTGGAACTGGCCCTGGCCTACACCTACGAGCGCAGCGGGCAACTGGCCAAGGTGTTCGCCGCCGACTCGCCGATCAAGACCGCCCAGGTGCGCGCCATTCTCCTGCGCCAGGTGGCCTCGCCCAAACTGCTGCGCCAGCAGGCCCAGCAGGCCGACTCGCCAGCGGAGCGCAACGCCGCGCGCTTTATCCTGCTGTACAAGGACCTGACTCGCGGCCAGTACGCGGCCTTCGGCCAAGACTACGAGCAACTGCCGCCCAGCCTGCCCGACGATAGCCTTGGCGCCAGCCTGGGCTACATCTACCTCGATACGCCGCCACTGCGCGACTTCCACTGGAATGGTCCCCAGCCTGAAGGGGAACAGCCGGACTACCGCTGCCCGAGCCTGGTGGAGACGGCCGCGCTCCTTGAGCGAGACCCGAAAGCGCCGGCCGGGCTGCTCTGCCTCGGCGAGTTCATGCGCCTGAACAACTTCGACCAGATGCCCCTGGACACGCCACCGAACGCCCAGTCCCTGGGTGGCACCCAGGACACCTTCCCCGGCAAGCCGTTCTCGCGACTCGACGGCTATCAAGTGGTAATCAACAACCCCAAGGCCAGCCGTGACGAACGCGCCTACGCCCTGTACCGAGCCATCTACTGCTACGCCTCCTCCGGCAACAACCGTTGTGGCGGTGCCGGCGTCGAGCCGGCCGTGCGCAAGGCCTGGTTCCGCCAGCTCAAGGGCAAGTTGGGGGACACCCAATGGGGCCAGTCGCTGCGTTACTACTGGTGAATCCAAAACGCCTGGCCGGCTGCCTGCTGTCACTGTGCCTGTACTGGGCAGCACCAGCAGGCGCCACCGTAGACGCGGCGCAATACGACGCCTTCTGGCTGTGGAGTGGAGTCAAGACCCAGCCCGTGCTGGCCCAGGCCAAGACCCTGTACATCCTCCAGGGCCAGATCAGCCGTTCGCGGCGCCATCCGGCCAGCGGCGTCCAGCTCATCGCCCAGGGCCTGCCGGTGTCGCAACTGCCCCAGGAGCAGGTCTGGGTGGTCTACCGCGCCCACACCCTGGCCTGGCCGGAGTCGCTGTATAGCCAATTGCTTGGCCAAGTGCAGCGCTGGCATGCCACGGGCACCGCGGTGATGGGCATCCAGATCGACTTCGACAGCAGCACCCGCGACCTCGAACGCTACGCGAGCTTCCTGCGCGACCTGCGCCAGCGCCTACCGGCGCACTACCGCCTGAGCATCACCGGCCTGATGGACTGGGGCAGCAACGCCGACCCGCAAGCCATCGGCCAACTCAAGGGCGTGGTGGATGAAGTGGTGGTGCAGACCTACCAGGGCCGCCGCAGCATCCCCAACTACGCCAGCTACCTGCCGCGCCTGGACCGCATGGGCCTGCCCTACAAGGTCGGCCTGATCCAGGGCGGTGACTGGCAGGAGCCCCAGGCGCTGCGCGATAGCCCCTGGTTCAGGGGCTATGTGGTGTTTTTGCAGAATCCTTGAGAACAAGGCGGTCTGGCGGACACCTTTGCTGGCAAGCCTGCGCCGGCAAAAGCCAAAAGCGCACAACGCTCCAGCTCATCAGCCTGATGGACCCTTACCAGTCATAGGTCAAACTCGACACCATGGTCCGCCCCTCACCGTAGTAGCAGTCCCAGATGCTGGTGCACTTGGCGACGTAGGTCTTGTCGGTGAGGTTCTTCACGTTCAGCGCCAGCTTCACGCCCTTCCATTGCAGCGGCGATTTTTCCAGGTCGTAGCTCAGGCTGGCGTCGTACACGGTGTAGGACGGGATCTGGAAGGCGCCGTCGTAATCGGTGCCATAGCTGCCCTTGACGTAGCGGGTGCCGACGCCTGCGCCCAGGCCCGCCAGCGGCGTGTCGCCAAGGATCGTGTAGTTGAGCCACAGCGAGGCGGTCAGCGGCGGCATGCCGGCCGGGTGACGCCCTTCGCGCCCGTCGTTGTCCTTGGTGTACTTGACGTCGTTGCGTGACGCCGAGGCAATCACGTCCAGCGATTCGCTGAGGCTGGCCTTGGCTTCCAGCTCGATGCCACGGGAACGCACCGCGCCACTCTGGATGCTGAACCCGGGGTTGGCCAGGTCGGAGGTCAGGATGTTCTCCTGATCCAGCTGGTAGGCCGACACCTGGACGAAACTCTCCTGGCCCGGCGGCTGGTATTTCATCCCCACTTCGTACTGCTTGCCGCTGGACGGCTCGAAAGCGCTGCCCCCGACGCTGGTGCCACTCAAGGGCAGGAAGGATTCCGAATAGCTGACAAAGGGCGCCAGGCCATTGTCGAACAGGTACACCAGCCCGCCGCGCCCGGTGAAGGACTGGCTCTTGGCGTTGGTATGACCACCGTTGAGCGGCGTCTTGTTATCGGTTTCCGCCCAGTCGTTGCGACCGCCCAGCACCAGCACCCACTTCTCGTACTTGATCTGGTCCTGCACATACAGGCCGGTCTGGATGATGGTGTTGTCCCACTGGTAAGGGTTGCCGAAATTCAGCGACTGGCCGTAAGTGGGGGTGAACATGTCGAGGATCGGCGGGTTGTAGTCGTACTTGCCGTGAAACTTGGAGTTGGAGTGGTAGTAGTCCAGTCCCATCACCAAGGTGTGACTGAAAGGCCCGGTGTCGAACTCGGCCTGGGCGATGCTATCCACGCCATAGACCTTGTTGTGCTGCTTCCAATCCACACCATAACGGGTCATGTAGCGCTGGTCGTTGAGGCCGGTCTTGGGATTGCTGACGAACTTGTAGCCGTGCAGCGGCGCGCGGTAGCGGTCATCGACGTCGGCGTAGCGGGCGTTCTGCTTCAGGGTCCAGACATCGTTCAGGCGATGGGAGAACTCGTAGCCGAGGACGAACTGGTCGCGGTCGTAGGCATTGACCCCGGGCTCGCCGAGGAACAGGTCGCGGTCGATCTTGCCATTGGGGTTGGCGAACACCGTGCCCACGCTGGGCAGGCCCTGGGCCTCGGGTACGTCATTGTCCTTCTGGTACTGGGCGAACAGCGTCAGCTGGGTGTCGTCATCGGGCCGCCAGGTCAGGCTCGGGGCGATGAACTGGCGCTGACGCTGGACGTAATCGACGGCGTCCTGGCTGTCGCTGGCCAGCCCGGTCAGGCGATAGAGGAACTGCCCCTGCTCATCCAGCGGGCCGCCCAGGTCCAGGGCGACGCTCTTGTGGTCATAGCTGCCGGCTTCCAGCACCAGCTGATGCAAGGGGGTTTCGGTGGGCCGCTTGCTGACCATGTTGACGATGCCGCCCGGCTGGTTCTGCCCGTAGAGCACCGAAGCCGGGCCCTTGAGCACTTCGATGCGCTCCAGGGCATAGGGCTCGATCTGCAGGGCACCGCCGGTACTGCCGCCGCCGTAGGGCAAGTGCAGGCCATCGAGGTACATCGGCGTCGGGGAAAAACCGCGGGAGGTGGGTTCGTCGAAAATCTTCACCCGGTCGGAAAAACCACCGCCGGTCATGCCCGGGGTGTAGAGCAGCGCTTCGGTCACGCTTTGGGCGCCGCGGGCCTTGATTTCCTTGGCGCCGATCACGTTGATGGTCTGCGGAATCTCCACCAGCGCCGAGTCGGTCTTGCTCCCGGTGGCGCTGCGTTTGGCGACGATTCCCGGCACCGCGCCCCAGGCATCCTCGGTCATCTGCGTGGCGCCGATCCGGGTCGGCGCCAGTTGCAGCGCGCCGTTCTCGGCCAAAGGTTGCAAGCCCCAACTGGCCCCGGTCTGCACCGCCTGCAAACCACTGCCAGCGAGCAACGTCTGCAGGCCCTGTGCGACCTCGTAGCGCCCATGCAGGCCGGCACTGTGCTTGCCGGCCGTCATGCTCGCATCCACCGACAGGAGAATCCCCGCGGCACTGGCGAAACGATTCAGGACCTGATCGAGATTGCCGGCGGCAATCTGGTAGTCCCGCGCCTGGCTCTGGCTGCCGCTGTCGGCCTGGGCCATGCCCGGCAACACCGGGGCCATGGCCAGCAGCGCGACAAAGGCGCGGCGGCGGGCAGCGGTGCCCAGGGTCAAAATGGATGCTGTGGTCTGGTAAGGCATTCCTGAACTCCCCATGAGAATGCGTCTTGATCGGCTTTCATGGGGTATCCCGGACAGCTCGGCAGAATCGACAATCGCGCAGAAGAATTATTTGCAATCAGTCCCGCGGCTTGAGGGTCACCCAGTAGCGGGTCACCGCGTGCGCCCGCACTGGCAACGAACGTTCCAGGGCCGCGAGAACCGCATCGCTGTCCGCCAGGGGGAAGACTCCGGTGAGCAACAGGCCGGCCACCTGCTCGTCACAACGCAACAGCCCCGGGCGATAACGCGCCAGCTCGGTGACGAACTGCCCCAGGGGCTGGCGTTCGGCAATCAGCCGGCCCTGGCTCCAGCTGCTGGCATTGACCTCGGCCACTTGCCGCGCCGAAACCCGCCCGGCGCTGAACCACAGGCGCTCGCCGGCCTTGAGTTGCAGGGCCGGGGCATGCCGGGGACTGACCCGCAGCGCACCTTCGTAGAGATCGACCCGGGTGCCGCCGTCCAGCTCGCGCACGGCAAAGCGCGTGCCCAGGGCCTGGATGTCTCCGGCGGCGGTTTCGACGATCAGCGGCCGCGAGGCATCATGCCCGCTGGTGAGCAGGAGCTCGCCCTGGATCAGACGGATGCGCCGCTCACTGGCACTGAACAGCAGGTCGACGGCGCTGGCGCTGTTGAGGTCCAGGCGACTGCCGTCGCTCAGGGTCAGGTGGCGAATTTCTCCGGTGGCCGTACGCTGCCCGGCAAAGGCCGCCCGCCAAGGCTGGCTGTCCTGGACCAGGTAACCGCTGCCCCCGGCCACCAACAGCAAGCCCAACAGTTTCAGCGCCGCACGTCGTTGCGGGTCCGGGGCCTGCGCCAGCAGCACATGGGCACTGTGCTCCGGCACCCCGCCCAGGGTTTGTTGCAGTTGCTGCAAGCGCTGCCAGGCCCGCTGGTGTTCGGAGTCAGCCTGTTGCCAGGCCACGAACGCCTCGCGCTGCTGCGCATCGAGCTCCCCACCCCAATGCAGCATCAGCCATTCACTGGCCTGCTCGACGATGGCGGGAGCAATGGGTGCCTGATGCGCCTTCATTCTTCGTAAAGCACCTGATAGCAGGCCTGGATCGCACGGATCATGTACTTCTGCACCGAACTGACAGAAACCTCCAGGCGCTCGGCAATCTGGGCATAACCCAGCCCTTCGAACTGCGACATGACAAAGGCCTGGCGCACCTTGTCCGGCATGCGATCGAGCATGGCGTCGATCTGCATCAAGGTTTCGAGGATCAGTGCGCGGCTTTCCAGGGAGGGCGTCTGGGGTTCCGGCAGGTGGGCGATGCTTTCCAGGTAGGCGCGCTCGATGCGCAACCGGCGCCACTGGTCGATCACCAGATTGCGCGCGATCTGCGCCAGGTAACTGCGGCTTTCCTGGTGCCCGGGAAAGCGCCCCGACAGCAACAGGCGCAGGAAAGTGTCCTGCGCCACGTCCGCCGCATGCTCGCGATCGCCCAGGCGCTTGCGCAACCAGCTCTGCAGCCAACCGTGATGATCTCGATACAGACGATGGAGCTGGGCGTTACCGTCAGTGGTTGCTTCCATGAATGAAACTGCACACATGATTGAGAGCAATTATCATTACACTTTTTTCTCAATCCAGGCAAAAAGGCTTTCAGTGCCCCTGACTGGCGGCGTGCAGCGGATACACCGACTCCCAGCCTCCCCCCAGCGCCTTGTACAAACCGACCATGGACAGGGACACCCCCGCTGAGCTTTCCACCAGTTGCTCCTGGGTGGCCAGCAAGGCGCCCTGCACGGTCAGGACGTTGACGAAATCCACCACTCCTTCGACGTATTGCTGCTGCGCGGTACGCAAGGCGATCTGATTTTGCCGCACCGCTTCGGCCAGGCTGTCGCGGCGCAGCTGGCTGGCGTTGTAGCGGGTCAACTGGTCGTCGATTTCGTGCCAGGCCCGCAGCACAGTCTGCTGATAGGCCAGGGCCGCTTCCTGCTGCTGGGCCTCGCGCAACTGGAGCATGCCGCGCAAACGACCACCGTCGAACAGCGGCAGGCTGAACTGCGGGCCGATGCCGAACTGGCGGGAGCTCCAGGAACCAAAATCTGCCAATTGCAGGGCCTGGGAACCGAAGTTGCCGGACAAGGTAATGCGCGGATAGAAATCCCCCTTGGCCACGCCGATGCTGGCCGTCGCGGCATGCAGCCGTGCCTCGGCCTGGCGGATATCGGGGCGGCGTTCGGCCAACTGCGACGGCAGGCCGATGGCCACTTGGCTCGGGGGTTGGGGCACCGGCGCGTCACTGGCCAACACCTGGTGCAGGGCCTGGGGCGGCTCGCCCAGCAGCAGGCTCAGGGCGTTGATCAACTGCGCCTGACGCTGCTGCAACTCCGGCAGCCGGGCCTCGATGGTCGCAACCTGGGCCGCCGCTTCGGCCACATCCAGGTCAGTGGCCACGCCATCGGCCAGGCGCAGTTGCGAGAGTTTCAGACTGCGCCGGGCAACCTCGAGGTTCTGCTCGGTAACGGCTCGGGTGCTCTGCACGCCACGCAGTTGGATGTAGTCCTGAGCGACCTCCGCCAGCACCGACAGCAGCACCCCGCGCCGGTCGTTCTCCGCCACTTCCAGGGTCGCGTCGGCGGCCTCGGTCTCGCGCCGGACCCGGCCCCACAGATCCAACTCCCAGGCGGCGGAAAAACCCGCTTCCCAGAGATTGAAGGCTGACTTGCCGTTGTTCCCCGAGGGGTCGCTCAAGCCTTCGCCACTGTTGCGCTTGCGCCCGTAGCCGCCATTGGCCGCCGTGCTTGGGTAGCGCTCGGCGGTGATCACCAGGCGTGCCGCGCGGCTTTGCTGCAAGCGACTGCTGGCCAGTTGCAGGTCGAGGTTGTCGCTCAGGGCGCGGCGACTCAGGGCCGACAGTTGCGGATCGTTGAACACCTCCCACCAGCGCTCCTGCATGGCACTGTCCACCGCCTGGCTGGCGGCGGCCTGTGCAGGGGCCGACCAGGCCTGGACCTGAGTCGCCTGGGGCCGCTGGAAATCCGGGCCGACGCTGCAGGCGCCCAGCGCCAGCAGGCTCAGCACCAGCAATGCAGGGCGCCACGAAAGGTGCCTTGGCAACGAACTCTCTTGGATCTGCCGCTCGATACTCATCGCTGGGTCACCTCGCGGGCACGGGTGGTGGAGCTGTGGGTGTCCACGCTGGCTTCCACCGACATGCCGACCCGCAGGCGCTCGGCCATGGGCTGGTTGGGGTCCAGGAGAATCTTCACCGGAATGCGCTGCACCACCTTGGTGAAGTTGCCGGTGGCGTTGTCCGGCTTGACTGCGGCGAAGGTCACGCCGGTGGCCGGGGCCAGACTCTCGACGCGGCCATGCAGGGTTTCGCCGCCCAGGCTGTCGACCCGGACTTCGACCGCCTGCCCGGCGTGCATGGCGGTGAGCTGGGTTTCCTGGAAGTTGGCCAGCACATAGGCCTGCTGCAAGGGCACCACGGCGAGGATCTTGCTGCCGGGAGTGACATAGGCGCCAACCCGTACCGCGCGCTCGCCGACCATGCCGTCCACCGGGGCGACGATGCGCGTGTAGGACAGCTCGTAGCTGGCCATTTCCAGGGCTGCCTGGGCCCGCTTCAGGCTGCCTTCGGCGGCGTCGCGCTGGGCGGTGAGGATTTCCACCTGCTTGCGTTCCGCCGCCAGGGCCGCGGTGGCGGTGGCCACGCGGGCACTGGCCTGGTCGATGCGGGTCCTGGCTTGCTGGGCGTTCTGCACCGTACCGGCGCCGACCCCGGCCAGGTGGTTGTAGCGGTTCAGCTCATGCTCGGCAAAGGCACGCTCGGCCTGGGCCGCGCTCAAGGCCGCCCGGGCCTGGGCAATCACCGAACTCTGCCGGTCCAGGGTGGCCCGGGCGTTCTGCAACTGGGCCTGGGCCACCAGGGTTTCGGCATCCGCCGCCTGGGCCGCGGCCCGCAGGTCACGGTCATCGATCAGCGCCAGCAGTTGCCCGGCCTTGACCTGCTGGTTGTCCTCCACCAGCACTTCCTTGATGAACCCGGCCACCCGCGGCGCCACCAGGGTGTAGTCGGCGGCGATGAAGGCGTCGTTGGTGCTCTGCTCGCTGGAGCGGCCGAACAGGCCCGGCATCACCAGGTAGGCCAGCACGCCAAGGGCCGCTACCGTCGCCACGGCGACGGCGATTTTGTCTTTGCTCTGGATCGTCATAAAAACCTTCTCGTTCAAGTGGGCGCCCGCGGTGGATAGATCCGCGTCGGCAGCCAGAAAATCAGCAGGATCAGCGCAGCGGCCACCCCTGCCATGCAGAAATACAGATCGGCGGAGGTCAGCACCAAGGCTTGCTGGTGCAGGCGCTGGGCCAGCCCGGGCACCCGGTCGTCCACCAGGGGCGAATTGCCCAGGCGGTCCACCAACATCGTCGAGTGGAAATGCAAACGGTGGGTGGTGAGCACATCCAGCACCCCGGTGGCGACCACCGCCGCCAGGCCTTTCACGGTGTTGAACCAGGCCGAAGCAAAGGGCCCCTCCACCGGCGTGATGCAGCCGGTGGACAGCATCAGCAACGGCATCACCGCCATCGGCTGGCCGAAGACCTGCAGCAATTGCAGCCCATAGAAATCGTCACGAATCCAGGCCGAGGTCAGGTGCGTGCCCCCCAGGCAAGACAGCACCAGCATGCCCAGGCCGATCCCCAGCACCCAGCGGCAGTCGACCCAGCGCAGGTTGCACAGGGCCGCCACCAGGGGCAGGGCCAGCAGTTGCGGCAAGGCCATCACCAGCATCACCGGGGCGGTCTGCAACGGTCGATAGCCCTGGACCTGAGCCAGGTAGGCCGACGGGATGATGATCACTGCGGTCAATACCACCAGCACCCCGGCCAGGGTCAGCAGGGCGAAGGACAGGTTGCGGATGCCGAGCATCTGCAGCTTGAAGAAGGGAATCGGCTGCGACCATTCGTTGATCATGAACAGCACCAGCAACACCAGCCCGCCGACCAGCAGCACACTGATCAGCGGCGACTCGAACCAGTCCAGGCGATTGCCCTGAAGGATGCCGATCACCAGCATGCAGATCGCCGGGAAGCCCAACAGCAGCCCACGCCAGTTGAACTGCTTGCAACGCTCCAGACGCAACGGGTCCTGAGGCAGGCCGTAAGCCACCGCCGCCATGGCCAGCAGACAGGGCGCCACCACCTGCCAGAAGGCCCAGCGCCAGCCCACGTACTCGGTCCACAGTGCCGCCAGGGGCGTGCCCAGGCTCGGGCCGAAGGTGGCGGTCAGGGCATAGCCGGCCAAGCCGTAGAGCTTGACGTTGGCCGGCAGGAACCGCAGGGCCACGGTCATCAGCATCGGCGGCAGCGCGCCTCCGGCCAGGCCTTGCAGAGTGCGCAGCAGCAACAGGCTCTGGTAGTTGGGGGCGAAGGGGCACAGCACCGCCAGCAGGGTGAACAGCGCAATGGCGCAGAGGGTGAAACGCCGCAGGGAAAAGGTCACCGAGCACCAGGGCGCGAAAGCCATGGCCGCCACCGAGGTGGCGGAGTAGCACGCCACCAGCCAGGTGCCTTCGTCGAATCCGATGAACAACGCGCCGCGGATATCCGCCAGGGCGATCTTGGTCACCATGTCGTTGAGACCGGAAACCAGCACCACCAGCAGCACACCCACCAGGCCGATGATGATTCGCGGTCCGAAGACCGGTGGGGCAATGGCTGCCGGCTTGCTGGCGGCTTCAACCGAAGCGGGCGCAGCGACAGCGAGAGAACTCATGGAAATACTGCTCCAGACAAGAAAACCAGAGCAGTTTATGAACAGCCAGCACTGACGAAAACTGACTTATCGACACTTTATAAGTGCACCAAACGCAACAATTAACCCTATTGACCGTAGGAGCTGGCTTGCCAGCGAAGAGGCCATCAAGATCGCTTTCGCCGGCAAGCCGGCTCCTACGAAGAGGCCGGCTGGGCTTCTTGCCAGGTGGCCTGGCAGGAGCTGCGCAGGGTTTCGCGGAACCATTTGTGCGCCGGGTCCTTGTCGTAGCGCGGGTGCCAGGCCTGGGTCAGGACCAGGGTCGGCAGGGAAATCGGCAGGACAAAGGAGCGCAGGCGCAGGCCCAGGCGCGAGACGCTGAGCAATGTTTCCTGGGGCACCGGCAGGATCAGGTCCGAATCCGGCAGCATGAACATGGCGGCGTGAAAGCCCGGGGCAATCAGCGGCACTCGACGCTCCAGGCCCAGCTCCGCCAGCGCCGTATCGATCGGTCCACGGGCAATGCCTCGACGCGACATGCTGATATGGGGAAACGCGGCAAAACGCTCGGCGGTAATGTCTTCGTCCAACAATGGATGGCCTTCACGCACCAGGCCGACAAAGGCCGTGGTGAACAGGTTCTGCACCTTCACTTCCGGGGTCAGGGGCCGGGTGTTGCTGATCCGCAGGTCGATCCGCCCCTCCCGCAGGGCCTCGTCATCGCCATCGCCTTCCGGCACAAAGCGCAGCTCGCACAAAGGCGCCTGACGCTCCAGGGTGTCGATGAGGCGACCGCCATAGACGCCGACGAAAAAGTCGTTGGCGCGTACATTGAAGCGCCGCCGCAACGACAACAGGTCGACCTGGTCCGCCGAGCGAAACAGCAGCGCCGCCTGCTCCACCAGATCACGCACCTGGCTGCGCAGCTCCAGGGCCTTGGGGGTGGGCACCAGGCCACGCCCGGCACGCACCAGCACCGGGTCGCCCAGGGCTTCGCGAATCCGCGTCAGGGTCCGGCTCATCGCCGCTGGGCTGAGGTTCATGCGTCGTGCGGCGCCGACTACGCTGCCCTCGTCCAGCAGGGCATCGAGGGCGACCAGAAGGTTCATATCCGGGAGTTGCATGCTGAGCACTCATGACTGATCAGGGATGATCCAGACGCAATGCTAGCAGGCTTGGCGCCGAGGAAAATGAGAGAGATCAATCCTTACCCGCGAACCCACTGCCCGCGTAGCAGCCGGCTTGCCGGCGAATGGGCCTTCAAACCTTGCATCGCCCTTGAGGACGCCTTCGCTGGCAAGCCAGCTCCTACAGTCGGAGGGGCTGCGGACGAGGTAGCTCAGCGTTGCATGCCCCAACGTTTCACCGTGATGCGCTCCAGAGTGTCGAAGATCAGGTTCTCCACCAACAGGCCGATGAGGATCACCACCGCCAGCCCGGCAAAGACCTTGTCGGTGTACAGCTCGTTGCGGTTCTGGAAGATGTACCAGCCCAGGCCGCCCTTGCCGCTGGTGGCGCCGAACACCAACTCAGCAGCGATCAGGGTGCGCCAGGCGAAGGCCCAGCCGATCTTCAGCCCGGCCAGGATCGACGGCAGCGCCGCCGGGATCAGGATGAACAGCACCAGGCGCAGGCCCTTGAGGCCGTAGTTGCGCCCGGCCATGCGCAGGGTTTCCGAGACGCCGAGAAACCCGGCGTAAGTGTTCAGGGCCAGGGCCCAGAGCACCGAATGCACCAGCACGAAAATCAGGCTGTTCTGCCCCAGGCCGAACCACAGCAGCGCCAGAGGCAGCAGGGCAATGGCCGGCAACGGGTTGAACATCGAGGTCAAGCTACTCAGCAGGTCACGGCCAAACTGGGTCGAGACCGCCAAGGTGGTCAGGGCGAACGCCAGGACGATACCGATCAGGTAGCCCTTGAGCAGCACCACCAGGGAGATGCCCACCTTGCCCAGCAATTCGCCGCTGAGCAGGCCCTGGTAAAGAGCGCTGGCGGTCTGCACAAAGCTGGGCAGCAGCAGGTCATTGTTCTGGTAGCGGGCCACGGCTTCCCACAGCAGCGCCAAAAGGATCAGGATCAGGCCCTTGCGCAGCCAGCCCTGTTGCCAGAGTCGCTGGCCCAGGGGCAGCTCTCGTTCCAGCGGGACTTGCAGCAAGGGTTGCAGGACAACTTCGTATTCTTCGCGCACGGGGGATGACTGGCTCATCGGGCGTTCCTCGTTCAACGGTGGCCTGACGGCTCAATAGGCGATACGGATATCGGCGAAATCCAGCTGGGTTTCGGTGTCAGGCCCCTGGCCTTCATCGAACAGCAAGCGATGAATACGCTGCGCCGTCTGCTGAAAAGCTACGCCGCCCAGGCTTTGCAGGTCGTACTGGTGGCTGTGGACTTCCGCCCGCACCCGCCCCGGATGCGGCGACAGCAAAAGGATGCGATTGCCCACCACCAGCGCCTCCTCGATGGAGTGAGTGACGAACAGCAAGGTGAAGCGCACTTCCTCCCAGAGCAGCAGCAACTCCTCCTGCATCTTGCGCCGGGTCAGGGCGTCGAGGGCCGCGAAGGGCTCGTCCATCAGCAGGATCTTCGGCTGCATGGCCAAGGCCCGGGCAATCGCCACCCGAGCCTTCATGCCACCGGACAAGGTGTGTGGATAGGCATCGGCGAAAGCCGCCAGGCCGACCTTGGCCAGATAGTGCAGGGCGCGCTCTTCGGCCTCGCGGCGGCCGAGGGTTTTCGACGCCAGCAAGGGAAACATCACGTTCTGCTTCACGGTTTTCCAGGGCGGTAGCTGGTCGAACTCCTGGAACACCACGATGCGATCCGGCCCAGGCTGACTGACTCGCCGCCCCTGCAGGCGAATCTCGCCCTCGCAAGGCTGGATGAACCCGGCCACCGCCTTGAGCAGGGTCGACTTGCCGCAGCCCGAAGGCCCCAGCAGGACAAAACGATCGGCTGGATCAACTTCGAAACTCACCCGGTGGGTGGCCCGCACCACGCGCTGCGGGGTGCGGTATTCCAGGCTGACTTGATCCACCGCCAACAGCGTCTCGGCGATGGCGGTGAGGTTGCTGGCCGTGTGGCCTGGCAAGGGGGCGTTCATGGCCATCAGCTCCCTTGCAGCGGTTTGGCATCCTGGAAGAAGTAGTCCTTCCACGACTGCGGCTTGTTCTTGATGGCGCCGACCCGGTGCAGGAACTCCGCCAGCGGGTAGGTGTTTTTCGGCGTCACGCTGAATTCGAACTGCGGGTTGTCGATGATCTTCAGCAGCGCGGCGCGGTCGATCTTGGCCTTGGTCACACGAATGTAAGTGTCGGCGGCCGCGCCCTTGTCGTTCTGGGCGAACTCGGCAGCTTCAGCCAGGGCTTCGACGAAGGCCTTGTAGGTTTTCGGGTTGTCGTTGCGGAATTTTTCGGTGGCGAACAGCACCGTTGGCGAGTTCGGGCCCAGCAGGTCGTAGGTGTTGAGCACCACGTGCACATTGGGGTTCTCCAGGGCCTGATCCTGGAACGGCGGGTTGGAGAAGTGCCCGGTCAGCTCGGTGCCGCCGGCAATCAGCGCGGCGGTGGCGTCCGGGTGCGGCACGGCGATGGTGTACTTATCCAGGCGATTGAATTCCTGGTCGCCCCATTGCTTGGCCGCGGCGTATTGCAGGAAGCGCGACTGCACCGAGACGCCCACCGCCGGCACCGCGATGCGGTCCTTCTCGGTGAAGTCGGCGATGGTCTTGACCTGGGGATTGTTGCTCACCAGGTAGTAAGGGAAGTTGCCCAGGGACGCCACGGCCTTGACGTTCTGCCGGCCGTGGGTGCGGTCCCAGATGGTCAACAGCGGGCCGACGCCGGCTCCGGCAATGTCGATGGAGCCCGACAGCAACGCGTCGTTGACCGCTGCGCCGCCGGACAGCTGGGTCCAGTCGACCTTGATGTCGATGCCCTCTTGCTTGCCGTGCTTTTCGATCAGGTTCTGGTCACGCACCACGTTGAGCAACAGGTAGACGATGCCGAACTGTTCGGCGATGCGGATCTGGCCTTCGGCCTGGGCGGCGGCGGGCGCCACCAGGCTGCCGGCCAGCAGACTGAAACCCAGGCCGATGGCCGTGGCCAGCTTGCCGAGGCGGGGAATGAAGGGAATGGATAAGGACATGATGATTCTCCTGCCGTGCCGGCCGATCAGTAAGGGGCGTCGCCCTGGATGGTGGTGCGATACAGCTTGCGGCGCAGGTGACTCGGGCAACCGGCGGCCAGGTGGATCAGCGAGCGGTTGTCCCAGAACACCAGGTCGTGGGGCTGCCATTGGTGGCGGTAGACGTTGTCCGGCAGCACGCTGTGGGCGTACAGCTCGGCCAGCAATTGGGCGCTTTCGTCTTCCGGCAGGCCGACGATGCGGGTGGTGAACCCCTCGCTGACGAACAAGGCCTTGCGGCCGCTTTCCGGGTGGGTGCGGACGATGGGGTGCACCACCTCGGCAACCTGGGCCAGTTGCTCCGGGGTCAGGGTCGGGCGCCAGTTGCCCTCGAACTTGGTCTCGCTGTAGCGGGCCGTGTAGGAGTGGGCGGCGCTGCGGCCCTGCACCGCCTTGCGCAGGGCCTCCGGCAGGGTGTCCCAGGCTTTGTGCATGTCGGCGAACAGGGTGTCGCCACCTTCGGCCGGCAATTCCTGGGCGTGCAGCATCGAGCCCAGGCTCGGCAGTTCCTTGTAGGACAGGTCCGAGTGCCAGAACTTGCCGGCATCCCCCAAGCCAATGGACTGGCCGTTCTCGATGATGTTGGAAACGATGAGGATTTCCGGGTGCCCGGCCAGCAGGAACTGCTTGAGCACATGGATCTGCAGCACGCCGAAGCGGCGGCTGAAGGCGATCTGTTGTTGGGGGCTGATGCGCTGGTCGCGGAACACCACCACGTGGTGATCCAGATGGGCGCGGTGGATGCGGGCGAAGTCCTGGTCATTGACCGGCCGGGACAGGTCCAGGCCGATAATCTCGGCGCCCACGGCGCCGCTGAAGGGACGGATTTCGAAGGCTTGTGCAGCGATAGGCGCGGCACTGGCTGATGCAGACATGACTTAAAACTCCCGCGCAGGCGCGCCCAGGGCGCGCGCGTCGATCAGAAACTCACGGAGATCCCGTGTGGGTTCATTTCGTGCGGCGCGCCGATTGGTCGGCAGGTACGCAGGGAGTCGACTTTATAGATATAAGAAAGCGAATTTAAATACCGTTAGCGAATAACGATATGTTGATTCGAGCGACGCGATACCTGGGGCCGCTGCGCTGTCGACGGCTCGATGAGACGAACTGTAGGAGCCGGCTTGCCGGCGAAGGCGCTCTCACGGGCCCCTTCGCTGGCAGCCAGCTCCTACAAGGCTGGCAAGGTCGTTTTTTTCACGGATCAGCGCTCGTGCAGGGCTTCAGCGCGGGCGCGGATGATCGGCTTGAGCAGGTAGCTGAGGATGCTCTTCTTGCCAGTGATGATGTCCACCGAGGCGACCATCCCGGGGATGATCAGCAGCGGTTTTTCATCGGTGCCCAGGTGGCTGCGGTCGGTACGCAGCTTGATCATGTAATAGGTGGTTTTCTTGTCTTCGTCGGTGATGGTGTCGGCACCGATCTGCTCCAGGCGGGCCTTGAGGCCGCCGTAGATGGTGTAGTCATAGGCGCTGAACTTGACGATCGCTTCCTGCCCCGGGTGCAGGAACGCGATGTCCTGGGGACGGATCTTGGCTTCCACCAACAGGGTGTCGTCCAGGGGCACGATCTCCACCATGTCGCTGCCCGGCTGGATCACGCCACCGATGGTGTTGACCATCAGTTGCTTGACGATACCGCGCACCGGCGAGGTGACCAGGGTCCGGCTGACCCGGTCTTCCAGGGCCTTGCCGGTGGCGCTGGCCTTGTTCAGTTCGGTGCGCGCCTCGTTGAGCTGGGTCAGGGCCTCGCTGCGGAACTTGCCGCGGGTTTCATCGATCTTGCGCTGCACTTCCTTGATCGCCGATTCGGCACGGGGAATCGCCAGGGTGGTGGCGTCCAGCTGGCCGCGGGTTTCCACTTCGGCACGCTTGAGCCGCAGCACTTCCACCGGTGATACCGCGCCCTGGGCCACCAAAGGCTCGGACATGGCAATTTCCTGGCGTTGCAAACCCAGCTGCTGACGGTACTGAGCCTGCTTGGAGGTGAACTCGCGCAGCTCCTGTTGCTTCTGGATCAGCTGTTCCTGGAGGCCGCCAATTTCGTCATGCAGTTGCTGGCGACGACTTTCATAGAGGGACTTTTCGCTGGCGGCCTGGCCGGGGACTTCCTTGAGCACGTCCTCGGGGAAATTCAGCGCCCGGTCATCGACCTCGGCGCTCAGGCGCTCGACCCGCAGCAACATGGACAGGCGCACAGTCTCGGTCTCGCCGACGTTGGACTGGAAGCGCGTGTCATCCAGGCGGATCAGCGGCGCTCCGGCCTCCACCACCTGGCCTTCCTTGACGTACAGCTCGGAGACAATGCCGCCTTCCAGGTTCTGGATCTTCTGCACCTTGGACGACGGAATGGCCTTGCCCTCGCCCTTGGTCACTTCGTCGATGACCGCGAAGTTGGCCCACAGCACCAGGAACAGGAAGAACGCGATGATGCCCCAGATGGTCAGGCGAATGACCCGAGGCGCATCTTCGATCAGGGCCTTGTTGACCTCAGGCAGCGGCTGCCCCTGAAGAGAATCGGTGCCTTTGAAATAGCGGCGGATCGAGTCCTTGAATCCCGACTTAAGCAACACTGATCTGCCCCTTCTTCAACGCTTCCATCACCACCGCTTTCGGGCCATCGGCCAGGATCTGTCCACGGTCCACCACCAACAACCGATCCACCAGCGACAACAGCGACGCCCGGTGAGTAACCAGGACCACGGTCTTGTTCTGCACCACTGACTCCAGGCGCTGCTTCAGGCGTTCTTCACCGGTGTTGTCCATGGCGCTGGTGGGCTCGTCGAGCAACAGGATCTGCGGGTTGAGCAACAGGGCACGGGCCAGGGCGACGTTCTGACGCTGGCCACCGGACAGGTTCTGTCCACGCTCGCCCACCTGCAGTTCATAGCCTTGCGGGTGCAGCCGGGCAAATTCGTGAACCCCCGCCAGTTCGGCGGCTTGCAGCACCAGCTCGTCTTCAACGTAGCGGGCACCGGAGGTCAGGTTGTCCCGCAGGGTGCCGGCCAGCAGCTGGATGTCCTGAGGCACGTAGCCAATGTTATGGCGCAACTCGCTGACATCGATCTGGCGGATGTCCACGCCGTCCACCAGCAAGGCACCGGAATCGGGCTGGTAAAGCCCTACCAGCAGCTTGGCCAGGGAGCTTTTGCCCGAGCCGCTGCGGCCGATGATGCCGACCTTCTCGCCTGGCTTGATCACCAGATTGATGTTCTTCAGCGCCGGGTTCTGCTGCCCCGGGTAGGTGAAATTCAACAGCCGGCATTCGATGGCGCCCTGCAGCACGCTGCGGCTCAGGGGACGCTCGTCGAAATTGCGCTCCTGGGGCAGCTCCATCATCTGGTCCACCGAGGTCATGGTGACGCGGGCCTGCTGGTAGCGGGTCAGCAAGCCGGACAGCGAGGCCAGCGGGCTCAGGGCCCGGCCGCTGAGCATGTAGCAAGCGATCAGCCCGCCCATGCTGAGGTTGCCGTCGATGATCTGGTACACGCCGAAGATGATCATGATCACCCCGGCCAGTTGCTGGATCAGCAAGGTGATGTTCATCGCCAGGCTGGAGAGCATCTTTACCCGCAGTTCCAGGCGGCTGAGGGTGCCAATGGTCTGCTCCCATTGATACTGACGCTCGCTTTCGGCGTTGTTGACCTTGACCGCGTCCAGCCCGGCCAGGGTTTCGATCAGGCTCGACTGACGCTCGGCACCCAGGGCCATGGTTTTCTCCATGGTCGCCACCAGGGGCTTCTGCAAGGCGTAGCCGATACCCAGGGCGATGGGGAACGCCAGCACCGGAATCCACACCAGGTGGCCGCCCAAGATGGCGATCACCAGGAAGATCAGCAGGGTGAACGGCAGGTCAATAAGACTGGTGAGGGTCAGGGACGCGAGAAAATCCCGCAGGCTCTGAAACTCATGGATGTTCTGGGCGAAGCTACCGACCCGAGCCGGGCGGTACTTCATGGCCATGCCGACGATGCGCTCGAACAGCGTGGCGGAAATGATCAGGTCGGTCTTTTTCCCCGCCAGGTCCAGGCACAGGCTGCGCAGACTCTTGAGGATCAGGTCGAAAATGTAGGCGCCCATGATGCCAATGGACAGCACCCACAGGGTCGAGGTGGTCTGGTTGGGGACTACCCGGTCGTAGACATTCATCACGAACAGCGGCGCGGCCATGGCGATGATGTTGATCAGCAGGCTCGCGGCGATGGCGTCGGCATACAACCAGCGCGAACGCTTGAGGGTGTCGCGGAACCAGGAGCGGGCCCGGGGAATCAGCGATCCGTGATTGACGTCGAACTTGTGCTGGGGCTGGGCAAAGAACACCTGGCCGCTGTAGTCGTCGGCCAGTAGCTGGCGATTGACGCAGACTTCACCGCCGTCGCTTTCGCTGAGCAGCAGCCGTGCCTGGTCCTCACCTTGCCAGCCCAGAAGCACTGCGCTGCGGCCGTCCTTGAGCAATAGCAGGGCGGGCATCGCGATGGTCGGAATCTGCTCGAGCTTGCGACGTAAAACGCGCCCCTGCAGCCCGGCCCGGGCCGCCGCACGGGGCAGCAGCTCGGCGCTCAAGCGCTGTGACGGCAATGGCAGACCCGTGGTCAGCATGGCCGCACTGGCGGGCTTCTGATGCAGGAAGCAAAGGGTCAGCAGCCCATCCAGCAGGGGGTCGTCATGCATGCCGCGCGGATCATGACTGAGTTGCACACGACTGACTTCTGGTTCCACGCTGGACACTCTTGGCTGGCAATAGGATGAAAGTAGCTCAATTCATCCCAGGCAGCTGGACCTTGGGCTTCGCATCGTTCTGCACGACAGAAGCCATAGGTGCGACCACTCCCTGGCTCTTGAGCAACTCGCCCATGGTCGCCTTGATTCGATACTGAGTAAATAACTGAATGTTCTGGATCTCGGCCAAACGCCGGGAGGCGGTGAACAGTTCGTTTTCGCTGTCGAGCAAGTCCAGCAGGGTACGTTCGCCCAGACTGAACTGCTTCTGGTAGGCGGTGCGCACCGCCATGCTGCGATCAACATATTGCTGGGCGATCGGCACCTGGGCGTTGGCATTGTTCAAGGCGTTCCAGGCCAGGCCCAGTTCTTCGTTCAGTACCCGCAGGGCGTTGTTGCGGATATCCAGCGCCTGGTTGGACTGGTAGGCCTTGGACTCCAGATCGGCCTTGTTGCTGCCGCCGGCGAACAGGTTGAAGCGCATGCGCAGCATGGCCTGCCATTCATTGTTGTGGCCGTTCTGACCGTCGAGGTCGTTGTCGGCGGTGCGTCCCAGCTCAGCATCGAAACGTGGGTAGAACGCCGATTTGGCGGCGTCGTACTGCTTCTCGGCAGCGACAATATCGGACTCGGCGGAGCGCAGGATCGGGCTGTTTTCCAGCATCTGACGGCGGGCCTCATCGAGGTTGGCCGGCAGCATCGCCATAAAACTGGCAGGGCGTTCCAGTTGATCCGGCATCTGCCCTACCGCACTCAGGTAGTTGGTCTGGGCGTCGGCCAGGTTGGTCTGCTCGGTGATCAGGTTGTTGCGGGCCTGGGCCATGCGCGCTTCGGCCTGGTCAAGGTCGGCGCCACTGCCCACGCCACGCTGGGTGCGCAGTTTGATCTGGTCGTAGATGCGTTCGTGATTACGCAGATTGTCTTCTGCCAGTTGCACGAATTGACGACGGGTCAACACATCCAGGTACACCTGGGCCACGGTCAGCGCGGTGCGCTCGGAAGTACCCAGCAGGGAATAAGCCCGAGAGTTGACGGTGGCTTGTTGACGCCCCACTTCGCTGGACGTGGCAAAACCGTCAAAAACCATCTGTTGGAGACGTAAACTTGACTCGCTACGGTTCAGGGTTTCCCAGTGATTGCTGCCAGTACCTGCACGAGTACTAGGGTTATCGGTCCCTTCGCGACCGTAGCCAGCGAGCATATCGACACGCGGCAAATAGCCACCCTTGGCGGCTTTAAGTTGATAGTCGGCGGCTAGACGGCTGTTTACCCCGGCTTGAATTTCCGGGTGCACATCCAGTGCTTTCTGCATGGCTTCGGGGAGTGTTTGTGCCTGCACGAAACTGGCAGCTAAGGCGAACGGCAGGGCCTTGAACAGGTGAAAACGCATGGTAAGAATTTCCCTCGGACAGCATGTCCAGAAACACGTCATAACGTGGCGTCACATCGAATGATTGCAACCACAACGACCGTCCGTCGGAAAGTTCAAACTAAGAACTGATTCACACACTTCAAGTCAGGTTACTGCACGAATATCAATGTGACATTAATTCGGCGATTGTTTAGGATGGCACCCAGAAGGTCAATAGTTTGGCATAAAGTTAATCCCGAAAAAATCTAGCCAAAATATTGACGACTATACTGTCAAATACCCGTTCCCAATTACACAGCAATGTACCTCCAGACTGAGTTGCGGCCCGCGCCCAAGCCGGTACATGGATGTCAACTGAGCGGTACACCGGAGAGTCCCCAATGAGCAGTGTTGTTGCCATCGTCAAAAGCATTGTCGGTCAGGTTTTCGTAGTTTCCCCGGAAGGAATCCGGCGCGTACTCATCGAAGGCGACCGCCTGTTCGTGGGTGACCAGGTGGATACCGGCCCGGCAGGTGCCGTTACCCTGGAGTTGACCGACGGGCGTACCCTCGACCTTGGCCGCGACACTCAATGGAGCGGTGCCGCACCGGACTCCAGCACCGACCTGGCCCAGGCCAGTGCGCAAGCCGCGCCATCGGTGGCTGAACTGCAGCAGGCCATTGCCGCGGGTGTCGACCCGACCACCGACCTGGAAGCCACTGCTGCCGGCCCGTCCGCAGCAGGTACGGGCGGTGCCGCCGGGGGCGGCCATAGCTTCGTCCAGCTTGAGGAAACCGCTGGCCGGGTGGACCCGACCATCGGCTTCCCGACGGCCGGCCTGGGGCTGGCCACTTCGGCCCAGGACAACACCATTGGCGGGCTGACCAACAATAATGGCCTGGCCAATGGCAACGGCAGTGGCAGTGATTCGCTGCGTCCGGCGACCCTGACCCTGGGCGCCACCCCGACCATCACCGAAGCCGGTGGCGTGCTGGTGTATACCGCCACTCTGACCCAGGCACCGCTGACCGACCTGACCGTCACCCTGTCCAATGGTGCGGTCATCGTGATCAGTGCGGGCCAAACCACTGGCAGCGTGCAGGTCCCTCTGGCGCCCCAAGACAACGTCTACATCGACCCCGGCCAGATCAGCGTGAGCGTGACCGGCACCGCTGGCGGCGGTGGCCTGCTGGTGACCGTCAATCCAACCCCGGCGGTGACCCAGATCACCGACACTATCGACACCACCACCGTCACCCTGACAGCCGATGCCAACGTCACCGAAGGCGGACAGATCACCTACACCGCCACCCTGACCAACCCGGCGCAAACGCCGGTGACCATTACCCTGTCCAACGGTTCGGTCATCACCATCGAAGCGGGCAAGTCCAGCGGTTCGATCGACGTCGCAGCCCCGGTCAACGATGTCTACAAGAACGGCAGCACCATCGAGGTCGGCATCACCAAGGCCGAGGGCGGCAACTTCGAGAGCCTGGTGCCCAGCACCGACAAGGCCGTGACCACAGTCACTGACACCATTGACGATACCGGCCTGAGCCTGTCGGCCACCGGCACCGTGGCCGAAGGCGGCTCCATCGTCTACACCGCGACACTGACCAATCCTGCTGGGACTCCGGTCACCGTGACCCTGAGCAACGGTGCGGTGATCACCATCGCCGCTGGCGCCACCACTGGCACCGCCACCGTGGCCGCACCGGCTGATGACGTCTATAAGGACGCGGGCAAGGTCGAAGTCACCATCACCAAGACCGATGGCGGCAACTTCGAAAACCTGGTCACCAACCCAGCGCCTGCCGTGACTGATGTCACTGACACCATCGACACTTCCACCGTCAGCCTGACCGCCACTCCGAGCGTCGCCGAAGGTGGAACCGTGGTTTACACCGCGTCGGTCACCGCTCCGGTTACCGGTTCGCCGGTCGTGGTCACCCTGTCCAACGGCCAGACCATCACTATTCCAGTGGGCGAGTCTTCCGCCACGGTGAACTTCACCGCGCCGAACGATGCCCTGGCAGGCGGTAGTTCTCTGAGCACCACCATCACCAAAGCTGACGGTGGTAACTACGAGAAGCTGGAGATCAACGACAAGCCAGCTGAAACCTCGGTTACCGATACCCCGGACACCACTACTCTGAGCCTGAGTGCTACTGACTCGGTAGCAGAAGGCGGATCCATCGTTTACACCGCTACGCTGACCAACGCTGCAGGGACTCCGGTCACCGTGACCCTGAGCAACGGTGCTGTCATCACTATCGCTGCTGGTGCCACCACCGGCACCGCCACCGTCGCGGCCCCGGCCGACGATGTGTACAAGGACGCCGGCAAGGTCGAGGTCACCATCACCAAGACCGATGGCGGCAACTTCGAGAACCTGGAAACCAACCCGGCTCCGGCAGTGACTGATGTCACTGACACTATCGATACGTCGACTGTCAGCCTGACCGCGACCCCGAGCGTCGCCGAAGGCGGCATCGTGGTTTACACCGCTTCGGTTACGGCTCCGGTTACCGGCTCGCCGGTTGTGGTGACTCTGTCCAACGGACAGACCATCACTATTCCGGTTGGCGAATCCTCTGGCACCGTGAACGTCACCGCGCCAAACGATGCACTGGCAGGCGGCAGCTCCCTTAGCACCACCATCACCAAAGCTGACGGTGGTAACTACGAAAAGCTGGAAATCAGCGATAAGCCCGCTGAGACCTCGGTTACCGATACCCCGGATACCACCACCCTTAGCGTGACCGCTACCGATACCGTGGCTGAGGGTGGCTCGATTGTTTACACCGCGACCTTGACCAATGCTGCTGGCACTCCCGTCACCGTGACCCTGAGCAATGGCGCGGTGATCACCATTGCCGCTGGCGCCACAACTGGCACCGCCACCGTGGCGGCTCCAGCCGATGACGTGTACAAAGACGCTGGCAAGGTTGAAGTCACCATCACCAAAGCCGACGGCGGCAACTTCGAGAACCTGGTTACCAACCCAGCGCCAGCGGTCACCGATGTAACTGACACTATCGATACCAGCACCGTTTCGTTAACCGCGACCCCAAGCGTCGCCGAAGGCGGCACCGTGGTGTACACCGCTTCGGTCACCGCCCCAGTAACTGGCTCCCCGGTCGTAGTAACGCTGTCCAATGGCCAGACCATCACCATTCCGGTGGGCGAATCCTCTGGCACCGTGAACGTCACCGCGCCGAATGACGCCCTGGCTGGCGGTAGTTCTCTGAGCACCACCATCACCAAAGCTGACGGTGGTAACTACGAAAAGCTGGAAATCAGCGATAAGCCCGCTGAGACCTCGGTTACCGATACCCCGGATACCACCACCCTTAGCGTAACCGCTACCGATACCGTGGCTGAGGGTGGCTCAATTGTTTACACCGCCACGCTGACCAATGCTGCTGGCACACCAGTCACCGTGACCCTGAGCAACGGCGCGGTGATCACCATTGCCGCAGGCGCCACAACTGGCACCGCCACCGTGGCGGCTCCAGCCGATGACGTCTACAAGGATGCCGGCAAAGTCGAAGTCACCATCACCAAAGCCGATGGCGGCAACTTCGAAAACTTGGTCACCAACCCAGCTCCAGCCGTGACTGATGTCACTGACACTATCGATACCAGCACCGTTTCCTTAACCGCGACCCCAAGCGTCGCCGAAGGCGGCATCGTGGTGTACACCGCTTCGGTCACCGCCCCAGTAACTGGCTCCCCGGTCGTAGTAACGCTGTCCAATGGCCAGACCATCACCATTCCGGTGGGCGAATCCTCTGGCACCGTGAACGTCACCGCGCCAAACGATGCACTAGCAGGCGGCAGCTCCCTTAGCACCACCATCACCAAAGCTGACGGTGGTAACTACGAAAAGCTGGAAATCAGCGATAAGCCCGCTGAGACCTCGGTTACCGATACCCCGGATACCACCACCCTTAGCGTGACCGCTACCGATACCGTGGCTGAGGGCGGCTCGATTGTTTACACCGCGACCTTGACCAATGCTGCTGGCACTCCCGTCACCGTGACCCTGAGCAACGGCGCGGTGATCACCATTGCCGCTGGCGCCACAACTGGCACCGCCACCGTGGCGGCACCGGCCGATGACGTCTACAAGGATGCCGGCAAAGTCGAAGTCACCATCACCAAAGCGGATGGCGGCAACTTCGAAAACCTGGTCACCAACCCAGCGCCAGCCGTGACTGATGTCACTGACACTATCGATACGTCGACTGTCAGCCTGACCGCGACCCCGAGCGTCGCCGAAGGTGGAACCGTGGTTTACACCGCGTCGGTTACCGCTCCGGTGACCGGTTCGCCGGTCGTGGTGACCCTGTCCAACGGTCAGACCATCACTATTCCAGTGGGCGAGTCCTCCGGCAGCGTGAACTTCACTGCACCGAATGACGCCCTGGCTGGCGGTAGTTCTCTGAGCACCACCATCACCAAGACCGATGGCGGTAACTACGAAAAACTGGAAATCAGCGATAAACCTGCTGAGACCAGCGTTACCGATACTCCGGATACAACGACTCTGAGCCTGACGGCCACTGAGTCTGTGGCCGAGGGCGGCTCTATCGTCTACACCGCCACTCTGACCAACGCTGCCGGAACTCCGGTGACCGTGACCCTGAGCAACGGTGCTGTGATCACCATCGCCGCTGGCGCCACGACTGGCACCGCCACTGTTGCGGCGCCAGCCGACGACGTCTACAAAGACGCCGGCAAAGTCGAAGCCACCATCACCAAAACGGACGGTGGCAACTTCGAAAACCTGGTCACCAACCCAGCTCCAGCGGTGACTGATGTCACCGATACCATCGACACCAGTACCGTTTCACTGACTGCTACGCCAAGCGTCGCTGAAGGCGGCACCGTGGTGTATACCGCATCGGTCACCGCTCCGGTTACCGGCTCGCCGGTTGTGGTCACCCTATCCAACGGCCAGACCATTACCATTCCGGTTGGCGAATCTTCCGGCAGCGCGAACTTCACTGCACCGAATGACGCCCTGGCTGGCGGTAGCTCCCTGAGTACCACCATCACCAAAGCGGACGGTGGCAACTACGAAAAGCTGGACATCAACGACAAACCCGCTGAGACCAGTGTTACCGATACGCCGGACACCACCACCCTGAGCCTGTCGGCCACCGACTCCGTGGCCGAGGGCGGCTCCATTGTCTACACCGCTACCCTGACCAATGCTGCAGGCACTCCGGTCACCGTGACCCTGTCCAACGGTGCAGTCATCACCATCGCCGCTGGCGCTACCTCGGGTACAGCCACCGTCGCCGCACCGGCTGACGACGTGTACAAAGACGCCGGCAAGGTCGAAGTCACCATCACCAAAGCTGACGGCGGCAACTTCGAGAACCTGGAAACCAACCCAGCGCCAGCCGTCACCGATGTCACCGACACCATCGATACCTCGACGGTGAACCTGACGGCGACTTCAAGCGTAGCCGAAGGCGGTACCGTGGTGTACACCGCGTCTGTGTCGGCGCCGGTGACCGGCTCGCCAGTTGTAGTGACCCTGTCCAACGGACAGACCATTACCATCCCGGTGGGCGAATCGTCCGCCACCGTGAACTTCACCGCACCCAACGATGCCCTGGCTGGCGGCAGCTCCCTGAGCACCACCATCACCAAGGCTGACGGCGGCAACTTCGAGAAGCTGGAGATCAGCGACAAGCCCGCTGAAACCACAGTAACCGACACCCCGGACACCACCACCCTGAGCCTCTCGGCCACCGACTCCGTGGCCGAAGGCGGTTCCATCGTTTACACCGCCACACTGACCAATGCCGCTGGCACCCCGGTGACCGTAACCCTGAGCAACGGCGCGGTGATCACCATCGCCGCTGGCGCCACGACTGGCACCGCCACTGTCGCGGCGCCTGCCGACGACGTCTATAAGGACGCCGGCAAGGTTGAAGTCACCATCAGCAAGGCTGACGGCGGCAACTTCGAGAACCTGGAGACCAACCCGGCTCCAGCGGTGACCGATGTCACTGACACCATCGACACCTCGACCATCAGCCTGACCGCTACCCCAAGCGTCGCCGAAGGCGGCACCGTGGTGTACACCGCGTCGGTTTCGGCGCCGGTGACCGGCTCTCCGGTTGTAGTGACCCTGTCCAACGGCCAGACCATTACCATTCCGGTGGGCGAGTCTTCCGCCACCGTGAACTTCACGGCGCCCAATGATGCCTTGGCTGGCGGCAGCTCCCTGAGCACCACCATCACCAAGACCGAGGGTGGCAACTACGAAAAACTGGAGATCAATGACAAGCCGGCCGAGACCGCTGTCACCGACACTCCGGACACCACTACTCTGAGCCTGAGTGCCACCGACTCGGTGGCCGAAGGCGGCTCCATCGTCTACACCGCGACCCTGAGCAATGCGGCAGGTACTCCGGTGACCGTGACCCTGAGCAATGGCGCGGTGATCACCATCGCCGCTGGCGCCACTTCCGGCACCGCGACCGTCGCCGCCCCGGCCGACGACGTGTACAAGGACGCTGCCAAGGTTGAAGCCACCATCACCAAAGCTGACGGCGGCAACTTCGAGAACCTGGAGACCAACCCTGCTCCGGCAGTAACCGACGTCACTGACACCATCGACACCAGTACCGTGTCCCTCACTGCAACGCCAAGCGTCGCTGAAGGCGGCACCGTGGTGTACACCGCTTCGGTCACCGCGCCGGTGACCGGTTCGCCAGTTGTAGTGACCCTGTCCAACGGCCAGACCATCACCATCCCGGTCGGCGAAAGCCAGGCCTCTGTCAATTTCACCGCCCCCAACGACGCTCTGGCCGGTGGCAGCTCCCTAAGCACCACCATCACCAAGGCCGATGGCGGCAACTACGAAAAACTGGAGATCAGCGATAAACCGGCTGAGACCAGCGTGACCGATACCCCGGATACAACGACTTTGAGCCTCACCGCCACCGACTCGGTGGCCGAAGGCGGCTCCATCGTCTACACCGCGACCCTGACCAATGCCGCTGGCACTCCGGTCACGGTCACACTCTCCAACGGTGCCGTCATCACCATCGCGGCAGGCGCCACTTCGGGGACTGCCACCGTTGCCGCTCCTGCAGACGATGTTTACAAGGATGCCGGCAAAGTCGAAGCCACCATCACCAAAGCTGACGGCGGCAACTTCGAGAACCTGGTCACCAACCCAGCTCCGGCTGTGACTGATGTCACCGACACCATCGACACTTCCACCGTCAGCCTGACTGCCACTCCGAGCGTCGCCGAAGGCGGCACAGTGGTGTACACCGCGTCGGTTACGGCTCCGGTTACCGGCTCGCCGGTTGTGGTGACTCTGTCCAACGGTCAGACCATCACTATTCCAGTGGGCGAGTCTTCCGCCACGGTGAACTTCACCGCGCCGAACGATGCCCTGGCTGGCGGTAGCTCTCTGAGCACCACCATCACCAAAGCGGACGGTGGTAACTACGAGAAGCTGGAGGTCAGCGATAAGCCAGCTGAAACTACAGTCACTGATACCCCGGACACCACGACGCTGAGCCTCTCGGCCACCGACTCCGTGGCTGAAGGCGGCTCCATTGTCTATACCGCGACACTGAGTAATGCGGCTGGTACGCCGGTCACCGTAACCTTGAGCAATGGCGCGGTGATCACCATTGCTGCCGGTGCCACTTCCGGCACCGCCACCGTCGCAGCACCAGCCGACGACGTTTACAAAGACGCCGGCAAAGTCGAAGCCACCATCACCAAAGCGGACGGTGGCAACTTCGAAAACCTGGTCACCAATCCAGCGCCTGCCGTGACTGATGTCACTGACACTATCGATACGTCGACTGTCAGCCTGACCGCTACACCAAGCGTCACCGAAGGCGGCACTGTGGTGTACACCGCTTCGGTTACGGCTCCGGTTACCGGCTCGCCGGTTGTGGTAACTCTGTCCAACGGACAGACCATCACTATTCCGGTTGGCGAATCGTCCGGCACCGTGAACTTCACCGCACCCAACGACGCACTGGCAGGCGGCAGCTCCCTGAGCACCACCATTACCAAGGCTGACGGCGGCAACTACGAGAAGCTGGAGATCAGCGATAAACCTGCTGAAACCTCGGTTACCGATACGCCAGATACCACTACCCTGAGCCTGACGGCCACCGATTCTGTGGCCGAAGGTGGCTCGATCGTTTACACCGCAACACTGACCAACGCCGCTGGCACTCCGGTCACGGTCACACTCTCCAATGGTGCCGTCATCACCATCGCCGCTGGCGCTACTTCGGGGACTGCAACCGTTGCCGCTCCTGCGGATGATGTTTACAAGGATGCCGGTAAGGTCGAAGTCACTATCACCAAAGCAGACGGTGGCAACTTCGAGAACCTGGTTACCAACCCAGCGCCAGCCGTCACCGATGTCACCGACACTATCGATACGTCGACTGTCAGCCTGACCGCTACACCAAGCGTCACCGAAGGCGGCACTGTGGTGTACACCGCTTCGGTTACGGCTCCGGTTACCGGCTCGCCGGTTGTGGTAACTCTGTCCAACGGACAGACCATCACTATTCCGGTTGGCGAATCGTCCGGCACCGTGAACTTCACCGCACCCAACGACGCACTGGCAGGCGGCAGCTCCCTGAGCACCACCATTACCAAGGCTGACGGCGGCAACTACGAGAAGCTGGAGATCAGCGATAAACCTGCTGAAACCTCGGTTACCGATACGCCAGATACCACTACCCTGAGCCTGACGGCCACCGATTCTGTGGCCGAAGGTGGCTCGATCGTTTACACCGCAACACTGACCAACGCCGCTGGCACTCCGGTCACGGTCACACTCTCCAATGGTGCCGTCATCACCATCGCCGCTGGCGCTACTTCGGGGACTGCAACCGTTGCCGCTCCTGCGGATGATGTTTACAAGGATGCCGGTAAGGTCGAAGTCACTATCACCAAAGCAGACGGTGGCAACTTCGAGAACCTGGTTACCAACCCAGCGCCAGCCGTCACCGATGTCACCGACACTATCGATACCAGCACCGTTTCGCTGACCGCTACGCCAAGCGTCGCTGAAGGCGGCACTGTGGTGTACACCGCTTCGGTCTCCGCTCCAGTGACCGGCTCGCCGGTTGTGGTGACCTTGTCCAACGGTCAGACCATCACTATTCCAGTCGGTGAATCCTCCGGCACCGTGAACTTCACCGCGCCGAACGATGCCCTGGCGGGCGGTAGCTCTCTGAGCACCACCATCACCAAAGCCGACGGTGGTAACTACGAGAAGCTGGAGATCAACGACAAGCCAGCTGAAACCTCGGTTACCGATACCCCGGACACCACTACTCTGAGCCTGAGTGCTACTGACTCGGTAGCAGAAGGCGGATCCATCGTTTACACCGCGACCCTGACCAACGCTGCAGGGACTCCGGTCACTGTGACCCTGAGCAACGGCGCGGTGATCACCATTGCTGCCGGTGCCACTTCCGGCACCACCACCGTCGCAGCGCCGGCCGATGACGTCTACAAAGACGCCGGCAAAGTCGAAGCCACCATCACCAAAGCGGACGGCGGTAACTTCGAGAACCTGGTCACCAATCCAGCGCCTGCGGTCACCGATGTAACTGACACTATCGATACCAGCACCGTTTCCCTGACGGCGACTCCGAGCGTCGCCGAGGGCGGCATCGTCGTTTACACCGCGTCTGTGTCTGCGCCAGTGACCGGTTCGCCAGTTGTGGTGACTCTGTCCAACGGTCAGACCATCACTATTCCAGTTGGCGAAAGCCAAGGTTCGGTGAACTTCACCGCACCCAACGACGCCCTGGCTGGCGGTAGCTCTCTGAGCACCACCATCACCAAAGCCAACGGTGGCAACTACGAGAAGCTGGAGATCAGCGATAAACCGGCTGAAACCTCGGTTACTGATACGCCAGACACCACGACTCTGAGCCTGAGTGCTACTGACTCGGTAGCAGAAGGCGGGTCCATCGTTTACACCGCAACGCTGACCAATGCTGCCGGTACTCCGGTTACTGTGACTCTGAGCAACGGTGCCGTAATCACTATCGCTGCCGGCGCCACTTCGGGTACGGCCACCGTCGCAGCCCCAGCCGATGACGTCTACAAAGACGCTGGTAAGGTTGAAGTCACCATCACCAAAGCGGATGGCGGTAACTTCGAGAACCTGGTCACCAATCCAGCACCTGCCGTGACTGACGTCACCGATACCATCGACACTTCCACCGTCAGCCTGACCGCTACACCAAGCGTGGCTGAAGGCGGCACTGTGGTGTACACCGCTTCGGTGACTGCTCCGGTGACTGGCTCGCCGGTTGTGGTGACTCTGTCCAACGGTCAGACCATCACTATTCCAGTGGGCGAGTCTTCCGCCACGGTGAACTTCACCGCACCCAACGATGCCCTGGCTGGCGGTAGTTCTCTGAGCACCACCATCACCAAAGCCGACGGTGGTAACTACGAGAAGCTGGAGGTCAGCGACAAACCGGCTGAAACCTCGGTTACTGATACACCAGACACCACGACTCTGAGCCTGAGTGCCACCGACTCCGTGGCCGAAGGCGGGTCCATCGTTTACACCGCGACCCTGACCAACGCTGCTGGTACTCCGGTCACTGTGACCCTGAGCAATGGCGCGGTGATCACCATTGCCGCTGGCGCCACTTCCGGCACCGCCACTGTTGCGGCGCCTGCCGACGACGTCTACAAGGATGCCGGCAAAGTCGAAGCCACCATCACCAAAGCCGACGGCGGTAACTTCGAGAACCTGGTCACCAACCCAGCACCTGCCGTGACTGATGTCACCGATACCATCGACACCAGCACCGTTTCGCTGACTGCTACGCCAAGCGTCGCCGAAGGCGGCACTGTGGTGTACACCGCTTCGGTCACCGCGCCAGTGACTGGCTCACCAGTAGTAGTGACCCTGTCCAACGGTCAGACCATCACCATCCCAGTTGGCGAAAGCCAAGGTTCGGTGAACTTCACCGCGCCGAATGACGCCCTGGCTGGCGGTAGCTCTCTGAGCACCACCATCACCAAAGCGGACGGTGGCAACTACGAAAAACTGGAAGTCAGCGACAAGCCGGCTGAAACCTCGGTTACTGATACACCAGACACCACCACTCTGAGCCTGAGTGCTACTGACTCGGTAGCAGAAGGTGGCTCCATCGTTTACACCGCTACGCTGACCAACCCTGCTGGTACTCCGGTCACCGTGACCCTGAGCAACGGTGCGGTGATCACCATCGCCGCTGGTACCACAACTGGCACCGCGACTGTCGCGGCCCCAGCCGATGACGTCTACAAAGACGCTGGTAAGGTTGAAGTCACCATCACCAAAGCGGATGGCGGCAACTTCGAGAACCTGGTCACCAACCCAGCGCCAGCTGTGACTGATGTCACTGACACTATCGATACGTCGACTGTCAGCCTGACTGCGACCCCGAGCGTCGCCGAAGGTGGAACCGTGGTTTACACCGCGTCGGTTACCGCTCCGGTGACCGGTTCGCCGGTCGTGGTGACCCTGTCCAACGGTCAGACCATCACCATTCCGGTCGGTGAATCCTCCGGCACCGTGAACTTCACCGCTCCAAATGATGCTCTGGCTGGCGGCAGCTCCCTGAGCACCACCATTACCAAGGCTGACGGCGGTAACTACGAGAAGTTGGAGATCAGCGACAAACCAGCTGAAACCTCGGTTACTGATACACCAGACACCACCACACTGAGCCTGAGTGCTACTGACTCCGTGGCCGAAGGAGGGTCCATCGTTTACACCGCAACACTGAGCAATGCGGCCGGTACTCCAGTCACCGTGACCCTGAGCAACGGCGCGGTGATCACCATTGCTGCCGGCGCCACCACTGGCACTGCCACCGTCGCGGCGCCAACCGATGACGTTTACAAGGATGCAGGCAAGGTCGAAGCCACTATCACCAAGGCCGAAGGTGGCAACTTCGAGAAGCTGGTGCCAAACACCACACCAGCGGTGACCGACGTTACCGACACCATCGACAACAGCACCGTCACGCTCAAGGCTACGCCTTCGGCTGCCGAAGGCGGCAACGTCACTTATACCGCCACCGTTAGCGCTCCTGTGACCGGTTCGCCCGTCACCGTAAACCTGGCCAACGGCGAGAAGATCACCATCCCGGTCGGCGAGACCACCGGTTCGGTGAGCATCAGCGCGCCTAACGATGTACTGGTCGGCCACACTCCGCTGACCAACTCCATCACCAACGTCAGCGGCGGCAACTACGAGAACCTGGTGGCCGACAAGACTCCGGTCAGCACCACCGTGACCGACACCGTCGACACCACCAGTGTCAGTCTCAGTGCCACCGGCACTGTGGCCGAGGGCGGCTCCATCGTTTACACCGCGACCCTGAGCAATGCTGCAGGCACTCCGGTTACCGTGACCTTGAGTAATGGTGCAGTAATCACCATCGCTGCCGGCGCCACCACTGGCACAGCCACCGTCGCGGCGCCAACCGATGACGTTTACAAGGACGCTGGCAAGGTTGAGGCCACTATCACCAAGGCCGAAGGTGGCAACTTCGAGAAGCTGGTGCCAAACACCACGCCAGCCGTAACCGATGTGACTGACACCATCGACAACTCCACCGTCACGCTCAAGGCCACGCCTTCGGCTGCCGAAGGCGGCAACGTCACTTATACCGCCACCGTTAGCGCTCCTGTGACCGGTTCGCCCGTCACCGTGAACCTGGCCAATGGCGAGAAGATCACCATCCCGGTCGGCGAGACCACCGGTTCGGTGAGCATCAGCGCGCCTAACGATGTATTGGTCGGCCACACTCCGCTGACCAACTCCATCACCAACGTCAGCGGCGGCAACTACGAGAACCTGGTGGCCGACAAGACCCCGGTCAGCACCACCGTGACCGACTCCGTCGACACCACCAGTGTCAGCCTCAGCGCCACTGGCACCGTGGCTGAAGGCGGTTCGATCATCTACACCGCGACCCTGACCAACGCAGCCGGTACTCCGGTGACCGTCACTCTGAGCAACGGCGCGGTGATCAACATCGCCGCCGGCAAAACCACCGGCACCGTCACCGTTGCGGCGCCGACTGACGACGTCTATATCGACGCCGGCAAGGTCAATGCCTCGATCACCAGCGCCACCGGAGGCAACTTCGAGAAGCTGGTGCCGGACACCACACCAGCGGTGACCAACGTGACCGACACCGTGGATACCACTTCGGTGGGCATCACCGGCAGCACTTCGGTCACTGAAGGCCAGACCGCCAGCTACACCGTGAGCCTGACGCATCCGGCGCAGACCGAAGTCACCCTGAAGATCAGCTACAGCGGCACCGCCACTGACGGTTCGGACTTCAGCGGCGTGTACACCGTGAAGATTCCGGCCGGCGCCAGCAGCGCCAACTTCAACGTCGCCACCATTGACAACAAGATCACTGAAGGCACCGAGAACTTCACGGTCAAGATCGATTCGGCCAGCGGCGGTAACTTCGAGAACCTGGTGGTGGGCAGTAACAACAGCGTCACCACCTCGATCATCGACAACGATGCGCCACCGGTCATCGACCTGGACGCCAACAACTCCAGCGGCGCCAGCGGTGCCGACTACAAGGTCACTTTCACCGAAGGCACCACGGGCCCTGGCGTGTCGATCGCCGACACCGACCTGAGCATCACCGACCCGGACAGCACGATGCTGACCGGCGCCACCATCGTGCTGACCAACCGTCAGCCGGGGGACTCGCTGAACCTGGGCAACAGCGTCAACGGCATCAACATCAATGCCAACAGCAAGGACGGCTCGATCACCCTGACCCTGTCGGGCAACGCGACGCTGGCCGACTACATGCAACAGATCAAGAACATCACCTTCACCAACAACAGTGAAGACCCGAGCACCACGCCACGGACCATCACCGTGACCGTGACCGACGGCGGCAACTACTCCAACGTCGCCACCACCACGGTCAATGTGGTGGCGGTAAACGACGCCCCAACCGCCACCGGCGGCGCCGTGACCGGCAGCGAAGACAGCCCGCTGGCCCTGACCTGGTCCAACTTCGGCGTCAGCGACGTCGACAGCCCGGCTGCCAACCTTGGAGTGAAAATCACCCAACTGCCGGGTGAAGGCAAACTGCAGTACCTGGACGGTTCGACCTGGAAGGACGTGGCCAACAACCAGACCTTCAGCAAGGCCGATATTGACGCCGGCAAGCTGCGCTTCACCCCGGACGCCAACGAATCCGGCACCAATGGCTACGGCGGCAGCGGCGTAGGCAACCAACAGGCCGATTACGCCCAGATCAAGTTCCAGCCAACCGATGGCCAGGCCCTGGGCAGCACCGGTACGGTCACGGTCGACATCACCCCAGTGGCCGATGCCCCGACCCTGAGCGTGGCGGGCAACAACGTCAACTCGGTGGGCCTGCTCAAGGAAGTCTGGACCGGCCTCAGCGGCCTGGGCACCGACGGCAGTGGCGCGTCCGCCAGCACTCTGAAGTCGGTGATTGATGCTGCCGGTACGCCTAACAGCAGCAGCCTGGCGACCAACGTCCAGTCCGACGGCAACATCACTCCGGGCACCGCGTCGAAGACCTCCGGCCTGATCTACCTGGAAGCCGGCAAGGCCTACACCTTCTCCGGCACCGGCGACGACAGCCTGCTGGTGACCATCGGCGGCAAGAATGTGGCCAGCACCACCTGGGGCGCGGGCGGTAACCTCAACGGTACTTTCACCCCGACCACCAGCGGCTACTACACCATTGATATCTACCACCACAACCAGAGTGGCCTGGGCGCTTACGACGTCAACCTCTCGGTCAACGGCGGGGCCCCGGTAGACCTGAGCAACGCCGGCGTGCCGCTGTACACCGGCGTCACCGACCTGACCAACGCCGGGGTTTCGGTGTCCGACCTGCACGGCACCAACGGCGAGGGTTACTACGACGGCTACAAGCTCAACGAAGGCGGCGAAGGCGGCAGCGTGCATCTGTCGAAGATCAGCACCGGCCTGACCGATACCGACGGTTCGGAAACCCTGAGCGTGAAGATCAGCGGCATCCCGGCTGGCTCGGTCCTCAGCGATGGCGCCGGGCATACCTTCACCGCCACCGCGACCTCCGGCGAAGCCAACGTCACCGGCTGGAACCTGGGCAACCTGACGGTCACCCCGCCGCCGTACTACAACGGCACCTTCAACCTCAACGTGACCTCGACCTCCACCGAGTCCCTGGGCGGTTCTGCCAGCACTTCGGCGCAGATCCCGGTCAAGGTCTACCCGGCAAACTACAACGCTGTGGTCGCCACCGCCGACGACGATACCGTTACCGGTACCGACGGCAACGACATCGTGGTCGCCGACATCGGCGGCCTGACGGTGGTCCCGGGCACCAACTACAACATCGCCTTCATGGTGGACACCTCGGGCAGTATGAGCAGCGCCTCGATCACCGCGGCCAAGAACTCACTGACCTCGGTGTTCAATACCCTGAAGAACAGCATCGGCAGCGCTGGCTCGGGTACCGTGAACATCTTCCTGGCCGACTTCGATTCCCAGGTCAACAAGTCGGTAGCGGTGAACCTCAACGACCCGAATGCCCTGGCCCAACTCAAGGCCGTGCTGGATTCGATGGCTTCTGGCGGCGGCACCAACTATGAAGACGTGTTCAAGACCACGGCCAACTTCTTCCAGAGCAGCCAGGCCACCGGCAATACCAATGCCACCAACCTGACCTACTTCATCACCGACGGTAAGCCGACCTACTACCAGAGCGGCGAGCAGACCAACCCGACGCTGTACGGCAACGTGCGCCTCGACGATGTGGTGACCACCAGCAACTACAAGCTGGGGGATACCTTCAGCAGCTACATCGACAACACCCACTACCTCTCCGTGAACTCTAGCGGCTCGGTGGTTCTGCAGACCTACACCAATGGCTGGGGTTGGAGCAGCAAGACCCTGGGCACCCTGCACGCCCAGGGTGACGGCACCTATGAGCTGTCGAACCTGGCGGGTACCGGTAGCAGCACCAACTCGGCCACCACCAGCAACTCCAATGATGGCTTCGTACTGCTGAGCAAACTGTCCCAGGTGGAAGCCATCGGCCTGAACAACGATGTCAGCCTCAACGACCTCAAGCCATACGACAGCGATGGCAAGCCGCAGACCAACATCGACCCGAACGACCTGGCCAATTCGATCATCGGTCACACCGAGGCCACCATGCCGGGGGCCGACAAGGTCAGCGGCGGCGACGGCAACGACATCCTGTTCGGCGACCTGGTGAGCTTCAACGGCATCGCCGGCGAGGGTTACCAGGCCATGCAGGCCTACGTGGCCCAGCAGAACGGGGTCGATGTGAGCAAGGTCACCACCAGCAACGTGCACCAGTACATCACCGAGCACTACACAGAGTTCGATGTGTCTGGCAGCCATGACGGCAACGACACCCTGCTGGGCGGCGCCGGCAATGACATTCTCTTCGGCCAGGGCGGCAACGACACGCTGGACGGCGGCAAGGGTAATGACATCCTGCTGGGGGGCACCGGCAAAGACACCCTGATCGGCGGCCAGGGCAATGACATCCTGATCGGTGGTTCGGGGGCCGATACCTTCGTCTGGAAGGCCGGCGACACTGGCAACGATGTGATCAAGGATTTCAAGGCCAGTGAAGGTGACCGTATCGACCTGCGGGATCTGCTGCAGGGCGAGAGCGCCAGCACCATCGACAACTTCCTCAAGATCACTACCGTGGACGGGGTCTCGACTCTGCAGGTCAGTTCCGAAGGCAAGCTCAACGCCGCCGGGGGCCTGGCCAACGCCGACGTGACGATCAAGCTGGAAGGCAACAACTGGTCCAATGCCAACATCAACTCGTTGATCGCCGGTAGCGACCCGACCATCAAGATCGATCACAACAACAGCTGATCGGCTCCTGGCAGCCACCCCTGGCGGGTGGTTGCCGGGTCCTGGCCAACAGCCTGCGCCGTGACGATTGTCGCGGCGCACCGCATACTCGCGCTCTGAATGCTGCGCTGGCCTATGCTGCTGACAGCCGGATGCCTAAAAAAGCCTGAGGGATTTGCCATGTTCTACGTGCAACGCGATGCGCAAGGTCAGCTGATTCGCGTGGAAGCCGCCGCTTACGCCGAGGCTACCGAGACGCTGCCCGCCGATCACCACGAGATCCAGACCTGGTACGCCAACGAGGCGGTGGAAGTCAGTCTCAAGCAGCTCAAGCAGAGTGACCTGGAAATGATCCGGGTGCTGGACGACCTGATTCAGGTCCTGACCAGCAAGGGCGTGATTCGCGTCACCGACCTGCCGGCGGCGGCTCAGGCCAAGCTGATGGATCGCACCCAGGCCCGTGAGGCCCTGGGTGGACTCAGCCGGCTGATCAATGATGATGAAACCGGTTTGATCTGAAAGCCCCTCGCCTGCTGGAGCCGGCTTGCCGGCGGATGCACGTTCAAGCCCAAGGTGCTGGCTCGCCGAACAGTTGCCCCTGCACGCCATACAGCCCCATCTCGCGAATCACCTGCAGCTCGCCCTGGGTCTCGACCCGCTCGGCAATCAGCGGCAGGTCGATGCTGTGGGCAGCCCGCTGGATAGCTTCGATAAACAGGCGTTTGTCACTTTCCTGATCGATGTCGCGGATGTAGCTGCCGTCAATCTTCAGATAGGCCAGGCCCAAGCGCGCCAGGTTGCCGATCATGCTGAAGCGCCCGCCAAAGCGTTGCAGGCTGAGGGAGAAGCCCAGTTCCCGCAGGCGCCGGGTCAACTGTTCCAGCTGAATCTGCTCAGGCAGCTGTTCCTCACCGATTTCCAGGGTCAGGCGCGGCCCCAGGTCAGAGTGCTGGCGCAGAATCTCGAATACCCGGTTCAGGGCCTGAGGATCTTCCAGGGTGGCTGCCGACAGGTTCAACGCCAGGCAGTGGTCATGTCCGACCATCTGCTTCAACACCTGTTCCAACATCAGCAGATCCAGGCGTGACGTCCAGCCAAAGCGCTCCAACCAGGGCAGGAAGCGCCCGGCCGGGATGGTCTGGCCCTGCTCGTCCAGCAACCGCGACAACACCTTGTAGTGCAGCACCAGCGTGGTGTCCTGGGCCGCCACCACCGGTTGGAAATACAGCTTGAAGCGCTGCTCCGACAGCGCCCGGTCCAGCAGCCGGTGCCAGGCATGGTGATCATCACCGACTTGAGCGCCGCCCCCCTGATCCAGGCAGGCCCAGTTGGTCTCGCCCTGGGCTTCGGCCTGGGCCAGGGCCTGATCGCCGAGGCTGAGCACCGCTTGTGGCGAATCTCCGTGAGCAAAGGCCGCCAGACCGATGGTGGCTACTGCGGCAACGTCGGTGGCGCCGGTGGCATGCAGGTTGCTCAGAGCGCTGTCCAGGCTTTGGGCCAGCTGGATGGCTTCCTCACGCACCAGGCCGGGCGCCAGTACGGCGAATTCGCCACCGCGGACCCGGGTCACCAGGTTCTGGGTTTCGGGGTACTTGTTGCACTCGCGCAGTAATTGCTCTCCCACCGCTTGCAGCAGTTGGTCGGTGCGCTGGCCCCCCAGACGCTGGTTCAGGCCAGCCAGGTCCTTGACCCGCAACAGCAGCAGGTAACCGGAACTGGCCTGCTCCGGGTTGCTCACCCGGGCATGCAGCTGCATTTCGAAATAACGCCGGTTGGCCAGCCCGGTCAGGCTGTCCTGATACGACTCGATGCGCAGTTTTTCACTGCGCTCGGCCTGCTCCTGGAACAGCGCCTTGAGCTTCTCGACCATCTGGTTCATCGCCTGCACTACCCGGCGCAGTTCCGGGGTTCGGGGCAGTTGCGGCAGGCTGAGGAACTCGCGGCGGGCAATGGCATGGGACTGCTGGACCATGTAGTCCAGCGGCTTGAGCTGGCGCCGCAGCAACAGGGCACCGAGCACCGCGCTCACCGCACCGCAGATCAACAGCCAGCCCAGGCTGCCCAGGGCGCTCTGCCAAAGCTTGGCCACGGCGAACATCGGGTGGCTGAGCACCTCGACCCGCGCGGCCTGCTCCCAGCCGCGACTGACGATAGCATCGCCGCCGGCAGGCTCAAGGCCGATGAGCTTGACGAACCACTGGGGCACATTGCTGACTTCCGGGATGCCGTTGCGCTCGACGATGGTCTTGTCGGTGGCCAGGTCCACCACCCGGATGCTGGCGTAGTAGCCGCTGTCGAAGATCGAACTGACCATCAGTTCGACCATCGCCGGATCATCGATATTCGGTGTCAGCGACAAGGCCAGGGCCGTGGCCGCGTCCTGGGCATGGGAGCGCAGCTGATTGACATACTGGGTGCGTGAACTTTCCAGGCTGACCATGAAGCTGCCGCTGAAGGCGACCACCAGGAACACACAGATTGCGATCAACAGTTGTTTGAACAAAGACATCTGAGCTCGTGCTCCTAGTTAGTCGTCTCGACCGGGAAACCTTCGGCCTGCATTTTTTTCAACACGTCCTGCCAACGGGACAGGCGCTTGGTATCACCGACCCGCTTGTTGCCTTTGGCGCCCGGCAGCCATAACCCTTCGGCATTGAAGGAGTACACCGGCAGCAGGTCGGTTCGCTCGCTGGCCGGGCGGATCGAGTCCTCCAGGCTATCGAGCACCAGCGGCATGGCATCCGCCGTGGAATAGTAGGTCAGGACCATGTGCGCGCGGTTCTGGCGCAAGGCCTTGACGTAGGTGATGCGCAGTTTGTCACTGGACACCCCGAGACGCCGCAGGCTGAAGTACTTGGCAATCGCATAATCCTCGCAGTCGCCAGCGCCCTTCCATAGCGCCTCGATCGGCGTCTCCCAGTAGTCCACCTGACGCCACAGATCGATATCTTCCATGTAGCGCATGTTCTTATTGAAGAACAGGTTGACCACTTTCAACTGCTCGCGCTCGGGCACCTGCTTCTGCGTGGCCAGCAGGTGCTGCCAGGCATCGATACGTTGCTGACCTTCGCCCAGGGGACCGTAGAGCGCCGTGGCACGGCGGCTGATCAGGGAAAAATCCCAGTCGGCGTGCAGACTGCCCAGCAGCGCGCCAGCCAGCAGCAGTGCCGAGCAGAACCAGCGCAAGGTCCGAAAAAGAGCTAAACGTGCCGCCAATGCAATGAGTCCATGGGAGCTGTCGTAAATCGGCTGATGGTGAAGGCTGGCCCGACAAAAAACAATGGCACCTTACAATCACCGGCCACCAGGGAAGGGCCTGCATTCAACACTCAGAGAATAGCTTCAAGTGGCATTTGCGTTGCCGGCGACAGCCCATGAATTTCACCCGTCGCCACGTGCATTCAGCCGCGCCAGCCACTATGTTAGAAACCATTCGCGGACTGGGACGTCCCCCTCCAACGGCCTCTTGTCCGCAACGAGATCCCGCCCACGGGCCACCTTGCTTAAGGAAAAGCTGTGTACACCGACACCCGACAATGGACGCTGGTGATCAACTCAGGGCACGCCACCCGCATACGCCTGATCTGCTTTCCCCAGGCCGGGGCGGCAGCGGAGCAACTGCGGGTGTGGTCCAACAGCCTGGCCGATCACATCGAGCTGGTGGTGATCAACCTTCCGGGGCACGGCCCACGCCGCGACGAAGCGCCCTGTGACAACTGGCCGAGCCTGCTGGAAAACACGTTCGCCGCCCTCAATCCCTGGCTCGACAAGCCCCATGCGCTGTTCGGCCACGGCCTGGGGGCACTGTTGGCGTACGAAACCTGCAAGTACGCCCAGGAGCGGTTTCCACTGCAGACCCGCCACCTGTTCGTCTCTGGCTGCCGCAGCCCTGACAGCCTGCCCCGCCGGCCTTTGCTGCACTCATTGCCCATCGCGGCATTCCGCGAAGCGATCCTGACTCTCGGCGCCAGCCCCCTGGAGATGCCCCGGGGGCAAAACGACCTGCAATCCTACGAACGCTTGCTGCGCAACGGCCTGAAACTCTTCGAAACCTGGTACGACACCTCCAGCGGCTGCCTCGACATACCGCTGACGGCTTTCTATGGCAGTGAGGACCCGCTGGCGACAGCCAACCATATGCTCAACTGGCGAGAGTTCACTGGGCGCGAATTCGAACTGATTGAAGTGGCCGGCAACCATTTCTTCATCAAGTCTCAGCGCCAGCGCCTGTTGCAGGTGATCAACACGCACCTGGGGCTGCTGGGGGAACACCTGACCTGAACGCCGCCCATGAAAAAGCCCGCTCTGCTGTGATGCAGGAGCGGGCTTTAGGGGCGGTCCCTGATGGCCTCAGATCTTGAAGCTGTCCACCAGTTGCTTCAGGCGGCTGGCCTGCTGCGACAGTGCATCACAGTCCTTCAGGGTTTCGTTGAGGTTGGCAACGCCCTGCTGGTTCAGCAGGTTGATCTGGTTGATGTCGACGTTGAGGGTCTCCACCACCGCAGTCTGTTCCTCGGTTGCCGCAGCCACCGACTGGTTCATGCCATCGATCTCGCCGATCCGCTGAGTCACGCTGATCAACCGTGCACCGGCCTGGTTGGCCACTTCGACGCTCTCTTCGCTGGACGCCTGGCTGGCATTCATGGTCGAGACCGCCTCGCGGGACCCGACCTGCAGGGAGGTGATCATCTTGTGGATCTCTTCCGCCGACTCCTGGGTACGGTGGGCCAGGTTACGCACCTCATCGGCCACCACGGCGAAACCACGGCCGGCTTCACCGGCACGGGCCGCTTCGATGGCGGCGTTGAGGGCCAACAGATTGGTCTGCTGGGAGATGCCCTTGATCACATCAAGAATGTGCCCGATGTTGTCGGTGCTGGCATTCAGGGTCTCGATCTGGGTGCAGGACAGGCTGATCTTCTGCGACAGCTCGGTCATCGCCTGGATGGTCTGCTCCACCACTTGGCGACCGTCGTCGGCCTGCTCGCTGGCGCCACTGGCGTGTTGCGAGGCATCGGCGGCGTTGCGGGCGATTTCCTGGGTGGCAGCACCCAGTTCGTTGATCGCTGCGGCCACGCTGTTGGTGCGGGCGCTCTGCTCGTCGGAACCGATGATCGACGCGTTGGACGATGCCATCACCCGTTGCGACAAGTCATGCACCTGGCGAGTAGCCGAGGACACTTCGGAAATCGAGGCGTGAATCCGTTCCACGAACTGGTTGAACGAACTGCCCAACTCGCCGAACTCGTCCTTGCTTTCCACGACCAGACGCCGGGTCAGGTCGCCTTCGCCCTGGGCAATGTCCTGCATCGCCCGGCCCATGGTGATCAGCGGGCGCATCAGCACCTGGATCAGCAGAGTCAGCAATACCGCAATCACCGCCACCGCGATAAACATGGCGATCAAGGCAGAAGTACGGAACTGGCTCAGTGGTGCGTAGGCCTTTTCCTTGTCGATGGACAGACCGATGTACCATTCGGCATTCGGCAGACCGGTCACCGGGGTGAAGGAAAGGATGCGTTCCTGTTTGTTCAGGACCACTTCCTGGTTGCCGCTGGCGATCCGTACATTGGCGCTGGGATAGATGTCCTTGAGGTTCTTCATCACCTGGTCTTTGTCCGGGCTGACGATCACCTGACCGTCGGCGCTGACCAGGAAGGCATGGCCCAGGCCGCCGAAGTCCACCGAGTTGATGATCTTCACCAGGGTTTCCAGGCTCAGGTCGCCACCGACCACACCGAGTAATTCTCCCTGCTTCTTCACCGGCATGGCGATGGTGACCACCAGACCGCCGACAGCCGCCATGTAGGGCGGGGTCAGCATGGTTTTATCGGCGGTTACGGCCTGTTTGTACCAGGGCCGCTGACGCGGATCGTAGCCGTCGGGCATCTTCGCATCAGGACGCTGGGTGAAGGTGCCGTTGGCCTGGCCGACATAGGTGAACTGGAAGTTCGAGGTGAAGGCTGGCTGATCCACCAGGCCCGGGAAGTCTGCGTTGTGACCTTGGTGGGCAACGTTCTGCGCCAGGTTCTCGAGCACCAGGATTCGCCCGCTCATCCAGTTCTGCACGCTGCTGGAGGTGAGCTCACCGGCCTGCTGGATGGAGGACTCGAGGTTCTGTCGGATAGTGTTTCGCTGCAAGTAGTCGTTGTACAAAGTGAACAACGCAAAAGCCAGAACCACTACGCCGGAGGCGGCCAAAAGGATTTTATGGCTGAACTTGAGATTCATTTCATGGGACTTCTTATGCCGAAAGTGGGGATGCGTCCGTATAGCAACATTCCATGTAACAGTGCAGGCGACATTCTCCGGCCGCTCTACTTTGGTGCACACATGTCTTATCAGTCTTTCGGCAAGAATCCCCGAACCCTTAGAGATTTATCTGAATTACTTGTCTGAACTTGCAGATTCCCGCCGAACGGCATTCCAGAGCGTCCACCGCGTATTTTCAGATGACCGACAGCATCTAGATCCGGTCAGTGCTCAAGCGCTTTGAGGGGAGCCTGCGGCTTACAGAGAGAACCTGGTGCCGTTTCTGCTTGAGTTCCATTACAACCCTGGTCTTGCCCGACAATTGTGGGCTGTGGCTGATGGCATTTATATCTGGTGGTGTAAGTTGATTGCCCGCAGGAGCGACAAGCGGCGTAGAGCCTGGCGTTAAGGATAGAGTCGAACGTTGGTAATAGCCGTCTGTTCAAGACAGCTACGCGTACTCTGCAGGACCTTGTGACTTGATTACCCAGACTTTATCGAGCGCAAAAACAAAACCCCTGTCTGCGTCAGCAAACAGGGGTTTTGGAATTTAATCTTGACGATGACCTACTCTCACATGGGGAAACCCCACACTACCATCGGCGATGCATCGTTTCACTTCTGAGTTCGGGATGGGATCAGGTGGTTCCAACGCTCTATGGTCGTCAAGAAATTCTGTAGCCGATCCGTTGGACTCTAGAGTCGAACGTATCAGCAAAATCAGTAACTTCTACATAAAGACAAAACCCCAATTGCTTTCGCAATTGGGGTTTCGGAATTTAATCTTGACGATGACCTACTCTCACATGGGGAAACCCCACACTACCATCGGCGATGCATCGTTTCACTTCTGAGTTCGGGATGGGATCAGGTGGTTCCAACGCTCTATGGTCGTCAAGAAATTCGGTAGCCAGTCCGTTGCTCATGCAACGTGCCAGCGAATGGGTATGTAATAGATTTGTGTGTTGTGCAAACTTTCGGTTCGTAGCGTCTTCACACACCGCAACTCGCTTGTTAAGCAAATTGCTTGGGTGTTATATGGTCAAGCCTCACGGGCAATTAGTATTGGTTAGCTCAACGCCTCACAGCGCTTACACACCCAACCTATCAACGTCGTAGTCTTCGACGGCCCTTTAGGGGATTCAAGATCCCAGTGAGATCTCATCTTGAGGCAAGTTTCCCGCTTAGATGCTTTCAGCGGTTATCTTTTCCGAACATAGCTACCCGGCAATGCCACTGGCGTGACAACCGGAACACCAGAGGTTCGTCCACTCCGGTCCTCTCGTACTAGGAGCAGCCCCTCTCAAATCTCAAACGTCCACGGCAGATAGGGACCGAACTGTCTCACGACGTTCTAAACCCAGCTCGCGTACCACTTTAAATGGCGAACAGCCATACCCTTGGGACCGGCTTCAGCCCCAGGATGTGATGAGCCGACATCGAGGTGCCAAACACCGCCGTCGATATGAACTCTTGGGCGGTATCAGCCTGTTATCCCCGGAGTACCTTTTATCCGTTGAGCGATGGCCCTTCCATACAGAACCACCGGATCACTAAGACCTACTTTCGTACCTGCTCGACG